>CAWDIM010000021.1:0-592325 GCA_963802295.1 uncultured Planctomycetota bacterium | reverse complement strand
GTTCCAGTTGGTGAAGTTGCTTGCTGATGGTGGGCTGAGCCAAGCGAAGCCGCTCGCAAGCGCCAGCAATGCGGCCCTCCCGTGCGACGATCGAGAAAAAACGCAGGTGGTGATAGTTCAGCCAATCCATCGAGGGTCTCATGCATAGAAATTATCTATGTGTTATGCAGACAAGTCTATTTGAATATGTAATGGCCCGTGCATATGAATATCAGTGGTTTGCGGAGACAACACACGACCCATTATCGAGGAGCCGACAATGAAACTGCACGTTGTAGGCGAAAACATGCACGTGAGTGAAGATGTACGTGATTACGTGACACGGCGTTTGGAGTTTGCCTTGGGGCGTTTCACACCGGAAGTTGAGCGTGTCACTACGCGGGTTGGGGACGTCAACGGCCCACGCGGCGGCGTGGACAAACGCTGCCGCATGGAGGTCAAGCTACGCGGTTTACAGAGCATCTTGAGTGAGTCCCGTGCCAATGACTTGGAGGTGGCGGTCGCCTTGGCCGCCGAACGGCTCGCGAGGGGCGTGGCCCTCGCCCTGGAGCGACGACATCACACAAGGCGGCGGCCAGGTGTGTCCATGGCCGGCCCCGACGAGTGGCCGAGAACGGCAATCAGCGATGGAAATTGAACACGCTAGTTGTCGCACCTGATCCTGAAGTATTGTGACCAGAAGAAGAGCGAAGAATAGTCTGAAGAATAGTCTGTCGGATGAGGGGGTCCGGGAATCTATTGCGGCACAAGATTCCCGCGACGGGAGTTCTGTCACGGGAGCGCGTAACAGCCTCTGGCCTCTTGCGGCCGCTCGGACACCCTCGGTGGACGGTGTGGTGGGAGGCTTGCCCGAGCGGCGGAGCCGTTGACAGTGTACCTTGTTTGAACGGAGGCAACTAAATATGCTTGTTGTCAGTCGCAAGGCCTTGAAGGAAATCGTGGTGAATAATGGAGACATTACGATTTCCGTACGAGGGATTACTGGGGAAAAAGGTCCGCCTGGGCGTTTCTGTGCCCCTGGACATTCCCGTACGTCGGATGGAATTCCATCATCGGATCATTTAAGCAACCAAGTCCGGGGCGGGGCCTGCAGAGAACTAAGGGGGGCCAAATCGATGATCTTCCGAGGTCCTGTCCGAGTGATCGCCGGCGCTCTGCGCATTGCTGGCCATCGTGGCGACTGCCTGGTCGGTGTTGTGGTTATGGCAGACCGCCGCAGAAATCGACCGCAACCCGTCCCGAAACGGTCCCCGGAGAAGAATTATTATGATCGCAAAACGACGGCGATGCAGGCCATCTCGGATGGAATGATTCGAGGCGACTTGCGGTGCGTGGAAACGACTGCGAAGCAGCTTTCAGCCTATGGTAAAGCGATCCAATGGTACCTCTCGGCCACGGCGTACGAAGAGAACGGCGAGAAGTTCCAACAGTCCGTGGATGACTTAATAGCTGCAGCCGGCAAGGGGGACGTGAACTCGGCCAAAGAGGCCGTTCTTCGTTTGGAGAGAAGCTGTATCGACTGCCATATTGTGGTGAATCAACTCGCACGATAATTGGCAGCAACATACGCAAGTGTCCGACGTCGGACATCGAGATCAATGTCCGTGATTCCAGCGGGCCTGCAGATGCTCATGGACCGCCACAACCAAGGCTTGTTGACCAACGTTGGTCGGAACTGTGTTCTGTCCATTGAGGAGTTGCCCCGAGGATGCAGAGACGATCCGTTTTTCCTGACACAAGGCATCGCCATCGTTATTCTCCTGGAATTTGACCGGCCCGGAGTCCCCTCCATGAGTCGACCGCGGTCTAGCGGAGCGACACTCGCCATCGGGCAGGTCAGACAATTCCGGAACCCTCCGTCCGTTGCAGAAAGGCTTCCTGGACCAAAACGTTTCGCACTTTACGCACGAGGACGCGGCGTCACCTCCGGACATTGTCAGCATTCGCAGCACGCCGTACTGTGCGCCCTGGAGTTGGTCAACAGACCATCCTGGAGCGGCGCAGTGGATGGATTCAATGTTGGGGTGAGATGATCGTGACACGGTGCGTGTTACCTGGACTGTCTTCGGGTGCAATCGGCCGATCGCCCGCAATGAGATGACCGTCTTACCTGTTGCCACGCGAGGGATCTGCGAGCGCCCATAAACGCTCACTCGTTTGATTTCGTCATCCTCTACCGCCTGTAACGTTGTCAGCGCCACACCAGAATCTTCACGACAGGGCGTCGCCATTGCGAAGGGCTGACTGACTCGTGCGATTCTAATTACGTTACTTGCATCTGTGTCGTGAATACCTCATCATTGTTTTCGACGTCAATGTTCCTTTTCGTTTTCGCCTGAAGAGGAGTTGTAGAACCATGAAGATGTCCGTTGCGTGTACTGCAGTCGCCTTGGCTATATGCCTTTGTTCGTCTGCTATTGCGGACCAACAGAAGACGACAACCAAGGAAGAGTTCAAAGAATGGTGCGACGCCTGGCAGGGACGCTGGGTTGGCGAGGTGACGTTCATTGCCGACTGGCCAGGCCTAGGAAAGCGGGGCGAAAAAGTCACCGCATATCTTGAAGCGACTACCATCGAAGATGGAAAAGGCATGCTGTGGAAGTTCGTTGGCGGCGCCGGGTTCTGGCACCGTCCTATTCGCCTATGACGCCGTTGCGAAGCAAATCAAATCAATGTCGGTGGTGTCCGGCGGATCTACCGGGTCGGGAATCATATACAAGCTGGACGGCAAATGGATGCAAGATGACGAAGGAAGCCTGCCAGACGGAAAGAAGAGTGAGGGAGTTACGATTTATACGTACTCGGAAGACGGCAGGAAGGTAGAAACCACGGGCAGCGGTAACGTCGATGGCAAGCCGAACGAGAAGCTCGACGATGTGCGGCGCCGTGTGAGTGAATAGATGCACTCACGCAACTTCCGTTTCGAATGACCTCCAACTACCAATTCTGACATCAAGGAGCACGGCATGAAGATTTCGTTCGTTATTGCGGCGTTGTGTGTATTCACTTTGTCAATGCCGTTGGTTGCCCAGGAATCTGCTCGCCAAGATTTTGACGATTTCTGCGAGGCGTGGGTGGGTCGATGGATAAGCGAACGTACCTTGGTCGGCGATGAGCCTGGGTTTGGCAACCAAGGTGACAAATTCACCTCATATGCTGACTGCAGAGTTGAGCATGACGGCAACGCAATGATCTGCTCGGTGTACGGTGGCAAGGGAACCGGCACCTGGATCGTCGCCTATGACGCTGGCGACAAGAAGATCAAGGGACTCTGGGTAACATCCGGCGGCATGTTCAGCCCATCGATAATCCATAAGCAAGGGGAAAAATGGGTTGAATCCACACATGGAAGCCAAGCTGACGTGCGAAAACGGAAGTGATTTCCACCATTGAGATTTCTGACGGCGGCAAGACTCACACCTGGAAAAACACGCCCATTGTTGGTGGCAAACAGAAGGCGGAAGACATCGTCATCTGGCACAGAGCGAACAAATAGACAGGCATCAGGCCGCCTGACTCTGGTGGGAGCGCTGCCAAGTCACATTTCCCAGCGCTCGCGGAGGGACAGATCCACACACCATGCACGATCCAATGCGACGGCACGCCACTGTAACGACGCCGATCGCCATCTTTGACTGCGAAGGAATTCGACACGTGTGGAATAGCCGATTTTCCGACGTGATTTCCTGGGGAATACTCCGCGGCGGGGCGCGGGGGGCGATGGCCGCAGACGTTGTCGCCAACATCGCCGCCGGCTGGGAGGGTGGCCCGACCGGACACGCACCCTCAGTCCCGAGCGACGGATCGCGGGTTGTTCGCTGGGAAGGATGGAAGTCGGTGCCGTGACAAGACGGGGATATGACTGCCGCGCTGATGGGAGTCTGTGAACCGGGGAGCGCGGACTCGTGGTTGTCGGGCGCTCCTGGGCGTGCAGCCGTTTCCCTGCGGATCGGCCTTCGTCTCTGCAATCTGAGGTGTATCGAGTCTCTAGCACCGTCGCGGGGATTTACCCGGCCTTGGCCCTTACATCATGAAGCGTTGTCAGGGTGTTGGTGCGACCTTCTTTCTGCGAATCACGAAGCATGTCCAGGGCGATGCGGTTGTGGATATGCTCTTGGGTGCGCACGCGATGGACCTGCTCTTCTGCATCTTGAGGCAATGCGCGGACCTTGTGAGCTGGCTCAGTTTTGTCCGAGGCAGGCTCGTGAAGCAGAGCCCAAGGAATCACCCGTTGTGGGAGTCACCAGTGTCGGTTGTGCCGGCGGACCAAGGCGGGGACTCACCCCCCAATAATTGGGCGGCAGGGGTGCGCTGTTAGGCGTACGGCGTGGTAAAATCGCCGACGGGCGAATCCTCGCGATAGGCAACGGTCATGGGTGATGTCACACAGATTCTCCAGCACATCCAGACAGGACACGGTAATGCCGCCGAGCAACTGCTCCCTTTGGTATACGAAGAGTTGCGACGGTTGGCGGCCGCGAAGATGGCTGAGGAGTCTCCGAATCAGACACTTCAGGCGACGGCACTCGTCCATGAGGCTTATCTGCGACTTGTCGACCACAGTCATCCCGCAGTGTGGAACAATCGCATCCACTTTTTCTGTGCCGCGGCGGAAGCCATGCCGTCGAATCTTGGTGGAACGGGGCGACGTCGAGCAACGGTGAAGCGTGGAGCTGCGATTGTCCATCAGCAGCTCGACGCTTCGCAGGTGTCCCAGTCCGATCCCACGCAAGAGATACTCGCCATTCACGACGTACTTGACCAGTTGGCTGCCATCGACCCCTTCGCCGCCGACCTCGTCAAGCTGCGTTATTTCACCGGCCTGACCATGAGGGAAGCCGCCGAAGCCCTCGGCATGTCCGAGCGAACCGCTTACCAAATATGGACTTACGCTCGGACTTGGCTGGCCCGGCAGTTGGCGGCAAGTTAGCGTCGGGGGATTCCGGTGGGGCTTCTCTGCAGAAAATCCGCGCATTTTCTGCAGACTCGTGTGGTTTTTCTCGCACTTCTAAGTAGCGTCACTTGCTGTTCGTTGTTGGAGATGCCGGACATGCACGAACGGGACATCTTCATCGCTGCCTTGGAAAGGACGTCGAACGCCGTGCGCGCAGCGTATTTAGACGAAGCGTGTGGTTGCGGGGGAGCATTGCGTGATAGCGTCGAGGCCTTGCTGCGTGAGCACACGCGTCTCGGCAACCTTGGAGTCACCGGCTCCTGTCGTCTTAAGGGCGGAGCCAAGTGGTGAGGATAATCTCCCGCAGACCTTCGCTGGCGTCTCCGGAAACGAAGGTCTTGGGTGACTTTCGCATTATCCGCGAAGTGGGCCGGGGCGGGATGGGCACCCTATACGAGGTGGAGCAAATCTCCCTCGGGCGGCACATGGCACTCAAGGTCCTGCCCTTCGCGTCCATCCTCGATCCCCGGCACCTGCAACGCTTCCAGAACGAGGCGCGGGCGGCCGCTTCGCTGCGACATCCGCACATTGTCAGCGTACATTCGGTGGGGTGCGAGCGAGGCGTTCACTACTACGCCATGGAGTTCATCGACGGCAAGACACTGGCCCAGTTGATTGCAGACCTGTCCGGTGCACTCGAGCCGCGCGGCTTGGCCGCATCAGCCGCTCGATCCGCCTCGTCCGGCGAGACCGTCGGGCCCGTCGAAGGCGGTCCCGCGAATCGCGATGGCGATCCCTCGCCAGCGACAGCGGAAACCACCCGAATAATCCCTGCGCCGGTTGCGACGGAGTCGACCGGCCACACCTCGGAATTCTTCCACACAGCCGCGAAACTCGGCATCCAGGCAGCCGAGGCGTTGGACCACGCCCACCAGATGGGCATCATTCATCGTGACATCAAGCCCTCCAACTTATTGGTGGACGTCCGTGGCAACCTGTTGATCACCGACTTCGGGTTGGCCGTGACCCAGCACGACCCGGTTCTGACCCACACGGGCGATTTGCTGGGCACATTGCGTTACATGAGTCCCGAGCAAGTACGCGGGAACCGGGAGGTGGTGGACGGGCGACCATATTTACTCCCTCGGCATCACACTCTATGAGCTTCTCACCTCTCGGCCGGCCTTTGATGGCGAAAACCGCGAGGTCATCCTGCACCACGTCACCGAAGAAGACCCGCCCGCCCCCCGGAAACCAACGGTGCCATCCCGCGCGACCTGGAGACCATCGTGCTGAAGGCCATCGCCAAGGACCGGGCGCGACGGTACCTCACGGCCCAGCAGATGGCCGACGACCTGCAGCGGTTTTTGGCCAACGAACCGATCCAGGCACGACGACCATCCGTCGCGGAATCCGTGGCGAAATGGATGCGGCGTCATCGGTCGCTCGTGAGGACAGGAATGGGTCTCCTGTCTGGCCGCCCTGGCCATATCGGTGACCAGTGCCCTCTTGGTGCTTCGGGCCTACGAGCGGGAAAAGGCGGAGCATACGACCGCGCAGAAGAACGCTGACGAGGCGCGCAAGAACTACGAGCTGAACCGCGGGACGCCATCCGCCAGATGCTCGCCCGCGTCAGCGACGAGGAGCTAAAGGCGAAGAATCCCGACATCGAAGCTATTCGTCGGCATTTGCTCAAGGACGCGGCCGCATTCTGCGCCGAAGTGATGCAGGCAGTACCCAGGATCCAGGAGCGGACATCCATGAGCTGTTGGCCAACCGTTATCTCGAGTTCGGGGAATACGAGAACGCGATCGCGGAAGCGACGAAGTGCATCACGCTCGTCGGTGGGACTGCCAGCGAAGCAGCGGCCCCGCGAAATTTCGACAAGTACTGTACCCGCCCGCCGAGGCCTATGCGGTGCTCAAGATGTATCGCGAATCGCTGTCCGACTGGGATCACGTGATGGAGTTGGTGTCGGACCGGCCCCGGTATTACAAGCGGCGTGCCCTCGTGCACTTTCACTTGCAGCACTACGACCACGCGTTGGCGGACCTTACCAAGGCGGTGGGCGCGATCCCGAGTGATTGGAGCAATGTCAATTGGATTCCGCCGGAAATGGTGGCAGACTGCCCCGATAAACATTTCCGCCAGGGCGTGCTGGAGTTGGCCGACAAGGTGTACCGCTCGAATCCACCATCGCCAGAAGCCTATTTCAATCGCAACAACTTCTTCCGTGTCGTGGATCCGGAGTTGGCCAGGGAGGATCTGAATAGAACCATCCAGCAGGAACCGGAAACGTGGAAGCGTTGCTCGATCGGGCCAGGCTCTCACGTTGGCAGGAACGATGGGCCGACGCGATTGCCGATCAGGAGAAGGTGCTGGCCATCCAACCGGACGACGCCCGGGCCTGCAACGGTCTGGCCTGGCAGCTGTGCACCGCTGGCGACCGCAGCCTGTGGAATGCGGAGCGGGCCGTGGAACTCGCCAAAAAGGCCGTCGTGCTCAATCCCAATGCCAACGCGCACTGGAACACCCTGGGAGTGGCTCAGTATCGGGCTGGCGACTACCAAGCCGCACACGAATCGCTCAACAAGGCGATGGCCATCGGGTGTCATTTTGCCAGCACGGACTACATTGCTATGGCCCTGATTCAGTGGAAGGCTGGGAACAAGGAAGATGCTCTCCACTGGTATCACCTGGCGGATGCGCCCCCCCATTCAATATCTTTCCTCCCGTTGCGGTGCGAGGCCAACGAGTTGCTCGGGACTACGGACAAATATTCCGCGACACAGAAACCGCCTGAGGAGGCCAAAAAGTAACCACGAAAACAACAGTGGCAGGTGCTGTCCAAGCGTTCAAGCAACGTCCTCAGCGGTCCGGCATCTCTCGGGTGGTTGGTCTGTGCGCTCGAGATAATGGCCCGTGTCATTTTGTCGCGGACGACACATCGAATAAGGAACTCTGTAATGGGTCTCATGAAGCGATACACACGGGCAGCACTGTTGTTTCTAGGCATGACGCTCGCGGGACACAGTTCCGTGCTGGCGCAACAAATACCAATACCGTACGACGGCATGACACTCACACTCTTCCCAGTGGCCGAAGGCATCAACGCAGCCGGCACCGCCCACTTGTCGAGCGTCACCTTCGATGGCTGGTCCTACTTCAACTACGATGAACCTGTCTGGGTGGAAGAGTACACCGGCTATCTGACCATCACATGCAGTGGCCTGAAACCACGCACAAACTACAACACGCGACTCGGCGTAATGAAGACCGATGTGCGCGGCAACGGGACGATTAGCGGATGGACAACGTTTGGGTTTGGCTGGTGGGTGGAGAACGACTCTGAACATGATCCCCGTGGTCAGGTCTTCCAAGTGAATGTTTCGGATAAATCGCGAAAAACGCTTCTCAGCGGTGAAATCGCCTGGCAGCAGTACGAGCACTGCCCCGCGTGGCCCTGAGTCATGGACGTCGATCACGCAGCTTATGCAACCGGCCTGATATGTCCTCGAGCGGTTAGTCTGCACGCTCGGGGATGACGAAGACTCAATTCCCTTGTGGACCCACGCACCAAACGGAGAACAAACGATGTCATCGTTGAGAAAGAACTTAGTAGCCAAGTTCCGGCAGTCCACAACTTCCAAGAAAAAGGCGCGCGGCAAGAGGGCAGCGTTCCGGCAACCGTGGCTGGAAGCACTCGAAGCGCGCGTCGTGCTCTCCGGCGGCGTCTTCGTGCAGGAGCTCGGACCTAGTGTCCAGAGCTGGCCTCGCGCGAGCTTCATTGACCCGATTGGCAACATCGTCGCGGCCGGTAACATGAATGGGGACGTGGCCACGTTTCGTTTCACATCCAACGGCACGTTGGACTATTCGTTCGGCGGCGATGGCAGCGTCACCACCGACCTCAGCCGAGGAGGTTCCTACGACTGGGCCATGGATGCAGTGCCGTACACCTACGGCAACGTCAACAAGATCCTCGTGGCCGGGCGAGCCCATTATCTCACTCCCGCCTTGCTGCGCGATAACGCGAACGGATCGCTGGACAATTCGTTTGGCACCAAGGGCATCGTCAAGGCGGACAGCGGCTATTTCAAAGATGTGCTCGTCCAGGAGGACAACGGCAAGATCCTGGCGCTCGGTAGCGGCGGACTCTACAGGTATACCGGCTCCGGGGCCGTTGACCGAAGTTTCGGCGGGGACGGGATCGTCGAGGTCCCGGGCAGGACGTGTATGGCCCTGCAGACTGTCGAGGGTGTGCAATACGTTGTGACGGGAGGCCTGGTGGCGGGTGTCTACACGGACGACTTCATCTTGGCCCGTTACAGGCTCTCCGATGGCAGCCTGGACACGAGCTTCGGAGTGAATGGGACCATCGTGACGGACTTTGGTTTCAGCGACTATCTGCGAGATCTCGAAATCACGTCCAGTAACGAGATCATTGCCGTCGGGCTGCGGTTGGGGCGGAAGCTTTGGCTTTCCCGTCATTGGCCGCTACGACAGCTACGGACACGAGATCAGCAAGACGGTCACGCGCGACGTCACCAAGACGACCCTGATCACCACGGTGGACGCTTCTGCAGACGAACTCACTTCCTACGGGCGGTTTGTCAACGGCAATGTGGGAATCTACTTCACACAAGATGGCGGCACCGAATTGTGGAGGACCGATGGCACCGCCAGCGGAACTTCCCAACAGATAGTGGACGGAGTAACGTTCTTCAACCTTGCGAATCTGACCACTGAAAACAGTGCGTTCTTCTTCACGGATCAGAACGGCACGGCAAGTCGCTTGTGGACGAGCGATGGGACGAGTGCAGGCACGGTGGAAATCACACCCCCCATTGGGTCGACGTTTTCCAGCCTGGCCTCGTTGACGATGATGAACGGAGCCCTGTATTTCGTGGCCAACGACAAGGAGTTGTGGACGCATCGTCCGATCGTGAATGCCCAAGGCCAGCCGGACACGGAGACCGTGCTGATTGAAGGTAGTTTCTCCAAACTCGACTCACTGACAAACGTGAACGGCACACTGTACTTCACCAACGGCCCGTCCGAATTGTGGAAGTACGACGGAACGGCAACCGGAACGACGCGGGTAGCCGCGTCTACCGAATTCACCAGTCTCGCATCGCTCACAAATGCGAACGGCAGGCTGTACTTCACCGACGGCGGTTCCGAGCTGTGGACGAGCGACGTGACGCAAGACGGAGCGAACCACGTGTGGTCCGGCTCCGGCAATCTTGCGAACCTGACACTCCTGAACACCGGTGCTCTGTACTTCACACAAAGCGGCAGCGCTGGCCAACGATTGTTTAAGGCCTGGCTTTCCGCGGATGGGATGCTCGAGCACTCCCGCGGAGATTTCGGGTGTCGATAGCACCGTAGATGGCGACGTTGTATCGCTGGTAGCCTTGGAGTGCTCGCTCTACTTCGCCACCGAGGACAGCCTCGGAAATATGGCGATCTGGACAACGAACGGAGAAGGAACATCTGTCTACGGCGTAGAAATACCCGAGACTGCCGTCCGCGTAGCCGACTCGCTGTTCGACATACAGTCGTTGACCGATATGTCCGGGACACTCTTTTTCACGGCCGGCCATGTTGACACGGCAGGGAGGTTGGGTCTCTGGAAAGTAATGCGCAGGGTCAGGCGTGACTCCGCAGCCATTCAGGACGGGAAGCTCGTTATCGCCGGTGGACTGACGGAATTCGAGAACAAGACGCAGATCGACCTGTTTGTGGCTCGTTACAATCTGGACGGGACAGTCGATACGAGTTTCGGCCAAGGCGATGGCCGATATATCGCACAGGTGGGCGACTTCCCTTACCTGGCCCAGGATGGCGACGGCCGGATCTCGGTCGCGATCCAGAGCGATGGGAAGATCGTCCTGTCCGGCGGAGCGAACGGAGACCCGGCCAACCCCGGACCGGCCCTGTTTGTGACCCGCCTGACTTCGGCTGGCGACCTGGACCGGACGTTTGGCGATCCGCCGCTACCACCAAGTCTGTCCATCGCTGACGCGAGTGTGACGGAGGGCAACAAGGGTACCGTCAACATGCCCTTCATTGTCACGCGCGCGGGGGACACCTCGCAAGCAGTGAACGTCTCGTATGCGACAACGCCGGGCACGGCAACCAAGGACGTCGACTACAAGACGACTGCGGGCACGTTGACGATTGCAGCCGGTGCATCGACGGGTGTCATCAACGTTCCTGTCATTGGTGACCGCATTGACGACAATGCAGAGGAGTTCAAAATCACTCTCTCCAGTGCCTCAGGGGGGGCCACCTTCACCAGGAGCGAAGCAGTAGGGACGATTACGGACGACGATGGCCCGACGCTTCTGGCCGCGTTCGACGAAGCGGACAGCGCGCCCGCCCTCACCATGCCGGAACTGCGCCGCCTCACCACGCTCGCTGCTTCGCATTGGTCGACCGGAGTGCGCTGGGCGGTGCCCGCGGACCTGCAAGTGGAAATTGACGATCTGCCGTCCGGTCAGCTGGGCGCGGCGTTCGAACACACGATCACGGTGGATATCAACGCGAACGGGGCGGGCTGGTACACCGGCCGCTCGGCACTTTCAGCGGGCCGTGTGGACCTGCTCACCGTGCTCGCGCACGAGATCGGTCATGTGCTGGGCTACGAACATAGCGACAACACATCTGATCTGATGGCCGCGACGCTGCCGTTGGGTACGCGCCGATTGCCAGGGCTGAATCAGATCGAGATGGCGCCAGCCACCCTGGATCCGTTGGCACTTCCCAGAAAGACGGCGGTGCAGTACTCCACCCTGCCGGGGTGTAATCCACACTGGAAGAGTCTACCAGCGAGTACTGTCGACAAGTCCGACTACAATCTGTTGCTTGAGCCGGCGGCAACGGGGATTTTCCAACAGTCCGACAGAGGCCTCGAATCGTTTGAGGCTCGCATGCTCAGTGATGTACTGGACGAGCACACCGAGTTGCTGGAGGAGAGCTTGCTCGACGTGTTGGCGCAGGCTGCTGAGTAACTCGCACAAAAATAATTGCGCAACCATTTCGCGCCGCCGGATTTCACGGTTGTGAACCGCAACTGGCAGCCGGTGAACGTCGCCACGGTGGCGCAGGGCGCTGGTGCTGTTGTGGCACGAATCCGCACGGGTCTCCACGCAGCTCCATGACGGCGCCTACGGTTGCTGAATGGACTTCGTGTGATGAAATACGTCGAGACATCCACGGCTGTCGTGAAGTGATCGGTCACCGAGGCGGTGAATTCTCCTCCCGCAGCCTTATCGTCGCCATTGTCTTTCTCGTTCGGCGCCATACAATAGGACGTTGAGGGGAGTGGCAGCTCATTGGAGAGCGGCTTCGCCAGCAGTGACGTTCAAGTTGTCGGATGGCTAGATAAAGAGCAACTCGGCGGTGCCGAGAGGCTCGTTGCAGAGTAAGCCGACGTGGTCGCGGACCTTCGGGTGTTTGACCACGTCGGCTTTTTTTCTTGGGGACGTGCAAGTCGCCGACGGGGTCGGCTTATTTTGGGGGGATTGGACCATGTTACAGTTAGCAATCACTTGTCTGATCATCGCCTTGATCGCGGCAGTGCTCGGCTTCGGAGGAATTGCCGGCTCCTTTGTGGGAGTCGCGAAGATCCTCTTCTTTGTCTTCCTGGTTCTGGCGGTACTGTCGTTCCTGGGAGGTGGGTTCCGCCGAGGACGTTTTTGGGGGGAAGCGGGACACTAGATTCCCAGATCCTCGTTAGAGAATGCGCGAGGGAATCCGCGCAACCAGGGGTGGCTTCCACGAAGATCTACGAAGCTCCGCAGCCGGATCTCAAGGTCGCCCCCCGAGCCGATATTCCAAACATTCATTCAAGTAGAATAGGAGTCACCATCATGAGTGGCAAGACAGACGTAGTGAAGGGCCGAATTAAGGAAGCCGCCGGCGCGCTGACCGGCAATGACAAGCTGCGGGAGGAAGGGAAGACCGATCAGACAGTCGGGAAGGCCAAACAGGCGGTCCAGAAGGCTGCCGACAAGGTAAAGAAAGCCGTGAAGAAAGTAATTGGGTAATCCAGGAGTCACACGCTGCAGGCTGTCGTAGTACTACCGAGAGCATTTTCTGTGCGGGATGATCGCGAGTTGCGTCTCGTCCAAGACTTGATGGCTCGCGTGAACCCCAGCGGTCTATCAAGGCTGATATCCTGAGAGATGGCAAGTATGAATACACTGCTTCTGGTGATCATGGCTGTTCTTCTGCCACCGCTGGCGGTCGGCCTCAAGGCTGGCATCGGCTTTCAGTTCGTCCTCAACCTCATTCTCACGCTGCTGGTCTGGCTGCCTGGTGTTGTTCACGCGCTGTGGGTGGTGCTGAAGGACTGAGGATCGACGAGAATGTCGCAAGAGCGCGGAGTATCGAAAATGGAAATCTTCATGGCCCTCGGCGTGGTGTTGTTGTGGATCGCCCTGCAGATGTGGATCCTGCCACGCTTCGGCGTGTCCACGTGAATGAGCAACGCTTGCCGGCCGAGTTCGGCCGCCCAGGAGACCGTTGATGCGGGACGCGTGAAAGTTGCTCAAGAGCCGGCGCCGCCGAGCGACTCGCACCGCGACTGACTCGCTCAGCCCCATTTTAGCAGGGGAGCGATGACCGGTAGTCGGCTGAGCAGGACGAGTGGGCCGAACCACACGGTGGAGTACAATCGCCGGAAGACCTCCAGCCCGACCAGCAGCGAAGATTTTTCTGTGAACCTTTGAGGAGCCTCTGCCGTCTAAGTGAGACAGGCACGGCCGAAGGTGGTCGTGCACAGAGAAAGGGCACCGACAATAATGACGTTACGATCGAGCCAGCAATCTGCACGAACAGGCAAAGATCATCTCGCCCACAAGTGGACGAATACTCCCGCGCTGCGTTTGCGATTGTGACACTCGATCGAGTCTTCATGGGATCAATTTCCAACCCGGTGTCACGAGTGAAAGTGATATCGGGTTTTTTCGTGCCCGGACCACCAGTTGGGCTGGTACCTGAGACGCGGGCACCGCCGCGCAGCGGTGGTCGCAGTGATGCTGTTGTGCGACTCCCAGTGGTCACCCTGCGGAACGGTAGAAAGGAATCAAACATGGTAGCAAAGACGCTGGAACGGCCGGCGCTGGTCTTGAACCGCAACTGGCAGCCGGTGAACGTCGCCACGGTGGCGCGGGCACTGGTGCTGTTGTGGAACGAGTCTGCGCGGGTCGTTGACCCGGCCGACTACCAGACGTACACCTGGGAGGACTGGTTGAAGCTGCGTCCGCGCGACGACGAGCGATTCATCCAGGCCGTGCGAGTTCGGCTGCGCGTGCCGGAAGTGATTGCGCTGACCGACTACGACCGGTTGCCCGCGGCGGCCGTCTCGTTCAGCCGGCGGAACATTTTCAGGCGTGACCACTACGCGTGCCAGTACTGTGGCCGGCAGCCTGGCAGCGAGGAACTGACGATCGACCACGTCGTACCTCGGGCCCAGGGGGGTGAGTCGCGGTGGGACAACTGCGTGCTGGCCTGCGTGACGTGCAACAAGCGAAAGGCCGACCGCACGCCGCAGCAGGCTGGAATGCGCCTGCACAAGCAACCGGTCCAGCCGACGTGGAACCCGCTGTACGCGGCTCACGAAATGCGGATCGAAAGCTGGTCGAAGTTCGTCAGCGAGGCGTACTGGAACGTCGAACTGGCGAAGTAAAGGACAACGATCGCTCCCGGTTCCAGTTGCCGGGAGCTCTTTGCCTTCAGCTACACGAGTGTGCTCCCGGGAGAACAGCCAGTTTCCGGGCACCGACCGAAGATTGGTCCCGGCGACCGCTCTTTCGACTCGCCGCGCTCGTGCTGCATGCCGGCGTGGCTCGACTGAACGCGACATCCGGCATCCGCTTCGTCAATCTCTTCGAGGTTTACGCCGGCTGTTTCGATGCGCAGGCACCAGGTGAGCAGGGCGCCGAGCAGCGAGGTGATGACCAATGCGATCAGGATGGGCCGCGTTCCGATGTTCTTGAGCAGGATCGGAAAGAAAAAGGCGCTGGCGACGGCGCCGATCTTGGCCGTCGACGCGGCCAGCCCCGCCCCCTTCCCGCGCACGGCTGTGGGAAAGACTTCGCCGGCGATCAGGTAGGTCATCGAGTTCGGTCCCAGGTTGTTCATGAAGCTGTAGAGCATGAACCCGGCGAAGACCAGGACGATGCCAAGCCGATCGCCTTCGTGACCAACCGACAGGGCGGCCAGCAGCAGCCCGGCACCGCAGCCAATGAACCCGGCGACTTGGAGCCGAATGCGTCCGACGCGATCGGCCAGCACCACGGCGGCCGCGATTCCCGCGATGAGCAGGAGGTCGATCAAGGCCGCGCCCTTGGCCGCCAGCATGTCGTGATGCACCAGGTCGGCGATGTTCCGTTCGGACACGCTGGCTTGCCCGACGACTGTGGCCAGAACGATCCCTCCACGTGGAGGGAAGTGGCACGGTTTGCAGCGCGTCTGCTTTCCCCAGCCGATTGGGTGGCCGAATGGATCGAGGAGCCCGCGGCCGATGACCGGCACGACGCGGCCCCACTGGAGATCGTATCGGTGGCTGTCGGAATCCGCCGCGTCGCGGTCACTTCCTTTCCCAACTCAAAGCCGACCGGGACCCGGCACAAAGGCACGCAACGCATTCTGAGTAATGTTCTACGAATTCACCCGCTTCATTTCGGGCTGCACTCGCCCACTTTGCATGCCTTCTGAATCTGCGCTGGCGACAGCATCATCTTGTCGCGCAGGGATTGCTCGATCGTGATCGCTTCGCCCGTCTCCAAAGGATGCTGCTGCACCCATTTTCGGAGATTCTCCTCGTTCGCGAAAAATCCTTGGTGGAAACAACCGGCGGATGCGAACTTGCCTTCCGCGTTTTTGCGCTTGCCGAACCACGCCACCGCAGTCCGCGGCTCGACCGAGGCCAGGTAGC
Organism: uncultured Planctomycetota bacterium; assembly: GCA_963802295.1. Lineage (GTDB taxonomy): Bacteria > Planctomycetota > Planctomycetia > Pirellulales > Pirellulaceae > JAJRVM01. The sequence goes on along the minus strand of CAWDIM010000021.1, from coordinate 576,483 downwards.
CGCCCATCGTCTTCACGATTACCAGTTCACCGGTGAGGGCGTCAGGTTGGTGGACCTCGATGTCCTTGCCCGTCCGCGCCGCAGCCCATGGCGCAATGCGCGCAGCAGCCCCAGCTATGCACTCCCTCGATCTTGACCAGCGCGACGTCCTCGGGATACACGCTTCGGTCGCAGAAGCCGCAGCGGTCGGCCAAATCCTGCTGCTTAAGGACGCCGTAGCCGACGATGCAGCCGCCTTCGACCGCGCGTGCGTTTTCGGCTTCGCCGCGCTCAGTAAAGGCCTTCACCGTGGGCCGTCCCGTCTTTTCGTCCATGCCGCACAGGTAGTGGGCCGCCATGGCGGGAGTCATTTCGCCCGTGGCGGCATCGGCGATCGTCGCCGCCTTTTCCGTCGCCTCCAGATCTTTCTGCAGACAGGAGAGCATGACGAAGAAATGATGTGCGGAGCAGAGATTTACGTTGCCCTTATCTGTGGGCACTGTGACCATCGACTTCGCGTTCACATCGCCGTCGCACATGAAACAGATGTTGTCCTTCGGCCGCTCGTCCCTGCGCCGCTGTCTCCAGACGCTTATAGGTCGGGCCAAACGGGATTAACACCGCTCCCAGCTCCTTCCATTTGAGCAGGATGCCGTGCTTGGAAATGTAACCCTCGTGCCGCCAGACCTCCTTGCCGTCGGCGTCGAAGAAGATTTGCGTGGGGATCAGCGTGATCTTGTGCTTTTCCACCAGCGGCAAATTCTCCTTGTCGCCCACGCTGACAAACTGAACCTCCAGTTTTCCTGCCTGCTCCGCCTTCAGCTCCTCCAACGCCGGCGCCATCAGCTTGCAGGGAATACAGAACTTGTCGCCGAAATCGACGACCTTCGGTAACGCCTTTTGGTCCGCCGCCGCGGCAACCGCCACCCCAAGAAGGCCCACCACACATGCCAATGTTCGCGCATTCACGTTTCGATCTCCTCGTATCAAGAGTTCGTTCCCACTAGGGCCCGTACCGATCACTCGTCTTGTATTCGCAGGAACCCTTGTATTCGCAGAAACCAAGGGACAGCCAAAATGAGACTCACGATGAACCACACAACCACGAAAACTACAGCGAATAGCATGACGCTTCCCGCCGGTGCGGTAAGAAAATGGCGGTCGCGGCCGACTCGCGTGCCCACCGCATTGATTATGTGCTGTGTTATGAAACGGCTTACAACGACCGAAATAACGACCGACAGCAGCGACACAAGAGACAGAAACACGTTCATCGCAGGGTACCTCGAGAGCTCCCCGCGGGCTCTGCTCTCGCGATCGTGACGGGCCAACCTGTCGGGTGCTCTCTTGGCATGTGTGTGCTCTCCTACCGTTGGGCACGCCCCGTGGAAGCAGGTCCTTCGTGGCTCTGGAAGAGGTTGATCGGAATCGCGAAGCCGATGCCCTGGTAACCTCCGTCTTCCGACGCAATGGCCGTAGTGATGCCGACGACTTCACCCCGCAGGTTGACCAGCGGCCCGCCGGAACTTCCGGGATTGATGGCGGCATCCGTCTGCAGCAGTCGAGTTCGCCCAGCGTCCGGCACCGTGCGGCCCTTGGCACTGACAATTCCCGCGCTGACAGTCTGCTCCAGTTCGAGCGGACACCCAACGGTCAGCACCCAATCGCCGATTTCCAGCGCGTCCGAGTCTCCCAGAGTTGCGGCGGGAAGCCGTTCCTTGCTGTCCAACTGCAATACCGCCAAGTCGATGCCGGGAACGGGGCGGATCTGCTTCACGGCAAACTCGCGACCGTCCGGCAAGAGAACGGTCACCCGGTCGGCATCCTCAATCACATGCTGGTTGGTCAGTACTGTGCCAGAGGGATCGATGAGGACTCCGGATGCCAGGCCTGGTTGATATGCCACTTCCTCCTCAAAATAGTACTCCTCGACTTCTTCCTCGTCACGAAAATGCATGTCCGCGCGTTGTTGTGTTCTCCAACCTGGGCCGTCCGTCGCCTGCGGGTCGCTTGACGTCTTGACCACCACGACGGCTGGCAGCACCCGTTTGGCCGCCACCCGGAAGGCACGCGACAGGTTCTCGACTTCTGGAAAGGCTGTATCGCTGGAGATGCGGGATACTTGTCCCGCACGTTGTTCGCCATCGGGTCCACCACCTTGCGGCGAGCCGGCAAGCAGCAGGCTCACGACGCCCAGCACCGCGAGAGCAACGCACAACGCCGATGTCCCCGGGCGTACGATCGCTTGTCGGACAGGCTTTCTCACGTGCGTCCCTTCACAATCTGTATCCATGTTCATCCTCCGGATACTTGGCCACTCTTTCCTGTCATACGGGATGTCACAACTGACCGCCTTCGTTTCCGATTTCTCGGGAGTCTTGCCAGCGAAGACCGTATCGAGCGATTCTCGTCAATAATGTGCCTTCACATTCGGCTTCCGAAAAAATCGTAGTCCACGTGCATCCAACCGTGATATCCATGGATGGCGGAATTCCTTCGGCGCGGGCTATTCCCCAACCATGGCGAGTATCGGCACCTTGAGAACCGTCTGCCCGGCATCGGTCTCGATGCTCACCGTTTGATGGATCTTTCCGGTTGTCGCGCCAGCGGTGAATTTGACTGGCAGCAGCACCATGGACTTGGCTTCTTGGTTCTGGGGAACACTGACCTGGAGGCACTCACAGCCACCGGTAACCGACGTGATGCGGAATGGCTGCTGGCCCCGGACGATAATCTGTTTCGTAACCGTTTGACCGGGTCGCACAACACCCAGAAAGAGTGATTGAGGACTGGTCGTGATGGAGTCCAGAATCCGCCCCTCGACCGACACCGGAATCTGCTTGGCCCGCGGATCATTGGTGACGAGCCAGAGAGTCTCATTCACATAGCCGGCCGGCGCTTCCTCTTCCAGCACGGCCCGCAGTTCATACTCGACTCGGTTCCCTTGACGCGACTTTTCGGTCACTGCGGCGGTGAGATGTGGATTGTCACTCTTGACTTCGAGAATCTTCCAGTCACTACGGCCCGTGTACCGGATGCTGACAGCTCGCTCGACGGGCGTCCCTCGGAGAACACTCCCCAGCGCGACGCTGGCTGGTTCGAGCAACACGTCGCTGAAGACATAGACTTTCACGCTGAGTTGGACTTGCGCATAGTGCGGTTTGTCAATCGTGACCGTTATCGTAGCACTCTGGTGGCCCAGGAAGCTACCGCTGTTGATGTGCGCGATGATGGCACCCTGCTCATAGGTCTTGAGCGTATCCTGCTCAATCCGAGGCGTTGTGCACCCGCAAGTCGACCGCACACTCGCGATATGCACGTCTTCCGTATAGCGGTTTTTCAACTCAAAAGCAAATTCCGCCTTGGCGCCTCGCGCGACCGTTCCAAAATCGTGGCTGCGCACTGGGAACATCTTCTCCGCCCAGGTTTGGGCCTGTACGGTTCCGCTCAGGGCACCGATAACCACGCAGACCAGCAGGGGTGTACGGACCATAGCTACGGCTCCAAGGACACGCTTTCAATTTGTCTCGATTTCGGGTTTATCGCAAATAAGTCAATCGCTCAAATCACGCGAAAGACGTGCTTCAGCGCGAAATAGAGTCCGACCAGCACGAAAATGACTCCAGTTCCCATGCGCGCCACCATTCAATCTTCGCCAGCGCATTGTAGGCTCTCCCCACCGATTGGTGCTCGTGGCAAGAATGACCGCAAAGACAATCACTGGCAACGCGGTTCCGACACCATACACGGCGGGCAGGCTGACACTCGAGTTTATCTTGAGCGACAGCGGAATGAGACTGCCGAAGAAAAGTGCCGCCGAAGTTGGGCAGAACGTCAGGGCAAAGACGATGCCCAACAGCAACGCGCCCCAGATCCCCATGGCATCCACTCGTTTCTGCAAACCCTTGCTCATTCCGCCGCCACCCATGTTCAGCTCGATCAGCCCCAGCAAGAACATGCCGACGACGATCAGGATGGGACCCAGCACCAGATGCATGTATTTCTGGAGGAACATCGAGATCTGCGGCACCGACAGGACACTGGCCACCAGGACGAAGGCCAAGGCGAGATACGATACGGTGCGTCCGATCGTATACAGCAGACCTGACAAGAACACTTGCCGAGAATTGCCCACTTTGCGGCCAATATACGAGATGGCTGCAATGTTCGTGGCCAGCGGGCAAGGACTGATGGACGTCAAAATGCCCAGCCAAAGGGCAGATCCTAATCCGACGAAGTACTCCGTCATGGTCGCACCTTCCTATGCGCGGACAATATTGCGTAACGCGGCCTTGGGCCGCCACCGAACTGCGGCGGAAATACGAAATCCGAATCTCGAAATACGAAACGAATTCACAATCCGAATGTTTCCAGGACAAAAACCAGGAGCGCGGAAACACTGTCCATTGCCGACAAACTACGAATTTCAGGTTTCAGCCGTGTGAATTTCTGTCAGTTGGATTTGTTTCGCACCAGCGTGCTTCGTATTTCGGATTTGGAACCTGCGCACACCGTGCGCCAAGTGATCCACAACAACGGTAACTCAGCGAGCGGCTGTCCGCTCGCCGTCGAGGTAGCTCTTTACTTCGCCTTGTACGTAGCGGACGAATTCGCTCTTCTTGCCCACCAGACTCCAGACCTTGGGTGCGGGCTTCCAACCGGTGACCTTGCCGTCGTGAATGTCCATGATGACCAACGTCGGACCGGTGATTTTGTAGGCTTTGGCGAGCTTTTGATTCTTGGCGTCTTGAAAATCGACCATGGTTAGCTTCACGCTCCCGTCCTTGAGCTGAGCTTCATAGCCGGCCTGCACCGACTCTTCGATATAGGCGGCGATCTTCTTGCAGGTCGGGCAACGCACGGTGCGATGAAAATAGCAGGCGACAACTTGATGCGCCGGATTGGCCGCCGGCGTGTCCCCCGCAATTGCCTTGGGGATCGACGGACCGGTCAACCAAGTGGTCATGAGCGACGCGAAACCGGCTAACAGAAGACGGCGACCGATAATGGTGCGAGATGTCACGGCAAAACTCCTCATTGTGACATGGTGTAGGCTGGTCGAAACATCAGGAACTTACGTGCTCCTGAGGGTTGCACAGTTTGATGTTGGGTGGCAGCAGAATCCCACTATCTCTCCAACGACGGCAGGGACGACGGCTGGGGGAGATCAACGCCCAGTTCCTTCCATTTCGCCAAGATGTCTTCCTTGCTGAAGAATCCTTCGTGCCGGAAGACTTCCTTGCCCGAGGCATCATAGAAGATCTGCGTGGGAATCGACTGGATTCCATATTTGGCGCCGACCTTCGTGTCTTGCCAAACATCGATGAATACGACCTCCAGCGAGCCAGCATATTCCTGCTTGAGCTCTTCCAGAATGGGAGCCATCATTTTGCAGGGGATGCACTTGTCCGCTCCCAGATCGAGCAAACGCGGCAGGGCCACACCCGACTTGGAAGGATTCGCGACGGTGCCGGTGTTGGCGGCGACTGTCCCGCTCTCGCTGGCGGGTTCCGGTGCCTGCTGACAGCCCACCAGACCCCAGGGTACGGTCAGCAGCATCAACGCCAGCACCAGCCAGCTCATTACGTGGCAGAAGACACCAAGGACATTCATGGTAGGACGTTGCATCGTGTTCACTCCGGTATGGGCAAGTCATTGAGTTCGGGACCACTGGCGGACCGCATCGGATTCGGTAGGACGGAGGCCGTTGGTGGTTCGCCACCGGTGAATTCCCGCAGACTTTGCTGTACGAAGTCCACGAGAGCGGCGTCGTCGCCGACATGCTCCCAAACCTCTGGGAGAGCCTTCCAGGTGACTTGCTGCCCGCCCACATATTTCACCAGCACCACCGTGGGCGCCACCACTTCATAGTCGGTGGCAAAGTGCTCGTTGCCCGGCGTCTCGTAGTTGACCACCCCCCATTCGATCCGCCCGGCGGCTAGTTGATCCGCAAAGCCCGTCTCGACGGCCTCTTTCGCATTGGACTCAATGGAGCGACAGGTGGGACAGCGGATATTGCCGTGCAGATAGTACACCTTGATGCCGTCCTGCATGGCAAGTGTGGGGGCGCCGCTGCTGGTGCGCTGGGCCGCTGCATCGTTCGACTTACTATTCGAACCTGCCACGGCTTCCGTTGTTGGCTGCGCCTGCGGTAGAGCCTTCACGATCAGCACCACGCAAGTTGCCGCCACGAACATCAACAGAGAATTTGTGATTGCTTCCTTCAAGGTCATTGCCTTACCCTCCGAAAACCTGGATCATCAGCCGGGCCTGCCCCGCGCTCTTCACATCGGCGCCGGTCTCATCCGTCATGCATTTCTCGCTTGCCCGGGTCACTTCGTGGTGGCAACACGGCTCAGGGCCGCCTCCGCCACACGCCGCCCCAGGTGCTGCACCGTTCCCACGCCAAACGCATCTTGCGAAATTTCGTCCTGGCCGTTATTCCAGACCGTCGCTCCGGTATGACAGGTGGGCAGACCATCTCCGACCACGACCATTTCCTGGCACAAGAGCGCGGACTGTACACACTGAATGGTCAGTTCCTGTCCGCCATTGCGCACACCACCGACAGCCACGTCTCATCTTGTCTCGCCAGCCAACAGATTCTTTCAAGGCTTGATCTTCTCAAAGACCGCCTTGAGTTTCGTTCGATACGCATCGAGTACCACCTGCTCCACGTCCGCCAGAGGTTTCACGGGAACGAGATCCTGCACCTCGCCGGCACCGAGTCCCGCGTCCAGCATGGTGTCGACGGTGCCGGCCAACATGTGCTTTACGCCGCACTCGGCCTCCGACCGGCTCAGTCCAAACGACTCTCCCAAGGCGATCAACTCATATAGCAACGGCCAGAAGTACGTGGGGCCCATACCCGTGAGCACCGCGTACGATTCCAGCTTCTCCTCGACCGTCTCACAGCAATTGCCCAGGGGGCGAAACAAGCCCCGGATCATGTCCCGATCGGCCTCGGCCAAAGTGGAGGAAAAGGCAATTGGATTGAAACCGGCCCCGACGATCGACGGCGCGTTGGGAATCACGCGTGCCAATCGCTGGAATCCACCGAGCAGGCCGGTAAGCTTGGCCATCGTCAGCTTGGGTGCTAAGGAGATGACCACCGCCTGAGTTTTGAGCGACGACGTCACCAGCGCCAGCGCATCGGCGATCATCGGCGGATGCAGGGCGATAAACACAACGTCTTGGCTGGCGGCTGCCGCATTGCCCCCCAGCACGGTTTCGACCTGTTCGTAACGCTGCTTAAGCTGTGCGAGCACGCCCGCATCCGTGTCACTGACGACGACCGTTGCCGGTACCTTGCGCGCCCGGGTCCATCCACCCAAGAACACGCGAGTGATCCGCCCACCCCCAATGAAACCGATCGATTTGTGGTTCATGATGATCCCCTTGCCGTGAACGACCCCGACCGTCGGTCACTTGAGAAAGGCCTTGATTTCTTCGGGCGTGGCGACCTTGCCCACGACCTTGACCTGACCATCCACGGCCAACGCCGGGGTCATCATCACGCCAAAGCTGGTGATCTTCATGATGTCGGTCACCTTCTCCACCTGGGCCTCCACGCCGAGCTCCTGGATGGCCTGTTCGACGTTCTTCTTCAGCTTTTCGCACTTTGCGCAGCCCGTTCCGAGGATTTGGACAAGCGTCATCGTACACCTCCCACCATGCAACGAAACACCAAACACCTGATTCACTTCGATTACACAAAATACCAACCGAACACCATGCCTACCAATGTGCTCATGATCACCGTCAGGAAGACAAACATCGCCGTCTTCTTGAAGCCGATGACGCTGTAGATGACGGCGATACTGGGGAGCGACAACGCCGGACCGGCCAAGAGCAAGGCCAGCGCCGGCCCGCGGCCCATCCCCAGTCCCAACAAGGCCTCGAGAATGGGGATTTCGGTCAACGTGGCGAAATACCACATCCCGCCAATCATCGAAGCAATCAAATTCGCGCGAAACTATCGCCCCCTACCCAGCCCGCCACCATCGGCTCGGGAATCAACGCCCCGACGAATCCGGTGATGAGCACGCCGCCAAACAAAAGCGGGATGATCGTCTTGGAAAAACTCCAGGTCTGCTGCATCCACTCGCCAAGTTCCTCGCGATCAAACCACCGCCAGACCATGACCAACACCGCCAGGAAGCAGGCACCCGCGAAATACCAGCGATGGTGAAACACCCAGGCCGCCCAACGGTAACTCTCCGGCGTCTCGTCCCGCTCGGACGCGATCTCGCTGGTTGGGAACGTCAGCTTCACGCCCTTTTTTAACTCGCCCAACGGCTCGCCTAACTGTACTCGATACACTTCATCCGTTTTCTGCAGGACGGAACCTCGCATGATCGTGCCATCGGTTTTCTCAATGACCGCCTGGCTGGGGTTGGCCCAATCACTGAAGACGAGGAAGGCGATCATGCAGACGAAAAACAGCGCCGTTTGCCACAGCTTGCGTTTGGCGGGCGGCGGGTCGGGCAGGGCCATCACGGCCGCTGTGCGCTCCTGGTCGCCTTTGCGAAAGACCGCCGCCATGATCAGGCCGATGATGACCGCGAATACGATCGAGCCGATCACCCGCGCGATGCCCAGGTCGAATCCCAGCACGCGCGCCGTGAGGAAAATCGCCATCACATTGATGGCTGGACCCGAGTAGAGGAAGGCGGAAGCGGGACCGAGGCCCGCTCCTACGCGATAGATGCCGGCGAACATCGGTAGCACACTGCAGGAGCAGACGGCCAGCACCGTGCCGGACATCGAGGCCACGCCGTACGCCTCGATCTTATTGGCCTTGGGTCCCAGATGGCGCAGCACAGCTTCCTTGGAGAAAAAGACGGCAATCGCGCCGGCAATGAACATGGCCGGTACAACGCACGCCAGCGTGTGGTACTGGGCGTACCACTGCAGCATGAAGAAGCTCTCCATGATAGCATTCTGGATGCGGCTGTCTGCGAAATTCAGAAAGTACGCCAAGAGGAAAACGGTGACCAAGGCCGCGAAGATTCCGAGCTCTTTTTTCATGGCTGCGTCCTAATCGCCAGCAGGGTTATTTGTTATATCGCCAATTGGCGAAAACTGCAAGGAAGGGAGGGAAAAAGAAGGAACGCCTTCTATTTGCCGTACAACTTTTGTTGCTCTGCCACCATCGCGCGAATCAAAGTATCGACGCTCTCGAGGAAGCCCATCACGCACCCCATGCTGAGACGGTAAAAGACTTGCGCGCCGTGCTTTTCGTCCTGCACAATACCGGCATCCTTGAGAATCGTCAGGTGCCGCGAAACGGTCGACATATCAGCACCGATCATGGCGGTCAATTCGCAGACGCATCGTGGCCCATGGCGCGACAACTCGTCGACCACAAACAGCCGTGTCGGATGAGCGATCGCCTTCACCACCCTGGCCCGGGCCGCATAGCGCACTTGGGTTTCTGGCTGCATCGCTGTGTCTCCTCCCTAGATGTTTGGCGATTATACCAAATAGCCAATAAGCGTCAAGGGTACCTCGGCTGTCTACTGCAAGTCCACATACCCGGTCGCGAAAGGCGACCACAGTTCCCGATGGGAAATTCCCTGGCGTGGAGGCTGGTCCCCGCACAACTCTTATCGGCTTCCAGGGGTTGGCTGTTTAGCCAAATAGCGAGTTGTCCGCCAGGTCCACCTGGTGCCATCCCCCGACCTGGGATCCCCGGCACCGCCATCCGACACCGGCTGGGACCGAAGTCGCTGTTTACTCCTGGCTGGCACCCTCGGCAGTCGCCTGGCTGCGCGGGCACATCTCGCCGACTGCTGCCGCCTCGATTCCGGCCGCGGCGGTCACCTCGGCGCCGAAGTACCGCCGCTGGAAGTACAAGGCGACATTGACCAGTCCAATCAGCACGGGGACCTCGACCAGCGGCCCAATGACCGCCGCGAAGGCAACTTTCGACTTGATTCCAAACACAGCCACCGCCACGGCAATCGCCAGCTCGAAGTTGTTGCTGGCGGCGGTGAACGAAAGGGTCGTTGTCTTGGAGTAGTCGGCTCCCGCCTTCTTGCCCATGTAGAAGCTCACCAGGAACATCAACACGAAGTAGATTAATAGCGGTACGGCGATCCGCAGTACGTCCAGGGGAATCGTGACGATCAGTTCGCCCTTGAGGCTGAACATCACCAGGATCGTGAAGAGCAGGGCGATCAGGGTAATCGGACTGATCTTGGGAATGAACACGCCGTCGTACCAGGCCTTTCCCTTCACCTGTACGAGGATCAATCGTGACAACATGCCGGCGATGAACGGAATACCGAGGTAGATGAAGACGCTTTCGGCGATCTGCCCCATGCTCACCTCGACCACGCTTCCACTCAATCCGAACAGTGGCGGCAGCACCGTGATGAAGATCCAGGCGTACAAGCTGTAAAACAACACCTGAAAGACGCTGTTAAAAGCCACCAAACCAGCGCAATATTCGGTGTCACCCTTGGCCAACTCGTTCCAGACGATCACCATCGCAATGCAACGGGCGAGCCCGATCATGATCAGGCCGACCATGTACTCCGGATAGCCGCTCAGGAACAAAATGGCCAGGAAGAACATCAGGATCGGCCCCACGACCCAGTTCTGTATCAACGACAATCCCAGCACCTTCCAGTTGCGGAACACATCGCCCAATTCCTCGTACTTCACCTTGGCCAACGGCGGATACATCATCAGGATCAAGCCGACGGCAATGGGGATATTCGTCGTTCCCACCTGGAACAGGTTGATGAAACCCTCAACGCCCGGAATCAGGTAACCAGCTCCCACGCCGATCGCCATCGCCAGGAAGATCCACAGGGTCAGGTACCGGTCCAGAAAGGACAGTCGCTTGGCAACACTCGCTGTCATATCGATTTCTCCCAATCGCTGACGTATCGGCCCAAGAATGGTGAAATTGTATCGGTAATTGGCAAAGTGGCCAAGACGTGTGAGCACACGTGACCGATCTTATCTGGAGGTTACTGGGTCGGTCACGTCAAAGCGCGTCGGCATTGGCCGACATTTCCCCGCAGCACGGATTCGATGCATTCGAAGAACTGCGATACACAGGGAATCCCCAAGCGGTAGAAGACCTGATTGCCCCGTTTTTCATCCTCGACGATCCCCGCGGATTTCAAGAGGCTCAGGTGTTTGGAGACAGTCGAAATATCGGCACCAATCATCTCGGTCAAGTCGCAAACGCACCGTTCTCCGCGACGGGACAACTCATCCACGATGAACAGCCGCGTCGGATGGGCCATGGCCTTGACGATTTTGGCCCGCGCGTCATATCTGGCTTGCGTCTTGGCGTCCACGGTGGTTGTCTCTCCTGTTACGCACTGCATGCCTGGGAAGTAGTTGCCATTTTAGCCAAATGCCACGATTAACACAAGGCGAAGTCGCAGCGCCCAGTATCGGCGTATCGGCGGCAGGATGCGCCGACTGCATGCTCATATTGCACCACGCCGGTGCCAAGGTGCCGACAAACATCCGCCGATTCAACGCGTCAGACATGTTGTTACCCATGGAGGGTGTGGCCTCGGCGAACCGGCATACCGTCGTCACGTCAGACTTGTTGAATTCCGCGCGACGCGGCCGACACATCGCCGCCGCCGGAATGGAACTGTCGCGAGACGGCGCGCAGCGCGGTCACAATCGCGGCGGTTAGCAAAACGGTGATGGCTACGTCAAAGACCGTGTACGAGACCCGCGTCACCGTATCGAGACCGGGAAGCTTCAAGAAAACCAGGGTTCCCGCCACCACGGCTACCAGCAGGCAGAGCACGTCGCTCAAGATCACCAGCACTGCCAATCCCGCGCGGGACGGGCCGTGCTCCGCCAGACGCTGCCGAAGTTCCCACAGCAACGCAAGGAAGCCGATGACCATCACCACCACGGCGACGAGGAAGTGGTTGGCGTCCAGCCACATCGGCGCGGGGAGCATATAGGCCATCAAGTCCGGCTGCAACGTCAGCAACACCGCTCCCAGCACCGCCGCGAAGGCGACGATCAGCGGGATCAGACGGACGGTTACAGGAACGCGGCGTGTCCCAAAAACCCACTGCGTGGCGGAACCGCCCACAAGCGCGAGCAGCGCAAGGGAGCAACAGCAACAGGCCGTAAAGCCCCGGTTTGACAGAGGACTGGCACCACGTAGTCAGCGCCACTGTGGCGCGGTGGAGGCCCAACCGCCGGTACTGCGGCTCGACGACCGGCTGACCCGTTTCATCGAACAGCCGGACCAGCGCCGGCGCGTAAAAGAATTCCGATCCGGGGCTGTGGCAATCGGCGCATCCGCCCGCGCCGAGCGCTGCCCGGGCCGGAAAGATGTCGTGGCTGTACTTGTGAACGTTGGCGTAGGGTGCGGTCTCCCAGGATCGTCTGTCGAGTATCCGGTATTCGGTCCCCGAGCGGTATACGCGGTCGTCCACCACCCAGACGACACGTTTCTTCTCCATCGGGTACTGGATCTCCGCGAGCGCCTGCGTCACAGCGTGGATCAACGCGTCGATCTCTTCGGCGCGGTTGATCTCGGGTACGCCGTCGCCGTTGTCGTCCACGATTTTCATCAATTCCGGGTACTTGTGCTCCGGGTCCGCCCGGTGCGCCGTCCACATCTTCACGATGTCGCTCATCTTCGGCTGCATCAAGGCCGTCTCGCCTTCGATTTCGATGCCGGGCCAAGCGCTGTGAATCTGATTGGCCGGATAGATCTTGCCCTTGTAACGGACCAGCTTCGGCCGGAACCGCTCCGTGGGCTTGTCGTCGTACCCCATCATGTTCAGGTAACCATAATGGTTGCGGAACTTCCCATCCGGGCCATAGAAGGTCCACAGCCGTTTGCCGGGCTGGTCGATCTTGGGAGCCGGGTTGAACACGTCGGATGCTTGCACCTCGATCGGCATCACCAGCCGCTCGGGAATGTGGCAGGTCTGACAGGCAATGGCCTCCAGATGCAAGGGGGGCAGCCAACGATGCGTGGCCACCGGAGCGCCCATTTTGCCAGTATCGTGGCATTCGGTGCAGCTGACCACCGTATCGTCCAGATCGTTGCGAACCAGCCCGCCGGGGTCGTCGCCCTTGCCGAATTGGTGTTCCTCGTGGCCGGCAATGCGCGGGTCGGTCGCTGAGCTTCCCGCCGGATGGCAGTCCACGCACTTGAGTCCAGCCGCGCAGATGCACGTCCGTGCGTGGCGAGAAATTGGCCCCCCGCTTTTTCCATGCCGGTTGGGCATGGCAACCCAGGCACGCCTCGTTGCGAGGCTCGCGGACAATGTGCGGCTCGATCGTCCCGTCGGGATTGAAGAGGTCCTTGTGGTAGGCAATCTCGACCGGCTCCCCTTTCTGGACGGAGCCCTGGACGGACGCGAACTTGGAACCGGCGGTCGCCGCCCACCGGAAGTTCCAGGCCCCCAGTTGTTTCTTGCGCTGATCGACGTCATATCCCGGCATGTGGCACAGCAAACAGTCGGCCTCCAAGACCCCGGTCTCCGACCAGCGCGCCTGGTAGTAGTCGCCGTCCAGGTTGTTGTTCCCCTTGGATGTTAAGCCGCTTTGCGGGTCGCTCATCCACCGGTCGTAGCGTTTCCCTTCGCGATCATGTTCGGCCGATCCGCCGCCAGGGTGACAAGCCCCACAGGCCGAAGTGAAGAACGTGAAGGCCGTCAGGTCCATCGTGACGGCCGACTCGTTTGTCTTCGGCGACAAGTAGCGATAGAGCGGGGCGGGAGAACACCAGTTTCCGCCAAAATTACCCGGCGTCGAGGCCCACAGGCAACGAGCCGTTTGTTCCGCCGTCGGCGCTTCACCCATGCCTTGCGTGAAATGAAAGCCCTGGGTGATCTTCTCGTAATCGTGGCACGTGCCGCACGTCATCTTGGGCGAGTAAGGCTTGCCGACATTCTCGTCTTTCGCCGGATTGATGATCTGTCCGTCTTCGTCCCGCAGATAAAATGGCGGACAGACTCCCGCCGGCGAGGATGTGGCCTGCGTCTTGCCTGGTCCCACCGCTGTCGATTCGCTGACGCTCCGGGTTGTTGGTTCGCTGACGCTCCGCGCCCTCGGGACTCCGATCAAAACCACCGCCAGAATCCCCGCCGCGCCGACGACAACGCCTCGGTTCCTGCATCTCATCATGCTTCTCCCTCCTCCGCGGGCGATCGATTGTCGTGAGATGGGCTGCAGGCAGCACCGTTCCCATAGCGTCCGGCGTGCTTCAGGCGCGCGACTTCATTTCGACGTCTTCCCGCAGCATGGATTCCACACAATGGAGAAACTTCGGGATGCACTTCATCTGCAGGCGGTAGTAGACAGTCGTTCCCGACTTTCGGCTCGTGACGACGCCGGCGTTCTTGAGCGTCGAGAGGTGCCGCGAGACTGTCGACGCGTCCGTGCCGATCATCGCGGTCAATTCCTGCACCGAGCGTTCGCCGCACTCGGCCAACTCGTCCACGATCATCAGACGTGCTGGGCAGGCGAGGGCTTTGACGATGGCAGCACGCGTCGCGTACCTTGCGGGGTCCCTGGGATCATTCACCGAAGCACGCCTGTGCACTGGGTCGCTGGATTGCGGCGCTGGATTGGGCCGCTATTGCCGTAAGTCCTTTCACGATGCATGCATTATTGGCCAAAGATGCAGCCAATGCAACCCGGAGTTCGAGCTCTGGTGGCGGCGATGAACTTCCCCGCGCAGGCGCGAGCGTAGCTGCGCCCGCGCTCCTGTAGCTGCGGTCGCGCAGACCGCGGGGGACGTGGTAGTCCGGATGGCGATTCCCCCACGCTCTACGCGAGCGTAGCTACGTCGCGCTCCCGTAGCTGCGGTCGCGCAGACCGCGGGGGAGGTGGTAGTACGGATGGCGATTCCACCACGCTCTGCGCGAGCGTAGCTACGACGACGCGAGCGTAGCTACGACGACGCGAGCGTAGCTGCGGTCGCGTAGACCGCGGGGGAGGTGGTAGTACGGATGGCGATTCCCCCACGCTCTACGCGAGCGTAGCTACGCCCGCGCTCCCGTAGCTGCGGTCGCGCAGACCGCGGGGGACGTGGTAGTCCGGATGGCGATTCCCCCACGCTCTACGCGAGCGTAGCTACGTCGCGCTCCCGTAGCTGCGGTCGCGCAGACCGCGGGGGACGTGGTAGTCCGGATGGCGATTCCCCCACGCTCTACGCGAGCGTAGCTACGCCGCGCTCCCGTAGCTGCGGTCGCGCTCCCGTAGCTACGACGCGCTCCCGTAGCTGCGGTCGCGCAGACCGCGGGGGACGTGGTAGTCCGGATGGCGATTCCCCTTGCTGCCCCGGCATGCTGCTAGTCGGGTGCCACGGCCACCCGAAAGCCCAGCGTCAGGTGGCGGTTCTCGGGCCGGTCGCCGCTGCGGCTCGCGGAATGGAACCCGCGGGCGCAGTTGAACCAGCCGCCGCCGCGGTACACGCGTTCCTCGCCCGTGGCAGGCCCCGGCGGGTCGTTCGTCGGAGAGTTGCCATAGTATTGCATGTCGAACCAGTCCGCACACCACTCCCAGACATTTCCATGCATGTCGTACACGCCAAATAGGTTCGGCGAAAAACTCCCAGCGGGCGACGTATACGCATAACCGTCACTGGCTTTGATCGCGCTCTCCAACTCGGGGAATTGCGCCGCGAACGCCCCGTCGGCCACGTTTCCCACATTCGCCGTTGCTTCGGGGTCTGCGCCATGCGAATAGGGAGTGGTGGTACCTGCTCGGCACGCATACTCCCACTCCGCCTCGGTGGGCAGACGGAACGTCGAACCCTCCTTGCGACTGAGCCACCTGCAGAACTCCGTCGCATCATGCCAGCTCACATTCACCACGGGGTGGGTATCCAGCTGGGCGAATCCCGTATTCCGCCAGGCATACTCGTCGTGCATCTGGAACTCCATTAATTCATGATTCCAACCAAAGGCACCTTGGAAGCCTGTCCCCTTTTCCGCATCGGTCGCATAGCCCGTCGCTTCGACAAACTTGCGGAACTGGGCGACCGTCACTTCATACTGTCCCAGATAGAACGGTTTCGTGATCGTCACCTGGTGGGCAGGCTGCTCGTCGTCAAGCCCCGTGTTATCTCCCATGAGGAAAGACCCGGCAGGGATCAACACCATCTCGAGCCGCAGACCGCCGCCCAGATCGAGCGCTTTCCGAGCGGGCAAGTCCGAGGCCTTGCCGGCAACCTCCGGTCGAACCAGCACCTGGACGGCCAGGCCGGCGCTCTGTGGCGCCGACGGCTGTTGATTTCCACAACCGGTGACCAGCGTGCCGGCGATCCCAGCGATCAAAAAAATGATCAAGTTCTTCATTGGATGACCTCTCCCCACCAAGGGTGTTTGAGTTGGATGTCGTTCGTTTCGGTGCGATTGATTCGTCCATACTTGCGAGAATAGTCGGGTCTCCAGGGCTGAAGGCGCAACTTCACGCGTGTACCGACCGGCCAGGAGAAAGCCGCTGTATTCTGTTGGTTGCGCATGCTAAACAGGTACACGGCGATCTTCGGCTCGGTCAGCGTCCCCTCGTGGACCTGCAGGTCTGTCAAATCGAGGGTCAGAATATGGTGTGCGTAGGGCATTTGGCCTGCCCGCGGGGCCGCCGATTTCGCGGCGATCGTCCCGCTGACGATCAACTCGCCGCCCGTTGATGGCGCACTGTCAGCCGGTTTGGGCGACTGTTGGAGCGTCATGTCGAGCAGCTTCCAGTCGCCGACGGCCAGTTCGCGCGCGGCGAACTGCCAGACGACGACCCGTTTGCCGGCCAGACGGTCGACACCTTGGGCTAATTCGCGACACAGCATCTCACGCGTCGCGAACGCACCATCGTCGTTCCGCAGAATCGTGTCTACGGGGCGACGAAGCGCAAAGCTCAGTTGCTCGGCCAAGCCAGCCGCGGCGCCCCAGTTCATCAATTCGAGCGAGTAGATATTGGCAAAACTGTCGCCAAGCAGGAGTACTTCAGCGGCTGAATCCGGTTGCCACGGCAAGCCCGCAGCGTCGACGACCGGGCGGATCGTCACCACTTCCTCGCCAAAGGTAGCCTGGCTCGGGCGGAGCTTGAGCATCATCACGATGTCGCCGAAGTTGCTGACGTCCTGGGACGTCCGACGCCAACCGTGGTCTACAGGAGTTGCGTCCCACAAGTTCTTCTCGTCGATGAGCCGAGCCAATTCCGCGGCCGCCAGTTCCATCGCCTCGGGTCGCCAGTGCGTGTCGGTGGCCAGATAGACGTCGTTACCTGAGCGGTCGCGCAGTTGTGTCAGTGTATCGGTCACATCGCAGACCAGGACGCCCGCGGCCTCCAGCTCACGAAGGCACTGACCATACGAGGGATTGTGAACGCCGATCCGCTGGCCATCATAGCGCGGGGAGAATTTTTCCGGGTGGATCGTCGCCTTGTCAGGAACGGGCATGACGACCAGCCGGATATTTCGTTCGGCAAGCTGCCGCTGGAACTGGAGGATCGCCGCCCGCGGATCGGGCTGTGGGTGCGCCCGCCATTGCGTGCCGCTCGCGGCCCGACGGGCGATCTGCCGCGGGTTCAAGAACCCCGGACCAGTGCAGTAGTCGATGCCTGGCCGATAGAACAGCCACCGCTGGCGGCCGACATAGACCTTCTCGTTGCCGGTGCCGGTCAGCACGAGAACTTCTTGGGTCGGCGGCAAGACGAACTGCGTGAGAAACGACTCCTCTGTCAGGTCCTGCTCGTATTTATCGATGGCCTGCAGCAGCACCGTGTTGCCTCGCAACACCTTCGAGATCCCACTGCCGTCGTGCTCGCGGCAGACGGCTGCGGCCCGCGGCAGCGCGTCGAGGATGTCGCAGCACTGCGGCCAGGGGTTGTTACGTCGGCCCTCCGCGTGCAGCCGCATCTCGCGACACGTTTGCGCTATCGGAACCGAGAATAGCGTGAACAGCCCGATCACGAGAAGCGTCCACTTCACGCTAAGGCTGAATTCGGTGTGGCCGATTTCGAGCTTGGCTTGCTGCTCGCGGGTCAGGGGTTTGGATTGTCCGGTCATGGGTCCACCGTGGCCGTAACGCCATCAGAAAATGAAGTAAATGAATGGGTTGAACTCTTGCGCGGTCATCGTCACAATCGACAGCCAGAAGACGCTCGTGATCCACAACGCCTTCGCCCAGGTGATGCGGCGGGTGAAGTCCCAAGTCTGTGGGCAGAGCCAGACGACCACCGCCGCCAGCACCATTGAGCCCACGTAGTACGGCTGATAGATCAACCCGCCGATCAGCCCGGTGCCGGGATGCGGTGTTGTCATTCCCAACATGCTGCGGCAGTATTCCACGGCGGAGGGCAGGTCGGCGGCGCGGAAGAAGACCCACGCGAAGCAAACGATCACGAATGTAACGGCCATCTTCGCGAACCCCGGCAGTCGTTCATAGAACGCAGACTTGCCGTGCAACCGCTCCAGGACCAGCATCAGTCCGTGGATCGCGCCCCAGATCACGAAGTTCCACGAGGCCCCGTGCCACAGCCCGCCCAGGAGCATCACGAGCGCCAGGTTGATGTAGGTCCGCGCCGGGCCCTTGCGATTGCCGCCAAGCGGAAAATAGAGATTGTCGCGCAGCCAGCTCGAAAGACTGATGTGCCAACGCCGCCAGAATTCCGTGATCGACTGGCTGAGGTAGGGCGAATCGAAGTTCTTGGCGAACATGAAGCCCATCATCAGCCCCAGGCCGATCGCCATGTCGCTGTAGGCGCTGAAGTCGAAATAGATCTGAAAGGCGTACGCGACCGCGCCGACCCACGAGTCGATGCAGTTGATTGAGCCCGCGTTGAACACCGTGTCGGCCACTTTGCCACATGGATTGGCCAGCAGGATCTTCTTGCCCAGCCCCAGCCCCAGGAAGGCGACGCCCCGTGCGAACTTCTCGACTGTGTGCGTCCGCTCGCGCAGCTGATCGGCCACGTCCTGGAAACGGACGATCGGTCCGGCGACGAGCTGCGGAAACATCGCCACGTAGCACCAGAAGTCCACTGGATTGCGGATCGCCCGGGCGTCACCTCGATAAATGTCTATCGCATAGCTCATCGACTGGAACGTGTAGAAGCTGATGCCCAGCGGCAGCGTTACGCGCAGCACGTTTTCAAGCCCCATGCCGGTCAGGCCAAGTGACTCCACCAGGGCTGTATAGTTGAACGTCAAAAAGTTGAAGTACTTGAAGAATCCCAGCAACGAGAGGTTGGACAGCATCGAGATCGCCAGCACCCACCGTTGAGCTGTTGTCCGAGTTTGGCCCGGCGTCAACAATGGAATGGGGGCGCGCCACGAAGCGGGCCGTAACTGACCGACCAAGGCCAATCCACAGAGGTAGTCGATGAGCGTCGAGACGAACATCAGGACCACAAACAGCGGATTTGCCCAGCCGTAAAACACGTAACTGACGGCTGTGAGCGTCACGTGCTTGAGCCATCGCGGGCTGAGGTAATACAGCACCAGGCAGGCCGTCAGAAAGTAAAACAGAAACAAGTGGGAGCTGAAGACCATGACTTCCTCTGGGGTCCGCTTGCGTCTCGCCGCGATGCGCACGCGTGAGAGCCGTCCGAGGTGAGCCCTACACGCCGCGTCGAACAGAGGCCACTTCGATGCGCGCGCGCAATCAAATCAGGAAGACTTGATGGACAAGATGGAGACGAACCGGCGGCGGAAGCCGACCTGCGGTCCCGGATTGCTGCTGCAAGCTGCTGGCTCGCCGCGACAACCGCGTCTGTGTCAAGAATGTCGAAGCTGTCGGGATCTGCGGGCCAGATGAAACGCTGCTCGCCCGGCGCGGAGAGGCGATGGAGCACTTACAGCCCTCGCACTTGTGGGGCAAACGATGCGAATGATCGCATCCACACTCCGGGCACTGCCCCTCACATTCCGCGCCGCTATGAGACGCGAGCGAAGACAGTTTGCTCCCACAGGCGTGGGAATAGCGCGCGCAGCAGCCCACCGTCAGGTGCATCACGAGCATCGCGATGATTGGAATGCGCGCCAATTGAGCCATGGAGCTTCTCACACACCAACAATCCGCAGAAAATGGTGAATTCCGCCAGCTTCAGGCGGGCAGTCACGCATGGTGACATTGTCCACCTTCAGCAGGAGTTCAATCCTCGTATTCGCAGAGAGCGTCCGTTTCATGTTACTTGATTGCGGAGCCGTCCGGCCCGATGCCATCCGGTCCACGGTTCGTATTAGCCTGCTGCACCGCCGCGATTAGCTGCTCCTTGGTGGTAGCACCCTGGTACTGGGCAATCACCGAGGCGGGCGGCACCAGAACGGCTGTCACCGCAGTCGCTGTCTGCGGGTCGATCTTCAGGTTGCCCAAGAAGGATGCTTCGGCCGCATCGCGCGGGTCCAGCATTACAATCTCGGCGGCATTGGCATTACGCTCGTCCGCCTGATAGTCGCGCACACCCTGCAACGCCGCATGGTTCGATGTTGTCGAGTCGTTTTGTACACACAAAAAGACCAACTTGCCGTCCTGAAGCGCCTTCATGCATTTTTCCGTACCAGCACTACTGAACGCGTCGAGCAGCTCGTGCTCCTCGTACTTTGTTGGAAACCCTCCCATGACTGCGCCGTTCGGAGCGATGGCCAGTACCAACGGCATTGGGGCACGCGCCAAATCATACTTGTTGACGATCCCGCTTTCCGCTGGATCTCCGACCCGTATGGAGACCGTCAGCGCCCGGTCAGCGACCTTGGCGGTCGCGTCCTCAAACACTTTTCTCATGGCCGCGGTTTGTTCGTTGTCGGTGTTCCAGAAGAAGGCAAAGAGGTACTTGTTGTCCGCCGCAGCCTGAGACATCGCCTGCACACCTTGACCGGCGCCGTCGAACGTCAGGGGCGTTGATGTTGTCGCGACGGCACTGTTGTTGGCAGTGCTGGTGTTGGCCCGCTGCAAAGCCGCTATCAGTTGTTCCTTGGTCGTAGCGCCCTGGTACTCGGCTAACACGGAACCAGGCGGTACGAGAAATGCTGTCACCGCGGTTGCTGTCTGCGGGTCGATCTTCAGGTTGCCCAGGAAGGATGCTTCCGCCGCATCACGCGGGTCCAGAACTACAATCTCGGTACCGCTCGCATATCGCTCGTCCGCTTGGAAGTCCTGCACGCCGCGCATGGCTTCCTGATTGGACGTCGTCGAGTCGTTTTGGACGCAGAGGAACACTAACTTGCCGTCTTGCAGTGCCTTCATGCATTTCTCAGTGGCGGGAGTGGCGAGTGCGGTCAACAGTTCTTGTTCCTCGAACTTCGTCGGGAACCCGCCGGTAATCGCACCATTCGGGGCAATGGCCAACACCAGCGGCATCGGCGCACGCGCCAGATCATATTTCTTGACAATCTCGCTTTGGGCTGGATCACTCACACGCACTGACACCGTCATAACGCGGTCAGTCACCCTGGCGGTGGCATCGTCAAACACTTTTTTCATCGCGACGGTGTGGTCGTTGTCAGTGTTCCAGAAGAAGGCGAACAGATACTTCCCGTCCGCCGCGGCCCGCGAGATCGCCTCCAGTCCCAGTCCGGTGTTGGCGAGTACTCGTGGCGTCGATGCAGTCGTGACGGCGTCCCCGCCCGTGTCGGTGGTTTTCGCGCTCGCGTCTGGTGCAGGCGAGCGGAAGACTCCTTTTGCGAAGGCAATGGACAGACCAACCGACAAAGTCAATACAGTCAGCCCCCCGACGATCAGCTTCTTCGCTGCCACAGGCCGATGCAGGACAACGGACTGCGTCCCTTTTTCTTCTTCATAGGAGGCCTCTCCGAACTTCGGATGACAGGAGCAGACGAGGTGCCCTTCCCCTTGGTAAACCGCACGCAGGCCAGCGACCGACGTGACGTGGCGCGACCCTGCGCACCGGCCCAGGTGTTGCGATATTATCCTATCGTTCGCCAAATGACGAATCATTAGCCAATCCGGGAAAGCGTCGCAATCTCGGCCCATGGGCCGCAAAATACCTGCTCTTCCCGTTTTCCATCAGCGGGCATGGAGTCGTAAGAAACGGCGTGGAGGAGACCCGGTCGGCCGTGCGCAGTCCATTTTGCCGACACGTGTGGCAGCCGATCATCGCAGGCGTCAAGTCAATGGCGATCGCTTTGTCGGTGGGCCCGACCTTGGCTACGGCGAGGAACCCTTCAAGTGGCCACCGCCGCGCGAGATACCGGCACGCCGACTACGATGCCTTGGCTTGCGGAACGGATCGTCTGGCAGTGGACTCGCCAACGGCCTTCATGAGTCCGTCCGCGCCGACCGGCGTATTGATCAGCCACGGAATGACCGCCGTGCGCAACGCAAATTGCTGAGCGACTTCGGCGATGTAGACTTCCTCGTGGCGCTGCCGCGCCAGCAGCACAGGATCGGTCACTGACAGAGGCGTCAGGCTCTGATTGATGATCCAGCCGAACGTGCCGATATTCGCCCGCAGGAGATCCTCTTGGAGTTGAGCCGCTTCGTGGACCGGGGTGGCTTCGGGCAATGTCACCAGGAGGATTCGGGTGAATTGCGGGTCCCGTAAACGGGGCAGGAGTTCGCGCACGCTTTCCGGGATGTCGCTCGCTTGCCGCGACAATTCACGGTGATAAGCGAGGGCCGCATCCAAGAGCAGTATTGTGTGCCCCGTCGGTGCCGTGTCCAACACGACAAAGCTCTCCTGCCCTTGGTCAACGACCTTGGCAAACGCGCGGAACACGGCAATTTCTTCGGTACAGGGTGAACGCAGATCTTCTTCCAGCAGGGCTCGGCCGGGCGCGTCCAGTCGCGCGCCGGCCGTGGAGAGAACCTCGGCCTGATAGAGCGAAGTTTCCACCTGCGGGTCGATCCGGCTGATCGTTAATCCAGCTGGAATGGTCCCCACAGCGTGCTGGACGTGTGCCGCCGGGTCGGTGGTCGTCAGATGAACCGGATGTCCGCGGTGCGCCAATTCCAGGGCGACAGCCGCCGCCACGGTCGTCTTGCCGACGCCTCCCTTTCCCATCACCAGGACGACTCCGCGCGGCGTCCGTGCAATGTCGTCGATGAGTTGCTCCAGAGGACCAGGCATGACGACCGATCGAACCTGGTGGGGCGTTTCCTCCAGGGTCATCCGCCGACCGCCCTGCAGCATCGTGCGCAGGGCCTCGACGCCCAGCAGATTGTGCGGCGCCAGCGGTATCTCTGATTGGCGCAGCCCGACGAGCGCACTGGGCAGCGACGTGAGCGCTTCCTGTCCACGCTGTTCCATGGCTTGGGCGATCGGATCATCAGTACGCTGCGAGTGGAATACCGCGTTGACCACGAGATATTGATTCCCCACGCCGAGTGCCGCCAATTCAGTACTGGAACGCGCCGCCTCGGCCAAAGCTGAGCGATCCGCGCGCGTCACCAGCACGAGCGTCGTCACGTCCGCATTCGCGAGAGCCTGCACCGCATCGCGGTACAACGCGTGTTGCTCCCGCAGCCCAGAGAGCGGCCCCAGGCAGGAAGTGCCGGAAGTGTTCGTGTCGATGAAGCTGCTCCATGCCGCCGGCAACGACAACAGCCGCAACGTATGGCCGGTTGGCGCGGTGTCGAACACGACGTGGTCGAAATCCGCCGTCGTGCGCGGGTCGGCCAAGAGTCGCGAAAATTCTTCGAACGCCGCGATCTCGACCGTACAGGCACCCGACAGTTGTTCTTCCATGCGGGCCACGACCGACTCGGGCAACACGTCGCGGTAGGGTCCCACCACACGATCCCGATACTCGCGTGCGGACTGCTCCGGATTGAGATTCAGCGCAGATAGCCCTGGCACCTCGGGGATGGGGGTCGGCTGGTTTCCGAGCATGACTCCCAGGACTTCGTCCAAGTTGGACGCGGGATCCGTACTGACCAAGAGCACACGCTGGCCCTGGTCCGCCAACGTCACCGCCGTGGCACAGGCCACCGAGGTCTTGCCAACGCCCCCCTTACCGGTGAAAAAAAGGTTGCGTGAGGCGCTTTTCTTTAGAAACTCGGGCAGAGGCATGAGGAATCGTTCTCCCGGGATTGGATTTTGTCGAGCGCCGCTCACTCAACGACAACACTTCAGCGCAGGGCTGCCTCGTCAAGCCAGGGCATCAGCAGCACTTTCCCGCCGAAGTCCCGGCCGCCGGCGTGCAGCAAGGGAGCACTTTGAGCGTCTCTTCCGTGGCAGCAGAAGCCAAATGGCGACCGGCCACTTTGGCGATCTCGCCCGCCGCCGCTTCCTTGACCTTGCGGGCCGTGGCTATGGCTAATGCGATATCGTCGCGACTGACACCCGCTTTCCTGGCCTCGCCAAAATGATACGCCAGGCACGATTCGCAATTGGCGCCGAGGGCGGCACCGATGGCCACCAGTTCCTCCACGGCGCGCGAGTACCGGCTATCCGTGGCGACGGGTACCAGCACAGCCAGTTCTTCACGCGAAGGGTAAGCACCCTCGGCGACGATCTCGCCGTCCACCAGAATCAACGGCAAACACTTGTCTCCGCTCTTGGCCAAGGCGCTCTTCACCAAGGCGTGGTCGACAAAAACGCCGGGCTCCTGCGCCAGGTTGTAACGCCGAACCTCGACTCCCTGGCTCGCGAGCCACTCCAGATCGCTGGAAAACTGTGTGAGCGCTGTATCCACATGCGGCCCGCACACGCCCGTGGCACAACACATGGGCGGATCAAAAACTTGCATCAAGGTCATTACGTACGCTCTCCGAGTTCATGAATCAGGATCTCCAGCTCAAGGAGTTGGAGGCGGCGCCATTTCACAAATTGCGCCGGTCATTGTCCTCGCCGGCCATTTCTCACCGGCATGCTCGCTTCCCCGACCCTTGTGCGACGCACAACTCATGCGGGTCCGACGTGCAGATCGCGGCCAAACGCTGCCGGTCCCGCAGCACCTGCGGATCGCCGGCCAGCAAGACGGCGGCCCATGCCATGGTCTGCCGGACCACTGGCGGCGCGTCGTCGTCGGCCAGCCGGTAGTACATCCAGCGTCCGTCCTTGCGACTCTCGACCAGGCGGGCTTGCCTGAGAATGGACATGTGCTTGGACACGGTCGAGGTAGCTAACCCCAGGAGTTCCACGACCTGGCACACGCAGAGTTCCCCTCGTTGCAGGGCCATCAGGACCCGCACCCGCTGTTCGTCGGCCAGGGCTTTCGTGATCGCCATGAAGTCGCGGAGATTCGCTCTCACAGGAACATCCGCGTGGAGTTCTGGCACCCGCTCGTTATCGGCCGTGTCCACTCCCATGGTCGAGGGCTGCTCATCCGACGCGACGCACTTGCACTGGTTGCGCGACATGAAGTCGTCCTCCTGGTTCTTCGGCGTCCAAAATCTTCCCGGCGGTCAGACGCAGAGTGCGCTGGGCACGCTCGGCGGCTCGCGGGTCGTGCGTGACCATCACGATCGTCTTGCCTTCCTGGTTGAACTCTTCAAAATACCCGATTACCTGTTGACTTGTCTCGGGGTCCAGGTTACCCGTCGGCTCGTCCGCCAGGATGATGGCCGGATCATTCGCCAACATCCGCGCCAGCGCCACACGCTGCTGCTGCCCCACGCTCAGTTCGCACGGCTTGTGGTGGAGCCGGTCGCCGAGCCCGACGCGGTCTAAGAGGTTAGCCGCGCGTTCCTCTTGCGCTGCCTCGTCCAGGCCCGCCAGGTACATCGGGATCTGCACGTTTTCCAGGGCCGTGAGGTATCCGACCAGGTTGAAGGTCTGGAACACGAAACCGACGTTCTTCGTCCGCAAGCCGGCCCGCGCATCGGACGTCAGGTCGTAAATCGACTCTCCTGCGAGCAGCACACGTCCCGCAGTCGGAGTCAACATGCCGCCAAGCATCAACAGGAGCGTACTCTTGCCGCAGCCGCTCGGCCCGACCACCGACACGAAATCACCCTGGTGGATCGTCACGCTGGCATTGTCCAGCGCCGTCACGAACTCGCCGCGATGTCGATATTTCTTCGTAACATTTTCCATCTTCAGCATGGGTCAAATCTCCTGGAAAGTCGCACAAGGATCGAGTCGAGCGGCTCGGCGGGCCGGAAAGAAACTGGCCGCCAAGCTCAAGCCGACGGAAATGAAGAGGGCCCACAGTGCCAGCAGCGGCATGGGGAGCACGGGCACACCCGCCAATTGCGGCCCCAACGTCATCGCCAGGACCGTGCCCAGCACATAACCGCCGACGCCCCCCGCCAGTCCCAGCAACAGGGCCTTCAGCAGGAAGATCCGCAGGATCAAGAAGGAACTGGCTCCCAGCGCCATCAGCGTTCCGATCTCTCGGCGACGTTCGAACACGTTCGCATACATGTAGTTCGCGATGCCTGCGCCACCCACAAAGAGAATGATCACCAGGAAGATGAAGGACAGCCGCGACATCATGTGGTTCATCTTGATCTGAGCATCGGCGATCTGCGTGATGGTCACCACCTTCGCCTCGGGCAAGAGCGTGTTGATTTTCTGGACTAGTCCGTTGGAGATCTCCTGGCAGCAGCCCACGATTTCGATGGCGTTCACCACCGGACCCTTGGCGGTGAGATCCTGCACGCGATGCAGGTGGGCGAAGATGCGCGAATCATCCACAGTCCCCGTCTGCGGCAGGACGGCTGTCACCTGGAACGCTTGGCCCAGCACCGTCACACTGGCGCCTTCCTGGAGCGATAGTGCCGCGGCGACATCGGCGCCCACCAGGGCTTCGTCGTTGGCCAGATTGTCGATCACGCGTTGACGCACCAGGCTCTTCTTGTCCCCCTCCGCGAACGGCAACGTCGGCATCGCACCGCAGCCCGCCGGCCGCGAGAAGATGCCGGCGCCCGACCAGGCCGCTTTGGCCTGGAACTCGCTCTTGGGGAGAATGCCGGTCAACGTGAAACTCTGGCCTGCGATTTCCACGGGCACCGACAGTTTCGGAGACAGATTGTCCAATCCCTCGAGATTCGACATGGCCAACTGAGTCACGTACTCCTCGGGGATCGTATCCCCCTGCATGTCGGCTGCATAGTAGTTCTGCAAGGTCGCCGATTTGGGGAGGACGAGGATGTTGGCGCCCAGCGAATCCATCTCGCGAGCGACGGCTTTCTCCGAATAAACCGTAATGTTCTTGATGGAAACAATGACGGTAATTCCGAGCAGAATCGCCATGAAGCTGGTAGCCAACTGGCTTTTGCGCTCGAAGATCTCACGCCACACGAGCGTCCGTAGTCGCATTATGTTCTCTCCCTTGTTGTGCCTATTTACTTCGTGGGTCCGCATCCATTTGGACCGCACTTGCCGCCCGCACACGGATTATTCTGTGCCGCCACGAGCTTCGCCAAGATCTGCTGCTTGGTCGCCCGACCGTCGAATTGTCCAATCACGGACCCGGGGGGCGCCAACAGGACCGTGCAGGGTTTCGGCATCCTGGCATTGACTTGCAGCTCTTGCAGGAAGCGGGCCTCCCCTTCGTCGGCGGCGCTGATCAACACGATTTCCGTGGCGGCTCCGTAGGTTTCGTCCGCCTTGAATTCACGAACTCCCTGTGGAACCGCCGCCGCGACGTTCGGGCCAGCCTGATCCACGACGCAGAGCAGCACCAGTTTCTTGTCTTGCAGGGCCTTCAAGCATAGCTGGGTACAGGGACTTACATAGGCGGCCTCCAGCTGAGCCGCATTGAACTCTCCCGTCAGGGCTTTGGTGATTGCGCCGCACGGAGCGATCGACATCACAAGGGGTAGCGGGGCTCGGCTCAGGTCGTAGCGCGCGACCAACTCCTGTTCCGCGGGATCGGTGACCTGTACCGCGGCGACCTCGGCCCACTGCGCCATCTTCGCCGCTGCCGGCTGCAGCACGCTCCAGGCTCGGTCGGTCTGCTGGTTCTTTTCCTTCCAGAACAAGACGAAAATGTATTTCTGGGCCGCTGCAGCTCGCTGGATCGCTGCGGAACCCTGGCTGACTCGGCCTGCTGCAGCCGGTCGGGCCAAGGCCTGGGCTCGACCACCTCCCTCCTGAGCGAAAGCGGGCAAGCCGCACAGCGCCGCGAGAATCAGCAGGCCGAAAATCGCGAGTTTCATCGTGAGTGTCCTCCGTTGACAGGGGTTCTCCCAGGCTCCTCCGTGAGCCATTCATGTGGGAAACGAGAGACTAAGAAACACTGAGACTATTTGGCAGGTCCGCATCCGCCGGGTCCGCATCCGCCAGGTCCACAGCCGGTATTGGCCTGCTGCAGTGCCGTTACCAGCACTTCCTTCGTGGTCGCTCCCTCGACCTCTGAAATGACCGAGCCGGGCGGTGCCAGAAAAGCCGTCGTGGCCACGGTGATCTTCGGATCGATCTTCAAGTCGCTGAGAAAGGACGCTTCGGCGGCGTCCGTGGGATCGAGCATCACGATCTCCGTCGCGGCGGCGTACTTCTCATCGGCTTTGAATTCGTTCACTCCCTGGAGCGCCTCGGCGTTGAAGGTTGTTTCACTATTTTGTACGCACAGCAAAACCAGCTTGCCGTCCTGCAGCGACTTCATGCATTTTTCGGTACAAGGGGAACCAAAGGCACCCAGCAGGTCGTTCACCTCGAACTTCGTGGGAAACCCGCCCATGATCGCCCCGTTGGGGGCAAGGGCCAGCACCAGTGGCATCGGAGCGCGATCCAACTCAAATTTCTTGACCAGATTTCGCTCTGCCGGATCGGTGACACTGATCGCCACAGTCAGGGCGCGGTCGGCAACTTTCGCAGTCGCCTCGTCGAACACCTTCTTCATCGCCACCGTCTGGGCATGATTGTCGGTGGAGAAGAACGCGAAGAGGTACTTGTTCTCGGCTGCGGCTTTTTCCATGGCGGCCAGGCCGGCCCCGCCAAGGTCGGTTGTCGGCATGGCCGACGCCTTCGTGGTGGCGGCACTCTCAGCCGGCGGACTTGGCGCCGATTCCTTGGCTGAAGGGGAACGGAGAACACCCTTTCCCCAAACGAGCGACATGCCAATCGCCAATACCGCTACGGCAATTCCGCCGGCAGCCAGTTTTTTCGTGAGCGAAGACCTGCCCTCGCTCGCCGTGTGCGTTCTGTTTGTCACTGTCAGAGACCTTTCGATAACGGGATGGAGAAAAGGCGGGTGGAGGACGGCTGCTGGTCGGACGAAGGTCTGGCGGAGCCCCAACTCGTGCGAAGCTGTGCTCAGGGTTGAGTCCGTCTCCGCTAAACTCTTCTATCGTTCGCCAACTGACGAAATGTTAAGCATAATTTGAGGTGGCGGCAACCGTGATCCCAAAATTCGTGACCCGTGCTCGTTTTTCCCACTATCTAGCGCGAACGGCGAGAATGCTGGAATATCGGTGGAGCAGTGTGAGGCTGTTATCGCTAACCGGGGGGATGTCTCAAACGGGTGGGATGCGACTTGCCCGCAGTCCGTTCCACGGAAGTCTCCTCTCAGTGCCCGTTGAGGGCGGCGGCGCGTCTTTTTTTGTCGGCGGAGACCTGACCGCTTGGGCACTTGCCTGCGGGAAAAAGTTCAGTACAATCAGATTAAACTGATTAATCTGATTGCTGATCATCGGCTGAGGGAGACGGGCGGGGGACGTATGGCGAGGAAAAAAAAAGCGACTTGTTGCGATCTGACGGCGGCCGGCACTGGTGCGTACCAGATCGAATCGATCATTACGATCGACGAACGTGGACAGATGGTGCTCCCCAAGCACACGCGTGATCGGGCAGGCATCCGGGCGGGCGATCGATTCGCTCTGATCGCCTGGAGCAAGGACGAACGCGTGTGTTGCCTCAGTCTGATCAAGACGGACGAATTGACCGAAATGGTCACGGGCTTTCTTGGTTCTCTGGCAGCGACAGCGGCCGCCAGCGAGGTGTAAGCTACCTTCCGTGAATTTGGAGGAAGACATGCATAGCAAGATTACTGACGCCGTACGCCAAAATTACGCCGCGGTTGCCACCAGTAACCTATCCAGCCGCCAGGAAGGAGTGCGCGCTGTCGCCCAGGCCTTTGGTTATTCGCCAGAGGATCTCGCGTCGATACCGGCGGAGGCCAACATGGGACTTTCGTGTGGCAATCCGACGGCTTTTGCCAGCCTTCGGAGCGGAGAGATTGTGGTTGATCTCGGGTGCGGGGGAGGGCTGGACGTTTTTCTGGCGGCGGCGAAAGTCGGCCCCACCGGCAAGGCCATTGGGATCGACATGACGCCCGAGATGCTTGAGCGGGCGCGGGCTAACGCAGTTAAGAACGCCGACGGAAAGCTCGCTGCCAACGTCGAATTTCACCTGGCAACTATCGACAATCTGCCCCTCCCCGCTGCTTGCGTGGACTGCGTGATCAGCAACTGTGTAATCAACCTGGCCCCGGACAAAGCGGCCGTCTTTCGGGAGATGGCCCGCGTACTCAAGCCGGGCGGCAGGCTGGCCGTGAGCGATCTGGTGATCAAGCAGCCCCTGCCTTCGGAGATTGCCAAAGATGTCATGGCGTACGTGGGCTGCCTGGCCGGTGCCATTTCGGTCGAGGAGTATCGCCAGGGGTTATTAGCTGCCGGTTTTGCCGACGTGGATGTGCGCGACACGGGCGCTGACTTGAACGCCTATCTGCAAGTGGAGGGTGCCTCGACTTGTTGTTCCGCGCCCGAGCTTGTGGAGCTTGGCCAGCAAGCGCCCACGAGTTGCTGCGGTTCTCCACGGCAGGTCATCGCAGACCAAACCACCCTGCACGGCGGCCTTCGACAATTGCTCTCGCGATGGAACATCAACGACTATGTCGCAAGCATGAAAATCTTCGCCGTCAAACCGCGCTGAGGAACGTCGACTGTTACGCGCGTTGTCGCTGTCCGCCCAAGGCACCACCGACCCCGAGTCGGTGGGAGCCTGACTGGCCCGCTACAGGCGAACCTCATCCACTTCCTCGCTCACCACCGACCCCGAGTCGGTGGGAGCCTGACTGGTCAGCTACAGGCGGACCTCCGCCAATTCGACGCTCACCACCGACCCCGAGTCGGTGGGAGCCTGACTGGTCAGCTACAGGCGAACCTCATCCGCTTCCTCGCTCACCACCGACCCCGAGTCGGTGGGAGCCTGACTGGTCAGCTACAGGCGGATCTCCGCCAATTCGACGCTCACCACCGACCCCGAGTCGGTGGGAGCCTGACTGGTCAGCTACAGGCGAACCTCATCCACTTCCTCGCTCACCACCGACCCCGAGTCGGTGGAAGCCTGACTGGTCCGCTACAGATGGACCTCATCCACTTCCTCGCTCACCACCGACCCCGAGTCGGTGGAAGCCTGACTGGCCCGCTACCGGCGGATCTCCGCCACTTCGACGCTCACCACCGACCCCGAGTCGGTGGAAGCCTGACTGGTCAGCTACCGGCGGATCTCCGCCACTTCGACGCACACCACCGACCCCGAGTCGGTGGGAGCCTGACTGGTCAGCTACAGGCGAACCTCCGCCACTTCGACGCTCACCACCGACCCCGAGTCGGTGGAAGCCTGACTGGTCCGCTACCGGCGGATCTCCGCCACTTCGACGCTCACCACCGACCCCGAGTCGGTGGAAGCCTGACTGGTCCGCTACCGGCGGATCTCCGCCACTTCGACGCACGGCGACTCCGCCCTTCGACGACCACCGACCCCGAGTCGGTGGGAGCCTGACTGGTCCGCTACAGGCGTGGTATCGCAGACCCATTGGCCCTCAACCGATTCCATTGGTTTCGAATGCTCGGAACTCCGTCCCGGTTCCTCCGCGCAGGCGAATCGGCAAAGCATGAACACGCATGTGGCCACCGGTGCGATGCGTAGCGTGGCAGAGCCCTCACAGAAGTGGAAGCATCGACGAACATGCCGCGACCGACGACTTGATGCACGCATTGGCGCGTAGCGGAGTCCGACAATCGACCCCCTTTCGTCGATTTCACGCTCCCGGTTTGCATGTGTGTGGGGTTCGCGCATCCCCCGTTGGCGATGTCGTTAGCCGGTTCACGTGAATGTGGCATTACCAACCTGTTGGCGCATGGCTCGGTAATTGGCGCACGTACTCGTGCGACCGATAATGCCGGGGCCGTTTGCCGATTCATTCCCGTTGCGGCTGAAGACAAGGAGATACTTTCATGCGACGTTTCATGTCAACATCCATGTTCGTTTCGGTCGTCTTGCTGGCCGGTGCTGTTTGCCTCGCACAGGACGCGAAACCGGACACTGCCGGGGCCAAGTCCGATTCGCCCGATATGTGGGAGGCCTACAAGCAGATGTGGGAGGGCCAGTGGGAGACGACCATCACGTTTTCCGAAGACCTGGACAACGGACCGAAAAAGGGAGACACCATCGCGGCTACCTTGACGAATGAAGTGATTGTCAGCGGTCACGGAATGCTCGTTACTCGCCTGATTCGCAGTCCCAGCGGCGAGTTGTTGATGGAGCAGAAGGGTCTCGCGTGTTGGTGTCCGAAACAAAAGGCGATCCTGCTTCACGAACTGAACACCATGGGAGGGCGCGGTGAGAGCGTCATCAAGCTTGTCGATGGCCAGGAACATTCAGCCGGGTCGTTCATTGACGCGGATGGCAATGCGTCGAGCATCAGCACGACGACGTCCGTTATTGACAAGGACACCAACAAGATCAAGATAGTGGACGGACTCATGAAGGGCTTCGAGATTGTCTATAAGCGGACGAAGAAGCAGTAGACCGAGCGAACATGGGTGAGCCACGAAGAGGCCGTCGATGCGAAAGGTCAAACCAGCTCATGTGACGTGACAATTCAGTTCGTTGACCGAGATTCCTGGACGTGGAAGGGAACAAATTTTCTGGAAGGTTCACAACAGCTGCCCAATCTCGACTTCACTTTCACCAGGGCAACGTCCGGAGCCGCGGCGAATTATCAAGAGTGGATCAAATACCTCGCCGGAACCTGGACGGTCACGGGTGGGGACAGCGAAACATATGATGAGTTCGTGGAATCGGCAAGTGGTGGGAAGGCATTGTTGAGTCGCGGTAAGTTCGCGGATGGCGTGCAATACACTCGACAAGTCGGCTGGGAGGCTGACACCGGTACGCTTGTCGAGACTTGGTGCCTAGCGAACGGCACATATCTCGTGAACCGTTACCAGGAGATCGATGAGCGAAAGTGTGTCGGCCAGACCAAAATCGTGGATGTCGACGGCCATACCGCACACGGGACAATCATCCGCGAGAGAATCAACGATGATGAGCTGAAGTCCCTTTATCATGGCGGACTGCCGGGGCAAACCGAGAAAGTGGAAATGACTTGGATCAGCAAGCGGCGGTAGTTTAGCACCGTGCCCCGGACACTGTCCAATAACTTGACCTGACGCCTAGAGACCAATGTCCAAGAATGTGGTCGGTGTTGGACGGTCTATCCTTGCCAGGGCGGGCACGCGGTTATATGTAGTTCGAGCTGTTTGCACATTCGATCGCGTTCTGCGAGACCGTCCCTTTCTTGACGGGTCTTACTGCGTGGTAGAATCAGCGCCGGGTGTCCTCTCGCTTGTGAGTATGGCGATGTCCGACATAACACGCATTCTGGGCCAGATTGAATCGGGCGACGAAAAGGCGGCTGAGGGACTGTTGCCGCTGGTGTACGAAGAACTGCGAAAGCTGGCGGCGGACAAGATGTCCGAAGAAAGACCAGGGCAGACGCTGCAGGCGACGGCACTGGTGCATGAGGCATACCTCCGGCTGGTGAATACCGACTCGGTTAAGCGTTGGGACTCCCGCGGGCATTTCTTTGCGGCCGCCGCTACAGCCATGCGCCGCATTCTGGTGGAGCAAGCACGAGCCAAGCAGCGTCTCAAGCGGGGAGGTCAGTGTCAACGTGTGCCGCTGGACGAGGTCGAGTTGGCGTGCGGCGTACCCTCGGATCAGCTGCTGGCTCTCGACGAAGCGATCGCTCGGCTGGAATCGAAGCACCCCGAAATGGCCCGCATTGTACAGCTGCGTTTCTTTGTGGGCATGAACCACGAAGAGGTGGCCGCCGCGGTGGGGATTTCGAGCGTAACCGCCCGCCGGCATTGGCGTTACGCGCGGGCCTGGCTGCGTCGGGAAATCCGCGAAAACCCGGCCAGCGACGTATCTCCCTTGTCCCAATGAACCGAGGGGAAAGTTTTCTGAAAAAATGTGTGATCGCTTTTCTCGGCAGACGTCGCATTGTAATACGGGGCGGATCGAGGGAGATCCAACGTGGGCACCGAGCAACCGACACATCTTGAGATCTTTCAGGCTGCTGCCGACATGGCCGATGCGGGTCAGCGTGCAGCCTACCTGCAGCAAGCCTGTGCCGGGGATCCGGCCCTGCGCGCCGAGATTGAACAATTGCTGGAGCACGACCGCGCCGAGGATAGCCTGCTGGATCGGATGACGCCCGGCCTGAGTGACACATTCGCCATTGCTGTCGCGGAACGTCCCGGCACGCGGATCGGTCCTTACAAGCTGCTGGAGCAGATTGGCGAAGGGGGGATGGGCAGCGTCTATGTGGCGGAACAGCGGGAGCCCATCAGCCGCAAGGTCGCTCTGAAGATCATCAAGCCGGGCATGGACACCCGCGTCGTCGTGGCGAGGTTCGAGGCCGAACGGCAGGCGCTGGCCCTGATGGATCACCCGAACATCGCCAAGGTGTTCGATGCCGGCGCGACCGAGGCAGGTCGTCCGTACTTCGTGATGGAACTGGTCAAGGGGAAACCGATCACGGAGTACTGCGACGACGAGCACCTCTCTATGCGGGAACGACTTGAGTTGTTCATCACGCTCTGCCATGGCGTGCAGCACGCGCATCAAAAGGGAGTAATCCACCGCGACCTGAAACCCAGCAACGTACTGGTCGAAGTACATGACGTGCGGCCGGTACCCAAGATCATCGACTTCGGCGTGGCCAAGGCCATGGGGCAGCATCTGACCGAGCTGACACTACACACGGGCTTCGAGCAGATGGTGGGGACGCCGCTCTACATGAGCCCCGAGCAGGCTGGGCTGAGCAGCGTGGACGTGGACACCCGCAGTGATATCTATTCACTGGGTGTCGTGCTCTACGAACTGCTCACGGGGCACACGCCGTTTGAAAAGGACAGGCTGCGCACGGTCAGTGTGGACGAAATACGTCGCATCATCCGGGAAGTCGACCCGCCGCGTCCCAGCGCGCGAATCAGCACGCTCGCGGCGGCGGAACTATCTACGATCTCCGATCGCCGCCACCTCGAACCCGGTAAGCTGTGCCAGAAACTCCGCGGCGAGTTGGACTGGATCGTGATGAAGGCGATGGAGAAGGACCGGAATCGGCGGTACGAGACAGCCAACGGTCTGGCGGCCGATGTGGAGCGGTATCTGCGGGACGAGCCCGTAGAAGCGTGTCCTCCCTCCAGCATGTACCGCCTCAGTAAATTTTCCCGCCGTCACCGTGCGCCGCTGATCGCTGCCGCGGCCGTGCTGTTGGGCGCAGTAGCCGTCTTGGTCGCCATAGTGCTCGTGTCGTTGAGCCAACGCAAACTGGCCGACCAACGGCGCGAATTAGCAGACCGGCGTTTGAAGGTGCAGCAAGGCATCAACGATGCCCTGACCCAGGTGGCCCGATTGCGCGGCGAGTCGTTAAAGGACGATAAGCACGGCGTCACCACGTTGCTGCACGCCCGCGAACAGGCGCAGCGGCGCTGGCCCTGGTGGAGATAGGCCCGGCCGAGGACGCGACCGTGGCCCGGGTCCGCGCCCTGGTGGACGAATTGGAGCGGGAACGGCGCGATCGACAGTTTCTGGAGACGCTGGAGTCTGCGTGGCTGGCGAGAGCCGACACAGACGTCTGGACTTCCACCTTCGACGATCAGGCCATGATCTCGATTCTGCGCCAGGCCTTGACCGATTACGGCCTGCCGATCGGCACAGCCCCGCCCAAGGAAGTAGCACGCACCCTTTTAAGTCGACCTGACGCCGTGCGCGAAGGCTTGCTGGCGGCAGTCGATGAGTGGGCGGCGTGCGCAGCGACTCCCATTGGCCTCCGTTTCTCCGTCGAGCCCGATCAAGTTGTCGTTACCCACGTGATGCCCGGCGGCCCCGCCGCCAACGATGGACAGCTGAAACCGGGGGTCCACCTTGTCGGTGTCGGAGAAGGACACGCGGGGCCAATTGTGAACCTACGCGGCAAGACCGCCGCGGAAGTCGTCCAGCTGTTATCGCCTGCCGGGCCGGAAATAACCGTGCGGCTCGAGGTCCTCCCGCCGGGCCACTCGTCAACACAAGTCGTCGAAATCCAACGGGACATTATTCGCAACTGGCTCCGAGCCGTCCTCGCTGCCGCCGACGAGGACTCCTGGCGGCAGCGGTTACGGCAGGCATGCGACCTGCAGGAAAACGGCGAACGCCGAGTTGCTCTCGAGACACTCGCTGACGAAGTCGACCTTGATGGACAGCCGGTGGGAGCTCTCAACCGGTTGGCGACAGAGCTGCTCTTTGTGAAAGCAGAAGAGTGCGCGGTGGCGATATTACGACGTGTCCAGCAGCGACACCCGAGTGATGTCTGGACGAACAACATCCTTGCGTCAGCTCTCTACCGCGCCACTCCACCTCAACTGGAAGAGGCGACACATTTCTATGGTGTGGTGGTGGCCCTGCGGCCGGACAGCGCTGGCGCGCATCTCAATCTCGGCTGCGCTCTGGCCGCTCACGGGAAACGTGACGAGGCATTCGCCGAATTCCAGGAGACGCTCCGTATCCAGCCCGATTACGCCGGGGCACATTGCAGCCTGGCCGCAGTTCTGTTCGAACAAGGCAAACTGGAGGAAGCGGTCGCGGAAATGCAAGAGGCATTGCGCATACAACCCGACGGTGTCGAGTTCCACAGTAATCTGGGAAAGATCCTGGCGGCCCAGGGGAAGGCAGAGGAGGCCATTGCCGCGTTCCGCGAGGCGATACGACGCGATCCGGAGGACGCCTTCACCTGGAATGCGTTGGGGACCTTGCTCTGCGACGAGGTCCACGATTTTGTCGCGGCGGAAACGGCGTTTCGCGAGGCGATCCGGCTGAATCCTGAATTCGCGGCAGCGCACTTCAATCTCGGGATCGCTTTGACAAGACAAGCCAACATGGACGAGGGGATCGCCGCGTATCGCGCAGCCCTGCGGCTCCGCCCCGCCGATGCCCGCGGCCACCTTAATCTGGCCCGTGCTCTGAATGCGATCGGTCAGCGGGAAGCCGCTCTCGCCGAGTGCCGTGAGGCTGTACGCCTCAACCCAGACTCTACCGATGCTCGGTTCTCGCTCGCGTGGAGCCTGTCGAGACAACCGGGGAAGCAGGACGAGGCTATCGCCGAGTGGCGAGAGATCTTAAGGCGTGATCCGGATAACGTGGATGCGCGCAACAACATCGCGTGCATACTCGCGGATGACCAGGGAAAGGTCTTGGAGGCGATCGCCGAATGGCGCGAGATTGTGCGGGTGAAGCCGGATTTCTTGATCGCCCACTGCAACTTGGCACAAAGACTCTCCGACACGGCGGATGAGGCTTCGCGCGATCTTGTCGCTGCCTTATCCCATGCCATGAAGGCCGTGGAATTGGCACCCACCCACGCCATCCCCTGGTTCACGCTCGGCGTGGTCCATTACCGCAGTGGTCGATGGAAGGAGACGATTGCCGCTCTGAACAAGTCTGCCGAATTGGGCCCCGTGAACTTGGTCAACGGTAACGAAGGGCAAACACATGCCCAACGATGCCTGTTCCTGGCGATGGCCCACTGGCGGTTGGGCGAACAGGACGCGGCACGCAAATGGTATGACCGGGCCGCAGTGTGGATGAAGGACAACCCGGCCGACAAGGATACTGGCCGCTATCGTGCGGAGGCAGAAGAACTACTCAGAGTCAATCTGGAATCAGCTGCACCAATGGATGAGTCGAAGACGCCACTGCGGGAAACCGAGAAGTCCGACCACTCGTGAGCCAGATGTTCCGCGAGAGCCGTCTGGAATGAAGCGTCGGTGTCGGCGGCGGGTGGTCGTGAGAACAACGAGTCCGGCAGGACATGAATTCCGTGCTGCGGACTTGAGCAAAAACCGCCCGGTGAGGCCCACGGCGCCAAGTGACAGTCCTCACCAGGCCAGACATCCCCCACGCGGCTCGTTCTGCGCGCCCAGGACGATGGCGGTTTGTATTGT
This sequence comes from uncultured Planctomycetota bacterium, assembly GCA_963802295.1. Taxonomy (GTDB): domain Bacteria; phylum Planctomycetota; class Planctomycetia; order Pirellulales; family Pirellulaceae; genus JAJRVM01. The sequence goes on along the minus strand of CAWDIM010000021.1, from coordinate 538,423 downwards.
AGCACAGAATATCCACCAACCGCACCGGAGGGAAGAACGATGTTTACCACGCCGCACACGAAGTATCGGGCAACGCGAGGCTCGAAACGGTCGCTGTACGCGAAAGTCGGGCGACGAAGAAATGAACGCGGACGAACGCTCGGTGCGGAGAGACTGGAGGATCGACACCTTCTCTCGGCCGTAATCTCGATAGCGGACTCGTCGATGTACGAAATGGGCAATGTGAGCGCGTTCATTACTGCCGGCAGCGGAGGATTGTCCAGCCCTAAAGACCTGACACTGGGCCCGGATGGAAATGTTTACGTTACTTCAGGCGGAACGAACAGCGTGCTGCGGTATAACGCCCTAACGGGGCAACTGATCGGCACGTTTGTGACATCGAACTCGGGCGGACTTACTAACCCCATTGACTTAGCCTTCGGTCCGGATGGTCACCTCTACGTTGCTGGCGGAAACAATGCCGTTTTTCGCTACGAAGGTGTCACCGGTGCCTATCTGGACACGTTCGTACCTGCTGGATCTGGTGGACTGAGCACGCCGATCGGGATGTGCTTTGGAGGCGACGGCAACCTCTACGTCAGCAGTCGGGACACCGATGCGGTGCTCCGCTACCAAGGCCCGACAGGAACCTCTCCTGGGGCTCCATTGCCCGCGTTCGACCAATCTGGTGCTACCTTTGTCGCTCCGGGAAGCGGTGGACTGGACGGTCCTCTCGACATCCTATTTGGACCCGACGGAGACCTATACGTCGCCAGTACACTGACGAATAGCGCGGTCTTGCGCTTCGAACCAACCGCGGGCAGATATATTGCGACTCATATCGCACCTGGAGTTGGCGGCCTGGGGATACCGCGTGGACTAGCGTTCGATCAAGAAGGCAGGTTCTACGTGACCGATGCAGCCACGAACGCTGTGCATCGCTTCAACGCGCAAGGGGAGTTTCTGGATGACCCGATCTCAAGTGCATCCATGTCAGTACGGCCAGCCATAGGAATCGTATTTGATTCACAAGGGAGACTCCTGGTCAGCAGTCGTGACACGAACGAAGTTCTCCGATACAACGGTGGCGTAACCGTGTCACTCTCGGAGCCAAGTGCGACCACCGTAAGTGTAAGCTACGCAACAGCCGACGGTACCGCTACAGCGGGCAGCGACTTCACGGGACAAGTTGGAACAGTTACGTTTGCCGCAGGCCAGACGACGCGGCACGTCGTGTTGGTTGCCAACGATGACACACACCAGGAAAACAGTGAAGTGTTTTCGATACTGCTCGGTAATTCGGTCGGCGCAGCCATTGCCGACGGAATGAGTGTTGTCACGATAATCGATGATGAATCTCAGCGCCAAATCGCTGTCATCGACGCTTCGGCCACTGAAGGTGACGACACGGCTCACTATCGCGGTGCGTTCGTTCAGGGAATTCCCTGGGCTCATTTCAACCCCTTAACGTTCGGACCGGACGGAAACCTGTACACGGCTGTGGGCACTGGGCCAGGATACAATACCATTCGCCGCTACCAAGGATCGACTGGCGAGTTCATTGACACCTTCATGGCCAATGACAGTCCACTTCACAAAATAGACGGCGTACGAGACATGGTGTTTCATACGGATGGCTATCTGTATGTGGCCAGTTCCTACACGGATGAGGTGCTGCGATATGACGCTCTGTCCGGCGCGTTTGTCGATGTATTTGTGGAAGCCAACAGCGGCGGCATAAACCATCCGGACGGAATTGTATTCGGGCCCGACGTGAACGCCGACAAAGTCCCCGAGCTTTATGTATCCTGTTCCGAGAGCGACAATGTCGCCAGGTTCGACGGTGCGACGGGTCAGCCGATTGGCACCTATGTCCCATCCGGATCCGGTGGCTTGACGGACGCGTTCGCCCTGGCCTTCGGACCGGACGGCAGCGCCTTGTACGTCGTGAGCGCGGGGACAAACCAGATTCTCAAGTACGATGCCATGACGGGGGCGTACTTGGGAGTTGGCGCGAGCGAAGGACTAGTTCGTCCCGCGAAACTCATCTTTGGGCCGGATGATCTTATGTATGTGACAAGCCACTACAACGAGAGAATCATGCGTTTCACTGCTGGTGGCACGTACGTGGATGACTATGTGCCTCCGGGGAGTGGCGGCATGATAGATCCAAACTGGATGGTCTTTGGGCCTGACGGAGACCTGTACGTGACGGCAACGGGCAACAGTCAAGTATTCAGGTTTGGCAACGAACCGGAAGCTGTAGTCACACTTACGTTGTCCACAGCCAGCAACCTTCCTGTGACAGCACATTATGAGACATCAGATGGTTCGGCAACCTCGGGAATCGACTATCTTGCAGCCAACGGAACGGTGACGTTTACGCCCGGATTCACGACAAGTACGATTCTCGTTCCGCTCCTGGATGATGCCGATCTCGAAGGAACCGAATACTTCTTCGCGAATCTCATCGGCACCACGGGCGCCTTCATCGCGGACGCTCAAGGAATCGTTGCGATTCGCGACAACGAGAACGTCCCCCTCTTCACCGACAGTTTCGAACTCGGCCAGTGGAACGGCCTGTGGGTCGAAGACAGCCAGAACGACTGGTACACTTCGACGCAGCGGAAGACAGACGGCAGCTACTGCGCCGAGGTGGATGGAAGTGCGTCCGATGCCACGCTGACGATCGCCAGTCCGATCAACCTCCTGCCGTATGGCAGCGCGGAACTCGCCTTCGACTGGCTCATCGAAAGCGGGCTGGACACCGGTGAATATCTGGCATTGGACCTGTTCAATGGCACCAGCTGGCAGGAGGTGGCCAAGCTGCGCGGCAATGTGGATGTCGAAAACGTCTGGCATAGTCCCGTTATAAACATTGACGGCAGCTACCTGGTGTCGAACTTCCAGTTCCGCTTTCGGGCGAAAATGGACGGCTCCGCCGAGGATGCCAACGTCGACAACGTCCGGTTGATCGCCACCAGTCTGGCCGGACCACCGAACCAGTTGCCGGTCGCCGTGGATGACGCGGCCACGACTGCGGAGGACACGGCTGCCATCATCAATGTGTTGGCGAATGACTCGGATCCGGACCAAGACATTCTGCAGGTCGAGTCGGTTACTCAGGGCAGCCACGGCGCCGTGGTGAACCACGGCAATGGCACGCTCACATACACTCCCAGTCCGAACTATTTTGGCACCGACGGCTTTTCCTACACGATCAGTGACGGGCGCGGGGGTACGGCCACGGCGAACGTGCTGGTGACCGTCAGCTCAGTCAATGATGCACCCGTGGCCGCCGACGATCAGTACTCGACCCTCGTCAATACGCTCCTGAATGTGCCTGCGGCGACCGGCGTGCTGGCCAATGATACCGACGTGGACAACGATCCGTTGACTGCGGTGCTCGCCACAGGACCTGCACATGGCTTGCTTGTCTTGAACGGCGACGGGTCATTCAACTACACGCCCGACAGCGGATATGTCGGGTCGGATGGCTTCACCTATCTGGTTCGAGACGGCCAGGCGGCTGAAGATACGGGCACGGTATTGATTAACGTTGTGGAATCGAGCCCCGCAACGCTCTCGATCAACGACGTGTCGAAGAACGAAGGCAAGAACGGCACCACTCTGTTTGCATTCATCGTCACGCGCGGCGGAAACACATCGGGGAGCGTCACGGTCAACTACGCCACGGCCAACGGGTCGGCGACGGCGGGCGTTGACTACTATGCCACCAGCGGCACGCTGTCGTTTGCGGCCGGGGAAACCAGTAAGACCATCAACGTGGGCGTCAAGGGTGATCGGGTCGCGGAATCGGATGAGACGTTCTATGTGAACCTGACCAATGCGATGAATGGCGAGATCCTGCGCACGCAAGGTCTGGGCACGATCGTCAACGACGACGGGTTGGCCTTGATGGCGGGCTTTGGGGAGCAATTCGGCGGCCAGACCGTGACACTCGGCCACGTTCAGCAGTTGATGCCCTGGGCCGTCGCCTTGTGGGCGACGGGCTCGCACGCTGCGGCACCCGCCCAGCTGACGGTGGAACTGGACGATCTCCCAGCAGGGCAACTCGGCGCCGCCTTCGGTCACACCATCACGCTGGACCTCGATGCGAACGGCGCAGGGTGGCACACCGGTCGCACGACACCCGCGGCGGGGCGCGTCGATCTGCTCTCGGTGCTGTCGCACGAGATCGGCCACCTGCTGGGCTACGACCACAGCGAACTCGCCGACGACCTGATGTGTGCCACGCTGCCACTCGGCACTCGGCGTTTGCCGGGCAACACGCCGATGATCGGGCACGACCTGCTGAGATCGGCTGTGGCCTCGCCACTGCTGCTCCCGGAACACCGGCTGGAGAGGGCATTTGATGAACTGGCGGATGCATCGATTCTGGCAAGCGACATGCCCAGCACGACCGTTGTCGGCAGCGATCTGTGGATGCTTCCTCTGACCCCCCTGGACTATGTGGCGGGGGAGCGACAGTACGCGGAAGCTGGGCAGGCAAGGATTTTCGATACAATCACCGATGGAGTAACCGAACTGTTGGACGAGGAACTGCTCGATCTGCTCGCGGCGAGCCAGCGGTAGAGTGTTCGTTGGTAACATGCGCGCACGGTGTGCGCATGTTGGGAATAAAATCCGAAATTCGAAGCACAGAAATTGGGGAGAAAGGGAGAAAGGGAGAAAGGGAGGAAGGGAGGAAGGGACAACGGAGGACGCAGTGGCATGCTGCTGGTGAGAATCTGCTTGAGGCCCGCCCGCCGCGGTTTTGCCGGCAGCGGAGGTTTTGGATTTCGAATTTTGGATTTCGAATTTGTTTGGGATTTCGATATTGGGATTTCGGATTTCCCGTTTTGGTTGCGGCCACAGGCCGCGTTAAGAGGTTTCTTGTCGAGGAAAAGCTCTCGATCCCCAGTCCGGTCATCGCGCCGCGCTGGGGCGAGCAATAGTTGCCGGCAAGGCGATGAAACGTGGTCTGGTCGACCAGTCACGAGCGTTCGGGGAACTTCCGTACCGGTCGCGCCGATCTTTCGCGCCGACGGAACACCGAGCAGAACTCGCCGGACAGGCCGCGGGCGCTGCGCAGGGTACGAGCGACTGATGGCGTGCCAGCAAAAGTCACCCGGTTTCGACCAGATCTCTCAATGCCCCGGAAATTAATCGGGGCCCCGGCGCATCCAACATCCAGTTGCCAAGCGCGGACTTGTTTTCTAGAAAGGGAGGAAGGAAGGAAGGAAGGGAAAAGGGGATAGAAGGGGGATAGAAGGGGAGGAAGTCGCTGGATCCTTGCGCGGCGATTTGTTGTTTGGGGGATTTTCGGTTTTCGGTTTTCGTTTTTCGTTTTTCGACTTTCCTGTTTGGCTGGGGGAACGGTTCCCAGTGTGGTCCGTTCATGACGTGGCACGGCGAGCGCCGTGTTCAGCGAAGAAGTGCCTCGCCCAACAGCAGCATCCTTAGCAATCTTCGGCCAGTGAGGAGTGAACCCATGCGGCACCATTGTCCGAAGTCCGCCACGTTCCTGCTGTTGCTCGTTGTCCAGTCGGCCGGCGCGTACGCCACGGCCAAAGTGCTCTTTTCCGACGATGTCGAACAGCACGCTGTGGGAGTACCGCTCGGCACACTCAGGCCCGTCGTCCGTGGCAGCTGCACCGATACCGGCAACACGACAATCGTGGCCACCGACACGCCGCTGGCAGGTTTCTCGCCTTCCGAGCCGCTGACAGGCGACGACCTGCGGCACAGCGTACGATTCGCCGGCCAGACCGACATCTCGGCAACGGCGAGCAAGGCAGTGGTCCTGCGGTTCACCCTGAAGAACGCGGACCTTTACAGCGTCGCTTTCCGCGGCGAACCGCGGTCGTCGGCCCTCCAGAAAACACCTGACAAACTGCGGGCCGGCCAAGCGGTGAAGATCGTCTGTCTGGGTGACAGTGTGACTGGCATCTATTACCACACGGGCGGACGATGCGCCTATCCCGAGATGCTCAAGTTAGCGCTGCAGCTGACGCATCCAGATTCGGAGGTGACGGTTGTCAACGCCGGCATCAGCGGCAACAAGACTTCCGATGGACTGAATCGCCTTCAAACAGATGTCCTGGACCACCGGCCCGATCTGGTCACCGTGATGTTCGGCTTGAACGACCTGACCGCTCTGCCGCTGGCGGACTTTCGAGCGAATTTGGCCGAGATCCTCCGCCGTTGCCGCGCGGTCGGAGCCGAGGTGATGCTCTGCACGCCCAATTCCGTCATAACCACCCCCGCTCGGCCGGTTTCCAGGCTGGTCGAATACTGCGATGCCATAAAGCAGGTCGCCGCCGAGCAGCAGGCGCCGGTATGCGACCTCTACGCCGCCTATGAAGCGATCCACGCACGCGATCCGCTGGCCTGGCGGCTCCTGCTGAGCGACGAGATCCATCCCAATATGGACGGCCACAAGCTCAATGCGGAAACTCTTGCCCGAGCCATCACCGGCCGGGAGGTGTCGCTCAACGAAATCGGTCCGCCGCAACCGACCCTGCCAAGGACTCTGTCGCTGGTGCAAGCCGGCAAACCGGTGCGCGTCCTGGCGATGGAACCGCTGGACAAGCTGCTCTACGCGGCGCTGAAGGCCCTGCTCCCTGCGACAGAGGTCCAAATGCAGAGTTGGCCGACGAGCGGCCAGTCGCTTGCCGAGATCGAAGCGGCCGCGCAGGCAGTGCGTCAGACGCCTCCTGACCTCGTTGTGATCGCCGTTCCCGCGGCGGTCACGCCACCTGTCGAGTCGGCTTCGGAAGAAGCGATCCGCGCGTACAGTTGGATCTTGAATTGGTCGCTCAGCTTCGGTCGGCAAGAGTGGGACGTGGTGGCGGTCGCCCCCTCGATGTTCACGCTGGATCCGACCCCACAGCAGCAGGCCGCCGACAGATTCGCGCGGCAGATGATCCGTGCCCAACACTTGAATCTCGTCGCCCGCCAGCCCAGCGACCGCTCACCGCCGGAGCGGGTTCTACAGGATTGGCTCGGCGCACAACTCTTGAACCAATAACTTGTGGGACAGGTTCCAGTCCGTCGGGTGGGCGCGGGTCGGCAAGAAAAAAATCTGCGGCAGAGTTGCATTTTCTGCAGCCACGGCCGGGCCACTTCGGCCGCGCGTTGCATTATCCGGTTTCTCGGGGGGAGAATATCGGTGTGGCACACACAGTGTGATAAGATCACGGACGGGCGGAGTCTCAGGCGAGCCACTTACCATGTCCGACGCCACACGTATTCTGTCTCGGATCAACGACGGCGATCCGTCGGCCGCCGGGCAGCTGCTTCCCTTGGTGTACGAAGAGCTACGGAAACTTGCGGCGGAGCGAATGGCCCACGAGCAACCGGACCAGACCCTGCAGGCCACGGCGCTGGTGCATGAGGCGTACATCCGGCTCGTGGACGTGGAGAAGGCCCAACACTGGAACAGCCGGGGCCATTTTTTCGGGGCGGCCGCGGTGGCCATGCGGCGGATCATCGTGGAGCATGCGCGCCGCAAACGCAGCCTGAAGCAAGGAGGAAATTGGCAGCGACGGACGCTGCCGCCCGACGGCGTCTGCCAGCCCGACGTGCCGGACGAGGTGTTGGCCATCCACGAAGCGCTCGAGAAGCTCGCTGGCGAGAACCCGCCGGTCGCGCGCCTCGTGGAATTAAGATATTTCGCCGGACTCCCTCTGGAGGAAGCCGCCTTGGCGCTGGGAATCTCCACGCGAACCGCCCAGCGCTATTGGGTTTACGCCAAGGCCTGGCTGTTGGAGGAACTGGATGCTTCAGCCCGCTACTGAAGTGGTCGCTGCATCCGGGGCGAGTGTTATTCTCTTTTTTGGAGTTTTCTTGGCTCCTCGTGACACCTTTTGCGGCGATTTTTCGCACTGTTAGATGGAGCCCAGCACGCTCCTGCTAAGAGGCATGAGCCATGAACGAACTTGATATTTTCTCCGCGGCACTCGATCTATCCGACTTGTCGGCCCGCGCCCACTACCTGGATCAAACTTGCGGGGGCAGTGGAGAATTGCGTGATCGCATCGAAGCACTGCTCAAGAACGCGGCCCACGCCCTTTCCAAGCGAGGATTGTGGTATTACGACACGGGTCGGCCGCACGAATCGCTGGATGATTTTCGCCTGGCTTTCCAGGTGCAAAAGCCGATCGTCGCTGCATCTTCCGAGAGACCCTGGCCGCGGTTTATCCTCGCCTTAGCCTACCACAACTACGCCCTGGTGCTGACCGCAGAACGCCACTTCGACCAGGCAGAACAGTATTATCGGCTGGCTCTCGAGCAGAAAGAGATTTTGCTGCAGGATCAACCCGCCAATCCTACTTTCCGCTGGCATTATGCCATGGGGTACCAGTGTCTTGCTGAGTCACTGGCAGGAGCAGAAAAATGGGACGATGCGTTGGTAGCATGCCGGCAATCGAACGAATTGCATCAGGCACTGACAGGCGATTGTCCAAAGATTCCGCTCTTCCGCATGAGCTACGTGCAAAATCTGCTCACATCGGCGCGGGTCATGGAACATTTCGACGATTGGCTTGCTGTCAACCAGCACTACCGGCAAGCGGTCGAGCAGGCTGAGACCATGGTGGGCCTGTCGGATCAGGATGTGCGATTTTGTGGTACCTGGGCACATGCCTGCCGGAAATGTTGTGATTTCTTCATGGGGACCGACCAAGCGGATGGATCAGCAGCGACTGCATGATTCCACAGAAATGCTGCTTCGCCGGGAAGCAGCCGAGTTGTTAGGCATCGAGGACACGCACTGCGACCTGCTGCAGTCAACAGCTAAGCTCGACACACAGCCCGTCGAACAAGAGAGAATGTCGACCAAGGACGATCACCAGTAGTCCAACGCCAGCACGGCGAACAAAACCGCCCGGTGAGGCCCACGGCGCCAAGTGACAGTCCTTACCAGGCCAGACATCCCCCGCGCGGCTCAGTCTCCGCGCCCGGGGCGATGGCCGTCTTTATTGTAGCACAGAAAACGCATTTACGTACCGCACCGGAGGAACGAAAGATGTCTCATGCACTGCACAACAACTGTCGGACGCGGCGCAGCGCGAATCGCGATCGAGCGTGCTTTCGTCGCTGTTTCTTCGAAATGCTCGAAGAGCGCCGACTGCTCAGCCACCTACTCCGGCACGGGGGGCTCGATTCCCGATGCAGGGACGCGGACGGCGATGATCGAAGTGCCCGATGAGCTGACGATCGGGGATGTCAATGTGACACTCAACATCAACCACACCCGCGATCAGGACCTGGACGTGTTCTTGATCAGTCCCTCGGGTACCAGGGTCGAACTGTTCACCGATGTCGGTGGCAACGAGGACAACTTTCTCGGTACCACCTTGGATGATGATGCGGCGACACCGATCACCACCGCCACGGCACCCTTCAGCGGCGTCTACCGCCCAGAAGGATCTCTTGCTGATTTCCAGGGCGAAGATGGGCTCGGCAGCTGGACCCTGGAAGTGACCGACGATCGGAAGGGGGAGACCGGTAGCCTGACGAACTGGTCGCTCGAGATCATTGGCGCGGAACCGGTTTTGTCGATCGCCGATGTGCAATGCAATGAAGGTGATGCTGGCACGACTGCGTTTGTCTTTACGGTCACACGAAGTGGTGACATTTCGCAGGTATCGCGTGTCGACTTTGCCACGGTCCCCGGCACGGCAACCGAAGGAGTCGATTATGCAGCGCACAGCGGTACACTTCAGTTTGACTCGGGAGCAAGCGTCGCGACGATCACGATAGACGTCTATGGAGATACGGCCGTGGAGGCGGACGAAACGTTTGCCGTCCACCTGTCCAACGCGGTGGATGCTACGATCGTCGACGATGTCGGCAGCGGACTGATCCAGGATGACGATGCCGTTCCGAGTATCTACTTTGTTCCGGATTTCGGTGATCCGACAGGTCTGACACTGGTCAACGATGCCTTCATTACGCAAGAGCATATCCTGCGGCTGACTGCTGCCGCCGGTGGCTTGGAAGGCGCGGCGTGGTTTGATGTTCAGCAGTATGTTTCCGTCGAGTTCTCGAGCAGTTTCACGTTCCAATTGACCGAAGGTGCTGGTGGTGAAGACAACTCAGATGGATTCGCCTTTGTCATTCAGAACTACAGCAACACCGCGCTCAGCGGTGGCGGCGGAACATTGGGCTACCTGTTCCCCAACAGTCTGGCCATTGAATTCGACACGCATCAGAACACGGAAGCCGGTGATCCGAACAACAACCATATCAGCGTGCAATCGATGGGGATCGACACCAACGATTGGTACCACAGCGCCTCGCTCGGCTGGACGACCCCGTCCTTTGACCTTAACGACGGATTGCCGCATACCGTGCAAATCGACTATGCGCCGGGTACTCTGAGTATCTACCTGGACCACGCGGGTTCGCCGGCGCTTACCGTGCCGGTAAATCTGAGCGAACTATTGGCACTTGACCACGGCCAAGCCTGGCTGGGGTTCACGGCGGCCACGGGTGGTGGCTGGCAGAATCACGACATTTTGAACTGGCAGTACACGACGCTTTCCGATACCGGCACGGTTGTGGAGATGGGCGACGCGGAAGCGATCGAGGGAGATACCGGGCAGACGCTGCTCAGCCTGCCGGTGACTCTTCGCCGCTCGGGCGACACGTCCTCGCCCTTGTCTGTTGATATTGGTTACCGAACCACCAATGGAACCGCTACAGCCGAGGATTGCGACTTTGCTGCGATAACCGCTGGCACACTCACCCTGAACCTGGCCGCCACGGAGACGGAAGTAACCGAATATATCTCGGTCTACGTCAACGGTGACGAGTTGGTCGAAGGTCACGAGACTTTTTACGTCGATCTTGTTTCCAGCCCGGTAACCGTCGTGGAAAGTCGTGGCCGAGTATCGGTCTTCAACGACGACACGACAGTGTCAGTCAACGACGTAACGGCAACGGAGGGCAAATACATACCGCAATTCATGGGTCACTTTGTCAGCGGACAAGGGGATCAACTTGTCTTCCCGTCGGGACTTGAGATCGCGTCGGGGGGTGATGTCTATGTCAGCAGCGTCTACACGAACAGCGTGCTTCGATTCGATGGAAACACGGGGGAGTCGCGCGGCGCATTCATTACCGCGGGCGATGGCGGACTTCAACACCCGGGCGGACTGGCCTTCGGCCCTGACGGCAATCTCTACGTGTGCAGCCAGAGCACCAATCAAATACTTCGCTACGATGCCGACGGCACCTTCCTGGATGTCTACGTTGGTGATGATCCGGCTACGACGGAGGTGGACGAGAGTGGTGGACTGGACTGGCCGAACGAGATGACGTTCGGCCAGCTCGGCGAGTTGTACGTCAGTAGCCGATCCACCAATAGTGTGCTGCGGTACGACGCGACGGGGAATTTCCTCGGGGTGTTCGTGGGTGACGATCCGGAGACCACGAACGTCGACGAATCCGGCGGGTTGAACGGTCCGGAAGGCTTGACGTTTGGGGACGACGGCCAGCTTTACGTCGCCAGCAGTGCCACGCACAGCATTCTTCGGTACGACGGCAGTACCGGCCAGTGGATGGATGCCTTCGTACCGAGTCGCAGCGGCGGACTGGCGTGGCCGCACGGTGTCGTCTTTCGGGCGGGCCAACTCTATGTTACCGGCGCCGCGACGGACGCTGTCCTCCGCTACGACGTTGATGGGCAATTCATGGACGAGTTCGCGCCGGCTGGGAGCGGCGGCCTCGACAACCCGCGCGACCTGGCGTTTGGGAACAATGGAATGCTGTATGTCAACAGCGGTGGCACGAACGAAGTCCTGGCCTACGGCGACCAACCGGCTGCCGTGTTCACCGTCAGCCTGGCTTCAGCGAGCGCCCTGGAGGTCCGCGTCAGCTTTGACACACAGCTGAGTACGATCAATGACTCAGCTGAGGCAGGAAGCGATTATTCCGCGGTCCTTGGTACATTGACGTTTCCACCGGGAGCGACGTCGCGAGTCATCGTGGTTCCCACTATTGACGACCTGGAAGTAGAGGGGCTCGAGGCGTTTGCCGTCGAGTTGTATGGCGCCACGAACGCGAGCATCGTGGATGCCGCGGGTGTGGCCACGCTGTTGGACGATGATGCCCTGGCGACGGAAACCAAGTTCTACGTTGTCGATGCCAACTCGGATCAGACATTTGAATACAATTCCGACGTCGATGCGCTGGCCGACAGCACCTGGTTACTGGCCAATAGCGCTCCGGAAGGGGTTACCTCCAACCCGCAGGGAACCCAGTTATGGGTCGTCGACCGGAATTGCTCAGTGTACGTATATGGTCCCGACGGCGAGCCGGTAGGCAGTTGGGTCGCAACAGGGCTGAAGATTCCCAAGGGCATTGCCACCGACGGCGTGGATATCTGGATCCTGGAAGGCCGTACCAAGGACCCGTTGCACAAAGCGGTCTTGTATTTTGCCGGCGGAGCGACGTGGACCTCAGGCAGTCACTCTCCGACATCGAGCTGGGTGTTGCCCTCGGTCAACGAGAATCCGACCGGGATCACGACCGACGGAACGTACATCTGGATCACGGACGACGACAGTCGCAACGAAGACAACATCTGGAGATACAACCGCAGCGACGGGTCACTTGTGGACGGCTTTGATTTACCGGCCGTCAACAGCGCGTCGAGTGGCGTAACGATTGACCCGACGGGGGCGAGTCGCAACATCTGGGTGGTCGACTCGCTGGCAGATGCCATCTTCGAGTACCAGGGGGCGTATGGCGACGAACCGTTTGCACTGGTGGCCACCTATCCGCTGAGCAGCCGGCAATACCAACCCGCAAGGCATCGCCGATCCGCCAGCGGCCGCTGCGCAACGAACGAGCCAACCGGCGCTGATCCCGCTGGCGACACGACCTGAACGGTTGACGGTCGCCTGGATGTGTTCAGATCGCTGGATACCCTGGGAGAACGATCTCGTGTCCTACACGATTGACCGACCGCTCGTGTCGATCGCAGAAGCTTTTTCAGATGATGACAGCTGGGACACGTTCGAGATGGCATGGCCACGCACACCAGTGCAATCGCGGCCTGCCACGGAGGCTATCGATCCAGCGCAACGACACCGCCCGGTCAGCGTCCACCGGCACCAGGTCCGCGACGAACTGTTTGCGGCCTGGAATGCGACAGACGGCGACTCTCTGGAGTCAGGCCTGGCGGACGGTATGTAAGTTCGGTCCATCCGTAACTCACGTTTCAGCCACCTGCGGCCTGAGCAGGTTGAGGACCGACTTTGCACACAGGTGCAGATATGTGAAGCGAAACGATGTTGATACACGTACCGCAGAGACTGGCCAGTTCAGGCTGGCCCGTAACGAATGAGGCTCGACACGCGATCGAAGTCGGCATCATGACTGGCGAGGTTTACAAGGCCATGTTCTTGCATCACTGCGACGATCAGGGCATCACCGCTCAGCAGTCCGACTTGCTGAGTGATGGCGGCTGCCACGGAAACGAGGTGCGCGGTAATCGGCAGGATGTGGATACCGAAGTCGGGGATCTCGTCGATGGCCTGGCGAAACCGGGTCAGCTGCCGGACACCAGCGGGATGCCGCAGCATGTGTCGAGCGATGCCGGCAGTCGGCCAGCCAAACCGGTCGATTGCCTCCAGGGTCATGGTGCGATGGGCCACATTGGTCAACACATGCGCAGAGGTATACCCGACCAGTTCCTGTTTCGCGCATCGTTCCAAGAGTTGCTGACATGGAAGGTGCAAGACGGGATGGGGCGCGAAGTGGTAGACGAATACGTTGGCGTCCAAGAACACGGCTGCGCCGCCAGGAATGTCGGCCAGCGTCAGGGGCATTCTTCGGTTCCGAAGTCAGGTTCCAGGGCGACCCGTTCCACCGTTTCGGCATCCCCTTTCCAGCCGACCAACCCTGCGGTGGAGCTGACGCGGCTCTCGCCCGTGTGGACCGTGATCTGTACCTTCTGGTGCTCGCTGAGCGGCAGCGGCTCGGCCGGCTTGAGCACCCCATTTTCGTATGTGGCTTCCACAATGATCGCCATCGCAGGGTCTCCCGACACAACAAACGAACTCGATCGAGGAACTTTTGTTATAAGCACGCGAGGAGGAACTGGCCACAGGTCCTACGGGGGCTGGGGCTGATGGCCGTTCATTCCACATTGTTACCGTGAGGCAAGTAATCGTAAACCGCCCGGTGAGGCCCACGGCGCCAAGTGACAGTCCTCACCGGGCCAGACATCCCCCGCGCGGCTCGTTCTGCGCGCCCAGGACGATGGCCGTTTCCATTGTAGCACAGAATATCCACCAACCGCACCAGAGGGAAGAACGATGTTTACCACGCCGCACACGAAGTATCGAGCAACGCGAGGCTCGAAGCGGTCGCTACAAACGAATGTCGTGCAACAAAGACGGCAGCGTCACAGAAGACTCGTAGCGGAACGACTTGAGGATCGAAGGTTGCTGGCTACCGTGGCTCCGCCCAGTGGCCTCGTCAGTTGGTGGGCGGCGGACAACACAACGGCCGACCTGATGGGAATGAACAATGCCTCCCTATTTAATGGTGCGACATATGCCGCAGGCGAGGTCGGACAGGCGTTTAGCTTCGACGGCGTCGATGATCGCGCTCAGGTCGCCGACTCCGAGAGTCTCCAGCTGACAGAGTCGATGTCCATCGAGGGATGGGTCCTTGTTCGCTCCTACCCGAGTCCGGGTGGGGTAGTTCTTTTCCGCGGAGACGACCGAGGTGGACTAGATCCCTACGTGATGGACGTACTGGAGAATGGCACGGCCAGGTTTATGGTCACGTCGCTTACTGGCTCATCAAGCGTCGCGGCACCTGTCCCGTTGAACCGATTCGTTCACTTGGCGGGGACACTGGACCACGCCACGGGCAACATGCGACTCTTCGTCGACGGCGTACTCGCGGCGGATACCGTCACGAGTGTGCGTCCGTTTCGCGATCTCGACCCCGCCAGTAATCCGAGCATAGGCATCGGAAATCACGGGGGTTACCCCACTTCGCCACACAATTTTCCGTTCGATGGGCTAATTGATGAACTCGCGGTATATAACCGGGCCCTCACAGCTAATGAAGTGCTGGGGATCTACAGCGCCGGCAACGCCGGCAAGATTAAGACCCAGCAGTATATCGCCGCTGATTTTCCTGGCGTGATGGAAGGGTCCAGCGGTTCGACATCGACGGCAACATTTACGATTCGACGTGTCGGAGACCTGTCCGGCCAGGTGATCGTCGACTGGACGACGGCCGATGGTTCGGGTACGTCAGGCACGGACTATCTGGCGGCTTCGGGGCAAATACTATTCGAGGACGGGGAATCCGCAACGACCGTCCAAGTCACCGTGAACGGTGATCAGACGCCCGAAGCCAACGAGACCTTTTGGCTCCTGCTATCCACGACCACGCCAGACTACGCGGTGGGTGCTGGACAAGCCACGATACGCAATGACGACACCGCCATTTCGATTGATGACATATCCAGCTACGAAGGAGTTTACACGCCAAGATTTCTCGACACTCTTGTCACCGCATCATATGGGGGTCTGAATGACCCACGAGGCGTGACCATTGGCCAGGAAGGGGACCTGTATGTCGCTTCCTCACGGCCGGCCGCAGTACTGCGATTTGATGGGGCAAGCGGCCAGTTTCTTGGTGTCTTTGCCGACGCGTCATCGACAGGCGATGATTCGAGAAGTGGCACTGTGTTGTTCCACGAGGGAAACCTATACGTTACGACAGGTTTGAACAACAGCGTCTTGCGGTTTGATGGCCAAACCGGCATACCCCTTCCCGCCCCTGGCAAGAGCGGCGCAGAATTCGTTACGGCTGGCGAGGACGGTCTCGCAGGTGCATGGGGAATGGACATTGGGCCGGATGGCAACCTGTACTTGGCAAGCCAAGTGACAAATGAGGTGTTGATGTACAACGGCCAGAACGGGGAGTTCATCAGAATCTTTGTAACGGCCGGTGATCACGGTCTGAGTCAACCAGTTTGCATGGCGTTTGGTCAGGATGGAAACCTGTACGTTGGCAGCGGTGACACAAATCAGGTTCTTCGCTTTCAGGGACCTTCCGAGGATAACCCGGGTGCGTTCATTGACTACTTTGTTGCAGCTGGTAGTGGAGGTCTGGCCTTTCCGCCCGCAGGAGGACTTGTTTTCGGTCCCGATGGAGACCTTTATGTCAGCAGTCGCGATACAGACAGTGTGTTGCGCTACGACGGAGCAAATGGCAGCTTTGTCGAAGCCATTGCGCCCTCTGGAAGCGGTGGGCTTGACGGGCCAAAGGGCATTGCGTTTGACAGCAATGGCTTTTTGGTCGTGAGCAGCGGGGCTACCAACGAGATCCTCCGATACGGTGCAGCGCCGGTCGCTGTGTTCAATGTCACGCTTGAGCAGTCAGTCCCATTTGACGTGACGGTGGACTACTCAACTTCGGACGGTAGTGCGTTGGCGGGGACCGACTATGTCGCGACCAGTGGCACGCTTGTTTTTCCGGCAGGTCAAACAACTAGGTCGATCGTCGTCTCCACTTGGGACGATTTCATCTTAGAGGCCCCTGAAACCTTCATCGTGAACCTCTCGAACCCGACGGGCGGTGTCATCATGGGCAATCAGGGCGTCGCGACGATCCTCGACAACGACCAGATCCCCCTCTTCACCGACAGTTTCGAACTCGGCCAGTGGAACGGCCTGTGGGTCGAAGACAGCCAGAACGACTGGTACACTTCGACGCAGCGGAAGACGGATGGCAGCTACTGCGCCGAGGTGGATGGAAGTGCGTCCGATGCCACGCTGACGATCGCCAGTCCGATCAACCTCCTGCCCTATGGCAGCGCGGAACTCGCCTTCGACTGGCTCATCGAAAGCGGGCTGGACACCGGTGAATACCTGGCATTGGACCTGTTCAATGGCACCAGCTGGCAGGAGGTGGCCAAGGTGCGCGGCAATGTGGATGCCGAAAACGCCTGGCATAGTCCCGTGGTGACGATCGACGGCAGCTACCTGGTGTCGAACTTCCAGTTCCGCTTTCGCGCGAAGATGAGCGGCTCGGACGAGGATGCCAACGTCGACAACGTCCGGTTGATCGCCACCAGTCTGGCCGGACCACCGAACCAGTTGCCGGTCGCCGTGGATGACGCGGCCACGACTGCGGAGGACACGGCTGCCATCATCAATGTGTTGGCGAATGACTCGGACCCGGACCAAGACATTCTGCAGGTCGAGTCGGTTACTCAGGGCAGCCACGGCGCCGTGGTGAACCACGGCAATGGCACGCTCACATACACTCCCCATCCGAACTATTTTGGCACCGACGGCTTTTCCTACACGATCAGTGACGGGCGCGGGGGTACGGCCACGGCGAACGTGCTGGTGACCGTCAGCTCAGTCAATGATGCACCCGTGGCCGCCGGCGATCAGTACTCGACCCTCGTCAATACGCTCCTGAATGTGCCTGCGGCGACCGGCGTGCTGGCCAATGATACCGACGTGGACAACGATCCGTTGACTGCGGTGCTCGCCACAGGACCGGCACATGGCTTGCTTGTCTTGAACGGCGACGGGTCATTCAACTACACGCCCGACAGCGGATATGTCGGGTCGGATGGCTTCACCTATCTGGTTCGAGACGGCCAGGCGGCTGAAGATACGGGCACGGTATTGATTAACGTTGTGGAATCGAGCCCCGCAACGCTCTCGATCAACGACGTGTCGAAGAACGAAGGCAAGAACGGCACCACTCTGTTTGCATTCATCGTCACGCGCGGCGGAAACACATCGGGGAGCGTCACGGTCAACTACGCCACGGCCAACGGGTCGGCGACGGCGGGCGTTGACTACTATGCCACCAGCGGCACGCTGTCGTTTGCGGCCGGGGAAACCAGTAAGACCATCAACGTGGGCGTCAAGGGTGATCGGGTCGCGGAATCGGATGAAACGTTCTTTGTGAACCTGACCAATGCGATGAATGGCGAGATCCTGCGCACGCAGGGTCTGGGCACGATCGTCAACGACGACGGGTTGGCCTTGATGGCGGGCTTTGGGGAGCAATTCGGCGGCCAGACCGTGACACTCGGCCACGTTCAGCAGTTGATGCCCTGGGCCGTCGCCTTGTGGGCGACGGGCTCGCACGCTGCGGCACCCGCCCAGCTGACGGTGGAACTGGACGATCTCCCAGCAGGGCAACTCGGCGCCGCCTTCGGTCACACCATCACGCTGGACCTCGATGCGAACGGCGCAGGGTGGCACACCGGTCGCACGACACCCGCGGCGGGGCGCGTCGATCTGCTCTCGGTGCTGTCGCACGAGATCGGCCACCTGCTGGGCTACGACCACAGCGAACTCGCCGACGACCTGATGTGTGCCACGCTGCCACTCGGCACTCGGCGTTTGCCGGGCAACACGCCGATGATCGGGCACGACCTGCTGAGATCGGCTGTGGCCTCGCGACTGCTGCTCCCGGAACACCGGCTGGAGAGGGCATTTGATGAACTGGCGGATGCATCGATTCTGGCAAGCGACATGCCCAGCACGACCGTTGTCGGCAGCGATCTGTGGATGCTTCCTCTGACCCCCCTGGACTATGTGGCGGGGGAGCGACAGTACGCGGAAGCGGGGCAGGCAAGGGTTTTCGATACAATCACCGATGGAGTAACCGAACTGTTGGACGAGGAACTGCTCGATCTGCTCGCGGCAAGCCAGCAGTAGTCAGATCGACTGCCTTGTCTCACGCCCCAGCCCGGCCACGGCGCCGGTGGTTCGCACTCTCACAGATACTCGACTTGCTGGCGCATCTCTTCGGGGCCGATGATGTTCGCGAGCAAAGCCAAAGAACGAACGATCTCTCCGACACTACGCGTGCCCTTCCCAACGAAAATGATGCCTGCATGGGGGCGCGCAGTGAAGTCGGCGCGCAAAAAGTCCATATCGTGCGTGACAAAGACACGGCTTTCGCCAACGGCAAACTGGAACTGCCCTTCATCGGTTGCCTCGAGCAGTCCGGCATCGGTCGTGGTCGTCACGTCGATTCCACGCAGTCGCAGACCGCGGGCCACGCCGTGGTGGACGTTTTCATCGAGGTGAAACCGAATCACGTTGGGCCTCCGAGCCTTTCATCTTCCGCTCCAGTGGACCAGGACCGGACCTCGCCTTCAGTTCCTGGACGAGATCTCGGTCTTCGCGCACCTCGCCTTGGATTTCCTCGTGATGATCAAAGTAATGCGCTAGAGCAGCGTGTACTTGCGCCAGGGTCAAGTGCGGATACCCTGCCACAATTTCATCCGGCGTCATCCCATGGACCTCGGAATCGATGTAAATGTCCTGCACGCGCACGCGGGTCCCCACAATGTAGGCCCGGGGTTTACCCGCACGATTTGGACGGACTTCGATGTGGGAGTTGCTGATCATGTCTCAATTATGGCACGTCGCTGCTGGTGTCACAATGTATTGCCCAACGCGGCATATGCGTCGGCTGGCTGCCAATCCGGCATCAACCATCGGCCCGCCGCCAGAGTTCGTCGCGATCGATCGCGATCGAGGTGTCAGCCCCGAGCTGTTCAGTCTGCCGAGTCGCTTCGTCAAACTGCCGCGGACGAAAGCAAATTGGCTCCGTTGTGCCCACACAGAGGGGGGGACTCCGAAGACCGCTGCGCGTCGAGGCAGGTGATCCATCGGCACCGCAGTGATCCGCAGTCAACTGAGTAAAACGGGTGCCAAACAAGCCGGCGAGGAACATGTCTACACGGAACGCTGCGCCGGCCACGATTTTGACTTTTGGGAACGCGAGCTCGCTGAGGCGATTCGCTGGGCATTTCCACGGCGCACGCCAACCTGGTTCGATCGGATCAGGCACGTTTGGCGGGGCGGACTGTAGCGATCCGGCGTCACAGCAAATCAGGCCCACGTTATTCCCAAGAGCGGCCCGCGCCCCTCCGGTCCATCACTCCCAGGAGTGATCGACATAAGACGTCGCTCCCTGCACGGCGACCGCTGCGCCGGTGGTGTTGCCGGCAGCGGAGGTTCTATCTTGTTTCATTTTTTGGATTTCGAATTTGTTTAGGTTTTCGATATTTGGATTTCGGATTTTCTGCTTGGTTGCGGCCAGCGGCCACGTTAGGTTACCCCGGTCACCAGGAGAAATGTCCCGCTCCCCTTTTCCGGCCCCGGAAGAGGCGGTAGGATGCGCGGAGTTCACACCGCCTCGCGATAGGTCATGCAGTATGCGAGCAATCGCACGCGTGGCGTTTGCTGTGGCGGATTGTATTTCACAAACGGACACGTTCTTCGCCGTGGACAGTCGCCGTAGACAGCCCAGGAATCGTGGTTCACGCAGCGGAAAGAGCAGGAGTTGTTATGAGATATTCTTTGCTTGTTTGCTCGTTGGCCGTTTTCTTTCTGATTGATTTGGGGTCCGACGCGGCCGCGCAGGCCCAGCGGGCCGAGACGGTCAAGCAGTGGACGTTCAATACAGACGGTGACAACGAGGGTTGGACCGGAGCGAATTGCCTGCGAGACGTGGTGGTGCAGGACGGCATACTTCGCGGTTATGTAACCGGGCGTGACCCGTTTCTTATCGTTTCCGGTCTGGATATTCCGGCGCACCCCTGGAACGTGTTTCGGGCACGGCTGCGCATCGTGCAAGACGAACCGTTGCCGGAGCGAGCGGGCGAACTGTTCTATGCCAATTCCAATGAGGGACCGTTTGGAGGATTCTCTCAGGACAAGACGGGCAAATGGACCGCTCCCGAGGCCAACACCTGGGAAGTCGTCAGCATCTATCCGTTTTGGAGCAAAGAGGGGAAGATCATCAAATTGCGGTTGGATTTTCCGGTGCTCCCAGAGAACCAAATGAACCGAGCGGCCATCGAAATCGACTGGATAGAAGTCGCTGACTTGAAGCTTGAGAGTCAGCCCGCGATCCAGCCGTCCTGGCATATCGAACATGCGCGCGAAACACCTGGGAATCGCCCATGTTCTCGCTGGATGCCGAGCAAATCGGAAACTGGCTGACCATCGGTGCCACGGTTGACGCGCCGCGATCGGTCGAATTCTCCTGGATGAACGAGCAGGGAGTTTTCTACTCGACGACCGTTGATCTCAAGCGGAGTGTAACAGGACTGGTTAACGTCAATCTGGCCAACAGCAAATACTGGACGGGGCTTGTTCATCAGTTCAAATTGCGGGTACTGCCCGATGCGGAATCACAAGGGGCTGTGACGATCCAATCGGTGGCGGTTAATCGCCATCCGCAGGGGCCGGCGAATATCGACGTCCTGTTCAGCGGAATGGAAGACGCAATCGTCCGCGCCGGATATGAAACCGCGTTCTTCCTCGACCTGGTCAACGGCGGGGGCGAGGATGCGCCGGCGCTGACGTTCGACAACACGAAACTGCCGGAAGGCGTGTCGCTGTTGGGCCCGGACAGCCAGCGAATCATTGAACCTCTCAAAACTGGCCAACGACGGCGGATGCTGTTTCCCGTGAAGGTCAGCAAGCCGGTGGAGGGTACGATCTCCTTGAATCTGATCGCTCGTGAGGACGAAGCACTGCGGGGTGTTCCGGTGGAGATTCCGCTTCACGTCCTGCCGTCGTTGAATCTCCCGAAGGCGGACTACGTGCCCGAACCGAAACCGGTGAAATCCGCATACGAAATCGGCGCGCTCTATTTCCCCGGCTGGTATCAGGGACATTCCTGGTCCCGCGTCTGGAACCGTTGTCCCGATCGGCGCCCTCTGCTCGGATGGTACAACGAGTCCAGCCCGGAAGTCATCGACTGGCAGATCAAATGGTCGGTCGAAAATGGCATCCAGTTTTATCTGGTTGACTGGTACTGGAATAAAGGCAACCGGCAACTGGAACACTGGATCCAGGGGTTTCAACAGGCGAAGTACAAATCGTACCTCAAGTGGGCGATGATGTGGGCAAATCACAACGGCCCGGGAAGCCACAGTCTCGAAGACCAGACGGCGGTGACGAAGTACTGGATCGACAACTACTTCCAGACCGCTCAGTACTACTGCATCGATGGCAAACCGGTCGTCATGATCTGGGCTCCCGCGGGGATGGACAGCGACGTTATTGCGATCGAAAAGAAGAAGGGCAACGAACTTGCGAAGGGCGAAGGGGTCAAGATGCTGCTCGACCACTCACAGGCCATGGCGAAAGAGGCCGGACTTAAGGGGATCTATTTCGTAGCCATGAAGTGGCCCGAAGCCTCGACCGACGCGGCCGATATTCAGTGGCTGGCCGACGCGGGATTTGAAATGACCTCGATCTACCATTTCATGGACGACGGAGGAAAGGCGGTCACGCGTCGCAAGTTCGACTTCGATCTGGTTGTCGAGGCGTCCAAACCGTTCTGGGAACAGCGCCACAAGACGGGGATTCTTCCGTTCCTGCCGAACCTGTCAACCGGTTGGGACGACCGCCCCTGGAACGACCATTGCTGGATCGCCGAACGGACCCCCGCCAAATTCGGGGAAATCTGCCGACAGTTCAAGCAGTTCTCGAAGGAGTCCGGCGTCAAACGAGCGGTGCTCGCGCCGGTCAACGAATGGGGCGAAGGTTCTTATGCCGAGCCGTGCCGCGAATTCGGATTCGGCATGTACGAGGCCGTTCGCGACAACCTTTGCGAAGAACCGGCATCCGGCTGGCCGCTGAACTACGGTCCCAAAGACGTCGGATTGGGACCGTACGAATATACGGAAGGCGCGAAGTATTGAGAGCGGATTTCGAAATCTGCGTGGTCAGAGAAAGCGGCGTGCCGCGCCAGGCATGAGGACAATGGGGCCTGGGGCGGTTGGCTTGACGGACTGATCTGGCCAACTATTTCGGCTTGTGGATTCGAGGTCGCGGCGAAGTGCTCGGAGAATATTGAAGTCGTCTTTGATCGCTCGCAAGGAAGGCCGATCCACTGCGTTGGCCGCCAGGGTCTCGGATGACCGCGAAGACACGGCAGCGTCGGAGACCTTTGATTTCCAGAGCGTCTTGGCTTAGCTCTTCAACGCCTGCGTCACTTTGAAACCCACGAGTCCGGCCACCAGGATCGCCAGGTAGAACTGCCCCGTAATGGCCTCTGTCCAGGCCAGCATCCGAGCCAGCGGAGTCGTCGGGGTCACGTCGCCGTATCCCACGGTGGCCAGGGTAATGAAGCTGTAGTAACTCAGATCGCTCCGATCCAGCTGTGCTGCAGCCACGTCGTCGCTCCCTGACACTGACATGACAAAGGACCCGGGAGACGCCGTCTCTGTCGCATAATACAACAGGGTCCAGATGATGCCCAACAGCAGGTATCCACACACGGCACCGAAGATCGCATCTCCCGAGACGTGATTCACCAAAATGGCGCGCAGAATCCCGTACAACGCAAACGCGAAGAACGAGGCGGCCAGTAGGTGTGCTCCGACCAGTATGGTGCGGCCGGCTGGGCCGTCGAAGGCGTGGCCAAGCCAAATGCCAAGAAAGGCGGCCACACCCAGCGAGAGGGCAATTCGTCGATGGTCCCTGTCCTCGAAGATCAATAGCAGCACCGCGATGATCTGTATCGAGAAAAACACATCGAAGGAGCTTTGTTCATTAACAAATCCCGCCGTGAGGGGCTGCGCCGCGGCGAGCAAGAGTGAGGCGGCGAGCACGACGGCAAATCGCCGAGAATGGCGAGTGGTTACCGCTTCGTTCGTGGGGCAGGCTGTGTTGGACATATGCGGTCTCCTTAAAGCGTTTCTCAGGGCTGTCTGATGGTCGCGCGATTTGCCCGATCGCCTCGTCTTCGTACGCGGCCAACACACCCACACCCCGCTGCAACTGCCCTCGGTCGACCGCTTGGGCAGCCTCACATTCTCGCACGGCGACGCTTCGCATGCGATTCGAATTTGGGCGAAGAGACACGGGACAGAAATATCGCTCGTCAGCCGATGCTGTTGTTCGTTCGCTTTTCCTCGATCCCACACCGCTGCCAGTTACCAGCCGAGGAAACAATCGCCTGTAAAACATCTCGCATCATGGGGCGAGTACAAACAGACCGGGTTCGTCTCGCGCCATACGATTCCCGTGCGCCCCCTCGGGAAAGTACCCGCCCCGTCACAATCTCGGGGGGGTGGGTTGCCTGTCGAAACGAGCCTCGCGATACAATTGCGGTTGGGCGGATACTCGCACGAGGTCACGGCGATGTCCGACGTTACCGGCATCCTGTCGCAAATCGAATCCGGCGATCCGTCGGCGGCGGAGCAGCTATTGCCACTGGTCTACGAGGAACTCCGGCAGCTGGCGGCAGCGAAGCTGGCGCAAGAGAAACCCGGACAGACGCTGCAGGCCACGGCCTTGGTGCATGAAGCGTACATCCGGCTCGTGGATGTGGAGCGGGCGGAGCACTGGAACAGCCGGGGACATTTTTTTGGCGCCGCGGCGGAGGCTATGCGGCGGATTCTCGTTGAGCAGGCTCGTCACAAGAAGAGAGCGAAGGCGGGCGGGCGCCACCAGCGAGTGGAGATGGCTGTGATCGAACCGACCGTCGCTGGACCGAATCTGGATCTGCTTGCTCTGAATGAGGCGCTCAACAAACTAGCTGCCCTCGACCCGCGCAAGGCTGAGTTGGTGAAGCTTCGATTCTTCGCGGGGCTGACCAACGAGCAAGCGGCCGTGGCACTACAGATTGCGACGTCAACCGCCGACGCTGACTGGGCTTACGCCAAATGCTGGCTCCGTGTCGAGATGCGGGGCGAAGGGGTGTGCTGACCGATCGCGAAAAATTCCCGCATTTTTTGTCGGGTAAACGGCGCGCCGAAATCGCACTAATTCTTGGAGGACGGTTTCAGGCGTTGCCCAGCCGGAGGCAAACCCATGGCCGAAAAGCCATTTAACGAAGAAATGATTTTCCAGATCGCCCGTGAAATCGGACCTACTCAGGTGCGTGCCGATTACCTCCGCCAGGCCTGCGGAGACGACCGGGCTCTGCTGGATCGAGTCGAGACTTTGCTGCTGGTTTACGACGAAGAGCGGAGTTTCCTCGAGTCACCTCCTGCAGGCGTCGTCGCTGCTGCCACCCTCGACCAACCACTCGCCGAAAGACCCGGCACGACCATCGGCCCCTACAAGCTCCTGCAGCAGATCGGCGAAGGGGGGTTTGGCGTCGTGTACATGGCGGACCAGACGGAGCCGATTCAACGGCGGGTAGCGCTCAAGATTATCAAGCCGGGCATGGATTCCAAGCAGGTGATTGCCCGTTTCGAGGCCGAAGAACATGCCCTGGCCATGATGGACCATCCCAACATCGCGAAGGTCTATGACGCCGGTGTGACCGACAGTGATCGACCATACTTCGTCATGGAACTCGTCCGAGGCGTGCCCATCACGCAGTATTGTGATCAACAGCATTTGACACCCAGGGAGCGGTTGGACTTGTTCATTCCGGTGTGCCGCGCCGTACAGCACGCTCACCAGAAAGGCATCATTCATCGCGACATCAAACCGTCCAACGTGCTTGTTGCCCCGTACGACGACCAACCGGTGCCCAAAGTGATCGATTTTGGCGTGGCCAAAGCGACCAGTCAGAAGTTGACTGAGAATACGATGTTCACCCAGTACGGCCAGATCGTGGGGACGCCCGAGTATATGAGTCCCGAGCAGGCCAGTTTGAATCAGCTGGACGTGGACACACGCAGCGACATCTTTTCGCTGGGGGTGCTCCTGTACGAACTGCTTACCGGCACGACGCCGTTTGATCGCCAGCGACTGCGGTCCGCGGGTTACGAGGAAATGTTGCGGATCATTCGCGAGGAGGAGCCCCCCAAACCCAGCACGCGACTGAGTGGCAGTGACCAGCTGCCGGCAGTGGCCGCCAACCGCAGGATTGAGCCGAAAAAGCTCAGTACGCTGGTCTTCGGCGAGTTAGATTGGATCGTCATGAAGGCGCTCGAAAAGGACCGAAAGCGCCGCTATGAAACCGCCAACGGTTTTGCCAATGATATTCAGCGTTACCTGAACAACGAGGCCGTGGTGGCGTGTCCGCCGTCGGTGACGTACCGTTTTCGAAAGTTCGCTCGACGCAACAAGGTAGCTTTGGCGACCACGGCGATGGTCGCTGCGGCGCTCATCCTGGGCATCGTCGGCACCACGTGGCAGGCAGTGCGGGCAACACGAGCGGAACGAGATGCCGTCCGGGAACGGGACTTCGCCCGCGACGCTCAACAAACGGCGATGAAGGAAGCGGCACGTGCCGACCAGGAAGCCGCGAACGCCAGAGCCGATGCCGCCATCGCTCAGGCAGTCAACGCGTTCATTCACAAGGACCTGCTGGGCTCAGCGCATCCGGCCGCTGAACCGAACCGGGACCTGAAGGTCCGCGACGTGCTCGATCGGGCCTCCCGAAACATCGCTGGCCGCTTCGCGGATCAACCGCGAGTCAAGGCGACCATCTTGTACACGATTGGACACGCGTACCAGGGACTGGGGGAATACGTGCAGGCCCAGCAGCACTTCGAGCAATCGCGGGACCTGTACTGTCAGGAACTTGGATTACGCAACCGTCATACGCTCAAAGCCATGAGCAGCTTGGCCATCGCGCTACAGAATCAGAACCGGTACGAGGAAGCCGAGAAGCTTCATCGCGAGGTGCTCGATATCCGCCGCCAGTTGCTGGGTCCCGAGCATCCCACCACGCTGGCCAGCCTTGGCAACCTGGCCAATATGAGCCTGTTTCACCGGCGCTACGCGGAAGCCGAGAAGCTCTACCGGGAGGTGTTGGAATCCCAACGCCACGTGCTGGGCCCCGAGGATCCCGGCACGCTGGGCACGATGAATAACCTGGCCAACGCGGTGGGAGGGCAGGGGCGCTACGCGGAGGCCGAGAAACTCTATCGCGAAGTACTCGACATCCAGCGCCGCGTGCTGGGCCCGGAGCATCCGGACACGTTGGGGAGCATGAACAACGTGGCCAACGCGATCCGAGATCCGAGCCGCTATGACGAGGCGGTACGACTCCATCGTGAGACGCTTGAGATCCGTCGCCGCGTGCTGGGCGCCAAGCATCCTGGCACGATCGACAGCATGCACAATCTGGCCAACACGATGACGAGGCAAGGACGGTATGACGAGGCCATCGGCGTCTGTAACGAAGCGACCGGACTCGCCCCCGAGAATTGCAGTCTTTACACGCTGCGGGCCACCACGTACTTGGCACTGGGACGCTACGTCGACGCGGTCGCCGACTACAGCCGATACCTGGCGCTCAAGCCGGATGATGTCTTCGTGACGCTGATGCGCGCACAGGGACTCTTGCTGGCCGATCAGACGGAAGAATATCGCCGGGCGTGTGTGGAAATACTGGATCGCTTCAGTCAGTCGGAGAATGCGGAAGCACGTTGCCATGCAGCGCGCGCCTGCGTACTCTCGCCTGCCGCGGGCGTCGATCCGATGGTGCCCGTCACATTGGCGGAGCAGTGCGTCGCGCGCAATGCCAGGGAGTGGACTCTCTACACGCTCGCTATGGCGCACCTCCGGGCGGGACAGCTCGACGAAGCGGCTCAGCGCTTTCAGCAGTCGCTCGACGTCGCCCCAACTTGGGACGCGCAGTTCCTCGATTGGTTGGGGCTGGCCCTGCTGTCACACGCGCGCGGCGAGATGGAAACGAGTCGACAGCAGCTTGACCGAGCCATCGAATTGATGATGCAAGATCGCAGCTCGCTTCAGCATGATCGCCTCGAAGGTCAACTGCTCCTACGCGAAGTGAAGCAGTTGCTGGAATCAGGCGAGGAAGTGAAATACGACGTCGAATGTGGAAAGGCCGACTGACAAGACAGCGAGCGACGTCGTAAACGTAGACAAAAACACAAACCGGCCGGTGAACCTGAAGCGGCAACCTCACCTCACCGGCCGGCGCCTGAAGCCCGGGCGGCTGGTCCGCGCGCCCGGTCCCGAAGGTTTTTTCATGGTACCGCGCGGGCCAAGCTGAGCCAAGGAGCAAAAGTCATGTTCAAACCCGCGCAATATTTCGGGCGATGGCTGGTCATCGCCGTGGCGGTCGGCTTGTTGTGCTGTGCCGTCGCATTCGCCGGGAAACCGGCCAAGCCACCCGGGAGCAACGGTGGTGGAGTGATCTACTTCTCCTGGAATGGAAAACTCTACACGATGAATGATGAGGGGAGCGACGTCACTCTTGTGGCCGGGTTCCCCTACGGTTACGGGGCGTGGGGCGATCCCAGTCGGCAGAAACATGCGGCCAAGCGGTGGTTCGTGCAAACCAAGGACGTGCTTGGCGAGTTCTATCCCGATTTCCGTCCCGACGGAACGCCGAAATTTGGTGCGGATCGCAGAGTGTTCGTCGCGCTCAGCGATGCGGGCGATGCTGTGGAGTTGGCGATCGCCCCCGATCTGGAACCGCTGGAACAACCCAAATGGGTCATCGGCGATGGGCTTCTGTCGTGGGTGGGGCGTCGCTGGAATATCGACTCGGCTCAACCCGATTATGGAGTTGTCCTGGAAGGTGGGCTGTACGTCACCGGGCTGACCTTCGACGATGACGGCAACGTCGCCGCGGCGGGGCCTTCCGCGTTGCTGGTCCCCTTTCCGCTGGTTCCCTCCAACGTCTGGCGTGATTACAGCGTCTTCAGCCCAGGTCCGGATCTGTACAGCCACGACTTCGATCCAACTGCGACACAGTTCGTCTTCAACGCCGTCTCGACCGACGAAGTGCGGGTCGGGGACGTTGCGAGCGGCCGGTCGTGGGCGATTTTTTCCGAGCCGGGGGCCGACGGGATCGGTTCGGCGCGATGGTCGCCCGCCGGTGACACGATCATGTTCACGTACGATCCGGATATCGGCCACCCGCGCGTGATGCTCACCACGCCCGACGGTTCCCATATGAAAATGCTGGTTCGCA
Source organism: uncultured Planctomycetota bacterium (assembly GCA_963802295.1). GTDB lineage: Bacteria > Planctomycetota > Planctomycetia > Pirellulales > Pirellulaceae > JAJRVM01. The sequence goes on along the minus strand of CAWDIM010000021.1, from coordinate 509,548 downwards.
GCTCCCCCGAGTGGACCGTGTACCACGGCGTCTGGTCACCAACGGGCAGCCACCTGCTTTACCAGTACTACGATCACTGGGAGGCGGATTCCCACATCGTCCGCGCCACGGCCAACGGCAGCGGCAAAACCAGGATTACCGACAAGAGTATGGGCACCGGCATGCAACCGCCCAAAGCCATCGGTTGGCGCTGAGCAAGACGACGTGAGGACGACACCGACCATCAACGCCTTGGCTCTCGAGCCGATCGAACGTCGCGTTCTACTTCATCCTGCGTATCACGCACACGCAAAGAGCACACGGTCAGCGAGGTGATCGTTGCCGGATGCGGCTCGCTGGCCGTCAGTCTGAATTCCGCGGCGTACGGTCCGCGCGCCGCGGGCAGACGGCGGTCTTATGACACCGCGGACCGTCATCAACCGAAAGGAAACCGCTTATGTCCCCGTTCATCGCCAATCCGTTTCGTGGTCGGACACGTGAGCTTCTTCCGCACATTCGTCCGACACGGCGCCGACGTCACTACCTGGGCGGCAGCGCAAGCGGCAGGTACTCGCGGGCTTTGACCATCGAGGCCCTGGAAGACCGCATGCTGCTGACGTCCTATATTGTCGACACGTTCGAGGACGATCCGTGGGCGGACCAGTTCGACACGGACGAACGCGTTAGTCTGCGCGAGGCCCTCACTGCGGCCAACAAGAACGCCACCTTCGGCGACGCGCCGGCCGGAGAAAGCGGCACGGTCGATACGATCACGTTCGCCGACTCGCTGATCGGCCAGACCATTGTGCTCGGCGGCGCGGAGCTGACGGTCAGCGATGATCTGTCGATTACCGGGCCGGTCCCTGTCAACAGCGATCCCTCGGCAACCGAACTGCCCGCCCCGACATTGACCATCAGCGGTGACAATGTCAGCCGAGTCTTCTCGATCGCCGCGGGCGTCACCGCGACGATCTCGTGGGCTATCATTACCGGCGGCGCGGCCGAGTCGGTGGAGGGCGACGATCCGACTGGCGGTGGCATCCACAACGAGGGCACGCTTACCGTCGAGAACTGCACCCTTACGCACAATTTCGCGCGACGAGCCGACGATCTGGGCGGGTTCGGCGGCGGCATCTATAACATCGGCTGGCTGAAGGTCACGGATACTGACTTCTCGCAGAACTGGTCGCGGCATTGCGGGGGGGCCATCTATAACCTGGGCACACTCGCTGTTACCCACGGCACGTTTTCCGATAACACGACTCGCGTCAATGGCGGCGGCATTGCCAACGTTGGTGGAGTCTTGACTGCCGCGGACAGCGAATTCAAGCATAACTCGGCCCACACCGGTGGCGGCATCGACAACTGGTACGGCGAGATCGACGTCTCCCACAGCGTCTTCACCGAGAACGAGACCGACACCGGGGCCGCCATCTGGACCGACGGGCCGGCCAATATCACCGACAGTCGCTTCGAGGCCAATCATGCCAGATGGTGGGGCGGTGCCATCAATCATCAGGTTTCCACCATGACGGTCAGCAACTGTACCTTCGAAGGAAATCGGGCAAGCAACGACTGGGGTGGCGCGATCTTCACCCGCTACAGCGTCATGCGGGTTTTCAGCTCCACATTCTCGGACAACTTTGCCGGCAGCGAGGGCGGAGCGATCGAGAGCTGGGTTGCCACGTGCGAAATCAACAACTGCACGATTTCCGGCAACTCGTCCAACGGAATCGGGGGCGGCATCTACAACGCGGGGAAGCTCAATATCACGAACTCCACGATCTTCGGCAATCGGGCGGACGCCGATGGAGACGGATGGGGGACTGGTGGCGGACTGTGGAATTACCCGCGATACGAACTCCAGGTGCTGAACAATACGATTCTAGGGGGGAACGTTGTCGGATTGCCGGGCAGTGACTACCCGCAGGACATCGACGGTACCGTCGATTCCACCAGCTCCCACAATCTTATCGGAGATGCCGCCACGGCCGGCGGTCTCGTGCATGAGGTCAACGGGAACATTGTCGGCGACGGTGGCAGCGGGACGATCAACATGACCACCGTGCTCGACCCGCAACTGGCCGACAACGGCGGGCCGACAGCGACCCACGCACTGGTGGCAAACAGCCCGGCCATCGACGCCGGTGACGACAATTTGGCGGTTGATACGGAGGGCAATTCACTGTTGAACGATCAACGCGGACCGAAGTTCGCTCGGATCTACGGCGCGGCCGTCGATATCGGGGCCTTTGAAACACAGCCGATGCCCGTGGAAATTGATATCAAGCCAGGCAGCGATCAGAACTCGATCAACCTCGGCAGTAACGGAGTGATCGCCGTCGCGATTTTTACGACCGATGGCTTCGACGCGTCTATGGTGGACGCCGCCACGGTCGTATTTGCCGGCGCATATTCGGTCCAGCACGCGTTGGAAGACGTTGATGGTGACGGCGACCTGGACATGGTGCTGCATTTCCGTGTGAAGGACACGAACCTGGCCGATATTTACGCGCAATTGTTGACCGAGGATAGCGACTCCAGTTGCAAGGAATGGGAGGTAAGCTTGGCTGGCAAGACCACGGACGACAAAAGCTTCGCGGGCGTCGATGGAGTCGACATCTTTTTTGCGGGCAAAGCGCTGCGAGATCTGCTCGACGAACTGGCACTGGCGGGCCTCCTGTAAGGTCCGTGACACGAAGCTCGACCGCATCGTCGCCATCAAGATTCCGCATCAAGGACTGGGAGAACGCCGGTGCCGCGCACTGCCAAGCCATCGACTTGGACCAGGATCCCACAGGGATAAGTGGCCTGTATTGGGCGATGACGCTACGGATCACCACCGTACCATCGAGGGCTTCCACCGGATTTATTCCGGTGGGGCCACAACTGGCGGGGTTGCCACGGATCGCCACCGTACCATCGAAGGCTTCCACCGGATTTATTCCGGTGAGGCCACAACTGGCCGGGTTGCCACGGATCGCCACCGTACCATCGAAGGCTTCCACCGGATTTATTCCGGTGAGGCCACAACTGGCGGGGTTGCCACGGATCACCACCGTACCATCGAGGGCTTCCACCGGATTTATTCCGGTGGGGCCACAACTGGCGGGGTTGCCACGGATCGCCACCGTAACATCGAGGGCTTCCACCGGATTTATTCCGGTGGGGCCACAACTGGCCAGCTACCATCACAACATGAACTGCTGCCGGTCGCGTCCTCAGCTTGCCAACACACCGGCGGGCCTTCGCGACCGAATCAAGCCGCGCCCTGTTTCGGCCTCGCCCGTTCGGCGTGATTTTCTCGCAATGTTTCGCTCGGCCGACACACTTTGGGTCTCACTTGCCCAGCCCCCCGAGTCCCCAGTTCGCCGGGATGAAACCGGCGGGGCGGCAGGAGCGAGCGAAATAGGAATGGAAGGACTCCTCGATGCAGACAGTGGATAGTGTTTATCGCGCCATACCGCTCCTAACTTCACTCCCGTTACGCTACGGTTCAAAAGTTGCTTGCAGCAGGTCCGTCTGTTACACTTGCGACCATTAATCTCACTTTTCCGTCAGTTGATGCAACCGAGAACCTTTGTCAGCTTCCGAGTCCTTTCGTGATTCGGGTTTCTGAGTCAACAAGAATAGATTAAGGAGATGTTGCGATGCGATCGTATATGCTGTCTTCGCTGCTGGTTGCGGTCGTCTGTGTTCTTTCGCCGGTGCGAGCACAAGAGCAGTCGGAGGACAACGTTCAGTATGAGAAGTTGAAGGTTTTGGAACCAATTATCGGGACTTGGAGTGCCGTGTGGACCAACGAAGAAACGGGTGGGCAGAACGAGATGCAGACGACATACAGTTGGGCCCCGGGGAATCGGATGATCGTGTCGATCAATAGGCGACGGGCGGCGGGGGCTGGTGAAACGCTCGCCGCTCAGAAATGGGATGATGGCGGCCTACGTATTTCCTACGTCTGGAATTCGAAGACGGAGACGATCGAACAGCACAACTTGTTCACAGAAATCGGTGTGGCCGTGATCCACAGCGTGATGCCCAAGGGCGATGGCGGATTCGAGTTGAAGATCGTCCATTCGACGGCGGACTGGGGAACGTACGACAATACCATGACAGTGACTAATGACGAGTGGAAGCAGAGGTTATTCAATCGCAAGTCCAGCGATGGGGAATCAAGTGATGATATTGAGGTGCTAATGAAGCGGGTGAAGTGAACTCGTCCGCGAGCCGCCAAGGACACGGGCGGGCTGTGATCGCGGCGAGTGAGGGCGGCATTGCGGGCGGGCGATTCGATCGGTGGAATACGGATGCGCGAACCATTCGTCCGTTGACTTGTCTTAACTTATGCCCAACTGACCGTCGGGACTACATCAACACTCTGATAAGGTGTGCCGGAAGGCACGACGTCTCGGCACCACTTCGTTGGGCAATTTGAAAACGGTGAGAAAACGACCGACTGCCGATTGGAGTACATGGTTCATCACCCGTAGGTTGCAGGTTCGAGTCCTGCCGCCTCCGCTATACCCCTCGGAGGCGTAGCTCAAATGGATAGAGCAGCGTACATCTCTGGTCACAACCTCGTCGGTCATTTGAAACAACAGCCCCGGCCGCCTGTTGGCGTACACCCTGCGCAGGAGGGGGGGCGCAGAGAATGGCGGGCCCTGATCCGCGCAAGAACCACGTCGACTGTATTGTTTAGCGTGTTCGTCCATCACATGTGCGCACGGTGAACGCGGCTGTGAAAACAAATCCGAAATCCGTAGCGTCAAATATCAAACGGATATCCGATCTTTCCTCCCCGCGTCATTCGTGCGGCGGAACCAATCGTGGGCCGGAGAAACGGTGCAGGGCACGATTTCCTCTACGAGCAGGTGCATAGCTCCCAATCTTACTCGTCCAGCGTCCATCCCTCCCGATACTCGCGATGACACAAGCGATTGGCCTGCTCGTCGTTGGTGAAGCGGGAATTCTCGCCGTCCCAAACGAGCTTTCGGCCCAGGCGCAGGGCGATGTTGCCCAGCAAGCAGGCTTCGGTGAGCAGACCGGAATGGGCCACGAAATCGGAACCGGCGGGCGGACCACCGCGACAGGCTGATATGAATTCCTGGTCGTGTCCTGGCGACCGCGGCAGCACTTCGGGTGGGCGACCGTATTGTTGCATTCTGGTTTCAGGCACCAGGCGATGACCGAGGAGCACCCCATTATCGCCGAGGAACAGGTCTTCCGAAATCGTGCGATCTGGCTCGAGTTCCTGGGGACGCGGCGGTTCGGCGCCTCCGCTGAGCCAATGGAGCTTGACGGGCGGCAGGTCGCCGCGGGCGGGAAACTCGAAGTGCACGTTGAACACGCGGGGATAGATCTCCGGATTGACATCATCGCATTCCGCTTCGATGGTGGTGGGACTCCCCAGCTTCAGAGCCTTAAAGATCGTGGACAGCTTGTGGCAACCGAGATCGCCGAGTTGTCCCGTGCCAAAATCCCACCAGTCGCGCCAGCGCCAGGGGTGGTAGCAGGGATGGTAGGGCCGCCCTGGTGCGGGGCCAAGCCAGAGATTCCAATCCAGTCCCTCGGGCACGGGAGGCGTGTCCTGCGGGCGTCCAGGACCTGCGGGCGGATCCCAAAACCCCCGACCCCACGGCACATACACTTCGCGCACCGGACCGATCGCATTATCGAGAAGGTACTCCTGCACCATCCGCGCCATGTTCTCGGCCTGTCCCTGATTTCCCAACTGGGTCGCAACCTTGGCTTGCCGCGCCGCTTCGGTAACCACTCGGGCTTCGTGGACTGAGTAAGTGAGCGGTTTCTCGCAATAGACATGCTTGCCGCGTCTGATGGCAGCCAAGGTAATCACCGCGTGCGAGTGGTCGGGCGTGGCAACCATGACGGCGTCAACGTCCTCTTTCTCGAGCAATTCGCGGTAATCGACATAAGTGCGGCAGCCGTGATACGCAGGCCGGTCCTTCTGTTCGGCGTACCGTTTTTCCACCTCTCGCCGAGCCGGTTCGCGACCGGCCAGCTGTATGTCCTTGCCCTGGTTCCAATTCCAGGACATATAACGGTCGCCCTCGCGATGTACGTCGCACACAGCGGTGATTTGGAGCTCGGGGTATTGCGTGAAACGGGCCATGTTCTGGATGCCCTGACCGCCCATGCCGATCCCGGCGAGGGTTGTCTTCTCGCTGGGAGCAACATGCCCGGCGCCGCCCAGTACGTGGCGGGGGATGATCGTGAACGCTGCCGCTGCGGCAAGCCGGCGGAAGAATCGCCGGCGCGACATCGCGCGACGTGCGGTGCGGCTGTCAGTGCGAATAAGGCCGTTGGTGTTCTTCATCGTCGTGCCTCCGGGGATGGACCACCGTCTTGCGTATATCTTGTGCAACGTCAATGATCATGCACCGTTTGATCATCCTACAGCCAAACACCGCTGTCCCGCCAGCGGTGTTGCCTTTGAAAAAACCGGAGAAGGGGGGGCATCAGTGGGCCATTCTCAACCGTCGCAGCGGGCGGCACGACACGTCAATCGGTTGCTGATCGTCCTGCGAGAGTGTCAAATGGGCTGATCACCAAAGGAGGATGATTCTCATGAACGGGCGTTCTGGCATGACCTCTATCGTGTGCGTTCTGGTGTTCTGGATTTCAGGTGTCCGGACCTTCGCGGCGGATTCGGCTAAGCCAAACGTGTTGTTCATCGCCGTGGACGACCTGAATCCGATCCTGGGCTGCTACGGTCATCCGATGGTGCGGTCACCGAACATGGATCGCCTGGCCGCCGATGGCTTGTTGTTCCGGCGGGCTTACTGCCAGACCGCGCTTTGCATGCCCTCTCGCTCCAGTCTACTGTCCGGATACCGTCCGGAGACCCTGCGCAACCAATGCCATCCGCTGACCGGCCATGCGCCGCCTGGAACGATCACACTGCCCCAACTTTTCCGTAATCACGGCTACACGACGGTGTCCATCGGAAAGGTCTATCACTACAATCACGACGACCCGGAAGGCTGGGTCCGCCGGTATACTGACACGTTCGCTGCTGAAGGGGAGTGGTGCGACGGATATTGTTCAGGTTATCAATTGTCGGCCAACCGAACGCTGGTTCAGAATTACCTGCAAGGCAAGCGACTCGGCGACGGGCTGCCGGCTTCGTCCATCACGGAAATCACCGACACTCCGGATGAAGACACTCCGGATGGCATCATCGCCCGGCACGCCATCGAGGAACTGCAGCAATTCAAGCAGAGCGGGGAGCCGTTCTTGCTTGCGGCTGGCTTCTACCGACCACACATGCCGCTGACTGCGCCGCGGAAGTACTGGGACATGTACGAGCGACTCTGCGTCGCCTTGCCGGCGAATTTCCACCAACCGGATGACGGTATTCCTCGCGACGATTGGAATGAAGTCCGGCGTTACGGCGATTGCCCAGCTCAGCGGACCCATGCCTGAAGACAAGGCTCGCGAGATCATTCACGGTTACTACGCCAGTGTGACGTTCGTGGATGCGCAGATCGGCAAAGTGCTCGATGAATTACGTCGACTTGGCCTCGATAAGAACACCATCGTCGTGCTGTGGTCGGATAACGGTTGGCATCTGGGCGACCATGGGCGCTGGAGCAAGCCGACCAATTACGATTTTACCGCGCGGGTCGCCTTGATGATCTCGGCGCCGGGCCTGCCGAAAAACATGCAGACCGACGCCCTGGTCGAACTGATCGATCTGTATCCTTCCCTCTGCGAACTCTGCAGTCTAGCTCCCCCCGCCTATCTCGAGGGAACGAGCCTCGTGCCTCTGCTGCAGGTGCCTGGGCGGTCGTGGAAGACCGCTGTGTTCACCTGCCTGCCCGACTATAGCACCATCAGTATCCGCAGCGACCGTTATCGGTTCATTCAGCGCGCGTCAGGTCAGCACGAGCTGTACGATTACCAGTCCGACCCCATGGAAGATCACAACTTGGCGAGTGAACCGGCTGCACGGCACGTGCTCGAAGATCTGGACAATGCCCTGCGGGGAGGGTGGCACCTGGCGCAACCTCCAACGGCGACCGAGACAGCGCCGCCCGGCAAGCATCACGAGTCGGATGACAAGAGATGAGTTTTCCAAACGACAATCTTCGGTACCCTATTGTCTGGCGAGCTTCGAACCGTGTTGGAATCCGGAAGTCCCCCTCCTTGAGCAATAATCTGTCCGAACAAGATTGCCCCGTCACCGGGTGCTGTGGCCGCGTGGCCGTGCGCGTGCCACGCGGACGCGGTACTTAAGTTCGGTCGCCAATTTCAGGTCTTGGCATCCTCTTCGAACACCGCTGAATACGTCAAGCCTGCCGCGATGGCTCCCACAATCGGCGCCACCCAGAACAGCCATAGTTGACCCAGAGCCCAACCGCCGACAAACAGTGCCGGCCCGGTGCTTCGTGCCGGGTTAACAGACAGATTGGTGAGGGGAATCCCGATCAAGTGAATCAGTGTCAACCCCAAACCGATCGCGATGGGAGCAAACCCCGCGGGAGCGCGCCGGTCGGTGGTTCCCAAGATAATCATCAGGAAGAAGTAGGTCAGGACGACCTCCCCAACCAGCCCGGCCACCAGCGAGTACTTGCCCGGTGAGTGATCGCCGTAACCGTTGGCGGCGAAGCCATCCTGCAGGGAGAAACCTGCTTTCCCGCTGGCGATCACATAGAGTACCGCTGCGCCCGCAACCGCACCGACCACTTGGGCGATGATGTAGGGCAGCAGTTCCGTCGACTTGAATCGCTTGCCGGCCACCAAGCCGATCGAGACGGCGGGGTTCAAGTGACACCCCGATATATGTCCGATCGCGTAAGCCATCGTCATGACGGTCAGACCGAAGGCCAGGGCGACCCCCAGCCAGCCAATTCCCACCTCAGGATGTCCAGCCGCCAGCACGGCACTGCCGCACCCCCCAAACGTTAACCAGAAAGTCCCCAAGAATTCGGCCGCACTTCGCTTCGCCATTGACATGATTGACACGCCTTCCTTCATTTTTGCGGTTTGACTTCAGCACAGCCGCCATGGGCCGCGTTATACCAGTCCCGGTTGCTTCGTGCGCCTCCGGGCAACTCGATTCCACAGTCTGCGGGGCGAACCGGCGCCAGATTTCGACCGCCGTCCCGAAATCGGCCCCTGCCGACTTTTCCCAGCGATCAACTGATCGAACATCCGACACTTGACACGATTCCTCGTCCTCGCCGGCGGAGAACAGAACGCTATAGCACCTGAGAGCCAAATGCCAAGTCATTTACTGTAAACCGGCTTTGATCAGCAGCGGAGCTAGCGGGAAGAATCTGGGTAGATGGCTTGCCAGTTGCCGTTCCTCGGATGTGCCAAGTAAGGGGGCGAGACAGGTAACTCTCTTTCCAGCGGGGCGTTTGCGGTAAACGGCTGAAGAGACCCCCATGGTCAGTGCGCGGGCCACTCCCTTTCGAGAGCGGCCCGCGGGTTCTTGCGGCCGAAGCTCAGCGAGCGCCGGCGCCGGCTTCGATCATTCTCTGGATCTTCTCCAAATTGAACGAACCAGCGGTCTGGCTGGGTGGATATTCCTGCATAGTCATGAGGAACTTGCCGGCCAATTGCTGCAGCGGCACCAGTACAAACGGCCGGTCGAGGAACCAGTCGTTGTAGGTGTTCGAATTGTGTTGTGCTCTTTCGAAGGGGTCGCGCCGCAGATTGAACAGCAATGGAACTCGCAGATCGGTGAAAGGTTCACGCCAGACGCCGAAGGCCTCGCCGCGGTTTTCGAGGAAGACCGCTTTCCACGCGTCGTATCGCAGGGCCACAATCTGACCATCGTCGTTCACATAGATGAATTCGCTGCGCGGCGACTTGTCGGTTTTGCCGGTGAAGTAATCGAGCTGATTGTAGCCATCGACGTAGTTGCGATACCTGCGGCCATTGAGTGTCACGCCGGTCCTGAGTTGCTCCTTGATGTCGGGCGCTCCGGCGATGGTGGCAAAGGTAGGCAGCCAGTCTTCATGTGAGACGATACCGTTGAGGGTCACACCAGCCGGAAACTTGCCGGGCCAGCGGGCAAAGGTGGGCACGCGGTAGGCGCCTTCCCAGTTCGAGTTCTTCTCGCTGCGGAACGGGGTCGTGCCGGCATCGGGCCAGGTGTTGTAATGCGGGCCGTTGTCGGTGGAGTACATCACGACCGTGTCGTTCGCGATACCGAGGTCATCGAGCACTTTGAGAAGAACCCCGACGTGCATATCGTGCTCCACCATACCGTCGCTGTATTCATCCTGGCCGGAGACTCCCAGCAGTTCCTCCTTCACATGCGTGCGAAAATGCATCCGCGTGCCGTTCCACCAACAGAAGAAGGGCTGCCCCGCCTTCGTCTGACGCTCGATGAATTCCTTCGCCGCGGCGACCGTTTCGTCATCGATCGTCTCCATGCGCTTCTTGGTGAGCGGGCCCAGGTTTTCGATCGACTGTCCACCCTTGCCGTCCGCCTTGCATTTGAGGATGCCGCGCGGGCCGTAAGTTTCCAGAAAAGTCTTGCCGGAGGGCAGTTTCAGGTCCTTCGGATAGTCGCGGTTCTCCGGTTCTTCCTCGGCGTTGAGATGGTAAAGGCTGCCGAGGAACTCGTCGAAGCCATGCAACGTCGGCAGATGCTCGTCGCGGTCGCCCTGGTGGTTCTTGCCGAACTGGCCGGTGGCGTAGCCCTGACTCTTCAGAACCGTGGCCATCGTCACGTCCGTTTTCTGCCAGCCTTCCTTGGCGCCCGGCAGTCCGACCTTGGTCATGCCCGAGCGTACGGGCACCGAGCCGCTGATGAACGCTGCGCGACCCGCTGTGCAGCTCTGCTGGGCGTAGTAATCGGTGAAGCCGATGCCTTCGTTCGCGATGCGGTCGATGTTCGGCGTCTTGTACCCCATCATGCCGCGATTGTTGTGGCTGATATTCCAGGTGCCGATGTCGTCACCCCAGATGACGAGGATGTTCGGTTTGCTCCCTGGCGCCTGAGCGGCCGACGGTTGGGCGAGTACCACCGCGCCAATAAACGCGGCGGCCAGAAGTGTGATGCATGTCTTCACTATTGAGGTGCTCCAATTGTGTGGGCGCGAGTACCGCGAGAAGTTATGTGCTGTTTTAGCGCTTTGCGACGGAAAGGCAAGTCACTTTCGGCATAATCTCCGCTTTGGCCCCGCCCCGCCGGAACTCCACTACGACAATCCGGCTGCCCGCATGAGGGTTCGGCAATGGGCAATTGTATGATTTTCGTCGGAGTTCGGTGGTCCGTTGTAGTTGATCTCCAGCCCAGCTGTCTCGCCCATCGGAGGCCGAAACCCGCTGGTCTCGCATCGTCGTGTCGGCGTCCCCCTCCATTTCCCAGTCACCGCCCACGGATGTTCTTACTCTTACTCGCGGCAGGTGAAAGTTCGAGCGGAGTTGAGACGCCCGCGCGTGAGGCGGCGGCGAATTAGATTCTGATCAAGAGTGGACAGGTCCAGTTCGTCTGCTGGGCCGGAGCTTCGTGAACGGAGACCCGACACGGCCAGGACCGGGGCTGCGTGGGGCCACCTCCACGCGCCGCCTGTCTGCCTACTGCCGGCAGGCTGCCCACAGCCAGCCCTGGGTGGTTGCGACGAACAGCGTGCCGTTGGCCGCGACGGGCGAAGCGTACACCTTTCCACCGAGCGAGATGCGACCGAAATCTATCAGTTCCTTACCGGCCGCCAACACCCACAGACCTTTCGCGGTGGGCATGTAGACCTTGCCATCCGCGACCAGGGTGGATCCCCAGATTTCGCAGTTCGTGTCGTGAACCCAATAGCACTGGCCCGTGTCAGCGTCCACGCAATGCAACCGGCCGCCCACGTCGGAAACATAGACCAGCCCATCGGCCACCGACACGGTCGAGAGCGAACGGTCCAGGCCCTGATAGGTCCAGATCTTGCCGCTGGCCGTGATGTCGCCCTGACCCCGAGCGTCGATGCAATGCAATGCGCCACGGCCGCGCCCGTGGGCCGGATCGCGGCCAATGGCGACGTACACGCGGTTGTCGACAAAGACCGGCGTGGCGATGATTTCGCTCCGCCCGACAAACGTGCCATCGTCCTTGTTCAGCGTTCCTTGGACCCGGCAATCTCCCAGGCAGTAATGAGTGATCCAGTCCTCGTCACCGGGTACTTTGTATTCCGGCGGAATGCAGTCATACGACCACACCGTTTTCAACCGCACCGGCTGTTGCGGAACCGACTCAAGGGCCTCGAACGCATAACAGACCCCGTCGCCGCCCCCATAAAACACGAGCGTGCGTTCTCCCACTTTTCCCAGGGAGGGCGAAGACCACTGACCGTGCAGAAGGCCCGGCATGATCGGCGCGTCGTCGGTGGCCACCAGGCGGCCGTCACGTTTGTCCACCACGATCAAGTTTGGCGCGTGGGGGGCCGGTATCTTTCGCTCCTTCTCCCGGGCCGGATCGCGGAAGGTATTGCGGTCCACACCGTTGCAGGTGGTCACATAGAGCAGGTCGCCGACGATGAGGGGAGAACCGTTGGACGCGTCGCACGGAAACACTCCCAATTGGTCCAGCATGTCGTACGTCCATACGACACTCGCTTGCCCGGCACCGGTTTCGGCACTTTGACCAGCGACATCCAGACACAACAGGTCGCAGCGGTTCGAGACGAAATACAGGCGGTCGTGCTCGACGGCGGCCGTCGAGCAGACACCGATCTGGTGCGGAATCGTGCTGAGGCCGATCGAGAAGCCGTCAATCGTGTCCGGCACCTCGCGCGGTGGAGCCTGCCATTGCCACAGGCGTTGGCCCGTGACCGCATCGAAACAGACAAAGATCCCGTCCTTGCCGTCCAGCCCGCCCACGAACACCTTTCCCCCGGCCACCGCGGGCGTGGAATAGAATGCCGACCCGATTTTTGCACCCCATCTGACGTTGTCGGCAGTGGACAGATCGGAGGTCCTGTCGCTTTTTCTCGTCCCGGGTACGAACGACTCGGGTAGGTTCTGCTCGGACGAAACCATGTTCTTCCCGTCAGACCCGCACCATTGCGGCCAATCGTCGGACCGGGCAGTACCGATGCCCGGGGGGCCGGCAAGAACCCAAACAAACGAAAGTACAGGAGCAAGAACACTTGCCGAGGCAACGTGGAACATCACGCGAAGATTCATGAGCAACCTCGAGGGCGGCTGACTGCGGGGCGCAGACTTCAGACTGCGGCCGAACCATGTTCGCCATGCTACACTCCGAAAAACCTCGTGGATAGTCCGTCGCGACATGGCCATGCTCTTCACCGACGTGTGTCGGGCAGCGGGAACGGCGAGCTCAGCAAGGTATCGATGCCCTGCAGCCGACGCAACCGCCTGTCCAGCTCTTGCCGCAGCCAGGAGTCCCACAACTCGCCGGCTGCCACCTCGATTCGCTGGTCGGAATCGGCATGGCTCGCCAGCGCCGCGGCCACACGCGCGAGCACCCCTGGGCAACCCAAGTATGATTCGAGCAGCTCAATTTCACTGGGAGAAAGCTGCGTGAGAATCTCGCAGCATCGCCGCCCCCAGGTACCACCGATCGTGTTTTCATCCAAGAGCGTTCCACAATCTCTCAGGAAGTCTTCCCGCTCAAGGCGCGTCAGTCCCAGGGTGGCGAGTTGCCGTGTGGAGTTGGACTGCGGGCCTATTAGCGATGCGGCGGCATAGCAGGCCAGAGGGCCGACACGGTCATTGCTGCAGAATTGGACGACCGCGGCAGTATGGCCGTGTTTCGTTCCGCTGTATTGATAACAGACTTCCCGCCAGATCAGCCAAGGCCATTCTCCATCGGCAAAAAGGTAGTCAGAACAAGTGAATAACAGACCGGCCACAAGTGGCGTGATCCCCTTCATTTTCATCTCTGGTTGCGGAAAGCAGAATCCCGTCTCGATAGAAGAACAGCCATCGTGCAGCAGCGGTTCGAGTGGTTCGAGCAAACCGCGCCGAACGAGATTGTGAGCAAGTTGAATCGTCTCGATGTGGCGGAATTGGTCGCCAGTAGTGTATTCACACCATGACTGGACAACGCCAGATGAATAAAAGAACTCGGCGCTGGAACTCAGAATCCGCGTCGGGTCGGGAAATGTTCGCCAATTGCGGCTTGAGGAGTGCAGAATCGCCAGTCGCTGTTGATAAACGCCTGTGACGAAACTGCTTGTTCCCCATGGCTGGTCTTGCCCCTCCTTGAGGAGAACGCTTTCGAGCAATTCGCCGGTTCGGCCATCCACGCGGATCCTTCCATCGTCCTTGTGCACGGTCAATACGTCGTCGTGCCACTCAAGTCGCGTCGTCCGTTCATGAGCCATCGCCAGAAAATAAACGGGAGCTACGGTCACCGAGAAGGCAACAGAGGGGGTAGTCTCCCCGCGTACCAGGGATTTCACGCGCCAGCCAAATTCGAATAGGCGAGTCTTCTTCGCCGTAACCGTGGGCAATAGAGACATTCTGGAGTATGGCCTCACATGCGATCCGGAAACCAGGGCGGTGAACTTCATCTGTTTCCGCATGGCATAGATGCTCAGCCCGGCTGAATCAAGAACGATGGTATGCTTGGAAGCACAGCGCGCCTCCTCGGTGTTGCCGACGGCAATCTCGATGATGGCACCGAGAGTCGAAGATGCGATGCCAGAGCATTCAACGTTATCGGATGCAACGCTCCAGGCAAATTCCTTGGATCGGCCTTCGCCATCGACCAGCCAGTCGCGCAGCTTGAGTAACGCAGTCTCTTCCCGAGTCAACTCTTCATCCAGTCGTGGAGCATCCCAGTATTCGCGCACATCCACCGCCAACTGAACGTCTGCTCCCACTGCTTGGGTGCTCACTCGATGTTCACGAAAACGCGCCGATCTCCAAAGTTGGTGGAGAATTTCGGACTTTCGACGCGTTGTCCAGGGTTGCCCGATCGCCAGGCCCAGATACTGGACGATCTGCTCATTCGTGTGTCGCTTGTTGCCCGTGATCTTAATCTGCCGGATCGTCGCCTGAGCCCCCAGATCTTCCACGTCAACATGGAGGAATGCTTGCCGACTGTCGAACTCGACGCGCGTGCGGAATTTCGCCGTAATATAGCCTTCATCCGCCAGGACATGTTCGATCCGCTGTCGCAACTTGCTGTGCTGCTGTTCATGCAGGGCAATTCTTTTTCCATATTGCCATAGTGCTTCTTCCCAGTCTGCCTCGGATTCGGCCGGTTCAAACTGGACGAACTCACTCTGCCGAGGCTCGTCACCAGTGTTGTCTTCGGCAGCGGGCATCCGCCATGGCTCTGTCAGTCGGCGTCGGACGAGCGCGGTTATGTGGTCTGAGGCACCTGACACGTGGACTGTCCCGGCAGTGAATCGGGGGCCCTCCTCAATGTCGACAATGATCGCCGGTCCGTCAGCATTGCTGCGAGTTGTGGCGGTGATCTGTACGTTGCCGAAGCCCGCAACGCGGTACCCTTCCAACAATCGCTCGCGCAGCAATGCCGCGAGCTGATCGGTGGTTTCGGCCAGTCGGGAGGCACACGTGAACGTCGCATCGATTCGCAGTGCTCCCTGGATTTGTTCTGGTGTGTATGCCTGGACGCCCCGAAACTCGATGCGATCCAGATCGGCACACACGCGATACGGCTGACCCCATACTGGGAAGCAGGCCGATAAGACCAGCGACGAAACCAGGAAAACTCGTCCGACCAGGGCTCCCATGTGCCACCTCCTTGCGCATGAGGGGGATGGTAATAAATGAAGTCCACCCCCTGAAAATGGGAGTATAGTCGGACGTTAGCGAATCTGACAATGTCGATTACTGTCGATTGCTGTCTGGCAGGGCATCGTGAGGAACGGGACGACTTCGTCTCGTCTTCGCGGAGTTCGTCGGCTGCGGCGGGAGGCGAGAAATGCTTGGGCATCTGACGGGTGAGAGTATTCAGGAACTCCACGATATCGCCTGCTACGCCTTCGCCGAGAGGGGTGCCGAGCCGAACGTCCGCCATGATCTGGACAGCCTGCGCGAGCTGCGTTTCGTCATTATCCCCTGGGCGCCAGGTGAATAGATGCGGCGGCCCGCACCGATATCTTCAACAAGCTGACAGCTTGCACGCGCCGCATTTCGGTCCGCGGAAATTCGTTTGTCCCAGAACAACTCGCACTCCAAGACAACGCCTATCGACGACCGACTCGCCAGCGGCGCGGCGTCCGGTTGAATTCAACAACTGCCAGGATCTCCGCGGCTGCGTTGACAAGAACGGTGCCACACGGCAGACTCTATTGTTCCAGACTCTATTGTTCCAGACCATGGTCGGTTCTTCCTGTCCCCTATGAAGAGCGTCGATCGCTCGGGGCACGGAACGCCCACGACGTTGAGGACCATCACGGTCGAATTTGCCTGAACTATGAACGCCCAGCGGATCGCGCAAGAAACGCGCCTGCGACCATGCTGTATGTCCGAGTTACGAACATAAGAGTCGACGTCACCGAGCCCGAGTCCCAATTGCCTCGTCGGGTGGCGAAGAAGCTGGGACTCGGCGAAGCGGATATTGCGCGGTGGCGGATTCTGCGGAAGAGCCTTGATGCACGATCGCGGCGCGCCCTCAAATTCGTCTACACGATTCTGGTCGAACTGCCGGACGGAGACTTGGCTGCAAGTCGCGTGGCCAACCAGCCGGTCGACGTGGAGTGTTTTGTTCCGCCGCGGTTCGAAGATCCTGAGCCGGGTCACGAACCATTGGAGCAGCGGCCGGTCGTGATCGGTTCGGGGCCGGCGGGGCTGCTCGCGGGATACTTCCTGGCGCTGAAGGGGTATCGGCCGCTGATCATCGAGCGGGGACAACCGGTCAAACAGCGGGTGCCGGCCATCCGCGCATTCGAGGCCGGAGGCGAACACGATCCCGAAAACAATTACCTGTTCGGCGAGGGCGGGGCCGGCACCTTCAGTGACGGCAAGTTGACCTGCCGGATGAGCGGGCCGGACGTCGATTGGGTGCTGGAGCGGTTTGTCGACTGCGGCGGCAAGCCGTCGTTGGTTTACGAACAGCGTCCGCATTTGGGCAGCAATCGCCTGCCGCTGATCGTGCGGAACTTTCGACGCCGGATCGAAGCGCTGCGGCGGCGAATACTATTTCGGGTGCCGAGCTGGAAGGGCTGGATATCGTCGACGGCAGCTTGCGACGGCCTGCACACGTCCCGCGGTTACATCGCCGCGACGCAGGCGGTGCTGGGCATCGGGCATAGTGCCCGCGACACGTATGGCATGTTGTTGGACGCCGGCATTCCGATGCGGCAGAAGGCGTTTCAGCTCGGCCTGCGCATCGAGCAGCCTCAGGACCAGGTCAACCGGCACAAGTACGGCCGGCCCGAGTACCTCGCACTGCTCGGAGCTGCCGACTACACGCTGACGGCTCACGGCCAGCGAGATGTCTTATTCGTTCTGCATGTGTGCCGGCGGCGTCACGATCCCCAGCGTCTCCGAGCCCGGCTGCATCGCCACCAACGGCATGAGCAACTCTCGGCACAACACGCCGTTCGCCAACAGCGGCATCATGGTGACGCTCGAACCGCACGAGTTCGGCAGCGAGCACGTGCTGGCCGGTATGGAATTGCAGCGCCGCTTCGAGATGCTCGCGTTCGCCCTGGCGGGCCGCGACTACTCTGCGCCGATCCAGACCGCAGCCGATTTCCTGGCCGGCCGCACTCCGCCGAAAGGGCAGCGGTTGGAGAGTTCCTACCGGCGTGGCACGACGGCCCTGAATCTTCACGAAGTCCTGCCGCCCATCGTCAGCGCCGCGATCCGCTCCGGGCTGCCGATGATGGACCGCAAGTGGCACGGTGACTTTCTGGCCCATGCCAACCTGCTCGGTCCCGAGATGCGCGGCAGTTCGCCCCTGCGCATCGAGCGGGACGTGCTGTCTCGCCAATCTCCCGCTTGCCGGGGCCTGTACCCGGTTGGGGAGGGAGCCGGTTTTGCCGGAGGGATCATCAGTGCCGCCGTCGACGGCCTGCTGAGTGCCAAGCAGATCGTGCGACAATGCGCTTGCTCCGGTTGACGCTGGCCACAATACGTGGATATTGCTGAGCGTCCGCGGCGAATCCCGGTCCTCTGGCATGTGGCACTTGGGGGTGTCAGCGGAAGAATTCTGCCGCCAACCGGCGGAAGCCCGCCAAGATCGCGCACGCGCTGCACGGCGCCACGGAACTCGCCAAAGTCCGGCAGGCCTTTGGCGAAGTAGCAGCTGGTGCGTGCGAGGCGGCGGATCGCCACGGCCGGTCCGTAGTAACGGAACTCGCCTTCGATCAATTGCAGCAGCACGCGGCCGCGCTCGGCGCGCGTCGGCGGCCGGCTGACGGACGTTCCCGGCCAGGAGTGCCCGGGCCTGGCGGAAGATCCAGGGGTTGCCGAGGCAGCCGCGGCCGATCGACACGGCGTCCGCACCGCTTTCCCGCAGCCAGTGCAGGACGTCGGCGGCCTCGCGGATTCCTCCACTGCCCAGTACGGGCACGTGCACGGCCTGCTTCACCCGCGCGACGACATCCCAGTCCGGACTGCCGACGTAGGATTGGGCCACGCTCCGGGCGTGGACTCCGATCGCGGCAGCGCCCGCATCCTGGGCCCGCTGGGCGACTTCGACCGCCGTTTCGTGCTCCGCGTCCGGTCCGCTGCGCAGCTTGACGGTCACGGCCAGCGACACGGCGCGGGTGACGGCCGCGACGATCCGCTCGATAACGGCCGGCTCGGCCATAAGAGCTCCTCCCTCGCCGCGAGCCAGGATCCGCCGAATGGGACATTCGAAGTTCAAATCGACCAGCATCGAACCCCTGCTGCTCGACGACTCGCGCGGCTGCCGCCATCACCGCCGGTTCGGCACCGCTGATCTGCGCGGCACGGGGACGTTCTTCGGCCGTCGTGTACAACATCCGCAGCGCGCGACGATCCCGGCGCGCCACGGTGGCCGCGTCGATCCGCTCCGTACAAACCATGCCGGCCCCGAAACGCTTCATCAGCAGACGAAACGGAAAGTTCGTGTGCTCCTCCATGGGAGCCAGCGTGACCGGTACGGTCAGACGAACCTTGCCGATCTTCATCGCCGCACGGCCTCCCAGCGACAGCGGATGAGACGCCGCGGCGAAAGCAGGTCGGACATGAGCCGAAATGTCGCTGGCATGGTCGCCGGTTAGCCACCTCGCTTGTCAAGTGCACGGTCGTTCCCTCCGACCAACGACTCCCGAACATCCGGGAGACGACCCTGCCGCGTCCTTCCTCTCCTCGCACCAGGCAGGCATGTGCCAGCGGGCAGGCATGTGCGATGTTTTATGAACTCTACCGCATGATCCATCGTTTTGCGAGGCCGGCCTACCTCTTCGGGTACTCGGGCCGATCGGGAATCTTGGGGGACGGGTGTTCGCTGATTCGCCGCCGTATGACCTCGATCGACTTGTCCCGTGGCAGGTCCCTGCCGGCCATGATTGCAGCTCGGTCGTGAGCCACGACAATGCCGGGATCCCCGCCGTGATGCTCGCCCCCCCGATCCCCTCGCGGCCGACAGGCACCAATAAGGCCGGAGCATGCCGAAAAAGAGTCCTGACCCCTTTTTCATTACTGCAGGCGTTTTTCGAATTTCAGGCCCAGGTCGGAAATCCTGGTGCGCAGCGTGCTGCGAGCGATGCCCAGAAGTTC
Organism: uncultured Planctomycetota bacterium; assembly: GCA_963802295.1. GTDB lineage: Bacteria > Planctomycetota > Planctomycetia > Pirellulales > Pirellulaceae > JAJRVM01. Next base: position 489,916 of record CAWDIM010000021.1, on the reverse strand, counting down.
ACTGGCCTGCGCCTGATTGCCGCCCACATGATCCAGCACTTCCGTGAGCAGGATGCGGTCGATCTCGCTGTGCAATTTGTGATAGATGTCCGGATGATCTTCCGCCAGCAGCGTCCGCACGCGCTGACGAATTCCGTCGACATCGATCGACGAGGGACATTCGCCGACAGCGCGCTGGAGTGGACCGCGACAACTGTCGGGCAAGAAGTCCCGGGCCAGCACGTTGCCCACGCTGTGGGCCATGGCGTATTTCACGGCACTCTGCAATTCACGCACGTTGCCGGGCCAGGTGTGTTGCTGGAGAATCGCCATTGCATCACTCGCAATCGACCAGACTGTATCACCTCTTGCCTGACTGAACGCCTTGACGAAGTGCTCCACCAACATGGGGATATCGTCGGCACGTTCTCGCAGCGGTGGCAGCTCAATCGTGAAGACTCGCAAGCGGTAGAAGAGATCTTCGCGAAAATCCCCCTCCTTGACGAGTTCCTCCAATCGCTTGTTGGTCGCGGCGATCACCCGGACGTTGACGTTGATCGTCTCATTGCTCCCGACCCGCTCGAACGTACCGTCTTGCAGTAACCGCAGCACCTTGGCTTGTGCCGCCAGGGTCATATCGCCGATTTCGTCCAGGAAAATGGTGCCGCCGTCAACCTGCTCAAACTTGCCAATGCGGCGGCGTTCGGCGCCGGTGAAGGAGCCGCGTTCGTGGCCGAACAGTTCGCTCTCCAGCAGGGTAGCCGGGAGTGCTGCGCAGTTGACGGCCAAGAACGGGCCCTTGCTGCGGTGGCTGTGCTGGAGAATCGCCCGCGCGACCATCTCTTTGCCCGTACCGGTTTCGCCCACGATCAGCACATTGATATCTTGCGGCGCAACTCGGCCGATGGCCTTGTACACGTCTTGCATGGCGGGGGTGCGACCGACGATGACGTCCGCGGCGGTGGTCGACTCCGAGTCGAACATGGTCGGCACGCGACTCATGCGGCTGATTTCCAACGCTCGTTCGACGACTCGGCACAGTTCGTCAAATTCCACTGGCTTGAGCAGATAGTCATAAGCTCCTCGCTTCATCGCCTCGATGGCCGTTTCCGTCGTCGAAAACGCGGTGATGATGATGACGGGCAACCGGGCATCGATGCGGCGGATCTCGCTGAAGGCATCCAGGCCCGACATGTCGGGGAGCCGCACATCCAGAATGACGGCATCCGGCTCGTGCTCGCGCACGGCGTCAATGCCCTGCTTCGCGGTGCCTGCCGTGAGGACTTGGATGTCGTCGGATTCCAGGCCCTTCTTGAGGGAATAGAGCAGATTCGGTTCGTCATCGACAATGAGAATGGTGGGCATGATGGGTATTCCTCGCAGGAGCCAGCGGGAGGACGCCTCCCGCTGGGCGCTCAGTTACGACTGTCGGTGGCACTCGGTTGGGCAGGCAAGCGGATCTCGAAGACGGCGCCGCCTCCTTCACGGTCCTGGCCGACAAGTTCCCCTCCATGTGCATCAATGATGCGTTGGGAAATGGCCAGACCGAGTCCAAGCCCCGTATCTTTCGTGCTGAAGAACGGCTCAAAAATCCGGCTGCGATCGCCCGCCGGGAGTCCCTGTCCGTTATCGCTCACACGCACGCGAACGTCCGGCAGGCGTCGTAGGCCGCCGTTTTCGGACGCCCGGACGTTGTCGCTACGCATGGCCTCGACCCAGATACTACCTCCATTGTGTACGGCGTCTAACGCGTTGAGCAAGAGATTCAGCAGCACCTGTCTTAGCTGCGTCGCGTCCGCATGTACAACCAAAGGTCCCTCTCCCAACGCACATTGGATAGTGACTTCGCGGGCCGCTGCTTTCTTGGAAAGGAGGTCGACAGTCTGGCGTACCACATGCGCCATGTCAACGTCCTCCGTTTCCGGTTTGGCGGGCCGGGCAAAATCGAGAAAGGCCTGCAGCAGATTGTTCAACCGCGTGATCTCCTCATCCAACACGGCGAGATCACGGAAATCCAGATGCGCGCGATCTCCCTGCCTTCTCGACGACTGGACTAACGTCTTCATGCACATGAGCGGATTGCGCAATTCGTGGGCCAATCCCGCTGCGAGCTGTCCGACAGCCGCCAGTTGATCGGCACGGATCGCCTCACGGTGCCGCGCGTGCAGTTGTTCCACGACACCCCCGACAGCGGCAGACAGCCTCTGCAGCATCTCCTCCAACTCCGCCACGCTTGGGTCGGCGAACACCTCGATGGGACCCACAACCTCGTTGAGTTTACCCGCGACATCGCGAATGGGTACGCTCAGCTGGAAAATCGAGCGGCTGACCTGACGGGCCATGCCATAACCTGTCACCAGCCCGGCAATCGCACCACACGTCCCCAGCAGCGACAAAGCCAAGGCCAAGCGTTTGGCCATCGACTTAATCTGCGTATTACTCTCTTCCAAATTCCGCTCGTTCAGCTCCAAATGCAGCTGCACATGGGCCAGCACGTCTTCCGTCAGCAGTTCATTTGCCAGTCTGTCGACCGTTCGCTTTGCAATAACGCTCTCCGGCTTCTCCATCGCCTGGCGCAGCTGAACGAAGAACGCATCCAGGCCCCGTTGCATCTCGGCCACCAGCGTCTGTTCGCGATTTGACCCCGACAATTGCAGCGATTGTTCCAGCCATAAGTCGACTTCCTGCTGCTGATTCAAGGCCTTGGCAAGCAAGGCGTGGTCGTGCGTGAGAAGGAATCGATCGAGTTCGTGGAGCATCTGGCGAACGAGTGTCTGCAATTCCACCGCCGCCCGGATGCTCGATACCTTGTTGTCCAACAGGTGCGAATTCATGCGCTGCAGTCTGAGGACATGGTAGGCCGCCGAGACTCCCAGGATCAGCAGCATGATACCCACTGCTCCTGTCGAGATGCCGATTTTGCTCCCCAGCTTCATGAGTCCCGCCTCCGGAAGACCGACATTGTCCCGCCGGCTTCCATTCTACTCGCCACGCGGACATCGGGTCATCCAGGGGAGAACTCCGATGATCGCACTTCCGCACAGGGCCGTTGGCTGGCAGCAGGGATCTTCTGCCGACCCGCAGCCGGGCCGGCCAACTCGGCCGTTGCACTGCCGCGGGGGGCGCCGCTAAACCGACGGAATCATCCCGAGGAGGAACACCATCGTGAAGATCCCGACGGTTTCGACAATACCCATCGTGATGATGATGAAGGCCAGACCCTTTCCATCACCGTCACTTAAGGCTCGTATACCAGCAGCACCCACGAGCCCTTGCATCCAGGCCGAGAGCATTTCTCCCATCCCGGTGGAAAGGCCGATGCCCAACAGCAGACCAGCCTCGCTGATGCTGACTTCGGCATTCTGAAAGACGCTGCGCATATTGTTCATGACGATCATCGCATAAAGCGTCTGACTGATCGGCATGCCGACCAGAATGATATAGGTGAAACTGAGATTCCTGCCGGCACGGGCCTCCTTGGCCCATGCGCCGGCGGCCGCCTGACCGGCCATCCCGATCCCAATCGCGCTCCCCAGGGCCGCCATCCCGAGCGCCATGACATCACCCATTTCGCCCAGAAAACGCCAGAACGTGTCTGTGGCTGCGAGCAACGGCCAAGCCGCAACCACGTGGTAATTGAGTAAACTCGTCAACATTGCGTCGGCTCCTGTATCGAACGTCGTGTAAATGGTTGGTAAGGGAATCCCGTCCACTGCATGCCCAGATTCCCGGAAAACTCCAGCATGTTAAGCCGCACTCCATGAGCGAACATGGCGATCAATGCCAAGCCCATGTTCAGGCTGTGCCCCAGTACCAGTACCGCCACAGTGAGCCACACGGAGGAGGCATTCAGCGCCATGTCGTTGAAACTGACGGCCAGGACGCTGCTCGCCAATCCGACGGCCATCAGTCGCACATAGCTGATCACGTCCGAAAAGGCCGAGAGCATGGAGAGTGGAAACTGGGCCAGGCCCAGGGCCAGCATTCTGGCTGGATTGCGGCTGGGACTGGCGAAGACGATCGCGAGTACCGCCCCCGTCAGCAGGAAGTAGGGCCACGGCGTCTCCCAGCCCAGCGGACCATGAAGCACAAACATGTTGACAACGCCGTACATCCCCCAGATAAACAGCGCCCAGCCCACGCCATTCAGACAGCGAATGTTCGGCCATATGTGTACGGACTTCCAGAGTTGCGCCAGGCTCAGGTGAACTGCGCCGAGCGTGAAACTGATGCGCATCATGATCTCCCGCGAACCTTCACTCAGATCGACCGGTATCAGCGGCGGATAGGGCGTGAATCCGAAAAACGTGCCGGTTACGATTCCCCACAGCAGCGATACGGCACCGATGAGCATCAGCAGTTGAGTGAACTGTGCGCCGATCTTGCGCGCGACGAACCGATAAGCCAGCAAGGGCCCCAGCAGCAACAGAGCTCCGTAGCCACCATCACTGATGAGCAGTGCCGTGAAGATCGGCAACGCGAGGAGGAATGGAATGGAAACGTCGAATTCCCGATAACCAGGCAGCGTGCCGAGCATCTTGAACAGGGCTTCGATGGGCCGAGCCCAAGCGGGGACTCGCGTGAGGGTAGGGGGCTGTTGGTCCGGTTCCGGCTGCAGCACCTGCACGGCGGCCGACACGCCGCGGCGGGCGAGTTGTGCGTGCAGATCGCTGGCGGCCTCCGCGGGCAACCAGCCCTGCATCGCGAACAGGTCTTCGCTGGTCACTCCACCCCCTGACGCGATGGTGTAATCAGCCTGTTCCCTCAGCCGCGTCAACTCAGCGCGCAGTTGGGGCGCCAAGCCTGCCAGTTGGTGCAGGCGTTTCAAGTCCTCGTGATGTGCGACGTCCAGGGCCGCGGCCTCGGCCCGCAGCGTAAACGCGTCGTGGGAGGGAAGGGGCACTTCGACAGCCTCCGCGGGGGGGCACGCACTTCCCGAGCGGTCGGCGACCGCCACCAGCACTTGTCGGCCGGGTAACTGGCCCACGACCTCGGCACACTCGGCGTCGATCGCGCCGACGGCCTTGGCCGACAGGCTGTAGAACCTCAAGTCGATGCCGGCCGCCCGGACTTCCTGCACGTCGGCCAACCGCAGCTTACCCCACATGTCGATCTGTTCTAATTGATGGTGGAGCGTAGCCAAGCGGCTGCGGCCGGCAGCCGCGCGACGCTCGATTTCCAGCACCTCACAGGCTGCCTCCTGCGGTCCAAGGTCGGGCGTCGGGGCATGCGCCGCGACGCCCGACAACAACTGCAGTGCGCGTTCGATGGATTGCAGGAGCCGCGTGGTCTGTTCGTCGGCTAACGCCGTGGCGGGGTCAACGGGGACCAAATGCAGGACGCCGAGCTCCCGTAACTCCTCCAACAGGCGTGCCCGATCGCGTTGGCGGGCAGCCAGGTGAATTCTGCGCATGGGAACAATCATTGCGATTCCTTTTCTCGCAGCAACTTGTTTCGCGTCTCTCAAGACCCATCGGCGAGTGTCGCGGTCAGCTTCGACTTGGCGATCTTCGCGCGTCCCACGGCGGCCGTCATCTCGTCCCCCAACCTGATCCGGATGATGCGAATCGCGTTGGTCGCTTGCGGGATCATGATTCGCTCGAACAGATTGACTCGTTGAACGACCCGCGCGAGCGATTGCCGCAGCAGAGCTTCCTCGCGCCGGAGCGACTCGACCAAGGCCTCTCGCCAATGTCTCTCGCGCAGGTCGGCGAGCGTCTGATCGACCCAGGGGGGCGTGCCAAACAGGCTGTATTGCGCGGGGGAAAGGTAACATCCTCTAAGACGGATATTTCCACGCCCGCGATGTTGCGGACGGACGTAATATGCGTTTGGGGCCGTGTCCACCGCTCCCACGAAATGCCGGCACGGTCGGCCAGCACTCGTTCGTAGCGGGCGATCGTAGTGTTGATTGCTTCGAGAGCCGACTCGGCCTTGACGCGCCGGCTGGTCGCGTCGTGCACCGCCATTTGGAGCTGTTGCTGCTTCAATTTCAGCATGGGGAGATACCGCTCGTAACGCGCTCGCGCATCTCGATACCGCTTCAGTTCAGGTCGTGTAAGTCTGATCTTCCGGGCCATTGTCTTTCCCCTGCCGGCATGGAATATACGTCCCGCTCGAGTCGCTTCGCCCGGCGGTCACACATGGATCGGCGGCTCCACCGTCGGGCGACTTGACGCCGCACTGTGCTTCGGCCAGTGTTCCTCCACAAGAGTTCGGCGAATCCCGGTCTCGGACGGTTCAAAGCACTCGCCGAGTATCTCCCAACATCGATCGAGGGCGTCGAACAGCCGAATGTTCACGGAGAGGTTGGCGATCCGTTCTTCGAACAGCTCGCCGTATTTCAGTAACTTGTCGTCCCAGTCGGATATCTCGAAGCCGAGGTCCCGTTTTTCCCGGCTTTGGCGACAGAGAGCGTAGAGCTGGATGCAGGCATCCATAATCGCCCGGTGATCGTTGCGCGTCTGGCCATTGACTTGCTGTTTCAAGCGTGACAGAGACCCGAACGGTTCAATGCGACCGTGTCGCAGGTAGAACTGGCCTTCGGTGATGTAGCCGGTGTTGTCGGGGACGGGATGCGTCACGTCGTCACCCGGCATGGTGACGCAGGCAAGCACGGTCAGCGAGCCGGCGTCTTGGAAGTCAACCGCCTTTTCATAACGTTTGGCCAGTTGCGTATAGAGGTCACCCGGGTAACCGCGATTGGACGGGATCTGTTCCATCACGATGGAGATTTCCTTGAGGGCATCTGCGAAAGCTGTCATGTCGCTCAACAGGACCAGTACCCGCTTCCCCTGCAAAGCGAATCTTTCGCCGACCGCCAGGCAGAGGTCGGGTACCAGGAGGCACTCGACGATCGGATCCGAGGCAGTGTGGATGAAGAGGATGGCGCGGCTGAGTACTCCCCCCTCGTCAAACGCGTTCCAGAATTTGAGGTAGTCGTCGTGCCGCAGGCCCATGCCGCCGAGAATCACGATGTCGGCATCGGCTTGGAGTCCGATGCGAATCAGCAATTCGTTGTAAGGTTCGCCGGGAACGGAGAAGATCGGTATCTTCTGCGACTCGACCAGCGAATTGAACACGTCAATCATCGGGATGCCTGTCTGCACCATCTTGTCCGGCATGCGGCGCGCGACCGGATTGACCGGTGGCGTGCCAATGTCAATCATCTCTCCCAGCACTTTACCGCCGTGATCGCGCGGGCGTCCGGAGCCGTCCAGCACTCGGCCCAGCAACTCGTCTGAGAACGGAACCTGCATGGGACGATGGAGAAACCGCACACGATCCTGGTTCGACACTCCCTGTGATCCGGCGAAGACCTGGAGGCTGACTTGTTGACCGTCGATGCGAATGACCTGAGCCAAGGAGTCACCGTGGGCCGAGCTGATCACGGCCAAGTCGTCGTAGCCCACGTTGGGAGCCTCGACGGTCACGACATTGCCGGCGATACGGCCAATACTGCTGAAGTACTTTCTCATTGTTGCTCCTCATCCACTTCCCCTTTGCGCCAGGAAATGGTCGATCTTTGTCAGCCAACCTCGGTATTCCTCGGAATCGGTGACCGCGTAGTTCCAGTTGCGAAACAGATCGGTAGCCGTGACCATTGTCCGGCGGACCGCCGATTTCGTGTGAACGCCCAAGTCCAGGTCGATGACCTCGAGCAGCTTGGCAAACACGAACTTCTGTCTCTCGGACGGTGTTGCTGCGTCGACGTCGTCAAAGGCGTTTTGCTGCAGATAGCAGCTGTCGAAGAACTCCGCCTTCTGCGCGACGGCGAAGTCCTCGATCGACGTGCCTTCTTCGCCTACGACGGTCATCATCTGCTGGATTTCGTTTCCCAGTCGCAGCAGTTGCCGCACGCGATCCATCGTCTCCCGGTCAATCACGCCGCCATATTTGCTCCACGACTCCAGGGGATCGATCGCGGGGTAGCGGCGGGCATCGCTGCGATCACGCGACAGTCCGTGAAAGGCGCCGACGACCTTGAGCGTAGCCTGCGTGACCGGTTCCTCGAAGTTTCCACCGGCCGGACTCACCGTGCCGCCGATGGTCAAAGACCCGATGCGTCCATCGCGCAACTGGAGCGAGCCGGCCCGTTCATAGAAGGCCGCAATGCGACTTTCCAGGTAGGCGGGAAAGGCTTCCTCCCCGGGGATTTCCTCCAGACGCCCCGACAGCTCACGCATGGCCTGCGCCCACCGCGACGTGGAATCGGCCAGCAGGAGCACATGCAGGCCCATCTGGCGGTAGTACTCACCCAACGTCACCGCCGTGTAGACGGAAGCTTCGCGCGAAGCGACCGGCATGGCCGACGTGTTGGCGACAATGATCGTCCGCTCCAATAAGCTGCGCCCGGTGCGAGGATCGAGCAGTTTGGGGAAGTCACGCAGAGTCTCCACAATCTCGCCCGCTCGTTCACCGCACGCCGCGATGACGACCACGTCGATCTCGGCATGCTTCGCCGTGATTTGCTGCAATACAGTCTTGCCGGCTCCAAACGGTCCGGGTATGCAGTACGTGCCTCCGCGAGCGATCGGGAACATCGAGTCGATGATCCGCACTCGCGTCACCAGCGGCTTGTCGGGAAGAAGGCGTCGCCGGGAGAAGTTGAGCGCCCGCTTGACCGGCCAGTATTGCTGCATCGTGGCTCCATGATCGTTGCCCAGGGAGTCCTTCATGATGGCGATCTGCTCGCCCACCGTGTACGAGCCGGCGGGAACGATATGCTGGACCGTGAAACGACCCGACCAGCGAAACGGTACCATCACGTGGTGTGTGAAAATGCCCTCGGCAACGGTCCCCAAGGTGTCACCGGGGGCGACCACATCGCCCGGCCGCGCGACGGGGGTGAAATCCCAATGGCGCGTCGTGGAGATACCGCCGATATAGACACCTTCGCGCAAGAAGACGCCGACTTGCCGGGCAAGTTCCGGCAGTGGATTCTGCAGGCCGTCATAGATCTGGCCGAGCAGGCCGGGGCCGAGCACCACCGACAGCATTTCTTCCCGCAGTTCCACCAGGTCGCCGACTTTCAAGCCACGCGTATCTTCGAATACCTGCAGATCCGCCAGCTGGCCTCGCACGCGAATCACCTCACTCAGCAGCCGAGTACCGTCGGAACGGTGACAGTAACCGATCGAATTCTGCACGACGCGGTCGGTCGTCGCCGCAATCGCCAGGTTGCCGTAAACGGCAGTGATCTTCCCATTCATTTCCGTACCTCCGGTTTCCGGTCGAGGTGGCTTGTGGCCGCGCCGAACCAACCTGGTTTTTCGGCAGCCGGCTCAACTCGCCCCATCTTCGTGCACACTTGTCTCGTATGTGTTGAAACGTCCAGGAGACTTGCCGGGCCCCGACGCAGCTTTCTCCCCGATGCGTTGCCACTGTTCGAGGAGCATGAGTCGGGCGGCATAGATCAGCAGCTCGTCTTCCGAAAAGGAAAACCATGCATCGTGCTTCTCCAGCCAATTCCACCGGAATCGAATCAACTCGCGATGCCCGTCCAGCGGCGTGGCCGCCGCAGCCCAGCTCCTCACCGCTTCGCCGTAGTCCTGATCCTGCTCTGCGAGATCCTCGGCAACCAGATAGTCCGCCTCATTGAGCCCCAAGCGTCGCGCACGCTCGCCCACCAGAGCGTTGCGCAGTCCCACTTCGAAGCTGACCCAACGCGGCAGCAGCGAGTTGCCTTCACGAAGGCCCAACTGGGTCAGATACCGAAAGTAGGCCTCCCACACGGTGTCGGCCTCCGCGGTGCCATCGCGCGGCTCGTCCAGGGAAAGCAAATACTCGGGCAAGCCGGCCTGATTGCGGATCGCTTCCTCGCTCAACACCACGGGTTCCACATCCACGATCTCGCCGGCCAGAAAGGCCTCGCGCTGAACCAGGTCGTCCGCGAGCAACAGGGCAGCGAGGAGCCTGTTCGTGCGCCCGGCATCGCCCGCATGGTCCAGCAATTCCGCCAACCCGACTGGTGGGGCGCAACCAAGATCGCCGAGCGCGGGAAGCGTTGCCAGCAGGAAATATCGATCATGGCCCATCGTTTGACTGCTCTACCTTTCCGGCGTTCCCTGGTCGACGCGATCCCGCACTCGCCATCTCGCGGGCTAATTGGCCCTGGCCGAACTCGTCCCCTGTCCAACCTTGTTCAAGGTCCCCGGTGCGCCCGCTGCCGCTGCCGTGAGTTCGAGTGAGACGAGTTGAGACAGTTCCGCGGTGAGGAACTCCGAAAGGACGCTGACGACGGCGTCGGGAGTAACCTCGATCGTCCCGCCGTCGATGCGATACTCGAACCCGGCCCCGACCAGACCGTCACGGAGTTCGAGCGACACGCCTGCGGTCCGATCGCCGTCGGCCAGGCTGCCGACGACCCGCGCCGCGAGTTTCTCACGCGTCGACTCGGACATCTTCACCCACAACAGCTGTTTTCCAGCCGCATCCGCCTCGGAGTATTGTCGCACGATGTCGCGGATCAATTGGGTGATGAAATCGGGATCTTCCAGTGCGCAGCGTGTTTCTCGCAACAAGAGGTTGGTCAGCGCGGTACCGATTGCCTCACGAAGCCGGGCCAACGTATCGCGTGCGGCGAGTGACAGGTCGGCGCGTGTCCGCGCCAGAATCGCCTCACGTTGCGACTCGGCCGCAGCCACGATTCGTTTCGCTTGCGCCTCGGCTTCGTGCAAGATGTGTGCCGCTTTCACTTCCGCCTCGCCCTGGAGCCTGGCGGCCGCTTGCCTTCCAGCTTCAATTCCATCCTGTCGAATTGTGTCGATGAACGAACTCAGGTCTCGCATGATAGCTCCTCGTTGGTTTCCGATCGGCCGCCCGCCGCGTCGGGAGGCTGGGAAGTGCAAACAGCGTACCAGAGGGCCCAACATTCTGCCGATTGGGCATTTATGAGTGTGTCAGCGGATGGAGATGCGGCACAAGCTGCGAGCTCGCCAGAATCCACTGGAATCACCGGTCGATTCTCAGTCGCCCTGGTCGGATATCGCCACCATACGGCCTTGATGCCGACCGCGGCCGCTACCCAATTCGGAAATCCGTAGCTATTCATCCATCGAGTTTCAACCTCAGTTTCGCTGCGGTGGTCACCAAGATCCCGTATCTGGCGTTAAGGCGTCCGCGCCTGCGGCATGGCGTTTGCTATCTTTGAACGGCTATTCGGCGGCTGCGCCTGCATCTGCCTCGATTTGAGTTGCGCGGGTTCATCTTGGAATCGGAAAACCATGCTCGCGCACTTTCGGGGAAGAGCTGGCACTACTGGTACCCCTGAGACGGCCCGAAAGAGTCCGGTGCCCGAGTGAAAAGCGTAAGGAGATCTTCGACGTGCGAAACGGTCTGCGAAAACGTGGCTGCCGCTCCCCGCCCGGCTGCCAATGGAATCACGAAGAAAGGGTCAGGATCATGCGACTATTGGAGAAGATACTGATTGCCACGGACTTCAGCCCCGGGGCCAACGCTGCGCTGAACGCCGGTCTGTTGGTCGCACAGCAGTTCCATTCGGAAGTGATACTGCTGCACGTGATACGAGGCACCGTCGACTTCTGCTCGCAGAAGGACATGACCGGTGAGAACGCGCGCGAGCGTGTGCACGGAGCGGTGAACCGATTGCGGGCGGAAGGAATCGAAGTCGTCGATGCATTGGTAGAAAAGGGAATTCCGTTCGAACAGATTAATCGAGTGGCAGACGCGCGGCATGTCAATGTGGTCCTTCTCGGAGCGTGCCAGGATGTGGAATCTGATTGCCCGTTGGGCACCACCGCCACACAGGTCCAACGCCATGCCGTCCAGCCCGTCTGGACGGTCAAGCCCGCCAGACCCCCCGCAGTCAGGCATATTCTCTGCCCGGTGGATTTCTCGGAGCCGGCAGGTCGAGCCTTGAAGAACGCCATTCACCTGGCGCGGGGCTTCCAGGCACGTTTGACTGTGTTGACGGTGCTCCCCAACCTGTCGAAGTACAGCGGGCGATGGGGGGGAATTCCGAAGGACTTGCGCAAGAAATATCTGCAGAGAACAACTGGTGCGGCTGGGCGCGTTTCTCGGTGAGTACGATTTCCACGATGTGGAATGGAAACGGATGGTTCTGATCGGCGACCCAGCCGACGAGATTTCCAAGGCCATCCGGGTATCCCAGACGGATCTGTTGGTGATGGGAACGGCGGGAAGAACAGGATTCTCGCGATTCCTCCAGGCGAGTGTCAGCCGCCAGGTGTTCCTTGGGATGCCTTGCTCTATCCTCACGCTCAAGTCGGAAGATGCCGTGCGACTGCGGCTGGACCATGATATCTCGGACCATCGCGCGAGGATGAAGCAGGCGTATGAACTGCTCAGTCGCGGCTTTGCTCGGGAAGCGTTGACCGAGTTCCGAGGCTGCGTCGCCGGCGACATTCTGAACGTCTCGGCATTGGAGGGGATGGCCGCGGCCCACGAACGCCTGGGCCAACGAAACGAAGCCCACAAATGCCGATGCCGGGCTGAACACATCACGCGGATACTCTGGGACCGGCAGATTGAGGCCGACATTCGCAGCCGACATCCGCTGTTCGAAAAACATCGCTATTACCTTTAGTTGAGAGACATGCTGTAGCCGAGAAACCGCGCAGGAGAGGAGAATGGGATCATGATTCGCAGAGTGCTATTGGGCGTTGGGGGAACCCCCTTTTCGACAGCCGCCGTTCAGCACGCGGTGCAGGTCTCTCGCGTGTGCCGCGCGAGCATGACCGCGGTGACGGTTGTCGACGAGAATCGACTTGGTCGTGTCGGCCCAGTTCCGTTGGGAGCGGGGGGGGCGGCGACGGAATTACGAACGCACCGGTTGGCAGCCACGCGAGAGCAGATCGAGGAGACGGTCGAGCAATTGAAACAGGCCTGTCGAGAGAGCGGCGTGCCTGTCACTATTCAGCGTGAGCAGGGGAGTCCCTTCCAACTGATGATCGACTACGCGCGTTATCACGACCTGTCTGTCTTCGGACTCCGCAGCATGTTCGAGTACAATGTACTGGGCGACTCCGACGTGGAGCCGGCGCGTGTCTTGAAGCACCTGATCGAGGGAGGCGTGAGACCGCTGCTCGCGGTCGCCGATCGGCCGCGGCCGGTGAGCCGGGTGCTGCTGGCTTACAGCGGCTCCGTGCAATCCGCGGAATCCATGCAGCAGTTCGTTCAGTTGCGACTCTGGCCGGATGTCGTGACGCGAGTAGTGGTTTGCGAGCATCCGCAGGGTCACGCCGAGCAGATGCTGACCGACGCGACCATTTATTGCCGAGCCCACGGTTACGAGCCGGAAACCCGATATCGGGCGGGAAAAGCCAAACAGGAAATCCTGGCCGAAGCAGCGGAGTGGTCGGCCGACATGCTGGTGATCGGCTCCAGTGCCAGCAGCTGGCTCGCGTCTGTCTTTCGTGAAACGACGATGCTGCATCTCATCCGGCATGCGGACTGTCCACTATTCGTGGGTCGGTAACCGACCATCACAAACGCGCAGCGAACATCGGTAGTCAACGTCCTGACGCGAGGCCATTCGCGCAGTGGCCGAGTTCGTTGGCAGTTCGAGATGGTATGACCCAACGCTTCGGCTACCCGCTGCCGGCCTACCTCTTCGGGTATGCGGGCCGGTCGGGGAACTTGGGGGATGGGGATTCGCTGATTTGCCGCAGTATGACCTCGATCGCCTTTTCCAGTTGCGGGTCCCTGCCGGCCATGACCGCGGCCGGATCGTTATCGACGACAATGTCGGGATCCGCGCCGTGATTCTCGACCCACCAGGTCCCCTCGCGGCCGAAAAAGGCGTTATTGGGCTGCTGAATCGTGCCGTTGTCGATGGTCTGTTGCGGATTCAGGATGCCGACGAGCCCGCCCCACGACGCCACACCGACGACGGTGCCGAGCTGCCGGGCCTTGAAATGCTCGAGGAAGCACTCGCCATCCGACCCGTTGTACTCGTTCGACACGGCGACGTACTGGCGAGTGCCCGCCGAACCGGGGTAGCGGAAGGGCTCCATCCCGCGCAGGACATTGAAACCGACCTGCTGCCGCTCGAGCTTGTCGATCAGGAAATACTCGGTCCAGCCACCCGAGTTCCTGCGCACATCGATAATCATCCCCTCCTTGTACCGGAACGCGCGCCAGAACTTGTCGAACTCGCCCACACCCGCCGCGCCCATGGCATTGATGTGCATGTAGCCGACGCGTCCGTCCGTCGCGGCGAGCACTTTGCGAATGTTGTCGGTGAGCCAATGAAAGTAGCGCAGATCGCGGTCGGCACGAATCGGCTCCACCTCGTACGTCCGCGCTCCCTCCTCGGCCGGCGTGTCGCTGACCGTCACCTTCACCTTCTGCCCCGCGACGACCTGCAGCAGCTTCCAGTAATCGTCGCCCAACTTGACTGGCTGGCCGTCGATGGCGATGAGGAAATCGCCAGCTTTGAGGCGAATATCAGGACGCGCCAAAGGTGCCTTCAGGTCGAGATTGTATTGCGTCGGCCCGTAGATCCGCTCGAATCGATAGCGTCCGGCGACGGTGTCGCTGACGAGATCGGCGCCGAGCAGGCCCGTGAAGACCGGCGTGCCGGGCGTCGCGACGGGGCCCATGTCGCCGCCCGAGATATACGTGTGGCCGACGCACAATTCCCCCACCATCTGCGAGATCAACCAGTTGAGTTCCTCCCGCGACGAGAGAAACGGCAGGTACTCGCGATAGCGCTGGCCGATCGCTTTCCAATCGTGGCCGTGCATATTCGCGTCGTAGAAAAAGTCCTGGTACCACCGCCAGGCGTCCGAGAAGACCTGCTGCCATTCCGCCTGCGTGTCGACGCGGTAGACCATGCGGTCCAGACTCACCGACTCGCCGATGCGCCGGCTGTCGTAAGCGCCTTGCAGCGTCGTCAGAAAGACACTGCTGCCGGCGCGGCAGAAGAGCCGCTGGCCGTTCACCGATAGCCCATAGTCGGCGATCTTGTCCTCGAGAGTGCGCAGTTCCTTGGTTGCCATGTCGAAGATCTGCAGCGTCCATTTGGTCGCGCCGCGCGGCTTGAAGACCTCTTCGTACTCGTCTTCGGTGAATTTCGGCACCGAGCACCACGCGACCTTGCCCTGGCCGGCTCGGAGATAGAAGTAGTTGCCCGCCGGCACGGGGAGCGGAAAGATGCGCGCGGCAATTCCGTCGAGCTCGACACGTTTCTCCCCCGCGGCAGCCACTTCGGCCGTCTCGCCCTTGGGTTCGTTGGCGAGAAACGGCGGTTGCCTGCCCCCCTGCAACTGCACGGCCATCACCTGGTACGGGTTGGCGATAACGTGGTTGTCCTCGTAGAAATCCATCTGCACGTCGAAGCCCCGACTCGACAGAAAGTAAAGATACTCGCCGTTCGCGTCGAAACACGGGTTCAGGTTGTCGAAGAACTCATCGGTCAACGGCACACTCTTCCGCTCTTCCATGCTGTAGAGAAATACCTGGCTGTTGCGGTTGAAGGCCACGGTCGTGTAGCAGACCCATCGGCCATCGGGCGACCAGCCGTAGTCGTCGATCTCCCAGTAGAACTCGTCGTTCTTGGCCTGCCGCGACTCGGCGATCGTGACGAGTTCCTTGCTCGCCACATCCACGACGAGACAGGCGAATTCCTTGGTGCCGAACAGGATCTTCTGGCCATCGGGCGACCACACGGGCCGGTACGGCGTGCGGTCGAGCGTCGTCGTGAGCGCCGTCCACTCGCCCCCCTCGACACTCTGCAGGTAGAGCTGATAGGTACCCGTGCGGTCCGAGAAGAAGGCCACTTGTTTCCCGTCGGGCGAGATGCGAGCGAGTCGCTCCCGCGTCCCCGGCGAGTCCGACAGATTGTTCGTCTGGGCGAGCTTGTCGGCGGGAACGGCGAACAGATCGCCGCGCGCCTCGACAATCACACGCGAACCGTCGTGGGACGCGTCCAGTCCCTGCAAGAAATCGCGTGGGTTGATCACGCGATTGCGGATCTGCCAGCGATCGGACGGCGCTTCGATCGTGATCTTCGCGTCACTGCCGTCGGCGCAGTTCAAGACATGAAGATATCCGTCCTGCACGTACACGATCCGTTGCCCGTCCGTCTCGGGCATCATGACATCGAGCGTATCGTAGCGAGTCACCGGCTCGATCACCTTCGTCGCGAGATCTTGGACGTACAGGTTGGCGGCGCCGTCGCGGTCGGAGACGAAGTACATGCGTGGGCCCACCCACATCGGGTACGCATTCTTGCCCACGTAGTCGGACACGGGCGTGAAGTCACGCGTCGTGAAGTCGTACATCCAGATGTCGCAATACTGCCCCCCCTTGTAACGTTTCCACTGGTACTCCTCGCGCCCCTTGCGGCAATAGAGCATGCGGTTCCCGTCTGGCGAGAAACTGCAGAGCACGCCGCGGTCAATCGGAAATCGCTCGGGCGCCGACCCTTCGCGCGACACGAAATAGAGATTCGGGTCGCGATAGATGAACGTCTCCATGAACGAGCGGAACACGACCCGCGCACCGTCAGGCGTCC
This sequence comes from uncultured Planctomycetota bacterium, assembly GCA_963802295.1. Lineage (GTDB taxonomy): Bacteria > Planctomycetota > Planctomycetia > Pirellulales > Pirellulaceae > JAJRVM01. The sequence goes on along the minus strand of CAWDIM010000021.1, from coordinate 473,436 downwards.
AGCCGAGCACCTGCGCCCCGCCCGGGGAATAGGTCAGGCGTTTCGGTTCGCCCCCTGCGGCGGGCATCAGGTAGGCATCTGACGAGCCCTCGTAACTGGCGCTCAACGCAATCCAATTCCCGTCGGGCGAAAATCGTGCCATCGATTCCTTCCCCGGAAAAGTCGTCAGGCGCCTCGCGGTGCCACCAGCGACGCTTACCATCCAAAGATCGTTTTCGTAACTGAAGACGATGCGGTCGCCATGGATGTCGGGATACTGCATGAACCGCGCCTCGGCGCCGTAGGCGATGGCGGTCGCGAGCAGCGTGATACCGGCCCACGCCAGCGCGCGCGAAATGGTCACTCCAATGCCGCGGATATTCGTACGGTTGCTCACGATTGCTCCTTTATGGTGCCGACGCGTCCCGCGGATCGAACGACCGCGAGCTGGCCACCGCTCCAGTATACGACCCGCTCGCCGCCGGAACAACTTAGCCCAGATACCACCGCTCATTGCCGGACGCATGGTTACCGCTGGGAATGAGGGTTGGGTGGCTGAAAGGCTGGTGGCTGGCGGGCGGGCGCTGCGATCGAATCCCGCCACGACCAATGCCAGGCGTGGACCGACCTCCAGGGCCGGTGGCAAGGACTCCGCCAAGGTGGCAGCCTGAACTCCTGCAACTCCTGCCGGCAACGGTGGACCACGAGCCATTAAGGACTGGCAAGTGTATGTCACCCAGGATAGTCTGTCCGCGTGTCGGCCGTGGCGCACACGGGCGGGGAACCAGCTGGAGACTCAAGACTGTTCGCAGGAAAGTGAAAAGTGAAAAGTGAAAAGTGAAGTGAAAGTGGAGAGTGGAGAGTGGAGAGTGGAGAGTGGAGAGTGGAGAGTGGAGAGTACTCGGCAACCGTGTCTACGAATATCTCTGTAGTCTCGCCATTCACCATTCACCATTGTCTTCGCTACCATGAGGCATGTTCTCGCATGCGCCTGGCACGTTGGACGAGATGGATGCCTGCCTGCTGGCTGGGGCAGAGACGGCAACGGCACCACGGAAACAGGAATTTCGGATTCTCCGTGGCCCCGATTTGGTTGCGGGCATCGTCCGCGTTGGGGGGGCACCAGCGACTGGCCGGTCTGCTGGTACCGCGTTGCCCCCACTTCCACCTCGACCCCATCCCTTGGTAGAACCTTGCGTGTGGGTCTCCTGCTGGCCGACCATTGTGCGGGCTGCATCGACTGCTCAAGACACAGCAACGTCTGGGGGACCCAAGTCCATGGCCATTCTGAGAGGGGGAGTGCAGATGCGATCATACAGTACGCAATTGGCGTTGGTGGGTTGGCTGTGCCTGTTGTGTGGCTGCTCCGAGGGGCAAAGCGAGAAACTGGTCACTGGTGAACCGGCTACGTTGGCCGATCCGGACACCGCCCCCTACTGGCCCGCCTTTCAAGGACCACGTGGCGACAATCTATCCGCCGACACGGGGTTGCTCCGCCAGTGGCCCACAGATGGTCCGCCATTGGTGTGGACTACGGAGGGAATCGGGCAAGGTTATTCGTCGGTCAGCCTTGCTCGCGGATTGATCTTCACCGCGGGGAACATTGGCGGTCAAAGTGTGGTGACGGCTCTGGATTTAGCGGGCGTGATTCGATGGCAGACGCCCGCGGGCGGAGCTTGGACCGACACCTATCCGGGTACCCGCAGCACTCCTACGATCGACGACGATCGCGTCTATTTCCAGAACCCGCTGGGGGAGCTCTTTTGCCTGAATGCCGCCACAGGCAAGGAAGTCTGGCACGTGAACGTGTTGGAACGTTTTGGCGCCGACAACATTACGTGGGCGCTGGCCGAGTCGAGTCTGGTCGATGGGAATCGTGTCATCAGCACGCCGGGCGGCCCGGAAACGGCGGTGGTGGCACTCGACAAAATGACTGGTGAGACGGTGTGGCAGTCGCCGACCGCGGCAGGCGATGCCGCCGGATATGCCACTCCCACATTGGCCGAATACGAAGGGAAACGTCTGATCTTCACCCTCACGGGCAAGGCGATCATCTGCGTGGACGCCGACAGCGGCCAGCTCTATTGGCGATTTCCTCACGAAACGCAGTATGACGTGAATGCGACGAAGCCGATTTTTCACCAGGGACAGCTGTTTGTCAGCACGGGATACGGAGCCGGTTCCCGCCTGCTGGAAATCCAGGTATCCGGTGACCAGGTTGACGTAAAGGAACTCTGGACCAGCCCGGATCTGGACAATCACCACGGTGGTGTCCTGTTGTTGGATGGCTATATTTATGGTTCGAAGCACCAGCCTCGGTGGGCGTGTCTTGAGTGGAGCAGCGGGCGGACCATGTATAGCGAACGGGGCGTGGGGAAAGGCTCCCTGACCAGTGCGGAGGGATTGCTGTACACGCTGAGCGAAAAACATGTCATGGGTCTGGTGGCTGCCGATGCGGAATCGTTCCAGGTGATCAGTCAATTCCGCCTTCCCCCTGCCGGTGATCGTGAGAGCTGGGCGTACCCGGTTGTCTGCGGCGGGAGGCTGTATTTGCGGCATGACAACGTGTTGTTCTGCTACGACGTGCGGGCTCGATAAGTGGCCCGACGACATGCCGCCCGCCACGCCCTGGAAGTAGCAGCGGGGCAATCCCGCCTTGAGCAAGTTATTTGCCGGGCGTTGAATCAGCCGACAACAGCGACTCGTACTGAGTAACGGATCCGTTATCTCGAAAACACTCGATAATGCGGCGTCCGAGCGGGTCCATATCAGCTTCGTCGTATTGCGCCAGGGTCTGCAGGAAGAACGTGCGCAGCTGCTCGGCTCCGATATCGTAGGCTTCGGGGCCGACTTCGGGCTGGCTGTCAACCTCCAGAAACCAATGTGCGAGTCCGGAACCTTCGACCGTGAGGCTGGTCAGGGCGTAGCCCAACAAGGGGCAACGGGATGGAGTGAGTTGTCCGGGCCGGAAGCGGGCCAGTCCGCGCGCGCCAAGTACTCCCGAGCGATCCACTGTCCCATGAAGCCGACGTGCCAGGCGCCAATGTGCTGGTTCGGTACGATAATGTGTCGAATGCGGGTGGATTCCGCTATCTGCTGCAGCAGCAGATTGGCCTGCCGCGTGCGCTGGCCTGTGGCGAAGGGCCAGTAGCTGCCGACTCCTTCACTGGACATTCCTTCGCTGTCGACAATGCTTGGATTGGCATGACCGCGCGGGGCCACGAGGCGCCACAGCCAACCCAATGCCGGCGGCAAGACGTGAAAGACACCCAGGATCCCGTAGGTGGGGTTCGCGCGCGTGCAGGGGGGCGTGCGCAAGCCGAGGCTGCGGATGTCGACCGTCACCGGATCGTTTACGATCCCCGGAATGATCTCACGCGGCAGGATCACGCGGGGGTTGGGGCAGAGCGCACCGGGACTGTCCTCGATATGTTCCCAGATCAACGCTCGACTTTGCGGCACCGCGTCGATGTTCAGGAACAACAGCGGCTTGGGCGGCTTGGCAGTCAGCCCTTCCAGGTGGGGATCGGTGCCGTAGTGGGTGATGTGGTTCACGCGGACGAACCAGGCGTTTTCGGCGTCCACCACGGTCAATTTCCCGTCGCCGGCCTGTAGCGAGGGGTGGCAGGTGGCCATGTCGTCGGTCACCGGCATCAGATCGCAGGACCGCGGCAGACCGATATGGCGTTTTTCCCCCGTCACGAGGTTGCGGGCAAGCAGCAGTCGTCCATCCGCTTCACGGTGGGCCTGTTCCAGCATTTCGGACTTGCCGGAACCGCTCGCTCCCTCGTGCATGAAGGTCACAATGTTGTCGTATGGAGTGACGACCTGCACCACCGAGCAATGGGCGGTGATCCATCCTTCTTCCTCGCCCTTGCGGATGAGCGCACCGTACACGCCCTTTTTCGCACTGGGTCCGGGATAGAGATTAAAACTGAACATTTCGTGCAGGTCGGGCGTGCGGTTGTGCACCACGACCTGCCGGCCCTGGAAGTGCGTGTGGCGAAACGTGGGGGCCACGTAAATCACCATTTTCGGCGAAAAGTCGTCGGGGAGTTCGTCGATGGCGTGAATGCCCTGCAGCAAGGCCAGCCCGAAGGCGAAGAAGCCGGTGTTGGCCGGCGCGATGACCATGGCCCCCAAGCCCATGCCTTGCTGACCAGCAGTGAAACCAAAAGTCACCAGGTCTTGCCGCTTGAGCCACTCGAGTGCCTCGCCGCGGACCATATCGAAACTGGTGCCAAACTGGTCGATGTAGCGGGGCTTGTCGGTCGGCAGGTCATCGGCGATGAACATGCAGTCCGGATCGCGACGCCGCATGTAAGGATCGGGATAGTTGGCGACAATGCCGTTGCGGACCCGGGCGACGGTGGCTTCGACGATGCGGCCGGTGCCGGGCAGGTTGTACGCGACTTCGAAATAGTTGCTCTGCGCGGTACCGCACGCACGCTCGGCCAGATCCTCCCAGCTTTGGGCCACAAAGACGCTCTTGGCACTGGCGAGGACCTCAACCGCGTCCGGCGGCGGTCGCAAAGCGCTCCAAAGGGGCGCAGGTTGGGCGGATTTCACGACGATACTCCTCGACGGGGCAATGTTAGGCGAATCGATCCTCAGACTGGGCAAATCGCGGTCAGGATACAGTAAGGATATCTTAGCGTACAGGGCTCTGGCGGCACTCCAAATGCAGGGGATAAATCGCGATCCGCCGCGCAACATCGTTCGCGCCGACGCGTCCCCCCCGCACGGGTTTGCCGAGACGGCATAATCGCGCTCGCGACCCGTAGACCGCAACGGTGGCGCCCAGGCGTGCCCCGCACTGAGTAACGCGCCCCGGCAGTAACCGCTGACAAACTCACGGCCTGGCCCGGCCCCCGGCACGCAGTGCGAAACGGGCCGCGGCCCTGATTTCTCACTTTCTCCAGGCAGATTGTCTTGCGAAAGCGGGCGAACACGGTTTCCCCGCCAGCGCCCGATCAAGTAGCATTCAGCCTGGCAATATCCGACTGGCACGACTCGCACTACCCTTCGTACAGCCGAGTCGAAGTCGAGAAAACGAGTTCCTTTTCCACACAGCACCGATACGACCATGCGACTGCTACCGCTCTGGCTCACAATTTCGTCGCTGATGGCCTACTACTGGACGACTTGGTTTCCGCTCGCGCCGGATCCATTCAGTGCAGCAGTGAACGCGATCGTCCTCAAGTGGTTAATCGTGGTGACCATGTTCGCGATCGGTTGGATGCTGCCGCGGGACGAAATACGACAGGTTGCCTTACGCTGGCCGACAGTCCTGGGGGGTACCACCCTGCAATACGCCACCATGCCGCTCTTGGCTTACGTGTGTGGACGGGCATTCGGACTATCGGGCGATCACCTGATCGGAATCGTCATGGTCGGCAGTGTCCCCGGTGCCATGGCCTCGAACGTGCTGACATTGTTGGCGCGCGGCAATGCGAGCTATTCGGTGAGTCTGACAACGCTGGCCACATTGCTGTCGCCAGTGGCAGTGCCGCTGGTCCTGCGCCTGTTCTTGTCGACGAGCGCGCCGATGCCGGAGTCGTTTTTCTTCCATGTCAGTCGCGACTTGTTGTTGACGGTCGTGTTGCCGGTCGTGACGGGCCACAGCTTTGGGCGACTGTGTCGCAAGTGGGAACGGGGCGCGCATCGCATCGGGTCGACGATCGCGAACCTGGCCATTCTTTGGATCATTGCGGCGGTGGTGGGGCAGAATCGCGAGAAGATCGCCGAGGTTCCCGGGGATTTGCTGTTGGCGTTGTTGGCGCTGAATTCATTGGGCTATCTGGCCGGCTACGCAGGGGGATTTGTCATGCGTCTGCCCGAGCCGATGCGACGCGCATTGACGCTGGAGATCGGCATGCAGAACGCCGGGTTGGGAGCCGTGCTGGCAGCGACGTTTTTTGCCGCTCGCCCGGCCACCGCCATTGCCCCGGCGATCTACACATTCGGCTGCATGTTGACCGGCACGATCCTGGCTCGCATCTGGTTTGCCATACCGCCGGCGCCGAGCCGGACTGGTACGTCCTCTCTTTCCCCCTAGTCATTTTCCTCTCCATCGCGGGTGGCGATGAGCCAACGCGGCCGGTCGCTCATCCGGCGGGCAGAAGTCGATCGCCCACGATTTTCGCATATTCGTTTTTTTTCTTGAGGGGTTTTGGGTCCAAACCGTGATTCTGTGGATAGGCATGTGTGACCTCGACTGGTGACATGACAGAAACGGACGACGGAAATGAAATACGGGAGGGTGGAAATAAGGGAGGATGGAACATAGCCTAGCGTGCCAAGTGGTAGGAAGCTGTTAGCGGCCGATGAACGTGGTTCTGCCAGCGGCGGAGGTTGTGGATTTTGCGTTTTGGGTTTCGAATTTGTTTAGAGTTTTTGAGATTGGGATTTCGGATTTCCTGTTTGTTTGCGGGCTGCGGCCGCATTGGGATTTTGGATTTTGGACTTCCGCGCATAGGCTTCCCCGCACGTCGCGCGGCAGCGTGGTTGTGGTGGCAGTCTGTAGCGTCGCGGCGCTGGGCAGTCGAGCCGCTGGTCAGCGGGAGGCCGGTTGGCTCTAATGGTGAGGCAGTCGAATGTTCGCAGCCCCACGGGCGATTTCCTGGCGACAGCGAGACTCATCATGACGGGCGCGCAATCCGAGTCAGAAACGCAACAGGTCTTCACGGTCGGACATTCGAACCATAGTGAGGAGGAGTTCCTCGGGCTGTTGCGGAAGCATCAGATCGACGTGGTGGTCGACGTGCGTTCGCAGCCTTACTCGAGTTACGCGTCCCATTTCAATGCGGGGCAGATCAAGCCGATCTTGGCCGCTGCCGGGATCCAATACTTGTTTCTGGGTGAGGAGTTGGGCGGCCGGCCCGTGGATGATCGCTGCTACGATGCGGAAGGACATGTGCTGTACGACCGCGTGGCCGCATCTCCGCTTTTCCTGCGGGGCATTGAACGGCTGGAATTGGGCATGCGACGCTATCGCGTGGCGATCATGTGCAGCGAGGAGAATCCGGCCGAGTGTCATCGGAACTTATTGGTGGGTCGCGTGCTGGCGAGTCGCGGCGTCGCGCTGCGGCACATGCGGGGAGACGGGCGGCTGCAGAGCCAAACCGAGTTGGATCGTGAATCTGGCAAAGTCGACGATCGGCAGCATCTGTTGTTTGAGGAACTGAGGGAAACGCCATGGAGATCTATACGATCGGTTTCACCCAAACCTCCGCCGAGACATTCTTCGGAAAGCTGAAGCAGGCGGGTATCCGGCGGCTCGTCGACGTGCGGCTCAACAATGTCTCGCAGCTGGCCGGCTTCGCCAAACGGGACGATCTGGAGTTTTTCCTTGCCGAAATCTGCGGGGCCCAGTACGTGCACGTTCCGCAGCTGGCTCCCACTTCAGAGATCCTGGACGCTTATAAGAAACAAAAAGGAAGCTGGGAGCAGTACGAATGCGCGTTTCTGCAGTTGCTGGCGGCGCGGAAGATCGAAGAGGCAATTCGCCCCGACCTCTTCGATGTGCCGACCACGCTGCTGTGCAGTGAACCGACAGCCGAGCACTGCCATCGGCGGCTGGTGCTGGAGTATCTCGACGGCAAATGGGGCAACGTGCAAGCGATTCATCTGTGAAGTGCTCACGTGAAAATCGTCATCAATCACCTGACGAGAATGCAGAAAGGCCACATCTGTGTAGCCGGTGTCGATCTGGCCACGGGCCAGCACGTGCGACCCATGTTGCGATCACCGTTGCGTACAGCGCTGTTGACGCGGCATGGCGGCCCGTTTGATATCGGCCGTGTCATCGATCTGGGGTGGACGAAATACATCGGTACACGACCGGAGACGGAAGACTACCTGTTCCATCAGAGCGAGGTACGCTGCGTTGGCGACATGCCGGCCGAAGAGTTCTGGGAGTGGCTCAAGAGGCTTGCCAAGCCGAGAATCGGCGAGATTTTCGGACGCGATCTGCGGCCGCGCGGCCCGAGTTCTTACGCTGTCGACGTGGGACGGGGACTCGCGTCACTCGGTTGTTTCGTGGCGATCCCTCGCTCGCGATTGTTCCTCCAGCGACGTGATGCCCAGAGTCGTGGCCGCGTGCGGCTGGAGTTCCGGTCGGGTGAGCATCCGTTCGAACTGAGTGTGACCGACATCCGCCTGTACCGCGGGGATCACGTGACGCCGGACCCGGATGTGATTGGGCGGGTCGCCGAGCGGTTGGGGCATGGCGGGGAAGTCATTCTCGGCGTGGGCCTGACGCGTGCCTTTCGCGGCAGTCCCGCTGATCCGGCTTTGCATTGGCTGCAGGTGAACAATGTCCATTTCGCCGACGAGACGCATTGGCGGTTGGGGTAATCTGTCACTGGTCACTGGTCATGGAAACGTGTGGAGTCCGAAGTCTGCAGCATATGCTGCGTGGTGATGAGCTGTGTGTGGCCCATGACTGTGGTTTTGCCGGCAGCGGAGGTTTTCATCTTGGGATTTCGAATTTGTTTGAGATTTCGAATCTAGGATTTCGGATTTCCTGATTGGTTGTGGCCACTGGCTGCGTTAGAGTATGGAGTTTGGATGTGGCGTGGGAATTCGCTCGCCGCGCGGTCACCCACCTCAAGCTTCGCGCCGCCAGCCTCACCGGGACTATCTGCGAGTGATGACCAAGAGCAACGGTACTGAGACGGATACGGCTCGATTGCGGGAGGTGCTCCGTACATACTGGGGCTACGACGCTTTCCTTCCGTTGCAGGCCGAGGCGATGAGCTGCGTGTTGCGGGGGCGGGACTCGGTGGTGGTTCTGCCGACTGGGGGAGGCAAATCGCTCTGTTTTCAGGCGCCCGCCATGTGTCTGGATGGACTGGCGCTGGTTGTTTCGCCGCTCATCTCGTTGATGAAGGATCAGGTGGATGCGTTGCGGAACTGCGGCGTGCCGGCGGCGTTTGCCAACAGTACCCTGTCGGCGGCTGAGCGGCGAGCGGTGGCCGACGACGTGCGAGCGGGCCGATTGCGGCTGCTCTATCTGTCGCCTGAGCGGCTGTTGGCGGAGGGGACGCTGGAGTTCCTGAAGTCGACTCGAATTTCGTTGGTGGCGGTCGACGAAGCTCACTGCATCAGTTCCTGGGGGCACGACTTTCGGCCGGAGTATCGTGGCCTGGGGATGTTGAAGCAAGTGTTTCCCGGCGTGGCGATTCACGCTTATACGGCGACAGCATCGGCGCAGGTGCGGAGTGACATCGTCGAGCAACTGCATTTGGCGGATCCGGAGACGGTGGTCGGTTCGTTCGATCGGCCAAATCTGATCTACCGGGTCCAGCGGCGAGCTGGACTGCTGAAACAGATTCGACAGGCACTGGACACTCATGCGGGCGATTCGGGGATCATCTATTGCATTACGCGAAAGGAAGTTGAACGAACCGCTGCCGCGCTGACGGAACTGGGGCATCGGGTGCTGCCGTATCACGCGGGGATGACCGATGACCAACGGCGTCGCAACCAGGAAGCGTTCATGGAAGAGCAGGTCGATACGATCGCCGCGACGGTGGCTTTCGGCATGGGGATCGACAAATCGAACGTGCGGTACGTCATTCACGCCGGCATGCCGAAGTCGCTGGAGGCGTACCAGCAGGAAAGCGGCCGCGCGGGACGCGACGGACTGGACGCGGATTGCTGGCTGTTTTTTTCCGGCCAGGATTACGGCATTTGGCAGCGGATGATCGAGGAATCCGAGCTGGCAGCTCGCGACGGCGCGACCAAGGCCTTGAACGCGATGTTGGATTTCTGTAACGGTGTCCAGTGCCGGCACCGTGCGCTTGTGGAGTATTTTGGACAAACTCTGGCCAACGACACTTGCGGCGCCTGCGACGTGTGTCTTGGCCAGTTGGACCTGGTTGACGAGCCACTGGTTCTCGGCCAGAAGATTCTTTCGTGTGTCTTGCGATTGGGGCAACGTTATGGGGGTGATTACACCGCCAAGGTGCTGCACGGCGGTGAGGAGCAGCGGATCGTGCAGCAGGGACACAACCGCCTGAGCACGTGGGGCTTGTTGCGCCAGGAGCAACTACGCACCATCCGGGACTGGATTGAGCAATTGGCGAGCCAGGGGTTTGTCATCAAGGCGGGCGAGTATAACGTGTTGCAGGTGACCGCCGCGGGGCATCTTCTGTTGAAGGGCGAAGTCGTGCCGCGACTATTGCGTCCGGCCAAGCCCGCGACGGCGGGCTCGGCGCGCGCCGCGCGCGACGCGGATTCCTGGGCGGGTGTCGATCGCGGTCTGTTCGAGGAATTGCGGCGGTTGCGGCACGAGCTGGCGGTGGCGCAAGACGTGCCCGCTTACATTGTCTTCGGCGACTCTCCGCTTCGTGATTTCGCGCGTTATCGCCCATCGACTCTGGAATCGTTTCGACGAATCCGCGGTGTCGGCGACAAGAAGTTGGCGGATTATGGTCAGGCGTTCGTCGATCGTATCACCGCTTATTGTCGCGCCCAGGAACTGGCCGTGGATGTGCCATTGCCCCCGGCGACGCCCCGTTCCGCAACTGCTGCGCTGGCCGCTGCGACTCCGGGCATGTCCGCCATCGGTGCTTTTCCGTTATTTCGCCAAGGGCTGAGCGTACCGCAAGTGGCCCATCAATTGGGGCGAGCGCCGGCCACGGTGCTTGGCTACCTGGTTGACTACCTCCGCCACGAGGGTATTTGCGATCCGAAGCCATGGGTCGACGCCGCCACTGCTCAGCGCATTTTGTGGGCGGCGGACCAGACCGGTATGGAGCGGCTCAAGCCGATCTATGAACTGCTCGGCGGTCAGATCAGTTACGAACAGATTCGGATTGTGGTCGTGTGCCGACAGAATGCCCAGACTCAGTAAACGGACTCGACGGAAGAGCGGGACAATGGAGCTCCATTCGTTTGGCCGGAAACGGTGTCGGTTCAGGCAACGTGTTCGACTCCCTACCGTCAACGATGGTTCCGCATCCAAGACCCGGAGGAAGGAGAACGGAGGAAGGGAGGAAGGGAGGAAGGGACATGGAATCGCAGGTTGAGTGCTGCGAAGCTGTGTGCGGCTGGTGACTGTGGTTTTGCCGGCAGCGGGTTTTTTTCTTGAGTTTTGGATTTCGAATTTGTTTCAGTTTTCGAGATGGGGATTTCGGATTTCCGGTTTGGTTGCGGCCAGCGGCCGCGTTTGGGGAAGTCGCGTTGTCTGTTGTTGGAGCAGAGTAGTTCGGGTGCCGCAATTTGGCCCCGCGGGCTGCCGCAGGGCACCTCCCTGGTAACTACGGCCAACTTGTGTATACTCGTTACCGTTTGTTGGCGGAGGCTGACGTTCATTTCGACCGATGTTTTGACCTGGGACGAGATTCTTCCCCCTTTGCCCGAAGCCCCCTTGGCATGCTCTACCGCGTACGACTCAGCACTCTCCAATTGTCTGGCGGCACAGCTGCATGTGAGTTCGTGCGTTCTGGACTCCGTTGTTTGAGCGGGATTTGATTGATGGCGAAAGTAGTGGGCTCGCTGGCTCTGCATCCGGCGCGCATTTCGTTCGTGTGGTACCTGGCCGTAATCATGCTGGGAGGAGTGCTGCTGACGCTGCCGGTTTCCCGCGCTTCCGACGATCGTCCGGTGTCGCCGCTCGACGCCGCCTTTACATCGACTAGTGCGGTGTGCGTCACGGGGCTGGCTGTCCGTTCGACAGGGCATGATTTTTCCCTGTTTGGCCAGGGGGTGATTCTGCTGCTGATTCAATTGGGCGGCATCGGCATCATGACCGCCACGACGTTTCTCACGTTCTGGCTGGGTGGGCGTCAGAGTCTGCGGCAGCGGGCGGTCTTGGCGGAATCACTGGGTGCGGGGCGCGAACCTGATTTGCGGTGGGTGCTGCAACGAGTGATCTTGTTCACGGTCGGTTTGGAGGGAATCGGGTTTTTCGTACTGGCCAGTCGCTTTCTGTTTGATCACACGTTTGGACAAGCGCTGTGGCACGCCTTGTTTCACAGTATCTCGGCATTCTGTAACGCCGGATTCAGTCTGAACGATGATAGCTTGATGGCATATCAAGGCGACTTGGTGGTCAATGGCACCATGATCATCCTGATTGTATGCGGTGGTCTTGGATTTCCCGTCATGATGGACTTGTCGCGCAACTGGCATTATCCCTGGCAGGAGCGATGGGACCGGCTGATGCTCCACTCGAAGTTGATTCTGGCGGGAACTGCGTGTTTGATCGCCCTGGGCACTGTGATGGTCCTGGTACTGGAATGGAGTAACACGCTGGCCGCCATGTCTCTGCCTCGCAAGTTCTTGGTGGCGTTGTTTCATTCGGTCACGTGCCGCACGGCGGGCTTCAATACCATTGAAATCGGAACGCTCACGAATGCGACGTTGTTCCTGTCGATCCTGCTGATGGCAGTGGGGGCCGGACCCTGCTCGACCGCGGGGGGCTTCAAGGTATCCACACTATCGGTGCTGGTTCTCCGTGGCTGGGCGACGCTTCGTGGTCGCCAGCGGATCCTCGTTGGGCGCCGCACCATTCCGCGGCATGTAACGGATCGCGCGATCACGACTGCCATCTTGTTCGCCGTGGTTGTCGTCGTCGCGCTGACCGTCATACTGATGCTCGAGCAATCAGAATCGCCGCACGCCCAATCGCAGGGACTGTTTATGGATGCCATGTTCGAGGTCGTTTCGGCGCTGGGTACCGTTGGCTTGAGCACGGGCATGACGCAGCATTTGACCGATGTTGGCCGCGTGGTCGTCATCATCCTGATGTTCATGGGGCGCCTGGGGCCGATTTCGGTGTTCGCGGCCTTGTCGCGGAGCGAGCAAGTTGAACCGATTGAGTACGCAGAGGAAGAGCCCTTGATAGGTTGATATTGTAGCGAACGCAGAACAGATCGTCGTGATTGCGAGGGAGCCAAATGGCCAACAAGAAGCACTTCATCGTCCTGGGACTCGGCACGTTCGGTGAATCTCTGGCCCGCCGACTGTGTGAGAACGGTTGCCGCGTGACCGGCGTCGACCGCAACAAGCAGAAGGTCGAGTCGCTGAAGAACGAGTTGTATGAAGCGATCGTGGCCGATGTCACGGAACGAGCGGCACTGGAGCACATCGATCTGCCGGACGCCGATACGGTCTTCATCAGCCTGGGCGAGGGAGCCGACATGTCGCCGTCACTGATGGCGGTTCTGCATGCCAGGGAACTGGGAGCGCGACGACTGGTCGTCAAAGGCCTGAGTGTCGAACACGGCAAGATCCTCAAAACCTTGGGGGTCGAACGCGTCGTCTTTCCCGAATCGGAAATCGCCGTCGAATTGGCGGACCGTACGACCTGGCCCAACGTGCTCGATTATCTGCCGATCGATCCGGATTACAGTTTCGTCGAAATGGCCGTGCCCGATGCCGTCGTCGGCAAGACGCTGCTGGAGGCCGATCTGCGCCGCAAGTACAACGTGTGGATCATCGCCGTTAAGGAAGCCCTGACCGGTCAGCTGCACATGTTTCCTGATCCGAACATTCGCTTTACCGGCGACCAGATTCTCATGATCGTTGGAGCGCACGAAGATCTGAACCGCTTTCGGGAAGTCCGCTGACCGGGTGGAACGGAACAGAGATTCGACTGACAGAAACTGGAGAGAAGGGAGAACGGAGAAAGGAGGAAAGGAGGAAAGGAGGAAGGGAGGAAGGGAGGAAGGGACATGGAATCGCAGGTTGAGTGCTGCGAAGCTGTGTGCGGCTGGTGACTGTGGTTTTGCCGGCGGTTGCTGTGTTCGAGTGTTCGTCGGTGTGATCTGCTCGCCGTGGATGCTGCACAAACGGAATAAATTCCGTTTTACGTAGGGTGGCGGCCAGCGGCCGCGTCAGGTCAACTTGCTGACACCTGGTACCTCAATACGGTAATTGCCGTCCACGTCCGGCAGGGTGGGGGGCGGCGCGTCGAAGGTGTAGGCCGTGGGATTCACCTGCCGATTCGAGTTGAAACACTGCTCCCAGGTCAACTCTTCTCCCGTGTGTGAGCACCAGGTAGCCATCAGAGCCAGCAGGCTGCTGCGAGCCATGTACATGCTGTTGTTAAGCGGTTCCCCCGAGCGAATCGCGGAAAACAACGCGACGTGTTCCAGGTCAAATCGGTTGCAGTCAGGACCGTCATATCGCCAATTCACTTCACCGTCGATCTTGTGTCGCAGCAGATCACAGCGTCCCTTGGTGCCGATGAACACGTCGGAGACATCGGTGAAAGTGCCGTTGATCTGCCGGCAGTAAGCATGCATTTGGACTCCGTTGCTATAGTGGAAGACCGTTGCATGATGGTCGAACACGTCACCGTACGTGGGGCCTTTGCGGACCTCACGTCCTCCCATCCCCCAGGCTTTCACCGGCGGTTCATCGTGCAAGGCCCACGCGCCTTTGTCCACATTGTGCACCAGATTCAGCCCGGGCAGATCGGCCGACAGCCAATTGAAGTCGTACCAGTTGTAGATCTGGTATTCCATTTCGGTCATTCCCTCCCGCCGGGGCAGGCTGCGCAGAGAGCCCGTATTGCAGATCTCCTGAATCGTGTGAATCTCGCCGATCGCCCCGTCGTGGACTCTCTTCATGGTTTCCCGCACGCCGGTGTGGTATCGCCATGCCAATCCGGAGACGACCGAAAGCCCTTTACGACGCGCGATTTCGCCAGCCTCCAGCACTAACCTCACGCCGGGAGCGTCCACCGCGTGGGTCTTTTCACAGAAGACATGTTTGCCCGCGTCGACAGCGGCCTTCAAGTAGATGGGAGTGAAATGGGACGGTACAGTGATCAGCACCACATCCACGTCACTGTCGAGCAATTGGCGGTATGCCTGCAGGCCAACGAAGCGTTGATCCAGAGCGACACTGATCTGGGTCGGCTTCTCGGCAGCCATCCATTTCAAGCCATCAGTAATCCGCCATTCGAAGGCGTCAGCCACTGCGGTCAGTCGAGCCTGTGGATCGGCGTTCATGGCGTTTACAGCAGCGCCGCAGCCGCGTCCACCGCACCCGATCAACCCCACTTTCAAGATATCCGAGCCGCCCGGGTGCGCGGCACGGCAGAGGGATAACTGCTTGGTCGCCAACACCGCCGCAGCGCCGGTGGCTGCCTGCAAAAACTCGCGTCGGGATGGGAATCGACTCACGACCGAACACGCTTGACGTTTCATGGCCATCCTTCCTAACGCGGCCTACGGCCGCAACCAAACAGGAAATCCGAAATTCGAAATCCGAATCGCGAAATCCTAACGCGGCCAGTGGCCGCAACCAAAACGGAAAATCCGAAATCCCAATATCGAAATCCCAAACAAATTCGAAATCCAAAATTCGAAATCCAAAACCTCCGCTGCCGGCAAAACGGCCGCGGGCGGGCCCCCAGCAGATTCTCACCAGCAGCATGCCATTGCGTCCTCCGTTTTCCCTTCCTCCCTTCCTCCCTTCCTCCCTTCCTCCCTTCTCCGCAATCCCTGTCACCCGCATTTAACCGGTCTGTAGTGTTTCGGATTTCGGATTTCGGATTTTTCACCTGCCCGCACCCTCGATCTTGTACAAGTGCGACCGAGTGCGGATGAAAAGTGCGTCGCCGGCCGCGGCCGGACTCGCCTTCAACTCGCCATCCAGGTGGTTTTCTGCCAGAACCTTGTATTCAGGACCGGGCTCAAGCACGGTGGTTGTCGCATCCTGGCTGAAACAATAGATGCGGCCGTCGGCGTAAACCGGCGAGGCCGCGAAGTTGCCGCCCACGCGGTGCTTCCAGTGCACTTCACCAGTTTTCGCGTCGATACAGACCGCCACTCCGTTGTCGTTGACAGCATACAGTGAATCGCCGATCAGGAGCAGCGAAGGCTGAGCCGGCATGCCCTGGACAATTCTCCACTCGACGTGCGTGTCGGTCACATCGCCCTGACCACCCGGTCGGACGGCCCACAGTTCCGGGCGTTCAAAATCGTTGACCAGGAATACCAGGCCGTGACCGCAGAGCGGGCGTGGAACCATGGACCAGCCGTTGTAGCGGATCTTCCACAATTCTTCGCCCGTCCACGGGTCGTATCCCATGACCGCCTTGGCACCGGGGCTGATCAGTTCCTTCCGCGGGCCGGCGTCGACAACGGTGGGCGTACAAAACGCCTTACGCAAATTGATGTGGAACGAGCTGTAATCGATGGACCGTGTGGTTTTCCAGATGGTCTGTCCGGTCTCTTTATCCAGAGCGACGACGTACTGTACGTCTCGCCCGTCCACAGGCACAATCAACAGTTTGTCGTACAGAATCGGTGACGATCCGGGCCCTTCGTGATGGTCGCAATTCAGATCACGGCGTGTCCAAAGCACTTGGCCCGAGGCGGTATCGAGACACGCCGTGCCGTACGTGCCGTAATGGACATAGACCCGTCCCGCTTCAATCGCCGGCGTTGGGGAAGCGTAACTGTTCACGACGGCAATGTGCTCGGGCGCCGCGACGTCAAACACTTTCACGTCGTGCACAATCTTCCCCGTCTGCCGGTCCACGCACACGGCATACAACTGCGATCCATCATCGCGACCGGTGGTGACCCAGATCTGATCCTGCCAGATGACAGGCGACGACCAACCGTGGTCGTGGATGGCGGTCTTCCAGGCGACGTTCCGCGTCTCGCTCCAGTGGAGTGGCAGCGCGGTTGAGTCGCAGTGGCCATCGCCGGTCGGTCCACGAAACTCGGGCCAGTTTTCATGGGCGCTGCCGATCGTCCAATCGTGGCACCAGCTGCAGGCTAACAGGAACAGGACGAGCCATCGGATGCGATGGAATCGCGACTGGTGTGGCATCGAGGAGGATCCTTGTCAAAGGCATTGATCAGTGGTCAGGCGACGCGCGGACATCATGGCACTTCACATCCACACCGTAGGTGGATTCCTGTTGGAGAAATTGGCGGAAGCTCGATCGGATATCCATGCGAGGCGCGATCGTCGCAATTGGCTACACACTGTTCGGGCCCGCCATCAGGACGCGTCGGGTGGCCGTTTCGCACACCAGGATCATAACCGCACTGGGAGGCGAGGTCCAACTACCGCGAGATCGGATTCGGCGCACCTTCGTCGATGAACCCGTGGTAGCGCGCCATCCAATAGGGGAGCAGCCAAGCGGAGCCGTCGTCTTCTCGGCCGCCGCAGTGCAAATCGCATAGCCCTGCGCGCGGTCACATCTTTCGCAAGACCAGCGCGGCATTGGTGCCACCAAAGCCGAAGCTGTTGCTCATCACGGTACGAAGTTCCGGCACGTCCACATTTTCGCGCAGGATGGGAAATCCATCCGCTGCGGGATCGAGTTGCTCGATATTCGCGGAAGCGGGCAGGAACCCGTGCTCCATCATTAACAGGCAGTAGATAACCTCATTGACGCCGGCTGCTCCCAAGGCGTGTCCGGTAAGTCCCTTGGTGGAACTGATCGGTGGGACCGCGTCGCCAAACACTTCGCGAATGGCCTGCAGTTCCGCGATATCGCCCGCCGGAGTACTGGTTCCGTGTGTGTTGATGTATTGAACGGGTTCATTGACTGTTTGGAGTGCCTGGCGCATGCAGCGCACTGCGCCTTCCCCGGAAGGGACGACCATGTCTTCGCCGTCAGACGTCGAACCGTAGCCGATAATCTCCGCCGCGATGCCGGCACCGCGCGCCTTGGCATGCTCATAATCCTCGATTACCACGATGCCACCACCACCCGAGATTACGAAACCATCCCTCTCGAGATCGTAAGGACGAGACGCGGTCCGAGGATGGTCGTTGTACTTGCTCGACAAAGCTCCCATGCTGTCAAACATCACGGTCGACACCCAGAACAACTCCTCGCCTCCGCCGGCGAAAACGATGTCCTGTTCGCCACGCCGGACCAGATCGGCTGCATGACCGATGCAATGCGAGCTGGTGGCACAGGCAGAACTGATCGAATAGTTGATGCCCTTGATCTGATAAGCCGTAGCCAGGCAGGCGGAGTTCGTGCTATTCATGGTTCGCGAGACCATGAACGGCTTGACTTTGCGCGCTCCACGCTCCTGAAACACCCGGATCACCTCCAGCAGGTTCTTCGTGGACGTGCCGCCGGTTCCCACCACAACTCCCGTGCGCGGATGAGAGATCATGGACTGCGCCAAGCCCGCATGCTCGATCGCCTCTTGCATGGCCAGATAGCTGTATGCCGCGCCATCGCCCATGAACCGGGCGAAACGGCGGTCAATCCGGTGCTCGAGCTGGACGCGGATGGTGCCGGCAACCTGCGAACGAAAACCCTTCTCGCAGTATTCTTCGACGAATTCGATGCCGGAAGTACCATCGCGCAGTGATTGTGCCACCTGCTGCTTGCTGGCTCCGATGCTGGAGATAATGCCATATCCCGTAATGACCGCCCTGCGCATCCTAAACTCCCTCGATAGATAATTAAGTGGTTTCCGATACCGAAACATCTCCCACGCGGCAATGACCCGGCGTGCTGGGCCGCACGAGCGTTCCTGTAGGGGGGATTTGGCGATCGGCCGATTTTGAGACTGGCCTATTATGCCGGTCGACCGCCGGGGCGAGAAGGTGCCATCCGCGGACAGCAGCAACTCTCGTTCTATCAGTGTTTCTTACTCTTACTCTTACTCGTACTCTTACTCTTACTCGCACTCCTTTTCGTACCCTGCGACCGCTCGGCGCCCGGCCCACCGGCCCGAGTCGACTGCCGCAAATCTGGCTGGGAGGGCGGGAGAGTACGAGTAAAGTTTTCGCGTGTAGGATGCGCGCACGGTGGCGCATGCTTGGAACAAAACCCGAAATTCGAAGCACAGAAAAGTGGGAGAAAGGGAAAGGGAGAAAGGGAGAAAGGGAAGAAGGGAGGAAGGGAAGAAGGGAGGAAGGGAAAACGGAGGACGCAGTGGCATGCTGCTGGTGAGAATCTGCTGGGGGCCCGCCCGCGGCCGTTTTGCCGGCAGCGGAGGTTTTGGATTTCGAATTTTGGATTTCGAATTTGTTTGGGATTTCGATATTGGGATTTCGGATTTCCCGTTTTGGTTGCGGGCGCAGCCCGCGTTAGGAGTACGAGTACGAGTAAGAGTAGGGCTGCACGCCGTTTGTCTGACTCGGCTCCGTGCCGCTGCTGGTTCTGCACGGCCTCGACTCCACGAGGCCTGCGAGCGACTGAGCGTGAAGTTCTCGACCGGCATTGGTATGAATTCGGTGGTCCAGTGCGAGGCAAACGCCCAAGGAAGCAACCGCCGCTCTGTGGTGACCGTCCCTACGGTCTTGAAACCTTGGTCACTCCTGAATAATCCGGGCTAGTGATGTTGTGGAGGCTTGCCGCCTGGAGGGGGGCCAAAGCCGGAGTGAAATCGGCCGAATGGGGGCCGGAACGGATCATCGCTCAACCGCGCAGACTGCTCGTTCGCAGCCTGCGCGCCTGCGTCTTCCCCGAGTGATTTCAAAGTTTTCGCAAGGCCGGCGTACAAGGCCGACGTGATACGACGGCGAAACGGATCGGCTGCCTGTGGACGATTATCGGCGAACCTGGCGAGCTCGCTTGTCAGCGCGTCGCGAGCCGCCAGGAGGCGAGCACGATCCTGCTTGTCGTCGCCGATCATGCGCTTCACATCAGCCAGATTGATGACCGTCAACGCTAGTTCGATTTCGTAGAATGGCTGGGCCGGATAGCTCGTGGTGAGCGACAGAAGATGCTCGTGAGCCAGGGCCAGGTTAGCTTCGGCCCCTGCCAGGTCCCGACTCGACTGCTGCACGCGTGCCAGATTGCGATAAGACGTTACCAGCAGCGCCTGATACTGTGTGACGTGTGGAAAGGCTGCGGCAAGCTGCTTGCAGTAGCTGATGGCCTTGTTCAAATCACGCTCCGCTTCCTCATCGGAAATCGAGGTCAAGCGAGTGCTCACGAGCGACAGCGTATCGGCCAGTTCCAGGCGATATTGCGGTTCTTGAGGAAAATCGGCGACCAGTTGTTCGAGAATGCCGCGCGCCGTACGAAAGGAGTCGCTGGCCTCGTTCGAGCGGAAGCTGCGCAGCAGGTGCACCAATCTGTGCCGCTCGACTTGGGCCATCAGCAGGCGATATTGCGGATGACTCGGCTCCTCCGTCAGCAGCGACGCCAGTGTGCTGTGAGCTTGCGCCAAGTGGTCTTCGTTGAACTGGGCGATGTCTTCCAGATCGGCCCGGGGACCGAAACCATGGGGACCGTCATGACGACCGGCGCGGACCGACCATCCGTCGGGGCCGCCTCGCCGAGGCGGCCCCTGGCCGTTGAGCCACGGCCAAGCACCCGGATTTGGTTTGCGTTTGGGCGGCGTCAGCGGCCATTGTCCACCGGACGCTCCGCCAGGCGGCCCCACCCCAAGCGGCCCAACCCCAGGCGAACCCGCCCCCGCGGTCATCTCCAGGTCGGCGAAATCACCGCGGAAGAGGACCGATCCAGCCAGGTCATGAGCGCGCGCCAGTTCATACCGGACCACGGCGGTGTTGGCAACGCCCGCGGGTTGGTCGGTCAAGAACTGGATCGCCTGGCGGTGAAGGGCCACGACTTCGTCCCACGGCCACATATTCTCGCCCAGCAGGACTCCATGGTCATTGAGCAAGCGGGCTTTCGCCAAGATCGCTTCGACTTGCCGCGGATGCTCCTCCAGCAACTGATCGTAAATTGCGGCAGCCTCGCGGAATGAAATGCGGGCGTCTTCGACGTGTCCGAGACGTTGATGAATCTGCCCGATACGATGGTGTGCCGTGGCGATCTTGGCTCGCAGCTCGAGGTCGGAGCTATTTTGCTCGGCAAATTGCTTGTAGAACGTCAGCAACTGCCGCAATAGATCGGCGTCCGCTTCCGTCAACACGGATTGGAACCGCGGCGCCGCTTGATCTTCATACTCCAACTCCAGTGACTGGGGAATGCCGCGGGTGGCAATGTTGTCGAAAATGCCGTCGAATGCTTCGATCGCGAGGTTCAAATTGCTTTCTGCCCGCTGTTGAGCTGCGACGGCCGCGGATTGGGCCTGTTGGGTGGCCAGCAGAGCGGCACGTGTCGTGACATCGCTGACGACCGCGACGACGGCCACCGCGATCAGCAGCAGCACTGCTGTGCCGCTGGAGATGGCGATGGCCGGGTTGCGGCGGCACCAGCGCCAGAATCTTGCGAGCGGTCGCGTCCGAGCCGCGGCCACGGGCCGCTCCTCCAGGAACCGCTGCAGGTCCGCCGCCAGTTCTCCGGCCGAGGGGTATCGGTGCTGTGGATCGGCCGCGACGGCCTTGAGGACGATTGTCTCCAGGTCACGCGGGATATGGGGATTACGGGACCGCGGCTGCGGAGTTGCTCCCTGCATCTTCTGCTGAATCAATCGGCCCTGCTGTGTTTCGCCGAAAGCAGGTTCCAGGGTCAACATCTCGCAGAGCGTCACACCCAGGCTGTAAATGTCGCTGCGGCGATCGGTCATTCCATCGAACTGTTCCGGCGCCATATATCGCAGCGTTCCGACAATATCGCCCGATTTGGTCAGGTCGTCACTTTCGACGTGTTTGGCCAACCCGAAGTCAGTGATCCAGACATTTCCCTCCTGGTCCAACAGCAAGTTGGACGGCTTGACATCCCGATGGAGGATCCCGTGCAGGTGGGCATAGTCCAGGGCGTCGGCGACATCCCGACCCAGGCGGGCCACGCTTTTCCAGTACCGATTGCCCAGCGGCCGGACCCTGTTGCGGGACCTGTCCGGTGATTTCTTTTCGGACAGGGGGCCCAGCGGCAGGCCTTGCGTGTCGGCCAGCGGAGCCGGGGTGTCGCCGTGACCGAGTGGTACAGGGCCGACCGGCGACGGCCCTGTGCCGTTCTTAAGATGCGCCCCGTGGCCGGCGTTGCCTGGTTCTCTCGCTGGTGCGAAATATCCCTCACGCAACGAATTCGCCGCGATAATGGCCGCCGAAAGGGATGTCGACTGGACCTTCGCCGCACGCTCGGCACGCGACAAGGACTCCGCGTCGCCGGCGGGAGAGATATCATCGAGCACTTCCAGGACCACGTCCAACCCCACGCCATCGATAAACTGCATGGCGTAAAAGTGCAGGCCATGCTCCTGGCCGACACCGTAGATCGGCACGATATTCGTGTGGTGCAAACGCGCGGCGGCCTCCGCTTCGCGTCGAAATCGTCGGATCTGCTTCTCGGAGGGCGCCACGTGGCTGCCCAACACCTTCAACGCGACTCGTCTGGATAGCGACTGCTGCTCCGCTTCGAAGACAATCCCCATACCTCCGCGACCCACCTCCCGGATGATCCGAAAATCACCCAGCCGCTCCATCGGTGTCGAACCGATGGAAGCGGGCTTGCCTCCGGCGTGCACCTGGCGGTCCTTCAGCTGCTCGATGTTGATCAACAGAGGGAAGAGGGTCCGGATGTCGTCAGCGAATTCCGGATGTTGGACCGCAAATTGTTCGATCGTGGGTTGTTCGCCCTGACGGTAACACCGCACGAATTCGTCAGCCAACAGATCGATGGGGTCGCGAGCTGGCTGCTGGTTCATGGTGCGCGCTCGGAAAAGTCGGACAGATTATCAAGTATCAGTTTCAGTCGGCGAATGGCCCGCACATACCGGTTGCTGGCGGCCGTTTCCTGGATACCCAGGACTTCCGCCACCTCGCTGTTCGTCAGCTCTTCAAAGTGGCGCAGCGCCAGGACCTCCCGGTCGGTCTCATCCATGCCGTCAATCGCACTGCGCAGCTGCGCCGCTCGCTCGTCGCGCGACATCGCCTGGCTGGGTGACGTGAAGGACCCCAGCAGTCTGGCCACCAATGACACGCAGGTAGTGCGCGACAGAGCGGCGCGGTTGAGCGACTGTTCGCGATAAGCGTCCCGCATCTGAGCTCCCAGGTGTCGCCGCTGCAGATCAATTAAGGTTTGCCCGACGATCAATCGCAGCCAGACGAAGAACGACAGTGTTTCATTGGCCAGAAAACTGTCGACTCGCTGGGCCGCCGCGATCCAGGCTTCCTGCAACACGTCGTCCGGGTCCACGCGGCCGCCGAGCACCGGGTCGAGCCGGAAATCGACCATCCGCCACAGGCGGTCCCGGTGCCGCGAAAACTCCGCCGCCAAGGCTCCCTCCGCGTCCGCCGCCAATCGTTGCCGTATGTCGCCGTCCTGCATATCGAAGGCACTCGGAAGAGAGTACGAGAATCCATGCGGATCATCCACACCTGGGAGATCAACATCGGCGATCGTCGCGGCTGCCAGGGAGATCCGGCCATGGCAAACCTGGCAACCGACTCCCAGACGAGGGGGAGGGGCGGCGGCACGCCGATTCTTTCAACCCCATTATGCCCCGTTGGTTTCGCGAGCCCCAGTGGGGCTGGGTGATCGCCCAACGGAGCGCCGCCAGCCGACAGGTTGCCGTCCGTCAGGGAAAACTTTCGTCCAGGTTGTGGAAAGTCGGCGATGGTATCCGTACTTGGCCCTGAGGAGACAAATCTCATGCAAGAAAACCTGCAAGAAGCCTGGCATCAACTGCAGGGTTCCGTATCGATCGGGCAAAATATCGAGGTGGTGATCCTGGCAGTCTACCTGCTGTTGGGCGGGGCCTCGGCACTGTACATCCGGTTTCTGTACCTTCGCTTTAGCTGTTCGGCGTCCGACAGCGACTCGATCGCACGCGTTTTTCCCTTGCTGACGCTCGTGACCATTGGCGTGATCGCCATCGTCAAGTCATCGCTGGCACTCTCACTGGGGTTGGTCGGCTCACTGTCGATTATCCGCTTTCGGGCCGCGATCAAGGAGCCCGAGGAATTGGTCTACCTGTTCCTGTGTATCGGCGTGGGACTGGCCTTCGGAGCCGGTCAACCGCTGCTGGCGGTGGTCTTGCTGGTAATCGCCACGTTGTTCATCCTGGGCATGTATGCCACGAGTCGCGGTCGGCGGCGCCAGAACCTGCTGCTGACCATTACGGGAACTTCGGATGAGCATTTTGGCGGTGGTGAGGCGGGAGTCCTGTCGGCCATTGACGAATTGGCGGGTGGCTACACGTTGCAACGGTTCGACCTGGCACAGGATCGCTCCCAGGTGCGCATCGTGCTGGCTCGTGCCGGCGCACGTGAGACAACGGAACTGATCGCCCGGCTTCGCGAGCGGTTGCCCGAGTGCGAATTCTCGTACCTGAACCTGAACTCAACGCTGTAGGAACTGCCTGGACCATGCTGCTGAATCCAGACTTACCGGGACTCAAGAGTCGTGTCGTGTTTCGCGCGATGGACCAGGCGACAAGTCGCAGCGACTTGGCCTCTCGCCGTGAAGTGAAATTCACGCTGCCCGGCGCCGACTTGGGAAAACTCCGTGGGCTGCTCTCAGGCAACTGCCGTCGATTGACCTACAACCGGGCCGTTTCGACCGTGCGCAGTATCTACTTTGATGACGTGCGGTTGTCTGCCTGCCGCGCCAACTTGGACGGCGTCGGGCGCCGGCAGAAAGTCCGGCTCCGATGGTACGATTCACTGCAACCCACCCGCGACTGCTTCTTCGAAATCAAGTGGCGCGACAACCGAGTCACTGGAAAACATCGGCTTCACTTGCAGTGCGACTATCCACTGATCGAAATGACCTATCGGCAGATCATCGACGGTTTGATCGAAACGCTGCCTCCACAATTCGTCGGCATCATGCTGGCCAGTAGCGAACCGATCTCACTGGTCGAATATCAGCGGGAACATTTTGCCACCGACGACGGATGCCTGCGGATCACCTTGGATTACCACATCGCGTTCTACGATCAGACGGGGCAGCAGTACATCTCGACGTCGTTTCCGCAACGCTTGCACAATCTGGTGGTGATCGAGGGCAAAGCGCCAGTGGGACGCGAATCGGAATTGAAAGAACTCCTTTATCCGTTTTCGCTGCGGGTGGGACGCTGTTCGAAATACGTGCATGGATGCAAGCTGTTGGGCCTCATCCGCGAAGCGGCCTAGGCTCGGTAAGTCGATCGGAGATACCGGTCGCCGGTTGGGATGGCAGAAGAACAGACGCCGGACATCGCTTGGTACACATGGCAGGAGATATTCCATGCGCGGGTTTGCTGTTGGTTTCACGGGTATTGTGGTGCTCTGGACGGTCGTTTTGACATCCGAGGACGTACGGTCGCAGGCGCCTCGCGAAGCAGGGGGGCAAGCCGGGCAACCACGGGAATGGTTCGGTGAACCGGGTCCGCAAGGCGGTGGCTTTCCCGGCCCGGGCATGCCTTTTGGTCCAGGCATGCCACCGATCCTGCAATCGCTCGATCAAGACGGTGACGGGGAACTGTCGGCCGCCGAGATCGCGGCCGCACCGGCGGCGCTGGGGAAACTCGATCGAAACAACGACGGCATACTGACCGTGGAGGAGATGATGCCCGAAAGGGGCCGTTTCCCGGGGGGCGGACCTGGGCGCGGCGGCTTTGGTGGGCCGGGTGGACCGGGTGGGCCGGGTGCCCAGGACCGAAAGCTCGTGCAGGAATTCGACCAGAATGGCGATGGCTGGCTCAACGCCGAAGAACGCCAGGCAGCGCGTCAGTCCCTCGCTCAGGAACCAAGTGGCGGACGCCGCGGCGGGCGAGGCTTTGGGCCGCCAGGAGGGCCGGGCGGCCGAGGCGAGCGGGAGTCGGCCGAGCGAGGCCCACGAGTATCGCCGGCCGAAGTCCCCTCGTGCGGCGATGTGCCGCTGTACGACCCCAACGTATTGCGCACGCTGTTCCTAAATTTTGAAAACGAAGACTGGGAAGCCGAATTGGCCGACTTCAAGAGTACCGATGTGGATGTCCCCGCCACGTTGACCGTCGACGGAACTACTTTTCCAAACGTCGGCGTCCACTTCCGCGGCATGTCGTCGTACATGATGGTGCCGACTGGTTACAAACGCTCGCTAAACCTGTCGCTCGACCTCGTCGACTCAAAACAAAGGCTCTACGGCTACAAGACCTTGAACCTGCTCAATTGCAGCGGTGATCCGTCGTTCATGAGCACCGTACTCTACTCGCATATCGCACGCCAATACATTGCGGCCCCCAAGGCGAACTTCGTCAAGGTCGTGATCAATGGCGAGAGTTGGGGCATCTATGCGAACGTGCAGCAGTTCAACAGGGACTTTCTCGACGAGAACTATGAATCTTCCAAGGGGGCGCGCTGGAAGGTGCTCGGCAGCCCGGGCGCCGACGGCGGATTGCGATACCTGGGAGACAATATCGAGGAATACCGCCGACGCTTTGAGATTAAATCCCCAGATGACGAGCAGTCGTGGAACGACCTGATCAAGCTCTGTCGGACACTCCATGAGACCCCCGCGGACCACCTGGAGCAGGCACTGGCTCCCCTGTTGGACATCGATCGCGTGCTCTGGTTTCTGGCCCTCGATGTGGTGTTAGTCAACAGCGATGGATATTGGACGCGGGCCAGCGACTACAGCCTTTTCGAGGACCAGGGCGGCGTCTTTCACATCGTTCCGCACGACATGAACGAGGCCTTTCACGGAGCGATGGGCTTTGGCCCACCAGGCTCTGGCCGTGGCCCGGGGGGGCCGGGCGGCTTTGGCGGGCCGGGCGGCTTTGGGCCGCCCGGAGGCTTCGGTTTCCGGGCACGTGGGACGGGGACCGGTGATCCAGCCCCTGCAGCGCGGGGAGCCAACGACTCCGTTCGCACACCGGACGCGGGTGAGGTAAGAGAGCATCCCGATTTTGGTCCTGGCGGTCCGGGATTTGGGCCCGGTGGTCCGGGGTTTGGGCCCGGTGGTCCGGGATTTGGGCCCGGTGGTCCGGGGTTTGGGCCAGGTGGTCCGGGGTTTGGGCCAGGTGGTCCGGGGTTTGGGCCAGGTGGTCCGGGAGGGCGGGGGTTGGGAGAGGGAGGAGCTGAACTTGATCCGCTGGTGGCCCTGGACGATCCGAGCAAACCACTGCGGAGCAGACTGCTGGCGGTGCCGAGCCTGCGCGCGAAATACCTGCAATGCGTTCGCACGCTGGCCGAATCATCGCTCGATTGGAATAAACTCGGCCCGGTCGTGGAGCAGTACCGAGCGTTAATAGCGGATGAAGTGCAGGCTGATACCCGCAAATTATCGACCACCGAGGCGTTTCTGACCGCCACTGCGGACAGTGCCGAAGAGACTGCGGAGGGGCGTCCAACAAGTCTCCGCAGCTTCGTGCAACAGCGGCGTGCGTATTTGCTGAAGCAGGTCGACGAGGAGCTATCGCCGGGAGAATAAACGAACTGTCAGCGCCGGCAAAAGCGAGTCGCTCCCGTTCACGGAAAACGACCTCCCATGACTAATAGCGTGGCACGTTCGTATCGACGTTACAGGACCAGGCATGAATGCCGCCGGTGAGATTGGCAACTTGTGTGAAACCGCGTTGCGCCAAGAATTCCACCACGGCTTGCGAACGTATTCCGTGGTGACAGTAGACGACGACCGGACGCGAGGCATCCAATTCCCGATACCGCCAAGGCATTGCGTGCATGGGAATATGAAGCGCTCCTGCAATCCGACAATACTCCCACTCATTCGATTCACGGCAATCTAACAGTAGCGGCGGTTCTTCCGCCTGCAGCTGCTGAGCCAGTTGTTGAGGGGTGATCTTCGTCATGCATTGCTTGTTCATTGCAGAGTGCTCTTCCCACATCCGCCAGGTCCCGGGGGGCTCGTTTGCCAACGTCGCTGAAGCTGTAATCCGGTCTCTTCAAGAACCAGCCTCACTTCGCGCAAGACGCTTCTTTCATCTTCTTCGGCCCGTAACCTCAGCTCGTCCAGGCCATTTCCAGACAATCGGATATTGAGTGTGCTGCCGAGTCGTTCCGCAAAAGCGGTACTGGCGGTCGACCAGGCGAATGGACGATGACGCGATCACTCGATATTCTCTCATCAGGTCTTCTTGTCCCGCATCACTGACCAGCGGGGGCCGCTACTTCCGGGCGCTGTCCCGGACGGAGCGTTGACGTCTTGGTAGCTTTGATCTGCGCACCGTGAACTCAGGATGATCTAAGCAGTGGCCGTGCTGCGCACAAGGGAATGATAAACCTTGGATGCTGCCTGAACGGAATGAATTCCGTTCTACGTGGCGGCCGCGGCAAAGGACAAGTTATTTCAAAGTTGATTATCCGGCAGGTCAAACAGATCCTTCGCGCCCAAGATGTCGCCCGTCTTCAACCCTTCGCGAAACCAGCGTGACCGCTGCTGCGAAGTGCCGTGCGTGAAGGAGTCGGGGACGATGTACCCTTGCGATTGCTTCTGTAGACGGTCGTCTCCCACCGCACTGGCAGCTCGCAGTGCCTCTTCCACATCACCCGGTTCCAAAATGTGTTTCATCTTCTGAGCGTGGTGGGCCCAGACACCGGCCAGATAGTCAGCTTGCAGCTCAAGTCGAACGGACAGCTGATTCGCCGCTCGTTTATCCACACGACCACGTTGCTCGTCCACCAGCCGGGTGTAGCCCAGTTGTTTTTGGACGTGGTGGCCGACTTCGTGCGCTAATACGTAAGCGATGGCGAAATCACCCGGCGCTTGGAATTTGCTGCGGAGTTCTTCGCAAAACGCCAAATCCAGATAAACGCTGTCGTCCGCCGGACAGTAAAACGGTCCCATGGCCGCACTGGCAAAACCACAAGCGGATTCAACCTTGTCGGTGAACAGAACCAGTTTTGGTTCGGGATAGTCCTTCCGCACCTGCTGCTGAAACAACTCGTTCCACACATCCTCGGTATCCTGCAGGACAACGCTCACAAATTCCTTCAACGGTTCTTGCGCCGGGTCAACTCGCACCGCTGCACCGTCCGCCCCCGCGCCCTGTGGCTTCGCCTGTTCCAGCAGCGGGCGGGGATCACCCCCCATCAAGGCAATGATCACAGCCAAGATGATGGTGCCGATCCCTCCCCCCACGGCGATCCCGCGAACCGGCATTCCACGGCGATCCTCCACGTTGTCGCTCTGCTTTCGACCTTGCCATCGCATACTGCGCGCTCCTCGAGTGACGGGTTCCGGACGATATCGCCAATGGGAAGGGTGAGTAGATTATCTGCTGGACGTAGCCGCATCGATCGAGCATTCAAAGGCGCCGAGCGTTGAGTCGTACCTTACCTCGATGATCCAAGAACGCCCGAGCCGAACGTAAGCGGCGCGGGCGTTATGTGGTGAACTCGGTTTTTCCAGAGTGCGATCGGACCTTACTTGTGAGCGCCGTGGCACGCCGCACAATTGGCGGCTTCTTTCAGCTGTGCCGCGGCACCATCCCGTCCCACCGCCACTTTGGCAGCCGCCAGGACAACCGTGCCCGCCTTTTCGTGCCAACTCTCGGGCGTGCCCTTGCTCGGCTTGTTCTCGGACATGCTGACGTAGAGGTCCAGCAGCGCGAGCTTCTCGTCCTGTGAGGCTGCACCGTCCACGACCTTCTTCAATAGACCCGCTTTGTGGGCTTTCTCCATGACTTCCTTGGTGGTGTGTTTGGGAGCTGATTTCTCCTCATCCTCAGCACGCGCTATTGCTCCGGCAAACACCACGACTGCCACACAACTCAACAACCATCCACATGACTTTGTCATCTCGCACCTTTCACTCGTATGAAGTCCCGCCAGGCTCCGTCGTGACCTCTCCGCGACCGAGTCACCAGCAAAAACACGCCTAAACAGACCGCGCTCCGCAATATTCTCCGTCATTCGGGGGGGTGGCCCATGGCCCCACTTCATGGCGGTTGTAGTTCCTCTAGTTCCGCTTTTGTATCGATATCCTTGGCAAATGCAACTAGAGACGTGGTCGAAATCGCCAGCGGTCGGCCCCCCGCCAGGCTGTGGAACCGGCGATGAAGAAACGCATGGGTTAGAAAATCCTCGACGTCGCCCAGCGTCGCTCGGCCGCGCCGATAACGATAATATCCACGCAGACCTCGCCACGGCACTCCCCAAGTGAGCACGGGGAGTTGCCACTGGAACACGTTCCGGATGTCTTGCCTCAGGAGGGTCCCCACGGCCCCCATCGTTATTCCCAGGTACCTTTTCTCCAGCACCCGATTGCGATAGCGGTAGGCCAATTCCAGGAGGCGGTTTATGAGCGGGAAACGCAGGGCCTCGGCGCGGGCGATCACGAGATGGCCAGGGTAGAGTCGCCGAGGTGTTTGGCCGCTGAGCGGTGGGCAGCCGATAGCACGGCTTCCAGGAACTTGCCCCCATCGTTTCCAGATCCGCTTCGACCATTTGCCACCAGAACGCGGACTGTGCGTGCGGAGCATAGTCGTTCTCCAGCAACTGGCGAAAGTCGTTCGCCGATGGGAGGATATCGCAGGTGGTGACGGCAAACGGCTGTTGAGCAGTCAGACGCTCTGTCACGGTCTCGACCAGTCGGCAAAGTGTGTGTAGGAGTTTCCCCTGCACGTCAATGACTTCGCAGCCGGCCTTCCCGTCATACCAGTCAAGTGGTCCCAACAGCAGAGGGTCGGAAAAACACTGACTGCTGCGAATCCGGTCTACTAACTCGGCCGCCAGACTACGTCCGCATCGGAGCTGAATCGTCCCCTTCGGTCCCGACAGCGCGTCGGGTGGCTGCAGTTCGCGTGGAGTGTCAACAGCCGACGTATCGCTGCCAGCAAGGACGAAGATCGGCAGACGGTTGGCCATGGCTGCCTCACGAAGTTGCCTCACGGAGCAATCTGCAGAACCGACACAGGGGCAGTGGGTGAATCTTGCGGGGGGAGCCACCGTATCCCCAACCTCGCCTCTCTATTGTGGCAGATCTCCTGCCAGGTTGTCCATGTTGTTGGCAGTCAGGCCCCTGAACAGGGGCGGTGCCCGGGGGGGAGATCAACATTTATCCATCCGCGCCGGGGGCATTCGGTCAGGGAAGCGGCAGGTCGACTTCTGGGCGTTCAGCGGATCCTGACCATCTCGCGCTGGTTGCAGTGGCGTGAAATCAAGCGTAACTTAGTGGAATGGCGTGTCCCAGGATCTCGCCTTCAGCAACCGCACAACGACATCCGACAACGGAGGCCTCACAAATGAAGAAGTCCAAACAGCGCGTAGCAAGCGAACCAGTGGCTGCCGGAGCAATCGAGAGACGTGAGTTTCTCAAGAGTGCCGCGGCAGCCGGTGCGGGCCTCATGATCCTGCCGAGCGGTGTGTTGTCGGGTGCGAACGCGCCGAGCAATAAATTGAACGTCGCCTTGATCGGCACCTGGGGACGAGGCGAGGCGCACTTTAGCGCGATCGCGAGCGAGAATGTCGTGGCGCTGTGCGATGTGAATGAAGACCATCTGGCGTTTGGCGCGAAGCAATTTCCGCAGGCCAAGCAGTATGTTGATTGGCGAAAATGCCTCGAGCAGAAAGATCTCGATGCGGTCATCTGCTGCACGGCTGATCATACGCACGCTTTTATTGCCAACTGGGCCATGAATCGCGGGCTGCACGTGTACTGCGAAAAGCCGCTCGCCAATTCCGTACAGGAAGCCCGAGTGGTGCGTGCCACGTACTTGAAGAACAAGGAAAAACTGGCTACGCAGTGTGGGACGCAGCGTCATGCGAACGAGAACTTCAATCGAGTTCGAGAGCTGATACGGGACGGCGCAATCGGTGAACTGTCGCATGTCCACGTGTGGGGAAATCGGCAGATCCGCCGACCGGGATACCTGCCGGCCGAAGGCGAACCACCGACCGGTATGCACTACGACCTATGGATCGGACCGTCGCCCTTCCATCCGTACAATCCCGGATACTTCTCGGGACAATCGGGTATGAACTGCCTGCAGTGGAACATGTATTGGGATTTCGGCAGCGGCCAGCTGGGTGACATGGGCAGCCATACGATGGACCTCGCCTGGAATGCCATCGACGCGGGACTTCCGACATCGGCAGCAGCCACCGGTGAACCGTACAATGCCGAGGTCACCCCGGTGGAGATGACGGCCACGTTCGAACATCCCGCCAACGACTGGCGCCCTGCCATCGGGGTCACCTGGTACCAGGGGGTGCGCATGCCGAATTCGCCGAGACCCTATATCGATTTGAACAAGATCGACCATGGTGTGATGTTCAAGGGCAAACGGGGGTTCGTGATCGCCGACTTTGAGACTCGCCTGGTGATCCCTTATGGGGACGAAGCCAATTTCACTTACTACAATCGGCGCCCCGAGGATCAGATCATTCCCGCCCTGGGCCACTTCCAGAAAGAGTGGACGAACGCCTGCAAGGGAAATCTCAAGACGTCCTGCGACTTCGACTATAGCGGCACACTGATCGAGCAAATGCTGCTGGCCCATGTCTCCTATCGCGTGGGCAAGAAGCTCGATTATGACGGCGGTGCCGGTCGAGTCACGAATTGCGATGAAGCGAATGCGCTGCTCGGCCGCGAGTACCGGCCCGGTTGGACACTGGATGGTTAGTGACCGCGCACCGGCGTTCCGGTGACAGATCGGTCAGGTGCAAGAGGGCTGCCCCCTGCGCCGGCGCTGACACGTCGGTTGCGTTCTGGTGAGCCGAGACAATCGCGCGCACCCTTGTGACTCCGACAGGGTGCGGAGGCGACTGCCGCATCAGATGGTGCGCCCGAAGTGAGTGCGCAGGCGATCGATGCATTGGTCTACCTCAGCGTCCACACGGTCCTGGCTCAATCGTCCCTCGTCGACCATCAGCTGGGCCAGTTGGCGGAGGCAAGCGCTGGACAGCTGGGGGGCAAATAGCAGCATCAAACGCCGCTCGACCAGATCACCCAGCCGGCAGCACCATTCGTCGCGAATGACGCGACGCACGAACCGTACCGGGAGATCCGAATCCGCAAGGCTCTCGCGGCTGTCGGGGTGGATGGCGTCGTTCGCGGCAGGAGAAAGCAGGGCTGCGGTCCGCGTGCCGCATAACTGCCAGACCGCGGACACCTGTGCCGGAGTGAATTGCAGTTGTGTGGCCAGTTGCCTTTGATGTTCGGTCAGTAGCTGGGGGGATGCCGGATAATCTTCCCCTCCCGGGATCACTCGGTCGCGCGAGTGGCCGCCGTGCTTCAGGGCGAGTTTCGCGAGCACAAGACGAGCCGTTTCTTCAGCCAACGACCGGCAGGTGGTCAGCTTACCGCCGACAATCGAGATTACCGGCACTTCGCTGTCGGCATGCTCGTGCAGCACATGCCGTCGCGTGATGGACGCCGGCGACGTCGGCGAAATGTGGGGAAGTGGCCGCACACCGCTGTAATGGAGCACGATCTCGTCGGGGGTCAATCGGATGTGAGGGAACACGTCCGCCACGGCGCGCGTCAAATAGTGCAATTCCTCGTGGTCCGCCACGGCGTGTGCGGGATCGTCGGTGAACGGCAAGTCGGTGGTTCCCACCAACGACAGCGTCCCGAAGGGGAGCAGAAACACGGGGCGGCCGTCGGCCGCCTCGGCATAGACGCCGCGGCCCGACAAGGCCTCGCGCAGCCGGGGATTGGGCGTCAGGAAATGACTTCCTTTCGTCCCGCCAATCAGCTGCGAGGCGGGGATCTGCAATTGGCCCAGCGTGCGGTCCACCCAGGCCCCAGTGGCGTTGACGATCACGGCCGGCGACAAAGTCACCGGGCCACGCCCACTCACTGGCAGACACGCCGGCCGTTCCTTTTCGCTGACCGGCCGCAACGTGACCTGCCGACCCTGCCGGCTGGCGACATGATACGTGAATACCTCCAGCGTCACATCCCGCTCTGTGGCCAACCGCCGCGCGTCCTCCAACATCGCCACGACAAACCGCTCGGGGAAAAGGATCTGGGCGTCGTAGTAGGACCCCAGCCACCGGAAGCGACGGCTGTCCACGGCAGGCATGTCCGCGTCGGTCACGCGGTGAATCTGATGGCTCGGCAGCGTTGATCGGCCGGCCGACCAATCGTACAGTTGGAGCCCCAGCTTCACGAGCCACATGCCGCGCGAAACAGCCGCGGCACTTGCCGGCGGCGACCAGCCAAAGAACTTGCCAGCTGCCAAGACGACTCCCGACACGCGCCGTTGCAGGGGAATGAACAATCGCAGCGGACGAACAAACTGCGGAGCCAATCGCAACAGCCGCTCTCGCTCGCTGAGCGACTCGCGCACCAACTTGAAGTCGCCGTATTCCAGGTAACGCAGGCCACCATGAATCAGCCGTGACGAGTAGGCCGTGGTGCCGCCGGCGATGTCCCAGCGGTCGACCAGGCAGACAGATACACCGTTGAGCAGCAGTTCGCGGGCAATGGCCACGCCGTTGATACCTGCCCCCAATACCAGCACGGATATCGGCTGCGATCCCATCGGCTTATTCGCTCCCTGGACGAAGGTCGATCCTGAAACCCGCCGCCGGCTATTCTAAATGGGATGGCGTGAAGTTGGGAACATCTCGTGGGCCCAAGATACCGAACACGCTGGCGCGGCGCTCGCCTGTCACGCACGGACGCCTCAAGCGGGGCGGGGCGGGGGCGGAAACCGCCCCGACTTGCGGAGGCGAGCATGTCCGGCGGGACGGGCTTGAGCCCCTGGTGGACGCGGCTACCTGGCGGGAACCGCGATCATGTCCATCGTCATCGAGCGGCCTGCCTGCCCGGCACCATACACCATGACTTTGGATGCGGCGGGAGGTCGTTGCGGGTCGAAGAATCGGGGACGTACGCGGTCGAATCCTCTTCCCGCGTCATCATCGCTCACGTAATACGTCGCCTTGGCCAGATGGAGCATGTCGCTACCCGTCTGGTCCAGGACGGTCCGTAATTGCTCGAACAGGTCGCCGGCCTGCTGCTCACCACGGCCCGGCTCACGTGCAAACAGGCCGGAGACGTAGATCTGCCGTGGGCTCCGCACCAGCGCCACACGACTGAACGTGTGCGCGGGCCTCACGTCAGGCGGATTGTAGTACTGGACATTCTCGCTCGGCTTGTCGCTGGGTGGCAGCTGGGCAATCAATTCGATCTCCACCGGAGCCAAGGCGATCCACTCCACGAAGACCACCGGCGGGGTGAGTTGGCCCGGGAAAAACTCCTTCAGTTCGCGCAGCGCCTCGTCGGCCGACAGGGCCGGCCTGAGAAACACCTTCAACTGGACCACATGTGCTGGCGAAAGCTGCAACTGTTCGAGGGTGTTCCACAGGGTGGACATCGACTTATTGACCGCCGATACAGCCAGCCCCCCCTCAGCCGGCACGCCGGACAGGTAGGCCACACCGCCCGGCGGCAACACGGCCACGTCGGCGCAGTCCTTGTCGCCGGCCACGGCTTCGCATCGCTGTAAGGCCACGGCTTGGCCCGCGTCCGTCGCCACCGCGACCGCATCGACGGCCACCAGTGCCTTGCCGTGCGGCATGGGCGTCAGGACCGCCGTGATTGCCGGGCGGACGGCCGGCTCCAAACGCTTGCTCAACTCCTCCCGCACTCGGTCGACTGTGGTCGGCTCGATCGCGTAGATGTTCAGACGCACCAACTTGCCGAGCCCGGATCCGGCGGCCGTCAGGACGGCCTCCAGATTGCCGAGCACCTGCTCGATCTGTTGGTCGAGCGAGCCCTCGCCCACCAGTTTTCCGGTGGCATCGAGGGGGAGCAGTTGCCGGGTGTGGAGGAGCGGTTGGTTCTCTACCACCACGGCTTGCGACATGCCCGCGGGGGCATCGAGCGGAACGTATTGCAGTTGCACCGGCGAGCCAGGCATCTCGCTTGCGGGCGATTCCTGCACCGGCTGGTCCTGGGCCGTCGCGCGGTGGCCGAAGGCCGTGACGCTCGCGACCAGGAACAGCAGGGCCCCGGCGATCAGAAACGCCCGCCACGCCCGATCTCCCAATCGGCCCGGCCGGCCGACGTGAGTCGCGCTCAAGGAGAAACCTCTCCGTTGGGGAAATCCAGTCCCCGGCACAGATCGCTCGGTCATGTGTCTGCTCCTCGGTGATTGTGGCCTGCGACTAAACCTGCTCAGGCAGTTCGAAGCCCTTGCGTTTCGGAACGTCGATGAACTGGTTGGCTTCGTCGTCACCCGGAAAGACTTCTTTCTCCGGGTCCCACTTGAGTGGGCGACCGAGCCAGCGGGCGATGTTACCCAAATGACACAAGGTGGCCACGCGATGGCCGCTTTCGACATTCATGATCGGGTCTTTGCGCGAACCGACGCAATCGTAAAAATTCTGCATGTGGTTATCGCTCTTGTAAACACGCTCGGCGCCGGCGGGAAGCGGGTCTTCGTCCAGGCCCGGCGGATCGCATTCGTATCCACCGCGAAAGATCGTGATCCGCCCCTTGTCGCCGATGAAAGTCGCGCCGCCTCCCACCCGGGGTTCGAGAGAACTGAGCGTCAGCACCACGCCGTTGGCATACCTGTAGCTGATGATTGGTTGGCTGCCGGCAGCGTCCCCGCGATCGCGGGTTTCGGGTCGGTCGTAAACGACCGACTCCATTTTCCGGGCGGGGTCCACCCAGATCTCCACCGGGCCGCTGTTATCCATCTGCAGCACCCATTGCACCGCGCTCAGGCCATGGCAGCCCCAGTTGAGCAATTCCCCTCCCGAATAGGGCCGAAACGACATCCAGCCCGGACCAAGGGCATATTTTTCCGCCGGCGCAACGGGGAATGTCAGCTCCGGCTCGTACGGTATGCGCGACAGATAGAGGTCGGTGTGATAGGGGACGACTTCGTTCGGCCCGCACCAACGATCCCAATCGAGGTATTCGGGTAGCGGCTGCGCCGGAAAACCGCACTCGAAGGGGCTGGGATAGTTGTAGCCAATGATCGACTGGATCTTGCCGATCCGGCCGTTAAGTATCAATTCCACGGCTTTCCGCGTTTTGGGATGCGAACGCTGCTGTTCGCCGGTCTGGAACACGCGTTTGTACTTGCGAACCGCCTGGGCCATCACGCGTCCCTCGCGAATGGTGTGCGACAGCGGCTGTTCGCCGTAGATATCCTTGCCCGCCTGGCAGGCATGGATGCAGGGGAGATAGTGCCAATGCTCCGGCGTGGCGTACACAACCACATCCACGTCCTTGCGATCCAACAGTGCTCGATAGTCCTGGTAGGCCGGGCACTTGTGATGTTTCGCCCACATGTCCGCCCGGCGCGTGTTCAGATCGGCGACGGCGATGATCCGCGCATATTCGGGCGGCGCGCCTTGGCCTCCCTTGCCAATGGCCAACTGACTGTTGCGCCGCCCGCAACCGATAATGCCCACGCTGATCTCGTTATTGGCTGCCGAAGCTTTCTTCACGGCCTCCGCACTTGGCTTTTTCTTGTCGGGCGGCGACGGCAAATCCTGCTGGATCGGTTCTCGGCAGCCCGGCAGCGCCAGGCCCGCCAAGGCCACACCCACGGTTTGCCCGAGCAGTCTGCGGCGCGAGATTTTCTTGGAAACGGCCATGCCATACTCCTTCCTACGCTCGGGTTACCACCCGGTAAACCTTGCGAATCGCTTGGACGATGTCATTCACATGTTGGGCCGAGAAATTCGACTCCATAATCACGCCTCCAGCGCGGCTCGGTATGTCGATCGTCTGCGCGACTGCCGCTGCGTTCATCTGTCAAATCCAGCAACCACCAATATTTAAGAATGGCTGCCGAGTCCCTTTCCTTAATTTGACATGATTTCTGGATCGCTGCCCACCACCTGTACCCCAAAAAAAAGACAGGGCAATGCCAGCGGTCCTGCGGGCCGCAGCTACCGGTCTTACCGTTGTCATCCACCACCGACCCGCGGGACGTGTGGGGGATCGGTCGCCAGCGGGCCCTCACGTTGATAGGATATCTGACGGACGACATGCACCATGCCCCGCGGGGAAACGGGGTCCGGCTCACAGGGGCACCGGCGGACACCCGAGGTGAGTGGGACGGGAAAGCCGGCACCCGCATGTATCCGGCGACTGGCAGAGGGGATCCAGTGTGGACAGTGACGAGTTTCTCGGGCACATGCGGATCATCGAATTGACGGCGGCTACCCGTGTCGCGGCCGTGCTGGAATTGGCGCGGGCCGGCAGCTGGGTGGAAGAAAGGATTTCTCTCGAGAGCGTGGTTGAGGCGATTGAGACTCGCGAAGCTGTGGCCCAGACGGTGATCGCTCCCGACGTCGCACTGCCGCATGCCACCATCGACTGGGACGGCCCTTATCGTCTGGTGCTGGGACGTAGCCGAGCGGGAGTGCAGTATGGTGCGGCGGGGGATATTGTGCACCTGATCGTGCTGCTGGTCGTGGGCCGGAAAGGTCAGCACAGCCATCTCCCCCTGCTGGCGCGGATTGCCGATCTGCTGAAGTCGGACGAACTGCGGCGGACGCTGGTCGAGGCGGGGGATACTGCCGAGATTGCGCGTTTACTGATGCAGCGGGCCATGCGCCATCCGGCGGCGATCAGCCGGATGGCGGATACCACCTCTCAACTCAATCGGGTGCTCGTCCGTCATGCTGCCCAGCTGGCGAAATCACTCTCTGCCCAGGCCTTGTTGCTGGCCGTGGATCGCCCGGCGAGCGTGCCGTGGGAATCACTGGCGGCCTGGGCGGGGCGGCTCCTGGTCGTCACCTGCGACGGTATCGGCGACCCGACGATCGGACGGACCGATACCCACTGGTTCAATATTCCTCATGCCGCACTTTCACGGCTGGATCGTGCTAATCTTGGCTTGCTGTTGGCCGCCGCGGAAGGATTGGTGAGCGACCGGGTGGAGGTGGTGTGCGTGACCGGTCCTCCCGGTCAGGAGCTGGATAGTGTCACGGTGACGAAGCCCCGGGCCCACTTCCGCGCCGTGTTTTCCGGGCAGATGGCAGCGGACAACCCCTCCGTCTCGCCAGCGGTGATCCTCCGGGTGCTCTCACTGGCCGTCGAACTCGGTTCGGAAGGACGCGAAGGGCAACCGATCGGAACGATGTTTGTGATCGGCGATGCTCGCGCCGTGCTGCGTCATACGCGGCAGCTCGTACTGAATCCTTTCTATGGGATTCCCCGCCGATTGCGCAATGTGTTGGATCCCAGCCTGGCCGAGACCATCAAGGAGTTTTCGCTGATCGACGGGGCTTTCATCATTCACGATGCTGGAACCGTCCTCGCCGCGGGAGCCTACTTGATCCCCGACTCGCGTGCCGCCGATCTGCCAGGCGGGTTGGGGACCCGCCATCAGGCTGCGGCGGGCATAACCGTGGACACGCGCGCCATGGCCATCACCGTCAGCCAATCCACGGGCACCGTCAGTGTGTTTCAAGGCGGGAGCATCGTCCTGAGTCTCGAGCGCGCGGCGATCACCCGCTGGTGAGATCCGGTGTGGGAGGCGTGACGTGGCAGGCTGGAGGCGATGCCCGTCCAGATGATCGCTGGCCACCGCCGTTCATGAACTCGCGCCGGTAGTCCCTCGCGCCAGGGCCTGCACAGCGGCGGGAGTATGCCCACACGGAGCGCGAGGGATACCTTTCGACTGCGCCGATGCCGGTGTCAGGTGTCACCATGCGCGACGCTTCGCTTGCGAAACACGAAGGCCAACAGCGAAATGGTGATCCCCACCGCCGCCGTGCCAAGGCAGACGTAGGTGTGGAGTCGGAGATTTCTTCTGGATTCGATGAGCTGGTACGTGAACCACGAGACACGCCGACTCAAACCCTGGCGCAGCGTCATCCACACTTGCCAGCTATCGAGCGGCGAAAGTGTCGATGGATCGGGCAAGTCGGGGCGTCTGGCCCACAGCACGGCAAGTGTCACCAGTGCGCCTGCGGCGAGGTAAAGCCCGAGCATCATCCAGATCTTGCGCGCGTTCCAGCGCGCAACATTCCTGCGACGCGACGGGGCGGCGACAACCTCCAACTGCCGCAGTTCGCGCAATGTCGGGACCGTCAGCGAGGTACCACAGGCGGCACACTGCACGAGTTCGCCCGCTTGCGCCGAACCGACCGCCACGCGTGCCCCGCATCGGCATGGCAACAGATATGTGGATCGCACACGCTTCTCCCTCTCGGCGGACCGTTACCCTTCGACGCTCCCCAGCCAGACAATCGGACCCACGTGTTGAGGTTCCTCCGGCACGCGGCACCCGTACTCATTCAACCACTGCCGCCTCCCCAACAGATAGGTGACCCCGTCGCATTCGGCCACCACACCCTTGCCGTGCACTTCCTGGAGCTGTTGGGCCGTCACGCGCGCCTGGAGGCCGGCCTCCTCGGCAGCTTGCACAATCGCGCGCGACACCGGGTGCCGCGAGCCCGCGGCGCAAATGAGGCAACTGGCGAGCAACTCGTCCTGGCGACAGTCACCGTAGGGAAGCGACTGGACCAGTTGCAGGCGGCCCCAAGTGACCGTCCCCGTCTTGTCCAGAATGACGGAATTGACATCGCCCAACGATTCGAGGAACCGCGTGTTTTTGATCAGTACACCCAGCCGCGACGCCGTCGAAAGCGCGCTGACCATGGCCAGCGGGCCGGCGAGCACGAGTGCACTGGGACAGGCGACGACCAGCACGGTCACGGCCCGCTGCATGTCGCGCGTGAGGAAAAGGACGACGGCGGCGACAATCAGAATCAGTAACACGTAATAGCCGGCATACGTTTCCATCAACTTCATGGCCGGGGTCTTGGAGCGTTCCGGTTGCTGGAGCAACCGGACCACTCGACCCAACGCCGTCTGCGCTCCGCGCCGGTCACGCGAACTTGCAGCAAACCGGTCAGGTTTATGCTCCCGGCAAATACCCTATCGTGACAGCCCGCGTCAGCCGGGATCGATTCACCAGTGATGGAGGATTGATCGAGCGAGGACTCGCCCATCACGATCTCACCATCCGCGGCAATCACGTCTCCAGGTCGCACGACGATGGTGTCGCCCGGTCGCAGGGTACTCGCATCCACCTCGCGCTCGCTCCCCGCCACCAGCAGCGTCGCGCGAGTGGTGTGCAATCGCTTGAGACCCTCGATCGCCGCCTGCGCCGAGAATGCTCCGCTCTTCCAGGAACCGGCCCAGATTCATCATGACGGCGATGAGTGCGGCCGTGCAGAGCGGTGACCGGGTTCTGGGTGTGATAAGCGTAGTCGAGCAATCCCGCCGTATCTTCGCGGATCTTGTAGTAGATCAGCGCGTCCACCGAGACCGCGTCCGTGCCGGTTCCCAGCACGAGCGGGAACTCCTCATGAGCGTGCGCTTTGCTCCAGAGGATCGCGCGGGGACGATGCGCGTGTTCCCCGGCATGGCCCCCCACCCGCGCGGATTCAATCCGTTTGACCTCAAAGCGGCGCACTTGACCGAAGGGCCATGGCAACTTCCAATGCAGCCCCGACGCGAGCTGGCCATCGACCACACCGAAACTCTCCCGCAATCCGACTTCGCTCGGACCAATCAATGTCAGACTCGTCAGGCCCCAATAACAGGCGCCGGAGACAAACAGGATGGGCCAGAACGCCCGCCGCACAAACCGGATCGTCCAGGAGGAACGGAAACTCACGCCGAACCGCCGCTCAAACGACTCGAACAGGCTGGTTAATGGGTTGCCGTGCACCAGCAGGGATTGTCTGATGGCGAGCCGGTATGGGGGAACGGGATCGTCGTCAAGGCCGGGCGGCTGTCGCCATGCCAGGACCGCGCGAATCAGCTGCTCGGCGCAAATGGCCGTGATCCAGCCCGCCAGCAATCGAGCCACCCAAATTTCGAGAGGTGCCCAGAGGAGTGAGCCGAGCAGCGCGGCGGCTCCCAGCAAGCTGGCCCACTGCGTCTCACGCAGTTGCATGCCCAGCTTGCGGGCGTCCGCTCCCTCCTCGTCCGAAAGCGATTCGAAGGACCGCGCCAAAACGATCCAGACGCACGAGACGGCCAGGCACTCCTTTGTTACGATCGTCATCCAGGAACTGTTCTCATGTTCTTCTGAATTCACAGCCACAACCAACACAGGAAATTCGAAATCCGAAATCCGAAATAGCGAAAACCGAAACGAATACGAAATCCCCATCTCAAAATCCAAATCCAAAACCAAAACCAAATCCAAAACCAAAAGAAAACCACTGCGGCCGGCAAAACCACGGTCATGATCTGCAAGCAGATTCTCGCCACGAGGCAAGCAATTCAATGTGCCGTTCTCCGTTCTCCTACTGCGTGCCAATTTGTACCAACCCTCCGGTGGCCAGCGAAGCACTCACACCCAGACGCTTCTGGGTCTCAACCCACAGGCCGCGGATCGCCTGGGCCGCGGGACCGTCCGACGCTTCCACCACCGTTTGGCCGGCGATCTGCGCCTGCGTCACAGCTCGGTCGTAAGGGATCCGGCCAACGACGGTCATGCCCCGTTCCCGTGCCCGTTGTTCCAGACTCCGCGTGACCTCCTCGTTCAGATCGGCCTTGTTGACCGCCACAATGCCCGGCACTCCTAACTGCGTGGCCAACTGAGCCACCCGGAGGAAGTCGTGCTGCCCGGAGCCGGTCGGCTCGACCACGAATAGTGCGAGACTGGCACCGGTCAGCGAGGCGATGACCGGACAGCCGATTCCGGGTGAGCCGTCACACAGGATAATTTCCCGCCGTTGCGCGTCGGCAACTTGCTGGGCCGTGCGGCGAAGTTGCGTAACGAGTTTGCCGGAGTTCTCCGCCGCCACGCCCAACCGGGCGTGAACCATCGGTCCACACCGTGTCTCGGACACGAACCATTGGCCGCAGACGACCGGCTCGAACTGAATCGCCTTCTCCGCGCAGAAATCGAAGCAGACGCCGCACCCCTCGCACGCGATCGTATCGACGCGAAAGGTCTTGGGCAGTCGGCCGTTGCCCGGACCGTCGCAGTAGATGGCGTCAAAGCGGCACAGTTCCTCGCATTTGCCGCAGGCCGTGCAGTGGCCCGGCTTGATCCGCGCCTTGCTCCCCCCTTGGAAATTCTCGCGCCGCAGGATGCGCGGTTGCAGGACCAGGTGCAGATCGGCCGCGTCGACGTCGCAATCGGCGATCACTGCCTGCTCGGCCAGCGACGCGAACGACGCGACAACCGAGGTCTTACCCGTGCCCCCCTTGCCACTGACGACCACCAGTTCCTTCATGTGCTGACTCCTGACAGAATGGTCTCGAGCAGTCGGACCATGCGGTCGGCAAACTGCGGGACGCTGCGTGCGGCCAATTCGCCGCGCGAGTACGCTTCCGCGACGGCGCGGTCGTCGGGGATCTCGGCCAGGATGGCGATCCGCTGCTGACGGCAGTAGTCCCACACCTGGCGATCCCCCGCGTCGGCGCGGTTCACTACCACGGCGAACTTCAAATTCAAGACGCGGGACATTTCCACGGCCAGGTGCAGATCGTACAGGCCGAAGGGCGTCGGCTCCGTCACGAGCAACAGCAGGTCACAGCCGCGCACGCTCTCGATGACTCCGCAGGAAGTGCCCGGCGGGCAGTCGTAGATTGTCAGCTCGACGTCAGACGCGGCCCCTTTCACTGCGCGGA
Source organism: uncultured Planctomycetota bacterium (assembly GCA_963802295.1). Classification (GTDB taxonomy): domain Bacteria; phylum Planctomycetota; class Planctomycetia; order Pirellulales; family Pirellulaceae; genus JAJRVM01. The sequence continues at coordinate 430,142 of CAWDIM010000021.1, read as the reverse complement.
TGGCCGGTGGACTCATCGCCTCACCCACATTGAGCAGCCCCTCGACGAACTGCAGCGGCCCACGAGTGCCGGTCCGCAACAGACCGATCGGCCTGGGCTCCTCGCGGATCGCATCCTGTGGGCAGGCCAATACGCAACCGCCACAGGAATGACAGAGCTGCGCGAAGATGAGCGTCTGCTGCCCGACACAGGCAATGGCCCCATAGCGACAGGCTCGGCTGCACAGAGCACAGTGTGTGCAGCGGGCCTGATCGACGACCGGGACCAGCTTGTTAATGGGCTCCTCCCGCAAGATCTGGGGCCGCAGGAACAGATGTCCGTTGGGTTCCTCCACGTCGCAATCCAGATAGGCCACGCTCCGAGCGTTGGACGCGGCCACATGCGCCAGGCTGGTGGCTACCGTCGTCTTGCCCGTGCCTCCCTTGCCGCTGGCAATGGCGATCTTCAACGAACGCATTGCTGTCAACTCCAGTGTCCCGTCACGTTCGCCTGCGCGGCCGGCTGCAGGTGGCCACCACGCAATTGCTCCAATGCTTGCCGCACGGTGCCGGCGGCACCCGGATAGATGGTCACCTGCCCGGCCTGCAACGTGGCGAAAGCCTTGGGGCCGACATGCCCGGTCAACACGGCTTCGGCCCCTAACTGCACGACTGTCTGGGCGGCCTGGATCCCGGCCCCCTGCACCGCGTTCTGGTTCTGCACATTGTCATGTGCCGTGAACTGATCGGTATGCGTGTCGACCAGCAGAAAGTACTTGGCACGTCCGAACCGCGGATCGACCGGGCTGTCCAGGTTGGAGCCTTCAGCAGTAACAATGACTTTCATGGGGTATCCTCAGCTGTTTGGCCCCCGCTTGCGCGGCGGCGCTCCCGGGCCCGCCGTCGCTTTCCGCAACAGCCGGGCATAACAAATCGTTCCTCATGTAGCTTCCCATCGCGAAAGGCGCGCACAACCTCCGCCACCTCCCCGCACACCAGCGGAATGACGCGGACGCCGCGGGCTTTCAACAGGATCTCCAGCGGCCACGAGATGGCACCACAGACCAGGACGTCCACTCCCATGCTGGTGAGTTGCCGCACCCGGTCGTGCAGTGACTCGCTCCGAAGGCTCTCCGTGTGTCCACGCTCGTCGCTCTCGCGATCGAGGTCGACCAGCAACACCTGCTCCGCGACGTCAAACACCGGTGAAACTCGGCCTTGCCACTGCGGCACAGCGATTCTCATGAGTGCATTAGTTCCTCCTTCATGGCCGCCAACTGCTCCTGCATCACTCGGACCTGAGTCTTGAGAGCGGCGATTTCCGCGGTTAAGTCAGGCGGGGGCTGAGTGGTTGCCGGCAATGGATTGGCGGAAAGTGGATCGACCAGTTCGTCGCCGCTTCCCACTCCACGTCCGACTCCACGTCCCATACCACGTCCCATACCACGTCCCATACCACGTCCGCCGGACATCGTCTGTCTCCTTCTGCGAAGCAACTCGAAATTCTTAATAACCGCGCGTCCCGTCGGGAATGAGCCTGCAGTACAGGCGTCGAGCAGACAGGTCACAGAAACCCCGGCTCGCCCCTTACCACTTGACGGCGCTCCTGCCTGCGGTGAATCAGCTCCCAGCCCAAGCAAACCCAACAGGAACCCGATATGCACTACCAAGCCTACGCCCCGCGTTCTTTGTGCATAACACGTGCCAGACGGTGGAGTGAGCCGCAATGTCAATCATAAGTTACTGCAGAATAAACACTTACAGATATTTATGCCGTCACAGGAACGACGTGAATCACGCGATTGATCGTGCACAACACAATTATAAATTATCCACACACATGCATTTTGCACTGCTACAGCGCACGCGAGCGATGTGGCTGGCACACCCGTTGCGAGCGATAACCTGTGATTGCGTGTCACCGCTTGCCGCAGCGACGGGATCGCAACGGTCATCGCCAGGGCACAAGCCTCCCGGCCGCTGCGTCCCCACCTTGCGGGATTGTCTGGCGACGAAGTCCGATCATACTGAGCGAAACGCACTTCTCACGCCGGTCCCTCACGGCAGGTCACCACTTCGCAGAGGATCGCCCCCATCATGAGACGCCAATGCGCCCTGCTCATTTCGAGTTGCAGCTTGTTCACGGTCGTTTTCTGGTTGGCATCCGCGGCGTCCGACATGGCGCCGGACAATGCGATCGCCGCGAGATACCACCTGCGGAACCGCACAAGCCAGTTCTTTCAGCGCTCGACGCAGAACTCTCAAAACCTGCGGAATGTCTCCCCTGCGCGACCGACCACAACCCAACACGCCCGCCAGGCGGAGTCTTTGACCGCGGCGGCACCCAAGGCCCAATAACCAACCGGTTGCGGCACGTCGTGACGGGAAATCCGCGCCACGTCGCTGCGAGATGAAGCTGAACGACGGCAATGCATGGGCCGCGAACAGGAGTACAACGGGTGCTGCAGAAACGCAGTGACCTCCGTTTTGCGTAGGGGAGATAGCACGCAGCGGGCCTCCGTTGCCGCTCGCCTGGATGATGCATGAGTGACCTGGTTTTCCAACCGGTAAGGACGGTCACCACGGCGCGGCGGTTGGTTCCTTGGGCATTCGCTTCGCACTGGACCACCGAATTCATACCACGGCCGATCGAGAACCCCACGCTCAATCGCTCGCAGGCCTCGTGGAGTCGAGGTCGGGCGTAACCAGCATCGGCGCGGACCAAAATAAGACAAACGGCGTGTCAGCCGCTACAGCTTCCCGGGTTACACGGACAGCGGAAACACGCGCGAATAATCCGGGTTAGTCATCAGAGAACCCACTCGCAGCGCAGTCCTACCACGAGGGAATCGGGAAGCTCGCCGGCCGGGCTGCAGACGTACTGCAGATCGGGGATGACGGCGATGTGGGGCGACAGGATCAGCTTGTAAAACGCTTCAAAGGCAGTCTCGTTGTCCGCGATATCCAACTGATCGCTGAATCGGACGCTGAGCGACCCCGAGTCCAGCGACGTCGGCATCGCGGCCTGGCAACAGCCCCTTATAAACGCACCCACCGCCGAGATACTGTGTGATGGCGTTACGATCCGCCGGCGCCCAAGAGTACTGCGCGAAGAGTCCCCAGCCCTGATCGTTGTCGGCATCCGTCACATCCTCCCGCACAATGAGTTGTTCGGCGCCGACATAGAAGCCGTAGTTTCCCTGTCGAGGCGACCCGCCGCCCAGGTGATCATAGGTCAGGCTATGATACCACCCACCAATCTGTGCATCCCCCGGAAATTCATCAAACAAGCTCCAGTCTCTCCTGCATTGGGCGATCGTGAAACTCACGCCGGTGCCAGAGACTCCCCAGCCGCTGCCTGCCGCTGCCCCATCAAAAAAACCGACGGAGGATTCCGTGGCAGCGGGAAGTTGTAGCAGGACGACCGCCCCCATGGCTTGCGCTGGCCAGGCTGGCATGGGGATGTTAGGAAGCATGCCAAACGAGCTGTTCAGAAAGTCACCACCCAGGTCCAGGAATCCGAACAGCGCGTTGGCATCCTGTTTTCCTAGACGCACCGTCAGCGCTGCATCGGCAAAGGCATATTCCCACCAGAATTCGCTCATTTGTGACAGGTCATAGCCGGCATCGATATTGTCGATGAATTGGTAGTCGCCGACGAATCGCTCGCTAAGCCCCTCGCCGTGTGAGAATTCGCCGAGCAGGAAGATCGTCCCGCCTGGCAGCGATCCCAACTGCTCCAGATCCGTGGTGCATGCCAGGTCAAATAGCCCGAGGTAGCGGATCGCATCACGAGTTCGCTTGCCACCGCGAGTCTGACAAAACAAGTCCGATGTGTAAATGTACTCGAGCCGCAAGCCGTCAGTACCGTGCAGCGGCCCCCCCAACAAGCCCGGTGGAAGGTCCGCGTCGGATGGTGATTCTGCCAGGTCCTCCGCCAGGCGGTTGCGGCTGGCATCGATGTTGACCCCCGCTCGAGCCGGCGTTTGCGGGGACGGGACCGGGGCAGCAACCGGAACTGGAGCCGCCGGAGCAGGCTGTTCGGGAGCTTCGTCGGGATACCGTTTGAATCGACCGGCCTGTGCCGCTGAGATCACCATGCATGACATGAGCAGCCCCAGAACCAGCCAGCGGCTTGCCTGACGCACAGTTAGACTCCGTTCGCGTGGAACAACCGTGAAAACGTGATTCAACCAGCCACCACTGGGGTCGCGAGGCCTTCGTCCGAGGCCGCCGCTGAGCTCGGGGCGGAGAAGTGTTCCGGAGAGAGCATCTCTGGCATGCATCGGCGATTCCCGGCGATTCCCCACGCCGACGATTGGCAATATGACGCAACATGGTCCCAGGGCACTGCTGGCTGTGCGGATTCTTCGAGCTGTATGTTGCGACTAACGGCAGCGATGCTCTACGGCCGACGCCCCGAGGGAAAAGCGAACTTCACGATTCCATGGCAGACCGATCACTCGCCGATGTGCCGGACGACTCTGATCACGATCCGTCTTGGTCGCATGGCATCGCCGTCCGGTTGCTCCATACGGCCGACCACCCCGAGTTCCACTTGCCGCGCAAGGACGCCGAATGGATTGACTCCAAGGGCTTGACTGAAATTACACATTTGGCCTAGCTGACGGTAAGTCTGCTGCTATAATCATCTGTCCCCCGAGGTTGTACGCCCGTGGGGGGGGCTGAAGAGAGCACGCACGAGTGCCGCACCGCTCGACTGATCCGTCAGATCTTCTGCTGTGAGCCATCCTTATCTCAGGGCGACCAAGATCTCAGACGGGACTGTTCGAGAACCACGACCGGCTAGGTCCGGTTGCGGTCTACCGCAAGGTTGTTGGGAAGCTGATCGGGATTTTCATCCAGACGCTGCGGGCCTGCTTGAGCTGAGTTCGCTTCGATATCGGGACCACCTTGGAGTGGTCGTTTGAGCTGTGTTTTTCAGAGCCTAAGTGGCTCGCAAGGGATGACGATGAGCAAGAATTTGTATGTGGGAAATCTTTCCTTCAAAGTGACCTCGGATTCGCTGCGCGGTTTGTTTGAACCGTACGGAACGGTCACGTCCGCTTCGGTCGTGATGGACCGCGACTCTGGCCGTTCGCGAGGTTTTGGTTTTGTGGAGATGGACAGCGGTGGCGATGCGGCGATTGAGGCGTTGAACGGCAGGGATTTCGACGGTCGCGCAATTACCGTTAACGAAGCTCGGCCCCGTACGGAACGGTCACCCGGTCGTGGCGGTGGCGGCGGTGGTGGTGGCGCAGGTGGTCGTCGCAACCGCTATTGAACCAAGCCATTTTGTCTGAGCATGAACAATAACGATGCTCCGGGCGTGCCTTGTGTACGTCCGGAGTTTTTTGTTTGATCGTGGGGGGAACCGCTGAATCGCTGCAGCGGTCTGTTTCTTGGTTCGCGAGGCTGTACGTCGCCGCAAACTTTCGACCAAGCGGCACAGCTTGATCGAACGACTGGTACCGCTTGTCGTTTTGAATGGTGCACCTGTAGCGGTCGCCGATCCTTGGTACAGCACGAGTCTCAATACGCCGCTCACGGCCACGACCCAGGGGACACGCTGCTGGCCATCGACTGAGATCCCGAAGGGAGTTGCTTGAGCGCGTCACTGGTGTGGGCGCCGAGCCATGGCACGCTCAGCGACTACGCTCGCGGAGCGCCTCGTAGCTACGCTCGCGCAGATCCTCGTAGCTACGCTCGCGCAGCGCCTCGTAGCTACGCTCGCGCAGAGCGTGGGGAGAATCGCCATACGCCTTCCAGCGCCGCCCGCAGTCTACGCGACCGCAGCTACCTTGGGGAGAATCGCCGTACGCCTTCCGGCGCCGCCCGCAGTCTACGCGACCGCAGCTACCGGGGAGAATCGCCGTACGCCTTCCGGCGCCGCCCGCAGTCTACGCGACCGCAGCTACCGGGGAGAATCGCCGTACGCCTTCCAACGCCCCTCGGCAGTCTACGCGACCGCTGCTACCTTGGGGAGAATTGCCATACGCCTTCCAGCGCCCCTCGGCAGTCTACGCGACCGCAGCTACCGGGGAGAATCGCCATACGCCTTCCAACGCCCCTCGGCAGTCTACGCGACCGCAGCTACCGGCGCGACCGCAGCTACGGTGATCATGAATGCGGACATGGATTGCGCTCTGATTGGGGGAATGGGCTGACATCAATCGACCCAACCGGCGGACGCGACGCACACATATCAAAATTCGGAATTGAGCGACGATCCCAGCGGTACAGCGGAAGAATCAAGATCGTGTCATGACACTACGGGGCTCAGAAAAACTGCGTTGTTCTCGGGCTTTTGCGGTCGAGCAATGGCGGCTAGATTGTGTCGAAAGCTGTTGTCAAGTAACGCTTTAAGCTGGTTTCTCTGAGTCTTAATGCCATCCGTGGCACGATGCAGGGGGTGCATGGTATGATTTGCATCCAGCGGAGCACGGCTGTCGCGCGAAGCTCCGGCGGACAGGGTCAGCCAGCGTACATCGCGACTCGCTCGAACGCATCTCACGTTAGGTTTAGCGACACGGGTGAGGTCTGAGGTTGGATCGGGTGTGCGATTGTCTGTGACACGACCTTAATCCGCGAGCGCGATCCTGCAGAGGCACTACCATTGGCTCGCGTCGTTCCACACTTTTTGCAGCGTTATTCCGGTTGGATCCTACTCGGCTTCGCCCTGGCTACTCCCGGGTTAGTTTACTCGGCGTACCGGACGATCCGCAGCAACGCAAACGAAATTGCGGACTGGCTTCCCGCGTCGTACAACGAGACGACGCAGCTGGATTGGTTTCGCGAGCATTTTCCGGCCGATCAGTTCATCATCGTCAGCTGGGATGGTTGTCGATTGGGTGGCGATCTGTCGGTGCCCGGCGCCGAGTCGGATGACCCCCGTATCGAGCAATTGGCTCAACTGCTTGTGCCGTCCAGTGACGAAACTGTCCGGCAGATCAATGGACAAGAGGGTGGAGGGGACGAGCGAAGCAGTACCGCCCAGACGTTCCGGGCTCGGCTCGAACAACTTGGCGTCGGGCAGCACTTCAAGTCGGTGACGACCGGACGTCGCCTGCTGAATCGACTCACGTCCCCGGCCATGGGCCTTCCCTATGCAACAGCGGTCGAACGGTTGCAGGGAGCGTTGATCGGTCCGGACGGGCACCAGACATGTCTTTTGGTGGCGTTAGATTGTGAGGCAACTTCGCAATTCCGCGCCATTCTTGGCCACGGGAACGGGGGCCTTTTTCGTTTTCGCCATCAGGAAGGGCTGCTCTGGCAGGCGATGCGAGAATGCAGTATCGACGTTTCCACCGTGCGACTGGGCGGACCTCCCGTCGACAACGTAGCGATCGACGAGGAGGGTGAACGGACAATGGTTCGATTGGCCGTATTGGCCTGCCTGCTCGGTTTGGTCCTCTCCTGGTGGTCTCTGCGCAGCCTCACGTTGACGGTGATTGTGTTCACCTGTGGCATCCTCAGTTCGGCGGCTGGTCTGGCAGCGGTCTGGCTGAGCGGCACGACAGCCGACGCGGTCGTGCTGTCGATGCCGACCTTGATCTATATTCTGTCCATATCCGGTGCCGTGCATCTGATCAACTACTACCGTGATGCAATCGATGAAGTGGGCATCCAGGATGCCGCGCAGCGCGCCATCGCACATGGCTGGAAACCGGCGTTACTCTGCAGTGTGACGACGGCATTCGGGCTGTTATCGCTCTGCACAAGTGAACTGACACCTGTGCGAAAATTCGGATCGTTCTCGGCGTTGGCCATGATGCTGATGCTGATCGTGCTGTTTCTCTTTCTGCCGGCGGCATTGCAGAAATTCCCCTTGCGAACGGTTTCCCGCCACAGCGGGTCGGCAACCGATGACTCGCAGGGGATTTCCCTCTTGACGTGGGGGGCGTTCTGGGACCGTTTTGGCAGTTGGATCATTCGGCATCACGCTTCGGTCACGACTGTCAGTTTCCTGATCATTGCCACGGTTGGCTGGGGCGTAACACGTGTCCACACGACGGTCGATTTGATGAAGTTTTTCCGGGGCCGCGCCAGAATCCTGGAGGACTACCAGTGGCTGGAAGCGAACATCGGCCGCCTGGTTCCCATGGAAGTAGTGCTCTGCTTTAACAGCCAGGCGATACGGCGCGAGACGCGTGCGACGGCCCACGACCAGCGACTCTCGCTGCTCGAGCGGCACGATCTGGTGGCGCAGGTGCAAGAGGCCATACAAACGAGATTTGGTCCGGACGGGCAGGACGTGATCGGCCCACCTCTGTCGGCGGTTTCTTTCCTGCCGGGCCTGCCGGCCAAGCAGCGGGGGATGAGCACGGTGGTGCGACGGACGGTGGCAAATTCTCGCTTGCAGAACAGCTACCCCGCGCTGTGCGACAGCGGTTACCTGCGGGCTGATCCGCAGACGGGCGATGAATTGTGGCGTATCAGCCTGCGTGTGGCGGCGTTTCGAGGTGTTGATTACGGGCGTTTTTCCGATGAAGTGCAGGAAGTGGTGGACCCGCTCATCGCCGCTGAGAACGCCAGTTCGGACCACCCCGGCACACGTTTGTCAGCGGTGTACACGGGCGTTGTCCCCATTGTCTATAAGGCTCAACGCGCACTGCTTAACAGCCTCATCAGCAGCACCGTTTGGTCGTTTCTGACGATAACTCCGCTGTTGATGTTCGTTTCGCGGGGTGTTCGAGCCGGCATTGTGGCCATGTTGCCCAACGCCTTGCCCGTGCTCGTGGTGTTTGGCGGCATGGGATGGTTGGGTATCTCGGTCGATATCGGCTCGATGATGTCGGCCAGCATTGCCTTAGGGGTTGCGGTGGACGATACGATCCATTACCTGACCTGGTTTCGCGAGGATTTGAACCGCACCGGTAATCATCACGAAGCCATCCTGGGTGCCTATCGCCGCTGCGCAGCTCCCACCTTGCAGGCTGGATTGATCAGCGGTTTGGGATTGTCCGTCTTCGTGTTCAGCACTTTCAATCCCACCAAGCAACTGGGATACCTGATGCTGACGATCCTCCTGGCTGGTGTGATCGCCGAGTTGGTGTTACTCCCGGCATTGTTGGGTGGGCCGCTGGGCAAGGCCTTTCAGCCGGCGCGAAGATCTCGCACCCCGGCCTTGCCTGCTGTGCCTGAGTCCCAGCTTGCCGGCACCGAGTTGCTGGATGCCGTCGGTGACCTGAAAAGTGTTTGACTGAAACGTCTGCTGAGGAGAAACCCGTGAGCGGCACTGCTTTGGCCACTCTTTGTGCGATTTGCGGAGGCTTTCTCTGGGGGGCCGGTGTAGCCGGCGAAGCACCGGAAGGTGCGGTCTCGGACCTCTCGTTCGTCGCAGCCGTCGATGGCTCGTCACAGAAATACGTGGTCGTTCTTCCACCGGCGTTTCAGCGCGACATCCCGCATGATGTGTTGATCGCATTGCACGGTCACGGTGCCGATCGCTGGCAGTTTGTGAGAGATTCGCGCGACGAATGCCGTGCTGCACGTGACGTGGCCGGCCGGCACGAGATGATCTTCATCTCGCCTGACTACCGCGCTTCCACATCCTGGATGGGCCCGGCAGCCGAGGCCGACCTGGTTCAGATCATTGCCCTGGTCAGGAAACAGTTCAAGGTCGCGCGCGTAATTCTCTGTGGCGGTTCCATGGGCGGCACTGCCAGCTTGTCATTTGCCGCCATGCATCCCGAGCTGATCGACGCGGTCGCGGCCATGAACGGTACGGCGAATCTGTTGGAATACGAGAATTTCTCGGATGCGATACGTGCTTCATTTGGTGGAACGAAAGCTGAAGTTCCACTGGAGTATAAACGGCGCAGTGCAGAATACTGGCCCGAGAAACTGACGATGCCCGTGGCTATGACGGCCTCGGGAAAGGATACCGTGGTGCCGCCACAAAGCGTTGTGCGACTGACGAGCGTACTCCAGTCGTTGGGCCGACCGGTACATCTCGTTTACCGGGAAGACCTCGGACACCTCACCACTTACGACGACGCCGTGACGATCCTGCAATACGCCATCTCGCACGCATCACCGGCCGTCCCGCCGCCACCCGTCAGGCAGCCTGACCAATGATACAACGTCATGCTTTGTCAGCGTTAAAATTTGGGGTCGGCCGGCGCTGCCTCTGCCAATGCCGGTGCTGAGCGGTGAACGAGCTTCGCGAGTACACTGGCACCAGAGCCACCCCGATTCCTAGCTGTGGCAGAGCAGTAACGGTGTCACGCGGGCACCAGCAACACGGCTGGAAGCCGATGAGCCGCGTCACGGAAGCGTGCTCGCCGACGGATCCATGACCTGCCAGAAGTGGCGGGGTTCGGCTGCGGGCAGTGGTTGGCGGATACCCCTGCAGCAGGATTTTCACCAGTGCCAGCGGCCTTATCACCGGCCCCCGAGTTTCCCCTTCCCCGCGAAGGGAGCGTAATTTGCCGTGTTGTCGAGAATATAAAATCTGCTAACCTGTTAGATAGATAGTTATCAGGTTGTCTCAATGCGCACTGCGGGTATGCAACATGCGTACCCCGCGCAAAAAATGGCCTGACATTCCCATGCCGGTCAAACGAATGAGTTCCAGCAAGATGGAAACTCTGCAGAGAAACGCGGTGCGTCTCGCTCTGATCAGCCTGATCGGGCTGACCTGCGGTTCGTGGCCCATGCATGGCGAGCCGATCCGGTGGCGCACGTCCGACGGATCGACGTTGGCGGACGCTGCCCGATCGCTGACGCAAGCAGCCCTGCGAGGCGAGTCGGACACGGTTTCTCTGTTGCTTCCTCGCGTCAATGGCTGGCCCCGGGCAAGCGGCCCGTCGCCAGTCGGATTCCCGGCGTTCACGCTTCGAACAGGTTACTACGCTGACTGGTTGGCGCGAGTTGCCGGGTATCCATCGGAGCTTCTTTCTCTCGCTGCGCAGCACGTGAGGCTCCAGATCTAATCGTGCCGAGTGTCACCGGTCCGACGGGGAAAGGCGGGGAAAGAACCCTGCTGCCCCCCTCCGCCGCTCGTCGAGGCAACTCGAATGAGTGCCATCGTTGCTTTGGGCGTGGATAGTCCAGTGTTCCCGGCAGCCCGCTCATGACCCGTGCTCCGCACATCTGACTCCATGTTGGAACTTGCTTGGCATGGGTCCTTCGGAGTTCGAGCCAGCGCACACGGTGTGCACGCGTTTCACGCAAAACCTGATTACGGTCTCTCTGCGCCGTCGCAACGGTCGTATGTCACGTCGACGGTTCCGCGGGAGCATATCATTTGCCACAGAAAGCCAAATATGAATCATCGCAAAAACACGAATCAAATTTCGAAGAACGGTTCTCCGTCGACGACACCCCGCGATTCGCAATCCCCGGGGGCCGGCATCCCGAACCATATAGAGGCTGTATTGACCCGCGTCATCCGGCACGTTTCTACGGGCAGCTACCCCAAGGCTCTTGACCTGCTGCGGAGCGCCGGAGCCGCCCCTCAGCTGCGCAATGCCCTGGGCGTCTGTTTGCTCCGATTGGAGCGGTATGAAGATGCAACTCGCATCCTGCGCGACTTGGTGTTGAGCCCCGGTTGCACCTGGGTTCGACCAGACGTTCCGACTATCTACAGGACCAACTTCGCCACGGCATTGCTGCTGGATGGTCATCCCGCCGGTTGTCAGGAGATTTTGAGTGACATCAGCGACAGCAGTCATCCGGCGGTGCTGCGACTGCACGCAGCGATGAAGCGGTGGGAAGCTGGATTGCCGTTCTCGAAGAAAATCATGTGGCGTATTGGTCGGATTGAGCCGAGCAACGCCCCGGTAACACTGGACTTCCCGCCCGGTGATTTCGACCTTGTTGTATCGAGTCCAGGCCAGCCGCCAACCGATGTATCCGCGGCGGCGGTGCTGTGAAAACGGGCCGAACCGAGGTCGTTCGAGCGGCCGGATCGTGAACGAGCGAGCGCGTGGTTGCTCGGGCGCGAACGTAGCGCGAGTCCCCGCCAAGATTGTGGCCGCCGTTCGGTGCGCGCTGATTTCCCCCATCGAATCCGCTGGCCGCGCGACCGTCGTTGCCGTCCCAGGTTTCCTGCGACCTGACCCGGCGGTGCGGCGGTACGCGCCAGCGCGACACCGCACGGGAATCTCTCCGAAGCGGGCCGACTCCCTCTCGCGGGAGTGGCCCGCCGTCTGTAGTCGGTTTGACGCGATCCACCACCTGAGGGGTGAGTCGACCGAAGTCCTGGCGTCGCCGCACGATTTTTCCCGCTCCGAAGCGGGTTGCCGAGACCCAGGCACTCGTCTACAAAGCTGGTAGCCGGCGTCATAACGTACGGGCGAGCGAGCGGTGCGTCGGCCAGGTAGCTCGCGTCCGGGATTGACGCTCGAGCAATTGAGGAATCGGTATGGCTCACCCTATGGAAACGGACCAGGCGGATATCGTCGTGATTGGTGGTGGACCGGCAGGCAGTACTGCCGCGACCTTGATCGCTCAGAGTGGTTACCGAGTTCGGCTGTATGAGCGGGAGCATTTTCCACGGTTCCACATTGGCGAATCGCTCATTCCCGAAACTTACTGGGTGCTTGAGCGATTGAACATGCTGCCGTTGATGCAGGCCAGTAAATTCGTGCGCAAATTCAGTGTGCAGTTCGTGACGGCCAGTGGTCGCCAATCCGCGCCGTTCTACTTCCACGACAACAAGCCGCATCCATGCTCGCAGACCTGGCAAGTCGTGCGCAGCGAGTTCGACCTGATGATGCTCGACAATGCCCGCCGACACGGCGTGCAGGTCGAGGAAGGGGTGCGGGTGCGCGACGTGATTTTGGAAGACGGCCGAGCGGTGGGCGTGAAGATTCAGAGAGAGGACGGCACGCTCCGCGAGGTTCGCGCCAGGGTGGTGGTGGATGCGAGCGGTCAAAGCGGACTCCTGATGAACAAGTTCAACTTGCGAATTTGGGATCCAGTGCTCAACAAGGGTGCCGTCTGGACCTATTGGGAAGGCGCCTATCGTGATACGGGTCGTGACGAAGGAGCCACGGTCATCCTGCAGCTCGACAACCGCAAGGGTTGGTTCTGGTATATTCCCTTGCACGACAATCGGGTCAGTGTGGGCGTCGTGGCGCCGTTCGATTACCTGTTCCAAGGGCGCGGCAGCAACCACGAACAGATCTACCAGCAGGAGGTGGAGCATTGTCCGGAAGTGAGGGAACGGATATCCAACGCCAGGTCGATCACCGGTTACTTTGCCACTCGTGACTACTCCTACCGAGCCAGGAAGGTTGCCGGCGATGGCTGGGTATTGATTGGCGACGCCTTCGGTTTTCTCGACCCGCTTTATTCCTCCGGCGTGTTACTGGCCTTGCGCTCGGGTGAAATGGCGGCCGACGCGATTGTGGAGGGATGTCAGCGGAACGACCTGAGCGAAGCCCAACTGGGCAAATGGGGGCCAGCGTTCAACCAGGGTGTCGACCGCATGCGGCGGTTGGTTTGCGAGTACTATGCAGGATTCAGCTTCGGCGGGTTTGTGCGCGAGAACCCGCATCTGCGGGGGCATATTACCGATCTGTTGATCGGCGATCTGTTCACCGACAAGGTGGACGATGTGTGGGAGCCGATGGAGAGGCTCTATCCCGACGGAAAGGAGGCCCCCGGTTCTTGGGACGCCGGCACACCGGGACCACTGCTGGAAAACCGGCACAACGAGCTGATCTTGCCGGACGGCTCGCGGCCTTAAGGAGGTAGGGCGCTGAACCGGCTTGAGCTACCAGGCGAACTGGAGTCGCCGGCCGCCGGTTCCTCCCACAGAAACGCCGGCGACGGGCGGAACTCTGGCTGCGTCAGCCGATGCGGATGTAGCGTCCCATCGCCGCGCGAAGCATATCGGCATCAAATGGTTTTCCCAGGATTTCGTTGATACCGGTTGCCTGTGCCGCCCCCTGGTCCCGCATGTCACTCTGCGTCGTCACCATGATGATGGGAAGTTCCTCTGGCGAGTACATCTCGCGGATCATCTGGGCCAGTTCGAGACCGGAGATCTTGGGCATATTGAGATCGGTGAGCACCAGCGCCGGCTTTTCCTGCGCCAGCCACTCCAGCGCGCTGGAGGGAAACTCGAACAGGACCGGTTCGAATCCCAGTTCGTGTAGCGTGGCCTTGTAGATGCTCAACACAACGCGTGAATCATCGACGGCGCAGACTTTTGTCCGCCGGCTCGTCCCGTTCTCAGCTTGCCCCCCCTCGACCCGCTCGGCAAATTCCGTGTAGCCGTGTTGTCGCAGCAGTCGCAAATAGCGTGTGCGCACGTCGTGGTGGACATGGGGCAGATAGACCGACGCCAGCTGCTGGAAGAAATCTTCGGCGGTCAGCGCCAGGAACAGCTTCTCGGTCTGGGAATTGACGATTGTCTTGACAATGTGACGAGCCTCGGCATCCTGTTTGCGGATCAGGTTCTTGATGCCGGTCACCAGAATGTCGCTCAAGTTCCTTTCGATGGCCCGCGCCGCCGCAATGCACACGTGGTCTTCCTTGTCGGTCAGTCCGGCAGCCAATGCATAGGCACCTTTCTGCAACGGCAACAGGGCTGAGCGTTTCGTAGGCGGCAAAACGGACATTCGCATCGTGCGGTTCGTTTGCCAGCATCTTCCTGATCGGGGCCACTGCGTGCCCGTCCCCGATGGTACCCAGCACGTTGAGCGAGTGGATGACGAAGTCAACTTCCTCCGCGCCGAGGTTCTCGATCAGTACCGCGACCGCCTTTTCCCCAATCTTCTCCAACTGTTCTTTGGCGAATACTCGCATGCGCGTATTCTGCGACCGCAGTGCGTCATTGAGCCTGCTGATGGAAATGGGGTCCTGGACCGCGCCGAACACGCCGAGGATGAGCAAGTCAAGTTCGTTGTCGGTCCCCATGCGATCCGCCAACCACGTCATGGCATTGCTGGTACCCACCTGCTGCAAGGCCAGGATGGCCCGGATCGTGAAGTCTCGGTCTGCGGAATACAAAAATTCGGTCAGCGTGCTAATGACACGATCTCCGCCGATCAAGCCCAGCGTGTCGATGACCAATTTGACCGTATCGCGGTCATCCGTCTGCCGCAGGATCCCCAGCAGGGCCGGGATCGCTTCCTCCATGCGCAACTCGCCAGCCGTCTGTATCATCACGGTCTTGTCGGCGATGGCCGGACTCGCCAGGTTCGAGACGATCAGTTCCGGGTGCGCGATTAGCTGGGAGATCAAGGTCTCTCGCACGATCGGCAGCGATTCGCAGAGGCGCGGATACTCCGTCACCAGGTGGTTGAGCATGGGAATCGTGAAATCGGCATCGGCACGAGACAGTTCATAGACCAGCCGATTTTGAATCGTTCGATCGACGTCCGAGAGGTACTCGAACACCAGGCGGACTTTGATCGCGTCCCGGGCCCGGATGCTGGTAATGACCTCCTCGATCATGTGATCGGGGTTCACTTTGGTCACGCATTTCGTTTGCAACATGCTCCGAAACTCCGGCACGCAACGATCATATGAGTAGTGACGGTTATGGCCCCACGCGGGATGCACACCCACGCCAGATTCCCGCGCGAATCATGCACAATTGCAGACGCTTAGGACGAGTAATTTCCTGGTACTGAGCGCAGACTTGCCCCGGCAGATTGAAGTCTAAGTTGTGTTTTCGCGAAGCGGCGCAGAAACAGCGGAAAACACTCGTTCACCCGGCCGCGGGACCGATCGAGCGCCTGCGTCGCGTATGCCACGCGCCACAGCCGTCATTGCCGGTGCCACCGCACATAGTGCCCCCTACGTAGCACGGAATTCATTCCGTTCGTGCAGCGTCCACGGTCTTCCATATCCTTCGATATGGAACGGGAATACCGTTCGACGGCGAGCTCGTACCGGCGCGGACCATACCGGCGAAGACTCCAATGCGGCCGCTGACCACAGCCAAACAGGAAGTCCAACCGTCCAAGAGAATCCCCAAACAATCGATCCCAAGTTCCGAATCCGAAAGAGATTCGGTTTTTCACCAGAAAGTATGGGTGAATAAGCGAGCGATTTGGTGGTTTCGCAATTGGATTTTCTGAGGCATGGCCGGGCACAAGAATGGTGGGAGAGTGATCAAGAGGACTCGGGGCCCTGTTCTCGCGGGTCCGGCGAGATCACTCGCTCGCCCAAACCTGGCTATCCCCTGTCGGATCATTTCCCAGCAGCCAGCCGGGTCACCATGGCGGCGGGGGGAAATCGCTTCCGCGACTCCTTGCGGCAGGTCGTACGTCGCACCGGCTCGTCACGAGATCACTTCCGAGGCCTTGCTTTCGTGACCAGGTATTTTTCCAGCAAGGTTGGAATCGAGAAGCAGTATTGCGCCGACTGGTGCCCCATTTCGATCACCGGGTCCATCGCCACGGCAGTGATATCGGGTGGGATACTCTGCAGAAAACCGCGGACCTGTTGCAGATCATCCAGGCAGACGATGGTTCCATCAAGACCGCAATTGCCGAGACACTCTTCCGCTTTGTCGCGTCGCGTAAACAATCCGACAGCCCGCCTCTCTTTTCCCTCGCTGGTTGAGCCTTCGACGCACACGAATCCAGTCATTAGTCGAATGACGAACACCGGGTAGTTCCAGGGCGAGTAGTCGCCGGCAACGTGATTGGCGAGTAAGTCGGCTATCGTGACTTTCCACGGCGACTCGACGACGGAGGAGTCGGCGACAGGGTCAAAGGCCACGCTCTTGACGGGCTCTCGCAGGCTCTGCAGCAACCAGGCGAATTCGCGCGGATTGCGCAGCGCGCGGGGGCTACTTTCGATGCCACAATCGCGTATGAACTCGTCCGCTGCTTGCTCGGAAGTGAAAATGGCCAGGTAGACTATGTCCGGCTCCGCATCCCCCGGTTCCACGACGGATACGTACCCAGCTTCCAGTGGCACCAGGTAGAGCGGATAGGCCAATTTCCACGCCATCGTCGTGATCCCTATGGTCAAGTGTGCGGCGGCAGCATCCGGGGGACTGTACCCATCGATGCGCCGCTCGCTGCAGGCACGGTCGGCGGCTGCCTGATGATGGGCATTATAGCGAATGGATATCTTGCGGACCGGCAGGCGTCCGCACAGAACCATCCCGGATCGGAGCGAGGAGCGTGGCCGAGTCGCTGGCGAACGAGGCGGTGTGGCAAGTCCGAAATATCGTGCGGCGTCTGAAGGAGCGACCGGACGAGTTGCCGGACAGGGGGCGACCACTCACCGCGCTGTCACCCAGCTCAGGTGCGAGTTGTCAACGTTCGACCGCGGTGGCAGCGGCTTGCTGAATCTCCGCTTCACTCAGGATCCGGTGGTAGATCTTCAAGTCCTTCACCTGACCGTGCACCTGATATTCGGGTGCGGGTTGTCCACTGTACTGCCCCACAAACATTTCTCCCGGCCAAACGGATGTGTTGCAGGCGCCTGGTTGCTGAGCGACGAGGCGACCATTTTCGAAGAGACGGGCGTTTTCACCGTCAAACGTGGCGACTACGTGGAGCCAGGAACCGGTTGGCGGAGTACCGCCATCACAGTTGATTCCGGCCACGTACCAGCGCCATCGTCCGCCAAGGACTTGCAGGAACCAACCTGCCTGGCCCCAAGCCCCACAACTGACCACCACCGGCATCGTGCCCGGAGCATCGAGCTTGACGCGGCAGGAAATCGTGAAGGGCTGTGCAAGTTCGAAGCGCGTGTCGTGTGCAAACGTCACATGTCCACCCTGGCTCAAGTCGAGTGCAGCGCCGTCCACCAAAGTCGCCTGACCATGCGGCTGACCGGTCGTGGATTGGCCAGGATACAGGTTGGCCTGGAGATTCTGGAGCAGGGGGGCGTCAAATACCGGCTCCACAATCAGGTGAGGAGCGGCTTCCACGGGGGCGGACGGTTCACTCTCGACGTTCCGCCGACTCAGAGAACGCACGACGTAGCGGTACTGCATACCGGTCTCCACTTGGAAATCCGTGTAGGCGGCTTGCAGCAATGGTTGCTGGGTGAGGCGGGCGAACGACTCCGCTCCAGTCGTTGCTCGATAAACATGGTACCCGGCTACATGTCCAGGCGGAGCGTGCCACTTGAGGCGGACTGCGCCGGCATTGGCAACGACTCGCAGGTCGAGCGGCGGCGCCGGCGGACCCGGTAGCGGTACGTCAATGCTCGCATAAGTAACGGCGCCGACCTGCATAGCAGACACCGCTCGCACTGCGTAGTGCTGCGGTCCGGCGGGAGCCTCCCAGTCGACGTGGAAAGAGAGCGGAGTGCGTGCCACGAGCGTCTCGCTATTCAACTCGAATCCGGGGGCATCGCCCCGATGCAATTCGAACTCCAGCCCAAGCCATTGCGCCGAGTTGTCCCACTGCAAGGAAACAGCCCCTTCCAGATCCACGCGGGCGGTCAACTGCAGTTGTGACTCAGGTAATTCCGGTGGCAGAAGCAGCCGGCACGATCCGGGCAGGATCACTGCGCCCGGCATATCAACGCGGGGCACAGCCAAAGCCGCTTCGCGCGCCTCATGGATGATGGCCAACATCGCCTGATAGTGGGGATCCGCGGTCGATGCAAAGCGGACCACCGGCTGGCCGGAGCGATCGGGCTGAACCAGTTCATGCCGGGTGAACGCGTCGGGAGGTTGCACCGCATGGGCATATCCGTTCCTGAGCAAGTGCACGCGCTGTCGATCGGCGGTCACCTGGCGGTCGCGGCACCAGGCCAAACCCAGTCCCGCACCACCCGTGGCCAGGGGAGCGCGCAGGATACGGCTCCACTGGGGGTTTTCCAGATTCACCCAGTCGTTTTCGAAATAACTCGGTTGGCCGTTCTGACCGTGGCATTCCAGGCAGCCGGCCCGCTGCATCTCGGCGGCCAAGGCACTTTTGGTGGCATTCCATTGCGGCAGGGCACAACCGCTGGCAGTCCTGTTCCACGTGCCGTAGTACAACCCGTTGGAATCGATCCAAGCCATCAGCACATCGCGTTCCTGACGGGTCATGTCCGAAATCTGGCCGTCGTGACCGCTGATCAGCAGTTCGGCCAGCGGAGCGGCACCCGATCCGTGCGACCGGGGCGGAAAGATCTGAGCGGACCAGAGTGCCGTGCCGTTCATGCAATCGATGCCGGCGATCCAGTGTGCGATCAATTGCGTACGGCAGCGGTTGGTCAGATTCTCGTAACTGATGTTGAAGTGTTCGGTCCAGCCACCCGACAGGTCCATGCCGGCGGCAATCCCCTCTTCGCCACCGTGGCAGCGCACACAGCGCCGATTGAGAATCGGCTGAACCAGGCTGGCATAGTCCATGAAACCCGTGCCCCACGATTCCGGTTCCAGTTGACTCGGCGCATTGCGCAGGATGGAGGGAAATACATCCGTCGCTTTCGTGGCGGTGTATTTGTGTTCATGGCACCCGATACAAGAGCGAGTCGTCCCCGGCGCGGCTTGGACGAACGTGCGCATGCTCTGTATCAGACGTCCGTCCTGATCCAATGCCTGCAGATAGACGGCGCGGCCGGAAGGGACTTCGAAATAGGCCGATCCATCCTCGTGGACCGGGACAATACCCAGGTAGCTCTTGACGCTGAAGGCCAGTGCGCTGCTCAAGAGAAACGTCTGGTTATACGGATTCGGGCCGTCCGTTCGCTCACTGATACGCGACGTTTCCTCAATCACGCGCAACCATTTGACTTCGCCGCGCTGCACGCCGGTCAGCCCTTGATAGATGTCCTGCACGAAGAAGCGGCCGCTGCGCACCGTCCGATCGACGGAATCCGCGATGACGGGTGGCCGTGGTTGCGGTTTCACAAGCATGGGCGAATGGAGGCAGATCTCGGGATCCGCGAGCAGCACCAACCGGTGACCGGCGCGGTCGATCATCTGGAGCACGTTTCGGCTGCTGCCGCTCGGACGGCCACTATAGAGCACCAGATCTTCCGATAAGGGCCATGGTTCACAAGAATCGCCCTGATCGAACGTCGGATTGTCGGGATGTTCAAAATTGCAGATGGCTTCAACACTGTTCTTGCCGCGACGCGGATCAATCATGGCAATGGAGCCGCGCGGTGTGCTGTTGTGTTTGGCGAACGTGCCGACAATCAGCGGAGAACCGGGAACGGGGCGCGCATCCAGGATTGCTTCAGGAAACACCATGTTGTTCGCAAACAATGCGGTCTCCTGCGTGCCATCCGGATTCATCGTCCAGAGGGATTGAATGGTCAACGCATTCTTGTCGACGTATTCCCAACGTCCCAACAGCAGGCGGCCGTCGGGGAGCGGGCAAGGATCGAATTCGTTTACATTGTTCACGGATATCGAATGGAGGTCCGTTCCATCCGCGTTCATGACATGCAGAATTGCCACTCCGGTATTGTTACAGGGTACAAGGCCACTGGGACGCGTCGACAGAAAGGCGATCCGACCGTCAGGCAGGTACGCCGGCGTGACATCGTGCTGGCCATTAAGACTTCCCCGATAGTCCACACAGGTGGGAGTTGGATCGGTCACGCGACGCAGGCCGCTGCCATCGATGCCGATTTCGTAAATGCTGGTGCTTCCGTTCGGTTCACCCTTAAAACAAAACAGCAGTTTCGTGGCGTCCCACCACAACTCGGGATCGCTGTAGACTCCCACGCCAAGCGTCTCAGGCGTGGTGGGATCGATCACAGGCCGGATGATCCACTGCGATTGCGGAGCCGCGGGGTTTTCCAACACGTAGATTCCGCCGCCCCCCGGCGGCCACTTGTAGAATGTGTCGTAGATGTGGATCCCGGTATACGAATGCCGTTTGACAAACAGCAGAGGGGCATCCAACTGCCGCAACATCGCCGCCTCGACCGCGGCATCTGAACTCGCAGAGTCCTCGGCGGCCAACCGATCCAAGGGCCCACTCAGAGAAAGGGTGGCGACAAGACACATCAGGGGGATCGACAATCTCACGGCAATCTCCTTGCACGTCGCAAAGTGGTGGGCCCGTTAGCATCCTGCTGTGTCCGCAGCCAGGTAGGATGTTCGCCGCGGACAGATTCCATCGTATCTTCTGCCAGCGCCGATTACCAGTCTCCGCGCCGGACTCGAGGCGACCGCGGCCACCCCCACAACAGGCTTCCACAGGGCTCGTGAGCCGCAATATCCACGCTCCAAACCTGGTGCGATATTGGCGACATTACGGACACGTCGCGCACCGGCGCCAAAACCGCTGCGCGACGTCAAACCACGTCGATCATGCCGCTCGACGGTATTGTCTCCGCATCACCGTCCCAGCATGTCTTTTCGGTGGCGGCCCAGCGCATCGGCGGCCATCATCGCGTCGATGACATCATCGGCCGTCACGACAAACGGGTGATTGTGGCACAGCGATCCTTCGCCGGCACACGCCTGGCCGATCGCCAGCAATCCATCCCGCGTCACGCCCTCCAGATTCAGATCGGTAAAGGTCACCGGGAGTCCAATTTCGATTTCAAAGTCGACGATCGCAGCCTTCTCGTCGGCATCGAAGTCATCGTCGAGGCACAACTGCGTGACAATCCCGAAACCGACCTTCTCGCCGTGCATCAGCCCGGCCTGCTGGCATTGAGGAACGTTGGACAGCAGGTTGCCGATCATGTGGGCGGTCGCCAAGCCGCCGCTTTCGAAACCGAGCCCCGAGAGCAGCACATTCGCTTCCACGACCTTCTCGACGGCCGGCGTGACCAGGTGCAACTCGACGTCGCGTCGCGCGTCGATGCCGTGTTCCAGGAGCGTTTCATAGCAGAGTCGCGCCAGCATCAGAGCGGCCATGGTGGGCCGACCGCCGGCGATGTTCGTGGCGCGCGATTTGAAGGCCGCGTCGGTTTCGATCCAGGTAGAAAGGGCATCGCCCATTCCCGCCACGAAAGCCCTGACCGGGCCGTTGGCGACCACCTGCGTGTCGACGAGCACGATATCGGGATTGAAGGGCCAGCAATCGAAGTTGACGAAATTATGCTGATCGTCGTACCAGACCGAGGCAGCACTGGTGGGTGAATCGTTCGAGGCAATGGTGGGGCAGGTGACCATCTTGATGCCCGCGTCGACGGCTACCGCTTTGGCCACATCGAGCACCTTTCCGCCGCCGATCCCCACGGAAATATCCGCTTTCGAGTCGCGGGCAATCTGGGTGACGCGGGCTCGTTCGGCCGCGGTCGCCTCGCCGGCAAAGTCGACTTCGATCAGCTCCATGCCGGCTCGCTGCAGACTCTCCCGCACCGTCGCTCCCACGATTCCCTTGACCGGGAAGTCCCAGAGCACCAGGGGCCGCGTGCCGAGCAATTTCAGGTAATCTCCCAGTTCCGCCAAGACTCCACGTCCCTGGATATACTTCCTCGGTGCGATCAGGACTTTCTTCATGGCTCATTCGACTCCCAAATTGTGTGTACGGAAGGCTCAAATTGTGTCTGGAGAAGGATTCTGCCTGGCCCGCCAGGCCGGGAACGCCCCGTGCGCAACAGCCCGCTCAGGCGCCTAAGCCCTGTTGTCGCAGTCCCGGTTGCCGCTGTCAATCAACCGCCGAAGTGGGGCCGGATACCGTTGACGATCGGCACGTTCGGCTCACCTCGCAACAGCCTCGTGAGATGCTCGGCCATTAAGGCGGGGCTCCCCAGAAAAGCGTCAATCGTGCTCCCGGCCAGATGGGGAGCGAGCGTGACGTTGTCCAGCGCCAGCAGCGGATGGTCCACTGCCAACGGCTCCTGGTCAAACACGTCGATGGCGGCGCCCAGGATCGTTCGATTCGCAAGTGCCTCGGCCAAGGCCGTTTCGTCCACCAGGCCACTGCGCGCCGTGTTGATCAGCACCGCCGATTTCTTCATCTGCTGCAACTCGCAACGTCCCATCAAATGATAGTTGTCCGACGTCAAGCGAGCATGCAGGGAGACAATGTCCGATTCCTCCAGCAACTGGGGCAAGTCCACCAGCGTCGCCGGAGTCGCATCACCTTCGAAGAACGGGTCAAAGGCCAGAATGCGGCTGCCAAACGCTTGGAGATAATGGGCAACGAGTCGGGCCACCGCGCCATACCCGATCAGTCCCACCGTCTTCCCGTTCAATTCGGGGATCGCCTGGCTGTTGGGAAAATCACGCTGCCAGATGCCTTGTTTCAACGCGGCATGGGCGCGGGCAATATTGCGGATCTCGGCCAACATCAATGCCATCGTGCATTCGGCCACCGCGCGAGCATTGCGACCTGGGGTATTCAGGACCGCGATCTTCCGTTGGGTCGCGGCCGCAACATCCACATTCTCGGTCCCGCCCCGAACCACACCAATCACCCGCAGCGACGTCGCCTGTTCCAGGAATTGACGGCTGACCGGGGCAAACTGGATCACGAGCATATCAAAGGCGTCGCTGCCGGCCAGCAGTTCGGCCGGCAACGTTACGGCCGCCGGGCCGCCTTGTTCGATGGCCAGATTGGCCTCCTGCAGTTGCGTCAGCGAGGGGTGCTCCCACCGCCGCACCTCCACGTCGATGCCCAACTCGCTCAGAGATGCCAAGCCACTTTGCATGTAGGCAAAGGGGATATACGTGTCGCTCAGCGCCAATAGTCTCACAGTCCCGCTCCCCCTTACCAGGCTTTGCCTCGCGCCGACAGCAAATCGATCTTCTCGGCGACCACCCGGGAAATTTCTCTCTTGATCGGTTCGAACATCTCCCGCGGAAGTGGGTCTTCGCGAGCCATTTCGCGGGCGGCTTGCTGCAGTCCACGTCCCATGGCAATGCGACAATCGGCGTAAATGTTCAGTTTGCAGATCCCATGACAGACGGCCGCGCGGATCTGATCTTCCGGCGTGCCGGATCCGCCGTGCAGTACCAATGGCACGGCACTGACCTGCGATAACTGCTTCAGCCGGTCGATGGCCAGGTTGGGGAGAGAGCGATACATACCGTGCGACGTCCCGATCGAGACCGCCAACGCATCGAGCTCGGTCTGTTCGACGAAGCGAGCCACTTCGTCGGGCTCCGTGAGCACGTTCTCGCCACAGGCGGTTGCTTCCAGATCCATGCCGCCTACGTGCCCCAGTTCCCCCTCGACACTGATCCCGTGCGGATGTGCCAGATCAACGGCCGCTTTGGTCAAGGCAACATTATCGTCGAAGGGAAGGCTGGAACCGTCCACCATGACGGATGTGAACCCGTTATCGATCGCCTTCTTCACCAGCTCTAAATCGGTCGCGTGGTCCAGGTGCAAGGCCACGGGAACGGAGTGGTGCTCGGCCACGGCGCGAATCAGCCGCGACACATAGACCATGCCATTTCCCTGCAAGTCTGGTAGCAGACCCATGAGGATTACCGGTGCGCGCAGTTCTTCAGCAGTTTCCAGAATGGCCCGCACCATGACATCTTCGACACAATCGAAGGCGGGGACCGCATATTGGTGGGTTCGGGCGTGCCCGAGGATTTCTTTCAGGGTAGTTAGCACCTGTCGCTGCTCCGCAAGGTTAGTTCGCCGGTAATCGGCACTTTCAGTAGACGAGGAGGCTACAGGCCGGCCTCAGCGCATTAACATTCCTCCCGACAAATCGATCGTGGCACCCGTCGTGTAGCTGGCTCGATCGGATGCCAGGAAGACAATCATATGGGCGATTTCCGCGGGATCTCCGATGCGGCCCAAGGGAATCCGCTTGAGATACTGCTGCTCGTTCGCCGCCAGCACTCCGTCCACCATCTCGGTGTACATCATGCCAGGTGCCACCGCATTGACATAGATCCCGTGAGGAGCCACTTCACGAGCCAAGGAAACGGTGAAGTTCACGAGCCCGGCCTTGGACGCGGCATAATCCGCATGGCCGGTCGTGGAGCCGATAAACGCGGCCTGCGAGCTGACGTTCACCACGCGCCCCCCCCGCTCCGCCCCGCGCCATCTGCGAATTGCCTCGCGACAGGTAAGAAAGGGCCCTTTCAGGTTGACCGCCATCGTGCGGTCCCAATTCTCTTCGGTGAGCTCGTGAACGTAGGCGGTCGGCCAGATACCGGCATTGTTGACCAGAATATCGGGCACCGAACGTCGTTGCTCGCACACGTCAAACATGCTCGCCACGTCCGCACTGTTGGCCACATCCCCCTGAATGGCCCAGGCGTCGGTTCCGTGCAGCCGCGCGATCGATTCGACCACTTCCGCCGCCTGCTCTTCACCCGCGCGGTAGTTCACGGCAACGTGAGCCCCTTCCGCGGCAAACGCCAGGCAAATCGCTTTCCCGAGCCCACGTGAGCCGCCGGTGACCAGTGCAAGTTTCCCTGCCAGACCAAGATCCATAGTGTCGCGCCGTTTGTGTGCCGATAGGTATCGCACTGGCGAATATAGCGACTGCCCAATTCCTTTCCAAGTAGACGCGACAGCGGCTTCGGTTGTTGAAGCCGGTGCAGTCGTGGCGTTACAATCCCCCCAAGACAGACTGGCCCCCAAGACAGACTGGAAACCGTACGGAGTCACGGCATGGATATGGAATTGACGGACAAAGTCGCACTGGTTACCGGCGGCGCTCGTGGTGTGGGTCGCGCTATCTGCCTGGCGTTGGCCGGCGAGGGGGCGCGCATCGCCGTCAATTTCCGCACGCACGCCGAGGAAGCTGACAGGTTGGTGGAACATCTGCGAAATACATGGCGGGTGGATGCGATCGCGGTGGCGGGGGACATTTCACGGGAAGCGGATGTCGTCGCGCTGTTCGACCAGACCCAGCGCAAACTTGGCACCGTCGAGATCCTGGTCAACAATGCCGCCAGCTGTCCTACCTGTCCACTGACTGAATTGACTCTGGAGCAATGGGAAGGGACACTTGGGACCAACCTGACCGGAACGTTTTTGACGAGCCGCGAAATGGTGCGGCGACTGGTGGCCATGAAACGGCCCGGACGAATCGTCAATATTTCCTCGACCGCGGCCTTCCTCGGCTCCACAACCGGACACGCTCCGTATGATGCCAGCAAAGGGGCCGTCGTCTCGCTGACGACTTCGTTGGCGCGTGAATTTGCCAGACAGGGGATCGCTGTGAACGCGGTGGCGCCCGGCATGATCTACACGGATATGACTGCCGAAACGCTGAGAGCCAATGAGGCGAAATACCTTGAGCGCATACCGTTGAATCGAATCGCCGATGCCAGCGAGATCGCCGATGTCGTGGTCTTCCTGGCATCATCGCGAGCCAGCTATATGACCGGCACGACGGTCAACGTGAGCGGCGGTTTGCTGATGCGATAGTCGGAACGTCGTACTGCCGGAAGTCCGCACCGTTTGTAGGGGAGACGAATTGCCATGGATTACCTGATGGGGATTGACCTGGGATCGACCAGTCTGAAGGCCGTGGTCTACGATCTCGCGGGGCGCAAAGTGGCGGGAGGCCACCGGCCGACGGAGCGATTTCATCCGCAATCGGATCATCCCGACTGGACCGTGTGGCAACCCGAGCAGATCTGGAACGGGACCGCCGCCGCCATCCGGGAGGCCGTGCAGCAGATGCACGATCCCACCCAGCTGCGCGCCGTGGCCGTGACGGGCATGGGCATGGATGGACTCCCCGTCGATGAACAAGGCAGGTGGCTCTACCCCTTTATCAGCTGGCATGATCCGCGCACTACGCCCCAGCATCAATGGTGGCTCGATCATATTGGAGCCGAGAAGCAATTCTCGATTGGCGGCAATCCGCTGTGGCCCATCAACTCGGCACTCCGCATGCTCTGGATGGCGGAGCACGAGCCGCGGATCTACCAACAGACCCACAAGTGGCTTTTGATCGAGGACTTTCTGAACTTCATGCTGAGCGGGCGGCAGGTGACGGATTACAGCATGGCCTCGTGCACCTTGCTGCTCGATCAGCGGACGCGCACCTGGTCCGACGAGTTGATTTCCCTGTCGGGGCTCAGACGCGAATTGCTCTGCGAAGTCTTGCCCAGCGGCACGCGGATTGGCGAGGTGCACGCCGCGGCAGCCGCCGCCACCGGACTGCCGCCCGGCACGCCGGTGGTGCTGGGCGGTCACGACCATCTTTGCGGAGTGCTGCCGGTCGGCGCATTTCGGCCCGGTGTGGCGTTGGACGTGACCGGAACCTGGGAAACCGTGATTGCCTCCACGCCCAGACCGGTGCTGAGCGATACCCTCAGGCAGGCGGGTATGACCGTTCAAGCGCACGTGGTCCGTGACATGCATGCCGTGTGGGGTGGCAACGTGGCTGGCGAAATGGTCGAATGGTACCGTCGGCAATTGGCCGGCAGCGAGGCGAACGTCGCCGCGCCGGGACTTGACTGGGAGACGTTGATCGGAGAGGCCGCCGCGACCAGACCGGGAGCGGGCGGGGTCCTCTTTCTCCCCCACATGTCGGGCGCGGCGTCACCGGTTGTCGACGGCCAGAGCCTGGGCGTCTTCACCGGACTCACTCCGCGAGCCAGTCGCGGCGACATGCTGCGGGCCATCATTGAAGGACTGGATTACCAGTTCCTCGATATGGTGCTGGCCCTGGAAGACTCGCTCGGCGCCACGCTCGAGCGGTTTATTGCCGTGGGGGGAGCGACCCGGAACGCCTTCTGGATGCAAAACAAGGCCGATGTTGTCGGACGGCCGATTGAAATAGCGGACGTGGAAGAAGCCTCGCCTCTGGGGGCCGCCATTCTGGCGGGCATCGGGGTCGGGCTCTACCAAGACGAAGAGGATGCCTACCATCACGTGCAGCGCGGCGGCCACATTTTCCAGCCCGATTCGCAACGCGCTGCCCAATACCAGCAGTGGTTCTCCATCTACCGCGACCTGTATCCGGCCACGAAAGCACTGAATCACCGCCTGTTCAAGGAATTCACCACATGAATGGACAAGAACGAATTCTCTCCGCACTGCGCCGCGAAACTCCCGACGCGGTACCTACCTTCGAATGGTTCATCGACACAACGGTCGGCGAAGCACTCGTTGGCAGCGGAGACATTCTCGATATCGTCGCGGGCCTGGACCTGGACGGAGTCAACCTGCGTCCCAACTACCAGAAACGCTTTCTTGATGATGCGACGTTCGTGGATGAATGGGGCATCACCCGGCAGCTCACCGAGGACACGCTGCCGGCGCTGCTTCACAGCCCGATCCCCGACATCACACAACATCGCGATTACACGTTCCCCGATCCCGACGCCCCACAGCGATTCAAGACGGTCGAGACGACACTGCAGCGATTCGGGAGCGAAAAGGCCGTCGTGCTGAACCTCCGCGATGGCTTCTCCGACATGCGCGATCTGCTGGGGTATGAAGGCTCGTTGATGAACCTGCTGCTGGAACCAACGGCCTACAGCGATCTGCTGCAACGTGCCGTGGACTACAACATCCAGTTGGCCGCCGTGGCCCACAAGCGGTACGGACTGAACATTGTTGCCACGACCGACGACGTCGCGAACGCCACGGGGATGCTCGTGCGCCCGGAGACATGGTTTGAGCGGATTGGCCCCCAGTTCCAACGCGCAATCCAAGGGTACAAGGACCTGGGGTACCTGGTGATCAAACACTGCGACGGCAATATCGACGCCGTGAGCGATTTTTGGGTCGATTGCGGTATCGACTGCCTCGACCCGATCGACCCCGGCGCGGGATATACGATGGCCGGTATGAAGGCGAAATACGGCCATCGTATTTGCCTGAAGGGGAACATCGATTGCACGGGAGCGCTGTGCAGTGGCACTCCCGCCGACGTGATGGAAGAGGTCGAGCAGTGCCTGCGTGCCGGCGCGCCCGGCGGTGGTTTGATTCTCTCGTCCAGCAACACCATCCATCATGGCGTCAAACCCGAGAATTACCGCGCTATGCTCGACGCCCTGCGACGGTTTCGATTGGACTGACCGGACGCCGCGAACACCCAAACCACATCCGAAATCCCCCTTTCACCATCCCAGTATCCACGTGTTCCAATGATCAGCACACCGCTGCAAGATCATTCCGAGCCACGCCAACGTCGAGTACCGCCAGGTGAGTCATGAGCGTTTTTCGCTGCCCTGTTCCTCCTCCCGTCCGCCGTTTTCCCTCCTCCGTCCACCACGCGGGCGATTTTCCTTGGCCGAGCTGTAGAAATCCTGCGTGATTGTTGGTATGACAGAGGTATCGTAAATTGCCCCGCAAGAGGCGACATGGCAAGTGGCGACATGGGAGCGTCGCCAGGCATCCGCAAGATCGTGCCTGGAAATGGAGTCGTCGGGCACGGCCACCTTCCGCCTTCAACGCGTGGCACGACATAGCACACCTGGGGACGCGCAGTCGGCTTGCCATTTCCGACATCACACCGTTTCAAACCTCGCGTTGCGAACAACGTTGCGAACAACGCACCCTCGTGACAAGGAGTAATACCGTGACGAAGCAGAAATATACGCGCCGCGACATGCTCAAAGCAGGTGGCGCTGCGTTGGCCATTCCGACACTCATCCCCGGTCGCGTCTTGGGATTGGACGGCAACGCTGCGCCGAGCGAGACGGTGCGTGTGGGAGTGATCGGATGCGGCGGGCGCTCGCGGCTGATCAGCGAGGGTGCCGACGTCAAAGCGTTCCAGGTGGTGGCGGCCTGCGACTGCAATGTGGAACTCGCCCAAAAATACGTGAACGAACTTTCCGGTGGCAAGAACTGGGGAGTCTATGACGATTTTCGCGCGATGATCGAGAAGGAGAAACTCGACGCCGTAATGGTCGAAACAACGACTCATGCCCGCGCATGGATTGCGATGCAGGCCATGCAGATGGGGGTCGACACGTACATCGAAAAGCCCATGTGCCTGACCATTGCCGAAGGACGCAAAATGGTACAGGCGGCGCGCAGGTACAACACGGTGACGCAGGTCGGAACGCAACAGCGGTCGATGCCGATCAACAACTGGGCGAGCGATCTGGTGAAGAACGGCGCGATTGGCAAGATCCGAACCGTCTTGGCGCCGAACTTCGTCGGCCCCTTCCGGTGGACGAAGACCACTTCGGCCGACGTGAAGGAACCGGTCGAACCATGGTGGGACCTCTGGACGAACCAAGCGGAGCTGCGGCCGCGGGAAGGCGAGCTGCAGTATGGATGGGCCAAGTGGTGGGATTACGATGGCGGCGGGCTTTGCTTCGGTGTCACGGGTTGGGGAACCCACTCGTACGATCAGATCAACCGGGCCCTGGGTACCGACAATACCGGACCGGTGGAGGTCGTGTTGGAAGAGCCGGTGGAGGATCGGGAGACGGGCAAGTTCGCCGGGCGCGAGACGGTCGGTGGTGTTGTGATCGGTGATACCGGCGACGAGGACACCGGGACCGATTACCACGGCATGGCCAAGCTGACCGGCCCGCGTGCCAAAGTGAAGATGAAGTTCGCGAGCGGCACCGAACTGCGCCTCCACATGGACGGCGACCGGGGACCGGGATTGGGCGCCATTTTCGTCGGTGAAGACGGCCAGAAGATTGAAATTAACCGCAACAAGCTGGCGAGCAACCCGAAGGATCTCATCCGTTCACCCGATAATCCCGGCCCCAATAAGCGGCCCGAGACGGCTTATCACATCGAGAACTGGATCGACTGCATTAAGACGCGTTCGACGTGCAATGCCGATGTGGAAATCGGCCAGCGTTCCTCCACACTCTGCTACCTGGTCAACATCGTGCGTGATGTCGGTCAGGTCGGCAAGGTCCTGAAATGGGACCCGGAGGCCGAGCGGTTTACGAACTGCGACGAGGCAAACGCGATGCTCGACCGTCCGCGCCGCAAGGGCTACGAACTGCCTGACATCAGCTAAGTGTCTGACAAGCATTTTGCTGATTGAAGTGTGAACCCTCGACGGGCACGACCGGTACTGGGGCCGGTCGTGCCCGGCTCTGTTGTCACGCCGCCACGGGGCTCGGCCCGCGGTATTCGCGTCACTCCGATCGGGTGTCGAGCGTTGTTGGTGTGGTTTCGGCAGACGGTGTTCCCGGCTCATAATACTGCATTCCTACGTGTGACCAGCCGCTTGGTCGCTGCCGCACCATTCCTGTTTTCGGAGGAGATATCATGTCGCCTGCCGCCCGCACCACGTACTTGCTGATCGTGGCCGCTACGTGCTTGTTGTCGCCCGACTCACTGCGATTCTCTCGGGCCGAGGAAGGGCCGCCTGCGAGGCCCGCGGAAGAAGTGTACCACGGCGACATGATTGCCTTCCCGGGACCGTGGGGATTCATGCCCCGTTCGGCCATCATTCTGGTGAGCGATCAGGAATTGGAGACGCTGGCCAACGATCCCGACAAGGTGATCAATCTGGCCACCACTTTCGCTCCGCAGGAGGAAAGTCTGCGGCAGATCTGCCAGCGAGCTCAACAGGCCGGTCACAAGACGTTGATCGTCGCCTTTGACCATTTCTTCCGCCAGTATCGACCTGGCCAGGATCAACCGCGTCGGCTCATGCCCGACATGCCCGAGTACATTGCGCTGATGGCCAAAATCGGGCAGTTCGCCGGGGAATTCGGCCTGGGGTTGGAGCTTTCCCTGCTCAGCCCGCTGGAAATCGGGCCGGCTTACGAACGTACCACGGGCGAGGCAGGCACGTGGATGCACTATCGCAAAGGCTTGCGGGATCCGGCCACTGGCGCATTCAGTGTCCAGTTATGGCGGCAACGACGCTGGACGAATAACAAGGGGCCGATCGATATCCGGGACGCGGGCGTACGCGTTTTTGCTTTTGCCGAGCGGGCTCTCCACGGCACACCGTACCGTGTCGTGCGTCCGGAATCAATTGTCGAGATTACCGACGTCGCCAAGGTGGACGTATGGGAAGCCACGACTACTCCGGTGGCTCAACGGATCCGCGTGTCTGGCACCGGACGCGCGGACATTGGCAAGTTGGATCGAGTGCTGGTCGTCCAGTTGTATCGCACGCCGGAAATGGACTATTTCAGCGACAAGGCACTCCCCTATTTGAAACAGCTGGTCGACCAATATGCCGACGCCGGCATCAAACTCCATGGGCTCTATTCCGACGAGATGCACATTCAGCAGGACTGGGGCTATTTCGGGCATCACGATCACGGCGAATTCGCCATGCGTTACGTAAGCGACGGACTGGCCAAAGCCATGGCGGCACAATATGGGGAGGAATACCAGGATTTTGCCAAGTACATGATCTTCTTCGCGCGGGGGCAGGAGGATTTTGCACACGATTTGACAGCCAAAGAAGGCGTCATGCATGTGATGGGAACGACCCCGGAAGCGATACGCAAGACGGCATTATTGCGTGCGCACTATTATCATCTGCTGCAGGACGGCGTAGTCGATTTGTTCGTGGCGGCCAAGCGCCATGCCGAACAGCGCATGGGGCGGCGGCTCGAATCGCGCGCGCACGCCACCTGGGCCGAAAGCCCGACGATTGACAAGTGGAACACGGGTCAGCAGCCGCTCGCGCCGCACCAATACGAATACACCTCCAACTTCGTCTGGTCCTGCACCGTGCATCAGACTGCGTCGGCCTGTTCCGACTACTTTAAATGGGGCGACTATCTGACCGGCAATGGCAGCGATCATGCCGAAGGAGGTTGGGCGGATCGCGATTACTTCGCGATCGCGCTGGCCTGTTCGATCGGCATTCTGAACGAGGTGCCCAACGCTTACTCGGCTCACTGGGGCATGCCCGGCGAAATTCACCAGCGTCGCACCAGTCTGGTCAGTACGTATGGCGCTTCCGGACACCCTGCCTGGGCGGCCGTGCAGGATGCCCAGCATCGTGACGTGGATGTCCTGATGCTCTATCCGCTCGATCTGGTGGCGGTGGACGAGCGGTTTGGCAGCTGGACGACACAGTACGGGTACGCCAATTACATCACGCGCGCAAAGCTGCTCGAGCGGGGCACGGTGCGGGACGGAGCCATCGAAGTGGCCGGCCGGCGTTTCACGACGCTCGCCGCCCTGTGCGAGCCGTTTCCTGCGCAGGGACTCTTGGACATGATGCGGGAGTTGGTCGAGCAGGGGGGACGGGTCATCTGGTCCGGGACGCCCCCCCTGGTGACCTGGGAGAATCAAGACGCCGCCGCCCCGTGGCAGGAGCTGTTCGGCATCGATCATCGTTTCGGCCTGGACGAAGGAGTCATCGCGCCGGGTGAAATGATCCACTTCACCGGCGCGCTCCAAACGGTCGCGCCGCAAACCATCCTTACCGACTTTCTCGTCGACCGAGTTTACTCCGTACAGCCGCGCCAAGGGACACAAGCCGTGGCACAGGTTAAGAGCCAGGTCGTCGGTACGATCCGCCAACATGCCAGCGGCGGCAGTGCGACGTTTCTCGGCTATCGACCGCGGGATGATCAATCGCAGAGTCTCGGTTACGAAACTCGCAACTGGTTCGAGATCTTGAACGCCCTCGGGGCCTATCCACCGAGTGGCCGTTTTCCAGGGGTCAATGACAACACCGAGTGCGTTTCCCGCACCACCGACTATCTGGCGTGCCGTTTTCCCAACGGCGCAACCGCGATTGCACGGCATTTCCGGCACGTGGAAGAAGGCTGGCCAGGCGGCTTCGCCCGCAAACCCGAGCAGGACAAGGAGTATCTTGCGGCCCACCCGCTGCCGCCGGATGATCTGGTACTGTCCGACTTCCAAGTCAACGGCCACGCCATCGACTACACCGGCAAGCAGGCCGTCACGTTCCGGACCAACGAGTCTGGAGATTTGATTGCCTTTGCCGGTTCGCATTCGCAGCAGATCACCATTGACGGCCGGACTTTCGTCTTTGCCGACAAACCGCTGCCATTGGTCGCCTGGGCCCCGGTCCCCCCGGAGCGGCGCGTCGAACGAGGAGCGTTGATCCAGTTGATGGTGCATGGCACTGGCACGCTGCGCATCCCTCGAGCCGGCTTGGCGGACCCACTGGAAATCGTCGCCGAAGGTGCCACGCCCGGCAGCCGCGGCCACGCCGTTACCTCTCGTGTTGAGGGAGATGCCCTGGTTGTCGAGGTCGGTCCCAACGACTCCGGACGCTGGCTCTGGGTAATCGGAAAGTAGCGATTGCCGCAGTCCGCGTGTGGCATCCCGCCCATGACATGCGCATGTTGCGCATGTTTGAAAAAAATCCCAAATGCGAAGCAATATCTTCGAATGACAGAAAAATTGGGAGGAAGGGAGGAAGGGAGGAAGGGAAAACGGAGGACGCAGTGGCATGCTGCTGGTGGGAATCTGCTTGTGGCGCATGACTGTGGTGTTGTCGGCAGCGGAGGTTTTAATCTTGGGATGTCGGATTTCCTGATTGGTTGCGGCCGCAGGCCGCGTTAAGTTTTCGATATTCAGATTTCGGATGTGCGGTCTGGTTGTGGCCCAGGGCCACGTTAAGAATGCTGAATATCTGAGCCGGGAAGGCCGCCGGCCGAAACCACCGCACCGACGCTCGACGTCCGAGCGGGGTGACGAGAATACCGCGGGCCGAGCCCCGTGGCGGCGAGTATGCCGTGCGACCGTGTCTTCGTAGCGGGCCAGTCGACGCTCCACTGGGACAAGCCCAGTGGCGGCGAGTATGCCGTGCGACCGTGTCTTCGTAGCGGGCCAGTCGACGCTCCACTGGGACAAGCCCAGTGGCGGCGAGTATGCCGTGCGACCGTGTCTTCGTAGCGGGCCAGTCGACGCTCCACTGGGACAAGCCCAGTGGCGGCGAGTATGCCGTGCGACCGTGTCTTCGTAGCGGGCCAGTCGACGCTCCACTGGGACAAGCCCAGTGGCGGCGAGTATGCCGTGCGACCGTGTCTTCGTAGCGGGCCAGTCGACGCTCCACTGGGACAAGCCCAGTGGCGGCGAGTATGCTGTGCGGCCGTGTCTTCGTAGCGGGCCAGTCGACGCTCCACTGGGACAAGCCCAGTGGCGGCGAGTATGCTGTGCGACCGTGTCTTCGTAGCGGGCCAGTCGACGCGACGAGCGACACGTCTCGACGCGTCATGATTGGACCGCCGTGGCCTTCGCTTTTTTTCGCGCCTGGTGCCCGTCTTATTGTGCGCCGCAGATGACCACATCTTGCCGGCGATCGGGCGGGCTCACGGTGAGGCGAGTCACCTGGCCCTGGCGGTATTCGCCCTCCAGCACCGTTCGATACGGCGCGTGGAGTTTGAATTGCACGTTCCACTCGACAGGCCAGGCGGGTAACAAGAAGATGCGTTTGCCGTCGGTTTGTATGAGCATGCTTTGGACCGCTTTCATAAGAATGCCACCGTGATCTTGATCGGGAACCCAGTCATAATTGGGACCCCAGAACGCCGGGAATCTGGATCCCGGGTCGTGTTGGCGAGCGCGGCCCACGACATACTCCTGCGCATCGCGTGTGAGTCCCAGATAGGCCATGAAGACATCGTCCTGGCGCCAGCCGAAATTGCCTCGATCAGCGCGATGCCGGAGGGCCACGAGCCCGAGTTGGGCGTTGGGTTTTTCGAACGACACCAGCCGAAACGGAAAGACCGCATACAGTTCGGGATTCTCGATATTCCGTTTCTGGGCAAATATCGCGGCCGGAGCCAAGGCCTGTTGGCCTTCAATTTCGCACGTCGGCAGGGGAGGGAGTTTATCCTGCAAGGCGGTCCAGTAAGTGCGTCGCTCGGGCGAAACCAATTCCCCGGGCAGGCTCAGCAGCCGCGTGGAAACAGCCAGCAACCCGGCTAATTCCGGCATCGGATTGGTTGTCTCCCACCAGGTTTCCAGCGCCTGTGCCGGGTGCATGACCAGCTTGCCATCCGGGCCCGTCTGATAGTGCTGGTCGAAGAAAGTCAGAATCTCGTCAGCGGTGGGGAGAAGCAATCGCTGCAGAAACTCCTCGTCCAGCGTGTGTTCGTAGTAATCGAGCATCATCCAGACCAATTCCGGGCCCGACACCCACTCCCATTTGTGCCAGCCGCTCTCCTGCAGTTTGTCCGTTCGTTCTTCGCAGGGCGTCCACCCATACGTCTCGCTGAACATGTCCCCCCAGAAGTAAATGCACTCGGGAATATAGGCACCCGCGTGACCCAGATAGAGCTTGGTGCGGTATTTCTGCAGCGGCATTAGTTGGTCCGCGTACATGTGAAACAGCGGCCGCATCATTTCGAAATCGCCGCTCGTACACATGCTGATATACGGAAGGCGAGTATTCTGCCACCAATAGCCGGGCCCCCAACGCCGGTAATCAGCATCGCCCGGGGCGCCAGGGTAGGGGACCGTGAAAATCGAACCGTTGAACTTGATCGGAAAGGAACCTCGGCCGGCACAGGCATCGATGAATCGTTGCAGGGCGTACATTTGACTGACGGTGCGCGCATCGTCCAGCCCGGGCCCCGACTCTTCCGCCACCAGGCGACCGTTCACATAGAGTGCGATTCGATCGGCGGCATTGTCGACGGTGGCTGCCACGTGGGTCCACTGGCCGACCGGCAACGCGTCCTCTTGGCTCCATTTCCGCTGCCCGACAATCAGCCGCAGGCCATTGCCGGGAAACGTATCGAGCAACAAACCGTCTCCCAGGCCCGGTGTCACTTTGTCCACAATGCGTCCGCCACCGCCCGGAAGCTGATCGGGCTTGAGCCACCCTTCGATCGTCAGTCCCGGGGCGAAATCCCAGGTTTCCGAATCGGGAATCGACATGCCGATCTCGGGGACACCTTGATAAAGGCACTGCGGCAATTCACTCGCCGGCAGCTGATTCCCCTGGGCCGCCAGCCGGCCAACAGCCTGGGCATCCAATGCCGCCGCGTGCAGCCGCAGCCGCCCGAGTTCCCCGAGGAAGCGATTCTGTCCGTGTTGATCGACCCCGATCTTGACGCTGTGTGTGTTGGGTGGAACCAGCGAGCGTGTCTTGGCCTGGTCATCGGCGGAAATGTCGATCCAACTGCGCTGCCAGAAACGATGCCACCACTGCCGATGCGCCGCAAGACGCTGCGAAAAAGGCGTCCGGAGAATCGTCGCCGCCAGGTCGCTCACGGCCTCGCGCCACTCCGCAGGCAGGGCAGGGTGGCGGGTTAAGACATAAATGTCGAATCGGTGAGAAGTGGACCGCGGACGGGCCAGCGTGGTCGGATCGATGCGCTGCCCCTCGTCAGTCATGACCAGGGCACCGAACGTACGATGCAACAAGGGATCTTCGCGCGGAAAGTCCGCCACACCCTGGATCTTGCCCGTGATGGACGGTCCCACGGACTTAACGTTGTGGTGATACCAGCCAAGGGCGTCTGGCAGATCGTCAATAATAGTGTCCGGTTCCACGAATACCGGCGCCTCACACTGATCGGGCTTGGAACGATTCAGCAGCACATCGCTCACTTCCAGCTGCTTCAATTCCTCGCGCGTGTTGCGCAGAGTTCCAACTGGGCCCGCGCCGCGACCGGCTGTTGACTCTCCACGTCTACATGGATGACCGGGTGATTGGCATCTACCCACAGCTGCACGGTCACGGCCTGATCCCCTTTTCCGATCTCCACGACCATCGTCGCGTCCGACAGGCGTAGTGTCTGCCGAAACACCGTAGCTGAAGCCGCCGAGGCTTCCGTGGAAAGAGACGGAGCGGGGTCGAGCGAAATACGCAAGCGTCCCACTTTCAACAGCCGCCCGTTGTCCCCCCAGGAATCGGTCTTGCCGATGTAAAACAGCAGCTCGCCATTAGGCTGGACCCAGGCATTGAGACTGATGTCGCCGTTTCCCAACGGCATCGTACCGGCAGCATCCTGGCTGGGCGTTTCCCACACGACGTTGTACAGATCCGGATCGTTGGCCATGTTCTGGCGACAG
The DNA here is from genome assembly GCA_963802295.1 of uncultured Planctomycetota bacterium. Taxonomy (GTDB): domain Bacteria; phylum Planctomycetota; class Planctomycetia; order Pirellulales; family Pirellulaceae; genus JAJRVM01. The sequence goes on along the minus strand of CAWDIM010000021.1, from coordinate 392,506 downwards.
AGAACCATACCCAGAAGCAGCATGAGTGCCAGCGGCATTCGGTACATGATGGTGCTCGCTAAGTGAAATCAGGTGACATTAGAGACGTTTCGCTGGGTTATTTCCTGCGCCCGAAGCAGGAAAGAAGAAGCAGGAACATGTGCATCCGCTCCGCACGAACCAGTTGCGATGCTCGAGTTCCTTACTTCTCGCTCCCCCAGTGTAAGTCATCGCTGCACGAAGGAATACACGGTCGCCAGGCAAAACAGTGTCGGGGACGCACCAAGAGGACTCCAGCGGCTGTCAGACTGGGCGACGTCAGCTACCGCTAATCCGGCGATAGAGGAACTGATGCTGCGAGTTGAACAAGCGAAAGAAGCTCAGTACTACCACGCTCACCGTGCAGAGCCCGGTGGCCGATGCGATCAGAAACATGATCACGATCTGGTATTTCACCGCCTCCAGGGGCGAGGTTCCGGAAAGCAGCTGGCCTGTCATCATCCCGGGCAGACTGACAATGCCGACCACCATCATAGCGTTGATGATGGGGATCATGCCCGTCCGGACTGCTTGCTGCAAAGGGAGCCTCGCTGCCTCCCACCGCGTGGCTCCCAGCGTCAATGCCGATTCAACCTGCTCCCGCTGCGCGACCAACGTTTCCGTGAACGTGTTGAGTCCGATGGACGTGCCGTTGAGCGCATTTCCCAGAATCATGCCCAGCAACGGGATGGCGTATTGCGGCGCATACCAGGCCGTCGTGTTCTGGATCACGACCAGCAGTCCGTAGGCGGTCACGAGCCAGGAAGCGGCCCAGACAGAGACGATCGTGTTGAACCAGATCCCGGGAAACCGGCGGCGATTGCGTTGCGCGGCGGTAACGCCCGCGATCAGCGTCATGATGGCCAGAATCGCGACCACAATGTACCAGCTTTGTATTCGGAAGACCCATTCGAGGACCAATCCGATCAACAGCAACTGCAGTACGGTGCGGATGCTGGCCAGCAGCAACGTCCGTTCCATGCCCAGACGGAGGATGAGGGAGATTGCGCCGTTGACGATTATCAACAGTGCGGCCAGTGCGACCTGCCAATAGGTCAGGGCAATGTAGGCGTCCATGTCACGGTCCTTCGTCAAGTCGGCCCGCGCGCATGACAAGAATGCGATCGGCCAGGCGTTCTGCTTGCGGCATGTTATGACTCACCAGCACGAAACTTCGCTCGCCCCTCTGTTCGCGTTGCCATTGCTCGACACACTGCTGCACAGCCTCGGTCGCCGCGTGATCCAGCGCGGCGGTCGGTTCATCCAACAACAGCACTTCCGGCTCCAACTGCATGGCGCAAGAGTGCGGTAATCTGCAACTCGCCACCCGACAAGTCTCGGCTGACCTTCTGCAGGAAATCGGGTGGGCGGCCAAGCAGGCTCAACCAATTTCCGATCTTGTCGGCGTCGTATCGGCGATGCTTGTGCGTGGTAAACTGGAACGGATAACGCAGGTTATCCTCGACGGTTCCTTCGATCAGTGCCGGCCGCTGGTGCAGGTAGACGATTCGGCTCCGAAACCGGGGCACCGATTCCTGGATGACCGGGCGGTCTCGCCACAACAATTCACCTTCATCCAGGGGATCCAACAGCGCCAAGGCGCGTAGCAGCACGGTCTTGCCACTACCGGAGGGTCCGACCAGCGCCAGTCGGTCGCCGGGGCGAATCACAAGTGTAATACCACGAATCAGCCAGTCTTGCCCATCCGCAGCGGCTCGTCCCACGTTTCGGGCTTCCAGGATTGCAGGTGAAGCTGTCATGCCGGAGCATTTCCCTCGGCCGCGCACGGTGGCACTTCCACCATGGCACTCGCGCGCCACCATGGTGAGTGTTGTGCGCACATCGTCTGAAGTGATACCAGCCATTCCAGAGTGCATTACGCCAGCCGCGGCTATTTGGCGACTTGCGGCAGCCGACCCAAGAGCCGCGACAAACCAACTGGACATGGTACCATGGGATACGAGTCGTGTCGCTGACTGTCCGGCACTCCGTTACCGCAGAGGCTCTTGTCTCAGCTTTCGCGTGCCTTGTCCGCCGGCAGCCCCCTTTGAGGACGGAGTGTCCTGGCGGTGCCCAGCAACTTCTTGAACGAGACCTGACTTGTGGTGGATGTCAATCAAACGGCGAAACGTATTATCGCGAACGTGGAAAAGGTGATTGTTGGCAAGCGGCCACAGATCATATTGGCTCTGGTTGCCTGGTTCTCCGAAGGCCATATCTTGCTGGAAGATGTGCCGGGAGTTGCCAAGACCATGTTGGCGCGGGCCTTGGCACGCAGCGTGGGCTGCCTGTTCAAACGCATCCAATGCACGCCGGACTTGCTTCCGACCGATGTGACAGGCGCCTCGATCTTCAACCAGAAGACATCGGAGTTCGAGTTCCGTCCGGGTCCCATCTTCGCGCAGCTCGTATTGGCGGACGAAATCAACCGCACGACGCCGCGCACGCAGGCGGCCTTGCTGGAAGCGATGGCGGAGAGTTGCGTGACGGTCGACGGCACGACCCACCTGCTGAAGCCTCCGTTCCTGGTGATCGCCACGCAGAACCCGATCGATCATGAGGGGACGTTTCCGTTGCCCGAGGCGCAACTGGATCGGTTCCTGATGCGATTCAGCCTGGGGTATCCTTCGATGGAAGAGGAACTGCAGATGCTCGACATGCTGCAGCATAAGCACCCGGTGGACGAGATCGCACCGGTCGTCTCGGCGGAAGAGCTGGTTGCCTGCCAGAAGGCGGTGCGCGAGGTCCGTGTGGACAATAAAATCCGTCAGTACCTGATGCAGATTGTCCACGATACACGCGAACACGAAGATCTCAGCTTGGGGGGGAGTCCGCGTGCCAGCATCGCGATCTTTCGGACGGCCCAGGCCTTGGCCGCCCTGCGCGGCCGCAACTTCGTGCTTCCTGATGATGTTAAACGCGTGGCCGGACCGGTGTTAACGCACCGCGTCATCCTTAAGCCCGAAAGCCGCCTGCGCAAGGTGACGGCCGAACACGTCGTGGAAGAGGTGGTGGCGGAGATCGCGGTCCCGACGATGTCGTCCTGACATGATCGCGAAGGTGCGTCGCAACTCAGCTCGCCAGCGGTGCGGCGGCAGCGCACAGCGGTGGAAGCCGGGGGCGGTGCGACGACCCTGTCGCCGCTCGCGGATCGTAGATCTCGAGCATGTTCGAGGCCAGTAGAGTCTTACATTGTTTCATCTGTGCACGATGCGCGCACGTTTGGAAAGAAATTCGAAATCCAAAGCACGAGATGAAGAAAATCCCAGACAAATTCGAATGACAGAAATACTAATGACCAAAACGCTAAAGGACGGAGGCTGGAACATCCAGTAGCATGCCCAGTAGTGAGAATCTGCTGCCGGCCCATGACTGTGGTTTTGCCGGCAGCGGAGGTTTTTTTCTCTTGAGTTTTTGTCTTTCGAGTTTGTTTAGGATTTCGAATTTAGGATTCCGAATTTCCTGATTGGTTGCGGCCGCCGGCCGCGTTCGAGCAGGCGAAATAGAAGGTTGCGTATGAGGCATGCCCGAGTCGACACGAGCGGTCGCCCACGCGGGTGGCGATCCCTTACAGGACGGGAACGATACCGATGCGATGGCTGACGGCCGCCATACTGATCCTGATCCTGGCCCTGTTATTTCAAATGGGGTTATTGGCGTACGCCATGTACGTGCTGCTGGGGGTGCTGTTGACCAGCCGGTTGCTCTCTCAGACCTGGGCGCGGAACATTTCGGCTCATCGCGAGTGCAATCGGCTGACGGCGGAGATTGGCGACACGGTGGCGGTGATTGTGACGCTTAGGAACCAGGGGCTACTGCCGGTCGCGTGGCTGTTGGCCGAGGACCTGCTGCCTCGACGGGCCATTATGTTCAGACCCCCCAGTCTGAAGTTGCAGGGTCACCGCATGCAGCTCCAGATGATCCCGTCCCGCGGCGAGAAGAGAATCCTCTATCAGCTCACGTGTAATCGCCGCGGGTATTATCAGATCGGCCCTACGATCGTGGAGACAGGCGATCTGTTCGGCTTGCATCGCCGGTTCCGCGTCGTCACGGAACCACATTTTCTGCTCGTCTATCCGCAGGTCATTCCGTTGGAAGGTTTCGACATCGCCTCGCGCCGCCCGATCGGCGAGGTGCGGATGACGTATCGGCTGTATGAGGATCCGACTCGCATCGCGGGCGTCCGCCGCTACCAGCCGGGAGATCCACTCACGCGCGTACACTGGCATGCGACAGCCCGCACGGGCGTACTGCACAGCAAGGTTTACGAGCCATCCACGATCGCCGGTGCCACGATCCTGCTGGAATTCCATTCGGCCAGTCACCCGGAACACCACGAGCCGTATCGGAGTGAACTGGCCGTGACCGCCGCGGCCTCGATCGCGAATGCGGTTTATCAAATGGGGCAGCAGATCGGTCTGGTCACCAATGGCCGCGACGCGGTCGACCGGATTCGCGTGGAAGGCTGGGATTTCGACCCCCAGAGTCGCACTCAAGCTCGCCAGTCCGCCAGTATGTTGGATCGGAGCGAGCGACTCCAGCCGGTGGTCGTCTCCACACGGCGCGGCGCCGAACAGCTGCGACGTATTCTCGAGACGCTGGCCCGCCTAGAATTGACTGACGGGTTGGATCTGCCGCAGTTGATCGACGAGACGGAAGGCCGGCTCCCCCGTGACGCCACCGTGATCGTGATCGTGCCGCGAGTCACTTCCGAGACGGTCATTACCCTGCAGGACCTGCGCAGGCGCGGATTTGCCGTCAGTGCCATACTGAATATCCACGATGAATACGATTTTGCGGGAGCTTCGGGTCCCTTGCAGGCCATTGGAGTCGACACCCACCACTTGAAAGATGAACAGTCGATTCCCGGAGTTTGTCAGCGTTTTCTGTTGAGATGAGAGTGGTTTGTTTGTGAGCGAACGAGCATGGCCAAGCGGCAACAGCAGACATTGATGGACTACATGGTCATTGGCATCAGCCCCGCGCTGATCATGGCCCTGGTCGGCAGCCTCCTCTTCTTTCTGCTGACGGTATTCTATCACGGACAACACGAAGGGCGGTTGACGTTCATATTCGCCATGTTTGTGATGGCCATCGTATTGATCGCGCACATCTCGATGGAAGAGGGAATCGAGTATGCAACCCTGTTCGCGATTCCCTTGGGGCTGGTGACCGCTATCGCCATGATGAGGTTCGTCCGTATCGATGGGCCACTCTCGGGCCTTAGTCTCTTCATCAACGTCGGCCTGATGGCACTGGTGTGGTGGAGCGCTCACAAGCTCACCTGGGATTGTACGTTGATCGACGACACGCAGGATGCGTCGGGCGAGGGCTTGTTGCAGGGAATGGGGTTCGCCCACGATGCGATCCCGGACGATGGCTCCGAGCGGCTCGGTGAGACGGCGAGCAGTCCCCGCGACACGGACAAGAAGACTCAGTCCCAGGACCACTTGCCCCTTTGGTGGCGGCGAATGGTGGACCGGCGGCATCGCCCCCACACGCCAGGTGTGTGGGTTGTCTACTATTCGATCGCCGCACTCGTTTTGTTCGGCATTGGCCAGCTGTGTATCCCCGCCAGCAATCCCGCCGCTCGCCTCAGCGTTTTTCGGTATCTCTTCGTGTATGTGGCCAGCGCGCTTGGATTGCTGTTGACCACGAGTTTCCTCGGCTTGCGCCGCTACTTGCGGCAACGAGGCCTGCACATGCCCGGCGACATGGCCGGTATGTGGCTGGGGATCGGGGCCATCATGATCCTGGCGCTGCTCCTCTTCTGCGTACTGCTGCCTCGTCCCGGTGCCGAGATGAAGGTCTCGCAGATTCCCTTTAGTTTCAGTTCACCCGATCATTCTCGCACGCATCAGCAAGCGGTGGGAAACGATGGTCCGAACCAGCCAGCACGGGCGACGAGCGTGCGCCCGGACGCCCCGCAAACGGGGCCGCAGGCGCCACAGCAGCAAGTTGGCCGAACGCCAACCAAGTCGGACCAACAAGGCTCAGCTGGCCGAAGCGGTGCCGCAGATGCGGGCCCGCGAAACTCCCCGCCGCAGCAGTCGCAGTCGGGCGATTCCCCGCCAGACCGACAAGCGACGGACACGCGTGCCCCATCCGATCCGGAAGACCGGTCGCCATCCGAATCGAAAGCACACACCGGCCAATCGCAACAGATGCGGGGCGCAGCGGAACGCGATCAACAAAACGCGTCGCAGCAGGAGGCGTCACAACAGGAAAGGGGGGACCATCAGGCGGATGCTCCCCAAAGTCCGTCGCAACAACAGACGCCACACTCCCATGAGCAGCGCGATGGAACGTCGGGAGATCAACGCCGCGACTCACATGAGCAATCCGCGCCACAGCCACCGAATCAGCAACACAAGCAACCGCAGTCGAACCGAGAACCTCAACCGTCGGATCCGCAACGGCCAGGACAACAGAGTGCCCGTGAGCAGCAGCCTCAGTCGCAACCGGCGGACGATAGACCCCCTCGGGAATCACCGCCAGATGATCCGGGACGGCCGCGGCAATCGTCGCAGAATCAGCGGCCAGCAACGCAACCGGACGGCGATGGCAGTCCGCCGGAGCGCGATTCGAGCGGCAAGACATTCGCGCGGGACCGCGACGAATCGTCCGCGGCCCAGGCGTCGCAAACAGAGCGACCTGAGTCGTCTCGGCAGAGTGGTTCCCAGTCTTCGCGGAGCACCCCCTCGTCGTTCTCGGTGACGCGTCTGCTGAGCGGTCTAGTCGCTGGATTGGGGACGCTGCTGAAACTGTTGTTTTGGGGAGTCCTGCTGTTAGTGCTGGCCTATTTCACTTGGAAATATCGTGACCGTGTACTGCAAGCCATTCGCCAGTTGCTCGGCGATTTGAGGAGCTTCTGGGCGGCACTGTTGGGTGGTCGTCGCGATCGCGACGAGCAGACCGATACGGCAGCGTCCCTGTCGAGCGTGGCTCCACCGCGGCCCTTTGCCAGCTATAGCGATCCGTTTGCCGGCGGCAAGGCGACGCAATATACGACGGAGCAGTTGATCCGATACAGTTTTGAGGCGATGGAAGCCTGGGCCCGCGAGCGTGCTTGTGCCCGTACGCTGGAGCAGACGCCTTTGGAGTTCGCCCGCCATGTGGCACTGGAACATCCGGGGCTCGGCATGGAAGCCCAGTCACTCGCTGATCTCTATTCACGAGTCGCCTACGGTCACGAGCGAATCGCGGCCGACCGACGGAGTGTACTCGAACAACTCTGGCGACATATGCGCAGTACCGCCGCCATGCCGGACCCCCCGGCCAAATGACCGCAACGGGGGAAAAAGGAACAGGGAATAGCATGCTGCGTGGTGAGCAGCTGTGTGCGGATCATGACGGCGGTTTTGCCGACAGCGGAGTTTTTTTTGTTTCCGTTGTGGATTTCGAATTTGTTGAGGTGTTCGAGATGTGGATTTCGGATTTCCGGTTTGCTGGCGGCCAGCGGGCGCGTTAGGACGTGGCGAGCGTAACCGCCTGTTGGGCGTCGGCGCGAAATTGTGCTACCATCCGTCGCTCGTCATCCCCCACCTTCACGCGGATGTCGCCGCCACCGTCCTGCCGCACTTTCGCATAGCGATGAATCAAACCGCAGGCAAATTGCAGGGCATCTTCGGTGGGCGGGCCGACCACCAGTGCCACGGGGCCGGCAAAACCGACGGGGCACAGCAGGGCCGTACTACGTGCGGCGGGGCGCGCATGCAGGTGCTGCAATTGCACATTCTCCTCTTCCTGCCGCCCGACGATGACTTTCACGAGTTCATTGAACCGGAAATGCCGGCCGTGCTTGAGAAGTTCACAATCCCAGGTCGCAGCAGACGGCTGGTGTTTCAGCAAGTCGTGAACCTTCAACGAGAAGCTCGGCTCCGTCAGCATGCATCCGGTGGAGGGTGCGGGGATTTCTTCAAGTCCGAGGGAGCGTCCCAGCGCTATCAACTTCCGGCGGCCGCGGCCGTAGAACGCATAGAGTCTCTCCCGGTCGACCCAGCCTTCCCGTTCGGGAAGCGAGGGTGCGAGCAGCTTGGCCGACAAGGGACGCAGCAACTGATCGTAATGCTCTGAGTGGTGCGCAATCGTCTCCAAGTCACGTCGTTTCTGGCTCATCGACCGCTGCCCTAACACTTCGCCACTGACGACGAAGTCTCCTCCCACCTGATCCATGAACTGGAAGGCACGTCGCAGCATGTAGATGCGGCAATCAATGCATGGATTCGCTCCCCGGCCATAACCGAAACGCGGGTTGCGAATCAACTCCAGGTAATCGTCCCCCTGGCCGACAATCGTCAGTCGAACACCCAGCCGTTGTGCCGCCAGGGCGGCCTCCCCCTGACAAGTCGTGAACACCGACTGGAAGGTGCATGCTTCCACTTCGATGCCATGCAGTTGCATGATACGGACAGCCAGTTGGCTGTCGAGACCACCGGAGAATAAGGCGACACAACGCACGGCAATCCTTCGCTTCCAGGCACGACATCGTGAGAGAGTGATGGGCGATCACATGTTCGTCCACCACGCTCCATTTTCCTTCTACGTAAGACGGAATTCATTCCGTTTGTGCAGCGTCCACCACGCGCAGATCACACCGACGAGCGATTTGACGCGGCCTGCCGCCGCAGCCAAACGGGGAACTTCAATTCCGAAATCCGACATCCGAAATCCGAATAACAACTCAAAAACCAAATGTCCCACTGGCCAAAACACGCGCTGCCAGCTCATTCCCAAGAACGCCGGTGCAGGTCGCGCCGTGACCGGTCAGCCACGGAAATCACGCCTCGAGCGAAGGGCACTCGCCGGGAATCCTAATCGCTGGGAAAGGGGGCCTGCTGACTCTTCAGTTCAGAGAGTGCGTTGCAGGCAGCCCGTTGTTCCGCCTCTTTCTTATTTCGTCCCCAAGCGGCCTCAAATCGTTGCCCGCCGACCACGGCACTCACCTTAAAGCACTTGGCATGATCGGGCCCTTTTTCATCGAGCAACTGGTAGATCGGCGTATTGCCGAATTCGTGCTGCGCGAACTGCTGCAACAGAGACTTGTAGTTCCCGGCCAATTCCCCGGCCACGGCTGCCACAATCTCAGGCCCTACATACTGCTGAATGAATCGGCGTGCTTCCTCTTTTCCGCCGTCCAGGTGGATGGCTGCCAGGAGCGACTCAAAAACATCCGCGAGCAGCGAGGAGGGGACTTCGCGATTAGCCGCCATGCCTTTTCCCACAATCAGGAACTCGTGCAACCCGAGCGACAGGCTGATCTTCGCACACGACTGGCGACTCACGACGACCGATTTCACTTTCGTCAAGTCGCCTTCGAGATACTCAGGATACTGGTGATACAACAGCTCACAGACCACGGCACCCAGAATGGCATCACCGAGAAACTCGAGCCGTTCATTGGAGGACAGTCGATGATCCGCGCCGGAAGCATGTGTCAGCGCAGCGCGCAGCAGTTGCTTGTTCCGAAACGTATATGCGATTTGCCGCTCGCAGGCTGCGAGTTTCTCTTCCGCATCCAGATCGAGTTCGATCATGGGACGATCGGATTCCACGGGCTCGGAGAAAGTGGGCTCAACCATGAAACTGATCCAGATTGGAATCAGCCAGTGGAGAAACGGGAAGGAGACCAAGTGGGTATCCCCCACCGGCGTGCTCGTACCCGCTTCTCGACAGGCTGACAAGAACTGGCACCGACGCACCCCATGCACCCAGTCCCAACGTCCCGACTCGGACGGTAGGCGCAGGGGAGCCGTAGTGCCAGCATTCGGTTCGCTCAGACACCTGCAGAAACAGTACCAGGGGGAGTCTGGTTTGTCAACGCATCTCCAAGGCGGCCAAGCATTTCCGCCACGCGGATCGGACCGGCGCGACGCGGCTGCGGGGCAACGGTTCGAAACGCTGGCGCCTACTACAGGTCACCTATTTATTGTGTATTGAGAGGTGGAAGTGAGCAGGGATTGGGGCGTTGGGCCGTGCCGGCCGCGGTTCCCGCGCGCTCCCGGACCGACGCGGTGGGAACCGGGTGATGGCCGTTGCCACCGGCGGCTCTCGACGGTGGCCCACCATGGCGGGCCACCGCGACTGCTATCACGGTTGGCGTGTGGTCGACTTGAATGACGCGGCGGAAGAAGCTGGCCTGAACCTATTGACTCCCTGAACTGCGGTCCTAAGAATGCACTGAAGTACAAATTTTCCTTCCTGAACTCTTACCGAATCAATGGATGGTGTCGCGGCGGTTGGCACGCTTGACCGCACTGCCTGAGCGCACCAGCAGGCTATCGGCATGAACCATTTGCCTCGAATCGCCCTTGGAACCGTCCAACCTGACGAAGATATTCAGCTGGTGCTATGGGCGCTCATGAACGTTCTGGAGCGCAGCGGGCTGCACGTTCAGTCCTTCTCGTCACAATCTCGTTGTGAAGCGCGCGATGTGGCGTTATCGATTACGGGGCAAGGTCGGCGTCACCTGGACAGCTGGTTGATGCAACCCGACATCTGCGCGGAGCTGTTTCTGCAGGGCAACCAGTGCGCGGACATTGGGGTCGTGGATGGGCAGTTTGATGCGGCGATCGCGGGATGGCCGGCGGGTGGCAGCCTCGACACGCTTTGCACTTGGTTGGATCTGCCACAGATCGCGGTTGTGGATGCTGCGCTGCTGCGGCCGTGCCAGTTCCCGCCCGTGCCGGCCGGCTTGGAGGGGATTGTGCTGGACAATGTGGTTGACACTCCCCACCTGTGCCGTGTGCAAACGATGCTGGAGGCTTTCTACGGCGTACCGGTAGTGGGGGCGATGAAGGGGACGGGTGCGTGGCGGGCGGCACTGGCGAATTTGCCGCCGGATAAGAAGCCGACACAGGAATTCTGCGACGCGCTCGGCTCTTCGCTGTTGGCCCATTTTCGCTTCGATGAGTTCCTGCGAATTGCCGGCAAGAGAGCGTTTTCCGGGATTGTGGGAGAGTTGTTTCGGCATCGCGAATTGGTTCATCGGCTCAACGTGGCGGTGGCACACGACGAGGCGTTCAGCTGCTATTTTCCGGACACATTCGATGTGCTCGAGTCACAGGGCGCCACGGTCAATTTCTTCTCACCACTTCGAAGCGAGACGTTGCCGAGCAAGACGGACATCGTCTACATTGGTTGCGGGCAGATGGAGCGATTTGCGAGTGAGTTAGCAGCCAACGTCTGCATCAAAGAGTCACTCTGGAATCACGTTATCTCCGGCGGGCGGATCTACGCGGAGAGCGACGGATTGGCGTTCTGCTGCCGCGAGGTTGTGATGCCTGGGGGCGTGCACTGGCCGATGGCCGGACTGCTGCCGGCGCTGGCTCGATGCAATCCCCGCCCGGCTCCGGATCGGGCGGTGGAAGTCAACACGGCCAGTGGATCGTGGCTGTTTCCCTGCCGTCAGACCGTCCGCGGATACCTCAGTTCGAAGTGGATCATCCATCCCGATGGCTATCTGATACCGTTGGTGTCGGAGGCTGAACACAGCCACGACCTGGTCGGTGACTACCAGATCGTGGGGAGCCGTCTGCACCTCAATTTCGCCGCGCAGCCCGATTCACTCGATCGTTTCTTCCAGCCCTGCCGGCGAGCGCGTTTGAACACGGTTTCTTGACGATCTCATTGCCCGTTCAACCGCCAGCCCGCTTACCTGCTCTCAGGCGGGCCACTAGAATGCGTCGCTGCGAGCCGTTTGGCGATCCGACCGCAAGGCGGGCGGATTGAATTGAGCCGGGGAGATCCGCTCACTGCGATCGTCGCTCGCGCATTTCATCTCGATACGGTGTCGTACCACCATGATTAACACGCTCTACCTTCCCGAATTGCGCGAGATGTTGCAGGAACGGGACGAACGGGGGCTGTACGAGTTCTGTACGGCCTTGCATCCCGCGCGGACCGCCGACTACATGCAGGGGCTCGAACCACAGGAAGCCTGGGACGTTCTGAAATACGCCGAACTGCCGCTGCGCAGCGAGATCTTCAGCTACCTCGAACACGGGATGCAGATCGTCATCATCGAGAGCGCGGATCGCAGCCAGATCGCGGAATTGATCGCACAAGTCGCTCCCGATGACCGCGTCGACATATTGGAGGATGTCGACGAGCGGGTCGTCGCCGAACTGATGCCCCTGCTGCCGCAGGAGGATCGCCGCGACATTATTCGCTTGCAGGCCTATCGCGAAGACACCGCCGGCGCCATGATGACCACGCAGGTCGCCATGCTCCCGGAAACCCTCAGCGTTGGCGACGCCCTGAAGGAACTTGGGCGGCAGTCTGAGGATCTGGAGACGATCTATTACTTGTACATCGTCGATGACACTCGCCATTTGCGTGGCGTTGTCTCCACGCGCCAGCTCGTCTCCAAGATCGGCAAGCCGGATACACCACTCTCCGCCTTGATGGAGACCGACGTCGTGGCGGTGCGGGCCACGGAGGATCAGGAAGAAGTGGCGCGCAAGAGTGGCGCTTTGACTTTCTGGCGATTCCGGTCGTCGATGACGAACGTCGCATGCTCGGTATCATTACACACGACGACGTGATTGACGTGATGCGGGAAGAGGCCACCGAGGACGCGCATCGCATCGGTGCCGTCGCGCCCTGGAAAAAGGCTACCTGCAAACGCATTTAATGACGCTCAGTTGGAAGCGAGGCATGTGGCTGACTATTCTGTTCTTCACCGGCTCACTGACAGCCCTGGCCATGCGGCACTACCACGTGATTCAGGAAAAATGGATCTGGCTGGGATGGTTCGTGCCCCTGATTATTTCCAGTGGTGGCAACTCTGGCAGCCAGTCCGCCACTCTCATCATCACCGCGATGGCAACGGGTGATGTGACGTTGAAAGACTGGGCGCGAGTGGTGTGGCGGGAAGTCCTCGTAGGACTGATGTTGGGAGCATTCCTCGGCTTGATCGGGTTCATTGCCGCCGCGATCATCCTTGGCAGCGTCCATTTGGCCGTGATCCTTCCCGTTACCCTACTGCTGGTGATTACCTGCGGTACTCTCTCCGGCTCCATCCTGCCGCTTATCTTTCGCCGCCTGGGACTTGACCCTGCATTAATGAGCAACCCTTTTGTGGCGGCCATCATCGACGTCGTCGGTATTCTGATCTACATGAACCTGGCGTTGGCATTTCTGCCTGACTCTTGAACCTTGAACCTTTCGACAAGATCAGACGTCCAGTCCGGTGTCGCCGATGTACAGCTGCAGGATCTGACTCTGTACCTTGATCGCGCGAATGAGAATCCAGATCTGATCGGGTGAGAATCGCTTCGGATCCGACTTCGCCAACCGCTCCAACTCCTCCGTCATGGCGGCATGCTGATCTGTCGCCGCCTGGAGCCGGAGCCCCATTTCCTTCCACGCTTGAGTCAGAATATGGTCGTCCGTCAGTTTATCGACAGGCTGGGTGCCATTGGTGAGGAGCAGGCAGAGACGAGCCACGTCGCGGGTGTCCGCTCCCGGTTGCAGCTTTTCAATGCGTTCGGCTAATTCGGCGCATTTCATACGTTTCATTCCCAACCTGTCTGGAGAGACGGGGCCGTGGATGTCGGTTGGACTCTATGGGAACTTTAGCTCAGTAATAAGTCGCAAAATATCGCGTGAATACTACATGCAGGTCATGGACAATCCGGCGTGTTCTCGCGGGCCCAGAACCGCCGCAGTCTTCGACCAGGCCCCGACTTTTTTTCTGCCACGCACCACGCACCTCAGCCTGAGCCCATACCTGCCGGGAAAGTCGATGTGACAACCTCTGCGGATGCGAAGGGAACGAGCGGTCGACACTGCGCACCCACCGATCCGGTCTGGAAAGGAGACCTGCCTATGCACTCGTTCTACTTCCGTGCATTGTGCAATGAGAAAAGGTAGCACAGAGAATTGGCTTGAGCCGAGGAACGCGGCGAAGCAACCGCTGCGTTGCCAGGGAATCGCCTCGGACCCGATCGCTGGTTCACGCGACCCCGTTCCGGCAGGCCGCGTTGCGGAGTGTCCTTGCTTGCTCGATGACGGCATTAGGCTGGGATTGGGGTGCGGCATCAGGGCATTTGGAATCGGCACAACTGCTGTGACCCGAAGAACCACTACAGAGGGCTTTCCGCGACCTCTCGGTAGTGCTTCACGAGCCGCCCGGCTGCCTCTTTGGCATCAAAGAACTCGGCCACGCGTCGTCGCGCTGCAGCTCCCAGCCTGGTTCGCTCAGCGTCGCCCGCCAGCAGCGTCAGCAGGGCGTCGGCCAGGGCGGCCGACGATTCGGGCGGCACGATGCGAGCAGCTGCGGCGGCGGGTGGGAAGATCTCCGTCGTTCCCCCGACGTTCGTGGCCACAATCGCCTTGCCCGCTGCGCCGGCCTCGAGTAACACGCGTCCCAGGGGCTCTTGCCGCGCGGCGTGAACATAGAGCGTCAGTTCGTTCAGAATCCGGTCGACGTCATTGCGCAGACCCAGGAAATGCAGACGATTAACCAGGTCGCCGCGCGCCGCCGCAGCCCGCAATTCGGCTTCAAACGCTACCGCTTCGTCTTTTTGCGAATAGCGCTGTCCAACCACAAGAAAGTGGACGTCGTTGCGCTGTGTTGCCACGCTCGCCGCCGCTTGGACAAACAGGTCCATGCCTTTGCGCACGCCAATCTGCCCGATCGTACCCACCAGCAGGCTGCGCGAAGGAATGCCAAGTTCCTGGTGCAGGAAGCCCTGCCCGCGACGCGGGCAGAACCGCTGCAAGTCAACACCATTGTATTCCACGGAGATGAGTGCCGTTGGCAGTCCAGCCGACACGTACCAGTCACGCGTGGCGGCCGAAACCGCCAGCAATCGGCCGTATCCGCTCAAATCGCCCAACGTTGCCCGACTCAGTCCGATTATGTCGCGCAGATGACCGAGACTGGGGATGTTCAATTGGCGGGCGACTGGACCCAGCAGACGACTCATCGCCACGCTGTTCGCGTGAACCAGTGTCGCAGCCGTCCCCTTGATGAGGTGGGCGAGCCGGTCGCGCAGCACAGTGCGCGGTGACCTTGGCGACCCTGGGACGACCACGTCAAACGGCAGGTGGGGCAATGCGAGTCGCTGCAGCATGTCGGCCAGCGGACCGGCACCAGGAGCGGCGATCACCAACTCGACATCCCCGACACCAATCCGTTTGACCACCTCCAACAGCGATCGCTCGCCGCCGTTGAGTGACGCGTATTCACACAGCACCAGCACTCGCATCCAGAATCCTCGTCCAATCGACCAAGTTCGCCGCCAGGCCAGCAGCTTCAGAATCGTCGCCGGCCGGGCACCGCGTCGTCACGCGGCCGATGGCCACAGCCGAAGTAGGCCGTACGCCGCCCGGGCTCAGCCATTTCGCTCGCTGCGCGTATCGGGAAACGACTCGCATTCGCGGAATTCAGAATCGGCAGCATCAGGATCCCGCAGGCCACTGGCCTGGTCCGAGGGGACGTGTGCCTGGGTCGGTCTACAGCAGTCCGTAGTGTTGCAGGGTCTTGCGCAGCGCTGCGTTACCCGTTTCGTCCAGTGGGGTCATCGGCAGTCGCAGTTCGCCACTGTCGCGCCCCAGCATCTTCATGGCAGCTTTGATCGGGATCGGATTCGTCGCCAGGCCCAGCATGTCGCGGCACAACGGAAAGAGCCTCAAATGCGCCTGCTGGGCATCGGCAGCGCGACCTTCGCGATAGGCCTGGACCAACTCGATCATGTCGCGCGGCACGATATTGCCGACGACCGAAATCACGCCCTCGGCACCGATGGCCAACAGCGGCAGTGTGAGGCTGTCGTCGCCACTGAGAATGGTCAAGTCGGTGGTAGCCACCAGTTGGGAAGCCTGGTCCAGCGATCCGGTCGCTTCCTTGACCATTGTGATATTTCGGAGTTCGCCCAGGCGGGCGATCGTGTCCGGTTCGATGTTCTTGCCGGTGCGCCCGGGGATATTGTAGACACAGAGGGGAATGTCCACGTCCTCGGCGATCGTCCGATAGTGCTCGTAAAAACCCTGCTGAGTCGGCTTGTTGTAATACGGCGCAACCAACAAGGCTGCGTCAGCGCCTTCATGAGCGGCCCAGCGAGTCAGCCGCAAAGCCTCGGCGGTACTGTTCGAACCCGTGCCCGCCATCACTTTGATGCGTCCTGCCGCGGCCTGTACCACTTCGGAAATCACGCGATCGTGTTCGCTATGCGACAGCGTGGGCGATTCGCCCGTGGTTCCGACCGGGCAAATGCACGTCGTACCCGCCTGCACCTGAAAGTCGATTTGTGCACGCAGAGCCTCGACATCCAGCTCGTTGTTCCGAAATGGCGTGATGAGTGCCACAGAGACACCCGCGAATGCCGATCCTTTACGCGTCATAATCATCTACTCGCTATCGATGTTCTGTCCGGCCACCCTGAATCCGACGGTATCACGAGGCACAGAGCGGAGCGGCACGCTGGCGGGCGCCGCCTCTCTTCGGCCATTTTCCATTTTCGGCCCTATCATACGTGGGGCCTCCCCCTTGCGCAAAGGGGGCGGTCCCGTCCCGGCACCCCCCTGCGCAAAAGTCCCGCCCGGGGGGGCTATCGCAATACCAGTCGATTTACTGCTCGCTGCGCGCCCCGGCGACTTGGATCAACAGTTCTTTCATTTCGCGGACGGCCGCCTGCATGCCGATCATCAGTGCGCGGGCGATGATACTGTGCCCAATATTCAGTTCACGCATCTGCGCGAGTGCCGCCACCGGCTTCACATTCTGATAATTCAACCCGTGTCCGGCGTGCAGGGCCAAGCCCAACGCACAAATCTGACGCCCCGCCAACTCCAATTTGCGCAGTTCCTCCGGGACAACGCGGCCCCGGGAGAGTGAATATTGGCCGGTGTGCAATTCGACCGCATCCGCTCCCAACTCCGCAGCCGTGGCAATCTGCTGCTCATCCGCATCCAAGAACAAACTCACGATGATGCCGGCATCGTGCAGACGGGCAATCGCGTCCGCCACGCTGCGGCGGTGTGCCACGATATCAAGCCCACCTTCAGTCGTCACCTCCTCGCGACGTTCCGGTACTAACGTCGCCTGGTCCGGACGGACCTGGCAGGCAATCGCGACGACCTCGACGTCCGCGGCTAACTCCAGATTCAATTTCACGGTGACCGTTTCGCGGAGAACCCGCAGGTCGCGGTCCTTGATGTGCCGTCGGTCCTCGCGCAGGTGAATGGTAATTCCATCGGCACCCCCTAACTCGGCCGCGACGGCAGCCCAAACAGGGTCGGGTTCGTACGTCTTGCGTGCCTCACGAACCGTGGCCACGTGATCCACATTGACTCCCAGTTCAAGCATGATGACTTCTTCCTCCTCGTTCTGCTGAATGTGCGGGGATGTTCATTTCCCCCAAAAAATGACCTTCGCCGAGCAGACTGATCACGTCGACGTGATCAGGGCACCACAATTGTCCGCGGCGGTAATCCAAGTTTTTAGTTGCTCTTCCGCGTGTCGGCGAGACAGGTCATTCTCCAGCTGCACGGCACGCGCCTGATCGGGAACCAGACAGAACAACATGGGGCCCCACGAACTCTGCCCGACTCCTGGTATGCCGAGGGCTCGGATTTCCTGCACCAGCGCTGTCAGGCGGGGACCGTTGTAAGGTCCTCCCTGCACGCTGGCGAAGCAGGAACCGGCCGTGCGCCCATAGCGATACAAGCTCTCGCCCAACGCCGTACAATCCTGCGCATGCAGTGCTGGAAGCATGACCGAGCGGACCTCTGCGATCAGTTCCTCGCGCAGCTGGCGACCAACCGGCGGCAGACATTCAAAAGCTCGCCGTTCTTCGTGCCCAGAAAGGCCCGCGCGGGCGCCCGTCTGCACCAACACAAACCGCCAGGCGGCGGGGAAGTCCATTCGCTGTTCCAGCGGAGCCAATTCCTCACCTGGCATTTTTCCCAGCTCGACAATCAACCCCCCGTGGAGGAAACCGTAGGTGCCGACGGCAGATCGTCTGCCGCGCCCCGTGGCACGGGCCAACTCTTGCGCGGTAAGCGGTGGCAGCTGAGCAAACGCCTGAAGTCCCGCCACCAGCGCCGACATCAGCTGCGTGCCGCTCCCCAGCCCCACGTGCCTGGGCAACGACTGCAAAATGGTAACGCGGCAACGCGGCAATTCGTCGAGCTGGCGGAACTGGGCCCACTGGCGGGCCCCCTGCGTCAAGATCTCGCTCTGTTCCCCCACCACTTCGAACCGGGGAGCCGCACAGATCTCGAGGCTCAACGAGGGATGCTCGAGCATCACGCCGACCCCGCCATATTGCCGTCCTCGCTGACCAAACGAGAACAGCCCGAAGTGCAACCGGGACGGAGCTCGTACGTGTACCGTAGAGGGTTGCATGAGGTGGATCCGCCCACGCGACATTTGTGTCGGAAATATCCCCGGGAAAACACCAGCCACTCGATCGTACCCGCCATCCGAAAGTGTCGGCCATCCAACCGCGTTGCCCCAGCTCCCAGGTTCCGCGGTACACTGACCGGTCTGGCGGGCTCCATCGCGCACGGCAATTCGCCGTAGGGGGGGCGGCGGGGAATGGCCATACCGTCGGACACAGAGCAGGCGTGGCGCTGCCGACCCCGCTCGAGTCGGCGGCAGGCCGTTCCGCCGCAGCGTCTTTCCATGCTATCCGAATCATGCACGGGGCTCCAGGGTGTTACCGATGTCCCTGGGGATCTGCAGCATCGGCGGGCGCCGAGCCGGACAAGGCGGACAGTATGAAATCCTTGAGCAACGTGAATGCCCGCTGCTCGGCCGGCCCGCCGGTCTTGGTCACCAGCGGAGCCAAGCGGCGCAGTTCCTCGCGCAACTCGCCAGCCTCGATGATCCCTACTCGCGTAGCCAGAATCGCTGCCTCGACGACCGCGTGCTTGGCTCGATTGAAGCCAAAAAACTCTCGCTCAGCCGCGGTCGCCACAACCCGACAAGGAACCGTCGCCCGCTGCGACTCTTCCCCAACCGACTCGACCCGAAACGCGTACCAACGGCACGCATCGGCCAATATGAGCCCGTCCACGATCACGGCCTCTTTCAGGGGAGGCAGCGTCGTGAGCTGATCCACCGCCGCTCGTGCCAGCAGTTCCACGTCGTCGGTTACGTGAAACACCCCTTGCCCCGTTCGCTTCAAGTTGTGAAAGGTCCGCGATGTCTTGAAGGGCCGGAAAACCAGCCGCTGAAAATTCTCCTCCACAGACGGGCCCATCGGCGCGATCCGTACGGCGCCGTCTTCATCCAGCGTGGTAACAATGCCTTCCAGGATCACTCCACTAGCCTTTCGCTGGCACGCCCTGCCCAAGGAATTGCGACAGAGCGGCCACCCAAGATACCGGACACTACGATTAAAAAGTCACGGGCGATTTCGGTAACTCGGCCGCCACACGCTCCGGACACCTCAACTCATCCGCCAGACAGAGCTCCACGCCGGTCAATTCCACGCCCGCCATTTTGAGAAAATTCGCCAACAGCGCGTAGCCATGTTCCGTGAGTATCGCTTCGGGATGAAACTGCAGGCCGACAATCGGCCGCTCACGATGTCGTACCGCCATAATCAGCCCCTCCTTAGTCTCAGCCGAAACCTCCAGCTGTTCGGGCAGCGATGATCGTTCCGCCACGAGCGAATGGTACCGGCAGCCGCTGAACGGATTGGGCACTCCCAGAAAAACCCCCTGCCCGTCGTGCTCGATGACACTCGTGCGACCATGCATCGGCTCGGTTCGCACGATCCGACCACCGTACGCCGCCACAATGGCCTGATGACCCAGACAGACACCCAGAATGGGCAGCCGGTCGCCGCATCGCCGCACAATCTCCAACGAACAGCCAGCTTCGTTCGGAGTACAAGGCCCCGGCGACAGTACCACCGCCGCCGGCTTGAGCGACAACACGTCCGCCACTCGCACCGTGTCATTGCGCACCACGCGCACTTCGGCTCCCAGACGCGTCAGGTAGCGCGCCAAGTTATGGGCAAAGCTGTCGTAGTTGTCGATCAATAGCAGCATGCTCATCTCACCACGGGCCATGTACTGTCCTGGCCGCCTCCTTCACACGAGGGCGCGGACAAGCCCCACGGCCTTATGCCAAGTCTCGTCATATTCGCGGGCTGGATCGGATTGAGCAATAATCCCCCCCCCGACGGGAAACTGCCACCAGCCACGTCCGACCGTGATCGTCCGAATCAGGATACTGAGATCCAGCGTGCCATCAAACCCGAGATACCCCAGAGATCCACAGTAGGGGCCACGAGCGGTTGGCTCCAATTCACTAATGATCTCCATGGCCCGCACTTTTGGCGCTCCGGTGATCGATCCGCCAGGAAAGGCGGCGCGAACCAGGTCCAATGGCGTCTGGTCCGGACTCAGGGTGCCCTTGACCACCGATACCAGGTGTTGCACGTACTGGTACGTTTCGAGTCGGCATAAGTCACTGACATGCACAGAATCGCAGTGGCAGACACGGGAAAGGTCGTTGCGCAGCAGGTCGACAATCATGACATTTTCGGCGCGGTCCTTTTCACTTTCCAGCAGTTCGCCGGCGGCAAACAGATCCGCTTCCGGGAATCGACAGCGCTGTCGCGTCCCCTTGATCGGTCGCGTCTCCACGTGACCGCTGCGAACGGCCAGGAATCGTTCGGGAGACGCTGACACCACCTGAAATGACCCGCAGTCCAGGAACGCCGAGAAGGGTGCGGGATTGCGCTCCCGCAACCGCAGGTACAATGCCAGCGGGCTGTGGTGTGCCGGATACAGCAGCCGCTGGGCCAGGTTCACTTGAAACACGTCACCGGCACGAATGTATTCGATTCCGCGCCGGATCGCCTGCTCAAAGGCCGGACGCGAAAAATTGCTCGTCAACAGCGGATTCTCGAGTGTGGCGTACTGAGGCGCCATCTCATCCAGTGACAATGGAGTCTCGCAGCGCGTCGGCTGGCTGACCTGTGGATCGTGACGCCCCGCCAGCAAGGTTTGGAACTGGGCAAGCCGTTGCGCGGCTCGCTCTCGACGCGTCCGATGCTCCAGTTCCGGGAGTCCTTGCGAGATGATCCAGGCTCGGTCCGAGAAGTGGTCAAACGCCACGACGACATCATAGAAACCGATGGCGAGAGCTGGGCAACCTAACTCGTCGTAACGCGGTTGCGGCAAGCGTTCCAGGCTCCGGTTCAGGTCGTAACTGAACAGGCCGGCCGCGCCTCCTTGGAAGGGAGGCAATTGCTCGCAATGCTCGGCGGTCCACCCGCGCAGCAACTGCTGCAGGATCGCGATGCCGTCGCGGCCGTCTGCCGGAACGCTTTGGTAGTGGAACGGATCGGCCGCCACGAACGAATACCGTCCCAGCATGCGGTCTCGCATGGCACTGTCGAGAAACAGACAGTGAGGCAGGGTCGCCATCCGCTGAAATACGCCCACCGGATCGGGCGGCGGGTGTAGCTCGACCCACAAGGGTCGAAACGGCTCACAGGTCGCTGGACCTTGCGGATCCACCATCTCAAGAGACTCCCCGAAGTGCTGCATCGCATTCGCGTCAAGATTATCGCTGCTGGGAAGTCGCGTGGGAATATGACCGGGAACCGGTGTGCCTCTCAGGAAAGACCTCGGCGATGGAGTCGATACCAGTGCTCTTCGACCGTCAAATATCCCCAATCGAGTGATTCATCCTGCTGATATTCCTTGCTGAGGGCCAGGGCGATACTGGCCTTGCACATCTCAAAACCCAGATAGAAGGCGTGCGACACATCGATCTGATCGGCCGCACCGCCCAGCAACTGCTCAAACAGCGCGAAGGGATCGGGATCGGCGAACTGCTGACCGTCGCGCAATGCGTAGATCTTACCATTCTCGGCCACTAACCGTATGTTCTGGTCCTTGATCTGCCGAGCGATCTCCGTCAGCTGATCTTCACCAAACGGTTGCAGTCTTTTGTCGCGTAGCAGCAGCAGGTCGGTGGTCACATGTTTGGGGGGAATGCCATGGAGGACCGCATAGTGCACCAATCGTCGGGCCAGATCGCATTCGCGGACGCTGGTGCGAGCCCAATTGATGACCTGCGTGGTCAGCACGCTGCGAATTCCCAGCTCCTGGCAGATACCCAGCAGTAAAACGTTTACGCCGGCAGAATCCACATCGGTCATTTCGGTCAGGTTGCCGATCCCCATGAGCATCGGCGCTGTGGGGTGGCGGCGACGAACATCGATATATCGCCAGAGACTGGCCGTGAAACCGCAGCCGATCGGCTCCAGAATCGGGTCTATCCGCATTTTGATTTGGTGCTTATCCAGCTGCGCGATCGTCTCATCGAAGCTGTCGAGCATCTGCAGGCTGTCAGGAGTCACAACGACCTCGCAGCCCCAGTCCTTGGCCGCGTGTCGATTGGTGGCATTGACCGACAGCACGAGTTCCGCTCCCGCCTTCACCGCCATTTCAATTTCCGCAGGCTGTATACTGTCGATGGACACGCGGAATCCCTCATCACGGAGGGCCCGGACACAATCCCCCACCCCCCGCCAAGGATCGCCCGGCTCACAGCCGACATCGATGACGTTGGCTCCGTCAGCGGCTCAGCCGGCGGGCCTGGGAGAGGATCTCCGAGCGGTCCAGTTGCGGAGCATGGTTGATCTCGGCAATGATCTCGATGTTGTACTTACCCAGGTCGTTGTGAGCGGCAGCACCGCGGCCAAAATACTCCGACAAACCTCTCAAGTCGCGAGGTCCTCGTTCGACCGGGCGACCGACGCTGCAGCCACCAGTTCGCTCAGATCGCCACCGCAATATCCGGGGAGCAAAACGCGGGTCGCCCGCTCCGGCACGCGAATGTGCCGCTGCACCCAGCCTGGCGACATCAACGCGGCCACCGTAATGGGAAGCACGTCGACGCTGTACGAGAACCCCACGGCCGGCGCCAGCTGCTCCACTACTCGCCGCAGCGCGCATTCAGCCAGTCGGCCCGTCACGAAATGGATGTGGTCAGAGTCTTGATTCATAGCCTATTCGGTTGCCGCCATTGACTAAGATGATCTGTCCCGTCAGGAAGGCGGCGGCGGGAGACACGAGAAACCTCGCGACCTGTGCGACGTCTTCCGGCGTTCCCCAACGCTGCAGTAATGACTCCTGGCAGGCACGCAGCTGCCAGTACTCCGGCGCCCCCTCGCCCCACGCGGTGCGAATCCAGCCCGGTGCCAGGCAGTTGACCCGTACACGGGGAGCCAGGGATCGCGACAGGCTTTTCGTGAAAGCCATCACCGCTCCCTTCACGGCGGCGAACATCTCGCCGCTGTCTCCCGCCATGCCCTGCTCAGCCTGATCCCAGCCGAGGTTCAGGATCGTGCGGTCCCCCGAGGCGTCCGCGGTCTCGAGCATGCGCTGACCGACGAGTCGCGAAAGCTCGATCGTGCCCAGCACGTCGGTGCGCCACAAATAGTCCAATTTGTCGCGGAAACTCCATTGCGCGGCGGCTCCTGTCAGCACGTCCGCTCCAGCATTATTCACCCAGATGTCGATTCCGCCAAGCCACTGCCAGGCTTGCTCGACGAACGGCCCACAAGTGGCAGTTGCCGAAAAATCGGCCAGCAGAACGGTCGCGCGACGCCCCGTCGCACCAATTTCGCAGACCACTTCTTCCGCGCGATCGCGACGGGCTCGCGCATGCACCACGACATCAGCACCCGCTGCGGCCAACTGCAGTGCTATCGCCCGCCCAATGCCGCTGGACGAGCCGGTCACGACGGCCTTCTTCCCCGCTAGCAGGTCGCAACTTCGGTTCGGTTCGGAATCGTTCACAACCATCCCCTCACGCGGCCGCTGGCCGCAACCAAACAGGAAACTCGAAATCCTGAATTCGAAAGCCTAAACAAATTCGAAAGACAAAAACTCAAGAGAAAAAACCTCAGCTGCCGGCAAAACCGCCATGATGCGCCACAACCAGCCTCTCACCAGCACCATGCCATGCTGTGCTGTCCTCCCTTCCTCCCTTCCTCCCTTCCTCCCTTCCTTCTGTCACGTGAATTTGTCTGGGATTTTTTTTGCATTTCGCATTTCGTTTTTTTTTCAGACATGCGCGCATGTTACGTACGGCAACTCAGTTCTTCCATCGCGAGCGCACCGGATGCGCCGGATTTCTGCACGGTATTACGCACCAACAACGCCCCGTGACAACCGCGCATGCCGGCCGAAATCGGGGGCCAGGGCCCTATGGCTGGGGTACGTCTCGCAGCGGCAATTGGTAGCAGGCCGCTTCCACGGCATTCCGCACCAGCAGGTACGGACCATACAGGCAGAGGTTGTTCCAGGTCTGGTCCGACAAGGGAGCGAATCGCCCGAGTTCCACCAGTTCTTTCGGATTCGGTTCCACCATGATCACTTCACCCGACTCGGCCTGCACCAGAATCACATCGCCGACAGCCAATATCTGACCGTGTCCAAAGCGGCCCCGCCGGCGATCTTTCCACTGGGATTTCCCATCCTCGAGTGCCACACACTCGAAGATGCCGTCAGAAAGTCCGAAGATATGATCGTGCGCAACGACGACATTCGTGAACTTCGTCTTCAGGACGCGGTTCTCATACCAGACTCGGTCGGCCCGCAGCGTCTTGTCGTCCACCAGCGTCAGGTGAATCAACTCTGCGCCAATCCCGTAGTCTTTCGACAAGAGGACACAATCACCCGGCAGAATCACAGCTTGCGATGCGCTCGCGCGGGCAAAGCTTTCACCCGGCCAGGGATACGACCAGATGGTACGCCCATCTTCCGGGTGATGTCCTGAAACGGTGTCTTCATTGACGATGACAATCTGCCGCAGGCCGCAGAGGGTGCCGACCGCAGGGGAGGCATAGCTAGCCTGCGCGTCCCCTCCTTTCCAGCACACTTCGCCGGTTTTCTTGTCGTAGGCAATGAGGCTGAAACACTCTCCGCCGGCAGGGCCGCCAAGCGGCACGACAACCAGATTGTCCACGATCAGTGGCGAGGCGGCTCGGCCCCACGAAATGGCCTTCAAATCCTCATCGGCCGTGACTCCGACACGGTCCAGGATGTCGTCGCGCCACAACAGTTCGCCGTCCGCTCCGTCAATACATCGCAAGATCCCCGTCGCCCCCAGAGCGTACACCAGACCTTCATCGATGGTGGGAGTACAGCGCGGACCGATGCCGCCCGCCAGCGTTTCGTGGCGAGTCGGCACGCTGTGCGACCACAGGGCCCGCCCCGATTGCAGCGCATAGCACGTTACTAGTTCTTCTCCCCCACGCTGCTCCATGGTGACGGCATGACCATTCACGGCACTGAACCCGGACCAGCCGGCACCGATCGGATGACGCCACAGCTCCTGCGGGCGTTGGGTCGTCCAGTCGCGAGCCAACTGGATGTCTGGCAGGCACAGATCGCGGCGCGGGCCGAGAAACTGAGGGAAGTCCTCGGGGGTCGTGCTGACCAAGTCCACCCTGACGCCGCGGTCCGCAATCTGCGGAGGTGCCAGCAGTTCGTCCGGACGCGGTGTCCATCGCCACCGCAGCGCCGGCACCAGGCTCCCGCTCACATGATCGATGCGCAGGCAACTGGCCACCGCGCAGAGCGGCACGACCACCACACCCACGCGAATCAGTCGTGCCAACAGAGGAATGTCATTACGCACGAGAATGCGGACCAGCAGAGCCACCAGTCCGAAAAAAGCCAGTATCAGTGTCTGGATATTGACGGTCGCGAAATCACCGGCCGCCGCGTGCCAACGCACATAGACGATCCCGGCGATACAGGCCCCAGCTACCAGGATTAAGGAGCGCCGAACCCACTTGCGGAGCCGACGCTCTCCCCCTTTGGCCGGAGCAGCTTGTCGCGCCGGCACCGGCGGTCGACTGCCGGCCGGGTCAGGTGGGTCGGTTTGGTCAGCTGGATGGGGGGAGTCAGTAGGGGTCTTGTTCATTGCGGCATTCGTCGCGCGTCTTGGTCATTCAGACCGGGGGAAGTTGGAATTTGTTTAGGACTACGAATTCTGGCTGCAAAATTCTCGCTTCCCCTTTTTGGTGGCAGCCGCCCGCCGCGTCAAGAGGGAAGGAGGGATGAGCTGCGGTGCACGGCCGGCGCGACGGGGGTTCGAAGGGACCAAACACCCACGGATTACTCGATTGACGTCTCGCTCTGGACAGGATCAGACGCGTCTTGGGGAGCTTGGTGCGGCGGCTCGGAAGGCGTCTTGCCACGGAAAGCCCGCCACTTCCTGATGGCTTCCTCACGCTTTTCGTTATTCTCAAAAGCGAGCGAACCGGTGTTGAAGATCTGCGTCGAGCTGGACCGCAACCGGTCAAACCCAAAATCCTTCGGATTCTGTTTGGTCAGGTGCACCAACGTGGCCAGGGCAATATCGCGAATTTCCGTTCGATACTTGGCCGCGCCGGCGACCGCCACGGAGCCGCCATAAGGTGTTGAGTCGTCCAATAGCGGCTCGATCAGTTCCACATCCGACGCGCCCCCGAACTTGGCGTAGGCGAGCATGGCGTAACAGACGAAATACGACTGGTTCTGCTCGTTGACTTCTCCGACGAGCACTTTCTTGGCCGGGACAAGACCTTTTGGGAGGTCATACTGCATGGCCAGGTAAATGGCGTGATAGGCATCCCACCCCTTGGATCGCTCGATCCACGTGCCCAGCATGGTCCGCAGCAGTTCCCGCTGCGAGCCGGCCTGAATCGCACTGGCGAACGTGGGATAGCGAAAGTAAGAGCCGATACTCTGCGACACCATCATCGGCAGTTCCACGTGCTCGTCATTGAGGAGGAAGAGGATGGTGGCAATGGTCCCGAGCGAAATCTGATTGGGCTGCCGCCCATCCTGGGCGAATTCCTGCAATTCGACCACCCGCTCGACCAATGCCTCGGAGATTTCATCGGGAGATCGTTCGACGCGTGCCAGCAATACCGGCTCGGCCTGCTGCATCTCCACGAACAAGGCGCGGGCCTCCGGGCTCCCCCCAACTTCCTTATAGAAGCGGGCCCAGCCGGGCAGTTGATAGTTCTCGTGGGCGTCATGGCCAGCGGCAAAGGCTTGGAGTCGACGCTGAAAATCGTTCTCCCGAACGAGCTTCAGGGCATGTCGCGAGCGGAAGCTGATTTCGCGATCCTGAGACTGGACACCTTGCTCGAGTGCATCAAGGGCCTTGATTCCCAGCTGGACGAGGCTCGACATGGCTCGGTTTCGCACCGCAAAACTCGCGTCTCCCAGCTGCTCGACCAGTTCGGCGGGATCTTGGATGCCGCGATGACCATCGGGCGACGAGACACCCCCCGTCGCCGTTCCGCCGGCCGGAATGGCGAAGAGAAACCCGAACAGCACGATACCCGTCTGGACCCGACCCATGCGTCTCCTCCCTTGCACCTGAAAACGAGGTCTTCTGTATTCTAGGCGATAGCCAAGCCCAACGTAAAGAAACTGGGCGAATCAACCCCCCGATGGTGACGCCTTTAGCGATTTCGAGGGCGGGAACCAACGGTTAGGGAAAGCGGGCGATCTTGGTCGAGCGGGAGGGACGCGTGACGTGCGGCGGTGCTCCGTCAGAAGTGCCCGTTGCCTGACGGCCGCCGGCCGACTAAAATGGCCACACTAAGGGATTTGCGGCCGCTTGCAGCCTTCACTGCTAAAGAGCCATCCCCGCCGTTACCGAAATTGTCGGGTCGTCTGCTGGTGGGTGATCTCAAATTAGTGCAACGACCGCGAGTTGGCGTTATTCCCCTCGGCGACCGGCGCTGCATTTCTCTCAGTGGCAAGCGGTGTCGCAGTGCAACTTAGCCGTGGGCGGCCGAGTCGCTGGCTGGCCAGAGTGTCCTGTGCCCCCTGTCGACAAGTGCCTGCCGGCTATGAAATCGAGCTCGGCCCAGCGTGTTTCGGGGAGCTCGCAACGAGGTGTCAGGTAGTTCCAACCCGGTGGCCGCCGAGATCCTGAGTTCGACGTCGAAGAGGATGCCCAGCACCGGCGGAGATCAGCGCCGGGAGTGGCCAAGTCGCCGCCCGACCATCCATTCATTGTGGAGTGACAAGTCAATCATGGCTCGATCCGTCTCAGAAACCAACCCACGGCACGAATTACCGGCCAACTGTGGCCCCTCGACGTTAGCCGTCCACGCCGGCGAGGATCGGCAGAAACTCGGCAATTCGATCACGGACCCCATTATCTGCGCCGCCACCTACACCTTCGCCGACACACAGTCACTGATCGACTATGTGGAGCAGGGATTGCCGCGTGAGGAATACGGGCGCTATGGAAATCCCGGCGAGCGGGTGCTCGAACGAAAGCTGGCGGCACTCGACGGTGGCGAAGAGGCGATCCTTTACGCGACCGGCATGGCCGCTATTGTCGGCTTGCTCATGGCCAAACTCAGTGCGGGGGATGAAGTCATTTTCTTTGACGAATGTTATCACCGCAGTCGAGAATTCTGCGTGAAGCACATGTCCCGCTTTGGTGTCGTAACGCGGCAGGTCAAGGCCTGCGACTATGCGGCCATGGAGGCCGAGATCACGCCCCGCACCAGACTGTTGATCAGCGAATCGCCCACCAATCCGCACTTGAGCGTGGTGGACCTGGAACGATTCGTCGACGTCGGACGTCGGCACGGCGTGGAAACGCTGATCGATGCCACCCTGGCCACGCCCTACAACGTGCAACCGCTTCGCTACGGGGTCAACTATGTATTGCACTCGGCCACGAAGTACCTGGCCGGACACAATGACTTGCTGGCCGGCGTCCTAGTGGGCGGGCGCGAAGCACTCGCGCCGGTGCGTAAGTTGCGGGGGATCATGGGTTCCATCAATTCGCCTCACAATTTTTACCTCCTGCAACGGGGTTTGAAGACATTTGAATTGCGCATGCAGCGTCACAATGAGAATGGGCAGGCGGTCGCCGAGTTCCTGAATGGACATCCGCGTATCGAACAAGTCCTGTACCCCGGACTCCCTTCCCATCCCTATCACGATGTCGCTCGGCGGACCATGCGTGGTTTTGGCGGGCTGATTACGTTCCTGGTGAAGGACGCCGATTGGCGGCAAGCCTCCCGCATCGTCGACGCGGTTAAGCTGCCGCGCATCGGCCCCAGCCTGGGAGGCGTGGAATCACTGATCGAGCAGCCGCTCGTGATGAGCTACCACGAATGCTCGAGAGAAGATCGGCAACGGTTCGGTATCAGCGACAACATGATCCGACTCTCCTGCGGCATCGAAGACACTCAGGATCTGATCGATGACCTGCGACAGGCGTTGGAGCATCAATGAATGGACAGGGCCTGCCGCTCAGGGAGTGCTGGCATAGCTGAGACACGGCACACTGGCGTGAGGGGCGGGAAATGGGACCGGCAGATTTCTCATTGCGGCAGTCAGTAACCATGAAGTTTCGCACCCGAGCAGTTCATGTCGGCAACGAACGAGATCCGCGCACGGGCGCCGTCGTGCCGCCGATTCACGTGGCCTCCACCTACGTGCAGCCGGGCGCCGGCGAGTGGGGTGAGTTTGACTATTCGCGCAGCGGAAATCCCACGCGCAAGAATGTGGAGCGGACGCTCGCCAGCCTGGAGTCCGGTTGCGGCGCCTTGGCGTTTTCCTCGGGAATGGCGGCCATTCATTGTGCCACCATGTTGTTGCGGGCGGGCGAACAGATCGTGGCCGGCACCGACATCTACGGCGGCACTTATCGCTTGCTACATAAGATCGTCGATCGAGCCGGGATCGGCGTTTCGCTCGGCGACAGTACCGATCTCGCGTCGTTCACCCGGCAGATGACGCCCCGCACGCGCTTGGTCTGGATCGAGAGCCCGGGTAATCCTCGCATGTCGATCACCGATATCGCTCGCTGCGCCGACCTGGCTCACCAGCATGGCGCGCTGTTGGGCGTCGACAACACGTTCGCCACCCCGACGCTCACCCGACCATTGGAACTCGGCGCCGATATCGTGATGCACTCGGCCACGAAGTACCTCGGTGGGCACAGCGACTTGCTCGGTGGCGCACTGGTGGTGCGCGATGAGGAGTTGTTCCAGAAGCTCTACTTCATCCAGAATGCCACGGGAGCGGTGCTGAGTCCTTTCGATGCATTCCTACTCAGTCGCGGCCTCAAAACCTTGGACCTGCGTGTTCGCGCCCAAAGCCAAACGGCTCTCCAACTGGCGCAATGGCTGGCCGGCGACCCGCGCGTCGCACGCGTCCTCTACCCGGGCTTGCCGGCGCACCCGGGGCATGAACTGGCGGCGGAGCAGATGGGAGGCGTCTTTGGAGCGATGCTCAGTTTCGAGGCCAAGCGTGACTTCGCCGCCACCAAACGCATCGTGCAGGCGACCAGATTGTTTCAACTGGCAGTCAGTTTGGGGGCCGTCGAATCACTGATTGAACAGCCTGCGGCCATGTCCCACGCCAGTTACGATGCCGCGGATCGAGCACGTCACGGAATTTCGGATGGGCTGATTCGACTGTCGGTCGGATTGGAGGATGCCGAGGATCTACGCGACGACTTGGATCAGGCGCTCGGCTAGTAACCGATCGGCAACGACGGCCTTGTCAACGTCACACATCTCCGCTGGAGCGGCGAGGTTGAGTCGTCGTCGTGTGTGGCGTTTCCCGCGAGAACGACAGTCGGTCGAGCTCAGTTGTGCTCGACCAGGCCAACAGGGATTGGCACGACTCGGCCCCCTTGGACACGAACAGATCAGCGTCCGTCGTCCAGGCCTCACGATGCACTGCTGGCAAGCCGCACGATTCGATGCCGTCTCGGAGACTCATGAGGCGACGATGGCCGCGTTCGTCTACCGCAGCGGGTTAACGGGTTCGGGACGCGCTGGAGCAGCCACCGCGCTGACCTGCCGCACCGCTCGCTGCTGCTGGGGGGCCAAGGGGGCCAGCCAGCGTAAGCCCGCGGAACGCGACGTGGCTTCGTCTTGTTGGGCAACTTGATCCGCCGCACGCTTGCTCGCCTCGTGTTTGCCTGACGTGGGACGCGGACGGCTCGCCGAGCGTCCATTGGGCGGCAACCGGCGTGCCTCCTTCGGGACGATGGTCGTCTCCGGTACGGGAGGCGACTCGGGCTCGACGGCGGGCGTCGGCTCCATTGGCATCCCCTCCGGATACTCCTGCATGTCGATCACTTCCTCACCCATCATGCCGTCTGGACCGCAAGTCGGACAGTTGGAATGAACCGGCCCGCTACAGCAGCGGCGATGCGACCAGAGCGGAAGAATGTGCGAGTAGTAGGCCACGGGGAGGAGGCATTTCTTGTCAAACGTACTGCGCTGCAGCGCCGCCTTGTAGATCTTGTGCCGCGCATCGCAGCCGGTATGGCCGGGGATGATCCCTCCCAGCGCACTGTGCAATCCCTGCGCAAGGCTGGGCAACAATGCCTGGCAGCAAGCACCGTTATCACACTCCTGGCACGACTGGCACTGCTGGCAACCGCAGTATGATCCGGCGGCACTGTGAGCAGTCTGGGCTCGTAGGGAAGTCGTTCCCAGCAGAATTACGGATGCCATAAGTGCCGTGCGCCAAGTCGCATGTTCGTGCCTCCCGTGCGGAGTGTGTCAGCTCGTTCTGCGCGGCGCCATTGCCGCGTTCTGCCCGGGGGGGACTGCCATCGCCACTCAGACGTCTGGTCTTCAGCGCACGCCAGCCCAATGGCAAACCCGGGTATTCGTTATCAAACATCGAACAGTTAGTTACCGTTCGACCAGTCGTTTCCCGAGCATCGCTAGACTTTGCGCACAGCCCCCATATTCCACGCCGGCTCGCAGGGTGTGGTCCGACGGAAAGCGGATGTTGGACTTCGGTCCATTGGCCGTACCGGGGCAGGACCACCCGCGGTTCATCTACTCAGCTGCCGGCGACGCCTCGGTCGGCGACGCGAGCCCCTGCATTCGTGGCTCGTTGAGATCTGGTTGACGCGGACCGCTCGGTGGCTCGACACGTCAGCGTCTAGTGTCCATAGCGGATCCAGAACAACTTCGCTCGTCCGCGCTGGAGCTGCACAAGACGCTGGCCAGCGAACACCCGGGAGTGCTCGAATACCAGCACGGTCTGGCGACAAGTCATTTGGCATTGGCCGTCGATTTCCTGGCGAGGGAGAACTACTTCGGGGCGGAGCCGCCTTGGCAGATCGACTTTCTCAAACTCGATCAACGGCTCAAAGCCTTGCAGAACCGGCAAGAACTCGATGAGCTGATCAAAGAACTCCACGCCCAATAGGAAATCGGCGGCTGATGGGTGAGCGAGCAACTGGGGCCGGGCCGGGATGACCGCCCACGCTTCTTCCGCCACCACGCCACCAGCAGCCGAACTCGGCAACGCCACTGGGCCATTCCCGTTTCCTCCCTGGCAGAGAGGGCCCCAGCAGAGAGGGCCGTTAAACGTGGGTTGAGGATCTCCCGCCGAGCGTCATGGCCGTGCCCCACTCCCGCCGTTTTCGCGTGAGGAGGACGCGACGAATACTGGTCCGTCGACCCCGCTTGTAAACGGGGCAGTGCCACGGTCTAATCGGGGGCTGGCCGCGACAGGGGCTCGTGCAAGCGTACGATGGGAGCCGCATTTCGAACCCACCTGATCGCGGTATTCCAGCGAACCAGTATATTGTCGAGAGGTTGCCAGCAAATGGAAGTCATTATCAAGCAAACGTATGACGAGATGAGCCGCGTGGCTGCTCAAGAGGTGGCGCGCCTGCTTAACACGAAGCCCAATGCCGTGCTGGGAATGGCCACCGGCTCCACGCCTCTGGGTTTATATCAGGAATTGGTGCGCATGCACCGCGACGAAGGCCTGGATTTTTCCCAGGTGACGACGTTCAATCTGGACGAGTATGTTGGCGTGGCTCCCAGCCATCCGCAGAGTTATCACTACTTCATGCACGAGAATTTCTTCAAGCATGTGAATGTCCCGAAGCAGAACATTTACATACCGTCGGGGAACACGAGCAATTATCCGGCGTTTTGTGCCTGGTTCGAGCAACGGATCGAGGAATGCGGGGGAATTGACATTCAGATTTTGGGCATTGGTTCGGACGGTCACGTGGCATTCAACGAGCCGGGCAGTTCGCTCACTTCCCGCACGCGGCTCAAGACACTGGCCAAGCAGACGATCGACGACAATGCCCGCTTTTTTGAGCGGGCGGAGGACGTTCCGATTTACGCGATCACGATGGGAGTCGGCACGATTCTGGAGGCTCGCGAATTACTGCTGCTGGCTAACGGCAAGAATAAGGCATGGGCAGTCGCGGCGGCCATCGAAGGCCCCGTGACAGGCATGGTCACGGCCAGTGCGCTGCAGATGCATCCGAACGCCAAGGTCTTCCTGGACGACCCGGCGGCGGGCCAGTTGAAGATGCGCGAGTATTACGACTGGATCGAGGAACATCGTCCCGGCGCACCGCGTTACCAATGATCCGTTGTGGCTCTCGCTGAGTGGCTGATCGCTGGAGTTGGCGGCCGCTCGTCGAGCAACACCGGCCGGGAACCGTCGGTCAGCACCACAACTCTGGGGAACAAGCGATGGAGATTCTTGAGCGCTTCTATGCGACAGCTCGGCAGCGCGACCAGGCGGTCGTGCTGCCCGAAGGGGACGATCCGCGTGTCATCACAGCGGCGCGCAAATTGGTCGACGAGGGCCTTGCGCGTCCCATTCTGCTGGGGTCGCCGGACGTGGTCCGGCCAGCGGCCCAACAGGCTGGCGTGGATCTGCAGGGTATCACGTTGATTGATCCCACAGCCAGCGAGCTGTTTGACTCGTACGTGCAGGCCTACGTGCAGCGGCGGGAAGTGAAGGAGGGCATTGCGCGGCGGATGCTGAAAAAGCCCCTCTTCTATGGCGGCATGATGGTTGCGCAGGGGCAGGCGGCGACGATGGTGGCGGGGGTGGCCCACGCCACCGCCACGGTCATCCAGGCCGGAGCGTTGACGATTGGCCTGAGCCCCGGCATTGCCACCGTCTCGAGTTTCTTCTTGATGGTCGTGCCGGAATTCCAGGGAACGCGGCAACGGCCTTTCATCTTCGCCGACTGTGCCGTCACCATCGATCCGAACCCGTCCCAGTTGGCGGACATCGCCGTTGCCTCGCACGCCAGCGCCGCCAAGCTGTTGGATGAAACGCCGCGCGTCGCCCTGTTGTCATTCTCGACGCTCGGGAGTGCCGCGCACGAGCGTGTCGACAAGGTCACACAAGCCTTGTCGTTGGTGCGCCAGCGCGCTCCCCAACTGCTGGTCGACGGTGAATTCCAGGTCGACTCGGCCATCATTCCAGCGGTCGCGGCCAAGAAGGTGAAGCGTGCCAGCGACGTGGCCGGGCAAGCCAATGTGCTTGTCTTTCCCGACCTGAACACCGGCAACGTGGCGTACAAGCTGACCCAGTACCTGGCCGGTGCGCAGGCCATCGGGCCGTTCTTGCAGGGGTTCGCCCAGCCGATTAGCGATCTGTCGCGAGGGGCCAGTGCGGCAGATATTGTGGCCACTACGGCCATTGTGTTGGCGATGTCGTGATCCGTCGACTGGTTTGGCGACGGTGCCCCACGATGCTGCGCGTCCGGCTTCGGCGCAAGAGAGACAAAGAGTTGGAAGCATGAAGGTACTGGTAGTCAACTGCGGCAGCTCTTCCATCAAGTACCAGCTGTACATGATGCCTCAACGCACGGTGCTGGCCAAGGGTCAGGTCGAGCGTATTGGGGAGGAGGGTTCGGCGCTGCAGTATGAAGCAGGCGGGCACGCCTACCGAGTGCAGCGCGAAGTTGTCGATCACGAACAGGGCATGCGCCTGTTGCTCGACAGCCTTGTGAGTGCCGAGGATCATTCGCTCGACGATCTGTCCGAAATTGCCGCCGTCGGGCATCGCGTGGTCCACGGAGGCGAGGCGTTTACGGGCTCGGTGCTCATCACGGACGAAGTACTGCAGTCGATTCAGCAGTGCGCCGAATTGGCTCCCTTGCACAATCCCGCCAATTTGATCGGCATACGGGCCGCCATGCATGCACTGGCGGACGTGCCCCACGTGGCCTGTTTCGATACGGCGTTCCACGCTTCGATCCCCAAAGTCGCCTATCTTTACGCGCTCCCCTACGACGTCTACACGCGGTACGGCGTGCGCCGCTACGGATTTCACGGTTCGTCGCACCGGTACGTTGCCGCGCGCACCGCTCAACTGCTGGGTAAACCCATTGACGATGTCAACTGCATCACGGTGCACTTGGGGAACGGCTGCTCGATGACCGCGGTCCGCAACGGCAAGTCGGTCGACACGTCCATGGGTTTGACCCCTTTGGAAGGGCTCGTGATGGGGACCCGGAGTGGTGACATTGATCCGGCCATCCTGTTCTACCTGGCCGACAAAGGCTACGACATGGAATCGCTCAATAAGCTCTGCAACAAGGAGAGCGGCCTCCTCGGGATCTCGGGCGTTTCGAATGACATGCGCAGTTTGAGCAAGGAGGCGGGCGCCGGCAACGAGATGGCGGAACTGGCCATCGACATGTTCTGCTACCGTGTCCGCAAGTATGTCGGGGCATATTTGGCCGTCTTGGGCCGCGTCGATGCGATCACCTTCACGGGTGGGATCGGGGAGCATTCTCCTGGCGTGCGGGCGCAGGTCTGCACGGATCTCGAGCCCCTGGGCATCGCGCTCGACCTGCAGAGGAACCAGGACACGTTGGCAGGAGAAGGCACGATCAGTACGCCGGCCAGCCGGATCCAGGTGCTGGTCGTACCGACGGACGAAGAAGGGGTAATTGCCTCGGACACTTTCCAGATCGTCGAACAAGGACTCTATCGTGGCGGACAACGTTAATTATCGCCTGCTCACCGCGGAGGAAATCGCTACGCTCCAACGGCAAGGTTGCACCGTTGATCAGGGCGACTGGAACAGGCTCCAGGTAGCGGAGGGCTTTCAGGCTGCCCAGGTCCGGCACAGTCAATTTGGCGGTGAGGTACGGATCGGAGCGCTCGGAGGATCGACCGCCGGCAGCGTGCCTCAAACGTCGGAAATTCACGATGCGCGGATCGTGAACTGCACGCTCGGCAACCACGTCCGGATTGCCAACATCGGTGTTCATATCGCTCGTTATGATATTGACGACGGTGCCACGGTCGAGAACGTGGGGACGCTGGAAACGGGCGATGGTGCTACGTTCGGCAATGGAGTCGTTGTGGAGGTACTGAACGAAGGAGGAGGGCGCGAGGTAACGCTGTTCAACGAACTCTCCTCCCAGTTCGCGCATCTCCTCTGCTTGCACCGCTATCGCCCTCGGCTGATCGCACGACTCGAACAGATGGCGCGCGACTCGGCACGGCAGGTCCACACACCCAGGGGACGAGTGGGAGCCGGCGCCACCCTGCGATCGGTCGTGGAGATCGTAGATGTCCACGTCGGCCCCTGGGCGAACGTGTGCGGTGCGACCTCGCTGCGCAACGGTTCGATATTGAGCTGCCGGCAATCACCGACATCGGTTGGCCCGGGCGTGCAGGCTCATGATTTCATCATTGCGGAAGGGGCGCGCGTGGATGGCGGGGCCATGATCGCCAAGACCTATGTCGGGCAAGGCTCGCGGATTGGGCGTCAGTTTTCTGCCGAAGGGTCGCTCTTCTTCGCGAATTGCGAGGCCTTTCATGGCGAGGCCTGCTCCGTGTTCGCTGGTCCCTACACGGTGACGCACCATAAGGGCTCGCTGCTGATCGCCGGTTTGTTCAGCTTCTACAACGCGGGGAGCGGCACGAACCAATCCAACCACATGTACAAATTGGGGCCCGTGCATGAAGGACGACTCGAACGGGGCTCGAAAACCGGCTCGTTCTCGTACATGATGTGGCCCTGCCGCGTGGGGCCGTTCTCCGTCGTGCTGGGCAAACACACGCGCGCGTTCGATACCGGCGATTTTCCGTTTAGCCACATCGAGGCACTGCCCGACGGCCGCTGTTCGCTCATTCCCGGTTTCAATCTGACGACCGTGGGGACCGTGCGCGATGGCGCCAAGTGGCCCACGCGCGACCGCCGCCAGGGCCCCATCAAACGCGATCGGCTCGTCTTTGACGTGTTCAGCCCCTACACGGTCGGTCGCATGCTGCGCGGGATCGATGTCCTCCAGGAGTTCCAGCTGAAAACCGACCGCTCGATCAATGCCGTGGCGATCCACGGCGCCGAGGTCAAACGGGTGTTCTTGCGGACCGGGCAGAAGTTCTATCGCCGCGGCGCCATGATGTACCTGGCGGACATGATTCTGCGACGTATCGAGCCCGCGATCTCCGCGGGACCCGCCGCTATTGCGGAGGCTCTGCGCTCCGCGCCTGATTCGATATTCTGTGAGCAGTGGGTCGATATCGGCGGCCAACTGATGCCTGCCGCCCGCTTGGAAAGCCTGGTGGCGGCCATCCAGGATGGAACCATCCCCGACCTGGCCGCGCTCGACGCGCAGTGGGATCGGATCCTGGCCCTGTATGCCGAGGACGAGTGGGCCTGGATCAAATGGGCCTATCACAAATTGACCGGCATCGATGTCGAAACGGCGACGAGCCAAGACCTGCAGAACGTCGCCGACAACCTGCTGATCAATCGCAAGGAATTTCTGGAAGCGGTACTCGTTGATGCCGTCAAGGAATTCGACAGCCTAAGCGCTTTGGGATTCGGCACGGACGGGCCCACCGAGGCGAACGCACTCGACTTCCAGGCCGTACGCGGCGATTACGATTCCAATAAGTTCGTCATCCAATTGCGCACCGAAATCAAGGCACTCTCTGAGCGCGTTGAACAACTCAAGAAACAACTGGCACA
Source organism: uncultured Planctomycetota bacterium (assembly GCA_963802295.1). Classification (GTDB taxonomy): domain Bacteria; phylum Planctomycetota; class Planctomycetia; order Pirellulales; family Pirellulaceae; genus JAJRVM01. Next base: position 354,736 of record CAWDIM010000021.1, on the reverse strand, counting down.
CTAAGGAGCTGATCCATGTCCGATGTTGCTGACCGCGTGAAACGGGTTACCGCCGACACCTTGAAAGTCGATCTTTCCCGCGTCGCTGAAGGATCTCGATTCGTCGAGGATCTCGGCGCCAGTTCGATGGAGAGCGTCGAGCTGGTGGCCGCGTTCGAGGAAGAGTTTGACATTGATATGGATGAGCAGGCGGCGTTGGGAGTGAAGTCGGTGGGGGATGCGGTCGTGTTTATCGAGAAGATCATCAACGGGTAACCATCGCCACGAGCGTGATGGCGACCATCATGCAAGCGACGACGATTTTCCCAAGCGTTCCGAGCAGTCGACCCCAGAAGGCAGCCTTGCCGACCTCCCAGCCCTGGTCGGCGGAACTCCCCTTCCACGATTCACCGATCATTGCGCCGGCCGTCGCTCCGAATGCCGCTCCCAACACAACCGCAACCACCGGCCCGATCACCGGGACCGGCAGCCCGATCACACCGCCGGCCAGACCACCGCCGATCGATCCGCCCAGCGCCAGCAAAGCGGCGCGCTTGCTTCCCCCTGCGCGAGTCGTACCCCAGGCCACGGTCAGCGACTCGAGAATCTCGCCGATCGCGGCCACGACCAGCAAGCCCCCGACGGTCCACCAGCCGATATCCAAACGCCAGTCGTCCGGGACCAGATAGGCGTACGCCGCGACGCCGACAACAATCAGCCAGTTTCCGGGGAGCGAAAAGAGCGTCAGAGTCCAACCCACGACCAGCAGCGCGAGTATGGCCAGGACGGCAATGACTGGTAGCACGTACTCCATCGTCCGCTCTCGCCGCACATTGGGTGGGTGAATTCCGTGGGTGAATCCGCATATCACCGGCAGAGCCGGCGGATTAGCTTTGATTCAGATTATACCGGAACGACTGGCAGGAACACGAGCCTGACCGATTTCAACATCGGGTGGGAAGGCATCGGCCATTGGCAGCGCGAATACCGCGGTGCGCATCAGCGGGGACACATGCACGATCACGTGTGCCGGCGGCGCATTTACCTACCGGCTCGGTGCGGCGGCAGACGGCGGGAGTAAAAAGTGGACGGCAAGCCAGGATTCAGCCCGTAGCATGCCCACACGGTGAGCGCATGCTGCCCCCCCGGCACTCGAATGACCACCCGACAGCTCTGAATGGTGCCGCCCGCGACGATCACAGGCGGTTCACTTTGCACTATCTGCAGCGCCGCCCTGGTTGTGCCGCGCAGGACCAGGCTGGCATCGAGGGGGCGGCCAATTGCTCAGAGACGCATCAGTTCGATATTGCCGTAAGTGACAACGGCGTTGGCCGAGAATCCCAACACATCGTGCGACAACTGGTAGTTGGTATCCATGGAGAATCGGGACGTAGCCGCCGAGACGCGTCTCAGCAAGCGACCTTCGAGCAAAATACTGATGGTCGCCCAGTCGTTTCCGCCGGTCAGCTTTTTCTGCTTGGCTGACTGCACGCGCGCGGGAAGAAGCTCCACGTGCAATTCCACTCGAACTGGCACGTCGCGCCGCATGGCAAACTCGCTGCGTTTGATCGCCGCGCCGTTTTCCGGATCGTTGACCCACTTGCCGTCTACGAGCTGCAATCCGCAGTAACGATCGGAAAACGCTCCCACGGTGAACAGAACGGACCGGTCCCCCAGCGGCAGGTTGACATTGACGGCATCTCCGGCCGTGCGCCGGCAGGTGAAGCGAATGGCGTAACTCCCCTGCAAGTTGACGGGGATTTCCAACATTGACGGTTCCCGGAGCGTGGCGACGATCGTCCCATCACTCAAGACGTTCCATTTTCCTCGCTGAGGCGTCTGAGCGATTTCCCGCAATGTCTCGATCGTGTAGATGTCCAACAGCTTGGTCCATTTTCCCTTGGGCCACCGCCGCCATTCCAGTTCCTCGACCGGTCCACCAACCCGCCTTTCGACGATCGACCGCGTGTCTTCGTCCAAGGTGCCGTCACTCTTGGCTAACGCCAGTTGGCGGAGGTGCAGAGCGTAGCCGAGAAAAGCCGACTCGTTACGCTTCGAGTATTTGGATTTCTTCGACTCCAACTCGATTGCCTCCGCCAGCGTCAGCAACTCGTTGGCCGACTCGGGTAGGCTGGCCGAAATATCCACCAGGGCGGAATCGCCCGACTGTTGCAGGTGCGGCAGCGCTTCGTCATACTGGCCGCGCTGCAGCAACCAGAGCCCCAGTAGTTTTCGTTGGGCGGCGGTACCGGTATTCGCTTCGATCGCTTGGCGTGCCTCGGCCGCGCGTCGAGATTGGGAAATGAGGTCGCGCATATCCTTGGCGTCGTTATTCATCGTCTCCGCGCGCTCTTTCAGTTCGTCCGTAGTCCGTCGATCAGCGAGTACTTTGCGCCGGCAGACGTTGACGGCATCCATTAAATCATCGGCTTGCTGAAAGCTCGCTTCCGCTTCTCGCGTCAGGACCTCAGGCACCAGTGCAATCATCGTCTCGCCAAGTGTCAGGTAACGTTCCGGAACGGGCTGAACGCCTTTGGCCGCCGCCACGAAGACTCGCACCCGAGCCTCAGCGGCCGCCGCGGGACTCAACGCGTCGATGTCCAGCAATGCCCCGATCGCTTGCTCGATCAGGGGATAGTCGCTTTCCACCTGCGGAGATTGGACAGCCCGCTCGACAATCAGCGACTGCTCCTGGTCGGTCAATTTTCGGCCATCGGTACCGCGGGCTTTCAGGAAACCAGGCAGCGCGTCGATGCCTGACTCTCGTATGGCCTTGTCCCACACCTCCTGGTCGAGCGCCTCGTACTCCTGTTCGGTGCAACAGCCGCTTTGTCGCAGGCTCTTGAGTACGACATCCGCAACCGCCAACGCGTCATGTGTCACAGCCAGGCGATAAGCCGCCTGATACGCGACAGATTGCTCCGCGGATGCTCTTGGCATGGTCGATGCCGTGGCGCGAATTCTCTCCAGCAACACATCAAGCAGGGGCCGTTTTCTCAATGGGTCGGCCTCTGCCTGCCATTGCTTGTACTCGTCGTATTGCACGTAGGCTGACTCGAACTCCTCGCGCAGTCGCGCCAGTTCCTCGGCCGATGGCCGCGATGCCATGAGAGGCTTCCTGGACACATTGAGTCGTACTTCGCCGCGAACATTCGTCAGCGATTCCTCGAAATCCTCGAAATCAGGATGAGTGATCCGGACCGTGTGATCGCCAGGCTCCACGTCGACCGCGTACTCCGTTTCGTTTGTGGCGGCGGGATCCTGGGTCAGAGTGACCTCTTTCCCATCCACCTGCAACGTCGCTCCCACGCGCTGAGCCGCCGGCCACACCAGCCACACGCGGGCCGCGGATTGGTCCATCAACGAATTGGCGTTGACCGTGGTTCGCTTTCCGGCCGTCAGCTCGAGCGATTCATCGATCAGCAAGGCACCGTCGCGTTCGATGCGCAGCGTGTGTTTCCCCAACGGCAGATTGAAGACCAACAGGCCATCGCGATCGCTCGCCGGATCGCGCTGAAGATCGACCGCCGCTCCGTCCAATAACAAAGTGGCGTGCTCGCGCTTGGCGACATCCCACCGCACGTAAAGACGAGTCGACGAGAGGGCGATCGGCAGGGAGACCTGACCGATCTCACCCAGCGTCACGGTCTGCGAGAGCAAGGTGGTTCCGTCCCGCTGGATGGACAATGTGTGCTGTCCCGAGGGGAGGGAAAACACTACCCGCTCCGCGTCCATGGAGACGGAATCGGCCGCCAAATCGGCTACTCGCCCGTCGATTTCGAGTGTTGCCCCGGACCGCTCCTCCTCGGGCCAGTGCAATACCAGCCTGGTCGTTTCCGGCAGAGGCGCGAACGCAATGTTCAGTTCCACGCTGGTACCCGCGGAAAGTGAAAAACTCCCCTCCAACGGAATCCTGCCAGGACGTACGATCCGATACGTGTGGGCACCCGGCTCAAGGTCCAATTCGACCTGGTCTCCGGTAATGACCGCAGCGGTTGTCAGATCGCACGGGCGACCGTCGATCTCAAGGAGCGCTTCACTGCGTTCGGCCGCCGGCCACATCAGCACCAATCGGTTCTGGCTTCCCAACGGATCGTCGGCAGCGGGCTTCCTGATGGCCACCCAAATCGCACCGACCAGCGCAAGCCCGACTGCGGCCGCCAAGATGCCCGGGACGCGGGAGCGCGGCGATGCATACACCCGTTTGGCCGGCTTGCCCACAGGGGCTGAGCCCGTGGTCTGGACAAACAACGAATCGAGCGCCGATTCTTCGAAGACGTCCGGTGTGCTGTCCTCGATAGCGGGCCCCCCCAGCTGAGACGCTGCGGGCGGCAGCGATGTGGGTGGGCTCGGAACCGGGGGCGCCGGTACGAACGCTGCGGCCACGGTCCCGAATTGCAGCTGATCGTAAGCCCGCTTCTTCTCGGCCGACATCAGACAGATGCGAGCTGCCGACACCTCATTGAGCAGCTTCTGGGACAACGCTGCGTGGGGCCCCGTCTGAAACGTGCGAAGATGAGCCATCTGGCGATCGGCCGCGTTCTGAATCACCTCCCGGTTTTCCTCAAGGCGATTGATACCCAGCAACCGATAGTGGTTGGGCGGTTGTTCGTCAGGGGGTATGCCGAGCCAGTGATAATAGGGATCAAATGGCTCGCTAGATTGCGTCATCTTCACACCTCGGTGATCGATCTGGAGAAACGCTATCCAGTCCGAAAGGGGTCCCAGAATCCAGACATATGAGTTTAGGCCGTCGACCCCACAGTATACCCTCCATAAAATATGTCGGCGCGACGAACATCCGTCAATCGGGTGGTTGTCGCGATCCGCTCAGGGGGCTCGGCCGATGATGGTTTCGCCACGTTACGGACGCGACAGACCGGTCGAGCGCCATTGGCAGAATCGTTGTGACTGATACCATCGACGCGGTTGGCGGCCCACGGCCTGCCGGTGGAACGCGGGCTTTCAGAGTCGCCAACCACCCTCATTCGAAAGGCGCACCTATACCAAAGATGAGGTGAGAGTATATAATCGGCTGTTTGGTAATGACGAGACAGGATCCATGCGTCGCAAACTTCTCAAATCGAAAATTCATCGGGCTGCGGTCACGCAAGCGGACCTGCATTACGAGGGGAGTATCACGGTCGATCAGGCCTTATTGGAGGCGGCCGACATACTGCACCACGAGCAGGTGGACGTACTGGACATTACCAACGGGTCGCGTTTGACCACCTACGCCATTCCCGGACGGCGGGGCTCGGGTGAAATCTGCATCAACGGTGCCGCCGCACACTTGATTGACCCGGGGGATATGGTCATCATTGTCAGCTACGCTGAATATGAGGAAGCGGAGCTGAAGGATTATGAGCCCCGCGTGATTCTGGTGGATGAGCACAATCAACCGTTGCGTCGTTCGCGAGCAGTGAACGCCAAGTAGCGGTTTCACTGGACCGGCAGTTTTCGCCGGGTAGCCTGGGCTGCCCGGTCTTCTGGCAATTGCGTGGTCGCCTTGATCGGCGACGAAAGGAGCCCGCAGATGACGCCCCGACGCGCCACCATCATGGCTGGAATTCCCGCTCACAATATGGCTCTCTACCACCGCCTTCGGTTTCTGGTGGGGGACCCGGCAGTCCTGCTGGAAGTACCCGCTGGTGAGGGCTCGATATCGACCCTGATTTTGCGGGACATTGAGATGGATCGAGCACGCGCGCACGCGCGAGCCGACCGTGTGGCATGTCCGGCGGACTTCGCTCCCACGACGGGGCTTTCCGGCGACCGGGAAACGGCCACGGCGCAGAGCGCCGCGGAATTTCTGCGGCGCGCGGGGATCTCGGCCGTCACGGCCGATCGCACACTTCCCTTGATCTACGCCCATGCGTTGCGCGAGGCGGGTGTGGAGGTCCACTGCGATTTGAATCTGGGAGTCGCCACGCGTCGGACCAAGGATGAAGCAGAGATCGGACATTTGCGTGAAGCCCAGCGGGTCACGGAAGACGCCATGGAAATGGCCTGTGCCTTGATCGCTCGAGCGACCGCCGATCGCCAGGGGGTGCTGCAGCATGAAGGTGCGCCATTGACGTCCGAGCGAGTGCGTGCGGCGATCGACATCTGGTTGCTGCAGCGAGGCTATACGACTCCCGGTTCCATTGTCGCCGGTGGTCCCATCGGAGCCGATTGTCACAATTACGGCACGGGCGAGTTGCGGACGGGCGAACCCGTGATTGTCGATATCTTCCCCCAGAATCGTGCGACGCTCTACAACGGCGACTGCACGAGGACCGTCGTGCATGGAGAAATCTCCGATACGTTGTTGAACATGCGTGCGGCCGTGGCGGAAGCCAAGGCGGCAGGCATCGCTGCCGTGCGCACGGGTGTCACGGGTCAGCAGGTGCACGAGGCCACCATCGCCGTCATCCAACAGCACGGTTATGCGATCGGCTTGCCCGCCGTCGATGCAGCGGACTCGTACTGCGCGATGGTGCATGGCACCGGACACGGTGTGGGGCTGGAAGTGCACGAGCCTCCCTTGCTTGACAAAGGTGGGCCCCCGCTGGTGGCCGGTGACGCCGTCACGGTCGAACCCGGACTCTATAGCAAGGCCGTCGGGGGAATCCGATTGGAGGACCTGGTGGTCACGACGGAGGAGGGCTGCCTGAATCTCAATCAGCTTCCCGAAGGGCTGGCGTGGAAGTAGCGAGCCCGGTCGTTCCTCGGCGACTCCCCTGCTGACGCAGCCAACGGGCGGAGCAAAGAAGATGGGACTGCGGGACCCATCGACCGCCGAGGCGGTGGGATGCCTCGGGACACCTCATTTTCGCGAGATGACCTCTTCGATGGTCTGGAACAGCTCTTTGGCCCGCACCGGCTTGGCGACATAACCGTCCATGCCGGCCGCGAGGCAGCGCTGCCGATCTCCCTTCATGGCGTGCGCTGTCATGGCGATGATGGGGAGATGCCCGCCGCGGGCTTTCTCACGCATGCGGACGGCTTGGGTGGCTTCCAGACCATCCATTTCCGGCATCTGCACGTCCATCAGAACAAGGTCGTATTCTTTCGACTGTACGGCAGCCACGGCCTCGCGACCGTTGCTGACCACATCGACATGGTGGCCGTGTTTTTCCAGTAGTCCGACGGCGAGCTTCTGATTGACGAGACTATCTTCGGCCAATAGAAGTTGCAAGGAACGCTGAATACCGGTCGTGAAACCGGCCTGGGCGATCTCGGCCGCATCAGCGGGAGCGGTAATCCCGAGCGCCGAGGCAATCGCGTCGAATAGCTCCGACTGTTTGACGGGCTTCAGCAGATACGAAGCGATGCCCAGTTCGTCACAGCGCGCGATGTCTCCGGGTCTCCCTCCCGACGTCAACATCATGATCAGCGTACTCCCCAGGCCCGCATCGTTCTTGATCCGTTCGGCCAATGCGAACCCATCCAGGTCGGGCATGTTGGAATCGGTCAGGACGAGATCGAAGGCGATTCCCGCGGCCTGTGCGGATTGCAGCTGGTCGAGGGCTTCTCGCACTGTCGAAACGGCGAGCGGCTGCATGCGCCAGTTGGTCAGCATCTCGGTCATGATCAACCGATTCGTGGCATTGTCGTCCACGATCAGGACCCGAATACCCTCGGCGGCGTCGCGCGACCGTAAACGCGCGAGCGTAGGAGGGGCCGCAGCGACATCAAGCTGCACGGTGAAATGAAACGTGCTCCCCCGGCCGACCGTGCTTTCCACCCAGATCTTGCCATGCATCGCCTGCACCAGGCGCGAGGCAATGGCAAGTCCCAGGCCGGTGCCACCGAAGCGACGAGTTGTCGAGTTGTCTGCCTGTTCAAAGGCATTGAAGATCGCCTCTTGTTTCTCCGGTGCGATGCCGATGCCGCTATCGACCACACGACAGCGCAGCAGCACGGACTGGTGCGTCACGTCAGTGCAGTCGACGTGCAACAGGACTTCACCCGCATCGGTGAATTTGATGGCGTTCCCCACCAGATTCACGACTACCTGCCGCAGGCGACTCGCGTCTCCCGTCAGCCACTCGGGCACGGAGGGGCGGATCTGACAGACCAGTTCCAGGGCCTTTGCGTGCGCGCGTACGCCGAGAGACTTCATCGTATCGCCCAGGACTTCACGGATGTCAAAGACAATCTTTTCCAGTTCCAGCTTGCCGGCTTCGACTTTGGAGAAATCCAGAATATCGTTGATCACGGTCAACAGCGATTCGCTCGATTCGCGCACCATTTTCAAGTAGTCGCGCTGCGTCTCGGTCAACGGCGTATCCAGCACCAATTCCGTCATGCCAATGATGGCATTCATCGGAGTCCGAATTTCATGGCTCATGTTGGCCAGAAAGTCGCTCTTGGCGCGGCTCGCCGCTTCGGCCTCTCGCATCGCCGTCTGCAACCGCCTCTCAGCCTCCTTCCGCCGAGTGATATCGCGAGAGATGCCAAATGTGCCGATGATGGTGCCGTCCGAGCTGAACAAAGGGACCTTGTCGGTCAGCAGCCAGGTCACTTTGCCATCCGGCCAGACCTGGTCCTCCTCCCTGTCGACGGCCAGTCGCCCGGTGCGCATGATCTCCTGTTCATCCGCCCGGTACCGATTGGCTCGCTCGGGATCATAGAAATCGGAATCCGACTTGCCCACAGCCTCGGCCGGATGGGACATCCCGTAGTAGCTGGCGAGCGTCTTGCTGATGCGAATGAACCGACTCTGGGCGTCTTTGAAGAAGATGAAATCGGGCGCATTCTCCATCAGTGTGGTCAGCAGGAAACGTTCCTGCGCGAGATCCTGCTCGGCTCGCCGCCGCTCGATAACCTCCTGCCTGAGCACTTCATTGGCCGCGGCCAGTTCAGCCGTTCGTTCCTGGACACGTTGCTCAAGTGCTCCTTGAGCTTCCCGCAACGCCCGTTCCGCTTGTTTGCGCGGTGTGATATCGCGGACCACAGCCTGCAGAATACTCCCTTCCTGGAGATCGACGCGGGCCAGCAGGACGTCGGCCATGAAGTCGGTGCCATCCGCGCGACGGTGCATCCACTCGAATCGCTCCAGCCGGTTGCGGAAAGCCGCGGCAATCCGCGCGTCGGCTGCCGCGAGCGAATCCATGCCGTCCGGCTGATATGGCGGGGATACCTCGCTGGGATGCTTGGTAAGGAACTCCTCGCGCGTCCGGTAGCCAAACAGCTGCAGCGTGGCTTCATTGCACTCGAGAAATCCGTTGCCGCCCAGCAGCATGATCGCGTCCCCGGTCGACTCGAACAGACTCCGGTACCTGACTTCCGAGTCGCGGAGCTCCTGCGGCGTCTGCTGCTGCCGACCGACCGACCGCTCCAATTCCGAGGCGCGTGAAGCCGGATCTCGTCCCTCTCGTGATTCGCGAGGTCCATTCTCTGTCATGGAAACTCGGTCTCCCGTCGTGCTAACCGTGGTACCCCCGCTCTTGATCGCGCAAGGAGCCTCTCGCCGGCTCGTTGGCCTTGGGCCCTGGGCCCTGTCAAGAACAGCCAGCGTCGAACCGAAGCCTGTGTCCCGTATTGCCCGCCGCTGGATCCCTGGTGACTGCATGTGATGAAAGAAGGGCCCTGGAATACCATCGGGCCGCGCCTATTCTACCAAGTTGCTTGCGGGTTGGGAAAATACTCCCCCCAAAACCCCGGGAAACTCCCCGATCGCTGTCGTGTCGCCGAACGTGGTCCGTGGCAGGCAACTGGCAGCGGTGGCCAGCAGTACCCCAAGCCCGCAGCCCCCAAGCCCGCTGCCCGGTCCGCGACAGAATATCACCAGCCCAAATTATTCACGCGTGATTTCGCTATCCGTGAAACCATGCAAGCCGTCGCGGCTGACACACAGATTGCCCAAAACACACCGGACTGACGTGGGGAAGCGTCCGGATGCGGGGGGGGAAGCGGGTGCGAGGTGCACAGTAGGGAATCCGCAATCGGGAAGCCCAGGTGAACCCAGAGGGGCGGTTCAGGAAGTGAGTCGCTGACAATCGGCGTCTGACAGGGGAATCTCTTCCAGCACGTTTCACGGTTGTTGTTCGCCATTGCCTGGCAGCTATTGCGCATGCCCGATTTTCCAGTGATCATAGAATTCTTACTCTTACTCTTACTCCTCTTCTTACCACGCGACCGCCCGGCCCACCGGCCCGAGTCCACTGCCGTCAATCTGGCTGGGAGGGCGGGAGAGTAAGAGTAAGAGTAAGAGTAAGAGTAAGAGTAAAGTTTTCGCGTGTAGGATGTGCGCACCGCGCGCGCATGTTTGAAATCCGAAATCCGAAGCAGCAAATCCCCAACCAATTCGCATGACAGAAATACTCATGACAAAAACGGGTCACCAGCAGATTCTCACCAGCAGCATACTACCGCGTCCTCTGTTTTCTCCCTTTTTCCCTTTCTCCCTTTCTCCTTCTTCAGCTTCTTTCTGTCATTCGAATTGGTTGGGGATTTTTGGCAGTGAGTGCTTCGAATTTCGGATTGTTCTCCCAACATGCGCACAGGTTACCGACGAACACTGTTACCGACTGGGACTTCAGTCTGCTATCTGCTCCTTCGGTTCGGGCAACCAGAAGCAGAGCAGCGAGCCAAGGGCAAACACGAACAAAGCGACGGCCGCGGCAGCCAGGGCGGTTGATTTGTCGGGCATCATCGTGGTCAGCCATGTGGTGAGCAGAGCGGCCGACGTGCCCAGCATGCGGCCGCCGATATTGGCGGCAAAACTCTCCCCCGTGCCCCGCAAGTGCAGCGGATAGACCCGCGGCAGATAGTTGCCCCAGAAGCTGAATTGGGCAACCGTGACGAGTCCGGCCAGGAAGATCCCCCATTTCAACAGTTCCAGATTATCGCGTGCCGGGAAGAAATAGAGCAGTGGCACGAGAATCAGTCCCGGCACTTGGAATAGCCGCAACAGTGTTCTTCGGCTGACGATCCAAACGGCCAGCACCGCCAATAGTAAACGGCCGGAGAGTCCACCGACCTCTTGGAACAGGTTCACGGTGGCCGCCGTTTCCTGCTCGATTTTCTTCTGTTCGGGGATCGGTTTGCCGGCCGTCATCTCCTTGACTTGCGGTAAGGAAGGAACGATGCGGGGAGTGTGCTGCAAAGCTCCGAAAGCGGCGCCATAGCTACAGGCAAACATCAACGTCGTGATGATCGTCGTGCGCCGCAACTCGGGCGCAAAGAGCTCGCGAATATCCGGTCGCCGCAGCGTCCCGGCCGCCTTTTTCGCGGCCCACTGCGGCGATTCCGGCAGGAAAGGCCGAATGAGGATCAGCGGCAAAGCGGGAATCACGCCGGAAATCAGCGTGTAACGCCACGCTTCGTGTTGCCCAAATATGGGGAACAAATGCTCGCCGTATTTCACCGCCAGTATGTTCGCACCGGTTACCAGCAGACCTCCGACGGACGAAAACGCCTGCGTGAATCCGAGGACCGCTTCGCGGCGTTTCGGATCGGGAAACAGTTCCGCCAACCACGCCACGGCCGCCACGAATTCGACACACACACCGATGAACGTGGTGCAGCGAAAGAACAACAGCATATAGATCGAGGTGGAGAAACCGGCGGCCAGGGCGGAAAACGCGTACAGCAGAATACTCCAGACCAGCACTCGGCGACGGCCCAACAAATCCGTCAGGTAGCCGCCCAGCAGACCGAACACGCCCCCGGCCAGCGCGGGCACGAAGAACAGCATGCTGACCCAAAATTCGAACTCCGGCGTGCCCGGTTTCGCCCCCACCAGTTCCAACAGCGCCGGACGCACGATCAACGGCAACATCAGGAGTTCATAGATGTCAAATGCGAAGCCGATCGAAGCGATGATGCAGATGGTCCACTGTACAAACGTCAACGGGGATTTGGAGGGCATGCTGTGGGCTCGTATCTTACGATTTTCGTGACCTAGACTTTCTGTCAAGTGTTCCGCGTGGCCAACTGCACTCGAAATCCCCCGACTTGCGAAGTCAAGCCAATTGGGTCAAGATCGAGCATTCGTGCCGTGTGAGGTGCCCGGTTGTGCATCGCCCTATCGAAATCCCCAGTGCGGGGTGGCGAAGCGGGGATGTTGGTGCGGAGCGTCAGCAGTTTGTAGCACGAAAATGAGAAGTACAAGGGCCAGGCGTAGGGATCTCTGGTACGCACACCCCAGACGCTCGGCTCGCGTCGGGCCTGTGGGTGCCGGTAACGCTCGAGTCGGCGAGCGGGCGCCTCGCTGGCGAGATTCGACCCTCAACGCTCGTTCGCGGTTGAGCACACAAGGCTCGAGTTGAGCCGGCTGTTCACTGTTGCGGGATGAGGCAGGGCTCTAGGGGCTGCGCGGTTCAGGATCGGCAGGTAGACGCGGCGAGGTGGTGGTGTGTGCCCCGAACCGCCGCAAACCACTCGGCAAAGGACGTGTTGCAAGGTACTCATCTCATGAGCAAGCATGACGAACCGCTCGAGGAACTCCCCGCCAACGTCCGTCCGGCCGAGCAAGGGAGCGCGCCGACGATCGAGCCCGCGCGCCGCCGAGGTCTGATCCGGCGGCTCTATGATTGGGTGCTGCACTGGGCCGATACTCGGTACGGAACGCCGGCCCTGTTTGTCATTTCCTTCGCCGAAAGCTCCTTCTTCCCGATCCCGCCCGATGTGCTCCAAATCGCTCTGTCCGTGTCCAAACCCCGGCGGGCGTTTTTCTATGCCGGCGTCAGCACCGTCGCATCGGTGCTGGGGGGAATCGGCGGCTGGTTCATCGGTTATGCCCTGTGGTCCGCCGTCGGAGAATTCTTCTACAGTCACGTGCCGGGTATCAACCGCGAGAACGTGGCGTATGTAGGGGAACTGTACCAGCAGCATGCCTTCGAATCGATTCTGGCGGCGGCCTTCACGCCGATCCCCTTCAAGGTCTTCACGATCGCCGCTGGCATCTTTCACGAATATGTGTCGCTCTCGACCCTCATTGTCGCGTCGGCCCTGGGACGGGGCGGACGATTTCTGCTCGTGGCCTGTTGCGTATTCTTCTTCGGCCCGGGTATTCGCAGGTTCCTGGAACGCTGGCTCGAACCATTGACCCTCGTGCTGTTCGTCCTGATTGTCCTCGGCGTGCTGATGATCAAGCTGCTGGCCCACTGAGCGGCCGCGCGGTAGACGATCGACGAGGTCAAGGTCATCTGCCAGAGTGTTCACTCCGGCAGAGGCTGGTCCTTGGTTTCCGGAGCAAACGGCAGTACCAACAGGCCGATCACGAAAATACTGCACATCGTCAGTCCGGCATACCGCAACGGCTCCTGCGTGCCGCCGTATACTTCGGTTGTCAGTACCCCCAGCAGATAGGGGCCAATCGCGGCCACGAACCGTCCCACGTTGTAGCAAAAACTCGTGCCCGTGCTGCGCAGATGGGTGGGGAATAGCTCCGGAAAGTAGATCGCATAACCGGCGAACAGCGAGAACTGGCAGAAACCCATGATCGGTACCAACACGAAGATCTGCCAGAACTGATTGAGCCAGGCAAAGACCACGACCGTGCTCACCAGCGACGAAAGAAATCCCAATGCGAAGGCTGGCTTGCGGCCAATACGCTGCGATATGATCCCAAAGCCGAGCATCCCCAGGAAAGCGCCGCCGTTGATCATCAGCGAGGTCATGCCTTTCCAGAACGATACGCGACCAACGACTTCGTTGTCCGGCAGCCCGTCGGCGGTGAACCGCGCGGTCAGTACGTTTCCCACCAGATCCAACGTGAAGAATCCAACCCCCCAAAGCCCCACCACCCCGGAAAAAGCCAAACCCAAACCGACCAGGGCGTTCCTCCGCCACCGCGGATCACTGAACAGCGCTCGATAGGAACCTAACTGCCGTGCCACCGCATCCTGGTGCGTGGCGGCTTGCCAGCGCTGTGGTTCCTTCAGGTGCCGCCGGATCACCAGCGCCAACAGCGCCGGAAGTGCTCCCACCACGAACAACGGCCGCCAGACACTGCTGACCAGACCGCTCTGGAACATACTCCCGATCGCCATACTCAACAAAGCAGCCGTGACGTTGCCGACGGTCGAGAAGGCCTGCAACGCACTCAACGCGTAGGGTCGAGCCCGCGCTGGCATCACCTCTGCCACTAACGCCACCCCCACGGCAAACTCCCCGCCGACACCAAGCCCCGTGAGAAAACGATACAAGCAGAAATCCCAGAACGACACACTAATCGAACTGAGCCCGGTGAAGAGCGAGTACATCAGAATCGTGATCAGCATCGTCTTGGCCCGGCCAATCCGATCCCCTAACACGCCAAACAGCAAACCGCCACTCGCCCAGCCCAACAGAAAGACTGAGGTTGCGTACCCGGCGTAGGCGTCCACCATCGCCTTCAACTGCGCTGGATCGCTTACCTGCAGCAGATCCTTCATCGCCGGCTGACGCGCAAAAATAAACAGCTGCTGGTCCAGGCAATCAAAGAGCCAACCTAGCGCAGCCACGATCAGCACAAACCAGTGATAACGATTCAGCTCGCGATACCAGGCAGTCCGCTGTTCTTTCATGCCAAGCCACTTCAGCAAATAGATCGAGTCCGGCGCCCGGCGACCTCGGTCCAAAACGCCCGCCACAACCACTGCCCGGCGCCGCGACAAACCGCAACCCCAGGGGTTCGTCGGCGCGGACCTGGCCCTCCAGCGGCAGACTTGAAGGCGATGCGCACCCATCCACCCAGCCGCACGGTGAATTCGCTCGACTGCAGATTCTACTACAGCAAGGATGACTGCATACCCATTGCCGCAGTGCTTTTTTGCCCCCGCAAACATCCCCCCCGGCAAAATGTGCTCCAGCCGCCGCGCCGATCGAGCGACGCGAACTACCGCAAACCACCCACCACGGACAAGACCGGACCGGCCCCCCCGTACCAATGGCCAACCCCGTAGCTCCCCTCAGAGCCATGGTTCATGCCCGCATTCCCGTTGGTCGCGTGCCCGAGCTGCAGGACCGTGACCAGCGCGAAGACCGGCACCCAGATCGGTCACCCCGCGCTCGGGGCGAAGACAAAAACCGCCGGACGGCGCCATCTGGCAAGATTATGTGATTGACATATCGCGATATCACGATATATTTACAGCAAGGAGTACGATGCGATGCCCGATCAAGATCCGATTCTGGACGTGCCCCAGCTGCTGGACCTGGACGTGCTCGGCGTAGCCGCCGAGTGTCTCCGAACGCTGGCGCATCCTCACCGCCTGCGCATGGTGCAGATGCTGTTGCGGGGCCGGTATAGTGTGGGGGCGCTGGCGGAGGCATGTGCCATCCCCAGTCACATGGCTTCGGAGCACTTGCGGCTGATGCAGCGGTGCGGGCTGTTGGGAAGTCACCGCGAGGGGCGGTGCACGTACTACGAGGTCGCTCAGCCGCACCTGGCGGAGATCATGGCTTGTATTGAAGCCCGTTTCGGCCCGGAGGCATAGCGGCATCTCCAGAGACCCGATTCTGGCACACACAACTCTTGCATACATGGTGAATAGCAATGTCAGGTAATCATGGCGAACAGAGTTCTGGCAAGGCCAAGCTTGATTTCCTGCTGGTGATGGGGATGCTGTTGGGCTGGTTTCTCCTGCAGTCGTTCGTATTGCCCGGCCTGGGCGTGTCGACGTGAGGCAGCAGTGTCTGCGGGCCGAGTTCGGCCCCCGCGCAAGCTCTGCCGGGCGAGACGTTGGCGCCGCCGGTCGTCCCACGGACCGGATCTGGCTCGCTGACCGGAGAGCGGGGCGATGTGCCGGCTGACCCGGAAGGTTCCCAGGAGGAGACAGCGCCGCCGCCTGCTGGTGGGACGAGCGCCGCCGTGGCGGAACCGGCTGCGAACGTGGCGGCCGAGATGACACGACCGTCGTCAGAGGCTGATTCGTCACCGTCGTTACCGCCTGCCGCCTCGGCGCGGTAATCGGCTCAGGCACGGCGCCAGCGGTCTCCGCCAAGCGAGTCGGCCACGGGGGGGAATTCACCGCCGGCCACGCGGCATGCGGACTCCGGCCCGCTTAACTGCGGGTGGCAAGTGATGTACGCTGTGCGAAAGAAAATCTAGTGAGCCTCCAACGAATACGGGACTCGCGCCGCTCAGGGGTGGTCCTTCCGCTTCACGCTCGGCATCGTTGGTCGCTTTCCCAACGAGTGTCCGCGGCGTCGCGGGCATCGCCAGGGAGCCGGTTTGGGCAAGTCGATGAGTGCCATTTCGGCCGGCCGTTACCTACCATCCGCAACGCGACAGAATCTCGTTACCGAAAGGAATCCGCATGTCACCTGTACGTTTGACGATCGTGATCATTGGCGGCGTGGCTGGCGGCGCTTCGGCCTCCACGCGTGCGCGGCGCATGAACGAGGATGCGGAGATTATCTTGCTGGAAAAAGACGACTACGTGTCGTTTGCAAATTGCGGCTTGCCCTATTATTTGGGGGAAGAGATCCCGCAGCGGAGCAGCCTCTTGGTCACGACAGCGGAGTCTTTGAGTCGGCGATTTCGGGTGGACGTGCGGATTCGTCACGAGGCGATCGACGTGGATCCGGCTCGCCAGATCGTGGTGGTGCGGGATCGGGTGAAGGGGATGACCTATGAGCAGCCTTACGGAAAACTGATCCTGGCCCCGGGGGCCAGTCCGATCGTGCCGCCGCTCGAGGGCATCGACACGGCCAATGTCTTTACGTTGCGAAACGTGGAGGACACGGATGAGATCCATGTGGCGATGAGGACCGTGGCCCAGAAGAAGGCCGTCGTTGTCGGAGCGGGGTTCATTGGCCTGGAGATGGTGGAGCAGTTGGCCAACCGCGGCTTTGAGGTGGCGTTAGTCGAGATGCAGCCGCAGGTCCTGCCGCTGTTGGACCGCGAAATGGCTCAACCGCTGGAGCAGGAGCTGCGCGACCACAAGGTCGATCTGCATCTGGGCCAGGTGCTGCAGCGGATCTTATCGAGCGACGATGGCACGGTGATCGGTGTGGAGCTGCAAGACGGCACGCAGCTGGATGCCTCGATTGTGATCTTGGGGATTGGTGTGCGTCCGAATGTTCAACTGGCCGAGAAAGCGGGGCTGGAGCTGGGTGCCGATGGTGGAATTCAGACGAACGAATTCCAGCAAACCTCGGATCCCGATATCTATGCGGTGGGCGATGCGGCGCAATATCGATTCGGGCCCACGGGCCAGCCGCTGCGAGTGGCGCTGGCTGGTCCGGCCAATCGGGCGGGACGGTTGGCGGGCGAGCACGCGGCGACCGACGCGGCGCACCCCATGGCGGACGTCTTCGGCACGGCGATCGTGCGCGTATTCGGCCAGTCCGCCGCCCTGACCGGAGTCTCGGTCCGCAGGGCGCGGCAAATCGGACTGGATGTGCTGAGCGTGACGGTGGTCGCCAACCAGCATGCCGGCTACTACCCTGGCGCCACCCCCATCACCCTGAAGCTCGTGTTCGATCGGCAGTCGGGTCGCGTGATGGGGGCGCAGGCGATCGGCGCCGAAGGCGTGGACAAACGGATTGACGTGCTTGCCACGGCGTTGGCGCTGCGGGGCACGGTCCGCGACTTGGCCGGCCTCGACCTCGCCTATGCGCCGCCGTTCGGATCGGCGAAGGATCCGGTCCACATGGCGGCTTTCGCGGCCTGTAATCAACTGGACGGGATCACGGACTTTCTGCCGACGGACGCGGACTTGAGCAATATGCAGGTGCTCGATGTACGCAACCTGGGCGAGATCCAGAAATTGCCGCTGGCGGGCGCCCAGCAGGTCATCCATATTCCGTTAGATGAGTTGCGCGATCGGCTGGATGAACTGGACCTGAAGGCCGAGACGGCTGTGACTTGCCAAACGAGTCTGCGCGCGCACATCGCTTCCTGTATCTTGCGGCAATCAGGTTTCGCGCATGTGCATGTGGTGGCGGGCGGCGCACTGGTCAGATCCCGCGCCTGGGAAATGGCTGAATAGAATCCCGCGGTCTACGGCGTGCCGCGCGTAACGGACGCACCTGATCCGAAGCTCGAATTTCGAGTCGAATTCGAGTCGCCAAAACGTACTCGTGCCCCACCGCGGGGCGTGGGAGCGGCGCCGGTCGCTCAGCGGCGTTCGTCGATCTTCTTTTCGATGTTGCCTCCCACCTCGCGCGCAATTTCGGCCGCTTGCTGCGTATCGGTTCGGATCTTGTCGCGATTGATCTTCACCCGCACTTCGGTCGTGATACCCTCGCGATTCCTTTCCACCGAAAACCAATCTCGCGATGCTCCCACAATGCCAATCACAATCGCCAGCAGTGCCAAAGTTCCCAACGACTTACGCATTGCTTCATTTCCTTGCAGAACGAGGCCGGATCAAATTTCGTCTGAATTCAGGAACACTGCCGAGAGGCGAGTAACCGAGGAGAGATCCCCTGCAGGAAAACACCCTGGAACTCTCGCGGCACCAACACGAACGCGACTCTCGCCCGCGTCCTGTCCAGGAGTTGGCTCCCGGAACTAACAGCTCCCGGACCCCACTTCCAGCGTCAGCCTACCGACCTCTGGCCCCCCGCCGAGGGCGGCAGCAGGCGGTTCTGGCGCGCCGTGAACGAGCGGCTGGGAGTCAGCCTGTCGGCGGGGAATCTACGCCTTGATTCCGTTTTGGGCAATACCGAATTAGACGCCCGCCGGACAACCGGACAACTTGAACATCTCGTCAGGCTGTCTTGCCGCATGGTCTTGCCGCATGGTCTTTCCAGGCCGGCCAAGGACCGCTACAGTCTTCATGTGGTGCCAAGTGGATGCGCTCGCTTGGCAGTGGGCCGTGTTGGCGGTGTCGGGGCGTCTGCAACGCAGGCCGAGCGGCATGTGTGACCTGTCGTCGAAAAAGTGGCTATCTCCGTTTCATCGGCTGCGGACCTGGAGCCTGCCCCGTTGTATCTGAAGAACACTTCTTCACAACCGATCTATCGTGAGGCGATTCGGGCAGGACTGCTCGGGCTGGGGGTGAATGTCGGTTTGGGCTTGGTTAAGCTGATCGGGGGTATCCTGGGAAATTCCTTCGCGCTGATCTCGGATGCGATCAACTCGTTGGGAGATTGCCTCACCTCGATCGTCGTCGTGTTCGCGTTGCACTTTGCCCAGAAACCGGGAGACGCGGAACATCCCTACGGACACACGCGAGCCGAGGCCGTCGCGGCCTCCAGTGTGGCAATACTGGTGATCCTGTCGGCGCTCTACGTCGGCTGGGAAGCCGTTGCGCGAATCGGCCAGCAGCACGGCACACCCCCCTTCTGGACGCTGTGGATTGCCGGCGCGAACGTCATCATCAAGGAATCGCTCTACCGCTACAAGGTCAAGGTGGGACGCCGTACGGGATCGATCGCCGTCATTGCCAACGCCTGGGATCACCGTGCCGATGCACTTTGTTCGGCGGCGGTGCTGATCGGACTGGGTGTGGTGCGGTGGGGTGGACCGCAGTATGTGTGGGCCGATGAAGCCGCAGCCATCTTCGTGGTCGCCGCGATTCTCTTTACCGGTGTCGACCTGTACCGGCGGAGCGCCAGTGAATTGATGGATGTCCAGGCAGAGGACTGGCTGGTCGACGAGATCCGCAAGGTAGCCGAGGACGTGCAAGGCGTGGAGGCTGTCGAGAAACTATGGGTCCGCAAGACGGGGCTGGAGTACCTGGCGGATATTCACGTCGAAGTGGATGCTCAGCTGACGGTCGAGGACGGTCATCGCATCGCGCACTTGGTCAAGGACAGGCTGCTGAGTCATTTCGCGCCACTGCGCGACGTCTTGGTCCACCTCGAACCCCATCCCAACGGTCATCGACATCGCTGAAGCAAGCTCGAGCGACTGGCTCCGTCGGTGGGACGGGTACCTGCACGCGGCCACCCAATGTCACACGATTTCCCGTTGACTCAACCACGCTGGTCGGCAGCCACGCTGGTCGGTCACTCGGCTCCCCCCATCGCCAGCAAACGGCGCGAGGCGTTCCCCGACGGGGAACGCCTCACGCGTGGTCATGCTGGAGGTGGCGGGGTTCGTTACATATCGACCCACGCGCCACCGGCGATCGAGCTTTGGACGGCAGCGGCGATGAACGCGATCCCCATCCGTCCGTCTTGAACGTTGGCGTACTTGCTCCCATCGCATTGAAATGGCTTGCCCTCTTCGTAGGCCCGTACATCCACTTCGAAGCAGCGATGGAGTCTGGCAAACGCGTCGTGAAACGCTTCTGGATGCCCGGACGGAATCGTCGGTTCGGCCATCAGATCGGCTGGGAGGTCTCCCAGGAAACCGTCGTTGGGAGCCACGGCTGCACGGTAGTAGGTCCGCTGCGGCTGATCAGGCAGCAGCACCGTGACTTCTTCCGGGTACTCCTGCCGCCACAACAGCGAGCCCTTAGTGCCGTTGACCTCGATTCCCAGGTCATTCTTGTGTCCAATGGCGATTTGCGAAGCGCGCACCAGAGCCCGCCCACCGTTACTTAGCTGACAGTAGGTCGTGAAGTGGTCGTCCAACTGGCGTCCGGCGACAAACGTCTCGAGGTGCCCCTGCACCTTACTGATCTCCAAGCCGGTGATGTACCGCAGGTGCATCAGCGCGTGGGTACCGATGTCCCCGCCACAGCAACTGGCGCCCGCTTTCTTGGGATCGACTCGCCACTCGGCCTGCATGACGCCTTGATCCTCGGTGCGGCCGGCCAGCCAGCCTTGAATGTAGTACGCGTCAACCCAGCGCACGTTACCGATCAAGCCGCTGGTCACGATGAATCGGGCGAACCGAGTCGTCCAGTGCCCCAGATACGTGTGCGCAACGCCGAAGGGGATCTTGGCATCCTGCACGGCCTGTACCAGCTGGTCCGATTCCTCGAGCGTGACGGTCAATGGTTTCTCGCAGAAGACGGGGATCCCAGCCTTAATGCACTTCATCGCCGGGTCGAAATGAACGTGGTTCGGAGTGACGATCAGGGCATAGTCAATCCGTTCTCCCAGCGGCTTCTTCATTTCCTCGGCGATCATTTCGTCGTAGCTGCGATACCCCTTGATCGGGTACGCCCAGGCCTCAGCTTCCTTCAACGCCACTTCCGGATTCGGGTGCAGGGCCGCGGCTGTCACGCGACGCGTGCCATCGAAAAAGATCGCCCGCTGATGAGGCTGCACGATGAACGCGCCGCCACCACCTCCGATCAGTCCAACATTGAGTGGTCGTTGTGGCATCTGCTTCTCCTTTGAGTGATTTGAGGCTTACGAGAGGGGACCTCGAACCAACGCGTCTGACCGCTGTACGGCGGCCGCCCACGCTTGCTCGGGAGGACCGCAACAGTCGGATGAGCACCCGGCGATTTTTCCAAGCGCTCTAACGTACCGGCGCTCCACCACCGCGTCAATCTCCCCAGCTCAGCCGTGGCGAGCGAGGGGAGTGGGACCTGCGAAAGGGCACCGGGGGCGGCCGCCGGACGCGCCCCCACGGACCGCTTCACCTGCCGTCGTTCGTCGCGCAACCCCAGTCGTTACGCTCCGTTCGTTCAAAACGACATCTTGTTGGCATCCGGAGTGACCTGGGAGATATTGGCAGGTACCTCGGCTTTGGCAAGGCCCGTCACCCAGTTCAAGGCACCGACGATGATCTGCTCGAACAACGGATTGGTCCAGATGTCTTCACGGTGTCCCAGCGACGTGTAGAAGACGTGCCCCTCCCCATGCTTGCGGGCCCACGTGGCGGGAAACGGCGGCCGTTGGTACGCTTCGCCGTGCATCCCCTTGGTTTCATTCACCAGCAGCACGTGCATGTCCGGAGCGAAATGTTTCATCGCATACCATTCTTCCAATAGCTCGAATCCCTCGCCCAGTCCTTTCATGCCGGGGAATCCCCCGTTAACCACGGTCATCCGCGCGTTCTGTTGATCGCCGTGGGTGACGAACTCGCCGCCCACCATCTTGATGTACGGATCGACCTCATCGCCACCGCGAAAACTGTCGGTGGCTGCGTGGATCCCCACAAACCCCTTACCACCGCGGACCGCATCCAACAACGCCTGCTTGCCAGCTTTGCTCATGGCAGGGCCGTTATCCGGGCCCACCGTGGTCAGGTCGCCCGACGTATAGAACACGTATGCATCGAACTTCTCATGCTCTCCGTCAAAGAGCGTGCCATCCTTGCTGGGCGTAATGTCAAACCCGTGCTTCTTGCCCAGTTCGACCAGGACCTTTTCCGAGAAGGCCAGATCCCCCTCCGGACGTTGCACAACGCTATGCTGGAACCCCGACGATTTGGTGAAATAGAGAATCCGCTTCGGCTCGGCGGCAGCGGCCAGTAGAGGTCGAGTCAGCGCGGCGGCACACAATGCCGCACCCCCAACCTGCAACGCTTCACGACGCGAATATCTGTTCTGGTTCATGTGGAGTCTCCTGGAGCAACGAGGGCAAGTTGAACGAAACGGCTGCGGGATCGCGACTGAGCGGCTGTTCGACTTCGTCCGGCAACCAATCACCTGGCCGTCCCGGGCCCCCACACCCTCGCAGGGGTGGGTAGCCGGTGGCAAGGAAATCGGCCGGATATTCGCTGCTCAGTCGTCGGCTCGTCGGGGCCACTGCTCTCGCCAGTTTACTCTGTCGGTCTGCGGCTGTCAGCAATCGCACGGGTCGATGGCGACACGGACGACCATGCCGGGGGCCGTTCCAGCGTCATGGCTCGAATGGTCGACGCGAGCCAACAGCCTTGCTGTGTGGCCCATTCTATTTGACAAAGTCAACGGCGACACGAAGCGAGCGCCTTTTTCGGCGGGAAGGGGGGCATACTGGAGCGATACCCCGGCCGCCTGGAACGTTCCACTTACCGCGTGAGCTGTTACACGAGCATTTGCACGACTCTGGGTTTACATCGCTTCCAGACTGGGCGTATACTCCCTCTTAGTGAATGCTGGCTCGGGCCGCCCGTACACCACAGCGGCGTGCCGGAAACACGCGACGGAGTCGCTTGGCCCTTTGAGCGTGCGTGGCACTCCGAGCAAGCGTTCTCACCCAATTGATCCTTCCACAGCGCGGTAGATCCGCGACGGGATACTCGCCCCGGTTTGGGCGAGTCCAGCAGACCCGCAACGACTCTTGACGAGTGAACCGACGGGTACGCGCAGCCACCTGTGCCGCACGAGGGCTCATGGGCGGCGTCCTGCAGTCGCGCGATGCTCGGCCACCTGGTTTTCACCTTTAGTAGATTAACGGAGGAAAGGTAGCACCATGATCGAGTTAGGATTTCACACCGATAACTGGCGTCCCTTGAGCATGAGTTTTGAGGGGTCGGTGGAAAAGGGCCTGGCGTTGGGTCTGAAGCACGTGGAGTTCGCGGCTATTCACGGCCAGAACTTCATTCAAGCGATGGGTTACGACCCAGGCATCTCGCTCCAATCCAACGCGAAGGCACTGAAGCGATACCTGGACGCTAAAGGCATGCAGGTTTCCCAGATCGATGGCGCCTATCCGCTGATGGGCCCGAACGGATCGACGTTCGGCGTGCAGTACGTACAGCAGGCCATTCGCTTTGCCGCCGAATTGGGGTGTCCAAGTGTGGATACAACGGACGGTGCCTTTGAGATCGAAGGACTGTCGCGCGAAGAAGTGTTTCGCATCACTTGCGACAACTACCGCCAATGTCTCTCGTGGGCGGAAGACTATGGAGTCATGATCGCGGTCGAACCGCACGGTCCTTACACGAACGACGGCGATTTCATGCAGCGTCTGTTCGACCATTTCGACTCCGAATACCTGCGATTTAACCACGACACGGGCAACAGCTTCATCGCCGGTCTGGATCCGGTCGAGTACTGCAAGCGGTTCCGCAAATATTTGATTCACGCTCACATTAAAGACGTGAGCCAGTCGCTGGCGGCGGCTGTCCGAGGCGAAGAAACGGGCATCGGCAGCTCACAGGTCCCCATCGGGGGTGGTGTAAACGCTGAAAACATCAAAAAGGTGTTTGCGTTTTTGCAGGAAACGAATTGGGATGGTGTTGTCTCGATTGAATGCCACGGTTCGGACGAAAACATGAAAGCGAGCGTGGACTTTCTGCGCGGGGTGTTGAAGGATTTGGGGCAAGGCACATGAACCGGTCGCGGCAGGCGCGCCTGGCACTTTGCGTGAATACTGGCACAGGCTGACAACTGTTCGTTCAAGAGGGAGAATCTCATGGCTGCTGAATTGAATCGTCGCACGTTTGTCCAACAGTCGGTACTGGCGTCGGCGGGAGCCGCGTTGGCCATGAGTGCGGGAGGCGGTGGGCAGCCCGCTCGGGCCGACGACACACCGGCGCCGCCGGCTGCCACGGCCGCAGCGCTGCCACTGGGCAAGATCGGCGATATGGAAGTCAGCCGACTGCTGCTGGGAGGCAACCTGTTGACCCACTATACGCACAGCCGCGACCTGAAATATGTCTACTCGCTGGCCAAGCACTACAATACGGACGAGAAGATCCTTGAAACGCTGGCTACTGCCGAGAACAACGGCATCAATACCGTCGTCGTGCACAATGTGCCGGCCACGATCAAGCTGTTGCAGGAGCACCGCAGACGCGGCGGCAAAATGCTCTGGATCACCTGTACGTTTCACGCGCTGTGCGACAACTTTGAGCGTTTTAGCCGTGAAATCGAAGAGCTCGTCGATGCCGGCACCGACGCCCTTTACATCTCCGGTGTCGAGGCCGACGTGCTGTGCGGGTTCGGCAAGAACATCGCGGCCGCCGACGCCGCCGAACGAACATCGCCTGCCAAAATGGACTTGATTGGCCAAGCCGTCGATCTGGTGAAGGCACACGGCCTGCCCACCGGGTTGGGCGCACATCGCATCGGCCCCCTGGAAGACTGCGAGAAAGCCGGGCTTCCCATCGACTTTTACCTGAAGACGTTCCACCACCACAAATACCCCACGGCCAACCTCGAATTCGACTCCAGCTTCTGTTCCGATCCGGAACACGTGATGGAAGTCATGCAGGGGATCAAGAAGCCCTGGATCGCCTACAAAGTCATGGCCGCCGGCGCTATCCCGCCCAAGGACGCCTTCCAATACGCCTTTGACGGCGGCGCCGACTATGTGCTGGCCGGAATGTTTGACTTCGAGATCGAGGAAGACGCGCGTCTGGTCCGCGAGACGTTTGCCGCGGCCAAACGAAGCCGGCCGCAGCCCGTCTGAGGAGGCTTGCACGACTCCGGGACGCCGGACGAGACGGAACAGTGGGAATGCCGAGCTTCGCTGAGATGCGACAGTGTCGCATCTCAGCGAGCGGCCTGACGGCGATGTGAATTCATCCACGTAGACGCGTACGCCGAGTTACTTCGGGTGGTGTCGACGCTGCGGTCCGTTTCCCCGCTCCGCTACTTGCTGACGACTGCTTGTTGGAGTGTCAGGTGGCAACATGCGCACGGTGAGCACATGTTTGAGAGAAATTCAGAATTCGACGCACCAGATCCCAAACCAATTCGAATGACAGAAATCCAATGAGACGTCGCGACTTCATGAAGACCACTGCTGTAGCCGCGTCCAGCCTGATGGTACCGCTGGTTTCCGCGGCAACTTCCGCTCATGCCCGCCAGGACGCGTCCCCCGCCCCCGCGGGCCCAGAGGACGAGCTCCAGTTGGGATTGATTGGCGTCGGCTATCAGGGACGAGTTTTGCTGAACGCGGTCCGGCAAATTCCCAATGTTCGTTTCCGCGCCCTGTGCGACATCTGGGAGTACGCGCGGAACTTCGGCCAGAAATACCTGGAGCGTTACAACCAGCAGGTCACCACGTACATCGACTTCCGCGAAATGCTCGACAAGGAAAAATCACTCGATGCAGTGCTGATCGCGACCCCCGATTTCGCGCACGCCGAGCAAGTGGTGGGATGTCTCGAAAATGCCCTGCCCGTATACTGCGAACCCATGTTGGGCCATACGCTCGACGCCACTCGCACGATCGTGCAAGCTGCCAAACGGACCAGTCAACTGCTGCAAGTCGGCTACCAGCGGCGCAGCAGCACTCGTTATCGCCACATGTACGAACGTCTCTTGCTCGAAGCCCAATTGCCGGGAACGCTGACGACGGTACAGACGCAGTGGGCGCAGGAAGCTGCGGACCTGCGCGGCTGGCCCAAGCGTTTTGTCATCGACGAAAAGTTGCTGCAGCAGTTCGGCTACGAGAATATGGGTGAGTTCCGAAACTGGATGTGGTATCCGAAATACTGCGGCGGACCGTTTTGTGCCTATGTCGGCCAACAGCTGGATGTCTGCAACTGGTTCCTGAACGCGCCGCCGCAGGCAGTGCTTGCCAGCGGTGGGAACGATTACTATCCCGAACGTCCGAATCTCGATACGGTCATGTCGATCTACGAGTATCCTGGACCAAAAGGGACGCTGCGGGCGGCGTGCAATATGCTCACCACCACCAGCTCCGATGGCATGCGCCAGTACGAACGGTTCCAGGGATCGGAAGGTTCACTGCAGATTTCCGAAAACTCGCGATGGACTCGGATCGGTCGTGAAATGAGCGCCGGCGACTGGGACCCGTGGGTGAGCAAGCAGTATCTCGTGAAGCCAGCAGCCGAGACGACAGCCGAAGGCGGTGAAGAGGTTGAGCTGGAAGTGCGCGTGAGCGGTGACGTCGAATTATACCAGATGCCCACATTGCAGACGGAGGCTAGTTGCGCGCCTCACCTGGCCAATTTTTTCGCCGCCGTGCGCGGCCAAGAGACGCTTCGCTGCCCGGCGGAAGTGGCTTGGGCCAGCCAGGTCGCGGCGTTCAAGGCGACTCCAGGCAGTACAACAACGCCAGACACTCGCTCTCACCGCCGCGGATTACGCTCTGTAGCTCGACCTCGTACGCTCGTGATCGTGGTTTGTCGGACGACCGGGTTCTCTACTGCCATGGGTGTACATGACGGCCTTGGACGGCGACCTGGTGTTTGCCTGCATCGTTTTCGATTGAGGGCCCCTTGATTCGCGGACATGGCTCGCGTTTCCGAATCAACGCAAGTCGTTTGTCAGCGCCCCCACAGATCTCGAAATCCTAAACCTTACTCGCATCAAGAAGCAATGGCGGGACGGCGCCCACCAAGAACAACCAGTGACCAGTGACCAATCTTCAGCCACCGTCACGCTCCGGCGCGAGGCGATGGCAACCGACTTCCGGGTTACCATCGCGCACGACGATCGCGAGTACGCTCGACAGGCGGCTGCCGAGGCATTGAATGAACTCGACCGCCTGGAGAATCTGCTGAGCCGTTTCGTGCCGCACAGCGAGGTCTCACAGATCGCCCGGGTTGAGGCGGAACGGACACTGGTATTACATCCGGACACTTACGATTGCCTGCGGATTGCTCTGCAGATCGAAGCGGATACCCACGGCGCGTTCAATGTCGCTTATCAACATCAACCGCCGCGCACCGCCGCGCAGCTGTTGACACTCCTGCCGATCCCGCCGAGCGTGCGTGTGGCGAGCAAGCACGTGGTGTTGGATCTGGGTGGGATCGGCAAGGGGTTCGCCCTGGATCGCCTGGCCACCGTGCTGCTGGACTGGGATGTGACCCGGTTCTTGCTCCGCGCCAGCGCCAGCACGATGCTTGCCGGCCAGCCTCCACCCGCCACCGACGGCTGGTCCGTGCGATTCGGCCCCGCGGAACGGACGATGAACCTGCGTTTGAGGCAAGCCGCTTTCAGCGGGTCGGGCACTTTGGTCAGAGGAAATCACATTGTGGACCCGCACACCGGACGTCCGGCAACTCATCGGCGCATGGCGTGGGCGGGTGCCGCAACAGCCGCAGCCGCGGATGCCATTTCCACCGCCTTGATGGTCATGGATGAACCGGCCAGTCGTGCATACTGCCAACAACATCCCGACGTCATCGCGTATTCACTCAGTACTGCGGATGCGTCAATCCAGCGTCTGAGCCACGAGCATACCGAACTCTTTCGCTGATGCAACTTACGATTCAAGTGCTAAGCTGTAACGTGCGGGCACGGTGCACGCATGTTGGAAACAAATCCGAAATCCGAAGACCGAGATGAGAAATATCCCAAACCAATTCGAATGACAGAATGACAGAAAGAAGGGAGGAAGGGAGGAAGGGAGGAAGGGAGATCGGAGGACAGCAGGGCATGGTGCTGGTGAGAATCTGCTTGTGGCCCATGACTGGAGTTTTGCCGGCCGCGGAGGTTATTCTCTTGAGTTCTTGGATTTCGAATTTGTTTAGGATTTCGAATTTTGGATTTAGGATGTCGGATTTCCTGATTGGCTGCGGCCAGCGGCCGCGTTAGGAACCGTCAAATGAACAGGGGCCATGAGATTCGTCTGGCACGCACATACTTTGTCACGAGGTCCTCATACGTGTGGAGAAAGACCATGCTACGACACGTCACCGCCCGCGGTCTCCTGATTTCACAGTTGCTCGCCGTGCTGTTCTTCGCACCAGCACTCGCAACGGCCGCCGCGCCCGACGCGAAACAGGCCAAGCGTCCCTTGTATGCCTTCTGCTTCGATATTCCCGATGCCCGCCAGCGCGACGTGCAGCAGCAGGCTGCCATGCTCAAACAACTCGGTTTCGACGGCGCAGGGCACGTGGGATTGGCGGGACTGCCAGAGCGACTGGCCACCTTGGATGAAGCCAAATTGCGGTTATTCCTGGTCGGTACGTCCGTCAATCTGTCCCAGGATGCCGCTGAGCAGGTGGCGGCGTTTCAAGCGGTCCTGCCATCCCTGAAAGACCGTGATGTCCTTGTATATGTCGTGCTATCGGGACTGCCGGCCGGTGACCCGCCGGGGATGGATCGTGCCGTTTCCGTCTTACAGCAGATCAGTGATCAGGCGGCTCGCGTCGGTGTGCGGATCGGCATCTACCCCCACACCGGCGATTGGGTCGCGACCGTCCCCCAAGCGGTCGCCGTGGCCCAGCAGGTCGGGCGGCCCAATTGCGGCGTGATCTTCAATCTCTGCCACTTCCTGCGTAATGAACCACTCGACACGCTGGACGAAGTGTTGAAACAAGCCCAACCGCATCTGCAGGGCGTCACGATCAACGGAGCCGACTTGGCCGGTAAGGGCGACCCCGATTGGAAGCGATTGATACAGCCACTGGACCAGGGATCGTTCGACATCCTGGAACTGCTGCGGAAGTTCGACGCGCTCGGCTACGCGGGCCCCATCGGCCTGATGTGCTATGGCATCGAAGGTGATGCTCAAGAGCACCTGGCGCGATCGATGGCCGCCTGGAAGAAGCTGCAGACGGCCGCCGAATGACACGCGCCGAATTGGGACGCGAATGGCGAGCGTGCCAGGCACATTCCGTCGCCAGAGCGTGGGACAGATTGCGGATTCGCGCCGGGCAAGCAACCCAGTGTCGTGACACTCCCTTCAGGTCCGTCGGCCGTTGCAGGGGCTCAACTGGACAGATAGACTGGCGCTGAGGCCCACAAGCCATCAGCACGAACTTTCGAGTGTTAGGGCGTAACATGCGCGCACCGTGCGCACCTGTTCGATATCCGAAATCCGAAGCACCAAATACCAAACGAATGTGAATGACAGAAAACAGGGAATAAGGGAGAAAGGGAGGAAGGGAGAAGGGAAAGGGAGAACGGAGGACGCCTTAGCATGCTTCCGTGGTGAGAGTCTGCCGGCGGATCATGACTGTGGTTTTGCCGGCCGCGACAGTTGTCTCTTCATTTCTTGTCATTTGAATTCGTTTTGGTTTCCGAATTGGGGATTTCGATTTTCCAAGTTTGGTAGCGGCCAGCGGCCGCGTTAAGTAACATCCAAGGCAATTTCCTCCAAGGAGCACACGAATGAACCAGATTCCCTCATCCAGACGCGAATTTCTGAAGCATACGGCGGTCGCCGCCGGTGCGGTCGCAGCGTTGCAGACCGGTCTTGCCCGCGGCGTACATGCCGCCGACAGCGACGAGTTGAAGATTGCGTTGATTGGTTGCGGTGGTCGCGGCACGGGTGCCGCCGCCGATTGCATGAACGCGGCCAAGATCGTCGGTCGACCGATCAAGCTGGTGGCCGTGGCGGATGTCTTTGAGGACCGCGCACGGCGATCGCTGAAAGGACTGAAAGAAAACTGGGAAGCCAACATCGATGTTCCACCCGAGCGGGTTTTCGTCGGCTTGGACGCCTACCAGCAGGCCATCGATTGCGGGGTCGACGTTGTGCTGTTGGCCACTCCGCCCGGTTTTCGACCGCTGCAATACACGGCCGCGGTCAAGGCCGGTAAGCACGTCTTTATGGAGAAACCACTCTGTACCGACGCCCCCGGCTACCGCACGATCGTGGCAGCCAACGAACTGGCCGATCAGAAGAATCTCAAAGTTGTGGTTGGTCTGCAACGGCACCATCAGGCCGGATATCTCCAAGGCATCCAGGAGATTCATGATGGTAAACTGGGTGACGTCGAGTTCCTGCGCGTCTATTGGAACGGTTCCGGAGGTGGCGCCCGCGATCTCGGAGCCGCGCCGCAAAACGATCCCGAGGAGATGATGTTCCAGATTCGCAACTGGGGCTGCTTCCTCTGGCTCTACGGTGACAATATCGTGGAACAGCATGTTCACAACATCGACATCGCCAACTGGGTCATGAACAAAGACGGAAACCCACAAACCGCGCACCCGGT
This sequence comes from uncultured Planctomycetota bacterium, assembly GCA_963802295.1. Taxonomy (GTDB): domain Bacteria; phylum Planctomycetota; class Planctomycetia; order Pirellulales; family Pirellulaceae; genus JAJRVM01. Next base: position 324,198 of record CAWDIM010000021.1, on the reverse strand, counting down.
CGAGGCTAACGGCATCGGCGGTCGCGGCAACCGTGGCAATTACGGTGACATCTTTGATCATCATAGCGTCGAGTTCACCTATGCCGACGGCACCAAAGTGTTCAGCCAGTCCCGCCATCAGCCGGGAACCTGGGAAGCTGTCAGTGAGTTCGTGCACGCCACCAAGGGTAGCCGCGATGTATCCGTCGGCGGTGGGCCGAAACTCGAAAGCGGCAACCCCTACGTGCAGGAACACGTCGACCTGATCAAGGCGCTCGCTGCCGACACCAAGCTCAACGAAGGGTGGTTTGGTGCAGTCAGCAGCATGACCGCCGTCCTGGGACGCATGGCCACGCACTCCGGATTGGTCGTCAAGTGGGATGAAGCCGTCGCACAGGGTCCGCAGGAGAGCCCGGAAGTGATTGCCTGGGATGCCAAACCGCGCCACATGCCCGGCCCGGACGGCTTCTATCCGTTCCCGATCCCCGGTCTGTACAAACCTTACTGAGCGGAAACGGGCCGGTCCCGGCGACGGCTCCCGCCGCCGTCGCGACCTGCGATGCCTTCCGACTGTCGAGCACGCCATGCCCCTGATTTCGCAGAGCTCGCCGCAGGGGAAACCGGCTGGGCGTGGGTGCGCTGTCGGTAGCGGGCCAGTTGTGGTCCCCCTGAGGCAAGCTCAGGGGAAACCGGCTGCGTATGTGTGCTGTCGGTAGCGGGCCAGTTGTGGTCCCCCTGAGGCAAGCTCAGGGGAAACCGGCTGCGCGTGTGTGTGCTGTCGGTAGCGGGCCAGTTGTGGTCCCCCTGAGGCGAGCTCAGGGGAAACCGGCTGCGTGTGTGGGCGCTGTCGGTAGCGGGCCAGTTGTGGTCCCCCTGAGGCGAGCTCAGGGGAAACCGGCGCAGCGGGTCAGGGATGGGGGACACTCGTAGCGCCGCCACGCTTCGGCCATCGTAGCCATGCAAAAAACGGCTTCAATTCACCACGTTGCGAAGGGGAAGGCCGAGCAGGGCTCGTCGGCACGCTTCCGCCGTTTTGTGGCGTATGTCCATCATCCCCTGTTCACAATAAAAGGCGGCGTGGGGATTCACGATCAGCCGTTCAAACGCCGGGTGACTCGGATCGCGCCAGGCAACGATCAGCGGATCGTCATCAGCCGGTGGTTCGCGGCGCAGGACATCGATACCGACTCCCGCCAATCGCCCCGACTCGATGGCAGCGGGAATCGCCGACGTGTCGACGATCTCGCCGCGTGCGGTATTGACGAGATAGCTTGCCGGAGGCATTCTTGCGATCGTTTCGGCCCGCATCATATGCCGCGTCTCGTCGGTCAGAGGGCAGTGCAAGCTGACGATCAGGGCCGCCTCCAGCAGTTCCTCCAACGTTTCGCATCGCCTGATCCCGAGTGCTTTGTCGTAGCCATCCGGTTTGTAGGGATCGTAGAAGAGCACGTCCAGACCGAACGACTTGGCGCGTAAGGCCGCGGCGGTGCCGATCCGTCCCAGTCCCACGATCCCAAATCGGCTGCCCCGCAAGCGTGCCAAGGGGGCCACTTCCTGCGGCGACCAGCGGCCGCGACCGGCCCGCATCCGCGTATTCAAGAAGCAGACGCCTCGCGTCAGCGACAAGGCCATGGCCAGCGCTGAATCGGCGACTTCCTCCGAACCATAGTCCGGCACGTTGGCCACGGGAATGCCGCGTTGCCTGGCGCACTGCAGGTCGACGTTGTCGACCCCCACCCCCCCGCGCACAATCAGCCGGCAATTTTCCAACCGCTCGATCGTGCCGCGCGACAGCGACAGTTCGTGATAGAGAATCACGGCATCCGCGAATTCGATCTTCCCGATCAACTGCTCCTCCTGGCTGGCCGCCAGGGCCACAATCTCGGCGCAGCCATCGAGGATCGCTCGCTCCGGCGCCAAATCATCGTCGAGGTAATCGGTGACAACTACGTGGAAACGTCGGGTCATACTCCGTCCCTGTTGGTGCGAGTGGGGAGACGGTTAGGATGGTAATCCACAACGGTGGTAAGCCACCAGGACGCCCGGTCAGTGCTTGTTCGAAACCCGCAGCGCGACCTAGCACACCGATTGAACCGGGGGGAAATTCCGCAGCCGAGCTACCGTCGCTGGTCATTCACGCAATCCGAACACAGCGGCGCGGCGGGCCCAGCCGATCCCCAATCTACTCAGCGGCACTGGCTACTCAGCGGCACTGGCGGCGGACGAAGCGGCGCTCGGCGTGCGCTGGCCAAGCTGCTGGTCGATCATAAGCAGCCCCATCGGATTGTCACGAATCAGCTCCAGCTTTCCGACGATGGCCTGTGCGGTGGCTTCTTCCTCCACCTGCTCACTGACAAACCACTGCAGAAACGTGTTGGTGGCGTGATCGCTTTCCTTGATGGCGAGGTCAACCAACGCGTTAATTTTCTTGCTGATCAGCTGCTCATGGGCATAGGCCTCTTGGAAGGCTTCCAAGGGGCTCACCCACTCTGTTTTCGGCTTTTCAATCTGGTCGAGCACGACGCGACCGCCGCGATCGTTGATGAAGTCGATGAACTTCATCGCATGCATCCGTTCCTCGTCCGTCTGGATCCGCATCCAGGCGGACATGCCCTCCAAATTCGACGCCACGAAATAGTTGGACATCGAGAGGTATAGATAGGAAGAAAAGAACTCCGCATTGAGATGGTCGTTGAAGGCCTTTTCAATTTTCTTGTCCATGCGTCATACCCTTGCTTTTCATCACCCTGTGAGGAAATTACCTGCTGCCTCAGTTCGCTCGAAACGGGGGAAAACATTGGCAGCCCCCCCACCGCGAAACACGACATCAGCTCGTGGTCCGAATTTCAAGCGGCCGAAATGACCCGAAACCGAGCAGCGGCTTAACGAAGAATTTTTTCTGCTCAAAGCGTCAGCCCGCCCGCCGCTACCTACCGATTTCACGCCGGAAAAGCTCCCTGCTATTACAGTATGGGTATTTTAGAACAGTTGTTGCGTTCGCATACCCCACCTCATTAGTTTGCGCTGTTTTCGAGGAGAACATGTGCGATGGTGTATGGTCGACTGCACGACCGGTACTTCGCCGACATCTCGCCTGATGCGTGGCCGTGGCGACGAGTCGTGACAATGCGGCCAGCCAGCGGGCGCAAAAACACGCGGCCAGACGAGCCAGGTAGAGGCTGTGCAGGGCGGTAGACAAGTCGCGGTTCGCCCCCGAGAATGGATCTCAATGTCGGGATGGGGGACCCGCAGTGTGGGGCCGGCATAGCCCGCGCATGTTCTCGTTCCTCTTGCACCAGCCCCGCAACACAGGCGCTGCGAATGCCGTCGATTCCGGAACGAACCAGCCAGCTTACCCAATATACTGCCTACTTCCTTTCAGGATTCACCCTGACCGGACTGTTGTTGGGCGGGGGAGCCGCGTTTCTGGTCGGTTTTTCCAAGACCGGTATCCCCGGTGCCGGCATGCCTGCCATCGCGATGATGGTCGAGGTGTTTCGGGAAGATACGAAATTGTCGGTCGGGGCCATGGTCCCGCTCCTCGTTCTGGGCGACATGTTTGCCGTCTTCTACTACCGGCGTCACGCTCGTTGGAACCGGTTGGGAGAGCTCTTTCCTTACGTTGTGGTGGGCATGGTCCCGGGTTACTTCGTACTGGGGATGCTCAACAGCGATTGGCTGCGTGTGCTCATCGGCGCCATTATTCTCGCGCTCCTGACGCTGCATTTCGCTCGACAACGCTTTGGCTGGGAGAAGTTGCCGGATCAGCGGTGGTTTGTGGCGATGATGGGCTTTCTGGCGGGCTTCGGCACAGTGGTCGGGAACGCGGCGGGCCCCGCTATGGGAATCTACTTGCTGAGCAAGAAGCTGGACAAACACGAGTTCATAGGCACTTCCGCCTGGTTCTTCTTCTTCGTGAATGTCAGTAAAATCCCGATTCAGCTGATGGTCGGGGTCATCACACCCGCCACACTGAAGCTGGACCTGTGCGTCGCACCGATGCTCGTGATCGGTGCGTTGGCGGGAGTCGCGGTGCACAAACGCATTTCTCAATCGGCATTCAACACGCTCGTATTGCTGCTGGCGGGCGTTTTTGCGTTGCGCCTGGTTTTCTCGTAACACTCCCCGGCCGCCTTTGCCGCGACCGGGCCTGCGTGGCGCGCGCATCGTGACCATCTCTTCTTAACTCCGATTCCACAGCGTCTCAGCTGCGAAAACGGCAGTTCGCAGGCAAGAACCCGGTGTCCCCAACGAAATCGTTACAGCCCAGCTTGCAAGCTTCCAACTGAACCGCTATCAAAGAATGCCTTGAGGCGTCTTGAGTCATCGCATGTGGTCTCGGGCTCTACGAGTAATGCACGGTGGGGACGGTTGCGAATGAGTATTGAGTTCTCATGTGCCCAGTGTGGACAGAAATTGCGCGTGTCGGACGAGGCGGCCGGTAAGCGGGCGAAGTGCCCCAAGTGTAGCCAGGTTAACGAGATCCCCATCCCTCCGGCGACCGAGGACGATCTGAGATTGCTGCCCGAAGAGCCGCTGTTCCCGCCCGGCGGGTCTCCCTTTCAATCCGCTCCGGCCAATCCGTATCTGGCACCCCAGGCAGGCTATTACGCCCCATCGGAACCCTCGTTGGGCGGCAAGCTGGGCAACGTACCGGCGGATATTGCGAGCATTCTCAATTATGCCGCCGCCTTGTGGCAGAAGAATCTCGGACTGTTGATCGGTGCCACATTGGTGCTGTTCGGAGTCACCCTGGTGTTCGTTTTCCTGTCCCAGGTCGTGGCCCATATGAGGTTGCGCGAAGTCGGGGTTCTGCTGTCGCTGATGATCGACCTGACCTCTCAATTGGTGGGCATTTTCCTAGGCATCGGTTACACGCGTATCACGCTGAAATTGGCCCGTAACCAGCCGGTCGAATTCGACGAACTCTTTCGCGGCGGGCCAGTCTTCCTGAGTGTGTTGGGAGTGCTCATCCTCTACGCCCTGGCCGTGGGGTTTGGCTTGCTCCTCTGTATTGTGCCGGGCATTATTATCGCGATGCTCTGGTGGCCCTGTTATTACCTGGTCCTCGACAGGAAGACGACGGTCCTCGAGTCATTTGAAATGGCCCGCATGATCATGCGCGGAAACATGGGCACCGTGATCCTGGTGTGGTTGCTGGGTGCCGGCATCGGCCTCGTCGGATTCATGGCCTGCTGCGTGGGACTGGTGGCGGCCGTGCCGCTCGTGGCGATCATGAAGACCACCGCCTACCTGATGATGTCGGGGCAGTTGCCGCTGCGACCGGATGCGTACGCGGCCAAGTCGTTTGTCTGAACGCGTTGACGGTCTTCGCCCTTCGAATGCCGGGTCTCTCCCTCGGATTGCGGCCAATCCGCATCCTCCGGGATGTTCGCGGGTGACGTTTTTATTGCGGGTCGCGTCACGAGCGAGTGACAGGGGGGATGCGACCAGCGCACCGAGGCATTCTTGGCCAAGACCGGGGTCCGAAGCAACTGCGGGTGGTATCCTGGTCACGCTTCGTATGGCTCCCGCGGCCAGTGCCGCACTGGTAGACGCCAGTGGCACGGGTCGTCTGGGGGGTCTTTACCCCGTGCGCGAATCCCCGGTGGGGGTGGCCTGACAACCAGCAATCCGGCCCAGCCCGGGCAGCGTCGAGCCAGGCAGTCGGTGGCGGCTGGGACTCGCCCGGTACGCCGAACTCCGTATCGGGCACCGCGTTACTTCAAACCTGGAACGTGATACGATAAGCACGTGCCACCCGCCTGCTGCGGGCGCATTGCCGCCCGAGGTGCGTTAATCGTTAGAACCAGACCTGACAGATCCCTGCCATGAGGTAGACTTGGGTCAAGTAGACTCGAACCAACGTGCTTGTTCTCGGTTTTCGCAGATCCGAATTTCGGTTTTCCAGCACGAGTGTGGTCGTGGCGATGGCCCACGTAAGGGGCCTCGGCGCACGACGCGATTGACAACATGGTTCCAGACAATGTACCGCGACCGCTCCGAACACCAACACGGAGGATACCGCCAGTGAATGCCAACATGAAGAAGACGATGCCGTCCCAAGTTCCGCTCACAGTGGAATCTTTTGAACAGCGCGTGGTGGACAATCTTTATCATACGCACGGCCAGGCGGTGCAGTCGGCGAGCATGCATGACGTCTACATGGGCCTCTCATACACCGTCCGGAATCACTTGATCGACCGTTGGCGCAGGACGACGGAAGCCCAGTTTCGAGCGAATCCCAAGTTCGTCTATTACCTGTCGGCGGAGTATTTGCCGGGCAAACAGCTCAGCCAGAACATGTTGTACACGGACACGTGGCATCTTGCGCAACAAGCGTTGGCCAAGCACGGCCTGGATCTCAATGATTGCATTGACCTGGACCTCGAGCCAGGCCTCGGAAACGGCGGTTTGGGGCGTCTGGCAGCTTGCTTCATCGACTCGCTCGCCACACTCAACATTCCGGCCGTCGGGTATGGTATCCGCTACGAATTCGGCATTTTTCGCCAGACGTTTGAAGATGGCTGGCAGGTCGAGAAGCCGGACGAGTGGCTGATGTACGGCAACCCCTGGGAGTTTCCGCAATCGGACGACATGGTCAAGGTGGGATTCTGGGGTCGGACCGAAACCTACTCGGACGAACGAGGGCGTCTCAGGGTGCGCTGGTTGCCGGGTCGGGAGGTGTTAGGTGAGCCGTACACGAATCTGGTGCCCGGCTACGCCACGACAACGGTGAATATCTTGCGGCTCTGGCGTGCCTGTGCCACCGAGGAGTTTGATTTTCGTCTGTTCGACAACGGCGACTTCGCGCGGGCGGTAGAGGAAAAGGTCAAGTCCGAGACGATTACCAAAGTGCTCTATCCCAACGATGCCACGCCGCAGGGAAAGCAGCTGCGTCTGCAGCAGCAGTATTTCTTTGTGGCCTGTTCGCTGCACGACATCCTGCGACGATTTCGCTTGCGGAATGACGACTGGAACCAACTCCCCGAGAAAGTCGCGATCCAACTGAACGACACGCACCCGGTGGTCGCTATTCCGGAACTGATGCGCATACTGATGGACGTGGAGGGGCTGGATTGGGATCAGGCCTGGAGCATCACTCAGGGCTGTTTTGCCTATACCTGTCACACGCTGCTGCCGGAGGCTCTGGAGAAATGGCCGATCACCTTGTTTGGCAGCTTGCTGCCGCGGCACTTGGAGATTATCTACGAGATCAATCGGCGATTTCTGGAGGAAGTGCGGGCGAGGTTTCCCGGTGACGAACAGCGTGTGGAGCGCGTATCGATTTTCGAGGAACGGCCGCAACGGCAGATTCGCATGGCTCATCTGGCCACGGTCGGCTGCTTCGCGGTCAACGGGGTGGCGGAACTCCAATCCCGGCTGCTCCGCGAACGCACGCTCCCCGATTTTGCGGAACTATGGCCGGATCGCTTCCAGAACAAGACAAACGGCGTGACTCCCCGGCGTTTTCTCCGACTGGCCAATCCCCGTCTGTCTGGACTGATCAGCTCCAAGATCGAAGAGGGCTGGCTCACCGACCTCACGCAACTCGGTCAGCTCGAGAAGTATGTGGACGATGCCGACTTTTGCGCTGCTTGGCGCGAGGTCAAACAGCAGAACAAGATCGCCCTGGCGCCTCTGTTGCACCAAACCACGGGGGCCGATGTCCGCATTGACTCGCTCTTTGACATCATGGTGAAACGACTGCATGAGTACAAGCGACAGCTGCTCAAAGCGTTGCACATCATCTGGCTGTTTCACCGCCTGAAGACCGACCCCACCGTCGAGATGCTGCCACGCACTTTCATCTTCGGCGCCAAGGCGGCTCCCGGCTATTTCCTGGCCAAGCGAATTATTCGGCTGATTCACGGCCTGGGGGAAGTCATTAACAACGACGGCGACGTGGATGGTCGACTGCGCATCGTCTTTCCCCCCAATTTCAATGTCTCGCTGGCAGAGCGGATCTATCCGGCGGCGGACGTGTCCGAACAGATCTCCTTGGCGGGCAAAGAAGCGTCGGGAACCGGCAACATGAAGTTCGCCCTCAACGGAGCCGTCACGGTCGGGACGCTTGACGGAGCCAATGTCGAGATTCGCGATTGTGTGGGAGCCGACAATTTCTTCCTGTTCGGCTTGAACGCCGAAGAAGTGATCGAGCTCAAACAGCGCGGCTACAATCCGCTGGATTATTACCATCAGGATGTCGAGCTGAAGGCGGCCATCGATGCGATTGCCATGGGGCAGTTTTCCAACGGCGACCGAGAACTGTTTCGGCCGCTTGTCGACGCCCTGCTCCAGCGTGATGAATACCTGCTGCTGGCTGATTTCAGGTCCTACGTCAGTTGCTGCGAAACGGCCGCCGCCGCCTACCAGGATCAAGAGGCCTGGACCCGCATGTCCATCCTCAATACGGCTCGCTGCGGATTCTTTTCGTCCGACCGCACGATTCGCGAATATTGCCACGACATCTGGCAGGTCAAACCACTCGAACTCGACTGAGCCGAAGAGGGACGGGCCCGCGGAGAACCCTGGCCGCGGGGAAGCTTGGCCGCGGGGAAGCTGCATCGGCGTTCCCAGCGGCCGACAGGCCGCGCTACCTGGCCATTCCCGTGATCCGCTCTTGGGCCCACGTGCCGAGGGTTGCGTCGAGCGACTTCGAGGCGTCCTCCGGGCTTCCCTGTTTCTGCCGGTCCAACCAGTCCGTGACTTCCGAGGCTCCCGCCTCGAGCAGTTGCTGCTTGTCGAGCAGGCTGGCGACCATCAGCAGCAGGAATTGCCGTACTCCCGTTTGCTCCAGACTCTCGTTGGCCTTCCCCAACTCCTCAAGAATCCGCACGTAGCGTCCCAGCGCGGCACGCGAATTTTCGTCAATACACGCCGGCTCGCTCGCCAGGTACCGATCGGCGAAGTCGCGGGGGAATAAGTCGTGATCGGGCTGGATTCCCAGATCGATGAGTCGCACGATTCGATCGTGAATGGCACGGACAGGGTGGTATTCGCGACTGTTCGGCGCAACCTGAGCCGCCAGGCACAATCTTGTCGCCAGCCGCTGGCCCCAACCGGCCCGCACATCGAGGTTGTGCCTGGCGAGATCACCACAGCCTTGCAGAGCGTCCAGCAAGGCCAGCGCTTTCGGCTTGTCGCCCGACGCGATAGTCGTCACGATGCAGTCGATTACGTGACGGACCACGCCATCATCCGGGGCAGCGGGCCACTCGTCCAGCGATTCCAGCAACATGTCCGCGATGTGGACCTTGCCGACGCAACGAAAGCACTCTTTCGTATCCGGTTGACTTAGCCCGCGAAAGAACTCGCTCTGAATCATCGCGGCGGAAACGCCCAACCGCTGGGTCATCGTCCGGTACTCCGTGCCGTTTTCATCGAGCATCCGCACCAAGAACGCCGCCGCTCCATCACTCATATTCGCTCGGTCGGCAATCTCCTTCCTGATCGCCCCCCCAGACAACTCTTCACGCTGCAGGTGCTGGGCAAGGTTCTCCAGGGATTCCACGTAGTGATGAGTAAAGCCGATTTGCCTCTGGTCGTCATGCAGCAGGCCCTGCGCGAGCGTCTGGGCAATCAGGAATCCAGGACTATGCCGATGATCAAACGCCAGCGACATGTCGCTCAGACGCGACAGCACCTTGTCGAACTGCTCGGCCTTGTCGCGCAAACCGATCAAGGGGGCGACGACGTCTCCTGCCTGCGGCCCTCCCCGCACATCCATCAGGTCGAACAGCACCCGTCTGCGTAACGCTTCGATATCAGTCCCCCAAAAGGCGAACAGCGTCTTCGTATTCTCCATCTCCGCCGCTTCAGCCACCTGCAACAGAGCGCGATCTCGCAAGATCAGACGGGCCTCGGCACCATACTTCTTGTCAATCGCGCCGATCAAGTGCGATGCCATGTCGTCAAAGGTGAAACTACCGCGCAAGATCCCTGCCACGCGAAACCTTGCTTCGCGCGATTCACTCCCCAGCGACTCGATCAGCAGCGGCACGCAGAGAGCCCCCTTCGCCAGCAGTTGCCGCGTGGCTTCATTCCGTTCACTGAATTGCTCCGCATCCAGCCGCCTCACCAACTCGCGCACATCCCGTGCCAGCTCATCGTCTGCCGACGCCTTACTCAGCTCGCTGCCGGCCGCCAGGGACGCCGGCCCGCCCGGTGAAGCCAGTTGGCCGTAACAGTTGGTGGCCGCCAACAGGACCAGCCAGGACGTGGATACGCTCCACAGCCAAGGGGGGGCCGTCCCAGCGCGCGGCGGCATGCGTACCAACTCGCACATCCTCGTTCTCCCGACTCTCTAGTGATTCTCTGACGGACCGAAGAAAGGGAAGAGCTGCTTGATCTCGTCCGAGCTCGGTTGACGGCCATACTCGCATATCTCGAACGCCTCGGCGAACTTGATTTGTTTGCCGCGTTCTTCGCCGTACCATTTGATCAACGTCTCGCGATACTGATTCGCTTCGCCGGCCTGCCGCTGACTCCAACGCTGGCGCGCCCACTCGAGCCGCTTGTCGGGTTCCGATGCCGGAGGAATACTCTGCAGGCTCTCGGCGCTGCCGTTCGCCCCCCCCTCGAATACCTGCGATTCCAGCTTGCTGATCGCCAGTAGTTTCTGTTCGAAGACGTCGTCGATAGCGACGGCAATGTCCGCCCTGAACGGATACGGCTTCTGGAACCGATCGCTCGAATAAAGGAATACCGGGTTGGACTTCAAAGGTGTTGTGTCGGGACAGAAGAAGGGAACCGTCACCATATAGGCCGCATCCTGCACCAGCACACCCACGTAGCGGTGGTCCGGATGATAGTCCCACGGCCGATGCGAGATCACAATATCGGCCTTCCACTGGCGAATCAACCGGACAATCGCCTGGCGATGCTCGAGGGTCGGCAATAACTCGCCGTCGTGGATATCCATCACCTGGGCGGTGGTCCCCAGCACCTGCGAAGCCTCCTCGACTTCTCGCGTTCGGCGTTGGGCCAGTGCTCCACCCGCCATCTGCCAGTGGCCGATGTCTCCATTGGTTACCGACACAAGCTTCACATGGTGTCCTAGCCGAGCCCACTTCGCCGCCGTTCCCCCCTCCTTGAATTCCACATCATCTGGATGTGCGCCGAAACAGATGATTCGAAGTCTTCCGTCGTCGGTATCCTCCGCATTGGCAGCCGTCCATGGCAGCGAACAGCTCAACAGCAACAGCAGCAGACTACCGACGGCACTTTGCACCCGTTTCATGGTTCGACCTCCCAGTTTGGCAAACACCCATAACCGTCACGTTGCCGGCCCCTATTCCTCAACACGTTACGTTGTCCATCTATTCTGGCACGCCGCACGGCGGTTTTCCCAGCCCCCCCGCCGTCTTTTCCCGGCCAAAATGTCACTCCACAACCGTGGCGCGTGCCATGGTAGCAAAAAGCGCCGTGCGGCGGTCCAGGGAATTGACCCTGCCGAAGTTGCCGCACTGGTCTAGATCGATAGGACAGCAGTCCATCTTCTGCATCCGAAAGTTGCCGAAACGGCTTCCAGGCGGGGCATCCGCCAGTGATTGTCTGTTCTGTTGGATTGCAGCGGCCTATGTTCCACCCCGGCGCCAATCAGATGCGTTGCACCAGCGTGATGTGAGAGTGATGTGGACGACCCCTCGATCAAGCTGCGCGGCGAATGTGGTGCGGACCGCCGAAGCGTGCTCGCTTGTCGATTGATCCAGGGCCGAGTGGGGATGGCCACTTTGGTTCGCGCGACGTATGATACGAGTCTCCGTACGGTTCCCGCCGCTCGTCAACAAGACAACGAGGCAACTGGCGAGAACCTGGGAAATTCAGCTGTTTGCGATCCAATCTGAGAGATCAGCCAAATTGAACACGCAACAGGAGAGATAAGATGGCGAGTATTCGTGTCGCATCCAGATTCAACCTCGTACTGATCGCATCGCTCCTGCTGTTGATCGATTCGCTGCCGGCTGCGGAACCGGCCACACCCGGTATGGCCCAGCTGCACCGCCTCGACCTGCTTCCCCAATTCAAAGACAGCGTGCTGGTGGGATCGGTCTCCAGCTACGACCGCACGGGCGGGAATGACGACGGGTTTTCGGGCAAGTATTCGTTCGTGGCCAAGGAGGGTGACGCACTGGTCGTCGCCGATCTGGAGGGCCCCGGAGTCATCTATCGGATCTGGACACCCACCCCCACGGACGACCTGTTCGAGTTCTATTTCGACGGAGAGGCGACGCCGCGCATCAGCGTGAAGTTCCGCGACATATTCACTGGCCAGCAGGCGCCGTTCGTCGCGCCACTCGCGGGCTATGGGGCTGGTGGATTTTACAGTTACATCCCGCTTCCCTACGAGAAGTCCTGCAAGATCGTCGCGCGAGCCCAGCGCCTGCAGTTTTATCAGGTCAACTACGCCAAGTATCCGGCCAGTGCTGCCATCACGACCTGGTCGTCCACCCCGTCACCCGCCCAAGTGCAAGATCAACAGAAGGCGCAGGCACTCTTCGCCGCGAGTGGGTCGGATATCAGCCAATATGCCGTGCCGCTGGGAGGCCCGTTGGCAACGCAAGAGAAGAGCATCTCCCTCCCCCCCGGCTCGACCGCGACACTTTTCGAGTCGCGGGAAGGTGGTCGCATCCTCGGTATCCGCATCTCACCTGCCTCGGCACTGCAGGGCAAGGACCGAGGTTTGATCCTGCGGATGAGCTGGGACGGTGCAACGCAGCCATCGGTCCTCTGCCCGGCGGGGGATTTCTTTGGCTACGCCTGGGGACGCCCCGCTACGAAATCACTGTTCCTCGGCACCTCCAACAATACGAACTACTGCTATTTCCCCATGCCCTACGAGCAGACCGCGAAGATCGAAATGATTTCGCAGCGGACCGATGGCCCGCCGGTTGAACTGCGAGCCGAAGTGGTCTATTCGACGGTGCCGAGGCAGCCAGACGAAGGAAAATTCCATGCCCTGTGGCGGCGCGAAAACCCGACTACCAAGGGCGTGCCGTTTACGTTCATCAATACGCAGGGACGCGGTCACCTGGTCGGATGTGTCCTGCAGGCCCAGGGAATGGTCACCGGCAATACGTACTTCTTTGAGGGCGACGATCAGACTACCATCGACGGAAAACTGACTATCCACGGCACCGGCTCCGAAGACTTTTTTAATGGCGGCTGGTACGACGTGCCCGATCGCTGGGAAAAACAGTTGTCCTTTCCGTTGAGCGGCTGCCTGGCATACCAGAAGCACCTGGGCCGAACGGGGGGCTTTCGCTTCATGATTGGCGATGCGTACGCGTTTCGCGACAGCATCCTGCAGACGATCGAACACGCGCCGGAGAACAATGATCTGGCCACCGATTACGTTGGCATCACCTATTTGTACCTGGCCGAGGATCCGACGTACGACGCCACACTGCCGCCACTGGCGGAACGAGCGGTTACCGATTTCACCAAACTAGAGTTCATTCCCAGTTGGTCCATTCCCATTAAGGCCTTCACCTTTCGAGATGCAACGCTCACCAAATTGGATGAAGAGATCGGCGGAAAGAAAGCGAGTTTCCTGCGCATGACGTCCGCGGGGAAGGACTGGTTTGGAGCCCCTTTTATCTCCTTGGAGTGTGAGTTTCCGGCCGCGGGAAACTACCGTCTTTCGATCGATGCCGTGAAAGGTCCTGCTCAGGCACACGTACAGCTGTTCCGCAACGAAGTGCCGGCCGGTGTGCCGGTCGATCTCTACGCCGCCCAACGCGAACGAAGCGACCGGGTGGAATTGGGGACCATCGCCGTCGAAGAGGGCCCCGCCACGATCGTGTTCAAGCTCGTCGGCAAGAACGAAGCAGCGAACGGTTGGGGCCTGGATCTGGTCACCATCCATGCCGAAAAGGTCGAGTGACGGCTTTTGCGCCTAACTCTGTTCACTTTGCACTTTTCACTTTGCACCATATTTTTTCGCGTTTACGGCGTTTCGGTCCGTCGTTCGCGTCGACTCTTCGTGCTCGCGGCAAGCGAGGCGGACGGTAGCTTGGCCACCGCTGGATGAGACAACCAACGCGCAGCGCACGGTCGAGCCCACTCGGCCGTGCGCACCGCACCACACAACAGGTGCGGACCGCGAATAATCAACCGGTACGGCATTCTCGCGGGCCTTCAGGCCCAGTTACGCGATATCAACCCAGCTTCCTTGGCGAATGGACTGGGTGACGGCCTCCAGAACCTTCTGGTTTTCCAGGCCGACCTCGAACCCAGGCTCGGGGACCGTGTCGTCGACAATCGCCCGGAAGAAATCGGCAAACTGATTGACGAACGTGTTCTGATATCCAATGCCGTGTCCCGGCGGCCACCAATGGTCGATGTAGGGATGGCAGCTTTCATTGACTTGAATACTGCGAAAACCTGGTACGTCCGCGGGATCATCCACGTTGAAATATTCCAACCGATTCATATTCTCGAGATCGAAGTAGACGGATCCCTTGGAGCCGTTGACTTCCACGCGGTTGTGATTGCGGCGGCCGGCTGCGAAGCGAGTCGATTCGAAAGTGCCGACCGCCCCCGCGGCAAACCGCGCCAGAAAAGCGGTCGTGTCGTCCACGTCGACCGGTTCCATGCGTGTGGAACCGGCTTGGGCGGTCAGCATGGTCGACAGTGTCTCGCTCTGGACTTCCGCAGGCCGCTCCTTGATAAACGTCTCTTCCATGCCGACCACCCGCGAGATATTGCCGACGAGAAAGTGTGCCAGGTCGATAATGTGGCTGTTCAATTCGTGATGGGGGCCGGACCCGGCGATGGCTCGATTGAGTTTCCAGATGCGGGGGAACTGCGGATCCATGATCCAATCCTGCAGGTAGGCAGCCCGGAAATGGTAGATTTTCCCCAGGCGACCCGACTCGATCAGTTGTCGGGCGAAAGCGAGTGCGGGGACGCGGCGGTAGTTGAATCCCAGCATATGCTTGACGCCGGCCCGCTGCACGGCCCGCAGCGTCCGCTCGGCCTCTTCCACCGTGGCGGTAAACGGCTTTTCGCAGAAAATGTGTTTTCCCGCCTCCGCCGCCGCAATCGCGATCTCGGCGTGTGTGCTGGGGGGCGTGGCAATGTCGATAACATCGATATCGGGCCGCGCGATCACCTCGCGCCAATTCGTGGAGTACTCGTCCCAGCCAAAATCCTTGGCGGCCTGCATGAGCGGCGCTTCGTGGCGTCCCACGATGACCTTGCGAACCGGCTCGATCCCCGTCTTGAAAAAGAAGGGAGTGGCCATCAGGGCATAGCTGTGGGCTTTGCCCATGAACTTGTAGCCGATCAAAGCAACGTTGAGTTTCATGGCACACTTCTCCTGTGCAGTCGGTCAATCATTCAGTGCGGTCCGTTCAGGTCCGCCACGAGTCGTTTCAGATAGGCCACACTGTCGGCCACCAGCTTGTCTTCGTCCTGATTGTCCTTGTGATGGTCGGTCTCCACGGCCAGGACTCCCTGGTATCCGCTCTCCGCCAGCGCTCGCACGACGCCGGGCATGTCGATCAATCCCGTTCCAACCGGCACCGACGAAAAGAAATACCATTCTTCGGGACGCACGTGCCGGCAGGCGTCCAGATCCTTGGTGTGGGTGGCAACCGTGTAGGGTCCCAGTCTCCGCGCGGCGGCCACCGGGTCCTCCATCATGCGCAGCGTATTGCCGGTGTCGAAGTTGACCTTCAAGGCCGCCGAACCGACACGTTCGAGAATCTGTTCAATCTCGGCCGACGTGTAATCGATATGGTTTTCGATGGCCAGTATGACACCGTGATCGGCGGCGATCTTGACACTTTCTTTCAGCATTTTCACGATCTGCGTCAATTTGTGGTCCGTGCGGCTCGTTGCGAAACATCAGTGACGAAGCCACGATCCGCATGATGTCGGCGCCCATGAACTGAGCCTTCGGGATCAGCTGATTCATCTCGCGCCAAGCCTGCTCACTGCGACCGGCCTCCAATCCGTCGGGATGGCCCCAGGCCAAAACCCGCTCCATCTTGCGCTCGTCCAATTCCGCCTTGATCGCCGACAGGTAATCCGGCTCCAAGCTGTCAAAGAAACACGATTCCAGCGACACCCCGTCCACACCGAGTTGTGCGGCCCGTTGCACGAAATCCTGGAACGTCCAACGCACACCAGGATCCGTCTGATCCGGGTAAACTTCGCCGAAGTACCGATGGTAGCAATAGCTGTCAATGCCGACTTTCATGCTCAGATCTCCTCGATAGAAAGCCCCATCACCCGGCCCAGGAAACGAATGTCAACAGCGTGGTGGCCAACCAACAGCAGGTAGTGGTGCGAAGCCAGATTGTTCATCAGTCGGTGCCCATCGCGCACCTTGATTACGCCGCCATTCAGGCAATCGGAGCCGGGGAATTGCGCATAGCCGGTGAGTTGCCCTTCCGCGATCGTCATCTTGTCCATGGCTGAATGCAGTTTCGCCAGCGTCACATCTCCGGCACTCAGGCGAGCATCGATTGCCGAGGCATTATCGTTCACGATGGCCAGGACCTTGGGACGCAGCGTCCAGTCGGTGGCAAAGGACGTGGGGATGACCCCCATGTAGCCGCAATGAGCCACCAGCACATGATTCTCCGCCTCGGCCGGCACGGCCGGAAAGCTCTCTATGCGCTCATGCTTCAGCGCGGCATTTCCCAGCAGGAACGGATACAGGTTGGTCATCATGATCGGCGCACCAAGGGACTTGTGTAACAGGTACTTGGTGATCATCGACAGCGTGTCGGCTTCGCAGCCCCAGATCAGCCCGCGCTCCTCATACAGCATGTTCCAAGCGAGGCAGGGTGTCGTGTCACAGAAATGTGATTCGTTCAGGCAGTTGATCCCGGCTGCCCGGATCGCGGGGTCGGCATCGAGGTCTCCACGCACGGCCAGATAGAGCTTCACCGCACTGCGCACAGCATGGGCCGACAGACCTGCGGTCGGCAGTTGCTTTTCCTGCCAAGTCGCATCGGCTAGTGCGTCGGGCACGGCGCGGGCGGCCGCCCCCAGTTCGCGGAAACTCTTCTTGACGATCGTCACACCGAACTTCTCGGCGAGCCGCTGCGTGCATTCGTCCTCCCACCAGTAGAATCGCTTGAAAATACTGGCCTGAAATCCTTCTCCTGGATCGTCCTGATAGACCAGGAACTTCGTGTCGCGCAGCTCCCGTTTGACCCCCAGCGCGCGGCAGATCTTTCGGGCTTGAGCCAGTTGGTACGGACCAATCGTGTCGACTCCGTGAGAACGGAGATACTCGGAAATCTCCCAATCCCACATGGACAGCGTACCGAATTCGGACGTGATGAGCAGGATGGGCAGCTCAATGGACTGAAAGGCCGCCACCTGGCGGTAGGCTTCCCCGAGTACCTGGGGAAATACGACCGCCTCCGCTGCCGGGAGCGGACTTCCCAATGCCACCGGCTCCAATATCTCCGCCTCGTCGCCTAGCAGGCCATGGAGTGCGGCGAGCTGCTTATCGAAATCCCCGTCCCGACCGGGATTGAGGTAGAGCGGTACCAGGCGTGCCTTCATGACGGATTCCTTTGCGAAATTGCCGCTGCTGGTTGGCGAATCGAGGACTGCTGCGCGAGCCAGTATACATGCCCTGGGATGAGTCGCACGCTCAGCGGAGGCTGGGGAGCATCTGCAATCTGCTGATCGAGCCAGAGTGGGTCGACCGTGTTGAAATCAAACATGCCGAAATGGCAGGGGACCATCGTGGGAATGCCCGCTTCGCGACAAAGCGCCGTGGCTTCCGCAAATGTGAAATTGCCTGGGACACCGTGCTGGCGGCGGAAATCATCACGCCCGTTGACCGGCAGCAGCGCCACGTCGATCTTGAAAGGCGCAAGACTCGGCACCAGATCTGGATACGCAATGCAGTCGCCGCTGTGATACAAGGTCAACCCGGCCAACCGTATGACGTAGCCCACATAACGATGGCATCCCGACTCGTCAACCTGCAATTCTTCGTGCGCGGAAGCGATAACCTGGACGATTGTGTGGGGGGCAATCAACTCGCGCTGACCAACATTCACCGGCAGCAGGCGGCTGGCTGGTATCCCGCGTGACAAAGCCGTTTCAATCGTGGCACGCGGGATCATAAACCGGCAATCGGGATTCCCCGCCGCAATCGCCGACAGCGTTTCGGGATCCATGTGATCGGTATGTGCATGAGTGCAGAGCACGGCGTCGACATGCGTCAGTCGAGCCGGATCGACCGGCGGCGGCATCATGCGCGCGTGCGGAAAAAGTGTTCCTCGATACTTCGCGGCCAGTGAGTCGGAGAGGTACGGGTCGATCAGCAACAGGACATCTTGCCAATACAGCAGGAACCCAGCTTGCCCCAGCCAGCAGATGGCTGGATGCTCAACGGGCGGACGGCGATCCAGCAACTGTGTCAGCTCAAGATCCCGCGCCGGGATAATCTGCATGTGGCTTGCCGCGATCATCCGAATCCCACTCTTGCCATCTAGGCTCACCGCCAATTCCCGCGACGACGAAAACCATCGTCCGCAGCGAGTTCACTGTGCCGGGAGTCAACCGTTCACCGTGCCAACAAATCGCATACCTGCCGACAATTCGTCTCGATGTCCTGCCAGCGGCCTGCGGCGATATCTTCCTTGGTGGCCAACCAGGTTCCACCGGCGGCCAGCACCGCCGGCAGCTGCAAGTAGAGCAGCACATTGTCCAGTGTGACACCGCCGGTCGGAATGAACCGAACGCCCAAATGGGAGTAAGGGGCCGCAAGGCTGCTGAGCATCTTGACTCCTCCGGCCGCGCCGGCTGGAAAGAACTTCAACACCGTCGCGCCCGCATCCAGCGCGGCTTCAATATCGGTCGGCGTCATGACTCCGGGAGTAAAGGGGAGTCCGATCTCGCGTGCCACCTGGACGACTTTGGGATTGAAGCCCGGCGCCACCGCGAAAGACGCTCCACATGCTTTGGCGGCGCGAGCCTGGTCGGGGTGGGTCACGGTACCGGCGCCGACCAGCAGTTCGGGCCGCTGGGCGGAGAGCACGCGAATCACGTCGGCGGCCGCCGCGGTACGAAAGGTGATCTCGGCCACCGGCAGGCCGCCCGCGATCAAGGCGTCCGCCAGCGGCAGGGCCGCGGCCACCGTTTCCACGGCCAAGACCGGCACCACCCGCAATTGTGAGAGTCTGGTATATACGTCCGCCACCTCTGTCATGCTAATTCCCTTATTCGTTCGCCAGTGCCAGTAACAGGTTGTCCACGGCCATCTGAACCGCCAACGTCACGCTTTCTTCGGTGTAGGCGCCAATATGCGGCACCGCGATGACCCGTTCGTGCACCACCAATCGATCCAGTCCCGGAGGCTCCTGTCGAAAGGCATCGAGGGCCACGCCCGCCAGCCGGCCATTATCCAAGAACTCGAGAACCGCGTCATCATCCAGAAGTTCGCCACGCGCCGTGTTGATGAGATAGGCGCCCGCCTTCATGATCGCCAGGTTCGCGCGAGTGATCACTGGATCGCCGTCGTTAGTGGGAGGGCAATGCAGACTGATCATGTCCGATTCCCCGAGTAGTTGTTCGAAAGGCACGTAGGCAAAACCGCTGGCGGCCCCCCGGTCGAGATCGGGAAACGGATCACAGGCTAACACTCGCATGCCCAGCCCAACCGCCATGGCGGCCACTTGCTGACCGATCTTTCCACAGCCGATCACGCCCAAGGTGCGCCCTTTGATTTCGCATCCGATGTGCCGCTGCCACACTCCGGCCTTGAGGCCGCGATCGGAAGCCGGGATATTCCGCGCCAGTGCCAGCATCAAGCCGATCGCCAGCTCGGCCACTCCGCGCGCGTTCGCGCCATCGGCACGCATCACCGCGATCTTCAGTTCACGGGCCGCTGCCAGGTCAATGTTATTGACGCCCGTGCCGTTGCGGCTGATCACTCGCAGACCCGCAGTCCGCTCGAGTACCCGCCGACTGACCGGCTCGACACCGGCCAGATAGCCCACACAGCCGGGGAGTAATCGCAGGAGTTCTTCTTCGTCGGGTTGTTTCCCCGGACTACTCATCAAGATCTGAAATCCGGCGCACTCCAAGCGGGCCAAGGCGGGATGCCCGCTGAGCGTCAAAGAACGTGGCGTAACGAGGATGGCGTTGGCGGTCATACCGTGTGTCGGAACCCTAGCCCGACGTCCCTTCTTCCCTTTATCTCTTCTTCCCTTTATCCCTTTCCCCTGCTGCGTATCGCACTTCGGATTTCCGCTGGTGCGCCGCGAACTGCGCCGAAGAGTATTCGGGGGGCAGTGCAGCCACGATCGTCCTGATGTCACAGGATGACGGCGCGACCGTCACGGCAGAACACTCGCTGGGGAAACCCGTCGGATTTGATGTCTCCATAGTTGTGGCCGGCGTCACCTGGGTAGATGCACAGGGAAATGAGCGGCTCATCCCCCGTGTTGATGGACCGATGAGCCCAATAGGGAGGCACGTAGACCATCCGTCCCGGCACAAACGTTTCCCACCGGCAGGTCCCGTCAGACAGCTTCATCGCCATCAGTCCCGCGCCCTTCAGGCAGAGATAGATCTCGCCCGTTTCGATGACTGAGTGGTAGTGGCCTTTCGTCATGAAGTACTCGTCCCCCACTCGACCCGGATACAACTTGCTGATACAGAACTTCAGCTGTCCGTATTCCTGCGGGACCTTCGATTCAAACGTCTCGTAGTGGACCGGGTCGTTCTGCGAGGCGATCAACTGCTGCAATGCTGTTTCGTCGGCATAATATCCATGCATGTCGGAGGCGCGACGCTCAATATGATCGTCAGCGTCGCACATGACTCCTTCGGTCAGGTCGAACTGGATGCCAAACGGATCGATCAGGGAAGTCTTGGGGTTGATTTGCATGCGCGTCCTTTCCGTTCACGAGGGTCTGCGAGAGCAGCCGGACTCATCTGACATCGGCGGCGATCTGCATCAGTTGCTGAAATTCCGGGCCACTGGTAGGAATCTCAATGTGAAATACTTCGGCGATGACGCGGGTCCAGCCGTGGATGAAGTAGACCCAGCCGTCTTCGATCTGCAAACCTCGCTGCTGCTGCCTGGCACGGGCTTGTTGCAGGAACAGCAGGTCTCCACGGTAATTGAAATCCCAGGCAATCCCCTGCAGTGGCCAACACGCGGCATCCGTCAGCGGCGACCCCGGCGCATCCTTGCCCAAGCCGGTTGCATTAATCACCAACGAGCCGGGGGGCAGATCCGCCATGATCGCGTCGGTCATGGCGGGCGACGGAGTGTGGTAGTACTCGCGCGGCACATCGGCACCGCTGGCATCGTGGAAACGGCGAATCTCGTGCAGTCGCGGCAGGCTGCGATTCGTGACGACGATGCGCCGCGGCCGATTCCGGCCATGCTTCTGCTGCAGCAAGTACCAAGTGACAGCGATCGCCGAACCACCTGCGCCGAGCACCAGGGCGTCGGCACCGGTTCGTTCCCAATGGGCCGCGGGGAGGAATGCTTCCAACGCCAACCCGCTCGTGATGGGGTCCTTGGCGTGCCCAATCAATTTGCCATCTTCTTTCGAAATACTGCTGATCTCGCCCATCAACTCCGCGAGCGGGTCGAGGGCATCGAATTGGTCACGGCACGCGCGCAGCAAATCGATTTTATGAGTGGTGACCAGGGCGCCCAACGACTGTGGATCCTGTTTGATGAAGGCGACCGCCCGGCGGTAGTTGGCGGGATCGTCGTGCCAGCGAAAGTTCATGCCCTGCATGACGACATCCGCGAGCCCCAGGTGGCGGGCCCAACGAGGAAAGACCTGCATGATCGAGGATTGGTGCGTGGTCACGCCGATGAAGTACATCGTCGGCCTGTCGGCCGCCTGGAACGGCATGTCGGGGGTCAAGGGAGGTTTTGCCAGAGCGTCGGTCATGATCCAGGTTCCCGTGCGGTGACTGCCCACTCATTCAGGAGTGCCACCAGGTGCCGATAGCGAGCCAGCCGCAATTGGTAGTGGTTGGCGAGTTTTCGTTGCGGTCGGAAGCGCTCCCCCGTCTGCAGCCAGCGGGTAGCGGCGGTGTCGAGGTTCTTCCAGAGCCCCACGCCATAGCCGGCCAGCAAGGCAGCACCCATCGGCGCTCCTTCGTGCCGGTTGATCTGGACCACGCTAACCTGCAGCGCATCGGCCTTGATCTGGTTCCACAGCAGGCTCTTCTCCCCGCCACCGGTGATGCGCACTTCCCGCATGTTCAGTTCCGGGTTCACCGCCAACAGCACATCCCGGTAGACACAGTATTCCAAGGCCACGCCCTCGAGCACCGCGCGATACAGATGAGCCGCCGTGTGCGACCAGGTCAGCCCGGCCCAGCTGCCACGCAACAATGGCTGGCTGGGCGAAACGCGTCCACCCAGGTGGGGTACGAACAAGGGGTCCGCGGCGGCCGGCACAATGCGGCTGGCCAGTTGATTGAGCGTGGCCAGCGACTTGTCGGTAGCGGACTTACCGAGCTGAGTCATTTCGCGAGCGAACCACTCCAGGTTCATGCCGCCGCCGTTGATATACGCGTAAGGATGCCAGAGACCAGGTGAGGCCGATTGGCCCCAGCCCAGTGTGCGGTGCCCGACATCCGCCTTGTACTGCCGGGTGGTCGCGGCAAACACGGAAGCCGTGCCGGCAACATCGACGCAGATGCCTTCGCGGGTGGCGCCGCAGGCCAGAAATGACGCGGCCGTATCGCCGCAACCGGCGATGACCGGAATCCCTGCCGCGATTCCACAGCGCCGCGCCATCCCCTCTTTCACCACCCCCATCACGCAGTGCGGGTCCACGATCCGCGGCAGTTTCTCGAGCGGGATGTCGAATTGGCGACAGAGCGATGCATCCCAGCATCCGCGCACGTTGTCCGCAAAGCCGCTGAAATGCAGATAGCTCTTGTCGACAAACGCCTGCGACGCGTCCAGCCCGCACAGTCGCATCACGGCATATCCGCCAGGTTGAATGAAGGAAGCGATGCGATCGTACACTTCGTGGCGTTCGTGCTTCCACCAGAGAATCTTGGGGCCATGATTGAAGCTGGCCGGTCCCCCCGTCTTGCGAATGATCTCGTCACCCGCCTGCTCCTGCATCCGCTCGATGTAGGGAGAGCAGCGAGTGTCCAACCAGGAATCGTAGGGAGTTACCGCGCGGCCATCTGCACCGATCCCGAGGATGCCGGCCATTTGCCCGTCGATGCCAATGGCCGCCAACTTGACCGGATCGATCCCCGCCTGCGTGACGCACGCCTTGATGCACTGGCAGACCGTTGTGAACTGGTAATCCGGATCCTCCTCGACCATGCCCGCAACGGGTTGATGAAGCCGCGATCTGCGCACGGCCGATGCCAGGGATCGACCCTGGTCATCGAACAACACCGCTTTGGTGCCCTGCGTTCCCACATCGATGCCCAATAGGTATGTGCGTTGCATAAGCTACTCCGCCACCAAGACGACCTTGCCACCGCTCCCCGCCAACGCGGTCTCGTACGCCGGCCGGAGTTCGCCCAGTGCAAACTCGTGCGAAATGATCCGCGTCAAGTCCACTCGTTTACCGGCGACCAGCCGCAGCGCGGTGCGATAGTCCTCGACCGACCCTCCCGTCGTGCCCGTCACGATGAAGTTCCCGTAGTGTATGGCATTCGTGTCCAAGGGGACCGGGCCGTCGCTCTTGGGAAGACCGCCAAACAAGCAGAGACGCCCGAAAGGGGCCAACAGGTGTACCGCTTCGGACTGCACCCGTGCAATCGGACAGGCGGTGATCACGACATCGGCCCCCCGACCATCCGTCGCGTCGCGGACCCGCGCCGGGATGTCATCCTCGAGCGGATTGCAGGTCAGGTCGCAGCCCAGTTCCAACGCCTTCTGCCGACGCGCCGGCAGCGGATCGATGACCGTCACCTGCGACGCACCCGCCGCTCGGCAGAGCATCGCGTGGAGCAGCCCGATCGGACCGGCCCCGTAAATCACCACCGCCAGCCCCAAGCCAACCTCCGCCATCCGCACGCCATTGACGACGCACGAGAAAGGCTCCAGCAACGCAGCTTCCTGGTCGGTGACGCTCGCCGGCAATCGCACGATATTCCCCTGCGTGATGAAGCGAGCCGGTATCCGTACGAACGGCGCGTGACCACCGTCACGGTCAATGCCGAAAGCCGTGTAGCTGGGACAGTAGTTCGATTTCCCGCGGATGCAAGCGACGCACTGCCCGCAACCAGCGTTGGGAGCCACCCCCACTCGTTCACCCGCTCGAAACTCCGCCACGCGCGCGCCGACTTGCTCGATCACTCCCACAAACTCGTGCCCCAACACGATCCGCTGCGCGTCGGCCAGCTTGCGATGCCCACTCCGCACGATCTTGACGTCCGTGCCGCAGATCGACGCCGCGCGGATTCGCAACAAGATCTCGTCGTCCTCGATCTCGGGCACCGGAATCTCGTCGACCTGCAACGTGCCACCTTGAGTGTACGTGGCAGCCAACATCCGAGGCGATCGTATCACAGACCCACCCTCCCTCTCTCTTTCGCGCACTCACTCATCGGAACCGGCCTCGCTCAACAGCACCGGTCGCCGCTGTGCGATCGAACGGTTTCCCGCGTTCACGACCATCACCGCCGCCTTGCCGTCCAGCCCTCCGGCACGCGGCTCACGATCCTCGCGAATGCATCGCACGAAATCGTCATCCTCCGCCCGATACGCCTCCAGAAACAAGTTCATCCAACTGCGCACGATCCCACTCGTGCTCCCCGATCGGGTATGCGTTACCACACTGTTGGACGCCAGACTGCCGACCGTGATCAACCCCTTTTCACCCAATATCTCACACCGGGCATCGTAACCGTATTGGACCCCTTGAGCTCCACTGATCGTCCCCTGCATACCATTGGCCAACCGTGCACAGAGGACCACATTGTCATAGAAATCCGGATACTCCCGCCGAGCTTCGTGCGATCGATAGTTGCCGCCGATCGCGTACACTTCCTCGAACTCGCTGCCACTGAACCAGCGCAACGTGTCGATATCGTGGCTATTGACTTCCGACAGCGGACCGTTGCTCTGGCGAATATCGTACATCCACGGCTTGGGGATCGTAGGGCCGTGCGTCAAAGATCGTACCATGACCACGGCACCAATTTCACCGGCATCCACTCGCTCCTTGGCGGCCACGAAGCCGGGATCAAAGCGGCGCATGAATCCAATCTGCAGCTTCACCCCCGCACGCCGCGTGGCGGCGAGCATCGCATCACACTCGGCAGCGTTCATCGCCATCGGCTTCTCGCAAAGCACGTGCTTGCCGGCTGCCGCCGCCGCCAACACGATTTCGCAATGGTGCACACTCGGCGTCGCCACCACAACCGCATCGATGCCGCGATCCGCCATCACCTGGCGGTAGTCCCCGTGGGCCGTGTCGCAGTGCAGCTCGACACAGGCCGCACGGCGAGCCGCCTCGTCCGGCTCGACAAACGCCGCCAGGTACGCACCAGGAATCCCCCCGTGCGCGAAGTTGCGCGCGTGAATCATTCCCGCTCGGCCCGTCCCAATCACCGCCACGCCAATCTGCGAAGTTCCCACCATGAGTATTCCCGGTGCAGTGAGCTTGCCTGTCATATTCCAGCGGAATATAATCGCATTGCCGTCGCTTTTCAATCGTTTGCTGTCGTTTTCTGTTGTTTTTCGGAATTGGCGGTTCCGAGGCGCCGCTGCGGACGGCCAGTTCAAGCGGCTCCACGGAGGTTCGGCCAGACGGAAAAATGGCGTTGAGATGTGGCTTTCCACGCCTGAGCGACGCGGTCTGTGGGCGTGAAACGTCGAGTCGCGAGCCGCACTCGTCCCGCCTCGAAGAGAGGACCTGAATTGGCCACGAGCCCCTTGTTTTCGGCAGAACGACGTCATCGCATATTGGAGTTGATCCGGGAACGCAAAAAGCTGACCGTCAACGAATTGTGCGAACTCTTGGATGTCTCGCCCGCCACCATGCGTGGTGATCTGCGCGATCTGGACCGCGAGGGACTGTTGGTGCGCACGCATGGAGGAGCAATTGAGCGGTCGCGAACCCGCTTTGAACAGATTTCGAGTCAGCGGAGCACGGAGAGGTTGGCCGAGAAACAGGCGATTGCGCGAGCAGCCGAGCAATTCGTGGAGGATGGAGACACGATTCTGCTAGATACAGGAACGACAACTCTCGAACTTGCGCACAAATTGGCATGGTCCGACGTTTTACCGTCGTCACGAACGATCTGGAGATTGCCGGTGTCTTGGAAGAGTCGCCGGGAGTGGAAGTGGTCCTGCTTGGAGGTGTTCTGCGGAAGGGCTACCGTTGCACGGTGGGCTTGGCCGGTTTGCGGATGACTGAAGATTTGCGAGTGGACAAAGCCTTCATGGCGACCAACAGCCTGTCGCTGGAATCCGGGGCCACGACACCTGATCTGCAGCAGGCGGAGACCAAGAAAGCAATGATAGCGATCGCGCGTAAGGTGATTTTCTTATGTGACAGCAGCAAGATTGGCCGGGAGTCCTTTGCTCGCTTCGCTGATCTCCAGCAGATTGATGTGCTGGTGACGGACCAATTGGAGGACCGGCAGCGCGGTCTGTTCGAGGAACAAGGAATCGAGGTCGTCTTAGCGAAGCCGTGAATCGCCGCTTGGCCGCGTCCAGCCGGTCAACAACGGAAACCTGGTTTCATCTCCGGGGCTGCCGGATCCCCGCCGTCAGGTGGCGACAACGAGGCTCTCGAGCGTCTGTCGTCCGGTGCGGGCAGGGCCGTCTTGTGCCGCTGCGGTCATGCTACAATGAGGCGGGTCGCGTACCACCATGACTTCTGATTCGAAGAGGAAGACAGATGACTCGGAACATACGGCTAGGCATGCTGGCAATGTGCCTGCTCATCACGGCGCAGCGTGCGATGGGGGCGGACGAAGCAGTCGCCATGGCGGAGGATTTCGAAGCGTCGTGGGACGAATCACGCTGGCAGTTTTCCGATGGCGGCGAGTTTCCCGGAGCTCAGGGGGCGTTTGGCCGGTCGGCCGATGCGGCTCACGAGGGCCAATACGGCGGGCGGCTGCAATTTGACTTCCGCGGCGGGGGCCAATACGTGGGAGCCTACCTGCAGCTGGCGAACGCTCCCGACGTGGCCGCGCTGCGGCTGTGGATCAGGAAGCCACGGGGCAACACGCTGACGGTTCGCTACACCGACCAATCGGGTCAGACGCTCCAGAAGGGAGTCTGGGTGCCGGACGAGCGATGGGTCCAATTGCTGGTACCGTTTACCGGTTGGACCGGGCATTGGGGGGGCGCGGACAACGGGCAGATCCAGGGTCCTCCGAAGCAAATCGGTGTGCTGGTGGAGAATTCGGGGGAAACTACCGGTGCGGTCTGCTGGGACCAGCTGCAACTGGTGGCGGGCCGGCCGACGGATAGGGCCGGCATGCAAACCACCGAGTATGTAGCAGCGCGGTTCGCGCCCGAAGAAGGCTGGCGGCTTCAGATGGCGGGAAACGGAGGTGGCACGAAGCTCGAGGGCCGCAGGCTGCATTTCGATTTCAGCCGGGGTGCCAAGTCCATCGGGATTGTGCCGCCCGATTCTTCGTTGCTGGGAAGCCCGACGCAAATCCGGATCCGCACCCAGGGAGTTGTGGCAGGACATTCGGTGCGGCTGCTGATGGCCACGCATTTCATGACGTTTGAGAAAACGATTGGCGAGTTTGGCAGCTCTGACGCGAGTGAAATCGTGGTGGATGCCCCACCCGGTGACGGCTGGCGCTGGTATGGTGGCGAAAATGACGGCCAGCGACATGGCCCGCTGCGAATTCGTGGCATTTTTCTGGATGCGGACGGACGGCAGGACGCGGGTACACTGGAACTGCGCGACATCCAGGTCACGACGCGTTGTGCCGCCAATCGGTGTTGTGTGATGACTGCATGCAGCCGCAGCAGCAGTGATGCGAGCGTGGAATTTGTGGCGGAAATTCGCAGTCTGTTGCCCGACACATCCGCGGGGACGCTGACGTGCACGGTGCGGGACTGGTCCGGTACGATCGTGCATCAGGAAGCGAA
Organism: uncultured Planctomycetota bacterium; assembly: GCA_963802295.1. GTDB lineage: Bacteria > Planctomycetota > Planctomycetia > Pirellulales > Pirellulaceae > JAJRVM01. The sequence continues at coordinate 296,165 of CAWDIM010000021.1, read as the reverse complement.
GGCGATTCCGGTCGCGGGCAAGGGCTTGGCCACGCCATGGAGCACCCAAGTGCCGATGGCCGGACGGCCGTTCCTGGAGGCGGAGTTTGTGCTGGAACTGGGGGATCAATTGGTGCCTGCGGCGCAAGCCTACTACACGGCGCCGATACCGGCTCAAGAACATTCTCCAGCTGACCCGGCATCGCCCTGGGGCATGGGACTCTACCTCTATCGTTTTGGCAACGACCCGCAGAGCCTTCAGACGATGGATCGACTGGCACGCATGGGAAGTGATGCCGGGGTGAAATGGACGCGGGAAGAATTCGGCTGGGCGCGTATTGAAACGGCAGAGGGGGTGTACGACTGGTCGTTCTACGACAAGATGGTCGAGACGGCCAGGCGGCATGGGATCAGCATCTACGGCCTGCTGGCTTACTGGTCGCCCTGGACGGAGCCCTATACGGAGCGAGGCATCGAGGATTATTGTCGCTTTGCGGCGGCCGCTGCCACGCGCTATCGTGGAGTGATCCAGCACTGGGAAGTGTATAACGAGCCCAACATCTTTTTCTGGCAGGGCCCGCGCGACATGTATGCCCAGCTGCTGAAGAAAGCCTATACGGCCATCAAAGAGGCGAACCCGGACGCCCAAGTGCTCGGCTGCTCCACCGCCGGGATCGACACGAAATTCATCAAACGGACGATGGAATTGGGTGCGCCGTTTGACGCTCTGACCATTCACCCCTATCGCAAGGCACTCGATGACGCCAGTTTCATTCGTGAGCTGCGGGAGACCGCCGAGATTGCCAGGCGGTCGGATGGGACCTTGCGGCCAGTGTGGATTACCGAAATGGGATGGGGTACGCACTCGCACGATCACGGCGAACAAGCCGGCTTCTCGGTGACGACCCAACGCGAACAAGCCTGCCTGCTGGCCCGCACCTACCTGGATGCCATAGCCAGCGGTGTCGTCGCCAACACGTGCTGGTACGATTTTCGCAACGACGGAGATGATCCGTTCAATTTCGAGTTCAATATGGGCATCGTGACGCACGATTTCGTTCCCAAACCAGCCTATCGCGCCTACGCCACGCTGGCTCGCCTGTTGGCCGGCAAGTCGCTCGACAGCCAGCTCGACCTGGATACCGACGTGACCGCGTACCGGTTTGCCGGCAAGGACGCGGCCGAGTCGGTGATCGTGGTGTGGAGTTCGCTCAATGGCACGACGGTCGCCTTGCCGTGCGCTGGGCCCGTCACGGTCGTGAATCTGATGGACGAGCGACAGACCGTGGAACCGGTGGACGGCAAGATCAACCTGTCATTGCAGCGCGATGCACCGCTGCTCGTGTGGCAGCAGGCGAAGTAGCGGTGTGGCGGTGACACGGTCATCGCGTGCAGCCGGCGAAAGCCGGACCGCCAGCAACCCATGCCATCGCCGCCCAGTTCTGGTAGTGAGACAATCAAGCTCGAGCACCAAGGAGGTCAGGACTGTACGATGCACGGGAGTGGCCGGTCGCGTCGGAAATGCAAGGATGATCACACGGCGGCCACCGCGTGATCTTGGCGGTTACGCCGCGCCGATCGCGGCGAAGAAATCCCACACCGCCTGGGTGGCGTTGAGCTTATTGGTCTGGGGTCCGCTAATGCTGCTGGGCAATGTCCGCCGCGCGCCGGGCCATTCGTGACCCTGGCCATCGATGGTGCACAGGTCGACGACATGCCCCGTCGGACTCGGCCCGTAGCGAATTAGTCTTACCCCATTCGTTTCACTCAAGACCTCAGGCCGGTCGTCGGCCGCAATCAGAGCGCACCCATGTCCGGATGGAGTCGATCACAGGTGGCCGCTGCCGCACGATTCCCCACGGACTTGTCGTCAGACCACCTTCAAACGGGTTGAGCGGATCAGCGAGGCCGATGATGTAGAGCAGCGACATCGGCCGCCTGAGGGACGGGCTGTCCAGGCAGAGATGGCCCGAGACGGGGGCAATGGCCGTCACTCGATCGGCCAGTTCAATGCCTGTCCGGAATGTCATTGAAGCACCGTTGGAGAAACCGGTCACGAAGACGCGTTTCCTGTCCACGGCGAAACGCGTTTGGATATCGTCCATCACGGTGGCCAGATAGCCGATATCATCGACGCCGCGCCGAGCCACCGCGCTACGCGTGCTGCCATCGTTCCAGAGACGAGGGTTCTCGCGCACCGCCGGCGGGAGGCTCGGGTCCTCGAGCGTGGCCTCCGGAAACAGCAGCAGGCACCCTTCCCGCTCAGCTAGCTCACGCCAACCGTACACGCGCGCAGCAAAGGCCGCGGAACCGCCGCCACCGTGCAACACCATCAGTACCGGAAGCGGCAGCGCGATGTCACGACTGGGCGGCTCCTGCACCAGGTAAAGGCGTGGCACACCCTCCCACTGAACTTCGTATTGCTGTAATCCCGTATCGGTCTGCATGCCCAGCTGTCCTCACGCGGCCGCACGCCGCATTCACCATTCACCATTCACCATGGTCCTGGGAATCAGGCGGTACGTTCTCGAACGCGTCAAGCACGGAACCGAGACACGTTTCTGCCTCTCCAACGCGTCTTCCACTGCCAACGGCTGAACAAACCCAAATCTTCCCTCCTCCGTTCTCCCGAGTTTCTGTCGTTTGGACGATTGCTCGCATTCTCCGCTGCAGTTACTTAGCGGCCTGGCCGGCCCGCTCCTGCAGCCTGTTATCCTCACCGCCCTGTGTTGCAGCGCCCTCGCGGCTTCGGTCGCCAGGCCGGAGGGGCGGCTGGCTGACAATTCCCTCCATCCCCCGCTTGTTGGGGAAAGGGACGGTGTGGTACGTCCATCATGCCGGCCCCGCCGCGTCTTGTTGTATCACGTTGTTCCGCAGGACACACTACCGTGGTACTGGGCGCTGCGAGTACACTTACGAGGCAAGTTCACCGCTCGGCACTGGCAGAGCCCGGCGCCGAGCGACCCCTATTTCAGGCGTCGACAAGGGACCAGCGGCCGACGTCGACTCGCGCCGAAAGAACTACCTCGATCTGCGTGTGGGCCCTCGCGAAAGATTTGTACTTGCGGTTGCCCGCGGTGGGCGTTTGTCCGTCCATTTCAGACTGACGGATATACAATTCCGTAGCCGTTACGATAACATCGCGGTTCCTGGCGGCGAAAGCCGCCGCCACGCAAACCGGCTGCGGAGCAACACAACTCGGACTAGAATGAATGCCTTGGCGTAGTACATGCGAGCATGCACCAAATCCGAAAACCGAAAGTCCGAAAACCGAAAGTCCGAAAGTCCCACACAAATTCGAATCACAGAAATACCCCTGACAAAAACGGGGAAGGACGGAGGACGGAACATTTTGTAGCATGCATGCCCAGTAGTGCGAATCTGCTTGTGGCCCGTGACTGTAGTTTTGCCGCCAGCGGAGTTTTTTTGTTTTGAGTTCTGGCTTTCGTATTTGTTTAGGTTTTCGATATTGAGAATTCGGATTTCCTGCTTGGTTGTGGCCAGCGGCCGCGTTAGAGTGGCGCATGACAGATGACGGGCCTTTGAGTGGTTGCATCACGCGCGCATGTGCAGCAAGCATCGGTCGCGCAGCCAACGAACAGGCAGTTGTCGCATCGAGTATCAAGGAATAACCGCGTGCACGCTAGTGAGAAACTCGAACGGAGCCGGGTTGCCGGCGGCGACGGTGCCGAGGGAGCGACTTGGGGTCGAGTCTTGGTGGCGGTGGCATTCTTCACGTACTTCTTCCTGTTCGTCTGGTGGTATGTCGATACGCGACTGCTGTATCACGGAGACATGGTCGTTTTGGGGCCGGAATGGCGGATCTCGTTTCCCTGGTTTCATACGGGGTGGGATTTTTTCCGCGAGCGCACTGTGAAACCGGGTGGTCTGGCAGACTACACCGGCGCCCTGCTGGCTCAGTATTTCTATTATCCGATGGCCGGCGCCTTGGTTTACACGTTGCTCGCCGCGGTGATCTTCTCAGGCACGATCGGTCTGGGTGGGGCAATCCGAGCGCGGGGATCCTGGACGGTGGCCTATGGGAGCGCTTTGGGGGTACTGGGGATTGCCGGCGCCTATGCTTTTCCACTGGCGGGATTGGTGAGCGTGGCAGTGGCGCTCCTGGCTGTCGGCCTGTATGCCATGGTCGCATCGCGGGGCAGCCGGTTATGGGTGCGCATGCTGACGTACGCGGTACTCTGCCTCCTCGCGTTCTGGCTGACGGGCGCGAGCTGCCTGGTGGTCGCGATTGGTTGCGGGTTGATCGAGTGGCGGCAGTTCAAACGGGGATGGCTTGGTTTGATGTATCTGGCCGTTGGGTTTCTCGTGGTGGTGGCCGGGATGTATCTGTACTTGATGAATCGATCGGATGAGGGATTTCTTTTCAGCTGGCCCCGCTTCGGCAGTCGTGTGTATCGAACGGCGTTCCCGGTGGGTGTCTATTGCGGCCAGGTTGTGCTGATGATCATCTGGTCCTGGTATTCGACTCTTCAAGTTCAACGTCGGGAAAAGAAATTGATCGCAGGGAGGGTGGATCGGCCGATTCACGAACAGTGGTTTTTCGACGCCCTGGGCATTGCGCTGCTGGCCGGCGCTGCGTTGCTGGCCAGTTTCGGTATTCTCGACACAGAAGCTCGCCCCCTCCTGCAGGCCAATTACCTGGCTCGGATGGGCCAGTGGGCCGCGATGCTGGAAGAAATCGCGTTACATCCGCCCGCAGCCTATCCGCCGTGCCTCTTGTACGACATCAATCGGGCGTTGTACGAGACTGGCCAGCTTCCCGATCGCATGTTCTCGTTCCCGCAGGATCCACAGTACTTGATTCAGTATGGCATGGATGCTGTTCCGCATCGCGGTTGCCAGGCACTGTTGATGGCATTGGGGTGCGTAAACGAAGCCGAGCAAACGGCCTGTGAGGCATTGGAGGTTCGCGGACCACTCCCCTATGTCTTGCGCGAGTTGATCATGATCAACATTCTGAAGGAGCGTCCGGAAGCCGCCCGAGTGTTTTTGCGGCTCCTCAGTCGCGATGTGATCCACCGCCGGTGGGCTCAGGATTGTCTGCGTCGATTGGCTGATGATCCGCGTCTGGATTCCGATGATGAAGTGGCTCGACTGCGGCAAGTCATGTTGCGGGAGGACCGCATCTCGCTGGCCGGTTATGACCTGTTCGATCTATTGTTGGAGCACAATCCGAGGAATCGGATGGCGTTTGAATACCGGATGGCTTTCTGGCTACTGACATGCCAGTTGGAGAAGTTCGGCGAGCAGGTGCCGGCGTTGCGAGCGGCGGGATTCACCAGCATTCCCCAGAATTATGCCGAAGCGATCTTGTTGCATGGGCAGGTCAATGGCCAGCAGACGGATCTGGGGGGGTTGAGGATCGATGCGAAAACGACGGAGCGTTTCCACAGATTTGTCGAGTTGACGAGGAGCCGAACTCGCGATTCCGCGGCGCTCGCGCGGCTGGCTTCCGGCACTTATTACGAGTACTTTTTCGCCTACAACGCCACTGCCCCATGAACATTCGACGCCTCCTCATACTCGCGGTTTTACTGATCAGTGTCGGCGTCCTGCTGACTCGCGCCGGGGTGCACTGGCAGTCGGGAAACATCCAGCTCCCGTCTGCTGCCAACCGGGCCGGCCGCACGGCGAAGATCAAGCCGGATTACGGCCAGTGTTGGCTGCCACCCAATATCGCGCCGACGAACTTCGTGATCGACGAATCGGGCCAGGATTTCCGCGTGCACATTCATTCGGCTGCGCAGCCGGGATTCGTCGTGGCTGGCGATGGTCCCGCGGTCGTGATCCCCCTGGAGCCTTGGCGAGAACTGTTAGACCAGTGTCGCGGTGGGGAACTCTACTTCGACATATATGTCCAACAGGCTGATGCGGATTGGCTGCAGTTTGACAGCATTGTCAACTGGGTTGCTCAGGAAGAAATCGACGCGTATGTCGGATACCGGTTGCTCGGACCGGTGCAGGTGCTGTTCAACAATATGGGGACGTATCAGCGCGAGTTGAGTACGTACCGGCAGACTCCCATTCTGGAAAGCAAGGAAGGTCGTTCGCAGCGGTGCGTCAACTGCCACACTTATGCCAACAACAATCCGGATTCGATGTTCCTGCACATGCGCGGCGGCGATGGATCGGTAATGCTCTTGGCGCAGAACGGCCACGCTCGGAAGATCGACACCCGCAGCGACCTGTTTCCGGCACAGGGATCGTACGGTGCCTGGCATCCGAATGAGAAGACGATCGCGTTGTCCTTCAATTCGATGGCCCAGTACTTTCACACGGCCGGGAATCGCTGCGACGTATTCGCGTTCGATTCGGATATCGGGTTGTACCATCTCGATTCGAACCGCATTGTCTCCTCCCCCGACATTGCGGCGCGGGATCGTGTCGAGACGTTTCCAGCCTGGTCGCCGGACGGCAAGTTCCTGTATTTTTCCAGTACGCTGAAACGTTGGGAGGCGAACAACTATTTCGAGGGTCCCGTGCCGGCGGACTATGACCAGGTACGTTTCGACTTAATGCGTATCTCCTACGATCCCGCCACCGGAACCTGGGGGTCGCTCGAAACAGTGTTGGCCGCAGAGGACGTCGCGCAGAGCATTATTGAAGCTCGCGTTTCGCCCGACGGCCGCTATGTCCTGGTCACCCTGGCCGACTACGGCAGCTTCCCCGTATTCCTCAATAGCAGCGACCTGCACGTGATCGATCTGAATACAGGCACGCATCGTCCGCTGAGCATCAATAGCGACCAGAGCGATTCCTGGCATAGTTGGTCCAGCAACGGACGGTGGATTGTGTTTGCCAGCAAACGCGACACCGGCCTCTTTGGCCGACTCTACATCTCCTACTTCGACGCGTCTGGGCAGGAGCAGAAGCCCTTCTTGCTGCCGCAGGAAGACCCCGCCTTCTACGATACCTGCCGAACGAATTTCAACGCGCCCGAATTCGCCATCAAGGCGGTCAGCACGCCTCAGCGAGAGTTGTTGCGAGCCATCTACCAGACCACGGCCATCCCGGTCGAGTATGACGCTCCCGCGGATGGCCAAGCTCCACGCAACAAGGCGCCGCAGGAAGCCCCCATCGGCATTGTACAATAGCCGGCAGCTGCTGGTGGCCGGCAAGTCCCAGACGCGATTTCGCTGGGCCGGGTGCTCGTATCAGGTGCCGTGCGGCCGCTGACTGGGGCATTTGGACGGTGGATCGGCCAAAGACCAGCGATATTCGGCTTTCGAATTCTCGGAATTTGGTCGTGGCCGCCGGCCGCGTTAAGGGAAAGAGGAAGGTGGATTCCACATCGATGCTGCTGAATTTACTGGCCGTTTCCATCGCGTTAATACTCTTGGGACTGGCCGTTTTTGTTCGACAGGCCCAAGCCACGAGCTGTCGGCGGCACAGCCGTCTTGCTGGCAGAATGGCGGTCGCGATAGGGTCGGCCGCGGTGGTCGTCGGTATCGGCTTGATCGCTTATGCTCTCATTGCCCTTGGGTAGCTCGTGCTTGCCCTGATGCTCGGGAAGGTCGCCACCATGCTCCTCATTTTTCGCCGCCAAGGATGGATTGGGGTAGAGTCAGACGCGATAATGCTCGCGGAGCACGCGGCTTCGGAGGAAGGATGAGTGACAGGACGAACTTGACGCGACCGGTGGCTGCCACCAAAACGGAAAAGCGAGTCTATTCAACTTCTCGTGCTTATGTTCGCGATTTTTCTCGTGCTTTGAATTTCGGATGGGAGATAGCGGCTCGTGCGCGAATATCAGCCCTCCCACAGCGGGCATGTCTTGCGCTGCGCCCGGAAGTCAAAGCCGTTTTGCGGCCCCACCGTCACGCTGTGAGTAACCGATGAGTGGTAACCGGTGATTAGTAACGAGTGACCAACGGCGAAGTCCCGATGAATATTGACCCGACTATTCGGTGTAGCGATTTGCAGCTTGCCGTGCAACGCGTGTTTGACCTGGCGGCCGAGAAGGTGAAGCGGCTGGACCAAAGCTGGGATGCTGCGCGGAGCACCGGTGTTCACGGCCGGCGGAAGATACACGACGCGAGGCTGGACGCAGTGGACGGAGGGGTTTCAGTATGGTTGCCTGATTGTGACCGGCGATGCGCTCGGCGACCTGCCGCTGATCGAGCTGGGGCGCAAACGGACGGTGGACCGCATGCTGTCGCACGTCACCCACATGGGCGTCCACGATCACGGTTTCCAGAATTTGTCTACGTATGGCCACCTGTTGCGCCTGATGCAGGAAGGGCGTCTGGCGAATGATCCGTGGCAGCGGACCACCTTTGAGTACGCGATTGCCGCTTCCGGAGCCGTGCAGGCGGCGCGCTGGGCGCCGACTCGCTGCGGGCTGGGCTACATTTATTCCTTTAACGGTCCGCATTCCCTGTTCATCGACACCATGCGCACGACGCGCATTCTCGGCGTGGCTCACCAACTTGGGCATTCATTACGAGGCGAGCACGACAGCGAAGTGAATCTGCTCGGGCGGTCCATTCAGCATGGTTTGACGACGGCCCGTTACCTGATCTTCCACGGTGACTCGAGTCATACCTATGATGTGCGCGGGCGTACGGCACATGAAGGGACCTTCAATCGCAACGACGGGAGTTTTCGAGCGCGCTCCACACAGCAGGGCTACTCGCCGTTTTCCACCTGGACGCGGGGTTTGGCCTGGGCCATGCTCGGCTATGCCGAGGAACTTGAGTTTTTTCAGACGTTGGAAGCGGCCGATTTCAAACGAGCGGTGGGCATGACCAAGCAGGACGTTACGCGGGAATTTCTGCGGTCAGCCAGCGAAACGTGTGACCACTATATCACTGACGCTTCCGCGGCAGATGGCATCACCTACTGGGATGACGGCGCTCCGCAGTTGCACCGTTTGGGAGATTGGCGAACACGTCCAGCCGAGCCGGAAAACGATTTCGAGCCGGTCGACGCATCGGCCGCGGCCATCGCGGCACAAGCATTGCTGCGGCTGGGCAAGTACCTCGGGACCCGCCGGGGGGCTCGCTATTGGCAGGCCGGATTGACTGTCGCACGAACACTCATGGACGAGCCTTATCTCTCGGTCAAGAAGAACCACCAAGGGTTGCTGCTGCACACCGTCTACCATTGGCCGAATCGCTGGGATCATGTGCCGCCGGGCAAACGCGTGGCCCAGGGAGAGTCGTCGATGTGGGGAGACTACCACCTGCTGGAACTGGCACTGCTGATCAAACGTCTGGGAGCAGCAGGACCATATCCGACTTTCTTCCTGCGGGAGAAGAGTGAGCGGTGAAGCAATTGCCCGCTGGAGGTCATGAGCCCCCGCCGGTGGAGTTCATTGCCAGGCACGCGACCAGATGCCGCCATGGCAAATGTGTCGTTGCAAGCAGGTCGTTCCGGGCAGGTCGTTCCGGGCAGGCGCCTTCCTGGACTGGCGGGTGGATCGTCGCACGATCACTGCTTCCTGATGGCGTGAAGAACCCGGTCCACCAGAGTCGACTCGACTTGTTTGCCGGCCACCGCGGCAGGACCACACTCATCACCCCAAGAGGTAAACGGCCCCTCGCCCCTCAAGCCTACTACACCGATTCTCCACCCACGTATTGGTTGAGACTGGCCTCGTCGACTTTCAGACGCGTCAAGCGGGACCAGCGAGCCTCGGCATTCCCGCACGCGGGGCAGGCGGGGTAGGTCCCGCTGGCCGGGCACCGTGGGTTACTGTGGACCGCCGCGAGGTTGCGCCAGAGGAGTTCGCACTGGTCGCAGACGGCGACAACCGCGTCGCATTCGCGGCACCGCATGAACCGCAGCAGCCCTTGGTTGCAGAACGAACACTGAGCGATATAAGGCGATGCTTGTTGCTTCATGGTAATTTACTTTGGGAATGCCGTAATGATGTCCTGGGTGCCAGTCGTGAACACGATGAAGACGTGCGAGAGGGGAGGATGTTTCTTGGCCCCGCCGGTGCGTCCTCCCAGGAAACCGATCCGGCGCTGCATGTCGACAGTGTACGAGCTGCGATCACCCTCCCGTTGCGGACGGAGTTTCCCCTTCTGAGCCAGTTGCCAGGCCTCGTCAATCACGGCAAAAGCCACGTCGGCGCCGCCGTCGAAGACCCCATGGGGACCGTCGCGGTCCGGAATGTCGCGAGTATGTCGCCCAATATGCTCGACTCGAGTCAGCCCCTCCGGATCGCGACCCCGGTACCGCAAGCCGACTGGGCTGAGCCATGTTTCTTTGCCGATCTCCTTCAGCTGAATGCCCTTGGCAGGGACGCTTTGAGCGGGGAGGCTTTGAGCGGGAGATGCGATGCGGATCTGATCCGGGGAGCGTAGTCGAAGCTGGACCTTGCCCTTATACAGTTCCACTTTGCCGACAATTTCAACATCCTGGTGCCGGTACACCTCCGCCGGCTTCCCGTCACGAAAATTCGCCACGTGTTCTGGATAGCAGACCACGGTCAGTTCGCTATTGGCGAAATTCAAGAACTGGTGTCCGCTGCGGGACTGACCGGTACGCTCGACGAGCCCGACGACCGTCACCTGCTTGCCGACATTTTCGCGCAGCAACGCCAAGTTGCTGGCAGATATCGAGGGCGGCTGAGCCTCTTTGCCCAACGCAGCGCCCCAGATGCTGAAGCTCAGCAAACCGGCCAGGCACACCGTGCAGGCTGGTGGGATTCGTCTTGTGTGCATGTTGGTTACGAAAGATCTTCGTGAAATAGGGGGCGCGAATGGGTAGAAACCGAGGTCCTTCCCCTGGACTGCGATCGCGGATCGACCGCACGATCATTCCCGATTATCCATGGTGATTTGTGTCTTTATAAGAGGGAAGGGCCAAATCGGCAACGATTTGGTGGCGGCTGCCCTCCACATGCTCATTGCTCCGGTTGGCGTTTCAGTGCTGCCATCCGGTTGATTCTCCGGACCAATGAGGTAGATTAGGCCCAAGCGAGTGGCCAGGAGGCCCGATCACGCGGTGTGTCACCACAGAAACCTGAACGCTGCTCAGCAGTGTGCGGAACCACGATGACCAAGAATTCCTTTCTCCTGCGTAGTGCGTTGGTGGCCGCTTTGGGTGGATTGCTGTTCGGATTTGACACGGCGGTCATTTCAGGTGCCGAAAAGACGCTGCAGCAACTCTGGAACCTGAGCGGTTTCTGGCATGGGTTGACCACGGCCAGCGCGCTGATTGGGACCATCGTGGGGGCCATCGCTGCCGGCAGGCCGGCCGACCGGTGGGGAAGGCGGGCGACCCTGTTCGTGATCGCCGTACTCTACCTCATATCGGCTGTTGGAAGCGGGCTGGCGTGGGACTGGTATTCGTTTCTCTTCTTCCGATTCTTGGGCGGACTCGGTGTGGGCGGGGCCTCGGTAGTGTCGCCCATGTACATTGCCGAAATCTCGCCGGCCCCGCTGCGCGGTCGGTTGGTGGCCCTGGCCCAATTCAATATCGTGTTGGGAATCCTGCTCGCCTTCCTCTCCAACTACATTATCGCCGCGCTGCAACTGGGGAGCACGGAATGGCGTTGGATGTTTGGCGTCGAGGCGTTTCCCGCAGCCATCTTCTTCGGATTGTTGTATCTCACCCCGCGCAGCCCTCGCTGGCTGGTGTCCCAAAGCCGGCTCGATGAAGCCAGGGGCGTATTGCTGATGTTGGGAACGGACGACACGAGCGTCGACAAAGAGCTGGCTGATATCAAGGCTTCGCTTGATTTGTCACACCACAGTCTGCACGAAACCCTGTTCCAGCGAGCCTATCTCACACCGATTCTGCTGGCGGTGGCAATTGCCGCCTTCAATCAGCTGTCGGGGATCAACGCCATCTTGTATTACTCCAAGCGGATCTTCGAAATGTCCGGCGCCGGTTCCAGTGCCGCTCTGTTGAACTCCGTCGGAATTGGCCTGACGAACCTCGTCTTTACCATGCTCGCCTTACTGGTGATCGACCGGTTTGGTCGGAAGCGTTTGATGCTGGTCGGTTCGGTGGGTTACATCGTCAGTCTGTCCGCCACGGCCTGGGCCTTCTATACCTACGGCGACCAATTCGATGGAGTCGGAGGGTTGGTGGTGTTGTTGAGCCTGATTGTGTTCATCGCATCGCATGCGTTCGGTCAAGGGGCGGTGATCTGGGTGTTTCTCAGCGAGATCTTTCCCAACCGAGTACGGGCTCGCGGCCAGGCACTGGGGAGTTTTACTCACTGGGTCATGGCGGCGGCCATTTCCTGGACGTTCCCCATGATCGCCGAGCAATCGGGCGGTCATGTGTTCGCCTTCTACGCCGTGATGATGGTGTTGCAGTTGGCGTGGGTGATCTGGGTCATGCCCGAAACGAAAAACGTGCCGCTCGAAGAAATTCAGCGACGCCTGGGAATCCAGTAACGCACCCAGGCGTTCTGTTAATCTTAATCGTACTCATCCCGGCAGCACACTCCCGCTTTGCGCACGGCCGATAGCCCACAACCGGCATCGTGGCCGGGGCTGTGAGTAAAGCTTTCGCGTGTAGGATGCGCGCACGGTGCGCGCATGTTTGGAACAAAATCCGAAATTCGAAGCACAGAAAAGTGGGAGAAAGGGAGAAGGGAGGAAGGGAAGAAGGGAGGAAGGGAAAACGGAGGACGCAATGGCATGCTGCTGGTGAGAATCTGCTGGGGGCCCGCCCGCGGCCGTTTTGCCGGCAGCGGAGGTTTTGGATTTCGAATTTAGGATTTCGAATTTGTTTGGGATTTCGATATTGGGATTTCGGATTTCCCGTTTTGGTTGCGGCCGCAGGCCGCGTTAAGAGTAAGAGTAAGAGTAAGAGTAAGAGTAAGAACCGCTACTCGAATGTGGCACGGGCGTGCGAACATGCTGCTGCGACGGGCGGTCCGCCGACTACCGCTGCTGATGGAACTGCCGAGCCAACGCCGCATCATCGGCCAGCAGTTCATCCAGCTTCTCTTGTATCGCGTGGTTATCCGATGCTTCGTAGGTGGAAAGGCCTGCTGCGTATTCCGGCAATCGATAGAGAAAATCCCCGATCGTTTCGGGCGTCAGTTCCTGGGCGTTCTTGCCGTAACCCAACTGGGCCAGCATCGCGGCATTCAGCTGCTGCTCGAACTGACCGGTCATGGGAAAGGCGCAGTAGGGTTTTTTCAGATAGAGTGCTTCGCTGATCAGCGTGAAGCCGGCGGTCGCAATGACCCCTTTGGCACTGGCCAGGTCCGCCAGGAAACCGTCTTGGCTGAACGGCTTATACTGGCAGGGTCCCTGGCGATCTTCGCGATGGTAGCCGTAAATCACGAACCGTTCGCGAGCACAGGTCTTGAGTTGTTCCAGCAGCGATTCGTACCCGCTCGTCAAGTAGACCAGGACATGATCCCCCCGCGTCGGCTCGGTTTGCAGGACATCTTGACGCAGGATCGGCGGGAAGAGAAACGTGCGGTTGTTGGTGGTGTGCGAGAACATGAACGTGATGACCAGCGACACGTCGGGGCGTGGGACCATGGCACGGATAATCGTGCGTGTGACGAGATTGTCGGTCTCCAGACCGGGCGGACACGCATACTGCATGTACCGCATGCGATGCTGGTTGTCGATGGTCACGAGTGGCAGATCGTGATGATTCGCCAAGTAGGCTGTCATCGGTTCGAAATCGGTGATCACGCAGTGCGGCTGGAAATCCCGGAACAGCTGTTGCCGAAGTTGCTGCAATCGCCGATGGCCTGCGGGGATTCGCGTGAGGTTCTCAGTGAATGTCTTGACGACCGAAACGCGGTTATCGCAACTGGCGATCGTCAGCCCCTCGGTTTCGAAAACGCGGAAATCGTCCTTCAAATTGCGGTATCCGCGATCGTAGCTCACCAACCACAGATCGTGTCCCTGACGCAGCAGATGGCGGGCCATCTCACGGGCTCGGGAGGAATGTCCCGAGCCTTCGCCCGAGACGCCATAGACAACGCGTGCCATGGTGACGCTCCATCAAGAATTCCGCATGCCGACGTTTTCTCGAACGTGGGGCCATTGGCGACGTCGGCCAGTTGCTCCCCGATTCTCGACGCACATTCCCAGCGCGCCGATTTCCCGGCGCACGCATTTTCCGCCGCGCGTAGCTGCGCTCATTGATCGCCGCGGGGATCAAGAGCAGCGCGAATGATCGCGATAATCTGCTCCAAGTGGGCGCGGGTAAGCGGTTCGGCTACGTCGCATTTCGGTTCGATCTTGGATCGCAAGGACCGCAGTTCGGCCCGCGCAGCGCCGGCAAATCCGAATCGGGACCGTCAGACTTCACCTGGGCGGCCAGCAGCGTTACAAAGGCGCGCTGCAGATTGCGTCGATACAGGTCGATCTGCGGCACGGCGGCCTCGAGTTCGCTCCAGATGCCCCGGCTGATATCGTCGATCAGTTGAGACGCCGTGTAGAGCGACTGCTTGTCGATCGCTCCCGCACGCTGTTCATATTGTGCCATCCGCTTGATACGGTCGCTGCTCAACAGGGCCCCCAATAGCGACTGCTGGCTGCCCAGTATTCGCTCCGGAGCGCCGCTGGCCTCCAACCGTTCGGTGATTTGCGGTGTCACCAGTTTCTGCGGAGTCTGGAATGCCTGCTCCACCAGCAGGGCCACGGCCTGGCGTTGACGATCCGCGCTGATCGGATGATAGACTTGATCCGCATCCCCGAAGTACAGGTTAATCTGCTCGAAGCCGCCCACCACGGCGGTGACGTGCATCAGTTCGCGCGAACGCTGGCTCAGCAACTGGTCGTACATATTCCGCAGCAGGCTGTAATCTTCGCCAGGTTTGCAGCAGGCCTCGACGAGGTAGTCGGCCACGCGGTCGATATTGAGCAGGCCGAGTCGAGTTGCTTCGATCGTATCGCCGCCGAGATCTTCTGTCTGACGCGTCGGATCTTGGCTCGGGTCGGCATCTCCGAACCGCAACAGCGGGTCTGTTTTCTGCTTTGCCACCAGCTCGGCCAGGCTTTTCTTCTCTTCCTCCGCATTGGCGTACTGGCGATAACCCCAGTCGATGGCGAAGAAGTCATACGGGCCGACCACGGGAATCAACGCGGCACCGTCTTCCGGCTGCGCGACGTAGTTGAAGCGGCCGTAATCCATGATCGACGCCTCGACACCGTACTGCCTGGTGAACTCCGGGCTCCGCAGGTTCTCGACCGTGTAGGCGGCCGAGGCTTTCATATTGTGCGGGAAGCCGATCGAGTGACCGACCTCGTGGGCGACGATGTAGGTGAGCAATTCCCCCATTAGCTCGTCAGGGAGCGGCAGTTTCTGCGCCCGCTTGTCGCTGGGCGAAGCCTGCACGAAGTACCAGTCCCGCGCCAATTTCAACACGTTATGGTATATCCGCACGTCGGCTTCCAGGATCTCGCCGCTCCGCGGATCATGCACATGAGGACCGAAGGCGTTTTCGATGTTGGAGGGGAGCCAGCGGATGGAAGAAATGCGGGCATCTTCGGCATCCCAGTCGGGTTCTTCATGCATGGTGGGAGCCAGTTTGCCGATAATCGCGTTCCTGAAGCCGGCCTTCTCGAAAGCTGGCTGCCAGGCTTCAATGCCCTTCACGACGTACGGTTTCCATTTGTCGGGCACTTCGCGACCCACATGGAAGATGATCGGCTTGACGGGCTCCGACACGTCGGCCTGGGGGTCCTTCTTTTCCAATCTCCAGCGCGTGATGAAACGGACGTTCTCCACCTGATGATATGCGTCGTCCCCGTAGTCTTCAAACTCTTCCGTAAAGAACCCGACCCGCTCGTCATAAACCCGCGGCTGCATGGGCTTCTCGGGGAGGATCAGCATACTGTGGTGAAGCAACACGGTGACCGCCGATTGCGAGGGATCGCGGCGGGGACTGTCGCCGCCGCGACGGCCGGGGCCCGCCGCGGATGGTTCACTGCTGAGTCGATAGGTGGCCAGCACCTTGGTTTCGATATTCGTCGGAAATGCCTTGACCTCGTCCAAGAACGTGCGGCCTGAATCCAAGCCGGAGGCGTTTAATGCACGCTGTGCGCTGAACTCCGGCACGTCGCTGGTATAGAGGCTGGTGACGTCGATCACGGCAGCCTTATCCTTGCCCCACGCCACGACGGGAAATACCTTGATGATCGGCGCGATGCTCGTCGCCTCGACTGCCAGCTTGACGGAGTCCTTCACGTCAGCGCGAATGGCGTAGTCCACGTCCCGCAGCAACACCTGCTCGTCCCGCAGCTGCCACTTCACGACCCGGTCCCGCACGGGCATGCCGGCATAGCTGAAGCCAGCCTGCGTCTGTTCGATCTGAGTGACCCACAGCATGTCCTTGTCGAGCTTGTCGGGGACGATCTCATAATAGAGCTTGTCGTCCACTCGGTGTGTCAGGAAGAGTCCTGGTTTGGATGTCGCTTCCTTGGTGATGACTTCGTCGTATGGCTTGATTTTCGATTTGGCCTGTTCGCTGGCTGGTTCGCCCGCCGCAGCCCCATTCGGCCTTCCTTTTCCGTCCGGCGGTTGAGCGCCGGCAGTCGCGACCGAAAACAGGACAAACGAACTCAACACAAAGAAAATGACAGCGAAACGTCGCACTCTACTCATCATGCGTGTCACCCCGATGATCTGTAAGAGAGTCGTATTCTCGAGCGAGGACCATGAACGGACGGCATGGCGCGCGGGAGCGGCCACTGGGAAATGATAGCCTGCCCACCGCCGGTCGCCAGCGTCAAAGGCCAAATTCTCGCCATTTTCCGCCTCAGTCGCGGTCCCCAGGGCTGCCAGGCTCGCCGGCGGTGCCAGTTGGTGCCCCCATCGCCCGGGTTTTAGGACAACACCCGCCCACTCGGTCGTCCATCGCGGGGTGAGTCGCAGTCACAGATAGACGGTGGTTACTCACTGGCAACGACATGCGGGACGTCGGTGGTTGTTGGCATAAGACGCGATGTCGGGGCTACGCTTTCTTCATCGCACCGTTGCCGGGTACAGGTGTTTGGGTACCACGGTTCCTCGGGGCTGTGGAGTGCCACCGCTTCGCGGTGCAGCACCCAACCCCGGAGCGGCCACGTGGCGGCATTACAGAGTGGACCTGGTTGCGGACGATCGTGGATCTGGCGGTGACGTATCGTGCGGACTTGCAGTCGCGTAGAATACCCAACACTCGATTGAGCGACGGGGAAATGGAGAACTCATTTTATGAACGTGGAATTGGTGGTCGACGCGCGAGCGGAATTGGGGGAAGGGCCGGTTTGGGATGGCACTCTCCAACGGCTCTATTGGGTCGACATTGAAGGCGGCCAGCTGCATATACATCAGAACGGTGGCGAAGCCGACCGTGTACTCTCTGTCGGCTGTAAAGTGGGCGCCGCCGTTTTGCGCGCGGCGGGCAACATGTTGCTGGCCACGGAACATGGCTTCGAGCAGTTCGACCTGGAAACGTGCCAGCGCACTCCACTGGCAGACCCCGAAAGCCACTTGCCGGGCAACCGGTTCAACGACGGCAAATGTGACCCGCGGGGCCGCTTCTGGGCCGGCACGATGAGCATGCTGGGCCAAGCGCAGGCCGGCAGCCTCTACGTCCTGGAAGCGGACCACTCGGTTCGTCATGTATTGGGATCGGTCACGACTTCCAATGGCTTGGACTGGAGTCCCGATGGAACGACGATGTACTACATCGATACGCCCACAATGATCGTGCGTGCTTTCGACTACGACGCCGACACCGGCCAGATCGCCGCCCAGCGGACAGTCGTCAGAATTCCCGACGGGGTCGGCCGTCCCGACGGCATGACCGTGGATGCTGACGGCATGCTGTGGGTCGCGCACTGGGATGGCGGCCGGATAACTCGGTGGAATCCGGCTGATGGTGACTTGCTGACGACCGTCATGCTGCCGGCCGATCGTGTGACGTCCTGTGCTTTTGGTGGGAACGATCTCGACACGCTTTTCATCACGACGGCCCGGCACGGACTGAGCCCACGGCAACGGGAAGAACAACCGCACGCGGGAGCCCTATTTGCTTTGCGGCCGGGTGTTCACGGGTTGCCTGCCCACCCATTCGCCGGTTAGTGCCGGGCCTTCTGTGCGTGGGCACCGGTCAGTTCTGCGACGAGACTATCGACACATTTGCACGATTGTTCACAGCCGGACCGATGGTACCGGTTTTAAGGTGCGTGTTAGGGGTGGATGGTGCATTTCTGCCTGGCCAACGCGTGGCGGTCTTAACGGATGTGCCGCGTCTAGGGCATGACGCGAGACGCATCAAGTGTAATGCGGCCGCGGTTCGTGCGGCAATTCACAAAATAGCTCCCTCGACCATGCGTGGCACGATTGTCGTGCTAGATTTGCGCAAGTACGCCACGACGAGGCCATCAATCAATATGGCGCGACGCGACACGACTACGGCCATGCCGCTGTAGATGCGAGAACCTCGATTGGTTCTCGATGTCACTCAATCAGTCGTGCATGGACGACGCACCGAGCGGGGTCCCCGCAGGAGCGACATGCCATGTGTGTGTCGCGCGCCAGGGATGGGGTGCTTTGCCTGCCGGATAACCGTGGCAACGTGACGACTGCCAGATGATATCCGCGGATGTCAGTTGGACCTCTGCCGGTGTGAGCCCACACAGCGCGCGGCATCTACTCTGCTCCAATGTTCGAGCGAGAGTCGAGCCGACACACCGCACCGGCTCGAATTATCGAGTCAAGGAGAGTCCATGAGCAGCACCATCTCCATTAGTCCGTTGACTCGCATCGAAGGACATCTGGCCGTTCATGCCAAGACTGAGAAGGTTGAAGATGCAGACGGTTATCGCGTGACGGAGGCGGAATGTCATGGCGAGATGTTCCGAGGTCTGGAGAACATTCTCATTGGGCGCTTTCCGACGGATGCTCAGCAGATTACCCAGCGTATCTGTGGTGTTTGTCCGATATCACACGGACTGGCCTCCATCCGGGCCCAGGAAATGGCCTACGGAATCAGTCCCAGCAAGAACGGCCGGCTGTTGCAGAACTTGATTCTGGCAGCCAACTACCTGCAGTCTCACATTCTGCACTTTTATCATCTCGCCGCGTTGGACTTTGTCGATGTGACGGCGGTTCTCCACTACACCGGAGAGCAGCGGATATTGCGTGACTTGCGAGCGTGGGTGGAGAAAGCGCTGGCCAGCAAGGAGGTCTTTCCTGCGGCGCCCTTCCTGCCGCGATACGAAGTGGCATACGTCAAGGATCTAGACCGGAATATGGCACTCCTGGCGCACTACGTCGAGGCCTTGGAGATGCGGCGAATCTGCCACGAGATGGCAGCTGTGTTTGGCGCTCGCTTGCCGCATTCCACGGCGATTGTGCCGGGGGGATGCACGCAGGTACCGACGCTCGAGCGAATCATCACTTACCGGTCACGTCTGAAACAAGTGATGAAATTCATCCATCAGGTCTACCTGCCCGACCTGCTGTTGGTGGCTCAAGAATTCCCCGGCTATTTCGAGTTGGGACGCGGCTGCCGCAACTTTCTGGCATACGGCGTGTTCGACATGGATCAGCCGGGTCAGCGCTATATCCGCGGGGGCGCGGTGATCGAGGGACGTTGGGAGAAACTGGATGAACAGGCCATTTCCGAAGACGTGGGACGCTCCCGCTTCACACAGCCGTCGGGCCTGCACCCACGCGTCGGTGAAACCAAGCCGACTCCCGATAAAGCAACGGCGTACAGCTGGCTGAAAGCGCCGCGTTATCGAGGCCAGGTGATGGAAGTCGGTCCTTTGGCCCGCGTGCTCGTGAACTATCACGACCCGGCGGAGCATTGGATCCGCGGAGAAGTCGACCGGTTCCTGTCGGACGTGGGAGTAGCAGCCGAGAAACTGGAATCGGTGCTGGGACGCCATGTGGCGCGCGGGCTCGAGTCGACCTGGATCGGGCGGCAGGCGTTTGCCTGGCTCGACGAACTGGAGATTGGCGGCGCACCGGCCGCGGACTTCGAGATTCCCAGTGCCGGGTCGGGGTACGGGTTGATTGAGGCACCGCGCGGAGCGTTGGGGCATTGGTTAGAGATCGAAGACTACCGGATCAAACGCTATCAGTGTGTCGTCCCCACCACATGGAACTGCTCGCCCCGCGACGACCGCGGGACGCCGGGGCCAGTGGAACAGGCGTTACACGGGACCACGGTGCTGGACCCGGCACAGCCGATGGAAGTGGGACGCATCGTCCGCTCATTCGACCCCTGTCTGGCCTGTGCCGTCCACTGAGTAAGACTGTCCAGCAGACTGTTGCACTTTTCCAAGCGAGAAACACATGACGCACCTGACTCGAAGAGAACTGTTGCGTGTCGGCGCTGCATTGGCGGGAGCCGCCGGACTTGGTCCGGCGCTGGGCACGGTCCTGGCAGCCGGGCTGGAGGATTTGGCCAGTCAGCGAGCCAAAGTCATCTGGCTGGAGGGTATGTCTTGCAGTGGCTGCTCCGTGTCACTGTTGAACACCGAGAACCCGGGTCCCCTCGAACTGCTGACCGAGATCATCTCGCTGATCTTCCATCCGACAGTCGGCGCTGCGCAAGGTGATATCTGCACGGAGGTTCTGGCCAAGGCCGCGGGGGAAAGCGACTACTTTCTGGTCGTGGAAGGAGCCATACCAATGGCGATGCCGCAAGCTTGCTCCATCGGTGGCCGCCCACTTACCGAGCTGCTTCCTCCCTTGTTGAAAAACGCTCGCGGGATCATCGCCGCCGGTACGTGTGCCGCCTTCGGAGGGATTCCCGCGGCGGAAGGGAACCTGACAGGCGCCGCGAGTTGCGCGCATTCATGCAGCAACAGCGGATTGCCTGGCAAGGGCGACTGATTCACTGCCCCGGCTGTCCGATCCATCCCGATTCCCTGGTCGGGACGTTGGCCTACGCCGCGGCCAAAGGCTATCCGGAAGTGGACCCGGAACTGCTCACACCGACCATGTTCTACAAGCACTCGGTCCACGACGATTGCCCGAAGTTTCACTACTGGGAGAAGCACGAATTCGCCGAGAAGTTCGGTGATGAAGGCTGCTTGTTCAAACTAGGGTGTCTCGGTCCGCTGAGCCATACCAATTGCCCGCGCCGGCAGTGGAATGGAGGGGTGAACTGGTGCATTCGAGCCGGCGCGCCTGTATCGCCTGCACGAATGACAAGTTCGCGGCCTATCGTGATTTTCCGTTCTATCGTAAAGGCGAACGGGATATGAATCTGGCATCTCTGGTCCGGGAAGCGGGAGGACAAGGTCGATGAGTCTCTGCAAGCTCAACGTCGCAAAAAGAATTACCCTGGCTATTCTCGGCACGTTCTTCTTCTCGACAACCGTCCTGTTTGTCGTCCAGCAATGGCTCCATGCGCGGGGAATGCGCGACATTCTGAGCGACGTACGGCAATCGACGCTGGAAATCAAGCGACAGTCCGTGCGTGACCTGTTGCGCGAAGTGAAATTCGCGACCGAAGGGTCCTTGCAGCGGGGCGAGTCGGTGCAGTTCATGCGGTTTGCGAACCAACAGAAGGAACTGGACGAGATTCGCGCGTTTTCGTTCATCGATGCCAATCACGAAGTACAACTGTCGTCTGATGCGGCCAGGGTCGGTCAGAAACTCGATGCGACTATCTGGGGACAAGTGGAGGCAAGCTCCAGTTTTGTGGAAGTGGAAAGCGACGACATGCTGGCACTTTACCAGCCTCTGCGCGTGGATGCAGACATGCAGCGACTGAGGCCGCAGGAGAAGATCGGAGCGATGTACGGAATACTGCATCTTGAATTCAGCAAAGAAAAGATCAACCAGATGGTCGCTGACGCGCGCGATGCGTCGTGCGCCAATGCGAATCGTGTTCTCATGATCGTCCTTGTTCGTGATCGCCGGAATTGCCGCAGTCGTCGTGTTTCTATCTTGGCTACTGGCCAGGCAGATCGTCGGACCACTCCAGAACATCGCCGAATTCGCCAAGACCGTCGCCGCTGGAAACCTGACCGGGCGGATTCACTTGCAGCGGCACGACGAACTGGGCGATCTCGCCGGCGCGCTGAATGAGATGGCGGAAAACTTGGAGCGGATCGTCCGCAATCTGTCCGACAATGCCCATACGCTCAGCTGTTCATCCCACGACCTGAATGCCACGGCCAGTCAACTGGCCAGCGGCGCGGAGCAAACCAAGCAGCAATCCACGCACGTGGCGGTGGCCGCCCAACAGATGGCTGCCAACATGGACAGCATGGCCGCCTCTTCTGAGGAGATGACGGCCAATGTACGCACCGTGGCCTCGGCGGCGGAGGAAATGGCTGCCAGTATCCGCGAGATTGCCAAGAACGCCGAGCAGGCCTCGGCCGTGGCGGGGAACGCCTCACAGTTGGCCGACAGCAGCAACACGGCCATCACACAGTTGGGGACCGCGGCCGACGAAGTCGGCAATATCGTCGAGTTGATCCAAGACATCGCGGAACAGACCAACCTGCTGGCACTCAACGCCACCATCGAAGCCGCGCGTGCCGGGGATGCCGGCCGAGGATTTGCCGTCGTTGCCACGGAAGTCAAACAACTGGCCAGTCAAACTCGCGGAGCAACGGACGATATTCGAAACAAGATCGATGGTATCCAACGATCGACCGGGCAGGCTGTGAAGTCGATACGGGAGATCGCCGAGGTGATCCAACAGATCAACAACGTGTCTCGCATCATCGCGTCGGCCGTGGAAGAACAGAGCATCACCACCCAGGAGATTGCCAAGAGTGTTGCCCAGACCTCACAGGCCGCTGCCAACGTCTCCGCTGGAGTGTCCCAGTCGGCCTCCGCGGGACGGGAAATCTCGCGAAATATCGTGGCCGTGGAGCTGGCGGCCCAACAAGCTGCCTTCGGTGCGCAACAGACCGAGATGGCAGGAGCCACGCTATCGCAGTTGTCCCAACAACTCACTCAGCTCGTCGGCCAGTTCACGACGAATTGACTGGGGTCGGCATCCCAGGGTGCCCCTGCCGCCACCATGGATCGGGCCGTTGTCGCTGGCTGCCGCTACGCAATTGGTCCGGATGGAAACCGCCGCACGCCGGGGCACCATCCTTGCGGTTCAGCCTATTGGTTCCAGCCTTTCGATGGCACTGGAGAGCACCCAGCCGGTCCGGCCGTCGGGCAATTGCACCTCCGTCCAGCGGTCGCGGACTTGCACCAGCGTGAGCTCGGCACCGCTGGGCAGCGGTTTGGAGAGACGCGGCAGTGAATTCTCGGAATCGGCGGCGTAAACCACCGACTCCTCCACGACCACGACATTGCGCAGGGCCGACGTGTCCGGCTCGAGGAACAGCGAAATACCGATGGCCAACCAAGCCAATAGCGGCATGATCGCCAGATTTCGCAACAGTGGTTGATTCCTCCCGATTCCGATCCCCACCAGGACAGCGGCCGCCAGAAAGCAGACGGCGCAGTAAATCTGGATCTGCCCCGGAGTCAGCAGCGAACGCCAGAAGAACAGCGAGTCAATCAGCCCGTGGGTCTCCTCGAGGCGGATCCAGTCAGGCAGCAGCGTGCGGGCGTAAGTCAGGTTTTGGCGAGCCTGTCGATGGTGGGGAGCCAATTCGAGCGCATAACGGTAAGCGACAATGGCCGGTCCAATTCGTTCGGCTTGCAGTGCTGCGTTGCCGAGATTCACATACAGATTCGCATTGTGCACCCCGGGCTCCCCCGCGTCGCCTTCGACCAGTTGCCGAAACAACTGTTCGGCTCGAGCGAAACTCCGCAGCCGTTGGGTTCGGTCCTTACACTCCATGGCCGCCGTGTATTGGTCAATGGCACTCTGCACTCGAACCGTGTCGTTCTCCTCGCCTCGGCAGGGGGAAGCAGCCAACCCCATGGCACACATCACGGCCGCGATTCCCGTGAGAAGAGTCACGCGTCGCGCGTGGTCCACGCCGTGCCGTATGAACCCGGCTACCGGTCGGCTGGTTGCGAAAACTCCATACACATGCATGTTGTGGGCCATCCATCTATCAACGAACGGTCGTCTCGCGGACGACTTTCCTGGCTTGCGCCACAATGTCCGACCAGTGTGTGTCGTTGAGTGTGCCAGTGGCGTAGATTATGTTGTCGCAGCGAGCGATGAGCCGGTCAACCGCGGCGTGGTCGGGGGGGTCCAATTCTGCGATCAGATCGCGCAGGGCACGCGCAATCTGTGCGGCCGCGTCATGCGGTGGTTTCCCGTCCGCGGTCTCGATCTGCTGGCGTATCGCCTGCAGGTGCTTTCGTCTCCGCACGATGGCCTTATCCATCATGGTACGGCGTCTCGCCACTACGCCGCCGACCAGGGCAATTCCGGCCAAGGCATAGCAGAGAACCGCGATGGTCCGCGGGGTGGCGGCCACCGTGCTGGAAGCGAGCAGTTGAGCGGGGTCGCGCTGAATGGCCAGGTTGGCTCCGACAAATGTCATCTCGAGCGCCGCTGCGTTGGATGATGCTGGATTCGACGAACGGTTATCCGCTTCGGAAGAGGGCTGGTTTTTGGCCGCCGACGAAACAACGTCCGAGGCAGAAATGACCTGCGTCTCCCTGACCTGCAGGGCAATCGGCTTGGAAACGGCCGTCGCAAATCGCTCTTCGTAAGGGTCGAACCAAGAGAAAGCAATGGCCGGGATCTGGGTGACCGCTTGATCCTTGACGCGGACGTTGACGCTGAACTGCTTCTGATTGTCGTCAACTGTACCGGCCACCGGTTCCTGGGGAATCTGAAACAGACTGGCGGAGAGCCCTTCGTTGGTCTCCAACGGCGGGACCGAAACGCGTTCCAAGTTCCCGTCGCCACGAATCGTAATGGTCAATGCGATCGGATCGCCCACGCGCACCACCGATCGATCGGCTGAGACGTCGATCGAAAAACCCCGCCCCACCGCCCCCGAGTAGCTGGGCGGTCGATCCGTCAACGGCACGTCCTTCACGGTCAAATTCAAGGGCTCACCGGCCGCCAAGGCGGGGGCGTCGCGGCGGGGGCGCGAATCGCCAAACAGATCCCGACCCCACTGAGTTACCTTGCGCGTGCGGCAAGTGATGGGAATCGAAGAGTACTGGCCCGGTGTATCAGGCAACAAAGTACGCGTGCCGGTCACGACAATGAAATCGCGACCGTCAACCTTCTCCTGACTGACGTCGGCGTCAATCTCGACTCCCCCCTTGGCCGTCGCGATGGTCAGCGTGGTGCGTGTAGTCGGCGGAACATCCCGAAAAGGAAACTGGTCGAACAGCGGCGAACGGATTTGCAGGTTCGCGAAGGCATGACGCACGGTGTCGATGTCCCCGGCGAACGACCACCGAATGGACAGCGGAACTTCCTGCCCCACGTAAATCGATTGTCGCGGCAGGGAGAAGGCAATCTGCATGTCGGGGTCGTTGTCAAGCTTGCCAAACTGAATGATCTCGCCGGTCACCTCGTGAGACTTCCCGTCATACGTGACCTCGAAGGGGCCGACCATGAAGTCCCCCTCGCGACTGGCCGTCGCCGCAAAACTGAACTGGTAGTTGATCGTTTCGCTCCGCGTAATCCGCCCGTTGAGCCTCTGCATGAACCGCTGCGTGGAGTGGTTGACCTGCGGTCCTTCCACCGTCAGGCCGTCGGGGGCCTTGCCCTTGAGCTGACAGTCGACTTTCACACTCCCTTCGACGCCGGTCACGCTCACCTGCAGCATCACCGGGTCTCCGACATAATAGGGTCCGCGCTGCCGGGCGATCTGAATCTCCTGCCCCCGAGTTGTCGCGCAGCACAAAGAGAAAACCGCGATAAGTACCAAAACGGTGTTGTGCTTGTGGTGATTCATGGATATCTACACGCGAGTCAAGTCACTTGAGTGGCCGCCGTCGAAAACGCTACCAGTCCTTGTCGACGGCACCACTGGAACTCACCTCTTTTTGCTTCTTGTCCTTTCGCCGCTCGGCTTCCCGGTCGCGAATCAACTGCAGTAGCTGGTTCGCGTTCATTTGCTGCTGCTGTTGTTGCTGTTGCTGGTCTTGCTGCTGGTCCTGCGGCTGCTGTTGTTGATCCTGACCCTGCTCGGGCGGCGGTGGTTGGTTTTCATCCAGCAGCGCCAGTGCTTCCAGGAGTTTTGCCAGCGAGTCGTGCTGGTGTTCTTGGGCGGCCGCGAAGGGTTTTTCATCGGCCGTGGCTTGGCCTTCGGCAATCGTACTGAGTTCCTGCTGGGCGGTCTGCATCGATTTTTGTGCCGCGCCGACCAGCTCGGCTGCCTTCCCCAATTTCTCGGCAGCCTGGGCAGCCTGCTGCGGGTCGGCCTGGCCCTGGGCATCCGGGTCGGGCGATGACTGGTCGGCTGCCGCAGCCGCCTGCTGGCTCTGCTGCCCCAGCGCCTCGGCGATCTGCTGCGCGATATCGTGCAGCTGCTGCTGCCGCAATGCCAGCGGGCCGCTCCTCTGCGGTTGTGACACGGCCGCGGGATCGGCGCTGAGCTTGGTCGTCTGATCGTTCAAATCAGCCTGCCGTTGGGCTGTATCGCGCAAGTGCTCGACCAGCGAAAAGAAGAGCCGGCGCAGCTCTTCGAGATGCTTGAGCGCTTGGTCCACCTCCAGGGCGACCTCGGCCAAGGGCCCCGTCAGCTTCACGGAATCCCCTGCCGCAGTGGCCTCGGCCGGGGGCGGCGTTGGAGTAGTCGTTCCGGCCGGCGCGGTACTGGCCTCGACCGGTTCGGCCGGCGGCTGGGCCGCCGGCTCGCTTACCCCGGGTTCCGCCGGCGCGGGAGTCTCTGGCGGTGCCGCAGCGGCGGCAGTGGGCGGGACGCTCTTGAGAATTTCACGCGACTGCTGCAACTTGGCGACGACTTCCCCCAACAGCTGCGCGGCCAGTTCCAGCTGCTGACGGCGCGCCGCGGTCTGTTGCTGGTCCTGCGCATCGGGAGCCGGTGGGCCGAGTGGAGCGCCGCCGGGCGGCTGCTCCGCGGCCCCGGCCGAGGCACTGTCGGCGAGCTGTGCCTGTTCGAGCTGCAGCAACTTGCTCAGCCGCCCGCAACGCGCCAGGTTTTTCTGCTGAGCTTCATCCAAGGGAGCGATCATCTGGCGTGCGACTTCCGGCTTGCTGTCGGTTTCTCGCATCACTCGTTGGGCCACCTGCTGGTCGTGATAGACAAGCTCGATCAGCCGACGGAGGTCAAAGAACAACTCCCAGGCGTTGGATAGGGAGGTGATGCCGTCCATCTGCCGGCGGTGGGCTGCCTCGAGCGCGTTTTTTTTCAGTTCCTCGCCCCCCGCGGCGAACGACTCGTTCGCGGCCTGGACCAATGGAGTCGCGGCCTCGATGTTTTGCAGCAGCTGCTGCGTGTTGGGATCGAGATTCTGTTGCTCCGCTTCGGCGTCCGCCGGCGCAGCGTTTTCTTGTTGGGCGGCCGTGATGCCCGCAAACACCTGCTCCAATTCGGCGATGCGCTGGGTGATGGTATCGTGCTGCTGTTGGAGGTAATCGCTGTTCAGCCAGGCGGGAATCTCGTCGTGGCTGGGATCGTCCGGCAAGGCCAGTTTGTTGGTGGCAAGCGTCTGCGTGAGCTGGGCGGTTTCCAGGGCATCGGGAATGATCTGCCCCAGCACCTCGACTGGATTGCGCAGCTGATCGCGTGCTCGTTTCAGATCGGACAGGGCGGATGACCAGCGGCGAAAGGCCTCCTCACCCTGCAGGCGACGTGTCAGGCTGCGAGCACTGTTCATGCGTTGGATGCCACTGTCGATGTAGTTGAGCATGTTTCCCAATTGCACGACTCGCAGCTTGTCTTCAGCCGTCTTCTTGTCTTCCTGCTTCTTGGCCGCGGCATCTTGTTCGGCGCGCGCGTCGTCGGTGAACCGCTGCGAATCGGATATCAGCTGACGCTGCGTAACTGCCAGGCGACGATATTCGTCGCGATACGTCTCGACCGGTGCATCCTTGTCGCGGCCGGCGGCCAGTTGAACCATCCCCTGCAATTCCCCCTGATGTTCGCGCAGTTGCGTGATCAATTCATCCAATCTGGTGGCCAGGTCACGCGGATCCTGCTGGCGCAGCGAGTCGGTCAGTTCCAGGATGCGTCGCGAGACAAGCTCGAGGTTTTGCCGGGCTTCGTCACTTTCGGGCCGCACGCGAATGGACTCTCGGAAGCGGTTGGCGGCCTGCTGCAGGTGTTGCAGGGCCTGTTGCGGCTCGTTCTGCAGCAGATTGTCGGCGCGTTGAACTTCCACCCATCCCAGGTTGTACAGGGTCCTGTACCGCAACTCGCCGTCGCTTCCCGCTTCGCTTCTGGCCCGATTCAGCAATCGTTCGGCGCGGTCCGGATCACTGCGGACGAGCGACAGGGCCTGGTTGTAAACGCTGCGTGGCGGGAGGGACGCATCGATCGTTTCTTCTTTTTGCGTGCCGGTGGTTCCTGCTTCCGCTGACGATGGAGCGGTGGGGGAGGGGACCTGGGGAGCTGGCACGGCGTCCCCTGGCGCCACTGCGGGGGCTGGTTTCGCAGCGGAAGGTGCGGCCGGGCCAGCCGGTTGTTGAGCCAGTGCGACTGGCGACGTGGCCGCCAGCGCGGCCGCGAGCAGCAGTACCGCCGCTCGCACGGGTGGAGCCGCCGTGACTTCCTGCGCGGCGGTCAGCGCACGCCATTTCAGATTTATCGGCGTGGCGATGAGCAATGCCAGCATCATCAACACGATGGCCGCGAGCACGAACCATTGGAACGCTTCATTGCGCACGACCCGCCGCTCGGTGTCCAGATTTCCCTTCATGAGCGTGGCAATATGCGTGCGGTAAATCGACTCCAGATCAAGTGCTCCTGTACCTGCGGGAATGTACACCCCATCGGTCTGCTTGACAATCTCGCGCAGCATCTCGCCATCCAATCGGCTGTCGACCGCGTTGCCGGCGCGATCTTTCAGAAAGGTCCTCGCGCCAGTGCGCGGGTCGGTCACTTCGATCTTGCTGCCGGCCTCATCACCAAACCCGATCGAGACGATCCGGACTCCCTTTTCCTTCGCCTGTTTCGCGGCTTCCAAGGGAAACGAATCATGGTCTTCGCCATCCGTGATCAACAGAATCAGTCGATTGATGTCACCCGATTCGCCAAAACCTCGGAGAGCCTTTTGAATCGCTTCACCGAGTTTGGTCCCCCCGACCCCCACACTTTCAGGCTCGGCGTCATTCAGCACGAGGCGCAGGAAGCCGAAATCCGTCGTCATAGGACAAAGGACAGCGGCCTTGCCCGCGAACGCAATTAGCCCGACCTGTTGGCCATCGCCCATTAAACCGAGGAGCGAGTCGAGTTCCACTTTGGCGCGTTCCAGCCGATTGGGAGCCACATCTTCGGCCAGCATGGACTTGCTGACGTCGAGGCAGACCATGATTTGCGTATCGACACGCACCGACTGCTGAAGTGTCATGCCCCACTGCGGCCGCATCAGAGCGAAAACCAACAGGATCATGGCGAACGTGGCAAACGCGATGGCGACGATGCGGCGCAGCAACGACGTACGGTGCACCAACCGCAGTTGCATCCAGCGCGATACGAGCTGGTCGAGGATCGCTCTGCCGCGCAGTTGCAGCACAATCAGTACGAGGGCGACCACCAGCACGATCCACAACGCGTGTATCCAGTAGTGATTGGCAAATCGAAATTCGCTCATGGCAACCTGCGAAACAAGGAACCGTTCAGGACCAGGGCCGTGCCGAACAGGCAGAGCCCGAGGGCGACGAAATAGGGAAAATGCTCGGTGTATTGCAGGTACTTCACCTCCGCCACTTCCGTCCGTTCCAGCTCGTCAATCTCACGATAGATTTCCGCCAACGCATCTTTGTCGACGGCGCGGAAGTACTTGCCGGCTGTTTTCTCGGCGATCGCTTTCAGCGATTCCTCGTCGATTTCCACCGGCTGGGCAACCAGCTGGGTGCGGCCGAACACGTCCGTGTAGGGGACCGGCGCCATCCCCTGAGTGCCGACCCCGATGCAATAGACCTTGATGTCGTTTTCGGCGGCCAGCTCCGCCGCCTTACTGGGATCAATGACGCCGGCATTCGTCACCCCGTCCGTCAGCAGAATGGCCACTCGCGATTTGGCTTTGCTGCGTCGCAACCGCTCCACCGCCAAACCTAATCCGTCACCGAGCGCCGTGCCATCCTCCTCTCTCTGCGAGACAATCTCCAGGTCTTTCACGATGTTGATCAGATTGCCATGGTCGAGTGTCAGCGGACAAATACTGTCGGCATAGCGAGCAAAGGTGACCATACCGATCAGGTCGTCGGGCCGCCCTCGCCCAGCCGTGCGATCGGCCCCCTCCACGAAGTCGACGAACACATCCTTGACGACCGACAGCCGGTTGAGCGATCGGTCCTCCTCGACCATGTCCCGGGCGTCCATCGAGGACGAAAGGTCGACCACGGTCATGATGGCAATCCCGTCCCGCGTGACTTTCGTTTCCCGCTGCGGCGTACGAGGTCGAGCCAAGGAAATGACCAGCGCCACAAAAGCCAGCGTCGTGAGCACGGCGGGCAGATACGACAGACGTTGACGCAACGAGCGGGAGGTGCCGCTCAACAGGGATGCTGAGGAGAATCGCAACAGCGAGGTCGGGCGCGTCCCCAGCCAGAGCACCAGCGGTGCCAGAGCGAGCAGACTCAGAAACCAGCGGTCACCCAACTCCCAGTCAAACATTCGTCTCCTCCCTGACCGGCGCATGTGAGGAGCCGGGTCCGGCGGCGATCGTCGCTGGGCCGTCGGCAGCTGGGTCGACGCCGGCCACTTCCACCAGGGGCGCATTGGCCTGCGTCTCCTCCAGAAAGCGAATCGCCAGATCGCTCGACAGACGAATCTCGCTGGTCGTGGCCTGGATGCCGGCGAATTTGACCAGGTCGGCCTGACGGAGGAAGTCCCGCAGCAATCCCTGGTGCTCGTGCGACAGCACACCCGACGTGCCGGCCACTGCCAGGAACTCCTCGGTCGTCAGTTCCGGTGCCCGCAGATCAAACCGGTCCTCCAGATAGCGGCGAATGATCGCGGAGATCTCGACGAAAAACGCGGCCACTTGCTCTTCCGTCTCCGGTATCCTGCGCGACAACAAGCGGTCGAGTTTCGCTCGCGCGATCTCATAGGCGTTGCGGCGCTGGACGCGCCGGCGCCGCGACCGCCAGACGACCAGCGCCACGATCAGCGCCGCGAGCGTGGCCAGCGCGCCTGCCATCAGCCAAGTCGTCGTCGCTGCGGGGCGATCCCGAATCAACTCCAGTTCTCCCAAGGGTGGATTCAACTCGCTCGAGGCGTTTGCCGGGAGCACGGACTTCACCTGAAAGTCGATTCGATCGGTCAGGATTTCGTAGGCGTCGCAGTCGTCGGGTGCCCGTTTCTGGCCAGGTCGATTGTCAACGAACTCGACCAGAATCGGCGGAATCGACTGTTCCCCCGACAAATAGGGCTGCAGTGTGTAACGCTGCGTGGCGATCGTCCGGCCGTCATCCGCAATCTGCTGCTTGGGAACGAAGTCGAGAATCGTGTACCGACTCAACGCTTCCCCAAACTCAGGCATCAGGACATCGACCTCCGCGGCGGATTCAACGCGGATCTCCAGCGCGATTTCGTCCCCGATTGTCGGTTCGCGGGGGGTCAGGGTCACGGTGACGCAGACCGGTCCCAGTTCGTTGACTTTCGAGACGCTCTCGTCGGCGGCCAGAACCGCGGCAACGCACAGGATCAGCCGGATCATCGCTGCCTCCTCTTCTCTCGCATACGAAAGAAACGGGCCAGCGGATCGACAATGGACCCGGACGAGTCGATGTGGATGAAGTCGATTTTCGCGCTGCGGAAAGCATATTCCAGGTCTTCGACGCGCTGATGGGCCTGCTGGCGATACGATTGGCGAAAAGCGAGCGAGCCCGTGTCGCACTCGACGGTGCCCCCGGATTCGGGATCGAGCAGATCGACCAAGCCGACATTGGGGAGTTCGAGTTCCCGCGGGTCGGTGATCAGCACGGCAATCACGTCGTGCTTGCGGCTGGCCATTTTCATGGCCCGGACGTAATCTTCGTCAAAGAAATCGCTGACCACGAAGCAGACCGCTTTGCGCTTCGTGACCGACATCAGGAATTCCATCGCGCCGGCAATGTTGGTCGCTTGGCGCCCGCTGCGCCACCACGCGCGGCGGCGGCCGAAGGGGAGCCAGCGGAACTTTCCGAACCTGCGTCGACCGTTGCCCGCCGCGAGGGAGGATTTGGCCGCCAGCTTGGTTTCGTGGGTCAGCACCTCGCGTACCACACGCAACGAGTGCTTCTGGCCTTTGCGCGCCGGGATGTACTGTTCAATGCCCCCGTGGAACAGCGTCAAGCCGACCTTGTCGTCGTTGAAGGTCGCCGAGAAGGCCAATAATGCGCACAGTTCAGCGGCCGCATCGCGCTTCGACCGCTGTGCCGAACCGAAATCTTGTGAGGCTGAGATATCGGCCATCAGCATGATGGTCAACTGCCGCTCTTCCACGAATCGCTTGACATAGGGCGATCCCAGCTTGGCGGTGACTTTCCAGTCAATCGTGCGGACCTCGTCTCCCGGCACGTACGGGCGCACTTCGTCAAACTCGATGCCGCGTCCCTTGAAGACCGAGACATATTGCCCGGCCAGTACGTCGGCCACCTGCCGGCCCGTGCGGACCTGGATTTCGCGGACTCGCTGGATGACTTCTCGTGCAAGCATGAGTGAAAACCGAAGGTTAGTCTCGC
This sequence comes from uncultured Planctomycetota bacterium, assembly GCA_963802295.1. Taxonomy (GTDB): domain Bacteria; phylum Planctomycetota; class Planctomycetia; order Pirellulales; family Pirellulaceae; genus JAJRVM01. The sequence goes on along the minus strand of CAWDIM010000021.1, from coordinate 263,527 downwards.
CTCTTTCGCGTCTCGATGCGGAGAAAAATACTGCGAGAGAATATGCCGTGATGGACCTGCCCTGCCAGAACTGCGAGGCCGCCACGATCAACGGACGCGCCCCCCGCCGCGACGACCAGCGGGTGTCTTACGGCACCGGCACGTTGTCGAGGATCTTCTGGATCACATCATCGTTGGATTTGCCCTCCGCCTCCGCTTCGTACGTCAAAATCACTCGGTGACGCAGAATCTCCAACGCCACGCTCTTGACATCGTGGGGAGTGACGTAGCCGCGACTGTGCAGAAAGGCGTGGGCCTTGGCCGCTTTCATCAATCCAATCGACGCTCGCGGACTGGCCCCCGTCTCGATCATGCCGTCCAGACCCGCAATGCGGCACTCCGTCGGACTCCGCGTGGCACGCACGACATCCACCAGGTAGTCGCGCACCTTCTCGTCCATCCAAATCTTGTCGACTGTCTGCGCGCGCTCAAAATGTCGCTGGGAGATGCCACTTTCCGCACTTCCGGAATCGCTTGACCACTCCCCATCCGATCAACGATCTTGCGTTCCTCTTCCTTCGTGGGGTACGGCACGACCACTTTGAGCATAAACCGATCGACCTGGGCTTCCGGCAACGGATAGGTCCCCTCTTGCTCGATCGGATTCTGCGTGGCCAAGACCAGGAACGGCTCCTCCAACGGAAAACTCTCCAAACCAATCGTGCCCTGCCGCTCCTGCATGGCCTCGAGCAGCGCGGCCTGGACTTTCGCCGGAGCCCGGTTGATCTCATCAGCCAGAATCAAGTTGGAGAAGATCGGCCCTTTGCGGACCGCATAGGTCGCGTCCCGCGGGTTGAAAATCTCCGTGCCGATCACGTCCGAAGGGAGCATGTCAGGCGTGAACTGGATGCGGGAGAACCCCGTGTCGATCGCCTTGGCCAGACTGCGTATCGTCAGCGTCTTGGCCAAGCCGGGCAACCCTTCCAACAGGACGTGGCCACCTGTCAGCAGCCCGATGAGTAAGCGGGATAGCATGTGATCCTGTCCCACCAGTACCCGACCGACTTCGTCCTTGAGGTTGTTGCAGATCTGAGCATGCTGCCCAATTTGTTCGTCCAACTGCTGCGTCACCATCGTTTTGTCGTCCCCATTCGTGCCCGTGGCCGTGATCTGCTCGTGGACTAATGCCTGACTTCTGTGAGCGATTATAGAAGAAGACACGCTGCGGGTTTAGGCCCTGTGCGGCATTGTTGCCGCTGCCGCGGGATTCTTGCACCCTGTTTCCTCCCAAGGACAACGCGTCATCCGCTAGCTGCCGCAGATCGGTGGAGATGGAGAAGCAGATCGGCAAAGATGCTGCAGCATGCCCTGCGAAGATCGACCGCGTCACGTAAAGGGTGGGGATGGTGCCCCGCACTGAGCCTCGCCGCTCGCCGCATACGGAAACGATCGAAGGCCGAGCCTGTCGGCGAATCTCCGGGGGCCGCGCGAGCATGGTCGCCCTTGCTGGATCGTCGGCCCCCCCCTCCGCAACGTCGGTGGCCGTGTCAAAGTGAATGAGCTGAGTTGACTTATGAAGGAGAACTCGCGCGGGTTCAGGGGCCGGGAAGACACCATCCGGCCCTGACCGCTGGCCGGTGTTCTCGGTTCCTTCGGATTTTTTCCCATACAGAGCTCCGGTTTCTGTCACCCAGCGGCCCACCCAGGCGTCTAGACAAAATCGTAAGATAATGTGCCGTGCGGGACACCGGCGTCAGCCGTCCCCTGTAGAATGGGAAGACTCAGTGCCAACGACCCCTTGGGGCCGGAGTCCGCGGCTGACGGCTGACACGCAGGGTCGTGGCACGGCACCGCGGGGGGCGGGGAGGCCAGGCACGCCGTGCGAATACGAGTGACATGGGGGATCTTGGAAATGCATAACGAGCTGTATCGGTTGCGAGACTGGAGCTGTGTCGTCCTCTTGTTACTGTCTCTGCCGCACTTAGCGGCTGCCGCCGAGGCGACTGACGAGGAAGCGGCATCACATTCCGATCAAGCGGCCAAGTACCAGTTGATTGACACGTACACGTTTCCGGGATTCAAGATTGCCCAATACGATCTGGCGGTGCTCTCGCATTTCTCCTACATGCTTTACAGCGGCGGTGAGTGTCTGGTGGTGGACCCGGGGCGGGACATCGACACCTACGTAGAGGCAGCGAAGCGAGAAAACGCCACGATTGTGGGCGTCTGGCTGACCCATTCACACGCTGATTTTGTGGCCGGGCACATTGAGTTTGCCAAGCTGCTGGCGGTGCCGCTGCACATCAGCCAGAAGGCCAACGCCGGCTATGAACATAAAGCACTCAACGAAAACGACACGCTCGCCATCGGTGACGCCGTGGTTACGATGCTGGAGACTCCCGGCCACACGCCCGACAGCATGTGTGGTGTGGTGTCCAACAAAAATCATCCCGCCAAGCCCTTGGCACTACTGACTGGTGATACCTTGTTTATCGGCAGCGTGGGTCGGCCCGATCTGCTGGGAAAAGGGATGGCCGCTTCGACTCTCGCCTCGATGATGTTCGATTCATGGATGAACAAGCTATCCAAGCTTCCTGACGATGTCATGATCCTGCCCGCGCACGGCGCCGGGTCACTCTGCGGGGCCCACCTGAGCGACGAGCCGGCATCGACGATCGGGGAGCAGCGAGTGAGCAATGCGTATCTGCAGTTCAAGAATCGGGGCGAGTTCGTGGCAGCGATCCTGGACGGTCTTCCCGAAGCGCCTCAGTATTTTGCTCACAACGCGGCCATGAACCGGGCGGGGCCAGAACCGGTCGAGTGGACGGTTGAGTCGCTCCCACTGGTCGCGCCCAGTGCGGAGCTGACCGATTCCGGCAAGTACTATGTGATTGACGTGCGAGAGGCCGGGCCGTATGCCGAAGGGCACATTCCGAACTCGGTGAACATTGCGCTGCGCGGGCGTCTTGAGACGTGGACCGGGATCATGGTGCCCTGGGGGGCTCACACCATAGTCACCGGTGATGAGAGTCAGGTGCGGGAGGCCATCTTTCGCCTGCACCGTATTGGCTATCAGCCACAATGCATCCTGTTTGACTCGTGGCAACAGGCCGGATTGCCCACGACGAAGAACGAGATGATCTCGCCCCGCGAACTCTATCAGCAGATGCAGACGCCGGAAGCACCGATCGTGGTCGACGTGCGTTTGCCAACGGAATGGATGGCACTGCGGATTGGCACCGTATTGAACATTCCCTTGACCCAGCTGTCGACGGGACTGGTCAAACTCGACCCATCCCAACGCATCGTGGCGGTCTGCAACAGTGCCTATCGCAGCAGCCTGGCGGTGGGAGTGCTGGAGCGGGCCGGCTTTGGGCACGCCAGCAGCATGGCGGGTGGCGGCGAAGCATGGATTGAGGCCGGGCTGCCGGTCTATGAAGCAAGAGCCCAGGGAGCCACTGCTACCGGGACCGCCAAACGTGTCGTGCGACTGGCAGAACGCATCTCGGCCGCGGAACTCAGTCGCATGCTGATGGACTTGCCGGGGACTTTCCAACTGGTGGACATCCGACCGCCGGACCATTTCGCCGACTACCACGTACCTGGTGCCGAGAACGTGGACCTGGCCGAGCTGATCGATAATCCCGCCTACCTGACGGGCGCCGGACCGTTGGTCATCGTCGACCGCGATGGAACCCTGGCCATGATGACCGCCGGAATTCTCTCGCAGAAAACGCAACGCCCGATCAAGGCGCTGTACGGCGGTCTGCAAGCATATTGGAGTGAAGTGGGGGTAGGAGTCGCGGCAGGTTCGACCGCCTTCGAACCGGCTCGCGCCAGTGCGGTACCGTCGCCGGTTCCCACGCCTCCCGCTGCCAAGCAGACTCCCGACAGCAAGCCCAAGAAGCGGCGCAGTGCCGGCTGCTGAGGGAGCCCTTCCCGCAGTCGGAACCGACAGGTTTTCAGCATGATCGAAGCGTCCACGGAACTCTGGCGGCTTCCTCTACCAAGTGTCACGCAAACAGGAACTCTGAAACCCCTGTGGAGACGCGCATGATGAGTGACCACTCGAACGCGGACCGCGGCCTTGCCAGCGGCGAGCCCCGGCCCTACGGCAATCCCTATGTGGCTGGCCTGATCCTGGGAGCCACATTATTGGCATCTTTCCTGGTCCTGGGTGCGGGCCTGGGAGCCTCTTCCACGCCGATCCGTTGCGGGGCGTGGATCGAAAACCTGGTGGCACCGGGACACACGTCGGCGAGCGAGTATTTTGGGGGCAAATATCTGGCCGGAGCCAACCACCCGTTGCGTTACTACCTGACCTACATGTCGCTGGGCATTTTCCTGGGTGGCCTGCTCTCAGGTGTGCTGGGCCGGCGCATTTGCGTGAGGGTGGAGCGGGGCAAGTCGTATCCGGCCGGGAAACGACTGGCCTTGGCATTGGTCGGTGGCATCCTGATTGGGTATGCCAGTGCCCTGGCAAGCGGCTGCACGTCGGGTCAAGCCCTGACCGGCGGCGCACTGCTGGCCAATGGTAGCATCGTGTTCATGTTGAGCGTTTTTGCGGCAGGCTATGCGTCGGCGTATTTTGTCAGGAGGCAGTGGCATGATTAGCACGTTTTATGAACTGGAGAAACTGGTCACCGCTCCCACTGCTGCCACGTTTCTGGCCGCCCTGCTGATTGGCATAGCATTCGGGTTCGCCTTGGAGTACGCCGGTTTCGGCAGCTCGAAGAAGCTGGCCGGCATATTCTATTTCCGCGACATGACCGTTTTGCGCGTGATGTTCACGGCGATGATTACGGCCATGCTGGGACTCTCACTGCTGGTCACGCTCGGCTGGATTGACCTCGATACGCAGATCTATGTGCTTCCGACCATCTATGGGGCTCAGATTGTCGGCGGGCTGATTTTTGGAGTGGGATTCGCATTGAGCGGTTGGTGTCCGGGCACGAGCGTTGTTGGCTTGGCACTCGGCAAGCTCGACGCGCTCGTGTTTCTGGTGGGGGTCACGCTCGGTGCGATTGTATTCAATGAAACGTACGGGTGGACGGCCTCCTTGCGCAGCGAGCCGAGCGTGCTGATCGCATTCGGGCTTCCGCGCACTCTATTTGGGTTGCTGTTCACCTTGGCCGCGGTAGCCGCCTTTTACTCCGCGGAGTGGATCGAGCGAAAGGTCGCTGGTGGTGGCCAGTACCTGCACAGCACCCTGCTGCGCGGCCTGAGCGTGGTGTTGGTGACGGTGGCTGTGATTGCTGGCGTACTGCCGCCGGACGGCGCCTCGCTCGACACGCTTGCCGCCACCGATGTGTCATCCGAGCAGGCGTTGCTGCAAGAGGTGGAATCGGCCGACGATCATGTCGATCCGGCTGATCTGGCCAATGCCTTGCTGCGTGGCGATACCGAGCTGTTGTTGATAGATCTGCGGCCGGCGGACGAGTACCAGGCGTTTCATCTGCCTGGCGCCGTCAATGTCCAACTCCCCAACTTGATCGACTATGTGGCGGCGGCCGGGCAGCCGGGACGCGTCGTGCTGTATTCCAACGGCATGACACATCCCGCTCAAGGTCGCGATGCACTGACTCGGCTGGGCTATCAGAACATCTACCTGCTGACCGATGGTCTGCAGGGTTTTCTCGATCGGTGTTTGAAGCCTGTCTCGCTGCGGAACCAGCCGTTGTCTGACGCCGAGGCGGAACAGGTGCGACAGTGGCGCGCGTTCTTTTCGGGAACGAGGCAACCGCATGGCGCGGCGGGAGGCGAGAAAACCGCGACTGCGCCCGTTGTGCCCTCGGCGGAGCCAGAACTGGCGATTCCCGAAAACAGCGCTCCGCGTCTGGTCAGTACCACTTGGCTGGCCGCACACCTGCCGGACTCGGATCTGCGCGTCATCGACTGCCGCACCCATGCCGACTATACGCAGGGCCACATTCCGGGTGCCGTCTACTTGAACATCGAAAGTGTGCGTGGTGTCGTCGGCGGAATTCCATCCGCGTTATTGCCGAGCACCCTGCTGGTCCAGCACCTGTCGCTGCTGGGGATCAAGCCCACGGACATGGTGGTCTTTGATCCGGGCGAGAGTGTACGCGATGCGACGCTGATCAGTATGGCGCTGGAGCGACTGGGACACGAACGTTGGGGCATCCTGCACGGCGGATACCCCCAGTGGAGTGCGGAGAAGCGACCGGTCGAGATGACGATCCCGACTTTCGCGGCGACCGAATATCCCCTGCCGGCAGGCAACGACGATTTCACCGTCGACGCCAGATTCGTGGCCGATCGACTCGGCGACGGAAAGACGGTGGTCCTGGACGCCAGGCCAAGCGAGTATTTCACCGGCCAAAAATCGAGTGAAATGCGACCGGGACACATCCCCGGGGCCGTCAATCACGCCTTCTCGGAAGATTTGGACGACAAGGGAAACGTCAAACCGGTGGCGGAACTTGCAGCGGCCTACCAGCAGCTGATTCCCACCAAGGACACGCCGGTCGTGGTCTACTGCCGCACGGGGCATCAGGCTAGTTTGACGTTTTTCGTGCTCAAAGAAGTGCTGGGATACCAGCAGGTCAAATGGTACGATGGCAGCTGGACCGAATGGGCCGCCCGAGCCGAATTGCCGGTCGCCGTAGGTGCTCAATGACATCCTACGTAAAACGTAATTCATACCGTTCTTGCAGCGCCCCGTCCCCGACCATTTCCCCTACGTACAACGAAATTCATTCCATTCGATTTCGAATTTGTTTAGGTTTTCGAGATTAGGATTTCGGATTCCTGTTTGGCTGCGCAGCTCAGCCGCGATAAGGGCATTATGGCGCGACGTCGGGTATGCGCCCGGTCACGGCGTTCACCCGGCCTGCGAAATCCGCATACCGGTACCTTTGCTCGCTGATTGGATTCTTGATGACATCTCAAACAAAACGGCAGGCGTTGGTGCGGACACTTTTTTCGGCGGGGATTCCGCGTCTGTGGTGCCCGGTGCTGACCCATTTTCGCGAAGACGGCAGCGTGGACGAGCAGCGGATGGCCGAGCACCTGGAGGTCCTCGCGTCGTATGCCAAGGGGATCTTGATTCCCGGCTCGACCGGCGAGGGCTGGGACATGGATGACAATCGGGTGCGTGAACTGCTGCTGATCGCCTTGCAGGCGGCCCGCGAGCTGGATTTGAAACTGTTGATCGGTGTCTTGCGTCAAGACGTGGATTCGATGCTGGCGGTGATTGAAGGGACGGTCAGCTGGTTGTGCGATGAAACGGGAAAGTCGACCGGCATGGCGGCCATGATGGCGTCGAACGTGGCGGGATTCACGGTCTGTCCGCCGCGGGGAAGCGAGCTGTCTCAACAACAGATTGGTGATGCGCTGTCGGCTGTGCTTGAGCTGGGACATCCGACGGCTCTGTACCAATTGCCGCAAGTCACCGAAAACGAAATGGCTCCCGAGTGTGTGGCGGAGCTGGCTGCCGACTATCCGAATTTTTATTTACTGAAGGACACGAGCGGTGCCGACCGCGTGGCTTTGGCGGGCTTGGACTTGCAGGGGGTATTCGTGGTGCGCGGCGCCGAGGGTCAATATCATCGCTGGTGTCGTGCCGGTGGTGGCCCCTATGACGGCTATCTGCTGAGCACGGCCAACTGCTTCGCCCAGCAGCTGGCCGAGGTGATGGAACTGTTGGCCGCCGGTCAAACGGATGATGCGGCACATCTTTCCCAACGCATCGAAAATGCCATCGAGGGGTGTTTTCGAGTGGTGGAGGGTTTTCCGGCCGCGAACGCCTTCACCAATGCCAACAAGATCATTGATCAGGTGATGGCCTTCGGCCGGTCCGCTCTCGACCAACCGCCACCCTATTTGCACGGCGGCCGACAGCTGCCCAGGGAATTCGTTGAGCGGGCATGGCAAGTGCTCGAACAACAGCAATTGCTGCCGGCTCACGGCTACCTGTAGGCCTCCCTGCGAAGCGGGCGCGTCGCACGGGAAGCAGGTGCACTTCCGCCAACCGATCGAGGGACGGGCGGTTTTCGCGTGCTGCCGTCTGACATGCTTGGGAGCGATGAGGACAGCGGCGGCTCGCCATTGCGCGCGTCCGCTCGCATGTGCCGGAAGCGACGTGAGACCGTTGCCGCCATGCCCGGACTACGGCCGCTACCAGCGCGTACTGCGGTTGTGCAAGTCGGTCAGTTGGGCCAATTCACCCGCCAGTTGTGGTGTGGCGTAGTCGGGGCTGAGTCGCCACCGCCAGTTTCCGTGTGTGGTGCTCGGCGTATTCATCCGCGCCGTACTGTCCAGTCGCAGCACGTCTTGCATCGGGATCACGGCATGGCGTGCGACCGAGCCCAGTGCCGCACGGATCAGGTCCCAGGCGGGGTCCGTCAACTCAAAGCCCAGCGAATCGGCGATCGCCCGCTGCTTATGATCCGGCAGCGATCGATACCACCCCACCGTCGTGTTGTTGTCGTGCGTGCCGGTGTAGACGACCGAGTTTTCCACATGATGTTCCGGCAAGTGGATATTGCCGATCTCGATGTTCTCGAAACCAACCTGCAGGACGCGCATGCCGGGGAATCCGAAAACGTCGCGGAGCTCTTCCACATCGGGAGTGATCACTCCCAGATCTTCGGCCAGAAACGGTAGTTTTCCGAGTTGATCGCGCAAGGTCTCAAAGAGCTTCTGTCCCGGCACCTTGACCCAGCGGCCGTGGACCGCGGTCTCTTCTTGAGCGGGAATGGTCCAGCAGGCCGCGAAACCGCGGAAATGATCGATCCGCACGATGTCGACCAGCTGCAGCAGGAAGTGGAAGCGGCGGATCCACCACGCAAAATTGTCCGCTTGCATCGCCTCCCAGTTGTAAAGTGGATTTCCCCAACGTTGACCGGTCGTGCTGAAATAGTCGGGTGGCACGCCGGCCACCAGTTTCTCCTGGCGGTGTTCGTCCAACTGAAACAGTTCGGGTGCCGACCACACATCCACGCTGTCCAAGGCCACGAAAATCGGCATGTCCCCCACGATTCCCACGCCGCGTTCATTGGCATATCGCCGCACGGCCGACCATTGTTCGAAAAAGAAGAACTGCCAGACTCGCTGCAATTCGATGCGTTGGGCCAAGGCCGCGCGCCAGCGTTCCAACGCCGATTCCTCCCGCAGCGCGATGTCCTTATCCCAGTACGTGTTCCACGTGGCACCCCAATAGCCGTCCACAGCCGCCCGCCGGTCAAAATATTCCTTCAGCGCCATGAACAGGGCATAGTCTTCCAGCCAGATCCCGTGCTGACTGCAAAACCGCTCATAATCGTCGCGCCGCTGGCCGCGCCCACGGCGCAGGAATCGCTGTGCGGCTTTCTCTAATCGCGGCAGCTTCCAGGCGGTCAGCACATCGTAATCCACCGCCGGGGCGTCGGCGAGCGAAGGGCAAAGCGAGCTCGTCCTGGGTCAAATCCCCTTCGCGCAGCAGTTGACCCAGACTGATCAGCAAGGGATTCCCCGCCACGCTGCAAAACGAGGAGTAGGGAGACGCACCGAATCCGACGGGACCCAATGGCAAGATCTGCCACAGCGACTGTCCAGCGTCCACCAGAAAATCAATGAATCGAAAGGCGTGCTCGCCCAACGTGCCAATGCCATGCGGGCCAGGCAACGACGTCGGGTGCAACAGGATTCCACTGGCTCGCGGGGGCAATTCCATCGTGTTCATGCGGTCACGGCCGATTGTTGCCAGGCGTTGGTGGGGTGAAGTCCGACGTCCCACGATACTCCGGCGGAACAGCACGACGCGGAAATCCGTTGCGGATACCCGCAACCCCGCTCGGCCGACCGCCCAGCGCCGCCGCTCGTTTCCCGCGCGAAGACATGGATCGGACCATTCTCGGTCCGCGACCGCTCGACGCATTAGTCCATTTCATCAATGTCCCGGACCGAGCTGCGAGAATAGCGAAATACCGCGCTTTGCGATAGGGCTGAGGCGGCGCGAGGACGGCGGGGATCAGCCGACCGAAGCAGGAGCGTCCGAGTGTCGCGTCGCCGAGCCGGTGGCCCGATGGCGTCAATTCGCGGGGGTAGTGGACTTGCAATTAGCTCGACGGTGACAACAAAGAACCAGAACCACTGGCATGATTTTGTGTTGGCCCGTTCCCCCACCGCGAAGCCCGCTGGCCTCACTTCGCTCACCGCCGCTCACGTTGGGGGGGGCTCGTTCAACTGTTGAAGGAGGCACTGTCCCCGCCATGCGTACGCCCCGCACCACCCAATCTCTCGCCGTGAAGCGAGACTTTCGATCGCTCCCGCCTGTTCGTTTCGTCGCGCGGTTCGGGGAGCGGCCGACGGCACCTCGTCGCGCTGCGCTGGCTGCCCAGCTGGCCATCCTGCTGCTGGGTGTTTTTTCCGGTTCGGTCAGTCACGCCCACGACATCGCGGCGGAAATGCAGCAGGCGGCTGAACGATTTGTGAAGTCGCTCAATGACGAGCAGAAACAGGTGGCGCTGATTCCGTTCGAAAGCGACAAACGGCAAACGTGGCACTATATCCCCAGCTCGATGATGGACGCTCACGGTGGCCGCCGGGGGCTGGAGTTCAAGCGGCTATCGCCCCAACAGCGAGTCCTGGCACTCGGATTGCTCAATACCGCATTAAGTCATCGCGGGAATCTGCAGGCGATGACGATCATGGCCTTGGAAGGGATACTCCGCGAACTGGAAAACGGCAACCCCGTGCGCGACCCCGAGATGTACCACGTGGCTGTCTATGGCCACCCCGCCACAGATCGCACCTGGGGCTGGAGCGTCGAGGGCCATCACCTGTCGGTTAACCTGATGCTGGTCGACGGCCAACGCTTCAGTGTCACTCCGTCATTTTGGGGGAGCAATCCCGCCGTGGTAAAGGCGGGACCTTTCCAGGGACTCGATACACTCTCCACGGAACAGCAGTTGGGTCGGGAGTTCGTCAAGTCGCTCAGCCCCGAGCAACAGAAGCAAGCGATCATCGCCGCGTCGGCCCCCAGTGACATTATCACGGCGGCCGAGCGGAAAGTGGAACGTGGCAAATTCGACCCGCCGTTGGGCATTCCCTTCAGCGAACTTGACGCTCGACAGCGTGACGATCTATTGAAACTGGTGTCGCAGTTCGCCGCCAAGTACCGTCAGGGGATCATCGACCAGATCGCTCAGCGCACGCCCATCATCGACGGGACCGGTATGTACTTTGCCTGGGCGGGGGGTCTGGAAGTGGGCGAGGGACATTACTATCGCATCCAGACACCCGCGTTTGTCTTTGAATACGACAACACGCAAAACGACGCCAACCACATTCACACCGTGTGGCGTGCCTTCGATGGCGATTTCGGCGCCGACCTGTTGCGCAAGCACTACGAGGATTCGCCACACTAAGAAGCAGGTACGCGGGAGGCCCTGGCTGGGCCCTGCGAACGAAACATCGACAGAGAATTGTCGATGTTGAACACCGTGGAACAATGGCGATGACAGATGAATTGACGAACGAACAGGACGCGAGCGTTCCATATCCCTGTCATCAGATCTTCTTGTCCCCTCTCACTGCCGCACAGCGTCCTCGACTTCTTGGCGTCACCCGGCGGGCGTGGCCCGAGCAAACAGTCGCGCGAGGACGACGGTAATGTTGTCGGGTCCGCCGCGATCTAAAGCGAGCTGAATCAGCTTGTCGCAGGCGACTTGCGGCTCCACATGAGTGAAGACCAACGAGGCGATCTCGGCATCTCGAACGACTGCCGTCAGGCCGTCACTGCAGAGCAGGAGTGCGTCGCCGTCTTGCAGCTGGATTTGGTGAACGTCGGGCACCACTTCCCCGCCATCGCCGCCGAAGGCACGTGTGAGCACGTTGCGAAAGCGCGCCACTTCGTCCGGGGACGCGCCAGACTTGAGCAGCTCCTCGGCCAGGGTGTGGTCGCGCGTGATCTGCTCCAATCGCCCTTGCCGACCGTGGTACGCCCGCGAGTCACCGACGTGGGCCACAATCGCATCCCAGTCGGTCAAGTAGGCGCAGGTCCACGTCGTGGACATTCCCGCCAGGCGAGGGTTGTCGTGGGTGTGGGTCAGGAACGCCTGTTGAATCAACTTGGCGTAAGCCGTGACGCGCTGATTGATGTGGCTGGCGTCCGTGTCGGAGAGATTCATCAGCCAACTGGCGGCGCGTCCCGCCGACTCCCACATCGTCCGGATGGCGAGTTGGCTGGCGAGATGCCCAAACCCCTCGCCGCCGCAACCGTCCGCCACCATCAGCGTGTAAGCCTCGTCCTGCGGTACATCCAGCTCCTCCAACGGAACGTTGGTGGCCACAACCTCACGCATCCGCCGGCGGCGCACCACCACGTAGTGATCCTCGTTCCGCGAACGCACCTTGCCTTGATCCGTGGCTGCCCCACATTGGACGTTGACCCGGTCGGAGGCAGGGATTAGAAACCGCGAAGAAGTCGTTGCCGAACCGAGAGAATGCTCCGCCGTATCTTCCAGATTGTTGCGGTCGACCATAATGCTGCCGGCTCCCATGGAAGTGGAGGGGGCGGAAAGACGAGACCCACCCGGAATTCCCACGCGTACGCCCCACCAAGAGGTAGTAGGGATTATACGCGCGTACGCGCGTTTGAGAAGTGGGTGCGGGGGTGCGTCAGCAGGGAGTCCGGCGAGCGCGCCACCCCAGGCGGCGCGACTATCCTTCACGGCGCGGCCACACCCGGCTGGCTGGCCCATGCGGGGCGGGCCTTCGGGAGTCAGCCTCACACAAGAAGTCGACAGGGGCGCGCCGATCCCCCGCTCTGGCGACCGGTATCACGACACATGCCCCGACGCCACATTCCGCAGCGGATGCCGCACTTCTCCTGGATACCATTGTGACATACATATGTCATAGCGAGAGAACCTCGAGCGGAAGCCCGCCACATACTCGGCTTGCTTCAACGCGACACGCCTTTGGCACTCACTGCCGCGCTGACGCGACGGTAACGAGCTGACACAGTTGTCCGTGGCGACATGATTGTCATGTTCTTCCCGGCGCATCGACCTGTAAGCTGCGGGCCAGCAGGCACCGATCACGTCTGGCTCGTCCGCTTGAACCGGCACGATTGCACAGCAGACGGGCAAGCGGTGCCTTGATTCAGGCGGCACGGGAATCGGCCGCGCGGCTGCCGGTGCGTCTGTGGGGCACACCTGCGAACCAGGGCGGGACGATTCCCCCGGCATGCCGTTTGCAGGTTCGGTGGGCTGTTGTCGAGCAAGTGTCGAGCAAGCACGAAACTCGGCAGTGTGACAAAAATGAATCGGGACTGAGAGAGGAATGTGTTATGAGGCCTGGTTTTCTGATCGACATGGACGGCGTGATCTATCGCGGCAGCGAGCTGATTCCGGGGGCCCGCGAGTTCGTGGAAACGTTGCTGAAGCGTGAGGTTCCCTTTTTGTTCCTGACCAACAACAGCCAGCGGACTCAGCGCGATGTGGCCACGAAATTGCGGCGGATGGGTGTGCCCGTGGAAGACCGGCACGTGTTCACGTGCGCCATTGCCACGGCTCGCTTCCTGGCCCAGCAGAAGCCGAATGGAACCGCCTTTGTGATTGGCGAAGGTGGGTTGCTCAACGCGCTGCATCTTCAAGGCTATGCCGTCGTCGACCACGCACCGGATTACGTAGTGGTGGGAGAAGGACGAACGCTGAACCTCGAAATGCTGGAAGCCGCCGTCCAGATGGTCCTGGATGGTGCGAAGTTGATCGCCACCAACCTGGACCCCAATTGTCCCACGGTCCGGGGAACGCGGCCGGGTTGCGGCGCGGCGGTGGCATACCTGGAAACGGCTACGGGAGCCAAGGCCTTCAGCGTCGGCAAGCCGAGCCCGGTCATGATGCGCACGGCACGAAAGGAACTGTCGCTGAGCGCTGCAGAGACGATCATGATCGGCGACACCATGGAGACGGACATCCTGGGAGGTGTGCAGATGGGGTACAGCACGGTGCTGGTGCTGTCGGGGAGTACGTCGCGCGAGGACCTCGCACGCTACGCGTATCGCCCCCACATCGTGGTCGACTCGGTCGCCAATCTGCTGACCTCCGCCGGCCTGGCTAACCGACTCGGGCTCGGTCGGCGATCCGCTGAGGACACCTGGATTGAATCGCCCGAATGCCAAACGGCAGAGAGTTGACCGCATCGCCCAAGCAGCCACCCTTTCCACTGGACCGGCTCGTGCCACCCTGATAGAGTGTTAATCGGTAACCTGCGCGTACCGTGCCGCCAGGTTTGAAATCCGAAATCCGAAGTACAAAATCCCAAACAAATTCGAATGACAGAAATACCCATAACCAAAACGGGCAAGGACGAAAGTCGCAGTAACCAGTAGCATTCCCAGCGGTGTGAAGCTGCTTGTGGCGCCACCGCTGCGGTCTTGCCGGCAGCGGAGGTTTTGGATTTCGAGTTTTTGTCATTCAAGTTTGTTTAGGTTTTCGATATTAGGATTTCGGATTTCCGGTTTGGTTGCGGCCGGCGACCGCGTGAGGCTCGATCGCATGGGAAGCCATTTATTTGGGATGCGAAGCAACTGGCAGGTGCACGATATCATGGGGAACGATGTTTTGCGGAACGAGCGTGCGTCAGGGCGAATTTGCGGCAGGTCTGGCGGGCGACGCCGGTTAGCCGCGATCTTCGTGTTGGTCATTCTGAACGGAGCGTTCGCGTGCGCAGACGACACGGACGCCGAGTACCGGTCGGCGATCCAAGCGGACTGGAGAGCGCAGGAGCAGCGTGCCGGTCGCGAGCCGGAGAGTCTGGCGGCGATTCAAGCGGCGCTGACGCGCGTCGAGGCGCTGTGGCAGAAGTTGGCGTCCGACTGCGCGATGGGCAATCTTGATGTTCAACGTGAAAGGCTGAGCCAACTGCGAAATGAGTCGCTAGTCTACGAGAGTCTGCCAACCGCGGACCGTTTGCAGCTGTACTCACCGGATCCGTTCGCTGGGGCGCGAGCTGGCCCTGCAGAATCCGTTACTGGCTGGACGCCCCATTCTCTTCATGCAGCGACGCCGGTTCATCTGTCAGATGCTGCACGAGTACATCGGATATTATTACAACTACGCCAATCTCTCTGGCGGCGGCCTGTTTGTGCTGGAGGAGCCCGGGCGTTCGTTCAAACTGCGTGACCTGGTGGGGGATCAACTACCACGCGGCGCTTACGCCACCCCGGCACTCGCCTACGACGGAAACACCATTTATTTCGCTTTTGCCCACGTCGCACCCGGCGAACGCGACCACCGTATCGGCAGTGATTGGAGTATTCTTCCCGCAGCCGACAAAGTGCCGTTCGAGTTCAATTATTACGCTCCCACTCGCTCGTCTTTCCATCTTTTCGCGATGGATGCCGACGGGGGGAACCTGCGGCAGCTGACCTTCGGCTGTGAAGACGATTTCGATCCCTGCCCTTTGCCGGACGGGCGACTCAATTTCATGTCGTCGCGGCGCGGCGGGTTCTGCCGGTGCGACAACCCCTTTGAGCCGATCCCGACACACACCTTGCATCGACTTGATCCCCAAGACGGTGCCGTCGAGACGCTCTCCTGGCATGAAACCAACGAGTGGCACCCGTCGGTACTGGCGGACGGGCGGATTGTCTACTGTCGTTGGGACTACGTCGACCGATCGGCCGCGCACTTTCACGGCTTATGGGTGAGCAATCCCGACGGAGCGAATCCGCGCGTGTTATTTGGCAATTACACGAAGGAACTCAGCACCTGTTTCCAGCCGCGAAGCGTGCCGAACTCCAGCAAGATCGTCTTTGTAGCCGGCGCTCACCACGCCAACGTCGGCGGATCACTGGTACTACTGGATCCCGCCAAGGTGGCCTTGGATACCGGATCGGGGGAGGATCGGTTCGAATCGCTCGAACGATTGACACCTGAAGTCTGTTTTCCCGAGACATCGGAAGGTTGGCCCGATAGTTTCTATCACAGTCCGTGGCCCTTATCCGAAGACTTCTATCTCGTGGCATTCAGTTTTGATCGTCTGCCGGGGATGGGCGGGGGAATGCTCAAGGACTCGGAAACGGGCATTTACTACTTCGACCGTTTCGGTAACCTGGAACTGTTATATCGCCAGGAAGGTATCTGCTGTGTCGGCCCGACTCCTCTGAGTCCCCGCCAGCCGCCTCCGATTGTGCCCGACACGCTGCGCGAAGGAACCGGTGAAGACGGCGAGTTCGTGCTGGCTGATGTCTATTGGAGTCTGATGCCGATGCCAGCCGAACGGACCGTCCATTCGCTCCGTGTGTTTCAGGTCTTGCCGAAGGAAACGACGCACATTGCCAATCAGCCGAAACTGGGTGTGGCCAATGCGGAGTCAGCCAGAATGCTGTTGGGCACGGTGCCTGTCGAGTCAGACGGATCCGCCTATTTTCGAGCTCCGTCCGGAGTGCCGCTCTATTTCCAGGCGGTGGACGGTGAGGGACGAGCAGTCCAGACGATGCGCAGCCTCACGTATCTGCAGCCTGGCGAGCGCCGCGGCTGTGTGGGCTGCCACGAATCGCCGGGAGCTGTGCCGCTGAACCGGTCGCTCGCCGCCTTGAAACGACCCGCGTCGCGGATCCAGCCGGGCCCGGACGGCACGCGTCCGTTGAGTTTCCCGCGACTCGTGCAAGGCGTTTTGGACCGCCACTGCGTGAGTTGTCACAGCGGTGGCCAACAGCAGCCTGCGTATCTTCCTGTCCTGACCGGTGACAAGGACGGCGTATTTACGGTCGCGTATCAGAGTCTGACGCCTTTCGTACGATGGTATGAATGGGGTGACAACAGCATCCATCAGACGGTTTCGCTGCCGGGGCATTGTGGCGCGGACGAGAGCCCGTTATTGCAGGTGCTCGGCGACGAAAACCACAGGCCCTATCTGCGGATGTCGCCACAGGATCTGCAACGACTGCACATCTGGCTCGACGCCAATGCACCGTTTTACGGTACGTATCGCACGGATGAACAAGCGCGCCAACACGCCGGTGATGCCGTGCCCCCCCCGGCCCTTCAGTAGCCAGTCCTGCCCGGCACCTCGAAACGGGGGTGCCGCGTCGGCCGGCTGTGCGCATGTTCGCCACGAACCGTACGACGCGTGGAACCAAGTGTCCACTGGGGCCGGAACTTAGGCCGCTGAGCGGGGTTACCGACGGTGTGGCGCGTGTGGTGCGGGAGATCCTCACGAATTTCCCTGGTTTCCGAGCCCTGTTGGATCGTTGGGGCCGCCGGGCGGTCTCGGTCGGGCGGGGGCGCGGCCGGCGAGTTCGGTCTTCACGATCAGAGCTGGAAATTCACCGGTCTGGTACTATGGATCGTCATCAGCAAGGCAGGCCTTCGGCAGCGGGAACCGCGACGGCCAGATTGATTGTGACGGTCGCCTGCCCCAGGGGTCATGACGAGTTGCCGGGAAATTGGACCGGGAAGAGTATTCGAGGATTGGAGCTGAACATGGTGCGTTGTCTCGTCTTGGAGCAGAGGTGGTTGTTTGCATCCGCGAGTCGTCCTGTTGCCCTTTGTCTGGCCATGATCGCGGTTTGGGTGCTGGCGTGGAGTCTGGCCTGCCCCGTCGCTTGCGGGCAACCGCCGGCAGCGGCCTCGAGCACTGAGCACACGACATCCAGTGAAGCGGCGGTCGTGAAGCCGTCAGCCGGACTGGACCTCAAATCGCTGGAGCGACTGACCAAGGAAACGCTCGCCAAAGTGGCGCCGGCTGTCGTGTCGGTTTCGGGAGGCAGTGGCGTGGTGGTGAGTGAAGATGGTTACGTGCTGACGGTGGCGCATGTGGGAATGCGCAGGCCGCAGCGTCTCGGTCACTTTTCCGGACGGCCGACGCGAGCGCGGGAAGACGTTGGGAAATGACAGCGGCGTGGATGCGGGGCTGATCAAGCTCGATGGTGACGGCCCGTTCCCCTACGTCAAAATGGGGCAGTCCAAGGACCTTCAACCTGGTCAGTGGTGCCTGGCATTAGGATACCCCGTGTCGTTTGATCGCGGCAAGGCCCCGGCCTTACGCGTGGGGCGGATCCTGCGCAATCGGTCTTCCATGGTCATCACCGATTGCACCATTATGGGCGGCGATTCGGGCGGTCCACTGTTCGACCTGGACGGCAACGTGATCGCGATCAGCAGTCGTTGCGACAATCGCCTGACGGTCAATATCCACGTGCCGGTGGATTGCTTCCACGACACCTGGGGCCGCCTGACGAAAGGCGAGGACTTCAACAGTCTGGCCCCCAGTACGGTATTTTTGGGAGTCGGTCCGGAAGCGGGAGCTGACAATGCGAAAATTGGTGAGGTCTTTGGCGGCAGCGGTGCCGCCGAGGCGGGCATCCAGGTGGGTGATGTCATCCTCAAATTTGATGGGCAACAGCTCAATCGATACAACGATCTCCCGCCGCTGATTTTCAAACACAAACCTGGTGACCTGGTCGAATTGGAAATCCAGCGGGGCGACGACGTACTGAAACTCAAAGCGAAGCTGGGTGTGCGTCCTGATTGAGTTTCGGATGGGACGTGTGGGTGCGAACATCGATTCCAGTTATGGTGTGAGGAATGCCGTGAGGACGAACAGCTGCAGACTATTACAAATACATATTCTCGTGGTGTGGTTCGCGGCAGGATCTTTGGCCGTTGGACCAGGTGACGACGCGGCGGCGCAGGAGCGGCGGGAGCGGTCCGTCGCGGACGTACATTGGACGCAGCAAGGCCGGCCGGACGAACCCTCCAATCCCGGTCGGTTGTTCGGACGCTGGTGGCGTGGGTCGACCGAAAACCAGAAGAATCATGCCGATGTGAAATCGGCCTATTCGCAAGCGGCGCAATCGGTGGCCGCGTCCACCGTGCGCATCCTGTCGGACGGCAAGTCGGTGGCCTTGGGAACGGTGGTGGACTCCAACGGCTACTTGGTGACCAAGGCGAGTTTGCTGGAGGACGGAAAAAAGTACGCCTGTCGCATTGCCGAAGGCAACGACATGGATGCTGCCGTGGTGGGTGTGAATAACAACTACGACCTGGCGTTGCTCAAAGTCGAAGGCCAGACGTTGACGGTCCCAGAGGGTCGCTCGGAAAGTCCCGCGTCCGGCACGTTTGTGGCGGCGTTGGATACGGAAGGAAAAGTAATTGGTGTGGGCGTCGTGAGCACCGAGCCGAGGGCGGTCAGCAGCGTCAGGCGTCCCAACCCACGTCGCGGGTGGCTGGGGGTAGACCTTGGCGGTGGTGAAACAGGTACCGGCGTCACGTCCGTTATTAATGACAGCGCCGCACGCCGAGCTGGTCTGAAGGAAGAAGACCGCATCAAGAGCATCGATGCCGTGGACATGACGTCGATGCAGCAGATTATTGACACGATCGGCTCACACGCGCCCGGTGATGCGATAACGCTGCTGATTCAGCGTGGCGAGGAAGAACTGAGCCTGTCGGCCACGCTCGGCAAACCTGCGGAAGAACCCGACCCTCAGGATGAGTGGGGGGGTGGACCGTTCAGCGCGCGGCGAGACGGTTTTCCGGAGGTGATTACGCACGACACGATCGTGCTGCCCAGCCAGTGTGGCGGTCCGTTAGTGGACACAGACGGCAAGGTAGTGGGCGTCAATATCGCTCGCGCGCTGCGTGTGAGCACCTACGCGGTGCCGTGGGACAAGGTCCTGCGTTTGGTCGAAGAGCTGAAAAGGAACTAGGCGCTCGCTGCTCATTCTTCCTTGCGCACAGCTCATTTCTCTTTTTCCTGCGCCAGGGCGAGCCCGGCCAGCGGATGCTGGCCGGCTGAGGGCCGTTGCGTCGCTGGTGGAAGCATCACTCCGCGCCGCCGTGCTGGGGCTGTGACCGGTTTGCGGCGTACGTGGCGGGGGTCAGCGGGATGGGCTGAGCCGCGTCTTTTTTTTGCCGAGTTGCTTTATTGCGTCGCGCGTTTGTAGTAGTCTGTTTTCGTGCCCGCGACGACTTCCTATTTTAACGCGGGCCCTGAACCGCAATGGCTCGATAAGGACTGATTACATGGGAACGCAATTCACTCGACGCGACGCCCTGCTTGGCATGGCCGGTTCAGCCGCCGCCGTCACCGCCTCGGTGATGGGCCCCGCGGTGGCCGGTGAACCAACCGAACCGCTCAAAGGGAATATCAATCACTCGGTTAGTCGCTGGTGCTACAACGGGATTTCTTTGGACAAGCTCTGTGAAGCCTGCCAACGGATCGGAATCAAGTCCGTCGAGTTGCTTCCGCCGTCCGACTGGCCGGTGGTGAAGAAGTACGGGTTGACCTGTGCCATGACTTCGGTCGGCTTGGGGATCGCGGACGGCTTCAACCGCGTGGAGAACCACGACAAGCTGGTCGACGAACTGCAGCGAGTGGTACCACTAGCCGCTGAGGCCGGCATGCCTAACCTTATCTGCATGTCGGGAAATCGCCAGGGGATGGACGACGACGAGGGCATGAAGAACTGCGCGATTGGTTTGAAGAGGATTGTCGGGCTTTGCGAGCAGCACAAGGTGAATCTCTGCATGGAGCTTTTGAACAGCAAGGTCGACCACGCCGACTATATGTGCGATCACACTAGTTGGGGTGTGGAGCTCTGTAAGAAAGTCGGTTCGCCCCGCTTCCAGTTGCTGTACGACATCTATCACATGCAGATCATGGAAGGCGACGTGATTCGTACGATTCGCGACAGCGCCGAGTACATTGGCCATTACCACACGGGTGGCAATCCGGGCCGCCACGAAATTGATGAGACGCAGGAGATCTACTATCCGGCGGTGATGAAGGCGATCCTGGAAACGGGATACAAGGGCTTCGTGGGGCAGGAGTTCGTGCCGACCTGGAGCGACCCGCTGGCCGCGCTGGAAAAGTGCGTCCGGATCTGTGACGTGTGAAATGTGTGATTCTTGGTCGCCGGTCATTGGTCGCTGGGGAAGCGTCATCGATACGTTGATCGGCGTGCCTGGCGTGTGATACGACGGGCGGATCGCCCATTGCCATCGCTCCTGCCTTCGCCGTACTCGACGGACGTATAGTAGATGTGCAGACCGCGTAGTATCGGTAATATTTGCATGCTGACCGTATTCGCCACCCTTGTCATCTGTCTTGCGCCAGCCGTTTATGGCCAGACCTTGCCTCCGGGCGAGGTGATGCAATACGAGAAATTGGCTTTCTATCCGGAGCGATGGAAAGACAACCATGTATCGACGGAGCTGATCCCGTGGGAGGGAAAGGAAGTGGTCTTCCTGACCACGACCACGCAGTTCGACCAGGCGGTCATGGCGCGGTTTGTGGGGCGTCTGGATGCGGCCTGGAAGCTCTATGCGAATCTGACCGGCGCCCGGCCCGAGCGATTTCGCCAGTTCCATGGGAAGCCGACCATCGCGGCGGTCCCCGATGCGTCATTGACCTGCGGTTACGGATGCGGGTACATCGGGGCCAGCGGGATTGAAGTGGCCGGATTTTACGATTCGGACTACCCGTTGGCGAAACGCGACGCGGCGGCGTTTTCCCATTACTTGTTTTATGAAATGGGGCGCAACTACTACACGTTTGGCGACCGGCATTCCGTCTTCATCACCGGATATGCCGTTTTCATGCGGTACGTGTGCATGGATGCATTGAAATGCACCGACCCCGACTCGCAGACACGTCAGACAATCGAGGACTGCGAGACCGTTTATGCCGCATCCGACGTTCCGTTCCTGACAGCGTTCACGAATCTGGGCGAGGGAGAGAAAGGACACCGCTTGGTGGATGCTCAGGGCAACGCCGTGCAGCCCAGCGATCAGCCTGTCATGTATGCAACGGCCATGTTGAAGCTGCGGAAAGAGAACGGAGGAGACGAGTGGGTCAAGCGATTCTTCGGCCATTTGGCCCATTGTCCGCCGTCCAGTGGAGATTCGCAGTCGGGCGCGATCGCTCAGTGCCTGAACTGGCTCGTGGCCTCGTCGGCGGCCGCGAGGAAGGATCTGTCGCCGCTTTTCGCCGACCGCTGGCGCATGCCGCTGTCGGCGGGCCAGCGGACTGCCATGGGTCAAATTGACTGGAACGATAGCCACCTGGATGTCGGCAAGGTTGTGGCACGACTGACGGCAGCCAATCGCACGCAACAAGGCAGCGAATAGGCGGCGGTGTGGCATGCTCGAAGTGGCACAATGCGGCGGTTCCACCGTGGACCACGCACGTGTTTCGTGCCCCGCAGCGGCCGGGGGGGCCAGCGGGCTTGGTGACGCGGCATGCCGATCAGGCGGCTCCCTGGCGCCGGGGCGAGGGAAGTGGTCCGCCGCCGGACGTTGAAATGTCGCATGCCAGCGGGCATAATGCGCCAGGTGCGTGAACTGGCCGGAGCTTGTGCGGAAAAGCGCGGAGTCGTTCTGCAAGATTATGCTGCGGCTTGACAGCGGACGTCAGAGCACGGAAGGCGGACCACATCCCATGCGGCTGTCGCAGGCACCAGATTCTGAGCTGGGCACCAGAACTGACGTGTGGGGGAACGGCGCATGAAGGTGGCAGTGGCATCGGAGGACGGGACCTCAATGGCCCGGCACTTTGGACGGTCGACGTGTTTTATCGTGTTTGACGTGGAAGACCGTCGGATTATGAGCGCGCAGGTTCGCGCGGACACGTTCCGCGTTCATACGGACGGGGAATGTGAAGCGGAGCGAGGATCACGCAACAACGGGTTCAAGGTCGAATACACGGACATGGTCGCGACATTACACGACTGCCAAGTGGTCTTGTGTCGGGGGATGGGGTGGCATGCCGCGGAAGAACTGGTACGCAGTGGAATCAATCCGATGGTGATTCAGGGTGGCCTTTCGCCTCGGGAAGCGGTCGAGCACTACCTTGATGGCAAACTGATTCCCGGCCACGGCTTCTGTCGTAGTCACAAGCAGGTGGACAGCTGTGAATGATGAGCTTGACCCTCAGCTAGAAGTCATCTTTTCGTTTTACACGCGGCTTCATCGCAAGGGGCCGGGTAGCGCGGCCACTACGCGTCGCGCGTTAGCGCTGCTGCGGCACCTGCCGCCGCAACCCCGCATCGTGGAGTTCGGTTGCGGCAGTGGCGCGTCGGCACTGGTGCTGGCGGCGGCGGGGGCTGACGTGACCGCCGTCGACATACATCAGGCCTTCCTGGACGATTTGCAGCGGCGTGCTGCTGAGGATGGCTTGTCGGCACGTATCACGACTGTCTGCGCGGACATGGCCGACCCGCCCTTTGCCGCGCACTCGTTTGATCTGGTTTGGTCGGAGGGGGCCATCTATCTGGTGGGATTCGGCGAGGGCCTGCGTCGCTGGCGGCCGTTGCTCAAGCCCGGCGGCCATCTGGCGGTCAGCCATGCCGCATGGCTTGCGGACAGCCCGCCGCGCAAAGCTGTGGAGTTCTGGAACTCCGAAGATACGGGGATCTGCAGCGTGGCCGAGAATGTGCAAACGTTGCACGCCGCGGGCTACCAGCCGCTCGATCATTTTGTATTGCCCCAGGAGGATTGGGCCGACTACTATGAACCCGTACAGGATGCGCTGTGGCACTATCGGCGGACTCACGACGGCGACCCGATTGCGCGGGAATTCGCGGATTCCATGCAGCACGAAATCGAGGTCTGGCGCGAATGCGGAGACAGCTACGGATACGTGTTCTATCTGGCTCGCGTGGCCGAGTGACAGCGAACAGCAGCGGGCCAGTGTTGTGGCCGGCAACCCCGTGGGAAAGTAGGTGGCTTTCTCCCTGTGACGGGTCAGGACCGCACGAGAGTGGTAGGCGGTAGCATGCGCACGCGGTGAACGCATGTTTGGAAATTAATCCGAAAATGGTCGATTCAGTGCAGTCAATCTATACAAAACTGCTGCGAGAGCTCCGATCGCTGCTCGACGGCGAGCGTGATCCGGTGGCGAATGCAGCCAATACAGCCGCCCTGCTCTATCAGCACCTGGATGCCGTGAACTGGGTGGGGTTCTATTTTGCGCAAGGTGACCAATTGGTGCTGGGTCCCTTCCAGGGCAAGCCGGCGTGCGTGCGGATCGCGCAGGGCAAAGGGGTCTGTGGCAGCGCCGCGGCACAACGCAAGACACTGGTTGTTCCCGACGTGCATGCGTTCCCCGGACATATCGCCTGTGACGCGGCCTCGCGATCCGAAGTCGTCGTGCCGCTCTGCCACGGCGATGCCGTGATCGGAGTCCTGGACCTGGACAGCCCCGTTGTGAATCGATTCACGACCGCGGATGGAGAGTGGCTGGAGAAAGTCGCCGCGACATTCCAGGAACTGACCGATTTGCCGCTGTTGCCGCGGTCCGCATAAGCCGGCAACAATAATACCTGGTGGTGGGATGGAAGGCCTGGCACGACGCCGGCCGCCTCGGAGAGGTGGAAGCGATTGCTCGGCGCGACCTTGATGTTGATGCCGCTGGAGGAGATTTGCATGGCCCGTGTTCTCGTTGCGTTTGACACGATCGAAGGGCAGACGCGCAAGATTGCCGATTACATCGCCAATCGAGCGGTTCGCTACGGGCACGAAGTCCGCGTGCTGGATGTGGTCGAACTGTCGTCGGGCAACGTCCCCGAGGGGTTCGACGGCGCGATTATCGGTGCTTCGATCCATGTCGGGCGCCACTCCAGACGGTTTGTCGACTTCGTGACGAACCGCCGTCTCTGGCTCGACGGCCTGCCGGTGGCTTTCTTCTCGGTCAGCCTGTCGGCCGGCGGAAATGCCCACGAACAGCAAGAAGCGCAGGAGTATGTGAACAATCTGCTCGGTGAAACAGGCTGGAAGCCACATGCGACAACCACGATCGCCGGCGGACTGCAATATCGGAAATATGGCTTCTTGAAACGATTCATGATGAAGAAGATATCTCGGGATCGGGGGCGTGAGACCGATACGTCCCGCGATTATGATTACACCGACTGGCAGGCCGTCGACCGCTTCACCGATGCGTTTCTCAGTCGGTTTCCGACGGAATCCCCCTCCTAGAATCGACGCGGCCGCGGGCCGCCACCAGGCAGGCCCCAGTGGTCACCAAACCGGGTGCACGCTAGTCTGGTTCTTACGGATATCCGGCGCGTGAAATGAAATTGGAATGACTGGGCGATTGAGACAATCAACTCCGAACGGGAAAAATACGAAGAATACGATGAATCATCGTGTTAGTTCCTCGGGAACGGATCGCCTGTGAGTGACCCGACAGACACCCCACTCAGGTGGCACAACTTGGCAGAACTGCGGAGTTCCCTTACAAACCATATAGTCGCGACAACTAATCGTTTTTCAGGTCGTCCGAGAATACGCAGCAAGAGTACGTAATCGCCATGGGTCCTCAACAATTTGAACAGCCGGCCGACAGGGTCGGTCACGTCAGCTCCGAAGCGTTGGCGGCGGATGCCTCCGAGACTCGCGATTGGCTGGAATCCCTGGAGGACGTGTTGCATGCGCGGGGGCACCGTCGCGTACGGGAGCTGCTGACGGAGCTGCAGATTCACGCTCAGAAGCGGGGCGTGGCTTTGCCGGTGACGAGCCAGACGCCGTATGTCAACACGATATCGCCGGACCAGCAGCCACCGTTTCCGGGCAATCGGGAGTTGGAGCGGCGTATCAAGAGCATCGTTCGCTGGAATGCCATGGCGATGGTGGTCAAGGCGAACCGGGAGAGCGACGGGATTGGCGGGCACATTTCGTCGTACGCATCGTCTGCGACGTTGTATGAGGTGGGATTCAACCATTTCTTCCGCGGTCCGGACCATCCCTGCGGCGGAGATTTGATTTTCTTCCAGGGGCATGCCTCGCCGGGCATTTATTCGCGAGCGTTTCTGGAGGGTCGGCTCACTGAGCGGCAGCTGGACAACTTCCGCCGTGATTTGGCTGAGGGTGGCGGCACGAGTTCCTATCCGCATCCCTGGTTGATGCCCGGTTTCTGGCAATTTCCCACCGTATCGATGGGCTTGGGCCCGCTCATGGCCATCTACCAGGCCCGCTATATCCGCTATCTCGACGATCGGGGCTTGCGGCCGTATCACGGCCAGAAAGTCTGGGCCTTTTTGGGGGACGGCGAGACGGACGAGCCGGAGACGTTGGGGGCCATTAGTCTGGCGAGTCGCGAGCGGCTTGACAATCTGGTCTTCGTGGTGAACTGCAACCTGCAGCGTCTCGATGGCCCGGTGCGCGGCAACGGCAGTATTGTTCAGGAGTTGGAGGCTGTTTTCCGCGGTGCCGGCTGGAATGTGATCAAGGTGTTGTGGGGGAGTGATTGGGACGAGTTGCTGGCGCGGGACGACGATGGTCGATTGGCGCGTCGGATGAGCGAGGTGGTGGACGGCGAGTACCAGAAGTACGCGGTGGAAGGGGGCGCTTACATCCGCCGGCATTTCTGGGAGGTCGATCCGAAACTGGCCAACATGGTGCGTCACATGACGGACGACCAATTGTGGCGGATGAACCTGGGTGGCCACGACCCGGTGAAGGTCTATGCGGCCTACAAGGCGGCGTTCGAGAGCATTGGTCGGCCGACGGTGATTCTGGCTCGGACCATCAAAGGCTATGGACTGGGTGAAGCGGGTGAAGGCAAGAACATCACGCACCAGCAGAAGAAGCTGAACGAAGCCGAGATGCTGCACTTTCGCGATCGATTCCGCATCCCGATCAACGACGAGAAAATCCGGCAGTCGCCGATTTACCGACCGGCCGAGGACAGTCCAGAGATCGCCTACATTCACGACCGCCGTCGGCTGCTGGGGGGATACCTGCCGCAGCGGGCGAACCGGGCGCCGGCTGTGCCCTTCCCCGACTCGGCTCTGTTTGACGAGTTTACCGAGGGAAGCGGCGAGCGTGCGGTCTCGACGACGATGGCTTTCGTCCGCGTCCTGACCAAATTGCTGAAGGACAAGCGGGTTGGTCCGCACATTGTGCCGATCGTGCCGGACGAAGCGCGGACCTTCGGCATGGAGGCATTGTTTCGCCAGTGCGGAATCTACTCGCACGTCGGGCAGCTCTACGAGCCGGTGGATGCCGACCAATTGATGTACTACAAGGAAGCTCGCGACGGTCAGATTCTGGAGGAGGGGATCAACGAAGCGGGGGCGATGAGTTCTTTCATTGCCGCGGGGACGGCGTATGCCAACCAGGGCGTATTCACGATTCCGTTCTACATTTACTACTCGATGTTCGGTTTCCAGCGCGTGGGCGACTTGATCTGGGCGGCGGCCGATCTGCGCTGTCGCGGGTTCCTGGTGGGAGGAACGGCGGGCCGTACGACGCTCAATGGCGAGGGATTGCAACACCAGGATGGTCATTCCCATTTGCTGGCCATGTCGGTGCCGAATTTACAGGCATATGATCCGGCGTTCGCCTACGAAATCGCGATCATTGTCCGCGACGGTCTGCGCCGCATGTATCAGGAAAACGAAGATATTTTCTATTACCTGAGTGTCGGCAACGAGAACTACGTGCAGGCGGCCATGCCCGCCGGTGTCGAGCAGGGGATTCTCAAAGGTCTGTATCTGTTCCGCCAGGGGGCGCGACCTGGTAAGAAGAGTATCGCCAAGACGCCGCCGCGATTGCTGGGCAGCGGGGCGATCCTGCACCAGGTCCTGGAGGCTCAGCAGATACTGGCGGACCGTTACCAGATCCCGTCGGACGTATACAGTGTGACCAGTTACAAGCAGCTGCATCGCGACGCCATCGACACGCAGCGATACAACATGATGCACCCGGACGAAGAGCCTCGGGTAGCCTACGTGAACGAGGTCTTGCCGCGGGACGGCCGCGTCGTGATCGCGGCCTCGGACTACATGAAGGCCCTGCCGGCCACGCTCGGTCACTGGCTGGGTGACGACCTATATTCACTCGGCACGGACGGATTCGGCCGCAGCGAAACGCGGCCAAAGCTGCGAGATTTCTTCGAGGTCGACGCGAAGCATGTTGTCCTGGCCACGCTCTATGCCATGGCTCGCAAGGGGCAAGTGCCTGCGGAATTGCCGGTCCAGGCCATCCAGGACCTGAGTATCAACCCTGACAAGAAAAACCCCTGGTACGCTTGACAAAGCGAGGAATGTGAACGATGGCGGTAATCTTCAAGCTGCCTGACTTGGGCGAGAATATCGAGTCCGCGGAAGTGGTGTCGGTGGCCGCTGCAGTCGGCGATATCATCGAAGCCAACCAGACAATTATCGAGGTGGAAACCGATAAGGCGGTGACTGACGTACCGGCTCCGATCGGTGGCAAGCTCATCGAACTGGCGGTGGCGGTCGGAGACAAGCTGTCGGTGGGCGACATCATCGCGAAAATCGAGGAGATCGCGGGAGGTTCCGTCCCCGCCGGCGCGAAACAGGGGAAACCGGTGGCGGCGGTACCCCAGGTGCCGGTCGCGCAAGCGGACGAGGCCGCGGCGCCGGCCGAGCCGGCAGCGGTGGCGGAAGGGACTCCCGAGCAGATTCAAGTCCCGCAGGTGTCGGACGATCGCCCGGTGCAGGCCTCGCCGTCGATCCGGAAATTTGCCCGCGAAATCGGCGTGGACATCAGCCATGTGAGCGGATCCGGCCCGGCTGGCCGCATCTCGATCGATGACGTCAAGTCGCATGCGCGACGTATGCCGGCCGGTGGAGCTCGGGGGCCCGCACGCAAAGCACTCCCCGATTTCCGCAAATGGGGTGACATTGAACGCAAGACAATGTCGAACGTGCGGAAGAAGACCGCCTTGCAGATGGAAACGGGATGGCATGCACCGCATGTCACACTGCACGACCAGGCTGACGTGACCGCCCTGGAACAGTTCCGCCAGCAGTACAAGGCCACGGTCGACCAGGCCGGTGGAAAACTGACCATTACCGCCATGCTGTTGCGGATCGCGTCGGCTGCGTTGAAGAAGTTTCCGGCACTCAACTGCAGCATCGATATGTCGCAGGACGAGATCATCTACAAAAAGTACGTGAATGTCGGAGTCGCCACCGACACACCGCGTGGCCTGGTGGTGCCGGTGATTCTCCAGGCCGATCAGAAGACCGTCACGCAGTTGTCGGTCGAATTGACCGAAATAGCTTCCCGCGCTCGAGCCGGCAAACTTTCGCTGGAGGAAATGGCGGGGGGCACATTCACGATTACCAATCTCGGCGGCATCGGCATCGGCCATTTCACTCCCATCATTAATGACCCTGAAGTGGCTATCCTGGGGATCGGCCGCAGCAACTACGAGCCGGTCTACGTGGACGGGCAGTTTCAGCCGCGGCTGATGATGCCCTTGAGCCTCTCGTTCGATCATCGTATCGTGGACGGCGCCGATGGAGCACGGTTCCTGCGGTGGATCGTGCAGGCCGTCGAGCAACCGCTGTTACTGGCAATGGAAGGCTGAGCAGACGGAACCAAATCATGACCGATAAAGTGACGAAGACGCAACTGTTGGTATTGGGGGGTGGTCCCGGGGGCTATCCCGCCGCATTTCTGGCGGCCGATCTCGGGCTGGAAGTGACGCTGGTTGACGCGAAGCCGAACCCGGGTGGCATCTGCTTGTTCGAAGGCTGCATTCCCTCCAAGACCCTGCTCCACGCCGCGAAACTGATCAATGAGCTGCAGGAAGCCCAAAAGATGGGACTGACTTATCAGCCCCCTCAGCTCGATCTGGACAAGCTCCGCGATTTCAAGAATGGCGTGGTGGGGAAACTCACCGGAGGGCTTGGTGTGCTCAAGACCAAGCGAAAGATCAGTTTCGTGCGTGGTCGAGGCGTGATCGCGTCGCCGCGCGCCGTGATTGTGCAACTCCACGACGGCGGCCAGGAGACCATCGAGTTCGAGAACCTGATCATTGCCACCGGTTCGTCTCCCGCGCGTTTGCCTTTCATCAATCACGAATCGGCCAACGTCTGGGATTCGACCGCTGCGCTCGAACTGCGCGAGATTCCCGCTCGACTGCTGGTGATCGGTGGCGGCTACATCGGCATGGAGATGGGAACCGTGTACTCGGCGCTCGGTTCCCAGGTCACGGTTGTCGAGGCACTTGGGTCGATCATTGCAGCGGCGGACCCCGACCTTGTCGCTCCGGTGTTTGCCAGCGCCAAGCGGCGTTTCGCGGATGTGCTGATCAACACGAAGGTAACGGAAGTTGTCGAACAGCCGGATGGCATGCACGTAAAACTGCTGGGCGTCGACCTGGATCAGCCACACCGCGTGTACGACAAGATCCTGGTGAGTGTGGGACGACGCCCCAATTCGCAGAATATCGGACTGGAGAACACGGCTGTCGCAGTCGACGAGAAAGGTTTCATTACAACCGATCATCAGCGACGCACGGCCGAGCCGCACATTTTTGCCATTGGCGACGTTGCCGGGGAACCGATGCTGGCGCACAAGGCAAGTTACGAAGGACGCGTCGCGGCCGAAGTGATCGCCGGCAAAGCGGCGGCCTACGATCCCAAATGTATCCCCGCGGTCGTCTTCACCGACCCCGAACTGGCGTGGGTCGGGATTACCGAGACGGAAGCCCGTAACCGAAACATCTCGTTCAAGATCGCGGCTTTCCCCTGGGCAGCGGCCGGGCGAGCCACGTCGCTGGATCGCAACGACGGATTGACCAAAATGATCGTCGACCCGGTCAACGAAGTGATTCTGGGGGTTGGAATCGTGGGAGTTGGCGCCGGCGAACTGATTGCGGAAGGGGCTTTGGCCATTGAAATGGGATGCACGATTACCGACATGAAGATGACGGTCCACGCGCATCCGACGCTCTCGGAAACCGTCATGGAATCGGCGGAAGTCTACCACGGTCAAAGTGCCCACTACATGCCGCGCGGCAAGCACTGAATCGGCCGCACCAGGGACGCGCGGCCCCACTCTCTGGCACGCGCCCCCCAAAAAAAACGCGGACAGCCCGGCACCTGGTGCGCCGAGCTGCCCGCGCGAAAACTCGCAAATTACGCGGCCGTCGCTACTTGGGAATGGGCAACAGGATCGTGGCGTTCTCGGGGAACGTGGCCTCGCCCGCCCGCCCGTCGATCTTGTATTGAATCTTCAATTGCTTGGGAGTGCTGGGAACGGGATCCCCGCCGAAGCTGGTGTTGTAGCTGTTGGACTTCAAGATAATCAGAGGGAAATCCCCCACGTGATTGCGGACGGTCGCCGTCACGTCCTTGAAGCTGGTCCCCGCTCCATACTCGGCTTTGACAATCTCGATCTTCACTGGATCGTAGCCGATCTTGGAGAGCAGTTTCTGGACTTCGTCCGAGCCACCCATTTTGCCGGCAATCGCCAACGCCGCGGCGACCGCGTCGTTCTTGAGTGCCGGGACCTTCGCCGATTCAATCGCCACATTCAGTGTGGCGAGACTGGGGTGGATTCCGCAGACTTCCAGCACCAGCTTCTTTTCCGCATCGCGTTGCGCAGCGGCCAGCGCAGCACGGCACATGGCGGCTCGTTCCGGTTCGGGAACATCAAACTGCTTCAGAATGCGGATGCAGCCGCGCAGCGCGCGAATTTTGTATTTGTCATCCACATTGCTCTTCGCCAAATCAAGGAGCACCGGGGCGGCGTCTGGCGTCATCCACCTGCCCAACAGTTCGGTGGCTTTGTCCTGCAGCTCGGGATTGTTCTCCTTGGCAGCGGTCTCGATGGCCTGCAGTGCCTTGTTGCCCCCCACGGCACTCAGCACATCCAGCAGTGCCATCCTGGCCGGCAAGGATGCCCCGCCGGCAGCCGCCGCGAGCTGCTCAGCACATGCCTCGCGATCGGGCATGCGGATGCTCGCCGCGTTCAGCGCTCGCTGGACCACTTCCGCGTCCTCCGCATTGCGCGGAGTGACCACGCGTTGAATGAGTGCCGAGAGGTCATTCAGTTCCACGACTTCACCGAGCGCCGCCAAAGCGGCACTGCGGACCTGGGGATCGGCGTCGTCGGCTGCCGAGAGCAGCAGGGGAACCGCGGCAATCCGCCGCCCGCCGGCCACCCCGATCAATACCAATCGTTCTTTTCCAGCCGCTTGTCCCAGCCGATCGGCAAGGACCTTACTGACCTCGTCACCAGGCAGAACCTCCAGGGCCGTCTTGCCGGCTTGTGAGAGTTCCTCGTCCGTTTCGGTGGCGGCATTGAGCAGCACTGGAATGCACGTCGCGTCTCCCAGGCGACCCAGCGCCGCGACGGCAGCCACCCGCACCTGCATGGATCCGCTCTTGGCGGCTTCCATCATGGTTGGCAGCACGGCGGCATCTCCGCGATCGGCCAGTGCCAAGATCACCAAAGCTCGCCGCTCCGGCCAGACTTGTTCCAAAGCGCCAACCAGCGACTCGGTTACGTCCGCTCCCTCCAGCTCGCGAGCCGTCGACAGCCCGAGCCCGAACAGGCCCTTGTCTTCCGACTGCAGCAATTCCACCAGCAGCGAGGCCCCCTCTGACTGCCGAGCCAGAATCACGCCACGCGTAGCCTCCAGAATTCTCTGCTTGGGGACGTCCGCCTTGCGAACCTGCTCGTACAGTTGCTCGGCCTCCGCCAGCTGGCCTTCCGCCAGCAATTTCTCCGCACACAGAATGCATCCTTCCGCAACGGCCGAACGAACGGCGCCCGGGGCCGACGACAGCGATTGCTCCAAGATCTTGGTCGCTTCGGCATTGCCGATACTCCCAAGTGCCACGGCCGCGGATGACGCCACTTGCGCATCGGCACCCGCCAGCCGCTCGGCCAACGCTCCCACCGCTGCCGCGTCGCGACGTACGCCAATGGAATTGATGACACCGATCAACATGCGGCCTTCCACCTTGCCCAGCGCGTCGCGCAGCGCGGCGTCAGCCGCCGGATCCGGGATCGCTTCCAACGCAATCCGTGCCCAGGAAGTCAGCTCCGGATCGGTCAGCAACGACGCCAAGGCGGGCACCGCGGCCGCCGTCCCGTACACGGCCAACCCTTTGCAGGTGATGGCCTTCTCGGCCGAGGCCGCATCCGACTGCAGTACGGCAATCAGTTCCTTTTCCTTATCGGCGGCGGCCTGTTGATCCTGCGCGTCAACGCGCGGCGCAGCCATCAACAGCAGAGCCACGCCGAAGAGGTAATATCGAGTTCTATGCATTTTTTGGGATCCTTGTCATCAGGTAGTTCAAACAACCGACTGGGTGAGTATTCGTCCGAGACGGGCCGAGCGGAAAACGCGAAATCCTCAAATCCTCCACGGGTCGCGCAACGCTTCGGACCGCAGTCGGTTCGCTTGCTCGTCGCCAATAAACTCGTGCTTCACCGGATCATATTGAAGCTGACGATTCAGGAAGAGGCAGATATTGGCGGCATGGCAAGCGATGTGCGCATAACAGGCCACATCCGCGTTACACCTCGGCTTGCCACGCGTCTTGACGCAATCGAGAAAATCACGCACGTGGAACGTGGCGGGATAGCCGCCGATTTCCTCGACTTTCCGCCCGGCCAGCAGCGCCGGCGAACTGAGGACATACTTGCCGCTGTCCCCCGCTTCAATCCAGCCCTCGTCCCCTTCAAACCGTACCGGACAGGAACCCAATGGCAACCAACCTTCATTGCGAATCACCAGCTCCACGCCACTGGCGTAGCGGCAAATCACTTCGCCGTTCACCGGCGGGTTGTACTCCACCGGCGCCGTACCGTCAGCATTGGCAGCCCACTGGCACAGGTCGACACAGTGCGATCCCCATTCCAACACGCCCCCTCCGACCAGACCGCCTCCCTTTTCGAAATTGAAACCATCCAAAAACGCCCGATTGAATGGTCGCCAGGCCGCTGGGCCGAGGTACATATCCCAGTCAACTTCCTCTTTCGCCGGTTCGGGCTCGGGAGGCAGCCAACCGCTGCTCACCGTGGCCAATCCGGCCGGATGAGCGTAGACACGCCGCAGCGTCCCCAACTTGCCGGTGCGAGCCAGTTCGCAGGCGAACGCGAAATGCGGCAAGTTCCTCCGCTGGGTGCCGGCCTGAAACACGCGTCCGGTGCGCCGCATCGTTTCGGCCAGCTTCAGGCTCTGCGAAATGTTCTTTGTGCACGGCTTCTCACAGTACATGTCCTTGCCGGCACGGGCCGCGTAGATCGAGGCCGTGGCATGCCAATTCGGCCCGGTGGCAATCAATACCGCGTCAATGTCGTCGCGATCCAAGAGCTCACGAAAGTCGCGATGCGTGCCACAGTCCTTGTTCTCGTACTTCAAGTCGACCATGTTCTTGATGGCTTGGCGGCGAGCCTCTTTCACATCGCACACCGCGATGAACTGGACATCCGATTCGCCCAAGAAACAGCCCAGGTCATACGTGCCTCGACCTCCGATCCCGATCCCGCCCAGAGCAATCCGTTCGCTCGGCGCCACCGCTCCGCTAAGTCCCAGCGCCGAACCGGGAATCACCTGCGGGACCGCCAGCAACGTACCGGCCTGGATCGCCGTTCGCAAGAACCTGCGGCGAGAATAATGAGTTGGCTTTTCCGACATATTGAGTCTCCTGTTGGGTTGGCTATATCGCTCATTGTCCAATACGAAAAAAAAGGGGGGACAAAACGGGGTGGGAGTAGCGATCGGAAGTCCCGACCGGGTATGCTCGGAGTTCGCCCCAACACGTCATGCCCGCGCTCGAGCCAGACGATCCGAACCATCGCGCGTCCTCCTGCGCGCCGGCGGCAAGCAACCGACCTGCGTCAGTCAACACCGCGGCCGGCAACCTGCGTCACCTCATTGTAGCGAGCTCAGCGGGGCAACGAAATGCACGGTACTGCTGGATCTTCGCGTTTTGCCGCAATTCGCACTGGCTCGCCATGGTCTGGATCGCGAGTATCAGCCGCTTATTACGTCGCCGAACCGAGCAACTCTACTTCGCCTGTGATTTGGCGAAGACGAGCAGAAAGCGATCGGCGGCCGGTCGGGGAGACTCGCGAAGTAACGAGAATCCCGCCGCACTCATCTCCTGCTGGACCAGTGCCGGTGGAATCATGCGACGGTGACTGGCTTCGCGATGCGTCATCTCTTTCGCGGCCGCGCGATCCAGGACATAGATGCAGCCGTCGTCTGTCAGCCGCTCGCGCAGCTGGGCCAGCAGCACCGGACCGTGAAACAGCAGATGATAACTGTCCAGAAAGAACACGGCATCGATCGGTTCCGGACCCAAAGCGGGATCTCCCTTGTCGGTCAGAACACTGGCCAGCTCAACTCCCTCAGGCGCGTCCGGTCGCTCATCCTTCTGAGTTGCCCATTCCTCCAACACAATATCCACTGCGGCACAGGGCGCAGCTGCCAGCAGCGGGGCGAGCAGTTTACGCCCTTCTCCCAGTGCCACGAACGCCACGCGTTGATACGATTTGCCGGCTGGCGGCAGCAGTTGCTCGACGGTATCTGGCGGGAGATTGGAAAGCGTATCGGGGTCGCGATCAGGCGCCTCCAGCGAACGGGGACGCTGCAGCACCAGAACGAATGAGTCCTTCGTGTACCAAGCGGACTCCAACATGTCGGAGAACAAGAATCCGGTTTCACGTGCCTGCCGCACCACGGTCGTCTCGGCTGTCCAAGAGTGTTTCGCGGCGCGGTCGGCAAACGGGACCCAATCTTGCAGGGTGCCCAGGCGCTGATCCACAATCACCAGATATCCTCCCGGTTTCAGCCCCTTCCAGATGCTCCGGAGCATTTCCGTTGGTTTGGAGAAATGGTGGTAGACGTGGTGCATGAACGCCATATCCACGCCGTTTTCCGGCAGCTTCGGATCACTGTCGGTTCCCAGGACGACCTTGATCTGCGATAGGTTGCGTTGGCCCGCCTCCGCTTCGATCCCCTTGCATTTCGACTCTTCGATCTCCTCGGACCACACGCGGCCGGATTCCCCGACGACGCCGGCGAAGGTCCAGGTGTCGCGGCCGTTCCCCGCCCCGATATCGGCGATCACGCACCCCGACTCCACACCCAACCGCTCGCATATGGCCCGCAACGATTCCGCTCGCTTCTCTGTTTCCTCCTTGCGCTGCA
Source organism: uncultured Planctomycetota bacterium (assembly GCA_963802295.1). Taxonomy (GTDB): domain Bacteria; phylum Planctomycetota; class Planctomycetia; order Pirellulales; family Pirellulaceae; genus JAJRVM01. Next base: position 227,659 of record CAWDIM010000021.1, on the reverse strand, counting down.
CGTCGCGATTCTTGTCCGACTCGCGGCGCTGCTGGCCAACCGCCGCGGGAATGGCAATGATCGCGACCAGACAACACAACAGACTGAGGAAAAAACGTCGTTGGATCATGATGCGTAGCCCTTTCCGGTGCAAACGTTCAACGGTGCGCACGGTGCGCACGGGTTCAAAATCCGAACTCTGAAACACGCTGGTGCATGTCCCAATTTGTCCGCGTGGCAGGGAAGGTGAAATGAAGCTGCAAATACCGGAGCGCCAGGAAGAAGGGGCGATCTGTGATGTCACGCAGAATCGTCAACACCCTTCAACTTATATCGGGCAATTCGTACCCTTGACGACGGGTTCTGGTGCGCAGGGCATTCGCCTCGTCGTCCCCGGCAAACTCCTCTTTCACGGGGTCCCACTTCAGACGCCGTTTCAATTCGCGGCAGATGTTGACGAGGTGACAGATCACCTGGCTGCGATGCCCGACCTCGGCATGTGCGACCGGCTTGTCGCGAGTCTCCAGGCAGTCCACCCAATTCTGGATGTGTCGCTGAGCCACGCTGGCCACTTCCGAGCGATCGTCCGGTTCGGGAGCATCCTGGATGAGTTCCGGCGGATTGCTCGCCAGCCGGTTCCGATTGATTTCGATCTTCCCCTTGTCGCCGACAAAAATCGCCCCCAGCCCCGGCCCCTTGCCTTGGGGCAGCGAGAGTTTCAGCAGCGTACCGTTGGGATAACGCATGGTCACCGGGCAATCGCTCCCGTCCCCTTCCGGCCACACCTCCTCGGGATCCGTGTTGTCCGTCCCCAGCGCGCGTTGGACTTGATCGAAGGCGTGAGCCCCCCAACCCGTCACCCCCCAGCCCAAGCCGCCACCGTCGTAATCTCGCCAGCGTCCCCATGCCCCCAAGCCGGGATGCAGCGTCGGACTGTAGGGGACGACTTGCGTCTGATGACACCACATGTCCCAGTCCATTTCGGCCGGCGTCGCTTCCGAGGGAAGCTCTCCGGTCCGCACCTCCGGCCCGATGAAGTTCGGACAGAGTACCGTATGCACTCGTCCAATCGCGCCGTTCTTCACCAGATCGCTGCCGAAATTATTGATGGGAATGGATCGTTGTTGAGTGCCGGTCTGAAAGACACGACCGTATCGTTGCTCGGCTCGGATCAGGTACTGCCCTTCCTCGATGGTCAAGGTCAGCGGTTTCTCGGCGTAGACGTCCAGACCGGCTTGCATGGCATGAATACAGACCAGGGCTCGGGCATGAGTCGTAGTGGCGATCACGACGGCGTCCAACTTCTCCTTGTCGAACATCTCACGATAGTTCTGGTAGTGGCTGCAGGTGCCGGCGAGCCTGCCCGGCAGCGATTCATCGGCCCACTTGTGAAAGGCCGTCATCTGTCGCAGATCACAATCGGCCAGGCTGACGAAGTCCAGCGCCGGTGGGCTTTCCTTCAGCAGGTCTCGAGCTCGATATCCAGGCCCGATCAATCCCACTCGAATACGGTCATTCGCCCCCGGTCGCCGAGCCGATGCCAGGGCCCGCGCAGTCACCAGACTGGGAACCGCTAGCGCAGCGGACGTACCAGTAACCAGAAAGTTTCGTCGAGTCCAACGCGGTTGAGACACAGGCCTGCTCCTCCCAAGAAAAAAATAACGGCCGCCGGTTTGTTCATACGAGCTCCAAATACCTTGGCGCATTATACTATGATTCGTCTGGCAAGTGGTCCGCATGACCGTTTTCGGTGGAGCCTGGTTAACGCATGAAATCTCCGTGCACAACGACCGTGAGCCGACTGGCTTGGTGCTTCCTCGCGGGAATCCAGGCGGCGCACGGCCAATACGATCCGCTCGACGTTCCCGCGGTCACAGCCGTACGGATCGCCGACTTCACTGTTCGTGACGAGCCACGGCAACGCGATATCCCGTTGCGAGTGTATTGTCCCGCGGCCGGCGATCCGGCACCGGTGGTCCTGTTTAGCCATGGGCTCGGTGGAACACGCGAGGGCTGCCCCTATCTGGGTAAACACTGGGCAGCTCGCGGATATCTGGCGGTGTTCCTGCAGCACCCGGGCAGCGATAACTCGGTCTGGAAAGACCAGCCACTCACGCAACGAATGGCCGCGATGAACCAGGCGGCCTCGGGACAGAACTTCCTGCTCCGCGCTGAAGATGTCCCGGCAGTGATTCAACAATTGGAGACATGGAACCAGGAAGTTGGCCATGCACTGCACGGGCGACTCGATCTGCAGCACCTTGGCATGTCGGGGCATTCTTTCGGTGCCATCACTACGCAAGCGGTCAGCGGGCAGTCGTTCGGGATCGCCGGACGACGCTTCACGGACAAACGTATCCAAGCGGCGATCGCCTTTAGCCCCAGCGCGCCGCAGCGCGGCGATGCGGCGACCGCGTTCGGCTCGGTCAACATACCTTGGCTGCTCATGACCGGCACCCAGGACGTGTCGGTGATCGGCAACGCCGATGTAGCCTCCCGCCTGCAGGTCTATCCGAACCTGCCGGCCAACATCGACAAGTATGAACTGGTGCTTGACAACGCCCAGCACTCGGCCTTCACGGATCGCGGACTGCCGGGGGACAAACAGACTCGAAATCCAAACCACCACCGCGTGATTCTCGCGCTGTCCACCGCCTTCTGGGACACCTACCTGCGCGATGACGATAACGTGCGCCAGTGGCTGCAGGGCGCCGGGCGCGGGACGTCCTGCAACGGAATGACCGCTGGCAGGTCCAAGAGGCAAACCAGCCAGCGGCGGTGAAATAACAGGGAACCGCGCCGGTTTCCGGCCAGCCAGATCCGCTGTTATTGCGCAGAGCTCGCTGCCGCCCGCTCATCTCGACTGTCCGCCTGACAGTCACGGTTATCTCGGCAGGCGATCACGGGATAAGTCCGAACGAACCGGGGATATTGACGGCAAGTGAGGGTGGCAGGGAAACATAGCCAATCGACTGGACGCGTCGGGAATCGCCAGCCGCGCGGAAAAGGTACTTGGTCACTAGCAGTTTCGAGGACGGCCGAGATGTTGAATCACCTGGTCCCGAAATAACGCCTGCGGCGAGCCAAGAGAAGGACTTTGCCGGAATTCGGCCGGCCGTTTTCTCGCCGGTCGGAAGCCGCCTGCTATAAATAATAGGTGCGTCCATCGTTCGGATGGGCAGAATTGGATCGTCGCGCAGCTGTCAGCGACCTCCTGGCGGTTCGACTGCGTTGTGTGGGTCGAACGGGGCATGGCCCCGCCGAACCATCACTCGCATCGAACGCCCAATAAGATAAACGATATGTAGTGCTTCCTGAACGGCTAATTGAGCACAACCGCGAGGTGCGGCCATGAGACATCGCAGCGTAGCCTTTACCGCCTTTTTGTTGTCAGCAACCATGGTGCTCTCCTTGACTTGTGCGCCGGTTGCCGGGCAAGTCAGCCAGCGAGGCTACAGTTCACGTGGCGTGAACTCTTTCGGTTCGCGCGGCGGCGTAGGCGTAATCAGGCCGTCGTATAACCGGCCAACGGCAGTGGTTCCGGCGGGCCCTCTGAGCTTCGGAAACAGTTACTCCTCGAGCGGACCAACGTTCGACATTGGCTCGTACGCTCCCTTCATGGGCTCGTATGCTCCGTTCATTGGCGGCGCAGATATGGCGGCCTGGAACAATCTGCTGATGCAGGGCGACAGCTCGTTGCTTGGCACGGAATCAATGCCTGGCATGCGTCCCAGCATTCGACCTCGCTTGGATATCGAAGAACGAAATGTGACGAATTCAAACCGAGTGTTGAAGGGCATTCGCGATTCGGTCCTGGAACAGCTTTCACGGTGCGCCGAGCGGCCATTCTCGGCGGCCTGGTATGCCGCGCACTCGTCGGTCACCCCCATTCAAACAGAGGGGGGTGATGCGTGGAGTGGCAGTGACTGGGAGGCGGTTAAGAGCTGGGTGGGCCTGACTGTCGAACCGCAATCCTACGATTTCCGCCCCGACCCAACCGGACTGATCTTCGTCTACCGTAACCAAGAGCGTTTGGGGTGCGCCGTCGATGCACGGGGACCGGCTCGGGAATTGGCCCAGTCACCGATATCTTCCCAAGGTGAATCGCTCGGGTTGTCGCTGGGCGTTTTCGCGGAAGTCCCGCCGATTGAGCAACCCGTGAAGACCTTGTTACACCTGGTCGTCGGCAAAACCGGCTCGATCGCTGGTTACCAGTACGACCTCGCCACGGACGCGATGACGCCGCTGCTCGGAGCCTTCGATCCGCTGTCACAACGAGTCGCCTGGCAGGTAGGAGACGACGTGATGGAAGCTGGTTTTGAGAACCTCACGAGAGAAATCACACGCGCTCTGTTGTTCCGTCACGACGGTTGGACCCAGTCGTGGATGCTGATGCGAATTTCCCCCGCCACGCCCGCCGCATCTGACGCTGCATCCGTTGAGAAGACGGACGCAGCGAGCCAGCCTGATTCACCATGACCGCCCCGCTTGTCTCCCACGAACCCGCGGCTGGCTTTCGATAAGCGCCCGCGTTGTGACAGCGTCTGCGACCACGCCGTCGGTTAGTGGTTTGCCCTCAGAAGCGATCGACCAGCGGGATCGTAGCTACTACGCTACGCTCCGTAGCTACGCTCGCGCAGAGCGTGGGGCAGTCGCCATCCGTACTACCACTTCCCCCGCGGTCTACGCGACCGCAGCTACGGGCCGCGCCGTAGCTACGGGCTGCGCCGCAGCTACGGGCCGCGCCGTAGCTACGGGCCACGTCGTAGCTACGCTCGCGCAGAGCGTGGGGCAGTCGCCATGCGTACAACCACTTCCCCCCGCTACAGCGACTTTGCATGGCGTGCGTCTTGCGATACATTAACGATAACGACTCATACAGAAGGAGAGTGAATATGGGATTGGCTCGGAACCACGCTGGCTTCGCCGCCGTCTGCTGGCTGTCGTCTGTCAGCTTGACGGTCTCGCTGGCACCCGTCTGGGCAGCGGCCGAGGAGCTCGCCAGGGAACTCAAGGAGGTGCCTTACAGAGTCCTTTACGAAACCTGGCAGAACGACAATTGGGAACTGTGCGCGGCCAATGCGGACGGCTCGAAGATTGTCAATTTGACGAACACGCCGGATGCGCACGAACTGTATCCGCATGCATCTCCCGATGGCACGAAGATCTGCTGCGTGTGCGACGAAGGAACCGGGGCCAACAAGGTGCGCAACGTATACGTGATGAACATTGACGGAACCGACAGGCTGCTCGTCGCGCGCAATGCGCGACAACCTTGCTGGAAACCCGATTCAACCGCCATCGCCTATCTGAAAGGCGAGGTCGAGCAGTTCAGCTATACCGACTATGCCACAAAGGAAGTGTGGATCTATGACCTGGCAACTCGCCAGCACGCACAGCATCCGAACGAGGATCTCTACCACCTTTACAACCTCTGCTGGTCTCCCGACGGCAAGTGGTTCATCGCGACGGTCCATGCGGGAATGGGGTACGAGCATGCGATCCTGGCATTCGAGGCCGATGGCCAGGCCGTCTACGATCTGAAAATCCCTGGTTGCCGCCCGGACATCAGCCCGGACGGTAAGCGAATTGCCTGGGGCCCCAGCGATTGGGCACTGCGCGTGGGCGACTTGGATTTCTCGCATGGCGCGCTGCGCGTGATCAACGCCCGCGATGTCGTGACCAGCGACAAACCGATCAAGATCTACCATGTCGACTGGTCGCCCGATGGCAAGTACATCGCCTTCAGTCGCGGCCCCGACCGGAAAATCCTCGGCTTGATCCCCGAGATCGTCGGCGCCAAAGCCCGCGACTGGAATATCGGGGTCGCCGACGTTTCCCAAACCAACCGCTCGATCATGATTACCTCTGACGGGAACTGCAATAAGGAACCCGACTGGATTCCATTGCAGAGGGAATCGCTGAAGAAGGACTCGCCATGAGGATGCTGGCCCGCAAGTGGGTAACGGTATTGTCTCTGCTGAGTCTCGGCGTCGCCTGCCAGAAGGTTGATCGCGCGGCTCGGCAGGCCGACGAAAGTCCGCCACAATCCGGCCAACCCACCGTGATCACGACCGATAGCGGCATCGAAATGGTGCTGATCCCGGCCGGGGGTTTTCTCATGGGCAGCGACACGGGCCAGCCGGATCAGGCTCCCGCGCACGAGGTGACGATTGACGCCTTCCTGATGGATCGCTGTGAAATGTCACAAGCTGTCTACGCCAAATTGGAACCGATCAACGGCTCGCACTTCAAAGGGGCCGATCTCCCCACGGAAATGATCAGCTGGGGCAAAGCGGCGCTGTACTGCAATCTGCGGTCCGAAGCGGAAGGTCTGGAGCTGTGCTACAACGACTTCGGCCAGTGCAATTTCGCCGCCAACGGATATCGGTTGCCCACCGAGGCCGAGTGGGAGTATGCCTGCCGCGCAGGGAGCACCGCGGCATACAGCTTCGGCTCAGAGCCAGGCCAGTTGAGCCGATATGCCTGGTTCGCTGCGAATGCCTCCAAGAGAACGCACTCTGTCGGCAGGAAACTGCCCAACGCTTGGGGGCTGTTCGACATGCACGGCAACGTAGCGGAGTGGTGTAATGACTTCTACGCCGAGGACTACTATCGACAGAGTCCGGCGGCCAACCCGCGGGGCCCGGAGGAAGGGGAAAGGAATGTGTTGCGGGGAGGCCATTGGGGTGCCAGCCCCGAGGCCTGCGCTTCGGCTGCCCGGTTGGCTGAAGATCCAGGATTCTCGGACGCCTGCTTCGCGCGCGATGCCATTGGTTTTCGCTGTGTGCGCCGGCCGCCGCCGGAATTACTCAGCACGACCGATTCCGCTCACATACGGTCCGCGGGAACCTGGGGAGGTGCGGACGTCACGCCGGCCGTTCATGATCGGACGCCGTTCGCTCCGCGGGCCGCCGCGATTTTTTCCTTTGCTTCGCTCTGCCAGCCAGGATTTCCTCTCAGTACACAGGCCATCTCCATGGACACCGAAGAAACCAAACAGATCGCGAGAGTCGGACTGGTCCGCGGGGATATCTATTTGCAGCACAATACCGGTGCCGGACACCCGGAACGAGCCGCCAGACTGACGGCCATCATCGATCGCTTGAAAGAATCCCGCTTGCTCGACCAACTCGCGATCATCGAGCCTCAGAATGTTGCGGACGACTGGCTGACGGCCATCCATCAGCCGCAGTACATCGCTCGCATCGAGCGACTGTGCGAGCAGGCGAGCGGCTTTGCCGACTCGCGCGACACGCCCGTCTCACGGCAGTCATACCACGTGGCTCGGCAGGCCGTGGGAGGCGTGTTGGCCGCCGTGGACGCGGTGATGGCGAACAAGGTGGAGAGCGCCTTCTGTGCGATTCGACCGCCGGGGCATCACGCCTTACCCGACAAAGCCATGGGGTTCTGCCTGTTCAATAATGTCGCCATCGCCGCCCGGTATGTGCAGCGGAAGCACCAGCTCAAGAAGGTCTTGATAGTCGACTGGGATGTGCACCACGGGAACGGTACGCAGGCGGTGTTTGAGAACGATCCCACGGTATTCTACTTCAGCATACACCGTTCGCCTTTCTATCCCGGAACGGGTGCCGTGGACCAGCGTGGCACTGGTCCAGGGCTCGGTACAACACTCAATGTGCCATTGCCGGTCGGTAGCGGCGATCGTGACTATGAACAGGCGTTTGAGCAGCAGTTGCTTCCCGCAGCGGCGGAATTCCAACCTGAGTTCGTACTGATCTCGGCGGGGTTCGACGTGCACGAGGATGATCCCCTGGGAGGGATGCGAGTCACGTCCGAGGGCTATGCCCGACTCACGCGCACGGTCAAGCAGATTGCCGCCACGCATTGCCACGGCCGCCTGGTCTCCGTGCTCGAGGGTGGATACGGTCTGGAGGGTCTGGCCGCCAGTGTCGAGGCACACATTCGCACCTTGAACCAGTAGGCCGCCGAGATCATTCGATGTTGTTCCACACCTGGCTGTTTCTCGTCTTCTTCGTCGTTGTCTACGTTGGCTACCTGCTGCTAAAAAACACGCGCGGCAGGCTCCCCTGGCTGTTGGCAGCCTCCTACATCTTCTACGGATGGTGGAATCCGATCTACCTGCTGCTGATCGTGTGGGCCACCGCCATTGACTTCCTGGCCGTCCTGGCGATGGCCAAAACGCGGTGGAGGAAATCCTGGTTGGCGTTGAGCATCGCCAACAACATGGGCTTGTTGGGTTTCTTCAAGTACGGGACATTCGTCGTTGACAACTTGAATGCCTGCGCGGAGCGGCTTGGACTACCGTTTGAGTTGAGCCCGCCCCAGGTAACGTTTTTGAGCGATGCGGTAAACACTCTGCTCGGCTGGCTGCATCTCCCTTACGCCGTCCCCCCCTTCGATTATCTGCTGCCGGTGGGGATATCCTTTTATGTGTTCCAGTCGATGAGCTACACGATCGACTACTACCGAGGGCACATTCAGCGGGAAACGAACTTCCTTCGTTACGCAACCTTCGTGTCGCTGTTTCCACAATTGGTGGCCGGCCCGATCGAACGGGCCAGTAATCTGTTGCCCCAACTGCAAACAACGCCGGTTATCCGGCGGACGGACGTGGCGGACGGCTTGTCGCTGTTTGTGGTCGGATTGTTCAAGAAGATCGCTTTGGCCGATTACCTGTCGCTGTATGTCGACCCGATCTACGCATCGCCGGCAAGTTATCAGGCGCCGGCGCTGATGCTGGCTACCTTCGCCTTTGCCTGGCAGATCTTCTTTGACTTCAGCGGCTATACGGACATGGCTCGCGGTATTGGCCGACTGATGGGCATTCGCCTGATGCTGAACTTCGACAATCCCTACCTGGCTACCGGACTGGGCGATTTTTGGAAACGGTGGCACATCAGTCTCTCCTCCTGGTTTCGCGATTATCTCTACATTCCGTTGGGCGGAAACCGTCATGGAGAGCTGCGCACCTATGCGAACATGGTTCTGACCATGTTGATTTCCGGCTTGTGGCATGGAGCGATGTGGACGTTCATCCTCTGGGGCGCGGTACACGCGGTGGGGCGTGTCTTGACTCGCTCCCTGGAACAGACCACGTACTATCGTGACCGGGTGCCGACTCTGGCCAAGCAGACATTGACGTTCTCGCTCGTGATGCTGGCGTGGGTCTTCTTTCGCGCCCAGAGCACCAGTGACGCGTGGTTGATCCTGCGGCGGATCTTCACCAGCGGCTGGGGCGACCCTCTATTCCCGTTGCTGCTCAGCCGGACTGGTCATGAGCGTCTGGCTCTACCAGTTCCTCTACGAATCGCGGTTGCGCCGCTGCTCAGCCCTCTGCCCGTGCGACTCGCGCTGGTCGTCGTCATGGTCGTCTACATGACTGTCTTTATTACCTCGGGCAACCAGGAATTCATCTACTTCCGCTTCTAGGTCACGTAACATGCAGCCCAGCGACCTTTCACGGCACGACAGTCCCCCGCACAACCAGACTCCCGAAACTCGTTTCGCATCCAACGACGTGCGATTGTCGCCGCGCGGTTGGGTGTTCGCGACGATGCTGATTGTGGTCACGTGCTGGTTCATACCTTTTGTGTGGCAGACAATTGAACCGTTGCGTATGGGTCGCGATTACCGCATCCCCTATCGGCTGGGAAACGACTACTGGAACTTTGCCCGGACCTGCCGCGAGGTTTGCCGCGAGCAGCCGACACTGCTGGTGGGTGATTCGGTGATCTGGGGTCATTACGTCGACAGCCAGGGGACCTTATCGCACTACTTGAATGAGCAAGTCGCAGGGCACCACTTCGCGAATTTAGGCGTTGATGGAATCCACAGCGTAGCCCTTTCCGGGTTGGTGCAATATTATGGTCAGTCAATCCACGGCCAGCGGGTCATCTTGAACTGCAATCCGCTGTGGATGAGTTCGCCGCGACACGACCTGTCAACCGACAAAGAGGCACCATTCAATCATCCGAACCTGGTGCCCCAGTTTCGTCCGTGGATTCCCTGCTATAAAGCGTCGATCTCCGAGCGTCTGGGAATCACGATCGCTCACCATACGGAGATATTCAACTGGGCGGATCACTTGAGAATTGCGTATTTCGGCGGCGACAATCTGCCTGTATGGTCCACGGATCATCCCTACGAGAATCCGCTCCAACAAGTCACGTTGGAACTACCCTCTCCGGACGAGCCTCCGTCACCCCAGCCCGATACCCGGCCCTGGACGGAGAAGGGGATTCGCCCCCTGACGCCCCAGTGGGTGGCGCTCGATGCATCGCTGCAATGGCGGTTCTTTCGCCAGACCGTCAGGCAGTTGCAGCAGCGGGGCAACCAGGTGTTCGTGATCGTCGGACCTCTGAATGAACATATGCTCACACCTGCCGGACTGGCCGAGTACAATACCAGGAAACAGGCCATCGTCGCGTGGCATAACGAGCAGGGCGTTGGGTGCTACGCGCCACCGGTCCTTCCCAGCCAGGTGTACGCTGACTTGAGCCACCCTACCGCCGAAGGCTACGCACAACTGGCCGAAACCCTGCTCCAACACAGTGCTTTTCGGGCCTTCCTACAGTGATGAACCATCTTCTGCGAACATGCGCGCACCGTGCGTGCAAATTGACAATCCGATATCCGCGGCACGCTGGCACCACACGAATACGCATGCCAGAAATCGGGGAGAACGGAGTGCATTTCGTTCCACGTTATGGTAGAGGGATTTCGACCATGAGATGGATGATCGTACGTGCCATGCTTCTCATCGCGACGGTCGGGGCTTTCGACCGTCCGACTCCGGTCCGCGCCGACACCGGAATTCGCTTTTCCCTGTCGGGGGTTACGGTGTGGGTTGCGGATGCACCCTACGGTGGAGAGAGTCAGTACTTCACGCAAAGAACCTGGCAGCAACTGGCAACCGACAGCTTGCCCGACACCGTGGCGGGATACCCTATCCTGGAAAGTGAGACGACCATCCTGGCACTGGCCGCCGACGGATCGGACTTGACGTGCTGGACACGTCGCGAGGGACGCGTGGTGCGGCGGGGTCGCGTCACGCTGGATGCCGCCTCCGCGTCGGTCAAGTTCCGACTGCTGGTCGATGACATCCGCGCCAGAGTGACCATCGAAGCATGTGCGCCGGATATGCGACGGCGCTACAGTGTTTCGTTGTCTTCTGACGGGATCATGAAGATCGATCAACCGGCAGACAAGAGTGTGGCCGTTTCAGGCAACCTGCCCTACGTGCTCGTACCGTCGATGGTTGGCACCGATCTCCTGTATACGACTCAGGATGTCGCGCCTGCACAGCCGGCGTTTCTTCCGTCGCTGAACATGTTGGTCGGTTTGGCGGACGAGCAGGACGGCATGCTGGTCGCCACGTGGCCACCGGGTGGCCAGCGGATTCGACTCGGCCGCTCGACTGCGGGGCCATCCACCACAATCACGTTCGATACCGCCGGCCAGAGTCTGTACTTGGCGTTGCTGGACCACCCGGGTATCTGGCACGAGGAATCGCTGCGCAACGAGTACTTGGAAACTTACTCGCCGATTTCCTGGCAACGTCCCTTTGACGCGCGCTGGATCGGGCGCTTTCACATCGTATCCGAAGAGTATGCTTTTCCCTTCTTCTTTTTGCACGAGAAACAGCGACTGTGGGGCCGCTGCATGCGTGGGTGGTACGACTATCCCGTCTGGTTTGATGGCTCGCAATCCATGGTCCACTTCGAAAAGAAGTTTCCGCCCAAGGGCACGCTTCTGATCTACTACCTGGATACGGACAAGAACGACCGAGGCATTTTGTCGCCCCTGGGAGTCATGCGGCGCTCCCTCGGCAAAACGGCAACGGAGAAACTGATGGATCTCGCCGGCGCCGAAGAACAGGTGCTGTTAGAGCACCGAAATGCCGTGTGCGCCATGACGGCTGCTATCGAGGAGTACTTCGGCGGCACCCCCAATGCTCCGCCGAAGGAGCAAGTCGAGCAATACGCGGACGATGTCGTCACGTTTATCCGTTTGATCCGCGAGCGTGATTTTGACTACGATCGATTCGCGGCCGACGTGCAACAACTGCTCTCGGAACGCAAGGCGGCGGATCCCTCCTTGTCCGCGGCAGTCGCCGATATTGACGGCCTGCTGCTGGACATGCGCGAGCTCGTGAAGGAGGATGCACTCAAGATCCCGCTCGATACGGTTCGCAGCTGGACCAGCGCCATCAAGTCGGCTGCGTCTCAGGACGACGCGGACAATCTGGCGCGCGTCAAGACGCTCACTCAGCAATGTCGGACCGTGGCGGGGACCCAAGACGACATCGCGCGCGACCTCAGTGTGCTGACGATCCGCTTGATGGAAGCAGCAGCGCGCATGGGGACGGCGTCGCCCGAGCGAGTTCACCTGGCTGAGCAGCTGATTGCCAAATCGCGAGCCATTTTGCGACAACCCACCTGGTGGGAACCCTGCCGGCGATATACCCCCAAGAGCAACCCAGGTACTCAGTAGTGATGCCGGCCGTTGCATGGACACGTCCAGCGCGTGCCGGGTGGTGGGGGGCACCGTCCCCCGGCGATGCCAATGCCTTCAATACCAATTTCCACTCATGCTGGTACGGAACAACCATGAACTGCACGCGATTTACTGGAACGGCACTTCTGACCACCGCGATACTTTGCGCAGGCTGCACGCAGCGCTCGCCAGCGCCACCGCGCACGTTGCACCACCGGCTGCGGACTCGCAAGATGGCGCCGGCCGACTCGAGATCAAGACTGCCACGGGGATTCAGATGGTCTTGATTCCTGCCGGTGAATTCCAGATGGGGGGAGGCGAGGAACCCGATTCCGCGACCGTCCACCAAGTGCGAGTCGACGCGTTTTACATGGACCGCTGTGAAGTGACGCAGGAAGTTTATCTGCAGTTGATGGGCCAGAACCCAGCGCGCCACAACGGCCTCCAAAACCCCGTGGAACGGGTGAGATGGACAGACGCCATCAAGTTCTGCAACGCGCGATCGAAGGCGGAAGGCTTGACGCCCTGTTACGATCTTGCCAGCTGGAAATGCGACTTTGCGGCGAACGGCTATCGACTGCCCACCGAGGCCGAATGGGAATACGCTTGCCGGGCACACAGCGAGGGTGATTTCTACTTCTCCGACCTTCCCGAACAACTGGGCGATTATGCCTGGTTCAAAAGTAATTCGCGACGCAAACACCAACCGGTGGGTCAGAAGCGGCCCAACGCGTTCGGGTTGCATGACATGGCTGGAAATGTCCGCGAATGGTGTCACGATTGGTATGCCCTGGATTATTATGCCCACAGTCCCGCAGAAAATCCTCCTGGGCCCGCTGCCGGAGATAAGGCGGTCCTGCGCGGCGGAGCTTTCTCCACCACGGCCGACAGCTGTACGAGTTGGGCGCGGTATTGCGACGAGCCCGGATTCGCCGATGCGTGCGTCGCATCCGACGACTATGGTTTCCGCTGTGTGCGCAGGACACCAACAGGCCGCGAAGAGCTCTGAGATAGCTACTTTCCCTGCACATTCCCCGAACGCGGCCGGCGGCCGCAACCAAACGGGAAATCCGAAATTCGAATTTCGAAGACTTAACGCGGCCTGTGGCCGCAACCAAAACGGGAAATCCGAAATCCCAATATCGAAATCCCAAACAAATTCGAAATCCAAAATTCGAAATCCAAAACCTCCGCTGCCGGCAAAACGGCCGCGGGCGGGCTCCAAGCAGATTCTCACCAGCAGCATGCCACTGCGTCCTCTGTTTTCCCTTCCTCCCTTCCTCCCTTCTTCCTTTTCTCCCACTTTTCTGTGCTTCGAATTTCGGATCGTGTTCCAAACATGCGCGCACCGTGCGCGCATGTTACCGACTAACACTCTACGCTATTTCGAAAGACAAAAACTCCAGAGAAAAAACCTCCGCTGCCGGCGAAACCACAGTCATTGGCCGCTAGCAGATTCTCACCATGCAGCATGCTACTGCGGTTGCCCACGTCGTTCGATCCACGATTTGTCCACCAGTGCTGCCCGAACGCGCTGGCTCTCGGTGCTTTCAGTCCCTTCGCGTCGCGCTGTCAGGTGAGCCATTTGCTCTGCGGAGAGACTTGCGGGCCAGTCGCCGCGGAGCACGATGTTGCGAACCTCGGCCGCCGTGCGACTGGCGTAGCGAAACAGGCCAAACATGCGATTGTCGGTGGCAGTCAAAGGATGTACGTAGATCTCGGTGCCGTTCAATCGGACCGTCGCGCTGGTCGCTGCCAGGTTGATCGTCACCTGATTCCATTGACCCGGCTGGAGCGGCAGCGGTCTTGGCCCGCGTTGCGACTCGGGAATCGCCACGGCATTATCCGGACTCAAACCGCCGATCGACATGTGCGGAATGTCGGTGATCCAGTGCAATCGCACGCCGGCAGGTTCCAGCAGCAGGGCGGTGCGCCCCAGGCTGGGGTAGACCATTTTCTCGTCCGGATCGTAAAAAAACTCGTACGATAAACGGTCACCAGGGCGTAATGGACGGTGATAGGCCAGCCACGATTGAATGGCGCGGCTGCGGTCGGCGGTTTTCAGACGCGTGCCATGCAATATGCCATCGAGTGCATACCAGGCGTAGTTGGGAGTGGAGGCTGGTCGGTTGGTGGCAGATGACGCACCGGTCTGGCTGACGAGGATTTGTCGGGGGAGCGACTCGCGGAATAACGGCGACATCCAGCCATCCATCCGTTGATCGTGGATCAAGCAGACGTCCGGCGGTATCCGAGGATTACCGGTGAGACGGAGATTGCACCAAGCGGTTCGGCGCGTGCCGCGTCCCACCAGTGCCAACCATGGCGTGGTGGGACTCGGTTGTTTGTCTTCATAGACTAATTGGTCGTCCAGCAGATAAGTGACCGCCTGCGGGCTGACGCGGATCACGAACCGATGAACTTGACCTGGCAAGGGGGTGATCTCGGGACAATCGACAGACTCCCGTTCCCCCACGGCCAGCAGGCAGGCTTTCCGATTGCGCCAGCAGGGTTCGAACAGGAATCTGCCATATTGCATGGCGGCTTCGGCCCCGGCGCCAACATAGCCGTCGACGGTCAGTTCGAAATCTCCCTGCAGCGGGTAATCGAAGTAGAGCGGGCTTACTTCAGGGCCGGACAGATGGGCGATCCTCCCTTCATGTTCGACCCACCAGCCGGGCCACGTACCGGCCTGCGTGCCGCTGTGGTAGTAGTAGCCGCCGGGGTGCCAGAGGGCCAGTCCCGGGTCTGTTCCGGGACCCAGCGTGCCGCCGACATCGCGCACGCGGCAGCAGGCCTGATCGCGCAGGAGACAGCTCAGTAGCGAGGCTTGACCGGTGGTCGCGGCATGCTCGGCCAGACCGTCCGCCAGTTGTTCGCCCGCGTCCCGGAACTCGTCGCGACGCATCCACGCCCGCGCGATCAGGTAGGTTGGCCACGGCTTGAGCTCTGTTGGAGCGGGCTGGTTTGCATCGGCCCGCCAGGCGGCCACCACCTCGCGGGCCTGTCGTGCCAGCGGGCCGTCCCCCTCGCAGGCAAAGATGGTAATGAGGCCCAACGAGTCGACCATCTGCGGGTCTTTCTGAGAAGCCTGGGCGGCGGCGGCCAGTTCCTCCAATTTGCCGCACTCGGCGGCTGCGGTGACCAGCCATTCGAAAAAGAAAATCACACCGTCACTGCCAAGGGAGAGGTGCTTAGAGCGTGTCTGGAGTGTATTTTTCGCGGGAATGCGTACGTCGCCGAAGAAGATCTCCGGGGGTGGCTCGACCGGCGCGAAGCACATAGCGGCGCACGGCAAAGCACCCGGCTCCGCGGGAAGCATCCACTGCTTAAGCACCGCATAACGCTCCGCGGCCGGCAGCGCCGCGAGCAAACGGACCGCGCGAGACAACTGGATTGCTTCCGACGGGCTCTGGCCAGCCGACCCCATGCGACCTCCCATCGTCTCCCGCTCGGCCACAGTTGCCAGTTGCGCCAGTAACTCGGCAAGTTCATCGCGCAGTGCCTGACTCGCCTCGTGCTCGGACGGCGGCGATTGCTGAGCGTGCAAGCCAACCGTCTGGAGACGGAAATTCAGGCTGCCAGCGAGCAGGCAAACGGTGACAAGCACGAATCGGTGAGGCATCACAGGGACACTCCAGGTTGGTGGAGACTCGCTCGGCTACAGCGGAAAGATCCCGCATTCATTGTCGGATGGAAACGGGGATCAGTTGTACCGGACCCAGCAGGCCTGAGGGTGCCAGGGGTTCTCCCGGCTTCCAGAGTCGCCAGCTGGTGAACGTGAAGCGGCCGGTGGGACTCGGCTCCCCCGACTCCAACCACTTCGGCCACGACTTGAGCGTCCCGTTGGCGTTCCGTTGGCTGTCGTCCGGCAGTTGTTCGTCGCCAATCATGCGATTGATCCACAGATTGACGACGCGCACTTCGAGCACGTTGTCGCCCGGCTTCACCACCTCGGTCACGTCCAGTCGGAAAGGTCGCCTCCACTGGATGCCGAGCGGGTGACCGTTGAGTGTCACGTCGGCCATCACGGCAACCTGGCCCAGGTCGAGGACCAGGCGGTCGGCAGCCGACAGCGATGCATCGAGTGCAAACGTCTTGCGGTAAGTCGCCGTGCCCGAATAATGACGGACTCCATCTTCGCTGCGGCGGGCCCAATCTTCAAGCTGCTGGAAGATGACCTTTTCGGGTCCGCCCCATTTCGGATCGAAACAGACTTCCCACGGACCGGCCAGCTCCTGGGCCGGAGGCAACTCTGGCACGTCAATTCCGCGGGTCTGCCCGGTCGTGGTCTTCAATTCGTAGTGACCGGGCTGCATGGCATGGAGCACGACGGTCCCGTTCTCATCACAACAGACTTCCGTTGGCGGGCATACGTTCACCTGGGGTGTAGCCAGGTCAACGGTTTCCGGATCGATGGCAGTCACCGAGATCGATTCACCACCGCGCGTGTACTCCAATTCGAGAGTCTTGACGACGAGGAAGGCGGGATCATCACCGCCCGCCAGACTGGCCACTTCGAACTTACTGGCCCCACCATCCGCGATGCGTTGGACCTTCTCACGCACATTTCGGGTGCGGCTGGGATCGTCGAGGACGCCGTAACGTGCCTTCGTCACCACGATGTTGGCCGCCTCGCCAGTCAGGTGAATCATATCCGGATCGCCGGCCGAGGCGGTAAACCGGCTGTCTGCCGCCGAGTATTCGACCACGAGCGTTTTGATCGCTCCTTCGGCAGGGTCATCGCCCACCGCAATCTGAGAGACGCGGAAGCTGCGTTGGCCACGGTCCACCATGTGCTGTATTTTGGCACGCACATCACGAGTCCGCTGCGAGTCCCCGGCAGGGCCATACAGAGCTTTCTCGATCAGGATTGGCAGCGGTTTCCCGGCGGCCGCGGAGCAAACGGTCTGCTCGTCCAGGCCGCACGAGGCGACCGATTCGCCGGAAGTGGCCGGTGTGCGAAAGACCACAAACACCGAACCTTCTGCCGCCAACGGCAAAGCCACGTTGGTGACCTCATGGTCTTGCTCGTAGACTGCCGCTCGCTCGATTCGTCCCGTATCGGGCCACCAGAACTCGGGTATTTTCCCGGTCACACGAAAGGCCGCACTGGTCGACAGGCTGGCAGGTTGCGGATTCGCGACGAAGTAAATATCAGCATCGCCAGTGGACCGATGGATAGAGCGGATGCGGGCTCGACTGGAGAAATCGGGTGGCACGCCATCCTGTGCCAGGATCTGCTCTGGCGACATGCCCCACACGACGCGTCCTTGCCCAAAACGATGTTCACGATGGCTATGTCCGTTCGTGTCGCCCCATAACTGGGCGGCCAGGCGTTTGACGTCCGCGTCGCACTGCGGATAACCGGTCAGACTCGGCGAACTCAAGGGAGGGGGCCCCACGACGGTCGCGCCGGCCTCCACCAGCTGCTTGATCTTGGTGAGCAGCTGGGGCGTCATGGACCGCGACTCGGGGAGCACGAGCAGCCGGTAGCTCATCGCGTCGGGCAGGACGAGCCGTCCGTTCTGCACGCTCATGCGAGTCAGCACCACCTCCGCGCTGCATTCATCCCAATCGTAACCTTCTCGCAGATGCCGGGCGAATCCTTGTGGTGAAGTTTCTGCCTGCAGGTAACAGATGTCCGCCACAAACAGTCCTTGCCGCAGCAGGAACTGGCAGCGCGAGAGATACTCGTGCCAAGGCGAGGTCCATTCCCACCAGGTTTGCGTCCGCTCGTAATGGACGCCCCAGGGCCCCATCGTCATGCCGGGCCGATAGTCGGTCCAGGGCTGCATGGCATAGCGGTGAAAGACGAAGCGGTTAATGCCTTCGCAAAACGCCTGGTCACCCAATGCCTTGAGGGTGGCGGGGTGGTGTTGCCAACGTTCTTCGCTACCGGCTGTGAACGCTTCCGCACCCACAATTCGCTTGCCGTACACGTGTGCGGCCGAAGCCATGCCCCGGCACGTGTCCAGCGCTCCGCCACCCACCCAGAACTCGCCCATCGGCTCATCCGACCGGCCGGCATAGGGAAGATGATCACACGGGCTGCCATATGCCTCGACCGTGAAACGCAGCGAGCGTTCAGCTGCCAACTCGTGCATGCGCCCCGCGTAGTGCTCGATCACCAATTCCGAAATGGTTCGTCGCAGGTCGGCCAGAAAACGTTGGGATACCTCCATGCTGTCGACCACCCGGCCGGTCATGATCGGCAGAAAGGGTGTCATGTCATAACCGCGTCGCTGCTGAAATTCGTCCTGCATGCGCGGCGTCCAGTTCTGCGAACCGTTTTCCCAGCTGTCAATGTGCGTGGCCACTAGCGACTTGCCGGCCGCAGGCCCCACATCCACCGCCAGTTTGGCCATCATGCCGGCGAAATTGGCTTCGATCCCGGCGCGGCTCAGCTTGTCGCATTCCAGGCCCCGTCCGCTCGCGGGCGCCGGAGCATTTTCGACGCCCGTACAAGTGTGCCCCAGCCGCACCACGGTCCAGGTGCCTGCCGGGACGTCCCAGGTCAGGCGTCCACTCCGGTCCATGGCGGCGGTGAGATTCACAATACTCCCAGCGGCGACGGCGCGCGGGGGAGTCGTCTGGGCGGGAACCGGTGGACGGAGGTTACGGCTTTGAAACGCCGCTTGGACTTCGAAATTGGGAAGGTAATCGTCCCCCACACTGGGAAATGCCTGCACCGCGATGTCCCGATAGAAATCGGCGATCGTCTTCGGCTGCGGCAACTCGGCCTGGAATTTCTGGGGACCCACCATCTCCATTTCGGTCCAGACGACTTCCTGCATCGATTCCGCCGGCTTGATCCATGGCCCACCACTACCGTTCCAGCCGGCGTCATTGTTCATATTCACTTCCAGACCCAGCCGCTGAGCTTCGGCCGCGACGTGCTGGAACAATTCGCGCCATGGGGCACCCATGAACGCCACCGGCCCCACCGGAGCGCCCTGGTCCACCTCCATGATCAAGACGCCGCCAACCCCGGCTCGCTGCATTGCTTCCAGGTCGGCCGTAATTCCCGCACGAGTCATGTTGCCGTTGAGCCAGAACCAATAGACCCAGGGGCGGGCGGTTGCCGGAGGCTGGCGAAACCCCTGCTCCAGTTCCGCTGTTCCCGCTGCGCCGACAACAGGCAAGCGGCTGCTTAACACGAGCAAAGTCATCGCCATCGCGGCCCTCAGGGCACTCGCTGTCGGCTTCATGGTCGTTGGCATCCTATCAAGGACGTAAGGGAGTCGAGAGCTGGGAGCAAGACGCGACGAGCCCGTCCCGAGCGCCATCGACAGGTGTCTTCCTGTCACTGTCTTCCTGTCACCCTCTGGCACCTTCCAGGGAAGTACAACGTCCGCTGTAAACTTCCTTCGGAATATTGCCGAGTATCATTTTGCGAAGTGTCCAACTCGGTTGGGGCGCGGTCTGCCCATTATCGGAAACATTCTTGGTGGCCGTCAACGACACTCCCGTCCGCGGCGAGTGAGCTGGGCTACGACGTGTTCTCACTCAACTCAATGGCAAGAGCGCTCAGTGGGAACAATCGGTCGTCGGCTGTTGCGTCGGCGCGATGTGTTGTTCGCCCACGATCAGATTCCGCTGCAAGTAGGGCACCAGGGGAAAGCAGAGGCAGTTAGCCAGGGCGCCGGCAGCCACCAGCAGATTGAAGGCGGTAGCCGCCCCCCAGCGGCCACTCCAGCTGTCGTAGAACCATCCGCCCAAGGCGGCCGACGCGATGAAGCTGAGATTCGACAGGCCCATGAGCAGCGCGAAGGTCGTACCGGCCGCATCCAGCGGACATGCTCGCGCCGCCACATCAAACAGGACCAGACTACCGGTCATGTAAGTGAACCCGACGAAGATGTTCACCAATCTGGCTGACGTTTCTCCCCACAATCCCCAATAGGCAAGCGTGCTGAGGATGCCAAAGACAATCGACCCGTAAATCAGCATTCCCAGCGGTACACGGCGGCAATATGTGCCGTAGGCCACACTGGCCAGGACGGCCCCCACAGACAGGAGCGAGACGGTCACACCGAACGATTGTTCGCTCAATCCCAGCTCTTTCGTGCAATATACGTACAGGACGGACGTGCTGAAGGGGTTGAAGCTCCACAGGAATACAAAGGCGGCCGCGGCCCGCACGGTAGTCGACCCGGCGGCGCGCGAGAGTGCTGCCAGAGCCGACCGGAGACTGCCCGCGGCGACTCTCACGGGCGGTTCCTTGACGAACAACCAGGTCAAGACCCAGGTCACGATCGTGATGGCCGCACAAATAATGAAGGCAGCGGATTGTTCCCCGCGCTGGCTGAGATAGCCGCCCATGATTCCTGCCAGGATGGTCGCCAGGTACATGGCGGTCCATTGCACCGACTGTAACAAACCTGTCAGCCCCAACGGCTGGCCCCTGTCGACCATCAAGGCGTCGACGACGACATCGGAAAAGGCCACACCCATCGTGGGCAGCAAGAGCAGGGCCAGCAGTGCCCATTTATCGCCCGTTTCAGGCGGCCAGTAATACAGATAGCCAAGCCCTAAAATGGTGATCCCGGTCGTCCACAGCAAGTAGCTTCGGCGGCGGGTACCGGCCAGCGGTACAAAATCGGTCAACAGGCCATACAGCGGCTTGATCGTCCAGGGAATCGATACCAGGGCGCTGAAAACCGCGATTTCAGTCGTGGTCTGTCCCCAGGACGCGAGCATCGATCGGACGGGCTGGGCGATCAATCCCTCTGTCGGCTCGGCAATGCCTTGGACAAAGTACATGGCGCCGAACAGCGTCGCCAACGGCACCGTCTGTCGCGCGCCTTGCAGCAAAGGAGGACTTGTGGGGTCTTCCGGCAATGGATTGCTCCCGGGTTGAGTCGATTCACGCGTGCAAGTCAAGATGGATTCGGGCAGCGATCTTCATCGTGGATCCGAAAATCTCGTGATCCTGAGAAAACAAAAACCGACGAATTTGCCAAAAAGCCTTGGAAGCGGTCTTGAAATTTTAGACGATGACTGTTTAATTATCGAGCCGCGCGTAATGGCGCGGAAGGCCACACGGTGGGCGGGTGGGAGTCGATCCGCCAAGCCGGTCTTCAATCCTGACTCCGAACCGATTATCCACGTGCAGAACACCCCTGCAAAAGACGATGAATACGGAGATACATTGGCCCGTTGATTCGTAGTCAACAGGTTCCGGGCGGTGGATAATCCCGAGGAACTCGTTCCATGAGCGATAGTGGTAATGATGACCACTCCAGCCTGTTATCCATTAATCCATGTTCTGAAGAAGAGGAGCCTCCTGGTCGACGCGAAATAGTGCTTCCCTCCGGGCCCGCCCGTCGGCGGCGCCGCTCGCCTTCCAAGCCGCGAGCCGCTGGATCTGTGACGCCCATCAGCGAGTACGGCGATCACGAATCCGGCCACGCATCTCGTTCCACCTCGATCGGCTTGCTGCCGGTCACCAGCCGTCCAGCCGCCTTGTTACGGGCGGATCAGCCGGCCGTCCCCTCGTCAGTTGTCCCGGCCGTCGCGGGTCGAAATCTGGGCGAAAACCCTCGCTCGCAGGCCTTTCGGGAGCGTTTCTTTCCCGATGCCACGCTCGATCAGTGGAACGACTGGCGGTGGCAATCGCGCAATCGCATCCGCTCGCTGGACGACTTTGAACGCGTGATTGACCTGTCGCGTGTGGAACGTGAGGCGTTGGAGCAAGGCGGGACGATGCTCCCCATTGGCGTAACGCCTTACTACATGAGCTTGATCGATCCTGACGACCCGGCG
Source organism: uncultured Planctomycetota bacterium (assembly GCA_963802295.1). Classification (GTDB taxonomy): domain Bacteria; phylum Planctomycetota; class Planctomycetia; order Pirellulales; family Pirellulaceae; genus JAJRVM01. The sequence goes on along the minus strand of CAWDIM010000021.1, from coordinate 205,432 downwards.
CAGCCTTTGCGCCGAACCGTCGTACCGACCACGGCCGAGTTTCAACGCACGGCGGGTGAAGCGGATGATCCGCTGGGAGAGGATGGGCACAGTCCCGTACCGGGGTTGGTCCACCGCTACCCGGATCGAGTCTTATTGCTGCCCCTCGATTTCTGTTCGACCTACTGCCGTTACTGCACGCGTTCGCGAGTGGTGGGGCACGGCGAATACGTACCGAACGAAGCCCGCCTGGACGCCATCTTCGATTATCTCGAAGGGGCCACGCAGGTTCGTGACGTACTGATTTCGGGTGGCGACCCCCTGGCCTTAAGTAATGAGAAGCTGGACGCCATCTTGTCTCGCTTGCGAGCGATCCCGCACATCGAGTTCGTCCGGATCGGCACGAAAATGCCGGCTGTCCTGCCGCAACGCATCACGCCTGAATTGTGCGATGTGCTGCGGAAGTACCATCCGTTGTGGATGAGCCTTCACTTCCTGCATCCCGACGAATGTACGCCGGAATCAACGCGAGCTTGCGAGCGGTTGGCTGACGCGGGAATTCCGCTAGGCTCTCAAACCGTGCTTCTCAAAGGAGTCAACGACAACGTCGAGACCATGAAGCGCCTGGTACATCGCCTGCTGATGATGCGTGTCAAACCGTACTATCTTTACCAGTGCGATCCGATCAGTGGCTCCGCACACTTCCGCACTTCTGTCGCGAAGGGCCTGGAGATCATTGCCGGTTTGCGCGGATTCACGTCAGGATACGCGGTTCCGACCTACGTCATCGATGCCCCCGGCGGCGGCGGCAAAATACCGCTGCAAGTGGAAAGTGTCATCGGGCGCGAAGATGGTTACCTGTTGCTGCGCAACTTCGAGGGCAGAACTTTCCGCTATCCGGATCCCGAGGGAGTGTGAAGGATGGCTGAATCAGACTTTCTTTGCGCTCGCTGTGCGCGACATACGAAAACATGCTGTCAAGATCGCGAGATCTACACCACGCGGGGCGATGTCGAACGTATCGCCGATCACACCGGGCGGAGGGATTTCTTCGAATTCCTCCCCCCGAGTGATCCGGCCTATTTGGATCAGGACGACGACCCGCTGTGGCGTGACTATGTGTTTCAATTGGATGGAACCCGGCGTGTCCTAAGGCAGCAACCGACAGGCGACTGCGTTTTTCTGGGTTCAACCGGTTGTGTCTTGCCACTTGAGGTACGACCACTGGCGTGTCGGCTCTACCCGTACGATTATACTGAGCAAGGTATTCTCCCCGCCCCGACATCAGGGTGTCCGGTGGAATTACTGGCTCCCGGGCAAGAGCTGATGGAAGCTCTGAACATGCCGCTCGACGATGCTCGACGGTGGCATGAGATGCTGTATCGTGAGATACGCCTGGAAGAGAGGAAACAGCTGACAGTGCTCGTTCAAGAAGGGAACAGCTAACGCCATTATGCGTGTCGGAATCACTTACGACTTACGCGAGGAGTATCTCGCCGAAGGATACGGCGAGGAAGAAACTGCGGAATTCGATCGTCCGGACACGGTCGATGCGATCGCCACTGCGCTGGCCGAACTGGGGCACGACGTGGACCGGATCGGGCGTGCCCGCCAGCTCGTTCGACGCTTGGCTGCGGGTGATCGATGGGACTTGGTGTTTAACATCTGCGAGGGCTTGCGCGGGATGGCGCGCGAAGCCCAGGTTCCCGCCATCCTGGAGGTTTTCGAGATCCCCTATACGTTTGCCGACCCCCTGGTCATGGCGCTCTGCCTGCACAAGGGCTTGACCAAGACAGTGGTCGAGAAACAGGGGATTCCGACTCCCCGGTCGGTGCTGGTGCATGCGTCTGAGGACGTGCCAGGACTGCGGCTGGCGTTTCCGCTGTTTGCCAAGCCGGTGGGGGAGGGGACCGGCAAAGGGATCTCGCCCGAGTCCTGCATTGCCAACCGGCAGCAGCTTCAGCGAGTCTGCCAGGACTTACTGATTCGCTTTCGCCAGCCGGTGCTGGTGGAAGAGTTCCTGCCGGGCCGCGAGTTCACCGTCGGACTGCTTGGCACCGGTGAGCAGGCGATCGTATTGGGTACGCTGGAGATCGTCCTCTTGCCCGGTGCCGAACCAGGTGTCTATTCCTACACGAACAAGGAACGCTGCGAGGAACTGGTGGAGTACCGGTTGGTGCGGCCCGAACAGGACGAGGAAGTACGGCGAGCGGAAGAGACGGCGTTGGCGGCATGGCGTGCGCTGTCCTGCCGCGATGCCGGGCGGATCGATCTGCGCAGCGATGCAGCCGGCTGTCCCCAATTCCTGGAAGCCAACCCCTTGGCCGGCGTTCACCCATCGCATTCCGATTTGCCGATGCTGGCGACTGCCTTGGGGATGCCCTACCGCGAACTGATCGGCCGCATCGTCGCCTCCGCCGCGCAGCGAATGGTTGTGGCATGAACATCGTCCTGCTGCTCAACGAAGTATCCGCGGAAGCGTCCCCGTCCGACCGAGATGTGCTGCTGCAACGTGATGCCGTGTCCGCGGCGCTGCGCCGATTGGGGCACGACGTGACTGACGTCTTCTGCACGCTCGATCTTGCCGCGGCCAAGTCACGCCTGGAACAGTTGCGGCCCGATCTGGTCTTCAACCTGGTCGAGTCGCTCGACGGCGCGGATCACTTGATGCCCGCCGCGACGCTCCTGCTGGACGCCCTGCGGCTCCCTTATACGGGAGCCCCCACACGCTGCCTCCTCACCACGAACGACAAGCTGTTCGCGAAACAGCAGTTTGTGCAGGCCGGCATACCGACGCCGCGGTGGTTGACGGACGACGCGCGCTGGCATGGCCCGCCCCAGTCGCAGGCGGGGTCATCACACCCTCGCGACTGCCGGGTGATCGTCAAGGCCGTCTGCGAACACGCCTCGTTTGAAATGGACGATCAAGCAGTGGTCGATTCATCTACCCTGCAGGACGAGGTTGCCTTAGCGGCGATCCTGCGTTCGCGCGAGAAGGCGACCGGCCGCGCTTACTTCGCCGAGCAGTTCATCGATGGTCGCGAGTTCAACCTTTCCGTTCTCTCGGCAGCCGCGGGCCCGCAAGTACTGCCGCCCGCTGAGATAGATTTCACAGCCTTTCCAGCCGACAAACCTCGGATCGTGGGCTACCAGGCCAAGTGGGACGAAGCGTCGTTCGAGTATCATCATACACCGCGTAGTTTTGACTTCTTCGAAACGGACCGTGAGCTGCTCGCCGAACTCGAGCAATGGGCGATCCGCTGTTGGCACGCGGTTGAACTGCGCGGTTACGCCCGAGTCGACTTTCGTATCGACGCGGACAATCAACCGTGGGTCCTGGAAATCAATGCGAATCCTTGCCTCGCCCTCGACGCGGGCTTTGCCGCCGCCGTCCAGCGAGCAGGCCTGACCTATGACTGTGCCATTGACCGCATCCTGCGCGCCGCGCGGCCGCGGACCAAGGGCCGCCTCGGAGCCGCGCTTCGACCGACCGGCGACGGCCATGCCCCCTGACGCGGCCTGCGGCCGCAACCAAACAGGAAATCCGAAATCCCAATATCGAAAACCTGAACAAATTCGCAATCCATTACTCAAGAACAGAAACCTCCGCAGCCGGCAAAACCCCGGCGGGCGGGCCACCAGCAGATTCTCACCACTGGGCATGTTATGGGATGCTGCGTCCTCCATCCTTCCCCGTTTCTGTCATGGGTATTTCTGTCATCGGATTTATTTCCAAACATGCGCGCACTGCGTGCGCAGGTTGCAGATTGAACTCGAACACCCCAGCTACTTTGTGCCAACCCCGGACACTGGGTATTAACGCTCGCCATTTCCCTCAAGGCCTGTTCCATGCACGCTTCGAACGATTCGCTTGCCATCACCTTCCGCTACGACGTGGTGCCGTCCGATGCGGCCCTTGTTCGCCAGATCGTCACCGGCACCGGATTCTTTTCCGCCGCGGAAGTCGATGTCGCGGTCGAACTGGTCGACGAGCGGTTGGCCAAGGGCATTCCATCGGGCTATGAATTCATCTTCGCCCAACGGTGCGGACAGACCATTGGCTATGCGTGTTATGGCCCGATAGCCTGTACAGTGGGGAGCTACGATCTCTACTGGATCGCCGTCGACCGGGCTTTCCAGCGGCTCGGAATAGGGCGACTGCTGGCTGCCGAAACCGAACGGATGGTCTGTCGCGTCATGGGTCGCAGTATCTATGCCGAAACGTCGGGACGACCAGCTTACTTGCCGACACGCTCGTTCTACGAAAGCCTGGGCTACCGACAGGTTGCCGTATTGCCCCACTTCTATGCAATCGGCGACAGCAAAATCGTCTTCCAGAAGGAAATGGCCCACGACAGTCCACCGAATCAAGTTTAGTTCTCGCACCGGCGAGTTGAATCCCTGTTCGGCGCTGCGACGAGCGGATGTGTGACGTTGGTGCGCGGCATGCCGAAGTTATGGCGCGACACTCTGACGCGAGTCCGTGCCCGCCCCAGGAGCAAGACATGAGAGGCTTGGCGTTTGAAGGCATTGAGCAGGTCGTTTTCCGCACGGACTTGGCGGAACCGGTGATCGAACGCGCCGGAGACGTGATCGTGTCGGTTCAGCGAGCGGGCATTTGCGGATCGGATCTGCATCAGTACCACGGACGCGAACGCGTTGCGGCCGGGACTATTCCGGGTCACGAATTCGTGGGCGAGATTGTGGCTGTCGGAACCGATGTCGCCTTGCTGCGAGTGGGCGACCGAGTCTTCAGCCCGTTTACGACCAGTTGTGGACATTGTTTCTTCTGCCGGCATGGACTAAGCGCCCGCTGCGATGCGTGGCAGTTCTTCGGATATCAACCCCCACCGGGTATCGACGACGGCGGACGAGGGCTTCAAGGAGCGCAGGCCGAGCGGATCCGCGTACCGTTGGCCGACACGACACTGTGGAAATTACCCGCCACGATCTCGGTCGAGGAGGCCATGCTGCTGGGAGACAATTTCACCACCGGCTTCTTCTGCGCGGATCAGGCCGAGATTCGACCTGACGGAATTACCGTGGTATTGGGCTGCGGAGCAGTGGGACTTTCTGCGATCGTCGCCGCCAGATACTTGGGAGCCGAAACGGTCGTGGCTGTCGATGGCGTGCCATCGCGACGAAGGCGAGCGGCCGCGGTGGGGGCTGTCGTGGCCACTCCCGACGAGGCGGTGGAAACCGTGCGGCAATTGGCCAGCAGCTCGGGCCGCGGCGGTGCCGACTCGGTGCTCGAGGCCGTCGGTTCGCCAGCCGCTCAACAGCTCGCCTTTCGGTTAGTGCGGCCCGGTGGGGTCATCTCGGCGGTCGGCATGCACACAGCCCCTCAGTTTGCCTTCTCGCCGGAAGATGCTTACAACCGGAATCTAACCTATCGCGCGGGCCGCTGCCCCGTACGCTCGTACCTCGACCGATTGGTGCGCGAAGTGGAATCGGGGAACATCGTCATTCCCGCCCAACACATCGTCACCGATGGCCGCATGCCGCTCCGCGACGGACCGGTCGCCTATCGCAAATTCAGCCAGCGGGAAGAGGACTGTGTTAAGATCCTGCTCGATCCGACCTGCTGAGGATTGGCCTCCGGCCACTGGTCACCAGTAATATGGCACATGCTGGATGGCCTGGCAGTCCGGATGCCCCACATCGCGACATGGCCTTCGGTCGCCATCAGACCGGAAATCCCAAATCCAAAATCCCAAATCCGAATGTCGAAATCCTAAACAAATTCGAAATCCAAAACCGAAGAACAGAAACCTCCGCTGCCAACCAAACCACAGTCCTGGGCCACAGACAAATCCGCACCAGCAGCATGCCCTCCCTTCCTCCCCTCCTCCCTTCCTCCTTTCCTCCTTTCCTCCTTTCCTCCGTCCACCGCCAAAACGCTTCTCCGCCGCTGGCGGGGGGACCGGTTTTGTACTACGCTGTGCGCAGCAGAGCTGCTTGCCGCCGGCGTGAATCGTCACCCAGTCACACGTCGTCCGGAGCGGGCATGGCGGGAGCGGCAGCCGGCGATACCGGCTGACGCGCGGAAGTGTGGCTACCGGCTGAGAATTCCACCGTCCCTCCGTCTCCCGATCGGTTTGATTGATGAAACCGCGCCGCAAATCTCGCCAGCCAGACCATCGACAAGGGAAACGTCCGCTGCCGGACGGCGCCGCCAAGGCGAGATTCCCCCTCTGCATACCACAGGGTGAATCGCTGTCGGCAGTCTATTTATCGACGCCCTTGGCGCAACCGCTGATCTATCGCAAGCGCATTGTCCGCCTGGACGGTTCACCCAGGCCCGGTGAATGGGTGGCGGTGTATGTCGAACCCGACACGCTGCTTGGCTATGGCGTGTACAATCCCCGGTCTGAAATCGCCATTCGCATGCTGCGATATGGCGAGTCGTTGCCAGACGACGCGTATTGGGACCAGATCCTGTCCCACGCGGTGAATTTCCGCCGGCACGATCTGCAGTTGGACCAGGTGACCGATGCCTATCGCGTGCTGCACGCCGAAGGAGATGGCGTCAGCGGGCTGGTGGTGGACCGGCTGGGAGACGTGTTAAGTGCAGAGGCTTTCAGTCTGGCCATGTGGCAGCGGGCACCGGAGATTCTGGCTCGCCTGACGCCGCTCTGCGAGACTCGCCACACGATTTTGCAGCCGGCTCCCCACATTTTGTCCCAGGAGGGCTTCGACGCCGCTTCGATCGTTTCCGACGGGGCTCCACGCCAAGTCACAATCCACGAATATGGTACGCGATTTCGGATTCGGTTCGAGGAGGGACACAAGACGGGATTCTTCTGCGACCAGCGGGAGAACCGCCGGAAGCTAGCCAGTTTTTGCCGCGGGAAGACGGTCCTGGACCTGTGCTGCTACACGGGTGGGTTCGCGGTGCAGGCAGCGCGGCTGGGGGAAGCGGCGGAAGTGACGGGTGTGGATCTCGACGAAGCGCCGTTGCAGTTGGCCAGAGAAAACGCGGCTTTGAATCAGGTGCGCATCCGCTGCGTACAGGCCGACGTGTTCCCCTTTATGCGCGACATGTTGCGAAACGAGCGGCAGTTTGACGTGGTCGTGCTGGATCCTCCCAAACTGATCCGCTCGCGGGCCGAGCTGGAGGAGGGGACGCGAAAGCATTTTGACTTGAACCGGCTCGCCATGCAGCTGGTGCGACCCGGCGGAATTCTGCTCAGCTGCACCTGTGCCGGCCTGCTGGATTGGGAGTCGTTTCTGCGTTTGCTCTATGCCGCTGCTCGGCAGGCCGGTGACCCGCTCCCCGACGAGAGCGGGCCGGACGGGACGGGTAGCAGTGGTCCCTACCGTCGTCGCGGTCCGCGCGTATTACAGGTATTCGACAAGACAGGGGCGGCCGGCGATCATCCCATTGCGGGCAACTGTCCGGAAACCGAGTACCTGCGCACGGTCTGGATGCGTTTAGGCTCAGCCGCAGCGGCGCAGTCGGCGATAATGAGCATATGAAATCGCTACCCGTGCTGGGCAATGCCCCGATTCGTTCCGACTTCCTGTCCGACCTGGTCCGCCCCACGGCGCCGCATGCGGCGCTGCCACTGCCGATGAGCATGGCGGAGGCTCAGCAGCGCGGCTGGGAAGAACTGGATATCGTCTTTGTCACCGGAGACGCCTACATCGATCATCCCAGTTTCGCCATGGCCATTCTGGGACGCGTGCTGGAAGCGGCTGGGTTTCGCGTGGGACTTGTCAGTCAGCCGGATTGGCACTCGTGCGACCCCTGGCGCCGGTTTGGCCGACCGCGTCTGTTCTTCGCGATTAGCGCGGGGAACATGGATTCGATGATCAATCACTACACTGCGAGCCGCAAGGTGCGCAATGACGATGCGTATTCTCCCGGCGGGCGAATTGGCATGCGTCCCGACCGGGCCACTTTGGCGTACTGCCAGCGGGCCCGCGAAGCCTATAAGGGCGTGCCGGTGATTGCCGGCGGCGTGGAGGCCTCCCTGCGTCGGCTGGCGCATTACGACTATTGGAGCGACAAGGTCCGGCGGTCCATTCTGCTCGATTCCAAAGCCGACCTGGTCGTGTTTGGCATGGGAGAGGACTCGATCGTTCAGATCGCTCGACGCTTGCAGAATGGGGAGACCGTCAAGCAATTGCGCGATATGCGCGGCGTGGCCTACGCCATGGGCGCTTCCGAGACTCCGCCCGATGATGCCGTAGTATTGCCCAGCTACGAAGACGTGACGACAGACAAGCTGGCCTTCGCTGAGGCAACGCGGATCATTCACAATGAAACCAATCCGCTCAATGCCCGGCGGCTCATCCAGTTCCATGCTTTGCAGGCGGTCGTCGTCAATCCACCGCCGCTGCCGATCAGCCAGGCGGCGATGGACTGTATCTACTCGCTGAACTACACGCGGCAGCCGCACCCGAGCTATCGCGAACCGATTCCCGCATATGAGATGATCAAGAACTCGGTCACCATCATGCGGGGCTGCTTCGGCGGTTGTACCTTCTGCTCGATCACCGCTCATCAAGGCCGGGTGGTTCAATCGCGCAGCCAGGAGTCGATCCTGAGCGAATTACGCGAATTGGCCGCCGATCCGAAATTCAAGGGGACGGTCAGTGATATCGGCGGGCCAACCGCCAATATGTACCAGATGCGTTGCTCGCGGCCGGAGGTTGAGGCGGTGTGCCGGCGCCAGTCGTGCGTGCACCCGACCATCTGCAAATTGCTCGGAACCGATCACGGACCACTGGTTCAGTTAATGCGCGAGGCCCGGACTGTCCCGGGCATCCACAAGGTACTGGTGGCCAGCGGGATTCGCATGGATCTGGCTCGCCGCAGTCCGGAGTACATTCGCGAACTGGCTCAGCACCACGTCGGTGGGCTGCTGAAAGTCGCTCCCGAGCATTCGGATCCCGCGGTGCTGGACTACATGCGGAAACCGTCCGATGACGATTTCGAGGACTTCACCGCCCGGTTCACTCAGGAATCGCAGCGTGCCGGAAAGAAGCAGTACATCGTCCCCTACTTCATTGCCAGCCATCCGGGCAGCGATCTGGATGCGATGATTCACCTGGCGGTCTTTCTCAAGCAAAACGGCTATCGTCCTGATCAGGTGCAGGACTTCATTCCGGCACCGATGGATGTCGCCACAGCCATGTATTACACGGGCATCGACCCGTTCACGAAGAAACCGGTGTACATAGCCCGCAAGGCACACGATCGTGCCATGCAGCGTGCCTTGATGCAGTTCTTCAAGCCAGAGAACTATTTCGAAGTGCGGCGCGCGCTGCAAGAGGCCGGCAGGCAGGACCTGATCGGCGACGGTTGTGACAGCTTGATTCCCTCCAAGCCGCCGCGTGAAGCACTGCTCGGGCGCCGGCGAGCGGCCAATGCGGCGTTGGGAGGCCAATACGTCCACCAGGTCCCGGGGAACAAGCCGCAGCGAAAGGGATCGAAGAAGGAGGGGCGTCACGGGTCCGGAAAAGGATACCGTCCGCAACGGAAAGAAAACCAGCGATAATGCCCCCCTCGAACGACCCGACGCCATCAACAGGTCGGGATCATCGATCGACTCCCCTCCATGAACTCGCGGACCACGCGGTTCGCGAGCCGCAGCTTTTCCCGGATCGAGAGATCTTGTCTGGCGTGGAGCAGAATCATGCACATACTCAGTACGTCGCCAGTACCGGTCGAGTGGACGGGGCAGACAGCAGGGGAGGGGGGCTCGACGGTTAGCTCGCCGTCCGCATAGTATCCAGCTCCTTCCGCGCCCAGGTGAACGACAACGCCGTTGACACCGTGCTCGAGCAAACGCCGCAATGCCGCGGGCAAGTCGGGACTGTCTGTGAACTCCATGAGTTCGCGCACGTTCCCGTGCGCCAAGGTCACGCCGCCGAGCATGTCGCGGACCAACTGTTTGCGATGCACAATCGCGGACTTGGCGTTGGTAGACCAGCAAGGATCGTAGTTGATGTCCAGCGACACGGGAATACCGCGACGTTGCGCCTCCAGCAGCAGACGCCGATTACCCTCTTCGAGCATCGCGGCCGAGAACCAGATGTCGGAACGGAGCAAATGACAGCAGCCGTCGAGAGCGGAAAGATCGAGGTCCTCGAACGTCAGCGACTCGTTGTTCGGCAGGCAGCTGAGGAAATGCCGCTGCCCGTCTTCCAGCCCCAACGCCACGGTCGTGCCCGTGTTGCACCGAGGATCGCGCCGCAAAAAGGTGCGCACGCCGTGACATTCCAAAGCGAGATGGAGCCTGTGGGACAACGTATCGGTCCCCGTCTTGCCCACAAAATGAACGCGGGCTCCCAACGCCGCCGCGGCGCACGCACTGTTGGCGCCACCTCCCCCAATCGTCTCCGTGATCGCCGCCACGGATGTCTCGCCGTCTTGCAGCAGGACCGGTGAACGCGGCACCCCCTGGACCTTCACATCCCGATTGATGTTCCCCACCACGCACAGCGGTGGACCGGCATAGGAAAACGCGTCCATCATCTACCGCCACTCTACAGCGGACACCGCCCGCAAAATTAAGGCAGTCGGTCGCTTGTCACTGACTGCCAGCCATAGGTTACTGGTCATCGCGTGACTCGGTCGAAAAATCCCATTCAGCCTCCGCCGCTCGAAAGAAGCCGCAACCCAGCGATTGGCCGGCTGCACATCGCAACAACCAAGTGACACGCAGCCGGTGACCAATATTCAAACCATCAGCGTTCTTCGAGCGATCCCCCCAGGGACTGTTTGATAAGTGACATCAGCAGATGCTCGATCACCAGATGAACTGCCTCCACCTGCGGCGTCGACGCGACCGGAACCAGGATCGACACAGTCGATTCGCGATGCATGGCTCCACCGTCAAAACCAACCAAGCTGATGGTGCCGGCGCCCGACTCGTTCGCGAAACGAATGGCGCGTACGAGATCGGCCGAGAACCCCTGGCCGCCGTGGACCGAACAGGCAATCACGACGTCGCCCGATTGGACCACAAACCGCATCAAGTTCACAAACACATCGGCCCGATCAGCGTCGTTGGCCCAGGCCGTATAGAGACTGACATTGTCCGTCAGGCACCGGGCATCAAACGGTCGTTGGCCCTCAGGGATCGCGAACTTGGCCAGATCACAGGCAAAATGCTGGGCCGTCGAGGCCGAACCGCCGTTGCCCAGCGTGAAAACGCGACCACCCCGCCGGTAACAGTCCAACAGCAACTCCCGCGCACGGGCAATCGCCTCTCGATCCAATCGCTGGAGGAGCGAACCGGTTTGGTTCAGGAACGCGTCGATCGCTGCATACTGATGTCCCATGCCAGGTGAGTTTAGCGTCCCCAGCGGGCGGCCGCTATCGCCTGTCGAGCCAAATCGGCACGCCTTGTCACCAACCCCAAGACCATGTCGCGTTCCGCCACCCCGACTCCCCTTTCCCGTATTCATGATCCCGCACAGGGGGTAAGATAGTCGTGTCCTGGCCGCCCGCACTGGTCGCCAGCCCGCGTCACGACCCTTTTCCCCAGACTTCGCCACGCGCCATACTTGGACACACTCTGAGACCGAACCATGAAACTCGCTCACCTCGTCACGATTCTTGTCCTTCACTTAGGCATATCGCTCGCAGTCGCCGGCCCGCCGGACTTGGCGGGTACCGAGCGTTCGCCACTGTCGACGTTCTTCGTCGCACCCACGCGCATTGTCTGGCAGAGCGACACAGGCGTGGCCAACGCCGATTCGCTCCTCAAACCACATGCCGGACAGACGGTGCTCAGCCAGCCCCAGCCTCCCTGCGTACTGACTCCCAGTGCGGATTCCGCGGCCGGCATTCTGCTCGACTTCGGCAAGGAGCTACAGGGCTACGTCGAGTTATTCGCACCGATGACACCCACCAAAGACCCCGTGCGTGTCCGAGTGCGGTTCGGCGAATCGGCCGGCGAAGCGATGGCCGAGCTCAACGGCCCGCAAGGGGCGCAGAACGATCACGCCATCCGCGACCAGGTCGTCACGTTGCCGTGGCTCGGGAAGATCACGGTTGGTCCGAGCGGTTTTCGCTTCGTACGAATTGACGCGATCGAACCAGGGCGGCCGGCCGAAGTGAGCCAGGTGCGCACCGTTCTTCAGATTCGTGACATCCCTTACGTCGGGTCGTTCAAGTGCAACGACGAGAGGATCAATCGCATCTGGCAGGTCGGCGCCTACACGGTGCACCTCAACATGCAGGACTACCTGTGGGACGGCATCAAACGCGATCGGCTCGTGTGGATCGGTGACATGCATCCGGAGGTGAGTACGATTAACGCGGTGTTTGGCTTCAACGACGTGGTCCCCCGTTCGCTCGACCTGACGCGCGACGTTACTCCCGTCACGGAGTGGATGAACGGCATTTCGAGCTACAGCATGTGGTGGGTGCTGATCCACGAGGAGATGTGGCTGCACCACGGCGATCGCGACTATCTGGCAGCCCAGCAGACCTACCTGACGGCGTTGCTCAAACGTCTGGTCGATCTCGTGGGGCCAGACGGCAAGGAGCGGATCAACGGCTTGCGTTTCCTGGACTGGCCCAGTTCCGCCAATCAACAGGGCGTCACCGCTGGCCTCCAAGGCTTGCTCGTGACGACGCTCGAAAGCGGAGCTCGCCTCATGAAGACACTGGGCGATTCCGACACGGCCACACTCTGCGCCGAAGCAGCGGCGCGGGGGCGGCAGGTAGTGCCCGCCGTCAATCAGTCCAAATCCGGCGCTGCGCTGCTGTCGCTGGCCGGGATGATGGATGCCAGGCAGACATCGCACGAAGTGCTGAAGGTCGGCGGGCCGCAAGGGATCTCCACGTTTTACGGATTCTACGTGCTGCAGGCTCTCGCCAAATCGGGTGACATCGACACAGCACTTGACTTCCTCCGGGTTTACTGGGGAGCGATGCTCGACATGGGCGCAACCACGTTCTGGGAGGACTTTGATCTGCAATGGTTGGACAACGCCGCGCGCATCGACGAACTGGTTCCCGCCGGCAAGAAGGACCTGCACGGCGACTTCGGAGCGTACTGCTATGTCGGCTTCCGCCACAGCTTCTGTCACGGTTGGGCCAGTGGTCCAACGGCGTTCTTGAGCCAGCAAGTGCTCGGCGTCAAACCACTCGAACCTGGTTTCCAGCGCGTTCGCATCGCGCCCCAGTTGGGACAACTCGAATGGGCCGAAGGTACCTATCCGACACCCCATGGACCCATCCGTGTCCGGCACCAGCGGCAGGGCGACGGGACCGTCAAGTCTCAGATCGATGTGCCAAAGGGCGTAACGATCGAGCGAGATTAGCTCTGACTCACCCGTTTCTGCGGCGCCGCGTAGAGCATGTCCTGGGCTTCCGACAGCCAACCCGGAATCTGCGCGGCGAAGGGTGATTGAGCGATACTGGCGGTTAGATCGAAATCGTCGACATAGCGGGCATGTAAGCCGGCAAACCAGGTGCCGCCGTTGCCCAACAGGTTGTAACGCATTTTGGCATAATCGACCAACCCCCAGCCGAGGGCGAGATTCCTGAGCCACAGAACCGTCGCGACATTGGTCAGGCCCGGCGTCTCCTCCCAATGCGACAGCCCTTCGGCATAGCGGTCAGCCAGATCCTCGCCAACGGCCGCCACCATCGCCTCGCGCAATCGCTGCTCGATGGGTGGTAGCAAGTCCCCCGCCTGGTCCAGCAGGTCCAGCGTCGTCAACTGCCGATCGAAATCGCTCGGCTTTGCCGCTCCGATGCTCAGCGTGTGGACCTGCGGGTGCGCGAGACAGAACAGACAGTTGAACACCAACGGGTGCAGCGGCTGGCAGAGTTCCACCATCTTCCGCGGGGGGCGATAGAGCATACCCCCCTTGTCGGCCGGACTAATGATGAACACGCCCATATCGCGGCGCGTCGCCTCTTCGATCGCCGGCCAATTCTCCTGGTAGATGTAATACCAGTGCAGATTGACGTAATCGAACCCGCCATCGCCCTCCCATTGCACCGCTTCCCGAACCACGTCCGGCGGACCATGTGTCGAGAACCCGACGTGCCGGACCTTCCCCTCCCGCTGCAGCTCCCGTGCCGCCGCCAGGCAGCCATGGCTTCGTACCGTGTACCACAGCAAGCGATGGTTGTTCACGCCATGGATGCCCAGCAGATCGACGTACTCCAACTGCAGTCGGTCGAGCGATTCTTGAAAGTGCCGCCGAAACTCGGCCGGATCCGCCGTCGGCTGGATCTTGGTCTGCACGATGACGCGGTCGCGGGGCAAAGTGGGCAATACGAGCCCCAATTGCCGCTCGCTCGACCCATAACCGCGAGCCGTTTCGATGTGGTTGATCCCCAACTCAACCGCTCGGCGGATCGTCGCCTCCAGATTCGCCTGATTCTCGCCCGGGACTTCGGCCAGCGGTACGTCCTGCCATTTATGCTGGTAACGCATCCCGCCGCACGAGAATACCGGCATCCGTAGTTCGGTTCGTCCAAAACGTCGGTAGAGCATCGAGACAATCCCATCGTGAGCGGTTGACCAAACGGTAGCTCTAGTTGTAGTTGTAGTAGTTGTAGGGTCTGCCAAGCTCCATCGCAATACCTTGGCCACGCGAACCGACGTCACCGTGAGCGGGGGGCACACCAGCAGGCGGCCGAGCGATATGCCAGTACTCGCCGCTGTTTTGCGCTAACACACAGGTCACCAGAAAGGAACCACGATCGTGACATGGCTCAGCAAGATTTCCAATCGCATTACTCAGCTGTCGGATCAGATTGACCCGCGTCATACAGCACTGCTGATGATCGATATGCAGAACGACTTTGCCCACGACGAAGGGATCTTCGTCAAGGAGTGGGGGAAGACCAATCGCTGGATCAAGCCGATCGTGCCGCAGTGCCGGGAGTTGCTCTTGGCCGCGCGCGCGGCGGAGGTCGCCGTGATGCACCTGCGTGTCATCAACGATCTGCTGCGGAACCCCGTCAGCTGGCACAATTTCTGGGGGCCGCCGAGCTGCGTCATCGAAGGAACATGGGGCGCCGATTTTCTCGAGGAGCTCCAGCCCGCCGAGGACGAAGTCGTCATCACCAAATACACCTACGACGGGTTTCTGGATACACCGCTCGATTCCGTCCTCAAGAAGACGGGAATTCGGACACTTGTGTTCGCGGGCATCGACTCCGATGTGTGCGTCCGCGACACTGCGGCGCATGGCTTTGCGCTGGGCTACAATGCCGTGTTCGTGCGCGATGCCCTGGCCGCCGACAACGAAGTCGCTCACGCCGGGGTCCTGCAATCGCTGCAGCCGAGCACTACGGCCGAGTCGTCGCGACAGCGGAAATCGTCGACGCTTGGCGCAAGTGACACTGCCTGCGCGGCAAGCGGCGTGTGCGAAGAAGCCACGAAGCTCATCCGATATACACCGAGCGTCGACTGCCGTTGGCCGCCCCCGAGAAGAACGTATCGTGAATCGCCTCCCCCGTGGCATTGATCTTCACCTGCAGCGAATCGAGGAATTCGTGCAGGCCGAGAGAGAGAATTTCGCCGACCGTGCAATACGCCAACTCGCTGCGCAACTGCCCGAGACGCTTCTCGGCGCGATTCCAGAACGTGTCCTCCGGCGACCCCGAAATAGCGTGCAGGGCCTCGTTCGCACTGTCGATGCAGTGCATGATGGCGCGGGGGAACAGGCGATCCAGCACCAGAAAGCCCACGACTCGTGCGGGCGAGATCTGACCGTGCCGCTTACGATACATTTCAAATCCGCTCAATGACCGGAGGACCGCCGACCACTGCAAATCGTCGGTCGGCGTCCCCACGTCCTGCAACGTCGGCAGTAGCAGGAAGTACTTGACGTCCAACAGCCGTGACGTCTTATCGGCCCGTTCAAGTTTCCGGCCGAGGCGGGCAAATTGCCAGCCCTCGCTGTGGGTCATGGTCCCGTCCGTGATGCCGCAAAAGAGGTGGCTGGCGAACTTCACTTCCTGAAAAAACTCCTGGGGCGACTGGAGCACATCGCGCCGCGCTGCCGCGGCCTTCACCAGGTGGTAGAAGTTGTTCAAATGTTCCCACATCTCCGACGAAATCGCCTCGCGAATCGTGCGGGCATTTTCCCGCGCCAGGCGGACACAGGAGAGAATCGAGTTGGGATAGTGACCGTCGAACGACAGAAAGCGCACGACGTTTTCCCGCGTGGCACTGCTGTAGTGCTCGCTGAAATACTCGTTGTCGCCCGTGGTACTCACCAACGGCAACCATTGTTCCGGGGCACCGCTGGGAAGATCGAGCATCAACCCGAAAGTCACGTCGACGAAGCGTGCCAGGTTTTCCGCCCGCTCCACGTAACGGCTCATCCAGTGGATCGAAGAGGCGACACGACTGAGCATGGGCAGGCACTTTCCTTCATTGTTGCTGATTCGTTTCGGTCGCAACGGTCATCTCGCCCCTGGTTTCGGCGATCACCCAGGTATCCTTGCTCCCTCCACCCTGGGACGAGTTGACGACCAAAGAGCCCTTCTTCAAGGCCACGCGCGTCAAGCCGCCGGGCAAGACGTAGATCTTCTCGCCATACAGGATGTAGGGTCGGAGGTCCACGTGCCGGCCTTCGAAGTGATCATCGACGATCGTCGGTACGCGAGAAAGCGTCAGCGTCGGCTGGGCAATGTAATTGCGAGGATCCTGGCGAACCAAGTCGGCGAACCGATCACGCTCTTCCTGCCGAGCATGGGGCCCGATCAGCATGCCATAGCCCCCCGATTCATTGGCCGATTTGACCACGAGCTGGTCAAGGTGCTCCAACACGTAACGGCGCTGCTCCGGGTCGAAACAGACGTAGGTCGGCACGTTGGGAATGATGGCGTCCTGGTCCAGGTAGTACCGGATCATCTTCTCGACATAGGCGTACAGCACCTTATCGTCCGCAATGCCCGTGCCGGGGGCGTTCGCCAGCGCCACGTGCCCTCGGCGATAGATATCAAACACC
This sequence comes from uncultured Planctomycetota bacterium, assembly GCA_963802295.1. Lineage (GTDB taxonomy): Bacteria > Planctomycetota > Planctomycetia > Pirellulales > Pirellulaceae > JAJRVM01. The sequence continues at coordinate 188,509 of CAWDIM010000021.1, read as the reverse complement.
CCCGGGATGCCCAGCAGCGAATCCTCGCGGAACGCTTGCGGGTCGAGGAAGTCATCGTCGATGCGGCGATAAATCACGTCGACCCGCTGCAGACCGGCGGTCGTCTTCATGCAGACGAAACCGTCCTGGACCACCAGATCGCTCCCCTCCACCAATTCGACCCCCATTTGCTGCGCCAGGAAGGAGTGTTCGAAATAGGCGGAGTTGTAAATGCCGGGCGTCAGCACGACAACGGTCGGGGCCGCCACCGGCGACGGCGCCAGGTGCCCGAGCGTCCTGAGCAGGTGACTGGGATAGTCGACGACCGGGCGCACCCGGGATGCTTCGAAGAGTTGCGGAAAGCTCCGCTTCATCACCTGGCGGTTCTGCAGTACATACGACACGCCCGATGGGCAACGGAGGTTGTCCTCGAGCACGTAGATCTGCCCCTCCCGATCCCGTACCAGGTCGGTTCCCGTAATGTGACACCAGATCCCCCTGGGAGGATTCAAACCGTGACAGATCTGCCGGTAGCTCTTCGCGCCAAGCACCAGTTCCTGTGGGATCACGCCATCTTTGAGAATCTTCTGAGCGTGATAGACATCGTCGATGAAAAGATTCAGCGCTTCGATGCGTTGTACGAGTCCCTGCTCGATGCGCGCCCACTGGTTGGCCCCGATGACTCGCGGGATGATGTCAAAGGGGAAAATCTTCTCCGTGCCTTGCGTGTCACCATAGACACTGAACGTAATCCCCATCCGAAACAACAGCCGTTCAGCCGCCGCCTGTCGCCGGGCCAGCTCGCCGTCCTCGAGCGAGTTGATCTTCTGGATCAACAACTCAGCCCCGACCCGAGGATTTCCCTTTTCGTCGATCAATTCGTCATACATTTGTTCCGTGTCGTAGTCACGGAAGGTCAGTGCTGCGGCGGACATAGTCCTGGGATTCCATCGAGCGGCGCGCGGGTTGGAGTCGTGCCCAAACAGGATTCTAGGAGACCATTGACTGTCCAACAAGGGCAGTGCCCCGGCATTGGTTTCCGTTTTGGATGTCGAATATGTGTAGGTTTTCGATATGGGGATTTCGAATTTCCGAGTTAGGCTGTGGTCGAAAGCCGCGCGAAGCGCACACTGGCCAACAGCAAGAGCAGGCGACGATCCGCCGGTACGCTCGCCCAGCGCCGGCCGTCTGCTGTCCTTCGACGCTGGACAGGAAAGGGAGGCTTGTGCCGACTTTGCGGGCTGCCATAACGGGCCAGTCACCGGAGCATCGGCGCCCCCTGAACGGGGATGCAATGCCCAGATCTGGCAGCCCGAGTGTCTGCCCAGCTGTGTGTCGGCGCGCGTAAACCAACGCCCTCGTAAGAGCCGCAACCGGCACAGGAGCAACTGGTCGCCGGCAGAATCGGTACAGAAGTCAGGGGACGGCCGCTGAAAGACCTGCGGCCACGCCACCCCGTTCGGCCTGACCTACTCTTTCCATGTGGATATCAATCGCTGAGACCCCAATCCAGGAAGTGCCACGGCACTGCTGGGACATCTACCGACTCGAACACATCCCGAAGACGGCGTGCCACCACGCCGGGCCCAGCTATTTGTGAGGACTGAGTGATGGAGCAGCTGAGCAATACGGTTGGTTCTGACCAAGTCGATCCGGTATCGGCCCATACACCGGCACCGGCGACTTATTTCGCCCCTGCTGAGCGAGACACTCCGTCGGAGGTTTCCCGCAAACTGGCCATCCTCGAACGAGTGCCTCTTCTGTCCAAGACTCTTGATGCGATGCCCGGCATGGTGATGATCCTGAACCGTCATCGACAGATCGTCGCCGCCAACAAGAAGTTGCTCGCCATTCTCGGCGCGAAAGCGGCCGAAGTCGTCGAAAAGCGGCCTGGAGAAGCGATCAAGTGTATTCGAGCCCAGGAGAGTCCCAACGGGTGCGGCACCGGCATCCATTGCGTGACCTGCGGGGCCGTCAATGCGATTATGGAAAGCATGGCGCACAATGGCGAGGCCGTGCGAGAATGCCGCATACTGGTACACACTCCGTCCGAAGTCGTTCCACTCGACCTGCGCGTTACGGCCACGCCGTTCCAGGTCGAGGACGAGCTGTTTCTACTGGCAGCGTTGGAAGATATCAGCCATGAAAAACGCGTCTCCGTTCTCCAGCGCACCTTTTTTCACGACGTTCTCAATACCTCGGGTTGCATTCAAGGCTATGCAGAGTACCTGGCTGAGGATACGTCCTCCGATCCAGCAGTCTGCCAGCGGTTACTCGCACTCTCAGGGCAGTTGATCGAGGAGATACGCTCCCAGCGAGACTTGCTCCACGCGGAATCGGGCGATCTCAAAACGCACGCCATGCCCGTCCGACCCAGACAGGTTTTGGAAGAGCTGCGCGATCAGTATGCCAATCACGCGGTCGCCACCGGCCGGACGATTGCCCTCGGCCAGACGGTGGATGGGCCGCTCATTACGGATCGCCAACTCCTCAAACGCGTACTGGGCAACATGCTGAAGAATGCACTCGAAGCCACGCCACCCCAAGGGACAGTGACACTGGCTTGCCTGGAGCAGGAAGATGCCGTGACCTTCTGCGTCAACAACCGTGAAATCATGCCGCAGGATGTGCAGCTACAGGTCTTCCAGCGATCGTTCAGCACCAAAGGCGAGGCGGGCCGCGGAATGGGCACCTACAGCATGAAGCTGTTCGGCGAGCGCTACTTGGGAGGCCTGGTGGATTTCGTCAGCCGCTTCGCCGAAGGGACGACATTTCGCCTGCGTCTGCCCAAGCGGCCGCCCGATACCGAGTCACCAGGTTCCATCAGTGCCCCACCGCAAGCGGCTGACACTCAGTGATGCCGTCGCCCGCCACATGACGAGCCCGGACCCGATCACGTGGCGGCCGGCGCGTTCTCCACGGTTGTCGCGGGCAATATCGTGCGTGTTCCACAACTACCGACGGCCGAGAAGCGAATGGTTGGGTTCTCCCGCTCGGCATACTCAAAATCCCACTTGTTCTGAAACAACACCGCCAGGTCGCCGATTTGATCGCGGACTAATTTCGAGGAATAGGGGAGACGTGCGTTGCTCAGTTGGTCCGGATTGCCGTCGACCCACCGAGCCAGTTTGTACGGCAGCCAGTCAATCTCCGTGAGGGTGTCATACTCACTCTCCAGCCGAAATCGCACGACATCAAACTGCAACTCGCCGACCGCCGCGAGCATCGGCGCGCGGCGCGCGGCCCGCACGTCGGTGAACACTTGGATGGCGCCCTCTTCCAACAGTTGCTGCAGGCCCCGCTGAAACTGCTTGCGGCGCCCGGCATCCGGACACCGCAGGACGGCGAAATTCTCGGGCGAGAACTGCGGCAACGGAGCGAAATTCACCGCGCGACGTTCGCAAATCGTATCGCCCAAACGAAACTCTCCCGGATTGACGAGCCCGATGATGTCGCCCGCAAAGGCCTCGTCCATCGTTTCCCTCTCCTGACCGAATACGCGATGTGCTCGCCGCAGACGCAGCTTCTTGCCAGTCCGGGCGTGCAAGACCTCCATGTCGCGTTGAAACCGTCCGGAACAAACACGTACAAACGCAATCCGGTCTCGATGGCGCGGGTCGAGATTGGCCTGAATCTTGAACACGAAGCCCGTGAACTCCTGCCACTCGGCGCTGATCCTCCCGATGTCCGACTCGCGCTCGTGTGGCGGAGGACATAAGGCGAGAAAGCCGCGCAGGAAGTGCTCGACGCCGTAATTCGTCAACGCACTCCCGAAGAAAACGGGAGTTAACTCGCCCGCCAGGAATCGCTCACGCTCGAACGAAACGCCGGCGCCGATACCAGCGCCACCTCCTCGACCGCCGTGGCCGCCACCTCGTCGCGGATACCCGTCGCGGCGGTAATGTCGGCCAGGCCAACGGACCGCTGAGCGATCCGGTGGTTGGCATCACGCTCGTCGAACACGTACGCGGTGCCCGCCCCGATGTCGATCACGCCGGCAAAGTCCAACCCCGTGCCAAGTGGCCAGTTCCGCGGAACCGCATCGATGCCAAACTTCGTCTCGATCTCGGCCAAAGTGGCCAAAGGACTCTGCCCCGGCCGGTCGACCTTGTTCACGAACGTGATCACCGGGATGCGCCGCAAAGCACACACTCGGAACAACTTCTCCGTTTGGGCTTCAATCCCTTTCGCCAGGTCGATGACCATCACCGCGCAGTCGGCGGCCATGAGCGTGCGGTATGTGTCCTCGCTGAAATCGTGATGCCCCGGCGTATCAAGCAAGTTGACCTGATGGCCCTCGAACTCAAACGTCAGCACGGTTGAACTCACAGAGATCCCCCGCTGCTTCTCCAGTTCCAGCCAGTCCGACGTGGCCGCCCGTTGCGACTTTCGCCCGCGAACCGCCCCCGCTACGTCGATACAACCGCCGAACAGCAACAGCTTTTCGGTCAGCGTGGTCTTCCCCGCATCCGGGTGAGAGATAATCGCAAAAGTCCGCCGCCGCGATACTTCGCGCCTGATCTGGCCGTCGAACTCGGACATAGTCGTTTCTACCTGCTCGAAAAATGTGGCTGTGTGATCGTGCGGGACGCTGGTCAGTTCTCGCTGCACTGGGCAGACCATCGATGCCCCCGCGACGGCTCGGACAATGGTTGACGGCCGTCGCCTGCGACGCTGGCCAATGGCACACGGCTTCGTCAGATGGATGGCAATCAAGCCAAGAGAAAATCGGCGACCAAGACGCCAGGCACCCGGGCAACGGCCGGCACAAACGCCGACCCACATGGCGTCCCGGTTTACGGTGGCGTGATTCGCCGAAAACCAACTTCCCAACAGCGATCCCGCTCGGCTATCGGCCGCAGTGCGAAGTAAAGATTGGCGGGTGTGGTGAAGTACATTTCAATCAAGTCGCTCGAAGATTATCCCATCGTCCCGCGTTTGTCAGCGGAAAAACGCCACGCACCCTTCACTCGCGGTCGATTACCGGCGGTGGCGAGTGTGAATAGCCCCTGCTTACGGCGATGGACTCAGGGCCGAGTACGCCCTCAGGTGAGGACCCAGGCAATCGAGTGTAGTCTGTCGCACGCAAATGGGCAAGCCACCCGCTTGTGGCACGATGCCCGCGCGCGGCAGGAGACCGTTGATGGCGCCAGACCGAGGACGAAATCGACGAACTCGAGCGGTTCATCCGCCGGAAGCTCGGCGTGCATGTTATGGCCTACGGCGCGGATGAGATTCCCGCCTGCCTCGCAATGATGAGTATTGTCAAGGACGCGGAGCGCATTGGCGACTACGGCCACGGTCTCTTTCGACTGGCGGAAGGCATGGCTCAACAGTACCGGGGCGTTCGTCTGGTGGACATGCGCGCGACGGCGGAGCGAATCCTGTCGATCCTCGCCGCGGGACAAGATGCCATCGAGCGGCGCGACGCGGACGCGGCACGCAGTGTGATTGAGGCCTGCACTTGCGTCCGCAGGCACTGCGACAAGGTTGTCGCGGAACTAGTGCGGCAGTCGAACGCCGAGCCTCAGGCCGTGGCCTGCGTCCTGACCTATCGGCGACTACATCGCGTGGCTTCGCACCTGCGAAATATTCAGACGGTCCTGGTACAGCCGATTGACAAGCTGGATTTCGTGCCCTGATGGACGCCGAAGTCACGCGCCCACCACGTGGCAGCTACCGCTGCCGGTCCAGCGGCGGGCTTGGCTGAGCCTCCAGATCGCTTCCCGCGGCACTCGTGGTGGCACCCTTGTCCGCCGGGGGAATGAAAACACCGCTGGCTGCGGCGATCGACAGTCCAACCGCCAGCACCGCCGCACTGACTCCAACAACGGCCACCTTCTTGGTGGCCGACAGACTCCTCACCTCCCAAGTCGTCGTTCTCTTGTTCATCACGAGGGACCTTTCATTTCCTCAGTCGTTGGCCGGAACGGAAAGGCAAGGACCGGCGCCGGTCGGGCGAGCGCTGGGCGAACCACTTCAAGCGAAACCCGGCCGTCCCGGGGCCGAATCGATCTCTTCCGTACTTTTCTATCGTTCGCCAAGTGACGAAATAGTAAACCGAAATTCCCACTTCCGCAACAATGATCAGGAAGGTGGTGATCCCACGCGTTCGGCGGACTTTCCCGGCCGGGACCGCGACGGTCACCGCGAGATCGCCATCCGAGGGATCTTCCGAGCAAGCTCCTTTCCGTGATGCTCGGCCACGGCACCCGCCGCATTGAGCCGGCAGCCGCCATCCGACCGGGCTTGCGCCAGTGACACGACTTGCCGCCTTCGTTGTCGAGCGGTGGGAGGACAACTCCCCGTGAGACCTCACGAGCGATGACGTGCGAGAGCGTAGCGGCTGGCAATGCTCAGGGCCCCGCCTGGGGTTGTCCCGTTCACGGGGCGGAACCTTCCCGGATGACACCATCTTCCATCTCATAGGTCGTGTCGAAGATTTCGAGTGTGCGATGGTCGTGCGTCACCACAATCACGCCTGTGCCGTGTTGATGGGCGATGCGACGGAAGAGTTCCATGACCTGTCGGCCGCGGTGGCTATCCAGCGCCGCCGTCGGCTCGTCGGCCAGAATCACACTGGGGTTATTGGCCAACGCTCGAGCAATAGCCACGCGCTGTTGCTGACCTCCCGAGAGCATGGACGTCCCGTGCTCGGCGCGATCCGCCACGCCCAGTTCCTCGAGCAGTTCCATGGTGCGTCGCCGCGCGCTACGTCGACCGGCCCCGTCCAGCTCCAACGCGATCTGGACATTCTCGCGGGCCGACAGAAACGGAATCAGATTCGATTTCTGGAACACATATCCGATGTGCTTCCGCCGAAAAGTCCGCAGGTTGACCAAGGGGAGGGGACCATCCAATACCGGCACGCCGCCGATCAGGATCCGCCCTGAGGTCGGGGGGTTGATCAGCCCGACGGCTGTCAGAAAAGTCGACTTACCCGCACCACTCGGGCCCAGCAGTGCGATCACCTCGCCGCGTCGCACGGTCATGGTGGCGTCGTGCATGGCCACCACCTCGGTGTTGCCGCTGCCGTACACCTTTTTCAGTTCGCAGGTTTCGATGGCCAGGCTCTCTGTCATCGTCCACTCATCCCATCAGCGCTTCGTTGGGTTCCACGCGCATCGCTTTCCAGATGCCCAGCAGGCTCGACAAGACCGAAATCCCCAGTACGATCAGGGCGAGTTGGAGCAGGTCCTGATTGGTGAGCACGACCCGCCGCGGAAAATAGGGAAACAGCTTTTGCCCAACCAGGTAGGCAATTCCATAGCCGATGCCGCCCAGCACGATCGCCTGCTGGAGAATCAAACCGAGAATGACGCGGTTCGGCGCGCCGATCAACTTCAACAGCGCGATCGAATGCAGTTTGTCGAGCGTGAGCGTGTAGAGAATGAGGGCCATGATAATGGCGGCGATGATGGTCAACAACGCGCGGAACATGCCCAACTGCCGCCGCGCTTTGTCCACCATACCCTGCACCAGCAGCTCTTTCTGCCCGGCTTGCGTGAAGACCGAAACGTCCCCCCAGGTCGAGATAATAGCGGCCACTTGGGCGGGGTCTGCGCCCGGTGCCACGCGCACCACGACCGCGCTCAACTGGGCGCTGCCATGGCCGGCAGTTCCGCCGCGGGGCGCGCGAGTTGTTCGGCCAGCACGGGTTGACTGAAAAACACTTCGCTGGCTCGTCCGCGGCGATCCCGCGCGGCGCGCTCCAAACGAATCGCCTCGCCCGGCGCATCGAACTGAATGGCCTGCGAATCCCACACGGTCACGAAAGCCATTCCGTCCCCCCCCGTACCGACCATGCCCCGCGTGATCCCGACAATCGTGTAAGTCTCCTTTCCCAACTTGATCCGTTCGTGGAGGCGGAAGCCGAGCGACTTGTCGACCACCATCTCGTAATGGCTCCGCGCCAACGGTCGGCCGGCGACGAGCGGCAGCCACGCACCCTTGTCTGACGGCCAACTGAGCCCCAGCACGGACATGCGCAAGGGTTTGCCCTGATACTGTCGCTGGATCGTGTGAAAAACGAACTCCCGGGCCGACGCGACGCCGGGCACCGCCAACGCGCGATATACCAGCGTCCGCGGAACTCGGGAAACCTCCGCAAAAGGACCGCGCGTGTCGCGCTGGACCACCCACAGATCCGCGCCGATCCGCTCGACCAACAAGGTCGCGTCTTCGATCAAGCCACGGTAAATCCCCGCCATTCCCATCACGATCATCAGCAGCATGCCGATGCCCAAAGTCGTGAGGGTAAACCGACCCAGATTGTGCTGGATGTCTTTGGCTGCCAGGTTCATCGTACCGAGATCCTCCGGCCCGTGATGTCCGCCGTCTGGGTGTTGGCCGGCATCACGACCAAATCCCCCGGCTGCAGGCCACCGAGCACTTCCACGACTTCCCGACCGCTCAGTCCGAGCGATATATCGCGCCAACGAGCGTGCTGGCCCTCGCGGACCAGCACTCCCGGTTTCTCGTATCGCCACACGATGAATTGAGCAGGCACGACGGTGACGCCGGACTTTCGCGCCGTCTCGATATACACCTCGGCTCGCTGCCCCACAGCCCAGTTCGTGGGCAACTCGAGGACGTGCACATCCACCGTGAACTCGCGCGTCTCCCGGTCGGCCAGACGTCCCAAACGCGCGACTTCCCCACGATAATCCCTGTCCGACTCGGAACGAAACACAACCCGCGCCGGCTGCCCTTTCGCCACGCGGGACATTTCTGTTTCATCCACCCAGGCGGTAACCCACAGTTCTTCGACGGAGACCAAATCGAGCACGGGACTGCCTGGCACGGCAATATCGCCCGGGTCGCGATAACGCCGCACGATCAATCCGTCAAAGGGTGCGACAATCTCGGTGTCACTCAACAGCGCCTGGCGATAAGCCAGGTTTGTCTCGGCCGAGATCAACTGCTTGCGAGCCTCCACGAGCGCGGCGGCGGCGCGCGTAACGCCGGCCTGCGCAATCTTCCAATCCGATGTGATCTTGTCCACTTCGGACTGACTGATCGCATTTTGCGGAAGCAACTCCAGCGCCCGCTTGCGTTCGACGACCGTCTGCTCCAGGATGGCATCGGCCTGACCTTGATCAGCCTCCACACGATCGAGCGCCGAACGCGTCACCGCCACGGATGCTTCCGCGATTTCGACCTGCGGTTTCATATCGACGTCGTCCAATCGAACGAGCAACTCGCCCGCTTTCACTTCGTGCCCCTGATCCACGAGGACTTCCTTCAGCCGTCCCGCAATCCGCGGACTGATGACGGACTTGAAGTGAGCCTCTAACGTTCCCGTCCCCAGCACCTCGGCGACGATCTCGCCCCGGTCCACCTGGTGCTCCGTCACCGGTACCGGCGAAAACTTCAACCAGTAGACGATGCCAACCACCGCAGCGATCAACAATGCGACTTTCAGGGTCCGCCACAGCCAATGAGCGATCCGGCCCCGCATACTCCTCGTCATCAGGCGAACCTCCGGGTTTGAGCGGCGCACAATGCCTGGGGATCGGACGTGCAAATGTCGGCCAGTCGCTGCTTGTCGCGCAATACTTGCGGGTCGCCCGCCAACGAACCGGCAACCAAGGCCGTGGCCTGCCGCACCACCTCCGAGGCATTCTCCTCCGCCAGCCGATAATACATCCACCGCCCGTCCTTCCGACTGTCGACTAACCGCGCCTGCTTGAGAATCGACATGTGCTTGGAGACGGTCGAAGTGGCCAGTCCCAACAGGGCCACAATCTGGCAGACACACAGTTCACCACCCTGTAGCGCCAGCAGGACCCGTACCCGCTGCTCGTCGGCCAGGGCCTTCGTAATCGCCATGAAGTCCCGCAGATTCGCTTTCGCCGGAGCACGCGAACGGAAATTCGCCTCACGTCCGCCTTCGCGCGTGTCGACACGCGCTGTCGCGGCCGTTCTGTTCGATTCGACGCACTTACTTGTGGCACGCGACATGCAATCGACCTCCACGTTCGTTCGCGACGAGATGCTGTCCAACCTTGAGACACAGCATCCGCTCGGCACATTCCACCATGGCGGGGATCGCGCGGGAACATCACGACAGTCTGGCCCCCCCTTGACCTCTTCAGAATACTCGATCACTAGCTGACTTGTCGCGGGGGCGCCGAGCGAGCCGGTACCTCGGCAAAACACAGGACTAAGGACCCGATGCGAAGTTCCGTCACGCTCGCAAGATATACACATGATCCACCCGTTGCGTCGGCGAACCGGACGTGGCGACGGCTTGAGGTGACGGTCATCGACGCCTTGGTATAGAGGCTCTTGCAGCAACGCTTCCTGCGTGGCTGATGAGCCGGTAAACTGGGGAGAAGCGGCATGTCGAAATGGTTCCGCTTGGAAAAGGACGATCTATGCTTACGGACAAATTTGCTGGCAGCGTGGTGGTTTCGGGGCTGACCCTGATGGCCTCGCTGCTTCTCTGCAGCCAGAACAGCGGTCTTGCAACCCCCACCGACACGGTTGTTTCGGGACGTTTGATGGCCCAACAGAGGCAGCAAGTCATTGACGCCATGAAGGAGGCGTTTGGCGAAAACCAGAAACAGATCGCTCACGCCATGCAAGTTCTCGACTGTGCCGAACGGCTCCTGAAGGTATCCGATCTGAACGCAGATCCCTTAACCGTCGCGGTGGCGGCCACCCTTCACGACATTGGTCGCTCCAAAGCGGAAACCACCGACCACGAGCAGGACGGGGCGATAGTCAGTCGCGAGATCCTAACGAAGCTCGGCTTCGATGCCGCGTTCACCGACCACATTTCTCGAATTGTTGGTTCTCACCACAGCGCCAAGGACATCGACACTCGCGAGTTCCGCATCGTCTGGATCGCCGACCAGCTCGTGAACCAGAAGCGGGCTCACCAGGATCAAGAGAAATTGAAGCAAGAGTATACCAAAGAGGCCGAAGTTCTGACTCAGAAGATTGGGGCAAACAAGGCGTAAGCAGGCCAGCGGCACGCTTACCTTCCACCCATCGAATGTCCGCTGCGAAAGGCGGGCATCACTCGGAGACCGCGGCGTCGCGCGTCCAACAGGACCTGGTTGTAGAAAGCCAGGTACTCGGCCTGCCGCGGGAAATCGAGTCGCGGCAGTGGATACTGCCAAGCGAACTTCACACTGCCGACCCCGAGTACCTTAATGGCATTTCCCCGCCTTCATGTGCGCTGTTCTGGGGTAGACGCTGGAACTTGGCAGGCAGAATTGGACACAGTAGGGGCCACGCAGAGCCAAGCTGCCTCCCACATTAAGCCACTGCTGGTTCGCCGCTTGAAGTAACAGGGAAGTGGTTTGTGACGCAAGTGTCCTGCACGGCAAGCAGGGATTTGCCAGATTGAGGGCCTAGCACGGCTGCGACGCCGGCAACTGGCACACAATTCGCCTCACGGTGCTCACTTTGGCCAGGATCACGACTGATGACGTACCTCAAAATGCAAAATGCTCTGATCCGGCTGAATCGCGCCCTGCACACAAAACGACCTGAAGCGTCCCGACGCTTCGTCGGACTTGCCGCCACTCAGAGCCACCTGAGAATCCCTCCGGTCTAGGTCGGTCCGGCAGGTCGCATCCGGGGACCGGAGGGAACCCAGCGCGACCAGCCTATGCGGGGATCAGCCGCAAGACAGAAACGTTGATAGGCCCAAATTCTACAGGCCACTGCTTGTCCAGTGAGATTCTGGCACCACCGAGGGTAAAGAACTGCCAACTGCGGCATGTGCGACCGGATTCTGGGTCACAGCTCGGTTTAGAAATCGTCGTAAGTCTAGTACACCCCACTGGATTCGAACCAGTAACCTTCGGTTCCGTAGACCGATGCTCTGTCCAATTGAGCTAGGGGTGCAACGTTGTAAACCTTTTTTTCTAGGAACTACTGGCGATCTCTCGCCTTTTCCTAGATTACCTAACGTCAATCGACACCCGGCGAAATCAGCAGCGGGCGTCGCGACACCACCTCTTACCTTGCAGCGAAAGGTGCTGACAATGGCTAAGTCTAGCACTTCTCTATCGGCCGACAAGCCCGCCAAGCCCGAGGGTTTTCCGCGGTGCCCGCACGGCAACGGGCAATCGGCCCACAAGATCACGGGCAAATTGTATGATTTCGGCCCGTGGTGCGACCCGGACGGGACGCTCGGCAAGTACGAAACCGACGAGGATGATCTCCACGCCGGCCGGCTGCCAAGCTCGCGGGTGTGGGAAGGTGTCCAACGCCCCCGCGGTCTACGCGACCGCAGCTACGGGGGGGGGCGTCTTAGCAGCGTTCAGGATACCACCAAACGTCTCCCGCTGCGGACGATCCCATTTTGCGTCCAAACCACTACCGGCCGGTGACGAGGAGCGATGTCTGCAGCGGCAGGGCACCTTCCATTTCGAGCAAACGACGTTTCATGTGTAAGCCCTCCGGCGCCGAGAATCCGCCGAGCAATCCCCCAGCTGCCACCACGCGATGACACGGAACGATCAACGGAAGGCGATTGGTTGCCATCACGCTTCCCACTGCGCGAGCCGACCGAGGAAAACCTGCGCGAGACGCCAGCTGGCCATAGGTCAATATGCGTCCCCACGCGATGCGCCGGCACTGGTCGAGCACCGCCAGCTGAAAGGGTGTGCGGCCCGACAAGTCGATTTCGACGTCCCGCAGATCGTCCTTTTCGCCCTGCGCCAGCGACTTCAGACGATCCACCAGATCCTTCATCGACGGCGTCAACCGCCCCCGAGACTTGTCCCTGCCGATCCCTCCCAACGCCGCGCGGGCCGAACCATAGCCAAACGCAAGACGCTGCAGCCCTCGATCAGCCCACAACGCCGCCATCCACCCCAGTTGGCTCGGAAAAGCCACACAAAACTCCACTGCCGGAGCGTTGGATGTGGATATTGACCGCCTGCCGCTCATCCTGTGATTCATCATCTCGACTCTCGGTAAGACCGGCCACGAACAAATCGGCGCCCTGCCGCCCGCATTCTACCCGACGCCAACCGACACGAGTACCGATGGAGAAGGGAACTTCGCGGCGAATCGCTCTCTCAGGCGCGCTCCCCTGCGGACGTGCCGCGAAGAGGTCATGGCCGATGAAGCGCGGCAGGTGGCGATTTCGTGTCAGCTGGGAGCCGCGAAAGATTGCTGCTAGGATGTGGTGAGTGCCGCAGCCGCTCGCAGATCGTTCATGCGGGTCTGCCGCGACCGAGCCCCCCGGAAAAAGCATACTTTGACAGCCTGACGAGGGGCACTCTATACTGAATTTCAACGGGTTTGAGAGGGTACCCCTGGCCACGACAGGACGCCGATCTCCCGCTCGAGACAAGGAGCCACGCCCATGTGTCGCTATGACACGCTGAGTGATGACTATTACGTCAATATGAACCTCAATACGGAAATGGACTTGCCGCAAAGTCGCGAGAGCGTGCTTCACTACTTCGAGCAGCTGCAGAAAAAGTACCCCAAAATGCGGAATTTTTATTCCCGTGATCGAGGGGAGTACGTTTTGGAGGAGGAGAAGCAGCGCGGGAGTTATCGCTGGGCAAGTGTCGAGGCCCGACGGATCTGTTCGGGACACGTGAACCCCCCTACGATCCACGACGCCTTTCAGCAGCACGAATGCGTGCTCGACATCGCTCCTTATGCGCTGACGGTCAGCCCAATCGACTGCGAAACGCTCAACGTCATGTTCGGATTCGATTTCACCTATCGGGGCAATCACAACCAACTGCTGATGGAAGCTTTGGGAGTCATTCCGGCGTTTGAGCGAATGGCCGAACTGCCGGGCGCGTCGGTGGTCGGCAATGAGCCATCCTTTCACATCGCCTTGGATGACGATTGCCGCGTTCAGTGTCGACTCAGTTTCGAAACGCGAACGAGCGCCTATCACGTCCGCACGGGAGAATATCCGGAGGAGCAACTGAGCGTGTATCTGACGGCGCGGCGATACGGGAGCCTCGATGCGGGTGAAACGTACGTGGTTGCGATGCGGCAACTGGCGGACGTCTGCCAGCGACTGATTGACAACCACATCGCGGATCATATTCTGCGGCCGCTGCAAGACGCGATTGCCATTCAGTAAGCCACGATGCAGCGGACGTGAATTCTCGACCTTCGGCCTGCTGGCGGGGAGTTGTCGCCCAGCACGGGAGGTTTCCCGCGCCGGACCATCAACCGCGTCGCCGCCGCGGTCCACGAGGTTTACCCCGGGGGCCATTGCTGCGCGAACGCGACTGCAAGTTGCTCGATACCATCAGCGAGATCGCTTCCTCCCACGTGGGGATCTTATGATGTTTCGTGCGCCACCCCCAGCCGACGACTCCGACTCATCCCCATCGGATTCATCGATTGACTCATCATCCTCGTCCTCGTCCTCATCCTCATCCTCGTCCTCGTCCTCTTCGCCCTTTTCGTCGTCATCCCGACTCGCCTCTGCCTCAGCTTCATCCTCCGGCAGGGAGGGAGGTGAACGGCGTGAACTGCGGCGCCGGCGGCGGCGGGGCCGGCGGCTGCGGGGTTCCGTGGCAGCCGCCTCAGTCGACTCATCAGCATCCTCTGCCTCTGCCTCTGACCTCTACCTCTACCTCGTCCTCAGCATTCTCCACGGACAAGTCGCTCTCGGCCTCGACTCCCTCGCGTTGAGTCTCTGGTTCTGGTGCACGATCTCGCTCCGACGCGCTACTACGGCGACGTCCACGCCGTCTTCGTCTGCGCGTGGCCGACTCTCGAGTCGCCGATTGGGTCGCATTTTCGTCTTCTGCTTGGTCTTCCGACTCCGGCTGGACAACTTCATCGACCGCTACCACCTGGTCCGCCACCTCATCATCATCGCCGAAGTCGAGGCTATCGAAGCTGGCCACTTCGAGTTCAAAGGCCTCCTCGTCTGCAAATTCAACGAAGCTCGCCACGTCCTCGCGAGCAGTCACATCCTGTTCCCGTTTTTCGGATTCCACCGGCATGCGCGGCGTCGGCGCGGCCAGCCGTTCCTCCGGTTTCGATTCAGGAACTGGCACGGGAGTCGGCGGTGGCGGCGGCGGTTCGACCGCGATGCCGAGTTGACTGGCCAATCCAAACCAATCGCTGCGCGGCGCACAAGCGGCGCGCACGCCGGCTTCTCAGCTGCCGCGTCCGGAGTCTCGGCGACGGCTGCGGGGAGCGTATCGGCTGGTGAGTCGGCCACATCCTCGGAGGCCGAATCCTCCGCCGGCGAGATGTCCGCGTCCTGCGGTACCGCCATTCCCAACGCTTCAGCGAGTGATCGCCAGTGACTTTTTCGGTTCTTTCCTTCGCTCAGTTCTGATTCGCTCATGCGCCACATTTTCCCAAGGAATTGCAGTTTCCGACCCAGAGGCACTCCCGACATACTTCTCAGAAACACCCCGAGAAAGAGCACCCGGCCGCGCAGCCGCTGGATTTGCCCGCCGACAGACCGCGCCACGCAACAACTCTACTTCCCACCATCGACCCTGGCGGCCAACAACCGCCGCACACGCAGCCGCCTCCTCACAGGGGGCGGACCGGCGTTCGAGCGCCCCGTGCCAGCTGAATCGGCTGCCAGTGGACGCGGAGCGGGGCCGTGAGTACCGATTATAGCGGACCAGCGGAATACTGTGAAGTCATTGTGTCGCATGGGTTTAGTGCACTGTGCGGCGATCCAGCGTGGACGTTCAGCAGCCACTCCGAGAAACTTGGTGTGCAGCCGCGATACGTTGTGCGGGCCACAGGCCAGCGGTGTTGCTCCCGGCGCAGAAGAAACGCGATGCCGTTGGCACCGCGTTCCTCGGCCCAGTGGATCGTGTCCTCGGCCGGCAGGGAACTAGTCCGCTACCGGTCGAACGATAAAGTCGCCGTTGTCTGCCACGTCGAAGAGCGGCCGGAAGTAGTCGTTGCCCACGGCCTTCCTGCAGCCCGGATACCAGATCAACGAAATGCCCACGTTCCACGCTTCTTCCAAATGTGCAATCCGATTGTTCCCGTCCTTCGGCACCAGATAGGTAAATTCGCTCTGCAAAGCCAGGCTCGGGGTCAGCGGCAACTTGAAGTCGGCCCCAATCAGCCCTTCGCTGGTGCCGGTGAAACCCGCAAAGAGTCGACCATATCCGCCGCCAATAGCTTCAAAACGGCGACGATAGAAGAACGCCATCAGGTCGGTTGGCTCATATTCCTCGACAATCGGCATCCGCGTGCCGTTGACGAGCAATGCCGATTCCACACTGCCGGTCTTGGTACCGCTCGACACCCAGACACCCAGTTCATGACATTGCGGATAGACCCAGCTGAGTTCCGCACGCAGCTGTGTCAATTCGAGCTTGTCGTAGTACCACTCATCGGTCAGTACGTCGATGACGACGCCACCTTGCAGACCCCAGTCCACTCGTCGGAACAGCCCAGCCGTTATGAACGACTGATTTCGCGAATCCTCGCTGAACGAGGCGCCCGAGAAATTGCTGCTCGTCCCCCGATAGCCCAGCTGCATGCCGAACGGTTGATTCAGAATGCAGGGGACCGGCACGGCCCAGTTGGCACCGTAATGGAAACCGAAGCTACCGGTTTCGCCGCGATTGAGCGGGGCAGTGAAACCTTGCACACCAGCAAAGATCTCAAAATTGTCCAGACTTAGTCGCGGGCACGGAATCAAGCATCCGTTGCACGGCCCACAGGCACCGCACTGACCACAATCGCCACAATCCCCGACTGGTCCGTCGCAACCATCGGACCCGAGGAGTTCCCCTTCCGCAGGGAGCTCACCGTACATCATATCGCCCGGCTCACCCATCATCACATCGCCCGGTTCACCCATCATCACGCTCGGCTCACCCATCGGAACCGGATGGGGAATCACTTCGGTCGGGGTATCGTTTTGAGCGACCAAACGATGCTGGGGCACAAATCCCAATGCTGGCCGCTGGCCAGTCCGACTGCCGTACGATACCGGCCGATACGGCATCTGGTTCGTGTTTCGCGCTGAATTAGTCCGCGCAGCTGTCGCACCTTCGGCACTCACCTGGGCACGTACCGGTTGCGTGGCGCTGGTCTGCTGAACGTGAGAAGGCTCGTCGATCAGGCGGGGTGCCGCGGGACGCAGAGGATTGCTCGGCAGCGACTGAGCAGAGACTGCTCGCAGACCGCTGACGCCAAGGCAGAGAATCCCGGCCAAAACGGCTATGATACGGCCCTGCCAACGAAGACTGAGGTTCATCAAAGCGTTCCTTAATCGTTGCGCTTAGGTGGAGGTGCCGACACCCTACGGTGCCTCCCTGTAGCGACTTTATCGGACGCGCAATAACCGGAACTTTCGTCAAATCCGGATTAATTGTTAAATACTACGCAAAGCCCCCAGTCCACCCACGGCGACTCCACGTGAGGTTGTCTGGGGGTCTCAGGGGCGATACATTGGGCATAGGCACCCCATTTGGCCCGTAATGCCGGGACTGTCGCAAAGGGTTTCGCGAGGAAATCGGCTCCAGTCAGCTGAGCCAGCCCAATCGGTACGCGGCCTGTGGGGAACCACGAGGCGCCTTCGGGTGCTCAGCGGGACATCCACTGCCCGATGCAATCCGCCGAATTCCGTGCGGAGGGAAGAACATGTCTGAGTTACAGACTCTCGCGCCCACATCGTCTCGCCGGATGTCGCGAGCTTTTCACGCCGCGATTGTGGCAGCTCTATTAGCAGCGGTGGGGTTCCGCGTTTATGGGTACTTCGCGGCGGCCGACAGCGAACTCGCATCGCCCGACAAGCGTGTGGTTGCGGCGGATGATCCCCAGCTGGCAGCGATCGCTGAGAAGGCCTTCCACCAACACGATTGGCAACGGGCAGCCGATAGCTACGGCAAGATTTTCGAGCGTGAACCGGATAATCTCGAGGCGTGCTGGCAATGGGCAACTTCGCTGTCGGCTGCCGGCCAATACGATGCGGCGCTGGCCGCCTTCTTGCAGTGCAGTCGGTTTGACGGCGAAGTGCGCCGCTGGTCACTTTACAACATTGCCTGTGTTTACGCTCTCAAGGGTGAAAAACGCCTGGCTTTGGATTACCTGTCGGAGGCTGCGGAAGCAGGTTTTCGGACGCCGAAGTCTATCTCCGACGACCCTGACCTGAAGTCGCTGCTCGATGACCCGGAATTTCAGCGATTGGCCGAACTGGTCAAGCCGATCGCGCTGCGCAATGTGTATCGCCGCTTTGATTTTCTCGTCGGTCACTGGAAGTTGATCGGTGAACATGGCGAACGAGTGGGACGTCTGGATGTCGAACAGGTCAGTGCGGGATATGCACTGCGAGGAGAGTATGTCGACGATACGCGATCGACGACGAGGACGCTGTTCGCCTACTACGATCCCGAGGTGGGAAACTGGCATCAGTTGTGGCTTGATGAGGGGGGGAACATCATCCATTTGCAGGGCGTGGAATCGGACGGCCCATCGTTCGTGCTGGAGGGACATCTGACCACCGCCGACGGCCAGCGGAAGCCGGCCCGCGCCACGTTCGAGGAGAGCGAGAACGGTGTCGCAAGTATTCTCGTCGCACTCACCCCGGACTCGGGCGTCACTTGGGAGGAAATCCTGAACGCGACGCTCGTCGCACGCAAAGGTCCCAAGGACCTCCCGCCAGAGGACAGCAACACGGAACTTCCTTAACCCCGTCGGCGGCCACCACCTGCGGATATTTGAATTTCCGAGTTAGTTTGTAGTCGGAGGCGACGTTAGGCCTCCACCATTCACGATTGCCCTGGGAACCATTCGATACGTTTGCGCGCGTCACGCGAGAGAGGCGAGACAGATTTCTGCGTTTCCCGCGGGCACTTGCCGTGGACGGCTGAAGCGCTACGACGACTCCCTGTCGAACTTGCGTCCGAAGGGTCTCACAGCTGCGGGCGCTCAGGCGATCAGACACCCGACCTACGTATCGCGGAACGTCCGCGCAAGACATTCGGGAGGCCAGCACCGCCTCGCAAAAAGACCACACAAGCCGTGGCATTTCCCATTGTTTTGCCGCGGCCGCGTGGTTCAATGGTGGCAAACTCGTGCGGGGCATGGTATGTTCAACCGCGCAGTCCGACGTGCCTGGATTCGTGTTCGCCCGTGGCCGGGGCCAAGGCCGACCCGTGACAGCAAGGGCTGCTCAGCGGAAAGTTGAGCGGAGCGCGGGCTGCCGCCGGGGTCGCTCGCGGGTGGCTCCTTTACCAAAACGAAACGCTCGCTCTGCCAGCGACTCCGAACGGTCGCACTCGGAGGGTAAGACAATGCCTGTCGTCTTGATCGTGGATGATTCGGAGGTAGACCGCCGGCTGGTCGGGGGGTTACTGCCCAAGGAACTCGATTGGCTCGTTGAATTTGCGGACAACGGCGTGGTGGCTTTGGAGAAGATGCGGCTATCGGTGCCGGACGTCGTCATTACCGACATGATGATGCCGGAAATGGACGGTATGGAACTGGTGAGCTGCATTCGCGTCGAGTTTCCGCGCGTGCCGGTCATTTTGATCACGGGTCACGGTAGCGAAACCCTGGCGGTGGAGGCACTTCAGCAGGGCGCGACAAGTTACGTTCCCAAGAGCGTGCTGGCGGAGAAATTGTTGGAAACGGTGGAGCAAGTGCTGGCTCTATCCCGCGCCGACCGCAGCTATTCCCGCTTGATTGGCTGTCTGGAAAGTACTCAATACCATTTTGCGTTGGACAACGACCCGACGCTGATTCCGCCGTTGGTGGATTTGATTCAACAGATGCTGGCGGGAATGCAGGCCTGCGATGCCAGTCGTCGCATGCATACCGGGATTGCCTTGGAGGAGGCCATGCTCAACGCCGTCTTGGCAGGCAACCTGGAGATGGACGGCGAACAGGTTCAGGATGCGCGGGGGCAGTTGCGGCAGCAGCAGCGTTCGGCACTGGTTGAGTCGCGGCGCAAGACGGCTCCCTATTCTGATCGCGTGGCGCATGTGGATGTGAGCATTTCGCGCGCGGAAGCGAAGTTCGTCATTCGCGACGAAGGCCAGGGGTTCGATCTCTCCTGCGTGCCGGAGAAGCACGACGCGGAAACGCTCGAGCATCGCGACGGGCGGGGCCTGGTGCTCATGAAAAATTTCATGGACGACGTGCGCTTTAACGGATCCGGCAATGAGGTCACGATGGTCATGCGCTGCGATCCCGGCGCCGGTTCTGCCGAGCATGAGCCCCAGAGGTAAACAGGATCCTCGCCGCAGCCATTGCGCATTGGAAGACGGTTTGATGGGGAGCGACGGTCCGCGTTCTCAATGATCTATCTGAAATTCTCGCGGGCCAGCCCCAAAGACCGGGCTGTGTGCTTGGTCGCACCCGGGAAGGGGTGACGCGCACAACGGGTGAGGCGAATCCGTCCGCAGTGCCTGCTCCGCTGCTGGTGACCACTTTCGCCGCTCCCCCACGGTTTGTGGCCTCCGCCGGAACCAGCCCTGCTGATCGAGGTCGCCACCGCGACGGTGTACCACGAGCCGGTCGGGAGATCCGGGTGCTGCTAAGCGGTCGCCGGTTGCGCCGAGATTGCCTGGCGGACAGTCGTGGAAGCGACTCGGCATGGCAGAGGGACCAGGGGCTTCTGCTTGGCGCTCACTGGTGCACCACTCCGGAGCACCCGATAATGGCGATTCTCCGGGCCAAATTTCCAGATGTGCACAGGCGTCATACAATGCGAATTCCCTCGCGGTCAATCGTTTCGTTCCTGGGCCATGTTCCGGCAGCTTCACCAGCCCGTTTTTCGGCAACCCGAGTCGATCGATCGAGCAAGCGGCGTTGGGTTCCCGGGAGGGATTGCACCGACAACGGCAGATGCGAGGTACCGCCCGGCGGCTGCTCTCAGAGCGAGAATCCGCCGCTGCAGGCGCTGGCAGTGCCGCCTGCGGCACTTTGCTGCCTGCTGGCGGCACTGTGGCCCGCCACATTGCTGGGCGAGACCGTTCGTCTCCCCCTGGAATTCGCCGCACGGCCCGTACTCAGTGGCTGGACGTTAACAGACGGTCAGGCGACGGTGGACGATCAACAGCTGATCCTGCAGGGAGGATCCGCTCTCGCCTACTCCGATTTTTCGTTCGACGACTTCGTCGTCGAGCTGGACTATTGCCGATTGGGCACCGGTGCGATTGAACCCGTGGTGCGATTGCGCAATGAACTAGGACGAGACACCGGCCAACTCCATGGACCGGCCATCACCTTGGCGGCAGGACAACGGGGCCCACGAGGGGCAAGGCGGCGTGCCAACTTGCGCAATTCACCGGAGGCAGCAGGAGTCTGGCAGCACCTCCGCATCGAGTGTATTGGAGATCACGCGGTCGTCTATCGCAACTCGTCGCCCGCAGGATCCCATTGCCTCGATCGCGGCGAGGGTCTCCTGGCCCTGGCAGCTCATGGTGACTGCCAGGCCGCCGTGGCTTTTCGGAATGTCGTGGTGACTGAAACACGATACCGGCACTTGTTCAATGGTCGGGACCTGCAGGGCTGGGAGGGAGCGGGGAGCGAAGCGGCGAGCTGTTGGGAAGCCCAGCAGGGCCTGCTGGTCTGCAACGGCGCTCCCGGTCCATGGTTGAGAAGCCGGGAGCAGTTTGGGGACTTCAATCTGCGGCTGCAGTATCAGCTGAAAGACGGGGGGAATTCGGGAGTCTATGTCCGGGTCCCCGCCGACGGGCTGCACCACGGTGCCGGTGCCGGATTGGAGGTCCAGATTCTCGACGACGCTTCGCCCCGCTATCGTGATCTCAAACCCTATCAGTTTTCAGCCAGTCTCTACGCGATTGCGCCCGCCACACCAGGCTCCTCACGCGCGGTCGGCCAGTGGAATGCGTTAGAGATCGACTGCCGTGGGACCCGGTACCGCGTGACACACAACGGCCAGGCCGTGATCGACACGTCGGCTGTCGAGTTTCCGGAGTTAGCCGAGCGGCTCGTGCATGGCTTTCTCGGTCTGCAGAATCACAGCGAAACGGTCTGGTTTCGCCAGCTTCGCATTGGTCCACCACGCTGACTTCGAACGCGTCGCAAGTGGCAGGGACCGTCGGCATCTTTACAATACGCCGGCAGCGTCCAACAATAACGGACCATGATCGCGTGTGAAACCACCCCGCGAATACGGGGGTAGATTGCGGGGGACAGTCGTCTATTCAAGTCACTTTTTGCAGTGGGAGAAAAAAGGATGTCTGGTTTTTCTACATCTCGATGGATTCAGCGCATAGCGGTCATCACCGCGATGGCGATCTGTGCGCCACTGGGCGCGTCGTGCGCCGCGGCTGCCGATGCACTGAAGGACGAATCGTCGCTGAAGTTCGCACCGGCTGACGTGTCGTTTTACGTGGCGGGCATGCGCATGCGTGAGGTATTTGACAATGTGGCGGCCAGTAATGCGATCGCCAAACTAAAGGCGATTCCGTCGGTGCAATTCGCCTGGGCCATGGCGATGCAGCAATGGCAGAATCCGCAGAACCCCCAGATTGCCATGCTCAAGCAACTGCTGCAGGATCCGGCTAACCAGCAACTGGTGGAGCTGTTGAAGGACGCGGCCTCCCACGAAGTGTTTGTCTATGGCGACAGCAGCGTGGGGAATGCGTTTGCTCTGATTAACGAACTGAGCGCGGCTTCCAGCGCCGGCCAGATGGAAGCGATAAGTGCCGGAGATTTCGGCGACATGCAGTCCTACCAGTTCCGCAAGATGCTCGAGGTGGTCGAACAGAAGGGTGATCAACTGCAGATACCCACGTTTGTCAAGGGCATGCGGCTCAGCGACACCAAGCCAGCGGTCGACCAACTCCAGCGTCTGGAGGGCATCGTACAGAGCGTGCTGGCTCAGCAACCGGACCTGCAGCCTCGATTCAAACGTGAAAAGGTTGGCGGCGCCGAATACCTGACGATCCGGCTCGACGGCACGTTAATCCCCTGGGCCAAAATACAGGAGGACGCCGAAGGAGTTGACCCGCAGGACATGCAGAAGCTGGCGGAGAAGCTCAAGCCGATGACGCTGGTGGTCTCGATTGGCGTCAAGGACAATTACCTGCTGGTTTCGGTCGGCTCCGACAACAAACACCTGGCGTCCCTGGGCCAAGGAGAACTGCTGTACGATCGCGCCGAGCTGGCGCCGGTCCGCAAGGCGGCGGACAAGCCGATTACGCAAGTCTCCTTCGTCAGTGCGGACTTCGTGAAACAGGTCGGCTCGATTGACCAGCAGATGGATCAGCTCGTCACGATGGCCAAGCAGTTTGTGCCGTTTGTGTTGGCCACCGCTCCTGAATTGCAGGAGGAGCTGATTGCCGACGTGGAGTCCTTTGGCGAATACGTGAAGGAGAGCATGCCGGCACCTGCCAGCTACTCGGGGTATCACTTCCTGACTTCTGAGGGGATCGAGAGCTTCGGCTACAGTTGGACCACGGATTCGACGTTGGACGCCACGCAGGACCTGACGATCCTGAACCACGTCGGTGGCGATCCAATCGCGTTTTATGCTGCACGTGGCAAACCCGATCCGCAGGAATTCGAAGACATTTCGACGTTTGTGCAGCGTCTGACATACTACGTCGAGCAGTTCAGCATGCAGCAGATGGACGAAGATCAGCAGGCATCCTACGACCAGCTGAAGACTGACTTCCTGCCGTTGGTCACGCAGCTGGCATCAGTCACACGCGAAAAGCTGCTGCCTGCATTTGCCGACGGGCAGGGGGCCTTTGTATTGGACGCCAAATCAACGAGCGAGAGTTGGTTTGCAGCCATGCCGCCGGCCGAGGGCGAGCTGCCGATGCTCGAACTGGCCATGGTGTTCGGTGTCAGCGATGCGAACCTGGTGCGGGAGGCCTTTGGCGAGTATTTCGCCATTTTGCAGCAGGCGTTGGACAAGCTCCATGAGGCCTCGACCGGCGACTTGCGCGACATGTTCCCCAACCCGGTTCCGCCGATCAAACTGGCCAAACCGCAGACCAAGGACGTGGGAGCGGGAACGGTTTACTACTATGCCTTGCCGGAGGAAAGTGGACTCGATGCGCAGTTGGCCCCCAACGCCGGCTTGTCGGACGCGGTGATGGTGACGTCCCTGCTGCCGCGTTTCACCGCGCGTTTGCTGACCGAGACACCGGTGCAGGACGGTGGACCGCTGGCCAACACCGACGGGCCCTTGGCAGCTGCCTATCAGCTGCAATTCGCGGCGTTGTTGGACGCGATCTCGCCCTGGGTGGATTACGGAATTGGGTTGAGCGGTCTGGTGGGCCTGAATGCGCAACCCGATGCTGGTCCCATGGGAAACATCCCTCAGCAAATCCATGATGTCATGGACGTATTGAAATGCTTCCGCGGCGTCTCGGGCGTGGTATTCCTGGAGGGGGACGCCATGGTGACCCACTCGTTATGGCGATTTGAAGACCTGCAGTGAGTCGGCCATCCCCGGCCCTGTGAGGATTCACCTGGGCGGGTGTCGCGTTGCCACGTGACACCCGCTCTCTTCTTGCGCTCGTCGGCTCCCGGATCCGGCACTTCCGGCCAGTACCGTTTCGTTGACGAAACGGTACTGGATCTGGCGGAAGTCGCCGTCGCAACGGTCGACAACTCCGCGTTATGCCTCACCGATCTGGCGGAAAATCTCGTCCACCGCTCGCTGGTCGTCGGCACTGATCAGCGCCGCCAATTCATCGAGCGATTGGCCCAAAGGAAGACTGTCGAGCAGATCGTCGACGCCAATCGACTCGGCCCATTCCCGCATCTCTTCAGCGTCGAGGAACTCCACTCCGACCGGCATGGCGACCGGCGCCGAGGACTCGTTCGTCAACCCTCTGGCGGCGTTCGCCTGACCGGTTGCCGGCGAGGACGCGGTGGCCGAACCGTTGGTGGTCGCGAAGGTCGACACGCTGGAGCTGCTTAGCAGCAGGGCCCCACCCAGGTCGACCTCGCCGGCCGGTGGTGTGGTGGCGTTGACCAGATCACTTGCTCCCCCCGCTGTCAAGGAGAACTCGCCTTCAGCCTCTCCCTCGCCCTCTCCCCCTCCTCCGCCGTTGAGGCGGATGATGATGGTCAGGGCGTCGACGGGCGACAGGAACCCATCCATATTGACGTCGAGGTACGGCTGCGACGTGGCAGCTCCTTCCAACCGCCGCGATCCATTCGTGTTGAGCGAACTGATCACCAGCAGCACGTCGATGGGGGACACCACGCCGTCGCCGTTAACGTCCGACGGCAGGCTGAGATTCGTGTGCAGATTGCCGGCGGGCTCACCGCCTCCGCCGGATACCGGCGGATCGAAGTTGCCGACGATCGGCAAGGAATAATCATCGCCGAATTGAGCAAACATATCCGGTCCAAAGGGGACCGGCGTATAGGCGATCATCTGGTCGCCCTTGATCGGATCGACGACGATCCGATTCAGCAGCGAGGCGCCGTCGGAAATCAGGAAGTTCCACTCGCCCGATTCTCGCGGCAGCGCCCCGGGGCGATCGGGCAGCCAGAGACCAAGGTCATCGTATCCGTCCATATCCATGTCGGCGGAAACCGGTCGCGCACGCACGCCTATGTAACCGAACCGGAAGACTTCGTCAGCAACTCCATCCCAGCCGCGAAGCGCGCCGTTGGCGAGGTCGATCTGGAAGATGTTGTCGGTCCAGGTACCCAGGTCGTCGAAGCCGTCGCCGTCGAAGTCACCCACGATCGGGTAACCGCGCATCGTCGTCGGCAAAGCCGAAGCGGCATCCAACCGGAAGTCGTGGTTCGTATCGAAGTACCACGTCGTACCGGTGAATACACCCACTTCATCGCCGTTGATTCCATTGGCGACATCAAAGTTGCCGGCCACCGGCAGACCGTTGATATTCAGCGGATCGACGATCTCGACGTTCGCGACGCCATTGTTGTCGGTATCCACCAACCAACGCCACTGCGTGCCGACTCGGCCGTACACCGCCAGCTTGTCAAAACCATCCGCCGTGCCACCCGCGTTCTGCACGAAGTTACCCGCGAACACGTCGTCGCTGGTATAGCCCATCATGTAGACGATGTCACGGTTGGTGTAGTCCGGGTTCTGCGGATCGAACAAGAAGTTGCCATTCGTATCGACCCACACGTTGCCCGCGGCCCAGACGCCGATTTCCGGACGTGAATCGATGGTGAAGCGAGCCACGAAATCGCCCCCCTGGACGCCGTCGCCGCTCGGGAACAACGGATTCTCCTGCGGCTCGTCCGTGTTCGACTCCCCATCTAAATGATTGCAGGCGGGGTCGACCAATTCATCGGAGATCGTCAAGGTGTAGCGGTCGTCGGGCAACGGATTGGCAAACGTCAGACGGATCGTTCCCGTCGCCACCGCTCCATTCACCACGACGGCCCCGATGAACTCCACGCTCTGAATGGGAATGATGCCGTTGGCATCTCCCACCAGGTGATAATGGCCCGGATGCTCGGCAATCGACTCCACCAGCGCGGGATAGAGGAACTCCGGCGCCACGCGTGCGGGCAGATCTCGGACGTTGATCGACAATTGGTGAACCAGCGGAGACGGTCCGTCCTGCGATGGTTTCGGATCGAACAGGTCGTAGGCCGGATCACTCGTCACAAACACGCTGGTGATCTGGGGTCCCTGAGTATCCAAGAAGAGCCTCAGCTCTGCCGCGTCCAGTTCCGCGGTCACGTTGCCCGCCAGATCCTCCGCCGTCGCGAAAATCGTCCGCAGCCCGTCGTAGGAGAGGCCGAGCGCCAACAGGACTTCATCGTTCAGGTCGATCGGCGTGGTGAACTCGTAGTACCCCATGGGGAACTGATTGTTGCCGTCCGTCGGGATGGCCACGGTTTCACCGAGCAGGTAGTCGGTGCCGATCTGCAACAGCCCGTCACCGTCGATATCGACGTAGAACCGCAAGACCGCGTTGGCTTCCGCATAGCCGAAGAAGCCCGGCGTCGTGTCGTTCGTGACGTTATCGGGAGCGAACGGGCACATGCCGTCGTCGATCATATCCAGCAGGTCGATCGGAGGAACCTCCGTATCCACCACGATCTCGAGCGACTGGCTGCGGGCTCCGTAGCCATGCCGCGTCGGATCCGCCGGATCGAGCATCTCGACGCGGGCCGAGATGAAGTGGCTGCCGTCCGTCAAGTCGGCGGCCGCGGCGACAATCGCGTCGTCAAAATCGAAAATGTAAACGCCTTCCTCGGCGCCTGGCTGGGCATAGCCGATCACCGTCTGCGGTCCGACACCCGGCTGCTGCGGATCTCCTTCCACATAGATGGCCACCCGGTAACCCGCATCGGTTGATGCGGGATCTAACGAAGGATTGAACGGAATCACAATCACTTCATCGGCCGGAGCTCCGTCGTCGGGATTGCCAGGCAGATCGTGCAGGAAGATGCCGTCATCCAAACGCACAATGATGGCGGGTGACGCGTCACTCGTCACGTTATCGAAATGCGAACGGCCCGTGTCACTGTTGCTCGACGGAGGATCCAGACTGCTGTCATAGTTCGAGTCGACCGGCAGGTCACGCAGTTCGATGTCATACGGCACGGGTGGAGCCACATCGGTAATCGTCAGGTCGTATCCGTTCACGACCTGCACATCGGTGCCAAAGACGTGCAGATAGTAGGTCTGCCCCGCCACCACCGGGATGCGAACGCGCGCGTCGGCCGTGGCATCGTGGCTGCCGAAGTCGCCGGCACCGGCAATCACGTTGCCGTTGACGTCCAACACTTCGACACTCAGGTCGCCAGCAGCCGGCAGAAGTCCCGGATACATGTGGAAATAGACCTGGAAGTCCATGATCCCGGTCGTCTTGGCCACGACTCGGAAGTAGTCCTGATCGGCCGGCACGCCCGGGTGCTCGTAAGCGTTCGGGAAGATGGCCAGGTTCGGCACATTCAACGTGTCACCCGAACCCAGGAAAGCCGCGGTCTGCCGATACTCGTTCTGCTCGTACATGTCCGGGCCGAGGATCAGCAGGTTGTCGCCCCCCGCCACGTTCGGCGATACCACTTCCACGTTCTCGTAGGAAATGGCCGGCATTCGCACGGCATTGTCAAACACCAGCACGTTGCCGGCGTCGGGAACTCGACTCTGCCCGACCACCACCATCACGCTCGAGCCAAACGCCACCGGATCCCCGTTGGCATCCAGATCGGTGATCACCAGCGCATCGCTGGCCCGCGGTGACCCGCCGTCGACATCCACGTACAGGCCGTTGCCGACGGGATTGGCTGGTGACACAAAAATCGTATCGCTGCCGTCGTTGCCCAGCACAGCCACGACTTCCACGATTCCCGGTGTGCCGAACTCGGCCGCGCCGTCGTCCAGCGTGACAGCGCGCCACGAAGCCAGCACCGGCGCGGGGAATCCGAACCCGAGTATGTCGAGCGAAACAGTGCGACTCGCTGTATCGACGCGCAGCAGATCCTGTCCGGCGGTGCCGTTGTAAATCACCTTGTCGGCGAATCCGCCGCCGGTCGGACCACCACGGCCGGTGCCGCCGCCGGTGATCACCAGCAGCTTGGCCGCCGGCACGTCGTCGATGTTGTAGGTCGTCGGAATATTCTGAGCCGTCAAGACGCCAGAATCCCCGCTCAGCGGCGTGAACGTAATCACGTCATCCCCACGAGTACCCGCCACATACAGATCGCCACCCTCAATGTCCATGTTCACCAACTCGATGCCCGTGTGCGTCACGATCCCATAGCCGACTTGCTCGATCGTCTGCAGGAACGGCGCATTCGGCAGGTCCGAGTCCAGTTCCACGATCACGACCGGGTCGCCGCCCGAGTTGTCGGCGGCAAAATTGAGCGTGTCACTCCCCGAGGGCTCGTCCCCTTCGACACGGATCGCGATCCCCTGCTGAGCCTGTAGCGTAAAGGTGTCGTCCCCGCCTTTGCCTCGCAGCGTATAGCTCTCGACGTCCGTCGTGGCCACCACGACGCGGGCATTCAGGAAGATCGAGGCGAAACCGACCGTAAAGGCATCCGAACCGTTGGTCCCGTTGTAAACCAACGTATCCGAATCGGCATTGTCGCTGTCGAGCGACACCAGAGTGCCACCGGCTCCCAGATTCTTGAAGCTCATCGGCAGCAACGAGTCGACCTGTACGTCGCCCGCATCGCTGGTCGCACCGGGCGTGAGTTCAATCACGTTGTCGCCCGGTCCGGTCGCCACGGTCAACACGTCATCGCCCCCCAAGCCGTCGACCGTGAGATGTTCCACACCATCCAGATTGACGGGACTCGACGCATCCACTGCCACGATGCCCGTATCGGCGCCGGTGGGTGAGTAGACGACCATATTCGGCCCTGCAGTCCCCTTGACGACCACTTCGTCCGAGGCGGTTGGATCCCCGCCCCACACGTTCACGATCACACCGGCCAGCGGCTCGATGGAAAACGCGTCGTCGCCACCATCGCCCAACAGCCCCAGCGTGCTGTCGGTCGACCCCAGTTCACGGATCACCACGTAGGGTCCGAAGCTCGTGTGCAGATTGCCGGCGAATGCCAGCGGGGGCGCCGCCAAAGTAAACACGTCGTTGCCATCCGTCCCGGCGACAGCGACGCTGTCCGTACCGGCGCCTCCACCTCCCAACACGGAGATCGTTGTCGTGCCGTCGTAGCGGATCGAAGTCGTTGCCGAGGCACCTGCCAGTCGAACACGAATCTCACCCTCGTCCGTCTGAACGCCAGAGTCCAGGTAGAACGAGTCGTTCGCATTGGCGGTGCCAGGCAGCGTGATCGTCTCGCCGTTATCGACCTGCACCGACATGCTGCCATCATTGCGTCCGATGACCTCGACCACATCGCTGCCACCGAGCATGTCCAACGTCACGGTGTCGAAACCTTGAATGTCGCGCACACGGTACAGCAGCGGCGTCAAGGGATTGATGGGGAACCGATCCTCGACGACCACCAGCGGATTGGCCACATCGGCGGCCGCCGTGAAATCGGCCATCACATGCTCGCCGCCACTGGTCAGCACGTTGTCGGGATTGGTGCCGCGCATGGTGAGTGTATCGGTGTCGCTCGCCCCCCCGTCTCCGTCAATCACGATGATGTCGAGGTTGTTGATGTAGCTGATGGTCACAATCGGCGTGCCGAAGGCGCCATTGGTCACTCGCAATTCGCCCCCCTCGGGCCCGGACGGCTGAATGACGATGTCTTCCGACACCACGTTGTTGAACAACACCGTGTTGTAGATCAGCAAATCGACTTGTTCGCCGTCGTCCTGCACCGGGTTGCCTTCGTCAAATCGCACATCGATGCCCCAGCCACGCGGCGTGTTGTCGGCGTAAGGAGTTACATCCAGCGTGTCCGTCTCCTCGTAACCGATCGCGTTGAGGAACTGAACATTGTTGATCAAGATCGGATCACTGCCGTTAATGACCAACTCCAATTCCTGGTAACCGCCATCCGAGATGTCCCCGTCGATATTGCGACCGACGACCACGAAGTTGTCGTGTTGCGGCGTCGTATTGTTGTTGTCGCCGATCAAGTTGACGGTTCCGCCGTTGGCATCCAACGCCAGGTTCTCAATCGAGCTGAATCCGAACGGCAAGACCGCGCCGCCAAAGCTGACCGAGACGTTGGTCGGCGTTGACTTGTCGCTGTAAATGTCGATTTCATCGGAGGGACTGACGACGTTCAGCCGATCCCCGTCGGGCGGGACAATACCGGTCGTGAGTGGATCGGGATCGCCGCCGTTGATCTGGAACCGATAGAAGGCCGAAGGCGTCAACGTGATGTCGTCGGCCACATCGGCGGCCGGTGTGGTGGCCGGATTCGACTCGAAACCGGTGTTCACGATGATCGCCATGTCCATGACGGGATCGGCCTGGGCAAAATCACTCGTGTCATAACTGACTACCACCAAGGCGTTCACGGCCGTCGCCGTGTCCGTCACCGTGATATCGTCGTAGGCGTTACCGACACCCGGATCGGGCAGGATCTGGCCGGCGCCCAATCCAAACGGATCGCTGGCGGTCGCGTCGTTGAGTCCTCCCTCGGTCAACCCATAGATGAACAGTCGATTCGTGCCCGCATCATCGTTGACCGGCAAAATCCCGTCGAGTCCGACAAGCTGCAGATCGGGACCGCTGCCGCCGCCACCGACGCCCGGAATCGCATCCGCAAAGGACTGTGGATCCGCCGGACCGTCCCAGGGATTCCCTCCCAGGAAGACCAAGGCCGCGTCGGCAGCCAAGGGCGCAACGGTGATCTCGTCGTCGCCTGAAGTCCCTTCGATCAACACCGAGTCGGCAGCACCCGTCCCCTGGTAATCCACCGTTTCCATCGTCCGCACGAAGATCGGAATGTCCTCGACCCCTGCGCCTAACCCTCCACCGCCGGCCGGATTGATGTCCAGACCGCCAGGCGTGTCGAGGTAGTCAAACACCAAATCCCGCCGCGCCGCTGTTGTCGTTGATCTGCAACTGATCGCGCTGCGCCGGATCGGCCGCGGGATCGTTCCCCGCGAATTCCAACGACGTCAGGTCGACGAACGATGTGTCGCCCAAATTGGTGGTGATGTTCAGCACGAACTGATCGGCATCGTCGCCGCCGGCAATCGTGTTGGCTGCGCTGAGCGCGTCGCCATTGACCGTGACCAGATCCGACCCGTCGTGACCGTCGATCACGGTCAACCCGACCGCCGTGGTTACCTCGACGGTAATGTCGTCGTCACCCGCCGATCCCAAGACGTGCAAGTTCTCGAGACGTGGATTAAGGCCAAAGGGATCGATCGTGTCGTAGAAGTACCGGATAGGAGCCGGTGCGAAGCCGTCGAGGACCGTCACGGGGCCGTCAAAACTTGTGCCGACGCCGGTCAAGTCGTATGTATACGTGCTGTTGTCAATCGTGGCCGGTCCGTCGAGACTGGCCGTGCCGGAATCATCCACGTTCAACGTATCGTCGCCGTCCGTCAAGTTGAAGTCGCCGCTGAGCGCCAAGGGGCCCAAGATGGCGTCCAGGCTGCCGTCGAAAACGGTGCCGAAGTCGGCCGTCTCATTACCAATCGTAATGGTGTCGTTTGCGCCGCCACCGGTGACAAAGGTCTCGGCTTCGACCGACGTCGACAAGATGTCGATCGTATCGTCGCCCGACGTCGATTCGAAGAAGAGCTTCTCGATTTCCGTGTAATTGATCGTGGCCGGTGCCGCTCCGGTGATCGACGAGTCGGTGATGGTGACGGTGTCGGGACCAGCATCGTTGAAATCCTGCAACATCAGCAAGTCGTTGTCGCCGGCCGTCTCGCCACCAATGACGTTAATCGTGCCCTGCAGGCCATTGAGGATCTCGTTGCGGTCTTCGATGTAATCTGTACCGCCCTGCGTGTACACCGACGTGGTGACGGGAGCCGTGCTGTGCAGAGTGACAATCTCGGACGCGTCGTCATCGGCCGGACCAGGAACGGCTGGAGCCAGGTGGCCGTATATTTCCAACGTGCCGAGGCCCGCCGCGGCCGTGGTGTACTCCACTCGGAAAACGTCCGCGCCGCTCCCCCCAGACACGCGAGCTACGGTCTTGTTGGCAAACCGCACCGTCTCGAAGGTCGCGCTCAGATCCACCAACTCAATGGAGTTGAACCCGTTGAGAAGTCCGCCGTCGCGAATTCGTACGTCGTCCGCAGCCGCCGTCAGAATGACATCCAGCAAGGCCACTGGCGTGGAGGTGTCAATGGGCTCCAGACCGGTGAAGCTGATCACCAGCTCATCGCCATTGCGAGTGCCTGCCGCCCCGGGCCCGGCGCTGTCGTCCGGATCCAACACAATCGTTCCCGCGTCCTGCGTCGCTCCCACCAGGTACGTTTCGCGGGCAATCGCCGCGCCGGGATTGCCCATGACTACCAACTTGTCACCCGGCGAAGCGGCCGGGCCGTGGCCGTTGAAATCGATGGTACGACTGATCAGACCACCGGAATTGTCGATCACCAACGTGTCCCGGTCTCCCGATCCCTCGACCGTGATCAGGTCCAAACCGGCCATCGTTACTCTGATTTGGGGAATCCCGTTGACATCGACCCCCAGTGCCGCCCCCACACGGTTGAGCGTGATCGTATCGTCGCTCGCATCGTTGGCAAAATCAGGACTCAAATCCTCGCGAATCGACAACTCATCCACATTGCCAATCAGCGCCACGCTCTCGATCTCGTCGAACACGACCGGCAGCTGGCCGTTGAAACTGAAGTCCCCCAGGCCGCCGGCCAGACTGGGAATCACCTGCAGGGCAGGATCCGTCGTGCCCGCAACGTTGATCGTCAACGTGTCGTTGCCGGTGCCGCCGTTGATGTCGAACGAAGTGGTTGTGCCGGGCGTCACGGAGATCAAATCATTGCCGGTGCCAGCCAACAACACAACATTCTCGTAAATGCCGCCCGTCACCGTGATGTTGGCAATCCCCGTCGCCTGGAGGCTGCCGTTGGAGGATAGCGAGAACGACCGTCCCCCCACGTGAGCCGAATCGTCGTAGGTGATTGTGTCGGTACCACCGCCAAAGAAGTCGGTCAGATTGACCGCGCCTTGAATACCGCTGAGATCCCCCGATTCGCCAAAGGTAATCGTCTCGTTACCACCCGAATCGAGCAACACATTGGTGACTGCCGACGTACTTCGAATCGCGATGTTCGCCGGCGACGAGTCGACTACGTCGACCGAGAGGGACTCGATACCCGCATACGTAGTGTCCGCCGGAGCAATGCCGGTGACGGTCGTAGCCGTGATCGTTATCAGCAGATCAGGTGTCCCGAGAAAATCCTGCATCAGGAGGCCGTCCGAACCTGGACCACCATCCACATCCACCGGACTGTGAATGTTGTCCAGCGAACCGACAAGGCCCATCCTGACCGAGTCGTCGTTCGCCCCCGCCTCGACGCTCGTCTGTCCCGTAAAGGTCGTCACAAACCCGTCGGGCGTACCCTTGATCCAGATATTGTCGATCCCGTCCCCCGTGTCCAAGACGATGTCCGTGATACTCAAAGCTATCAGATTCCCGGCATTCATCGTCAAAGTGTCGCCGGTCACAAAGGCGGCCAGAGGGCCGATGCCCGTGAGACCTGAGAAATCGCTGATCGTGAGCGTGCCCAACGCGTAGTCCATTTCCACATCATTCGCACTCCCGCCCCCAACGCTGTCGGTCAGCAAGATGCTCGAACCACTGATCTCGATGTCCGCCGCCAACATCATGCGCGGTTCCAACGACTCCAACCGAAGCTTGCGGGCCAGTTCACCACGAAACGCCGCTCGTCGGCTACCGCGGACTCGCTGCTTCGTTCGTTCACTACTGCTCACAACACGCTGTGCGTTACGATCCACGGAAGAATGGCGAATAATCACGGTTCAGCCCTCTGCTCAAAGGATGTGTACAACGATGGCCAACCTGCTCAGTCGAACACTGGCGACCGAAAGCGATCAACATGTCATCACGAATAAGAACAAGAAAACGCCCAATTCAGATGAATTAATCTGGGCTACCCTGGCTACAAGGGCATTCTGGGGAAACCCAATAGGTGATGGTAATCTTTTGTAACACGCAAAGTCAATTAGTTAAGTCTGGTTTTTGGCGAAAAGCAGACGTTCCGCCGCGCTAACCATTTTTCTGGGGACTCTGCGGCGATTCCACCGAGACTCGGCAGCGGACCCTTGATCACCGTCGTGCGATGCGGGGGTGACATTGCAGCATCTTCTGCCGCGTAAGTCCCTTCCCGGCTCCTTCATCACGGCGTCCAAACAGCACACCCCCCACCAGCGACACCACCGACCGCTCTCGAGAACGGAATCCGTGCGGGAGGACTGAACGCCGAGCGTCAGGTTTTGGCGGACGGATGGCCTTGAGAAGAGATCCCGCGACAGGGTCGCAGCCGCACCGCGAGCGAAACGGCCGTCAGTTCCGCTATCTGGAGACGGTCACCGGACGGATGCGAAATGGCGCCACGTGGCGGTTTCGCCCGGTGGACAGATCAGGCTGGGGGGGGCAGGACGGAGCGGGACGTTGTCCGGTCCTACACCGTACGCAATGCAGACGTGGTTTGGACATTGAGCGGGTGGATTGGAGTCGCACCACAGCAAGCGGTCCGAACACCATGAGAAAAAGCCGGGCCCGAGGGTCCGGCTTGTAAGTCTTCGCAATGTCAGGCACGACTTGAGAGGAATCGTTTCCCGCGTCGCGGTGTGGCCGGCTTTAGAAGCGACCTTCACAGCGGAGGACAACGCCGTCGAAGGACATGCCGTCGCTCAATCCCACGAAATTATTGCTTTGGACCGACTTGACCCACTCGTCAGTCTTCACAGCGTTGAACCAGGCGTTATAGGCATAGCCGCCCGTAATCCGCCAGGTTCCGCAGCGGCTTTGCCAGCCGGCACCGAGTTCCAGGTCGAGCATCGGGAGAACGCGGCCGGCCTTCCAGGTCGTATCCACCACCATTGGGTCGAAGCTCTGTCCCTGGCGATAGTCAGCCGTGAATTCACCGGCCACCAGGCTGGCAGCTGTCTTGCCATACACCAGCCACCGGCGGCTGTTGGAATATCGCTCGCCTTCCAGACCGACCCGCAGGCCAGCACCATAGAAATCGATTTCCGTCTCGACAGTTTCCGTCCCGGTATTGAGGTAATCCGCCACGAAGTCCTGGTTGAACTGCCCCATGCGAGCACCTACCAGGAACGTGACCAGGCGATTGTCGCAGCAATCCAGGACCGTCCGATAGTCAACATCGAACCAGTCAAAGCGGATCTGCTGCGAGGCTCGAGCGGTGAGGAAATCCTGTGCTGCGGTCAAAGTCCCTGGATGGGACACAAGTGAGCGAATAACAAAGGGGGCCTCGGTACTGACCTGATCGTCCGTACGCGATTCAAACCAGGTGTACTGAGCCGTAATGCTGCTGCAGCCGTCCAGCACATAGCTGACGCCGAATCGGATCCCCGAGCTGAAGTCGGGATCCACCATACCAACCCGGCCGATTTGGATGGGATTGACTGGCGGCGGTATGATCGCTCCGTTAATTGGCACCCCATAGGCGACTTCCGCATTACGCGGTCGCAGATAGAGGTACTCGCCCCACACCGACACACTATGGCACCAGCAACTTGCGACTCCGCCACAAGCGTTGCACTGGTTACACGCTCCTTCGCCGCTATCCTGGCAGCCGGCCACCGGCTCGCCCTGGCTGGCCATGGCAGCTTGACGCACATCGAACTGTGGTGGCATGGCCGGCATGTAAGCCGCCTGATAGCCTGTCGGTGCCGCCTGCGGATAGCCGCCCATCATCGGAAATGGCGACATTTGCTGAGCAGCCACATGCTGCACACCGACGATCAAGACGGCTACTGCCGCGATTGTGGACAGAAATCGTATTCTCATGAAAATATCCCCCCCGTGTGTTATCGCCCGATAAATCCAATCGACCGGAATCCGCGCCAAATCAAGTTCAACACGCATGGCCCGCAAAGTCATCGCAAATTACCTAAACCAAAAATACCTGAACAATGGCAGGGAAACTGCCTGAGGAGTGGGAGCGCAGGTGCTTACCGGGCGACGTTCCAAGGAGCGCCGGGGCGGATCATGCCGGGCGTGGCGGAGGCCACACGATTTCCCACGTAATGGCAGCGGACCAACAGGAGAGCCTCGCTCCGATGGAGCGATTCACGCAGCGTGAGTCGGACGGCGGTGCGCCGCACAGTGTAGCTCAGGATGATCCGCGCCGTGGGCTCCTGCTGTCCAGCGGCATGGTCGTGCCGGGTCGCAGGAAATGAAGAGCTGGGGACGCGGCATGCACGGAATGAATTCCGTTCTACGTTGGGCGTCAGCTGCGCAGGAGCGGAAAGAACCGTCCGCCCAGCGGTGCGCCGTGCGGTACGACGGGGACGCCGTGCAGCAGTGGCTCGTTGCTGTCCGATCTCACGCCGTCGCGAACCACATTGACCACGGTGGCGCGGCGCGGGCGGTCCGTCCGATTCTCGAACGAGCCATGCACGGTCAAAGGATGGTGGAACGTGCACTCTCCCTTTTTCAATTCCACCGCCACCGGCTGCTGAAAAGTCCGCCATTGCTCGTCACTGAGCACCGCTCGAATGGCGTTCATGTCGCCGGCCAGGCCAGTCGCTTCCAGCAGCTCCCACTGGTGACTGCCGGGCACATAATGGAGGCAGCCATTGTCGACGCCGGCGTCATCTAATCCGATCCAGCAGGTCAGATGCTGCATCGGCTTGGTCCGCGTCCAATAAGAATAATCCTGATGCCACGCCACGACGCCGCCGTGCCGCGCCGGTTTACAGAAGAGTTGATCGTGCCAGAAGCGTACGGCTCCCCCCAGTAACTGGCTGGCGGGAATCGTAAACGCGGGATTCCACAACAGATCGTGAAATCCCTGTCCGATGCGCCAGGCGCCCAACGCGTGAAACAACACCGTATGGGGATCGGATGATTCGTTCGTATGGTACTCGTACCACAGCTCGGACCCTGGGTGGCCGGGCTGAAAGAAGACCGACAACTCTTCCCGCAGCCGATCGACCTGCAGGTCGGTCAGCACGCGCACGCCGGCCAAATAGCCGTTGTCGTGATAGAACCGCACCTGTTCGTCCGTCAGCCGGAACTGCTCCAGCGCGTCGGGGTCGTGTCCTTCTTGGAATAGATCGCCGACGAGTCGATGAACATTCGAAAGATCTTCTGCCATGACCTTGTACTCCCCGCTCGCACCACGAAACAGCCGACCAGACCGGATAGCATGGTGCCAGATTGAACGGGTAATTTCAACCGCAGGTAGAGCCGCGATTGTCGGGCTGTCCGCCGGATGTCCGTCGCTCTGTTCCCAACATCCGTGCGGCTCGGCATCCCTCCACCATCGAGTCCCGTTGGTGAATGCTGGACAGTCGCCGACAGACGGCACGAATTGCACGGATTTCCGACGGCACGAGAACTCGAGAATACCGGACGAGCACTGGCCACAGCCGGACGGCGGGCCAGCGGAAGAGGAGCGCGTCGCGGCTCTTTCGCTCGCCCATAGTCGTTTTGTGGGCCAGGATCGCGGGAAGGCAGGGGAGGGTGGCTGGCTGGAAAAGAACGTTTCCTGTCAACGGTTTTGACCGGCCCGGCGGTCGTGCGGCGCTGCAGGTGGCAATGGAACATGGCACCTGACCGCCCATTCATTTTCCTGGATGGTGGGTCAAACCGTCCTGACAACGGTGTACAATGGGGGGCACTGGTGTTGAGTAGTGCGGGGCTTTCGCGAAGGGCGCGAATGTTGGTGGGTGCGATCCGCGCACCGTGTGGACGTGATGTCGAACGGAATTGCCGTGCCAGGTCGAAGGAAAGGGAGAGCAGGGGACGCGGCACGAACGCAGTGAATTCCGTTCTACGCAGGGGTTGCGGCCAGCGGCGGCGTTGGCAAGCTGGTGGATTCGCGCCGGCGGGGCGCCGTTTCCAGCCGAGTGCTGCCTCAACGCTGGTCAAGATAGCGGATATTCGGCGCGAATACGGACTATTGGACAATCTCCGACTGCTTTGACTACGGTCGGTTCTGGATACGCCCAGTCAGGTTAGCAAGTCAGGTTAGTACGTAGCACTCTGGTCCACCAACCAGGGAGGGCGACGCGATGCGAACGCTCATTACTGGTGCCACTGGTTTCATTGGCCGTCACCTCCTGCCGCATCTGAAGCGTCCAGTGGTTCTCAGCCGGCACGGCTCCAAGGGCCGAGGGGCACTCAACCCCTATGACTTGACAGCTTACGATTGGGCTCCAGACAGCGGCCCGCCGCCGCTGCAGGCGTTCGACAACGTTGACGTCGTGATTCATCTGGCGGGCGAGTCGGTCGCCACCGGCCGGTGGACCAAGGCGAAGAAAAGTCGGATCTACACCAGTCGAGTGACAGGAACAAGTCACCTGGTCAAGGCGATCTTGTCGCTTCACCGCCCGCCGCGCCTGCTGATTTCCGCCTCGGCTGTCGGCTACTACGGCTCACGCGGCGACGAACTGCTTCGTGAATCGTCCGAGCCGGGCCGTGACTTCCTGGCCGATCTGTGCGTGGCCTGGGAGTCGGCAGCGCGGAATGCGGAACAAGCCGGTATTCGGGTGGTCTTGCCGCGCATCGGCATGGTGCTCGGACCCGATGGCGGAGCCATGGCGCACATGTTGGGGCCGTTTCGACTCGGCCTCGGCGGAAAATTGGGAAACGGTGCTCAGTGGATGCCCTGGATCCACTTGGATGATCTGGTGCAATTGATCCTGTTCTTGATCGAACACGAGGCCATTCGCGGTCCTGTCAACGCCACGGCACCTAACCCGGTCACGAATGCTCAGTTCACCGCCGAACTGGGGAGCCGGCTGCATCGGCCCACCTGGTTCTCGATGCCAGCCCCCGTCTTGCGACTCGTGCTCGGCGAGTTTGCCGATATTGTCCTCGCCTCGCAGCGCGTCGTGCCAGAAATCGCGTCCCGCGCGGGCTTCACTTTTCAATATCCCGACCTGCCAACGGCATTCCAACAAGCCTTCGGGAATTAACCCACCACCACGGGCACCACCCCACGGTCCTGCCAACTCGGCATCCGAAGATCGCTGGTCCTTAACAGCTCGGAGTGCTTGTACATCGGCGAACATCGTCCTGCGTCTTGTCGTCGCGGCAGTCCCAGTTCCTCGATCCGCCTGGCAGGCTTTTCGACAAGCCTCCGCAAGGCTGCGATAACGTCATCTTCGCTCGCCATGAGCGAGCAATACACGATTCGTTCATTCGACTCACGAACAATCGCGCGAAAACCGCCAACCGTTACTCTCCCTTCCTCCCTTCCTCCCATCCTCCCTTCCTCCCTTCCTCCCTTCTCCGCCCTCCGTTCCCTGCCTCCCGTCCCACGGTGCGTGGGACGAGAGGGGCGTATGACACCGGGACTCAGAAATCCCCTCCCACCACCTCGCCGCCGTTCTTGGTGAAGAGCGCCTTGAGTGTGTTCGCATCGATGGTGGCGGAGATGAACCGCACGGATCCATCACAGAAGCCGACGATGATTCCGCCGGGCCGCATCCCCACCAGGCTCCGCAGCGGGTTTTCCTGATCGCTGTCGAAATCATCCGGTTTCGTCCAAATCACCGCCGCCGGATCGGCCGCCTCAACCGTCATGATCGTGTTGCTCGTGCCGTCCCTTATGTGCTGCATTCCCGTG
This sequence comes from uncultured Planctomycetota bacterium, assembly GCA_963802295.1. Classification (GTDB taxonomy): domain Bacteria; phylum Planctomycetota; class Planctomycetia; order Pirellulales; family Pirellulaceae; genus JAJRVM01. The sequence continues at coordinate 148,458 of CAWDIM010000021.1, read as the reverse complement.
CCGGTCGGATGGGGCTTGTCCTTCTGATCGCCGGCGGGAGCCACGAAAACCGCTTGTTTGCCGGCAATGCCCAAGTAGACCGTTTTCCCTGGGTCAGCGGCACTGTTGGGCGAGCGATACACGGCCGGCATGCGCGCGATCAGCGTGCGATTGTGCGGGCTATCCCACGGCTCGTCAAAGTGAAACGATTCGTACAGCGCCGATTCCTCGATAAACGGCAGTATGTGCACCCGCCAACTCAACAGCGGCTTGCCGTTCTTGTCCACGTTATACGCCGCTGGAAAGCCCTTGTACACGTCGTGGAAGTTGTGCATGGCCAGGGCGATCTGTTTCAGGTTATTCGTTGACTGCATCCGGCGCGCAGCCTCTCGTGACGACTGCACCGCCGGCAGCAGCAAGGCCACCATGATCGGCGCCGAGGCCCCCACGCTGGCGCCAGGCAGCGTCGTGTGCGTGATCGATTCGAAGCCCTCCGCGGATTTGCCGGCGGCCGACACGGTCGGCAGCAGATGCGGCGTCACGGCCGCCAGTGATGGCAGAGCCGTCATATCGATATCGAAGCCCTCGCGACTCAACTCCTTCGCTGCAATCTGAGCGGCATATTGGAGAAACGGGTAAAAGGTCTGAAAGAGGTCTGCGCGAGTCTTGGTAGGAAATCATCGACGGACCGGGTTCTCGGGCCAGCAGACCCGCGACCACCGGCTGCTGGGCCAGCGACGTGCCAGCCTGGGACGTGATCAGATGGGATTTGAGCGCTTGGGGCAGCAGCGTCACGACCAGATGCGTTTTCGTCAGGCACCAGGAAGGAGCCACAACGAAATCGTTGTCGGGCACATCCAACGAATAGGCCGTCTCCCCCTGGCACAAGAACTTGCGAATCTGGGGACCGGCGAAGTTGGCGTCGAAATCGGCATTCTGCTGCAGCAGGGCCTGAGCGAAATCGAGCAATTTCTGGTGAGCTTCGTTGGCCTTGGCCGGATCCTTGAGATTCACGCACAGTGTCCACCCGGCCAGCAAACCTCCACCGCTGGGAGCGGCATGCAATGTCCAAACGTCGCCCAAGGATGCCAACAGATCGTCCTCGATGCTCATTCCCAACGGCTGCTCCAGCTGGCGCAATCCTTGCTCGATTTCGTCGGCCGCTCGCGGCTCCACCTCGGCCAATAACTCCACACCCTTCCGCAACGCCCGTTTCAGGTCCAGCCGCACAGCCACTGCGATCGAGGCGTCCTGAGGAATCCCGGTCAGGTCTTGGGCTGTGAGCGGCGTAGCCGTCAACAAGCCGCCGAGCCCCTTGTCGGCATCGCTGGTGAACACCTTCGTGCGACTCACGAATCCCGTTTCATCCAGTCCGCTGACACTGATCGCTGAGGTAATGGATGCCAGACCCAACATATCCAGCATCCGCCCCATTTCCGGTCCACCAAATGCGGAAGCCGTTTTCAGGATGGCTGCGATGTCTGCATAAGCGAACGTGCTCGGACGAGGCACCTTCAACGAGGCCTGCGCGTCGGTCAGCCACTGCGGTGGATCTGTCGCGGCCCGCGTCAAAACCCCCGCGAAACTCTTGTCGCCCAGCGTGGCTATCAGATAGTCTTGCATAAAGCCGAACGTGATGGTGGGTGCATTCTCGCCCGCCAGTTTCACCTGGATGCACTCGACTTCCTCCACCGTGACGCGTTCCACGAACCGCGCGGGAACCATGTCGCTCATCTCGTGCAGCGTGCGCCGCACGTCGTTCAGCTCAAGCCCCAATTTCACCACCAGTCCGGCCTCAACATCAAGATTCTGGGGATCCGGCGTGACGCTTTCGATGAAGATGGCCGTCGGATGTGTGATCAGCGTCTTGACCAGCAACGGCACCTTCTCGGCAACGATCGCGACTTGTTCCATCGGGCCCTGACCTGCCCGCTGTCGAATAGCGGCCTGTACGGCCCGCTCAATTTCCTTCACAAACGCTTGAATCTCCGCTTCAGACAGGAGCTGTTCCGTTTGATTCGGACTGTTCGGATCGGGGGTGGCCATGCCCGCCCACGTGGTGTAGTACAGGCAAGTCTCGGGCGCGATCTTGGCCATCAACGGGTCGGGAGGCTGGGGCGGGACCCCCAGCGGGATGCCGATACCCGAACCAAGCAACGCGACCATCAACAACTCGATTATCCCCGTGTGAAAAGGCAATATCGGTGCCATTCAGGTGACCCTCCCTAACCAAAGAAAAACCCTGCAGTGAACCCGGGGGGAACACAACCTCCGGCGGCGGTGTCCCGCACCCATCCGTGAAGATACCAATTCGTGGCGACGGAGTCTAACTGGAGCGGTCGCTCGCTCAATAATCGTCGCGCAGCGGCCTCGACACGATGAGGCCGCCGTCGAACACACTCCCGGTCATCGATCGGCTCCGCCGCGTCACGCGCGACGGTCGCCCGGAGCATCAGCGGGGCTCACTAAAAGCCCCCACCTGAGCCGTTGGGATCGGCCGCCCCGTCGGGCGCGACAGCTCGTAGGGTGCGCAGCAGTTCTACGATTTGAACGTGGGCACCCGGTGACTGGCGAATGAGCAACAAGTTGCCCACCGGGAAGATGCCGGGCCCAGGATACTGCTGCCAGTACCCGGGAATACTCCCCTTAATCAGCTCCGCCAGTTCGTTGATCGAAAAACCTGCGTTGATGACGTATGGCTTGAGCACCATATTCTGGTCCGGTATCAGGCTCATCGGCCCCAGCATGCCTCCGCCTCCCGGCGTTAGCGGGCCGAAGGGAGATTGCGGTGTGGGCAGGCGAACCTCCGGCAGCGCATTGCCCGGCATCGCGCCGGGGACTGACGCGGGAGAAGCGTTGGGGGAGCGAACACGCCTGGCGGCCGACAGCATCCCGCTGATTTGACGGAGGACATCGTCGGTCTGGGTCACGACCAGCAATCCCCACGACTCAACCGCAGTGATCCGGCCAGCTCCCCCCACCGCGTCCCACGAATTGGGGGCAATGGTCCGTTGGATCATCTGCACCAGCGACTCGCAGTGCCCGACACTTGCTGCCGTCCCCAGCACGTCCCCAATCGGCGCGGAAAAATCCCGCACCAGAAATACCCGCCGCGTCAGGTGGTTCGCTGTTTCTTCATGTGTCGTGAACTTGAGGACTTCGTCTTGCATCAGATGAGTCAATTCCAACTGTCCCAGCAGGATGCGCAGAGCCGAACCGAGCGGAATCCCCTTGAGCGAAATGGTCACCGGCGTGTCGTTCCCCAAACCGACATCATCCAAGGCTCGCTTGTCGATGTACACAGGGATACCATACGTGCTCTTAACGAAATCAACCACTTCGCACAGTGGAGCTTCGTTGAATTCGAAATCCCCATTGCGCCGCAGTGCTTCTTCAATCCGAGTCCGCGCCGTCGACTCTGCCGCATCCATGACGGCCAGCGACTCCTGCTCAGGAGGCGAACCCGGCACCGTCTCGCGAGCACGCCGCACCGTGGCCAACAATGCCTCCACCGTTTCGTGCACTTCATCCGTCTGGCTGACGGCCAGGAAGCCCCATGCATCATCGGGAAGAATCGTCCCCGCGCCCCCCACGGCATCCCACGAGTCTGGGGCAACATGGGCCTGTACCAAATCGCAGAGCGGTCGCAACGGACTCGGTGGTCGCGTGACGATGATCGGGGTTCCGCCCATCTGAGCCAGGTCGGCCACGGGGTATAAACGCGTTTCCAACTCGCTTTCGGCTTGCTCAGTTGTCGTAATCTTCAGCACGTCATCCCGTACGACAAACGTCAGACCAAGCTCCGCGAGCATCATTCGCAACAGGGATCGCAACGAGATGTCCTGCATGCTGATACTCACGGGCGTATCCGCTCCCAATCCGACGTCGTCCAGGGCTTTCTTGTCGATGACGATGGGGATCTTCGCCGCGTCCTTCAGATAATCCACGACTTCGGCGAGCGGTGCCTCGTGGAACTCGACGGCTATCGACGTCTGGAGTACCGCTCGAATCTTCCCTGCTGTCTCGCTCCCGGCACCCTCAATCGAAACCGACGATGGTCCTTCCCACGGTCCGGCTGCATCCACGTCGGGCGAAGCGGCCGATAACGTGACTCTGGCTACCGATGGTTGGGGGGTCAACCCGAATGGGTCCCCGGTTGCACCGTCCCTGGCCGGTTGAGCCTCCGCGGTGTCTTGCGCCGGATCGGCTGCCATGTCCTCTTCCACCGGGCCAGATTGAGCCCACACCAGTCCCGCAAGTGCACCAGCCATGAGATACCCAAAAACGATCCGCCGGGTCAAATACATGACATTTTCTCCTGTTCCGCGTGTCGAACGACACGAATTCGCGCCCCTGATGTGAATCGGCTGCCTGCTATTCTGGCGGTTTTGCCCGAACTGTGCAAAGTAGTTTCGGGGCTTACGAGCGGATCTGCCCGTCGCCATCGATATCTCCACTAAAAACGCCGGTGAGATCGACAGATATGGCGGCAGGCGGGGTTCACCGGCGAAAGGACGAAAGGAAGAGGCGGGAACTCGGCTCGCGCACGGATGGAAATCCGTAGTACGTTGGATAAAGCGGACCCGAATGCGCTGCGCGAACGGATGGAAATCCGTGCTACGGAGGGGGGCGACATACTATCGGCCACAGTCGCGGCAGGACATGACGTAGCGTGTGATGCCCGACCCGCGCTGCAGACGCAACTGCATGATCGCGCCGCAGCGGGGACAGTATTCCGGCTCGGCCGAGTCTTCGCCCCGCTCCGCCGACTGCTGGCAGTCTCGGCAGCGGCGAGTGTCCGGGAACACCTCCAAACGCTCAGCCGGGATCCGCTGGTGGCAGACTTCGCAGTCGCGTCCCTGCTGCCAATCGTCTTCCCAGTCATCCAAGAGCTGCCACTGCAGTCCAACTTGATGGCATGCATCACAAGCGAGCTGATCAAGCCGAGCCACGAACAATTCGTGCACCAGGTGCAGATCCGGTTCCTTCTCGCGCCGCAACATGCCGACATCGCGCAGCCGCTCAAGCATCTGCGTCGGCCCCACAACCGTACGGTGCCCGCACACTCGGCAGGTCAGCTCCAGATACTGGTGACCGTTCATCGGTCAACTCCCTCCTGATTGTCGCGGCCGTGGGGAGACTGCTGAGCAGTGTCACATCACTCCGCTGAGCAGCGCCATCGCGGAGTGTTTAGCGAAGGCACTCGGGTTTCCGTCGTCGTTGGTCCGCGTTTGGCCCGTTACGGCTGCGTCCCCACATCGCTGAACTTCAGCCGGCGCCAAAACGCCTGCGGATCCTGCTGCCGCGTCTGATAGCGGCGCAGGTATTCCTCGTAGGCCGGCGTGTCGGGAGCCAGGTCCTCTGGATCGAACGGGTAACTCTTCATCGCTCGGAAGGGGAGCGGATCGGACGATTGCCCGTAGATCGTATTGAGATCCGCGTCTTTGTCCCACCCGATGCTGTGCAGGAAGAAATCTCGCTTCCACCCCTCCGGCGGCGGCTCGGTCGGCACGGCGAAACGGATGGTGATCGCATCGCCGGCACCGATCACCGCCATCATGTCATCACCTTCCGCCACCAGTTCGGTGACGGAACCGTAACGAGTGAAATTACCGCGCATCGCGGGCCACTCTGGTGTGAGCGACACGCAACTGGCGTCATACATTTGCGGAGCATCCGCCGGACGGGGCAACTTCCGCGAAAAGCCCCGGTACTGCAGGTCCGCGGACTCCAACACCAGCGGCGTCTGACGCAGCTCGACGGCAGGTTCGTCGACGGTAAAGAACGCCTCATCCCAATAGATCTCGGCGGTTGTCTGGACCCGCACGCGATAGTCCGCGGTCAAGAAGGCCTGCGACAGATCGACCGCAATGGTCTTGGTCTTGCCGCCGGGGAATCCCATGTAGGCAATCGTTTCCTTCCATTCTCCGCTGGCAGCGGGCACCCAGACCGATGGCATGCGAGGTCCGTCGATTTCGGGATCCTGGAAAAACGCGACGTTCAAGGAGGTGTCGGTCGGATAGATCCAGCCGGTCAGAAAGAGCGTGATTTCCCGCGGGTTCTCCAATTTCCCAAGATCCAATTCGAGGTAGTGCTCGGATGTCAGCCCCTGACGAATCTTCCGGTCGAAGGCTTGGACGAAATTGCCGTCACAGCGGCGCAGCTGGGAATCCAGATTCCGACCGCTCTGATCAACCACGCTGATCGGAAAACGTCGTTGGCTGACCGTGTGGATTTTGCACTGCGCGATGTCGGGCGGGCCCACCTTCTCATTCGAGTAGACCTCGACATTCGACGGATGGTCAATCGCGATCAACTGGACTTTGTCGAAATACCCCGCCTCCCACAATTCCTCGGTCATCATCACCCAGTACGATCCTTCATGCGGGGTCAGTCGCTCGCCGGGAATCAGCAGGTACTCCCAACTGCGCGTGGGAGCGATTGTGCCTTCGGCGGTCTGCATGCCGATCGGCGCGGCCCACAAGCAATCGGTGAAGAAGGAAAACTCACCATTGGCGAGCGTGTAGACGTAAGGGCAGGACCCCTTCAGCAGCATCGGCTCGCAGATGGTCACGCTCCCCGCCTGATCGACCACGTCCTGAGGCACTCCGTTGGTCCAGACGATTCTCAGCTGCTGCACCCTCGGCTGGTCCCCCAGTCCGAAGTGCACGACGGGCGCGTCCACTACTTGAGCCTGATACCACCCGCCAGACCGTACTTCCACCAGACTCCCCACCGCATCATGATTGCAGGTCCCTTTATTGTCCGACTGTCCCATCGGAAAGAGCGTCAGCCATTGGTTCCCCGATCCTCCTTCATTGATCAGCAACTGAACGCCGGTCTTGCCGGCCACAATGAGATCTTGGTCGCCGTCCCGTTCAATGTCCATGCAACAGACCGCCTGCAACGGACCGGTCAGTTCGCCCTCGACAACCTCCGCCGGGACAAACGTCCCCTGGGGGCCGCCGCGCATAATCGCCAGTCCGGCGTCGCCCCACATGGCGGCGTCCCGGAATCCGTCGTTATCGAAGTCCCATACCAAGGCATCCGACGATGTCCGCTCACTGATCGATTCCGACTTCAGAAAGTTGACCAGACCGCTCCGAGGCGTGGCCGTGAGAAACAGATGCGCGCCGGTCTCGCCGACGGTGAGCAAATCCCACGACACATTCCCGTCAGCTTCCAACAACACCGCGCGCGCCGGTTTCCGCAGCTGCTCGTACACCGCATCGAACGGGGTCCAAGTAAACTCGCCGTGCCGCATGTTTCGGAGCCAGCCGGTTACCTGGCCGCTCGGCTCGGCCAGGATGAGGTCAATATCCGCGTCACGATCCCAATCCACCGCCAACATCGTACTGAGCGCCACGTTGGGCGGAGGCATTTGCGAAAACTGACTGATGTCCGAAAACGTTAAGTTCTCGTTGTTTTCCCACAACGTCACGCCCTGGGCGGAGGAGAAAGCCAGGTCCAAGTCGCCGTCGTGATCCAAATCGAACAAGACGCCACGCGAGACCTCGGTCAGCGACTTCAGGGCGGGATTCTCGACGCTTAAGAGCTTGGGCCCGTCTCCCGCGGCACCCATATCATTCCGTACGACCAGGACTCCTTCCGGACCGTAGACGACGATGTCCGGGTCCGCCACGTGGCGGGTGGTGGTCCCGGTCACCACGCGGTCAAAGACCGCCTCGGCGGTATCGCCACCCTGCACGTCCGTCGGAACCGTGATGCCCTTCCGCTCGTCGCGATCTAAATCGGCGGCCAACATCCCCTGCATGGTGGAAGGCACATCCAGCGACGCCAGCTCTCGCCACGGTTGGTCCAATGCCTCGCGTCCATACAGTCGCAGCTTGCCGGGCTGTAGCACGAGAATGTCGGGGATCCCGTTGAGTGTGAAGTCGATCACTTTCAAGCCCACAACATCTGCCAATTGCCCCAATGCGTCGTCCGCGGTGACGCGCAGTTTCACGGCCGTTGATTCGTTCCAGGCCGGCATCGGATGACCGTAGGCAGCGTAGAATTCCGGACTGAACTCGTACTTCACAAATTCCAGCGGATGAACGTTGACGCGCGTGATATCGGCCTTCGCCGCCTCTTCTCCCTTCACCACGTTGTCGATCACTCGCACACTTGCCAAGACGGTATTCCATTGGTTTTCTTTGAGCGCTTGAAGTGCCTTGTCGAGTTGTGCGGCAAGATCTACTCGACTGCGACGCTGGACCGGTGCCGCCAACGGTTTCAGCACCTCCTGGGCCATCAACAGGGTCCGTTCCACCGCCGGATCCTGGGCGGCCGTCTGCATCTTCAACATGGAACTAAGGAGGAAAATATTGCGCGGATTGATGGTAAAAGCCGTCTCCAAGGCCTTCTTCGAAGTGTCACTCGGCTTGTCGTCGCGTGGCGGGGTCGCCGCTTCCTTCAAGGCATGCCAATAGATCACATTGTCGGGATCCAGCACCGTCGCTCGCTCCAATAACGAGACGGCCTGTTTCCGCACGTCGTCGGTGATGGCGGTGGGGTTGGACGCGTCCGCCTGCAACTCCACCAAAGCCGCCATCCAATAGCCGACCGCCGAATCGGGGGCCAGATCGATCAATTTCTTGGTGGCCGTACGGGCCAACTCCCGCGCCTGCTCCATCTCCGCCTTCGCATCCAACAACGGCAGCACACGGGCAATGGCCAGGTTCTGAGTGGGCAGCAACTCGCCCGGCAGCAGTTCCACCAGTCGTTCAAATCCGGCCGCCGCCGCGTCCAGACCGGATACCGATTGTCCGTTCACCTCAACCTTGCCCGGCCCATTCTCCAAATGCCCGATCGATTCGTCTTTCAACATGATGGCGGCCAGCGCCTGTTCTGCGGACAATTTCGGCGCCGTCGGGCCCGGCTTGGCAACCGCCGGCGGGGCGGCCGGTGGCCGCGGGCCGCGAGGTATCCGAGTGTAGACCAAGTACCCCACACCCCCCCCCACCAGAACCATCAACAGAAAAAGCCCCATTTGCCACTTGCTGGCAGGCTTTTTACTGTTGCTGTCGCTCGTCATTCCGCAACTTGTGTTGTGTTTCATCATTCCGCAACCATGTTGAAGTGTCAGATCCCTCGTCACTCGACGCCCGGAAGGTAGCTCCTTCCACAGTCTGCCATACAGGTTGTTGGCGGGTTGCTGTGGCACACTGTGAATCTACCCGGCTTCCGGCCAGATTAGAGGAACGCCGGGATTACGGGCGAGATGGACAGCCACCTGTTGGTGGCCGGCCCCGCGCCGCACTCGTGGTCCATGTCTGAGCAGCCGGTGCAGCAGGCGAGCATGACGTTTGTACGCAAAACGGACCCGCATTGTGCGACGCATCCGCCCCCTCCCGGACGAATCTGCAGCCACCCGCTCGCTCCGATTCTTCCTGATTGCCGAGAAATTGCAAGGTGGCGGCGAGCATTCCAGACTGCGGCTCAACCGGATGCCGCGAGAGAGGGTGTTAGTTTGCGCAGATTTCCCGCCAGCACCCAGCCTGGCAGCCACATAGCCTGCCGTATCGAGTCGGTTGGCAGCGACATTGTCCGCCGCCGTCGGTGATTTCCTGTCTCCGCCACAGGAAATTCCGGATCTCCGGAATTGTCTCATTCCTCGTGCTTGGCAGTTCGAGATTCAGCCGCTCAGGGCGTCCCTCGTTGGAGGACCCTGGTTCCGTCGAGGAGAGTCGTTTCGACCGACGGCGCGAAACTCTGCCGGTCGGCCAAAAGTTACGGATCAGGCGGACCGCAAGACGCAACGTCACACGTTTGCCGATTGGCGGACCAATTGTCCGATAACAATCAACACAAGGTCGGTACCGGGGAACATGAGCCCGCGCGACCACTGGGTGGTCGGCTGGGGATCGGACGCGGTGGCCACCAGTCCCGCACGCAGGCGTCAATCGCCCATACGGGCAAGTGGCTGGGAGTGGCCGATGGGCGTCCGAACAGCTTGTGTGTAAGGAATCGTCGAACCGTGTTTTTCGAGCCCACAGAAGGAAACGACGCCATGCCGACCCGCGAGATCGCGAAGGTGCGAGCGACCCTCTATCTACCGCGTGACATTCTGGATGAAGCCAGAAATGCCGCTGTGTACCTGGCGGGGCCTCCGGCGCGTCTGACCCTAACGAAATTGGCCGAAGAAGCTCTTCGTGCAGAACTAGAGCGTCTTAAGGAACGGTACAACCAGGGAAAGGACTTCCCGGCTCGTGAAGAGGAGCTTCGAGGTGGCCGACCCATCGCGGCCTGAAACTCGGCCTAACTCACGCTGGAGCAAGCCCATGCACAGGTCACTGGAACAACCTGCGAAAGAATCGGTCAGGGATCGGAATGCAACCGTCGACGCCGAAGAAATCCGGGCTCGACTGTTGAAGATGATCGTGCAGAACGAGGAAGCACGGAAACCCAAATCCCAATGACCGTTTGCGAGTTCACCGTGTGTCGGCACCGCTTTACCCCCCCCTGGTCTCGGCGCTCGTACCGAGGCTCCTCGCGCGGATTCTCTGGCGAGACAACGGGCAGCGGTGAACCGTCGCCAGCCGCTCGATCCCCGTCCGACAGACGATCTCGCGCCAGCCACCGATTGCGAGGCAGCCTCGCGACCACGCTGCGGACCACGGTCGCGATCGCATGCTTACTGTTGGGCGTACAGCGATCTGGTGCGGTCGAGTGGCTGTGGTCGCGATCGGCCGAAGTGCCCCAGCAACCCCATCCAGCCGTTGTCCGCGTCTCGGTGGACGAAGCGGACGGCACATCGTACGGGTCGGGGACTTTGGTCGGCGTGCACGATCGATTCGGTTTGGTGGTGACGAACTGGCACGTCGTTCGCGACGCGGCGGGAGCGATCCATGTCACGTTTCCTGACGGATTCCGCTCGGCCTCCCGCGTGTTGCGTGTCGATCGCGACTGGGACCTGGCAGCACTGCTGATTTGGCGGCCGCGCGTGACACCGGTACCGATCGCTCCGCAGGCGCCGCAACCGGGCGAACCGCTGACGATCGCCGGCTACGGCGCCGGGAATTATCGCGCGGCGACGGGACGCTGTACGCAGTATGTCGCGCCGAGCGCTCGGCATCCGTTCGAGATGGTGGAAATCGCGGCCCGCGCGCGACAGGGGGACTCGGGCGGCCCGATCTTCAACAGCGCCGGTGAATTGGCCGGAGTCCTGTTTGGCTCGGGGGGAGGCACCACTTCCGGGAGTTATGCCGGTCGCGTTCGCCAGTTTCTCCTTTCGGCTTGGTCCCCCAGTCAGGAATCGGAGTATCCAGAGTCCCTCGCCGCCACGCCGCGAGCGTCGCATCCACCCGCTCCCCTGCAGCGACTCCCCGACACGGCCCAGGCGTTGGAGAAGCCCGGCGTTTCGCCCCGTCTGGCACCGTTGCCCGCAGCCGGCAATCTCGCCGCTTCCAATGCGAGCCCGAGCCGTTCACCCACACTGCTCGATGCAGCGGATAGCGAGCCACTACCGCCCGCCACCGCCACGGCGTACGCTTGGCACGATATCGCCGGCGACTCGGTCTTCCAGCAGTGCAAGACCTTTCTCGCCATCCTCGGCCTGTTCACACTGTTGGCACAGTTCACCCGTCTGTTGAGCCCGCGCGCCGAAGTGGAATAAGCCCACGGGCCGCCAACTCCGTCCACCGCCTGAATCTCACACGGTCAGCCACGGCTCGCGGGTTGTTGGCACTTCGGAAACGCGTCGTGGTTCCCCACTAGCGGATCCAGCCGAGGACATCGCGGAGGATGCACCAGCGGGGCCGCTTCTCTTTCGCCACCTGCCCGAGAATCCAGTAGTCGTAGACTCGGCGGAAGTCGGGGGTTTCGGATTTGAGTTCGATCCATTGACTCATGAAGTTGGCGAACGCAAAATCGTGCTCGGCCACCGGGTAGGCCAGGGGGAGGACAAATCTGACGGGCTGCGGGACGACCGGCGAGAACCCGGGATACATCAGAGTCCAGGCCGATCCCGCTTCGGCACTGATCAGCAACGCGTCCGCGTCCAATGCGGGGTTCTCGAAAAATTCGCGCGGCGATGAGACCGGAATCACCTCGGCCTGTGGGCATAGTTCCGTCAACGCGTCGCCAAAGTACCGCAAGGGGGGGGCAGCCACGCGGAGCCGCGTCAGGCCGCGGATGTTCGCGAGATCGCCAAATTCACGGCGGCGGAAATCGCGGACGATCAGCGACATTGTGACTTGCATGTACGGCCTGGTAAAGGTGGTCGCCTCCAGCTGATCGGTGGTCATGACGATGCCGGACATGACAAGATCAATGCTTCCACGGTCCAGTTCGAGCGACAGTTGCTCTGGCGATACGGGAATCAGCCAGAGCTGGCAGTCGAGTTCCGAGGCCAGCAGCCTGGCCATGTCGATGTCGAATCCCACTAACTGCTCACGCTCGTTGTGGAACGAAAAGGGAAGGTTGTCCGTGAGGTACCCGACTCGCAACACTCCACGCTGGCGGATGCGCTGCAACCGCGTCATATTACCTTCGTCAGGCTGGGGCGGAGCCGGCGTCTTCCATTCGACGATCGGTGTTGTCGCCACCGCCGTGTGCATACTCAGCAAGACTTGCTCTTTGGCAGGGAGATTTCGGACAATCGGCACGAGAAGGAACCGCATCGTGACCATCGACAACAGGATCAAGGCGGTGATGCCCAGGCCACGCACGGCCAATCCGCCGACGCGGATGCGGAGGCGGCGTTCCAGCAGGCACGTCGTCAGCACCGCGAAAGCGAACAAGTGGACGACACCCAACAGATCGCCCAGTCGACCACACACCACCCCCGATGCCACAAACATCTGAAACATGTCGGCCGGCAAACGCTCCAGATCCAAAAGGAAGGGAATACTGGCCAACGGACTGCCAAACATGGACACCAACCCGGTCCCAAGAAACCGCGGATAGTCGCTCCAGCTCAGGGGCGAGCCGACGAACCAGCCGGCGAACGGGATGAACAGCAGGGCGATCAGCTTGCCCAGGTGCGGAAACGGGTAGGCCAGCGAGACCAGCGCATCCGGCTCGGCCGCCGCATGTTCGTTTTCGCCCGCCTCCCGCAGCAGTGTGGCGGTGCCCTCGGCAATCAACGGCAGCACCACGAAAATCTTGCCCGTGGCAAATGCGGTGAGCATCGGGCCCCAGGCGACACGCAGAAAGGCGCGATAGCCGATTCCCGTGGTGCTGGCCACCAACAGCGGAAGAATCAACAAGGCCAGTAGCAGGACCCCGGCCGAGTAGATCAGCAGATAGGCCTGCAATCGCGTGAACTGGGCCAGGTCCAGGGTGCCGGCTGAATGAGCCATGATGGCAAAAACCCCCACCGGCGAAAACAACACAACGAAGTGATTGATGCGGGCCAGGGATTTCAACAGCGTCTGCAGGTTGTCCAGCAACGGCCCCTTATTCTCCACGCCGATCAGGCCGAGTCCGACACAAATGCTGAACAATACGGCAGCCGGCACCGTATTTTCCGCCAGCGCCTGAAAAGGATTCGTCGGAATGAAGAGTCTCAATAAGTCAATCTGAGGGGGTGTCTCCAGCATCGCGGAAGTAAAAAAGCTGCTCGACTGCCACTCCGGCAACGCCCTGGGCAGCACCATGACGACCATTGCCAACAGCAGCCACAACACCGCCAGTACGCTGATGGCCGCGCCAGCCAATCGCCGGCACGTCGACAAGTTGAGCCGACCCAGGTTGACGATCAGCGAGACAATAATGTACGGCAGCACCGTCATCTGCAGCAGACCGACAAAAATCTCCCCCAGCACTCCCAGGGGCGCACAGTACTCGCCAGCCAGCAGGCCCGCAGTAATGCCCGCCAGAAACCCCATCAGTACCCACGCCGACAAGCTGAAGCGACGCGGCCCGCGCAGTCGCGTGCCCGACACGCTCGGCGCGGCCTGGACACGAGACTTCCCGGCGGAAACATCCGAAGGTGAAGGTGCCGAACTCACGATGCGTCTTTCCAGCAAGGGGAAACTCGTCACGGCACAACGGCAACGGCCAGCGCCGATATCCAATTCCGGGCAATACCTGCCGGGAAGCCGAAGTCGCTAATTATAGCAAGATCGAGTTGCACACTCGTGGGGCGTCTTGACTGAAACACGCAAACCGTGCCAATGACTGGATTTACCGATCGACGGCACATCACGTTGTCCTAACCGGTGATTGCAGAGGCCATGGCGGCCGAGATTTTCAGAATCGACGCGTTTTCAGATTTGACCGCCGACTGGCAGTCCTCTTGGCGAAAATCACACCTTCCCGGGTGCGGGAGATCCGCGGTAAGCCGCCTGCACCGGCCCACCGTCAATTCGCCAAAGTGTCTGCGTGCCGCTGCATCTTCACTGTTTCAGATAACCATAAACATCCGCAGACACGCCCTTTAGAGGCGACTCGACCGCGACAAATCACTCGACAACACTGCTGTGGACTGTATATGATGACGCTCAGAGGAAGCGAGAAACGTCGGAGGAGCTACTAACGATGGCAAAGGGATCCGACACCCACATCGGGCGAGCGGAAAGTGATACGGTATGCCTGAGCGTCACTCCAGGCCAGCGTGTGCGCATTATGGCCGGCCTGCTGGAAGGCTCCGAGGCGATCGTCGTTCAACAACGGACTCATGGGCGAGTCTTGGTGCGAGTTCAGCAAGGAGTGTATGTGGAGATCCAACAGTTCTGCCTGGAGAAGATCAAGAAGATCAAGAAATGAAATGATAAGTAATGAACAACACGACGTTGTTGCAGGCGCAAACGGTGAGCAGCTACGCAAGCGTGTTTCGCTGGCCGAGTTCGATGGTCAACGCATGGCGGTGGTGCTGCACCGGGGTCGCAAGCAAATCGTCATGCGAGGTACCGCGTCGTTCGTCCACGACACCACCGTCGGCAACTCGTTGAGAATCTGCCTGGAAAACGACGAACCGGGCGAACCAATTCTCATGTTGTCCGAGGGCGAGTGGAACGGGCGCATCGTCCCCGATTTCCACCATGGTTGCGATTTCTGTCTGGTCATTGGCTGATTCGGCGGTGCCAAAGATGGACTGCGCGAAGCAGCGAATCCCTCCGGGGGCAAAGGCCGAGGCGCGAAGCGCGACAGTTCAAATCCAATCGTTTGACCGACCCATCCCCGCGGTGTGAGTTGCGCTCCGGAGAGCCATCATCGGAGTTCGTCGGCCACCTGCGCATCACAAGTTTCTGTTGTGGCGACACGCTGTCTGAACGGAGTGGGCCGCGTCCCTCCCGTTCGACGAAGCAGGCCCCGCATCCCGCCCTGTGTGCACCGCGCGGGTAAAACCGGCGAGCCTAATTTGCTTCAGGTCGCGGCTGACTTGACCTCCATCCCCAGATATGTCTCAATGGACTCGGTTTCTGCCCGCGTCCGTTGGCACCCGTGTCTGGGGGAGGAGGATTTTGATGCGTTTGCTGCGTTTGCCGCTCGGCGCAACATGCCTGTTGCTCTGCTCCACCGCCTTGGCCGGTGCCGGGGCTCCCATGGCGGCTCGTCCCAATATTCTGTGGTTGACGAGCGAGGACAACGGGCCCCAGCTGGGCTGCTACGGAGATCCGCTCGCAACGACGCCGAACATTGACGAACTGGCTGCCAGAGGCCTGATCTATGACCACTGCTGGTCCAATGCGCCGGTTTGTGCACCGGCCCGCACCACGATCATCTCCGGGATGTATCCGCCCAGCACGGGAGCCGAGCACATGCGCAGCAGGACGCGGTTGCCTGCCGGCTTCCACATGTTCCCGCACTACCTCCGAGCGGCCGGATATTATTGCACGAACAATTCCAAAGAAGACTACAACCTCGACAAGCCAAGCCAGGTGTGGGACGAGTCGAGCCAGGAAGCTCATTGGAGAAACCGCGCGGAAGGTCAACCTTTCTTCGCCGTGTTCAACAGCACCGTGACCCACGAGAGCCAAATTCGCAAGCGGCCCCACCAGGCCTTGCATGACCCCGCTCGGGTACGTCTGCCGGCTTACCATCCCGATCATCCCGCCGTACGGCAGGACTGGGCCCAATACTACGACCAGGTCACGGCCATGGATGCCTTCGTAGGGCAGCATCTGAGGGAATTGACAGAGGCTGGCCTGGCCGACACGACGATCGTCTTCTATTACGGAGATCATGGCAGCGGCATGCCCCGCAGTAAACGCTGGCCGTACAACTCCGGCTTGCATGTTCCGCTGGTCGTCTCGATTCCCATTCAGTTCCGCCACCTGGCCGCGCCAGACTACCAACCGGGCCGCCGGACCAGTCGGCTCGTGAGTTTCGTCGATCTGGCGCCGACCGTACTGAGCCTGGCGGGCATTCAGCCGCCGAGTCAATTTCAGGGAGCTGCATTTCTCGGCCCCTATGCCGCCGATCCGCCGCCGTACCTGTTCGGTTTTCGTGGTCGAATGGACGAACGCTACGACCTGGTCCGCACCGTCCGCGATCAGCGGTACATCTACGTCCGCAATTACATGCCCCACGTGATCTACGGGCAGTTCATCAAGTACATGTTTGAGACTCCCACAACACGCATCTGGAAACAGCTTTATGACCAGGGTGAACTGACTCCACCCCAGACGTACTTCTGGGAAGGGAAACCTTGCGAGGAGTTATACGACCTGCAGGCAGACCCGGACGAAGTGCACAATTTGGCTGAATCGGCGGACCACCGTCAGATATTGCTGCAGTTGCGCAACGCGTTGCACTCGCAGACCCTGAAGATCCGCGACGTGGGATTCCTGCCCGAAGCCGAGATTCACGCGCGTGGCGATAAGACGTCGCCCTACGAGATGGGCCACGACTCGGCCCAGTACCCGCTCGAGCGTATCTTGACCGCCGCGGAGGCGGCATCCCGCCCGGAAAATGACTCGCCCGACCATCTCCTCAGCCTGCTGCAGGATGCCGATAGCGCCGTGCGCTATTGGGGTGTGATGGGCCTGTTGATGCGTCGCTCCGACGCCGTCACACAGAGTCGGCAACAGCTGACTGCCTCTCTCTCCGACGACGCGCTCAGCGTGCGCGTCATCGCCGCGCAGGCGTTGGGGCAGTACGGCGACCAGGCGGACGTCGAGCAGGCAGTGGCAGTCTTGATGGATGCGGCCAACATCGAAAAACATGGTGTCTACATTTCGATATTGGCGCTCAATGCCCTCGATGCCCTGGATCAGCGTGCGCGGATTTTCCGCGAAGAAATCGCTCGCTTGCCCCGGCGATCCACCGAAACGGACCCGAGAATGGAAGGCTATGTGCCGAACTTGATCGAGAAGATTCTTGCCGATCTTGACCCGTAGACCGGACTCCAGCCCAGCGCAGGATATGCCTCACCATTTCCTGATGCGAACCGTGAAGCGGTGCGCCGCGGGCCACGCATCATGACCTCTTGTCAACCGACGGTTCCCCCCGCGCTGATGAGGGATTCGCCGCCACGCGTCGGCGGTGTATCGCCCGACGCGGAACCCGCATGGGTTCATTACCGCGGCCGAGAAACATCCTGCCGGCGTCCGCTGGTTGTTCACGCTCGGCGAACGAACACGCATGCATGACACGGGCCGACCGGCCTGAGCGGAAAGGAATGGTCCACCGCGGGAGGGTCGCTGTCGAAGGGTGCGGAAAATTTGCAGGGTGCTTGTCCGGACCACATTCCGCGCTATGAGGGAAGAAATTTATGATGCCCATCAGGGACGCGCGTTCAACAGCCAAGTCGGTCTGGTAGGTCAATGCATCGGCAGGGGGAGGCGGGGCAGGAATGCTCTAGGATGCTCTCAGAAACAAAGCGCTGCGGAAACCACGTTTGAGATTACCCAGGATGTTCTCCGCGCGCCGTCGGAAGCTGACGGTGGGCGATTGCTTCGCGGCGGGTGAAAACGAAAGATACTCGGACCAGATGCACTCACCGTTGATTTTGTAGATGAGCTTCTTGCCAAACGGTGTCGATGCCATCGATTTGGTGACCACGTTACAACTCCTGAAACGTTGAGGTATCACCTCCTGAATCGTCAAGTGCATCCTGCGAACAATACATCTCCGTAGTATCCACTTTCATCGACGCGGCCTTAGATCCGCATCAGTTTTCCGCGCAAATGACGATTGTTCGCGTGAGCGAAACATGATCACATGGTACGATTCTGCGGGCACCTAGAAGTGTCGAATGCCACGGGCTCGGCCAGTGCGGATGCAGCCGGCGGCTATAGCAAGAGCCCCTGTGGCAGGACGGGATGCTGTGCGATGGGTGTGAAGCGACGCGTCAGCACCTGGCTGGCGGGTCCCAACTCGGGCTGCAACACGGCAATCTGCTCGCAAATAAAGCTCAGATGACGCATTTCCGTTTCCTGAAACACACGCAACTTCCTGACGAAACAGGAGTCGCTGGCGGCGATCACGCCCGTGAAAACGTCATTGATCTCGGACGACTCGATGTCGATCACACACTGCATGGCGTCCCTGGCTGTGTGAATCTCGTCCAACGCACTCTCCGTTTGCTCCATGTGGCGTTCGAGTCGCGGGACGACATCCCGCCAGGGCGCCGCTTTGCGTTCGTCCCACCGCTCGCGACTGGCCGCCGTCTCCGCCAGTTCCAACAACTCGCCATGGGCTTCTTCCTGTCGAGCCAGGGAGACAAAGAAATCGTGGATCGGCTGTTGGTCCGCAAAGCGTCTCCCCAGCGCCGCGTACACGCGACTCGCCTTTAACTCTAGCTCGACGCATCGCGCGACAAATTCCGGCACGCCGTCACCCGCTGGCTTGAGCACTTCCGAGTCGGTGAGGAGGGACAAGAATGTCTGGTCGCTGCGAGCCAGAACCGCTCGCACAAAAACGCGCCAGCCAAAGCAGCGAATCGTCACCCACGGGTGAGCCAGAATATCCCGCTTGTCGATCGCGCCTACCATGTCACAACCCTCCAACGTGATCTGACACGGCGTCCGCTGGGCTCACCCTTCACAAACGCAGGTAAACCCCCGTACGCGTTTAAGCTACCCCTTTTGCGGACTCAGGTCAACTCCTCCAGCAGTAGTATCGCGCAGCCCTCCCTTCGCCCGGTTCCCGCGTGGCTGCTCGGAACGTCCCGCAGCACGTGGAAAGGCCAACGCCCCTCCCCAGGGTTTTCGCCGGCCAACTGCGGTCGCGGCACGTGGCGGCTCGCACGGTTGGCTCTACATCCCTCCCGATGAAGAACTGAAAGCGCAGTCGGCACATGGTGTACAGACAGGCACGAACCTGCTATTCCTGAGGCTTTGAACCGATTCACTTGTCCCCCCCCCGCAACTCTCACCCGTTGGCATGGAGTGCAGGGCGGCAACGGGCACAATACCAGGAGAACACCATGAGCCCCTCCAACGCAACTCGTCGACAATTCCTCCAATCGACTGCCACGGCCCTGGCCGCAGTGTCCATTGGCGGCGCCGCGAACGTCCTGCTGTCGGCAGCCGAGGCGCCGAAAGCAGCCAGGCCACTCCGCCTCGGCGCTCCCGTCTTTAATCCGCCGGAGGACCCCGAGCAGTTGGCACTGGCTCATCGCAAGCTGGGGCTGGCGCAGCCTATTGCCCTGGCGTCGACATGAACGACAGACCACGCATCCACGACATTGCCCGCGCCTTCGCGAAACACGACGTCGTGATCGCCGAAGTCGGGCGCTGGAAAAACCTGATGGCAGCCGATCCGACTGAGCGACAACAGAACCTGGAGTTCGTCACGCAGGGGTTGGCGCTGGCCGACGAGATCGGAGCACTCTGCTGTGTCGACATTGCGGGATCTTACAGTACCGAGTCGTGGTTTGGTCCCCATAAAGAAAACCTCTCGCCAAAACACTTCGAGGAAGCGGTCGAGAACGCCCGCAAGATCATCGACGCCGTCAAACCCACCCGCGCCAAGTTCAGTTACGAAATGATGGGCTGGGCACTGCCCGACAGCCCCGACAGCTACTTGAAAATGGTCCAGGCTGTGGATCGCCCGGCGTTCGGCGTTCACCTTGACCCGTGTAACCTGATCAACAGCCCCGCCAGGTTCTATCGCAATGCGGAGCTGTTGAACGAGTGCTTCGATAAACTGGGGCCCTGGGTCGTCAGCTGCCACGCGAAAGATGTGGCCTGGGAAGTCGAGATGCAGGTGCATTTCAAGGAGGTCGTGCTGGGGCGCGGCGAACTTGATTATGCCACCTTCCTGCGCCGACTCGCCGCCTTGCCTCACGACGTGCCGTTGATGATCGAACACATGCAGAACGAACAGGAGTACGATCAATCGCGTCAACATGTGCTGCAGATCGGCCAGCAGATCGGCATCGAATTTGAATGACCGTCACGCTGACCGCGATCCACTCGTGCCCCTGGATCATGCCACTTGACTCAGTGGCCCCATCGCGCTTCGCCATCGCGGGACCGGTTGCAGGGCGCCCCAACTACAGCCGTCGCAGCAGGCGGTCGGCGTAGTCCAGGGCCGCACGATCGTCGGTCACTCCGTCCTTGGGCAACTGCGACCTGACGGTCAACAACGCGCGGACGCTCAGCAGCAAATACCAGCCGACGCAACAGAACACAACATACTTCTGCAGGGCGATCGATTGCAGCAGAGCGCCATGGTCGTCGCGCGATTGCGGAGGGAGCCCGTAAGCCAGTGTACGAAGGGCATAATTCGCCAGGAGCACGGCCAGTGCCAGACTAGCGAGTGGAAATAGCGGGTGGCCCTCCTCACTTTCCAGCAACGCAAAGAAATGCAGCACGAGCGCCACCAGAAGTGGCAAGATCCACCAGAGCAACGCTGTCACATGCCCGCGCAAGTGCGTGTCGTAAGGCGTCAACCCCACGCCGGCAAGACCGGCACAGGATATCATTCCCAAGCCAGCCGCGATCCACAGCATCACCGGCTTGTCGGGAGCATGCAGCGGCAGCGAAAGAAAAAAGGGAATCTGCGTGGCGGCCAGCAACAGCAAGGAAGTATTGAAGAGCAGGGCAGCCTCCCGATTGGAGGCACCCGACCACGCGACCGTGCGGCCTAGGTCGCTGAGGAAATTCGCGGAAAAAGTGTATCCAACTGCCTGCGCGGACACCGGCGTCCCACCCGCATATTTGCCCGCGGCACAGGCCACGCATATTCCGAATTGCAGTACACCCAGTAACGAGATGGCCGATCCCCACCGCCAGATTCGCAGAAATGTATCCCAGGTCATGCTGACGCGACTCCTCCGCAAATACGGCACGCGACCCGCACCCAACTGGAACCGGGTCCGCATCCTTGCGTCCGATCCTGCTTCAGACGAAAGGCGGCCACAACCAACCGTGAGGACCATGGCACGCGCGCAGCGCGGCCGCGAATTCCCCCCCTCACAACAGGCGCGTGTCCGGCGAGTACCGGTAATCCACGCACAACCTGTCTCCCGCCGACTCCCGCCAACGCCGCTCCCCACCACCAATGGCACGACCAGCCCAGCCCGCCACAGCCTCTCTCACAACTTTCTTTAGCAGATCGACCACGCGATTACCAGGACTGCCTGCTGCCGAGGGATTCTGGCAGCAGGCACAGCGGCGCGGTGAATGCCCGGTAACCCACTTGCGTGATGTCTGCGTTGCGCTCTACACTTCTTGTCAACTAGCGGATGGCGTCCAGAAAGCAATCGTGGGCCAGGCGGCGCCAATCCGAGCAA
The DNA here is from genome assembly GCA_963802295.1 of uncultured Planctomycetota bacterium. Classification (GTDB taxonomy): domain Bacteria; phylum Planctomycetota; class Planctomycetia; order Pirellulales; family Pirellulaceae; genus JAJRVM01. The sequence continues at coordinate 126,848 of CAWDIM010000021.1, read as the reverse complement.
TCACTCAGGAAATGCACAAATGGCGGAAGGTACGATCAAGAGGTTGACGGACAGGGGCTTCGGATTCATCAAGACCGGAACGGACAAAGACCTATTCTTTCACTCATCAAGCCTCGTAGGTGTCAGCTTCGACGACCTGCATGAAGGGCAGAAGGTGTCCTACACCGAAGGCCGGGGGCCCAAAGGCCCGTGTGCCGAGAACGTCAAGCCAATGTAGCTCCGCCGGACCTGGCCGTCTGCTGGAAGATGCAACCGTCAGACTCGGCTCGGCCATTGCAAAGGGTAACAGGATCATTCGCTACGCCGGTAGCGACGAGCGGCCACGCTATAGGCGTGGTCGCGAGTCAGCAGCAAATTCCGAGGCGAAACGGTGCACCTTCTGGACGTTGGAAACGTGTGTTCGCCCGGCACGCTCGCAGTGTGAGCCTGTCGCGCGAGGCCAACGTCTCTGTGTGCCGACCTGCCGGACGGTCATCGCCGTAGAGCCGATCGTCCAGTGCCTGATTCTGCCCGCTGCCAAGTCGACGCAACGCGGAATCCGGTCAATCGATCGTCAGTCCCGAAGCCGCGTCCGGAAAACACGGCTTGATAAATCTGCCCGCTTCGTCCAGGGTCCTCTCGACACTCTCTGCACCGCCGCCGAACCACGAAAGCTGTTGTTCCCTCGTACCCAGGCGATCGCCGACGAAAGTCCGCGCTACGGTCTTGGGGCGCTCAGGGGAACAGGCGGGGAAACCACAACACCGTCAGCACGGTGATCAGCAGGACGCCGATGATGTTCAGCCACAGCCCGGCCCGCGCCATATCCGCGATGCTGACTTCGCCGCTCCCAAATACCATCGCATTGGGAGGTGTAGCGACAGGCATCATGAACGCGCAGCTGGCCGCCAGAGTGGCAGGCAGGATCAGCAGGAACGGGTGAATCCCCATTCCGGGCGCTAGCGCCGCTAAGACGGGTAATAGCGCGGCCGTAGTCGCCGAATTAGAGGTCAGCTCCGTTAGAAAAATGACGATCGCGGTCACCGCCAACACAATGACAAGCGGAGGCATTCCGGCGAAATACTGAGACAGACTGCCGATGAACTCGGCCACGCCGCTGGCTTTCACCGCAGCGGCCAGGCTCAAACCACCTCCAAACAGGATGAGAATGCCCCACGGCAGCTTCTTCGCTACGGACCAATCGAGTGCGAAGGTGCGGCGTGGCACATCGACCGGCCACACGAACAACGCGATGGCTCCAGCCATGGCAATGCCGGTATCCGAGAGTCCGGCCAGCGGCGTGATCGTGGCCCCCTCCCAAGTCCAGCTCAGCGAGACGAGCAGAGGGCGAAAAATCCAGGCGCACGCCGTGACGACAAATATCACGCATGTGGCCCACTCGCCGCGGCTGACGCGTCCCAGGACGGCCAGCTCGCGGCCGATCAGCTCGCGGCCGCCTTCAATCGGTGAGTCGTCCAGCCGAAACAGGACGCGGGTCAGCAGGATCCACGTGATTGGCAGGAACAGCAACGTGACCGGCAGGCCGATCAACAACCAGCGATCGAACGTGATGGTCGTCCGATACGGTTCGGCGATCGTCGATCGTACAAAAGCCACCAACAGCGAATTCGGGGGCGTACCGATAATTGTGGCAATTCCCCCCAGGGATGCAGCGTAGGCAATCCCCAACAGCAGACATGTCGCCAGATGCCTCGTTCCCTTCCGCTCGCTCCCCTCATCTCGCGTCAGTCCATGGCGAACCACCTGTATCACGCTCAGCGCAATTGGGACCATCATGGCTGCCGTCGCCGTGTTGGAAACGAAGGCGCTCAGTGCCGCCGTCGTCACCATGAACCCGGCCACCATGTGCGAGGGACGCGTGCCCGCGATCCGCAGTGTCAACAGTGCGATGCGCCGATCGAGCCGCCACTGCTGCATCGCCAGAGCGATCAGAAAACCTCCCATGAACAGGAAGATCATCGGATCGGCGTAGGGAAACGCCGTATCATTCATCGAGCGTATTCCCAGCAACGGAAACACGACCAGCGGCAGGAGTGCCGTCACGGAGATGTCCACGGATTCCGTCACCCACCAGAGGGCCATCCAGACCATGACGGCCAGTGTCTGGCGACCTGCGGCAGAAAACGCGATGACCCCACCCTCCGCTCCTGAGTATTCCGTCGGCAGTGCCCCATAGACAAGCAGCGCAATGACCGGACCACTCAGCAACCCGAACCATTGGATCTTCGTTCGCCATCGCCACAGCGAGCCGCTCATCCTCCAGTTCGTCCTTTCTGGTTTGTCGTTGCCGCCCCAAGCCACTCCAGACGATCCGCCACTCTGGGCTACGATCGCCGCAAAGGACTGACCAACGTGAACGCCTGCCGATTTCGGAAAACTCGCCGGAAAATACGAAGAAAACGGTCATTCGTCTCCGCATGCCGTCACGATATCCACGAAATGGTGCGGCTTGATCGCAATCATGCGCGTCCTCACAACCGGATAGGCGGTGATCCGGCGTTCTTCACCAAGCCTCGGCCTACGAATGCGGCCGCCATGCCAGCGGGTTCTTCAGCGTCTCGCCCGCTGGCGCGTATCCTGGACCACATGGTGCTACGATGCGACTTGCTCCATGGCCGCCTTCAGCGCCACGATTCCCTGCGCGATGTCCTCGACACGGTTGTCACCCGCTTCGCGCTCGAAGATGTAGTTGCCTTCGAAGTCGGCCTCAGCCAGAATCCGCACAAAGGCCACCCAATCCACCTCGCCGGTTCCGACGACCACCTCTGCGCCCCACTCCCCCTTGACGGTGGTTCGCTGCGCATCTTTGACGTGCACCTGTTGCACGTGGGACACCAGCTTCTGCAGCGCTTCGAGCGGCTCGTCCATATCGTAGAGGATCATGTTGGCCGGGTCGAAGTTGACGGTCACGTTATGCACCCCTCGCTTGGTCATCTCGTCCAGGAACACCAGGAGCGTTTCTGCCGACTCCTGTCCGGATTCAAGCAGCAGAAAGCCGCCAATCTCGGCGTACATCCGGGCGAGTGTAGCGACGCGCCCACACAGCTTGTCAAAGGCTGGATCGCTCGGCTGGTGGGGTAGAAATCCGGCGTGAGTGCTCACGAGCCGGAGGCCGATCTGCCGCGCCAGTTGCGCCGCAGCTTCGGCTACGGCCTGGTTCCCCTCCCAGTGTTCGTCGGGCACGATTCCGCCCGTCTTACGTATGGTCGCGGGCGTGGTGTAGTCTTCGCCAATGGTGGAAAACATTCCCGAGACGATCGAGATCCCGGATTCGCCAAGGATCTCCTGCACGCCTTCCCAGGTGCCCGGATCGTCGCGGTGCGGCGTGAGGCCGAGTTGCACTTTCTTCAGACCGAGAGTTTTCACCTTCTCCCCAAGGTCGTGCGGTCCTGTGGCCCGGAGCGACCAACTGCAAACGCCAATCTGATCCGCCGTTTGAGTCCTCATAACATTTGACCGTGATTTCGAGGTTGATCCCGTAAGCGTACGAGTTTGATGTAAGTAGTTCCCGCATGGGAACCGGCAAGTGGACGACACCCGCCGACTGCCGTTTATAACGCACCAACCGATGCAATGCGAGCGGTCCCCGCAGCACAACATAACTATCGTGGAAAACGGGTGCCGGATGACCTGCGGTGCACCTTGCGAAAACGCTACCACGTTTTGCCGCGCTGAGCCATCGCCTTGGCATTCATTTCCTGGAACGTCACAGCCTCAACGACTGGAGAGGCAACGCGAAAAAGCCCCCAAGGTCCATGCCCGTGGGGGGCTGTGTGTTGCCCAATCATCCCCTTCGCATGGAAGACTAGAACGATTTCTTAAAGAACTTGCTGACCTGGTTGGCGGTCCGTTCCACTTTGTTGGCAACTTGGTTGACGGCCTCTTTCACGTCATTGCCGGCGCTGCGCACCAACTTGCTGGCGTTTTCTGCGGTGTCGGTGACGTAGGCGCCGACACGTTCGGCCGCGTCGTCGACCTGTTGCGTGGCGTCGATGACAAACGTACTGACACGTTCCCCGGCATTCACCACGTTATCGCGGACTTCATACACGTCGATCGAGAAACCTACTCCCAGCTTGCCGCCCACTCCCACCGCAACACCTAAGCCCAATTCCGCGTTGAACTTGCCGTTCTGGCACGAGAAATCCGCTTCTGCAGTGCACCCGATGCCGGCCCAGGCTTCGGCAGTTGACTCGACGCCCAGGCCACCCAATTCCGCTTCTCCGCTCACCTGGAACCGGTCGCCGGCGAACGCAGCGGCCTCGAGTTGCAGACCTTCAGCCGTGACTCCCCGTGACTCCCAGACGGGCGTCGAGTCCCGCGACACCAGAAAGGAAGACACACAGAATTCACGGGAAAAGGAAGACAGCCTGAATTTGATGGCCGACGGGGAAAAGGAAGACAGCCTGAATTTGATGGGCCGACGTGTTGGGCGCCGCGTGTTGGGCGCCGGAGAGGAATGGCTCTGCTAGCGGGGCGGAGAAGGGGGCGGGGACCGAGAATGGCGGGATGAAAGCGGTGGAAAGGCCGTGTGGGCGGCAGTTCAGCGCGGACGGCGAGCGCACAAGCTGGCTGGAGAAGTGAAATATTAGCCCGTTCAAGTCAAGCTCGCGCCGGCTGCAGGCTCAACGTGCGCGGCAGTCCCCGGAGGGGCGTCACGTGAACTCGTCCGCAGGCTCGGCGGGTGGGCTCGTGTCGGCCAGAAATATTTCGCGGCAGAGCTGAATCCCCTGCAGCCACTGTTGGGCCATTTCGGCCGCCCGCTGCATCATCCGGTGCGGCGCCCCGAGGGCCCGCGTGCAGCGGTTGTCCAACTGCTCAAGCTGCAGCAGCCACGCCTGCGGATTCACTCCCCAACGCGTCAGCGTCTCTTCAAGCTGCAGGCGAGCGATGTTGGCCGTCGCTGGGTTTTGCCGCTCTTGAATGGTCAGCGCAGCGACCGCTTTCACGACGCGCAGATATTCGGGCCAGGGGATATCCAGAATCGCCGCGTCCGACGCTCGTCGCCGGCGCGGTCGACGGGGCGGCGTAGCGTCACTGCCGGATGGAGCATCCCCCTCCGAGACGCCGTCAGACGCTGCCAGGTCCGCCGGTCCGTGGCGGCGGCAAGTCTGTTCGTGTTCCACTTTTTTTTCCTCTTTCTGTTCCTGTTCCTCTTCCGCACCGACCTTCGCGTCACCCTCGACCACACCCTGCGGCGGAGACGTTGGCCGCAGTTCCACCGCCCGGCTCGGCTCCCACTGCGGCGCCCGGAGCGAATCGGCCGTCAGCAGCGGCCCATTGGCGGTGATGGGCGAGAGCCAGCAATCGGCATACAGCGTCTCGGCGTCGGCGCTGGAAAAGGCGTACAGACCTTCCGGATTGTCCTCCTGGAAGGCTTCAAGCGACAGTTCCGCTTCCTGCTGCTTGGCGGCCAGGATCCGTCGGTAGATAGCCGAATACTTCGATTCTTCCAGCGAGGCGGCCAGGCCCGCGAGCAATTGCTGCAGATCGACATAGAAAAAGCAGCTCGCCGTCGCCTCGCGATCGAGCAGCTCGCGGCAGCCGAATCGCGCCTCCCAGAAATGGCCCGAGCTCTTCATCTCCTTATTGCACACCCTGGCGATCGGCTCTTTCCAGCGGGCCATGAACCAGGAGAGGGAACTCAGATTGCGGCGGATCCACTCCAATTTCTCCGGCAGGACCAGCAGCTCCTCGATTTCCCGGTCCTTCGGTTCCCGCACCCACTGACCGTCGAGGAACTCTGGCCAGGCCCGTTTCCACCGCCAGGCCAGCTCTTCGTGCGACCAGGTCGCGGCAATATCGGGGCGTGTGCGGAGGATGTTGTGCGCGTGATTGCTCAGCAGATTGTAGTTGCCCACATCGACGGCAAACACGCCGGCCTGATAAGCGAGCAGGTTTTCCGCCCAGCCGCGGCGATAGCTGAAGTCCCGTCCGGTGACGGGATCGTAGCCACAGAGAAAGGACCGTTGGACGCAGCGGGACCAGCAGTGATAGGTCGCGACTTCCCCTTCCCGCACCAGATACTTGCGCATAGCCAGGCATCGGCCACTCCTTTGTGCCTGCCACACGCTTCGTCTTGTCATGTGCACGTTTCCTCACAGAGGGCCGAGTTCCCTCGGGAGGGGCAAGGGAATTCTAGGTCGAGCTCGCGGCGCGGCGAGTCCATGCACGTCAAAACCGCAGTCTCGGTGACATACGCATGTCACCGCACCCCCACCACGGAGGTATTACGACCAGCCTTTTGGCGTTCCTGCCACTGCCACGCCGCCAGCCGCGACCAAGTGTCCACCGGATTCTGGGGACCAAATTTGGGGTGTCTTCTATCTATTTGGGTGTCTTCTATCTATTTCCAACAACAGGAGGCGGCGCGGCGCGACGGTTTGAAACGGGGACGAGGCGCCAGGGCGACGCGGGACCGGCGAGTCGGCGCTCTTGGGGGTTGGCGCAGCCACCATTTCCACTGGGTGCATTTGACGACCGATGCAGCGGAGCATCAAACCGGTTGGAATGGCGAAGACGCCGAAACCGGCCACCATCGACAGCAACACTGTATTCGCGGACGGGTCGATCACGGACTGTTCCGCACGATGCGGGGAATAATGGACTGTGACGGCAGCCCCAACCGGATACTGTCCTACCCAGGATTCCGCGACATCGTGATCGAAGCCGCTTGATCGCGAGGCATCCAACGCGATGCGGTTCCCCGTGAACCGCTCGCCGTTGACCACATACTCGTATTGAATAACTGCCGTGTAATAATCTCGGAACGAAGTCTGGCTACGGCGAAAGCCGCTCGCCTTTTTCGAGACCGCAATCTTGGACTCAGTCACGCGGGCCTCGACGGTCGGCCAGCTCTGCGCTCGCCTCGATTGCAGATACAAACCGCCGGCCAGGAGAGCCAGGAGGGGACCGAGGATCAGCAGCACAACGCCGCCATAGCGCAGTTGTAGCGGAACGTCGGTCTTCATCGTGAACCTCCTGAGTCTTGCCGTGCGCGGACCTCAATACCCAAATGGCAAAGAACGCGTCGTTCATACGCCCCGACGGGTAGGGATTGCATGTCTCTTCCAGGCGGCGCACCGTTGGAACCGGGACAGGATCGCCAACAACCGGTGGAGCACGGTCCCGCCGAGATGTGCGACAAAACCGTTAGGACCCGCACCAGCCTCGTCACCGCACGACGCGCACACCTTGCCTCATCTTGAGCATAGCTCGCTCCAGAATATCCTTGCGCAAGTCTCTTCCTAAGATAGGGCCTGTTCTGGTATGACGGTCGTCCCACAACAGCAGTTCCATCGTTCCATTGCCACGCGGTATCGACTCGTCCCATATGTTGATCGGGGCGGCGCGGCGTAGATTGAGTGACGCGCAGGGTAATCGCGGCTGTTCGTCCACACCCCAAGCCACGAGCGCGACCAGCACCGTCACAGCAGACAAAACAGTACGAGTGACGTGTGACACGACATAATTCGTCGGCTTGCTCAAGTGATCGACTGCAGAATGCCCACACGCCGAGCGTCCGTCTGGACAAGCGTTCGACAGTCAGCGCACCAAGGGGAACGTTCTCCCCGCAGGGGCGGCGGCCCGGCCGTATTACGGATGCTTGCCTTCGAACTGATGGCAGGTGCCGCAGTTCATTCTCGCCATCACGCTGCTCTCCTTCCCCTTGCCGTGGCAGTCAACGCAGGCGAAGACCTCAGGTGTCAGCTCTCCTTCGATCCACTCCCCGGCCAGGTCAGCGTTCAGCAACTGCACCACTTTGCGCGCGCCGTCGGCCGATAGCCGACGACACCGTTCTTTGCGCTGTGCACTGTACGGATCAGAGTTGTTCGCGGTGCACCACTGCTCGACCGAGACGTGGCATAACAGCGATCCGGCAGCGCTGGCCTGGGACGTCTCGGTCTCCTGACCCTCTGCGGGCTGATACCGCGGCAACCGCGTCGTTTCGTACCACACGCCGTATTCGGTAATGAGCGCCTCGCGAGCCTCCCGGTCTTTCTCACCGTGAATGAGGCCGATCGCCGCACAACCGCCATTGACTGCTCCGCAGAGCGAGCCCCACGAACCGACTCCGCTCGCACCATAACGCATCATGTGCAGCGGAAATGACCGAAACGGCTCTCCCATCTTGTCGGCCAACGCGGTCACGATACTGCCAACCACCGCGTACATACACGAACCGTCCGGATACATGCGATAGGCGCGATCTGCCACTTCGTCAGGATCGAGTTGCACGTAATTCCATTTCAGTGCCGAAGGCACCGGAACATCTTGCGGAGCAGGCTCGCCGTGTGTCGGTGCGTCCACGGGTGCAGTCGGTCCCCCCTTCTCAATTGCGGGCTGGTCCGCATTGAGTGAATGAGAATTGACCAGGTCTCCACAGCCGCTCAGCAAGGCCGCTCCGCTCAAAGCTCCCAAAGATGAAAGGACCTGACGTCGACTAATATTACTCATGTCGCTCCACTTCAATCAACAGAGATCCAGGTTGGTTAGCGCACCAGGAAGGCTCGGGAACTCGCCACCACAACATGCCGGTCCCGACCGTTGTGGGCGATTCTGCGTGTGCAACGAGGAAGGGAAACCTGCGATGGGGTTCGATTATAGTCGCGCGGCCCCACGCTGCTCAATCCAAATGCTGGCCGCCCGAGAATCCCCCCCGGTGGTTGCTTTACCGCCAAGTCCAGTCAGCCAAGCCACCTTCACACAGCCCACCTCCGGCAAGCACGAATTTCGGCCACCTCAGCGTTCGGGGATAACCTGCAGAGTCGACGCATGACGACTGCTGCGGCAGCGACTTCTTCGGGCCCAGACAATGAAATCACCTGGCGACGCTTGACCGAGTGGGTTCGAGCACTCAGCGTGCTTATGGCTAATGCATCCAGTAACGCCGACGAGTCCTATTTGCTGGCGCGACGGCGTTGAGGATAGAACGCAACGCATCGTGGGCCGCAGCGGGCCGTGTGTCCGCCAAGGGCTGGCCTCATGCGGCCGAATGTGTTCAACTTGTCGACAAGCACGGCTTGACTACAAACAGTGCAGACCGGAGAAGGACGACCTGCGCGTGGCAGCTGCGCCGGATGGAACGGCGACAACGCACATCATCGAGACCTCGCCCAAGACCTTCTTGGGCAGGATCAGGCAACCATTGATCCGAATGGGACTGCGCAAACAGACTCGAGAAGCGGCCGCCAATTTGCAGAAACTGTTCGAATCCCCGGCTGTCCAACAAGATCCTCAATGATATTTCAGGTGACCCCCGACATGGCTTCAACGCTCCTTACGTTGCTCGACGACATCTCAACGATCCTCGATGACGTGGCCCTGATGAGTAAGGTGGCCTTGCGGAAGACGGCTGGTGTCGTGGGAGACGATCTGGCGTTGAACGCACAGCAGATGGTTGGCATCCAGGTCAATCGAGAGCTGCCGGTCGTATGGTCGGTGGCCAAGGGGTCGGCCGTCAATAAGTTGATCCTGGTCCCGATCGCGCTGGCTATCAGCGCGATCTTGCCCGTGGCGGTGCAGCCGTTGCTGATGGTTGGCGGTGCCTACCTCTGCTTCGAGGGTTTTGAAAAACTGCTGCACAAGTGGCTGCATGGCCGAGCGAAGACGCTCGTGGAGCAAAGCGAGCGGCGGGAGGCCTTGGCACGTCCTGAAGTCGACATGGTGGCTGTGGAGCAGGCCAAGATCCGGGCGCCATCCGCACCGATTTCATCCTGTCGGCCGAAATCATCGTCATTGCGCTCGGAACCGTCAGCGAAGCAACGTTCGGCAGGCAGTTGGCCGTGCTCTCCTTAATCGCCGTGCTGATGACCGTAGGCGTCTATGGCCTGGTCGCCTGCATCATCAAACTGGATGATATCGGTCTCTATCTCAGCTTGCGAACCGGCGACAAGTTGCATGAGCGTCTGGGGCGTGCCAGTGGTCGCGGGATTGTCTGGCTCGCTCCATGGCTGATGCGATTCCTGTCGATCGCCGGGACTGCCGCGATGTTCACCGTCGGAGGTGGCATACTGGCACATGGCATTGGACCGCTTCACCACGTGATTGAGTCGCTGGCGCACGGCGGTGCAGCGCGAGAGTTCTTCGTCCCCTTGCTGCTGAACCTGCTGGCAGGCATCGCCGCCGGGGCGATCCTGGTTGGCATCGCCGTCGCCATCAAGAAATTCGCCCGACCCGCGTTGGCTCGAAAGGGCTGACGAGGCTGTTGGCTGCCGAGATGCATCACGAACCGCACCGGGGATTGGTTGCGATCTCCGCCATGAGCCGTTTGATGGTATCCGCTCGACTCGATCGCCGCGCTCTTCATGCCTTGTTTCCTGCGGCTTCGCTTCGCTGCGTCCCAGGCTACGGTAGAGCCCGCCTCCGACGGGCAGCTCAGGGTGCCGATTCCGCGCACGATATGAGTTTCAGCAAGACATCGGAAATTGACACCGACTTGCTGCACCGTCAGAATGGCACTGTTGAATGCGTCATGAAAGGATGGCATTATGATACACAGGCTCCTTCTCGTCCTCGCGTTGCTTCAATGTCTCGGCAGCATCCCTGCTGCGGAGATTTCCGTTGAGCCATACTCGTCACAGCCCGCCGAAAGCGAAATGGCGTTCGTCGCAAAGTGGAAGAGCTTTCTGCTGAACCAAGGCAACGCGGACGCCGCGCGATATGTCGGCGACCTGCCGTTCTCGTTTCGATGCGGAGAACGGAGCAGCCGGGAATGGGTCAAGCTCGAGACGGCACAGATTGAGTCGAGAGATTGGCAGGCTGACAACTCCCGTACACACGTCCTGCGCTGGCACGACCAGCAGACTTCCTTAACGTGCGAAATGCAATTGACCGAGTTTCGGGACCTGCCGGCTTTGCAGTGGACGGTCCGCGTCCGCAACGATGGGCAAACCGATTCGGCAAAGGTCCACGATTTCTGGGGAATCGACACCTATTGGAACGCGGCAGACGGCTCGATGCCTCTGCTGCACCGTTCGGTTGGGTCGCCTGGACATGAAGATGACTTCCTCTTCATGACCGAAGTCATGCAGAATTCGATGTGGGACAAACGCCGTCGGATTCCGATGGACACCCCGACGAACGCCCAATGGGCTCAGACCCATGCCTATCATCTTCCGTACGACAAACGTGCGAGTGCCATCTGGCTGCCGTTCTTCAATTACCAGACCGGCAACGACGGCCTGATTATCGGGCTCGGTTGGAGCGGCGCATGGCGCGCGTATTTTGACCATCAAGGGGGCGGTCACTCGACGATCCTGGCAGGAATCGAGAATTTCGATTCCGTGCTGCATCCCGGAGAAACCGCCCGTTCCACGTTAAATCTCGCTCTGTACTGGCAGGGAGAGATCATGCACGGCCAGAACATGTTCCGCAGGCTCGTGCTGGAACACTTCTCGCCACGCATCAACGGCACTCTGGTCGAGCCGCCGATCTCCGGAGTCGTATGGGGCGGCATTCCTTCGAACGAACACCTGGAGATCATCGAGCAGATTCGGAAATACGAGATCCCGCTCGACGTCTACTGGTTCGATGCCGGCTGGTACGGAACAGGAACGGTTCCGTCGTATACGGTGTTCGAGGGAGATTGGGGGATCATGGCCGGAGACTGGCGCCCCAATCCGAATTGGCACCATGGCACACTCAAGCCCGTAAGCGATGCAGCGCATGCCGCAGGAATGAAGTTTCTGGTGTGGGTCGAACCGTGCCGAGCCATTCACGGCCGCCCCATTACACTCGCACACCCGGAGTATTTCCTGACGGCCAATGCGGACGGGAAGATCCGCGATGGACAGACGCTGCTCTTGGATCTGGGCAACCCTCAGGCATTGCAGTGGGCGATCGATATCGTCGGAGGCCTGATCAGGGACTATGATATCGACTGGTATGAGGAAGACTTCAACATCGAGCCGAATCCTTACTTGGAGACGACGGCTGTCCCGGACCGCTGGGGAATGAACGAGATGCGATTCATGGAAGGCCATCTTGCCTTCTGGGACGCTCTTCGTGGTCAATTCCCCCAGCTGGCGATTCTCAACTGCGCCAGCGGCGGACGCCGTATCGATCTGGAATCGATCGCACGCGGCCAGCCGCTCTGGCGCAGCGACTACAACTGCTGGCCGGAAGCGACGGCCGAATCGACGCAGGACCAGAGCTATGGGATTCAATACTGGCTTCCTATCCAGGGAAGCATGATTCGAGGCTGGACGCTCTTTGACAGGTACGAATCCCGCTGCGCGCTCAGTCCGGGTATGGAGCATGCCCTCGTCGCGAAAACCCCAGAGCAATGGCTCCAGATCAAAGCCAGTGTCGTACAAGCGAAACGCTGCAAGAAGTACTTCCTGGGTGACTACTATCCGCTGGCCAATCAGCAGCGCAGTCCCGCGGCCTGGACCGCTTACCATTTCTATCTCCCCCAGGAACAGACAGGAATGCTGGTCGCGCTGCGTCGCGCACGCAACGATGTGCGAGCGATGACGTTCGACCTTCTCACGATAGACCCGCGAAAGAAATGGAGGTTCGAGGATTACGATTCAGGTGAGCAGTGGGTCATCACCGGCAAAGACATTCGCGAAAATGGAATCGAGGTTGCCATACCGCAACGACGCGATTCCCGACTGATCTTCTATTCGCTCGAGCCCGAATAGGCTCGGCCCCGCAATCACAAAGAAACGCTGGAGACGCCCCGACGCGACCCGGTCGTTTGGCCGGTTAAGAACTGCCTGGCCGCGTCCCGGTGTTCGTCCAGCCCGTTCGGAAGGTTCGGAGAAGAGTCATGTCTCACAATCTGCTGCTGGTCCTGCTCCCTTCTGTCTTATTGAGTCTCGTGTCCGACGACGACGTGGCGCTGCAGCAGGCTGCTTCGCTCAATGATGAGGTGCTGACGCTCGCAGCGCAGCAGGCTTATTGGCCGGAGTTTGACCCGACGCGCATTCCCTTGGCGATTTACGACGGCTCAAGTACCTATCTGTTTCGCCATCCGGCTCTTCCCGAGGGCTTTGTGCACAACTCTGGCGTGGCGGTCTTCGAAGGCCGCCACCCGTCGGTCGTCGCCAATTCGTCGGCTCCCATTGGCGGCGTGTCGACGGCTACTCTCATGGCCGACTCTTTTCCAGCCGACATGACGCTGCGCGACCGCGCAGCGGTCGCCATCCACGAAGCCTTCCATGTTTTCCAAGCCACCACCGGCCGACAATGGGGCGCGAATGAAGCCGATCTGTTCATGTATCCGTTGGACGATGCAGAGCTGCTGGCGCTGAGCCGACTGGAAGTCGAAGCACTGCGGCGAGCCATCTCGGCGAACGATCAATCAGAGACGATGGCGTGGGGGCAAGCGGCAATGAAGCTGCGACAAGAGCGATTCAGTCGACTCGATCCCAAATTCTCAGCCTACGAACGGGGAACCGAAGTCATCGAGGGAACTGCCGCTTATGTCCAGTGCTGCGTCTCGGGAACGCATTCGCGCAACTTCCTGGACAAGGGCTTCAAGGCCGACGACGTACGCAATCGAGCCTACTGGACTGGCGTTGCCATGGCCATCCTGCTCGATCATTTTCAACCGGACTGGAAGGTCGGTTTCGCCAAAGATGGTTCGCGACATCTCGATTCCGACTTGGCCAGCGTTCTGGCCCACCTCCCCGCTGGCGCCGCTGCCGACTTCACACAGACCGAACGCTGCACGACGGCGACTCAAGCCAGCGCCGACGTCGCGGCGATGCTGGAACAACGACAGGCCGAGCAGACCAACTTCCTCTCCCGCCCCGGCTGGAAACTCGTCTTCGAATCGAATGGCAGCCGTGTCATCTGGCCTCAAGGTTTCGATCCGCTAAACGTCAAACGCGTGGAAAAAGGAATACTGCATACACGTTTTCTGCAGGCGGGCAATGACGACGGCTCACTCGAGATCATGGGATGCGAAGCATTGACCGAAGGCAAGGGGCCGCACCCGCTGTTCAATGGAATCCAACGTATCGTGCTGACGGGGCTCAGCGATAAGCCTCAGATCAGCAGCAAAGGCGATCGAGTGACAGTGACTACGCCCGCCTGCCAAGCGGAATTCAGCGGAGTGACAGTGTCCGAGTCCGATTCAACCGTGGTGATCAGGCTCGCAGGCGGAACGTGACAATAAGTTGCCATCGGCGTCGCTGATTCGCGGCGGGCGTATCGGCATGGAATGTGACTGCTCCGCGTGGTTCATTTTCGTCAACTCGCGAAAGGCCGCTTGAAGTACCTTGCCTTCGAGCTTTTCATGAGTCTTAAGTAGCTCAGCATCGATCAGGGCACGAAGGCAGACCAGCCGCCAGCGCCAGCAATCGCGAACGTGTGGAGTCAATTTCAAATCAATGCCCTGCACCAATACCCACGCCTTCTCGGCGCTGGGACCAGTCTCGGTGCGCAGATGATTCTGCTCACACATCTCAACGACTTTCACGACGTCGTCCGCCACGTCCGGTGAATACTCGAAGGCGGCGTATTCTCGCGCGGTTTCGATGGCCGGTCTCTGGGAGTCCCAGGAGAATTGGCTGCAGATCGCTTTGTGATGTCTTCGTCGATTTCTTCCGAGTAAGGAGTACCTCCTGAGAGCTTGCGCCGCGTCTGGTTCCACTCTCTCAGCTACCATCAACCTGTATCGCAGGACGCTGCCTTGGAACGATGACAGCGTCAGCTGGACATTGTGACACACAGGCGCGCAAGAAACGCCACTCGCCAGAGAAACCGAGTCCAGAGCGGCAGCACCACCCGCGTAATCGAAGACCCTTAATGCTCAGCAGCGCTGCGGTTGATCGCCGAGAAGTCCCGAAAACCGGCGTGCCGAGCGGACGAGGTACCGTCGGGCACGCGTACCAGCCGCTGGCCCGTGGCCAACATCACCTGGTTCGAACCGATCGCCATCGCAGCGCGATGAATCCCAGCAGTCCGGCGGCAAACAGCAGAAACGTGGACGGTTCGGGGACCGACGTGACCGACCAGTGGAAGGCCCTGGGATTGGGTGCCGCTGGATCGACCAGGACGGTGTCCGATGGATCATAGAACCGTATCTTCCGCATGCCCAGGGAAATGTGAGAAATATACTCGCCCTCGGGTACAGATAATCCGATTGCCGGTTCATACACTCCGAACTCAAAATCCAAGTAGCTTCCTGCCACTATCGTCTGCGTCTTCAAGTTCTCATTCACTTCGGCAGTGAATTGGTAATGGTTGGGAACGCTGTACGAATAAGAATTCACTTCGAATTTCGCCCCCGCAGCGATCACCCCAAACGTCTCTCCGTTTGTCGAGTTGTTATAGAGCCGCACCTGTATTCCTAGGAAGTCATCGGGCCCGACGATAGCGCCGTCGTTCGTAATCTCGTAATCCCAGACTACGTCGGCTCGACACAGCGTGGCGCCACTGATTACCAGCGATAAGACACAGAACAGGTGCGTGAGCGATTTCATGACGCGTGGACCTCTGCATGTAGATCAGCAATTCGACGGGAGCACGACCGATGTCCGTCTGACCCCGCAAAATGGTGGTGACAACGAACGGCATCCTACTCTACTGGTGCAATCCCGTCAAACACGCTAGCCCCTAAGGGTGATTCCGAGACAACACGCCCACATGTATGCGAGAATCGCATACTCCATCACCGTGGCTGCAAGCTACTTAGAACCGGACAGAAATACGCCGACATCGAACTAGCAACCGCAGAACGAAGATAAAACGCCGCGTGAGCGACACATTGAGCGATCGCAGGGGACGGGAATACGTGATTCTTCCACTTGGTAATTGGACATCCCGTGTTCGATATTTTGCAGTTCAGACGCCTCGGTGCCCAACGCCGCCAGTTGTGTGGCCGAAGGAAACGTGCACGTCAGATCAGGTCGCATCATGGGCTTTCCTGCTGCTTGCACCTGAATCCAGTCTCTCAAGTCTACTCGATAACAATTCACCGAGCTGTTCGTCGGCCAGGAAGAGCGTCTCGGCGTCCTGGAATGTGACAGCTTCAATCTGTTTGGAGAGCAAACGCCCCACGACACATCTCCGTCGAAGAACGAATTCGTCTTGTCATTGCGCTCTAAGAGCCACAGGCTCAGGTAGGTCGCCACGACGAATTTCAGGACGCGTGCCGCTCGATGGCATCGGCTTCGACGCGTCGGTAGCTGTCGAGGCTTCTAAACCGACTCGCGATAATGATCCCACAGCCCCCGCCCATGGCAACGACGCGTCCGGTTCCTATTGATCACGGGTGCTGGTCTTCCGCCTCACTGGTGGCAGGCGGCGACTTCCAGACTTCCCAATCCATCGTGGCATTCGAAAACTGCTCGTAGCCTTGGGGTGTGTGTTCGCCCAAGCTGGGATTGAGATTCGCCTGCAGCCATGCTTTCGGGTCGCGCTGAAACTCGGCAAGCTTCTCTGCCATCGCCGCGCGTCCCCCCTGGTTCTCCAGATCTTTCTCGAGCAACCGCTGCAATCGAGCGGCCACCAGGGCGAACTGCCGTTTATCTGCCATCACGGTACGTGCATCCTGCGCTGCCAGCGTCTCGAGCAGGTGGAGTGATTTCGCACGCATTGAACGCGCCGAACTCCAGACGACTTCACGCTGAGTGCGGATATCGTCGGCCTTGGCACTTCCCGCCTCGAGGGCCTTCTCGTACGCCGCTACCGCTTTCATCGCGAGTGCAGCAGAATCCTCCAGCCGCAAGCCGGCGTCTTCGAACAGCCAGGGATGAGCCTTGTTCTCTTCGGTGAGCATGAAGTGGGCTCGCCGATTCGCTTTCCAGATCGGTGTATCCCAGGTGGCGTTGATAATGGATGCCGGCTGCCAGCCATGCGAACCGTCTTGACCGCGATCTAATCCCATTTGGCCGATCAAATAAGTTGTGTCCCACGGATACGCTTCGACCGACTGCGCCACGTACTCCCACGCCTGCCTCATCAGCGGCGCCGCTGCAGGTCCGTAGGGCTCCGCGATTTCCTGCAGCAGCGTATCAAGCTGAGCGTCTGGAGTCTTCATCCACGCCTGCAGCATGGCCGCGTTCACCGAAAACGTGGACGGCGCAAAACCATAGTACTCTTTCACGCCCACCACGCCTTCCAACTCCTTCCAACCCTCCATCTGCTCGTAGATCAGCCGAGGAAAGAAATCTTCGATCTGGTACAGCGGCTTGTACAGCGTATGATCAAATTCCCCCAGCACCGGGATATTCCGCTCGCCTGCCATTCGCACAGCTTGCTTGACACCGAAATCGGATTTGAATGAACGCTCGTTGAACGGATACACTTCGTTGCTCGTGGAAGGGTTCAGCACGAGCCCCAAGTGCTCGGACTTCAGTTGGCCCAGGATGGCCACGAGCTGACCTTTGGAGAGCTCCCAAGGTTTCCACCACAGTCGGCTGCCGGGTCGGCAGCTCTGCAGCGTGTCGTGGAGCAGGTTCAGGAAGCCAGGCAGCCGCTCGTCCAGCGGCAGCCCCGTGCAGCGCGGACAGGGACCGAATTCGCTGCACAGCCACGCCTTCTGGTCAAACGTGTATACCAATACGTCGTTCACTTCCGGAAACGACTGCATAAATTCGGTCAATAACACGCGGTATCTCTCCTGCACCGCCGGGTCCAGAACGCAGGCCGGACGACCGTCGACCATTCTCGGTATGCCGAAGTGCGCCATCGGCTTGAGACCGTGCTTCTTCGCCTGTCGGAGTCGATGGGCGAACTTCTCGCGCTGGGCCGCATCCAGGTCCTCCAGGTTCACAACCTCATCTGCCGGTCGGTGCGCCCAGGCAATGCTCAGCTGGATCATATTGACCCCCAGCACCTTGATCTGCTCCAGCTGCTCGTCACTCCACGAGATATCCGGCACTGACGGATTGCCGACGATTCCCACGAAATACTGAAAGCCGCCCGGACGCGCGGCCACTGCACCGACGCCGTCGGATGCTGAAACGGGGGAGGCTGCCGCCAATGGCCATGATGATGCCAACAGCAGAAAGGCCAGAAAGGCCCCACAACAGCATTTGCACCTGATCAATTGTCCAGCATTCCAGCTCATGGTTCTGTCACCGTTGTCGTCAGGGAAAAAGACCCTCGCGCGACGCACCAGCGCGTCGCCACGTGTTCTCGATTGCTGGGCATTAGTATAGGCACGCGAGTCCACCTGGCAGAAGATCCACCACCTGAAATTTCCGCCGCGGCCCGGATACCGCCGCCGTGAGGCCGATTTATGCTGCCGCTGGGCGAATGACGTGGGTGAGCCCAACACTTCGGATTGTCGATGTGCACAATACAGAAGACGCAAACCTGGTGAACCACGCTGCCGCCTTAGTTCTGGCTCCAACGTTGCTCTGGCAGATTGCACCCGCGCTCGGATTGTTCTCTCTCTCGCCACCGGTCGCCTCGAGCCTATTCACGTTCGGGCTTAACCTGAGGGGCTGGCTGACCGTCGGGGCCTGGCTCGCATTGTTCGCGGGAATTATTCTGCAGATCAGACGGTGGTCCTGCCGCGTGAACTGGGGTGCCACTCATCAACTTGCGCTGGCTGGCGGTTGCCAACTAACGTACGCTTGGCAGGGCTTCCCGCATATCCGTATCATGGGCAGCGAGGGCACCGTTGACCTGATTGGCCACTCCGTCTTCGCCGTCGGCGCTATCGTCTTGCTCGTGGCGGCCGTGCTCGCTTTCCAGAGGCGGAGCGAGGCGCACATACCACAACTCGCCCTGGCAGCCCCGAAAGCCGGACGGACAATGGACGAGAAACGGATCGTTGGTAAGGAGTTCCCGCAGAAGGGTGTGCGGCCCGTCCAGGCCAATGTGCTCATAGTGCTCCATCCGGGATGCTTCCAGCCGAGCCTTGATGGCCGCTTCTTGATAACCTGACAGCGTCATCCGTGGACCGTTACTTCACTTCGCAGACGACGCGGAACCCCGTAGGATACGAATACGCGAGGGCAGGTACACCATGTCCGCGAAACGCACAGCGGCACGCGAGATCACTATCGACGCAGGAACCGCCGCGTAGGACGCGGTGAGCATCCACGGAAACGCGGCCGAGCGGAATCGCAGTTCTCGCCGGTACTTTCGGGTCCACTATTGCGCTATGCGCATAGGCATCGGATACATAGTCGTCGGCGCACCATTCGGCAACGTTTCCGTGCATGTCGAATATGCCAAAGGCGTTTGGGGGATACGATCCTCCGGGCACCGTGCCGCCGCGACTTGAGCGGAAAGCACCGTTCGATTTGCGGTCGGCATAATTGAAATTTCTCGGGAAGGCGAGCTCCCCAGTGTTATAGGCCGTGTCGGAGCCTGCCCGGCAGGCAAATTCCCATTCCGCTTCGGTCGGGAGCCGGTATGCGCGGCCAGCCAGTTTTTCCGCGTCGAGTGCCGAGAGCTTTTTGCAGAACTCGTCCGCTTGAGTGAAGTCAACGCTATCGACTGGATAATCTCCGTAGTCCCCCGCCGCGGACGATGGTGTCGACGGGGAGGTGTTCGGGGGCTGTGCACCTGCCATCCATCGGCTCGCGTGGTTCCCCATGATCTTTTCGTATTGTGTCTGGGTGACTTCGAGTCTGCCGAGATAGAACGGCTTACTGATTCTCACGGTGTGTATGGGCATCTCGTTCGGGCCATGTTCGCGGTCAAGCGCGCCTGTCTCAATGCCTCGCTCCATCAGCAAATCGAGATCCCTTTGGTCCGTTCCCATCATGAATTGACCGGCGGAGATTAGCACCAGTTCCATGCCGATCGAATTGCGGATCATGAGTTGCGTGAGTTGTTGTTCCGTAACGGGGCGCGGTTGGGTGGTATGGCCGCCGAAGGACCGTACGGTTGGTTCATTGGGCCGTGTGGGTGCCGGCGTACCGTCTGCATCGGCGCGATAATTCACCGGCGAGTCGCCCGGCGCGGGGGCCAGGTGCCACGCCAAGGGAACGACAATAGCGAGGCTGATCAACGCGGCGACAAGGAGGATCACCGACACGGGAAGACCATTGGCCAGAGCGTGCCCTTTTTGTGTCTCAAACTGGCGGCGGAGGTTGGCCATCTGGAACCGCGCTTGCAGTAGATCGCGCTGGCCGCGAAGCCGGGCGAGCGTCGCCTCGACCTTACGCAATTGGACTTCAATCTCCCCGTTCTCGAACTGCTGTTGTTCCAGCTGCGCAGCCAATGAAGCGGCGTTCTCCTCGGATTGCCGACGACTGGCGTCTGCCACACGCCGCTGGTCATCGTCGCCCGCCCGAGCAGCCTCCTCGGCGGCTGCTTCGGCCGCTGTGCGATTCTCCTCCAGTTGAGTGGCCAGCGCGGCGGCGATCTGTTTCGCTTCGGCCGCTAATTTCGCCAATCGGTGAGCACGGCGTTCGTATTCGGCGACCGCGCCGTCGATCCACTGCGATGTCGTCTGCATCTGCTTGACGAACTCGGGGGCGTGACGGCGGAAGATCGTCGCAGCCCAATCGCGCATTCGTCCGAAGCGGGGCAAGCCCGTCAATCTAGCCAGGCTGTCGGGCGGTTCGAGTTCGGGATTGGATAACGGCGCCGCCAGCACGGAGGTGGCACCAGGGCCGCCTGCCCGCACCGCGGCGACCGGCCGCCCTTCCTGAAAAGCTCGCAGATCGTCGTAAACTTCCTGGCAGTTCTGATAGCGCTCGGCCGGATTCTTGGCCATCATCCGCGCGACCACGGCGCGGAGAGGTTCAGGCACATCGGGGGCGGCCTCGTCCAGCGGAAACGGCGGTTCGTAAGCGTGGCGGAAGATCATCACGGCGGCGCTGTCGGCCTCGAAGGGGAGCCGTCCGGCCAGGAGTTGGTAAAGAACGACGCCCAGAGAATAAATGTCGGCGCGGTCGTCGACCAGCTCCCCACGGGCCTGCTCCGGGGCGATGTAGTCGACCGTGCCCATCACAGTACCGGTCACCGTCAGCCGCGTGCTGCCGGCGGCGCGGACCAGGCCGAAGTCGACCAGCAGGGCTCGCCCCGTTGCTGCTTCCAGCAGTATGTTTCCGGGTTTCACGTCGCGATGCACAAGCCGGTGCTTATGCGCCGCCTGCAGCGCACCCAGGCATTGTTGGGTCAGGTTGAGAGCCTCGGCGGCCGACAATCGCCCCAGTCGCCGCAACCGCTGGTCGAGCGACTCCCCCTCGATGTACTGCATGGCGAAGAAGTGCAGTCCGCCTTCCTGGCCAAAGAAATACACGGGAACGATGTTCGGGTGGCCAATCTTCGCCGCCGCGACAGCCTCGGCGCGAAAGCGGAGGACGAATTCTTCGTCGCGGGCGAGTTCCGGGGGAAGGACCTTGATGGCCACGAAACGTTCCAGCGACTCGTCATACGCCTTATAGACGTCGCCCATCCCGCCGCGGCCGATCCGTTCGAGCAAGCGGAAATGCCCCATACTGGCGTTCGGCAGGACGTCTTGAGACGGGGCTTGCCCATCCAGCGAACCGCCGACAGGCGTCGGTAGCGGTCGCATGCTCACCGTATCGCTGCTCGGCACAACCACGCTGCCACGCGGCGGTGTTTCGCGCGCCGCCGCGTCAGAGGATGAAAGTCTTGCCAGCGCATCGTCGAAGAAACGGAGCATTTCCTCGCAATCGTTTAGCCGCGTCGCCGCTTCATGTCCGAGGGCGCGGTCCAGTATCGGCCGAAGCTGCGCAGGGATCCGACGCTTGACATCCGCATCATAGAGATAGGCCATCACCGGTTCGCCCGTGAGCAGATGGCATAGCAGAACGCCGAGCTGATAGACGTCGATCCGCCTCGCATCGCATGTCACGCCGTGAGCGGCCAGTGCGGCATGGGCCGCGTTGACCTCTTGCGGCAAGTCGACCGGTGCCATGCCCGCGAACTCCGGAGGACAGCACTCCGGATCGTGCGATTCGCCCCCCAGTTGCAGCGGTGAGTTCGCCGGCGCAAGGCTCGCCTCCAAACTCGGCCCGATGCGGACATGGTCGAGATCAATACTCCCATGGATCAGCCCGCGGCTGTGCAACGACTGAACTTCGGCAGCGATGCGGCGGAACAACCGCATTCGCTCGAACATGGTCTCCGAGGGTTGTTCGGCCAACCAAATCGACAACGGCCGAAACGGCCCCAACAGTTCTTCGGCGGGCTCCATGTAACACTCCCTTCAGGGCAGTCACTGGTTCGGCGGCGGATTCGGCAGTTCCGGATAGTCCAGAATCTCGGAAAGCGGACAAGTTACCGTTGCTCCGCGGGAGTACCCTACCCATAGACTCTGATTGTCGGGGGCGAACATTACGTGGCGCAGGTGCCCCCCCTCGCCGTCGATCTGATAGTCCTCGAGTTTACACCCGCGATCCAGGTTCCAGAGGCGAGCCGTCCCGTCAAGACTGCCCGAAACCGCCATCCGACCGTCACGCGATATGTCCAGGCACGTGATCGCCGCGAGATGCCCGCTCAGTTCGCGGATTTGCTGGCCCGTCTCGATGTCCCAAAGCCTGAGCATGCTGTCCTTTCCACCGCTAAAGAGCCGTCTGCTGTCGGGCACAAACCTGAGGCACGTGATGTCGCCAGGTCCAGCCGCAAAACTGAGCGTCAGCCTGCCGCGAACCGGATCGAATACGTGGAATTGTCTGTCGTCGGAGGTGGCGGTAACCACGCATGAACCTTCAGGCCAATAGGCCACTGCAGTGACTTCCGGACCCGGCACGGGTAAGTGACGTATCAGTTTCCCCGTGGCGGCCTCCCATATGCCCGCGGCACTGAGTTGGACATCTCCCTCGGGGAGTCTGCCGCCGGCGAGTATCCATTTGCTATCGGGCGAAAAGGCCACGGAAGTAACCTCTTGCAGAGAGGTGTTGATCTTCGCCGCTACCGCGAAACTCGACATATCAAACAGGCAGATGGTCCCCGACTCCCCGAACGATGCAGCAAGGGATGCGTTCGGCGCCATGGCCAGGCCGCGCAGGCGGCGCCCTTCCGGTTGCCCCAACTCGGGATAGATATATACAATTCTCCTCGTCCCTTCCGACTGGTTCGTCCCTCGGGAGACGATTCCCGTGTTGTGCCCGACAAGCACGGTATTCCCATCCAGCGAAAACGCGTACGCCGCTACATCGGCCTCGGGATCCTCACGGGCCGACTGCTGCCGGGAAGTAGACAGCCGTTCTTGAAGCCGTTTGTTGAAGGCGTCGCCCATGGCAGCACGAGCCAAGTCAAGCCTGTCCCAGAACGCAGCCAGTGGTGGGCGCGGCTCCGGTGGTGGCGGCCTCTTTCCTTCCTGGCCTAAATGGTAGAGCCTGTCGACTTCCTCCGGAAACAGGCGGCGGCGAAACACCAGAACCTCGTCGATCGTGCCATCGAATTGACGACCCATTCGGGCCCCGAAATGCTCGACGGTTTGCGGCGCCGAAGAACCTCCACTACTCAGCGTGCCCGGCGCTGTCGACAGCTTGCCGTCGACGTACAGTTCCACTTCGCGACCGGTCCATTGGGCGATCAGGTGGTGCCATTGTCGTGCCCCGACTTCCTCACTGTGAACGATTTCACCCACGTTCCCCATTCGCAGCGAAAAATTCCTGCTGGAGCCAAGCCGCCAAAGTGTAATTCCCTCACTCGTAATATCGATGTCGTCAGTCTCGAATAGGTAGCAGACTCGTCGGTACCGGTTCTCGTAGATCCACATGCTGACTGCAACAGGTTCGCCGGACTTGAACCACGAATGAGCGATCGTGGGGAGTGAGACGCAGCCTTCTTCCTCAGCTATTGCCGCGCCGCCACCGATCTTGCCCTGCTCAGTCCATTGTGCATGGTTCAGCACGCCCCAATTGCCATGGCCACTCAGATCCTTGACAAGAGTCGTGCGCGGCAATCGCTCGATCGTGTCGGACTCGAAGGTATAATGGACAGCCACGTCGGTCATCAAATCGGCCGGCGCAGACTTCAACCACTTCGCCTCGCGACGCGCTCTTTGCTTTTCAATCGCCCGGATATCAGCAGCCACTCTGGCGCTCCGCTCACTTTCTGCCGGCTTCCTGCGGGCGGCGTACCATTGCTGGATCCCCAAGGCGGCCAGCAGCCCGAGCCCGATGACCAGCAACTGGATCACCCGGCGATGGGAGCGGTACGCCGGCAGCGGCAGCGTCCACGAGTTACCGGTTGCGGCAGGTTCACCGGGAAGTGAAGGCACGGGCGATTCTCCGGCAGATGGGGCGTTAGGCTCGCCTCTGTCGGCGTTCTCGCCGGAAACGGCGAACCGGGCATCTTCGGGTTCAGAGGATTGTGGCGGGACAGGCTCGTTCATGGCGGTGCTCGCGACGGAAACGACGAATGTCTTCTCTCTGTTCATGTAGCCGGTCGCGGACTCGCGCAGCGCCCGACAGCCTGGTTTCCGGTCTTGACCTCCTCTTCCAGAAAGGACTGTCCATCGGCCAAACGCGACTTGCCGGCGCGCGTTCAGGTCACCTCCTCGTCCGACGGACGATGCCCCGATCGCTGTGGCGCCGACCTCGCACGCATGGCGGCCATGCGAACGGCGGACTCCCGCGACCGCCTGGTTCTCACCGGATCAAGCAACGCGTAGGCCTTGTGGAGGGCCGCATCGAGGCCGCCGTGCTCGGCCAGATAACACCCCAACTGCCGCCATTCCTCAGCGTATTCTTCCGCCCCTTCCCCCGCCGTGGCGTGCTGGCGAATCTGCGTTCGCAACGCGTCTTCGAGCTTCTGGCCCAGGCGCTGACGTGCTTGCCGGTAATAGCTGTCGACGGTGCGGGGCGAGATCTCCAGAGCCTCGGCGACGTCTGCCACCGTGCGGCGTTGGCAGACCCGCCCATACAGCACGCGCACCAGATCGCCCCTGCCTTGGGCGTGGTATTCCGCCGCCATCGCTTCGACGGCACGCTGCACAAGATCCTCCACCCAGGCCGCGTAAAACTCGTCAGAGCTTTCGCCGCGCGTCTGGTCCAAGTTGCGGAGGTGCTCGACCAGATCGGGTAGGATCCGCTCGCGCCCTCGCGCACGCGATGCCGGTTGGCCAGTACATTACGCACCACGCTGCACAACAGTGATCGCAGCTTCGCCGAGCGGTTAAGCGGTCCAGCGATCCAAAAGCCGATTGTTCAGCATGATCTCGAACGTTTGCGAAGCCACCTCTTCGGCATCGGCCAGACTGCCGGCGCCGAAGCGAAGAGCGAAGCGGCATACCGGCCCCCAATAGAGGCTCCAAAATGCCTGCCAGTCTTCCTCCGTCCCTCCCGTCGCCAACCTCTGAATCAGTGTCAAACGAGTCTGTGGGAAAGACATTGCCTGCTCCCAACTTCCGATGGCCCTTGTCAGCCACTATAGCTCCCCACCGGCGGGTAAACAAGAAGCAGCTGGACGGCCACATTGCGCGATCCCCCACTTGATTACATGAAAGGTGTGGAAGGAGTTCTCCGGGAATCTCCGCGAGACCCCCATTGTCCGAGAGATCGGATTCACGATCGCGAGTGAATTCCTGGTTCAACACATGAATTTAAGCGGGCGAAGCGCGCGACTGGACGGGCGCGGCCGGCAGTAAACCGCCATCTCGCCAAGGGTCCGCCACCGGCCAAGCACCGGAATTCGCAGGAGGGTTCGTCATGTTCGTTCTTCTGCCGATCGAATTGAAACAAGCGGTTTCGAAGGGGCAAGCCCCTTCGGCCAACTATTTGCTGATCGCCATAAACGCGGTCGTCTTCGTACTTGGTTTGTCGTGGCCGGTCGGCCAGGGGACCCATTTGGCAGCGATCCTGTTGTACGGATTCTCGCATTTCAGCCTTTGGCACCTAGTCTTCAATATGTGGGCACTGTGGGTGTTCGGGAATGCGGTTAATCGGCGGTTGGGTAACGGTTATTATGTGTCGGCCTATCTGGGTACGATCGTGGCGATCGGGTTGCTCTGCTGGATATGCTGTCCGGTTGCTGCCGTGGGATCCTCGGGGGCGATCTTCGCGGTCATGACGATGGCCATGCTCCTCCTGCCGGCCGCCCGGCTCAACGTCGCCTATGTCGCCTTCTTCCCGCTCACCCTGTTGATAGGCTTGATCGCTCCGCCCGGAAAAACCTGGCTCTACTGGTTCGTTCGCGGAGGAGTATTCGGGTTGCGGATGTACTGGGGCCTGGTATTAATTCCCCTGATGCTCCTTGGGGAGCTTCTTTTTGGCGGCTTGTTGCTGGGCGCATGGAGTTGGGGCACAGCTGCGCATCTGCTGGGAATGGTCTGTGGCGTGGCCATGGTACTTTTGTTGCCGATACGCATTAGCATGCCCGGGCGGCCGGCGCCGGGCACGGTGTGAATCAATCACTCAGCGCGAAATGATCCACAAACAATCGACAAGGAGAAGGTGATGGGTATGTTCAAGCGTATTTCCGACATCATCTCGGCAAACTTCAACGAGCTGACCGAGCAATTCGAGGAGCCGGAGTTGATGCTCAAGCAGGCCATCCGCGAGATGGAAACGTCGATCAACGAAGTCACGGAACAAACGGCCAAAGCCATGGCCAGCGAAAAAACAGTCCACCGCGAACTCGACCGCAACCGGCAGCAAGCCGAGGAATGGAAGGGCCGTGCTACCCAGGCAGTGGATGCCGGCGACGACGAGCTGGCGCGCCGGGCCTTATCGCGTAAGAAGGAGCACGAGAAGTTAATTGCCGCTTTGGAAGATCAGTTGGAATCGGCCCACGAGGCCAGCACTGTGCTCCGCCGGCAGCTCGACGCCATGAAGGCCAAGCTGGCCGAAGCTAAGCGGAACCATGCCACGCTCGCCGCTCGAAAACGCGCGGCCGACTTCCGCAAGCGCGTGGACGCGCAGGTGACGGGCGCTTCGACCGACGTCGATAGCAACGCCTTCGCCAAATTCGAGCGGCTTCGGTCCAAGGTAGAACAGGCCGAGGCCGAGGCCGAGGCGATGGCGGAACTGCGGCGGAGCCAGCCCGCCGGCGTCGCTCCGTCCGACGAAATAGCCGACCCCGATCTGGACATCGACACCGAACTGGCGGAAATGAAGCGAAAGCGCAAACCCTGAGAAGGCAGCATTGATCGATATTGGAAATACGTTTCGTTCAAATTGCGAACGAGTCGAGCACAAACATGGCAGAACACGATGCTCATGCTGAGAATGGGGGCTTCCGTCGGTCGATTGTCAGCGGTCGCCTCTGGCACGAACAATGCAGGAAATTCTTGGATATTTCCAGACACGTCGTTTCGAGGTTACCATCGGCGTGTGGGTAGCGGTGGAACTCGGCCTCGATCTGCGATTGCGTCGAGTTCGCCGAGGCGCGAGACATTTCCCTCGCGTGCTCGAAGCGAGTCTCTCAGATCATGCAACTGGGTGTTTCTCTTGATAGGCCGCAAACCGCCGCAGCATCGTACCCGCGAACCGCACTCGGCGTTGCTCAGAACAGAGTAGCATGGGGCTTGGAGCAGAGTCTCCGCTTTGTGTGCCGGCTCGCCCCATTACCGGGAGAATGCACACTCAAGAATGCAGACACTCTTACTTTGGATGCATCCCCAACCTGACGAGCGCCGTGGATCCGACAATTGACTCGCACAGGTCGCACACCTGCCGGCCCAGCCGGCACCCCCGTCTGCCACGAGCTTCGAGCTCATGGGGGCCTCCCTGACGTGCGTCTGCCACTGCTCGCCTCACCCAGTTTGCAGGACTGTGCTGGTGCTTTGTCAAACCAACAAGTTCGGGTTGCCCTCTTTCAATTCGTGTGGAATTCACGACATATCAGAATCGGCTCGACCCGACAATCAGGGTTTGACAAAGCAATAGCTGCCGGCGCAATCACACCTTTTCACAGGTGAATCACCTCGGCCCCCCGGGACGAATCTCGCTCACTGTGGAAGACGGGTGTGCGATCAAGGGACGGGAATGCGCGAGCGTTCATTCCTTGGTCGCTTCAATTCGCTGGGCAGGCGCCGACAGGTACAAAGATATCGGAGCTCAATACCCTTCACGGGCGGACGGCCACGCCCGGTCCGTTCATCCTCACGTCCTTTCTGTGTGCGTTTCAACCAGCAACTTTGGCACTATTGCCTTATACGCTGGCTGCGACTCTCGATACAGGGCCTCTGGCTAGGAGCTGCCCTGGCGGGATTTTCCTCCCGCTCATCAGCGAACCACTTCCAGTCCGCAGGTGCATGTGATTGTTGGCCGCGTTTGTCGAGCGCTGAACCGTTGCCACGGCTGGACGCCGTCCGCGCCAAACGCCCTGACCGACTCCCCACCGTGCTCTCCGGCGACGAAGTCCAGGAATTCGGTCACGTCCACCTGCCCGTAGCACTGGCAGCCAAGTACCCGCACGCCAGCCGCATTCTGGGGCTGCAATATCGCTTTCCCGCCGCTCGGCTCAGTCGCGACCCGCGTGATCCGCAAGCACCACTACGGCGACATCTACATTGACGAAAGTGTGCGGTAGAAAGCGGTGCGTCAGGCGACCTCGAAATCAGCTCTGCGGAAGAAGGTTAGCTGCCACACCTGGCGGCACAGTTTCGCCACCCATCTGCTCGCATCCGGCGCCGGTATCCGGGCGTTTTCTTGGGTTGCAGAATCCGATCGGGGACGCGAGAATCAAAGGGCCGTGTCGGGAGAGCCGACACGGAACGTCTCGAGACCACCACTGGCGAGTGGCCCGCCGCTCGTTTGAGGAGTATGTTGCTATGCGATCCGCCATTCACCGGCGAGAATTCTTGTGGCAGTCGACCGCCGCCCTGACCGGCCTGGCGACCGCCACGGTCTGCCCACCCTTGGTGCAGACTGTTCGGGGCACACCCGTCAGCGCCGCCCCTACGGCGCCGGTCGCCATCGGGCGTTGCACCAGCTATGACGCTCAGCCCCTGTATGCCAAACTCAACGAACTGCTCGATAGCTTGGGCGGCTTGAAACCGCTCGTTTCAGGCAAGACCGTGTCGATCAAACTGAACCTCACCGGCGGGCCGCATTACAAGCTGGGGGGACTGCCGTCATATCGCACCTATCATGTGCATCCCCAGTTTGTCGCCGCGACATGCGCCGCGCTGCACGCCGCCGGCGCCAAGCAGATTGTGTTGCTCGAAAGCGCTTACGAACGCAAACCGCTCGATCAGATCATGGCCGCGGGAGGGTGGGACATCGACGCCATCAATCGAGCCGGGGGCGGCCAAGTCAGCTGGGAGGATACTCGACACAAAGGCCCCTGGAAAAGCTACAGCCAACTCAAGGTTCCGTGGGGCGGCTTTGTCTATCCAGCTTTTGAACTGAATCAGCGTTATGAGAAGACCGATGTGTTCATTTCACTTGCCAAGCTGAAGGACCATGCCAACGCGGGCGTTACGCTGAGCGTCAAAAACTTGTTCGGCATCGCTCCCACCTCGATCTATGGTGACACGATCGACGGGGCTGGGCAGCCGAGCGTGGACGAGCAATCGGTCACGCCGCGGGGCAACACATTTCATAAGGGAATCCGTCGGCCTCCCAATGGCGTCCCCCAGGAACTCGACCCCAACTCATCTCGCGATTGGAGTTACCGAGTGCCGCGCATCACAGCCGATCTCTACGGCGTACGGCCACCTGATCTCGTTCTAATCGATGGCATTGAAACCAATCGTGGCGGTGAAGGCCCCTGGATCGACGGCGTGCAGCCGATCACTCCCCATCTGATATTCGCCGGCCGCAATGGGGTCTGTACCGACGCCATCTGCTCCGTCGCCATGGGCTACGATCCGCAGGCCGATCACAAGCAGTTCCCCTTCATGGGTGCTAATCACCTGAAACTGCTCGCCGAAAAGGGGATTGGAGCGATCGATCCACAGCAGATTGAGGTCCGCGGTGTGCCGCTCGCCGAAGCCGTTTTCCCATTCAATCCGCAGCGATTGGAAGTCGGTGCTCCGATCTTTCGTTAGGCTGGCGATTAACGCTGCTGGCCACGCTCGCGCAGTCGTAGCTACGCTCGCGCAGTCGTAGCTACGCTCGCGCAGGCGTGCGATCAGCCGCCCACGCTCGAGCGCCCCACCTCGTGCGAGCCATTCACCGACATCTATGCCGGCAGCATGACAGTCGGGGAAAGTGGAAGCTATCGTAAATGCCTTGTTTTCGAGGTGCTCGCCCGTGCTACTTGGGTAAGACAAGCTCTGCGCGAGCGTGGCTACCAGGCCGCAGTGCGTAGAGTGTTAACCTGTAACATGCTCGCACGGTGTGCGCATGTTTGGAGAGAACTCCGAGCTTCGAAGCACAGAAAAGTGGGAGAAAGGTAAGAAGGGAGGAAGGGAGGAAGGGAGAAAGGGAAAACGGAGGACGCGGTGGCATGCTGCTGGTGAGAGTCTGCTTGGGGCCCGCCCGCCGCGGTCTTGCTGGCAGTGGAGGTTTTTTTTGTCTGGAGTTTGTGTCATTCGAATTTGTTTAGGATTTCGATATTGGGATTTCGGATTTCCTGATTGGTTGCGGCCGCAGGCCGCGTTCGCGAAGTAGACGTCAATGTGCAGTTCCCCGCGGCGTGTGGACCGCGACGATCTAGATCAGCAATCTCAACTGGGAGTAGAACACTCATGACCGAAACTCGACCGTCGACCTTCTCGCGCCGCACCTTTCTGCGAAGTGCCGGAGCTGCCGGCATGGGAGCGTTGCTGCTGAACACGACCGGCGACGTTGCGAGTTCAGCCGAGCAGCAGGTTCTTCCTCAGCGCACGTTGGGCAGGACCAAGCGACAGGTGTCGATTCTGGCCCTGGGGACTTGGCCCTGCGGGAAGTCGAGCGCCGTGGATACGGCGGCTGTCATTCAGCTGGTGGGGGAATCGCTCGATCTGGGCATCACTTTTGTCGACACGGCCGGAGCCTACGGCAAAGCGGAAGAAGCGATCGGCATTGCATTGGCGGGTCGCCGCGACGGCGTGTTCCTGGCGAGCAAAGTCTGGGCCAACACGGCAGACGAAGCCGACCGTTCGCTATCGACATCATTACAGAAACTACGTACTGACTACCTTGACTTGGTGTATGTCCACAGCATCGGCGACCGCGATGTCGAACAAGTCATGGGAACGAGAGGTTCGCTCGAGTATCTGGCGAAGAAGAAGGAAGAAGGAGTGATTCGCGCCATCGGCATCTCCGGACATGCTCGTCCCGACAAGTTCCCGCCGCTGATCAAGAGTGGTGTCATCGATGTGCTGATGGTCGCCATGAACTTCGTCGACTGTCATACATATGGCTTCGACACTAAGGTGCTTCCGTTGGCGCGTGAGCATGGATTGGGGATCGCAGCGATGAAGGTGTTCGGTGGTATGAAAGGGGGCTTTCCTGCTGCCTCCGGGCCCAACACCGGGCCGATGATGCCGGAGAACCTGAAGCAGCAGGCGGTGCGCTATGCCCTTGGGATCCCCGACGTCGCGACGCTGGTGATCGGCCCCCACACGCTCGATCAACTGCGTGACAATGTGCGGATGGTCAAGGAATACGAGCCGCTGAGTGACACAGAAATGGCATCACTCATGGAGACCGGCAGACAGCTGGCCAGCACCTGGGGACCGCACTACGGCCCGGTGACCTGAGAGACGCCGGGCCCAGGCAGGCTTTTCCCGATCCTCGACGCTCCGAGCTACGTTGTGCCACTTCCTCCCAGCGCGGGGGAAATGTCCGATGTCAGCCACGGACTGTTGGCGGCCTCGGTCGACCGCCGGCGGATTGGCGGCCGGCACGGGGTGTGGCGATGTGCGGCTCGCAGACTGCAGCCGGAACCTACACAGTTTCCAACCATCGATCATGACACGCTCGCCCCATCCGATCTTCACCGAGGCAAGCACGGAGGAACCGGGAGTGGCGTGCCACAGCAGGTCGGCGAGAGGACGCGAGTCACGTCGGCCATGGAACAGAGCCACCTCGATTTGCGGTAGTGCAGCGATTATAACGGAGCGAGAAGCCGCGTCCCACAACGGTGGCCGGTGGCAGTGATTGACGCTAATTCGATGGGTGGTTTGACGGGACGCTGGATAACTTGCGAGTCGATAGTTAAGCCCTGACGGATGCGGAGATCAGGGGCTGGCTACGGCTTTCTGAGTTCGATGTCGCTTCAGCCAAGTGATGTTACTTCTCCAACAGGATGTGACAAGGGAACAAGAGAAAATGAAAATGAGAAATGAAAACAGCAGCTCTGGAAGTCGTTCTGGTCGGTTTGTCGCTGTCGCTCTTGGCATCCAGTTCACCAGCGCAATCGATACCATGGGATATGGAGCAGCTTACCCCGGCGCCAAAGTGGCAAGCACTCGAGCGGCCGAAGGTGGAGGGAGTACGAGCCATTGCTTTCACGGGCCTGCCATTTCAGGGCAAACCTACTCGTGTGTTTGCCTGGCTCGGGATTCCCGCAATCAAATCGGGGGAGAAAGTGCCGGCCATGGTGCTGATCCACGGCGGCGGCGGAACGGCATTCGACGAGTGGGTACGGCTCTGGACCGCGAGAGGGTACGCCGCTATTGCGATGGACACGTGCGGGCAGGTTCCGGTCGGTAACTACGGGCAGTATGTCCACGACACGCAAGGGGGACCTCCCGGCTGGGGCGGTTTGGATCAAATCGAGTGGGCACGGGAAGATCAATGGACCTACCATGCGGTGGCCGATGCCATCCTGGCGCACTCGCTGATTCGATCCCTGCCCGAAGTCGACCCCGAACGCACCGGCGTGACCGGCATCTCGTGGGGAGGCTATTTGACTTGCATCGTGGCCGGCGTCGACGCGCGGTTCAAATTCGCGGTTCCCGTCTACGGCTGTGGCTTCTATCGCAATACGTTGTTCGGGGAGCAACTGAAGCAACTCAGTGCGGAAAATGCAGACAAGTGGATGGCGTGGTGGGATCCATCCGCCTACCTGGGAAACGCCACAATGCCCATGCTCTGGGTGACCGGCAGCAATGATTTCGCCTACACTCTGAATGCCTTGCAGCCTTCTTATCGTCTGCCCACGGGAGCCCGTACACTTTGCGTCCGGCTACGTATGCCACACGGTCACGGAGGTGCCGGTGAGAATCCGGAAGAGATTCGCGTGTTTGCCGACAGTGTTCTCCAACAAGGCACGCCGTTAGCTGCCATTACCGGCACGGGATGCGAGGGGGCCAACGTCTGGGCAACCTACAGTGCCACAACTTCTGTGGTGAAGGCCGAGTTGAATTTCACCAAGGACTCGGGAGGATGGCAAGAGCGGAAATGGGAGTCGATCCCGGCCGGACTAGCGGCCGATCGCGTCTCGGCCAGAGTGCCTGAGGGAACACGCGTCTACTACTTCAACCTGTTCGACCAGCGCGACTGCGTCGTCAGTACCGAACATGTTGAAATCGTGTCTGAACAGTGATCGTCGGAACGGCTCAAATCCGCCCTGCCGCATCGAGTAGTATTGCTTCCGCAGCACAACGTGGAGCATCGGAGCATCGTTCTGTACACGCTCCACAGGAACTCCATTGACGTACAAACGCAACTCGGTCGGCGTTTTCGCCAGCGCGAGGTGTTGCCATTGGTTGGCCGCAAGTCGGACCGGTCGCATGCCGATCCACTGCCCTCCCCCCCACCATATGCGCCCGCAAAACAGTACGTGTTGTCGGCGGACTGCTCTACCACGAACCCATAGCCGCCACCACTGTGGTTGCCGAAGATGTCCACGTACGGGTTCTGATGCTCGGCTGGATTGACCCAGCACTCAATCGTGAAGGTCTGCCCCAGATCGGCCAGTGTGGTTCCGCTGTCGATGTAATCCTGCTGCCCATCCAATTGCACACACTGGCCTGCCTTGCCGGGCACAAACTGCGGCCGACCATGTATTGTGCCATGGAGCGAATTACCGGAACCGTCCGCAGCGTTTCCTTCAAAACGATACTCGATCGCCAGTCCTTCACGTTGCTCGGTGGCAGGCAATGCATCCGGGAATACAGCAGCCGCCAGCACCCCGCACACGATCACGAACGCGAGTGCTGAGCCAGCGCATCGCACCCGCCGAGGCCTGTCGCTGTCTGCAGCTGCCAAGGACCGTCGCACCTCCATCGTCCCCTCCCCGTGCATAACAAATTGTCGTTATCCGGAGCGGCCGCGAAGCTGCTGCTGATCGTTGCAGCTGCTGCTGGGAATTGTGATCGCTCACCGCCCCAAATGCAAGCCAAAGGTTGACGAGGGTCAACGGAGTCTGCCTTCATTCTGCATAACTGGGCGGTTGACGTTTTGCCCAAATATCCACACCTGAGGCAGACTCGTTTCCTCCTGGGATCGGCCACTTCAGGTCTTCTCGAAGTGAATTGTTGTACGCCGATGTTGGGGGGGCGGCGCTCGTTATACCAGTCGCCGAGGAGTCCCTATTCGTGTGCGAACACAGCCGGATTCTCGGGGGTTGTCGTGAGACGCAGAAGCTCTATCAGAGTTCTGTGACATCGCTCCACGACGCCAATTCTCCCATGCTTGCCTCTTCGCAACGTTGTTCTCTGTCGCCTGACGCGTTACAATCCAGCGCCGAGGTTGAGGTGTGCGCCGCGGCAACGAGTCGCTATCGCCTAGGGCGCGCTCTGCCCGGCATTCACCTCCAACGGATGGCAACCGAAGAATCACCCTGAAGAAACCGCAGAGCACCTCAACTCCCGAAGGGTCAATCATGCGTAGCACGTCCCGATTGCATTTCAGAAGTTGTTGTCGGTTGTCGATCATGCTGGCCGTGCTGGCCGGCGGAATCGCCCTGGCCGAGATCGCGCGGCGCAGGACGCGCCGGCTCGGCACACTGGGTTCGCAGGTGCGACCACTTCCTTACCACACGCCATGACAGAAACGACCGACGGAGACGCGCAGGCCGCGGCTGCCGAACCGCTGCCATGTTATTTGCTGCCGAACTTCCATGACGCCTGCATGGGGTGGCTGGTTAGTTACGCGGAGGAACGCAACTTCGGCCTGTACTCGTACCTGGCGCACCTGGATCGCGTGGCTGCCGATCCGGACTACCGTTTCGTGATGTCCGAGATCCCCCACTTGATTACGATGAGGGAGTTCGAGCCGGAGCGTCTGGCCGAGTTGAAGCGGCGCGTCGCCGAAGGACGGGTGGAACTGGTCAACGCGTTTGTGCTCGAACCGACCGTCAGCCTTTCGGGCGGAGAAGCGCTCGTGCAGCAGGGCGTGCTGGGACTGCAATGGTACGAGCAGGTGCTGCAGCAGAAGCCGCGCACGGCGTGGATGGTCGATCTTTGCGGTTGGCACGAACAGATGGCCCAGATTACGAAGCAACTCGGGCTGGAAGCTTTTGTCTACTGCCGCTTCAATCCCACGGGCCCGCCGCCGACCGGAGAACCGGCGCTCACCAACTGGGACGAAGTCAAATCAGGTTCGGCCCTGCACTGGGTTACCTCTCCGGACGGTTCGCGAGTATTGGCAGTGAGTCCCGGCCTCTACTGCGACGTGGAATTCCAGCCGTTATTTCGCAGTGACCAGGCAGTGGGGGAGGAAGAGCTGCGCAAGTACATCGCTATTGCGGGAGCCAATCGCCAGCGTTTTCCCGCCGGCATACCGCCGATTATTTTCGGAGGTGAGTGGGATTACTCGCTTCCGTTCCGCAATCCGCATTATCCGGCGGAGCTGATTCCCGAGTGGGACCGGCTGTCGCCGGACATGCCACTGCGCATCACGACCTTCGGTGCGTACCTGGACACCGTGATGCCGCTGATCCGCGACCGGAAGCTGGCCTTGCCCACCGCGACGGGGTCGAGCAAGTACGGATGGAGCGCCTTCTGGGTCAGCGTGCCGCGAGTGAAACAACGATATCGGCGCGACGAACACCTGCTGCAGGCTGCCGAACTGCTTGCGGCAATCGGAAGTCTCAGCGGCACGGCGAGCTATCCATCGCAGGATTTCGCCGATTCCTGGTTCCTGATGGCGCTCAATATGGACCGCAATGTTTTGTGGGGTGCGGGAGTGGACGCTTCGTTCTCAGACCCGAACAGCTGGGACACATCGGATCGCTTCGATTACGTGGAATCGAAAGCGGATCAGGCGATACGCCAATCGCTGCGGAGCGTGGCGGGGAACGCGGCCGATTCCGTCGTCCTGTTTAACCCGGCCAACCAGACTCGCCGAACACCGATGGAACTGCAGTTGCCGGCGGGGCAAGGGATCGCCGGTCCCGTGAGTCAGTCGCTTGACAGTGCGGGGAAGACGCTGGTCGAAATGCCCCTCGAATCGATGTCGTTGATGTCGATGAAACTGACTTCAGCCGGTCCGCCGCCCGCGCCGACGGATCA
Source organism: uncultured Planctomycetota bacterium (assembly GCA_963802295.1). Lineage (GTDB taxonomy): Bacteria > Planctomycetota > Planctomycetia > Pirellulales > Pirellulaceae > JAJRVM01. Next base: position 90,673 of record CAWDIM010000021.1, on the reverse strand, counting down.
AGTTCCGGCAGCCATCACGACGGCCCATTACGTGGCGAAAGTCGACCCGACCACGGGCGCGCTGACCAGCCTGCGATTGAAGCCATCGGGACGCGAGGTCCTGGGTGGGCCCGCGAATGTCGTGCTGATGGAAACCAAGAGCGACGCGCACGCACTGCCGGCCAAGGCCCAGCGCACGCGATTGGCCAGTTCCAGCGAGTTTCGGCCCACGATTCAGGTCACGGAGGGACCGGTGGCCACGATTATCGAGGTGCGTTCGCCCTTCCACGGTGGCAGTGCCCTGCGCCGGAGCATGCGTTTCTACCATCAGTCACCCCGTATCGATTTCGTGACAGTGACCACCGATTTGCCGGATGGCACGGTCGTGTCGGTGGAATTTCCCTTGGCTGAGACGATCCAGAAAGTGCACCGCGGTATTCCCTTCGGGTTCTCCGTCGGTGACGCGTCACAGACCGACGCACCGACGGCTGCGACGGTCAGCGGCATTGTGCCGGCCATCCGTTACACCGACTATGCCTTGAAAGGCGGCGGAGGTGTCGCCCTGCTCGATCGCGGTGTGCCTGGACGGGAGTTAGTGGGCAACACGCCATTGCTGTTGCTGCACAACGTGTGCGATGCGTATGCCTTGACGTGGAAAATACACGATCGGGAGTTCAGCCAGCCGTCAGCATGGATGACCGGGCGGGGTACGCAAACGTACGAATATGCGATGTTGGCACACTCTGAGGACTGGGAAGCGGCTCAAGTGCCGCAGTGGGCGTGGGAATATAACACGCCGGTGATCGTGCAGGCAGGGCTCACTGCGCCGGCCGCGCGGTTCTGCGACACCTCCTCGAACGTGATCATCGAGGCGTTGCGCCGCGTGGGCGATGAAATCGAAGTGCGGCTGGTTGAGTGCCTGGGGCAGGGCGGCAAGGGCCGTATCCGCGTGAACCTGCCGCACGCGGCGGCCATGCGAACCGATGTGCGCGGCGAGAACCGCGTGAGCCTGCCGGGAGGCCCCGCCTATGAACTCGATCTGCGACCGCAGGAGATCGTGACCTTGCGGCTGAGCACGACAGATCGCGTGCCGGCTCCAGAGGCCATTCAGTCATTTGAAAGACTAATGCCCGCGTCCAAACGGGCTTTCATGCGCAACACGAAGAACCCGAACCTGGTCGGACACCCGCCGGCAAAGGAGTGAGGCATGGGACATGCCGGCGCCCGACACCCGCAAGCATGAGGGAAAAGGACACGTGGAACAAGGTCGTCTTACGCGAACTGCTGGAGGGGCCTATCGAGCAGATCCGGCCCGCGACCAATCTGCTCACGGGAACGCGGCTAACTGCGTTAAGGGATGCCTCTTTGCACGTACGGCAGGATGTCAACGTTACTTCGCGTGTTCTTCATGTGGCAGTCGTTCACGACACCACTGGCCACTTGAAAGTGGACTGGAGCGGAAGGTGGCGGCCGGTCTGCTGCGATTCCCGAGCCGCGGTGATGATCTCCACGACGTGCAACGCGTGTTCCGGTGTGAACAGGGGTTCCTTGCCGGTGGCCAGGCACTCAGCGACGAGCGAGGCACCGCACTGCCAGACGTAGTCGTGGGGCGCATCGGCAAACCGTTTGTATTCCGGTTCCTCGGCCGTGCTCAGGTCCACGGCGTGCGGTCCCCAGTCGTAGCCCGCCAGTTGCATGACGCCGTTTCGGCCCGTGATGCTCAGCGTGTGGTGGTCCTGTTCGGCGTAGGCGTGGTCGTGCGGATTGAAGTAATTGAAGCCGCACTCGACGTGCGACAACACGCCTTGGCCATGGTCGAGCAGAACCATGGCGTTGTCCTCCTCGGTGACCGCGATCCCCCCCTTGTCCTGAATGCTGCGCTGAGGAGTGACGATGCTGGTCATGGCAGCCACGCTGCGCGCCGGGCCCAGCAGGCCGGTAAGGAACGTCAAGTTGTAAACGCCCAGGTCCGGCAGACTGCCACCTCCCTTGGTATAGAAGAACTCCGCCCAATCCGGCCCGAGATGTCCGTAACTGGCGTGTGCGGCGGCGACGCGACCAAGCTTGCCGGCCGCTAACGTCCGGGCCATGAACGCGAATTGCGGACTCTGCACGACGGTTGGTGCCCCCCAGAGGCGAAGCCCCTTCGTACGCGCCTGGACGAGCAACTCCTGGCCGGCGGCCAGCGAATTGGCGATCGGCTTCTCGCTCCAGACATGTTTGCCCGCGGCAATCGCCTGCCGATTCAAGTGCTCGTGCTCCTGCATGTCGGTCAGATTGACGAGCAAGTCAAACGGCACGCCGGCCAGCATCTGCTCGATGTGCGGATAGTGCTGGCCCAGGTGGAATTTCTCTGCCGCATTTCGGGCACGTTCGGGGATCTTGTCGCAGGTGCTGACCAATTCCACGAACGGGCACGCCGCGAGATGCGGGAAGTACATGCGTGAGACGCTGCCGCACCCGATGACTCCCACTTTGATCGTCCTGGCCGGCGGTGCCGTCTGCGCAGCGCCGACGGCCTGCGCGCCGATAGCCATGGCCGCACTGACCGCGGCGCTCTGTTCGAGAAAACGACGACGATTAATCGATGCTGGCTGAGCCATGATGGCCTTTCTTCACGCGAAAAGGTTGCGAAATACCCGGGAACACCCCATTGGGTTTACGTTACATGTTCGCCTGCGGCCAGTGGCCGAGCAGGCCGCATTCGCCCGCCGTAGGCGGGGATGACGCCGGCGCATGCTCCAAGGCAGCGGATCGAGCGGGCGGCTGCCCGTCGCCAAGCTCCTGCAGCAACTCGCGCAGCGCGCAGCGCGTACGGCGAGCCGTATTGTACCTTCAATCGCCCGGCGGTGGATTCCTCGATGAGGTAGACGCCGAGCACGGCGCCGCCGCGGAGTTGCTTCCTCAGCTGTGGGTCACCCTCGACGTACTTGCGAACTTCGTTCAGCTGAGCATCGACATCTTCGTGCGGCGTGCCACGGGGACGCAGGATGACACGAAACGCGGCTTCCAGGCGTGGATCGTCGGGCTTTTGGGCATCGGCCGGCCGCGGCCGCGGCGCCACTTTCTGCTCTGGGTCCGCGGCCGGGATGGCCGCCACAAATTGCCAGGCCGGGTCGACCTGGTCCACAATCAGCGTTGGCGACGAGAGCGGACCCCGATATACGATGTGCAGGCCCGGATCGTAGTAATGCTCCATCGCCGCGCAGAACTCGGTCCAGTTACTGGCCGTCATCCAGGCAAGCATCGTGCGTACGGTGGTGCCGCACTGCAGCGTCTGCGGATCGCACAGTACGTGCGCCTCGCCCGGCCGATTTGCCTGCGACAGCGAATTGAACACGACGCCATGCCGCGTGGGGAGTACTTCCTGGACGACATCCACATCACCTTGCACGCGAATTCGTACCAAGCGCCGCGTGAAGGGGACGGTTTCTCCTTCATCGGTGTATTTCTGCCCATCATCGCGGAGCCGTTGTCGCAAGATGGCGAATCGCTCCTGGTCCACGATTGCGCAGGTCGACCTGCATGCGGTGGTGATTGGCCAGCATGGCGCGCTGCAAGTCGACAATTTCCGCTTGAACTTCCTCCGCTCGGCGCTCGTCGAGTTCATAGTGATCGTCGAGTTCCGTCAGTTCGCGCTGCCGCTCATCGAGCCGCGTCTGCAACAGCGTGGCCTGGGTCTGGACGCTGCGAGCGAGTGCGCGAACTCGCTGTGTCTGTTCGCTCCTCAGCTTCAGCGCGGGAGTCTCCTGGGCGTGGGAATCCTGAGCCTGTCCAAGTCCGACGAGGACGGCAATCCAAAGCACGCGCATCATGGGATGTCTCCTTCAGAGGCCTCGGTCAAGACAGCCAGCCAGGCGGACTGTGGACGGTCGAGCGTCGGCACGGGGGGCGCGGCTAAGAGCACGGTGAGCGTTTCGAGCGGTAAGGACTCGGCAGCCGACACCTCGCGAAAATCCCCGGCAGGCGTTGATACGGGGTGGCCCGGTCGTCCGCGCGTCCACCAAACCGCACCCCAACAAATCAGGAGTGTCGCGGCGGTCGCCACCGTGGCCGCCACCGCACTGGAACGCACCGTCCGCCGCCTCGCCAGCAACAGCCGGACGCGTTGTTCGATGGAGACCGGCGTGGCCGGAAAGGGCGAGTCGCGCAGCCGCCGGGCCAGCTCACGGTCGCAGTCGCAAGCCTGCCGACACGCCGGGCATGCCGCCAGATGTTCCCGCATTCGTCTCGCCTCCTCGGGCGTCGGCTGCCGCTCGGCCAGCTCCAGACGCACCCAGACGCATTCCACATCAAACTGATTCGCCATCGTCTATTACTCCCCGCAGCAGCGGTCGAAGTCGCTCACGTGCGCGAGCCAACCGCATCTTCAGGTTGGCTCTGGGCACGTTCAGTATGTCTTCGATCTGCGGCAGCGACAGGTTTTCAAAGTAGTACCAGTGCACCAAGGCCCGATCGCCATCTGACAGGTGCTGCAGCGCGTCCCGGACCAACCGCGCGCGCCGCTCCAACTCTCCGTGGTTCACGGCCGCGTCGATTGGCCCGAGCCGCGCATCCGTCGGCTGCAACGACGCCGGCACCGCCCACCGCCGCCACCAGCGCGCATGAGTCCGCTGCACGTCCAGGATCGTGCGGTAGCTGATCCGATAGATCCACGTCGCAGCCGCTGATTCTCCCCGCCACTGCCCGCAACGTTCCCACACCTTGACGAACGTGTGGGCGGTCGCTTCTTCGGCCAGCGCAGCGTCTCCCAGCACCCGGCAAGCGAGGCGAAAAACACGGTCCCGGAAGCTGCGGATTACCGCACCGAGGGCCGTTTCGTCCCCCTCCTGGCAGCGTCGCAGTAGTTCGTCGTCGCTTTCAGCCACTCGAGGATCGTTGTCCCTTCCGCTTATTAGCCACAACCTCAATTCCCCCTTTGGACGCCGGCGGAAGAGCATCGGTAACGGACTGTTGGGATGATCCGGCAACGTGCTGCCACCGCTCCACTGGAACACGACTGACGCATTTCGATGACCTCATCCTAACCGATGATACACCAAAATAGGCTGGCCGTTTCCTACCGCTCGTCACGACAGGGAGGCGTGGACTTCCGGCCTTGCGAGCCCCATTTCGAGTCTTCGTGGCCGCCTCCATATCGACGAGTTGTACAACTCGTCTCCATCACACAAGACCCGCTGACTCATCCTAGCGGGCCTTGAGGATGTTGGTGCACATATAGCGGGATTTTCCCGATTTCGCGCGAATCGCGGCGCCACACAATCGCAAGACTGGTCCCCTTCGGCCTCAGGCCCACAGCTACGAGAACCGCCGGGCGAACGGACGTTCAACGTACGGTTTTCTCTTCTGCGCCGGAACACCGATTAGTCCACAGAACGCACCCCGGCCGTTGATGCCATACACTTGGGAGACGGACGTTTGGGAGGAACCGGACAGTACGGGCAATTTCTCCGGGACCTCGATCTCCGGCGTGTAGCCAAACGAAGGAGCAGCAGGAAGAAGGAGCAAAGAAGGAGCAGACACTCTGCTCCTGCTGGACTTACGGTGCCCGTTGGAAAGCCCCAGATTAAGTTGCCCGCGAGGCGAATGGGTGGCAATCGGCTCGGCGATGCGAAGAAGAGGATGAACAGGGCGGGGTTGGTGCGACAAGCAGGAGCAGACACTCTGCTCCTGCTGGACTTACGGTGCCCGTGGGAGGGCCCCAGATTAAGTTGCCCGCGAGGCGAATGGGTGGTAATCGGCTCGGCGATGCGAAGAAGAGGATGAACAGGGCGGCAAGCAGGAGCAGACACTCTGCTCCTGCTGGACTTACGGTGCCCGTGGGAGGGCCCCAGATTAAGTTGCCCGCGAGGCGAATGGGTGGTAATCGGCTCGGCGATGCGAAGAAGAGGATGAACAGGGCGGGGTTGGTGCGACGCCAGCGGCGAATGCGCGCTGTCGGCGCGCTCAGCGAGCGCGGCGGAAGTGGGTGGTAACAAAAAGGCAAGCAGGAGCAGACACTCTGCTCCTGCTGGACTTACGGTGCCCGTGGGAGGGCCCCAGATTAGGTTGCCCGCGAGGCGAATGGGTGGTAATCGGCTCGGCGATGCGAAGAAGAGGATGAACAGGGCGGGGTTGGTGCGACGCCAGCGGCGAATGCACGCTGTCGGCGCGCACAGCGAGCGCGGCGGAAGTGGGCGGTCACAAATTCTGTTCGACGATCAAGCGAGCAGCATCAGCATTACGCAAACAGCCGACGGCAGGCCGACATTCCCTTCAGGCAGCGGCGGCCCATCCGCCGGGCTACTTCGGCCAGGGCCGCGGGCGAACCGATGGCGTGGCAGAAGACGCTCTCGTAACGCTGGAACGTATCGAGCCAGGCCTCCTCGTTCACATCCAGATAATCCAACAACGTCTCCACGTCCTTGGGCACCGTACTGCGTTGGCCACTACGCAGTTGCCGAGCGGTCCACTCCAGCAACCGCAAGTAACTCTCCAGCGAGATCGGCAGCAGCCCCAGATCCGATGCACGGCGGCCCCAGCGGGAGGTGAGCGCGATCGTCTCGTCCTCGAGCGTCCCTTCACGCAGGGTCAGCTCTCCCAGCCAGCCATCCGCTCGATTCGGACTGTTGGAACGCTCCTCTTGCGCCATGATCCGCTGATAGGCCGACGTGTAGCGGGACGAGCGCAACGAAACGGCTTCACCGGCCTTGATGAGGTTTAAGTCCATATACAACGCACAGACCAACATGCCGGCGAAACCGACACATTCCCGGCACTTGAAGCGAGACTCGAAGAACCGGCCAGTGCATTCGTCTTCTTGATTGGCGCGGCGGGCAATGTTTTCGCACAAGATTCCCATAAACCAGGAAATATTGCTCAGCCGACGCCGCAACTGCTTGATCCGCTTCTTGTCCCGCACGACCTGTTCGATGCGTTTGTCGCTGACTTGCGGCAGTTCGTCCGACATGCACTTGGCGATCTTCATGGCGGTCAGGTAGCGGCGAGCCACCTCGTGGGGTGACCAGCGGCGAGCTACATCGGGCCGCGAGCGGAGCATCAGGTGCAGATGGTTGCTCAGTTCCGCGTGGAATTCGACTTCGATGGCGAACAGCCCCGCGAGCTGTTCTTCCCGGACCAGGATCCAATCGCGGCGATGGGAGAAGTCGCGGCCGGTCAGGGCGTCCCGGCCACAGAGAAAGGCGCGGCGCACGCACCGGGCGCGGCAGTGATAGACGGCTCGGCGATCACGACCCAATAACTTACGACGAGCGTAGGCGACCATGAGGCAATCCCTCCGTGTGCGGGCAGTACCCGTAGCACCCGCGGCCGTTGAGGGCCCCGTGGGGACGCTCGGGAAACACTGCGCAAGAGAAAGTGATTGCCCGCCTTTCGCTCGCCAGAACTGCCGTTATCTTACCCGATCCCGGGCCGCCTGCAAGACCCGCCGTAGTGGGGTATCTGTGACATGTGTATGTCACCGCACACACGATGCTGGCACCGCTAGCATGGTCGGCCTGCGGCCGTGGACGATCGACGGAGGGCCCGCAGTGGGAACGGAACGCAGGGGGGAAGCAGGGTGTCTGCTCCTCGGCTGCTCCTCGCTGCTTGCTCCGCGCTTGCTCGTAGCTACGCGCGCGCAGAGCGTGGGGGAATCGCCATCCGTACTACCACTTCCCCCGCGGTCTACGCGACCGCAGCTACGGACCGCATTACAGCTACGCTCGCGCAGAGCGTGGGGGAATCGCCATCCGTACTACCACTTCCCCCGCGGTCTACGCGACCGCAGCTACGGACCGCATTACAGCTACGCTCGCGCAGAGCGTGGGGGAAACGCCATCCGTACTACCACTTCCCCCGCGGTCTACGCGACCGCAGCTACGGACCGCATTACAGCTACGCTCGCGCAGAGCGTGGGGGAAACGCCATACGTACTACCACTTCCCCCGCGGTCTACGCGACCGCAGCTACGGTCCGCATTGTTGCTACGCTCGCGCAGAGCGTGGGGGAGGCGCCATCCCGGCCGGGTGGCACTGGCTGAGCGAGCTGAGTGAACTCTGCCATGAACAAGCATTTTCCTGGCCAGCGGAGCCAGTGTCCCTGAACAAACAAGAGTTCCCACATCTCGTTGGGATCCGTCGGATGTGGCAAGGGGGGAAGCAGGGTGTCTGCTCCGCTGCTTGCTCCGCTGCTCCTTGGCTCGTGACGGTCGGCCTTTCAGGCTTGCCACTTCCCGTAACGATCTTGGAAAGAAGGAATCAAGTTGTCGACGCTACCACGTGATATAATCGTCAACGGGCAGTTTCTCACCAGCGAGCATGAGCCATGTGCGACGTCACACAGATCCTCGGCCAGATTGAAGCCGGCGATCCCTCGGCCACTGAGCAATTGCTGCCGCTGGTCTACGACGAACTGCGGAAACTGGCCGCCGCGAAAATGGCCCTGGAGAGACCGGACCAGACGCTGCAGGCCACGGCGCTCGTGCACGAAGCCTACCTGCGGCTCGTCGGTGGCGCCGCGTCGGAACTATCCTGGGACAATCGGGGGCACTTCTTCGCGGCCGCGGCCGAAGCGATGCGGCGGATTCTCATCGATCAGGCTCGACAGAAAGAAAGCCTGCGGCGCGGGGGCGACATGCAACGCCACGATGTCATGCACGTCGAAGTGGCCGCACCGGAACCGAGCGTCGACCTTCTCGGCTTGAATGAGGCGCTCGAGCGGTTCGAACGCCGCGATCCCGAAAAGGCCCAGTTGATCAAGCTTCGCTATTTCGCTGGACTGACCATTCCTCAGGCGGCGCAAGCCCTCGGCATTTCTCCCACAACCGCTGATCGCCATTGGGCTTACGCACGTGCCTGGTTGCACACAGAGTTGTCGCGAAATCGCTGAGGCTGCCGAGCGGGCATCTTGGTCGCAGGTTTTTTTCTGGATTTAGTGGGGTGATTCGCCTCGCGATTCCGCATTGTTTGTGGCAACACAGAGGTGCCTGTCATGACCGATCCAGTCCGATCTGAAGAAACGGTGTTCCTCGCGGCCATGCAAATGGTCACGGCACAGGAGCGGGTCGACTACGTCCAGCGGGCATGCGCCGACGACCAGGAACTCTGCGGGCGGGTACTGGAACTGTTGGCGTCGCACGATGCATCGCGAGGTCCACTGGACCTGCCACCGCCAGGCCTCGGCAATCCGGCCGCGCTGGAGCGCCCGCTCCTCGAATGTCCCGGCACGCAGGTCGGTCCTTACACATTGCTGGAGCAAATTGGCGAAGGAGGCATGGGCATTGTCTTCGTAGCCGTACAGGCACCACCCATCCAACGCAAGGTGGCCCTGAAGATCATCAAGCCCGGCATGGATACGCGCGAGGTGGTGACGCGGTTCGAGGCCGAACGGCAGGTGCTCGCGCTCATGAACCACCCGAACATCGCCCAGGTGTTTGATGGGGGCACGAACGCGGCAGGCCGACCCTATTTTGTGATGGAGCTGGTCGAAGGAACTCCCATGACGGAGTTCTGCGATCGGCACCAGCTCACCACACGCGAACGACTCAAGCTGTTCGTCACACTCTGTCACGCTGTCCAATACGCACATCAGAAGGGCGTGATCCATCGCGATCTGAAGCCCAGCAACTTGCTGGTCGAAGTGCATGACGTCCGGCCCGTCCTCAAGATCATCGACTTCGGCATCGCCAAAGCCGTGGGCCAGCAACTGACCGACAAATCACTGCACACCGGTGTGAGCCAGTTGATGGGAACACCTCTCTACATGAGCCCCGAGCAGGTTGGTCAGGGCAACAAGGATATCGATACGCGCAGCGACATTTACTCGCTGGGTGTGGTGCTCTACGAAATGCTCACGGGCCGCACGCCGTTCGAAAGCCAGTCGCTGCGGACGGCCGGCGTGGACGAGATGCGGCGGATCATCCGCGAAGTGGATCCGCCGAGTCCCAGTACGCGGGTCAGCACGCTGCAGGCGGCCGACCTGTCGACGATCTGCGACCGCCGTCACATCGAGCCGCACAAGCTCGGTCAGCAGCTCCGCGGCGAGTTGGACTGGATCGTCATGCAGGCGCTCGAAAAGGACCGCGATCGGCGTTACCAGTCGGCCAGTGCGTTGGCCGAGGACGTTGAGCGGTATCTGCGCGACGAGTCGGTCCTGGCTGGCCCACCCAGCACCGGCTATCGCCTTAGAAAATTCGCGCGGCGAAACAAGCGAGCTTTGCTCACGGCCTCGGCGGCCGCGCTGGTGACACTGGTGGGAGTGGGGACTCTGGGCGGCAGCATCGGCTATATCGTACGCGAACGCGGGATTCGGGTTTCCGAATCAGAGCGCGCGGTGGAGACCGCGCTGAATGAAGCCAACAAGCTGGAGCAACAGGCCAAGTGGTCGGCCGCCTTGGAGGCAGTCAAACGGGCACAGGTGGCGGCGGATAGCCAGGGGGGAAACGAAACGCTGCGAGCCACGGTCCGACAACGGATTCTTGATCTGACGATGGTCTTGCGAGTGGAGGAGATTCGGCTGGAGACGTCGGCGGTCAAGGACGACAGATTCGATTGGGGGCTGGGCGATCGCCTCTACACCCAAGCGTTTCGCGACTACGGCATCGACGTCGACACGCTGTCACCGGATGACGTTGCCCAGCGGATGCCGAACGGCGCGGTCCGCAGCGCACTGGCCGCGGCGCTGGACGATTGGGCGCGTCTGCGCCGCGCCGCTGCGACTACGGAACAAGACGCCAAGGACAAGGACGGCTGGAAACGTTTGGTGGGCGCGGCTCGGGCAACCGACCTGGATCCGGCGCGCAGTCGGCTGCGCGAAGCGTGGATGAAGAACGACAAGAAGACCGCCCACGAGCTGGTTGCCTCCGTTCCTCGCGAGAGTCTGCACCCTTCGCAGGTTCTGCTCACCGAGCCGCTGCTCACGCGCGACGAGTACATCGCGTTGTTGCGCGATGCGCAGTTCCGGCACCCGGCAGATTTCTGGCTCAACCACACGCTGGGGCTGACGCTGATCGACAAAGAGCCGCTCGATGCCAGTGAGGCTTTGGGGTTCTATCGAGCGGCACTGGCGCTGCGCCGGAGAGTCCTGGAGCGCTGTTCAATCTGGCGACCGCGCTGTCCAAGCTCGACAGATACGACGAGGCGATCGCGGTCTACGAGCAGGCGATTCAGATCAAGCCGGACTATGCCACGGCCTATGGCAGCCTCGGTGCGGAATACGTCCACCAAGGGGCCTTGGACAAAGCGGTCAGTGCGTTTCGCCAGGCTATTGCCCTCCATCCAGACAACGCGGCCGTTCAGTACAACTTGGGCACGACCCTGGTCAAGCAGGGCATCTGGGACAACGAAGCCGAAACCGCCTTGCGCGAGGCGATTCGTCTGCGTCCGCGTTTTACGCAGGCGCACTGTAATCTGGGAGCGGTGCTGGCGCGCAGGGGCGATCTGGATGGCGCGGAAAAGGCCCATCGGCATGGCAGTCTGGCTCGATCCGAACAATGCCGAAGTGTGCAACGGGTTGGGCGCATTTCTGTGCGATAGTCGGCACGACTACGACGGAGCGATCGCAGAGTTTCGTCGCGCGATCGAACTGGGGCTCGCCGACGGCAGGGCTCACTGCAACCTCGGCATTGCGCTCGTTGGAAAAGGCCAAGTGGACGAGGCGATTGAGCAATTTCATCAGGCCATTCAAATCGATCCGGACGACTACCAGTCGCACCTGAATCTCTGCCGTGCGCTGATGCAGAAGCAGTCGTGGGACGAGGCGATTGCGGCGGCTCGGGAAGTGATTCGCTGTGAGCCCGACCAGGCCGAGGCGCACTGTCAGCTCGGTCGTGCGCTGCAGGCGAAGGGACAGCTACGTGAAGCACTCGAAGCGCTGCAGCGCGGCCACGCGCTGGGTGTGAAAGATCCGAACTGGCCACACCCGTCCGCGCGGTGGATCGAAGAGTGTCAAGAGTTGCTCAACACGTCCGAGACCAACCAGGCGCCGCAGGAGGTGACGCCGCCGACCGTCGAACCGGCAGCAAAGCCCGCAGGAAACAAAGAACCGGCGAGTGCATTTTTAAACTCAGCCACAGACTCCCAAGAAGAAAGCCCGGCGAGGTCCAAGGCGCCAACCACAGTCCTCACCGGGCCAGACATCCCCCCAGCCGCTTGGTCTGCGCGGCCGGGGCGATGGCCTTTGTTTTCCCATTATAGCCAGACCGACCCCTCACAGAAGGAACACACGATGTCTCGCACGCACCAAGCTCGGACCACATCGCGTCGGGATCTGGCCAGCTCCAAGCGCAGTCCCCGCTCGAACGCCAACACGCGGCTCTGCCGCCGACCGTTACAGCTCGAACACCTGGAAGAACGCCAGTTGTTGGCGACAATCACCGGCCAGGCGTTCAATGACCTCAACGCGAACGGGCTCAAGGAACCCAGCGAGTCCGGCCAAAGCGGCTGGACGATCTACCTCGATGCCGATGGCAACGGCCAACTCGACACGGGCGAAACCTCCGCGACCACGGCGACCGATGGCAGCTACAGTTTCGACGGCCTGGCCGCTGGCACCTATACCGTGGCCGAGGTGCAGCAGCCGGGCTGGCAGCAGACGTCTCCGGTGGGAATCGTTCCGACTATCGAGCGGGTGAGTGTAGATTCCGAAGGCACGCAAGGAAACGGCGATTCGTCCCCTTACGGGATCGAGCGCAGATGGCCGCTATGTCGGCATTCTTCTCAGACGCCAGCAACCTCGTCGCCGGCGATACCAATGGGGTAAGGGACGTGTTCGTGTATGACCAACAGACGGACACGATCGAGCGGGTGAGCCTCGCCTCTGACGGCACGCAAGGAAACGGCCTGTCGACGGGCCCAAAGCTCAGCGCTGACGGCCGCTATGTGGCGTTCAGCTCCTAGGCCAGCAACCTTGTCCCCGGCGATACCAATGGCGCCACGGACATCTTCGTGTATGATCGCCAGACGGACTACGATCGAGCGGGTGAGTCTCGCCTCCGACGGCACGCAAGGAAACGACATGTCGAGTATTGCCAGGGTCGTTCAGCGCGGACGGCCGCTACGTGGCGTTTTCCTCCTTCGCCAGCAATCTCGTCGCCGGCGATTCCAATGGGAGTGAGCGACGTCTTCGTGTATGACCGCCAGACGGATACGATCGAGTGCGTTAGTCTCACTGCCGACGGCACGACAGGAAACGCCTATTCGTCACTCGCTTCGATCAGCGCCGACGGCCGCTATGTGGCATTTATGTCTAGTGCCAGCAATCTCGTCCCCGGCGACACCAATGCCACGACTGACATCTTCGTGTATGATCGCCAGACGCACTCGATTGAGCGAGTGAGCGTCGCCACCAACGGCACGCAAGCAAACGGCCAATCGGTGCAGCCCACGATCAGCGCGGACGGCCGCTTCGTGAAGTTTATCTTCCTCCGCCAGCAATCTCGTCCCCGGCGACACCAATGCGCGCGAGCGACATGTTCGTGTATGATCGCCAGACGCACACGATCGAGCGAGTGAGCCTCGCCGCCGACGGCACGCAAGCAAACAACATGTCCGCCGGCGGTTCGATCAGCGCTGATGGTCGCTACGTGACGTTTTATTCTCTGGCCAGCAATCTCGTCCCCGGTGATACCAACTCAACGATGGCGTGACTTCGACGCCTTTGTTTATGACCGCCAGACCGACAATATCCGACGGGTGAACGTCGCCGCCGACGGCACGCAGGGAAACGGCAGTTCGGGAAATATCTTCATCAGCGCGGATGGCCGCTATGTGGCATTGTCTTCTGGCGCCAGCAACCTCGTCCCCGGTGATACCAACGGCGTCGGCGACGTCTTCGTCACCGCGAACCCCTTCGCGTGGCCGTCGGGGAGCCACTCGGTCACATTGGCGGAGGGCCAGACCGTTTCCGGCATCGACTTCGGCAACACCGCGCCGACAAAGTTCTATGTGGTCAACGATGCCACGCAGAATCTGACCTATGAGTACACCGCGGGCGGTCAGTTGAACGAGTCGTACAGTCTGAACACCGGCAACATCACGCCGCGCGGTGCGGCCAGCACGATCGCGGGCGACAAGACCTGGGTCGTCGATGCCAATCGCAACGTGTACGTCTACAACAACAGCGGCGGACTGCTCGGCTCGTGGACTGCGGGGACGCTGGCCAGCAACGCCACGGTCGAAGGCATTGCCACCAACGGCACCGACATCTGGATCGTCGATGCCAAGAGCGACAAGGTCTTCAAATACACCGGGGCCGCGTCGCGCACGTCCGGAACCCAGTACGCGGCCAGCAGCTTCAAACTGAACAGCGGCAACACGAGTCCCAAGGACATCGTGACCGATGGCACGTCGCTGTGGGTCGTTAACGACAGCTTGACCGACAAGGTCTTCAAGTACACGGTGTCGGGATCGCTGGCCGGCAGCTGGACCATCAGCTCTGGTGGCGGAAGCCCGACCGGCATCACGCTCAACCCCGGCAATGTCAGCAACCTGTGGATTGTGGACAGCGCGACCGATCGCGTCTATCAGTTCAATGCTGCGGCCAACGTGATCTCCGGCTCGTTAGCGCCGTCGGTCAGCTTCGCTCTGGCCGCTGGCAACATCAACCCGCAGGGCATCGCCGATCCGCCCGCGCCGAGCAACTTGCTGACGACGGACACCCCGGCTCTCTCCACGCCTGTCTCTATCGAAACGGACTCACGTGGTTCCGATGCTGCCCTCGCGAACATGTACGACGAGCCTTTGAAGAAAGTCCGCATCGACACCGCACGGCGGAGCGAGTCGCGCACGGTGGAATCCCACACTCGTGATCTCAGCTACATCGTGGGGGCCTCCGCGAACCGCCTCGCAATCGACAGCGTGGCCAGTGACCGACACCACACGGAAGCGGACGACCTGTTCGCCGAGTGGGACTCTGACCCGCTCGAACTGTTTAATTTCCCGGACCTTGCGATCTAACTCAGAGAGTGGACGTGTGGCACGGCCTACTTATTCGCCGTGCTGCCCGGTCCATGACTCCGGGAGTCGGGCGCGTCGAACTTCGCTCATTGAGCCGTGCGCCGACACGCACGGCTAACAGGAGAGCGCTTTTGGGTTACCATGCGTTGTCACAAATGGCGCAACGTCACTTGGTATTCCCGTCGTCGTTTCGTCCCCTGAATGAGCTCATTCCTAACGCGGCCTGTGGCCGCAACCAAAACGAAAAATCCGAAATCCCAATATTCGAAATCCCAAACAAATTCGTAATCCAAAACCTCCGCTACCGGCAAAACGGCCGCGGGCGGTCCCAAAGCAGACTCTCACCAGCAGCATGCCACTGCGTCCTCCGTTTTCCCTTCCTCCCTTCCTCCCTTCCTCCCTTCCTCCCTTCCTCCCACTTTTCTGTGCTTCGACTTTCGGAGTTTGCCCCAAACATACGCGCACCGTGCGCACATGTTACCGACTAACACTCTAACAGCCGCCCGACACCCAAAAGGGGCGTGAAGTGCGGACCTCGATCCGAGCTCCCACGTGCCCCGTCGTTCCAACGTTCCACTCAGGGCACGGCGACCGCGCGTCATTTTCCTGACGTGTTTCACCGTTGGTTTACGGTTGACCTAATGGCAATCCGATTTCCGACCACCAGCCGCAGTGCGGCAACCGACGAGAAACACGAAAGGAGCATGACCATGTCCGCCAGACGATCATTTTACCTGGGCCTGTGCATCAGTACACTGCTGCTGGTTGCGGCTTCCGAGTCCAGGGGGCAATGGGGCAATCCGACCTTCATGCAGCACCGCGTAGGAAGCCAGGCCCGCCGCAATTATTACCATGCACTGAAGGTCCAGGGACTGCAGATCCGGCAGCAAGAAGAGCTGGCCCGGGCCGAGTTGGCCCGCGTCAAGAGCCAGATCGAGTTCGAGCAAAGGTATACATCGCTGAAACTCCCAGGGTCGTCATGGCAATCGGCAAACACGGCGGCGGCGCTCTCGGGCGTTGACCGAACACAGCCGGCCGCCGTGCCCCAGTCGAACTTGGGCCTGACACGGCGAGACGTAGATGCGATGCGCGAGCATTACGAAGCGCTCGCGGATTTCCACGCGCTGCGCCGGGCACAATTCGACCGCCGCAATCCTCCGAAGCAGTTTGCGAATGCGTCGCCTCCCCAAGTTGACCAGACATCGGGTAGCGTCGCCTGGCCAGCGTTACTGCGTGACGATACCCGTTTCAGTGCAGACGTATTGAGGGTGAATCAGGGCCTCGTCACATGGACACAGGATGGCTGCGATCCGACATCTTTGGGAGCTCTTCGTGTCCGGAAGACTATCGAGAAGATGGCGCGCGATCTGCTGGTCATGCGGGCGACAGGCCTGATCGACCAGACGGCCTACAACGTGGCGTATACGTTCCTGCAGCGCACGGCGTATGAGACGCAATTCGCGGGAAGCGAGGCGGCGTACGGCGTCACGGCCAACCTCGCCCAGGCGCGCTAGGGTGCGGCCATAGGTCGAGCTTCATTTGCTTCGGGGCAGTGCTCGGGAGTAGAATGCCCGTGGGGTTTGTTCGCAGACGAGTGGCAGAGGAGGGGATCAGGGCGGTATTCTTCGGCACACCTGCAAGCTCGCATGATTGGTGTGCGGCGGGGTGAGGAATCATGACAGCCTTGTTTGATCGTCCCTGGCAAGAGCGGCTGTTGGGCGGGGAAACCGAGGCGGCATTGCAGCTGGCAAGGAGCGTGCTGCAGCCTCTGTACGAGTACTGCTCCGCTCAACTGGCGGATCAGCAGGCAACTCAGCAGGCTGTCCACCACACTCTCTGCGCGCGATTCGCGAGATCCGCGATTACGATCCGGAAGTCCACGCCAACAAGATTTGGGATTGGGTGATCTCGCTTGCCGCGCCCGAATTGGAGCGGATGGCAGTTCCGCACAGCACACCGCGCAACGCTTTGCAGGAGACCGAAATCAGAGGCGCCGGGCAGTCCGCCCCCGATCCGCAATTCGTATATCGTGTTGAGGCGGAGCTGTGCCTGGAGGCGCGGCGCAACCGGGACACGAGTGGCGGGGACGTGCGGCCGGCCGGGCATGTGGCACGCCGGAAAGAGGTCACCATCGCCTGTCCAGGGTGTGGCCATGCCTACCACATCAGTGCGACACGGCTGGGCCATCGCATGCGTTGTGGTCACTGTAACCAGACCTTCGAAGCGACTGCCGGAGACCTGTTCGTGCCGGCCGTCCCGCCGGGACCTGAGCAGTCGGAATTACCTGTGAGTGTGGTCGCGCCACCGTTGCCACATGAACCGCCGGACAAGCGACGCACCATTCGGAAGGTCCCAAACAAGGTCGCGCGCTTCGAGATCCGCGAGCACTTGGGGAGCGGGTCGTTTGGCGATGTGTTTCGCGCGTTCGATCCGGTACTGGACCGCGAGGTGGCGATCAAACTGGCGACGTCCGCTGCGCTGGATGATGACCGTGCCCGCCCGTTGGTGCTCCAGGAGCCGAAGGCCGCGGCGAACCTCCGGCACCCCAACATCGTGGCCGTTCACGATGCCGGATTCGCTGGCGACCGTTTCTACATGGCGATTGACCTGATCGACGGGTGCACCCTGCGAGAGCAGCTCCGACATGGCTTGCTCGACCGCGAGACGGCGGTGCGGCTGGTGCTGAGTCTTGCCGAGGCGCTGGATTATGCCCATCGCTCCAAGGTGCTGCATCGCGACGTGAAGCCCAGCAACATCATGATCGATTCGAGCGGTCAGGCACTCCTGATGGACTTTGGCCTTGCGCGGATCGAGCACACGGCTGGCGAACAGAAACAGGCTGAGCACGGCCTGCTGGGCACGCCCGGCTACATGCCACCGGAGCAGATCAGCCGGGACTACGGCGCCATTGGACCGCACAGCGACCAGTACAGCCTGGGGGCCGTGTTCTACGAGCTGTTGTGCGGCCAACCGCCCTTCGTCGGTCCCGAGATCGTTCTGGTCGCGAACACACTGCACGCCGAGCCGCCCCGGCCGCACGAGCGGAACGCGACGATCGACCGGGACCTGGAGGCGATCTGCCTGAAGACGCTGGCCAAGAAACCAGACGATCGCTACGTATCGTGCGAAGCACTGGCGGAAGACTTGCGGCGCTATCAAGCGGACCTGCCGACCCAGGCCCGTCCGCTGGGCTTCTCCGAACGATTGGCCCGCTGGTGTCGGCGCGAACGAGCACTTGCCTCGGCACTCGGTGCATGCATTTCGTTGCTGCTGCTGTTCATGGTGACTTTTGCCATCACGACTGTCGTCAAGACCAGATTGAACCGCACACTGGCCGATACGGTCGACGAGAAGACGAGACTCGTGGACCAAGTCCAAGACTCACTTGGCAAAGCCACAACGGCGAGTATCGAAGCTGACCTCGCGCGCCAGCAAGCTGACACGGCGCGCCAGCAAGCCGACATGAACTTGGCGGTGACCTATTTCCGTCATGGGCACACCCTCTGCGACAACGGCCAGATACCGGAAGGACTGGTGTACCTGATCGAAAGCCTCGATCTTGCCGAACACGCTCAGGCATCGAATGAGGATGCCCAGTCACTGGCTGCGTTGATTCGGCTGAGCCTGGGCACCTGGCACCGTGAACTTCACGAATTGCGGGCCATGCTGACACATCGACTTGATGGTCAAGACCACCCTGTCCACCGCGTGGCCGTTGATCCGGCGGGCCGCTTCGCGGTCACCGTGAGTCGCTTAGACGGCGGCGGTGTGGTCTGGTTCTGGAATCTTTCGGGAAAGACCCCGCAACGACTCCAAGACCCGGTTAGGACCCAGGAGGCGATTGAAGCGATCGCAGTGGCACACGACGGGCAAACCCTGGCGTCCGTCGGACGGACCGCCGATTTCGGATGCGTTGTCCGCCTGTGGCGGTACAGTGGGGCGGAAGGCGAGTGGCACGCCGGTGAGGCCTGGCTGACCGATGCACACGCCCGGTACCAGGCGGTCGCGTTTTCTCCCGACGGAACACGGCTGGTGGTGGCCGGACATGACGGCACGGAGGGCATCGCCCGCGAATGGCATGTGGACACGCGCGAAGTTGTCCACACGTACTACCAGGGACCTGTGACACCCCATTGTGTGGCATACAGTCCGGACGGGAGTTATCTGGCTGTCGGCATGGCCGATGCCGCGATGGGAGAACCCAAGGTCATCGCCTGCACGACATCCGATGGGGAGGTGCATTGGCAGGACAAGAACATTGACGGTGTGGTGTACGACGTGGCATTCAGCCACGACGGCAAGCAGTTGGCGGCGGCCACAGGTACGACCTGGAAAGGTGACGCGCGCACATGGTCCGTGCCCACGGGCAATCCCGTCGGCGGTCGGCTCACACATCTCAGCCAAGTCACCTCCGTCGACTTCAGCCCGGACGACAAATTCATTGTGACCGGGAGTCAGGATCGCTCAGCGCGCTTGTGGGACCCCACCACGGGCCGATTGCTGGGCCATCCGCTGTGGCACGACCACGAGGTTCGAGATGTTGTGTTCGTGCCTGGCGCGGAGATAGGTCGGCCACTGGCCCTGTTTTCCATCAGCGACGACGTCGCGCGGCTGTGGCGTATGGCCCTCGGTACTCCGACACTTGGCGACCGGATTGGCCCGACGGTGTTGGACGGAACCGGAATCCCCGGCAGCGAACGAGAACAACTCGCCATTGTTGGCGCCGTGAACATGTCGGCCGGCAAGCTGCGACTGCTCGAATCAGACGTCTTCCCATTGAACGAAGTGTCTGACTCCACGTACGAGCGGAAGGCGACATGTGTCGCGGCAGGGACCGAATGGGGGCTCGTCGGGCTGGCGGATGGAAGTGTTCAGCGGGTGAACTGGGATACGCACGAGACGCGACCACTCGCCGAGAATCACTGGGGGAGTGTCTTGTGCGCCGCGATGAATCGGGACGGCTGCTACGGCGCTACGGCCGGTGAAGATGGACAAGCGCTGCTGTGGAATATGAGTACCGGCGAGTTGGTCACCCGGGTCAAAGATGATCAAGCGGGGAATATCTATGTGCTGGCGTTCGATCCACTCAACCAGCACGTCATGTTAGCCGCGGGCAGCGACGGACAGGTGCGATTCTGGAACGGTGAAACGGGTGCCCCAGCGGGAAAACCGTTGTCGCAATCGGCGGCTGTCTCATGTGCCGCTTATGCCGACGACGGGTTGACGTTGGCCGTGGGACTTGTCAGTGGAGTCCAGATCTGGCACCGCGATTCTGCTGACGCCGACTGGGAACGAGGGAAACCGCTGGCGACGGAGATCGGAGTTGTCCGCATTCACGTCTGGTCGCAGCGCCAGCTGCTGGTCACGGGGGATGTCCAGGGCAACCTGCGATTCTGGCACATCACCACAGGCGAACCAATCGGGCCATCACTGGCGAACCAGGGGACGGTCACCGTGCTGGTCGGCTCAGAAGACCGCGTGCTCTCGGGCACCACGAGCGGCAGCGTGCGTCGTTGGCCATTGCCTGTGACGACTTCACAAGGCCTCGATCATCTGAAGTTATGGATCGCCACGATCACAGGGGAAGAGCTGGGAGAGGAGCAGGTGGTG
The DNA here is from genome assembly GCA_963802295.1 of uncultured Planctomycetota bacterium. Taxonomy (GTDB): domain Bacteria; phylum Planctomycetota; class Planctomycetia; order Pirellulales; family Pirellulaceae; genus JAJRVM01. The sequence goes on along the minus strand of CAWDIM010000021.1, from coordinate 70,151 downwards.
CAGCGTCTGGGGGTCGACCGATGGCAGGCGATTGCCAGGGAGTGGGAACTGATCGGAGAGGCCGAAATCGATCGGACCATCTCCCAGGATTGGACCTTCCCTCCCCGGCCCGTGCCACAACTGGATCGTATCGGCGGCGAGTCGGCGGAGCGCAGGTCGGTGCTTCAGGACATGTTGCGGACGTCTCTGACGGAACGGCCGACGTTTCGTCCTCCACCGCTGGAGTACCTGGACCGGTATCTTCCTGCCGATACGGAGGGGCTGATTGGCCTGGACGTTCGCCAGGTCATCGCCGCTCCCCTTGTGTGGCTGGTCGGTATGTCTCTCCGCGAAGTCTTGTTCCTGCCGCCGGCGTGGAAAGAGTGGCTGGACTCGACCGGCTTCCACCCGCTGCTCGACCCCCATTACGTCTTGTTGGCGGCCAGCCGCCATTCGGTCTCTTGGACCTCTTGGGAGAGCGGCAGGTTACCTGCACTGACGATGGTGGTCGAAGGTGATTTCGATGTTGAGCGACTGTGGGGCATGGCACGCCGCCTGGCCGAAAGCGAACCTGACGTCGTACAGATCTCGGATGGACCGCCGGGCAAACCGATCCTGCTGTTCAAACCGGTCGATCGGTCAGCGAAGTTCGGAGACTTGTGCGTATGCGTGGCCCTGGTTGAGGAGGAGGATGGCGGCACACTCATCGCTTCCCTGAGTCGTGAAACAGTGGAACGAGCGCTCGTTTCCACCGCCACCAATCGCTTGGACCAGGAATTCCGTGCCTGTGTGGAGCACACGGATCGGCAACAGAGCCTCTGGTTTGCGGCCCGCAAGGAAGTCATCGACTCCGAGACGCTTGCGCAGCTCGAGAAGTCCGCAGAACGGGCCGGCAGTCCGATCATGCCTGAGCAGATAGACGGCAATTTCACCGTGTTTGTCCGTTTTGAGTATACGGTTCGCGCCACGTATCTCGACAGTCAAGCCGCGCAGAGAGCACCGCAATATGTCGAGAGTCTCGCGTCTATGCTCGGCAGCAGCACGGCCGGCGAGGACGTAGCCATCGACTGGCATGCCGAGGTAGAAGGATCACAGGTCGTACTCTGCGGCAACTATCTGCAGATGGCGGCCACCGAGTGGCGTCCTCCCTCCGAGCTGAACATGACCTTGCGCCGTTCGATACGCGTGCTGCCTTTCGTCCCTGCGTTCGGCACAGGGCCGAAACTGATCGACCCGTTGCCCTTTATTGAAGTGCTAGGCGAATGCGTCCTGTGGATATTCGGGTCCATGAAGAGTCCACGTGCAAGAAGCAAGTCAATTGCGCCGAAGACACTCACACCGGAACAGCAGGAAGAGATTGCGCGAGAAAGAGCCGAACGCTGGTTGTGGCATGCCGAGAAAGCCCTGGAGGCCGGCGACACAATAAGAGCGATCAGGGTCTTCACCGCGATCGCGAACGGCCGTCCGGGCACGATAGAAGCGGAGAAGGCACAGGCTCGGCTCAAGGAAATCGCGGTCGCAGACAGGTCGCATCACCATTAGAGACGGCAGCCTGGTTGGTCAAGTACGCTCGAATGCCGATATCGCCGCGCGAAACGCCGCCACGTCGGCAAACCGATCCTCGGGCCTCTTGGCTAGTGCCTTGTGAATGAAGCGGCCCAGCGCCGAGGGGATATCCGCTCTCCGCTGCTCGATCGGCACGGGATCAGCCAGCAGGATACTCTTCGTGATCTTCCGAGCGTCGTTGCTCGCGTCATCGGCCAACACCGGTTTCCCGGTGCACAGATAGTAAAGCGTCGCGGCAGCGCCGTATTGGTCCGCTGGCGGCTTGACCTCGCGAAAGTTCGTGATCTGCTCGGGAGCCATGAAGGGCAGGGTGCCTCCCAGGTCACCCATGAGTGTCAGGCCACTCATTCGCGTCGCACGGTACACCCGGGCGAGGCCGAAATCCGCCAGCCGACAGGTTTCCGCCGGCTCGCGGCCACTCACGAGCAGGTTACTCGGCTTCACATCGCGGTGCACGTACCCTCGGCCATGAGCGTATTGCAGGGCATCCAGTGCCTGGCAGATGATCCGGACCGCACGGCCGATGCCCAGCGGACCGTCCTGGTCAACCAACCGCATGGCGTCGCTGCCGGCCACGAAATCCATCACGATGTAGAACTGATCGTTGGATCGCCCGAACTGGTGAAATCGCACGATGTTCGGATGCTGCAATGAACACAGGATCTGAGCCTCGCGCAGGAACCGCTGCACCTCACGGTCGCTGGGCAGACATTCTGCCTTAATGATCTTGACGGCTACCGCGGCCCCGTCCGCGATGCGCTTCGCCAGGTGCACGACCCCCATTCCGCCACGCCCCAAGGGCGAGAGCAGTTCGTAGCCTGGGATGTCGGGCGGAAAACGGCGAGCCTGCGCGCCGCAGGACGCCATCTCGCGCCCGTCCGCGTCCCGGACCGCACATGGCGCCCCCTTTCTCGGTGCGTCCCTCGTCAATGGTGCGGCGCGCTCGGCCTGACGGATCAAGACGCGCATCACCGTCTCACCGCCCTGGATCAAGTCATCATGCTGCAGATCCGACCATTCGACCTTTTCGCCGTTGACCTTCGTCCCGTTCAAGCTGCATAGATCGACCAGTCGACATTGAGGAGGATTGACCTCGATCAGGAAGTGGACGCGCGAGAAGAAAGGGTCCTTCTGCGGCAGACGGAAGTGAGCGTAATCCGCCCGCCCCACGATGAAGCTGTCATGTCGGCGGAACGTGAAGCGGCGACCACGATGCGGCCCGACGATCACTTCCAGGACAACTTCAAAGATCGCTGACTCACCCCACGCGAGCTCGACCACTTGCTGCTGATCGGGAAACCGTTCCTCGTAAGCATGCAATAACGGCTCATCCCCCTGCTCGCAGAGCAAATCCCGCTCCAGTTGAATGAGATAGTAAAGGGCGGCACGATAACACTCGTCTGAGGCACGTCGCAGGTAGGTCTCCACGCTCGGCCCGTCACCCGCTCGGAACGAGCGTTCAAAGTCCAGGCAGAGCCGATCGACCTGTTCCAGCACGTGGATCGGGATCGCGTCTACATCGAATAGTCCGGATGTCATTGCCACTTTCTGCGGATCAGGTGGAGCTGGCGGTCCACGGTCGATAACGAACAGCCAAACCGCTGAGCGATTTCCGCATTCGTGTAACCCTGCAACTTGAGCAGGGCCAACTGCTGGAGCAACGGGTCGCCGAGCATCGCAAGCAATCGTTGCGCCTCCTCCTGCAGCAACATGCTGAGAGCCGGCGTCAGATCCTCGCCGGGCAGATCATCCAGTCCGCCCAGGCCTGAACGGTTGAGGAGTGCCGACTCCCCACCCACATGACCGGCACCGTGTTTCAAGTTTTGACGATATCGGATCAAGTCGATCGTCTTGCGACGCGTGATCTCCGACAACACGCGCCACAGTCCTCTGCGATCTGCCAGATCCGGAAACCGGTCTATCCTGGCTGCCCCGCAGAAGCTGGCAAAAGCACTTAACGCGAGGTCTTCTTCGTCCACATCGGTACGACGCTGTCCAGCCAAACGGCGACTCGCGATCGCACACAACTGCGGGAAGAAACGGTCCCACAGTGCCTGCACGGCCTGTTCGTCGCCATCCTTGACTCCCTGGATCAACGGGGCAATGGAATCAATGTCGGGCATGATAGGTCGAGTTCAATTGTTGTCGGTCGGGATCGCTCGGACAAACACACGACACAATTGGCGCACGTCATCATATCAGACCGGCCGCAGAGGTGCCACTGCGTGCCAATACGCGCAGGGTTGCGGCAATCCGCTCAGCGCGAACGGCTCGTGCACCACCGCGCCGCCGGTCACGCACGCAGTCCGCAGCAGGACAGCCGTTGGTGGTACGAGCGGAACAGGCACAGACTGGTAACCTGTAACACGCGCGCACGGTGTACGCTTGCTTGAAACAAATCCGAAACCCGAAGCACAGAAAAGTGGGAGAAAGGGAATAAGGGAGGAAGGGAAAACGGAGGACGCAGTGGCATGCTGCTGGTGAGAATCTGCTTGGGGCCCGCCCGCGGCCGTTTTGCCGGCAGCGGAGGTTTTGGATCTTGAGTGTTGGAATTTCGAATTCGTTTAGGTTTTCGCATTTTGGATTTCGAATTTCCTGATTGGTTGCGGCCGCAGGCCGCCTCAAGAGACTACGTATCTGGACATCAGCACGTTTCTACTTTTCAGTTAACCTGCCGTGAACATGGCTTCGCTTTTCTTCTCGTTGATTCGCTTCCCGGACTCATCATAGTCAACTGCTGACCGATCAGACTCCCCCGTTTGTCACCAGGACACACCCTGTCCACCCCCATCGTCATTCCTCCCTGCCTTACCTGCCAATAAACGGCAAGCCTTGTCCAGGTGCCGTTGGTCTGTTCGCGAACAGGTCGTGGTTACTTCGCGCGTTTCAGACCATGCAGGATGTCGAGCGACTCCTTTTCAATGATCTCGCCGGCCCGTGTGGTAAGGTACGAGTGCTCGCCGAACCAGGTTTCATAGCTGCCTCCTGCGAACGCCTTGGCTGTAGGCACATAGCCATGAGCGCCGTTTGTCAGTTCCGCGACCATGGTATGCCTGAATGGTGACTGCGTCTTAATGCGCATGCCGATCTCGCAGAACAGCTCAGTCGCATTCGTCACGATGGCGAAGTCGTCGCCAATACGGATGCCGGTGCAGAAGTATTGGTAGGCTGGTTTTTCATGCAGCTTCATGTCGTTGAATGCCTGCCGGTAATGCTCGAGCTGACTGGGCCAAGTGTGGAGGATCTCCGCCTCCTTGAGTTCCGGATGCTCTCTGCCGGGCATCTGTATCTCCCGGCTTTCAATCGCGAGCGATGGCTGGGCAATGGGTTCGAGCTGTCCAAGGCATTGCATGATGGCCGTGCCAAGCTGCTCGCCCATGAGCTCGCTTCTGGCGGTGTAAATGGGATTCACGTCGCCACAGGCTCCCGTAAGAAACAACACAGGCACTGCATAGCCCAGGTGTTCCTGGACATACCTTTCAACATCGCCGGGATAGTCCGCAGAGACGACGAGGTCGCGAGTATTGGCAGCGTGACAGGCAAAGTTGTAGACAATTGCCTTGTGTGTGTCATCTTTGCCGATTGCGACCAGCACATCAAACTCGGGATCGGCCGCGCCTTCAGCCTGGTATCTGTCTGCTTCCGATGCCTCCAGCAGCCATCGGTTCCACGCTGTGCCATCTTTGATCACCCTGCGGCACTCGCTCACGCCCTCTGCCTTCCCCGTCGAGGTCCCGAGCCTGCATGGTGTCAGACCGCGCGCGGCGATCGCCACCGCCTCCACAATGGGTGTTACGAGCTGGTCCCTGTAATGGGGCCACAGCGGGCCGCGGTGAGTGTGGGAGGCGCAGATGATGACGTTGTTGGCGGAAATGCCGGTGGTCTTCTCGATTTCTTCGCGCACTATCACCACCTGTTCCACGGGGTACTTCAACGTGTCCACCGTGACAATCGCTACCTGCTGCCTCCCGGCTGAAAGGACCAGCGCCCTCACATACAGGCGAGTACTTACCGATGACGACAACAGTGGAGTCGGCGATCCCGCCAGCACGACAGGTTCGTTGGGTGTAATAACCACAACGCCGACACCCGCATCAAGATAGCCGTTGGATATCGCTGCTTCACTATGCCCCGCGAACCCGGTCGCAATGAGCAGAACCAGAACCAGCACCACCCCCAACGTCAACGCACTTTTCATCGGTAAGGATCCAGCCACGACGTTTCCGCTCCTTTCTCGCGACAACGCTCGCTCACCGATCGATGAGTTGGCGAGACGTTCGCCGAGTCGAACAAGACCGAGTCGCGATCTCTTGGCGAATGCGCCTCTCGTGGCCGTTTCCACGTTTCCACTACAGAGTCAAAGCAACTTCGTTGGAGCGACCGATCTGACCTCCATTGTACCACAACAGACACCCAGTCTCATTCCGAGATAAGGGCAATTGCGCGAATGGCGAATCGGCAACCTCCACAGACTTGGCAGGCCTTTTGTCAGCCGCCAGTCCTCGGGAACCCGTAACGCAGTCAGAGGCAGAAACGGCGACGGGCCGCGCGGCCGCTGGCGAGCCTTCCGGACGTGCAGGGTTCATGAGAGCCGTCGTCTCTTGGGCGGTTTCCGCGCAACGGACAGTTCTGCGCAGGCTCTTCATGTCGCCTACCCTGTCGCGACCGAGAGCAGCGGAGAAACGATGAGCAGGTAGCCCTTCAAGTCCCCCGCAGTAAGATGAGCCGGCCCCAAATGGCTATTGCATGCACGATGTGGGAGCAATAGAATTGCGACCATGTTTGTTGCTCACGCCTGGAGCAACGTCCGGCACCGACAGTCGTCTTGAGGAGCGAAGCTAGGGAGTAGTGAACCCCATGGCAAGGAGAGCCACTCGTATCCTCTGTCTTGTTGGCTGTCTTGGGTTGCTGTATTGCATCGGCCTTCTGTCGGCGGATGAGCAACCGGCGCATGCGGTTTCTCCGCCTGCTGATCCAAATTCCAGTGGGGCGTCGAAGATAAGTCGCGGCCCGCTGGCAACCGACGCGGCCCCTGCGGCTTCGCAGTCGGCAAAGCCAGGAACACGTGGCGCGGTTCGTAGTGAAGCGGAAAGGGAGTTGCAGCGACGACTGCGCCAGTGCTTGGCCTATTATCTGTTCCGTCCGGAAAACGTGGCCGAGCGTAGTCCGTGGGGCATCATGCATGCGATGCTCCCGTTCGGAGTTGAGGCGGAGTTGGTGGTCAACAACCGCCGTGTGAATGCGATTGGCTGGTTGTGCTATGACAACAAGTGCCGCGGGCAGAGCCTGTTTCAGCCGGCGGGCAAGCGTTTCACGATGCCGATCGGTCCGGGGGTCCAAGGTCACGAAGGGCAGTTCCTGGCGATGCTGGCTCAATCTCAGGTTCCGCGGACATACCCTGTCAAGATCGGCGGCCAGCATTTCACCGTGGACGACCTGATTCAGTATGAGCAGCGGACATGTCGCGAGAACTCCGAGCTAACGTTCAAGCTGATTGCCTTGTCGCATTATCGGACGGGTGATCCGCAGTGGGAGGGTCAGCGCGGAGGCGACTGGACGATTGGCAAACTGGTTCGCGAGGAACTGAAACAGGGGTTGGCCGACGCCGCTTGCGGCGGCACGCATCGTTTGATGGCATTCAGTTATGCCTGCCGAAGGCGGACGGCTCAGGACCTGCCCTTGCAGGGGCCCTTTCAGGATGCCCGTGACTTCCTGGATCGGAGCGTGGAACAGGCCTTTGCGCTACAGAATCCGGATGGCAGTTTCAGTACCGACTGGTTCGTGGGACGGGCCAATAGTCCCGACCCGGATCGCAAGGTGCAGACGACCGGACACATCTTGGAGTGGCTGGCCTACGAACTGCCGGAGGACCGTTTGCGAAAGCCGGACGTGACGCGCGCCGTCCGCTACCTGCTGAGCCAGATCTGGGATCAGAGGGAACGAAAGTGGGCCATCGGACCGCGCAGTCACGCCCTGCGGGCCTTGGTGCTGTACGATCAGAAGCTGTACCAGAGCAAGCCTGGAGCGCAGCGCGCATTGTTGGCCGAATACCGACTCCCATCCGCCTCGCGCCGCTGAGTGGCGTGCACTCCCATTCTCAAATTCCATTTTCGACGCCTCGCGGTCGCCGCTCAACCGTACGCGCCTCTGCCATGGCTGAGCGTCATTCTTGATCACGGACTCGCCGCCAACTCGCATCGCGATTCGCCGGGCATCAGGGCCGGAAGCCCGCTCGATCCTGGCTCGCCCGAATATCACAAGTGCGCAGAAGTTTATCAAAAGTGCGCAGAGGCTGTATCGGCGCCGGAGACGAATGTTAGAATCGTAAGGGGGCTGGGCGCCAGCCAGATATCGAGGAACGTTAACAACTGGTGCATTCCCGTTGGTCGCTCGTCGATACACGTGCGGGCCGTAGGCGCATCCCGCGGACTGACACGCCAATCGCATCGAGGGCTTCGCGGAGATGGCTGGTGTTCAGTGCCTGCCGATCGACGAGCACACACAGCTGCGGGAGTTCGAGCAACGACTCCGCTGACGCGGGGACACCGCACGACAAAGGAGAATGGACTGACTTTCGTCCAACGACTCAAGCTTCTGGCCACAAGGAACCTCACCATGATCCGGCTTCTCCTGGTATTCTCACTCCTGAACGTGACTTGCGCGTCCGCGGACGAGGTTATTTTGACCATCCATCCCGATCGCGTGCTCAACCGTATCGACGAGAAGGTCTACGGCCATTTCCTCGAACACATCTACCACTCCTGCAACGGCGGGTTGTGGGGCGAACTGGTCTGGGACCGCAGCTTCGAGGGTGGCGGTGCGGGCGTCGTGTGGACGCGGCAGGACGGACTGCATCGCGCAGGAAGGCGGGGCGGACAACGTGCGATTGCTCTTCGGTGATCCTCGAGTGGACCGATTACGAATTCACGGTCGACGCCCGCAAGACGGGTGGCAATGAAGGCTTTCTCGTTCTCGTGCGGGCCTTGAACAACAAGGAATTCTACTGGGCCAACCTTGGCGGCTGGGGCAACGTCGGCCATGCCCTCGAACGCGGCATCAGGGGCAGGGACCGTTGGGGCGCCGATCACGCGAGCGCCGCGACGGTCAGATCGAGACCGGCCGCTGGTATCGCGTCCGGGCTCGCTGCGAAGGGCCGCGCGTGCAGGTCTGGCTCGACGACCAACTGGTCATCGACTACACCGACGACGGCAAGGGACCGATTCGCGGGCGAGCCGGCGTGGGCACGTGGCAGACGCAGGCGCAGTTCCGAAACTTCAAGGTCACATCGCTCGACGGCAAGACCCTGCACGAGGGGCTTCCGCCGCTGCCCGAAGCAGAGCCAGGCATCGCGCCGGCGTGGCGTCCGTTCGGCAGCGCGAAAGTCACCGCCGCGACCGACAAGCCGCTGAACGGCAGTCAGTGCCGGCAGATCGAATCGGTCGGGGGCATTCGGCGGGCTGGCGCAGCAACCGTTGGCGATTCGCGCCGGCGAAGTCTACCGCGGCTCGATTTGGGCTCGTGGCGAAGCCGCCGGCGGACTGGCCGTGCGGTTGGTGGCCGACGGTAAGGTCCTGGCCGAGCAGGCGATTGCCCGCACCGACGTCGGCCTGGAAGGAGTTCCCGGTGGAATTGAAGCCCACGGCGTCGTCGGACAACGCGGAGCTTCAGGTCGGCGTGCGTGGGCCGGGCAAGATCTGGCTCGACCAGGTGAGCCTGATGCCCGAGTCGTGGCGGCAGGCCGGCGGCTTTCGGCCCGACTTGCTGCAGGCCATCGCCGGGCTGCGACCGCCGGTGATCCGCTGGCCGGGCGGCTGCTTCGCCTCGCCCTACCGCTGGAAGGACGGCATCGGACCGCAGCACAAGCGCGGGCCGTACCCGAACAACATGTGGGACGACAAGGAGGTCAATTCGTTCGGCACCGACGAGTTCGTCGCCATGTGCCGCCGCGTCGGGGCGGAGCCGCTGATCGTCAGTCAACATCGGCACGCCCCAGTGGAACCGCGAGCGTCATGGACAACGACTTCCTGCAAGAGGTTCTCGACTGGATCGAATACTGCAACGGACCGGCCGACTCGAAGTGGGGCAAGGTCCGCGCAGCCAACGGCCATCCCGAGCCGTACGGCGTCAAGTACTGGGAGATCGACAACGAGACCTGGCACATGGGCGCGGAAACCTATGCCGAGTGGGTCAACCGGTTCGCCCCGGCGATGCGCAAGGCCGATCCGTCGATCAAGCTGGCCGCCTGCGGCAGCGCCGGCTACGGCGACGGACGGCAACGGCCTGGCCTGGAATCGCGTGCTGATCGAGCGGTGCGCGGACGAGATCGACTACCTGAGCATCCACCACTACGAGAGACCCGAACCGCTACGCCGAAGGCCCGCGAGCCTACGAGCAGTTCTTCCGCAAGACGGGCGAGTTGATCGCCGCATCGAAGAACCCCAAGCTGAAGATCTACGTCTCCGAGTGGAACGCCCAGAGCACCGACTGGCGGACCGGCCTGTACTGCGGCGGTCTGCTGAACGCCTTCGAGCGGTGCGGCGACGTGCTGGAGATCGGCGGCCCGGCATTGTTCCTCCGCCACGTCTCGGCCAGCGCCTGGGACAACGCGTTCGTCAACTTCGACCATCGCACCTGGTTCCCGGCCCCCAACTACGTGGTCATGAAGCTGTGGCGCGAGCACTATGCCCCGCAACGGATCGCACTGGAGGGCCACGCTGATCCGCTCAACGTCGTGGCGACCAGCTCCGAAGACGGCAAGACGCTGGTCGTCAAGGCGGTCAATCCATCGGACGCGGCGGTGCCGGTGGTGCTGAAGCTCGCCGGCTCGGCCGCCGGCGAAGCGACGTTGCACGTGGTCGCTCCCGGCGACGCTGGCCGCCCGAAACACGCTGGAAGCTCGCGATGTCGTCCAGCCGAAGAGGGAGGCGGTGCAACGGGAAGGCTCGATGCTACGGTTCACACTGCCGCCGATTTCCTGTGGCGTTGTCGAGATCCATCGTGAATGAGATGCCTGATTAGAGCCGTTCGAACGGAGGAGCGTCACTTCTCGGGAAGCCACACGTTTCTACATCGTCGGATTCCGGCGGGATTCCTCTCCTGCAGGTAGTCGTCACGGAGCTCGAGATCGCGCGTTCCAAGCAGCTGGAATGCCGGCTGCGCCGCAACGGCTGCCGTGAAACTCCCTAAATGGTCCAGCCAGTTTGCACACTCCTTCTCACGAATGCCGTGGCTGATGAACGTCAGCCGCAAAGCACAGGGAGCAATCGTCATATGCGACTCGATCGGTAGGTCGGCGGCGGTGCAGCAGTGGCGAGCCTCGCTGGTTCCGTACACCTTCATGCGATCATTGTTCTCAACCGTCGTTACGCTCCGAGCGCTCGGCCGGGGCCTCCATGGCTTGACTGCCGCCGCTGCTCGAACGCACGTTGTCGAGGTAGTAGACGGCGGGTTGGTTCCCGTCGCTGACGAACCCGCCAAGTGGTGACTCGGAACTGCGGGCTGGCCGTTTGGAGCTGGAACTGCTTCACCGGTTCAGCGGGAAGGGCGATCGTGAGCTGCCACGTGCCATCCGCCTGATCGCCTTGACCGGCCGACATCTAGACGCGGAACCACTGGCCGACGGGTACCGGGAGCGGCTGAATGTCGGGAGCGGTCAGCATCGCTTCGCGAATGGCGATCCGCGGACCGGTGTGAAAGTACGGCACGCCCGGGTATTCACGCCACTCGCAAGACAACTGCGCTCCCTGGTCGATGCAGATGTCGAACGCCAAGGTCGCTCGCCCGCGAATCAGACGCGGCACGTAATCGAAGTGAGGATCGTGCGACGACTCCAGGTTCGGAGCATCGGTGATTTTCAGGCAGCGACGACCGGTGGCCGCCGACTCGGCGGTGACGGCCATCGCGCCGGCGGGCCTCCCGCGTGCACGTGCGCGTTTCCGGACGTCGCACCGACCGGTGGTCTCCTCGAAATCGTCAAAGTAAGTCAGCGGCGGGCCCAACAGATCGTACTCGCACGGCGGGTACCGGACTTCGCACGCCGTGCGGATCCACTTCGAATCACCGTAGAGGCCTGCCTGAGCGTCGTCGATCGGGACAAAGCCCCAAAAGGAGCAGACACTCTGCTCCTGGTGGATTCGGGGTGGCGATTGGAGGCCTGCAGTTTCGTTTGCGCGAAACGAATGGGTGGCAATCGGCTCGGCAGTGCGACGAAGAGGATGAACACGACGGGGTTGGTGCGACGCCAGCGGCGAATGCACGCTGTCGGCGCGCACAGCGAGCGCGGCGGAAGTGGGCGGTCACAAATTCTGTTCGACGATCAAGCGAGCGGCATCAGCATTACGCAAACAGCCGACGGCAGGCCGACATTCCCTTCAGGCAACGGCGGCCCATCCGTTGTGCTACTTCGGCCATGGCCGCGGGTGAACCGATGGCGTGGCAGAAGACGCTCTCGTAACGCTGGAACGTATCAAGCCAGGCCTCCTCGTTCACATCCATATAATCCAACAATGTCTCCACGTCCTTGGGAACCGTACTGCGTTGGCCACTACGCAGTTGCCGAGCGGTCCACTCCAGCAACCGCAAGTAACTCTCCAGCGAGATCGGCAGCAGCCCCAGATCCGACGCACGGCGGCCCCAGCGGGAGGTGAGCGCGATCGTCTCGTCCTCGAGCGTCCCTTCACGCAGGGTCAGCTCTCCCAGCCAGCCATCCGCTCGATCCGGACTGTTGGAACGCTCCTCTTGCGCCATGATCCGCTGATAGGCCGACGTGTAGCGGGACGAGCGCAACGAAACGGCTTCGCCGGCCTTGATGAGGTTTAAGTCCATATACAACGCACAGACCAACATGCCGGCGAATCCGACACATTCCCGGCACTTGAAGCGAGACTCGAAGAACCGGCCAGTGCATTCGTCTTCTTGATTGGCGCGGCGGGCAATGTTTTCGCACAGGATTCCCATAAACCAGGAAATGTTGCTCAGCCGACGCCGCAACTGCTTGATCCGCTTCTTGTCCCGCACGACCTGTTCAATGCGTTTGTCGCTGACTTTCGGCAGTTCATCCGACATGCACTTGGCGATCTTCATGGCGGTCAGGTAGCGGCGGGCCACCTCGTGGGGCGACCAGCGGCGGGCCACATCGGGCCGCGAGCGGAGCATCAGATGCAGATGGTTGCTCAGTTCCGCGTGGAATTCGACTTCGATGGCGAACAGCCCCGCGAGCTGTTCTTCCCGGACCAGGATCCAATCGCGGCGATGGGAGAAGTCGCGGCCGGTCAGGGCGTCCCGGCCACAGAGAAAGGCGCGGCGCACGCAACGGGCGCGGCAGTGATAGACGGCTCGGCGATCACGACCCAACAATTTACGACGAGCGTAGGCGACCATGAGGCAATCCCTCCGTGTGCGGGCAGTGCCCGGAGCACCCGCGGCCGCTGAGGGACCCGTGGGGACGCTCGGGAAACACTGCGCGCAAGAGAAAGTGATTGCCCGCCTTTCGCTCGCCAGAACTGCCGTTATCTTACCTGATCCCATGGCGCATGCAAGACCCGCCGCAGTGGGGTCTCGGTGACATACGTATGTCACCGAACAAGCGATGATGAAACGGCCAGCATGCTCGGCAAGCGACCATAGACGATCGTCGGAGGGCTTGCGGCGGATGGAAGGCTAGGGGGGAAGCAGGGTGTCTGGTCCCGTGTGTGGTCCCGTGTGGTCGCACAGGCGATGACGGCACCGCTAGCATGCTCGGCAAGCGACCATAGACGATCGTCGGAGGGCTCGCGGCGGATGGAAGGCTAGGGGGGAAGCAGGGTGTCTGGTCCCGCGCCTATCGGCAGGGACCAGGACTTTGCCGTCGGCTCGGCCTGGGTCTCCACCTTCTCGCCTGCGCGGCTGGTGTTGGTGTGGGCGGCACGAGAGGCTTGGGAGGCGGCGGCAATGGATTGCCGCAAGAGTTGCTCAAGCCGTTGGATCTGCTGAGGAAAACGGTGGCCGAAGTCGCGTAACTCGCACGGTGCACCGCTCAATCGCCGGGCCTGATATTCGGCCAACAGGAGTTCGGGAGCCACATTCTCCGTGGTTCCCAGTTCCGGAAACTGCTGCAGGTAGTCTTCGACGCTACGGCGGTTTCCCGCCTGCCACTGCCGCTCCAAGTCGATGCGGATCAGCTCCAATAGCGCCACGTACCAGTAATCTTGGTGCTCTGACGGCAGCTTCTCGACGCACTCGGCAAGCGTCTCCGCCGTCCACGCCACCTCGAAGTCCAACAGCAGCAACTCCAACTGCTGCCGCTGACTTGCTGACATTGCTGCCAATCGATCTGCTGCCGGTACCATGATTGGTCTCCCCGGATCCGTACATGTGGGCAACCGTCCGCAATACCTGTGCGACAACTCGGCAAATGAAGCGACCACTACCAAGATCCCGCGATGTGACAGGTCGGCAAAAGCGATTGTAGACGGTTAACGCCATTTTGTGTCACACGAGTGTTGAGCAAGTGTAACTCGCGGAGGTTTGCGAGGCCTTCAAGGCTCTTCAAACCGTCGTCGCCGACCATCGTGTCATTAAGGAACAGATAATTGAGTTGAGACATACTGCCGATCAGTTTCAGGCCCGCATCACTGACTTTCGTACCCATGAGCTGCAATTCGCTCAAGTTCTTCAACGTCACCAGGTTTTGCAGACCCTTGTCCGTCACCGTTGTTTCGTTTAACACTAACCGGGTGAGCTGATCCATGTTTCGGATGTGTACCAAACCTGCATCTGTAACGTTGGTGTGGCCGATTTCAAGCCAGATCAGTTTCACCAGGCCTTGCAGGGTTTCCAGTCCTTGGTCGCCGATTTGTGTACCGTTCAGGACCAGAATTTGCATTTCGGTCATTTCGCTCAATTGCCGTACGCCAGCGTCACTAATCTTCGTGTTCCCAAGCTGGACATGACATAGCCGGTGGAGCGGGGCGATGTACTGAAGCCCTTCATCGGTTACTGAAGTGTTGTCGAGCCACAGTCGCTCGAGCCGAAATAGTTGTCCAACGTGCACCAGGCCGGCGTCGGAGATTTCGGTATCGGACATTTCAAGTAGTCTCAACTTCCGTAGTTGCTTGATGTGTTCCAGGCCTGAATCACTGAGTCGGGTGCCGCTTAGCTTCAATTCCTGTAATCCCGTCAGAGAACAGATCTTCTCCATTCCAAAGTCACTCACTGACGTGTGTGAAAGGTACAACCGTTCCAACTTCGGAAAGCCCGTCACATTTTGAATCCCAGCATCTGTTATCGCAGTATGGTCAAGACCTAGCGCTGAGAGGCCGATCAAGGAAGTGATCGAATGCAAGCCGGCATCCGTCACGTTCGTGCCGTCCAAATCGAGAAAAGTCAGCTTGGTAAGCCGCTTCAAATACTCGACACACTCGTCATCCAGGGCCGTAAGACCGAGGCTGAGGGAGGACAAATTCGACAAACACGCGATGTGCCGCAGGTCAGCATAAGTGGTTTCGGTGCCGAACAGATTGAGTTCTCTGAGCGTGGACAGGCTTTCGATGTGCTGCAAGCTGCCATGTTCAATTCGAGAACCTGCGAGATTTATTCGCTGCAATTGAGTCATTCCCTGCAACTGGGCAAGATCGACTGGCGACTGACAGCGTATCAGCGCGATCGTTGTCACAATAAATGGCCCCGAGGGGAGTTCGCCTGTCGAGTCGACTCGTTGAACGGCTACATCCCGGACGATTTCGACTGTACCACCCAGCCTCAAGACCCACTGGGCGGCACGGCGTTCGGCGTCGTTAAGGACTTCGTTGCCTGAATCCGCCCCACTCGCATTGTGGCTGGCGTCGCCCACGCCGTTCGCGGCATCTGCCGTCGCGTCCATATCCCATAGTCTGATCGTGTTGTCGGCTGCGCCGGAGGCAAGCAGCGAGCCATCGGGGCTGAAGGCGACGCAGAAGACTTCGCCAGTGTGACCGACCAGTACCCTTCGCAGCTCTCCGGTCTGAGCGTCCCAAAGTCTGATCGCACTGTCGGAGTGACCGGAAGCGATCGCGAGCCCGTCTGGAGTCACAGCAATTCCTCGCACCCGCCTCGTGTTTGGAGTCATCGTGCGCAAGAGCTCGCCGGTGGTAACGTTCCAGAGCTTCAACGTCCCGTCTTTGCTGGCCGATACCAGTCTGGCACCGTCCGGAAGAAATGCAACCGCCCACACCCCGGCGGTGTGCCCGGCGCAAGCTCGCAGAACTTCGCCAGTCTTCGCGTTCCAGATCTTCACCAAGTTGTCGTCGGCTCCCGTAGCCAAAGTCGAGCCGTCCGGACTATAGGCGACACAATACATTCCGAGTCTGGTCAGCTCTTTGTCTACTGCCTCGACGCTGTACAGGAGGGATCCATCATTCGCACCCCAGACACACAAAGCGCCCCCACGGCCGACCGAGGCGAGAGTATTGCCGTCCGGGCTTCGTGCAATACCCTCCACCCAATGGCGGTGTCCTTCGAGTTTACGTCGCAATCGACGTTGTTGGATGTCCCAGAGGCTAATGTAGCCTCCACTTGAACCCGTGAACAGGGTTGTTCCGTCGTGACTGAATTCGACGCCATGCAAGTGAAAAGTCTCTATTTGTAACGTCTCCACAAACTGGCCGGTTGTGATGTCCCAGACCTTTACCGTCCGATCAGTACTTCCCGAGGCAAGCCGGGAACCGTCAGGTGAAAAAACCACCGACAGAACGCGCTCGGTATGACCGGTAAGTGTTGCACGTTGCTTGCCTTGTAGACCCGCGGAATCGTTCGGCTGGAAAGGTCGTTCGGTCAGTACGTCATCACGCTTGGCATCGGCTCCCATGCCCACGGGTGTGCGGACATCCCCCTGGATCACGTCCGTGACCGGAGAGGATTGGTCATTGGATTGGGCTGACGCTGCTCCGCTTGCTAAGTCCTGCCGCTGGGGCGTGAGCCAGATTGTCAGCGCTGATGCGTCACCCTTGACGATCGTGAAGCGGTCACCCGTCAACGACACTCCATCGATCTCGACGCGCAGCTTGTACTGCCCATCGTACTCACCTGTCGCCAGCCTCACGGTTTCACCGAGTGGAAGTCGCTGTTCGCCAAGTTTGACGGCCAGGCGATGGTCACCCGCCTTCAAACGCTGCGGATTGTTCAGCTGCTCAATGGTAAATTCTTCGCCATCGATCGAGATTGTCAGATCTGGGTCCTCGACATCGATCGTTACGGTGCCGTGCGGTGTACGAATTGAGAGAATGACACCCAGCAGCAACAGACTCAGTGCCGCCCCAACTCCGGTCAGCAGCCACTTCCACTGCGGGAAGAAACGCCGCGCTGCAGCCAACGCGTCCGCCCCGGACACTTCGTTGGGCCGCCGGGTATCCATCACACGCGGCGGTTGCGGGACCACCGTGACGAAGAGAGCCTCCGTCTCGCGTTTTTCCTTCTGAGCAGGGGAACCATCTTCGGCCGAACTCTTGAGAAAACCTGTCAGCTCATCCGCCACGTCCCGCATGGAGCCATAACGGTTCTCGATCTGCCGGGCCATCATCCGCTGGCAGATGCCGGCAAGTCGCGGATTCAGATCGTCGCAGAACCGGCACGGACTGGGTGCTTGCTGGGTCATAATCTGGCCCAGCACGGCTGTCACGGGGCCTTCAAACGGTAAGCGGCCCGTCAAGAGTTCGAAGAGAATCACTCCGAGACTGTAAATATCTGTCGCGGGACCGATGCGATCTACTTCGCCAGCCACCTGCTCGGGAGACATGTAAGCCGGGGATCCCACGACCGAACCTTGCCCCGTCAGTCGGGAATCCTGGTGCTTGTCCAACTGACGCGCCAGGCCAAAGTCCATGATTACCGGTTCCTTGTTCTGGTCGATCATGATGTTGGCCGGTTTCAGATCGCGATGGATGACACCATGCGAGTGCGCTTCCTGTAACGCAATCGCCAGCTTGCGCACGACCAGGGCCACTTGACGTGCCGGCTGCGCGCCGTCGCGGCGCACGTAAGCCGACAGCGGACGTCCTTCGATGTAGGCCATGCAGATGTAACGTGTCCCGTCCACCTCTCCAACATCGTGAACGGGACAGATATTTGCATGCCGCAGATTCGCCGCCGCGCGGGCCTCGCGATAGAATCGCTCGATGAGCGGATTGTCCCGGCCCCCATTCAACTTGGGTACCTTGAGCGCCACCTGGCGATCCAACTCCGTGTCGTGGGCGAGATACACAATCCCCATCCCTCCTTCGCCCAACTTCCTCAGGATCCGATAGCGACCGAATTCCTTGGGGAGCGCGAGTATCTGGCCGCGTCCTTCACTCTGCGTACCCGAGGTCTCGCCATCCCGGCTCGTATCAACACCCGCAGCCGGCGGCGGGTCCCAGGAGACGGATGAAGGGGCCTGCTCCACCAGTTGGCGAAACTCGGAAAAAGGTCGCGGGAACCGCAGCTGAAACTCCCGCAGGGGGGTTGGCTGGTTACACAGGCGGCGGGCTTGGTATTCGGCGAATAGCAGTTGCGCTGCAACTGTCTCTTCGGATCCGAGCTCTGGAAATCGCCGCAGATAGTCCTCAAGGTGGCGGCAATTCCCCGATTTCCATTGGCGTTCCAGATCGATCTTGACGAGCTCTGATACCGCAGCGCGACGGAACTCGGTATCGTCCGCGGGCAATTCCCGTACACGCACCGCCAGAGCTTCTGGGGTCCACGCCACGTCGAACTCAGAGAGAAGGGACTCGAGTTTCTGACGCTGCGTTGTCGAAAGCGCCGCCAAGAGATCCGCTGTTGGTTCCACGGTTCGTTCTCCTTTGGCTCGGAGTTCGTGACAAGCGAGCTCACATGGGTCGGGCTCGAAAGTACAATCGCGAATCGCTCCTCGATTGTAACACGCTTTCCTGGGACAATGCCAAGCCCTGATGTTAAGACAGAGAGAATCGATCGATTGAAGAACACCGGGCATAACGGCTATAATCCATCCAAAGTGGTGAGTTTCCGTTCGCGCGTCAGGTAGACCGAGTCGTTCCATGGCGGATTCTGTTGTGGCAACCGACCTACTGCATCGTTGGCTAGCCGGCGACGCAGAGGCAGCGGGGGGCCTTTTTCAGCTTTACTCGGCGAAGCTGACCAGCCTGGCCAGCAAGCATCTGAGCGATCGTCTCGCTCGTCGATCAGACAGTGAAGATGTTATTCAGTCCGTTTTCCGCACGTTCTTTGGCCGCAGCTCGCGCGGCGAATTCACCATTAACAGCTCCGGAGAACTGTGGCGTCTCCTCGTGACGATCACGCTGGCCAAGGTGCGCGATCTGGCGCGTCGTCATACTGCCGCTAAACGCGATTTTCGAACTGAAGTGGGCGGCGGAACGGCGTGGATGCTGGAGGCTGTCGCGGGCGAACCCGGCCCGCTGGAGGCAGCGGCGCTAGTCGACCAAATCGAGACGATTCTGGCCGGCTTGCCGGACGCCTACGGAGAGATTTTGGCGTTGGCATTGGAAGGCTATTCACGCACCGAAATCGCCAGCAAAATGAACGTTTCTCGCCAGACGGTGTACCGTGTCTTGACGCTCCTCAAAGAGCGTTTGGGACGCATCGAGGTCCAGGTCTGAACGGGACACTGGCATCTTCCACGCCGGTCGCTAGTGCCCCAGCCCAATCACGACATCTCGGCGAACGGCAGAAGAGCGTTGCGCATGGCAGCGGCCGACTCAAAGCGTTGGGCCGGATCCCGTTGCAGACCCTGATGGACGATCGCAGCCAACTCCGCAGGAAGGTCCGAGCGCCGCGCAGTAATCGGTACCGGATCGTCCTGCAGAATCATCAGCAGTCGCTCAGGTAATCGTTCGGGAAAATCGAAGACGTAAAATCGCGTAAGGAGAGTGTAGAGCGAAGCCGCTGCCGAATAGAGGTCACTCGCGGGCATGGCACCACGATAATCAGTGATTTGTTCGGGGGCCATAAAAGCCAGAGATCCGCCCATTTCGCCCTGCATCGTCAAGCCACTCATCCGCGACGCCTGATAGATCCGTGCTAATCCGAAGTCGGTGAGTTTGACCATTGTCTCGGCATTCTTCTCGACGACCAGTACATTGGCTGGCTTGATGTCACGGTGGATAAACCGCCGGGAATGGGCATAATCCAGTGCCCGTAACATTTCGCAGATAATCCGCGTGGCGCGCAAAGTCGAAAGAGGTCCCGATTCGTCTACCAGTTGTTGGAGATCCTGGCCAGGCACATACTCCATACACAAATACACTTGTCCGTCAGCTTCCCCACATTCGTGAAATTTGACGACATTCGGATGCCGCAAGCGCTGGAGAATGGACGCTTCGCGGAGAAACTGTTGGACATCACGTTCGCTGAAGGGGCCGTTGGCCTTGATCGTCTTCAGAGCGAGTTGACGCCGCTCATCGGCGGCTGTGGCCAAGTAGACGATTCCCATGCCGCCGCGACCGATTTCACGAATCAACCTGAAGCGGCCGACACGTTCCACAGGCT
Organism: uncultured Planctomycetota bacterium; assembly: GCA_963802295.1. GTDB lineage: Bacteria > Planctomycetota > Planctomycetia > Pirellulales > Pirellulaceae > JAJRVM01. The sequence goes on along the minus strand of CAWDIM010000021.1, from coordinate 50,132 downwards.
CGCTTTCTTGGGCCTGTCCGCCCGGTGAGTCAAGAGGGCCGTTGACCGTGGTGGCGAGACCGTCTGTGGGGTCCGCGGTGTGCCGCACCACTGGTTGCCGAGGTGATACGACGCCTCGCCCCACGATCCGCTGCGTCTCCTCAGCCGTCTGCGCCCGTTCCAGACAGACGCGGATGATCGTATCCCCACCGCGAATGAGGTCGCCGTCCCGCAAGTCAGCTTCCGTCACGCGCTGGTCATTGACGAACGTGCCATTGAGGCTGGCCATGTCCATCAGGCGGCAGAGTGGCGGATTCGCCTCAATCATGAAATGATTGCGCGAGAAGAATCGGTCCTTGGGCGGCAGCCGCAAATGTGCTGTCGAACCTCGTCCGACGATGAATGTGTCGTGGTCCTCCAAGCAATAGGACTGCCCGCAATTGGGGCCTTTCACGACGTGCAGCGTGATCTTCATGGCTTAGTAGGGCACGGCGCAGCAGGATATGGATTTCGACGGAGCTTATTCCCGAGCCTGCATTGTAACCCAGCCAACTCGTCCGTCGAGACACCTGGCAGGACATTCCCGAGGCGGCAACAAGCTGACGCTGAGAAAGGCAGAATCCCGAATATCGTATACCGAAATGCAAATGACCGAAACGACTACTGATGGACTTTATGCGGCCGCCGGCCGCAACCAATCAGGAAATCTGAAATCCCACATTCGAAATCTCAAACACATTCAAAATCCCAAGATTAAGACCTCCGCCGCCGACAAAACCACGGTTATGGGTTACAAGCAGATTCCCACCACCGGGAATGCTATTGGAGGTTCCGTCCTCCGTCTTTAAGCGTTTTTGTCATTAGTATTTCTGTCATTCGAATGTGTTTGGGATTTGCTGCTTCGGATTTCAAACATGCGCACACGGTGCGCATGTTACCGACTAACACTCTACCGTGATCTTGTCCCTGGAACTGACGGCGACTGGACTTACGATTTGACCGCCGTTCACGTACGTGCCGTTCGTCGATCCAAGGTCTTCGATCGTATAGCCATCGCCCGTGTGGTCCACGCGGCAGTGTTGCCCCGAGACGGTCGCTGGTCAATTACGATGTCGCAAGAGTCGGACGACCGATCGTTCGCCTGTGGCTGGAAGTCATGGCTGTGTCTGCCTCAGCAGTGCGGTTTAACGCCCTTTACCAATTTCCTATCTTGACCTTCCGGTGTCGCTAGTCTGAACAGAAAACGTTGCTCGCCTAATTGAAATTCGCTGACGCTATCCAAGGATGCGTGCTCGATGCGAATCCAGACCCCGTTGAGCGAGCCCGTATCCTCGATGATCCAGTTCCCCTTCTTGTGCCTGTAAATCCGCGCGTGAAGGGGACTGACGAACGGATCACCGGTCACCACTTCGTTGCATTGCTGGGGGTCACTGCCCACGGACGTTACATCAGCCACCAGCAGCGTGGCATCCCCTTCGCCCGCCGCTGTCATTTCGATCAGCCGCGGCGCCAGATCACGCGACTTGGTGGCAGGATACTTGTGGAATCGCCGAGTGTTGTTCAACCCCGCACCCAATTGCCCAGCCTCCGCATCGGACGTGGTTGCCTGCGGCGCATGAAACACGAACCGTCGGCTGCCCAACACAAATTCCTTGCCATGTCGCAGAAGGCTCTTCGAAGAACGCAAAAACGTACCATTCGTGCTCTGTAGATCCAGCAGGTGCCAACGATATCCGCCATCCTGCCAGCGGCAGACGATCTCCGCATGTTCTGCCGAAATATCGCGGTCATGGGGAATTCGAAGATCTCCCTGTGTGCGACCGATCACGTAGCGATCGCTTCGAATCCAGCAGCATTCACCCTGGTGGCTGCTGCCGTCATCGAGAATCAACAACTGGGCGTTTGGGCAGCGCTTGGTGGGGCGGTAAGGAAGCGGTGGAACCACCTGCGACACCGGAACAAACAGATCCTGGGGAGTCACAGACGCGGCGTGCTCCAGAATGGTCTGCCGCAGAGGCGAAGGCTCGGCCGCCGGCTGTCCGGGACTGGTGGGACTTGTGACGATTTTCTGCTGGGGCGGCAATGGCGGCTCGATAAGTCGTTCTCCGCGGCCTTCGACCATGGCCTGCGACGGTGGTGTCTGAGACGGTGGTGGCGGCGGCACGACCCCCGACTGGGGGTTTTCGACAAATGTCGAACGGCCGCCCTGCTCGTTCAACCCAGGCAATCCCGATAGAGCCCGGCATGACGGGCAGTGTTTCCCTGCTGCTGCAACAGGTTTCCCGCAACTTGGACAAGTAATCATGTCACGTTCCTAGGGTGAGCCGCGTCAATCGACTGTCGTTTGTTATAGGTACTATCGCAAACACTTGGCCAGACGTAACGCGATTTTTCTTCCCTGGTGAAAACCACATGGTCCCCGGCGACTTCCATCGTGCTACCTTTGGCGCGCCCATCGCTCAAAGTACGCCCCCCGATGACTGCAATGACCGCAACGAAGACTGCCTGAAAGTGCGATACCGACCACAAATGATCTGTGAACGTAAGTAGAGCGACTGTTTACGAAAGAGAAAGATCGACCTCAAACGGCTTGCCAAGCTGCTTGAGCGCACGTAGCAGGAGTAGCATAGAAGTAGCAGACACCTATTACGGTCCCCGAGCCAAAAAGATGTACTCCCAGCGCGGCCAAAGGCCTCTTGGTGTTTTTTTTTCGACTTCGGCTTCTTCTTGCAGCACCCATCGGTCGCTGTTACGTCGAGTTCTGCTTGTGCCTCGTGGCGGGCGGATGTGCTTCCCTAAGGGAAGCGTTCTGTGCCAGACATCTATTGGGACTCTGCGGCAGACAGTGGGATTGCCTGCGACAGTGATCGGCTGAAGGACACATCCTCCCAGAACGCGGTGGCAGTCTTTTCTCTATGTCGGTAATCACTCATTTCCCTCGCGATCCTGAGCATCGTGTGACTTGCATCGATCATTCGATAAATGCATGTCTTGCTCAGAATCAGCGAGCAAGGGTAATGAGCGCTGCACTTTCAGAACGGCGAAATGAACCTGACCAGCGTTGCGCTTTCAGACCGGCGTTTACACGCAGCTACGAGCCCCACGTCCAAGCTACGCTCGCGCAGAGCATTGGGGGCGTCACCATCCGTATTGCCACTGCCCCCGCGGTCTGCGCGACCGCAGCTACAGGCCGCGGCGAGCGGAGCCAGTGCAGACGCGTCTCACGGCAGATCCTGGGGTTGATGGATGAGTGGATTCTATGCCTCGATATCGTAACCCTGGCGGTTCGCCCGGGCGAGGAACGAGTTGGCCTGATCGTCGCCGACGATCACACGCTTGGCCGGATCCCAGTTGAGTTCCCGCCCCAGACGCATCGCGATGTTCGATAGATGGCAGATCTCGAGCATGCGATTGTGCGACCAGACATCGGAAATCGGCTGCTGGCGGGTCTTCATAGCCTCGATGAAATTGGCGCTGTGATTCTCGCTGATCTTGCCGCCGTAAACCTCTTCCAGCGCGCCCTCCGGCAGCGGATGGTCTTTCAGCGCCTCGACAGGCGTTCCCGAAATCCGGCCGCGGCTGACGAAGAACCGCCCCTGCGTGCCCTCAAAGAGAATGCCGTTGTCGCCTTCGCTCTCGATGATCATCTCGACATCATTAGGCATGGCCGCCCGGATCGTGAACTCGGTCGCGACATTGTACCGATCGTCCACCGTCGGATAGCCGTCCTTGTACTCGCACGCCAGCTTGAATGTGACCGGTGTTACCTTACTGGGGCCCGTGTCGCTGGCGCCGATGGCCCAGCAGGCAATGTCGACGTGATGGGCACCCCAGTCGGTGAGTTTGCCCCCCGAGTATTCGTGCCAGTTGCGGAACGAGTAATGCGCATTGCTGTAGAGCGGCACGCCGCCGCCGTAACCTGTGCGCATTTCCGGCAATGCTCGATAGGGAACCTTGGGTGCCGGTCCCAGCCAGAATTCCCAATCGAGCTCTTCCGGTACGGGCGCAATGGGGATGACCGGTGAGTCGGGCATGCCGCCGATTCCGCACGTGACCTTCTTGACGGTGCCGATACGCCCATGCTTCACCAGCGCGATTGCCTGAAGAAAGAAATGCTCGCACTCCGTGCGCTGCATCGTGCCGACCTGGAACACGCGCCCCGTCTCCTTGAACCACCTTCTCAATCAGCTTTCCTTCGTCGATGGTCAACGTGAGTGGCTTTTCACAGTAGACGTCTTTTCCCGCGCGCATTGCTTCGACGGCGATCTTCGTGTGCCAGTGGTCGGGGGTCGCGATCATGACCGCATCGATATCCTTGCGATCAAGGACTTGTCGATAGTCTTGGCAGGCGTCTGGTTTCTTGCCCTGCTTCTGCTCCGTCATTTCTACATAGGTCCCCAGCACCTTCGAGTCGACGTCGGCCAGCGCTGCGAAATCGGCGAACTTGAACGTCTTCTCCGTGATGGCCCAGCCTTGATTTCGCAGGCCGATCGTAGCAAACACGGGGCGATCGTTGGGCGATTGGAAGCCGAAGACGCGACGAGCAGACGGCAGCAGGCAGCCGGCTCCGCCTGCGACGGCCAAAGTCCGCAGAAATCGACGACGTGTGGTTGGACGGGAATTCGACATGGACTGGGATCCTTCTTATGGAACGGAAATTCGAATGCTCGGAGGGAGGTCTTGGCATGGCAACGCGCCGCGCTAATTCAACTCCAGCAACCTGCCGATCGCCTCCTTGAGAACGCCCTCCGCCGCAGGTGCGACATGCGAGGCGCTTGGTTCGTAGCCCCCTTGGGAACAGGCCTGTTCGGTGCAGATGTAGCCGGTCGCCAGATCGCCGTACGCGGCAACGACCACGCAGCGGTCCGGTTTCTGCTGCTGAGCGAAGAGCTGGAACTCGATCAGGCTTTCGCCGGGCAGATGCACCAGATCGACCGGCCCCAGACGCAACACACTCAACGAAAGCGGTCGGCTGATCCACTCAGCCACGGCCAGCCGTTGCGCGGCTTGCACCCGCTCGTGATCGAGGGTGTCCGTGGCTTCCAACATGGCCCGGTTCTTCGCCGCATCGTATTCGGCTCCGCTCTTGAGCGGCAACACGACAGGCAGGGCGCGCCAGACAAGGTGGTCGATTGGCATCAGACGTGTCGCGGCGATCGAGGCCTCCATACCCGCGTACAGCCGGTCGGTCAGTTCGCTGCGGGCTTGCGGCGTGCCGTCGTTGTACTTTCCCATAACCACGTCGCCTGCACAGCCCGTGAAGTAGATCTGGAATACCTGCTCCTTCTTCTCCAGACGCTCGCGTGCGAAGCCGGGAACGTCATAGCAGACGCGCGCATCGCCATAGAAGCTCTGCGGATGAGTAGCGTAGTAGTGGAGGCGGACCAGCGGTTTCTCGTCGCGGGCAAACGTGATCGTCTTGAGTATCGGATCGATGCAACCTTCCGGCTCCGCGCGCAGATCAGGCTCCTTGCAGGCGCTCCAACGAGTGCGGATCGTGCCGTCGTTGGCGAGGATCCTCCGAGCTGAGGCCACGCGATCAACCTGGGCCTGGCCGATTCCGATCTTGTTGAATGGCTGCAGTTCCCCAAGCGATTTCTTGACTGCCGCAGACAGCCGTTCGGCCATCTGCTCGACGACGGGCCCCATGGCATCTGCAGCAGTCGCTCCGTCCCGGCCTTGCGACTGCGGGGAGTCAATCTCGATATAAGGAGCCGTGTGCTGGTGAACGGTATGGACCGTCACGCAGGATACGTCGGTACCGGCCCCTTCTGCCAGCTTCTGTCGAACGAGGCTGTGGGCCGGTCCGCACAGGCCGCACCAGTCGATCGCGCAAAGAACAATTCTCTGCCCGCCGTCATCCAGCACGATCCCCTTCGCCAACAACGGAGTCTCCACCGTCTCCAGTGGCTTGCCCGTCGGATAGGTCGGCGAGCCCGTGGGGGGGGTCGCATCGGCGCAGAAGGTCGCCAGACGCAGCTGACCGTCCTCGGCCGCAGCGGCGTTCGACGCCCGCAGACCACCGATCACAATCAACAACAACCAGGTACCCACGGCTAGATATCGCATAACCTCTCCTTTTCACAGGCAGTTCCTCGGCACTCCAGAACGGGCTGACACCCATTGGCACAAGCTATCCTAGATCCTCCGCATCGCATTCGCAACGACGGGAGTGTCCTCCGAGGTTGAAACGCCGGCAGCCGGCAAGTGATTGATCAGGGGCGACTCGAGAAAGCCACCATCGCCGAGGAGACATTGACGCTCTTCGAGCGAGGCAGCCAAGCGTAGTCGTATCGCAGTATACGATCGTGCCATCAGGACGACTCCGAGGTGTTAGGCAAAGTGGCGGGCGACGGTTCATCGTTATTCTGCCGGGCTCCCGGTCCCGACCGGAGCGGAGCCGATTCTGCGTGCCCGGATCGAGGCGCCACCGTTGCAGACAAACTTTTCGCTCATGCCGACATTGCCCTCGACGACCCAGTAGTTGATATCGGCGATGCCCAGATTATTCGGATCTTTGATGTCACTGATGAGCGCCTGCCATGCATTTGTGGCATGGGTCTGCCCCGGGCCGGGACGTTCCGTGTTCATTTGCTCGATCGAGAATCCGTGTCTGCCCGACACCGTCACCTGATGGGTGTTGCGATATGTGCCCACACGCGCGAAGCGAGAGGCATGATGGGCTGGTAGGAAATCCAAGCCGTTGATATTGGAAGCGACCACGATGTTGTCCCCATCGGTGTGTTCATTGACCTGGATGCCGGTGTGATAGCCAGTCACGACCACGTTGCGCAGGACGGTTAATGCGGCGTTATTGCAGGCTGGGGTGATCAGGCCGCTGGTGCCATGAGTCGGCTGGGAGGCCTGCACGTTGTAGACGCCGGTGTTGATGAACACGTTCTCCAGTTTGCATTGAAGAGCGTAATGCAGGTCGACACCACCAATGCCCGGGTCGTCATACGTTCGGACATCCAGATTCTTGAGGACCACACTGACCGCCGAAAATCCCCCGTAAAGCGAATTGGGTGAACTACGGACCGCAATGACTGCGGGCCCCGATGGGGCCAGGCTCTTGATAATGGTGCCGTTCGCCTGCAGCGGAAACGACCCGATCGTCCCAAAAACGGGCGTTGGTTCACTCTCTCCCACGATCTCCACGGTAATCCAACTCGGCACTGGCTTCGCAACATCCGGGATCACGATGTTGCCGCGATAGACGCCATCCGGCAGGTACATCCGACCGCCTCCGGCCTCGATTACCCCGTTCAGGCACGCAGAAAACGCTCCTGTGTTGTCCGTCGCGTCATCGCCGACGGCGCCATAGTCGAGCACATTGAACGCCCTTGTTGCCACGGCGACAGCACCGGAGCCCTTGTTCTCGCCTCCACCAACTGCGCCGACTTCGCCCGCCACGAGCCAGCCGCAAATCACTAGCACAACGATGACCTTCTGCATGGGTTCTTCCTTCTTTCCGCCCCAACGAATACCGATCACGGGGCGCGACGATTAATTCTCCATCTCACTTCCGCCCGACGTTGCCGTGCCCGTGCAGCGGCGCCTTACGCCCGCCAGGTTCTGCTGACGGCGGTCGCTCCATGGCAAAGGTGGCCAGGAGACCGCGTCCGGTTCGGGCAGAAGCGGGTACCGAAAAAATACTTTCAGTAAATGGCCGCCGCCACGACCGCCGTGGCAGTCAACAGCCGGAACAGCCTGACTTGGAATCGTGGCCGTCACCGGTTGTACAGTCGCTCAACGACGGTGGATTCGCTCTGGTGCGTCATCGCGCGATCTCCCAAGCACTCAGTGTCGCCTCCGGCACAACTCAATACAAGCACCAACTGCATGGAGTGCGTTCGCCGAGCGTCCTTCCGTGCCGACTGAGCTCGTCTCTGTCTTTGTTTCGCCAGACACGTCGCCGCGGGTGTTGAGGATGAAGCCGGTCTTCAACGTTGCCCGGAGGTGATGCCGGAACAACCGCCGGTGAACAGACAACCGTTCAGCCAGCCCCGAAACCCACGTGACCAATAATGTTGTTGGTGTCATGATTTCCACCTGAGGCAACAGGGCTGGGAATTCTGGTTGACGCCAGACATGCTTGTGAGAAATTGAGCCCATTGTGGACCAGAGCGCGGTGGGGAGTCGGCATGAGTGATGTGACACGCATCTTGAATGCCATCGAACGGGGGGACGCGGAAGCTACGGACAAACTGTTGCCGCTGGGGCAGAAGGAGCACAGAAGGAGCAGACACTCTGCTTCTCTTGAATTCGTATTGGCGGTTGGAGGCCTACGTACTGGTTCACGCGCGAAGCGAAGGGGTGGCAATCGGCTCGGCGGTGCGACGAAGAGGATGAACACGACGGGGTTGGTGCGACGCCAGCGGCGAATGCACACTGTCGGCGCGCACGGCGAGCGCGGCGGAAGTGGGCGGACACAAATTCTGTTCGACGATCAAGCGACCTGCATGAGCATTACGCAAACAGTCGGCGGCAAGCGGACATCCCCTTTAGGCAACGGCGGCCCATCCGCCGGGCTACTTCGGCCAGGGCCGCGGGCGAACCGATGGCGTGGCAGAAGACGCTCTCGTAACGCTGGAATGTATCGAGCCAGGCGTCCTCGTTCACATCCAGATAATCCAACAATGTCTCCACGTCCTTGGGAACCGTACTGCGCTGGCCACTACGCAGTTGCCGAGCGGTCCACTCCAGCAACCGCAGGTAACTCTCCAGCGAGATCGGCAGCAGTCCCAGATCCGACGCACGGCGGCCCCAGCGGGAGGTGAGCGCGATCGTCTCGTCCTCCAACGTCCCTTCACGCAGGGTCAGCTCTCCCAGCCAGCCATCCGCTCGATCCGGACTGTTGGAACGCTCCTCTTGCGCCATGATCCGCTGATAGGCCGACGTGTAGCGGGACGAGCGCAACGAAACGGCTTCGCCGGCCTTGATGAGGTTTAAGTCCATATACAACGCACAGACCAACATGCCGGCGAAACCGACACATTCCCGGCACTTGAAGCGAGACTCGAAGAACCGGCCAGTGCATTCGTCTTCTTGATTGGCGCGGCGGGCAATGTTTTCGCACAGGATTCCCATAAACCAGGAAATGTTGCTCAGCCGACGCCGCAACTGCTTGATCCGCTTCTTGTCCCGCACGACCTGTTCAATGCGTTTGTCGCTGACTTGCGGCAGCTCGTCCGACATGCACTTGGCGATCTTCATGGCGGTCAGGTAGCGGCGGGCCACCTCGTGGGGCGACCAGCGGCGGGCCACATCGGGCCGCGAGCGGAGCATCAGGTGCAGATGGTTGCTCAGTTCCGCGTGGAATTCGACTTCGATGGCGAACAGCCCGGCGAGCTGTTCTTCCCGGACCAGGATCCAATCGCGGCGATGGGAGAAGTCGCGGCCGGTCAATGGGTCCCGGCCACACAGAAAGGCGCGGCGCACGCAGCGGGCGCGGCAGTGATAGACGGCTCGGCGATCACGACCCAACAATTTACGACGAGCGTAGGCGACCATGAGGCAATCCCTCCGTGTGCGGGCAGTGCCCGGAGCGCCCGCGGCCGCGGCCGCTGAGGGCCCCGTGGGGATGCTCGGGAAACACTGCGCAAGAGAAAGTGATTGCCCGCCTTTCGCTCGCCAGAACCGCCGTTATCTTACCCGATCCCGTGCCGCGTGCAAGACCCGCCGCGGCGGGGTGTCGGTGACATACGTATGTCACCGAATAAGCGATGATGGCACCGCTAGCATGCTCGGCCTAAGGCAATAGACAATCGTCGGAGGGCCCGCTTGAGGGCGGAAAGCAGAGTGTCTGCTCCGCGTGACCAATAACTTACGACGAGCATAGGCGACCATGAGGCAATCCCTCCGTGTGCGGGCAGTGCCCGGAGCGCCCGCGGCCGTTGAGGGACCCGTGGGGACGCTCGGGAAACACTGCGCAAGAGAAAGTGATTGCCCGCCTTTCGCTCGCCAGAACTGCCGTTATCTTACCTGATCCGGGGCTGCATGCAAGACCCGCCGTAGTGGGGTATCTGTGACATGTGTATGTCACCGCACACACGATGCTGGCACCGCTCAGCATGGTCGGCCTGCGGCCGTGAACGATCGACGGAGGGCCCACAGTGGGAACGGAACGCAGGGGGGAAGCAGGGTGTCTGCTCCTCGGCTGCTCCTCGGCTGCTCCTCGCTGCTTGCTCCGCGCTTGCTCGTAGCTACGCGCGCGCAGAGCGTGGGGGAATTGCCATCCGTACTACCACTTCCCCCGCGGTCTACGCGACCGCAGCCACGGACCGCATTACAGCTACGCTCGCGCAGAGCGTGGGGGCGTCGCCATCCGTACTACCACTTCCCCCGCGGTCTACGCGACCGCAGCTAGTGCGCCTGTGAAGGCGTTTGATCAGAAGGGTGAAAGTCCCTTTCAGGCCAGACGTTACCGGCCTGTAGTCGATAGTGGTAACTGCGTTTCCGTGAGGAAAGGTGGAGAGCAACCTGAGACGAATGACCAGTCCGTAACGAAAGTGAACTCGATTCGGCCAAGCCTGTCGGGGAGGATCCTAGCAATTTCCGAACCCTGGACCGTGCGACGGGTAAATCCCTCGATCCTCTGGATCTCCCCGTGGGATAGACACGGCCAGCCACGACGCTGTAGTAACGGATGAAAGCGATCGGGGCGAAATGGCAGTCAGGTGGTTGGAGATGGAATGGTCAGCAGGTCAAACGAGATAAGCAGGGAGATCTGCCAGATATCAGGAAGCGGACGACGATCCGTAACGAAGCAGTGGGGGACGCTGCTCACTCAATGGCCCAGGCCCACCAAGGCGTATCGTCCTTGGAACGGGAACGAACCCAACGATACCGGGATCGTCGGTGGATGCGATCTGGCAGAAGTCAGAACACCCATAGTAGCGAAGAAGCCGTGCAGCAAAACGCGGTGGAGCCAAGGGGTGTAGGGAAGTAGATGCAGATGACCAAACGTCCGAACAAACAGACCCCGACCACACAAGGAACGGGTCAACCAATCGGTCATAGTGCCGTTCGCGGCTATCCCGACCGGAGAGCTGCCGGACATCCGGCAATGGGCTCATCGGAACGTTTGGACAGAACGCATGTTGACGGCACTTTGGAGAACAAAGTGAAGGGAGGAGTATGGCACACTCAACGGTGGCCCAATGCCTTCTTTGCGAAGCGATGGCATCTCAGCCTGAAAGACGCCCACGCTCGTTTCGGTCAATCCACAGGAACCTACTGACTGGAGAGCCGTATGCGGGAAAACCGCACGTCCGGTTCGGAGGGAGGGGAGGCTCAAGCCAATGAGCCTTCCCTACCTCTATCGGGCCGGCGGGAAGCAGGGTGTCACGACGACGTTGGCTGCCTTGCCTGACATCGATCTTCCTCCTGGACACGGCCGAGGCGCTGTTTGCGTCCGACGGCTTTGAAGGGGTGTCGCTCCGGCAACTGACTCAGGCTGCTGGAACCAACTTGGCTGCCGTCAACTATCACTTCGGCTCGAAGGAGGCCTTTTTCACGGAAGTGCTGGCCCGCCGACTGCGACCGATTAACGCCCGCCGCTTGGAGTTGCTGGAGGCGGCCATGGTCCGAACCGGGAGTGAGGCGCCGCGACTTGAGGATGTGCTCAATGCGTTCGCCCGGCCATTCTTTGAGATTTTCGAGGGCACTGTGGATCCGGATTTGGCTGATCCGCTACGTCGGACGATGGCGCGTGTATTGACGGAGGCGGATAGTGTGGCAATCCCCTTATTCGAAAAGGAACTGCTGCCGGTGGCGCGTCAGTTTGGCATGGCCGTGTCGCGCGTTCGTCCGGACTTAGCATTTCGCCACATTGCACTTGGATTGATGTTCTTTGCCGGTTCGATGGTAAGCGTGCTGGCATCCCGCAATCGACTCCGCGCGCTCGGGCCGACGATCGGGGGCGTTCCGAACGACGAGGAGATGCTGACAGCGTTGGTGCGTTATGGCGCGGCAGGGATTGCGGCGTTAGCCGGTCTGCCGGGTGGCTCTGAGACCAGTTCTTCTTCGCCCGATCGGTGACCGACATGTTGCGGCTGGCACTCAAAATGTTGTTTGGTGACCACTCCAAGTACTTGATGCTGATCAGCGGCATCACATTCGCCACGCTGCTGATGACACAGGGAGCGGCGCTGTTCTGCGGAATCATGTCGTGGACCTATTCGCCGCTGCGCAACATACGAGCGCATATCTGGGTGAGCGATCCGAAGGTAGAACAGGTGAATGACAGCAAGCCGTTGCGGGACACCGACATTCTACGAGTCCGATCGGTCGATGGGGTTGCGTGGGCCGCCGCTCTCTACCAGGGATACAATCAAGCGCGACTGGTGGATGGGACTTTCAAATTCGTGACCCTAGTGGGGCTCGACTCCACAACGCTGGCCGGTGCGCCAGCTCATCTTATCGAGGGATCGTTGCAGGATCTCCGGCTGCCGAACACGGTGATCATTGACGAGTTTGGAATAGAGCAATTCAGTGCGGGGCGGGATCGAAAGATCGGCGTAGGGGACAGCTTCGAGATCAACGATCGGGAAGCTCGCATCATCGGGATCTGCCAGACAGCCCGTTCCTTTACGGGCGGACCATTTGTCTTCACGACCTATGATCGCATTGCCGGCTACGTTCCGGGCCAGCGCAGACTGCTCAGCTTCGTCCTGGTAGAACCGGCCCCTGACGTGTCGGCTGTGGAGTTGGCCCGGCACATTGAACACGAGACAGACCTGCGCGCGTACACGCGGCAGGAGTTCATGTGGTCGACGATTTGGTGGTATGTGCGCAACACGGGCATTCCGATCAATGTCGGGCTCATCGTGTTGATCGGCCTGGTGGTCGGCATCGCCATTTCGGGTCACACATTCTACTCGTTCGTGCTGGAGAACACACGAAATCTGGCCGCGCTCAAGGCGATGGGGATAAGCACTTCGATGTTGTGCCTGATGCTGATCGTACAGTCACTGGCAGTGGGGCTGATTGGTTTTGGTATCGGATTAGGGTTGGTAAGCGTCATCGGCACGCTGGTCCTGCAGTTGGGCAAGGTTCCGTTCCTGTTGTTGTGGCAGTTGCCGATCGCCACGCTGGCGGCCGTGATGTTGATCTCGATCCTGGCCGCGTTACTGGGAATTTGGCGGATCACGCGACTTGAGCCGGCCGTTGTGTTCCGATGAGCGGGACTGGCCTACGGGAAATGGTGTTATGAGACTTGCTGTTCCTCCCCCGTCCGACGTGGCCATTCGCGTGGCGGGCGTGGACAAGGCTTTCGGAGATGGGTCGTCCCGTACGCCGGTGCTGCGCCAGGCGGCCCTCGAGGCTCACCGCGGCGAGATGCTGATGCTCGTCGGCCCATCGGGTTGCGGTAAGACAACGCTGTTGAGCATTATCGTCGGCACGATGCACTCGGATGCCGGAGAGATCGAGGTCCTGGGTGAGCGCATCGACCAGATGCGGGCCGGGCAGATCACTCGCTTCCGCGCATTCAACCTCGGTTTTATCTTCCAGCAGTTCAACCTGATTCCAACCTTGAGCATTGCGGAAAACGTGTCGGTACCGCTACTGATTCAAGGCCAGCGTTCGGGCAGGGCGGAGCAGCGCGCCCGCGAGATGCTCGCACGGGTCGGGTTGGGCGAGAAGGTTCACCAGCGGCCCGGCAAGCTGTCGGGCGGCCAGCAACAGCGTGTGGCGATCGCGCGAGCTCTCGTGCACAACCCTTCGCTGGTCATCTGCGATGAGCCCACTTCTTCGCTCGACAGCGAGAACGGCCGTCAGGTCATGGACATTCTGAGTTCGATTGCGCGCGATCCCACCCGCTGCGTGATGATCGTCACGCACGACAATCGCACTTATCGTCACGCGGACCGCATGGCCGAGATGGAAGACGGCACAATTCGCCGAGTGCTTGGTTCACCAACAGAAATCGCGGCGATTCACGGCTCACACGGTCCCTCGGAGAGCGTGCTCCACCACTGACGCGAAAAGCTCTAATCACGACTATTCGCGTGTATTCGTCCGGCGCGATCTCGCTACTTGAAATGGAACTCACGACAACTCCATCGACACGAGACAACTCATGATCGCTTTCCGCAAGCTTTCCTTCTATGTTTCGCTGCTTGGGCTATGCGCCGCGACGGCGGTGGTGATCCGCCTGCGGGCGACCGAACCGGTGCTGCCTCCGCCCGTGGCGCCCCCCGTCAAACCTGCGTCGCGAGGTATCGCCGCCTCTGGCCTGGTCGAGGCTCGCCGCGAGAACACAAACGTAGGTGTCCCCGTGCCCGGTCTGGTAACCGAGGTCCTCGTGAAAGTCTGGGATCGAGTCGAACAGGGCCAGCCGCTGCTGAAATTGGACGAACGCGACCTGCGTGCTTCGCTGCTGGTCCAAGAAGCGAATGTGGGCGTGGCCGAGTCGACCGTGCGCCGCGTCGAGGACCAGTGCGCCCGGTTGAAAAAGCTGGTGGCCGGACGAGCCGCCAGTGTAGATGATCTCGAAGTGCGTACGAACGACGTAGCGATCGCCAAGGCCCAGTTGAGCGCCGCCCGCGCTGCCGTGGCGCAACTCACGCGCTGCTGGAACGGCTCATCATCCGCGCTCCGATCGCCGGCACCATTCTGCAAGTCAACATCCGCTCCGGGGAGTACGCCTCGCCCACCGCACAAAAACCGCCCCTCGTGCTTGGGCACATTGACGAAGTCCAGGTCCGCGCCGAAGTGGACGAGCAGCTGGCACCGCGCGTCGTGCCGGGCCAGAAAGCCACCGGCTATATCAAGGGCGACGCCACGCGTCCGATCGAACTGAAGTTCGTGCGAATCGAGCCCTACGTGATTCCCAAGGTGTCGCTCACCGGCAGCAGCATCGAACGCGTCGATACACGTGTGCTGCAGATCATCTACGCGTTCGATAACACGGCGGACCACGCGGTCTACGTCGGCCAACAGATGGACGTGTATCTGGACGCTGTCACGCCGGTTTCATCCGGTGCTCTTGCCCCCCCCATCGCGCGGCGTCAAATGCCGTAACACGGACTTGTCCGGTGTATTGTCCTGTGCGGCGCGTGGCCACAGCCGCTGACGCGAAACAAATGTCGCGTTACGACGGAAGGCTCCGGGTGGCGTTGGACTTCCGCCATCCGCTGACTGCCGTCGCCGGTCAAGACGTCGCTCAGACCTCAGGTTGTCCTTTCTCAACGACTGCGCATGTCGCCACACGAACCCAGGCACCCTGATTCCTGCGACTATTCCAGGATCGCCCTGGCCACCTCGCCACGGAGTTGGGCTTGGCCGGGCTCCTGCTCAAAGACGCCGTAGAACATCGAACAACTGTCGATCCACAGCACCAGGCGATGGTAGTCCTCGGCAGACAGTTTTACGTCATAATGGCCTTTGTCGAGTATTTCGATCAACTTCGAGGCGCGCGCTCCGAACTGGCCGGGCCGCGTACGGTAGTTGTCGCCGTAGGACGTGAAGCCGTAGGGCACAAGCGTGTTGTACGAGGCGTAGAACTGGTTGGCGATCGGTTCCCGACCGAGATTCGGTGCCCGGTCGTCCTTCCGCTCCACATGGCACTCGACGCAGTTGCGATCGAGTACCGGTTGGACGAGACGCGGATAGCTGAACGGATGGGAACCATCCACGTCGGGCACGGGGGTCGAGGGAGGGCGTTGCAGCGCCAGGAGGTTCGTTGCCGGCGGCGGCGCCTGCGACTTGTGTTCGTGACAGCCTGCGCAGACGAGTCGCTCGCCGTCGCGCAAGCTGGTCCCCGATCGCATCGAAGTGATGGCCATCCCGCGCTCGTCGAGGGCCTGGAAGAACAGCTCACGGTAGGCCGGCACTTGGAAGTGCGCGCTGCCATCCTCTTCCACCGGCACGGTTCCGAGTACCCAGCGACACGACACCACCGAGTCGCCCGCCTCGGTGATCCGCCGGCTCGTTTCGTGCGGAAGCAGACCACTGGGCACGGCGCAGGGCAGCAGTTGAAAGATGCGGAGCGCCGTGATCTTCGTGCCGACCGGCCAGTCCGTGCGGGTATCGTAGACGTTGACGACCGCCATGGTCGCCGACCCCTGGTCGCCAATCGTAGCGGGCTTCGCGGCCAGCATGGACGCCGGGGCGGCGGGAAGCCGAGTCGGCCGGAGCGGAATCGGATTCATGCAACCGATGTCGGGATCGCGATAGATCAGCTCCTTGTTGCCGAAAGCATCCACCAGGTAGATGCCGTAGTTACCGCCGCCACGGCTCACAGCCGCGCCGCTCATGGCGGCATCATAGACGCACAGGTGATAGTTCTCACTGAGCGGCCAGGGTGTACTGTAAGCCTGGCTCCCGCCCTGACTCTCCGGGAACCCCACTTCCGGCGTGAATCGGCGCACCGGACCCATGCCGTCGTCATCTTTGACTTGCGGGTCGATGATGATGATCGAACCGTACGCCTGGCCGTGATGCGGTGCAGCGAGGCCAACATACTTGGACGATCCAGGAATGGCCCGCACGAACAACTCCATGTCGGGCCGGCCCAAACGCGGAGCGTAGTTGCCGTGGAGCGGGCGCGGGTCGCGGCCGTCGAGCGTGAGAGTCCACGGCATGTGCGCGATGCAGCCGTGACGATCCACGTAATCCCAGCGGGTCCAGACGAGGCGGCCGTCATGCGCCACGCTTGGATTCCACTCGTTGCTGTCGTGGAAGCTGAGGCAGTTGATTTCACTGCCGTCGGCCTTCATGTCGTACAGTGTATACAGTGGGCAGGCGCGGCCGCATCGCAAGTAGCCGCCACGCCGTTCGCTGATGAACGCCAGCCGCCCGTTGGGCAGCCAGCACGGGTCGAAGTCGTTCCACGAACCATCCGTAAGCTGCTCCAAACCGCTGCCGTCCACATTCACCTTGAAGAGGTGATAACACCGCTGCGGGTCCCAGTGGCCGCGGGTCGGGTCTTCATGAAACGCCTGTTCCTTCGAACCCTTGCGTTCCACGTAGGCGAAGGCGATCTGCCGCGCATCGGGCGACAGCGCCGGCGCGAGGAACGAGCCCCCCTCGGCATCGTTGCCGCTGAGTTTCCTCACGCCGTCGTACTGGAGACCGGGCGGCGCCACGTCCCCACCGCGGAGCGACTGGCCGCGCAGGCGGCCCGTTTCACAGACGCTGCCGGCCAGCACGTTGCGGACAGTGGGGGTCTCGCTGAAAGCATTTTCCAACACGCAAAGATCGCCCCCCGGGTTCTGGCATATCCCGTAGAACTGATCGCACATGTGCTCGTAGATGGCCCGGTGACGCTTGATGAACACCAGCTGGTTGAAATCCAAGAGCGGGTTGCTCAACGCGATCTGCCGACGCAGCTGGCACGCTTCGTCAAACAGTCTCCGCCGCACATCTGCGTCCGCCATCGGCGTGTCAGCGACCGCCTGCTGCAACTTCGCCAGAGGCTCGACGAAGCCGGCCAGTGTCGTCGCCGCAGGAGTCCGCTGCAGATCGGCCAGAAGAGCGATGGTCCGCCGCACCACGATGTCGGCCGGATCGCGATCCTCCGGCAGCACCAACGACGCGGGATGAAAGACCTGCTCGGCGATCTCCTCGGCCAGCGAGACTCCGCCCGCGACGTAGCGTTCGCCGTTCCAATCGCGATTGCCGGTCGGCTTGCTCAGGATCTCGCGCTGGCGGATGTCGAATTGAAGGGTCGCGAACTGGTCATCGAGTTCGACAACGTGGACGGCCCGGGCACGAAAGGCATCCCAGCGGGGATCAGCCTCGGCAACCTGCGCGATGATCAGCGCGTCGAGTTCGCTCTGCAACCGCGACAGGGGACCGAGCAGCGAAGCGCATTGGCGGTAACGACATGCCCGGGCGTAAAGATCGAGCCAGCGGGGATCGCCCGCCGCGGCATTGGCCGCCGTCAAGGCCTCCGCCTCGGCCTGCAAGGACGCAGCAGCCGACGGAATCTGCCGGAGCACGGTGCCGAGGATCTCCTGTTCCAATCCGGCCGTCTCGCGAGGGCCAAACCAGGACGCGATACCATCACCGCCGGCGTCCGCTCGTAGCCAGCCGGCCTGCGTCGGAAACTTGGTCGCCAAGTCCCCCCAGATCGACGGCACGGGAGTCGCCGCAGCGAGCACCTGGAAACGGACCACACCCGCCGCGCGGTCCACGTCTTCGCCGACGTACGCTTCGAATCGCTCGTACCGGCCGTCCAGCGCATAGCACAGTTCGCTGTCCGCGTGGACCCACAGGCCAAACTCGAATGTCTGGTCGCCGATCCGCAGCGGATGATCCTGCCAGTTCTTGTCCACCAGCAATTGCCCCCAGCCGACGTTGACGGAGGTCGGCTGCAGCGCGGTGAGCCGGGTGACCGAGCCATCCTTGGCGATGAGAATGGGCTCGCCCCAGATATTGCAGTTCGCCGGGGATTGCTCGCACTTCGTAGTTAAACGCAGCTCTTGCAGGCCGGTGATGTCGAGCACCACGTGGGCCGCCGGCCCCTGGCCCTCCAACGGGCCGCTGTCGTAAGGCTTGAAGAGCGAATCGCGCGTGGCTGCTTTCTGCGCCTCAGGCAGCGTAAGGTACGCGACGCGCGCGGCGGCCAGCGCCTCGGCCCACGCAACTTGATCGGGTCGGTCCGCCACGGCAGTCCGTGCCATGAGTGTCAGGACCAAGACTACGCCCAGCAGAAGGCAATGCCGCGTTTTCATGAGCTCATAACACCTTACGTCGAGTGGGTGACGACTTCGCTGTTCGATTATGGCTGTACCAGTCTTCGTGTCAATGCTCGTGACCCGAGCCAGGCAAAGGGATCATTGAACAGCTTGCAGATTCTGCTCCAGGTTTCCAGTGTATCGTGAGCGATCGGACCCCGGAAACTGCCGCGTGGAGAAAGTCTGCAGGTAGCTTGGCTCGCCGTCTACGATCCCGGCAGAAACGCAGCACTATCGCCAACGTGGCACCTTCGGAGATCGCTGAGGGGAATTCCATACCGTCTTGGGACCTCATCCTTCTCAACAAGACTGCTGGAAGCGTGGCGTGGATCTGATCATGGCTCTTTTGGCCTTTATCAGTCAGTTCGGCCTTCTCCCCGAATCCTGATCGTGCTCCCGCTGCTGCGCGGGGCCACTGGAAATCCGCCAGTCCGTTGGTGTACCATCATAGGGGACTGTTGAAGCCGCAATCCGCGCCGGCACGGGTGGCCCCCCGGGCGGGGCTGAAGAAGGGAGCAGATGGATGACGCCTCAGGACTTCGAACAGCGGGAACGGGGGGCTATCAGGACTTACGCTTATCCGACTTTGGCCATCTTCCTGCTCCCCCTGTTCTCTCTCTGGTTCTTCCATCATGCCGAATCGACGTATGACCGTCGCATGCTGGACTCGATCGCGCAGAACGTCCGGCAGGACGCGGAGCTCACCGAGGAGGAGCGAGCGGACTACCTGGCGTTCTTCCGGCGATACCCGGTATCTCGGATTCTGAAGGACAACCTTCCCGAGTCGCAGGACCTGATCCGCGACATCCCGGAGAATCTACGTTTCTATTACGCGACGTTCCGCTGGATGATCCGGCTGGCTCTGACCTGTGTTGTCGCCGGGGTGGTCGTGTTGGGATCGACAGCAGCGGGTGCTTGGCTGGCCAGACGCTCTCTGCGGGCCCAGCACCTCAACTTGCTGGCGGGGTGGCACTTGCTGCGTCTCTTCTCGACGTTCCAGGTGATCGCCCAGGCCGGACTCATTTTCGCCTTGTCGTTCTGGGTAACCGCGTTGTGGTTCGGCTTTTACTCGAGGGAACTGCTGGTCGTGGCCGGCATCTTCGTCGTGATCTCGTTACTGGTGATGCTGAAGGCGATTTTCCAGCGTGTGAAGCTCGAGTATTCCGTAGCCGGCCAGGAGTTGGATCAGGGTGCAGCGGGGATGCTGTGGCATGACGTGCGCACCCTGTGCACCAGGCTCAATACCAGACTTCCCGACCAGATCATTGCCGGCATCGATGACAACTTCTTTGTGACGGAGCAGCCGGTCACGGTCGACAACCGGACGTACAAGGGGCGCACGCTGTACGTGAGCTTGTCACTGCTGAGAATCCTGCTGCAACGCGAGGCGGAAGCCGTGCTGATCCATGAACTGGCTCACTTCAGCGGCGCCGACCGGCTGTGGGGGACGAAGATCACACCCTTGCTGGCGCGCTATCACAAGTATCTGGAAGGTCTGGCCAACGGCGTGGTATCGCTGCCGGTGTGGTCCGCTACCCAAGCAATTCACGCTCTGCAGCGGGCTTCGCTCGCCAAGACCTGTCAGGATCGCGAGTATCGCGCAGGATCAGACCGCCGCCGAACAGACGTCGCTGGACGACACGGCCTGCGCCCTGCTGCGCATGACGGCGTACACCGAGTACCGCCGACAGGTGGAGCGCGAACTGTTTGATGCCACGTCACCCCATCCGGCGGCCAACATCTGCCAGCGGATCGACAGCGGGTTTCGCGAGTTCACTGCCGGTTTTGTGTCGCGGAGCGACGTCATTCAGCTGACCACGGCACATCCCTTCGACGCGCACCCGCCGCTGGGTGAGCGACTGGCGATGCTTGGCTTCGCGGCCACGGCCGATGCGATGCGGTCCGCACTCGCCACGCCTCCCGATGGCGTCTGGTACCGTAAGGTCACCGGCGCCGAAACGATGGAGGAATCGCAGTGGTCCCGGTACGAAGAGCAGTTTTGCCGATTTCACGAACAGGTGCTGGCATTTCGTTACCTCCCGGCGACGGACGAAGAACGAGCCCTGGTGGAGGAGTACTTCCCGCCCATCACACTCGCCACCCGTGACCACCAGTCGGTCGTGCTGGACTGCGAGAAGATCACTTGTGAGCAGTGGGATGCGCCGGTCTACTACCACGAGATCGTCAACGTCACCGCGGAGACCGAGTGGGGAAAGCCTCAGCTGAACCTGGTGTTGAGCCGCGACGACCCGCGCACGTGCCACCTTCCCTTGAGCAAGCAGCAGCCGGAACAACAGGAGCTGATGAACACCCTGCAGCACTACCTGGGTCGTTACCTGACCGCCGCCGCTTACCAGTCGCAGCTCCAAGACACACCCGAAGATCAGGGTGGTTCGTCGCCGTCCGCGTAGCGGATGCGGACCCCAGCCAACGGGCTCGCTGGCAGCAGCTCGCCGTTGACGCCCAGGGCCTGCTGCTGGTTCGACTCTGCAACTTCGAGCGGCTACAATGGCCAAGGAAGGACGGCCTGTCGTGATACACTTGAAGATCAAGGAAGTGGCGAATCGTCACGCACGACCGCGGACGTGTGGCACGGACTGACAGTGACCGAAATGGGGAAGAACGACGATGCGTGGGAAGAAATCTCGCGGGCAGGTCGAGGCGGATATCAGCGAGGCCATCATCCGATTCGAGAAGGAATTCATGGGTCGTGGCCCGACAGAGACCAAGACGTACATCATCGACGACTTGGTGCTCGTGCGTCTGAGGGGAATCATGACGCCCGCGGAACAACAGCTCGTGCAAGCGGAAGACACATCCCGGGGCCGTGACCTGATTAAGCAGGTTCGCCACGAATTGCTCGAACGGGGCCGCCCGTTATTGGAGGCACTTATCCAGAACCTCCTGGGGAGGAAAGCGGTCAGCCTGCACACCGATCTGAGCACGGTCACGGGTGAGCGGGTGATGATCTTTTCGTTGGACGCCGCTCCCGACCTCTAACAGGTCCGTGGCGCGGGCGGCCCGCGTGCAAGCGAGCCGGGTGCGCGGCGAAATCACGCCGGCCGCGGCGGGCGAGGAATCGGCGGAGCTGGACTTGGCTGCCGGAACAACGTGTGCTACAGTTAGCCCGGTTGACGCCCGACATGCAGTGGAGCGGTGATGCTTCTGGGCATGAGAAGGCGGCGAGACGGCGTATCGGATTGGGCCAATCCCTCTTGTTGGGGCGTGGTCGAATAGGAAAGCCGACACCGCGTGCAAACGCGCGGTGTCGGTTTTTTTGCGCCGACAAATGGTTTGTGCGAGGGCATCGCCATGGGAAGGCCGGACGCGCCGGCTGCGATGTTCCAGGTTTTTGCGGGGCCCGCGGCAGAGGCTGTCGGCCGCCCAAGATCGATTCGGCGACTACATCGCGCCGGAGCAGGAATGACAGGAGGGCAAGTGAATCTGACGAAGCGTAAGGGACTCCGGCCCGCCGTATTCCTGGACCGCGATGGAACACTGATCGAGGACCGGGGGCACCTGTCCAGCCCCGACGAAGTGCGGTTCTTTTCCGCCACGATCGGCGCCCTGGAGCGGCTGCGGGAGGACTTTCTGTTTTTCCTGGTAACCAACCAACCCGGCGTGGCTGAAGGGCTCATCACCCTTGAGCAAGTGGAGCGGGTCAATGCCCACGTTGTCTCCGTTCTGGCTGAGGCGGGGCTGACGATCACCGCCACCTATGTCTGCCCTCATCGCCGCGGCGACGGCTGCCATTGCATCAAGCCCCATCCCCATTTCCTGCTTCGGGCCGCCGAGCAGCATGGCATCGACCTGCGGCAATCATTTGTGGTCGGCGATCACCCCCACGACGTCGAACTGGCGAATCGTGCGGGAGGGCGGGGTATCTACGTGTGCACGGGACACGGCTGGAAGCACATCGGCGAGCTGCCGGAGAATGAAGTCGTCGTACCGGACATCCGTGCGGCGGCCGAATGGATCATCGCACGCTGCCAAAGGTCGCGCCAACTCGGAGGCGGCGAATCCCGGATTGCGGATGCCGCGGACACGCTGCGCGGCGGCGGGGTCGTGGCTTTTCCGACGGAGACCGTCTATGGGTTAGGGGCGAACGCGTTCGATCGAGCGGCGGTGCAGCGCATGTTTGAGATCAAGAGCCGGCCCCATTACGATCCGCTGATCGTCCACGTGGCCGACGCGCGACAGGTCCGCGACCTGGCCCGGGATTTCCCCGCCGAAGCCCGGCTGCTGGCGCGCCGCTTCTGGCCGGGACCATTGACGCTGGTGCTACCCAAGATCGACAGTGTTCCCGACCTCGTGACGGCCGGACTGCCCACCGTCGCGATCAGGATCCCGAACCACGCGCTGGCGCTGGCACTGCTGGAGGAGGTCGGCAGCCCCGTCGCCGCACCGAGCGCCAATCCTTTTGGGATGTTGAGCCCAACCACCGCGGAACATGTCCGCGACCAGCTTGGAGATCAGGTCGACGTGATCCTGGACGGCGGGCCTTGTTCGGTCGGCGTCGAGTCGACGATCGTGTCGTTTTGCGGGACTCGGCCCACGTTGCTGCGTCCCGGCGGAATCGCCACCGAGGATCTGGAAGCAGTGATTGGCCCACTCGTGTGTCCGTCGCCGCACGAACCCGTGCCGCTGGCTCCGGGCAGCATGCCGCGGCATTACGCGCCGCGCACGCCGCTGGTGCTCTGCTCGGAATTGCCCGCCCTTCCGGCTGGCCGGCGGGCGGGACTCCTTTGCTTAGCACGGCCCCCGGATGCCGGTCTTTTTGCGGCGGTGGAAGCATTGTCGGAAGCGGGCGACTTGACTCAGGCCGCAGCCAACTTGTTTGCCGCCCTGCGACGTCTGGACGCGCTCGGCTTGGACCTGATTGTCGCCCAGACGGTTCCGAAAAAGGGGTTGGGAGCCACCATCATGGATCGGCTGCGAAAAGCCAGCTTGCCGCCGCAGCGTGCAAGTCAGTGGCACGGTTGATACGAGTCCCTGGTTGCTGAGGAGTAAATATGACTCACACGGCAGTTCTATAAACCGAGCTGGGGACGTGTCCGGCTCGGCGCGGATAGGTGCGTGATCTGTATGATCTCGGCAGCACCTTGCTGATTGTCGCCATCGCATTCACTTAGGAGAGTATCGTCATGCAGAAGTTACTGCAAGGAATTCACCACTTCCAGGACAACGTTTTCAGTTCACAGCGCGAGTTGTTCGAACGTCTGGCTGAAGGCCAACACCCGGATACCCTGTTCATCACCTGCTCCGACTCGCGCATCAACCCCAACTTGATCACTCAGTCCGAGCCCGGCGAGCTGTTCATCATCCGTAATGCCGGCAACATCGTGCCTCCGTATGGAGCCGCGAACGGCGGCGAGGGAGCTACGATCGAGTTCGCGGTAGTGGGATTGGGCGTTCAGCACATCATTGTCTGTGGACACTCCCATTGCGGCGCAATGAAGGGGCTGCTTCATCCCGAAAGTCTGACGGGGATGCCGATGGTGGCTGCTTGGCTCGGCCATGCCGAGGCGACGCGGCGGATCGCCCAGCAGAAGTACGACGACCGTCCTGCGGAGGCTCTGCTCAACGTGGCCATTCAGGAGAATGTGCTCGTCCAACTGGAGAACTTGCGGACTCACCCGGCCGTCGCGGCCGGTTTGGCTGGCGGCAAGCTGAAGTTGCACGCCTGGGTGTACAAAATCGAAACCGGCCAGGTGTTTGCCTACGACCCGGAACGGGGACAGTTCGTGTCCTTGACGGGAATCTCGCCCGCACCGGTGCCGCCTCCGGCCAGACTGACCGCAATGCACTCCATTTGATCCGCGAAGGCCCCCACGTGGGTGGATACGATGCCTGATGCTCCCCGATCGACAATGGCCAATCGTTCACGCCAAGACCAGAAGAAAACCAGGCGTGAGCGTTTGAGCAGGTGTTCGGATCCCCTTCTGATGCTGCTCCCGCTCGCCGCCGCGGCAAGGTCGCCAACCTGGTATCCGACGCGATTGTGGCGGGCTTCCGCCTCTACCCTGATCCCCAGCGAACCTCCCAGCAGGGCTTGATATGTCGAACACCCCACCCACCGCCGCGAAGTCTGGCAGTTTTGGATCCTTCAAGCAAGATCTCCTGGCCTCGGTCGTCGTATTCTTGGTGGCCCTGCCCTTGTGTATGGGCGTCGCCATTGCATCGGGCGTTCCTCCCGAGAAGGCCGCGGCCGTGGGCATCATTACGGGCATCGTCGGCGGGCTGGTGGTCGGCTTGCTGGCCGGCTGTCCGCTGCAAGTCAGCGGCCCGGCCGCCGGTCTGGCAGTGATCGTCGGCCAGCTGATTGCTGAACACGGCTTCGCGACACTGGGTCTGATCGTAATGGTGGCCGGGGCGGTGCAATTCCTCGCCGGCCTGTTTCGCTTGGGCCAGTGGTTCCGGGCCATGTCTCCGGCGGTCATCCAGGGTATGTTGGCCGGCATCGGCATGTTGATCTTCGCCGCCCAGTTTCATGTGATGGTCGACGATAAACCCCCAGGCAGCGGCATCAAGTTCGGCGGAGTCATCAACCTCTATACCATTCCCGAGGCCGTTTGGAAGGGTTTGGTGGAAGACGCCCATCAGGGCGCCGCGGGGATTGGCGTGCTGACGATCGTGGCCATCGTCGGCTGGACGTTGTTGGCACCGAAGAAGCTGAAGATCGTGCCCGCTCCCCTTTTCGCCGTACTGCTGGCCGCGGCCCTCGCTGCCGCGCTGCGGCTGGAAATCCGATATATCAGTGTACCAGACCATCTCACGGATGCTATTGCGCTGCCGGCGGCCGCGGACTGGCAACGGCTCCTCGACTGGTCGATCCTGGGGGCGGGGCTGACCTTGGCGTTCGTCGCAAGCGCCGAATCGCTGCTGACCGCCACGGCGGCCGACGCCATGCAGCAGCACGCTCCTCGGACCAAGTATGACCGCGAGTTGGTCGCTCAAGGGACGGGCAATCTGGTCTGCGGTCTGCTGGGGGCGCTGCCCATGACGGGAGTCATCGTGCGCACTTCCGCCAACATCCACGCCGGGGGCCGCACGCGGGCGTCGACGATGCTGCACGGCCTCTGGCTGCTGATCTTCGCCGCGCTGTTCCCCCAAGTCCTGCGTTTGATTCCGATTGCCAGTCTCGCGGCAATCCTGGTGTACACCGGGTGGAAGCTGATGAACCCCAAGGCGGTGCGCACCCTGTGGCAACATGGCAAGGGCGAGGCGGCCATTTATGCCGCGACCCTCGCAACCATCGTGATCGCCGATCTGCTCACCGGCATCCTGGTAGGCCTCAGCCTGGCGCTGGCCAAGCTGTTGTACACGTTTTCGCACCTCGTCGCACGACTCGCGGTGGAGAATGGCCGCACCGTCCTCTATCTGAAAGGGGCCGCCACTTTCATTCGGTTGCCCAAGCTGGCCGCAATCCTGCAAGAGGTTCCGGCCAGCACCGAACTCCACGTCCATTTCGAAGAGCTGACTTACATCGATCACGGCTGCATGGATTTGCTCATCAATTGGGAGAAACAGCACGAGGCGACGGGCGGCCACCTGGTGATCGACTGGGAAAGCCTGACGGCTCGGTTCCGCCTGTATGGACAAGACCTCGGCGAAGACGATGGCCAGCCGGCCCCGCTTCCGGCAACGCACCCCCCAGTGAGGTCCGTCTTCCCAATCAAGGCGATTCTGCACCCGACGGACTTTTCTGAGCATGCGCATTTTGCCTTCCAGCAGACCTGCGCGATGGCCCGGGAGCACGGGGCGCGGCTGATCGTCTTGCACGTATCCCCGTCGGCCGTAGCCACCAGCGAAATTGAAGCGGCCATGTTGCCGTCGGAAGTTGAAAAAGGACGCCTGCGGGCTGAACTGAGCCGACTTCAGCCCCTGGACCCCAATGTGCGCGTGGAACACCTGCTTGAAGCAGGGGAGCCCGTTGAGCAAATCTTGCGGGTGGCCCGTGAATATCCCTGCGATCTGATCGTCATGGGCACCCACGGGCGGACCGGACTGAGCCGGCTGCTCATGGGCAGTGTGGCCGAAGCGGTCGTCAGGACGGCTTCCTGTCCGGTGGTGACCGTCAAGGGCCCTCCTTTGTCTTTCTAAAAGGCCACGGCAAACATTTGCCGTCGCACACGTCATCGGCTGGGTGGTGGAGCGGACATGGAGGAAAAGAACCGGAAGTGCTGCTCGATCATCCTCCGCTGCGACGGTGCCAGATCATGACCCGAGACGTTGAAGTGGACTCGCATTGCTGTTCTCCTGGCGATGTTGGAGTCAGATACCTGCTGTCCTTACCGGCTTGCCAGGCGGATCGCAACGCATCGAAAAATGGAAGCTATCGTTGATTCAAATCGTTCGTTACGATGTTTCAGGCGTCGTCACGCTTAGGTATCGCGCGGGGGGCCGAGCCCGCCGTCGGTTGAGCAGCCAAGCCTCTCAGACGCTCAGCGGTAGCGATTCGGCCTGTACCTCGGCAAGGGCCTCACATAGGCTCCACGGCCCCGGCACGCGACGGTTCGCGGACCGAGGGATCGGAAAGGATGCCAGTCCCCTTCAAACTCCCTGGAAGCACGTCCCATGCCTACCCGATTCACCGCGGAGAGAACCGACGCCGCCATCGAAGCCCTAAGCCAACTCCGCGACCAGCAGGTCACGTTGGCCCGGTCCTGGGCCGAAGAACTCGAACAGGTCCCGCCCGAGTACCGGCCCAGTGCCGTCAACCTGCTGCATTACCTGGCACTGCGACAGCACGACCTGTGGCCGCTGCAGCAGGATTTGTCCTCCTTGGGTCTTTCGTCGCTAGGCCGGACCGAGGCGCACGCTCTGGCGGGCGTCGATGCCGTCCTGGCTGCGCTGCACAAGCTGACGGCTCGGACCCTGGAACGTCCCACCGGCTTCGAACTGCCGGTAGACTTCTTCACCGGGCCACGGGCGCTGGCGCAGCATACGGAGTTCCTCCTGGGACCAGCGCCCTCCGGCCGCGAGGTTCGGATCATGGTCACCATGCCGTCGGAGGCCGCGGATTCCTACGACTTGGTCCGCGACCTCCTGCTGGCAGGCATGGACATCATGCGCATCAACAGCGCCCACGACGAGCCGGCGGCCTGGCGGAGGATGACCGAGCACCTGCGACGGGCGACCGCCGAAGTGGACCGGCCCTGCCGTGTCCTGTTCGACCTGCAGGGACCCAAGTTGCGGACCGGACCGGTGGCGCCCGGGCCTGCGGTGGTCCATTGGAGCCCGCGACGGGGCCTGCGCGGGCAGTTGCTCCGCCCCGTTCGGGTGCGGCTGGTGCCTCTCGCTGCTCCCGGTCCACCGCTGCTCGACCAGGACGTTCTGTTGCCAGTGGACGCTCCCTGGCTGGGACAGGTGCAACCCGGCGACGATCTTCTGCTAACCGATTGCCGCGGCATGGATCGTCGCTTGCGGGTCGTGGCGGTGGACGCTCGGGGGGTGCTGACCGAGAGCCGTTCGACGGCGTACGTCGAGTCCGGCGCGGCGGTCCAGTGGCAGCCGGTTCACCCGCCCCAAGCTCCCGCAATGGACGGCGTCCTGTTCGGTCGGATCGGGGACGTGCCGGCTTGCGACCAGCCGTTGGTCCTGCAACAGGGCGACATCCTGGTACTGACCGGGGAGGGGCCGCCGGGCCGTCCCGCGGAATGCTCCGCCGACGGTTTGGTCCTGACACCGGCCTGCATCCCTTGTACGCTGCCGCAGGTGTTCGCCGACGTAACTGCAGGCCAGCGAATCCTCTTCGACGACGGCAAGATCGGGGGTTTGATCGAGGAGGCTGCTGAGGGTCGTCTGCGGGTCCGGATCACCAACTCCCGCGCCGGCGGTGCGAAACTCCGGGCCGACAAGGGCATCAACCTCCCTGACAGCAGTCTGCGCGTCGCGTCGCTCAGCGAGCAGGACTTGGCCCAACTGGATTTCGCCGTCGCCTGTGCGGACATGGTCGGCCTGTCGTTCGTGCGCTCGCCCGAAGATGTGCTCAATCTGGAACGCGAACTGGACCGCCGCCAGGGATCGCATTTGGGAATCGTCCTGAAGGTCGAAACGCGAGCGGCCTTTGAACAGCTGCCGAACCTGCTGCTGACGGCGCTGCGGTCCCCGCCAGTCGGCGTGATGGTGGCCCGCGGGGACCTGGCGGTAGAGATGGGTTTCGAGCGGCTGGCCGAAGTGCAGGAGCAGATCCTGTGGCTGTGCGAAGCGGCGCACGTGCCGGTCATCTGGGCCACGCAGGTGCTGGAGTCGCTGGCCAAGAAGGGCCTCCCCTCGCGGGCCGAGGTGACCGACGCCGCCATGAGCGGCCGCGCCGAGTGCGTCATGCTCAACAAGGGCCCGCATGTGCTGACCGCCGTGCGGTTCTTGGACAACGTGATGACCCGCATGCAGAGCCACCAGACCAAGAAGCGGGCCATGCTGCGGAAGCTGTCCGTGTCCGACCGGATCGTCGATTCCCACCCTGTCCGGACGACCGATCGCGACGGAGTTTAGCATTGTTCGAGAAGTGATTGAGCGGCATGGCGCTAGCCACCGATTCCGGATTGGTCGCACGACCGGCGGCTAACGCCTTGCCGCTCGCGTGTGACTGACAATCATCTCTCGAGCGTTGCTTAGTCCGGAAAGAACAGCGTCGGGTGTTTTTGCTGTTGTTCCACCGTAATCGCGTAGCTCTGAAAGCGACTGTCCTCAAACCGTCCCACGGGTTCCACTTAGTGGGGCGACCAGCGGCGGGCCACATCGGGCCGCGAGCGGAGCATCAGGTGCAGATGGTTGCTCAGTTCCGCGTGGAATTCGACTTCGATGGCGAACAGCCCGGCGAGCTGTTCTTCCCGGACCAGGATCCAATCGCGGCGATGGGAGAAGTCGCGGCCGGCGAGCGGGTCGCGGCCGGCGAGCGGGTCCCGGCCACAGAGAAAGGCGCGGCGCACGCAACGGGCGCGGCAGTGGTAGACGGCGCGGCGATCACGGCCCAACATTTACGACGAGCGTAGGCGACCATGAAGCAATCCCTCCGTGTGCCGGCAGTACCCGTAGCGCCCGCGGCCGCTGCGGACCCCGTGGGGACGCTCGGGAAACATTGCGCGCAAGGGAAAGTAATGGCCCGCCTTTCGCTCGCCAGAACCGCCGTTATCTGACCCGATCCAGCGGTTCATGCAAGACCCTCCGCAGCGGGGTGTCGATGACATACGTATGTCACCTCATAAGCCATGCTGGCACCGCTGCAGCATGTTCGGAATGCGACCGTGGACGATCGTCGGAGGGCTCGCAGCGGGGATAAAAAAAGTCGGGGGGAAGCAGGGCGTCTGCTCCTCGTCATGCTCCTCGCGGCAGCTGCGCTCCGCGTCGTAGCTACGCTCGCGCAGAGCGTGGGAGCGTCTCCGTAGGTTCCCGATTTGCCCCTACTTGCCGCCCGTGGTGCGGTCTGCGCGACCGCAGTTGCGGCCAGCAGCGGTGGGACGCTGAGTGTCTGCTCTCGTCGTACTCTCGTCTGGAGTGTCTGCTCTCGTCTGTCGGCTCTCATCTGCTCTCGTCACTTGGCTTCTCCGCAAACGGATTGCGCAACGGTCGGATGGAGTTTCTGGCAAGGACGCTGGCGAAGCTTCAGTGTGTCAAGGCAGGGGCAGAGGCAAGTGTCGAGTCCAAGATCCCTTCTGGGGGTGGAAGGTGCGGTATGTTAGAACTGCCTGCCTGCTGCCGCGACGCAACCGCCCGCTCCAGAACTTCCTCTTTCACGAGCGAAGACTGGTGGTGCGACAGGCAGAGCGGGACGTGGATCTTGGCAGGAGCCGTGTTGTCGTCAGCGCCACAGAGGTAGAAGTCCCCCTTGGCGAGCTTCGCAACATCATTCCCCGCGACACCATGATTGTGCAGCTGTTGTTGAATTACCTTAATCGCCTGCGGCCCATTTGCTCTACCGAAGCACTTGACAGAACAATTGCCAACGATCTTGGATTCGATTTCGCAAGGGTTCTGCGTAGCAAAGACGATTCCCAGTCCATATTTCCGGGCTTGCGCTGTCAGTTGCATGAAGTTGTCCTTGCAGATGGTGCCCTTGACGGAAGGAATGAAATCTTTAGCTTCGTCAATCACCAGCAGGCCTCTCAGCGGTCGGCCTCCTGGCGGCTTCGGATTACGCTTGATCCAGGCAAACAGTGTCATTGCCAACTGGTTCAAGAACGATCTCTGGGATTCGACATCCGGCAGGCCGACAAAATTGATCACGGAGATGCGTGTTTTGTTCTGGCCCGGCATGTCACCGAATAACACGAGGGGATCAAGCCCCTTGCCGGTGCCGCCGAGCAGCGGATTCATCGCCATTTCAACGCACAGCGAAGCAGCCATCTCGGCGGCCAGTTTCGACTCGTCTGGCAGTCCCAGGCTCGCCGTTGGCGGAAGATCGTTTAGAAGTTCCTCGAGTTGTTGCAGCGAGCCACCACCCTGTTGTGCAAAGTACTTGAGGGCGTTAAAGAGGACGCCTTGCTTATGCTTGGCTTTCAGCACTTTTCCCGGTGCGACAACTGGTCCGAGTGTGGCCACCACCATCGAAACGGCCGCCTGCAGTTCGTCTGGATCGTCCGCCACCGCAGCCAGATCCGGCAGTGGTGCCAACTGCAGCGGATTACCCGCAGCGAGTCCGGGAGTCCAGACGACTGTTTCGACGGACTGAAAGTACCTATCGGCTTTCGTTTTCTGGTCGGCATCCCAGGCAGTGGGTGGCGTTGGCCATCGGTCCCCCAACGTAGCCAAATCATTTGCACAGTCGATGACAATGGACGGGATTCCCTGCAACGCGGCTTCCTCGACCAGGTGCCGAACCAAGACGGTCTTCCCGGCACCGGAGCCGGCCATGATCACGCTGTGCCACGACAGTCGCCCAAGAGTGACATGAACCGGTGCGCCCTCTGTCTTGCCAATCAGCTGCCTGCCGAATACCACATGTCGGCCGGGTTGCTTCGGCGCAGCCAGTGGAAGAGGTATTTTGGGAGGCAGCTGTTGTTCATGCTGTGGCTGTGGCCGTTCTGGAATGTTGGAAGCTAGTTTGATCGGCTGTTGGACGACGGGGATTTCACAGTTGTCCTTGTGCGCTGGGTTCTCTTGGGTAAACGGGCAAGAGGATCCGATCGGTGCGACGTCCTCGTTCTTCTTAGCCGGTGCGGGTGGAGGGGTTGCTGCGAACTGTGGCTTTCTGCACAGTGCCGGTACTGCATGTTGCATCAATTCTAGATGGCTTACCGGCCTGCGCTGACGCAACCACGCTGCCAGATCAGCGATCCCGTCTTCTTCCAGTCTCCACACCGCCCAGAGTGTGCGCAATTCATCGTTGGTGGGATACAAGAACAAGCCGCCGTTGTTGAGGAAACTGGTGGCCAGTTGTTTCGTCACCGGCCCGCCGGGCTGTTCTGTCGTTCGAATAATGGAAAGTCGGCGGAACGTGAGACGCCGATCGATGCCCGCTTGCGTTATCGCGGCTGTGAGTCGTGCCTGAAACGCAGAGGCATGCTTATGTTGAATCGCGCGCACACAGAAATGCTCTTCACGGTCACTTTCATCGTGATAACAGAGTCGCAATCTCGCATGCAGCGAGCATTTTGCCAAGTCTTCACCGAACTGCGTATCGACAACTGCATCGATGTTCCCCTGCGGCGGATTCTCGTAGGCCAGTGCGCGGCAGGCTGTTTGAAGAAGCGGCGCCAGTGTTACATCGCCCAGCTTGTCATCCAACAAACAGCGAAGATCGGCTTCGTCCCGGTAACGATTGAACTGAGCGTCAAGATTCTGGCAGGAACCATTGTTGATCGAGACTGCTTCGTGGACCGTGTCGTGTGTGAACCGCTCCAATTCGACTACTTGTCCCTGGGTCAGGCAGTGCTGGCAATGCCGATAGCACAGCTTGAGCAACTGTCGAGGTGACAAGCCTTGGATTTGTTGGAAGGACGTCTTGTGGAATGGCCACGTATCATAGGGTGGCTGGAAACTGGTTTGCTCGAATGCAGGTGCGACCCGCCCACGTACAAGCGACTCCGCCAGGAGACCATCGTTGATTACTGGCAGTGCACGAGGCGGTTCAAAGCGATCAAGGTTTGTCTGTAATACAGCCTTGTCGGCCATGGCCCTCCATGTCGTTTCAAGACACGAGACGACAACGAGCGTGCGAGCCAGGACGTCACGCAGCGCGCCCAGGCCCCCGGAGATCCCTTCGATTATGGAGCGAGCGACGAGCATTTCATCCGGGGCCGTGTCCGTCACTTCGCCGTGAGCGGCGATATTCAATTGTGTTACGATCGGGTCCAGTTGATCCAGTGCCAGAACCGTGGGGCCTGCGATACTCATGAACCACGACAGCCCCCGAACAATATCCAGCGGTTTGTGGGGTTCGAACGCCATGCCGAGAGATCGCAAATCATCTTCCTGAATGGCATGTCCCTGCAGCCACGAGAGAGCGAGCCCGGCAGTTGCAAACTCACTTGAATGCATTGCAACGAACGCGCGGATGACATGCTGGTACCGCATGGTCTCGCCTGGGTGCATTCGATGCAAGGCGTTCAGTAGAAGCGTGGTGAAATGACGGATTTCCGGCAACGAAGCGGTGGCCAACGCCGTCACTACTTGATCCGCAGGTTGGGTGGGGACCAGCAACGTGAACACACGCTGTAAAATCGCTTCGTGTTGGGAGCGACCTTGCGGTGTCGGTCGATGCAGCGAATCCAGATATCCCAGCAAGACGGTTTCCCAAAAGTCGTGCACGTCGGTCAGGTCGACCAGAACAAACGACATGAATCGTTGGTGCGTTTCACGCCGCAGGAAGGACAACAGGTGGGTTTTGCCGCCCCCCCCGCTACCAGTGATGATCCATCCCAGTGGGCATTGCAGGCTGTCGTGTGTCGCCAGGAAACGCAGGCGTTCGACCAACTGTCCACGCACTCCATGCTGCAATGCCGAAACGTCACAGGACGGTTGCTTCCATACCCCATCCAGGTGCATGGCCCAGTCAAAATTCATGGCGCGTATCGTGTCGAGTTCAATCGCCAAGTTAGTTCTCCACCAGGTAAAGAATGTGTCGGTCAAATCCAGCGCTGTTGGGCAACGCGGCAAGTTCGTCATCAGAATCAAGTTCGCGTGGATTGTCGAACGGACAGAGGACTACCCGCTCGTTGCGTTCCAATTCCAACAACACTTGATTGACTCGTTCACGTGAGACGTTCGGCAACGAGTCACGTAATTGTGTGAGATGAATGGCTCCGGAGGGAGTCGCGCGGCGCAGTTGGCGACAGGCTTCCCAAACCATGGAGAAATGGTCGGTCGCAGAGTTGGATTGTGTCGTTGTGTCGTTGTCACCTGGATCGACCTGCGCCGCCAGCTCAGAGATTGGAAGTGAATTAGTCTCGTCACAACCAGCAGCTGCAGAGCCCATAATGAAATCGGCCAGGGACGTTTGGCAATCGGCCAGATGAGTCTTCAGTTTCTGCATGATTGACTGCAGGATCGGGCCGGCGGCGTTCGAGCGTCCCGACACTTCCGCCTCCAAGTGTTCGGCAGCCCAACGCCAGCCGGCTTCGGTTAGCGAGATATGCGTAACAGGGCGCCCGCGACCAGTTGATGTTGGACGTCTGCGTTGTGAGGATGCGATCAAGCCGGCTTGTTCCAGTCGGCGTCGGCCTGCCAGCTGGGGGTCCGGCTTAACGCCCTGCAGAAACGCACCTCCTTCGCTGGCAAGCAGACGCCAGAGAAAAAGTGTCTCACAAGGGGTGGGAGTGTAGTCCATCGAGTTGTCCTTTATGACCGGGAGCGTTCGTGGCGTCGAAATCGCACCACATCGCTGATCTTGCGAATCGCCGTCTCAACATCGTTCATTATCTCGTGGTGAGGAATGCGTAGTATCAAGTAACCGCTTATCAGCAACTCATAGTCGCGGTGCCGATCACTGCTGAACGCAGTCCGACATGAATGCCATCGATAACCATCCACTTCGACAATGACCTGTCCAGAGCGCCAGACGAGGTCTACCTGAAATGTGTGGCGGCAGACGGTCTGAATCTTGATATTGAATTCGAACAAGCCGCGCAAGTATTCCTCGCTCTCGATACGCTCGGCCAGCAGCTGCTCACCTGGACTATTGGGGTGAGGATGACCCTGGATTGGCCAAACGACACACGCAGCCTTTTCATCGTCTTCAAAATGATTCGGCGTCGGCAGTGATGGAGGGAGGGAATCGAGCGGCGAAGGTGAGAAACTGATGCTATCTAGCTCAACAGAATCAGCAAACTGGTGCGGAACAAGAACATTCACCTCACGGCCGGTTTCTTGCGTAATCCATTCCGCTGCGCGTGCTAGTCCATAAAGCGATGTGGGAGGAGGTGAAAGCGAGTCAGTGCACAGCAGGAACTCAAGCGCACTCGGTGCGAGTGCAAACGAAAGTTGTCTGAGATGCGTGGCTTTGCTGTAGCCTGCGGGGAGCGGCAGGCGGGCGGACTCGCAACGTGTAGCTGCGGCCAGAAGCCAGGGGAGCATCAGCGCCGAACCGACGCCATCGTGGTTAAGTGGGGAGTGAGCAACGGCAGCCAGCAATTCTTCGCTATTGCCATTTCGCGGTAATGTGACACCGTACCA
Source organism: uncultured Planctomycetota bacterium (assembly GCA_963802295.1). Lineage (GTDB taxonomy): Bacteria > Planctomycetota > Planctomycetia > Pirellulales > Pirellulaceae > JAJRVM01. Next base: position 14,853 of record CAWDIM010000021.1, on the reverse strand, counting down.
ATGAGGCCACAATCGCCCAGCTGTTTCCCCCATACGTTGGATGACATCATCGATGAGACCTGGCAGATCCGGAAGCTCGGACCAGATGCAGGCCACAACATGCTTTGTTTGATCAGTGCTCTGGGAGGTCAGCTCGTATTGGGCCAATTCTTCGCGCACATTGTGAACCGCAAGAAGCCGGATACGATCCGAAGTACACAGGTCGTGAAAACCACAGAGAGTTGGCATGAGTCGTCACTCCACAACGCGGGCGGGCAACAATCAGCGTTGGCCACAAGAAAGAGTACGTCAGTTTTCTTCCCCATCTGGTGGAATCGCACGTGAGCGTGGAATGGTTTTGTGAGTATTGTGCGCGCCATTCATTCCGCAGATCCTGTTCAGGATGGGCAATCCGAAGAATCCGGCGAGCGGACAGAATCGTGCCCTGTGCGATGGGTGTCCCTACCAAAAATGTCGTCCGCGTTAACTGACAAGAACTTACGTCGTTTGCCCCTGCGCCGGGGTGGGCGGCTAAGATGCCCCATTTCCTGGCATCGGCGGCGCGGCCACGGTGACCATCGACCCGCCCCAGGGCATGAGACGGAGCTCTGCCGAACTCCTGACAGCGGACGACTACCACGCGGAGAATTCTGTCACTTCTCCCGACACGGTCGCACACACTGGGGACAGGTGCCTGGGATCTTTGGCGACAAACTCGCTGATCGATTTTGGCCGTACCTGCCCAATCCAGAGACAGGAGATCAACCCGGCGGAGACTTTGGGACTTTCTTCGACATACTCACTGGGGCGATTGGTGGGGCGCTAACCGACACATTTGATGACGTGGTGGATCCGAAAGTGAACCTCAATCCGGGCGGAATTGGCGATTGGATAACGACTGGTGCATTCGGTGGTCTCGCAGGTGGCCTCTTCTGGCTGCTTGACAATTACACACCTATCGGCGGATTCGACTTTGAATTACCTGTGAAGAACGGCCGATGGGGAAGTTCTCGCGTCGTCCCAGGATGGAGCGAGGCTCGCATTCATATTGGCGACCTGCCCGGACCAGCGGTTACGAGACGGCAAGATGGCACTCAGGTATTTGGAAAAGTCGACGGGAAGCGTGAAGAGTCGCAAGTGGAACGCACAGGTCTTGGCTATGCGGGCCATTTGTCTGGCAGAGCTTGGCCAAACGGCGACGGCTGTTGAGCTAATGGATGAAGCGATCAAGATCCCTCCGCGGCCAGGAGAATGGAGAGCTGGTTTCGCGGGTCTCCGAGAACTATTCGCACAAGATCTGCCCTACCGCCACGACCCGCTTGCACCTGAAACACATCTCTACAGCATTTCACCGGCGGGATTCTTCCTAGTAACTAGTGTTTTGCAGCAGAAGGATGATGAACCTTAACGGTGAAACAAGAACTCAGACACACACCTTTCGAAGTGAACCGGGCGGCGGGGGCAGCATGAGGAAAAACGAGCCGGCCAAGATAAGGGGACAGGTACATTATCGCCGCTCGATAAACGAGAAGGACCAGAGAAGGACCAGACACTCTGCTCCTGATAGATTTTCGGTGGCCGCTAAAACCGCCCCAGATTGAAGTGCCCGCGAAGCGAATGGGTGGCAATGGGCTCAGCGGTGCAAAGAAGAGCATGAACAGGGTGGGGTGGGTGCGACGCAAGCCGCGAATGCACGCTGTCGGCGCGCGCGGCGAAAGTGCGATGCTACCAGCCTACCTCCTCCCGCCGGCGCCGTTTCCCACGACTGGCGATTCGACATTTACTTTCCGCCTCTTGGCATCGATCCGCCTCCCGACGCAGTTGACCCACCATCGATTCCGGGCATGATCAGAGTCTATGGGCCGGATATCCTGAAATGGATCGCGATCGACGGGCTCAAGCTCGACGAAACGGACACATATGATCGCATCCATGAGATTATCGACGATACCGGCGACTGGCTCCGTGCCATTCCAGCTTGGGGAATTGCGATTGGAGGAGTAGCGGTTGTTGGGATTGGGCGGACAGCCCCAGCAGTCCTATCCAAAATCAATGATCGGCTAGACCAAGATGGTTTACCACCGATGGAGACAGTCAAAGCGGTAGGGTGTGCCAAGCTCGCCTGATACCGCGTTGCCTTGGTGATAGCTCAGAAAGCGAGCGCCGGCACACCAGCATACATGCTGATCCCGGCAACTGTCGCAGCCGGTCAACGAAATGCCGCCACCGTTGGTTGCCGACGTTCTGACGCCGGAGGTGCACGATATTGTGCCGAACGCATTCTGGTGTGCCGGCGCTCGCCGAAATCGTCGTCGATTGTGGAGAGCGTGACCCGGCGAGCTTGTCACCCCCTACCGCTTTTGCAATCGCCTTCTGAGGAACTCGGCGCAAGACCACGAAATTCCAGGAATCCCACAGCAAGATGAAGGGATTCGAAGACGAATCATCCCCTCCTACGGAGATAAAGTAAGTGGCATTGGGCGCTCGCCGCTGACTCACGATCGGGCATCCGCTGCAGCTGCCGGCGAAATCGCACATGTCGCCGCCGCGTCCACTCCACCAGCGGCCGCCAGACGATGGCAGTCAGCCGATGACGAATCAACAGGTGCCAGAAACGATTCGACCGTTTGTACAGGTACGACATCGCCAGATACGGAAGAACCACTCGCGTCTCACGCGGCCGCCGCAGCCAGATGCTGCGATGTGAGAAGAGCCCTTGATAGCACCAGCCATAGCCATCCGCAAGTTATTCCGGCGTCATGTGGCTCGGCTGGAAGACCACGTGCGCCGTGTCGTAGCGACTCCAGTCCCGATGCAAGATCCGCCCTTCTGCCTCCAGCTTGGCGAACAACGGAGTGCCGGGATAGGGCGTGAAGGGGCGGAAAGCAGGGGGGCGGAAAGCAGGGTGTCTGCTTCCGTCGTGCTTCCGTCGTGCTTCCGTCTACTTCCGTCTCAGATGGTTACTCCGCCACCTGGACGTATACCACGTCGCTGCATCGAGTGAGCACGGCCACCGACGTACTGAGTCACACCACGTCATTATCCTATGAGAAAAAGGGAGCAAAAAAGGAGCAGACACCCTGCTCTTGGTGAATTCGCGGTGGCGGTTGGAGGCCTGCACATTCGTTTGCGGACGAAGCGAACGGGTGGCAATCGGCTCGGCGCTGCGAGGAAGAGGATGGACAGGGCGGGATTGGTGCGACGCCAGCGGCGAAGGCGCGCTGTCGGCGCGCACAGCGAGCGCGGCGGAAGTGGACGGGCAAAATTTCTGGTCGACGATCAAGCCAACTGCGAGGGCCTTACGCAAACAGTCGTCGGCAAGCGGACATCCCCTTCAGGCAGCGGCGGCCCATCCGCCGGGCTACTTCGGCCAGGGCCGCGGGCGAACCGATGGCGTGGCAGAAGACGCTCTCGTAACGCTGGAATGTATCGAGCCAGGCGTCCTCGTTCACATCCAGATAATCCAACAACGTTTCCACGTCCTTGGGAACCGTACTGCGCTGGCCACTGCGCAGTTGCCGAGCGGTCCACTCCAGCAACCGCAAGTAACTCTCCAGCGAGATCGGCAGCAGTCCCAGATCCGATGCGCGGCGACCCCAGCGGGAGGTGAGCGCGATCGTCTCGTCCTCCAACGTCCCTTCACGCAGGGTCAGCTCTCCCAGCCAGCCATCCGCTCGATTCGAACTGTTGGAACGCTGCTCTTGCGCCATGATCCGCTGATAGGCCGACGTGTAGCGGGACGAGCGCAACGAAACGGCTTCACCGGCCTTGATGAGGTTTAAGTCCATATACAACGCACAGACCAACATGCCGGCGAAATCGACACATTCCCGGCACTTGAAGCGAGACTCGAAGAACCGGCCAGTGCATCCGTCTTCTTGATTGGCGCGGCGGGCAATGTTTTCGCACAGGATTCCCATAAACCAGGAAATATTGCTCAGCCGACGCCGCAACTGCTTGATCCGCTTCTTGTCCCGCACGGCCTGTTCAATGCGTTTGTCGCTGACCTGCGGCAGCTCGTCCGACATGCACTTGGCGATCTTCATGGCGGTCAGGTAGCGGCGGGCCACCTCGTGGGGCGACCAGCGGCGGGCCACATCGGGCCGCGAGCGGAGCATCAGGTGCAGATGGTTGCTCAGTTCCGCGTGGAATTCGACTTCGATGGCGAACAGCCCGGCGAGCTGTTCTTCCCGGACCAGGATCCAATCGCGGCGATGGGAGAAGTCGCGGCCGGTCAATGGGTCCCGGCCACACAGAAAGGCGCGGCGCACGCAGCGGGCGCGGCAGTGATAGACGGCTCGGCGATCACGACCCAACAATTTACGACGAGCGTAGGCGACCATGAGGCAATCCCTCCGTGTGCGGGCAGTGCCCGGAGCGCCCGCGGCCGTTGAGGGCCCCGTGGGGACGTTCGGGAAACACTGGCGCAAGAGAAAGTGATTGCCCGCCTTTCGCTCGCCAGAACTGCCGTTATCTTACCTGATCCCATGGCGCATGCAAGACCCGCCGCAGCGGGTTAGCGATGACATACGTATGTCACCTCATAAGCCATGATGGCACCGCTAGCATGCTCGGCCTGCGACCGTGGACGATCGTCGGAGGGCTCGCGGCGGGATTGGAAAGCAAGGGGGAAGCAGGGTGTCTGTTCCACTGCTTCTACTCCGCTGCTTCGCGTGATGGTTTGCCTTCAGAAACAATCGACTAGCCTGGTCGCCGCCGCACACTGGCTCCGCTCGCCGTGATACCTGAAAGCGATAGTGACGTCGATCCGGCTCGCTCAGCCAGTGCCACCCGTCACCAGCATGTTCGGCATGCGGCAATGGACGATCGTCGGAGGGCCCGCAGCGGGGATAAAAAAGTCGGGGGGAAGCAGGGTGTCTGCTCCTCGTCATGCTCCTCGTCCTCCTGCCCCCGCGGTCTGCGCGACCGCAGCTACGATCCGCGTCGTAGCTACGCGCGTGCAGAGCGTAGGGGCGTCGCCTTCCGTACTACCACTGCCCCCGCGGTCTGCGCGACTGCGGCTAGTGCGCCTGTGAAGGCGTTTGATCAGAAGGGTGAAAATCCCTTTCAGGCCAGACGTTACCGGCCTGTAGTCGATAGTGGTAACTGCGTTTCCGTGAGGAAAGGTGGAGAGCAACCTGAGACGAATGACCAGTCCGTAACGAAAGTGAACTCGATTCGGCCAAGCCTGTCGGGGAGGATCCTAGCAATTTCCGAACCCTGGACCGTGCGACGGGTAAATCCCTCGATCCTCTGGATCTCCCCGCGAGTGGGATACGACCCACGGCCAGCCACGACGCATCGTACGTACACGGGTGAAAGCGAGCGGGGCGAAATGGCAGTCAGGTGGTCCTGGAGATGGCCAATGGTCAGCAGCCGTCAACACGAGATAAGCAGGCGTCGAGATCTGCCAGCATATGCAGGAGCCTCAGCGGACGACCCGATCGCCCTTCGTAACCCGACTGCGAAGCAGCTGGGACGCGTTGACGCCTCAATCCTGACTCTCACTCACATGTGTTCTGTGCCCAGGCCCACCACAGGCGTCCATCGTCCTTGGATACCCGAGGGAACCGAACCGCAGCGCATGCGTACGGTACGCGGCGATCGGTCTCTCGTGTACCGAGGGGGCACCAATGCACGCCGCCCATCCACGCCTGGCAGACATCCCGTCACGACGCACTCCGCAGTCAAAAAGTCCCCTGTGCCGAGCTGAGGAGCGATCGTCCACGCAACACCGCCCTCCCGCAGGTCGATGACGGCCTCAATCGTGCCGGAACTGTCGGCGAAGTCAGATGGTCCACAGATGACCAAACGTCCGAACAAACAGACCCCGACCACACAAGGAACGGGTCAACCAATCGGTCATAGTGCCGTTCGCGGCTATCCCGACCGGAGAGCTGCCGGACATCCGGCAATGGGCTCATCGGAACGTTTGGACAGAACGCATGTTGACGGCACTTTGGAGAACAAAGTGAAGGGAGGAGTATGGCACACTCAACGGTGGCCCAATGCCTTCTTTGCGAAGCGATGGCATCTCAGCCTGAAAGACGCCCACGCTCGTTTCGGTCAATCCACAGGAACCTACTGACTGGAGAGCCGTATGCGGAAAACCGCACGTCCGGTTCGGAGGGAGGGGAGGCTCAAGCCAATGAGCCTTCCCTACCTCTATCGGTCTGCGTCGTAGCGGTGCTCGGGAAGCAGGAGCAGATACCGATTAAGATCCCCGAGTCAACGAGACGAACTCCGAGCGCGGCCAAAGTTTTTTGTGTTTTTTTGACTTCGGCTTCTTCCTGCGGCACCGATCGGTCGCTGTTACGTTGAGTTCTGTTTGTGCTTCGCTGCTGGTGGTTATGCTTCCCAAGGGGAAGCGTTCTGCACCAGACGCCGATGGGGACTCCGCGGCAGACAGTGGGAATGCCTGCGACGGTGATCGGCTGAAGGACGCATCCCCCCAGCACGCGGTGGCGGCCGTTTCGCCGACCTCGCGTTGTGGTCCCAATCACGGTCCTGAAACTCATCGGTGGCCCTTCTGTCTTTCTCCTCACTACCGTCGGGCTCAGCATGTACTTACGCTGTCCAACCTTGCTCAGGCTTGCCTGAGGGGCAGAACGCGCTGCAGATACCTCAGCAGACGGGGTAGGGCGGATGGCCCCCGACGCGACACAGCCTCGGGATCGCCACCAAGGGGATGAGTAAATGGCAAGCGGCAAGTGACCTCGAAATAATTCTGACGGTCTTCCTCCGTTGTCCGCGACGACCCGTGGCGGGCTCATGGTTCCAGGGTCCAGGCCATCGCGAGCAGGACATGTGGATCTGGTGCCATTCTGCTTTCAGAACGCGTCACTTGCCCTAGGTCGATTGCCACGTCGGGGCATTTCCAATCCCATCGCGTATAGCGCATCGCGTTCAGGGATGGACCTGGGGAGAAAAGCCGGGGAAGGTCAGAAGTCTCGCCACCGGGGCAGGGTGGAAGCTGAGGAGGTTCTTGCTTCACTCGTTAGGTCGGGGCGGTAGCGACAGGGTATCCCACTGGGGTTGGCAGGGGTCAAAAATGGACTCTGCCCGAAAGGAATTTCCGGAGTCCGGATAATCTAACTTAAGTCTTTATATTTCAAACACTTACAAGTGGGCGACGCAGGACTCGAACCTGTGACCTCCGCCGTGTGAAGACGGCGCTCTAACCAACTGAGCTAGTCGCCCAAACTAATCACTAACCGCACAAATCCTTGTGGCAGGTAGCTTTCGGGTTATCGTAGCCACGGATCAATGGAAGCACAAGTACCCGCCCATTCGTATTATCGAACGGCTCAAACGGGTGGAAACGGGCAGGAGGATACCGTCCTGTCCGCGCCCTCAAACGGGGACCGGATTCTTGTCGCACGCAACAGAAACCCCGCCAGCACGCGGCCAGCCTTGTGGTCTGAGCGTCACGACCGCCGGTGTTGCATCAACTCACAGATGCGGCTCGATCCGTCGCGATCCTACCTGCGCCGCCTGACGGAACAAATGGCTGCGGCGGAGCTACCGGCCACAGTCGGCGGCGACGCGGCAGTGGCTCGCTGAGACGAGCGGCAATAGTCGCATGTGGGCACAGCACTGCAGCACAGAAGAATGTGCCGAGTTTACCGGGTAACAACCCATGTCATCCTAACGGTGCCAGGCGAGCGCTGGCGGGCCAGGCGCCACCGCTTAACCGCATTCCGGTGTGCTGCCCTAGACGTGATGATGTTCGATGAGGTTGGCACCTTACGGCAGGAACCGCCGCCACAGGACGGGCACGTCGTTGGCCTGCGGCGCGCCCGGCGTACTGCGGCCGTCCCGCACAAGCTCCTCAAGCAACGACATCATGGCAGCGACTCGCTCCGGCTGCTGTGCGTACAGATTGTCCTGTTCGCCCAGATCCGAGTCGAGATCGTAGAGCTGGCCAGCGGTTGTGGCCTTGGGCTCCGCAGACAGGGAACTCCAGGCGCCACCGCCGTCCGGTCCCACGATGAGTTTCCAGGAACCTTGACGACAGCGCGAGTAGTCCCGCGGAACCTTGGCTGATCGCATGCTCGCGCACCGGTTTGTCTTCGCCTCGCAACAGCGGCAACAGGCTCACGCTATCCTCGCCGGCATTGGCGGGTAGTTCCGCACCGAGCATTGCGGCCAGCGTGGCCAGCAGATCGGCGTGATGAACGAGTTGACGACTCACGCCGCCGGGTGTCACCTGCTCGGGCCAACGCACCAACAGTGGCACGCGATGGCCACCCTCCCACGCGTCGGCCTTGTATCCGCGCAACGGGCCGCTTGGGAAATGCCCGCGCGCCTCCAGATCCTTCGCGCCGGTGTAGGCGCAAAGCCGTTGTCGCTGGTGAAGATCACGAGCGTGTGGTCAGCTACGCCACTCTCCTCCAGTGCATCGAGCACTCGCCCGACAACCGCATCGGACTCGAGCACCAGATCGGCGACGGCACTCTCCAGGCCGCTTCAGCCCTTTCCAGGCGTCGTTGACCGCCAGCGGCGTGTGCGGCGAAGTCAGCGGCATGTAAAGCAGAAACGGCGCAGGGTCTTTCGCCGCGTCGGCGATGAACGCGCAGGCACGGTCAGCGAGCGCCGGCAAGATGTTTTCGAGCTGCCAGTCTCGGAGTGCGGGTACCGGGGAGGCTGGCCAAGTTGCTGGTAAGCTTGTCGGCGGGCAACAACTCCGCAGGAATCCCGATCGTGCGATCGTCGGCAATGAAACAGTACGGTGGCCAGTTGGGCACATCCGTGCCGAAGTAGCTGTCAAAGCCGCGCGTGATCGGGCCGCCGGCGATCGGCTGGGAAAACACCTCTCGCCATGCCGCGCGATGTGCGTCAGTCGCCACGCTGGTCGAATCCTGGTTGTTACCGGTCTGGCGACCGAGATCGCGAAAGTAAGTCAGCTGTTCTGCGGAGATCGGCCAATCCCAGCCAAGATGCCACTTGCCAATGCACGCCGTGCGATACCCGTGCTGTTCGACGAGCCCGGCGATCGTCAACCGATCAGGCGCGATGAGGGGCGACTCCCAGAGGCCGACGATGCCCTGCTGCAAACGGCTGCGCCAGTGATACCGGCCGGTCAGGAGCGTGTAGCGTGAAGGCGAACAGACTCCGGACGAGGAATGCGCATCGGTGAACCGGAGTCCCTCGGCGGCGAGTCGATCGATGCACGGCGTGAGGATCTTCCCCCGATTGAGGTTGTTGCACGAGATGTCACCGTAACCCAGGTCATCGGCCAGGATGATGACGACGTGTGGAGGCGCTGACGCTGGCGGGACCTGGTCGCTCACGGGTGGCCGCGGGGCCAGCAGCAGTACGCAGAGGATCAGTAGTTTACGGTTCATAGGGGGGTACTCCGTGTCGGCGTTCTCTTCAGAGCATGTCCCGGCGCGGCACCGCCGTCAAGCACGCCTGCAGGCCAGTCCCCCTGGCCTTGACCGGCAGTGGCTTGGGCCGCACGTCGCATGTTCGGTCGGCCGATCCTCGACGAGCGCGATGATTCACGATTCGGTACAGGGCCAAGGCAAAAAACGCGAACATGAGAACGATGATCATGTGTGGCATGAGTGGGGCGTTGATGAAGGCGACCGCCACGGTCGCCCAACAGCCTGGGACTGGCGTGCCGCCAGGCGTTCGGCAGGCCTGGACGTCTCAACCGCCGAAGTACTGCCAGCTTGAGCTCTCGACGACACTCACGGGTATTCTGTGCACGGGGCGGCACAGTGACCATCGCCACAGTGACACGTGGCATCCCCGCCACAAAGACCCGGCGACTGTTTCTCTGGCAGTGTCTTAGCCTCTCGCCCACGCGCTACCCCAGTGGACCCGGTGGCGGATCGCAGTGCGAAGTGTTTCGCCCGCCCCGCCTGGGAGTAAACTTGATGTGGCCACATGTTCAGGGGTGCCGGTGCCGGCCGTGTCGACTATAACGATTGTATCTGCTCCTGCGTGTGACCCGACCGAAAATCCTATACTCGAACAGTGGCGCAACATCACTCTTTAGGCGAGCCGAATCATGTTTGGAATCCGCTACCTGAAGACACCTCCGACAACCCATGTCATCCAATACCGTGGCGGCAAGATCGTCCGCCAGGGCGCGGGAGCCTCCTTCTTCTATTTCGCTCCCACGACGTCGTTGGTGTCCGTGCCGTTGGCAAGCGTCGACGTGCCGTTTGTGTTCCAGGAGGTCACCGTGGACTTCCAGGAAGTGACGCTTCAGGGACAACTGACTTATCGCGTGGCCGACCCGGTAAAGCTCTCGCAGTTGATGGACTACTCCATTGATGCGCAGGGCCGCCATGTGAGTGACGACCCGACGCGACTCAACGAGCGTCTGATCCAGTTGGCGCAAGTTGCGCACATGAATTCACGCAACGCGAGCGATTGGAGCAGCTATTGACGCGCTGCGCGGAATTGGGTGCGGAGGTGCTGCAGGGGCTGTGCGCGTTGGAGGTGGCAGGCATGTTGGGGCTCGAGATCCTGTCGTTGACCATCGCGTCGGCCAAACCGACACCGGAAATGGGCAAGGCGATGCAGGCGGACGGCGCGAACAGCTGCTGTTGCGCGCGGACCAGGCGGTCTACGCGCGCCGCAACACGGCGATCGAACTGGAACGGCAGCTGAAAGAAAACGAGCTGAACACGGAACGTGCCGTCGAAGAGAAACGTCGGGAAGTGCGCCAGGCGCAGATGGAGGCCGACGTGGCGATCGAGCAACAGCGTGCGGAGCTGGTGGATCGGCAGGTGGCCAACAATCGTAAACTTGCCGAAGCTCAGAACGAAGCCCTGCAAGCGACACTCGACGCGATGAAGAGCGTCGACTGGAAGACGCTCACCGTGGCGATGGGTTCGGGCGACGCCCGTGGACTGATTGCCATGGCGTTCCAGCAGTTCGCCGAAAACGCCAGCAAGATCGGCCGGCTGGACGTCAGCCCCGATCTGCTCAAGAGCCTCCTGACCGATGTGCACCGCGATGCGGAGTAACAGATGGGTGCTTCTCTCCCCAACATCGTGATCGTTACGACCCCCACACGCATGCAGGGTTTGGTTGCGCGATGGGGAACGAAGGCGCTGCACGGTTCCGGCTCAAGCAGGCCATTGCGCACCGGGCACAACGCGCCGAGACAGTGGATGCGGTGACCTTGGCGGAAGCGGATTTCGACCTGTACGAGACCGAAAACACACGCTACGTGCGGACGATTGAGCAGTTACGGGATGGTCTGGAAGAGGGTTTCCCAGTCACGATCCTCCAGCGTCAATACCTCTCCAACTACGACTTCCGTAACGCGGTTGTCGTGATCGTTGTCGGACCGGATGGCCTGGTGGCCAACACCGCCAAGTACGTCGGAGACCTGCCGATTGTCGGCGTGAATCCGGATCCGGCGCGCACCATGACGGCGTCTTGCTGCCGTTCGGCGTGGAGCAAGTGCCGCGTGCCGTCAAAGCGGTCCTGGAAGCGAGCGCACACCCGCTCGGTAACGATGGCTGAGGCAGTGTTGAATGACGGCCAGCGTCTGCTTGCCTTCAACGACTTCTTCGTCGGTCGCCGCTCCCACGTGTCGGCCCGCTACAACCTGCGGTGGCGCGGGAAGGCCGAGCCGCAATCGTCGAGCGGCGTGCTGGTGGCCACCGGAGCGGGTTCCACCGGCTGGCTCTCGAGCGTGTTCAACATGATGCGCGGCGTGAACAACTGGACTGGCGGCAAGCCCGGCCAACCGGTTCAACTCGAGTGGCACGATCGCCGCCTCGCCTGGGTCGTGCGCGAACCGTTTGCCAGCCGGCATTCGTCCGCAGCAATCGTGGCCGGCACGGTTGAGGAAGGCGAGGAACTTGTCGTCGAGAGCCTCATGCCGGAAAGCGGAGTGATCTTCTCGGACGGCATCGAAGAGGATTTCCTGGAGTTCAACAGCGGCTCGACCGTCCGCATCACCGTGGCGGGCCAGCACGCCAACCTCGTCGTTCCCCGCGTGTAGTGTCATGCCCGGCAAGCTGACAACTGCGACGTACCACGACGTCGGTGGTGATTGACTATTCGCAATTTGCCGGACCCGAGAGTGGCGATGAGTTACACGCCGTTTGGGATCGTGGCCGTTGATGGTCGACGCACGATCTTTCGCCTCGTCCCCATCTCCGCGAAGCTGCGAGACGAAACGCGTTTCGTGCAAACCCGACCGGCTCCGGTGCTGCAGGATCGCCAAGCCAAAAAAATTCACGTTTTCGTTGTCCGAAAGCGTGACACGCCAACAGTTGCTGCAGGCGCTCCAGTGCGATGAACTGTCGGACGCTCCCACGACCGTGGCCGAATTGACTCTGCCAGGCGTGAAGCTGCAACTCGGTACAGTGACGATCCGTTGTGAAGATAACCGCATCATTTTCACGTTGTCCGAGCCCCCCAGCGACTCTTCACGGTGACCTTCTGCGGCCTTCCCATTTCACGCCCCATGAACCGTCTTGGGAAACCCCGCAGAAGGATGATGACTTCCGTCGAATCCATGCTGCGGGAGTTGCGTGCGAACGCCCGGCGGTGCTACAAAGGGAGGATCCATTGCCGGTCACTCGTGCGGCCCGCGGCGTGCGAGCGGTCATACCGCCAATTGCTCCCATCCGCTTTCGTCAAGGATCACTACCATGCTTGGCGCATTGTTTGTGCTGCTCGTGGCCGCCTTGGCCAGCACGGCGTCCGCAGACTCGAACCTGGTGAAGAACGGTGATTTCGAACAAGGATTGGCTGGCTGGAGCGTTTTTTGGTCCCGTGCGGGCGGCGGCGGCGCTGAACTCGCCACGGACCAACCGCAACAGGGACAGGACATGCGGTTCCGGTTGATGGGCAAGAGGACTGGAGTTTCCCACAACCGAATCCTCGACGTTCCAGCCGGAGCACATCTACGAACTGACCGGCTGGATCCTGGTTCGAGGCACTGGAACCGCGTCGCTGAGCGTCATCCTCTATGACGCCACCCAGAAATCGCTCGACTGGGGTTATGGCGGACGCCAGACGTCACGCCGAGCGCTGGAGCAAGTGCGAACTCGGTTCCTGATCCCGCCCGCGCCGCCACGATTGCGCCGCGGCTGATGGATCGGACCCGCCAAGATCTGGCTGGATGACGTGTAATTGGTCAAGACCGGCCGGTGAACCAGTGCGGCACGCGATTTCCCCGCCAAGCTGACGATCGAGACTCCGCGCTGCATGTGACGTTTCACCGCCGACCGCCACGATTGCCGTACTCGACGAACGGACCAATCATGCATTCACGCAACAACGCAGCTATGCGCTGATGAGTCCTGGGCGCGACAGCCAACGCAACCCGATTACCTTCAAGCTACTGGAGCCGGGCGATGTCCTCACGATCGACGCCGCCATCGAACTGGACTCAGCGGCCCGAATTGCTTGTGGGGCTGACGGCTGAGGGCGAAATCCGACAACTCCTATCGTTCCCCTTCCCTTTCAAACGCACACTGGCCAGTTCCTGATCCTGCCGGTCAACGAAGGGATCAGCTACCCGGTCGACGACGCGTCGCTGCCGGCGATGAGCTACCACCTGTACGGCGGCCACGGCCTGTGCATGGGCTGCTGGGGCCGTACCGACGTGACGACCGGCGTGATGGCCATCGTCGAGACGCCCGACGATGCCGGGGTCCACTTGCCGCGTGTGGACGGGCGGCTTTGCCTGGTGCCGCAGTGGGAATCGCAGAAAGGCCAGTTCGGACCCGGGCGGCGGCTGCGGTACGTGTTCTTCGACGACGGCGGCTACGTGGCCATGTGCAAACGCTACCGCCAGCACGCTCAAGCAGACCGGCCTGCTGCAAGACGCTGGCGGAAAAACGCCGGAGACAACCCCGCCGTCGATCTGCTGGTCGGCGCCGTCAACGTCTGGTGCTGGGACCGGGATCCGGTGCCGATCTGCCGCGACCTGCAGGCGGCCGGCATCCAGCGCATCTTGTGGAGCAATCGCAGCGTCGCCCGAGCAGTTGCCGCACTGAACGACCTGGGCGTCTTGACCAGCCGCTACGACATCTACCAGGACTGCGATGAACCCGGCGAATTTCCCCAACTTCGGCGGCCTCCACGCGGACTGGACCTCGGAGCCTGGCCCCAGCGATCTGGTCCTGAAGGCCGAACGGCGACTGGGAACGCGGCTGGGAGGTCGAGGGCAAAGACGGCCAGCGATACCCGTGCGGCGTCCTGTGCGACCGGCAGGCCGTGCCTACGCCCAGCGCGGATCCCGCCCGAACTGCAAACGCATCCGTATCGCTGCCGCTTCATCGACACGACCACCGCCGCCCCGTGGCGGGAATGCTATCATCCCGACCATCCGATGACGCGGACCGAAAGCCGCCATTGGAAGATGGAATTGCTGCGGTTCTGAGCGAAAAATGCGGCCTGGTGCGCGGCAGCGAAACGGGCCACGACGCCGCGGTGCCCTACGTGCATTACTTCGAGGGCATGTTGAGTCTGGGACCGTACCGCGTGCCGGATTCCGGGCGGCGAATGTCGGAAATCGTCGAGGACGTGCCCGAGCGAGTGGCCAAGTTCCAGACCGGCCACTACTATCGCTTGCCGCTGTGGGAACTGGTCTACCACGATTGCGTCGTAGCCCAGTGGTACTGGGGCGACTACAACAACAAGCTGCCCGCGGTGTGGGACCGCCGCGATCTGTTCAACGCCTGTACGGCACGCCGCCCATGTTCATGTTCCGCCGAGACCAGTGGGAAAAGAACCGCGAGCGGTTCGTGCGCAGCTACCGCACGGCGACGCCGGTAGCCCGCGCAACCGGCTACGCGGAAATGCTCTCGCACCGCTGGCTGACCGACGACCATGCGGTCCAGCAGACCGAGTTCGCCGGCGGCGTCGTCGTCACGGTGAACTTCGGCG
>CAWDIM010000020.1:0-27979 GCA_963802295.1 uncultured Planctomycetota bacterium | reverse complement strand
GTCACCTCCGGACATTGTCAGCATTCGCAGCACGCCGTACTGCACCCCTGGAGTTGGTCAACAGACCATCCTGGAGCGGCACAGCGGATGGATTCAATGTTGGGGTGAGATGATCGCGCACACGGCGCACTCACCTGGACTGTCTTCGGGTGCAATCGGCCGATCGCCCGCAATGAGATGACCGTCTTACCTGTTGCCACGCGAGGGATCTGCGAGCCCCCCGATAAACGCTCACTCGTTTGATTTCGTCATCCTCTACCGCCTGTAACGTTGTCAGCACCACACCAGAATCTTCACGACAGGGCGTCGCCATTGCGAAGGGCTGACTGACTCGCACAATTCTAATTACGTTACTTGCATCTGTGTCGTGAATACCTCATCATTGTTTTCGACGTCAATGTTCCTTTTCGTTTTCGCCTGAAGAGGAGTTGTAGAACCATGAAGATGTCCGTTGCGTGTACTGCAGTCGCCTTGGCTATATGCCTTTGTTCGTCTGCTATTGCGGACCAACAGAAGACGACAACCAAGGAAGAGTTCAAAGAATGGTGCGACGCCTGGCAGGGACGCTGGGTTGGCGAGGTGACGTTCATTGCCGACTGGCCAGGCCTAGGAAAGCGGGGCGAAAAAGTCACCGCATATCTTGAAGCGACTACCATCGAAGATGGAAAAGGCATGCTGTGGAAGTTCGTTGGCGGCGCCGGTTCTGGCACCGTCCTATTCGCCTATGACGCCGTTGCGAAGCAAATCAAATCAATGTCGGTGGTGTCCGGCGGATTTACCGGGTCGGGAATCATATACAAGCTGGACGGCAAATGGATGCAAGATGACGAAGGAAGCCTGCCAGACGGAAAGAAGAGTGAGGAGTACGATTTATACGTACTCGGAAGACGGCAGGAAGGTAGAAACCACGGGCAGCGGTAACGTCGATGGCAAGCCGAACGAGAAGCTCGACGATGTGTCGGCTCGTGTGAGTGAATAGATGCACTCACGCAACTTGCCTTTTCGAATCACCTCCAACTACCAATTCTGACATCAAGGAGCACGGCATGAAGATTTCGTTCGTTATTGCGGCGTTGTGTGTATTCACTTTGTCAATGCCGTTGGTTGCCCAGGAATCTGCTCGCCAAGATTTTGACGATTTTCTGCGAGGCGTGGGTGGGTCGATGGATAAGCGAACGTACCTTGGTCGGCGATGAGCCTGGGTTTGGCAACCAAGGTGACAAATTCACCTCATATGCTGACTGCAGAGTTGAGCATGACGGCAACGCAATGATCTGCTCGGTGTACGGTGGCAAGGGAACCGGCACCTGGATCGTCGCCTATGACGCTGGCGACGAGAAGATCAAGGGACTCTGGGTAACATCCGGCGGCATGTTCAGCCCCATCGATAATCCATAAGCAAGGGGAAAAATGGGTTGAATCCACACATGGAAGCCAAGCTGACGGCGCGAAAACGGAAGTGATTTCCACCGTAGATTTCTGACGGCGGCAAGACTCACACCTGGAAAAACACGCCCATTGTTGGTGGCAAACAGAAGGCGGAAGACATCGTCATCTGGCACAGAGCAAACAAATAGACAGGAATCAGCGATGACTCTGGTGGTAGTGCGCCAAGTCACATTTCCCAGCGCACGGAGAGACAAGTGCACACACTATGCACGATCCAATGCGACGGCAGGCCGCCACTTTAACGACGCCGATCGCCATCTTTGACTGCGAAGGAATTCGACACGTGTGGAATAGCCGATTTTCCGACGTGATTTCCTGGGAATACTCCGCGGCGGGGCGCTGGGGGCGATGGCCGCAGACGTTGTCGCCAACATCGCCGCCGGCTGGGAGGGTGGCCCGACCGGACACGCACCCTCAGTCCCGAGCGACGGATCGCGGGTTGTTCGCTGGGAAGGATGGAAGTCGGTGCCGTGACGAGACGGGGATATGACTGCCGCGCTGATGGGAGTCTGTGAACCGGGAAGCGCAAGCTCGTGGTTGTAGGGGCATTCCTCGGGCGTGCAGCCGTTTCCCCTGCGGATCGGCCTTCGTCTCTGCAATCTGAGGTGTATCGAGTCTCTAGCACCGTCGCGGGGATTTACCCGGCCTTGGCCCTTACATCATGAAGCGTTGTCAGGGTGTTGGTGCGACCTTCTTTCTGAATCACGAAGCATGTCCAGGGCGATGCGGTTGTGGATATGCTCTTGGGTGCCCACGCGATTAACTGTCTTCTGCATCTTGAGGCAACGCGCGGACCTTTGTGAGCTGGCTAAGTTTTGTCCCAGGCAGGCTCGTGAAGCAGAGCCCAAGGAATCACCCGTTGTGGGAGTCACCAGTGTCGGTTGTGCCGGCGGACCAAGGCGGGGACTCACCCCCCAATAATTGGGCGGCAGGGGTGGCACTGTTAGGCGTACGGCGTGGTAAAATCGCCGACGGGCGAATCCTCGCGATAGGCAACGGTCATGGGTGATGTCACACAGATTCTCCAGCACATCCAGACAGGACACGGTAATGCCGCCGAGCAACTGCTCCCTTTGGTATACGAAGAGTTGCGACGGTTGGCGGCCGCGAAGATGGCTGAGGAGTCTCCGAATCAGACACTTCAGGCGACGGCACTCGTCCATGAGGCTTATCTGCGACTTGTCGACCACAGTCATCCCGCAGTGTGGAACAATCGCATCCATTTTTTCTGTGCCGCGGCGGAAGCCATGCGTCGAATCTTGGTGGAACGGGCGCAACATCGAGCGACGGTGAAGCGTGGAGCTGCGATTGTCCATCAGCAGCTCGACGCATCGCAGGTGTCCCAGTCCGATCCCACGCAAGAGATACTCGCCATTCACGACGTACTTGACCAGTTGGCTGCCATCGACCCCTTCGCCGCCGACCTCGTCAAGCTGCGTTATTTCACCGGCCTGACCATGAGGGAAGCCGCCGAAGCCCTCGGCATGTCCGAGCGAACCGCTTACCAAATATGGACTTACGCTCGGACTTGGCTGGCCCGGCAGTTGGCGGCAAGTTAGCGTCGGGGGATTCCGGTGGGGCTTCTCTGCAGAAAATCCGCATTTTCTGCAGACTCGTGTGGTTTTTCTCGCACTTCTTAATAGCGTCACTTGCTGTTCGTTGTTGGAGATGCCGGACATGCACGAACGGGACATCTTCATCGCTGCCTTGGAAAGGACGTCGAACGCCGCGCACAGCGTATTTAGACGAAGCGTGTGGTTGCGGGGGAGCATTGCGTGATAGCGTCGAGGCCTTGCTGCGTGAGCACACGCGTCTCGGCAACTTCTTGGAGTCACCGGCTCCTGTCGTCTTAAGGGCGGAGCCAAGTGGTGAGGATAATCTCCGCAGACCTCGCTCAGCTATCCGGAAACGAAGGTCTTGGGTGACTTTCGCATTATCCGCGAAGTGGGCCGGGGCGGCATGGGCACCGTATACGAGGTGGAGCAAATCTCCCTCGGGTGGCACATGGCACTCAAGGTCCTGCCCTTCGCGTCCCATCCTCGATCCCCGGCACCTGCAACGCTTCCAGAACAAGGCGCGGGCGGCCGCTTCGCTGCGACATCCGCACATTGTCAGCGTACATTCGGTGGGGTGCGAGCGAGGCGTTCACTACTACGCCATGGAGTTCATCGACGGCAAGACACTGGCCCAGTTGATTGCAGACCTGTCCGGTGCACTCGAGCCGCGCGGCTTGGCCGCATCAGCCGCTCGATCCGCCTCGTCCGGCGAGACCGTCGGGCCCGTCGAAGGCGGTCCCGCGAATCGCGATGGCGATCCCTCGCCAGCGACAGCGGAAACCACCCGAATAATCTCCGCGCCGGTTGCGACGAAGTCGAGCCCGGCCACACCTCGGAATTCTTCCACACAGCCGCGAAACTCGGCATCCAGGCAGCCGAGGCGTTGGACCACGCCCACCAGATGGGCATCATTCATCGTGACATCAAGCCCTCCAACTTATTGGTGGACGTCCGTGGCAACCTGTTGATCACCGACTTCGGGTTGGCCGTGACCCAGCACGACCCGGTTCTGACCCACACGGGCGATTTGCTGGGCACATTGCGTTACATGAGTCCCGAGCAAGTACGCGGGAACCGGGAGGTGGTGGACGGGCGCACCGATATTTACTCCCTCGGCATCACACTCTATGAGCTTCTCACCTCTCGGCCGGCCTTTGATGGCGAAAACCGCGAGGTCATCCTGCACCACGTCACCGAAGAAGACCCGCCCGCCCCCCGGAAACTCAATGGTGCCATCCCGCACGACCTGGAGACCATCGTGCTGAAGGCCATCGCCAAGGAACCGGCGCGACGGTACCTCACGGCCCAGCAGATGGCCGACGACCTGCAGCGGTTTTTGGCCAACGAACCGATCCAGGCACGACGGCCATCCGTCGCGGAATCCGTGGCGAAATGGATGCGGCGTCATCGGTCGCTCGTGAGGACAGGAATGGTCTCCTGTCTGGCCGTCCTGGCCATATCGGTGACCAGTGCCCTCTTGGTGCTTCGGGCCTACGAGCGGGAAAAGGCGGAGCATACGACCGCGCAGAAGAACGCTGACGAGGCGCAAGAACTACGAGCTGGCGCGGGACGCCATCCGCCAGATGCTCGCCCGCGTCAGCGACGAGGAGCTAATCGAGAATCCCGACATCGAAGCTATTCGTCGGCATTTGCTCAAGGACGCGGCCGCATTCTGCGCCGAAGTGATGCACGCAGTACCCAGGATCCAGGAGCGGACATCCATGAGCTGTTGGCCAACCGTTATCTCGAGTTCGGGGAATACGAGAACGCGATCGCGGAAGCGACGAAGTGCATCACGCTCGTCGGTGGGACTGCCAGCGAAGCAGCGGCCCCGCGAAATTTCGACAAGTACTGTACCCGCGCCGAGGCCTATGCGGCGCTCAAGATGTATCGCGAATCGCTGTCCGACTGGGATCACGTGATGGAGTTGGTGTCGGACCGGCCCTGGTATTACAAGCGGCGTGCCCTCGTGCACTTTCACTTGCAGCACTACGACCACGCGTTGGCGGACCTTACCAAGGCGGTGGCGCTGATCCCGAGTGATTGGAGCAATGTCAATTGGATTCCGCCGGAAATGGTGGCAGACTGCCCCGATAAACATTTCCGCCAGGGCGTGCTGGAGTTGGCCGACAAGGTGTACCGCTCGAATCCACCATCGCCAGAAGCCTATTTCAATCGCAACAACTTCTTCCGTGTCGTGGATCCGGAGTTGGCCAGGGAGGATCTGAATAGAACCATCCAGCAGGAACCGGGAAACGTGGAAGCGTTGCTCGATCGGGCCAGGCTCTCACGTTGGCAGGAACGATGGGCCGACGCGATTGCCGATCAGGAGAAGGTGCTGGCCATCCAACCGGACGACGCCCGGGCCTGCAACGGTCTGGCCTGGCAGCTGTGCACCGCTGGCGACCGCAGCCTGTGGAATGCGGAGCGGGCCGTGGAACTCGCCAAAAAGGCCGTCGCGCTCAATCCCAATGCCAACGCGCACTGGAACACCCTGGGAGTGGCTCAGTATCGGGCTGGCGACTACCAAGCCGCACACGAATCGCTCAACAAGGCGATGGCCATCGGGTGTCATTTTGCCAGCACGGACTACATTGCTATGGCCCTGATTCAGTGGAAGGCTGGGAACAAGGAAGATGCTCTCCACTGGTATCACCTGGCGGATGCACCCCCCCATTCAATATCTTTCCTCCCGTTGCGGCGCGAGGCCAACGAGTTGCTCGGGACTACGGACAAATATTCCGCGACACAGAAACCGCCTGAGGAGGCCAAAAAGTAACCACGAAAACAACAGTGGCAGGTGCTGTCCAAGCGTTCAAGCAACGTCTCTCAGCGGTCCGGCATCTCTCGGGTGGTTGGTCTGCGCGCCCGAGATAATGGCCCGTGTCATTTTGTCGCGGACGACACATCGAATAAGGAACTCTGTAATGGGTCTCATGAAGCGATACACACGGGCAGCACTGTTGTTTCTAGGCATGACGCTCGCGGGACACAGTTCCGTGCTGGCGCAACAAATACCAATACCGTACGACGGCATGACACTCACACTCTTCCCAGTGGCCGAAGGCATCAACGCATCCGGCACCGCCCACTTGTCGAGCGTCACCTTCGATGGCTGGTCCTACTTCAACTACGATGAACCTGTCTGGGTGGAAGAGTACACCGGCTATCTGACCATCACATGCAGTGGCCTGAAACCACGCACAAACTACAACACGCGACTCGGCGTAATGAAGACCGATGCGCAGGCAACGGGACGATTAGCGGATGGACAACGTTTGGGTTTGGCTGGTGGGTGGAG
Organism: uncultured Planctomycetota bacterium; assembly: GCA_963802295.1. Classification (GTDB taxonomy): domain Bacteria; phylum Planctomycetota; class Planctomycetia; order Pirellulales; family Pirellulaceae; genus JAJRVM01. Next base: position 21,673 of record CAWDIM010000020.1, on the reverse strand, counting down.
AACGACTCTGAACATGATCCCCGTGGTCAGGTCTTCCAAGTGAATGTTTCGGATAAATCGCGAAAAACGCTTCTCAGCGGTGAAATCGCCTGGCAGCAGTACGAGCACTGCCCCGCGTGGCCCTGAGTCATGGACGTCGAACACGCAGCTTATGCAACCGGCCTGATATGTCCTCGAGCGGTTAGTCTGCACGCTCGGGGATGACGAAGACTCAATTCCCTTGTGGACCCACGCACCAAACGGAGAACAAACGATGTCATCGTTGAGAGAGAACTTAGTAGCCAAGTTCCGGCAGTCCACAACTTCCAAGATAAAGGCGCACCGGCAAGAGGGCAGCGTTCCGGCAACCGTGGCTGGAAGCACTCGAAGCGCGCGTCGTGCTCTCCGGCGGCGTCTTCGTGCAGGAGCTCGGACCTAGTGTCCAGAGCTGGCCTCGCGCGAGCTTCATTGACCCGATTGGCAACATCGTCGCGGCCGGTAACATGAATGGGGACGTGGCCACGTTTCGTTTCACATCCAACGGCACGTTGGACTATTCGTTCGGCGGCGATGGCAGCGTCACCACCGACCTCAGCCGAGGAGGTTCCTACGACTGGGCCATGGATGCAGTGCCGTACACCTACGGCAACGTCAACAAGATCCTCGTGGCCGGGCGAGCCCATTATCTCACTCCCGCCTTGCTGCGCTATAACGCGAACGGATCGCTGGACAATTCGTTTGGCACCAAGGGCATCGTCAAGGCGGACAGCGGCTATTTCAAAGATGTGCTCGTCCAGGAGGACAACGGCAAGATCCTGGCGCTCGGTAGCGGCGGACTCTACAGGTATACCGGCTCCGGGGCCGTTGACCGAAGTTTCGGCGGGGACGGGATCGTCGAGGTCCCGGGCAGGACGTGTATGGCCCTGCAGACTGTCGAGGGTGTGCAATACGTTGTGACGGGAGGCCTGGTGGCGGGTGTCTACACGGACGACTTCATCTTGGCCCGTTACAGGCTCTCCGATGGCAGCCTGGACACGAGCTTCGGAGTGAATGGGACCATCGTGACGGACTTTGGTTTCAGCGACTATCTGCGAGATCTCGAGATCACGTCCAGTAACGAGATCATTGCCGTCGGGCGCGGTTGGGGCGGAAGCTTTGGCTTTCCCGTCATTGGCCGCTACGACAGCTACGGACACGAGATCAGCAAGACGGTCACGCGCGACGTCACCAAGACGACCCTGATCACCACGGTGGACGCTTCTGCAGACGAACTCACTTCCTACGGGCGGTTTGTCAACGGCAATGTGGGAATCTACTTCACACAAGATGGCGGCACCGAATTGTGGAGGACCGATGGCACCGCCAGCGGAACTTCCCAACAGATAGGAGTAACGTTCTTCAAGCTTGCGAATCTGACCACTGAAAACAGTGCGTTCTTCTTCACGGATCAGAACGGCACGGCAAGTCGCTTGTGGACGAGCGATGGGACGAGTGCAGGCACGGTGGAAATCACACCCCCCATTGGGTCGACGTTTTCCAGCCTGGCCTCGTTGACGATGATGAACGGAGCCCTGTATTTCGTGGCCAACGACAAGGAGTTGTGGACGCATCGTCCGATCGTGAATGCCCAAGGCCAGCCGGACACGGAGACCGTGCTGATTGAAGACAGTTTCTCCAAACTCGACTCACTGACAAACGTGAACGGCACACTGTACTTCACCAATGGCCCGTCCGAATTGTGGAAGAGCGACGGAACGGCAACCGGAACGACGCGGGTAGCCGCGTCTACCGAATTCACCAGTCTCGCATCGCTCACAAATGCGAACGGCAGGCTGTGCTTCACCGACGGCGGTTCCGAGCTGTGGACGAGCGACGTGACGCAAGACGGAGCGAACTACGTGTGGTCCGGCTCCGGCAATCTTGCGAACCTGACACTCCTGAACACCGGTGCTCTGTACTTCACACAAAGCGGCAGCGCTGGCCAACGATTGTTTAAGGCCTGGCTTTCCGCGGATGGGATGCTGAGCGCCCCCGCGGAGATTACGGGTGTCGATAGCACCGTAGATGGCGACGTTGTATCGCTGGTAGCCTTGGAGTGCTCGCTCTACTTCGCCACCGAGGACAGCCTCGGAAATATGGCGATCTGGACAACGAACGGAGAAGGAACATCTGTCTACGGCGTAGAAATACCCGAAACTGCCGTCCGCGTAGCCGACTCGCTGTTCGACATACAGTCGTTGACCGATATGGCAGGGACACTCTTTTTCACGGCCGGCCATGTTGACACGGCAGGGAGGTTGGGTCTCTGGAAAGTAATGCGCGGGTCAGGCGCTGACTCCGCAGCCATTCAGGACGGGAAGCTCGTTATCGCCGGTGGACTGACGGAATTCGAGAACAAGACGCAGATCGACCTGTTTGTGGCTCGTTACAATCTGGACGGGACAGTCGATACGAGTTTCGGCCAAGGCGATGGCCGATATATCGCACAGGTGGGCGACTTCCCTTACCTGGCCCAGGATGGCGACGGCCGGATCTCGGTCGCGATCCAGAGCGATTGGAAGATCGTCCTGTCCGGCGGAGCGAACGGAGACCCGGCCAACCCCGGACCGGCCCTGTTTGTGACCCGCCTGACTTCGGCTGGCGACCTGGACCGGACGTTTGGCGATCCGCCGCTACCACCAAGTCTGTCCATCGCTGACGCGAGTGTGACGGAGGGCAACAAGGGTACCGTCAACATGCCCTTCATTGTCACGCGCGGGGGACACCTCGCAAGCAGTGAACGTCTCGTATGCGACAACGCCGGGCTTGGCAACCAAGGACGTCGACTACAAGACGACTGCGGGCACGTTGACGATTGCAGCCGGTGCATCGACGGGTGTCATCAACGTTCCTGTCATTGGTGACCGCATTGACGACAATGCAGAGGAGTTCAAAATCACTCTCTCCAGTGCCTCAGGGGGGGCCACCTTCACCAGGAGCGAAGCAGTAGGGACGATTACGGACGACGATGGCCCGACGCTTCTGGCCGCGTTCGACGAAGCGGACAGCGCGCCCGCCCTCACCATGCCGGAACTGCGCCGCCTCACCACGCTCGCTGCTTCGCATTGGTCGACCGGAGTGCGCTGGGCGGTGCCCGCGGACCTGCAAGTGGAAATTGACGATCTGCCGTCCGGTCAGCTGGGCGCGGCGTTCGAACACACGATCACGGTGGATATCAACGCGAACGGGGCGGGCTGGTACACCGGCCGCTCGGCACTTTCAGCGGGCCGTGTGGACCTGCTCACCGTGCTCGCGCACGAGATCGGTCATGTGCTGGGCTACGAACATAGCGACAACACATCTGATCTGATGGCCGCGACGCTGCCGTTGGGTACGCGCCGATTGCCAGGGCTGAATCAGATCGAGATGGCGCCAGCCACCCTGGATCCGTTGGCACTTCCCAGAAAGACGGCGGCGCAGTACTCCACCCTGCCGGGGTGTAATCCACACTGGAAGAGTCTACCAGCGAGTACTGTCGACAAGTCCGACTACAATCTGTTGCTTGAGCCGGCGGCAACGGGGATTTTCCAACAGTCCGACAGAGGCCTCGAATCGTTTGAGGCTCGCATGCTCAGTGATGTACTGGACGAGCACACCGAGTTGCTGGAGGAGAGCTTGCTCGACGTGTTGGCGCAGGCTGCTGAGTAACTCGCACAAAAATAATTGCGCAACCATTTCGCGCCGCCGGATTTCACGGTTGTGAACCGCAACTGGCAGCCGGTGAACGTCGCCACGGTGGCGCGGGCGCTGGTGCTGTTGTGGCACGAATCCGCGCGGGTCTCCACGCAGCTCCATGACGGCGCCTACGGTTGCTGAATGGACTTCGTGTGATGAAATACGTCGAGACATCCACGGCTGTCGTGAAGTGATCGGTCACCGAGGCGGTGAATTCTCCTCCCGCAGCCTTATCGTCGCCATTGTCTTTCTCGTTCGGCGCCATACAATAGGACGTTGAGGGGAGTGGCAGCTCATTGGAGAGCGGCTTCGCCAGCAGTGACGTTCAAGTTGTCGGATGGCTAGATAAAGAGCAACTCGGCGGTGCCGAGAGGCTCGTTGCAGAGTAAGCCGACGTGGTCGCGGACCTTCGGGTGTTTGACCACGTCGGCTTTTTTTCTTGGGGACGTGCAAGTCGCCGACGGGGTCGGCTTATTTTGGGGGGATTGGACCATGTTACAGTTAGCAATCACTTGTCTGATCATCGCCTTGATCGCGGCAGTGCTCGGCTTCGGAGGAATTGCCGGCTCCTTTGTGGGAGTCGCGAAGATCCTCTTCTTTGTCTTCCTGGTTCTGGCGGTACTGTCGTTCCTGGGAGGTGGGTTCCGCCGAGGACGTTTTTGGGGGGAAGCGGGACACTAGATTCCCAGATCCTCGTTAGAGAATGCGCGAGGGAATCCGCGCCAACCAGGGGTGGCTTCCACGAAGATCTACGAAGCTCCGCAGCCGGATCTCAAGGTCGCCCCCCGAGCCGATATTCCAAACATTCATTCAAGTAGAATAGGAGTCACCATCATGAGTGGCAAGACAGACGTAGTGAAGGGCCGAATTAAGGAAGCCGCCGGTGCGCTGACCGGCAATGACAAGCTGCGGGAGGAAGGGAAGACCGATCAGACAGTCGGGAAGGCCAAACAGGCGGTCCAGAAGGCTGCCGACAAGGTAAAGAAAGCCGTGAAGAAAGTAATTGGGTAATCCAGGAGTCACACGCTGCAGGCTGTCGTAGTACTACCGAGAGCATTTTCTGTGCGGGATGATCGCGAGTTGCGTCTCGTCCAAGACTTGATGGCTCGCGTGAACCCCAGCGGTCTATCAAGGCTGATATCCTGAGAGATGGCAAGTATGAATACACTGCTTCTGGTGATCATGGCTGTTCTTCTGCCACCGCTGGCGGTCGGCCTCAAGGCTGGCATCGGCTTTCAGTTCGTCCTCAACCTCATTCTCACGCTGCTGGTCTGGCTGCCTGGTGTTGTTCACGCGCTGTGGGTGGTGCTGAAGGACTGAGGATCGACGAGAATGTCGCAAGAGCGCGGAGTATCGAAAATGGAAATCTTCATGGCCCTCGGCGTGGTGTTGTTGTGGATCGCCCTGCAGATGTGGATCCTGCCACGCTTCGGCGTGTCCACGTGAATGAGCAACGCTTGCCGGCCGAGTTCGGCCGCCCAGGAGACCGTTGATGCGGGACGCGTGAAAGTTGCTCAAGAGCCGGCGCCGCCGAGCGACTCGCACCGCGACTGACTCGCTGAGCCCCATTTTAGCAGGGGAGCGATGACCGGTAGTCGGCTGAGCAGGACGAGTGGGCCGAACCACACGGTGGAGTACAATCGCCGGAAGACCTCCAGCCCGACCAGCAGCGAAGATTTTTCTGTGAACCTTTGAGGAGCCTCTGCCGTCTAAGTGAGGCAGGCACGGCCGAAGGTGGTCGTGCACAGAGAAAGGGCACCGACAATAATGACGTTACGATCGAGCCAGCAATCTGCACGAACAGGCAAAGATCATTTCGCCCACAAGTGGACGAATACTTCCGCGCTGCGTTTGCGATTGTGACACTCGATCGAGTCTTCATGGGATCAATTTCCAACCCGGTGTCACGAGTGAAAGTGATATCGGGTTTTTTCGTGCCCGGACCACCAGTTGGGCGGGTGCCCGAGACGCGGGCACCGCCGCGCAGCGGTGGTCGCAGTGATGCTGTTGGTGCGACTCCCAGTGGTCACCCTGCGGAACGGAAGAAAGGAATCAAACATGGTAGCAAAGACGCTGGAACGGCCGGCGCTGGTCTTGAACCGCAACTGGCAGCCGGTGAACGTCGCCACGGTGGCGCGGGCACTGGTGCTGTTGTGGAACGAGTCCGCGCGGGTCGTCGACCCGGCCGACTACCAGACTTACACCTGGGAGGACTGGGTGAAGCTGCGTCCGCGCGACGACGAGCGATTCATCCAGGCCGTGCGAGTTCGGCTGCGGGTGCCGGAAGTGATTGCGCTGACCGACTACGACCGGTTGCCCGCGGCGGCCGTCTCGTTCAGCCGGCGGAACATTTTCAGGCGTGACCACTACGCGTGCCAGTACTGTGGCCGGCAGCCTGGCAGCGAGGAACTGACGATCGACCACGTCGTACCTCGGTCCCAGGGGGGTGAGTCGCGGTGGGACAACTGCGTGCTGGCCTGCGTGACGTGCAACAAGCGAAAGGCCGACCGCACGCCGCAGCAGGCTGGAATGCGCCTGCACAAGCAACCGGTCCAGCCGACGTGGAACCCGCTGTACGCGGCTCACGAAATGCGGATCGAAAGCTGGTCGAAGTTCGTCAGCGAGGCGTACTGGAACGTCGAACTGGCGAAGTAAAGGACAACGATCGCTCCCGGTTCCAGTTGCCGGGAGCTCTTTGCCTTCAGCTACACGAGTGTGCTCCCGGGAGAACAGCCAGTTTCCGGGCACCGACCGAAGATTGGTCCCGGCGACCGCTCTTTCGACTCGCCGCGCTCGTGCTGCATGCCGGCGTGGCTCGACTGAACGCGACATCCGGCATCCGCTTCGTCAATCTCTTCGAGGTTTACGCCGGCTGTTTCGATGCGCAGGCACCAGGTGAGCAGGGCGCCGAGCAGCGAGGTGATGACCAATGCGATCAGGATGGGCCGCGTTCCGATGTTCTTGAGCAGGATCGGAAAGAAAAAGGCGCTGGCGACGGCGCCGATCTTGGCCGTCGACGCGGCCAGCCCCGCCCCCTTCCCGCGCACGGCTGTGGGAAAGACTTCGCCGGCGATCAGGTAGGTCATCGAGTTCGGTCCCAGGTTGTTCATGAAGCTGTAGAGCATGAACCCGGCGAAGACCAGGACGATGCCAAGCCGATCGCCTTCGTGACCAACCGACAGGGCGGCCAGCAGCAGCCCGGCACCGCAGCCAATGAACCCGGCGACTTGGAGCCGAATGCGTCCGACGCGATCGGCCAGCACCACGGCGGCCGCGATTCCCGCGATGAGCAGGAGGTCGATCAAGGCCGCGCCCTTGGCCGCCAGCATGTCGTGATGCACCAGGTCGGCGATGTTCCGTTCGGACACGCTGGCTTGCCCGACGACTGTGGCCAGGATCGTCGGTGTAAAGATGCCGATACCATACGTTCCCAGGTCCTGGAGGAACCAGGGGACGGAGGCCAGAACGGTTGCCCGGAGCGTCTGGCCGCGCAACAGGTCGAGGTAGCCGTCACGCGACGGAGCCGTCGCGTCCTTGTGTGGAGTTGCCCCGCCCGCACCGGCCAAGGCAATTTCTTTCGGATAGGGCGGATTCCGGTGGAGGAGTCGCCGCAATTCCCGCTCAGCATCTTCGGTGCGTCCCTGTTGGACGAGCCAGTGACTGCTGTCGGATATCGAAAATCGCCCCAGCAGCACCAGCAGTGCGGGAAGAATCGCCGCGGCATACATCCACCGCCACGCGGCAAGCTGCGGATCCAGATAGAGGAGCAAGTATCCCACGCCGGTCCCAAACAGTGCGCCGACGGCCTGGAATCCGAATGCGCTCAGCACGAGCCGTCCGCGAACTCGGCTCGGGATACTCTCCGAAATGACGATGTGGCCCGTGGGGTAATCGCACCCCAGCGCAAGTCCGACCGCGAACAGACAGATCAACAGCACGACGAAGCTCTGAGCGATGGCTAAGAGCATCAGGAAGACGACCAAGAGCACCATCTCGGCAATGAACATAGCCTTGCGGCCGTAACGATCGGCGAGCGATCCGAGAGCCGTCGCGCCGATCAGAATGCCGAACAGTGGCGCCGCGCCAACACTCCCTTTTTCGAAGTCCGAAAGTCCAAATTCGCGCGCGAGCAGCGGCAGCGCAACGCCCGTCATGAAGACGATCATGCCCTCGAAGAACTTTCCCGCCGAAGCGAGTCCCCAAATGCGCCACTGCATCGCCGTGATCGGTGTGGCGCCGACGCGGGTGCCGTCAGCCCAGAACGGTGTTTCGTCGATGTAGGCCTGAACCGTCTTGGCCTCGGCCCTCTGGAACGATTCTCCCGCCACGGCATTCTCCCACAAGCTGATTCTTCCCGGTATTCCGCCCGGCAATTGTAGCTTACGATCTGTGGCTGGCCGGGCACGTCGCTGGCCGGGCACGGCCCCTTGATCGACCTGGTGGCCTGAGACGCCTTGCGTAATCAACGGCTGCGGAACCCGGCACAGCGCAGACAGGTCAGCGGCCTCCGGCGGCACAGGATCGGTGGTCTCCTCGAGGTCCGTCCCTGGCGTTTGTCCCGCCCTCTCGCGAACGTCGCTCCGACTGTTTTGCGGCGAGCCTGCAAGATGCTCGCCCGTGTTGCCCCTTTCGAGCGTTGCGAGGCCCAACGGCCTGTCTCACGTCGAGTGATGCCTGCTCCGGTGCCGAAATACTAGGCTCTGGACTCACGATCGAGGCGGTCAGCCATCGTTTGTGCCGGCGGGCACGCATCCCCTATCGCGGTCGCCTCGAGACGAGTTGCCACGGTTACCGCGTCGCCGAAATAGCGCCGCTGGAAATACAAAGCCACGTTCACCAGAGCGATCAATACGGGGACTTCCACCAGCGGACCAATCACGGCCGCGAAGGCAACTCCCGAGTCGATCCCGAACACGGCCACGGCCACGGCGATGGCCAATTCAAAATTGTTGCTGGCGGCGGTGAAAGAGAGCGTGGTGGTCTTCGAGTAATCCGCTCCGGCTTTCTTCCCCATGTAGAAGCTCACCAGGAACATCACTACGAAGTAAAGCAACAGCGGCACGGCAATCCGCAGCACATCGACGGGAATCTTCACGATCAGTTCACCTTTGAGGCTGAACATCACGAGGATGGTGAAGAGCAACGCAATCAAGGTGATCGGACTGATCTTGGGAATGAAAACGCCGTCGTACCAGGCCTTTCCCTTGAGCCTGACGAGAAAGAAGCGTGACAACATGCCGGCGATGAACGGGATGCCTAGATAAATGAACACGCTTTCGGCGATCTGCCCCATGCTCACCTCGACGACGCTCCCGCTCAACCCGAACAGCGGCGGCAGCACCGTGATGAAGATCCAGGCGTACAAGCTGTAAAACAACACCTGAAAGACGCTGTTAAAAGCCACCAAACCAGCGCAATATTCGGTGTCACCCTTGGCCAACTCGTTCCAGACGATCACCATCGCAATGCAACGGGCGAGCCCGATCATGATCAGGCCGACCATGTACTCCGGATAGCCGCTCAGGAACAAAATGGCCAGGAAGAACATCAGGATCGGCCCCACGACCCAGTTCTGTATCAACGACAATCCCAGCACCTTCCAGTTGCGGAACACATCGCCCAATTCCTCGTACTTCACCTTGGCCAACGGCGGATACATCATCAGGATCAAGCCGACGGCAATGGGGATATTCGTCGTTCCCACCTGGAACAGATTGATGAAGCCCTCCACGCCGGGGATCAGAAATCCCGTCCCCACGCCGACCGCCATGGCGAGGAAGATCCATAAGGTAAGATAGCGGTCCAGAAACGAAAGTCGCTTGGCAATGCCTGCCGTCATGGTTTTTCTTCCTCCGTCCAAACGTGCACTTCGATTTCCAGACATGCATTTTCCCGGTTGAAACTGTTGCTCGCTCATGCTGGCATCCTGCCCGGTTGGCACGCTCCCGGATTTCGCCGCGATCGATCTTCGTTCGGTGCGGCTCCCACACGCTTGGCCGCATCTGCTTCCCCCGGAATACGTAGCACGTCGATCGTCAGCTCACAACAGGGAACGGCTGCACGCTCGCCGATCTTTCGCGAAAGGACCAGCCGGCATGGGCCTCCCCATCCATAATCCGGTCGTCCCCCGCATCACCATGAATCTGAGTATATCGTTAATTGGCGAAATGGCCAATGCTATGTCCGACGAAAAAGCCGCTGCTGCCGGTCGCGCGATCGTGCCGGCCACGGCGACGCGGCCGCAGAGTCCCGCCAGGATGCGGAGAACCAGCGCCGCCACGACAAAGGTATATGAGGGGCGGTGGGCGAGTCGGACGATCCGCATGCGGCATACGTCGGAAACGGCGTTTAGTGCTCCATCCGGACTCAGAAGCCCTCCTGCGACTCTGCTGGCACATCTCCGGTGTGGCCGCGAAACTGCCGCGCGACGGTCCGCAGCACGGTCACAATCGCGGCGATCAGTAACATGGTGATGGCCACATCAAACAACGTGTACGAGACCCGCGTCACCGTATCGAGACCGGGAAGCTGCAAGAAGATCAGGACTCCAGCCACTGCGGCGACGAGCAGACAGAGCACTTGGATCACGATCATCAGCATTCCCAAGCTCGCGCGGGACTGGCCGTGCTCTGCCAGACGCTGCCGAAGTTCCCACAGCAACGCGACGACCCCGACGACCATCACCCATGCCCTGCGTGAAATGAAAGCCCTGGGTGATCTTCTCGTAATCGTGGCACGTGCCGCACGTCATCTTGGGCGAGTAAGGCTTGCCGACATTCTCGTCTTTCGCCGGATTGATGATCTGTCCTTCTTCGTCCCGCAGATAAAATGGCGGACAGACTCCCGCCGGCGAGGATGTGGCCTGCGTCTTGCCTGGTCCCACCGCTGTCGATTCGCTGACGCTCCGGGTTGTTGGTTCGCTGACGCTCCGGGTTGTTGGTTCGCTGACGCTCCGCGCCTTCGGGACTCCGATCAAAACCACCGCCAGAATCCCCGCCGCGCCGACGACAACGCCTCGGTTCCTGCATCTCATCATGCTTCTCCCTTCTCCGCGGGCGATCGATTGTCGTGAGATGGGCTGCAGGCAGCACCGTTCCCATAGCGTCCGGCGTGCTTCAGGCGCGCGACTTCATTTCGACGTCTTCCCGCAGCATGGATTCCACACAATGGAGAAACTTCGGGATGCACTTCATCTGCAGGCGGTAGTAGACGGTCGTTCCCGACTTTCGGCTCGTGACGACGCCGGCGTTCTTGAGCGTCGAGAGGTGCCGCGAGACTGTCGACGCGTCCGTGCCGATCATCGCGGTCAATTCCTGCACCGAGCGTTCGCCGCACTCGGCCAACTCGTCCACGATCATCAGACGTGCTGGGCAGGCGAGGGCTTTGACGATGGCAGCACGCGTCGCGTACCTTGCGGGGTCCCTGGGATCATTCACCGAAGCACGCCTGTGCACTGGGTCGCTGGATTGGGGCGCTGGATTGGGCCGCCGTTGCCGTAAGATCTTTCACGATGCATGCATTATTGGCCAAAGATGCAGCCAATGCAACCCGGAGTTCGAGCTCTGGTGGCGGCGATGAACTTCCCCGCGCAGCGCGAGCGTAGCTGCGCCCGCGCTCCTGTAGCTGCGGTCGCGCAGACCGCGGGGGACGTGGTAGTCCGGATGGCGATTCCCCCACGCTCTACGCGAGCGTAGCTACGACGACGCGAGCGTAGCTGCGGTCGCGTAGACCGCGGGGGAGGTGGTAGTACGGATGGCGATTCCCCCACGCTCTACGCGAGCGTAGCTACGACGCGCTCCCGTAGCTGCGGTCGCGCAGACCGCGGGGGACGTGGTAGTCCGGATGGCGATTCCCCCACGCTCTACGCGAGCGTAGCTACGACCGCGCTCCCGTAGCTGCGGTCGCGCAGACCGCGGGGGACGTGGTAGTCCGGATGGCGATTCCCCCACGCTCTGCGCGAGCGTAGCTAGTGTCTGTCGGGAAAAGGTATTTTATCGCGAATCAGGGCCGAAAAGCGAGACCCGAAGCGGTGAAGATGAGACGAGAAATGGGGAACAGAGAGTGAAAGAGGGTGCGCCACGGTGGATTGCTGACGTTAGCGGACGATGTGCGCGTACGCTTAGCCGGGATGACAAGTAAGTGTCATGCAATTCAATTGACTAGGCTGCCGCTTTGCGTTTGCTTTGTCCGGCAAGACTGTCCGGCGACTGCCGAGCGATCAGCATCTTGCCAAGGACATGAAGGTTGCGGCCTAGAATGGCTAAGCACAGATAACGTTCAAAGCCGATCTCGGTACGGTCGCGGCATCGCTTCGCCCCGTTTCCGGATTGTAATGCACCGATGGCCGACTCCACTCCCGAGTGGCGATTTCGTGCCGCGCGAAACTCGACCGAGGCATTCTCCATCTGCTCGGCGAACGCGTTCACAGCACGCTTGGGTAAGCACGGATTCGCTACCAATTCCTTCAGTTCTCTCTCGTTGTCGTCCGAATAGAATCCGCGGTCAAACGAGATTCGTTCGATGGCACCATGCAGTCGTTCTTGCAAGATCTTTGTTTGTGGGACCGCCACGTCCACGTCTTGCTCGTTGCGCCCCATCAAGTAGTGATGCGTGATGAACCCAGCGCCATCTTCGCAGATCATGGCCAGGCGGCCAAATTGATTCTCCTGGCCCGCCTTGCCGCGACGATAGAGTTGCGTATGCGGTTCAAAGATGCTGAACAGTTTGTCTTCGTTGGGGACCTCAGTTTCACCCAGGATGACGCGACGATACGCCGTGCTCGCTACCTGGCGAGTTTGCTGGATAAATACGCGGATATCGTTGATTCGCACCAGGTTAGTGAGGTCGGCTGTGGCGGCGCTTTCCAGGAGTTTTTCAGCCCGTTCGAGAATGGCCTCCGAGCGTTTCAGCAGCTTCGCGTAGAGTTTCTTCTGTTTCTTTTTGGAGTTGGGGTTCTTACTCGCCGAGACGCGTGAAATCTCACGATGTAGATGCTTGATCTTCTTGCGTAGATGCGTGTGTTGTCGCCACCCGGGAAGCTCCAGATCGGTGGCGACCAACGTGCTCAGTTCGATAATCTTTCGGAGACCGTCCCAGATCAGACTGCTTTCGGTGGGATAATGAATGTTGGTTTCCACCACGAAGGAATCGACCCGAATGGTTTTCGCGGCCTCCGGATCCAAGCTGTGGCCTTCTTTCACCACGAGGTCCGAAATCCGCGCGAGCGTGTCGGATGTCAGCAAGCACAAGTTGTCACGGATCCGCCGCCACTTGAATGAGGTCTGATCGTCCCAGTCCCCAATTCCCATGATATGACGCAACTTCCGATGGTTCTCGGCGAGATCCTGGAGACGGTCGAGATTAAAATTGCAGCCGAGACGCACGGCGGCCAGCACAAGGATCTGCCAGTAATCAAAACCTTCGCGTCCATGATCCGCACGGGAATCGGTGTTGACATCGTCCGCAATGAGCTGCATGACTTCCTTGCGCGCTGCACAGTCACCATAGATGTGTTGCAACGCGAAGAGAATGGGTATAATCTCGTCGCGGCAGTCGAGGTTTAACTCTACGAGAGAGACAGGACTGCAATCCAACCGCGGCTGTTCTGAGTAAGACTTTCGCATCCTTTGCTCCTCGAAGATGATCGCGTGAATTCGGCGTTTTCCTAGAATTCATACGCGCCAGCACTCAAACTGGTTTGCGTCTTCGGGGAGTTTTTTTGATTTTTTTCCCGATTTTTATGGGCGAAAGTACTTTTTCGGACAGACACTAGCTAGTGTCTGTCGGGAAAAGGTATTTTATCGCGAATCAGGGCCGAAAAGCGAGACCCGAAGCGGTGAAGATGAGACGAGAAATGGGGAACAGAGAGTGAAAGAGGGCGCGCCACGGTGGATTGCTGACGTTAGCGGACGATGTGCGCGTACGCTTAGCCGGGATGACAAGTAAGTGTCATGCAATTCAATTGACTAGGCTGCCGCTTTGCGTTTGCTTTGTCCGGCAAGACTGTCCGGCGACTGCCGAGCGATCAGCATCTTGCCAAGGACATGAAGGTTGCGGCCTAGAATGGCTAAGCACAGATAACGTTCAAAGCCGATCTCGGTACGGTCGCGGCATCGCTTCGCCCCGTTTCCGGATTGTAATGCACCGATGGCCGACTCCACTCCCGAGTGGCGATTTCGTGCCGCGCGAAACTCGACCGAGGCATTCTCCATCTGCTCGGCGAACGCGTTCACAGCACGCTTGGGTAAGCACGGATTCGCTACCAATTCCTTCAGTTCTCTCTCGTTGTCGTCCGAATAGAATCCGCGGTCAAACGAGATTCGTTCGATGGCACCATGCAGTCGTTCTTGCAAGATCTTTGTTTGTGGGACCGCCACGTCCACGTCTTGCTCGTTGCGCCCCATCAAGTAGTGATGCGTGATGAACCCAGCGCCATCTTCGCAGATCATGGCCAGGCGGCCAAATTGATTCTCCTGGCCCGCCTTGCCGCGACGATAGAGTTGCGTATGCGGTTCAAAGATGCTGAACAGTTTGTCTTCGTTGGGGACCTCAGTTTCACCCAGGATGACGCGACGATACGCCGTGCTCGCTACCTGGCGAGTTTGCTGGATAAATACGCGGATATCGTTGATTCGCACCAGGTTAGTGAGGTCGGCTGTGGCGGCGCTTTCCAGGAGTTTTTCAGCCCGTTCGAGAATGGCCTCCGAGCGTTTCAGCAGCTTCGCGTAGAGTTTCTTCTGTTTCTTTTTGGAGTTGGGGTTCTTACTCGCCGAGACGCGTGAAATCTCACGATGTAGATGCTTGATCTTCTTGCGTAGATGCGTGTGTTGTCGCCACCCGGGAAGCTCCAGATCGGTGGCGACCAACGTGCTCAGTTCGATAATCTTTCGGAGACCGTCCCAGATCAGACTGCTTTCGGTGGGATAATGAATGTTGGTTTCCACCACGAAGGAATCGACCCGAATGGTTTTCGCGGCCTCCGGATCCAAGCTGTGGCCTTCTTTCACCACGAGGTCCGAAATCCGCGCGAGCGTGTCGGATGTCAGCAAGCACAAGTTGTCACGGATCCGCCGCCACTTGAATGAGGTCTGATCGTCCCAGTCCCCAATTCCCATGATATGACGCAACTTCCGATGGTTCTCGGCGAGATCCTGGAGACGGTCGAGATTAAAATTGCAGCCGAGACGCACGGCGGCCAGCACAAGGATCTGCCAGTAATCAAAACCTTCGCGTCCATGATCCGCACGGGAATCGGTGTTGACATCGTCCGCAATGAGCTGCATGACTTCCTTGCGCGCTGCACAGTCACCATAGATGTGTTGCAACGCGAAGAGAATGGGTATAATCTCGTCGCGGCAGTCGAGGTTTAACTCTACGAGAGAGACAGGACTGCAATCCAACCGCGGCTGTTCTGAGTAAGACTTTCGCATCCTTTGCTCCTCGAAGATGATCGCGTGAATTCGGCGTTTTCCTAGAATTCATACGCGCCAGCACTCAAACTGGTTTGCGTCTTCGGGGAGTTTTTTTGATTTTTTTCCCGATTTTTATGGGCGAAAGTACTTTTTCGGACAGACACTAGCTACGCTCGCGCAGAGCGTGGGGGAATCGCCATCCGCCTTCCACTTCCCCCCGCGGTCTACGCGACCGCAGCTACGGGCGCGTCGTAGCTACGCTCGCGCAGAGCGTGGGGGAATCGCCATACGCCTTCCCTCGCCCCCCGCAGTCTACGCGACCGCGGCTACCGGTTCGCGTCGTAGCTACGCTCGCTCTGACCGTAGCCACGCTCGGGCAGAGCGTGGGACAGCCCGAGGGCCGAAGGCTCCAAGCGACAAGTCACGATTTTCGGATCACCGTCGTGTAGGCAATCAGCCGCCGCACCGACGCCGGATGGATGCCGGCTTTCATGGCCATGATCATCCCCGCCGCCTCGATGTAGTTCTCGACGTAGATAAACTTCGGATTTTCCGGATGGCTGAGGCAACTCGTGTCTCGCGCACGACGATCACTGAGATGCCCGCATCGAGACAGGCCTGATGGGGCGCTCCGAAGCAGCCATAGGGCGAGACCATGCAATCGATGTCCCTCAAGCTCATGCCACTTTCCCGGCTGATGCGCGGCGCTTTGTGCAAGCCTTTCAAGAGGCAGTGGATAAAGTTCTCGGTGATGATTTCCACGGCGATTCGCGGATCGACGACTTCCTTGAACCCGGTCAGCGCGTAATCGACCGGGCCATGCGCACGGCTTGTCCAGTGCCTCGCCAATCTGCCTGGTGGCCAGCGCCTTAACGCCACCCACCGGGTTCACGCCGCCCAGCGCCAATAGGTCGCCAGCGTCTCGCTATCAACGGTAATGGGAGTGGCGATGCCCAAGGCGTCAAAGTCGAGTTCCTTGACTTGCGCCACCAGCTGCCGCCAATTGATCACGTCGCCCGTGGCGATCCCGTTTTCCATGCGCGATCAGTTGGAGCGGCACCTGCAGTTCAGCAAATCTCCGCGTCCAGACCCAATGTGATACGGGCGGCTGACACGGCGTTGATAGACTGGTAATCCGCCTTGTTCACAACCACCAGCACCTTGTTCGACCGCACCTTCCGCAGAAACAGCTTTCCCTGTAGAAACTGGTCCAGATGGCTTCCCTCGACGTAGAGCGCGGTTTGTGGGGCATCTCGTTGATGTCCGATGCGTTCACCACGTTTGGGTGGAGCACCAATGTCTCACAACACGCACCGAGCAGTCGGGCAGGCGCATTGCCGTCGCCACAGTGGCCGCCGATCTCGCATCCGATCCCGTGGGTACGATCCCCATCACTACATTCATTCGCGTTCGCTCCTGTGTGCCGCAACCTGCATGAGTTATCCGACGACCATCGTCTTCGTATCACGCACGTCTGTTGCGTTAACATTCGTGAGGACGGTCTTCGCGTAGATTTGTGGCGACTCGACGATCAGCTTGTCGGCATGAGCGTCCAGGGCCGCTTTCTCTTGCTCATCGATGACATCACCGTAGGCGACGCATAATCGTGGCGTAGTGATCGAGCAGGCCAGGAATGTTGCTGATCACATCCCCGTTGACGACATCGATCACCAGCTTGCCGTCGGTGCCGACTTCGTTCCCCATCCATGCCTTGGTGGGCGAGGGCCTGGAGAAGCGT
Organism: uncultured Planctomycetota bacterium; assembly: GCA_963802295.1. Taxonomy (GTDB): domain Bacteria; phylum Planctomycetota; class Planctomycetia; order Pirellulales; family Pirellulaceae; genus JAJRVM01. The sequence goes on along the minus strand of CAWDIM010000020.1, from coordinate 4,831 downwards.
CATCTGGCGGAAACAGGACGCAATGTACCATACCACGTTGCCAATTGGGTCACACCGGCCGAAGAAAGGCGGCGGCCGTGACAAGCGTTGCGACATAGCAACGGAGCGTGACGCTCGGAGTTGCATCCCAGGCATTGTGGGTGGCGTTCTGCCCTGCGACGAGGCTCAAATACCGGACCCCGTGGTGCGACTGACTCGCCGGATGTGGTAAGTGGCGCTGATCGTCGAGCCCGAGAGCCCAGGAGCAAGTCAATCGCGTTTCAACCATCAAATGGAATTGCTTACGTCGAACCCCATTGCCGCGAGGGAACGAACTCGGGCCGGCGTAGGGGCCGCAGTGAGTTTCGCATGTCGCCACCGATCATCCCACGCTTTCGTCTTCTCGCCAGCATCCTGTTCACGCTGGTGTTAGCCTTGGGCAAGGATCCGCCGCTGAACTGGCGTGGCGGTTTCACGAGGCCAGGGACGTGACCACCACCAGCAACTTCACCTACTCGCAGGTTGGCGAAGGAGTGTTCCGAGGCTCGGTCCGTTGGGATCCCTTTCTTTACCTCAACCTGCCCGCCGACGGTATCGATGCGACGGTGCTCCACTATCTCGAGGTCCGGCTCTACTCCTCGGCGCCGGCGGACTTGCTCGACATTTACTACAAGGCGACGAACGGCGATTGGGGCCTCATGGGCAAGTTCCCGGTCAAGCGAGGTTGGGCGACCTACCAATGGATCTGAACACCGTTTCCGCCCACGAGTCCGGTGGCTCGCGCTTGTCGGAGTTCTGGGGCGGGGCGGAGAAACGCGTCATCTCGTTCCGCTTGGATCCGGGAAACGAGGGAGATCGGTGGGTTCTCCTGAGCCACGTCCGGCTGACCGACGAGCCGCTTCAGGAAGGCATCAGCCGAAGAGCCGCCAGGGAAGATGGAAGCGCCGAGCATCCAGGCGCCGCGCCAAACGCAGGCGGGGGATGCGCTGAGGATTGCCGTCACCTTCCGGCCACAGGAGGTGCCGCCAGGCTTGGCGATCGCCCGAGCGTACCTGCGGCTTGCCGCGGCACCGCCGTGCTTGGCGACCTGGAGCAGGAGATCGACCCGCGTCAGCCGGAGACGGTTTTGACGGCGGTGTTCCCCACGTCGAAATACCTGTCGGCCGGCGCGATCACGGCACGCGCCGGTGTATACGAACTTGACGAAATCGGCGGGGGCATTGCTGGCCGGGACTTGGCAAGCATTGATCTGCAGAACACCCGGCAAGGCACTCGACGACCACCGCAGGTGGATGTCCGGCGCCTCGTCGGTGATCCGACGATCCACGTTGAGGGGAAGCCTCTGGCGGGCATGACTTTTCTCGTTGGCGACGGTCGGCGCTTGGCGCAGCACAAGGAGTTCACCGAGGCGGGAATCCATGTCTACAGTGACTGGTTCGGCACATCGGGCGGCGGCGACCTCGGGCATCCCGCTGAGGACCGGTACGATTATGGGGGCTTCGATTCGTACTTTGCCGACCTCCTCGATACGGACCCCGATGCCCTGTTCCTGCCCCACCTCTACGTCACTCCGCCCGCCTGGTGGCAGGCCCAGAACCCGCAGGAGATGTGCGTCTACTCTGACGGTACACGGGGTTGTCAGTCCTTCGGCTCGGCCAAGTGGCGGACGGAGATGGGGGACGACTTGCGTCGGCTTCTCGCCCACCTGCAGTCGAGCACCTACGCCGACCGGATCCTGGGCTTCATCCTGTGCAGCGGCCACTCCGCCGAGTGGCAGGAGTGGGGCATCTGGGACGGCAAATGGGCCGACTATAGCGAGCCATCGCGCCGAGCGTTCCGCGATTGGCTGCGGGCGCGCTACGGCACGGATGTGGCCTTACAGGCGGCGTGGCGCGACGCTGCAGCGTATCTGGACTCGGCGGAGTTACCCGCAGTCGAGGTGCGCACGAGCGCGTCGGCCGGTGTCCTGCGCGATCCGAGCAAAGAGCAGCGCGTCATTGACTTCTATCAATATCTCTCCGAGACGGTGGCTGGCGACATACTCTACTTCGCTCGGATTGTGAAGGACGCGACAGGCGGCAGGTCTCTCGCGGGGGCCTACTACGGCTACCTCACCCAGCACTGGATCCACCAGCAGGATTCCGCGCACCTCGCCCTGGCCAAGGTCCTCGAGTCGCCGGACATCGACTTCCTGATGAGTCCGCCCATGTACACCGGACGAGAGATTGGTGGCACGAGCACCTTCATGACTGCCGCAGCCTCCATCAAGCTGCATGGAAAACTCTGGATCAATGAATCGGATATCCGTACGCACCTGTCCGATCCGGCGTCGGGCTATGGTCGCGCGAGCAATCTGGCTGAGTCGCGAGCGATCCTCTGGCGGGAGTTCGGGGAGATGCTGACCCGCCGAACCGCGATCTCGTGGTTCGACATGGATGGCGGCTGGTTCTCCGACCCGACCCTCCTGGCCGACCTCGCGGCGATGCGAAAGCAGGCTGACCGGGCGATGGAGACAAGGAAGGCCTTCCAAGCTGAGATGGCCGTCTTCATCAGCGCCGAATCGGCGTACCGGATGAGACCTTCCGCTCTCTGGATGCCCGCGGTGCTCGATCAGGTCGTCAGTCTGCCTCGAGTCGGGGTACCTGCGGATGTGTACCTGCTTTCCGACCTCAACCGGTCGGACTTTCCCCAGTACAAGATCTATGTCTTTCTCAATGCCTGCTACGTTGATTCGGCGACGCGGCGCTCCATCGAGGGGCAGGTGAAACAGCGCGGCGCGACTGCGGTGTGGATCTTCGCACCGGGATCCATCACGGACGAGGGGCTTTCCACCGCGAGCATGAAGTCGCTCACGGGCATCAACCTGGTGGCCGAGTTCGACAACGTAGCACCACTGCAGGTGAAGCTCTCGGCCGCAGATCCCGTCGGCTGGAAGGAAGCCTGTGGCCCGGTCTTTTGGGTCGATGACCCTTCGGCTGAGACACTCGGCACACTGACCCACAACGGCAGGCCGGGCCTCGTGCGCCGGAAGGCGGATGGGTGGACTTCCATCTACTACGCGACGGTGGGCATGCCCCCAGCACTCCTCCGGGATATCGCTCGAGCTGCGGGCGCACACGTATATCTCGACACCGACGACGCCCTGGACACCGATGGCCAGTACGCTTGTCTTCACGCACAGACTGCCGGGGAGAAGACGCTGCGGCTTCCGCAATCGGCGAAGGTTGTGGACGTGATGACCGGCAAGGTACTGGTGTCCCGAGCCGCGGCGGTGACGCTGAAGATGGGCGCCGGGGAGACGGTGCTGCTTGAGATCGCGAGCGAATAGACGGAAGCGGGAGAAGGGTGTGACAAGCTCGCCGGAGGAATCCGGTACTGAAGAGTGTTAACCTGAAACATGCGCGTATGTTTGGAACAGAATTCGAAATTCGCTCACTCTACCGTTTTCTATGTACGCGTTCTGCGGCCCGCGAGGGACGCGGAAACCTGTAAGTTGTGTAGCCAATGCTCATGATACTGTTTGCCGCTGAGCCGATGTGCCGGGCAGGTATGGTCCCGAGAGCGACCACTCCTTGGCGCAAAGGGTCGAAAGTTGTGCAGCAAGGCCCAACCGCGCAGGCGAAGCGTGCTGGACCGCTGATGGCCATGCAGCCCACGGCCCGCATACATCAGGCGTGTCAGTCGGTTCATCAAGCGGTCCACTTGGTTGCTCGTGCGATAGCAGCCAGGATGCGAATAGGCAACGGCGTACTCCGATGCCCGTTGCCACAACTTTGCGACCATTTCCCGTACGGCCGACGACCAGTCGCCCTGCTCGAACCAGGTTCGGAAGTCCGCCATTTGCTGGTGGAATTCTGCGGCCGTGTCTGCCGCATATACTTCCCAGATGCGCTTGTGCAGTTCGTGGGCCTTGCGGCAACGGTCGCGGATTTTCAAAAAGCCGTGCAGGAAGCAGAGCACGACGGCAATCGGCGCGAACAAAGCCTGGAATGCATTCTGCGTGGCAAACCAACCGTCGGTGTTGACTGTTTGCGGGGAATAGCCGGGTTGCACCGCGCGGGCTTCCGCAGCGAATTCACCATAGGCTTGTGCGAGATGTGTTTCGTCAGCTGCGTCCGTCAAGGCCACGCCCAGCAAGCATCCTCCACCAGCCGTGACAGCGACATACCCTTTTTTGCCGCACCAATCGACATGGTGTTCGTCCGCCGCCAGGTGTTGCGGCAGTCGCGACGGATCAGGCACCGTCGTCCCAACCAAGCTATTGCGTCCCAGTCGTTCGAGTTGTCGTTGCCAATACATGTCGTTGCGTCCGAAGATTTTCGTGACGACCCAACAGGGGATCCCAAAACTCAGCAGCAGCAGTGGATGCTCCAATTCGTCGACCGTGCCGGTCATATAACTCATCACGAAACTGGGCCGCAGGGTATAGACGTCGTTTTGCACGCGCACTTGTCGCAGGCGGATGCCGGGCATTTTCTCCGACTCCGGCAAGCGTCCGCTAAGTTGATACCCGTCTTGGATACCAGGCGGAAACAGCTCTGGCATGGCCTGAATCAACGGTGTCAGGAAGCGGCGTACTTCCGTCGCGTCGTCCCAGATGCGATGATAGATGTCGCGGATCATTGGAATACAAATCTGTTTGGAGCCGCGAGGCGCACTTTGATCGCAGGTTCGCGGCTGACGATTACACGACCGGGTTCGGTGCTGGGCATCCATGCGAATTCCTCCCTTTGTGAGAAAAGGAAGAATCGCACAAAATGCCGCTGCTAGCGAACCCGGTTTTTCATGTCAGCACGGCATTTTTTCGAAAAATTGACTACATAGAAAATGTTAGTGTCAGGAAATCCGAAGC
>CAWDIM010000019.1:0-460997 GCA_963802295.1 uncultured Planctomycetota bacterium | reverse complement strand
CACGTAGTCCAACTCCGGATGCACCGCCGCGAACTGATTGCTCGGCAATGTCCAAGGAGTCGTGGTCCAAACCAGCAGCGACGTCTGCTCCGCGTCCACCAGCGGAAAGCGAACATAGACACTCGGATCGGCCACCTCCCGATACCCCTGGCCCACTTCGCCGCTGCTGAGTGCCGTTCCTCCTTGGGCCCACCACCAGACGATCTTGTGTCCCTGGTACAGCAACCCACGATCAAACAACTGCTTGAGCGACCACCAAATACTCTCCACGTAGCTCTGATGATAGGTTACGTATGCCTCGTCTAAATGGATCCAGAAACCAAGCCGTTCGGTCAAACGTTCCCATTCCCGCATGTACCGCCAGACACTCTCCTGACACTTGTGGATGAACGGCTCCACGCCATACTCCTCGATCTCCTCCTTCGAGTGGATCCCCAGCTCCTTGCAGACCTCGACTTCCACCGGCAGACCATGCGTGTCCCACCCCGCCTTGCGCTCGCACAGAAAACCGCGCATCGTGCGATAACGCGGAAACAGGTCCTTGATGGCCCGCGTCAGGCAGTGCCCCGGATGCGGCATCCCGTTGGCCGTGGGGGGACCTCCATAAAACACGAATTTGGCCGCGTCGCAACGCTGTGCCAACGATTTCTCGTAGATCTGATGCCGCTTCCAGAACGACAGAACCTCCTCTTCCAAGGCGGGAAATCTGACGTTATTGGGGGTCGAAGTGAACATGTGCCGGCGTTCCCATCTAGCAGAAAAAAACAGGTGTGCGAGCCAAGATGCGAAATGCAAAAGATCCTCAGTCAGGCGGGAGTCGTTCCGCTCGAAACACGTGCTCCCCTCCGCAGCTCACCGGTCGGTCCAGTGCGGCAGGTCGGTTCCCTGGCGGAGGTCGACAGAACTCCGGCGTTTTCGCCGGCGGCGGGTAAGCGGACCCGTCGGCCGACAGCAACAGGAAGCAGGCACGAACCAACTGCCAAGATACGCTCGCGACCCCTTGCATCCGGATCGTCCGCGGAACTCGGCGGGTGAGGTCGACTAGGTGAATCAGGCTGGTACTTGCCAAGCGTTCGTGCCGCGGCACGGAATCCATCGTGCGCGAAGTCATCGAACCCCACACGCGGCGGCCCACAGCCGCCCGAATCGTCAGACGGTGGCAAGCTGCCGCGCGTCGGCGACCCGGCGATTCAGCCCGCGCACATGCCGCCAGGACATATCCGGGCTATTCCTCCTCGAACTCGACTTCTTCCTCCTCGTCCTCGTCGTCAGGCAACGCCTCCGCCCCCCCCCCTCCTCATCCTCGTCAAAGTCGCCAACCAACTCTTCCTCGTCCAACTCTTCGTCAAAATCGACATCACCGAACTCGTCGTCCTCGTCGATTTCCAGCTCGTCCCCCTCCAATTCCTCCTCAAAATCGTCGTCGAAATCGTCGTCGAAGTCGTTCTCGTCGAAATCGTCGAATTCGTCTTCCTCGCCGTCGCCAAATTCAGCCAGTTCCGCCCATACCGCCGCACCACCGCCGGTCGGCATCCGCGACGGAAGCAGCTGCTCATCATCCCACGTTTCAATGTCGAGATCCAAGATCCGATCCATTTTCAGCAACCTTGTGCAACAACCCGATGTTTCTGTGAGTTCCATCCAACCGTCCCGGATCCAGCCGAAAAGTGCAAAATGCAAAGTGAATAGAAAAAAGTGAAAAGTGAAAAGCCCCAGGACCGGTCAGAACGTGACCGACCACCAAGCAACTCCACTCAACTCAACAATACACGATAACTGGCGCCGGTTGCCGCCGGGACGAGCGACTCGCTCATCCTTGTAGGTCGCCCAGCCAAGCTGGTCGTACGAGCCCTTGCGGAACGGTCCCCAGCCGCCAGCGGCCCTCCCTACTCACCCGCCGGAGAGCCCCAATGCTCCCACATTCTTCGGCCGCCGGCAGATATGCGACTCACATCCAAACCGCCCGCCAACCGCCCGCCACACTCCAGCTGATTCTCGTCTGTCGCAGGCCACTCAACCAGAGCTGCCGCGACAATACCTCCCCGGTTCGCTGCGCAGCTTCCGGCAACGCAACCTAAAAGGCGGCAGGGAAAGGACTTTAAGTAGTCGACGTGCGGCCTTTTGTCAAGCAGCGGGACCTTTTGTCTGGCAGCGCGACAGGGCTCTGTGCGAAGGTGGTGCCGCTCGTCTCACGATTTTCCCAAGTCCAAGGCGACAACCGTCGGAAGGAGAGAATCGAAATCCCGCCACGCCTCAAGCCTACAAGAGCCGCGTCCGTATCGTCTCGGCTCCGGATGATGTCGGCCAGGTGCAGCAGGGTCAGTTGCCGCGGGTGGCCGCCAGGCACGGCGTGGTACGCACGGACGGAAGTCCGTTCTCTGGGGAAATAAAAAAAGGCAGGGCCGCCGCAATGCAACGAGCCCTGCCCAAACACGGGGGTGAGAAAGCCTGTCTTGGGGAGCCGATTGACTTCTCGTCGTCGACTCCAACTCAAACCTACTGTGATTCCGGCCGGAATCAAAATGAAAACCTTAGAAAAAACAGGTGACTTGCACAATTTAGGCGGGGCCATTTCGCTTCGCAGCGATTGTGCCGGCACCAGCTGCGAAACTCGAGCCGTGGACGCTCCCCAAGCCCTTGCCGGACCGGATTCCCAGCGGGTGTCGGGGGCCGGTCAGGACCGAAATACGGCGCGATGAAGGTGCCGCGGGGCCAGTTCACTGGGGATAACCGCAAGATCGATTAAGTATGGTAATCCGCATTGAGCTTGACGTAATCGACCGTCAGATCGCTCGTCCAAAACCGGACGTGGCCCGGGCCGTCGCCGATGAGCAGAGCGATGTGCGTTTCCCGATTCTCGCGTATCGACTGCGAAACGACCGGGCGATCAAACGGCACCGGTTCACCGCGCCGGTAGAGCAGGGTGCCATTGACGCGCAATTCGAGGCTGCCCGGCTCAAACGGTACCTGCGCGTAGCCGACCGCCGATACGATGCGGCCCCAGTTCGGGTCGGCTCCGGCGACAGCCGTTTTCACCAGAGCGCTGTTGGCGACGGTTTGAGCAATCTGTCGTGCGTCGTCGGCGCTGGCACAGCCGTGCACATCGATGGTTACCAGATGCGAAGACCCTTCACCATCATCGGGGATCATACGGGCCAGTTCGATGCACACCTCCTGCACGGCGGCGACAAGCGTCTCCAACTCGTTTCCCTCCAGGGCGCTCCACCGGCTTTGCCGCTGGCCAGCAGCAGCAGGGTATCGTTCGTGCTCATGTGCCCTTCGACGCTGATGCAGTTGAAGCTGACATCGGCAGCCTGCTGCAGGATGCGTTGGGCGTCGTCCGGCACGAGCGGCGCGTCGGTCAGGACAACGCCGAGCATCGTGGCCATGTTGGGACCGATCATGCCGGCCCCTTTGGCGAACCCGGCGACCTGAATCGTGCGGCCACCGACGTGAATCGTGCGCCCGGCCACTTTCCGCCGCACATCCGTAGTGAGGATACCGCAAGCGGCGTTCAGGAGCGATGCTTCGTCGTTGCCCAACTGTTGGGCGGCCGCGCGAATCCCGGCGGTGAGTTTCTCCATGGGAAGGAATTCGCCAATGACCCCCGTCGACAACACCAGCACCTGCTCGGCAGTGGCCTGACACAACTGGGCCGCCACAGACGCCATTTCCAGCGCATCCCGCATTCCTCGTTCGCCGGTGCAGGCATTGGCGTTGCCGGAGTTGGCGACCAGGGCGCGAATATTGGCAGCGGGAGTCCGAGCGCGATCGAGGGCCACCGGTGCCGCGAAAATGCGGTTCTGCGTGTAGACGCCCGCCGCGACCAGCGGTGCGTCCCCCACGATCAGGCTCACATCGAGTTTGCTGGAATGACTCTTGATCCCACAATGCACACCAGCTGCTCGAAACCCCCGGGGCATACACAGACTCATCAATCGCTCTCCTCGTTGAGGCACTTGCCCGTCGCGGAAATTTCCGCCGCCATCCCGAAAGACAATCCTGGAAAGACAACCACTGTCGGGAACAACACCGTTCAGCCAGCCGCCGCGGCTTCCGCCGCACCGTGGGATCACCACCCGCCTCGCCTGACCCCCGGCAGGTTCGTTCAAGCCCGGGCAGCTAGAAGGACTTTGTTTCCGCGAAACCGTACATCAGGTTGAAGTTCTGCACCGCCGCCCCGGATGCACCTTTGATCAAGTTGTCGATACAGCTGATCATCAGCACCTTGCCGCGCACGAGCCGGGCCGTCACATCGCAGAAGTTCGAGCCGAGAACATCCTTCGTGGCCGGCAAATGCTCCACCACGCGAATGAACGGCTGGCCATCATAAAACTGGCGGAGGGTCGCCAACAGGTCCGATTCCGTGAATTCACCAGTCGGATCTGCGTAGGCGGTCGTCAAAATGCCGCGATCCATCGGCACCAGATGGGGCGTGAACACGACCTGGATCTCTTCGCCACCGACGGACGAGAGGATCTGATCAATCTCGGGCGTATGCCGATGCCGCCCGACGTTGTAGGCCACAATGCTCTCATTGCATTCCGGATAATGCGTGGTCAATTTGGGGGTCCGGCCGGCGCCGCTCACTCCGCTCTTGGCGTCTACGATAATCCCGCGGGGCTTGATCAATTGCGCCTTGAGCAGCGGAGCGATGGCGAGGACAGCCGAAGTCGGATAGCAGCCGGGGTTGGCAATCAGCTGTGCCTCGGGGATCTGCTCGCCGTAGATTTCCGGCAGGCCATAAACCGCGCGGCCGACGCGTTGAGGATCGACGTGCTTCTGGCCGTACCACTCCGCATAGACATCGACGCTCGTCAGACGATAATCGGCACTGAAATCAATCACCCGCCGCTCGGCATCCAGCAGTTGGCGGACCACGGTCGCGGACGCTCCATGCGGCAGGCAGCTGAACACGCAATCGCACCGTGCCGCCACCTGGCTCGGCTCCAGGTCCTCGAGGTGCATGTCGAGCCGGCCGGCCAGCTGAGGGTGGACGGCCGCCACGTGCGGGTTGCCTTCCTGTCGGCTGGTCAGCGCGACAATCTCGGCTCCGTCGTGGCGCAGCAGAATTTTGATCAATTCAACAGCCGTGTATCCCGTCGCCCCCAAAATCCCAACGCGTACCATGGCAGTGGACTCTCCGCAGATAAATACTCACGCGGCCGACGGCCGCCCGGATGTCATGACCGGTTAGTATACTCGACCCCGACGATTGTCCAAGCGTAGCTTGGCGAGCCAAAATGAACGGCGTGGGCTCAAGCGGCGCGTTGCACCTGGCCGATCGACGGCGGCCAACTACCCCGCTGGGGAGTCTCGCTCCCGCTCCATCGCCTCCCGCACAATGTGAGCGACTTCCAGCAGGATCATTCCGGTCGCGCCCAGATCCGATCGGCACCGCATTGCAGGTGCCGCGTGGCGAAGCGGTATCCGCGACGCTGCATGACGTGAACCGCTCGTTGACCGGGGTCCATCAACACGTCCAGCGGCAGTTCGATCAGGCGTGCGACTTCCCGGGGATTAGGATTCCACTGTGGCGGTGCCGCGGCCGCGGCTACACACGGCGTCACAATGAAATTACTGGCAAAGACGTAGAGGGGTGTGAGCCGACCCAACACGGCCGGTGGTTCCCCGTTGGCCCCCAACTCCTCGCGGTACTCGCGCAGCGCACACTGCTCGACCGTCTCACACGCCTCGCTCGTTCCGCCGGGTAGGCTGATTTGACCGGCATGGTCGAGCATATGAGCCGGCCGCAGCATCAAGGGGATGTGCCAGCCGCCGCGGCGGGGAAAAAAGCAGACGAGTACGGCAGCCTCGCGGGCATCGTACGAGGGCGGACCGAAATGCCGGCCATAGGCCAATTCAGCCGTCATCTGCCGGTGCGCAACGCGCCCGGGCAGCGGCTGGGCCAGTCGCTGAGCAACGCGTGCCGGCAATTGGTCGTGCAGGGGATCGATCATGATGGCGTTTCACGACACGGTCGATGCGGGCGTCACGCGAGTCACTGCGATGCGGTGCGCCGGTAGACCCGATAGACTTCATAACTCGCATTGGCCCAATTGCGTTCCGGATAAACTTGCTGCCACCCCAGACGGCGTCGCGTCCTGTGGCGGTCGATAAGGATGTAGTCAACCTCGTGGCGATCCACAATGTCCTGCAACTGCGGATCGCTCCAAGCGCCCAGTCCACCCTCGATCACTGCCGGTGTATAGATCTCCTGCAGCACATTCCACCACTGCACAATCCCAGCCGCGTCCTGGGGTATGTCTTTCCAGCAGACGACTTCCGCGCGACCGGCGTACCATTTGAACGTTTGCTGGTTACGTGGCGTGAGAAAACGACTCTGCGGATCGGTTTCTTCCTCGATCCAGGCACAGACGTTGCGCCAAGCACGGTAGCGCTCCAGCGCGCTTCTGCGCCTCGAACGCGCTGGCCGGCTGCGACTGGCTGACGGCCCCGGGCCGAAAATCGATCTGCAGGCTCACAAATCGCCAGCCGATAAACAAACCGCAGAACAACAGCGATACACCCCACAACGCCTGCGCCCCCCGGGCGTTCGCCGGGGCTGGCCTGTGCGCCGCCACGGCAATTCCCAGCGCCACGACCATCGGGACGGCAATGTCTGCGAGCCGGAACCAATAGAACTTCAGCAGTTGTGCAGCCAGCAGTGGACGCGTCAGACAACTTATGTCGATCACCATCCCCAGAGCGGAAAACAACAACGCCGCTCCTGCAAACCGATGCAGACGTCGCCAGTTGTCCAGGTCTCGGTCGTACCACCAGAGTCCCACCCAGGCGAGCAGCAAGGCACCGAACGAGATGATCCGCACCAGCGCGAAATGGTGAAACACCAGGTGATGGGCTAACCGTCCAAAGACGTAGATGCCGCTCGCCTCCCTGCGCCATGTCGGGATCCGCCCCGAGCATCAGACGAATCGCCGGAACAAGCCCGACGAGTGCGCAGCAGGCCCCCAACGCGAGCCCACCCCGCATGGTTCCTAACGGCGGGCGGCGATTGCCGGAGAACCACCAGCAAATCCCACCCGCCAGCAAGCTCCAACCGCCGACCAACACATGCACTGCGGTCGCCGCGCCCATCCACATCCAAACGGCCTGCCATCGCTCCAGGACGATCGCTCGCAGCCCAAAGAGCACCAGCGCATAGGCCAATCCCTTGGCCTCCAGGCCCCCCACCGCCCACTCGCCCGCCAGATGGCAGCGATCGCACAGGACCACGAACATTGTCGCCGTCGCGACGCTGGCATAGCGTTGGGGAACGACAGACCAGCTGAGGCGTTGCCAGCCGACTGCTAAGAGCGTCCAGGTCACAACTCGCCCCAGCCAGGTCACGGTGGTCAACGAGCAGCAGAGAGTCATCCAGCCAAAGAGCCAATAGAAGACAGGATGAGCATCCGCGGAATCGAGAAACAGATCCGGGCCGCACCAGCTGGAATCCCAATAGTGCTTGGCCTTGGCCAGGTAATGCGCTTCATTCACATCCGGCGGCGGGCTACCCGCGAACAGGAAAAACAGCCCGAAAATCAGGATAATTTCCCGCCACGCGTTGGGGGAGCCACCGCCAACGGACGAGGTCGAACCATCAATCCCACGAGACTCAAGGCGAAGCTCGTCCGCTGCCATAGCTGTGTGGTCCCTCGAGATCGTGCTTCGAGTTTCGGATTATCTTCCAAACATGCGCACCGGGCACGCATGTCAAAGGTTAACACTCTAGCATACCCAATTTGGGCGACTCGCGGATGGGCACCCGCCAAGTGCAGAGCCGCCGATACCATGTTCGCTGCGGCCACTGCCGGGGCGGGACGGGCCCCGGCGGGAATCCGCCACTTCACTCGACGAAGGATATGCCATCGGCCGGCGCGGGCGCACCAGCCGGGCCCCGACGCGGGTTTCTGGCACGCCCGCTTCATGGATTGGCTCGACCATGCCACAATAGATGCTTGACTCTCGATTTCAGTGACCAGTGGCAGGAGTGGCTGATGCACGGTTTCGCGGAATTCCGAACATGTCGACGCGGGGGACGGGCCGTTCTGCTGGGCCTCGTCATGTCCACCGTCTTGAGTTGTCACCGAGGTTCGACCCCCACGGTCCCAGAGGGAGAGCCCAGGCCGACACCGCACCCGGTCCGCATCGTGGTGGTGGATGACCCCCCCTTCGCCGACATTCTGGACCGTGAGTGGAAGGCCAGAATGACTGGCGAACTGCAGTTGCAGCAACTGACGCTCGCGCAGCTTGAGTCGGTCGTGCAACTGGCCGCCGATCTGATCATATATCCATCAGCCTGCCTGGGGACGGTGGCCGAGCGCAAGTTGATTGGGACGCCTTCCCCCGGCGCCTACGAGAACGAACAGTACGCTCAACGCGACGTGTTCGAGCTGCAGCGCAACGCGGAAGTCGGCTGGGGTCGGCAAGCCATGGCATTCTCTTTCGGCTCCCCGCAGCTGGTGCTGATGTATCGGGCCGATCTGTTGCACAAACGACAACTCAAGCCGCCGACCACGTGGGAAGAGTACCAGCGATTGGCCGAGCAAATGACGCGGTCCGAACTGGGCGAGTTGGCTCCGCCGGCAGGGCAACCGTGGCATGCCGTGTGCGAGCCGCTGGGAGACGGTTGGGCGAGCAAAGTGTTGCTGGCCCGCGCGGCATCGTACGCGTCGCATCCCAGTCAATTCTCGGTGCTGTTTGACTACACCACCATGCAGCCACTCATCGCCGGCCCGCCGTTTGTACGCGCCTTGGAGGAGCTTGTCGCGGCATCCAAACTCGGATCGACTGCAGCCGACCAACTGACTCCGGAATCGGCCCGCCGCGCGATCATGGCCGGCCAGGCTGCCATGGCGCTCAGTTGGCCCAGCCATGCCACGACCGACGGCAAGCCGCTGGAACTGGCTGACGGCATCGAATTGGGGTTCGCCAGACTCCCTGGTGCCACGACGGCGTATAACGTCGGGGAGCAAATCTGGACCACGCACGAGGCGAACCAGTCGATCCCGGTGCCGCTGCTGGCGATCGCGGGAAGATTGGGGTCGGTGGTCCAAAACGCTCGACGGCCGCGTGAAGCTGCGGATCTGCTGGCACTCCTGTCGAGCAAAGAGTGGTCTGAGCGACTATCGCCAGCCAGCACAGCCACGACGTTGTTCCGGCACTCCCAAGCGAAAAAACCGACGGGGTGGACGGATGCCGCCCTGACACTCGAGGCCAGCGAACGTTACGCCGAGGTGGTCAGCCAGACACAGTCGCAGCCCGCGCATCTCTGTTCCCTCCGCATCCCCGGCTGGCAGCGGTACTTGGCGGTCTTGGACACCGCCGTACTCGCGGCCCGATCGGGCGAACAGACCCCCGCGGACGCGTTGACGCAAGCGGCCCAGGCCTGGTCCACCATCACCCAAGAGCTGGGCAGCGAGCAGCAGCGGGCGGCTTACACACGCAGTTTAGGGCTCGATCCCTAGCGGGCTGGGCGGGAGTTGCGGAAATCCGAGCGCTGCACTAGAATGCTGCACTTTGCCCGACAATTGGGGTCCGACAGCAGGGCTCTGAAACCGGGCACCCTGCAAGGGGCGGTAGCTCAGCTGGGAGAGCGCGGCGTTCGCAATGCCGAGGTCGAGGGTTCGATCCCCTTCCGCTCCACTTGACGTAATTCATTGTCAGAAAGCAACTTACTACGACACGCCCGACTGGGCGTGTTTTTTCGTGGGTATCCGGTGAGGCCTTTTCGCCGCAATACGGAACAAGTGCCTTACCAGCGATTTGTCCACTTCAAGGTACCCAGTCCTCGCGGAAGGATCGTCACGGGCGGCAATTCTATCCAGACGCCGAGAGAGTCCGTTGGGTACCCTCGACTGTATTTGCCTTGTCGAATCAGCGGAAAGGAAGAACGATACACTCGCGCTGGACGGCGGCCCGTGCAAGTGCCTTCTCGGAATGTAACTGACGCGATCAGGAGTGCCCGTGGCTCCGCAAGTCCATGCAGCAGTATATGGTCATCAGACTCGCTCGTTCGTCGGGGTGGTGCTCTCCAGGTCGGATGGGCACATGCACGGATGTCAGTGCGGATCAAAAGCTCTTTCGTCAGCATGATCACCGTGGAAGGACCCGTCGCTGATCCCTGGCACCACGCTCAGGCGATACGCCTTCCTCCTCAGACGCGCACCGAACACATTGAGCCGTATACGGAATTGCTTCAAGGCGCGACTTGGGAATCTTCGCGCCACATGTGATGCACAGACCGTAGCTACCGTCTTCCAGACGGGCAATCGCCGCTTCGATCAAATCAAGAGCATTCTGTTCGCTGCCGAGCAACTTCAGCGAAAGCTCGCGATCGAAGCTGTCGCTGCCCAGTTCTGCCATGTGGATCGGCATCCTGGTGAATTCCCTCTCTGGCAAGGCGACGTTAGCCATCTGATTCACGTCGCCTCGAAGCCTTGCCCGCAACGCTAGAAGCTGTTCTCGATAGGTGCTGGACTGTATCGTTTTCATCCGTGACTCCTCCGTCAGTGAATTCGCTGAGTCTACTACAGTGTCGGAATTCTAGCCGGCGATCGCTGGCGGGCAATCCGTCGCAGGAAATCTGCCACGGTGCATCGCAAGACACCACACGACAATGTAACACCGCCCCAACCATTCCGAAATATCTGACGGACGACTTGGAGTTCGGCGCAATATCTTGACCATGCGCAAAGCACGCGCGTCACGTTTGTTTGCCTTCGCCATAGCAAGGCGTCAGTTTGCATAATGCTGCAGCAGCGCAGTCATTTCCGTTTGCCCGTTAGCTGCCGCAATATCCAAAGGCGTTCTTCCCACATGCAGCAGTCCTGGATCACCGCCGTGTTCGAGCAGGCATCTCACTATTTCGACATCGCCTTGCTCGACGGCGTCGTGTATTGGCGACCAGCGTACACCCTTGAGATTCGGATCGCCACCTGCCTCCAGCAAAGGCTTGATGACCGAGAGCGCGGTGTCGTGATCGTGCCGTGCAGCGATACATCGGGCAAGCGGGGTCGCGCCGCTCAGATCCGTCACGTTGGGATCCGCGCCGGCCGAGAGCAGGAATTCCACGAATCGACCGCGCCCCCTCTTTGCAGCTTCCCCCAGACGCTCGTCCAACTCACTTTTGTCGGTGCGCGAAGGATGCTCGCGCGTGCGAACGGCGGTCAATTTGGCGCCGCATTCAACCAGCATCGCCACCGTATCCGCGTAGCCGGTGTCGTTCGTGTCGCTCACCATCCAGCTGTTGACACATTTATCGAGCGGACGAAGGCTGCGCGAATCGGCGGCATCCACATGGGCCCCCGCGTCGATGAGGATACCGACCACTTCCGCATATCCATGCTGCGCCGCAGTGTGTAGCGGCGTGCTTTTCGACGATCCGTAGCTGCCATTCGGAGAGGCGCCTGCACTCAACAAATCGCGAACATGACTTGGATCATTAGCCTTTATCGCGGACAGAAGAGACGAATCAAGTTTGGCGGACCGCGCATCTCTGATCCACGCCAAGCCAAATGCCATCGCAGTTGCCATCACACACAACAGGGCCGTTACCGGTAACCATAGTCGCCGCAACCAGTACCTGCGCGGAGCACATTCGCGCTGCAAGTTGTCTCGCCTTTCCACGAGTGGAGCGAGAGCCTCTTGCCGGACCTGGCGTACGCAAACGGCCGTATCGCTTCCACTGAGCCACGCAAGTGACGCCAAGGCAAATGCAATCATGCCGATGGCCGCATACACGGCACCCCACGATCCAAGAAGCGGCATCACGGTCAACAGCAGACACGCTATGACCAGCAACAGGCCCAGAGTAAATACGGCTTGTGGGACGAGCCGCTTCATCTCCTTGCGCAGGTCACTTCTGACTTCCTTGATGCGTCGATTCACGCGTTGAAGCTTTTCGGCAGTCGACTGCGGCCTTCGGAGCTTCTTGCCCGTGCGAAAGTCCAGCCCGCATTCCACGCAGATCCTCGCCTGAAAGTCCGCAACCGTGCCGCAAGCCGGGCACTTCACGCGAGCGACTGGTTCGCCGATCGGCTCACCATCAGCGGCCTGCCGTAATTCGGCCAGATTGATCAGCGCTTTGCATTCCGGACAAGCGGTTTTCGTGTTGGCGATATCACGTGGCACCCTCAACCGCGCGGTGCATGACGGGCACACCGCAATGATGAACGGCGATCGGGCCCCCGGATCGTTTTTTCTGTCAGGTTGTGACATATCGCGCCGCGTACCCCGAGATGGGCGTGGGGGGCTAGCCGCTCCAGAACGTATCGAACCGGGCACCACGCCGCAATGAAATCTCCCTCAACAAAGGAGACGATGAACCGAAAGCCGCCACTGCTCTAACTGGGAACTTCGCTGACGGCCCCGCCTGCATCTCACGACAGGATCCGTCCAATTTTACATCACAAGGCAAAGCTCACTCCACCTCCGCGCCGAACTAAATTGACGTTCGTTGATTCGTCAGCTACACCGATTTGCCGACACAAAGAAGCCACCCAACATACTCTTCGTTTGGCGGCGCAGCACTGCCTTGAGCCGCTTTCAGCCGGATCGCACACGGCCCTACGAAGTAATCCGCTCGCGTTCGACAAGTAAGCGTTGTCCCGTTTCCCTATCCAGCACGCCCAGGAGTTGCGACTCCCAGTCGTCGGCCCGCACCAGGAGTCAACAGGATGTGACAAGTCCGGCGAACTCGTCCGGCTCCGCAAATGTGCAGTCGGCACGCTATCGCCACACGGCGCGAAAGTGCTCGAGTTGCGACGTCAACCCACGGGAAAAATCCGGGAAAGGCATGGGTCATCACCCTCAAGAGCGAACGGCGACTCCGGCCAGTCCTTCGCCGGACATTGACGAGCGAAGGAAGCCCAATTATGAGTAAACAAGGGGCGGACCAGCACCACCGCGGCGAGGCATCTATGGCAGATCAAGACACAGTTTCCCGCAGGTGGGGCAATTCGCCGACTGCCCCTCCGTCAACAATCGTGCCGCACTCCACCAGCTCGATTTCGGCTGAGGAGTTTTCATCGCTCCTGGAGCGCGGGTCGATCACGTGGCCCGACAAGTATCAGATCATCCGCCGGCTCGGATCCGGGGACAAGGCGTGGTCTATTTGGCGGACCGTGTGGGCGCTGACGGCTGGGAGGTGCCGGTTGCGATCAAGTTCTTCTCGCCCAAACCCTACGCCACGCTGGACGAATACGCTGATGATATGCTCGCGCGTCGCCGGCGTTCTGGCTCGTGTCGCGGTGATTCAGCAAGACCACCTGCTTGACGTTCACAACTTCGTCAAAGTGGGTGACATTCGCGTCGTTTCCATGGAATGGGTGGACGGTTACGACCTCCAGTACCTACTGGCTCCGGAACGCCTGGTCCAGTTGCATCAACAGGTGACTCGAGATCGTGGCAGGTACTTGGACGACGTGGTGATTTCGGAGGGTCCGGAGAGATCACGGCTCAAGCCTGGCGTTGCCATAGCGATTGTGCAAGAGTGCCTCGCTGGCCTCGCAGCTTTGCACCGCAACGGAATCGTCCACGGAGATCTTAAGCCGGCGAACATCATGCTCAAGAGGACGGGCAATACCAAGATCATCGACCTGGGATCGGCATGTAGCGTCGACTACGTTCGAGGCTTTCGACCCTTCACGCCGCAGTACGCTCCTCCGGAGGTTCTGCGGGGAGAAGCCTGTACCCCCTTTTCCGATTTGGCGAGCCTCGGGTACGTATTGGTGGAGATGCTGGCCGGACTGTCCGTGTTTTCGGGTCTTTCCGACTGCCGTGAATTGCTCGACGCGAAATACCGGCTGATTGATGATCTGCCAGAGTTACTGCCAAAGGAAGTACTCGCCAGCGAATCCCTTATGCATTTCGTGCGGACCCTGGTCAACCCGGAACCAGCACAGCGACACCCACGTGAAGAAGCGGCTGACCTATTGAAGATCGGAGCCGCCGGTTTCCAGCGCGAGCTGGTGACGGGTGATCTGGCGAGCGAGTACGAAACCGAAATTCGATTGTGGCTCGAGGACCTCTGATGGAAGGATCCACGGGGAACCTTGATCATGGTGATGATCACCGCTTCGACTCGTCGTATTTTCTCTAGCCCGAAGTGATGGGAAAGTCCAATCTCAAATTCGCTACCGACGGTGATGGTGTACATCCAGAATCACCTCGACGATCCCCTCCCGTTGGAAGACCTGGCGAAGGTCGCCTGCTTCTCGCCGTACCACTTTCATCGCATTTTCCGGGGAATGGTGGGCGAGTCGGTGAAAGAACACGTCCGTAGGTTGCGATTGGAGCGAGCCGCTTTTCGACTAACCTCCTCCAGTCGGTCGCTGATCGAGATTGCCTTGGACGCCGGGTACGACACGCATGAGTCGTTCACGCGTGCGTTCAGTCGCATGTTCGGCATGTCGCCCAGTGCCTATCGGCGGGAATGTCAAAGCTCCGCTGTCTCCCAGACTGCCGCTTCCATGTGGCAGCGGCAACCAGCCACGACAACAGGAGATGACACGGTGGAAGTGCGATTCGAGACCCGCAAGCCAATACGAGTGGCGTTCGTCCGACACGTTGGGCCGTACCGGGAATGCGGAACGCAAGCGGCCGACGGTGCTTCAGCCGCTCCGCCAGCCGAGCGACTGCCTGACGGGGGCAGTTGCGAACGGCGGTCACGTCGTCGCTCATTGTGGAATCAGAATGGATACTTCATGCTCAAGCTGTTGGGCATACGCCTTGAGCCGCTCGATGGATTGGGTCAGTTGTTCGGCGTCTTCAGCGCCGGTCGCCGCCACTTCGAGCGCGCCACGACAATGGTCCAACTGTTGCATGCAGTTGCGCAACATGTTCGCTGCGTGTCTGCGTCTGGCTGCAAGCATGGACTTGAAGACTTCAGGGTGTTTTTCCGCCAATTCCGCCAGATCTTTGCCCTGGCCCTTCTGCTCCACTTGCATGCCGTCCCTGATCTCCACGATCTGGACTTCGATGCCGTTGCGCGGACACTCAGTGACTTGAACTCTGCATGGTCCGTTTTGGAGCATTTGCGTGCGGTGCACCGAGGCGCCGGCAGGAATGGTGAAATCGGGAGTCGGCTGGAACCGCCGAGGCTCAGTCACTACCGGATACTGCGCAGCATCGGATCGTGGCCTCAGAAGATCCCGCGCGAAACCCGCCGGTATCGGCTTGCTGCCGGCTGCGATCTTCTCGAACGCGTGTGCGGCCGCTTGTCGCCACGCTGGCTCACCTTCATTAAAAGCCTTGCGAAGCAGCGTCAAGGACTGCCACCGGCGGTCACGGCCCTCACCCATTGCGGCGTCTGCAAGCGCGTCGAACGCCACCGGGCCCGCTGCCTGTAACTTCTGAACCGCTTCGTTGCGAGCCAGGAAATCGTCGGAATCCAACTGCTGAATCCACTCCGCAATCTGCCCCGACGTCAGTACCTTCGCCTCCGAAACATCATTCGCCAGCAGGGCGCTGGCCCACCACGTGAACGGTAGCATCCAACCAATCACATGAAGCGTTCTTGCCAAATCGGAAAACATGAAGTAACTCCATTTCGATTGAGGTCTTTCGGCGGAAGTGGTTACCGTCAGCAGAAATCGACCGAAGTACCAGGACGATGATATCCGCCACTACCACAGCGGCCAACATCAATTCTCTCATCGGCCCCATCGGCCATCGGCCCCATCGGCCCGGTTAGCCGGTGACATACATATGTCGTCGAATAAGCGTTGATGACACCGCTGCAGCATGCTCGGCCTGCGACCAGGGACGATCGTCGGAGGGCCCGCCGCAGGGATGCAAGAGCGGGGGGAAGCAGGGTGTCTGCTTCCGCCATTGCTGAGTGAAACAGGTAATAGTATCGCCGCTCACCGCTTGCCCAGCCTGCCACGCATCCGTTACAACAAAAGCGACTGCTGAACTCTGCTTTTCACAAGGGTAGCGACCGATGCGAACAACGATGCGAACTGCCGTGATGGTGTTGGTCTTGAGTGCCGCGACAAGCGGCTGGGTCCGGGCTGAAGGCGTGGGAGAGAGCAAGACTTTCCACGGGCCGGTCGGCCTGCAACTGTATAGCCTCCGCGATCAATTCGCGAAGGAAGGAGTCGCACCAGTGCTGGACCTGGTGCAGAAGTGGGGCTTCAAGTACGTCGAAGTGGCCGGCACCTACGGCATGTCGATCGCCGACTTCAAGGCGGAGCTTGCCAAACGCGGCCTGGTCCCGATTGGCAGCCACTTCGGTTACGAACGATTGCGCGACGATATCGCCGGCGTGATCAAGGAAGCCAAGGAGATGGAGCTTCTGTATGTGGGCTGCGCTTGGGCCGGTCACAAGCCGCCCTTTGACGAACAGCAATGCCGCGAAGTCGCCGCCGTCTTCAATAAGGCTGGCAAAGCCCTGTCGGAAGCCGGACTCAAGTTCTACTACCACAACCACGGCTTCGAATTCGGTCCCTACAAGTCGGGCACGCTGTTCGATCTGCTGGTCGAGGAAACAGACCCGAAGTATGTCTGGTTCCAGATGGACGTGCTGTGGACCGTGTTCCCCGGTCAGGACCCTGCCAAGCTGATCGAAAAGCATCCGAACCGCTGGCTGCTCTTCCATCTGAAAGACCTGAAGAAGGGTGTCGAGACAGGCAGCCTGGCGGGCGGTACGGACCTGACCAATGACGTCGCGCTCGGAACGGGCCAGGTCGATTGGCCCGCGCTGCTCCGCGCCGCGCAGAAGGCTGGCGTGAAGTACTACTTCATTGAAGACGAATCGCCCACGGTGGTCGACCAGATCCCGCGGAGCCTGAAGTTCCTTTCGGGCGTGGAACTGTAACCCATTACACATTGCCGGGTCGCACAATGCGGCGTTGCGCGGACAATGAGTCCGTGCACCGCTGCAATCGTTCTCGCTGACCGGAGTGTTACTCGGCCGATGGCAACGCGACCGCTGATCGCTCCTGCACTTCGGATCGCTGTCGCGAGCCTTCGGCAGCCTGCACAGTTCGGCGCCTATGCCGAACGCACGCGATCCTGCTCGACCGAGTCGACGCGGCAGCCGCGGCGCCGTACAGTCGAGGGACTGCATCGTCGACTGGGCTGGAGAAGCGCGTTGCCACCGATCCGCCATTGCGAAGGCTCGCCGCCCAGCGACGACGGGGCCGTGCCCGGCCAGGCGTCGGCATCTCGGCGCCGCCCTTGTCGCCCTGCTGGGCGCCGCAGGCTCGTACAACCTTTTGATCGGCGATGTAGATGGCAGCCTGGGCTCGGGAGCACGGGGGCGAGTCGTCATCGACTCCGGCGACCCCGACAAGGGATTCAAGAGCTACGATTTTTGGAGCACGATTCGCGCCACAACCAAAGGCTGGTCACCGGAGCACACCGCTTCGACATTTTCCGCCATCGCCTGGGATCGGTGGATCATCCGCAACCTTTACGCCACCGGCGGTGACGCTGGGTTATTCTGGGATCTGACCGACCAGAGCGGCCAGGGCTTCACGGTGATCATGGAGGACTGTGTCAGTATCGGACGGGCGTTCGGTGCCGGATTTGGCTACCAGGTAGTCCGCCCACGGGAGCCGGTGGTCTTTCGCAATTGTTTCCTGATGGCTCTGGACTGGTGGGGCGACGCGGGAGCCCTGGGGGTCGGAGCGTACAACATTTCACCACCTGACCAACCCGACGTGGTCTGCGAGAACTGCACGTTGGTGGCGCCCGACAATGCCGTGCAGATCCTCTTCCCCAGCAAGTTCATCCGGCTGAAGCTGAAGGCCTGCCGGCTGATGGCGTTAAACTACTCGCAACCGCACGGCACGCCGTCCTCGGGCGTCATTTCCACCATCGTGAGCGATCCCCGTCAGGTGCAGGTCGACTTCGAGGACAGCCTGTTGATGGGCTTCAAGCTGTTTGGCAATACGGACCCCGGCGCCACCAAAACGGCCAGCCCGGGAACGGACGAGATCACGTATACGGTCCAGGGCAAAGTCCAGGCCTACGTACAGTTCCGACAGCCGACCCCCACGGGCGTTGAGCGGCTGGGGCTGTGGCCCGTGGAGGCGTTTCGGGCATTGACCCCTCGCTGGCCCCAGGCTGCCCTGCCGACTGCGGACGGCCCGGCGATACACGCCAAGCCGCCGGCCGTGTCCGGCGATCCATCGATACTGGGCTACACAGGACGTGCGGGCGGAACGCTCTATGTTTCCAAGGCCGGTGACAACTCCGACGGAAGCAGCTGGCAGAAAGCCTTTCACACGATCCAGGCGGCGCTGCTGGCCGTGCCTGACAATGAGGGCGGACATCGCGTTATCATCCGCCCGGGGACGTATGAGGAGGCCAATCTTTACCCGTCGCACCGCGGGGCAGCGGCGGCATACAACCTGCTCGTCGGCGATACCGACGGGAGCCTCGGCTCGGGCGCCAAGGGCTGGGTGGTTATCGATTCGGGATGCCCAGGTGTGGCGGTGCGGACCGATACGACTCGGCCCACCGGCAACCCCACGTTCAAGATCGTTGAGTCGGACCAGCCCGAATCGGGGCTGAAGTGCGTCGATTGGTGGGGTCCGTGGCGTTGTGATCCCGAGTTCTCCGGCTCGATCTGGGACCGCTGGATCTTCCGCGGGCTATACTGCACCGGCAGCGAAGGAGGCATCGGCTGGGATATGACGTGCGACAAGGGTGTGGAGTTCTCAGCTGTCGTCGACACTGCGTCGGCATCGGTCGTTTTGCCGGGGCGGCGGTCATGGCGCACACGCCTCGCAAAGACGAGCCAGTCCTGTTCCGCCAATGCTACTTCCTGAATCTCGACTGGTGGGGTGACGCCGGCGGGGTGTACGTCCGCGGCGAGAGCCGCACCATGCCCGATTGCCCACATGCCGTCTTCGAGGACTGTACGATCGTCAGTCCCGACAACGCCTTGCAGGCCGGCTATCCCGGTGTGGACGATCTTTGTACCCGGGTCAAGTTCAAAGACTGCCGCCTGATTGTGCTGAATTTCTCCCAGCCCCAAGGCACGCCCTCCTCGGGCATCATCTGCTGCGGGTGCAAGGATGGCAAACAGCTTCATATCGACTTCGAGAACAGTACCTTAATGGTTACAAGGTCTTTGGTACCCGCAGCGGCGAGGTGTCGTATGCCATCCAAGGCAAAACTCAGGCATACGTCCAGTACCAGCAAGCGGTCCAGGTTTGAACACCTCAAGCTCTGGCCGGGGTCTTTTGGTGCTTACCGCCGACCGTCTGTTCCGGATTTTGGACGCGCTGTCGCGAGCCTTCGGCAGCCTGCAACGAGTCGGTGCCTATGCCAACGCCCGCGATCTGCTGACCAAGTCCGATGCGGAGCTGACGGCGCTGTACAGCCGAGGATTGCGCATCGTCTACTTGGGCCTGGAGAGCGGTAGCGACACGATTCTGCGACAAATTGCCAAAGGGACCACCGCCCAAGAAATGACGGAGGCCGTACAGCGGGCCCAGGCGGTCGGCATCCGCGTGTCCGTTATCGCCCTGCTTGGTCTCGGCGGTCCCGAGTTGTCCGCGGAACACGCGGAGGCAACCGGTCGCGTGGTCAGCGCGATGGACCCGCGTTATCTTTCGTTACTCACGCTCATGCTGATCCCAGGAACACCGCTTCATCAGGCGTACCGTGCGGGTACCTTCCAGCTGATGAATCCCGAGTCGCTGCTCGCGGAACTGAGACAGGTCATCGTCCATCTGGACGGCCTTTCGGGCTGCATATTCCGCACCAACCATGCCTCGAATTATCTGCCGCTGTCCGGCACGCTGCCGAAGGACAAAGGGCGTCTGCTGGCGACACTCGATGCTGCGCTGCAACAAGGCAGGACCGCTCTGCGCCCCGAAGCGTGGCGGGCGCTGTGACGTTCGGCCGTTCAGTCTCTGCCCCACAAATCCCACGGCTTGTTCGCGTTGGTCGCGAATGGCAGCTGGACCTTCTGCCCCGTTCGTGCTGAATCGTAGGCAGCGCAGATGACTTCCAGCACAACGCGGCCATCTTCGCCCGTCACGGCAGGCTGGCGGTCCAACCGAACGCAGTCCACGAAATGGGCCATCTCCGCGTGGAAGCCATAGTTCCAGGCCTCTTCGTAAATCGGGAAGCTCCAACCCTTGGTGGACCCGGCCTTTTCCACAGCGTAATCATACCCTGCGGCGCTGTAGGCCTCGATCGCGTTGCCGTGTAGCAGATCGGCATAGGCCACTCCCTGCGACCCATGCACTTCGGCCCGGTCGTCCATCCCGCCCATCTTGGTCCAACTCTCCTCCGCCAAGCCGATTACGCCGTTTTCGAACTCGATGAGACAAATGGCGTTGTCTTCTCCCCGGGTTTTGTCGCCGTGCACGTACGTGCCCATCTGAGCATACACGGACAGGATCTTGGGCCGATCGAGCATCCAACGAAAGAACTCGATGGCGTGGCAACCCATGTCCATCATCACACCTCCACCGGAACGGTTCACGTCCCAAAAATGTGCCGCGTGCGGGCCGTCGTGTTTTTCAGACTGTTTGACCAGCGTCGGCTGGCCAAGCGATCCGCTGTCGAGCAGTCGTTTCAGGCGAACATATTTGGGTGCGAAGCAGAGTTCCTCCGCGTACATCAGCTTCACCTTGGCCGCGTGACAGGCGTTGATCATGCGGTCCGCCTCGAACAAGTTCAGGCAAAGGGGTTTCTCCATCACAACGTGTTTGCCGGCGGCGGCGGCTTCCACCGTAATCTGGCAATGCAGGTCATTCGGTACCCCCACGACAATCAAGTCCACGTCGTCGCGATCGAGTATCCGCCGGTAATCGTAGAAAACATTGGGAATGCCGAACTGTCTGGCAAAGGCCGTCACGTGGGCCTCGGTCGGCGAAGCGGCCGCCACGATCTCGCAGTGCGAGCAACACTGCAGCGCCTCCGCATGAATACTGGAGATAAACTGGGAGCCGATTATGCCAACGCGAATCGTCTGAGTCATGGTTGGAGTCACCTTGAGAAGGGGTAAGATGCGAAGCGGATTTGTGCTAACGGGCGAACTGTGTGGCGATGGGCAAGTGCCAGATGCGGGAGCTGGCAAACTGCTCGAACGATACGATTGTGCCCCTGTCGAAGAACGGACGCTACGGCAGGCGATGGAAACGAGTGGTTCATCGCCGCAACTCCCTGGGGAGCCCCGTGGCCGCCGCCCGATCGCAGCAGATTGTCAACGCGGAGTGCAGCGTGAGAAAGGAGGCCGGAAAACGCGGTGTCACTTGACTGGTGAAGAGGCGACGCAATTGCTCTGACTTCCGAGCGCCGCTGACCAACAGCAATATCCTGCGCAGGCGCAGGAGATCGCCCATGCCGAGAGTCAGTCCGTAGCGCACTTGGCCACGAGCATTTTTCAGCATCCCGTGCCGGAGCGAGGCACGCGACAAACAGGCAACGTGAGGTCCGGTCTGCAGTACCGCGGCAGGTTCGTTGAACCCAAGATGCCCGTTCACACCTAACCCCAGGATACTGAGGTCAATTGGGCCGTGCGCCGCCAGCCAGGTGGCCATGCGGACACACTCCGCCCGCGGCTGGCGCGGACGACTGTTCCAGCTCGCGAAACGATCGGCACCGATCCCCAGCGGCCCGCAGAGTTTTTCCTGCAGATACGCTTTGCACGTCGCCGGATCGTCGGG
This sequence comes from uncultured Planctomycetota bacterium, assembly GCA_963802295.1. Lineage (GTDB taxonomy): Bacteria > Planctomycetota > Planctomycetia > Pirellulales > Pirellulaceae > JAJRVM01. Next base: position 439,362 of record CAWDIM010000019.1, on the reverse strand, counting down.
AGCGAGCCCACTCCATTCGTCGAGCATCACAAGCCGCACGCGCTGAAACAGCGTGGGCTTCCGGCGCCCAGATTCGGCAAGCAACTCGTACGTGCGGTCCGGTGAGGCGCCCGTCGCCAGGCAGAGCAGGGCAGTGGGTTTCGCTCGCAGTACCGCGGTCACGTACCTCGCCGCCACGTGGCTCATGGCCTCGTAGTCCTCGGTGACCCGAAGCGTGAGCCCCGTCCCGGGAACGATACTGCTGTTGTTCGCCGCGTTCTTTGCCATCGGCTAACGACTCGTGTGTTGAACTGCCACCGAAGGGGAATAGCGCCCCCGTGCTGCACGGCCAAATCCTCGCGAACAGCTCGGACGCCGCTCGGGACCGACTGCATCATCGTCGCAGCCGCCCCGCGAGTCGAGATCATACTCCTTCTATTTGGAATCCGTGGCAGCAAGTGCTGCTCGTGGGGCCGGGGCGTGTACCACGAACTGGCCGATTCCCAAGGCACCACCGTCAGGAACCAGCGTCAATGTGTGTAACTGGTTCGCACAGCCTTGCACGAGCAGCATGCGCGTCCCGGCAGGTTGCGGTTCGTACACGCGGGCAAACAACGGATAGGAGCGCCAGGTTACCTTGAATCCTGCGGGCAACGTCGCCTTGCGGTACCCCAGTGTCCAGGCAATCTGCCAATTGGACGGCTCAATGACCACGCGTTGCGAATGCGACACAAATCGTTCGGTACTCCACCCTTCGCCGTCTTCGCCCGTCCTGCTACCCTGCACCTGGAAGTGGATCTTGGTTCCGTCCGGCGTCGAATCGGGCAGAGAGGTCAGCGTCCAATCCTCTTCCGACAACGGCTGTTCGAACGCGATATTGTTGATCGCCGGCATCCAGATCCCCGCGGGTCCGACACTTGGCCGCGAGATCGCCCACAGCTCTCGCACCCCGTCCATGGGCTGCCCGTCCAGCAGCACCGTTGTCTTGGCGCCCACCGCTTCGGTGCCGTCGGAGATCGCCACCACGCGGTTCCCCATGAACCGTAACGCGAGGCTACCGTCGGGCCCGCGCGTCACGTCCGGTGCGTTGGCCACGAGGGTCGTGATGGTGCCGGCGGCTGTGGAATTGTCACCCAACTCCGGGACCCGCACAAGCTCTTCGCCGATCAGCTTGGCATAGAGCTCACAGCCCTGTGGGTTGAGATGGATGGTATCGGACAGAAGAGCATTGACCGCCAACCCGTGGTCCGCCAGATGTCGGCGCCATTTCTCACGCAGGTCGATCAACGTGCAATTGTACTTGGGTGCCACGGCGCGGATCTTCGTCGCCCGTTCGTCGTGCTGCGTGTCGATCTCGGTTGGCTTGTCGGGCGATACGATATTCAGGTGACTTGTCCAGATCACGATCTCCGCCGTGGTGCGTTCGCGTACGCGTTTCACGATCTCCTCGTACTTGTCCATCGGCCCGTACACGTGGAAGAACAGGAGATCGGGATACCAAGGGTACAGGTCGTGGTCCGCCGTGCGGATGAGGATGCTGGACTCGTAACCCCCGATCGCCGCATTGCGGAATTCGAACTTGGCGGTCGGATACCTCTGGATAAGCTGCTGTTGCAGCAACTGCGTCCAGGCCTGCGCAGTGATCGATTGGCCGTAGAACATGACCCGCACGTGTGCCGGGTTCTCCGCAGTCGACATCTCCAGCGATTTCATGGTGCGCTGAATGTACGCTGCCGACGGGTTCTGCTCCGCCGACGCGACCGCTGCCAGCGGCATCAGTACTGTGAACAGGATGCTTCGCATTCTTCGCTCCTCCTTGGACCCTTTTGTACGGTCGCTCGGTGGCACGGTCAAGGCGTGGCCTTGCCGGACCTTCGGCTGCTCTTGCCGATACATCACACATGGCCAAGGACGATATCTTGGTTACCGGGAATGTGGGGGGGGACCGGTGCTGACTCGTTTCGGATCCCCGAGATTGGCAAGCCGCGTCATTCCGTTACTTCCTCCCCATTGAAACCGATTATCATGCATCGTATGGTTGACTTACTCGGTGCCCAGAGTGACCCGATCCGCTGCGAACAGGATTTAGAGGTGACGATCCAGGCATTGGGCTGGATGCCGGACAAACCCGGTCGATACCTGCCGTTAGAGGACGATATCGCGTCCGTGGCGTTCTGGTATCAGCCTGAACCACACGCGACGTTTCCCACATTTCTGAAACTCGAGGAACTGGTGATCAAACCACTTCAGGTCGAAATACCGAAGTAACTCGTGGTATCGCTTAAATCACGGGGGTGAGTCCAATTCTGCTGAAAGGTCCCCCCCAACCCACCAACGGATTTGGACTCATCCCCGTTCGGGAAGGATGCGCTATGATCGCTCACAACACTCTGCTTGCCCTGTTGGTTGTTCATTGCCTGACCGCAGCGCCGCGCGAATCCCAAGCTGCGGAGCCGCTGCCCGGAGTTCCGTGGCCGGCCACCGATGCCGTGGGGCGAACGCTGCCGCTGAGCCGACGAGGTTGGGCTGCCACGTGCAGACCGCTGGGTGGGCATCTTCTATTTCCTCTGGCACGACAATCCGGGGGGCAAGAGTCCGCATTGGGATGGACCCTATGACATCGATCGGATCCTGAAGGCCGATTCCAACGCGCTGACGAAACCTGAGTCGTCGTATTGGGGACCCATCGGAATGTATCACTACTGGGGCGAACCCCAGTACGGCTACTATCGCAGCGAAGACCCTTGGGTTCTGCGGCGGCACGCACAGTTGCTGGCCGACGCAGGAATTGACACGCTGATTTTCGACACGACCAACGCCGCCACGTACACCCCGGTGTACATGAAGCTGTGCGAAGTTTTTGCAGAGGTGCGACGAGCGGGTGGGCGCACGCCACACATCTGCTTCATGGTGAACACACAGGCCGGACGCACTGCTCGTCGTATCTTCGAGGATCTGTACCAGAAGGGGCTCTACCGGGACCTGTGGTTCGAGTGGGAGGGTAAACCACTGATGATCTGTGATCCGCGGGAGGCCGACGCGGAGCTGCAGAGTTTTTTCACGCTGCGAGGCGCCCACTGGCCGTTTGCGATGGTGAATACGAAGTACGCCTGGCACTGGGAGGCCACCTATCCGCAGCCTTATGGCTACACGCTCGATCCAGGTCAGGCCGAGATGGTCAATGTCTCGGTTGCTCAGAACCTCCGCGTGGCCGACGGGCGGGTGACGAACATGAGTAACGGCGACGCACGCGGTCGCAGTTTTCATCGCGGCCAGATGGATGCTGCGCCCGCATCCGTCAACCTCGGGTTGAATTTTCAGGAACAGTGGCAGCGTGTCGAAGAACTCAAGCCACCCTTTGTCATGATCACGGGCTGGAATGAGTGGATTGCGGGACGATGGGGCGATCTCAAGGGTCCGCTCGTCTTCGTTGACCAGTTTGACCAGCAGTACAGCCGCGACATCGAACCGGCGACGTGCGGACATCACGACAATTACTACTGGCAAATGATCGCCAACGTACGCCGTTACAAAGGGGCTCCGGCACTGCCGACGGCATCTGCACCGACGACCATCGATCTGTCTGGCAATTTCGATCAGTGGCAGTCGGTGGCACCGGAGTACGCCGCGCACTCGGGCGACACGGAGGCGCGTGATTTCGGGGGAGCGGGCGGCACACACTACAAGAACCTCACCGGACGCAATGACATCGTGGCGTGCAAGGTGGCGCGCGACATGAAGCACGTCTACTTCTACGTCCGAGCCCGCGCACCTCTAACACCACCGTCCGACCCGAACTGGATGTGGCTCCTCATCCGCTCCAGCGATAGCGCGAACGAAAACTGGGAAGGCTTCGACTTCATCGTCAACCGCCGCACCGAGGCGGACGGTGCAACCTGGCTGGAACGCAGCCAAGGAGGCTGGAATTGGAAGCCTGTGACCAAAGTACAGATGCGAGTGGCTGGTACGGAAATGCACATCGCCATTCCACGCGACGCACTGGGCCTTTCCGCTGACACCACGCGAACGTCACTGGACCTCCAATGGATCGACAACGCGCAGCAGCCCGGTAACGTCCTGGATGTCTACGTCAGTGGTGACAGCGCCCCGTCCGGCCGGTTCCGCTACCGATACGCCGCAGAGTAGAGCGCCCCACAGAGCTACCAGACTCACAGGTTCTGCACGAATATTCCTATTCTGGCAATGAGTTCCTACGATGATCTGGCAACGAGTCATCACAATCACGACAGCCGAGGGTGTTATGAAGACGATGGCCGTCGTGGCGACATCGACATTCTTGACGTGGGTGGTTGAGCGACTGGTTCGCCGCGCTGCAGATCACGGTCAGCGGCGTGCCCCTTGCGGTACTCCTGGACCCGGCGCAGATCGTGCAGACCAGCACCGCGCAGTTCGGTGAATTATCGCTCCAACTATCCCCCGACGTGCGCGAGGTCTATGTGCTCGTCGCCGCTGCCGCGCCCGCCACCGAGCCCTGGGGCATCGAATCGATGAACCCACGTCCGCTCGAAATGCTAGATGTGCCAGAGAAAGTGCTCTTCGAGATCCGGTACGAGCCTGGCCCACCCGATCTCCTGCTGCCCTTGGATGCCGCGACCGGACAATGGGGACTACGACGAGGCCTCAGTGTTTCGGTTGCTCATCCAGACCTACGGCGAAAGGCTACCGAAGTGGCCGTGGAACTGCGTCTTAAGGGAATCGGTTGCGTGACACAGAAGTTGCCTGACTGAATAGGTATCTATTGATCCACCCGTAGCTTCTCGTCATTCACGGGAATTATCTGCACATCGTCTGTGACCTGGCGGTGCAAGATCGGGGAATCCGCCAGCCGAGCCAGGCTCTCCGCGTCGATCGCCAAGTGGTACAGCTTGCGCTCGATACAGTGCGAAAAAACGCCGCTGGTGGTAACTCGGCACTTCGCGGGCTGAATACCCGGCGGCGGGGCGTGGAGCGTGAGGCTGCGAAGCTTCGGACATTCTGCAAGCGCAGTCGCGGCAAAGGGGATGACCGCTCGACTTCTTGGGTGAGCATCTTCAGGCGATCGGTCAAGGCTTGTACGTCTGCAGAGGTTGCCAACGTTTCGGTTGCGGGTCTGTCTGACCTATGGTCCGCATGCGAAGACTCCCGCGGCACTGTTTTCGAGCATCCGAAGGTATTGAGTGGACCGGCGAATGCCAAGCTCAGACAGAGCGTCAGCACACCGAATCGTGTCGTACGATGGCGGTCCCAGAGAATACGCGTCATGGCACCCGCTCCTTGTCCCGCTGCACGCGCACGATGCAGCTTGCCACAAAGGATGGAAGTGACACCTGGACGCCATCTCCGTCGATGGCCATGTCGCAAGCGGCCGGCTCAATATCGGCCCACGCCTGAACTCGTCCCGACAATGCGCCGCGTACATGGCATTTCAGTGGTGGCAACGGTTCGGCGGCATTATTAATCAGATACACTCCCCATCCATCCGGTGCAGCCATCACCGTGCAGCTGACTTCACTGCGGCAGCCCCGAAACGCGCGCCGCGATGCCGGATTGGCGAAGGGCAGCCCCCAGCGATTCGGCTAGTTCGCCGCGTCGTTGAAGGTCCTCGCGGCGAAAGTCCAACATCGGTGGACCGTCACCTGCAATGCTGTCGCGTCGCAGGGGGGAGGCGAGTGTTGTTCCAAAATCCTGAACGACTGCCGGCTGTAGCGAGGAGGCTGGAAAACCCAATGTGGTCATCAGCTTCCGAGCCCCAGCCAATGCCTCGATCGCCAACGGCGGGAGATCCGGCGCATCAGGAACGACGACCACGTCGTATCGGCTGATATCGACAGAGCGGAGTGCCAACTCCCGCGGCGTGACCAAATCCACTGTGTAGTGGAGTGATTCCAAGAGCCGGTAGAAGCCGACGAAGCTCGCCGGGTCGTTTCGCGAACCGGGATACGTGAATGGCAGCACCAGGGCGATGTCGGGGTCGGCTCGCATCCCTTCGCAGAGTTTCAACGCGCCGCTCGCCTCAGCCACCAGTCGGCGGAGATCTTCGGGCGCCCAAGCGCCGAAAAAACTGTAGTCACCCGCACCCGCCCATGAACAGTAATCGATGGCTGTCGCGCCGTGCGCAATGGCGGCATGGGTGCCGCGCCGCATCACCTGGAAACCGGCGGCCTGGCCTTGCGTGAAATCAAGGAGATCGACGGCATGCACAGGCTTGCCGTACTTGCGGACGACATCCAGCCCAACCGTTACTTGATACGGGTCGCCCCAGGAAATGGGCAACTGCAGCCCCAGGGCATCGAGGTGTGTCGCCGTGCGTGCAACCTCGTCGGGGACGTTCGCGCACCAGCCAAGATAATCCCACTCACCGCCAGTCGCCCAGGCGAACGTCTGAAAACTGATCGTTGGCCGAGTCGGGTCGAGCTGCTGCACTTCGGCGGCCAGTTGGTCGATTGTCGCAGCGGCGGTTGCGGCCCAGAACCAGAACCAATCGTGTGATGCGGCCGCAGGATCACCATGCCCGGATTCCGCCATGGCGGGCGGGCACAATCCTACACGACCCTTGCGAAACAGATCGGGATAAGTCACCTGGGGAGGAGATACCGTTTCGAAGGAGGTGAAATCGCTCCGCCACCGAGTGTTCAAGGTCGCCACATCCCCATACTGCGACGAAAGCCACGAACGGAACCGAGTGATGTCCGCCGGTGCATAGCGAAATTCTGGCGGGAACCACCATTCGATGCCTGGGTGGTATGCGACCACCGTGTGCTGCGGATCGGCGACCTGCAGGAAGTCGACCAGCTTGCCGAGAAACCGGCTGAGCGCGGTGTGGTAGACCGCAGAAGTCGTGCTCGGTTCTCCCGACGAACGTCCATCGGGACCCACGACCATTTCATTGGCAGCAGCGACCCTGGTCTTGAGCCAGGGTGGAACGCAAAACGGATTACATTCGAGAATCAAGATCAGTCGGAAACCACCGGCGCGTGCAACATCGAGCTGCTTCTGCAGGCAATCGAACGTATAGTGCTCCGGAACCGGCTCGATCAAATGCCAGGGCGCACGACTCGTCATGGTCGTGACACCCGTTGCCGCCACGGCCGTTGTACCCTGGTCGACGAATGGGTAGTGCCAGATGAAGCCGACGGGAGCTTCGGCAAAGATCATCGCAGCTAACAGAAACGGAACGATCATTTGTTCAGCTTTCGTGGATCACCTTGAGCACGTGCACGATCTTCTCATCACGCCACCGGGCAATCTCCTGCAGAGGCGAGTCGCCAGCCTCTTCCTGCACTCCGGAGACAAGGGCTTCGGTCGTCGTCGCGGGCAGGGAGGTCCAGTGGGCCATGTCGGTCCAGTACTTGTCAAACGTCTGGCCGACGTGGTCGATGAAGTAGCTCATCCCGCCGACACCGCCGCCGAGGTGCAAGATCATGTGCGGACCAAATAGCGCCCAGCGGAGACCAGGTCCGGCTGCCATGGCCTTGTCCACGTCGGACACACTTGCCACGCCTTGCAGGACCGGGCCGATCGCCTCACGCCAGACGGCCGCCTGAAGTCGGTTGGCAATGTGCCCCGGCACTTCGCTGTTGAGCACCACCGGCATTTTGCCCAGGGACTCAGACAGCGTCTCCGCTTCGGCCATCACTGTCAGGGTGCTCTGCTTGCCCGGCACCAATTCAACCAAAGGAATCCGGTGCGGCGGATTGAAGGGATGGGCGATCAAGCTTCGCCCGGGATGCCCCATCACGGTTTGCAGCTCTGAAATTAGCAAACCGGACGACCTGCTGGCAACCAGCGTGTCCGGCTTGGCGGCCTGGTCGATTTGCCGGAAGACGCTTTTCTTGACGTCATAGCGCTCGACAACCGATTCCTGGACCAGGCACGCGTGCTCGGCCGCGTCGGATAAATCGTCGGTGACCGCAATCCCCGCGACCGCGCGGTCGCAATTTTCGGCGTCAAGCAGGTCATGCTCTCGCAGGAAGCCCAGGTACGTGAACGTCCTTTCGCGTCCCGCCTGTCTCGCCGAGACAACGGCGTCGAACAGGCCGACCGCGAAACCATTGGACGCATAAAATGCCGCCCACCCCGCCCCAATCAGCCCGGCCCCTACAATACCGATCTTTCCGTCAGTCGTGTCCAGGTGCATGGGGAGCAGGCAGTCTCCCGAATTCCACTGTGAGTTGGGGTATGCTGTATCCTGGCGGTTGCCCAAGGTGCAGCCCGGTCGGCCGTCATTGTAGCAACCCGCAACGTCAACTGCTATCGCGACGAACGACTTCAGTTCTTCGTCCAGACGCGAAGATAATCGAGCACGTTAACAGTCGCCACAGCACCCCTTTGACTCGGTTTCTAGGGGCTTCGGGAGCAGGCTTCGGGAGCAGTCACTCTGCTCCCGATGGATTCTCGGTGGCGATTGGAGGGCCACGGATGAAGTTGCCTGCGAGGCGAATGGGCAACAGTAGGCTCGACGGTGCGAAGAACAGCATGAACCGGACAAGGTGGGTGCGACGCCAGCGGCGAATGCACGCTGTCGGTGCGCACGGCGAGCGCGGCGGACGTGGGCGGGCAAAGATTTCGATCGACGATCAAGCGAGCTGCGTGGGCTTTACGCAAACAGCCGGCGGCAGGCCGACATCCCCTTCAGGCAACGGCGTCCCATCCGCCGTTCGGGAGCAGACACTCTGCTCCCGATGGATTCTCGGTGGCGATTGGACGGCCACGGATGAAGTTGCCTGCGAGGCGAATGGGCAACAGTAGGCTCGACGGTGCGAAGAACAGCATGAACCGGACAAGGTGGGTGCGACGCCAGCGGCGAATGCACGCTGTCGGCGCGCACGGCGAGCGCGGCGGACGTGGGCGGGCAAAGATTTCGATCGACGATCAAGCGAGCTGCATGGGCTTTACGCAAACAGCCGACGGCAGGCCGACATTCCCTTCAGGCAGCGGCGTCCCATCCGCCGGGCTACTTCCGCCATGGCCGCGGGCGAACCGATGGCGTGGCAGAAGACGCTTTCGTAACGCTGGAACGTATCAAGCCAAGCCTCCTCGTTCACATCCATATAATCCAACAACGTCTCCACGTCCTTGGGCACCGTACTGCGCTGGCCACTACGCAGTTGCCGAGCGGTCCACTCCAGCAACCGCAAGTAACTCTCCAGCGAGATCGGCAGCAGCCCCAGATCCGATGCACGGCGACCCCAGCGGGAGGTGAGCGCGATCGTCTCGTCCTCCAACGTCCCTTCACGCAGGGTCAGCTCTCCCAGCCAGCCATCCGCTCGATTCGAACTGTTGGAACGCTGCTCTTGCGCCATGATCCGCTGATAGGCCGACGTGTAGCGGGACGAGCGCAACGAAACGGCTTCGCCGGCCTTGATGAGGTTTAAGTCCATATACAACGCACAGACCAACATGCCGGCGAAACCGACACATTCCCGGCACTTGAAGCGAGACTCGAAGAACCGGCCAGTGCATTCGTCTTCTTGATTGGCGCGGCGGGCAATGTTTTCGCACAGGATTCCCATGAACCAGGATATGTTGCTCAGCCGACGCCGCAACTGCTTGATCCGCTTCTTGTCCCGCACGACCTGTTCAATGCGTTTGTCGCTGACTTGCGGCAGTTCGTCCGACATGCACTTGGCGATCTTCATGGCGGTCAGGTAGCGGCGGGCCACCTCGTGCGGCGACCAGCGGCGAGCCACATCGGGCCGCGAGCGGAGCATCAGGTGCAGATGGTTGCTCAGTTCCGCGTGGAATTCGACTTCGATGGCGAACAGCCCAGCAAGCTGTTCTTCCCGGACCAGGATCCAATCGCGGCGATGGGAGAAGTCGCGGCCGGTCAGGGCGTCCCGGCCACAGAGAAAGGCGCGGCGCACGCAACGGGCGCGGCAGTGATAGACGGCTCGGCGATCACGACCCAACAATTTACGACGAGCGTAGGCGACCATGAGGCAATCCCTCCGTGTGCGGGCAGTGCCCGTAGCACCCGCGGCCGCTGAGGGCCCCGTGGGGACGCCCGGGAAACACTGCGCAAGAGAAAGTGATTGCCCGCCTTTCGCTCGCCAGAACCGCCGTTATCTTACCCGATCCAGTGGTGCGTGCAAGACCCACTGTGGTGCGGTATCGGTGACATACGTATGTCACCGCACAAACGATGCTGGCACCGCTCAGCATGCTCGGCATGCGGCCGTGGACGATCGTCGGAGAGCCCGCAGTGGGAACGGAACGCAGGGGGGAAGCAGGGGGGAAGCAGGGTGTCTGCTCCTCGTGTGCTCCTCGTGTGGATCCCGTGCCGCATGCAAGACCCGCCGCAGCCGGATAGCGATGATGAAACCGCTAGCATGTGCGGCCTGCGACAATGGACGATCGACGGAGGGCCCGCAGCGGGGATGGAAAGCCGGGGGGAAGCAGGGGGGGGAAGCAGGGTGTCTGCTCCTCGCCACTTGCTCCTCGCCACTTGCTCCTCGCCACTGCCCCCGCGGTCTCCGCGACCGCAGCTACGGGCTGCGGCGAGCGGAGCCAGTGTCCCCGAGTTAAGAAGAGTTTCCACGTCTCGTTGGGATCCGTCCGACGTGGGTTCCGTCAGGCAGGCTACTCCCGCGAAGTTCTCAGGCTGTGATGTTTACAGGTGCTCGCTCATGTCTACTCGACCCATGGGAACAGCAACTCGGCGGACTGCCGTCGGTTGATGATTTACCCTCAGAACTGATTGACTGGTTTGGTCGCAGCCGCACACTGGCTCCGCTCGCCGTGATACCTGAGAGCGATGGTGATGCCGATCCGGCTCGCTCAGCCAGTGCCACCCTTCCGCAGCCGCACACTGGCTCCGCTCGCCGTGATACCTGAGAGCGATGGTGATGCCGATCCGGCTCGCTCAGCCAGTGCCACCCGTCGCATTTTCGCAAGCCGACGCGATCTTGGTACGTGCAAAACGGCAAGAACTTATTCCGATTGGGAAATGACGAAGCTGAGGTGTGGGTAGTGGGGTGCCATGTTCATTCAGTCGGTGCATTTCCCATTCACGCCGGCGGAGACCTCGGATCGCCGGCCCAGGGAAGCGGATTTTGCGATCACTTGCAGCATTTCCACTCGCTCCACTGGTTTCTGGAGATACTCGTCGCAGCCAGCGTCGAGGCACCGCTGTCGATCCTCCATCATCGCATGAGCGGTCAAGGCGATGATCGGCCCTTGGTAGCCGCTTTTCCGGAGTGTGCGTGTTGCTTCGTAGCCGTCGAGTACCGGCATCTGCATGTCCATCAGGACGATATCGAACGGTCGTTGTTCCGCAGCCTGTCCCACGAGATACTGCACTGCCTTTTGCCCATCCTCGACCACGGTCACATCGGCTCCCGCATTTCGCAGGAGAAAAGCGATCAAACGCTGATTGTCAGGGCCGTCTTCAGCGAGCAGAATTCGGCAGTCCAGTGTGGGTGCGATCTCGGTCGCCGATGGCTGGTGTTCGCCTGCCGCTGTGGAGTGATCCGGGTTACCTGAACCGCTGACTGACCTTGATTCGATGGTTGCCGAGAAGGTCGTCCCCTTTCCCAAGATGCTGGACACCGTGATGCCGCCGCCCAACATCTGGGCCAGTCGTTTGCTGATTGCCAAGCCAAGACCGGTCCCTCCGAATCGACGGCGGGCAGAACCATCCACCTGCGAGAACGGCTGGAACAGCAGAGGGATCTGGTTTTCATCGATTCCGGTGCCGGTATCAACAATGTCGAATCGGAGTATTTCGCCAGCGTTCGATGTTGCGTCGTTCTGAACCACAACGCGAACGCCCCCCGTCTCGGTGAACTTGATGGCGTTGCCGATCAGATTGACCAAGATCTGCCGCAGACGAATAGGGGCCGTCAGGATCTTGTCGGGGATTTTCTCCTTAAACTCGACCGACAGGGGAAAGCCCTTGGCGTCCGCCCGCACCTGCATCGTGGAGATGACCTCCGAGACAAGCTGCCGCAACGAGCAGGGCTGGAAATCCATATCCTGCTTCCCGGCCTCGATCTTCGAGAGATCCAGGATATCGTTGATGACGTGGAGCAGATGCTCGCCGTTGCGTTTGATAATCCGGCAGGCTTCGGTGGTTTCTTCCTCGTGTGCCCCTGTCAGGAGAATGTGGCTGTACCCAAGAATTGCCGTCATGGGAGTGCGCTTTTGAGCCGCTTTCCGCTCACTGATGTCTCGGGCAAAGGCGCAGTTATACTCCTTCCCATCGAAGTTCATGTAGTTGACGCTAACCTCCACAGGAAAGACCCGGCCGGTCCTCGTGCGCAAAACCGTTTCGATCACGAAACTCTTGCCTTGCTGAATCGCGGTCCAGTGGGGCTTCCATTTCTCTGTCGTCCGTCCAAGCAGACGCGTTTCGTCCTCGGCATCTTTTGGGGCTCGGTCATCGTCGCCAGGTCGGTTTCTTCTGCCGGGCTCGCGGATGACGAGCCAGCGGCTGCTGGTCCGTGGACTCCTCGAGCGTCGCACCGGGAATTCTGTCGATCAACTCAACCAATTTGGCCTGAGGGCGCACCGCTTGTGCGGGCCTCGTGGAATCTTCGTCACCATCAGCGCGTCGATTCCGAGCCGTCGATTCGGTGACGGGCTCGAGCTCGTACTTCACCGGCTGACCGGGCGCGATCTGCACCGGCGGCTCACAAGCGCCCAAAGCCGTGACATGAAAAAACACATCCGGGCCGACGTCGGGCCGAATGAACCCGAATCCCTTGGCAGGGAAATACTGTACTACCGTTCCGTAACGCATGAGACTGTTCTGACTTTCTTTCTTGGCGACGCTTCGCCACAGCTTCCAACGTGATGAAGAGCATCGGTCAGGCGTGGCAGTCGAGGACCCAGTTTGGCTCGATACCAATTCTACCAGATCTCGCGACGAAGGTCCCGTCGGATTGCGAACGTCCCCCGTAGCCCGACGAATGACCACTGTTTGCGGCCACCACGCTCACGAATTCAACGCTTCCGGAAGTGTCTCGACAAACGCGCGAATCTCGTCGCGAACGCGGCGGTAGTGGCCCAGTGCCTCGGCCTGCGTCGCGGCCGTTTGGGCCAGACGTGGCGGGTCATCAAAACCAACATGCGTGACCTTCGTGTGGCCAGGCAGTACCGGGCACGATTCGTGCGCGTGCCCGCAGACCGTCACAACGTGGTCAAACCTGATGTCACGCAGCTCATCCAAAAGCTTCGACCGGTGTCCCGAAATGTCTACGCCGACCTCCGCCATGACTTGCACCGCGTTGGGATTCAGGCCATGTGTTTCGATTCCTGCCGAATAGGCCTCCAAGACATCGCTCTTGAGGTGTCGCGCCCAACCTTCGGCCATCTGGCTGCGGCATGAGTTGCCCGTACAGAGAAAAAGCACGTTAAGCCTGGTCATTCATCACTCCTCACTGTTTGAGAATCCCCGGCAGCCGTTTTTTTGCCGGCACGCCCCCCCGCGCTCACGCAATACCGCACCTATGTTGCTTCCGATACCCGCCACCTGAGCGGTCGCGACGCCCGGCCCGAGATATTCGCGCCGGACACGTCACTGCTGTGCGATACAGTACAAGTGCTTGTCACAGCGCCCCCCCGAGACAATAACCGGTCGGCTACTCACCAGCCGGAAGGACGGATCTGCGCCAGCGATGCGTTAACCCTCTCGAACGAGAAAGGTTTCGACAGATTGCCCAGCAGGATAGCACTTCCGGGGCGTTTGGGCAAAGCGTCTCGCCCGTTCCAGCGCGCTGCGGGAGCGGCAGCCGAAAGCCCGTTTGTCCCGCGGCAGTCGCTCGAACGCGCCGGTCATTTGTCCCGATTTGATTGGGGTACAAACGGGTTGATTCGGGTACAAACGGGTGGTTACTCGCCGGCCGACATTGGCCGAGTTTAGGTGAGCGCGTGGGTTTCTGCTCCCCGACAGGACGTTGTGCTCGGCTCGCAAGCGGACGCGGTCCCGCAAGTGATGGATTATGCGGAACTTCCGCTCTTGCCGCAGGCCCCCGGATGGCGTCCGCTCAAGAAACCGCGGACCGCGGCGGGGTGATTGGGCATTCGGGTCGCCGCCCGACGGTTCCCCAAACCCGTGACTAACGGTAGACTGCGGCGTTGTCGCAGGGGAAGAGGATCGTTGCGAGTCCGATTTCACGGCGAGCTTGATTCCATCAGACGCGCCGGAGAAGAGCGCCGTGAGTCGCCAGGCACATGCAGAATTCGATTCCTCGCGCGACCCGGACGAAACGCTGCTGGTCGAATTTGGCCGCCTGTGGGCCGAGGCGGATGGCCTGTGGGACCAACATCACGATGCGCCGGCTTTTCATGGGTATGTCAGCGCCGATTACCGTGCCGTGTATGAGTCATTGGCTCGACTGAGGGGCAGCGTGGTGACGTTTCTGGAATGGGGTTCGGGCCTGGGGGTGGTGACCATCATGGCCAGCCGCATGGGCTTTGAGGCTTATGGCATTGAGGCGGAACCGGACCTCGTTGATTATGCAGAAGGTTTTGCGGCGGTGTACGGTCCCCAGGCACGGTTTGCCCAGGGGAGCTTCATCCCAGCCGACTTTCGCTGGAATCCGGCAGAAGAAGAAGTGCACCGGACCATCGTCGACGCTGCCGCGGCTTACGACGAACTGGATATGGAACTGCGGGATTTCGATTTGGTGTACGCCTATCCGTGGCCTGAAGAACGCTCGCTATACCACAGCATCATGCGCAAGTGCGGGCGGCGCAATGCGATGTTGCTGAGCTACGATGCGCGCGAGGGAATTGAGTTGATTCGCTTTCACAACCACGGCTAGTTTTCTTTGGTTCTGGCCGTCGCTCGTCCCCCGCTCGATTCCTTACTCGCTCTCATCGCCGCCCCATCGGCCGGATTCAGAACATGCACTCGCCGTGCGCACGTGTTTGGACAGAATTCGAAATCCGAAGCACGATATGCCAAACATCGCAGACACATTCGAATCACAGAAATAAGGGGGAAAGGGAAGAAGGGAAAACGGAGGACAGTAGGGCATGCTGCTTGTGGCCCGCCCGCCGCGATTTTGCCGGCAGCGGAGGTTTCTGTTCTTGAGTTTTAGATTTTGAATTTGAATTTGTTTAGGTTTTCGATATTGAAATTTCGGATTTCCTGTTTTGGTTGAGACTTAGGCCGCGTGAGGATTCCGAATGTGGGATTTCGGATTTCCTGTTTGGTTGTGGCGGAGCGCCGCGTTAGAATGGTCAACGCCGATTCGGCCGTCCACGGGGGACCTGTCGTTCAGTTAAGGCAGCCGAGTCGATCTTCCTGGGAGATGAGACATGAATCGCGTGGTCTTTGCCGGGGTCGTCTTATTGGCTTGTTCATCAAATCAGGCCGTGGAACCCCCCGCGCCGCTGCTGCCGGTCCCTTCGGCACAACAACTGCGCTGGCAGCGTGCGGAACTGACGATGTTCCTGCATTTCGGCATCAATACGTTTACGGATCGCGAATGGGGTGAGGGGACGGAAAGCCCCGCGGTGTTCCATCCCACGGATCTGGATTGTCGTCAGTGGGTGCGTGTGGCCCGTGAGGCGGGGTTTGGCATGATGATCCTCACCGCCAAGCACCACGATGGCTTCTGCCTATGGCCGAGCCAATACACGGACCATAGTGTCCGTTCGAGCAAGTGGCTCAACGGCCAGGGCGATGTGATGCGACAGTTTGTCGATGCCTGCCGAGCGGAGCAGATGCCCGCCGCTTTCTATCTCTCACCCTGGGATCGCCACGAACCGTCCTACGGCGACAGCCCCAAGTACAATCAGCATTTTGTCAATCAGCTCACCGAGCTGCTGACCACCTACGGGCCACTGGCCGAAGTCTGGTTCGACGGTGCTTGTGGGGAAGGTCCCAACGGCAAGCGGCAGGTCTATGACTGGGACCGCTTCTATGGCACGATCCGCCAGCTCGCACCGACCGCTCTGATCGCGATTTGCGGCCCGGACGTGCGGTGGGTAGGCAACGAATCGGGTGTGGCACGCGAAGGCGAATCAAGTGTCCAGGACGCCAACGATCAACAGCGCAACGCCACGGATGGCAAAGTCTGGTATCCAGCTGAATGTGACGTCTCGATTCGTCCCGGCTGGTTCTACCATGCCGCACAGGATCACCAGGTCAAGAGCCTGGAGCAGTTGCTGGACATCTATTTCAAGTCGGTCGGACGCAACAGCGTACTTCTGCTGAATGTCCCGCCCGATGGCGAGGGGCGATTGTCGAAATTCGATGTCCAGCGGTTGAGTGAATTTCGCGGTGCGCTGGACGAGATCTTCCAGACGGACCTGTGTGCCAACGCCGACGTGCGGGCCGACAACGTGCGAGGCAACGACCCACAATTCGGCGCGGTGAACGTTATCGACGGGAACCTCGACACGTATTGGGCCACCGATGACGGCCGATGCACCGGTTCTGTGGAGATCACCCTGCACGACGCCTCTCCAATCAATCTGATCAACGTGCAAGAGTACCTTCCGCTGGGCGAACGTGTGCGACAATACCATGTCGAGGTACGATCGGGGAGCCAATGGCGGACGGTGGCGCAGGGTACGATCATCGGACAACGGAACCTGCTGCGGATTCCAACCATCACCGCCGACGCCGTGCGGCTGGTGATCGACCAGGCCGCAGCATGCCCAGCCATCTGCCGCTTGGGGGCTTATCACAGCGAACGGATCGCATACCCGGCGGGATCCGGGTCGCTGGCGGCACATCAGCCGGCCGAAGCGTCCAACGTTCACCCAGCCGGCACATCGTTCGGTCCGGACAAGGCGGTGGACGACGACCTGCAAACGCGGTGGGCCACGGCAGACGAAGTGCGAGAATGCTGGCTCGAAGTGGACTTGCGCGAACCCCAGACGATCGGTCAGGCGCGGATCTTCGAACTCGAACCCCGCATTACGAAATTCCAGATTGAATATCGCGTGGATCCCAACGAACCTTGGCAGACCGCCACCAGCGGCGAGAGGGCAGGGGAGCGTTTCGAGGTGCAGTTCCCTCCCGTCTCTGCGCGTTACATCCGCCTACATATCCTGGAGGCAACCTTCGCCCCCACCATCTGGGAATTCGGTGTGTTGGGCCCGACAGAGCAATAAGCGTTCGTCGCTCACCTCCTGCCCATGGTCTCGGGTGTTGGTTCTGTTCGCTTCGAACGGAATCTCCAACACCGAGTCTTGAGGACAGACAGTCGCGTTGCCGGCAACAGGCGGCGATCCCCCCGGCTGTCTGATCACTCGAAGCCGGCCCGCCGCACTGACCTTTCTCGATGAATATGCCTCCCTGCACGTAATGGCCGAAAGAGGATCCGTCCACGCGCCGGGCCGGCGAGGGGTCGACTGTGACGATTAGTGGAAATATTCCCTTTGCCTAAAATATTCCGGTTGTAACGACCGATACCCAGTGAAAAGAACTGGCGTACGCGGGCGTAGGACAATCTGCCGGCGGGGGGTCTTCACTGCGGAGTCTGGTCGACATTCATGGCGACCGGTTCCGTCTTGCATGGAAGGTCGAGCGGTGAGAATAGCGAGACATTGGCTAGTCGGTTTGGCGTTCTTGGCTATAGCAGCTACCGGCACCGAAACGCTGGCGCAGCGCCGAATCAATACCGCGAGTCCTCCCCGACGCACGGCCGCTCCGCGTTCGCAATCCACGGGCAAGGTCCCGGCGCGGCAAGTGATGCATCAGCCGACGCTAGCAGGGGAAGACGGACCGCTTGGCAGTATCGGGCCGGCCGACGCCGATCCGCCCATCCTGATGGACGCGGAGATGGAGATGCCGTCCGCCGACTCAGCGATTCTCGACTCTCACACGGGCTGTACCACCTCGTGCGGCAGCGCATGCCAGCCCTGCCTGGGCGGTTGGCTGCAGGCCGAGTACTTGATGTGGTGGCCGCGGCCGATGCAGGTCCCGGCTTTGGTGACGAGCTCCGCGGTAGCTTCCGAAGGCGTGCTGGGGGCGGTTGGTACCGAGACCTTAGTGGGGGGGCAGATGCTGGACCAAATGTACTCCGGCGGGAGACTGCGGCTGGGCCTCTGGGCCGATCCCTGCCAGACGTACGCCTGGGAGGCTGAGGGGTTCTTTATTGGAGAGGTCACCGACAGTTCCACGTTCAGTGGTACGGGCGCGGCCGGCAGCGGCGTGATCGCGCGCCCGTTCTTCAACGTGCTGACTTCGACAGCCTTACCCAGTGGCGGTGAAGACGCCGAACTCGTGGCGTTTCCCGGACAACTCAGCGGCAGTGTGACGGTGGAAGCGACCAGTCAGCTCTATGGAGTCGGGCTTCACGGCCTGCGGACATTCGGCCAATCCTGCAGTTGCCGTCCCGCTCTGTTCAGCCGCTGCAGTACGCCGACGCAGAGCCACTTCGCCGGTTACGCGGGTTGGCGATACCTGAGATTCGCGGAGAACCTGCAGATCAACGAAAACCTGACGAGCCTGTTACCATCACCGGACAACGGGCAATTTCTGATCGAAGACCGGTTTGAAACAGGCAACTCGTTCAATGGCGCGGACATTGGAGTGGTCTGGCAGGGGTGCCAGGGTCCGTATTCGCTGGATTTGTTCATGAGGTTAGCCCTGGGTTCCAACCGTCAGCGTGTGTCGATTGCCGGTTCCACCTCGCTACGTGGTTCAGGAGGCGTAGGAAACAACTTCGAAAACGCCACGGGTGGCCTGTTGGCGCAGCGGACCAACATCGGCGAGTACTCCCGCGATCGGTTTGCCGTGGTGCCCGAATTGGGAATCACGCTGGGATGCCGTCTTTCCCCGCAGTGGCGCGCGACGATTGGGTACACGTTCCTGTACTGGAGCAGTGTCGTGCGGCCGGGTGACCAGATTGATCGCGATGTGAACCCCAACCTGTTTCCGCCAGAGACTGAGCCCTTCACGGGACTCGAACGACCCGTGTTTGCCTTTGTCGAGAGCGATTTATGGGTCAACGGGCTGAGCCTGGGACTGGAACGAACCTGGTGAACATAACGGGACCGCCGCGCACCACCTGCCCGATCCCGGAAATTCGAACTTGACCTTGCACCTGACCGAGTACACGCGAATTGCCGATTGAATCTCCCCTGTCAACACGAGAGCCTGCCATGGTTTTTTTTCGACCTACAAAGATATCGAAGAAGAGACGCACGGTGGCGCCCCGCCGCTTGATGTTTGAACCTCTGGAAACGCGCAACCTGATGGCGCTCGACCTGGCTGCCATCGGTGGCACGGCCTTCGTGGATCTCACGGGCGACGGCCTGACGTTGGACGACACGCGGATCAACGGCGCGACGGTCGAGCTCTACCGTGACAACGGCGACAACACATTCGATTCGGCCGTCGATACACTGCTCGGCACGACGACCACGAACGCCTCGGGGGTGTATCGGTTCGCGAGCACCAATGCGGGTGGCCTGCTGGTGGCCAACACACTCACGGCCGACGACTATTTTGTCAGGCAGCTCCCGGCCGTCGGTTTTTCACCACCGGCCGCGGCCCTGGTCACCATCACCACGGCCAACATCAACGGTACGACCGTGCAGACTGTTGATACATTTGACACAACCGAACAGACGGTCACGGCCAATCCCCTGTCGGTCACTGTCAGCAGTGCCATGGCCGCCTTGGAAGCGATCGGTGGCGAACGGGATGTACTTGTCACGTATGTGTCTGGCGGCGGTGACGTGGCGGTGCAGATTGACCGGTTCGACTCGAACCTGTTCGCCTTCGTGGCCGACAATGCCGTGGTTGGCACGGCCTTGCTTCAGTATGACGGTGCCGATGGCGACGCCACGGTGTTGGACGCCACGGGACTGGGAGCGGTCGACTTGTCCGGCAGCGACGCGAATGCCGGCTTGCTGCTCGCCACGCGAGGAGACTCGGCAGGTGCCACGGCCGAACTGCGACTGCACACGAATGGCACCGATTTCTCGACGACCACGATCAACATACCGGACCAGGATTTGATCGAAGATATCTTCGTGCCGTTTTCCGCGTTTGTGGTGGGTGGCGGAGCCGGCGCCACATTCACCTCCATCGGCGCAATCGAGCTGCTGATCAACGGCGTGTCCGACCTGGATGCCACGGTCACCGTGCTACGCAGCTTGAGACCGAACGAAGAGACAGCCAATCTGGAGAATCTGGCGCCCTCCATCGAGATCGTCAAGTTCACGAATGGGCAGGACGCCAACACCGTCGACGCCGGGCCGTACCTGGCGGTGGGCGCCACGGCCACGTTCACCTACACCGTGCGCAGCACGGGGGGCACATCGCTGGAGAATGTCGTCGTAACGGACGACAACGGCACGGCGGGAGACACCGGCGACGACTTCAGTCCGGTATTCGTGGACGGCGACACGAACGCCAACGACATCCTCGAACCGACGGAAACCTGGAACTATTCCGCGACCCGTGTCGTAACGGCCGGCCAGTACACGAACATCGGCCGCGCCACGGCCGAGGACAGTGGGGGGACACAGGTCACGGACAGCGATCCGAGCAATCACTTCGGTGTGAGTGCCGCGGTCATTCTGGTCAAATCCACCGACGGCCAGGACGCGAACACGGCCACCGGGCCCGTGCTGAGTGTCGGGTCGACGGCGACATTCACGTATGTTGTCACCAACCCGGGCAACGTCGCGTTGGGCTCGGTGGCGATCCGCGATGACAATGGCACGGCCGGCAACACGTCCGACGACTTCGACGCCACTTTCCAGAGCGGCGATACGAACGGCAATGGGCGACTCGATACCGCCGAGACGTGGACCTACCAAGCCACGCGCACCGTGACCGCCGGGCAGTACACGAACTCCGCCACGGTCACCGGCAATCCGGTCGACGCGGACGGCACCGACATCCCGGACATGGCGGATGCCACGGACAGCGATCCCAGCAACCATTTCGGTGCGACGACGGGTGTCAATATCGTCAAGTCGACCAACGGTCAGGATGCGAATTCCGCGCCCGGTCCGAGCCTGGGAGTTGGGTCGACCGCCACGTTCACCTACGTCGTCACCAACACCGGCAATGTGCCGCTGGCCACCGTTGCGGTCCGCGACGACAACGGCACCGCCGGTAATACGGCGGACGATTTTGACGCCACTTTCCAGAGCGGCGATACGAATGGCGACAACCGACTGGACACCACCGAGACGTGGACATTCCAGGCCACGCGCACCGTGACGGCCGGGCAATACACTAACATCGGCAATGTCACCGCCAATCCGGTCGATTTCACCGGCGCCGATATCGAAGACCTGGCCGACGTGTCCGACAGCGATCCGAGCAATCACTTGGGACTGACCGCCGGCATCAATATCGTCAAGTCCACGAACGGGCAGGATGCCAACACCGCTACCGGTCCGCTGCTGGTGGTCGGTTCGACCGCCACGTTCACCTACGTGGTAACCAATACCGGTACCACGTCCTTGGCGACGGTCGTCGTCCGCGACGACAATGGGACGCCTGCCAACTCGGCCGATGACATCACGCCCACTCTTCAGAGTGGTGACACCAACAGCAACAATCAGCTCGATACGACGGAAACTTGGACCTACCAGGCCACGCGCACCGTGACCCTGGGGCAGTACACCAACACAGGCAGCGTCACCGCCCATCCGGTGGACGCGGCGGGTGCGGATGTGGCCGGACTGGCCGACGTGAGTGATAACGATCTGAGCAATCATCTGGGAATCGTCACCGGCATAAACATTGTCAAGTCCACCAACGGCCAGGACGCCAACACGGCCACCGGACCGGCCATCGCCGTGGGGGGGACCGCCACATTCACCTATGTCGTGACCAACACTGGAACGGTACCACTGGCCACGGTCGTCGTCCGCGACGACAACGGCACCGCCGCCAACTTGGCTGACGACTTTTCGCCCACCCTGCAAAGTGGTGACACGAACAGCGACGGACGCTTGGACACGACCGAAACCTGGACCTATCAGGCGACACGCACGGTGACCGCGGGACAGTACACAAACCAAGGCAGCGTGACCGCCAACCCCGTGGACTCGACGGGAGCAGACATCGCCGATGTCGCCGATGTCAGCGATGCCGACGCCAGCAATCATTTCGGTTTCACCGCCGGCATTGCTGTGCAGAAGTTGACCAACGGCATCGACACCGGCACCGGTGCCGGCCCCAGCCTGAGTATCGGATCGACAGCCACTTTCACCTACCGCGTGACCAACACTGGTAACATCGCCCTGACAGACATCATCGTCAGGGACGACAACGGCACGACAGGCACGACGGCCGACGATTTCTCTCCCACACGCATCAGCGGCGATACGGACGGCGACAATCAGTTGGACGTCACCGAAACCTGGGTTTACCAGGCCACGCGCGTCGTTACCGAGGGCGCCTACTCCAACAGAGCGACCGCCAGTGGCGAAGATCCCGGCGAGACGCTGGTGTCGGCCACCGACCTGAGTGCCCATCTGGGGGTCGAACGATTGTCCAAACGGCGGTTCATCGCCAGTCGCAACTGACACAACTGCCGCTCGATGCAAGCGAGTGGCCGCTCGCGTCGGAATCCAATGGATTTTCTCTCGGCGGCCACCGCGTGATCTTGGTGGATCTCGCGCAGCAGATCCGCCACTCGCCATCCGAAAGGTGGGTGCCAGGCAGTGGACCGTCTAGGCAGTGGACCCCAGGTATCGGCTGCGGTTAGAATGGCGTGCAGTCCACGGCAGCCAGCCGTGGGGACCACGTGGCTTTTCGCAACCGACTGGTGCCGCCCGCGGATCGCGTCACCGCACGGAAATCATGCCAAGATCATGCCAGGAGAGAGAAGATGTCCTTATCCATGAGTCGTCGATCGTTTCTGGGTACGACGGGTGGCGTGCTGTTGGCAGGTGGCTTGGCAGCGCGGCCCCTGGCTGCCGCCGAAGCCTCGGGTTGGCCCCAGTTGCCGCCGATCAAAATCTACGTGGTGTACTTGGGAACGGGGGGCGCCTGGCCGAAGCCCGACTTCGACGCGCCGCGTGAGATCCAAGAGAAATTCGCCCCGTACCTCGCGCAGGTCCAGACCACACTCGGGGACGTGCAATGGCTAGGGGGTGAGCTGATCACCAATCACGCCAAGCAGACGGCCGAGTTGCTGCCAAAGATCGAGCAATCCCAGGCCGACGCCATCCTGGTCATACACTTGTCATTCGGCAATGCCGAACCGTTTCGAGTGCTGGCCAACGCGGGCAAGCCGGTTGCCATCTACTCGCAGCCGTTCAGCGGCCATGACTGGATGTACGTGCCGCGTCTGCAACAGGAGGGCCTGCCACTGATCCTCGCGCCGTCGCGGGATATGGGCGAGATCGACCGACTGGCGGCATTGTTGCGAGTTCCTGCGCGTATGAAGCAGTCCAAGATCATTCTGATGGGGAACCCGGGCTGCGCCGCTGGCACTGACGCGGCGAGGGACTTCCAGCAAGTCCGTGACAAGCTGGGCCCGGAGGTCATTCAGGTCACGCCGCCCGAGTTCATTCAGGTTCATCAGTCGATCGATGACGCGGCCGCCGAGCAAGAGGCTGAAGCCTATTGGTTCTCGCAGGCCAAGGAGATTATCGAACCGACTCGGGAAGAGATCGTCAAGTCGTGCAAGACCTATCTGGCCATGAAGAAGCTCATGCTCGAACATGGTGCGCAGGCGATCACCGTCAAATGCCTCGGCGGCATCCCCATTCAGACGCTCGGCTACCCCTGTCTCGGATTCAGCAAGCTGCTGGACGAGGGAGTGGTCGGAGCGTGCGAGGCCGACATGGACTCCACACTCACGATGCTGATGTTCCAATACGCATTCGGACTCCCCGGCTTCATTTCCGATCCGTTGATTGACACCGCCAAGAATGCCGTCATCCATGCCCACTGTGTCGCCCCGACCAAAATGCGCGGACCGGCGTCCGAGCGGCTGCCATTCTCGATCCGCAGTCATCGCGACGACAACCTCGGCGCCTCGCTGGAAGTCTTCATGAACGCGGACATCGGGCAGAAATTGACCTGGGCCAAGATCGCCAATCTCAGCACGATCCTGCTGACCACCGGGACCATTGTCGAAGTGTGCGATTTTGATGACCGGGGTTGCCGGACCCAGGTTGTGGCCGAGGTCGACAACGCTCGACAGCTGTTCCACCGCTGGGGTGCGGGAGTCTTGCCCAACGACATGATGACGCTGCTGCACCGCGTGGTGTACTACGGCGACCACGCCGACAACGTCAAGGACCTGGCCCAACTTCTGGGATTGAAAGTGCTGTCCGAAGGGGAGGACATGATCACCTCCTGACGGCCGTTTAGCGCCATCCGCCTGCACGCGGCCGGCGGTCGCAACCGCACACGAAAACTGGCACATGCGCTCAGCGTGCGCGCAGGCCGGGAACTGACCCCTGAGCACGGCCCGAGCGATGCTTCCACAGCGGATCAGGCATGCGCGGTGGTTTGTTCGTGCTCAGAGTATTGGCTTTCCAACAGCCGTTGGTTGGCCGGCAATTTCAACATGGGAGCCAGTTCCACGAATTGTCGATCGGTGTCTTGGAACAACCTGCTGAGCTGAGAGTCCGTGGTTGGGACGATCCTTTGCAGCGTCTCGCCAAACAGATCGCGCTGCGGCCACGTTTCATCGTGGGTACCAGGAAGCAAGGCGGAAACGGCCACGAGGGCCGGCATCGGATCGCTGTCCAGCCTGGCCAGGCCAAACTCGACTTCCGTGTGGTTCTCGACCATCACGGCGAACGGGTCGGGAAGGTTCCAATGTCGGCAGAGCATGCCGCTGACGGCAGCATGAGTCCAACCGAATGCCTCATGCTCCAATTCCGAGAGCCGCGTCGTCGAATGGTCGATTTGCTCCAGTAGTCGGGCATAGGGTTCCCGCACGGCGCGCACCAGCAGCGGCAAGGCCACGTCCTGCAACAAGGCCGCCGTGAACGGGCCATCACAGTCATCCAACTGTAACTGACGAGCCAATGTGCGGGCAAACACAGCTCGCCGCAACGAATCTCGCCACACGCGCTGCAGCGCGAACGCGCCGCATTTAGGATCGGGCACGGTACTGAAGACGGCACTCCACAGGACAAAGTTATTGATGGTCCGAATACCGACCAAGGCCAGGGCCTGGCGCACCGACGAGATCTCGCGCGAGAAACCGAAATAGGACGAGTTGACGAACCGCAGCACCTGCCCCGCCATGCCCGGATCCGATTCGATCGGGATGGCGAATTCCGGCGGCCCGTTCTCCGGGTCACGCGACAAGTCCAACAAGCGGACGGCACTCTGAGGCAAGGCAGGCAATTCGGCATGTCGCAGAACTTGATGCGGATCAACCGGGATACTTGGCGTGGCGGGCATCGTTGGTATTCCTTGAATGAACTCGTTCCATTCGGCTCAGCAGTTGGATTGGACGGCGGTGGCCGCCGGCCGTTCCCGCTGCTCAGGGCCAGAGATAGTCGTCGTCTGTTTGGGAGCCTTCTTCAGGCATAGGCCGCACGCCGACCTCTCGACGACTTGCAGCAAGCATTGGCTGGAGAGCATCACATCGGTAGTCGTCAGGACACCACATAACTCGTCGTGCTCCATCACGGGAAGACAGGAAATACTGCGGCTCAACATCAACGTAATCGCAGTTCCCACAGCCATGTCCGGCGATACCACGACGGGCTGCGGCGTCATGATCTCCGACACCGTTACGCCAGGGCGATGCACGATGTCGCGATCGCTGACGATTCCGAGCAATGTGCCGTTGTCGCGACAGACAAGCAAATGGCGAATTCCCTTGTCGCACATGATTTCTCGTGCCTGTTCCACGCTCGCCTGTGCCGGGACGGTGGCCAGATGGGGCGACATCAGATGCCTTACCAACGTGTGGTCGCTGGTCGTGTTTTCCGCATTCCGCGTGATGATGCGGCAAATTTGCTGGCGTTTCTCGACCAGACGGTCATAGGTAGTCGGCTCGTACGGTGGCACGGCGGGCAATTCGACAGCGGGTCCGGCAGCCTGGACCGGCTGTCTGCGCATTGCTTTCATGAGCCACACGCCGCCGGCCATCGTGGCAATCCAGGCACCGACCCCCAGCGTGGCCGTGCCGTGAGCCGACCACCAGCCTCTGTCCCTGAGGGCCGTTTCGGAGGCATTGGTGGCCACTTCGGCGTCCGATCGACCGGCGTCGTGAAGACGAGTCGGATCGGGCATGTCACGGGAACCGGATTGCATGTGGTGCGCGGCAACGCGAAACACGTTGCCCGCGTTCTCTCCCGCGACCAGGTAGGCGATAACTCCGCCTGCCACGATGATTGCCAGCAGCAACGCATATTCCGGCACCGCATGGGCGGCCGATTCCCTGACCAACGTTCGCAGTGCCTGCCGAAGTCTCGGCAGCCGCTGTCGGATGTCGTTCAACATGGCTTGGTCCTCGTGTGAGGTCGATCCCGGCGCGCCTCAAGTATTGCTCGTGAATAGGATTGTTGCGAATGATTCATCGGCGAAGTGTCGAACTAACAAGGTACTTGTGAACGGCTGCACTGCGCCAGCAGGTCGCGCACGAGGCTTTCCAGTCGGGTGGCTTCCCCGACGACGCGCGGCACATAGTCTCCTTCTTCTCCCGCCACGGACTGCGAGAGCATGACCGCTCGCGCGGCGGCCATCTCGGCCGTCTTGACGATCCCGGCGCGACGACATTCGCGTTCCGCAGCGGTCCCTTCTCCTGCCTGCTCGATTCGCGTGCGCGTCCAGTTCCGGAACCACCGGAGGAGCGTCGCTCGGCTGATGACCCCCGTAGGCCGTCCTCGTTGCACAACCACGACGCGCGGCAACGACATGCGACAGAGGAAGTGGTAGACAACATGGATCGGTGTTTCTTCTTCATAGCAGACAACATCAGTACGCATGATGTCGCCAATCTTGTCGCTCCAACCATGCCCCGTCGCCGTCCGTTCCAGGAGATCTGCCTCATTGATAGTGCCAACGACCAGTCCCGACTCGTCGATCACGGGAGCCGAGTTGACGCGCAGCTGGAGGAAGAAATCGGTCGTCTGGCGGACGGTGTCGAACTGTCTGGGACAGAAGACCGCGGCGGACATTACGTCGCGAGCCACCACGCCAACAAGGGGACCGAACTGCTGCGCCGCTCCCGGCAGATCGATCATGCCATCACGAAGTGAACTGAACCGCACCACTCGGTCGCGGCCCGTCTGCTTGGCGGTCATGAGCGCCTGATCGGCCAGCTCTGCCAGTTTTTCGGGACCGGTTGTGTCATTCATCTTCTCAGCTACTCCGAGACTCACCGTCACGTTAGCCGCGGCTTTTTCCAGTTGCACCGGCGCGCGCGCGATCGCCAGACGAGCCCGATCGGCCCAGCAGGCGGCCTCGAATTCCGTGGTCTCGGGCAACAGAATGCAGAATTCCTCGCCGCCGTACCGGCACGCCACGTCACTCGACCGGCACTGGTCACACAGGACCTCGGCCACGCGTCTGATGACCGCGTCTCCGCCGGCATGCCCGTGCGCATCGTTAATGCGTTTGAAGTAGTCGATATCGATCATCACGCAGGACAGGGGAAATCCGTGGTATCGCCTCGCACGCTCCCATTCCTGGGTGAATCGTTCATGGAAGGCACGTCGATTCAACAATCCCGTGAGCGGGTCGCTGCGCGAGGCCTCACGCAGTTTCTGCTCCATCGCCAGAATCCGTCCACCCGCCTCGATCCGGGCCAGCAGGACCGCCTGATCAATCGGTTTGGAGACGAAGTCATCCGCCCCCGCGTGCAGTCCGGCAATCATGTCGGTCGAATTCGAACGCGCCGTGAGCAGCACCACGTACACGTAATGGGCCAACTCGCGCTGCCGCAGGCGGCGACAGAACTCAACTCCGTTGAGTCCGGGCATTTCCCAGTCGCAAATCACGATATCGGGTAGCTGTTCCAGAACCGCTTCCAGCGCCTGAAGTCCGTCGAGAGATTCCGACACCCGGTGCCCCGCCGACGAGACGATCGCCCCGACCAGCCGCCGGGCTGCCGGATCGTCGTCGACCACCAGCACGTGAAAACACCGTCCGGTGACCGCCGGTAAGGAAACCTTTTGTCGCGAAAGCTCGCTCGCCATCGTATCACAACTCATCGTTCGTCCCTGTAATGGACTCGCCGCGGATCACCACCAGGACCGCGATCGGGCATGTTTCCGTGCTTCTCTCCGTACTTCTTCTCACTGGCCTGCCTGGCACTCACGATATCACCAGTACGTCGCACGCCTCGATCGGCACGACGTTCGTTCTCTCTTCGTGACCCCGTTGGATGCAGCCGGCAATCGTCGGCAGAAAGCTGTGGCGATCGATCGGTTTGCTCAAGTACGCGGTACAACCCGCCTCGCGACATTCCCGTTCGCTCCCGTCCATGGCGTGTGCGGTGAGCGCGATGATCGGTCTTGGATAGTGATTCTCGCGCAGCATGCGGACGGCCGTGTAACCGTCCATCACAGGCATCTGCATGTCCATCAGGATCACGGCGAAGGGGGTGCCGGCCGCTTCCGCCGCCAACGCCTGCTGGCAGGCTATTTGCCCGTTCTCCACGACGGTCACATCCGCGCCGGCTCGGTTGAGCAGGAAGGTGATCAAACGCTGATTGTCGGGGCCATCCTCGGCCACCAGAATCCGACCAGAGAGCCGGACGTTCTCTGCCGTGTGGTCATCGGTGGCGGAGCGAGCAGCATTCACCGGTTCACTCGACGGATCGACCCATTCGCATCCGTGCAACGACCCCGTCTTGACGGTGACGCTGAACGTGCTCCCCTGGCACGGCGTGCTGCTGACGGAGATATCGCCACCGAGGATCTCCGCCAGCCGCTTGCTGATCGTCAGTCCCAGTCCGGTACCTCCGAATCTTCGAGTGGCGGAGGAGTCGGCCTGTGTGAACGGCGTGAACAGTCTGCCCAGTTGCTCCTGTGTAATGCCGATACCGCTATCGACGACATCGAACTGCAGACAGGGAGGGTTGCCGGCACTGTGCAGCATCCGCACGATGATTCGCACTCCGCCCTTTTCGGTGAACTTGATGGCATTTCCCACCACGTTGATCAGGATCTGCTTCAATCTCAGCGGGTCACTCTGGATGGTGGCCGGAATGCGGCCGCGATACTCCACCTCCAGCGTCAGTTGCGCGGCCTCCGCTCGCACGCGCATCAGGGACACCACTTCGGCCAGCACCTTGGCGGGGGAACAGGCGGTTCGTTCAATATCCAGTTTGTCCGCCTCGATCTTCGACAGATCGAGAATGTCGTTGATCAGACTCAGCAGGTATTCCCCGTTGCGATGAATCGTGTCGATGGCCTCTCGGCGTGACGGCGGCGCATTTTTCAGATCCGCTTCACACCGGAGGAAATCGACGTAGCCCAGAATGGCCGTCATGGGGGTCCGGATTTCGTGACTCATATTGGCCAGGAACTCACTCTTCGCGCGGGTTGCGGCCTCGGCTTTGCGGTTCGACCCCTCCAGCGCCCGGTTCGCCGACTCGAGAGCTTCCACGTGAGCCGCCAACTGCTCCCGCGAAACCCTCAGCTCGTTCTCGGTCCGCCTGCGCAACGTAATGTCGGTAATCGCCAACAGTGCGTGGTTTTTGCCGTCCATCTTCAGCGGCGCTGCGCTCAACGCGAAATGAAACTCCTCGCAACGGCCATCGACGACCAGGTTCATCGACGCTTCAACACCGTGCATCTCTTCGTTGTTGTGCAGCACGGCGCGAACAGTGTTGCGGACGGGGCAGCGCAGACAATGGGGGGTCTCTCCGCAACGAACTCGATTCTCCAACGTATACACGCAGTTCAATCCTTCGCCCGGCTGACGACCGAGCAACTCGGAGACGTTCTTACCGACGAGATGAGCGGCCACGTCATTGACTCGCGTCACCCGGGAATGCTCATCGACCAACAGCAATCCGACCTGGGCCGTATCGAATATCGCCTGCAGATTATTCCGCTCGCGATCGAGCATTTCCCGCTGCAACTCGAGGCTCTTCTCCGACCGCTTGCGATCGGTGATATCGCGGAGGATTCCCACCGCATGCCACTCACCGTGCAGTTGCACGGACGAAAGAGAGAGTTCGATCGGAAACTCCTCTCCTCCTTTCCGCAGAGCCGACAATTCCACGACCCGTCCCACGGCGTTTCCCGTCCCCTCGCGTTGGAAGTGCGGGAAAGCCCGCAGGTGAGCCTCGCGGTATTGGGGAGGCGTCACCAGCGTGTGCAGCTTCCGACCGCACACCTCGCCGGCCGTATAGCCGAAAATGCGCGTGGCAGCGTCATTCCACATCGAAATGTTCCCCGTGCCGTCGAGCATGATGACGGCGTCCTGGGCGGCGTGCAGAACCGTCTCCAATCTCTCTTGACTCTCGCGCAACAACGTTTCGGAAGTCTTCTGTTGGGTGACATCCAGATCCGATCCGCGGTACCCCAGCAGTTCCCCGGCCCCGTCCATCACGGGCACGCCGTTGGTGGACACCCAGATAATGTGACCTTGCTTCGTCACAATCTGGTTCACGAACTGCTGCACGGGTTGGTGACGAGCGAACAGTGCGAGAACGGTGGCCCGAAAAGCCTCCCGCCCCGGTTGCGGATGGAGGTCGAAGAAATTCAGCTTTCCCACCAATTCATCACCACGGTAACCAAACACGTCTTCGGCGGCGCGGCTCACGTACGTGAACCGTCCCGCCGCATCCACTTCCCAAACCACCTCGCGACTGATTTCTGCGATCTGATCAAACCGCTCGTTACTGACGCGCAACGCATCCTGCGATGCCTTTAACTCGCTGATGTCGACGAATGTCTCGAGCAACCGCCGGCGTCCATTAAGCTCCACGGCAACCACCGTCTTGAGCACGCGCAAGTGACTGCCGTCGGCCCGCACCATGACTCGATCGCTGTGGTCCACCGACTGGTGCAGATCCGTGATGGGACAGGCACCCTGCTGGGCAGGACACAGGTATTGATGGCAGGTATTGCCGACAATATCCGCCATGGGGACTCCAAACATGGTCGCCGCGGCGGGATTCACATACTCGATGACGTGGGTGTCGGGATCGATGACGATGACCCCCGCCTGCAAGCTCTGGAACAGAACGCGTTGAAACGCCTCTTGCTCCTCCAGCTGCACGCGGCCGCGATAGACTTCCGTCACATCACGAAGCACAAGCACCGAACCGGTGGTGTTACCCAGCGTGTCCCGAATGGGCGCGGCACTATCGGCAATGTGCAGAGCGGATCCGTCGCGGCGAACCAACACCGTTTCATTGGCCTCGACAATACCGTCCTGGCTGAGGGCTTTTCGAGCGGGATTGTCGACCGTCAGCCCGGACCTGGCATCGACTAAGCTCATGATCTCTTCGATCGGTCTCCCCAGGGCCTCCTTCTTCGACCACTGAACCAGTCGCTCGGCCACGGGGTTTATGCCGATCACTATGCCGCGAATATCCGTGCTGATGACGCCGTCGCCAATCGAGTTGAGCGTGGCGGCCAGTTGCCGCTCGCTTTCGTCTCGGGCATCGACCATGCGGTTTGCGCATGCCGCCAACGTGGCAAACTCCGCGAACCGAAAGGCCCCGGGGTTTGCGCGACACCCCACGTTCACCGCCGCGCGGAAAAAATCCTCCAGCGGCGCGATATCCGCCTGCAAACAGCGGGTCGCCGAACGCCACAACAGCATGATCAGCAGGCAGACCAGAAAACCGATCGCCGTCGCAATACCGACGTGCCTGAGCACCCCCCGCGTCAACTCCGCCCGCTCGGCCGCGATCGCCGCGTCGATGTCATCCAGATACAAGCCGCTGCCAACCACCCACTCCCAGTCGGGCACGCGGCGCGCATACGACAACTTCTCCACCGGCCGTTTCAGGCTCGGCTTGTTCCAGACGTACCGCACAAAACCTCCTCCAGGTTGCGCTGCGGCACCCTGGAGTTTCCGAAACACCTCGGCATCCGTCGCGTCCCGCAGCTCGCAGCCAATCAGTTCCGGTTGTGTACGGTTCACCAGTTCTCTGCCATCGCTGCTTCTGACGAAGATGTAGCCTTCTCCCTCGGCATATGACATGGCACGCAGCCCTTGCTGGATCTCGGCCTGAAGTGCCGCATCGGCGTCATTGCTGCATTCACCCGTACCGATAATCCATCCCAGGGGTTCGAACAAGCGCACGTAGGAGACTCTCGAGAACTTGTCTTCTGTCGGAACCGCTGGCTCCCAACGGTACCCGCTGCATCCTGCCTCTGTATCGTCTGCCATGCGCAGAAAGTCCCGCATCAAGTGCGAGACTTGATCGTCGAGTAATCCCGAAATGTCTGTCCCCTCCCATTCGGGATGAAGGGGGTGCACCTGCGTGATTCCGCGCAGATCGACCACAAGATAATATCCCTTGCCTTGGTTCCAACGCATGGCTCGGAGCGTGTCGCGAATCGTGTTCGACCGGGCGGGCACCAATTCCCGACCGCCCTGCCTGTACAGCCGGTCAACCAGGTTCCATGCTTCGTCCACGCGGCTCTGAAGTCTCGCGCGCAGCCGGCTTTCGTCGGTGCGGCGAGCGGACGAGATGAACTCCATGGCGCTGTCCACGTGCGAGCGGATTTCGGCTTGCTTGGCATCGACAAGACTTTCTCGCCGAAACTGCGCGTTCTGCCGGTAGCCGTAGTATTCCACGGTCACCCAACCCAGAATCGTCAAGAGCACGCCGCCGAGCATCAGCATGAAAACACGCCGGCGAAAAAACTCGATGATCCCCACGTGCGAAGCGCCTGTGGTTTTCTCGTAGTGCCTATCCATGTGGTTTCCTATCCATGTGATTCCCTCGCACGACTGGCACGTGCACGGTGCAGGCGTCCGTTTCCTATCCGGCGTCCGGTCACGTACCTTCCACTCACAGGAACCAACCCCGACAGCGCGAAAAAAAAGACACAGCCCGGATCAGCCAAGAGCGACTCCCAGCTGAGACCCGTTTGTGCCTTCAAGCGACAGGACTTGCCCCTGTCAAATCAGGCGGCTCGGCCTGACCATCCGAGCCCGCATTACGGGGAATCCACTGCGCAACCCCGCCGTTTTGCTCTGGAAAACATAGCATGAAACAACTTTCGGGCGCAAAAGTGGTGCCAGCACGATCGCTATGCCGCGCACAATCGTCAAAGGTGGTGGTCCCTTCAAGGGGTCTGCGACATCAACCCGCACGAATGTCGTGCGAGCCCGGTATATCGACCGTCGTGCGCCCCCCGTGGCCCCGGTCCTCCCCTGCACGCATCTTCCGCGCCACCGTACTTCTGCGCTCGCCTCCATCGATCACTTTTGGTAAACTCCACGCCGTGGTTTGAAGTGCGTGGCCGATCGGTCTCCCAGTCCTGTGGTGGCATGGCACTCGGACACGTGGTGCCAAATCAGCGGATCGTCCTCGGATTGTGATGCCCCAGCTCGCGGACGTGAGGGAGTCTAATGATGTTCGGTCAGAACGATCACGCGCCTGCTCAGCAGCAGGCCGGAGAACCGCTTGGAGCATGGGGCCGGTGTCGAGTGCGCGATCCGGCTGAACTCTTACAGCTTCTCTGGAGGCAGCTCGCTGACGCGATCCTGCTGGTCGAGCCAACGGGGGCCATTGCCGATGCCAACCCGGCGGCTGGCGCGCTATTGGGATACTCGCAGAATGAACTGTGCCAAATGCACTTGTCGCAGCTGCTGATTCCCTCGGACCACCAGATGCTCCAGACGCTCAGGCACCTGCCCGCAACTTTCGTTGGGACGGTGGCCACCGCGCACGCCTTGTGTCGGGATGGTTCCACACGTCCGACGGAGTATCAGGTATACCCCGCTTCCAGTTCCACAGGGGGGCCAGTCTGCTTGTTATTGCGAGTGGAAAGTAGTCCCTACCGGGCACTCATCGAGTCCTTTCACGGTATCGTTTTCCGCGGTGTCAAGAACTTCCAGCCAGTGTTCTTCCGTGGCCGCGTGGCGGAGATAACGGGCTACAGCGAGCAAGAATTCCTGGCCGGCGACCTGCGCTGGGATCACATCGTGCACGATGACGATCGGCATATATTTCACTCGGCTGACGAACAGAAGCTGTGGACGATTCCCGACTATTCCTGTGAGCGGGAATACCGGATCGTGCGTAAGGACGGCGTGATCGGTTGGGTGCAGGAATCGATTCAGAACGTTTGCGATAGCGGCGGGAAGCCGTGGATGGTTCAGGGCACATTGGTGGATGTCACGCAACGGAGATCCGCCCAGGAGACGGTTCGGCAGAGCCAACGAGCATTGCGTGCCCTGTTGGACGCCTGCCTGGATTACATGCTCTTGGTGGAACCGGGCGGACGGCTACTGGAAGTCAATCGAACGGCCGCTCAACGGCTCGGCATTGATCCTGATCGCTTCCAGGGGTCGAACGTCTTCGATTGCTTTGCGCCGGATGTCGCGGAGAATCGCCGTGCGCAGGTCAAGCGAGCGGTAGAGACGCGCCGCGCGGTTGAGTTTTTCGATCAGAGCGACGGCAGGCATTGGAGGAGCCTGCTGAACCCGATCGTCGATGACGACGGGACAGTAAGTCGCCGTGGCCATCTACGCCACGGACATCACGTATCAACTGTTAATGGACCGCGAACGGCAGATCACGATCAAATTACTGCATCTCCTGGACTCGGCCACCGATCTGCGCAGCTTGATGCGCGAGGCCTCGGGACTTCTGCGGGAGTGGTCTGGCTGTGAGGCGGTTGGTATTCGTTTGCGCGACGGCGACGATTATCCGTACTTCGAGACGCAAGGCTTTCCCTCATCGTTTGTCGCGATGGAGAATCACCTCTGTGCGTACGACGCGGCGGGCAGGTTGTTGTGCAACGGCAACGGCAGTCCGGTTCTGGAATGCATGTGCGGCAACGTGTTGCAGAACCGGTTTGACCCGGCCCGACCTTTTTTTACCTCGGAGGGTAGTTTTTGGACGAACAGTACGAGTGCGCTATTGGCTTCGACGAGCGAGGTGGACCGGCAGGCGCGAACGCGCAACCGCTGCCATGGCCAGGGATACGAGTCGGTGGCCCTCATCCCATTGCGTGTCGGAGGAGAGACGTTTGGACTGATGCAACTGAACGATCCGCGACGCGGCCTGTTTACGGCCGAGATGATCGCCCAACTGGAACGATTGGCCGGTAGCTTGGCGATGGGACTGGCTCAACGAAAGGCCGTTGACCAGTTACAGGAGAGCGAGGCGAAATTCCGCTCGGTGTTCGAGCAGGCTCCGAATTCCATTCTCTTAATCGACGCGTGGACCGGACAGCTTGTGGACTTCAACGGCGTCGCCCAAGCGACGCTCGGCTACTCACCGAGCGAAATTGCCGGACTGACGGTCTACGATTTGGAGAATATCGACCGCGCGAAGAAAGGGGATGAGTATCTCACAACGGTGCGCATGCGAGATTGCGACACGTTTGAAACGGTTCACAGAACAAAGGACGGGACCCCGCGCAGCATGCTGGTGAACCGCCGCTCTATCCGCCTTCAGCGGCGCGACATGTTGCTCGATATCTGCACCGACATTACTCAGCGCAAAGAGTTCGAGGAGCAACTCACCCAATACCAACGCATCACCTCCGCCACGCCCGACTCGATTGCCTTAGTGGACAGGCACTATCGCTATCGCACCGTCAACGACGCCTATCTCCAGCGGACCGGCCTGCCGCGCGACGCGATCGTGGGACACCTGGTGGAAGACGTCGTGGGTCGCGAGGCATTTTTGGCAACCATGAAGAGTCGGTTCGATGCGTGCCTGTCCGGTCGGGAAGTCCGCTATCAGGCCTGGTTCGATTTCGCCACGGAAGGTCGACGGTTCCTGGATGTTCGCTATACGCCTTACCGGGATGCCGATGGGTCGGTCACCGGATTGCTCGCCAGCATGCGCGATATCACCGATCTCAAGCATGCTGAAGACGAACTCCGCGAAAGCGAAGAACGATACCGGCTGTTGGTCGAAGTCGCACCGGTGTCCATACTGGCCGTCCAGGACGGTCGCATTGTCTTTGCCAACCCCCGCGGCGCCGACTTAATGGGCTACGAACGCCGGGAGGATGTCGTGGGAGTGGAGGTATTGTCCACCATCGCGGCCTCGGACCATGACGAGATCTTGAAACGGATGCGGAGAATCGACCGCCGCAAGTCTAATACGCCGCTGGAATTGCATATCGTGCGACGCGATGGCGCGGTAGTGTTAACCGAGTCGATCTCGGTCCCCTTTATGCTGGGCGGACGCCCCGCCGCGCTCGTCGTCGGGCAGGACATTACCGAGCGCAGGCGCATCGATCGATTGCGTGGCGAGGCCGAGAAACTGGCCAGCACCGGTCGCATGGCGGCCCGCGTGGCCCACGAGATCAATAATCCGCTGGCGGGCATCAAGTACGCCTTTCAACTGATCAAGGATGCAGTGCCGGCCGCGCACCCCGATCGCGACATGGCGGACCGCATTGAATCGGAGATCGATCGGATTGCCCATATCGTCCGGCAGATGTACACCCTGCATTCGCCAGGGGCGGAGAGGTCGCGAGCGCAGAGTATCCACACTGCCATGGACGACGTCCTGCTTCTGCTCGAACCATTGCGCAGGGAGCAAGGAGTGCGGATCTGCCTGGCCCCAGTCCCCCTGGACTGCGTGGTGAACATGCCCGAAAGCAGTCTCCATCAAGTGCTTTTCAACCTGATCTCGAACGCGCTGGAAGCATCTCATTTGCAGGGGTCAGTCGAAATCGCCGCGCGGCGGCAGGAAGCGCAGGTCGTCATCGAGGTCACCGATCATGGGGTCGGTATCCCCGCGGAAATCCGCCCGCGGATTTATGATCCGTTTTTCACCACCAAGGGAGACGGTCGGGCCAGAGCGTCGATGGGTATTGGGCTGTCGGTTGTCCGCAACATCGTGGAGTCCTGTGCGGGACGCCTTGAGATGGCCAGCGAACCTGGGGAGGAAACCACGTTCCGCGTCTACTTTCCCGCCATTCTCACGAGCGAGTGAGCAGCCGGGGATAGCCGCCGGCTACCAGGCAGGAGACCGTTGGCTCGCCAGCGGCTCGGGCACGCTGTTCTCTGCCTGGGCGCGGTGCTCTTGCGACATGTGTTGGATCGCATTCTCCCAATGCTCGATCCGCTGAAAGGCCGCGGCGACGGCCTCCACCAGGGGCTGCAGATCCCTGACAGGCTTGAAGAGGCAATATTCGGCACCCCATCGATGTGACAACAGCAAGGCCTGCATCGAAACGAGACCGGTGAGCATAATGACCTGCGTCCCACCATCGGTCGATTTCAGGGCGCAGCAGGTCAAGTCCATGGGCCTCGGGCATATCCAGGTCAAGTATGACCAGCTGGCAACCCGTTTCCGCAACAACGCGGAGCGTCTGCGTCGGGTCGTTGAGACAGATCACCTCGTAACCAACGGCAGCCAATTGCCGAGCAACCAGCCGAGTGATCTGCGGATCATCATCCACGTGCAAGACGATCTTCCGGATATTCATCGGAACTCCCTCTGCTGGCCCGCGCAACACCTCACTCCTTGTGCGCACGACCGTGCCGCCACGCACTCGATGTGCCCGGCAACGGACAACCGGCTGCCATGATATTCGACTGGCACCGGCAGGATCTCCCAGCGTGACAAGATCCATGCAACCATACGGTACGAATCAGCGGATGGCAAATCAGGGAAGCGTTTCCAAACACCGCTCAGCCCGCTCCGGCCACCATGAGCAGGCGGCGCCGCCACGCGAGTCTCACGCGGCCGGGAGCTGCCGCTCAGGCACGCCCCGTCTGGACACGCCGGCACAACCCAATCAGCTCGTCCAACGCGTCGTCGACACGCGTTACCGCTTCATCCGCCTGCAAGATCTGTTCCAACTTCGTCGCCGCCGGTGTCAGCTGATCCAAGCCATAGCTGCCGAGTGCGCCTTTGAGCTGATGGGCGGTGCGGCGCAGCCCCTGCCAATCGGCGGCTTGCATCTGACTCAACAGCATCTCCACACGGTCGGGGAGCTCGTGAATGAACATCTCCACGATTTCGTGGAGCACGCAGTCGTCCGCGAGCGTGGAATAGATCGGAGTCTGTTCAGTCATAGTGGTAGCGCCTCTTCCGCGATTTCACTTTGTGAGAATGCCTGGGCCCCCTGCACGACAGGCCAGCGATCCTCGACTTGCTCCTGCATGCGCACGATCGCGCCGAAACGACGCTGAAAGGCCTCCACAATGGCGGGATCGAAATGGCGTCCCGCGTCCCCTTCCACGATGTCCTTCGCCACCATCGGTGGAACCGGGTCCTTGTACGTGCGTGCCGATGTGATGGCATCGTACGCATCCGCCAACGCCACAATACGTGCGGGAAGCGGAATCTCGCAGCCGACCAACCCGGCGGGATATCCGTGACCATCGTATCGTTCGTGATGGAAACGGGCGATTGTGGCCGCCATCGGCAGGAACCCCGCGCTGGGAGCCCCGCTCGCCACGTGCTCCAGCAGATGCGCCCCGATGATCGTGTGGCGTTTAATCACCTCGAACTCGTCCTGGGTCAGTCGACCAGGCTTCAGTAGGATGGCATCGGGAATGCCGATCTTGCCGATATCGTGCAGCGGGCTGGCCCGAAACAAATCCTCCAGAAACTGGTCGTCGATCTGGGCCGCGTACGGCCCCCGACAACTGAGTTCCTCAGCCAGTATCTGCGTGTATGCTCGCATGCGAATCAGATGATCGCCCGTTTCGGCGTCGCGGAACTCGGCGACTTTCGTCAGAGCTCCGACCGTGATGTCATAGGCATGCGACAGCTCGTCCACCGACAGACTGGCGGCATAGGTCCTCAAGGGCGGCATGGCACCGCCCCCCGTGGCGCTTTCTGCGGCAATATCCAGGGCCCGCCGCAGCCGGAAATGGAGTCGTACGCGCGAACAGAGCTCCAGCGGATCAAAAGGCTTGACGACGTAGTCATCCGCCCCCGCCTCGAACGCCTGGTTCATTTCCTGTCGCGATGACTTGCCCGACACCATAACCACTTGGATCGCGCAGCCCGCCGGGCTGGAACGAATCAGCTGGCAGGTCAGATAGCCGTCAATGCCGGGCAACATGATGTCCAGAATCACCAGGTGCGGACGCCATTGGATCAGTGATTCCAGCGCTTCCTCACCACTACTGGCCACCGTCACCAGAAACTCGCCCTGCAGCAGTCCCCTGAGCAATTGGAGGATCGCCGGATCATCGTCCACGATCAGGATTCTCTTCAGATCGTCTGTCATCGATCGCACTCACTTCGAGAACCGTCCCGAGACGCCGTGTCCGAGCAACGTTGGTCGTTACGAAGACGAATCGCGCGGCCAGAGTTCACTCGACGATGTATACGGTACGCGACTGACTCGCCAGCCATCTCGTCGACGCAATGCCGGCACGGAGCATCCACACTCTCCACCTCAGATGCCACACATCTGGCAAGCAGCGCGACGCCGCGATGCCAATCCGACCACTGCACGACACCTTCACGAACCTGGCCCCGTCGCGGCCGATGCACGTTCCCCACCGGCCGGAAACCCTGCCGCGCTCCGTTCGTCAACGGCCAGTGCCTGGGGCTGATCGCTGAGAGACCGTCAAGCAACGGCCTTTTCATCCGACACGCCATCATTGCCGGCCCCTTCTCAACCAGGAAGTCGCTCATGCCTTGCCACACCGATCGTCCAGCACCTCGTCGGGAAATGCCCAAAAAAAAAACACAGCGGAAAGTGCTCACCTCCCGCTGAGGCGGACTTCCGTTGTGCCTTCTGCTAACGGGCCAAATACCCGTTCACCCAGGCATTCCCTATCAGGCCGAGCCATCAACCAAGCGGCAGCCTCCGCCTGTACACCTGCCTTATGGGCAAATCTAGCATTAAAAACGCCCCGCGTCCGGTTCTTCCATGGTTCGTTCCAGATCTTCGCGCAAACCGGCCAGCACCTTGGACTTAAAACTGTCCTTCGTCTTTTTCAGCACATCAATGGCGTGCAGAATCGCCTGGCGGTGAGTGGGATGTTGAGGACAATCCAGCAGTTCGCACAGAAACGGCCGTCGTTCCCCCGCATCGCCCGAGTATAGTGCGAGCAAATCGGACAAACAGGCGGCCAGCGTGCGGCTCGTCGACATGCGAACGGCACTCACAGCCGACAGCTCTGACAGCGGCTGATTCGCGACCGCTCGGACATCGGCCACCACTGATTCAAGCCGTTCCAAGACGCTCGCTTCAACCCGACGCCGCTGGGATCGTTGGACCGCCGTCAGGATGTGCCGCCGAAGTTCTTCATAGTCGAGCGGCTTCGTCAGATACGCCGATATCGACAGCTCCACGCTCCGTATCGCCGTCTCCACGGTCGGATAGCCGGTAATGAGTATGATCGCCATTTGCCGATCAATTTCATGTGCCTCGCGTACCACCCGTAGCTCCGGGTTTCGAGGCATGCGAATATCAGCCAGCAGCAAGTCGAATTGCCGTTTGCGAAGGCAGTCGATAGCCTGATCGGTATCACTGGTACCATGACAATCGAACCCTTCGCGGCGCAGCAGCCGGGCCGTCGATTCCCGAAAGGTATCTTCATCATCGGCCAGCAGAATTGATCCCTGAAACGTCACGTGAGTCCTCCGCGGAAATTCGTATCATGGGACACCGCCAAACGACACAAGAGCCTTAACCGGCCCTGCACCCTGGGGGACCGCCCTGAGACGCCAGCAGCGTCCCGTCGTGCGCGGCTGTCCGGGGCGCAAGTCCCGACATCGACCGTCCAAACGAGCGAATCCTATCCCCGATTTGAGGCGGTGTCCACACCGATCTAGTCCCAACGCGGCCGGGGGGGTGCAACCAATCAGAAAATTCGAAATCCTAAACAAATTCGAATGACAAAAACTCAAGGAAAAAACCTCCGCGACCGGCAAAACCGCAGTCCTGGTCCGGCAGCAGGTTCTTGCCAGGCAGCACGCCACGGTGTCCTCCGTTTTCCCTTTCTCCTTTTCTCCCTTTCTCCCATATTTCTGTCATCCGAACTTGTCTGGTTTTGGTGCTTCGGATTTCGGATTCGTGGCACTGTCCCGTCAGGCGGGTGATCGCTTGGCCCTCTGGAAGGTCAGGGGCGGGGATTCGACCTACTTCCAATGCGGAAACTACACTTTGTTGGCGGGGACTCGGGCAGTTCCTGACTCGCCGCAGGTATCGGGCGTGCCGAATCAGCACGGCCAAGTCCGGCTCGGTCATGCGCCGCACTGGCGCGGCCCGTTGTCTTGCCACTTTCTTCGCTGGAGCTCCGAGTCACACGACTCGAGGGGTGTGCCATGGCAGTAGCGGATATTCGTGTTCTGGTGGTCGACGATTCGGCGGTGGTACGATCCGTCATTGCGGACAGTATCAGCAGCACGGCTGGCATGACGGTGGTTGGAACGGCGGCGGACGGCGAAGAGGCGTTGCAGCTGCTGGAATCGTTGCGACCGGATGTCATCACCCTGGATATCCAGATGCCGAAACTTGACGGATTGGCAACGCTCGACGCGATTCTGATCCGACGGCCCACGCCCGTGATCATGGTCAGTTCGCTGACCAAGTTGGGGGCTCAGATTACGCTTGACGCGCTCGACCGCGGGGCCATCGATTATCTGGCCAAACCGGACTACGGCGCCAAGACGAAGATGGCCCTTCGGGAGGAGCTGCCGCGGAAGATACGAGCAGCGGCTGGCAGCGACGTCCGTCGGATTCTGAGTATTCGCAGCGAGCGCAAGGAACGGCGGCCGCGCACGATTACGGTAACCCCGGAGAGGACGCGTCAAGGCAATCACGATGCTCAGCGTCTGGCAGACAAGTGCATCGTCATTGGCATTTCCACCGGCGGCCCCCCGGCGCTGGCTCAGTTGTTTGAATCGTGGCGGCCTCCCGTGCCGCCTATTGTGATCGTACAACACATGCCCCCCGGTTTCACGAATTCGCTCGCCTGGCGGCTCAACTCGCTCAGCGAGATCGCGGTGGCGGAAGGGGAGGGAGGCGAGCAGCTGAAACCCAACGAGGCCATTCTCGCACCGGGGGGACGACACATGGTCGTCCGCCGCGTTGGTGGCACCGTGATGACAGAGATCCAGGACGGCCCCAACGAGAGCGGTCACAAGCCATCGGTGGATGTGCTGATGCGCAGTGTGGCGCAGACGTACGGCAAGAACTGCCTGGGAGTCATTATGACCGGCATGGGACGGGATGGCTCAGCAGGTTGCGGCAGCATTCGCGCACACGGGGGATTCGTATTGGGCCAGGACGAAGCCACGTCAGACGTGTACGGGATGAATAAGGTTGCCTTCGTCGAGGGACACGTCGATCGACAATTTCCGCTCGCTCAGGCCGCCCAGATCCTCTCCCGCGAATGCCACAAGAGATGGCTGACCAAGGCGCCGGTCTAGCCCGGATTACTCATGAGTGACCAGGGTTTCAAGCCCGTCAGGACGGTCACCACGGCGCGGCGGTTGGTTGCTTGGGCATTGGCTTCGCACCGGACCACCGAATGCAGGCCACTGCCGATCGAGCACTTCACGCTCAATCGCTCGCAGGCCTCGCGAAGTCGAGGTCGTGCATCACCAGCATCGCCGCGGACCAGAGTATGACAAACGGCGTGCAACCCTACTCTCTACTCTTACTCTTACTCTTACTCGTACTCTTACTCTTACTCTTAACGCGGCCTGCGGCCGCAACCAAAACGGGAAATCCGAAATCCCAATAT
Source organism: uncultured Planctomycetota bacterium (assembly GCA_963802295.1). Taxonomy (GTDB): domain Bacteria; phylum Planctomycetota; class Planctomycetia; order Pirellulales; family Pirellulaceae; genus JAJRVM01. Next base: position 396,701 of record CAWDIM010000019.1, on the reverse strand, counting down.
CGAAATCCCAAACAAATTCGAAATCCACAATTCGAAATCCAAAACCTCTGCTGCCGGCAAAACGGCCGCGGGCGGGCCCCCAGCAGATTCTCACCAGCAGCATGCCATTGCGTCCTCCGTTTTCCCTTCCTCCCTTCCTCCCTTCCTCCCTTCCTCCCTTCCTCCCTTCTTCCCTTCTTCCCTTCCTCCCTTCCTCCCTTTCTCCCACTTTTCTGTGCTTCGAATTTCGGATTTTGTTCCAAACATGCGCGCACGGTGCGCGCATCCTACACGCGAAAACTTTACTCGTACTCTTACTCGTACTCTCCCGCCCTCCCAGCCAGCTCTCGGGCAGTGGACTCAGGCCGGTGGGCCGAGATATAACCGAAAGTTGTGGATGAGGGCTTGAAAAAGGCAACGTACTTTGGGTGAATTTATTTGCTCAATTCGCATTAACCCACGGAGTACGCCACCATGCAGGAAGGTACCACAACGAGCGTTACGTTTCCATCCTCGAGCGCGAAAGACGTGTTGACGGAGCTGTTGCGAGAGGGGGCGCAGCAGATGCTGGCGACGGCCATGGAGGCGGAAGTGGCCGAGTGGATCGAAAGTCATGCCGATCTGAAGGATCAGAACGGGCACCGCCAAGTCGACAGGAATGGGTATCGGCCAGAACGGAACATCACGACGGGAGTGGGAGATCTGCCGGTTCGGCAACCCCGTGTCCACGACCGTCGTCCGGAAGGAGCAAAGGAGAAGTTCACCTCGAAGATTTTGCCGCCGTACTTGCGGAAGACCAAGAGCATCGAAGATCTGATTCCGTGGCTGTACCTCAAGGGCATCAGCACGGGGGATTTTCCCCAGGCCTTGGCCTCGCTGCTGGGACCGGAAGCTGCAGGTGTGAGTGCCACGACGCTGACACGCTTGAAAGCTTGCTGGGAGGACGAATATAGCGAGTGGAGCCAGCGCAGCCTGGAAGGCCAGCAATACGTCGACGTGTGGGCCGATGGGATCCACTTTAACATTCGACTGGAGGAAGATAAGTAGTGCATCCTGGTGCTGATGGGAGCGACGCCAGACGGCAAACAGGAACTGATCGCCGTTCATGATGGCCATCGCGAATCCGAACAGTCCTGGAAAGAGTTGCTGTTGGATTGCCGATCGCGAGGCCTGACGGTGGATCCCAAGCTGGCCACCGGTGACGGTGCCCTGGGATTCTGGAAGGCCGTGCGACAAGTTTACCCAGCGACGCGGGAACAACGTTGTACCGTCCATCAGACCGCCAACGTCCTGGATAAACTGCCCAAATGCCTGCCGCCGGCCGCCAAAGCCCAGCTGCACGACATCTGGCAAGCGGACACGAGAGAGAACGCGAACAAAGCCTTTGCTCTGTTCCTGGATACGTACCAGGCCAAGTACCCGCACGCCGCCGACTGCCTGGCCAAGGATCGTGAGCTGGCCAAGGATCGTGAGGTGTTGTTGGCGTTCGATGACTTCCCAGCCGAACATTGGATTCACCTGAGAACGACCGACCCCATCGAATCGACCTTTGCCACCGTACGCCTACGGCATCGCCGCACGAAAGGAAATGGCTCGCGGAAAGCTTGCCTCGCGATGGTCTTCAAGTTGGTGCAGACCGCCGAGAAGAAAGGGAGATTATTGAACGGTTCAGAACTGATCCCAGAGGTCATTCCAGGAGTTCGCTTCGTCAACGGCGTACGCCCAACGCAAGCCGCCGCCTGATCGCTCGGAAGTACCGGTGCCTCATCTCTGTTGCCTAAGGGAAGAGACGAGCGTCCAACCAAGGAGATGATCATGCCAGGCGTTGACTTCGACGTGCTCCGCAGAGAGATCACGATGCAACAGGTTCGCGACGAAATTGGATTCAAGGCGATTCACCGCGACGGTGACCAACTCCGTGGACCCTGTCCCGTACACGGCTCCACGTCCACGCATAGCCGTTCGTTTTCGGTGAATCTCAGCACGGATCGCTACTACTGTCACAAATGCAAATCACACCGCAACCAACTCGATCTGTACGCTGCCGTCGAGAACATCACGGTCTACCAGGCCGCCGTCGATGAGTGTCACGCGCTGGGCCGCGACGTGCCATGGATCAAGCGATGGTAAACCACCACGACCACCCCCGGAACAGTGACGAGGCACCGGTACTTGAAGTGCCCAAAAGCGTCGCCTACTCAAAAACTGATCCACGACTATTGACAATAACTCGGCCCGAGTCCACTGCCGTAGATCTGGCTTGGAGGGCGGGAGAGTAAGAGTAAGAGTAAGAGTAAGAGTAAGAGTAAGAAACCATATTCCGCATTCCCTGCTATTGCGCACCTCGCACCCGCATCCGGACGCTTCGCCACGTCAGTACGGAGTGTTTTTGGGGCAATCTGCGTGTCAGCCGCTACAGCTTCGATGGTTACACTGACAGCGGAAACACGCCTGTACAATCCGGGATAACCATTGCCTTCCCAACCGTGCACGCGGCTGCTGCCTTTGTCAGGTCAGCCATGTCGGGTGGCTCCGCACCCAACCCGCGACGTTGCTTGGGCGTACACTATATCGGTATAAAATGCCAAACTTCGCGCACGTCATCGGCATAAACGAGTGCTACACTTGCTAACGGAGCATTCTCCCAGTTTGTCGACGCGGGAGAACCGCCCTGTCCTAGGACAGGGCGCCTTAGCGGGCAGGTCGCGGGCCTGTCATCTGAAGGCACAATCTGTACCGTGCCTCGGCACCCGAGGGGGGGCTGGCATCGGTTTGGGTTTCTTTGCCTCTGTGTCGACATCACAACAGCAAATACGTGTTCACATCCGCCGGAATCGTGCCACGTCACATCTGGTGGTTACTCGACTGTCCCCGACCATGCCACGAGAGGAGAATCCCATGAGTATCCGCATACTAGTCGCCGATGATTCGCGGATGATGAGGAACATCATCATCCGGTCTCTGAATTCCCTTGGCATCACCGAAGTGGTGGAAGCGGAAAATGGCAGCCAGGCGGTGGAGTTGTTTCAACCGGGTGCCTTTGCACTGGTCCTAACCGACTGGAATATGCCGGTCAAGTCAGGCCTGGAAGCGGCGCGGGAGATCCGCGCACTCGATAATACCGTTCCCATCATTATGATCACCACGGAATCGGAGAAACGGAGCGTGCTGTCCGCGATCCAAGCCGGGGTGACGGACTATCTCGTGAAACCGTTCTCGCCCGACGCGCTTCGCGAAAAGGTGGAAGTCAGGATTCCGGCATTGGCATGACGGATAAACCTGCCGGGATATCTGGCCCTTCACAAAACATGTGCTAGGTTTGATTGATTGGTCGCGGCCCCACCAAGAACTTGACGGGGCGTGACGGGCTCGCCTGTCGAGGACGAGCCGCCTTACTGGGCAGAACCAGGATCTGCCGTTTGAAGGCACAACCAAAGCACTTACTTCTCCCAGGGAGAGGAGGGCTCTGGTTGTGCCTTTTTTTATTGCTTCCTCGCATACCTACTGACCCGCCATCCTGCCGCCCACCCACTCCGGACTCGATCCGGCACAAGCATAGGAATCCCCCACCATGACGCGTTGTCGTCAGCGCTGCGTGGCACGCAGTGGCCGGGCCGCCCATCGCGGCAGGTTCGGTGAACTGCCTTTCACCGCCGTAAAGTTCGTCACGCGTGGCACACCACGGATCTTCCCTGGGCGGGGGACGGCCGCTCGCACCGAGCGGCCAATTCCGGCGCTTGTCGATATTGGCCCTACCGCGACCGCGAACCAGACCATCCGACCGACCACGTGCGATGCCGCAGTCAGCCACTGATTGATACCCATCCGAGGAGCGATTCCATGTCCAAGACGAAGGAAACGAAGAAGAACTCGAACTGTTTCGAGCAGGAATTGCGCAGACTGTGTCTGAAAATCGATGCCCTGCCGCAAGAACAGCGTCCCCATCTGCTGGCCCTGGCCGATGTCATTCGAGACCAACACCGAAAGCTGGTATGTCATGAACACACACGCCGCACCAACGATTGAACCGATTGTTGCCGTCGCGATCCCGTCCACACTGCAGCAGGTCACGGACGCTCAGCTGACCAATTACGCCAAGTTGATCTATGGCAAGACCGGGATTCGTGTCGCACCCCAGAAGAAGGCACTTCTTTCCAATCGTCTACGGCACCGGCTGAAACAGACCGGGATCGCCGACTTTGCGAAGTATTACGAGCATCTGCAGCGATTGCCGGCGGATGCTCCGGAGTGGGATGCCTTCCTGCAGGAGATCACGACCCACGAAACGTACCTGTTCCGTGACGAACGCCAATGGACCTGGTTTCGCGAAAAATTCCTGCCGCAGTTGGTGGCACTGGCTCGCACCAACAAGCGTCCAGCGAAGATCCGGATCTGGTCGGCCGCCTGCAGCACCGGCGACGAGGCGACGACCGCGGCCTGCTGCATCGCGGGTTCGCTGCCGAACCGCGAGCAATGGACGGTGCAGATCCTGGGGACCGACATCGGAATCGGGGCCATTCAAACCGCACGGCAGGCCCAATTTGGCGAACGCGCCATGAAGCTCGTTCCCGAAACCTATCGGAAGCGTTTCTTCATCAAACTCCCCAACGCCAGTGTCTGGCAAGCCAGGCCCCTGCTGAGCGGGATGACCACTTTCCGCCAGCACAATTTGATGGAGCCGCTGCGGGAACAGCCCTTTGATCTGGTGTTTCTCAAGAACGTGCTGATTTACTTCGATCGCAAGTCGAAGGAACGCGTGGTCGAGAACGTCTGCCGAGCGATCTCCCCCGGTGGCCTGCTGGTTGTCGGCCCCGCCGACGGAATCGCTGAGTTCATGACGGGATACATCCGACTGCAACCCTGGCTCTATCAACGACCGGCGAGCTAAACGGAGCGGCAAACATGTCCGATTTCGAGTTGAACACCCAGGAAGACCTGTTGGACAACTTGTTGAGCGACTTTCTCGACGAGGCGGACCAACTGCTCACGCAACTCAATGACAATCTGCTCCAGTTGGATGAGTGGGTCCAGACGCTCGACGACCAGCAACAACAGCGTTGTGATGGAGAACTGTTGAACGAGATGTTTCGGGCCGCCCACAGCCTGAAAGGTCTGTCGGCGATGCTCGGGCTCAGCGATATCAACAGCCTGACTCACAAGATTGAAAACGTCTTCGATGCCGCGCGCAAGGACGAACTGGGAATCAGTCGGGATGTGGTGGACCTGGTCTTCATGGGATTGGATCGGCTCACGGCCTTGGTCGATCTGCTGAAGGATCCCCAACTGGAACCGGTGGACTGCGATCCGGTGGTCAACAAGATCCGCAGTCTGCTGCAGGAGAAAGGAGTGGAGCGAAAGCAGAGTTCTCAGGCAGAAGCCGAGCGCGCGTTGGCTGAGTTATCCGACAACTGCCCGCCACCGCCGGCGACAGCCGCGCTGAACCCCTTCGAGGGAATCCTGGACGAAGAGGAAATATCGGAACGATACTTGTCGATTTTCGTCGACGAAGCCGAACCGTCGCTGGAGGAGATCTCGGCCGGCCTGCTGGCACTCCATCAGGAGGACCTGTCGGAGCATCTGCGGCACCTGTTGGGTGTCGTGCACAAACTGAAAGGCTCATCCGCGTCGATCGGCTTGAATCGCTCCGCCAAGTTCGCCCACCTGATCGAGGACATCCTGGAAGATGCCAACAATCAAACGTTCGATCTGTCACAGGAGGTGGTGGATCTCCTGCTCCGCTGCACAGACACGTTTCAGCAGTACATTGCCGACTTGCGAAGCGGTGTTGCGAACGCCCAATTTCTCCATCCACTCGCCTGTGAACTCGTCCGGTTGCACCGCGGCGCCACACCGGCAGACTCGTCCACCGGCAAGACGGGCAAGGCGTCCCTCCCTCCCCAGTCACCCATGCCTCCCATGCCAGTCGTGGCACCGGTGCTCGAGCAAGGCAGGCTGGCCGAACGACTTGAGAGCATCGTATCCGAGATTCAACGGCGGCTGACCGCGGCTGATCCACCGTCCATTGCGGCGGGAGCAGGAATTTCGGCGAATACCGTTATTCGCGTCCGGGACGGGGGAGACGTCAAACTCGATAGCGTGCGGACCCTCGCCCAATACCTGGATGCAGAGCATTCGCAGGTTGGGTCGCAGGTCCTCCATCGGGGATGCGTGGTGTTCGAGCCCGACCTCACGATGGCCGGACTCAAAGCCCAGTTGATCTGCGAAAAGCTGGCGAAATTCGGCACGCTGGTGGCCTGTCACCCATCGGCGGCGGAACTTGAGGACAGCGATTCGCTCGACAGCTTCCGTTTCCAGCTGCTGAGTACACAGTGTTGGGAGAAGATCTGCCGCCAATTGCGGATCGCCGGCGTGAGCCAGGTCACCGTTGACCCGGAAACCCCTGGCCCAACGTCGCCAGCCGACCGACCCAGCGGGCTTACTGCGAGCGGCGACGACCTGCCCGCCGGTTCCCCGCGCAGGGTGACGGAAGATCAGGATTCCCAGCCGCCAGCATGGCCACCCATGGCAGGTACTACGGCGGGAGACGATGCCATCAGCCGTCCAGCCACCCATGCTGCCACGCCCTCTGAAAGGGTGCAGCACAGCGTGGCCGCGGCGGCCACCGCGACGGCAACAGTCCCCCAGCAAGTCGGTCCGGTAGCGGCCACCTCTGATGGCGAGCGGTCGAACGTCCTGGATCGGGATCCGACGCCGACTCGGTTTGCGGCTGCCGCGCAGTTGGACGCCGTGGCGACCGTCAAGGAACCGCGGGAACGCAGCTCGGACGCCAGTTCGCGCCCACGGAAACCGTCCGTGTCGATATCGATCGCTTGGATGCCCTCATGGACCTTGCCGGGCAGCTCGTCATCAACAGAGCGCAGTTCGCGCAGATCAGCGACAAACTCGCCGCCGCCCTCCATTGCCGACAATCGGCCCAGGCGTTAAACCAGATCGTCACGGAACTGCAGCAGCTCGAGCATTCACAGACGGGGCGATTGGACAACCGACACGTACCGCGCGAACCGCAGGGATTTCGCGGCCAGCTGCGCCGCATCCAAGGTTACCTTGAACCGTTGCAGGAAGAGTTCAAAGCGATCACGAATGCGCGGGAATACGTGCGCGAGTTGGCCGAGGCGATTCATCACCTGCACCGCGTGAGCGATGGGATCCAGCAGGGAGTAATGGACACGCGCATGGTTCCTGTCGGGCCCCTCTTCACGCGATTTAAACGTGTCGTTCGCGATATTACGCGAGCCAATGGCAAGGACGTTGCTCTGGTCATCAAGGGGGAGAAGACCGAACTCGACAAACGGATGATCGACGAACTTGGCGATCCCCTTGTTCACATGGTCCGCAACTCCGCCGACCATGGCATTGAAAGCCCTCAAGAGCGGATCGCCGCCGGTAAACCCCGCCAGGGCTCCATCACGCTCGACGCTTGCCACCGCGGCAATAGCATCGTGATCCAAGTGCAGGACGACGGGAAAGGACTCGACACCAACCGAATCCTGGCCAAGTGCCTGGAAAAGGGCCTCGTGGCGCCGGCCGAGGCCGAACAAATGACTCCCTACCAGATCCATCAGATGATTTGGGAGCCGGGTCTGAGTACGGCCGAAAAAGTCACCGATGTGTCCGGACGCGGTATGGGCATGGACATTGTCCGTTCGAAAATCGAGGACCTGAATGGGACGGTGGACATCGAGAGTATTCCCGGCAAGGGAACCACCATCACGATCAAACTTCCGCTGACATTGGCCATTCTCCCCTCCTTGATGGTCGATATCGCGGGCGATGTGTTTGCCATGCCCATGGAAGCCGTCGTGGAAATCGTCAGTATCGCGTCGTCTCAACTCAATCAGGTTCGCGGTCGCCCGACAGCGGTGATTCGCGGTCGCGTCGTGTCTCTGATCCACCTCGGTGACGTGATGACGTTCCATGGCGCAAAGAGACAACAGGCTGCCGTTGAATCCACGCTGCTCGTCGTGCTCGGCGAGCCGGGGCGGGAAATCGGCCTGGTCGTCGACCGCGTCATCGGCGAGGAAGATATCGTGATCAAGTCGATTGCCGAGAATTTCCGGAATATCCAGGGAGTCGCCGGCGCCAGTATTCTGGGTGACGGTCGCGTCTCGCTCATCATCGACACCGCGGCATTGATCGAAAAAGTCTCGGACAGTCCCTCAACCAATGTTCGCTGAGGAAACATTACATGGACACCATCGGCGTGGATAGAAATGCTCGACTGGATGCCTTGCGGGAATTATTCACGGCCGCCACGCACGATGCATCAGCCGCCATGTGCGGCTGGACCAGCGGCCTGATTACGGTAAGCCTCGATGAAGTGCTGGAAATCCCCATGGAGGAAGTCAGCAGCGAAATGGGCATTTCGGATGAACTCCTGACCATGGTGGTTCTGACACTGGATGAAGGCGAGTCAGGCAACCTGGTACTGGTCTTCGACGACGTGAACGGACGGCAATTGGCGGCGTCCTTGCTCGGCCGTGAGGTCGAAACGTCGCCGCAGTGGAGTGAACTCGAACAGTCCGCGCTGTGTGAGACCGGCAATATCCTGGGCTGCGCCTACGTCAACGCCCTGGCACGCTTGACCAGCACTCGCATGCTACCTTCTCCACCCGTCTTCATCCAGGACTTTGGCGTCAGCGTGTTGCAGCAGGCACTGATGGCACAGGCGGCGACCTGTGACGAACTGCTGGTCTGCCGCATCGCCTTCCGCCGCAAGAGTGAGGAGCTGAACTGGCGAGTCATTTTCGTTCCAACGGATGTCATCCGCAAGTCGATGGAACGATCGCTCATCACGGCATCTTGATCCACCTGCCCTGGCACGGGGAACTGACAGGAACGGCGCATATGAACAAAGCTATCGCAGCAACCGCCAACGGCGAAGTGATCGTCAACATGGGACAGATCGCCGCTGGCCAGACACCGGCACGCATGAAGGCCGTGCTGGGATCGTGTGTCGGGCTGGCCTTCTATCATGCGCGACTGCGGAAAGGGATACTGGCCCATGTCGTCCTTGCCGATTCCGCGGGGCGGGATGGTCCACCCGGCAAGTTCGCCGACACGGCAGTCCCCTTCATGCTCAAGTTGCTCTCCGATAGTGGCGTTCCGACCCACGGACTGACCGCCAAGTTCGCGGGCGGGGCCAACATGTTCGGCAATGGCGGACCTTTGAAAGTGGGCGAGGCCAATGTGGAAGCAGTCACTCGACAACTGCAACAGAAAGGCATCCGCCTGGCCGGCACTCATGTCGGCGGAAACAAAGGACGCCGTATCATTTTCGATTGTTCCAACGGCGAACTGACCGTCCAGATCGCCGGTATACCTGACTGTGTCCTGTGACCGAAACGGTCCGCGTGATCCACCGAGGCAATCGTTGACAATTTCCCGCACCTCTGCTCATCCAGGAGATACACATTATGGCCAAAACTCTTCTGATTGCCGATGACGCAATGATCATCCGGCAGATCATCAAGGACATGGCCACCACCGCCGGGTGGGAGGTGGTGGGTGAAGCAACGAATGGTCAGGAAGCCATCGACCAGTATCGAGCGCTCCAGCCAGACGCCGTGACACTCGATCTCGTTATGCCTCAGTACGATGGCCTGCACGCGCTGCGCGGAATCATGGACCTGGACCCGCAAGCCAAAGTGCTGGTGGTCAGCGCGTTGGAACAGCGCGAGGTGTTGAAAAACGCCTTCAAGGCCGGCGCCACCGATTTCGTGGCCAAGCCCTTTGACAAACAGAGCTTGAAAGCGACGCTGGAAAAACTGGTCTCCTTTAGTGACTGAGCGACCGGCGCGTCACCGCCATGCGAAAGAACGAGGATTTGATGAGCCGCAACCGCAAAACACAACGAGCTACCGCCAGCACGGCGCCCACACAGCGCTCGTTGGTGGCCCATGCAGGGCCCACCAGACCAGCGTGCCCAACCACGATCACACCACCAACAGCCGGTACAATCGTCATGATCCCTAGACTCGGATTCCGACAATACCGAGAAATCTTCTCAACAAATGCTATTATTTCCTGACCACAGAAATCCCTCAGTTGATTCCATGCCGTCTCGTTTGCTGCGCGAGTCATGAGGGTCGATCGACAACCTACTCATGCCCCCCGGGTGACAAGTCCATGAACGTGAAATTCATCAATCCATTTCTCACCGCCACGGTGTCTGTGTTCGATACCATGTTGGGCTGCACGCTCACCCGTGAGACGCCGTATATCAAGAGTGGATCGCAACCCAGTCATGAGGTGAGCGGTATCATCGGGCTCTCGGGAAAAGCACAAGGGATGGTTGTCTTGAGCCTCAGCCGCGAAGCGGCCCTGGGGGTGACCGAAGCGATGCTCCAGGAACGACCTGATACCATCAATTCCGACGTGACGGATGCCGTCGGTGAACTGACGAATATCATCGCGGGAAGCGCCAAGGGACAACTGGAGCATCTGGAAATGAGCGTCAGTCTCCCGACGGTCATCACCGGCAAGTCACACGCGATAGAGTTTCCCAGTCGGGTCACCCCGATTTGTATTCCATTTCAATCCGAATGGGGAGCCGTCGCCATCGAAGTCTGCCTCGTTGAGGAAAATCGGTCACGACCAGAACTGGTCGCCGCAGCCAGTTCCGAATCGGATGCATGAAGCCGCGGGTGCTTCAACCCATTGACGTGTTGAGCCTCCTACCACACAACAGTCAACTGTCGACCAGGTTAGGTTTGCCATGATAAAACAGGTTTGCGACACACTCAAAATGCTGTTGGTAGAGGACGATCCCTTAATGCTCCGCCTGCTGCGCACCATCGTCCAGCGGTCATTCGAAGGACGGGTGGTCGTGGAGGCATGCGACGATCCCGCCGTGGCATTGAAGTGGATGGAAGACAACGTCGTGGACATCCTGGTGACCGATCTGGACATGCCCGGCGTAAGCGGCCTGGGAGTGCTGCGTTCCGCCAAGTACCGCAACCCTTGCGCCCAGGTCATTTTCGTGACCGGTTGTTCGACACCCGAAGCCATCATGATGGCACTCGAGTTTGGTGCCACGGATTACTTGCTGAAACCCTTTGATCAGCTGGAGTTCGTGGGATTGATCGAAGACGCGGAGAAGAGGCTTCGCCGCTGGCGGATCGCGCTGGCGGGGACTCTCGCTGCCCGCGCCGATCGTTGAATCCCGCCGGGAAAACACTCCACACGGACAAAACGTCCACGGCGACCGATCGCAGACTATTTCCCCGCCTCGGCCTTCTCGACTGCCGCGGGTGCCGCATCCTTCCGCACTGCGGATTGCAGCTCCAGCTGACTGAGTTGGCTGACTAGTTCCTGCCATTGCGGGCCGAACGGATCATCGGGGTTCGGTTCATCGGGTAACGTCTGACCGCGTCGGCGACGAATCTCTACATTCAGCCTTTCCACCCGGGGCTGGATTACTGTCCGCATTTCTTCCCACAACGCGGCTGCCGCCGCGTCCTGCCCGGTATGGAGGCGATGCTGATGGCGCGCCAGGAAAGTATCGCGGAGGGCAAGAACTTCCGCCACATCGTCGCGGCACTCGGCCAGAACGGCGGCTTCCCAGAGTGTTTGCGGAGTGACATCGCTGCGGATTATCTGCAGTGATTCAGCTCCGACGAGCACGGCATGGTTCAATAGCGTGACGGTCCCGACCTTGACCTGCAACCACTGCACCCCTCCCTGGCCCGGCAGGACCACTTCACCACGTGGGGAAACGTGTCCAGCGAACACTCCGGTGCCATCGACCCGGTCGGCCAGCCACACATCGCAGCCTGTCAAGGGTTGAGCTTGGTAACCACTGGCCATCAACAGCCGAAAGGTCGTCTCCGCATGCCTCACGCGCAGGCCGACGGCCACCCACGCGTCCGGCGGCAGTGATTCCATGGGATTCCGGCCACCCGCCATGGCCTTGCAGGTTATCACGTGATCATCGCATTTCTCGACTACCAGGAGGATGGGTGCCCCGCTCGGACGGTCCGCGCTAACTGAGTTTCTCGCGAAGACTTCAAACACACTCCCGGTGCGCACCGTAGATCGGCGGGGATTGCGCATTGGCAACAGCGCCGCGCGCTCACGCAGCATGACCCGCGATCCGCTCGCCAATGTTACGACTGCCAGCGGGGACACGGCATCGGCCATCATCTCGAAGGCGGCGAGGGGCACATCGGCGGATCGAATTCCCTCCCGCCGCGGCCCGACGCTCCAGCGCTGGCTGGCCCAGTCCAGTTCCCAGGCCTGCAGGGAACCTCCCGCACCGGACATGCGCAGAAAAACCACCACGATCTTGTCGAAGCCGCGGTAGGATTCCAGCAACTCACGGATGCGCGGAATCTGTTGCGGGGAATTCGCACTCAAGAGCACGCGCCGTAGCGGCAGCGAAGCCGATGTGACAGACACTTGCCAGGTATGCCCCACCTCAACCGCGGCCCGGTCATGCAGGCACCGAACGTATCGGGTCAGTCGGTCGTCCGACCAGGCGGGCGACCAGTCGGCGACCAGGAGCACGCCGATGCGGTATGGTTGAAGCTCCCACACGGCCGAGTCCTCCGCAGCTGCCGCTCGTGTCACCCCCCCCATCTCGATCCATACGCCCGCACCCGTGATGGTCAGCTGGATCATCAGCGCCGGCACAAGCCAATTACTGTGTGAACGGTACATCATGGCTCCCGTGTCATCCGCCACTGCCGGATATTCTGATACAGCGATACGGGCCGCTCAGGAATCCCTTCCAGCGATCGATGGATGGCCGCATATTCATTGATTTGCCATAAGGGGATTACCGCCAACGAAGCCGCGACGTGCCGGTCGATCTCGTGCAGTGCCGCGATGGCTTCCTCGCGTGTCGTGCTCTTGTTCAAGTCGTCCAGACCCTTGGCAAGTCGCGGCTGGACGGGCGATAAAACGGAGAGGGGCCCCAGCAGTATCTCGGCATCCGTCCACGGCTCCATCGCATACCACTGGACGTACCACAAATCCCACGGACACCCGGGTCCCTGGCACAGATCCACCGTGGAGGACTCGTGCAATACCACGTTCCAGCCGAGCCCGTCGAGTTGTAATTGAGCCTGTATCGCGCGGGCGGCGCGGCGAGCGATATCGGTGCCCGGATGAACGAGCCTGATGGGGCGGCCTTTCAGCTGGTCCTTCGCGAAGTGGACTCGACTGTTCAGCAGTGTGGCAGCCAAGCGGGGATCACGCGGATACTCCCCGGTCGATTGGTCGCAGGCATATCCGACCGGAAATGGCCCCGTCAACAGGGAACCTTCATCCATCCCCGCGTCTCCCATGATCTCGCGCAGGATCAGTTCACGATCGAGCGACCTCGCGACGGCGCGACGCACGAGCCCCGACGCCATCCAGGGGCTGGCGGGATTAGGCAACAGCAGGTGGACCGTGGGGGCCGCATACCGGACCAATCGCAGGTCCGTGTTGGACCGCGCGAGAGGCAATTCCCAGGGTGCGACTCGATCGATCACGTCGATCCGCCGCTCGCGCAACGCGGAGAGAGCCGATATCACATCGCGATACGTCGTCTCGATGATCTCGCGCGGCTGCTGGTCGCCCGCCTCAGAATAATCCTGCTGGAGCGAAAAGCCGCGGGCATCCCCCCCGGCATTCGTCCGGCGATATGGTCCCCATCCGGGAGCATCGTCCGACACTCCACTATCGCGATCCCAGGGGATGATAGGCACTTGCATCAGCGCCGGCCACCAGGGAATATCTCTGCGCCAGACGATTTCCAAGGAGTTCGCCTCGCGGACCGATATCGATGCGACGGCCAGATTCAGCGACCGACCAATCGGCGAGTCCGGCGATCGACCGAGCCTCAGCAAGTGAGACACGACGTCCAGACTCGAAACCAGCTGCCCGTTGTGCGGCCAGGTGGCGCGCGATTCAAGCGAAAGCAAGGTTCGCAGTTCTTGCGTCGTAAAAGATGACACGCTCGAGTCATAAGTGCCGCCGTCTTCGCCAAACGAAACCGGTTCGAACAAATGCCGTTCGACCAGTTGTTGGCAACGACGGGCACTCCAGGACGCGGGCACCGTCGCGGAGTGCTCGGTCCACGCCTCTCGGACACCGACGTGAACGATGGGATAGTCCCTATTCAGGTCCGACGCCAGCTGGCGAGCAAGGGACAGATCGGGCCAGATCGTGAGCGCCTGGCGAACCAGGTTGTGGGCTTCCCGCCACCGCTCCTCTTCCGCGGCCAGGCGGGCTTTGTCGTACCACTCATGCGCCAGCTGCGCCAGTCGATCGTTGCCGGCTGCCACCACTTCGTGTCCGACATACTTGGCCGACAATTCCGCCAGGAGTTCCCTGGCCGCCGCATGGTTCCCCGCCGCAATCAGCTCTTGACTCAGGCGTTCCACGACTCGACCACTCAGCTCCTTGAGCTCCGGGTAACGCTCGTCCTGCCGATACAACTCGTTGAGCAGCACCAGAGCGGTGTCATACCGGGCTTGCCCCAGCCAGAACTCCGCCTCACGAAATAGGCACCTGTTCCGCGCAGCCGCCAGCCCCGGAAACCCAGCCTCCTTCTGCCTCAGGAAGTTGTAGTTCTCGTGAGCCTGGTCAAATACTCCCGCTTCCTCCAACCGGGCAGCCTCTTCCAGTATCAATTCCTCGAACAGCTGGAGACGCTCAATATCCCGCCACCGAATTTCATACCGCTGGTCGGGACGCTGAACAAGACGCACAACCAACCACTCACCCCGATCTTGCTCACGTATTGGTTCGCGTTTCGCCATTTCCAACGGCATCAACTTGAATACTTTCCCCTCGTCCTTGAGTGTCAGTTGGTCGAACGGCTGCTGGTCGATCAATCGGTCGGTACCGCGTGTGTCCACTGCCGAGAAGTGCGTTGCCAGCAGCAAGATGATGGTCAGGCGCCGCGTTCTCGCCGCTGTGCCGCACCGACGCGAGCTGCGGCGGGAACGTTGTCCCGCCAACACGCTTCCGCGATCGTCTGGCAACAGCCCATTGGTTACGTCACTCATTTCCGCATGCCCGTCGCAAAGAAAATGTCGGTCACTAATCACCGGTACCGCGGCCGATTCCCCTGGCGTCTCCGAGTTGTTTCATGGCCCGCCGCGCAGCGGCGATACACCCTTGACTTGATCTTTCACCAACTCGTCGATCGTGCCACGCATCAGCAGCAGGCAGCCGTCCTGGGTCATTACCGTCAGGTGACCGTGCATCACCAGCGGACCGCACGCCAGCCGCTGCTCAATGGCCAAGGGACTGCCGAGCGTCTGGCCAGTCACGGCATCCACGAGACGGATCACACCTTGCGACGAGGCGACAGCGAGGTAGTGCGAGTCGATGGCGCACGCCCCCACGAGCGGTCCCATGTCTAGTCGTAAGACCCAATCGCCTGCCGCTGGTCCGCCGAAGCAGACGAGTTCTCCCTGGGTCGTGGCCAGGTAACCACGATCACCCGCCACGACCGGTCCCCACTGCAACTCTCCGGCCAAGACCGGTCCCGCCTGGAGCCGCAGGTCGGGAAGAGTGATGTGCTGCAGCTGATGCCGATCGTCGACACCCCAGACGCCGCCCTGGACGCATACCAGCCCCGCAGGGAATCCCGCCGTTGCCAGGCTCTGGCTGATCAGCTCCAATCCCGTCGCATCGGCACGCGACTTGAGCAGAAACAGCCGCGAACCCCCATCACTCACAACCACTCGACCGTCATCCAGCACCGCAGGCATCTTCCAAGAGAAATCGTCGCCGCAGTGGAGATCCGGCAGGAACGGCTGCGATCCGACTTCACCTCGGACCCCGTCCGCCAGGCAGAGCGGTCCTCCATCAAACGCCAGCAGGAATCGATCGTTCAGCACAGCCGGCGGACAAGCAAGCGGCAGGGGGAGCCGACACCAGGCGGGCGCACCGTTGTGCCCCTCCTCGCGCACAAGCAGCACACGATCCCCGGCGATGGAGGGTCCCATCATGGCAGTCGTCCCACACCAGACTGTGGTACCGGAAACCTCCTTCCGTTTCTCCGCCGTCAACTCGGCAACCTGTGGCGGAACAATGCACGTCCCCCGTCGGCCATCCAGCAACTCCCTGACGTTTCCGCGATGCACCCCACCATTCGCCGTCAGCACCCAATAATCGTCACTGCCGGTCGATACCAGGGGAGGCGCGGCGGGCGGAGCAGCCAGCAACATGCGCAGCGGAGCTTCCCTCGCGCCGCTTTTCCAGCCGCAGACCACGTAACCGGGTAAGTCCTCCAGCCGACCGAAACCTGCCACCGCACCCGTCGCGGATCGCGCCAAGTGGGTTACGCGAAATCCTCGCCACGGATCGCCCAACAGTCGCGGTGACGAATCCGGTTCGGCCAAGGGATACTGGGCCACTCCGTCGCCGGCCACCCACAATTGGCCGTCGATGGCGGCCACAATGACACGAGCACCCGCCGAGCGTTGCGTCGCGTCCCCGGCGATGACCCCGTCCGCCTGAAACGGTGGCCGTTCGTCGTCGCCGCCCGTCCGACGTAGAATCTGGATGCGACCATCCAGCGTGGGAAGATAAACAGCGCCGTCGATCACGGCAGGTGAATCGGTCACGCACATGGGTAGGTTGAGCGTCTGAATCGGTTGCAGCTCGTCGCCGCGCAGTAATACATGCACCTCTGTTTCCGCTGGTCCAATCTGTTCGCAGACCAAAAGATATTGACCGACAACAAACGGCGATCGATTGACCGTCCCCAATTCATGTCCCAGATAGTACGACGACAGGCACTTGGACTGATCGAGCGAGAGAACATAGATCAGGGAATGTTCCGCCGCCTGATAGCAGCGCGGTTCACTGGGATCGACAGCAGGTCCGACGCTCAACGCCTGCGGCAATTGCAGCCGCGCCGTCGTCTCGCCATGCGCCAGGTCGATCTGGGCGACCATGCCACCGGCGTGTGCCACCAACAAGCGATCCCGCTCAACGACGGGTGCGGCGGCGAGCGGCGGCAGGGTCGCGTGCCAGATGGGATCGCCCGTCGCCGCGTTCACTCGGACCAGCTGCGATCGGACGCCGTCGACCAGTATGAAACTGTTCCCCTCCCACTCAATGGGCTGGCAAGTCTCGTGGAATCCCACCATGTAACGCCATAATATCCGTTCGTTCGCCATGTCGAGTGCGTAGATCGCCCCCAGCTCGGGAAGCAGCGCGGCCACACACTGCGGCGGCTGCTCAGCCCCACCTGCGCGGTCGACGGGTTGCGTGGCTGTGGCATCGGCCAACCACACGACTTGCTCCGGATCTAGATTCGTCAGCCCGGTTTCCACGGGCACGGCGACCGCTGCTCGGGCGGCTCGTCCGACCGCGCGCATGGCAGAAAGCAGTCGACCGTCACTCGCCAACTCCGGGTACCTGGCAAGCAGATCACCGCGGATCGTGTACGCTGCTGCGATGTTACCCGACGACGAAAGCTGCTCCAGCTGTTCCAAGGCCAATCGCAATGCAGAGGGCCGCTGCAACTCGCGTTGGAGCCGCGTGAAATGCAATTGCAACTGGACAATACCGCTTCGTCGTTGCCGATCGGGCGGCACAAGACGATACATCATTCGGAGCGCCTCGCCGGCCTGGCGCAGTGATTCTCGAGCGGCTTCGTCAGCCCCTTGTTCGGCCGAGAATTGCGCCTGCCGAACGAGATCGGTGGCGATCGGGGGAATCAATTCGGCGAGCCCCGATTGAGCGTAGGCGCAGTGCCGCCCGGATCCCCACCCCGCCACGGACGTCTCCAGCTGCTGCCACATGACGGTCGCCTCGACTCCGCGATCGAGATTGTTCAACAAGATCGCGAGCTGCTGCTTCACATGCGCCTCGTCGCGATACGCCTCGCGGCCGGGGCGGGACAGAAAGGCCGCAAAAGCTTCCGCCGCCCGTGGATAGTCGCCGCGCTGATAATGCTGATCAGCGATCAGAAAGCGATCTTCGGCTGCGGGCCACTGCCAAATACAGACGCAGATCAGCACGGCCAGCGGCAGCACAATCAGCAGCAGCACAAGAACACTCTTGCACCAGTTCGAAGACAACAGCCTGCCGGTCGTCGATACCTGATCCCGCAACGCGGGCGGCCGCGTCCCACTCGCTGCCGACAGGTCGCCAGCCGCGGGTCGCGCTGCGCCGGACATAAACAGTTCGTCGGAAGTTTCCCCCAGCAGGGCCAGTTCGTCATCGAGGTCCGCGAGTCCGTCGAGCAACTCGCTCGATTGGCTCGCAGGCGGCAGCGGTGATTTCTTCGGTTGACCGGATGGCGACTCGGCGGGTATCCCCTTGTCCCAAGCAGGCGTCCCATCGCTCGCAGCGTCTGCCTGCGGACCACGGACATCAATCAGGTTGGCGCCCACCTCAATCTGATCGCCGTCGTGCAGTACAGCCTTGCGCACCAGAGTGCCATTGACGCGTATCTTGCCGACTTTTTTGAAGGCCACGGCTGTAAAGACGCCGTGGCGCAGCAGAATCCCTAAATGGAGAGGAGACACTTCCGCTCCGTTGAGCACGACATCAGCAGAACCACGTGTGCCGATGCGCAGAGTTTGAGATGCATCCAGTTGGATGCAGGTCTCTCTGCCGTCTTCGTGCCGAATTCGAATCTGCATGCTCGCCCACTTCCCCCTACGTAAAACGGAATTCATTCCGTTTGCGCAGCATCCCACACGAACCACTTCCCTACGTAAAACGGAATTTATTCCGTTTGCCCAGCATCCCACACGCACCACTTCCCTACGTAAAACGGAATTCATTCCGTTTGCGCAGCATCCCACACGCACCACTTCCCTACGTAAAACGGAATTCATTCCGTTTGCGCAGCATCCCCCGCTCGTGCAACACTATTGCGTTCGAGCGGCATCATCGTCACGGCCATCTTCGTCGCTGTCCACCGCAACAGACGGGAAGGGAGTCGTTTCGCAAGTGGCGATCTCCACGTTCTGCACTCCCGAGTGCTGCAGCACCCGCACGGTACGTGTCCAGGTTTCGAATGTTGCATCCGGGTGGACGAGCAACAAAACGTATTCTGGCGCAGGCCGCAGTGCCGCCGCCAATCGGCCATGACCATCCCACACCCCCTCGTGCCAGTGGATGGTATTGTCACGATCGACATAGAGTATTTGCCGAGTTTCCGTCACCTGTGGCCATTGAGTCGTGTCGTTGGCCAAAGTGATGTGCCCCGCGCACTCTGCATCACCGCCGACAGGATCCCGCACGACGACCCACGAGGCGCTTCCTAACGCCGCGATCACGAGCAGGCAATCGAGGAGGAACATCATGCGATTGTCCATCGGCATCAGCGGGGACACGTTACGTGGTTGGGCGGTCGACGCCACACCATCTCCTCCTTCATGCTCCCCGGGCTCGCTGGTCATCAGTGTCATTCCCCCCTTGCGAATGCGTCGGCTGGGCTGGCCGAGTCGGCGTTTGTTGGCGGCACTCCGGCATGCTCGCTCGACTGCACTACGATCGTGACCGGACGACCCTCAGTGCCCAGCAAGATAGCCTTTCGCAGCGTCTCTAACTCCTGTTGCCGGACACCTCCGGAGACATGTAAGGTAACACTGGGAAGCTGACCTTCGGCTGTCCCCTCAGAGATCGCGCGGGCCAGGGACTCAGCGGCAGCCTCGTCGGCGGCCGCAACTCGACCGCCAATCGCACCGCCCATCACCACGGATGCTGCACCGTACTCGTGCAGTTCACGTACTGTGACTTCCACAGTGGATGAAGCACTGTTCCGCGTGTGGCGAAACACTGCGCTAAACTGAGGCCACCACAACATGCACTGACTCGCGACAGTCGTTACAATCAGCAGTCCGCGTGCCACGGCGCGATAACGTTCGAATGGTCTCGGCGATTGTGTGTTTGGTGGATCCATGGTAACTTCCGTCGCACTGCGGCGGCGAACAACGAACCGCAAGTGTTTTTCCGTTCGAATCCCGTCATTCGAATCCGTGTCGCGTTTAGTGCGTCCGAATTCGGATTTCAAACATAAGCTTGCCGTACGTGCATGTCGCCGCTTAACACTCTAACGTGGCGATCGGCTTTCACCAAACAGGAAATCCGAAATCCCAATGTCGAAAACCTAATCACACTCGAAATCCAACACGCGAAAGGCAAACGCCTGGTGGCTGCCGCTTCTCAATCCTCGGATCTCGCTCGCTGCTCAACCACAAACACTTCGTAGCCACGAAACGTCCGTTTCAACTCGAAGCGAGTCAGCAGGATATCTTCGGGCGAACGGCCTTGATAATCTTGCTCCAATTGACTGAGCTGTTCGATAGCGCTGGGGGATAGGAAATGGAGCACGATGTTATTGTCAGCATTCACTCCGGCATTGCGCAACAGCACTACATCGGCCCGCTTCAGATCACCACGATCCCATGTCCAATAGGGGCGTTCGTCATCTCGTAGCTTCCCGCGGCGTCGTTCGGCGGCGGCATCGCCAAGCTTCGTCACGTATTCCAGGTTGCCGTCTTCCGTCAAAACCCCCACTTCGATACCCAGCGTGGCAAGTTGCCGAGCGTATTGCCCTTCGGTCACGCCGGGTGCGAAGGCGATCTGCCATCTTTTCGGAATCGGGATGGTCCCATCGGCAGGGGTGGCTGCTATCACGCAGTGGGAGTCTCCAAAATCGGGCCGATCGAGCTGCGAACCAAGCGCGGCCAACATCGCCGCGTCGCCATCCGCAAGCTCCCGGGCCACGTCCTGCCGGTTATCCATGTGCGGAACTGTCGGTGCAGGACCGGCAGCACGCGCGTCGCTCGGGGACGTCGTCCATCTCACCCGCGGATCTGCAACCGATCGCCATCGCCGGCTCCCCTCCCAGCACAGCAGCAGGACTGCTGATAGCGCGGATATCCACATAACGATAGCAAGAGCATCACGCTTGGGATGCGGACGGGTGGTCTGGATCGGCATCCGTGAGTCGGTCGGTTCATTCATCGCCGGAGGGCTGCCCGTAAGAGAAGGAATCGAGATCGACATCGGGCCGAACAGCGTGGTACCAGGCCTTCCATTGTTCGACGGCGGTTTCCCGCTGACGCTCCGTCGGTCGCCGCGTCAGGCCCATGGTATCGAATTTGCGGCTGAGCTGTCCCAAGGCGGTGGCCGCTTCATGCGCGACTCGGGCGTCGTCATCTCGCAGCAGGAGAATCAGCCAAGGGACATGAGTCAGATTCTTGGTGCGGCCGAGGCACTGGACGGCGAGCAGTCGGACTTCGGTGGGGGACCGCCGTGCCAGGCCTACCAGGGCCGCCACGTGCGGCTCGAGCTGCGGGGGCGTCAAGGCGCTGGCCGCGTCGGCTAAGGACTCCACAGCCCGCGGATAGTCGGGGTGCTCGGCATCGTCAAGGATGGCCAGGACTTGGTCCAAAGGCAACTCCAACGGGCGAACAACGACCTGCCCCGCGCGAAGCCGCACATCGCTGGTGTCCGGCAACCCCTGGCCACCGATCAAAGTACTCGCTGTGTAGCGTGCCACGCTGTCGGCCGCCAGGACCTTGCGCGTGGAGCCCAGAAGAAAAAGGACGCTGAAGCACGTATCGGGGACTGACCCGCACTGACTCTCCCAGCTTCCATCCAACTTTTGCGTCCGTAATAGAAACTTCGCTCCCCGGTTGTACCAGGGGGACTCGTCCGTCTTCTCGACGGGCTGTGAGCGTCCCGAAGCTTCCGCCTCGCGCAGCGACTCGTATCGCTCCAGCGCGTACAAGGCGTAATGCACGTAACCCGTCATCTCGTCGACGTTGACATTTGTCTCGAGCCAGCGGTTTCCACTGGCCAAAGCACGAGCGAAGTGCCGCAGGTCGATGAGTGTCTTGATGCGGGCCGCGCGCTCTTCGGGCGACTCGTATGGCACAAACGCGTCGGGGGTGTCATCGCTGGCGTTCTTCTTCAATTGCGTGATCCCCACGCGATCCTTGACAATGTAGAGGGACCCCAGAGCGGCAATCGTCATACTCGCCCGCACGCCTCCCTGCTGTTCGAACCGACCCAGCCGCGCCGCCGGCTGGCCCTGGTACCCAAAACCACCGCCTGGGTCCTGCGTCAAGAGCAGCCACCGCGCCACGCGATCCCACACCAAACGAGGAGTCTCTACGCCCGCCAGATCTTCCGCTTCCCATAGTCCCAGGATCGCGTACTGCGTCATGGATGTGTCACACGTCTTTCCGTGGTCGGGATGTTCCGGTGGATATCCCCAAGCACCGTCGGCCTTCTGCCGCAAATGCAGTGACTGCACAAGCGATTCGATCTCGTAACGATAACGAGACGCATCCACCTGGACCAACAGCATGATGGCAATGCCGGTGTCATAAATGCCGGCGCGGAATTGCTCGGGACCATTGCCAAGAGCAGCCTGCAGGGCAGCGATCGCGGCGGCGATTTTCGGGTGAGAGGCGTCCTTGCCACTCTTGGAAAGGGCCAGCGCAACGAGCGATTTGCCCCCCAACCGCGCATCGTCCTTGCTCTCGAGAAACTCAATCGCCCTCCGGATCGCCGCTTGCACGCGAGGATTGTCCGGCGTGATCCCCCACGCCTTCGGCGCCCACCAGGCAAATTGACTGCCCAGTAGCAAAATTGCGATAGCAACTCGCCGGATCCTGTACACCAGCTTGTATCGATTCAGGTCCATGCGTGAACCTCCGCGAACAACATCACGGCAACAGCACGATTCTGGCAACCCGCGCCAGCGTCATTACTCCCTGCGAATGTGGGAGTTACGATGAAATGGCTACCCGCCAGCGTAGTGCTGCGGCGGGCCACTGTCAAGAAACGCAGCATTGTCAAGAAATGCAGCGTGGCCAGGAAGGCGGCCCGCCCAGTGCCGCCCCACGAAATGGACACGCCACCGGTCAGGCCCGTGCGAAGTTGCCGAAAATCCGGCACTCGTTGGGCCATGTGCCACTATCAGTCACCAGCGACCGGGACCGACGGCAACTCGAGTAGCGAACCGAGACTGCGCTGTTCTAACGCGCTGAACGATGCAGTCACATCGTGTGCAGGCGGGACACCCCCAAGGTGTGAATGACTTCCGCCAACCCGTACCGTCGCAGTGAGGACATCGATGAACGAGTGTTCCGGGCGCGATGCCTTGCTCTGGAGGACATGCCGCGGATGGGCTCCCGCTGACCGATACAACCATTTTCCGATCTCCAGTAGGTACTGCTTCGACGAATCTGCGACCTCGCTGAGTTGCCATTCCCGCCGGACAGGCAGAAACCCGCCGCGCCCCTTGACTGTGGTTTTGCCGGCCGCGGAGGTTTCTGTTCTTGAGTTTCGGATGTCGAATTCGTTTGGGTTTGGGATATTGAGATTTCGGATTTCCTGTTTGGATGTGGCCCAGCGCCACGTTAGGCATGCACCATGCACCTTTGCCTTCGGAAGTGGGCACGCGGCCTCAACCTCGGTCCGGCCAGCCATACCGGCGTTCTTCCTCGCGGTAGTTACTGCCAAAATGCTGAACAGCCAGGCGGACTCACATGACAGAGAGTCCGGTACGTCGTCCGCCAGCGGTGTCAGACGTCCGTTGGTATCGGGTCGTTGTCATTTCGACAGGAGGATTTGGCGGTCACAGCGCGGCCCCAACCCCCTTGTGGGTTATGGGCAAGCAACTGCGTGAGCGAGGGCCATTCCAATCAACGCGGATCGTATACCAGAATCCGCTGAATCGTGCCACGCCGGTTCCGCCGGCCGAGGGTATGCGGGGCCGGCGGGTAGCGGCACTCGCGACAGCGCGAGCCCGCCGTAGCGGCACGGTGACTCTACAATCGGCAGGGCCACTACACTTGTGACCACCTGTCTGGCCCCGTACCCGCCCGAGGGAAAATCGTGGCCTGCGGCGCAGCACGACGTTGCCTTAATCGTACGCTTGTCCATCAGACGCTAGCCACGAACACACGGTGAGAATGGCTGCCCGATGCTGGCGATCAAGAGGCTGAGCTGAACCCCCTCGACCGCCAGGTCACGCCGCCCTGTTCAACCATACCCTCAGCAGGTCCTAGGGGCTGTGACAACTTGCTTCGGGCTGCTCTCGGGGTACGTCGGCGAACAAACCTATCGGACTCTTGCTGGAACGCATTTCCGTGAGAACCGTTGGCAGCAAATCAGAACCAGGCAATTGAGAGAATTATTGGAGCAGGAAACCATGAAGATCCGCACTCGCTTGATGCTCGCCTTTGCCGGTTGCGGCATGATTCCGATCGCACTGGTCGGGTATCTCAGCTATCGCACGGCCATTCGAGGCATGGAAAACGTCAAGAACGAGGCCGCCACGGCCTTTTCCGAAAGAGCCCAGGCGCAGCTGGTGGCGTTACGGGACGTAAAGAAGGGACAGTTCGACCGGTACTGCAAGGACCGTCACGCCGACTTGCTGTCGCTGTTGGGAAATGTCGAGGCTTTGCGTCGTACGACATTCGGCACACTCGACGCGGTGCACGCCAATAAGAAAATCAATGTGGAGGGAGAGTTCAAGAAGCTGCTCACGTCCACGCGCGTACTGGGGGAAACCCAAGACACGAAGTCGCTGTTCCAAAGACTGAAAGAATATCACGACTTCATGGAGACGAAGGCCGATCAACCCTTCGACGTGACGACGGCGAAATATCAGGAGATCAACAACTCCGTGGGCCGATTCCTGCGGGACTACGTCGAGCTAGAGTGCTGCCGGGATGCCTATATTATCTGCATGGCGCACGGGCATGTGATGTTTTCGATAGGTGGCAAGGAAGATGCCGGAACCAATTTGGACCACGGTCCCTACAAGAACGAAGGACTGGCCAGACTCTGGCAGCAGGTCAAGCAGACGAAGGCGCAGAGCGTCGTCGATTTCGCTCCGTATACACCGCGTGGCGGCGAGTGGGTCGCGTTTGTCGGCAGTCCGATATTGGACGATGCCGGGGACATGATGGGGCTGCTCGCCCTGCAAATTGGCGCGGACCGCTTCAATCGGGTGGTACAGAATCGCGACGGGCTGGGGGTGACGGGGGAATCGTACCTGGTCGGTTTGTCCGGCGGACAAGGGAGCTATCGCAGCGATCGGGTCGTCAGAAATGGCAAGGTGGGAGAGGCCAAGAGCGACGTGGATGTCGACAAGGCGCTGGCGGGCCAGAGCGGACACATGCAGAAGGTCGGCACCACGGGCACGCTGCAGCTGAGCTGCTATGCGCCCTTGGACATACCGGACGTCAAATGGGCCATGATTACCACCATGACAATGGAGGAAGTGCTGGCTCCGAAGATCGAGGGCCGAGACGATTTCTATAAGACCTTCACCAAAGTGTACGGGTATTACGACCTGTTTCTCTTCGATCCACAAGGCTATTGCTTCTATAGCGTCGCACGGGAGAAAGACTTCCAGACCAACATGGTCAACGGTCCCTACAAGGACTCTAATTTCGGTGTCATGGTTCAGAAAGTCCTGCGAACGAAGGAGTTCGCATTCGCCGATTTCGCGCCTACGCGCCCAGCAACGGTGAGCAGGCGGCTTTTGTCGGAGCGCCGCTGCTGATCGACGGCGAAGTCGAATTGATCGTGGCCCTGCAGTTGTCGATGGAGGGTATCAACGACATGATGAGCAGTCGAGCCGGGTTGGGCGAGACGGGTTGCACGTACCTGGTCGGACTGAACGAACACAACAAGACGGCCTTTCGCAGTGACCTGAGCTTCATGGACCCGAAGTATGTAATTGGCTACGAGGTCACCACGCCCTATATCGAAGAGGCCTTCAAACAGGATGACGCCCAGGGGCAGGGGGTTTACAAAGACACGCACGGCAACGAAGTGATTGCGGCCTTCACACGCCTGAAGTTCTTTGACGCCAATTGGGGCCTGTTTGGCAAAGTCAATGGCACGGAGGCGTTTGCCGCCGTCGAAGAAATCACGCAACTCAGTGATACTGCCGCCAATACCATGCTCCTCTGGTCGGTGGGAGTTAAGCGTGGTGGTTGGCGTTGTCGTACTGGCCATCGGATTCTACGTCGCCCTAAGGATCGTGCGACCACTGAAGAACACGACTGCCATGTTGAAGGATATTGCCGAGGGAGAAGGGGATTTGACGCGCCGGCTGGACGAATCGAGCAAGGATGAATTGGGCGAGATGGCACACTGGTTCAACGAGTTCGTGCGCAAGCTCCGTGAGCTGATTGCCAGCGTCGCCGGCAATTCCAAGAGCCTGGGAAGCGCCTCATCCCAGCTTTCCTCGACGGCCACGCAGTTGGCCGGTGGAGCGGAGGAGACGACGCGTCAGGCTACGAACGTGGCCTCAGCCACGGAGGAGATGAGCGCGAACATGACTTCGATGGCCGCCGCCACCGAACAGATGACCGTGAATATCAAAACGGTCGCTGCCGCGACGGAAGAAATGACCACCAGCGTATCCGAGATCGCCAGGAATGCGGAGCAAGCGTCGACGGTCGCCAACGGTGCAGCCGAACTGGCCCGCGTCAGCAACGAGACGATCAGCAAGCTGGGGACGTCGGCCGACGAAATCGGCAAGGTGATCGATGTCATACAAGATATCGCCGATCAGACGAATCTGCTGGCACTCAACGCCACGATCGAAGCCGCTCGTGCCGGGGCCGCAGGCAGCGGATTCGCCGTGGTGGCGACGGAAGTCAAGGAACTGGCCCGCAAGACAGCCGAAGCGACCGAGGATATTCGCCACCGGATCGAGGGCATTCAGAACTCGTCGTCGGAAGCGGTCGAGGCGATTGGCAAAATCAGCCAGGTGATTGACCAGGTCAAGGATGTGTCGCGCACCATTGCTTCGGCGGTGGAAGAACAGAGCATTACGACGAAAGAAATTGCCCAGAATATCGCCGAGACAACGAAGGCCGCCGAAACCGTGTCCATGGGCGTCGCGCAGTCGGCGGTCGCCAGCACCGAAATCACCAAGACCATTTCCGTCGTCGACGGTGCCGCCAGGCAGACGGCCGCTGGCGCAGCACAGACGCAGTGTGCCGGAGAGGATCTGCTGCGACTAGCCAACGAACTGGACGAACTGGTCAACCGTTTCAAGACCTGATCCGGCCCCCCAAGCGAAACTCCACGCCAACTTCACGGCGGGTACTATGCCGCGGCTGAGCAAGACTCGGCCGCGGTTTGTTTGTGTGCCGAGTCAACGTCAGGGCCATTAACGGCTGAGCGGGCCGTACACGAATACGGCAGCACTCGGTCTGTCCGGCAAGGTGACACGCAACCCTTGCTCCATCAGCTCCCGGCCCGATTTCGCGTGCGATTCACCGCTGTCGAGATTCTCCAGCGTGTATCGGCCGTCCGCCTCGAGACCGCACAGGCGGTAAACCACTGTCTTCTCGTCGCTCCCGGGCCGCCGGAACGCCTGCACGATCCCCTGCTGCGAGTCGGTGCGGTGAAACTGCCACGCCATCCAGGTATCACTGGCCGTGCTGTACGATCCGAGTGGATAGAAATCCCCGCGGTACAACTCCTTCAACGTGGCATGCTCACGCATGATGCGCCGTATGGAGTCCCACAGATCCGGGTTCTGGGAATAGAAATCCGCCGCCAGGACGAAGTGACTCCCCAAACCACTCCGACAGCTGTACGCGTCGGTGCTGGCGGCGCCGATGCCCGTGATGGGAATCCATTGCGCCAGACCGTAGGTGTGACATTGCTGGCCAATGGGATCCCAAAGATAGTCACTTCTGGTAAGCACCAGGCTACGCCGGAGCATTTCGAAATCCATCCGGCGCCCGCCGCTGGCACAGTTGTCCAGCAGCAGAGCCGGATGTTCGCGTTGCAGAGTATCAAAGAAATCATAGAGCCCAGTAACGTACCGAATTTCGCGCATCCCCTGCCGGTCGAACGGTTCCTGGTTCCGCCAGTAATACAACGGGTACATGTTGAAATCATTGCGGTATCCATCAATTCCCACGCGGCCAATCATGCCCGAAATCTGCTGTTTGGCCCAAGCCAAGGCCTCCGGATTGCCCAGATCGAGTAGATGGAATCCGTCATTGATCTGATACTTCAATTCGGCGGGCATCTCGTCCGTGGGTTGCAGGAGCCACTCACGATGGTGTTGATACAGCCAGGTGTCCGGCATCACGCGTTCCGGTTCGAACCAGAGCAGCAATTTCATCCCGGCTGAATGCGCGGCATCGGCAATCGGCTTCAAACCGGACGGAAAACGCGCCGGATCAGGATCGGGGTTGCCCACGTAACGGGCCCAGTTACGTCCGCACGTGTACCAACCGGCATCGATCCACCAGTAATCTGCCGGGATCCCGTGCGCCGAGATGTTGCGAATTCCCTGCAGCATATTCTCCTGCGTCGTATCCTCGAATCCCACCACGGCATGTGGTGACACGGCAGCCGGCGCCGTGACGGTCCGTGCAGCAGGAGTCGGTGCATAATGGCACAGGAGCAACCGCCTCAGCAGGTTCTGACCTCGAACGCGGTCCACCCCGTCCCAGAACAACAGCAGCACGGCCGGCGAGCGGATTTCCTCGCCCGGATGCAGGCGAAGGTGGGTCCGCTCCATTCCCGCTCGTGCGTTCACTCCTGCCCCCCCGGTATGTCCGAACGCGGCAACCCATTGTCCGGTCCATCCGATCCCCAGCACGACGCCACCACCATCCCTCTGCGCCAGATTGAAGAAGGGAAGCGTGCCGTCGGACGAGCGGCCACCGAACGACGACAGCTCGATCTGCTTCCCCGCCCCGAGGTGCTCGTCCCGCGGCTGGAAATCGGTGATCTCGGCGTGGCTTCCGGCGGCATAGTGAAGCGTGTAGTCCCCGTCGCGGCGGCGGCCGGCCAAGTCTGTGTGTAGCGGCCAGATATTCTCCAGGACGGGCGTATCGACTTCGCCCCGGTTTTGGAAGTACAGCACCCACTCCACAGCCGGATAATCACGGTAGATCGTCGCGACACAACGCACCGTCAATCCAGATTGCGAATCACTCCACGTCACGGTCCGCTGCGTTCGGTGAGCGTCCACCTCTCGAACGGATTGCTCGGCGTTCCAAGATGGCAGCGTCTCGCGCGACGACTGGCCGTCATAAGTAAAGGAAAACGGTACGTTCGTCGAGGAGGAGGCCTCCAGACATTCGCCCACCCAACCCCGGGAAAGCTCCAACTCGCTCGGCCGTACTTCCACTGCCGTCGCCACGGAAACGGCCAGACACCCCGACAGAGCAAGCAAGGCAACGCGCCACCAAACGCGACAACGATGTGACAGGCTGTTGATCGTCATTGGTCGTAGAACACCCAAAAAAAGGTCCACCAATATCCCCAATATCCTCGGCATTTCCTCTTGCACATCGCTCGGAGACACTATCAGGTTCTCGCCTCCGCCGACCTCGCCTCGGCAAGGTGATGATCGAAAGCAGCGTAACAGCATGTGCAACAGTGTGCTGCGCAGTGCGCGGAAGCGGCGGAAGCCGCACACTCGCCGCGTCAGGTCTGTTCCTCTCGGGGACGAAGGGGCGGAAGGCGATCGTCGCCCGCCTGTTGCTCCGGGACTGCGGTCGACGGGACGGCGGTCGACGAATCAACCGGTGGCAGCGACGACAGCGGGATCGCCTGCGGCACTCGCTGCTGCAACTGAGCGACCGCTGCGGCACAGGCTGCCACGAATGGCCCCAACGCTCGCTCCACGGCCGGGTCGATGCCGGGCAGCGGTCGTCCGCCACGTGCCACGCTGTACGTGGCGCGGTCCTGTTCCTTCTTCTCGCGCAGCGCCACGCGCGACGCTTCGCGCTGGTCCTCAGCCTGGCGGATCGCCTGCCACTGCTGGTAGGACAGCACATCGGGAAAGGCGCGGCCGGCATCGGTCTGAATGCGATATCGCGACAGCGGTGCGAACAGCACGCCGCGTGCGGCTCGTCGTTTGTCCGTTTTGACTTGTCGTCGGACGTCCTTGAGTTGCGGCGTAATACTGCCGCAACAGGTCCTCCATGAGCCGTTGCTGGTCGGCATTGGGACGGCGAAACAGGTGATTTTTCAACACCTCCTGCTGCCCCAGAATGGCGCTGCGCAAGACCGGCCCACGCCGCCACAGCCCCCAGGGAAACCAGCGGCTTTCATACCAACGGCTGGAAGTTTGTCCCAGGAACGTGACGCCGGCAATCAGTCGGGCCGCCAATTGCACATCCGGCTGCTCCGCGCCTCCGGTCACCAGTGGAAACGGATGCTCGGCCAGAAATTTCAGCTGGCTCAACGCATCGCGTATGACGTGGCCCGAAAACAGCCCTTGCCAGCCGGTCTTGAGAACCGCTGCTTGCTCCGTCGCCAGGTCCACGAGAATGGCATCTACCAGGAACTGCGTCATGGAGATGTCGGTATCCTGAACCCCTTGCGGATCAATCCGCCACGCCTCCCCCAGGTCGCGGATCCGTGCGCTGAGCAGATAGACTTTGTTTTCGAAACTCAAAGCCTGCAGCAGCGAAGCGGTGATCTCCGCGCCGGCGATGAAGCCAGGATCGTGAATCTGCTCGGACGGAGCCGGTAGGACCACCAGGTTTGGATGGTTGTCTCCCAGCGTCGGCATCACGGTCAACGTTCCCTGATAGTCGTGCGTGAAGAAGAGCCCGCCACGCGGGTGCTCCTTGTCTCGCTCACGCCGTTGCCGCTGCTCCTCCTCAGTTTCTTCGTTTGGCAGCCTGTACATGACGACCACCCGACGTCCCGGCGTGTCGTTCTGCAGCCGTCGTTGCAGCTTGACGGCCTGTTGCTGCAAACGGCGGGCACTGGGTGCGCGAATTCCATACAGGTCGATTTCCGACGTCTGCCGGATAGGATCGGGGCGAGCAGCCTGGGCCCCGTGTTTAATCAATTCGTCCACCTGATCAAACAGCACGTCCACGTCATCGGCCGGTTGCGATTTCCGAAACGCGTTCACGGAATCATACCGGTATTCTGGCTCTCCGTCGGTCGGAATCAGCCGCTCTTGAAACAAATGCGCCAGGTCGTGCTGGTCATCATTGACCACCAAGACGCGAATACCGTGGCTTTCCGCCGCCTTGATCAAGTCCATTTGGCTCACAAACTGATCACCATGGCGAGTCCCCAGCGCCGTGAAGAATGGAGCATTGCTCAAGATCATGGTCTTCCCGTGAAAGTCTCGCAGCAGACTCTGACCATGTGCCAACTGTTGGCTGAGCGAAAGCGAATCGTTCAGCGAGATGTCCCACAGGCTGATTGTCTTTCCCAGGCGAGCGGCCGCCTCTTTCCAGGCCTTCAATTCTTCCATCGTCGTCGCATGATTGGCGATCAGCAGCAGATCGGCCGCGGCATCGTACCGGTAGGCCAGTGCCACGCGCACCGGGTAGACCAGGCAATGGCGATCCTTCGGCTGGTGGGGCTCTGCAAGCTGGCCCAACTGCAGCGTCACCGCCAGCTCGGCCTGCCGGTAACCAGGCGCTCCGGGTAAGACACCCAAGATCAGCTGCCGCGACCACGTCTCCCCCGCCCCCAAACGAGCGACCTCTTCCTGATATCCCGACTCCCACGAAATCGGCTGGGCCTGCATGTCCAGCAACATGACGTGTTCGGCCAGCTCCCGATTCGTCAATTCCACATGGACGGCCAGGAACCGTCGCGAGGCCGAGTCGCGTCCCAAATCATTCTGAGATCGATTAGTCATGCCAATCGTGAAGATGGCCGCCCGCCCGGGTGTCTGCGATTCGAGTGACTGAACGGCCGCCAGCTCGGCGGGAAAAGCAATCTCGAATTCCTGCCGCGGATGAAGATTATCGAACCAGCGATTCGCGCCGGACTGCCGACTCAGCGGAGCAATTCGATCGCGCTGCCGTAATGGCTCGCCCACCGGAACCGCATCGATATCGGGCACGGTCGCCCGCAGCGCGTCTTGGTGGAACGTGTACGTTTCGCCCGGCTCCAACGACCTGGGCAGCGGCAGCTCGTCGCCCCGCGGCTCGGCCCAGTGACTGGCAGGCAAGACCAGCACCGGAGGATATCGCTGGGGAGTCGGCATGCCCCCCGTGTTGCGGACGGTGATATTCGCGAGTCGGACTTCGCTCGATGGCTCGGCAAACTCGTCCGTCAGCTGAACATCATACCGCACCACCTCGACTTCGTAGCGTTGCCGATATTCGGCAGTCTGTTGGCCGTGCCGCACGAGGATACGGAAGTCACCGGGATTGCCTTCGGCGCCCCCCCGCAAGCTCGACTGGCCGTCGCGGCCCGGGCGGCCCGACGATCCATCGAATCCCCCCTGATTGCGATGATGATGCGTGACGACGCGAGGTTGACGGTGACCTTGGGCGTCTGTGGTGTACTCAGTCGACGTGGTGGTCCACGCGTAGGAACGGCCCCCATCCCCGCCTGGTCCTCCCTCGCCACCCCGTCCGTTAGCGCCCGGCTGGCCGCCTTGGCCGCCGTTCACTTCGTGCTTGACGAGCATCAACAAGTGAGTATCCTGCTCATCGACTTGAACGACGATGTGGCCGCCGTGCCCCCCTTCCGCTCCACTGGTGCCATCACCACCATTTCCGCCGTCTCCCCCCGGCGATCCATCGCCGCCCGCCGACCACTGCGTGGCGTCCGCGCCGTCGTGTCCCTTGCCCCCCGCTTCGCCGTCCCCGCCACGCCCTCCGTCACCACCGTTTCCACCGCGGGCCGACAGACGCACAACGCCCGTCTCGCCGATGTTGACGGACTCCCGAATCTGCTGCTCCCTTCCGCCTGGCAGGAATCGGCGGCCCGACAGTTCCACACGCTGCGCACCACTGGCCCCGCGCAACATCAACTCGATGTCACCGGCAGCTTGCCCGGGCTCCGGCGGCAGCGCGTCTTCGGCGTCGCGACCGTCTTGGCCACGTGACGCGCGACTTCCCGAGTGACCTTGACCATCCCG
Source organism: uncultured Planctomycetota bacterium (assembly GCA_963802295.1). GTDB lineage: Bacteria > Planctomycetota > Planctomycetia > Pirellulales > Pirellulaceae > JAJRVM01. Next base: position 363,877 of record CAWDIM010000019.1, on the reverse strand, counting down.
ACCATGCTCGCCATCCGCCCCGTTGACATCGATAACGAGCAACTCGTCGGCCACCACAACCGCCGGAATGATCTCATCGGGCGAGAGCATATCGTCGTGCGCGCCGTCCATTCTGAAACGCTCCAAACAGAAAACCGACTGCCTTCGCGACCGAATTTCTGGAACCGGTCCCCTTGGTCCGTCCACTTGCCGCGAATCAGCTATTTGTACCACACGACGTCAGTCGGCGCGTAGCACCTCCCAGCGGGGCAACGGGAATTGGGGCAAGGCGAACATGGGAAAACGGGAAATGAAAAACAAAATAATGCCGGCGTCGTCCAAGGCGGAAGGGAACACACGAAACAAATTCGCCATACGGAGCAATCCGCTGGCCGCCCACGCTGCCCCCCATAAGCTTCACCCGTCACACCTCACCCCACCAACCCTCCGCTATTGAGCCGCCTGGGATGAATGCTGCAGCCAATCAGCGATTCCCGCTTGCTCGGCGGCGGCCAGCCGTCTTCGTTTCTCCAAAAAATGCCGGTACTTGGCCAGCTCGGTGTCGTCCCAGGCATGTGCCTCGAGATAGTCACCGCAAAAGGGCACGCTCAGGTCAATCCATGCCGACAGCTTGTCGAGTTCTTCCTGCGACAGCACGACCTGCTCATGATCCTGCCGCAGCAGCCGCATCAGTTCGCTTTGCCCGGACCCCGCCGTGTACGGGGGGAGCAGTGTGGGCACGGATTGGGCACTGATCCAATTGACCAGCGGTCTGTCGGGATCGCCGCGCCAACCTGCCTTGCCGGACTCATCATCCGGTCGGGCGTGGGTCAACTGCAGATACGCCCGGCTCCACGCACGTTTGGCCTGCGTGTCGACCACCGCGCGACCGCTGAGGTCCGGAGGCGTGGGATTCTCGCCGCCGTGGCATTCCACACAGTGTCGATCCAGGATCGGCTGGATCTCCCGGGTGAAACTGAAGCCGCGTGGGGGGCCATAGAACTCCTGCAGCTCTTGCGCCCCCGCCCGCAATGCCTGGCTGGCCGCCATGGCGGCCAAGGGGACACTGTTCTTGTGTTCGTGACAGCCAACGCACGAAGCGGTTTCACCAGGCTGCAGCGTCGTCCAACTGCGCATGGTCTGTACCATTTGACCTTGTTCGTCCAGCAGCTGAAAGTAGACCGGCGTACGGGCCGGCAGACGGAAGTAAACCGATCCGTCCTCGTGCACGGTCGCATCGCCCCAGATGACTTTCGGGTCCCAGGCGCCATTGCCCACGGCAATCGGAGTGCTGATCAGCGCTCCGCCACCCGGGCCGCCGTTCCCGTTGGCTCCGACCCCAGCCGCTCGGAACTCGAGCCCTACGACCCGCAGTCGTTTGATCGCGCCGCGTGCCACACCGGCCACAGCCGGACCGGCATGCACATCCTGGATGTAACAGGCGGCCGTGGACTGACGATAGTCGACCTGGCTGGGCCGTTGATGCCCGTCCGTCGCGGACATACCGGTATCGGCTGATTACAAGGATATTGCCTGTCGGCCGCCAGCAGCTCGCGGCGTCCCTCTCGTGTAAAGTAATAGATGCCGAAACGAGGCCCCATCGCCCCCTCTTCCCAGGCCCATCCCACCGGATGATAGGTCACCAGGTATTCCTGTTCGCTGAGCGGATAGGGATACTGAAACAACTGTCCTTCCTGTCCGTACGCATCGACGCGCACACGAGGCGTCCGCCGCACGGGCGCCACAAGCTGCACGCCCTCATTTTCCTGCCGACCTTGCGACGGATCGATCTCGATCAGTTTCCCGGTCTGGCGCGAGTGATGGCCCGTCGCGATCGCGAGGACTTTCGTGGTCCCCGGAATGGCCCGCGCGTGCAGGATCGTCGTGGGGAACCAGGAATTGCCCCCATAAAACTCCGACTGGTTGGTGCCGTCCGGGTTCATCTGCAGCAAAGGCTGCGGATAGATCTGCCCCCGATCGTTATACTCCCAGCGCGTGTACAGAATTCGCCCATCCGGCGTGACCGTCGGAAAATTGTCGTGTACCTGATCAAACGCCAGACGGCGCAGGAAGCGGCCGTCTGGATCACAGCGGTACAGATTGCTGACTTCCGTCCACCAGCAGTCGACAATCTGCACGCAGCGCGTCGAATTGAAGATGATATCCCCATCCGGAAGATAGGCCCCCTCGTAGTCGGCCACGCCCAAACCGAACGTCAACTGCCGCGTTTGGCGTGAGTCCAAGTCCATTTCGTACAGGTGATAATCATCGTCGCGATCGGACTTCTTCCAGGCGAACAGGACCCGCCGTCCATCATAGGAAACGTCGGGATCCCGAATCACGCCGTCCGGATCATCCAGCAGCGTCTGCTCAACGAACTGGCTGCCGTCCCACTGCAGCAGGCACAGAGCGGCTCCGGGGTAGAAGTGGCGCTCGTGCTGGGCATCCGACTGGCCTTCCGTGTAGGCGTAATGCGAACCGCCGAGCGTGTAATGTTTCGTGAACACGATGCGACTCGCCTGACGCGTCAGCGACGCCAGACGCTCGCCGCGTCGCACCCGGCACGCCTCGCTATAGAGTCGCAGCCAGGCTGGGTCCTCAACTCCCGTGCCGGCCGCCGTCAACTGCTCCAGGCGTTGCCGCAATCCCGATACATCGGCTTCAATCTCGCTCAAAACTCGCCGTATCATGGCCTGTTCGCCGCACGGCTCACGAGAGGGCTCAAAGTACCAGCCAAGGTCGCGCTGCGGGTCGACCTCGTCCGCCACGACTCGATTCGGTTGATCCTGCAAGAACCAGTCGGTCTCCGCGAAATCCTGCCAGAGACGGCGCAGCACCATGCCCATCTGTCCGGCACGATCCGGCCTGGTTTCGCGGCTTTCCATCGCATTGCGATCCTCCCCGTCCTTCTGATCCGAAGCGACGTCGTCGGCTGGATCCGACGCGACCATCCGCGCGCGCGTCGCGACCATGGTCTCTTCCCACGACCCACGTCGCTGGTACCAGTCATCCGGCTCCACCCCCAGCGCCAAGCTGCTCGATAGCAGATTCGTGGACAGGAAGACCGTCGTTAAGAGAGACAGTAGAGCAGGGGGTTTCATCAGCTGACTTCCTTCTCGAATGGCGGAACGTACACCGTGTCAGTGCACCGCAACGCCGGCAGGCGGGTCGCCGGATCCCGGTATAGCGCACGCTCGGTGCCAGGCATCGCGACACTTCCGGAAACCAACGAACGCAGGGTAGGAAAAACAGGGCTAGTCTCGATACGACCGCACAGTAGCTTAGCATTGCCGAATCCAGCACAAGAAACAATAGTACTCCGTGCTGGCACCTCTAAGCACTTTCGCCCCATTCGTGCACGGGGCATCCACGCCTGTCAAGCCGGCCGCATCGATAATGTCCCTCACGGCAGTTGCCGACAAATCGCTGGACGGTCACCCATTTCCTGATTGCGAGTGGCTAAACGACTATCGCTTTACCGTCGGTCCCAGTCGCATCGAGTACCACCGCAGAAAGGAGATCCGGAAATGACGTGCAAGAAAACGCCGTCTTCGTTCATGTTATCAAGCGACGTGGTATGGTATCTTCTTGGTGAATACCGATGGCGTATGGCTGCGACGGTCCATGCCCTGAACCAACTCAGCACGGCCGAAATCGGCGGTGCGTGGCCTTGATCCCACCGGCGGCGTAACCGATGGTTGATAATTATCGAGCACAAGACATTGCGGGAAACCGTCACTGATGCCTTCTTACCTGCTGGCCCACGACCTCGGAACGTCCGGCAACAAAGCGACGCTGTTCTCCGAGCAAGGACAACTGATTGCCAGTTGCACGCAGTCGTACGATACGCACTATTTTCACGGCAACTGGGCCGAGCAGAATCCGGCGGATTGGTGGCACGCGGTGTGTGCCACCACGCGGCAACCGCTCTCCGACTGGATCCGAGGTGGCCAACTCGCCGCCTCCGAATTCGTGACGCACGAATTCCCGCTCGATCAGATTCACGCGGCGCTGCAATCCGTCCGCGAGGGGGCCGCCGTGAAATGCCTGCTGCGATTTTGAGGCGCGAGTCGCGTCAGAACTCTGGCCGCGCACCTTGGAAGCCGGGCATATCGGCCTCGGGGAGTGCCAATGCTTGCTCCTTCCCTTTCTCAATCGCGCGCAGCATGATCTGGTAATCGGGATCGTCCGTGCCGAGGAACAGCGGCGCGTCGAGTCCTTTCTCGGCAGCCACGATACCGCGTCCACCGGCCGAGGGAGCCAGGTGAGCGGTCAGGGCGGAACTGTGCGCGGGTCGCGTCAGGTTGATCCAGGCATAACGTCCTTCCCAATTGATGGTACCTTCCATCGGTCCATGACAATCGGCACAGCGGCGCTGATAAACACCCAAGAACTCGCCGGCAAACCACGGGGCAAGCTGCCCGGTCCGCGGGTCTGTCCACATGTCGCGCCGCCCAGGCGATTGGGGACGACTGTGCGCATAGGTGCCGTAGTAGGGTACGTTGGCGTCTATCCAAAGATACAATCGCTGGCGGTCTTCTGGTGGAATCAGTTCTTCACAGTGGTTGGTGTCGACATAATCCAACAGTCGACTGGCGTGGCTGCCGGTCCAGTAGGGCTGGTTCACCGCGGTGGGTGTCCAGAGCAGCCAGAAGAAATGCACAAGGGGTTTGGGCTTATTGGCTTCCTCGGGGAGCATTTCGCCCGTGTCCATGTTGTGCTGGCGATACGACCGGCTGCGTCCCAGCAGATGATCGTAGGCCATGTTGAAATAGCGAGTCTTGTCCCCGGTCAAGTCACATCCGCCATCAGGGTTGGGGCCTTGATGACAGCGGACACAGTACTTATCGAGTACCGGCTGCACGACCGTCGTGAAATCGACAATCCCGTCGTACAACCACGCCGGCCGCTGCAATTCGCGTGGGGGCAGCGAAGCGGCCGATGGCATCGCGGCGGAGACCGGCGGCGCAGACTCGCGCGGCTCGTGGCAGCCGATGCAGCTAAGCCGCTCGCCCGGCATCAATTGCACCGCCGAGGTCATTCGCTGAATCTCACGCCCTTCCGCGTCCAGCGCCTGAAGGTAGATTTCCCGCAGGGCCGGGACGACGAAATGCGCAGATCCGTCCTCCTCCACTTTCACCTGGCCCCAAGACCTCTTGGCATAGTACGTCCCGTAGCTCATGACCGGCGATTGATCATAGGCTCGTGATTGCAGGTCCTCCGACTTGCGCACCTGTTCCATGACACGCAGGTACTTGACGGTTCCGCGTTGGACCGCGGGTCCCAAGCCGCGATAGACATCGGCCAGCATCAACGTCCCCGTGGCGTCGTCCTGACGCGGCTCAGTGCTGACAATACCCTGGTCCGCCGACCGGTCTGGCACGCGATGCGCCGGAACCGTGCTGCGCACGGCCAGCGGGAAATAGCAGCCCATTTCAGGGTCGTCATACACGAGACGGCGGCGATCGTAGCGGTCGAGCAGGTAGAGGCGATAGCGGTTGACGCCGCCGCCACCGTATGAACAGAGGAATGTCTGATCGGACAATGGAAACGGATCGCGATAAGCCCACTCCAGTTGGCGATCCTCAATCACGGGGAACTCCCGCGTAATATAGGTATACCCGACCCCCTGGGGGTTCTCGACGCCACGGGTGCGATCAATCGTTCCAATCGCTCCGTGAGGGAACCCATGATGTGGAGCAAACGTAGCCACCACTCGCTCGCTGTCGCCCGGCAGCGGGCGTGCTTGCCAGAACGTGCCGACATTGCGTACCGTGTTGCCGAAATACAGCTGGTAAGCACTGCCGTCAGGGTGTTCGGTCCACAGGCTCTGGCGATAGGTCAAATCCCGGTCGATGTACTCCCAGCGTGTGAACAGGATGCGTCCGTCGGGGAGCATTTGCGGGCTGAAATCCGACAGCGTGTTCATGCTGATGCAGCGAATATTGCTCCCGTCCGCATCCATCCGAAACAGGTTGGACGCCGGTCCCGGTTGGCAGACCGTATAGCCAAACCGGCGTGTCGACACGAAGACGATGCCTCCGTCGGGCAGCTCACAGGGACTCACATCGAAATGCGGCCCGTCGGTCAATTGCCGCAGTCCCGTGCCATCCGTGCGAATGCGCCAGATATGCCACGGTTCCTGCAGCTCCCGACGATACGAGAAGTACAACGTCTCGGCATCGGGCGAGATGTTCAGGTCGTAGATGCAGCCACCGGCATCACTGAAAATGGTCTTGGGGAGCCGTTCGTGCTGGCTGGCATCCAGGATGCGGATGCTGCAACCGGGCGCGCGGCTGAGCGGCCCAGAGATCCTGTCCCACGGCCGGCGGAGCGTTCAACGCGTGACGCGCAATGAACGCGATCGGCGGCAGGTTGTTGATCGAGAGAGTTGCGGGCCAACCGACATCCGTCGGCTCGCACCACACCCGCCGTACCTGAAAGACACCGGGGGCTTTGAGCTTCAGAACCAGTGCCGCGCGGTTCGCCTCGACAGTGGACGTCAGGGCAAACGCCAGACGCTGCCAGCCTTCGCCAGCGGCCGGCAGCCGGCTCTCGGCCACCACCGCCCCCTCACTCGACTCAAGTGCAACGTACAAATCGGTGGGCTGTGTGCACCGCACCTCGGCGTAGCCCCGATACGCCTCACCCGCCGACAGATGCCAATCCGGCCCGTCTTCCTGTCGCTGGATGCCGACCTCTCCTTGCCCCGCCACGAAGCTCACCTGCTGCAGATACCCCGCCCCGTTCTCCCGCTGCCGCGGGACGACGGTGAACTGCCCTTCCGCCGCACCTCGCTCCACCGCGACCCAACCGCAACACAACTGCGATGTGTCCGGCCGGGGGCCGACAAAGGGAAGCGACTGCCGTTTGCCTTCGGCCACCACCGACAGATTTCGAAACTGCACACTCCGCATCCAGGGCCGGAAACCGAACGTCCCCTCGCGAATCGGCTGCTGCGTGTCTTCGTATTCCAGAACCAGCTTGCCATCCACCGCGATGTCCAACCGCGTCTCGCTCATCCGCACAACGAGTGCTATCCAGCGATTGACCGGTACCGCACAAGGGACGTCGGAAATCAACTGGAAATTCTGCAAGTGCCGCCCGAGTCGCAGACATTGATCATGGGGGTCCAACGCCACTTCATAGCCATCGAACGCGTCCGCGCCGATGCCCGGTCTGCCGACCTTGACGATCAATCCCGCGCTCCCCTGGCGATCGTCGGGAAACAGGATCTCGCACGCCACTTCACCCGCGGCCAACACCGGCTCGTCGGCGATCAGCTTCGAGCCTGCCGCCGGCTCCGCATACAAGACACCATCCGACACTCGCCACGTGCCGTCATACGCTCGGAATCCCGGCAGTGGACTCGGGACTGGCGACTCGAGGAAGTGATCGTCGATCACTTTCGTTGGTTTCTGCGCAGCAACTTCACTGCCTGTCGATTCGGCAGCCCCCAACGGCCAGGCGGCCCAACGACAAGACCATGCCACCATCGCAATCACTGCCACATCGCGGACAATCGTTCGAGCGTCCATTGCCAGATACACCTTCGATTCTGTTTCGAATTACCTCACCGGGTACCAGTATACCTCTGGCAGAGACACGAGACAGGCCCCGCGCACGACTGGGAAGACCCTGGTGAATGGTGATCGACGAAGGGCGAATGATCCACTTCGGTTCACACGAAAGTGACAAGCAGAAAGGACACGGCACGTAGGCGTGCTACGCGGCCATCGGCCGCGTTACGAAAGAGCAGGTGTCCGAGCGATAGCAAACACAATCCATGCCGCTGGCAAGACAGCTGCCTCCTCAAGCCTCCCCCGAGCTCATAGATTCGAACACCGTCAACCGATCGACCCATTGATGCGAGTAGGCGACGGCGCCACGCGTACTGCAATCGAGTCCCAGATTGCGACCGGCAAATTCACTCAGCTCGTCAGCCGACAGGGGAGGGGCAAACAGGAACCCTTGTGCGTATTCACAACCGAGTTCCTGCAGGGCGATGACTTGTCCGGGGGACTCAACCCCCTCGGCCACCATGTCGATCCCCAGGTTCTTGACCATCACAGCGAGTCCGTGGATCATCGAGGCGACGTCTTTCGAGTCCTCGATGCCGGTGAGCATCGAACGGTGGATTTTCAGGACGTCAACCGGGAACTGATGTAACGAGGCGAACGAGGAGGTGCCGATCCCGAATTCGTCGATGGCCAGCTCGATGCCGAGCCGTTTGATGGCCTGCATCGTTCTGACGGCGGCTTCGATATCGCTGACGAACGCATCCTCCGTCACTTCCAGCTGGACTTGGGACGGTGCCACGCCGGAGGTGGTGAGGACGGCATGAATACGCTGGGCGAGATCGGGCAGGACGAACTGTTTGCGGGAGAGGTTGACGCAGACTTTGCGGGGCGCTTGCGAACCAAGAGTCTTGCGCCACTGGGCCATTTGCCGGCAACTCTGCGCAAGCGCCCATTCTCCGAGGCTCAATATCAGATCCGACTCTTCCGCAATGGGTATGAACTCGGCCGGATCGATCATACCTTCCGTGGGATGATCCCAGCGCATGAGGGCTTCCACGCCGTAGAGAACACCGTTGTGCAGCGATACGATCGGCTGGTAGGTCAGACGCAGCTGAGAAGTACCGACCGCTCGCCGCAGGTCACCTTCCAGTTTCAAGCGGCGTTGCACGCTTTCACGCATGGAGGCATCAAAGACGACGTAACAAGCCTTCCCCCGCCGTTTCGCTTCGTACATGGCGGTGTCGGCGTCTCGCACCACATCCTCGGCGCGCGTGTACGACTGGTCGCCCACAACGATGCCAATACTGGCGGTGGAATAGACTTCGTGCTTGCCGATTTGCCGCGGCCGCAAAAAGACCTGCAGCAGTTGCTGGGCCACCGCGATGGCGTCATCACCGGACGTCAATTCGTCCAGCAGCACGACGAATTCGTCCCCTCCCAGCCGGGCACTGACATGCCCCGGAACATTCGCGTTGACCGAATCAACGTTGCAAATGGTGTCGCGCAGTTGGTTGGCAATGTCGATCAGCAGCGCATCTCCCACCTCGTGCCCCAGGCTGTCATTGATAATCTTGAATCGATCGAAATCCAGGAACATGACGGCGTATGTGTGGTCATGCGCCTGGCGGGACCGGCGTATCGACTGCTGGAGTCGGTCGAGGAACAGCCCCCGATTCGGCAGACCGGTCAGCTTGTCCAATCGCGCCGCGCGAATCAACTCTTCCTCCACCGACTTGAGCGAACTGATGTCGGAGATGGAGCCAGCCATGCGGCGCGCTCGTCCATCGGCACTCCGCACCGCCTCGCCCCGCGAGCGAAACCAGCGCCACTGGCCCGCCGCGGTCCGCAGGCGAAAAGTGACGTCGAAGGGGACCCCTGTCTGAAGATGATCCTGCAGCGCCTGCAGCGTGGCCGACGAGTCCTCCGGGTGGAGGTGTGTCTGGAACGACTCAATCCGGTCGGGGAACGCATCATCCTTGAAACCGAGCAGTTCCTTGTAGCGATGCGAGTAGAACACGGCGCCGGTTTGCACGTTCCAGTCCCAGATACCGTCGTTGGAGCCGCGGACGGCGAGCTCGAATTGTTCCTTGCTCTCGCGCAGCGCGGCTTCCGTCTTCTTCATCTCGGTGATGTCCTCTGTGAAGACCAACACCCCGCCGATTTCCCCATCCGCCATCCGCCACGGACGAATCTCCCAGCGCAGGTAACGATCTTCCTCGCTGCCGGCCGGCCGCCAGATATCCTCATCACACACGATCACTTCGCCAGACAGCCCGCGTTGGTGCGCGTCGCCCCAGCGCGGGCTGATCAGACATGACTTCGTCGTGCCGACGACCGACAACGTTCTGCCCTTCCAACTGGTAATCGCTGACAAATCGCCGACTCGCCGCAACGCAACACATGTCCCGGTCGAACATGGCAATGGCCGCCGGAGCGTGTTCGACGAACGCCGTCAGTCGAGCACGCTCGTCAAGCAATTGCTGTTCGGCCCGTTTGCGATCCGAAATATCAAAGATGGCGCCGTCTAAATAGCGTATCCGCCCGCCGTCCTCCTCGCACACCGCTTGCCCCTGTTCAGACACCGTACGCACCTCACCATCCGCACGCACGATGCGGTATTCCAGCGCGAATGATCGCCGAACTGCCAGACCTTCCGTGATGGTCTCGGTCACATACTGGCGATCATCCGGATGTATCACGCTGGCATAGGAACGGACCGCGTTACCGATAAACTCCTCGGCCGGGTAGCCTGTCACGTGGCCCGCCGCGTCACCCATGAAGAGCATCGTCCACTGCTCGTCGCACAGGCACCGGTAAGGTACGCCTGGGATATTGTTCACCAGCGTGCGGAACTGCTGCCCCCGTTCAGCCAGTTCGGCTTCGGCCCGCTTCCGCTGGGTAATATCGGCACGAATGGCCACATGCTGAGTGATTCGCCCGCAACTGTCCTGGAAGGGGACAATCGTCGTGTCGACCCAATACAGCGTGCCATCCTTGGCCCGATTGCAGACTTCGCCGCGCCAGACGCTCCCCCGCGCGATCGTGCTCCACATGTCCTGCCAGAATTCACGTGGCTGGCACCCTGAATTGATGATCCTGTGCGTGTTTCCGATCAACTCGTCACGCGAATACTGGCTGATCTCGCAGAACCGGTCATTGACATAGGTGATCTGTCCCTGCGGATCGGTGATCGCCACAATCGCATGTTGATCGAGTGCGAATTTGACACACCGCAGCTCGGCCAACGCGGATTCCGCCTTTCGCTGGGCCTGGATCGCCAGTTCGCGCGCCAGCCGCTCCTGCTCCTCGCGACGTGTAATTTCGTCCAACATCATGTCGAATTGGCTGCCCAGCTGCCCCAGTTCGTCCTGCCGCGACCAACCGACGCGGGCCTTTCGCTGCCCGACAACATTCGAGCGGGCCACAGCCGCCATCGCCGCGATCGGCTGAATCAACAGACGGCGCAACAGGAAGTACGTGGCAACCGATGAAAGTCCGATGGCGGCCAGGAGAGCCACGATCAACCGGACCATGTCGAAATGCTGCTCACTCAGAATCTGACGACCATCCATCCGCAGCACCACCGCACCGGGCACCCGCTCCACGCCCTCTCCCCGGCGTGACCGCATGCGGAGTGGTACCGAATAGTCAACCATCTCGTTCTCGGCCGATCCGACGTGGCACTCGTCCTTTTGCGAGACGCAAGCCGTTTCCAGATAGTGGCGAGTGCGACTCGACGCCGGCAACTCCGACACACGTTTCGCCAACCACTCGGCGCGCGACGAGGCACTCACGATCAGAGGGTCCCCCACCGCCACGACAATCGCCTCGACACTCCTCTCGGAAGCCATGGCCGTGACGAACCGCTGGAGTTCCGCCGGCTCGGACACACTCTTGGCGACATGGACCACCGCGTGCGCAATCGCCGCGGCGCGATCATGCAAGAAACGTTCACGTTGCCGCGTTTGGGCCGCGTGAATCATTGTCACTCCGACAATCGACACGGCGATCGCCACGCCTGCCAAGGGCAAAACGATCTTTTCGCGAATGCCAAAGCCTCGCGGATTCCAGGTGTGAATGTCAGGTGCATCCATCAAGTGCGTGCCAGTCCTGCTTGCCCCATGCCATTCGTTCAGCTGAGATTGCCCTCGCCCTGCGTAATCAAAATCCGTACACAGTCCAGCACTCGTGCCGGCATCCGCCAGCACAATCCGCTCGTCATCGAGCCTGCCACGCTTCCCCCACTCACCAAACGCGGAAAATCGCTCCCACCACCACGCGGAAGCGAGAAATGCGAAATCGCGCCTCGCAATTGACCGAGATTCAAGAGACTGCCGGAGGCGGTCTCACTTCCGCATGCCGCTTGGCAAAAGACAAGCACCACAACGCACCACACGGATACTCGATCGCCGGCCGGTTGGCGCATCTGCCGTCCGGGTTCCGCCGGACGTCACCGTCGAACACCGCCGTCCGTCCGCTGCCGCCATCACACCGGAATTTCCGCCGCCACAGCCTCGCCCACGCAGCATGTCGTGCACATGCTAACATAACGAAACCATAGCATGAGCCATCTCCCGCACCGACCAGAAACAGGCTTCGGTCACCACATCCAAATCGGCACTGACACTACAATCGGCCTAATTGGGACGAGTCGCCGCGGCGCCCATCCCGGACCTCCCTGGCCGAGGACCGCCGATGCTCGGCGCCGTGCTGTTGACTTTCCTTGCCAAGACCAAAATGGCGACAGCCCGGCCTTGCGGACCGGGCTGTCGCTAAACAGGATTGCCCATTCATCTCAACCTTGAGCCAGAATCTTCCGGAAGCCCGCCAAGGAAATCTTTGTGCATTCCATCGGCGACTTGCCATCAGGGTAAGACTCCTGCTCGATCGTGAACCACTCCGTTCCACCCACTTCCTTGCAGGCGGCGATGATCGGCTCCCACTTCACCGAATCCTCGCCGATATACGCTTTCCCCTGGCCGTCCACCACAGTCGGTTTGCAGTGGACAATCTTATGACGCCCCGGATACTTGCGAATCAGCGCAACGGGATCTTGCCGAGCCGCCGTGGTCCAGCCGACGTCCTGCTGCAACACGACGTCCTGGCTCGTCCGCTGCGCAAACAACTCCCAATAGGTCGTCTCACCATCCTTCTCAAACTCGTGAGTATGATTGTGGTAACCAGTGTACATGTCGTATTTCTTGAGCTCCTCCGCCGCCTTGTTGAAGATCTCGGCTAACTCCTTGTTGCCGTCCGGCTTGTTGAATCGTTCGTCACCCGGCACGATCACATATTTGCAGCCAATCGTCTGGTGGAATTCAATCGTGTCTTTCAACGCGTCCCCCACGAGCGTCCCCGTGCCACGGTGCGTGCCGGCTACCTTCAGCCCGAGATCGTCGAGACGCTTGCGCAGCTTCTTGGGGTCCTTGTCGTACTTGTGGTACCCCGCAAATTCGACCGCCTCGAAGCCCATCTTGGCGACCTCTTCCAACGCCTTGTCAAAGTCCTTTCCGCAGTCCTCACGGACCGAATATAGCTGCAGCGCAATACCCGGATCGGCAGTCTTGGCTTGAGCGGCAAAGCCACTCAAACGGGGCAACCCCGCCACGACGGCGCCTACGGCCGCCACTCTTAACGCGTCGCGACGCGATATTCTGTTCCCGTTGTCTCTCACGATTCGTCTCCTCCACAAAAAATTATCCTGGGCGGTACCCCGACGCTCGCGGCAGAGCCATACGTTTCTCGAGCCGGGTCCGTTTGGCATACCAGGCGTTACAGAGTTTCTCTTGAGGCTTGCGGCTCAAACGCCCGTCCTACTACCCCTCTATAGTACGACGCCACACCGGTGGGAACAATGACTCTCGCACATAATCCCGGTCCGCCTCTTCGTTCGTCCTGGATGCCACCTGATCGGGCGGATCGGTGCGCTGCGTGCGCGTGGCGTCGAGCGGAATTGCCGCGGTACGCGTGTGGAGGTGGTGCGTCTGGGATGCTGTGCGAACGCAGTGAATTCCGTTTTACGTAGGGTGGTCACATCGCACCGAAAGCCAGATTGTCGATGAAGAAGGTGGTATCCGCGGCCGCCGTGCTGCTGAATCCCAGCCATTTGAGTTCGCGGAACTCCCCACCAGCCATCGGCAGGTCACCCCATGCCACGGCCATGCCGTCTGGACCGGTCAAGGACAACTTGAACGTGCGCGAACCGTTACCGACCGTCGCTTCAATCTCGACATGCAGCCACTGCTGGCACGGCAGGTCAACCAACTTGCGGCCGCCCACACTCAGACCCTCCTTGGCATCGAACCGTACGCTGGGCCCGACATTCGCCGGATAATCCGTCACGTCGCGCCATTCGGTGAAGAACTGAGCATCCGTGCCGATCCAGACATCAAAGCTCTGCGTCACCGTCCCCGCGTTAAGTTCCGGCTGATAGTAAAAGTGCGGCTGCCAGGACGGCTGCAGCGCGGCCGAGTCGGTAACAGCCAGACTCTGGCTGCCGTTGGCGGACCGTCTATCACTTACACAGATCGACGCTCCCTGCTCTTCGCCACTCACATGCGCATGCGCCGGATGCTGGCCCACCGCCTGGCCTTCGAATGAATCCCGCACGTTCAGGGGAGCAGGGGGCGGGGGCGGTGCCGGTAATTCGCGACAAGGGCAATCGGCATGCCGCACCTGATGGGCCCAGGCCGCATCACCGTACAGCCCGACCTGGCTGATATCCAATGGCTGGAACCCCAGTGATCTGGCGGGGCTGTCATCACTCAAACGAAAGTCATGCTGCGCTGGATCGACGAACTTCGGATCCGCGATCTGCGAAGTGCTGTCCAGCCCCAGTGCCTGCCATTTGTCGAATGGGAGACGGTAGAACCGTAGGGCCTCGGGCCCGCCGGGATGCCAATAGAGATTCGCGTCCCAGTCGCCAAGCGGCTCGCGGGCGGCGATCCGTTCTTTGAGCGACCGTTCGCCGTAGGGGACCAATAGCTGGCCCTGAGTGAGATAGACAATGTTACGCTCAAAGGTGCTGGGGCGCTTTTCACTGTAGGGCCAGAGCGCATGGGACGCGGAGAGGGCGAAGATATTATTGCGGATCACATGCGCGTGCCCGCCGTTATTGAACATGAGCCCGCCACTCTGCGTGTTGTAGACGAGATTGTTCTCGACCAGGTAGTTGCCGCACTGAGCGTCCAGATAGATCCCCCAGCCAAACGCTGGCTCGGAATAGGGCCACATGTCGTGGAACACGTTGTTGCGAATGACGCTGCCAGGCGACACTCCCAAGCAATAGATCAAGCCCGCATCACTGAGCACACCATGACCGAGATCGTGGACGTGGTTCCATTCGACGATGTTGTCGTGTGTGCGGTTTTCTTCCAGCCCCCAATTCCAACCGATACTGATCCCGGAATAGTAGAGGTCGTGAATGTCGTTGTGTGAAATCTGATTGTGGCTGCTCTGCGCCAGCCAGATACCGATCCCGGCCGCATAGACGTGCCCGCCGTCGTAAATGTGATTGTTGTCCACAATCGTGCGACTCGTTTCCGCGGCGTCGCTGCGAGCCATGTTGGCCTCGCCGACCCGAATGCCGCCGGCCCCCAGATCGTGCAGGAGGTTGCGTTGAATCCGACAGTCCTTGCAGCCACCCTGGAGCCAGATCCCGTACGTGCCGACATGTGCCACCTCGCAATCTTCGATGACACAATGCGAAGCGCCATTCGCCGTGACCACCGCAGGCACTTCCACCGCCGCCTGCGTACTGCTGTTGCCACCCGCCGCCAGCTGCCAGTCGGCGAATTGCAGCGACAAACCGCGCAGCGTCACGTGCTGCACCAGCTTGCCGGCATCCACGTCCCCCTCAATTCGCACAAGCTCCGGCAACCATGGTGCGACGACTTCGGTCTGCGTGAGGTCCTCGCCCGACTTAGGCCAATAGCTGAGCATTCCAGCCTCGCGATCCAGGTACCATTCACCCGGCTCGTCCAACAGCTCGAACGCGTTCTCCACGTAATACCGTTGTGCATCTTCCCAATATCCGATCCCCCACCACTCCTTCAGCGGCGCCGTGAAATGGACCACGTGCGATTGGATATCGACCGCTTTGATCGGATGAATCGAAGTTTCCCACGAATGCATGAGGATGATATTGGCATCCGCAAGCTGCCTCCAAGGCTGGATGTCGCCCGGCGCGAACTCAAATTGATCGCGTGCCACGGGTTTTCCCTGCGGATGGACAGGCCCGGGAATCAGTTTGGCAATGCGGTGGTAGCCCTGATTGGGCGAGCGCGCGCGCTGTCGCCGCTGACCGCCGACGAACAACTGGCGAAAATACCACTGGCCGGCTTGGACCTGCGGCACATGCACCTGCCACAGATGGCCAGGGCCGCGTTGCCACCCGACAATCTGCCGGCCACCACTCAGCAGCGGTTCTTCCCCCGGAAAAGCCGAGTAAACGACTTTTCGTGCTGCGCTCCCCGAGTCCTCCGGCGCGAGTACGAATGGTCGATCCAACACATACGTGCCGCCCCGCACCAGAATCGTGACCGACTGCGACGCCGCCCAGGTTCTGGCGCGGTCGCGTGCCGCCTCGAGCGTGGCAAGTGGACCGTCCGAACCCGCTGCGTTTGGCGCGGCGAGTGTCCCTGACCAGGAGTCGTCGCCGTTGGTCGCCACGTAAAGCTCGGCAGCCTGCCCGGCGCCACCTGCCGCCAACATCACCAGACCGAAAAACCAGCGATGGAACATCGGCCGTACCCCTCTCTCATTAATCCTCGGTCAATTCCACATCGTCCACGTCGTAGTCTCCACAGCGCCGACCGCATGCTGGTGGGCCGGCGATCGCCACCACGTCTGTGGACACCGCGGGGCTTCTTCGTGGCGAGTTGGGCCCACCCAGCGATGCTCCGTTGCTACGTTGCTCGCGAATTCGCACGAGCGTGTCCGACCCTAACCGGCCAGCTGCTGAGCCGTCTTCTCGACAAACGTCACGCACTTCCTGACATCGTCCAGCAACTGGTCCGATTCATGCTCGTACTCGACCGACATGACACCTTTAAATCCCTGTCGCTGGAGTTCCTTGAGCACACCCTTGTAGTCCGCCAAACCTTCGCCCAGCGGCACGTCGCGGGCTTCCGGCTTGCCAAGCTCGGCGACATCTTTCAGATGAAACGTAACAATGCGACCTTCCATCGTCTGGAGGCAGGGAAGAACCTGCAGGCCGGAACGAATCCAGTGTCCCGTGTCAACACACGCCCCAATCCGTTTGCCGCGGCCTTGGCACACTGCCATCACGTTGCTGGGGTCCCAATACTGGTAGTTGGGAGCCTTCGGATGATTGTGGATGCCGAGATTGATTTTATACTCGTCGCACAGCTTCTCGACCATGTCGATGGCTTCGGGAGGCGGTTCGGCGACAATCGTCTGGACCCCCATCTCCTTGGAAAACTCGAAGATCTTCTTGGCCGCTTCGGCATCCGGTCCGACGTTGCCATAGAAGTTGGGCATCTTGATTCCGTGGTCGGCCATCCGCTGCTTCATCTCCTTCCGCTGTTCGGGCGAGAGACTCTCGCTGGTCGTCAGGCCGGGCTGTTTGCTGTCCAGCGGCAGGAAGAAGCCCGGCTCGACGCACTGCACTCCCAACGCAGCCGTCTTCTCGAGCGCATCGTAGAAGGACATACTGCGAAAGGTGTACGTGGCAATCGACACTTGCCAACCGAGCTTGGCCGCGGTCGGTGTGCTCAGCGCTGCCGCCGGAGCGGCCCACAGCGATCGACTGCCGCCGCCCCAGGTCGCAGCCGCCAACGCCGCGCCGGTGGTCTGCAAAAATACTCGCCGATCCAAGATGCGTGTCATGATCCGATCTCCCTCTCAACGCGGCCGCTGGCCGCAACAAAATAAGTACTCGAATCCAACTCTTCCCTACCGCGGCCTGCGGCCGCAACCAATCAGGAAATCCGAAATCCTAAATTCGAAATCTCAAACAAATTCGAAATCCCAAGATTAAAACCTCCGCTGCCGGCAAAACCACAGTCATGGACCGCTAGCAGATTCTCACTACTGGGCATGCTACTGGATGTTCCAGCCTCCGTCCTTCCGCGTTTTTGTCATTGGCATTTCTGTCATTCGAATTTGTTTGGGATTTTTTGCATTTCGTGCTTCGAATTTCGGATCTTTCTCCAAGCATATGCGCACCGTGCGCGCATGCTACCGACTAACACGCTAAACAAATGCGAATGACAAAAGACCAAACACAAAGCGTCCGCCTCTGGCAAAACCACAGTCATGATCCGCACACAGCTTCTCACCACGCAGCATGCTATTCCATCCTCCGTTCTCCTTCTCCCTTCCTCCCTTCCTCCCTTCCTCCCTTTCTCCCTGCTTTCCGACTTCCGTCTTCCATTTTTTGTCGGCCATTTTTCCGTTTTCGGATTCGGAAGTCGCATCTCGGAGTAGGGAAACGGTCAGCCAATACTCCCTTCACGGCGCGAGCGCCGAACCGCGGCGAGTTTCGTTGACCGAACGCTTCCTGAGGCCAGCATAACGCCTCACGGCGCCGCCCTCCAGTAGCTGAACTCGCGACCGCCGGCTGATCTGTCGGGAGGATGGGCACCGGCGATCGAAGTGGATGCGATGGCCCGCGCGGCATCCCGCCATTTTCCCGGGCGCTGCCCGGCACCCACACTTCCGCTGGTTGTGATATACTATTCCCGCCGCGCCCGGCCTTGGCGGGCCGGTTCGTCCCGATACTTCCTGGCCTGCTGCGAGAAATGGGAATCCGTATGACTCGACGAAATCTTCCACAGCTATCGATGCTCGTACTCCTCCTGGCGGGTCCGGTAATAGCGAGTGTGACGGCGGTGGAAAGCGACATACCGCTGCCAGAACATCCGCGGCCTGACTTTCAGCGCAGTGCGTGGCAGAACCTCAACGGAACCTGGCAGTTCCGTTTCGACAAGGAGAATGTCGGGCTGGCCGAGAAGTGGTGCGAGCAGCGGGACACTTTTCCGCTCACGATCAAAGTCCCGTTCCCCTGGGGATCCGAGTTGTCGGGTGTGGGGGACGAAGCCGATATCGGTTGGTACGCGCGGCACATTACGATTCCCCAGTCGTGGAACGGGGGACGCGCATTTCTGGTCGTGGGGGCCAGTGATTGGCATACGACCGCGTGGCTCGACGGCCATGCGGTGGGTGAACATCAGGGAGGATACACACCGTTTTCGTTCGACCTGACGCCATTTGTGCGGCCGGGTGAGGAGCAGCGTCTGGTGATCCGCGTCGACGATACTCCGCACGCTTTCAAGCTGGAAGGGAAACAGGGTTATGGCCGGGCCGCCGGCATCTGGCAAACGATCTATTTGGAACAGCGGCCGGCCGTGGCGTTGGAAACGGTCCACTTCAGTCCCGATGTTGATGCCCAGCTGGTCGAGGTGCAAGTGACACTGGATGCGCCGGCCCCCAAGGCGATCCCCATGGAACTGAAATTCAAACCAGAGGACCGCGCCACGCCCGTCGTCAGGACGACGATCGAGCAAGGCGTCAAGAGTGCCAAATTCGCCGTGCCAGTGGAAAACCCGCGTCTCTGGTCGCTTGAGGACCCTTACCTGTACGAAGTCACGGCCACGTTGCAGGGACCGGGCGGGGCGGATACGGTGGCAACTTATTTCGGGATGCGCAAGATCAGCGTGGGAAAGCTGCCGGGGACTGAGTTTCCCTATGTGCTGCTCAACGGCAAGCCGGTCTATCTGCAGCTGACTCTCGATCAGGCGTATCATCCGCAAGGGTACTACACGTATCCCAGCGATGAATTCATGCGCAACGAGATCCTGCTATCGCGACAGATCGGGCTCACGGGCAATCGGATCCACATCAAAGTCGAGGTGCCGCGCAAGCTCTACTGGGCCGACCGGCTCGGTGTGTTGATCATGGCGGATGTGCCAAACAGCTGGGGCGAGCCGGACGAGGCGATGCGCGGCGAGACCGAATTCGCGTTGCGCGGCATGATCAAGCGGGACTTCAACCACCCGGCCATCTTCTGCTGGGTCAACTTCAACGAAACGTGGGGGCTCAAATCGGGCCCGCAGCGCGAGTACTTGCCGGAGACTCAGCAGTGGGTGGAGAGTATCTACCGACTCACCAAGCAGCTCGACCCAACCAGGCTGGTCGAGGATAACTCGCCCTGCAATCTCGACCATGTGGTGACCGACTTGAATTCGTGGCACGCTTATCTGCCGGGATACGCCTGGCAGGAGGAACTGGACAAGATCTGCCGTGACACGTTCCCCGGCTCCACGTGGAACTATATCGGCGGCCGCAAGCAAGGCAATGAACCGATGTTCAACAGCGAGTGCGGCAATGTGTGGGGCTATGAAGGGAGTGCCGGGGATGTCGACTGGAGCTGGGATTATCACATCATGATGAACGAGTTTCGCCGTCACCCACAGATCTGTGGCTGGCTGTATACGGAACATCATGACGTGATCAACGAATGGAATGGCTACTGGCGCTACGACCGGTCGAACAAATTCACAGGCATGTCCGATCTGGCGCCGGACATGACGCTGCGCGACCTGCACGGTGCGTTTTACATTGCCGCCGAGCGGGAACTGTGCCGGCAAGTTAAACCGGGCGAAGAGGTGCAAGTGCCGCTCTTCGCCTCGTTCTTCACCGACTCGCAGGTGGGGACACCGCTGACGCTCGACATGCAACTATACGGCTGGGATGCATTGGGGAACCGCCAGATCTACTGGGAAGGCTCGACCGCCGTACCGTTTGAACCCTGGCTGCATCGCGAGCTGCCGAGCGTGCCAGTGAAGATGCCCGCGGAACGGGCACTGGCCGTGCTGGCGTTATCGCTCAAAGATGCCGCGGGGACGGTCCTGCACCGCAACTTTACGACCTACAACGTCGCCGACGGTCCGTCGCCCCGCGACGAGACGATCGACACCGACGGCAAACAGTTGCGGGTGGTGCGTTTTGCGCCGACGTCGTTCCGCAGCGCTCACTGGTCACTCAAGCAGTGGCAGGTGCTGGACGGCCTGAAAGTGAACGGTGCCGGTGCCGGGTACTTTGAGTTTGCCGTCGACTGGCCCAAGGGACTGGATGCGGCGAGCGTGGCGAGCGCCACGCTGCGGATGGAGTTGTCGGCCAAGCAGTTGTTCGGCAAGGATCGGGAGGGTGCGGCCCAGGACGACGGCGACTTCATGCGTGGCCGCGGGACCCACGATCCCAGCAGCAATCCAAACTCGTATCCGATGACGGATGAAATACGCTACGCGAGCGCCGTGCGAGTGCGCGTGATGGGACAGGCTGCCGGCACGTTCGAGCTGCCCGACGACTCGGCCGACCATCGCGGGATTCTGTCGTGGCACAGCCAGCCGCGAGACCGCAAGTTGCGCGAGGCGGGATCGTACGGCTGGTTGGTCGATGCCGTGATTCCCCCCACAGCGTTGGCGCTGGCGCAGACACAGCAGCAGATCGTCATCCGACTGGAGGTCGATGACGCCCTGCCACACGGCCTCGCCATCTACGGCGAACAGTTTGGACGCTACCCACTGGACCCCACTGTAGTGTTCGTGCTCAAGTAGCACCGCCTGGCGCCCGCTTCCGCGACCTTCCCCGGTTGCCGCCAACACGCCCGCCCACAGGGCGGCGATAACGAAACGGCGCGTCGGTCGAGCCGCAGTGAAAACTGGGAAGAGGGACGAGTCGGTGAGCTGCCGAGCTACAAGCTGCTATCAACTGGAGAAAGTGGGCAATTTACACAGCCTCTTGGCGACCCCGTACTCATACGTCCCGGCGGTGCTGTGGGGCATTTTTCTTCGCTCCCACAGGTTTTGCACGCAACCTTGCGGGGTGGACACACGACAACATGAGCAGCGGGGAATGACTGCGAGTGTGATGGCAGAGTGGGCGCGGGGCGGTTTCTGTTGGCGAGTTCACGACGACATACTATCAACTTCATAGCGCAGGGCCGCTGAAACGACGGCTGCCGCAAGGAGCGGCAGTTGGTGGAGGGTATTGGACATTCTCCCGCCATATGGTGGCGGAGAATTTGCTGATATTTCGGGTTCAGGTGTTCGGTGCGCGACCTTGGACTTCTACGCTTTGACTTCGTTCCGACGGTCGGCTTGC
This sequence comes from uncultured Planctomycetota bacterium, assembly GCA_963802295.1. Taxonomy (GTDB): domain Bacteria; phylum Planctomycetota; class Planctomycetia; order Pirellulales; family Pirellulaceae; genus JAJRVM01. The sequence goes on along the minus strand of CAWDIM010000019.1, from coordinate 342,251 downwards.
TAGAATTGAGGTCAGCTCCGTAGAGCCTGCGTGAAGGTGTTGAGCACCGACATTTCTTGTGCGGAGGGACGGTCCATGGCGCTGACCCAACAGACCCGCATGCTCCAACTGGCAACCTCGCTGGGCGAAGATGTATTGCTGTTGACAGCCTTTTCCGGCTACGAGGAAATATCGCGGCTGTTCAGCTTCCGCTTGGACATGATCTCGGACGACAACAAGATTGCCGCGAAGGACATCGTGGGGAGCAATCTGACATTTTCCATCAAGCTGTCCGACGACGAGCCCCGATTCTTCAATGGTTTTGTAAGCCAGTTTCTGGCGGGCGACGAGGACGACAACAAGCGTCGCGACTATCGGGTCGAGGTAGTGCCTTGGCTGTGGTGTCTCACGCAGACCGCCGACTGTCGCATTTTTCAGAACAAGACGGTGCCCGAGATCATCAAGCAGGTGTTCGACGATGCGGGCTTCACCGACTACGAGCTCACAAGCGTCAAAGGAAGCCACAAACGCTGGGAGTACTGTGTTCAATACCGCGAGACGGACTTCAATTTTGTCTCGCGGCTGATGGAGCAAGAGGGCCTGTTCTACTATTTCCGGCACGAGGACGGCAAGCACGTATTAGTCATCGCGGACAACGTCGGTGGCTACTCGCAGTGCCAGGAGAAGGAAGTAGATTTTCCGCGTGACTTTGGCGGGCAGGCGGTGCAGGCCCACCTTACGTCGTGGGAGCGCCGGTACGGTTACCACAGCGGAAAATGGACTCAGACGGACTACAACTTCGAGCAGCCCAGCACGAGCTTGATGAGCCAAGCCAAGACGCTGACGAATCTGCCCGGGATCGCGAAATTCGAGGTCTACGACTATCCGGGCGAATACTCTGACAAGTCCGCCGGCGACGCGGAAACCCGACTGCGGATGGAGGAAGAGGAGACCGAGCACGACGTCGTGGAGGGGGCGAGTATCTGCCGGACTTTCACGCCGGGGGCCAGGTTCAAGGTCCGCCAACATCGCTCGGACAGCGAGAAGGGCAAGTCCTTTGTGATCACGTCGGTGCAGCACACGGGAGCGGAGCCGTTGGCGTACGAGACCGGTGCCGCCGCGGGGGATGCGTACCGCAACGCATTTACCTGCATCCCCGAATCCGTCGTCTTCCGCCCGGCCCGCACGACCCCCAAGCCGATCGTCCATGGCGTTCAGACGGCGGTCGTGGTGGGGCCCCCCGGCGACGAGATCTTCTGCGACAAATACGGGCGCGTGAAGGTCCAATTCCACTGGGACCGCGAGGGGAAAAACGACGAGAACAGCAGCTGTTGGATCCGCGTGTCTCAGGTCCATGCCGGCCCGAGTTTTGGCGGCATCGACATTCCACGCATTGGCGAGGAAGTGATTGTGGACTTCCTGGAGGGAGATCCGGATCGCCCGATTATCACGGGCCGCGTTTACCATGCCGAGAACATGCCTCCCTTTGGGCTCCCCGATTCCAAGAATATCAGCGGCCTGAAGTCCAACAGCACCAAAGGAGGCGGCGGTTATAACGAGTACATCCTGGACGACACCAAAGGCAAGGAATTGATCCGCGAACACGGTCAATTCGACAAGGACTCGACCATCGAGCACGACTTGCGCGAACACGTGCTGCACGACCGCAGCCGGGATGTGACCAACGACGAAACGGTGTCCATCGGCCACGACCAGGCGCTCACAGTCGATCACGACCAGACGATTGTCGTCAAGCATGACCGCACGCAACAGGTCTCGGGGAGCGAGAGTTACTGGGTAAAAGGCGACCGCCTGGAAACCGTGGAAGGCAACCGTCACCTGACGGTCCAGACGGATCAGATCGAGAAGTGCGAGAGCAACAAGCACGTGGAGGTGACGGGCGATCAGAGCGAGAAGGTTGGCGGCACGCTGTCTCTGGAAGCCGGCAAGCTCCAGATCAAGGTGCTCGGCAACGATGCGATCGATGCGGCGCAGGAGGTCCACATCAAGGCCGGCACGAAATTGATCCTGGAGGCGACCGCCGAGATTACGATCGTGCAGGGAGGGAATTTCATCAAGCTGGGGGCGGACGGCATCACGATCTTCGGCGCTCCCATGACCAAGATCAACTCGGGCGGCGCGCCCGGACAGGGGAGCGGCAGCAAACCGAAGAAGCCCAAAGCGCCGAAGAAGGCCAAAGCAGGCCAGTGAGAGATCGAGTGCGTCTGGCCCCGCGCGGAGAACCGCGATGAAGAACCCGATCGAACGCCGCGTTGACCAGCTGACCGAGCAGTGGAACGAGTTCGCCGAAAACCCGCAGACGCGACTCCTCCGCTGGCTGGTGGACCAGGACGAAGCGCGCATGATCGATGTCTTCCTGGAAGCGGCCAACCATGCTCCCGATAACGCCGACGTGTTCTTGCGCTTCGACGACCCGTTCGGCGAGGCCACGCGCTACGGCTTCTCGCTCCGCGAATCGCTGATTGAACTCTTCAAACAGGTCCAGGAACAGGACCCTGACCTTGAATTCCCCCGCGACTGGGTCTGTCCCGAGATCAAGCCGGACGATACCGACATCACCGCGCTGCTGCGCAGTCTCGGATCGCTGCGGCAGCACTACGAGGGACGGATGCTGCACCTGGCGGTGGCGCTGATGCCGGTAGAGATCGGACCACCGGCGGAGTGGCAGCAGTGGCTCAGCCGACTGCTGCAGGCCCGGGTGCCCCCGACGGTCCGCTTCCTGGTGGTGGACGATGCGGGAGGGCCCGTGCTGGATGAGCTGTGCCAACAGGAGCCGGAGCGGGCGGTGACGTTCAAACCGGAACTCGCCATGGCGGCCGCCCCGGCGGAGATTCTGCGGACGGTACCAGGTAGCGGACCAGGTTTCACGTTTCGCCGCCTGTTGGTGGCGATGACGAGTGCCTGTGCCGCGGGCAACCTGCGGGCGGCGGAAGGGGTTGCCGCCAAGGCGTTGGCGATCGCCAGGCAGCAGAACTGGGCCGCCCTGCAAGCCGTGGTGCACATGGCGCTGGGCGCCGGCTACCTGGCGGCCGGCGACGCGAGAGGCGCCGTGCAGACCTACCGCCAGGCGGCGCAGGCCGTGCAGGGACAGGACGACCCGGCAGCGCCGAAAATTGTCGTGCAGTCCAAGTTTGCCGAAGCGGCCGTACTGGTGGGCGACGGCCAGTTCGCGGCGGCGGCCGCTGTGTACCAGCAGATTCCACCGCTCGCTGAGCAACAGAACGATCACTTTGCCCTGCTGGAAAGCTGGCGAATGGCAGCCTACTGCCACGAGATGAACGACCAGCCGGACTCGGCCTGGCAATGCGGCCACAAGGCCCTGGATGTCGGTGCGTTGCTGGAGGAGGACGCGCGGGCCACCTCGACGCTGCCGTACGTGGGCCAGGGTCTGTTGCGGCTCACCAAACAGAAGCAGTACGCCAATCAGGCAGCTGACGTTCGCCAGCGGATGGTCGCCCTGGTGGGCGAGGATTGGGAGTCCCAGCTGGGATAAGTGAGGACCGCATATCATGATGCCGGCTGCAAAACACTTCGATCCCGTGCTGGGCGTGGACGTGCACATCATTCAGCCGCCTGGGCCCGTCCCACCGGTGCCGATCCCACATCCGTTTGTCGGCATCGTGATGGATCCGTTCGACTATATCCAGGTCACCGTGCCGGTGCCGATTCCCTTTGTCGGCGTCGTCCCGGTGCCGTTGGGAGCGTCGGTCCATGTGAACAACGTGTACCGCGCGATCGCGGGAACGATGGGCAAGTGCCTTCCCGTGCACATTCCGATCGGCGGTGTGTTCGTCAAACCGCCCGCCAACGAATGTGAAATGTTCATGGGCAGTTCGACGGTCGAGTTCGACGGCGACGCCGCCAGCCACACCATGCACCCGGCGTTGAGCTGCCAGTGCATTGGAATGCCTCCCATCCCGCGGCTGAACCCCAAGAAGAAAGGGAAAGTCAAGTCGCTGGTGCTGCCCACCTGCATGGTGTTGCCCATCCCGACCGGTCCCCCCGTACTCATCGGCGGGCCGCCGACCATTTCACTGATGGCCCTGGGCTTCAAGCTGGGGTTTGCCGCGGCGGGTGCGGTGGCGCACCGATTAGCACGATCGGGGATCGGCCGTGCTGCCCAGGCCGGTTTCAAGAAGCTCCGCCAGAAGCTGTTCAGAAAGATGAAACCGGGATTCATCAAGTGCAAAGTGCTGCGCCGAACCGGTCGACATCACCACGGGGGAAGTGGTGGTGGAGCAGCAGGATTTCTCCATTCCGGGCCGCATTCCCTTGGAGTGGAACCGCCATTATGGCAGTCACAACGATCGGATGGGGGTCTGCGGCTACGGCTGGGAAACCCCGGCTGATGCCCGCCTGGTGCTGGAGGATGACGGTTCGGTCACCTTCTACGACGGCACGCCCGGCGCCACGCTATTCCCATCGTTGCCCGACGCGGGCCCGGTCATGGAATTCGTCGATGGCGCCGTCCTGGACAAGAGCACCGATGCGCTGACGGTCCGCCTGAAATCGGGGTTGATCTACTATTTCCCCAAACCGCAGGTTGATCAGCCGGAACTGCTGGTCGAGAAGGTCGGCGATCGGTGCGGCAATTATCTCTCATATTTTCGCACCTCCGCCGGCCTCAAAGAGATTCGGGAAAGCGCAGGCCGGAGCATCGACGTCAAGTCGGAGAACGGCCGCGTCATGGAGCTGCGTTTGCGGCATCCGGCCTACAAGGATCCTCATCCGCTGGTCCGCTTCGACTACGATTCGCAAGGCAATCTGGTCGCCGTCTACGACGCGCTGAACCACGCCTACCGCTTTGCCTACGAGCAGCATCGGCTGGTCAAGCACACGGACCGCAACGGTCTGTCGTTCTATTACGAGTACGAACCAAATGGAACCGTCCCGCGTTGCGTGCACTCGTGGGGCGACGGAGGACTGTACAACTATCACTTCGAGTACGACGATTTGCTCATCGTCACGCAAGTCACCGACTCGCTTGGCTATACCAGCGTCGTGGAATTCGACGAACGCCACCTGCCTATCAAGGAAACCGATCCACTTGGGGGAGAGACACTGTTCGAGTACGACGCGGTGGGCCGGACGAGCGCGGTCGTGGATGCCGACGGACATCGCACGGAGTACGCCTACGATAATCGCGGCAACCTGTTGAGGATCACCCGGCCCGACGGTGCAGCCATCGTCACTGAGTACGACAATGACAACAACGTTGTCAGCATGACCGATCCAAATGGCAGCGTCTGGCAGCAGAGATGGGACGCGTGCCGCTTGCTTGCTTCTCAGATTAGTCCGCTGGGCAGCGAAACACAATACGAATATAACGCCCGTGGGCAACTTGTCGGTCATACCAATCCACGGGGGGCTACCACAACATTCAACTTCGATCAATACGAGAATCTAACCCGGCTTACCGACGCCCTGGGGCACCACACCGAATTCGTCAGTGACGCTCTGGGGAATGTTTGCGACAGGACGGACGCTCTTGGCCACCATACCCGCTATTCTTACGACGCCAAAGGGCGCCTCATCGACGCTGTGTTTACGAGCGGAGTGAAGATTGCCTGTGCATATGACCGCGAAGACAATCTTGTTCGCTACGTGGACGAGAACGGCGCGGTGACGCGATTGGAGTACTGTGGCCTTGGCGAAATCAAGCGCCGTCTGCAGCCTGACGGCCATGTCGTCGAGTACGACTACGATACGGAGGAACGCCTGATTCGCGTGACCAATCAACGTGGTGAACGATTCGAGATCAAGCGAGATGCCGCTGGGCAGATTCTCGAAGAAATTGACTACTGGGGCCAACTTCGGCGCTATGCATATACGGCTGCCGGGTACTTGAAGGAGAGTATGGACCCCTTAGGCCGGATCGTCCGCTACGAGACGGATCCGCTCGGACAGATCCTGAAGAAGGTTCTGCCTGACCCGCACAACCCGGGCGGTTTCCAGGAAGAAGTGTTCACCTACGATTGCAGCGGCAATGCCATCCTCGCTCAGAATGCGCACATCAAGATCGAGCGGAAGTTCGACCTTGAGGGCCGACTCGTGGCCGAGCAGCAGGGTGAGGCCTGCCTCGTGAGCAACGCCTATGACGCCAACGGCAATCGCATCGCTCGCACGATCAAGATTGAAACAACTGGCCACACGCACATGGACACCGTGAGTTACCAGTACGATCTTCTGGATCAAGCCATTGTCGTGGAAGAGCCAGGGCATGCGCCGATTGAACTGACGCGGGACGCCCTGGGCCAAGTGACGAGTGAACGCTTGAGTCCGCATTTGGTGCGGCGGCGGACTTACCACCCGGACGGCCACCTCACTGCTCAGGAACTACATGGCAACCAGGCTGCTATTTGCGCCCAATCATTCACATATGACCGCGCGGCCAATCTTATCGAGAAGCACGACACGGTTCTGGGCATCGAGCAGTTCACATACGATCCAATCGGGCGTGTTGTTGCCCACGTGAATACGGAAGGCCATGTGCAGGAGTACCTGAACGATCCGGCCGGTAGTCAACTCAGGACTTCAGTACGCACAGGCGCCGTCGAACGACTCGACGACACACAATGGTACCGTGAGGGCCAGCACAACAGTGTTTCCTATTGCTTCGATCGCGCTGGGAATCTCATCGAGCGTGTGTCCGCTCGAGATCGCACACATTTCTCCTGGGATGCGAACCAGCGTCTCGTCCAGACCGCCACCGAGGGCCTGGCCACCACCTATCGCTACGACCCTTTCGGTCGTCGCATCAGCAAGACAACCGGTCATGTCAGTACGCAATTCTATTGGGACGGCGATTCGCTGCTCGCCGACGCTGAGACAGAGGATGCGGGGCCGGGGCGACCGGCACGACATCATGTGCGCCAGTGGATCCACTACCCCGGGACGTTCGAACCTCTGGCTCTCGTCGTGCTGCAACCGCCTGCCGATGTACTGGAAGAGCCTCGAACTGCAACTACTCGGTATCTCTATCACAACGATCCCAACGGGTGCCCTACCCAATTGCTCGATCCTTCAAGCGAAGTGGTCTGGTCAGCCAAGTATGGCGCCTGGGCACAGTTAGAGCGACTTCTCATCGAGCGTGTGGACAACCCACTGCGGATGCAGGGGCAGTACGAAGACAAAGAAACAGGGCTGTACTACAATCGTCATCGGTACTACTTCGCGCCGATCGGACAGTTCGTTTCCCCAGATCCTTTCGGTCTGATAGCCGGAGAGAATACCTACCAGTTTGGCCCGAACGCGCACGCTTGGATTGACCCGCTCGGTCTGAGCTGCAGAGCCCCAAAGGTAACGAAGAAGGGCATCGCCCGAATAGAGCGTCATTTGACCAAGACTCCTGGATTAGTACCTGGCGCGGCTGAATTTCGGATGTTAGAAAGGCTCAAGGCAGGAAAAAGGACGCCTCACGATCTTAGATTTTACGAACATGAGTTGATTGAATCACGGATGATCAAGAAAACGAGAAAGCTGTTCAGCGACCCTGTCGATGCGGTGCGAGAGGCGCACCATAGGACCCTTATCAAGCAAGGGCTGTATCGAAGGGGCTACGAAAGTGAGATCTATGCACCCGAGGCATTGGCACTTTTTTGATAGTTGGAGACAGAATGACAATGATCACCGTCCAGGATTGGATGAACAGTTACGCGGACATGCCGTTAGTGAAGATCAGAAACATCGGCGACGTCGACGGTATCTGCAAAGTGGGGCGGGGAGCTCGGTTCCTATACGCGAGAGTTACACTGACGTTTTCGCCGTCGGACCGGCTGGAATTTACGAATTCAACGTCTCGCGCGAAAGACACAACTCACTTGGGCCATTGGCTGAAGTATGTTTGCCTGGGGGTCTTGGACGTTATGCTCGTGCATCCTGCGACGCCAATCACCGGTTTTCGATGCGACGTTAAGGACTTAGACTTTCACGATGTTGACTCAACGAATGAAGCATTTCGGCTTGCCGGAAGGGATGCCGCCAAAAGGTTCCTGACGTCGGAGCAATATGCCCCGCAGTAAATACTTCGATGGCTGTGTTAACGGATGTGTCGCACGCCTTGTCACCCGCGGACGGCTCGTCAAAAGAAGGCCTCTAGCAGAAATTCGGACGGGACGTTTCACAAAGACCATTTGCACAACCCTGGCCCCAGCGCAATGGAAAAGTAGGTCATTTTCGGGTAAGTCCATAAGCGGGATGGAGGAAGTCTCCAGACCGGGAGAAGAACCTGTTGTCACGAAGGTCACGAAGTGGGAGACAGCTGTTGTTAGGTATTGTGTCAGATCGACGTGTTTCTCCGTTGGCACGCAATGTGTGAGGAGCTTCGTAGCCGAGATGAAGGCCTAGACTATGACAGTCTCGATGAGGCGATCTCTTAGGTTGAGCGCGAGACTCGCGTGAGGTTCCTAGGTGTGACTGCGCCGTAGAAGGTGGACGTAAGCATCGACTATGCGTGTAATTCTTCAACAAGCCTCAGATGTTGGGTCCCGCAAGACCTGGTTAAGTGAAGGCCAAGGTCTGCGATTCGGCCGCACCGACGCCGCACAGGTGGTGTTTGGCGACGACCCACAGATGTCCGGCGCGCATTTCGATGTCCGATGCGGCACCAGCGAATGCCGCCTGCGCGATTTGCGGAGCACAAATGGGACATTCGTCAACGGTCAGAGAGTTGAGGAGGCCGTATTGCGCGATGGCGATGAAATTCGGGCCGGGCAGACGGTCTTCCGCGTGCACATCGCATCGCATGCCCCGGCCGGCATGCATGCCGGCAAGGAGTTGGCGGTCAGAGAAACGACCGGGGGCGGGTCGGATGAGAGCGTGGCGGCCAAACCGGCCACGCGGCCCAGTGCCGCGGAGTTCCCACCCACTCCCGTCCCTGCCGACGACGCGCCGGCGATGCAGCCAGCGCCGTTGCGACGGGTCCTGCTGGAGTTCCCGCAGCCTTTCGGCGAGCTGCGCAAGATCTGGCTGCCGCCGGGCGATACGATCTGCTTCGGGCGCACCAACGCATCCGATGTGCCGGTCGGCAAAGATCCCTACATGTCCGCGCGGCATTTCGTGGTCACCACCGGTCAGGAACTGTGTCGTTTGCGGGACGCGGGCAGTCGTGGTGGCACGCGACTCAACGGCCGGCCGGTTCAGGAAGCCATCCTCTGTGATGGCGATGTGATCACGGCCGGCAAGACCCACTTTCGCGTGCACGTGGACGGAGGGCTGCCCGCCGCGCTGCGGTCGCGCTACGATCCGGCCGTGGTCCTCGCAGTGCCCGACGACGGCAGGTCGTCACCTCCGCCGGTGTTTGCCACGTGGCCCTGCCATGCGGGTATCTCGCTGTTTCGCGCCGCCATCAGCCGCTTCGATCCCGTGGATGTTGCACGCCGCGTCGCGGCCATCACGCCCCTGTTCCTGATTGCTGACCCCACGCGACTTGACCAGCAGCTCCCGCTGCCGCCGGACCAGCGATGTGTCCTGTACAATTGGCTGCCGACCGAAGCAGCTGCCGAATCCTCTCCCGTGATTCTTCCCGCCACGGTCCTGCCCGGGTGGGGCGCACTGCTCGGCAAGGCCTGGGGTCAGGATGCGGTCATCTGCGTCTACTCGCAGGCGTCAGCCGAAACGCTCGCCGGCCACCTGCAGGGCCTGGCCGATGGGTCCCCGCAGACGGCCGACCCGGGGAACGCGGCACGACACGTCTTGGCATACGGCTCGCCCAGTGCATTGGCCGAGCTACTGGCACAGGGCGACGCGGATTTCGCGCGGAGTTTCTTTTCCCAAGTCGACGCAGTCGTGCTGGAAGTGCATGGCGGCGACCGCTGGGGACTGCTGGCGCCCCACCCGTTCGCCCGTCACCTTCCCTCGCTCGGCTTCCTGGAAGTACAAAGGAGAGACTGATGGCCCCTAAACTCTTCGGCAATGCTCATCCGGCCGTGCCGGCCCGCTCGCGGCAACCGTTGGGCAAAGCGGGGCAGCCTGCCGTCCGACCGGGCACTCAAACCACGCTGACACGCGGCCCGGTGGGCAAGTGGACCGCTCAGACTTACTACCTGCCCCAGTCACCTGGTATTCTCGTCTGGCCGCAGGAACAACTCGAGAATCAGACGGCGGCAGGAGAGCGCGACGTGCGTGAGTTGCAGGTCGCCAGCAATTTTCGCGGCCCACTGGGCTACGCTTCGCCAGGAGGTGGCGGAAAGGGAACCGGCAAGACTCAGGGAAAAGTCCGCCCCATATCGACCCCTATCCCCAGCGGCGCCACCAAGCAGAACGATGGCTCCTACACGATCGACATCCGCGGCGTTGCGGTAACGATTAACAAGGATGCCAGAAGTGATTCAGTTGCCGCAAAAGGCGCCGAAACGCAATTCAACTTCGACTGGCCACCTTTTCCAGAGCTGGGCTATGAGTATTCGCTGAGCGGCCCGGGAAACCTCCAGCTCAAGATCACCGACGTGGTCCCCGCCGCGGAAAAACCGGCGGTCACCATTCAGACGAATTACGGCCCGAACAGTGATCCGACAGCGCCGTCGGCATACGGTATGGGCACGACATTGCAGGACCACGAAGGAGCACACGGCACTGACTTCCTGAATTATCTGCGCAAGAACTCCGTTCCCGTAGTCACCACGAAATCCTACGCCGTCAAGAAGAATGCGACCTATAACTTGGGAGCGAAGTACAGCGGGAAGATCGCCAAATACCATGGCAAAACCTGGGCCGAACTGTCGCAGACCGAACAGGCAATGCAGGAAGCAATTGCCGATGCGTTGGCCAGCCTTCGGGCTTCGGCAGACGCGCAAGTGGGGAAAGCACGTCGGCAATACTCGGACAAGATGCACACAGATTCTAAGCATAATACTGACTGCCGGACCCCCAAGGATATGAAGAAGAGGCCCAAGGCTCAATTCTGTCCGAAGTAGACCCAGCAGATCGCGGCCTGCCTGGCAGGGAATTTTTTCTTTGCGGAATGCCGTCACGCCGGCCCCACATGGCAGCGCGATCATTCCGCATGAGGCGGCCGAGCAAGTCGCCACCGAAGGTCCCGCCGCTGACTCCGCGCACGGCGAAATGGAAATCATCGGAGTGGCCACGACTACTGTCGCGAACGGCGTCGAGATACGCTCAGCGAGCGACTCGAGGAGAGGGGGTTCGAATGCCCCGCAGCGTGAATTGGCGGTTGCGAGAAAAACCAGGTGTAGCTGTTGTCGGGCCTTTTCCGCCCGCCGCCGGGCGGCAGGTGCGAATCAGGGAAATTCCTGGCTGGCCTCTTGGGCTTGCCGACCGATAGAGAATCGGTAAACTTGGTCATTACATCACGCTGAGGTGGTGTCGTGACGCCTGCCGGAAACGTCGGCGGGCGTTAGTACTTTGGTAATCAATCCTGCCCAGAGGGTCAGCGGCTGAGAGTCCTGGCGTCAAGCCGCCGGAGGCAACGTGACGAGGAAACCGCGACACCCACAGCAACCCTTTATTATTTAAGCAGTTACAGTAAATCCGGCGGAGTAGCTCAGTTGGTTAGAGCAGCGGAATCATAATCCGCGTGTCGGGGGTTCGAGTCCCTCCTCCGCTACTTGCAAGTCATTATCTGACAACAGTTTACGATCATTCGAATTTCGGGTAAACGGTTTCGGGTAAGACTTCGGGTAAATCGGGATGCTGAGCGGGTGTACCGCCGCCCCCGAACCCCCGCTTCTCTGCTAGGCCCGAGGGCGAGTACGCCTGCCGGGCTTTCTGCATTTCTACACCACCCCCATGCGACGGGACTGCACATTTGGCGTGGCGGTCCACAGACTTACAGACACGCCAGAAAACATTGCAAACAATTACACAGTAATGGTTTACGATTGCACCCGTGAGTTTGTTGCGTGAGCATGCTGCAGGCGTGTAATGATCTATCTCTTTTGATAACAAGTAGTTACAACTCAAGTTTAAGCGATTTAATTCAAAGTTTATTTAACGTTTTAATGATGTAAACTATTGTGGTTTAAGCACTTACGACTTTTAGGCAGCTTTCTCCCGTAGTATCATTTGCGGGAGGAGCAAGCTGATGCACGAAAACAGCACTACCCATTATGGGAATGCGACCCCACTACAAGAGCTACACCACCGTCAGGGGGTGATTCGTGACCGCGTTAGGTCTGTTGCCGCTCGAAGAAGCACTGGGTTTTACTTGTGCGGCCGAGCGGGAACGGCGAAGACTTTCACCGTACGCAAGACGCTGGAAGATGGCGGTGTCCTTTACCATTATGACCCAGGTCATTTGACACCCCTGGGTCTGTTTGAACTGCTCGACGAGCAACACGACCGCATCATCGTCCTCGACGACGTATCAGACCTTCTCACCAAGCCTGTCGGCCTGCAAATCCTTCTGGCTGCCTTAGGTAATCAATCAGATGACTCCGGGGCCCGAATCGTGCGGTATCGCAGGCAAGGGAGGGCTGCTGTAGTGAGGTTCACGGGCGGAATCATCGCCATCTCCAATTTGGAACTCCACCCAACGCCAATCTTGACGGCCCTCAAGAGTCGGGTGCATTACCTCCAATACGATCCCAGCGACGAGCAGATTGCCGCTCTGATGCGACATCTCGCTGCCGGGGCGTGGCCCGCCGCAACTCGAAAGGTTTCACCCTCTGAGTGCAGCGACGTGTGCGAGTTTGTGATTCGGGAGTCGGAGCGGCGTGCGGGAAGGCTCGACATGCGACTCTTGGTCGATAAGGCCCTTCCCGACTACCTCCAGTGGCGTGACGGTAAGACGGAAACTCACTGGAAAGACCTTGCAATTTCGACCGTAGAGGAGCACTTGATCGCCCTGGTACACACTCCGGTTGCCGCCTGATCACGAGGCGGATCAAATCGCGGCCGGGGCGGGCGCTATGCGGGCCTTCCTCAGCGTCCCTTCGTATCATTCCCGGCGCCGGCTCGCCGGGACCTTGCCGCCTCGGCACCTTTCGCAACGATGCCGCCAATATTGCGACCCATGATCGCGGATGCCGTCAACCAGCTTCCGACGAGGGCGCCGGCAACCCCCGGCGTACAGATGTCGGTACCGGTAAGGTAGAGATTGCGGATCGAGGTCTGTGGGCGTAGCCACCGCTCCTGAAACCGGGCAGGCGTTGCCGCCAGCCCATACATGGCCCCTTTGCGGTGGCCCGTGAAGTGGCGCGTGGACAAAGGTGTCGAGAGCTCCAGGTAGTCGATCTTCCCCTTGACTTGAGGGCACTGAGCATACAGGGGTTCTAGAAGCCGTTCGCTAAGCCGAGCCTTGAGTGCCTCGTAGTCGTCCCCGCGTTTCCGCCAAGTCGTTTCCTCCCATTTCTCGAACCATGCATACGGGGCGTAGTTTACGACTTCCACGGTGGCTCGACCCGGATACCGTAACTCGAAGTCGGGGTCTTTTGCGGAAGGAAAAGAAACATAAGCGGCCGGCAGTGCCGCATTGGGGTCCGCCATGAACTGTGCAAAACTCCGATCGTGATCATGATGGGCATAGATCCAGAGATTCGTCCTGGACAGACCAAGTTCGGATGCGGTTTGCCTCAACCCGATGTACAGACAGAGATGGGCGACGGAATCCGTTTGTCGATTCAACATAGCGTCGAAACGGTGGACTGCGCTCACTTCGTTCGGCAGAAGTCTTCGGAAGGTGTTCGACGCTCCCACGTCGCTGACCACGAGGGGAGCCCGAAGCTCGTTGCCATCAGCCAGGCGAACCCCCACAGCGCGGTCGTCTTCGACGAGGATTTGCCTCACCTCGGCGTTCGTATAAACCGCGCCACCCGCTCTTTCGATCACGGGAAGGATCGTCATCGCGAGACGGGAAGCACCGCCCACCGGATAGGCACCGCCGTCGAGGTAGTGGCTGGCTACGAGAGCATGGATTAAGAAACTGCTCTTTGAGGGCGGCAGCCCATAGTCGCCGTACTGACCGGTGAGAACACCGATCAATCTCTGGTCGTCCGTGAGCGATTGAAGAGTCTCGAGGGTTGTCCGCTTTGCCTTCTGTAGAAGCGGCCAGCGTAACAAGCCGCCCACAAGGCATGACAGGGGGACCGGGAGGCTTTTCTCACTGAAATAAAGGTTGGCTCTGCGAGCCGTGGCATCCATCTCCTTGAGGTAGCGGTCGATGGCCCGGCGTTCTGCGGGAAAATAGTCGTGAAGCCGCTGGCGGAAATTCTCCTTGCCTTTGACGAAATCGTAGGCGTCTTGGCCGATGACGATGCGGTCATAGACGTCTCCCATGTCCGCCCATTCGAGTTCGGCGTTCGTGACGTCGTCGAAAAGCTGCCGAATCGGCGAGTCCAAGTCCATGACCTGGCCGACATAGTGAACACCCACATCCCATTCGTACCCCGGACGGCGAAACGTGTGGGTGAAGCCGCCGGCGGTGTAGTGGCCGTCAAGAACCAAGACACGCTTGCCAGCGTGCTTGGCGAGGAGAGCGGCCAAGCCCAGCCCTCCGATGCCGGAGCCGATGACAATGACGTCGTAAATTCCCAAAACGTCGTGTTGATTATACGAGATTCCGATGTGCACCGCTGCTTCCTTCAACGAATATCCGTACGCCGGCCAGTCGGCCAACTCAACTTCCCTTGTTTTGGCTGGGGGTTTCCTGCCACGGTAAGGCTGAAGCACATTGGTCAGTGATTGTAATGCAGATGATTTCTTTCCGCGAGGGCCGGTCAATCTTTCGGAGACTTTCGCTCCCCAAATCGACACGATATGTCGCGGCATGACGCTTGAGCGCAGAGATGGTTTCTTGCAGAACGAATGGGCGTGTTATGCTCTCCGAGGGAATCGTCCGCGATGAATCGGTTTCGATTATCCTGACGGGCTGTGGTCGCATCGTCGGGCGAGACGTCGCTCGCATCGGCGGCCGGTGCACATTTCTCCACCTGTTCGCTGACGTACCGTTTAACGACCCGTTGATGAATCCTTCTCAATCACCGCCTCCCGGGATCCTTCGTCGACTCCCGGCCTGCAGAAGAGGATACCGTTTCTTTCAGCATCGGCGGTTACTGCGGACCGCTGGTCTCGCCGCGTTGCGTTTCATTCGCCATCGAGGTGAGCCATCTGCCGACAGGGGGCCGAGATCAAGATACCGAGACGCCACTCCCGCACCGTGAAGACTGCCCGTTCGCAGCAGGAATGGTATCGTCCGCCGACGCGAACTATCATGCAAAGCGTACGGCGCCGAACCGGGGAAGCCTCGGGCGTGACGCAGTGGACGACCAGGATGGAGGCTTTGTGCGGAACCAACGCATCTTCATTTGTTCGTCCGGCAGACAACGAAGGCACACCAGACATGAATCGAGTTCCATTTCTGATGAATTGTATGGGGTTTTCCCTCGCCTTGTTCTGCAGTGGGCTTGTGGGAAGTAGTCACGCGGTCGGCAATCCCATCAGCGAGGGTTCGCCGCCCCCCATTCTTGAAGCGCGCGGCGACCGCCATCCAGCAGTCAATTGTGTATATCCCGAGGCTGCTTTCTGGCACGCCGGCAAGGGCGGGCGTCTGCTCGACGTGACCAAACCGCCCTTTAGCGCGAAAGGCGATGGTAAGACGGACGACACGGGGGCATTAATCGCGGCGCTCAATTTCGTGACCAGAAGCCGATTTCCAGTCTTCACTTTCCGCAACTACAGGGAGGGGAGTTTCATCCTCTATCTACCCAACGGCATCTATCTCGTGAGCGATACCGTGGCCCGTTCCCTGCCCGTGCTGGTGGGTGCGCCTCCCTACGATAAGTACGACCAGCATTGGGTCATGACAGACGAAGAACTCAACAACAAGGACCTATTTCCGGTGGGTCGTTACAGCAACGAACAGAACGACAGCATCATCATCCTGGGCCAGAGCCGCGAAGAGACAAGCATCCGGCTGCGCGACCACTGTCCCGGCTTCGGCGCAGGCCAGTCCAGGGCCGTGTTGGCCTGTTGCCGACTGAAGTGCGGTTCAAACGTTAACCTCAACAATGCGCTCGAAAACCTGACGATTGACACGGGGCGCGGAAATCCCGGGGCCGCCGGACTGCGGTGGAATTCCTCCAACGCCGGGGTCCTGCGTAATATGACCATCCAGTCCGCCGATGGGACCGGAGTCGCTGGGCTGATGTGCGATGTTCGCAATGTCCAAGGGTTGGTCGAGGACATCACAATCATCGGTTATGACGACGGTCTGTCCCTCACCGCGGATTCTGCCACCGTGGTGACGCTGGAGCATGCCTCGTTCACGAATCAGCGGCGGAGCGCCATCCGTCTGGCAAACTGTTCGCGCCTCGCGGCGAGGGACGTGGTGACGGACGGCACGCCCACCGCGCTGCGCGTCGAGTCGTATAGCCATGCGGTGGTGATAGACAGCACGTTCCGGGGAAAACCTGACGCGTCATCGGCGATCGAACTCGCCAACGGCCATCTCTTTGCACGCGACCTCACCGCTGCAGGATACAGGACTGCGGTGGCACAAAATGGCCAGACCGTCGTCGAGCCACTCCGGGTGGACGAGTATGTGTCGGGTTCCACACTTTCGACGGAAGCGGGCAGACCGGCGCATTCGCTACGACTGCCGGTCGAGGACTCGCCTCGGATCCTGCACGAGTCCAACTTGGCCAACTGGGCGAATGTCGACGAGTTCGGCGCGCTGGGCGATGGCGTGGCCGATGACACCGAGGCCATCCAGCGCGCCATGGACTCCGGCAAGCCGGCCATTCTCTTTCCAAAGGTTGCCTACACAATCAATGGCACCGTGGCGATACCGCGAACCGTCAGGCAGATTTCCTGTCTCTACGGTTGCACACTTCGTGCCCTGGCTGCGGACACTGCGATGTTTCGCGTGGCCGAGGATTCTCCCGATCCTCTCTGGGTACAGCAGAACATCAATGTTGGCGGCTTGTTTCTCGACCACGAAGCCCAGCGAACAGTGGTTCTGGAGGATGCCGTTTGTTTTTTTCCTTTCGTTTTTGGCCACCCATCGTCTCCACAGATGTTTCCATGGAAGCTTGCGATGCCGGACCTTCGTTCCAACAACTGGCGGCTGTATCGCAACACGACGCCCGCGGGCGCGCCCAAGAGAGTGTTCATCAACAACGCTGTCGGATTCGCCCCGGGAGGACCCGAAGGAAAAGATGCAGTGGAGAACGTGGTGGCCTGGTGTCGCCAGGTCAACACCGAGCACTACGAGATCGACTTTGCTTTCCGCCGTTCGACCGTATGGATGCTGGGATTTAAGTCAGAGATCGGTGGCACGCACTTCAGCGCCGCAGTTGGCACTCGCATGGAGGTGCTGGGCGGCCTCTACTATCAAGGTGGACCCAACACTGCGCCGGTCGTCATCGCCAAGGACGCCAGCGTTTGCCTGACCATGACGGCATGCTCAGGGGGGAATCCCAGCGAGACTATTCTGGAGGATACGAAGAAGGGGAAGACAAGCGTCATCGGGCTAAACGCTTGCCCCCCGATGCATCCTCAGGTCAAGACGATGCCCCTTATCCCGCTTCTCGTGAATTATCGCAGCCAGGACGAAAACGGGGAGTAGCATCAATGCAGCGGAAGAGAGTCCTGAATGAGCAGGGCATTTGACCCGCTGCACCTGAGTACTTGATGGAGGACGTCGTCTGGCGACAGCTGGTGATGAAAGGAAATCAACTCCGTTGGTGCAATGACGAAATGTGTTACCGTTTGCAGCAAATCGGGCGCGCGGCCCTTCCGAAGTGAAGGCGATCGCTCCACTGGCCGACGGCTTGCAGCGGTGACGCCCGCCGCGGTGGTGGACCGGTGTATAGAATGATGACGACCGGACGTGTCGTCAGGCAGACAGTCGGGGCGAGCATTTGCGGGGTGCCATATTGACTCGCCCGTACCGCTATTTTTTTTCCGAGAAGACAACACCATCTGCCGAGCAGACATCGCAGGTCGTAGCCCGGACCGATGCCCCGAGGGGTGCGAGTGTCGGCAGTTGCAATGAAAGTCCCGATTTTCGATGGCGCTGTCATTGACCTCAACGCCCCGGCGTGAAAGGATCGGGGGCTGCACGGCTGCGAATAGGCAACGAGGTACGCTTTTGCAGGGGGGAAGTGAAAATGAACAAATTGGCGAGCATCTTAGCTGTCACACTTGTCGTGATGGCTTTTCAGGCACGGGCCGAAGCGGAGGTTGTGATACAGGCCGAAAAGGCGGCCATCAAGACTGAGGGCGGCCCTGTGGCGGGCGGCTGGAATCTGTGGAGCAACGGGCACGTTGGGCAGGCAGTTCGCATCACTACCGCAGGGAAGTACCACGTCATCGTGCGTGCCTGGGGCAGCCCGGCTGGCAGCGTCTGGCCAGAAATGGCCCTGCTCGTAGACGGCCCAGCGGTCAAGACCGTGAGCGTTGAAGGAGACAAACCCAAAGACTACGCCTATGAGGTGGAACTGACTGCCGGGGATCACGAGATCGCCGCCGCATTTCTGAACGACGCTCTCGTGGGCAAGGAAGACCGCAACCTCTATCTCGCTCGCATCACGATCATCTCGCCCACAGGGGCACCCGATCCGACCTTTCCCAGCGTGGAGGAAATGGTGGAAGCGGCCGAGGCCAGAGAGCAGGAATTCGTCGCAGCGACCCAATCGGCCATTGAGAAGAACCGCAAGGCCGACGCCGAGATCCGGGTGGTCGATGCCGCAGGGCGAAGCGTGACCGGCGTCAAGCTCACAGTTGAGCAGACGGGACACGACTTTCTCTTCGGGGCGAACATCTTCGGCTTCGACCGCTACAAGACCGAGGCCCAGAACGCCGCCTACAAGAAGCGGTTCGAGGAGTTACTCAACTACGCCACGGTTGGATTCTACTGGCGGTGGTACGAGCCGCAGCCGGGCAAGCCGGGCTACGAGTACACGGATAAGGTTGTCGATTGGTGTCGGGAACATGGGATTCGGATGAAAGGGCATCCGCTGCTCTGGGCAGACGAGGCGGGCATCCCCGTCTGGTCCCAAGGACAACCGTCACCGGCGATGCAGCGGCGGCGGGTTGAGGAGATTATGCATCGCTACCAGGACAAGATCGAGTTCTGGGAGGTTGTCAATGAACCCTCGCACTTGCCCAGCCTCAAGATCGACGATCCCTATCGGTGGGCTCGTGAAGCCAATCCAGGGGCTTACCTGATCGTGAACGACTACCATGTCTTGCCCGATGGTGCCCCGGCGTTCTTTAAGTTGCTCTCGGAGGTCAAAGAGAAGGGCGTGCCGTTCGACGGGATTGGCATCCAGGCCCACGAGCCTCGGACCATGCGGTTTCCGCTGGATCGGGTGCAGAAAGTTCTCGACCAATACGCAACGCTCGGCAAGGAACTCCACATCACCGAGTTCGAACCAGCGGGGTCCGGGCAGAAGATCACTGGCTCGCACCGGCAGGGCGTTTGGGACGAGGCGGCCCAGGCCGACTACGCAGTGAAGTTCTACCGAATCTGCTTCGCTCACCCGGCCATCAAAGCCATTACGTGGTGGGACTTGGGCGACCAGGGCTCCTTTATTCCGGGCGGCGGGATGTTGCGTCAGGATCTGTCGCCCAAGCCGGTCTACGAGCAATTGAAACAATTGATCCATGAGGAGTGGAAGACCAGGGCCTCGGGCACGTCGGACGCCGAGGGGCGGTTCGCCTTCCGGGGCTTCCTGGGGACTTACCGGATCAACGTTGCGATTCCCGGCAAACCCATCGAGAAACGGTTCCATCTCGGCAGGGGCGAAACCCGAGAGATCACGATCTCGCTCGACAAGTAGGCGGCTTCACAATAGTCATTTCGGCCACGAGTGGACTCGCAAAAAGCACCCAGCGTCCCGACATCGAGGACATTCGAGGGATTGCTGGTCATCCTTGGAAGTAGATCAAAGGTGAAGCGATGACAGAAAAAGTCCTGCACGGCACAACAACGATTCTCCTGCTGTGGCTTGCCAATTCGGCTGTTCTGGGCGCCGTGTTCGCTCAGGCAGCCGAATCGGAGAAGAACTTGGTCGTCAACTCGTCGTTTGAGGAGGCAGTGCCAGACTCACTGGTTCCCGCAGGTTGGAATGGAATGGCCGAGGCCTACTCACTCGACGAGAGCATGGCCAAGACCGGCAGGGCATCACTCAAGTATGTCAATGCCAATCCCCAGCGATACGTGCTGTGTACCCAGATAGTGTCCGTGCGGCCCGGCTGGAAAGTCCGTCTTGGAGTATGAATCAAATCCCAGGACATTCAGGGAGAGGACTCGGGTGCGACGATCTGCCTGGAGTGGCAGGGCAAGGACGGCAAGTGGCTGGGTGGTGCATACCCAGTGGGAGTCCGTGGCACAAACGACTGGACCCGCGTCGACACAATCACTCGTCTGCCCGAGGACGCCACCTCCTGCAACGTAGTCTGCTACGTCCGCCTGGGGATGCCCCAGACAATTGGCGAACTCATTCCGTGTTTCGGCAACGAGATTCTCCATTTACTTTTCTCACCAGTCTTGGCGTCACAACTCAATGGCGGGTTCGTGTCCGCGACAACTGGTGGAAGTCCTTCATCAACGCTCGCCTGCGCGTGGCCATGGGCGATCGCGGTTGCCTGTCGATCTTCGGTAACAATCCTGAACCCCATCACATGCTCGCGGAGCATCTGACCTCCGAGTACTTCATCAAGACCGAAGCTCGCGGTCGAAGCGTCGACGAGTGGAAACAGCGACCAGAGCAACCTCACAATCATTGATTCGACAGTTTGGTGGGCTCAGCGGTGGCGGCTTCGATGCAAAAAGCGGTGCTATTCGGCACCGATGGAGATGTCGCGTCAAAGAAGGATCGATGGAGTTTCAAGGACATGCAGACGAGAAGAAGGGGTCAAGGCGTCACCATTCCCACGGGGATACATTCGCGAACCATCGACAGACGCTTAACATCCCATTTCAATCCTGGAATCTTGTCACAAAAACCACCCTGTTTTTGTTACAGGATCCGACTGGGTGCATCGTGGATTCTCTGGTCAATCGGCCGTCTCCGAGAGACTTGGCCTCATTCGCGATCCGTTCGACGGCAATCTTGGAGGATCGAACCCATCCTCAAGTCGTTTTCTGAGGTACGGGATACCTTGGTAAGCGACGGAAGGTGGTATAATCACCCTCGAGAAGTTTCTGGCAAGCGAGCACAGCCATGTCGGACGTCACACGCATTCTGGGCCAAATTGAAGCGGGCGACCCAACGGCGGCCGAGGAACTGCTGCCGCTGGTCTACCAAGAACTCCGCAAACTGGCCGCCGCCAAGATGCGTGAGGAACAGCCGGGCCAGACGCTCCAACCGACAGCCCTGGTGCATGAGGCCTATCTGCGATTGGTCACATCCTCGCAAGCCGAGCCCTGGAACGGTCGTGGCCATTTCTTTGCCGCGGCGGCGGAAGCCATGCGGCGGATTCTGATCGAAAACGCGCGGAAAAAACAGCGCCGTCGTCAAGCGGGAGAAGCGGTCCGCGTGGAACTAGATGACGTGCACCTGGTCACCAACCTGCCGCCCGATCAGCTGCTGGTGCTCAGCGACGCGATCGATACGCTGGCGGCACACGATGCCCTGGCCGCCGAGCTGGTCAAGGTCTGCTATTTCGCTGGGCTCTCCGTCGCACAAGCCGCGGAGACGCTCGGCATCGCCCGTTCAACCGCTTATGAACATTGGACTTACGCGCGCGCCTGGCTCTTTGCCGCACTGCGCCGAGCGGACGCGGCAGAATAATTCCGATTTTTTTCGGTTTTGTCCGGATTTTGCTCCCCCGCCAATCGCACTGTCTTTCAGAGGGACATTGTTGCGAGCTCTGTTATGAATGCCGATCCCATCCAAGCCAAACAGATTTTCCTGCAGGCCCTGCAGAGCGCCACCCCTGCCCAGCGGGAGGCACTGCTGCAGGAGGCCTGCGGCGGCGACGACGCGTTGCGGCAGCAGGTGGACCTCCTGCTCGACGCCCACGAACACGCCGGTTCGTTTCTGGAAAAAGGGGCGCTGGCAGTCGGCCAGACGATCGATCAGCCCCTGACGGAAAAACCGGGCACACATATCGGTCCCTACCGCTTGGTGGAGAAGCTCGGCTCGGGCGGCATGGGCGTCGTCTTCCTGGCCGAGCAGACCAAGCCGGTCCAGCGGCAGGTGGCGCTGAAAATCATTCGTCCTGGCATGGACACGGAGCGGGTGATCGCCCGGTTTGAAACCGAGCGGCAGGCCCTGGCCGTGATGGATCACCCGAACGTAGCCACGGTGCTCGACGCGGGCACCACCGCACCCGCAAGCGGGTACCCGGGGCGACCCTACTTCGTGATGGAACTGGTCCACGGCCAATCGATTACGAAATACTGCGACGAGCACAAGGTCTCAGTCCGCGATCGGCTGGAACTGTTCATACCGGTGTGCCAGGCCGTACAGCACGCGCACCAGAAGGGCATCATTCATCGCGATCTCAAACCGTCGAACATCCTTGTGGCGGAGTTCGACGGCCGCCCGGTCCCCAAGGTGATTGATTTCGGCGTGGCCAAGGCCATTGATCAGCGCGCGGCTCAGAAGCAGCTCTCCACGCAGTTCGGCCAGATCGTCGGGACGCTGGAATACATGAGCCCGGAACAGGCGCGGCTCAACCAGAACGATGTGGACACGCGCAGCGACGTGTATTCGCTCGGCGCGGTGCTCTATGAACTGCTGACCGGCATCACGCCGTTTGACCGCGAACGGCTCTACAGCGCGGCCTTCGATCAGGCGCTGCACATCATTGATTCGGAAGACCCGGTCAAGCCCAGCACGCGATTGAGCAGCAGTGACTCGCTCCCCTCGATTGCGGCGCTGCGTGTGATCGAACCGCAGCGACTGGCCGGCCTCGTGCGCGGCGAGCTGGACTGGATCGTGATGAAGGCGCTGGAGAAAGAACGTGCGCGCCGCTACGACTCGGCCTCGGGCCTGGCCCAGGACATCGACCACTACCTGCACGACCAGCCGGTGCTGGCCGGTCCCCCCTCGGCGGCCTACCGTTTCCGCAAATTCGCGCAGCGGAATAAACGGGCATTGGCCACCGTCGGACTTGTCGCGGTGGTGATGATCGTCGGTACGGCCGTGAGTATCTATCAGGCAGTCCGTGCCACCAGCGCAGAACAGTTGGCGGAAATACGACTGGGCGAAGTGGAACAGCGGCGTGACGCCGCCCGCGTAGCAAATCAGCAAGCGGAACAAGCACGACAACAGGCGGAAAGCGTGACGAGTTATCTGGTGAGTGTTTTCCGCAGCCCCGATCCTGAGCGGGACGGACGGACAGTTACGGTGGCGGAGCTTTTGGATCGTACCGTCAAGGACTTGGCAGACAAGTTCGTCGACCAGCCGCTGCTCAAGGCTCATATCTTGCACGCCCTGGGCCAAACGTACCAGGGGCTGGGCTTGTGGGACGACGCAGAGAAACTTTACCAAGAGTCGCTGGAGATACGGCAGAACGCTCTGGGTAGATCACATCGCGACACGCTCGCGTCGATGAACAACCTGGCCGTCACCTACCAGGCTGCCGGGCGCAATCATGAGGCGATCCCATTGTCCGAAGAGACGCTCCGCCTCAGGCGTGAGAAACTGGGCCCGGAGCATCCCGACACGCTCACGTCGGTGAACATTCTTGCGTGCGCCTACACGGGGGCTGGCCGCAATCAAGAGGCGATCCCGCTGTTTAAAGAGACGCTCCGCCTCCGGCGCAAGAACCTGGGCCCGGAGCATCCCGACACGCTCACGTCGATGAACAACCTGGCCACCGCCTACAAAACTGCCGGCCGCACTCAAGAGGCGATCCCGCTGCTCGAAGAGGCGCTCCGCTTCCACCGCAAAAGCCTGGGCCCGAAGCATCCCCATACGCTCCTCTCCATGTTCAACCTGGCGGTCTCCTACGAGGATGCCGGGCGCACTCAAGACTCGATCCAGCTCCACGAAGAAGCGCTCCGCCTCATGCGTGAGACACTGGGCCCGGAGCATCCCCATACGCTCGTGTCGATGCGCAACCTGGCTGCGGCCTACCGGGCTGCCGGGCGCAGTCAAGAGGCGATCCCGCTGCTCAAAGAGACGCTCCGCCTCAGGCGCAAGAACCTGGGCCCGGAGCATCCCGACACGCTCACGTCGATGAACAACCTGGCCACCGCCTACCAGGCTGCCGGGCGCAATCAAGAGGCGATCCCATTGTCCGAAGAGACGCTCCGCCTCATGCGCGAAAACCTGGGCCCGGAGCATCCCCATACGCTCGCATCGATGAACAACCTGGCCGCCGCCTACAAAGCTGCCGGCCGCACTCAAGAGGCGATCCCACTGCTCGACCAGACGCTGTGCCTCATGCGCAAGCACGTGGGCCTCATGCATCCCGACACGCTCACGTTGACGAACAACTTGGCCGTCGCCTACCAGGATGTCGGGCGCAATCAAGAGGCGATCCAACTGCACGAAGAGACGCTCCGCCTCAGGCGTGAGAAACTGGGGGCGGAGCATCTCGACACGCTCCAGTCGATGAACGACCTGGCCGCCACCTACCGGGCTGCCGATCGATTCGAAGACGCCGAGCAATTGCACCGAGATGCGTTGGCGATCCAGCGAAGGAAGCAGCCCGATAGCACGGCCATGGCCAGTGCGCTCGCTTCTCTTGCGTTGACTCTGATTGAGCAGGAGAAGTTCTCGGAGGCCGAACCACATGCCAGGGAGTCCCTCCAGATCCGCGAGCAACAGATGCCCGATCATTGGTTGACGTCAAACACGAGGAGCCTCCTGGGTCGCAGCCTGGCGGGCCAACAGAAATTCGAGGAAGCCGAACCGTTGTTGATCAGTGGTTGCCAAGGCATGACAGAACGTGCGCAAGACATTCCAGCGGAAGCCAAAATCCGCATCACCGAAGCGCTGGATGCCCTCATCCAGCTCTACACGGACTGGGGCAAGCCGGAACAGGCTGAGAAGTGGCGGCAGGAACGTGACGCGAAGGCCACGGTAGTCGAGCCTGCACCGCCGGCCGCACAAGAACCACCCAAAGAATCGCCAGCAGACAAAGAAGGATGATCGGTCGACGTGTGATAATCTGCCGGCTTTTAGCCGGCATCCTGCTTGCCACCAGATTCATCTGGTGGTGGGCGTGACAACTGGTTTATGCGGAGCCGGCTTTCAGCCGGGCTTCCGGATCTGCCTTCAGACGAGTATCAGGAAGTGGTCACTGCCTGAAGGCCGCAGAGAAGCCCCGCTGAAGCGGGCTCAACCAAATGGGGTTGTACGAGCGACCACCGGTTGAAACCGGTGGCAGACCGATGTGCCGGCTGAAGGCCGGCAAAGACGCCTGAAACGTGATCGCACGTGAAAGGACTGAGGCACAACAAAAGCAGCCGGTGAGTTCGAAACTGCCAAGCACCGCACTCACCGGCCCCCAGCATCCCGAGCGCTCGCACTGCGCGCGGCCGGGGCTTTGCTGTAGCTAAGTATAGCCCGCTCGTGGCGGGAGGACCAGCTTGGCATAGGGCAGAGAGTATCTGTGTCTAATCCGTATTTACGCACCATTAATATGATGTGAGGAATTCGCCATGTCTGTTCCGACACCAAGACGCCGCCGCCCTGTGCCGCGCCGCGATCGACGTAACAGGTGCCCTTTTCTGGAGACACTTGAACCGAGAATGCTCCTTGCCACGATCCAGGGAACATTGTTTGAGGACCTCAACGGCGACGGAGTCCGAGCTCCCGAGGACCCCGCGCTACAGATGCCTGGCATTACCGTTTTCCTGGACCAGAACCAAAACGGCGTGCTCGACACCGGCGAAGATTCCACAACCACAGATGCAAGTGGCAGCTACGAGTTCACTGAGTTACCGGTCGGCGATTACACCGTGGCCCAGTTGGTGCCTGACAACTGGCTGCAAACGACGCTGACACCAGCAGCGCCCAGTCGCCTGGGAAGCGTGCTGGACGAGTTGGATGTGGCACATTTGGGCGATTGGCTGGGAGGGATTGCCTGGGACGCCACCGCCAACCTGCTGTATGTACGGGTTAGGGCCACAGGGATCTTGCCCATTGACCCGTCTACGGGCCAACTGCCTCCGAACGCGACGGGATTTTCGCTTCCAACCGACAACATGCTGGACCTGACGTTGGACAACCTCACTGGAGATTTCTGGGGCGTTGACCCGGTTGCTGACATGATCGTTCATTTTCGGCGGCCTGCCGGAGAAACGACCCAACCAGTGGTAGTGGAGCAGTTCGCCATTCAGATCCCTGGGGTGGACAACCCTTACAGCGCTGGTATCACCTGGGACAACACGGATGGGACGCTGTGGGTACTCGAGCGAACCACGGAGAAGCTCTATCACTTCGATCCCGGATCAGGTGCTTTGATACAAGGCACGATCGATGCACCAGGCAGCGGGGGATTGCTGTGCGGGTTGACCTTCGACGGTCAGCATTTCTGGACCAATCGCTACGGCGACCGCGAGGCCTGGAATGAGACTTATGAGTTCAACCATCTGGGTCAGTTAACTCGACAGTTCGCGTCACCCACTGTCGACACGTATCGTGCGGTTGGCGTGGCATTCGGTGGCACGGACGTAGACGGCAAACAAGTGCTATGGGTCGCTCAGTATTTCAGCGGCCGTCTCTTTAAAGTGGACGTCAGCAGAATCGGTGGATTCGGTGTCTCCCTGTCCTCCGAGGCGGAGACCGTCACCTGCGACTTCGGCAACTTTCAGCTTACGACTGTTTCAGGGACAGTTTTTCACGATGTCGACCAGGACGGTACGCGGGATGACACCGAGCCTGGACTAGCGGGATGGCAGGTCTATCTTGAAGGCAGTGCCAGCCAGCAGATGGAAATATGGAAGAGTCTCGTCGTGACGAACAGCGACGGTAATTACACCATCATCGCCCCATCGCGGGGCGAATACTCGATCGTCCTAGCGCAGCGTCAGCCGGGTTGGATCGCCACAACGGGAAACCAAGTTGACATCGAACTCAACAGCGAGAGTGGCCAATCGGTTCAGGTTTACTTTGGCCAGCGGCTCACCGGACTCGCTCCATTCGGCGATGAGATCACGGTGAGTATCGGGACCGACGCGTTTCGGGATGATCTTGCAGGCCAGCTCATTGCCTCTGACGCTATGGGGAATTTCGCCGTGGCCTGGGAAGCACAGGATCCGATGGCTCCCAATTGGCTCGGCCTGTACGTACGCCTCTTTGATGCGACCGGAAATCCACGCAGCGGAAATATTTTGGTCGGCGAAGAGTCCTTCGGCGATCAAAGATTCGGGAATCGGTTTCAACCATCGATCGCGATGGCCGATAACGGCGATTTTGTGATTGTATGGCGGAGCTTAGTTATCGAGGGCGCGGTGTATGCTCGCCAATACTCGGCAGACGGCACACCAAGACCAAATGGACAGTTTGTCGCTTACTATGACAAGAGTCGAAATGTCGCGTTACCGGTAAATGTAGCGATGGACGGGGAAGGGAACTTTGCGTTGCTGGTGTATGCCAAATACGACGTATATGGTTCTTTTCCTCGCAACTTCGCTTGGCTGCTACAGCGATTCGACAGCAGCGGCGCTGCAATCGGTCGGCCAATTTCACTCGGCACGAAGTCCGGCGAATCTCGCAATGTGTCCATGGCGTCTGACGGGAGTTTCGTCGTTGCAGGGTCTGCCCTCGACGGTTTCGTGTGGGCGCAACGATACGACTCCAATGGAAAAGCCATCGGTAATCAGCTCGTTGCGGGGACGACTTCCGAGTATTCACTGAATATCGATATGAGTAGAGATGGCAGCTACTTCGCTGTGTCGTGGAGAGAGTCAACTGTCGACTACGCCCGAGTTTACACGAGCGGCAATTGGACAACGCCAGTGCCTTTCGCCGTCGAAGGAAGTCGAATAGGGATTGATAAAGCGGGTAATTGCATCGTGACGTACGCTGTTTCTAAATATGGAGGTAACGGCGGAAGTGAACTGTATGCCACGCGACACGCGCCTGACGGCAGCGTCGTCGGCGGAGCTTTTCGCGTTACGACAACAGTGTATGGTCAAGACGGTTGGACAAAGAACTGGATTGAAGTGACAAACGACGACGGCATCCTCGCCGCATGGTATGGAATCGTCACAACGCCAACGGTATTCCAAGGCGTAGTAGCGCAAGTCTATCGATACACGGCGAATGACAATCACGAACCAGTGGCGGAAAGCGACATGCTGGCAACTGTCGAAGACGCGGCAGCTACGATTAATGTCCTAGCCAATGATTGCGACGTAGACAGCGACCGCCTGACTGTGGAGTCGTTCTCGCAAGGAAGTAATGGAGTCGTAACCAACCTGGGTGGAGGCATCCTGCAGTACTCGCCTGACTTGAATTTCTTCGGTAATGACAACTTCACGTACACGATCAGCGATGGATTCGGTGGAACCGATACCGCCAACGTCTCGATCACGATCACGCCGGTAAACGATGCTCCGGTAGCCCTGAATGACTCGGCCACAACGGCGCCGAACCAATCGGTCACGATCAACGTGCTGGGGAACGATTTCGATGTCGATGGCGACACGCTGAACGTGGATCTCTCCACTAGCCCCGCAAGTGGCTCCGTGGTTAACCTCGGAGGTGGGTTGCTGCAGTACACGCCCAATTCGGGCTTCGCCGGCGACGATTCGTTCACCTACACGATCAGCGACGGCCATGGCGGCACGGACACAGCCGCGGTTTCGATTACCGTTCAAACGGTGTCCACCATGCACGTCGGTGACCTGGACGGATCCGCACGGTGGGTAAATAAGACGAAATGGACGGCCACGGTTGTCGCCAATGTGTTCGACGGAATTGGCGCACCCGTTGCCAATGCCATCGTCCAAGGCACGTGGAGCAACGGCACAACGAGTTCCGCAACCACGAACAGTACCGGACAGGCAACGCTCCTGAGTGGTAATGTGGATAAGAGTATTGGCAGCGTCACGTTCACGGTAACCAACATCACGCATGCGTCGTTCCACTACGCTCCCAACGCCAATACGGACCCGGACGTGCCGGCAGACAGCAACGGCACCGTGATCACGGTAGTCAAGCCGGCGGCCCTCTTGGCTGCCAACAGTACCAAAGGTTCGGCTCCCGCAGCCGCCTTGACCGAGGGTGCGGCCGAAACCGCCGTTTACCAAGCCTTGTTGCTGTGGTCCCAGCAGATCGTCATGGCCCTGCCGCCGGAGGTGCACATCCAGGTGGCAGACATACCATCCGGATTCTTGGGATGGGCCTCCGGCAATACGATCACCTTGGACGTGAGTGCCGACGGTGCAGGTTGGTACACCGGCCTGGGCACACCGGCGGCGGGCCGAGTGGACCTATTGACGGTGGTCAGCCACGAGATCGGCCACGTGCTTGGTTACGGCCACAGCGACGTGGCAGGGGACCTCATGTACGAAACACTGGGACCGGGCACTCAGCGTCTGCCGGGGAGCACGCCGGTGACCATGGCGGCTCTGTGCGATTCGGCGATTGTCTCCTCGCTTCTGCTGCCTGAGCGGAGGGATGTGCCGCTCCATGATCTGGCCGATCCTCCGCTCCTGGCGAACGCAGTGGAACGTAATGCCGGAGCTGACGGCAGCCAGTGGATGCTCCCGCTGATCACAGCGGATTACACCGCCCAGCCACAACGCACGTCGGACACGGTGCGGGCACGGATCGTCAAGACGATTGCCAATGAAGAAATGGAACTGCTCGAAGACGAACTGCTCGACTTGATCGCCGCCAACCAGCAGTAGCGATCGCGGATCAATGGACAACTCGCACGCCCCCGCCCGGTCACCAAGCCGCGCTGGGGCGTGCTCATATCTCTTGTGAACGACTGTAAGCCTTCGCATCAAGGGCTGCAAACTCTCGAACTCTCACCAGCGCCGCGATGACTCCGTCCGCAATGCGCTCAGTTCGGTAGTTCGGTAGGGTGTGACAAGCTCGCCTGGTACCGCGTTGCCTTGGTGATGGCTCAGAAGGCGAGCGCCGGCACACCAGAATACGTGCTGTGCCTGGCAACTGTTGGAGCCGGTCAACGAAATGCCGCCACCGTTGGTTGCCGACGTTCTGATGCCCGAGGTACATGATATTGTGCCGAACGCATTCTGGTGTGCCGGCGCTCGCCGAAATCGTCACCGATCGTGGAAAGCGTGAGCCGACGAGCTTGGCACACCCTACCTCTACTGATGCCCGAGGTACATGATATTGTGCCGAACGCATTCTGGTGTGCCGGCGCTCGCCGAAATCGTCACCGATCGTGGAAAGCGTGAGCCGGCGAGCTTGGCACACCCTACCTCTACCTCTACCTCTACTACCTTGAGAGTTCGAATTTTCGAGCAGAGGGAATAATTCCGCACTCCGGCGCGTCCAATATCCAGTCGACCAGTGAGAAGTTTTTCTGTGAACCTTTTAGGAGCCTTCGCCGTCTAAGTGAGACAGACACATGACCGTAGGGGGTCGTGAACAGAACTAGGGCACCGACAATGATGACGTTACGATCGAGTTTCACATCCGAACGAAGAGGGAAAGGTTGTCTCGCCTACAGGTGGGCGAATACCCCCGCCCTCCGTTTGCGCTTGTGACGCTCGATCGAGTTTTCACGGGATCATCCTGAACCCGGTGTCACAAGTGCCAGTGACACCGGGTTTTTTCGGGCCCGGACGACAAATTTGGGCTGGTAGCTGAGACGCGGGCGCAGCGGTGGTCGGCGGCAGTCTGAAGAACCGCCGACGAAGGTTCGAGCACCTCCCGGACTACTTCAGCGACGCGATGCCCAGGTACGCCAATTGGCAGAGCGGTCCGGCTTAAATCCGGACGTTTGCAGGTTCGAGTCCTGCTCTGGGTACTGAAGACAAACTAAGAAGCGGCTCGGTCGGCAACTGGCAGACCATCTTGGCTTAGAACCAGGGATGCTGTGGGTTCGAGTCCCACCTGAGCCCATCACAATACGACACGTCCTCGTGGAGCAGCCTGGAGTGCTCGCCTGCCTGTCACGCAGGAGATCATGGGTTCAAATCCCATCGAGGACGCTCGACAAATCGGCACGGTACGCAAACCGGTAAAGCGGCGAAGCTCAAACCTTCGTGATCGTCTGTGAGTTCGACTCTCACTCGTGCCACTTCAACAACATGCGTCGATTGGGCATTGGCAGGCCCAAGTGGCTGTAACCCACCCGCTTTCGAGCTTTGCAGGTTCAACTCCTGCTCGGCGCACTGACAACACGGCCCGTTCTTCTAGCGGCAGGATGCGAGCCCCTCAAGCTCGCGATACGGGTTCAACTCCCGCACGGGCTGCTGACATAGCCAAGTGGCGGAACAGGTATACGCGCGACGTTCAGAACGTCGTGTCCACGCGGACATGCGAGTTCGACCCTCGCCTTGGCTACTGACGAAACAGATTGCAGATGCGGCAGGTGCCCAACGGACTTTCATAAGGTCTGTCTGCCCGGCTCGATACCGGGATCTGCAACTTGCAACATTGCGGGTGGGCCAGTGCTCATCGGAGCCTCATAAGCTCTGACCGCCGGGTGCGACCCCCGGACCCGCCACTTGCGGCCGAGTACGCAAACAGGCAAAGCGGTCACGTCGAGAGCGTGGCGATTTTGTGGGTTCGACGCCCACCTCGGTCACTGACGACGATCCCGTGGTCTATCGGCGAAGACTCCTGCGTGACATGCAGGGGAGTGCCGGTTCGATTCCTGCCGGGATCACTGCAACAAATGGTCTGTAGGTGTTCTGGCTGCACACGTCTGTGGTAAGGACGCAGACCGGGTTCGAATTCCGGACGGATCTCTCGATACATGGGACGCTGGTCTAACGGGAAGACACTTGGCTTGCACCCAGGTAATCGGGGTTCGATTCCTCGGCGGGGTGCTGGAGAACAATGTCGCCGGAGTGTGCCGGATTTGCACGCGAGCCCGCGAAGCTCGAAGATCAGGTTCGATTCCTGGCGGCGACACTTGGTGTGAGTTCACTTGCCGCGACGTTTTAAGACAATTGAGTGGCAGCGACAGAAAGGCGATAATCGAGTGGTTCGTCAGAAGTGTTTCTTGAGCGTGTCTATTGCAGGATCATGCTATGGAAATACTTGTCGGACGAGTCTTGTGGCCGTCCTTAAAGACATCTGGAATCTCGTCTTCCTCGCACGGCCAACAAGACTGTCCGCATGAACCGCGTCGTTTGCAATAGTGTTGTGCGACGTGCGAGAGAGCAAAAGGAGTCAGCGATGGTTTCAATTGTCGTAACGGCAGAGCAAGCCAAGCAACTCGGCAACTCGGCTGAGCCCATCGAAATCGTGGACCAGGCAGGAAATCGAATCGGTTATTATTCCCAGCTGTTTATGAATGCGGAAATTGCCGAGGCGAAACGTCGATCGGAATCGGAAAGCGGCGGTAGAACGACTCAAGAGGTTCTGGATCGAATCTCGCGAATGGAGTCGAAATGACACGACGGACTGTCGTCTGGGTGACTGCTGCATGGCTGGCCTGACGGAAATGGCCGCCGCGCGCTCGGCTCCGAAGGTAATGGTGAATGGTGAATAATTGGTGGTTAATGTGCCAATGCCGTTCGAATGACAATGCAAAATGCAAAATGCGAAGTGAAAAGTGCAAAGTGCACGGCACGCGATCGCTACTCTTCACATCCGTACTCTTGCCATTCACCATTCACCATTCACCATTCACCATTCACCATTCACCATTCACCATTGTCCAGTGAACCAGGCGGTACGTTCTCGCATGCGTCACGGCAAGGAGCGCGACGGGATTCGGCCTTTCCGGCGGGTCATTGACAGCAGAACAACGAATCGACACGGAAATTCGCACCTCGATTTCGTCATGCGCCCCTGGATTGTGTCGGCTGCACTAGAACTTGACGTTTGGATCGGTAAACCGCACTGCGGCACCGTCGTGGTAGGTAGCGACCTCGGTCATGATACATCCTTCCGGGCCCGCCAGCTGCCAGTGTTTGTCCAGCGCATTGGCGATGCCAGTCGACTCGCCCGGCTTGAGTTGCTTTTCGCTCCGGACCGTCACGAATTCCTTCTGGCACTCGGGAATCTTCACGGTGATGGGGTCGGTCGGTTCACCGACGCCATAGGTAAACGTCGTGCCGTAACGGACAAACCATGATTCACGTTTGGCCGTGACCCCTTCGTTTTCCATGGCCACGTGCCAGTGCTCGGGAATCATCTGGTTGGGGAGCAGGAAGATCTCGAGCGCCGCGTAGTTGCCTTCCTTTTCGTTGATCACGACGGCGGCAGCCAGCCCCACTTCGGTGAACTTGCCCAATCCCATGTCGCTGACGAAGATCGTCTGGCGGATGGTATCGTTGATCGGGTAGTTGAAAAATTTGATGAGGTCGAAGTAGGCGTTCTTGGCCGCCTCTTCGTTGAATTTGCCGTCGGGGCCGTAGAAGTCCGCGTTGTTCAGCGGTGGCATGGCGGCCCGTGGTACGGCGATCTTTCGCGCACGGAGCTTGGGACGATCTTGCTGTCCCGCAGCCAGCCCGGCAACCAGGGCCGAGCCTCCCACTCCCAGAAATGCCGCGCAGGCCGTTCGACGGTTCAGTCTTTGTTCAACACTCATGATGCACTCCTGTCCAGATCGTTTTGCTTGTCGAAGATAATTGCCGTGGCAATTGTCCTGGGATTATAGCACGAGGCAAGAGCCTATCGATATGGGGATGGTGCCCCCGGGACGCCAGGTCGTGCCGCCTTGGTCATGATGGTCCACAAGACGACCGTCGGCCAGTGGCTGACCTGGCGACTGGCCGCCGTCGGTTGTCTGCCTGATCATGTCTTACGACTGTCGTTGCCGGTCTGTTCGGCCGTGTCGGCCTGAGGAACTTCGCGCTCGTCATCTTCGGCTTGCAGCTGGTCATCCGCCCGATCTGGTTGGCTCGCTTCAGCGGCGGACCGGCGCATAGTTCTGCCGCAGGCGGACCTGAGGGCGAGGACAGCCCAGGGCTCAACGCAGGATGCGCCAGCGCTGAGGGGGCCAATAAATATGAGTCACTACACCGCGCACGTACGACCGGGGCACCGCAAAAGGATGGTGGCCAGGGGCGCCATCACGCCACCATCGCGAGTCACTGGACCGCGCGGGCAAATCGCCCACAAAATGAGCGACACGATCAGCAGATCAAGAAAGATTGCGGCAACGATGATCGTGGATGACATGGTAATTCAGTGGTTACTCTCCGTTCGCGCCATGGACGGCGCGTCTTGCGGCGGGAGCTGCCGTCGACTCGCGAGGGTGAGGCGTCGGCCGGTCCGGGTCCCTGGCACCGAGGCACAGCTCGGCAGAAGCCCCATCCAGCAGAAGCCCCATCCGCCGGGGCATGAAACTTGTCACCCGATCGCAGGAGAGCGTGACTGGCAGTTCCAGCAGATTTCGAAGGACGCTTCATTCATTTCTCCACACTGCGGACAACGCCAGCGGCCTTCGTCGCGTCTGGCATTGTCTTGTGCCGCGTCGAGTTGCCTGATGATCTTGCAGGCTCTGTCATAATCTTCGACGTGCACCAGCACGCGAGGCTCCAGCGAGGTAATCGAGAAGGTCCCCAAGGCGGCCTGCAACACGTCGCCCACGACAATGGTCTCAATGCCCGCTTGCTCCAAGGCGTCTCGCACGCAGTACGCGTCGTGGGCATCGGCTGCCTGATACACCTCACGCGGCTCGGAAGTACCCATGTTATCCCCCTGCCAGCAGTTTATCGTCGGCACGTGAAAAAATACACTCCCGACTCGATCCGATCCAGGCCGTCCGTCGCGCGGCGGTAAAGGTAGATCCAGGCGCACAGCGAATCCCCGCCCGGTAGCCTGACCGAACACTCGCAGCGTTCGTATTCGGAGGCCTTTCCCACGCATCCCTCGTAGCGATCGAGTTGACGCAGCAAGTGAGGAGGATCGCTGAGTCGATAGATTTCGCCTGGGACGATTTCGCCGGGCACCTGCGAGGGAACGGCGGCGGGATACCAGGACACTCGATACAAGCGGCCCTGGAACGTCGCCTCCGAAACGTACTGGGCCCACGACTGTAGCTTTCGGTGCGCAATGTGGCCAGCGTTCCGTTTTAGCGTTCCATAGACAAACAGGAATTCGCCGGCCATGGATGAGTTCTACGCTGCAGAACGACCGATGGCAAGACGTTGCCTGTCGAGGAATAAGAGTCTCCAGCGGCCGCTCGGCGCACGACGCATGGTGAATCCTGCCGAGAGCATCCTTCGATTTCGATGCCACGTTTCCGACTCAGCGGCGCGGAATACCCAGCGGTACCAGCCAAGACTGGTCTGGACGACGGACTCCGGGGAGAGGACTCTGGGGAGAGGGTGACCGCTTGCCGGGTTGCGTGAGCCGGGTATCATGGACAACTTTCCGTTTGCCGTAAAATCCAAACGACCCCACACGACCACAGGGAAGCTGACGATGAACCCACTTTTGAGCAGCATTTTTGCCCGCAGAAGCGTCCGCCAGTACCAGGCGAAAGACGTCGACGACGCGTTGGTGCACGATCTGCTGGAAGCCGCCATGGCAGCCCCCTCGGCCGTGGCCAAGGATCCGTGGGTGTTCATTGTGATACGCGATCAGACCATGCGTCGACGGATCGTGGAAGGGCTGCCTAACGGCAGAATGCTGGCCGACGCCGCAGTGGGCATCGTTGTTTGCGGCAACCTGACGCAGGCCCACGACGGCCAGTTGTCTTACCTGCTGCAGGACTGCTCAGCCGCCATGGAAAACCTGCTGTTGGCCGCCCATCTGCTGGGGCTGGGTGCCTGCTGGTTGGGCGTCCATCCGCGACCGGCTCGCCTGACCCACCTGCGAACCCTGTTGGGCATCCCCGAACCGATCATTCCCATCGCCATCGCATCGATCGGCTGGCCGGCCGAATCGCCCCAGCCACGCACCCGTTTCCGCGCCCATGCCGTGCATCAAGAAACGTGGTAAGTGTCACTGGCTCGGTCAGCGCCGAAATTGGTGGCCGCCGGAAAGCCCTCGTCCCGGACATGCCGGCCAGGGGGACGGACGAGCAGCACCGTGAATCCGCAGTGAGAATCACAACGAGTCGACGATCAGATATCTTAATGCGGCCTGCGGCCGCAACCAAACAGGAAATTCGAAATCCCAAAATTCGAAATCCTAAACAAATTCGAAAGACAAACACTCAAGAGAACAAACCTCCGCTGCCGGCAAAACCGCAGTCACGCACCCACAAGCAGATTCTCGCCACTGGGCATGCTACTGCTTCCTCCCTTCCTCCCTTCCTCCCTTCCTCCCTTCATTCCTTCCTCCCTTCCTCCCTTCCTCCCTTCATTTCGTCATCCGCATTTGTTTGGAATTTCGCGCTGCGAATATCGAATTTGAGACATGCGTTCACCGATCTAGTGCCGACTCGAACAAGGAGTGTCCCCACACAACGGGGCTACGCGGCAGGTGTTCTCCGAGGTAGACTGATGTCAGCCTCCGCACAAGTGACGGTCCGTTCCTGCCTTGCTCAACCCCCTGGCACACTCTTTTGTACAGGACAAAACTGCCGTGGAATTCATGCCCACTCGACGCGCACGCAGCCGTTGGCTCACCGGTCACATCACACACGAACGGGTTTGGGCCGTCTGCAGTGTAGTTTTTGCCACGGTCAATGTGGCGATCGCTCAACCGACCGCACCGCCACGATCTCCCGAGCTGCCGACGGTGTTTACCCAGGACCAACTGATGTGGGAGCTTGAGTTGGGAGACCATCAATACACAGTGCCCCTGGTGGACAGGGATCGGCTTTTTATTGGGGTGAACGACTCGGCGCTCGATCATCCGGCAGCCAAGACGACGGGTGGCGGTATTTTGATGTGTCTTGATCCGCCAACGGGGCGTCGAATCTGGCAGTTGCCGATTCCCCGGTACATGGCGGGGACAACTCCGCCGTTTCATTTCAATCACTGGAAATGCGGTGTCTGCTCCCGCCCCGCGGTGGAAGGGAATCGGCTGTATATCGTGGGCCCTCGCGGCGATATCTTGTGTATCGACCGGGATGGACAGGCGAACGGCAATGGCGGTCCGTTCGTCGACGAGAAGACGTACATGGGGATTGCGCCGGACAGTCCGTATGCCTTGACGGACGAGGACGGAGACATTCTCTGGCGGTTCGATTTAATCGAACAGCTGGGGGTTGTGCCGCACGACGTCTGCGGCAGCTCGCCGACCATCCATGGTGACTTCCTGTATGCGTGCACATCCAACGGCGTGGACGACACGCACAATGTCGTCCCGGCCCCGCATGCGCCGAGCCTGATTGCACTGGACAAGCGGACTGGCGAACTAGCGGGAGTGGATGGAGCAAGGATCGGTGAGCGGATGTTTCACGGTCAGTGGTCATCGCCGGTGGCGGCCGAGTTGGGTGGACGGCCGCTGATACTGTATGGCGGAGGCGACGGAGTCCTGTACGCCTTCAAGCCCTTGGAGTCAACACCGGGCCCAGGTGCCGTCGCGACTCTGGAAATTGTCTGGCAATACGACTGTTGCCCGGCCGACTATCGCCGGCGCGACGGCCAACCGATTCCCTACGCGCGCTGGAACCACAACAGTCCGGACGGGCCGAGCGAAGTGATCGCCACGCCAACCGTTCACAATGGTCGCGTGTATATCACGATCGGCCAGAGCCCGGTGCACGGACCGGGGCAGGGGATCCTGACGTGCCTCGACGGTGCGACAGGACAAAAGGTGTGGGATTCGCGTGCAGTGGGTCGCACTCTGTCGGATGCGGTAATCGCGGATGGATTGCTGTACGTTGCCGACTACACGGGTCACTTGCACTGCTTCGACGCCGACAACGGCCAGCGAGTGTGGTCTCACGATTTGATCGGTGGTGTCTGGTGCGCCACACCGATCGTGGTCCAGGGGAGGGTCTACATCGCCAACGAAAAGAACCGCCTGTGGGTCCTGCAGGCGGGCCGCGAGAAAAAAGTGCTGGCGCAGGGACGCGTGCGCAGCATGGCAATCTCACCGGTGCTCGCCGGTAACACGCTGCTGTTCCCCACCCAGAACCGGCTGTTCGCTCTGCGCGTCCAGTGACGCCTTACTCGCCTGTCACTTCGAACGGGATGGCAGGGAAGGTGCCGACGGGGACTTTGCGTTTCGAGCCGGGCTTGCCATTGCGGCCGGGCACGGTTCGCTCGACGAACACGTTGAGGACCAGATTCCCTTTGAGGCCCGGCTGGGCCATTTCCGCGTCGGCCGAGAAGAGCATCACCAACCCACCCGGTCCACGGATCATGCGCAGGATGGTAATGCCGTCCGGCGGATTGTTCAATTCCACCTGCACGTCGTTCAAATTCGGCCGATTGGGAATCGGCAGCTGATAGCGCACGGTTCCACCCTTGGGGATTTTGAGTGAATCCTCCGGCGAGATTCCTTTCCCCCCGCGCCGCGTGCCGGCCCGCACCAGCGCTTTGCCCGAGACGGACACCAGCAGTTCCTGGGCGGGGACCAGATGACGATAAATGAAGGCCTGCATCATATCGTCCGCCGGAACGGCCTGGCGAACGATCTCCCGCCCCTTGCTCTCGGCGCGTCCGGCGATTGTCACAACGTAACGATCCTCTTTCGTAGCAGGAGGAATCGTCAGGGTGACCTCTTCGCTCTCTTCATTGGCAGGCACCCAACCGCCGCTCAATTCAAATCCCGCCGGAGGGTTGAGCAGTTCGAGGCGAATGTCCTCCTTGAATCCATCCCGCCGCAAGGCGTAGACGGTAATTGGGACGACGGAGCCGGGACGCGCATTAATGCCCGACGGAACCACTCGCAAATCGAAATCCGGTCGCCGCGCGCTGACTCGGAGACGATACGAGTACTCCTGGCCCCCCTTTTTCTGTGTGTCCCCCAGGTGAATGTAAAATGCCCCCGTATCAGGAAGGCTGAGCTGCAACTGCGAGTCGGCATGATGCGTCACCAGGCCTGAGCCCTTATCCTCGGTGTCATCGTTGATGATCAACTGCTTGCCGTTGGCATCGGTAACCTTGAGCAGCGAGTCGAGGGGAGAGTTCAGCCGGCGCGCAACGACTTCCAGCGTGATCTGGCCTCCCACTCGACCGTCGAATCGAAACACATCCCAGTCGCCCGGCACATCGATGCGGCCGTTCACGATGCAGGGAGGTTTGAGGAGCTGGGCAGACACAATGTCGTTGTTCGGTTCCTGATCCAGGATTTCGGGCAGGTCATCCACTTCGAACGGCACTTCGTTCGACATTCGTTTCCGATTCGGCACCGCCACCCAAGTCCGCCCCACCTCTTTGGTTTGATAATCGAGCGTCAGGGTATCCACCGGCAAGTTCCAACCATCGACCTCGACCGTCACCGGCTCGCCGACACGAGCTCCCAAGGGAAAAACCGCCTTTAGAAAAGGGAGTTCTCCGACTTCGATGCGATAGACGAAATCCTCGCGCCCGCGGAAGATCGAGTCCTTAATCTCCAGTTCATAGAAGCCGTCCAGGGGAATCCGATAGTAGAGCACCGGATCGGGTTGGAATTGGTAGTCGTCGGCATACGCGACTTCCCGGCCATTCTGATCGTAGAGTGCCAACGTGGCCTGAAACCAGCCCGGCACGGCATCGGCCAGGTAGGGCATTAGTTCCCGCGCGCCGGCGATCATGACCAACCGTTCACCCTTCTTCGCCTCGAAACGGAACCGATCGACGTCGCCCGGCATGATCTGTCCGTTCAGGACGGCGGGGAGCGGACCGGCAACGGCCTCTCCCGCCGCGGCGTCGTTGGGCTCCTGCTCCAGAAAATTCGGAAACGGACTGATGTACAGGCCCAGCGGGTTCGAGAGACCGGTGGGAGTCGCGACGCGCAGATCGCGCCGCCCCGGTGCGGCATCGGGAGAGATCGTCAACTTGGCCGTCACCGTCTGTTCCAGTTGCGGATTCAGCTGCCGCTTCTTGTCGTTACGCGCGGCGGCATATTCTTCGAGCTTCTTCAGATCCGTCTCGGTCACATCCGCTTCTTTCAGCAGCTTGAGGAACTCCGCCACCGCGCCCTGCCGGCGTCTCAAGTCGACTTCCTTCCCTTCGGCCTTCAGTTTCTCGCGCGCTTTGTCAATCTTGTCCTGCAGGACATTGACTTCGTAATTGGTGAGCGGCCGGTCGAAGACCAGGTCGGACGCCACCACGCCTTGCCCCGAGATGTGCAGGCCGATAGCACCGTCCATAGCCTGGCCGCCAATGGTCACCATGACCTCCGTGCCAACCTGCCCGCCCGCGGGATAGACATAACCGATGTCGGGTTCCTGACCGCCCTGTTGCCCTTGTGCCGTGGCGATGGGGGCCGTGGCGATGGGGGCCGTGGCGATGCAGAGCAGCAGTGTAGCGCGCCACGTGACCATCGGACAGCGCCATTTCGGACAGCGCAATTGCGGCATGTTCTCCTCCGTACCCGATGACACGCTTAAGTGATCTCTTTCAGCCGACCACCCGATTCCAGTCCTTCTTCCTTCGTCGGCAACAAGGGCATGTCCATTCCTTGCGGATGCTGCACCGTTCCATCGGGATCGATGCCGAGCAGTTCATACATGCTACCCAACAGATCCCACGGGTAGACCGGCCGGTCTTTCACATTGTTGGCCTTGTCGTCCGAGGCGCCCACAACCGCTCCCCCCTTGAATCCTCCTCCCGCCACGACGCTGGAGAAGACGGCGCCATGGTGACTGCGGCCTCCATTCCAAGGCGCCTCCCACTGAACTTGCGGAGTTCGCCCGAACTCCCCTCCCCACCAGACAATCGTGCTATCGAGTAATCCTCGTTCCGCGAGATCCTCCAGCAGGGATGACATACCTTTATCAAGGACCGGAAGCATGCGCCGCATGGCCTGGAAATGCTCTTTGTGTGTATCCCAGCCGTTGTAATTGATGGTCACATAACGCACACCTTTTTCGATCAGGCGTCTGGCCACCAGGCAGGATTGTCCGAAGGTCGTGCGGCCATATTTCTCGCGCACATCGTCTTTTTCCTGGGTCAGGTCAAACACCTTGCCGGCGTCGCCGAGTATCAGATCGTAGGCCTCGTTCTCGCACTTCTGCAACGTTTCGAGTCGCGGGTCACCATTCATGGCCTGAGCCAGCGAGTTCAAGTTGCTCAGCAATTTTCGTCGCGCGCGCTGCCGGTCGTCGGAAATGCCCTCGGCCACCACTCCTTCCACGGCGAACCGCGGTCGCGCCGGATCACCCCCCGTGGCAAACGGCTTGTAGCGTGACCCCATGAAGCCGGCTTCCGAAAACCGACCTTGCGGCTCGGTGAGGACGATATACGGAGGGAGCAGCCCCTTGTATCCGGCATCGTGGCCTTTAAACTTGGAAACGATGGCACCGACGCACGGATAGACGTCCTTGCCACCCTCGGGATGCCCGGTCTGCGTCATGTAGGACGCCGTCTCGTGCCCGTTCTGACCGTGCGTCATGCTGCGAATAATCGCGTACTTGTCGGCGTTCTTGGCCAGCAACGGCAATAACTCGCCGATTTGAATGCCCGGTACGTTGGTCGTCGCCGTCTTATTGAGCGGCCCGCAGTAATCCTCGCCGGCCCCCGGTTTCGGATCAAAGGTGTCATTGTGGGGCGGGCCACCCCACATCCAAATTTGAATGACGGCCTGAGCCTTGCCAGGTTCCGCGGCAGCCTGTACCGACGACGACAACGGATCGGCCAGCCAGATCCCGGTGGCACCCACCAACCCTGCCTGCAGCAATGACCGGCGTGTGATCGGCACTCCGACCAAGCCCGATGTCAAGAACTTTCCGTTGGCACTCATTCTGTTACCTCGACTTTCTCTGTGTCACATCCCCGCCTGTCGATTCGTTCAGCCAACCGCCCACCGTCACATCAGCCGCCACCGACCGGCGGCGATACCAGCCCACCGCTTTCACCAGCTCCTGTCTCCGTCGTCCCCAGGCGGGACACGCGGATTCGTAAAGTCCGCCACGCTCCGCCTTTCGGAATCTCGCCATCCTATCGTCCCAGGGTGATGCCACTCGCTTCAGTGCCGGTATTGGAACTCCACACAGTTGATTAAGGCCCAGGTCAGATCGATGTAAGCCTGTTGCCCCTCGCCCTCTTTCGTCTTGGAATAGGCCTCCACCACGCGCAACTCCGGCTCCGAGGGAAGCCGCGAGAGTACGGCCAGATAAATCCTCGCGGCGGCTTCACGTATGTCGCGACTGGAACGAGTCAATTGCCGCAGCTTCTCGCTGCGCTGGATCTTCTGCTGAACGTGGCTCGAGTTGAGCATGTGCAGGCGTTGTGCGGCACTTGGCTTGTTATTTCGTTCGGTCTCCAGCCCCGTGTCACGAGACGGGCGACCAAACAGCTCGAGAAACGGGCTGGTAATACTGCCATCCGCCAAGGCAATCGAACGCTGATGCTCCGGCACGAACGTAAACGGTTCCGGTATCGGACTCGAATACTCCTCCGTCGTGCCGGTAATCTGGCACAGCGCGTCGACCAACACCTCCGCATCTAATCGCCGCAGCGGATAAGCCCCGAAGTAGACCTCCACCTCCGGCTTGTCCGACTTCGGGATGGACGACAGCTGATACGCTTTCGAGTCCAGAATCGACCGCAGCAGCTCTTTCATGTCGTATCGCGCCGCCGCCAGTTCATTTTCGAGCAACTTGAGCAGTTTCGGGTTGCTGGGAAGATTGTCGTCACGAATGTCGTCCGGCTCATGAACGATCCCTCGTCCCAGCAGCCAATACCACGCACGATTGACGATGCAACGGGCAAACCACGGGTTCTTGGGTGAGATCAACCAGTCGGCAAATACCTCGCGCGGATCCTTGTCCGCCGTCAACTGGACAGTCGTGCCATCCGGAAATGTGGCCGTCGTCGGTCCCGCTTCCAGCAGTTTCTGAGAGTCAAAATAGACGATCTCTTCCTTCCACTCGGAAGTTCGCTTGTAGCCGACGAAAGAAAAGAAGGTCGCCATCCCGGCCAACTGCTCCTGGGGCCATTTCTCGGCCCGCGCCCATGAATGCCAACGCGACAGCTCGAGCCAACTCCTGCGGATCGTTCGACTGCATCGATCGATAGAAATTCACCTGCGGGTCGCGGAAATTGCTGCCGCTCGACGTAAGAATCTCGCGGACAAACTCGTCGTACCGCTTATTCTCCTGGAGGCACGTCAGAATCCAGCGATGATACGCCTGAACCGCGTTCGGCCAAAGGTTGATGGGAAAC
Organism: uncultured Planctomycetota bacterium; assembly: GCA_963802295.1. GTDB lineage: Bacteria > Planctomycetota > Planctomycetia > Pirellulales > Pirellulaceae > JAJRVM01. The sequence continues at coordinate 299,068 of CAWDIM010000019.1, read as the reverse complement.
TCGGCTTTCACTCGCAACAAGTCGCACCACTTTAAAGCCCAGTAGTCCGAGTACTCATCGCGTGCCAACAGAGCATCGATCAGCTCACGACGCTTCGTCGGACTCGCGCTCGTAAGAAACCGCTGAGCTTCATCGGCCGTAGGAAGCGTACCAATCACGTCCAGATACACTCGGCGGAGAAAAACCGCATCCGAACAAATGTTCGCAGGCTCGATATCCTCCTGGCGAAGACGGGCAAACACGGCGCTATCGATCTTGGTCCGCGGTTTCAGATTCGCATCGCTTTCAAACACCGACACCACCGCGCGCTCAGCACCCTGCACCAGGGCGCAAGCCGAAGTAATCACAAGCGTGAAGGCCAACCATCTCGTCATAGCCGCTTCTCGTCGTTTCCCCGGCGCATGCAGCATCACCCATGCCGCAACAAACGACCACACCGCAGCGGGAACAGGCACTCATCAGACAAGACCCGTCGCGGACGACCGCTTCGCGGAAAAAAAAGACACTCGCCACGGGGGCACAGATCCCCCGTGCCGCTGCACGCCGTACGGACTGAGCCCCCCCTCACATTCGCTGGTTCCACAGCATATCGCTCTGCCTTCTATGATAACCAAAACAGGTGAATCTTGGGGATACAAATTGACTGCCTTTCTTGCCCCGCGCCATCCGCAACGCAGATGCCAACCATTCGAACGAACGAGGGAAAGCAGTCCCCCCCCCCGAATAGACGACATTCGACCTCCTGATAGCCCCGTCGCTGTGTTGGTAGGGCCAAGGACGGGACCGACAGGGTCTCATCGAGTGATGGTAGCTGGCCAGTTGTGGCCCCGTCCGGAATAATTCCGGTGGCAACCCGCCAAGGCAGATCCCGGTACACTCTCGGACAGACTGATCCCACCCGCCGACACAAGCGAGTTGCTCGACTTCAGCCCTGCCAGCCAAGCAGCGGTTGACTTGGCAAAGATTGAGGACTGTTCGGCGTCGGAATCGATTTTTCGAGCGTGCCGGACCAACACGGTGAGTGAAGCGCTGTTGGCAGGACCTAACGCTGCTATAATCAAGTTGTCGTTTTCCGCAGCGATGCCGTGCCGGCGAACTGGTTCTGGCCGGCCGAGGTCGCGTTCGGGGGGGTGTTATGGCGGGTAGCCGCCCGAGGTGGCTCCAGAGCAGTGCCCCGTAACTCGCTGAATCGCCGGCTTTTTTGCACGGATTCAAACGGTTCAGCAGGTCGCTGCGAGTCGTGTGCCCTGGTATCGGTTCCGCAAAGTCAAGCCGTGTCGCGAAAGGGAACTGAGCGTGATTGAGCTCATTCGACAATATCTGGCCGTTCTCAGAAAGGGAATTCACGACTCTGGCGACCAGGCCGAGCTCGAGAGAATCTACATGGAAGTGCTGCGCAAGGACCCCGATCATCGCCTGGCCCAATTGCACGAACTGGTGCAGGACGGCGTCAGCTTCAACATCGCCGAACAGGTGCGGGATCTCCTGGCGGAAGAGATCACGGCACTTGATCCAATACCCCACGACCATCCGGAATAGGCTGCGGCACATCGGCCGGTGCGGTCATGCCACCCCACAGGCGACAGCGTTGCCGTGGGCCAGCCGAGTGGGCAACTGCACGCATGGGGGGCGGCGAGGCAATTGCTGAGCTTGAGTCTCGCCCAGATCCAGCTCGGCTGGCGACGCACCCTGCCAGTCTGGCAGGCGGCTGGGCGACAAACGGGCAATCGACGGACGGCGGGGGTATCACAGCGATTTTCGAATCCGTTGGAACCCGGCCCAGAGCTCGTCCGAGACCGACTTCATCGCCTTGACGACGTTGTCCTTGGTCTCGTTCAGAGCGCCTTTGAGCGGCTCGTATTCGCGCAGCAGTTCATCCAGCCTGGCAGTGATCCTATTCCATTCCTCCTTCGCCTCGGCTTTCCCGAGATGGATCTGCAAACTCAACTCGTCTCGTTGCTGCTTGAGCCGGTTGATCAACTCTTCCAGTCGGTGGCGTTCTTCCGACATATCACTGAGTCCTTTCCATGGCATGGTGAGTGGGAAACCCAAAATCGACCGCCTGGCACGACGCGAGCATGCCCCGCGGCGATCGGGACAATCACTGACGAGCGGCTATTGGCGATCGACCCGCAAGACGAGCGATCGCTGAAAATCTGGCAGCTGGATCGTGGCACCGTCAGCGTCCAAATCGGTCCACGAGCCGTTCCAGGGATCAAGCGCCCGGATTCGCGTTGCAGGCAAATCGAGCTGGTATTGGCTCGCATCCAGCGACACTCCTGAAACAATCGCGGGACGCTCCCCGTCGGCGATTTCACTTTGCCAGCTGTTTCGACCATCGCGGCACCAGATGAGTAATGTATGTGTGCCTTTGAGGACATAGATCCGCAGTGGGTCCTGCCGCAGCTGCTGCGGCTCGAACTGCTCACTTGCCGGATCGATTCCTTCCACCAGCTCGGCAAACCGAGCGAAGTGCGACCAGAGTTTTGGCTGCTCAATCGCTTGACGCCACCACCAGACGTGCCCCGGCCCGGCGGCGCCCGTGAAGAACGGAGCGAAGAGCATGTCGTGCAACAACTGGCCCTGCGTATCCGCGGCATACAGCTCGGAGCATCCTGTGTGACTGGGCTTCACGGCTCCCGTTTCAGTCAGAATAATCGGCTTGCCGGCGTGAAAGGCCGTTAATTCAGCCACGGCATCAGCAGCCAGCAGATCGACCGGGCCATGACAGATCCGCAATTCGGCACCTTGATCGAGATATCGGTGTACCTGGGCAATATCGTTGCCCGGCATCAGGCAGAGCTGCCGATACGGCTCCCGGCTTGAGTCGCGGTCGAAACTCCCCAGGCTCTGGATCGCCATGTGCTTGGGGAAGTGACGATGAAGCTCGGGCAACATGATCTCCGTCCACGGTGCCCACGGTCCTCGAACAGCGTTCATTTCATTCCACAGCTCCCAGGCGAACACCGCCGGTTCATCGCCGATCTGGTCGGCATACCAGGCGATCTTCCGCTGGAACTGAGCGATACCTGCCGGGCTCTCCAGAAAGTCCTTCATGCTTTCGAATGCACCGCCATTGGCCCTGTGATGCAGCGACTTGTCCGACCACATGCGCTGCTGCGGCGGAATGTCCCGGAAATACTCCAGACAGATTTTCACGCGAATACCGTGTTGCCGACAAAGCGTGAGGAATCGCCTGAGCATCTCCATCTGCTCCGTGCCGTACTGGCCGCTCCGCTGCGTCTCGACTCCCCAAGGTGCCTGATCGGCCCAGATGCGACAATAATTGATACGGTTGCGCACCATCTCGTCCACCACCCGCTCGAACTCTCCCGCACGGGGGCCAGGCACCAGATTGAAGCCGATCGGAATATAGGGTCTGCCGTTGGACAACTCAAAATAACGGGCATCGCGCGGGCTCACGCGCACGAAAGCATCTTGATCAGCTGCCTCGTCCGCCGCGAGCGGCCAAGGGCACACGAGTAGTATCAGCACCAGCCAGAGAGCTCGAAATCCGGCTGCATACCCCCACGACCCGCTCACAGGTCGACCACCGAAATCCGAACTGCGAGAAGTGCAACACACCCGCAAGCCCCTCATCTGATGAACAGTCACCGCCAATCCCCCTCTTAGCGAGAAACTTCGATGCACTTCAGGCAGAGCCGTGCTAATCATCTGAATTGCCCCATACAGTGGTTTGGATTGCGGCCAATAGATACGCTCCCCACTTCACGCCATGCCTTGGAGTTCGGCAATACTCATTGTAGCCCTCAACGAATCGATCGTCATACATCGGATTCTCATTCTCCGTCGCATCTGCGATTCTATCGCTCTGATCGCCACAAAACGAGTCAGGCTGTCGCGCGGCGCCAACCGACCACTTGCCGCTGCCCCAACAAGACCCGTACGGCCCCCTTGCCACGCATAAGAAGAGACGGCCGGACAACGCGGAGCGATTCACACGCTGCCAGAACTCCTGATGCATCCGCCACGCCCTGCGAAGATGGCGCTCCAGGGCATTCGCGTCTGCAGCCGCTGAGAGGAGCTGCTGGTAGCGGACCAGTTGTCGTCCCACCGAGACAAGCTCGGTGGAAACGCGGATGGCGTTGCTGATTTTTTTTGGGAACTGTTGACTGAGTCAACGCGTCACATTCTCGGAGGCTCAGCGGAGATGCGAGTAACGGCACGTCGGTTCACTGCCTCGCCCGGCCTTGGCGGCCCGGAGCCAAGCGGTGCCAATCGCACTCCCATCGCCTCCCTGCGGCTTTTCCTCGTCACCACCACTCAACTTAGTATCCGCGTTCCCTCTGCGCACCCGCCGGTGGGTCGTACCAGGGAGCCTGTCGCCAGGAGCCTGCTCATGAAAGTCACATGGACCACTCTGTTCCTCATCACGGTCACACTGCTGTCGTTCGTACCACGGCCGGTTGAAGCACGCATCAAGCTGATTACACTCCCGGTGCGGCAGCGGGTCGAAATACAACTTGACCACGCCGACGCCACGCTGGTGGAGGAAGAGCGAATCGTCCCCCTGGTCAAGGGCGTCAATCAGGTCGACTTCTCGTGGGGCAATACCAGCATTGATCCCGACACGCTGGTCTTCCGTGTTGTGGCGCGACACGACGACTCGCCATCAGGCGGGTCGGGCACGGAACCGGCCACGCCTTTGGACGTACGGGTACTCTCCGTCAGTTATCCTCCGCAGGAATCCGCACTGGTATGGCAGGTGGCCGCCAGCGACTCGGGGTCCGCCCTGGTGCGAATCAGTTACTTACTGGGCGATCTGGCAAAGACCTTCAATTACCGCGCGGTCGTGGCTCGGGACGAGAAGACACTGGTGCTGCGCCAGTACATGCGACTGCAGAATTTCGCCAACGAGGAATTTGACGCCACCAGCCTGTGGGCCGGCTTCGGGCCGCAGTTTCTCAAGCCGATCGGCCTGAATGAAACAAAGGAAATGCTGATGCAGAAGTACGGGGACGTCCCCGTCAGGAAGGCGTACACCTGTGATCCGACCGAATTCGGGTATCTCGATCGCCCCCAGAACAAACTCCGCATCCCCATGCACTTCGTGCTGAAAAACGACCAGCGGAATCATCTGGGCCTGGCACCTTTACAGTTCGGCAAAGTGCGGATTTTCCAGGAAGATGGCCACGGGTCGACGGCGTTTCTCGGCGAAGACTGGGGCAAGTTCACTCCCTTGGACGACGAAATGCGACTCTATGTCGGCACCGCCCAGGATATCGTGGTGCAACGAACCATCGAGAAGAACGAGCAGCACCGAGTCGCTGGAAACCTCTACAACGTCGAGATCATCGTCAAATACGAGATCGAAAATTTCAAGGACGAGGCGGTAACACTCGACGTGGTGGAGAGCCTGCGACAGATTCGCAATGAGGTATATCGTGATACGGGCCGGGACGTACAGTGGGAACTGGGAGACGAGACGACGTTTCTCGGTGGGCCGGATGCGGAGAAGAGCACATTCGACAAGCAGTTGTTTCACGCCGAACTGCCCGCTCGCGGGGCCGACAGCAAGGCCACCAAAGTCGTGCACAAGTTGCACCTCCTCGTCAAGAACGAATGGTAGCGGGCCATCTCCCACCATCGAGCGACTTGACTTCTCGAACCATGTCCTTCTCGCAACCGAGCTCACACACCTATTTTCCGAGGATTCCATATCATGCGATCCCTGTCACTTGCCGCGTTGTTCGTCCTGGCATTAACCTTGCTCACACCGCCCGCCGTCGCCGCCAAGAATGTCGACTTGTCAACCGTACCCGACCGGGACACGGTCCAGCTGACCATTTACAATTCCGAGGACCTCACGCTGGTGCGCGAGACGCGGAAGATCAGTTTCAAACCGGGAAGCAACCCGCTGCAGTTCAGCTGGGCCAATACACTGATCGATCCGACTTCGGTGGAACTGCGATTCCTCTCGTCCGCCGACAAACTGGACGTGCTCGATACCACGTTTCCGCACGACAAACCCCAAGTCCTGTACTGGAACGTGCAGAGCGAAATTGACGGGGAAGCGACCGTCGAGATCACGTACTTCACCAGCGGCATCAGTTGGGCTGCCGACTACGTCGGCATCTGCGACACGGACGAAAAGGCCATGCACCTGGAGGCCTTCGTGCGGGTCACGAACAACTCCGGCGAGGACTATGAACGGGCGCAAGTCCGGCTGGTGGTCGGCACGATTAATCTGACCGAGAAGATCGCTCAACTGGCTCAGATCCCACTGGCCCAAGTGGAGGAACTGGAGAAGGGTCAGCGGGAACAACTTCGTTTTAAAGCCGCCCGGAGCATGGCAATGGGGGGTGGCATGGGGGGGAGCGGCCTGCCGGCGGAGGATGCTGCGGATGCGCCCAAAGAGATCATCAAAGAGGGACTCAGCGAGTACTTCCTCTACACTGTCGAAGGTACCGAGACCATCGCCACGGGTTGGTCCAAGCGCATGCGCAGCTTCGACAAGCCGATCGTGCCGATGAGAACCGAATATCGATACCGCGTGCCGCAGTACGGAGATCAGCTCGTGCAACTCTACCTGCTGATCAACGACCAAGAATCGACGCTCGGCGAAACCCCGTTGCCCGACGGCGTGGTACGTCTGTTTCGCGAAAACGGCCGCGATGGCCTCAGCTTCATCGCCGCGCAGAGCATCAAATACGTTCCGATCGGAGACAAGATTGAACTGAATGTGGGTCCCGATCCGGAAGTGATTTGCGAATGGGTGAAGCTCAAGACCTGGCGGACCAGCCTGTGGATGCAAATTCGGGGAGCCGACATCTATCGCCAGGTTGACGACGGCCATGTGGACATTGACGTGGAGAGCACGGTCGCGGGCTGGAATGAACACTCCTATTACGCGCAACGGATTCGCAACTACTCTTCCAAGCCCATCGTGGTGGAGCTGCGCCACACGTTGCCCGGCCATATCGTCTTTCGCTGTCCCTTCGCCGCGACGTTACACGATTTCCAGACCGTGGAGTTTCGGACGGAGGTGGCAGCCGGCGAGAAAGCCGACCTGCGCTGCGAAATCGTCGACCACCAGGGACGCAATACCAAACAGAACAACGTGACCATCGTGCCTGTCGATCAATGACCACGTGCTATACACCGCTGCGAAGCAGGCCCCGGTCGACGGAGCGACACCGGGGCCGGGTGGAAACAGAACGACAGGAACGACGACAAAACGCCCCGACGCGAGCCAATAACTGTGACCCGCACTCTTCGGCGGGTCACTTGCCCTGCGGAACATCCATCAGGCAGATCCGTTAATCGGATGCCTACCATGTGTCACAGTCGGCCAGAACCTTCAGTACCTGCTCGGTGGGGGCCAGCTTGCCGAACTCGCACGACACGATGCCGCGATAGCCAGCCTCATAAATGGCCTTGAAGACGTTCTTGTAGTTGATTTCCCCCGTGCCGGGCTCGTGACGACCGGGGTTGTCGGCGAAGTGAAAGTGACCGATTTCCTGCCGGTATTTCCCGATATTCGCAATCAGATTGCCTTCACTGATCTGCTGATGGTAAATGTCGAACAGGAATTTTACATTGGGCCGATCCGTACGACGAACCAGGTCGGCACCGTCCGCGGAATAGACCAGGAAATAGCCCGGATGATCCACCAGCACGTTGAGCGTTTCCCACACCAACACGATCCCGGCCTCTTCGAGCATAGGGGCCACCAACTGTCCGGCGGTGGCCAACGCGTCGAGTTGCGGTTCTTTGCCAACACCTTCCAGTGCAGCACCGGAGAGCGCCAGCACGAGTTTCGTACCAATCGCTTTGGCATTCTCAATCGCCCGTTTGACCGCCTCCACAAATCGCGGGTGGTGCTGCGGGTCGTTGGGGCCCCAATCGGAAATGGACCCCATGCCCCCGCCTATCGCTCCGCACAAGATGCCCAGTTCCTCGCACTTCGCGCGAACCTGCTCCTTATCGGGCCAGCCACCGCAGCCCAGATCCTCGAAGGCGGGAAATCCGGCCGCGGCAATCTGCTCGATCTTCTCGACATGATTTCCCTTGAACCAATTCGGAGAGACGGCGATCTTCGTCCGCAATCCGCTCCCCACCTTTTCCCCACCCTCGGCGGCCATGCTCCCTGCAACCATCCCCGTGCTCGCCATCGCCGCCACACCGGCTCCCGCCTTCATGAATGACCTGCGGTCCATGAGATGCCCTCCCAAATGAATCTAGAATCAAGAATAGTGAGTTAACTCTCCGACTTCTTACCTCATGCTGCAGCGGGCAAGCTTGGCGTCCCCCATTAATCTCTCACCTGAACGCGACGGGCGGCCGCCTTCGAACGACCATGGCCCGTTCCTGAACTCTCCGGCCACCGCCCCGAGCGACGGACAAGTGCCCCTGACACTACCTTGCAAACTCGCCGGGATTTCCGCATCTTAGATGCAGTACGCAACGCGCCGGCGAGCCTTGCGCATTGTACGCGGCGTACGCCGCATCGCACAACATCTTGAAATGAATGGAACCTGATCATGACCAACCACGAACGAAAGCTGGGCGTTGCGATCCATGGAGTGGGCGAAGTGGCTTATGCGCATGCGGCCAGCTGGCTGAAGAACCCCCATGCCGAGATTGTTTCGGTCAGCAGCCGCAATCCCGCGAGCGCCCGGGCGCTGGCCAAGAAATTCGACCTGCAATGCGTCATTCCCTCGCGGTACGAGGAAGTGCTGCAGGACGAACGGGTCGATATCGTCAACATCAGTGGCCCCAACCACGTGCATTTCGAACAGGCCATCGCCGCCGCCCAGGCGGGCCGCCACGTCCTGGTCGAGAAGCCCATGGTGCTGACGATGGACGAGAATCGGACTTTGCGCGACGTGGTGGCGCAGGCGAAGGTGAAGAGCGTGGTGAGCTTCGTGCTGCGCTGGAATCCGATGTTTGAGAGCCTCAAGTCCGTGCTGGCCGCCGGAACCTTGGGCGAACTCTTCTATGCCGAGGTCGACTACTGGCATGGCTTGGGACCAAGTTACCACGGCTGGGAATGGGCCTCGACCGTCGTGACGGGGGGCAGCGCCAATCTCCTGGCGGGCTGCCATGCCGTGGACGCTCTGCGGTGGTTCGTAGACGAGGAGGTGGCGGAAGTCTCGGCATTCTCGAACAACAAGAAAGGGTTTTACGAATACGACGCCAACGTGGTGGCGATCGTCAAGTTCCGCAATGGCGTCATCGCCAAGACGTCGGTGCTGCTGGACGCGGTCATCCCCTATACATTCAACGTCGACTTGATCGGCACGGCGGGAGCCGCCCGCGACAACCGGCTGTGGGCGCCGAAGCTGCTGCCTGGCCAGAACCACTGGACGACATTCCCCGCCATTACCCCCGATTCCGGCAGCGTCCATCACCATCCCTTCGACGCGCAGATCAACCACTTCGTCGACTGCATCCGGAACGACGTGGAATCACATTGCAGCATCGCCGATGCCTACAAAACCCACGAAATCTGCCTGGCTATTGATCAGTCGCTGGCGGAAGGGGGCAAGGTCATCCAATTGCCGCGCTGAAGTCGGCGGCTGATGAGCCGGCCGCTTTCGTGTGCCATGGAACATGCAATCACGTCGTCACAGCCGACCCGTGGCAAGGCTGCGCAAAGCTCGATCAGCTGTGCTGAACCGCATCGTGCAGTGCGCGGAGATTATCGAGGTGGTATTCCGGCTCGAGGTGGAATCCGATGGTCAGATCACCATCGGCGTTCTCTTCGCGGACACGATGATACCAGTTCAACAGGCCGCGCGGTGAATTGGCTCGCATGTCCTCAACCAAGGGGGCGATGCCCACCGGCAGCGCGGGTCCGAACACCTGCCGGATCTTGGCGACGGAGGTCTCGCCGCCCACGTCCAAAGAGGCCAGACCAGTGATCCCGCGGCAGGCCTCCAGGATATGGTCGCTCCGGCCGCAACTGTGCAGTCGGACCCCCCCAAAACGCTCGCCCAACCGCGACACGGTCGGGACCACATAGCGGCGGAAGTTCGCCGCGTCGATCATGCATGCCGCACACTCGCCAACGTGAATTCCGCCAGCCGGCATCTGGCCCGCGTCGGCGAAGCTGCGCCACGAGTGCGGCCGATACGTCGGTCAGCCAATCGACTACGACGGTGCTCTCCGCGGGCTGCGTGAGCAGTTCCATCAAGAACTCGTCGCCGTAGAACTTCAGCCCCGATGTGACCGCCCCGTGCACCGCCGCTCGTCCCGACGCGTCCCAGAAGAAAGGTGGAATCGGCTGCATGTCCCCCTCCTGCCAGCCGCGGACTTCCTGAATCTGATCCAGCCACAAACGGATCAACGGGTGCTCCAACAGCGAAGCGGGCGCAGGCAACTGCCCGACGTCGAGTGCCGCCAAGCAACGCGGCGAGATATCCGCGTCCGCATCCGATCGCGGAATGAACTCAGCTCCCATGAGCATCCCCACAATCATGTTCGGCTGAATCCCCCCCACCAGCACTTGCCGCGGCGAGTACCATTGCCGGCGTCCCAGATTCGATTCCGTGTGAAACACGTCCAGATCAACCAACTCCCTCGCGACGTACTCGCTACACTGAGCGTCCGTTGCGTGCCGCTTGCGCACGTCGAAGTAGTACTCCCTCCCAAACGTGACCTGTATCTTTCGCGCAAGCCACCCTTTGGAAACGCTGCCGGCCATGCGCATCATTCGTCACCTCGCGGGACCAGTAAAAGAGTATGAGTGTGTTAGTCGGTAGCCTGCCGGCACGGTGTGCGCATGTTCGAAATCCGAAACCAATTCGAATGACGGAATAAAGGGAGTAAAGGGAGAAAGGGAGGAAAGGAGAAAGGGAGAACGGAGGAGGCAATAGCATGCCCCGTGGTGAGAATCTGCTGGTGGCCCGCCCGCCGCGGTTTTGCCCGCAGCTGAGGTTTCTGTTGTTGAGTTTTGGATTTCGAATTTGTTTAGGTTTTCGCTATCGATATTAGGATTTCGGATTTCTTGTTTGGTGGCGCCCGGCGGCCGCGGGCAACCGATTTCACGCCGGAACAGGCACTTTGTTGGTCCAGTCAGCCGTAACATGAAGCAAACACCCTGTGCAGCGGACAAAGCGACATTCTCGTGCGGCTTTACCGGCCCCATGCAACGCGCTACGGGCAGCATGAGTTGGCAGCGCATGAAAGCCTTTGCGGGCGGCTTCATGATATCACAATTCGCGGATGCGAGTGAGCCGCGCAGGGATTGGGTGTCGGCCGAGCGGTCTATCGTGTGCAGGACGATGCGAGCCGGGAACCACTGGCACGCCTTGCCCGAGTCCGGCAAGGGCATCATCGCCGGTATTCGTGCACTCACCGGCGTTGCCATGTAGGAAATCTCCACCCAAGATCCGCGCCAGCGGACCTTGCATCTGCCAGCCCATGCCATACGATAACGGCTACGCACGCTGCCGCAGGAACATGCACCGGAGAAGTACGGGCCAGCCGTCTTTTCGATCCACTCTTCCCACACGGAGAAACTTCCATGAACGTAAAAGACGTGATTCGAGGCAGCTTCGGCCGTTCCCAGATGGTCATGACGATGTTGCTGAGCGATCTGTCCGATGCCGACATCCTGCAGCGACCGGCCCCGGGAGCGAACCACATCGCCTGGCAACTGGGACACCTGATCGGCTCGTTCAAGTTTTTTGGCGAGACGATCAAGGTGGGTTCGATGCCCGAGCTGCCAGAGGGTTTTGCCGAGCAGCATTCAAAGGAGACGGCCGGCGATGACGATCCGGCGGGCTTTTTGTCGAAGGATCAATACGTGACATTGTTGGACGAACAGCGGGCGGCCCTGCTGCAGCTGATGAGCGAGCTGGACGATGAGGAACTCGCCACCGATTCGCCTGAGGACGTGAGGCCGTACGCGCCGCAGTACGTCGACATGATCGATTTGGCGGCGGAACACGAACTGATGCACTCCGGTCAAATCAGCGTCTTACGGCGCAAGCTGGGGAAACCTGTGGCATTCTAGTTCTTCGCTTGGTACGGACTGATGCGCCTGTCGTTTCGCGTTTGGCGCGGCGAGTTGTTTCCCCGCTTCGCGCACGCCTTCTTCGACAGGCTGGAGAGGGTTTTCCTTAGGGGAACAGGGCTTTCCGCAGGCAAGCAGACAGAAAAATGCACGGCCAATGACCTGTGACCAATTACGACGCGTCATGGATGCACCTCTTCGAGTGACCATCGTCTCCACGCAACGGCTCTGGCAAGGAGGCGAAGAACAGGCCCTGCAACTGGCTGTGGGACTGCGCGAGCGGGGACACACGTGTCGGGTGATCGCGTTGGCGGGCAGGCCGTTTGCGGAGCGATTGGCGGCGGTCGGTTTTGCCGTGCTGCCGCTGCGTGGCAAGCTGCCTTGGCCATGGCGGCTGGCGGGGCTGCGGGGCGCCGTGCGGAAGTGGGGCACCCAGGTCGTGTTCTGCAACGACGCGCACGCCCTGACACTCGGGGGCCTGGCAGTCTGGCGCATGGAGCAGGTCGTGACGGTCGGCGCGCGGCGTGCCAGCTTTCCCCTCCGCTCGCCGGGACGCTATCGGCTGCTGTGTGATCGGGTCTTCTGCGTGTCGCAGGCAGCCTGGCAGCGATGTTTCGAGGCGGGCATCGCTGCGACTCAACTGCGTGTCGTGCACGACGGTGTCGATCCACGACGCGTCGCCGCGGGAGACCGGCTCCGCGGCCGCGATTCGCTCCGCGCGGGCCCCGAGGAGCTGCTGTTGCTGAGCGTTGGCAGCCTGGTGCCCTGCAAGGGACATCGCGTGTTGATCGCTGCGATGCCGAGCGTGCTGCAGCGATTTCCCCACGCGCGGCTGGCCATTGCCGGAGGAGGCGACCAGGAGTCCGCCCTGCGGCAACAGATTGCCCAGCTGAATCTGTCGTCACGCGTCGAACTGCTCGGCTTTCGCCACGATGTTCCCGACCTGCTCCACGCTTGCGACCTGTTTGTCTTTCCGTCACTGGATGAGGGACTCGGCTCCACGCTAATCGACGCCATGCTGGCCGAGCGCGCGATCGTCACGACCGATGCCGGCGGAATTCCCGAAGTGGTCGGCAGCGCAGCGGAGGGGCAACCGCAGATCGCTCAGATCGTCCCCCGCGGCAACGTGGACGCGTTGAGCGAAGCTATCGTGGCGGCATTGAGCGACCCCGACACCGCGCGAGCAGGCGCGGCGCGGACGACAACGGGCGTGGGACCTGTTCACGGTCGATCACATGGTGGAATCCACGATCGCCGAGTTTCGCGCCGCGATCAATGAGTGCGATAAGGGACGGTAGCTTCCGTCCGTTTCCCCGCCGGCAGCGGGCGCTGCACGCCACGCGGCTGCGTCGACGCCTGGTCCAAGCGGGAACAGACGAGCGAATGCTGCCACACGGCGCCCAGCATCAGGCAGTTAATGCCCGATCCGATCCCCAACATGCCGAGACGCTGGTCCGGTTGCACGAGACCTTGCTCCAATGCCACAGCCATCGTCGTCGGCAGCGCTACGGACCCGGTGTTACCCAACCATTGAAGCGTGGCGAAGTCAATGCGCTCGTCCAGGCCGAGCGCTTCGAGCATCATCTTGCGGTGCGTGGTCCCGACCTGATGACAGAACGTGCGATCAATCTCGTCGCGCGCCCAGCCACTTTCCGCCAGGAAATCCGGGAACGTCTCCGCACCGGTCTGGATTCCCTCGTGCATGAGCCGCTCCGAATCGGTTTCCATCAGCGGCTTCATGCCTCCGGCCACCGCTTCATCTCCGCCACTGTGACACAACGCATGGTTCTGCGTGTGCGCCCGCACCGTGGCCGCCACCAACCGATTCCCCGTCCGACTCAGTCGCCGATCCACCAACAGGACGGCGCAACTGCCTGACCCAATCGTCAAGGATGCGATCGCCATTTTGATCTGCCGCCGAGTCAACGACGTCGCGGCGTTGAGCGAGTTGATCGTGTTTTCCACCAAGTGACGGCCATCCTCCGTGCCGACGACGATCCCCGCGCGGATCTGCCCCAGTTCGATCATGTTGGCAATCTGTACCATGCCATTGAGCATTCCGAGGCAGGCATTGGAGACGTCGTAAATCATGCAGTGCGGTGGGAGCTGCAAAAGATGATGCACACGACAGGCAGTGGCCGGCTCCAGATGGTCACGACAGACGCTGGCGTGAATGAGCGCTCCGACGTAATCACGGTCAATCCCCACCGCCGCGATCGCCTTGCCGGCGCTCTCCACACTCTTGTCGCTCGGCAACGTTCCGGGGGCCCAGAATCGGCGCTGGGCGATCCCCGTCATCAGCTCCAAACGGCCCTCGGGGAGCTTCAAACGCTGGTAGAGGGGGGCGAGTCGACGCTCGATCTCGTCGCTCGTAACAATCTCTTCCGGCAACGTATATCCAAAAGATTCAATACAGACGTTCTCGTACCGCATGAAAAACTTCGCAACAAGAGTCTCGCTTCGTGACCTTCATGCGCCGTCGGCGACACGAGTCGCCAACAGCACGCTTGGCCCACCCACCCTGGGAGCGAACCGGAGGGGGTCGCGTTCGAGCGAAGCTGGCACCTCCGGCCAAATGCGACAGGACTGGCAGCGCCAAGTCAAAATTCATAAGCCGTTTACAATACCGGTCTTCCGCCGTGCCGTAAAGCCGGACCGCTGCGAGCGTTCCGGCCCACTCGGTCGAGCCTGCCAGCTAGTTCGGGCGGTCCGCCGCTAAAGAGAAGGCAGCTCAAGACTTACAAGATCATATCGCTGAGCACCGGCATGCTTGCACAATTGATTGTGTCGCCATGCCCAGGGACCGCAAAATAGGCGGTTTCACTTGCAATCGCTCAAACGCCTCGATATTCTCGGGCGATCTTGCAACCCCGTCATCAATACCCAGGCACTCACATAAGGACATGTTTGCGGCCAAACGATAGGGATGTCGCTCCGGCGTTGTCTCGACGAGGATCGTCGCAACGGCGGTTGGCGCCAAATCGGAACTCTGTTCCGAACTGCCTGCTCTCCAGGGAAATTCTCTCGGGCGCGAGCAGTCTGCGACGGTAGCCTCAGTCACTCAAACCTCATCAGCGAGTCGCCAACAGCGAAACGGTGAAGGCGGTGCGGTAACTGTCGCGCAGTCTGGCCACAGAGCGGCATTCCCCAGGCGACCATTTGTCAAGTCGCCCCAGTTCGTTCGTTCACCTTCGTGTCTCCTTCCGCTAGGGACGCCGGAATTTTTTTATTTTTGTGCCAAAAGGGAGTGTAAGATGCACTGTAAACCGCTGATTGGACTGAACGCTGACTTCCGGGCCGCCGGGACTGATTCGCCTGCTTATGCGTACCTTGCATCAGGCTATTTCGATTGCATCACGCGGGCTGGAGGGATTCCCGTGATAGTTCCGCCCATGGACAGCGAAGACGATCTGAACAGCATTCTGGACTCGTTACAAGGATTCGTGCTCGTCGGAGGTCAGGACCTCGATCCGCGGCGTGACGGTTTCATGCTGCACCCGACGGTGCGACCGCTCGATGCACGGCGGGAAAAGTCGGATCGCATGATCGCGCGACTGATTGCCGAGCGTCGAATGCCCGTTTTCGGCATCGGCGTCGGCATGCAACTGATGAACGTGCAGCAGGGCGGAAACCTGTTCTTGCATATCCCCGAAGATCTACCCACTGCACTGCCCCACAAGGACCCGCACGATCCAGGACACCGTCACGGCCTGGAAGTGCTGCCCGGTTCATTGATGGAGCGGGTGTACGGTGACGGCGAGATCCGCGTCAACAGCATGCACCACATGGCCATCGATGAAGTTGCGATGGGATTTGCCGTTACGGCCCGCTGCCCGGACGGCGTTGTGGAAGCGATCGAAAGCCAGATCGACGATTGGTTCGCCTTCGGGACACAATTCCATCCCGAAGCCAGTTCGGCCTCGGCGCTTGATCAACGGATTTTCGAAGAGTTCATCGACGGAGCCCGTCGTTCGCATCAAGTCCTCCGCATGGTGGCTTAAGCCGCCCACGAAGGCCCCAACAACCATCGCCTCCAGCGACCGCAGTCACTGGAGGCGGCGCGGCCCATCGACAACGAACCCACAGAGTGCAGGGGACAATCCCGCCTGACACAGGCTGTTGAAGGCCTACCGGGCAGGCGTCCGCCGGCGGTTCGATCGGCCCGCACGGCCATCGTACATGTCCATTACCAGGAACACTCCCGCCGCCAAGGCGCCGGTGCAATAGCCCAACAGGCCGCCAAAGGCCACCGTCGCACAGATGTCGACCAGCGACCCCTCCATTTCCTGTGGGAAATTCACGCTGCCAGACGCGGCCAGCACCCACACCCAGGCCGGCAGGAAAAAACACCCCACCACTGTCGAGGCCCCACGGGGGACTTCCCCAAACCACATCTGCACCAGGCAAATAACCACCGCCTGCGAACCCAAGAAAAGATAGAGCGTCGCGGGAGCGCCAAACTGACGCAGCACGCCAAAAAGAACGGCAAAGACCGTCATCATGACCAGGATTTCAGCCAAGCTGAAACGCTGGGGGACACGGTAACTGTCCGACGGCTTGTTCGCGGATGCCGATTGCATAGAAGGGGGGGCTTGTTTACCAGAACAACGTTGCAGGCGCGCAACTGATCATAGCAATTCCACAAGTCCTGACCAGCGAAAAATCCATTTCGGCAAGTAAATGTCCCCCGGGTGGCAAGCCCTGACGAGCCCAGCAGCCACAGCTCAAACTGGAACAATAGATAAACTGGACAATATAGGACATGCTTGTCGATAAGTAAAAACACAATCTGGGGACGATCACACTGCTGAGAGACAGTCCCAGGCCACGATGTTGCGGTGATAGGGGTGGTGGGGATGGTGACGCGTCCTAGCCGCCATGCATGACGAGTGCCTCGGACAGGCGAAGCGATTGTCGTACCCAGCCAACCCGCCACAGGGTAGCTGCGACGCCGTTCGTCACTTGTTTGTGTGACATTTTTCGACCAACCATCTTCAGCCAGTGCACCAGGTATCATGACTGCGGAAGCCCCTCATTTCGTGCTCATCTCGGAGACTTCTTCATCTTTTGCCAGGGGCGGCGAGCCGCTGAGTTCCGAGCCCCCAGAGCGTGACGCGGCACAATCGCCGCGATTCTGGCACTTTGTGCTGCGGACACCGGACGGCGAAACGCGGCTGGAAGTGGCGGATGTCGAACAGGATGCCTCGCAGGAACGGCTGGAGTTGCTGGCGGTAGTGCGCGGATTGGAAGCGTTGGATCAACCCTCGAAAGTCACGCTGGTGACGACCAGCAGCTGGATTCGCCGCGGTTTGCGGTTCGGGCTCGACAGCTGGCGGGAGAATCAATGGCAATGGGAACGATACGGCCGCATGACGACGATTAAGAATGCCGACCTTTGGCGGCGAGTGGACCGCGCTTTGCGATTTCACGAGGTGGATTGCCGGACGCTGCGACTTGACCGCGGGAGCGACGACCTGTCGCCACCCGTCCCCCAGCCCTCGTTTCTCGCTCGTGCGGACCAGCAACGGAGGTGGGGAGCACACCAGACGGCGCTGCGGGCGTCTTCGTCCGCCTTGC
This sequence comes from uncultured Planctomycetota bacterium, assembly GCA_963802295.1. Taxonomy (GTDB): domain Bacteria; phylum Planctomycetota; class Planctomycetia; order Pirellulales; family Pirellulaceae; genus JAJRVM01. Next base: position 281,508 of record CAWDIM010000019.1, on the reverse strand, counting down.
CTGCCAGTCGTGCTTGGCTGCCATTCTCACCGGCCCCCCTGATGAACTGGTTGAATCGAGTGCTGCGCCGGCTATTCGGCTGGTGCGGACTGTGTCGATTCACCCCCTGGCCAGTGATTGTGGCCCATTGATTTGCCGATGAAAAGCGGCATAAGTCGGGGTGACTCCGACTTGTGCGGTACATCCCGCACCCGGCAAGTGACCGAAAACCCAACTGACAACCACGACGAACTGCCGGCGGCGCGTCCCAAATTTATGGTCGCTCGCCAAACGAGAGGGGAGAAATCTGTGCGGACTCACGTTACATTAGACAGCATGGGAGCTTTGATTGAAGGAGTCCATGAGAACCCCTTTGAGCTGCTGGGACCCCATCCCATACAAGAGGACGGACGCACAGCGTTAGCTGTCCGCGCTTACCTGCCCGACACACAACAAGCCTGGGTGCTGGATCCGGCCCACCACGTATCGCGACCGATGCGTCGGATCCACCCAGCCGGGCTGTACGAGGCGATTTGCCCAATGCCACAGGACCCGCACGAGCGGTACATGTTCCGAGTGGCGGACGGTGATGGCGAAGTAACCACTATGCACGACCCCTACGCATTTGATTCCCTGTTGACCGACTTTGACTTCTACCTGTTTGGACAGGGTCGCCACGAACGGATTTTCGACAAGCTCGGCGCGCACGTGCGAACCGTCGACAGCGTCACGGGGACCAACTTCGCCGTGTGGGCTCCCAATGCCACCAGCGTCAGTGTCGTCGGAGGGTTCAACAAATGGGACTCGCGTCGCCATGCGATGCGCAAGCACATTCCGAGCGGCATTTGGGAGCTGTTTGTGCCCGACGTGGGACCAGGCGAGCAATACAAGTTCCGCATTCGCAGTTGGGACGGTCACCTGGTGGACAAGACCGATCCTTACGGTTTTGCTGCGGAGTTGCCGCCGCGCACCGCGTCGATTGTGGCAGACCTGTCGCGTTACCATTGGAACGATCACGAGTGGATGGAGCGACGGCGCTCACGTGATCCGCTGAACCAAGCCATCTCGGTCTACGAGGTGCACCTCGGTAGTTGGCGTCGCAGTGGCGACCATCATCACGGCTGGTTGAACTATCGCGAATTGGCCCGGCAATTGGTGGACTACTGTCACCAGATGGGCTACACGCACCTGGAGCTGATGCCGGTCAGCGAGCATCCTTTCACGGGGAGTTGGGGGTATCAGACCGTCGGCTATTTCGCGGTGACCAGCCGTTACGGTACACCAGAGGACTTCATGTACTTCGTCGATCACTGCCATCGCAACGGCATCGGCGTGATTCTCGACTGGGTGCCCGCTCATTTCCCGCGCGATGGTCACGGTCTGCGGCGATTCGACGGGACGGCACTCTATGAACATGCCGACCCACGGCAGGGGGAACATCCCGATTGGGGTACCCTGATCTTCAATTACGGTCGAAACGAAGTGCGGAACTTCCTGGTTTCCAACGCGCTCTTCTGGCTGGACAAATACCATATCGACGGACTCCGCGTCGATGCGGTCGCCTCCATGCTCTATCTGGACTACAGCCGCGAGGAAGGGCAGTGGATCCCCAATGAATATGGTGGGCGCGAGAATCTGGCAGCCATCAGCCTCCTGAAGGAATTCAACGAGGTCACGCACGGCAACTGTCCCGGCGTGTTGACAATTGCCGAAGAGTCAACCGCCTGGGGCGGCGTCTCCCATCCGACCTACACGGGCGGCCTGGGATTCAGCATGAAATGGAACATGGGCTGGATGAACGACACGCTCCGCTACATGCGTCTCGACCCCATCTATCGCAAGCATCATCACAACGATTTGACGTTCAGTCTGATCTACGCCTTCACCGAAAATTTCGCGTTGCCACTGTCGCACGACGAAGTCGTTCACGGCAAATGCTCCCTGCTGGGCCAGATGTCGGGCGACTTGTGGCAGAAGTTCGCCAATTTGCGGCTGCTCTATGCCTATATGTGGACTCACCCCGGCAAGAAATTGCTGTTCATGGGGAGTGACATTGGGCAATGGAACGAGTGGAATCACGAAGCCGAGATCCAGTGGGACTTGCTGCAGTGGGACACGCACAGCGGCATCCAGAAACTGGTGGCCGATCTCAACGCGATGTACCGCCGCGAACCCGCCTTGCACGAACAGGACTTCAACGGCAACGGCTTCGAATGGATCGACTGCCAGAGCAGCAGTGACAGCGTGCTCGTCCATCTCCGCAAGGCGCGCGACCCCCGCGACTGCCTGGTCGTCTGCTGCAATTTCACGCCGGTGGTGCGTCAGAACTACCGCATCGGCCTGCCACGCGGCGGCTGGTACCAAGAGATCTTCAATAGCGACTCGCAGTTTTACGGCGGGAGCAACGTGGGAAACTACCCCGGCGTGCAAGCGGAAGATGTCGGCCATCACGGCCGAGCACACTCGCTGCGGGCCAACCTGCCTCCGCTGGGCGCCGTCGTCTTCAAGCCTCAGCGGTAAGCGGTAGTAGAGCGACTGTTGTCAACGAGGTCCGGCCGCGGCGCCGCCTGAGCGTGGGCGCCCCGCGCACCAGCAACCCGGCCCCAGCAGCCAGACGGCACGCTCCCACCTGGCGATTCGTTGAGCGTCGCGATCTGGTGAGCGTCGCGCTGAACAACCGGCGGGCCGACCGGCTATTCGGTGCGCCAGTTGCTTTCGGGCGTGCGTTGCCAGCTCACCTGGAGTTCCTTTTCGACTCCGTCGAACCAGTCGCGGAGGATCGTGGTCTGCTCCTCCTGCACGAGCGAGTGGACATCCTGTGTGTATCCGCCCGCGAAAAAGGCGTCCCGACGCTGCTCGTCCGTCAGATCTTCACTCTCGATCCGCACCACGTACGCGAAGGCGTGCGCCTCGTCCGTGGCAGTGCCGACCTGACCGACCTCAAGTGCAAAAACGGATGCCATGAAATCGTTCCCGGCGCCCGCCACGTTGACGGGCTGGTTGTCGGCGATGCCATTGACCGGACTCAATACGGGATTGCCTCCCGATCCGCTCGGTAAGGCACCGCGCGTCATCCAGCTGAATTGCGTCGTGCGAATCACACTCTTGGCGCTATCCGGAAACACTTCAGCCAACGGCTTGCCGGCGTTGGCCGAGGCCTGCTTGGCCAGTTCGGCAGCTTTGCTCTGAGCTCAGCGGCAAGGCCTGTCGCATCTTCCAGGCCCGCACAACTTCGTCGCGGACCTCCTCCAAGGCGGGAACGGCTTCCGGCTGCACTTCATTGCGCCAGAACAGGAACAGGTTCTCCGGTGGTGTCGGGAACGTATCCGGCATATTCACGCCGTCCCACATGCGCCGAGGTACCATCAGATCCAAATCGCCGGGAAAGCCGACGTCAATAATCGTCCGCCGAACAATGCCGCGACCGTCGCGCGACTGAGATCTCTCCTCCGCCCGAACAAACGCGTAGTACGGGGGGTCGCTTTCGGTGGCATCCATCCGGAAAATCTGGCTGACATCCAACGCATCAAGCAACGGCGTCTGCAGATAGACCAGATCGTGCGTCTGAGCCAAGGTCGCAAAGTCGATGGGCTGCGGGGCCTTCACGCCTTCGAGCACCTTCGACCGCGCCAGTTGCTTGGCGTAACTGTCGATCTCCATTTGCACGTCGTCGATCGCTTTGAGCAATTTCTGTTCAGCCGGTCCGCGAGCCCGGTTGCGAGCCAGTTTGTCGCGAATTTCGGCCCGCAACTTGTCGTCTAACGGCTTGTACTTGACTTCCTTCTTGGGAGCCTCTTTCACCGACTCGCCCGTGGGTGGTGCGGCCGGTTCTTCCCCCGCTGCCGCCGGCACTTCCGCAGCGGCTGGGGTCGAGCCAGCCGTAGGCTCCGGCGCCGCGGGCTGCGTTGGGGCGGGAACGTCACTGGCAGGCGCGGGGGGATTCTCCTGAGTCGGGGTGCCCGGTTCCTGGTTGGCCGGTTCCTGGTTGGCCGGTTCCTGGTTGGCCGGTTCCTGGTTGGCCGGTTCCTGGGTGGCCGGTTCCTGGGTGGCCGGTTCCTGGGTGGCCGGTTCCTGGGTGGCCGGTTCCGGGGTGGGAGCCGGGGCCGTGTCGGGTTCCTGGAAATGCACAAACATCAGTGGTTCACCCGCCGTGCGCACCTGCCCGTCGGCCTTCTCGGAGGTGCCGGCCGGTTCATTCGCAGGCGGCTGGGGCGTGGGATCCGCACCCGGTGGTGAATTCGCTTCCGGCATCGATTCACCTGGAGCGTCGGTCGCCGACTTTGGCGCAGGCGGTTCGGTGGCGGGCGGTTCGGTGGCGGGCGGCGCAACGGGTGGCGTTTCCGGCGCGCTGTCGCCTCCGTCGAGGGCTCTACCTTGCCGGCCTCCGGGGCGGGAGCCTCGGCGTTTTCCGGGGCTGTGCCCGGCGGTACTTCGGCGGGCGGCTGAGTCTCAGCAGGACCGGCGGGGGGAAGTTCGGGAATCGTGTACTGGGCATCTTTATTTTTGGCGTAATCGTCCTCGATTTCGGCGTCCGTGATGGTCGGGAGGATCTGATCCATTTCCCGTTTGAGAAAATCGGCAAAGGACGCCTGCATTAACCCGAAGGCGATTTTCGTGCGGCGTTTGAAGCCCGGCTCAGAGGAAGTGGGAAAGGGGAAGCGGTTCTTGCCCTCTTCGTACACGGCAGCGACTTCCTCCGCGGAAGGCTCACCGACTTGATCGACGAAGCCGGCCACGTCAACTGCCAACAGTTCCGCCGTAACACGGCGATTGAGTTTGTTATAGCACTGATACATGACGTCTGGGGGCACGGCAAACAGCCCACCCTGGGACATGATCAACATCCGCTGAGCCGACAGTTCCGTTGCCACCTGGGCGACGAATTGACGCATGTCCAACCGGCCATCCGTCGACTGCTTGAGCATCGCCGCGTAGTCCGGTCGCTTATCGTGCTCGATGTCGTACAACCGATCGAGATAGTCCAATACGGCCGCTTCGCCGACCACCACACCCTGCTGCTTGGCCTTATCGGCCAGGACCATGCGTCGCACAAGCTCTTCTTCGTCCGCCGCCTGAGTGATCAGTTCTGCCTTGGGAGACACCATCGTCGCAGACTGGTACGGAATCGTGACCAGCTCACCTGCCACCGCTATCTCAAATACGATATCACCGGTAATCTGATCCCGCGTAACCTGATTGACCGGATATCGGCGACCCTTGATCAGCTCGACCGATTTTCCTGTGAGATTGACCTGCACGTTGTCTTCCGTCACTTCGACTTGCGACGTAAGCTCACGCAGGAAGCGGGTGGCCAACAGATGAACCGAACGAATCGCATTCAAATCGCTTTCGTTGAGCTCCCCACCCTTCCAGGTCACCACCACGGGATTCCCTCCCGAGCTGCTCCGGGCGCGGCTGTCGAGGTAGTCACTGAGAATCGGACCGACCACGAACGCGATCATCAGCATGATGCCAAAGGCCACCAAGAACACATATTCGTATTTGCGGAAAAGACGGAGCGGGCTGGCCATCGGATTCCTTCCTGCCTAGATAGCGGGGTTAGCAAAATCGCCTTGACAGCCGTAGATCGCCAGCATTAATGATCTTGACTGCCGGCGGCCAAGGATGTTTGAGTGTTAAACGAAGCTTAAGAAGCCGAAGCTGGAAGCTGGGTAAATCGTACTGAATGCCCGAGTCGTGGAAAGCGACCAGCCGGAACCGGACGAAAACCGGGCCGCCGCAGTGATTGGGCGACCAGACCCGAAGAAAGAGATTGTATGGGTCGTCGACGTAAATACAATCCCAAACAGGAGTGTCGTTGATTCGCCAGATTCCGCAACCCCATTGACAACCAGAAGCAAGATAATTTCGATGGTTCCCAGCTCGTTTAGACGATGCTCTTGGTAGTGCCTGCCACGTGAAAGGCCGACCAAGTCATCGCAAATAACCCAAATTAACAAGATTTTCAACATCAGCTAATGGCCAAGACAGAAACAAAGTCCGGCGGTAAGTCTCTCGTGATCGTCGAATCGCCTGCCAAGGCGCAGCACCATCTCGAAATTTCTGGGGAGTGCGTACGACGTCCAGGCGAGTATTGGCCATGTTCGCGACCTCCCGAAAGGAACTCGCGAGATTCCCGAGCAATACAAGGGAGAGCCATGGGCCTATTTGGGGGTGAACGTCGAGAATTCCTTCACGCCGATCTATGTGGTGCCAGCGGACAAGAAGCAACAGGTCGCCAAGTTGCGTAAAGCCATCAAGGACGCCAAAGACCTGTATCTGGCCACCGACGAAGACCGAGAAGGCGAAGCTATCAGTTGGCACTTATTTGAGCTCCTGCGGCCGAAGATCCCCGTTCGACGGCTGGTGTTTCATGAGATCACCAAGGAAGCGATTGACGAGGCGCTGGCCCATCCGCGGGAGATCGACGACGGCCTGGTGCGAGCCCAGGAGACACGGCGAATTCTGGACCGGCTGTTCGGTTATGAGGTATCGCCCCTGCTATGGCGCAAAGTTGGCCCACGGCTATCGGCTGGTCGGGTCCAGAGTGTGGCCGTGCGGTTAATTGTGGAGCGTGAACGTGAGCGGATTGCGTTTCGCGCGGCGACGTACTGGGATCTGGTGGGCAGTTTCGTGGCCGCGGCGGGGGTGTTCCAGGCGACCCTCGTGGCGGTAGACGGTCGCAGAGTCCCCGCCGGGAGGGACTTTGATCCCAAGACCGGGCAGATCAAGGACGACCAGTTGCTGCTGTTGGACGAACCAGCGGCCCGCGAGTTGGCCGAACGCTTGGCTGGTGCCGACTTCTGCGTGTCGGCCTTGGACGACAAGCCTTACACGACGCGTCCGGCGGCGCCTTTTACGACCAGCACGATGCAGCAGGAGGCGAACCGGAAGTTGGGTTTCACAGCCCGCCGTACGATGCAGGTAGCGCAAAGCCTGTACGAAAATGGTTATATCACTTACATGCGAACGGACTCGACGAACCTGGCCCAGGTCGCGGTGGATGCCGCGCGCGACCTGGTTTCGTCGCAGTATGGCGTCGAGTACCTGCCCGATCGGCCGCGGACGTACAAGTCCAAGGTCAAGAATGCCCAGGAGGCACACGAGGCGATTCGCCCGGCCGGACACCCCTTTCGACTCCCCGAATCGCTGCGTTCGGAACTGGATTCAGACCAGTTTCGGCTGTTTGAAATGATTTGGAAGCGCACGATTGCCAGCCAGATGGCGGATGCCCGAGGTCACCGGATCATCATCACCTTGGAGGGTGGGGGAGCCCTATTTCAGGTGAGTGGCAAGACGATCGAGTTCCCCGGTTTTCTGCGGGCCTACGTGGAGGGCTCGGACGATCCCAACGCCGAGTTGGCGGACAAGGAGACCGTGCTGCCCGCCGTACAGCGTCAGGAGGGATTGACCTGCCGGGGATTGGACTGCAAGAGTCACACGACCCAGGCCCCCGCCCGCTATAGTGAAGCGTCGCTCACCCGCGCCCTGGAAGAGATGGGAATCGGACGCCCCAGCACCTATGCGGCCATCATCGATACGATTCTGGCTCGGGATTACGTCTTCAAGAAAGGCAACACGCTGGTGCCGACCTGGGTGGCTTTCTCGGTCATCCGTCTGCTGACCGAGCATTTGCCGAATCTGGTGGACTATCAGTTCACCGCCCAGATGGAAGATTTTCTGGACGAGATCAGTCGGCACGAAAAGCACCACGTCGAGTACCTGGAGCACTTTTTCTATGGGAACGATATGCCGGGGCTCAAGGGACAGGTGGAGTCCAAGATCAAGGAGGTGGACGCCCGTGACGTGAGCCGCTTCCAGATTGGGACGCCGCCAGCCGGCAGGGAGCCCGCCGAAGACGTCTTCGTGCGAGTCGGCAAATACGGGCCGTTTCTGGAACAAGGTGAGCGACGAGCCAGTCTTCCGGATGGTCTGACGCCGGAGGAACTGACCATCGAGAAAGCGTTGGATTTGCTGGATAAAGGCCAGCAGATCGACGAGCCTTTGGGAATTTGCCCGACCACGCACAAGCCCGTGTTCGTCAAGCAGGGTCGTTTTGGACCCTACGTGCAGCTGGGATTGGCCGATGACACGGAGAAGCGCAACGCATCGCTACTCAAGGGGATGGAAGCCTCGGAAATCGACCTTGTGACGGCGTTGAATCTACTGGCGCTGCCGCGCTCGCTGGGCAATCACCCCACGACGCAGGAGCCGGTGGTGGCATCCAATGGCCGGTACGGCCCGTACGTGAAATGTGGCGCGGAAACTCGCAGCCTGCCGGTCGACTTATCGCCACTCGATGTGTCGTTGGAAGACGCGGTGGAACTGCTGGCACAGCCCAAGACGCGCGGCAGGCAACGTTCCGCACCGCCAGCCCCGCTAAAGGTCTTCGCCGACTCGCCCGTGACGGGCCAGCCGATCCGCTTGTTGTCGGGACGATACGGACCGTATGTGACCGATGGCGCCACGAACGCATCCCTGCCCCGCGAGTCGGCTCCCGAGGCCATGACGTTCGAGCAAGCCTGTCAGCTGCTCGCCGAGCGGGCAGCCAGCGGAGCCAGCAAGAAGAAGTCGCCGGCCAGAAAGGCCAGCTCCGCCCGGAAAACGACCACCGCCAAGGCGGCACCGCGAAAGGCAGCCAAAAAGGCCGCGCCGAAGAAGGCCGCGCAAGCGGCCGGCAAGAAGAAGGCCATCAAAAAGAAGCCATAGCGGCCTGGTGCGTCAGGCGCCCGATCGGAGTCCCCGCGGTCGGCGGGCAGGGCGCGGCGGCGAGTCAGGGACCAACCGTGCTCACACCGCCTTACGGGACCGGGCCGGCACGGGAAGCGGTGACTGACGGCTGCCGAGCCACATGCTGCGTGCCGCCGCTGCCGTTCTCACGCCGGGCCACCGAATGAACCGGGCATCACTCCGAGCCGGCTCGCTGCGACTTCAAGGCCACGGCGAAAGCGCTGGCATGTGTGCGACAGTGGGAGATGGTCACCATCATTTCCCCGATGCCAAGCTGCTCGCAGACCTCTCGCGCTCCGCCTGCCAGCGCCACCGACGGCTTGCCCGCCGCGTCATTGCGAATCTCCATATCGCGCCATTGGATCCCTCGCGCCCAGCCGGTGCCGAGCGCTTTGAGAATGGCCTCTTTGGCGGCCCAGCGACCGGCGTAATGCTGCGTGGCCGCCTTGCGCGCGCTGCAGTATTCAATCTCCCGCGACGTGAAGACACGGGTTAAAAACAGCTCGCCGTGCCGCTCAATCATCTGCGCTATACGCAGTACTTCCACGATATCAGTTCCAATTCCCAGAACGGTCATGATACGACGGCCAGTGCTCTGGTCCTTGCCCTGTTCGGGGTCTGGTTCATACAAAACAAGTCACGACAGCTGATTCACGGCGCAGCGAGTCCACAGGCACGTTGCGCTCGCTGCAACACTTGGGCAGCCTTGTGCCGTGCGCGCGTGGCGCCGTCAGCCAATATCTGCTCGACCCGCTCCGGGTCTGCCGCCAATGCGACGCGGCGTGCGCGGGCGGCCGTGAAAAACTCCTCCGCCACCGCCGCCAATTCCTTCTTGACCGTGCCATACCCGAATCCACCACGTCGATACAGGCTGGCCATTTCTTCCCGCCGCCCGTCATCCACAAACAACGAGTAAAGCTGAAAGAGGTGGTCGACCGCCGGATCCTTCGGCTCCTCCATGGACCGTGAATCGGTGGTTATCCGCATGATCTTCTTTCGCACCGATGCGGGCGCCTCAAAAATCTCGATCGTGTTGTGGTAGCTCTTCGACATCTTCTCGCCATCCGTGCCTGGCACCTTGGCGGAATTGTCGAGCAGTTGCGCTTTGGGGATCGTGAAGACTTCACCAAATTCGTGATTGAAACTGCGTGCCAAATCGCGGCACACCTCGATGTGTTGCACCTGGTCTTCACCCACCGGCACGACGTCGGCGTCGTACGCCAAAATGTCCGCTGCCATGAGCACCGGATAGGTGAACAGACCGGCGTCGGCGGTCAGCCCTCTGGCCTTCTTCTCCTTGAAGGCGTGGCATCGCTCAAGCAATCCCAAGGGCGTCCCCGTCATCAACAACCAACACAACTCCGATACCTCCGGAACGTCGGACTGGACGAACAAGACAGCGCGTTGGGGATCCAGGCCCAAGGCCAGCAGATCGAGCGCGGCGTCTACCGTTGCCTGCCGCAGACAGTCGGGTTCGCGGACCGTGGTCAAGGCATGCAGGTTCGCAATGAAGTAATACGCTTCGTCTTCGTCCTGCAAGGCGATGTACTGCCGGATGGCTCCAAAGTAGTTGCCCCAATGAAAACGCCCGGTCGGTTGAATTCCAGAAAGCACTCGCATGGATCTATTTTTTCACGTTTTCAGGGTCAAGGATGTCAGGGTCAAGGATGTCGTTGTCGGAGTGTCTTGACGATGTCGGCCACACGGCACACACCAGCCTCAGCCAACGCCGCCGGAAGCTCTTCCACCAGCCGCTGCGAGACCGTCGGATCGTAATAGTTGGCCGTCCCGATCTGTACGGCGGTAGCGCCTGCCACCAGGAATTCCATCACATCGTCAATGTTGGCAATGCCACCGATGCCGATCACGGGAATGTCGACGGCCTGGGCCACCTGATAGACACACCGCAGGGCCACTGGCTTGATGGCGGGGCCGCTCAGCCCTCCCACGACGTTACCCAATAACGGACGGCGCTCGCGCCAATTGATGGCCATCCCCAGCAGGGTGTTAATCAAACTCACCGCATCGGCCCCCGCCGCCGCCGCCGCGTGAGCAATCTGACTGATGCTGGTTACATTCGGCGTGAGCTTCGCGATGATCGGCAGGTCGCATGACTCTCGCACAGCCTCCACCAGATCACCGCACGACTGAGGATCCGTCCCGAAATCGATCCCACCCGTGACATTCGGACAGGAAATATTCAACTCCACCGCCGCCACGCCGCCGGCTTCCTGCAACTGGCGAGCCATCTGCTGGTACTCGCCCGCATGACGGCCAGCAATACTGACGATCACGCGGGTCCCGATCTGGCGCAGATAGGGGAGGTGATGAGCGATGAAGGCATCGATTCCGTCGTTGTCCAAGCCAATGGAATTCAGCAACCCAGCCGCCGTCTCCACCGTCCGCCAGGGTGGGTTGCCCCCACGCGGCAAAGGCGTGACCGTCTTCGGTATCACCGCTCCCAACCGAGTCAAATCGACCAGCTGCTGCATCTCCCGCGCGTAGCCGAAAGTACCGCTTGCCACCAGAATTGGATTGGCCAATTCCAGTCGGCCAAGACGGACGTGAAGGTCAACTTCATGCTTGGAAGGTGTTGTCGTCGGCAATCTTCGTCATCCGTTCTCAGTCACATGCGGCACGGGCTCATGCGGCCTAACGGCCCGCAAACTGGCAAGTCTAGCGGCAATCCCCGTTCGAAAACAAGGCTGCTAACACGCCTCAACCTCTTGTGCAAGCGAACGACTTCGGCGACGGACCTGGGACGGGACGCTGCCAAGTGAGGGTTTTTGAGCGCTGAAGGTTTAGGTCGAGTAAAAGACGCCTTTGCGCGTCGGCCGCCCCTGGGTCCGCTCGTCCCCGGCATCGTGACTCGCCAATCCGGCGGATTGAGTAGAGACCGACCACTCCAAGCGCCGTCCACGGCGAGCGACCCTGCCTCCCAGTCACCCACCCATCTGGTGAGATTCACGACGGCTTTCTCTCGGGGCCGCCCTCACGATCGCTTCGCACGCCGGCACGATCGGGCCGAGGAACGTCCGTGAAAGTCGCCGCGATAGATGCCTACCGGGAATCCAAGCCCGCGGTCGGCAAGCGGGCGCCTCGTCCGGCCACAACGCTCTGACGGCGCATGAGACCCCCCAGGGGGCGGTCAGCCAGCCCTCGGGGAAGAAGAATTCGGTCTTGTCCTGCGACAGTCTCAGCCCTTGGGTGACCTCAGATCTCCCAAGCCCCGCCGACAACGACGCATCGACACGCCGTTCCCTTCCAGGCAATCGGAAGCGATCCGGCCGTCCATTCTTCGCGGCAAGACCCGGGGCGGGGCAAAGACGAATCGCAGTGGCCGCAGTCGATTCCCACGGTAGCGCACTCCCACAGGGAATGCGGCTCCAGAGACACTACGGCGCGAAACGTCTTACCACGCTAGATCACGCCACCATGGACACGTTCTGAGTTCATATGATCGGGTTGATCCAAGAACCAGATCCGTTCCCATTGGTTGAGCATCTGCCGCATGTCTTCGGATGTGAAGATGAGCTGCCGAGTGCGGCGGGAACGATCCGCCGAATAAATCGGCAGAAAGCAGCCGACACTGGTACTTAGCAGCGTGCAAAGCAACAGCGCGTAGCAGATTCGACGCATCGAATCAATCCTCCCTGAACAGAATGCATCGCTTTCAGCACGCGACGGTGCGCGCGGAAAACATCCTTGTCACAAACCGATCGGCTCGCATGAGCCAGTCAGTTAGTGCTCCATCTCGTGATTTGTTGTGCGGATTAGTTGCGCAGAGTCTGAGCGAATGGCAATTCGGGTGGCCGGACGGCCCAAGACGAGCATTGTGGGGTATAGACGCACTCGAACCGTTCGGTCAAGACCGACTCCCCGGCCCTGGGGCCTGGATCCCCCTACGGCTTCGCGCGCTTACCCATTTCCTCCCGAATTCGTTCCGTAACTCTGAGGCGTTCCAAATGTTTCCTGTGTCGACGACGGCGTCGGCAGAGTCCCCCCCAGCTCTGGTGCGGGCTGACCAGCGATGGCGCTGGCACGAGCTCGAGCAGCGGCTTCGGCTGCTTCGCGCTCCAACTGTCGCACCCGCTCTTCCATTTCTTTGCCGGGCTTGAACGTCACCACGAACTTCTCAGGCACGTCTACCCTTTGACCAGTCCGAGGGTTGCGCGCTTTGCGAGCCGCTCGCTTCTTGACTTCAAACACGCCGAAATTGCGCAGCTCAATGCGTTTCTCTTCCACCAGGGCGCAGACAATCGCATCGAACGTCTTCTGCACAATTTCCTTGGTCTTAAGTTGGGTCAAACCGATCTCTTCGGAAATCGTCTTGACGATCTCTTTCTTGGTCACGACTCAACTCCCTCGCTGGGCACTCAAAAGGTGAGGAAACGTCGGTCCTTCGACCCGCCTCTTGTTGCTCCAAGTGTAAATGCCACAAGCATTAGAGTCAAGATCATTCAGTCTATTCGCGTCCCCTGAAACCGCTTTCCACGCTCCCGGCAGCCCGTTTTTCGACCTGGCGCGGATACTCTCATCCAACGGTTAAACTGTTTTACACTATACACTTACGCACAGACCGCCATCACCGCCGCGACAAAATCTCCGTAAGCCGTTGCAATTTAAGCGTTTCCAGCGATTGCATTGCCCCAAACGAGTTTAGCGATTAAGGGGCTTGCTGGCATTATCGACCATCCAATCTGCCAACTTCAGCCAATCCGCAAAGTCGCTACAAAAGGAAGTTCTCCGCAGCTGACCCAGGGGATGCCGCCGTCAATCGGCAAGTACCGCTAGATGTGCATGGTTTTGCGTTGCGATTCTATATCGGCCAACTGGTACAGCTTTCCTTGACCGCTTCCCGGACAAATCTCACAGGTCCGTTGCCAGGATTCGGGCGAACCTACGTTTGAATCCCAGAATGGCCATGTGCGGCACTGCCTGGGACGAGCCGAGTAAGCGAGACATTTGCGAGTCTGGGGATCGAGCAGCACGCAGTCATAATTGTCTCGTTCCTTCAGACTGCGACGAATTCCCACTTGGCGTACATAAAGTCGCTCGAACTCCTCCACATCCGAGACCCCCGTAACCGCCGCGAGCGCGGCGATTTCCTGCTTGTTAACCCAAACGAAACCAGGCGCCCCAGTGCAACAATCGCCACACTCGGTGCATGTGAAACGGAGCCCCGCCTGATACCACGGCTTCTCGGACATTCCTGTCGTTCCTTGAGCGAAATAAACCCCTGGTGACGCTCAGCCAATCACACATGGAATCGAGCGGTTATTCTCGCCCGACCCAACCCCCTCGTCCTCACGCTCGCACCGCAATCGACGCGATCTCCGTCAGAGCTGCCACGGCGGCATCGACCTCCTCTGGCGTGGTAAAAACGCTGGTACTGAACCGAATAGTCCCCCCCAATCCGGTCGTACCGAGCGATTGATGCATCAACGGGGCACATTGGATTCCGGCCCGCGTCTGAATACGATGTGCGGAATCGAGCATGCCAGCCACTAGACGAGGGTCGGTTCCGGCCAGGCTGACGCTGACCACGGCCAACTGTCGTGTGGGATCTTGCGGCCCGTAGATCCGCACACCGTCGATCTCCGCAAAGCCCTGTAGCAACCGGCCAGTCAGGTCCATGGCGTGCCGATGGATCTTCTCAAGCCCTTGCTGCTGAAGGAATTCCAGCGACTTGCAGAGCCCCATAATGGCCGGCACGTTGAGATTCCCTGGCTCATATTTGTCGGGCAGAGTCTCAGGCTGCCGGTCCTCTTCGCTCCGTGTCCCGGTCCCGCCCTGGCGGAGCGGCTGCAAGTGCTGTTCGCACCCGGGAGCTATATACAGAAAGCCCAACCCGGAGGGACCGAGCAGTCCTTTGTGGGCTGGGGCAGCAAGAAAGTGGGCACCGACCCGGTTCACGTCGATCGGCATATGTCCCAGCGACTGGGCGGCATCCACCAGGAAGAAAACGCCGTGCTGGGCAGCCAGACGACCCACTTCCTCGATAGGCTGCAACGCCCCAGTCACGTTTGACGCGTGGACCAGCGCAATCATCCGCGTCTGGGGCCGCAAAACCGTCGCGATGTCGGCGGGATCAACGATTCCAAGGGCATCACAGCGGACGCGATCGACGGCAATTCCTAAGTGCTCTTCGAGAAATCGCAGAGGTCGCAGCACCGAGTTGTGATCCACAACACTGGTGATCACATGGTCGCCCGCCCGCAATACTCCGTGAAGGGCCAGATTCAGCGATTCAGTGCCGTTCGCCGTGAAGACGATTCGCTCGGGCTCCTCAGCTCCGATCAACTCGACCAGTCGGCGACGCGTCTGGGCCACCTGACGTTCCACTTCATCCGCTTCGCGATACGCACCCCGTCCTGTCGTGGCTCCCAGTTCGCGCTGGTAATAGTCCACCGCCTCGTAGACGGCCTCCGGTTTCGGCCAGCTAGTGGCCGCATTGTCCAAGTAAACCCGCTGGCGATTCATCTCGATAATATTCCCCGGGAAAGAACACGAACCACGTGCACCGCTGCTCGAATGGGCCCGGCTGCCACGTCCACCTCGCACCACGCAAAGATTACTCGCACAAGATGTTGCGTTGCCACGTCGCCCTCGAAACCGATGCCCTGCCAGGCCGGGGCGGACAGCCCCCGGAAGAACGCAGCTTCCTTCGAGGGTGGATCCAGCAATGTGTGCACGATTCCGCCAATCTCTCGTTTGATCGTATGACAACGGACAGATTGACTCAACCGCCCTAATCGCGCCACCAGTGAATGAAAAACCCACCCTGTGGGGTGATCACGCTTCGCCCGTCGCTGCCGCAATTGGTCGACAGGACCACGTTCGAACTGAGACTGAGTCGAAACCCCGCCGAGAGCTTGCAGTGAGGCTGAGAGCAACACGGTCGCATGTTCAGGCCTCGGGGGCAGCGTCAAAAAGGGGCCTCCCCTGTGCCGGCGGACCCGTGTGCCGGCTGCAATGCACGCGGGGTCTGCGACAACTCATCGACACAGCCCAAGGCTGCCACGCCTGCTCAACGCCCGACAACGCGAACCTGTGTGCCGGCAACCACCCCATCACCGGCCCTCAGACGGGACGATTGGGATCCTTGAATCGGCCCTCGGTATCGTCGATGACGTTGTAGCGATCGTCGGGAGTCCGCTTGCGGATCAAACCGGCTCGATCCAATAACGAACGCCCCAGAATCTCGCTGATCTCTTCTTCATCCGGCGGCGGTGGGCCGGCAGCGCCCAGATCCACGGGCGAATAGTTGACCGTGTACTTGTGCTTGGCGATGGCAATCGTATCGCCCGGATCGATGCGCTTACGCGTCACTCGCGAGCCATTGATCTTCGTACCGTTGCGACTTTTCAGGTCCTTGACGAACCAGTAACCCTGTTCCAGCGAGAGCTGGCAATGGTGAGCCGACACGTTGGAGAAGCGGAGCGTAATATCACAGCCCTCTCGGCGGCCCACAAGCAGCTTCTTTTTCAGCAGGGGGATCGGATCCCCGCCACCCACAGGAACGAGTTCGCCAAGCATTCTTGATTGCCTTGTGAAGGACGTACCGGCGCCTTACCATGCCGGTCGTTGCCCCTGTTTGGAAGTGCGTGTGTCACCAGAATTTACTCTAGTAGAGTGTGCCATTGTCGTCAACTTACGAGCGTCCTGAGGCTTGGGTTCACCGAAATCACTGGCGGTCCGCCGGACTGCGGTATTTCTCGTACAAGTTCTTTTTGCAGCACCAGTTTGGCAGCCGGGTCCAGCGAGTCAGTGTCGATGGCGGATTCACCTGTCCGAACGCCGACGGGACGGTTGCCACGGGGGGCTGTGTGTTCTGCAACAACCAGAGTTTCAGCCCAAGCCGCCGCCTGAATATCGCGACCTCCGCACGGCATTCCATCCGCGAACAGGTCGAAGAAGGCATCCGCCGGCTGGCACGGCGTTACGGGGACTGCCGCCAGTTCATCGCCTATTTTCAGCCAGCCACGAACACCTATGCACCGGTCGAGCGCCTGCGCTGGCTATACCACCAGGCGCTGGCCGATCCGCGCGTGATAGGGTTGGCGATTGGCACGCGTCCCGATTGTGTGGACGACGCCGTTCTGGAGCTGTTGGCGGAGTTGTCCCAACAGACATTTTTATCGGTCGAGTACGGTATGCAGACCGTACACGAACGCTCGTTGCAGTGGATGAACCGCGGACATAGCCATGCGGCCATGACCGAGGCGGTGACGCGCAGCCGGGGTCGGGGGTTTGAAATCGGGACCCACGTGATTTTCGGTTTGCCCGGCGAATCGCGGTTGGACATGCTGGCAACGGCCTGCGAACTGGCACGGCTGAACGTGGATGCGGTGAAGCTGCACAATCTCTACGTCGTCGAGGGAACGCCGCTGGCTGGACAATTCCGCCGCGGCGACGTGCAGCTGATCGACCGCGACACGTACGTCGCGGCGGTTGTCGATGCGTTGGAGGTCCTGCCACCTCATACCGTCATCCAACGCATAGGAGGCGACGCCCCGGAAAAGTACTTTGTGGCGCCCACCTGGTGCCTCGATAAAACAGGCCTCCGTCTGGCAATCGACCAGGAGCTTCAGCGCCGCGATACCTGGCAAGGAAAGGCCTGGCATCCCTGAGGCCACGACCTGCGCAACTGAATTCACCAGACTTCGACTGTCCGGCTGCGGGCCGCCGAAGTCGTTCGGCGGCTTCCTCTTCGCCTCCCCGCCATGCGGGAAACCGACTACAATCACGCGACGTCAACCATGTCGGCTGGATGCAACTTGTCGGTTGCCCGGACCGGAAGACGCCGCAGGAATGCTGAGGGACGCCGTCGTCTGATGTATCGCCGCCATATCCGTGCCCGCTTCCGATGGCATGCCCGTCGTGTCCGGAAGTTCGTGTATCACAATATATTGCATGCCGATGACCCTCCACACCGCTTAGCACTGGGCGCGGCGATTGGGGTGTTTGTCACCTTCACTCCGACCGTCGGCTTCCAGATGATGATCAATATCTTCCTGGCCTGGCTGTTGCGGGGCAATAAGTTGATTGGACTCCCCATCGTCTGGATCTCCAATCCGGCCACATTCGTACCGATCTATTACTCCTGCTATGTGGTTGGCCGTTCGATGCTTGGTTGGGAACCGGTCCACCGCGACTGGTGGACGCGTCTGGCACAACCACCACCCGGTTGGTGGGCAACGGTCACCTTCTATTGGTCCCGCTTGATTGAGATCGCTGCGCCACTGTGGCTCGGCTGTTCGGTCATTGGCTTGCTGCTGGCTTACCCCACCTATTACGGTTTGTACTACCTCATTCGAAACTACCGTCTCAGAAAGTGGGGACAGTTGTTGCCACATGCCGGTGACGGTCCCGTGAAACTCGATAGCCGCCAAGGGCAGGTCGACGCGGCACCCCCGCCATCATTGGACTAGCGCGGGCCGGGTCCACAGTCAGCAGAGGAAACGGCGGGGCACGTCAACAGCTCACGCTGAAAGTGGTGCGGCGCGAAGCACACAGAGTTGTTCGGAAAGGTAAACTGCCGGTCCAACGCCAACAGCTGGCGTAAAACAGTCGTACTCGACCGCCAGTGACCAATGATGAACAATGGCCCTCGCACGGACGCTGCTGTTTTGTCGTGAGATGGATAACCTGCCACGAAATCGCCCCCCGCGATAATCCCGGTGTCCTCAGCGGACTTGGCGAAACGGGGACAACCGGCACAGCCGTCATCCCTCGGCGCCGGCCCCCTGGCGCCGCCGCAAACGATTGTCCGCCCGCTGGAATGCAGGAAGTGCTGCCGATTGGCGTAAGCAGCCTGCCGACTCGACCGGCAGGCGAACCGTGGCCGCGTGGAGGGAGGCTGAAGGGCGAGTCCATACACTTGACTTACCGTTGCCACAGGCCTAGTTTGGGCACTTCGCCCGGGTCATGTTCGGCAGGAGTACGAAGGATTCGCCATGGACAAAAAGCACGTTCGCGCCGGCATTGTGGGAGCCGGGTTCTCGGCCAGGTTCCACTTTGAAGCGATTCGCCGGGTGTACGGTACGCACGTCGAAGTGATGGGAGTCTACGCGCTCGACAAGGAGCAGACCGATCAATACGCCGAGGAGCGTGGCATTCGCGCCTATGGCTCGCTAAAATCGCTCATCGATGATGTCGACGTGGTCCACTGCTGCGTGCTGGTGGCCGGGCACGAAGAAGTGGCGGTGGCGGCCCTCGAGCACAACAAATTCGCCATTGTCGAGAAACCGCTGACGGGTTATCTCGGCGACGGCACCGACGATTTCCACGGCGACCGTTTTCCGAAACAGGACGCGTTGGTTCACGGCCTGGCGAGTGTCGAACGAATGCTCGCCGCCGAGCGGGCGAGCCAGGGGCGCATCCTCTACGCCGAGAACTGGGTCTACGCCCCGGCGATCCAGAAGGAGCGGGAGATTCTCGAGAAAACCGGGGCGCAGATCTTGTGGATCCACGGTGAAGAAGCGCATTCGGGATCTCACAACCCCACCTACGCGTACTGGAAACACTCGGGTGGAGGCGTGCTGATCGGCAAGGGATGTCATCCGCTTACCGCGGCCCTGTACTTGAAACGAGTGGAGGGGAGAACTCGCAACGGTAACCCGATCCGGCCCGTCGCGGTCTCCGCGCGAACCCACGCCTTGACACGATCGCCGAACTTCCGCGATGAAGGACATATCCGCCGCGACTACTACGATATCGACGACTTCGCCATGATGCACGTCGTTTTCGACGACCAGACAATCGCCACCGTTTTTGCCTCGGATATCGTGCTTGGCGGCATCCACAACTGGCTGGAAATCGCCGCCAACAACCACCGCACGGTCTGCAATATTAACCCGAACACGGCCATGCAGATCTACAATCCGCTCGAGGCGAACTTCCAGGACATTTATACCGTGGAGAAGATCGGTACCAAGCAAGGCTGGACCAATCTGCCTCCCGATGAGGATTGGTTCACCGGCTATCCCCAGGAAATGGAAGCCTTCTATCGCACCGTGGCATACGGCGATCCCGTCGAGAGTGACAGCTATCTGGCAGCCGACTCGATCTCCACCATCTACAGCGCCTACCTGTCGGCCGAGCGGAAAGGGGCAGAGATCCCGGTGCGGACCTTCTGAGCGATCAAAGTGGCGCGGACGTCGGGAGTTGCAGCGAGCGAGTTGGGAGTCGAGGTTCTGGAGCCGAAACATGCATCAAGCACAATGGGAGCTGCTACTCGATGTGCTCGGCGGCGCGTCCGTCGATCCGCTCCCCGTCGGACTGATCATCGACAGTCCCTGGCTGCCGGCGTGGGCCGGCATGTCGATCATGGACTACTATACCAGCGAGCCGATGTGGTTGAAGGCGAATCTCCAGGCCCTGCGCCGCTTTCCCGACGCCATGTTCCTGCCAGGCTTCTGGTCGGAATGGGGAATGTGCACCGAACCGGCCAGTTTCGGCGCCAAGTGCGTTTGGCACGAACATGATTTTCCGTTCGCCGAAAGCGTCTCGCACGATCTCGCCGTCCTGGCTGCGCTCCCCGTGCCCGACCCGCGCAAGGACGGGCTCGCACCATTCATGCTCAAACGCCTGGTGCACTGCCGCGGGGAAATCGAGCAAGAGGGGCACCACATCCGGTTCGCCGTGGCGCGCGGGCCACTTAATATTGCCGGCTTTCTGGCCGGCAACACCGAGTTGTTGTTGGGAATCAAGCTCCAGCCCGAATTGGCTCATGCTCTCGTCGATAACGTCACCACCTTCCTGGTCGATTGGATCCAGCATCAAGCTGCCACGATCTCGAGTATCGATGGCATCTTCATTCTCGACGACCTGGTCGGTTTCCTGGGCGACGACGACTTCCTGGAATTCGCCAAGCCTTACTTGAAACGAGTGTTCGCGGCCATCGACGCCCAAGTCCGCTTCTTTCACAATGACGCGCCTGGTCGAGTCTGTGCGCCTCATCTGGCGGAGATTGGCGTTAACCTGTTCAATTTTTCCTACGAACACTCCCTGCCCGACATGCGCAACTGGGTTGGCAACGACGTAACGCTGCTGGGAAATATTCCGCCACTCCAAGTGCTGGCGAAGGGGACTCCGCAAGACGTGCGGAGGGCCGTGCGCAGTGCGCTGGACGGCTTGTCCGACCGCCGCCGGATCGTGCTGTCCTGTGGCGGTGGCGTGCCACCCCATGTGCCGAGCGAGAACATCGATGCGCTGCTCGAGGAAGCCGCTCGACCGCGGCGCTCGTAGCCTGCCAGGGCCGGCCGAGCGACGTAGTGGAGCGGTGCCCACGGGCGTCGGGAAAGCCGCTGGAGTTGAGTTTCTCGCCCTATCTGAGGGTGAGTCTGACAAGGGAACGCGGATATCATGGACCAACGAATGAATCAACCCGACGATCACGGCAGCGCGTCCCCATTGCCTTCCAGCACCACGCCACCGCGGACGTCCGCCGGCGCGAATGTGGAGCGTGAACGGCAGATGATTCTTGCGGCCCGCCAGAAGGGACCGTTGGCAACCGTGGGCGTCTATACGCGTCTGTCGGGACCTGGCTGGCTGCAAAGCGCCATCACGCTGGGTGGCGGTTCACTGGCCGGCAGCCTCTATCTGGGAGTGCTGGGGGGCACCGCATTTCTCTGGACGCAACCGGTCGCCATGATCCTGGGCGTGATTATGCTCAGCGCCATCGGCTATGTAACTTTATCGACCGGCGAGCGTCCGTTCCAAGCGATCAACAAGCATGTCAATCCCGTACTGGGCTGGGGCTGGGCCCTGGCCACCCTGATGGCGAACCTGGTCTGGTCGCTGCCACAGTTCAGCCTGGGAGCGGCATCCTTACGGCAGAATCTGCTGCCCAACCTGCTGGGGACCGACGCGATGCCGGATGTCGCGGGTAAGCTCGTGGCCTGTGGTGCGATTCTGCTGGTCTGCATCGTCGTCGTCTTGTTCTACGATCGCGGCCGCAAGGGTATCTGGCTGTTCGAGTTGCTGTTGAAGGCCATGGTGGGAGTAATCGTCCTCTGCTTCTTTGGCGTCGTGATCAAAATGAGTATCACCGGCGACGGGCTGCCGTGGCTGCAGATCGTGCGCGGTTTTGTGCCCGATTTCCACCTGCTCTCGTCCCCCGCTTCATCTTTCCAACCGTACCTCGCGGCTGTCGCCGAGGATTTCAGACCGTACTGGATCGAGATGATTGTGGGACAACAAAGGGATGTGATCATCACGGTGACGGCCACCGCCGTGGGGATCAACATGACGTTTCTGCTGCCTTACTCCATGCTCCGCCGCGGATGGGATCGGGATTTCCGGGGACTCGCCATCTTCGACCTCTCCACCGGACTGTTTGTCCCCTTCATCCTCGCAACCAGTTGTGTCGTGATTGCCTCGGCCAGCCAATTTCACGCGCAAGCCTCGCCGGGATTCCTGGGCGAGCAAGACGCCTCGGGAACCTTCATCCAGCCCGACCCAGCCCTCGCCCAGAAATTTGAACAGATCGCCCTGCAGCGGGTGGCCACCGAGATGGGCCAGCAGCGTTTTCAGGCACTCGGCGACGACGCCAAGCGGCAGCTGGTCGCGGAGCTCCCGGAAGCGGATCGACGGATGGCCGCCATGCTCGTCAAACGGGATGCGTTCGATCTGGCGCAGTCACTCTCGCCGCTGACCGGAGATGTGTTCGCACATTACATTTTCGGCATTGGGGTCGTGAGCATGGCTGTGTCGAGCATCATCATACTGATGCTGATCAACGGCTTTGTCGTCTGCGAGATGCTGGGGATTGAATCCAAAGGCTGGCCGCATCGTTTGGGAGCGATGATGCCCGCTGTCGGCGCGCTCGCTCCCTTTATTTGGACGGGGGGCAAAGCCCAATTCTGGCTCGCCGTGCCGACCTCCGTCTTCGGCATGACGCTGATCCCCATCGCCTACTGCACGTTCCTGCTGGTGATGAACCAGAAGACCCTGTTGGGCCCGCACATGCCGCGCGGCTACCGGCGCGTAATCTGGAATACCTTGATGGTGCTGGCGATCGTCTGGACTGGTTTTGGCAGTATGTACGCCGTGTGGTCGAACGCGCGCTGGTACGGCGTGGCCGTCGTGGCCGCCTTCATCTCGCTGGCCGTGGTGGTGCAGCTGATTCGCGCCGGCAACAAGCCAAAGTGACGGTGGAACTGGCCGCGGCGCGGATTCCAACATCCGTCAACCAGCGCCCATTCGGCCAATTCGCTCGCCCAGCCGGGTGAGGGCGCGGTATAGTTTGGAGGTGGGAGCGTCGGGGTCGTAATTGGCTGACGAGGTGAGCAGATGAAGAATGGTGATTTTCGCCTGGACAACGAAATTGCGTTGGTGACGGGCGGCGGTAGTGGTCTGGGGCTGGGAATCGCCGAGTGTTTTCAGGAAGCCGGGGCTCGCGTGATCCTGGTGGGACGGCGGGAAGATGTGCTGCAGGAGGCCTGCGAACGACTTCCCCGCTCCTCGTACGAAGTACAGGACGTCACGGACCACGATGCCGTGCCTGATTGGATCGAGCAGGTACAGCGCCAGAAAGGCCCCCTCTCCATTCTCGTCAACTGCGCTGGTATCCACCTCAAAAAGCCGGCCGTCGACACCACCGTGCTGGAGTTCGACCAAGTCATCCAGACGAACCTGGTGGCCGCGCACAACCTCTGCCGCTGTGTTCTCCCCTCAATGCTCCAACGAAAACACGGCAATCTGCTCTTCATCGCCTCGATGGCCTCCTACTTCGGCATTCCGAAGGTCGTCGCGTATTCAGCCGCCAAGTCGGCCTACATCGGCATGGTCCGTACACTGGCCGTGGAGGTCTCAGGACTCGGCGTGCGAGTCAATGGTATCGCTCCAGGATGGATCGAAACGCCGATGCTCCATCAATCGCTGGCGGGAGACGATGCGCGGAGCAAGAGAATCCTGGACCGTACACCCATGCGTTGTTTCGGCCAACCGCGCGATATCGGATTGGCCGCCACCTTTCTCTGCTCGCCGGCAGCACGCTTCGTAACCGGCGCCATCCTGGCCGTTGACGGTGGCGCCAGCATCGGGTTCTGAGCCGCGACGAAAAGAGGCGCGAGCTGTGAGGCGTCGCGCGTCATGGTCACGGCGCGTGGCGGGTGGGGACTCCAAGATCCCGCTTCCCCTGTCCGCATTTCGCATTCAGCAGACCACTCTCGCAGCCGTCAGGCGTGGCTGCGGCCATGAGCGGTGCGCACCCGCAACGTTTTAATCCATGACTTGCGCACGGTGAACGCAGGTTGGAAGAAGATCCGAAATCCGGAGCACCACATCCCAAAGATATTCGAATGACGGAAATGCCAATGACAAAAACGCTTAAGGACGAAGGACGAAACATCCAGTAGCATGCCCTGCGGGGTGAGAATCTGCTTGGGGCCCACCGGCCCGAATCCGCTGCCGTTGGTCCGGTCTGGAGGACGGGAGAGTAAAGTTTTCGCGTGTAGGATGCGCGCACCGTGCGCGCATGTTTGGAACAAAATCCGAAATTCGAAGCACAGAAAAGTGGGAGAAAGGGAAGAAGGGAGGAAGGGAGGAAGGGAAAACGGAGGACGCAATGGCATGCTGCTGGTGAGAATCTGCTGGGGGCCCGCCCGCGGCCGTTTTGCCGGCAGCGGAGGTTTTGGATTTCGAATTTTGGATTTCGAATTTGTTTGGGATTTCGATATTGGGATTTCGGATTTCCCGTTTTGGTTGCGGGCGCAGCCCGCGTTAGGAGTAAGATTAAGATTAAGAGTGGGAGTGCGCTGCGCAGTCACTCGGCCTGGATCGTGTTCAGCGCTGCTCGGATGTAGCCCATGGCGTAGGCCATGCCGGCGTGCCAGGGAGCATCACAGGAGAGCAGGGGAGTGTGGTCGGGAATCACGACGCCGTGGAACTGGTTCTCGTGCAGGATCCGCAGGACTCGCAGCACATTGACATCTCCGTCATCGATGAAGGTCTCGCGGTAACGGGGGACTTTTCCGGTCACATTGCGCAGATGCACGTAGGCGATACGTCCCTGTCGGCTGTATTGATTCACGACGTCGTAGATGTCGCCTTCGGTCATTTCGGCCAGCGTGCCGACACAGAATTCGAGTGTATTGGCGGGTGACGGGTTCAGGTCAATCACGCGCTGATACAAGTGGGGCTGATAGACCAATCGCGGCTGCCGGCGGACTCGGGGCAGGGGGGGATCATCGGGGTGCAGAGCCAGTCGCACACCGGCCGCTTCGGCGACGGGAAGCAGCGCGTCGAGAAACGCGGCCAGCCGCGACCAGAGCTGCTGATGAGTGATTTCGGGAAGCTCTCCCGCCGGCGCGTCGGGATCGTAGACCATGTTCCAGACCATCCCACGTGGAATGGGCGTATCGTCGACCGCCTCCATGCCGACGGAAATCGCCTTGCCACGGGCGAAGGGACCGCTGATGCGGCCCGCCACGCCCGCCAGGCTGAAGTTGTACCCCAGCACGGGAATGCCGGCCTCCCCGACGCGACGAATCAGCGTCTTCAGGTCCTCCAATTGCTCCCCTTTCCGCGGTCCATCCAGCAGCACGTCGTACCAATGGGCGGGGTCAAAATTCTCGATCGCATGCAACTCCAGCCCCGCCTCGTTGACCTGTCGCTTCAACATGGACAATTCGTCGCTCGTCCAAAGCTGGCCGACTCGACCCGCCAAACCCCATCCCTGACTGCCGCCCGTCGGCTGGCCGTCACGGGGATTGTCTTGGGCCTGATGGAAATAGTCCACCAGGTGGGCCACG
This sequence comes from uncultured Planctomycetota bacterium, assembly GCA_963802295.1. Lineage (GTDB taxonomy): Bacteria > Planctomycetota > Planctomycetia > Pirellulales > Pirellulaceae > JAJRVM01. The sequence goes on along the minus strand of CAWDIM010000019.1, from coordinate 256,039 downwards.
ATGTGCGTCGCACCGCACTGCACGGCAAAATCGAAGTTCTCGCGATTGAGCTGATGCCGGTACAACCCCAAACCCAGTTTCATGTTCATGCCGCGCGACCTCCCGAAGACTTGGTCAACGAGTCGTCCACCGTGTCTGGGCAGGATCTTGGCCGCTCTTTGCCACGATGTCAAGAAAAATATCCCGCGAGGCTGTCGCGGCGAGTCCCCGGAGGCCAGTTTGACTTGGGTGCCGCAGCGTTGTATCGTGATCAGGTGATTCTGACCTGCCTCGCGCACACGCCCACGGGAGACATCCACGATGAGACATCTGCCAACCATCTTGTTCTTAGCTCTATTGGCCGCCCTCTCGCCATCCGCCCCGCTGACCCCCGACGCGGTCGCCGCGGAAACGACCAAGTCTGTGTCGTTGTTCGACGGGAAGACCCTCGACGGCTGGAGCGGCGATCCCCGCTTCTGGAGCGTGAAAGACGGCGTGATCAGTGGACAGACCACGGCCGACAATCCGACCCCGCACAACACGTTTCTCATCTGGCGTGGTGGCGAGCTGAAAGACTTCCAACTCGACCTCGATTTTCGCCTCGTCGACGGCAACTCCGGCATTCAGTATCGCAGCAAGGAATTGGATGATTGGGTGATTCACGGTTACCAGGCCGACTTCGATGCCGCCGGACAATTCTCCGGCATTCTGTACGAGGAGGGTGGCCGGGGAATCGTGGCCTTGACCGGCCAGAACGTGCTCGTGACCGATACCGGGGACAAGAAAGTCGTCGGGGAAATCGGCAAGGCCGACGAGATTCGGGCCATCGTCAAAAAGGAAGACTGGAATCATTACACGATCATCGCCCGAGGCAACCATCTGGTCCACAAAATCAACGGGGTGGTAACCGTGGAAGTGACGGACGATCAGGTAGAAAAGCGCGCCATGTCCGGGTTGCTGGCGTTCCAGGTCCACGCCGGCCCACCCATGCTGGTCCAATTCAAGAATATCGACCTGACCACCCTGGACACCGCCGAAGCACCGGCGGCAGGCAAAACCATCGAATTATTCAATGGCCAGGATCTCTCCGGTTGGTCGGTTCAACCGCAGACTCCTGACACACCCGCCGATGTGTGGACGGTAAAGGACGGCCTGCTGCAGTGCACGGGGAAGCCGGTCGGGTACTTGCGCACCGATCGCGGTGATTTTTCAGACTATGTGCTGACCCTCGAGTGGCGGTGGCCGGAAAAGGGGGGAAATAACGGTGTGTTGGTCCACAGTTCGACCCCCGGAGCGTTGGGAGTCTGGCCCAAATCCATCGAAGTCCAACTCGGCTCAGGTGACGCGGGTGACTTCTGGGTCATCGGTACGGAACTGGATGTCGCGAATGAAGAACAGCGCAAAGACGGCCGGCGCCACAAAAACCTGACTGACGATTCCGAAAAGAAGCTGGGCCAATGGAATAAGCTGGAGATCACCTGCAAGGCTGATCAAGTCATTGTCAAAGTGAATGGTGATCTGGTGAACCACGCCACGAATTGCAATGTTACCAGCGGAGCCGTCTGCCTGCAGTCGGAAGGCACTCCGATCGAGTTTCGCAACATTCAGTTGACGCCCACCAAATAGCTGGGCGGCGAGCGGTTGTCATGAGCCACTGGCCATGAGTCTCCGGTGGCTGTGCATGCCGCACGGGGCATGGACGATTCAGCTGCCATGCGCGTCGCACGGGTCGGCATCGGCCTGCCGCTGACGCCCGACCACGTTGCGCCGGCCGGTCGCCGACCAAGCTGGTGCCTGGGAGACTCACAATCGGAGGGAACGGGCTGAAGGCGGACCATGCCCCCTGACTTGCGATTCGCGTGTGTCGGTCATTTGCCGGTCGACAATTCGATGCCGTTCCGTTTCAGCGTGCTGAGGATCCTGAACATGCAAGCACGTGACACGCCAGTACGCTGATGAATCGCTCGCGGGCTCAGGACTTCAAACTTCCGCTGTCTGGCTGGCGACTGTCTTGTCGCTCCGCAGTCGTCGCACGCGAATGTTCAGGAATTCGACCACCAGGGAAAAGGCCATCGCAAAGTAAATGTACCCCTTGTTCATCTTCACTCCGCTCCGCCAGCGACCTTGCCGACCGTGACGCATGATCTCGTGCGCACCGGGCAGGGACCACGCGACAAGGCGATGCCAACCCGCCAGCAATCCGTGGCATTTCACGCCAAGACTGTACGAGATCCGGAGCCGTGCGTCGATACGGCGAGCCGATTCTCGGGGGGCTCGGCCCCCTTTTCGCGTCGCCACAGCGACGGTCGCGTGATACATTGAGACGCTAGCCGCCGCCAAGAAACCGTGGCTGCCGAACAGGTCAGTCGGATTGGAGGGGTTGCGGCAGCTGACTCGCTCCGGCGGTTCAGGGAAATGCTAGTTTTGTGTCGGGTGAAAACCCGGCTCGACGTTCAAGAAAAACACTTTGGACCGACCGTTCCCGTTACGCCAAAATCTCGTGACCCGGTGACTGACATGGCCGAGTTCCTCGTTCTGCTGGTAGTCGGATTCCTGATCCTAGCCGTCATCACCCTCATTGGTCATGGGTTGTGGTTGCTGGCCGCAGCCATACTGCGCACCATGGGAATCGCCGACAAGGCGGCGGACCGCCGCGAGTACTGCTACCGCTGCGGGCACCCGACGGGGATCCAACAAGGCGTCTGCGGGCATTGCGGATACCACACCATCGCCCGGCAGCGGCAGGACGTCGAACAGGCGATGCAGTTGATTCATCGTTTGCACGCTATTAAAGAGATCCAGGACGACGCATTTCAAGACGTGATGGGGGCTCTGAGATCCGCCGCGCAAAAACTCCGGGCGCCGGTCGGCCTGGACCAACAACGATTTGACCGGGTTGAGCCGACGGTTGACGCCGGACCAGGTCGGGACGCCGGTGCGGCGGGCGGCACCTCGCCACTGCCGTCGCCCGCCCTGCCTCAGCCACCCGCCCAGTCGCCCCCAGTCCCGTCGTGGGCCACTGATCGAGACATCACTGAACGGGAAATCGCTGATCAGGAAGTCGTGGACGCCGAGCTGGTCCTGGAGAATTCCCAGCCCGTTGCCTCGACCTCGGCGCGCGTCCTCCATCCCTTGGACGTTCCTGAGCCGGAACCTGCCGCCGCAGCTGCCTTCTCTCCCCGTCGCACCATGGCGGACATGCTGCAGTCCTTCATGGAAGAGAAGAACATTCGCTGGGGAGAACTGGCCAGCGGTATTCTGATCGTGGGCAGCGCCATCGGACTGGTGATCAGTCTGCCGCCAAGCTGGCGGAGATTAGCGAGCAGATTCAGTATTTTCCCGCGTTGCTGTTTATGCTGGGCACGGTCGCAATTCACGCTGCCGGACTCTATACACTCCGGCGCTGGAAGCTGCGTTCGACCAGTCGTGGCGTGCTGATCATCGCGACGCTGCTGGTTCCTCTCAGTTTTGCCGCCGGAATTGTCTTGGGTGGCAGCGGCGAAACTCGCACTCCGGTGACCAGTCCGTTCTACATAGCAGCGGTTCTGGTGGGGGTGCTCGGCTATGGCGTCGTGACGACACTTTCCGCGCGGGCGCTCTTTTCCGAAGGCTGGTGGCGGCTGACCGTGGTCGTCATCGGCACATCGGCTGGCCAGTTGGTGATCAATCGCCTGGCGGACGTCCCGACATCCTGGCCGCTTGCCGCCGCCACGGCTCTGTTTGCCCTGCCACTGGGCTGCTACCTGGCCGCGGCATTGTCGCAATTGCACGCCGTCTCGCTCAAGAAACACCTGACACCGGCGCGTGCCGCACAAACGTATACCGTGTTGGGAGTCGCAGCGTTCTCGCTCGCCGTTCCACTCGGTCTGCAGGCCTGGGTCAGCGGTGCGGTCCGCGAGACGTTCACGCTGCTCAGCCCTTCACTGAGCGTTGCGGCGACGGTGGTATTGAGTCTGGGAGTGGCCATCCAACGCCGCTGTGATTCCCAACGAATGGCCGAGACGCGGACGGCCGGCACCGCCCTGGCCATCCTGGGAGGGATGATGATGCTGGGGACGCTGATCGTGGCTTGGCCCTCGCCGCCCGTGTTGATCGCGGTCGGCACGGTGACGGCGATGGCCCTCATTGCGCTGGCCGTCGTCGGGCGACTCCCTGTCTTGCACGCCGGCGCGATGGCGGCAGCTTCCTTCGCCGCCCTGCTGCTGTTCCACCACGTGAACGGCCAGTTCGCAATGGCAGAGACGCCGAGAGGACGCGATTTGATCGACGCCCTGTTGATGGGGCGTAGTGCGGTAGTGCTGTTGGTGTTGGCCCTGGTGACCGGCGCGATCGGCTTGACTCTGCAGACTCGTCGACGCGTCGCCGCGGGACGGGCGTACCTGGCCGGCGCGGCAGGAATTGCCGTCGTGTCACTGGCAATCGCCCTCCATGCCGGATTCTGGTCGCAGGTGGACGGCGACTGGACCACACTCCTCTTCGCCTTCTACGCGATCAGTGTGCTGGCGGCCTGTCCGCGTATCGGGCGCGAGTGGGTCACGGCACTGGGCTCGGTCCTGGCCCTCATCGCACTGGTGCACCTGTGCCAGTTCAATGACTGGTTCAGCGGCACGTTAGCGGATGCCAACTGTAGTCTGGCGCGACCACTTCTGTCCTCGATCATCATGCATGGACTGCTGGTCGTCTTGTATGGCTGGGGACTGTGGCTGGGACGTGTTTGGCGAGGCTTGCCCATGGCCAGTGAGGCTGCTGCAACATACCGGGCGGCGGTCATCGAGCCACTGGCGATGTCGGGGGCCTTCACCGCTGCACTAACCGTTCCGTTTGTCTTGAATGTTCAGGCGAATGCCTTTGGCACACACGCCCTGTATGCAGTATGTGTGGCGGTCACGTGGGCTATCGCCGCCGGAATTGGCCGTAGTGCACGACTGGCCACTGCCTCCCATGCCGCCGCCACGGTCGCTATCGCCTTTGCGACGGCGGCATACTCCGTGCGCCAGAACTGGTCGGAGTATCCTTTGGTAGACCTCCGACACTGGCAATGGCAGTTTTCCCTACTGAGTATTTGGTGCGCCATTTCCACGGCCGCACGTCGGGCCTGCCGGCGTTGGCCTCGGGCCCACCAACTGCTGAAACCGGCCTGGCCCTCGGTCGACCAACTGCTGCTCGGAGCCGTCATTCTGGGACTGGTCTATATGGGCATCGCCGGCTGTGGCGCCGGAGCATTGGTGGAGCTGGGGTTCTTGTCGGCAGCGAGCCCGTCGGAAGTCGACACCTGGCATTGCGTCGCATACCAGTCAGGCAGTTGGGTCGCCCTGGCCTGCGTATTTGCAGCGATCGCCGTTTTGCTGTACGAGCAGATTACTTTGACGCGATTGTCGGGAGTGGTCGTCGCGACGGCCATCATCCCGCTGTTGCTGGCGGGGCGTTTCGAAGCTTCCATTTCCGCCGCCTCCGCGCTGCGCTGGTTCCTGGCCATCTATGCTCTGACCTGGACCATGCTGCTGACCGCCCGCAAACCGCTGGGGCACTGGGCTTCACGGAAGCTCCCTTCTGCCCCGCTGAGTGGCATCACCTTGAATAGCGTCCGCGACCTGTCGGCGACGATCGGCACCGCCCCAGTTGCCTTCCTGACCATGCTGGCAGCCGGACAGATGCTGCAGGGAACACTACTCCAGGGCCCAGTGACCGATTCGTTTTTTGGTCACATGTCAGCCGGCGCACTCTATGGCATTCCCTTGGCTTTGCTCGTCATTGCCATGCTGGTGACCGCCGTTCGCGATGGCACTGCCGTGTACGCGCTGCTTGGGTCACTGTTGTTGCAGTACTGTATTGCCCTGGCCGTGCTGATTCCGACATTCAGCCGCGGGCAAGCGGGAACGAGTCAGTACTATGCCCTGCTGGCTCAGTGGACCGCCTGCGGGCTGGGAGGCTATGCATTGGCCTGGCTGGGGCTGGACCACTGGATCAACCGCGCCACAGCCAGGTTGGGCCAAGTTCTGCTGGACGTGCAAATGTTTGCCGCCGCGGCGGCGACGGTGGTCTTGTCGCTCTGGTCACTGAGCGAGATTTTCGCAGCTCCGGATCAGGTTGGGAGTGTCGTGACGCAATTGGGCCAATGGCCGAGCTATCTCGCCGCGATCCTTGTTTCGCTCGGCCTGCTTATCCACTTCCGTCGCGCTCCCCACTGGCTCGCGCTGCTGGCGGTGTTCGCTCCCTGCGCCATTGCCGCGCTGGTCGCCGCCACGGCGCACCAGTTTGCTGCCAACGGCACGTGGATGGCCTACCACGTACTGACTGCCTGCTGGTTAGCGGTGGCACTAATCGCCGAGGGAATTGCCTGCTGGCGGACAATCGTCCCACGACGGTGACACCTGGATCACGTATCTCAGCCGCGCGGCCACGTTAACCAGTTTGGCCGTCGTTGTCTTGCTGGTGCGAGGCTGTGTGGATGATCCGATTGCACCGTGGTGGACGATGGGCATGGCCATCGGTCTGTTCCTGTTCTTTGCGGCGCAAGCCGTGCGACTGCGCAAGCAGGCTTTTGCGTATGCCTCGGCGGTCGTGGCCGTTTTTGCCACGTCCGTGCTGTGGTGTCACCTGACGACCGCGTTGCGCGACCAGGTCGTCATCGGGTTCTTGTACGCGAACGTCATGACGGCCAGCCTGGTGGGGCTGTTCTGGCTGGCCATCGAAATCTGGTACCAGGGCATGCGGAATCAATCGCTGGACGAGCGATTTCCCGTGGCTCGCGTCCACACCACGGCGGCTGTCATCAGCTTGGCCGTGATGCTGCTGGTCGGTATCGGCGGTTCCGCCATCTCGGCCATCGCGGGACTGGCAGGCCATTCGACCGCGATCGTGATTATGAATCCGTGGGGTACCGGGGCGATTCTCGCGCTGGGTCTGCTGCTATTTGCCATGCTGTGGGATCGCCTGATCGGCGTGAGTCTGGCCGCCGCATACCTGTGGGGCCTGGTCCTGATCGCACTGATCCTGAACCTCTGCGAGCAGGTCGGCACGTGGGGTGCCACCGGCACCATCGTCGGCGCATGCCTGCTGGGGGCAGCCTATGTGGCGTTCACCGGGCATCTCTGGAAATGGGGAGCGAATCTGGCTCAGGTTGCCGCGCGTCTGCAAATCCCTCGACCGATTGCCAGACTCGAGAATGTCTCTGGCTGGCTGCCCGGCCTGAACGTCCTGAGTGCGCTGATGATCAGCAGCCTCGGTTTTGTCACCATTTTCGCGGCACAAGAGCGCGCCATGCGGATGTCGGTAGCCTTCGCCCCGTTGATGTTGGCCTATGGCATGTCATGCCTGGCACAACAGCGGCGGCGGTTCGCGATGCAGTGTTTTACGCTTTGCCTGGTGGCGGTGTCGGCGATCTTCATCGGTTGGGCGGACGTCGCCCGCTCTACCGGCGATTCCGCCCTGCTGGCATATTCAGCCAGACTCCTCATCGTGCTGGCGGGAATGACGCTGGTTTATAACCTGCTGTTGACACGATGGGTCGGAGCGACGAGCGACTGGTTCGAGCCGCTACGGCGCACCTCGGCGATCTTGGCGGTGACCACGGGGGTCACGTTGGCTGGCGTCCTGCTGCTGGAAGTCACCACGTTTCGTCCGGGCGAAGGGGCCCCGATCGCGATGCCCGAAGTGATTGCGATCAGCGTCATGCTGCTTGGTTTCATCATCGCCTTGCTCTGCATGGCCGTGTTACCTGGCCGAGATCCCCTGTCGTTGAGTGATAAAGGACGCGAGGGATATGTCTATGCCGCGCAGGTCATCGCCGCCATCTTGTCCGCTCACATCTACCTGGCCGAGCCAAAGTTGTTCAACTTCGGCATCTTCAGGGACTACTGGCCCTACATCGTCATGGCCATCGCTTTCGTCAGTGTCGCGATTGGCGAGTTCTGCCGTCGCCGCGGATGGCAGGTGATTGCCGAGCCGATGCAGCGCACCGGGGGCTTTCTCCCCGTACTCCCCGCTCTGACCGCCATGGCGTTCTCACAGACGAACTACCCCTTGGTCCTCTTCTTCGCCGGCGTGGTCTACGTCTTCCTCAGTATCACGCGACGTTCGTTCGTGGCCGGGATCGCTGCCGCAGTGATGGGGAACGGAGCCCTGTGGGCCCTGCTCAACGACACGGGATTCGTGCTCGCGGATCAGCCGCAATTCTGGATGATCCCGCCCGCACTGTCCGTGTTGGTGGCGGCCTACATCAATCGCGACCGGCTGAACGACAACACACTGACCGCCATCCGCTATATCTGCGTCATGATCATCTATCTCAGTTCGACCGGCGAGATGTTCATGAAACTGCTGGTACCCGAGGGATCCGACGACTGGCTGCGCCCGATCATCCTGGCCAGCCTCGCGGTGGCCGGCATCTTCGCCGGGATCTTGCTGCGGGTCCGAGCGTTCCTCTACCTGGGTGCCAGCTTCCTGCTGCTGTCGATCGTGACGATGGTCTGGAATGCCGGACGGGTACTCCATCATACGTGGCCCTGGTGGGTCTTCGGTATCTCGCTCGGCTTAGTCATCCTGGTCATCTTCGGTGTGTTCGAAAAGCACCGCCGCGAAGTCCAACAACTGGTCTCCCGCCTGCGACAATGGGAACCGTAGGTGGTGACGGGGCACAGGTTCGGGCCGACAACTGGTCCGCTGCCCCCGTTTCCACCGAGCTTGTCTCGGTGGTACGACAACTGGCCCGCTACAGTCAGACGCTCGCCATGCCGCCGTTTCCACCGAGCTTGTCTCGGTGGTACGACAACTGGCCCGCTACAGTCAGACGCTCGCCATGCCCCGTTTCCACCGAGCTTGTCTCGGTGGTACGACAACTGGCCCGCTACAGTCAGACGCTCGCCACGCGCCGTTTCCACCGAGCTCGTCTCGGTGGTACGACAACTGGCCCGCTACAGTCAGACGCTCGCCATGCCCCGTTTCCACCGAGCTCGTCTCGGTGGTACGACAACTGGCCCGCTACAGTCAGACGCTCGCCACGCGCCGTTTCCACCGAGCTCGTCTCGGTGGTACGACAACTGGTCCGCTACCGTCAGACGCTCGCCATGCCCCGTTTCCACCGAGCTTGTCTCGGTGGTACGACAACTGGCCCGCTACAGTCAGACGCTCGCCATGCCCCGTTTCCACCGAGCTTGTCTCGGTGGTACGACAACTGGCCCGCTACAGTCAGACGCTCGCCATGCCCCGTTTCCACCGAGCTTGTCTCGGTGGTACGACAACTGGCCCGCTACCCGCGATCAACGTTCGTCATGGGGATTGCGCCGGCCGTTGCGCGAGTGAATCTGGCCAGCGTCACGTCAGGAGACCGTCAACGCGACAGCAGGAGGCCTAAACGACGCCGGGAACGGCCACCGGATAATCTCCGTCGGCATCGGGCAAAACGGGCGGAGCGGCGTCGAGTGCGGTGAGTTGGTCCACGTCGGCCAGCGCGGATTCGCAGTCCAGCATCTCTTCCCAACGCATCGCCTGGCCCGAATAGGCCGCCATGCGGCCGAAGATGGCGGTCATGGTGCTCTGTGCACCGTAGTCCCCTTCATTGGGACGACGGCCGGCCCACAGATCGGCAAACAGATCGTGATGCTCCTGCTGGTGTCCGCCGCGAGCGGCTTTCGTCTGCCAGATCCGCTCGCCGGATGCATCGTAAATCTTGCCGCCACTGATATCGGCAGACCCTTTCGTGCCATGCACATGCTCCGACACGTTGTTCCAGCAGTTGCCGATGTGGCGGCACTGACTGAACATTTTCGCGCCGTTGGGGTAAGTGTATTCGCAGAAGAAATGATCGAAGATCTGGCCGAAGTCCGTCCCCGTCTCGCCATAACGTTTACGGACTTCGCGGCCGCCCTGAGCGTTGACTTCAGACGGACAGGCACCGATCAGCCAGTTGCCGACATCCAGGTTGTGGATATGCTGCTCGACAATGTGGTCGCCGCTCAACCAATTGAAGTAGTACCAGTTGCGCAGCTGATACTCCAATTCCGATTGCCCTTTCTGGCGGGGTCGCGTCCAGACACCCTGTCCATTCCAGTAGACCCGCAGGGTTACCGGATCGCCAATGACTCCGTCCTGCAGGCGGGCGATCGTCTCGATGTACGCCGCTTCGTGACGGCGTTGCAGTCCGACCGCCACGGCAAGATTCTTCTGTCTCGCCAGGCTGTTGGCCTGCAGCACCCGATTCACACCGGCCGCGTCCACAGCCACCGGCTTTTCCATAAAAACGTGCTTGCCAGCCTCCACAGCCGCTTGGAAATGCAGCGGACGGAAACCGGGCGGCGTCGCCAGTATGACCAGATCGGCATCCGATTCCATCACCCCTCGGTAGCCGTCGAGCCCCACGAAGCGTCGATCGGCGGGAACATCCAGTCTGTCACCGTGGCGGCCTTTGATCTGGCGATACGCACTCTGGAGCCGATCCTCAAACACGTCGGCCAGGGCCACCAGTCTGACCGGGCCACCGGTGGTACCGAGGGCCTGCACCGCGGCCCCTTTGCCGCGACTGCCACAGCCGACCAAACCGATCTTGATCACGTCGCTCCCGAAAGCGTGCACCGCGCGAGCGATCCCCAACGTACCGGTAACCGCACCGGTAGCCATCAGCAACGAAGAGGCTCGAATGAAGTCACGACGCGATTTTTGCGTCATTCCTTACTTCTCCACGCAAGACTCAGCTCTCCAAGGCTCGCACGTCATCCACCCGACAGTCAAGCTCGTTTCCGGGCGGGAGGACCCACGCGATGCATCCCGCCCACAAGACCACCACCGCGGCCTCCCGCAAGATCCACGTAGCGACGGCCCCTTCCACTGTGCCTCACCATCCATGACGAAAAAGCTTTGCCGCTACACTCTCACATTGTAGCGGCAAAGCAGCCATTTCCGATCGTCGTCACCGCAGATTTGTGACCTGCGTGCGAGCCACCTGTCGCGTCCCGCACCGGGCAGCGATCTAGCGTCCCTGCTTGCGGTCAATGAACGGCGTCATCTTGTCCCACTTGTCCTGCTTTTCCTGCTCCGAAGGTTCGACCAACGGACGAATGATCCGGAAACCGACATGCAAGGCATCCGTGTGGTACCAGATGCTCTTGGGGATCTGGGGATCCTGGTCCTGCCACTTGGGGCTGGAACCCGCTCGAGCCGCACTGCGACATAGCTCGGGGTCGTCCTCCCACGATCCGCCGCGCACCACTTGCGGGAAGAGCTTGGTGGGGATTGCCAACGGATTGTCCGCCACCGCGCCCTTGGACTGGGCGTAGAAGTCAGTCACGAATTCGTCCAGCACCCATTCCGCGACGTTACCGTGCATATCGTAGAGTCCCCATGGATTCGGCTTTTTCTGACCGACCTTGTGGTACTTCTCGTCGCTATTGTCGTAATACCAGCCGTAGTCATCCAGTTCGCCCGCATCGTCGCCAAATGAGTAAGCCTCGGCGGTACCCGCGCGGCAGGCGTATTCCCATTCCGCTTCGGTGGGCAACCGATAATAGCGACCGGTTTTCAGCGTGAGCCACTGGCAGAACGTCCGAGCCCCAAACTGCGTCATGCAAATGGCGGGGAAATCGCGTTTACCCATCCCGAACGTCATGTCGGTGTAGGGCTCGGTCGGTTGCGAAATCTGGTAATCCAACGAAGCCTTGTCCCGATCCGACTCCGTGCCACCGAGCAGCTTACGGCGCTGAATATCCAGGTCAAACATCCAGACTTCAAAGGCATCCCAGCGGATTTCGTACTTGCCCATCCAAAACGGATCCACTTTCACCTTGTGCTGCGGACCTTCGTCGTCCTTGCGACCTTCCTCGTCCTCCGGGCTCCCCATGAGGAACTCGCCCCCCTTGATCGGCACCATCTCGATCTTGGCGTCGGTATGCTCGATCAACTCAATATACTCCGTCATCTCGTCCTGAGACTTGGCGTCAGCTTTCTCAACCGGCAGGACGGAACGGGCCGCTTCCTGAGCCCACACTACGGGCAAGCCGGCAAACAACAGGAGACTTAACCACGTAAATCCTTGAATCACTAGTTGTACATCGCGAGGATGCCGATTTACGCTAGACATGAGATTTGCGGTCCTTTCTATGGATAACCAGACAGTCTGCCACTGGCAACAGAGGGGCAGCGCCAACGCAGGGCACCAACGACATGATACTCAACGCTTGGCTTTTCGGGGCAGGGGTGGTTTTGGCCACCTGTCATACGGCAGGACTCGAACGATTCGAGTCTACACAAGAACATATGGGAACGAAATTTATCATAGTATTGTATGCTCCCGATGAAGAACTCGCAAACCGGGCCTTCCAGGCCGCGTTCGACCGCATCGCGGCCCTCGACCGGATGCTGAGCGATTACGACGGGGCCAGCGAATTGAGCCGGTTAAGCGGGACGGCTCCGTCCCCCCTGGGAGTCGGAGTTAGTGACGATCTGCTCGCCGTGCTGACACGGGCACAGCGGTTGAGCGGATTATCCGACGGAGCATTTGACGTGACCGTCGGCCCCCTCACGAAGCTCTGGCGGCGAGCTCGTCGCCAGGGTGAACTCCCGGCCCCCGACCGCCTGCAAGAGGCTCTCGCGGCAGTCGGCTACCAATCGATCGTCGTGGATGCTCAGGCCCGCACCGTTCAGCTGCTCAAACCCCACATGCGGCTGGACGTGGGTGGGATCGCCAAAGGCTATGCCCTCGATCAGGCCCTGCTGGAATTGCAGCGAATGGGTGTTGATCGAGCCATTGTGAATGCCAGCGGAGACATGGCCGCCAGCGGTCCGCCGCCGGGTAAACCCGGCTGGCTGGTCGGGATCGCACCCCTGCAGCCATCCGCCCCCCCGAGCGTTTTTGGGTACCTGGCGCAGCGGGCCATCGCCACGTCCGGGGACGCCTTTCAATACGTCGAGATTGCCGGCGTCCGCTACTCGCACATCGTCGACCCCCACACCGGACTCGGACTCACTCAGCGAAGCAGCGTTTCCATTCTCGCACCTAACGGCACGGATGCCGACGGCCTGGCATCCGCCGTCAGTGTGTTGGGACTCGAGTCGGGACTCAAGCTGGTGGCACAACTCCCCCACACCGAAGCCCTGATCGTCACCCAGCAGGACGGCCAGGCGGTGAAACAGCAGACGAGCGGCTTCGACGACTGGATTGTACCGCGACCCCAGGCCCCGTCAGCGCCCAACCCAAAAACGCCCCAGTAACTTCACCAGGCGGCAAGACAAACCGCTCCCAGTCGGTCTGGACCTGGTAGCCACACTTGCCCAGCGCGCGAGCGGGACTAAAGAACGCTTCCGGTCGCCGCCCCCACCCGGCGGTTTTCTCACGAGAAGCGATAGGTTCGTGCCGGGCGCAGTCCTGAGGGGCTACCGCGGATTGCCCCGGTTGTGCGACAATGTCGCAGTACATCTGCCCTGACGCGACGGGCAACCAAAACCAAACAGGAAATACGACACCCGAGAGATCGAGAATCCTGATCGATACAATCACCACTGCGGAAACAACACATGTCTGCGAAAAAGGACTTAAGCGTCGCCACGCTCGCCGGCGGCTGCTTCTGGTGCACGCAAGCGGTCTTCAATCAACTGCGCGGCGTCAACGAAGTCGTCTGTGGATACAGTGGGGGCTCGCTCGCTCGCCCCTCGTACGAGCAGGTCTGCACGGGAGAAACGGGGCATGCCGAGTGCGTGCGCATCACGTTTAATCCGGCGGCCATCACCTATGCGGATCTGCTGCAAGTCTTCTTCCAGACGCACGACCCCACCACGCTTAACCGGCAGGGAAACGACATCGGAACCCAGTACCGCTCCGTCGTTTTCTATCATGACGAACAGCAACAGAAGACCGCTCAGCAGACGATCAGCGACTTGAACCGCGCACACGCTTTCGATGCACCGATCGTCACGCAGGTCGAATCGGCTGGCAAGTTCTATGAGGCCGAACCCTACCATCAGGACTACTTCGCAGCGCACCCGTCGCAATCGTACTGCGCCGCGGTCATTCGCCCCAAGCTCGACAAGTTCCTCACCAAATACCGCGACCTGCTGAAGGGATAGAAACGGCCGGGACGGACTATAACGCGCCAAAACGAGCGGCACGAGCGGTCGTCCGATCCGCGGATCACAATGGGAGTCCGAGCCTCGCAACGCGCGGCAACGAACCAACTCCGTCTGCCCCGCACCGGAAGCGATGGTCCGTGGTGCCTCCCCGCTCAAGTCTTAAGCCCTGCCGCTCAAGCCTGCTTGCGACGGATCTGGTAATTTCCGCGACTCTCGTCGTATTCCAGCTCGACCAACCCCTTGGCCGCGATATCCTGGAGCAACTCCGAGAAGCTGCTGTAGCCGTAGTAGCTCTCGTTGAAGCCCGGATAGACGCGGCGCACAGCCTGTTTGAGTGCCGACCCCCACACCGGATCATAGTCCTGCTCGACCGACTGCAGCACCTCGAGCAACTGCTCGACCGCTTCATCCTTTTTATCTTCCTTCGTCTTGGTCTTCTTGGGGGCTCGGCGGGTCTTCTTGGCCGCTCGCGCCAAGTCGTCATAGTAAATAAACTCATCGCAATTCGCGATCAGCAGATCGGACGTCGAGCTCTTGACTCCGCAACCAATGACCCGTTTGTTGTTCTCCTTGAGCTTTGAAACGAGCGGCGAGAAGTCACTGTCACCCGAAATCAAGGCGAACACATCGATATGATTTTTGGAATAACAGAGATCGATCGCGTCCACCACCATACGAATATCCGCGCTGTTCTTCCCGCTCATCTTGCTCTGCGGGATATCGATCAGCTCGATGCCTTGCGCGTGAAAATCCCGCAAGGCATCCGAGTAGTTTCGCCAGTCACAGTAAGCGCGTTTGAAGACAATGCGTCCCTTTTCGAGCAGTCGTCGCAAGACGAGCCGAATCTCGAAGTCGCCCGTTTTCATGTCTCGCACGCCAATCGCCAAGTTCTCGAAATCGACGAATACGGCGATCAGTGGTTCTGCAGACATGAGTATTCAATCCTCTGTTAACGCGGCCGTTGGAACAAGATGTCGTCACACGAACATCTACCGAGTTGAAATTCGGCGCGCAGGAATCTCAGCACATTGTCACTTGTGAACCACTCGTCCGGCAAGTGGTCTCTCCCGTGGGCGGCATCCGCGTGCCTGCCGGTAAGGGGCCGACTATGCCAGGCTCCCACGGCGGCTCTGCGGGAACAGGCCTTACAGCCTGCACGACCGCCGCCGTCGTCTGCCGCCACACCGCCACGTCCTGCTGACGGACTCGGTCGCGGACGCTCCGACTGCGGCCCCTTCCCAAGCTCACAGTGAAGTGCTCATGGAGTGGTTCTTCGGTTACTGACGACAAAAAAGATCAATGGCGGATAGTCTTCTGTGCCGACCTGTCGCCGAACGCCCCCATTTTTCCGTCCTTGCGGAATGTGCTGCCTCTGCGCAGTTCGTTGAACGTCCCACGGCCTCGTGACGAAACGCCACAACGGGGTGCCATCCTGGTACCACCGCCCATCCTTCCTCACCCTTCTCCAGCCTCTTCCGGCAGGAAACTTGTTCGCAGCAACATGCCTTGCCACACGACGAAATCGGCGCAAACTCACGGAACCGCAGCGCAACTCATTGACACACAACGCCTTGCGAAATCGCCACCCACTTTCGCCTCGCTCCGCGAAACGCTGCAGTGGGCCTGAAACCGCAGTCCGACTGGGAACTTCTTGCCGTTTGCCCGCGTCCCTCGTGTGAGCCATTCTTACTTGGCGCACAATCGCAGCCCGCACGCTGCTGCACTCCGATATCGCCGGTGACCTTTCCTCGCAGGAGCGAACGATGAAACCTCTGTTGATGGTGGGAGTTATCATGCTGTTGCAGGTGGCGAAAAGTGGGGGCGGCGAGGTGGAATTCGTCGAGGACTTCGCCTTGGCGACCGATCGGGAGGCGGCCCTGACACAGTTGATCCCCGGCACGGAGGAGTATTACTACTGGCATTGCCTCCACCTGCTCAACACGGAGCAAGGCGACAAACTCGACACACTGCTCGAACCGTGGGTGCAACGACACGGTGAGACCAACCGCGTGTGGGAGATTCGGACGCGGCGAGCATTACTCTCGTACAATCGCAGTCCCGAGAAGACGTTGGAGTATCTGCGCGGCCGCTTTGGCATTCAGTACCCGCACCAGAAAGAAGAACTCAGCGCCGATCCGGATCTACCGACGACGCTGGACGCCGCCCTGATCTCGCGCGATCAGTACAAGCAGCGGGCACTACAGCGCCACCAGAACAGCCTGAACGGATTCGAGGATTCCGCGCTCGATTGGCTTGTCGCGGATCCACTCGACGCTGACCAGCGTCGTCAGCTCTTGTCGCGACTGACTCGTCCTGACCATCCCCAGCTGGTCACACTGGTAGTCGACGACCTTCACGCTCCCGGCTCCCAGGGGTTCGGCTCGCATGCCATTCATCGGCAGATGCTGCGGTCGCAACTCGATGAACTCTTGACACTCCAGCCCGACCTGTTGAACGAGCAGGTTTTCGTGCGAACGTACTTGACCAAGCTGCAACCGAACCCCGACATCGATTGGCGACGCGATCCGCAGGAAACTGCCGGATTTCTCGACCGAATGCAGGCTTTCGCCGATCGACTGGCCCCCGTTCATAATTCACTCAAAGCGCACGTGCTCTATCATCGTCTGCATCTCGATCGTAGCCAAGGGAGGTACGACAAAGACCGATTTCTGGCGTATGTGCGATTGCCGCGGCCGACCAACTACATCTCGAAGGCCGTACGGGAATCGGAACCGCTCAGGAGTTTCCCTTGCGACCTGAACACGAACTACGACGCCACGACACTCTTTGCCCCGATCGGCAATGATGAACCGCTGGTGCGCAGCTATCTAGGTCATTTTCTCCTGGATGCCGCCGACGCGCGGGAATTCGA
This sequence comes from uncultured Planctomycetota bacterium, assembly GCA_963802295.1. GTDB lineage: Bacteria > Planctomycetota > Planctomycetia > Pirellulales > Pirellulaceae > JAJRVM01. The sequence goes on along the minus strand of CAWDIM010000019.1, from coordinate 239,133 downwards.
GCCGTACGTGGACGACGTCTACCTCCGCCATCTGCTGGCGGAAACGAAAATCGTCAACGGACTCGGCCAAGCGGAGCAGTGGGCATCACTGCTGCCGCCCGAGCCGTTTCGGCAACTCAAGGAACGTGTCGATATCGATTTTGATTTCGCCAACAAGACACTTTATGCCGTCGACGCCCCCGTCAACCTTGACGTGCACGTCAAGAACGTATCGACGCTGATCGTCAAAGTGTTCGAGATCAATACCCAGAATTTCTATCGCCAGTACGGGCGGGAAGTCGACACCGATATCAACCTTGACGGTCTGGTGCCGAACGTGGAACAGACGTATCAGTACGAGGCATCACCGTTCCATCGCGTGCGGCGTACGTTTGACTTCCCAATGCTGGACAAACCGGGTGTCTACGTCGTCGACTTCATCGGCAATGGTCAGAGCAGTCGGGCCCTGGTCCGCAAAGGCATGCTCCGCCACCTGGTGCGGACGACCCCCGCCGGCCAGTCCTTCACGATCCTTGACGAGAACAATCAGCAGGTCCAGCAGGCCTCCCTCTGGCTCGCCGGCCACGAGTACCAGTCCAGCGAGAACGGCACCATTGCCGTACCCTTCAGCACGCACCCCGGCCGGCAACCGATTGTCATCTCGGCCCCCGCGCCGGGTACAGAGGCGGCGACCTATTCCGCGCTCGGCTTCTTCCACCATGAAGGCGAGAACTACCTGTTCACCGCCGGCTTCTATGTCGACCGCGAGGCGCTCCTCACCCGCAAGACGGCCGCATTGGTCATCCGCCCCGGCCTGACCGTCAATGGTACTCCCGTCTCCTTGAAGTTGCTCGAGGAGGTGAAACTGACGATCACGTCCACGGATCTCGATGGCACGGCATCGTCGCTCGACATCCCGGACTTCCCGTTATTTGAAGACCGCGAATCGACTCACGAGTTCCAGGTTCCGCAGCGACTGGCCGCCCTCAGCCTGCGTCTGTCGGCGAAAATCAAACAGGTCACGACAGCCAACAAGATCGATGTCACCGCCGGCGACGAGTTCTTCCTCAACGGCATCGATCGGACCGAAAAAGTCGCCGACCTTCATCTGCTGAAATCGGACGACCAGTACCTGCTGGAACTCCGCGGCCGGACGGGTGAACCGCGAGCCGCGCGCCCCGTGATCCTCCAATTCAAGCACCGCAATTTCCGCGATACGGTCGAAGCCGTGCTCAAGAGCGATCCTCAAGGTCGCATTGCGCTCGGCCCGCTCACCGACATTACTTCATTCACGGCCAAGGATCCCCACGCCACAGAGCACACCTGGACGCTGGTCGGCGACCGCCACAGCTATCAACAGACCGTGCACGGAAAAGTCGGAGAGGCCATTGTGTTGCCGTATCTCGGCAGTGCGCAGGAGCCGCTGCGCAGCGAACTGTCGCTGCTGGAGCTCAGCGGCGGGACCTTCGCCGCCGATCGATTCGGCCATCTGCACCTCCAAGATTCCCTGCTGGTGATTGAGGGACTCCCCGCCGGCGACTACGACCTGGTCCTCAAGGCGACCGACACCCACGTCTCGCTGCGCGTGACGACCGGCGAACCGCTGGGCAATTTCCTGGTCGGTTCGCTCAGACAGTTGGAAACGAAACCGCTCAAGCCACTGCAAATCGCTTCCATCTCTTCGTCGGCCGATAAGTTGACGATCCAACTGCGGAATGTCTCGCAATTCGCGCGCGTCCATGTGTTTGCCACACGGTATCTCCCCGAATACGATGCTTTCGGCCGCCTGAGCCGGGTACGCGATGCCGAACCGTATCTGTTCTGGCACACGCCGGCCGAGTCGGTTTACTTGACGGGACGTAATATCGGCGACGAATACCGCTATATCATTGATCGCAAGTACGCAGCTAAATTTCCGGGCAATATGCTCGAGCGACCTTCACTCCTCCTGAATCCGTGGGCGGTCCGCGAGACACAGACCGGCCAGCAACTGGCCGCCGCGGGAGGTGAGTTTGGCGAGGGGGGGGCGAAGGCCGAAGCGGATGCCATGCGCGAAGCGGCTGCCGAGGCGGAGCCCGCGCGGAGCCGACCACTTCGCCGATCTCGACTTTCTTGCATCCGCGTCCGCAGTCCTCCTCAATCAGATACCCGACGAGAACGGCGCCGTGGAAATTCCTCGTGACGTACTCGGCGACCACCCGTTTATCCAAGTCGTGGCGATCGATCCGCTCAACACGACCTGCCGCAGTCTGGCACTTGCCGCACCCGATGCCGCCCTGATCGATCTGCGTCTGGCCACCGGGCTCGATCCGCAGAAGCACTTCACCCAGCAAAAACAGATCAGCATCATCCCGGTTGGTCAGACGTTTACATTGCACGACATAACCACCGCCAAGTTCGAATCGTACGACACGTTGTCGCGCGTCTTCGCCTTGTACGCCACGCTCACGAACGACCCCCAGCTGGTCGAGTTTTCCTTTGTCACGAACTGGCCCAAGTTACCGCCCGAGGAGAAACGGCGGCAATACTCCAAGCATGCCAGCCATGAACTCAGCTTTTTCCTCTTCAAGAAAGATCCGGAGTTCTTCCAGAGCGTTGTCAAGCCCTACCTGGCGCACAAGAAAGACAAGACATTCATGGATCTCTTCCTGCTGGAGGAGGATTTGTCGCAGTACCTGCAACCGTGGCGATATGGCCAGCTGAACATTGTCGAACAGATTCTCCTGGCGCACCGCATCGACGGTGAACGGGATCACACGTCGCGCCACGTCAGCGATCGCTATGCCCTGCTCCCGCCCGATGTCGATCGATTGATCCACCTGTTCGATACCGCCGTGCAACGCAGCTCGCTGGAAGTAAGCGACTCACTCGGCCTGAAGGACGCTCTGGACAGAACGGAATCGCTGCGACTGCAACTATTCAGCAAGGAGGAAGCGGCAGTGCCGGAAACGCCCGCCAGCGCTGCGGCCGGTCTCGCCGGCAATGCCCCCCAGAGACCGCAGTCCCTGGCTCGCGCCCGGCGACTAAGCGAAAAATCGGTCGATCTCGCCTCGCGTGTCGACGTCGCTGGCAAGCGATCCGGCGGCGTGCGGCGGCAGGCCGGCGCAATGGATGCGGGTGCCTCAGGTCGATTCTTCGACGACTCCGCCGTCACCGACCGGGAATCGCAGCGACAACTCTACCGCCAAATCGACAAGACCTGGGAGTGGGCCGAGAACAACTATCATCACCTGACCATGGACCAGCAGACCGCCGGCCTGATCGCGGTGAACGCCTTCTGGAAGGACTTTGCGGCCCACGATCCTGCCACGCCTTTCCTCTCGCGGCACCTGGCCGAAGCCTCCCGCAATTTCCCGGAAATGCTCCTCGCTCTCGCGGTGCTCGACCTGCCGTTCGAAGCCCCCCGACACGACAGCACATTCGACGGCACGCAGATGACTCTCGTCCCCGGCGGACCGCTGGTCGTCTTCCACGAAGAGATTCAGCCCGCCACCATTCCCGAAGACGCCACTAGACTGCTGGTCAGCCAGAATTTCTTCAAACATGGTGACCGGCAACAAACGGTCAATGGCGAGACCGTTGACAAGTTCGTCACCGACGAATTTCTGGTTCACACGGTCTACGGTTGCCAGGTCGTCATCACCAATCCTACTTCTACCAAGCAGAAACTGAACGTGCTGATTCAGCTGCCTCAGGGTGCAATTCCCGTTCTCAACAGCCAGGCGACGAAAACGCTGCACATGGACCTCGAACCATATCACACCCAAACGGTCGAATACCACTTCTACTTTCCTTTGGCCGGCCAGTTCTCCCATTTCCCGGTGCACGTCGCCAAGAATGAACAACTGATCGCGGCAGCCGAACCGGTCGCGCTGCAGGTCGTGGAGCATCCCACGAGAGCCGACACGCAGTCCTGGGATTACGTCTCGCAGTACGGTTCGCTGCCAGACGTCCTTGCCTATCTCGATAAACACAATGTCGACGAGTTGAACCTGGAGCGGATCGCCTGGCGGATGCGCGATCAGGCCTCCTTCCATGCCATCCTCCCGCTGTTGGTACAGCGACACGTCTACCAGCATACGCTCTGGTCGTACGCTCTGCTGCACAATAACCCGGCTGCCGCCAGAGAGTACCTGCAGCATGCGGACCAGATCGTCAACGAGTGCGGCGGCCCTCTTCGCAGCCCATTGCTGACCGTCGACACGGTCGCCCGCCGAACCTACGAACACCTGGAATACAAACCCTTGGTGAACGCCCGCACCCATGCTCTGGGGCGGCGGCGGCAGATCGTCAACGATCGACTGCACGGTCAATATCATCGCTTCCTCAAGGAACTTGCCTACGAACCGTCGCTGGCCGATAACGACTGGCTGGCCGTCACCTACTACCTGCTGCTGCAGGATCGAGTGGAAGAAGCGCTGGCAGCCTTTGCCCGGGTCGATCGGACCAAGGTCCCCACGCCCATGCAATATGACTACTGCGCAGCCTATCTGAAGTTCTTCTCTGACGAACCGGAACAAGCACGCGCGATCGCCACCCAGTACCTGGAGCACCCTGTCGATCGCTGGCGCAATACGTTCGCCGCCATCACCGCACAACTCGCGGAAGCCACCGGGACCACCCTGGCCCCGATCGACTCGCAAAACCGCGATCAGCAACAAGGACACCTCGCCGCCACACAGCCTGCCTTCGATTTCACCGTCGAATCGCGTAAGATCCGGGTGAACTACCAGAACCTCGGTGCAGTGAAAATCAACCTCTATGAGGTCGATGTCGAACTGCTGTTCAGTCGCAACCCGTTCGTGCAGCAATATGGCGGTGACTTCGCCTCCATCAAGCCCAACCACACCTTGGACGTGCCGCTCCCGGCCGGCGAGCCGTCGGCAGTGGTGGATCTGCCCCAATCCCTGAGCAACAAGAACGTATTGGTCGAAGTGGTGGGGGCGGGCCAGACCAAGACGCAGCCCTACTTCGCCAACTCGCTGTCGGTGCAGGTCATCGAAAACTACGGCCAGATCCAGGTAACACATCTGGAGGCACGAACACCGATCGCCAAAGCGTATGTCAAGGTCTATGTTAAGACCGCGCCAGGCGAGGTGCGGTTCTACAAAGATGGCTATACCGACCTGCGCGGCCGCTTCGACTACACCTCGCTCAGCACCAATGAGTTGGATATCGTGGAGAAATTCTCGATTCTCGTGCTCAGCGACCAGTACGGTGCCGTCGTCCGGGAGGCTGCACCACCGAAGCGATGACCACGCCAATCCGAATTCTGCCTGTTGTCGAAAGGTGGGACTGCCACGGCTGTGCTCACTGCTGTCGTGGTACGACCATTCCACTTAGCGCGAGCGACCTGCAAACGTTGGAAGGCCAGCGCTGGCAGGATCACCCCGACCTGCGCAACGTGCGCACGGTCGTACGCGCTCGGCTGTTGGGGGCTCGCCACGTGCTGGCCAAGAGGCCTGACGGCAGCTGTGTGTTCCTGACCGACGCCGGCCGATGCCGCATTCACGAGCTGCACGGAGCCGATGCCAAACCGGCAGTCTGCCGCATCTTTCCCCTGCAGGTGGTGCCGATGGGGACGTTCGCGTGGATCACGTTGCGGCGCAGTTGCCCTTCGGCGGCCGCCGAGCGAGGGCGCCCGGTTGCGGAACATCTAGCGGCTCTGCACAAGTCGGGGCTCGTCGACCGCCTCGCGCCGCCGCTGCCCCAAGGAAAACAAACCCCTCCGCGAGTCGTGCGGGGCGTGCAGCGGTCGTGGCCCGAGTTTCTCGCCACCGCCAATGCGCTCGCTCGGTTGATGACCGACCAGCACATGCCGCTGGTCAGACGCTTAGTGCACGGCCTGCAGTTTTGCGCACTGCTCGATCGATGTAAACTCAAACGTGTCCGCCCGGAGTCCTGGCCGGAACTGATGCAGTTGCTCGAGTCGTCGGCTACGGAAGATGCCGGAACATTCTTCCGGGACCGCCAACCCCCCTCGCGCGGCAGCGAGATGCTGTTGCGGCAGATCGGTACGCACTACGTGCGTTCTTTTCCCGGGTGTCCCGCCACGACCGGCTGGCGCCAGCAATGGCGATTACTGCGGGCCACCGCCCGATTTCGCGCGGAAAAGGTGCCGTTCCGCCGCTGCACCCCGCGTTTCCCCCCGCCACTTTTGACGAACTCCAACGCCCCCTCGGACCGCTCCCCGAGGAGGTGATTCAGCCGCTCAACCGGCTGTTCGAGACTCAGACACTGTCCGGACAGTTCGCGCTACTCAACACAAGACAATCTCTCGTGGACAGCTTCCGTGCCTTGGCACTGACGTATCCGATTGCCATGTGGTTGCTGCGACTTGCCACGGGCCAACGGGAACCACAGACCCAGACCACGGTCGACGTCGTGGTGGCATTGCAGCGCGGTGAGGGCCTGGCCGCAGCCACGCGGGCCGCCACCGCCCTGTCCGGCACGCAGCAACTGGAACGGCTGGTGGCCTGGTACGCGCGCTGACTGCGGCGCGCCGCACAAGAGCGGCAGGTTCGTCTCCTGCCCAGGTGACCGAGCAGTCGATTTCGGACATGGCGCTGAGGATGCACGCGGTATTCCAGGCGTTCACCCCGGGCGCCTGCCAGCGACAGCTTCACGCCGCAAGTCGGGGACTATAGAATGATGCCGGCACAGGAAGCGCACGGTACCTTCCTGTCGACACTGTTTCGCAGCTCGCTGGCCGAAAGTGACAAGATAATGGCATCCGATGAGTCCGTTGTGAAACAGGCATTACCGGGCTTCACACGTCGCAGCTGGATCGGGATATCGGTCGTGGCGATCGGTATTCTGCTGAGCGGAGTGGCGATGGGGCGAGTCTGGTGGTGCGAGGCCGGTGACCTTTGGCCGTGGACGTGGGACGTGTGGAGTCGGCACTGCTCGCAGCATCTGCTCGACCCGTATTCCCTCTCGCACCTGCAGCACGGCATCGGACTGTACCTGCTGCTGACATTATTCTGCGGCCGCCGACTGATGACAGATTGGCGAGTCCTGTTGGTCGCCTGCGTCGAAGCGGGGTGGGAAATCGTGGAGAACACGAACTGGATGATCCAGCGGTATCGCACCGCGACAATCGCGCTCGACTACTTCGGCGACAGCATTCTTAACTCGCTCGGCGACTACACTGCCTGCATGATAGGAGTCTGGCTGGCAATACGACTCCCCTGGCGCGTATCGGTGGGACTGTTTGTCGCCCTCGAAGTAATCAGCGTCTGTTGGATCCGCGACAGCCTCCTGCTGAACATCCTGATGCTGCTCTATAGCGTCGACGCGATCCGCCAGTGGCAACTGGCCACGTAAGGCACGAAGACCATTCGAGTGTTCGCCGACAACATGTGCGCACCGCAGGCACATGTTGACAATCCGAGTTTCCCGGAACGTTGGTCCCCAACAAATGCGAATGACAGAAACGGGGGAAAACGGAGAAGGGAATGGCGGGCTGAAAGTGAGAAGTTGTTTGCGGCTCGGTATTGCGGTTTCGCTGGTCGCGGAGCTTTTTTTCTTGAGTTCTGTGGTTGGAACTTGTTTCGGATTTCGAATTTGGGATTTCACATTCTCTGCTTGATGGCGGCCGCCGGCCGCGCCGGGAAAACGACTGGTGCCAGGAATCCACATCCAACTTGATTCCTGGCACCTTTGTCCTGCGCGTTGGTCCTGAGCCCTCTTTCTCAGCGATCCCGGTCTGGTCGCTCTTGTCGTTCACGACCGATCAGGTTTTTGAGCAACTCACGGAGCTCTTGCATCTCGCTGCGCATTTGCTGCTGTTCATTCCGCATCTGTTCGAGCACTGCGTTAAGATCCGGCTGCGGCCCGTCGTGCCGGGGCGGACCTTGCTGCGGGCCATCGCCATGTGGCCGGTCGTGACCTCGCTCGGCGCGCTCACGATGCTCCCTGATCATGCGGTCAACGTCCGAGCGAAGACGCTCGGCCGGCTCATGAAACCCGGCCGCATGCAGGTTTTCAATGGCAACTTTCACATGCTGAATGCGTCGCTCCAAGTCGTCCGGCGTCCCTTTCTCTCCTGGTTCCTCGCGACCTCCCGCCATCCGCTTCGTTTCCTCCATCCATCGGGTCGCCTGCTGCATGATCCGTTCCGCCGCGTCGTGCTGTCCGGACTGGCGCAGGCGTTCGATCTGTTCCTGGATCTCCCGTTTCTGGTGCTCAATGATCTCCATCGACTTGCGTGCGACTTCTTCCGCTTCGCGTTTCACTTCCTCCAACTTGCGCCGCACGTCCTGGGTGCGTTCGCTATCGGGGCCGTCACGCATTTCGTCGATCTCGCGTCGAAAACGCTCTCCCTGCTCCTCCAACATGCGGCGTTTGTTGAACAGTTCCGCCACGCGATCTCGCAACTCCGCCCACAGGGGTGGCGTCCCGCCATCCTGCCGTCGATCGCCCCCCTGGCGACAAATCTCGTCTAATCGTTCGCGGATGGATCCCAACTCGCGATGCAACTGCTCCCGCCGATCCCCCTCATGCTCCGGGATTTCGCGCAGCTCACCTTCGATCCGATTAGCTTCCTTTTCGAGTTTCTGCCGTTCGTGCGACAGGCCCTCTCGTCCGCCATCCTGCCCGGCGTGCGCCCACTGCTCGACCTCCTGTCGCTGGGGACCTTCTGGAGACGGCAGATTCGCCGCGGCAACCGACCCGTGCGGGCCTTCTCCGGGTGGTTCGTCGGCCGGCATCGCAGTCGGGGAATTCAACCATCCCAGCAACGCCAGAGCGACCAATGAGCGACACCATGATGAATAGAGTAGATGCACGTTCGTTTCTCCTTCTGCTAAGGTGACCTGGGAACGAACCCAGGCGGTACCAAATGCCACGATCAGAACCAGAGTTAATGGTAGTACGACTCCCGCAACTGCAGGACACCGAGCCGACACGTAGGCTTTCCGCGTTTCACCTCAGCACCTCCTTCGGGCGGCACCCACGACGCCATTTACTACCGCGGTAATACTACTATGGTAGTCACTTCGCGTCAACGGGCGCCTAAATAAAAAAGGGGTCAGGACTCTTTTAAAAGAGTCCTGACCCCTTTTTTATTGCGGACTGCCTGGCATGACAGCACGGGGATTTGCGGTACACTGATGGGGACGAGAAAGAAATATGTCAAGGAACCCGCGGGCGACTGGATCGATGTCCGCGTGGAGCACACCTGCCCGTTGAGAATCCGAAGAACCATCCCTTGAACGATTCACTCCCCCCTCGCAATCACCGATCGAGCGTTTCACGTCGAGCTGCCCTGTTGACGGTGGCGACGGTCACGCTGGTAACGGCCTGTGGGTGGTTGTTTCTCACAAACGATTCGCCGCTCGATGAGAATCACCAGACGCACATCGTCGCTCGAGGCGACGTCGTGGTGGCCTGCATCCAGCCTGGCACCGTGACAAGCGTGCGGTCGACGGAACTTCACTGCGAGGTGGAAGCGGCCACCTACGACGGGTACCTCGCGGCAGGTGCCGAGGTGCTTTGGATCGTCGCGAATGGAACGAACGTCAAGCAGGGTGACTTATTGGTCGAGCTGAACGACACGTTGTTGCAGGAACTGCGAGACGACTGGCATTTGAAAGTGGTGGGTAGTGAAGGGGAGTACAGGCAGGCCGATATCGGTTACCAGAACCAGTTGTCCAAGCGCGAGACGGAGCTTGCCAACGCCCTGACCCAACTGGAGAGCGCCGAGTCGCTCAAGTGGGCGGCGGAGGGTATTCGCGAGATTGAACTCGCCGTAGTGGCCGAGGAGGCGAGAACGAGTGCCGAGGGAGTCAAAGTACAGCAACTGCTGGTGGAGATTGCCGAGGCAATGGACCGCATCGGGGCCGCGGGGTCCCTCACCGACACGCCACAGGAAGCGCGTCTCAAGTATCAAACCGAAATCATGAAGCTGGGGCAGGCGCTCGGCGATTTGGAGATGATGAAGAAGTTTGAGCATCCGCTGCAAGCGGAAGAAATGCAAGCGGCCGTAAAGATGGCTCGAAATGCGCTGTTGCAGTCGCAACGTGATCATGAAGCGGCATTGCAGCAGTTGGCCTCGCAACGCGACGCGGCCGCCAAGACGCTTAGCGTGCAGCGCGAGCGGTTACAGCACTGCGAGAGGCAGATCGCAAAATGCGCTATCCATGCTCCTCACGATGGAGTCGCAGTCTATGCCACCAGGGGTGGCACGGAGGCTATCGGTCCGGGTGCCGTCCTGCGCGAGCACGAACCAATCCTCACGCTGCACGATCTGTCCACGCTGCAGTGGAAGGTACTATTGCCGAAAGCAGATGCCGATCAGGTGGAAGTCGGCCTGCCGGCCACGATCGAGTGTGAGCCAGCGGACGGCCACCTATACCACGGGACGGTTGCCGCGATGGAACAAAGCGGCGCCGACACGTGGACCTTCATCGCTCCGCACGGAGGACCTCCCTTGCGACTCGATGCGAGCGCGATGATCGAAATACCGGTCACATCACTGTCAAACGTTCTCCGGATCCCTCGGCAAGCGGCCATCTCGCGCGACGGCCAGACGGTTGCTTACGTCATGGCTCGACGTGGTTGGCAGCCGCGCGAAGTCAAATTGGGTGCTGTTGGCACTCGATTTGTCGAAGTGACTGACGGGTTAACGGAGGGCGAGACAGTCGCGTTGAATGCCTCCCTCGTGGAGTCCCAAACTCGCGAAGTGGACTGACCGCTCCGGCCGAATTCTCCGCGGGGCGAAAGTTGCGAGCCTTTCGGTCGGGAATTAGCATTGCTTGACAGTGGGAATTCCGAGGAATTCAGCCGGTCGTGGGATGATGACGCCGGTACGTCACGAGAAGTCGCAGTGCAATGTTGGTCAAGATATCACGGTGGACACCTAGGATGCGAGTGCGTTTCTGGCTCACGCTGACTCCCCCGAAGTGTGGGCCGATGACGTGCTTCTCTCGGGCGGCAAGCACTATGGACACCTGGAAATCGACGTGCTCTACAACGCGGGCGGGCTGTGGGACGTGACGATCACGCCGGCTTACGCGTTCCCCCTGTTATCGGCAGAGGAACCGGGCGTGATCCTCTCCTGGGAACGCCGCACATACGACGATGTTGTGACGTTCACAGCCGTGCCGGAACCGTCCGCGATCGTGTTGGCGCTGGTCGCCATCGCAGCGGGAATCGGCATCCGTGGGAGGCGCTGTTGTTCACGCGCCAAGCCGGCGCCGCAGGGCGAGTAACACCAGCCCGACGAGGCACAGCACCAACGCGCTCGGCTCGGGAACGCTCGCCGCCGCCGCCTCGGCGATGAGTGCGTGCCCGAAGGCAGTGGGGTGCACTCCGTCAAAGAAAAGTGACTCGGCCGGATCGAATTGCAGCGTGTATGGATACGTGGGATATCCAAACAACGGTGATGACGGATTTTCATCCACCACCAGCGCCGTGTCGGTCACGTTCGCCAGGGCGTAAGCGGTGGGATCCGCCAGCAAGTTCTCGAATTGGGCGTGGATATCAAACTCGTAAAGCGTCACGCCAAGTGCGTCGCGCAGAGCGTCCAGTTCGGTATTCAGGAGTGTGTTGAACTGGTCGGTCAGGAAGTCAAATTCAACGGGATCCAAGGCAGCTCCCGTCGGCGTGCGGCCCAATGGCGGCAGATTGGGCACGAGAAACCGCGTGGCCTGGACGTCCTTGTGCAGCGTTTCGATGGCATTCACGATGTTGGTGACCGGGATCGTCCAATCGGTCTGGCCATAGAGGAAGTCATTTGCTCCGCCCCAGACCACAAACAGGTCCTCCGGCGTGGCCATGCCGGCGCCGCCCACGTACAGGCCAACCTGCGTGGTAATCGTGGGAATGGGATAGGGGGAACTCGAGCCGGGGCCGGTCACGGCGCCAATGAAGGCATAGTTCGTCCCTCCGGCAAATGCCGGCTGCGGAACTGCCAATCCCAAGTGAGCGGCAAAGGGCTCGATCCATACCGGCCCATTCGAGGCGCGTCCTTCGTAGTAGGGGGGCGAGGGGAGGCGGGGGTTTTTGGCCGGGTCGGTGCTGAAAATGCTGCCGTTCGCACCACCCGTTAACAGAAACAAATTCCCGGTATCCGACAGGCTGTCGCCAAAGACAAAAATGTCGCCGGCCTGAGTCTCCGGGATTACCGCGGCCACGCCAAGACACACCAGCAGCCCAACGGCAGGCAATCGCCTGGACAAGAAACCTCTCATCGGCTCCTCCACACCAAGGTACCAATGCACAAGTACACCTGTCTCCTACTGTGCATTTGACCGTATCGCCTCAAGAAGGCAAGAGGCGTGGCATCAGTATTTCCGGCGTTCTACCGGGGCGTTGTCCGTCACCGGCGGCAGCGGAACGATCTGCCAGCCATCCAGGCCGAAGCGGATATCTCGTTCCGCGAACTCCCACACGACGACCTTTTTGTGGGACAGCGAGGCAGGGCGGCGATAGAGTTCCTGCCGCACCAAGGTGGATGCTCCGCCGTCGTTGATGATCGACGCGATCGGTTGTTTCAGCTCCTTGGCCAGATGGGCGACAAACCCGGCCGAGCCGGGTTCGTCCTGCGCAAAAATCCGCAGGAAACTGTCACCCAGTACGAGCACCTCCGAATCCTGGCTGTCGGCGTAGGGTTGCCCGTTATCCTTGCGGTGAACCTGTTGGCAAGAGATCTTTTCGGGGACAATCTGCTGCTCGATCCGCGGCACACGCAGCATTTCGAGCACGTCCCCCAACCGCTCTGTCCGGACACTCTTCGTTTCGTAATCAGTCGCACTCCCCGTCAACGAGACGCGCTGTTGAATGCGGCGAGCCACCGCCTGTGCCGCCAGCAAGATCCCGGCCGGCGACCAGTGGCTGTCTTGTCGCAGGTAGAGTTCTCCAGTTTCGCCGCGCTCCGCCGGATCGCGCGCGTCAGCGTACAGCTCGAAGAGATCCACAACATCGACATCGGCTTCGCGGAGTCGGTCCAAGAGCGACGATGTCTCGTCGGCGAGTACGGCCTGCAAGCCACGAGCACGCCGCGTCAACTTGTCCGGATAGACGCTCTCTTTGTTGGGTGCCGGCACGACGATCAAGTGGATACCGCGCGCGGCCAGCTGATCGCGAAAATCGCAAAGCGCAGGCGTCGGATCACTTGGCTTGTCTTGCGGCCCGGCCCGCTCGGTGACGTATTCCACACCGGGCCGGTAGAAGTACCATCCGGTCTCGCCCATTAACACCTTTGATCCCGGGTCGCGCAGCCAGGCATATTGTGCATACAGCATCCATGGCCGCAGCGTCTTGATCGTCACACTCTCGTCTTCCAGCCGTTGTTCGTAGGCCTGCAGTCGCCCTGGCGTGGGGGGCCCGTCGAACACCTCCAGTGCCTGCAACCGTTCGCCCCGCTGTCCCTCGAAAGTCACCTGAATCAGCGCTGGAGCCATGAGGACCAGGACGAAGGTGAGCGTGAGGAACAGGTTGCAGCCTCGGCACCGCATGGTGATCAGCCTAGAATTGGAAGTAGAGAAACGGATTGAACGACTGAGCAAACATGGCTGTCAGGGCCAGACCCAGCAGAGGGACCAGCACAAACGCCTTGGGCCACGTGATCTGCGCACTCCATTCATGCGATTGCACGGGCCCCAGCACCAGCGCCGCGCAGAACGCCATGTGTATGATTCCGCTGGGAGTATACAACTGCGCCGCAACGAGTGTGGCACCAGCGTCCAACCGCCCCTCGCCGAACATCATCCCCAGATAGCGCCCGCATCGGCGAGATTCTCCGCGCGAAACAGCACCCAGGAGATCAGCACCAGGATCCAGGTAAAGCCCATTCGGGCGGCGCACGGTAAGCTGCTATACCAGTTCCTCTTCCCCAGCATTCGCTCCAGCGACAACCAGAATCCATGGTATGCGCCCCACAACACAAACGTCCAATTCGCTCCGTGCCACAAGCCGCCCAGCAGCATGACGATCGCCAGATTGACGTACGTGCGACAGGCACCCAGCCGGTTTCCCCCCAAGGGAATATAGAGGTAATCCCGTAAGAAAGTGCTGAGCGAAATGTGCCAGCGGCGCCAGAAATCGGTAATGCTCTCGGCCAGGTAGGGAGCATCGAAGTTCTTGATGAATTCAAATCCCAACATCCGCCCCAGGCCAACCGCCATGTCCGAGTAGCCGCAGAAATCGAAGTAGATTTGAAACGCATAAGCCAGCACGCCAAACCAGGCGTCGAAACCGGCGAGTGAATGCGCGGCAAAGGCCGTATCGGCGATGCCGCCCACGGTATTGGCCAGCAGCACTTTCTTGGCCAAACCAAGAATGAACAACGCCACGCCGGAAGAGAATCGTTCGAGCGTGTGCGATCGATCGACCAGTTGTCCGGCCACCGTCGCATAGCGAATGATCGGCCCAGCGATCAATTGCGGAAACAACGCAATGTAACAGGCAAAATCACCGAAAGAGCGCGCCGGAGGGGCTACCCGGCGATAGACATCGACGCTGTAGCTTAATGCCTGAAATGTGTAAAAGGAAATGCCGATCGGCAGGATGATACGCAAGACCGGCACGCCAACCATGCCAAACCGGGCCAGTATCTCGTTCACGTTGAGTTGAAAGAACGTGAAGTACTTGAAGAACCCCAGCGTTCCCAGACTCGTGACGACCGCGAGCGTCACACCCCAGAATCGCTGGCGCTCGGTGGCCGCCCCGCGCGAGATGATCCAACCACAGCTATAGTTGGCGATGGTAATCAGCAGCATCAACACGATGAACCAGGGATTCCACCATCCATAGAAGACGTAACTCATGCCGAGCAACCAGACGTTGCGCGCGCGCGAAAGCACGTCGGCGGAAACGCCCAGCGCCCTGCTCAGCACTGGTAGCGCATAATAGACCGCCAGCAGCAACGGCAGGAAGTAGAACATGAAGAGGTACGTGCTGAAGACCATGCGCAGGCTAGTCCTTCGCCAGGTTGGTCCAGACTGCCCAGTACAACGGGCCTGTTTCTTGCCCGAAGTACTTATTGACAATGCCACCCATGAAGAAATCGTCGATCGGCACCTCGAGAGACAGGTGGTGGATCTGCCCCGCCTCGAACCGTTCCAGGTTGCCCCCGATCTCCTGCACGCGTTTGTCCACCGCTTCACTGCGCGGCAGCCACGGATTGTAGTGCCCAACGTAGATGGTGTCGCCCTGCACCTCGCCGCGATGGACCTGAAGCACTTCGTATTTCAGAATCGTCGCGTAGTTGTACAAATCCTTCTTGAATATGGCCCCCTCGGGGACCTCGACCAACTGGGCCGTTACCTGCACCGTCCCATGCGCCGCTAGTTGGGTATCAGGCTGGGCCACGGCCGCGGTCGATCCGGACGGCTCCTGGCCGCAGGACACGAGCAGCACCGCGGATAGCAGTAGACAACAGCCGAGCGGACGGCCGCCGTAACGCCGTGGCAAAGCAATCAGTGAACACTCCATGACACAATCTCTTCCAGCGTTGACGTGGCGACCGGCGGCCGCAACCAGACAGGAAATTCGAAATCCCAATATCGAAATCGTAAACAAATTCGAAATCCAAAACCGAACCAAACTACCTCCGCTGCCGACAAAACCACAGTCCTGGGCCACCAGCAGATTCTCACCACCGGGCACGCGATAGCATCCTCCCTTTCTCCCTTCCTCCCTTCCTCCCTTCCTCCCTTCCTCCCTTTATTCCTTCCTCCCTTTATTCCGTCATTCGGATTTGTCCGAATTTCGCAGTTCGGATTCGGCACATACGTTCACCGAGCGCGCCGGGTTCACTCCGGCACCTTAACGGCGGCGAAAGCCCAGTGCGGTTCCCAGCCCGGCCCCAAATCCAGACGCGGACCGGACTTCGCATCTCGCCGGGGACGGCCGGGTGACGGCAACTCCTCCCCCACCATCGGCGTGTCTGCCAAGCGAATAATCGAGATGGTTGTGTCCGCCTGGTCGACTTGTCCGAGATCCTCGACGCTGCGAGTGAAGAGCAGATATCTGCCGTCGGGCGACGCGCACGCGCCGTACAAGTGGCGCCCCGGTTCCCTGTACAGCGGTCGCCGCTCGTTGCCGTCAGCCGCTGCCATCCAGACCTCGGCGCGTCCGTCTTGGGTTGGGATGATCCCGCGCGAGTAGATCACATGCCGCGAATCAGGCATCCAATCCGGCGTACAGTTGTAGCGATCTGGCTCGCTGACGGCAGCGATATCACCGGAAGCCGCATTCAATACGCCGATATTCCAGAACGTGCCCAGTCCATTGGCGGTCCCCACCAAGGCGCTGCCATCGGGTGCCCAGCCTAACTGGCTGACGATGCCGTGGCGGGGAAAACGCCGAATCGTCTTCCGTGTCGCCAGATCGACAACTCGCACCCCGTCGCGCGCCAAGCAGGCGAGCTGTTGCCCAGCGGGCCCCCAGGATGCCCAGTCGAAGCCGCGGCCCAAAACGACCGGCTCACCGCCGTTGGCATCGGCGATCACTAACTCGTAGGTCCCATACGAGTTGTTGTCGACCGCTTCCGTAATCGGCATCCGATACCACAGCAGTCGCTTGCCGTCTGGCGAAAAGCGGGCTCCCGCTTCGTGAAACTCGGGCGAGTCCGTGATGGCGTGGCGGTCCGAACCGTCGGGTCGCATGACCCGCAGGTCCCAGTCGCCCCGTTCGGTTTTCGAGCTCAACACGATCCAACCTCGATCGCGCAATTCGGTGGCCAGCAAGGCCGTTTCCTCCTCCAATGGCAACCCAGCCGCCCCTGCATCGCCGGCTTTCCCCGGTTCGTCTCCGTAGGTCCAGGCAGGTTCCCAGCCCTTGGGCAACACCAGGACTGGACCATTCCTGGCAGACGGATGCAATGCTCGCAGTGCGCGACTCTCGCCACCGATTATCGGCCCATCACTTAAACGCATGAGCCCCATGGGCGCGCCGGCATGCTGCGGATCGCCGTCCTCACGCACGTTGCCGGTGAACAGCGCGTACTTCCCATCGGGTGACACGCAGCCCCCGTAGACGTGGCGTTCATCCTCGCCATAGACGAGTGCACGTGATCGGCCGTCCGCCGTGGCCCGCCACAATTGCGTCCAGCCGTATCCGTTGTTCGCCTGCTGGCCACGCGGCCGCCAGGAAAAAATCACCTGTTGCGAGTCGGGAAACCAATCGGGCGTGCAACAATCCACTTTGTTCACGGCCATCGCTTCGCCATTCGCCGCATCCATTCGCGCGATGCTCCACGATTCGCCAAACGAGTTGGCTACGCCCGCGAGCCACTTGCCGTCCGGCGACCAGCTCATTTGCTGAAAGAACCCCTTCCGCGGCAGCGTCCTGAGAACCTGGCGGGAAGCCAGATCCACGAACTGAATCCCCTTCATCGTCAGGCAAGCAATCTGCTTTCCATCCGGGCTCCAACTGGCCCACGCCCATTCCCCCTCGGCACCCAACACCGTCGGATGGGAACCATCACTCCGCGCCACCACCAACACTCCCTGGGTTCCGTGTTGATTATCGTCAATCGTCTCCGACGGCGCAACGCGTCGATAGAGAATGCGGGTCGCATCGGGTGAGAAGCACGCCGAGAACTCGCTGTAAGCGGGCGTCCGCGTAATGTTCCGCACGTCGGACCCGTCAGGTCGGCACAAAAACAAATCCCAGTCCTGCTGGGAGGACCGAGCAGCGAAGATGATCCATCCTTGTGCGCGTACCTCAGCCGCCAAAGCCTCTACAGACTCCGCGTCGACAGACGCACCGGCGACGTCCTCCGTTCGGGCACTTGGCACGTCAAGCTGAATCGGGCCATCCCCGGCACACAGGAGGCGTATTGGCAGCAACGCGAGCAACATACTCAGCGAGAGCCGAAGTACCGCATATGGCATGAATTCCACCCTTTTCCTGAGGCGAATCAGTTGTCACACATCAGCCCCATCAGCCTGTCGCAATCGCTGCAACGCCGCATTCCGCCGGCAACGACGCGCCCATTATATCCACCCCCAGGCCGTGAACCTACATGCCTGAAAGAAGAGAAGAGAAGACCGGGCACATCTACTCAGCCGTTTGCCGAAAACGCCCGGCCGTAATCGGTGGAAACCTATCGCGCCCCGCTGTTTGGCAACGCGAGAACGCACCCATGGGCCCGGAACAATGGTGAACGGTGAATGAATAACGGTTAATGTCTCAATGCTGCGCGAACGTAAGTGAAGAGTGCCAAGTGAAAAGTGCACGGCGCGTTTCTGTCGCGTTCAGGTCCCTTAACAACTCTGGTGGCTCACCATTCACCATTAGCCGTTAGCCATTCCATGCCATTGCCATTAGCCATTGTCTTGCCAGCCGTACACGGGGCCTCGCTTTCCCTCAGACCAGCCGTTCACGTGTCCAACGGGCTATCGCGGTCCACCAGTAATCCACGGAATACGATGTCGAGAATATCCTGGCACTGGCTCGCCAGCGGCTTCGCGCGTCCGGCGAAGTAGTTCGTGAACATTGTCCCGTACAGCAGTCCGGAGATGACATCCGTAATGCGCTCGACCGGCGCATCGCGAATCACACCAGCCCGAATCAGGTGGCGAAACAAGTCCCGCCATTGCCCCACGTTGGCTTCGCGGTGGACGAAATAGGTCGGTTTCCGGCGGTCACGAAAGAGCGCTCGTTCGTGGATCAGCAGTTCGACGATCTCCGGGTGCTCATCGAAAAAAGTCAAATAGGCGCGAATCCCCTCGGCGACTCGTTCCAGCGGCCGGCTGGTCTGCGAGGTGGCGGCATCCACGGCCTGCTTCATCTGCCGCATGCCGCGATCCACCACCGCCAGAAACAACTTCTCCTTGCTGGAAAAGTACCGGTAAATCGTCCCCTTCCCCACCTGCAGGCCATCCGCAATCACCTGAACGTCGGTGTCCGCAAATCCATGCTGAGCAAACTGACCGGTGGCCACCTGCAGGATTTCCTCACACCGGCGCTGCCGCAAGTGGGGATCGATGGGTCGACCCGGACCTCGAGATGATTGTGGGCGTCCCGGCATCGACAAGCCGCCTCCTCGTGTCTATCATCGGACTAGTTGATTATCGGACGGACTAGTCCGTTAATTGTGGAGCAGATGACCGGAAGGGTCAAGATCCGACTTGGACGAGAGCAACCGGAGCAGAGAATTTCGGAGCAGAGCAATGAAGTGCGGTCGATGGACGATGCCGCGTGGTCGCGGGTTGCCTGCTGATACTCACGAGCAGCGTGGGGTGTGAGCCGCGGAACGCATTTGTGGCTCCTCCGCCGCCGGAAGTGACGGTCGCGCAACCGCTCAAGGTATCAGTGGCCGAGACGATCGATTTCACCGGCACGACGGAGGCCCGCCAGAGCGTACAGATTCGCACGCGAATCACCGGTTACCTGCAACGGGTGGCGTTTGAAGATGGCGCCAACGTGGCCGAGGGGGATCTGTTGTTCGTGATCGAACCGGCTCCGTTCGAGGCCGATGTGGACGTGGCGGAAGCGAGCCGTGCAGAAGGCCGCGGCGCCTCGAGCAATTGGCCAAGGCGAATCTGGAACGGGCGCTCGAACTGCAGAAGAACCGCGCCATTGCCAAGCAAGAGGTGGATGCCAACATCGCGGAACTCGCCACGGCGACGGCCAATGTCAAATCGGCCGAAGCGGCCTTGCGCAAATCCAAGCTCGATCTGAGTTACACGGAAATTCGTGCTCCCATCAGTGGTCGCATCGGGCGACACCTGGTGGATATTGGCAATCTGGTGAACAAGGAGCAAACCGAGTTAGCAGTCATCGAGAATATCGATCCGATCTACGCCTACTTCAACGTGAGCGAGTCGGTGCTGTTGCGATTCATGGCGCTGGTCCGCGAGAGGAAGCTGCCCGATCCTGCGGTCACTCCACCGGTGCTGAACCTGGGTCTGCAGAACGAGAAGGGTTATCCGCACCGGGGCTACCTGGATTACACCGATTTAGGCGTGGACCCGACCTCGGGAACGATTCGTCGACGAGCGGTATTTCCCAACGCTGATCGTTACCTTCTGCCCGGCCTCTTTGTCCGGCTACGCAGCGAAATTGGCGACCCGATCGCCGAAGATCCTGGTGGAAGAACGAGCCATCAGCACGGACCAACGGGGCGCCTTCCTGCTGGTGGTCAACGACCAGGACACGGTGGAATACCGCCCCGTCCGACTGGGACTGCAGACGGACAGCCTGCGAGTCATCGAAGCGGGAATACAGGAAGGGGACTGGATCGTCGTCAATGGCCTGCAGCGGGCTCGGCCAGGCTCCAAGGTACAGCCTCAGCGGGCGACGATGAGCGGCACAGTCGAGCAGGCCGGCACGGCGGCGGAACCCCAGCCGGCCACGGCGGACGGCACCGACGCGGCCGGCAGCGGAGGGGAGGCGAAGGCGCCGCAGCCAGTCGAGGCAGAGCCAGTTCCGGGCCAGGTCCCCGATCCCACCAGCGGCGTTCAGCCCCCCACCGATTCGACGTCCCCGTCGCCTGCGCCAGAGGAGCAATAGCCGCTCGTGTTTGCACGTTTCTTCATCGATCGCCCGATTTTCGCCAACGTCATCGCCATCATCACGATGGTGATCGGCGGCGTAGCGTTGTACGTCTTGCCGGTCGAGCAATATCCCGAGATCACTCCACCCACGATCCGCGTCACGGCCGTATATCCCGGCGCGAACGCCGACGTGTTGGCCAAGACCGTCGCGGCACCGATCGAGCAGCAGGTGAACGGTGTCGAGAACATGCTGTACATGAGTTCGACATCGTCGAGTGACGGCACATATTCACTGACGGTCACGTTCGAAATCGGCACCGACCTGGACGACGCTCAGGTCATGGTGCAGAACCGCGTGGCGCTTGGCGGCGCCCCTGCTGCCGGAGGAAGTGCAGCGTCAGGGCGTCTCGGTCAAGAAGCAATCGACCAACTTCATTCTGATCCTGTCGCTCATTTCCCCCAACCGGGAGTACGACACGCTCTTCCTGGCCAACTATGCCACGCTGCGGCTGCGCGACGAACTGAGTCGCGTCAATGGAGTGGGAGAAGTGACGGTGTTCGGCACCGCCAACTACAGCATGCGAGTCTGGCTCGATCCGGAGAAGCTCAAGGCCCGCGGCCTGACGACGCAGGACGTGGTGGCTGCGATCCGGGAACAGAACGTGCAGGTGGCGGCCGGCCAGATCGGTCAGCCCCCCGCCCTCGATGGACAGGTCTTCCAGTACACGGTCTCCGTGCTCGGCCGACTCAGCACGGCGGAGCAGTTCGAGAACATCATCGTGCGCACGAGCGACGGTGGGCGACTGACACGGCTCAAGGATGTCGCGCGGGTGGAACTGGGGGCTCAGACCTACGACCAGTACAACGAAAACAAAGGACAACCGACGGCGAACATCGGCATCTATCAGCTCCCGGGCGCCAATGCCTTGGCGGTGGCCGAAGAGGTGAAAGCCGCAATGCAGCGGTTGAGCGACTCGTTTCCGGAGGGGATGACTTACGAGATTCCGCTCGACACCACGAAATTCGTCGAGGCGTCGATCCACGAAGTCTACAAGACGCTGTTCGAAGCGGGCGATTCTCGTGCTGATCGTGATCGTGGTGTTCCTGCAGGACTGGCGGGCGATGCTCGTGCCGGCCACCACCGTCCCGGTCACGATCATCGGTGCCTTCGCCGCCATGGCCGCGCTCGGATTCACCGTCAACATGCTGACCCTGTTCGGCCTGGTACTCGCCATCGGCATCGTGGTCGACGACGCCATCGTGATCGTCGAAAACGCGGCGCATCACATCGAAGAGGGGATGGCAGCCGAAGCCGGCGACGATCCAGGCCATGTCCGAAGTGCTGGGACCGATCATCGGCATCACGCTGGTGCTGATGGCCGTGTTCCTCCCCAGCGCCTTCCTCGGGGGGATCACCGGCCAGCTGTATCGCCAGTTCGCCCTGACGATCGCCGCCACGGCGCTGATCAGTGCCATCAACGCCATGACGCTCAAACCAGCCCAGTGCGCGCTGTGGCTGCGGCCGCCGAAGAAGCGAAAGAACATCTTCTTTCGCGCGTTCAATGTCGTGTATGGGTTGGTCGAGCGTATGTACGCAGCGCATCATCCGCGTACTGGTGCGGCACGTCGTGATGGGCATGCTGGCTTTTGTCGGTCTCTTGGCCCTGGCATTCTGGTGGTACACCCGCGTCCCCACCGGCTTCCTGCCGATGGAAGATCAAGGCTACATGTTTGTCGCCGTGCAGCTCCCCGATGCCGCCTCGCAGGAACGTACGCAAGCCGTCATGCGCAACGTCGACAAGATCCTGGCCGAAACGCCTGGCGTGGCCGACTGGATCACCATCGGCGGTCTCTCGCTGTTGGACTTCAGCAGCGCCCCGAATGTCGGGACCCTGTTCGTGACGCTCGATCCCTGGTCGGAGCGACTGGACCGGGGGTTGACGCTGGAGGCGGTGTTAGGCCAGATGCGGCGGCGCTTCGGCGCGATCAAGGAGTGCATCATCCTCCCCTTTCCCCCGCCGTCCATTCGCGGCCTGGGTGTCCGCGGCGGTTTTCAGATGCAAGTGGAAGATCGAGCGGATGTGGGGCTAGTCGAACTGCAGCAGGCCACGCAGGCGATCATCGAAGATGCGCGGACGCAGTCGGCCATCGCGGCTCTCAACAGCACGTTTCGACCGGGGGTTCCCCAGCTGTTTGTCGATGTCGACCGCGTCAAGGCCAAGACGCTCGACGTCCCCTTGGCCAGCATCTTCGCCACGCTGCAGGCCTACCTTGGGTCGACCTACGTCAACGACTTCAACCGATTCGGGCGCACCTACCAGGTGCGCGTCCAGTCGGAGGCTGCGTTTCGCGCCGAGCCGGACGACATCGAACGATTGGAAGTCCGCAATACGCACGGACAAATGGTCCCCCTCGGCACGCTGGCCACCGTCCGCCGTTCGTTCGGGCCGCAGATCATTAACCGCTACAACCTGTACCCCTCGGCATCGATCACCGGTGAATCCGCACCCGGTTACAGCTCGGGACGCGTGCTGGAAATCATGGAGACCATTGCCCAGGCGAGACTCCCGCAGCTCCATGGGATACGACTGGACCGGCATGGCGTACCAGGAGAAGAAAGTCGGCGGAGAGGCGATTCTGATCTTCGTGATGGCCGTGCTGCTGGTCTACCTCGTCCTGGCCGCTCAGTATGAAAGCTGGTTCTCGCCGGCATCGGTGATTCTGGTCGTGCCGCTCGGTCTGCTGGGAGCGATCGCCGCGGTCGCCATTCGTGGCATGGACAACAACATCTACACGCAAATCGGCATCGTGCTGATCATTGCGTTGGCCAGCAAAAACGCGATCCTGATCGTCGAATTCGCCCGCGACATACGTAATCGGGGTGAAAGTATCCAGGAAGCAGCCGTGCGGGCGGCGCGCCTTCGCTTCCGACCGATCATCATGACGTCTTTCGCCTTCATCCTGGGCGTCGTGCCGTTGACCATCGCCGAAGGAGCGGGAGCCGCCGGCCAACGCGCTCGGCACCGCCGTGTTCGGCGGCATGATCGCCTCGACCATTCTCGCGGTCTTCTTCGTTCCCATCTTCTTCGTCGTCTTCCAGAGCATGGGCGAACGGTTCAGTCGCCGCGAGCGCATGGCGGTGGCCGCTCGCGAACCGTTGAAAGAAACCACCCTTGCCAAGTGACGCGTGGGAAATGGGAAATGCAATGTGAAAAGTGAAAAGTGCAGAGTCACGAGTCGGCGCCTGGGAACTGGCCGAGAGGTTTCGCCGCGGCACTGATCGCTCCCCCGCGGTAGCTTGCCCGCACGTCCAGTGACGCTCGCCCACACGCTTGGCACTTTTCAGCCACCGTTCCCCCAACGCTGCGAGGCGACAACACATCAGAGTGCATCGTCACAGCTCAGTATCGGTGTCGATTCTGAGCGGTGACAAAACACTAATTGTTGCTCTCCCTCAGCGCCGCGCGACACTTCTCGCGATATTCGTTCTGCGGCCCGGCGACATCCGCACCGTTGGCTCCCTCCTGCCAGGCGGCTTGGGCTTCTTCCAGGCGATTCAGTGCCTGGAGGGCTGCGCCGCGCCAGAACTGAGCCGGGGCTTCGATCGGCTTATTCGATCGGCCGACGTTCAGATTGACCGGGTAGGTCAACGCCGCTTCAAAGTCGGCCAATGCGCCGGTGTTATCTCCCTGTTCCAACCGCCATCGCCCGCGCTCGATGTGAGACGAATTGAACAGGCGCCAGGTGATATCCTGCCCCTCCCAGTTCACGAAATATGGCAAGGACTCCAACAGGTTGATGCACTTTTCGTAGGCTTTTTCCACCACGTAGGACTCGGCCAGCGTCACCGTCAATTCCGCTCGTCGAGGTCCCTCGAGCGGCATGGCCTCGAGCAACGTGATGGCCTCCGGCCGCCGGTTATCGGCGATCAGCAGTTCGGCAAGATCCCGAAAGAGTGTCTGATCGCTCGGCCGCAATTCCATGGCGCGGCGAAAGCACTCCTCAGCCCGCTTCGCATCGCCGGCGGCGGCCGCCACCAGGGCCAGATTCCGCCAGGCAATGCTCCCCGCGGCCAGCTCCGCCGCCTTCGTCCACTCGGCCTCGGCCTCGTCGATGCGACCCAGATTGGCCAACAGGCAGCCTAGCTGCAAATGCGCCTGACCATCGCTGCTGTTCTGCTCGATCGCATAGCGGAGAATCGTGATCTCTTCCCGACGCGAAGCAAACACTCGATCCGCTGGGGTCCCGGCGGCTTCCCGCAGCCAGCGCTGCGCCGACTCCGTGTCGCCGCGCAGGGAATCCAGCCAGGCGAGATAGTACATCGGCAGGAAGCTCCGTTGACCCGGCGCGGCGGCGTCCACACAGGCCGTCTCGACCAATCGGTGGGCGGCATCAATCAAGCCGAACTGGGCAAACATGAGGCTCGTTTCCAGCAGCTCAAAATCATCCTCGCCCACGACCTTGAGCACGGCCTTGGCGAAGTCCTGCATCGATTCCTCAGTGTCCAATGCCAGCAGAGCGCGAGGGACGAGCGCGGTCGGATCGGCAGCCGCGCTCCGCTGGGCCAGTCGCAGGGCAGCCGGCCGGCGGTCGGCGGCAAAGAGAGCCAACATCAGATGCTCGGCCGCCACCGTGTCATTGCGATTCGCCTTCACGGCTTCCTCGAACGACATCACGGCAGCCGGGCGTCTTCCCTGCTTGATCAGCACTCGACCTATCAGGTCATGGCCCAATGCCACAGTGCCGCTGCAGCGAATGGCACGGTATCCCCAATCGAGCGCCCGCGGCAAATCGCCCAGTTCGAGTGAGCAGACCCCGAGGTAGTAACAGCAGAGTCCATCATCACCGTCGCGCAAGACCGCTCGCTCCAGCCGATCCCGTGCCGCTTGATACTCTCCTGCCTCGTAGTCGAGCACGGCCAGGCAGCGCAGCGAAGCCACGTGACCGGGATCGCGCTGAAGCGATTTTTCGTAATACTCGCGAGCTCGACGACGCTCCGTCCCCCGATCGGCCTGTCGCCCTTTCAGATACAACTGCTCGACGGTCAGCTGATCGTCCGCCTGGTCCGCCGAACTGTCGCGTTGCGGCGGGTCCTGGTGCGGAATGGGCAGCGGTGTCTGAAACGCCGCCAAGACGTGACCACTTTGACTGGTAATTCGCACCCGCACCGGCTGCTGTGGATCGGTCATCTTCCAGACGGCTGGGGCGAGAGGCGTGAGATCGAATTGCTCGCGGGAAACACTCGTCGAGTCGTTTCCTCCCGCGGCAAACACTTCACACTTCGCTCGGGGAAACGATCCCGTCGCCAGCATCCGCAATTCCAGTTCGCCGTTGTCTCGCGAAGATTGCACCGCCAGATCGCGCGTGGCATACTCGAATCCGTCCCCTAATCCGTGCACCGGATACCACCATTCCCGCCACTCAACTCGCTCGCGTGGGCCGAGCATGCCGTAGTCCGACTGGGTCGGCAGCGGGCCACTCTGTACTTCAATGTAGGGTCCGTCGTCGTCCGTCAGATTCTGCTGCGAGACCTGGCCAAACTCCCACTCCCCCCACGTCCAGGCTTTCTTTCCCCCCAGCTCGCGCCGATTCGCCACCTGCACGATGCCACGATCGTCGTCCACATCGTACGCTCCGAAAAAGTCGTACGGGCAGTTCACCGCGAAAATCGACGCGTACGTTTCGTAGTTCTTCAGCCACGTCAAGTCGCGACCATTGTCGATCGGCCAGCGGAAGAACTCACGAGCGTTATGATCGGTCCCCAGACTCATTGGATAGATGAAGCGAGTGCCGGCACGGTTCGGAAACGCCGTGCAGTTCCAGAAATAATAGGGGTGCATGCCGTCCGTCGGGTTGGCCAGGCAAATCTGTTCCTCCAGGAAAGCGCGGCCGGGATGCAGCGTCACCCGGACCGTCCAGCGGGTTCGAAACAACTGCTCCCGATTGCTGATCATCAAATAGCCGGACCCGTCATCGTTGCTGCCGACCGCGGCATTGACCGGCGAAATCGCCGTCACCGTATGACCGTGCGGACCGGCATTCCACTCGACACCACCACTGATCCACGCGCCACGCATGGCAATCATCCCCGGCTTGATCACCTGGTTGCGATAGAACATCTCGGCGTCTTGCGTCTTGTCCCATACCGAAAGAAGTCGGCCGCCCAGTTCCGGCAAGCAGATGACCTTGAGATACTCGTTTTCGAGGTACAACGCTTGGTAGGATCGATCAACCTTTTCGCGCAGCAGATGGTCCTGCATGACGTATGGATACACCAGTGCACCGCGCACCGTTGTCGACAGCTTGGATCCCCCCTCCAACGCCCAGAACGTCGGATTGATATCTTCCTGCCAGACATAGGTGGGAATGGTGATCTCCCCCTCCCAAGCCCGTACGTCCGCACGCGCGTGTGCGGGAACAAAGAAAGCCATCGCCACAGACGTTGCCACGCAGATCCGTAAAATGGTCTTCTTCACGTCGTTGCTCCAACAAATTCGAAATCCAAAACTCCAGCACCAGAAACCTCCGCTGCCGGCAGAATCACCGTCAACGGCCACCAGCCGAATCTCACCATGCAGCTTGCTACTGCATCCTCCCTTTCTCCCTTTCTCCCTTTCTCCCTTTCTCCCTCTTAGCTGTCATTCGTATCTGTTTGGCATTTCGTGCTTCGAATTCCGGATTATTCTCAGACATGCGCACTGCGCGCGCATGTCATCAGGGAACACTCTGATAGGTTGTCTTACGTGCGACCGACCGGTTTGACGCTGGTCTGCTTGGTCGGCTTGAGCTTCTGGCAGGGCGGTGCCGCGACGGCGATACCGCGCCCGCAACGACTGGGCCAGGTGGCCCGCGAAGTCTGCCGGCGCGTTCTTGAGCGCCGCCTGCAGCGCCGCAACCGACTCTTCGCCGGGGAGTCGTTCGAGCACCATGCAGGCATCCTCGCGGACCTCCTTGTCGGCCAGCAGGGCGGCGACCGGGCCCACGATTTCGCTCCCCCCCAGTTCAGACACTGCCCACAGCGCCTCGCGTTTGACTGCGGCCGGCTTCGCCGCGAGCAAGCCGACCAGCGCCTGGACGACGGCCTGCATCTGCTGGGAATTGTCGGGGCGACCGACATGGTGAACCATCTCCCACAACTGCCGCTTGCCGGCCCGCACGGTTTCGGGGTCGGCGCTGATGATCATTTCCGCCAGGGCCTGGATGGCTTGAGCCGGCTGCTGCGTATCAACCTTGTTGTCCGTCATATTTGAGTTCTCGTGATGGAGGTTAAAGGAATAACTGTGTGTCGGTCGTCTTACAGGTGGTACGGATGGCGTTGCGGTCGACCCATCAGGCGCCGAGCCTGCTCGTCACCAACAACCTCCTGCTTGGCCTGATCCCACTGGAGCTTGCGGCCTAGCATGAATGCCAGGTTCCCCAGGACACACAGGTTGGACACGCCGGCCGCAGCCTCGATGTTCATGATGGTCTTCTTGCCGGTCTTGATGCCCTCGAACCAATCCTCATGATGGTTGAAATTGGGGCTCTTGTAGACGTCCTTCAGCGCCGGCGGCGGGCTGCCACTGCCGCGCCTTACGTTCGGCCCAGGTGCCGCCATCACCTCCCCAGTGCGTAAACGTCCCTTGATCGCCCGTGTAGACCGCGCCGTAACCCGGCCGGATGATCGGGTCTTCGCCCTCCGTGCGCTGCTCGGCCGGCACCAGCCACTCGTTGCCCTGTCGCCAGGTGAGAATCCAGTCGGGATTCTTGAACGTATAGGTCACCTCCATCGTGGTGGCGCAGTCCCACGTTCCCTTGTCGGGGGCCGTGCCTGTTGCTTCCACGGTCACCGGTCCCGTGCCGTCCGCACCCATCCACCACATCGCACAACTCATGACGTGGGCGCCACGATCGCGGATCTGTCCGCCCCCCGAATCCATCATCCAGCGGAAGTTTCCGTGACAGCAGTGGGCATTGTAAGGCCGCCAGCGTAGCGGACCGAGCCAGAGATCATAGTCCAGCTCGGCCGGCGGTTCGCTGTCGGGAACCGGATTGTCATCGACGGGACTAGGGTAGTGGAAACAGTCGACGCGGCTGATCCGGCCGATGTTGCCGTTGACCAGGTAACGATGGGCCAGGTAAGCCTCGGGCTGCGAGCGGCCTTGCGAACCGACCTGCACCGCGACTTTCGCATTCCTGGCCGCCGCGACCATCGCCCGACCTTCCTGGATGGTGCAGGCAGCCGGTTTCTCGACGTAGACATGTTTGCCACACTCGGCCGCATGCACCGTCTGCACGCCGTGCCAATGGTCCGGCGTCGCGATCACCACGGCGTCAATGTCTTTGCGCTCCAGCACGTAACGGTAGTCGCGGTAGACGTCGGCCTGCGGACCAGCCGTCTTCGACGCGTTGGTCAGTCGCGCTTCGTCGCAATCGCACACAGCGGCGATGTTCACAACACCTTTCTTCATGTAGTCCACCATCGCGCCGAGGTGGTATCCACCCATGCCGCCGACGCCGATATGAGCCAGCGTGATTCTGTCGTTGGCTCCCAAGCGACCGGGTCGGGCCAGCACGCTCGAGGGAATGATGTACGGCAACCCGATCGCTGCGCCCGCCGCCGCCCCCAATCCCTTGAGCGCGCTTCGGCGAGTCATCTTCCGCTTGTCTTGACGCATTGTGTTAGTCCTCCAAACGGGTACCGGCCGATAGGCCAGAGTGTCAGAATTTGTTCACAGTATGCTGCAGTTCTCCACATCCAGCCAACTGGCGACAAACCAGCTGCCTGCCGGCCCTCACTACCTCGCCCGATCCGCCGCGACGTGAACAGCCGTCGAAACCGGTACGGCGGGGCCGCGCTGCGGTGGGGCCGCAACGACGAGTCGGAATGTCGCAGAGGGGCTCCGTCGCCTGCCGAATTGCCGGGGCAGATCGCCCCGCGCCCAAATCCAAGTTGCGGCATCCACTCGGTGGCATTTTCATCCCCCGGCACCGCCGATGCAAGCCGCCAATCGCCCTCGCGGCACATTCTTTCACGTTCCTTGCATCTCTTCGTCGCCTCTCTTCGTCGCCTCTCTTCGTCGCGATCCTGCCCGCGGAAGTGACGCCGGATGGTTACTCCCGTGCCAGATCGCGTGGTGGTCGGCTGGCTCATGAGAGTGACGAGTCGCCCCCCGCATTCGCGTGGCACGAAGCCAGCTGGTAATATTGCAGTGTTAACCTTCGACAACCGCGCACGGTGCTGCGCATGCCTGAGAAAAACCCGGAATTCGAAGCACGAAATGCCAAACAGATACGAATGACAGCCAGGAGAGAGAAAGGGAGAAAGGGAGAAAGGGAGGATGCAGTAGCATGCTGCTGGTGAGAATCTGCTGGTGGCCCGTTCTCGCAGCTTTGCTGGCAGCGGAGGTTTCTGTTCTTGAGTTTTTGGATTTCGAGTTTGTTTAGGTTTTCGATATTCGGATTTCGGATTTCGGATTTCCTGATTGGTTGCGGCCACCGGCCGTGTAAGGGCGTGCGACGATGGATTCTCGCCGTCCGGACGCCGGGCCCAACGGCAAGAACATGGACCTGCAGCGCAACGGCCCGGCAGCAGCTGACGATTCACCTCGCAACGGCCGGTTAACCTCACCGTGATCAAGCATCAGCCCCGCTCACAACCGGAGGATACCTGACATGAACAGTCGACCGGATCGCATCGCGTTGATCGCCCTCATCTCCTCGGTACTGCTAACGGTTTCACCTTCGACATGGGCTGGAGAAGGGAAGGAACCAGCAGGCCATGACGCCAGCGGCACGACTGTGCTGGGCGCAACGGGCTCACGATTTACGCTCAACGGCCATCCCACATTTCTGCTGGGGATGAGCTATTACGGAGGCACGGGAGCGCCCCGGCAGTCAGTCGAAAAGGACCTCGACGACCTGCAACGATTCGGCTTCAATTGGCTCCGCGTGTGGGCCACCTGGGGGGCGTTTCAGCACGACGTCTCGGCAGTGGATGCCAGCGGCAGTGCCCGCGAGCCTTACCTCGCCCAACTCGTATGGCTGGTCTCCGAATGTGATCGGCGTGGCATGGTGGTGGATGTGACTCTGACGCGCGGCCCCCTCTCGACGGGTGGAAACAAGACAAGTGGTCTGCACGATTTCGCAGCGCACCGGCGAGCCGTGGAAACTCTCGTGCAGGCACTCTCCACATACCACAACTGGTACCTCGATCTGGCCAACGAACATGACATCCGAGATGATCGCTACGCCTCCACATCCGAGTTGAAGCAGTTGCGTTCGCTCGTCCGCCAACTCGATCCCACACGGCTGGTCACAGCTTCTTTCGGCGGCCACGATCTCAGCCGGGCTGACATGCGTGAAGCCCTGGCAGAGATCGGTGCCGATTTCCTGGCCATCCATCGCCCGCGTGAAGCCGACTCACCAAGAGAGACAGAGTCCCGAACCCGTAAGTATCTCGCTGCGATGCAGGAACTGGATCGAGAAGTGCCGGTGCATTATCAAGAGCCGTTTCGCCGCGGCTACGGCAACTGGCAGCCGGCTCTCGACGACTTCCTGATAGACCTCCACGGTGCTCGTGCCGGTGGCGCCGCCGGCTGGTGTCTGCACAACGGACAACAGCAAAAGACGGAGGACAACCAGCCGCGACGATCATTCGATTTGCGCGAACGTCGTTTGTTCGATCAGCTGGATGACGTGGAGCTGCAGGTCGTCCGGCGGGCCAAGGAAGCCTTCGAAAACGACGCCGAATAAGCAACGTGTCTTCACCGGAAACCATGGGTGAATAGGCGAGCGATCTGATGGTTCAGCAATCGGATGTTCCGCGGCAGGGCAGAAGAACGATGGGTGTGCGAGCGGGAGGACCTGGGGTCCAACAACCCCAGATCCGGCAAGGTTATGCTCGCGTCCTGGCCTGGCTATCCCCATGTTGGCCGGTCATCCTCCCATCCTCCCATCCTCCCATCCTCCCATCCTCCCATCCTCCCTTCCTCCCATCCTCCCATCCTCCCATCCTCCCTTCCTCCCTCCTCCCTCCTCCCTTCCTCCCTTCCTCCCTTCCTCCCTTCCTCCCTTCCTCCCTTCCTCCCTTCCTCCCTTCCTCCCTTTCCTCCCTCCCTCCCTTCCTCCCCGTTTCTGTCATGCGGATGTGTCTGGTATTCTGTGATGCGGAAATAGGAGTGAATGCCATGCGCCGGACGGATCGGGAGCTCAAGATTGGCCCTCCGCGAAGCGAGGTGCTCTCTCAGCGTTATCGCGTGACCGCGGATATTGACGGTCAGCCCGTGTGGTTTGAAGCGTCCATTCCTCTGGTGCCGGCACCCGAGGCGTTTGCCGGGCTGTTCTGGATCCCGGCCCTTCACGCTCGGCGACCTCTGGTGGTTGAGGCGGAGCTGGATTCCCATTGGCTGGCCAATACGCGCCGCACGCTTCCGATCCTTCATCAGTGGTGGGATTATTCGCGCCAATCGCCTCTGATTGGCGATGCGGCAGCGGAGGGGTCCGAACTGCTTTGTGGACCTGACGAGCCGACGGGGACCGAAGTGCCCATCGGACAATCGCCCAGTGAGTCGGCCACTGGCGCCGCCGATACGTGCGGCCAAGCCACTTCCGCCAGTCACTTCGACGAATCTGGGCGGCATCGTTCAACGGGACTGTGTTTTTCCTGTGGAATCGATTCATTCTATTCCCTGCTGCAGGGGACCCATCGCGTCGACGCGCTCATTTTCGCGCATGGTTTCGATATACCGCCCGACGATTGGCAGCGCATGCGACATCTTGAACATTCGCTGGAAGAGGTGGCTGCCGCCACCTCTAAGCGTTTAATCATCGTCCGCACCAATGTCCGTACACATCACTTCTTCAAGAGCGTCAGCTGGGAACGCACGCACGGCGCCGCACTGGCCTCCCTGGGACACGTGTTGAGCGATACATTGGGCCAGCTGGTGATTGCCTCGAGTTACCGCTACGACGACGAGCATCCGTGGGGATCGAACTGGCGGCTGGACCCGCTCTGGTCTAGCGGCAGGATGACCGTGCTGCACGACGATGCGACACTTGGTCGCCAGGGAAAGACCCGTCAGATCGCGGGTCACGAATTGGTACAGCGTCATCTGCAAGTCTGCTGGTCGCGTCGCAGTGCGACAGGCAACTGCGGCGAGTGCGAGAAGTGTATTCGCATGATGGTAACGCTCGCATCCCTGACACGTTTGGAGGATTTCACGGTGTTTCCGCGTTCTCTTCCCCTCCCCCAGTTGATCGACGCGCTGGCACCGCTCTCACCACACTTGCACCCCATCTGGGCTCTCCTGCGACAAGAACCGCTTCCCGGTCCCATCGCTGACGCGGCCGACCGGCTACTGGCGCAGCGACCCGGCCGTTTCTCGTGCGGCCCGCTGGTGGCGCGCAATGCGCCACCACATTGACAAGCGGCGTCGCCTCTCCTCTCTGCCGCGGCCACTGTGACGTGTATGGGCGACTGGCGGGGTACGAATCTCGACGGCTCACGCCGACCGTCCGCGGTGAATCACGCGGAACTGCGACGCTGCGCCACGACGCTGAACCACTGAGGTGGACCTGTCGCGAGGCAATGAAAGTGCCAGCATCTCTCCACAGGTCTCCGACCGTCCGATAGAATGGCAGTCGTCCGCGCGGCGGCTTCTTTGACCAAGACGTCCCCACACACGATTGCCTTTAGCAGGAGCTTGACATGGTTAACGCCTGCCTGGCCATTCTGGTGACCGCCTGTGCTTTCGCGGACGATACGGCCCCCCCCGGCCCAGGTTCGGCGTGAGACGGGTGTCCTGGATGCCGCGGCGATCCGGCCAGAACACGGCCACTGCTATACCGTCCCGCTCATCGCGCCCTGCGCTCCGGATTATCCGGCGCAATCAGAGTCATTCTTGCGACTGCTGGAGGACGGCCGGCAACCTCGACTTTCACTTTCGTATCATGCGCTTCGCATCGTCACCGGCGCAGTGCCGACACGATGTTCATCCTGGCCGCCTGCGCGGCAGGGACAATACCCGAAAGTACCCCCACCAAAAACGAGACACCCAGCGCGACCAGTGCCAGGTCCACTGTCGGGCGAAATGTCATCATCACCCCCTCGGCTCCCACGGCAAGTCCCTGTGCTTTCAACATCGCCACACCCACCATGACGCCCGTCGTTCCCCCTGTTAGGCTGAGGATGATACTCTCGGTCACAATCAAACTCCCGACTCGCAGGCTGGAAAAGCCGATTGTTTGCAGGACAGCATGCTCTTGCACTCGGTCTTGTACCGACATGACCGTGGTGGTGGCCACCAACACCAGTACCAATCCCACACAGGCGTAACCGAGGTACCGGGCCATCGCCATGAACTGGACCAGGTCGCTGAGGCTCTTCGCCTGAAACACTCCCTTGGGGCGCGTGTATGTCTGCACGGCGGCGGCGCGAAAGGCATCGTCGATCTCTCGGCACTTTGCCTCCGGGTCGACGTTTGACTGCAAAACGATCTCGAATTGTGTCACGGAACCTGCGCCATGACTCGCTTTGCTCCGCTGCAGGAAATCCAAGTGCGTATAGATGTAGTTTTCTTCGGCCTGATCGGGGCAGCGATAGACTCCGGCGACCGTAACCGTGATGTCCCCCATCGACAATCCGTCGCCAACGCCGAGGCCGCGGCGTTTCGCCACGGCGGCCCCGACCATCGCCCCATCCTGCCGCTGCAGGAAACTCGCCCAACCCCCGTCGATGAGAGCGAACTCTCGGACTTTCGGCAGGATCGCTGCCGGAACACCAAGAAACACCACCACGTCAAGGCTCGCTCGGCAGTTGTTTGTGAACACCTGAATCGGCACGACGTCTCGTACGCCCGAGATGCCGTTGATGGTGCGCTCATAGTCTTGTGGCAAGTGGCTGGTAGCCGGACAGAACTTATTGGCTTGAAAGGTCACCAGCAATTGCTTTGCTTCGCTCCTCCGCTGCAAGTCCTTCATCCCTTCCTCCATCGCGCCAACAAAGCAGAAGACGAACATGGCCACCGCGGAACCGCTTACGGTCAATATCGTCCGCGCTCGATGCCGCCATAGCGTCTTCAATACGTAGGGAGTGAACTTCCACATCAAGTGATGACTTCCTTCGCCGGTCTTTTCTCGATCTCTACCAGCTTACCGTGGTCCAGGTGCCAATGCCGCTGGGCAATACTCGCTGCTTCGGGATCGTGAGTGACCATCAGGAGCGTAACATCCAGGTCGCGATTCAATTGCATCAACAGACTCAGGATCTGCTGCGACGTATCGGGGTCGAGATCGCCAGTCGGTTCGTCCGCCACGACGATCTTGGGGTGAGTGACAATCGCTCGTCCAATACCCACGCGCTGTTCCTGGCCACCCGACAGTTGACGCGGATAATGATCGGCCCGCTCGAGCAATTGCACCGCCTGCAAGGCGACTTCCACGCGTTTTCGCCGTTCGGCGCGAGAAAAGGGGAGCAACAGCAGCGGCAACTCGATGTTCTCGTACGCCGTCAGCACCGGGACCAGGTTATGGGTCTGAAACACGTACCCCACATTGGCCACTCGCCAGGAGGCCAAGCGAGAGCGAGAGAGCTGTGTGATGTCGATACCCTCCACATGGATGCTGCCGCTGTCTGGCCGGTCGATACTGGCGATGAGGTTCAACAACGTCGACTTGCCCGTGCCACTGGCGCCCATCAACGACACAAACTCGCCCGACTGAATTTGCGCGGATACATGTTCCAAAGGTGTGATTGTCTCGCCACCTTTGTGGTAGCTTTTCGTAACATTCTGCAATTCCACAAGTGCCATGGCCGTTCACTCCCTGATGCGACTGCGGGCCGCAAACCACTGGAGTTGACTCAGTGTTTGTAGATCGTTGATCGTTGGTTGACGCGGTGCGAAATGCCACATCGGAAATGCGGTCAGTCCCGAAAACAGAGCCGCACAAACAGCACGTCCAAATGGCATTTTCCGTCGTCAACGCCCCTCGTCATCAGAATATTTATCGCTCCGCTTCATGGATTGGCCTCGCCCGACACGCGAATGCGTTCCCCGTGGCGCAAGTTGTCGGTCCCGGAGGCAATAAGGCGACTGGTCATATTCAAGCCCTCGTTCACTTCCACACACCCCTCGCCGCCGGGGTGTCCTAACTCCACGCGAACTCGCCGTGCGACTCCCGCCGCACTGTCAGCCACCCAGACGTAAGCAACTCCTTCAACGAGTTCAATGAGGTGCTGCGGGACATAGATGCGCATGGTCTCGGTCGGTCGATCATCAGACGCGGTCGTCGCGGACGCCAAAAAGGTGACATCTACGAGCATTTCGGGCTTGAGCACATCTGGCAACGAGTCAACGGCGACCTTCACACCCAGCGTGTTCTTCTGAATATCCGCTTCGGAACCAAGGACCAGTACGCTTCCCCTCATCGGCGCAGCAGCAGCCGGGCTGGTAATCGACACTGCCTGGCCGACGTGGATATTGGGCAGATCTTCAAAACGCACATCAACGCGGACCTGCAACATGTCAGGACGATAAAGTGTTACGACTGTACTGGCGTCATGGGACTCGTCAGTTCCTCGTTCCGCCATGAGTCGGCTGCCGGGACAAGCGATCAGGTGCAAGACCCGTCCATCCACGGGTGCGACGACCGTCATGCGATCCAGCCGCAGTTTGGCTTCCGCCAGCACGACTTCGGCCTGCTGAACGCGGGCGGCGGCCGCCTCGGCATCGGCGGCAGCTTCGTCCTTGGCGCGAAGTTCGTCTATGCGCAGTTCCAGTTGCTTCTGCAGCGCATCGCGGCACCGCGCAAGTGCGGACTGTTCACGTTGCCGCGAAGCAACCCTCCGTTGCAGTTCGTCCACCAGCGTTTGTGCCGACGCGAATTCGCTCGTAGCCCGATCCACAGCGCGACCAGCCAATGAATTGAGGGCCGAGGTCTTTCCCTCCAGGTTTCGCTTGGCAAAGTCCCGATTCGACTCGGCCCGTTGAATTTCAAAGGGCAAGTCCGTTAGTTCCGTATCGACCCGGGCCAGCGCCGCTTCCGCTTCGGCCAGCACGGCCTCCAAATGGACCGGTTGATCAAAGCGAGTCTTGGCAGCCGCCAGCGTCGCCTCACAAGCCTGCCATTCCGCTCTGCTCAGCCGCAGGTCGGCCTGTGCCCGTTGGTACTCCAGCGCCGCGTCCTCCCTCACCAGCTGAGCGATTGTTTCGCCCGCCTTGACTGCCTGGCCTTCGACCACGAGCAGTTGCTGGACGAAGCCGGGTGCCAACGCGGCCACGCGCACCGGTGTCGGACGCGGCTCGATCCATCCGGCCGCCTGGAACAACGGCACACCTTTTTGCAGCGTCGTCGAGCGCGACGCGAACACCGGGACAACTGTCACCGACCGAGGCGGAAACACCAGGTCAATACTCGCCCATCCGATCAACGAGATCGCCCCCAGCAGCAGGACTGACGGCACCACATACCGGCTCACCAGATGCCTGCGTGCCCCCACATCGGACTCGGTCCGGGACGAGCCCCTTCTTTCAATAGCCAATGGCCTGAGGTCTACCTCAGCGTTCACCGTTCTATTCCCCCCAAGCGGCGCACGGTCGTAACCCTGCTGCGCCCGGAATCCAAAGAGCGCAATCCGCAACAAATTCACAAATCACATGTCTGATCCACCACGACACTCGCCCCAAGCCCCACCAGCAATTGCCAGCACCGGACATCGCCCTGTGACGGGTCAGTGATGTCCGTTTCTGCGTTCCGTCCTCCCTTGTCCGTTCTCCGTCCTCCTTAGTTGGTGTCACCGGCATTTCCGTCATTCGATTCCGTGCGGCCGCTGACCCCAGCCGACGACTCCTTACCGCCTCACGGAGACCTCGTGGGCAAACAACGTCACGTTCCCAACGTCATCGCGCTGTGCCGTCCCCTTCACCACGAGCGTCTGCAGTTCTTGGATGCCGAGCAGCGTGCGTGTGTCCTGCTGGACCAATTGCCCCGAATCATCCACCAGCTTGACCAGCAGTGTTGAGTTGGGCAGTCGATCGGTCTCGCAACAGTAGTCCCAAGGTGTTTCGCAGTGATCTCCTTCCTTGTCGCTGCAGGCCAGCAAGGCTAGATCGACCAGCGAAAACGCCGCTCGCCCTTCAACCCAAGGGTTCTGACTGCCTCCGACGCGTCCCACAACCACCACCGATTCACCATCCTTCACCGTTTTGCGAACCTCCACAATGCCCCGCGGGTTCGGCGGTTCGACGGATGCCAGAAACGAGCGATCCGGAGACGGCTGCGGGGACTTTCCCGGCGCCGTCACTTGCTGCCGGTCACATCCCACTGCCGCCAGCAACATAGCCAACAGCAACCACACTGAAGTTGCACCTCTCATGCCGTTCTCCTTGTTGTTAAGTTCATCTAGACCGCTCTCAATCCATCAACAATAGACATACGAAAAGCGCGCAGGGCCGGCGGAACAGACCCCAGCAATCCAAGCAGTAGGGCGACGCCGCAACCGATGAGCACGGCGACGTTGTCGATCTGCAGGGCAAACGCCCCCATCGTGAATCGTATGGCAGCGCCATTGACCGAGCTGATAGCCAACAGGGACGCCAACAGGCTGGCTGCCGCCGCCAGCAACACGCCCTCTTGAACCAGGCTGATCAAGATCGCTCGCCGCGAGAAACCGATCGTTTGCAGCATGCACAACTCGGCCGCTCGGCCCACCACGGCGCCGTACATGGTATTGAGCCCAGTAAACACGCCCGCTCCGGAAACAAGCAGCACCAACAGCCACATTAGTGTGCGGACCGGCTGATAATCTCTCTGCAGCGTCGCGTAATAGTGCACCTCGCGAGTCGCCTGTATTTCCAGATCAAGCCGCTCCTTGCAAAACATGTCCAAGTCGGCAAAATCACCGTTTGGCGCCAACGTCACGGCCACCAGGCTCACATCTTGCCGCTTCATGGCCTGCTGCAGTTCATCCAGGCGGCACCAGATCTCCGACTCCAATGCCGATCCTCCGGCTGCGAACACACCGCTGATCCTCCACGTTCGACCTTCGCACTGCAGCGTGTGGCCCGCGGCCAGTCGACTCGCCGGCACCCCCAGTTTCGACGCCACCATCCGCCCGACCAATATCTCGCCGGCGGCCGGCCAGGTCCCCTGTTCCAATTGCAGCTGGCGACGTACCAGCACAACGCTCGGCGTGACGCCCCGCACCAGTCCCAGCAGGGGTTCGCCGTCAGCCTGCAAACGCACATCCGTTCCCAGATACAGCTCCGGTGACACGTATGGCTGTCCATACCGCTTCTGCACGCCGTTGACGCTCGAAGCCAGCAGGTCGCCGGTCCGCATGGGAATCGAAGAGTATTCCAGGTTTTGACCCATCCCGAGGGAAAACACCAGGCCCACTTGTGGGTCACCGCTCGCTGCCAAAGTATGGCTCATGCCACGTATGAATCCGACCATGACCAGCACCAACAAAACGACCAGTGTCAATCCGAGCAAACTAAGGAAAGTTCGCGCCGGTCGACGCAGGAGATTTCGAATTGCATACTCGCACGGGAGAAATCTGAGCCAAGGCAAGGTTGCACGTCCCCGATACCAGATCGCGTGGTCGTACGAACTGCAGCCAGCGCATAGCAGAGTAGAGTTTGCTCGGCAGAGCGCTTTACGTACAGCCAAGAGCTAATGCAATTAGCAGAGAAAAGAAGAGTGCAAACAGCGCATAATGCGGCCTGCATTGGCCGAACCTGCCATGGGTAGATCGTGCCCTGAAGCGGATACGACACCGATGTCGCACGAGAAACGAGCGACGATAATTATCGCCGCATCCATCGGACAGACGCAACGAGTCGCGTCAAAGAAGAGTGGATCCTCCACAACCGCGCCAGCCGAAAAGCACTGGCAAAGCGCATCGCCCGGACAGTCACACGGTTGATCTTGGGATGGCTCCGTACGCTGCTTCTGCTGTTCACAGCAACCACACACTTCGCGCGAATACTCGCCAACGGTTGCGCATTTGCGCAGCTCGTCTCGGCCGACACGCACAGCGCAGTCACACCGCAGCCACGAACCAGGCAGAAATATGGATTCGTGACGATCAAGCCAAGAACCAGCAACTGGCAGACGTGTGTGAGCATGACACCCTCAATGCGTTAAGAATACGCCGGCCGCAGTGAAAGGTCAATGTTTAACGTGAATCCAGGCCCGGATAGTCCGATTGCCGGGGGCCAGTTCTCGCGCGGGCGTCCCTCTGACGCCGGCCGCTGGCCGCAACGCAGGTGAGCGAGTGCGGTCACTTGCCGTCACCCGTCGTTGGCTAACAGCGCACCGCTGATCCGCGACCGGACGCTTGAAACAGCTGGCAAAACACCTCACAATCAACATCCCCAGCGCGGTGGTAAGGACCACGGCAAGTGTGGCGAGAGCAAGTATTTCAGGAGGTCGTCAAATGCCCAGTACGCACCAGCAACCAAGAGTTTCTGTCGTCGGCGCCTGCAACATTGACTTGATCAGTTACGTGCCACGGCTGCCGGCACTGGGCGAGACGCTGCACGGCACCCAGTTCCGGATGGGCTTCGGCGGCAAAGGAGCAAACCAGGCCGTGATGGCCGCCAAGTTGGGCGCTGACGTGACGATGATCACCAAGCTGGGCCGTGACGTATTCGGCGAAAACACCTTGAAGAACTTTCAACGCTTCGGCGTTGCCACGCAGCACGTGCATTTCACGGACGAGGCATTTTCGGGCGTCGCGCCGATTGCCGTTGACCCTGACGGCGGCAACTCGATCATTATCGTCACTGGGGCGAACGATCTGTTGACGCCCGCGGACGTGGAAGCCGCTCGATCGGATATCGCCGCGTCAAGAGTGCTGGTCTGCCAGCTCGAGATTCCGCTCGCACCTAACCTGGCGGCGCTGCGTCTGGCTCGTTCGGAAGGTGTTATGACCATTTTCAACCCCGCGCCCGCCCGGCCGGAATTGCCCGCCGAAATCTACCGCTTGAGCGATATCTTCTGCCCCAACGAGACCGAAACGCAGCTCCTCACCGGTATGCCCGTCACCACGTTGGAAGAGGCCGAGGCGGCAGCGCGCGAACTGCTGGCGCGCGGTGCCGGCGCCGTGATCCTCACGCTGGGACAGCGTGGCAGCCTGGTCGTTACGCCCGACACGGCACAACACGTACCGGCGCAGGCCGTGCAAGCCGTTGATTCGACCGGTGCCGGTGATGCCTATGTCGGCAGCCTGGCCTATTTCCTGGGACTCGACACGCCACTACTGGATGCGACACAACGGGCCGGCGCGATCGCCACACGCTCTGTTCTCAAACCTGGCACCCAGACTTCGTTTCCGTCACGCGATGAGGTTCAGGATCTCCTCTAGTCGGGTGGGCGCGAGAGGGTGCTGCGGGAACGGAATAAATTCCGTTCTACGTAGGGGGAAGTGAGGGCACGCGGGTGCTGCGGGAACGCAGTGAATTCCGTTCTACGTAGGGGGGCGGCGTTAGAATATTGGGCATGGCTACGAAGCTTCCAGGCAAATTCCTCTGAGGTGTTACATGGACCGACGACAATTCATCAAGACAAGTATGCAAGCGGCCGCGGCAGGCGCCGTTGTCTCGATCCCTGAGCGATCGGGTCGCTCATACGCCCTCTCAGCCGCCAAGATGATCACTGGCGATGCTTCCAACTCGGTGTTGTGGCAGGATTTTACGGCCGACGACCATCGGCGACGACTGCAGAACATCGGCCTCTGCACGCGGACGATTCGCCAGTGCCTGCGAAAACACCTGGTGACCAATTATCTGCCTGGCCAGTGTTGTTACAACCTGGGCGAGTATCCTTGCAGTGAGCCCTGGGACGTCGGGGACGATGACGAGCAGGAATTGGATCGTCTGAAAGGCGAAGGCATCGAACTGATTCAAGTGTTTGACGACTGGAACGACTCGCTGCGCTTGTTTGGCGGCGATAAGTACACGGCGTTGAACCCGGCCGCTTTTCACCGGTTCCTGGACATGGCTCATCAGCGCGGTATGAAAGTCCTCGCGTACACTTCGACCGGCTTCCTGCAATGGACCGACCCCGATTTTCGCCAAGAGTGGTCGCCCGAGGGATCCCGCTGTTCGCTCGGCTTCTGGGACATGGCGCGCTGCGCGCCGGGCAGCCCGGGCTGGCGAGCCTATTTACTGCCACGGATCGCAAGGATCTTGAGTGAATACCACGTCGACGGCATCTATATCGATGCCGGTTATTTCACAAATGTCGCAAAAGGGAAGATGGCGGAGGATTCACCGCTGAAGAAACCGGCCCAAGACGAGATGCCCGTGTTCCAGGAAACACCGCAATACGATGGCGCACTCACCGATCTGTTAGCCCTCATCTACTCGGAAGTCCAGCGTCGCGGCGGCATCATGAAACTTCACATCGATGGCGCCCTGGAACCGCAAACGGCGGGGCAGCGAGTGTACGACTATCTGTGGGTTGGCGAAGGCGTCGGCAATGCCGATGGCTTGCGGGAGAGTGTTAAGAATCACACTCCTTATGTCATTCCTTGCATCGACATGACCTTTGCGACGGTGGAGGACACGAACGATCATTACTTGCACACCATCCCCTACCTGCAGTTCCCTATCCTGCACGCCGGCAAACCGTTCACCGGCCAGCGAGGCTTGATCCCGGGTGTCCGGTACGTATCAGACAACGACTTCTGGATGCAGCGTTGTCAGGCTGTGTGGAAATACCATCAAAAACACCCTGACGGTCCACACGTCTACAGCAACTGGGATGCCGTCCCTCCGCGGATCGATACCCGTCCAACGCATGCCCGTTGGCTGAAACAGTATCATTGCCTGGTGGAAGAGGGAACCTGGGCGTTTCTGGAGATCGGCGACTCGGATTTGTTCGCCAGGCCGCTGCCGAAAGATTGCGTGGCTTCCGCTTTCGCGAACCGCCAGTTTTACCTGGCCTTGGCCAATTACAGCCATTCGCCACAACAAATCGAGACGGCCGAGAAGTACGTACCG
Source organism: uncultured Planctomycetota bacterium (assembly GCA_963802295.1). GTDB lineage: Bacteria > Planctomycetota > Planctomycetia > Pirellulales > Pirellulaceae > JAJRVM01. The sequence goes on along the minus strand of CAWDIM010000019.1, from coordinate 196,718 downwards.
GTTGACGATCCCTCAGCCGAGCCCGCCACAGTCTGGCAACTTCCACAGCGGTCTCTGCGAATTGTGGAATTGTCCAGAACCTCGGGCATTGGAGCGTGACGCTCGCCTGCATACAATGAAACGGCGCACCTTGCATGACAGGATCAACAATGCCACTGCCACGACCGGCTGTACCCGGTACTCGAACTCCCCAGGATCAGCTGCTCGAGCGTATTGCTCAGCGCTATGAGCAACTGGAAGAACAATTGGAAGCAATAGAAGCCAAGCTTCTGAGCCCCGATATGGAACGGTCGTCAGAACCGCCAACGGCATCCGACCGACCAAGACAGCCGCGATAGCAGACCGACTGGACCAGACTTTTCAGCAGAGGTTTCGTCGATATGACTTGCGCGCCCGCGCGCGGGTTGGAGAACGTGGTTCGCCGCTCCGCGCCGGAGGAACTGGAAAGGGGGGGATGCTGCGCGAACGCAGTGCATTCCGTTCAACGTCGGGGTGCCGCCGCGTTAGGACTTAGGTTGCTGTCTCCCCTGGACGGCTTGGACCTCCTGTCGTTGACCCCACCAATAGAAAACCAACCCGGCGACGGCCCCCACCCCCGTGGCCGACAGCACTGCAAACGCACTTTCCGTGAAGCTTGAATTCTCCGTTGCAGCCTGCGTAGTCAAGACGAGCCCGATCAGACTGATGACAAGTCCCAACGCGTCGGACAACACCTCGGTCAGGCTGAGACTCGACTTCGCCAACACGACCAGCTTCGCCAACACCAGCTGCAAGGCAAAACTGACGACTCCCGTCACCATGATGGCAAATGCCAGCCAATGAAATGCGGAAAACGACATGTACTCGGCAAGCTTGTAGATCGGCCCAAGGATGCTCGTCGACGCCTGTTGAGCACGCTGGTTCTGATTCACTTCCTCGGCAATCTTGTCGACACTCTGTCGTGTGTCCTGGACGATCTCCTCTGCGGTATCGCGGGCACTGACCGGTGCCTTCTCAACATCTGCCGTGTCACCGGGTGCTTCCTGAGCGAAAGCACCGCTGGTCGGCAAACCGAGGAATAAGCCCATCGCAAGCAAGAAAAACAGTCTGCTCATGACCATGCTCCTAAATGAGAAGTGAGTACGGTGCGCAGCCCCCGCAGCGCACCGAGTCGGGCCGCAGCACGTCGCCACGCAGGTACGAGAGAACCCCGTCGTGTTACTCGTGGATTCGGTAGTTCCCACGCCTCGCGGTATCGCCTGGCCGTGGCCGCCGTCACCAGCCAATAGTACAGTGACGCCATGTGAATTACCGTCGACAAGGAACACCGCTGGCCCCGACGTCGCGGCTTGGCTAATCTACCAGACGTTTATCCCCAGACATCGATCAACATCTACAAACGGTATTCGCCCGCCATCTGACGATCTTTCTGAGGACGGTGTGAATTTGTCGAGCGTACACTTGAAGGCTCGCCCGCACGTGACGTACGCTTCCCATGCAGCCCATGGGCGAAACACCGGTGAGGGCCATCGTCGCCGAGTAGGTACGAACCGTTCCGACCGTGTTGGGAAACGGGGTTTTCTTTGTGGAGCGCGATGAATGCAAGAGACCAATGGTGTCATCCTGCAGTGTTTTCACTGGTACACGCCGGCCGACGGACGGCTATGGGAGGAAGTGGCCTCGCGGGCGACGCAGTGGGCCGAGGCGGGCTTTTCGGCGGTGTGGCTGCCGCCCGCATACAAAGGAACGGGCGGAGCAGCGGACGTCGGCTATGGCGTGTACGACCTGTACGACTTGGGTGAGTTCGACCAGTGTGGCTCCATCCGCACCAAGTATGGCACCCGGGACCAGTACCTCGCCGCCATCCAAACGCTCCAGTCAGCCAGACTGCAGGTCTACGCCGACACGGTGCTCAACCACCGCGTTGGCGCCGATGGCACAGAGCTTGTGCGGGCGACGCCTTTTCCGCAAAACGACCGCCTGCACGCCAAGGGCCCGCAGCGCGAAATCCGTGCGTACACGCGATTCGACTTTCCGGGACGACAAGGAAAGTACTCGACTTTCAACTGGTCCGCCCGCCATTTTGACGCCGTGGACTACGATGCATCGGTTCCGGCGGAAAAGGACACCGTCTACCTGCTCGATGGCAAGCAGTTCGATGGCCACGTGGCACTGGAGAACGGCAACTTTTCGTATCTCATGGGAGCGGATCTGGATTTCCAGGACGCGGAAGTGCGTGCCGAGGTGACCGCGTGGGGAAAATGGTATCTGGACACGACGGGCGTGGATGGCTTTCGCCTGGATGCGGTAAAACACATTTCGGCGTGGTTCTTCCCACAGTGGCTAGATGAAATGGAGCGGCATGCGCAGCGGGATCTATTTACCGTAGCCGAGTACTGGTCGTCGGACTTGACGGCCCTGGACTGGTATCTGGAACAACTTGGCGGACGCATCGCGCTCTTCGGTGTTCCACTGCACTTTCATTTCCATCGCGCTAGCCAGACCGGCGGACAGTACGATATGCGCCGCTTGTTGGACGGCACGCTCATGCGACAGCGGGAGCGGGACGTGGTAACGTTCGTCGAGAACCATGACTCCCAACCTCTTCAGGCTCTGGAGTCAGTGGTGGAACCCTGGTTCAAACCGCTGGCCTACGCTTTCATCCTGCTGCGGCGAGAAGGATATCCTTGTGTTTTTGCCGCGGACTATTACGGCGCAGAATATGAGGATTACGGTCGCGACTCTCAACGGTATCACATTGTGATGCCGTCGCATCGCCTGCTGATTGACAAGTTCTTGTATGCCCGTCGACACTTCGCGTATGGACCGCAGATCGACTATTTTGACCACTTCAACCGTATTGGCTGGACCCGACTCGGCACCGACGAGCATCCTCGGGCGCTGGCCGTGTTGATGAGCGATGGACCGCCAGGGACCAAGTGGATGAATGTGCGCGCAAGAACGCGCAGTTCACAGATATCACGGGTCACGTGGCGGGGCCCATTGTGACCAACAGCGACGGTTGGGGAGAATTTGTTTGCCAGGGGGGATCGGTTTCGGTCTGGGTACAAGACTAGCCAGAGCTGCACGATGAAGGGGGCGCCATCAGAAGCCGGAACGCGAAATCCGCAGCACGAAATCAGGATTTATCTCGAACCTGCTGCTCATTGCGCATCGACAAGCCCCTGCATGGTGAATTGAGACGACATCAATGCCGCGGACCGGACGCCAGGCTGCTGGTTGTCGCTCGGCTTCTGCATGAACTCCGGAAAACGCGTCCTCTCAAATACTGACAGATTCGGTTGCTTGCCGGCTTCGGCGAGCGCCTGTTCAATGGTCTCGCCTTGTTTGGTCATCAACATGCCGGGGACGTTTGATCCGACGGTCTGCCACAGCTCGCGGCCGTTCCAGATCAGCTTGATGCTGGAAGTGTACGCATTCACCACGTACGAACCGGACGCGATATAGCTGACGGCTTCCTGCTTTGGTCCCGTGATAGATCCCGCAATGATGATGGGCGAGGACTGGGCGACGGCATAGCCGGAAGCGGCGGCGGCCTTTTCCAGTCCTTGCCGCACCATTTGCTGGTATTGGGGGCCGACCCCCGACACATCAATGGCCACCGACACGCCGGGATGGATCAGGAACAAGGAGGGATCCGACTGGGCTTTCTCCAGCAGCTTCTGTGCTGCCGGGTGGGGAAAGGTACCAGGGGCCAGCAAACCACCCGCGTCGGACAGCATGGCGATCAGCGACGTCCCCCCCACGGTTTCCATCTGCCCCGCGTCGCGGTAATCGCAAACCTGGATTTTGGTCGGCAGATGCACCAGCAGGTGGTTGTCGAGCAGCGCAAAGTCATCGTCCGGATAGCTCAAGGCATTGGGTGCCACGGGCCCGGATGGCGAGCTGAAGCCGTAAAGCCACTCACCCTTTTCCACGTCCAGCACGCGCAGGTCATTGGTGTAAGAGACGAGCACCCGCTTCCCGCTGGGACTCCAGGCAATACGCGGCCAGGCGACGTGCGCATTCTGCTCCAGTGACGTACTGCCGACGATCTCGGCGTTCTCAGTCTTCACGACCATCACCGTTTTGTCATCGAGTACGGCCAGGAGGCTGCGGTCGGTCGAAGCCGCCACGGCGAAGTTGCCGCTGAGACGCCCGTGCCAGATCGGCTTCCGTTGAGCCAGGTTCCACAAGGCCACGTGTCCTTTGTCACTGCAAGTCAGCAGGGCATCGTCGCCGAACGGGACGGCCCAGATGACGGCGGCGTTCTGCTTCTTTCCCCACTCTTCTTTGTCCATTTCGTAGGGTGCCCAGCTGGCCGACCGCACTAACTTCTTGCCGCTGAACTTCCACACCTGCAACTGGTCAGGAGTCTCGTAACCGCCCCGTTCGTCGCTGGCCCCGACCATCAGCACCGAGGTGCCGTCGTTCAGCAAGGCCAGCGGTCGCATGTTCGCTTCCACCTGCTCCGAATTGACCGCCTTGCCAGCGACCAGATCCACCAGCGACAAACGGCTCAACGGTTTCGGAACGGCAAAGGAAACGGTATATCCGACCGCGGCTCGCTTGCAGACCGGATTGACGGCCAAGGGATGCAGGCCTTCATGAAAGGTCGATTTCTTCGCCAGCGGGGCACGTTTGGGCTCGAAGTCGAGTCTGCCGCTTTCCGGCAAAGGGACGGTCCACTCCACCCCCGCCAACGACTGGAATTCCTCGGCCGCATCCCAGTCGGGCGTGACGGGTGCCGACCAGTTGTAACCACCGGCCGCGCTGGCAGACGTATTGGTCGCCTCCGACTTGGCTGCGGTCGTGGCCGCTTTGGTCGAGCTGTCAACCGACTCGACCATCTCAAAGGGACTCGGGCCGCTGTCCAGGTGCTCCTGGTCCTTCTCGCTTAGTTTGGCGACGGGGATCTTGAGCGTCTTGCCTTCCTCGGTCTTGATGAACGCCACCCCATCTTTGACCTCGATCAGACGCCCGACCACCTTGAACTTGCCAGTCGCGTCCGTCCATTCTCGTTCCGCGTCGGCTTGAGCTGCAACACGATGGCTGCCCGACAACACACACACGCCGACGACCAACAAGTGGACTACCACCCTCTGCAACTCGTTCATTTTCAGCTCCGCGTTTTCCCTGTCAACGTCTTCCAATCGCTCGCACACCGTTTCCAGTCCGGCCCGGGTGTCCCGGGGCCTCATGCCGTTGTCCGTACCTCGGCGGAGCGGCCCCGTAACCAATACCGAACCAATGCCGCACAGGTCTACACAACGTTTTATCCTCGACCGCAGACAATGCAAGTGTCCCGTCGATTGGAGGCCGCGAGGCAGAGGTGGTCGAAGCGTGGCGGAGAGGTCATCCCGTCGAGAAAGTGGCCGTCGAGAAAGTGGCCGTTGTGACTGGGCAGCGTTCGAGAACGGGCGGCTGAGGATTAGCGCAACGGGGACGATCAGGTAGAATCCAACGCGGTAGCACGAGAATTGGGGGGGGAATGAAAGTCACCTTGATACGCCCGAACCTCTACCCGGACCGTTCTGACGATGCCCTGGAGCCGGTGGTGTTCGGGATTCTCCGAGCGCTCACGCCGCCCGATGTGGAGTGCGTGTTCTACGACGAGCGTGTCGAACCGGTTCCGATGGATGAAGATACCGATTTGGCGGCCATTTCGGTCGAGACGTTTACCGCGCGACGGGCGTACCAGATTGCCTCCCAATATGCTTGTCGCGGGGTCCCGGTGGTGCTCGGCGGATTTCACCCGAGTCTCTGCCCGCATGAGGCTCTGCAGTTTGCCCAGGCGGTGGTGATCGGTGATGCCGAAGATGTCTGGCCACGTGTACTGGAAGATGCCCGTCGCGGCCAGCTGCAGCGAGTCTATCGCGGTGGGCGGTCTCCGCTGGACAATCTGAGTGTCGATCGCTCGATTTTTGCCGGCAAACCATATCGTCCCGTGACCTTGGTGCAGTGTGGCCGCGGGTGCCGATATGCCTGCGATTTCTGCTCGATTCACGCCTTTTACGGCACGAGTCTGCGGTGGCGCGGACTCGATCGGGTAGTGGAAGAGTTGGCGCAGGCCGGTCGCCGATTTGTATTCCTGACCGACGACAACCTGCTGAACGATCGCCGGCGACTAGTGGATTTGCTGGCGGCGATTCGCCCGCTGCATCTCCATTGGTCGTGTCAGGCCAGTCTCGATGTGGCGACGGATCCGCAGCTGGTCAAACAGATGGCCGACAGCGGTTGTCTCACGGTGATGGTCGGTTTCGAATCCCTCAATCCGGCGAATCTACTGCAGATGGGCAAAGCATGGCAGCAGAGGTTCGGCACTTACGACGAGCTGATTGGGGTGCTGCGCGATCACGGCATCATGGTTTACGGTGGTTTCGTGCTGGGCTACGATCATGACACGCCTGATTCATTCCCGATGACGCTCGACTTCGCCTTGCGTAACAAGCTGTTTCTGGCCAACTTCAACCCGCTTGCGCCGACGCCTGGGACGCGTTTATACCATCGTCTGAAGGCCGAGCATCGGCTGCTGCGCGATCCGTGGTGGCTGCATGCGGACTATCGCTACGGTGACAGCATGTTTCAACCTCGGGGAATGACCCCCGAGCAACTCATGGAAGGCTGTTACTGGGCGCGGACCGAGTTCCATCGCGCCTCGAATATTGTGCGTCGTGCCATCGACTTTCGGTCGAACTTTCGCACGCCGCGTCATGCCGCCGCTTTCGCCCTGGCCAACCTGACTTCGAGGCGAGAGATCCACCGGAAGCAAGGCCGGCCGCTGGGGGCCGCGAACGAACCGCTCCAGCCGGTGTTTGCAGTGGGCAACGATTACGAGGAGCCGGCATGTATCGAGTGATGCTGATCGCGTTTCTCCTGTTACAGCTCTTGCTGGTTGTTGGCGACCTCTGGGACCTGCGTCGGCCACGACGAACGGCGGTCGACCAAGAGCCCTTGCGGCGGCCAACGCTGCTCTTCCTATTGGCCGTGACCGGTCTGTTCTTCTCGGTCCAATTTGCCGGTAACTGGCTCACGTCTCAGCCGTTGGAGATTTTGGAGTCGGTGCGTGAGACGGCTTCAGCCTGGAACGGCGACCACGTCGGACAGCCCGTCTCGGGTTGGCCAGCAGTGTTGTTGGGCATCTCGCTCTTCTATGTCGCCGGTTTGTGGGACTACCTGGTCCACCGCTTTTTCAGCCACCACCGCTGGTTCTGGATCACGCACGAGTACCATCATCTGCCACGTCAAGTCATGGTACTCATGCCGGGGATCTTGGTGCGGCCGTTCGGGTTCGTGGCAGTCGCGCTTTCCACGTGGGCGACCGCCGCCACGGTCTATGCACTGCTGCTCTCTTCGGACCAGCCCCTGTGGGACCTGCGCCCGCTGCTCCCCGCGCTGTTGGTGATCTCCCTGGTGCTGACCGCCAGTCACTCGTCGTTCCTGCGCCGTTGGACGCGGGTGCATCGGGTGATGCGGTATGGCCTACTCACGACGCCGCAGGAGCACTTGCTACACCACGCGGTCGCAAGTCACGGAAACTATGGGAATTTTACAACGGCCTGGGACCGCTTGTTCGGGACATATCTCGATCCAGCGGGAATCGATCTGGATGAAGTCCGATTGGGATTGGCGTACGATCAAGATTTCCTCGGTACGCTCACAATGGGCAAACTGCGTCTTTCTCCAGCTGTTCGACAGAAGTACCAGGTGGCTCGCTACTGCAACCTGGACAACACCCCGCAGACTCCATGATTTTCTTTCAGGTTTATCAGATCGTTGCGCCCTTGGTACTGCTACCGCTCAGCTATTGGCTGTGGTATCAACGGTATGCCGGTGACCATCGCATGGTCGTGCTGTCCCTGTCCCTGCCGGTGGTCTTCTCCTATGTCATACCTGGTATCGGCACTAATTGGCTCAGGTTATGGGAGTTCAACACACGGTTTCGTCTGGGACGCTTTCGCCCGCACCACGGGCTGGTGTTTGGCACAGCGACGAGCTTATTTGCGTTGATAGCCCTGCCTCTGACGGGGGAAGAGGGACTGGTCGGCATGGTTCGCAGCGGTTTTGTCTTGGGCTCAGTACTGGCGTTCTGGAACTGGCTGTACGACGTGTACGCAATCAAATCGGGCTTTATTCGCGTCTACACGCGGAAACAGTATGAACAGGCGGGTGCCGAAGCGATCGCCACGGATTATGCACCGGTCTTGTTTGGGGTGTTCGGGTTGTGCTATGGATTTGCGTTACGCTTGCTGGAGTGTTTCTTGACGGCGCGGGAAGGCTGGCAGTACGTGTGGCCGCTGGCAATCGGGTGTCACGCGATGTGTCTGACCGCACCCGTCCTGGCATACGTCTCCGTCTCCTTCCTCCGCACCGGCCAGTCGGGGTTGCGGTCTTATGAAAGGGTTTCTCATGACACGTAAAGCTCTGACGTCACTACAGATTGTCATGTGGATGGTGTGCGCGTTTCACATCACGGTAGGTGTGGGCGTGAATTTTTCCGCAGCCTTCATCGACTCGATGGCGACACTTTACGGTGCGGAAGTAGCCGAGTGGTCGCCGCAGTTTCTGTACATGCTGCGACCGCTGGGGGTGTTCATGGCGGCATTGGGCTGCCTGGCGGCGGTGGCGGCGTTGAAACCGCTTCAGCATCGCATCACGATCTATGTTTTCGCCGGCATTTTCATTGTGCGTGCGCTGCAACGGGTGGTATTTGGCGAAGAAATCAGCGAGATCTTCGGGATCGCGGCCGGCCGCAATGTCGGCAACATGGTCTTCTTCTTCGGGTTAGCGGCAGTGCTGATCGTCCTGGATCAGCTGGCACATCGTGCTTCCGTTGGGGATCTGGGGGCAACCACGTAAAACCGAATGGATCGGTGGTAGACATCTTATGCGGATCGCGTTTATCAAGCCCAACATCGGCCGGCTCGAACACAGTCTCTATGTGGACGAAGCGCGGATGGAGCCACTGCAGCTTGGCGTGTTGGCCGGATTGACGAGTCCCGACGTCGAGTGCCTGCTGTACGATGACCGCATCGAAGAGATACCGTACGACGCGCCGACCGATCTGGCCGCCATTACCGTGGAAATCTACACGGCACGACGTGCGTATGAAATTGCGGAAGAGTACCGACTGCGAGGTGTCCCGGTGGTGATGGGAGGATTCCATCCGACGCTACTGCCGGAGGAGTGCCGCCAGCATGCCGATGCGATCGTGGTGGGAGATGCCGAGCCGATCTGGCACCAGGTGGTGGATGATGCGCGCCGCGGACGATTGCAGGCGGTGTATCGATCATCGCCCGGCATAGCTCAACCGAATGGGGTCCAGCCTCGGCGGGATCTCTTCCGTGGCAAGGGTTATCTGCCGGTCACGCTGATGCAATTCAGCCGGGGGTGCCGTTTCGCCTGCGACTTCTGTGCGATCAGTGTCTACTTTAACCGTCAGCACTTCGTGCGCCGGTCACACGAAGTGCTCGAAGAAATTGCTCGTCAAGAACGCAAGTTCATTTTCTTTGTCGACGACAACTTCTTGTCGAATCATGAAGCGGCGAAAGGCTTTCTGCGCGAGTTGATTCCCCTGCGGATCCATTGGGTTTCCCAAGCGTCGCTCGACATGACGAACGATCCGGAGCTGATGCGGTTGCTTGTCGAGAGCGGTTGCCTGGGCAACGTCATCGGGTTTGAGTCTCTCAACCCGCAGAACTTGCGATCGATGAAGAAGGCTCCGAATCTACTACGGCAAAACGGCCGCCAGTCGTTGCGCGACGGATGGGATTATTACGAGCGGGCGGTACAAGTGCTCCGCGATCACCATTTGCAGACCTGGGCGGCCTTTACGTTGGGGCACGACCATGACACGGTTGCTTCGATTCGGGAGACCAGCGACTTTGCAGAACTCAACAAGTTCTGTTTCGCCGCCTACAATATTTTGATGCCGTATCCCGGCACGCCGCTGTACCGGCGATTGGAACAGGAGAATCGGCTGCTGTACGGCGGCACATGGTGGCTGCATCCGCAGTACCGTTTCAATCATGCTGCCTTCGTTCCACAACATATGACACCCGACGAACTGACGGACGCGTGCTGGGAGTGTCGTCGCAAGTGGAATACACCGAGTTCCATCTTTCGGCGGCTGTGGGACTTCAAGACGCATCTCAGTTCTCCGCTGCGTTTGGCGGCTTACCTGCGTTACAATCCGCTTTACGCTCGTGAGGCACGCAAGAAGCAAGGCATGTTATTCGGTCTGTTTCGACGCGAACCGGTCCGCCGCCTGCGGCGGACCGATTCACGACCAGGCGTGACAGCGACTCCTCCCTCGACCTCACCCGCGCGCCTGACGCCGTCCAAGGAGCATGTATGATCCAATTGCCAACAACCGCCGAGAATCGCCCGGCGCCGGGCGGCCCGTTGCGTCTCACGTTGATCTCGCCAAAAGGGCCGCTCTATCGGCATCGCAAGGGCATCTTCGGCAAGTCCCTGCGGTATATGCCGCTCACATTGCCGACGTTGGCAGCACTGGTCCCCAAGGCGCTCGACGCGGTCGTCTCGTGCGTCGACGAGGGGATTGCGGAGACTGATCCGAATCTGCAGGCCGACCTGGTCGGACTGACGGTGATCACCGGAAATGCGACGCGCGCGTATGAACTGGCCAGGCATTTTCGCAGTCGCGGCATAACCGTCGTGCTCGGCGGCCCGCACGTGACGCTCGTGCCCGAGGAGGCCCAAGCCCACGCCGACTCGATCGTCGTTGGCTACGCGGAACAAACATGGCCGCAATTGCTGCATGATTTTAGCCGGGGAGTGTTACGAAGCCGCTACGACCAGGCGGCCGACTTCCGGTTGGGAGGCACCCCGCTGCCAGACCGGTCGGTGTTGCCGGAACATCGCTATCTCACGGCTGACGTCTTCGAGGCGACGCGAGGTTGCGTGCACGACTGTTCGTTCTGCGTCGTCCCGGCGGCGTGGGGCAGGCGCCCGTGGCAGAAGCCGGTGGAGGAAGTCGTCGCCGATATTCGCCAGCGTCGTGCGCGGCGGGCGATGTTCGTGGACCTGAACCTGATTGCCGATCGCAGTTATGCTGCTCAACTGTTCGAAGCGTTGATTCCGCTGCGCATCCATTGGTACGGCCTGGCGACGACGCTGTTGTGCGACGATCAACCGCTGTTGGATCTGGCCGCCGCCAGCGGATGCCGCGGGCTGCTGATGGGGTTGGAATCGGTTTCCTCGTCGTCGCTGCGGCGATCGCACAAAGCGTTCAATCATCCGGAAGATTATCCACGTGTCATCGCCGAGTTGCATCGGCGGAAGATCGCCTTGCAGGCTTGCTTCGTGTTCGGCCTGGACGACGATACCCCGGATGTCTTTGACCAAACCGCCCGGTTTGCTGTCCAGCACGGCATTGACTTGCCGCGGTTTGCGATCGTGACGCCTTTTCCCGCCACACAACTCTACCAGCAACTCGCCTCCGACGGTCGCATCCTGACTCACAATTGGGAGCTTTACGACGGACAGCATGTCGTGTTTCAACCGGCCCACATGTCGGTGGCAGAATTGCAGGAGGGCACGGAGCGGGCCTGGAAGCAGGCCTATTCCTATCGCGGCATGGCCCGGCGTATGTGGCGCGGGGCCGCCGCATGGCCGCTGGCCCTCATGACGAATTTCGGCTATCGACACTACGCCTATCACCTGAACAGGTTTTACACGTGCGACGCGATGGTTCCGGCACTGCCCGCGCGCCACGATCGACAGTCCGATCCATCCTCCAACGCGGTCACATTCACATGACTCGGCAGGACGAGAAACCTCGGCAGCTGAGCCGAACGGCGCACACGCGTCCGTTTCGCCTGACCATCGTCCACCCATCTGTCGGTCGCCGGCGGAATATGCGGCGGTACGTTCGCACCTGGCAGATGGAACCACTCCCGGCGGCAACGATCGCTGCCCTGGCACCTCAAGACGTGGACATCCGATTCCATGACGATCGCCTGGAGCCGATTCCCTATGACGAGGCGACCGACCTGGTGGCGATCAGTGTCGAAACGTACACCGCTCGCCGGGCTTATCAAATCGCCAGCGAGTACCGTCGCCGCGGGATACCGGTCGTGATGGGCGGGTTCCACGCCACACTCTGCCCGGACGAGGTGCAGCAGTACGCCGAGTCGGTCGTTGTCGGGGAGGCGGAAGGGGTATTCCCGCAAGTGATCGACGATTATCGCTGGGGCACGCCGGAGCGGATCTATCGTTCCACCGAGCGTCCCGTGCGGCGCGTAGCCCCCGATCGTGCGATCTTCCGCGGCAAACGCTACCTGCCGATCCGGCTGATCGAGTTCGCGCGCGGCTGCCGGTTTCATTGCGACTTCTGTGCCATTCAATCGTTTTTCGCATCGACGCACAGCCACCGCCCGATCGATGAAGTACTCGACGAGATACAGCGCATCCGCCGCGCCGGGCAAATGTTTTTCTTCATCGACGATAACATCGCTTCCAGCCCCGAGATGGTCAAGGAACTGGCGCGCGCCCTGATTCCCCACAACATTCGCTGGGTGAGCCAGGCATCCATCGACGTCGCCCACGACGAAGAGCTGTTGGAACTGCTGCGGCAGAGCGGGTGCCAGGGCATGTTGATCGGGCTCGAGTCGCTCAACGGCGACAGCTTGCGGGAGATGAACAAGGGCTTCAACATGCTGCAGGGCGGCTTGGCGGCCGCGTTGGCCGCAATGCGCCGCCATCAATTGGTGGTCTATGGTACATTCATCTTCGGGTACGACCACGATACACCGGAATCGATCGCGGCGACAGTCACTTTCGCCCAGCAACAAGGACTGTTCATGGCCGCCTTCAACCACATTACGCCGTTTCCCGGCACCCCGCTCTACGAGCGATTACGGCGGGAAGGCCGGTTGCTGTACGATCCCTGGTGGCTTGACGAACGGTACCGCTACAACATGATTCCCTTTCAACCAAGGACCATGTCTCCCGAGGAGCTCGAGCGGCGGTGCCTCGCGGCACGCAGATCGTTTTACGGTTGGCGCAGCATCCTGGGGCGTGGCCGCGCCGCGGTGAATCGCCGCACGCCGTCCGTATTCTGGAAATACCTGGTCATCAACGCGATGCATCATTGGGATGTGGAAGGCCGGAGCGGCCTGCCGATGGGAGACGAATCATGGCAGGGGAAACTGCTCAAAGCGTAGCGGCCCACCAGGGCGCGCGATACGGCTTCCGCCTCGCCAATCAGGCGGACGAAGCGGCCCTGCGGCAACTGCTGCGCGAGACGCCCATGGACGGCCCGGTCCGCGTGACGCTGCGCCGCGAACCAGACTATTTCGCGGCGTCCGTGGTGGATGGACCGTGTCGTCAGACGCTGGTTGTGACCGACCTTCACAGCCAGTGCGTCGTCGGCATGGGCTGCCGGAGCATCCGCCCGCGATACGTCGACGGCCAGGCCGCCCCCGTGGGCTACCTGTCGGGCCTGCGAATCCTGCCTGAACATCGCAGCGGAACCGTGCTGGTGCGCGGCTATCAGGCGCTGCGACGATTGCATGAGGACGGCGCGACCGACTACTACCTGACCACCATCGCCGACGGAAATCGGCGGGCGGTGGCGGCACTGACTGGCTCGCGCGCCAGAATGCCCACCTATTTTCCGGTGGGCACGTACCACACGTTCGTGATCCCGCTGCGGCCTCGGCTAACCAGTTGGCAGAGCAGTGATCTGGAGATCCGCCCGCTGAGCCGAAACGAGGTTCCTCAACTGATCGACTTCATCGCGGAGATGGGAAAGTCGAAGTGCTTCCTTCCCTGTTACACGCAAGAGGATTTCTGTGGGCCGCAGGCGACCTTCCCAGACCTCGCGACCGAGGACATTCTCGCCGCCTGGCGAGGTTCCCAACTGGTAGCGACGCTGGGCCTGTGGGATCAGAGCCGGTTCCGGCAAACGGTCGTGGAAGGCTATCGTGGCCCCGTACGCTGGAGTCGTGGGGCGTTCAATGTGCTGGCTTGCTGTTGGGGGTGGCCCCGCTTTCCGGCCTGCGGCCAGCCCACTCACAGCCTCGTGGCAGCCCTGCCTCTGGCAAGGGAGGGCCAGGCGTCCGCCTTCCACGCTTTGCTGAAGGCCGCCGGCGACTATGTGCGACAGAGACAGCCAGGTCTTCGTAGTCGTAGCCTGCTGGTGGGATCGTTCGAGCGAGACCCGTTGCTGCTTGTCTGCCAAGGAGCCAGCCTGTTTCGATACGACACGCAGGTGTTTCTGGTCTATTGGGATGAGTCGTCTGTTCGTCCAGAACGATTCGCCCTGCGAGATTTGTACTTAGAGCTGGGATGTCTGTAACGGAACACTGTCCAGCGCGGATAACCAGGCCGTCAACCGAGGGAGCCGAAGTATATGAGACTGTCCAGTCGCCGCATCGCTGTACCCGACTTGACCAGACAGGACCGAGCGAACATGTTCGCCCTGTTTGCCCGGTACTACGAGGCGGCCGACCCTGACCGGTTCGAGGCGGACCTGGCTCGCAAACAATGGGTCATCCAGCTCATCGGCCCCGCGACAGGAGATCTTGTCGGATTCTCGACGCAGGTGTTGTGGCAGGTGCCCCAAGGAAGTGACACGGTAAGCGTCTTGTTTTCGGGTGATACGATCGTTGATCCGACTTGTTGGGGCGAGACGGCACTCATTCGCCAGTGGGGGCGCATGGCGGTCGAGTTGATGGAAGTCACCCGCCCGGCGCCGCTGTACTGGTTCTTGATCACAAAGGGATATAAGACTTATCGATTCTTGCCGGTGTTCTTTCGCGAGTTTTTTCCGCGCCACGATTGCAGCACTCCGGCGTGGGCCACAAGTCTTCTCGACACGCTCGGTCAGTCGATGTTTGGCGAGGCATACGACGGTCGGCGGGGACTGGTGATCCCCACCACGCACAGGGATCGGCTGCGGCCTGGCATTGCCGACATCACGCCCGCGCGATTGGCGGATCCGCACGTGCGATTTTTTGTCGATCGCAATCCGGGCCACGCTCAAGGGGATGAACTCTGTTGCGTGGCCCATTTAGATGTGGCGAACTTCACTCCGGCCGGCATCCGCCTGCTCGATCCGCAGGATCGTCCAGCCGGACCCTCCGTGCAACGAGACGCGAGTGGTGTGGCATGAACGCAGCCCCGTGGCTCAATACTGCCTGGATGCTGAGCTGCGCGGGTGAAGCACGCGCACTGCGCCGCGCCATGCGGTACGTTCGCCCGACGCAGGAAAGCGTCTTACGCCGAATTCTGCGCGAGAATCGTGACACGGTGTTTGGCCGCCAATATCGCTTCGCGGAGATCAACTCAACAGATCAGTATCAGCAGCGAGTCCCGATGGCGCAACACGACCGGTTCGCTCCGTTGATCGATCGCATCGCCCGCGGCGAGCCGGGCGTCTTGACACGCGAGCCGGTGCTGTTGTTGGAACCCACTGGTGGTTCCACCGGCGCCGAGAAGCTGATCCCCTACACGCATTCGCTGCGCAGGGAATTTCAGCGCGGCCTGGCGGCCTGGATCCACGACCTGCTACACCAATTGCCGGCATCGCGACAGGGCAGGTCTTACTGGTCGATCTCCCCCATGGTCCAGGAGTCTCGCGTATCGTCAGGAGGCATTCCAATCGGATTCGAAGACGACCGGGACTACCTGGGTGCCTGGCAGCGCTGGGCCGTGTCTCGGCTGCTGGTCGTCCCGCCACAATTGCGACGACTGCGGTCGCCCGAGAACGCTCGCTATGTCACCTTGCTGTACTTACTGGCCTGTCCCGATCTGGCGGTCATCTCGGTGTGGAGCCCGACGTTTCTCACGGCGCTGCTGGCCGACGTCCCTCAGTCGTGGGAAGCGGTGCACGCTGATTTGCGCATCGGTCGCGTGCGGCTGCCGCGACCGACTCTCGAGTCCAGCGCCGTACGACTGCCACTCCCGCGCTCACCGCGTCGCGCCGACCAGCTTCGTCGGATTCTCGGCAGCACCGCCGAGATGCCGGATCAACTCGCCGCCTGCTGGCCGCGGCTGTCCTTGCTCAGCTGCTGGGCTGATGCCGCATCCGCGATGTACGTCCCTCCTCTTCAGTCGCTCTTCCCGCAGGTGTTGCTGCAACCCAAGGGACTGTTGGCCACCGAAGGGGTGATTTCCTTGCCTCTGATCGGTTTTCCGGGAAGTGCCTTGGCACTGCGGTCACATTTTCTGGAGTTCATCGATGTCCAGGCAGCCCGGGACCATCGCTTGAACGAAATGTGCCTGGCCGACGAACTGGAAATCGGGCGACGCTACCGAGTCGTCTTGACGACGGGCGGAGGACTGTATCGCTATGAACTGGGTGACGAGATCGAGGTGGTCGGGTTTTGTCAGGCCTGTCCACTCGTGCGTTTTGTCGGCCGTGGCGGGGCCATCAGCGATCTGGTGGGTGAAAAGCTGAACGAACAGCATGTGTGCGCCGCCATCGACAGCGCGTGCCAGCAGTCAGGTGTCACTCCGCACTTTGCATTGCTGGTGCCGACCCGCGAGTCGCCCGCCCGATATCGCCTCTATCTGCACTGCTTACCGGGCCATGGAACATTGCTCGAACAGCAATTAGCGCAACGACTGGAGACCCTTTTGCGCGAAAATCCACAGTACCGCGTTGCGATCTTGTCAGGGCAATTGCGTCCGGCGGATGTTCAGCTGGTACAACGCGACGCGTGGAGCATCTATCAACAGGTCTGCGTGGATCGCGGCCAGAGGATCGGCGATATCAAACCCACCACACTCGATTCTTGGACCGGGTGGGAAGGGGTGTTTGGCGGACGCCGTGGCGATGCGGACCGTGGCAGTCCCGGGCGCGCCGGGTAGGATTTTGCTCGAGAGGAATCGATCCGTTCACGGACGCAGCCTGCCTCTCTTACTCCGGCAAACCGGTGACCGTCGAAACCGCCTCGCACTTCGTCGACGGTCGGACTCTCTCACCGAACCTCCGGCACATCCAGTCATGGAACATTCCGGTCGGAACAAACCTGTCACTCCGTCCAACGCCTTCGGCCATTATCCACTTCGCCGAATTCCACTCTGGAGCGGAACTGGTGAGCCGATCGTGCGCCGTCGGTCCGGCATACTGCGGCAGATTGTACGTGACACACTGAATCGGATGGCACTCGCGAGTAACTCGCGGTACACTTGACAGCTATCCAGACATCGAGACTGTGGCGGCTCGCACCGTCATCGCCGGCTTTCCGCAGTGCACCTTCACTCCCGACAAATCGACCGATATCATGAAGCTATCCCTCGCGTTGATCGTTCTGTTTCCCCTTGCATGTGCGGTTCCGGCGACGGTTCAGGCTCAGCTCTTTGCCCAGCAGGACCGCTATGAACTGGGCCAGCGGCTTCGACGGTTTGAATTGGCGTGGCAGACGGCCGACGTGGCCGCGCGCGGGCGGAGTGTATCCGCGATGGAAGCGGCCGTGAACCAGTTCTTCCGTTTGCAGCTCAAGCAAGCCGGCCGGCATTTGGATCAGGCTTATCTCACGGTGCTGGGCGCGGAGTCATCGCCGGCTCACGGCTGGGCATTGTCACAGCGGGTCGCCATCGATCCGCTGGTGGCCGACGCGCAGGAGCCCCAGATCAGGGTCGGGCTGCGAGATTTCTACGATGTGGAGGGGTTCGAGGCGGAAGCCGGACAGATCGAACTGCAGGTAGTCAATGCCGACCAAAGGACCGTGTCCCGTGTCCAGCGCGATGTGACAGCGGCGCGCGAGGGTTTCGATTGGGAAACCGGGTGCCTGGACCCAGGGGACTATCGCCTGGTGGCGACACTGCATTACGAAGGACAATCCTATCTGTTCTCGCAGACCATGTTCAGTCGCATGGAGAATTGGGATCAGCGTCTGCAAGCGATCAAAGACCGTCTGCCCGCCATTGCGGAAACATCGTCGCCGACCGGGCTGGCGACTCTGAAGCAATTGTTATCGCTGTTGGAGTCGCTGCGGGATAACCGAGTACAGGAAGCCGACACCCCGGTCAATCGTCGCCTCGAGTTCTGCGAGGCACTCTTGCAGGCTGGCGGTCGCAGTGACGAGTGTCTCTCGGTGCAGCGAGCGGGTGACTTTTCGTTGACACTCTCGAACGGACGTCAACAGTTGCCGGTGCGGATACGCGTGCCGGATCGCGTTGGGAAGTCGCTACCGGTGCTGGTGGCATATCATGGAGCGGGGGGGAGCGAGAACATGTTCTTCGAGACCTATGGTGCCGGTCGCTTGGTGAAGCTCGGCGCCGAGCGCGGTTGGCTGGTGGTCGCGCCGCGGCAGGGGCTACTGGGTCTGTCCATGGACTGCCCGCAGATGCTCGATGTGCTGGCGGAACATTTCCCGGTGGACCGGCAGCGAGTCTTCCTGGTGGGACACTCCATGGGGGCCGCACAGGTGGTTTCGCAGGTCTCGCGGCACGCGGCGGTCATCTCCGCGGCGGTAGCGCTCGGAGGGGGGCGGGGAGTCGTGAACGCTGTGGAGCTGCGAAGCGTACCTTGGTTCGTGGCAGCCGGCGAGCGAGACTTTGGCCGCCGCGGCGCACAGTCCCTGTGGCACAGTCTCGAAGCCGTGGAGGCAGACGTGCGGTGGCTCGAAGTGCCGCAGGTCGAGCACATGGTCGTCGTTCAGGCCGCCATGGATGACGTCTTCAGGTTCCTGGACGAGGTATCGCAGTCGCGGAACTAGCTGGTCACAGACGGGCACTACACGACCTCAGGTCGTGCTGTGCCGAGCCGGTTCGGAACGTTTTGGCGCGCCGGCGAGTTCGCCCCGTGTCCGGCCTCGCGTCACAACGCCGATGAAATCATCACGTAGGACACGAATGCAATGCTGACACCTATTGCCGCTCTCGTCGTTCTCACTCTTCCGGCTGCCACGTC
Organism: uncultured Planctomycetota bacterium; assembly: GCA_963802295.1. Lineage (GTDB taxonomy): Bacteria > Planctomycetota > Planctomycetia > Pirellulales > Pirellulaceae > JAJRVM01. The sequence goes on along the minus strand of CAWDIM010000019.1, from coordinate 177,853 downwards.
CGCAGCACAGCTGGATGCCGTCCGCGACGGCGGCTTCGAGAACGTGGCAGGAGTCACGGCTCGTGACGGGCACGGCGGCAGTTGGGCGGCTGCCATTCACGGCACGTCCGATGCGACATTTCACATCGTGGAGGGCGGACGAAGCGGCTCGCGGTGCGTCCAGTATTTGCGGACGACGGCCGGTTCGGATAACACCCACCTCGACCAGATTGTGGCCACTCGTCCCGGCACCGTGTACGAGCTGCGCGCTTGGACACGGTCCGATGGTCACCTGCGACCCGTCATCGCCGTGGCGACCATGCAATGGCAGCAACTCGCTTTCCAGTCGGCCGATCCAAGTACCCAGTGGACCGAGGTGCGTTTCGCCTTCCGCACGGGGGACGACGATGCGCAAGTACGTTTTCAGTGGTTTGCCGGCGCCGATGGCCGTCTCTACCAGGGTCTGGCCGGCAGTAGCTGGCTGGATGACGTTTCCATCCGCGAGATCACCGATCCGCCGAAGGAACTACTGCGTGCCTTTGATCTCGGAGATCCCAAGACGGATCAGGAGGTACAGGTGACGGCAGGGAAGGGGGGTCGAATCGGCGCTCCATTACCCCTGCGGCCGATCCTTTGCCGTGACGGAGTGCTCGTCTACGAAGACGGGACGGAAGTGGCACTGTGGGGCGTCAATCTGCAAACGGCGCTCTACTGGGAATACATGAACCGGATGAAGCCCTGTGGCATCCCTCTCGAAGCCGACTCGCTCAAGCATATTGCCGACCAGAATCTCGACGAAATGAGTCAACTCGGGGTCGGTGTTATTCGCATGCACCTGTGCCCTTCAGATTTCGCCGATGCCGAAGGGAATCTCACCGATTCCATCTTTCTCGACTTGCTCGATTACACCCTCGCAAAATGCCACGAACATGGCCTCTACGTGTATCTGACGCTGGTTAATGAGATGGGCTCGTACTACGTCCAGGATTCCTTTATTACGCCGCGCGAGCGCGACGTACACTGGGCCGGAAGAAAGATCTGGCTGGTCGACGATGGCTACGTCCGCAAGACTGCACACTACATTCGCACTTTGCTCGAGCGACGCAACCGCTACACACAGCGTGTCTATCGGGATGATCCTGCCATCGCCGTCCTCGAGATTATGAACGAGCCAGGCTACGTTTCTTACGGCGAGATGACCACGAATCCGCACTACCAGTCGCTGCACGATGAGTTTCACAGCTGGTTGCGAGAACGCGGGCTCGACTCGTTCCCGGAAACCCATTATTCCCTGTTCCGTTATGAACACGTCAAGAAGTACATCGCTACGATGTATCAGACGATCCGCGGCACGGGGGCCCAGCAGCCAGTCGCCTGGTGCTTGAACTGGCCGCGGTTCATCACCGACCACGAGGATGTGTTTCAGGCCGTGGCGGACAGTCCGGTCGAGGTCGTTTCATTTTGCCTCTATCCCGGCCAGGATGATGTACCACAACCGTTCTGGCAGCATCCGGTCGATCTGGATGGCAAGAATTACCTGCCGCTGCTGCGGGAGAGCTGGCAGCAGTACGATCGCCTGCGCTGGTGCCTGGGCAAGCGATTCGCCGGCAAGGCCAAGACGGTCTATGAATTCGAGACCTTCTATAACCAGACGGCCTACCTGTACCCGGCCATGGCACAGCTGTTTCGTGCGCTCGGTGTGCAGATGGCACACATGTGGACGTATTCGCTGACGCCGACGGCCGAGCGGCTGGGCGGATCGCACCATCTGAATCTCTATTGCACCCCGCGGAAGGCGGTCAGTTTCATGATTGCCGGTCAACTTTTTGGCGGCACTCCCCGCTATACGCCGTACAATGCAACCGCGGACGACAACCTCGTTTTCGATAGCGCCGCCGTTTCCTTTGAGCACAATATCAGCTTATTGGCCACCGACCGCCTACTGATGCACTCCGGTCCAATTGCCGCATGGCAGCCCGTTGCGATGGCGTCGGATGTCCAGAGGATCGTGGGCTGCGGCAGTTCTCCGCTGGTGTCGTACGATGGTACCGGCGCTTACTTCGTTCAGCTTGCTGAAGACCGGGTCGACATACTCATCCATCCCGATGCGAAATTCACTCGACCGCACTGGGAACACCCGCGCGGCAAGCCGTGGCAACCGACCTGCGCACTCGATCGAACGACGCCACACCGATTCGAACTACATGTGCCGGCCTGGCAGAACCAGATACGGGTCTTTCGTTTGGAAGGGGACCGGTGGGAGAGCGTCGCGGTGCCTGAAAAGAATGTCCCGCAGTTCACGGTAACCCCGGGCCGCTACAGAATTTCCCGGTCGGAACCAACTGAGTGAACGCCCTCGAACGCACAGAATGGAACCCAATCCATGCCGGCTCACAACTGCGATCTCAACTCCATGCCCTTGGATCGGTCGTCATCCGGGCACGACACCGGACCGCATCTCGCCTGGGCCATCCTGCTGACCGCTCTCGCGGGCGGGATGGGCTGGGGAATTCGCGGTCAATATGGCCATGAGACCGGAGCAATGATTGCCGGCGTGCTGGCCGGTTTCACGCTGATCCTGCTGTTCCTTCCCTGGGCTACGTCACTCTGCGCGGCAAGGGCAGTGGCGATGTTCGCCGTCGGGATCGGCATTGGCGGTTCGATGACTTACGGCCAGACCATCGGCCTGACGCAAGACGCCGATCTGATCGGGAACTGGTCGGCGTTGCGGTGGGGCCTGTTGGGCCTGTTCATCAAAGGTGGAATCTGGATCGGATTTGGAGGTGCCCTGTTGGGCATGGGCCTGAGCGGCAAGCGATACAGTCCGTGGGAGATGGCACTGCTCTTCCTCTCGCTACTGGTCGTCTTTGTTGCCGGAGTATGGCTGATCAATCGCCCCTTCGACCCTGCCCATCAGGTATTACCGCGGATCTACTTTTCCGCCGACTGGTACTGGAAACCAGGAGCGACCTTGAAGCCGAGGCCGGAGTGTTGGGGCGGATTACTACTGGCACTGGCCGGCCTGATCGCGTACCTGCAATGGGTACGACACGACCGCCTGGCACGCAACATGGCGTTCGTCGGATTTCTGGCCGGGGGCATCGGCTTTTCCGGCGGACAGTCGGTGCAAGCGTTTCACGCCTGGCATCCCGCTTTCTTCGCGACAGGCCTCCTGGCCAGGCTCGATCCGTCCATAAACTGGTGGAACATGATGGAGATCACGTTTGGCGCGACGTGGGGCGGCGTGGTGGCGGCGGGACTGTGGGCCAATCGCCGACTGATCGCCGGCGACCCGCAGCATGAACAGGTCGTGCTCCACAGGGTCTGGGAATGGTCGCTGTTGGCCCTCTATGTAGCTCTGCTCGTTGCAGCCGAGTTTTCGAATTTCGCCCCGTTCGAGCTCTTCCTCGAATTTGGACTGTTGATCTGCGTCCTCCCCTTAATCGGGATCCTGGGGGGGCGCTACTGGCCCTACCTGTTTGTGCTGCCGATTGTCGCGTTGCCCATCGCCGGCAAGACACTGCTCGAATTGAGCTACAAGCACGCCGAGTTCCCGCCGCTATGGGGCTGGGTCGTGTTGTTCGGCATTCCGGTTGCGCTGGCAGTCGTCGCGGCCATATCTCTGGCGTTGGTCGGCAAGTCCGGTCAGTCATCGCGGAATTTTGCACGGTGCGGTCTGCTGACCTGCACGTGGCTCTATTTTGCACTCAACCTGTCCTTCTTCCGTTTCCCTTGGCCGTGGCTAGAGTGGACGGGACGTACACCTTCCGGGATCATCTTCGCCATCTGTACCGTCATACTCACGGCGGCAGCGGTGGCAGCAGACGGTGACCGACCCCATCCCGCCGCCGGGGGCGTCGGCGGGGACGGGGACTGCAGCACATCAGGAAACGAAGCAGAATGACAGAGCGGACATTCTTGCTTCCCGGACTTCGCCGGGACGAATTCTCGCGCAGCGCCCAGCGTCGTTACACATCGCACAACGTCACGGCTTGTCGCAGCCCGACCAGCGGATCGCGCGTCGGCATGAACTCATGCCCCACGAAACCGCTGTAACCGATCTCCACAAGGGCCTTCATGACGGGCACGTAGTTGATTTCCTGGTTCTCATCCAACTCGTTGCGGCCGGGATTCCCCGCGGTGTGCACGTGGCCGATGTACTCCTTGAGTTGATGGATCCTCCGCACCAGATCGCCATCCATGGCCTGCACATGAAAGATGTCGAACAGCAGCTTCAAATGCGGCGAACCGACTCGCTTGATAATATCCACGCAATAATCGGTATGATCACCCTGATAATCCGGCACTCCCTTCATCGGATGAGTTGTGTCGCGCGAGTTCAAGATCTCGAGGCACAGCGTAACACCTTTCTTCTCGGCATAGCCCATGATCTGCTTATAGCTCTCCACACAGTTCGTAGCCCCCACGTCGTCCGGAATACCTTCCCGCAGGCCCGTGAAGGAGATGACGTTCTGGAAGCCGTATGCGGCACACGCGTCGATCGCATCGCGTGTGGCCCGCAAGACGCGATCACGGTACTGCGGATTATTCATCCCTTTGATGAAGCACGGATCGGGACTCAAGTCGATCGTGCCGATGGCACAGACCAGGCCATTCTCTTTCAGCAGCGGGAAGTACTTCGGTTCGACCAATTCGACACTCAGGCAGCCGAGTTGTTTGGCAATGGGAATGATCTGCTCAATACTCCAATGGTCAGCGAAGCACCACGGAACAATCGACTGTTTGAGGCGGCCGTTCTTGATCGCCGGCGCAACCGCAGCTTCTTCGGCACAGCCGTTGCTGGCGGTCACCGTTCCTGCCAGTACCGCGCCTGCCACGGCTCCGAGCGCCTGCCGGCGCGAAACACGCAATGACCGTGAACTTCGTGAATCTGCCATCGTCAGTTCCTCTTAACATCCGGGAAATGTCCAAAGCACGTTGATTATACCGCTTCCTCTCTTGACCGGAAACTCGGCCGCGTCCCCAACTGGTCGCGTCGCCGAGCTACGGCGCGTCACACGAAGTGTCGAGCCGCACGCGATCAGAACTACGACGCTTGGCAGTGAGATACCATTGGAATTTGAGGACTGGTACAATCAACCGCGCAAAACGTGCGATCCGCACCCGCTCGGTTGGCACTCATTCATTCGGCAGGCGGGGGACCCAGACGCATACGATTGGGCGCGGTATCCCCCAGGAATGAACCTCTGCTTCGCCCCGGTGGACCAATCGGATATGACGGCCCGATCAGTTCGGTAAGGCCGGAGCGAGCGAGGGGAAAACCACTTTGACCACTGGCTGCTGCAGCAGCGGATGGCGGCAACTGGCGAAACGGGCTACGATAGGGACCAGACAGAAGGAATCGTTGTCGATAGGAGACTTCTTGTGACCCACGGTATCGAAACACACCGAGTTCCGACGTTAGGGAATCCAAGTCGGCTTTCACCCTTGCAGAGGACCAACGTCAAGGGTGACGGTCATCCCCGCTTCGTACCAGACAACCTGCTCGTGCGCGACTGCGTGGAAGTGATGGACGGTGAGCCGCCCAGAGCCGAGAAGATGTTCGAAATGGCCGGTCCGCGCGAAAGGATCTTCTTCGATCCCGCGCAGACCCGCGCGGCCATCGTCACCTGCGGAGGCCTCTGTCCCGGACTCAACGACGTGATTCGTTCGGTGTTTCTTGAACTACGCATGAACTATGGCGTACAGGATGTGCTGGGAATCCGCTATGGCTACCAGGGACTCAATCCCCAGGTCGGGCTCCCGCCGCTGCAACTCACGCTGGAGTCGGTCGAGGACATCCATCGTGAAGCCGGCACCATGCTCGGCTCGTCACGTGGCAACCAGGATACACGGGTGATGGTCGATTTTCTGGTCCACCAGCGCATCAATATTCTGTTGTGCGTCGGTGGTGACGGTACGCAACGTGGTTCCCATGCCATCTTCGAGGAAGTCACACGCCGCGGTCTGGATATCTCTATCGTCGGCATCCCCAAGACAATCGATAACGACATTCCCTTCTGCGAGCAGTCGTTCGGTCTGGTCACGGCGGTGGCGGAGGCTCAGAAAGTGCTGGACTGTGCCCACGCCGAGTCGAAGGGAGTGCCGTACGGCATCGGGTTGGTCAAGCTGATGGGGCGCGATGCGGGGTTCATCGCCGCGGCGGCCACGGTGGCCAGCCAGGACGTCAATTTCACGCTTGTTCCCGAACTTCCCTTTGTCTTGGCGGGCGAGCAAGGGTTCCTCCCCGTCTTGCGCAACAGAATGCTGGCTCGCCGACACGCCGTGATCGCGGTGGCCGAAGGTGCCGGCCAGGATCTCTTTCAGGGGGCATGCGCCGCGCGGGATGCGTCGGGGAATGCCAAGTTCCTGGATATCGGAGTATTCCTGAAGCAGATGATCCTCGACTACTTCACTGAGCATGGACCGGAAGTCAGCGTTAAGTACATCGACCCCAGTTACATCATTCGAAGCGTGCCGGCCAACTGCGAGGATAGCATCCTGTGCGATCAGTTCGCTCGCCACGCCGTCCACGCCGGCATGAGCGGCAAGACCGATGTATTGATCGGCCACGTGAGTAGACAATTCGTGCACGTCCCCATCGGTCTCCTAGCCAGTCAGCGACGTCGCATGCCGCTCGAAGGCCCGCTCTGGTCGGCTGTGCTGTCGGCGACCGGCCAGCCACGCGAGTTTCGCTGAACCGTGACGGAGAAAAAAGCAGATGCGATTACGCCGATGCTCCACCTTCTGCAGCTGCTCCGGTGTCGTACTGCTGCCAGTTATTGTCCTCGCTGTCTTTTCGCTCAGTGCAATTGCGCAGAACGGGTCAGGTGAAGATCCGGCTTCGCGATCGCTCGACGAAATTGATATTCTGCGCATCGAAGAGCTGCATCATCTTACGAACACGCTGAGCGAGCAGATCTGGCCGGGATTCGATACGACGAAGATATCGATTGCCATTAACAACAGCGACCGAGAGGAGCTGTTGATTGGTCACCGTCAGCCGCTTACCGACGTCACCTGGTCTGACGCGATGCAATACGCGTTGTGGGCGGGCAAACGACTGCCGACGGAAGCCGAATGGGAGAAAGCGGCTCGCGGAGCCGACGGAAACATTTATCCTTGGGGAGATGCGGACCAGGCATCCGCTCGAAACAAGGACAGCGGCCAGCTGGAGCCGGTGGCACAGTATCCCGAAGGCGTTTCGCCATACGGCTGCTTCGACATGAGCGGCAACGCCTGGGAATGGACATCTGACTGGTTTGAGCCCTATCCCCATTCCCCCGCACGCTCGGTCCATTTCGGCCGGCATTACAAGGTCGTGCGCGGCGGTGCTGGCGAGTATCTTTACGGGACCGACAATACGGGGACAGCCACTCAACGCGCTCGGCTCGTCCCGTACGGCAGTCACGATTTCATCGGCTATTTCGGGAGGCACAGGCCCCAGCGACCAGCAAGGATATGCCGCCAAAATATGCGGCACATACACCTGGGGTACCGGCGCCTTCCTGATGGCCGCCTGTGCCTGGAACAGATATCTGGCCGAGCAAACGGCTGTGAAGCAGCAATGAGCACGCGACGTTCCAGCCTTCGTTCTTCCTCCTCCGTTTTCCGTGGACCCGCTGAGGCTCAGTATCCGAGCTCTTGGACGAACTGTTCCCAATCCACCGGGACCGGCGCGAGGGGTTCGTGGATGCCGCTCGCGGCATAACGCAACAGATTGCCCAACAGCCGCTGCGCCACTGGATGTGGTCCCAGGTTCTCCCGAATCAGCAGCGTATTCAAGAGAAACCTGCCGGCCCCCAGCTGGTATTCGGCCACGATCAATCCTGACGAGTAGTCAAAGGAAGCGTCATTGGCGGCGGCGATGGCGTGAAGGGGGGGATCCTGTCCGGCAAACACCTCGTTGGGAACGATCTCACGATAGAACGTGTAATCCATGAGTCCGCCGCTGGGCAGTCCCTCGAAAACCGGGTGGCGTTTAGCCCACTGATCTTCATGATACAGCCATCCGGTCAACCTGCGATAAGTTCCTTTGTTCTGCAGGGGGAGCCACCTGGTGGCTTGCTCGCCGTCGCGAAACACTTGCGGTGACAGGAACACGATGGTGGCGCCGCGGGCAGCGCGCCGCACCAATTGTTTCCAGGCATCCGCCCCGCCGGGAGGCGCTGCTGCGCCGACGAGGATCACTTCACGATTCGCGGGTTCGGCCGTGGAGAAGGGACGAGCCTTGACATGGTGTTCGGCTGAGCCATTGTCGCAACTGAGCATCATCGCCCCACAATACGATCTCCGTCGGTGATGCGGGCATGGTGGCGGGATCATCCACAAAAAAGACGGCCTCGCCCCCGGCGGGAGCAGCACCCCGTTCGAAGGTGGCCAGGAACCGATAGGTACCGGCGGGCACATCGAGCGTTACCTCTTCGGACAGAACCGGCATGACCCATGGTAATTCGTGCGTCTCGTCCCGCGGCGGGATGGTCACTGACACGAGCCGATCGAAAACCCGACACATGTCCGGACCAACCACGGTTAATCGTACCGGGTACTCGCCGGGAGACAGTGCATCCTCGCTGCAGCCAGCAACGCTTCCAGTTTCATCGTCGCCCCACGATAGACATGGACCGGTTGAGGGAACAAACAGAACCGCAACGGTGCCCAGGCATCGAACATCGCATCGATCGTACCAGGCTTCAATTCGCGAAACGTGGTAAACAACCCCTCGCCACTCATCCCCTGATCCACGGTACCTGTCAGGCTATAGCCGACGAGGCTGGGATTCGCTCGCAGAGCGTTCATCCCATAAAGCCGCTCGGCAGCCATTTGCCGCATGCTTTGAGCAAAGAACTCCTCCGGTCGCGCAAAGCACTCGTCCATTCGCCAACGATCCCAGTCGACCATGAAGCGATCGAGCTTATCGCGGTAGAACTGCGCGTCCTCCACATGGTCCTTTCCCAGTCGTTCGTAGTGGCGTGTGACGCGCCACAGGTCGACGGCGCTGCCGACACCGTACTCGGACACGAAGATCGGGTTCTGGCCGCCGTTGACGGTACGCAGAAACCCGATCACGCTGGCTGTATGCGGCACGCGTTGATAGGGATGCTGATCACCCAGCACGCTCTCCCACTTCTCCGATCCCGGATTCGCGAGGGTCCCAAACTCATCTTCGCTGCCTTCGGATTTGCCCAGCGGATAGCGGACGAAGGTGTCGGCGACCGGGGATGTACCGGCAGCCAGCCTGCCGTACTGCCAGTTGCCGCTCGGGTTCGCCTGCACGCGGAAATCGGCAGCCACATCAGCCACCACGTCCGACCCCACGTGAATGCGCGCCGCCAGTGCCGTCGAATCGCCGCCATAGAACCCATTCCCCATCCCGACCACGAAATCGAGCTGGTCCCCTTCCGCCACCGACCGCGTTATCGAAAACGCCGCTTCATTGCCCTGGCCGGGCAGGTTGATCCCACCGTCACACATCGACGTGCCGTTATGCAGAATGTGCACATCGGTCGTGGCGGCCTGGGAAATCCCCTTGAAGATCGCTTCGATCTTGTACTCGCCGGCTGCCGGAACCGTCCAACGCGCCACACTGTATTCGCCGCGAGGTCCGGGATGAAGCGCCAGTTGTCCCGCCTGCCACGTGACTCCCAAACCGCTGATTGGCCACTCCAGTCCATTGTGGGTGACATTCGGATCGGGATCGCCGGGCGTGCGCCAGATCTCCAAACCGCTTACGCTGCCGCGTGCTTGCTGGTCCCAACGGCCGCTGTTGAGCATTACCATGCGGGTGTCATCCAACGAGCGAACCAGGGGAAGCGTCGCCGCCGCGTGGCGGAACACGGGACCATCCGAAGTCTCGTTCAATAGCCCCCACATCACGATCGATGGGTGGCTCCGATCCCGCAGGATCATCTCCGTAAGCGCTCGGTCATATCGTTCGCCCATTTTCGGCGAATCGCCCAGCACCCAACTCCCGAAATGCTCCTCGTACACCATCAAACCGATTTCGTCGCACAGATCGAGCTGATAACGGGTCGCCACGCCCGCGATGAAACGAATGGCGTTGAATCCCATGACCTTGACGTTCAAGAGATCGCGCCGCAGCATGTCCGGGTCAGGGGGGACCTGTAATCCGATCGGACAATGATTCCCCGTATGCGAGCAGCGCAGGAACAGTCTCCGTCCATTCAAACGAAAATACCCGTTCTCAAAACGGAAGTCACGAAACCCGCAGCGAACGCCCATCTCGTCCATGGAGGTGCCACCGGGCTGGTACAAACGCGCTGCAACTCGATACAGGTTCGGTTCCCTCACATCCCACAGACGCGGGACATCGACCACCAACTCCGTTTCGATTGCGGAGTCGCCGACCGGGAGTTTCCGATCCAACGCGTGGAACTCGATCGTGCTTCCCGTCGGATCCGGTGCCACACGGAATTCCAGCCGGCCGTCGATCTCATGCGGCAAGCTGTTGTGCACGTTGAGCGAAACACGGATCTTACCGGATCCGGCATCGGGACGCGGAAAAAGATCCGTGATGTAGACTGCCGGCGTGACAAGCAACTCGACACTGTCCACAATCCCACCGTGGTTATAGGAACTCCCCGCAGAGTAAGGAACCGCTTTGTTGCGGTGTGGTGTTTCGGCCAACACAATACCGTCGATAGGAGTGTGCGTCGGATTGAGGACGCGCACGGCGAGTCGATTCGACCCGCCCGGCGCGATGGCATCCGTCACATCCAGGGTAAAGGGTGCCTCCCCCCCCTCGTGTGTTCCGACAAGTCTGCCGTTAAGCCACACGTCAGCCTTGTAGTCGACGGCCCAGAAGCGGAGCAAAAAGCGGCCGTGCGGATGTGAGTTCTGGGGCGTGTCAAAATCACGCCAATACCAGGCCAGGCCATGATAACCGGGAAAGGCATCCTGTATGATCCAGGGCACTCGAGTTTGCTTGGCGTCTTCCACAGGCTGCTTGAACCACTCATTGGCCACTCCCTCGTTGCTCGGATCCGTCGCCAGCAACCAGTTGCCATCCAGACAGATAACGCTGCGCGGGAGTAATGCAGTTGTTTCCGCCGCCGACACTGCCGTCACGGCGCACGCAACCCAAAGAACCAATACCAGGCCACTCTTCCAGCTCTTCATGATTGCATCTCTCGTGGGATTCAGTTCGCCATCAAGACCCCAGGGACCGACGATCGAGACAACTAGCAATGTGACACAACTGGCGCGCCAAAGAAAGCAGGCTGCTCTCCGATATTTCGCGCCACACCGTGGTGGCACTCCTCAGCCCGGGGACGCCCCGGCGGTGCACCACGCGGTACGTCACCCATCATCGCCGACGGTGCCGACGGCGTCTCACCGACACGAGTTGGCCGCTTCCCGGCCCGCCACCACAACACGGGGTGGTACGCCGCGTTTCGTCGTATCACAGGGCGAATGGGCGTCAGGGAAATGGAACGCGAACATGCCCGATGCGCAGGAGAAATGGCTGAATGACGCGGTTTAGTAATGGACCTCGATCTGATATTGTTTCTGGTCCGGATGGTCAATGAACACGCACTCCGATTCGGCCTCGAAATGATGTGAGTCTTGACCATTGATGCGCACTTTCCGCATCCGCGCTTTGAGTGGGTGCCGAAAACGAATCCGCAGACTCTGGGGATCGTGAGTCCCGTTGAATGTCACACGCGCCCGGATCACGCCATTGTCCACGTCGCTGGTGAGCTGCGCAGCCAGGGGACCGAAATGGGTCGGCGCTCGCTCGATCTGAATCGACTGGCCATGTGCCAGCCAGGCACGTGGCGTCGCCGCAAACAGAACAAGGCACTCGTCATCCCATTCTTGAATCAGCATGTTGCGGTACAGCTCGAACCAGGCTCCGTCCGTGCTGGGCGGCCCGAAGTACTGTCCCCAACCCCAACGATGCTCCACCGGCTCGAACACCGTATGGCTGAACGCACACGCCATCATGCTGTAAAATGCCCGAATGGCCCACTCCGGTTCGTCCCGCAACAGATACGCAGTCGCCTGCTGGTTGTAGACCGGTTCGTTGGCCATGCCCCAGCCGCGCAAGAACAGATTCTCTTCGTGGTCGCGCAGCAGGTAGCTGGTGAGCGGACCGCGAGGATCGAGCGATTTGAGGCGAGACAGATGCAGGGAGCCCGTATCGACATCGGTCGGGTACCAGGTATCCATTAAGCGTCCAGGCGTGAGCGCGTCGCAGGGAACATAGGGAATCCACGTCCCGTCCCTCAATGGCACCAGCGGCGATTTGACCGAGGCCTGAGCAAATGCACGCTCGATGGACTGCCGCAACCGAGCCGCCGCTTGCCGACACTCGGCACTTCGCGGATGCTGGAAGCGTGTCAGCGCTTGACCAAACAGGTCCAGACCCGCACAGAAATACGCCTGGTTGAAGGCCCATGCGCGCGGCTCGTGAGTGAGATCATTCAAGGGTGCGAGTACCAGACCATGAGAGACTGTGGCATCTGCCTCGGCTCGTTGTAGTTCTCCCAGGCACCAGTCGGCCGCTCTTAATGCCGCCGGCAACAGGCGTTCGAAGGAAGCTCGATCGTCTGACAGGAGATAGTGCTGGGCGACCGCGTAGATCATGCTGGGAGTGTAGACTCCCCAATTCGCATACCCGCCCACTCGACCGTCCGGCTGTTGGTTATTGCGAAAAATCGCCGCCAACTCCTCCGCCGAGATGTCGTGATAGCCGCGCAGATCGTACAGCATATAGTCGACGTAGATGGCCTGGTTCACCGGCCACGGCGTTCCCGTCTGCCCATACGCAAAATTCGAATAGGGCAGATCGATCGGCACATCCTCGCCACTCTCACCATGGCGACGCGGCAACCGCAAAGCGTGCCACAGGTTCGCGCGAAACAGCGTGTTGACCTCCGGCTCGGGCACTTCGAATCGAGCCCCCCGCGCGAGATATTCCGACCAGAATTCGATCGTCTCCCGCCGTGCCGCCTCATATTGCAGGCTCTGCAGCGCATCCCAGTCCGCCGCCTCAACAAGCGGCGACGGAATATTCACTTCCAACGCCGCCGACCCGTGGGGGGCTAACGGCACTTCGAACTCGGCCCGGCAGACGGTCGGCTCCCATCCCTCGCTATGATGGGCCTTCAGCGCCCATCCGCTCCCGGCAGCCAGCAGTAGTGTTCGCTGCGTCTGCCCCGTCACCCACCGCCACGTCGATTGGTGCTCATCCACCCGTACCCCTGCATCATCCTGGGCAAGGTTGCGGTGGTGTGTCATGGCGACTGGTACGCGCCGCTCGCGGCCCTCAAGTTCATGGAGGGTCAATCGTTGCATGAGAACGAGCGGTATGTCGCCGCGGCGACGGGGTGGAGGCCCGTGCAAGGGATAGGCGAACTGCTCCCACTCGTAACGCACGCCGTCTTTTTCCAAACGAGTGACAATGACCGGCAGACCGTCTGTCAAATACTGTCCCTTCCAGCTGGCTGACAGACTGGGCGTCAGCTGGCCTATGTCCAACCAGAAGCGAAATTTGTCCGGGTTCCCCAGATCGTTTGACACTCCCCCACCACGATCGATGCCGAATTTCGCGATCGCGCTGTCCCACGTCACTCCCACAATGTGTCCCGGCGGCGGGGCGTGCGGATTCTGATAACTGGGACTGCCCATGTCTTCCCACAGCTGTGCGAACTGCTGGTACGATGCCTCAACGTCGCCCAGCCAGCCGGCGGGTCGCTGCTGCAGGTGGCCGGCCGATTCGAGCCGCTCGATATGGCGAGCGGCATCGATGAGCGATTGATTCAGGGATACCAGCACGTCCAGATCGGCAACCCAACACGCACCGTGGCGCTGCAGCTGATCGATGGTGATCGTGAATCCTGCGGTCGCATCGGGGTGCATGCTGACGGTCAAACGACGCGTGTCAGGCCGATACGAGGGATCGCCGCGCAACCGAGTGGCCGCCGCCTGATCGCCATGTGCCAGCAAGTCACCCCAGGTGCTGTGCAGATTCGCGATCGGCTGAACGTCGCGGTGAGGTACGCGCACGGTCAACTCAAGACGATCGATATCACCGCCGCCGGCCTGCGTTCGGCAGACACTGCCGTCCAGTTGATCCTCCCCGTCCTCTGTGCTCACAAGAACAGACGCGACAATCTGGCAGTCGCTGGGCCGCACCTGAACCATGAACACCCGCTTCGCGCTGGTTCGATGGCCCCACGACAGAGCGATCGGAAGATCCAGGTACGGTACGGCTGCAGTCTCACCGGCCGGACAGACGCTGGCAGACAGCAGGAACATCGCAATCACCAGCCGGCACACCGTGGCATTCATGCGGCAATACTCCTTCCGCAGGGGAGAGGGCGGGATTCGCACCGGGCATCATCACAAGTCATTGGCATTACATTACATTAGTTGCGTCAATAAGTCATTTTGCCGAAAAGACTTGGGGCCTGGCACCTGTTGTCAGCCTCTGTCACGGATTCTCACCTTTTTTCAGCTGTTTTGTCCCAGCGGGACAAACGGGATGTGCCAGGTTCTCGCCTTCGGATGGAAATCTCTTGTGTGTCCAATCGTTTGTCCCACCCTGCGACTTGGCCCTGCAGTTGGAGCGTATGGGACAAACATCGCGTTTGGCGCCGAGTGCCGAACTCTCCACCTCGCCCCACGTAAGCGGACCTCAGATCCAGACCATCGTCCGCAGTCTCATTACTACTTCGTTGACCCTCGACAATCAAGCGCCCCGACTGGCCCACGCTGGTCGGACCGATCGACCTAACACGTTTCATCTCTCTCGACACTTCTCCCTCCTGGTTGAGCGCCGCGTCGTATTCCGCACGTTCCTGTCGGACATCCGGCGCGGCGCTCTGTTTTTTCCTGAAGTAGCGGTAGCGGTAGGGTGTGCCAAGCTCGCCGGGTCACGCTTTCCACCGTCGGTGACGATTTCGGCGAGCGCCGGCACACCAGAATGCGTTCGGCACAATATCGTGCACCTCGAGCGTCAGAACGTCGGCAACCAGCAGTGGCGGCAGTTCGTTGAACGGCTACGACAGTTGCCAGGAACAGCACGCATGTTGGTGTGCCGGCGCTCGCGGTCATCGTCGTAGATCGTGGAACGTGCTATCTCGCGAGCTTGGCACACCCTACCGCTGCACGCGAAGGCGCCCCACCAGCTTGTGCCTGGACGCCGCCCGCGGCTAGAATCGGAGCTGTAGGGTGTGCCAAGCTCGCCGGGTCACGCTTTCCACCGCCGGTGACGATTTCGGCGAGCGCCGGCACACCAGAATGCGTTCGGCACAATATCGTGCACCTCGAGCGTCAGAACGTCGGCAACCAGCAGTGGCGGCAGTTCGTTGAACGGCTACGACAGTTGCCAGGAACAGCACGCATGTTGGTGTGCCGGCGCTCGCGGTCATCGTCGTGGATCGTGGAACGTGCTATCTCGCGAGCTTGGCACACCCTACCGCTGCACGCGAAGGCGCCCCACCAGCTTGTGCCTGGACGCCGCCCGCGGCTAGAATCGGAGCTGTAGGGTGTGCCAAGCTCGCCGGGTCACGCTTTCCACCGCCGGTGACGATTTCGGCGAGCGCCGGCACACCAGAATGCGTTCGGCACAATATCGTGCACCTCGAGCGTCAGAACGTCGGCAACCAGCAGTGGCGGCAGTTCGTTGAACGGCTACGACAGACGCCAGGAACAGCACGCATGTTGGTGTGCCGGCGCTCGCGATCATCGTCGTGGATCGTGGAACGTGCTATCTCGCGAGCTTGGCACACCCTACCGCTGCACGCGAAGGCGCCCCACCAGCTTGTGCCTGGACGCCGCCCGCGGCTAGAATCGGAGCTGTAGGGTGTGCCAAGCTCGCCGGGTCACGCTTTCCACCGCCGGTGACGATTTCGGCGAGCGCCGGCACACCAGAATGCGTTCGGCACAATATCGTGCACCTCGAGCGTCAGAACGTCGGCAACCAGCAGTGGCGGCAGTTCGTTGAACGGCTACGACAGACGCCAGGAACAGCACGCATGTTGGTGTGCCGGCGCTCGCGATCAT
The DNA here is from genome assembly GCA_963802295.1 of uncultured Planctomycetota bacterium. Classification (GTDB taxonomy): domain Bacteria; phylum Planctomycetota; class Planctomycetia; order Pirellulales; family Pirellulaceae; genus JAJRVM01. Next base: position 161,842 of record CAWDIM010000019.1, on the reverse strand, counting down.
CGTCGTGGATCGTGGAACGTGCTATCTCGCGAGCTTGGCACACCCTACCGCTGCACGCGAAGGCGCCCCACCAGCTTGTGCCTGGACGCCGCCCGCGGCTAGAATCGGAGCTGTAGGGTGTGCCAAGCTCGCCGGGTCACGCTTTCCACCGCCGGTGACGATTTCGGCGAGCGCCGGCACACCAGAATGCGTTCGGCACAATATCGTGCACCTCGAGCGTCAGAACGTCGGCAACCAGCAGTGGCGGCAGTTCGTTGAACGGCTACGACAGACGCCAGGAACAGCACGCATGTTGGTGTGCCGGCGCTCGCGATCATCGTCGTGGATCGTGGAACGTGCTATCTCGCGAGCTTGGCACACCCTACCGCTGCACGCGAAGGCGCCCCACCAGCTTGTGCCTGGACGCCGCCCGCGGCTAGAATCGGAGCTGTAGGGTGTGCCAAGCTCGCCGGGTCACGCTTTCCACCGCCGGTGACGATTTCGGCGAGCGCCGGCACACCAGAATGCGTTCGGCACAATATCGTGCACCTCGAGCGTCAGAACGTCGGCAACCAGCAGTGGCGGCAGTTCGTTGAACGGCTACGACAGACGCCAGGAACAGCACGCATGTTGGTGTGCCGGCGCTCGCGGTCATCGTCGTGGATCGTGGAACGTGCTATCTCGCGAGCTTGGCACACCCTACCGCTGCACGCGAAGGCGCCCCACCAGCTTGTGCCTGGACGCCGCCCGCGGCTAGAATCGGAGCGTGACCTGGTGGACGCTTCGGAGACGCTCATGATCGACAACTTTGAGTCTGGGACGATTCCCTTGCCGCTGGACCCCGAGCAAGTGGCCGAAATCCTGTTCGAGTTCTTTTCGGAAATCGAACTCGGCGAACAGCGGGAGGATGGCTACCGCGTGATCGAGTGCACCGTTGACCGCGACGGTGAGGAAATCGGCTTCGATCAGGATCTGGCGGTGCGGCTGAGTCTGATCGTCGCGCCGAGCCTCGGCATTATCAGCTTGACCTTCTTCTCGGCCGTCCGTGACGATGTGAACTTGATTCTGTTGCTCAAGTTCCTGCGCCGACTGTCCGCACGTGGTCCGCAGTACAATATTGCGTTCGACGAAGATCGCGTTTCCGGCGTCTCGTTTGACTACGACTTGAGAGTCGTCCCGAATATGCCTGTCTCGATCCTCGTCGATACGCTGATCTGGTTCGCCAAATACGTCACGATGTGGCACTACCAGTTGAATCCGCACCTCCTCGAACTGGATGAAGAGAGATATTGGTCGGTGGAAGTCGACGAGGACGAAGACGAGGAGGAGGAGGAGGATAGCGACGACGAGCTCTTTGACGAAATCGAGCTGGACGACGACGACGATGATGATGAACGCTACACCACGGGTGACGTCGAAGTCAACTTCTAGCGGTCGAGTGGCTGGGGGCTCGCTTCGCTCGACCCCAGCCACCCCAATGTCACTTCCGCCGTCACGTCCGCTACTTGTCTTCGCACACGATCCGCTCGACGGGAATCTCGCCGTGCCGCACATGCAGAGTGATTTGGCCGTCCTTCTGCTCCACGGTGCCGATCCCCGTGGCGGTGGCCAGGAAGCTGCGGAAATCCCCCACTTGCGATCGCACGTGCAGCACTTTCGTCAATGCGTCGTAGCGGACTCCCGTCAGCCCCTGCAATAGCGAATAGCTGGACAGCGCTCGAGCGTACCAGTGGCCGCATTCGTATTCGTTGAACGGATTGCGGCGAGTGCCATCGTAGCGCTGGCGGCAGACGCGCACGATTTCCAAGCCTTGCTCGACACAGCCGAGCATGCAGAGGTGGGCCGCCACCTGATACTCGATGCCTGTCCAGACTTCGTCACTGTAGACGAATGGGAGCAGCGGTTTGCCGCCGCGGGGCCAGGAGCAGAGGAGAAGACCTCCATCGTTTCCCATGGCAAAGGTGGGCCGCTGGGGATTGGCATGGGTCGACAGATCGTGTTTCAAGTTGTGCTTATGAACCGCCAGAAGATGACTGCGGACCAACTGGTTGTCGATGATCTCGTCTTCGACGCCGCACACGGCGGCCATCCACAGTCCCAGCACGCCGTCCGACAAGCAACCGGTTGCGTATTGGTACTTGGGCCCCTCCCGGTTCACCTGTTCCGCAGTACCTTGATAGGCCGCGCTTTGACCTCCCCGATCGATGGGAGTGAACGGATGCGTCAGACCCTCCTGTTGCACCAACTGGATGAAGTACTCGCCGTTGAACAGTTCCGACACCATGCGTGCCCGTCCCTTGTCCAGCAATGCCTGGTAGGTCTCGACCGGTTCGCCAACCGCCTGGCCCATCCGCACTGTCGCGGCCAGGGCTCCCAGGTAGAAGCTGCCGCAGTGGCCATCGGGGCCAAAGTAGTTGATATCGTAGGTATTGTGATGTTCTTCTTCCAACAGACCGGTGTGGCGCGGATCGTACTTGGCGATCATGTAGTCGAGACTACGCTTAATCAGCGGCCAGTACTCGGCCAGCCATTGGTCATCCCCCGAGATGCGCCAGTCGCGGTAGGCTTTCATGATACCGCCAAGTTGACCGTCCGAGGCATCGAAGGCACCCCCCCCCTCGGCGATGGGCAGGTTGGCTCGAAATGCCTGCCGTCCCTGTTCATCCTGCGACTCCTGGTATTCGGTCTGCCGCAGGCCGCGTTCGAGTGACGGGAAGAGGTGGCAGATGGCCTGGGCATAGTTCCACACGTGCGTGCAGGAACCGGCACAACAGCCGCTGGCGTCACTGCACCCCTCGAAACACCAGAGCCGCCCGTCATGCTGCCGCAAGATGGTCGGAGACTTAAGAATGGTAAGATTGGCGGCGACCGCCTCCAGCACTTCAGGAGGGAGCGTTGAGTCGTAGAACGTGTCGCGGAACACGGCGCTCCGCTCCCGCAGCTGGGCATACTCTTGCCGCCAGTAGCCGGCCACATCCTGAACGGCCTGGAAACGGGTCGTGTACCAGGGTGTGTAGGTGGCGGGGATCGCGCATTGCGAGTCGCCGCTGCAGCACGCGCCGATGGCTGGCTGGCCGACCCACTGGCCGTAATCCGCCCCCTCGAAATCGGCCAGCAGTTGGACCCGCTGCGGATCGTCCACGATGGCATTGCCGGTACCGGTAAGGAGCTTCGCCACAGGCAGGTCGCTGAGAACGAAGTGATCGGCCAGAATGTGTCCCCAGGCTCCCGTGTGTCGATCCACGATGCGCACCTGCGCGTTCTTGCCGCGCAGTGCCGCGAGGTCAAATGTGGTCCACGCCAACTGCTCGGTGCCTTCCCCTTGGGCCGAGTGCGTTACCTGATCATCCACAAGCAGGTCCACACAGGCTTCTTTTGGCAAGTTGCCACCGCCCACCAGGAAGTGCAGATACCGTTTGTCGATCGGGAAGGGGGGTGACGTCAGTGTTCCTTCCGCGCCATCTCCGTCCGGCTCGAACGTGTTGACCAGTCCTTGGCCCAGAAACCCGCTCACCGCCTGCTGCCCGCGGGCGGCGCCGCGCGACGGTGCCTGGCGGAAGGCGGGCCCGGCGGCCCGGTTGCCGAATCGCAACTCGGACGTCGGCGTGTACCACGCCAGGAGCAGGCGAAGGGTCCGTTCCTGGCCGGGAGCGAGCGCGAGAGGGACCGCCAGGGAAGCTCCCGGCGCATCCCCTGCCACCGGTGGATTGTCGACAACCGTACCTTGCGACACGTGGTGCCAGGCAATCGTCAGCGGGTCCCACCAGCCGCCACGAAACCAACAGTGGTCGACCGTCACTTGCTCGTCGGGGACGAACACGGCCAGCGCCGCCTGCCGATCACGCTCGGGACCACGACCGGCATACAGCACGAAACCGCCGTCGATCGGTCCGATCGATCCGTCACCCAGGAAGTTGCGAGTGTTCCAGGAAAAAACCGCCTGGATGGCCCGTGGCGAAGTGTTTTTGAACCGATATTCGATCGCGCCCACAGGAGCGCTCGACGGGTCCGCATCCGGAGGTGTAAACGGACTCCAGCCAGTAATCGTGACCTCGACCGGGAGTGACGGGTCGTGTAACGCGACGTCGGCAAATGGAAACCGGGCCAGCATCTCCGCGTGGCCAAAACGGGGGAGACCGTACGTCGTCCCCGTACCTCCATTGCCGGTGCCGGGCGCTCCGAAATACTTCCAGTCGGGGAGCGGACCTTCCAGAACACGTGCCAACGGTTCGCGGCCCTCGTCACCCGCCACATAGAGAGCGGCAAAAATCGGCGGCTCGTGAAAAAACTCCATGCGATGCCGCAGCGACACGTGCGAGATGGCTCCAGTTCCCTCCAGGCAGAACATACCCGAACCGATGCCACCGATGGGAAACGCCACTCGGTTCAACTGAGCGCCGCGATACGGACCGTTGAAAGCCCGCGCATCGGGCGATTCGCCTCCCCACGCCAAGAGGTCCCATGCGGCCAGGCAGAACAGGCAACAGGCTATCACGGCAAAGCGTCTCATCGGACTTCTCCCGGGGGATTGTCATGGTGTGCATGTGTGCGAATGCCAGAACCGGATTGTCATGCACCCGGAGCGGCGATGCAAGCGGTACCGGGCGGAGAACGGCACGAGACAGCCGTGGCACGCGCTGACTATTCACGACCTCCAACATCGGTCCGATACAGCTCCACCACCTGATACAGCCCAATTGCCGGGACATCGACTTGCCAGCGATTGCCGATACGCTTCACGTCGAGGGTCTTGCCCGTCAGCGGCAAGCGCGCCGCAGCGGGCTGGAAGTCGCAGGATAGCTTGACCGTATGGCCAGCAACTTGGAGCCAGTCGGCCAGCACATGATCGAGGCTGTAGAGATGCACCAGCAGACGTCCCGGCTCGGGCTCGAACACCCCGGCGTGCACGCTCGACGGGGCATCCATGGTCACCGGCGGCGGCGCGCGACGTTTCAATAACTCGGCCACTTGCGCCACCAGCGCGCCGGAGGCCTGCAGACTGTCCTCACCATCTTCAAAATCAAGCAGCATGATGCGCTCCGAGCGGCCGTCCGGTAGTCGCTTCGAAAGGCTGAGATTATCGAGATACCACTGGCTCACTTGTGCGCCGGGACCGAATACGACCAGCCAGTCGGTCTGGCGGAAGTCGCCTTGCAATGAGCTTCCTGCCGCCTCCTCGGCAGCGCCGTCCGGGTGCGTGACAACGAAACGGAAGGTCGAGGGCTTGTCGCCGGTAGCGAAGTCGTAGTCGATGGCCAGGTGGAACCAGCGTCCGAACGGAACGCGCACCGCGGGGCCGTTAGCGAGGTGTGCGAAACCGTCAGGAGTGATTTGGACGGACGGGCCAAGAATCGGTTGCTGATGCGAGCGCAGTTCGATCACCACGTTCGCCCCCTCTTCCAGCAGCAAATCGCACTCGAGCCGCCCACCGACGCACTGGGGTGTGCCGAATGGCGGCAGGTTGTTCTCCAGGTCAGGGTAAAACGACTGCCCAGCGACGGGGCCATCACGGAACTTGAGGCTGAACTTGCCCGTGGCGGCGTGCTCGTCGGTAACCACCAGCTGCGTATCGCCGCCGGCCGCGGGTGAAGATCCGAATAGGCGCGAGGGGTCGGCCGTTACCAGCATCACACGGCCCGTGCCGTAACTGCGTTCCGCAAGACCGGCGCGACCCTCATCGGTCAGAAAGAGCGGCTGCCACTCGGGTGCGGATAACTCCGCCGCTGTTACTGCGCCGTTGACGGTGAAGGCACGGCCCTCACCAAGCGGTTGGAAGCGGGTCGCTTCAGCCCGCAGGTTCTGTGGATCAAGCCGGGTGGTGAAGCTGAATCCCAGTTCGCGCTCCAACACGTTGACCGTGGCCGGTTCTCCCAGCGTGTCTCGTTGGCCCGCCCCCAGGCCCAACACGAGCATCCCTCCGCGCCGAGCGAATTCGAGTGCAGTGTTGACCTGCTGCTCCGAGAGAGCTGGCGAGAGGGGCATCAGCAACACGTGATACTTGGCGAGTCTCTCGGAGGTGAAATCAGCGTCGAAGACGTAATCGGGGGGCAAGTGAGCCTCCACCAGCGTCCACGTCCATTCGCCCAAGGAGTTCCAAAACGTCTCCGCTGGATTCTGCACGGATCCTCCCCGCGCGAACACAAACGTCTCGGACTGCTGAGAGACGTGCAGCGCAACGTGGGGCACCACCGGTCCGCCCACATACGGCGTGAGCGACTTCATCACGGGGCTCATCAGCGCAGCGGACTGCGCCATCAGCGGATTCGTGTGGTCTCCGCCATAAGATGGTCGTCCGCCCGCCACGTAGGCATGCAGGGCGTGCGGCAACAAGTTCGCGGCGGTCAGTTCCGGAGTCGCGGCGAGGTCGAAGGCACGCCACACCTCACTCTGACCCCGGCCGTAGGCGCGGTTCAGCCGGTGGGTGAGGTCGAGTGTCACGGGCGAGAACGCCTCCGACCCGGTGATGATATCGGCCTCGTACTTGTCGACCGGGATGGCGCTATGCCACGGGATCCCCGGCCGGTGATAATGGTTGATGACGACCGCCGCGTTGGGACAGGCCGCGCGAATGCGACTGGCAACTTCCGCGATGAACCGGCCGAACTGCTGGTAACGCCAGTCGACCCACACGCGGAACACCGGATCGTCCAGGCTGTACACCTGCGGCAGCTCGAGGCCGGTATCGGCCCGGAAACTTGCCCGACAGGTGTCACAGAAACAGGTGACAGGGAGCGGACGGTTCCAGATGGGTGTCCACGCCGCACCGTCGAACCAGATACCATCGAGATCGAGTCGCTGGATGGCGTCGATGCAATAGTTGATCATCGCATCGCCGTAGCCGGTCATGTGACAGCAGAAAAGCGACGCTTCGGATTCGCGATACCAGGGAACGACCGATACCTGGCGCCAGTCGGCATGCGCGAGGTTGGCCGACTCGCCGATGGAGAGCGCGTACCAACTCATCACGGCTTGTCCGTGGGCGTGCATCTCGGCCACCCACGACTTCATAATGGCCTCGTTTTCGCCCAGATCCTGGCCCTCCACGGGGGGCAAGAAGTCGTTGGCCAGGTACGGGCGGCCGAGCGGGTCCACGATGGACAGCCACCTCCCATCCACACCCGCCGCGGCCAGGGCACCCTCGAGCGCGTGGCGCTGCGCAGGGTCCTTCATCTGCTGCGGACCCGGCCGTGCCTCGACGCGGAAAACAGTCTGGCCGTAACGCGTCTGTTCAACTGGCGGCCCCGCGGCGAGCGAGGACAGCAGCGCCAAGGCGAGGCATGAGAGTCTCAGTGGCATCTCGTCACTCCCGAAAAGGGGTCAGGACTCTTTTTTATGCTAGGACTCTTTATTATGCTTTGTGCGTCGCGGTCGCTGAAAAGTCCGCTGCACGTAGCGTACGATGGAGCGTCCTCGAGCACAACAAACAATCGTGGAGTTATTCCCTGTCCAAAAAAAACTCCAGAGCGCCCCGTTGACGATCCACTCAGGGCCTGCTTCGCACTCGGTCCTAATCGTACTTGAGGCTGGCGAGAAGCGCCGGCGTGGCAGACGCGGGGCGGCAGTCGCTGCCGCAGGTGAGCCAGTCGCTTGGACGATGCGCCTGGGAAGGGCAACAGCGGCGTCTGCCGCGGCGGCCCTGGCACCCATCTTGAAGAACGATCGCCTGTTGGGGACGAGGCATATCGCTGTTGGTTTCTTGATTCAGCCGCGCATCATGATAGACTCAGCAGCGTAGTGAGCGGAGAAAAACGCCGCTGCGGCCGTGAATGAACACATCAACCTCAGAGGAGCAGCCAGCGATGCAGACGAGCGACAACCAATACCGGGCTCTCCGGTGGATCCCTATCCTGGCAGTTCTCTGGTGGACGGTCGTGGCGCAGCCCGTGCACGGTGTGTCGGTGACGTCGGGCGAGTTGGCGGAGGCGCGCGGTTGGGTGGCGGCGAAATTCGAAGGGAAAATGCGGATCCAGCCACCTGATCCCGGCCTGGAGGTCGTGACGAACTATGACAGCGTGCAGAAGAACGCTCGTTTTGGTCAGCCCCTGAAGATTGTCGACCTGAAGTATAGCCAGGGGTTATTCTGCCATGCGGCCAGCGAGATCGTCGTTCGCTTGCCGGGTCCGGGAAAGGTGTTTGAAGCGGTTGTTGGCGTGGATACCAACGAGCAGACTACCGGGGGTCGGGGGAGCGTTGTCTTTTCGGTCGAAGTTGCTGGTAAGGAGGTGTTCCGTTCGGACACGATTCGTGAAGGAATGCCCGGCTTGCCGGTGTCGATCGACCTGGGCGGCGCCACTCAGCTGATTCTCCGGGTGGCCGATGGGGGCGACGGAATCGCTTGCGATCAGGCCGATTGGGCGGACGCGAAAGTCGGCTTGGTGGACGGGCGCGAGGTTTGGCTGGCTGACTTGCCGATGGCTGGTGGACCGGCAGTCGCGGACGCCCAGGCCCCGTTCTTTTCCTTCACCTACGGAGGCCAGTCGTCACGGGAACTGCTCAAGACCTGGTCGCTCGAACGTGCCTCCCAGCGGCTGGACGAACACCGGATCGAGCGGACGCTCACCTATACCGATCCGGCAACCGGCTTGGTTGTCCGCTGCGTGGGGATCGAGTACACGGATTACCCGACGATTGAATGGACGCTTTATTTCCAGAACACGGGGGCGGTAAACACGCCCATCCTGGAGGCGATCCGGGCCTTGGATACGGACTTCGCGCGCGGGCATTATGGCGAGTTTCTCTTGCACCATGCCGTGGGGAGCCCCTGTGCGGTGAACGACTACGGGCCGTTGGAGACCGCCCTCGGCCCCGGCTCCGAGAAACAGATCGGCGCCAGTGGTGGACGACCGACCAATTCCGATCTCTCCTATTTCAATCTGGAGGTCCCCACCGCGCAGGGCGTCATCATCGTGGTCGGTTGGCCGGGCCAATGGACTTCGGATTGGATACGCGACGCGGACGTGGGACTGCGCGTTCGTGCGGGCCAGGAGCTGACGCATTTCACGTTGCTCCCCGGCGAGGAGGTCCGCACACCGCTGATCGTTTTGCAGTTCTGGCACGGGGACTGGATCCGCGCGCAGAATATCTGGCGCCGATGGATGCTCGCCCACAATGTGCCGAGGCCCAATGGCCAGGTGCCGCAGCCTGAGCTGTTCGGTTGCACGTCCCACTTGTACAGCGAGATGGTCGACGCCACCGAAGAGAACCAGAAAATGTGCCTCGATCGGTATCTTGCACAAGGGATCGGCATCAGCCGCTGGTGGATGGACGCCGGGTGGTATCCCTGCGAGGGCGTTGGCTGGCCGAAGGTCGGCACCTGGGAGGTGGACACAAAGCGTTTTCCTCGCGGCCTGCGCACGGTAAGCGATCATGCCCACTCTAAAGGCGTCAAGACGATTGTCTGGTTCGAGCCTGAACGAGTCCATGCCGACACGTGGCTCACCAAGCACCATCCCGAGTGGATTCTGGGAGGTGTCGACGGCGGCCTGTTGAACTTGGGTGACCTGGAGGCCCGGCAATGGCTCGTGGACCATGTGGACCAACTCATTACGCAGGAGGGAATCGATCTCTACCGCCAGGACTTCAATATGGATCCGCTGAGCTACTGGCGTGCCAACGACAGCGAAGATCGGCAAGGGATCACCGAGATTCGCCATGTCGAAGGCTATCTCGCTTATTGGGACGAGTTGTTGCGCCGACATCCTGGCATGTGGATCGACTCGTGTGCTTCCGGAGGCCGGCGTAACGATCTGGAGACGATGCGGCGGGCAATCCCGCTGTGGAGAACCGACTATCGTTGCGAGCCGGTCGGCACTCAGTGCTGCAGCTACGGCATCTCGCTCTGGATCCCGCTTTCCGGCACCGGGGCAGCTGATGTGGATCCCTATATCTTTCGCAGCAACATGGTTCCATTCACGAATTGCCTCTTCGACGTGCGCAGTGAACATCTCGATTTCGATCTGCTACGCCGTCTCACGGACCAGTGGCGTCAGGTCGCCGAATGTTATCTGGGAGACTTCTATCCGTTGACTGAATACAACACGCGGCACGACGCCTGGATGGCCTGGCAGTTCGACCTGCCAGACCCCGGGCGAGGATTCGTGCAGGCCTTCCGCCGTGACAAGTGTATCTTCCTGGCCGGCCAACTCAAACTGCGAGGATTACGGCCGGAGGCCCGCTACCGCGTCACCGATCTGGATACCGGCACTACGCAAGAAGCTGCGGGCCGGGAACTGATGGAGACGGGGCTCCGTGTCACCATCAACGATCAGCCGGGAGACGTGCTGATGGTCTACCAGCGTGTGGACTGACGGGTTGGCCCTCCCGTTGCGGATGGCGCTGCCGCACGCTCGGCTGATCGATCTTCGCCTGACTGACAGGAGGATTTCACGGGATGGAAGCGAGGGAGGAAGGGAGAACGGAGGAGAATCATAAGCTTAGCAACACGCTCAACACGCACCTGGCGATATTCGACGTTGGCTATTGTGGGAAAGAGATTGGGTCAGTTGTTTTGGTCATTGAGACATATGGATTTCGATTCGAAATGTGTAACGTGCTGAGCGGTGAGGAACGGTCCGCGGCTGCCGAGTTCCGGCAACCGATACGTCTCCTGTCGGGATTGTCTCGCCTTGTTCATTGTGCTGCTTCATCGTGCAGGCTCAGCAAGCAAGTGCTCCATGGTTTTCGTAATCCACGTTTCCGTTTTGGGGAAGTCGGCATAAGAGCGGATGTCTCCCAGCGTCGGACTGTCTGGTGGAATACCAGCCGTCTGGAGCAGCGCGTAGTCTTCCAAGGATTCCGCGAAGACTTCCCAGCGAATGGAATCCAACGGCCCGTCGGGACCAGGATAGACGACAAACGGATCTCCGTACGGAATATCCGGCCACTGGCCCGCCGCGCCTTCGGTAAACGGATCGACCATGGCATCTTGTTCAAGCTGCTGCCAGCAGTTGTAGCCCCAGTGGAGGAACCCACGGGCTCCCAGTCGGTAGAATAACCAGCCGGACATGCGAATCTTGGCCAGCGGTGTATCCATGAACCGATTCACGTAGGGACCGCGTGGGGCGCAGCAGTAATAGACCCAATGGGGAATTTTCTCGTCAATATACGCTTGGGCGGAACTGACCATGGGAATGGGCATGTCGGTCAATTTCTGGCGGCCAAACTCCACGTCGCTCAGGGCGTCCATCACCTGCATCCACGGCGCCAATTCCCGCAGTGTCTGGCGTGCGCGGCGGTAATTCGGGATATGTGCTGCACTGGGCTCGTCGGACAAATGAAAGAAGGAGCAGTCGAGTATCTCCTCTTCCTGGAGAAACTGTTGAAAGGACGGCAGGAACTGCCGCAAGAAATTCGTGTAGAGCTCGCCATGGCCGTCCGTGTCGGTTGGCCACAGCAAGGCGGCTGGCCCGTTCTCCATGGTGTAAACCGGCATGGCATGCTGGACTCCCCAGTAGATCCACAAGTGTGACCATTCGAAGTGCGTGGCACCGCATTTGCGCGCGAGCCGGACAAGTCGACGGACATTCGTCCAATCAAATTCATACTGGCCGGGAGACGGACAGCTAACGCCAACCAACTGTGCCGGCCGTCGGACCACCTCGCGACGTGGAAACAGTTGCTGCACAAAAATCACATTGTTCCCGTGGGCCACCAAGTTGCGGAGATAGGCTTCGGTCAATTGCCACCATCGCTCGCCAAATGGCTCGATGGCGTAGTGCTCGTAAATCGTCTCCGGCCGCCACCAGTGGGTGACCGGAAAGTCGCGGCGAGGTTGTACTACGAGTTGGCGGACATCGAGTGTCGCGCGCAGCGCGGCGTGTTGGCCGCCAGTGCAAAACGTGTAGTCTACGGTGAGAGTCCGGATGCCGGGTGCGGCAGCGGCCGGTACGGTGATCGTGATCCAGAACGCCTGATTCTCCCCGGGGCCAACTCGCGCCGATGACTCGGGATAGAGCGGGTCAGGCACCAGTCCCGGCACGTATCCGACACCGTCCAGTTCTTCCCTCGAAGTGTCGATGGTCGCGTGCCACTGCGGCACGTACCCCACGCGGCGCACCTGCACTACGCACCCCTCCGCGCCGCTGACAGAACAGCTCGCATCCACAGGAAACGTCCCCTTATTGGCGAGGCAGACCTGGAAAGAGACATGGCGATTGCGCGCCGTCACCAGGGTCAGCGTACGCCGTTCGCCTGGCGGCGACGTGGGGTATACGCGGGCCAGCGATGTTTCCAACCAACATGCGATGCTCTGACCGGGCTGGTTGTCAATCGGCACAACAAGCGGCCCGGTCTCCTGACTTCCGGTCTCCGAGCTAATTGTCGACTCGGCGGAAAATGCGGGCATCGCCGCGCGCGCCGACGTCAAGCCGAAGACGACCGCACCAGTCACCAGCACGAGCAAGGTCTGCAGTCTCATGGATTCTCCCACGTGCGAATGAAGGGCGCTGTTCGTTTGCCCACCGCGGTTCGCTGAACCCCAGCACGCGACTCGATGAGCGAACGTATCCTACATCACCATCGAGCCCGACAATAAGTGAGCCAAGGGTCATCCTCAACGCGACCGAAGGCTGCCTGAAGTGGCCTGGGGCCACCACGATACTCGATAACTCGAACGGTCGATATCCGAAGATCGACAATCCTCGACAAATTCAAAATCCAGATGTCTCAATCACCACAACACGCTCGTCCGGTTCAACGCGCACTGATCGTGCGGCGGGCGATCAACAAGGCCATTTCGAGGGCCTGTTCGTAATTGAGGCGCGGGTCAATGTCGCTCACGTACGCCAGTGCGAGGTCTGCTTCCTTGAGTCCGCGGGCACCGCCGATGCACTCCGTGACATTCTCGCCGGTTAATTCGAAATGCACGCCGCCGAGTATGGAGCCCGCGGCTTTGTGTATGTCGAAGGCCTGATCCAATTCACTGAGAATATCGTCGAAATTGCGCGTCTTGAATCCGTTGCTCGTACTCACCGTGTTGCCATGCATCGGGTCGCAACACCAGAGCACGGTCCGGTTGTTGCGTCGTATGACGTCGATCAAGGGCGGCAAGAACTTGGCGATGTGCTGGCTGCCAAAGCGGTGGATCAGCATCAACTTTCCCGGCTGGTTGTCGGGATCGAGTTTTTCGGCCAGCGCCAGCAGTTGGTCGGGCGTCACATGCGGGCCCACCTTCAGGCCGACCGGGTTCACGATGCCGCGGGCATATTCCACATGTGCTCCGTCCACCGCACACGTTCGATTGCCAATCCAAGGCAAATGGGTGTTGAGATTGTACCAGCCGCGTCGGCGTGGAACCCGTCTCGTCTGAGCCGTTTCATACGGCAGATGGAGTGCCTCGTGGCTGGTGAAAAACTCCACGCGGTTAAGTTCCACAAGTGGCCGCTCGGCAATCGTTTCCATGAAGCGGATCGAGTTTCCGATCGCGTTCATGATCTGGCCGAATTCCGCAGATTCGCGCGCGTGATTGACGAAATCAAGATCCCACAACTCGGGATGGTGAAAATCGGCAAACCCACCCTGAACCAGACTGCGAATCAAGTTCAGCGTCAGCGCGGCTCGCTCGTAGCCGCGCAGCAACAGCGTCGGGTCGGGCGTTCGTTCCTCGAGTGTGAACCCGCTTCGGTTGATCAAGTCGCCCCGGTAACACGGCAACGTCACGCCACCGCGCGTCTCCGTTTCGGCCGATCGCGGTTTGGCGTATTGGCCCGCAAAACGTCCTACGCGTGTAATCCGTTTCTGGGTGCCGTACGCCATGACCATGCCCATCTTCAGCAGCACTTTCAGTTTGCTGGCGATCGATTCGGACCGGCAATCGCTGAAACGTTCGGCACAGTCGCCTCCCTGCAAAAGAAATCGATCACCACGCTCGGCCTCGGCCAGCTGCCGTCTGAGGGCCTGCACTTCCCAGCTGGTCACCAACGGTGGCAGTTTGGCCAGCGCTGACAGCGCTTCCGCCAGCGCATCCTGATCTGGATACTCCACGCGCTGGCTCATCGGCTTGTCCCGCCAGGATGTCGGCGACCACTTTTCCTTCATGCCAGTAACCTCTCCTGCAGATTGGGGGACGAACGACGTGAAATCACTGGCAGAGCGACGTTCGTCACGGAGTCCGCTTTGCCATTCAGGAGTTCGGCAGACGTTTGCGCGTCATCGCTGGCTCGGCACGTTCCGTCGAGACCCGCGGACACGCTTGTTCTGGTGAACCTCATCCTCAGTGCCATTTCCGAGATTCAATCGCAGTGGGTGTGATGGATGAGAAGGGGTATCCCATACATTTCAAGATATTCCGAGGCGGCAATTATTACCACCTTGTTGTTCCCAGAAAACAGATCGCGTGCAGCGAAGGTGTCCTCGCTTTTGCACGAGGCACACTGGTAGCAGTCGCGCACCACTCCCGCCGCCGGATCGCTGATGCGGCAACGGGACTCGATCCAGAACACCGGCTGGTTGCCCGCGCCCCCGGCCGTCGTGACGAAGGACCGTCCGTAGTCCGTCAGGGGTATCAGCAGGGGCTGAGCCTCCGCCGCCTGACACACTGCCAGCACGATACCCGTCATTAACCAGAGCATGCTGAGCTCTCCGATGGCGTTGTTGCAGGAAAACACGGCTGCGCTCTCGACGAGTCCCCCTCCCCCATCAGCGCGTGGGGCGGCTTCCACCTTGGAAGCCGCCCGCCTGTGAATACTCGGTTCGACGAAACCGAGCAACAGATAATCGCCGCCCGTCTACTGCTGGCCGAAAAGCTTCTGCTTGAGGAACGTATATGCCAAGGCTTGCATGTAAGCAGATTGCTTGTTGTCGGCAGCGCCGCCGTGTCCTCCTTCGATATTCTCGTAGTAGAGCACGTCATGTTGGTATCCTTCCATCTTGGCCATCATCTTCCGAGCGTGACCCGGGTGGACGCGGTCATCTCGAGTCGACGTTGTGAAGAGGACGGCCGGATACTTCCGGGATTCCTGGACGTTGTGATAGGGGGAGAACGTGCGGATGAATTCCCATTCTTCCGGTTTGTCCGGATTGCCGTATTCGGCCATCCAGGAAGCACCTGCCAGCAGCTTGTTGTAACGCTGCATGTCGAGCAAGGGAACCTGGCACACCGCCGCATGCATCAGGTCCGGGAAGAGAGTCACCATGTTCCCCACCAGCAAGCCACCGTTGGAGCCGCCTTGAATTCCCAACCGTCGTGGTGACGTGATTTTCTTGGCGAACAGATCCTCCGCCACGGCCGCAAAATCCTCGTAAGCGCGCAGTCGGTTGGACTTCAACGCGGCTTGATGCCAGCGTGGTCCGTACTCACCACCGCCGCGGATGTTGGCCACCACGTACACTCCTCCTTGAGTGGTCCAAGCGCGGCCGACACCCGCGCTGTAACTGGGCTGCATCGAGATCTCGAAGCCTCCGTAGCCGTACAGCAAGGTGGGATTGGTGCCGTCCAGTTTCAGGTCCTTGCCGGCTACCATGAAGTAGGGAATTCTGGTCCCGTCCTTGCTGACGGCAAAGTTCTGCGTGATCGTCAGGTTCGACGCATCGAAGAACTCGGGGAGTGACTTGAGTCGGCGAGGTTCCTTGCCGATCTCACCCAGCGACAGCGTCGTCGGAGTCAGATAGTCCGTCGCCGTCATGAAGTAATCGTTGGATTCGTCCGCATCGACAGCGCCAATCCCCACGGTTCCAAAACGCGGAGCACCAAGCAGCGGCGTTCTTTCCCAACCAGGATCACCGAGCCGGCAGACATAGATCCGGTTCTTCACATCTTCCAGCACGTTCAAGTAGAGGTAGTCCTTGGTGAATCCGTGGCTGGCCAACGCGGTCTTGTCCGTTGGTTGAAAGACAATATCCAAGGCGCGATCACCGGAGATGAACTTGTCAAAGTCGCCAATCAATAGCGCGCCCGCCGGGTACTCGCGGCCGTCCACGGCCCATGCCTCGCGCAACTCGATCACAATGAACTTCTGGAAGACGCTCTTGTTGGATGAGTTGGGGGCGTCGATTTTGATGAGGCTGTCGTCGGTCAAGTAGAACAACTCGTCGTTGTAGAAAGCGATGTTGCGACTGACGAAATTTCTTTCGAATCCGGGCGAGTCATCGTGGATGGCCACGACCGACATATCCGTCTGCTCCCCTTCATAGATGGTCTTCGCCTCGCCCAACGCCTGGCCTCGCTGCCAGAGCTTCGCGATGCGCGGGTATCCCGAGTCGGTCATCGATCCTTCCCCAAAATTGGTTTGAACGAACACCGTATTCAGGTCGATCCACCCAACGCTTCCCTTGGACTCTTCCAACTTGAATCCGTCTTCGACAAACGCTTTCGTCTCGATGTCGAACTCGCGGAAGACTCGCGCGTCGGCACCGCCGCGCGACAGGCCGATCAGGGCACGCGTGTAGCCCGGCCGCAGGATCTGCGCGCCACCCCACACCCAATTCTCCTTTTCACTCGCCCCGAGGGCGTCCAGATCCAGGATCACCTCCCACTGGGGTTCTGTCTTTTCGTATTCAGCCAACGTCGTGCGCCGCCACAATCCTCGCGGGTTCTTCTTGTCACGCCAGAAATTGTAGTAGTAATCACCCCGTTTGGTGATCATGGGAATCCTGGCGTCTGAATCGAGGATCGCCAGCAGATCCGCGTTGAGCGCAGCGAAACCGGGATCCGACTCCAACTGGGCCTGAGCCACCTTGTTCCGCGATCGTACCCAGTCCAGAGCCTTCTCGCCGGTAACTTCTTCCAGCCAGAGATAGGGATCGTCAGAAGCCTCCGCAGCTGTTGACGGTTGAGTTGTCGATGACTGTGCATTAAGCATGGTTGGCAAATAACTCGAAAGACTGGCGGCGATCAAGAGACAGAGAAATCGTGGTGTGATGTTTGCGATCATTGTAGGTGACGTTCTCCCTGAGGATTCATAGCAGTCGGTCATGGGTACACAAATTGGACCGGTGAGCGTGGCACAGCGTGCTACGGATACAGATTCCTGGGGTGCCAGCGCCCCAGGATCGTACGACTTGCTTAATCGTACGACTTGTATTTAATGTGGGCGTTCTTCGCGGAAACGGTAGTCGGGCCAAAGGGGGCAATTCAGGTCGATCCAGGCCGTCAGCGCCCGTCGGTCGTTGGTGGTGAGCGTCACCTCCCGGTGCGTTTCATCGGCCAGCGTCGCGAACAAGGGGCTCTGCAACGTACCGAACGACAGGGGTTCCGCCTTGAAATGCCGGGCGCCGTAGTGCCAGTCGAAGTAGTGCACCCAGCCCCCCGCGATCAGCGACCGGTAGGAAGCGGGGACGCGATAGGCGTCTCGAGTGCCCCGCAGATCGAGTTTGGAATCTGATTGGGTGTCGTGGCAACGGACACATTTCGCATCCAAGACCGGTTGGACGATACTCTCGTAATCGAAGGGGATCGCGCCCCACGGCGGCGGCTCGAGCGCGTGCACCGCCTGGGTGAGCGCCTCGCCGCCATGTCGTGACGGCGCGGCGGAGCGGGCGTCGTGGCACCCGATGCAGCTACGCCGCTCGCCGGGCTGCAGTTGGACCACGCTGCGCATTCTTTGCAGTTCGTTGAAGTGCTCGTCCAGCAGGTGGAAGTAAAGCACCTTGCCGGCCGGAGCGGTGAAGTTGGCCGAGCCGTCGTCGGCGACGGGGACCACACCCAGGACGGCCTTGGCCACGTAGCTCGGCCAACCGCCTTGCTCCGTGATCGTGGCGGTTCCGTCAGCCCCCCGCTCGGCGCTGCCGGCACGAAAGGCATGCGGCTGCAACGCGTTGTCGACTCGCGTGGTGTAGGTGTGACGCGGGCCTGTCACCAGATGAATTGGCGTGGCGTAGAAATCCTGGAAACTCGGATGCGAACTGCGAAACTCGCCGCAGGCCAGTTTTTCGAGTTGCGCCGGCACCTCCTGCGAAACCTGCAGGTACTTCACCTGGTCGCGGGCGACGGACGTGCCGAGGCCTTCGTATACGTCTTGGACCGTGAACTGGCCCAACCCCTGTTGCGCGAGGACCGGATCACTCGTATCGGGCAGGACCGGCGGGCGCGGGCGGACACACAGCGGCGAAGGACGCTTGCTGCTGATCGCCGGGTCGAGATAGAGCAGTTCCCGGTTCCCGTAGCGGTCAATGACATACAAGCCCCAGTGCGATTGCCGGCCGGGATTGTGGCTGACCAGAAAATGATCTCGCGATACCGGCACGGGATCGCGGAAGGTCTCGGAGTGCGAGCGGTCCATCTGGTACTGCGGCCGGGTATCGGGCGTAATGTTGGTGATGGCCACCGTGTCGAACAACCCCTGGCCGGGGTTGATCAGGGCGATCGGCCCTTGGTGATCGCCATGCGAGATGATCGTGCAGACGAGTTCCTGGCTGCCAGGCACCTCACGCGCATGGCCATAGCAATAGGGCGTGTCGTTGCCGAACACCAGCTCGGGATGGCCGCCATCGGGACGAATCGCCCAGAGCGTGTGGCCGAAATCGGCCCCCTTGTCCTGATATTCGGACCGGGTCCAGAGAATCCGCCCGTCGCGCATCACGGACGCATCCCACTCACTGAGGTTCGCGTGGGAAAGGCGGCGCAGTCCCGTGCCGTCGGTTTCCATGCGGTGCAGCACGTAGGCCTGCGGCTCCCAACAGAGGAACCGCACTGCACAGCGAGTCGACATGAACCCCAGCCCGCCGTCGGGGAGCGGGACCGGATCGAAGTCGTGGAAGGGGCCCTCGGTCAACTGCCGCAGTTGGCTACCGTCGGGGCGTATCGACATCAGGTGCCAATAGGGCTGCCAGCCGTCCACTTCGGGCTTGTCCGGGCGGTAGGCGAAGTAAATATTCTGCGCGTCGAAATCCGCCACCGGGTGACGCACAATGCCCGCGCTGCCGTCGAACAACATCTCGACCTCCGCCCGCGCCGGGGTCAGGCGTCCGTCGGCGTCGCGCGGAATGTGCAATACGCAGACCCCTCCGCCGGATGCGAACAGGGAATCCAAATGATCGCTGTAGTTGTGCGAGGGCTGGAGCGGATGATGCTTGGCGAAAAGCACATGCTCGAGCTGCGTCAGGCTCGGATCGCGAAAGAACAATCGTCGCTTGGCCTGCCGAGCTGTCAGGTAGAGCGCGTCGGTAGCCGCGGCCGCCGGGTCGCCCGCTTGCCGGCGCAGGTCGGCAAGCTCCGCCCGCTCCGGGCTCACATCCAGCCCCAACACCGCCAGTCGCTCGAGCATCTCCTCGAACTGAACGAGCACGCGTTCCAGCGGCGCCAGGCGCGCCAGACGTCCCCAATACGGCGGACCCCCGGGTACTGCCGGCCGGTCGTTCACCAGCGGCGAAAGATAGTCGTGCGCGTCCATCCGGCTCCAGGTGTCGCGTTCCCGTAGAAATGCGTAGGTCACGGCACCGGCCCAGGTCGGCTCCGTCAGTTCCGCTAACGGGAACGCCAGCGTCGGCATCGGCTTGGGCAGTTGGTTGGCAGCGCGACTCAGCGTCCCTGCCGTTTCCCAGGTCTGCCCGTCGGACGACACACGCACCTCGGCCTCGAGGATCTGCCGGTCGAGGAATGCCGCGTTGCGATCGCGCGAGAGGATGACGCGCGCGATCGACGCGGGCGCGGGCAGTTCGATCTCGGCCCACTCCTCTCCCTCCGTGGCCGCAATCCAACTGTGGTCGTTGCCGTAAAGGCCGTCGTTGAGGTGCGCCACGGCATGTATGGCGTATCCGGCGAGGAGGGACGACGCGCGAGGCACAGCGCCGCGACTGGCCAGGGCAAGGTTCGTTGGTGAGTCCGGCCCATACACCTCGATCTCGTCGAGGCAGGGTGCCCCGGCATGCGGCCGGCGGATCACCAGCCGCACGAACCGCGCCTCCCGGGCGCGAACTCGATCGATGTGGTCAGACCGCTGGCGACCCGCTCCACCGCCATCTCCGCCGCGGCCGCGGCAAATGACTCTTCGGTGATTTCACGGCGAATAACGCCGTGGGTCGAGGCGGCCGCATCCGGACTCGCCGCACCCCGTTCCTGATCAGTTCGGGATTCCTCCGGCCGAGGCGAGGCGGCCGAAGCGGCAATAGCGAAAAACAACATCGCCAGCGCCGCGATGAACGAGCCCCTGCAACGCAGTGGAACAAGACATTTCACCTGAAAGTCGACTTCGGGTTTCATGGAATCCTCGTAAGTCCGTGAGAGTGTACTACCGGTCGAGTGCGTCAAGCGTCTTGACGCCACTGACCGCGAACCAGGTCGCTCCTCAGTGTCCGATCGCCGCGCTATCCAGGACAGGCCGGCCATCGCGAATTGGCGTCCAGCCCGCTCCCTCTCCAATATACGTAAAGCGGGCCTTTGATACCACCAGACCGGAGGTCGCGATCGTGATCACGCGACGATGCCCAATATGGCACACGCCGCCTGTTACGCAGGCATACCGACGCACACCGATTTCCACCGGGTTTATCCCGGCGGGATCACAACTGGCCTGTTACGCAGGCATACCGACGCACACCGATTTCCACCGGGTTTATCCCTCACTGTACCACACATCGCGGGTTGATTTGCTCAGCACCGCGTGAAGTGTTGGTGTTTGCGAATGGGTGGACTTTTGCGTCTGAGTGGCGAATGATTGTCGTTACACGATCGAGGGACTGTCGTGAGGAATGGATTGTTCGTTACTCTCACGGAGGTTCTCTCGATGGCAGAATCACTGGCGGATGAAGTTCGTTGCGCGCATTTTGGCGATAACCGGTTGTCGAAGCGACTTGGCATAATTGTCGACGAATTGAGCGACAAGCCCAATCTGAGCATCCCCGCCGCGACGAAGGGCCGGGCGGAGATGGAAGCTGCTTATCGGTTCTTCGATAACCGGAAAGTCACCCCTGAAGCCATTGTTCAGCCCCATATCTCTTTGACACACCAGCGCATCCGTCAACGTGCTGTCGTGCTGTTGGTGCAAGACACCACCGAATTGGATCTGACACGACCGGCACAACAGGTCAGCGGAGCAGGACCGCTGGAAGCCGCGTCGCGTTGCGGAGTGTTCTATCATCCGCTCATTGCTTTTGGCACGGATGGCTTGCCCTTAGGAACCGTGTGGAGCAAGAGTTGGGCCAGAGAAGAAGTTGATACGGAGTCTACGCCGGAAGAGAAGAGAGAGCGAAGACGAAAGATTCCCATCGAAGAAAAAGAGAGCATGCGCTGGCTGGAAGGGGTCCGAGCCTCGCGCGAAGTGGCCGAAAACTGTCCGCAAACGGAATGTGTCTGTGTTGCCGACAGTGAAGCCGACATTTACGAGTTGTTTTCCGAACCTCGAACAACTCGTCGTCAGCGCGAATTGCATCTTCTGGTGCGTGCCACCCACGACCGCGCCTTGAGTGATCGCGAAAACCATTTGCTAGATGCCGTGCGTGAGACACCTTGTTTGTATCAAACGAGCATCGACGTTAGCCGGCGCAAGCCCAAGATCCAAGGGGACTCACGCAAGCGACGCGCCCAGCGAGATGCTCGCATTGCCGAGGCGGAAGTTCGAGCTACAACAGTCACCTTGCGGCCACCTCACCGATTCGACCGTCAGTTGCCTGAGGTAACCGTCAACGTCGTGCTGGTCGAAGAAACGGATCCTCCTCAAGGTGAAACACCGATCCAATGGATTCTCATCACCACATTACCAATCGATGAGGTAGAACAGGTCCAACGCGTTGTTGCCAACTACTGTATTCGGTGGCAAATCGAAATATATTTTCGCACGTTGAAGTCGGGGTGTCGTATCGAGTCACGCTATTTTGAGCGGCTTGGTCGCTTGCTCAATTGCCTGGCAGTCTACTCGATCGTAGCCTGGAAAGTACTCTATCTGTGCCGCCTGAGCCGCGAATGCCCAGATCTGGATTGTGAAGTTGTTTTCGAGCCAAGCGAATGGAAGTCGGTATGGGTGACGGTCCGCAACAGCGAACCACCTGCCACGCCTCCCAAGTTGAACGACATGATCCGCCTGGTAGCCAGCCTCGGAGGATATGTGATTCGAAAATCCACACAGCCGGGGACTCAGACGTTGTGGCTCGGCCTGCAACGTCTCCACGATCTGTCAACCGCATGGCAGTCGTTCGGGCCCGATTCTTGACCCGTTCTCCTTTTTTTTCGACCGCCATATGTGTGGTACAGTGAGGGTTTATCCCGGTGGGATCACAACTGGCCAGCTACGCAGCAAGAGGCTCCGAGAAGCACGAATCCCCGCCACTGGATGAAATGTCGGCACCTCGTCCCACTCGCGGTACGTGGTGAAGTACAATCATGCGGGGCGCGACGGATTCCTCGCACAGCAAGAGCATGCTGCGGTCCGTCGACACCAAGAGAATATCGTACTTTTGCCAAAGGAGATCTGACCATGCTGAGAATATGTCTGACTGCTGTCCTGGGCCTGACGCTGCTCGTCCCGTGTCCCTGCGGGGCTCAAACCGCTGACGACGGCTGGCAGAGTCTGTTCGATGGCAAGACGTTGGGTGACTGGCAGCCGAACGAACGCGCCGAGAACTGGACGATCGAAGACGGAGCGATCGTCGGCCGAGGTGAACGGAGCCACCTGTACTATAAGGGCAAGCAGTTCAAGAACTTCGAGTTTCAGACCGACGTGATGATCAACGAGGGAGGCAACTCCGGGATCTACCTGCACATCGAACACCACCCGGAAGGTTGGTTCTTCGACGGCCACGAAGTGCAGATCAACAACTCCCATGCCGATCCGGTCAGGACGGGAAGCCTCTGGGGTGTCGTGAAGCTATACGATACTCCGGTGAAGGACAACGAGTGGTTCACGGTGCACATTCTCGTCAAAGACCAGAACATTGTGGTGAAGGTCAACGGCAAGATCGTGATCGACTACACCGAGCCCGAGGGGGCCACGGGACCCCGTCGACTTGGCGAAGGCTATTTCGCGCTCCAGCAGCACGATCCGGGGAGCTCGGTACGCTTCCGCAACATTAAGGTGAAGCCTCTACCGTGACGGGCGAAAGGACGTCTCATCATTGTTCGGGTGCGGCGAAGAACAGCCAGGTCCTCCCCTGTGCCGGGATCGTCACCTTCAGCGTGGCGGTTTCACTGCGGTCGAGCGGCACGAGTGTAGGGGCCGCGCCTTGGACGGAAACGCTGGCAGCTTTCGAAAGGCCGGTGTAGTAGAGCGGCACCCGGATGTTCCGTTCGATGTCTTCCGGCAGCGGATTGTAGAAAAAGGCCAGGCCCTTTTCCTGGCCTTGCGGATTCACGTGCAGGATGCCGTCCCAGTCGCGGCCATCCGGGCGGCGCAGGTGAACGATATCGGCATCCAGCACCTCGCGGTGCTGCTTGTAGAAGGCAATCCACTTCTTGACGAGGTCCTTCGTCGCGTCGGTATCGTAGATGCGCGGGCCGCGGTAACAGGCCTGCACACCGGCGCCGAACAGGTTGGCCAACCGCGCCTCGTAGTGGTCCAAGTGTTCGCACAGCGGCTCGATCGTGGCGGCGGCGCCGCCGCCGTGATATTGGGTCAGCGGGACGAACATCCAGCCCATGGAGGCCGTCTTTTCCCAGGTGCCGTCATAGACGTTCTGGCGTTCAATGATCTCCTGCTCGCCACGCGGAAGCGACCAATTGGTCTCCTTGTAGTTCATCGCGCACTTGGTGCTGCCGTTGAGGTAATACCAGTCGGGCACGTTCAGGTAAATGCCGTTGGCGCGGCACCATTGGTAGAAGTTGGCGATGGCGGTGAACTGTACCCACTGTGAATCTCCCAAACCACGGTGGCCGGGATGGTGCGTGTGGGCGCACGTGTCGCCGGGATACGAGCCGTCATGCTCCAGGACGCCGAAGCCGGTGTGGGTCAGAAACGACTGCAACTGGGCCAGGTACTCCCGCCCCCACTGAGACCCGAGGCAGGGCATCGAGCCGTATCGGATGCGGCAACCGTCGCCGCCACAATTGTCGCTTGGAGTCCCCGCCCCGCGACTGGCCAGCAGCGAATAGGCCCCGATGACAATGCCCTTGGCCCGGGCGTAGTCGGCCACGGCCTTAAATTCGGCCTGGTAACGCTCGTCGCGACTTTCCATGTTCATGCCGCTGCCAAACGAGAGAATAATCATCTCGACCCCCACCTCGGCCCCCTGGTCCACGATCTGACGGATCGCGGCCGGATTGTCCGAGATAAGGTGCACCATCACCGGGTTTTCCTGCGACCAGGGCGCGACGGTGCGGTACAGGCGGCGCTGTGCCAGGCCGCGACGCTCGCGGTCGGTGCCATCGCGAAGCAACTCGAAACAACGGATCGACGTCAGTGTTGCGCCCGGGGCGAGGTCCACATCCGGCCCGAATTCCGGCGCGACCTCCAGCAGGCAGGGCGTTTCCAGCGTGTAACTCACTTGAGTCTCATAAGTCGGATCAGGGAGCCAACGCACACTGCGCATGTTGGCCGACTTGCCATTCATCGACAGGTAGGCGTAGTCGGTTTCTACATACAGACTGGGCAGTTCCCATCGAATGTTCGGTTCCGTGGCACTCTCGTTCTCCTGCACGCGCAAAGTCTCGACAATGGTGCGGTTGATCCGCACCGGCCGGTCGCCAGTATTGCGAATGGCGAGCCACTTCTCGATGAGCGGGATACCATCGTAGATCACGTAGTGGATATCGATCGCGGGAAGATCGGCGCGGACGGTGCCGACCGGGTCGGCGAGCTCGGCGCCGCCGGCGATCACCTCCCCCGCGAGCGGCGGTGGGGTGAATCGCAGCACGACGTGTCGGCCGGGAGCGGGCCAAGGCAGGTCGCGCGCCAGCCACTCTTGGCGTTTCTGCCAGGGAAACCGTGCTGTCACGGGCTCCTCACGCCATTGAGCGAACTGATATGAATTAGGTATGACGGTCAGTCTCTCGACCCATTCCGCCTTGAGGTAGTTCTTGACCGGCTGACCTTCCAGCCCGCCGATGGCGTACTGCTGGCCGTCAAGCGTCACCACGGCTTCCGGACCAGTGGCCCGCAGCAGTTGTTCGCCCGTGACCAGGTTGCGGTAATCCACGGTCGCCGCGTTGGGCCCCAACCGCAGTACGCGGCGGACCAGACCGTTTTCCAGCACCAGCTCCTGTCTGGCCTTGTCTTCGCCCACGCGCGCTTGGAACGACGCCGGATCGATCAGCCAGTCGGGTTGCGTTTGGATGACTTGTCCAAGTGCGACGCTGCTCAGGGCCAGCGCCAGTCCGAGGGGAAGCGAGAGGGGTGCGGTTTTCATCGGAGTGTGCTTTCCGGGCCAGTGACTTTTGTCAAGCGAAACAGCTGTCGTCGTTACAGCGAATGTTGGTCGGAGCGAACGGCACCTTGCGCATAATGCAAACGGAATTGTCGGGCCGTGTCGAAGGGAGTGGATAGTGTTGGACACTGCACAAACGGAATGAATTCCGTTCTACTTGCCATCGAACATCATCTGCCACCCAGGCCCCGGTGTGTACCGCTGCCTGGACCTGGGGAATGGATCGTGTTGGACGCTGCACAAACGGAATGAATTCCGTTCTACTTACCATCGAATATCATCTGCTGCCCAGGTCCCGGTGTGTACCGCTGCCTGGACCTTTCGTCTTAACGTGGCGTTCGGCCACAACCACACAGGAAATCCGAAATCCCAATATCGAAAGCCGAAACAAATTCGAAATCAAAAACCAATTACCAAAAAGACCTCCACGGCCGGCAAAACCACAGCCCTGGGTCGCCAACAGATCCTCACCTGCAGCATGCTATTGCGCCTCCCTTCCTCCCTTCCTCCCTTCCTCCCTTCCTCCCTTCCTCCCTTCCTCCCCTTTTTTCTGTCATTCGAATTCGCTGGGGATTCCGTGCTCTGATTTCGGATTTCGAACGTGCGCGCATGTTACCGACCAACTCTCTAGTCGGTGATACTCCAACCATGGTAACATACCTGGTCGACGCGGAAGTAGTCCCCGGTTACGTTAGTAAGCGGCAGGTTACACAGCAGGCTCCGCCCGCCGACATGATTCAACGAGGCAGCATGGCGAGCTGGGCACTGAGTGCAGGCTTGACCGCCCCGCGTTCGGCGCGGGACAGTAGTTGTATGAAATGAACCGTGGCCGTCATATCTGGAAATCACGTTGAATGTGAGGGTGATGAGACATGAATCGTATTGCGTGCGCGTCGAGTTCACTAACCGTGACGTTCCTGTCGCTAGTCGTTCTTGATGGCTGCTTTGTCGGCCCAGCGTTAGGGCAGCCGGCGGGCGACGAGTGGAAAATCGGAAAGCCGATTGTCAGCTACTACGCGGGCCCAGGGCACTCCAGTCCCCTGACAAAGGACTCGGCCCAGCAGATGGCCGATGGGGGCTGGAACCTCGTGTGGTGCGGCGAGCAGGACCTGGACCTGGTACACAAGTGCGGTCTCCGCGCTAATCTCTTCGTCAGTACCGGTGAATTGTCTCCGCAGAATGCAGGGGACGCCGAAGTCATGACGCGGCTCGATAGCTTGATCGACCGGGTGAAGAACCACCCCGCCATGTACTCCTACTGGATCATTGACGAGCCGAACGCATCCCTGTTCCAAGATATCGGCAAGCTGGTTGCCCGCATCCGGCAGCGAGATCCCAAGCACTTCGCATGGATCAACTTGTTCCCGACTTACGCCAATAACGACCAACTCGGCACGCAGGGAGACACGGTCACGGCATACAAGGACCACCTCCAGCGATTCCTCGATACCGTTCAGCCAAGCCTGATCAGCTACGACAACTACCAGTTCTTCGTGAACCGCGACGGCGACCAGTACTTCTTGAATCTGGCGATTGTGCGCGACACCGCGATCCGGGCGGGAGTCCCCTTCTTGAATATCATCCAGGCGTGCAGCTGGGATCCCGGGGTACGTGTCCCGAATCCGGATGAGCTGCGGTTTCTGACCTACACGTCGTTAGCTTACGGTGCGCAGGGTATCGCGCACTATGTCTACAACTACCCGCATAACCACACGGGGATGATTGTCGGCAACGACGGTCAACCGACCGAACTTTACTACGCGGCGCAGAAGTACAATCCGGAGTTCGAAAGGATCGGCATGCAGCTGCAGCCTCTCCGCTGCCTGGGGGCCTACCATGTAGGGAACATTCCCTGGGGCGGTGAGAGGTTACCCAGCGATGCCCCGTGGCAAGTCGAGGCACCGGGAGAGAAGAGTTACCTGCTGGGTTATTTCGGCGCAGAGAACGACGCGTCGAGCGTAGTGGTGGTCAATCTCGACTACAAGCAGAGCTCGCAGGTCATCCTGGTTGGACCGGGCAATGTACAGGTTTATGATCCTGTGGGCGACCGGTGGAATTCGGCCGACGCGGCGCGTGTGAAGTTGGATTTGCTTCCCGGCGGCGGAGCGCTGGTGCGGCGTCAACCTTAGCGGCCCGCACAACCGGTTTCCGGCGGATCCGACCAGCGGGACGCCGGTCGCCAACTGCAAGCAAACTTCGCAGTCCGCCGTCCGAAACTCGAAATCGTAACGCGGCCGCTGGCCGCAACCAATCAGGAAGTTCGAAATCCCAAATTCGAAATCCTAAACAAATTCGAAAGACAAAAACTCAAGAGAAAGAACCTCCGCTGCCGGCAGAACCACAGTCATGGGCCACAAGCAGATTCTCACCACTGGGCAGGCTATTGGATGCTCCGTCCTCTGTCTTTCCCCGTTCTTGTCATTGGTATTTCTGTCATTCGAATTTGTTTGGTATTTTTGACATTTAGTGCTTCGAATTTCGGATTTTTCTCCAACCGTGCGCATGGTACAGGTTTACGCTTCAGCGTGACGCCGTTCATTGCGGAATCTTGAAATGATCGCCCGTTTCCGTCACGATCCGGCGGTTCCAGGCCTCGCCGTAACCGGGCCAGGCGACTTTGGGGTTACGGTTGGGGGGATCGGGTACTTTGACATTCCCGTCCATGTACTTCATGAACAACTGCTGGTAGAGTTCGCGCCAACGGCGGGCGGTCTCGTCACCTTGCTTGACGCAGTACTCGGTCAAGAACTCCACGGCCAGTTCCGGGTTCGCCTGGTGCAGTTCGACGGCAGCCTTATCGATGGCGGGAGTGTAGGCCAGGAATTTTGCCTCGCGCTGCTGCTGGACGGTGCGCACATCGGCGATGATTTCGCCATAGCGGGTGTAGGCCAGATTGGAGACCTGGTTGAAGGCCCAGAACGCCGCATCATCCGACCAGGTCATCAGGTCGCCATTCCCTACGGCGTATGCCTGCGGGGCGCGCGTAATCGACCCATACATCGGGACGAATACCGTGCTCTTGGCATCGTCGACGCCGAACCAGAGGATACCGCCGATGGGATCCGGCAACCAGGACCGCGATTGCGATACGAAGACGAATCCCGTCTGCTGGGTCGCCACGGCGCGTTCGTGAAGGTATTTCTGGCCGTCGACGGTCCAGGTCAGCGGCCGCCAGCGATAAGGGGCGGCAAACGGACCCGCCCCCACGTCCCGGGACATGTCGAGCGGGGTTCCCTCATACGTGTCGCGCATGAAGGTGAACATATCGCTGACAGACACCTGCCGTTTCGGTTGGATCCAGAGTGGTAGGCGGCGGCTCAAATCCCGTCCCATCGCGTAGTCGACATACTGTTCCATGTCGTCATGGAGTTGGCGGAAGATGGCCCACACCCGCGCCTCACAGAAGCGAGCGCTTTCGAAATCGACGGGAGCGTAGGTGTCGGAGAAGCTGAAATCCCGATCCTCTCCCGCGAACCAGGTCTTGCCGCGAGCGAAACTGATCACGTCGTGAGCATAGACGACTTCCACGGTTGGCTCGTCGATCAGGTCCATTTGTTGCGAGGTGATCGACACGCGACCGTCGGCCAGTGGAAACGTGCGGATTCTGGCTTGGTTCGCGTGCCCCGAAACATAGCCGTCCGGCACTCGCAACGCCACCCACACGGCCCCCTTCTCGTTCTCCCCCTTGCCGATCATCTCCAGGATCCACACCTCGTGCGGATCGGCGATGGAAAACGACTCACCCGCGCTGTAGTATCCGTACTGTTCCACGAGTTGGGTCATGGTTCGAATGGCCTGGCGCGCGGTCTTGGCTCGCTGCAGCGTGATGTAGATCAGGCTGCCGTAATCCATGATGGCGCCGGCTTGGGACTCGAGTTCCTTGCGACCCCCGAACGTCGTTTCACCGATGGCCAGCTGATGTTCGTTGATGTTCCCCACGACGTTGTACGTCTGCCTGGCTTGCGGGATCTGGCCCAGCTGCTTGCCGGTGTCCCATTCGCGAATATCCAGCAGCGCTCCCTCATCCCACGTGGCAGCCGGCCAGTGGTAGAGCTCGCCATAGAGGACATGGGAATCCGCCGAATAGCTGATCATCGTGGACCCGTCGAGTGACGCGCCCTTGGTGATCAGAAAATTCGTGCAGCCCGCCACGTCATCCACTCCCCTGCCGAAAAAACTCGACGCACACAGAACCATCGTCACCATCATCTGCTTCATGATTCACACTTTCCGCTAAACCCCTTCGGACAAACTCGGGACCAATGCCATAATAGCTCCACCATTGCCGCGCGTCCCGGCCGCGGATCCGAATTTCACGCAAGTCTTTCCAAGTTTCGTCCTGGCTGATGCGCCGACTGTCCAAAAAAGGCGGAATGCCCGTGGTACCGCGGAGTCGCGGCCGCGCCGGAGACGCCGCGGAGGGGACCAGAGGATACGGGACAGCAATTGCCGCGGGGCGCACACTCTGGTGGATGGTGCGCCCGGCAGTGGGCCACTTGCCGCACGGCACCTGTCAGTGGCTCCCTGGTTTCTCCTGTTCCGGAGCTTGACATTCCACCACGGGGAACTTCACGCGAACCACGTTCCCCTGGCCGGGTTGGCTCTTGAACTGCAGCTTGCCTCCCAGCAATCTGGCACGCTCGCGCCCCGCACTGTCACCTGTTCCCGCCGGACCGGGTCGTCCCTTGGATGATCGTTAGGAGCTGGTCGGCTGGCACGTCCTGCAAGATGTCCGTGCCGCCGCCAAGCCACCGGACTTCGATCCGTTCAACGCGATCGGACTGGCCCAGTCCAAAATCGAGATGCGTGCCGAAATGGCTCTGGTAGCCCCGCCCGCTGTGGACCTCCGCGAGCTGTGTGCGCCCGCCAGCAGTGATATAGACGTGAGCCCCCACGCCGTCTCGACTGGCCGTCACACCGCGCAGTCGAATCTGAATCCAATGATTGTCTGTCCGGGTAACATTCCGAATCACGGTCGGTTGGCTGCGCGAGTTCAGGACCACGACGTCGACGTCGCCATCGTTGTCGAGATCGTCAAACGCAGTCCCGCGGCTGCTGAACTCGGGAAGCATGCCATCACCGGCGGTAGCGGACACATTCACAAACTTCCCGGTTCCGTCGTTCATCAGCAACACGTTGCGGACCGCGTAAGCAGTCGAACTATCATAACGGTCGATTTCGTCCTGCAGATGCCCCTGGGCAATGTACACATCGCGATCGCCGTCATGGTCGAAATCGGCGAAGCCGACTCCCCAGTTCACATAAGCGAACGAACCTTCGCCCACTCCCGTCATCGCCGTGACGTCCTCCAAACACCCGTTTCCCAGGTTGTGATACAACACGGGTAGTTCACCTTGGTACGAGGTCTGCAGGAAATCCAAGAATCCGTCATTGTCGAAATCGCCGCAGTCGACCCCCATGCTCCCCAGTGAATCGCCGAAGGCGTTGCACGCGGCACCGACCAGCAGTGCGCATTCTTCGAAACGTCCAGCACCATCATTGACATACAAGTAGTTTCGGTCGACGTCGCTGAGAGCGAAAAGGTCGGTGTCGCCGTCGTTATCAAAGTCGGCTGAGACAAGGCCCATGGTGTATCCCATGCATTGCCGGATTCCAGATGCCTGGCTGACATCGGAAAACGTACCGTCCCCGTTGTTGCGCAGGAGAAAATCGGGAGCGGGGCGATAGGCACTCGGGCCCGCGTATTCAACGTAGCCCTGTCGAAGGCACGTGATGTGTCGATCATAGCTGAAATCAACGTAATTTCCGACGTACAGATCGAGCAGGCCGTCAGCGTCAATATCCAGAAAACTCACTCCCGCCCCCAGAAATTCGCCGGCTCCAACACCCGCGGCGATTGTGACATCGGTGAACGTGCCGTCTCCCTCGTTGCGATACAAAACGTTTGGGCCGAAATTGTTTACGTAGATGTCTGAATCACCGTCGTTGTCGTAATCCGCGACGGCAATGCCCAGGCCGAAACCGGCTTCCGCGACGCCCGCGGCAACCGTCACGTCCCGGAATTTCCCATGCCCTTCATTCCGGTAGAGCGCATCCGTGGGACGCTTGTCGGCGGAAGTCCCCTTCAGCGGGGCACCGTTCAGGAAGTAGATGTCGATCCAACCATCATTGTCGTAGTCGAACAACGCCAATCCGCCGGTGACGTTCTCCATGATGTAGTATTCGCCGCTGTGACCGTCAGTGTGCACAAAGGTGATGCCGCTCTGCTCGGTAATGTCCTGCAACTGGATCGGCGACCGGATCTGTGACAACTCCGTTTCCGAGGCGACGTCGCGGCGGGAGCAGGATGCGACGAGCAACCCCAACGCGGCCGACGTGAGCGCGCAGATCCGGCGCCAATTCGAATGTGAGATGCCAGTGCGACTCATGTCAGTCTGGTAAGTTCACTCGGAGGATGACAACTTGACTTTCGGTACTTCGACGCGACAGCTCGTACTTCGAGGTGACAGCGTCGTGATTCGTGATGCACGAAATCACGTCTGTCCCCCCAATTCGTGTTGCCATGAATTTGGCAAGCAGAGGAGAGGCGGTAGAAATGACTCTTCCCCGGCGCCAGTTGCCCGTTCCTGACACCAGGGTCTCCGACTGCGAGAGTGGAATATAGCCATTCGAAGACCGTCCTGCAACTATTTTCCAGGCTGGGTCGCCGGCAGTCTCCTGCACGAATCCGGATGGCCGATCCGTTGGTTGCAATGTGCAGCAGGCCCAATGGTGAGAAGCAGTGGACGGCTCGTTACTGTGGTTGTTGCCAACGGCGGAGGTGTTTTCTAGAGTTTCGGTCATTTGAATCCGTTGCGGATTTCCGATGTCGGATTTCTGTTTGACCGTGGCCGCCGGCCGCGGTCGGTCTGACCCTGTAAGACACGTGCATTCGCTGCCTTCTGCCGGCTTTCGCCGAGGCCCTCTGCCCCTTATTCGCTTCTGTTTCACGTTTCAGCATTCCGGCAGGTTCACGGCCAGTCCGCCGCGCGAGGTTTCCTTGTAGGCATCCGACATGTCGGCGCCGGTGCGGAGCATGACGCGAATAACGCGGTCGAGTGTCACCTTGTGTTTGCCCTCGCCGTGCAGGGCAAGACGCGCCGCATTAATGGCCTTGACGGTCCCCATCGCATTGCGTTCGATGCAGGGGACTTGGACCAAACCACCGATCGGATCGCAGGTCAAGCCGAGGTTGTGCTCCATGGCGATCTCCGCGGCCTGCTCCACCTGATCGGCGCTGCCGCCCAGTACTTCCGTCAGGGCACCGGCGGCCATCGAACAGGCGACGCCGACTTCCCCTTGGCACCCCACCTCCGCGCCGGAAATGGATGCATTCTCCTTGTAGAGAATGCCGATCGCTCCGGCCGTCAGCAGGAACCTCACCACCCCCTGGTCGGTCGCCACGGGCGAGAAGCGGGCGTAGTAATGCAGCACTGCCGGAATGATCCCCGCCGCTCCGTTGGTCGGCGCCGTGACGACCCGGCCGCCAGCAGCGTTTTCTTCCGCCACTGCCAGCGCGTAGAGGTTCACCCAGTCGAGGATCGAGAGCGGGTCGCGCAGAGCAGCCTCGGGGCGCTCGGTCAGATCGCGGTACATCTGCGGCGCTCGACGTTCCACCTGCAGAGGCCCGGGCAAAATCCCTGGTGTTCTGCATCCGCGGCGTACGCACTCTTGCATGACCTCCCAGATCCGCAGCAGTCGTGCCCGCAGCTCCGCCTCGGTGCGCCACGTCTGTTCATTGCGCAGCATAATACCACTCATCGGCTGCGACTGTTGCTTGCACAGCGCCACCAACTCGGCCGCCGTCCGGAACGGAAACGGAATCGACGTCTGCCGGCGCAGTGTGTCTGGCGAGGAATCGGTCTCCTGGACGACAAAACCGCCGCCGATCGAGAAATAGTCGCTCTGCCGCAATAGTACGTCCTGTCGGTCCCAGGCTTGAAATCGCAGAGCGTTGGGATGTCGCGGCAGACGCTCCTCGGGCGCAAACACGAGATCCCCGTCCGGATCGAACGAAACGGGATGTTGGCCGGCGAGTAACACCTGCTTCTGCCGGCGAATCAAATCGACACGCGTATGTACCGCGTCGGGATCAGTATTTTCAGGAGTTTCGCCCTCCAACCCCAGCAGCACGGCCTTGTCCGTTCCGTGTCCGCGACCGGTGGCTCCCAACGACCCGTACAAGCGGACGCTCAGCCGCGCGACCAGCGTCAATTGCTCGTGCTGACGCAATTCGTCAACGAACCTCGCCGCAGCTCGCATCGGTCCCACCGCATGAGAACTCGATGGTCCGATGCCGATCGTGAACAGATCCAACACACTAATGGTCACGTGATCCACCGATGCTTCGCGGGTGCAGTAGTACCATCCATCGCCACGGGCATATTGTAATGGTAGTCGAACTCGCTTGCGAACCTCGTGCAATGGCTGGCTCGCTGTCTGTCTGTGGCTCTGTTCGCGGAGCCCGTGACTACTGGCCATCCCACGCACCGCCACCGTCATGGGTAGGCGGCAAGTCGAAGGACCTGGCGAGCAGCGGAGACTGCCGACACGCGATGCATTCCGAGCCACGCAGGGGGTGCGGCCATTGGCCGCGTCAGGTCCAGCCACAGCACAAGGTCGGGGTCAGGACTGGGACCATTCACGGACAACCTGTCTATCGCTAGAATGTCGGGGCAGTTATTGTTTCGGGTGCAATCTTCCCGTTTTGTTTCACGACTCACCAACACGCGACGGGCTACCTGAGCAGGGAGGGCCGCTGAGCGGCACCACCGGCGCAGCGTTACCAGACATGGCTCGATTTCCCGGGGAAAGACCCGCGACGCAGCGAATAGTCTGGTCTGTTGGCGAGAGTTTTTTTGTGATCGGCGAGTAGGCGAATATGGCGGTGCTGGTACAGATCAGAAATGCTCACAAGAGCTACGGCAACGACGTGTTGCTGGACGGGGCCGAGGCGACACTGATCGACGACGTGAAGGTGGGGTTCGTGGGCCGCAACGGGGCCGGCAAATCGACGCTGCTCCGCGTGCTATTGGGCGAAGAGGAACTCGACCGCGGCGAGGTGCTCCTCTATCCTAAACTGCGTTTGGGTTACCTGCGTCAGCACGACCCCTTTCTGCCCGGCGAAACCGCGCTCGCCTTCCTCATGCGCGACAGTGGCCAACCGGACTGGAAATGCGGCGAGGTAGCGGGGCAGTTCGAGTTGAAAAATGCTCACCTCGATGGGCCCATCGCTCGACTGTCCGGCGGTTGGCAGACGCGGCTCAAACTGGCCGCTCTGCTGCTGCACGAACCCAACTTGCTGCTGCTGGACGAACCTACCAACTTCCTCGACCTGCGCACGCAGATCCTGTTGGAGCACTTCCTGCGGCATTTCAAGGAGGCATGCCTGATCGTGTCGCACGACCGGGCCTTCCTGGCGGCGACCTGCAGCCATACACTCGACCTGTCGCGCGGCAAGCTGACGATGTTTCCCGGCAAGATCGACGCGTTTCTGGAACATCAGCAGGCTCGGCGCGAGCATGACGAGCGGACCAACGCCACGGTGCAGGCCAAACGGAAGCATCTGGAAGAGTTCATCGCCAAGAACAAGGCGCGGGCCAGCACCGCCACCCGCGCCCGCTCCAAGAGCAAGCAGCTCGAGCGTCTGGAGACGGTGGAGGTGTTCGGCAGCGAGCCGCGGGCGAGGATCCGCGCGCGGAGGTCGAGCCGCGGCAGGGGCCCGCCTTGCGCTGCCGCGGACTGACCATCGGTTATCCCGAGCGTCTGGTGGCGTCCGATATCGATCTGGAGATCGACCACGGCACCCGCGCGGTCGTGGTCGGCGACAACGGCCAGGGCAAGACGACCTTCCTGCGCACAGTGGTCGATTCCCTCCCACCGCTGGCCGGGGATGTCCGGTGGGGATACGGATGCCAGATCGGCGTGTATGCTCAGCACGTCTATACCAGCCTGCCCGAAAAGAAGACGGTGCTCGAGTATCTGGAGTACCAGGCCGCACCCGGCACCAAGACCCAGCAGATTCTGGACATGGCGGGAGCCATGCTGTTCGGCGGCGAGGCGATCAAGAAACGGATCGCCGTCCTGTCGGGTGGCGAACGGGCGCGGCTCAGCTTGACCGGGCTGCTGTTGAGCCAACACAACGTGCTGGTGTTGGATGAACCGGGTAACCACCTGGACGTCGATACCATTGAGGGACTCGCCGAGGCACTGGTCGGCTACCGGGGCACGGTCGTGTTCACCAGCCACGACCGGCACTTCATGCGACGTGTCGCCAGCTGCGTGATTGAAGTCCGCGACGGTCACGTCACCAACTATCGCGGCGACTACGAATCGTATCTGTATGCCGTGAATCGGGAGATTGAAGAGGGCGAGCGGGAGGCGGTCGCGCGGAGCGTCACCCAGCCGAGAGCGGCCGGCAAACAGGCCCCCGTTTCCTCCAAACCGTCCCGCAGCTCCGAACGGGAACTGCGCAAGGAGCGACAGAACCTCGAGCGGACCATCTCGCGACTCGACGCGCAGATGCGGCAACTGCAAAGTCAGCTGCTCAGTTCCACCGACCCGGCGGAAGCTCTTCGATTGCATAACGACGTGGTCGCCCTGAGCGGCCAGTTGGCCGATGCGGAAGAAGCGTGGTGTCGCCTGCAAGAACTCGAATGAGGGTGCCGCGTTTCAGGGTAGCAACAATGGAAGGACGGTGAAGGCGTCCTCACCAAAACAGGAGCCTCCTTGAAGTTCACCGTCCGTGACTCATATTTCTGTGACTCGCTCAAGAGCGGTCCGTCCCACATAGACCGCTTCACCAAACGGCATGGCGTCGATTTCCCGTGCAGGAGGACGGATGC
The DNA here is from genome assembly GCA_963802295.1 of uncultured Planctomycetota bacterium. GTDB lineage: Bacteria > Planctomycetota > Planctomycetia > Pirellulales > Pirellulaceae > JAJRVM01. Next base: position 125,795 of record CAWDIM010000019.1, on the reverse strand, counting down.
GCGGCAAGCACCTGCCTGGTGATTTGCGTGCCTTGTGCGGTGCAACATGATCGTGATCAGCGGAGAGTCGCCCTGGCACTGTCGAGTGGCGTCGGCTCGTTTCCGACGCGGATGGCGGGCCCGCAGCGTGTATCCGTCACCCGCTCCCCATTGAAACCGACTGCCGCGGGCCGTATGGTTGACTTACTTGGTGGCAGCGGTGAGTCGTGTAGCTCCCGTCCGTTCCTCGTTGGCCGTTCGACAAGGAGAATCTCGATGCGTTTCAGCGCCTGCTCGGTGGTTTTACTCGTGTCGCTCATCGTCAGCCCGCACGCGCAGGCACAGACGCCGCCGACGGGCGGCTTCAATGGACTCGACACGCACCTGGGAAACCTGCACCGGATGTCCAACGCCCAAACGCGTTCGATTTGCCCGGAGAACTTCACGGGCGAGAAGGGGAAGGCCGGCATGTCGACCGATGGCCCCGCACTGCACGCCGCGCGAGATCTGGGACAGGGCTGGAAGGTTTCACCCTATGTGCGCGTCCCGGCGAAATCGACGTTCACGCTCGGCGAAATCAACGGCTCGGGCGCGATTCAGCAGATCTGGATGACCCCCGCCCCCATCGAAAAAACCCGGCACTTCATCCTGCGCTTCTATTGGGATGGCGAAACCGAACCGTCGATCGAGGTGCCGATGGGTGACTTCTTCGCCTGCGGTTGGGGTAAGTACTGCCAGATCAATTCGCTGCCGGTCTGCGTCAATCCGGGGAGCGCCTTCAACTGTTACTGGACGATGCCCTTTCGCCAGGGCGCTAAGGTCACGCTGGAAAACCTCGATGACGACCAGATGACCATCTATTACCAGATCAACTACACGTTGACCGATGTGCCCGCGGACGCGGCGTACCTGCACGCACAGTTCCGCCGCGTGCCGAGACTCCCCGCCAAGACGACGTACACAATCCTCGATGGCGTCCACGGCCGCGGACATTACGTCGGCACATACATGGCCTGGGAGGTCCGCAGCCCAGGCTGGTGGGGCGAAGGTGAAATCAAGTTCTTCCTGGATGGCGACCAGGAATTCCCCACGATCTGTGGCACAGGGACGGAGGATTACTTCTGCGGCTCCTACAACTTTGAGAACCGCGACAAGAGACTCTATCAGACGTTCAGTACCCCACACTCGGGCCTCGCCCAGGTCTTGCCGCCCGACGTCGTCTATCTGCCAGGCCAGCGTTTCGGACTGTACCGCTGGCACATCGCCGACCCGATCCGTTTCGAACAGGACTTGAAGGTGACGATCCAGGCGCTGGGCTGGATGCAGGACAAATCGGGCCGCTACCTGCCGCTGGAAGATGACCTCGCCTCCGTGGCCTTCTGGTACCAGTCGGAACCGCATGCGAAGTTTCCCGCGTTGCCCCCACTGGAAGAACTGGTCGTCAAACCGATTCAGGTCGAGATGCCAAAGTAACTGTGAGTGTAGGCTCGGCGAACGTACCAGACGCGCTGTTTTTTGGCGTCGAAGTGAGTTGGCGCTGCGCCGTACTCTGCTTCGTACCCTTCGCGCATTGCTCAGCGTAGACTCCACTCGTTTGCTTCGTCCTGTCCGCCCGGTCCGCGACAGATATCGTGCCGACAGCGGGGGACGGTTTCTCACGCTTTGTCACAGCTGAGAATTGGGGCGGCATGGGCTCCGCCAATGTACGCAGGACACTTCGTCGCTGCTCAGCACTGGCGGAGCCAGCTAGCTCCAGCCAACCCCGTATTCACGTGGTGACAATGCACCACGTGCACCCACGCGCCGGCGATTGGCCCCCTGTGCCAAATCGCGCCCAGTAGACTCTCACCGACTGGTCCAGCGGCCCCGCGTCAGCAATCAGGCACCTGTGGCCCGGTATCGACCTGCGCCGACCTTCCGCCCCGCACCGTCAATCGTAACCAGCTAGCCGATGGCGTCAAACCAAGCATCGAGGTGGCCAGCGTGCGAGCGAACGCATAGTATTGTCGGGGTGGACGGCAGGTCGCTGGAATGCTATTCAAGCAGGTGGGACAGTGAACGTGCTCTACGAACCGCGACGGATCCAACGTTTCCAGGTCCTGTCCAGAGCTGCCAGTGTCGTCGCGATTGCCGTGAGCTGTCTCGTATTAGTCGGCTGGGCCCTGGACATCGAGACGCTCAAGGCGGTTTTCCCCGGGATGGTGGCGATGAACCCGGGCGGCACGGCCCTGGCTTTCCTAGGGAGCGGTGGTTCGCTTTGGCTCTTGCAGAGTCCGTCCCGGACGCGGCGACAGCACCAAATCGGCCGGATGCTGGCTGTGGGAGTAACGCTGTGGGCAGTCATCCGGCTGGCAGGTTACTGGTATCACTGGGACCACGGTCCTGACCAATGGCTGTTTTCGCAGAAGCTCGCCGACTACGAAATCGCCAACCGAATGGCACCGAATACGGCGGTCAGTTTTTTGCTGATCGGTTTGGCGCTGCTGTTGCTGGATGTCAAGTTTGGTCACCTGTTTCGGCCCACGGAGTTGCTTGCGCTGGCCGTGGCCTGGATCGCACTACTGGCGATGATCGGGTACGCTTACAGCTCCGTGTCGCTGATCGGCATTCAGTCGTTCATCCCGATGGCGCTGAACACGGCCACCACCTTTGCCATCCTCAGCGTGGGCATGCTCTGCGCCAGGCCCGACGTGGGACTGATGGCCAGCCTCAGCAGTAGCGGAAGCGGCGGAGTCATGGCGCGGCGACTGCTGCCGGCCGCGATCCTGATCCCCTCCGTCGCGGGTTGGCTCAGGTGGCTCGCTCAACAGCAGGGGTTGGTCGAGGACGTGATGGGGCTGTCGCTCTTCGTCCTGACAAACATTGGACTCTTCTCGATCCTTATCTGGTGGAACGCGGCGTCGTTGAATCGCGCCGATGCCGAACTGCAGCAGGCCAAGGAAGATGCTGAAGTCGCGAATCGCGCCAAGAGCGAGTTTCTGGCCAACATGAGCCACGAAATCCGCACGCCGATGAACGGCATCATCGGGATGACCGACCTGGCCCTGGATACCGAACTCACCGCCGAGCAGCGGGAGTACTTGGAGATGGTCAAGACTTCGGCGGATTACCTGCTGGCGGTCATCAACGACATTCTGGACTTCTCCAAGATCGAGGCCGGCAGACTTGAGATGGAGGAATGCGATTTCAGTCTGCGCGACAACCTGGACGAGACGGTCGCGGCGCTGGGCCTGCGCGCCCACGAAAAAGGTCTGGAACTGGCCGACGAGGTCGCTCCCGACGTCCCGGATGCGCTGGTGGGAGACCCGGGTCGGTTGCGACAAATCGTGGTCAATCTGGTGGGCAACGCGATCAAGTTCACCGAACATGGCGAGGTCGCGGTCCGGGTCGCAAAGGAATCGCAGACCGACAATCAAGTGGACCTGCATTTCGCTGTCATCGACACGGGCATCGGCATCCCTCCTGACAAGAAAGAGAAGCTGTTCAAGGCCTTTTCGCAGCTCGATGCATCGACCACTCGCAAGTACGGCGGGACCGGACTGGGGCTGGCCATCTCGTCGCAATTGGTGCAGAGGATGGGCGGACGACTCTGGGTGGAGAGCGAACCGGGAAGTGGGAGCACATTCCATTTCACGACCCGTTTCGGCTTGTCAACAGAGCGGGTGCAACGGCGACTCCCAGCAGAGAGTTCGCGGTTGCGCGGCCTGCCAGTCCTGGCGGTCGACGATAATGCCACCAACCGCCGCATCCTCCACGGCATGCTCGCGCATTGGGGTATGAAACCGACGGTCATCGCCGGTGGAAAACAGGCGTTGGCGGTACTGCGGCAGGCCCAGCAGATCGGCGAACCTTTCGCTCTCGTCCTGCTGGACAACATGATGCCCGAGATGGATGGTTTTGCCCTCGTGGAGCAAATCCATCAACATCCCGAACTCACGGGCGCCACGCTGATGATGATCTCGTCGGCGGGGCGCCGCGAGGACGCCCGGCGGTGCCGGGAGCTGGGCGTCTCGGCCTGCATGACGAAACCGATCCGACGGGCGGAACTGATGGACGCGATTTTGCAGGCCCTGAGCTTCAAAGAATCCGTCACCGCCTGGACGCGACCGACCACCCACACGGCTCGTACTCCCTGCGGACGGCGCCTGCAGATCCTGTTGGCCGAAGATAACCTGGTTAACCAGAAGTTGGCGGTCAGTCTGCTGGAGAAGCGAGGACATGCCGTGGAGGTGGTCGGCAATGGTCTCGAAGCACTGGCGGCGTTGGAGCGACAATCGTTTGATGTCGTGCTGATGGACGTGCAAATGCCAGAAATGGATGGCTTAGAAACCACCGCGACCATCCGCGCCAGAGAAAGGACCTCGCACGGCCACGTTCCGATTCTCGCCATGACCGCCCGCGCGATGAAAGGGGATCGCGAACGTTGCCTGGAGGTGGGCATGGACGACTATGTCTCCAAACCGCTGCAGCCTACCGAGTTATTCGAGGCCGTCGAGCGTCTGGCGGGGACCGCATCGACTGCAACGTCCACCGCCGGCACGCCTCCTGCCGGGCAGCCGTCGCCGATCCGACAAGAGTCTCTGCCCCCAGCTTCCCGACCAGATTTCGACAGAGCCCGGGCGATGGAGCAGGTCGGCGGAGACGAGGAGCTTTTGCAGGAACTGCTTGCGGCATTCCTCTCAGAATGCCCACCTCTGATAGTCCAGATCCGCGACGCGATTATCCAACACGACGCCCTACAATTGGAGCGGGCCGCTCACACACTGAAGGGGGCTGCGGCGTCCGTGGCGGCGTTGGCCGCGGCCGAGGTGGCACAGCAGCTCGAAATCATGGGGCGGACCGGCGATCTGGCTAAATCCACGCCCACTTTTTCGGAGATGGAGGAGACGCTGCACCGGCTCAGACGAGTGCTGTTGGTTGACGAGGCTCCCTGACCCTGCGTGGCCCGGACGGACAGCGACCGGCTCACGTCCGGCGGACCGATTCCACACAGCTTGCCGCGGACTACGGTCCGTCAGCGGAATGACTGTGTGCCCCTGCGTTGACGCGCATTCTAGACAGACCGCACAATAACGCACTGGGCTCCGCAACATGACCCGCGCCAGAAACTGCCGCGGGACCAGGTGAAAGACCCTGGCACTCGGGAGGTCCGACGATCAGGGGAACCCGGCACCCCGACAGGACTTTCCGTGCATACGGCTCACCCTCGTCAATCGATCAGGCAAGGACAAGACGATATGGACAAACCGTTTCTGTTTCTCCGAGGGATCCTGGTTCTAGCCGTTGCGACGAGCGTAGCCGGGGCAATCGAACCAGCCAATTCGATCGCCGTGAACTATGCCAGACCCTTCGAACCACCGACGCGCCCGGCGTTCATCACGTTGCCCCCCGGCGCAGTCCAACCGAAAGGTTGGCTGCGCGATTGGTGCCTGATCGCCAAGAACGGATATACGGGGCACATGGATGATGTGGATCCGGCATTTCAACATGCTTGGGCGGCTGATTATCGGATGACGGGTGACCAGTTGACTTTTTGGGATCGCGGCGCTTGGCCTTATGAAGGAGGCGGATATTGGTTCGACGGCCTGACCAAGCTGGCTCACGCCTTGCACGACGAGACGCTTATGCACCGAGCGAAATCGCGTATCGAGGTCGTGGCGGACAGCATGCACAAGAACAGCATTCTGTTCATGTGGTGGCTCGACAAAACCAAGCCTGAAGACCTGGAAGCGGTGACAAGGAACGCCGGCGGAGAAGCCAACGCATGGCCGTTGTGGGCCAATGGTCTCTGGGGACGCACGCTGGTGGGATATTACGCCGGCACGGGAGATCATCGCGTGCTCAAGACACTGGAAACCGCCTATAGCGGCACCCGGAATTGGGTCGGTGCAGGGTGGTCGATGTCCAATACCTGGCCCGCGTTCGAAACCTACACGTGGACCGGGAACCAGCACATCAAAGAATCGCTGACAGCGCTGTTCACCACTCAGGGCGACGACAGGAGCCAGTGGTCCTGGAACCGCTATCGCAAGTCACCCAGTATGGAACCGGGCGCCGAGGCGGCTGATCATGGTGTGCATTTCTGTGAGAGCACGGCGCCCTGGGCATTGGGTTATCTCTGGACAGGTCAACGTGCATTTCTCGACGCGACGCTCGAATGGCACGACCTGATCGCACGGGATTGCATGCAGCCGTACGGCGTGCCCGTGTTCGACGAGTATTTCGGCCCCACCGGAGCTTTCCGGGGGACGGAGACCTGTACGGTGGCGGCGTACATGTGGAGCCAAACGCTGCTGCTGAGCATCGGCGGACAAGGACGCATGGCCGATCGGATCGAACAGGCCGTCTTCAATGCGGCTCCAGCCGCTGTCTCGCGCGATTTCCAGACACATGTCTATCTTCAGTCGCCCAACCGCATGGCCGACAAGGCGTTGCCCGCCGCCGGACAATATTCCTTCCAAACAAAGCACCAGCCCATGTGCTGCACGGCCGCGCTGAATCGATTCCTGCCGAACTACGTCGTGAACATGTGGATGGCCACCTACGACAACGGACTGGCAGCCACCTGCTACGGCCCCTGCCAAGTGTCAGCTCTGGTCGCTGATCGTGTGCCGGTGGAACTGGTGTGTCGCACCGACTACCCGTTTAACGAGATTATCGAGATTGCCGTTCAGCCGGCGCGCGTCACGGCCTTCCCACTCCTCTTGCGCATCCCGGGTTGGTGTAAGCAGGCGGCCTTGCAGGTGAATGGTTCGGACGTGCCAGCCGCGCCCGATGCGAATGGCTTTGTGCGCGTCGAACGACTGTGGAAACCGCACGACACGGTACTGCTTCGCTTGCCCATGTCTCCCCAAATCACGACGGGGCGGGACGCGAATGCAGGCGACGCTCCCTTCGCCACCGTAACTTTGGGACCGCTCCTGTTTGCCTTGCCCATACCGGACGGGACCGATGCAAATACATCGGACCTGACGGCGAAGTGGCAATTCGCACTCGACTCGGATCGCGATAAGACAGGCTGCGACATAACTGTCGAGCGGAGCCCGATGCCCGACACGTGGAACTGGCCCTTGGACTCGCCCCTGAAACTACGCATCAGCGCCATGCGCGTCGACTGGCAACCCACAGTCGATATGCCGCTGCCACCGGAACCGTTCGCCCAGGGACGTCCCCAGGAACCAATCGTCCTGGTACCGTACGGCTGCACGAAATTCCGCGTGTCCATGTTCCCCATCACCAAGCCGGAGCGAAAAAGGGGTCAGGACTCTTTTTCGGTCTCCGAAAAAGAGTCCTGACCCCTTTTTCGCTTTACAGCTCTCGCCGGGTGATCGCTCGCACATTGCTCGAGCTGATACTGACGATGACACCGTCAATCGCAAACTGCTGGTTGACCTTCGTGATCGCCTTCTCGAGCTCGGCTTCCACCGCGTCCTTGAACTCAGCGGGTGGCAGTCTCCCCGGCCGCGTCAGCAGCACGGAAACGGGCCGTCCGACCTTTTGCCACATTGATTCATGCGCGGCAGTGACGAGCTCTTGCGATCGGGACGCTGGCAGACCACGGGGGGTGAGAATCGTGAACGCAAAATGCCGGTCGAAAAGGGTCGGCAGAAGGTCTTCCACCAGACAATGAGAGTCGACTGCCGGCGTATGGTGCCGTGGCGTCTGAGCGGCCGCATTTCGCGCGCACAGGGCTGTGAGGAACATGCGAATACACCCCGCATGCGCGGCAAGTTCAAGCTGAAAACCCCGCAACCCAACAGCCAGATCGCTCATTTCCGACCCAACTCCACCGAGCATGCGGCGAACCAGTCTGGCCGCGTCTCTGAATTTGACGCGACTCAACACATAGTTTTCTCGGTACGCGCGCTGGTCATGCCTGGCAAACGCCGATTCGGCCCGCTGCGCGAGATCAAGCCCGTCATTGATCAGGGCACAGAACGATTGCAGTTGAACGGCCGGCACGCCGACGTCACCTGCATCCCCGGCAACCGCTGGATGGGGTTCAGGCATCATGATTTCGAGTGCCTGCACCTCGAGCAGGGCCAGATTCTGCAGCGGCGATCTTTTGCGACCGGGCGTCTGGGCCGCAAGATGTCGGCAGGCTGCGACAAGCCGCTGCGCAGCCCACGTGACGGCAGCTTCAACGTCCTGGTCGAACAGCCGCTGCATCACCGGCCCATCTTCCTTGATCGTTTGCGCAAAACCCAGTTCCAGCGAATGTAGGACGGCACGCGTCATCTCCGGCGTCAGCTCACATCTCTCGACGCACGATGCCGCCATTTCCTTGAATCGCTGGCGGGCCTGATCGAGCAGTCCGTGGCGCGTACGCTCGGGGACCGCGGCATCGGACTGCAGCGGCTGGCCCGACACCTCCTCAGGGTGATTTTCATCGCTCGGCTCCGGTTCATTGCGAATTGGCTCGGCCATCATAGTCACTAACCGCAGGAATGCCTCAGAAGCCACACAGTGCCCACTTAACTTCGGCTCAAAGAAGTTGCCGTTTGTTCCATAATACTCCCTTGCCGCATGCGCTCATAGTCATCGGCCAGGGCCGAGGCGAGATTCGTCAGGAGACTCCTTTCCAGCCGGCTGAATCTTGTATCGAGAAATCAACTCGGCCATCCTCGTCGCCTTGTCTGCCCCTCCGCACCGGCAGAGGGTTTGCGCCGAATGGCGCACGTTGGCCGGCGGCACCGGTGTCTGTGAGCCGTGAGCCGTGAGCTGCGGCACCGCTCCAGCACTATTTGCGGGTCGGCAGCGGCGCGGTCCGCGGCGCACTTTTTACGTGACATAGGTATGTCACAGATGCGGCGAGACCGATGGGCGGGGTCTTGCGGCGTGCGGCGAAAGTCGGCACAATGGGCGAGCGGCGACGGGGCGAATGCGGAGTATCGCGGCGTGGTTGCCCAGCGGCACATCGCGGACACGCGACAGTCGAAACTCGCGATACGCAGCATTTCACGTCTCCATCATGTGATGGACGGAAGAAACGTATTCGTGAGAACCGCACAGAACACCGATGTAGCTACGGCGTGTGACGTTTCGTGAAACGAGTGAGGAACCATGCGGATTCAGCTCTGCCCGGCCTTGATGGACTGGATAGTCTTCCTGGTATTATTTGCCGTACTGTACAGCGCCGGCGAACGCCGTCTCACGGGCCACCAGTGCGCCTGGCTCGGTTCGATCACGATGGTCACCTACATGGTTAGCAGCCTCCTGGTCGGGATGATCCTGACGCGCCGCAATGCGCGCAGTCTGCTGCTGCTGAGTACGGTGCTGACGACCGTGCTGGGAGCCGCCTGCCTGCTGCTGCAGGATTTCGTCTTGCAGATGATCTGCCTGGGCCTGCTCGGAGTGGGACTGGCGATCTTCTTCAACTCCTTTCAGACGTTCATGCGGGGCGAGACTTTGCCGGGTGGGCTGGCTTTGACGGTGGCGTGCTACACGCTGGCCTGGAGTGCCGGCTCGAGCCTTGGGTTCTTGTCGTCCGGTGCCGTGTACCGCATGGGAACCATCGCGTTGGCAGCAGTGGACGTGGCGGTCGGACTTGGCGTCCTGCTGATCCTCCTGCGGCACCGGCATCGGGACCATGCCGAGGCCAGTGCGGATGAGCACATCGAGGCATCAGAAGTTGGATCGCGAGCCGTCAATCCCGCTTATGTCTGGGTGGCTTGGTGCATGATCCTCACCGCGACGTTCGTGCAACGGCCGTTGCAGAGCCTGTTTCCGGCGGTGTGTGGTCAGGCGGGCATCTCGCCCGTCTGGGTGGGTGGCGTGCTGTTCCTGCACATGCTGGTGCAGGGCGTCTGGGGACTCGCCCTCTATCGATTCGGACGTTGGCGTTACCGTCGGACCCCGATTGTCGTGTTCCACTTCGCCGCGGCGCTGCTGTTAGGCTTGGTGGCCTGGCGTCCGACATTTGCCGCAAGTTCCGCAGGGATTGTGCTGCTGGGCTTGTATACCGGTTTCGCTTATTTCTCGGCGGTTTTCTACTCAAGCAACTCGGGGCGGCGGTCATTCAATATTGGGGTTAACGAATGCCTGGTAGGGTTGGGGTGCATTGCAGGGCTCTTCGCCGCCGAGAGGTGGACGGCTTACACGGGGAGCGAGGCGGCGATGTACCTGGTGGGGGCAGTCGCCCTGCTCGTGTCGCTGCTGGTGCAGGTGCTCGTTGCCTCGCGGCCACCCGCCATGGCGGCAATCGCGGCCATCCAGCCGGCGGCCGAGCCTCGGTGAAAACGCGTGTCATGCTGAGCTACGGGCTGGCCTGAATCGCCTGTTGACGGAAGCCTCTTTCGTGCAGGCCGGGCAAGTTCTTCCACCGATCGATCCTGCTCGATTTCGCGCACCGCCGGATAGCATCCACGCGAACCTGTTCGCCTCCCGGAAGGCGGTCGCGGGGCGCCACCGGGCGGGTCCTCCGAGCCTTTTGCGGAGCCTCAATAGTCGATCCCCAGGTGCAGCACACCGGTATGGCTCTGATTGTGCGCGCTGGCCAGTCCGATATAGTTGAGCGAGAAGACTGTTCCGCGGCGATGGCTCCAGGAGAGGCCGGTGCCGAAATAGGCAGCGTCGCGATCGGGCGATCCGAAACCAAGAATGAACGCATCGGAATATTCGAGGAACGTGGCCTGAAACTGCAGCCCCTCGTCGAGATATTCGTGCAGCCAGCCCCCTTGCGCTTCCGCGACAACGGCGCGACGCCCGGCGTTCAGCGGGCAAGTCAGGTTGGCGCCAAGCATGCTGCGAAGCGACCAGAGTTCACTGCCTTCGAGTCGCATCGCGCCGGCGCTGGCGCTGGCGGGGGATTCGCTGTAGGATTCGGCCAATACACACGTGGAGACCAGGCCTGCCGACGGTGTGAGGGTAGAGCGTCCAAGGCCAAGGTCTCCGTTGCCGAGGGTCCAGACGTCGAGCCCCAACTCGTTCAAATAGGCGATCTCTCCTTGGCCCTTCGTCTTGGCCGTGAACATGTTTCCCTTGCTGACCAAGTCGCCCGCATGAACCAACACGCAGTTCTCCGGCCGATACTCCTCACGAAGACTCTCAATGAGCGCCGCTTCTCGAGCGTAGTGATGGCTTTGACTCCGCCCATGCGTGTCGTTCAGTTGAAGAATGTGGAGCGTCGTGTCGGCGGCGGCCGGGGTTACCCAAGCCGCCCAGACCACAAGATATCCGGTCAGAATCACCCAACAGACCCGCCACAGGCAATGCGTCTCCGGACAACCGCCGCGAGCCGGACCGCCCTTCGCATGCCGGCAACGAATCAGACGCACTGCCATCACGCCTCCGCCTGGTGCGTGCAACGCACCTCCCGCATCGTACAGTCCCTTCCTGTTCTTTCCGTATTGTGCCGGCAACCAAGTTAGTATCGGATGGAAGAAGGGGAGTAAGTGAAGTCCGTTTATGGCGAATTGAACAGGCGGTGCGCAAATCGAGCAAGAGCAGGGGGGGCTCTGAGCTGCTTGCTCCGTCGGCCATAAATCAGTCCGCAGCCGCGGTGAGCCAGCGATCGAGTTGGTTCGCGAACGCCTGCTTGACCTTGGCGTTGAAGTTCGATGGTCCGCCGGTGATCTGGCCTCCCTCACGCAGCTCATCAAACAGATTCCGAACCGCCAGCCGCTCACCGATGTTGGCATCTGTATACATCGTGCCACGAGGATCGAGGGCCTGCCCACCCTTGGCAAGCACCGCCGCAGCCAGTGGAATGTCAGCCGTGATCACGAGATCACCCGGCTGAATCAGTTCCACGATACGACGATCGGCGACGTTCATGCCCGCGGGTACCATCAAGCTGTCAACGAACTCACAACGGGGCGTACGCAGCGCTTGGTTGGCGACCAGCGTCACCTTGGTCTTCGTCCGCTTGGCGGCGCGAAACAACAGCTCCTTGATCTCGCCCGGACAAGCGTCGGCATCGACCCAGATTTGCATGACGCCCGTCCTCTCAGGAGGGAACAGCGGAACGTATCGATCAAGTCCCAGCGCCGTCACAACTTCGGCAGCAGACATCGGCGGCCGAACATCCGACGCATCGACCGAACTGCACACTGTACCAGAGCTGCGTGACGCTCGTAAGCAGGGCCGAGAGCCGACGGCAGTGCCCGTCGCGTTTCGTAAGTGCGGGTGCGTGCGATCAACACACGATCCGTCGGCGGGTTGTCATCGGTGAGGCGAAATGGTGGAGCACCGCGTCATTTTGAGTCCTTGGTTCCAGACCACACTATTCTCCCACTGCGGGAACGCAATGGGATTGCGTGAAGCTGGAAACGCTGCACGACAACCTCAGAACAGAAGTGTTACAATCCAGTGGACCCGATTTCCAATCCGTTCGCCGTGAGACGGTGGCCAAGTTGGAGGTCCGGGCGACCGTCCATACCTGATTGTGAGGAATGCCGACCACTACATTTGGCGGGAATGTCATGCGAAATATATTTTTTCTACATGTCATATTGGCAGGTTGCACGGCGGGGATATGCGCCGGGTCGGCCTGGGGGGAAGAGCTCACGCTGCGAGACACGGCGGCGGGGAGACTGTTCGGCACGGAGCGATTTGCCGTACGATTAGATCCGGTGACAGGCTGGGCCGGGGATGTGCTGTGCGACGGTCGCTGTGTGGTGGCAGCGGCCGACACCAGACAGATTCTCGACGTGAAGGAGGACGACAGGTGGATCACCGGCGACGGGACCGCCATCGCAGGCCGGGGCGTAGAACAGTTGTCGCCCGATTCGATCAGAAGCCGGCTCAGGATCGGCGATTGGTCGGTGGATGCCTACGTGCAATTGTTTCCCGACCAGCGGATACTGCGGCGTTGGTTCGAGATCACTTGGGAAGGACCGGCGGATCGCAAGATCAAAGGCTTCTGGTTTCAAGGTGGGCGGTTGGCGTTGGTTGAGGGCGGCGGCTATTTCATTCCAGCTCAATATCCGCCGCAGCGTTTCGCCGCGAACGAATTAGTCAGTGGCCGCCAGACCTTCAGCGGCGCCAGTCCTTATCCGGTGGTTGCCGATCGAGGCGACGGTTGGTCGGCAATTTGGATGACGGACGAATCGCCCGACTATTCGGACCGCGGGAGTGCCGCAGTGACCGAGGAGAAAGGCTCGATCCGGGTGACCCAGGCGTTCAACATGTTGGGGCATGCGCGCCGGGGTGTGACGCAGAAGGTGGGAGACGCGTGGCTGTGGGTGCAACCCAACGACGCGGAAACCGCCCTGTGCCGCATGAGGGAGTGGTTCCGATTCGTCCATCAAGTGCCGCCGGAAGGTCGGCCCGCATGGCTGGAACGAGTCATCCTGTATTCCTTTCATCCGGGCGGCACCATAGGCTCGCAGTGCCGCGATCTCGGAGGATTTCGGCCGGCGACGGAATTCCTGACGCACATCCGCCACCTTGGCTGCAACGCCATCTGGCTGATGCCGCTGGAAGACAAGTCGATCTACTGGCCGCGCGATTACTACCAATTCCAGGAAGGGCTAGGCACGCCGGAAGACTACCAGGCACTCACGACCCAAGCCCATGCGCTGGGGATGCGTGTGTGGCAGGACTGCGTGCCGCACGGGGGGAGCAATGAGTTCCCGCGCGCCAAGGAGCATCCCGAATGGCTCGCACAGAACGAAGACGGCTCGACGCTCCACTACTGGTGCTTCGATTTCAACTGGCCCACGTGGATCGATTACATGAGCGACGTGGTCACTTTCTATACGCGGCAGTACGGACTGGACGGGTTTCGGATCGACGCCTGCGGGGGGAGCAGAATCCCCAACTGGAACCCCGCGATTCCTTACGCGCGCGCCAGCCACGCGCAGGCGCAAGGCGGGCTGGCCATGCAGCGCGCTTTGAGGCGAGCGGTCAAGGCGATCCGACCGGACGGCGCGAACCTGGCCGAGGTCGGTGCGAGCATTCACGGGACGGTGAGCGATGCGACCTACGATTTCAGTCTGTGTTACGAAGTGCTTCACGACTTCCGCCAGGTGCCGGCCGGTGTATTCGTGCCGCGACTGCGCCGCTGGCTGCACGAGCAACAGTGTGCCGAAGTGCCGGACCTGGTCCGGATGCGGCACCTCGAAAGCCACGACAGTCTGCGATCGGGACTTTGGTACGGCGCGCGGCCTCAACGAGCGCTGCTGGCGCTGCTCTCGTGGATTCACGGTATTCCCATGGTGTACCACGAGATGGAGGACGGCCATTTCGACGTATATCGCCAGATCTTCCACCTGCGCAGCCACGTGGCGGAACTGAATTGTGGTGCGGCAGATTACCTGAGCGTAGGGGCTCCCGAGGGCGTGTTCGCCTGCTTGCGCACGGGAGCGGTGCCGCAGGAAGGCGCGCCCGCGTGGCACACCGACTATGCGTGGGACACGACACCTGAGACTCCCGAGCGAGCGTCGGTGGTGCTGGTGAATCTGGCAAGCCGAACGGTGGCGGGAGGCGTATCGCTTCCGCTCGAGTGTCTGCCCGAAACACTCCGTGAGTCAAGCATGGTGCGCGACCTGGTTTCGGGCGAAAATCTGTCCGTGCGGCGTGACGGAGCGACGGGGGAAATCGAAGTGTCGTTGCCGCCTTTCGGTTATACGGTGCTGCGGTTTGAGAGCAGCACCTTGCCGGCGCTGCCTCTTGCCGCAGTGCAAGAGCCGGCTCGGGCCACTTCGCCGCCGGCACAACGCGCGACGCCGCAATGGCAGCTGCACTCGAAAGCCGGCACGTTGCTGATCGATCCCGATACCGGGTTGGCTTCCGCGTGGCGGAAGGACGGCCTGCGACTGACCGGCGCGATGGACCTCGCCCTGCCGGCGGAAATCGCTCAGACCGGCGCGCACGCTGTTTGCCGCACCATGCAGGACGGCGTGGAGGTGAGCCGACCGTTTGGGTCCCGGACACTGAAATTGCGTTACTCCGTTCGCGCTGAAGACGGCGTCCACGTGCAAGCCACCTGGGAGGGAGGCGTGCCGGAAGGGGCGGCGATCGTGTGCGACGTGCCGAATGCGGCAACCTGGCAGGCCGAGACGGCCGAGGGATTCTTCTCCTCGCCGTTTCGAGTGCGCCATCCGCAGTGCGATGGTGTGATCGGTTCCATCTACCGGTTGCCGCAAGGTACGGCGATCACGTGGGATTCGCGATTGCATCCTTTTGGGCTCTCCCGCGAGCAAGCCTGGGTGGGGGGAGTGTCGTCCACAGGACAACAAGTGGTTTTCGGCTTCGAGCCCGACTGTCTGCCAGGCTGCGTACAGGTGCTTGATCGCGCGGGAAAGTCGCACTCCCTGAAAGTCGTGATGGCATGGCAGAGTCGCCAGGACGGCGTGATCTGGGGCGGAGACGAACTGCGATTCCAGTGGGGAGCGACCGTGCCCCACGATCCGGAGGCCGACTCCACGGGTGACGCGCGTTTCAGACTGATCGGCGGCGGCTGGGAATTCGAAAACACACATGTTCGAGCCAGGCTCGCGCGCACCGGCGCACTGACGGAGTTGTGGCGTAGAGAAGCGGATGGTTGGCGTCAGGTGCTGCGCCACGCAGGCACTTACACCGACAAGGGATTCGGTAACGCAGTCCGCTACGCGCAGGAGAACGACGTGGAGGCGAGCGTCCGCATGGAACGGCACGGTTCGGATGTCAGGCTAAGCGTCTGCGGCGAGATGCGCGGCTTCGAGCGATTCGACAAGCTGGCCCATCCGGTGCGCTTCCACAGCGTCTATACGATGGGCGACGGCCCGGCATTCCGGTACACCTCTGCGGTCAAGACGGAAGTCGCGTCGACCGCCAGCTACGCATTCCTCTCCCTGCTCCTCCGGACAAGTGGTGTGAAGAGCGTGGCCTTCGCGGACGCGGACGGCGAGTTTCTGACTGGCGAGCGGAACGACGGCAGCGACCGCTTCGCTCAGTTGGCCCGCAGCGAGGCACCACAGCGTCTGCCGACCGACATCCGACTTTATGACGCGGATGGCGTGATGCTGCGTCTGGGAGATATGGCCTGGTTCGGCACCAAACCGGACAACGTGTTCATGCATGGTGAAGACCTGCATCTGGCGTGGATGGATGGAGTGCCGGACAGCGAAACTGCGGGACAATGGAGTGGCCTGTCGTGTTCCGTGGCCTGCCAGGATACGATGGCGACGGGCGCCGACCCGGTGCCGTTGACACCCGACAGGCAAGCCGAACTGCTGAGCAGCGGTCAGTTCAACGCGTCGGATGCCTCCGACGTGATGCTGCTGTCCACCGGCCAGACATTGCCGCAGGGCCGGGGGAGCGCCGAGGCGTGGGAATTGCCGCCAGGGGCCGAATATACTGACGACAATGGCAACCGTTGCGTGACGGTGGAAGGCGACGGGCAGTCCTATCTTCTGATCCGGCAGGCGGTGCCGGTGCAGGCGGTTGAGCCCGGATCGAAATGGCGGCTCACAGCGCGCATGAAGGGGTTGGCTGTCGAACGGGGAGACATCGGTTGGAAAACCGCCTGCCTGCGATGGAGCGTGTCGGCCGAGGGCCGGACCACTTATGCGACTGTCAGCCTGCCGTCGGGCGACAGCCCGTGGCAGACCTGGGAGGTGTTGTTCACCGCGCCGGAGAAAATGGAAAGCCTGGCCGTCGAGGCGGGAATGAACGGCAACCGGGGCCAGGTCTGGATTGACGACGTTCGGATCGAGAAAGTCGAGGAGCCGTCTCGCGAAAAAAGCGGTCCAGGCGGCACATGACACTGCTTGCGTCTCGTTTTCCTTCAGTACCTACCCGCCCGTTTTCCAGCACTGCTTGTCCATTTCGAACGGCTCAGCTGAAGCGACAACATCTCAGGTCCAAGCGAGGAACGGAAAAGGGGTAAGGGCGAGAAGGGGCAGGGGTTGAGAATACTGGAGGCGTTAATTCCGTCTGGCCTGGAGGAGAAACCGATGAAGTTACTGGTGGCTATTTCCACTGTTGTCGCAGTCGCCAGCGTGGCGGTGGGCACAGCCGCGCCGCTGGAGGTCACCGTCGCCAGCAGCGACTCCCTTCGATCGGCCATCTCGCGAGCCACGCCCGGCACGACGATCTTGATCGCGGCAGGCGACTACTCCGGAGGATTGAGCCTGCGCGATGTCTCGGGCACCGCCGAGGCCCAAATCACTATCAAAGGTGCGGATCCGAAAAACCCGCCAGTCTTCAAGGGCGGATCACAGGCGATGCATCTGGCTGATTGCAACTACATCACGCTCGCTGACTTCATCGTCGATGGCTGCACGACAAACGGACTCAACTGTGATGACGGCGGCAGCATTGCCACACCGATGCACCACGTGATCCTCGAGAACATCACGGTCAAACGCATCGGTCCGCGCGGCAACCACGACGGGCTCAAAATGAGCGGAGTAGACCAATTCATCATCCGTAATTGCCGATTCAACGGCTGGGGAGGGAGTGGCATTGACATGGTCGGATGCCACCAAGGCGTCGTCGAGGACTGCTACTTCCATGGCGAGCCCGGCTTTGACAACTCGGAGGCCATTCAGATGAAGGGCGGCTGCGCGGATATCCTCGTGCAGAGCTGCTTCTTTGATCGCGCGGGCGGCCGCGCGCTGAACCTCGGCGGCTCCACCGGACTGCCATACTTCCGACCGAGCGTCGGGGACTACGAAGCCACGCGTCTGCTGGTAGCCGGCAATCGGTTCTACGGCTGCCAGGCTCCCGTCGCCTGGCCGACGGCCAGCCATAACCGCGTCGTGCAAA
The DNA here is from genome assembly GCA_963802295.1 of uncultured Planctomycetota bacterium. GTDB lineage: Bacteria > Planctomycetota > Planctomycetia > Pirellulales > Pirellulaceae > JAJRVM01. Next base: position 108,122 of record CAWDIM010000019.1, on the reverse strand, counting down.
ACACCATCATCCTTCCCGACAAATGGATCGGTCGTATCCTTCAGGAGACTAAGGATCCGCGGTTCAAGCCGTCCCACGACGGCGTTTTCGAGAAGAATCTGGTCGTCTTTGATCGGCGTGTGGGCCAACCGGAATTTGTTAACGTGGGCCCTGGTACGGCACCGGAGACATGGAAGTTCACCGGCAATGCCTGGTTCGATACCGAAGGCCAGCGCAAACCCAGACTCCCCGGTACCGAGACCGGCAGTGTCCACCAGGTTGATCCGAAACTCGTGGACGTCGGCCAGCCGATGATGCGGATCACCAGTGCGGACGAGCGGCTCCAGGATGTCGGCGACCGAGCGTGGAAGAAACTGGACGCCAGGGCGTGGACGGCCGGTGAGCAGCGGCCGGCCGATCCGCAGTAAAGAACAGAGGGGTTGAACCGTGCGGCGTTCGCTCACGCTGCCCCGGTACGGCTCAATCACAACTGCGCACTGCGTCTTCCCGATTCGTTTCCCGTAAGCGTGCGAACCAGATGGAGTCCGCACAGAAGAGCGCTGGATAACTGGTGCCGGCTCGGTATCCAGGCGGTAGGAACACGGCAAGCGCCCGCGTTCCTGGCAGACGACTACTGTCGATGCGGAAGTTATCGCCTCCGCAGTTCGCGGTCTACCTGAAGTGTCGTCGATCCATCGGCAAGATCGCCGAACCGCCCGCTTCCACCGATCGAATTTCTCGGTGCCCAGTAAGCTGCCGAGAACTGGCGACATGCGAGTTCATGGAACGGTATTGCCATCCGGGGATCGGTTCAACGATTGTGATGGGACGCTTGCTTGCGGCTCTTGGATTTCAATCACCGCCCCCGGCTGCACGGCCTGCACGCGGTCCCCGACGGCGATTTCAATTAACCCGGCCAGTGGCGGCACGTGCAACAGTATCTTCTGCGGCGGGTGCCGGAATTGCGGTTCGAACATTACCTGAAGGCGGCTCCCGTTGTTCCGCAGTTGGAAGTGCAGCGTCACGGGCCCGCACTCGGTCGGGATGCGTGCGAATTTCGTGGGGCGGTCGCCGCTGAGCCAGGCCAGCGGGACCAAACGCAGCAGATGCAGGCAGTCGGGCTCGTATTGATCATCGATCACGGCCAACCGGGTCAGTTCGATCGGAAGCGGCACGGAGAACAGCGTGCCACTCACGCCGCCCCGGTGCTCGCAGCCGATGGAGGTTCGGCGCGACAGACTGCCTGTCAAGAGACTGTACATACCTTCGAGGAACTTCGGGCGATCGCCCGACTGCCAGGCATGAAACACGTTCCAACTGTAGCACGGCTCGCAACTCGAGAGCTCGTGATGCAGGGAGATGCTCTGGTGCCAGGCTCCGTTGAGGTCGTAAGTAAGTATGTTGGGCCCTGCGCGGAAGTAGTGCAATGCGGAACGCATCAAGTCGTCGTCGGCCGTCATCAGGCCGCTGTACACGAGAAACAACGGGCCCGCGTCGAGGTAGAACGGGTGGTTGATGTCACCTCCCGCGGGGAGTGCCGTGGGGACGAAGCGGTGCTTGCGTCCGTCACTGTCGGTCCACTCGGGCATCTTCGATGCGGCAGCATGGATGGCGCGCCGGAAGCTCTCGCGGTACGCGGTGGCCTCACGGGCGAATTCATCTGCGCGTGGATGCTGGATTCGTCGCAGCAACCGCACTGCCGTGCTGAGCCCTTTGTAGTTCCAGCCGTCGGTCCAGACGGCTTGCTCCTGCGCCCCGGTGTCCGTGGGGACTGCGGCTGGAAGAATTCCCTCGACGCCCCCATGCCCGCTGCTGGTGCGAAAGTCCCGCACAAACTCGCAAGCCTTCAGGATCGGCTCGGTCCAGCATTCGATGAACTGCGGATCATCGGTTACCAGGGCGTGGTGGGCGGCGGCGTGCAGGATTGCGCCGTGGTCGGTGAGCCAGTCGATGGAGGTCAGACTGCGCGGTGTGGCCAGGTAGCCAGCGTGCGAGTGGTAGGCCTTGCCCGGTGGTACGATCGTACCCTGTTCCTGCCGAAAGATTTCCAGGTATTTCGCGGCCGCACTGTGATGGCCGAGGCCGTCGAGAATCATGGTGATGTTCATCGAGGTCGGGGTGGCCCAGAGCGCCTCGTAGTGCCAGGATCCCGACAGCAACGCGTATTGGCCGGTTTCGGGATGCCGCTGGGCAATCACCTCGCAGTACTTCACAGCCTGGCGCGCCGCTTCATTGACCAATCGCTCCGGGGTCTCCACCTCAGCTGCGGTTGGCGCCACCGCGGCCCAGTAGCGGTCTGCCTCGCGCAGGGCGGTCTCTCTCCCGAGCGTCAACTCGGCCTCCACGGTCTCGCGCTGCGCCGGGACCAAGGGGACGAGCAGGTCCACGTGTCCCTCCTTCGTTGCGGGGATCGCGATCTTCAAATACGAGTCGCAGCCCGCCGGACGCTGGTCAATGAACGCCACCGTGGCACCTGCGCCGGCAGCGATCGCGAGACGAACCTGCGCGGTGTCATCCAGCAGAACATGGCTGGTCTGACCGCCGCCCGATTCCAGTCGCAGCGGACATGGGTATGCCGACGCCGCTGGAATCACCATGAGGTTCTTGTGCCGATCCATCTCGGTCTGAATGTGCGGCTGGTTAACTCGCACAAGCGCGAAGGCTTCGCCGGACGGGGCCTGCTCGCACGACAATCGGATCCAGGCGAAGAGCGGCTCGATACCGGTTGCCACAGGACCGCCACCCGGCACGTGCGCGAAGACCTCCTGACGAAACACGATGTCCGCCTGCCGCCAACGCGTCCAGAGCAGAGGAGCTGCGCGGTCGCTCCACCCCTGGTCTCCCACACCACCATCGCGCGCACGGAGCTGATAAGGTTCCGTACCGGGACTCACCGGCAGCGATCCATCGGGAGAGAACTGAAATGTGAGCTGCACACCTTGGCCGCGTGCTGGATAACGCACCGGTTGGGCGATCACCGTCCCGTTGTAGAGGATGTTGAAACGCAGCGGGTGATCCTTCCAACCAATCGGAACCCAGGTATTCTCCATTTCGGGCCACCACGCCGAGGCGATTTCGACATTCGGTTCGGCGGCAGTCGTGATCTTAGCCGCCCATCCAGCCACTGTCGTACACATCACAACGGTCGTCAGGACGCGATACTCAAGAAAACTTCGTTGCGAGTTCATAGCGAGCCTTCCACGAATTGGTTCTTTGGCGCGCCGCCGGACGCTTGGATGGTTCTGGCACAACGCATCACCCATGTCATGATTCGATCGATAATCCGGCCCAGGCGCCAGGGGGAGATACCATGGTTCCGATGGCTCAAGATAACCGCCGTTCCGGTCTGCGAACATACGCCCCCCCGGACAGAAATACAAAGGACAACCATTGCAGATCGCAGTCTGTCGGCTTGATCAGACGTGTGTCTGCTTCTGGCCACGTAGCGGCCGTCAGTTCCGGCTCTCTTCGGGCATCCCGTCCGGCGTCGAGTACATTTCGCCCCGTCCCAGGTAGTCGTCCCAGGTGGTCGTCCCAGCCGTGCGTCCGTATATGTGGCGCGGCACTGTCGGGAAACAACGCTCCGTCAGCGTTTCAGCGTCACCGCCGGGAATTATCTAGTCCGCGTCCAACCAAGATGCAACAATTGGGACCGGACCGGACCGGTGCGGAGAACAAGGTGCCGGGAGCTGCTGGCCAGGGGAAATAACCAGGCGAAGAGACGGAGTGTGTTGCCTTACGATCGCGCCTCGCCCCATTGCTGCGACGCGTGTCGCGCACCACAATCGAAGCGTTGGAACTCATGATCGCGGAACGGCCGGAGTGATCAGATCGGTTCACCATACAGGAATGGGACAATGAGTGACGCGAATACAATCGACGACAGAGCGGATAGACGGGAAGTCTCACGCCGCGCGTTCCTGGGCCAATCAGCCGCGTGGGTCGCAACGGTTGCCTGTCCGATAGGAACCGGCTGGGCAGTGGCGCAAGACGCCGATGCGGGAGTAACGCCTTTTCGCGAAGCCCTGGTGATCTCGGGAAACCCACGGGAGCGCGGCCAGGCGTACGGCGCTCGATTCGCCACGGAGATTCGACATTTCTTCGAGCACGAAATCGAGAGGGCTTTCGTCGGACAGCCCTCCACACGTGACGACCTGCTGCGTTATGCGGCCGCCTGCTGGAAAGTCATTGAACGGGACTGCCCGGAAATCGCCGCCGAAATGGCCGGCATGAGTTCGGCCTGCGGGTTGTCGCTCGAGCAACTGGTGTTACTGACGCTTCATGAAGAACTGTATCACCGGGGAGTGTTACCGCCGGTGCCCCATTGTACGGCGGTGGCCGTGTCGCAGCCGGAAACCCGCGACGCAGCGACCTATTGCGGACAAACCTGGGACTGGATGCCATCGGTCGCCGGCATGTCCACGGTGTTGCGATGGCGGCGCACCGAGGGGCCCGAACTGCTGGCGTATGGCTTCCCGGGGCTGTGGACGGGCGCGGGACTCAACTCCAACGGCCTGGCATTGTGTTGGACCAGTGCGGAGTTGGGGAAGTCAGGACAGGCTCCGCGAATTGGTCTGCCGAGTTACGTTTTTCTCACTCACTTGCTCTACCAGGAAAACCTCGATGCGGTGCGCGACGCCGCACTGAGACATCGACATGCTGGTTGGTTCACGTTCGTGATGGCCGATGGTAACGGACGCCTATTGAATATTGAAGGCTCGCCGGAAGGAATCGAAGTTGTCGAGACCCCCGGAAGGCTGGTCCGCGTCGGGTTTGGTACACACCGCATGACCGGGACCCCCGCCGACCGACTTGTGGAACGTCATCCCCGCTGCACCAACGTCGATAGGCTGCTCGATCCACTGAAAGGAACCATCCAGCTCTCCACGCTGCAATCGGCGTTTACCGACCCCGCGCTGGGGATCTGCGCCGGCCAGACCACGATCGACGTCATGGTGTTTGACACGACGCACCGTACCGCCTACGTCAGTCGTGGAGCGGATTACGGCCTCCAATGGCAGGAATACCGCTTCACCTAGCGGCACTCGGTCCGGACCCGGCCGCTGGCCGCAACCCAGCAGGAAATCCGAAATCCAGATATCGAAAACCTAAACAAATTCGAAATCCGAAACTGAAACTGAAACTGAAACAAAAATACCCCGCTCCCGGCACAACCACAGTCATGGGCCACAGGCAGTTTCTCACCACCGGGGTATGCGATTCGATGTTCCGTCCTCCGTCCTTCCTGGTTTTCGTCAGCGGAGGCTCACACCGAGAAATCTCCGCGGCCGTTATGCCGAGCGGGCCGGCGCGTCAACCGCGATTAGGCCATTGGACCAGACCACCCGATTGGAGCTATAGTTTCTGCGAGTGATACATTATTCTAAAATGCTTCAGGTGCATTGATCGCATCGCATTGACCCGTTATCGCATGGACAAAGGAACGACTTAGGTGCGCGGAATCCAGCAGTTGACGTTAGTGAGCATCATGGCGATAGCCGTGGTCGGCGGCGCGTTGGGCTGCGCACGGCAAACCGAGGGGACGGCGACCCAACCGGCCACCGACAAAGCTCCACCCGCGTCCCCATCCCCGGGCGACCAACACTCCGAAGCGACAGCGCCACCGCTCGAGCCGGAATCGGCACTGGCCCAACTGCTGGAGGGGAATCGACGGTTCGTCGACGGCACCTCGATCCATCCGCATTCGTCCGCCGACTACCGCGCATCGCTGGCCAACGAACAGCATCCCTTCGCCACCATCCTGACCTGCAGTGATTCCCGCGTTACCCCGGTGCTGATCTTCGATCAAGGGATCGGCGATCTGTTTGTCATTCGCGTCGCGGGCAACGTGATCGACGATGATGTGGCGGCCAGTATCGAATACGCTGTCGACCACCTCGACACAAAATTGGTGATCATCATGGGGCACGATAACTGCGGCGCCGTGAATGCCGCGTATCACGCGTTCATTGCCCGCGACCTGAAAGAGCGAGAACCGCACGAGATTGAATCGCTACTGATGCGACTCGAACCCGCGGTGAGCAAAGTCGACCGGACCAAGAGCGTGGACGAGCAGATGGCCGCGGCGGTCGAAGCGAACGTGCGTCTGGCGGTCGAGTCGCTGCTGCGTCTGCCCGCCGTTCGCGAGGCGCAGGACAAAGGAAAGGTCCGGATCGTCGGCGCAATCTACTCGGTGCGCACCGGTGGCGTGACGCTCCTGGACATGTGACCGACTGCACGGCTCGCTGACACGACTGCGGCGGTGGCTGACGGATGCATGTCGGACAGTCCGTTGACGCGCGTAATCGCGTTTCCGCTGCGCACCGCACGACGCGCCATGTCCCGCCGGCTACCAGCCCCGTTGCCGCTGCCGCTCATCGAGCGTTTGATAGCACGGGCATACTCGTCGGCCAGCGTCCGGTCGTGCCGGCGCAGCGCGACTTCGTCCCTTTCAGTATCGCGGTAGTCGCCTCCGCACCGGCTCAACCGAGCGATCGAAGGACAAGACGGATCGACATGGATGGCCGCGTCGGCGAGAATGGCTGCGGGCGTCCCCATGCCCAGGAAAGCGGGTCGTTCGCCGGCCCCCTGGACCATCATCAAGGTCGCGGAAGGAGAAACGGTAACGTCATGTTGTCCAAAGAGGTTTTGGCGAAATTCAAGAGCCTGGTGGGTGAAGGGGACTATTGGGATCAGCCGGCTGACCTGGCCCTCTACAGCTTTGACTCGTCCGTCGAGAATCCGGTCATGCCGCAGGTTGTGGTGCGTCCGCAGAGCACGGCGCAAGTGGCGGACATCGCCAGGCTGTGCTTCGAGAACGGCATTCGCCTGATCACGCGCGGCAGCGGCACCAACCTGGCCGGCAGTTCGATCCCGGTGGCGGGGGGCTGCGTGCTGTTGATGACCAAGATGAACAAGGTACTCGAGATCAACGTTGACGACATGTACGCCGTGGTCCAAGCCGGCGCCATCACGCTGGATGTGGCCGAGGCCGTCAAAAAGACCGGCCTGTTCTATCCACCCGACCCAGGCAGTCAGAAGATGTCCACCATTGGCGGTAATATCGCCGAGAACGCCGGCGGCCTGCGCGGCCTGAAGTACGGCGTGACGAAGGATTACGTCATGGGCGTGACGTTCGTCGACATCCAAGGCAACGTCGTCCACGCGGGCGGCAAGACCGTCAAACTCTGCACCGGTTTCAATCTCACCGGCCTGATGATCCAGTCGGAAGGCCAGCTCGGCATCATCACCCAGTGCATACTCAAAATCGTGCCGCCCCCCAAGGCAGCCAAGTCGATGTTGGTTTCTTTCCACAGCATCATCGACGCGGGCAACACCGTGTCCGACATCATTCGGGCCCACGTGCTCCCCGCGACGTTGGAGCTGATGGACAATTTCACGATCAACACCGTGCACCAGGCCACCGGCGTGCCGCTCCCCACCGATGCCGCGGCGCTGCTGCTGATCGAAGTGGACGGCCATCCGGCGGTGGTGGAGGAAGAATACGCCGCCGTGCAGAAGGTGTGTGCCAAGAACCACGGCGACATCACGCTGGCCAATACCGCCGAGGAGCGCGAGGCGATGTGGGAGGCCCGTCGCAAGGCGCTCTCGTCCCTGGCTCGCCTGCGTCCTACCCTGGTGCTGGAAGACGCGACCGTGCCGCGCACGAAGATTCCGGAATTCCTGCAGGCGCTGGAAGAAATCAAGAAGAAATACCACGTCACCATCGGCACGTTCGGTCACGCCGGCGACGGCAACTTGCACCCCACCATCCTGTGCGACAAGCGGGACAAGGCGGAGATGCAACGCGTGCACAACGCGGTGGATGAGATTTTCCAGGTGGCCCTGCGACTGGACGGGACCTGCTCCGGCGAGCACGGCATCGGCCTCGCCAAACAGAAATACATGGTGCAGGAAGTCGGCAGCGGGACCGTCAACTACATGAAAGCCATCAAGCAGGGTGTCGATCCGAAGAACCTGCTGAATCCACACAAGCAGGCCATCTGAAGGGGTCGTGATCAATGACGGTTGTCGAAAAACCACTCACCGTTGTCGAAAAAGTCGTCCAGGAATTGAAGGAACTGGAAGAACTGATCGTTCAATGCTCCCGCTGCGGTACCTGCCAGAGCGTCTGTCCTCTGTACCGCAAGGATTGGCAGGAGTCGTCGGTCGCCCGCGGCAAAATATTCCTGATCGAAGCGCTCTACGAAGGCCGGCTGGAAGATGCTTCCAAGATCTTTAAGTACCTCGACTACTGTATCCTGTGCGGCCGCTGCAAGACGAACTGCCCTTCGGGCGTGCAAACCGATCAGATCTTCCTCAAAGCCAAGGCGATTTTACGCCAGGTGAGTAAGCTGCCGGCATGGCAGCGGCTGATCCTGAAGGTGGCCATGGGCCATCCCAGGCTGCTCGCCAGGATGAGTCCGCTGCTGCACCTCGGCCTGCGGCTCGGGACAAAGAAAGTAGACGACGGTGTGTTCAAGCCTTTCGGACTTTATCGACCGGTGATCGGCGAGCTGGCCAGTCGCCACATCGTCGACCTGCCGGCCAAGGCTCTCACCAGCATGTACGGTGGGTTCCACAAGGCCGAACACGAGACGATGCGCGTCATCTTCTATCCCGGCTGCGCCGCCACCTTGATTTATGTCAACTGGGGCGTGGCGATCATCGAGACCCTCAAGCACTTCGGCGTGTCCGTGTATGTGCCGGCAGTGAACAAGTGCTGTGGCATCCCGTCGGCGACGATGGGTGAGCTGGGAATCTACAAGACGCAAGTGGCCGCGAACTTCGACTACTTCGACTCCATCGAGGACGCCGATACCATTGTCACCTGCTGTCCCACCTGCCAATACGGCCTGGGTGGCTCGGGCGAGCGAGAAACCGGCCGCGTGCGCGGCAAGAGGATGCTGGATATCGTGCTCTTCTTGGCCGAGGTGCTGAAGGTGAAACTGCCGCACAAAGTGAAGCTGGACGGCAGCAGCACCCTGCACATCCCCTGCCATTATGATCATGACAAGGACCGGGTGTTGCGCCAGTTCATCATCGACAACTTCGAAACCGACTATCAGGATCTGGAGAACCAGAGCTGCTGCGGTTTCGGCGGTACCTTCTCCATCAAAAACTACCCCCACACAAAACAGCTCGGCAAACTGAAGGCCGATGAAATCAAGGACAAGGGGCACGCCAACCTATTCACCGCCTGTCCCGGCTGTGCCATGAACCTGACCGACGCCAGCTTGTCCGACGGCCTGCACCTGCAGGCGACCCACCCGGTCGTGGAGATCTACGAGCGTCTGATCAAACCGCAGCGACAGCAGCCGTAGGCTCCCTTACAATTTCGAGCCCCCAGGACGATCAGCGGTCTACGGTGTTCCCTCCGGTGCTTGAAATCGCCTGGCCCCGCGTCCCTGCCCCCCCATAACTCCCCACCTTTCACTTTCCACTTTTCACTTTGCATTTTTCACTTGCCACTTTTCACTTACGCACCTCCCACTTCGCATCCCGCGTTCCCGATCTCTCCCCATTGTGTGTGAAATGTGAATTGGCCGAGTGTCGGTAGACCGCAGTCCACTTCCGTCGTGACCAGCCGCCACGTCAAGCATCGGGGGTGTAAGATCGATAAGGAATGGTCGCTGTTGAGCATATCGTTGAAGAATGGTGACGACCATCGCATCGACACGGAGGACGACGCGATAGCTTGGTTATTTCGTCACCGGATCTTCGTGTCCACGATCACTGCCGCCGAACGGCTTTGATTTCTGGGCGTGTCCAAGAAGTCACGTAGGGTGATCGTGGGCAACATGCGTGCGGCGAGCGCATGCTGCACGCAGACGTGCTCACGCCTGACTTCACACATCCCTTGTGACTTACGTTGATTCGCGAGTCTCGATATCGGTCCGTTCGCAGACTGTGCCATGAACGACGGGGTGAGCTCTTGACTTAGCAGAGCATCATTCCCCACCACCACGCTGAACAATTCCAGCCGGCACGCAGGCTGCCGAGACGGGTGCGTAGTTGCAAGTACACCCGGCCGTGAGATTCGGCATGTTCAGCACGCCGTTGGCCGGGTACAGGTTGTTGTTTACCGAGCAGCCCGGACGCACTCCCAGCAACGGTGTGATCTCGCGACTATCGAGATCAATCCAGGCCGAATTGGCGCGATAGCGTGTGGTCAGCAGATGGGTGCTGGCCCGCGTGCCTGTGCATCCGCGGCGGACCCATGTCAGCGGTTCGCCGATCAGCCGGCCCGATGGTATGTCATAGACGAGCAGGGTTTCTTCATTACCGGTGAGAAGCTTGCTGCCGGCGATGAACCCTGGCAGCCCTGGTTCGGGCAACCCATTCCCCTTGACGGAGAACTCCGTCGGCGGCCCTGTGGACGGCCCTGTCGACGGCTGGGGCAAAGGTTCACCGTCGCTGCCGCGATAGAAGCCTCGACGAGTAACCACGATGTCGAGTGAGGGGCTGTACCGCAAGTGAACACCGCCCGGTTGGTGCCAGACTCGTTCACCCGTGGCGAGGTTCAGCGCGAACAGGCTGCCATCACGACTCGCATCCTCGCCGCGACGCGGATCGGCCAATTCAGCGCAGAACACCTTATCCCCGCCCAGGGCCAGGCTCAGTGCATCACGAGCCGCCTCAAACCGCCATCGCAGTTCTCCGGTGCGGCGATGCATGCATAACACATGCGGACCGCTGCTCCCCACCAGATAGTCGCCGCGAACACGGAGGTTTTCCCAGGGAGTTTCGAGGCCTGCGGGAAGGTCGACGCGTCCAGTCTGCTCGCCCGTGGCCGGATCGAACACCAGACAACTCGTCCCTTCGCTCAAATAGATCGTATCCTCGAGCACCACCAGCTGCGTCGTCGGCGCGAGGCTGGCTGAGGGTCCCCATTGCCGGTGTCTTGCGTAGCGGACCGCTGCGCGGGCCAGCGGGTCGCTCAGCGGCGTCGTGCCCACAGGCACTTCGACCTCCCACAATTCGCGACCTGTGTAGACATCCGATGCCCGCATCACACCTTCCTCGAAGATCACCACGCGACCGCCGGTCACGCGCACCTGGACCTGCCCCGGAAACTTGTGCCACCGCTGAGCTGCATCGAACCACAACACGGCCATGGGCGAGCGGATGAAATCGTCCTGCGATGCCCCGGCACTCTCCGCGTTGGCCTCCGCATGGGACCAGTCCCCCGCGCCCGGTAACGCTCCCGCGCGGGCCAGCAACACGAACTGACCAACCTCTCGAACGCTGGCACCGGGAAACGCCTCGTCCCCCACGATCTCCTCGATCCGACTGCGATCAGCCAGTGATCCCCAGACACAGGCCAGACCGCCATAAGGTCGCAAAGTATGGAACACAGCTTGCGCCAGCGAGCGTTCGCCAGAGCGATGCAAACCATCTGGCGTTTCCGAAACGACGAGACTCGCCAGATACGGCGAGAACGGGTAAGTCAGCGGGTTGCCGACCAGTACGCTCACTCGCGTGCCGTACAGTCCGGCGAGGTAGAGCCGGTCACGAAGTGCGGCGACTTTGTCGGCGTCCTCGTCCACGGCAATCACGTGCAGGTTCGACTGCCCGGCGAGTTCCTCGATCAAGCGACCACGGTCGATCCCCAGCACCAGGGCGTAACCGTCCCCAACGCCTGTGGCGTCCAGGATGGCGCGGGCTTTCTCGGTCCATTGATCGGCGGCAGGGGGAGTGGGTGTGGGCAAAACGTGCGTCGTTGCCGCACCAGGCTGCGGAGCGGCAAAGGCCATAATGCTCCCCTCGGCGGTTACGATGAACAGCTTCTCGTCGGCTGCCAGCAACCGCTGCGGTGTGCCTTCGATTTCCGCGCGCCACACGACCTTCGGTTCCTGGCCGGTCACGTCCATCGCTTCCACAACACCCGGCCCGGCGATATAGAGGCGGCTGCCCGCCTTGATATGCACGGCGAGCTTCGACGGCAGTTCCCAAAGCTGGCGAAAGCTGCCACCGAAAGTGTCCGGATAGGGATCCTCGCTGCGGTGTGCCGGGAGGTCGGCCGGGGGTATCTGTTGGAGGGCGACTTCGGTCAAATCGCGGGCTACGATGTTGCGGTCACTGTCGTAAATCGCCGCGGGCGTCAGCACGGGCTGACGAAAGGTGTCGAGTTCGCGTTGATTGGACCGTTCGACATCCAGCCGAGTCCAGCCACCAGGATAGAGCATGGGCTTGTAGTCTAAAGCGCCGGGCTTGGTTTCGGAGAATCGCTCGTTGTTCGGTCGGGTGATGTCGTACAGATCGCCGCCGTGGCTCAGGTAGTTGCCCACGCCGGCCACAAACCAGCAGCCTTTGGGCAACCCGTTGCGCCCACCCCAGCCCGTGGTGTATGGTTGCAGCTTCCCTGTCTCCAGGTCAAGGAAAGCAGGCAGCTGCGCGCCGCACGGGACGATCAGCCGATCGCCGACGATCGTCAAATAGCCCTGGGGTGTCAGGCCGGCAGATTGTCCGATGCCGTGATCCCAGTTGCTCGCCGGAATGTGATCGCTATCCGTATTCGACCAGACGGCTTTCCCCGACTCGGCGTCCACAGCGTGTACGAACACGCCTTCAGTCGGCCACAGGCCAGCGGCAAAGTAGACCACGCCATTGCTCACTACAGGACCGCCACGGGCAGGCCACAACGAGACCAATCGCCCATGCCCGATGACTTTGCGGTCCGACTTCCCCACGGGGAGACCACGAAACTTCCAGCGCAGGGAGCCGTTCTGGGCGTCCAGGCAGTACAGATAGCCGTCGTCAGAGACGAAATAGATCTTGCCCTCATAGGCCGCGGGAGCGAAACGAACAGGCCCTTCGGCAAAGTACCGCCAACGCTCGTTACCCGTCTCGGTATCCAACGCCGTGACACTGTCGGTAACCATCGAGGGAACGAACAACGTGCGGCCGAGCACCACCGGTTCGTAGGAAGCATCGTATGCCAGCCGGACCTCGTGCGGAAACGCCGGCTGGGGAACGGGAAGCGTGCGTTTCCAACGGAGTTGGAGCGCGGTGGGCAGCTCGTCCGGTGATGCCGCGGTCCTTCCCGCGTCGTAGCGGAACTGCGGCCAGTCGCCGGCCAGCACCTGCGCGGTCAGCAAACCAGTCACGATGAACAGAGTGAGCGGGATTGGCCGTTTCATCAACTTACTCCCCATGCGCTTCGAATCAGGTCCGATGTGCGACGAGCCGGTTCATCGGGCTATCCGACGGTCGCCAACACAAGCGCCGGCCAGCTCGCTGCCAGCATTCTACCGGACCGAGACCAACCGTGTCACCGCGCCGGCGATGCGGGAAATGGCCCGACATCGCGCTGCCGAAGCCGACTGACTGGCGGGTTTGACAATCTGGAAAGGGCAGGTGAGGGTGCCACCCGATCCGGCCCTCCCCGACATCTCGAATGCCTTGCGGAGTGTTGCTGGTGACCTAGACTCAAGGTCCGCGTTTGCCTGGCAAGGACCTACTCGTTTGCCACTTCGTCGGGCGGGGGGCTAGAATAGCCCTGTTCGGGAATGACGCCCGGAAACGACATCACAGGTTTGAAAGGGAAACACATGTTGTGGCTGCTGCTGACCGTGACCGGAGCAACTGCATGCGGCGCGTGGGACGACGACTTTCGTTACCAGCCGACCAGTACCCGTCCGGCGCTGGAAGTGTGTTACACCGGCGCGGCACGAGACGCCTTCGAGATCCGCGCTGCGGACTTCACGTTGATCGGACAGCTGCAAGCTCCCCATCATCTCGTGGATCGGGCAACGGGCCAAGCCTGGTTGACCCTCGCGGTAACCGGCGCTGACGGCGTCCACTACGACACACTGCGCAGCCAGCAGCCCTCGCGCATCAACCTGTATCGGCGTGGGCCGTACTACTGCGAAATTCACTGGTTGGATCTGCAGGTGAGTGACGCGGCCGGCAATCTCGCTCCGCTGCGTGGCGATCTGGCCCTCTATTGTTACCCCGAAAAACTCCTCGCGTCGATCACGTGGCATGCCACGGCCGATTTTGCTGCTCAGTCCGTACAGTACAAGGGACTTCATGGCGAGCGGACATTCGCCGCCGAGCCGTTTGCCGCGGGCTCGCATCAACAGTTTGCCTTCCCCGTGTTTAACGAAACGGAACCGTTGCCGGCGAGTGCCTGGACGACCGTAGCGGCGCACACGCCTTTGCGGTACGACACGCTGCGCGGCTGCTACACGATTGGTTCGCACAATCCCGGTGGATTCGAAGAGCATTTTTTCGAGCACCCGAATTACCGCGAACAGATCACCTTCACGGTGCAAAATGACGCGGTGCCGCGGAAGGTTTACCTTTGCCACGAAACTTCCTCCGGTTCCCGCGGTCAGGTCGAGGGCGGGGTGGTGTTGGACGCCGACGGGCATCCGCTACCGCTCACCGTGCAGGTGTCCAAAAATTTCGCGGGGGAAAAGGAAGAAAAGTTCTACAATCCGCGTGACACACCGTTCAGTGAGAACTTCTTCCCGCTGTATCTTGATGCGGGCGAATCGCAGACGGTGACGTCGGTCCACCTGTACCAGAACTGGGGCAGTCACATGACGAAGCACTTTTCGTCGTTGGGAGCATGGATGGATTACTTCCACAGCTCCACCGGCGTAACGGAAACCACCTGCTACGTCCCCTTCCAGTTCGGTGGGCTGCCGGGAGTCGCCATCGCCGACTTTCGTGCGATGAGTCAGGACACTTTCTGGAACGGCCAGCCGCAGCACGACAACGTCGCGGGACACAGCTTTCTCTCGTACCACGACGGACAGCAGTGGCAGTACCTCAGCTATCATGGCACGACCTACGAGAGCACGGGCCCCAACTGGATGGATATCGGACTGGAATACCTTTCCAGCGACGGCAAGATCCGGGCCACGATTCGCACCTGGGAGTACCCTCAGGCCGACGAACTGCGCAATTTCATACGCGTGCGTTACGAAGCTCTCGCACCGCTCACGGTGACCAACGCCCGCGAGAATTTCCGCCTGCTGACCGTCAGCTCGCACGTGCAAAGCCTGCACTACACGCACGCCGCGGCAACCGGCCTGGCGGAAACACCGCTGGACCTGTCGCGCAACGGCTTCTCCGTGACAGGGCATCCGCTTCCGCGGCAGAACAGCTTCTGTGCCATTTACGGTGACAAGAAAGGATCTAACGCGATCGTCATACGCGATTGGCATCGCGGTGTGGGACCTGCCGTAAGTGTGCTGACTCAGATGCAGGAGCGGCGTCGCGGCGGGCAGACAACGATGCAGGCCAACACACGTATGTTGCTTGTCGCTGACGCTGATGAGGTGCGTCTGGAAGCGGGTGAAGTGATCGAGTTCGACGCCTTCTGGCTCCCTTACGGCGAACTCGACGGCGCACGCATCCCCCAACGGGAGACCGTCTGTTACGGCAGCCAGTCGCCGCGCATCAGCCGAGTCGAGGTCGGAACGAAGATCGCTGATTTCCCACCCCAAGTCCGTGCCGAGGGGAACCGGGCCGAGTTCACTTTGGAAGGGGGCCGCAGCGCGATCGTCGTGCTGGTGTCCGGTCTCACCGAATATCGCTACCCGCGCATCTACCGGGAGGAATCCCGCGGCTGGGTGCCATTGCCCCAGCAGCGCCGCGGCGCACTGGACGGAGTCCAGGTGAACGTGGATCAAGACGGCCATTTCGTGGCGGCGCTGATCGTGCCCAGCGGTGGTGCCCCGCAAAACCTGCGGGTGGAAGTGGGGAAGGCCGATGCGTCGCACCAGCGCATCCAGGTAACCGCGGCACCCAACGCCGCTGGCAAGGAACGCTTCCACGCGGCGCTGGTTCAAGCTCCCTGGATGACTTCCCCGATCACGTTTCGCTATCCGGAAACCGTCCACACCGACGCGCTGGATTTCATTGATCACGTGATCGCCGGCGCCGAGCCGCGTGGCAATCCCGTCGATCTGGCCACAGTCTGGTCGACGGATGAGGCCGGCACGCTCGGCTTCCAATGGAATGTCGAGCGTCGCCTGATCGGTGGCCGCCTGTCGCCCAACGAAGACGACGTGGACCTGGAATTCTGGATCGACAATCGCCAGGCGGCCACTCACGTCGGCGCGCAATTCTGCGCTGTGCTGGATGGCACCGTGTTCGCCGATCCCACTCTCGCTCGCACCTACCTGCATTCCGGTGGCGCTTGGGTGAAAATGGCGGACACAGACCGCGGCGGACAGGACCCCGCGCTGACCCACTATCCCGTCCGAGGCGGTCCGGACATCCAGGTACCTGCCCCCTGGGGCACGAGCGGGGTGGCCGCCGACGCGGATGTTGTCGCCGTGGTCTCACCCGACGAAAAGTATGTCTTCGCGGTGGCGTGGCCCCAGGCGCGCAGTATTCTCAGCAATGCGCATATCCCCTGCGTTCATGCCGACCCGTTGCTTCCCTTTGCCGACGCGGGTCGGCGCGTGTTCGTCCGCGGCAAACTCTATCTGCTCGAGGGCACCCTCGACGACCTCTACCAACGGGTCGAACGGGACGTCCTGCGCAAATTCTAGCCAAAAAGGGGTCAGTAGCCAAAAAGGGGTCAGGACTCTTTTAAAAGAGTCCTGACCCCTTTTTGCATTTCCGCGCGGTTCAAGGGTCAGCCTGCACTCCCACACGCAGAGACCATTGTTGGAACCGAGCCGCCAGCGCCTCGGTACGCTGAGGATCGCTGTCCGCCAGGTCGACTGTTTCGGTCGCATCCGCTTCGAGATCGAACAGTTGCCACGGTCCACCGGTTCTGAGACGAATGGCTTTCCAGCGCCCCATGCGCACGGCGTGATGTTGCGGCACGCTCCAGCAGAGCGATGCGTGCCCCTGGCGCTGGCGGCCCCGAAAAACC
Source organism: uncultured Planctomycetota bacterium (assembly GCA_963802295.1). Classification (GTDB taxonomy): domain Bacteria; phylum Planctomycetota; class Planctomycetia; order Pirellulales; family Pirellulaceae; genus JAJRVM01. The sequence continues at coordinate 91,300 of CAWDIM010000019.1, read as the reverse complement.
GGCAGCAGGCTCCGGCCTTCCATGGGCAACGGATGGCGGCCGTGAAACTCGGTCGGATACTCCACGCCCGCCACGTCCAGACACGTTGCCATCATATCGATCACGTGTCCAACCTGACTGGTCATCGCTCCCCCTTGACCAATGACGGCAGGCCAGCGGACAACTAAAGGCGTGCGGATGCCGCCCTCATAACCGGTCAGCTTCGTACCGCGCAGAGGCGTATTGCTGACATTGGCCCAAGCCAGCCCATAGGCCGCGAAGGTGTCGTGCGGACCGGGCCAATTGCCCGGCCCGCTGCCCGCACGCATCGGCACGCCGTCCTTGCGCCAGCCATCATTCTTGGCATGTGGCGCGAAACCAAAACCTTCCGTCGTCGGCGATAATTCGCCGTCCGGCGCGGCACCATTGTCCGACAGAAAGAACACCAGTGTGTTATCCGCCTGGTTGGCCTTGCGGAGCGTCTCGAGCAAGTCCCCCAATCCGCGGTCGATGGACTCCACCTGCGCGGCGTATACCGCCATGCGTTCTGCCTGCCAGTCTTTGTACGGATCCGCCTGCCAATCGGGGATCTCTGCCGGTCGCGGTGATAGTGGCCAACGGTCGGGGATGAGCCCCAGGGCTCGCTGCCTCTCAAAACGTCGTTGCCGCCATTCGTCCCAACCGTGTTCCTGGTACTGCTGACGGTGCCGTGCGATGTCCGCTTCCCGAGCATGGAGCGGCCAATGCGGCGCGATATGTGCCACATACAGGAAGAAGGGCTCCTCACGCTCCAACGACTCCTGCAGAAACCGAACTGCCATGTCGTTGACGGCATCCGTCAAGTAGAATTCTGGGGGCACTTCCCATCGCGCGCGATCAAGATAGTACGGATTCTGGTCGACTTCGTGAAAGTAGCTGATCTTGGCCTGACACATCGGGCCAAAGTAATGATCGAATCCCCGATCTACCGCCAAGTCGCGACCCTGCCATTTTCCGACCATCATGGTGCGGTACCCTGCCGCCTGCAGTAGCTCGGCCATCGTCACGCACTTATTGAAATCCTTCGGTTCGTTCCAGCGATCCCCTCGATGTCCAACCTGCTGGCAGTAGAGACCGGTCAGAAGCGACGCGCGGGTGGGACCACAGATCGAGTTGTTGTAGAACTGCGTGAATCGAAGACCATCGCGGGCGAGCGAGTCGATATGCGGCGTCGGTATTTCTCCGCCATAGCAACCGATGTCCGACCAGCCGAGATCGTCCGCCATGACCAGGATGATATTCGGGCGATCGGCGGGAATGAGCGTGTCGGCGACGACCCCATCGATCATGCTCAGGCCAAGGACCGTCGCCACCAAGCCGAGTGCCTTCATGTTGCTCTCCAAAAAAGCCACAAAGGGGTCATTCCTTTGTTGTCATTGCCGGTACGCGTCCAGTTCCGCGGACGTGCGTTGTTCGTCGGTGCCGATGAGCATGGCCGGAAAGCTGATTCCGCCAAGACCGGTGGCGTGGGTAACCCGGATTGCCACGCGGTTGGGAAGGTCGACCTTGAGCCATGGTGCCGCGTCGAAACTGAAGGGGACGCCAATGAGATCACCGGTATTCGCACCCGTGGAAGCGTAGGTCCGCTCGAAGGCCAGTTCCCCGTTCACGTACACCCAGGCTTGCTCGTTCACATTGCGAAAGTACAGGTAGAGGTGTTTCCGAGCGGCGAGGCGAGAAGGGACTGACAGGTTCTGAAAGTACCAGCCGAAGCCATCGAGCCCCGGGAATCCCTGCTGCTCCCACCCCACGCCGCGGTTGATATGCAGACGGGCAAGGCCCGCCGGCAAGGGCGACTCATGCTCCTGCCCCACGGAGAGCGTCGCGGCGGCCTGGTAGGGTTGCGGGTCTGCCGGCCACTGCTGGTCCACACCCCGGTCGTCGGGATCGGCCTTGAAGATCCATTCGGCGGCGAGGAAGACCCGAGGCTGCCCGGCTTCCTCCTGGTCGATGCACGACTGCCACTTGGCGACGAGACGCTCGGCAGTGATCGGTATGCCCAAGGTGGTGAGCCCGTGTTTCTGGCAGAGAGCATTGAACTCGTCGAGGAGGGCTTGGCAGGCCTGTCTTTCGGCCCGAGGCAGGGAGATGCTGTGGCCGTAGGCGAAGTCTCCGAACTCGGTGTAGAAGCCCAGGTGTTGGCTGAGTTCGAGGTAGAGAAGCGAGAGCTTGGCTCGCTTCACGCGTCCCAGGATCTCGGCGCTCTGCGCCAGGCTCTCGGCCTCGTCGAAGTCTCGCCTCATCGCCCGCATGAACTCGGGCGTGAACATGGGGCCATCGGGGGCGTAGGAGCACTGCAGGTTGTTCAGGAGCGGATTGCCGGAGGCCACGCCGCACTGGTGAGGCAGGTGGTGCCACTTCTCCCAGTACTGCCACATCCTCATCTGATGGTCCCAGATGGGCTGGGCGGACTCCTTGTAGTAGCCGAAGACGAAGTCGCGCATGAGAATCCGGGTATCCAGGTCGGGGTTCCACAGCTGCTTGGCCCAGACCCAGGCGCGCATCTCGTCGATGTCGTTGAGTTCGGACTCGTACATGATGCCCGAGGCGCCGTGGCGAATGAGGAAGCGGGTATTCTCGGCGACCACGGGCCAGTTGGCCATGGGAAGCAAGTAGTGTACGTAGTCGGTCGTGTAGTCCCAGATGAATACCGTGGCCTTGACGGCCTGCCAGGCCCGCAGGGCCGCCTGGAACTCCGGCGACTCCCAGAGGAAGCAGAACTGATACTTCCAGGCATGCGAGTCGGTGCAGAGCTGAATGATGACGTTGTCTTCCACAGCGAGGTTCGTGGGGGGAGACGCGTAGTCGAGGTATGCCAGGGAGATGATTCGGTGGCGCGGAAACTGTTTCTTCACGCCCTGGGCGATGCGGTTAACCATATAGAAGAAACTGCCGGACCGCCCACCGTTTTCGTCATCGAGTTTCTTGCAGTCCGGGCAGTCGCAGAATCCGCGACCGTCGTTGGGGCCAATGGCGGTGATGGTGACTTCGGGATGGTCGCGGAAGATCTCGCAGGTCTTTTCGATGCTCAGGCGGATGACTTCCTCGTTGGTATGGCAGAGCTGACTGGGCTGGCGTTTGCCGTTGACGAGCGCGTAGTATTCGGGGTGCTCGGCGAAATACGCCTCGGTGGGAAAGTACCAGGCGTAAGTGTGACCCATGTGATGGTAGCGGATGCTGCCTCCCCAGGCCAACGGTATGCGGGCGTGGGGCGTGTTGGTCTTATTGCGCAGCGACCAGTTGGAATCGTGCATCTTCAGGATGTAGGGATCACGCAGTTCCAGCACCGGGATGACCTTGCGCGGCGTCAGACTCACGGCAAGACGCTCGCCGTGCGGGGTATCCACCGAGGTCAGACAGTACCAGCGACAGCCCAGGTCCTCTTCCAGGAGGGAGTAAACGGCGTGCATGAGGCCCCGTCCGCTGCCGCCGACGAGGTACACATTCGGGTCCATTATCTCCAGTGCGTACCCCTCGGTCCCCAGGTCATCGTTCTTCCATTGACAGGATGAGTCATCCAGAAGTCTAGTGCGGCCGATGCTGACGAAGGGGCTGCTTCCGGGCTCGAAACGGTCCTCGGTGACAATCGGGAACTCGGCGCCGCAGATCAGCCTCAGGTTGTGCCGCAGATCGGCGGCAGCCTTTCTCTCGATGGGTCGTGCGTCGCTGGGAACAACCAGGACGTACCGCGTCGCTCGCGCGTCGGCGAGAAGAAGCGGAGGCCCAGCTTGGCCCGAGGGCTTCAGCGAGTTGGTCCACTCCCGGGGCATGTCGGTCCGGTGGACCGCGGCATCCCCACCGATGGTGACCGAGCCCATGATAGTGAAGCCCTCATACCGAACGTCCTGATCCTCGATGTACTGGTGAACATTGTAGGAGCCTTTGAGGACACCGGGTTTGAACTTGATACGGTAACACACCACCAACTCATCATCAGTCCGCCGAACCACAGTACCCTGGCAGTCGAGGTATCCTTGGTCGTTTTCGATGACCCTCCCCGCATGACCGGGCGCCCCGGTACCCTCGGTGAGGTTCCAGTAGCCGTGCTTGACGATGCCCAACTGGTTGGTAGGCAGGTGGTAACCCACGTCGAACCCACTGAGCAGGTCCCCGCCCCTGGCCAGGACCAGGTAGGTGTTGGTAACCAACCCGATCTTCCCGTCGTAACGGTAGGAGGCCGTAATGTGATGCCAGGTGCCGGTGGCCAGAGGTTCGCTGACGTCGGCTTCTCCGTTGAAGGTGACTCCCAGGTTTCGCGGGCCGTCGGCGGCCGGACAGCGCATCGTGAAACCGCACAGGCCGAAGATGCAGAGGCAGAATTTGAAGACGGTATTCATGAGCGGACCATGGTGGGGACGGTGATGGCGAGTCTCGGCGTGAGATGTCACCAGATGCTGTGGATGAAGACTTGAAAAAGGCAGCGAACTTCGGGTCCATGTGTTCGTCGAAAACCCCAAACCTCATGAGTACGCCACCATGCGGGAACGTACCACAACCAGCGTTACGTTTCCATCCTCGAGCGCGAAGGATGTGCTGACGGAAGATCCAAAAGGGGTCAGGACTCTTTTAAAAGAGTCCTGACCCCTTTTCTCCCTCTCCAGGAACATCACGTACTCTCCGCTGCTTCGAAGGGTCACGTTGAGGGCGGTGTCCGAATCGCCGCCGCTCCCCTGGAATCCGTTGATGTCAGGTCGAAGCGTGCCGATGTGCGCACCGTCCTTGAGAGCATGAACGCGCATGTAGCCGTATCGGTTGGGTACTTGAAGCGATCCACCGTGAATCCGGCGAGTGACTGTTCTTGGCCCGCGGGCTTCATTGAACCAGCAACAACAGTGCTTGGCGCCGACGTTTTGGCCGAGACAATAGAGTGGCGTTCCCTGCTCTGGCTCCCACGCGGCTCGGTGGCGTGGGGGAGTCCTGAGACACCGGTAGGCTGGTGGATTTACTCGGGAGGCCCGCATCATGACGCGGCTGGCAGGATTAGGGGGCATCGGCCTGTTGATGGTATCCGGTTCCGTAACGGTGGCGCAAGATCGTGGCGCTGGGGAGCCGGTGGCATGAATACATCGTGCCGCTTGAGGTGGAGGGACAACTCGCCCAACTGCGACTGGACCCCGGCGGGCAACGGCTTCGGCTGTTTGCTGTGGTGGCGATACCGCGCGGCCCGGACAAGGGGCCGCACCGCGGCAGTAACGCAAGGTGAACTGCCGAGCGGCACTTCAAGAGCTATGATTGCAGCCTGCGACAACTCTGGACTAAAATCCCCAACAACAAGCTGCCGATCGTTACGCCAAGTGATTTCGTGGAGCGATGTCGTGGCGCCAAGCCGACGAAGGCAGAAAGAGTTTCATTGAGACGGCGGTCGCGCTGTAATACGCTGGGCATCCTTCCGAGTTGCAGCCGTCGTTGCGAACGCAGGGAGATCCGTTCATGTTGCGCATCTTGTCGACGCTCGTCCTGTCGTGGTGGCTGGCGGTCTCCGCCGTCGCGGGCACATTCCAGGATCTCGGCGTACCCGTCACCAAGGCGGGTCTGATGGGAGCGATTGTCGGGCCCGACGCCAAAGGCGAGATGACGCGGCTCTACTTCAACTTCAACCAGAGCGGGGCACCGCTCTTCCTCGTCGAGGTCGATCCGGCCACAGGGCAGGCCCGACAATTCAATGCGCCGGAGGGGCCGGGTGCGTGGGGATTCATCGTCGGACCCGACCATAAGCTCTATCTCGGTACGTGGGACGGCGGGCTGATCCTGCGATTCGACCCCGCGAATCCCGATCGCGGCATCCAAGTCGTCGGCAAGCCGTCGCCGACCGAGACGTACGTCTGGATGTACGCGATCGGCGCAGATAATAAGCTCTATGGCTGCACGTATCCAAACGCCAAGATCATCTCCTATGATCCGGCAACCGGCCAGATGGCCGACCTCGGACGTATGGATCCGACCGAGCAGTACAGCCGGTCGATCGCTGCGGATCGCGATGGTTGGGTGTATGTTGGCATCGGGATGTCCCGGGGAAGCATCGTCGCGTACGAGATCAAGAGCGGCCGGCACCAGCTGGCCATTCCCGAGTCACACATTATCCAGGGCTGCGGGCGGGTCTACCGCGGTGCGGACGGACGCGTGTACGGCCAGCTTGGCGCGCATTACTATCGCATGCAGGAGGGCAAGGCCGAAGAGATCGCGGCCGACCAGGCCGCCGGCGAGCCCCCCCAGCAGCTCCAGGACGGCCGGATCCTCACAGGCTTCAACCTTCAAGGCGACTATACCCTACAAGACCCGCAGTCCGGCAAGTCGGACGAGAAGAAGTTCGCCTACCAAGGGGCTGGCTCTGGCATTTTCGTTGTGGGCGAGGGGCCGCACGGCGTCATCTACGGCAGCACAGCCATGCCACTCGAGCTGTTCTGGTACGACCCCCTGACCCGCGAGATGCAGAACCCAGGCAACCCGACGCCGGTCGGTGGGGAAATCTACAGCTTTGCGCATCTGGACGGCCGGCTCTACCTGTGCGCATATCCGGGTAGCTGGCTGTCGATCTACGACCCAGAGCAACCGTGGAACTACGGTGCTAAGCCGGAGAACAATCCGTACGGATTCGGGAATATCGGTGACGGCCACCTTCGGCCACGGGCCATGATTGTCGGAGCGGACCGGCGGGTCTACATCGGCTCGCTCCCGCCCTACGGCCAGCTGGGCGGGGCGATGGGCGTGTACGACCCGCAGGCCGACAAGGTGGTCGAGAACTACCGGAACCTGATCCCCAACCAGTCGATCGTCGCGCTGGTCTGGGAGCCGGCCAGCGGACTGATCTTTGGCGGGAGCTCCATTACGGGGGGCGGCGGAAGCCACCCGACCGAAACGGATGCTCACCTGTTCGCGTGGGACCCGGTCCGAAAACAGACGGTAGCCGACTTGATCCCGGTCCCCGGCCAGGGCTCGGTCATCTCGCTCGCCGAAGCCGACGGCAAGATTTTCGCCTGCCTGACCGGCCCCACTCTGGTCGTCCTCGACGCGAAGGAAATGAAGATCCTGCACAAGGCATCCGTCAGCATCGGCCACCCCCTCGAGATCTCGTTGCAGCGTTGGACGGACGGGCGGATCTACGGGTTGTCCGACCAGTGCATCTTCACGATCGACCCGCAAACATTTGAGGTGACGGAATTCGCGCGGCCCGCGCAGCCGATCACGTGCGGGTGGGCGATCACTGACACCGGCATCTACTTCGGCAGCCGCGTGAACCTCATGCGGTATGCCTGGTAAGCTTCCTTTAACCCTTCTCTTTCCGCCATACAAGTTGTAAGGAGTCGCTACATGTCCAAGTTGAAGGTCGTCGCGTTTTGCGGCCTCTGCGTCGCAGCGATGGTGTTTTCGTGTGGCTGTTCTGGTTCAAATGACGTGCCCGAAATCGACATGCGTAGTTGGGTTCACGTCGGAGAGGTGGAATGGGAGGTGTTTGCGCCCGTCTGCTCGGATTTGGAGAAGGAGGGCCTCGATTACGCCATGGACCCCACGGGCGTTCGCCCATCGATTTCGGTGCCTCCGGACAATGTCGAGGCCGCCAAGAAGATCCTGGCGCGTCATACACGCGGAAAATAGGTATGGGGGAAACGCCCTACGCCTTCCGGCGCCCCCCGCGGTCTACGCGACCGCAGCTACGGGGGCGCCCACGCGTTCTGCCCCACCAGCCGACGATCGCTGTAGTTACCGCCCTTCACGGGCACCATCGCAACATTCTTTGAGAGTGACAGGAGGCTTTCGGTGCCCGTTTCACTGCTCCACGTCCCTCACCTCCACCGCAGGCAGGCATTTCCACGTCTTGTGCTGCACAGAATTGCTACATTTATACTTATCCCATGCATCCAGATCTTGTCACTATCACCGGAAACATGTCTGGCACATACCCCACAACGCAGTGCACCTAATATCGTATTTATCCTTGCGGATGACCTGGGCTACGCTGACTTGGGATGCTACGGCAACCGGTATCACCAGACGCCGCACATGGACCGGTTGGTCAGCATGGGCCTGCGTTTCACGCAGGCTTATAGCGACGCACCACTGTGTGCGCCATCGCGCATTGCGCTGTTGACCGGACGCCATGCGGTGCGCGAGGGCTGTTACGAGGTGGTCGCCGGGCGTTTCCTGGAACAAGTGGAGATCGAGAAGGTTCCGCTGATGCCACCGGAAAACCGACTCCAACTCCCCGCGAACCGCAAGATCCTGTCGGAACGACTGAATGCACTGGGCTATCGCACGGGCGTTTTCGGCAAGTGGCACGTGGGTCCGCAAACGCCGGCGCAACGCGGTTTCGAGGATTATGTCTTACTGAACAGCAACAGTCACCTCGATGCGGCGAAGTCCGCAACCAAACAGCGCTCGTCCGACTATCCCGCACCGCACGGTTATTCATCCGATTACCTGACCACTTGCGCCCGCCGTTTTCTGGACAAAGGCGCGGACGACGCTCGCCCGTTCTTTCTCTATTTGCCCTACACGTTAGTCCACACCTGCTTGGGGCCGGGCGCTCAACTCCTCGAACCGAAACCGGAGCTATCGGCCAAGTATGCGGCACTGCCCAAGAGCGAACTGCACCGCAACCCATCCTACGCTGCCATGGTCGAGGCGCTTGACCAAAGCGTCGGCGAGGTTATGGCGGAACTGGAGCGCCGCCAACTGCTCTCCAGCACCATCATCATTCTGACCTCCGACAACGGCGGCTTGCTGGGGAGACCCCGCCGCACCGAAAGCGGCATCGAAGCCGGAGAATTCACCTCGAGCTATCCGTTGCGCGACGGCAAAGCAACGATTTGGGAGGGGGGCATCCGCGTCCCGTTCGGCATCCGTTTCGATGGCCGGATTCCTGCGGGGCGGACGAGCGACGCGTTCGTTTCGCAACTGGATCTGATGCCGACACTGCTGGAACTCGCCGGTGATCCCGCAGCCAGAAACGCGGCGAACAGTTTCGACGGCCGGTCACTCGTGCCGTTGTTCGACGACAAGCCTGTCGCCTGGCCGGAGCGTGCGCTGTGCTGGCATTACCCGAACTATCGTCTCCGTGGCATTGGACCATTGGAAGGCGACGCCGCGCCTGGAGGCCAGCAGCCGTCCAGTGCTATTCGGCGGGGCAACTGGAAGCTCATTGAAGACCTGGAAGACGGCAGCATCGATCTCTACGACTTGGCAACCGATGTATCGGAATCGCGCGACATCAGCGGGGCGCATCCGGAAGTTGTTGCGAGTCTGAAGGCGCAGCTTGCCGCATGGCGAACGGAAACCTGCGCTCCGATGCCACTCCGGAAGGAATCGCGACCTGAAGTTGATTCCCCGCGCGGCGTCGTGCCGCTGGACGGCGAGTGGCGCATCCTGTTCGACCGGGCCAACGAGGGACGCGGCAAAGAGTGGTGGCGGGCAGAGGTGTTCGATGAGCAACCGCCACGGACGATTCAAGTGCCGAGTTGCTGGGAGGAGGTCGAGCAGGATTACGAAGGTGTGGCGTGGTACCAGCGGCGATTGGGTGCTGGGCGCGGGCGTACTGGACATGTGGCGCGAACCCAAACGCCTGTACGAGTCCGTTACAGAGGCGAACCAGCCGCTGTCCATCGTGGTGCGGGCCGTGCCGCAGAACATCTACGCCGAGCAAGGCGCACGACTAACCGTCACCGCCGTCAACGAAGACACCCCCACGGAAGCTGAACTGGTCGTCACACTCGGCGGCGCTTCGTGGCAGGTCCGCCGGCAAGTCAAACTCGGCACGGGCAGCACTTCGCTGCTCGACGAACCGTTGCCGACGGAGAATCGGCGCGGTGCGCAAACGATTCACGCAAGGCTCGTACAAGGTGAACGGATGCTCGCAGAGAATCGCCACGACGTCTTCATCGTCGGCCGCGAACAACTCGTGCCCGGCACGACGACCGTGACCGTCTTTGACCCACAGAACACACTCACGCCCTTCTTCGAGCGGCACGGTATGACGGTGCGACAACTGGATTCGGAGCGTGCGCCAGAGGGTCCGGTGGTCGTTGCCTTCGCCGAGCCGCGTCAAGAACCCGGCCTGATGAAACTCACCGCGCTCCTGCGCCACGTCCAGCAGGGTGCGACCGCCATCTGGCTGCAAGTGCCCACCGCCGCCAATCCACTGGTCACGACCGGCGCATTTCCCTTCGCCCCAAAACGCCAACCAGCCAAGGGCATGTGGATTCCCGTCAATCACTACACGCGACCGCACGCCGCGTTCGATGGACTGCCGACGGGTGGGTTCATGGGCCAGGTTTACCAGAACGTCGTGCCGCATTTCACGCTGCTCGAACTGCCCGGAGCGCCCCTGGCCGGTTGCGTATCATGGGACTACAGCAAGGATTATACCGGGCCGACCGAAGTCTGGCACGGCACCGACCTGACCGTGATCACGCACGGACGCGGCCGCTTGATACTGTCCCAATTCAACATCGTCGAACATCTTGGCAATGACCCTGTGGCAGACAGACTGCTGCTGAACCTGTGGCGTTGTTCAGCGGAGCACTGAAAAAACGATAAAGGAGCGCTACAAGGGGACAGGACTCTCTTTTGGCACAGGCGTGCATCGGTGCGCTTGAATGAGGGGTGGGGAGGTGCCAGAATGGGGGAGTGGTGATGTGGTTCCCTCGCTGTGAGGTCTGTTGGCATGCACACGTCAGTGGCCGATCCGAATCTGCTCTTCCTTGTCCTGGCAAGACAGCTGAGCTTCATTTCACGCGGAGATCTGGAAGAGTCTGTCGGACTGTGGCGCGACGATGCCGTCAGGTCGCCCGGCAGGCGACTCGTCCAGCAGCGGGTCCTCCAACGCGACGAATATGAACTGCTCACCACGCTCAAGCAACGATTGCTGCGAAAGTATCATCACGACCCCGGTCGGTGCCTCGCCCTGATCGCCAGTGCCGGCTCCTCAATCGTGGACGAACTGCGCGCGCTGGATATCGCCACCGACGAGGGCGCCGTTGCGTCTCCAACCCCGCTCGGCCCGCTTCCGCAGCCGTCGGCTGCGTACAGCTCCGACCATGGCCCTCCCTACGACGTCGCCAGGTATCGTTCCACACGGCGTCCATCCGATGCGACGACTCGCCCAAGTGGCACAGACGGCGGAATCGATTATTCCGCGCGAACTGCGACACTGCCAACCCATACCTGGCACCAGCCTGAACGAGCAGCCAATCGAGCGGCGCTGCAGACCGAAGACGCGATCACCCGCGTCTTGATCAGCCGCGGCAGTTCGTCTCGTTACCATTACGATAATGCCATCCGCTCCGGGCGAGGCGCACGCATGCTGATGGTCAGCCTGGTCCTGCTCCTCGTTGCGATCAGCAGCGTGATCACTTACGCATTGACTGCGGCCAAGAAGGATCAGGAGCTGGCGACAGCCAACGGCAGAGCGGACGAAGCGAATACGCAGCTGCAAGACGTTGCCAGCCAGGCAGAAGCAAGCCAGGAAGAACACGATGCTGTACTGCAATTCGTGCGTCAGAACGTCTTATCCGCCTCGCGACCATTTTTTTGGGACGGCGGGCTGGGACGCGATACTACGGTCAACGAGGCGATTGATGTGGCCGAACAGCAAATCGCCGAATCCTGCGCCGATCGACCGTTGGTGGAGGCGTCCCTTCGTTCGCTCTGGGGAGACACGTTCGTGAGCCTGGGGGAACTGGAGCTGGCGAGTGAGCAGCACGAACAGGTGTGCGAGCTGCGCGAAGCGAAGCTTGGTGCGGATCATCCCAGCACGCTCGCCGCCAGAGACCGGCTGGGGATGACATATCTGGCTCACCGCGATTCACGCCGCGGTTTGCCCATACTCGAGGATACGCTCAAGCGGCGCAGTAACACGCTCGGCCCGAGCCATCTCGATACGATCCGTTCGATGAACCACCTGGCGATGGCCAATGTCAATCGAAAACGCTTGAGCAAGGCGATGGAGCTCTACGAAGACACGTTGCGGTTGAGCGTCCAGAGCCTGGGACCGAATCATCGTGAAACGCTCTCGACCATGTTTCAAGCCGCAACTGCCAGACTTCGAACCGAGGAGCCGCAAGAGGCATTGCCGATGTTCGCGGATCTGGTCGCGCGAAGCCGTGATGCTCATAAGGGCCGGGATCAGGAGTTCGCCACGCTGCTGTCCAACGTCGCTCAAGTGTTGTCTCAGTACAAGCAGTACGCCGCGTCAGAATCGTATTGGCGCGAGTGCGTGAGTATTCGCGAAGCGTCGGCGGCCAAAAAATGGGAGCTGTTTGACGCTCAAGCCAGGCTCGGCATCGCGCTGGCTGTTCAGGGTAGCGAGCTGCTCGCCACGGACCCCGATGCCGCTCGACAGAAGTTTGCCGAAGCGGAACCACTTCTCAAATCGGGCAGCAGCGGCTTGCTCCATCGCGCAGTGCTCATCCCAGTGCCACAGCGGAAGAGCGTCGTCGTTGCCCTTGACGGACTGGTCTACCTGTACAATGCGTGGGGCAAACCTGAAGAAGCGGCCAAATGGCAGCAACTGCTGATCCAGGCGCGTGCCAGGAACTTGGCCTCCCGAATCATCTGAAGACACAAAGGGGTCAGGACTCTTTTAAAAGAGTCCTGACCCCTTTTTTACCTAATCCAGCGCCTCCAGCAGTTCCTGGCGCAATTGGCGGAACGTTGCTGCATCGCGAACGTAGCTGGTGAACGACGCGACAACTTTTTGAGCCAACGCCGCGGCCTGCTCGCCGTTTCGGCTGGCCAGTAACGTCAGCAATTCATAGTCCTCAACCCCGTCGCGCATGGCCTCATGGCGAATGGAATCGAGCAACTGTCGATCGCCCGGATAGACGATCCACGCGTCGCCGGGCGGGAGGAACGTGGAGCCGCCATGCGGCCGAACCGCGATCCGTCCGACAGAGCAACGGACCATTGATTTGGCAACAACCGTGCTTGTGATTTGGCAACAACAGTGCTTGGCGCCGACGTTTTGGCCGAGACAATAGAGTGACGTTCCCTGCTCTGGCTCCCACGCGGTGCCGTGGCTTGGGGAAGTGCTGAGACACCGGTAGGCTGGTGGATTTACTCGGGAGGCCCGCATCATGACGCGGTTGGCACGATTAGGGGTTCTCGGCCTGTTGATGATATCCGGTTCCGTAACGGCGGCGCAAGATCCTGGCGCTGTGGAGTCGGTGGCCATCGGTTCGCGTCGCGAGTTGTTCGTCGACGAGTACCTGGTCCAGTCGCTCCGCGACGTCCGCCTGGAACTCCAGCATCCCCAGGCCCAGGAAGTCGCCATCGCTTGTGACCAGCCCTGGGAGGGAAGTGCCTGCGGGTATTTTCGAGTGTTGCAGGATGGCGGCAGGTACCGGATGTGGTATATGGCCTACCACTGGCCGTTTGAAGCGGACGAGACGGCACCGCAGCACCCGTTTTATGTCGCCTACGCCGAAAGCGGAGACGGCATAACGTGGAACAAGCCGCACCTGGGCCTTTATGAATTCCAGGGCTCCAAGGAGAACAACATCTGCTGTGTCGATGTCGTCGACAACTTCACTCCCTTTCTCGACACGAATCCCGCCTGCCCGGCGTCGGCCCGCTACAAGGCTGTCGGGCTGGGCAAAGGCGGTCTCCTGGCGTACGAATCGCCTGACGGCATCCATTGGCGTCGCTGGCAGGAAGCGCCGATCATCACCAGAGGGGCGTTCGACTCCCAGAATCTGGCGTTCTGGGACGACGCGATCCAAGGATACCGCGCCTACTTTCGCGACTTTCACAATGGCATTCGCGACATCCGCACCGCCACCTCGCGGGATTTCGTGACGTGGACTGATCCGGAGCTACTGCAGTACCCGGCGGGTACGCCGGATGAGCAGCTTTACACGAATGGCGTCAGTCCCTATTACCGGGCGCCACATCTCTACCTCGGCTTCCCCACTCGGTATGTCGAACGGAACTGGTCCCCGTCGATGCGCGCCCTGCCGGACACCGGACACCGGGAATTGCGCTCGAAGGTCGAGCAGCGAATCGGTACGGCGATCACGGACGGGCTGTTCATGTCCAGTCGCGACGGCAAGACGTTCCAGCGTTGGGGCGAGGCCTTCGTCCGCAGCGGTCCCGAGCGTCCGGGAACGTGGGTCTATGGCGATTGTTACCAGGCGTACGGCCTGGTGGAAACGGCGAGCAAGTTGCCTGGCGCAGCGTCCGAACTTTCGCTCTACCTGCCGGAAAACTACTGGCACCGCACGGCGAAGATGCGGCGATATACCCTGCGAATCGACGGATTCGTCGCAGCTCGGGCGCCCCTTTCCGGTGGCGAGATCATCACCAAGCCCATCACCTTCTCGGGGAAATCACTGTCACTCAACTTCGCCACATCGGCAGCGGGCAGCGTGCGGGTTGAATTGCAGGATGTGGACGGGCGCCCGTTGCCCGGCTTTGCCAGCGACGATTGCGATGAGCTTTTCGGAGACACCCTGGACCGGACGGTCTCCTGGAAAGAACAAGCGGATTTAACTGCGGTGAGCGGGCGCGTCGTACGAGTACGTTTTCTGTTGCACGACGCTGATCTGTTCGCGTTTCAATTCCGCGACTAACCCACAGCGGTCATTTTTCGGCTCACCAAGGCCCGGCCAGGGAAGGATGGCGATCCATCTGTTATGCGGTGCCCGAATCCTCCGCTGAAATCATCATCGGTGAGGCCATTGCACAGGTCCCACCGCCGATGACAACGGAATGACCATCGTTGGCCAACACCTTCATTGCGCCGTCTGTTGTACCTGGGTCGTTCGGCTGTTACGATGGCGCACAACTCTGGCAACGCATCACACGCGTCGACGTAAAACGCCGCAACTGCTGGTGCTCTGCCGTACCGCTGCTCCCATGTCGTCTGACATAACCCCACAAACCCGCGCGGAGGGCCGCTCATGTTTCCATTCGGCTCAAGTTTGGCAGGCACACGTAACCATGTTGCCGATACCATGGCCATCCTGGTTCTTGGTATCCTGCCAGTGGTCGCCCCGGTCCGGGCTCAGGAACCCGACGGCCGTTGGTCGGTGTCGAAGGCTGTGGCTTGGCAAGAAGCACAACCCTGGCTGATCGGCTGCAACTTTTTGCCCAGTTCGGCGGTGAATAACATCGAAATGTGGCAGGACTTCGATCCCGTCACGATCGATCGTGAACTCGGCTGGGCCCGTCAGCTCGGCTACAACTCCGTGCGTGTGTTCATCAATTACGTCGTGTGGGAGGCGGACGCCGCGGCGTTGAAACAACATCTGGGGACGTTCCTGGATCTGGCTACGCGCCGGGGCATCTCCGTGATGCCGATACTACTGGACGACTGCAACTTCGCAGATCGCGTTGCGGAGGCTGGTCCGCAACCAGATCCGATTCCCGGTGTGCACAACAGTCAATGGGTTTCGAGCCCCCCCTTGGCGATGGTAACCGACCGGTCGGCCTGGCCGCGGATCGAGCAGTATGTGCGGGATCTGGTCGGTACTTTCGGCCAGGATCGCCGGATCGCCGTGTGGGATCTGTATAACGAACCGGGCAATTCCGGAATGGGAGAGCGGAGCCTGCCGCTGGTGGAAGCCGCTTTCGGGTGGGCCCGCGCGGTCGAACCAGTGCAGCCGTTGACGGTGGGGGTGTGGACCGATTTCGAAGGAGCCATGTCGCGACGATTGTGCGAGCTTTCCGACGTCATCAGTTTCCATGGCTACGACGCTCCCGCGGGGATTCGCGGCAAGATCGCCCAGTGCCTCGCCTGGCAGCGGCCCGTGCTCTGCACCGAATGGCTGTTGCGACAAAGCGACAACAACTTCGAGCAGCTCTTGCCGGTGTTCCATGAATTCCAGATCGGCTGCTACCACTGGGGACTCGTCGCGGGACGCACCCAAACCTATTTTCACTGGGGTTCGCCCCCCGGCTCGCCTCAACCGGAGCTTTGGCAACACGATGTGCTGCGCCCCGATGGCAGTGCGTTTGACGATCGGGAGATGGCCTTGATCAAGCAGTTTCTGGGACGGCTGCCGGTAACGTTTTCCGAGTTAGTGCCGACTGCGCGGCGCGCGGAGGTCACGTGGCGTTACACGCTGACGGAGCCGGCGGCGAACTGGCAGCAGAACGATTTCGACGATACCCGGTGGCAGCCGGGCCAGGCACCTTTCGGCCGGGAGGAGCCAGGTATTGGGCGCGCTCCCCGCACCAACTGGGAGACTTCCGATATCTGGCTGCGACGCCAGTTCGACTGGTCTGCCGACGAGGATGCTGAACCGGTACTGATTGTGCACTTCGACGAAGATCCGGAGATCTATCTCAACGGCGTATTGGCCGCTCGCCCGGAGAAGTGGAGTACGGGGTACCAGCGTTTGCCGATCACGCCCGAGGCGCGCGCAACCTTGCGCCCCGGCACGAATGCGTTGGCCGTTCACTGCCGCCAGACCTGGGGCGGACAGTTCATCGACGTCGGCATTGGTGTCGAGAACTCCGCGGATGTGGTGGAAGAGCAGGTGCCGGGACGCTGGTCGCGAGAACGCGTCTGGCAGTGGTACGACGAGCAGCCCTGGCCATGTGGGTTCAACTACGTTCCCGCCAACGCCATCAGCTATACGGAGATGTGGATGGACTACAGCTTCGACGCGGATCGCATCGATCAGGAGCTGCAGCTGGCCGAGGAAATCGGATTCAATGCTCTGCGCGTTGTGCTGCCGTTCGTCGTGTGGGAAGCCGAGCCGGAAGCGTTCAAGAAGCGGCTGGAGACTTTCCTGGCAGTGTGCGATCGTCACGGCATCCGCGTCATGTTCACGCTGTTCGATGATTGTGTTTTCGGCCCGATTTCGGATCCCGTCTTCGGTCGGCAACCGGAAGAGGTGCCTGGCTGGTACGCCAACGGCTGGACTCCTTCGCCGGGACATGGCCTGGTGCGGGACGCGTCCAGCTGGCCACGACTGAAAACCTATGTCCAGGACATCATCTCCCACTTTCGCGAAGACCCGCGTGTATGGGTCTGGGATCTCTACAACGAACCGACCAACGGTGGGCTGGGCGATGTCTCGATACCGTTGGTCGAGGCCGTGTTCGCGTGGGCGCGCCAGGTCGAGCCAACTCAACCGTTGACGGTGGGCGAGTTCCACGGTCACGCTCGGCTGAACGAACTGATCCACCGACACAGCGACATCACCTCGTTCCACAACTACGGCAGTGTCGAGGATCTGACACGCCACCTGCAGGCCATGCAGCACTATGGCCGACCCATCGTGTGTACGGAATGGCTTAATCGAGGGCTGGGATCGACCGTGATGGACTGCCTGCCCGTCTTTCGACGCTACCGTGTCGGTTGTCTGCATTGGGGACTGGTCAACGGTAAGACCCAGACGCACTTGCCCTGGGGGCACCGGCCCGGCCAGCCGGACCCCGAGGTCTGGCAGCACGACCTCTTTCGCCCGGACCGGAATCCCTACGACGCTGAAGAAATCGAACGGTTTCGTCACGTGCTGCAGTGGGCTCTACCGCGTCGTGCCGAGCGTTAAGGCAGTCCAGCAGCGAGCAGGTCGAAGCAACTTCACCGCATGATCCGTCGCC
Organism: uncultured Planctomycetota bacterium; assembly: GCA_963802295.1. Classification (GTDB taxonomy): domain Bacteria; phylum Planctomycetota; class Planctomycetia; order Pirellulales; family Pirellulaceae; genus JAJRVM01. The sequence continues at coordinate 73,738 of CAWDIM010000019.1, read as the reverse complement.
CGCGACTTAATCTTCGCCGGAGACCGTGTTGGGTCCGATCATTCTTTCCAGAATCAGCAAGTATTTCTTCTCGTTCGCAAAGGCGACAAATCCGAACAGGATCAGGCCGATACGCCATTGAACAACACTCCCCAGCGCCGATCAACCTTCCCTCGCCTGGCCCGCGCGGACCCAATGTCCCAACGCATGCTGTCGGGTGGTCTGCCGATCGGAGCGGCGTGTTCGCACACGCGTGTCCTACCGCGCCCGAGGTCCGACTGCACCGAGGTCGATGGCTCTCCACCCGAGCTGAAAGGCGGGCGATGCCGGCTGCAAGCTGAAATCGCCGTGGTCCGGATCGACAAACAGCGGGTCGGCCACCAGGGAATGTTGATCGAGCCCCTTGGCCTTCCACTGCTCCAGCGTGAAGGCGCAGAACTTCACCGGGGCGAGTGTCGCGTCGAAGTAGAGATTATTGTCCATGATAATGCTGTAATCGACCCAATCCTCGCGCTCGAACAACGTCCCCGTCTTCCAGTAGAAAATATTATGGAAAAACACGCCGGTCTGGTGGATCTTGTTCGTATCCGCGGGCACGTCGCCGATGCGATACATCTGGCTCTTGCCGGCGAGTGCGAAAACATTGTTCAACACGATATTACCCAGATCGTTGAAGTTGCACATGAACGATGAGAACTCGCAGTTGTGCACCACATTATTCTCGACCAGGATGCCGATGCTCGCATTGTCGAGCACGATTCCGCTCCCCCCACCCCCGATGTGATGCACGTGGTTGTTGCGAATCACGCTGCCGGGTTGCACGCCCAACGAGTAGATGGCGCCATGTGTGCCCAACGCGCTCGCACCCAGGTGATGCACGTGGTTGAACTCGACGCGATTGTCACGTGCACGATTCGGCGGCACGTACCCCCAGTTCCATCCGACGGAGATGGCCCATTGAAACGCGCCGTTAATCTCATTGTGCGCAATGATGTTGCCGCTGCTCTGCCCGACCCAAATCGCCGGTGCGCCCAGATAGACCTGGTCGCCATCGTGAAGATGGCAGTCCGTAATGGTGACGCGCGAAGTCTCCTCGGCGTCCGTGGGGACGATTTTCGGGCTGCCCACGCGGATGCCGCCCGCGCCGAGATCGTGGAATTGGCTGTGCTCAATCCTGATGTCCTTGCAGCCGATCTGCCAGTCCATCGCCCAACCGCCGGTGTGGGCAAACTCGCATCGTCGGAACACGATGTCGCGCGCCCCGTTCGCAAAAATGCCTGCGGGCACCTCGATCTGCGATTGCGGGATCGAATCGCCCTCGGGCCATCCCTGGAATAACGGTTCGTTCGGATGCTCGTCGATCGCCGCCTGCGGATAGCTGTACCCCAGCGTGTCGTCGAGCGCCCAGTCGGAACAATGAAACGTCAAGCCTTCCAGCGCGAAATGCTCGATGAACTGGCCGTTGGCGGCATCCCCCTCGAACCGAAGCCAATGGCGAGTGACCGGCGCCACCACTTCGGCCGTCTCCATGTCTTCGCCCGGCTGAGCCCAGTAGGTCAACACGCCCGTGCCGCGATCCAGATACCATTGTCCCGGCGCCAGCAAACCCTCCCGCACGTTCTCGACGTACCATCCCTTGTTCCAATCGAGCGGGCGAAAGGCATCCCCCGTAAACGTAACCGCGTTCGAACCGGCATCGATCGACTCGATTCGCAATCGTGCGTCGGTCCAGAACTGCAGCACCACCACCTCGACATCGTTGAGATTCGTCCATTTCTCATTGATCTCGCCTGCGTTGAATTGAAACGAACGCTTCGGAGGCGTCCCGGCACCCGCCATCTTGTAGTACCCGTCCTGTGGCAGCTTCGTGCGCGGACGCCGCTGGCCGTTGACAAACAATTGCCGGAAATACCACTTCCCCGCCTTCACCTCCGGAACCTCGGTGGTCCACAGATCCCCCTCGACGCGTTTCCACGCCCCAATCACCCGTCCACCCCGAAACACCGGCTGTTCGCCGGCCTTCGCCATGTACCGCACCGGATGCTCCACCGTTCCCGAATCCTCCGGTGTGAACACGACCGGCGTGGCCAACTCATAGACCCCGCCGCCGATGACAACCGAATGACCATCGTTGGCCGACGCCTTCGCTGCCCGCACGGCATCCCGCGCCCGCTTTAACGTGGCAAACGGCGCAGCCTCCGTCCCCGGATTTGCGTCACTACCCGTTGGCGCAACGTAAAACGTCTCGCCCTCGCAGAAGGAATGCAGAACCGACGAGGCAATCATGACCAAACAAGTTATGCTTCTCATCAATAGGACTCCCGGGTTCGAATGTGGAACCTTAACTCCTCGGATCAACCAGCATGTTTCGTGCGGCTGTGTCACAGCACGGCCCGTGTCCTGCGCGACCTAGTAATAGCAGCCTTTGTCCCGCTACCACTCACAGCGGCACAGTCTTCCGCGAAAAACGATCGGCGAGTTTTCGAGCTTATCCACGTTGATCGTTCCCAGCTTCCTGTCCCGCGGGCGCCCGTCCTGATCCGCGAGCGGCTTACCAGCCGAAGCGATCAAGGACGAGAACAACAGGATGCAGCAGGCTGTGCGGACCCTTCGCATAATACCATCTCCCGGGGTCTCGAAGGCGTGGACAGTCCCATAACTCACACCGTAAGTCGTGCGTACCAAGTAATCGGTAAAGTCGCGCCAGCATACCTCTTGTCCGCGGAAAGGGCGATTCTCTTCATTTCGCGCAACGGCCGACTAGGCAAATGGGACTGGGCAAATGGGAATGCACTCTTGCGTCCAGGTAGCCGACCGGGTTAGGCTGGACTTCCCAGGAGCAGTCTGTCTGCCCACTGCCTGCCACGACCAATCCCTCCCACCACCAACCATGGGTGCGGCTATGCGACGTAATTCGATTTCATGGATCGCCCTTTCCCTTCTGGTTGTTTGTGCGGCGAGTCCCTTCCCCTGTCTCGCAGAGGCCCCCGCACAGGACGAACTCGACGCCATGATCGCGGCCCGCTCGCGATCGAGTCCGGTGGTTGGGGCCAGTTCGACAGCCCCTGGGCCAGCGTCGAGGACGATCGCTATCGCCGAACGCGCGAGTTGGTCCTCGACTCCATCGAACAGTTGCAGACCGAGGACCTCCACGGCACGTGCAACCTCCCGGACTGTGAATGCCTGAGCTGCTGGGTGCGCGAGGCAAGGGCCCAATACCGCAAAGAGCGCACAGAGTCATCCCACTAGGGCCCGGCCCCGTTGCTGCAACTGCCGAGGCAATGGCGCTGCGAATACGCGGGCCCACTGAGGCGGCAACATGTTTGTTTGGTTACACTGCATACATTCTCGCTGTTGGGCATCGATACGATGCCTGCCGCAGCGGACGTCGATGCCCCCCGGCGGCCACGCCCTAGAGCATCCTGGTCGAACTGCCCGGCACTCGGCCGCAACCCCTGCACTACTCCCCCATTTCGCGGTGACAAGAACATGCCATTCCACTCACTCCAGACAGTCAGAGCATTTTGTCTCGGGCACGGTCGTCGCAGGGCAGCGTTACTGGTGTTCTTGTTTTTCTTTGCCAATGCCGACGTATTTCCGGCTCGCCAGGCGTGTGGGGGGGAGGAAGTGACGGAGCCAGAGACGTTAGAGCAGATCCGGTGCTTCCGGGCGGCCGCAACGGCCCAGGCGTACGATGCGTGCCGATACGCATTTCTCTCGAAGAACTACTTTGCGAGGTTCGCGCGCGACCCTGCTGCCGCACCGGACAGCCAGGAAGTTGGCCTTGCTTCCCACTGGCGAATCGCCATTCCGCTCGACGCGAATCCACTGACGCCGATCATGGCCCAGCACCTCCAGGAGTTTCTCAACCGGCGCATGGAGATCCGCCTACCGATCGTCCAAGTCCCTCGCGCTGAGCTACTTCACGCGGCAGATCACGTGCTTGCATTATTGGATGCGGGTGGTGGAAATCCATCGGTTGCCGAGAGCTTCACCATCTCGATTGCCGACCAGCGCGTCGTCGTGCAGGGACTTGATGCCGCCGGCATGCGCGACGGCGTGGTGAAACTGATCGACCTGATGGGCATGCGGCAAGCGCCGATTCTACCGCGTGGGGAGCAGATCTATGCGCCGCGGGTAGCCGTGCGATTGGGAGTGGTTCCCTGGATGGGTTCCATGCGCGATCTCGTATGCATGGGGCGCAACGCCATACTGCTCAACACCTATTTCGAAGGCGAGGAAAGCCTGTTTGCGCTATCTGTATCGGATGCGATCCCCGAACTCCAGAGCAGGCGGCGTCCCGACGTGCGTCGGGCCTTGATGGACGCCGTCCGGGAAGCAAAGCGTTATGGGGTGAAGACGTATTGTCAGGTGAATACCCGCCAGAAGTTCCCGGGCAATGACCCCATCTTCGCAGCGCACCCAGAAATTCGCGGGGCCTTGACCTGGAAAGCGGACGGTGAATACGTGTTGTGCACGGAGCATCCGCTCGTGCAACGATATCTCATGGAAACCGTCGAGGAGTTGTTCGGTTCGGCCGCCCTGGATGGAATCCTCCTGATCAATGGCGGCGAGAGCTTCTATCACTGTTTCATGCGGTCTTTCGGCACGCCGAAGGGTCACACGAACTGTCCGCGGTGCGAACTCTTGGGGGCAGAGACGGTGGTGGCCAACCTGTCCAACAATCTGCTGGCTGCGGCGCGGCGCGTGAATCCGCAGGCGGAGATCATCGCCTGGCCCTATTCCGCCGAGCATGTGTGGTCGGCGGACCGATACCAGTTGGGGCTTATCGAGCGGCTGCAGCCAGGCGCGGGGATTTTGACCGAGATCGAGAAAGACGAGACGGTGGTGAAACCTGAGGGGGTTGTGAAGTACATCGGTGACTACAGCATTGACCTGATTGGCCCGGGCGAACGTGCCAAGAGGCAGGTCGCCGCCTGCCAGGCCGCCGGCGTGCCGATCCACATTAAGAGCGAACCCGAGTTGGGATTCGAAGCGCCGCGGCTCCCGTTTATCCCCTGCCTGGACCGCTGGGCTGCGCGGGCCGAGGCGCTGGCCGGTTGCCAGCCGGACGGCGTCTGGGTGTTTCCGTACTTCCGCCCTGACCATGGCAGCAGCGCTGCGGAGGTGTTTAAGTACTTCTGGTGGACCCCCACGGCCACGCCGGACGCCGTGCTGATGGCTCTGGCACAACGGTCCGCCGGCAAGGCTGCCGGCCCACATCTGCGCGGCGTGGGGGCACGTATCCCGCGCCATCGACTGGTCACCCGAACAGCCGGCGTACTACACCGGACCGTATTACTTGGGACCGGCACACCCGATGTGCGTGTCGCCCACTGCCCCATTGCCAGCTGTATTTTACGGACAATTCTTGTTCATGGCCGAGGCAACCGACGCCGAAGGCCTTACCCGCCGACCGATATTCGTGACGTCGCCCACGGGCAACGTACCCGTCTACGGCAGATTCTATCGCGAGATGGAATCCTGCCTCAGGCAGGCCGTGCTCGAACTGGACGCGGCCCAGCCACTGGTGCCGGATCGCCACCGCTTGACCTTCGAGGCAGAGAGCTCCCCGATTCGCTGGTTCTACCACACAGCGCGGCACGCAAGCCAATTTCTACGAGTCGTGCCAACTGCGCGATGCGTTGCTCGAATTCGCCAACCGCCAGGATTCCGAGAAGACGGATGTCGATCGCTATCAGGCAATGCTCGCGCGGTGGAGCGCGGTACTGCGGGACGAGCAGGCCAATGCCGAAGCAGCACTGCCCTGGGTGGAAGCCGATATGCGGCTCGACTGCTACTACGGCATCGACCACGCGTTCCCCCACACCGCCGACATGATTCGTGCGAAACTCGAGTTGCTCCAGCACGAGATTCACGTGACTCTACCCGACATCGCGCGAAACTGCGGCACCATGTTCGACCCGATGACGCGGGGGAGCGCGACGTCTGCCCGCACCGGAACGACGTCCAAAGAAGAAGGCTTGAGCGAACACTAGTTGTCGCCCCTCGTGGCGACGACCAGCGACTCGCTCAACATTCGCAAAAACGTGTTGTATTCGGCCTCGGTGATGGCATCTTCCAGCTCGTCCAGGCCGAGTCGAACCGTGACGATGCCCCAGTCGGGAATAACGAACAAATCGTTGTTGTTGTAGCCGCTGCGTGAATAGGTGCTCAAAGGTGCATCGGGCCAACGCCGCGTACCTTCCGGCGTGGTGCCATTCGGCCACCAGTGGTACCCATACACTCCCGCTCCCTTGCGAGAACTCGTCGGCAAGGCGTTCGGTATCGAAGCCGGGACCTGAACGCTCGTGGCCTGGTCGACCCATTGGCGGGGAACCACCTGCCGGCCGTTCCAGTTGCCACGGTTCAAATACAGCAGACCAAACCTCGCCAGATCTTCCGCCGACATCTCCATTCCGCCGGTCCAATTCAGCACCTTTCCGGTGAGGTCAAGATTCCACTTCCAATGAGCGATGCCGATGGGATCGAAAACTCTCCGCTTCAGGTAATCCTCCAGCGACTCGCCGGCAATCTGCGTCAGGGCGTATCCGTAATGCTGCGTGGCCTCGTCCCAGTACATGTACTTGGTGCCCGGCGGGAAGAACGCCGGTAACGGCTCGACCAACGCGTTCTGATCCCCGCGCCCTGGTCATCAAAGTCATACCCACCTCCGGTGCCGTCCAGTCCGGAAGTCATCGTCGCAAAGTGCCGCAACGTGACCTTCGGATAGTAGGCTGCCAGAGCTGGATCGTAATCTTGCGCCAGGGTGTCCAGCGTGCACTTGCCGTCCTCGATCAACAGTCCCTGCGCCGTGCTGGTGAACGCCTTGGTGATCGACCAAATCCCCTGCACCCTGTCCGCCTCCGGACCTCGCCAGATCATCCGCCCGTGGCGCACGATGACCATGCGTCGGACGCCTTCAGCACCCGCGGCATTGGCGAGATAATCGACCGCAGCCTGCAATTTCGCCGCATCGACTCCCTGCGATTCGGGTGTGGCCTGTTCCCATGACTTGCCGGGAAACACCAGTTCATCCGCGATTGCCGCATGGTCACACACGGAAAGCAGTAACACGTACACGAAAAGTCTAGCAAGGTGAGTCATCACGTATCCTCTTAACGCGGCCGCTGGCCGAAACCAAACCGGGAAATCCGAAATCCCAATATCCAAATCTTAACGCGGCCTGCGGCCGCAACCAATCAGGAAAACCGAAATCCGAATATCGAAAACCTAAACAAATTCGAAATCCACAACTCAAGAACAGATACCTCCGCTGCCCACAAAACCACAGTCGACGTTGGTAGATCCGAACCCGGCGGTCGCATGAACTGGCGGAGGTCATTTGCGTCCCCGGTGTGACATCGGTTAGACTAAGGTTCCGCTCGACTGCGGGGTTTTGCCCGCCATACCACATCATTCCCCCCTCGCAGAATGCGTGAACGTCCATGAAGTTCCTTTCGGCAAGTTCCTTTTCCCGGCAGTTCGCCACTTGCGGCTTAACCCTGCTGCTGGTGCAGAACGCACTCGGTGCGGAACCGGCGCGGGGCCCTTCCTTCCCGCGCATCGCGAATGTCTACGGCACGGCCTTCACCGAGGATGGGACAAGTTTCCATGGTGACAACCGTCGGTGGGAGGAAGCCGCGCGGTACGATCTCCTGGTCGGAGTCCAGCGTTGGCAGCGCGACGATCCGGACGGCAAGGTATTTCGCGAACAAATGAAGGGTCTCAAGAAGATCAACCCGCACCTGATCGCCCTGCAATTCGCCTGCAGTGCGCCTTACACTCACGTCATCCCGGACAACGAGGCGATTGCCTCCCGGCAGCCCGGCCAGATTCTGCCCTGGCTGCTGCAAGCAGATGGCAAGCCGATCGCCGGATGGCCCGGCACGTACATGCTGAACCTGGCGGCCCCCGGCGTGGTTGAGTGGCTCGCGCAACAGACGGTCCCCGCCGTCCAGCAGATCGGTTACGACGGCGTCTTCATCGACTGCTTGGGCCCCCACTTCGACAGTTGGGCATGCGAAATCGCCACCGGAAAACCGTACACGGTCGACTACAATGCGGACGGCCAGGATGATGACCGGGAGGAGCTGACAACAATCTGGACTCAGGCCAAGACGGCGCTGGCCCGCCGCACGCGCGAACTGCTCGGCAGCGAAGCGGTCTTCATGGCCAACCAGGCCGGCCCGGACACCTACGAGCATCTTAATGGGATCTATCTGGAGGACTATATCGACGCGGTCCTCGATCGCGGCATGTCCTGGGATAAGGTCCTCGAGGAGTACCTGCACTGGACCAAGACGCGGCGGCAACCGAACGTCACCGTCTTGGGTTGCAGCAGTGGTGTCGAGCCGCCTTTTGATACGCACAACCTCTCCCAAGAAGAACGCAGCTCGTATTTCGATCGCGGCCAGGCGCGGCTCGGGCGAATGCGTTTCGGTCTGACCACGACCTTGCTGGGCGACGGCTATTATAGCTTCGATTTGCACACGCGATGGCGCGGTCAGTACTGGTGGTATCCCGAATTCGACGCGCCGTTGGGCTATCCGACCGAACCGTGTCAGAGGCAAACGGACGGCACCTGGCGTCGCCACTTCGACGGTGGTCTGGTCGTCGTGAATCCAACGGACTGGGATGCCCCGGTCGAACTCGACCAGTTGCATCGCGATATCAGCAGCGGTCAGATTGATCGGCGTTTCGTCCTGCCCCGCTTGGACGGCCGGATCTATTTGCCCAGCGGCGGACCCATCGAACCGGGAACATTTCCCGCCGTCGAACCGCCACTGACCGCCACCGGCCCGGCCGGTGTGGTCGAGCGAGACGGCCATCTGGTCCTCCGCGACGGCCAGGGCATGGCAATCTTGATCGGTCCTGGGGGCGCGATCGAGAGCCTTTGCCTGGGAGGAAAGGAACTGATCGACACCGTCACCACAGTGATCGTCACGGACGATAAGTGGCAGAACTTCGACACCCAGAACCTGAAGCATCAAATTGGACCGGACGGCTCCATCACGTTGACCGGCCAACGGACCGACGGGCAGCAGACCCTGGAATTCACCCAAACACTGCGTCTGGCCAACTCGCGGCTCAGCTTGGACTATCATTGGCGGGCCCAAACTCCTCTGCATGTGAAAGCGTTTCGCCAAAGCGTCTGTGTCCCACCACGCCTCTTCGGCGGTCGGGCCATGAGCACCGATACGGATCCTGTTCATCTGCCGCAAGACATGGCAGGCGACCCGTATCTGGCCCGGAACATCACCTCGGCAAGGCTGCCGATCGGCGATGGCCAATCGCTCGCGGTCCGACTGCCGCAGGCGGCACATCTGATCGATGATCGGCACTACGGTGGTCCCGGATACCTGCTCGCCTTCTACCCAGTTGCGGACGAGATCGCCGCGGGAAGGGAATGGTCCTACGCCATCGAGATTGAAGGAGAAAAGGGGTCAGGACTCTTTTTCGGACCAGCCCAGTAGTGAGAATCTGCGGGTGCCCCATGACTGTGGTGTTGCCGGCAGCGGAGGTTTTGAATCTTTGGATTTCGAATTTGTTTAGGATTTCGAATTTAGGATTTCGAATTTTCTGTTTGGTTGTGGCCGCCGGCCGCGTCACGACAGCAGCTTCTTTCATCACGGGATCGACCGATGCATCGCCGTTGCCCCTCGTCGTTCAAGAATCACACGCACGGTTTGTTGGTCGTCGGACTGCTCTGCGTTTCGGTCGACACTTCCCAGGCCGCGGGCGTGCCAGTCGGAGCGACCTTTGACGAGCAGACCCAAATCGTTTACCCGCCGAGTCACACGATTGTCGATGTAACGAAAGCGCCGTATCACGCCCAAGGTGATGGCGTGACGGACGACACGGAAGCGATTCAGCGTGCGCTTTTCGACATGATGGGGCAGCACAAGATGCTCTACTTCCCAAGCGGGACCTATCTGGTCTCCAAGACGCTCAACTGGTCCAAGAAGAATTCGGCGGGCCAGGAAGCATGGGGCATGAACTTGATTCAAGGACAGAACGTTGCGACGACCATCATTCGTTTGAAGAACGCCACCTTCACCGATCCGCAACAGCCCGCGAGCATCATGTGGTGCGGTGGTTTTGGTTCAGCGGACTGGTTCCACAATTACGTCCAGGACCTGACATTCGATGTCGGCGACCAGAATCCGTGCGCGATCGGTTTACAGTTCTATTCGAACAATTCGGGAGCGGTGCGAAATTGCCGCTTCATGGCCGGCGCGGGAAGCGGCGCCATCGGCCTCGATCTTGGGCATCGCGACATGAACGGACCGCTGCTCGTGCGGAACTGCGAAGTCATCGGCTTTCAACGCGGCATCAGCACGGCGCGAGCCGTGAACGGACAGACATTCGAACACATCACTCTCCGCGGGCAGTCGAACATTGGTTTCACGAACGAAGGCCAGGCCATCAGCATCCGAGGCCTGGTCAGCGACAACTGTGTCCCGGCGATTCAAAGCTACGGCACGCTCTGCCTGATCAATGCGAGGCTCAGGGGCCGAACCGCCGCGAATCGCGTGCCTGCGATGGTGAACTTCAACGGTGGACGCATCTTCCTGAGAGACATCCAGACCAGCGGCTATGGCCGCGCCTTGGCGGATGTTGTCACTCCCGACTCATCGGCGGCGTATCGCATCACCGGCGCCGACAAGCCCGGAAGCGAGGGTCCAGATATCGGAGAATACTGCTCGCATCCGCCAACCAGTCCGTTTCCATCGCCAGCCGATTCACTGCGTCTGCTCGTAAAAGAGCCACCCGAGATACCGCTGGACGCTATGAAGTCATGGGTGAATGTCGACGATTTTGGTGCCGATCCCACGGCACAAAACGATTCGTCCGCGGCGATTCAGCAGGCGATCGACTCGGGTGCGACAACCGTCTTTCTGCCCGGCTCCTATTTGCTCACTTCCACGGTGGTGATTCGCGGCAGTGTGCGCCGAGTTGTGGGCGTGGGCGGCCAGATCGACTATTTCGGCAAAGCGAAACCTGACTTTCGCATTGTTGACGGGGCATCCGCCGCGATCTCGCTGGAACACTTCGCCGGCATCGGCGGCGGCATTGAGATCGACACGCAACGGACGATCGTGTTTCGAAGTGTATCTGACTGCGATCTTACGTTTGGCGCAATGCCGAAGGGGGTGAGTTGTTCTTCGAGGACTTCGTCACACATGATCTGAAATTTAAGGGACAACGAGTCTGGGCACGACAACTCGACGTGGAAAACGAAGGGACGCACATCGTCAACGATCATGGCGATCTGTGGATTCTCGGCTACAAGACAGAACGCGGCGGCACGCTGCTGGAAACGCGTGGAGGCGGACGAAGCGAAATCCTGGGGGGATTCAGCTATACCACCACTGCCGGAAAACTCGCGCCGATGTTCGTCACCGATAACTCGTCCGTCTTCGCGTTCTTCCACGAGGTCTGCTACAATGACGACCCGTTTGAGACGCTGATTCGCGAAACACGCGGGAACGAAACCAGGGTCGTCAAGCGAGGCGAGGGGGGCGTCACGCCCTACATCGCCATGCCGGCCCGCCAGTAAGATGCGAGGGCATCCCCATGACGCGTTTTGAAGGTCCCCTTCCTGGCCGAACTGTGGTGTCGGCTGCCGATTGCCATTCGGACCACGGCTCGCGGACTGAGGGTCCTCGCGTCGGTCGGTGGGGCTCAACGGACCAGCCGGGCTCGGTCGAAACTTCCACGCTGATAACATTGTCCAAGCGGGTTGCTCGAGGAGGGTACGGATCATGAAAATCGATGACCGACTGCTGCTTGTCTTGGTGTTCGGCGGTGTTGCCTGGGCGCTGGCTGGGATGGCCGGTGCGGGCGATCCGAGTGTCGGGGAGCCGGCCAACTATGCGCGGCCCTTTGAGCCGCCGACACGACCAGCGTTGCTGCCGCTGCCTCCCGGTGCAGTGGAACCGGCTGGCTGGCTGCGCGACTGGTGCCTGGCGGCACGCGATGGTTTCACCGGTCACATGGACGAGTATGACGACGAGTTCAAGCGGGCCTGGGCTCCCGACCACAAGATGACCGGCGAAGGACTTTTCTGGTACAGGGGAGCCTGGCCTTACGAAGGGGGCGGATACTGGTTCGATGGTCTGTCGCGCCTCGGTTACCTCTTGCACGACGAAGCGCTGATCGCGCAGGCGCAGGGGCGGTTGTACGCGGTGGCCGACCACATGAATTCCGACGGTCTGCTCTTCCTCTGGTGGCTCGACCGACATAATCCCGAGGACCGACAGGCGGTCACGGCCGCCTTGGAGGGCTGGCCACTGTGGGCTTGCGGCCTGCTGGGGCGCGCGATGACAGGTTTTTACGCCGGGTCGGGCGACAAACACGTCTTGGAGGCGCTCGAGAAAGCCTATGCCGCGGACCCGGACGGCCTGCGATGGATCACCGGCAATATGTCCAATCCGTGGCCAGCATTTGACACCTACTGTTGGACGGGCAATGAAGGTATCGCAACGGCACTGAACGCCATGTTCAAACGGGAAGACGTGGGACTCTTGCCAAGCCTCAAACGCTACCGCGACGCGCCAGATCTGCAGCCTGGCACAACCGTCGACAACGCTCACGTCGTCGAATTCATCGAAAGCACGACACCTTGGGCCGTGGGCTATCTGTGGACTGGCGACCAACGCTACCTGCAGGCGGCCATCGGCTGGCACGAACTGCTCGCACGAGTGGCCATGCAGCCGCACGGCGTTCCCGTTTCCGATGAGTGGTATGGTCCCACGGGCGCGTTCCGAGGGAGTGAGACCTGCGATGTCGCGGGATACATCTGGAGCCAGCTCAGCTTGCTTTTCGTGTCGGGCGAGGGCCGGATGGCCGACCGCGCGGAGAGGGCGTTTTTCAACGCGGGGCCGGCCACGGTCTCACGGGATTTCCAGACACACGTCTATTTCCAAAGCCCTAACCGATTCGCCAACCTGTCGCCTGACTTCCCGCACGGCCCCAGGGCAGGAGGGGGCGCGTATCAGCGAAAGCACTCGCCGCTGTGCTGTACCGCAGCGCTCAATCGCATTGTGCCATGGTATGTCACGCACATGTGGATGGCCACCTATGACAACGCTCTGGCGGCAACCTGCTACGGCCCCTGCAAGGTGACCGCACTGGTGGCGGACCGCGTACCGGTTGTGATCACTTGTAAGACCGACTATCCATTCAACGAAACGATCGAGATGTCGGTAGAGCCAGCGCGGGAGGCCGCGTTCCCGCTCGACTTCCGTATTCCCGGCTGGTGCCAGGCCCCTGACCTGACTGTAAACGACGTGGCTGTCGCCATCCAACGGAATCCGCGCGGCTTTGCGCGGGTCCATCGGACCTGGAAACCGGGTGACACGGTCCGACTGCACCTGCCGATGACCGCGCAGCTGCTGACAGGCCGCGATGCCTCGCCGGGTGCGGCTTCCGACGGCGCACACCGAGCCACACCAGTCACGATCCCGGAGGAAAACCACACTCGGGGCGTGCCGTACGCCTCGGTTTCCTATGGCCCCCTGTTGTTCGCGCTGCCGATCCCCGACACGACGGACGCCAACACACCCGATCCGTCGGCCCACTGGAAATTCGCGCTGGACGTGCAAGAGCCCGACCTGACGGTGGAGCGCACCACGATGCCCGCCAAATGGGATTGGCCCTTGGCGGCACCACTGAAGCTGCAGGCCAACGCGGTCGAGGTCGAGTGGAATCCCGACCCGAAGGCCCCCCAACTGCCGCTGCTGCCGATTGCCCGGCAGGATCTCGCGAGACGAGTGACGCTCGTTCCCTACGGTTGCACCAAGTTCCGGATCTCCATGTTTCCGGTCACCGCCGAGCCACAGGTCAAGCCCTCCGCCATTCGCCGGATCCTTTTTTTGGGAAACAGCATCACCTTGCATGGTCCCAAAGCGGATATCGGCTGGACAGGGAACTGGGGCATGGCGGCCAGTTCCGAGGACAAGGACTACGTCCATCTCGTCACGAGCGCCCTCGCTCAGCATACCGGATCTCGGCCCCAGATCATGGTCAAAAACATCGCGGATTTCGAGCGCAACTACGCGAACTATGACGTGGATCTGCACATGAAGGAGTTCTTCGCGTTCGACCCTGATCTGGTGGTGCTGGCCATCGGAGAAAACGTACCTGCAATGAACACCGAGGACGCCCGGGTGCAGTTCAAAGCCGGGGTGATGAACATCCTGCGATGCGCCTTGGCGAAACGCCGCCCGCTGGTGGTGGTGCGAAGTTGTTTCTGGGCGGATGCCGTCAGGGACCAAGCGCTCCGAGAGGCGTGTCAGGAGGCCGACGGCATTTTCGTCAACGCCGGACCGCTCGGCCAGGATGCCGCCAACGCGGCAAGTTCAGAACGATCCTTCATCCACGACGGGGTCGCCGGGCACCCGGGCGACAGGGGGATGAAAGCCCTTGCCGATGCCATCGTAGAGGCCGTTCTGAATGCCCAGACCCAGGAGCACTGACGGTGACGAAGAGGCTCCCGTGGGCAGCGCAGCCGTGGCGCTGTCTCGCATGGTCGAAATACCGATTCGCAAGTCTATTCTTCTTTTCGCAGAAGAAGTACAGCCGGGCCGGTCAAGGGTGATGGAAAGCTGCGTTTGCCGCCACCGGTGACCGGTTTGCCTGACTGAATTGCTCCGGCAACCGGAGCCATCCACTCGACTGCCAGCGGCCCCGCGACGCCGGACAGGTCCACTTCGACCTCCCCTCCCTCGGGCAAGTACACGACATATTGTGTGGGGCCGGCCAGGCAGTACCGGGTGGACGCGAGATCTTCGCGGGGCGTCATGGCGGCCAGATCCAAACGCTCAGCCAACCGTCGAGCGTGGCCCATACTCACCCGCACCCCGTTCCATGACTCCGGCCGCGTCTTGCCCAGCACCCGGTTGTCGTACGGGTCCATGAAGAGCGGGTTGTGGCCGCGCAGGAAACTCTTCCACACCCAGTCGGGATTGCCACCGATGCCCCACAGATGATCCGTGTCGGACAGGATCACTTTCGAACCGTCCGCCGGCGGCGGATTGGTGCGGTAGTCATAATCGCCGGCGACATCGGGATTGGGAGAGATCCAGTCGGCGGGACTGGCGAACAGGTGCGCGTTGGTGCCCCGCTGTTGCGTGTCGCTCGAATAGGGAAAAGTCATGCCTACCGGGTGCTGCCGCGGTTTGCCCTGCTGATACGCTTTAATGAACCGGATCAAGTGATACTGCCACTCGATCGAGTACGTACCGGTCTCGTTGCTGATCTCGTACAGCACGTTATCGAAGTCATTAACGGTGTCCATCAAATGGCGGACGTAGGCCTCCTGCAAACGCGTGACCGCGGGCAACTTCAGGGTGTGCGTCAGCAGCCCACGACCGTCCCCGCCGGCGTCTCCATCCAGGCCTTGGAGGTTGTTCGACGGGTGAAAGGGATGCGATTTCCAGGCCTCGGCCAGATGCTGCAACCCCCAACCCTCGAACAGCATGATCCCGACGTAGATGCCGCGGGATTGTGCTGCCTGCACGCGTTGCCGAAGACGATCGAAATATGCCGGATCGAATTGCTCGAGATCGAACTTCGGCCGGCCATCCAGTGCCGCGCCGGGACCGGTGCGTTTCCAGGGATGAGGCGCCACGGCATACATGTCGGTCTTGGGTGTGTACTGCGGCGTGGCCCCCGCATCCCAACGCGTCAGCTCCCAGCGCCACAGCCGGATGAAGTTCAGATGATGCTGTTCGAGGAAGGCGAGATACTTGGGGAAATCAAAAGCTGTGGGAGGGTCGCCGATCCCCACATCCGAGAGATTGTTCCAGGTATGGGCACCGGTCAGATAGACGGTCCGGCCCGCACCGTCGCCGAAATAGCGACCGTTGAGCGGATGGACCCGCAGCGGACCGGCCGACGCGTCCTGGGCAGAAGCCCCAGCTGCCAAGGCGGGCGGAAACGAGCGGAATCCGGACGTCCAGGCGGCAGCGGCGGCCCCGCAAGCGGCCTGCTGAAGAAAACGGCGTCGGTTCATGTGTGCTTCTCCAAACGCGGCCTGCGGCCGCAACCAATCAGGAAATTCGAAATCCAAAATCCAAAAATCGAAATCCTAAACAAATTCGAAAGACAAAAACTCAAACACAAAAACCTCAGCTGCCGGCAATACCGCAGCGGGCGGACCACAAGCAGATTCTCGCCAGCAGCATGCCATCGTCTCCTCCGTTTTCCCTTCTTCCCTTCTTCCCTTTCTCCCTTCTTCCCTTTCTCCCTTCTTCCCTTCCTCCCCAATTTCTGTGCTTCGAATTACGGATTCTGTTCCAAACATACGCGCATGTTTCAGGTTAACACTCTTCAGTACCGGATCTCCTCCGGCGAGCTTGTCACACCCTTCTCCCGCTTCCGTCTATTCGCTGGAGATTTCCAGCAGTATCGTCTCCCCGGCGGCCATCCTCAATGTGACCGTCGCAGCTCGAAGAGCCAACACCGTCCCGGTCATGACGTTCACGACTTTCGCCGGATGCGGAAGGCAGAGCGTCTTCTCACCCGTGGTCTTTGCGTGCAGGCAGGCAAATTGGCCATCGGTATCCAGGGCATCGTCGGTATGAAGATACACGTGGGCCCCTGCGTCGCGCGCAATATCGCGCAGGAGTGCCGGAGGCAGGCCCACCGTCGCGTAGTAGATTGAAGTCCAGCCGTCCGCCCTCCGCCGCACGAGACCTGGTTTGCCGTTGTGGGTCAGTGTGCCAAGTATCTCGATGGACTGGTCATCGGCCCAGAACATCGGGCCATTAGATTCATTCCAGCCGACGAGATCTCCGGTTGAAAGCCGCACCTGCAACGGCGCGACGCCGTCGAACTCAGCCGCCAGGCTGATGCCCGTGAGTGACTTCATGCTCGTGACAGAGAGCCCATCGTCCGTGATGGCACCTGGTGCGAAGATCCACACCGCCGTGGCGCCGCGTCGCTTCACCTTCCTCTCGATCGAGTGCCGCGTCGCCGAGTCAACGTAGCAGGCATTAAGGAAGACGTAGACCTTGTACTCGGGGAAGTCGGGCCGGTTGAGGTCCGAGAGCAGGTAGACATCCGCAGGCACGCCGATTCGAGGCAGGCTTACGATCTGGTCGAGCACAGCGGGCATCCAGAGAGCCGACGGCTGCATCCGGTAGGCCGATTCGGCGCTGATGAAGACCGCCATCTCAGCGTGGAAGGGTCTCCTCACGCCTGGCGCGCGGTCCGCCTGCTTCCGCATCGCGGCAAGATCAGCCAGAAGAGTGGGATCGGAAAACCAGCCGCCTTCCATGTCGAACCACGAAATCGCGGTTCGGCGGGCCAGCATTTCCCCGAACTCCCGCCACAGGATCGCTCGCGACTCGGCCAGATTCGTCGCTCGACCGTAGCCCGCGGCCGGATCGGACAAGTGCGTTCGGATATCGGATTCGTTGAGCCAGAGCTTTCCGTGCAGCCGGACGGAAGCCGCCGCCGTCATGAACGTGCTTGTGCCGCCGATTTCCCGTCCCGTGTACATGGGCGGGCTCATCAGGAAGTCGATATCCGGCGACTCAAGAGGCATTGCCAGAGCGAGGTGGGCCGAGTCCTGCTGGTGGATCCAGTGTTGGGTGAGGTAACCGTAGTAGGCTCCTGCGAGAGACCTGCCGCCGGTCGCGTCCTTCACGATGCGCGCAAAGTGGAGTATGTCGCCCGCCATCGTCTCGGAGAGATACTGATAGAAGTCAATGACGCGTTGCTCCTTGCTCGGATCGCGTAGGACACCGGCCGTTGCGCTCGTGCGTTCATCGACCGCGGGCAGCTCCGCCGAGATCAAACTCGCGGCCGCGTCACGCCAGGCCAGCTGCAAGGCCGCGTCCGTGCCGTAACGCGCCCGCAGCCAGTTGCGAAACGCGCCGCGCGATGGTTCGCTATAGTCGGCCCATTTGCCGTCCCAGATGCCCCACTCCTGCCACTCGGCAGTGTGGCCGCTGCACAGGATGTAGCCCAGGATCCGGTCGGCGTAGGTGCTCGACTGCAAGTGAGCGAGGAGTCGGCGCAGGTCGTCCCCTATCTCCGTCCGCCATTTGTCTGAGCCGAAGGATTGGCAGCCCCTGGTGCCGTCGGAGTAGACGCACATCTCCTGCGGGTTTTTGGCCTGCCACCAAGCAGGCGGAGTAACGTAAAGGTGGGGCAGAAACAGGGCATCGGGGTCCGTGTCGAGGAGGTCGGCGAAGTAGGAGTCGAAGCCTCCGTAATCGTAACGATCCTCAGCGGGGTGTCCGAGGTCGCCATCGCCCGATGTGCCGAACCAATCACTGTATACGTGGATCCCGGCCTCGGCGAACTCCCTGTGCTGAGTCAGACGCCGACCGTTGCCCACGAGGAAGGTCATCCCTGTAAGCGGTGTCCCCTCAACGTGGATCGTCGGATCACCGGCCAGACGCCGGACGTCAACCTGCGGTGGCCGCCGAGTACCTTGCCTGGGATTCAACAAATCAATGTTCGCCAAGTCTCGATCAAGCCGTCCCCCGCCGACTTCGTCCAATTCGTACACACCCGCGCGGACCGTGATTGCGCCGGCAGACAGATAGATCGAAGTGGGAAATACCGCGGTCAACACCGTCTCCGACTGACGCGGGTCCAGCTCCTGCTCCAACTCGCCGACTATCGCCGTGCCGCGTGCAAGCCGCAAATACGCTCGAGCCCGCGTCAAGTTCGGCGGCGTCTCCCGGGGCCGGAGAGTCACCGAGATCGTCAGCGATTCCCCGGCCTGCGTTTGCCGCGGCGCCTGGATGCTCGGCGCTTCCATCGTCCCGAGAGGCTCTTCGCTAACGCCCTCCGAAAGTGGCTCATCGGTCAGCCGGACGTGGCTCAAGAGAACCCACCGATCTCCCTCGTTTCCCGGATCGAGGCGGAAAGAGATGATACGCTGCTCGGCCCCGCCCCAGGACTTCGACAATCGCGAGCCATTGAATTCATGGGCGGACAAGGTGCTCATGTCCATGCGATAGGTCGCCCAACCTCGCTTGATCGGGAACTTGCCCATCAGGCCCCAATCGCCATTCGTGGCTTTGTAATAGACGTCGAGCAAGTCCGCCGGCGCCGATGAGTAGAGGCGGACCTCAAGATAATGGAGCGTCTTGGCATCGAAACCGTCGGCGGGCACGTTGAGGTAAAGGTAGGGATCCCAGCGAACGGAGCCTCGAAAATAACCGTCGCCAACCTGCGAGTAGGTAAAGTTGTCGGCGGCGGTCACGTCCTTCGCCTCACCAAACCGCCACGCCAACTCGGCAGCCGATGCTCCCCCACAACTCGCACCCGCTAAGAGCGCGATGATGGCGATGAGACGATGAAGCGGGGTGGTTGGTGACGGCATGCCAAACTCACTGCGGCCCCTACGCCGGCCCGAGTTCGTTCCCTCGCGGCAATGGGGTTCGACGTAAGCAATTCCATTTGATGGTTGAAACGCGATTGACTTGCTCCTGCGCTCTCGGGCTCGACGATCAGCGCCATCTTACCACATCCGGCGAGTCAGTCGCACCACGGGGTCCGGTATTTGAGCCTCGTCGCAGGGCAGAACGCCACCCACAATGCCTGGGATGCAACTCCCAGCGTCACGCTCCGTTGCTATGTCGCAACGCTTGTCACGGCCGCCGCCTTTCTTCGGCCGGTGTGACCCAATTGGCAACGTGGTATGGTACACTGCGTCCTGTTTGCGCCAGATGACGCTTCTCCAGGCCCTCGCCCACCAAGGCATGGATGGGGAACGAAGTCGGCACCGACGGCAAGCTGGTGATCGATGTCGTCAACGGGGATGTGATCAGCAACATTCCTGGCCTGCTCGATCACTACGCCACGATTATCGTCCCCTACGGTGATGTCATCGATGAGCAAGAGAAAGCGGCCCTGGACGCTCATGCCGACAAGCTGATCGTCGAGTCGCCACAAATCTACGCGAAGACCGTCCTCACGAATGTTAACGCAACAGACGTGCGTGATACGAAGACGATGGTCGTCGGATAACTCATGCAGGTTGCGGCACACAGGAGCGAACGCGAATGAATGTAGTGATGATCGTACCCACGGGGATCGGATGCGAGATCGGCGGCCACTGTGGCGACGGCAATGCGCCGGCCCGACTGCTCGGTGCGTGTTGTGAGACATTGGTGCTCCACCCAAACGTGGTGAACGCATCGGACATCAACGAGATGCCCCACAACGCGCTCTACGTCGAGGGAAGCCATCTGGACCAGTTTCTACAGGGAAAGCTGTTTCTGCGGAAGGTGCGGTCGAACAAGGTGCTGGTGGTTGTGAACAAGGCGGATTACCAGTCTATCAACGCCGTATCAGCCGCCCGTATCACATTGGGTCTGGACGCGGAGATTCTTGAACTGCAGGTGCCGCTCCAACTGATCGCGCGCATGGAAAACGGGATCGCCACGGGCGACGTGATCAATTGGCGGCAGCTGGTGGCGCAAGTCAAGGAACTCGACTTTGACGCCTTGGGCATCGCCACTCCCATTACCGTTGATAGCGAGACGCTGGCGACCTATTGGCGCTCGGGCGGCGTGAACCCGGTGGGTGGCGTTGAGGCGCTGGCCACAAGGTACATTGGCGAGGCACTGGACAAGCCGTGCGCGCATGGCCCGGTCGATTACGCGCTGACCGGGTTCAAGGAAGTCGTCGATCCGCGAATCGCCGTGGAAATCATCACCGAGAACTTTATCCACTGCCTCTTGAAAGGCTTGCACAAAGCGCCGCGCATCAGCCGGGAAAGTGGCATGAGCTTCAGGGACATCGATTGCATGGTCTCGCCCTATGGCTGCTTCGGAGCGCCCCATCAGGCCTGTCTCGATGCGGGCATCTCAGTGATCGTCGTGCGCGAGAACACGAGTTGCCTCAGCCATCCGGAAAATCCGAAGTTTATCTACGTCGAGAACTACATCGAGGCGGCGGGGATGATCATGGCCATGAAAGCCGGCATCCATCCGGCGTCGGTGCGGCGGCCGATTGCCTACACGACGGTGATCCGAAAATCGTGACTTGTCGCTTGGAGCCTTGGCCCTCGGGCTGTCCCACGCTCTGCCCGAGCGTGGCTACGGTCAGAGCGAGCGTAGCTACGATCAGACCGAGCGTGGCTGGGGTCGAACGAAGTGAGCCCCCAGCGCTGAGCAGGAGGTTCGCGTTGCTCGACCCCGGCCACTCAACCCTACAACCCGGCCTTGACGAAGCACGAGCACCTTGGGCGGCAGTCGTAGTTTCGTGCTGGCGGTACTTCGTTTGCCAGCTGGTGTGGCCTCGGTTATGCTGCTTGGATGAGTTGGCCACTCCCGATCGTGCATTGAGACATCAGCTTTCACGTCATCGAAAGGCGCAGCTATGAAACGGTTCGTGCGGTGCGCGCTCGTCCTGTCCCTCCTGCACCTATCGGCGGTCGGCGCCGGTGCCCAAGCGGTGAAGACGGTCCAGGTTGTCCTTCCTCCGCAGGCGAGTGCGGAGCTGCAGAGCATTGCCGGCGTCTTGGCGCGGCAGATCACACATCGCTGCGATGCTCGCATTGTGGCCGACGGCGAGGCATTGCTGCAGTTAGAATTGGCGATCGCGCCGGGAATTGGAGCGGAAGGGTATCGGATCGAAGATCGGCCGGGTGGCGGAATGCGGATCGCTGGCAACGACGCCCGCGGCGTGCTGTACGGAGTCGGGAAGCTGCTTCGCACCAGCCGCTACGACGAGGATGGCTTTACTGCCGGTTCGTGGCGCGGCACATCGATGCCCGAGAAACCGGTCCGCGGCATGTACTTCGCCACGCATTTCCACAATTACTACCATGACGCGCCCATCGACGAAGTTCAGCGGTATGTGGAGGACGTGGGACTCTGGGGCCTCAATACGCTGCTCGTCTGGTACGACATGCACCACTTCAGCGGTTTCGATTCACCCGAGGCGGTGGCCTTTCGCAGTCGGCTCAAGGCGATTTGCGGTGCGGCCCGACGCATCGGGCTCGACGTCGGATTCGCCTGCGTGGCCAACGAAGGGTACGCCAACAGTCCCGCCCCACTCCGCGCGGACGTGAAAGGCATGCGCGGCGCGGCGTTTCCCAGCGACATCTGCACCGCTACGGCGGCAGGTCGCAGCTACGTGCTGGACAATTTCGCACAGCTGTTCGATTGGGCCGCCGACCTGGAGCCGAAATGGGTCATGATCTGGCCGTACGACTCGGGGGGGTGCGGCTGTGAGCAATGCCAGCCGTGGGGGCACGGCGGCTATCTTCGTTGCGCCGCACCGTTGGCGAACTTGGCGCGGAGCAAGTTCCCGGGTGCGCGCGCGGTGCTCTCGACATGGTTCTTCAATGGCGAGGAATGGGCCGGACTGGCGCAGGCCTTCGCCAGTCGTCCCGACTGGGTGGATTACCTGTTAGTGGAACCGGCCTTTTTGCCCGGCACCCATAATTCGCCCCCGGCACAGCCATCACCGGCGGGCCTGCCGCTGGTCGGCTTTCCTGAGATCAGTATGCTGGGCTGGCCGGTATGGGGTGGCTTCGGCGCCAACCCACTGCCTACCCGCTTCGAGCGCGAATGGAAGGAGCTCAAGGCCGAGTGGCAGGGCGGCTTCCCCTACTCCGAAGGTATTTTTGAAGACATAAACAAAACCTTGTTCGCGAGTTTCTATTGGAAGGCCGACACAACCGCCGACGAAGCGCTCCAGGAATACATCGCCTTTGAATACTCGCCGGACGTCGTCCACCTGGTCCTGCCGGCGATCCACCTGCTGGAACAGAATACGCCAGTGGGAAAGGTGGGACCGGGCTCGCTGAGAGCACGCCAACTGTTGACCGAGGCCGACGCATTGTTGACGCCACCAGCGCGGCAGGGTTGGCGCTGGCGGATCCTCTGGCTGCGAGCCCAAGTGGATGCGCAGTTGTACCTCCGACGCGGCGTGATGCAGGGTCAAGTCCTCCACGACGCCTTCGCCGAGTTGACCCGCATTTACTATGCGGCCAATGCCGAGCCTGCCGTGAGGCCGCCGCAGGTCGATCCGACCGAGCCGTCCGAGCCGCCCGCACTGGACCGATCGGCCGATTTCCAGGGCCCGGAGTTGGCCGAGGCATATCAGCGAGCCGTGTTGTTGTCCAAGCCCACAGCCTATTGGCGGATGGGACAAGTCGCGGGCGGAGTGCTGGAGGATGCTGCCGGCAATGCGCATGCGGCCGCGTGCGAGCCGGGTGTGGAGTTCACTGCGCCAACCGATCCCCCGCCGGCGAATCCGGCAGCGCTCTTCTGGGGTGGGCGGCTGTCGGCAACCATCGATCCGCTGCCAGACTCGTATAGTGTCGAGATGTGGATGCGGAACGATTTGCCCGTAACGGCCCGCCCCATCACAGCCTACTTCTTCTCCCGGGGTGAAGATGGTCCGCAAGGGACGGCGGGAGGCGATAGCCTGGGAATCGGCGGCACACATCTCTCCGGCAACCAGGGAATGCTCTTCTTCTTCAATGGCTCAAGATGTGACCAGGTTCTGTCAGGCCGTACAGCTCTCAAAGCGGGGTCCTGGCACCATGTGGTCCTCGTGCGCCAGTTACGGGATATCGCCGTGTACCTCGATGGCGACCGCAGCCCGGAGATCTGCGGTCAAGCCGAAATCGGCTACCCCAGCGGCTGCACACAACTGTTCCTGGGCGGCCGCAATGACGGTTTCGCGCCGCTCGACGGGAAATTGGACGAAGTGAGTCTCTACACCCGCGCGCTGAGTGCCGACGAGGTGGCGGCACACTATGCGGCATCGCAGCCACCGGCAAAGGCGACGGTTCCCAACGACTCCGCGACGATTCCCGCGCTGGACAAGGGGGACTGTTCGCCCGAATCACACACTCCGGCGGACCAGCAGCGGGCCGTCTCGCCGCAGGGTATCGAGTACGTGCAGCAACTGCGCAAGAACACTCCGTTCGGCACGAACGGCTTCGACCTGGCGGGGCTGCGCGGGCATGGGGACGCGGCGGGAGCCGACGGTCGCAGGTGTCCAGCTCTTACGCGTAAAGATCGACGAGATTCCCTGTGAATGGGTGTTAGCGCCCGGTGCGGACTCCGATCTTCGGCTGCTGTATCTGCATGGCGGCGGCTTTGTCTCGGGAAGCGGTGGGTTCTATCTGGCGCTGGCGGCTCACTTCTCGGCGGCGGCCAAGTGTGCTGTGCTCTTGCCCGATTACCGATTGGCGCCGGAGCACCGTTTTCCCGCCGGGCTGGAGGATTGCATTCGTGCTCACCAGTGGCTGGTGGCAAACGGGCCGGCAGGGCCCGCACCGGCCCGCGCCACATTCATTGCCGGCGATTCCGCTGGCGGCAGCCTCACCCTGGCGACTCTGCTGGCGCTGCGCGACCGCCAGGCACAGCTTCCGGCGGCCGGCATCGCTCTCTCGCCAACCACGGATCTGACACTGGCGAGCGAATCTTTACGGACCGTGAGCGATCCGATTATCAGCGCCAATACGATGCCCGTGTTTCGCGACCTCTACCTGGGAACCGAAGATCCTCGCAACCCGCTGGCCTCGCCCGTATTCGGCGACTACCGCGGCCTTCCTCCGCTGCTGATTCAAGTGGGGCAGCACGAGATGCTTCGCGACGACAGCATCCGCGCGGCGGACCAGGCTCGTGCGGATGGCATCTCGGTGACGCTGGAGGTCTGGCCGGGCATGTTCCACGTGTTCCAGTCCCACGAGCCGCTGCTTCCGGAAGGCCGCGAGGCCATCGAGCACGCGGCCGACTTCATGCGTGCTTCGCTGCCTCGACAATAAGCAGTTGTGGCCCGGCAAACACGCGGCGGCGCACGGCTCAACCCCAACGTCGCATAGAACTTCCTCGTCGGACGGATTGGCAATCCGTCCACCGCAGAGCGATACGGCGATCGCAACATTGCGGCTGGACATCACGGATGGCAGGAAGAAGCGGAAGAAGCAGACACCTATTAAGGTCCCGCCAGCGCTCAAGAACCCGCCAGCAAAGGAGCTTCGATCGCACACGACTGACGAAGTTACCGCCCCCAGAAAATGGGGAATCCGAAAGTCTGATTATCGTCTGTGTGAAGGCCGTCCCGGCATTCACTTCGAGAAGTCGGGGATGGTCGGTGGGGCGATGTGGGGCAGTGACTGGGGCGCCAATTCCGCGTCACCCACGAGGTACTTGTACATCAAGTTCCGGTACATCGGCAGCTTGGTGTCGGGCGGATAAGACTGCGCAGGGACGACGTGGATCACCCCCATCACATCACCGTCACAGGAACTGGCCATCAGCACGGAACCGTCGACCGTGGCAAGCCTGCCGACCAGCACGGTGGTACAGGCGGCCGCGGGTCCTGCCGTCCCCCAGGCGATACCCAGACACAGCAACAGCGTGTTCGTGAAGCTGATTCGCAAGCGGTCGACGTCAATCATACGAGCCTCCCCAATATCTGCGACACAGAGGTCTAGTTCTCGTCTCCGCGAGAAGGCAACACGAGGGCGTCCGGCCACGGCCGGCCACTACGAATGTACCACAAACACGCGGTGAACGTGACAACCGCCGGGCGTATGGCGATTCGCCCCACGCTCTGCGCGAGCGTGGCTACGATCAGCGCGAGCGTGGCTACGACCCAGCGCGAGCGTGCGGGGGGCGGAGAAGTATTTTGTCGAGGCGGTCGTTGCATACGCCGTTCTTCGGGTAGTACGATAGATGCTGGGAAATGACCTTGGGGGGCTCAGCACTCTCGTTTACTGCCGTAATGCGGCCCACGGTTCCCGACCTTATCGCACCACTCGTCCAGTTCGGAGTCAGAGTCATGGCACGCGCGAGCGGCATCCTGATGGTTCTCGTGCTCGTCACCGGCAGCCTTCTCCGCGGCCAAGAGCCATCTCCGCCGCCGGCACCCGACACCGGGCAGACGGTCCCCGAGTCGGTGCCGGCGTCTGGACCTGCAGGCGACACGACGCCGGCTCCGGACAAGCAGGAAACCGGGGCGCGAGCTGGGGCGACCGACGCTGCTCCGGCGCCGGACGGCCAGGCGGCCGCTGATGTGAAATCCTCCCTGCCTCAGGAACACATCATCTATCTCCCGTTCGAGAACTTGCGGGAGGTTTTCGAGAAGCAGGATTCGTCGGTCGTGCTCCCCTACGCCCAGTTCCTCGAAATGTGGAATCGGTTGAAGCAGCCCGAACCGTCATCGGCTCCGCTGCCGGTTCATGCCGTCATCAGCCGCGCCCAGTACGTGGGGAGCGTCGAGGGCGAACGCGTCCTGTTGGAGGTTTCGCTGGATGTCGAGGCGTTGACGGCGGACTGGGCGCGGATTCCCGTGACATTCGGCGACGCGGCGATCGGTTCGGCGCAGACTCCTGACGGCGCCGTGCTGTTGCGCGGAGTGGGGGATGGGCAATACGAGTTGCTGGTGAAAGGGCAGGGCCAGCACCAAGTCAAGTTAAGCCTGGTGATCGGCGTGAAGTCGGCCACGGAGGGGCGGAGTATCAGCGTGCAATGCCCACCGGTGGGTGTCAGCAACCTGGAGCTGCAGATTCCCGAGAAAGACCTGGCGGTCCAGGTCACACCCCGCCGCGTGCTGGAGTTACGGGACGACATACCGGACACCACTCGCGTGATCGCCACGCTGGGTTCGACGAACCAATTTACAGTCAGTTGGCAGCCGAAGTCGGGCGGCACGAACCAGGCTGCTGGGCTCGCGAGTGTCACAGATACGATTGCTGTCGATGTGGGTGACGGCGTCGTCCACACGCACGCCGTATTCGACTACGAGATCCTGCGCGGCTCGCTGCCGGAACTGATCGTCGAGGTTCCCAGTGATCAACGATTGCTGGACGTGCAGGTGCCCGGTCTGCGTGATTGGCGGTCGGAAATGGTCGACGATCGACAACGTGTGACCGTGCGGTTGCACGCGCCGGCGGCCGAGAAGACTCGTCTGGAGTTGCACCTCGAGACGGCCATCGCAACCGAAGCGTTCCAGGTGGGGCACATGCGTGCGGTGGATGCCGCGCGAGACGGGCATCTTAGCCGTGCGGAGTGCGGAAGATGTGGGGCTGGAATTCGTCTTGCGCGAGTCCATTGCCCGCGTCGACGCCGCCGACGCCCCCGAGGCGCTGCGGAAACCGCAAAGCACCTTCTACAAGTTCTTCACACCGGATCACAAGTTGATGGTGGTCGCATCCCAACTGACACCTCGGATCACCGTGGACAGCCACATCTTGATTTCGCTCGACAAGACACGGCTGACCACCCGGGCGGAATTCCGCTGCCAGGTTTCGCGATCGGGTGTGTTTTCGTTGGCCTTTCGCCTTCCCACGGGTTTTCAAGTGGATGACGTGCGAGCCGAGGCAATGGAGCGGTTTGAAGTGACGCCGGCCGAGAACGGCCAGACGCTGACGGTCTACTTCGTCAAGAAGCTGTTGGGCGAGGCGACCGTGACCGTGATGGCCGGCCTGTCTCGCGACAAGCCGGCGGGTGACGTACTGTTGCCGTTGCCCGAGCCGCTGGGTGCAATCCGCGAACAAGGGCTGGTCGCCGTGCTCGCACCGGAATCACTGGAAGTGAAAACCGACGCGGTCCAACTGCAGGCGGCACGAGCGGCCACGCCCGCGGAACTGGCCGCACGAGGATTCCAGCCGGAAGTCCCCGCCGGATCGGCCTTGGCGGCAGCCTTCTCATTCGTGACACGACCTGTCAATATCGTGCAGACGATTACCGAACGACCGAGGCACACCGCCGTAGTCGTCGGTACCGTCGCCCATATCAAGGAGGATGTCGTACAGGTCGCCACGACGCTGCAGTACCACATCCAGTTTGCCGGCACCGACGCGTTTCGCATCGCGGTGCCGGCCGCCGTTTCGGATCGCCTGCAAGTTCAGGGAGACGGCATCAAGGAACGCCGCAAAGCTGACCAGACGAGCGAGGACGGGACCGTGCAGTGGACCATTGTGCTGCATTCCGAAGCGATCGGCAATCTCACGTTCACCGCACTGTACGATCAGAAGATTACGATTCCCGAACAGGGAACTCAGTGGGAGTTGCAGCCCATCCAGACGCTGGATGTGGATCGGCAAACCGGCGAGATCGCCATCCAGAAGGACCGAGCCCTGGCGATGGAAGCCACTCCCTCGGGGCTGGAAGAAATCGACCCCCGCGAGCTGTTGCAGCAGAGCGAGTCACTCACTCCGCATCTGACTTACCGCTACTTCCAGGATCCCGTGCGACTGACGCTGGCAATCACCAAGCATGAGCTTCAGGACGTGGTGAGAACGGTGATCCGCCGCGCATATATCGAAGCAGTGGTCACGAAAGATGGCCCCCTTACCGTTCGTGCCCGGTACGATCTGAAGTCGAGTGAGCGGCAGCGACTGGCTGTGCGACTGCGCGACCCGCGGATCCTCGGTTTCACCGTGGCCGGACAGACGGTCGCACCGGAAAAAGGACCGGCCAACGCCGATACAGACGACCAGGACAAGACTTACCTGATCAACGTCGCACGCGCGACCAATTCGGACGAGCCATTCCAGGTCGCCATGCTCTTCGAAACGCCGCTGAGCCAATCAGATCTCGGAGTCACGGACGTGCTGTCGCTGCTGCTGCCGCGATTTGACGAGGGGGTGAAATGTCAGCAGGTATACGTGCGGATCTGGGTTCCCAAGGAATATCGGTTGGTCGGCGATCCGGACGGATTCACCAGCCACATCCATGTTGGACTACTCGACTCACGCACGATCAACCACACTCCGGACAATCCCGACAGTTGGTTTCCCAAGGATGCTTCTTCCTTTGACTTCCAGGTCGGGGGGACAACATACCTGTTCAGCAGTCTGGAAAGCCCGACCGAGTTGGCGATCGGCTATTGGCGCATTTCGGTCATGACGCTCATCGCCAGCATGCTCGTATTGGCACTTGGCTTGGCCCTCGTACCGTTCTCCGTCGAGACGAAGGTGTTTGCGGTCTTCGCTGCGGTGTTCGGCCTGCTGTTTGCAGGCCTGTTCGCGCCAACGATGGTCAACAGCTGGGTGTTGGCAGCGCGTCTGGGCATCGCCGGCGTGATTGCGGTCTGGTTGGTCGTCTGGCTGCTCCACCTGCGGCGAACCGTCACATTCCGTCCCGCAGCGCCGCTGCCGCCCGTCGCGGCGCCCGCGGTCGAGATCGTCGAGGACGTGCGATTCATGGAGACGCCCGACAGCGCGGCGGGGGAGTCTGGGAGGGATAGCGATGGCAGGTAGTGAATCGCTGCGAGTCCCGTCGCCTCTCGCGGGCCGAATGTTCGTAATCGCCTGCACGGCAACCTGCCTGCTGGGAAACTGCGTGCCGTCGGCCGTGGCCCAAGTTCCGGGTGGTCCGCCGCGCATCCGCAACGTCTATATCCCGTCCGATCAACTCCAGGTACTGTTCGGCAACTCGTCCCAGGGGGTGCTGATGCCGCGCGAGAAGATCTTGGCCCTTTGGCGGGCAGCGCACGCCGCGGAACGGAGCCGATCGGAATTGCCGGCCGACACGATCTTGACGCGGGCGAACTACCTCGCGCGACTCGACGCCCATGAACTGCGGATCACGGGTCGCATTGAGTTCGAATCGCTGCAAGCGGGATGGCGAGCCGTCGACTTGCCATTTGGTGGCCTGGCCGTCGAGTCAGCCAGACTGGGAGAGCAACCGGCTCAATTCGGCCGTCACGACGATGGAACGCTATTCTTGTTGCATCAAGCGCAGGGCCGTTTTGCTTTGGAGCTGGAGATGTCCGCGCCATTGGCCAGCAAGGGTGGTGACTTGGCCGTGACACTCAGGCTGCCGCCCGTATCCGCGTGCGAGTTCGCGCTCGAACTTGACGCGGAC
The DNA here is from genome assembly GCA_963802295.1 of uncultured Planctomycetota bacterium. Classification (GTDB taxonomy): domain Bacteria; phylum Planctomycetota; class Planctomycetia; order Pirellulales; family Pirellulaceae; genus JAJRVM01. Next base: position 43,946 of record CAWDIM010000019.1, on the reverse strand, counting down.
AAGCAGCTGCGGATTGGCGAGACGACGATCCCCCCGGATAAGATACCGCCGGACCAAGTTGGCAACGGTCTCCAGAGGATTCGCGTGGCGGTGGACGAAACGGGTCTGCTGCCGCTCCTGATCTCCGATCGTTCCGTTGGCGGCAACCGTGCGCCCTTGGTGCTGGCCCACAGCCGCTTGACCGCCATCGTGGAACCAGCAGGGCTTCGCTGGCAAGTAGCACTCGATCTGGATGTCTACGCGCGCGGTGCCGATGTGATTCGACTTGAGCTGCCTGCCACGTTAGACGTGGCGGAGATCAAGGCCCCGGAATTGGCTCAGTGGACCATCCAGCCGCAGGTAGGCGACACGGCCGGCGTGCAGTTGAGTTTCCGCAAGCCGTTTCTGGGGCGGCGTACGGTGCAATTACTCGGGTTGGCTCCCGCACCCCTTTCCCAAGAGTGGCATGTGCCCACTTTACGAGTCCCGCAGGCCGCGTCGCACGTCGGCGAGGTGCTGGTGCACGCCGCGCCTTCGCTGCGCATCGAGGTCGGCGAGTTGGCTTCGATCCGGCCGGAGCAGGTGGAGTCGACGGTCGATGATGCCCGCCACGCGCCGCGGGAGTTCGCCTTCTGGGATGAGAACTTCCAATTGCCGATCCGGGCCACAACGCGACAGGGCGTCTCCCAGGCTTCGGTGGCAACGCTCGTCGAAGTGGATCGAACGGGTGTCATGCTGCGAAGCAGCGTGACGGTGCAGCCAAGATACGCTCCCCTGTTCGCGATTCCGCTGCAATTGCCTCGCGATTGGGACATCACGTCGGTGACGTCAGCCGGCAAGCCCATGGAGTGGACAACAGTGCGTGCGCAGGCCGAGGATCTGGCGGCCGACCCGCCGCGGCAGACGATTCAGATCGACCTGGCCAGTCCGCTGAACCCGGACCAGTCGATGGAGTTCGCACTCATCGCGGAACATCATCCCACGGATTGGCTGGAGCAAGATGAAGGATACAGCGGGCTGCCACTGCCGGAATTGCGACTGGTCGGCGCGGACGAGGTGGAAGGTACACTGTTGGTTCAGGCGCCGCCGGACATTGACATACTCGTGTCCGACCTTCCCGGCGATCTGCTGCCGGTGGCTGCCGAGCGGTCTGTCGCTACACCTGAGCGTCAGGTGGGGAGCACGGCTCTGCAGTACCAGTACCAGGACGAGGCGCGGGTTCGTGGGAGCATCCAGGCACGGATGACACCTGCCAAGGTGTCGGCCGAGACATTGGCCTTTGTGCGGCCGGACCACGCCAAGCTCGACGTGCATTACCAGCTCGATCTGCATATTGCGCACGGCACCTTGCGGCGGATTCGTTTCGAACTGCCTGCCGCCGTGGGCCACAAGATCCAGGTCCTCCCTGTCGGGTCGGCCGCGCGCATCATCGAGCAGCAGATCGTCGCATCTCCGGCGGTTGACGAGCAGCATGCCGCCACGGATTTGTGGCAGATCGTGCTCGATCGGCCGGTGACCGGTGACCTGACGTTGGCGGTAGATTTCGAGCAGGCGACCGCGTCACCCGCGCCGCGAGATGCGCCCGCGACGAGCGACGAGATCGGCGAACGTGTGGAGATTCCGGTGCTGGTGCTGCGCGATGTGTCGCGACAGAGCGGCGTTGTCGCTTTGGAGGCGGCGGGTGACCAGCAATTGGCATTCGAATCGGAACACCTGCGAGATATCGACCCAGCGGATGTGGGCGAGCCGAAAGCCTACGCTGCACGCCAGAGGATTGTGGCCGCATACCAGTATCCGCGGTTGCCGTACCGCCTGACTATCGCCGCCACCCGCCACGCTTCCGAGCCGGTCCTCAACGCGATCTGTGAATCGGTCGACATTACCAGCGTCGCCGGACGGGAAGGACGCCTGCTTCATCAGGCCCGTTTCTGGCTCCGCAGTGCCAATCTACAACACGTGCCGGTGACGCTGCCTGAGAACGCCGAGTTGTGGTCGGTCCTGCTGGACGGCGAGCCGGCAGAGGTGCGGCGAAAAGACAGTACTTACATCGTGCCGCTGCCGGCCGGGCGACCCGATTCGGCCAGCGCTCCACGCGAATTGACACTGCTCTACGAAACCGCTTGTCCACCGCTCTCCGCCCACAGCTTCTCTGATCGGCTGCGACCGCACCTCATCCGGCAGGCCGGCCCAACGATCATGTTGACGACGTTGGGCACGACCTGGAACGTACATCCGCCCCAGGGAGCGGATCTTGTATTGAGCAGCGGAGACTTCGAACCCGTGTCGCGACTCACACGCCCGACGCTGGTAAGTCGCCTGGCCGAGTCGGTTGCTTTCCAGAGCACGTATGGACTCAGTTGGAAAGTCGCCGGACTCGTGGCCGGTGCCGTGGCAGTACTATTCCTCGCGCTGATTAGCACAGGCAAAGGCTGTGCGGTCAACCTCACCCAACTGCTCGCCGTGGTGGTCGTGATCGGCATCTTGATCGCACTGCTGTTACCGGCCACGCAATCGGCTCGCGAGGCAGCGCGGCGAATGAGTTGCACCAACAACCTCAAGCAGATCGGCTTGGCTCTGCATAACTACCATGACGTGCACAAGCAGTTTCCTCCCGCCACGGTCGGACCCTCTGACGTGCCGCGCGAGCGGCAATTCAGCTGGCTCGTGGCCCTGCTGCCGTATCTGGAACAGCAGGGGCTGTACAACGCGCTGCGGCTCGATCTCCCTTGGGATCACCCGCACAACGCCGGCCTGCTGCAGATGTATCGCCCCCCCGTCATCTGTCCTTCCGATTCGGCATCGCAGATAACCCAAGAGGGATATGCCCGGACATCTTATGCCGCCGTGACGGGAGCGAATTTCACCGACGGCCCCGGTACTCCCGAAGGTGTCATCGGACTTGACCGGGGGCTTTCCATCGACGAGATCACTGACGGGACGAGCAACACGATCATGGTCGCCGAGGTCCGGGACGGCGGTCCGTGGTTTGCCGGTGGCAGTGGCACGGCCCGCCGCATCGACAGCTGGCTGCAGAACCGAGCTTGGAGTCCACACCCGGGCGGAGGCAACGCTGTTCTCGCTGACGGGAGCGTGCGGTTTCTCAGCGCGACGACGGATGTGCAGTCGTTGCGCAGCCTGGCTACGGCCAGAGGGGGTGAAGTGACACCGTCGCAGTTGCAGGACGATGCGCCGGCGGCTCCGGCGTTGGATGAGCAACGTGAAGAAGAGACAACGCAACGACAGGATGCAGCAGTCCCTGCCGCACCACCGCGAGTACCTGCTGATCGCGCGGCGGGTGAAGCTCGGCGGCCGCCGAGCAGCGACCGAGCGCGACTGTCCTTGCGCATCGCGATGGAAACAGGTGACGAGACGATGGTTCCGTTTCGCCGTGATGGCGGTCCCGGCGAACTCGTCATTGGACTTCAGGACCGGACCTTGGTGCACACCCTGCGCTGGCTCCTGGTGTCGGCGGCTGCGCTGGGGGCTTGGATGTTGCGGCGTGCGTCCGCGTTCTGGCGCGTGTCGGTATTCATGGTGGGTGTGGCGCTCCCCATCGGATTGGCTGGATTGGTGCCTCTTGCCTGGACACCGCTGCTCGACGGATTGCTGATGGGCACGCTGACGGCCGGCGCATTGTGGCTGCTCCCAAGCGTTTGGGCGGCAACGAAAAGAACACTGCAGCTCTCGGTCGCCACCGTCGTGATGGTGGCAATAGGACTCCTGTTGGTGGCCGACGTCAGCGTTGCGCAGGAGGCGCCCGCAGACACTTCCGCGCCGGCACCCGCAGAGCAGGTGCGGCCAGCGAATCTGACCCTCTTCATACCCTACGACCGGGACGATCGCCCACCGTTGGATAACGCACAGGTCTTCCTGCCGCACGAGGAGTTCCTGCGACTGTGGAGACAGGCTCACCCCGAAGAGACGCCGCTGAAAACTCCCGATGTTCGAGCCGTGGTGAGTTATGCCGAGTACCTGGGGCGTCTCGAAAACGACACCGCGCGGTTTCACGGTCGGTTGATGGTGCACCAGTTCCATGATGGCTGGGTGCCAGTTGCTTTGCCCTTGGGTGATGTGGCGATAGAAAGCGCGGCGATCAATAGCCAGCCGACCGCGCTGACCGGCGATCCGCCGACGGTCTACCTGGAGCACGCCGGTTTGCATGTGGTGGACATCCAGTTCAGTGTGCCGGTCAGCCGCCTGGGGGCGACCGGTCGCTGCACCGTTCCACTGCTGGCCGTGCCTGCAGGTCGCCTGCTGTTCCGCTTACCTGCTGGCGACTTGGATGTGCAAGTGGTGGGCGGTCCGGGCGGTTGGCGGAGGCAAGTGGGTGCCGCCATGTCACACGACGGTGCGTCGGCCAGCACGTCGGCAACGGTGGGTGCTGAGGATATCATCAGCATTCCGCTCGGCAATGCCACCGATCTGTCCGTGCGCTGGCAACCGCGGCGCGAGGAAACACATGGAAGCGAACTGGTCAGCGTGGAACAATCGTTGTTCGTGGATATCCTGGATTCTGGGATGCACCTTTCCAGCGACCTGCACTATCAAGTTCAGCAGGGAGCGGTGAGCGAAGTGCGGTTGAGCATCCCGCCAGGCGTCGCCGTGCAGAGCGTCCAGGGCCAGGCCGTGGCCGACTGGTCAATTGAGTCGGATGCGGACGACGATTCCGGTCCTGGCGGTCAGCGCCTCGTCATTCCGTTGAAGTCGGAATTGACGGCCGGCACCGACCTGACCGTTCACGGTTTCCGCCGCCATGACCCTGCGGGAAACTCGGATGTCGCGGCCTTCACGCCATTGGGCGTCGTGCGAGAAACGGGCCGCGTTGTCCTGGGCTGCTCCCATCCGTTTCGCGTGCGTGTCAATCGAGTTGACCAGCTGAATCAGATCAATCACACCGATATTGAGTTGCCGGCAACCTGGGACAAGTCGAGCCCGCTGCTGGCTGCATACCGCTACGACGCTCGGGCGTGGCAGCTTCAGATTCAGGTGGAACGACGGGGGTCGCGTGTGGAAGTTGACGCTCTCACGGCGGTTGCCGTCTCGGCGCGCGAGGCGACGATGCGGAGCCTGCTGGGCATTCAGGTGACGGGCGCGCCCATCGCCGCGATTGGACTGCGGCTGCCGGCTGCCTTGAGAATCGCCCAGGTGCGCGTGCCGTCCGGCGCCGATTGGTTTGTCGACCGCCAAGCCGATTGCCAACGGCTGACGGTGAACCTGGGCGCACCGACCGTTGGCCGCTTGGAGGTAGCCATCAGCGGTTCGCTTGTGCGCGATGCCAGCGAGTCCGATTATGTCGTGCCCCGTATCACGGTTGAGGATGTCGACGCCCAGCGTGGGCAACTGGCTGTGTATCTCGAGGAGGACCTGGAGGCGGTCTTGGTGAGTGATGGCGGTGCGCAGCCGGTCCCTCCCTCGGCACTCGACAGCTCGTTATGTCCCGCAACCGGTCCGGCGGCCCGCTATGCCTTTCGCTATGATGCGTCGCCGGAAGGACTGCAGCTGCGTTTGACCTCGGCGCCGTCGCGTCTCAGTGCGGACGTGACCACGGTCGTCAGCGTCCGTGACGGTGCGGTAGCGTACGTGAGTCAAGTGGTTTTTGAGGTGCGGCAGGCCGGTCGGTCCCGGTTCCAGCTCGTTACTCCCAGTTGGTTGGGCGAGGATATTGAGGTACGGGGGAATGCGATCAGACAGATTCATTCCCGAGCAAGTGGCGAAGGACGTATTTGGGAAATTGAGTTGCAGCAGTCCGTGTTGGGAACCTATCGCCTGCTACTCGTTCAGACCGTGCCGCTCCCCGATGACGGCAGCGTTTCCGCGGCCGTCATACACCCCGTCGATACGGAACGAGTGCGCAGCCACATTGTGCTGGAAAACCTCACCACCGACGAAATCGCCGTAAACACCATCGATGGTGCGACGGCCATGGCCATCGGTGAAGTCCCCGCGCTGTTGGCCGATCCGGTGCGTCAACAGGCGGTGGCTGCCTATCAAGTCACCGAGGGTGCCGAACTGACGTGGCAGCGCCGCGTCCGCGAGCAGGAGTCGGGATTGGCCGCCAGCATCAGTCTGGTCGATCTCACAACGGTCATTCACGCCGATGGCCGCTATCGAGCCCGGGCCGCCTACAACATCCGCAACTTCACGCTGCAGTTCCTCGAACTGGAATTGCCGCCGGACAGCCAGGTGTGGTCCGTGCACGTGTCCGGTCAGCCCGTCCGCCCGGCGAAATTGGTTCGGCAGGGCCGCACGGTGACGCTGCTGCCGCTGCAGAAGACCTCGGCCGGCGACTTCTCGTCCAAGGTCGACTTGATCTACTCAGGTCGCCTGGAGACGCCGTTGAGCAGCGGACCCCAGGTCCGCCCAACCGCTCCGCGAATTCTCAGCGATGCACCGGTCTCGCGCACCCTGTGGACTATACTGCTCCCCCATGAATACCGCGTTCGCCTGACCCAGCGCGAGAGCAATCTGGAGGATGTCGGCGCCGCCTACCAGCAGGAGGAACGGAAACTGTCGTTCCTGGGCGAACTGAGCCAGATGTTGCAGGTGGCAAGCGTGCGACAGAAATCCGGCGCCAGCAGAAAGGCCATGAGCAACCTCAAGCAGTTGGGATCGGCACTGTCGGACTATGCTCAGCAAAGTGCCGAAGGAGTGACGAAGAACGCGGCAGAGGTTCAAGAGCAGGCTCAGCAGATAGAGGCGGGAATCAAACGGCTGGACGAAGCGAAGTCGGACGCGCGACGAGCGGAGCAAGATTTCGACCTGTACTTCGCATCGTCCGCCACGCGAACCGATTCGGGCGAAGAACTCCAAGGTCCACAGGGGACGCGGGCCGAGGCACTGCGGGACGCCTTTATGCAAGAGGCTCAGAACGTCGAACAAGCGGAGACAGGGGCATCGCAGGCCCGCGCGGATGATACGGTCGAGCAGCGGGACAGGCTGCGTGAACAGGCTGCCGCCCAACTCGAGAAACTGCAGAGCGTGGAGGGTCGCGAGCCACCGCCGGCACAGCCTGCGGAGTCACACCCCGCAGCGGAAACACCCCCAGCGGCGGATGTTGACGCGGACGGTTCGTCGCCAAGCGCACTGCCGCCAAAACCCGCCGCATCAGCAGTCCCGCCGGACACGGCGCGGCGCGGATATCTGTCGCTCGACCTGGATCTGGCGCCGGTCGGCATCGCCTATCACTTTGGCAAGCTCCAGGGAGACCCGCGCCTCGTCCTGCAAATCCATCATGCGGATCGTGACCGCCGGCTGGCCGCGATTCTCTGGGCCGGCTTGTGTCTGGGGCTGACGGCCGTCTTCGTGCGGTACCTGCGCCGCCCCAACGCTGCTGCCATGGTCGCGCGTCGTTGGCCGTGGTTGGCGGTGGTCGTCGGTGTAGTCTGGCTGTTCCTCCTCCCCGCTGGTGTTTTTGGACTCGCGGTCGCCATGATCGCTGGGTGGGTGCTCGTTGCGCGCGCAAACAGGCCCTCGGCAGGCGGCTCGGCAATCACGACTCAACAACCCACGACGGCCGCAGGCGACCAGCAGGAAATCCCTCCATCTGCAGGGAGTACCCGGTAGGGCCTGCGGCCGGCTGCGGGACCCCTGGGGATCCTCAGAGATAAATTGCGCCACAAGTGATTGACCCCTATCTTGCTCGTACTCCTACTCGTACTCGTGCTCGTACTCGTACACGTAATCGACAGAGACGTCATCGAGCCATTCCCATAGCGCCGATTCTCCGATCTGAACGCATTGTCAGCCGAATCAACATAACCACAACACGTTTCAGCGGATCGTTGGTCTGCACTTCCATCGCCTGCGTACCAGCGAGCAAGTCCTGCATCGCCGAACACTCCCACGCCAAAGGGCGCGCAATCTCGAAGAATCGGGATCGGTCCCTCAAGCTTTGCTTGCCGTTCTGCCGTCATCTTCTTGATTTGTTTGCTGCATTCGTCGTGCTGCTGCCGGCACGCCTGCGGATTTCGCAATTGCGAATGCGTCAATTGACACAAGCCCCTCTACGGCAGGACCACTCTTGACGCGGCCCGCGACGTGTTTTATCCAATGCGACAACGTATTTCATATCGCTTCAGAAGCGCGAGGCCCCTGTCGAACCGCGTCTTGCCGCAATGTGGAGTCGATGGGAGCGTCGCCCTCTCTGTTTGGAAGAAGCAACAACCCTTGGAGTGGATGGGCCAACATGAGCGAATCAGCCGTATCCCAGGCCGGTTCTGCGGCCGGCACGCGTTATCATTCGTTAGATGCACTGCGGGCCTTTGCGATGCTGGGAGGCATCCTGCTGCACTTGGCCGGTTACTTCCTGCCCTTCTATTTCATCGGCACGAAACTCGAGTACTCTGGCAGCGACGCGTTCACGTACTTCATCTGCGCCACCCATATGTATCGCATGCAGGTGTTCTTCGTCCTGGCGGGTTTCTTTGCGAGGTTGGTATTTCGTCGGCGTGGTTATCTTGGCTTCACCTGGCATCGCTTCACGCGGATCGCCATACCCTTTGCCGCCGGCTGGATCATCATGTATCCGCTCTGCACGATGTACCACGTGTGGGCAGCGGTCGATTCGGGCAGCATGCTCATCGACAAACCTTTCTGGCAGGTCGTCGTCGCCTGCATTCTCGATGACGAGCTCGGCGGGTTTTCGCTCGTTCATTTGTGGTTTCTCTACTACCTGCTGCTGAGTTACGCGGCGGTAATTGTCGGCGAGTGGGTACTGAGCGTGCTGGTGGATCGCCACGGTTACATTCGTCAGGCGGGCAATTGGCTGTTTCAACGGGTGATGTGCTCGCGTCTGAATGTGCTCTGGCTGTCTCTTGCTCTCTGGCCCTTGCTTTATTGGATAGGAGACTGGATTGGGATTATCACTCCAGCGGATTCGCTGTGGCCTCACTGGGCGGCGATGATCACTTACACGTTTTTCTTTCTTGTCGGCTGGCTGCTCCATGCACAGACGCACGTGTTGCAGCGCTTTGAGAAAGGTTGGGCTCTGAATCTTCTGGCGGGAATAGTCATTTCGGTTGGGCTGTTCCTTTTTTTTGAACACGGCCGCGCCAATGGTTCGATCACATTCGGCTATCCGCTGCTGTTTGACACGGAGATTCGCGACTATGACGTGATCCGGGCCGCCGTCCGCCAGGAGGGTGATCCAGAAACGGTGGCCACCACCGCGTTTGTGCGTGACGCGCTGCCACCTCTGTATCGCCGACTCGTGGAGGAAACGGAGAAGCCAAACAGCGCGCAGATGGCCGGCTGGACGATGGAGCTCAACAAGCGATTGATTCTCGAGCCGACAGCCTTCCAGCCGAAGACAGAGGAAGATCGCCAGACGCTCGCTCGACTGCAAGCGGAAGCCGCGCGGCGGGGGCATGCAGCAATCCCGATCGATGCGACCACCGGGGGGACGCCGCTTCAGCATCGGTGGTTGCTGGAGGCCGCATTTCCTCCCGACACGTTTACCACGAATTACGTCAGCCTACCGAACTACCGGGCAATCATTGCCGTCTATTCGGCGGCTTACGCCCTGGGGACCTGGCTGTTGATTTTCGGTTTGATAGGGTACTTCCTGCGGTTCTTCAAGAATCCGAGCCCTCTGGTGAGGTACCTGGCCGATTCGTCTTATTGGTTGTATCTCATTCACTTCCCGATCCTGTGGCAGATCAACGTGCTGGTAGCCGACATTCCATGGCATTGGCTGCCGAAGTCGCTCTTCTACTTGATCGTCAGTAGCGCCATCATGATGCCGAGCTACCATTACCTGGTCCGCTCAACTTGGATCGGGCAATTGCTCAACGGCCGCACTTATCCGGTCCGACCTTGGTTTCGCCGACGGAGAGAGGAAGTCGCGCTGGAGGGCTATACACCGTCCGAATCGGCGACCGTCGGCGATGCGTAGGTTTCGATTCCTGCTGTTGCCGACCCTTCGCTCGCCTTACATAGAAGAACTCAAAGGGCAGCCTCCTGGCGGCCTGCGCCGCGTGCAACCTCCGCCTGACGGAGTTCACCGGGGCGATCCGCGCGGAACAGGTCCACAGGCAGGAGCCGATCCGCTCCGAGCGGCAGCCGACTCTGCACCGGGGATGGGTTGAGGGGTGGCCTAGTTGTTGCCGATCGGCTGTAATCGTCCCGCCTTGAATTGGTCGACCACCGCGCGGACAGTACCGGAGCAGCCGGGGACCACTGCAAATCCCGCGGCAGAGAGCGCTTTCGAAGCGTTCGGCCCGCACTTGCCGGTCAAGAGGACCTTGGCCCCTTTCGCGGCGATCATTTCAGCAGCCTGCGCACCGCGTTGCCGCCAGACGTGCTCGTATTCTTCAGTGCTTCAAACCTCTCCCCCTCGGTATCTACGAGAAGGAAATAGGAGCAACGGCCGAATTGCGGATCGACAAACGAGATGCCAAACGAAACCGGCATCCTCAGGGATTTCACGAACTGTTCCAGGAGCCGCGCAGAACGCGTTTCTCAGGTGACGAGCCAACCAAAACAAACCAGCGGCCGGGCACTTCCGAGAACCTCGTCGCCTTGTCAGACATCGGGGAGCTCGTATCCTCTTCGGCGTGCGCGTGATCGCAGATGGTTCGCTTCCTCGTCGCCGGCAAACTCCTCTTGCACTGGATCCCAGTGGAGCTTGCGACCCAGCTCGCGGCAGATATTGATCAAATGGCAGATCGTCGTGCTCCGGTGTCCAATTCCCACCGGAGCAACCGTGCTTTCCCGCGTTCGCATGCACTGGACCCAATTCTGGATGTGTTCGTGGGATACGCTGGCGTACTCCGACTTGTCCGCCGGCGGTGGGGCATGCTCCGTCAATTCCGGGGGATTGCTGGCCAGCCGATTGCGATTGATCTCGATCTTACCGTGTTCGCCGATGAAAATGCCTCCCATGCGAGGCCCCTTGTCCTCCGGCATATCGAGTTTCAATAGTGTTCCGCTGGCGTAGCGCATCGTGACTCGGGCGTCGGGCCCCGACTCGTCCGGCCAGATTTCCACGGGTCCAGTATCATCCGTTCCCAATGCCCGTTGAATCTGATCGAAGGCATGTACCCAGCCGGTCACGAGCCAGCCACAGTACTCGCGGTAGCGCGCCCAGCGGCCGAGGGTCGGATGGAGTTCCGAGCTGAAGGGCGTCATCTCGGTCTGGTTGCACCAGAGATCCCAGTTCATTTCGGCAGGTGTCGGCTGCGACGGCAAATGCGGGCGGGGACGCGGCCCCGGGAAGTTCGGGCAGAGCACTGTGTGCACCCGGCCGATCGCTCCGTTGCGGATCAAGTCACTCCCGAAATTATTGATGGCGACCGAACGCTGCTGCGTTCCCACCTGAAAGATGGTTCCGAACTTCCGCTCGGCACGCAGCAGATGCTGACCTTCCGCGATGGTCAGCGTCAGCGGCTTTTCCGCGTAAACGTCCAGGCCGGCCTGCATGGCGTGGATACATGCCAGCACGCGCGCGTGGGTCGTGGTCGCCACGAACACGCAGTCCAGCTTCTCCTTGGCCAACATCTGCCGGTAGTCTTGGTAGTGTGAGCAGTCCGGGGAGACGATCGGATTCTCGAATTGGCGGACCACTGCCAGATGGCTGGCAATCTGCCGCAGATCGCAATCTGCCACCGCCACGAGCTGCAGATCGGCGGGGCTCTCTTTGATCAGATCGGCTGCACGGGCACCGGAACCGATCAGGCCGACGTGGATTCGATCGTTGGCACCGGGTCGGCCAGGTTTCCCCAACACCGTCGCCGGAATCACCGTGGGAACCGCCAAGGCCGCGGCTGCCGTCTTGAGAAAACAACGTCGGTCTGTCTTTCGCTTCCACATGCGCAATTTCCCCGCAACACTGGCTGTAGCACGACACCTATGCGATCAGTGCCCGGAGGACGAGCTGGCTGTTGGCCTCAATAATCCCCGCTGCTGACCATTGTCCCACTGCGGATCCCCCCTCGGGCTTCAAGTCCACAGTATACCCGTTGGGGCGTTCTGTTCCAATGAAGCAAACGGCCACGGTGACGCCAGCCGCTTCGTTTCACTTCCTGCAAGCCGGGAAGATGTCAGCCTGGATCATCTGGTCGTCCTCGATGAGTCAATGCTCGCGGTCTGATCGGTCGTCCAGTACGGACTCCAGTCGCTGCGGCGGCCGATCCGCGACAGGTACGACATCGGGCAGTAACGGACAGGCGAGAGCGGTCACGCAATCAACCGAGCAAAGGGGCGACAGACGCTCTTTCCGTTTGACTGAAGCCGATCCAGCGTCGTGCAAACAATAGCCTCCTACATCCCGCCTGGCGTTCAAGACGGCATCGCCGCTTGGTGCTCGTCCGCAGACCGAATCTCTTGCCTGCCATGCGCGATGGCGCACCAAACAGCCCGGAAGAAGAACCAGAAGCCCAGCGGCATGGTCACCACGTATAACAGAATGTTCGTGGCCGGATACAGGTCGAGCAAGCGAAACGGCGCGTACGTGGCGATGGCCGCCAACGGGATCAGGATCAGGGTGAGCGCGCGCGTGATGGGAATCCGGCCCACGAAGCTATCGATCACGTCCCGTTGCTGCTCACGGCCAGCGCCACGCCGCAGTCCGATCGCCGTGACGAGCAGGAGGGGTGGCAAGATCCATGCAGCCGACAGATTCGCCGGAACCCTGGCAAACAGAAATACAAACGCCACTAAGCCCGCGAGAATGCCGGTCTCCAAGCGTCCCACCTGGAACCAATCGGATCGTACACGTCCCAACAGCATCCACGATCCCATGAACAGCAACGAGCACGCCAGTGCGTGACCTGCGAAACTCGACACCGACGTCGCAGCTCCCGGCCCCAATTCGTTTGGCCACCACACGGCCCACAGCCCCCAACAGCAGCCAATCACCGCCGAGATCCACATCGCCTTGCCCGGCCTCGCTGCCGTCAGAGCTCTGGGCAGCAGGTACCAGCCGACACCGACGCTGAGCAGGGCATGCCACGACAGCCCGGTAAATGAGATGGATAACGGAAACGGATTGGTGGGACCGCCGTAGAGGGTGTCGACAACCACTCCTTCGGCGATCCAACCATAGACCGCCCCGGCCAGGAACAGTGGCAGGAAGGTGCCAATCCGATACTTCCTCACCAGGATCAAGAAAATCCATCCGAGGAGACTGTAGGCGAACCAGGTCACCAGCATTTCAGCCAGGCTGTCGTTCGGGCGGGGGAAGGACCAGAAGACCCGCTCCGAAAAGAAGAACAGCACATACCCGTTAGCGAGTATGACGACGGCCTTGGTCAGCCAGCGGACAAGTACATGCATCAGTTCACCTCGGCGTTCATTGGCAAGAACTCCTCCAACACGGCAATCGACTGAGTTTACTCTACACTCGGCACCTTGGTTTCAGCACACACGAACGGGAGCGTGCAGCACACGTCCCGTCTTTCTGTGCCTCGTCTTTTTGTCCCCTTGCCGGCTTCCGCCATGGCCTCCGTGAGCGAAGCAGCGGACCAGCTCGACACATGCTGGATGCGATGAAATCGGCACCCGCACTCGGGGCACGTAACCTGCGCCCGCCGCAGATCCTCATTGTGCGGTGTCGTCACGACCGCATGCCCCCCCCCGGGCAAGGACCCGATGCAGCTCGCGTAAAGTCGGTGGCATCGAATCGGCCAGTAAGTGTTCAATCGTCTCCACTAAGAACACCGTCCCGCACGACTCTGATTCCAGGCGAGTTGGAAACGCACCCACCTTCTCTGCGACGAGAAGCCGCGGATGCTGCCGGTATTTTATTTGCACAGCCGCCACGGAGCCGGCCGAGAAATCCGCTGCCATACAGCGGCACCCGCGCTGCAGCAGTTTGCCGGGCAAATGGCCCGATCCGCACCCGAAATCGAAAATCGGCTCGCTCAAGGTACTCAGTTCACGCTACACCAGCCGCAAGATCGAATCGCCGACCACCTCCGTAAAGTACCGCTCGGTGGACGCCGCATTGTAGTGATCCCAGAACCGGCCGATGGTCTCGAGAGTCCAATTGGCGTCGTGCAGCGTGAATTCGTCGGGAGTTGGCATCATACAGGTTCCTTGAGGAACTAAACCTAAGCTATTCCAGCCGCACATAATCCAAGGCGAATTCCACATCCCGCTCGGTCACCGGGTCGATTCGCAGGACCTTCACGATGCCGCGCCAATATCGGCTCTGCCCCATGTCGATTTGATAGTCATGGAATTGGCCGTCGCCACGTATCGGAATGGCCAACGAAGTCTCTTCGCTCATCGCGGCAAGGGTTGTGGCCCAGAAGATCTGCAGACGCTGATCGCGACTGCAACGTACGCGCAGCGCCAGTCGCTGCAGTCGACTGGCCTCGACCTGCAGCCCTGGCACCTGAAGCACCGGATCGCGTCCCGTGGAGCGTCCCTGCAGGCAGCCGTCTCGGACAGCCAAGGAGGCAAATTGGCCATTGGATGACCAACCCTGCAGACTGTCTCCCTCGTCAAATTCCCAGGTCGTCTTCGCCTCCACTACCGGTAGATCGTAGGGTCCCAACCCGACATCCGACGGAATCAAGTTCGGCGGCCAGTCACCCGGTTCGCAGAACGCCGCCCGCACCTGATCCAGATCCTCGAAACCGTATTGCGCATAAGGTTCAATGTAGCTTCCCTCTCCCCACTCGTTGACCGGCCCCAACGCGATGATCTTCTTGCCGGTCCGATCGGCATATTGCCGGGCCAATCGGCACAGGTCCCCCAGCAACTCGGGCGTCCGTCCGTACGCCACCAGCGATTTCTCTCCATGCCAGGGGCGTGCATCCCAGCCGGTGTCGACGATCGGCAGATACAGCAGTCCCGCGGCCGACTCTTCGGCCTCCCGCCACAGATCGGGACAAGTCGTGAGCAGATCGGCATAGGGGAACCGATCGCTCTGAGCTCGCTGCCAGGCCAATTGAAACCCGTGGTAGGTCGTAGCTGCTTCATAGCCTTCACCCAGCAGCAACTTCGTCCGATCAGGACTGTCATGAGCGCTCATCGCCACGAAGTAGATTCCTTCATAGCCGGCCTGTTTCGCCATCTCCTGCGACATCGCCTGGAGTTTCGCCGCCGCATCGGTCCCCCCCACATCGCGGCGCACATTGTCCGGCGCCCAGATAAACACAGCCGGCCGGTTCTCGATCCGATAGTACTCGGGCATCGAGAAGTAGTTGTCAATCCAATACTGCGTAACTTCGCGCCAATCGTCGGCGCTGTGCGTGTCGGGCGGATTATGATTGGCCCACATCACACACCACTTCAGATACTTCCTGTAGCGCGCCTTGCCATACGCGTTGTGCAGCCAATGCTCCAGCTGCCGATTCCCCTGGCACCAGTACCAGTCGACCATGAAGAAGTTGATGCCGTGCTCGACCGCCCATTTGATCTGCCAATCGGCACATTCGGGATTGGATTCGTCGTACCAGCCGAGAATCGGCTTGCGATTGGGGTAGTTCAGAATCGGTTGCCATTGGCTCATCGTTGGAAAACCGGGGAAATAGAAAGCCCCGATTTCGTAGTTGCTGCGCACCGGCTGCGGCTCCGGCACGTACGAGGCGCGCGGCACTTGCGGCGCCGGAGTCAGATTCAACGAACTGCGCCGTGTCACCGCAGTAATACCGGGAGAAGTGACTTCGACTTTGAGCTCCCTGCGTCCCACGGTTTCGCCCGCAACTTGCCAGTGAACCGTCTTGTTCAGGTCGAGCGACAGGCGATCGACGATCCGAGTGGCTCCATCGAGAACTTTGATATCATTGGGGACATGGAGTGTGGCGGTGATATCGGCAGCGGTCTCTCCTCCGAGGTTCTGCAGCGTACAACTGACTTGAATCGGGTGTCCCGCGCGCTGAATGCCGTCGGCCGGACCGAAATAAGCGACGTCCAATTCCGCCGGACCACGCGGCTCGGAGGCCACCGCGATCGATTCGACCATTGTCTTGCCGGTGCCATCTGCCGGAACCTGCAGGCCCAACGCGATGATTTCGTCGCGCCAATGCTTCAGTCCGTTCATGAGTATGTTGTAGGAATGCGGCTTTCCGTCAGCCCGCAAGGGAAAGGCAACACTCTCCCATCCAAACTGCCGACTGGAAACGCAGAACAGTCGGCCGCTGCCTGGCGTGCTGGTCTTTATCCGCACGCACACCACCGAATTGTCGGCGGCGGGGATCGACAGCTGTGGGCTCAGCAGAATTGGTCCCTGCCGATCACCGTCGAATTCTTGGGACGAGAACCACTGTTGTTGGAGGGCAGCTGCGTGCCAGGTCTGCTCCGTGCTACGCTCGGTAGGCCGTTGGCCGATTCGGATCCATTGAATGTCGAACTCGCCCGCGCTGGGCGGGTCAAATCGCAAACGCACGATCTTGTCGGCAGCGTGCCAAAAGGGCCAGACGCGATAGACATGGTACTGGCCGTCTCCCTGCGTATGGAGTTTTCGATACTTCTCCTGGCTGAAACCGCCGTATGGGCCGTCGAGCGTTTCGGTCCAGAAGAGCTCCGCCACTGCGGGAGCGGTACCTTTCAGGCACACTTCTACGAACTGGTAGGGAGCGGCTGCGATCTCAAACACCGGTCCCGTCAGAATCGGATCCCCTCCCGTCGCTCGACCGTGCAGGGCACCGTCACGGACCGCGCCGTCGGCGATCCCTCCTCCAATGGACCAGTCTTGCAACTGGCCGGCCTGGTCAAACCGCCACTCGACAAGGGCCTGACCATCAACGGCCGCATCATCGGCTTGCGCCAGGCGGCAGAAACCAGCCACGTCACACACAGTCCGATTCCCAACTTGACCACAACTCGCTGCATGATTGCACTCCTCACAAGTATCGATCCCGATCGTCGACCGATGGCGCCTCGCGTCGTTGGGTCGCGGCAGTCCGTCAATCGTCCATTCCCGATACTCATTTGATTACTCAGCACATGTGCGCACATCCATAGCGTCCCAAGAATCGCTGCCGAGTACAACCAGCCAGGGACGGAGTCGTACGAGAGAAAGGTGAAACGTGACGGTTCACAGCAGCGGTCAAAATAACGACTACCATCGCAGTCAGCCTCCCCGGACAGGCCCCTTGAGATGAGGACGGCCGCTCAAAGGGGGCCGCAGGGCGATAACGTGACCCTCAACGGGATCGGACAGCACAGCCCCGGGCTTGCGAGGCCAGCCGCTCCAAAGCAGATGTTGCCTGGCGAGTTGCGAACACGATGCACTGCACCAATCGTGACGCTCGACAGGGTGACGCCCCTGGCTCTGCCTTCGCACTTACCCCGCTCCTCGTGGCACCGAGTCTGGGAAAAAGCGCAGATTGCACAGCTGACTGACTTGTTCGCGAACCATCTCGCCGTCAAACTGGCTGCTGCGGCATTTCAACTTGCGCTCGCTGCTGGAGACACTGGATATGTACGGGAATTCACCGATGTCTTGGACGATGGCCCCCCAGATGACAGGTATCGGGTACATATCACGCCTGGCACTTGGCCTCGCAGTGTTGTCTGCGAATTGGATCCTCATCGCGCACACGTCGTCCGCGCAGACTTCTCAGGTTGTTGACAATCGACTGCCCAACCCTTCGTTCGAGGAGCAGGAAGCTGATGGAGTGCAAAGGTGGACGTCTCGCGCGTGGGGCCAAGCGGAACATGGCCAGTGGAGTGTCGCTTCACCGGGAAGAACCGGAACCTATTGCCTGTCCATTCGATCCGTCGCCGGAACGGACGCGGCCTGGTCAACAACGGCAACTCTTCGGCCCAACACCATCTATCGGCTTTCTGGCTGGATCAAGACCGAAAACGTGCGCGGTGCCGTGGGCGCTTTACTGAATATCCAGAACATGCAGGAAGTCAGGACTCCACCGGTCACCGGCACCCGCGATTGGACGCAGGTCGCCACGCTCTTTCGCACCGGCGAGACCACGGAAGTGGAGATCAATTGTCTATTCGGCGGTTGGGGTGCATCCACGGGGCAAGCCTGGTACGACGATGTGGCGGTCGAACCGCTGTCGGATTCGTCACAACACCCGCTGCAGGCGGTTCTGACCATCGATACCGAGGCCCCGACAACGCGGTATAGCCCGATGATCTTCGGCGGATTCATCGAGCATTTCCACGATCAGATCTACGGTGGTTTGTTCGAGCCGGGCTCGCCGCTGTCGAACGAACAAGGATTCCGCCAAGATGTCATCGAGGCGTTGAAGGAACTGAAGCTGTCAGTGGTGCGCTGGCCCGGTGGCTGCTTTGCCAGCGGCTACCATTGGCAGCATGGTGTTGGCCAAACACGTCAGCCGGTTGCCGATCCGGTGTGGGGTACCGTAGACCCAAACACGTTCGGCACGGACGAATTCGTGGCTTGGTGTCGACAGGTCGGCTGCCAACCATACATCTGCACGAATGCAGGCAACGGGACACCGGACGAAATGCGCGACTGGGTTCAGTACTGCAACGGTGTCGACGGCCCTTTCGCTCGGCTGCGCACCGCCAACAGACACCCCCAGCCATTGAATGTCCGCTACTGGAGTATCGGCAACGAGAACTGGGGCGGACACGAGATCGGAGCGCGAACACCAGAACAATGGGGGCCGCTGGTCTCGGAGTCAGCCGAGAAGATGTTGGCGGCCGACCCGGATCTGATTCTGATGGCCGCTGCCACGGCGGATCCGAACTGGACTTTGCCGCTGCTTCGTTCCGCCGGATCCCAGCTGCAGTATGTGGCGATTCACGAGTATTGGCTCCCTTGCTGGGGCGAGAATCTGACGCCCGACTACCTCTCCTGCATCATGCAGTCCACCGGACCCGAGACGACCATCCAACGCGTGATCGGACTGCTCGATCAAGCCGGCCACCGCGGCCGTATCAAGATCGCGTTTGACGAGTGGAACCTGCGCGGCTGGCACCACCCCGGATTTCCTCGCAAACAGGTCAGTGATACCGGCGATCCCGCAGTGGCCCAGCTGATTCGCAACCGGGATAAGAACGCCATCGCATCCCAGTACACGATGGCCGACGCACTATTCTCCGCATCGTTCTTGAACGCCTGCCTGCGGCACGCGGACGATGTGGGGATGGCGAACATCGCACCGATCGTCAATACGCGGGGCCCGCTGGCCGTGCATCCCGACGGACTGGTCAAACGCACCACCTTCCACACGCTCGCCATGTACGCCAATCAACTGGAAGAACGCGTGGGAAAATCCCATCTGGAAGCCACGATGCTCGTCCATGACGATCGTTTTGTGCCCGTGGTCGATGCCGTAGCCACGGTCGATCCGACCGGCAAGAACTGGTCGCTGGCCCTCGTGAACCGTCACCCGGACAAGGCCGTGCCCTGTACCGTCCGCATGCAGGACCGCCTGCCGGAGGGCAGCTACGACGCCACCGTACTAGCAGGTGATTCCCCCTCCGCCTTCAACGACATTCCACAACCACACCGAGTCGTTCCGGAGAAGAAGCAGCTGCTTTTCCAAGATGGCAGGGTTTCACTGCCGCCTCACTCGTTGACGATTGTCAAGATACCAGTGAAGTGATGTAACCACCTCCATCGCATGCCCGGCGCGTGCGTTAACCGATGGTCCTGATGCGATCATCGCTCTGAGAGTGACTGGGCACACACAGTCTTCCAGTCGAGCACTGGCGAAGCCGGTGCCACCCGGCAGTGGCGCTACGACTGCTGCAATCGTTAATGACGATATTGTATCTGCCGGAAGTGGGAGGCTTCTGAGAGTGCCCGTTTGCCCGGCAGCTATGGAGATGTACAAATCAGCAGAGATGCGGGAAGGGAAGGGCTGTGATGATATTGAGAGGAAAGCTGTCCATGTCGCTGCAAATGGAACTACTGGTCAATAACGATCAACGAGTGCTCGCCGCCGTCGACGCCTTCGCCTCGGAGGCGCTGCGTCAAACCACGCTCGAATCGATGCACATCGGTGGACTTGTCAGACTGATCTCGCGCAGCACTCAGGCCGCGATCGACCACGCCTATCCTGTAGGCGAAGAGGGCTCGATCAAGGTGCGCATCGCTGAATCCCACGGCAAGCTGACGATGACGGTGCGGGATCATGGAATGCCTCAGGACATCCGAGAATTGCAGCGGCAACTGCAGGACGAGGGGCAGGCGAACCTGCGGCTGTTCGGCATCCCCTGCGCCGAGCTGGCCGATGAGATTCACTGGATCGGCTACGGTCCTGGTGGAAAGGCTCTGCAGATCACGAAATGGCTCCATAACACGCACATCACCGGTCACCTTGCGGACGATGACTTGAAGAACTTTCACGATGAAGTCCCGCTCGCTCGAGAGCAGCAGTATACGATTCGGCCGATGATCTCCGACGAGGCAGTGCAAGTATCCCAGTTGATGTACCGCGCTTACGGCGGCACGTACTTCAATCGCGATGTCTATTATCCTGAACGTGTGGCAGCTCAGCACGAGCGAGGAAGCGTATTGTCTTTTGTTGCGGCAGGAGACGACGGACGTCTGGTGGGGCATTACGCCTTGGAGCGCAATCAGGAAGGACCGGTCGCCGAAGGGGGCCAGGCCGTGGTGGACCCCGCTCACCGCGGCCGAGGTCTGTTGATCCGGATGAAGGAAGCAGCGGTCGACGCAGCTCGCCGGTTGGAACTTGTGGGGCTGTATGCCGATGCGGTCGCCGTGCACACGCTGACACAGAAATCGAACGTGGACCATGGCGCTCATCTGACGTGCGTGAACCTCGGGATCGCACCCCGCAGCGAACAATTTCGCGGCTTCTCCCAGCAGCAGCCCCAACGCGTGACGTGCCTGCAGTACTTCTGCTGGCTGCAGGAGCCAGCGCCGCGCACGGTTTATGTTCCTGCTGAATATCAGGACATCATCGAGGAGATTTACCGAGGACTCAAATGTCCGGTAACATTCGGGGACGCCGGGACTCCGCAAGGTCACGGTACGTTGACCGTCAAGATCGATGCCAGGGCCCGAAACGCCTTTCTCCGCGCCGATCAACTGGGGCAGGATAGCGTGCACGAGATTCGGCGAGCGAAGCGCGAGTTGACAGAGCATTCTCACGCCCAGGCAGTATTCGTTGAACTCCCTCTGCACGATCCCGGCACGCCGCCGACCTCGCTGGAACTGCAGGATCACGGGTTCTCATTTGCCGGCATCACACCGCATTTCTCGAGTCGTGGCGATCTGCTCCGACTGGTCTACCTGACAGAACCCCTCGAACGCGCTCCCATCAAGACATACGGAGACTTCGCCGCGACGCTCGTTGATTTCGCCGTGGCTCAGCAGTCATGTGTGGGGGCTGCGGCCGTCGGTCGATAGGACGCTGGCCAAGAGGGCCGGCAACGTGCATGCCGGCAGATTTCCGCCAGCAGGGTGCTGAGCCTGTTCCGCGGAGTGCGACAGTACGGAGGGGCAATCCGTAGAGCATCCATTGCCTGTCGCACGAGTACCTGACGGTAAGCGCCATGAGCGCTGGCCCTGCCGCCCACGATTGCCAGTGCCGATCATGCCAAGGCGAATGCGCTCGTCCCCGCCGCGGACTCGAATTGCCTGCAGAGCCGTCAGACTCAAAACGGCGACCATACCGGCCTGGTGGAAGCGGCGGCGAAATCATCGCTGATTCACGAGGACTGCTGCTCTCCGGCGTCAAGCAGGGAACGGCGGACCACGCTCGCGCTGGTCGTAGCTACGCTCGCGCCGGTCGTAGCTACGCTCGCGCCGGTCGTAGCTACGCTCGCGCCGGTCGTAGCTACGCTCGCGCAGAGCGTGGCGGAAGCGCCATACGTATCCCACTTCCCCCCGCGGTCTGCGCGACCGCAGCTACGGGGCGGGGCAGGGTGGGGGGGAATCGCCGTGCGTATGCCGCGTCGCCCGCCGACTCGACCAAGGCGGTTTGACCTCGCAAGATCACTTTCGGCAAAATCTGCAATTCTATGAGGGGTTTTGCCGCTTGTTGGTGATTCTATTGGTAGGAGAACTTTGATTTTTGGCGGTGACGGCCAGCGTCGTCGTCGCGCTCGCGCTGGTCGTAGCTACGCTCGCGCCGGTCGTAGCTACGCTCGCGCCGGTCGTAGCTACGCTCGCGCCGGTCGTAGCTACGCTCGCGCAGAGCGTGGGGGAAGCGCCATACGTATCCCACTTCCCCCCGCGGTCTCCGCGACCGCAGCTACGGGGCGGGGCGTAAGCGCCATACGTATCCCACTTCCCCCCGCGGTCTGCGCGACCGCAGCTACTTCCTGTACGACCGCAATTCGGCGAGAGAACAGACGGAGCAACTCAGTGGCTAAGCCTTGCGCAGGTGGTGAAGATCATCTTCCACGACTGGATCGAACGTATTACCGGGGACAAGCCTATGTTCACTGGGAGATGACTATTCAAGATCGGCGCGTTGGTTGGCTGACCGCTCTGTTCTACCACACATTTCGCGAACTGCTTGCTCACACGGCATTCCGTTACGCAATCAATTGCCCGATATTCTGCCTCATGCCTGATCACATCCACTTGCTCTGGATTGGCATCCATGATCGAACGGATCAACTCAACGCTATGAAGCACTTCCGGCAGAATTTGGCAATGCCCTTGAACGCGCTCGGTTTCGATCTGCAATACCAAGCGTATGATCACGTGATGCGCGACCATGATCGACTGGAAGAGGAAATGATCGAGACGGCAGAGTATATCGCTCGGAATCCTGAACGCGAGGGACTTGTACCCTGCGACGGATACCGCCAGTACCCGTATACGAACTGCCTCGTTCCCGGATATCCGAACCTCTCGCCTTGGCAGTCCGACTTCTGGGTAAGGTTCTGGAGAATCCATTCTTTCGTTCGCAAGAACGGCCTCTTTCGTCCCTACGACGAAAAGTACCGTGAACGCCCGTAGCTAGTGTCTGTCGGGAAAAGGTATTTTATCGCGAATCAGGGCCGAAAAGCGAGACCCGAAGCGGTGAAGATGAGACGAGAAATGGGGAACAGAGAGTGAAAGAGGGCGCGCCACGGTGGATTGCTGACGTTAGCGGACGATGTGCGCGTACGCTTAGCCGGGATGACAAGTAAGTGTCATGCAATTCAATTGACTAGGCTGCCGCTTTGCGTTTGCTTTGTCCGGCAAGACTGTCCGGCGACTGCCGAGCGATCAGCATCTTGCCAAGGACATGAAGGTTGCGGCCTAGAATGGCTAAGCACAGATAACGTTCAAAGCCGATCTCGGTACGGTCGCGGCATCGCTTCGCCCCGTTTCCGGATTGTAATGCACCGATGGCCGACTCCACTCCCGAGTGGCGATTTCGTGCCGCGCGAAACTCGACCGAGGCATTCTCCATCTGCTCGGCGAACGCGTTCACAGCACGCTTGGGTAAGCACGGATTCGCTACCAATTCCTTCAGTTCTCTCTCGTTGTCGTCCGAATAGAATCCGCGGTCAAACGAGATTCGTTCGATGGCACCATGCAGTCGTTCTTGCAAGATCTTTGTTTGTGGGACCGCCACGTCCACGTCTTGCTCGTTGCGCCCCATCAAGTAGTGATGCGTGATGAACCCAGCGCCATCTTCGCAGATCATGGCCAGGCGGCCAAATTGATTCTCCTGGCCCGCCTTGCCGCGACGATAGAGTTGCGTATGCGGTTCAAAGATGCTGAACAGTTTGTCTTCGTTGGGGACCTCAGTTTCACCCAGGATGACGCGACGATACGCCGTGCTCGCTACCTGGCGAGTTTGCTGGATAAATACGCGGATATCGTTGATTCGCACCAGGTTAGTGAGGTCGGCTGTGGCGGCGCTTTCCAGGAGTTTTTCAGCCCGTTCGAGAATGGCCTCCGAGCGTTTCAGCAGCTTCGCGTAGAGTTTCTTCTGTTTCTTTTTGGAGTTGGGGTTCTTACTCGCCGAGACGCGTGAAATCTCACGATGTAGATGCTTGATCTTCTTGCGTAGATGCGTGTGTTGTCGCCACCCGGGAAGCTCCAGATCGGTGGCGACCAACGTGCTCAGTTCGATAATCTTTCGGAGACCGTCCCAGATCAGACTGCTTTCGGTGGGATAATGAATGTTGGTTTCCACCACGAAGGAATCGACCCGAATGGTTTTCGCGGCCTCCGGATCCAAGCTGTGGCCTTCTTTCACCACGAGGTCCGAAATCCGCGCGAGCGTGTCGGATGTCAGCAAGCACAAGTTGTCACGGATCCGCCGCCACTTGAATGAGGTCTGATCGTCCCAGTCCCCAATTCCCATGATATGACGCAACTTCCGATGGTTCTCGGCGAGATCCTGGAGACGGTCGAGATTAAAATTGCAGCCGAGACGCACGGCGGCCAGCACAAGGATCTGCCAGTAATCAAAACCTTCGCGTCCATGATCCGCACGGGAATCGGTGTTGACATCGTCCGCAATGAGCTGCATGACTTCCTTGCGCACTGCACAGTCACCATAGATGTGTTGCAACGCGAAGAGAATGGGTATAATCTCGTCGCGGCAGTCGAGGTTTAACTCTACGAGAGAGACAGGACTGCAATCCAACCGCGGCTGTTCTGAGTAAGACTTTCGCATCCTTTGCTCCTCGAAGATGATCGCGTGAATTCGGCGTTTTCCTAGAATTCATACGCGCCAGCACTCAAACTGGTTTGCGTCTTCGGGGAGTTTTTTTGATTTTTTTCCCGATTTTTATGGGCGAAAGTACTTTTTCGGACAGACACTAGCTACGCTCGCGTTGGTCGTAGCTACGCTCGCGCTGGTCGTAGCTACGCTCGCGCAGAGCGTGGGGGAAGCGCCATACGTATCCCACTTCCCCCGCGGTCTACGCGACCGCAGCTACGGGGCGGGGCGGAAGCGCCATACGTATCCCACTTCCCCCGCGGTCTACGCGACCGCAGCTACGGGGCGGGGCGGAAGCGCCATACGTATCCCACTTCCCCCGCGGTCTACGCGACCGCAGCTACGGGGCGGGGCGGAATCGCCATACGTATCCCACTTCCCCCGCAGTCTACGCGACCGCAGCTACGGGGCGGGGCGGAAGCGCCATACGTATCCCACTTCCCCCGCGGTCTACGCGACCGCAGCTACGGGGCGGGGCGGAAGCGCCGTGCGTATCCCACTTCCCCCGCGGTCTACGCGACCGCAGCTACGGGGCGGGGCGGAGGCGCCGTGCGTATCCCACTTCCCCCGCGGTCTACGCGACCGCAGCTACGGGGCGGGGCGGAAGCGCCATACGTATCCCACTTCCTCCGCGGTCTACGCGACCGCAGCTACGGGGCGGGGCGTAAGCGCCGTGCGTATCCCACTTCCTCCGCGGTCTACGCGACCTTGTCATTACCCAAGTTCCGGTTGAAATTCGGGGCGTATTTCATCGACGGAAGTCATGGAAGCGGTTGGACTTAATGTCGTGCTCAGCCTGGATTCCCATAGAGGGAATTGGCCTAAGAATTTGTCCTGCCGGGCAGCTCGTCGAAACCTTAGTTGATCGCTTAATACCATACCGAGGGGTCAACCGAACTGGAATTGCAGGCGTTTGTTTCCGAGCCAGGGAATGCGGATGTCGGTGGAGTCAAAGCCAGCTGCGATCAGAAGTGGGTTGTGGGCGCGTTTCTGAAATCGTACGACCACGCTTCGTTCGTCGAGCACAACTGTCGCGTGGGCATCGATGAAGTCGAGGAAGAGCTGCCGTGACTGTGCCGTCTCGTAACCGTTGCCGATTCGCTGGCCGAGATGGCGATATAGACTGCTGGCCATGAGTGTCAATTGAATATCGCAGTTGACCTTCAGCGCTACTGCGGAGGACAACGCGTCCATATGGAAGAAGTTCACGCCATCGGCGATGTTGTTCTCGATCAGCATCCGCTTGGCGTAACGCCCGATGAGCTTTGCTGCCGACCGGTGCATCTGATTTGTCAACAACAACGTCGGCTGCTCGTGGCCCAGTTCTGTAATCGCAATCTGTCGAATTGGTTCCGCGTAGCCATTGAGATTGATCCGCTGGTCAAGAATGCGAGGTGTCTTGTAGATCCGGGATACGCTATCGAGTTCGATCCGCCGCCAGGCACTGCGAGGCTGAGCGGCCAATTCCTGCATCAACTTTGGGCCGCGGCGCCGCAGCGTAATGAACTGCACCCCTTGCCGATCCAGCTTGTTGAGGTTCGCGTAGGTTGTCAACTTGGAATCGAAAATCAGTTCTTCGGGAAGCTTGCCGGTACGCTTCTTCCAAAACTTGACGAACTGGAGAATTTCATCGTCCTGTTGCTCTTTTCGGAGATCCGTATTGGCGTAGCAGAAGAACCGCTTGTCACCGTCTTGGGCCAAAAATGCCAGAATCCCCTTCTGACGACGGCTTCGTTTGGAAACGTAATGCTTCTCAAGCAGCGCGTCTTCGCCGTGGAACGGAATGGTGTGAAAGTCCAGATCGAACGACGAGCCGTGCTCCAAACCCAGTCCCATCATGGCGTCGAACCAGTGTCGCATCAAAGTCGGATAGCAACTCGGGGGAATGCGGCAGCTATATTCCGTCAGGAACGACCGTTTGGGAACAACGTTCAATCCCGCGAACAGAGCCAGTCCCTCATCGAGCACCGCACTCATCACGTGGACATGCCGCCGGTTGCTGAACAATTTCAAAGCCAACAGGCTCCGCATGGCATGAACGGCCGGGATCATCGTAGTGCCCGGCAGATGGCACTTGCCCAGCACGCGATCGAAAGACATTTTGGCCATGGCGGGCAGGAACAGAAACAAACCACCGAACTTGGTAGCCACCGTGCGTGATTCCAGCGATAACATCCGCACGTCGGCCCGATCGGCCTGCGTAGGGCGGATGCCAGGCGGTCGTTCCTCATCGGCGCGTCGTGGCAACCTGGCGAAGCCTTCCTCCTTGAGCACGTTGGCCACCGCCACGGCACTTCGGAAGATATTTTCTTTCTTCAAGGCCTCACTGATATCGTAGATGGACAAGTTCTGCTTGCGCAAGCGGACAATACTTCGCCGCACCGCATCATCCTGCTTCACACCAGGACGTGACGGTTCGGCAAAGAACTGCCGTTGAGGGCTCTGGCGAAATTGATGGACAAGTTGATGGACACTACCCACCGTGTACCCGAATCGCTCGGCAATCTCGCGTGCGGAGAGTCCCTCGACGAAATAGGCCCGCAGCGCTTCGTACTGCCGATGATTGGAGTTCTCAGGAGCGAGAAAGACGTCGGCCAGTTCCATTAGCCATTACTTAATTTATGAGTATCTAATCCACATCGTCACATTTACATGCCCTCGATACATTGCCCTGAGTCTCGACGGACAAATAGCCGTATTATCGGGGAAATGACGTACTCTTCTTAGGCATGCGACATAACGTGATGTGCTCCATTGCACATTTAATACCGTGGTATTGTATCCGTCAGTTGCGTATTCGACTATACCTTTTTTCAAGAACAAAGCGAAATTATTGGCTTTTTCAGGCAAACACCTTAGTTGAATAGGCTCTATGGGAATCCAGGCTAGCACAGATTTCCTCATTGATTCTGTGCGCCGCCATGTAATGATGGTTTGTCGAGCCAGGAAGAAGCTCGAGCTGCTGTCTTGCGAGACGAGGGCCTGTCTGGTCAAGCGCGTTCTCGTTTCTCGCACGGATGGGAAGCACTCTCGTGAAGGTACTTTGTAACGATCAATGGGTGGAAGAACAATTTGATTTGTGTCAGCTCGGCAACCGTCTGCGAACCAAACGGCTCAAGAAGGTGGCCGCGCATATGCTCAGTCAACCCGAGCAATCGCTGCCCCGGCAGAATCCCCAGTGGAGCGATCTGAAGGGGACGTATCGCCTCTTCGATAGCGAAGCGGTGACATTTGCGGCAATCGCCGAGCCGCACTGGCAGCATACGCGAAAGACTCTCGCGGGGCGTTACCTCCTGATCAGTGATACGACGGACATTGATCACTTCACTCACCGAGCCACCACGGGACTCGGGCCGTTGGGCAAGGGCGAGGGGCGGGGCATGCAGTTGCACAGCTGTCTGGTGTACAACTGCCAGCAGAAGCTGATCGAAGGCGCGGCGGGAGCACTGATCCACTATCGACCGACGGTTTCCCAAGGCGAAACACGGATGGAGCGTTTGAGTCGCCGGCGTGAGAGCGAAGTGTGGGCCGATCTGGTCGAGCATGTGGGTACACCACCACCAGATTCCCAATGGATTCATGTCTTCGACCGTGGCGGTGATAACTTTGAGGCGATGTGCCACATTCGATTGCGCGGTTGTGACTGGCTGATTCGCGCCGCGAAACTCCAACGGAACGTCATTACCGAGCAGGGGGATCGCGTCTCCCTGGCGAAAGCACTCGAGAGCACGCGCCTTCTCGGCCACTACGAACTCGAACTGCGGAGTCGGCCGAGAGTTGGCAAGCGCAAGGCCAAGCTCAACGTATCGACCTTGAAAGTGACGTTCCCCATACCGCGTCATCACAGCAAGTGGGTGGCAACGTGTGGCATCCGGAAACTGGCTATGCATGTCGTGGTGGTGCAGGAGGTGAGTCCTCCTCGGGGGGTGAAGCCGATCTGCTGGGTGCTACTGACTAGTCTTCCGGTGCATACCTTCGACGATGCTTGGCAAGTCGTTGAGGATTACGAGAACCGCTGGCTGATTGAGGAATATCACAAAGTGCTCAAGACCGGCTGTCGCGTGGAATTACATGCGTTGCGCACTGCCGATCGGCTAGAACCTTTGATTGGGCTGATCAGTGTGATTGGCACCAGGTTGTTTCAATTGAAGCAACTGGGACGCGGTAACCCGGAGGCCAAAGCCACCACCCATGTCCCGTCTACCTGGCTCAAGTGCCTCAAACTCGCTCGCCCCAAGCTGAGAATCACCGACATGTCGGTGTACACGTTCTTCCGAGAGCTTGCTAAGCTAGGAGGATTCCTTGGCCGCAAAGGAGACGGTGAGCCTGGCTGGCAGACCGTATGGTACGGCTATCAACGGCTGCACACATGGCTGGAGGGCCTGCAATTAGCCGGAGCGATTTGAGTCAAAACTTGGGTAAAGACAAGGTCTACGCGACCGCGGCTACCGGGCGGGGTCCGGCCCGGGATTTGCCAGCCCACTTTTATCGGATTCTGGCCGCGAATCTCACGCAGCCGATGACATCCGCGCGTCTGCTACGACGGCATGAAAACGTCTTCAATAGTCTCCGAGCACTTCGCCGCCACAGCGAGTGCACAAGCCGAAATAGGTGGCCAGATCGATCGCTTCACTGATCAACTTGACAGACCCGTCGCCGGCCAGGAAGTTTGTGCCGGTAGGGTGATAGCTGCTGAAGTTGTGGAAATAGTGGGCGGGCGTGTCTTCCGAGTTCGGTGCGTAGGCACCAACGCCTGCCACACGCGCCACGCCATGCTGCCCACCCGTGACGACTCCGACCCAAGTGGATGGCGCCAGCTTGGATGCGCGTTCACCGGCCACCAACGTATTACTCAGGCCATCCGTGATGTCACCGAACCCCAGCTGGCGATTGAGATAGAAGACACCGTTGCCTTCACAACCGTTGAATTCGGCGGAAGCTGGATTGCATACGAAATGGAAGTCTCGTGTGCCGAAGACCCCGATGTAGTTGCCTGTTGCCATCGTGATGGGAAAGGACACGGCAGGTCCCACGGACGGGCCACCTCCCAAGAGCCTGAAGGTCTTATCGCCGGTGTCGGACGGGCAGCGGAAGATCTTCAGCTCGAGAGTGCGAGCCGCTTCATTCAGGGGATCAGTGATGGGCATGCTCGCAGCAGGCGTGAATGCGCCCGCCCGTCGCTCGGGACGCTCTTTGGCCGTGGTCGTGCAACGCTTGCCCAACGGTTAGCAACGCCACGTAATTCACCAAGACGGTGATCGCTGCTAGTCGAGTCCAGCGGGCAAAAGGCATAATGCGTACCGTTTACGGCAGACAGTCAACTTGACACCCTTTCGTCCGTGATTGTAAACGGATACACTCGCACGTCAAGCGAACGACAGGAAGTCCCGCCCAGACCGACAGGACGTCACCACGATGCGGCGGGATTCCCGAGCGAGCCTGGAAGAACCGGGAGGAAGGGACGGCGGGGATCCCGTGGAGCGTGTCCCGGCAACACCGCCAAAATGGCTGTCCCGCATTCCGAGAGCCCTGCTCCAGCAGGCTGGCCGGCGGTCTCCCCCACTCGCCAGTTCCACACTCCGCCTGAACTCTTCAGCAAGCCGGCCGCAGTGGCAACCAGACGCGGCCTGCAGCACTCGACTTTCGTGCGACCGCCATCCTATCGTGGGGCAGTGCGGATCACCAGCTCGAAGCTGTTTGCCACCTGCATTGCCGCCAGCCGCAAATCCATGAGTCTTGTCATGAGCCTCGGACTGGGTCGCGACGATAATGATCGGCGTGGTTTCACACCCTGGACTCGCCCGAAGTTGAAGTCCGTGGCTCCGGCTGAACTCCCCAACTAGGCCGCCTCGTTCGACCCGCCCTTCCCCCCCTGGGCGTGCTGGCCGGCAGCTGGCATCCGAGCGGTTCGAGCAATATGCCGTGGCCGGCGAGCTGTCGCTCGAAGGCCGTAGGCGGCCGGCCTTGGGGGCGTTGTCGTGCCCAGCGCATCACGCGCGGTCCATCGCCAGGTAGACTTTGCGGATGGCGGTGACGATATCCGCCAGATCCTGGTCCGTGAAATTCGGATCCATGATCACGCCGCCCATCCGGTCGATGATGTCGATCGTGCGTGGGCAGGATTCGGCGCCGTACTGAATCGCTTTGCCCTGCGGGGTGTTGAAGCTGGGCCAATCGGGATGCACGGTCGCCTTCCGCTCAATGCGTTCGTCCGCGGGCAGGACCACCGACCCGCCGGGTCCGGAGGCCGCGATCCCCTCGGCGCGCAGCGCCCGCAGGAAGTGGTCGCGGCGTTCGCGGGAGCCGTGATCCAGAAAAATGGTGACGCCCAAGTCGCCTTCGGTGTCATTGACCTTGCGCAGCTTCAGTCCGGGCAAGTTTGCAATCCCATCGAAGACCTTGCGCGCTTTGGTGCGGAGCAGTGTACAGATCGTCTCGAGCTTCTGGACCTGTCCCTTGAGGACGGCGCCGGTGAATTCGTTCATGCGGAAATTGCACGCGGCGAACGCGGCCAGCGCGCCGCCCTGGAACTCCTCCGCGTAGGGCGAACGAATGGAGCCCACGTCGTGAAATCGGATGGCCCGTTCAAACAGCTTGGGGTCGTTGCTCACGACCGCTCCCCCTTCACCTGACGTGATCGTTTTGCCGAGCTGGAAGCTGTTGATGCCGATGTCGCCATGCGTGCCCAAGCACTTGCCGTGGTACCGCCCCCCGACGCATTGAGAGAAATCTTCCAGGACGCGGACCTTGTGTTTGCGAGCGATTTTCAGGATGGGATCCATATCGGCCACACCGCCCTGCAGGCTGCAGGGGATGATCGCCTTGGTGCGCGGAGTGATTCGATGCTCGATGTCCTCCGGATCGATCGCCAGCGACTCGTCGATCTCAGCGAACACGGGCAGCGCACCGGCCAGCACGACGGCGTCGTAGTCCGCGTACCAGGTCCAGGCGGGCAGGATGACTTCGTCGCCAGGCCCGATCTCCAGGGCCGCCACGGCGGTGAACAGGGCGGTGGTACCCGAAGTCACGCCCAGGGCATGCTGCACACCGAGCTGGGACGCATACGCCTGTTCGAACTGGAGCACCTTGGAGTTGTCATGCCACCACCGAAATGGCGACCGGGATTCGAGCACCTCGATCAGTGCCTGCTTGTCGTCGTCGTCGTAGAACTGCGGCCCGTAGGGCGCCGCGTGGAGCATGCTCTCGCGGACCGGCGTGCCGCCGTCGATCGCAAGCTTCTCTACCTTTCCGGCGGCAGCCACTCCTGAAACCCCGGCCGCACCCACGAGCATCGATGCGCCCCCCACGGCACCCAGCGTTGACAGGAACTCGCGACGACTCTGCAATGGCGTATTCATCGGTATACGTCCTTTCCCCAAAATAACTACCGGTTGATGTTCGTGTGAGGGTCCAGGGATCTTACGCTGGATACGCCCCTCGACCGATCTGCTCCAGGCGGGTCGGCGTGCCGGCAGTTCAGACGCCGCCGTCACACAGCATGGAGCTTGTCTCGATTGTCGTACACTTACAAGATGGCATCGGCGATTTGATCCATCTCCTCCCGCTTGCCCAGCAGGATACCAGACGACCAGAACGCGACCACGTCCGGGCATGCCTTGTCACACTGCGAACAGGCATTCCGCTCGCGTACGCTCCGAATCTTGGTAGCGCGGCGGCAATACCCGCCGACGCCGACGCCACAAACTCACGCCGATCCACCCTGTGTCTTTCCCTTGCTGTGCCCGTTCTTCGTAAGCAGCAGAAGTACAACTTACCGCGCGGCACCGAATACGTCCAATCGGCCGACGTGGCCCGTTCCGCGCGACCCTCGGCACGCCACGCAGCTGCTCGGGTCATGCGGGCCGGACTTGTTACCGCCTGAGAACTCGCACCATTGCACTTTGCACGAACCGCATGAGTCCGATCCCTGTAAACTGCGCTATCACGCGCGCAGTCCTGAAACATTACGGGCCTTGCGCTGTTTAGCCGCTCGTGGCCCATGTTCCTGACACCGGTAATCGCCTACATGGTGTTCCAGGCTCGGATTGGCCGGGAGAATGAAAAGTTGGAGACCTACTTCACTTCATCTGGCCTGCCCGACGAGGATGGCAAGATGGTGATCGGCCACTCCCTCCACGACCTGAACCATGCCGGCGCACCCGGGGCGCGACGAGCGGCTAGCCGTGGTCCGGAAAGTCGTGGATTCCTGGCGTCGCGCTGCGCAAACCCTTGCGACAAAAGCGTTTGCATGCCTATGTAAAATTGGTGTTAGGCCCGAGCGTTAATCTTAATACTCCGAGTGTTCGTGGCGGGCAGCCGGTGAAGCCGGATTGGGCCCCGGACACTGCTTGATCAGGTGAGCGGATTCGACTCCCCCGCGGCCGAAATCGGTGCCTGAGCAGGTTGTGGCGGCGTGCGAAAGCTCCACGACTCATGTCGGACTGACAATTCGAGTTCATAGCCGCGTTCGACGATGCATTGTGGCAAACTCGACACACAAGCGATTCCTTGGGGAGGACCATTCCATGATCTTGACACGCTGTCCCGATCGCGAGGTGCTCGGCAACTACTGCGTCGGCCGATTGTCTTCCGAGCAGTGGGACGAAGTCGCGACGCACATCGAGAGCTGTGACGACTGTCAGGCTGAGTTGACGACGATGGAGAACGTCGGGGACACGCTGCTGAGTGCTCTGCGCAAAGCGGGCGATGAGCCGTGTTTGCGTGAGCCGCTCTTCGAGGTCGCGATGGACGAGGCCATTCGATTGCCGCAACACACCGCCGCGCCGGCGAGCCAGACGGGTTCTTTCGTCCCGCGGATGCTGGGCGAGTACGAGCTGGTCGAGGAACTGGGACGCGGTGGCATGGGGCGTGTTTTCAAGGCTCGCCACACCAAGCTGGATCGCATCGTGGCGTTGAAGATCCTGCCACGCGGGCGGTTGGACGACTCCCGCGCTATCCAACGTTTCGAACGAGAAATGCGGGCGATCGGTCGACTCAATCATCCCCACGTTGTCCATGCCTACGATGCCCGGGAGATCGATCACATGCCGGTACTGATCATGGAGTACATCGATGGAATGGACCTGGAACAGCTCGCCCGACGATTGGGGTCATTGCCGGTGACCGAAGCGTGCGAGATCGTCGCGGCAAACGGCGCTCGGTCTGCAGTATGCCCACGAGCACGGACTAGTCCACCGCGATATCAAGCCCTCCAATATCATGTTGACGTGCGACGGTAATGTGAAGTTGATGGATCTGGGGCTGGCACGCTTCTGTGTCGAGCCGATGGGTGACGAGATGACCCACGAAGGCCAGATGATGGGGACTGCCGATTACGTGGCACCGGAACAGGTGGATGACAGTCGGATGGTCGACATCCGCGCCGACATCTACAGCCTTGGCTGCACGCTCTACCGACTGCTGGCCGGTCGCCCGCCCTTTTCGGGATCCGAATACCGTGGAGTATTTGACAAGCTCGATGCGCACGTGCATCAGGCTGCTCCCCCCATTGCCGAGTATGTTCCCGGGGTGCCCGCGAATCTGGTAGTCATCCTCGACCGCATGCTGGCGAAACAGCCTGAAGATCGCTTCGACACGCCAGCTGCCGTGGTCGAGGCACTGGAGCCGTTAGCGCGGGGAGCGGGTACGGCGCAATTGGTTGAACAATCGCGGAGCGTGGTAGTTCCATCGGCATCCGCGACGTATCCATCAAACGAAGTCGCGACGGCGAGCCCCGGCAAGTCACAACCCGGCGCGCCCACGGGACGCTCACCTGCTCAACGCTGGTTACTCGCTGTAGCAGCGCTGTCGCTGGTGGTTGCCGGCTTCGCGGCGGGAGTCGTCGTCACCATTTACAGAAATGGAAAATCTACGCAGCTCGAAGTTCCGGATGGTTCTCGGTTGCGTGTGGACGCGCAAGGCAACGTGGCTGTCGTACTGCCATCGGAAGTCGCGGGCGATGCCGCGGAGGAGCAAGCGACTGCGGAGTCCGATAAGCAGGCGTTGCAAGGTGTGTGGGTGGTCGTGGGCATGAATGGCGAGAGCCCACCGGACAAGAGTCTGCCGGAGATGAAGTTCGTGTTTGCAAAGGGTAGGTTCTCTTACCATATCGGGACAACCGCCACCATGGCGGGAGACATCCAAATCGATTCCGCGACAGATCCCAAGTCAATCGATCTGGTTGGGACGGAGGAGGCGGAGGAACCCAAGAGAACGGTGAATCTTCTGGGGATCTATCGGCTCGAGGGCGATCGCTTGCGGCTAGCTCTCGAAAACGCGTCTCAGGGCAAGCGTCCCACGAGTTTTGAATT
The DNA here is from genome assembly GCA_963802295.1 of uncultured Planctomycetota bacterium. Classification (GTDB taxonomy): domain Bacteria; phylum Planctomycetota; class Planctomycetia; order Pirellulales; family Pirellulaceae; genus JAJRVM01. The sequence continues at coordinate 9,133 of CAWDIM010000019.1, read as the reverse complement.
CGAGCTTGGTGTCAGTGTCCACACGATCTTCGAGCTGCGTCGTAGCGACGAACCGCTGCCGACGGCGGAAGATCTGGCCGCGTCCTCGGCGGCTGCCGCCAAGTTGAAGTCGGAAACTTTGGAGCGGCTCAAGATCGTCGGGGTCGCCATGCACATGTATCACGACCAGCACAAGAGCTTCCCACCGGCGGTGCTGCTGGGGCCCGATGGCCAAACGCCCTACAGCTGGCGAGTGGCGCTGCTGCCGTTTCTGGGGCATCAGGAGCTGTACGACCGATATCGCCGCGATGAGCCCTGGGACAGCCCGCACAATCTGCAGGTGCTCAACGAGATGCCCGACATGTATCGAGCCCCCGGTGCGCTGAAGGACGCCACGGAGTCTTCCCTGTTCGCTCTGGTCGGGCGAGGCACGGCCTTTTCCAGTCGGCACGAAGGCTGCAGCTTTGCTGACATGGTGGACGGCACCTCCAACACGATTCTGTTGGTGCGGGCCCAGCGAGGTATCCCGTGGACCCAACCGGAGGACATTGGATACGATCCTCAAATGGCCGTGCCATCACTGGGCGGATTTTATGCCAATGGATTCCACGCCCTGTTCGCCGACGGTGCCGTGCACTTCCTGTCCAGTTCCCTCAGCGAATCGCTGCTGCGCGCCATGATCACTCGCGGCGGTGGCGAACCGTACGAGTTTCCTCCCCCGGAAACGCCGCAGCCATGGCCGCCCACTGTAGCGGTGCCCCTCGTGCCAAAGCCCGCAGAAGGAGTGTCGTCGATGCCGGTGCACATGATCCTGGTGACGGTCGATGCGGAAGAGAGGCTGGAACTCAACGGCTCAGCGATTTCCGCGGAGGCTCTGCTAAAGGAGGTGAGTGATGCAGCGCGGCGGGGCAGTGTGCAAGTGCAGCTTAGAGTGGCTCCCGAGTTACAGCAGCGACGAGTCCAGGAACTATTGGATCAACTGAGGACAGCGGGAGCGGCCAGCGTCAGCGTATCACATGCGTTGCGGAATTCCTCGAACGCCCCGCCTCATCCTGCTCGCCTGGACGGCCCGCGTGGCACGCGCATTGCGGGAGAGCATCCGCACAAATCGGAAACCAGTGTGGCACCGCACGCCGAGAGCGGCACCCCACGCCGTGCGGTGGAGCCCTGCTCATAGCCGATCAGTCCACTGCGCCACCGACCGAGCTAATCACGTCTGCCGCTATTCGCCTCTGCCTCCTTTTTGTGAAAACAGGCAAACTCCAAGTTGCCCACGGCGCCCAAAAGGAGGCAGAGTCAATTATGGCGGCCGTTCAGGCTGTGGACGCTGCCCGCCCGCCTGCTCTCCAGTGCCTCGAGTCCTGCAAGGTGACGGTTAACTTAAGGGGCGGCTGGACTGTCGGGGCAGTTCGCCGCTTCTTCTAGGAGACCACGTCGGGTGCGGCCCCTCAGCCGCCGTAGGAAGCCGCTTCTGTTAGGATTCGGTTGCCTCGCGTCTCAGAAGCACTCGGTCCTGCTATCTTGGATTCCAACGCAAGGCCAAGGAACCATGGTGAGCGGGGCAGTGCCTGTCGAATGTCGCATGCACTCGGTTGTGGCCCGGTCATTTAGCGGTCTCAAGACGCTTGTGCTCGAGTGACGTCTCCGCCGTTCGCCTGCGCAATGCCGAAATTGGCGTCTTGGATACCATCTTCGCGCACTGTCTCAGCAGCGAGGAAGGAACTACCGCGGAACTGTATGGTTATGCCTTGCATGTGGAAGTGATCGGAACCAAGGATGGACAGCGGCAACGGCACGTCATGACGCACACGCATCCCGCCTCAGACAGCAGCGTGCCGGAATGGGCCGGTCTGCGAGCGTACACCAGGAACGTCGGAATTCCACTGGCGATCGGTGCATTGATGATCCTTCGCGGACAAGCACACGGTGTCGGCGCGGTCGCGCCCGAACTGGCCTGCGAGCCTGAGGCGATCTTCGACGAACTGGCCAAGCGCGACATGCACGTCCAACATCAAGTGACCTGACCAGAAGCAACGGATGCTTCCACGTGTGAGCGGGCGGGGCAGGTGCCATGCGACGCTTGCCTGCAACTGGATGCCGCCGCGTATCAAAGGTGCACTACCCGCGTCTGCCAAGACGCCGTGAATGACTCCCATTGGCGCATCGTGTTATCTCGGGGCTGTGCCATGCTCACCCGAAGACCCGCACCAGGCACCCGAAAAGACGAGGCGGCCTGCCGCTTGAGTAGAACTCGCGCCGAAAAGCCGGCAGACTCAACTGGACACATTGAGGTACAATCTGGCAAATTGGGCTGACCGGCGCAGAGGGCATGCTCTACGCCGTGGGCTTTCAGGGAACCGTGTCGCTGATTCGAGTCACTTTCGGCAGCTTCGAGATCGTCAGCCAGTTTGACCTGTCGCGTCGTCCACCCAATACTTATCTGGTGCCTCCCGCGGTTTGCGGTGGTCGCTTGTACGTGCGTGGTGACGGCAGATTGTGGGTATTTGACGGGCGCGCGCCGTCGCACGCAGAATTGCCAGGGTTGAGGTTCCGATGCACTATAACCAACATGTTTCCGCCGAGTCGGAATCCCTTTCCACGACCCTGCTCGAACAGGTCCGCGCGCACCAGCCGCTGGCCTGGGAGCGGCTGGTGCGACTGTATAGCCCGCTCATTTACCGCTGGTGCCGGCGGTCGGGCGTCCCGCCGGAGGATGCCGCGGATCTGCTGCAAGATGTCTTCACGGCCGTCCTGCTGCACCTGCCAGATTTTCGCCGAGAACGGCCCGGCGACAGTTTCACCGCCTGGCTGGCCACGATCACCCGGAACAAGATCCGTGACTTCTTTCGTCGCCGTCAGCGGCGGTTGCCGGCGCGCGGAGGAAGCTCGGCACAGGCAGCCATGGCGCAGGTCGCCCAAGGCGATGTGACCGCTGACGTGACGGTCGAGGCGGATGCGGCCTCCACGGCGCTCCTTTCGCACCGAGTATTGCAGGTCATTCAATCCGAGTTTGAGCAACGCACATGGCAGGCTTTTGAACAGACGGCCCTGGAAAACCGGCGGGCGGCCGACGTGGCTCAGGATTTGGAAATTAGCGTGGCCGCGGTCTACATGGCTAAATCACGTGTCCTCCGCCGCGTGCGCGAAGTTCTGGCCGAACTCAATGCGTGAACACGCGAACCCGGGAATCATGGCTGTCAACAAACCCACGTCGGTCGGTGCGAACGCGTCATCATTTGGCTCGCTTCGTCATCACCCACGATCTGTTCTGTAGCGGGCTGCCATCGGATCTTGCGGCCCAACCGAATCGGAATATTCCCCAAGTGGCACTTCTTGGTCGCAATGACGCAGACTCATTCTTTCACATGGGCTTTCGCGATTCCGGGAAATTTGTCCGGGAGCATTCGGAAGTCGGAAGCAGACACTCTGCTCCTGATGGATTTTCGGTGGCGGCTGGCGGCCCACAGTGTGGTTTCGCGCGAAGCGGAAGTCGGAAGCAGACACTCTGCTCCTGATGGATTTTCGGTGGCGGCTGGCGGCCCACAGTGTGGTTTGCGCGAAGCGAAGGGGTGGCAATCGGCTCGGCGGTGCGACGAAGAGGATGAACACGACGGGGTTGGCGCGACGCCAGCGGCGAAAGCATTCGGAAGCAGACACTCTGCTCCTGATGGATTTTCGGTGGCGGTTGGAGGCCTGCATATTGGTTTGCGCGAAGCGACTGGGCGGCAATCGGCTCGGTGATGCGAAGAAGAGGATGAACACGACGGGGTGGGTGCGACGCCAGCGGCGATTGCACGCTGTCGGTGCGCACGGCGAGCGCGGCGGAAGTGGGCGGTCAATACTTTTGTCGACGATCAAGCGAGCTGCGTGGGCTTTACGCAAACAGTCGGCGGCAAGCGGACATCCCCTTCAGGCAACGGCGTCCCATCCGCCGGGCTACTTCGGCCAGGGCCGCGGGCGAACCGATGGCGTGGCAGAAGACGCTCTCGTAACGCTCGAACGTATCAAGCCAGGCCTCCTCGTTCACATCCATATAATCCAACAACGTTTCCACGTCCTTGGGAACCGTACTGCGCTGACCACTACGCAGTTGCCGAGCGGTCCACTCCAGCAACCGCAAGTAACTCTCCAGCGAGATCGGCAGCAGTCCCAGATCCGACGCGCGGCGGCCCCAGCGGGAGGTGAGCGCGATCGTCTCGTCCTCCAACGTCCCTTCACGCAGGGTCAGCTCTCCCAGCCAGCCATCCGCTCGATCCGGACTGTTGGAACGCTCCTCTTGCGCCATGATCCGCTGATAGGCCGACGTGTAGCGGGACGAGCGCAACGAAACGGCTTCGCCGGCCTTGATGAGGTTTAAGTCCATATACAACGCACAGACCAACATGCCGGCGAAACCGACACATTCCCGGCACCTGAAGCGAGACTCGAAGAACCGGCCAGTGCATTCGTCTTCTTGATTGGCGCGGCGGGCAATGTTTTCGCACAGGATTCCCATAAACCAGGATATGTTGCTCAGCCGGCGCCGCAACTGCTTGATCCGCTTCTTGTCCCGCACGACCTGTTCAATGCGTTTGTCGCTGACTTGCGGCAGCTCGTCCGACATGCATTTGGCGATCTTCATGGCGGTCAGGTAGCGGCGGGCCACCTCGTGGGGCGACCAGCGGCGGGCCACATCGGGCCGCGAGCGGAGCATCAGGTGCAGATGGTTGCTCAGTTCCGCGTGGAATTCGACTTCGATGGCGAACAGCCCGGCGAGCTGTTCTTCCCGGACCAGGATCCAATCGCGGCGATGGGAGAAGTCGCGGCCGGTCAATGGGTCCCGGCCACACAGAAAGGCGCGGCGCACGCAGCGGGCGCGGCAGTGATAGACGGCTCGGCGATCACGACCCAACAATTTACGACGAGCGTAGGCGACCATGAGGCAATCCCTCCGTGTGCGGGCAGTGCCCGGAGCGCCCGCGGCCGCGGCCGCTGAGGGCCCCGTGGGGATGCTCGGGAAACACTGCGCAAGAGAAAGTGATTGCCCGCCTTTCGCTCGCCAGAACCGCCGTTATCTTACCCGATCCCAAGCCACATGCAAGACCCGCCGCAGTGGGGTGACGGTGACATACGTATGTCACAGCATAAGAGATGCTGCCACCGCTAGCGTGCTCGGCCTGCGGCAATAGACGATCGTCGGAGGGCTGGCAGCGGGGATGGAAAGCCGGGAGAATGCAGGGTGTCTGGTCCGCGTGCTCCTGGTCCCTTCATGTCATTGACCACCACGCCGTAGTCATCGAAGACGAAGACGACTCGCGAACCGTCGGAAGGCAGCGTCGAGTTTGCTGAACCGCCATCCAGGTGGCTATCAGGTGCCAGTTCCGTGATCTTCCGTTCGAGTTCCCAGGCGCTCTGTTCACTGTTGGCCGCCGGGCGCAAGTCACTGAGGTTGATTAGCGAAAAGGTGGAATCAGCCAAAAAAACAGCCACATTGGCGCGATCATACCAGTCTCTATGGCCATCACCTTCCACGCGGTTCGAGCGTTGGACGTGGAGCAGGTGGGGCATGGTGCGCGTGACCAAAAAGACCGCATCGCTATTTCAGGCCAAGGGAGTTTTGAGTGGGTCCGTGGTTTTCACGGTCGCGCAAACAGATCACAATCTAACATAAATGCAATGTCTCCGGCACCAACAGTCCGCGTTGGACAGAAGCAGCAGCGGTTCGTCGCAGAAGCACACCCCGACCGGCGTGGGCATGAATCGGACCGGGGAGACGCGTGGGGTCGCATCGACCGTTTGCGCGTACTGCTGTACGTTCGTAACGCGCCAAGACCGTGGGGGACACCGGTTGTCCCAACCTCGAATATTCCGCTGCACCTGAATCCATGGCCGGCCGAGCGGCCAGACGGTAGCGGCGGTTTGGACTTGGTGCGGATCCGCGCGGTGAAGCAGGTGAAGCAAGAGTATCTCGGTTCCAACCCCTGAGTTGTCAGGGCGGACTGGGTAGGTAGACTAATAGGGCCAACGGCAATTGGAGTACGAGTGATGAAGTCGAATATGCGTTTGTTGATCTGCTATCAGGCTTGTTGCGCGATCGCGATTTTTCCAGTCACTTCGGATCGAACACAGGCTGCCGATGTCGAGCAGTGGGGCGTGATGGAGTTGGTCTTTCGCGGGCCACGCGAAGGCAACCCGTACGTCGACGTCCACGTGCGCGCTGATTTCACTCATGACGGCGAACTCCTACGGGTAGGTGGGTTTTATGACGGCGATGGCAGCTACAAGATTTGTTTCTCGCCGCCTTCACAAGGTGCATGGAAGTACCAAACGGCGAGCAATTGTCCCGACCTGAATGGTCACCGCGGAGAATTTACTGCGGGGCCCCCTTCGACAGACAATCACGGGCCGGTTCAGGTCTTTCAGAAGTGCTACCTGCAATACGCCGACGGCTCGTCGTATCACCAGTTCGGCACCACCTGCTATGCCTGGATTCACCAATCAGAAGAGTTACAGCGTCAGACGCTCGAGACACTAGCCGCATCGCCCTTCAACAAGATCCGTTTCTGCATATTTCCCAAGTCGTATGCGTACAACCAAAATGAGCCTGCGCTGTTTGCATTCCTGCGGAAACCCGACGGTGCGTTCGATTTTGACCGTCCCGATCCCGCATTCTGGGGCCTTCTTGAACAGCGGATTCTCGATTTGCAGCGACTGGGTGTCCAGGCCGACGTGATTCTCTGGCACCCCTACGATCGTTGGGGGTTTGCGGACATGAGCGATACGCAGGACGATCGTTACCTGCGATATTGCATCGCACGGCTATCCGTCCACCGCAATGTCTGGTGGTCGCTGGCGAACGAGTTTGATTTCATGACCGACCGGCCCGCGGGCCATCGCGGTAACAAGCAGATGGAGGACTGGGACCGGTTCTTTCGGATTCTGCACAACGAAGATGCACACGCGCGGCTACGGGGAATTCACAACGGGAGAGTCTGGTACGACCATACGCGCGATTGGGTCACGCACGCCAGTTTGCAGACTTCCGATATGGCCGGTGGGATTGGTTATCGGTCAAAGTATCAGAAGCCGGTGATCTACGACGAATGCCGATACGAGGGCGATATCCCACAGGGCTGGGGCAATCTGGACGCCAGGACGATGACGCAGCGATTCTGGCTGGGCACACTCAGTGGCTGCTACGTTGGACACGGCGAGACCTATCTGCATCCGCGCGATATTCTCTGGTGGTCCAAGGGCGGTGTGTTGCATGGTGAGAGTCCACAACGCATAGCATGGCTGAAGGAAATCCTGGGGAAAGCTCCGCCGTTTCACGAACTGGAACCGCTTGGGGACGAACAGGGACGTTACTTGCTGGCGAAGGCGGGCGAGTACTATCTGCTCTACTGTGCGAACACGGCTCCGCAAACGCTCGACCTGAGTCGTAATCGAAGCTACAAGGTCGATCTCATCGATCCCTGGGAGATGAGCGTTTTGCCCCTGGGAAGTGCGGAGCCGGGTGATTACACGGTGCGACCAGTTCAGCCCGATGTGGCGTATCGTTTTACCCCGTATGCGTCAGGAGAACGGCGACGACCGGAAATGAAGATCGAGGCGTCGGTTACGGAAGGGGTGGGGCCGCTGAGTGTAACGTTCCGTAGCCACACCGATGTATCGGTAGCGTGGGCTTTCGGCGATGGAACGGTTTCTACAGAGAATCCGGTCACGCATATCTTTGAGCAGCCCGGGCTTTATCGCGTCACGTTGCGCGCCACGGGCCCGGATGAAGGGAGTGCGGTTGACCTCGTTCAAATTGCCGTTGATAGCGATAACGAAGAACCGATTGTCCGCGTCGGCTATTCGGACGGCGAATCGGCATCCGTATCGTTCCACGGCACGGCCAGGGTGGGTCAGGACGGAAGCTTCGTGCTGCCTGACGCCCAGCCCTGGGGGCGGGTCCAGGTGGGCGAGAGTGTCCAAGAGGAACTGAGAGGGCTGCGTTCTTTCACCATTATGGGTTGGGTCAAACCCGACAGCCTGGACATCGGTTCCGGTGGGAACCGAATATTGTTCTGCTTGAACAAGGATCGCGCCGGCATTGATCTAGTCTGCCATCCGGACGGCCGACTGAGGATGTCCGTCAACCAGTGGCCAGATTCCGTGCAGAATGACAGTTCGCCCGGCAAACTGGTAGTGGGGAAGTGGACGCGTTTCGCCGTGACCTACGACGCGACCAAGAGAAGCGATAACGTGTGCTGGCATTTCAGTCCGCCCCGAGATCGCCCAGACGAGGCCACGCTGACTCTAGACCGCGTGACCACGTACAACATGGGTCCCGTGGCCGGCGACGTGGGACCGTTGGCCATCGGCAACTTCAACGAGACCATGCGGGACTACGGCTGGGACCGGCAGTTTCGCGGTGAGATTCGAAATGTCGAGATCTACGGCAGTCGCGTGAGCAGCCGAGGGGCGCTGCCGCTCGCGGAGCGGCTTCCAACTGATCACTGAGAGTCCTCTTCCTGCCCTTTGGCCAAACAATCCACTGTCTTGGTGTCGATGCTGATCACTTCCCGAACCAGCAGAAATGGCATCGCCCAGCCAACACTATCGAGGTCAAAGTAATCCGACAGAAAATCGTATTCTTCGGCTTGCACGTTCTCCCGCGCGGGCCCAAGGCTTCCTGCGAGGCACGGCAGTTCCACGAGGCGCTGTCTGATCGACAGCTCATTTTCGCGTATTCCATCAGCTCCGCTGGTGAGAAGTGACAAGGTTCTGCCGGTTCCCGAGTGCAGCGGGTACCCCACCAAGATAGGCTCGGCGGCCGGTGGCACTGGCTGAGCGAGCCGGATCGACGTCACTACCGCTTTCAGGTATCACGGCGAGCGGAGCCAGTGTGCGGCGGCGACCAGGCTAGTCGATTGTATCTGAGGGCACACCATCAACCGACGGCAGCCCGCCGAGTTGCTGTTCCGGTGGGTCGAGTAGATATGAGCGAGCACCTGGAGACTATCACAGCCAGAGACTTTATCGCGAGTAGCCTGTCCGACGGATCTCAACGAGGTGTGAGAACTCTTGTTAGTTTGCGGACACTGGCCTCGGTCGCGCAGAACGCGGCGGAAGTGGTAGTACGGATGGCGATTCCCCCACGCTCTGCGCGAGCGTAGCTACGACGCGGACC
>CAWDIM010000018.1:0-147771 GCA_963802295.1 uncultured Planctomycetota bacterium | reverse complement strand
TGCCCGACCGCCGCAACAATGGACCGTATTCCGAACAAACGCGGCCTAACCCGGCAGAGGCATACGAAGGCCGATGTGGAGTGGTTGGGCGGGAGCGGGTAGAATGGGCTCTTGGTAGGCCGCAACAAACGAACATATTCTGATGGGCTCGGTGTAGTCACAGTGTATGCTGACCGCAGTCGGAGTCACACCTCCTGTCCACGGGTGGTAGAATCGCGGCTGTTCACATGCTAGGCCTTACGTCGTCCTGTGCAGTGCGGAGATGGATCGCCATGGTCGAAATTGAGTACGAGAGAATTGGCGATTCGGACTACAGTTCGTCCACGGTGCACTTAAGATTACGACGAAATCCTGCCTACTGGATCACGGTGTATCCGGCCGTTATCGGCATGGTCTTCATGTTGTTCGGGTGTGCCCCCGTTCCCGGCAACGTACCGCCGGGGCAATCCGAGGAGCAACATCCTAAACCGGCGCAAGTTGCGGTGACGATTTCCAAGGAGACGACATACGTCATCGAACCGTTGCGCAGTGACGGCTATCCCGATTACGTCAACGCGTTGAACCGGCGTTTCAGCCAGGGTGTAACGCCCGAGAACAACTCAGCCGTGCTCTTCTGGAAGGCCGTGGGGCCGAAAGAGATCTTCCCGCAGTACCGCGAACAATACTGCGAGATGCTGGGCATCTCGCCGCTGCCTGAGAAGGGTGACTACTTCGTTGATTTCGAGGACTACATTGCGATCCAGAAGAAGAGCTCGAATCCGCCAGATGCTAAGCCGGAAGCAGAAACGGATGCCAACGCATGGGACCTCGTGCATCTGGCCATGGAGCGGCCGTGGTCGCAACAAGAGTTTCCCATACTTGCCCAATGGCTTGTTGCCAACGAGAAACCGCTGGCGGTAATAGTCGAGGCGTCGAAGCGTCCACGTCGCTATGATCCGCTGTGCTGCGGACCAAAGATCTCGCTGATGGTCGTGTTTTCGCCGGCCGTCGAGACGTACCGCCATGTTGTCCAGGCGCTGTGCAGTCGGGCTGAGCATGCACAAGATCCGGGAGGGGAAGTCGGGCCGATTTGATCAAGATATTTTAGGATCGCCGTCCGGCGTCTCTCGCTGATCGTGGTTTGTGATCACGATAATCGAGGTGTTCGAAAGGCGGCCGAACCCGTTACGGCAACGACGTGGCGACGTAACATGTACTCCGTACGCATTTCTCATGCACAGGAGTACTTCATGATGTCGCACGAATTACCTCGGGGCAAAAGCTTCTGGTTGTTCCTGCTTTCAGTCGACCGCGATCTTGCGGAAACAACTCGGCAACACGGTTGCACATGTGGCGGTCGTCTGCACGGCGCCAACTACCCACGGAGCCCTCGTGGTTGTCTGGACGAATTGCCGGAGTCGTATAGGTGCCGACTCAGTTTCTGCTGCAATCGAGACGGCTGCAGGAAACGAGCGACACCCCCTTCAGTCCGATTCCTGGGGCGAAAAGTCTACTTAAGCGTCGTCGTGGTCTTGGTAGCGGCCATGCGGCATGGGGCAACAGCTCGTCGCGTTCGAGAGTTGTCACAGTTGGTGGGCGTGGATCGACGAACGGTCGATCGGTGGCAGGTCTTTTGGCGTGAACACTTCCCACAGTCGTGTTTTTGGAAAGTGGCCCGCGGTCGCCTTGCGCCCTTCATTGAGATTCTCGCCTTACCACAATCACTGATGGACGCCTTCTTTCGTACGGGTTCGCTGGAAGAAAATTGGGCAAATCTCCTAAAATTCCTCGCGCCGATCTCTATCAATGGGGGCTAATTGATCAAGGGTTGGCAATGAAGCCGGATCACCCGCAGAAGATGCCCCGCATTCACCCTGCCTCGACGATCTGTAGCCTTGGCGAGCCAGGTTGATGAGGCCATCGGGGCCGAAATCCCGAACGTCGCGACAACACGCCAGTTTCTCATTTGCCTCTCAGTGATTGGCTGGGGGACAGTGCGCCAGGTCAAAGCCACCTTTCTCCTGCCGATGAGCACGACCATTTCACACTAATTGTTCCGCGTTCCGCGTTCCCTATAGAGATAGTGGGAACGGAACGATCCTTCTTCGCGTGTCATCCCACGGACCAATGAATGCCACGGGAGGAACCACCGTGCCCGGCATTGACTTCGACCGCCTGCGGGCGGAGGTCACGTTTGTTGGGTGCTCCAGCTGCTGGGCTTCGAACCCGAGCGTCATCGCGCCGGGTAGTGGCACGGCCGCTGTCGTCTTCCTGCGTGCCGGCAATATCGCCGAGCATCCACCTGGGCGTTCTGGGGCAACGTGGACAGGGGCCGCCACTGCTGCCATCGTTGTCAGGGTCATGGTCACCAGCTCAAACTCTGATCCGCCATCACCGGCCTGCCGCTGCAGGCGGCAGCGATTGACTTCCGCTGTGAAACCCATGGGCCACTGATGCTACACAACGCGGAACAGAGAAGAGGCACCGGTACTTCCGCGGTGCAATCACACGACCTCAGTCCCTCGATTAGCCTGATCAGAAAAGCCTCGATTATCATGCTCGCTCTCACGGGCGACATTGCGATTGCATGAGGGCATGCTGGCAGAGGCTTGGGAAGATCTGTTGACCTGCCACCGGCTCGCCCGCTTGGTCGGCCAGGGCCCGACGATGATCGACCTCCTTGCGGCTTCCACAGTTGATGAAGCGGCGTGCATGGGGGACCAAGCCCTGCTACAACACGCCCAGCTTACTGCGCCCCAAGCGGCAAAGATGCGGGAGGATCTCAACCGGCTGCCGGCAATGGCCAAGATGAGCGACAAGATCGATGTGTGCGAGCGATTCACGTATCTGAACAATGTTATGGATTGTGCCGCAGCTTTTTCCCAGCGGGGGCCTGCCTCGCTGGTCGCCGCTGATGAGGCATCGAGACTCGCGTCGGAGGCACACTTGCAGGACGCAGACTTTTCGCAGCTGAAAACGCTAGGCGATACTCTCAAGTCACTAAAGCGTCATAGCGCCGACACGGGGATTGACTGGGATCTCATCTTCCGCGAGGGCAATTCCTGGTTCGACCGGATAGCCGATGCTTATCACAAGCCCACCCGAACTGAGCAGAGGGAAGCAATGAGCAGGGTTGAGTGCGATTTCCGCAAGCTTAAGAACACAGCAGCGGACGCGACATCCTTGGATGAGTTGATGCTCGTAAATCCGCGAAAGGCCGTTTCCGAGCGGCTCGGTGAGGTCCTACTGACCGTTTGCTCGCTCCCAATAGACTACATTCAGTGCGAGGATCGCTGGAGCATGCGATTCGAGTTGGACAAGCTCAGCTTCGCCTTGGCCTCCTACCGCGCCGACCACGGCGCGTACCCGGCAGAACTCGCCGACCTTGCGCCGAACTACGTTGTAAAAGTGCCCAAGGACATCTTCGATGATTCCGATCTGCATTATCGGCTCGAAGGAGAGGGCTATCTGCTCTACAGCGTCGGCGTTAACGTCAAGGATGATGGGGCGAAGAGCTACGAGGACTGCAAGCAGCACGAGGGCTGGGATGACCTATGCGTCCGCGTACCTGCGCCCGGTCAAGAGTGAGTTTGCCGCCAAAGGCATCCAGTCAATGCCTCCATGCAGCGGCTGATACCATACATTGATCCCGATTTCGTCTCTAAACCTCTACCGTTTCCTCGGATGTTCAATTTAACGACCGTTTGTTGCTCGCCGGGCATATGCCTCCCCAGAGGCATACGAAGGCCGATGTGGAGTGGCGGGGTGGAAGAGGGTAAATTTGGTTTTTGACGTGCGGTAACAAACGAACGTATTCTGAGTGGCCCCGGGGCGGTCACATTGCATGCTGACCACAGTCGGAGTCAAGCTTCCTGTCCGGCGGTGATAGAATCGCAGCTGTTCGCATGCTAGGCCTAACGCTGTCCTGTGCAGTGCGGAGATGAACCGTTATGGTCGCTTGTGAGCTCGAACGAGTCAGACATTCGGGCTACAGTTCGCCTACTGTGCGATTAAGACAACGACGAAAGCCTGCCTGCTGGATCACGGTGTGTCTGGCGGTTGTCGGTGCAGTCTCAACGTTGCTCGGGTGTGGCCGCATTTCCAGCAACGAGCCACCGGGGCAAATCGCGGAGCAGCGTTCGCCACAATCGCAAGTCGCGGTGACGATCTCCGCGGAGACGACGTACATCACCGAGCCGTTGCGGAAGGATGGTTATCCCGATTACGTCGCCGCGCTCAATCTGCGATGTAGCCAGCGCGTGAATCCAGCCGACAATGCGGCCGTGTCTTTGTGGATGGCAGTGGGGCCCAGCAACATCAGCGAGAAGGCGCGTCACGATTACTTTCGGCTGCTGGGCATACCGCCACTGCCGCTAGAAGGAGCGTATTTTGTGCCCTTCGAAAAGTATGCCGCTCGTCCGGAGAACAGTGACCAATCGCGAGTGGGGAGCGCTGACCTTGAAGCGACAAGCGACGCGTGGGAGCAGGTGAGTGCTCGTGGGAGACGGCCGTGGTCGGCACAGGAGTGTCCCGTGATGGCCGCGTGGCTGACGGCGAATGAGGCGCCGTTGAAACTGGTGGTTGAGGCCTCGAAACGCCCGCTGCGCTATGACCCACTGATTGCCGGTGAGGATCGCTCGCTGCTGGTTGTGGGATTTCCGGCAGTCGCCCAGTATCGTGATGTGGCGCGGGCCTTGGCGGTTCGCGCCATGCTGCGACTCAACGGCGCGGAGGTGGACGCGGCCTGGGACGATTTGCTTGCGTGCCACCGACTGGCTCGCCTTGTCAGGCAAGGTCCGACTGTCATGGAGGCCGGCGCTGCTGGCGCTTTGCTCGAAACCGCTTGCCACGGAGATCAGGCATTGCTGCAATCCGCGCATCTGACGGCGGATCAGATCGCCAAAATGCGCGGGGATCTCGCCGCACTACCGCCGTGGCCACAGTTGTCCGACAGGTTCGATATTGCAGAGCGCTGGACATACCTCAACATCGTGTGTGATTTCTCCCGCGAGGGTCCGGCCGGGTTCAAATACATCGAGCCAGGACGACAGCCCGAGTTGAGGGGGTCGCTGGCCGGTACGATTAAGTCGTTGCGACGCTACAGCATCAGGACACCGCTTGACTGGAACATCGCCTTGCGGATGGGCAACGCGTGGTTTGACCGGATTGTGGATGCGTATCGCAAGCCCACCCGGGCGGAACAGAAGGCAGCGCTCACGACGTTGGCTGAGGAGATGCGCGAACTCCAGAAGGCGGCCGCAGACACGGCATCGCTGGACGAGGCCATGCGCGACGACCCGCAGAAGGCCCTTTCCGAACGCCTTGGCCTGATCTTCTTGAGCGAGTTCACGCCGGCGATTCTCTTGTTAGTCGACGGCGAGGATGTGAGCATCATGCACTCCGAATTGGACCAACTCGCGTTGGCCCTCGCCGCATACCGTGCCGAACACGGCACTTACCCTGCTGAACTTGCCGAACTTGCTCCCACACTTGGCAGGACGATCTCGTGCGACCTGTTCACCGGCGCGCCATTGCACTACCGCCGGGAAAAGGACGGGATCGTGATGTACAGCGTTGGAGTTAATCGCACGGACGATGGAGCGAAAGGTTACTACGACCGCGCAGCCACCACGGACACCTGCGACGATCTGGCTGTTCACCTGACAGCGCCACAGTAAGACAATCAGCGCCAGGAGGAAAGTAAAACCTCAGGCAAAGCCTGGAATAGCCAAGCTTCTCAGAAATCCACCGTTTGTTGCTCGCCGGGCATATGCCTCCCCAGAGGCATACGAAGGCCGATGTGGAGTGGCGGGGTGGAAGAGGGTAAATTTGGTTTTTGACGTGCGGTAACAAACGAACGATTGCTGAGTTCAAGGTCTGAGCTACACCCCAAGGGGTGTCCGTGGGTTTGGCAGTTGTCGATGCCGTCAATTAGCGGAGGATCAAATTGTGGTTGCTCCGTCTCCGCCGTCCGATGAGCCGAGGTCGAGATTCTCGCTGCTGGCTCTACTGGTCGTCCTCACACTATTCAGCGTGTGGTTTGCTTTCGGAGCGGCGTGGGGGATTCACGGATGGCTCTTACCTTTGGATTTGCTCGCGGTTGGCTGGGGACTCGCAAGGATAACAGGAATTCAGCGATTGTGTGGCCGGTCCATTCCCAAGCTGACGTTGGGCGAGTTCCTTGTGTTGTGCGTGATTTGCTACGTATTCCACGGACTCGCAATTCCCGCCGTGTCGCTCTAGGGAGAACCCATACCATTTCCGAATCGCATCATTAATCCACCCTTTCCTGCCGCCGAATTCCCATGCCCCTGCGGAGGGATCGCGAACGCAAGGGATGCTGCCAGGACTCGCCTGGGCTAGAATGAGGGCGGCCAATCGCTGCAACAAGGGAACGTCATGACGTACGTGTACATCGCACTGCCGGTTTTCGCCGCATTAGCCGTTCTCGTCGTCCTTCTGGGGCTGCGGATGGATCGTGAATACGAGCGCGGCGTGATCTTTCGCCTTGGCCGCTTTCAGAGCGTGCGCGGTCCTGGGCTGTATTGGGTAATACCGTTTGTCGATCAGAAGGTACGTGTGGATATTCGTACCCGGACCGTCGATATCGAAGCTCAAGAAACTGTGACCAGTGACAGTGTTACGATTCGCGTGAATGCGGTCTTGTACTACAAGATCACAGAGCCGGAAAAAGCAATCGTGTCGGTCGCGGATTACAAGAACGCAACCTATCAAATCGCGCTCACGACGCTGCGCAATGTTGTTGGGCAGCATTTTCTGGACGAGGTTCTCAAAGATCGCAATAAGATAAACAAAGCGGTGCGCCCAATTGTCGACGAGGTGACCGACCCATGGGGACTGAGCGTAGAACGTGTGGAAATCAAGGACGTTGAAATCCCCGGAGCGATGCAACGCGCGATGGCAAAAGAGGCGGAAGCAGTTAGGGAGAAGCGGGCACGATTGATCAAGGCCGAAGCCGAGCAAGAGGCTTCGTTGAAGCTGACGCAGGCCGCAAAAGAAATCGCTAGTAATCCTGCAGCTCTCGAACTTCGGCGAATGCAGATGGTTGCCGAGGTCGGCGTTGAGCAGAACACGACGACCATCATTCTGCTGCCGTCGGACTTTCTGACCCTCGCAAATGCCGTCACGCATAAACTCAATAAGGAGTCACGCGTAAACGAACATTCCGACTAACACAATCATTGAACCGGAACTGGTTCGTCGTTCAGCTATTCCGGCTTGTTAATGGCAGGTCGCCAAACGGCGGCGACCACTGTTCGGCCCGCTGAGTCATGCTATGTCATCAACTCGTGGTGGTGGCCGCAGTTCTTGAACGTCGCCGAGAAACCACTGATAAACGAATTGACCAAGCCTAACTCCGTAGAGGTATCTGC
Organism: uncultured Planctomycetota bacterium; assembly: GCA_963802295.1. GTDB lineage: Bacteria > Planctomycetota > Planctomycetia > Pirellulales > Pirellulaceae > JAJRVM01. The sequence continues at coordinate 140,398 of CAWDIM010000018.1, read as the reverse complement.
CGTTCGATATGGAGCGGCCCGGCAGGAAACGGTTAAGATGAGGTTGTTGGAAGCCTACGGAAGTCGAAGGATTGTCGGCAGGCAATGAGGGGGGCTGCTTGGTGGACTGCAATATCGACGGAGCTGGGTATCGTGTGGGGGAGCGTCAGCGATTTTGATCTGGCTCGCCAGATGATGACTCCCCTCCGTTTTTTGTCGGGGAAATGCGAATGGATCGAAACCGCGAAAACGTGTTGCCTTGCAAACGCCGCTGGTTGCGGTTTGTCATACCCTGTGTAGTCGGCTTCGTGCTTGTGTCAGTGGGAGGTATTGCTCTGACCGCGCACGTCGTGGACAAGTTGCGGTATACCTACGAGACTCCTTTATTAGTTGGCGTGTGGGTCGGTGAACCAGGTAATGTCTTTGAACTGGATGCGGACGGCACGGGACGCGGCCGCGCAAACCACACGACGAAGATTCAGTTTCTTCGCTGGAATGAGCGCGAAGGGATTCTTTCCGTCTACTTCGAGCCTAGGCAGAAGAATTTGGCTCAAAAATCAGAACAGATGTTGCGTGGACTTCCGAAATGCGCCGAATCTCATTATCGGATAGGCTCCGTTGACGACCGCGCATTGCTACTCCACGATCTAATTGATGATAAGCCGCTCAATTTCACGCGCAGCACTGATGAGGCTTTCGACCGACAGGACGTGCCCAATTCTGTTGATCTACGAACAGATTCCGCGCATGAAGGGGAACTCCAAGCCGATTCGGACTTGGGTGGAAGGCCATCATCGTTAGCCGGGTGACGTGCGTTGCTCAGTCACAGTCAAGTCATCAAGTCATACGTTTTCCGAATTGCGTTATCAAACGACCGTCATCCGAATTGACCTGCCAGCCCAGTCGGGGCATATTGAGGGCGATGGACCGTGCGGCGACGGAAGTGGCCAAGACGGACGGTCCGAGCCCGGTAACAAACGAACCATTCTTGCAGTGCGCGAGACTTCGACACGGGTGGAGAGTTCCCGGCTGCAAGGAAATTCAGCTGCGTGCCGTGAGCGTTAGGCTGCCAGCGTGTCGTTTAGACGGCCGCCGGTCGAGCGCAAGGCCGCCAAGTTCGCAGTCTAATAATTGTTATCTGGCAAAGAAATCATGACCGGAACCGACGGCTACTACATCTACGACACTGTAGTTGAAGGCCGCCATCGTTATTTCGCATCGTTGCTGCCACACGACAGAGGATTTACCACCGGGCTTCCATCCGAGGCAATCATCGGTGAATTCACGAGCGGGCCCGAAACACTGACGCCCAACGCATTTCAACAGAACCCCGAGTTCATCACATTCATGGCCTACGCGATTGGAAAGCATGCGTCAACATGTCCCGGATTGATCGCTGAAACACGACGACAACAGAACGGATTTGTCTACATTCTGGATAACCGAACTCCCACACCGGACGATGCTGTGCCGCCCGAAGACATCATCGGTGGCGTTGAAATCGCGAACGGTAAGATGCTCCGGTTCCACGGTTCACCAAATTATCAATTACTTACCGACAACGGGTTCATGCAACTTGATCCGTGGCTAAAGAATCGGCTTATCGAAGAACTCGTTGCCATTGCAACTGGTGTTGTTAACGTGCCCCGAGCAGCCAGATAATCGGGTAGCCGGGTGGGTTTCCCCGCCCAGCCCCCACACCAGCTAGCATGCGGGTCCGCACTAGGCGGTTCGACGAAGGGGAGAAGGTAGTCCGATTTAACGACCGAATACGGCACAGTGATTGCCACGGCATAGGGGCGATGAAGTTGGCTATCAAGTAGGGAGTCGCAGCAATTGAATGATGACAATCCATTCATTTCGCCAGGAGCTCATGACCCCGGCGCTGATCGCGACCTCGTGCGGAATTGTACTCGAGGAACGCTGGCGTTCGTGATGAGTATTGTTGTGGTGTGTGCAGGGTGGCACTTGATTCGCGGCTGTGTATTCCTCATGCAGGCTCGGTCACCAAGAACGGTCTATCCGGAGAATCCTTTGGTTCCGACCGACTTAGAACGGCTGACTTCTGCCACTTCTCGGAGTGACCTGTGGGAGGGAAGAACTGCGGTTGGTCTTGGAATCGTGCTCGCCTCCGCCGCTGCACTGACTGGGAGGAATCGACGAAAGTTGCTCCCCACGCTCGGCGGCGTTGATGCCAAAGCAAAGAACCCCCACGAATACCTGCGGCGATTCGCAGGATACGGGCTAGTTGCTTCCATCCTGAGCGTGCTCAGTTCACCAAATCTGCACGGAGTAACGTGGGTTTGGTACGTGCGTGCAGCGCATATCTCGGAATTCTTCATTTTGGTCGGTTTCGGTGCGTCCATCCTCGCATTAGCGATTGGCAGGGATGCACGCATCCGAATCGTCGATGGTTTAGTGCCTTATGCGCTGGCAGGCCTTGGCATCGTGTTGACGTGTGGCATTTCGGTGTGGATGTACATGGGTTCCTTTTACCGGCTTCTGTATCGTCTCGGCGCGTTTGGCTAATTTGGGACTGATGACTGGCCGCAGTTGTTCCTTCATACCACCGTTAGATCGGACATGTGTGTGGCTTGGGGACTTGTGGCCTGACTCAGCGAACACCGTACACAGGGCTGGCTAATCGCATGACGCTCCTTGTGATGCTCGAGGATGATCTCGAACGCATCGAGCGGTTCACGGCCGTTCTGGCTCGGAGGGTCGAGAACGTGGAGCTTTCGGTGTCACGAACCTCGCATCAGTTCATCGCTACCTATGTCGAACTGACTCGGAAACCGCACCTCATAGCACTCGACCACGATCTGTTCACGGACTCTCCGAACGAACCTGATCCTGGTGACGGGCGGGACGTGGCGGCATTCTTGGCCACGCAAACACCCGTGTGCCCAGTATTAATTCATACGACGAACGCCCCGGCGGGAGATTCAATGCTCTTCACGCTGCGAGAACACGGATGGACTGCTGACCGCATCGCTCCCCTGGGTCATGACTGGATCGAGGCCTATTGGTATCCTTACGCTATGCATATGCTCGGGCGAACGACTGCACACTGAGTTGGGCGGGCACGGTTGATCGAGCCCCAAATAACCACCGTTTGATGCGCGGCACTCACCTGCCCCGGCAGAGGCATCCTGAGGTCGAAGTTTGGCGGTCACTCCGGACTGGGTACAATCGAGCCGTTGGCGGTAGTCACCCTTCAATCGGATTCACACGTGAATTGACGGTCGACACGGATATAAAACCTGCTGCAGAAGCAGTTGGCATAAAGTCCAGACCCGGTGACATTCAAACAGTTTCGGAGAATTGCGGCGAGTATGGACCGGCGTTGTGCGCGTAGTGCTCAATTTACCCTACGTAGGTTATTTCTTGCGACGGGGGCTGTGGCGATTAGCACGACCATCGCCGCGAGTTGGCTAAGTATCGGCATTTTTTTGATAGCGACATCCCTGGCCATATTCCTTGGACGCCTCGATTTTGGCATCCGGCCGGTGGATTTCGTGACGCACGCAGTAGTCTCGGCGTTTGCACTCATCGGATCGGCGGCGTTGGCGTTCATCCTTGGTGAGACCATTTTCGCTGATTCACGATACTTTTTGCCTCCCCTTGCTCAATCCGTCGGAATGATGTTTGTATTTGCCGTAGGTTATTGGCTAAGAATGGTAAAACACTATTCTCTGCTCGAATCGGTGGCGGCGTATTGCATGTTGCAGCTGCTGATGCCATTGATAGCGTGTGTTCCGGCGGAATCAATTCATAACGCTTGGTGGACGTATGTAACGGCCACAATCTGGATGGCTACGTCCGTCGGCTCTCCCTTTGCCATTGGGATTGTAGTGGCCGTTGTACAACAACACTTAGGGACCAACGCTGAGGCGGCATCGGACAAAGAGTCGCCGCAGTAAGCGGCTTGGCGGTGGAAGTGGGTGAGTGGAGCGGCGAGAGTGAGATTGGAAGTGATGCGTCCGATTTAACCACCGAAATCTGAGTCAAGACTGGTTGCCCCGACAGCGGGACCAGGAAAGTGGCAGGATCCGCAGCGGCCGGATACATTGAGTGGAGGGGCCGGTGGCACGCCAGGGAAGAGGAAAGGTATGTGGAATGGACTATCTTGTGTCCGGAGTGGTGCTTCAGATGTTCATGACCGATGTGCGACAACGAATTCACCCCACTTCAGGATGAGTACATGTTACGGCTCGGACGACATTGGCGTGGAATTTGGCGGATCATCGCTGTGCTCTTTCTTTGCGTCGGCGTGTTCTTTGGGTACTGGTGGTTCTACAAATTCGCGCCGCTCCGTCGTACAATTGATCCAGGGTGGTACGCATCGCACTCGCAGCAGGAGTACTGGCGTGAAGTGCAGAAGGGAATCCATCGAGGCCAGTGGTTTCATGACGATGGGTTTACTGTCGGCGAGTATGGGGACAAGTCCTGGGCCGAATGGATAATGACACACGTCGAACCGGGAGAAGATATGAGCTGTATGGGACGCCTGAGTCACTCTGCCAACTCAATGCGTCACATCACCAACCAGAACATCGGTTATGAAACGGACGCGTGGCTGAACTGGTGGGAGGATAACAAGTCACAATCACAACTTGCTTGGATACAGGAGGGCTTTCGACAGCGCGGTTACGACATCGACATGCCGCCTGCAACCAATCAGATTTCGACGCTGCTGACGATTCTCGGGACATCCCAGACTGAAGAGTCTGAGTCTAGCTCGATACCGACTGAAATCAAGTACAATTCGTTCCGGTGTTTGCGCGACTCGGGTTTCGAGCCGGTTACATTCGCGATCTCCGCCGAGGAGCTGTCTGCAGAAATCAAGCAAGGCCTCGTCGTCTACGCGAAAATGGAGCGACGATGGCCGGCAGTCAACCGCCTGGGTATTCTGCCGTTTAAGAACAATGTGGAAGAATCAGGGGGAAATCTGCCGCGACTATTGAAACCTGGCTTCCAATTCACAGCGTATTCCTTGGTGTTTGCACCATTGCTATTCGGTGTCGTAGTGTTGATCTACTCGTTTAGGAAACGGAGTCATCCAAGCGTTACCTGCGTCGTGGCCGCCAGCGTTGTGGCGGTGGCACTTACATCTGTTGCTGGCGTGGCATTGCAGAAGATGTCTTGGTGAGGAGTAGGCTTCGAAAACCGACCGAATTGTGGGACAGACCTGGGGCGCACGACCGAGAAACGGAGCATCGAGATATTGAACGGGCAGGATGAAGTGTGGAAGCGAGTTCGCCAAAACGTTCTGTACTGAGTGATTTCAACCTTGCGAGTGAGGTTGGCGGAATAAGAACCTTTGCGGGACTCCGCCTCACGCGCAACGTGCTCCGCACTGGAGCCAACGCAGGTGTCCTGCGGGTTGGGAGGCCGGGTTGAACACTGCTCCATGAGGTGTAAAGACTGCTCCATGAGTTGCGATCAGATGTTCAGGGAGTCCCCTCCTGTTGTGTTCCAGGGAAGCAAGGAATGGGGCGAAACTCTAAGCTTGGTCATCACACCACTCCGTCTCGTTTATCCAACGCTTGCGGCGAGTGACGATAATAACATAATTGCCTTTCGCGCCGCCATTGAATTGGAGAAGATGGGTGATGACATACCGTATCAACTTATCGCGGCAGTCGAGACCTCCGCGTTTGTGCATGAGTTGAAGGAGCTTGATGCCTCCATCGCTCGTCTCCGCAATGCGGAAGTGAGCGATGTGACGTTCGATCCGCTTGGCGGCGCCTGTCAACTACTTGTTCGCGATCTCCCAATCTCCCGGCGAGGACTGCTTGAGGTCATTGTCGATTTGGTATTGCCGTCCGTCCCGGACACACCCCTCACACACGAACACGGGTGGAAGACGCGTGTCAATGCGCACTTCGTTTTAGATCAGTCATATCTTGGGCTCAGCACAGCGCGGTCTGAGAGACTTACTGCGTCGTCGTTGTGAATAACGGTTTGTGCGTCCCCAGGATTAAAGTATCCACGGCCGGAGAGGCTGGCCAACGAGATGCGCAGTGACACGGGGCGGGAGCCCGGTTCCCGGTCGATGGAGCGGTGATACAGCCGATCATGGAGTTTATAACGACCAGGCGGCCGGATCTGGCGGTGAGATTTGGCTTCCAAGACGAAGGTTGTTTGAGGTAGAATCGGCGTCGGGGCCGGTGGTGAAAGCCCGCCCCGAGAAACGAGCGATTCTTGGAGAATGCGACTGGAGTCCGTTCCGTCCTCCTCTAATCGTTGTATGGGGAAGCAAATTGCATTATAGAAGCTCAGGCAGTACTGTCGTGAGAAGAACAAGTAGGGCGGCTGGGTCCACGAGTCGAGTTCCGGCTGAAAAGGGCGCACCATGCGACATCAGTGCATCGCGACCGTCGCGAGCTGTCTTGCGGCCGTTGCCGTTTGGGAATCCTCTCCCAGTGCGACTTGCCTTGCACACGCGTCATCGCCACAGGCTGTCCAAAAGGCTGACCTGACTCAGGCCGATCAGAAGGCTATTGCTTGGTTCGACACGCTTGACTATCCGTGCCTGACAGGAAAACGGTGCGTGCGGGTGGCCACGGGTCAATGGTCTCGATCAGGCGACGACCCGCCGGCCAACCGATACGTTCTCGGGTTCTTGCTGTCGGAGGAGGCGGATGAGTTCACCCTCCTGGCGTTCGATCTTTCGACGCACATCTTCGAACGGACTCCGCTCGGAACCCCGGAGCACGAGCGTGTCGGCTATCACGAGGTCGTTCTGAAAGACGTGGCAGCGGCGCAACTTGCGCAACTGCACGAGCCGCCGGACAAGGAAGATCATTGGCGGCGCTTCGGGGAGCGCTTGAGCGAGCGGGGCGAGGTGTTCGTGCTGGCCCGGGGCTGCGCGGCAAACGGCTTGGATCCCTTGGCGCACGAACTGATTGCCGAGGCGGCGAAAATGCCTGCGCGTCGGACGGGCGAAGCGCCAGGGGACCTTGTCGAGGCGCTCTCCGAGGAGATCGCCCACAGCCACATGTGGAAAGCGGTCGTCGATTTCGGCGACCCTTCCATCGGGCGCAAGGAGTTGCTGGACCGGTTCCGCTACATCGTTAAACACTTCCCGACGAGCGAACATGCGTCACGGGCAAAGGAAACGGCAGATCTGCTCGCCCAGATGGTCAAGGAAGACGAGGAGCACGCCAAGCGGGAAGCCAAGGGGCTGGACAAGCTACCGGTCAACGAGCGGGTGGCGGAGCTGATCTTCCGGCTTCGCGACCAGAACGGCCACCAGTGGAGCCAGCCGGGATGGTGCGACATATTCGGTGACTTCGGCGGCGCCGTCAAGGACGGCGGCAAGACCCCTGCTCATCAGCTTGTGGAAATCGGGTTCGATGCCATGCCCCAGTTGATCGACGTGCTCGATGATCGCCGCTTCAGCCGCTCTGTCGGATTCCATCGCGACTTCTACTTCTCGCACCACGTGCTCCGCGTCGGCGACTGTGCGCTGGCGATTATCGAGAGAATCGCAGGTCGCAGCTTCTACAGTCGCCGTACCACCAGCAGCGAGATGATCAAGGAGGGCCAAGAATCGGAGGTCAAGCAGGAAGTCCGCAAGTGGTGGGGCGAAGTCCAGACGAAAGGGGAGAAACGGGTATTGATCGAGGCGCTCGGCGTGGGCGACCAGAATGCCGTTTACCAGGCCGGACAGCTCCTCAAGAAGTACCCCCAGGACGCGCTCGGTCCCATCATGACCGCTGCGAAGAAGCACGTCGACGGGCGCCTGCGGGCGGAACTTGTCGACTTGGTCTGCAAGCTGCCAGGCGGAGCATCGACGCAATTCCTGCTAGAAGAAGTGGAAGAAAGCCCCTCTGGGCAGTCGCGGGTTGCCGCTGCCCGTGGGCTGTTGCAGCGAGGTCGCTCCGAGGCGGTCGCGGCGATGATCAGGTTGTGGGAAAGCGTCAGCACCAAATCTCTGGACGCCGAGATGAAAGGTCGCGTCGACCCTGGCGAGCTGCCGGCCGACGAGGGGACAGAACAGGTGATCGAGTTCTTGGCCGGCTGCGGCGATCCAGCGGGCATCGACGCACTAGCGAAGCATATGAGCGGGCACAACGGCGACCGACGGGTCGCGATCATCTCGGCCTTCGAGAGGGGGTCGTTCAGTGTGATCTCGTCGGGCGGGGGCAGCGGATTGTGGCCCGACCAGTCTGAAGGTTCAAAGAAGGCCGCCGTCGAGAACGCGATCGAAAGGCTGCTCGTCGCCGCCCTGGACGATACGCAACAGCACGACGGGATGTCAGGCTCCTGGGGCGACACGTCGTTCCGCGATCCGCGGGTGTGCGACCTCGCGGCGCTCGTTCTTGCCGGCCGACTCCCGCAAAAATACCAATTCGACCTGTCGGGAAATCTGATAGAGCGGGATCGCCAGCGACGGCTGATGATCAACGCCTGGCGAAAGGAGCAGAACCTCGACGAGATCCCGCTGCCGCAGCCGAAACGGATCGTGCCCGCCTCCGTTACGACAACGGCGATAGATCCATGACTTGCGTGTTGTCCAAGGTTAGCATCTTGAGGTTTGTCAGCTTCGCCAATGGGGATAGGTCGGTGACTTGTGGGTTTGTCAGGGCAAGGCTTTCCAACGTTGTCAGGTTTTCCAGCGGTTTCAAGTCTCTGACGGCTGCGGTACGTTTGAGGAACACTCCGACGGCTGTTCTGAAGAAATCCTCTCCAATCAACTGATGTAACCATTTGGGACCGGGAAGGTTGGCGTTGGGAATTGACTGGCCTTTGCCATTCGCCTCGAAGTCATATTCAACGTGACCGCCATTCTCCATAACCCACGCGACGGCTCCCTTCTGCTGCTTTACCTCCCGCACCTTCATGCCCAGCCACAAGCAGAGCACTGTGGTCAAGACAAATGCCGTGCGGAGACTGAAGCGGAACAGGCGTTTGAATCGTAGGCGTCGCATTATGTCATTCGAAGTAAAGAAGGAACAGTTCTCCAGACTGCAGGGACTCTACACCCGGAGGTTTACTCTGGGCAATGTCACTTGCGTCGCCCCACTGAATCTGTAATCGGGCCCAAAATTCGGTGGATTCTTGGGACGCCAATCGGCCCCAACACTCTCAATGTACTCCATCGGTCGCCGTTCATGGGATCTTTACCATGCTCGCACGCACCAGGAACGCACTGTCCGGTGGGGCCGCGACCGCCTCGTCAACGGCCCGCATCAGGTCCCGATGGCCCTCCTCCGTCAGGCCGTTGTCGGAGCTGGAACCTCCGGACGACCCGTGAATGGACCTGCGACCCACGGTCACAGCTTCCGAGGTCGCCCAGCCGCCTCCGGCGATCCATACTCCTCCGCCCGCCGGGGCATTGGTCAGTTCGACCCGGAGCGTCACGCCGGTGTCGTCGCCGTTGTTCCTGGCCCCGTTGGGCGATCTGCGTCCGGGTTCCCCGCGACTGGGTAATACCGGATAGCGATGCCGCTCCCATCCCGCTGCCCGCCGCGCGGCGGCCGTTGGGTGCGGCGGGCGCGCGGGGGTGGGTTATGACCGGGGGTTTCGTCCCGGTTGGGTATCGTGGATTTCAGATTGAGAAGGAGCGTTTTTGCGGGGGCCGCCGCCACCGAACCGGCAAGCGTTAGCCCACCGGTTAACAGTATTATCGTCGTTTTGGCGGCAAATAACAGTTACAGCGGTCGTTATAAGTCTTTATGTAGAAGCATGTTAGAAGAATTCCAAAAATCGTTTTTCACCGCTAAATCCCCGTGTTTTCGAGAGTTTTTTGGTGCATAAATCTCGGCTGTTTTGCTAGATTCCACCCGCCGTGGGGGGTCGAAAATGCCTCATTTCCCGTTCGCGTTTTCAGGCCGGAAAACAAGGGGTATTGAGACGTGTCAAGGGAAATTTGAGCCTGGAAAACAAGGGGTTTCGGCGAGGTGGCCCGGCTTTGGACCGCGTTGACTCGCCCGCAGCAAGTCGATTTGAGCCTGCAAAACAAGGTGTTTTTGAAGGTGCCGGCGGCGTTTTAAGGCTGGAAAACACAGTAGTTTTTGAGGCCGGACGGCGGGATGTGTGGCGCTCCCCCTGCCATACCGATGATTCAGGCCCAAGAGCAGCGAAGGGCACCATCCCCCGTAGCGTAACGGCCTGCCCAGCCGCGCGAGCCACGTTACCGACTTCCGCGCAAAACACATACCATCGACCACCGGCCAGCCGATTTGGGCAGGATTCGCAGGGCGGTGCGCGACATGATCGCTCTATTGTTGAGCGGCCCCTCGCGCGCGAGCCGCAAATGCCTTATCCAGGGATCGTGAATTTATTGCTTTTGCCTTGCTGGCGTGTCGCGCATGGCCTGGGGGACTTGCGACTCGTCCCCTCCTCAGAGCTGATGTGAAATCTACTCGAAGTCGCCACATGTGTGTCGCGGGGTCACGAGATCGCGTCTGACGCTGACGACTGGGAGTTGGGTGAATCCCGTGGCCGAGGGTGAGCAACGCATGGCAGCGGGCGACGAGGGACGCAGGGAGCTATCTCTCGCGTGGCATGAGGGCTTCACGGCTACGCTGCGACTAAGCGGGGGCAGATTGGAGACTTGTAGTTTTCCGAATGGACGTAGCTGCGAGCCCTGCCCATCGAGAGGTGGGTGGAGCTTTTCAATGTCGTCGCAGGCAATCGACGGAGAGCATACTTAGGCGGTCAGTTGAGATCGCTCAATGGTTGATTTCTGCCACGGCATGAGCCACATTGGATCGAGGGACACGCACTGTCGTCCCACGCACTTCAGGCACTGACAGAGAGGTTGCTATGCTCGTTCGCATGTCCGCATTTGCCCTCGTCACTCTATTGGTTACAGCCGCCTTCCCCCTGGACGATCAGTCGCATGGCTCGGCTGACTTGAAACCACCAAAGTCGCCTGCCAGGAAGACCATGATCAAGAGCAATCGCCCCACACCTGCTCCACCTCTGGTAGTGCACGGGGAAGTCGTAATACCGAAACGCTCGCAGCACCCAGTGAGGTACGTGCCCGCCACCGCCCGGAAGGACGAGATGCCATGGTCGGTATGGCTCAATCGCCAATCGGTATGGCTCAAGCGTCAAGCTCGAACAATCTGGATGGAGATGAAGAAAGCCATGAACCGATAGCGACGTGAGAGAAGTTGGACCGGTGCGAGCCTTCCTCGGTGCGGCAGTCGTCGACTAAGCGCGAGCGACCGCATGTCGTGGAGGGCTGGAACAAGACCAGTGACTTGGTGCTGGGAAAGCACGGTGGCGACCGCAACAGCGAGATGGTGAAGGATCAGTGTCATATAATCACATTGAAGCAAGGAACGACCGATGCCGCCTACCTGCAAGCCCGCCTCGCCGGGGATGCCCCGGAATATTGGAAGAACTGCACAAGTGTTTGCATCTCGCACGGCCGAAGGTGACAATGTTCTTCGAGTTCGTCTTGCCGTTTCGTTCTCGTGTAGGAAGGGAGAGCGATTGTGAGTGATCAGCCGAGTGGAGAAAAGTGGAAGTACACCTACGAAGACCTCGCCAGGGCAGCGGGCATGAAGGTGAACACTGTGCAAGCGCACAAGAGCAGAGGAAACTTCGACCCTGAAGATCTTTGGAGCGTCACCATATGGCTTATGAATCATGCGAAACCGGAATTGAAACATCGACTAAAGGCAGCGTTTTATGAAGGCTTATTCACGAAAGAGGATTCTGCCGGTTATCAGCCAACTGCGTGGTATGTTGACGACAGCAAACTAGTTGACGAGTGGCCAGACGTTACGGTCAGCATATGCGATGAGGGTGGACAAGAGGTGGCCGAGGTGCAGTGCTACGAGAGCATTGACGCGACCCGCCGCAACGCGCTCTTGATAGCCGCAGCCCCCGATCTGCTGTCAGCAACACAACAGTGCCTTGAGTGCTGGGAGAGCGGATCACCGATAGATGCAAATTCCGACGCCGCCAACGCCGTACGCGCTGCCATGCTGAAAGCAGAGGGGAATTAGAGCGACTGCACGATGTAGTAGGTTGCGAAGAGACAACGGAACTGGAACTGGGTCGGCATGGTGGTGGTGACGGCCCCAGCGAGAGGGCGAAGTATCAAGGTAACAAAGTAACCTTGAAATGCGGAGTTGAACCGATGCCGTTTCTGCAACCACGCAAGAGGGAGATCGACGTGCAATACCAAGTCTTTGGTTTTGTCGATGGTGGTTTCATTCGAGAGATTGCGCACAAGCATAACGACGACTACTACAACCCGCTCGTACTGGTAGTCAAAGTAATTGACAATGCAATTGAGTATAGAATTCGAAAGCAGGCGAGAATTGCGAGGGTCACGTACTACGACGCGAGTCCCGACGAACCACAGGATACCACAGACAAGATTCGTCGCTACTGGGATGCCGTGGAGCGTCTTGACGACACGCATCTGGGGTTCGGCTACTTGCGAGGCAAGAAGGCGCAGCCGCGTCAGAAGGCGGTCGATACGCTCATTGCGGTAGACATGCTTGTCGGTGCGTTCACACAAATCTACACCTATGCGATTTTGATCACAAAGGACGCCGACTATATTCCAGTCATCCAGGAGGTTCAGCGCCGTGGCTGTACTGTAGTATTGGCCTCTACCGTAGACGCGCCGGACTACCTAATAGGGGTCGCCGACCGCTTTGTTGAACTGCAGCATAACAATGAACAATCGTTCTTCAGTCCGTTGCTTGTGCCCAGCTAGAATGGGGTCCTGACACTTCGAGGCTCAGAGATACTTATATCGCTTTCGTTGGGGGCTGTTGAGTTCCTGCGATCGTCGACTCTGGCATCCTTAGCCTAGCGAACTGCATGACCAAGACGCGTGAGTCATCCGAATCGGTCAGCGTCACCACGAACGGGTAGTCCCTTACGGTCTGCTCCAGAGCCGTTTCGCGTGGGCTGTGGGCTGCGACTTGGCTATATCCAGAGCCGCCATTGTGTCAAGCGCATGTTGGACCGACTCCGCCTCTGCCCGTGTCATGTCCGGCTGATCCGTGGGGCCCGATCTGCCGTTGTCCTTCGACTTGACCACCAGGGCGACCACGAGCGTGATGGCCAGCACCCCGGCGAACGCGGCCAGCGCGAGGACAGCGATGCAGTACGGTTCGCGTTTGGTCATGGGGCCTGTTTCTGGCTGGTTGGTGCTCCCACCAATGTGCCCGACCAGCGACCGCGATGCAATCAGAGAGGACCCAATAAGACCGGGTGTCATGACACCCGTAAACGATCCTTTTTGATCTTTTTTGAGCCCTCGTCGTGAGAGGCGAAGGACACGCAAACAGCTTGTTTTCTCGGGTATTTCGGTGTTTTTCTGCCAATACACCAAGCGGGCCGATTCCTGAGTGTCTGGTCCTTCTTGTCCCTTCTCTTTCGCCAATGGCCTCCAGCGGCGACGCAACACGACCTAACGTCCCCTTGCTTTCTGCGATTCCATCTATCCGTACCCAACTCCCTGACAGTCCGTGGCACTCACGGTCAGGTCGCTATTAATTCACAGTATACTGTCTCGCCGCTCCCACCCCCGGCTCCCGCCCCATGCTCCCTGCACTCCGATCGCCTACCGATCTTGGTTAGTCACCTTTCTTTTTGGGAACTCGCAAACCTACCTCACACTACTTTTCCGCGAGAGGTAGACGCAAACAAATGGCGCCAACAAATTCCGCCGGGAGCACACTGAATAGATGCGACTCCGGGGAAAGCGGATCATGGTGATACGCCCGCCCTTCCGAGAACACCTGCCGGAGTGTTGCGAAACCGCTTCTCGATTCTCCTGGCCGCTGAGGTATCTTCATCGCTTTATCCATGAGTTCAGTGGCTGCGGCGGTCTGGCCCATTTCCGCAAGACAAATCGCCCTCAGCGCCATCACCTGCGTATTATTCTCATCGGATAGCGGACCAGTTTTGACGGCACGGTCCAAGTACTTCAGTGCCACGTTGGCGTTTCGAATCTGCGGATCGGGACAGGTCGCAAGAAGGAATGCGCATCGAGCGGCATCCTCCGGGAGAGCGGGATCGTCCTGAGTCGAATCTTTGAATTCCCTCATAAAGCACCGCAACGCGTTTTCAAAATCGCCCCTTTGATAGTATACGCGTGCCAACGTACCCCACGAGACGCAATCACTTACCGCCAATCTGATCATCTCTTCCGCAAAGTGCTTTGCCAAGTCCGGCTTTCCCAACGTTGCGTACGCGAGCGCCGCTTGACGGTATCCAATCGGATCGTTCGGCACCAACTCGATTCGTCGTTCTGCCAAATAGGCACACTCCCGATACTTCTCGAGCCATGCGCTGACGAACCACAGCGCCTTCTCAGTCTCGCAAACCACAGAAATATCCTTATCTTCGACTGCATTGCGGTAGACTTCCGTCAGCGCGATGTAGGCGTCTTCGTAGCGGTCGAGGCCTACCAAAGCACAGGCGCGTGAACGACGTATATTATTCGGGCTGGTCGATAACGCCTCCGGTCGGTTGAGGACTTGGTCAAGATCGACAACGCATTCGTGGTAACGTCCCAGAGCGTACTCGCAATGCCCGCGCCCAAGTCGAGCTAACATCCAGTCCGGTGATAATCTGACTGCATCGTCAAAACACTTTAATGCACGATCATACTCGTGTGCATGAGCAGCATGGGCGCCAATCAAATACTGTCCCATCGCTTCTGATCGTGCAGTCCGCACCAGTCGTTCAGCGATGTTCAGAGAACCATCCGTGTCCTTGGATGATGTCAGCGCGCATCGAGCGTACGCGAAAGCTACGTGGTCGTCGTTCGGTAGTAGCCGATAACATTCGGAAAGGTCGCGCATCGCTTCCTGGTCTTTCCCCAGGATGTAGAGAGCTTGGCCCCGTCGGAGGAGCCACGGTACGCGGTTCGATTGATCTGCACGTTCTTCACTGCCTTCAAGATGAGACAGTACGAGACTACATGTTTCTGCTATGGTCTGATATGAGACGACCGGCAAGGAACGCCCTTCCCAGCTGAGAACTATCGACTCAAGGTTTTCCTTGTCGCCACCGAGCAGCGACAGACAGACTAAGACCGCAAGCATTTTCCGACTCCATTTGCGTAGCCGTTTCAGTACCTAATTCCAGTCGCAATCCCCGTGTCGTATCTGCCGCCTTCCCCGAAGTAACCGTTGTATTTGAGCTCAATAGGTGGTAGTAACCAGGGATCAACTACGATACTGCCCTCTACGCCCATCAGTTGATCACCATCCTTCCGCCCGATATACGTTCCGTAGTTCAAGAACCCGATTTCTCCGTGAATCAATGGCAATTTGTAGTCGAATCCGCCGATAGGTGTGTAATTGTCAATCAGCCAGAATAGGCCGCCTGCCAAGCCCCCGTACGCACCGGTCGTTATCCAATCGCCAATTCCACCCGGTTCGAATTCCAACTTCGGATCTACAAGGTAGTTAAATGTGTCGCTTGCCGCCCCACCAACCGCCCCAGTAAATATGTCGATCAATGTCCCAAAGTTCCCCCCAGGTTGCTCTCCTGTCGCCGGATCCGGGACGTACGGTCTAAATCGATCAACTAATCTGTCACCGAGGTAGTCGCCGAAGATCTCCGGCGCTTTTCCCCAATCAATGTCGCCGTTGTAATCAATGGTAAGTCCTCCACCTATCACGATCTGATCTCGTGGAGGATCGATCGGTGCCAAGTCAATTCGAATATTAGTCAACCATTCGAAAACTGGTGCCCCCCAGTCAACGTCACCGCCCCACGCGTCCCCATTATCATCATCGTCAGGGCCAAATCCGTGTGTCCGGATCGAGCCTGCTAACCCTGATGAATCCACATAATGCGTGGGCAGATTCGAGACGTATCGCAATCGATTCGCGCCCCCCGCTGCAAACCCGATCGGATCCTCGCTGATCCACCTTCCGACCACTGGATCATACCAGCGGGCGCGATTGTATTGGAGATTGGTGGCGGTGTCGAATTCGCGGCTGGTAAAGAGATAGCGGGTTTTGGATGTGTCGCCGGACGTGACGTTGCCGTAGGAATCGTATTTGTAATGCACGGCGATCGTGCCGTCCTGCTTGGCCAAGTCGCGGACGGTGCCGAGATTGTCCACCAACGGCCAGAGCACCCGATCGGTGGCGGCAAGATTCTTCGTCACGTCTTCCTGCGCCAGGATCTGATCGACCACCTCGCCATAGAGATAACGCTTCGACAATGCGATCGATTGACCACCACTGCCGTCGGGGTCGACGAAGTCCAGCACCACGTTGCCGCCGTCGAGTGAAGCCAGACCGTTCTGGATGTCGTCGTACACGTACCGTTTCGATCGCCGCATCGGCCATGTCAAACGGCGAAGCGGTGTCGACTTCTTTGGCGATCCGCCGATCAAATACATCGTATGAATATTCGACAACCTGCGTGACCGTGCCTTGGGAATCTTTGTCGGTCACCTTCACGAGCCGGTTGCGATAGTCCCACTCGTACTCGGTCACTTCGCCGGTCGAGGTCTTCGTGCGGCGGGTGCGATTCCCCTCGGCATCGTACTGGTATGAGTACGTGCCATCATTGGTCAACCGGTTATCGTCGCCCGTCTGGTAACCGGTCATCGTGCGGTTACCATTGTTGTCGTAGGAATAACTCTCGTTGCTCTGGAAGGTGTGGGTGGCGGCGGTCAGCTCGCTCTTGGCATCGTATCCGTACGTGCTGGTGCCGTCCTGGCTGACCATTTGTGTGATGCGGCCCAGGCCCCAGAAGACGGCCGAGGCACCCGTGGCGGCGACGCGTGGATCGGCTACCGCCCCACCAAAATCCATCCCGGCGCTCGAAAGACTGTCAAACGTCCAGCCATAAGGCGCGAACAGGTTGTTGCCGCCCTTGGTGTAGGCCAGACCCGTGAGCCTGGCCAGCGCGTCACAAATGAATGCGGACGTGGCCACTTCGTTACCCGCGCCGCCGTCGGTGTCCTTGTAGCGACCAATCGATGTGAACGCGCCGAGGGCGTTATAGGCCAAGTCGACCCGCTTCTCGGCCACGCTGTTGCCGCCACTTTGAGAGACCTGGTCCACGCGCGTTAAACGGTCCAGCGCGTCGTACGAGTACTGATTGAGAAAATCGTCGGTGCCGGCAATCGTGGCCGCCAGACTCGCCCGCTTGCCAGCGGTGTTGTAACTACTCTCGAGAATCACCCGCGGCACGCCCGACGTGCCGTTATTGTCGACCGAAATCACGCGGCCCAGATGGTCATAGGCGATCGCATAACTGCTGTCCGGATCCGAGGCGGCCGTGAGTTGACCGGCGGCATCATAGGAGTACGTCAAGGTGCGCACCAAGCTGCCGGCCGTGGCCGCCGATACGTCGCCGTCCAGTCGCGACACATTGGTCCCGCCTTGCGAGCCGCCAAACGTGACGCTCCAGGGACCGCCGGCATTGCCGGTGACCGTCACGTTGTCGACGCTGCCCAGTGCTTCCAAGGCCGCTTCCACCTGCGCGGCGGTGGCGCTGCAGGCCAGCGGCGCCGTGACAAAACCTTCGAAGGCCAGCCGCAGCGTGCCGCCGGTCGCGTTGCTCAAAGTGACCGTCTGCACCTCGTCACTGCCGCTGCTCCCCTGCGTGTCGGTGGCTTCGATCTCCGTCTTGCCCCCCATCGACGAGACGTTGGTGGTGTCGATCGTAATCTGCGCCAGATTCGCCGCGCCCAGCGCGCCCTGGAACTCGAGTCTCCATTGCTGGTCCGAGGACGTGTCCTGCAGCTTGGTGACGACCACGTCCCCGGCAGCGATATTGGACAGGGCCTCCAGGGCACTTTGCACCGCCGCCGCCGTGGCGTTGTAGCTGATGGCCGACGTGGTTTGGCCAGCGAACGAAAGCGTGAACGTGCCGCCGTAGGCGAACACCGTGGTGTAGCCGACTCGCTGCACTTCGTCCCGCGTGCCGCCCTGGGTGGTGGTGGCAATGGCCAGCTCCGGGCCCGGATCGGCGCCGCTGCGCCACTGTTGGCTGGTCAATTGGTCCAGCTGATCGTAATAGAATCGCAGCACGCGGCCGTTGCGGTCCCGCACCCGGGAAAGATTCCCGGCCAGGTCGTAATCGTAGGATCGCCAGTCGCCTGACTCGTTGGTCTCGATGGTCAACCGGTTTAGTCCGTCGTACGCATACGTCGTTTGATTCCCCATTGGATCGGTCAGACTCAACAGATTTCCGGCCGCATCATAGCTGTAGGAAATCGAACCGCCACCGGGCTGCGAAACAGCCGTGAGCCGCTGGAAGTAATCGTAGGTATAGGTGGTCACCGGGGCCGTGAGCGGCCCGCCGCCATCCGGATCGGGGGCCGTGACCTGCGTAATCAGGTCGGCCAGGTTAAAGGCGTAAGTCGTCTGATGGCCCAGTTCATCGGTGATGCCCGTGCGGCGACCACGCGCATCGTATTGCAGGGTCGTGTCACGCGCGAGCGGGTCAGTCACCTTGGAGAGCAGTGTGTTGGAGCCGTATTCATAGACGGTGACCGGCGCGGTTAAGGAACCGCTGCCATCCGGATCAGGCTGATCCTTGCGGGTCAGCCAGCCGCGATTGTTGTACGTGTAATCGGTCACTTGATTCAGGGCATCCGTTTCTTGGACCAGCAGGTTGACGGCGTTGTAGACATACGAGGTTTCGGCGCCCGCGCGATCGGTCTGGCTCGTGAGCCGTCCGAGTGCATCATACGTGAAGCTGGCCGCGTGAGCCAGTTCATCCGTATCGCTGGTGATGTTGTCGGCCGCATTGTAGCCCAATGTGCGGGTCGAACTGTCGGGATTCGTTAGTGTCGTCAGCCGAGCGTAGCTGTCATAAGCAAATGACGTGACCGCCGCCGACAACGGACCCGCGCCATCCGGATCGGGCAGAGTCACACTGGTCGGCAAGCCGTGGCTGTTATAGGTATACGAAGTCGTCTTCCCTGCCGCATCCGTGGCGCTGGTGAGATTTCCGGCTGTGTCATAGGAAAATGACGTGATGTGGCTCAGTACGTCGGTGGCGGTGCTCACTCGATGCAGCGACGTGGTATAGGTCCAGGTGGCGGAGTAACCATCTGGGTTTCTTTGATACACCAGGTCTCCCACGGCATTGTAACCCAGCACGGTGACGGGACTGGTAAGAGGTCCACCTGCTGCATCCGGATCGGCCTGAGTGATGCGGACGCTCAGGCCATCGGCATTGCGCTCGGTGAGCGTACTGTGGCTCAAGGGATCGATCCATTGAGTCACCTTGCCAAAGCGATCGGTGCGAAACGTACCCGCGATACCTTGAGCGTCCCGGCCCGTGCCGGTCGGGTTGGCGCGGGAGATCGTATTGCCGGTGGTGCCGGTGGGCAGGCCCACGGTCTCCAGGCCAGTCCAGTTCCACACGGAATTGTCGGGATGCGTGATCGACGTTAATCGCCCGTGCGTGCCAAAGGCAAAGTTCGTATTCTGCGACAGCGCATTGGTCACCCGCGTCAAGCAATGCGTGGTGGCATCGTAGGTGAAGGACGTAACAGGCGCCGAGAGCGAACCGCCGCCATCCGGATCGGGCTGTGTGATACTGGTCAGGCGGCCACTGCCGTCATACGCCAAGGTCCCGCTGCGCCCGGCAAAATCACTCACGGAACTGAGCCGGCCACTGGTGTAACTGAGGGTCGTGCTGCGGCCGTAGGGATCGGTAATCTGGGTGAGCAGCCCGCTGGTGTAGCTGTAGCTGGTCGTGTTGCCGTTGGCGTCCACGCGCGACGTGAGCAGGCCACCCGAGGAGAAATTGGTCTGATTACCGTGCGTGTCCGAGAGCGTGTAAGTCTGGTTGGCATTTTGTACCAGCGTGGAGTACGTCCCGTCCCCCTCGGCGTGCAGAAAGCCCCCCACGCCGTTACTGGCAAACCACAAGGTGGTGCCGTCACTGCGGACCAGCAGCACTCCGTTGCCTTGCACGGCCAGCGCGTCGAGTCCAGAAAGCTGCCAGCCGCGGCCGAAGGGGGCTGACGAACTGTTGCGGTTCACGATGTCCTGGCTCCCCGTAAAGGTGTGGACCGTGGAGCTGCCATAGACCGTCGTCACGTCCATCGACCAGTCGTAGTGGCCGGTGGCCAGCGCGGCGGTGTTGGCCGGCAAGGGAAATCGCAGGGTGTCGCCCGACGTGATGCCGTAGGTGTTGTAGGTATACAGCGTGCCGGCGGTGCCACTGAACGTCAGCTGCGCCTGGATCTGGCTGGGCACGCCCAGGCCGGGACGCAGGGAAGTTTCCACCACGGCGATCGCATTGGCCTGCGTGTCCGACTGATAGACGAGCGATACGCCCGGCGTGATCGGCTGCTGACCCGGCAGCGCACGATTCGAACAAGTCGTTGGAAACACAGAGCGCGGCCAACTGGCATCAGCCGGCCCGAGGAAGATCATTCATAAGAAGCTGCCCCCCCGATGCATGAGAGATACGTGGCCACAACTCCAACGTACTGAAAACCTAGGCAGTAGCGCACGCGACGTCCCTTCTACCGCGCCACATGGCTATGTCAAGCAGACATTGTACGTTTATTCCCTCGAATTTTCAGATCTACTGCGCAGCACAACCGTCTGTTTCAGTAGCCGCTATTGGTTGCCACGCATCCGCCCTCTGGTCGGCAGTTGCACATGTGCCATATATATGTCACACCATCGTGCCCCGTTGTAATCTCTTTGGCGACTGCCCCACGCTCTGCGCGAGCATGGTTACGATTGCGCGAGTTGCCTCATGGTCGCCTACGACAACAGATAGGTCGCCCGGACGTTCACGAAACCAGCGTGGCTGATACTGACCTCAAGGGTCATTTGTGGACACACTGCAGTTGGCATCCCGCGGACAATTCTCTCTTCGCCATTCCGCATTCCGCATTCGTTCGCGGGGAAGTCTCGCCGAGGGGAAGGAACGTGCCCGCCAACTAACGCCACGGGTGTTGGCATGTTCCTGCCTTGATTATGGCCGCATGTCTACGTGGAACCACGACAAATCCTGAAGCTCCTCCTTATTTTCGACCGCCACATGTTGGGTACAGTGAGGGCTTGTCCCAGGGGTGAACATGACTGGCCCGTTACAGACCATACCGACATTTTCCTTACGTATCCGGATGCCGCCAGAGGCGGCGTCCCGGACAAGTCGGTTCATAGGTAGCAGCTGGCAGATTGGCCGTGTGCGGTGGCTGGCGGGGCGAGACGTTGCATCGCGCCCTTGCGCGATGTGCCCGCAGCGTGCGATGCCAGGTCGCGTCAATACACGTTGGGGATGAACGTCTGGTCCGCCAATGGTGGGCGGATGTAACCTTTGTCGTCCTGGCGGGGTGGCAGCGAGACCTTCTCGTGTTCCATTTTCTTGTATGGAATCATGCTCAGCAGGTGGCTGATGCAATTGAGTCGAGCGCGTTTTTTTTCGTCCGCATCGACAACGTACCAGGGTGCTTGCTTGATATCGGTATAGGCGAACATGTCATCTTTCGCCTTGGAGTATTCCACCCACCGCTCGCGCGACTGCAGATCCATGGGGCTCAGCTTCCAGCGTTTGGTGGGGTCGTCGATGCGGCGTTGAAACCGGCGTTCCTGCTCTTCGTCGTTAATCGAGAACCAGTACTTAATCAGTACGATGCCCGAGCGGACGAGCATTCGTTCGAATTCGGGGCAGGAACGCAGAAACTCGCGGTACTCTTCCTCAGAGCAGAAGCCCATCACATGCTCCACTCCCGCACGGTTGTACCAACTGCGGTCCAGCAGCACCATTTCCCCGGCGGCGGGCAATTGCGCCACGTAACGCTGGAAGTACCACTGCGTTCGCTCGCGTTCGGTGGGAGTGCCAAGAGCCACGACGCGGCACGCGCGAGGGTTCAGGCATTCCGTGATGCGTTTGATGACTCCCCCCTTACCGGCGGCGTCGCGCCCTTCAAACAGCACCACCACTTTCAAGCCCTGGTGCCGAATCCACTCCTGCAACTGGACCAGTTCGAGTTGCAGTTTCTCGAGCGCTTGCTCGTAGGTCTTGTTGTCGAGTTTGTTGGCCGGTTTGGCGGGCACGGATCGTTCGGAGACCAGCGAGGCGATGTGACGCTCGACAGCTTGCACGTTCGCCCAGGCCCGCTGCTCGGCTGAACGATTCTGCTGGCGTTTGTCTTTCCTCTGCTTCTTCGTTTTGGGCATCTCATTCACCTTCTGCTCAGCCAACCCGAAATACGCGACTGTCCATCCTGGCGTCCAGCACGCCCGACGCTGCCGCCCCCCGCACTGCTTCTGGTGCGCAGTGGCACACCGCAGGTCGTGCTCGAAACCATAGGTTGCAGCAGACCGTTTCTGGCACACGAGTCGCTGGCGAGAGTCCGGGCCGCCCGGTTCAGCCGGACGGCTCTGCGGATCGTGCCGGTTGTAAGGCGCTGTGGCTGGTGATGGTTCCCCTCGAGCCCCTAGGCTGGTCCGTTCGGGGGAGAGGCTCCGCGACGTTCGTTTATTGCTTCGCGACGTCTCTCTCGATAGACTCAAAGCCAGGTGGGGAAGCGATTATCCCATCAGGTTTTGCCCGCACTACTTGCCGGATGGAAGATCCTATGCGCACTCGTATGACGTTTCGAATCGCGTTCTTATCGTTTGGCCTGTTGAGTTTGCTGTGGATGGCGACCGCCGGCAGTTGGTCGCAGTTCATCGGTACCGCTCGGGCGGGTGAGGCCGCGGCCCTGCCGTCGGCCAGTCTGGATTCGGTTCGCACACCGCTCGATCCCGCCGAGATGGGGTTCGACGAGATTGTATTCGTCAAACGCAAACCGTACTCGTCCGACCACTACTACACGGATATCAATAACGGCACGAGTCCGGACCGGTTTCTTCCCGAAAACGGAATCTACATCTACAACCTTCGCACCCGCACGGAGCGGGCGGTGGTTACCGCCGCGGCTCTGCCCGGCGGTAGCGGGCTGGTAGGGAAGATCAGCCTTTCCTTTGACGCGCAACGGATCATTTTTGATTTTCGCCAGGATCCCGCTTCCGGCTTTCGCATTTGGGAAGTGCGGACAGACGGCACGGGCTTGCGCCAGATTTCGTTCCCGCCTGCGGATGAAGCGGAAAAGGTGGCGCGGTGGAGTTCCTCTTGGCATACCGATGACATCCATCCGTGTTACCTGCCGGATGGCAAAATCATCTTCTCGTCCACTCGCTGTGAACACACCGTTCTGTGCGGCGGTTCGTCGCACCTGGTGGCTCCCGGTCTCCACGTCATGAACGCGGATGGGTCGCAGGTGCGGCAACTCACGCGCAGCCCGGTTAGCGAGTTCTGCCCGGTCGTGCTCGATGACGGTCGCGTCATGTATCATCGCTGGGAGTACATCGACAAAGGGGCGCGCGTCGGCAAGACCATCTGGGCGATGAACCCGGATGGGACCAGGGCCCAGGAGCTGTATGGCGTGGCGGATGATACGACGACCGTCTACATGTATCCGCAGCCCGTACCCGGCAGCGATTCTCGGTTGGTCTGCGTGGGAACCTGCCACTTTCCGCAAGGGGGTTGCCTGGGAGCGATCATGCTCGTCGATTTTCGCAATGGAGTCCGCCAGCGCGGTCCCGATCCCGACGAGGCGGACTTCGTGCCGCACGACCGTCGGTACTCTGTCACCAATATCACGCCGCACGTGTTCGTCGAACGTCGCACGGAACCAGGGTGGCATTTCCTGACGAAGGAAGGAGGGTATGTGCATGATTCCAACGGCCAGCAGGGGCACTTGTACACACACCCCTATCCGATCAGTGGCCAGGAGTTTCTGGTGTCCTTTAAGGCCGACCCGTCCGATCACTACAAGGAAGTTGCCGACGCCTATGCGCTGTATCTGGTCGATACCGCAGGCAGGCATCGCTATGTGCACGGCGACGACGCGCTCTCTTGCTGGCATCCGCTGCCGCTGCGCGCCCGCTCGGTCCCGCCCAATTTGCCCTCCTCGTGCGATCCGCAATACGCCGATCGCGATCAAGCCGTGTGCATCGTGAACAACATCTACGAGGGAATGGAAGGCGTCCAGCCGGGAGAGATCAAGTGGCTGCGGATCAATGAGGCGCTGCCGCGATACTGGTCCACGGGCAGACGCTGGAATCCTTCCCTGAGCAGCTCGTCCTGGAAGGCCGCCCTCTGGCCGCGGGTGCAGTGGGGGGTCGTGCCTGTCGAGCCGGACGGCTCAGCCCACTTCCTGGTGCCCGCCGGTCGCGCCGTTTTCCTGCAAGCCTTGGACGAGAACTTCAGGGAAATTCAGCGCGAGCGCACCTACGTGAACTATCAACCGGGAGAGATCCGTTCCTGTAACGGTTGCCATGGCCAGCCCAGCCATGCGACACCGCCCATCGGTTCCCTCTCGCTGCACGCTTTGATGAGAGCCCCCAGCATCCCGCAGCCACAGCCGTGTGATCTCGTCGAGAACGGTGGAGATGGTCAGGCAGGACAGGTCATCCACTACCCCACCGATATCCAGCCGATCCTCGATGCCAAATGCGTGTCCTGCCATGGCGCAAGCGAACCCGCTGCAGCGCTGCGACTGACCGGTGAAACCACGGAATACTACAACACCTCCTACGAAGAACTCGCCCGCAAAGAGCTGGCCGGTCCCATCATTCCTGAGTTCACCTCTTTCCTGTCGGGAGACCGTGGCAATTACAACGGCGCATATCTGCCACCCAAGAGCCTTGGCGCACCGACGAGCCCCTTGATGGACGTGTTGATCAACTCGGCTCATCCCCAGAACGCCCAAGATGATCATACCCGGATGCTCTCGGCGAACGAATTGATGATCGTGAGCCGTTGGGTGGATTCGAATTACCAGTACTACGGCTCATACTTCGGCCGCCAACATCCTCAATGGCTCCAGTCCGATCCCAATGTCCCCTCCTATGATCCGGCTGACTTTCGCCGCCGACCCACGTTCCAAGAGGCGACCAGTTTCCTGGCGCCTGAGTGGCACCGCTAGTCGCGGCGAGTGCGCGTGACGCCAGAATAGACCCCGCCGCGGCTTGGCAGAGGAGAGGGTATAGGGTATCAGGAGGAGGAAGTGGGGCATTGGGGAGCCTCTCATGGCGTGGTGGCCACCGCCGCCGCAGGGCCAAGAGGATGCCGCCGCCAGCTAACAACGCAGCGGCCGACATTGCCGCGGCCACGAAAAATGCCGCGGAAGAACCGGACCATGATCCCGGGCCGATTCCCACCAGTTCGAAACCCAGCAACGCTGGCAGTAGCCAGTGGGCGGTCCACGATGATGCCGCCAGCAAGACGATCGCACCGGTGACCAGGAGAAGCACTCTACGGCGGGCGACGGGGCGACCACGGCGTCTGTCGGACGGTTGGCAATCGGCCAGAGGAGGCGAGTAGTTGTTGGGAGGCTGCATGGGTGGTTCAGATACCGAGCTGTCCCAGGGCATTGATCATGCGCAGGACCAATCCGGAGAGGGTGGGATGCGAGACCTGGAAACTCCCCTCGGCCGTGCGAAGCCGTTCGATCAGCGAATCGGCTGAATCGATGGCCGCGGCATCGGTCTTACCGAGTGCCTCGCGAAGGTCTTCCAGTGCGGCCTCCAGGATTTCGTGGGCTTGAGCGTCCACTGTGTCCAACGACGCGAGTTCCGCTTCGAGCTCCTTGACGATGGCTCTTAACTTCTCAATTCGCTGCGGCATCTCATGATTCCTTCCCACAAAGACCAAACCTCGCCCCGGGCGGGCTCACTCCTGGCCAAAATCATCGCGTGTCGCGAACATCGAGTGGCCTTGGCACGAACCGGTGGCAAGAGACTCGAGGATCGGGGGTGCGGCACCCAGTGCCTGAACTACGTGCATGGTGGCGAACGCTGCGACAGCTGTCAATTGAGTGGCCGGCAGGATCACTGGTCCTGCTGGGCAGCCGACAGCGGGTGTTCGGGGGCCCGGGTGGCGACGGGGAGGGTGGCGGCAGCCTGCGTGGCATGCGACTTGAGCTGATCGAGAATCGGGCGGGCCACGCTCCCTGGAATCGCGTAGCTCGCAATACGGCTGGCTCGAGCAATGTTGATGCCGATGGCTTTTCCATCCAGGTTGGTCAGGGCCCCGCCGCATTCGTGTGGGGCGAGCACGGAATCATGTTCCAGGGCCACCGGGAACAACACTCGCCGCTGGCTTAGCGGTCCTCCCAGCTGGTCCTGCAGGCGAGCCCTTTGGCTGGTGAGAGTGGTGGCCACGCTTCCCAACGTGGCCGATACTTTCAGTTCGTCACTACCGCGCAGGATGGTCAAGCCGATCTTATCCCCGGGGAGTGCGTTGCTGGTCACCGACACCACCGCGCCGGAATCTTCCATGCGTTGTCCGTTGACATGGGTGATGACATCTCCGCGCACGAGCCCGGCGACGGCCGCGCCGCTGTCCGGTACCACGAACGTGATGCGAGGCCCCGGTTTGTCTTCGGTCATTTGGATGCCGAGCACACCGCCGCGCACGTGATGCGGTGCCACACTGACAACGCCGATTGCTTGCGGCAACTCGCCCATGCCGGGGGTAATCACCCAGCCACCGACAGACGGCGGCTCCTCTTCGCTCCAGGTAATCGCGGGCAAGCCCCGCGCGGAGATTCTCAGTAAAGCCAGATCGCTGCCGCGGTCGACGCCCACCAGTTCAGCCTGGTGACGCGATCCGTCGCTCAACTCACACAGGACCGCCCCATCCATTTCACTCGCCTTGGTCGCGATCAGGCCATCGGAATCAACGATCACCCCCAGGGCGACTTGCCGGTCCTGGCAGAGGATTCTGGCCGTGCTCTTCGCCGGTTGGACCACCGCACCGCGAAAGGCACTGAGCACCGATAGATCATTGCGCGTATGCTCGCTCGGCTCTTGCCCCATCATCGAACGGGCGAGTTTGTTGAGCCAATGGCCGGCATTGTTGGGCTGATCGCCTGGGTCTGCATCGTGAGCTGGCAAAGCTTCGGGTGCCGGCGTGTCGGCGGGAGTTGCCGATTCGGCCGAGGGCTCACCGAGCTCGAACGGCCCGACCGCTTCCTCGCCGCGCACCACGGCAGCGGATCCCACTAGCAGCAGCATCCACCATGCCAACAGCATGGCCCCGACGCGGCTCCACATCGCTCTGCCTGATCTGTCCGGCATCGTCCATCTCCTCGAGCGCTATTTTCGGCTGCCCGGCAACCAGGACCAGCGGCAATCGTGGCATCGCCTCGATTTGCACTCCGCCAACCATCAACCACTCGGCCCCTCAACTGCTCGCCATAGCGCCCAGTATCAACTTCAGTTCCAATCGCTCGTCGCCGCGCACTACCTCCACCGTCACCTGATCACCCGGCTGCCGCCGATTGACCAACTCCTTGAGCCGGTCAAACGTGTCGACCTGTTCATCCGCGAATTTCGTTACCAGATCACCCGGCTTGATTCCCGCTCGCTCAGCCGGTGACGCCGGCAGGACCTGGGCAATTCGCGGTTCATTGGTTTCCTTCTCACCCAGTACGCCGATCACCGGCCGCCCGATGACGTCCAGTAGGCTGCCCCAGGAATCTCCACGAGCCAGGCGTTCCCAGCTGGCGCGATAGTTGTCGACCGGCACATGCAGGTTCTTCGTCACCTTGCTGCCGATACGACTGTGGATACCGATCACACGACCGGTCATGTCAAACAAGGGTCCCCCGGAATCGCCACCGACCAGTTTGCAGTCGGTTTCAATCACCGAGGTGTTGGTGGCGAGAACACGCCCGAAACGTACGACCGGCTGGCGATCGTCTTGGTAGCCACCCGGATGTCCCAGCGCCATGCACCAGCTGCCGGGAGTCAGTTCCATGGCATCCCCCATCTGAGCAAACGGCCATTCGACGGGCTTGCCGTCTCGTACCTGCGGATCGATCTTCACCAATGCGGCATCGACCCCTCTGTTCATGCCCAGCGTGGTGCCGCGATACTTCTGACCGTCTGGCATGATGACGCGCACTTCCAGGCCCGCGCGCCCGGCCACATGAGCGGCGGTCAGCACGTAACCATCTCGCGAGACAATCACTCCGCTTCCCTGTGTCGGATCAATTTGCAGCCCCACCGTGACGCGCGCGACTTGCTTCACCAACGACTGTTGATAGTGGTCCATCAACCGCAAGTCTTCCACAGACTCGGGCACGCCGGAGAGATAGATCCGCTGTAACTCGGGGGGCAACGCCGCTTCCTGCTCGGGTGCTGACAGCTCTTGGGCTGACAGCCGACCACAAGCGGCCAGGGCGAGCGAACCCGCCAGCAGTGCCAGCAGCGACAGGCCTAGGTACGCAGGGCGACTCAGCAGGCCGAAACGCTGTCGGGGCTCAAGGCTTCTCATGGTGTCCGGTTCCAGCGTTCATCGGCCGCGGGGCGTCGGGAAAAAAACCAGATGTGTGTGGGGTGGGCACTGCCGGCCCAGGTGGATGCAACCCAGTTCGATTCTAGACTCAGCTCACCGGCAGGCCAAGAGTCAGCGGTCGACAGAAAACCGCCGGTCGCGCCGCGTCTTCCTTCCATGAAACCCGCGAATCGGTCGCAAGTTTTGTCCGCCGTCGGAGGTGGTGCGGCGTAAGTCCATGGTTGTGAGACGGTTTCGGGATCCGCGCCGCCAGGCAGCAGGGGGCCCGCCAGGAGTCAGTGGGGTTGCGTGCTGGCTGCCGGCCCGGAGCCTCGTGTACCGGCCATCATACGGGTTTTCGTGCGGGGGTTCTCGACATTTGCTCGCCCCCGCTGAAAAATGCACCACGGGCGGTATTGGACACCTTAGTACCAGCAGCGAGGGGACGGCATGGCCAAGTTGGTGGTCGGCTGCGGATATTTGGGCTTGCGGGTCGCGCAACGCTGGATATCGTCGGGCGATGAGACATTCGCCTTGACGCGATCCCGTGCGCGGGCCCCGCACCTGGCCCAGCTTGGGTTGCGACCGCTGGTCGGCGATGTGACCGACCTGGGCTCGCTCCCCCAGCTACCCGAGGTTGACACGCTGCTTTGGGCGGTGGGGCACGATCGCCAAGCCGGCAGCTCGATCTTCGAGGTTTACGTGGCAGGGCTCACAAACCTGCTGCAAGTACTGCCGGCCGCCACACAACGCATCATTTATATCAGCTCGACAGGCGTTTATGGCCAGGGCGACGGGAGCTGGGTGGACGAAACCTCACCATGTCGGCCTCAGCGTGCGGGCGGCGAAGCTTGTTGGGCTGCCGAACAGCTGCTGCTCAACTCGCCATGGGCGTCCCGCACGGTCGTCCTGCGATTGGCCGGAATATATGGTCCGCGCCGCCTTCCCCGGCTCCGCCAGTTACAGGCGGGAGAGCCGCTGGGGACGACACCCGACGGGCTTCTCAATCTGATCCACGTCGACGATGCCGCCCAGGCAGTGATCCATGCCGCGGCCGCGCAGCTCGAGCTGCCTCGGCTCTTCCTGATTGCCGATGGGCATCCGGTGCGGCGACGCATTTTCTACCAGGAACTGGCCCGGCTGTTCCAGACACCGGAACCGGTGTTCGGCGCTAACGTGGAAGAAATGGGTGAGCGCGTGCGAGCGGCAGGCCACAAACGCGTCTCGAACCGTCGGATGATGGCGGAATTGGGCATCGTCTTGTCGTACTCATCCTATCGCGAAGGACTGGCCGCCGTCAGATGCGATCCGTGAGGCGGTGCGTGGCCGACCGACGGGCGATCGATCAGGCATGTTGGGACGGGCTGACTGTCCGGCCCGGCCTGCCCCACAGGACTCCGGGTCCGGCAGTCGCCCGTTGATGGGGCCCATGGTGCCCTCTACAATCCGAAAGGCGAGGCGGAGCCTGCGGGAGATGCCAACGATCCCAGCTCGGCCCTCGCCTCGTCACCGCACCACTGACAGCCTTGCCGGGAGCTCGAGTCACATGATGCAGCGCAAGCCCATCTTCTCGAACGTGATCGAGATGAACTACCAGGCGGGGCACGTGATTGGCTGCTGCGTCTACCTGATTTACGACGCCAACGAGTGGATTCTGATCGACGTGGGTTATGAAGACAGCGTGGATGAGATCGTCGAAATCGTCCGGCAGCTCGACTTCCCCTTGGCCCGCTGCAAGATGATTGTGGCGACCCACGCGGATGTGGATCATGTGCAGGGACTGGCGAAGCTGAAACGCATTCTGCGCGCTCCGTTGGCAGCGCATCCCGGTGCCGCTCAAGCCCTGTCGAGCGGTGATCGACTGAGCACGTTCGCGGAGATTCCGGCGCAAGGCATTCACCTGGATATGCCTGCGGTGGAGACCGATCGGCTGCTCAAAGAGGGGGACACGATACGCGTGGGCGAGTTGGAATTGGAGGTGTGGTCGACTCCGGGGCACACGGACAGCCAGTTGACCTTTCGCCTTGGCCATCTGCTGTTTACCGGGGACAATATCTATCGGGATGGCTGTGTGGGCGCTATCGAGGCCCACCACGGCAGCGATCTGCCGCAGTTCATTGAGTCGCTGCAGCGCATTCGAGACAGCGACGTTCAATGGCTGCTCCCCAGCCACGGACCAGCGTTTCGTCACGATGTGGAATTTCTCAACCGGACGATCGCGCGTCTGAAGGACTACCAGCACATGGCCGATTTCGGCACCTGTGCCGTCGATTGGCCCTTGATTGACCAATGGGAAAAGGAACTGGCCGAAGGAAAACTACCCGAGTGACGGTTTGTGGCAGCGGGCATCGTAGCGGTGCGACGGGTGTTCGGTAAACTCCTCCCGTCTTCCCTCTCTTCGCGTGGCGGCGACTCGGCCTGGTGCATGCCAGGCCCTCTCGTGATCGTTGTGCCGGATCTGCCGGATATTCTTTCAATGCGCTGCCAGCTGCGTGCCGATGGGTTATCTAGACTCAAATACCCTGATCGCGCCCATGCGCGGTCTTTCCGGACCAACGTCGATTCCATGGGGGGATCTCGATGATTCGTCGTACAATCATGCTTCTGTTGTGCGCAGCCGCCCTCTGTGCCAGTCTGCCAACCGACCGGGTGCAGGCCGATGAGCGGGCCTATGGCCGAGTCTGGGGGAATGCTTACGGTGTCCAGGATTGGAATCGATTCTATCACTATCCGTACGTGTTCTATCCGCAGAATTTCTGGGGCAGCGAGTACTATCGCAGTGCGGAAAGTCTGTATTACCGCTATCCGCCCGAAATGCGGGTTCCGGTCTACAACAAGAAGTGGCAGAACTATTATCCGCAGGATCGACGGTACCATTACGGGCACCAGTTCATCCTGGACGTGTTTTAGTTTTCATGTTTGGCTGAGGCGGCGCGTGCCGCCGTGGGCCGAGGACGACCGAGCCACACGATTCTCGGCCAGCGAGGGGGCCTCGCCATGCACGAGGCCTCGGGGACCAGGGGCATGAAATAACGCGTTTCCTCGGCGTGCCGCGCACGCGTGGGAAACGCGTTTTTCTTCGTCAACTCGGTGCCCTCCGCCGAGTCGCCGCGTGTGATCCTCCTCACTTCACACCAACGATCCGATTGCGCTGCCGTAAAAGGCCTCGACAGCCCACTGCAATTGGTCAATCGGTACCCATTCGTCCGCAGTGTGCGCCTGAGCGATCGAGCCGGGTCCAAAGACAACTGTGGGGATGCCGAGTTGGGCGAAGAACGGCGCGTCGGTGCCGTAGGGGACGCCGATTAACTCGGCGCTTGGTCCCAGCTCGCGGATCACTTGCTGCAGTTGTCGCGCCAGCCGGGTCGGGCTCTGGTCGGACAAGCTGTGGCTGATCAGAAAAGGCGAATCGTGCTGCAATCTGCTGCTCACCGCTACCGGCAAGCGGCGAGAGAGCCAGTCGATCACGGCCTGTCGCGCCGGCAGTGGATCTTCTTGCGGGAGCAGTCGCCGATCGAGCTCAATGGTACACAGGTCGGGTACGGCATTGACACAGATTCCCCCGCGAATCGTTCCCACGATCAGGGTGGGCGATCCGAGCCGGGGATCCGCGGCATGCTGCGCCAAGGTCGAGGCATACTCCTCCAGCTCGGTGACGACGTGTCCCATGCGATAGATCGCGTTCTCGCCACTCTCGGGCTGTGAACTGTGGGCCGCTCGCCCATGAGTGTGACAGCGCCATCGAACGACGCCCTTGTGAGCCACCACCACATTGAGCGAAGTCGGCTCCGCCACGATGACACCCTGGGGCAGCTTGGGCACGAGTGGGCAACCACCCGCAGCCCAAGAGCCGGCCAACTCGCGGGCACCCGTGAAACCGTTCTCCTCGTTGACCGTGCAGGCCAGAATCACGGTGGGTCTGCCCGGCGGTGCGGTTCGTACCAGCCGTGCAAAGGCCGTCAGCATGCACGCCATGCCACCTTTGACGTCGCACGACCCCCGACCGTAAACGCGACCGTCACGCACCACCGGCTCCCACGGATCGATCGACATGCCGTCGGCAGGCACGGTATCCTGATGCACTTCCCACACCAGTACGGGGCCGTCCGCGCCACAAGACTCATCCCCGTCAAATCGTGCCAGGATGTTGTCGCGCCAGGGAGCCACCGGCTGCCGCTGCCATGCCACCCCCAACTGCTCGAAGTACCGTTGCAGGTAATCGGTGACCCGGTGCTCGAAGTAAGGCTCTCCCGCTACGTCGCGTCCCATCGGATTGACGCTGGGAAGTCGAATCAGCTGTTGCAGCGTGGAGACCACGTCCGCAGTGGCAGTCATATCCATATCGGCACCCAGTTCGCAGGGTCGGTGATGTCGGCTCGATTTTTCGACGGTGGCCAGAACCCCGATTTGTACCGTTGCACGAGCGGGATGGCCAGTCGGCGCGGGGGGGTGGGGAGAGCCTTCCGGCGCCCGGCGCAGTACACCAACCGTGATCCCGGCACCGGATACGCAAGTTTGTTTCAAGGTTTTTCGTCAGAGAGGTCTTGCAATCAGTTGATATTTGGTAAGAATGGAGGACGAGTTTGGGGGTACCCCTGCTCGTTAGCCCTTCGTAGGTACCTGCCCCACCTACGGAGGGTTTTTTATTGTCTGTGGCTAACTGGGCGTATATCACGTGTCAGGCGTGATGCGGAGCCTCAAGGCTGGCAGCCGAAATGGGGACGGGGCGTCTACCACTCGGATCTGAGCCGAGTCGGGTGATGGCGGGATGGCGGCACTCCCGTACTTGGTTGGCACCAGGCCCTGGTCGAATACCGGTGGCTGCTGAATCCGGTCAGTCTTGGTATTGGGACGCGACTGGGGTGCTGATTCTGCAGGCGACGCATGGTAGGAATAATGGGCCTGCCGCCGATGAGTGCTGTTGCGTAGCGGGCTGCGGCGAGCAGTGTCGGCATCGCAGGACCAGGCCGGTATGCCGAGTGTTATTCTGCGGCGAGACCAAACAGGGAACGCTGGGCCGATGGCGCGTGTTCGATCCAAAGACAACGCCTTAGGGCGCCTCTTGGCGTCCGCACCCATACCGGTCTATGCGCTGGACGAGCAGCGCAGGATTATCTACTGCAACACGGCCTGCGGCCAGTTGGTGGGAATGAACCCCGACGAGTTGATTGGCCACCGTTGCGACTACCGTGCCACCCAGCATGGATCGGCGGCCCCCGACATCGCTGCCAGTCTTTGTCCTCCGCCGGAGGTGTTTTCCGGAGAGTCGGTGAGGGCGGACGTCACGCTGCTGCACGCTTCCGGCACGTTGCTTGATCGCTGCGTGGAATATCAGCCGCTGGGAGATGATGCGCTGCACTGCGTGGGGGTACTGGCGACGGTGCACGAATCGACGGCGGCCTGCCGCGGTGGTGCGACGGAGGCTGCCGAGTTGCATCGTAGTCTGCTGAGACTTCGGCGTCTGATCTCCGCGGATCCTGGAGTCGACGAACTGATCGGTGCAAGTCCGGCGATTCAACGTGTGCGCGATCAGATCGAGCTTGCCTCACGCGGAAGGACGCGTGTCTTGGTGCACGGCCCGAGTGGCAGCGGTCGCGAGCATGTGGCGCGCTTGCTGCACCGGCGGGCGTCGCCTGATCCGTTCGCGCAATTAGTGCCGTTGTGCTGCCCCTTGTTGGATGCCGAGTTGTTGCAGACAACCATTACAGCGCTCGTACGGCAAGCGGAATCGGTGCCCGGCCGATCCGACACGAGTCGCCGCTCGGTGAGCCATGCCCCCACGCTGTTGTTGCTGGAAGTGGATCAGTTGACGGATGAAGCGCAGGGCGAGTTGGGGGGGTTCTTGACGCTGCCCGGTTTCGAGTTGTATTCCATTGCCACATCGGAGGAGTCGTTGGTGGCCTTGGCGGAGCGGGGGCGATTTCGACCGGATCTGGCCCATGCACTGAGCACCCTCGCCATCCATCTGCCGCCACTCGCCCAGCGATTGGAGGACATAGGGCTGTTGAGCCAGTATTTTGTCGAGAAGTTCAATGCGCAGGGCGATCGGCAGCTGAGTGGTTTTTCGGCGGCAGCAATGGACGAGTTGGCGGGCTATGCCTGGCCCGACAACATCGACGAATTGGCCGATTTGGTGGAACTCGCATGTCGCGCGGCAGAGGGGCCGGTGATTGAAGTGGGTGATCTGCCGGCACAGATTCGCTGGGCCACCACGGCCGATGCCCATCCTCGCCAGCAGGACGAACCGATTGTACTGGACGAGTTTCTGGCCGAGATCGAGCAGGAGTTGATGCGACGCGCGTTGCGGCGCTGCAAGGGAAACAAGACCCGGGCGGCACGCTTGCTGGGCATCAACCGAGCCAGGTTGCTGCGGCGGTTGGGGCAATTCGGGATCTCATGAGGTGTGTGGGGGCTGTTGTCATCGCTCCTGGGGCTCTCTAGTATGAGCATCGTAGAGTGAACGTTGCGAGGGTGGTGCGAAGTATCATGCCGTTGGCGGAATTGATCGTTTGCGAGACGACCAGCAAGTGGGCCGTGGCGTTGCGGCGCCAGTTGCGTTCGTCGGGTAATCTCCGCGTCGGTGAGACGCGCCATCTCGAGGATTGCTGGCGGCAAGCCACGGCCAGTCCGGCCAGTATCGTTGCGCTGGAAGCGACTGCCGCGAATATCGAGCCGTTGTTGGTATCCATGACGCGATACCGGACGCGGCTCCCCAGAGCGCGTGTGGTCGTGCTGGCGGATCGTTGCCTGACCGACGGGGAATGGCTGTTGCGGGAAGCCGGTGCTGTGCACGTGGTTTTTTCGTCGCGGAACTTGGGACCGTTAGTGCGGCTGATGCGACGCCACTTCGATCGCCTAGGGGTGCTACAGCCGGTGGCGTTGACGGCTCGATGGGAGCATTTGCCGTGGGGGGGGGGTGGGGGCGTCCAGTCCGGTTCCCGACCCGCGTGGTTGCGGGAGTGAGCCCCGTGGCTGTCGCGGGTCACCGCCCCGGGGGCGATCCGTCGCGACACTTGTTCTTCTCGACCCCCTCAGCACGTCCGTCCGGTCCCGTGGGCCTTGTCGCACCATGGGACGCCGGGGTGTGGCTGCCTGACGCGGCTTGGCCCGCACAGGGCAACGGGTGCTCGGGAGAACCGCGATATCCGAATAGAACACGATACTCGAATGTCTCCGTGACCTGTTCCCAAGCACTCGACACGAGCCAATGTCCGACATTGTCGACGGATCGCCCGTCGCCCTGGTTGGAATTCGTTTCCCAGTTGGCGTTCAGGATTGCGGATCGAGAGCAGGCATTCATCGTGCGCGCGAATTTTTTGACGATCATTCTCACAACTATTGCTGACAGCCGGGAGCAAAACTGATGGCCGACGGTCAAATAACGAAATTGGACGTGGAAACCGCGTTGGCGGATTTTCTGGATCCCGAAACGGGACGCAGTGCGCTGAAGCTAGGGCAGTTGCGAGACGTGGAAGTGACTGGCACTGAAGTGTCTTTAACGCTCGCCCTGTCGACCCATTCTGCACCTCTCTGGGAAGACACACAGGCGGCTTTGCGGAAAGCCGTGACTTCGGCAATGCCCCGGATATCGAGTCTCCAGATCCACCGCGCCGTCCATCAACGCTTGCCCCAGCGACTGGGTGAAGTGGGGCTGTCGGCGAAGACCGTGATCGCCGTCGGATCGGGCAAGGGCGGAGTCGGCAAGAGCACCTTGGCTGCCAGCCTCGCGTTGGGATTGAAGCGGACTGGTTGTGTGGTCGGCTTGATGGATGCGGATGTTTACGGGCCAAGTCTGCCTCACTTGTTGGGCATGAGTGGACGGCCCGAAATCCAACAGAACAAGATTCAACCCATCAGTCTGGATGGCATGCCGGTCATGTCGATGGGATTCCTGGTCCCCAGAAACGAAGCGGTGGTCTGGCGTGGACCGATGCTGCATGGTGCCATCACCCAGTTTCTACGCGACACGCAATGGGGTGATCTCGATTACCTGATCATTGACATGCCTCCCGGCACGGGGGACATCGCATTGACCCTCTCGCAGTTGCTGCCGTTGACCGGCGCCGTGGTGGTCTGCACTCCACAAGATGTCGCTCTCTTGGATGCCGTGAAGGCGATTGCCATGTTCCGCAAAGTCAACATCCCCGTCCTGGGAATGATTGAGAACATGAGCGGTTTTGTCTGCCCAGATTGCCAAAAACGTTACGATATTTTCGGTAGTGGCGGAGCGCGGAAGGAAGCGGAGCAGTTGGGAGTACCTTTTCTGGGCGAAGTTCCCATCAACATGCAGATTCGAGTGCACGGCGACGAAGGCAAGACCTTGGCCAACTTTGACGATCCGACCGTGGCACCTTATTTGGAAAAGATCTGTTATCGACTTGCCAAGGGACTCGCTGAGTCGTCGGCGACGCAGCCGCCCACGCCGCCGCTGCCGGTCTTGGGTTGATAGTCTTTGGGGGTTGATAGTCTTTGGGGGTTGATAGTCTTTGGGGGTTGATAGTCTTTGGGGGTTGATAGTCTTTGGTCGATGCGTAGGGGGTTGATGCATGGTGACCAAGGACCATGACGCGGTCGACAGTGATGCGAGGATGATCCGCGACGAGGTACCCGCGGGCGTGGAAGAGGCCGTCGCGACTCTTTGGCAGCTGCGGAGCGTCACCCGGGCGAGAGGCACCTGTCAGCCCGCCGCCGAGGGCTGGGATCGGCCGATGGGGGACACCGTAAACAGTAGAGCCGTCGGGACTTACGTGTCCTGACGGCTCTTTCTCGTTGGAGTCAGCTCGGCCACGCGAGGTGGCGAAGAAGGCTTACTTCTTCTTGCGCTTGACAGCCTTTTTGGCGGTTTTCTTGACGGCCTTTTTGGCGGTCTTCTTCTTGACTGCCTTCTTGACTGCCTTCTTGGGAGCGGCTTTCTTCACGGTCTTCTTCTTGGCCACAGTACGTCCTCCGTTAAACAAAGATCTACGGCGAACTCCGTCTCGAGGCTTCCAGTTGCCTAAAGCCCTGCGAGTCAGGTTCCACCTACAACTCGAAAACCACTTTCCTATCGATCGGTTTCCCGATTGACTGATCGGTTTCCCGATTGACTAGTGTCTTCTTTGCATCGCATCGTTTGTACGAACGATGCAAAAGAAACAATGTGGTTACCAGTCCTAACTTGATAGTTGTACGAATGATCGGAATTTATGCAACATCTTTTCCACTGAATTGCCGAAAATTCTTCTTGATTTCTGCGCAGTCGTCAGCAGCATTTTCCCATGCAGCGCACACTTCATCGACAGCATAGCCGATTGCGATGACAACAATCGGTTACTGCAATTCGATCACTCACATGAAGTCTCGCGCGAGTGGCGGCAGACGACCT
Source organism: uncultured Planctomycetota bacterium (assembly GCA_963802295.1). GTDB lineage: Bacteria > Planctomycetota > Planctomycetia > Pirellulales > Pirellulaceae > JAJRVM01. Next base: position 102,783 of record CAWDIM010000018.1, on the reverse strand, counting down.
GATCGCATCACTAGTGTTGGCCGGCCACTTGTTCGACGCTACGTGGTATCGCGATACCGTGAAGATATGGAAATGGATTTGAGCCTGTATTTTCCGCTGTTTTTTCTTGCACGTGATAATGGTAACACGGGCTGAAGTCTGTTCGAACACGGTCTGTAAACGACGATGCCACTCGTGTCTGACATGGAAACGTCGGCTTTCACACAGCTGTCTGCGTGTCTTGCGGTGACGTGCTGCGAGTACCGCACGAACGCAGGTTGCGCGGTGTGCCGCGTCGGAGAAAGTTTCTTGTTGGGTCGCAGCGCAAGCAGCGCGACGGCACAAAAAAATTTTTCGCGGAAGAGAAAAATTTTTCATCAGAAGAGCGAAATTGTCGTTCCATCTGGCAGTTGGACTGTCGGTTGAACGCAATGACGCTGTAGTCCGAAGAGCTTCCAGGAAAGTGGTCGAGCGCTCAGCAGAGTGAGCCAACGGCGCAGAGAAGGAGTCGTCGGCGCAAGTGGCTGACCACTGGACCAGCACATCATGTACTTGCGCCAGGCAGCAGCGCGACAAGCACGCGAGATGTGGATGGGGTCCCAACCGTACCAGGCGGGTTCGGGCTGCACGACATAAGCGCCATAGCGATTTGCGAATTCACCCAAACGTTGATTCACGTCGGCGGCTTTTCCCAGCGCTTCCGCCGGCTTGATACGTGAGCTGGGGAAAATTAGCGAACATAGTAAATGGATTTTCCAGGCCGGAACCGCCGAAATGCTCGCCATCGGCAGTCGCGTTACCACGATCCGGTCGACTTTGCCCACCAATCTCTGGAGACAACTCTCGACCCACTGCATGATCGATGGGACATCACTGCCGTAGATGATATCGTTGCCGATGTCGGTCACGAGCGCAGCGGTTGGCAAGGGGGGGCGGCTTTCCAACTCTTCCCATAGTCCGCAGTTGATGATGCCCGGGAGCGTTCGTCCGAGTACCGACTTGGAACAGCCATAGGAGCGACCGTGGCCGATGGCGGCCATGATTTCCAGTGGGTGTCCCCAGGCTTGCCGCGCCGTCTCGACGACCGTCGACAGCCCCAAGGTGACGTTGCTGGCTCCCAGTAACACGACGCGCCGCCGCGGCGTGGGCAGGTCGCTCCCTGGGCTCGCGCCGTCGCGCGGCGGGTTCTGCCAGTTCGCGTGCTGAGGTTTGCCACCTACCATGGACGGCCTCCGAAGCCGCCTCCCGATATCTGTTGCAACATCATGTAGTTCGAGGCAGCCAGCGAGATGAACATGAGCGGCATGAGACGACTGTCCAGGTACACCCAGCTGGCAACCGCCACGATCACGGCGGTCAGGATGGACAGCCACAGGCTCCGCACGAAACCATGCCACGCATCCACCCGTTCAAACAGCTCGCGCGATACTTGACCACCGTCCAACGGGAAGACGGGGAGCAGATTGACGAGGCCCCAGAAGATGTTCATGAACAGCAGGTAGCTGATCAGGTAGTAGAGAGGTCGGCTGGTATCCGGAGGGAGTTGATAATCGAAGAAGAGCGGGGCATTCGCCAGCGCGACGTGGAATTCGCCTCCCAACGCATAGATCAAAGCGACGGTGAGACCGGCCAACAAGAAGCCGGCTCCCGGTCCTGCCAGGCTGACCAGGATATTGCTGGTCGGCGTCGGCCGCGCGGATTGGGAGAAGGCGAAGTGGGCGGAGTCGGGCACGGCCAGGCCGCCGAGCATATAGAGTATGATGTGGGAGGACTGACCGAAGTAGCGCATCACGAAGGAGTGTCCCAGTTCGTGCACCAGAATGGACACGAACATCACCACGATCCACGTGAGCAGTTGCAGGCCGGCATCCGGGTTGACCTGGCCCTGCGTGTCGTAGGCGCCGCTCGCCCCGAGAATCAGGCCGGCCAGCCAGAACAAGGGGTGCACGCGCACCGGAAATCCGCAACAGTGGAAATTCACGTCATAGTCGGTTCGTTGCGGTTCCAGTGAGAACATGATGCACTCCAGGATCTTCCACGGAATCGCCACGGCACCGTCTGAGGCGGTGGCAGACGCTGGAATTCTAGTGGATGCGCGGGGCCCGGTCACCTCGGTTTGACGCGCTGGCCTGATTTTCAAGCTCGATCCCGGTTGACTATACTACGCCATCGTCGATGTCCGAGGCCGGAGCCGCGAAGTGGGCGTGCCGCCGAAAATAAGCTTGCCGCAGAGGAACCGAAAGGTGGAGCCGCTATGGAACTGATTGGAATTCTCGACATTCTCGTCTTTGTGGCGTTCGTGGCAGCGGTACTCGTGATTGGTCTCTGGATGAGCAAGGGGGAGGAGACGGCCAGTGAGCACGGAGCGCAGGATTATTTTCTGGCCGGCCGCAAGCTGACCTGGTGGCTGGTCGGTTTCTCGTTGATCGCCGCCAATATTTCGACCGAGCAATTTGTCGGCATGAGCGGCCAGGCGGCCGACTGGCTGGGGATGGCCATCGCCAGCTACGAATGGATGGCGGCCATCACCTTGGTGGTCGTGGCGTTCGTGTTCCTGCCCACGTTTCTGCGGAGCGGCATCTACACGATTCCCGAGTTCCTGGAGTATCGATACAACGCGTTTGCACGGTTCATCATGGCCGTCTGCACGCTGGTCGTGCTGGTCGGGGTTCCGACCGCGTCGGTGATCTACTCGGGAGCCAAGGTCATCACGGGCAATTTCCAGGGCCAGGTGCTGTGGGGGCTGGACTTCGGCGATATTACGACCGGCTGTTACATCATTGGAATTTTCGGCGCGGTCTATGTCTTCGCCGGCGGTCTCAAGGCCTGCGCCTGGGCCGATCTGCTGCAGGGGTCGGCACTGATTATCGGCGGCGTTGTGATCGCTTTCTTCGCCATGCAGTTCCTGGCCCAGGCCGATCCCGCGGAACTGATCAAGACCGCGCGCAACACGGAGGTAACCGTGCAGAGCCTGGAGGATGCGACGGCCACGCAACGGTTCTGGGATCTCAATAAAGGTCCGACCCCCGCGGGCAAGACGCACATGGTCCGCCCCCTGGATGACTCCAAAATTCCCTGGACCGCACTGATCATCGGGCTGTGGATTCCTAACTTCTTCTATTGGGGCTTGAATCAGTACATCACCCAACGCACGCTCGGTTCCAAGTCTTTGGCGGAAGGTCAGAAAGGGATTGTCTTCGCCGCCTTCCTCAAACTGATCATCCCCTTCATCGTCGTGATCCCGGGCATTCTGGCGTTCAACCTCTTCAATGTCGAGTTGGAGAAAGACGCCGCCACCCGCAACGCGAAGATCCTGGCCGAGCACACTCCCGAACTGTACCGCAGCCTGTCCGCGGGCGTGAAACCTGACCCCTCGGTCAAACGCCTGGAAACCGATGCGAAAAAAATCGACGAACTGCTCGAGAAGACACCACCAGCCGACCAGAGAATCCCGCTGTATACGTTCGGAGAAGTGTTTGCCCAGCTGCACCCCGACGATGCGGCAGCCATTGTCGCCCATGGCCAGCAGCAACTGGCCGGGAAAGTTGCCGTCGCCGAGAACCGGGAGGCGGAGAACTTGACACCCGCGCAGCGTACGGCGGCTCTGAGTGCTGCCTGGGCGAAAGCCGCCCAGGAGCAGCTTGGCGAAGCGGTCAGTGTGAACGAATTGGTGGCTCACGACTACGACAATGCATTTCCCACGCTGATTCGAGAGTTGTTGCCCGTCGGTCGCGGGATCAAAGGCTTCGTGTTGGCCGCGATCTTTGGCGCCGTGATCAGCTCGCTGGCGTCCATGCTCAACTCCGCATCGACGATCGCAGCCATGGATATCTACCGGAAAGTCCACAGAAACGCCAGCCAGTACACGCTGGTGACGGTGGGACGCATATTTGTCGTCGTCTTCGTACTGATCGCCATGGGGATCGCACCCTTGTTGGGACATCCCCAATTCGGCGGGATTTTCAACTACGTCCAGGAATTCCAAGGCTTCATTTCGCCTGGTATTCTGGCCATCTTCCTGTTCGGTCTGCTGATCCACCGGGCTCCGAGAATCGTCGGTGTCGTGGGGCTGCTCCTGAACCCCGTCCTCTACGGACTGCTCAAATGGCTCGCCCCCAGCGTCTCCTTCCTGGATCGTATGGCGATCTGCTTCTTTGTCATCATGGCGGTGCTGGCGGTGATCACCTGGCGCTGGCCCTTGGCTAAGCCGGTGGAACTCCCCGAGAACAAACAAATGAATATGGACTCGTCGAGCAGCGCCAAGGCCTTCGGTATCTGCGTCGTCCTCATGACCCTGGCACTGTATATCATATTCTGGTAGCCACGTTCGTACTGGGACGGAGAACGGAGAAGTGCCGGACCATTACGTAGCGCTGTCCGGTGCCGGTTCGTAGCCTGTGTCGTGGTCAAGGCGACATGGGGATTTCGAATTTCCGGTGTTGGTGGCCGGCCGCACGCCACGTCAGAGCAAGGGAAAGGTCGCTTCAGCGCGTCCCTCGCCGCTGTTGGGGAGAACGGAGGGGGGGGCTATTTCGCGGATTTCTGCTGGTCCTGAGCGGCCGGTGGCTCGCTCTTGCGCTCCGCTGGGCTCTGCTCCACCTTCTTGTCCTGGTCCCGCGACTCGGCCGGTATGAACTTCAGCGATACCGAATTGATGCAGTAACGCTGGCCCGTCGGGGTCTGTGGAGCGTCGTTGAAGATATGGCCGAGGTGCGAATCGCACCGAGCACAAGTGACCTCTATACGGACCATGCCGAGGGAGTGATCGGGACTCAGAACTACTCGCTCGCCCGCCATGCTGGCATAGAATGCCGGCCAGCCGCAACCGGAATTGAACTTGGCGTCCGCCGCAAACAACTCCTGGCCGCAGGCTGCGCAAGCGTATGTGCCCGGCTCGAAATGCTTGTCGTACTTGTTGCGAAACGGTTTCTCGGTCCCTTTCCCCCGCAACACCCGATACTCCTCTCGGGTCAGCAGTTTCCGCCATTCCTTTTCGCTGCGCACTATCCGCTCAGGCTGCTCACCGGCCGGGTCCTGGGCTGCAGGTGAATCGGTCGACGCAGATTCCGTGGTCGATTTTCGGGTGTCCGCCGGCCCCGACTTTCCCGTCTGGTCGGACTGTTTTCGTTCCTTCGTATCCTGTGCCCCAGCCCCGCTCATGCAGACCATGACGTAGCCGCACACGAACAAGCTGGCCAGAAAATTCTTCATTGACTTCATAACGCACCACCGAACGAGTTACTGCTGGGAACGGTTCTGCTGGGAGGGGCCTGCTGGGAAGGGGCCCCGACTGTCTAATTCGTAGACAATCGACGAATCCGGACAACTCCCGTCCAGGGGGGGTAGTGGCCCAGCGGACGTCTGACCGCGAGGTGGGGATCTGGACACCCCTGGGTGTTGACGGCGGTTTGATCTTCGAACGTGAACGGGTTTGGTATGCACCGGTCGCGGGCCTGGCGGTGGCACGTGCTGACGCGTTCTCGGCCCCGGCACGGTGCCCCTTGCCTGACAGGGATTGCTTGACAGGGAGGGCACCCACTAGAGTTCAGCTTGGTCAGCTGTCGCTGGTCATGCGCGACTCATGACCAGCGACTCGTGATTCTTCAGCCAGCACATGCCGCGTTCGCGAATTCGTGGGTGTTTCCGCCATGCGTTTCTTCATTGCCGGCATCATGCAAGGTTCTCACTTGGGTGAGGTGTTGCATCACCAGGGATACCGTGAGCAATTGCAGCAGTTGCTTGTCGAACACTTTCCGGACGCGGAGATTTATGATCCGCTGACGGACCATGGAAATTCGCTCGACTACGACGAGCGGCAGGGGCGGCAGGTGTTTCTGCGGCACAATCAAATGTGTGGCGAGGTGGACGTGGTGCTGGCATTCATTCCCGAGGCCTCGATGGGAACGGCCATCGAGATGTGGCAAGCGTACCGGCATGGTAAGATCGTCTTAACGGTCAGCCCGTTGGTACATAACTGGGTGGTGCGGTTTTGTAGCCACGAGGTGTTTCCGGATCTGGAGTCGCTGGCGCTGGCCTTGCGAGCGGGTGAGTTGCAGCGGCGCATGAGCCAGTGGCAGTCGGCATCGGGTCTCGGTCTGTGACCTGCTCGCACGCGCTGGATTCGCAATCCGAACCACCTAATACCAGACAGATTCGAATGACAGAAAAAAGGGAGGAAGGGAGGAAGGGAGGAAGGGAGGAAGGGAGGAAGGGAGGAAGGGAGGAAGGGAGGAAGGGAGGAAGGGAGGAAGGGAGGAAGGGAGGAAGGGAGGACGTCGCCGCATGCTGCATGGTGAGGAGCTGCCGGCGACCCATGACGGAGGTTTTGTCGGCAGCGGAGGTTTCTTGTGCTGGAGTTTTGGATTTCGGATTTGTTTAGGTTTTCGAGATTGGGATTTCTGATTTGCTGTTTGGTTGTGGGTGCTGCCTAAACGGAATGAATTCCGTTTTACGTAGGGGGTCGCATGAGCGTGAATTCACTGCTGAATCTGGACGAGAGCGCGCTGGGCGAGTGGCTCTCGGAGCGGGGCTTTCCCGCCTATCGAGGCCGGCAGATTCGACAGTGGGTGTTCCAGGGCGCGCCGCCGACTGGGACAGTATGAGCAGTCTGCCGAAGCAGCTGCGCGCTATGTTAGCCGAGTCGTTTGATTTGTGGACGACGCGCGTGGCGGCTCATCGCCGTGCGGATGACGGGACCGAGAAGTTATTGCTGGAGTTGTCCGACGGCGGCCGCATCGAGTCGGTTCTGCTGCAGGACCAGCAGCGGCGGTCGATATGCATCAGCAGCCAAGTTGGCTGCGCGATGGGGTGCGTATTCTGCGCCAGTGGGTTGTTGGGTGTCGATCGCAATTTGACCACGGGGGAGATCGTGGAGCAAGTGCTGCAGTTGCAGCGGCTCTTGCCGGCGGAGGAGCGATTGAGTCACATCGTGGTGATGGGGATGGGCGAGCCGCTGGCGAATCTGGATCAGTTGTTACCGGCGCTGGACCAGGTTGCGCGTCCAGAGGCGTTGGGGATCAGTGTGCGGCGGATCACAATTTCCACGGTTGGCATTCCGGCGGCCATACAGCGTTTGGCACGCCACGAGCATCACTATCACTTGGCCGTGTCGCTCCATGCTCCCAACGACGAGTTGCGTAACCGGTTGGTTCCCATCAACCAGAAGATCGGCCTGCAGAAGTTGTTGCGGGCGGCGGACGAGTATTTCGAGGTGTCGGGGCGGCGGCTGACGTACGAGTACGTGTTGCTGGCCGAGATCAACGACCGGGACGAGCACGCATCTGAATTGGTTCAGCTGTTGCGTGGCCGGCCGGCGCTGTTGAACGTCATCCCGTACAATCCCGTCGCAGGGCTCCCTTATCGCACCCCCACCCACGGCGCGCTGCTGCGCTTCCGCGAGGTGCTGGAGGCGGGGGGGCTCAACGTCCAGTTCCGCCAGAAGAAGGGCGACTCGATCGATGCAGCCTGTGGCCAGCTGCGTCGCGCGGCCCAAACACCCGCAAGCTAATTCCCCTCGGCTGGGGTCGGCGGCTCTGGCCCTCTGGTCTGAAGGGCGGGCCTGTTGCCATCGGGGCTGTTGGGGGCGGTCGCAGGCCGGGAAATCGACTGGTGCGGCGGTCCTTTCGCCGGGACGAGGGGTTACATATTCGTGTTCTGCGAAGGGGGCCCGCTGTTGACAGCCGAGGCGGCGCCGGTGGTGGCGGTTCGTTCGAGTCGGGCGAAAACAGCTGGGGAGTTCGCGATGATCCGGGACTGATGGTGGGGTGCGGCCCCAGAATGATGCGTTTTTCCTGCCAGATTCGCGGTTTTTTTTCGTGCTGCAGCGTCATGCGAAACATGGGGGCACGCAGAGCCGTAGAACAAAGCGTGGGGGAGACTTAAACTGAAGAGGAATCGATTGACCATCTCCTTGACGCGGCTCAAGTGTGTGGCCTGGTGATGCCGGGTACGCCGCCAGAGCGCGAGTTTGCGACGGGGCGTGGGAAGACGTAACCCGGGCGAGGAACCACCATTGGCCCTCAGTGATACAACGACACCGAACTACGAGCTGCGTGATCCGGACGTGCGGCTGATGCTGCAGGTGCGCGACAATAATGCCGCGGCTTTTGAGGAGTTGGTGCTGCGCTATCAGGGCCGCTTGATTACCGTCCTCGAACAATTGGTACATCGACGCGACGTGGCGGAGGATCTGGCACAGGAAGTGTTTCTGCGCGTCTTTCGCGCGCGGAAGACCTATCAGCCTGGCGCAAAGTTCTCCACTTGGCTCTTCACCATCGCGAATAACGTAGCCAGTAACGCTTTGCGATCGTTGGCTCGCCGCAAAGAAGTGAACGTGTCGCCGGGCAGTAACGCATCGTCCTCGGCGGATCCGCTGGACCAGATGGCACTGGCGGCCAGCGGCTTGATGCCGACGCGACAATTGGATCGGTCGGAACGGGCGGACGTGGTGCGGCAGGCTATCCAGGCGCTCAGTGAACGGCAGAGAATGGCCTTGTTGTTGTCGAAATTCGAGGGGATGAGCTACACGGAGATTGGGGAAACGATGGAGTTGTCCCCGCAGGCGGTCAAGTCACTGTTGTCCCGTGCCCGCTGCAATCTGCGCACGGCACTCGAGCCCTACATGACGGAAGGTGTACTGCCCGGAACCAGCCGGGATGAAGCGGAATAATCGGTTCAGCGGCAGGCAGCCCTGTGTGCCGCTGGGTATTTTCAGACACGCCAGGCAGACGCCTGCGCACGCGATGGGTCGCTGTGATGAGTGAAGCCAGCTCCTACAATGCCGAAGACGAGTCTTATGAGCAGCTAGTGGCCTATTTGGATGGCGAACTAGATGCGGAAAGCTCTGTACAGATCGAGCGTCGCCTGGCCGAGGATGCCGAGTTCCGCCGCGAGCTGCGGCGTTTGCAGCACGCTTGGGACATGTTGGACGAGTTGCCCAAGGTGGAGGTGAGCGAGGGATTCACGCAGACCACGGTGGAAATGGTGGTTCTCTCAGCCGAGCACGAGCTGCAGGAGGAAGCGAAACGAGTCGATCGGCGGGGCCGGTTGCTGTGGGGCCTGGGGGGTGGGGTGTTTGCGGCCACGGCGTTGGTGAGCTTCTGGATCGTCTCGACCTATCTGGCGCGGCCGAATGAGCAGTTGCTGCGCGACCTCCCCGTGATTGAGGATATCGAACTGCTGCGCGTCGCCGATAACATCGAATTCGTCCGCTATCTGAACGAGTCGGGGCTGTTTGACGAGGAGGTGGACGATGCGCTTTAGCCTTCCCGTTACCCTGCTGCTCGTCCTGCTCCCCCTCGCTCTCGGCACCCAACAAGCACGGGCCGACGACGAAACGCTCCAGCAGCGCCGTGAACGTCTGGAACGGATGTCGGATGTGGAGAAGACTCGGTTGCTGCAGAAGAAAAGTCGCTTCGATGAACTGTCGGACCTGGACCAGGATCGACTGCGGAAACTTCAGCAGCAGCTCGCCGCCGATCCGCAGTGTGAGCATCTGCGAGGCGTCCTGGAACGCTACAGCGACTGGCTCAAGACGCTCACACCCGTCGAACGAGCGGAACTGGCCACACTGGCGCCGGATAAGCGGCTGGCACACATCAAGGCGCTGGTCAGCGATCAGGATGCGAGGAGGTTTCGCGCGATGGTCGGGGGGTTTCTCAATCCCAAGGACCTGGGTGCGATCCGCACGTGGCTCGACGAGTTCGTGAAGGCCCATGCTGCCGACATTCTGGCCACCGTTCCCGATGATCCTCGGTTTGAGGAAGTCAAGAAGTCGTTCGACGCGGAGAAAAATCAACATCAGCTGTTCCTGCGGTTCTGGTACCTCCACCACGAAGGTACCGCACTCCCGCAGCCGACCAAACAAGAGGAAGAACAGCTCAAGTCGCGTCTTTCCCCGGAAGCGCGGGCCGTGCTCGGCAAAGCGACCAACGACGACGAACGCTCGCGGATCATTCAGAATTGGACGCGGGCCGCCGATTTCAGCAGCCGCGTGCCCCCCCGCGTCAGCCAGGAGGAACTGGATCGATTCGTGAAGGACGAGCTGAGTGAAAGCGAGCGCGTCTATTTGGAGAGCTTGCCTCGCGATCGTATGTATCGCGAATTGCGGTCCAAGTACTATCAGAAGCGGTTCGGACCAGGTCCAGGTGGTAAGCCCGGCATGCGGGGACCTGGAGGCCGACGCGGCTCGGGGGGACGCCCCGGATTCGATGGAAGACCGCCTGGTGAGGGGGGGCTCAGTCTACCTCCCAGGCCAGATCCACCTCCGGGGGACGGCCTACCTCCGGCGCATGGCGGTGAGGACGCGCCGGATTTTCCAGACCGCGGGGAATCGGGCAGTGGCAGCACGCTGCGCCAACAGCGGTTCAGGTAGCCGCCCAGCTCCCAGGTATCGGGTCCTTACAGCAGACTTTCGAGCAGTAATCGCATTTTGCGCATTTCGCCCAGGTGATCGACCCCAGGCAGATCCGCCAGGTGCACGCTCAGCGCTCGGTCGTAGCCGGCAGTACGCAGTTGGTTAACCAGCCGACCGTACTCGATTTCCCCCTGCCCGATCTGGACCTGCAACTGCTTCTTGGTGGAGTCGCGCAAGTGCACGTGGTAGACGTACTTGATCAGTTTGTCGATGCCGCGGCGAGCAAAGGGACCACAAATGTAATGCGTTGGGTCGAGGGTCAGGCCCAGGCCCTTCACGTTGTCGCACAGTACGACTGCGGTGTCGGGATCCTCCGTCAGACACCCGATGGTCGACTTCATTCCTACGCGAGCACCCTCGAGCGAAGCAAGATCGACCAGTCGCCGCAACCGCTCTACTTCTTCGTTGAAAGGTGTCCCCAGTTCGCTGGAGGGAACGATCAGCGTCACGACCTTTGTCGCCTTTGCCAAACGGCAGATGGCGCGGAATTGACGATAGTATTCCTCGCCACGCGCCTCGATTTTGACGCTGTAGGCGACAACATTCAAGCGGCGAGTGTCGCTGCACAGCGTCACGACTTTGTCGAAATGAGAGACCACCTCGGACGGACGCAGTTGCACCGCGTCTTCATGAATGGCGATCTCGACGCTGGAATACTCGAGATCGACCAAACGGCTAATTGCCTCGTACAAGGGTAAATCACGAAAACACTCGGTCGATGCTGCGACTAACACTGCCTCGCTCCTCCTTGGGAAGCACACCCAGAGACTTTGCTTGGAAAAGCGCACATAGCTTAGCCGGATTGAGTCGACTTAGGCAACACCACCGGTCAACAACGGGGAAAAACAGTCCCCGAAGGGTGAGCAAGCGGCCGGGCTTCGCGGGCGGTTTGTCGCTATAATCGTCTAGCGGTCGAAGACGGCGGTCAGCAAACGTGACGGGAGACTTCCAAACGATGAACTCACCAGACAATGCTACTCAACCAATCCCGGCTGGCGAACCGCGTGGTGTCACCTCCTCGGACGCGGCCGCTCGCCAGTCGCCAGGCACGTCGGCACCGCTGCACGTAATTCTGCACCCGGCGACCGGTGCGGCTCGTCGTTGGCTGACGTGGATCGGCTGGCTGGGGTTCCTCACTTGCCTCGTCATGCTCATCAGCCGCTGGACCGCTCGTCACAACTACTATGACGTGACCGACGGCATCCGGGAACGCTATCACTCGGGGGCCAAATACAGCACGGACAAGGTGGCTATTATTGCCCTGCGGGGCGTGATCATGGAAGGGAACGGTTTCGTGAAGCGGCAAATCGACCGAGTCCGCCAGGATCCGGACGTGAAAGCCGTCGTGCTGCGCGTCGATTCACCGGGAGGGACCGTCACCGGTTCCGACTATATTTTCCATCACCTGCGGAAGCTGCGCGAAACACGGCAGATCCCGTTGGTGGTCAGCATGGGGAGTATTGCCGCCAGTGGCGGATACTATGCATCCATGGCGGTGGGTGATCAGGAGCGGTCGATCTTTGCCGAGCCTACCACGACTACCGGATCGATCGGCGTGATTGTCCCTCACTATGACATCAGCGGGGTGCTGGCCAAGTACGACGTGCAAGATGATTCCGTGGTCAGTCATCCGCGCAAACAGCTTCTCAGCATGACCCGTCCCATGTCCAGCGACGATCGACAGATCATTCAGCAATACGTGGATGATTCCTTCTTGCGGTTCAAGTCGATTGTGAAGCAAGGACGCCCCAACTTGCGGCAAGCCAACGCGGGTGACGAACTGGTCGACGTGACCACGGGTCGGGACCTGGCCACCGGCGAGATTTTTCCAGCGCCCGCGCACTACAGTACGGGCTCATCGACGAAATCGGGTTCCTCGAAGACGCCATCGAGCGCGCGGCGCAACTTGCCGGACTCACCGCCGACAGCGTGCGAGTGATCGAGTACGAACGGCCGGCATCGCTGACCAGCCTGATCGGTCTGGCGGAAGCCACCCACGACCGCGACCCGCTCAACACCATGCTGGAATTGAGTGCGCCGCGCGCCTACTACCTGTTCACTTCGCTCCCTCCGCTCTTCACGAGTCGCCTGCCCTAGGATGGCGCGAATAATCACTGCGAGATTACTTGCTCCCTCACTCCCGCGTGGGTTCGTTATTGGTCATCTTCTTCCTGTGGGGGCTCTTCTGTCTTCTTGGCGCGCTCGGCCCGCAGTTGTTCCAGTTGTTCGCGGAGCGATTTCAGCTCTTGCTGGATTTTCTCCAGCGCCTCGGCCGGCATGTCGGTTTGAACTTGCTCGAGTTTCTTGTCGACATCCTGCAGCTGGCCTTTGATTTTCTCGCGCAGTTCCAATCGCAGTTCAGGGGTGATCTCCAGCAACTTGGATGCCTCATCGGGGACCATCCGGAGCGATTTCTTGAGCATATGGGGGAGAGCCAAAGGCTTGGGAAACGTGCCGGACCATTTGACGGTACCGCCACCGACGGAGAAGTTCATGCTCGCTCCGAGCATGCGTTGGATATGGGGACGAATGTCCTCGGGGAGCTTATCCAGTGATTTGCCATCGACGTCCCACTGATCGTCTCCACGCTTGACCGTGATCTTCGCGGCATCGTCGCCTTTCTTGGTGATCGTCACTTCCAGATCCTTGGGAAAATCCCCCGCCTGTTCCGGCAGCACGATCCCCGGCATGACATACATCATGCGAATGGGATCCTGTTGACCCGGTTGGTCCTTGTCGGATTTCGGCACGGCTCCGAATTCACGCAACGAATCTTGCAGCATCTTCCATTCGTCCGCCGCCTCGCTGTCGCGGAAAACGTGCGTGACCGAGAACTTGGCGGGTCGTTCCGCCGGGGTGACCTGGACCTCTTCCTGCTGTCCCTTACGAACGATGGTCAGTGTCAGTGGGTTGGTCTGCGCCTCCTCGGTACTCGTGACCAGCACGCGCAGATTATCCAGCGGCTTCTCTCCCACCTTGATCAGAATGTCCTGTGGCTGCAGGCCAGACTTGTGCGCTGGACTGTCCGGCACCACCTCGGTGACCACCAGGCCGCTCTCCAGACTGAGTTGCGTTTTGACGAGTTCGTTGTCCAGTGGAGTACACACGACGCCGATCCAGTACTTGCCCGGTTTGATTTCCTCCAGGTCGACGGTCATCTGAATCTGTGTTCCATCTGGACCTTGTTCCGCCTCGGCCTGCTGCACGACCACGGTCACCGGCTTCTCGGCGGACGGCTCCTGATCTTCATCGTCGGCTCGAGCGGAGGACGCGCAGGTCAGCAGCGCGGCGGCAGCCAACGCCGCGAAAAAAGCGGGCCAGCTCCTGGGTATTGTGTTCATGGTTTGCACCTTTGTGTGATGAAGTGATAAGTTGTGAACAACTGTCTGTTGCTAACGCGGCCGGCGGCCGCCACCAAACAGGAAATTCGAAATCCCAATCTCGAAATCCCCAACAAATTCGAAATCCATAATTCGAAATCCAAAACCTCCGCTGCCGGCCAAAAGGCCGGCCGCTGGCGGGCCACCAGCAGATTCCCACCAGCAGAGCATGCCACCGCGTCCTCCGTTTTCCCTTCTTCCCTTTCTCCCTTTCTCCCTTCAGTACGCGGTGCCACCCACCGGTACGATGTCCAGCTCCTGCACCGGGAAAACGACCTGCCGACCATCTTGGAGTTGCACTGGCACATAGCTTTGATGGCTACGCACCTGATGACGCTTCAAGTGTTGGACGATCTCAGGCGACAGCGGTTGAGACGGATACATCAGCTGGTCAGCCACCTGTTGATTCCAGTCATACACAGGCAAGCGATACTGGCGACCGGTACTGTCGACAAACGACAGGTCGCCCAAGAGCAGTTCCTTGGAATCGATCGGCTCGCTGGCGTCTGCCGGCAGGGGAACGCTGGGAGGATTGGCTTGGGCCAGCGCATGACCGGCCGGCTGCATCGTTTCGCCGGGCTGGTCCGCCAGTCGCTGTGGTGCGCGAAAACCGCCGTGGGGTAACAGCATGCCGACGGCGAAGGCGAGCAGAAACACGGCGCACAGCGCCACGGCTCCGGGCCAACGAAGTGTCCAGCTGAAGCGTCGTTGCGCGCGGGACATTCGCCGCAGCGGATGGGACCCCGACAGCGACACCCACGGGTCGGTGCTGCTGGCCGTTTCCTGCCATTGGACCGACTCACGCTGCCAGCAACGCGCTTCAAGAAATGCCAAGGCACATTGCCGCCAGCCGTCCGGAGCATGCTCTAACTGCGCAATCACTGCGCGCTCCTGTTCGTCGCTCAGTTCGCCGTCCACCAGACGATCCAGCACCCGTGGATCGGCCAGATCAATGTTACCTGCCATATGTTCTCCTGCCGTACCCATCATCCCACCTCAGCAAATTCGATGGCCGTCAATTCGGCACGCAACCGCTGGCGGGCTCGATGCAGGCGGGTCTCCACCGCACTATGGCTGACCCCCAAATGATCGGCAATCTTGTGATAACTCCAACCTTCACTGTATTTGAGCAACAGGATCTCCGAATCGCGCACGGCCAACTGTTGCAGGGCGTTGCGCACCAGCTGGCACCGTTCGTCGCGCAAGAGCCAGTCCAACGGGTTGTGGGATCGTGTGGCACCATCGGTAGGGAGCACGCGATCGGCATACCGGCTGGTCAATCGGCGGCGACGGCCACACTTGCGGCGATACAACAGCGACTGGTGAACCGCCAGGCGGTAGAGCCAGGGGGCCACTTTCGCCGGATCGGCCAGCGGCGCAGATTGGCGGACGGCGGCCAAGGCCACCTCTTGCATCACGTCATCGACCGCGCCGGGCTCGCGCACACGCGTAAACACCACGGTCCGCAGCCAGCGGTCGTGGGTGTTGAGTGCCGCCTGCCAGTCGATGTTGGGCGGACTGGCGTCGGCCGCGTCGGCCTCGGTTTGGTTTCGTTTCCACATAACTACAGCGATAGTTGCCGCACGGCAGCGGCTTCTTGCCAAAGCTGGTTGATTCGGCCGTCGGGATTGGCCGTCGGGGGGCAGGGCCCCAGGGCCCGCCGCCGGCCCGCCCGCAGTGGCTGCGGCCCCCCATCTTCTTGGCCCGGCAGGGAGCACCGCCAGAGGGTTTCCCCAGTTGGACTTGCTGGACGCGCGTCCTGTCCCTGTCCATAATACGCTCCGATTCAGTGCGGGATGAAGTCGCCAGGTTGGGGGGAGTCCCCGGGGACAGCACACAACTTGGGGGTGCTCCCCGAAGCATGTTGTCACCTTGGAGCAATGGGGGTCTATGACGATGAAAAGCAGTCTGGTATCCGCCGCGTGTGGATTTGGTGCGGTGGTGACGCTGAGCGTTTTCTGTACTGGCCGCATCTCGGCTCAGCCTTCGGATGCGTGCCCAGGTGTGGACGGCAGGGCAGGTGCGAAGGCGTGTTCTATTACGAGTGGAGACGGTATGAATGTCAGCAGCTCTGCGTTCGGTAAGACGGTCGATGGCCAGGAAGTGGATCTGTATACCTGCGTTAATGCCCACGGTCTGGTCATGAAGATCATGACTTATGGCGCGATCGTGGTTGAGTTGCAGACGCCGGATCGGAACGGCAAGTTGGCCAACATCACGCTCGGTTTCGACAATCTGGAAGGATACTTGGGGCAACATCCGTACTTCGGTTCAACCGTTGGCCGTTACGCGAATCGGATCGCCAAAGGAAAATTCACGTTGGATGGCCAGCAATATACGCTGGCTACCAACAATGGCCCTAACGCATTGCACGGAGGAGTCGTCGGCTTCAACCGAGTCGTGTGGAACGCACAGCCAGTGACGCGGGAGGATGCCGTCGGTGTGACGTTCACCTACACCAGCAAAGATGGTGAAGAGGGATACCCCGGGACACTCCAGGCCACCGTCACCTATCTGCTGACGAATGCTGATGAGCTGCGTGTCGACTATGAGGCAACGACGGACAAGGCCACACCCATCAATCTGACGAACCACTGCTATTGGAACCTGGCCGGGGCCGGCGCCGGAACGATCCTGGAACACATTCTGACGCTGACCGCGGACGAGTATCTGCCCGTGGATGACACGCTGATTCCCACGGGCCAACTGGCGCAAGTAGCCGGCACGCCCTTTGATTTCCGCCAGCCGCATCGCATCGGAGCGCGCATCGCCCAGGTGACGGGCGACCCGCCGGGCTACGATCACTGTTTTGTGCTGCGCAACCAGACCGGTCAGCTGGCATTGGCCGCCCGGTTGTCCGATCCGGCGAGCGGTCGCGTGATGGAGATCTACACGACTCAGCCCGGGATCCAGTTTTACACGGGTAATTTCCTTGACGGCAGCACTGCCAATGGGGGGTATAAAATGAATGCGGCGCTATGCCTGGAAACCCAACATTACCCAGATTCACCGAATAAAAGTGAGTTTCCCAGTGTGATATTGCGGCCCGGCGAGAACGTATCGGCAGTCCACGGTCCATCGGTTTGGTTCAGACAAAGTTCAGAAATAAACTGCTCAAAACCTTGGAATTGGTCTTGTTCTTCTTTAGAATAGGCAATTGGAATTTCGGCGGGTTTCCCGTTTTGGGAGCGTGGCCGAGTTGAGTACGGGGTAAACGGGACGATCCATTTGAATCAGCAGCCAGACTGCTGTGCAAACTTCCAATCATTTGGCTGAGCGGCTATATGAGGGAGTGGAATCGTCGCGCGAGGCCAGTGGCGACTGGGGTGTTGTCGTCTCACGAGAGGCGGCGGCGGGTGCAGGCTGCCAGCGCCGGGCGGCAATTGTGAATGGTTAAGATTGTGTGTGCAGTGTGGTGTTTACGTGGACGCGGCTGCCGCCATGCAGACTGTTCGCAGATGTTGATTCGACTAGATAGGTGTCTATCAACGCATGGGTACAGGATTTCTGTTGAGTCCTGCATCGATGAGGTGATTGTGACGGTGTTGCCCTGATTCATTCGTACTTTCTTTCCTCAGTGTCACACGTATCGGAGTCCTGATTATGATGCGAACGAGTTTGAGAGAGCGAGTCCGAGGGCGTAAAGGTTTTACGCTCGTGGAATTGCTCGTAGTGATTGCCATTATCGGCATTTTGGTTGCGTTGCTGCTTCCTGCCGTGCAGGCTGCTCGTGAAGCGGGTCGTCGCATGCAGTGCTCGAACCACCTGAAGCAGTTGGGCTTGGCGGCGCACAACTTCCACGACGTCTACAAGCGTATGCCCCCGGGATACAATGGCAACGTGACCAGCCCGAACCGCGACGCGGTCGACACGGTCTTGGGATGGGAAAACCCCATTTTCTGGAATGTGCCGTGGTTGGGTGTCAATGCTTATCTGCTTCCCTATATGGAACAGCAAGCGTTGGCCGACAAGATCATGGTCGATTTCAACGTGGACCGGCTCCGCAACGATCCGGCATTTCCGACTCAGCCGAGCTGCGAGCAAGCCTGGTGGACGAACGGCGTCACCGTGACGACCGCGAAAGCTCGGATTCCTACGTTGATCTGCCCATCGACGAACCCTTACTCGGCGTCTGGTAGCGTTTTTCAAATCCTTCACTGTGGCTCGCAGGCCACCACGCTCTACGGTGGTACCTTCGCCCGTTCCAACAACTTCGGTCTGACGAATTACGTGGGTGTGGCCGGTGGTTTGGGCACGATCCCAGGCAACTGGTGGGACCAGTGGCGCGGTGTTTACGGTAATCGCACCAAGTACAGTTTCTCGGACATGCGGGACGGGTCGTCCACGTGTTTGATGTTCGGCGAACACCTCGGTGGATGCAATTGGAGCCGCGAGAACGTCAATCAACGGTTCACTCGCGTACTGGACAGTTCACTCGGCTGGATTGGTGCCGGTGCCATGCCCACGGCCTGGGGGCTGTACGAGGAGCAGGACCCCGCATCGCTCACGTGGGGTTGGCAGGGGTGGTGGATGTTCAGTGCCGATCATCCCGGCGTCGTTCAGTTTACGTTTGGCGATGGTTCGGTGCATGCGATGTCCACGGGTGTTGATTACTGGGCGTTCGTCTACGCATCGGCGATGAAAGACGGCAACCCGGTCGCACCTGAACAACTGGGGCTGTAGTCCTTTTCACGTACCCTCTATTTGTGGGAAAGCAAATGTTGAGACGGTTGATGTTCCTGTTTCTAGGGAGCGCAATTTGCCTCGGGACAATTGGTTGTGGTGAAGACAAGACAGCCACGATGCCCGACGAAGTGAGTGCGCCCGTGACGGAAAAACCAGCGCAGCAACAAATGAAGCCGCCGAAGCCACCACCGCAGCCCTCGAAGTGAGCTGGCGGCCGTTGTTGATGTGACAACACAACCCTGGTGTCCCATGGGGAACACCAGGGTTTTTTCCTGCGCCGAATGAGCGACCTCTCACGCGCGCTTGAGTTATTGTCAATAGTTGTGGATCAGTTTTTGAGTAGGCGACGCTTTTGGGCACTTCAAGTACCGGTGCCTCTGCTCTGTTCCGGGGGTGGTCGTGGTGGTTTACCATCGCTTGATCCATGGCACGTCGCGGCCCAGCGCGTGACACAAATCGACGGCAGCCTGGTAGACCGTGATGTTCTCCACGGCAGCGTACAGATCGAGTTGGTTGCCGTGTGATTTGCATTTGTGACAGTCGTAGCGATCCGTGCTGAGATTCACCGAAAACGAACGGCTATGCGTGGACGTGGAGCCGTGTACGGGACAGGGTCCACGGAGTTGGTCACCGTCGCGGTGAATCGCCTTGAATCCAATTTCGTCGAGAACCTGTTGCATCGTGATCTCTCTGCGGAGCACGTCGAAGTCAACGCCTGGCATGATCATCTCCTTCGTTGGACGCTGGTCTCTTCCCTTAGGTAACAGAGATGAGGCACCGGTACTTCCGAGCGATCAGGCGGCGGCTTGCGTTGGGCGTACGCCGTTGACGAAGCGAACTCCTGGAATGACATCTGGGATCAGTTCTGAACCGTTCAATAATCTCCCTTTCTTCTCGGCGGCCTGCGCCAACCTGAAGACCATCGCGAGGCAAGCTTTCCGCGAGCCATTTCCTTTCGTGCGGCGATGCCGTAGGCGTACGGTGGCAAAGGTCGATTCGATGGGGTTGGTCGTTCTCAGGTGAAGCCAATGTTCGGCTGGGAAGTCATCGACCGCCAACAACACCTCGCGATCCTTGGCCAGGCAGTCGGCGGCGTGCGGGTACTTGGCCTGGTACGTATCCAGGAACAGAGCAAAGGCTTTGTTCGCGTTCTCTCTCGTTTCCGCTTGCCAGATGTCGTGCAGCTTGGCTTGCATGGTTACCGCTGACAGCGGAAGCACGCGTGAATAAATCGGATAATTCGGACTAGTGTACAAATGCTATTGACTCTGTACACCCGTATATTATACTTGACGTGGCTTGGCATTACGTGTCAGCGGCGTCGTGGCGGCAGGAGGCTGTCGCGGGGGGCCGTTTTCGTGGGTCATCGCGGCCACCAGGGATAGGGGCTGTCAGGAGATGGTCATCATTCAACGGGGAGTACTGTGCGCATGTCGGTGACTGATCAACTAACGCCGCGTCAGCAGCAGGTCTACGCGTTCATTTACGACAAGATAGTGCATCGCGGCTATGGCCCCACGGTACGCGAGATTGGCGAGCGTTTTGACATCAGTTCGCCCAACGGCGTGATGTGTCATCTCAAGGCGCTGGAGAAGAAGGGGCTGATTCGGCGCAGCCCGAACAAATCGCGGGCCATCGAATTGACGCGGGAGGCGATTGATGCCGAGCGGGGTCTGCCGTTGGCCGGGTGTGTGGCGGCCGGCGCTACGCAGTTGGCCTTTGAGCAGACCGAGCGGATTGATTTTGGCGACTTCTTCAATCACCCCGATTTGTTCGTGCTAACGGTATCCGGCGAATCGATGATCGAAGCACAGATCGCCGATGGAGACTATGTGGTGGTGCGACGGCAGTCGACGGCCCAAAGCGGTGATATGGTGGTGGCGCGGACCGACGAAGGGGAAGCCACGCTCAAGTATTGGTTTCCCGAGAAGAACGGGATTCGATTGCAGCCCGCCAATTCCGCGATGGAGCCCATCTACGTCAAGACGGCCAAGGTCATCGGGGTCGTGGTGGGCGTGGTACGGTCCCTGCGCTGAACGGAGTGACCAGGTTTTCAAGCCCGTAAGGACGGCCACCTTGATCCGCGCGGACCAGCGTAAGGCAAACCGCGTGCAACCCGGCTCTTACTCTTACTCTTACTCTTACTCTTACTCTCCCGCCCTCCAAGCCAGGTCTACGGCAGTGGACTCGGGCTGGTGGGCGGGACGCCGGGCGGTCTCGCGGTACGCAGAGGAGTGAGATTCCGATTAAAGTTTTCGCGTGTAGGATGCGCGCACGGTGAGCGCATGTTTGAAAAATCCGCTCACTCTACCGTTTTCTATGTACGCGTTCTGCGGCCCGCGAGGGACGCGGAAACCTGTAAGTTGTGTAGCCAATGCTCATGATACTGTTTGCCGCTGAGCCGATGTGCCGGGCAGGTATGGTCCCGAGAGCGACCACTCCTTGGCGCAAAGGGTCGAAAGTTGTGCAGCAAGGCCCAACCGCGCAGGCGAAGCGTGCTGGACCGCTGATGGCCATGCAGCCCACGGCCCGCATACATCAGGCGTGTCAGTCGGTTCATCAAGCGGTCCACTTGGTTGCTCGTGCGATAGCAGCCAGGATGCGAATAGGCAACGGCGTACTCCGATGCCCGTTGCCACAACTTTGCGACCATTTCCCGTACGGCCGACGACCAGTCGCCCTGCTCGAACCAGGTTCGGAAGTCCGCCATTTGCTGGTGGAATTCTGCGGCCGTGTCTGCCGCATATACTTCCCAGATGCGCTGGTGCAGTTCGTGGGCCTTGCGGCAACGGTCGCGGATTTTCAAAAAGCCGTGCAGGAAGCAGAGCACGACGGCAATCGGCGCGAACAAAGCCTGGAATGCATTCTGCGTGGCAAACCAACCGTCGGTGTTGACTGTTTGCGGGGAATAGCCGGGTTGCACCGCCGGGCTTCCGCAGCGAATTCACCATAGGCTTGTGCGAGATGTGTTTCGTCAGCTGCGTCCGTCAAGGCCACGCCCAGCAAGCATCCTCCACCAGCCGTGACAGCGACATACCCTTTTTGTTAGTGTCAGGGGATTTCGATATTGGGATTTCGGATTTCCCGTTTTGGTTGCGGCCGCAGGCCGCGTTAAGAGTAGGAGTAAGAGTAAGAGTAAGAGTAAGAAACCCTGCTGGAACGTGAGTTGCTGCTGTCCGTGGGCGGGATCGTCGCACACATCGATGTCCGACGGGATTCTCCACGTGTGGGCGAACGGGGCGACGAGGTCCGCTCAGGCGGATTTTTCCAGGTTGGTGGCCTGGTTGAGTTTGTTGTAGAGCGTCTTGAGGCTAATGCCGAGTTCTTCCGCGGCGGCCGGTTTGTTGCCTTCGTGACGTTCGAGAGCTTCATCGATGGCCTGGTTTTCCAGTTCGCGGAGGGTCATGGGCGTTTGGGCTCGGCGCAGCGGTCGGGCTCCGCCTTCCCTGGTCAATCGATCCGGCAGGTCGTCCACTGTGATGGGAAGGTGATCGGCCAGGATCGTGGCATGTTCGATCACATTGGCCAGTTCCCGCACGTTGCCGGGCCAGGGGCAGGCCTGCAGGGCTTCCAGCGCATCGGCCGTGAACAGGTCGGTTGCTTCGCCGCTGACTCCCGGTCGGAAGCGGCGGAGCAGGTGGACGGCGAGCGAAGGAATATCGGCAGTTCGACTGCGCAGCGGCGGCAGCGGAATTTCGAACGTGTTGACTCGGAACATCAAGTCTTCGCGGAACTCCTGGTTGGCCACCATTTCTTCCACATTGCGATGCGTGGCACAGACGACGCGGACGTCGACTTCAAAGCAATCATTGTCTCCCACACGGCGAATCTCACCGCTTTCCAACACACGCAGCAATTTCGCTTGCATGGCCTTGGGCAACTCGCCGATTTCGTCGAGAAACAACGTTCCGCCGTGGGCGACCTCGAACAGTCCCACGCGATGGTCGTCGGCACCGGTAAAGGCTCCTTTGCGATGGCCAAACAGCTCGCTCTCAATCAGGTTCTCGGGCAAGGCGCCGCAATTGATGGCCACAAAGGGCATATCGGCCCGCAGGCTCTGTTGGTGGACCGCGCGGGCCACCAGTTCCTTGCCGGTACCGGTTTCGCCAAGGATCAGGACGGTGGAGTTGGTCGGCGCGACTTTGGCAATCAGTTGCCGCACGCGCAGCATGGCCAAGCCATTGCCGATCAATTGGGGCTCGCCCTCGATCCTCAGTAATTGCCGCTGGAGTGCTCGATACTTGTTCGTTAGTTCGCGTTTCTGTGCCACGCGTTCGAGGAGCGATTTCAGTTCGATCAGGCGGCACGGTTTGGTGAGGTAGTCAAAGGCTCCGAACCGCAAGGCGGCGATGGCCGTGTCGAGCGATGACTTGCCGGTCAGGACGACCGCTTCGATATCGGGCGACACCAGTTTGGCACGCTCGATCACTTCGATTCCGTTGAGGCCGGGCATGTCCAGGTCGACCAACAGGCAATCATAGACGTTGCGTTCGAGCGCCGCCGCGGCGGTGGTGCCATCGGGGCAGACCGTCACCTCGTGGCCCATGCGCGGCAGTTCGATACTCATGAGTTCCTGGAGTGCCGACTCATCGTCAGCAAAGAGGACCTTCAACGACCTAAGCGGCGAGCTGTTGTCTTTGGTTTTTTTCTTCATGTTGGCTCAATGGTAGTGTCACGTGGAAGCGAGAACCCCTGCCGAGGCCCTCGCTGGTTGCTTGGATCGTGCCGCCATGGTCGGTGACAATGCGGTAGGTAATGGAAAGTCCGAGCCCCGTCCCTTGCCCCCCTCGTTTGCGCGTGAAAAACGGCTCAAACAAGTGCGTGAGCACTTCTTGCGTCATGCCCACTCCGTCATCAGCGACGGTCAGTATGGCTCGTTGCTCGTCACGCTCGAGGCGGACGACGACGGTACCCGGTTGCTCAAGGCTGTCCAATGCGTTGGTGATCAAATTCAGGACGACTTGTTTGATCTCCTGAGCGTTCACCGGCGCGACAATGTGATGGTCACAGTGGAAGTCGATCGTCTTGCGACTGTGTTTTCCCAGATGCTTCACCATGTCGATCACGCCCTGCACCAATTCCCTCAGGTCGGTATCCTGCCGTTGGATATCGCCCAGGCGGGAGAAGTCGAGCAGTTTCTCCGTGATTCCCTTGCAGCGAAAGGCTTCATCCTGGATCCGCCGCAGGTATTTCCGCAGCACGTCCAGTTCTTCGCTTTGCTGCTGGTCCAGTGTCTCCTGCGAGTGCAGGATCTCGTAGAGCCGGGATTCCAGCGACTCGGCCGACCAGGCGATGGACGCCAGGGGGTTGTTGATTTCGTGGGCCACGCCCGCTGCCAGGAACCCGACGCTGGCCAATTGTTCGCTTCGCACGACTTCACGCGTCCGCTGTTGCACCTGCTGATCCAAGTCGTCCCGTATTTGCTGAAACCGACTGGTCATGGCGTTCATGGCGGCCGCCAGTTCCGCCACCTCGTCGCTGGTGCGGAGGTGAATTCGGTGGTCGAAATCGCCGGCCGCCACGCGACGCGAGCCGTCAATCAAGATCCGCATCGGTTGAAAGACCCAGACGTAGAATAGACGGACAAGGGCTGCCAATCCCACCACGGTCAATGCCGAAGCGAACCACGTCAGGATGATGTAGGTCCGATACTGCCCACGCACTTCCTCACGGAATGCCAGCATCTTGTCCTGCAGGAATTTGGGGAGTTTGTTCGTCAGATCGGCCAGTCGCAGCAGTTCGTCGTCCAAGGACCTCGATACCACCGGCTCGAGCAGCCAATCGTTTTCTTCGTAAATTTGCGTGATGCGGTCCAGGCAATGATGCACTTCCCGTACCGTTTCCCATTCTCGCCGTTTGTCCCCAATAAATGGGTCGTCCGAATCGCCCTGCTCCAACGCCGCCTGATACTTGCTCAACGCACTCGTGACACCTGACAGCGATATCTCGAAGCGCTCACGCTTCATCCCCGCGTTGGAGCGTACCTCGCTCGTAAATCCCGGGCTCGGTTCACTCGAGTGCACCGCGTATTGAAGCTCGCCAACCCGGGCGGTCAGTTCCGAGGCCGGCTCCAGCTCAATCGCTCGCTGACTGATGCCGCGCACCAGTTCGCGGTATGCGTAGACTCCCCGAAAACTGCTAAACGAAAGCACGATCATCACCAGCAAGAGGATGACCACACCAAGTAACAGCTTGTAACGAATGGGCCAGTGAGAAAACAAAGCGACCTCCTTGTCGCAAGGTCATGCGCAGCGCACGGGCCAAACAGGTTGCATCCGGGAGATCCGTCTCCCGGCGGAAGCAGGTCTCGGCCGAACCCCGCCATCAGGGGCGGGACACGCTGGCGATGACACCTTCACGCGGGTGACGCGGCTTCGATCATGGCGGCGACGTCCACGGCGAGTGAGTCTCGGCGCGGCGGAGTGTACCAGAGTGGATAAACGCAGGGCAAGGTGAACTTGGTACGAAGGCGACTGCTGCAGCAGTGAGCAGTGAGAGCGGCAGTCGAATTCGCCACAAGAGGAATCGAAAAATCAAGAAAAAAATCCGAGCCGCGGGGACGCAGGTGATCGGTCAGTAACGCAGGACCTTGCGCAGCATCCAGCCGCTGGCTACCAGCAGGACCAGGTTTCCCAGCCAGATGAAGTAAGGCGGCAACGCACCGCATTTGGCGCGATTCAGTCCGTACATGAGCAGGGGATAATAGACCAGTAGAATGGGTAGAAAGCAAAGTCCAAAGCTGGTCCACATGTCGGCATTGCGCAGTCGAATAGCCAGTGGGGCGCCGACCAGGACAAAGAACAGGCAACTGAACCCGTTGGCCCACCGCCGCCAGGGTACCAATTTCAATCGATAGAGCTGGATTTCGGCGTCCCGCAGCCGCAGTTGGTGTTCGTTCCAGCTGGGGCCAGTGAGGGCGGTGAAATCGCCCGTGAGCATCTGGTAGGCGGCCTCCGCTGCCAGTTGTTGTTGCAGCTGGCGAATCTCCTCTCGCTGCTTGTCGATGTGTTGGGGAATTTCGTGCATGGGGGAGTCTGAGGGGTTTATCGAGTTGCCCCCTTTGCGCGCCGCGGCCGACAAGGAAATCTCGAACTCTTGCTGACCGGGAAAGTCCGCCCGGATGTCCTTTCGGTAGTCGGCGCTCGGGTCCGTCAGGAGCACTGTAAGTGCTGTTTTGTCCGCATTGAGCCGCAGTTCCGCCTCGCGCGCGATCAGCGTTACCGGCGGGCCGTCATCCGACATGTTGAGCGTCAGGGTTGGTTCGATCAATCTCTTTCCTTGAACGTCCATCACATTGATCGAGAATTGATGTGAGCTGTACGATCCGCTGGTGCGGAGCATGCCATAGGCGATCTGCTCGACCGATTGCAGCACCACACGTTGCATTCCGCGCAGGCCCCAGCTGGAGGCGACGTCGTTCAGCCAGACGGCACCCAGGCTCACCAGAAAGGAGAGGATGAACCCGGGGATCAGAAAGGCCCAGGGCGAGATGCCGATCGACTTGGCCGCCACCATTTCGTTCTCGGCCGACATGCGGCCATAGACGCTACAGACGGCGAACAGGATCGTGCCAGGGACGGCGTACACCAGGGCATTGGGGAGGGAATACGGAATCAGCCGCAGAAATGGCCATAATCCGAGGCCCTGCCGCACCGCCTCTTGACCGACCACGGCCAGCAGGATGATACAGGTCATCCCGATCAGACTGATCAGCAGGACCTTGATCAGTTCCAGCAGAATATACCGAGAAAGCAAACGCATTGGCTTGGCCCTTTTTCCATCGACATGATCTGTCGACCTTGCCCATCCATCCACGGCCTCGCATTGGTACAGGACCATATCAAGTTGGCCCGATTTCTCAAACAACAGTTTCGCCCTACGTAGAACGGACTACAGTCCGTTTTCGCCGTAAGTACAGCTGGGACGCCAATTCCGTACAGCGGGCTTCGGTCCGTGCTCGCAGTGACGCGGAATCTTCCGGCATCCAGCGTGTGTGCCGCTCGCCACTGCTCCCTCAGCACGGGCGAAACACACTCCGTCAGAGTCCGCCGGGGGGGCACTGGACATCGGCGGACGAGAGATGCAAGGTCGTCGTTAGAAACCGAAGTGATCGGGGCGGGATTTGCCGTTGCCGCGACGGCTCTGCTCGCGAAGTTCGCTCATCATGAAACTGATGGCATGCACATAGCTGCGTAGAGCCGATTCGAACTGGCCCGACTCAATGGCTTTCTCGGCCGCCTGGCACTGGGAATTGAATTCCCGCAGGTCGACTGCCCAGTCTTCCTCTTCCGTCGCTGCTCGTAGCTGCTGGACCAGGGCGGCTAATTTGTCGGTGAAACCGGCATTCACCGGGCAATCGATTTTCACGTAAGGGCCCTTACCGAACCGGCGAGACTCGCCCACCGCAATGCCGCGTGGAGTCATGATCCAGCGCTGAATAATGGCGATCAATGCCGCCACGAGTCCGAGTGCTCAGCACCACGATGGCTGGACTGCGGTGATCCAGCACGGCCATGGCCAAGGCAGCCAGGAAGCAGACGCTGGCGGCAATCCACCATACCGGCTGCATGCGGTTCCGGCCTTTTTCCCGTCGGATGGTCAGTGGCTGAGCACATGCGACTCGCGTGGTCATTTCGAGGCCGGTGACTTTCACGATCACGACGGTGATGTTGTCGTGTCCACCCCGCAGATTCGCCAGATCGGTCAGCGCTTGGGCCGCCTCGCGTGGCGGAAGGCTGGCGATGATCGGGCCAATCTCGTCGTCCTCAACCAATCCCGAGAGCCCATCGCTGCAGAGCAGGAACGTATCTCCCAATTCCAAGGGATACGGACCTTCGAAATCGGTCTGCACCGTGGGGTTGGGGCCCAGCGAGCGGGTGATGATGTTCTTGGGAACGGCATTAGCGAAGTCGGCGTTCCCGTCGAATTGCCCGCTGGCCCGAATCTCCCAGACCAGGCTATGGTCAAAGGTGAGCTGTTCGAGCAGCTTGCCTCGCAAGCGATAAACGCGGCTATCGCCCACATGAGCGATCAGTGCACCTTGAGGAAGCAACACCAAAGCACTGGTCGTGGTTCCCATGTTGTGAAAGTCAATGTTCGCCTGGCCGCGACGATGCACCTCGGCATTGGTCTCTTGAATTGCTTTGTGCAGCGCTTCGGGAGCGGATAGATCGTGGTATTTGTGGTAGCGATGCGTGATGCCGGCCACCGCCATCTCGCTGGCCAACTCACCAGCCGCATGGGCTCCCATCCCATCGGCCACCACAAAGAGGTGTCCGCTTCGTTGCCACGACTCGAAATCGTTGGCCAGTACGGCGGCGTACGCATCTTGGTTGGTGTTGCGTCGCATACCAATGTCGCTGACGGCGGCATGTTGCAGGCATTCGTCCCAGTTCACGACGGCATTCAAGTCTTGTGTATCCTACGAGTGCTGATCCGCAACTGGTGGCGGGTACTCAGGGGGCTATCAAAGTCGATTCCACGGTAACCAACGTCCGGTGAAAGAAGCGGTACCAGCTTGTCAGGTCTTCTCTCACTCGCCCAAGCTATCTAATCTGTCCAGTGCGAGCGGCATGTTCTTTGCGCCGATCCCACGGCACGTCTTCCCGACTTGTTCTTTGTCCGACGCCGGATGTCGCTTGTCCATGGCGTCAGCGGTCCGTGACAGGGTGAACTCACCCGTTTTCATCCGCTGCGGCTGCCAGCCGAACGGCAACATGCGCGCGACGAACGGCCGTCTCGCGGCGAGACTCTACGTAGTCTAACCTGCCGCGTGCTGGGACGCGTCGCCCCACCGGGAAAAAAAGCCGGTCTCGAGGCTCTGTCTGGCTGTCTCGCACCGCCCGCACCGCCGGACCGTGTTGAAAACCACCCCCGGTTGGTGCACGGCCCCCGGCGGCCATTGAGCCGTTTCAATCCGGCAGAACGTCGGTGGCTGCGGTTTGGGAAGTCAAGTTCGGGGGGGCTCTGGGGGACGCGCGAAGTGTGCGGTCAGGGCGACGGCACTCCCAAAACCGCGTCATTCAGCCATTTACCCCCCTCGCCGCCGAATTCTCACCGCTTTCGGTCGAGGAACGAGCAAGCGGTGGTTGGCACTGTTGCCGGGCGTCGCGCCGTGCGAACTCGTCAATTTCTCTCTGGCGGATCTGCCTGGGTGCCACTATACTTCCCGCCCCATCATTTCTCGAAGGGCGGAATTCGTGGACACATCTCGACGCTCCAGGCACAATCAACTCGCATGGCTACTGCTCGCCATCCTGCTGGTTTCCAGCCAGTTGGGTTGTGTGCGGCGGCGGATGACGATTCGCAGTAATCCCCCGGCGCGGTCGTCTATGTCGACCAGCAGCGGATCGGCGTGACGCCGGTTTCGACGAGCTTCACCTACTACGGCACGCGCAATGTCCAACTCGCCAAAGACGGTTACGAAACGGTGACCGAAAAGCACCATTTCTCCACTCCGTGGTACGAGTATCCGGTGGTGGATTTCTTCTCCGAGAACCTCTGGCCATTCGAAACGCGTGACGAGCGGATTCTGGATTTCGATCTCCCTCCTCAGCAGGCAGCTGTGCCCAGTCAAGTCATGGATCGCGGCGAGCGCCTGCGCAGTGAAGCTCGGCAGGGCCTGACGACGCCCATGGTGGACCCGCAGAATCCCATTCCACCGCAGCGCAAGTGGGGCGCGTCGCTACTGGGTGGACAACCCTGACGTGGCTGCCCCTACGTAGAACGGAATTTACTGCGTTCGCGCCGCATCCACTGCTATCCATCTCCTTCGACCTGCAATCGGATTGCCTGTCTCGCATTTCGCCCCCACGGCGCGTGTAATGGTTCAGCATGGCGCTAAGTTTGGACGTGCTGGAATTGGCGAACGTGCAGGGCCATCAGAACGATCTCCGAAACATCATTTATCTCATCCCCGATGCACCGTCGGCAGTCGGGAATGTGGGAAACTTCTGACCCATTCCCGGCGGTTTTCGATCGCGCAAGCCGTCGATGATGCCACGGCCACCCAGTTGAGCGGGATCACGGGAGATCTTGTCGGTGATGACCCGCGCATCGTTGAGGATGGGTTGGATTTTGCGTACTGCCTGTTCCACTTCCGCGAGCGTGCGGTTCAATCGGTCATACAGTTCGGGATTATTGATCAGTTGGCCGATCGTTCCCTCCCTGTTCTTGAGTGCCTGGCTCAATTCCGCGACGTTGCCGAGCAGTTCACTGACATTTTCAATGGAGTCGCTGAGGTTCTGAGCGATCTCTTCACCTCGTTCCCCCAAGGGTGCGGTCAGGTTTTCGATATTGGCCAGATTCCGATCGGCTCGCGCGGCGACGCCGTTGAATTTCGTCAGGGTATTCTGGAAATCGGCGAGCGTACTCTTGAACTGCGTGAGAAGATCGGGGACTTGATCGAGCGAATCTTGCAGTCTTCCTTTCAGTTGTTTGTCACCCAGCACATCGTCGATGGCCAGCATGGCTTTGTTGAAGCTATCGAGCGATTCAGCGGTCTTGTCCACGATACTGGCCAGTTCATTTTCCTTGGAGCCGACGAGCGTATTCATGCTGCGGGCCAAGGTCGTCACTTCATTGCCGGCTCCTTCAATCGACTCGAGTGCCGAGGCGATCTCGCCCTGCATGTTGGCGAGCACCTGGAAGGGATTGGATTCAAGCGAGCCGTTGGTCAGGTATTCCCCGTCGGTGAGGATATCGGTGCCGAGAGCGGGGTTGTCCGAGCGGGCGAATTCCAGGATGGAGTCGCCGGTTACGAGCGAGCCGGTGGTGATCCGGCAGAGTTCGTTGGCTCGGATCGGGAACCGGGCGTCGATTTTGAGGGTCAGCACCACGTCGCCCGCTTCCTTCAGTTCCACATCCGAGACGCGGCCGATCTGGATACCGCTCTTGCGAACCGGAGTGTCAATGGTCACGCCGGGCGCTTCGGGGAAGACGATATGCAGGGTGTAGCGAGGCTTGAACGGACTGGGCCAGGCCCCGAGCAGCGTGATGAGGATGATCGTGATGAGCGCGGCCGCCACCACCACGACTCCCACGCGAAATCTGAGTACCCGTTCGTCCATGGTCACATCCACCCACTATTCGCCCTGGCTGGCGGCTTGACGCATCTCCATCAGTCGTTCGCCCGCTTCTCCCTGCACGAATTGCCGCACTCGCACATCCCTGGTCCGATCCAGTTCGCTGGGAGCCCCGTCGAAGATGATCTGCGATTCCTCCGGCTCCAAACGTGCCGTGGGGAAGACCATCACCACGCGATCCGCCACCTTGCGTGCGGTACGCATGTCGTGCGTGACGATCACGCTGGTGACGCTGTACCGGCGTCGAGCGCGCATCATTAGTTCGTTGATGACGTCACTCATAATGGGGTCCAAGCCGGTCGTTGGTTCGTCATAGAGCATCAATTCCGGGTTCATTACGGACGCGCGAGCCACGCCGACCCGCTTGCGCATCCCTCCTGACAACTCCGCCGGCTTCTTCACGACCACCGAGTCGGGCAGGCCCACCTCCGCCAGTCGTTGGAGCACGAGTCGCTGAATTTCTTCGTCACTGGTACCCCCGCGCTGCCGCAACGGAAATGCCACGTTCTGCCCCACCGTCATGCTGTCGAACAACGCCGCGTTCTGAAACACGAATCCGTACCGGAGTCGTTCTTGCGAGATCTGGCGATCGTTCAACCGCGACAAATCCTGGTTGTCGAATACCACGCGCCCTGTCGTCGGCTGGATCAGGCCGATCATCGTCTTGAGCAGAACGGTCTTGCCGCAACCGCTCTCGCCAATGATCGCCAAAGTCTGGCCGCGGGGAATCTTCAGGGAGATTCCCCGCAATACCGACTGGTGACCGAAGCAGACGCTCAGGTCCTCGATGACCACCAGCGGGTCTGGTACCGGATTATCGCGTGTCAGATCAACCATTGTCTTGTGTCAGAAAAACAGCTTGGCACCCCCCGGCCAGATCGAGTAGTAGATCGTGTCCAGGGCGATACCCATGAATAGATCGAGTATCAGGATGAGCACAAACGAAACGACGAAGGCGGCCGTGGCCGCACGTCCCACACCCTCCGCGCCCGGCGTGCAATTAAATCCGCGATAGCAGCTGACCATGGCAATCGCGGCCCCGAAGAACAGACTCTTGAAGATCCCCACAAACAGATCGAAGCCGCCAATGAACTCTTGCGAATTGTGCAGGTAAAAGTGCCGGTCAATTCCCAGGATGAAGACACTGTAAAAATACGCCCCCACCACGCCCATGAAATCGGCCATGATCGTCAACGTGGGAATCATGAAGATGCAGGCCAGGAAACGCGGCACCACCAGGTAGTGCAACGCATTGGCACCCATGCTCTCGAAGGCATCAATCTGCTCGGTTACCCGCATCGTACCCAGTTCCGCGGCCATCGCGCTTCCCACGCGGCCGGCCAGCATCGTGGCCGCCAAGACCGGTCCCAGCTCGCGGACCAGGGACATGTTGATCACGGCGCCCAAACGCGTCTCGAGTCCAATCTGGCTGAACTGAAAGTGGCTCTGCACGGCCAGCACCATGCCGATAAACGTGCCGGTTAAGGCCACGACAGGCAGGCTCAATACCCCCACCTGGTAGAAATTCGGGAGCAACGTTTCCCGACGGGGCAAACGAGTGAACAGCCAGATGCCGGTGCGCCACACGAACAGCGTCAAATCGCCCACGGCCGAGATGCCGTCGACGACCACGCCCCCCCAATCGTTGATCCACTCGACCAGTGGATGCTGACGGGAGTTCTCCTCGTGCTCGTGAGTCGGATGCGTTACCGATGCCATGTTCACCCATTCTCGCTCGGCCATGTTCGTCCCACTCCGCCCTGGTGGCGGCCTGGGCTGTGAGGCGATTTGCGGCTAAGTCCTGAGGCTGGAGTCCAGTGCCAAGAATCTTGAGTCACGTCTGTCACGCGAGCGTCGTTCGCCCCGCCTACCCTATGCTACCCGCCGCATGCCGAACTGCGGCGGGACGCCTCCCTGGGCCAGCCGTGCTGAGCATGCAGGCGCAGGCCGAGCGGTGTAAACGCACCACGCCGCTTTCTTCTTCGACGCGCCCGCGTTGCGGCTTGAGAGATCTTTGACGAACGGAGCGGTTGTTGGGATTTGGGGGTCTGGGGCGAGTCTGCCGCGGTCGTCGGCTCGGCGGACGAATCAGCCGCACGACACACGGTCTTCGCCACGCCCCTCGCCGCGTGGGCTGGGGTCCCCCCACACAACAGCGATGGCCCGCTCCCCCCGCTCCCCAATCCCCGCTGCCCAATCCGACCCGGAAACAGCGTGGCTCCGAATTCTGCTCGCCACCGGGGAAACGGGAACTTGGGTGCGAAGAAAACGGCAGTCCTTGAGCGTTGACCGATCGAGGCGTTGGGGGTGCGCGAAGTCCGTCAGTGTTTAGGCGCGACTCCGCCTCCGGGGGAAAAAAAGCCGCTCGTTTCCGAGCGGCTGTGATGGTTAGGAGCAATGACTGGACACCGCGTTGTGGGGCTCGTTGCAGTTCCGTGCCCGGCTATTTCGGAGCAGCGCTGTCGGCGTCCTTCGCGCCTTCCGCCGTCGCGGCGCCGACCGTTTCCCGCGACTCGTCCGCCATGCGACCTTCGAACTTCAGTCGCATGATCTTCTCGTGGTTTTCGTCCCACACGACATCGACCACGATTTCATCCTTGCCCTGGAACTCGCCCCGCAACAGTTCCTCGGACAATGGATCTTCGACGCGACCTTCGATGGCACGACGCAGCGGGCGAGCGCCATAGTCGATGCTCTTGCAGCCTTCCTTGATCAGGAATTCCTTGGCGTCGTCGGTCAGGCGGAGTTTGAATCCACGATCTTCGAGCCGAGCGCGCACGCTGTGGAGTTCCATGTCAATCACGTCTTTCAGGTCGTCGGTCGTCAGGTGTCGGAAGATGATGACATCGTCCAGACGATTGAGAAACTCGGGGCGGAACACTCGCTCAATGTGCTCGCCGACCCGTTCCTTCATGCTTTCGTAGCTGGCATCGTCATCCGGTCGCTGGAAGCCGAACGAGGATTCATTCTTGATCGCTTCGGCACCGGCGTTGGTGGTCATGATCATGATCGCGTTGCGGAAATCGACGTTGCGGCCGAAGCTGTCGGTCAGCCGCCCCTCTTCCATGACCTGCAACAGCATGTTGAAGACATCGGGATGTGCTTTTTCGATTTCGTCCAGCAGCACGACCGCGTACGGTCGGCGGCGGATCTTCTCGGTCAGCTGTCCGCCTTCTTCGTAGCCGACGTAACCGGGCGGAGCGCCGATCAAGCGGCTCACGTTGTGCTTCTCCATGTACTCGCTCATATCGATGTGCACGAGCGCATCGGGATCGCCGAACATGAATTCGGCCAGCGCCTTGGCGAGCAGCGTTTTGCCCACACCGGTGGGGCCGGCGAAGATGAAACAGCCGGTGGGCCGTTTGGGATCCTTCAATCCGCTGCGACTGCGCCGCACTGCTCGTGACACCGCCTTGATCGCGGCATCCTGGCTGACCACTCGCTTGTGCAGTTCGTCTTCCATTTTCATCAGCCGCATACTGTCCTCGGTCGACAGGCGGGTCAGGGGGATGCCGGTCATTTTGGAAACGACTTCGGCGATGACCTCTTCATCCACGACGCCGTCCGTCTCCCGCGATTTCTCGCGCCACTCGCGGGTGATGGCATCCTTCTTCTTGCGCAGTTTGTCGGCCTGATCCCGCAGCGCAGCCGCCTTTTCGAAGTCCTGGTTGGCAACCGCTTCTTCCTTCTCCTTGTTCAGCCGATCGACCTCTTCGTCGATCTCCTTCAGGTCCGGCGGCCGGGTCATGGCTCGCAGTCGCACCCGTGCTCCCGATTCGTCGATCACATCGATGGCTTTGTCGGGGAGGCAACGGGCCGTAATGTAACGCTCGGACATCTCCACCGCCGCCGCAATTGCATCATCAGTGATCTGCACGCGATGGTGCTCTTCGTAGCGCTCGCGGAGCCCTTTCAAGATTTCGATCGTCTCCTTCTTGGAAGTCGGATCGACAATGATCTCTTGGAACCGGCGGGCCAGCGCGCTGTCCTTCTCGATGTACTTGCGGTATTCGTCCAGCGTCGTGGCGCCAATGCATTGGATCTCGCCCCGTGCCAGGGCCGGTTTCAGCACGTTCGCTGCATCAATCGCTCCCTCGGCACCACCGGCGCCCACCAACGTGTGCAGTTCATCGATGAACAGGATCGTGTTGCGGGCCCGGCGCACTTCGTTCATGACCGCCTTGATCCGCTCTTCGAACTGACCGCGGTACTTGGTGCCGGCCACCATCATGGCGAGATCCAGCACCACGATGCGTTTGTCGGCCAGCAATTCGGGTACATTGCCGGTGATGACGCGCTGCGCGAAACCTTCGACGATCGCGGTCTTGCCGACACCCGCCTCGCCCAGCAGCACGGGATTGTTCTTGGTGCGGCGGCAGAGCACTTGGATCGCACGTTCAATTTCCCGCTCGCGGCCAATCACCGGATCCAGTTTGTTCTGCTTGGCCAGTTCGGTCAGATCGCGTCCGAAGCTGTCCAAGGCCGGAGTCTTCGACTTGCTCCCCTTGGCGGCGGCGGGGGATTCGCCACCGGCTTCCCGCCCACCACGTTCCGGTTCGCTCCCTTCCAGTCCGTGGCCGAGCAGATTCAGGACTTCCTCACGTACCTCCTCGAGCTTCAGTCCGAGATTCATGAGGACCTGCGCGGCGACACCCTCTTGCTCGCGGAGCAAGCCCAGCAGAATGTGCTCGGTGCCGACGTAGTTGTGGTTCAGATTCCGCGCTTCCTCCATCGAGTACTCGATCACCTTCTTGGCTCGAGGCGTCTGGGGAAGCTTGCCCATCGTGACCATTTCCGGCCCGCTCTGCACCAGCTTCTCGACCTCCAGGCGGATCTTCCGCAAGTCCACGTCAAGGTTTTTCAGTACGTTGGCCGCGACACCGCTCCCTTCCTTGACCAGCCCGAGCAGAATGTGCTCCGTGCCGATGTACTCATGGTTGAACCGCTGAGCCTCCTGGTTGGCCAGTTGCATGACCTTTCGTGCGCGGTCAGTAAAACGTTCGTACATGGGAATTCGCCCTCATACTATCGGCCGAGCTGCCTCGAAAACCTGGAAACGCCCAGTTGCTCGGCGCGCTAATCGGCTTGGGTCCAAATCCGAAATCTGCCTGTTATTCCACCGTACCTCGCAATTGAGGATATCCCTTGCTGAGCCGGGGTTTAGTTCCATTTTGGCGGTCTCGCAGGGTCACGATTGTGGCACTTATGCGGCTCATGCGCCCGGTGCGGCGGCCTTGTCCAGCAGAATCGCCTCACGCTCGATCTCGAATCGCCAATGGGCGGCCGTTTCGAACTCCTGCAAGCGACGCAACTGCTGCCGTGACAAGTCAATACGGCGACTACGCCGAAACACCGACGAGAGCAGCAAACGGGATTCGATATCCCCTGGGTTGCGACGGATCAATTGCTCCAGTAGCGACTGCGCCTCCACCCAGTGCCCCCTTAAGTATTCAGCCTGAGCCTGAATAAACAAGTCCTGTTGGCCTTCACTCTGCGGGATGCCGCGGAAAGATGCGTGATGCCGGGCCGCCTGCCACACTCCCAAGGCCCAGAAAGCGACTACGAGCGTCCAGCCAAACCAGCACCAGGAGGTGATCGCACCACCAGGGTGGACAAAAGTGGCCAGCAAAACCCAATTCAACAGCCCGGCAAAGACCATCGCCGTGGCCAGGGCCGTTAAGTCTCCCTGATGCCACAACTGCCATAGTCCCGGCCAAAGGTACGTGATCCGGCTGGCTCCGCGCATCCTTTCCACAACCAAGGCTTCCCTACCTGAATGGTCCCGCCCCCGCATCCTGACGAAGTCGCTCCCGAATTGTAACCCCACTACGGAGTTCCAGCAAGGCAACTAAATACCCCGTTTGGAGTTAGGGAGTCGGAGAGGAAGGGAGGAAGGGAGCAAGGGAGGAAGGGAGGAAGGGAGGAAGGGAGGAACGGAGGAAGGGCTCGCATACCGAGTGCGCGGGTCCGCGCGCCGTCTTGCCGGTTATTCCTGGTTCCCCCAACCCTTTCTTCCGATCCACTTCGCACTCTGGAGACAACGGCGGCCGCTCGTCGACCGGCGGCGCGGGGCGTACTTGCGCAACGCCATGCGCCACCACTACACTGTGGCCAGATTCGATGACCCCGCCCGTTGCCACGCGGGCGATGATCTGAACGCAGGACGAGACTAGCAGGACTATTCGAGCACTGACGTGGCCAGCGCAGGGGTACTGAGAAGATGTCACCAGCCGATGCCCAGGGGGACCTGCGCAGCCAGGCCGCGGCCTACCGGATTCTCGACGCGAATCTCAATCGCGGCCTGGAAGGCCTGCGCGTCGTCGAGGAGTATCTCCGCTTTGCACTCGACGATGCTCATCTGGCGGCGGAGTGCAAGCAACTGCGCCATGATCTGGCCGACTCCGTGGGGCAACTCCCGGCCGACTTGCTGCATGCAGCGCGTGATGTGTTGGGAGACGTTGGTACGACGATCGGCACGGACAGCGAGTACCGGCGAGCAGATCTGGCAGTCGTCGCCACGGCGAACGTCAAACGCGTCCAGCAAGCGTTGCGGGGCCTGGAGGAATATGCCAAAGTCGTGGCGCCGCAACTGGCTCCCGTCATGGAGGCGTTACGGTACCGAACCTACACCTTGGAACGCTCCGTCACGGTGCTGCGCAGCAGTCTCCAGCGTCTCGCGTCGGCTCGTTTGTATGTCCTGATCGACGGATGCGAATCACTCTCAGCGCTGCGGCGATTGGCCCTGGAGCTGCTTGATGCCGGCGTCGACGTGCTGCAACTGCGCGACAAGCGGTTGTCGGATCGCGCCGTATTAGAGCGCGCTCGTGCCTTGCATGCGCTGACCAGGGAGCGCGACGTGTTGTTCATCATGAATGATCGAGTCGATTTGGCCGTGTTGGCAGGCGCCGACGGGGTACACCTCGGTCAGGAAGAGGTCTCTGTGCCGGACGCCCGGCGTCTGATCGGTCCGGACGCCGTGATCGGCGTCTCCACGCATTGCCTCGACCAGGCTCGGCAGGCAGTGAAGGACGGAGCGAATTACCTGGGGTGTGGGCCGACATTCGCGTCGGCCACGAAGTCGTTTTCACAGTTTGCCGGCCTCGATTTCCTGCGGCAAGTAGTCCGTGAGATACGGCTCCCGGCCTTTGCCATCGGCGGTATTGATGGTGGCAATGTGAGCCAGGTGTGCGCGGCCGGCTTCACCCGCATCGCCGTGTCGCACGGCGTGCTG
This sequence comes from uncultured Planctomycetota bacterium, assembly GCA_963802295.1. Lineage (GTDB taxonomy): Bacteria > Planctomycetota > Planctomycetia > Pirellulales > Pirellulaceae > JAJRVM01. Next base: position 65,010 of record CAWDIM010000018.1, on the reverse strand, counting down.
GGAGCTCCGGATCCGGCGCAGGCCGCCCGCGATCTGAGGGCCCGGTTGCCGACGTAGCATGAATCCAGCCAGGGCCGCGGCGGCAGCGGCTACGTGCCTCTTTCGCGCCTGCGGCGCGGGGGAGTGGAGTGCCAGTCGGTAACGTGCGCGCATGTTTTCGAAAGCCGAAAGCCGAAAGCACGAAATACCCAATCAATACGAATGACCGAAACGGGGGAGGACGCGGATCGGGGGACGGAGAACGAAACGAAGGGTGGTAGATCGCTGAGCCGTCACGTGGCCACCGACTTGCCCCAGGTAATGGCGTTGAGAGGCAATGGTGTTGAGAGGCAATGGCGTTGAGAGGCAATGGCGTTGAGAGGCAATGGCGTTGAGAGGATCGTGCAGTTCTACTTTTTTCCCGCAACAGCAGTTTGCCGGTGAGGTGTGGGGCCATGCAGTATGAAGTCGAGAACAAGTTTCCCATTGCGGCGGTCAGCGAGTGGGAAGAACGGCTGGCGGCGTTGGGAGCCCGTTTCGAGAACGTAGTGGAGCAGACGGATGTGTACTTCGCCCATCCCGTGCGTGATTTCTCCGTGACCGACGAGGCGCTGCGGATCCGTCGCATCGGGGAGACCAACCTGATTACCTACAAGGGGCCGAAGATCGATCGGGCGACGAAGACCCGCCGGGAACTCGAATTGCCCTTGGCCGCCGGTGGACAGCAAGTACCCCGATATGTGGAGCTGTTGGTGGCCCTCGGTTTTCGTGAGGTAGCGGAAGTGCGTAAGCGCCGCCGCTCTGGCCAGCTCGAGTGGGGACCGTGGCTGGTCCAGTTGGCGTTCGACGAAGTGGATCGACTGGGGCACTTCATCGAACTGGAGATTGTGGCTCGGCAGGACCAACTGGAGGCTGTTCAGGCGAGCCTGCTGGAACTGGCCAGGCAGCTCCAGCTTCCCGCGCCCGAACGCCGCAGCTACCTGGAAATGGTCTTGGCCGCCGATTGACTGGCACGCTGTGGGGCTTGCGTGTTACCCTATGGGGAGCCCTCCAGTCGTGTTGCCTTACTGGGTTGTCTTACCGGATTGCCTGATTGGGGATTTGCAGCATGTCGATTGCACGATTAGTACTGGCCGAGATCGCTGGCCGTCCCTTGACTTTCCTGCTCAGCCTGCTCGTGGTGGTCGTGGCCGCCATCTTGTTCATCGCGGGGCCGACCATCATCAACGGTTACGCCGCTGACACGAAACAGCAGCTGGGGATCCTGCAGGCCAGGACGGATGAGGAACTGGGCAAACTGCAGCGGGAAACGGACGAGCAGCTTGCCGAACTGGACAAGAAGACGATTCGCATCATGCGCGATATGGGTGTGAATCTGCGGATTGTTCATCAGGATACCAAGTTTGGCGATCTGTACACCGATTTTGTGGCGGTCGATTTCCCGGAAGATTACGTGCAGAAATTGGCCACCGCGCCGCAGGTGCAAGCGATCGTGCATCTGATTGCCACGCTGCAGGAGAAGATCAAATGGAGTAACCGCACCGTGTTGCTGGTCGGCATGCTGCCGGTGCTCACCGCCTCGCAGAAGAACGCGGAGATGCAACATATGGCACAGCCCGTGGCGCCCGGCACGGTGGTGGTGGGCTATGAGCTCGCCGCTGGCTTGTCGAGTGAAGAATTGGCCCGGGCCGATGCCAACCAGAACGGGATACTCGACGCGGGGGATCAGCTCGAAGTACTCGGTCAAATGTTCCAGGTCGCGCAGGTGCGACCGGAAGCCGGAGGATTGGAGGACGTGCAACTGGTTCTCGAGCTGCACGACGCGCAGCAGTTGGTCGGCAAGCCGGGGCGAATTCACCAGATCATGGCCCTGAATTGCAAGTGCCACGGAAATCGCATATCGGTAATCCGCGCGGAACTGGAAGGGGTGCTTCCCGATACGAAGGTCACCGAGCATCTGTCCCGCGCCACGGCTCGCGAGATGCAACGCGATCTGGTCGAGAAACAGCGCAAAGAGCAAATGAACCTGGTCAAGACCCAAGGTGAAAAAACGCTGCTGGAAGTGAAGATGAACCGGGAGCATGGCGAGCAAACCCTGACGAAACTGGTCGGTGTCATGCTCCCGTTGGAAGTGTTGGTCGCCGCCCTCGTGATCGGTCTCATGACCTGGCTCAACGTCCGCGAACGGCGCAACGAGATAGGGCTGCTCCGAGCGTTGGGGAAACGCACCGGTCAGATCGCCTCCATCTTCCTGGTCAAGTCGCTGCTGATCGGCGTGTTGGGAGGGACGCTCGCCAGCGCGTTCTGCCTGGTGGTTTCCTGGGCCGTGGCCGGAGCGCCGCAACCGATCACCGCCACGTTCGACCCGACGCTGCTGCGTCCCGCCAACTCGCTGTTGCTGTTGACCATCCTGGGCGCTCCCGTGGTCACGACGATGGCCAGCTACCTGCCGATGCTCTCGGCCGTTTCCCAGGACCCGGCGCGGATTCTGACCGAAAACTGAACGGCATTCGCCCCGCATCCACTACTCTCCATGGTTGGCAGTGGTCGCCGGCCGCGGTCAGCGAACGTCGCTGTCTGGAATGCCTGCCGCAGCAGTCATCGCCCACCTGTTTGGGTGGCGATAATTGGTCTATTCTCAGCGGCACCAATGTGACATACTTGTCGCCCGGATTTGTCGCCACGCTCCATGGCGAGGGCATTGCCGGCCGCGTCCTGCTTGGTCCAGTCCCAGCGGGAAGGGGTGTGATGCCCGTGCTGGTGTGTCGAGCGCCGATGGTGTGGTGGCCGTATTCAGGTCGGGAGAGGTCAGGGATGGCCCAATTATCCGTGCTGATACCGCAGCGTGACGCTGGCGTTGCCGTGGCGGCTCAATTGCCCGAGGTGTGCGCGGCGTTGTCGGTCACGGTTGCGGACTATGAGATCATTATCGTCGATGACGCTTCGCGGCCTTATTCGCTGGAGTTGCTGTCGGAGTTAGTGCAACTCCATCCTCGTGTGCGTCTGTTGCGGCTCACGCCGGCCTGTGGTCTCAGTGCGGCCCTGACGGCAGGCGTGGCGCTGGCCACTGGTGACTGTGTCGTGACACTGCCGGCCGGCGAACTCTGCTCGCCCGGGCTGCTCGCTTCCCTGCTGGACGAACTCGTGCGCGCGGATCTGGTGGTCGGTCGGCCGGCGCGGCAGGGGATTGCCAAGACACTTCACCGCTTGGCGCGCATTCCCCGCTGGTTGGTCCTGGGCCTTGAGGTGCGGGATCCGGAGTGCCTGGTGTGGGCGGCGCGTCGGGAAGCGATCGCGGGCCTGCAATTGCCGCGCGGCATGTATCGTTATCTGGCGACGTTGGTGGCCGTGCGCGGGTATCGGGTCGCGGAGGTCACGGTTCCCACGCCAGGGCGGAGCGTGACGCTCTCCGATGGCTTCCCCAATCCCGGGGATCTGTTAGCGGCCTGGTGGTTCAAATGCCGCTGGCGACAGTACGAGCGGGTGGAGGTCTGTGACGCCGACTTGACCGACTCGAACTGGCAGGATTTATGTGCGTCTCCTGCCGAGTGCCCGGCGAACCGGGACTCGCAGTTGAATCTGATACGGCGAGAGTCTGCTTGATTCAGCGGGGACACAGTCCCCGCCGCGTAGTACTTATCTCTGCAGCAATTCGGAAACAGCCAAGGACGGACTGTCAAACATGCCTACGCAGCCACGGACGATATTCTTCTCGGTGGGGGAACCCAGTGGAGACCTGCACGGGAGCAATCTGATTCGCCAATTCCAACAGCTTTGTCCTGGGCTGCGGGTGGTGGGGTTCGGCGGTCCGCGCATGCAAGCTGCGGGGGCGACCTTGCTGGAGGATCTGACTCAACTGGCCGTCATGTGGATTGTCGAAGCGGTTCTCAACGTGGACAAATTCTGGAAGTTGTTGGGACGGGCGGACGCGTATTTTGCCGAGCAGCGTCCGGACGCGGTCGTGCTGATCGACTATCCCGGTTTCAACTGGTGGATTGCCCGCAAGGCCAAGAAGCACAACATCCCGGTCTTCTATTACGGCGCGCCTCAGATGTGGGCTTGGGGCGGTTGGCGGATCCGGAAAATGCGCCGCCTGGTCGATCACGTGCTCTGCAAACTCCCTTTTGAGGCCAAGTGGTACCAACAGCGTGGTTGCGCTGCCCGTTACGTGGGGCACCCTTACTTTGACGAGTTGACGAGCCAGGTGCTGGACCGGCAGTTTCTTCACAAGCACGCGTCGTTCGAGACGGGCCGGCTGGTGACCATTCTGCCAGGCTCGCGGACACAAGAGGTGCGAAACAACCTTCCCTGTTTTCTCAAAGCAGCGGAAATCGTGGCGGCCAAAGTCCCGGGCACGCGGTTCGCCGTGGCCAGCTTCAACGAAAAACAGGCCGACATGGCCCGCGCTCAAGTTGCCAAGTATCGCCTGCCGATCGAGGTGGTCGCTGATCGGACCAGCGAACTGATCCAACTGAGTCACTGCTGCATGGCCTGCTCCGGCTCGGTCTCGCTGGAACTCATGTACTATGCCAAGCCTTCGGTGATCTACTACTGGATAAACCGTCGCATGTACCACTTCGCAAAGGCTTTCCTGCTGCAGGTGAAATACATGACGTTGGTCAATCTGCTGGCCTGCGAGGACCGCTTCGATTTGACCTACGCACCCTACCATCCCAGCCATCCCGGTGCCCAGCAGGTTCCTTTTCCGGAGTATCCGACCTGTGAGGACAAATCGGCGCAGATCGCCGCCCACGTGGTCCAATGGCTGACCGAGCCTGCCGAGTACCGGTGCCGCGTCGACCAGCTGGTCGGCTTGAGGTCACGCTTCTGCAAAACGGGTGCGACCCAGACAGCTGCCAATTTCATCCTTCAGCAGCTGCATCTGGATACGGGTGGTTCAGGCACTGTCCCCGGCCGCGCAGCTTGAGACGCGAAGGGGGGGCGCGGGGACCTTGCTGCCGGGCACGCGCGTGACCACCGATGCTCGCCCCAGTCACTGCGATTGGGATCTGTTTCGCCGCCTGTGGCCGCCCCGCCGAGGCACGGGCGAAGACTGGCGCCCGATGCCGCGGGAGGAAGTGACCTCCAGACTCCCAGCCAGGTAGTCGCACTGGCAGGACCGACGGGGTAGGATATGGCAAGGCGCAGTTGGTGTCGAACGCGTCAGGCGGGGTCCGCCACTTCCTCCTGGCGAGTATCTCGTGAATCCGACGCGGCGGAGATCCCGATTTCCGAAGCAAGTACGCGGAGTTTTCTTATGTCCGACCATCCGCCGTTGGCCGCTGGCCCGCACCCACAACCGGTTCTTTCGCGCCGCGACTGGCTGCGGCAGGGTGCTCTGTCCACGATGGGAATTGCGCTGGCCGCCGGCGGTCCCCGCGGGGGGAGCTCCCTTGTGACCGCCGATGAGCCGGGGGGAGTCACGGTACCCACGCGCGAAGACACTTTCGCGCTGCTCACACAGGGGAAAAAGATTCCGGTCATTTTCGATACGGATATTGGCGGCGACATTGACGACACTTGGGCACTCGTCTTCCTGATGAAGTCGCCCGAGCTGGACGTGAAGTTGCTGGTGGCCGACGCCGGCAACACGACCTACCGCGCTCGATTGATGGCCAAGCTGATGGAGCGGTTGGGACGCGGCGACATGCCGATCGGCATCGGTGTGCAGGCGGGCGACGGGCCGGGCAACCAGAGCGAGTGGCTTGGGGACTACCAGCTCGACCAGTACCGGGGTCCGCTCCACAAGGACGGCGTGCAGGCCATGATCGATACGATTCACGCCGCGCCGGACCCCGTCACGGTGATTGCGATCGGAGGTGTTCCGACGGTGGCGGCCGCATTGCAGCGCGATCCCACCATCGTGCACAAGGCCCGGTTCGTGGGTATGCACGGTTCGATTTACCGGGGCTATGGCGACGGTTCCGCGCCCGCACCGGAAGCCAATGTCAAGACCGACCCGCAGGCGTTGGCCACTCTGTTTGCCGCCCCCTGGGAATGCTCCATCACGCCGCTGGACACCTGTGATCGGGTGATTCTGCGCGGCGAAAAGTATCAACGGGTGTATCATTGTCGCAAGCCGGAAGTCCGCGCTGATCGAGAACTACCAGTCCTGGCAAGCGAGTTGGGTCGGGCCGTTTGATCGCTCTCAACGCAGCACGACTCTGTTCGACACGGTGGCGGTCTATATGGCTTTTTCGGAAGAGTTGCTGCGGATGAAAGAACTGCCCATCCAGGTAACGGACCAGGGAATGACGGTCGTGAACGCCGCGCAACGCCCCGTTCGCTGTGCCATCGACTGGCAGGATCTCGAAGCTTTCGAGGACTTGCTGGTCCAACGCTTGATTTCGTGAGCGTTTTTTTGCGATGTTTCGGGGCCAGCCCGGCAGCACGCCCGCTCGATGGCGGCCGATGTCAGGAGAGCAGGACGCGATGACCAGGAAGAGAATAAGAGTCTTACGTTGAACCATCTGCGCACGGTGCGCATGTTTGGAAAAAATCCGGAATTCGCAGCACAGAAATAGGGGAGGAAGGGAAGAAGGGAGGAAGGGAAAGCGGAGGAAAGAATGGCATGCTGCGGATGAGAACCTGCTGGTGGCTCATGACTGTGGTTTTGCCGGCAGCGGAGGTTCTTTCTCTGGAGTTTTTGTCTTTCGAATTGGTTTAGGTTTTCGGATTGAGGATTGAGGATTTCCGGTTTGGGTGCGGCCAGCGGCCGCCTTAGGAAGTAGCGTCCCGCGGTCGATAGCTGCTGCTGACCTGGCGTGGTCGTTACGAGAAAGGACGACAGGCAATGGCCAAGAGCAAGAAGACGCGGGTCATCGAGAAAGCGGGCGGGAAACATCGTGAATCGCCTCCCACGACCAGCCCGGCGTGTGAACCGGATGTGCGGCGCGCGACCGACCTGGTAATCGAGCTGATGGCCATTGCGGGCAAGAGTGGTGAAGAAGGTGCCATCGCGGATGTTGTCGAGCGGAAACTGCTCGCCGCCGGGGCCAAAGCGTCCATGATCCGTCGCGATGCGGTCCATCGTCACACGCCGCTCCCCGGGGAGACCGGCAACCTGATACTGAAATTGCCGGGCACCTTGCGCGCACCGCGACGCATGTTCAGCGCTCACCTCGATACCGTGCCCATCTGTGTCGGTTCACGCCCCGTTGTGCGCGAAGGGACGGTGCGTTCGGCTGATCCGGCCACCGGACTGGGAGCGGACGACCGAGCCGGTGTCGCCACGATCCTCACCGCCGCCGTGGAGATTCTGCAGCAGGAATTGCCGCACCCGCCGCTGACCTTCTGCTGGTTTGTCCAGGAAGAGATCGGCTTGCACGGTTCGCGACTGGTCAACCCGGGGGCTCTGGGTCGACCGAAACTGGCCTTCAACTGGGACGGTGGTGCCCCCGAGAAGCTCACCGTGGGGGCTACCGGAGGCTGCCGACTGGTGGTCGAGATCTCCGGCGTGGCCAGTCATGCGGGCGTGGCGCCGGAATGGGGGGTCAGCGCCATCACCATCGCCGGCGTGGCTACGGCCGATCTTCACCACAACGGCTGGTTGGGGTTGGTGCAGAAAGGTCGCAAGGCGGGCACGAGCAATATCGGCGTGATCAGCGGCGGCGATGCGACTAACGTGGTCACCGATCACGTCCATCTGCGGGCCGAAGCGCGCAGCCACGACGCGGCGTTCCGGCAGCGAATCGTCAATGAGATCGAAAAGGCTTTTGAGCGAGCGGCGGTGGGAGTTACAAATGTGGCGGGTGCCGCCGGCAAAGTCACCGTCACCACGCGCACGGACTACGAGTCGTTCCTGCTCCCAGCGAATGAACCGTGTGTGGTGGCTGCGGAAGCGGCCGTGGTCGCCGTGGGGCGTCAGCCGCTTCGCGCCGTGGCCAACGGTGGCGTGGATGCCAACTGGACCACCCGCCACGGTATTCCCACGGTCACACTGGGCTGCGGTCAGCTCAACCCGCACATGGTTTCCGAAGCACTGGACTTGGATGGCTTTGCCGATGCGTGCCGCGTCGCTCTGCTGCTGGCCACGGGATTCCCCGACGCGTGAGACGCCCCCCCGAGACGCCTATTGGCTCGCAGGATCACCTCGACCTGCGTCAAGCTATGGACTCGGCTGACCAATGGGTGCGACTTGGGCCTGCCCGAACCCGATGTGGCACCGTTGGTGACTGTGCTGAGGTATCGAACACTAATGGGGGCTTGGTCAGTGGTACGCTACCCCCAGATTTCGTGGCCACCAAGTACTGAATAAAACGCCCCACAACTCGCTGCCCCAGGAGAGTCTGGCGATGGATTTGGACGACGACCTTTGCGTGTGCTTCCATGTCAGCAAGCGGAAGGTCCTCAACTTCCTGCGGGTCGAACGTCCGCACCGCAGTGGGCAGTTGGCTGACTGCTTCGGAGCTGGAACCGGTTGTGGCTGGTGCCGTCCTTTCTTGCGACGGTTGTTCGATGAAGCGGCCGCTGGCGGGCAGGTGACCAGCGTTTTCCCGACCCCTGAGCAATACAGCGCACAGCGGGCCAAGTACCTTCGAGAGACCCGCCGAGACACGTCTACAGAGGGGGGTGTGCCCACGTCACTCCCTGACAGCCCAACTGGCGATTGACGTGAAAATCGGGTACGATGATGCAACACTAAATCCTCCGTTCCGATGCACTGCGAGAAGAAATGGCGCGCAAAGTTGTAAATCGTAAGGCGTTACGCGACGAAGTCCAAGCAGCAGAATTGGCCGGAGCAACGACGGAGAAGGTGGTCAAGAAGAAGCCGGCCGCCAAGCGAAGCTCCCGCGCAAAAGAACCGGTTGACGTGCGCAAGAAAGTCTTCTGGGGTGTCTTCAATCAGTCACTCAAGCGGGTTGCGACATTCGAGTTTGACCAGAAGAAGGAGGCGGATGCCAAAGCAGACGCGCTCAGCCAATCGGGGAAATCTCCTCATTTTGTGCAGAAGGTCAAAGAGACCATCGAGCCCTAGTACCGTGTCGCCAGGTGATTATTGGGTTGGGTGCCACTTGGCCGCAGCCATACGTAGAACGGAATTTACTGCGTTCGAGCAGCGTCCACTGTTCTCCATTTCCCCCGACGTAGAACAGCAATTCCGTTCGACTAATCTGCGCGCACTGCGCGCAGATCGTACCGACTAACACGCGAACGTGTCGGCTGGTAACTTGCCGGCGTACGGCGGATCTGTTGTGCGAACACCGGAGGGGGTCCTCTCAGCGGCGATGAGCCCTTCCGTTACACGGGGTGGACTGCCTAGTTCTCTCTGGACCAACGCCGGCATTTCTGCGCCGACGGGCTCGCGTCGTGTTTGCCGTTGGCGGTGCGCCGCCGGCGATGGCGTCACTGGCCGTGCCGGCTGGCGTCGAACCAGACTCTGACAAGGACCAGCATCGATGACAAGGACCAGCATGATGACCGCGATGAATGCCGGATATGATCGCTGGCAGCGAATCATTCTGCCGTGCGGGTTTGTGCTCCTGGCGTCGTTGGGATGCGGCAAAGACGCGCCGGACTCAATTCAACGCGCCGCGCAGGATGCCGCGCATCCGAATCCGGAGGTGCCCGGTTACACGGTCGACGAATTGAGTTCGATTGGTTCCCATCTCGAGTCGCTGGATGAAGGTCGCCTCTGTGTAGCGCCACCTATCGAATGGCATATGGTGCCGCGTGGAAAGGACTACGTGGTGCGCTTTGTCCGTGACAGGACGAATCGCTCGCCGCTGCCGCGCATCACCGTCGAGGCAGGCGAAACAGACTGGAAGAAGCTCGGCGAGTTGAGCGAAGCGAACCTCAAGCAGTTTCGCGATGCGGTGGCAGACGATCTGGAGCAGAAGACGCGACAGGCATTGGAAGAAGATGTCAAGCCGTTGAAGCTGGGGTCCATATTGTGTGTGCACTACGTCGTTCGCAAGCAGTATCAGGTGGGTGGCAAAGTGATTCGTGGCAGTCGTGAAGTGATTCAGACTTTGCAGCATGGGCGGCTCTATACGGTGTCCTTGGATGTCTATGCGGGCAAGCTCTATGATTACCGCGGGGACGCGTTTGCCGTCATGGCCAATATGCGGTTTCTTGTTCCCGAGCAGGAAGAGTCCGCAGAGAAAGAACCCGCCGAAGAAGGGCCCGCAGAAGAATCGCCGGGACAGCAGGATGCGGGTGGCGAGCAAGATGAAGAACCGGCAAACAAGTCGAAATAGGGTCGCGCGATCCTCCTCAGCCGCGTACCAGGGCCAGTCGCGCACCGGGGCCAGCCTCGCACCAGGGCCAGTCGTGCGCCAAGCCATCTGGGGAGTCGGAGTTTCGGGAACCACCTGTGCGCGATGGATGCCGGGGTGCGAGCCTGCGCAGATCGATACCGGGCAGTTGTCGATCGGGGGACGGTTCAGTCGCCCAGAAACGGTTTCAGCTTGGCAAGCGTATCGGGCGCATCCAGGGACCGTTTTCCGAATCCCTCCACCGCGCCGGCTTGCTGAGCGATGTGTTGAAAGTGTGGAAAGTTGGTGATCATCATCACCGGCATGTGGCTCAAGCTCGGATCGGCTTTGATCTGTCTAATGACTTCCAGGCCGTCACTGCGATCGCGGTCGAGTTGCCGGTTCACAAGGACCAAGTGAAACGGTTCGCAGCGCAGTTGCCGCAGCGCGTCGAGCAGACTGTCTGCCGGGAGGACTTGGGCGGCAAAATGGTTCTCGATCATGGCAGCAAGAGCCCGCTGATCGGGCGCGCAGTTGCCAACGCTGAGGACTCGCTTATTCATCATAGCCCCGTAGGCTGCGGCACTGGGAAGTCGGCTGTGGGGAATCTGTTGTTTTTTGGGGCGCGGGGGTCGTCATTGCTCCGGTGCGGCGATGGCGAACACATGGGTCCGATTGGCGATGAAGAGCACGCCATTGGCCACCACAGGGGTACTATAGACGGAGCTGCCCATGTTCATTTCGGCGATCGGGTCATGTTTCTCGGCCGACAAATTGAACACACAGACATCGCCGTCTTCATCGCCGATATAGACGTAGTCATTCACAATCATCGGTGATCCCCAAGCCGCCGCCAGCATATCGTAGGACCAATGCACCTTCCCCGTCTTGGCATCCAGGCAGTGGAACAGGCCGCTGAAATCGGAAATGAAAAGGATGTCGTTCTTGATGGCGACGGTGCCGATACTACGATGCATTTCCTCTTCGAAATCGATCTGTCCGTCGCCGTTCTGATCGACCTGCGAGAACTCCCAGATGGCGGCGGAATTCGGATTCGCAATGGTCGTTTCACCCTGCTCGGCGATGACCGCCTGCAGCCTGCGATGGGGAATAATCGTCTTCTTGTCGTTGGCGGCCACGGCCAGATTCTGACTCACATCGCCCCGTTTGGTGGGGTCGACACACCAGAGATGCCCGATCCCTTCGCCATGTTCCGGATCTTGCCCGACGGCGACATAGACCAATCCATCGGAAATGACGGGCGTGGCGATAATGTTGTTGCGCGTCCCGGCACCACCCAGGATCCACTGGGAGTCTTTGGGATTGGCATCGAATTTCCAGAGCAATTCCGGCTTGCCGTTCTTCCCTTCGTCGGCCCGAAAGCTGTACAGCCAGCCGTCACCACCCCCGAAAATCACCTGCGGAACGCCGCCCAGCGTACCGGCAGCGGGCGATGACCATTGGCCGTGCAGGATATTCTCACCGGGCGACTTATCGGTCCAGTACACCTCGCCCGTGTTCTTGTTCATGGCGATAAAGCTCGGGGCGTCGGGTGAGGGAATGTTAATGTGCGATTCGTCCACGCCGTTGGATGTGTTGACGAACAGGACGTCCCCGACGGCCGTGACGGAGCAGCTGCACATGTTGTGCTGCGACACGCGCAGTTTCTCCATCATATCGAATCGCCAGATGACGTCCGACTCGTGCTTGTCGGCCGGCGTGATGACCTTGAATGCGCTGAGGTGCGGGCCCTGCAAAGTGACCGGGCAGGAGCGGTCCACGTCCTGGATCTTGGCCGTGATTTCCCACTCCTTGTCGGGACGGACGACGGTCACTCGCACGGTGTCAGGCAATTCCATGCCGGCCGCCGCGAATCGTTGGCGCAGGGCGGGGGGCACCGTACCCTCGCTCAGCGCCTTGGTCGCGGGTCCCACCTCATCGGCGGCGGGATCTTCACTTCGGCGGATGGTGAACAATCGGCCTCGTTCGTTCTGCACGGGTCCCTCGTCCACGCCATCATAGAAACCTTCGACGTCCAGGCAGACCACCTCGCCACGACTGGTGACGTACCACAGTCGACTCCCCTCAACGAGCGGAGCACAGCAGATGCCCTGCAGGGGCCAATCGTGCACACGACCGGTCGGCAGTTTTTCGCTGGAATCCTGCCAGAGAAAAGCGCCGGTCTCTTCGTCAAAGCAGACCAGGCAACCGAGATCGACATCGGCGGGATAGCGGGGGAGGTATCCCGCACCGTTGTTGGTGCCGACGAACACGCGTCCGCCGGCCACGACCGGATTTCCGTACGTCTGGCTGCCGACTTGAGCGACCCACTTGATATTGACGGCGTCATCCGACAACCACTTGCCGGTCTTGCGATCAAAGCTTCCGACATCCCACGTCGTGGGAATGTTGTCGGCGACGGGGGTATTGTTCCGGTAGGACGAGCCCGCCCATTGTGGCCAGTCGCCCGGTTTGAGCGGCGCATTGGCCGATTTGTCCACGGCGGCCGGTTCCGCCCCGTCCGCGGCGGGAGCTGTTCCGCAACCTGGAGTGAGCGAGGTGGTTACGATTCCCGAAACGAACGCTACTAACACGAAACAGACGGTTCGGAGTGATTTCATTGCTTGCTACTTTCTCGATGATTCCAGGCGGGGGTGCCACGTGCCGTGAAGCGGGCACCGCGGCGGCGTTTCTCGCGGAGCACAGAGGGCATTCTGCGGGGCGAGCGAACATCCCTTATCAATTGTTGTAAACCTTCAGATTGTCGAGCGTGATTTCCGCATCGTTGGCATTGCCGAACAAGCCCGGGCTTCCGGCCACGTTCGGAGATTTGTCCTCGGCGTAAATGGTCCATTCCGCAGGTTCCGTCTGATCGCGGGGCCAGACCTTGCCCCGCAACACGGCCTTGGCATGCTGGTTCTCGGCCCGTAACTTCATGACGTACCACGTGTTCGGCTGCCACGCGAAGTCGATGGTCTTGGCCATCCGCAACTGCGCATCCCAACTGCGAATCTGCAGTTTCTGCGAGGCACCCTGTAAATCAAGTGTATACCCCTGCGCCACAATGCCAATGTCGGGCATCTTGCCGTCGGCCACCGCTCCGCGCACTTCCGCTTCGATCGTGTAGTCGGACAGGTCGGTCGGTCCGAACCAGCAGCGGCTGCGAGTCCCCTTGGGAACGGTGGTCACCTTGACCATCACGCGATTTCCATCCTCCTCGCGAATCACATGGCGATACCGCGCGCCGACCCACGTCACCGGCGGATCGCTCAGATTATCAAACGTGAACTGCCAAGGGAGTGGCGGGACAATTCGGACGCGAGCCTGGCCGACCAGCTCCCCGACGGTCGCCGAGATGATCGCCGAGCGGTGTTCAGCCTCGTCGCCGGCATGGAAAATTCCCTCCGCGTCTATCGTTCCGGCACCCGCTACACTATACGTTGCGGCTGTCTCCTGGAGAAACTGCCCGCGGGCATTGAAGACCCGCGTCCGGAAGACTTGACTTTCGCCCGATCGCAACAGAACCTCCGCCGGCACAACCTGCACCTGGGCCGGTACCTGGTCGGCCAGCGATGCCTCGGCGGGCTCGGCTGGCCGGGCCTCGACACCCGGGGTCTGGTCGGGATCCCGCAGGCAATAAATTCCCCCGCTCGTTGTCATGTATACGCAGCCATGTGAACAGATGGGCGACGCGTCGCACTCCTGGTTGCCAGGGAATCGCCCCTTGCTGAGCAACTCCAGGCTCTCCCCTGATGCCAAGCGGAAAATGAACCAATCGCCGCTCGCCGAGACCGCGTAGAGCTTGCCGTCCGCGATCAGCGGACTGCTGCGCATCATGCGACCCAGGGCTATCGGCCGCTTGCCAATCGCCTCGCCAGTGTCGGCGTCAAGCACGTGTAATTTCGCCTGATCGCTGACGCAGTACAGCCTGTTCTCCCACAACACCGGCGAGCTCTTTCCCATCATCAGCTCGAATACTCGCCATCGCTCGCCGGTCTTGGAAATGTCTCCTTGTCCCGCGCCATTGATCGCGATGACCGTTCCCATCGCGGTGCCAACTTCGTTCTCTTCGCTGTGGCCCATGTACACGGTGTCGCCGACCACCAACGGTGAGATGTTCAAACCGCGGCGGGAAATCTCGTAGCGCCAGATCGGCCGGCCGGTCCGCGGCTGGAAAGCCCAAACGTGACCGTCGCCCGATCCACAGACGATCGCCTTCTGGCCGTCGAGCACGGTGACGGTCGGAGCGCTGTAAACGGTATCGTAGGGATTGTCCAGCGTGCCGTTGTACCACATGACCTCGCCCGTTCGTTTGTCGAAGGCCACCAAGCGAAACGCGGGCCTCGCCATCTCCCCCCAACCGATGAGGATGCCGCTGGCAATCACCAGGTCCTCGCAAATCACTGGAAAAGTCGTGCGACCGCCATAGGTGGTCAGCAAACCAAACCGCTCATGCATCGGCACGGACCAGAGCGTCTTGCCCGTGTTCCCCTCCAGACACTGAAAATAGCCGCACACTCCCAAGGCGTAGACATTGCCCGTCTCGGGGTCTCCCACCACGGACGACCAGGCCACCCGCGTGTCCGGCACATCCGACAGCCACACGTTGAAACGATTTTCCCACAGAGTCGCCCCCGTCATGGCGTCCAGGCACACCACTTTCTCACCCTCGATATCGCTACCGCGATCGGCCCGCGCCAGCACATACAGCTTGCCACCCATGGCGATCGGGGTGCTGCGCGTCCCCAGATCCTCCCGCTTCCAGAGGACATTGCTCCCTTCGCCTCCGGCGGCATCGAATCGATCAATCAGTCCCGTCTCGCTGGAAACACCATCGTAGCGCGGACCGCGCCAGAAGGGCCAGTCGAGAGAGTCCTGTGGCGATTGGCTCGTGACCGTTTTCGCCTCGCTCGCCTCGTCGCCGCGAGCTTCCACGGTCGCGAGTCCCAGCACCACGCTGGACACGAACGACGCCAAGGTCATCGCCATGGCCAACCGGAGGCTCGCGAAATCTGGACGGGGCATAACGCACGGCATGGCAAGCGGCTGAGGGTGGCGGAGTGGGCAGGTCTTCATAAGCGGTGTTCCAGAATAATCATTTGTGACACGAGTTTTTCAGTGTTTCTAGTATGGAAACCCGAAATTGCCACGTGACCTACGGCAACCGCTCGCTGTCCCCTCCAGCATACCCACACTCAATCTTGTCACTCTTTTGGTTGGTGCAGTATTATTCTGAAGTGGGGATTAGTTGCCATTTGTGTTGCTCTTTTTGCCCCTATGTTGTCCGTCAGTGCTGAGGTTGTCCGGCGGCGCTGTCGCTGCACGCGGTCCTGGACACGGGCCGCATGAGGGTCACCCATCGGTGGCCGGCAGGCGGTGTGAGTGGGTGGAGTGGTTTAGTCGAACCATTCATCAGACGGGTCGAATTTTGGCAGCACGAAGATCAGGACTTTCATTCTGCCGAGGGCTCGATGACGCGTTTGGGGGCGGATCAGCACGCACATTCCCGCTTTCACGGGCACGATTTCGTTGTCGAGTTGCAGGCGGGCGTCGGGCTCACAATCTAAAAAGTAATACGTTTCCAACAACCGCTTGTGGTAATGGAGCCGGGCGTCTTCTTCGATATCCGTAACATGGACGGTACCCGGGAAATCGTCCACGTCCAACAGGGCGCGGCGGGATTGGCCGCAGGGGCAGGTCACGGGATCGATCTCAGCGAAATCGACGAGTTCGTAGCCCAGCCGGTGTTTTGCGGACGAGGAGGATTGATTGGCCATGGTAGATCAGATGGAACCTGCTGCAGGGGGGCAACGTCACGGCAGCTCGCCGGTGCCGCCGCCAAGGGGAGCTGAGAACTGGTCGGCTGGCAACGAACGAGCCGAACAGCCATCCAGGGTATCCGGTCATTACCAGGAATTGCGGCCGCGCATGAATTAGTCTGGTGCCCTGGAGGACTGGAAAGATAGATAGGAGACAGCGGGAATTATAGCAGATTAACCGGCCAACCACCACGACTCGTGGGGTAGTAATCGGTAAAGCTTCGCCATTTACGCCAGCCCGTATTGTCTACGTAACAGTTGATGTAAACCACTTGCCGAAAATTAGTTCCGATCCCTCAAGGCTCTTCAACGGCCGGGCCGATACGGTACATGTCACTTGACGCGAGTGTCCGTCAACAAGGCGGCATGTAGCGACGCGTCAGGCTAACCGGAGCGGACTTATCGGGTCAAGGAATGGCTCGACCGGTTCTGGCGCACAAAACCGCGTGACAAGCCGAGCCAAACACTGGCTCAATGTCACGTGACCCACCCCCAAAAGGCACACCCCGATCGATTATCTCCGCGAAGGAGAATCCTCTGACGGTTTGAGTCTCAGCGACGCGTGACTCAGTACGTTGTTGAGACTCAAGTGCGCAGGCCGACCCGGGAAATGCGCCAGTTCGAAAGTTCCATCGTAAAGGAGACGTGGCTCGATGAAGTGGAACATTTTAGTTGGATCGTTGGTGTTGGGCTTAGGGCTCAGTACCCAGAGCTTCGGAATGGATTTGCTCGACCGAATGCTCGGCATGAACTACAACGGAGGCTGCGACAAAGCGTCCTGTTGTGAGACCGTTAGTTGTGACCCGGGTCCCAGCTGTGGCTGCGAGACGGGTTGTGATGCCGTCGCCCTGCGCGAAGAAATGCCGCAAGACGCCCTTGTTGGACCTCTTGCGCGGCTGTGGCAGCAAGAAAGCGAATTGCTGCGAGCCGGCTTGCGGCTGTGAAGCTGCTGGCGATCCGGGTTGCGGTTGCGAAACCGCTTGTGATCCGGGTTGTGGTGCTGAACCCGCTTGTGGTTGCGAAGATCCGTGTGCTGGCCAGTGTGCCCCGGCCAAGAAGTGCCGTCGCCCGCTGCTGGACCTGCTGAAGCGTCACCGCGCCAAGAGCAATTGCTGCGAACCAGCCTGTGGTTGCGAACCGGCTTGCGAGCCCGCCTGTGGTAGCGAAGCTGCTTGTGATCCCGCCTGCGGTTGCGAACCGGCTAGTGGTTGCGAAGTCAAGGTCTGCACCAAGAAGCGTTGCCACGTTTCTCTGCTCGACCGGATCTTCGGCAAGAAGTGCCGCAAGACGAACTGCTGTGAACCGGCTTGTGGTTGCGAAGCCGCTTGCGAACCGGCTTGTGGTTGCGAACCGGCTTGCGGTTGCGAGTCTGGCGCAGCTACTGAAGCTCCGGCTAGTGAACCGACCGAAGCAGTTGAGAAAGACGAAGTGGGCCCGGCTCCCGTAGTCGATCCCTCCGCTTTCCTGCCGACAAAGCGTCGTTTCATTCAAACCAACTTGGTCCGCTAAGTTTGCCGGTTAGACGTCGATGATGAAAAACGGCCTGCCCGAGACTTGCTCGGGCAGGCTGTTTGCGTTGGCCGGCGAAGGCGGTCGACGCGGGGACCGCCCGGAGTCCGCCGGGCGACCTCATTCGCCGTCCCCACGCCGAGCACGCCATTTCTGAGGCCGGTCCGGTTTCTGAGGCCGGTCCGGCTGCGGCGCGACGCGAATGTGCCTGTCGGCCGTGGTGGCAGTGAGTCGAGGCGGGGCACCCATCTTGGTCAGCCACAGCGGTGACCGTAAGATGACGCCTATGAATGACCATCAGCCATCACTTGCCGGGCTCCGTGTCGCTGCTTTTGAAAGTCGGCGGGCGAGCGAGATTGGCCGCTTAATTGCCCGCTTTGGCGGCACCGCTCACGTGAGTCCTTCGTTGCGGGAAGTTCCGGTCCCGGAGGATGCTGCCGCTGCCGATTTCGCCCATCGACTCATTACCGGTGAGGTCGGCGTGGCCATTTTCCTGACCGGTGTCGGGTTTGAACATCTGTTGGCCATGGTGCAAAGGCACGTGCCACGGCAGCGGTTCTTAGACGCCTTGGCGGATATCGTCACCATGGCCCGGAGCCCCAAGCCGGCGTTTGCCATGCGGCACGTGGGCCTTTCCCCCACGTACATTGTCGACAAGCCCAATACGTGGCGGGAGATTCTCACCACCATCGATCAGCACTTGCCGGTGGACAATCAAGTGGTGGCGGTGCAAGAGTATGGTGAAGCGAACACCAGTCTGATTGCCGGTCTCGAGGCGCGGGGCGCGGGTCGTGTCGGTCCCCGTGTATCGCTGGGAATTGCCTGCCGACATCGGGCCGCTGGAAGAGAACGTGCGACGGCTCGCACGCGGCGATTTGGACGTGTTGCTGTTCACGTCTGCGATCCAAGTGACCCATCTGCTCAAAGTGGCTCGACAGCTCGATCTGGAACGGCCGGTGCGTCGAGCGTTGGGGGGGACCGTGGTCGCATCGATCGGGCCCACCACCAGCGAGATGCTGCGGAGCCAGGCCATGCCGGTGGATCTGGAACCGACCCTGTCGAGGATGGGGCATTTCGTACGTCAGGTGGCTCTGCAGGCGCATCCGTTGGTGGTGCGCAAACGGCAATTGGCCACGCGGCTCTCGGCCGTTGCGCCCATGGCGATCGACGAACGGGCCCCTTGGTACCACAGCCTTTTCATGCGAGCCTGCCGTCGCGAACCGACGGCCGTCACGCCGGTCTGGCTGATGCGGCAGGCCGGGCGGTACATGGCCGAGTATCGGGAAGTGCGGGCGAAAGTCTCTTTCCTGGAACTCTGCAAGGATCCGGCGCTCTGCAGCGAGGTGATGTGCACGGCCGTCCAACGGCTGGGTGTCGACGCGGCCATTATCTTCTCTGACCTGTTGCCGATTCTCGAACCGATGGGATTAGACCTGGAATTCGCTGCCGGCGGTGGTCCGGTGATCCACAACCCCGTGCGTGAACCGCTGGACGTGGATCGCGTGTTGGAACTGGAAAGTGTCGATGCACTGCACTTCGTGATGGAAACGGTCCGACAGACGCGCCGCGATCTCCCTTCCCACCTGCCGGTGATCGGCTTTGCGGGAGCTCCTTTTACCTTGGCCAGTTATACGATCGAGGGGGGAGCGAGCCGCAATTATCTGCACACCAAGACGCTCATGTATCGTGATCCAGTCGCCTGGCAGGCGTTGATGGAACGATTTGCCCGAGCCGTGGGACGATATTTGAACGCGCAAATCGCCGCCGGGGCTCAGGCCGTCCAGCTGTTCGACTCCTGGGTCGGATGTTTGAGTGTCGATGACTATCGCCGATACGTACTGCCGTACGTGCAGCAGATCATCGCCAGCATCGTCCCGGGCGTGCCGGTCATCAATTTCGCGACCGGCAATCCGATGCTCAACGGTCTGTTGGCCGAAGGGGGGAGCGGAGTGGTCGGGATCGATTGGCGGATGCCGCTCGACGACGCCTGGCAGGTCATTGGCGCGGAACGTGCCATTCAAGGTAATTTGGATCCCTGCATTCTGTTGGCGGATCGTCAGTTAATGCGGCAGCGCGTGCGGGAAATGCTCGACATGGCTGGTGGGCGTCCCGGCCATATCTTCAACCTGGGACATGGCATCCTGCCGCAAACGCCCGTTGACAATGCCATCGCCCTGGTCGATGCCGTACACGAACTCAGCCAGCGCTGATCACGGGATGACCGTCCCTCGCCAAGGCCGCAACCAGAATCGTCCCGGGTCGTTGCCAATGGTCAGGCTCCCCCATTCGTTCGCCCCATCGGCCACCAATGTCTCTGTGATCGCGCGGCATCGCTCGGTCACATGACGCCGGCTCGGCGAGTCCGCAACAGTCAGAAAAGATGCCTGAAGAACAGAAGCTGGACGAGTGCACTGGCCGAGCCAGTGCCAGCCCTGTCGTTGGCGGGCGGGGATTCGCTTCCCCACTGGCCGAGCCAGTGCCAGCCAATTCTCAGCTGTGACAAAGCGCGATCCCGTCTCAGGCCTCACGATTGATGAAGTCAATCAGCTGGCGGAGTCGCCCCAGGCTACGGCGGTCGAACGCGAAAACAAGTCGTGGCAGGTGCTTCAGCTCAGGTTCATCGCGTTCCTCCGAGAGGGCAGCAGTCTGCACAAACTGACCCTCTGCCAACACATCGACAAACTGTTCGTTGATGGCTGACAATGGTGGCTGCGATAACTCCTGCTGGAGACGCAGCACGAGCCGATCTTTCACGTAACGCATGCTGTGATACACGCGGTAGAATTGCAGAATTTCGTCCACGGCCCGTTGATAGTCGTCGGTAATAAGATAGAGGCTCAAGTCCTCTTCGGAAATCATGCCCCCCGCAAGCAGTTGCCGGCGGATGAAGCAGTGCAGGTCTTCCCAGTAGCTGCCACCCGGCGCATCGAGCAATACGACGGGCACCATGTCCCGTTTTCCGGTCTGGAGGAGTGTCAGCACTTCCAGTGCTTCGTCGAGCGTGCCAAATCCTCCGGGGAGACAGACCAATGCGTGGCACTCTTTCACGAACATCAGCTTTCGCGTGAAAAAGTACTTCATGTGCACCAGCTTATGGTCGCCGGCAATGACGGAATTCGCTTCCTGTTCAAACGGGAGCAGAATGTTCAGGCCCATTGAGTTCGTGCGGCCCGCTCCCACATGTCCAGCTTCCATAATTCCGCTGGCGGCCCCCGTCACCACCAGCCAATGTTGCTCTGCCATGGCCCGGCCGAACTTCACCGCCTGCTCGTATGCCGGTTGGTCTGGTTGCGTTCGTGCCGACCCAAAGACCGTGACTTTGCGATGACGCCGGTACGGTGAGAAGACCTTGAACGCATGACGCAGTTCGCGCAACGCCCGACTCAAGATCTTCAGATCGCCACGCGCCGGACCATCGCTGGCGAGCTGATCCGCTGAGTGCTTGATTCGCTGAATCAGGTCGTCGATCTGACGGCGATGGCGGCGCTGCGATGTCAGTTCGGTCGCTTCCTGGTTGTTCGAAGACGCGGTCAAATCGGGCGCCATAGCGGGTTTGTTTTCGTCCGTCACGCAGGGTCTCTCCCGTGCTGGTTCAGTTCGTGCCAATGGCCACTTAACGTGAGCGGCCCAGGGTCACCCACCTTGACAGCCAGAGAGGGTGGAAGGGTCGCCATGCCTCGCCAGAGTGAGCGAATAACGGCCAGAGAAACTGCTGTTCGTTTCCGACCGACGGGCTGCACGCAAGATGCCCTGCACTCGAACCCCGCCCCTGGAACCCCGCCCCTGGAACCCCCTGAATGCGGATGCACCAAGTCGCGCCGGGGGGGCTCTCGCCACGCGATCGGCGACCCAATCAGCAAAGTATAGCCCGGCTCACCCCGCCCGGGCATCCCCAAGCCGCCTGAGCGTGCTCAGCGTCCGCCGGGATGAGCCGCTTCGAGCTGGCTCATCGCCGACTGTGCGCGCAAATGCTGTACGCAGACTGCCGAATTCTGTGTCAGTCTA
The DNA here is from genome assembly GCA_963802295.1 of uncultured Planctomycetota bacterium. Taxonomy (GTDB): domain Bacteria; phylum Planctomycetota; class Planctomycetia; order Pirellulales; family Pirellulaceae; genus JAJRVM01. The sequence goes on along the minus strand of CAWDIM010000018.1, from coordinate 43,502 downwards.
CGTCGAACCGTTCGGGCGTCACCGCCCGTTGGTGCCGGCCCAGCAAAGGAGGTCACGGCCTGTGCCGTCGAGTGGCCGTTTTCAGGGAGTTGGACCGTAACCTATGCGGAAGGACGGTGATAGTGCTGGTACGCTAGAATGACCTCGTACAGGTCTGTCGAGATGGTAACTTCGTCATCTTCGAAATCCCGCAGCCACGTTTTGCCGCTGCGAACCGCATCCATCAGCCAGCTGAAGACCTCGCCTAAGGGGACAGTAACTGTTTCCGGTGTGGACGTATGAGAAATGGCCGAATTGCACGATTGCTGGTCCGGCCCATAGTAAATGCGCAGCTGCGGGTATGCCATGAAGTATTCCTTTACTTGTTCGGACAAAGCGCATGGCCCTTGCGTCCCCTTTTATCGGCGCAATTGATCGTGCACGTTCGTTCTTTTTTTCCAAATCGGGCCGTTTTTTCCTTACGCAAGAACAACGCGGAGCATCCGTCGCGACCCGGCCCCAAACAGATTCCCGTCTGTGATAACTTGCAGGCAGCCGGATGGCCAGCGGGTTGTTCTTGGCGGTTGAGCGGACACCGCGAAACCAGCGTTCCGGTCGTTGTCCGTGGTCAGGTGGCAGCGATCTGCGGCGTGCGATCCTTGACAATGCGCATACCAAGCGCTAGATTGCGATCCGGGTAATTGCGGGACAGTTGTGTCTTTGCGTCTTCCTCTTCGTAGCCCGTAATGGGTCCACTATGGACATCACGATTGAAATCGATCTGGGCCAGGCTGCTCGTGAACTGAACCTTCCCCTGGAAAGTGTGCAGAGAACGGTGGCCTTGCTCGACGAAGGAAATACCGTTCCGTTCATTACCCGCTATCGGAAAGAACAGACTGCTGCCCTCGATGAAGAGCAGATTCGACGTATTCAGGAGAAAGTGGGTAAATTGCGAGGTCTTGCGGAACGCAAGCAGACAATTCTCCGGTCGGTCCAGGCGCAAGGCGTCGTGCACCCGGAACTGGTCGATCAGATTCGCAACGCCACCTCGCTCAAACGGCTGGAAGACCTGTACCTGCCCTACAAGCCAAAAAAGCAAACCCTCGCTACCACGGCCCGCCAGCGGGGGCTCGAGCCACTGGCCCGCCAAGTGCTCGATGCGGATCCCGCCGTGGCTGATCTGCAGCAAGCGGGGGCCAGTCTGGTGGCTGCCGAAAAAGATCTTCATGGCGTCGACGATGTGCTGGTCGGTGTGCGGCACATCGTGGCGGAGTGGTTCAGCGAGCGGGCTGATCTTCGCGGCCGACTCCGCAAGATCCTGCAGCACTCGGGCAAATTGATCTGCAGCCGAATCGAGCCGGCAAAATCGGGAGAAAACGCGGCGGCCCCTGGTGGAGCGACCCCTGGTGGAGCGACCCAGGATAGCGGGGCTCGGGAAAGCGGTGAAGCGGCATTGCCGGCTGCCGAAGCCACGGTTTCTGGGACCACCGAAGCGGTCCCGTCGGCGTCCCCGGCGGAAGACCCCGCAGTCGTCGAGGTGGCATTTGTGGCCGATTCCCCGACCGGCTCCGAATCGCTCGCAGTGTCAAGCGATACGCCATCGGAAGTGAACCCCGAGCCGCTGCCAGAATCGCTCGCCCCGAGTCCCGAGACAGCTGACTCGGGCGCTGTCGAGGTCCCTCAGTCAGACGAAAGTCGGACTCTGCCCCTCCAGCAATCGGTGCCCGAGCAGCAATCGATGCCCGAGCAGCAATCGATGCCCGAGCAGGAATCGGTGCCCGTGCAGGAATCGGTGCCCGTGCAGGAATCGATTGGCAGCGACACGGACGCCCTGCAGGCCGGTGGCGACGGGGCGAAACTGCCAGCCGGCGAAGTGGCGGATGTAAATGAGTCTGTTGCGCCGTCGATTGCTGCCGAGTCTCAGGCTGCCGAGTCTCAGGCTGCCGAGTCTCAGGCTGCCGAGTCTCAGGCTGCCGAGTCTCAGGCTGCCGAGTCTCAGGCTGCTAGTCCGCCGCCAGCGTCGCCGGACGAGGCAAAGTCCGAGTCGGGTGACAAAGCTCGACCCTTGCCGATGCCCGCCCGCCAGAAGACGAAAGGGGGAAAAGCCAAGCGCGGTCCACTCAGCGCCGCGATCTCAAAGAAAGAAAAGAAGCGACAGCGGCTGGAGGCCGCCTTCAAGGACTACTACGATTTCCAGGAGTTGGTGGCACGCGTGCCACCCCATCGAGTGCTGGCGATTAATCGTGGCGAGCGAGCGAGGATCATACGGGTCAAAGTCGAGGTGGACGCGGAGGCCATGGCGACCGAGGCCGAGACGCTGCTGATTGCCCCGGACCACCCTCACCGTGATTTCCTGAAGGGATGCGTTCGAGACGCGTTGTGTCGGCTGCTGATCCCGAGTCTCGAGCGCGAGTTGCGTCGGGAGATGACGGAGAAGGCCGAGGAGCACGCCGTTGAAGTGTTTGCTCGTAACCTCCGCAAGCTGTTGTTGCAGCCCCCGGTGCACAATCACCGAGTATTGGCCGTCGATCCGGGTTTTCGTAGTGGCTGCAAGCTCATCGCGCTGGACGAATTTGGCAATGTCTTGGCACATGAGATTATCCATGTGATCGGCAAGGAGGAGTGGATTCGCAGTGGCCGCAACAAGCTCATCGAGCTGGTTCGACGGCATCGTCTCTCGGTAGTGGCGATCGGCAACGGGGCGGGCTGTCGCGAGACGGAGCAGTTGGTGGTCGACGTCATGGAGAAGGAGCTCAAGGACGATGACGTGGCGTTTGTGATTGTCAATGAGGCGGGGGCGAGCGTCTATTCCACGAGTCCGCTGGGGCGGGAGGAACTGCCGGGTTATGACGCGGTGTTGCGCAGCGCTATTTCCATTGGCCGGCGTCTGCTCGATCCGCTCTCGGAATTGGTGAAGATCAATCCGGCGAACATTGGCGTCGGGATGTACCAGCACGACGTGAAGGCCAAGCACTTGCGTAACTCGCTGGACGCCGTGGTCGAGTCGTGCGTGAACTATGTGGGTGTGGACGTGAACACGGCCAGTCCGGCCTTGCTGCGGTATGTCTCGGGAATGAATCAACTGACTGCCCGTCGCCTGTGCGAATACCGGTCCAAGCATGGCCCGTTCCTCGACCGCGAACAGCTCCTGCGGATTCCTGGTATGGGGGAAGCTACTTTTGTCCAGGCCGCGGGGTTCTTGAAAGTCACCAATGGCGACAACCCGTTGGACGCCACTTGGATTCATCCTGAAAGTTACGAGTTGGCCCAACGCGTCCTGGAAAAATCTGGATGCAGTGTCGAGGATCTGCGCAGTGGGGCACCTCCGGCCGCGCCCAGCATAAGCAAGTCAAGTCAGTTCGGGCAACTCGACCCCGTCGTGCCGGCGCTCTCGCTCCCACCGGCGGCAACACCGGTGATCGATCCGGTCGATGGCGATCCGGCTGCGATTCCTGCCGGCGCCGAGGAAACGCCCCCCGCGCCCGAGCAGTCGGCCGCGACGATCGCGCCGACAATGGATGCTGAGGCTCCGCAAATGCCCGCGATTGCCGCGGATGTCAGCGATGACATGCAGGCGACTCAGGCGACGGCGACGAGTGACGCGTCGGAATCAGGTCGGCAGGCCGATTCGCTGCAGGCCGAGCAGCCAGCGACGTCGCTCGAAGAGGCGAGTGCTCCGCGAGTGGATATCGCGACGTCGTCGGTGCCCGCCAGCGCGGATGAAGCGTCCGCGGAACTCGCACTCTCCGAGGAGAGCACTGCCCAGCCGCTGCACGTGCTGTACGACAGAGTGCATCAGCTGGATGTGAGTTCTCTGGCGGACGAATGGGGCGTGAGCGAGATCCTGCTGCAGGATATTCTCAATTCCCTGGCGCGGCCTGGGCGGGATCCCCGCGAAGATTTGCCTGCGCCGGTGTTTCGTCGTGGCATTGTGAAGCTGGAAGACCTCGACCCGGGAATGATGCTGTCGGGCACCGTGCTCAATGTGGTCGACTTCGGAGCGTTTGTCGACATCGGGCTTTCTGACAGCGGCTTGGTTCATATCAGCCGCCTGGCGGATCGTTTTGTCCGCGATCCACATGAAGTCGTTGGGGTCGGGGACGTCCTCACTGTCTGGGTGGTCGATATCGACAAACAGCGTCGGCGAGTCTCCCTCACCGCCATTGAACCGGGAACAGAGAAACCGGCGGAGGCACGCCGAAAACCCGACCAGCCACGTCCGCGCCGGCCGGCCGCGAAACGCCCGCCTCGACCCGCGCAGGGCGATCAGCAGGCCGGTGCGACAGCCCAGGGTAGACCGCCTCGCGAACGAACGCGCGAACAATCGCGGCCTCCTCGCAAACCGAAGGTGGTCACGCCGATCACCAAGGAAATGGAAGAAGGGAAGGAACCACTTCGCTCGTTCTCTGATTTGATGCAGTTCTACCAGAAGAAACAACCTGACGGAAACAAGCACTAGTCATGAGTTTTGAAGACCGTTTACAGAAGGCGATCGAACGAGGTAAACGCAAAAGCGAGGCCCAAAGAAGCGAAGCCGAGGCGCGAGCGTTAACGGAGGAAGAGCTCAAGCGGATGCACTCGGCCTTTCGACTTCAGTTGTCCGATCATATCGAGCAACGTGTTCGCCAGCTCCCCGTCTTCTTTCCCGGCTTTCGTCCGGAAACACTCTTTGGCGATCGCGGTTGGGGAGCTGCCTGCAGCCGCGATGATCTGCGGATGGTCGACGGACGACGACGTGCGAATGACTACAGTCGCTTGGAGATGACCGTGCGGCCCATCTCCTCCATGCCCGTGTTGGATCTGGCAGCCAAAGGGACGATCCGCAACAAGGAAGTCTTCAATCGCACCTACTTCGAAAAGTTGGAGGAAGTGGACCTGGACAAGTTCATTGAGCTGATCAACGTCTGGGTCCTGGAATACGCGGAACTCTACGCCGCCAAGGGGTAACGGCCGCCGTTGGCCCAGCCAAGTGACCCGTGGGAGCCGAAGTTGCGGGGCCTGAAACGGGTGGGATAGGACTGGAACGGGGCGAAACGGAGCGGCCACATCAGCCGCTCTGCTCGACTCTCAGACGATCGCTCCCACCAACGACTGGAAGTCGGGCAGGTCGCGAATCGGATCAAAGTCGGCCTCTTCCGCCACCAGGTCACGGAATTTGGGATCAATGTCAAACGACTGGGCCAGATACCGCAGGGCGATATTTGGATTCCCCGCCAGGCTCCAGTAGCACGCCAGATTGTAGTGCAGGATGGCCTCCTGCTCGTCGGCCGCCAAAGCACTCTCTAACGCTTCAATCGCCAAATCCAAGCGGTAGGTTCGCTTATAGCACCAGGCCAGTGCCAGCCATACGAAGATATTCTCCGGGTCGAGTTCCGCGGCGGCTGCCAGGGGAGGTACCGCTTCGTGATAGCGATGCATGACGCGGTAGGCTTGACCGGTGAGATAGAGGACATGCGGGCGCTGGCCGGATCCGCCGCGTACCCGCTCCAACGCCGCCAGGGCGCGCTGGGCCAGCGGTATCCGCTGCTGCAGTGCCACCGGCCACTGTTCGGCGAACCCCATCGCCAGATCCAGGTAGCCCTCGGCTTCGCGGATCGCTTGTTGCCGGATGATACGCTGATAGTCGGCCACGACCGGGAATCCTGTTGGGAAAAGGACCCACTGAAATCTTCGAATCTGGTTCTATTCTAACCGCTCACGCAGACGATCCCAAATGGGTTTCCCAAAGTGCGTTCCTAAGTCGTTCGCTGGTAAATACTAAGGCGACCATCGGCCGCGGTCGAGGAGGCCTGTGGGCGAAGCGGCAAGCGAAAACCCCCGGGAAGCACCAGGCGTCCCGAGGGTTTTCACGGTTGCGGGCCAAAACGTGTTGTTCTATCGCTCAGGCGGTCGCGGGCAGTTCGTTTTCCAGGCAGGCGACCAGCGTATGGGTCGGTACGCCCAGTTTCAGCACCGGGGCGAATTCCGCGAAACCTGCATCGATTTCCGCCAACAGCGGCTGCAGCGACGCTTCCGGTGAATGAGTGAGCCGACAGAAAATGTCGATGAACTGCTCACGCTCATACCAGATCGTGTCCTGGACCGAGGGGAGCAAGGCAGAGAGGCTGACCGCCACTTGACCAGCCGTCGCTCCCTCCGTCAACAGTCGTTCGAAAGCAGTGTGATATTCAATCAAGTCGGCGAATTCTTCGGGTAGACTCCAGCGGCGCGCCAGAATGCTCGCTGCCTCCGCGTGTGTCCAGCCGAATCGCTCGCGTTCGAGATCGGACAGACGCGTTTGTCCGCCACGCCGACCTTGAAACAGCTTGTCATATTCTTCCGGCAGCTCCTTGGCCAACAGCGGTACCGCCATGTCCTGCAGCAATGCCGCCGCGAACAGGTCTTCGCTATCCGTCTGGCCCAACAGCCGGCCCAAGGCTCGGGCGAACAGGCCCCGCCGCAAGGAATCCTGCCACAGACTCTTCAGGTCAAAGGGACCGCATTTCGGGTTGGGCATCAGACTGAACACGGCGCTCCACAGCGCGAAGTTCTTGATCGTACGAATGCCGACCAGCGTGATGGCCAACTTGATACTCGAGATCTCGCGGGCAAAGCCAAAATAGGATGAATTGACGAATTTCAGGACTTGCCCCGTCAAGCCCGGATCCGACTCAATGGGGACCGCAAATTCCGCGGGGCCGTTTTCCGGATCCTGCGACAGCTGCAGCAGCCGAATGGCACTTTGCGGCAGCGCCGGCAACTGTGCACCCGCCAACAGGGATTCGATACGGAGCGAAGCCTTGCGATTCGTCATTTCCTGTCCACCCTTGTTCAAGCACCGCGACCTGTGGGGAATACCGCGGAAACAAGTTCCCAATGATTCTGGCTCATCGTCCCCGATCTGAGTGATTCGGCCTGTGCGCCACTCCAGGTACCCGATCCCTGTCGACCACGTGAATCCCGGAACAAACGCGACGAGCAATCGGGGGCTTGGTTCCGAGACGCAGGCCGAAGAACCTCACTGCCGCGCGTCGCGTTGGTAGCGCAACCGTGCGTGTGCCTCTTCTACCTACGTTGAAATCTAGAACACGTAACGCGGTGCCGCAAACAAGTTGTGGAGGACAAACGAGTATTTCCCTGTCTCAGGGGGTACTCAGACTGTCCGGCCAGCACGACCCGGGTATTGGTCGCTTTTCCCACATGGTGTGTTCCCGCTACACGTGCTGCCGCCGTGTCGCGAAATTGCCTCACCGTGCTGCTCTCGCCGAGTGCCCGACGAATTCCGCAACCCCTGACTCGGCGAGCGTTTAGAGCGGCAGCAGAGCCTTCCTGAGGTGATTGGCCCGGCGCTTGCAATTTCCCTTCCCGCAGATGACCGTCAGGATGACTCGCCGGCCCGCGGGATCACAGCGGCAACACGCGGGCCACCCGGTTTTTTCAGACAATGGTGGCTGTCATTGCGAGGTTCAGCTTTGCGCGGCATATCCGTTACACTCGTTCTGCTGTTCAGCGTCGGATATCTGGCCTCCACGGTCGAACTCCCCCGCGCCTGGTCCGACATGTCACCGACCCAGGCCAAACCGGCGGATGGCTGGCGGCGGACCACCAGGGGTTGGGAGTGGCGGACCGACTGGGCTCCCCGCTGCGCCACCCCCAGGCCTGAGAGAGCTGTGTGGCGCATTCATCCTTGCACGATGGCCGCCCTTCAATTGCTCGTCTCGCTGTTCGTGCTGCTCTGTGCCCACCAGCCGCCGAGCCATGTCAGGCCGCGGCACGCGGGTTGACCGTCGCGTCTCGCTCGGTCGAAGTCGCCGGCTTCAGCGGCAGGACTCGCTGGGCATTCATCTGGCCGACCGGTTGCTGCAGCCCAACACAGTTCTCTGCATGTCCGGGTGTGATTCGTTCCAGGCAGACCTTCACGCGACCCAGCATCCGCAAGAGTATCTGGGGATGTAACAGATTGCAGAACAGTTCGGCCATTACGCCACAGGGGTGCAGGCACAGCACGGAAAGCCAACCGGATTGAGCGGTCTGGCACCAGAAGAACTGCTCCGCTTCGCGGCCGCTCTGATAGGTTAGCAGCGGGCCGTCGACCGTCCCCTCCGTCGCCACGAGAGATCTCTCTTCGTGCACGCAGCGATAGCCGACGGCCTGCAATCGCAGAGAAATATCGACATCCGCCAACTCGACTCCCACCTCAGATCGAAAACTGCCAATCTCCAAGAGCGACTGGCGGCGATAGAAACCGGCTGCCAAGGTCGGGCCCAGTACCTGATGCCTCCGCCCCAAGGCGTCGACGTGGCCGCCGCGGCGGACCCGCCGGACACCCCCCGAGCCGTAGTCAACACCTCGTGCGACTACCTGACTCTGCGTTCCTCGGTCAACCACCAACGGCGAAACGGACGCGATCGCCGTCTCCCGAAAATGAGCCATCGCCGGTTCCGCCCAACCTTCTAATGCCTCCATCTCGCACGACAGCACATGGAGAATCGCACCATGAGCCATCTGGATTCCGAGATTGATCAGATCCACCAATGACGAACCCTCTGGCCCTTGCACGAAGCGCACTTCGTCCTTGAGCTCGTAGGGATCGGTGTAGGCGCGCGGTTGCACTACGAGAACTTCGCAATCGTCCGGCCGATTTTGCAGAACAGATGCCAGCGTTGTTTCGAAACGGGCAGCATCCTGGACACACGGAATCACGATCGAGAGGCGAGGCACTGGAGTCTTCCCTGGACCGGCATACTGAAGTCGTCTGATGAGTCAACGGCCATGAATCAGCGGTACGTGCACGGCGACTGGTTACGGTTCCGGTGGCAGAAGTTCGACCGGAAGTCGCCCAGTCGGAGCGCAGCACATTAAGCTATCATCGAGATACCGTCGAGACTAACTCGCTAGTCTCGTTTCTTCGGCCTGCGTGAGTCCACAAGTTTACCTGAACCACTGCAAATCCATCGGTCTACAGTGATTCATCGCTCCGTCATCATTGACCAGTTTTTCTCACTTGCCGTATCTGCCATTGTGATAAGTTGGGGGACGGCAAGTGGGGGAAGTGCTGAGCACCAACGGCCGCGGCGGACACCGGACGATATCGCTCGCTGTCGGCGCAAAAAATCGCGGCGCACCATCAGCCACCTTGATCCGTTGTCGACAGTTTCTGACCGGCGTGTGACTCGTTGTTCGTCTTGAACGGTCTCCATCGCGGCCGCAACGAGCACTCACCAAGGGCGGCCTGCACAGGGGAGCATTTCTGTCGTGAAAAAAACGTCCAACAAACAAGACATACCGGAACTGTGCAGCTCTGTTTAGCCGTTCGCGCCCCAGACCTGGGCCAGTTCCACCACCACTTCGGTCGCCAGGGCCATTTCATCAAGGCAGGCCCACTCGAGGGGCGAGTGCGGAGTATGTTGGCCGGAGGACAAGTTGGGAGTGGGGAGTCCCTTGGCGGTGAGCATGGAACCGTCGGTGCCTCCGCGGATGATCGTGAGTCGGGCGGTGCGTCCGAGTCGGGCGTGAGCGTCTTTCACGAAATCGACGGCCCGCGGTTCTCGCCGCAACCCGTCCGCCATATTGCGATACTGTGTTTTGATTTGGATGTCGCAGATGATGCCGGGGAATTCCCGCTCGAGCGTGGCGGCGATCTGCTGCAAGCGGCTGGCGTGGTTCGCCAGGTTGCCGGTGTCGAAATCGCGCAACAGTATTTTGATCACGACGTCCGCGACTCCTCCCTGAATCAGATAGGGATGGAGAAATCCCGCGCGTCCGTCGCTCGACTCGGGGGCCAGTGTTTCACGCGGCAGCCGATCCAGAAACGCCCCCGCTGCGCGCAACGCATTGACCATTCGCCCCTTGGCGATGGACGGGTGGATGTTGACGCCGCGAATGGTCACGATCGCCAGATCGGCCGAGAAGGTTTCCACGTCCACGGTATCCGCGCCGGCGCCGTCCAAGGTGTAGCAGACGTGCGCGCCCAATTGATCGAGGTCTACGTGGTCCACGCCATGGCCGATTTCTTCATCACAGGTGAAGAGGATCCGCAGGGGGCCGTGGGGAATCTCCGGATGTTCGACCAGGTAGGCGGCCGACTCCATGATGATGGCGACGCCCGCCTTATCGTCGGCTCCCAGCAGTGTCGTGCCATCGCTGGTGATGAGTGTGCAGCCGCGGAGATCCTCCAGCTCCGGGTTGTCCGCGACGCGAATTACCTTCGCCGGATCTCCGGGCAAGACAAGATCGCCGCCAGGGTAGTCCCGCACGACTTGGGGACGGACGTGGGCGCCGCTCGTCTCGGGCGACGTATCCAGATGTGCGTTGAATGCCACGACCGGGACCGGCCCTGGGATGGTGGCGGGAATTGTCGCCAGCACCAGGCCGTGTTCATCGTGACAGACGTCCGCCAGTCCCATCGCGGTCAATTCCGCAGAGAGTAATCTCCCCAGTTCGAGCTGGCCTGGCGAGCTGGGATATGACGCGGACGACTCGATCGCCATCGTGTCGATGGCAACGTATCGCAGGAATCTTGCGAGCAGTCTGTCACGATTCATGGTTCATGGTTCCGTTGTCGGGTGAGAGATGAAGGTTGCCAAGTCACAGTCTCAATGAAGCTCGCACTGTGCGTTCACGTTTGCCGCTCGAAGTTGCCGTGGTGCCGTGTGGAAACGAACCGTGGACCTGCTGGCAGGCCAGGCCCGCGCGCAACGATCGGTTACGACGTGACTTCCATCGCCGGCGCTGTGGCCAGCATGGACGCCACTGGACCAATCGCACACCGGTCCCTGTTTTGGTACGCTGGGAAAGGTCTGGGAGTCGGCCGCGGCTGTGTGTGTCCAGGCGGCGACCCTGGCCCGACCGAACATGCCCGGCGAGGGATAGCGATGGCCCTTCGCGGGGGGAGAGTCTGCGGATCTTCCGGCAAGGCCAAGACGCATCATCTCGTGGTGCCTGGTCCATGAAAAGGGGGTGCCCTCGGTGACTTCAGCTGTGCGGTATTTCGTGTTTGATATCGAAAGTGTGGCCGACGGTAGCCTGGTCTCCAAGCTGCGGTATCCCGGGGAGCAATTACCGGCTCGGGAAGCGGTGCAACGCTACCGGCGGGAGCTGATGGAGCAGCACCAGTCCGATTTCATCCCCTACACCTTCCAAGTACCCATTTCCGTGGTTATCGGCAAGGTGAGCGATGACTTTCGGCTGCTCGACCTGGTGGCACTGGATGAACCGCGCTACCGCCCCCACGTGATCACCGAGAATTTCTGGCGGGGCTGGGACGCGTATCGCCGCCCGACGCTCGTCACCTTTAACGGTCGCACCTTCGACATACCGCTGCTGGAGCTGGCGGCGTTTCGCTATGGGCTGAGTCTTCCCGGTTGGTTTGACATGCAGTCCAAGGCCTACGATCAGCGCCGCAATCGGTACAACCTGGCTTCGCATCTCGATTTGCACGATGTGCTGACCAATTTCGGCGCCACCCGGTTCAATGGTGGCTTGAACCTGGCCGCGAACCTGCTCGGCAAGCCGGGCAAAATGGACGTGCAAGGGCACATGGTGCAGGATCTGTTTGATGCCGGAAAGCTGGCCGCGATCACCGACTATTGTCGCTGTGATGTGCTCGACACGTATTTTGTCTTCCTCCGCGCCTGCGTGATGCTTGGCCAGCTCCCGTTGGCCCGCGAGCAGGAGCTCATTGCCCAGACCCAGCAGTGGCTGATCGAGCGGCAGCAGGATGTGCCGGCCTATGCCACCTATCTTGGGAGCTGGGGAGACTGGTCGAATCCGTGGCACGAAGCGCCGCCCGAGGAGGCGCAGGAGGGGTTGGGACAGCGGTCCCGCGCTAGCGAAGCGGGCGAGGATTCGTCGAACTCCAATCCGCCAAGCACAGCTTCCTGAGCGAGGGGTTCTCCCGAGCGCCAGTTCGGGCACCGGTAGCTCCGAGTCCCGACGCTTGTGTGCCGGTCTCGAAAGCCTATGATAGGAGAACGCTCTTGCTTCGATGTTCGCCAGGTGCAACTTGACGTAGGAGTCGATTCATGGAACGGCATAAACGCTTTGACGTTGAACTGGATAATGACGTCACCGTCGTCCGGCTCAGTGACCCGCGATTGCAGGAGATGATCCTGATCACCGAACTGCACGACGAGCTGCTGGAGTACATTGAACAGTACCGGCCGCGCAGACTACTGATTGACTTTGCTTTGGTCACGCAATGCTCTTCCGCGGTCATCAACAGCATACTGCTCACCCGGAAACGTCTGATGAACTATGGCGGGGTGGTGCGTCTTTGCAGCATGCACAATCAGGTGCGGCAGGCTTTTCGCGTACTCAAGCTGGACGGTACGCTGTTCGAAATCTACGAGTCGCTGCCCGAGGCGCTCAACGCGTTTGACGTCGTCTGAGGCGGGCCTTAGCCGCCCCGGGGGAACGGTCGGTGACGGGCGGCTGGCGTATTTCGCACCCTACTCCGGGAGTGCGCCCCGCCGAGCATGTGAAGTGACGCGCCGTTCTCGTCTCACCAAGCACGCCTGCCGGCCGCCTCATCAGCGTTTCTCCTCCAACAACTTGAACGCTTCGATCACTCGTGCCCGATGGCGGCTGCCGAAGACAAGCACCATCAGCTGGGTCATGATCTGGCGTTCGTCAGCGGTCAAGAAGGCCTCGCCCCCTCCGACTTCCGCGATCTGCAGGAATTCGCGCAGGGGTCCGCGGCCGCGGCACGTTACCGTGCTGACAATACCTTTGTCCTGCCCGTGGAAATCGCTGAGCCAGTCGCAGGCAGGTTGGCAGATCCGCCTGGTGGGGCGGAGCGTCGCCAAACAGGAGGATGACCTTACGCGCTCGGGGCTGGAAGGTGTTCTGTTCAATGGACCAGCGCAAGCCTTCGTGCACGGATTCCGGCTCGTCTCCACCGCCGTCGGCGCGAATGCCCGACAGGAAATACTCGATCTGTTGCAGGTCATTGGTCAAGGGGAGTCCGCGCACGATGTATTCATCCCCCTGGTCACGGTAGGTGCAGATGCTAATGCGTGCCTTGGGAACCAGCGTCAGGAGTGTCGAGCCGATGCGTTTGATCTGCCCTTTGACCTGGTCGATTTCTCCCTGCATGCTCCCGGTGCTGTCGAATGTCAGGACGATGTCGAGGCCGTTGCTGCGGAGCGACTGCAGCAGGCCATCCCATCCGCCGCCCGCCATGGAACCGCCCCCCACGGTTGCGGCTCCCAGATCGAAGGCGGTGGTTTCGCCTCCGCCGGCCGACGGGGAGGCCACGACCATCTCTTCACTGCTGACACTCTCGCTGCTCGTGTCCACGGGCGGCTCGGCCTCCAGAGCGTCCGCGAAGTCCTGGCTCGTTTCCGACACGACTTCGGCCGCCGTGAGCTGTTCGTCTTGGGAGTCTCCCAGTTTCTCGGAGGGGAGTTTGCCGATCAGCACGTCCTCTCCCAGTCCTGCTCCGCTGTACGAGCCGTAGGTGATCAGGGCGAGGATCAGGATGAGAATCATGTGGAAGATCAGCGACAGGAGCCCCGACATGGAGTTCTGCAGCCAATGAGACGGCTCGACCTTCGCGGCGGGCTGCTCGGCATCGTCGGACGCCTTCGGCAACCGGATTTCGCCACGACAATGCGGGCAGCGTCCTTTCCCCCCCAATTGCGAAGCGGTAATGGAAAAGACCTGGCCGCAGTGAATACAAGACATGCGCATGAATGAACTCTCCACACGCATTCTTTCGCAGTCGCGGTGGTGTTGTCAAGCAACACCGCGGCGGGCCGCTCACCGGACGGCGGCCGTCCCCTGGGATGCGACGACGGCGGGGGTACGGCCCCCTTCGTAAATGCTGAATTCAGCCCACACCGGCAGGTGGTCGGAGACCTGCAGGGCCTGCTGCAGAGTCAGGTTGTACTCGCGCATGAAGTCGAACACACCGCTGCGCCCGGCATATTCGCAGGTGGCCGACAATGGAAAGACCAGATTGTCGGATTGACGCGTCTGCCGCGTGTTGGTGGGGCGCCCGGCAATGGCGGCCAGAAAACCGGGTATCCGCCTTAATTCGCCCAGACGCTGGTCGTCAAGGTTGAAGTCCCCCAGCATGATCAGGTCATCTTCGTCCCGACCATCGTCACGAATCTTGAAGTAGGCCTCCGCGAGCGCCCTGATTTCATGCTCCGTGTCGTCAGGATCGACGTGGACATTGGCCAAGGTGAAAGTGAACGCCTGGTCGGACGCCGGTCCCCGCACGCGAAAGCAGCAGACCAGCGGCGGGCGGTGCAGCAGGTCGTCGGGGTCATCGACCGTGTACGCCGCGTCCCGGTCCGTCTCGATCGTCGCCTGATCAAAGACCATCACGTACTGCTGCTTGACTTCCGTGCGACCCACGGGCGGTCCCGCCAACAAGGAATAATGCCGTCCCGTTTCGTTCACGCGGTCCAGCAGCATCCGCAACACGTCTGGCCGACCGGCGCAGACGTCCTGGAGTGCGACGATGTCGAATTCACGGATGATCCGCGCCAGCACTTCCATGACGGCCGGGGTCTCGGCCTTCGTGGGGCCAAAGGCCTGCAGATTGAATGACGCGATACGAATCGTCCCCTGGTCGCGCAGGATCACGGGAACGCCACTTGCCGCATCGTCGCTGCCGTGGCGGCGAATCATCTTCAACTGGTCCAGCCCGCGGATTTCGTACTGCTGCAGTAAGAACCAGCCGCCGACGGCCGCGACGGCAAGGATAAGCAGAAATGACGATCTTCCCACAGGTCTTCCTCCTGTTTCGCTCATGCCGCGGGAGTATCGATCACGGCGAGTTGTGTGGACACGTACCCACGTCCTCTATCGGCATTGAGCCGCGCCCCGCTTGAATGTTCGGCCACCCGCATTTGTTCACCGAGCATGCCCCAGGGCACGGGCAGCACGGGCCGCGCCGGCCGCGCCCATCTTCTTCGCGGTGACGCCGCACGAGCGGGCCCACGTCACGATGGGGGAATCCTGCTTGTGCCCAACCCGCAATTCCGACTGCTCCCGGCGACTTGTGCCGAAGATGGCCCGTTGAGCGTCAGGCGACCGCCGGCTGGCGGCGGCAGATGTTGCGACACACAAAACCATTTGCGGAAATCGACAGAACAGCGCTATACTGATGCTCGAGAATCGGTAGCGGCCTGTCGCCGACAGGCTTCTTCGCGTGGTGCTCGTGGAAGACCTGCCGGTTGTGACCTTCGATGGATGAGGGGCGGCCATGACTTCTCGGGGAATCTCCTCCGTGAGAGCAGTGTGGTGGGCGGTGAGCCTGCTGCTGTTGATCGCCGCGCATGGCACATCGGCGCGGGCCGACATTTTCCAACTGGTGCGGGGCGGTCAGTTGCAGGGCCGCTGGCTCAATGAAAAGTCCGGCGAAAATGCACCGTACGAGATACACACGACGTTCGGCATACGTATCGTGCTGGAGCGGGCGATGGTGAAGGAGGTCGTCCGCGAACCGGAACTGGAAGGGGAATACCAACGCGAGGTTTCCCGCCACGGGACGGACGTGGACAGTCAATGGGCGATTGCCCAGTGGTGCCGTGAGCACGGCATGCCAGAGCGGCGCCGGTATCATTTGCAGCGCATTCTGCGGCTGGAACCGAATCATGCCGGCGCCCGCCTTGGTCTGGGATACTCGCAAGTCCGCGGCAACTGGGTGACGCGCGACGAGTCGATGCGCGAGCGGGGCTACGTCCAATACCGCGGTCGTTGGCAGCTGCCGCAGCAAGTGGAGCTGATGGAGTCGAATCGAAAACGGGAGGTGGCCGAGCGCCAGTGGTATCGACAGTTGGTGCAGTGGCGCAGCGATCTGGTGAAAGAGTCGCCGGAACGGGTATCCGCAACAATTGCCGGCATCGACGATCCGCATGCCGTGCGGGGGCTGGCCGTTCTTCTGCAATCCGAGCGATGGCAGAGCGTGAGACTGCTCTACGTGCAGGCGTTGAGCAACATCGGCACGCCCGACGCGCTGAATCTCTTGCTCGATGTCGCCCTCACCGATGCCGATGCGGACGTGGTCCAGCATTGCCTGAACCGGCTGGCGGATGCGCAGCATCCGCTGGTTCTCAAGCGATTACTCGAAACGCTGCACCATGAGAACAACTCGCTGGTGAATCGGGCCGCCTCGGCGCTGGTGCCGCTCAAGGCGGATGCCTCCGTCGGTCCCCTGATCGATGCGCTGGTCACACGCCATGAGTTGGTTCTGCCCAACGACCACCGCCGCGGCACCGGCCAAGTGGTTCAGTTCGACGTTCAGAATCGGGATGTGCTGTCGGCGTTGGTCGAGTTGACTGGTATCGCCGGTTTCGGTTTTGATAAGAAAGCCTGGAAGCAGTGGCGCTATTGGCAGAACCAACAGGACAACGCTCGGGAAGCCCAGACCGCCGAATT
The DNA here is from genome assembly GCA_963802295.1 of uncultured Planctomycetota bacterium. Classification (GTDB taxonomy): domain Bacteria; phylum Planctomycetota; class Planctomycetia; order Pirellulales; family Pirellulaceae; genus JAJRVM01. The sequence continues at coordinate 27,152 of CAWDIM010000018.1, read as the reverse complement.
ACGCCGCGCGAAGTCGTAGGCAGACTGCCGGCCTGGCCGCCGGAATTCACCGTCGCACCCGCTGGGGACCGACGCTCTATCCCCGCTCTAACGACGCCCCAGCCAGTGCTCGCCGACGACGTTCAACGCCACGCGATCTTCCAGATTCGGGCGGAAGATGGTCAGCAGCAGCAGCGGCAAGTACCAGGCCAAGTACAAGCCGCCTCCGTAGCCGTGCCAAAACTGCGTGGCAACCATCACCGCTGCCGAACAACTTAACAGCGTCCCCAGGCTCTTCTGCGCCGGCCAGATGGCCAACGATCCACACAGGGCGACGAACGCCGCCAATACCGGGTAGCGATAGACGGGAGCCCAGCCCAGGCCCCAGATGCCCCCCAGTCCTTCCATCTGCGGCGGCATCAGGCCGAACATCTTCTTGAAGCACTGCCAGAACGCTTCCATGTCGGCCGAAATGAACGCCAAAGTCAACACCATGATCGCCAGCATGGACACCAGTGAGATCAGGAATCGCAGCAGCCCCCGCCGCCAGTAGAAACTGAACCAGAGGGGGAGTAAGAACAGCGGGTAGTAGATGATGCCGGTCGCCAATCCCATGAACATCCCGGATACCAGTGGTCGCCGATAACAGAGTACGGCCCACGCCAGCAGGGCGGCGGGCAGGACGTGGTCGACCCGACCCGTCATCTGGGAAGTGTAGGGGAGCATCAAATAGAGCGTGGCCGCTCCAATCCCCATCTTGACGTTGTTGAAGTGCCAATATCCGATCGCGATCATGCCAACCACGATCGCCAAGTGCGACAAGATGGCTACTAATTTGGCGATCGTCGTGTAGGCTCGGACCTTCTTCACGAAGGCCTGATCGCCTTCGCTCAGGTTGTCCCAGGCCACCGACAGCTTCGCCCCGTCGATCTTCTGCAAGTGCACAACTTCGTCGGACGTGACTCCCAGAAACTCCGCGTCGATGTCCACCAACGTGGGGTCCGTGTCAGCGCGATACTTCCATGAGCGAATGCGCACCGAGGGATCGTCCAGGTGTTGACGAGCCGGATTGGTACCCATCTTGACTGTCGGCAGACTCGGCAAGGCAAAGACGATTGCATAACCCGGGCCATGCCGATCGAGATCGTCGCTCGCCTGGCGGCTCATCATCCGCTCCGCGCTGGTCGGTCCCGCCAGGTCATCCGCCGTGGGGCGACTTGCCACCACGTTGGCCATCAAGAACACGAACAATGAGCAGCAACTGAAAGTCAGCCCTCCCGTTGTCATGTTCGGTTCCAACAGCGGCCGCCGCACCATCGTGGGATCAATCAGCAACCGGACCAATAGCAGCAGGCCAGTTGTCAGGAGCCAAAGAAAACCAATCCGCTCGATCGTCTGTCCCTTGACCAGTCCCTGTTGCGCTGTGGCCATTTCCGGGGTCACACCAGGAGCGTCTTGCGCCGCGGTCGCCGGTTGGCTCCCCGGGCGGCCCTGCTTGCTCGTGCGGTCGTCGACCCGTTTGCTGTCGAGTGGAGTGGTGTCGGCCGCGCTTTTCGCCGCCGGTGGATCGGATGAGGTGGTCGCAGGCTCAGCCACTGCCGCTGGCTCCGCCTCCCGCTGAGCTGCGGCCTGCGCCGCCGATTGCCTGGCAGCTGCCACCGCTGACATGGCGATCCGCTGAACAACCTGTCCTTCGGAAACCAGGAGCAGCCCAGGAGCCAGCAGGATCAACAGCACGAGGTCCAGATTGCGCACGCTCCAGAAGCGGCCGAACTTGAAGAACAGGCCGATGATGAGCAGCGATGCGAGATACACCCAGGTCGTGGGGTCTATCTTCTCGTAATGAAACAGAATTTCGTTCATGATCCCGCGGTTTCCACGGTCCTCGGAGGGAACGGTCCGGACCTGCAGAACCTTAACAGGATAGGTATATGGCGCAGATTTGCAAGAACCCGCCAGTAGGTGTCCAGCGTGGTGTGAATGGCATAACCAATTGGAGTGAAAGTAGTTATGGAGTTCAATCGGCCTGGCCGTCACGCGAAGTCCGTGCGTACAGTGCCGCTGCGACCGCTGCAACCGGCAAACTTTGAGGCATTTTCGCGGGGTCCGGTCAGGCCTGGGGGGCGGCGAGCCGGTCGTCGCAGGGGCGCCGCCGATGGGCGATCACCGAGGCGGCGACTGCCGACTCGGTGATCGTGGCCATCAAGAGTCTGATTCCGGATCAAGGATCTACCCACCAGAAGATCGCCTTCAACTTCGTGTCATCGGCAGTCAGCAACTGGTCGACACTGCGGTTGAAGTCCTGTATGTCCTCCAACTCGGTGCGACCCGTCCCCGCGAAGAAGGAGCGGTAGAAAATATCCACTTCCGTTCCGCCAATCATATGATCGTTGGACCCATCACAAACGCCGTACAGCGTGTCGCTGCCGCTCTCGCCGTTGAGTGTGTCTTCACCGATTCCGCCATACAACAGGTCATTCCCTTCACCTCCCTTCAGGGAGTCGTTTCCGACACCGCCGTCGAGCCAGTCATTGCCTCCGTAGCCAAAGAGACTGTCGTTCCCGCTACCGCCATGGAGGTGATCGTTCCCCGGGGCCGTCCAACTTCCATCATCGCCCAGCAGCGAATCGTCACCGCCTTCACCGCGGAGTGTGTCATTCCCCTCGCCGCCGAGCAGCGAGTCGTTCTCGGTCCCGCCCCAGAGTTGGTCGTCGCCGTTCTGTCCGTTGAGTAGGTCGCCACCGGAACCTCCATACAGGAAATCGTTCTGGTCGCCGCCAAACAGCGCATCGTTGTCACCTTCGCCGTAAAGATAATCGCCGCCTCCTTCTCCGTAGAGCCAGTCCTGCCCGTTTCCTCCATACAGGTGGTCCACGCCGTTACGTCCTTTGACCGTGTCGTTCTGGTCGCCGCCATAGAGTCTGTCGGTGGCCGAACCGCCCAGCAGCGTGTCGTCTCCCGTCCCGCCGTCGGCCTGGGACGAGATGTCGGTATTGTTGTTGAAAGTGTCATTCCCCCCATAGCCACGAAACTCGATGCCCTTGATGATGTTGCGGCTCCAATTGTAGTTCTGCCGCAGGCCGTTTCGGTTCGTCAATGAAACGACCACCGCATGGGTAGCCGAGTCGATTTTCACTTCCGCGACATCGTTGTAGGCCGTCCCTTCGATTTTGATGATGCCATCGTGCAGTTGCACAATTCCCTCTCCCGACAACACGCGGCGCGCTTCGAGGTTTTCCATTTTGAGCGGACGCGGCGCCCGATGGCGTCTGGTGTGACGCCCGAGACGCGCCGCTGCACTAACGGATCGATTCATGGCTTGCTCCTTTGCGTTGTGGTTGTCCGGCGCCGACAACAGCCAGCCTGTGCCGACCGCAACCTCTCTGCCAGCTAATACTGGCGCGGCGGCGACTGTGACCGACCTGTGGGAGAAAAATCGCTGAGAAAGGGGGCTGGCGAGAGCGCTCGCCCTGCGCGACATCGCGTAGCAGGCGGCGGCAGGCGAGGGGGGCCGAGCCATACCACCGTGCACGATCCGGCCAGCCGGGGATCCAATGCACTCGCTACCTCGCCGTCGGTCTGGCGCTTGCCGGCCTGGTCCCGCTTGCTCCGCCGCTGGTCGACCCGGACACTACTGGCCTTCCAGGCGACTACGAGCTTCGTCGGACCAAGGACTGTCGGGCGCGAGGTTGAGAAACTCGCGCCAGTGCTTCTCCGCCTCCGCCGACCTGCCCAGGTCGTCCAGTGTGCGCGCGAGGTGGTAGTGCACGTCGGGATAGCCGCTGTGATAGACGAGTGCGCCCTGGAACGCCGCTACCGCCAGTTCCAATTGCCCGGTTTCCGCCAGGACGCAGCCGAGATTCGCACGAGCTTCCACGTAGTCTTCGTCCAGTTCAATGGCCACGTAGTACCGTTCGCGGGCCGCGGGGATATCACCCAGGCGATAAAGCAGCTCGGCTAACTGAAAGCAGGTTTCCGCGTGCGGCCCTCCCGCCGCCAATGCCGCTCGATACAATTCGGCGGCCAGTTCCAGCTGCCCTTCATCTTCCCGCCACGCCGCCGCCTCTCGCAGGCTCTCGGGATCGGTTGACGAAATATTGTCACTCTTCAGCGGCAGCGTGGGTTGCAGATCACCCAGTGCCTGCTCCGTACCGTCCCCCCGGTCCAAGGCCTCGAAGTCAATGCGCAATTGGCCACTCGGCTCAATCAAGCCTTCACCCTGCCGCAACAGCAACTGCTGACCCTGGACGATCACGGAGAGTTGAGCCAGCGGGCGTTCCACGTCCGGGACGTAGCGTGCCAGTTCTTCCAGTTTGCGTTCGATGGCGTCCGGCGAAGCTCCCGCCGCCAACAACTCAGCTAACTGCCGCGCCGTGGACACCTCCTGGAAATCAAAATAGGGGAGCCGCCGGACCTCTCGCGTCGGTACAATCAGCTTGCGACGATGCCACCGTCGAATAATCGAGACCGGCACATTGAGCAATTCCGCCAGCATGGCCGGTGTGTACAAGCGCTGGTTCGCTTCGCCGTCAAACATCCCGAGCCGGCGCCATAATTCCGTTTCCGAAATGATCTCCAACTTGCCTTCCGCAGCCAACTGGCGAATCGAATCGTCCAGCAGACTCTCTTCCTCGAGCGGCAACTCGTCGGCGCCAATGACGATCAGCTCGACATCTTCGCTCAATCGATCCACCGGGGTCCCTCCCTGGCTGCGGATCAGTTCCTTCGCGTCCCGCCTGGTCATGCCTCCCAGCTTGCCAACCAACGCGACACGCAAGTCCTTCAGAATGAGCGAGTGCGTCGAGGAGTGCTGCGTTTTGGACATGGCATCGAATGCGGCTGGAGGCGGAATCCGAAGGAAAAATCACCAGGAAAAACGCCGTTTCGGGGCGCTCTCGAGCCAGTGTGGCCCAGATCGAGCAGGCTGTCAATCGGCTCACCCGGCGGCGCGTCACGCGGGGGCCACCGGCGAATTCCAGACGTTACCTGCCTGCCGCTGCCACAAGGGCGGGGCCGACCGCTTCTACCACGAACCGGGCTCAAGCCCCCTTCCTCTTGTGCGCAAAACCAAAGCACGCATCGCTGAGGATGCGTGCTCTGCATGGTTCGGCTGCCAGCCGTACGTGCGCTAGGCGGATGGTCCGTTGGCGTCCGTCCCCTGGGCTGGAGTCGGTTCCCCGCTGCCAGGACCGTTCAGGTCCGTCCCCTCAAGCTTCGGCTTGCCGGTCTCGTCCCTGTCCGCCGGTTCACCACCGCCGCCTTGCGGTGTGGCCGGCGTTGGTTCCTGCAGCGGTTGCCCGACACTCGGTTGCCCGACACTCGGTTGCCCGACACTGGCTGCTTCGGGGCCAAGAGGCGGAGGGGGCATCATGGTCGGGTAGTAGCTGGTCGTCGCCGGTTCATAGATGATCTGAGCTGACTCGACGGGAATCCGCATCGTCACCGTTCGCGGCACATACTGCGTCGTCACATAAGGAACCCATTTCGCCACCGTGCGCGGGACCATGACCTTCTTCGTCTCGGTCACCATGCGGCAGATTTGCACCGGGATCTCTTGGACCCGCTCTTCGTATTGAATCCGCTGAGTCGTTACCGGGACCTTGCGGACTACCTCCTGACGCTCCCAACGGCAGCTCTGCACCGGGACCTTGTAGCTCACTTCCTCCGATACCGGGCGCTGAACCGTGTAGGGAATCCGTCGCACCTGCACTTCCTGCTCCGTGCGGCAGACCTGCACCGGAACTTTCCGGACTTCCACCTCATCCACATAGCGAGTTACCTGAATCGGAACCTTCTGCGTCACGACCTGCGCCATGAGGTTTGTTTGAGGGACCTGCACGGGCACCACGTTGGGTACGTACTGCTGCTGGACCGAGTACGTGCCGGGATTCGTCTGGGTTACCCAGTGCAAACCACGACGCTGCTGCACCGCCATCCCCGTGGCCGGATCGCAATATGCTGACGGCGGGAGCCATCTCAGCCGCGTTGTCGTCGGACCCGGCTTGTATACCCATTGCTGCACGCAGGCCCCTTGATCCACGTACTGCGTCCGCATCGTGGTGACCGGCTGGTAGGTCAAATAGTTCTGGTCCTGCATGACCGTCTCGCAAACCGGGCGGCGCACCATGTGTTGCTCTTCGCGATACTGCGTCTCCCAGACTGGTTTGTTGACGACCACCCGCTCCTCACGCTCCGCAGTCTCCGTCACGTACCGCACTCGCGTGTACGAGCGATCCTCATACTGCGTTTCCCAAACCGGTTTGAGTACCGTGTAGCGTTCTTCCCGCTCCGCCGTCTCAATCACCGGTTTGGCTACTTGATAACGCTGCTGACGCACTTCCGTTTCCCAGACAGGCTTCTCCACGCTGACTGTCTGCTCCTCCATGATGGTCTCGTACTGCAGACGATAGGTCGTGACCTGTTGGGGTTCACAGACCGTCTTTTGCACCAAGCGATACTCCTGGCACACCTGAGCGGATGCTGGGTGTGGCATCGCCGCGACCAGGAAGGTCGCCACCAAGAATGGGACGAGAGTTTTCATCGACAATCTCACCTTACCGCACACAACAACTCTGGAATCTCACCGTTCACGAACTCCCGCAGCAGACCGGCTCGCCAGGAGACGTCATGGTGTGCAAAGCAAATGACATACCCCCATCAGCGCACGATCTACTTCGAGTGTGCAGAACAAAGGGCGAATCCGCAAATCCTAAAATTTCCAAAATCGTGAACCCGATGTTCAAAGCATCTACTACACAATAGCTTACGCTCAAAAAAAATCTTGAAGTTTCTTGCGCGAATTGCCGAGGTCCCATTTTGACCCAAACACGCAATTTGCGTTTCTTACTCGTTTTGCAGCGGCGGGTTTTCCCAGTCGTTACAAACTGCCCGATCGTGCGGGTCGAACGGCGCGACAAGAAAACCCGGCCTGTCATCGTTCGGCCTGTTATGCCACTTCCGCCTTCCTCCCTCGGTGGCTTCCCGTGGTGTGGGATCGAGAGTACGCGAAACGCCAGAAAAATCGGCTGACAAATATCGAGTCTTCCAGGGGATAGTAAGCAGTTGATTCAGACGCTAATTCTGAAGACCCCCCCCAAAAAAAGTCCGAAGAGTTTCGAGGCGGCCGAGTTGCCGCGCGCCGCATGCTCCACTACGGCTGCCCGGGCAGTCTCAGCGACGCTTCCTTGGCCTGCAGACGCAACTGCGCCGGCAGGTCCGTAGCATCGCTCAACCGCTGCAAGGCCGCGCTCAGCTGTTGACGCGCGGATGGGGGAGCAGTCCCGTAGAGTCGCTCGGCCGCACGGATTCCGTTACTAGTGACGAGCATCTGCCTTCGCTGATTAACCGTGTCCGACTCCTGACTGCGAGGCTCGGCGTGGTGCGCGGGATCAAGCATCTCAAGCAGTACGTCGAGTGCCGCGAGGTTTCCGCGGCGGGCCAGGCCGGTGGCCGCGTTGTATCGCACGTTGTCGCGCTGGTCGTCGACCAATTGGGTCAGCCGCTCGATCGCCTGGGGTCCGCCAAGCACTCCCAGCACATACGCTGCCGTTGCCGCCAGTTCCACCTCGCCCTCGCCCTCGTCGTGGCTCGCATCAAGCACTGTGTTGATCGCTGGCGGGTAGGACAGGATGGGGTCGGAGCCGATGTTGCCGGCCAGCACGGCAATTGCCTCGAGGGCCGCTGCCCGGACCGCCCGGCCGTGCGGACCGGGCTGGGGTTGGGCGGCGGCCAGCAGTGCGGGCAGGCCGTGGGGGAGGCGAAATTCGCCCAGCGCGCGGCACAGGAAGACGCGAAAGCGCGCATGCTCTTCCTTCTCTTCCTCGCTCGCCGGCCCGCTCGCCACTGTCTGACTGTTTCGTCTGGACAACAGGGCAACCAGTTCGCGGCACAAAGCCTCATCGTCTTTCAACGCGTCATGATCTGGATCGTGCAGCAACTGGGATAGCGTGTAAGCTCGCTGCCAGCTCCGTCGGCCCGGCTCCTGCATGCCGCTTACCAGACTGCGCGGATCCTGATCTTCGTGCAGTAACCAATGGACAAACATCCAGCCGCCGATCAGCAGTGCGACGATCAGCAGCGGCAGCAGGTACAACTGCACACCCATCGTCCGAACGCTCGGCCGGTCCAACGTCGCCGTCTCAGCTTCGTCGGGACCCGCCGCCGCGGATTCCTCGCCGGTATTCATCGGTGGTGGTTCCTGCCCTTGAACGTCTCTGGCCGGGCATTATTCTTCACGGGGCGTGCAAGTCGCGAACCCAGACCTTAAAGTGTAGAAGCACGCAGCAGCGATGGGTAGGGCGGAGTACTGCGCCAGGCAACACAGTGGGTACGGCCCGGCAATGGCACATGGATAGCACGGCATCATGAAGCTCCTGGACTTGTCATTGCCGACTCCGGCCGAGAACCTGGCGCTCGACGAGGCGTTGCTGGAACAAGCGGAAGCAGGGGAGGGGCCGGCGGAAGTGCTGCGGATCTGGGAGTCGCCTCAACCTTGCGTGGTGATCGGCCGGTCGTCGCGCGTCGCGAGCGAAGTGAACCTGCCAGCCTGCCGGCAACTGGGCATCTCTGTACTCAGGCGTTGCAGTGGTGGAGCGGCTGTGGTGATCGGACCAGGTTGTCTAATGTACAGCTTGGTGCTCAGCCATCAGCGACGGCCCCAGCTGCGCGTGCTCGACGAGGCTCATGCCTGCGTGCTGGATCGGATGGCGGTGGCCCTGTCTGCCATCACCCCCGGTGTGGAAAAACTGGGTACCAGTGACCTGACTCGTCAGGATCGCAAATTCTCCGGCAATAGTCTGCGCTGCAAACGAGAGCACCTCCTCTATCACGGGACGATTCTCTATCGATTCCCGCTGCAGCTGATCTGCCAGTGCCTGGGAACCCCTCCCCGTCAGCCCCCGTACCGTCAGGATCGCGCTCACCATCTGTTCGTCGAGAATTTTCCCGCGACCAGTGACCAGCTGCGCGCGGCGATCCGCCTGGCCTGGTCGGTCTGCGACACCGTCGAAAGCTGGCCCGCACAACGCGTTGCTCAACTGGTCGACCAACGCTATTCCCAACCGAGTTGGAATGAACGGCTGTGAGCAGCTGAAGGGCCTTTTTCTCGTGATTGCCCACCTGTTTAGACTGTCAGTCTATGGCCATCCAGCACCGTGCGCCATGTCGAAAATCCGAAATCCGAAGCACGAAATGCCACACAAATTCGAACGACAGAAACTCCCATGACAGAAACAGGGGAGGACGGCGAAAAGAACGAAGTATCGACGAACGCCGGAACCTCACCTGCAGATGCTCAAGGTTGGCTTTCGTCTGCTTTGGCTTTTCCGGGAAAGAGCTGGTAGCGAGTGTCTTGGTCGCGGGTGCGCTTGCATGACGTATTTGTTTCGGATTTCGAGTCTCCTGCTTGGCCTGCGGTCGTGTCAGGCATTGCCTGAGATCAAGATAGGTTAACGAAGGGGTCAGCGCATTCGCCGCCGCCAGCCAACCGATGCCAGTCCCGCTGATCCAAACAGCAGCAGAGCGAAAGTGGATGGTTCGGGAACGGTTGTGACACTGACCAGGCCGAGCAGAACGTTGGAATCCGCGGAACGCGTGTCGTCCCCCAGGAACAAGAAGCTTGGATTGTCATACGGGTTTAAAAACGCGTTGACACCGCTGGGATTGTAGTTTCGCAACGAGCCGGCCAGGATTTCCGACCCAGCGGCGGACAGTTGATACGAGTCGCCTTGGACGGCCAGTTGGAAGGCTGTCAGTGCCGTGGTGGTGTCATAAGCAACTCCTTCGGCTTGCGTGAACAGTGAATTGGTTCCTTCGCCGGCAGCCGCATACGCCCAAATCCGGTCCTCAAAGAAACCGAGTTCGAGTCCCAGCAGATCCTGGCTGATCGCAATCACACTGAAACCGGCTCGATCGTCCTTCGCATCCCCATTGTCGTCGCGAGTATTATGGCCTTCCGAAAGAACCTGCAGCTGGAACCCGATGGTGTAACCCTGCAGTCGGTCGAGCATCGGCATCCGCGGATGCTCCGCTGAACCGTTCCACGGACTCTCGCTGAAATAGCCCGCCGTCGTGTCTCGCTCGGCTGTGGTGTTCAGTTGCAGCAGTCCACCGTTGATCGTCTGTGTTGCCGGAGGGAACACCACCGAGATCCAACCCTGGTTTGCGGGGAGGGAACCCAAGGAGGGATCGTAAAGGGTCACGACATCAGACCAGGCCGTCGGAGCGGAGACTAGCAGAAGGGCCACGGTGGCCAGGCCACAGCGTACAGATCGCGCGGAGGGGAAGTTCATGCGGAGCCTTTCGTTCTCAAAGCAGCATTCTCAGGGGCAGTCCGTCATTGTTCAGACTATTGTAATTACTCAGAGTCGAAGAAGTGTATTCGGCTCGATTTTTGGGGACAACCTGGCTGGGGCGTTTTTCGGGCTGTTTCCGTCAGGGGGGATCGCGTGCCGGCCTCAATTCGCGCTGGCGAAAACTTGACCGACTTCTATAAAGTCACACGGCAAGTCGTACGTTCCATCGCAGCCGGTTAGGCCGCACCAGAATGCTCCTTGTCCGCGGAAAGGGCTGTTCATTTCGCTTCGCGGCGGGCTTGCACTTTGAGCATCGGCGACCGTGCCATCAAGGACGGCATTCCTCGGACCAGAACCAACGGGAGACACAAATGAAACGCAAGCAGGCTGCGGATTTCGACCAGGAATTGCTCGACCTCTATGACGACTACGCCCATGGGAGGACCGACCGCCGAGGGTTCCTGCAGGGGGCGGCCAAATTTGCCGCCGGCGGGCTGACCGCCGAAGCGTTGCTGACCAGTCTGACCCCGAATTACACGTGGGCTCAGCAGGTGGCCAAGGACGATGTCCGCATCCAGGTCGAGTATCTCGAGTATGCCTCGCCCAAAGGGGCCGGCAAAATGCGTGGATACCTGGCGCGGCCGGCCGCGGCGACTGGCAAGCTGCCGGCCGTGTTGGTGGTCCACGAGAACCGGGGGCTGAATCCCTATATCGAGGATGTCACGCGCAGGCTGGCCGTCGAGGGATTCCTGGCCTTCGGCCCGGATGCCTTGACCCCCCTTGGCGGCTACCCGGGTAATGATGACGAAGGACGCGCGATGCAAGCGAAACTGGACTCCGAAAAAATCACGGAGGACTTCATTGCCGGTGCCCAGTTGCTGCGGTCCCATACCCTCGCTAACGGCAAGGTGGGCGTCGTCGGTTTCTGTTTTGGCGGCGGGATAGCCAATACATTGGCGGTACGCATTCCTGATGTCATTGTGGCCGCCGTGCCCTTTTATGGTCGTCAGCCGGCGGCAGCCGATGTGCCGAAGATCAAGGCGGCTCTCCTGATTCACTACGCGGAACTCGACCGGCGAATCAACGAAGGCTGGCCCTCGTATGAAGAGGCGCTCAAGGCCGCCAACGTGACCTATACGGCACATATCTACAAGGGTGTCAACCACGGCTTTCACAACGATACGACTCCCCGCTACGACGAAACGGCTGCCAAGCTCGCCTGGCAGCGTACCATCGACTTCTTCCAGGCAACGCTGCGCTAAGTCGCCGGCAGCCGGTGCTCTTCGGCGCAGAGCGGGGATCGGTTCGCAGGCCGAGTGCCCGGCGCTGGATAGTCGGACATGCCACGGTCCCCTCATCGGGCAGTGGCACAGTCGCACCAGCGACACGGCTGGAAACCGGAAGTGAGGACGAAGAGAGGATCGGGACATTTGACGCGGCTGGCAGTCAGCAGCGAAATCCAGGCCTGCGGGGGCTCACAATCCCCGCAGAGACCTCTGCAAACACGCCACCAATCCGGCGCCAGTTGGGGTAACCGCGGAAATGGCGGCCCGTCATTTTTCGCGGCCGAACATCCACGCGTACTTCCGCCACGGACTGACGTCAGTTGCCTGGATGCTGAGATGAGTCGTGGGCATGCCCTTGGTCAGCCGAGTCGCTCGGCGAGGATTTCCGCATCCAAGCGGTCTTTTGCACGGCCCGACGCCCGTTTGTTTGCATAGAGCTGGTGAATCCCGATGACACTGACCGAAAGATCGCCCACTTGCACCACGAGTCGCTCAGGCCAAGCCTCGTCGAAGTCGACCCCGGAAATGGATGTCAGAATGTCGATTCGTTGGGGTGGTACGCCCATTTGGTAGACGACATCCGCCGTGCAAAAGTCCGAACGACATGCCGGCAAAATCAGATGCTAACCTGGGAAAGCGGGGCACCGAATATTTCTAGCGCCGCCCAGACTCGCTTCGCATTCGCTTCATCGGCCCTGACCCAGAAATCGATGTCACCGGTGGCACGGGGGCAACCGTGAGCGGCCATCGCATAGGCCCCGACCAGCAGGTACTCAACTTCGGCCTCGTTGAACGCAGATAACATGTCTGCGAAATTCTTGTTCAGCATCGTCCTTCGCCTCGGGAACAAAGGCCCAGCAATCCTTGGTGAGCGGCCAGACCATGAGTAACCGCTCTGCTGGAGTCGCATCGTCGATGACGCCGCAATCAGCCTCGGCATCGAGCGTCAGCTTGCGTTCGGTCGTAAACCCCGGTCGTATGGCACGTTGCATGACATCAGTATATCTCGGATAACGCCTGCCGTAACCGGGCACGTGTCAGCTTGTCACTTCCGGCATGGCGGCGACCGAGTGGCCGACCGCCGCCAAACTGGAACCGCCTACCCGGCCTCCGTAAGGCAGAACGGGGTAGTGACGGTCGCGTAGACCGCGGGGGGCGCTGGAAGGCGTAGGCGTGCTCTCCCCCACGCTCTGCGCGAGCGTAGCTACGAGGCGGACGTGCTCGTCGATCGCGTACGACCGCGTGTCGCACCGTAGCTGCGGTCGCGTAGACCGCGGGGGGGCGCTGGTAGGCGTAGGGCGCTCTCCCCCACGCTCTGCGCGAGCGTAGCTACGAGGCGGAGCGTAGCGACGGCGTGCGCCCCGTTCCCCGTAGCTGCGGTCGCGTAGACCGCGGGGGGCGCTGGAAGGCGTAGGCGGCTCTCCCCCACGCTCTGCGCGAGCGTAGCTACGAGGCGGAGCGTAGCGACGGCGCGCCCCGTTCCCCGTAGCTGCGGTCGCGTAGACCGCGGGGGACGCTGGTAGGCGTAGGGCGCTCTCCCCCACGCTCTGCGCGAGCGTAGCTACGACGCCGCGGTCGCTGTCAGCTCCTGGAGAAGAACGGGGAAGGCGGCATGGGCACCGTGTTCAGGCTGAACGGACTGCGGTTCTAACGACAGCGGAATGACCAGTCGCCGATCGTGGTACAACCTGCGCGGATCGTATTATACCTCGTTTGCAGCACCCGTGAGGTCGAAGAGAGAGCCCGGACCGTCGTGAAACATGTATTGCAGGTTGACGAAATTTGGGGCGGCCTGAACTCCATCCGCTTCTTAGCAGATGAGCTGGATGAATCAGATTTGCTGGCGGTTTCATCCGCTCGTGATCACGAGCAGACCGACAGAGTGATCGTCCAAGCCAATGCGAGTGATCTTGGCATTATCTGCCGTTGACGGCGAATCGGCCAATTATCGTACGTACTGGCTTGACGGCCAGCAGCCCGACCAGAATGGCTGCCGTAAATGAGACAATGGGAGGCACAAACTCACCGACACCATCGATTTGCGACACTGGGTCGAGCCTTGTCCCCGGCAGCAGCGCGTCCACCGCCAGTCCAAGCCCCACGGAAGTCACGGCGATTCCCGCGAGGTAGGCCACTGTCGCCCTGGTGCCCAATTCCCGGTGAAGCAGTCCCACGGAAGCTAGATTCGTCGCGGGTCCCGCCAGCAGAAACACCAACACCGTGCCCGGACTGATCCCCGCCACGAGCATGGAGGCGGCAACGGGCGTCGATGCTGTTGCGCAGATGTACATGGGGACGCTGACAACCAAAATCCCGAGCATGGGAAGAATACCAGAGCCCCATCGAGCGATGGCACTGGCGGGCACGAATGTGTTGAGTGCCGCTGCCAGCAGGATGCCGATGAACAGCCATCCGGCGATATCGTCGAGCAAGTCGATGACGGCGTGCCAGAGCGCTGCCAGACGAGAGTGGAGGAGGCTCGACTGGCTTGCTGGTTCGGCCTGAGCACAACAGTTCGTACCGCAGCGCTCGTCCCTGGCAGACGGCATTTCCGGAATCTCTGGCTCGGCCTTGTGGTCGGCCACGAGTCCTGTCAGTAGTCCTGTGGATACTGCGCTCACAATCGCTGCCACCGGGCGAATGATCGTCATCACCGGCCCGAGCATCACGTAAGTGAGCGCAATCGAATCGACTCCGTTCTCTGGTGTGGCAACCAGAAATGAGACGGTCGCTGCCTTCGAAGCTCCCGACCGACGAAGTTGGATCGCCGTTGGAAGCACGCTGCATGAACAGAGAGGCAAAGGCGTTCCGATGACAGCCGCCTTCAAGACGGGGTAGAGTCCACGTCCGCCCAGCCACTCTTGCAGGTAGCGTGTTGGAACCCACGTCTTCAAGATGCCAGCCGCCACGAGTCCCACCAGTAACCATGGTGCGGCTTCAAGCCAAATCTCCCAGGCGTTTTCCAGCAACAGGGGTAGGTAATGCACGGTCGGCTCGACCTCATTTCTTTCTGTTGGGCTTTTCTCGGCTCACGTCTCATTAGTCATCTTACAGCCCCGGAGCAGATTATCATGTAGCGCCCAGAGAGCATAGATAGAGAGAGAGCAGACCTGGTCTTGTTTCGTAGCTGCGGTCGCGTAGACCGCGGGGCGCTGGTAGGCGTAGATGTAGGGTGTGCCAAGCTCGCCGGATCACGCTTTCCACGATCGGTGACGATTTCGGCGAGCGCCGGCACACCGGAATGCGTTCGGCACAATATCGTGCACCTCGGGCGTCAGAACGTCGGCAACCAACGGTGGCGGCATTCCGTTGACTGGCTACGACAGTTGCCAGGAACAGCACGTATGCTGCTGTCGGAACCGTAGGCTGTCGCTGGTGTGAATTCAGACAGACACTTCTTGCTGGTAATCGGCGATGCGCATAGTCGGATCGACGAGTGTGTTTATGCAACGCGGAGCGCGGAGGTTTCGATCCAGCTGGGAGACCTGGGGTGTGATTACCGCGGACTTTCAAAGGTCGATCCACAGCAGCACAAAATCATCGCCGGCAACCTCGACAACTACTCCAGCGAAGAGGTTCTCGAGCTGTCGGTCGAACGGATGGAGCGTGAGCATCTGAACTGGCGATACACGTTTGGCACAGAAGGCGGACTACTCCACCTGACGTGACAACCCGCTCATTTTCTCGGCGACTTTGGCACCTGGAAGGTGCCGGTTGTTAGCAGCCGTACGGGCAGTGGGGAGGTCTCTACTGCCGTGGTGAGCGAAGCTCGGACAAGGCGGCTCGACCGCATCGTTCCCTTCCGACGTCTATCTCGTGAGCAGTTGGCCCAAATTGCCCAGGGCCTCATACTGGACGCCACAAGTCGGCATGGACTAGTGCGACGGAAGTGTGTGGTGGATATCTCCGCGGATGCACTGGAGCGGATGATCGAGCGTGGCTACGATCCAGCACTGGGCGCTCGCGCCATTCGGCGTTCGGTCGAAAGTGAATTGGTGTCGCCCCTGGCGCGTCAGTTGGCCAGCGTGATTCCCGACACCCCCACAGTACTGGAGGTGATCGGCCGGAGCTCGAAGCTGAGTGTCCAGGTCACGTCCCTCGTACAATCCGAGCCCTGGCCGGAGACCGCACGCCCCACATCGCTGAGCGTTTCCGAAGACCGGATCACGTTTCGGCCCCTGCAGCGAGAGATCTGCCTGGCGATCATTCAGAAAGAGTTGGCGGAGATCGGGAATCGCGAAGGGCTCCGCAAAGCGGGACTTCGTCTGCAGGTCACCGAGTCACTGATCGAACACCTGTTAGAAGCGGGATTCGATCCGCGATTTGGCGCCCGCCCCCTGCAAAGAACGCTCGAGTCAACCGTCGTGGCCCCCCTGGCCCGCTTTCTGGTCGAACACCCAGGGCTGCATGACGTCGCCATTGAAGCGGACAGGAACCCAGCAGGTAATTGTCAGATCATCGTCTGCTAATCGATAATGCTCGGTTGACACCGGCAGTGACCGCTGCCGACGATCGTCCGGCGTTGGTCGTCTCCTCGCAGCTAGATCGCCTAAACGGCCCCGTAGAACGCTTCCCAAGTCCCTGGGTGACCTCAGAGTTCGACCCGGTGCCTTCGGACGCGAAATACGCCTCTTCGAGGCGTGTCTACTGGGGGCTTGGCTTAAGTCACGGCGCGGAGGCCGGTGGCGGAGCGAGTACGGCAGGCCACCGGGGGCAAGCGGAATCGCGACTAGCCAAAAAACCCACGCTCCGCACGTATGAAATGATCTGCTTCGATTTCTGCGGGATGGCGGACGAGGATGAACTGATGCAGCACATCAAAAAACTGAACTCTCAAGACGCATAGGAATCCCGCCGCGCGAGACGGCTATGCGCCATTCACGCTGCGCGGTGGTCAGCAAAACGCGTGCCCCACGCCGTTCGTCGCGTCATTCTACTCGAAAACCGCCCGCGCCTTCCCGTACTACAAGAGCCATCACACTCAACACCACGCGTCCTCAAATCCCGTGCCGAACAGTATTGCCCCCGTCCCCTTTTCTTTTCCTGGATTGCCCTCAGAGAAAATGCACCTGTGAGCAGGCGGAGTGATAATCTTCCGAGCTTGCCTCGCGCAGGATGCGCCGGACCATTTCGCCAATGGGACGGCCCTGCTGGGGCCAGAAATAGATCGGTGCAAATGTCTCGTTGTTAGCTGAGCAACTCGCTGCCAACATCAGAAAGTCCGTGTCGTTGGTCAGCATGACCCGCTCCTCGGCGAGGGCAGCGGCCAGCAAGTCGATATCGTCGGCTTCCTGAGGCCCGCGCTGCCGGGCAGTGGCAACATCCATTCCCCGTCGACGTAGGGCCTGCACGATCGCATGAACCACGTGCACGTCAGCGAATCCTCTGAGCACCGCTCAATCCTTCTGCGATGACTGGTCGCGGACCAACTCCGGATGATCGCGGCGGAACTGCTCAATCGCGCGCGCCTCGTCGGCCACAGCACGCTCAATCTCCGCTCGATGGTCCTCACAATAGGCAAGCGCTGCGTAGACCTGTGCCAGCGAGAGCGTCGGATAGACGGTCGCAGCAATTTCCTCAGGAGTCAGTCCGCCGCGATCGCGTGCCGCCATCACGTCGCGTGCTCGGATCCGGTGACCCGCGATGCGCGCTTCGCCACCAAGTAAACCCGGTGTGTGGACGATATGGGCATATTCAGTTTGCGTAGTATCTGCCTCAGAACCCATGCCAATGCTCCTCAGGGGTGAGCTTTCCATATCATCGTACCATCCAGGACACGGCGGGGCGAGACAAGGGCAAGAGACCAGCCAGGTGGTTTCCTACGACTAAACAGGTGTCGCTACAAACAAGATCACGTAACCTCGGTTGCGTGGGAGACACGGGGCATTCGAATTCCCGTAAGACAGCGATGATTCGGTGCGCGATACGCTCAGTGTCGAACTCCTCGGCCGCTCGCCGCCGCACATTCGCCCGTTCCATCGCCTGAGCCTGCTCCAACGAAGGGCCAGAGCCGCGATCGATATTCCGCGTGAAGCCGTAGCGTCGGTGTCCGATTTTTTGAGCGTGGCACCGAGATGCTGAGAGCAGGAAGCAGACTGCTCGGCGAGCAGACGGTGGTACTTTTCGAGACTTTCGGGCGAGCCGTACTTGCCGAGGAAGACATCTCGATATCGGCCGTCGACGCGCAACCTGACTCGGGCTTGCCCTGATGGGCGGTGCAGGAGATAGGACGAGTGAGATTTCTGGGACGTGGCAGTGGAACAACTCCTTCCGTTTCTCGTGGTAGGACTACCACGAAATGAATCGGGGTAAAGAGCTGCTCCTGCCGCCGGCAGGGTGAACCTAAGTGCAGGTCCCAGCGGGAGATGAGAAATGAGGGTGGATGAGGGGATTTGAACCCCCGACACCTGGAACCACAAAATACGTTCCCAACCCCGCTGTTCTCGCTCTGTACCCCTGTTACTGAAACTGGTTACGACGAATCTAAAGCCCTCCGCAAAGCGTGCAAAGTCGTCACGACAAATAACGACTTATGATGGTTTTTCGGGGGTTTCGTGGTAGTACCACGAAACCACTACCACGAATCCGGAGGCAAGCTATGCTGTCGGCCGCCCGAGTTCTGTTGAAGGCAGCCGCAGGCTTTGCAGAACAACGAGGGTAACCAGCATTTTGCCGGGGAACAAGTGGCCCCCGGGAGTCATTTGCCGCACCGATACTTGCATCGTGACGCCAGACGAGTGACCTGGTTGGATTGCTACCCTGCCTTCCCCGCGTCCCGAAATATGCCGATCGTCTTCTCGCTGCTATACAACGGACAACTTTGTGGCAATTCATGCATGAATCAAGGTCGATGACCGAATCATTGACCCTCATCTTGTGTTCGGCTCCGTTTACTTTCCGCCAGAAAGATGATCGCTGCAAGACAATGTCGGCACCAACCCACACAAGCGACAATTGTTGTCTCTCTTCTGAGATCGAACACCGATTACAGCTAATCCAATTCCAAGTCGCCTTCGTACTGCAGCCAAGATGCAATTACTGGCCATCTGAAGGCGGATACACAGTAAGCGTGTGTTCGTCAATTCGCCAGACAGGACGCCACTTATCCCAAGCAAGCACCGCCATACACTTTCCCTCTGAGTCGAAGAAAACGAGTACATTCGTCATGTCCTCAAGTTCTTTCTTGGTCTTATCGACGATGTTATGAGCGAGTTCACATGTCATTAGATCGCCCGTCCGCGCTGCATGTTCGAACATCATGCCTAGACCGTCTACAACGCATTTAGCCGAAGCTTTCGCAGGGTCTTTCTCCTTGAATACTGTAGCGGCACATCTCGCAAGACCTTTTGCCAACGCAACTGCTCTCTTTTCGACTTCAACTTGACAGCCTGGAGAGAAATCGCGTGCTATGGTCTGAAGGGCTAATGCGTGTATTCGACATGACCGCCACGCCGTTTCAGCGGCAATTTCGGCCGACAGTGGCTTGCCGTCAGTTTCACCGGCCTCCCGCATTTCTGCGAGTCGGATCTCGATCTTTTGTGATTTCTTGAGGACCTCTAGCAACTTGATGTTCTGGTCCGCCGTCCCCGTATACGCATTCTTGTCCTTTGGATAAAACCATTGGAACAGTCGTTTGCGGCAGGCAAAATCATTCTCGCCTTCGTCGACGAGTCCAAAATCCTTAACAAAATCTTTAACTGACTTGTAGCTATCTACATTTTGCTGGGGATAAGCGACTGCGGCACTCACCAAAACAGTTGCTAAGCAGCCAACCGAACTTATGACATGGGTCAGTAGGGATACGTTCAGGCACTTTGACAGTTGGAAGTTCATAATTGGTGTTCCGAGAGTTGGTTAACGTTAGACAAATACCTAGCGTAGAAGTTCGATCCATTATCACAATTCGGCGTGCAAAGGTCTCACAGTTGCCCAGCATTTATCAACTTGGGTTAACTCGATTCGCTTAGGCGAAGTGCCACGACCGATCTCAACTATCCAAAGCTGTGCATGAGAACTCAATAACCTCAAATCGAATGTGAAGCTCTCGTCGTAGTCCGACCACACACACCGCTCCTCCGCCATCCTCTGCTTTATGACGGCAACGTGCCTCGACAGATAAAGCCTACAAAAAACGACATTCTACCGCCCCACCTTCTTTCTAGCCACTAGCCACGGTCGTGATCAGGTCGTCGGCCACATGTCGATGGGGTTTTGGGATTGGGGGCAGCGAGATCGCATGGCTGAGGACCTCGAATGTCACATAATGGCGTCCGTTTCTACCCGCGGTGAGTCACGAAATCCCGCTCAATTGTGCTGTCACAGACATTTGCGGGAGCGACTTCTTCACCCGATCATGCCAATTCGCAATATAATCAATGGACGAAAACCGAACGCATCGAACATGGATAACGGCGCGATGTGTCATCCGGCTACCTGCCCGATTACCCAATCGCTCGCCGCACATCGAACGTTTCGTGAAGTGCATCAAAGAAGTCTGTCTTGTGAGAGTGGTCTTGTCGTGAAAGGGCGTTGCGGCGAGCCACAACCCTTACGTCACTCGTTATCAAAGGCGAATCACATTATCAAGGGCTGAGCAATCCAGCGAGCCGACCCAAATCTCGTCGCTACTCGATCACGAACACTCGGTCGTGGACGGGCAAATCGCTCGTAAAATATTTCGACCCAACGCGGTGTGTACTGGCGTGATGGCAGGACACGGTGATTACCGAGGGCCCAAACCAGGCCGCTCGTGTTACCAGCGAGAAACCCTAAAACGATATTTCCACCGGTTCCGATAGCCAAACACCGTCTTCGATGCTCGCGTCCAGCAAAGCAATCTCGCCTCTCGTATTTGTTATCCGCACTCGTAATGGCACGCCTGCTATCTGAGAATCTGTTGAGGATAGGTGTACACGCAATTGAAAGACTTGTGTATAACCGCTCCAAATGACCCGTGAAGTGCCTTGCCTGTCCGCGATTTGCCCAATGATGCACCCTCCCAAATTTGCATGCACGGTTTGCCGTTCCATCGTTTCGCCATCAACATTCGCAATCTCAATGGGCCGCAGAAAGTTTGGCCCTTGTTGTGGCAGCAAGGTGAGCTTGAATTCCCCCTCCCCGCCCCATTTCTTTGTATCCGTCGGCAGCAGTTCGATCACGAAATAGCGATCGGACGGCGGACTCAGGCCTGGCCGAATCGTCATGGACATGACCAGCATCAAGAATATGACGCCTCCCAGTGCTGAGCACAAGAGATCTAAGAAAGACATGCTGACTGTCTCAACCTGCTTGGCCATTGCGTACACTACTTTCCCCCACCTGTCGGCGACGGGCTGATGCCGTCAGGTGTTGCGACAAATGACAACTCTTTAGAGTCTTTCTCAGGCACAATCGTTAGTACATGCGATCCCCACTGGATTCGCACGCACATCGGTTCTCTCTCCGGTGACCACAATCGCTCCAGCCATTCTAAGCCATTCGATTCATCTTTCTTCTGATCCCCTCTATCTTTCGTGTCTTTGGCAGTCAATATCGCCCGCGTCGTCGGCCAAGGCTTTTCCGATTTATTCTCGTCGAAGTAGGCAGCGGCCATACCAATTACCTCTGCGTAACGCTTGCGCAAGCCTTCGAAGCCCGCAACCTTGTTGTCTTTGAAGCGAAGAAGTTGAGTATCGGCAATGTGAACGATACTGGCAAACTCCCTGGCGTTCGACGAGAAATTGACAGCTTGCCAGTTCCATTGTGAGTTGCCTTCCGCCACCGAGACCACTCGCCGTTCGACCGATTGATCTGTGATCGAGTCTAGAGGGGTCCAAGCCAACGCAATCAAGTTCTTGGTAATATCACAGCGTGACTCGTCCAAAACATATGCCAACAGGAACGAGTAGTAGTGAATACGAAGGTTGGCGAGCGTCGCTGACTGCTCATTCTTGGCAGTTTCCACACTGCGCAGAATCGCAGCGATTTCCCTTACATTTGCAGCTACACGATTCGCCGACACAATCTCGCAGATTCGCGACGCTCGTGCCTTCTGGGAAACCTGTGAGCAATGCGTCGTACATTTCGGCAAGGATTCCCGCGACCATTATCTTACGATGCACCTGCCGCACGCGAGGGCCCTGGGTAGTGATGCGATGGCAAAACATCGCGAGTGTTTGTTGGGTAATCTCCGCCGTTGCATCAAGCCGACAGCACTGCAGAAGGTGCTGCATGCACAGCTGCGATTTTGTTGCTCGGTCATTCGGATTGCGGCACAGCGTCCGCACCGAGGCATACATAGCGTTATATTCTCCGAGTTTCTTAAGCGTTGCCAACGAGTCGTCACCGTAGGCAAATGGTTCTGGACGAACTGGGGCTTTCGCGACAGCAAACGCCAGCCCAGAAGATGCCGTCGTAGATAATTTCACAGTCCACCGACCGGGTTCAGCATCCATCACAATATGCGATGCCCGTTGTGGGGGTATCTGAAGCCATTCTCCCGACGGCGCAAGAATGCCACTGATCCATACTTCATGCATGAGGCCCCTTTGTTTATTTCTTCTCGCGATTCGATGCAGATAGCGAGGGCACAATGTGTCTCGTATCGGCCCCTCTGAAACACGGTGAATACGAGAAACAGCAGCATACGTCCCACCCAGCGCGCACGAGAGCAGGTCTAAGAACGACATGCTGACAATATGGACGTTTTTTGGTTTCATCTTTCACGTCGGACGACGGGTGGTGACCTGAATCCCCTTCGCAGAACTCTGTGGAGGAATCCTGCCGACAATGTATCTGTTACAGTATTCCATAATTCCCGCTGGACACGCAGAGACAACGCCTGCGTTACATAAATGAGCATCACTAAGACCACGCTAAGTAACAAGGCGACAAGCGTCGTGTCAAAGGCCAAACCAAGATAACCGATTACGTCGACAAGGTACGCCGACCGCGCAGAGGTGGTCGTAGCTGAAACCATGCCCGCACCACGAGGAAAGCCTGCCGCAATGCCGATGACTGTCCCCACGAACCCGAGGCTCGGCAACAGCCACGCCAAGTGGCGAGAGCGAGCGATCCCAAGACGACTGTCAGAGTCCTTCTCGATGATGTCTGTATAATATGTCAAGGTCTCTCGGGCAGACCCGCGTTCGCCTCCATGACAGAAGTCGTTTACGACCCGGCGAGCAATCTCAGCCACATGGAATCGGCGGGAGTCCTTATTGATGTTGTTTGCGTAAGTCTTGTATTTCGACGTTGATCGCTGAAGCCGCTTCTTCGAAATAGTCGTGCGCTCGCCAAGACAACACCACACGCGACCGTTGTGCCGCCAAGCGACCAGCACATGCCACGCTTCATCACATCGCACACACTCCAGCGAACGTTCACGGTCGGCGATCGTGTGCTCCTGAATTTGTCCAAGCTTGTACGGTCTGCCCTCCACAGAAACGCAAGCCGGATCCACGTCATCTTTGCGTGAATCGCCACTTTCGACCGAGGTCTCCCATTTGCACCCACTTCAACTGCCAGAAGCCGTATGCTTTGTGCAGACTCACTGCGTATGCCTCAGCTGTGGGATTGCTCTCAAGGAGCCCACGGTGCAAGTTCTCTCGTGAAACAGAAGGGCGTTTTTCGGTTTGATGCCGCCGAGAAATGCGTCTGTCAAATCGTTTACGCGTGACCTGTCTGCCTGCATTGCCCACAGCGGTCCCAGGATCAACATCGAATAAAACGTGGCGAACCAAAAAACAAGAACCGTCGACATCTGGATTCCCCCGTTTACGGCAGTCCAGGTTCTTGCTGCGTTCAGCCCCCATGGCATCGATGTAGCATCGTCGATGCGTTTCTGCCAATCTCCGATATACTTCTTTGAGAGTCGCTAGGTTACTCAGAACTCCTTTGGCTTCATCAGACTCTTGTGCGACGCGATAACTCCTAACTGTTTTTTCCGGCCAACCGAATGCACGTAGCGGGCTCCGTATGCAGTGTCATCAAGAGGCCTAAGAAGCTCGACCGCCACAACAGCTTCGAGGCTGGAACGTCTCGTCCGTTAGGCTACAGAAGCACACAAAGAGGCTCTGGCCGTTAGTGTTCTTTGCACTATCCAGGCAGCTCTGGTCGATGTTCTGCAGAGCACCCAGAAATGTTAACGTGGTGCCTTTCCCTGCCTCAAACGACGTGCGGTTATCTTGCAAGCACTCCTCTAGAGTTTCCACACTCCACTGCATTCGGTGGATTAGCGTTTTGTTGAGACCCACGTAAGTGCAGACGAAAGCGAAGAGGGTGAAGACCGCTAAGCATACTACCGCTCGCTTGCCGCGCAGCATCAGCGGACGCCGCGTTGCAATGAAGGCGTACACCCCAATCGACACGGGAAGACATACTAGCCACGGAGACACGTAGAGGAAGCAGATCCGATTGACAGTATCATCACCTTTAGAGTCGATGGATGCGCAGAAAAGGAACGTCATAAAGGTCCAACACGCAAGCACACCCATCATCGCAAGAGCCACAAATCTGCGGTCCGGCGACAGTCGGGCCAATCGCTTTCTGATCACGAAGGGCCAGCTAAGCCAAACGACCGCGATGACAAGCGACACTAGTAAGGCCAGGTTCGCATAAGACGTACTGACAAGTTTCTCAAGGTGAGGCCGATCCTGCAACGTAGAAGCGCGTTTGTAATAGTGGGTCCATTCGATTGGCTCACGAGCCCGATCAATTGTCAAGATGATCAGGAACAGCAGCCAGTAGCGGCAGCAAATAACCAACCAGGGCACGCCACATTTTGGCCGATTCCGACTTTTCCTGTGCATCACGTGTGGTGGCGTCTCCGCATGAATCGCTCGCTTTCTCGATGTGTGCTTCAACGCTGTCCGATTCTACAGGGATCACAGAAGGAGCGGCAGCGGCCGCAGTCTTCTTCGGCGACTGGCCAAGAGGGCGACCGCGTCGCCGTATAGATAGTAGCTCGTCAACAAGCCTAAACTTAGGCACGCTTTCTGCGCTGTCGACAGTTAACATAAATGTCGGCTTCCCACCTTCAACCTTAGGAAACACGAAACAGCCGAAGGAGAGCCGACACACCATCCTCTTCATAGAGAGCCCACGTACGATGCCAATTGCCGAACTGCGTGATCGTGGTGTAAACCTTCTTCTTCAGGGCTATCGTATTGTCCAGCGTACAGCCATCCGGAGTTTCAGCCATTCGAGTGACTCACGCGAGGCGAGGGTAACGTACAGCGAATGATAGAAGTAATGATAATCTGACATTCTCTTACCGCGGTACGTGTCACCCACGAGCACGCCACATCGTTCGTGGAGACCTGTGTTTGCATAAGTGATCAGGTCCTCGATGTGTTGCTCAATGGAATTTGAGTCGAAGGGCGAGAAGCGGACGGGTCTGTGGTTTCCCCCGAGAGTGGCAGTTTTGCCAGAACGGCAGCAGCGATGAAGTTGTAGCCGCCCTTATCTCCCGGCTTGTAGGTGTACCACCAATGACCAGAAGTCTGTTTTCCGCATTCGTCAACATAAGTGTGTGCGTTGGATAACGCCGATTTGATCTTCGTCCGTAAGTCTCCACTAGGATCCAGGGCCGGGTTATTGGCGCACATGTTGTGTAACGTTCGCAATGCAAATACGACGCCCTGGGTTACGGAGAGATCGTCTGGCTGTTAATATCCCCACCCGGGAGATCCGCCCGGTCCTTGTGCTTGCTGCCCATCTAACGGCATTGGCGATTGCCGCGATTTGCTGAGGAAGAGGGGAGTCCTTTCTTTCTTCTTGCTCGGCAACTTGGTACTGCGTCAGCAGTGCTAAGAACAAACTCCGACTCGTAGTACACGTGTTTACGAGTTGGCAAGTGGGCCTTCCACGTGTCTTCGATCTTTGGTCACCCATTGTTTGAGAAGCTGGGAATCCAGCGGTGCCCCTGCGGCGATGCTCTTCGTCGTCGCCCAGAAGATCATAGGTTTGGAACGAATTGTCAGCGATCTTCAGTTCGTCGGCCATGCCTCGGATTCTTGCGTTCCAATCGACGTCGCTAATCGCCTTCCCGTCGCCACTCTTGTCACCTGCCAGGGCTGACTGGCCAAGCGTGGCATTGGATCGCTGGTTTTTCTGTATTTGGTCGTTAGTACGTCGTCGAAAAAGTCTGCTTCTTCTATGATGCAATCCCGTGCGGCCTCGCACAGATCCTGGAGTAACGACTGCAGTTCTTGCTTCGGTAGGTCGAATTCGTCATCGCCATGTTTGACACGCAACTACCGTAGTCGTTTGAGTCCACGATGAAGCCGCCGCTTCTCCCTGAGCAACGCCTCGATCAATCGGAGACTGATGATGCAGTCCGCGACTTGACGCACCAGGTCGATGGCGGCGGCCTTTTGGGCCTGCACACGTAGGGAGTTCATCAGTAATCCGCCGATGCCGTCTTGAAGTTGGGACCGTCATTCCGCGAACTGCGAAGATGTGCCTGCATCTTGCCTCGGCCTGAGGCAACCAGTTCGTCCATTTCCACTTGAGCGTCCGCCAGAAGCTGCATAATCCTAGCAACTTGTTTATCATTAGGCCCTTCCTGACGTCCTGTTGGCTCACAGCACTGTAACAGTCTTTCCGACTGTTGTTCCCTCTTACCTGGCCCGCCAGTAACGGGCGGCACCACAGGCGTTTCTCCAGTACCAGGCTTCTTGCCTGGGTCGGTGCCCGGTTCCTTCGGGACGCCCGGCTTACTTGGTGACTGTGTAATCTGAGGCCCTTTCTCTCCCGGGCCGCTTCCCTTCTTCCTTTTCTTCCCCGGAAACCGGATCTTGATCTTTCGTGCGTCAAGCATCTCTCGCCACTTCTTCTCCAGTTCCCTGGCGATTCTGTCGGGACTGACTTTCCGGATATCATCCTGGAAACTGATCGAAACGCGGCCGACTGGATCGATCATGGCGGAGGCCTCGACGGATGCACTGTCCGCTTCGGCGTGTACGGCAACTGCGGCAACCGCGCCGCAAAAGTCGAGATCCATCCTCGCTCTTAAATCGAGCCGCGGGTTGATTGGCGTGGGCATTCCGGCCTGCATCTCGAGTCGGTCCGCATCGAACGCGACATCGGCGTTTGTGAAGATGTACGTTGCGCACCGCGATGTGAACGGCATCCTCGCTGATGAGCAATTCGCCGCCCGCCAATTCAATGCCGAAGAGCAGGCATTCGCCGTCCCCTTCGATGTACCAGGGGATCGATCCACCAGGCAATTGCACCGTTGCGTCCACGCGGATGCGAGTGCTTCCCTGCTGTCCCGTCCCGGGGCATTCGGGGAGCCGAATCGCGAAGTCCGCGCACATCGATTTGAAGTCCATGAAGAGTGTGCTGCGACCAACGGAGATGCCGAACAGCAGCACCTGGGCTTCCGCCTTCGCGTAGCTGAAGTTGCCGAGGTTCGTTCCGAGCGTTCCAACGAACTTGATGATGATTCCTTGCACGTCGGCGGTGATCGTGATCTCGCTCAACCTCCATGTCACGGGTGTCAACATTGTACGTCCCGCCGAGACCGCTGAGCATGAACGGAGTGGAGCCCAACTGGATCGTCAGGGGGCAGAAGAGATGGATCGTCGCCGGCTTCCAAAGAAAGTCGCCCTTC
>CAWDIM010000017.1:0-384472 GCA_963802295.1 uncultured Planctomycetota bacterium | reverse complement strand
CTGAGTGGAACGCATCCTGCATTCGGTCTCAGCAGACACATTTCTATCCACGGACTCTCCAAGCATTCACGTCCGAGGACGGAACGCGTCGGTACTGTGGAGTCTGGTCGAATTGTGTTGACCCAACCACTTCTAATTCGGGACTAACCAAAGAAGCCCTCGGCTTTGTGTCCCAAATCGACATGTTCGTCGAGGACATCAGTGATGCTCCTGCCGGCAAGTCTCCGCACCCGTTGGACGCGCAGCGCCAACTACTCACCTACGACGCTCATGTACCCCAAACCCTAAAAGACATGCCTTCAAGTCGTCTGGATCGTGCAAAGGCAAACTACTATCTGGATCAACCGCGGGAAGCACTCCACGAGTTGGACGCGTTGGCATCGCAGCCCATCGATGCTGAAGTACTATTGTATAGCGTTCTGTGCCATGCACAGTTAGGGGAAATCGATGAGGCAAGCAGTATTCTGGAAGAACTGAAAAGGACACCCGGAACGACGGGCTATGAGTACATCGGGGCTATTCTATTCAACGCTTGGGCGGGAAGAATCGATGAAGCAGAACGCGGGCTAGACGAACTCGAGCGTTATGGCAATGGCAACCTGACGTTACTTTACAATGCAGCCTGCGCTGCTGCCCAACTCACTCGCATCGTCAGGGGATGTCCCCCAGAGAAGACCTCCGTTTGGAAGCAGCGATCGCTTGCCCTACTTAAGCACTGTTACACGCTGGGCTATGCCAAAGGCCCAGGACTCGAAAACGACCCGGACCTGATTCCGCTATACGATGACCCGGCGTTCCAGACGTTAGTCGCCAAATACGTCGAGGGCGGACACTACGCTGGAGTGTGGCGACTTGGGTCGCCATGCCTTTCCATTATTGATACGGCGAACTCTTGGACCGAGCAGCAAGAAATGGTCCAATCCCGTTTGTCCGACAACTGTCGGCCAGTAGCGGTCGCGGTCTCACGCATGGGTCCTCAAAACGAACTCCGCTCGACTATTCTCTGGCATCGCCCAAAGCTGCCTGAGTGGGATCCGGTTCAACGGACGTCGTTCATCCGCTATTTCCCCGCTTGGTCTGGTAGTGTCGAGAGACTAACATCATTGCTGCAATCCAACACGAACTGCGCGCTGAACTCGGGCTTGTGTCTGGCCATCGGAAGTGTTGAAGAGCCTACGCCTGTGGCGAAGAGAGCATGGCAGCCTGTGTGGGCGGAATGGCATGTACACAAGGCTGACAGCGGCACTCACAGCGCTACCGCATGGGCATTGCGTAGATGGAATGGCGAGATTCCAGAAGTGCCCGTCGGACCTTCCGGTCGGACGAATCCTGGCTGGCAAGTGACCAAGACCGGTATTAGCTTGATCCGTGTTCCAGCCGGCGAAATCCAAGGCACTCAGGGAGAGTACTCAGTTGGACGGGGCAAACGCATTATCATACAGAGTGATTTCTGGATTAGCGACTGCGAAGTAACGGTCGAGCATTTTCGCAAGTTCCTTGATGATCCTTTGGAAAATAGACCCGATGGACCAAATGAGTTTGCATCGGAGAAGCACGATCATCCAATGATGCCAGCGACGAAAGTCAATTGGTATGATGCCGTGACGTTCTGCAATTGGCTGAGTCTCCAAGAGCAACGTGAACCGTGCTACAAACGAAACGGCACAGAGACAATTCGAGATTATTATGGTGACACTTTTGAAACGGACGCCTGGGACCGGATCCCTGATGCGAACGGGTTTCGGCTGCCCACGGCTGACGAGTGGGAGTATGCTTGCCGGGCTTGGGCAACAACCGTCTTCAGTTGCGGCGACGACGAAGCACCGCTGCCGTACTATGCGTCATTCGACAGAAATACAACGTCCGGACCATCTGAGGTTCGGTCGAAGATGTGTAACGGCTGGGGGTTGTTTGACATGCACGGAAACGTGTCGGAGTGGTGTCAAGACTGGATGACCGAACGTGCGCAGCGAGTGTGTCGAGGGGGTTATTGGGAGCTCAGCGCGACCGGTTGTGATGCCGCGACGCGGAATGGAGTCGCGCCATTTCGCCGTGGGAATTATCTGGGATTCCGTGTTGTTCTAGGCGCGACAGGCCCGTGAACCCGTCATACCCCAATCGGCAGATCGCCGTGACAGCGATGTCGCCGAGGCCATGACACACCCTCCCGTTGCCAGACATTTCTGGTAAAACAGAAGGCGGCGACAGGGGAGAGTCGACCCTCTGATTCCGAAGCGAGATTGCCTGCACTGATATCGCGACACCGCCGTCGCACAGCTGTCTTATCAGCACCGTTCGATCCCGGCAGAACTTACTCGGACGCTCCATTTCTTCGTTTCATTCATCTGGCGTTCCCAACCCGCCACGGCGGCTGACTCGGCGGCGAAACACACAAGGATCTCCAACAGAATTCAGCAACGAGTTCGGTTCGGACAAACTCGAAACGTCCACGACCAGGTAATCCGTCTGGCACACACCTTAAAGTTCAAACCAACTCCTCGTTCTTCGCCCGCCGGTCGAGTGCGGCTCGGGCACGCTGCTCGTGGTTGTGGTCCGTGGGGTGTCGGAGACCGAGTCGCAGGAGCGCAAAGTCTCGTGAGATCGTGGAAGGCGACACACCGAGCTTCGCGGCCATCCGGGTCTGGTATCCCCAGGCGAGTCCTTCTTCGAGCAACAAGGACGCGAGTCGCGCCGGCGCTGCACGGCTCGGAATTGTCGGACGCGGTTGTAGCGTCGTCGGCCACCGGCGCGCCGACAGATGTTCGGCCAATCGGAAACTTGTGCAAACTCATTGTGCATCTCGATCTCCCTTCATGACCACCACGCATCACGACACGTCGGACATATCCCCTGCCCTGCTGTCACAAGTTTTGAATGATCACGCGAATCGCAGTCCGCACTGCGTCGGGCAATCGTGACCATGCTTCGATGACGGCCCGTAGATCGTCATCGATGTTTTGCGCGTTCAATTCAACTGCCCCCGCATTTGCCCCCACGCTGCACGTGTCCTGCTGTTTTCCTCGCGAATCCGCGCAATCCGCATCCGCTTGGAAATGAGGTGCCCCGTAAGGGGTTGCGGGGTCGAGCCCCGTGCCCTCCGCTTGACGTTACCCTGCGTCCCATGTCGCGCCGAGTCACCTAGATCCGCATGGGACAACAGGTTAGGGCGATCGTTCTCCACCACGGGAACGCTCGCCCGCCGTGTTTCTTGGTCGCACCCAGAAGCAGGGTTTCGACCTGATTCGCGTCCCGACTGCTGCGTCTGACGCACCGCGAGTTCGGGACGACCATCTTCCTACCGGTTGCCCGCAGTACCGGTCTTTCGGGCTTACCTGCTGCAGGCCTTGGACCGCGTCTTTCGCGACAAGCCCGACGGCTTAGTGGTCGATTACCTGGGGCTCAATGACGATGAGGTCGCCTTCTACGATGCCCTGGCGGCTAACGAGAGTGCCGTGCAGGTGATGGGCAACGCCCAGCTCAGCCATCATCGCCCACGAGCTGCTGCAGAAGATCCGGGAGAACGTCAGCATCGACTGGACCATCAAGGAGACGGTGCGTGCCAATCATTGTGTAGGAATCGTGCTGGAGCCACTTCTGCCACGTTGCATCATCTAACTTACCGTCCGCGTTCTGGGGGAACTCAACGAAGAACGGCGGCTTCTCTGGATTCGGTGCCACGGCGGCAGCCAAGGCAATTAAGGCCCGCGTCTGCAATTCCTGATCGACAATGTTGGGTTTCTCCTGCCCCTGCAACACCCGGATGCGCTCGTTGTTCGTCTTCCGAATGGCCTCCAAGAATACGATCCACGCGGGACTCATAGCATAGACCGCACCGAAGAAACCCGCATTTGCAATTGCTGCTATTGCTGCTATTGCTGCAAGCCGATCTCCGAGTTCCGCTGGCGGAGCCGTCGTCGGGGCCGGGAATGCCGTTGTCGCTCGTGTTACTATGCATACGAGAAAGTACGTCGCACGCGGAAGAAGATGCGGGACAGCGACAAGTCCGGAGGACGCCCCAAGATCACGTCTGGCGAGGCGCAGGTAGTCCTCGCCAAAAAGCTCAACGCCGACAAGACTTTGGATATCGACGACATCTGCCAGAGGCTGGGAATCTCACGATCAACATATTATCGGTATGTGCGGCTGTGACCGGGAGTGTCATTTGATGGTCGATTATTGGGAAAGTGCGAGAACGACACAAATCAACCAGCGGCGGCCATACAGCTTGCCATCAGGACCGCCCCGACCCGCCGCTCGGCTGCCATCGATGGTTATCCGGCGGCGCTGCTCGGCAACCCGCGCCACTTAGGGGACATTCAATCCCCAATTACCCCCACCGCGACTAATTTCGTCATCCCTTTGGGCTCTGAATCGCTGGTAACTCGCCCCGCCCGAACAAATCTCGGCATACTCGTCCCATATCCAGTGAATCGTATCCATGTTGACCTCACCGGCGAGCTTCTCGGCAAGTCGCTGGTCGAGCCTGCGTATCTGCTCTCCACCCGCCTGAAACATGATAAGGCTATTGCCATGGAGATTCAGAGTCCAGGCCACTGCACTCTCCCATTGTCGCGGCGACATGTCATTTGGGCGACGACTGGCGAGAGACTCAAGACGCATTTCGACCGCGTCAGATTGCCGGCGCGGCTCAAAGAACCGACGGTTGAGCCATCCGTAACCAGCGAATAGCACGCCAAGTACGGCGATCGTGACGAACATCGAACGGGTTCCAAAGCGGAGTCCGCTGCGTCTGTCTTGCGTGTCAGTTGTGCTCGTCACTATCACGATCCTAGACGGATAACAAGTACTTGTACGACCGGATTTGCACGAGTCATCGGCGCCGTTTGCTTTCCAGACAGCACTTACGATACCTGGACGGTCAATTTCGTGTCGAGGTCGAGACTTCCAGCTGACATCCGCATAAGTCTCAAGCCGCGAGGCGGGCCAACGTACCAAATCGAACTCGTTTAGCAGCGAGTGGGATGACAGTACTGGGTCCGGCGAAACGGCAAGTACTCAACCAAATCACTAGAAGCCACTGCGACTCAGGTCGCCGATCACATCCGGCGTTGGCTGGCTGCGAACACGTGATATCTGGCAGTCCCGCGAATACGTTCGTTTGTTGGCGACTCGCCAACGATCCGATTCTACCAATCCCGCCCAGCCACTCCACATCGCCCTTCGCATGCCTCTGGGGAGGCAGGCGACTGCCGCGCAGCAAAGGGTCCTTAGTTGCACCTCCCAAGAATCGCATGACTTTCTGAATCAACCTGCAATCAACGGCGCTCCGCATCGCGTCACGGGCGCTTCTCAACGGGGCTCCTTCCCGCTTTCCCCAGGGCCGACGGACTCGACGTCTCCCCCGTTGTCGGCTGTTCCTGCGGGTCCAGCCGGATTAAAGGGGTGGACCGTTTCCTGCGGCAGAGTTTTCACGGTCAGATCAAGAATCTTCATCGCGCCGCCGTCGACTTCGAGGCCCAAGCCGCCCTTGGAATAATCATATGCCCGGCAGGTGAAGGCATCCTTCCCGTTGATGAAGCACTCGAGGATCGCGCCCTGGACGAAGGCTTGCAACGCGATGGGTTTGGCAGCATCGAGCTCGATGTTGCGGCCAAAACGATGTTGCGCGCGGCTGATGCTTGCGTCCTGAGTCTTCGGGCTGATTACCAACGGATAGCCGGCGTAGTCCTCGTTCTGCTGCCGCATCTTTACCGTCAGCGTCGCCGCCGGATCAAGTTGGATGGTGCATTGTATCATGTAATCGTCGGGAACGTTGAAGCGGCACGCACCGCCTTCCGGGCCGCAGCCGAGTTTGCCGTCCGTGAATTTCCAATTCCCGTCCGTGCTGTCCGGCATTGGCTTGGAGGCGAGATTCAGAGCGGTTTCGGTGAAGGCCGCCGTGATTTCCGCGGCGGGGCGGGAATAGAGCTGGCCCGCGGACCCGGAAAAAATCTCGCGCGGCACACAGAGCGTGCCGCCCCACAGAGGGTTGCCGCTGTCGCGATTTCCCTCCAAGTCGCGAATCCAGCCCCAGATCAAACGTCGCTTACCGTCGAACAGCGATTTCGGCACGAACAGATCGCCGCTGTCGTAGAGCTTCATGTCCGGCGGATACGGTCCTTCAGGCTTTTCAGTCGAAACGTAACACGTGTCGGCGGCGATGATGAACCAACGGTCCTGCACGGGCGCAGCGTGGGGACAATCCAACGACATCGCTTCTGTATAAGTGGCCAGCGGCGCGTGCGGTGTCCAGTCCAACAGGTCGGGGGAGGTGAAGAGCGCAATGCAGGGCTTATGGCCTTCGGCGGTCAGCGCGTGCAGGAGCATCCACCATTGTCCCTTGCCGTCATGCCAGAAAACGTCGGGATCGCGAAACGCCTGGTGGTGATAACCCATGCCGGGAATCGGCCCGTTGATGGACTTGCTCCAATAGATTGTGCCATCGGGATAGAACGTGCGGTCCGGCTGTTTTTCCCAGGCAATCAAATCTTTGCTCGTCGCCAGCATCACCTTCTGATCGTTGTTCGGGTCTTGGGGATTCTGGCCGGTGTAGAACAGGTAAAACGTGCCGCCGAGCTCGACAATGCTCCCCGTCCAGCAAGTCGCATCCGGGCCAGTGGGATCGTGGCAAGGCAACAAGGCGGGCCGGAGGTCTTTCCAATGAACCAGGTCGGTGCTGACAATGTGTTCCCACTTGGCGTGGTGGAGATAAAAGATGTGATGCTGGTCCTGCCAATAGAAGGCGATGGCGTCACCGACATTGCCCGTTTTCGGGCGATAATGGAGCGGCGAAATTCGGACTTCTGACTTTCTCACCGGCATAGTCCGTTCCGCTTCGCGAACAAGAGCAGCAATTTCATCGTTACTCAAAGCACGCGACCAGATGGCGGCTTCCTCGATGTCGCCGCTGAAAGGACGGACGGCCTGACCCTGATTGATTTCCGCGCCGATGAGCAGGGCTACCTGATTCTGCGTCAGATTGCCTCCTTCCCACGGCGAGCTCGCCATCACCTTGCCATCACAGATGATTTCAATCGTCTTGCCGTCGTAACGCCCGATTAAATCATGCCAGGCCGTGGCATTGATCTGCGACAGAGGAAAGGTGACGGCCCCGAGCGTGCCCGCGTCGCCGTGCAGTTCAAATCCGAATCGGTCGCCACTGGCGAAGAGGTTGAAATTGATGAAGGCGTGCGTGCCGCGCTTCGCGAACAACGCCTGCCCCCAACGTCCGCGCGGATCGCGTGCCCGCAGGTACACCGTGCATTGATTGCCCTGGAGATTAAGGTTCTTGCCGGCGTCAAAATACGCCCCGGCCAGGCGCGCGACCTTCGCCTCAGGTGTCGCCCCTCCGCCCTCCGCGGCGATATTCAACTGGATGTCACCGACTATGGCCAGCGGATGCTTCGCGTCTTGTGCGCCGTCACCCAGCCGCCAGTGCGCCGTCGCGTTTTCCAGCAAGGCGTCGCGCGTGTCTGCCGCGAGCGACGGCAGGGAGGCGAGGCTGGCCAGAACGAACAGGAGGCCGCCGATTATTTGCACGCCGGGTTTGTGGAGCAGGTTCATACGTTGTTTCATTGCAGTCCTTGGGTCGCCCTGCCACCGGGCGGCGAGGATTGTGTGCGCTGCATCGTCATTTGATTTTACCATCCGACGTCATCGCCCAGCAGCGCGGGTTGGTAAACTCAACGGGCCCGCTTTTCGCAAACAAACCTTTTCGCAAACAAACCTTTTCGCCCGGTAATAGCGATGGCCGCTCCAACCAGCAATTCTTCCTTTGCCGGGACGCCCCGACGGCTCAATTCTACCCGCTGCCGCCCGGCCACTCCACATCAGCCTTCGCATGCCTCTGCCGGGTTAGGCCGCGACTGTTCGCAATACGGTGGTTTCCCTACTGTTCGAGTAGTCTTCGGAGGCGAGCCAGAGCTGAAGGAAGATCGCCTGCTTCTTCCGATTCCGGTAAACCCAGCAAGGGTATATTCAGGCCACTGGCCGAGAGTTGATCATCCACCGCCTGAACGAAGATCCCCATTCCGGGTTGGAGTTCGGAGCGATGCTGTGCGACCAAGCGAGGAACGCGAGATACACTGCAGCTTGGGCTTCCCTCGACTCCCAGTATGCATACGGTTTCGGATCCGGCCTCCTTGTACGAGACGACAGTTGCTGCAGCTCGCTGCGCGATACCAAGACAAGTGGCCCGGTATTCTGGTGTGTCATACTGCTCAACGGTGTCCGTTCCGACGGGGCGTGAGGGTCCGAGGTGGACGAATTCAGGACATGGCAACTGGATGATTCCGACACCGGCGTCGACGAGGAGGGAAATGAGTGGAGTGAACACACCCGAGTAAGATGCGAGGCCAGCCACCTTGGAATTCTGGTTCAGAAGGCAGTGGGCTACGAAGACGATCCTGTGACTGCGGCTATCCCTCATTTGAGCCTTGCCTTGACGTTCTTGTTTAGGGGTGATACGACAGCCATGAATGTACCACAGCCGGATATCGCATACATAATCCGCACTCCAATATCCCGACGAGTCGTTAGCCAGCTTACCCTGACAGTAACCGCGGTACCTGCTCCCTCTCTCATTTCCTTGCACATCGCTGCTGCCGGGCATCTTGCCAGCCACCCGTCAGAGACTCGACGCCCTTCGTATTTGCGCAAGTGCTTGGGGGCATGATTGCTTTCGGTCAGAGGCGGGCGCATGATGGTGTTCGGCTAGGCTGGTGGCGACAGCGGTGCGATGGTCCACTAGCCGAAAGAGACTAAGCCGTGACACGATTCGTGTTGTGCTCGACTATGGCATTGGTGGTCCTCTGTGTAACCGGACAAGTGGATGCGGCCCTGCAGATTCAGGGTGCCACGCATTTCCAGGGATTGGGCTACCTGCCGGGCGGCACGGGGGAGAGTTGGGCTCGCAATGCTTCCGCTGACGGCTCCGTAGTCGTTGGCTGGAGTAGAAACGCCAGCGGCGTGAACGAGGCGTTTATCTGGACGTCCTCCACCGGCATGGTCGGCCTCGGGCAACTTCCCGCTGAGACTACCAGCAGCTCTTATAGCAACGCCTACGCAATATCCGCTGACGGTTCCGTGGTGGTAGGTGAGCCGGCAGAAAAGGGTCCAGGAGTTATTTCCCGGGACGGCCCTGCGGGTGCTTCGCAGAAATGACTCCTGGACCCTTTTCCGTCCCCCGTCCGACGCCGGCCACCCGTCACCGTGTCACCAATTCATCAACTGACTATTTCGCGGACGTTAAGGTCACGAGGACGCGCAGGGGGTTTCTGAAGGCACCTGCTGCGGCCATCGCGAGTGGTGAGTTCGGATGTCGTGCTGCCGAGGCTGGTTTGCCGACGCGACAGCTTCATTCGTCCATCTGCGAGACTTCGACCCGTGTTTTCAGCTCCCTGGCCTTGGCGTTGTCCGGTGCGATCTCCAACGCGTGGCGCAACGTGTCAAGCCCGCTCCGGTTTGTTGTG
Source organism: uncultured Planctomycetota bacterium (assembly GCA_963802295.1). Taxonomy (GTDB): domain Bacteria; phylum Planctomycetota; class Planctomycetia; order Pirellulales; family Pirellulaceae; genus JAJRVM01. The sequence goes on along the minus strand of CAWDIM010000017.1, from coordinate 375,002 downwards.
CGCGAGTTCATTTTCGGCGACCGTGATCAGCCACTCGGCATCGTCGTCGTACTGATCCAACACTTGCCAGATAATTGTCTGGGCCAAGCCCTCATCAGCCGCGGTGTTGGCAATGTGTAGCAGCATCGCTGACTGAAACGGAGGTGACGGTCCCAAGCGGACTCGGCGGCGCACATGTTCCACAGCCCGCTGCAAGTACGCCGGATTCCGCTCGGGTTCCCAATAGGCGAGGTGGGCGGCGGCGGCGGCCAGCATGGGGGCCTCGCGATTTACACCGGGAATAATTGCCGACGCGTCCGCTGCGGCGGCGAATGCGCTTTCCGCTTCGGCATACCGCTCGGCCGCCGACAGCAAGCTCCCCCGCATCAAATGGAGCGTTCCCTCGGGGTGCCGTTTCGCAGCTTCTTCCAGCCGGTCGATATACACGGCCGAGCGGCTGCGCAGCAGCGCCAACACGGTTGTGGGTGAGAGTTCGAGGAGTGATGCGTACGCGCGACGATAGGCTGCTGGCAAGCTGCTGGTGAGCGACGCAAGGCTCGAGTCCTTTTGCCCCACCTTGCCGTACAGGCTGCGCACGGCAGCCGCCAACGACACGAACTTCCACATCATCTTCAAGTCGTTGCTTTGGGCCAGGTCCAGATGGTTGAAATTGTCGCAGAACGCCTCGAAGCTTCGCAGAGCTCGGAGCTTGAGTCACATATTTGGCGGCTCTTCGCCACTGCTCGCGCTCCGAACGGACCGCCAGTGCCGCCGCGGGCGCTGTGGCCGTACCTGGTACGGATGACTGTGCCTTCGGTTCGTCGCGCGAGGTCGTTGACAGGAGGTTCGGCGTGTCGCCCGGAGCGACCGTGGGGAGGTAACCGCGCAAGATGTGCAGCGGACTGCGTCCGTCAACATATTGCATCGTGTAATAGAGTTGTCCGTTCTCTTCGCCCGCGTGATAGAGGGGCACGATGTTGGGATGCTCGAGTTGTGCGGCTGTCTCGATCTCAGTACGAAATCGCCGGACTGTGCGCGCTCGTTCCTCTGCTGTCTGATGCGCGAACAACTGCGGCTTCACCAGCTTCAGTGCGACGATCCGGCGAGGATAATTCTCCTGAGCCTTCCAGACAACTCCCATACCGCCGCCGCCGATCTTCTGCAGCAGTGTGTAACTGCCAAACGGCGTGCCGCATTCGAACTCTCCTCGGGCAGCGTGCGCTGCTGGATCATCCCGCAACTGAATGTCTCGTCGCGCGTTCTCGCCGGGGCCGGACCCGTTCTGTGGCGTCGCGCCCGAGCCCTGAGATGTCTCTTCGTCATGCATCGGTCGCAGCCGCCTGATGGAGGGCCAGACAAATCCGCGTGCCATCGCATCGCGCGGAGGAAGTTCGTCCCGTGCATTCTACCACGCCGCGGTAGGTGATGGCATATAGCCGCTCTTGTTGGAAACGTGTCGAACTACTTCTTGTCCAGAAGCGGGGACTCGGATTGTGCCTGCAACAACAGCTCCACTTCGCTCACCAGGGCGGTCAGCTGGTCTCTGCCTTCGTATGGTTTGACCTTCTCGATGATCTCACGCGCCGTGCGCAAGTCTTCGTTCGCCTTCTGAACGTCACCTTTCTGAGCATGCGCCATCGCCACATAGACTGAGGCGAAGACTCGACAGTCCATCTCGAATTGTTCGTCAACGACGAGTGCTGGAAGCTGCTCAATCACCTTGTCCCAGTCACCTTGGTGGAAGGCGATCACGCCACACGAGAATCGTGTCGCGGTGCCTTCCGGATTGATCTGGCGCAGCTTCTCCAAGAGTTCGACACTTCGCACCAGGTCGCGTGCCGGGCCACTCACCGGGTCAGCCAGCAAACAGATGGTGAGGGCCAATCCAACTCTTCGCGACGAGTTCGCAGAGCGGGCTCTGAAGAACCACGATGTGGAGTACTGGTGGGCTTTCGTCGAACGACTCAGGACCTTGCGAGCCGAAACACCGGCCACGACTCCGTGAAAATGGTGGCCCTTAAGTTCGTCGAACTGATTTCGGCATGCGCCCTGGGGCATCCCGAATACTGCTGGCTGTGGACAGAGCGTACGTCCAAGGAAAAGGCCGTTTGTCAGGCAATCAGATACCGCGGCACGTTGCCTGCCACCGGCGAGATAGCGGGCAGCCTCGGGCAACCCAGGTACCCCTGGCGCTCGTTCATTTGTCGAGGTACAATAAAGGTGCATCAATGAACGGCTCGGTAACCCAAGGAGTCAGTACATGCCCGGCTTTAATCGAATCACGAGTGATCCAGCGGTGATGAACGGGCAACCGTGCATTCGTGGCCTGCGGCTGACCGTCCGACGCGTACTCGAAGCATTGGCCACATACCCTGATCGCGAAGAGCTTCACGCGGAGTATCCCGAATTGGAAGACGAAGATGTGTGTCAGGCCTTGGCCTATGCGGCGGCCAGCCTCGATGACAAAGTTCTGGAGCTTCACGAAGCGTGATAGAGTTATTACTCGACCAGGGCTTGCCTCGTTCGACCGTCCAGCATCTGCAGAGCATGGGATTGCAGTCGGTGCATGTTGGGAAGTTGGGATTGGCCGCTGCGACCGACGAGACAATCATGAATGCGGGAAGAGACCTGGGCGCGATCGTGGTGACGCTCGATTCTGACTTCCACGCTCTTCTGGCGCGGTCCAAGGCGCGTGCACCGTCGGTGATCCGAATTCGCATTCAAGGATTGAAAGGTGACGGTGTCGCGCGACTTACTCAACAGGTGGTTCAGGCAGTCGAAGGCGACTTACTTGCGGGTGCCGCTGTGACGGTGACTGAACGCCGCCTTGCGCTTCGGCGATTGCCGCTGATTCGTGCAAACACATCCGACCATTCGAACGACGATGCAGCCGGTGGCTAGACTGGCCCAATAGCCTCGGAGGCACCGAGAACTCATACCATTGTTGGAGCACGCGTTTAACGACCCTTTGCTGCCCACCCGGCGTACGCCTCTCCAGAGGCATCGGGAGGTCGACTTCGAGCGGTCGGGCGGCAGCGGGTCCACCGGCACGCACAGCTACGAGGATGTGGACCATGAAGAACCTCCGGACGGCAGCAGCCATATGTGTCGCCGCCATGCTGCTGAGCGCCGTTCCTGACTCGCGAGGCGACGAAACAAGTGCCGCGATCGCAGCACTGCGGGCAAAGGCTGACCTGACATTTGATGACGAGGGCCGAGTGATTGCGGTGGACTTCAACCAGAGAATCACCGTCAATGACGACGTGCGGTACCTGCGATTCCTGCCACACGTCCGCGAAGTGAATCTGGCCTACTGCTTCCTGATCAGCGATGAAGCCGCGCGATACGTGGCCGACGCCCCAAGTGTGCAACGCGTGATGCTGTACCGCAACAATCCCAGCCCTCCCGGAAATATCTTCACAGGTAACTACGACCTATCCAAGCAACCGGTCATCACCGACGAGTCACTGCGGCACCTCGCGAAACTACCGCACCTTGAAGAACTCGGTCTGTGGGATAATGACTTTACCGACCGCGGCGTGGAGTTCCTGAAGCCGGCCACCACACTTGGCGAGATTGGACTGCGAAGTTCAGGCGTATCGCGCGCAAGCTCGAAGAACTGAGTCGGTCCCTGCCGAAGTGCACAATGGATGCCGAACTCGTGCTGCGTGACGCGGGTGGCGAATTCCTTCGCGACGATTCCGGCTACATTAGAGTAGATAACGTCTTTTTGGGACCTGAACGCCGTCTACCTTTTCAGCGCGAGCAGTTGATGGGGAAACAAGCAGTCGTCACCGGTACTCTGCTGGGTGGCAAGCCCTTCGACTGGAACAGATATCAGGGCAAGCCTGTGTTGCTGTTGTATTGGACCGCACGCCACGACAGGATTGACAACTTTAAGGTGGATCATGTTCTCGAGCATTACCGCGTTTACCACGACAAGGGACTCGAGGTTGTCGGCGTAAATACCGACTATGTGGAATACCATTACTTGGTCAAGAAGTGGCTCCACGACAAACAGATTCCATGGCCGAATCTGGTGCGGGGGGAAGAATCACCCCTGCTGAACGGATTGGAGCTGGGGGAGCATCTGTCGGTCCTAATCGACCGCACTGGAAGAATCGTCTATGTGATGCCGTCGACGCTCGATGATCTCTGGGGACATTTGGAACAGATTATTGACTGACATACAATACCGGAGAATGGCCCGGCCCAGGGTGCGACAGGAACGACGACTGGTCGCCGCCCTGGGCCGTTGAAATCAGGATCTCATGCCTTTTTCGGGAAACGAAACAATCGACCGATTGATGAACAGCGGTCGGCCACCCCTGCAGAGGCATCCGCCGGATGATGTTGAACGGCAATTGTGGACGTGGTTAGAATCAGGCCATTGGCACGTCGCCAACTAACGAAGGATTGCTGGCTGGCTTTAGCCGACGAGGCCGCCCACGACACCTGCATTCTTGTGGTAACCTCGCGGTGGGAGTACGCTAGACACCAGTCGGGCCGGGTCGGGGACTTTAGCAGCTTATCGCCGTGCCGGCGGAAAGGGGGACACAGTGAGGGTCGCGGCTGTTGCGTTCTGCGTGGTACTCGCCATGGGCTCGGAATCGGCTGAGGTGAGGACCTGGAAGGACAAGACGGGCCGATTCTCAATCCTGGCCGAGTTGGTGGAGTCGGACGGTACCAAGGTCAAGCTGAAGAAAGAGGATGGCCAAGTCATTGAGGTCGCGATCGACCGATTGAGCGACCCGGACCGCCAATATCTTGAATCCCAGGTGACGAATCCCTTCGCTGGTCCAGCCGTGACCACCCCAGACCGCGGCGCAAGCGTGCCGAGCACTCCAGGTGGGCCAAGTACCGGGCTGCGATATGCCTGGAAGGCGGGGCAGGACTACGTATACAGGGTCAAGATCGAGGTGGACTTGGGGGACGAGTCACTCGAAATGACCGGCAACCCGAGTTATCACGCAGTGTCGGCCGATACGAACTGCGCCGTGCTTCGTTTTCGGGGCACTCTCATGGAGAATCGGCGACCGAAAGCGGGTGCGGGCGGCATGGCGGGCGCAATTGGCTCCCGGGGTCCGCGTGGCCCCGGCCGAATGGGTCCCAGAGGCATCGGGCCGGCTGGCCCGATCCGACCACGGATGGGGCCCTCGTTCTCGCCGCTAACGGGGGTGGGCCTGCACGGCCCGATGAGTTGGAGTGAACTGACCGTTGACCCGCAGGGTTATATCACGCGCCAGCAAGGAACCTCTCAACTTCCGTTTCTCTTGGGCAACTTGTCGTATCTGATGATCGAACCGCTGGCGGCGGATTCCCCGCCCACGTGGACGGTCGAGAACGACGCGGGGATCATCATCCGCGACGGAATACCGCACTTCGGCCCGGACGCGAGCAGCGAAGGCTTCGTGCCCGCGCGGGAGCGGACCGTGTACACGGTCGAGAGCACGACCGACAGTCTTGTGACGATTCGCAAGCGGTACGAGTTTCGGGCGGCGGCGACCAGCGACGAAAAGCCTCCTTTCGAGATCACCGGCGACGGGAAGTACACGTTCGATAGGAAGCAGGGGGTCTCCGCGGGACTTGATTTCGCGATGACCGTCACTCTCCGCAAGGGAGGCGTGAGCATCGACATTCCCCTGAAAGTAACCTATGACCTGCTCGACGAGGCGGAGCAAGCCACGTTGGCAGAGGAGGCCGAGGCGGCCAGGGCGAGGACGCAACAAGCGGCTCGAACACGCGAGGCCCAGCGCAAGACTCCCCTCAGCGCGCAGGAGACGGCGGATCTGCTGACCGCGCTGAAGTCGGGGGATCGCACGCACATGATCCGAGCCTTGCGCGACCTGTCGATGAAGAGCCCCGAGAACCCGGATCCGGAGGTGGCCCAGACCCTGGAACGCCTGCTCGTGGACCAGGACGACGGCTTCACGCGCAAAGACGCTGCCAAGGCTCTGGAGACGTGGGCGATCAAGGACAACGTGCCGGTGCTGATTCGAGTGCTGGAAGACGAGTCTCCCTGGGTGCGTCAGTCGGCGATGAAGGCCCTCGCGCGGCTCCAGGCAGCGGAAGCGGCCGAGCCGATCGCGGCGCGGCTCGTGGATCTCGGTGACCGAGCGGCCGCCTCGCAGTCGCTCAAGGACCTCGGACCGGCAGCCGAGGCGGCGGTCATCCAACAGTTGGATAGCAAGGACGAACGGGCGCGGCGGGAGGCGTGCGCGATCCTCAAGACCATCGGCACAAGTAAGTGCCTCTCCGCCCTGGAGCAGACGACGAAAACTGACCCGAGCGGATTCATCAAGTCAGCCGCCAAGGAAGCGCTTGCGGCCGTTAAGATGCGGCAGTAGCCGAGACCGAAGGGCGTGAGGGTTAAGCTGCCAATTGGGTGTTGAGCATTATCGTGCAAGTGCGCGCCGTGTTTATTGTTCAGGTGCGCCAGACAACTACATACGTTCCGCTCGCTTGCGTCCCGTCAAGTCATCCCTTTTCTCGGATGCTTCAGAAAACAAACCATTGTTGCTCGCCGGGCGCATGCCTCCCCAGACGTGTACGAAAGCCGATGTGGAGTGGCTGGGCGGAAGCGGATAGAATCGGGGTGTCGGCTACGTCCGATCCAAGGAAGAATTGACGGGTCCTAACGTAAGGACCCGGTCGATGCGATTGTGGATGGGCGTGATGTTGTTCTTTGGGCTCGGTGTCAGTATCGGGGTGTCTGTGGCAGCAGTTATGTTGGCGCACGGCAGCTCCGCGTTTAGTGCCGAAGCGTTGGGCGGAAACCGCCTATCACGCAAGAAAGGCCGTGCAATACAACAATTCCCTGCTAGAATGCGACTTGTGAAGAGTGTCTGCTTGTGTCGTAGGCCGCAACTCTGCGGCCTATATCGGTGATAGGCGGAAACATCCATAAACAAGTTTCGAACAGAATAGTGAGCGATTAGCCAATGCTGAAAGAATCAATCGTTGCGGCTTGTTTCGCGATATTCGTTTGTGCGCGGTTCACTGCCGCACAAGAACCGTCTGCGCCGCCAATTAGGGACATCACACTCGATAGTGGCATCCGACTCAGTTACATCGAAGCTGGCGCGGGTACGCCCGTAATCTTCATTCACGGGACACTCGGTGACTTGTATATGTGGACTTCATTCGTTGAGTCGTTCGGCAGAGACTACCGAGCGATCGCGTACAGCCGGCGATACAATTACCCAAATGGTAACTCTGTCCCCCCGAAGGCCAACCACTCAACTGCTATCGAATCAACAGACTTGGCGGAGTTCATTACGAAGCTGAAGCTGCCGAAAGCGCATGTCGTTGGTTATTCGTATGGAGGTTACACGGCCCTTCATCTTGCCGTGAACCACCCAGAAATGGTCCGAACTCTCGTACTGGCGGAGCCGCCGCTACTTCCTTGGCTTGCCGAGATGTCCGAGCATCAAGACGAGGGGAAGCAGATGCTAATGCTACAAAAGACGCGTTTTGTAGATCCCGCGCGGAAAGCCCTCAATGAAGGAAAGGAAGAGGAGGCGATACGAGTTTTCGTTGACTACGCGATTCGTGATGGTGCGTTCAACGCATTGCCTAAGGCAAACAAGGAAGCCGTTCTGCGAAATGCGCCGGAATTCGTTGCTGAGGTGATGTCGGACAATATGTTTGCGCCACTGTCAAGACAGCAGGTGGCATCATTGACAATGCCGATACTGATGATATCCGGAGAGAACTCGATAGGCCCGTTGCGATTGACCGATGCGGAGCTGGAAAAAACGCTACCGCAACGCACCACCAAGCGAGTAATCATTCCCAATGCGACGCACGGAATGTGGTACGAAAATCCCCTGGCATGCACCAGTGCTCTGTCGAAGTTCTTTCAGGTACACTGATCTTGTTCGGAGCCAAGCGGTGAACCGGAGTCTCGGATCGCGTGGATTTTGGCATCATAGTCTTTTGGCATCACAGTCTTTTGGCGTCATAGTCTTTTGGAATCTTAGTCTTTTGGCATCTTAGTCTTTTGGCATCTTAGTCTTTTGGTGGCGGCCCGGTGCGAAGAAAGTAAACCGTGGACACAAAGCAGAACCTGGGGAATGAGGATGGAGACGAATATGCCAAACGGGTCGCAGAAGAGCCGTACTCTGCTCATTGTCCTGTTTGCGGCACTCGGCGGCTGTGCTCTACTGTGTTGCGGAGTTGGTGGAGTCCTTCTTCCGCCAGCGATTCAGGCGGCACGAGAGGCACACGCTAGACAGCGAGCAGCGGAAAACTTGCGGCAGATTGAACAGGCATTGCGCAATTACCACCAGACACATGCCGATCAAATGCCAACAGAATGAACAACCGTACCACCGCACAATACAGCCAGTCACGAGAATGCCATGCTTCCTCCCGAATTCCCCGTTGTCGAGGGCATGCTTACAGATGGCCAAGAGGTGGTCGCTCACCCTGCTGGTCGCCGACAGCTTTCCGCATCTTGCGGCGTCAATCGGAGTGCCGGAGAAGAACGGTTTCGTGCGTTGCGGATTGCCCCACCCTCATGGCATTCTCGCCCAGACTACCAACAGGCCAACGAGTTTCTTATCGAAGCCCGCCACGCAGCATTGTCGGAGGAACTGCCGTGAGCAACGATCCTCGGTTGCACAAGCAAGTAACAGAGCATCCGTATCCCTTGCTGTTCGTGACGGTCAGTGATGCGCATCTGTACGGTTTCGCCACGGGCCGGATGGGTTGAGATCGACTTGTGGACCTTCGAGCCAACCGGCCTCGTCATCGCAGCGGCTGCGGACCTGGATGCCGCTGTTGCCTGTCTCCGCCGGAGGGATCGTGAATGCGGTGGCCGGTAGTCAGCCGCCATGCACGCCTCTCGGCGCCCCCCCGCGGTCTACGCGACCGCAGCTACCCCCCGCGGTCTACGCGACCGCAGCTCCCCCCCGCGGTCTACGCGACCGCAGCTACGCCCCGCGCGGTCTACGCGACCGCAGCTACCCCCCGCGGTCTACGCGACCGCAGCTACGGATTACGCGACCGCAGCTACGGTCGCGCGTCGTCGGCAAGCGTCTATCGGGCAGACTGCACAATCCGCCTAACGAATCCGTCGCACGGGGCCCGCGACAAACCCCGGATTCTGCTGCAACGCCATACTGACTGCCTGGATGTTATTGCGACCTTGGGCCAAGACCCACCGCGGCGGAAAGGGATTACCCGGGCCGGGATAGAGAGTCACTTCCCACAGCGAAGTGATGCCAGAACGAATCAGGTCAAGATTATACTGAGCCGCGGCAATTTGGTGTGAGATTTCTTGATTGCGGATGATCGCTGCCGCTTGAGCCTGCAGGCGGAATGATTCGTCATCGAGCGTGCTGTAGTCTTTCGATTCGTATGCGGCCAGCCATGCTTCCCAGCCCCCCCGCAGCAACCGTAGCGACCCGGAACTGAACAGCACGAACGGAATCGTGTATTCGTTGCCATCCTTCAGTTCCATCACAATTCCATCGACCTCGAAGGTGCGCGGCCGACCGTGCAGCTGCAGGACCCATCGGCTAAACTTGGCTTGATCCACATCGGCGATCTGCTCGAACTGCCCGATCGACTTGATGACAACCGTCTGGTAGACCGGCGGCAGCGCGTCAAAATGCCGGTCATTGACATAAATCCGTCCGCGACGCCGCTGGATCGTCACTTGGGTTCGCGTGTAATCGACCAGGGTCCCGACCAGCTTGAACCCGTCGATCAATTCCCATGCCTGCTCACAATCGAGATGCTTTTTCGAGCATTCAGCGCCCTCCGTCGATCGCAGGTACTCGCGATCTTCCTCGGAGAGAAAATCAATCTTGAACATCCCCAGATCACCATCAGCGCGTTCAATAACGACGTGTTCGTCGTTATACGCGAAGAGGTTCCCCTCAATCGTGTAGCTTCCCGTCTGATCTTTCCAAACCCGAGCGTCGGCAATTTCAACGACCAGTACGGGCAGCAGCAACAGTGCGAAAAAACGAACGGGCAAGCGCATGGCGAATCTCATTCGTGCACGAAGGTAACGAGATAGACGGACAACAAAACAACACTCCCCCGACAGGAGCAAGTCTATCCAGGAAGGGCTGGTGAGGCAAGTCTGCGAGGCAGCCCCGGACCGCTGCTGGAAATCCGCCACCACCACCGAAGTCGGGGCCGCTGGGCAGGGCCACGAGTTCGGCTGCCGGGTCGAGTACCGTCCCGCGAGTCTGCCGACGACCGTCGTCCCTCCCCGACCGACGGCCGCTCAATAGTCACTCCCCAAAAAACCCAGAAAAACCACTTCCTCACCGCTCTACCCGCCCCCCCCAACAACCGAAAATCTCGAACACTGTGCCAGACTTTGCTTGACCTCGACAAGGCCAGCCAGGCCCTGGCCAGCATCCGCGGAGTCACGTTCGGGGGCACGGTCACTGACCGACGCAACGGCGCCCTCCGAGCGGACTTCAACGAGGACATTTCCGTGATCCACGACGTGGCCAAGCCTTTGCTACTTGAGGCGCTGTGCAATCATGGCATGCTGATCAACGAGTTCCGCGATTGGAATGTCCAGGTCAGCGAGAAAGAGGTGCGGCTTAACGGTGTTCTGGAAGACAGTGGGACGCGCCGCCTGTTGAGTTTTCTGGACGCGCCTCCTTCGCTGTAACTGGTCGAGGACCAGCCGGCCGAAGAGCAGACGGCGGAGACCCTGGCACTTGCTTCGCATCGTCGTGGACGCTGCACGAACGGAGTTCATTCCGTCCTGCGTATGGGAGTGGCCGAGGCCCGCGAATGCCTGGCAACCGCCGAGAAGACGCTGACAGCACAGCAAGCGGATAGGCCCCGCGAAGAGGGAAAGCAGCCATTATATACGGGTCCTGCAGAATCACGGAACAAGAGAGTGATCAGCGAGTTTCCCTAGATGCATCGGCAACCTGGGAACTACGAACGTGGGCAGGCACGAACTACACTGTGACTCACCATGCCGATTCGCCAGCTCTCCATCCGCGGCCACCTGTGCTTTCCGCTTGAAAGCGCCATTGTGGTCCCATCCCAAACAGACCACAATTTCTTCCAGGGAACTTCTCCTGGCCCCCCCCTTTCGCGAGACCATATTGACCAGGAGCTCCCCATTTTGTCCTTCGCCTTGTTTCGCAAGTATCAACTCACGCAAAATCGCACTCGGTCATTTTGGGGATCGACAATCATGAAGAGCGAGCGTCAACCGTTCGGGCAAGATCGTCCAGGCATGCCAGACCACATGTTGGCATCAGTGCCGACCGAGCACTCCGCCGAGTGCAAGACTTCGGTCTACACTCTACCCGCAGCGCGGCGAGCAGATCGCACACCAGCGGCATTTCCTCAGGCGGCGAGGAACACAATTGCCGTCCTTCACTGTATGAGACAACTGCTCATCATCGCAGTGCTCGTTGCCTGCACGGACGCGGCGGCGGAGGAACGGGATATCGTCAAACCGCTCATTGGGGATAAGTTGATTTCGGAGAGGCTCACTCACGAGGAGATGACGGGCGGCGAAATCGACCGACGCATCATGGACTTGATTTACAAGAACTACATGGTCCTTGACCTGGACCGAGACTGGCTGGACAAGTTCAGGAACCGCACGGACCGCGGAGATACACGCAATGTGTACTATGGGATCGGCAAGGTCCTGGACGCTGGCAGTCTGTTTGCCCAATACACCGGCGACCCGAAAGTCGCCCAACGAACGGAGTACATCAGCGATCAATTGCGGGCCTCTCGCGATCCGGACGGATACCTGGGATTTTGGAATCTCGAGCCGAACAACTATCAAAACGTTGTTAACTGGATTCTCCACGAGCAGGAGTACATTAATCTGGCGTTGGTGCGAAACTATCGCACGACGGGGAATCCCCAATCCCTGGCGGACGCACGAGTCATGGCCGACTATATCAGGCGGATGTTCCCCGCGAACCAGCATGGGGAACATGTGATTCCCGCTGGAACGTCCATTGCGGGCATCACGGAAGGCTTCGTCGAGCTGTATCGTGTGAGCGGCGATAAGAAGTACCTGGACTTTGCCAGGAGCCTGCAATACGAGCCGCACTGGTATTACCTGCAACCGTACGAGGTGTGGGAGAAGAACATCTCGAAAGCACACTATCACGTCTACGTGATGCTCTCCCACATGTACCCCGACACGGAACTGTATCGACTGATCGGCGGCGACGATTACCTCAAGAAAAGCCTGTGGATGAAACAGGAATTGCTCGAACAAGGACGTGGCGGCTTGCTGATCACCGGTTCAACCTCCGAAGGAGAGCATTTTACCTACAATCAACAAGGTTCCGGGAACATCGAAGAATCGTGCGTCACCGCCTATTTTCTTCGCTGGATTGACAGCCTCATGCGATTGGAAGGCGATATGCGGTATGGGGATATCATGGAACGGACGATGTACAACGCCCTGTTCGGGGCGCAGTCCCCGGACGGTCGTCATATCTGCTACTTCACGCCGTTTACGGGGAAAAGGAGTTTTCAAGGCGGCGATACCTTCTGCTGCAACGGCAACTTTCGACGCGCGGTTGCCGAACTGCCGCAGAAGGTCTACTACCGCACCCAGGACGGCGGCATCGCCCTGAACCTGTTCACCAGCTGCTACAAGAAATTCGATGTCAACGGCAAGACTGTGGAAATCAAAGAGGAAACCGAGTATCCGAACTCAGGGGACGTCAAACTGACGTTTACCTGTTCGGAGCCGGTGCAGTTCGGCTTCCGATTCCGCACTCCGCGCTGGGCAGAGACGATTGCGTGCGCGGTGTGCGATGTGCCATGCGTCCCATCGAAGTCGCAACTCGGCTACGCCGAAATCGAACGGCTTTGGCAAACTGGCGACACGCTCACCATCTCCATGCCGATGAACTGGCGGCTCGTTCGTGGTCGAATGCTGCAGGAAGGCCGCGTGGCGCTGATGCGGGGGCCGGTGCTGTTTTCGTTCAGCGAGAAACCGAACGCGGAAGTGCTCAAAGAGTGCCCGGAACCCCGTGATCTGGTGCTCGACCCTACCAGTATCGGCAACCCGCTCTGGGACGACTCCGTCCGTCCTAACGGACAGAAGGTTATCGTTAAGGCCTGGACGAATCCCGAACGCACGGGCGACCCGGTCGATGTCGTCTTGACAGAGTTCATCGATCCGAACGGCATCGAAGTGTATTTCAAGATTCCGAATCTCAACGAAACACCATCGATTCGAGTGGTCGACGACGAATTGCTCTCGGAACCGCGCCGGTCAGCCAACGGGGAGATTACGATGGCGTGGTATGGTCCGAAGGGGAGTGGCGACTGGCAGGATCTTCTCGCCGTGAAGGGCGAATTGGTGGCCGACCTGGCTGCCGATTACGTGAACCCGCAGGGCCAACAGGATGTGCCGGCTTTGTTTCCCGACAAATCGAAAACCGGTTCGTGGTCGCTGTTCAACTGCAAAGACGAGGCTCTGCTGTCGACCGCGACTGAGTCCGACAGAAAGCAGCTGAACTCCACGTTCAAGGTCCTCGGCTGCCCGCTTGGATTTGCTTATGGCCTGGAAGGGGGCGCGAACCTGGGCTTCTTCGCCGATTACCTCCCTGCGCAGAATATGGAGGAAGACTGGGGACGGCATTTTGCGCGAGACCTGTTCGACCGGATTATTCCGGCAGACCAGCGCAGGCAGTTTCTCATTACGCATCCGATAGCCGATGTCGACAACTATAACCTGATCCGCTGGACTCCCGGCTCGCAGCTTGCCGGCAAGACGATTGGCATTTCGGGAACGCTGTTCTCCAACCCCGGCGGCAATGGTGTTTCACTCAAGCTCGTCAACTGGAAAGATGAGAAAACGCCGATCGCTCTTGATGTTCTGTATCTGAAACAAGGACGAAAGGGAGCCAGCGCCATCGAGTCCGAGTTTGTCGTGCACATCAATCCCGGCGACCTGGGAAAGGTCGTCGATATTGCTGTCGGTAATAACGGTAGTTTTATCTGCGATGCGACGGCGTTGACGCTCCGCGTCTACGCGGGCGACGAGCGGTACGAAGCGCCGGGCGTGGACGTTACCCAGCAAGTACAGTCGGTGTTTCAAGGGAAGTACAGGACCGACTTGGGGAAGTATGCGGACCTATTCGGCGATCCCGCGCCCGGCCAGGAAAAGACACTCAAACTCCGAGTGCAAGACATGAGTGGTAACATCAAGTACATCGAATTGCCCGAAGATGCCCCCATTGTGCTGCCATGACGTCGCGAATCGCTTGCCTCGACGCCGCGTCTGTGGGTTCACGCCGGTCGCGCCGCGCAGTGTAAGAGGCCATCACAGCCGAGACGAGCGGCGATGACCGACACCTGTTGGATATCGGTAGGAAGAGTGCCCACACCATGACGAAAGAGCAGTTTCAACCAGACGATTCCTCCGACCACAGCCGGCTGGCGGAGGCAAACGTCAGGGCAGATGAAACGAAGCCGCAGGTCCCGCTGTCGTCCGGCGATGCGGAGCGGCCGGGCCATGGTTTACCGGGGCAGACGATCGAGTTGGAGATGCAGGTTGTCGGAGCGTCCACAGATGCGCAAGATAGCACGGACAGCATGAGGATCGAGCAAGGGCGGCAGATTACCATTGAGTTCCTCAGCCGCGTCAACGCGACCACCGGCCTGCGCGACAGCGAGGATCGCTATCGTTCCCTGTTCCAGGAAATGCCCGAGGGGTTCGCCCTTCATGAGATCATCTGTGACGAGCAAGGCGAACCGTGCGATTACCGTTTCTTGGATGTGAATCCGGCCTTCGAGCAACTGACGGGGTTGAAGCACGATGAGGTAATCGGCAAGACCATGCGGGAGGTCTTACCGCAAGAACACCTTCAGTGGATCAAGACCTACGGTGCCGTCACCCTCACCGGTCAGTCGATCCGCTTCGAGTGCCATTCAGCAGCGCTGGGCAGGTACTTCAACGTACACGCTTACCGTGCTGCGCCGGGACAGTTCGCGGTCATCTTCACGGATGTCACGAATCGCAAGCGAAACGAGGAGACGCTCCGCGAGACTCAAGAGCGACTGGCCCTTGCGGCCAACGCGGCGCAGATTGGCATCTTCGACTGGAACGTGCTGACGGGCGAAGTGGCCTGGACGCAGCAGCACGATGTACTCTTCGGATATCCTCCCTCTGCTACAACGATTACGCAACATGGGTACCGAGACTGGGCTGATCGGCTGCATCCTGATGACCTGCCTGGAATTGAAGAACAGATTCGCCGCTGCATTTCCGAGCGAACGCTCTATCAAGTGGAGTATCGCATCATCCGGCCCGATGGAAGCCTTCGTTGGGTCGCAGGCCAAGGGCGGGCGTATTACGATGCGGAGGGGACGGCTACCCGGATGCTGGGGACGGTCATGGACATCACCGATCGCAAGCGGGCGGAAGAGTCGCTTCACGAGAGCGAAGAACGGTTGCGGTTGGCGACCAAGGCGACCAATGATGTGATCTGGGACTGGGACATTGTGCATGATTCCCAGCGTTGGAACGAGGCGGGAAGGGCGGTTTTCGGTTGGTCGGATATCGTCGAGCATCCCCAGACGGCCGAGTGGTGGCTACAGCGAGTCCATCCCGAAGATCACGCACGAGTCGAGGAGGGATTCCGTGCAGTCTTTGAGAGTCGGGATCGTCATTATTGGCGGGACGAGTATCGTTTCCTGAAAACGGACGGCACCTACGGCTTTGTGCTGGATCGCGGCTATGTGATGCGCAATGATAAGGGGGATGCAGTTCGCATGATCGGCGCGATGCTCGACTTGACCGAGCGCAAGCAGGCCGAGAAAGAGCTGCAGCGAGCCAAGTCAGCCGCCGAGGCCGCTAACCGGGCCAAGAGCGAGTTCCTCTCCAATATGAGCCATGAGCTTCGCACCCCTATGACGGCTGTCCTGGGGTTCTCCGATGTGCTGCTCATGTCTCCTGAGCTGTCTCTGAGCGAACGACGCGACTTCCTGGTGGCGATTCAGAATAACGGGAAAGCACTGCTGGGATTGATCGACGACATTCTGGATCTGTCGCGAATTGAGGCCGACCGATTGACGTTGGCGAAAGCGGATTGCCCGCTGCGGCAAATCGTCGATGGTGTCATCGCGGCAGTTCAGTTCCAGGCAGAACAGAAGGGGCTGAGACTGGACGTTGACTATCAGTTCCCGTTGCCGGAGACAATCCATACCGACGCGGCACGCCTGCGCCAGGTGCTCGTGAATCTGGTGGGCAACGCGGTCAAGTTCACGAGCCAAGGTGGAGTCCGCATTACCATCGGTTGCCGGCGCAAGGCCGATGGCACCGGCCAGATGCGGTTCGCGGTTTCAGACACTGGCATCGGTATCCCTGCCGACAAGCTCGAAGGGCTGTTCCAGGCGTTTATGCAGGTGGATGCGTCTTTGAATCGCCGCTTCGGCGGCTCGGGCCTCGGGCTGGCCATCTCCAGACGTCTGGCCATGGCACTCGGCGGCGATATCGAAGTTGCCAGCCAGTCAGGCCAAGGAAGTACCTTCACCCTGACGACCGATCCGGGCTCGCTACAGGGCGTGCGCATGCTGCCATCGCCGAAGGTCGCTCTCATCGTCGAAGAATCGTTGCCCGAGAGGCCAGAGCGGCTCGCGCACGGGCGGGTGCTGCTGGCGGAGGATGTTCGAGGAATCCAAACCCTGATGGCATTCATCCTCAGAGAGATGGACCTGGAAGTGGAGATCGCCGAAGATGGCCGCATGGCCTGCGAAATGGCTGAGACGTCGCAGGCCGAAAGTAAACCCTATGACCTGATTCTGATGGACATTCAGATGCCGGTAATGAATGGTTACGAGGCCACTCGCTGGCTCCGCCAGCATGGGTGGCGAGGCCCCATCGTGGCCCTGACCGCCTATGCGATGGTTGGCGACCGCGAAAAATGCCTCGCTGCCGGCTGCGACGACTACCTCTCCAAGCCGGTCACACGGCAAGAACTGTGGGATATGCTGAAGCGGTACATTCCCCAACCGGGCGACACGACGGCCGTCCGCGGCGCTGATCCCGCAGACGCGTCCCAGGCCGCATTGCCACCCGAAGCACGGACAACAGCGCGCACAACCATCGAACAGCTCCGCGAGAGGTTCATCCGTGGGCTGCCGGAGAGGGCACATGCCCTGGAGGAAGCGTGGCGGGCAGGTCACCGCCAGGCCCTGGTCCAGGCAGCCCACCAACTCAAGGGCACCGCAGGCGCTTATGGACTTGGTGCCCTGGCGCAGGCCGCTGAAGCCGTTGAAAAGCTGGGAACCAGCGGGAGTGTGCTGTCCGATCTGCAACGCGCCGTGCACGAACTGCTGCGGCACTGTAGTCAAGGTGATGAAGCGGGACGCAGTGAACGACCTGGCACACCCTCACACGAATGATCCTCAAGGACGGGCCGCCATGGGACCCCAGCCATTGAACATCTTGTATGTCGAGGACGATCGCGATCTGGCCCTTCTTGTCAGGGAGCATTTGACTCAAGCGGGTTTCGTCGTCGAATTGGCCTACGACGGTGAGCAGGCCCTCGAAAAGTATGCGGCGGGTTCCTATGATCTGCTGGCCATAGACCAGACATTGCCTCTGCTCGACGGTCTCGGCGTGCTGCGAGCCATCGCTTCCAAGGGTCCCCTGCCGCCAACCGTGATGGTCACGGGGACGGGCAACGAGAAGGTAGCCGTCCAGACGATGAAACTGGGCGCGGATGATTACATTGTCAAGGACTCGGGTGGCGGGTGGCTGGACCTGCTGCCGAGCATTATCGAGCGGGTGCTCAGGCAGCGGCGACTGGTGGAGGACAAGAGGGCAGCCGAAGCGGCGCTGCGGGAGCGGGAACGGCAGCTGTGGCACGCCCAGAAGCTCGATAGCCTTGGCATTCTGGCTGGCGGGATCGCCCACGACTTCAACAACATCCTGGCCGGTATCATGGGCTACGCCGACTTGGCCTTGGAGCGTTTGCCGTCCTCCGAACCAGTACGCGCGGACATTGAGGTGATTAAGAAAGCGGTCAAGCGGGCTGCCGATCTGACACGGCAAATGCTGGCCTATTCCGGCAAGGGCAAATTCATCGTCGAGCCGGTGAGCCTGTCGCGGCTTGTGGAAGAATTGAGCAGGATGTTGGAGGTGTCCATCTCCAAGAAGACAATCCTGAAGCACAACCTGGTCGCCGACCTTCCGTTCATCCAAGCCGATGCCTCACAGATCAATCAGGTGGTCATGAACCTGGTCGTTAACGCTTCAGAGGCCGTCGGTGAACAAGGCGGCGCGATCTCGATCTCGACCGATACGGTCCAATGCGATACCGAGGAATTGGCGGGCATCGGTTTCGGTCAGGAGCTGACACAAGGACTGTATGTCCGACTGGAGGTGGCCGACACTGGCTGTGGCATGAATCAGCAAACTCTGTCGAAGATCTTCGATCCCTTCTTCACCACGAAGTTCACCGGCCGAGGGTTGGGGCTGGCGGCAGTCCAAGGTATCGTCCGAGGCCACAAGGGGGCCATCCGGGTGTCCAGTCGACCCGGCAAGGGGACGACTTTTCAAGTGCTGTTTCCCGCGAGTCACGCGACCGCGTCCCTCTTGCCTGGTGACTCGATCCCGGCCAAGCCCTGGCGCGGCACCGGGACTGTTCTCGTTGTGGATGACGAAGAACTGGTCCGCACTTTGGCCGGCGGCATGATTGAACGCGCGGGATTCGCCGTCCTGAAGGCCAACGATGGTGACGAGGCAGTGCGACTCTATCATCAGCACGCGAAGGAAATAGTCTGCGTGCTTCTCGACCTGACCATGCCGAAGATGAGTGGCGAAGATACGTTCCAGGAGCTTCGCCGCATCAACCCCGCTGTCCGCGTGATCCTCTCCAGCGGCTTTAGTGAAGAGGGCGCGACCGAGCGATTCGCGGGGGGCGGGCTGGCAGGGTTCATCCAGAAGCCCTATGAACTCGACAGGTTGATCGTCACGCTTCGAGAAGCCGTCGCAGGAGGCAACGAAGAGAGTTAGGCTTCCGAGATTCATCCGCACGCTGGCGCTCCCCCGCTTCCTCACACGAACCGATCCACGACGGCACAGCCGTTGCGGAATTACGGAACGGTGTTGGTCGTTGACGACGATGAACCGAATCGAGAATCAACGCGGCTGATATTCAAGCAGGCCGGCTTCTCGACGCTGACGGCTGAGGACGGGGAAGAGGCGATCCATGTGTTCCAAGAGCACCTGCATCAGATCGTCTGCGTCTTCCTCGATTTGACCATGCCGAAAATGACTGGCGAAGAAGCGTTCCGCAAGCTTCGCCAATTGAACCGGGACGTCCGCGTTATCGTGACCAGCGGCTACCCCGCGGAAATGGTGGCGACGCGATGTGCCGGTCTGGATATCTTTGGGATCGTCTGCAAACCCGAATCGCCCCACGCAGTGATTGCCAGACTGCAAACAGCCCTGGCAGCGCGGTAGGGGGCATGGGAACCCTCCCCGCCTCACCGTCGATCAACGATCTTCCGCCTTCGGCACGTCCAAGAAAACGCTTGACCACATCCTGCCCCTCCGCTAAACTTCACTCATAACGAAACCGAGTCTCATTAACATTAGCGAGGTGCGTCGTGAATGTGAGGGCTGGTCGGACTCGTGCGGCGAGAGGATTCACGCTCATTGAACTCCTGGTTGTGGTGGCCATCATTGGCATCCTCATCGCCCTGCTGCTCCCCGCGGTGCAGGCGGCCCGTGAGGCGGCTCGCCGAATCAACTGCGGTAACAACCTCAGGCAGATCGGCCTGGCTCTCCATAATTTCGAACTGCAGCACCGGTATTTTCCGCCCAGCTGGAAACCGATCCGGTCCCCGTCCGGCGTCCCCGTTGACGGCTGGTCGGCCCAAGCCCTGCTGCTCCCTTTTATCGAGCAAAACAACGTGGCCGAGTACATTGATTTCGAGTCGAGCTATGAAGCGGCGACGACGGTGGACGTGGATGGCACGGTCATCCCGTTGAGCGCGCTGCGGATTCCCACCTACCTCTGCCCGTCCGAGATTCGTGATGAACAGCGGCTCGCCGGCGGTGTACCCGTGCACCATCCACTCAACTACGCCGTGAACGAGGGGCGGTGGTTCGTCTATGATCCCGTCCATCAACAGGGAGGGGACGGGGCGTTTCATCCGGGAAGCCGCTTGGGAGCGGGCGATTTCTCGGACGGTCTGAGTAATACGTTGGCTGCCGCCGAGGTGAAAGCATGGAATCCGTATTTCCGCAACGCTGGCCTGGCCGCTCCAACGTTCTCGACAACTGACGACCTTTGTGCGTTGGGAGGAGATCTCAAGGTAGATAGCGGCCACACGGAATGGGTGGACGGACGTGTTCACCAGATCGGGTTCACTACGACCTTTGGACCAAACACGCCCGTGTTATGCAAGATTGGCAGTGAAGTGTACGATGTGGACTGGACCAACATGCAGGAGGGCAAGTCAACAAACGTACGCACATTTGCCGCGGTGACTTCTCGCAGCTACCATCCTCAAGGTGTCCAGGCGGTGTACATGGACGGATCCGTGCACTTCGTGGCGGAAATGATTCAGCTGGCCACATGGCAAGCTCTGTCGACACGAAACAAAATGGATACCGGCGACACGAGATAGCCTCACGGTTGCCGCGTCATTCGAAACACGTGCGCCGCGTACGGAGCGAACGAGCGAACGAGCGAACGGGACCGGCAGGCGACAATCCTCTGTGCATACCCTGTCGCCAGAAGTGACCGGCCACATCCAATCTCTCCGTCGCGGCCAACCTGCTCACACATGCTGATCGAAAACGCACCAAGTTCCATCCTCGGCTCCTTTCGGTACGGAAGCGGTTGCCGCAGAAATCAAAGGGATTTCTGGCACCTATCCGCTGATTAGGCAAGATCGAGGAAAACGATCATCGAAGGATTGCCAACCGGAGTGTAATGGCCGGTGAAGGTGAGGCCGCCGGTCTGGCGATCGACCTGGAAGACGGCGATGTTGTCGCCGCGCTGATTGCAGGAATAGAGGAACTGGCCGGTGGGGTCGAAGTTGAAGCTGCGCGGATAATTCCCTCTCGTCCATTCTTCTCCGAGGTAGGTGAGGTCGCCGTTTGGGCCCACGGCGAAGATCGCAATACTGTCGTGCAATCGGTTGCCCGCATAGACAAACCGCCCATCGGCTGAAACGAGGATCTCGGAGCAGAAATTACTGCCGGCAAACCGGGGCGGCAGAGTGGAGACCGTTTGGCGGGCGGCCAATCGCCCCCCCCGGGCATCGTAATCAAACAGAACGACCGTCGAACCTTCTTCCTGAATGGAGTAGAACCAACGACCATTGGGATGAAAATGAAAATGCCGCGGCCCGTCGCCGGCTGGCAGTGAAACCGCGGGCGGTTCATTCGGCGTCAACACGCCGGCCTGCTCGTCGAACCTCCAGACGAAGATCTGATCCAAGCCCAGGTCAACATGCAGCACGTAGCGGCCTGACGGATCGGCCTGAATCATGTGCGCGTGAGTCCGATCATGCCCGCTGAAGGCAAAACTGCCCGCTGGAGCGCTGCTCGAGCGAGTGGGACCAATCTCGCCAGCATCGCGTTTGATGTCCGTGGCGCTGTCCAACCGACCGTCGGGCAGAATCGGCAACACCGCCACGGATCCACCGAAGTAGTTGGCCACCAACAGAAACCGTCCTGACGGATGGATGCTCACATAGGTCGGACCGGCGCCGCCGCAGCGGACGGTGTTGAGCAACGTCAAATGCCCGTCGGCCCGATCGATGGAAAAGGCGCTGACCGTGCCTTCCTTGTCCTCCCCCACGCGATCCGTCTCGTTGGCGGAATACAGTCGAGTTCCGCTCTTATTCACTACCAGGCAGCTAGGACTGGTTCCCATCTCGTAAATGCCGGCGGGGGTCAGCGCCCCGGTGGCACGCTGCACCAGGAAGACGTGTATGCCGCGACCATTGCCGGGTGGCAGATCCACCTGCGTCGGCAACACATCACGAAGCGGAGAACTGAACGTGCCAACATAGGCAATGAGCGGCCCACCGGCTTCATCCGCTTGCGCATGAAGCAAACCGCCGATGAGTGGAGTTGTCCCCGCTAGTGCGACAGTAGTCTTGAGAAACGAACGCCGGGAACGGTCGAGTAGAGTCATGGCAAGTCACAGCCTGTAAGGTCAATGAAGCAACTGAAGCCGGCAGTTTGAGTGGTCGAGAGAACATCCTCCGCGAAGGGAACAGGGGGATCGCCTCCCCTCCTCCACCACTATAACCGATCCGCCCATCATTGCGACTCACCGAGTCTCACGCTCCTTCACCTGCGTGATACGGAATCGACGTGCCGGCAAACCTGTGCCGTAATGGTGTCGGCAGCGACAGTCAGCGAGGGCTCAATGCGCTGACTGAATCCCACCGGGGACATCGCCCACTCTCGCTCCCCCGCCCATTTCCTGCCAGGGTATTGACTCTCGTCCTGCGGAGTTTACAGTGAAACGCGACGAAATAGGATGGCGTGACATTGGGATGATTTCCCGGCCGGAAATCCGAAGCTCAACTTCCCTTACAGATTCGAATGCCCGAAATACCACGGACAGAAACCGGGGAGAGGGGACCGAACACAGTAGAAGATCGCCGCCCCCTGACTTGGCGACCTCAGGCGTGCGCCCCACACCGGGCGATTTGGTCAGGGAGTCATTTGGATTGTGAATGTGTGTAGGATTTTCGAGATTCGGGTTTCGAGTTTCGGAGTTTGGTTGCGGCCCTCGGCCGCGTCAGGAGAGCAGCCATGTCGGTTTCGGCCGTATTCGGCGTCCACGAGGGACTTTCTGGCTCGACACGGATTTCGTCGATCTCACAGAGATTCACGGACAGCGCCGAACTGCAGCTGGGCGCACTGATGTTGCTGGGGGCCGTTACGGCACTCGCCACCGGTCTCATCCAACTCCACCTCCGTATTCCCGGACACGCCATACTGCGCAGCGTCTTTCCCATGGCCCTTGGCCTGGCTCTCTGTCCGGTTCGCAAGGGGGGAACTCTCATGGGCCTGAGCGCCTTGGGGACGGCGGTGCTCATGAGAGGATACAACGTGGGTAGTTTCGGGGTGGGGAGTATGGCCAGTCTGGCCATGACCGGGCCACTCCTGGACGTCGCCTTGATTGGCGCTCGCCGTGGCTGGCGTCTCTATCTGGGTTTCGTCTGCGCCGGGATCGTCAGCAACCTCGTGGCACTCGTCTTACGGGGCGGCTTCAAGGCCCTGGTGGGTGATGTGGCTGGCGGCCGACTCATCGGCGACTGGTGGCACCAGGCTTGGCTGACCTATCCCGTGTGCGGTCTCCTGGCAGGACTGCTGAGCGCTGCCGTTTGGTTCCGCCTGCGGGGCCAACCGCCGCAATCCGATCGGGGAAAAATGCGGTCGACGACCGACAGCACGAAGGCGCCAGCATCCGTATCGTGAAGGGCCAGCGTCTGGGCGGTCGAAGTTGAAGGGACGAACCTGATGATCGGCTGCACGGTCGTCCTCGAGCCTTCTGCTATTATTTTGTTCGCCGCGGGAGTCTTGTTCTTGTTCGCCGCGGGAGTCTTGTTCTTGTTCGCCGCGGGCGCTGCTACCATGTTGATGACACGGCGGGTTCGGCGAAGCGTTGGGATGGCGGCAGGGAGAACATCCACGTGATCTACGTCGGCATTGACGACACCGATACGCTCGATACTCTGGGGACCAACCAACTGGCCCGTGCGCTGGTCCGGCACGTCGCAGCCCGATATCGCTGTTGGCTGATCGTACGGCACCAGTTACTGGAAGATCCTCGCGTCCCCTTTACGAGCCACAATGGCTCCGCTTCGATGGGATTCCTACCAGAGCATAGCGAACCGATCGAGTCTTTCATCGAGGAACTTCGCTCGGTGATGCGCGACTGGTTCGTCCCGGGGAGCGATCCGGGACTGTGTGTAGCTGCGTCGGTACCGCCGGAGGTTGTTGAGTTTGGACGCCGCTGCCAGCAGGATCTCGTCGACCAGTCAGCAGCGCGGGAACTTGCGGCGCGTCACGGACTGTATCTGGAAGGACTGGGGGGGACCGAAGGCGGTGTCATTGGAGCACTGGCGGCGGTGGGATTGGCGAAGGGCGGCAACGACGGACGGATCGTCCAGATCGGACAGTGGCCAGATGACATCGCGGGGACCCAGGAGGTGGCGCCGCTCAACGATCGCGGCGTGGAGATCCGATGCCTCGCTACCGGAGCACTCGTCACGTCGGGGCTGATCGATGTTGGCAAGCATCTGCGTCCAAACTTCCGACAGGGAAAGATTGTGTTGTTCGTGCAGCCGGCGAACGAGACGTGCGTCCACGAGTGGGTTGCCGTGCGACTGAAGTAGAGCCTCGCTGTATGGCATGCGCGCACCGCGGGTGCATGCGCTACAACCGCAATCCAACGCACATTCCATGGCATTGGGACGCCGACCGACCAGAGAGACGGTCGGAGTCGCCGCTCACGAGTCTCGGGAACATTCAGATTAGCCAGAATCGTGGACGGTCGTGCTCCCTCTTGCCACGATCGCCAGACTCATGCGACACAACCACGCGTTTTGACTGCGAGACATTCTGCCATGACGAACGGCACCGCCGACACTCTCCTCACACTGTTGCGGACCCAGAAGACCATGGTCCTGGCCACCGCCGATCCGGATCCCTGGACGGCGCCGGTTTACTTCGTTTATGAGAGGCAGCGATTCTACTTCTTCTCGAGCGCCAGCAGTCGGCACGTCACGGCCGCCAGCAATTTCGATCATTGTGCAGCGTCGATTTTTCGCGACGGTGACGATTGGCGCGACATCGAAGGACTGCAAATGGACGGACGACTCGCGCCGGTGCCGATCGGCCTGGACGGCATGCGAGCTTTCGGCAGCTATCTGAACAAGTTTCCGACGGTGAAAAATCTGTTTGTCGATGCGGTCTTTGACTATGGCCAGTTCCTGGCGCGCTTTTCGCGCAATTATACGTGTTCGTGCCGCTGCATGCGTTCTACCTGAACAACCGCACCGGCCTGGAAAAGCGACAGCAGATCCAGTTGCCAGACTGAATCCCCCCAGGCGATGACTACCCTTCCGAACGACTTCCTGTTTCTCCCCAGCGGCGAAACAGCTGGTGATCCAATTCCAGATAGTCAAATGCCTTGCCGATCGTCTGGTCAATAATGTCCTCGATGGTCTTCGGTTTGTGGTAGAAGGCCGGCATCGGCGGGAGGATCAGCGCCCAGGTCGGCCGCCTTGACCATCAGCTCGAGGTGCCCCTTGTGCAGCGGCGTCTCTCGCACGACGAGCACCAGCTTTCGTTTTTCCTTGAGACAGACGTCGGCGGCTCGCGAGAGCAGGTTATCGGCATAGGAGTGCACGATTCCCGACAGGCTCTTCACGCTGCAGGGAATCACGATCATACCGGTCGTTCGATAGGAACCCGAGGAGATCGCGGCCGCCAGGTTGTCCGGCCGGTGGACGATATCCGCCATCGCTGTGACATCGTCCACCCTGTAATCGGTCTCGATCTGGATGTTGATCCGCGCGCCCTCCGACAATATCAGGTGGGTTTCCACCTCGGCCATGCGCGCAGGTGCAGCAGCGTGCGAATTCCGTAGATCACGCCCGATGAACCGCTCAAACCAACAATGATGCGTTTCTTCATCGCTTCGACAGATCACCGTGAGCCAACAACGAACGCCGCCGCTGGCCACAACCGACCAGACAATTCGAAATCCCAAACGCGAAATCCGAAACAAATTCGAATGACAAGACAATCAAGAACAAAATCCTCCGTCGCGGGCAAAACCGCAGTCATGATCCGCCCACAGCTTCTCACCACGCAGCACGCCGCCGCGTCCTCCCTTCCTCCCTTCCTCCCTTCCTCCCTTCCTCCCTTCCTCCCTTCCTCCCTTCCTCCCTTCCTCCCTTTCTCCCTTCCTCCCTTCCTCCCTTCCTCCCTTTCTTCTGTCATGCCAATTCGTTTGGCATTTGGTGCTGCAAATGGCGGATCTCGAACACGCGCGCACCGGGCAGATTCTACACGTTGAAGGGGTCGCGTGCGGGCTGCCGCCGGAGGCCGTTGGCTTCGTCGTCGCCGACGAACGTCTCCGTGGCCGGATCCAGCTGTAGCTTACGGCCGAGAATCCACGACAGTGCCGCCGCGTGACAGGCCACGTGCGAGTGCCGCATCACCGACGAATTGCAGACGGTCGGCTGTCGACTCTTGACACTGTCGAAGAAATTGCGGGCATGAGCCGTAACGTCCAGCCCCACCACTCGTTTCGATGACTCGGGAATTGCCGCCGCGAGCGCATCCGGCTTGACTGCCATCTCGCCGCTGTCGCCCGTTTCGACCGAGCCTTCGTCGCCTTCGAACCGCACCGGGCACGTACCCAACCGGGTAATATAGTGCGGATCGCGATTGCCAAACGGCTCCTTCAGAAAATCGAAGATCAACGTGACGCCGTTGGCATAGCGGCAGGTGATCTTCGTATCCGACGGTTCATACTCGATCGGCATGGTATTGTCGGCCTGGTTCGCCCACTGGCAGAGATCGAGCGTGTGAGCGCCCCAATCGAGCAGCTGGGCGCCGGAATCGAAATCCCAGTAGCCGCGCCAGTCGCCCGCGACGTACCGCGCGTTGTACTGTCGCCAAGGAGCCTGCCCTAGCCACAAATTCCAGTCGCAGACGTTGGGGTCTGGAGTTGGTTCGGCGGGGAGCCATTGGGTGCGGATCTGCGGCGTGTAGATGCTGGCATACAGCGTGTGGACTTTGCCCAACTTGCCGCTGTGGGCCAATTGAACCGCCTGCTGGAAATTGGGGACGCTCCGCCGCTGCGTGCCCGCCTGGAACACGCGGCCCGTCCGCTTGATCGTCTCGTCCAGCTGTTGACAGAGGTCGATGGTCAGCCCGCAAGGTTTCTCGCTGTATACATCCTTGCCTGCCTCGGCGGCCATCATCGACGCGAGAGCGTGCCAGCGATCGCCCGTGGCAATCAGCACTGCGTCGATGTCTTTGCGCTGGAGCAATTCCCGCATGTCGCGATAGAGCTGGCAGTCCTGGTTCCCATAATGTTCGTCGACCAGACGCTTGCCGGCGTCCCGGCGACTGGCCTGCACATCGGCAATGGCGACACATCGCACGTCGCTCAAGCCAAGCATGGCCTTCAAGTCATACGTACAGCGGGGCCCTATTCCGATCACCCCCAGTGCAATCGTCTCGCTCGGCGCAACACCGCCATCCCGTCCCAGTACGCGAGCGGGCACGATGGTCGGCAACGCAAATACGGCGCTGGTCATCACGGACCGGCGCAGAAAGTCCCGGCGTGTTGTCTGGTCACTCATCTCAACCACCTTCTCCTGCTGCTGGATGCCACGGGTTCTGTTTCGACCTGGAACCGCTGCCTCGATTATCGGCAACTTCCCCGGCCAATGCCAGTGGGACGCGAGCCGATTCAGTCGACCAGTCGGAGGCGTCCGTAACGGTTCATGGTGAGCTGGGGCTGCCGTTGTAGACGGAACCCGGCACCAGCGTCCTTGGCTCCGCACCCCATGGCAGCCGCACGCGACTGGCCAAGGTGAACTTGGACTGAGGTTCGTCCGACAGATGTTCGAACGTGCGCTCGATCTTGATCAGCCCTGACTCGAGACGGTACATGTCCGTGAACTGCCACGCATGCCCCGCCATGGACTGCACGGCAGACGCCTTCACCGCAGGGACAATAGCTGGCGTCGTGCGCAAAGGCAAATCGGTAAGGGACATGCTGCCTGCGGCTTGAGATCGGCAGGTGGCGGGCTGGAACAATCGCCCTCGTACGCACACGGGAATCGCCCATGCAGGACGGCTTGCTGCTCGCTAGTCAATGGGTGACAATGACGCGACCGGCTGCCCGCCCCGCGAGCAGCACTCAAACGGCCCTGCCAGTGACCCGAAAATTCCGCTTCACGAACCGTGTACGACGCTGGCGAGGATCCCGCGGCAGCTGTCTGAGTCGCTGGACGTGGACGCCGAACGAGGAATTCGTCGTCAGTGCCCAGCTTACACGCCAGTTCGCAATAACACCGCAGGCAAGTTGCGGGAGATGGTTCTTATGTCGATTGTGTTGTGGACCGGCTTCCCTGGGTTTCTGGGCTCCGCGCTCGTGCCCCGAGTCCTGGAGCGGTCGCCAGAACAGCGAGCGGTGTGCCTGACCCAGTCGAAGTTCGTCAACCAGTCGCGCGCTCGTGTTCAAGAAATCGAGCAGGCGTATCCTCACCTTCGTGGCCGGATCGAGCTGACGGTGGGTGACATCGCCGAGCCCCACCTGGGCCTGGGTCTGGCAAACATGTCTCGCCTCATGAACGAGACCCGCGAGATCTTTCACCTCGCCGCGATTTACGATCTCAGCGTATCGCGTGAAGTGGCCATGCGAGTCAACGTGGCGGGCACGCGAAACGTCCTCGATTGTGCCGAACGGGCACCGATGCTGCGCCGCCTGCAATATGTAAGCACCTGCTATGTGAGCGGTCGCTATGCCGGCCCTTTCGCCGAGGATGATCTCGACAAAGGACAAGCGTTCAACAACTACTACGAGCAATCCAAGTACCTCGCTGAAACAGACGTGCAGGCTCGCATGCGCGGTGGCCTGCCGGCGACAATCTATCGCCCCGCTATTGTCGTCGGTGATAGCCGCACAGGCGCCACTCAGAAGTACGACGGCCCCTACTCGGTGATCCGCTGGCTACTCCGCCAGCCCCGCATCGCCGTGTTGCCCATGGTCGGGACGCCGAAGACGACTCGAGTGAATATCGTGCCGCGGGACTATGTTGTTGATGCGATAGCGTACCTGAGCGGCGTGGACCACTCGGCCGGTAAAGTCTACCAACTGGCCGACCCCGAACCGTTGACGGTGAAGGAACTCGTGGACCTCTTGGGACATGCGACTCGCCGTACGGTCGTGCGCATTCCCTTGCCGATGGCACTGGCCAGGTTCGCTATCGACCGCGTTCCGGGAGTCTATCGAGTGATGCAGATTCCGTCGACTGCGATGGACTATTTCGCGCATCCAACGCTCTACACTTGTGCGGCAACGCTGGCGGCACTGGAAGGGAGCGGCGTGAAGGTGCCGCCGCTTCCGACCTACGTCGAGCGACTGGTCGATCACGTGCGACGCCACCCCAACATCGGCTCCAGCCCAATGGCCTAACAAAAAGGGGTCAGGACTCTTTTTGCGAAAAAGAGTCCTGACCCCTTTTCTATCTCCTTTTCTATCTACTATTGCGTGATGCGGATGTTGCGGAACAGGAATTGCCCGCCCCCGGGGATCTCGGCCTGCAGGGCAATAAAGCCGTCGCAGACCTCGATGCCGTCCACTCGCCAGGCTCTCTTGCCATTGACTTTCAGCGAGGCGACGGTTCCCTTGACAGTCAATTCAAAATGATTCCACTCGCCCGGCTTCGTAGGCACCTCGTTCTTGCCCTCCGCGATCCCCGCCAACTCACCCTCCATCCCTTTGCGCAGGTTCACCTGATACTGCTTCGGCCAAGGACTCCCCTGCGGGACTTCCGTGTAACGAAAGTAGACTCCCGAATCCCATTGGTCGGACTTCAGCGCCTTCCATTCATACTCCAATACGAAATCCGTGTAACGCTTCTTCGTCTGCACCAATCCGTTGCCGGCTTCCAGCAAGATGGCATTGTCCTTCACCACGGCTTGGCAGGTGAGCACATCCCAACCTTCGAGCGTCTTGCCGTCAAACAGCGAGACAGGCTCCGCGGCCCGCAACGCTCCGGTGGACAACGCGGTCATGAGAACCATCGATACACAATTCAGAAGGCAGCATGTTACTCGAGACACGGCAGCAGTTTCCTTTCGATCCTTGTTGACAGACTCTTGGTGTGCTAACGCGTCCCTGACGGCAGCCACCGCAGCTCGGTGGCGGTACGCGACAGGGAACCTATAGGTTGTACGCCACGGAGCGAGCGGTGGCAATCAAGGGAGCGGCGCGAAAGCACCACCAATTACGCTCGATATGCCCTGGCTTTCCGTCTTTGCGGTGGGGCGCGGACGCCACGGCAGGCGCAGGGCATCGTTTCGGCGACAGGCCTGCCAGTATGCGCGGGAAAAACGGGCAACATGACCGATTTTGCTGAAGAAACCGGGCCCTCCGGGTCGATTCACACAGCAAGCTCAACCCGCCACTCATGGGGGTCGACCGACCAGCAGCAGGCCGCTCGCAAAGCCTCTGACTACAGCGATTTACGGGTGGAGCGAGGGTGCTGGCGAACAGCTCTTCTTGGCACGGCGACGGTTCTTCTCCCGCTAGTTCAGTGGACGGGCATATCCGATGGAGACTCGCGTATCAGTTGTGATACCCTGCTTCAATGCTGCTCCCTTCCTGCGGCAGACCATCGAATCCGCTTTGAACCAATCGCAGGCCCCCTGCGAAGTACTGGTGATTGACGACGGCTCGACAGACGAATCACCCGCCATCGCCCGGTCCTATGGCCTGCCGGTACGCGTTATTTCGCAGGTCAACATGGGTGAATCGGCCGCCCGCAATCGGGGGATAGAGGAGGCGATAGGTGAATGGATCGCCTTTCTCGATGCAGACGACCTATGGCGGCCCAACAAACTGAAAAAGCAGTTGGCAGTCGTCGGACCGGAAGTGGTGTGCGTGCACACCAATTACGAGATATTTGGCTCGTATTGCCACACCCACGATCTCTCTGCTATTGCGCCCCGGCACCGATATTCACTGGAGTCTTTCTTCCTGGGAAGATCCCCGCTGGGACAGTCGACCTTGCTCGTCCCTAAATGGCTCCCGGCGCGATTCCCCGCATGGACGCGATACGCGGAAGATGCGATCTATTTCGTCGAGGTATCTCGACTGGGTCAAATGAAACTGGTGCCAGAACCGCTGGTGGCCCTTCGGAGGCACACTTCATCGCAAAGCGCGGCTCCTGGCATCGCTGCGCACTGGCACGCGACGTTCGAGCAATGGCTGCGAATCAACGCTCATGCATTGGACTCGCAACACGTCGAATCATTGCGCGAAAATGCTCGCCCGACTCGTCCATCTGGCCTACCGCGCTTACTATCGGAATCAGCGGGACGAGTACCAGCGGCTACGCCATTACCTGGCGGATTTCCGTCATCACGCTGCTGTCCAACCGCTGCTGAATCGCAAGATTCCTCCCCGCTGGCTCTACGCTGTACGTCGCCGGTGGGATAAACTCAAGAGCAGCCCAAGCCGGCGTGCCTGACCCCGCGATCTGCCGCGTCCCAGCCTGGAACAGTCCTTCGCTGCGTAATCCACACGCTGGTGCGCGGCGGCCTAATGCGCGGCGACCCGGTTGACAGCGAACCGCACTGTCGTTCTCCTCTAGGACGATGTGATTTCCGGTCGCGCAGCAGGCTGGCCGACCAGCGCGGGGTCAGCGGTCAGCAGCGATCAGACAAGAGAGGATCAGGCATGGGATTTCTATCGGGAAGTATAGGATACGAGTGCTTTCGGACCAGCCATATCGAGCTACGTCACTTCGGCCCCGAACATGTCGAGACGCTCACCAAGTATGCGATCAGCTCGAAGCAGAATCTCGCGGCGGAACAGACCCGGGCCGGTTTTCTGGCCGGCGATCACTTGTTCGACCGCGACTTCGATCTGGCGAAGAACATCCTCAACGACGCCCTGCACTTCGCGATGCGCATCGATTCGAATCAAATTCCGGCGGCGATCCGCAAAGCCTGGCTGCAAATGGAACTGGCGGTTTTCCGAGCCGAGGCGCCCGAGCGCCGACCGACGAAGGCTGAACGCCAGGAAGCCAAGGACGCTGTCGAGGCACGCTGTGAAGAAGCGGCCCGCAACGGCCAATTCCAAAAGATGCAGCAGTTCCCCATTCTGTGGGATGCGCGTCACGGACAACTCTACTTCGGCGGGTCGAGCCCAAGCGCCGGCGAGGCTTGCCGCATGTTGCTCAAGAAAGCCTTCGAACTGGAGTTGGAACCGCTTTCGGCCAGCAGATTGGCCATCGAGTGGGCGGTACGAGCCAAACGTCGCCGAGCGCTCGGCGATGTCACTCCGGCGAGATTTCGCGGGAGCGGTGCGGTCCCATCCATCCAATGGTGGAATGGCCAAGCCGACAACTTCGATTTCCTCGGCAACGAGTTTCTACTCTGGTTGTGGTGGCATTGGGAAACCCAATCCGACCAGATTGAACTCCCCGATGGAACCGAAGTGACCGGTATGTTCGCGCACACCCTCAGCCTGCAGTGCCCGCTGGGCGAGTCGGGTAAGGGAACGATTACGGCGGAAGGACCGACGAATCTGCCCGAAGCGATGCAGGCAATCCGGTCGGGAAAACTTCCACGCAAAGCCGGCTTGACTCTCGTGCGCCAAGGCGAGCAATACGATGTGACACTGCAGGCAGAGTCCTTCGCAGTCAGCGGCGCGAAGATCCACGTTGAGGAAAAAGTCGACGGGCGCGGGGCGGTGGAAGACCGCATTGACAGCCTGCGAGGACTCAATGATACCGTTGTCTTGCTGTTCCAAGCCTTCTGCAGTCTGCGCGTCAGTAAACGCTGGCCGCACACGCTCAGCCAACTACGCCGCTGGCTCAAGGCACCGGCGTCCAAGCGCAAGGGAACGCCTGCCACGGAGCCAGAACCCCCTGAAGATGACTGATCGTCAACGCTTGTAGCGGGCCAGTTGTGACTCCACCGGGACAAGCCCGCTGGAAGTCCGGCCCAGGATGCGTGGTCTTGCCGCCTGCTCGACCTCGTTCGTCACACCGATGGAATAGGCGGTGAAGGTGAGCAGCCGGACATGTGACCGGCATATTCGCACCTTCGTTTGGCGATGGCGCGAAGGCGGTAGTGACGCGTGGCCGCAATCGCGACGTAGAGTAACTGCGCGACAATGGCCAGCAGCACACACTTTTCCCCACCGCTGCCAAAGCCGTAACTGTGCAGCCCCACGCCGAGGAAGAAGTTCACGCCATACCAGGCCATCACGACCAGAGCAAAACCGCTGACGCTCCACGCGGCCAGACCGAAGCGAGCCAATCGACCAACGGCAGATGCCTGGAGCACCGCGAGGTAGCCAAGCAGCGCAATCAAGGCCCAAACTTCCTTGGGATCCCAGCCCCAGAATCGTCCCCAGGCACGGTCCGCCCAAACACAACCGAGCGTGATGCCGGTGGCCAACAGCAGCACTCCCACCGACAGGCATCGGTGTGTGACATGCGACAAAGTCATCACTAACGGAGAATCGTCCGAGGCGGTCAGGAAATGCCCGAGCGTCACGTTCCCCATCCCCCAGCCCAGCGCCAGCGCAGCGAAGCTGAGCGTAATCGTCAGCACGTGTGCAACCAGCCAGAGATTATTCGGCAATACCGGCTGCAGCGACTGCAGACTCGCATCCAACACACTTGGGACAGTGTCGGCCAGGAAGAGTGCCACAGTGGCGACAAACGCTGCCACCGTCAGGACGAGTTGCTGGCGGAAGTACAGTTCGCAGCCGAATCCCACCAAAGCAACTCCCAGGCCTGCAAAAACCACCGACTCATACATATTGGTCACCGGTGCGCAACCCGTGATGACAGTCCGCAGGCAGAACCCACCCATGATTGCCAACAGCCCTGCGGCCAACGTCAGACAGCCCGTCCGGTAGAGTATTTTGCCGCCTGTGCGAATGGCCAGCAACAGGATCACACTCGCACTCATCATCAGAATCCAGGCCAAGCGAAACGGGGCCCAATCATTGTAAGATATCTCGCAGCTGATCTTCACGGCGGATGGATAGCTGCCCCACTGCGGACCGACTTGCGCACAGGTCCGCAGCATGAGCGCCGATGCGTGATGGAAATCGGCCGCTGATCGGTGCAAATAGGCTGTTCTCGCCTGCTGGAACTGTTGTTGCAGCAGACGCAGATCACCCGTTGGATCGGACGTGTCATCCCATTTCCCCTGCGCAATCTCCGACAGCGAATACCATGGCTGGCCGTTTGCCCCTGCGCTCGGCACTCGTTCTCCGGGGGACGATCATCAACTGCCGTCCGGCGCGCCAATCCTGGATGGCCCGGAATCTTTGTGCCAGATCGAGTGCGTTCCGCTCGAGTGGTGTAAGTTCCTGTGGTTCGCGGGCAGCGAGTGCGGCGGTCCAGATCAGCAGCGGCATATCTTCACCGTCGCCGGGAAGGCGGATCTTAGACTGGCTGAGTTCCAGCAGAGAAATGTGCTCCTGCGCCGGCTGCAGACCTAATGCGCCGCGCAGCGGAGCGAAATCGACTCGCAACAACGGCAGGCGGTCCCACTTGTCGGGATACGGGATCTGCGGACTGCCCTCCCCGTGACGACCAGCCGACTGCCCCATGGCATCCCAGCCGGACCAATCCAACAGCATGCCCAAGCACAGCGTGCAGGCATCGAGATGCTCGCCCGTCTCCGGATCAGTCATGCGGAGATAATTCGCAACAGCACGCAATCTCTCGCGTGCCAAAGTATCGAAAGGCTGTGGCCGGCCCGCTTCCAGCACCGGCAGGCGTCGCCACGAGCTCCCATCGATCGTATCTGCCGCAGCAGAAGCGACGGGTGTGACGCCAGGCATTAGCAGCAACAAGAGGGTGGTGGCCAGACTTGCTCGCATCGAGATCATAGAAATTCTATCCCGTGACGTCACGAAATCGACTGATCCACATCCGATTCACGATGTCGGCTCGCTGCAAGTCGCCTCAGCCCTAGCGGTTCAGGGACGTGGCGCGAGGCAGGCTGAGGCCCCCCGCCTTCCCTGTCGTCGCACTGGTGAGAGCCGATAGAAGCATCGTGCGGCAGGCACGGCAAGCTGCGAAACAGGTGACTCCGCTGAACGAACATGAGCAGCATCCCGCCACAGATCAGCCAGCTGCCGGTGTACTTGAGAACTCGGCCGGGGTCCCAGGCAACCGCCAACACGGCTGCATTTTGGTTTTGATCGGCAGCGTAGCCGTTCGATGGACAAAGCGTGAATTTGCCGCAAGTCAGCGGCTCGTTGATGGCGATCGTGTGGTGTCCGATCGTCGTCCCGCTGTCGTCCAGCAACTCAACCTGGCTGGCGAGTGCCACGTTTGTCTGGTGAGTGGCATGGGGATCGCGAATAACCTCCTTGAGCTTCACGGTGTAACCCAAGGGTACTTGCTGATAGTCGAACGAGAGCATCACTCGGCCCTGCCGCGTCACTATTGAAGCGAAGCGAAACTGCGGGTCCTCCCGCTTCATCCAGACTTCCTGACGCCTTCCATCATAGTTGACCTCTAACAAAACAGCTGCCTCGGCAGTGGATTCGGCCCCGTGCGAAACTCGAATGGGACGGAATCCCTTGTCCTGCCGCGCGTGTGGCAAGTATTGCAGCAGGACGAAACTGAACCGGCTCCCCAGCGGAACCCGATCCCCGACGTGGAGCTCCACCGCTTCGCCTCGTCGGTCATTATTCGTCGTGCGGCAATAGAGTTTACCATCGGGAGTCTGGACGAAGTCGGCCCCTGGGGTCGGCGGAACATCGGGATGGTGATACCAGAACCGCACGGGACACACATCTCCCGTCACCCCGTCGGTCGTCAACAGTGGTCGTCGGGCGAACGCCAACTGAGCCATCGAGTGGCCCTCTGGGAGGTGCAACTGGAGCTGCAAGAGCGGATTCCTGGCACGCTGGCTGCGAGAATAGAAGCCGCCTTGAGGAGAAGGCCGGGCATCAGGATGGTAGCCGGTGATCTCCACCTCCATCCCGGTATCGCCGATCGGCAACCGGGTACCGACCTGGCCGTCAATGGGCGCACGGTACATCTTGCCGCCGTGGTGCATCGACAGCACTCCGGCACTCCCCAGGTTGTCCACGGGAGGCTGCCGGAAGTCTTCTAACATCGTGGCAACCGTGAGCGGCCAGAGTTGGTATCCAGTGGGCCCGATGACCGCTTCACCGCCAAAGGCAGTCGCTGCCAACCAGTCCTCCGCCACCACCTCTCCTTGCGCGTTGTCCAACCGCAACTGGAGAGCCGGGCCCTGGTAGTCTTGTTCGTCTTCCAACCACGCAGAGTACTCGACCGCGTGCCGATAGTATTTGAGGATCTTCACGCCCAACCCACGCGATTGGCCGAAATCCAGCTCTCGGTCTTCCGGCCAATCAACTGGTCCGGGAGCGAACGACAGCTCCGTGGAGATCTCTCGCTGCCCAGTGGTATGCGCGATTCTGATGACACTGTGTGATGCCACCACGAACTCGCTGACCTCTTTTCCCTCGCGGAGCACCAATACTCCTTGGATGCCGGCAAAGTGCGATTGCACCGCGGCGAACAACAGCACGAGCAGACCAGCGCGGGTGATGAGCAAACCGATCGTCTGTCGTTTCCAATCTTGGCGCCGCCACGGCATCCGGGCCAGCGCGGCCGCGAGCATATTCAGGCCCAACAGCCCCAGTAGCACCGCGAACCCGCGACTGTCGTACACGTACCAGTGGGAGTACTCGCGTCCCCGTGCGGATTCCATCAGCGTGGCCCACACCAGCACTGCTACCAGTATGACCAGCAAGACGACGGAGAGTCTGGGCGACGCCAACTTTCGCAACGACACCTGCAGCCACACAAAGAATATGCTGGCGGGAGGGGATTCGAACGCAGGCTGATTCACAGTCCACCTCAATGCGTCAGGGGCCCACCACTTGTTCGACGGCCCAGCAATGGCCTCGCTGTGGTGGCAGTACTTTGTTCACACGCCCCGGCAACCTCGGGTGGCGGCAGTGCGCGCCGAGCGAGGGAGCCACACGGGCGGGGGGAGAGTCTATTAGGTATCGCCCCGCGTATCAAGAGCGATCAGCGGGGGGCAGCAGGCCGATTGGCCGGCCGCCGCGACCTCCGACCAAAATGGGCGGCCTTCCCCAGGCCGGATTAGCGGCTGAAGCGAAACAGCCGTGCTCAGCGAGTCCCGGAGGGCGATGGGAACGCCATGGGCCGCATCGTGGCGGAGTGATTCGACCGGACGATGGAGCATTTTGTTGGTAAGGCGGTCGAAGGAGCGACGGATTTCCTCGCGCGCTCGTTCATCCAGGTCCGGCAGCTTGTTGATGAGCCGGTGGAGTTCCTCCTGTTTGGGCCGCTCCCAGCTCTCCTGGAGCTGTCGAATCACGGGCGCCACTTCGCGAAAGTTCCAGTCGCCGACGAACCGATCGGTTTCCTCGTCGACGATGCGCAGGGCGAGGGGGAGTTCGGCCTCTCGCTCACGGAGATTTCGTTCACAGGTTGCGCAGGTCATCCACGGTGAACAGGTAGACTCCGGGCCGGTTGCCAACGGCCGTCGCGCAGTCGCGGGGGACAGCCAGATCCAGAATCACAAGCGGTTTCCCACAGCAGTTTCGCCGAGCGTTATCAAATTCTTTGAGTGCGATAATCGGAAGGTCGGCGCCGGTCGCGGTGACGACCAGATCGACGTTCGCGATCTCGCTGTAACGCTGCTCCCATGCAGCGACACGTCCGTGCCAGCGTTGAGCCAAATCGGCGGCCCTTTGCGGTCGCCGATTCACGATCGTGACGTCGCGGATGCCATCCTGGTGAAGATATCGCACGGTCTCTTCCGCCATCTCTCCGGCGCCGATGATCAATGCCCGTTTGTCATCCAGTCGCTCGAACACTTGTCCCACGAACTCACTAACCGCCACGCTCGGCACACTGACTCGGCGCTCGTGCACTGCCGTCTCATTAGCCACTCGCCGAGCCACTCGAGCAGCCGCCTGAAACGCGGCGTGCATGAGCGGCCCCGTGACTTCCTGCTGACTGGCCAGTTGGTACGCCTGCTTGACCTGCGCAGAAATCTGCGTTTCGCCAACGACCATGCTGTCGAGACTGCTGGAAACCAGAAACAAGTGGCGGACCGAGTCTCGACCGTGCCAGTCGTAGAGGCTATCCGTGATCTCGTGCGCATCGAGATGATGGAAGTCGGCCAAGAACTCCACAATCTGCCCGCGCCGCAGCGTTACACCACACAGCGTCGCGAGATACAACTCCACCCGATTACAGGTTGACAACAGGACGGCTTCCACATGTGGAAAGGCACCTCGCAATCGTCTCAGCGCCGCTCGCGCTTGTTCGGGACCGAACGCCAACTGCTCGCGCACGGCCAGTGACGCCGTTTGATGATTGCAGCCGAGAACTTGCACGTTCATGCGGGGATATCCTGACGCGGCCGCCGGCCGCGTTAAGGTCTGGATGCTTCGAACTTCGGATTTGGAACATGGACTCGCCGTGCGCGTGCCATCGACGAACGTTCGAAAGCGGCGCGCACTATCCAACCCGGAAATTGCCGGTCGTCACTGGTATCGGCAAAGTCGTCACGGTCACTGCAAACTGTTTCATCCGCACATTCCTTACCGTTGAGAGCCCCGGAATCCGCGGTGCCGCTCGGCCTTCTCCCTGCCAAGCGACTTGACCATCGTCCGGCCAATTGACCAAGCTGGATAATCAACAACGCAGCTAACCTGGCGAAAACGACGGGCCTGCGTGAAATTTTGCACGAGCCGGCGCGAGTGAAATAGTTACAAATGTCGGGCGAAAGTTACAAAAAAATCAAGAACTCACGATTTGTTGGGCGATGAACCACGTAGATTAACAGAGTCGCGTCCGGCATACCCCTCTTGCTGTTCAAAGACTGGACGGCGAGCTTGTCCTACGGAAAGGACTCGTGGTCGGAGCCGCGACTCCCCGCCACCCACGGCGACAACGACGGTGCGTCGTTACGTCGCTCTGAACGGATTCTGTCCCTCGAAGCAAGGAGGCGACCTCGTGCGCGATTCTTGTCGCTACCGGATTACTGTACCCCGGTCTCATTTCCAGGTCTTCTTGCTGGCGCCGCTCTGCCTGACAGCGTTGTTCTGCCTGACGCTGGCCTCCTGCAGCTCGCCACGCTCGGAAGCCCGCCGCGCTGAAACGGAAATGGAGCCCGGATGGCCCAAGCCCAACAACAATTTCAGGCAGGTCTCGTTGCCGGCCATTCAAGCCACGGTACCCGTCGTGGAGGGTGCGGAGTTCGTCAACGACGATGAACTTTGCTTGAACTGCCACAAGGCGTACACCGAGACGTTTCAACAGAACGTGCACCGCGGGATTCACGAGGAAGGACAGGCCTGCGAGGCTTGCCACGGTCCAGCCAGTGAACACGTCAAGACGCGAGGCAAGGAACCGGGCATGCTGCTGAACTTCCGAACGCTGCAGCCGGCTCAGGCTTCGGAAGTCTGCATGAAGTGCCATGAAGAAAACGCCTGCGCACCGGGTGCCAAATGGCGCACTTCCAAACACGCTCACGCCGGGCTCTCGTGCCTGGCTTGTCATACCGCTCACTACAACGTTCCCCCCGGAACGAAGGCCACGACGGAACCTGGAGAGCTGGCGGTCGATCAGCGGGGCATGCCGATCCATCTGGCAAGCTACCAGCAGCCGGCCGCAACGACGAGTCTGGCCGGGACGTCGAACAATCTGGGTGCCGTGGCCCCCGGCACGTGCTTCAAGTGCCATGGCGATCTGCAGGAAGCGGCCTCCGTCGCCGGTCCTCACCAGATCTGCGGCGAGAGCGGACTGAACTGCACCACTTGCCACGATTCCCATGACAAACTTCGGGAGTCGTCCCGTGCGGAACTGTGCCTGCAGTGCCACAAACAGGATTCACCGACGATGGCCTGGCACACCTCCACACACAGCATGTACGGAGTGGCCTGCACCGACTGCCACAACCCGCATCCCAGCTCGTCCGTGGACGAGTTTCCCCGCGCTACGGGTGTGAGCTTCCTGCACACCAACGTGGCCCGCACGCAGCGGCGGACGATGGCGGTCCAGGAGCCGGACGCCTGCTTCAAGTGTCATGCCAACATCTACAGCGCTTTTGCCCTCCCTTCGCACCACCCGGTGAAAGAAGGCAAGATGTTCTGCTCGGATTGCCATGACCCGCATATGCAGCAGGCCGGCAGCGTGAAAGCGGATGGCCCCAATTTGCTCTGCTACAAATGCCACGCCGAGAAACAAGGACCGTTCGCCTACGAACACGCACCGGTAACCGAGGATTGCGGCATCTGCCACTCACCTCACGGGACGGTGGCTAACAACCTGCTGAAACAACCGACTCAGTTCCTCTGTCTCCGTTGCCATATGGGTCACCGTAACGACGCACATGGTGGCGGCCTGCGAGTGAACATTGATGAAGTCCCAGAGTTGCGGGCGGCTTTGTACACCGACTGCACGGCCTGCCACTCGCAGATTCACGGCAGTGACCTCCCATCCCAACCGCACTTGCGCGGCGGCATGTTCCGGTAAGGTTCACGGTGAGACTGCGGAGTGAAATCAGGAAACTGGCAGGAATTTCAGGGGAGCAAAGAGAAATGAAACTTAAACATTATTCGATATTGGGAGTGGTGGCGATCCTGCTGGGATCATCCGCCCTGGCAGTCGCTGACTTGCCGAAATCCAACACCGGTTTCAACACGTGGATCTCCGACGAGGGAGACGAGACAGGCGAGACACCGGTCCCGGAACCGGCTCCGGCGACCACGGAAGAGAAACCGGCGGCACAGGCTTCGCCATTCGCCTTGGCGGATGATTATGACAGTTCCTACGGGGCACCATGGCTGACCTGTGGACCGGTGACGCCCGCCTATCGGCAAGCGTTCCGGTTCGGCTGGTGGGGCCTGGCCACGCAAGGCGCCCCCTACGGAGTGGGCGAATGGATGGGGCTCGACAGCTCCTCGCCGTTCTGGCAAGTCGATGGCCTGCATACGGACGGTGTGCGGACGATGGACTACTATGCCACCGGACCGGAGAACGAATCGAGCATGGCGGGCCTGTACTACTTCGGTCCGTCGATCAGCGCGAACATCGATTACGGCCGTTACATCCACCGGTTGGGACACGATCCCATTGGCGGCCCGGCGTTGCCCAACGGATTCGCTCCGCTGGGTGGCTTCTACGATCCTCCGCTCGCCAACGGCGTGCCGGGATTTGTGATGTTTGGTGAAGACCTGAACGCCGGCGACGACTATGCCCTGCGCGTTCAACAGATGAAATCGCACGTCAAGGGTGATATCTCTGAGAACGTCTCCTGGCGGTTGAACTTCTGGGGCATGAAGAAAGAAGGAACCCGGCAGGCCAACGCCACGGCGCACTGCTATAGTGCCGCCGCGCAAGGGGGTGGCAACACGTGCCACCTGACCAGCCAGGGACAGCACATCGACTGGGTGACGATGGAAGTGGAACCGGTCATCACCGCCCGCTTCGACTGGCTGACCCTCGAATATTCCCGCACCATGCGCAAATTCGAACAGAACGATCAGCTCGTGACTTACGCCACTACTCGCGGCGCTCCCTACGGCTTCGGCAACACCAATACCATCGCTTATGCCTATGCTCCCGAGAACTACACCGAGATCGATCGGTTGAAGGTCTTGGCTGACCTCGGTCCCTCGACCGATCTGTATGTGCTCGGGCACGTCGGAAACACGCACAACGAATTCCGCGAAACGGACCGCAAGTTCTATGGCGTGGACGCTCGGCTGACCAACCAAGCCATCGATGGACTGACGGTGACCGGATACGGCAAGACGTTTACCCAGAACAACTCGCCGGACAATATGGCGCTGAATACCCGTTATCCCGCCGACGCGACCACCTGGCTGGAACCGGTCTCTCCGATATCCGTCGGCGAGATCCCCGTGGATCGAGTCTACTCGGCAGTGGGCTTGAAAAGCCGCTGGCGTCCCTTCTATGACCGCTACGGCTACATTTCACGGCTGGCCTTGATTGGTGGCTACGAATATCGTCAGATCGAACGCGACAATGTGACTTACGACCTGCATGACGGTCCTTGGACCCAACCGACCACGAAAACCAACGATTTCCATCTTGGCGTGCAACAGGATTGGTCCAACAGGCTGAGTTCGTTCGTCCGGTATCGGATGATCGACACCAAGGATCCCCTGTACGGTGTCACCGAGCCTGCCGAATACATGGAAGCGGCCCGCAACAGCAACCAGCCTGAGCACCAGGACCGGATCGAGGTCGGTGGGAACTGGAACCCGTCCGACGACTTCATGTTGACCGGCTCGTTCTGGATCCAGAACTCGTACAGCCACGCCGAAAGCGTCAACTTCGACGAAGACAACTATCCGATCGTCATCAGCAGTTGGTATGCTCCCAACGAGACGTGGTCCTTCACGGGAGGCTTTGCCACATTCTCGAACTGGATCAGGCAGGATATTACATTGGGTGCTTTTGACCCGGAACCGTATACTTCCCCGTGGAACTACACGGGCCGAGCTGACGTGTTCAACCTGGGTGCAAACTATGCCTACTCGCGCAACGTCACGCTGACCAGTGGCGTCGAGTACGTGCGGAGTCGCAACTTCTTCCAGGACCCGATTCCATCAGCTGAAACGGTCGCCGAGGGCCTGACCTACTCAGACTTGCCGACG
Organism: uncultured Planctomycetota bacterium; assembly: GCA_963802295.1. Classification (GTDB taxonomy): domain Bacteria; phylum Planctomycetota; class Planctomycetia; order Pirellulales; family Pirellulaceae; genus JAJRVM01. Next base: position 332,574 of record CAWDIM010000017.1, on the reverse strand, counting down.
TACAGTGCGGTACGTACCAATACGTGGCGGTTCACGGCAGGGACCGATGTTCGGTTGACCAACAACGTGAACTGCTACTTCCATTACAACTACTATGACTGGGAAGACGTGCAGACCGGCTGGAACAGCGGCACTGCCCATATGTTCCTGGCTGGCCTCAGCGCGGTGTACTAAATCCACTCCAGGCCTCGCGCCTGGCACGGAATCAAGCGAGACCCAACAGAAAGCGGCCCGCGCCACCCTGGCTCGGGCCGCTTTGTTCTGCCATGGACTTCAGGACATTGCCAGTCCGCAGCCTGTGCACACGGTACGCGGATGGTCGTGAGAAACGGTACACGATCGGCGGATTGAATGGAGAACGTGAGCGACGATTTCAGGCCGGCGTTTCTTCAGGCCAACGGATCTCAGGCCGCGCAACGGCGCCGATGGCGAGCGATCTTCGACGTACGAGACCGTTGTGATGCGCGTCGACCGATTGCCGGCTCGGACTCTTTCGCGACTGCGTTGTCCATCGCCCGGCGACGTTGCCTGAGCCACCGCCCGCATATTGTCACCGTCACCAGTCCCGTTAACAGAGCGACCGCGGTCCACCGCGCATAGAAAGTCCAGGGCCGTGGCAATGGGCCCAACGTGATCTTCACCAGCTCTTGTCCAGCCAGTTGCTGGCCCCGGAATTCGAAACGTGCTTCGCCCGAGGTGACCTCCGCCGCCGCGCCCAAATTGCTGACAATCTCCTCGGGACGCTCATGCCGCACACGAATCACGAGATGATCGCAAGGGATGTCCAAGGGGTGTTCCCAGACGCGTCGCGCGTCCTGGTTGGGAACGGTATACGTGAACCGCAGCCAGTGGTCGCCGGGTGTCCAGGGGATGGTTGTCAGCACCTGTCCGTCGATCACGTGGAATTGGCGTCCGTAGAATTCCTTTTCGAAGGTCAAGCGGCTGAAGTCCATGGGAATTCCCAAGCGGAAGGTCGACACCATGGTCGCATCCGGTGCCCCGCTGCCGATGTACGTGGTGTTTCCCGGGTTGTCGATCAGCATCGCTTCGACCACCTGCAACACTCCTCGTTCGGCTCGCAGCACGACCTCGTGCTGCCGGATCACGAGTGGATTGGGGTGCCGGACCGTATCGTGGACCGCAATCGGCACAGAGGCAGTGCGCAGAGTGGACGACAATTCGATACGCCGCCCGGGATAGAAGATCTCATCGCGTGTGGCACCGGGCAGATACAGTACCTCTGAACCTACCGGCAGGTTTTCGAAACGAAAGCGACCTCGTGCATCGGTCCGGGTCTTTTCGACCGGAGCGAACTCGCCCTCCAGCTGCACCTGCAGAATCACTTCTGCCTGGGCCAAGGGGGAGTTGCCTTGCGAGGCATTCACCACCACACCCTCGATCGTGCCGGTGATTTGTTCGGCAGGTTCGCTGAGTGTCAAAGCCAACACCAATACGGCGGTTAGTCCTGTGACCACAATCAGATTCCCTCCTCGCGTCAGGCGGCTCGCCGCGTCCCAGCGTCCCGCTCGTCGGCCCGCTCGAACTGCCGGCGGAGGTCTTCATATTGCCCGGTCAGACGCTGCTGGCGGCGCGCCATACTCCCTACATACAGCGCAACGGACGCCCACACGACGATATAACCCACCACAAAAGTGTTCATGCTGAACTCCGTGATTTCGATCCCACGCGAACCTGCCGCCACTGGGCTCGTCCCAGTGGGGCAACGATAACCTGCCGCCACTGGGCTCGTCCCAGTGGGGCAACGATAACCTGCCGCCACTGGGCTTGTCCCAGTGGGGCAACGACTGGCGAGCTACCCCGCGATCCCGCGTCCCCCTCCCGCTTTGCAGCGGAAGTGAGAGGGCCAGCCGCATATCAGCTCAGCCGCAAATGGTCGCGCCACGGGAACCAGCCCCGCTGAGGCGAGTGGAATGCGGCGTTGTCCAGTATTACCGTCACTCCCGTTCAAGTTGACTCTCCAGCTTGATCGCCAGTTCTTCCAGCCTGACCTGCCGCCGACGTTGGGAAACCAGCCAGGCAAAGAACACCGTGAAAGCCACTACGCAAATCAACAGTGTCATGCGCATCGTCGGATCCATCTTCGGCGCAACGGGATGCAGGCCGCGAAACCAGCGGGTGGCCATGATTACCAACGGAACATCCAGGGCCCCCAGCACGGCTAATACCGCGCCCACGCGGGCTCGGCGATGAGGATCCTCCAACCCGGAGCGGACCATCAGGATCCCACAGAACATGCACCACAGAATGAAGGCGGCCGTCAGCCGTGGGTCCCAGACCCACCAGGTGCCCCACGCTTCATGTGCCCACAACGAGCCCGTGAGCAACGTCAGACTCGTGCACAGCCAACCTGCTTCGCCTGCCGCCTGAAACCAGTGATCCCACAGCAGACGACGGTTGAGCAGGTAGATCACGCCACAACCGGCCATCACCAGGAAGCCGAGCAGCCCCAGCCACGCCACCGGCACGTGCAGGTAGACGATCCGTTGGGCATGTCCCATCGTGACTTCCAGGGGCGCGAGCCAGCAGGCACAGGCCACCGACACGGCCAACAGGCTTGCGACGAACCAGGGCCAGACCACGTCAAGCAGGGGGAACCGAACCCACTTCTCTTGCATCGCGTTAATCCTCGATCGCGTACTCAAACAATAGAGTGCCGGCTGTCGTGAAGATCACGGCAAACGCACCCAATAACTGGATCCAACGCCACCATGAATCGTCGAATTCGCCTTGTACCACGAGCCGAGTGCATTCGGCAGCCGCCAGGACCACGGGGATCACCAGTGGCAGCACAACCAATACCAGCGGACTCCCTCCCCGGCCACTCCCAATCGCCAAGGCGCTGACCAGAGTACCGACCGCCGCCAGACCGGGGCAGGCAAGCACTGCGACCAGCGTCATCTCGCCAGCGTGGGCCAAGAGCGGCAGTTCGCCCAGCATAAAGAATAGCGGGATGAGCAGACCGGCCAGCGCCAATAAGGCCGCCACGTTGACGACCCACTTGGCCAGGAACAAGGTGCTGGGGCCCACGGGCAATAACTTCAGCCCCTGCCAGCATCCTTCTTCGTGTTCCATGGCAAACGAGCGATCCACGGCCGTCATCCCCGCGAAGAATATCGCCAGCCACAGCAAACCACCAACCACTCGCTGTTTCTGGTCCAGCAACAAGTCCATCTGCAGACTGAAGACCAGCGCAACAACGATGCCCAGTACCAGCATGGCGGGCCAGGTGCGGCGACCACGCAGCTCGCTCATCAAGTCCTTCTGGATGATCCACCAGAATTGCGCTAACACAGCGGTCCTCCGTGACGTGTCTCGAGTCAAGCCGCCCGTCGGCCCGACAGTGTCTCCTGCCCCGTCGTCTCCTGCCCTGTCCCCTGCCCCGTCGCGGCGTCACCACTGGCGAGACTCAGTAAGCGTCCGCCGCTGAGCTGCCAGATCTTGTCAGCCAGTTGAGCCAGTTTCGTCGCATCGTGCGTGACGACGCACATCGCTCGCCCCGCCCGTTTCCCATCCCGCAATACCTCCGTCAGCCACTCGACCCCTTCTGAATCGAGCCCCGCGAACGGTTCATCCAACAGCAGGATCAACGGCTCGTGCAATAACGCTCGTGAAATCGCCACGCGTTGGCACATGCCCCGCGATACTTGCGACGGCAAACGCCCGCCGTGCGAATTCAAACCGACGCGCGACAGCAGACGTTCCGCTTGCCCCACGGCATCCTCGACCCCGTATATGCGGGCCGCAAAGACCAGATTCTCCTTCAGCGTCAACTGACCGTACAAGCGACTTTCGTGCGAGACCATGCCAATCCATCGCCGTCGCGTTGGAGCTAAACTGGCCTCGCCAAACCAGCGGAGCTCACCGCTGGTGGGACGCACGATGGAAGCCAGACAACCCAAGAATGTCGTTTTGCCGGCACCATTGCCCCCCATCAGACCGATCAATTCACCGGCTCGCACCTGCAAGTCAATTCCGCGCAGCACCGATCGATAACCATAGTCCTTGCTCAATCCGCACGCCTCTAACGGAATATCGGCGTCGCAGGGAGTTCCGTCCCGGACGATTCGACTCACACACCCGTCCTGTTTGGCTCGTTGTGGATGGAATGGTAAAAACTCAAAGCAAGCCCGCCTGCCGCTACCAATCGATTTCACGCTGGAACAGCCTTCCTTTTTGCCAAGTCAGCCGCAACGCGAAATGAATACCCCTTTCCGCGGACAAGGGGCATGCCGGTGCGGCTACATGGAACGTACGACTTACAGTGTCGGTAATCACTGCCGACAAATGTCCCCCACTCCAACCGGGCGACCGAAGTTTACGCTGGGCCGTCAGTTCCTTTTCAGCGAATCACTCTCGCGCACACTCGTCCGTTGCTTTGTCACAGCAACTGCCAGGCTGAATGCGATCCGGGGCTACACTCGTCTGTCTCATGCTGCCGTCTTGCGAATATTCGGCACCGCGCTATCAACACGCATATCATCCCCGCGCGGATGGGATTGTCGTCCTTTCCTCGTTCGCCGCCGTGATGGCCACAAACGCACGCCGGTGCCGGCGACCATGATGGCCCCCCCCAGCCACATGAAACGCATCAGCGGATTCTCGACAAACGTCATGTAAAGCTGCCCGTCAGTACCCCCACTGTGTAGAATCGTGTAGAAGTCTCCGTTCCAGCTGGCATGAATATCCACTTCGGTGGTCCACGTCTCGGCAAGCCGATGATAATGCTGAGCCGGCCGCAGCAGGACCATGCTTCCCGCGCTGTCGGTAATCTCCAATTCGGCTTCGGCCACCAGCTTGTCAGGCAATTTCGTTTCGACAATGCGGGCCAGTCGGATCTGTCGATCGGCCCATGCCACGGTCTCGCCTTCTTTCATCACGAATCCCTGCTCGCGTTTGCCGAGCGACGAACCTGTGATCCCCACCACCAGGCAGACAAATCCCAGGTGAATCAGGAACCCGGCGTACTGGCGGCGCTGCAGCAGCAGGATCGAAGCCAGACCCTCGACAAAACGATCGCCGGCGAAACGACGAGCCTCGATAACCACACTGCTCAGTACCGCCGCCACGGCAAAGGTCGCCAGTCCGGCAACCGCCAGCGCAATGGGATGACGAATACCACAGAACAGCGTGACAACGAGGCCGATCACCCCCGCAATGCCAGATATCAAGAGCGCCCGACGCTGGAGAGGCGTCGGAGATCGACCCCAGCGCAATAGCGGCGCAGCAGCAGTGAGCAACATTAGTACCAGGCCGATGGGTATCATCACGTTGTTGTAGAAGGCCGGGCCCACCAACATCGCTTCGCCCATTACGGCACTGGTCACCGCGCTGCTCAGCGTGCCGCCAATCACCGCGACGGCCAGTGACAGCAGCGCCAGCGCACCAATGACGACTCCCGCCTCGCGACTCACCACGCTATCGATTCCATGCTCCGAGGCAAGACTCGACCAGCGCAGCACGAGCAATACGCCTCCACCAATCCCAACCACAAGCAAGAAACCAAGGAATAGCCATCCGATCGGCGACTGACTGAAAGCATGCAGACTACTGAACAGACCGCTGCGCGTCAGGAACGTGGCGAAATTGCTCAGACCGAACGTGACAAAGGCCATGATTAACGCGGTCTTCTTCAGCATGCGCCGGTGCTGCCAGCCCATCATACTGTGGATCAAAACCGTGCCGGTCAGCCATGGAAGCAGCGAACCGTTCTCGACCGGATCCCAGGCCCAGTAGCCTCCCCAGCCGAGTTCTTCGTATGCCCACTGGGCTCCCAGCAAGATGCCTACGCCCAGCACCATCCAGGCCACCAAAGACCAGGTGCGAGACGGGCGAATCCAGCTCGCGTCGAGTTCACCACGCAGCAGAGCGGCCGCGGCCAGCGCAAATGGTATGGTCCACAGCGCGTATCCAAGGAAAATGATGGGAGGATGAATCAGCATCGCCGGATGCTGCAGCAGCGGACTCAATCCCACCCCTTGGGGAACGTTCGACAGATTCGCCTCCATCGGATCAGCGGCGAACACCACTACCGCCAACAGGAAACACAGACATCCCATCAAGATGCCGAAAGCCGGCGATCGCAGTGCATTCGCACGCTCCGTTGGCCACCACCGAAACAGCATGGCAAGTAGCCCCAACAGCCACGCCCAGAGTAACAGCGAACCTGCCTGGCCGACCCACAGGGCCGACAGCGAATAGTACCAAGGCAGGAGCTTGCTGGAATAGTTCGCGACATACGTGTAAGAAAAATCCTTACTGTACAGAGCCCCCGCGAGAATGATCATGACAACAGTCAGTGCCAGGACGCTCACCGACGAGGCAGCGGTCCCCGCCGCACGCAGGAATCGGTGACTGCGTTCGCGCTGAGTCAGGTGCACGAAGGCCGCGAAACCCGACCCGACAAAGGCCACCAGCAGACATAGCTCGCCGACAACTCTCATCGTTGCTCCCTCGTCAGCGATGCGGTCGGAAGCTGTGTCGAGCCCTTCTCGCCCGACGACTCGTACTTACTGGCACAGCGGGTTAAGACCTTGTCTCCCACGATCCTGCCACCCGACTCGCATCGTCCCTCGACAACCACATCCATGGACTCCGCCAGATTGTCCGGCAACGGCCCCTGATAAACGACATCCAACGTGCCCGTCTGGCCTTGCAGACAGAAGCTCAGCACCATTCCTTTGCGGCGAGATCTGTAGTGAACCCGCTGCCACGGCGCCGCTGACTCGCACCCGGACACCCTCGAAACGCGCCGGATCGGCCAGACACTCGTCGGCCGTCACGTAGTACCTCCAACTGGATGTGGCACCGACATACGCCATGTAAGCGATGACGGCGACAACAATGCCGGCTCCCAATGCTAGCTTCTTGCCTGGGGTCATGATCTCTTCACTCCGATATCGCACCGGGCCGCGCAACGCGGCACATCGCACCCACACCCACCAGATTCCACGTCCGCACAGGCTGCCCTGCCTAAGCTGCCCTGCCCAAGCTACCCTGCCCGGGGGACACGCGGCGGGGACGGTATCAGAATCGATCACGTGTGTCAAAGTGGATCGAGAGGCTGGCAAGGCGATTTCGCGACAACCTCAACCCCACAGCTGGCTTCCAGTCGACTCGGCCACTACCCAGTCTGCCTGTCTCCCGCCCAAGAGACGGAGCCTGTTGAGCTGTTGAAAACTCGGGTCTGGGACGCTCGATTGCGGCGTGCCATGCCAAGGCGTCGGGTTCGCCGCGTCGGCCTTGCGTGCAAGTTCCCAATCCGAAATTCGAAGCACCAAATACCCAACGAATTCGAATGACGGAAAAAAGGGAAAAAGGGAGAAAGGGAGAAAGGGAGAAAGGAGAACGCAGTAGCAGGCCAGTGGCGAGAATCTGCTTGTGGCGCGCCCGCTACGGTTTAGCCGGCAGAAGTTTTTTTGTGCTTGGCTTTTTTGGATTTCGAATTTGTTGAGGATTTCGAATTTGGGATTTCGGATTTCCTGTTTGGTTGTGGCCATTGGCGGCGAGTCGAGTCACAGGAAGCCGGGCGCTTCGAACGGCAGCACGAAGCGGGCGCTATTGGGCGACGAGAACTTTCTGCAGTGCCTCGCGCATCCGGCGTTCGGATCCCGGCGCGACCCACAGCCAAGAGTCCTCAAAACCGTCCTCCAATGCCGACTCGGTCGCAATGTAACCGGGCCAGCACTCGCCATACCCGATCGCCAACACGAACGAATCGGGCCTCAGCCGTTGGGCCATCACTTGGTAACCCACAAATGACTCGCCAGGCAGCAACACGATCTGGGCCGGCCCAAAGTCGATGCACACCATATCGATCGGCTCACCGGCCGCCACGCGACGGCGACTCGACAAGCCCATGGCTGCCAGAATGCGTTTCTCCACGGTCTGCTGCTCATCGTGCAGGTGCTCTGCAAGCGAGGATTCCGTCAGGTGTGGCGCCGGGTGGAAGTCCAGGGAAAGCGGAGTTCTCCGAAAAACGATCTGGTCCAACGGGACACGGCGGGTATTCTTCCACGCCGTGACCATTCCTTCGTAGATGCGATCCCGCAGGGCGTAGCGATCGTCGGTCGATCCGGTATTGAACTTGCCCGCGGTCACGTCCCCGCTGCAGCCGCTCACATAGATCTGCTTCACGGAAAAATCGTCGCGCTGGCGGCGGTCACGAGCCAATCCCACGAAATCGGACGATACCTCGCCGCCACCGTAGTAGCTCATCGGATGGGTGGCATAGGCATGCAGCGCGAGCAGTGGCTGGTCACCGTTCCAGAAACTGATGGTTTTCAACCGCGGATCGATCAGCCCTGCCGGCTGATCGCGATAAAATGCATCCGCTCCGCTGCGGCTGCCGCGATCGAATGCCACGCGCCCACCTTCGTGCACGATCCGCCGGTTGGAGGCGACTGAATCGACCTCTGCTTCCCCGAGCCCTAGATGCGTGACCGGTACAGTGTGGCTCAGCGAGTCGGTCAGCGCCGTGGCCACTCGCCGCAGCGTGGCATTGTGGAACTCCGCGTCATACAGCTCACCTTTCAGGCCAACGGCCTCCAACAACTGCCCGGCACCTTGATCGATCACGGGTGCATCGTGCTGATGTAAGGAGCACACCAGGACCCGTTCCCGCGTGGTGCCGGCCGCTTCAGCCAACGCATCGCGCCACTGATCGTACGCGCCGTTGCGGATCTCGCACCAATCGATTGCACAGAGCACCAGGGGATCGCCTTCTCCCAACAGCACGAATCCATGGGCATAAAGCGGATCGGCAATCCTCTGCGATTTGGTCGGCAGAATCCCCATGCAGCGATGACCCAACGGAATGGTCACGTCCGCCGAAAACGTGGCCAGCCGAAAAACGGGCCGCCGAGCTGGCTCAGTTGCCGTTTCCACCACTTCGGCGCCCGTGCCGAGCGCGAAGAAATTGAGCCAACACACAGCCAGGCTTAACACGCCAGCGAGTTTCATTGCCGAATCCCCTTCCGACCAGCACTCTCTTGCATTGCGCCAAAGTGCCGCCATTATACCAAAGTAAATGGTCGTTTCTGCCAGTCGGAAGCTGAAACCGCGACGGTTTCACCCACGGCATCGTGCGATTCAGGCGAGAGCAGTCCCCCCGCTACGGCGACCAACCCCCGAAGGTTCCCGCGATCGGAACACTGCGCCAATACCACCAGCGAGGATCGGACCAGGGTGGACTGACAACGATCGGCCGTGGTAGATGCAGCAAATTGATCGGTCCCGGGAAGATGATTGGATCGGTCACCGCCAACGCCGGCGGCAGTCGATCGCCGACTCGCCCCCCAACGCTCGGAAGAGGAAGCATGGGAACCTTCGTCGGATCGATGATCCCCGGCCCGATTGGCAAGGATATGGTCTTGCCCAACAACCGGAATGCTACTTCCGGCAAAGGACCGCCGTCAGGTCGAGCGGCAATTAGTTCCAGGCGATAGTCGCCCGGCGTCAGCAGCAGCGTGCCGCTTGATCGAGACTCGCCGGCACGCGCCGCAAACTGCCCCACAACCCCGCCCGCCCCATCATAGATCACGGCCCACAGGGCGACTTCGGCGTCGGTCCTCACCGGCTCGGCGGTCAGCACAAAATGCGCCAGGGTTGTTTCATTGACGTGTAGGGATCGTTCGGCTTGCGGCTGTTCACTGCTGAATGTCCCCGCCACATACTCCTCCAGCTTTGCCCTCTCGTCGACAAACTGGGCTTCCAGTTCATATCCGCCTGCCTGAAACGAACCTGTCGAGTCGGCTCCGCTCACACAAACGATATAGCTCTTTTCGGGTTTTACACCGGATACCTGCAAGACGAATGTACCGTTCGCGTTCGTCAAGACTTGACCCTCCAGTTTCGTGCCCGAGGTCGAATAAACCTCCACCGTCGGCAGCAGGCCGCCGAAGACCGCGGAGCGAACCGTCACCGTCAGGAATTTGAAGTCATCTGCGTCTACGTCCCCAGCAATCAGTCGAAAGGCATCCACGTCCTGCGCTGAGTCGATCACGCCTGAAGAGGCAAAGTGGAGCATCCGGTCAGAGTCGGCGGAAACGTACTGCACAGCGGCGGCCAATTCAGTGCGACTGCGTGGTGACTGCTCGTCTTCCTCTCGATCTTCATGCTCATCCCCCTTCTCGTCATCCGACTCTTCGTGGTCAGATCTTTCGTCGTCCGACCCTTCATCTCTTTCCTCATTTTCGACAGGCGTGCCGTGTGCTTGACGCACGTCAGCTACGTCTCGTGCGGTGGGCACCACAGCTTGCGACACACCGTGAAGGAACATGGGCGAGGCAGGATCGTCACTGTGTTCCAGCCCAAACACATGCCCTGCTTCATGCAACATCACCGAGAACAACTCATCCACATTCGCAAAATGGGCGTTCGAATTGATGAGCACATCTCCAGCCCACGTACCAGAAATGACCTCGTCGAGCGGAACGGACATGGCAATAACGTCGGACGAAAGAGGCACAGCCGCAATCCGCACATCGCCAAAACGAAGATCCCCTTGTGTCGGACCCGCGACCCCAAAAGGATCACCACTGTCAGCCACCACTTCCACATTCGTGGAAGCGTATTGCGCCCACGTCTGAAACGCACGCACTACCGCGTCCTGCCAGGTGCGAGTCTGCAGTGTCCCCAACTCAGCAAACAGACTGCTGGCCTGACCGGCCACTTCAGTTCCATCGGACGCAAAACTGATGGTCAGATCCGGGCCGCTGGTCCACGCCAACCCCTCGGCGTGCAACAGCAGGCGAGATTCCAGCGACTCGACCTTCAGACGGCGTGTGGCGCGGCGCCGTGACCCCCCATAGGACCGGTGTTGCGAGACAATCCCCGGTGCGCGCGAGTCTTTCGATCGGTGACCGAACATGGGAACCCCTTGACGATAGTGCTGCTTCAAAGGAAGAATCTGAGAGGAACAAATCAAGACCCTCTGGAAGTGAGTAGTCGAAAACGACGTCGGCAACTGCCAGAGTTTTCAGTTCTTTTTTCGCGAATGTCCCCGTCCATCAAACACAACAAGTGCGTGCGAGCTACTCGGCGGAAACCACGATACGAGTCGCGGCCTTTGAAGCTCGGATTCCGGGGAACAGATTCCGGGGAACCGTAAGCAAGCAGTTTAATTCGTCCTGACGCGTCCATAAGTCGCGTTGCGCAACAAGTTGAGCGCTGGCAGAATTACGCTCCAGATAAGTCCCGACATTCGATCGATGACAGGCCGTCTAGTCTGTCGTAAGTCCCGATTGCTGCGTTCCAACTTAAACCCTGGCGCAGCACCAGCACGATGTAATCGACTGTCAGAAGAGCGTCGTTCCGACCCTGGAAGAGCATTCGCACCAGCAAAGCAGAAACGCTTTGCACGAGTGGCATTGTAGAGCACCGGGGCCAGAATTGGCAAGCGAAACGATCGCGCGGAAATGACTTTACTGTGCCAATCCCCATGGCATTAGCACATGTTCATTGGTGGGACCGTGTCAGCAGCAATGATGACACGGTCAGCCACATCAGGCCTGCTCAACCACTGTGATCCCGGCATCAACCAACTATGGGTGGCTAGTCACCGGCCGCTTTGTGTATAGTGCTGGCCGCCGACAGCACCGTCTGCAGTGCGGGATCATCCCGCAGATTGAGTAGGTCGCGATCTTGAGAAGCCATTTCAACAAGCGCGGCATCCGCCTGCAAGGCACTCGCTAACAGCTGTATCGCTCGATCCCTGTCCTCGGGCTGCGCGGGGGAAGTCAGCGCATAGATACATGCGACCTGATAGCGAAGCACCGCTTCGCTGCTGGCTCGCAGTGCGGAGCGCGCGTCGCGATGACTGGTCTCACGCTGCCCCAGGCGGGCGAGCAGCACACCGCGACCGGCCAGGGCGGCCGGATTGGACGGGTCGATGGCGATGAGCTGATCGAGCGTGGCGACGGCGGACTGCGGATCCCCCATACGTTCGGCCAGTACGTGTGCAATATTCTGCAGTGCGGCCATCGAGCGGTCGTTCCAGGTAAGTGCTTGGCGAAAATCGGCCAGGGCCGCCTGCGGGTCCCGGTCAAGGCGAGCGACACCGCGTGCGATCCAGCTGAGTTCGTCGCTGGGCTGTCGGCCCATTCCCTCTCGGAAATCGGCTGCGGCTCCCGCAACGTCACCCAAGCGAGCCCGGAGTTGAGAGCGTATGAAATAAACACGTGTCTGCGTGCAGTTCAGTTCCAGTGCCCTGGTCAGATCGTCGATAGCCTGCTGCAACTCCGCCTGTGGCACGGGCGAGTCGTTGTCGGGCGCAACGCACGACTCACCGTCAGCCGAGCTACGGTCCGCCGCTGCGTGGCGATCGTGCCGCCGGGATTCAGCCAGTTCCTGGCGGGCCAATGCACGATTGACCAAAGCCGTCCGGGAATCTGGATTTCGCTCGAGTGCCGCGTCGAAATCTCGCAGGGCACCGTCGTAATCCCGGACCAGCATCCGGGCGATGCCGCGATGTTCCAATCCCAGCACGAAATCCGGCCGCAGAGACAGGGCCGCCGTGTAACTCTCCACCGCGCGCACATGCAGCCGCGCGCTCAAGTAGCAGTTACCAAGGCAGAACCAAAGCGTGTGATCGGGCGGCAGGTCGTGAATGAGCTGTTCCAGCAATTTCGCGGCCTCTCCATACTGGTGCTGTTCCGCTCGTTCGACCGCTAACGCTCGCCGATCACTGCTCAGATGCGGGATGTTCTTCAACTGCTCAACCACTCGCTCCGATTCCGTTTGGCGGCCGGCGGCCGCCAGCAGTCGGGCGCGTTGCAGCGCGGTTGACGGGGCATTTCCCAGGTCACCGCGTACGGCATTGATGCGTGCATTGAGATCGAGCGCTTCGTTGAGCAACCGACGATGCTCACTCGCAGTCTGGCCCCGCACAGCCTGCTGGGCCTTTCCACCGGCCAACAGATAGAGCATTTCCGCCGCCTCGTGTCTCAGCCGACGCTCCCCCTCCTCGCCGAGTCGCCGGCCCATCGGTTCCGAGACCAGTTCGGGTCGCACCGCCACACCCATTCGATCCAGCGCTGCGGCGGCTGAGTGGACAGCAGCGTCAAGTTCCCGGTCATCCACAAATGGCGAATTGAGCACGGTCCTCGCGGTGTCCAACTCCGATTCAAACTGTCGAAGTGTATCCGCGCGCGAACGAACTCCAGCCGGTTACCGCGCGTCCAGGCGGCCGTAGCCAGCACCACGACAAGGACTGCGCTCACCAGGGCCACCGAACTGCCCGACGCCAACCGAGGGTGCCTGCGCGCCCATTTCTGGCAACGCTCCACGAAACTGCGGTTGGCCACATACCGCAGCGGCCGGTGATCCAGATGCCGCTGCAAGTCCTCCTGCAAATTGCGGGCAGTGGGATAGCGATGCGCAGTACGCGGCGCCAGGCAGCGTTTGACAATGGCCTCCAATCCCGGAGTTACGGCCGGGTTCAACGCTCGAATCGACGCCAGAGGCTGCCGCTGATCCTCCAACATCTGCCCGACTATGTCCCGAAACGAGCCCTGTCGCAGCGGATACGGCAAGCGCCCCGTCAGCATTTGATACAGGATCACACCAAAACTGTAGATGTCACTCTCCGGGCCCACATCGCCGCCGTCACGCAAGGCCCTCATGTGCTCCGGGCCAAGATAGGGCAAAGTGCCGCCGATTAATGCGGCGGTGGCGTCCATGGCCGAACGATCCGTGGCCAGATTGAAGTCCAGAATCAAAGGATCGCCGTCATCTGTCAGCAAGATATTCGACGGCTTCAAATCGCGGTGGACAATCCCGTGTTCGTGCGAATGGGCCAACCCATCGGCGACGCGGCACATGATCCAGACGGCCGCATTCAAATAGCTCATGCTCCCCAATCGTTGGATCATATCGCTGCCGCCAACGACTGCCGTACCTTCACAGCTCAAACGGCCCTGGACCGTTGCCTCAGACGTGTCGGTGTCGCCGATGATTGTCGATGCGGACCGGACGGCGATCGTACTGACAATCGCTTTGCCCGACAGTGGCAGGGAGCGGGACAGCTCAAATGTCTTCAGCAATTCACCCAGCGTATTGGGCCCCAGGAACGGCATGCAGATAGCCTGCAAACGTTCCGTGCTATGGACGGAATAAATGGGTACGACATTGGTGTGCTGTAGTTGGGCCAGCCGTTGCGGTTCCTGGGAGAACTGCGGCGTGATTTTGAGTGCGACGAAACGCCGAGCCAGGTCGTCTTGCCGCGCGAGGAAGACGCGGCCGAAAGCCCCCCGCCCCAGTTCGCCGACCAGTTCGAACCCTTCGAATCGATCCCCTACCTGTGGCATCTCGCGAACTGCGGCCGCCACGCGTTGGGCCCATTGCGGCGCCAATTGGGATAATTCGTGTAATCCGACATCCTGGCACGATAACGTGACTGCCTGCGATAGTGCCTCACCCAGCGGCAACTCCGGCCAGTCCTGAATGTTGATGGCGAACCGTTGCCGGTAGTCGTCGTGCGTCACGTCTTCGCCAGCCAATCGCCTGAGTCGATATTCCTCAAAAGCGACCTTCTCCAGTTCCTCCCCTCGGCACAGCACTTCGGGAAACATGCTCTGGTATTGCTCAACTCGCCTGTCGTGTCCACGAGTCCAACCATATTCCAGATCAACGCGCACCAACTCAGCAATCGTCTCACGCCACTGCGGATGATCTGCCGAAGGAACGAAGTCAACCAGGTCAGGGTCGGCTCCCGACTCACGAGCAGCCTCGTATGCCTCCACGAATTCATCGAGTTGCTGGCTGCAATCATGCATGACGTCCACAGAATCAGTCCTCCTGCAGCACTTCGCTCAGCCGACCGCGGAACTTCTGCAGCACTCGCTCGACCGATCGCTTGGCTCGCTTCGTCCCCTTGGCGATCTGCTCGACTCCGTGCCCCTCGATCCGCATCATCACCATCCGTCGTTGAATCTCCGGGATCTCCTCCAGCAGCTCGTGAACTGTCATCTGCAGCACACCGTATGACTGTTCATCCAGCTTCGGTTGACCGCCAACAAACTCCTCTATCTTCTCCCAGGCAGTGGTCTGGCCCACGTCACGCTTGGCAGCCCGGTGAAACTCCCCCAACCTGCGCACCTTATTCAGGGCGATGACCAGCAGTAGCTTCCAGAGCTCTTCACCGTCTGGAATGACATAATGCCCCTCCAAAACACGCCGAAAGAACGTGCGGAACACGGACTGCACCACGTCTTCCGGATCAAGGCGGACCGCCAAGTCCTTTCCGGACTGCGAACGTGCCAGCAGCTGCAATCGCTTGGCATACCGCAAATAGATGGCCGTGGCCGCATCTTGTTCGCCGCTGCAAAACCGACTCAGCAGGTGACAATCGGTCGGTTCTGCAGAGGTAGCCACGTCGTTGGCAGGCTTGAATCTTTCCGGCACAGCGAGTCTCTATTCCCCTGTCATGATGATAAGTGGCAAGCGAGTGCCGAAACCGCCAGTATGCACCAGTCCATGCCACTCATTCTGCGTATTATTCCGGTGCCCATCATCACTCGCCACACGCGATCGCGGGAGCAGCGATGAAACCACAAGCCACAGGCAAAGCACCCGCAGATGCCAACGATCTGGCACGTTCGCCAAATCACCCCCGCGGCATGCCCCCCACAACTTGCCACACGCACAAGCCGAAGTGGCGGCCCGTGATGGCCGGCGAGCGATGGCCGGCGCATCATCATTAGCACCTTTCCGACAACGTCCAGTATAGGGACCGGTGGCGGAAGAAGACAGCCGCATCTCACCTGTCGCAGAGCTGTGGGATTGGCTTGACGATGAAGGGGCGGACAGGTGGCAGCATTCCTGCCCATGCTTGCTGCCACCTGCCGCTGATCGACTGTCACCCACCCCTATTCAGTCGCCATCCCTTTCACTTTCGCCCGCCCAATCGTCATCATCCAGGCGATGGGGGAACCGTTCGACGAGTTGCTCTCGATGGCAGACCGCACCGTTGCGGGTCCCGCCGGGAAATCCCTGCTGCAGAATCGCCTGCACGTTATCGGCAGGCTTCACCGGGAATGTAATGGCGTGCCGGCGGCCGTGGCAAGCCGCGCCGTGGACGCCGAAATGTCCCTATCTGACAGAGCAGTTTTGGAGGCGACACTCCGCCATCCATGTCCCAGGAATGCTGGTGCGGATTCTTCTCCGCAGCGCGCCGACGAACAGATGCGGGCCGGTCCCGGGAGCGCAGTCGGTGGAACAGGAACTCAGCTCACACTCGCCGGCCGCCACACTCCCCCTGCTTTCAGTTGGTGGAATATTGCGGATAATGGGGCCGCCGAACCGCGATATCCGGCTGCCCATTTTGGGGGTGCACTCCCGTATAGCCGACTCCCGCATCGCCCGCCTGACGCCCCAACGAGGTCCCGGGCCGGCTGGCGTCGTTCCGGCCTCTTGTCCCATCCGGATCGCACACGATCCCTGGAACGCCGCTTAGGGAGAAGGGGAATGGCGGAGTGCGACGTGAAAAATGCCAAATGCAAAGTGAAATTTGCAGAGTGAAAAGTGAAAAGTGCCAATAACCCATCACCGACAGCTAATTACAGATCATCCGTGACCAATAGCCCGGGAGCCTGCCGATGCTGATAGTGGAAGACCTGATCAAAGTCTATCCGGGACCGGTGGCGGCGCTGCAAGGCGTGAGCCTGCGGGTCGCTCACGGGATGTTCGGGCTCTTGGGCCCCAACGGTGCCGGCAAATCGACCTTGATGAAGGTGCTGGCCGGACTACTGGAACCGACTTCCGGGCGCGTGACACTCTTTGGCGACGATATTACGGCCCATCCCGAACGGGTCTGGCGGCAATTGGGATACCTGCCGCAAGAGTTCGGTTTCTATCCTAACTTGACCGGTCACGCGATGCTGCAATACCTGCTGAAGGTCAAGGGGGTGCGGGCTGCCGGAGGACTCGGCAAGCTGGCCCACGAACTGCTGGACCGCGTCAATTTGTCCTTTGCGGCCAAACGCAAACTGAAGACCTACTCGGGCGGCATGAAGCAACGTTTGGGAGTCGCCCAGGCGATTGCCGGCAACCCGCAACTGATTGTGGTGGACGAACCGACCGCCGGGCTTGACCCCGAAGAGCGACTACGATTCTATCGCTTGTTGGCCGAGATGTCTCAGGATCGCATCGTCCTGCTTTCCACGCATATCGTCGAAGACGTAGCCTTCCTTTGTCCGCGCTTTTGTGTGATCCGCCATGGCAAAATCATCGCCGAGACGTCTCCCACTCGGGCGAAACAGCAGATCGCCGGCCGGATCTTCGAAGGAACGGCTTCTCCCGGTGAACTGGAACGGCTGCAGTCCGAGTATTGTGTGACCCAGGCCATTTTAGTGGAGGGTCATAATCGTGTGCGCATCTATCTGCCGGCCGGCAGTCCCCCGGCAGGATTTGAACCGGCCATCGCGTCCTTGGAAGACGCGTACCTGCTGATGATGCGTGGCGTCGACGTGGCCTCCCAGACGCCGGCCATGGCGGGAGGTTAAGCAGAATGATTTACCGCGTGTGGCTCGTTGCCGCCAGAGAGATTGGCCACAATCTCCGCCGCCCCATGTTCTGGGTGTGGTTCATCCTGTTTGCATTCATGGTGTGGGGACTGGCTAACGGAAACTTGCGAATCGCGACCAGTGGAGACAGTTCGGTCGGCGGCAACAAGCAATGGCTGACCAGCGAATTCTCCTACGCTCAGCTGCAAACCGCCATCAACCTGCTGTTGGGTGGGTTCTTTGTGGCGATTGCTTTTGGGCTATGCATCATCCGAGACGAGGAGTTGAAGGTACACCCCCTGCTCCTTTCTACACCCCTGACGGCTGGGGAGTACGTGTGGGGCAAGTTCTTGGGCAACGTGGCGAGTGTACTTCTCATCCTGCTGCTGCAAACGGCCGCGGCCATCGTCTGCTATCACATTTATCCCAGCCCCATTCAGGAAGAGATTCGGGGGCCCTTTGCACTCATGAACTATGTGCGTCCCGTGGTCGTGTTCTCGCTGCCGATGATGATGTTCATCGGGGGTATTTCGTTTGCCGTCGGAGAGTGGACGCGGCGAAGCGTGCTGGTATTCGTGCTCCCGACCATTCTCCTGATGTTTTTCGGACTGTTCTTGGGGGGGTGGTCGCCCGGCTGGCTGCCGACGCGGGCGAACGAGGCGTTGATGCTGATCGACCCGTTTGGATTTCGTTGGCTGCGTGAAACCTGGCTGAAAGTCGATCGGGGAGCCCTGTTTTACAACACCCAGCCGATGGTTGTAAACACGCTGTTCAGCCTCAGTCGCCTGGGATTCGTTCTGCTCGGGGGACTCGTTACCGCCTGGACCGCTCGGCATTTCTCCCGCTCTTTCCGCGCCGTGCGGCACGGCACGTGGCGGCGTCAAGAGCAGGCGCGCGGACCGGAAATGATCGTGGGGCCAAGTGCCCCCTTGAATCTGCCCGCCATGCACATGCGCGCACCAGGCTTCTTGCGTGGCGCCTGGACTGTCGCGCGGTTCGAGTTGCGGCTGTTGCTCGGGCATCCGGGAGTCTACATCTTCGTCCCGTTCATCGTGTTGCAGGCAATCGGAGAGGCTGAGCTGAAGGCAGGTGCGTTCGATACTCCGATTCTGCAAACCTCCGGCACGTTGGCGATCGGACTGATGAATACGCTGACCATGCTGGTCTGCCTGCTGCTGTTGTTCTTCTCGGTGGACACCATCGAGCGGGAACGCAAGACTCAAGTCGCCCCCCTCCTCTACTCGACCGGGATTCCGACGTCGTCCATCTTGTTCGGCAAGACGTTGGCCACGGCCTTGGCCGGGGCGCTGATCTTGTGCGCCACATTGCTGGCTTGCCTCGTACTATTGCTCATCCAAGGCACTGTCCCCTTGGAGTTGGGGCCCTTCGGTCTTGTGTGGGGGGGCATGCTGGTGCCGACCTTCCTCGTGTGGGCGGCCACCGTGACTTTGCTGAGCGTGGTCACGCGAAATCGTTACACGACGTTGGCCCTCGCCGCGGCAATATTGGCCGTTACCTTCTATCGCCAATTCACGGGGCACATGAACTGGGTCGGCAACTGGAACCTCTGGAGCATTACTCAGTGGAGCGACATCAGTCGATTCGAATTGGATGGCAAGGCCATCCTGCTCAATCGACTATTCGTACTGTCGCTCACGGTGCTGTTGGCCTATGGCAGCGTGCGGTTGCTGGGGAGGCAGGAATATGACGCGACGGGAGTGCTGCGGTGGTTCCGTCCCAAATCGCTGGCACGGTCCGCGATTCGTCTGGCACCGCTGCTCCTCGTTCCTCTGGTGCTCGGCAGTTGGCTCTGGCTCTCGGTGCTCAACGGTTTCCAGGGCGAAACGGCGAAACGCCGCCAGAAGGACTATTGGCGGCAGAATCTGGCCACCTGGAAGGACGCCCCGACGCCGGCCCTGCAGCACGTCGAACTGGACTTGCAGCTCTCGCCGCACGAGCGGTGGTTTCGGGTCCGCGGCCACTACCGGTTGAAGAATCTGGACGAGAAGCCCATGCAGCAAGTCGCCCTGACGACCGGTCTGCACTGGTCGCACGAGAAATGGACGCTGGACGATCTGCCGGTCACGCCCGAAGACCGCTCGCGCCTACAGGTGTTTTCACTTACCACTCCACTGGAACCCGGCCAGACGGTTCGGATTGGTTTCGACTACGAAGGCTACTTCCCCGCAGGGATCAGCAAGAACGGAGGCGGCACGAGCGAGTTCATTCTGCCCTCGGGAGTGGTCCTCACGAGCTTCACGCCCAGTTTCGTACCGATCATCGGGTTTTTGGAGCAGGTTGGTGTGGACGACGAGAACCACTACGAGTCGCGGCAGTACGCCGACGACTTCCACCGCGGTGATACGCTGCCGCTGTTTGGTTTTGGCGACGCCTTTTCCACCAAGATCACGATCCGGGGCCCGCGGGAACTGACCTACAACTCGGTAGGCGTCCTGACGGATTCCCACCTGGAAGGGGAGCAGCGGGTAGTGACCTGGGAATCCGATCAACCGGTCAACTTCTTCAACGTGGTGGCCGGTCAGTGGGAACTGTTCGAGGGGAAGCACTCGAAGGTCTATTTCGCCCCCGCACATTCCTACAACATCAATGAGATCGGCCTTGCCTTGGACTCGGCGTATATTTACTACTCCCAGTGGTTCATGCCCTATCCGTGGCGGGAGCTGAAGCTCAGCGAGTTTGCCAACTTGGCCACGTATGCGCAAGGATTCCCCACCAACATTACTTTCTCGGAGGGGATTGGGTTCCTGACTCGTAACAAACCGGGAGCCAATGCGCCGTTCCTGATCGCCGCCCACGAGGCCGCTCATCAGTGGTGGGGCAACTTGCTGGTGCCCGGCAAAGGCCCTGGCGGTAACGTCATATCGGAAGGGATGGCCCATTTCTCGACCGGCTTGCTGATTGAACAGGTGAAGGGACTGGCCGCAAGAATCGAGTTCTTCGAGGGCATTGAACGGAGCTACAACGAGCACCGGAGCGCCGACGCGGAACGTCCCTTGGTGAAAATCGACGGCTCCAAGAACGGTGACTCGACGGTCATGTACGACAAGGGGGGTTGGGTCTTCTGGATGCTGCTCAATCACCTGGGACGCGAGAAGACACTGCAAGGCCTCCAACAGTTCATCCGTGATTTTCGCGCCGGCCACGATCACCCCGTCCTGCAAGACCTGGTCGCCGCCATGCGGTCCTCCGCCGCCGACCCGGTTGCATATGATGATTTCACGCGGCAGTGGTTCCTGGAGGTCGTCGTGCCCCACTTCCAACTGCAGCAGGTCGTGCGCGAAATTGTCCCGGACGGCAAGTGGCAGGTGACGGCCAAACTCGCCAACATCGGTACCGGTCGCATCGCGGTGGAAGTGGCAGCCACCAACGGTGATCGGTTCGACAAGGAAGCACAACCGCTCGCATCGTATCAGGACCAACGGGTCCTTCTGACCATCGGGCCGGGAGAATCGGTCGATGTTCGGCTCGATTGCCCGTTCGAGCCGAAGCACGTGCTGGTGGACCCCGATGCGAGAGTATTGCAGTTGAAGCGCAAGCTGGCCCGGCACAAGTTCTGAATACTCACACCGCAGGTTAAGCGTTCCATGTTGCCGGTATCGCCGCACCAGCGGGCCTTTTGTCCGCTGAACAGGAAGTTCACTTCGTGTGCCGCCTGACTTGGCGCGAAGCAGGGCCTTTGCGGCGCGAATTCGGTTGGTCGCGGCAGGCGGATCGTCGCTTCGGATAAATAACACCGCCCGATCGAGGGACGCTGAACGAGGCCACGGCTCAGTCTGGTGGCAGCGCCGTTGCGTGCCGACTATAATCCAGGTTCGTTTCTTCCATCCTGTATTCGTGCAGCGGTTTCCTCGGCCTGGTGCACATCACGGCCCGGCGCCCAGTTCATCTGCAGCGCCCTAACGACTCGGTCTCCACACGCCTGGCGGGTGAAGCTCGAGCCTAGGAGACTACGATCATGCTCAAGTACTGCGTGGTGATCACCGTATTGACCTGGTGGGTGACCGACACTTCGTCGGCTGCTCAGTGGGCCAACTTGCGCGGTCGGATTGTGTACAACGGAGAGGCTCCCGTTCCCAAGAAAATCACCGTCGACAAGGACCAGGACGTCTGTGGAAAACACGACCTGTTTGAAGAGTCACTGATCGTGAACCGCGAAAACCGTGGCATCAGGGATGTCGTGATTATGCTGCAGACTGGACGAGGCGAGACGCTGGCGATCCACGACAGTTACCAGCAGGAGGAAAACGGCGACGTATTGCTCGATAATGCCGAGTGCCGTTTCGAGCCGCATGTGACGTTGCTGCGCACGAGCCAGAAACTGAACATCCGCAACTCGGATCCTATCGGCAACAATGTCAAAATCGACATGCGCAAGAACTTATCTGTCAATCTCACCGTGCCGACCGGTACGACCCACACCCAACTGTTCACCAAGGCGGAGACGATGCCCGCCCGCGTCAGTTGCTCCATCCACTCGTGGGAACTCGGCTGGCTGGTCGTCAAGGACCATCCGTACATGGCGGTGACCGACAAGAACGGCAGCTTCGAGATCAAGAATGTGCCGGCCGGCAAGCGGAGGTTCATGTTCTGGCAGGAGGAGGCCGGCTATCTGCGTGAAGTGACGGTCAACGGCAAGCAGGAGGCATGGGAGCGGGGCTCACCCACGCTGGATCTCAAACCGGGCGACAACGACTTGGGAGAGATTGTCGTGCCACCCAGCTTGTTCCAACATTGAACCATGCGACAGCGTTCGGTCTGATCGTGCTCGTGCGATTCCTGTTGACACGGTCCCGCGCGAAGGATTTTTTGAGGCTTTTCGGCAAATCGGCTGCGATCCGCGCACACCACGTCGTGATCTGTGGTACAATCCGCGGCTAGTACTGCTGTAACCACACGAGCATCCTCACAAGGGAGACACTCGCGATGGCCACTCTTGCGGAGGTCCTCGGCGTTTTCGCATGTCTTTTTCCGGTGGTGGCCCTGATCGCCTACATGGCTTGGGCAACGCGCCGCAAACGGTGCCCTCACTGTGGAAAATTGGTGGCATCCGAAGCCGAAAACTGTACACGCTGCGGTCAATCCATGGGACCCTCGGACAAGAGCTCACCGCCGACGCGTTGACAAGTCACGCCGCACGGCGCCGAGGATTCTTGAGCAGCCAGAATTCCTCGTCTTCGATAATGTGACCAGCACAGTCCCCTTTCTGAGCAGCCGCCAGGCGTTTCTTCAGACTGCGACGCATGGCACGGTGATAACCGACACTCGACGCGAACAATGTCATCAGATCAAGGAAATCGCTGTTGGCGGCCAGGCTTGGCTCCGTAACCGACACGTAGGCGTTATAACCAAGTCCGATCAGCTTCCCATCAATTTCTCCAATCTGCTGTCCGGCCGATTCAATCACGTAGTCGGCGCCTAGCGAGAACCATTTGCGTTTGACGCTGACGTACCAGGTACGAGTCGTTCGTACATCGTGGAAACAAAGCGTGTAGATTGGCGGAAGGCGAAACGTACGATGATTCTGCTGGACGATCGTCATGAACTCGTAGCCTGGTAGAATCACGACCATCGATAGCAAGGCTCGACGGGAGCCGATCGAGTTGTGGATTTCGCGGGTCGTGACTTCTTCGATCGTGCCGGTCCATTGAATCCGCTGGCCAGTCGTCCGGAACAGCTTCAGGACCAGTCGCCGTTTTTCGATGTCGTCGACGCACAGCGACAGCAGTTCATCCTGCCGCAACTGCTCGTCCAATCGCTGCTGTTGGCGGTCGGACAAAGGGCCCGTTTTCTTGACCTTGCGTCGATGGTCGTCACGCCGTTGGCGTTGGACGGCGTGAAGCAACTTTTCCAACTCGGTACGGTCCGGGTTCCAAGCGTCGCCGCGGATTCCCGCCACACCGATCTTCTCCCATTTGCCGCTGCCAGCATCCAGTTGCGACACCGTTCCGCAGACATCCATATGCGAACCGAACTGGCGGTCGTCGGCCGTTTTGAGTCGCTGCAGGATCTCGATATTCGTCGGATGCATGCCCGGAAAAGCCCACATGTCGACGTAGCGTCGAACGGCTGCTGACATTTCTTCCACCATCCTTTCCCACGACGAAGGTGACGCCTCCAGACGCCTGCGCCCGACTTGTACAAAAGACGGGGGAACAGGGCAAGATCAACCCGCCGACCCGTGACAAAACGCGGCCCCAGGTCAGCGGCGGACCGGTCGACGGCTGTGTTGCTCGTGGCAGAGCGGATAAAACGGCCCGCAGACCATTGGCGCATCAGTCGCTCGCCTGGCCTTCCAAGTCTTGATCGTCATCGGAAGCAAAATCTTGAGCCTCTCGTCCCGATCGCCACAGAGACTCTGGGGGAGGGAGATTAAAGTGTTAGTCGGTAACATGCGCGCACGGTGCGCGCATGCTTGGAACAAAATCCGAAATTCGAAGCACAGAAAAGTGGGAGAAAGGGAAGAAGGGAGGAAGGGAGGAAGGGAGGAAGGGAAGACGGAGGACGCAATGGCATGCTGCTGGTGAGAATCTGCTGGGGGCCCGCCCGCGGCCGTTTTGCCGGCAGCGGAGGTTTTGGATTTCGAATTTTGGATTTCGAATTTGTTTGGGATTTCGATATTGGGATTTCGGGTTTTCCGTTTTGGTTGCGGCCGCAGGCCGCGTTAAGATTAAGAGGACGATTATGAGTGAGAGTGCGACTGAGAGTTAGAATAGGAGTAAGAGTAAGAGTAAGAGTAAGAGTAAGAGTAAGAAATCGAACCAGTCGCTGGGGCTCTAATTTGGCAGCAGCGACCAGATAATGCCGGCCAGCGCGGCCAGGCCGATCAGGAGCGCGAGGAAGCCGCTGATGCGGACCGCGCAGAGCTTGCCACGCGCGGGGGCACTGGTCTGAGACTCTTCCAGCCGTCCTTCAGCGCGCAGCCGTTCCAGCACTTCGGGACGTTCGTGCCGCATTTCCTCCTCGCTTACCACTCCGGTCAAGATCGACATATCCATCGGGAATTTGTCGGGACGGAAGTGCGTTCCGAAGAAATGAATGGCGAACACGAAGCCGGTCGCCAACAAGGCCAAGGTCGAATGCACGACTTTAGCGACATTGACGGCTTCACCTGGCAAGAAGATGCAGAACCAGTTGGGAAACCAGAGGATCAGTCCGCTCAATCCGATCAAAATCGTATCGGAGGTGGCGCCAAAGAAGTCGAATTTCTCCCAGTAAGCCCAACGCTCGAAAGTCGGCTTGGGGCCGCGTCCCAAAAACCATCGGACCATGGCGCCGAAGTCTCGCGCATTGCGCAGATTCGGCAGCGGAGAATCGGGACCAAACAGCGTGTCTTTGCGCGACCGTCCTTGCCGACGACCGACGAAGTAACAGCGGGTGAGCAACACGAGGTAGGCCAGGAAGCAGCCAAACATGGAAATGGAAAAGACGCGATGCCACAGGCCGGTGGACGAAAAGCCACCCAACGCGGCGGCCAACCACTGGGCCCAACCATAGTCGCTGAACTTCAGCGGCAGGCCGGTCAAGGCCAATCCCAGGAACGATACGACCATGACAGTGTGAGCCACCCGGTGAAACGGCTTGAACCGCACGTATCCCGCCGTCCCGGGTCCGAGCTGCTTCGGACGGCCGTGTTTGAGCACATCGAACAGGCCGCGGATGAACCAGACAACCGCGTGCAAGCCGAAGAACCCAAACACCACGATGATGAAGGTCAATACGCCGTGGTAGACCCAGTAGATAACGGCCGAACGATTCTGGTCATATTGATCGGCATGCGGATCGAAACTGGCGAGATTGGCCGGCATGCCTTGGTGGCACTTGGAGCAGGTCTGCAGGCGATTGGCAGGCGACATTCTGGAATTCGGGTCCGACAACGGCAGGATATCATGCGCGCCGTGACAGTCCGAGCATTTGGCTCCCTCGGTATAGCCGAGATTCGACAGTGCACCATGCATGCTCATACCGTAAGCACGATTCAGTTCGGTATGGCAATCGCCGCACTGGTTCGATTCCTGATTGCGAAAGGCCGCGGAACGCGGATCGGAGAGGGCATGCCCCTTGTGACAATCCGTACAGCTCGGCTTCCGCTGGGTGGTCCCGCCCGGCGCCGGCGATGCATTAGCGCCGCCCGGTCCCGCTCCTCGTCCGTGGACGCTCTTAAGCAGGCGTTCTTCGATCAGTCGATGGCAGGCCCCACAGGTCTTCGCTACGTTCGTAACATGAAGTGTGGAGGCCGGATCATCCACCGTCGCAATCCCGTGGATTCCATGGCAACTGGTACACACAGCGGTCTTGAGCAAACCGGCGTCCCGGAGTCCTTTGCCATGCACGCTGGCCCAGTATTCGGCGGATGCCTGTTCATGTTCGTGACAATGACTGCAGAAACCAGGTTCGTCGGCTGGCGTCTCGATCCTGCGAAAACCGTCTTCCGTGGCATGTGCCTGCCGCAATTCGGTGACGGTCGGGTTGCCTCCATGGCAATCCTGGCACTGAAGCCCCTTCTTCCAGTGGATGTCACCGGCCAAGTGCTCGGCGCCCACAAACAGATGCTGCGTCTCGCCCTCCCACAGGTCGGCATTGCCGTGGCAGGCCAGGCACATGTTGTCTTCCAGCGCGAGCTTGGCCGGTGGCGGAGTCGACTCGGCCTGCCCGTGCAGCGACACCAGGGGGCCGGCCAGCGATGCCGTCAGCAGTCCGGCCACGAGAATCAGATGCTTTTTCACGAGACACTATTCCTTGCCTGAGTTATCCGGAGCTGGCTCCTGAGGTGGGGTGGCGTCCGACTCTGCTGACTCCGTCGCAGCGTCCGGTTCGGAAGTGGCGGGCTCCGCTCCATCCGCGTCGGGAGCTCCGCGTCGGGCATCTCCGCGTCGGGGGCCTCGTCCGCATCCGGTGCGGACGATTCCTCAGCGGTTTGGCCCGGCGCGGTGCGAACCGGCTTCTCCGGCAATACGGCCTCGGGTGGATCGATCTGCAGGTCGCCGCACAGGGAGGTCAATTCTTCCAGCAGCTTGACCGTCAGCTCACTCGCATAGTGGCTGTTGTGGATGTCGTTGCCGGCGTGCAGAAAACGCAAGTCATGCTGCAGGTCATTCAAGCGTTGCACCAGGGTCACGCGTTGGAGCGGTTCGAGCGCGGCGGCGGTCATTTCCTCGTCGACCCGCTGCGCTTCCGATTCCAGCTGGCCCAAAAACTCGCGCATTTCTTCGTGATAGGCTTGCAGTCCGCTGATTTCGTCGGGAGCGTGGCATCCGACACAAGTCTGCAGGGACGCTTTCATCAACACCGACCCGGTGGCGGACACTTCCTTACGCTGGTGACACGTGAAGCACGACAAGCGGGCGGCCACCATGTTGCTGCGGTGCTCGGGAATCAGCTTGGCACCGGTTCCCTCCAACATGGCGACCTGCTGGTGGTGGTGATCGGGATGACACTGCGAGCATTGGGAGGCCGCATTGGCGATCTTGTTCGCGTCCAGGGCGTGGTGCAGCTGGAGATGGCACGACATGCAATCGACTTTGTGGTCAGCCACGTGCGTTTTGTGGATGAACGGCACATCCTGAATCCACTTCAAATCATCTTCGCGGTTGTGGCAGACCGTGCATCGTTCCGGCGGCACTTCGCCGTTGCCCCGGATCAGGTCAGCGTGACAGCTCTGGCAATCAACACCCTGTTCATACGCCAGATCGTGGTGAAACTTGACGCCGCCTCCAAGATCGTACTCGTTTTCCGGAATCTGATGGCAGCGTGTGCAGGAGCCTAATCCTTCATTGAAATGTCCATTCTTGAAATGACACAGGAAACAAGTCGACGGAGTCACCGTCATGTGTTCCCCCTGCACGATCTGGCTGTGGCAACTGGTACAGCGCAAGTCGACACCTCGCGTCGATTCGCCGTAGTGCCGGGCATGGTCGAAAGCGATCCCGTTAAAGTCGACCCGTCCCGACAGCAAACGTGTCTCGTGGCACCCCGAGCGCAGGCAACTGGCGTCGGGTATCTCGGCGACTGGCCGTGGCCCCTGCGTCTGCGTCACGTACTTGGCCAACTGCACTAACCCCAGCACCTTACCACGGACCTTCTCAGCCACGCCGGGGGGAAAATGGCACTTGATGCAAGCCACATCCTTGTGGCTCGATTCCTGCCAAGACACATAGTAGGGCTCCATGATGTGGCAGGAATTGCAGAACTGCGAGCGTGACGTGTACCAACCGGCCGTTCCGGTGCCAACGGTCAGCAGGAGCAGACAGACGCCGAGCAGGGCCAGGCCCTGCAGCAGCAGCACCTTGAATCGTTTCAGCACCAACCGCAGACTCATCGGCTCCTGAATCTCGACTTCCGGCGGAACCCCCAACGGCTCTTCCGGCGAGTCGAGTCCGGTGCGCTCTTGAGAATCACTCATTACGGCCCCCTATTTCCCTAGACTGACCACCACGATGATGGCGAGCACACACAGCGCCACGGCCAGCAGCAGGAAGGCACCGGCGAAGATCCATCGCAACCGGACCTTGGGAGGCGCCACCGTGCGCAGCGAGTCCAGTTTCCCCTCAGCCTGCATCCGCCGCAGAAAATCGGGCCGACTTCGCCTCAAATGGTCTTCGCTGATCACTCCCGTAAACCAGGAAATATCCAACGGAAACTTCTCCGGCCGCAAATGCGTGTTAAACACATGAATCATGAATACGAAGCCCGCCGCCGCCAAGGCGATCTCGGAGTGCACGACCTTGGCGATGTTCAGCACAGTGCCCGGCAGCACCAGGCAGAAGACATGCGGGATCCAGAGCATCAGACCGGACAGGCCAAACAAAGCCATTCCCGCATAAACCGCCCAGTAGTCGAACTTCTCCCAGTATGCCCACCGCTCGAACCTCGGCTTGTTCCCCAAGCCGAAGAACCACTTCAGCATCCCCAGGAAATCACGCCAGTCGCGGCGGCCCGGCACCGGCGAATCGGGTCCCCCTAGAATCGCACGCCACCCCAGGCCCCCGCGGCGCAACCGCAGCACCCACCGCGCCACCCACGTCACGTGCAGGACACAGCAGACAATCAACAGCAGCGCAAAGGCGCGATGCCAAACACTCGTGGTCGAAAATCCGCCAATCGTCGTCGCCAGACTCTTGGCCCACGGATAAGCCCCGTACTTCAGCGGCAGGCCGGTCAGAACCAAGCCGATGAACGCCACCAGCAACAGCAGATAGATATTCCGGTCGACTTCGACAAAGCTCCTGATCGCCGGCCGATCGGCCACACAAGGTCGATCGCGTCCAAACCGCCGCGCATGCAGAAAGGACCGCGTGAACCAGAACAGCATGTGCAAGGCGAAGAACCCCACCAACGTATAGATCATCAACCCGAGCCAAGTGTACACACCATGCAGCAGCGGATAACCCGCCGCGTCCTTGTAACTGGCATGCGGATCGAATTTGGCGAAGTTTACGCCCGCGTTCTGGTGACACTGCTGGCACGTCCCAACCCGATGCGCCGGCGCCAAACGCGAATCCGGATCGCCCAACGGCCGGATGTCGTGGGCACCGTGGCAATCGGCACACCCGGCCGCCGGCTCGTAGCCGAACTCCGTCAGTTCACCGTGCAGACTCAATCGGTATCGATCCGCCAGCCCCCCATGACAATTCCCGCATCGATTGGGTACCTCGCGGCGAAATGCGTCGGTCGTTGGCACCAATGCATCGTGCCCCTGGTGACAATCCGTGCAACTTGGCTTGCGGCTCCCCCCTCCCCCGGCGCCACACGCTCGCCGACCTGCCCCACTCCCTCCACGCCGCCGTGCACGCTCTTGGCCAGCCGCTCCATGAGAAAATGATGGCACGCCCCGCAACTCTTTCCGACATTGGCCGGGTGCAGCGTCGAACGTTTGTCAGCCGCATAGAAAATCCCGTGAGCCCCGTGACAGTCCGCGCACACCGCCGTCACGATCAACCCGGATTCCGTCAGGCCGGTCCCATGCACGCTCACCAAATAGCTTTCCAGATACTCCTTGTGGCAATCTCCGCAATGTGCCACCTGGCTCTCAAGACGCACCGGAGATGCCGGATTCGCCACCGGCAACATTCCGTGCACATCCTGGCCGTGGCACTTGTTGCAGTCCATGAGGGTCCCCGCCCCCAACTCGTTCTTGTCACCCGCCTTCGCATGCACGCTCATCCGCAGCCCGACGAGTTGATCCCGGTGACAGACCCCACACGTCTCGGCCAGGTTTCGTGGACTCAATGTCGACAGCGGATCCGACCCGGCTCGCATCTGATGCGGGAGATGGCACGACACACAACTCGCGGCCGGCAGACTACCCGCAGCGGACCCCGCTGTGCCCTCATCCACTGCACTGCCTTCGGTATCACTGCCTTCGGTATCACTGCCTTCGGTGTCACCGTCTTCGGTATCACCATCTTCGGTATCACTCTTCGGTATCACTGCCTTCGGTATCACTGCCTTCGGTATCACTGTCTTCGGTGTCACTGTCTTCGGTATCACTGCCTTCGGTGTCACTGTCTTGCGAGCCGCCGTTGGCCTGCAAATGTCTTCCGTGGACACTCGCTAAAAACCTCTCGATGATATCCAACGGAGCATCCGGTCGAAACCGCTTCATGTAAGGGCCGTCGGCATGACAATGCCCGCAGAATTTCGGGACGTCCGCCGGAGACTCGATTTTGCGAAAACCATCCTCCGTGGCATGTGCTTGCCGCAGATCGAGCGTCGAGGCATTGCCACCATGACACTCCTGACACTTGATTCCCTTCTGCCAGTGGATGTCACCCGCGAGCATCTGCGGCGTCACCAGCAAATGCAGGGTGTCTCCCTCCCACAGGTCTGTATTGGCGTGGCATTGGATACAGAGATTGTCCTCGTCCGCCATCTCCACCGCCGCCCCCGCTGGCTGGGCGGGAACCGTTTCCTCCCGTTCCTCCAGCGGGGTCTCCTCGCTCGCCGACTCCTCCGGCAACATGTCGTCCGCGTCCGGCTCGGCTTCCTCCCGCGGAGTCTCTTCGGGAGTCTCTTCGGGAGTCTCTTCGGGAGTCTCTTCCTGGGGCGGATCGGTCCCTGGCTCTTGAGCGGCGCCGAGCGTCAGCTGGAACGTGGAGGTCAACGTCTGTCCGCTGGCAAGGTGCGCCCGAACAGCGTTGGAAGAGGAGGCCTCGAAGGGGCCGAGCCAGGCGAACGTTGCCATCATGGTCCACGCCGCCATCTGGAGCATCGTCTTCATTCAAACGGTTCCCAACCGCTCGCCCTGACGGGGCATCGATACCCCGCACGTCCGGCCGCCATCTTCGGCGGCAGGCATGCACGCGGTACCCCATCAGACGGCAAAACGGGCACCCGGCGCCACGGCGCTGACAGAGTCACCGTGACGCTCGTCGTTGCTGAAAAAAATCCCGCCGCCTCTCACAGCACTCCATGCGAGCACCGATCATCGCGGCTTCGACTGTTCACTTCTTCGCCTTCTTCTTCAGCTCCGGTGGCGTTTCCGATTCATGGTGCCCCTTGGTCGTGTGACACTCAATACAGACGTTGGTGGGAAGCATCAGCCAAATGGAACCGCGTACTTCCTCTTCCTGCTCCTTCGTCAAGGTCTTTGTATTGGCGTATTTCTGGGAGATTTCTTCGTGCTTGCTCCCCGGCCCGTGACACGACTCGCAACCCACATCGGTCAGCGCCGCACTCGCTTTGACATCCTTGAAGCCGGTCGGCTGTCCGAATCCGGTCGTATGACACTTGAGGCACTTCGGATCTTTCTGGTATTTCGCCGTCAAGAGCGCGAAGGCTTGCGAATGTGAATCCTTCTTCCACTTCGTGAACTGGTCGAAATGGCACGAACCGCAGCGTTTGCTCCCCGTGTATTCCTGATCAGCCGGCGGGTCCGCCCAGCTCTGACGCAGCGGCACGCACAGACTAAGCACCGCCAACGCGGCCACGAGAGACAGAGACGCTCTATTCCCACCAACGAGATGCCACCTACCTGATGCCATAACATCACCTCCCGTAAACAATGATGATTCATCGCATACAAGCAAGAGAATCGCCGCTCGGCCCAACGCACCCGCGGAACCGACGAATCCGACTCTTCCAGCCTTTAGACGCAAGGTAGCCTAACTCAGTAAAAATACTTAGTCAATCTGGCATTTCGGCATTCCCAAGTTCATCCGCCCCAACACTTACGGTCAAAACGGATGTCCGGCGGTCCCCCGCGGCCACCCGCAGGCAGAAGTCCGGTTGTAACGGCCGCCATGACATCGTCGGCCAGCAGCGGCCCTGACAACCGGCGCATCCACCGCGTGCGGGACGTCCCACCGACCGGCCGAAAATTCCCAGGACGAGCCGTGGGCGAGCTGGCATCGCCAGAGAGGCCGGCGAGGCGGCGCGTCGGAAAATCACCCGTCGACCTCGGTCCTGCCGAACCTTGGCCGTGCGGATTCGTCCGGAATTTCGTGCTTCCGATGGCCCATGTCGGTCTTCTGCAGCGACCTGAGCCGTGCAACTCGGTTGGCCGGTGGGCCGCCCCAGAGAGCGAGGCGGCCCAGATTGGGTTTATTACAGTACCGCTACGGCAGTGCCGGCGGTTCGATAATCGGATAGGTGCCGGAAAGGCCCTTCAGAAACTCCACGATCGCCGCCTGATCTTCCGCCGGGACTTGCTTATCGGCGAGTCCTTTCATCATCGTCGACAGGTTCGGATTGGCGATGCCGCCGCCCGCCATCATGGCCACGGCCTTTTCCAGCGTATCGCAACTGCCATCGTGGAAGTACGGCCCGGTATTGGCCACTTCGCGCAGAGCCGGCACGCGAAACTTGCCCAGGTCGTTGTCGTTTTTGGTCACCGCCTTGCGCCCCTCGTCCGGCGGCTCTTTCGTCGAGCCGACACCCGCATTGTAGTACTTGTAGTTGCTGAATAACGGAGGGACATGACAGGTGGAACAACCCAGATCTTCAAACAACTGCATGCCGCGCTTCTGCACATCGGTCAGCGCCGCTTCGTCACCCGCTTTGAATTTATCGTAAGGCGAATCGCCGCTGAGAATGGTACGCTCAAAAGCGGCAATGGCCATGGCGATACCCTCCTTGGTCACTTCGGTCTGGAATACCTGCTGGAATCGTCCTTTGTACCCCTCCAGGCCGTTGAGCTGCCCAATCATCTCGTCCAGCTTGTGGCCCATTTCGATCGGATTCTCGATCGGACCCAACGCCTGCTCTTCCAACGTGGCCGCTCGTCCGTCCCAGAACTGAGCGTCGGCGTAGGCAGCATTGATGACGGTCGGAGAATTCGCTCCACCCACCTGTCCACCAACTCCCGTGCTGGTCGGAGTGTGTTCCGCCCAGGCCTTTTGAGGATCATGACATGTGGCACAGGAGACTGAGCCATCCTTGCTCAACCGTTTGTCGAAATAGAGCATCTTGCCCAATTCAATTTTCTCAGCGGTCATGGGATTGTTCTCTGGGATCTTCAGCTCGGGCAATCCCAACGGCACCTGGACCTTCACGGACGAGGTGTCCGCGGCCGGTGTCGGCTCAGGCGTCGGCTCGGGAGTCGGCTCAGGCGTCGGCTCGGGAGTCGGCTCAGGCGTCGGCTCGGGCGTCGGCTCAGGCGTCGGCTCAGGCGTCGGCTCAGGCGTCGGCTCAGGCGTCGGCTCGGGAGTCGGCTCGGGAGTCGGCTCAGGAGTCGGCTCGGGCTGCGGCGTCGGCTCGGGCTGCGGCGTCGGCTCGGGCTGCGGCGTCGGCTCAGGCTGCGGAGCCGGCTCGGCCTGCGAGGCCGGCTCGGTCTTCTTGGCGGTATCGGCCTTCTTAGCCTTCTCGTCCTTGGCGCATCCGGCCAGCAGCACGACCATCACGAGGGCCGCGCCGACCCATTTCCACCATCGATCCAAGCTTTGTCTCATCATCGTTTCTCTCCTCGAAGCTAAGGGTGCAATACGGCGGCAGCGCCGCCCAACATATCCGAGCTACCTCTGGTGTCTTACGTTATACATGCTCGATCACAGTATTGTGCGAGATCTCCGCGTTAGTCGTGCAGATGTCATGTACCGACAGGTCATGAACATCGCGGTGCCCCGTCAGCCGGGCGAACATCTTCAACTCCTCGGTCGACACACGCAGGAAGTTCTCAAGATACCGCGCCGACTCGTCGATCTGAAGTCGCTGTCGCAACTGCGGGTCCTGGGTGGCAATTCCCACGGGACATTTCCCCGTATGGCAGAGTCGATACTGCTGGCAGCCGCTGGCCATCAGGGCCGCCGAGGCGATCGCCACGGCATCGGCCCCCAGCGCCAGGGCTTTGGCGAAATCGGACGAGATGCGCAGCCCCCCGGTGATCACCAGCGACACTTGATCGGCCTTCTGCTGGTCCAGGAATCTGCGGGCGCGACAGAGGGCATAGACGGTCGGCAGGGACGTAACGTCTTTCACGCATTTCGGCGCAGCTCCCGTAGCCCCGGCTCGGCCGTCCACGGTAATGAAATCGGGCCCGGCAGCCAGGGCAAAAGCCAGATCGGCTTCCAAGTTCCCGGCGGCGATCTTGATGCCGATCGGCCTCCCCTCGGATCGCGCCGGAGCGAGTCGACCAGTCGGCGCAGATCATCTGGGGAGTGAACATCCGAAAAATGAGCCGGGCTAATAATGTCACGCCCCTCCTGACGCCCCCGCACGGCGGCGATTTCACTCGTCACCTTATTTCCCGGCAAGTGCCCCCCCATCCCGGGCTTGGCCGATTGGCCGAATTTGATTTCGATGGCCGACACCCGCCGCAAGTTTTCGTCCGTGACACTGTATCGGTTGGGGACGTATTCAAAGATGTAGCGGTGGGCATTGGCCCATTCGTCCTCCAGCAGCCCTCCTTCCCCCGAGCAGATCGCCGTACCGACGGCGGCACTTCCGCGCGCCAGCGCCGTCTTGATCTCGCGTGACAGAGCGCCAAACGACATGTGGCTGACCATGATCGGCGTGTCGATCACCAGCGGTTTGGCCGCCCGCGGTCCGAGAATCGTTTCCGTGCAGACCGGCTCTTCATCGTTGAGCGGAAGGGTGGCCAGTTGCGCGCCTTTGATGAGCAGATCGTCCCACGACGTCGTCGCCTTGCGGGTCCGCATCGGTTCGATGATCGAGCGTCCCGTCTCGGCGATCGTATGGATCTCGTCCAAGTGCCGTTCGACATCATCCGACGATCGCTTCCAGCGCGCCAGTTGCGACGACTCGGTCGGTTCTCCCGCCGCCTCGACGTCCAGACGCTCAGTGGGGGGCGCAGTCGGCGCGGCATGCCGCGCCGCGCCGCCGCGGAGATGGTACATCAGCAACGTCGCCGCGACCCCCACGCCCAGGAAGAAGACGCCAAGCACGGCATTCACTAGCGGACTCATCCTGCGACTCCCCCTACTTCCCGAATGTCTGGGTCAGGTACTGGACAATCACGGCCAACTCTTGCGGCGTCGCTTCCAGCCCCTCGTCCACCATCGCTGCCACCAACTGGCGAGCGGCCGCTTCACTATCGGGGGGCGACGAGGCGACGACGGAGACGGCATGGCACTGCGAGCACTTCGCCTGGTACAAGGCTTCGGCCGCTGCCGCATCATAGGCGACCTCGAGAGGGTCGGCAGCAGTGATCGCGGCCGCGGCCTCCGCTGCCGCGTCACTCCGCTGCTGCTGCTCGGTATACTGCTGGACAGATTTCTGCAATTGAGGCGAGAGGGCCGTCAGATACGCGGTGACCTGCCACTGCTGCCGGTCATCCAACGGATTGAACATGGCGGTCCGATCGGCCATGCGCCGCACCGTTTGCCGCCACAGAGCGGGAGTACGAGGCCGGGCCAAGACAGTCCGCAAATCGTGGCAATCGACACATTCACGACGCAGGATCCCTTGGCCGGCACGCAGCGATGGCGTGGTCGCAAGCCGCGCAGCATCGTCGTCGTCAAGGCCTGAGTGCTCGAGGAGCGCTCGGACGCGCTCGCGATTCTCTTCCGTAAACAGCCGCGCCGTGGCAAACGCCTCTTGAAACGCCGACGGGACCGAGATCCCGATCAGTACGGCACTGCTCACCAGCAGCGAAGTGCCGAGCAGCGGCACGAGCGTCTGGTCGAGGCGGCGGAAAAAACGCACGATGCCGATCTTCAACAGCAGCATGACCCCCACGGCCATGCCCAGCGAAAGATGAACCACCGTGCGCGCCGGGAACTCGATCTGGTAGGTCCACAGGCGTGGCGCCATCTGCAGGATCAGCAGCAAGTAGACCGCCAGGAAGACATAACCAAAGACCCGGTGGGCCAGCAGCGGCGTCAGTCGGTATGTCGCCGGGCGGACGGACCGGTCGCCCTGGGCCTGGGTGGGGGCTGACGCAACGGAGGTGGGGCCCGGCGTCTCGGCCTCAAACTCGCTCTTCGCTGCGCCACACACCGGGCAAGTCCAGGAATCGGGGAGACTGCTGAACAGTTCGCCCGCTGCCGACTCGTCATGCACGTACCCGCAGATGGAACAGACATACCGAGCCATGATTTGCTGCCTTCCCTGCTGGCGACCGTGAATCAAGCACGACTCTGCTGGCGGCGGGCGGCACACATTCCATGAGAACGCTCCGCAAAACCTTCGACCCGGAGCCCTTCCGCTGCCCTGGCGACAGCCTCATCTCGTCCAACTTCTTCGACTCCACATCCATCATGCATATGGCCATCATGCAATGGCCAACACACCACGCCAGGTGGCGGTAACGCCCAGCGCACCGTCGATCCGCACAGTCGCTCCAGGGTGATGAACTCGCCGCAGCGCGCCGATCTGGCAGCACGATTCCGGGGCACGACAGACCGCAGTCCGAGAGAGTCCGGGAAATGGGTCCCCTCACGGACTCGTATAATCTGATCGACGCTGGGATGATCGTCTTGCTGCCAGACGGCCCGCACAATATCGCGACGCCGCACTGGAGGCGGCAGATCTTGCGCACCGCACACCCCCTCGCACGCCCGCCCTCGTCACTCAACCTCTCGTTCGTTCACCCCGGGGGGGTTCAGTTACCACCGTAAGCAGCCCGGACGACGACCGCCACAAATGGTAATACGTACCAACTAGCAGTCGTTGCCGGGTCAGCATAGCGCTGCCCGCCCTCTCTGTCAACTACCCTCGTCCGCCCGCGGGTGATCCGCCTCGACAGTCGATTCGCCCATGGCAGCGGTGACGCGCGTTGCGGCGTGTGCGAGCCCGTGGCCCGTCCGCTTATCTCTTGAGTATCGGCCTCGCGTGTGCTACTTTGCGCACTGCCATTTTTCAGCAACTGTCTGCTACTCGTGCGTCGGGCCTTCATCAGTCAGGAGAAAGCACAATGAACGGTAACGGTATTCGCCTGGCCAAGCTGACATTACCGGCGAAGTTGATGGTCACGCTGTTCCTGCTCCTCGTCGGTCCGGGATACCTGTGCGGGACAGCCAACATCTTCTTCCAACATCAAATGGCCGATGGCGAACCTGGCCTGACAATCGACGACCTGCGGGCCGCCTTCCACGGTATGGAGAAGACTTACAAACCGGAGGACAAGAAGATCGTCAATTCCGCCATGCTCAAGGAAGTGCGACCGGACGGAAGCATGCGTGAGTATTTGGAGAAGGGCGGGGAACCGGCGATTCGTGGCTTGCTCAAGTGGCTCGAAAACGAAGCGAAAGAAGGCGAATTCGACCAACCGGGACTGGCGCAGGAAGGTGACCCGTCGGCCAAAGCGATCATCCAGGCACACTGTATCGAGTGCCATAATGCGGATGACGGCGACAGCTCTGACATCCCCTACGCTGACACGGCCCAGAGCGAACCACAGTATTCGCTGGTCATGGAGATGGCCACACCGGAGGTGACGAAGGAAGTGTCCGGCGTGCAAACCCAAGTCATCAAGCCGATTTCCATCCCGAGGCTCGTGCATGTCACGCATGCGCACATCTTCACGGTCTCGGTCTTCACGTTCCTGGTGGGTGTGCTCTTCATGATGACGGGACTGCCGGACAAGCTGAAACTGCTCATCGGCCCGCTCCCGCTACTGGCCGTGCTGCTGGACATCGGCGGCTGGTGGGCGGCCCGCTGGTTCGAGCCATTCATCTACGTGATTGGCGCCGCGGGCGCGATCTTGGGGACGTTTTACGCCCTGCAAATACTCTGCGTGCTGGGCTCCCTCTGGCTGGGACGCAGAGCCCTTAACAGCCCCTACGTAGAACGGAATTCACTGCGTTCGCGCAGCAGCCACCGCTCTCCATCTCCCGCGACGTAGACCAACCGTTCCGGTGAACATCACGCGCAGCGTGCCGCATGGTACCGACTGGCCCTTCGATGACCGAATCATGCGACACGACACGAAACGCGCGCACAACACCGCCGCGCGAGGGTCCAGCGGTCTCCCATTCTTCGCCCCCTGCTCCCCTCCCCCGTTCTCCGTTTCTGTCCGGTGAGTCCTCGGCGATCGTGCAACGCCCCTTAGCGACTCAGCTCCCAGTGCTGACCGTCCACGGTCAGGCCGGTGGCTCCCTTGTAACGATCATAGACCTCGTGCATGGCTTCGCGGGAGTCAAAATATCCGACGACAAATGCCGCACTGAATCCGCCGCCCGCCTTCACCGGCCGGCCGCCGAACTCTTCGATCATGCAGACGTAACCGCGCTGGTGGCACCACGCCTCGTACACTGCCGACGGATCGAGCGTCATACCGGCCAGCCACGGCCCATTCTCACCCGTGTGCGGATCGCGGAGCCGATACGCGCGAATGAACCGCTGCGGTGGCGGCAATGCTCCCTCACGTCGATAATGGAACAATTCGTCCGGCGCGAAATCCGTCAGAAAGGCACTGGCGGGAATCGTCTGCCGGAAGTTGAGCGACTGATTGGTGCGATCGAGGTAGCTGAGGTAGATTTCACTGAACGTGTCACCTTGGTTGTGCCTGATGTGGCCCGGCATATCGATGCGCAAAAACATCGCGTCGCTGTCGTTGACGGCATCGATCCGATCGCTCGAGATAAAATACCGCGCACCGAGCGGAAAGACGATCGTCTGAGTCCACAGTGAGCCGGCCTTCTTGCCAGGTGCCGCGGTCCTGTAGCGGTACGACATGCGCACGGCCACAAAGTCGCTGCCACGAATGATCTCGGGAGCCATTTCCTTTGCCTGCGTACAAATCTGCGGTCCTTCAATGGATCGTTTGGGCGTCTTGCCATGGTAGGGCGTGTCGAATCGATAAATCAATTCTTCATTCAATAGATCGCGATACGCTTCATCGCTCCCTGGTTCCATAATCCAGTCGACGATGTCCAGGCCAAACCCGGCGTCGCGAAAACCGGTCTTTCGGTCCACCAGCGTCCCCCCCGCTACACCGCTCACATAGCCCTTCTTGCGGATCGCCGCCTTGAGTTCGGGTGTGACGATCGTGATTTCCTCGTCGTTCTCCGCAACCTCAATCCCTCCGGCAGGCAAGTCGTCCGAGACGAGCATGACCAGTGTTAAGAACAAGACGTTGAGCATGCCGAGCATAGCCGTCGCCTCCATTGGATAGTCGCCGCAGTCGTCGCCTGACGCCCCAGAGCCTCACTTTCCGCCGGTGCCATCGCGGTTCGGCGGCGGATCCAACTGAGACTGGTTGACACGCGATTCGCATTCGGGAAAGTCCCAGGGAACATCGGGATAGTCCTGCCAGATCTTAATGTCTTCCGTCAGTCGCCCGTACAGTTCCGGGCGGCGCTGATGCATGGTGCGTAAGTGCTTCCGGCTGCGCCGCAGCCCCTTCAAGTCGATCGTCGCGTGAACACAACCGTCTCCCGGCTCCTTGATGCGCGGGAACAACCGGCTTTCCTCCGGCACTCCCTCGCCACGCACAAACCGCCCGGCAAACCCGGTGTTCTTGCCATCGGTAATATTGGCTCCCACCGCGCAGCCGTAGGCGTCGGCGGCGAAGCGGCAATACCCGTCTTCGATCATCCCATCGCGGCCGTTGATCCACAAAATGACCTCGGCTCCGTTGAACGACGTGCACCCCCAGGCTTCCGGAAAGTAGCCGTCGTAGCATTGAAGAATTCCGATCGGACCGAAATCGAGATGGAACACCTTGAACTGGTTACCGAGGATGCCGCGCAGCTTCCGCGTCATTGCCGTCGATCGGCGGCCAGAAGTGTGGCGGTGGCCCGGATGCCGGATGACATTTGTAATACCGACCCAGCAGATTCCCTGCGCGATCCACCACCAGTGCCGTGGTGGCCCAGCGATCGTCGCACTTCTCGACCAACCCGGCAATCGCATACATCTTGTGCTGCCGAGCGAGTTCGAAGAACTTCTGAACGCGCGGATGCTCGATCGTTATCTGGTGGCCCAGTACGTATTCGGGGAAGACGATCAGGTCGGAGCCGTTGGCTGACGCCTGCTCGAAAAATGCCGGCATCCGCTCGATCATCGAATCGGGAGATTTGCCTCGAGTGGTCAATTGGACGAGCGTGATCTTGGCCACATCCTTCAGTGCCCAGGCCGGGGAGCAGAGCGGGGCGGTAATCAGCAGCGTCAGGGTGAGACAAGTTGACCGGATCATAAGGCGGTTCCTCGCAGTCGTCTAATGGGGCATAATGCAGGTCGATGGGGCATCCAGCAGGGACACGACCAGTGGCCCGCGCGACCACGCCAGCGGACCAGTCTGGTAAGAGTATAATCGATGCGACGTCAGGGGTAGTCGCGGAGTGGTGGGACACTGGACACCAGCGGCTGGTGACCGGGGGATGCGCGAGGAATCCGATACGATCTCACGTAACTTCGCCGCCGGCCACGACCCTACGTAGAACGGAATTTATTCCGTTCATGCAGCATCCACCGCTCGCCCTTTCCCGCAACGCATAGCATACAGATCATAACGACCGACATCCGGATGCGGCCGCCGGCCGCAACCAAACCGGAAATCCTAAATCCTAAATTCCAAATCCTAAACAAATTCGAATGACAAACATTCAAGAACAAAACCTCCGCCGCCGGCCGCAACCAAACTCGACAACTCCACGAACGCTCCAAGGCTGACCGTTTCTTCTGGGAGATCACTGCGTATGACACACCAACTAGCTCGCCGCCGATTTCTCCAAGCCGCCACGCTGGCACCGCTGGCTCCACTGGCCATGGCGGCGGCAGTCGTCGCGGAAGACCGTCCGGATCCTCGCATCATGCCGCCCGCGGCCGACAGAAATTCCGATCGGATCCGGATTGGTACGATTCAGTCGAATCAGGTGCCAACCTGCCGTGGGCTCAAGACCGATCCTTTCGCCGAGGACTTCTCGCTACCCGATCTGCTGACGGCGATTGAGCGCAGACTTGCGTGGTACGAACAACTGCTGGAGCGGGCGGCGGCCGAAAAATGCCAATTAGCGGTGCTCACGGAAGACTTCACGCGTCTCAGTTCCTGCATGACCTTCCTGGATGACCGGTCGATTTTTCGCCGAGCGGTGGAAAAGCAAACGGCGCTCATTCCCGAGCGACTGACGGCCCTGGCCAGGAAATATTCACTGCACATCGTGGCCTGCTACTTCGCCGCGGAGGGTACTGACATCTACAACGTGGCCGATTTGTTCGGCAGTCGCGGAACGCTGGTCGGTCGGTACCGCAAGGTGCATCTGCCGCAATACGAACTGTGGCAAGTGCGGGCGGGCGACGCGTTTCCCGCCTTCGAAACCGACCTGGGCTGGCTCAGCATGCTCATCTGCTACGACCAGATGTGGCCCGAATCCGCCGCCTGCTGCGCGATGAATGGCGCTCAGATTATTTGCCAGCCCAGCGCAGCCAGCCTGACTGATTTTCACATGCGCACGCGCGCCATGGACAATCAGGTCCATCATGTCTCGTCCACGTATGCCAACTCCATGATCGTCTCACCGCGTGCCGAGATACTCGCGGACGCCAAGCAGGAAGACCCGGCCATCGCCTGGGCCGACGTCGACGTGCGCGGCGCCACGCGGGGCGACGAATTCTTCTACGAGACCCTCTATTCCGGCATTCAGGACCATAAACAACGACATCTGCACTTCCGTCGCTCCGATGCGTATCACGTCCTGACTGAAAAAACCCCGCCGCTGGCCCAGCAGTATCCGGCCGACGACGCGGCCAATACTCCCGAGAAGATCGCCGACGTCTATCGCCAACACAAGGAAGCACACCGGAAAGGACTGCGCGGCGAACCAGTCCCCTACCACTGGCGCTGGTAAAGCCCCACGCCTCGGCTTTTTTCTGCTGCCT
The DNA here is from genome assembly GCA_963802295.1 of uncultured Planctomycetota bacterium. Lineage (GTDB taxonomy): Bacteria > Planctomycetota > Planctomycetia > Pirellulales > Pirellulaceae > JAJRVM01. The sequence goes on along the minus strand of CAWDIM010000017.1, from coordinate 290,821 downwards.
TACTCGTACTCGTACTCCCTCGTCCCGATCGACCGACGGACTCTGCGGCAAGGAGAGTAAGAGTAAAGTTTTCGCGTGTAGGACGCGCGCACCGTGCGCGCATGTTTGGAACAAAATCCGAAATTCGAGGCACAGAAAAGTGGGAGAAAGGGAAGAAGGGAAGAAGGGAAGAAGGGAGGAAGGGAGGGAGGAAGGGAAAACGGAGGACGCAATGGCATGCTGCTGGTGAGAATCTGCTGGGGGCCCGCCCGCGGCCGTTTTGCCGGCAGCGGAGGTTTTGGATTTCGAATTTTGGATTTCGAATTTGTTTGGGATTTCGATATTGGGATTTCGGATTTTCCGTTTTGGTTGCGGCCACAGGCCGCGTTAAGAGTAGAGAGTAAGAGTAAGAGTAAGAGTAAGAAAAATGCGGTGACGGATGCCTCAATAGTCGGCGGGCAGTTTCTTCAACTCCTCCATGGTCAGCACGGGGCCGTCCTTGCAGACGTAGAAGGGTCCGCAGTTGCAGCGGCCGCACTTGCCGACTCCGCATTTCATGCGATTCTCGAGGCTCGTGTAGATCCGGCTGTCAGGCAACCCCATGTGAGCCAGCACGGGAAGCGTGAAGCGGATCATCACGGGGGGACCAATGACGAGTGCGACGGCATTGCGAGCGTCGATACTGACTTGTTCCAGCACGTGGGGCACAAACCCCACTTCGCCGTCCCACTGACTTCCCGCGCCACCCGGATCAACACAACGCACGACGCGGACGCCCTTGATCTCGGACCACGCTTTCAGCTCGTCGTGGAAGACCAGGTCCCGGTCGGTGCGAGCGCCATAGACGATCGAGATCGTGCCGTACCGCTCGCGGTGTTCCAACGCGTACCAAATCGCACAGCGAATCGGGGGCATGGCGATGCCACCACCGACGAAAATCAGGTCCTGGCCTTCCCAGCTGCGCATGGGATAACCATTGCCGTAGGGACCACGAAAACCGATGATATCCCCCGGCTCCAGCTGCCAGAGTCCCTCGGTCACGCGCCCGGTCTTGCGAAAGCAGAATTCGAGGAACCCCTTCCAGGTCGAGCTGGAGCAGATATTAAAAGGCGATTCGCCCAGCCCAAACAGCGAGAACATGCCGAATTGCCCGACCTGGAATCTGAATGACTCCGCGAGCGATTCGCGCACAAAACGGACCCGCACACTCTTCACGTCGCTCGTCTGCTGGCGCACTTGCACCACTTCCATCAGATCGGGCTGATAGACGTTTTTGTCGTCAAACGAGAGTGGGATCGCGATCGGTGAGGGGGTGTTCATGGCTGGCGTTCCGAAACTGTGTGGCTTACGAGGCATCCGAGACCGTCCGTGGACGTGGAAAATCGACAAGTGTATGAACCTAACGCGGCCTGCGGCCACAACCAAATAGGAAATCCGAAATCCCAATATCGAAATCCCAAACAAATTCGAAATCCAAAACCCAAGCGGAAAAACCTCAGCTGCCGGCAAAACCACAGTTACGAGCCGCAAACCGCTTTTCACTACTGCGGCCCGCTATTCTATAGTTCCGCTCTCCATCGTCCGTTTTCCGTCCTGCTTCCTCCCCCATTTTTGTCATGGGTATTTCTGCCATTTGGACTTGTTTGGGATTTCGATATTGGGATGGCGGATTGTTTGGTAGCGGCCGCCAGCCGCCTCACTTTGTTCGTCGGCATGATCTGGGTGCCGTGCTCGCAAGTTGCCCCACGGGATCCTCCGTTCCAGGTCGAAAGGTTGAGTAAGTCGTAGAGGCCGCACAAGTGGGGTACATTCCGTTCTCCCTAGGCCTCAGCCAAGTCGGTGATCTCGTGGAGCACCCGCCGCACTCCCAAGCCGACCGGACAGTTGCGGCCGCACGTGCCGCAGCCGGTGCAGAGGATCTCACCGAACTTATCCGGGTAGGTCTGGAATTTGTGCATGATCCGGTTTCGTTGTCGGGCCGACTGCAGCGGCCGCGGGTTGTGTCCGGAAGCGTGCAGGGAGTACATCACATGCTGGCAGGAATCCCAGTTTCTCGCGCGACGTCCGCCGCGGCGCTGCGGTTGGTCGACAATATCAAAGCAGTGGCAGGTCGGGCAATTATGCGCGCACGCCCCGCAGCCCAGGCAGCTCAACGTGGCAGGCGTCCAGGGGAGGTCGTGCGGCGAGTGGGACAGCAGCTGATGGATTTCGCTGGCCTGGAAACGCGGTTCCGGTCCCGGTCCAACCGTCCCCACGCGGTCCGAGCGGGAGGTCCACGGCTCGAGCAAGGCAGCTCCTTTTTCGGTCACGAAGCGGACTTCAAAGGAGTCGTCGTCCAGTGGCACGAGCAGCGCGTCGGCGCCGCGCGTACTATCGGGAGCCAACCCCACGCTGGTACAGAAGCAGAACGCGTCATGCTGGCGGCAGGCGAGTGTCACAACGGTCGTCAGCTCGCGCCGCCGATTGAACGCCGCATCGCGGTAATCCCAATTGAACACGTGGTCCAGAATGGGAAGTGCGGCGGCGTCGCACGGGCGGGCGGCCAGCAGAATCTGCGGTTCCGCGGGGAGCTGCAGCGGGACGAGTTCTACTTGCCTCCCTTGCCCTTGATATGCGTACAACGTTTCATGTCTCGGTAGAACCACGGACTTGATCGAGTTGGCCGGCTTGGTAACACCGTCGGTCGTCAACTCGCTGGCCCTGGTCAGCCAGCCGTAGTGGATCAAGTCAGGCCGCACTTGTCGCGGACCGGCCACGCGGCGACCCTCGGCCAACCAACTGGCCGTGGCATTTGACAGTATCGACTTAGCAAGAATTCTGGTCATCGAATGAAGCTTTCCTGGTCCTGCAGCGAGTAGGCCCCGATCAACGGTGGGGCCTCACGATGCTCGCCCGCGCGGTAATTGAAATCCTCCTCGGCGGCTCGTGCCAGGGATAAATTGAGCAGCCGCAGATCGATACCCGCCGGGCACGCTCGCACGCATGCATCGCAGCCGACGCAGCGTCCGGCCAGGTGAAAGGCGCGCGTAATGTGCCAGGCAAAGTTCCCTTTCACCGTGGCGGCCGAGTCGATACAGACCGGCTGGTTCTTGTCCACGATGCAGCGCTGGCAGTAGCAGAGCGGACAGGCCTGGCGGCAGGCATAACACTTCGTGCAACGCTCCAGCTCGCTCCGCCAATACTCCATCCGCTCGGCAGGCGTCCTCTCGAGAAACCGATCGAGCCGCTCGTAGCGGTCGTGGTCACCAGGCACCACCGGCTCGCCCCCCCCCACGACCACATCAGCCCAGCGAGGCGTCCTCGTCGCACAGGCGGCGCATTTCTCTTCACCGGGAGCGTGTTGAGCATCGCACGACACACCGATGGCGAAGATCTGTGTGCGGTCAATCTGCGACTCGCGCTGCAGGACGATCAGTGCTCGTTCATCACATGCCTTGACGACGACGGCCGCGCGCCCCAGCGACTTGATTTCGGCACGAGTCACATAGGCCACCAGGTTGTGATGGCAGGCACTGTTCCACGTGAGGCGGTCCACCTCAGCCGGGTCGGTAATCACCAGGGGGTGGACGGATCCCTCCACTCCCCGCACTTGGCCGTAGCCGATCACGACCTGGACGGTCCCCTCTTCCAACAGTCGGCGGCAGATGCTGCGCATTTCGTCGGTCATCCGTGAGCCTCGCAGATCTGCCGGTAGGCCAGATACGGTCCGAGCTGGCGAGTCGTGTCGGTGATTTCTCGGATCACATCCTGCCATTTCTTTCCCTCGGCGGCCGAGATCCAGGTGAAGTGGATGCGTTCCAGTTCGATACCGAGTGTGGCGAGCAGCTGCTGGAACAGTATCCAGCGGCGTCGCGCGTGGTAGTTTCCCGAGGTGTAATGGCAATCTCCGGGATGGCATCCGGAGACGAGCACCGCGTCGGCTCCGATCTCGAAAGCTTTCACGATCAGGTTGAAGTCAATGCGTCCGGTACACGGCAATCGCACGATGCGTACGTTGCTGGGATATTCCAGGCGATTCGTACCGGCCAGGTCGGCCCCGAGGTAGGTGCACCAGTTGCAGACGTACGCGATGATCTTGGGCTCAAAAGTTTCGCCGCTCATGCCAGACTCTCCACCACGCCATAGATCTGTTGTTCGGAACATCCCTCCAAATCCGCGCTCTTGGACGGGCAGACGGCGACGCACGTGCCGCAGCCCATGCACAGCCCGGGATTGACTTGGGCCACTCGCCGCACGACAACACCTGCTCGGTCGGTGAGCTCCTGGCGAGCGATCGCCTGGAAGGGACAGGCCCCGAGGCAGGTGAAACACCCGCTGCAGGTTCGCTGATTGACGTGGGCGATTTCCGGCTCGCGCGTCAGCTGATCGCGGGAGAACATGACGAGCACTTTGCCGGCCGCGGCCGTGGCCTGAGCCACGGATTCAGGAATGTCCTTCGGTCCCTGACAGGCGCCGCACACGAAGACCCCGGCCGCGTTCGTTTCGACCGGGCGCAGCTTGGGATGCGATTCGGAGAGAAACCCGTTCTCGTCATAGCCGACGTTCAGTTTCTGCGCCAATTGTTGGACACCGTGAGCGGGGACGATGGCACTGGCCAGCACGACCAGGTCGGCGGCAATCGTGAGGGGAACGCCGGCCAACGTGTCGACGCCGCGCACGAGCAGTTGCCCATCCTGCTGCGTGATCTCCGAAACCCGGCCGCGGTGATACTTCGCCCCGTCCTGCTCGATGGCCCGCCGTACGAACTCGTCGTAACTCTTGCCGCCGGCCCGAATGTCCATATAGAACACGTGGGCCTCCCCATCGTGCACTTTGTGCCGGTACAACATCGCGTGTTTCGCGTTCACCATGCAGCAGATCTTGGAGCAGTAAGAAATCCCCTTGGCTTTGTCGCGTGATCCGACACAGCTGATGAACACCACGGACTTCGGCTCGCGGCCGTCCGAAGGTCGCACGATCTTGCCGTTGGTAGGTCCCGACGCGGACGCCAGTCGCTCGAACTGAAGCGAGTCAATCACGTCGGCGAAGCGACCGTACCCGTATTCTCCGTAACCCGCGATAGGCGAGCCGTTGGCGCGCGGACCGATGTTGTAGAGTTCGTAACCGGTCGCCACGACAATGGCACCGACTTGCTCTTCCACCAGCTGGTCTTGTTCGTCGAAATGAATGGCATCCGCCTGGCACTTCCGCTGGCAAATCCCGCAACGTCCCTTCGTGATCTTGAGACACGCCCGGGCGTCAATGACGGGACGAGCGGGCACGGCTTGTGGAAACGGCACGTAAATGGCCGTCCGATTCCCCAGCCCATAGTCGAACTCGCTCGCATTCTTCGTCGAAGGGCAGGCGTTCCAGCATTCTCCACAGCCCGTACAGCGATCGATATCGACGTAGCGGGCCTTCTTGCGCACGGTGACACGAAAATTGCCCAGGTACCCGTCGACCGATTCCACCTCGCAATACGTGTGCAGGGTAATCTGGGGATGCTGAGCGACATCGACCATCCGCGGGGTGAGAATGCACTGCGAGCAATCCAGGGTGGGAAAGGTCTCGGAGAGCCCGGCCATCTTGCCGCCAATCGACGGCTGACGTTCCACCAACACCACCGGATAACCGGCATCGGCGATATCGAGCGCCGCCTGAATACCCGCCACGCCTCCGCCGATCACCAGCGCCCGCCGCGTCACGGGAACACGAATGGGGTCGAGCGGCTGGTTGTGCCGCACTTTCGCCACGGACATGCGGACCAGTTCAATGGCTTTGTCGGTCGCCCGCTCTCGATCATGATGGACCCAGGAGCAATGTTCGCGGATATTCGCCATCTCGACCAGGTAGGGATTCAAGCCGGCGGCGGCCGCCGCCTTGCGAAAAGTGCGCAGATGCATGTGGGGTGAACAGGAGGCGATGACCAGGGCCTCCAATCTCGCTTCCACGATCTTGCGGCGGAGCAGCGATTGCCCCGGCTCGCTGCACATGTATTTGAAGGCCAGCGAGCAGACGACGCCCGGCTCCGCCGCCACGACATCGGCCACCCGCTCGACGTCGACCGTCCGTGCGATGTTCTCGCCACACCAGCAAGTAAACACTCCGATCCGCGCCATGGCTGCTCATCCTACCCTGACAAAATGCCGGTCGATGCCGAGCTGCCGATCCTCAAGTCCCATGGCGCGCCCGAGCAGATCCGTGAGGTAATAGACAGGCAGGGCCGGCAACGTCTCGTCGTGCCGCCGGATGGCGGCTTGTTTCATATCCAGATTCACGTGGCACATGGGACAGGCGACCACGATGCAGTTGGCGCCATGGTCGCGGGCATCGGCGAGAATATTCCGTGATAGTTCGATGACCGTGGCCTCGTGAGCCACCGTCATGCCGGCGCCACAGCACCGCGTCCTGCCATTCCAGGCGACCGGCTCGGCGCCGCAGACACGCAACATGGCCTCCATCGACCGGGGATCTTCCGGATCGTCGAACTGCACGATCGCCGGAGGACGCGTCAGCAGGCAACCGTAATAGCAGGCAGGCTGCACGCCCGACAGCGGCGCGACGATCTTGTGGCGGAGCGTTTCATGACTGACCTGCTGCAGCAGCTCGATCAGGTTCAGCACCCGCACATCCGTGTCCACGGGCAACTCCACAATCTCGCTCATCTGTCGCCGCAGCCGCCGATCGCGCAGGTCGGCATTGGCTTTGAGCAGCTGCAGCGAACACATCGGGCAGGGAGCCAGCAGCTGCTGATGGCCCTGCTGTCGCGCCAGGGCGAGATTGCGGGCCGGCAGCGCGGTGGCCAAACGGGCGTTGAGCGAATGGGCGGCAGTGGCACCACAGCAGATCCATTCGTCCAGCTCGTCCAGTTCGATTCCGAGTTGGTGCAGGCAGGCGCGCACCGACTGCTCATAGTCGTTGGAGGAGCCGTGCAGCGCGCAGCCTGGGTAGTAGCCGATCTTCACTCGCCTGTGTCTCCCTTCGTGTCCCCTTCTTCGCACCGCTGAAAGATCCGGCGCACGACCGAGCGGTCCCGTATCCGCTGGCCAACCGCATGCAGTTTTCCACGTCGTATCAGTTGGGGTGCCAGCAGGCTGTCTTTCCACAGACCCGGCAGACTCCAGTCATCGGCAAATGCTCGGGCCTTGAACACACCCATCAACTCCAGTTCGCTGAGGCGGCCGTTACGCCGCACGTTATCGAGAAACGCTTGATGAAACGACCAGATCCGCTTCTGGGACTGCGCCGCCACGTCCCGTTGCACGGCCAGCTGCCGCAGAGCGTCCAGCACTCCCGCACAGTCGACCGATTGGGGACACCGCGACGTGCAGGTCTGGCAGGAGACGCACTGCCAGATCGCGTCCGAGGCGAGGGCGCGTGCAGATTGGCCGAGCTGCACGAATCGAATCAACTGGTGCGGCAACAGATCCATCTGCTGCCCCCTGGGGCAGCCAGCGGAACATTTGCCGCACTGGTAGCAGTCCTCCAGCCGCGTGTGAGCGCGGCTGGAGATTTCGTGCTGCGGATCGTGCTGGCTCGCGGACATGATTCTCGCTGAAGCGTTTGGGGTGGGAGCGGTCGTCGGATTCCGAATCAGCTCTACAGCATGCGCTGGCCCAGGACCAAAGGGAGTTGCACGTGCTGGGGACGCCACGAAAGACCGCTCGTCGCAATCCGAGGCACGCCGGCGCAAAACGAATCCGGTGGACGGCTGCCCCCCTGACAAGGACAGGTGCCGCGTCGTCTGCCAGCGCTATCAGGCGCTGGCCATGACGTCGATGATGTGCCGCGCCAGCTGCACAATGAGCCGGCTATCCAAGGTGTCGACGCAGGGGTCGTCGCCAGGTGGCTGGATCGTCAACGTGGTGACGCAGGCCGCGGCATCGCCTCCCAACGCGGCGAGTTCTGTCCCCTGATCACGTACCAGCGAACCGGCCAGACGCCCCATCTCCTTGCTCTCCAGCACCACGACCCGATCGCACTTGTGGGCCAGATTCAAGACGTCGCGCGGCGCGACGCTCGCCTTGCCCGGAATCGTCTGGATGGGATAGAGCCGATCGTAAATCAGGCCCCGGATCTCGGCGCCCAGACCGGCGTTGCGGAAGAGCATCCCCGGAGTCGCCACCAGCGTCACGTCGTCACCCTGCCGGTTCGTGATGTTGATCTGGGCGATCCGCTCCACCGTCGCCGATCGATTGTCTCGACCACGCCGCGGGGCGAGCATCGCAAAGGCCGAGTTCAGGACTTCCACGATCTCCTGGTTTTCAAACGGTTCGACGACATAGTAGAAGATGCGTTTGGCACGATAAGCGGCTTCCCAAGGAGACTCGGGCGAGGCGACCACGATAATCTTCGCCGAGGGAGCCAGAACGTTGATGTGAGCCGCCATCTTCGGACCGTCGGCACCCAAAGACGCCGCGTCCATCAGTACGACGTCGTCGTGGTGCGTGGCCAACCGGCTTGCCATCTCGTCCCAGCCGCGACCGGCACCGTGACCGATGTACGCGCGCGGTTGGCATCCGACCCGCGACAGCCGCTGCATGTAATCCTCGGCAACATCCGCATTGGTCGACAGTACCAGCATGCCGCGAGTCAGACAGCCCTGCAGTTCCTCCTCGTCTCGCGTGGCACAGATTTCGGCAATCCACCCGGCGCCACAAGGATCCGTGACCAACCACTCGGCATGCTCTGCCAATTGTGAATTGACCGTCTCGACTACACCGGTCAGCGGCGAACAGATCGTATATGCCTGGCCGCCGCGCGTCGTGAGACTGGCCATCGGCAGTCCTTGGTAAACGACTTCGCCGATCTTGGGGAGTCGCACCGTCTCGATGTCGTCGGCCAACAGTCCGGCCAACACGCTGCCGCACCGGTATTCGGTATTCGGCTCCTGACGCAGCCAATTCTCGTGCCAGAACCGGATTGGCGAACTGGGGGCCGGTTGCGTGACGCAAGAGGATGCTCCAGCGGCACGCTCCGTTTCGCTCATGGCAGTCCGACCCTGAGTGGCAAAACGATGTACCGCCTGAGTAATCTCTTCAGGCGTGAAAGGCTTCGTCACGTAACCGGCGGCACCCAGATCGATGGCCGATACGGCGGTCGGCACACTCGGGAATCCCGTCATCAGTATCACCGGTATGTCTTGCCGCTTGCTGCGCAGGGCCGCGAGAAAATCGAGGCCGGTCATGCCCGGCATCTTGATGTCCAGCAGAATCGCCGCGTAGTCGTCCGCTGTCGCTCGACTCAGTCCTTCGCGGGGATCGCTGGTCTTGTCGACAGCAAACCCTTGCCGCGAGAGGATTCGCCGGCATCCCTCGCAAATCGCTTCCTCGTCATCGACGACCAGAAGTCTTGGTTGTCCGGTTACTGTCATCATCGTGCTCCTTGTGTGTTGTTGCGTCGCTCTGTGGCTTGCGAAGGGACGGATTTAGCGCGGTATGCGTCATGGCATCAATGGGATCGCCTGGCTGGGTGAAAGTGGTTCGCTGACGATCCACCAGTCACCGCGGAAGCAAAACACCCGTGTGGCCACACATCATGGCTCGCGATCGTTCGTGTACGCCGACGCCCGGCGAAGACGTCTCGATGCAACCGGCGTGCCGAATCGCCGCCGCGACGCACAAAATTGTCGGCGAGGGATCCCACCAGCGCGGCGTGGAGCGTTGCGACAGGCGGCTCCAGACAGGTCGGGAAGCGCCTGGCACGAGCGGCCAGGCAAGCCGCGGGACCGCCTGCCGCCAGGCTGGCAGGACAGCGTGAAATCTGTGCGACAGATGGTACTTACGCGCTGCGGCGACGGTGACCTGCGAACCCCCGTCGATCGCTGCCTGAGGACACTGCCTGCGCTGCGGAAGCAGGCCGCCGGCAGCGCCGGGAAAGAACGAATTGGCGAGTCGAGAATACCCCGGCAAGCGTTCACGCGCGACAGGTACCGCCGATTATGCAGGGCTTATTTGTATGGAGTTGCTATACAGTGTACGGTCGCCGGTGTTCACTTGTAGTCATCCACCGACAGATCGCACCGCCGCATCATGGCATGGAAGTTGGTGCGTTGCATCCCCACCAAGTCGGCCGCCTGGCTGACGTTTCCAGCCGAGCGGCGCAGTGCTTGAGCGAGAAAACGCCGCTCCAAGTTCAGCACGGCCGCGTCACGTGCCTGCTGTTTGAATACCCTGAACTCCTCCCATGTCTCGGGAACCTTCGAGATAGTGGCCAGTGCCGGTGTCTGTTGGATTTCCGGCGGCAAGTGCTGTGGCTCGATGACTTCCTTGTCGCAGAGAATGGCAATTCGTTCGATGATATTCCGCATTTCGCGCACGTTGCCAGGCCAACCGTAGCTCTCGATCAGGGCCATAGCTTCGGGCGAGAAGATTTTTTTCTCGACCCCTAATTTGCGGCAGAAGCGATCCAGAAAGTGAACCGTCAGGCGGGGAATATCCCCCTGCCGCTCGCGCAAGGCCGGCAATTGGATGGGGACAACGTTCAGCCGGTAGTACAGGTCCTCGCGAAAGTCCCCTGCTTCCACCATTTCCCACAGGTCGCGGTTGGTGGCGGTCACCAGCCGGATGTCCACCGCGAGTTCCGCCGTGTCACCCACTTTCTTGATGCGTTTGGCTTCCAGCACGCGCAGCAGCTTCCCCTGCGTCTCCATCGACAGGTTCGACACCTCGTCCAGGAATAGCGTGCCACCGTCCGCAGCCTCGAACAGCCCCTGCTTGGTCGAAATGGCGCCGGAAAACGACCCTTTCACATGCCCGAAGAGTTCGCTTTCCAGCAGCGTTGGCGCCAGCGCGCTGCAGTCGCATGCCAACAGCGCTTTGTCGCGCCGGCGGCTCAAACGGTGCAGGGCGTTCACCACCATTTCCTTGCCCGTACCACTCTCGCCGATGATCAGCACGGTCCCATCGGTGGGAGCCACACGCTTCATCAGGCTGAACACGCGCTGCATCGGCCGGCTCTCGCCAAGGATCCCCTCCAGTCCCTGATTGACCTCCAACTCCTTCCTCAGCAAGGCGTTTTCCACAATCAGCCTGGAGCGTTCGACGACCTTTCTCAGCGTCAAACGCAACTGATCGGGCGTAAACGGCTTGCTCAGATAGTCCGAAGCCCCGTCCCGAATCGCCTGGACCGCCGATTCAATGGTGGAATGCCCCGTAATGATCACGACTTCCGATTGCACGCCGGCGCCTTTCACGCTGCGCAGAATCTCGAATCCATCGGCCCCGGGCATCATCCAATCGAGGAAGATGATGTCGTAGTCACCGGTCAGCGCGGCCTGTAAACCTTCCCGCGGGTCTTCAAACGCCTGTACTTCGTGCCCCTCCGGTTCGAACACGCGACGAAAACTCATGCCGATGACTCGTTCGTCGTCGACTACCAGGATTCGCTGAGGAGGGATCGCTTGTGGCAGGATATCCAACGACACGTTCATGAAGTCTCCGTTTCCTCCAGCATACCGTGGGTCAGCGCCGGAACCGCCGGCAGCCGAATCGTAAAGGTACTGCCTGCGCCCCATTCGCTCTCCGCTTCAATCCCCCCACCATGTTGCTCGATGATCCCGTAACTGACACTCAGCCCCAGTCCGGTCCCCTGCCCGACCGGCTTGGTGGTAAAGAACGGATCGAAGATCTTGTCGAGGTTCTCCGGGGGGATACCACAGCCGCTATCGGCCACCACGATGACGACATCACCCGCGTCGGCAAACGTGGTGACCCGCAGAATCCCTCCGCTGGCCATGGCGGCTGCCGCGTTGAGGAAGAGGTTCAGCAGCACCTGCTGCAACTGGTTCGCGTCTCCCAGCACGCCGGGCAGATCTTCCGCGTAATCCTGTTCGATATGGATCATCCGCATCTCCTTCTGGTTTTCCACCAGGCGAATCATGCGTTGGATCACGGTGTTGACGTCGAGTTCCCGCTTGGTGACCGGTCTTTCGCGCGCGAAGTCCAATAATCCCTGCACCACTTCGGCCACTCGCCCGGTCTCGTGGATGATCAGGTCGACGTCCTCGCGATCCTGGCTCCCTGGTTCCTGCCGATCGCGCACGAGGTGCGCGAAGGTGAGGACGCCGGTAAGCGGATTATTGATCTCGTGGGCGATCCCCGCCGCCAGTCGACCAATGGAAGCCAATTTCTCGCTGCGGCCAATCTGCTGCCGCGTGACGTGATGGAGGTCCTGCTCCCGCTGCTGGATCGCGGCCGCCATGTCATCGAGAGTCTGGCACAAGACACCGAATTCACCGGGGGGGCGCCGACCCACGCGCGCGGAAAGATCCCCCTTGATCACTCGCTTGCACATCTCCAGCACGCGGTGAATGGGACGCAAAACCCAGTTCGTCACCAACCACAGAACCGCCAAGGTCACCACGGTCGCCACCAGCACGGCTGACAGAAAGACGGCTACGATGGTATTGCGTTGCCGCGCATAGGGGGCCCGCGGCAAGCCCACATATAACGCGCCAATCACCCGCTTGTCAGGATCGCGAATCGGCTGGTACGCGGTTATGTACCATTCGTTGACGACGAATGCGGGAGCCGACCAGACATTGCCCCGCTCAATAACTTCCTTGTATACCGGCACGCTCATGCGAGTCCCCACCGCCCGGTGGCCGTTGTCATCCAACACGTTCGTGGCGATCCGCAAGTCACCCTGGAAAATCGTGACTGTTCCCAGACCATTCTCTTCCGGCCGGTGCTCGACAAATACATCCCGCCGGATCCGATCGACCAACTCGCTCCGACGATTCAACAGGTTTCCGCCCAGCAACAGCCCGACAACACTGCGCTGATCATCGTAGATCGGCACGACCGCCGCCATCAGCAGACCGTCCGTCCGCTCCTGCTCCGGGGTGGGCCCGGCAGCAGGGGTCGGAAGCAAGCGAAACCGAGCTCGCTGCAGCAGGTCCGGCCCCTCGCAAGCCAATTCGTCGCCCGACAAGAGAAGCGTGCCCGACACAGTCGCGCCCCCCTGCAGGGCTTGCCGCACCAACGGTAACCGTGCCAGGGAATCCCCTGTTTGGGCTGGATTCGCCGGGCGGTAGCGGACCGTTCCCTGGCGATCCAACAAGATCACGAAATCCATGTGCCCGGCCGCCTGCACCCGATCCATCACCTGCGTGATCGCCGACTCACTCGGCTGACTGACCGCCACCGACAGGATGTGATCGATGGCCGTGGCTTGCAGAAAACTGACCATCCGTTGCTCATGGCTGTCGTAAGCCAACTGCGCCGAGTTGAGGCTCACGCGCACGCGATCCTGGATCTCCTGCATCCATACCGCGTCGACGTAATGCACACCAGCCAGGGACAACAGGGAATTCACGACCAAGATGGCGGCAATCGCCAACAGAATCAGCTTGAAGCGTATTGTCATGGAAAACCTGCGGATCCTCGCGTCGCGTCTGTCGCTGCCGGCCTGTCGCTGCTGGCGTGGCGGGCCAAGCCGACAGCAGCTGCAGAGAGGCGACCATACACTGTACGAAAAAATCATACGGTTGAGTCGCGTTCTTCACAAGGCGAGCTGACGGGCAGCGCAAACCAACGACGCAGCGGTAACGGAAAAGATCCCGCCCCTTCTCGCCGCCTACGGGCCGGCTGCAGCTCGGTGTCGCACCCCGTGGAATTCTCCCCATCGCCTTGCTCGGCCAGCAAAGACAGCTTCCCGGCTGCCGGTACGCGATTTGCATCTGTCGCGTACTTCATGCTGCTGGTGCAGCGGCGCTGCGTGCGCGGGCGGCTGGCTGTCACCGGGCGGTTGAGTTGCCGCACTGCAGGCCAGACGTGGCGACCGGCTGCGTGGTCGCCCCCTGACGAAGTTTTTGACTGACTCCAAACGCGGGAGTGAACAACGTGATTGCCACTGACCTCGATTCGATCTTCGCCAAGTACCCCGACGCGAAACGGGCCGCGCTGATTCCGATCCTGCAGGATGTTCAGCGTTGTCACGGCTACCTGTCGCGGGATGCCGTGGTACGTATTGGCCGGTACCTGGAACTGCCTTCGAGCAAGATCTACGGTGTCGCGACGTTTTACAACCAGTTTCGCTTTCAACCGCAGGGGAAATTCCACATTCAAGTTTGCCGCGGCACGGCCTGCCACGTGCGCGGCTCGAGCGGCGTGTTGGATACGATCCGGCGCGAACTGAAAGTGGACCCCGGCCAGACCACGCGTGATGGACTGTTCAGCCTGGAAGTGGTGGCGTGTATCGGCGCCTGTGGTTTGGCGCCGGTGATCTGCATCAATGAGACGTTTCACGCCAACCTGACGACGAAGAAGATCCCCCGACTCATCAACGAATATCGCAAGCGAGCCGAGAACAATGACGCATCACAAGGTGCTTGACACGCCGCCGGCCAGCTCTTGTCAGCCTGGCTTGCCCATACTGCTTCAGTTGTCGATTCAGGAATATCAGGAGTCGAAGAGGGCTGGCATCAGCGCTCCATCGGATCCGCGTCTGGTGCGGGCCCGTCGCCAGGAAGTGACGCACCCGGTGGTGTACGTCGGTGCGGGGACCTGTGGCCTCGGCGCCGGTGCCGCCGCCACACTCAGGGCCGTACAAGGTTATCTGCAGCAACACGCGCTGACTGCAGACGTGATCGAAGTGGGTTGTATCGGGCTGTGCGCCGCCGAACCGCTGGTCGATATCCAGTTGCCCGGCCGTGCGCGCGTGATGTTTCGCAAGGTCACGGAAGATCAGGTACCAAAACTGCTCGACGCCGTCCTGGCAGGCAAGGTCCCGGAGTCGTTAATGCTGGGCCAGTTTCGCCATCCGACATATTCACCGTGGCCGGATGTTCCGATGTTGGACGAACATCCGTTCTTTGCCCCGCAGACGCGGTGGGTCCTGGCCAACTGCGGGTTGATCGATCCAACGAATATTGACGAGTACATCGCCCATGGCGGCTATCGCGCCCTGGTCGAAACGCTGACCTCCATGACCCCCGTGCAGGTCTGCGAGGCGGTCGAGTCGAGCGGCCTGCGGGGGCGCGGTGGCGGCGGGTTTCCGACCGGCAAGAAGTGGAAATTCGCCCAGGCCACTCAGGCCGATCAGAAATACCTGATCTGTAACGCCGACGAAGGAGATCCGGGTGCGTTCATGGATCGGGCGGTGATCGAAGGGGATCCACATCGTCTGCTGGAAGGGATGGCCATCGCCGCCTACGGCATCGGTGCCTCCAAGGCCTACGTATACATCCGAGCCGAATACCCGCTGGCCGTCCGGCGTCTGCAAGGGGCCATTGAGCAAGCTACCGCGGCCGGGCTGATCGGTCACGACATCTGCGGCAGCGGCTTCGATCTGGACATCGTCATCAAGATGGGCGCCGGCGCGTTCGTCTGTGGTGAAGAGACGGCGTTGATCCACAGTATCGAAGGACGACGAGGGATGCCGCGACCTCGCCCCCCCTTCCCCGCCGTGCAAGGTCTGTTCGGCAAACCGACGATCATCAACAACGTCGAGACATTGGCGAACATTCCCCAATTGATGAATATCGGCCCGGCAGCTTTCGCCGCCGTCGGCACGGAAACCAGCAAGGGGACCAAAGTCTTCGCCCTGTCCGGCAAGATCACCTACACCGGCCTGGTCGAAGTCGCCATGGGCACGACAATCCGTCAGGTCCTGTTCGACATTGGTGGCGGCATACCCGACGGCAAGGCCTACAAGGCCGTGCAGATCGGCGGCCCCTCGGGAGGCTGTATTCCCGAACAACACCTCGACATCAAGATCGATTACGAGTCGCTCAAGACGGTCGGCGCCATGATGGGATCGGGGGGCCTGGTCGTGATGGACGAAGACACCTGCATGGTCGATCTGGCCAAGTTTTTCATGGACTTCATACAGCGCGAGAGCTGTGGCAAGTGTATTCCTTGCCGCGAAGGGACGCGCCGCATGCTGGAGATTCTCAATGCCCTGACTCGCGGCCGGAAGAAGGAATCGCGTCTGGATGCCATCGATCGATTCATGAGTGTGACTCAATTGCAGCAGTTGGCCGAAACGATCCGGCAGACCAGCCTCTGTGGCCTGGGGCAGACGGCGGCCAACCCGGTGCTCAGCACACTCCGCTGGTTCCGCGACGAATACGAAGCGCACTTGTTCCAACGCAAATGTCCGGCCGGGGCCTGCCCCGAACTGGTCGTTTATCGTATCGACCCGCGTCTCTGCCGAGGCTGCACGGCGTGCGTGAAATCGTGTCCGACCGAGGCGATTTTCGGTTCGCGCAAGAATGCTCACTACATCGATCCCGACAAGTGTGTCGGATGCGGCAGCTGCCTGGATGCCTGCAAGCTCGACGCCGTCATCAAAGAATAGCCACACCCTGTCCTTCCACGCGGCCGCGCCGGACCAAACGGGAACCCGAAATCCCGGGAAATCCCAACAAATCCGAAATCCTGAATTCGAAATCCTGATCCAATGCGAATGACAACAACTCAAGAAGACACCTCCGCTGCCGGCCAAACCGCCGTCATGGGCCGCACGCAGATCCTCACCACCGGGCCTGCTGATGCGTCCTCCGTTTCCCCTGTCTCCCTTTTTCCCGTTCTCCCGTTCTCCGATTTTTCCGTCTTTCGAGTCTGGTGGGTATTTGGTGCTTCGAATTTCGGATTTTTCTCCAAACATGCGTTCACCGTGCGCACGTTATCGACTGACACTCTAGACTGCATACGAGGTACAGCGGATGGTCCACATCGAGGTCAACAACCGAAGGCTCGAGGCGCGGCCCGACGATACACTGCTCTCCTGCATGCGTCGGCATGGCCTCTCCGTTCCGACACTCTGCCACATGGAAGGACTCCCTGCCAGCGGTGCGTGCCGGATGTGTGTCGTGGAGGTGGAAGGGAGCCCGAATCTTGTCCCCAGCTGCGCTTTTCCGGTGCGTGACGGACTGCGCGTCTTGACGCACTCGCCCCGCGTGGTGGAAGCGCGGCGCACGATCGTCGAGCTGCTGTTGGCCGACCATCCGGACGATTGCCTGTTCTGTGCCCGCAGCGGCAATTGCCGGCTGCAGGATCTGGCCTGTGAACTGGGGGTCAAGCGTCGTTTCCGCGGCGCTCACAGGGAGTGCCAGATCGACATGTCCAGTCGAGCGATCGTCCGGGACGGAGCGAAGTGCATTCTCTGCGGCAAGTGCGTGCGGGTCTGCGAAGAGATCCAGCAGGTGGGGGCGATCGACTTCGCGGGCCGCGGCTCCCGCTCGTCCGTCGGCACCGCTTTCAACGAGGGCCTGAACGTTTCGAGCTGTATCAACTGCGGCCAGTGCGTGGTGGTCTGCCCGACCGGAGCTCTGACGGAAAAGGACTATACGCGGGAAGTCCTGGAAGCCTTGGACGATCCGAATCTGCTGGTGGTCGCCCAGCATGCCCCCAGCGTTTCCGTCAGCCTGGGCGAGGAATTTGGCCTCCCCCCGGGCGTCGACGTGGCCGGGAGCATGACCGCCGCGCTGCGCGTGATCGGTTTCGATCGGGTGTTCGATACCGGCTTCTCCGCCGATCTGACCATCATGGAGGAAGCCTCGGAGCTGATCGAACGCATCACCCAGGGGGGCAAATTGCCGATGCTCACCAGCTGCTCGCCCGGCTGGATCCGCTACGTGGAAACGTTCCACAGCGATTTCATCGAAAACCTGTCGACCTGCAAGAGCCCCCAACAAATGATGGGCGCCGTGATCAAGAGCTTCTTCGCCCAACGCGAAGGCATCGATCCCGCGCGCATCTTCAGCGTCAGTATCATGCCGTGCACGGCCAAGAAATTCGAGGCGGCACGTCCCGAAATGGCGCGCCACGGTGTCCCCGATGTCGACGCCGTGCTGACGACCCGCGAATTGGCCCGCCTGATCCGCTCGCGTGGCATCAACTTGCGGCAAATGGCCTCGGAAGAAGCCGACACGCCGTTCGGAACACGAACTACCGCCGGCAAGATCTTCGGCGCATCGGGCGGCGTCATGGAGGCCGCCATTCGTACCGCCCATTACCTGCTGACCGGCGAAGAACTGGCCGACCTGAACGTGACCGCCGTGCGTGGCTTTGACGGCCTCAAGCAAGCGCACCTGAATATCAACGGACTGCAGCTGGGCGTGGCCGTGGTTAACGGCGTGGGAAATGTCAATCGGCTGTTGAAGGAAATTCGCGACGGGCGGGATGACCTGCACTTCATCGAAGTCATGACCTGCCCCGGCGGCTGCATCGCAGGGGGCGGACAACCGATCGGCATCGATCGCTCAGCCGCCCTGCAACGCATGCAGGCCCTCTACCAGATCGACGCCGACGAGCCGGTGCGTGTGTCGCATCGCAACGCCGCCATCAAGCAGCTTTACGAGGAGTTCCTCGGCGAGCCGTTGGGCCACCGCAGCCACGAACTACTGCACACCCACTACCAGAGAGCCGACGTATTGATCTGAACCGACCGACGCGAGGAGACTACGAAACGACCCCCCCGCGGACAACGCGTGTCGCGATGGACAGCAGCCAGACGCCGCGACGAGTCGATCGGGAAATGGGCCGACTGCTGCGGGAGTGGGACGGAGAGGGAGGGGGGAGAGTAAGAGTAAGAGTAAGAGTAAGAGTAAAGTTTTCGCGTGTAGGATGTGCGCACGGTGAGCGCATGTTTGAAATCCGAAATTCGAAGCACAGGAAAGTGGGAGAAAGGGAAGAAGGGAGGAAGGGAGGAAGGGAGGAAGGGAAAACGGAGGACGCAATGGCATGCTGCTGGTGAGAATCTGCTGGGGGCCCGCCCGCGGCCGTTTTGCCGGCAGCGGAGGTTTTGGATTTCGAATTTTGGATTTCGAATTTGTTTGGGATTTCGAGATTGGGATTTCGGATTTCCTGATTGGTTGCGGCCGCGGGCCGCGTTAGGATTAAGAGTAAGATTAACAATGAACAGTGAACGATGACTGCCGCCTACATTCACACAATTCCCGATCGCTGCCGCGTTTGTTACACCTGCGTGCGCGAATGTCCCGCCAAGGCGATTCGTATCGAGAACGGTCAGGCGCGGATTGTGGGCGAGCGGTGTATTGCTTGTGGAAACTGCGTTCGCGTCTGTGCGAAACACGCCAAGCAGGTGGTCAGTTCGCTGGAAGAAGTCAAGGCTCTGCTCGCATCGACCCAGGGCGTCGCGGTCTGCCTGGCACCCAGCTTTCCCGCCGAATTCCTGGACGTCGATCATCGCCTGCTGGTCGGACAACTGAAGGCCCTGGGGTTTCGCAGCGTCCACGAGGTCTCGTTTGGCGCCGACTTGACGGCCGCCGAATACAGACGGTTGCTCGCCACAGCCAATGGGCGGCGTTACATTTCCAGCGCCTGCCCGGCTATCGTGGGCTACGTGCAGCGCTACCATCCCGAACTCGTGGACAGTCTGGCTCCCATCGTCTCACCCATGATTGCGCCTGGCGCGCTATTTGCGCGCGAAGTCACCCCGCGCGTTGAAAATCGTGTTTGTCGGACCCTGTATCGCGAAAAAGACGGAGGCCGATGACCCGCAGGTGCTCGGTGAGGTGGATGCGGTCCTGACCTTTCGCGAACTTCGCGATCTGCTCAGTGACCGAGCGGTCGAGCTGAGTGGGGCGGTGCCGAGCGATTTCGATCCGCCCCACGGCGGCTCCGGCGCACTCTATCCGGTCAGTCGGGGAGCGTTACAGGCGGCCGGTTTGCGGGAAGATCTGATGACCGGCGACATCGTCGCCACGCAAGGGCGGACACACGTGCGGGAAGCCATCCAGGAATTTTCCGATGGCAACCTCGGCGCCAAGCTGCTCGAGGTGCTCTGTTGCGACGGCTGCATCATGGGTGCTGGCATGACGGGCGACGTGCCCCTCTTTCTGCGGCGACAACGCGTCAGCGATTTCGTCTGCCGCCGCATGGAATCCATCGACTCGGAAGATTGGCACAGCAACGTCGCCGCCGCCGCCGAGATATCCTTGTGCCGAACGTTCAGTGCCAATGACCAACGCATCTCACAGCCGGGAACGGAGGAGCTTCAGCGGATCTTGACGCGGCTCGGCAAACCTTCGCCCGAAGACGAGCTCAATTGCGGTGCCTGCGGCTACGAAACGTGTCGCGAACACGCCGTGGCTATCCATCGGGGCCTGGCCGAGAACGAGATGTGCCTCCCCCACACGATCGACCGACTCAGTCAGGCGAACCGCGAACTGGAGGATTCACATCACAAGCTGGCCAGTGCCCAGGAAGCGCTGATGCACTCGGAAAAACTCGCCAGCATGGGCCAGTTGGCAGCGGGTATCGCCCACGAAGTGAACAATCCGCTGGGCATCGTTCTGATGTACGCCCATCTGCTGCTGGACGACTGCACGGAGAAGAGTCAACAGTACGAGGACATTCAGATGATTGTCGAGCAGGCGGACCGCTGCAAGCACATAGTGGGAGGTCTGCTCCATTTCGCGCGGCAGAACAAGGTTGTCAAGTATCCCGCCGACATCGTCAAACTGGTCCGCAATGCCGTCGCGCCGTTGCCGGTGCCCGCGGGACTCGCGCTGTCGGTGGAAAGCTCGCTCGAGGACCCGTGCGCCGAGATCGATAAGGAGCAGATCGCCCAGGTAATCACGAACCTGGTGAACAACGCCCTCGCCGCCACTGCGCCGCCGGGAAGCGTCGTGGCGCGCTGCTGGGGCGATGAGGATTTCGTGCGGATCAGTGTGATCGATTCTGGAACAGGCATCCAGAAAGAGACCCTGAAGAAGATCTTTGAACCGTTTTTCACGACCAAACAACCAGGCCAGGGAACCGGGCTCGGCCTGAGTGTCTCCTATGGCATCGTGAAGATGCACTCAGGCGACATCACGGTCGAGACCAACGCCGATCCAACTGCCGGCCCCACCGGCACGACGTTCACCGTGCGATTGCCCCGGCACTAACGCGGCCCGTGGCCGCTACCAAACAGGACCTCCGAAATTTCCATATCGAAAACCTCAACCAATTCGAAATCCACAACTCAGGCTCAAAAACACCTCCGTTGCCGGCACAACCACAGCATGGGCCACAAGCAGATCCTCACCGCTGGGCATGCTATTCGAAGTCCAGCCTCCGTTTTCCGTTTTCCCTTTTTCCCTCCTCCGGAGTTTCCCATGTCCGACACGATCACACAATGTGTTCCCGACGAACAGACCGACCCGGTCGCCACGCGTCTGGTCTTGATCGCCGATGACGATCCCGACTTTCTGTTCCAGCACAGTACCGTGTTGAAATCGCTGGGATTCGACGTCGTGGCTGCCGAGTCACGCGAGCAAGCGATCCTGCAACTGGAAACCCACACCCCGGCATTGGCGGTCATCGACTTGATGATGGAGGAGAGCGATTCGGGATTCGCACTCTGCCACGAGATCAAGAAGCGGTACCCGGACACGCCGATCATTGTGGTAACTTCGGCCAGCGCCCTGACCGGCTACGATTTTGAATCGCTCCGGGGCGATCAACGCACGTGGATACAAGCGGACGCGGTGCTGGCTAAACCGATTCGATTCGATCAACTGGCCGGCCACATCAGCCGGCTCTTAGACAGGTGATATCATGGAGACACTGCGGGTTCTGGTAACGGATGACGAGCAGGGAATGCGATTGGGAGTGCGGCGAGTGCTGCGGGACTTTCGCGTCGAAGTGCCCGACATCGATGCTTTTGCCACGCTGGAAATCGACGAGGCGGACTGCGGTGAAAAGGCGTTGGATAAGATCGCCCAGCAGCGGCCCGACATCCTGATCCTGGATCATAAGATGCCCGGCATCAGTGGCCTCGACGTGTTGGATCGCGTTGAGGGGAAAAATGGTGACATGTTGACGATCATGATCACCGCGTACGCTTCCATTGAAACGGCCGTGCGCGCCGTGAAGCGGGGGGCGTACGATTTTCTGGCCAAGCCGTTTACGCCCGATGAACTCCGCAATACCGTCAAGAAGGCGGCCGTCCGGCTCGTGCTGGCCAAACAGGCGCGCCGACTGGCCGATGAACGAAACAAGGTCCGCCTGCACTTCATGCGTACGCTGAGTCACGAATTGCAGGCGCCCCTCAACGCGATCGATGGATACCTCGAGCTGATTAAGAACCGGTCGCAGGGCGAGCAACTCGACGCGTATAACGACATCGTCGACCGGGGCCAGGATCGCCTGGCCGGCATGCGGCGTCTCATCCATGATCTGCTGCAAATGACCACCGTCGAATCCAAGTCCAGCAATCGCGAACTCTCCTCGGTCGATGTCACCGAGGTGGCTCGCGGCACCATCGAGATGTTCACGCAACAGGCGACGGGTCTCGGCATTACGCTGACGTTGCACCGCGATACGCCACTGTTAATGAGCGCAGTGGAAGATGAACTGCAGATGGTGCTGCAAAACTTGGTTTCGAATGCCGTGAAATACAATCGCCCGGGCGGCGAAGTCCACGTCAACCTGGACCGCAACGGCCTGACCGTTTCCCTTGGCGTGTCCGATACCGGCTGGGGACTCCCCTCCACCGCGCTCGACCGACTCTGCGAAGAATTCGTGCGCATCAAAACGCCTCACACTCGCAACGTCGCCGGTACCGGCCTGGGGCTGTCGATCGTCAAGAAGATCGCTCGCCTCTACGGCGGCGACATCCTGATCGACAGCCAATGGGAGGTGGGCAGCAAATTCACCGTGTTGCTGAAGGATAGCCAACACGAATCCACTCCCCTTATGACAGCCATTCCTGACGCGCCTTGCGAGATGGCCAGCTCATAACTCGCCCGCCCGCGTTTCCACCGGGCCTGCCCCGGTGGGACGACAACTGGCTCGCTACATTCCCAACGCTCGCCCGCTCGCGTTTCCACCGGGCTTGCCCCGGTGGGACGACAGCTGGCTCGCTACATTCCCAACACTCGCCCGCTCGCGTTTCCACCGGGCTTGCCCCGGTGGGACGACAACTGGCCCGCTACAGCCTCGCGTTTCCGCTAATTGGCATGGCTCAGTCGGTGTCGTATACTCGCCTGCAGAAGGCATTGAGCTGCCCTGCCCCGGGGGCATTGGGCGAATCTGCGTTCGGAATCGGGCTGCCACGACACACCCGATTCATGAGCGGACGATATCCCCACTATCACGCACAACCGTTTAGCTACCTGCACGTCCACAGTGACGTGGTCCTGCGCAGCGGAAAGGCACACCAATGAATCGAGGCTGCGGTTGGAAAATTGTTTTGGGAACACTTCTGTTGTTGGTCGTGTGCATGCCGAGAGCGCAGGCGGAGGGAGTGACGGAAGTCGATGTGAAGGAAGCGCGGCAGTGGGTTCAGCGGCATCTGGTTGACGTACCACTACGCAAGCCCCGCCGATCAGAGCTGGAGTCATGGACCTGTACTGGTGGATTGTTGCGTAACGGCCGAGCTGGCAAGCCGCTACTGATCACCGATCAACAGTACGAGCGTGGACTGCTGGCTCATGCGCCGAGCAAACTCGTCGTACGACTCGCTGCGCCTGGCAAGGCGTTCTCGGCCATCGTCGGCCTCGACAGCAACGAGTTGACTCGGCCGGGCCTGGGAAGCGTTGTCTTTTCCGTGACGGTGGGCGGCAAGGTCGTCGCACAATCGCCCGTGCTCCGCGAAGGGATGACAGGCGTGCCGATGCAAGTCGAATTGGGGGGTGCCACAAGTTTCGTGCTCGAGACGGCCGATGCCGGCGATGGGATCTCCAGCGACCATGCCGATTGGGCCGCTGCGAAGGTGGTACTGGCTGACGGCCAGGAACAGTGGCTTGGCGATCTACCTGAGGCGTCCGACGGGCGCGACCTGCCGCTGAGCTTCGTGTACGATGGGACACCTTCCAAGTGGCTGCTGCCGGACTGGGATCGCCAGGACGAGACGAACGTTCTCGACCCTCATCGCGTCCAGCGCATCATTGTCTGGACCGATCCCAACACGCAGTTGGAAGTGCGTTGCGAGTCGGTGGCGTATCGCGACTTTCCCGTGGTGGAGTGGACGATCTACTTTCGCAACCGAGGGAACGTTGAGACGCCGATCTTGCAGGATATCCGTGCCGTGGATATTCAGATCGAAAAGCCGCCAGGTGGTGAGTTCGTGCTGCACGGTTGCCAGGGCGACAATTGCACGCCCGACAGTTTCCAGCCATATGCAATAACACTCGCCCCGCATGCGATCCACTCGTTTGCCCCGCCGGGAGGCCGGCCCACCGAAGTGGCGTTTCCTTACTACAACCTGGAAATGCCGGGGGGCGGATTGATGATGACCCTTGGCTGGCCGGGACAATGGAGTGCTTCGTTCACTCGCGACGCGGAGAACGCGGTCCAACTCTCTGGAGGTCAGCAGCAAACGCACTTCAAGCTGCGGCCGGGGGAACAGGCCCGCTCGCCGTTAGTGGCGCTGCTGTTCTGGAAAGGGGGCGATTGGATCCGCGCCCAGAACATCTGGCGGCGCTGGATGGTCGAGCACAACTTGCCCCGTCCCGGCGGCAAGTTGGTCACCAACCATTACGGCTCTTGCTGGAGCGTCACGTTGAATCCGAGCGCCGAAGAGGAGCTGGCGATTGTCGACGGCTTCCAACGCGAAGGGATCAGCCTTGACTATTACTTCATCGACGCGGGATGGTATCCGCACCACGGCAGCTGGGTCCACACCGGCACCTGGGAGGTCGACAAGACGAGGTTTCCCCGGGGTGTGCGTGAAGTGGCCGATCGCGTTCACGGGTACGGAACGAAGTTTGTTCTATGGTTCGAGCCGGAGCGCGTGGTGGATGGCTCGTGGTTGGCGGTCGAGCATCCGGAATGGCTGTTGACGAGCGGTGGAACACGGCTGCTGAACCTCGGCCATCCCGAGGCCTGGAAGTGGGTCGTCGAGAAGATCGACGGCCTGATCACGAGCCAAGGCGTGGACGTCTATCGTCAGGATTTCAATATGCAACCGCTCGGCTGCTGGCGCGCCGCCGACGCCCCCGACCGCCAAGGTCTGACCGAGATACGGCATGTGGAAGGTTACCTGGCCTTCTGGGACGAGTTGCTCCGCCGTCATCCCGACCTCTACATCGACAGCTGCGCCAGCGGCGGGCGTCGCAACGACCTGGAGACGCTGCGGCGTTCCGTGCCGCTGCTGCGCAGCGATTGCTTCAGCCCGGCCGAAGCTCAACAGGCCCACACCATGGGACTGGCACTCTGGATGCCCTATTTCGGTTCGGGCATGGGGCCCGGCGACGTCTACTGGTACCGCAGCTGCATCTTTCCCGCCTCACGTATCGGCATCGACACGCGGACGAAGGAGCAGGACTACACGCTGCTGAAGAAGATGATCGCGGAATTCCGAGCGGTCGAAAAGTACTTGCTGGGCGACTATCTATCCCTTGACACCACACAGCCTGGCGCTGGACGTTTGGGTCGGCTGGCAGTTCGATCGTCCGGAGATAGGCGAAGGCCTGGTGCAGGTGTTTCGGCGGGGGGACAGTCCGTATGAAACGGCGCGTTTCAAGCTCCGCGGCCTGGAGCCGGATGCAACCTACCGACTGCTGGACTTCGACCAGTCCCAGCCCGCCGAGGCCTGCGGCCGGGACCTGATGGAAACTGGCCTCCCAGTGAGTCTGCCCCAGCCACACTCGTCGTGTATCATCCGCTACCAGCGCGTGCCCCCTACGTAAAACGGAATTCATTCCGTTTATGCAGCACACATCGCTGACCATCTCCGTCGACGCACAACGGCATTTCCGTCGCACCACACGCGAGCTCGGCGTCTGGATCATCCGACCGGCACTCTCACGAGGCCGGTGGCAAGATCGAGCAGGAGTCAGGTTTTCTTGACTTTTTTTGGAATTGCGTGAGGGGTTTGGGGCACGCTTGGTGATTATCTCTGTAGAAACGTGCACCACCGACAAAAAAAGGAGAGTAATGCTATGAGCGAAGTCTGTCTGGTTGTACGCGACGCGGATGGCGACTGGTCCGGGACGATGCACGGCAGCTGCGCGGAGCGCGCCATCGCAGCGCTCAGTGCCGATCCAACCACGTTGGCCGAGTTGGAGGCGGCCACAGCCCGCTTTGAGAAACCGCATGGAGCATCTCCGTTCTTCGGCAATCTCTCACCCGGGTTGTGCGCCGAGCCGCATGATGCGGGGCTGGTCGTCATCGACTTAATGGCAAGGTTGGTCATGGTCGATTCCACCTACGCGTCGCTCGAACCCGCCGGTGCCGTCTGCTATCACGACGGTCGCTGCTGCACGGATAAGTGGCTCCCCTATCACTTGGCCGACGACTGGCTATTGACGAGTGACGGTGACGACTGGCAAGCTGTGGCGGAAGCGCGGCGGCGTGAACGCGCCGGGCAACCGCTGCGCGACGTGCGAGAGATCTTTTATGGCCGGCCGATGCTGGAGTATATCGCGCGGGAGACGTTCGCGGCCTTCACGCGGCGAGCGTTGATTGCGGCTGCAGTGCGTGAGCAACGAGTTGCGGATAGGCGCGAGCGACTGGCGCGTGAGGCGGGCATCTCTCCGCAGGAGGTGGACCCCGGCGAACTGACTGACGAGGCAATCGCGCCGAACACCTATCCCGGCCAGGAGCAGTATGCCAGTCCGTTCTACGACACGCTGAAGGAGATTCACGCGGCCTGGCTGTTGACCCCTCGCGAGGACCTGGGAGGCGAGTGTCCTCGTAGCGTTGCGATCCGCGGGCGCGACCACATCGGCTGGGATCTGCAGGATCGCTGCGAACAGTGGTCGTGCCTGCGGGAAGCTCCCCCCGGACTGGCCGAATCGTCCTTCGCTTTTCGCTATGGCAGCTTCGGCACGCACGAGTTGGTTGAGTATTATGAATTGGTGCGCGCGATGTTGTGGTCCTGCTGGGAGCGGCTCACCGAACTGGAACAATTGCTGCAGACGGTCAGCGGGCTGGATACCACCACCGTCGAGGCGTTTCTCGCCATCGAAGTCCCCCGGCTGGAAGAAGTTCGTGAAGAGTGGCTCGATACTCCCGATCCGGAACTCGGGATGCGAACGCCACGTTCCCTCATCAGGAACGAGCGTGCGCGGATGCCCGAAGCCATTTCCGGTCGCGACGCGATGGTTGATCCCGACTGCCCCTGCTGCCAAATGCTGGCCGATCTGCCCGGGCCAGGCTTTTGGAATCTCGATACCTGCAACATGGATGAGGACTTCGCCTTTGACATCTACAACTTGACGCGCGAAGATTGGGAACTCGAGCACGATCGCTGGGAGGAAAACGCCAGGCGTTTCAACGCCAAGAGGAACGAACGCGAACTGCTTGGCGTCACGCTGCCCAACGCCAGCGGTGACGCTGCAGCATCCATCTGGACATCCAGCTTTGCCGTGGGAAATACTGCCGACGTGCCGCTGGGCGTGCGCGTGTTCGGCGTTGGGTGTCACTTGGCTGAACTGATCGTCGACCTGCGCGAGGCGGCTGACGGCGAATCGTCCCCGAAGAAATATCAGCCGTTCATCGAGCGGCTCAATCGCGATTTCGGCAACCTCCGCGAACTCCTGCACAACTCCGAACCCAGTCTGGCCGAAGCGCTCGTCATTCCGGTCATCGACCGCTTTGGGGAATCGCTGACTGAAGTGGCAACCGTCTGCCCCGATCTCGCCGCGAAATGCGAGTCCTTGACGAACCAGCTCATCACACTCCTTGATCAACCACCCTCCACATCACAATGGGAGTCGTCGGATCTAGATCTCCCCTTCTGAACCCAGGCTTCCACCGAGCTCGTCTCGGTGGGGCCACAACTGGCCCGCTACAGCAGCCAACGTCACCACAGGCTTCCACCGAGCTCGTCTCGGTGGGGCCGCAACTGGCCCGCTACAGCAGCCAACGTCACCACAGGCTTCCACCGAGCTCGTCTCGGTGGGGCCACAACTGGCCCGCTACAGCAGCCAACGTCACCACAGGCTTCCACCGAGCTCGTCTCGGTGGGGCCGCAACTGGCCCGCTACAGCAGCCAACGTCACCACAGGCTTCCACCGAGCTCGTCTCGGTGGGGCCGCAACTGGCCCGCTACAGCAGCCAACGTCACCACAGGCTTCCACCGAGCTCGTCTCGGTGGGGCCGCAACTGGCCCGCTACCCATGCACCCGCTCTACACTCAGGAAAACACAACGCCCGCCTTCCAATTGAATTGGTCCGTCAGTCTATTTGGCAAAGCTCCTTTTCCGCCGGCATCGGATTGGTTGGAGCAGTTGAAGGCCGACACCGAACGGGATGGCGTGCGCATCCTGGAGGCGCGGCTCGAACAGCGGAACGTCGGCCAGTTCTTTGTCAGCACACGGCCTCACATGACTCCCTCCGAAATCGTGCAATCAGTAAAGGGCCGCTGGCAGTACTTGATCCGCTCGCAGCACGCCGCGGTCTTTCGTCGCAATTACTATATCGGGAGCGTTGGCAGTGCGACCTGTCAGGTCCTCGATCAATACGTTGCCGGGCAAACAGGAAGACACTCCATGGCGGCCCCCCAGGCACAACAGCGTCTGCGGACACTGCAGTTGCATGATGCCACAATAGACCTCAGCCAGACCCGGTTGAGCAACCACGGCCAGTTCATCTACAACGTGCAAGTGGTCGTCGAGAACACGGACAACCTGCACGACACACGAGAGAGCGTGCTGATCGAGTCGCGGTCGATGCTTGTTCGCACTGCTACCAAGAAAAAATGGCGGCTGTCGCGAATCGGGTTTCTGAGCAACCATGTGCATGTATTGCTGGGTGCCCATGTGACGGAGTCGCCAGCGAGCTTGGCATTATCGATCATGAATAACCTGGCGTTTGTCCAAGGGATGAAGCCAGTGCTTCGATTCAGCTATTACGTCGGGACATTTGGACCTTACGACCGCAACGCGATATGGCGACGATCGTAGCTCGCCAGTTGGCGTCCCACCGAGGCAAGCTCGGCGGAAACGTGGATGGTTCACGATCGTTGGTAGCTCGCCAGCGACAGCATGTCCCGCTTGCACCGGGCTTGTCCCGGTGTGGCGACAACTGGCCAGCTACCCGCAGCGACAGCATGTCCCGCTTGCACCGGGCTTGTCCCGGTGTGGCGACAACTGGCCAGCTACCCGCAGCGACAGCATGTCCCGCTTGCACCGGGCTTGTCCCGGTGTGGCGACAACTGGCCAGCTACCCGCAGCGACAGCATGTCCCGCTTGCACCGGGCTTGTCCCGGTGTGGCCACAACTAGCCAGCTACCAAATACGCCCCCTTCAGGCAACGCTGTGAAGCATTTTTAGGCGGCGATTTTGGGGTTTTCGCATCGCGGGAAATATGAAAAAAGCCAGATTCCCCCCGTAACACCAACTGACACAACTCAGTCGGAAAGGAATCTGGCTATGGGTCGTAGGAATCGCAGTGATCGTCGGCAACGAACGAAGATCAACCAACGACGTCGAACGAAGAATCGAACGGCATTCAAGGAGGTGTTGTCCTGGCTGGTTCCGGAAGGTGGATTATGTGCCAAGGAGGAGTTCCATGGCAATATCAAATGGTGGCCGGAAGAACTCGTCCAGCAGGCCCTCATCTGGGGGTGGCAGGAGGCGCGGAATGTAACAGACGCGTTCGAGCAGGCGGCGGAAATGTGCGCGGAGTTGCGACTCCACCGCGTGGCGCACAACTACACGTCCTTCATGAACGCGATCAATCGTTATCGAGGTGTTTTGTTCGAATGTTTGCGATTTCGGTTCCAGGACTTGGCGGAAGAGATCGGAGGGCCATTCTGGCGACGGGATGGTTGGGTATTGATCGGCTTTGATGGATCGCGGGCGACGGCCCCCCGAACCATTTCCAACGAGAAGGAGTTATGCGCACCTCATTACGGCAAGAGCCACTCCGCCAAGTATCGCAAGCGCAAACTCAAGGGGATGAGACGTCGCAAGAACGACCAGCACAAGCCGCATCCTCAGGGCCCTCAGGCCTGGATCACCATGATGTGGCATATGAGTCTCCGTCTTCCTTGGACGTGGCGTTTGGGACCTTCGAATTCCAGTGAACGTGGGCAGGTGGTGGAAATCCTGCAAGAGGAGGAGTTTCCGGAGAACACTTTGTTCTGCGGTGATGCGGGCTTTGTGGGCTATGAGTTTTGGGAGGCGATTCTGGCCGCCGGGGGAGACTTTCTTGTCCGCGTGGGTGGCAATGTAACACTGCTCAGTGCGAAAGCGGATATCAAGAGGCTTGGCGGCGGGATCGTGTTGTGCTGGCCCAAGGGCAAAATGGTGTCCGGCGCCCAGCCACTGCGTCTACGACTGGTCAAGGTGAAGCT
This sequence comes from uncultured Planctomycetota bacterium, assembly GCA_963802295.1. Classification (GTDB taxonomy): domain Bacteria; phylum Planctomycetota; class Planctomycetia; order Pirellulales; family Pirellulaceae; genus JAJRVM01. Next base: position 260,662 of record CAWDIM010000017.1, on the reverse strand, counting down.
TGGCAAAACCACCATGTGGATGTTAACCAGCGTACTCGATCCCAAGAGACTGGCACACAAGAAGATCATTCAATATTACATGATGCGATGGGGAGTCGAAGTCGAGTATCGAGGACTGAAACAAACGATCGACAAACACAAGCTGCGATGCCGCAATGTTAGTCGCCTGTATGCAGAACTGGATTGGTCCATCCGCGCCATGGCCTTTGCGGAACTGCTCGCCTTAAGTGAGCAGATCCCTCGAGGAAGAGCCAGGGCAACCACTGCACCGACCGATTACGATACGAAGCAGCGCAGTCTGGCCAACACCATGCGGGCCCTGAGGACATGCATGCGTCAGTTGGACAAGTACACGGATTCGAGCAACGACCTGTTCTATCACTTGTCACAGGCAGTCGTGCAGGCGTACCAAAATCACACCGACAAGAAAGCACGCTACCGTCCCAAGAACCCTGACAAGAAACCGTTGGGTGAACCGACCATCCGGAAATTGAACCGTGAGGAACGCGATCGACTGGGAACAATTGACCGACAACTTGCCGCCTAAAAATGCTTTACAGCGTTGCCCTTCAGGGTGCGGCTTGGTGGGTGACGATAGGGACGTAGCCCACTTCCAGGCCCGTGGGGGGCGTGACGAGCAGACCCGGGTCGAGCGAGACCAATGTGCCGCGGGTAGGAGGGGGCATGTACTGACGGTCCGTCGGCCAGTTCGCGTGGAGCTTCTCAACGAACGCCTGCAACTTTGCCTTCTTTGCGGCGTTCCAGTCATATTGCTGGAACGACGGTTGATCCACGAAGCGGTACCACGAGTAAGTCACAACCGAGCCGTCGGCCAATTTCACGGTGAAGGGTCCAAGCTTCGGCCCCGGCTGACTCCAGGCGCCGGTGGCTGGTGACGTGTAGGGTTGTCCCGGCGTGGCCAACGGAAACTGCTGCGTGAGCAATCCGGTTTCCGCTGGTACATCCGCTGCTGCCACCGCCACACATTCGTTTCCGACGTGTTTGTAATATTGCGGAAACAGGCCTTTGGAGCTGATATCGTTATTGGCCCACTGCAGTCCCCACACATTGCCTTCGAAAATCTTCGTATCCAAGACTCGTTCCACACCAGCGATCTTTTTGCCTGCCTGATCGAAACGCGTTGTGCGTGTCGTCAATTCGGGCTTCCAGGCGCCCTGCATGTCGAATTGTCCAGAACAGGCATCTCCACCCTCACGCCAGGCCTGGAAGGCATCGAAGATAGCTGACTTCGAGTAGTACGTGACATCTTGCACCAGCACCGCTCGGCCCTCTGCATCGACCGGGAACTGCAATTTGGGGAGCTTCGAATAGACCGTCCCATGCGCGTCTTTGGCATCCAGGCGAGGCACGGTGTTGATCTCCATGGCGCCGCCGCCCATGTGGCCAGGACGCGTATCAAGGCCGCGTCCGTACAGGAAGGGATAGTTGAACAGTTTGCCGATCTTGCTCCACGTTTCCGGAATGTAGTAAGCAATCGGGCCTTTGAAATTGGCCGCACAGAGAAAGCACGTCCAACTCTGGTCCCCGGTGGGCGGGTCGCCAGTCGTCGCTTCCGTAAACGGCAAGGCCATCCACGTATAGCCGAGGAATTCACCGTTGGGGTGTCCTTCAAACGGCAAGGCATCTGGAGGAATCAGCAGCCGATTACTCAGTTGAGCCACGCCGAGGCGATTGTCCGGCAGCGCTTCGTTGCTGTAGAAGAACGACCAACCTGGCGAGCCGACTTCATAGTCGTAACACTGCGGCGTGGCGTTCATGCTGAATTTCGGCGGGCCGTAGCGGAAGTGGTTGCCAGCCCAATAGCCCAAGCCACCTTCGACCGTCTGAAAAACGCTGCTCCAAGTGGGGCCTCGCTCGTTCCATGTCCGAGCCAAGGTCCCCTCGGCGCCAACGGCTGGTCCCGGTTGTCCGAGTTGTCCGGCGTGATCCAAGAGCTAGGCAAACCGATTTGAAAATTGGCGATCGGCTCTTCGACCAGCGGCCAGACGGCGGCGTAGAAGCCCATGCCCGCGCAGTACGCTGAGCCGGGAGGATGACTCTCGTGACTGAACCCGATATACCCATGCAAACCTTGAGAATGCCGGGTAACGACGCCAACTTCAGAATTCGTCAAGGCTGATGACGGCGGCTCTGTTGCCTGTCCGTTCTGACTGCTTGTTGACGGATTGGCATCCAGGAGCCTGATCATTGCCTTGCCCAGCGCATCGCCGACCAGGAAATAGGTCTCGGCGTTTCCGAACTCATGGTGGCCGTGACCGGGGTTCGGAGAATCTTCAGCTCTGCGGACGAAATCACGAGTTTCGACAAAGAGCACATTGCCCCCCAGTTCGGGACGTGCCGCTGCCGCCGCCTGGGCTTGCCGCAGCGTGGCCCAAGCATCGGGAGCCTCCACCCACGGGCCGGTCAACTCACCGATCACCACCGGCAGTTTCGGTGCGCCGAGTTCCTTGCGCACGTCCCTGATGAGATTCACCAGGTTGCTTTCGTATTGCGGCACCGCCGTGGTCGGCTCACAGCCATCGTTCCAGCCGTGGTACCAGACGAAACCGGCCAGTTCGTAGCCGCCGTCGGACTTGGGAAAGTCCGTTTTCACGTCCGCCAGCGCTTCACGAATCTCCTCGATCATCTTCCGGTAGTAAGGGCCGACCTGCCCGCCCGAACTCGGCGGTCGAAAATCCTTATAGAGACTCTTTCCACCCCAAGCGGTCTTGATGAGCAGAACCTGGCTGGCACAGTAGTCGCCCACGATCCAACCGAACTGCAACTCGGGGCCGAAGTGGTGCGAGTCGCCATAGACGGAGAACCCCATTGTCAGCGGCCCCCGCAGCAACGGCTGGCCCTCGCGTTTGTATCGCACCCAGACATCGTCGCGCACACTCCAAAGACCTTGCTCGTCCCTCAGATGTTTGAGCAGAGGTGCCTTCGCCGGGTTCTGCAACAACCGCGCGAGCGTGCCTTTGCCGTCGTTGTAGTCCTTCCCCACGAGGTCCGCGACGGCCTGGCCTTCCATGTTCGACTGCCCCGCCAGGATGAAGACCTTGAGCGGCGGTGACGCGCCAGCGGCCCAGGCCGCAGTGAATGACGCCAACGCTGAGAAAATGGAAACCAGGAGCAGGTGGCGGACTGTTGCAGTGAGCCGTTTCATTTCGAGTGACCTTATCGCTCGCAGGGAATCTTTGTCCCATGTCCACTGGCTCAGATTCCTTGTGAATGCGAGCCGCACACGAGCCATTGTGCGATCTTCCCGTGAAACCCACAATCGGGAACACACCCGATTTATCGGCGACGTGGTGCGTCTGGCTCCGGACAGTCAAGATTTGTTTCATTCGGGTGCTGCTGCACTCGAACGCCCGTTTCTACCGGGCTCGCCCCGGTAGGACGACAACTGGCCAGCTACATTCCCACGTTTCTACCGGGCTCGCCCCGGTAGGACGACAACTGGCCAGCTACATTCCCACGTTTCTACCGGGCTCGCCCCGGTAGGACGACAACTGGCCAGCTACATACCCACGTTTCTACCGGGCGGGGCGGGGGGGCAAACCATGTACACGGTCTGCGGGGCGTGGTAACCTGATGCTATTGGCGGCTGGAGACTCAGGCGGGGCGACGCGTGAGTCCCGTGAATCGACGAGTTCCTCTTTGCACGGTAATCACAACGATGAATCGACACAGACGCTTGGCGACTGTATGCGCTGCCGGATTCTTGGTGCTCTGTGGGTGGGCGGGACGCAGCGAATCGGTGCGGGCCGAATCGGTCGACTACCAACGTGATGTGCAACCGATCCTGGCGGAACGTTGCCTGCACTGCCACGGACAAGACGCGGCAACTCGCCAGGGAGGATTGCGGCTCGACGAACGTGCCGCGGCGTTCGTCGGTGGAGATTCGGGCACTCCGGCGATCGTACCCGGCGAGCCGGACGAGAGTGAGCTGATCCGCCGCGTGACGAGTGACGATGAGGGCGAGGTGATGCCACCGGCGGACGAGAAGAAACAACTCGACGGTGCCCAGGTGGAGGTCCTCAGACAGTGGATCACTGAAGGGGCACACTACGCAGTTCACTGGGCCTTTGTGGCGCCTCGGAAGGTGACGTTGCCGGCATCCGGTCCAGCGCATGGCGTGGACGCTTTGGTCGCGGCGCGATTGCAGTCGCTCGGACTGCAGCCCGCCGCGCGCGAGTCTGCCCGCAAGCTTTGCCGGCGGCTATACCTCGATCTGATTGGCTTACCCCCTTCGCCCGCGGAACTGGCGGCGTTTGAACAGCAGGGCATCGAGGCGACGATCGACACGCTGTTGGCCAGCGAGCGGTTCGGCGAGAAATGGGCCCGCGATTGGCTCGACGCGGCTCGCTTTTCGGACACCAATGGCTACGAAAAGGACATGCCGCGCCAGCAATGGATCTGGCGTGACTGGGTCATCAACGCCTTGAATCGTGACCTGCCATATGATCAGTTTGTGATTGAGCAGGTGGCCGGTGATTTGCTCCCTGACGCCACGCAGGAGCAGATCGTGGCGACCGGATTCCTCCGCAACAGCATGATCAACGAGGAAGGTGCGATCATTCCCGAACAGTTTCGCATGGTCGAGATGTTCGATCGCGTGGACTGTATCGGCAAGGCCGTGCTCGGCTTGACCACGCAATGCGCTCAATGCCACTCCCACAAATTCGATCCGCTGACGCAGGACGAATACTATGGGATGTTCGCGAGCATCAACAATTCCTATGAGGCCCAGTCGTGGGCCTTCACGGCTCCCCAACGGCAACAGATCCAGGACCTCGAGCGCGCGATCAGGGCGGTTGAGGAGCGTCTGCGCAGCGAGCGTCCGCAATGGCAGGAAGAGCTGGCGGATTGGGAGACCGAAGTGGCGAAGCAGCAATTGGCCTGGACGCCGCTGGAGGCCATCGAACTGGGGAGTATCAGCGGGCTCAATCATCCCACGCAGGAGGCGGACCGGTCGCTGCTGATGCTCGGCCACACGAGCGCCGATGTATTTCTGATTGCCGCCCCTGACTTGACGGGCGTGACGGGTTTACGTCTGGAAGCGCTCAATCACGGCGACCTTCCCTTTCGTGGCCCCGGACGCAGTGCGACCGGCACGTTTGGCGTCACGGAGATCGAAGCGTTTGTCAAGCAGCCAGACGGCAAGGACTGGGAGAAGCTCCAGCTGGTCAATGCCACGGCGGATTTTTCCGAACCGGAGCAGAAGCAGGCGGACGGCAAGAACGCTCGCGGGCCGGTCAGCCTGATGATTGACGCGACCGACGAAACGGCCTGGCGGTCCGATCGGGGTGTCGGACGTCGCAACCAACCTTCGGTCGCGGTCGTGCAATTTGACAAGCCACTCACTTATCCGGCCGGCACGCAGTTCAAGCTGGCGTTGCGCACGAACGACATGTTGGGTTGTTGCCGCATCAGCCTGACGACGGCCCCACAGCCGGCGGCACTCCCCGTTGATTATGCCGCCGTCCTGGCGCTCCGGATTCCCGCAGCCGAGCGCACGGCGGAGCAGCGAGCGGCGATCTTTGCCGCCTGGCGGATGAGTGTCTCGGACCTGAAGCCGCTGAACGATGAGATCGACGCCCACTGGGAGAAATACCCACAGGCTCCGACCTCCGTGCTGCATCTGGCGGAACGGCAGGAGGGCAACGTGCGCACGACCTATTTCCTGGACCGTGGCAACTGGGATCAACCCCGTCAGGCGATCCAGCCGCACACGCCCGCCGCGTTACACCCGCTGGAACCGTCGCACGAGCCAGCCCGGCTGGCCTTCGCCCGCTGGCTGGCGGATCCTCGTTCACCACTGACGGCGCGTGTGGCTGTCAACCGCATCTGGCAGGCGATCTTCGGGGAAGGACTGGTGGCCACGCCGGAGGACTTTGGCACGCGGTCGCCGGTCCCCGAGTATCGCGAGTTATTGGACTATCTGGCGGTCGAGTTCATGGAGCATGGCTGGAGCCAGAAGCACCTGATCAAGACGATTGTCACCAGCGCAACGTACCAGCAGAGTTCCGCCATGGCACCGGTCCTGCTGGAACGTGATCCGGGGAATCGCTGGCTGGCGCGCGGCCCGCGGTTCCGCGCGGATGCCGAGGTGGTGCGTGATATTGCCCTCGGCGCATCCGGCCTGCTGACGCACCAACTGGGGGGAGCCAGCATCATCCCGCCGGTGCCGCAGAATGTGCTCGATTACAACTACACTTATCCCGCCTATTGGACGCCCGCGCAGGGACCCGACCGGTATCGCCGCACCTTGTATGTTTTCCGCAAGCGGTCGATGCCCGACCCGGTGTTGAGCAACTTCGATGCCCCGAACGGCGATAGCGCCTGCGTGCGCCGCGCACGTTCCAACACTCCCTTGGCGGCCTTGACGGGCCTGAATGAAACGATCTTCATGGAAGCTGCCCAGGCGCTGGCACTGCGCACGTTGCGCGAGGGGGGCACAGACGACGCCCAGCGGGCCGACTACGCGTTTTGCCTCTGCACGGCTCGCAGTCCTCAATCCGCTGAACGTGACGAGATATTGTCACTTCTCAAGGCACAGCGAACACGTTTGGCCGATGGCTGGTTGAGCGTGCGCGAAGTGGCTACGGGCGATGCGACGAAACTGCCGGAACTCCCCCCCAACACGACTCCACAGGATGCCGCGGCCTGGACGCTGGTCGCCCGCGTCTTGTTGAATCTCGACGAAACCATCACCAAGGACTGACTGCCGCCATGAACTCAGCATCTCCGTTACGCGAAGCTGTCGCCCGTTATGTCAGTCGGCGCTGGTTCCTGCGGCAGTGTGGCATCGGCCTGGCCGGCATGGCCGCCAGTTGCCTGGCTCAGCGCGAGGCGGCGGCCGTCGAATCCCTCAACCCGCTGGCCCCCCGCCCGCCGCATTTTGCCGGCCAGGCCAAGCGCGTGATTTACATGTTCCAGGCCGGCGCGCCGAGTCACCTGGAGTTGTTCGATAACAAACCGGAACTCACGAAACGCGACGGCCAGCTGCCGCCCGCCGAACTGCTCCAGGGTTATCGAGCGGCATTCATCAATCCCAATTCGGCCTTGCTCGGCCCGAAATACAAGTTCAGCCGCCACGGCCAGTGCGGCATGGAGTTGAGCGAACTGCTGCCGCATACCGCGGGGATCGCCGACGACATCTGCCTGATCCGCTCGCTGCAGACCGACGCCGTCAATCATGCGCCGGGCCAGATCCTGATGAACACCGGCTCGCAGCAGTTCGGCCGGCCCAGCTTCGGAGCCTGGACCCTGTACGGCCTGGGGAGTGACTGTGAAGATCTGCCCGGTTTTGTCGTATTGACTAGCGCCAAGGGGACCAGCGGCGGGGCCAGCAACTACGGCAGCGGATTTCTCCCCACCATGTACGGCGGCATTCCGCTGCGCAGTGCCGGCGATCCCGTCCTCTATGTCTCGAACCCGCGGGGAATCGACGACCAGGCGCAGCGGTCTTCGCTCGATTCGCTGCAGCGTCTCAACGCACTGGCCATGCAGACGGTCGGCGATCCGGAAATCGCCGCGAGGATTCAGAGCTATGAAATGGCCTATCGCCTGCAGACCAGCGCTCCGGAACTGATGGACCTATCGAGCGAGCCACGGGAGATGCTGGAATCGTATGGCGTCAAGGATCCCAAAGAGGCCAGTTTCGCACGCAACTGCCTGCTCGCGCGCCGCCTGATCGAGCGGGGCGTGCGATTCGTGCAACTGTTCCACGAGGCGTGGGACCAACACGCGAATCTCACCGCCGATGTGAAGAAGAACGCGATCGATACCGATCAAGCCAGTGCCGCCCTGGTGCGGGACCTTAAACAGCGCGGCCTCTTGGACGACACGTTGGTAATCTGGGGTGGCGAATTCGGCCGCACACCGATGGTGCAAGGGGGGAACGATGGTCGCGATCACCACAACCGCTGCTTCAGCATGTGGCTGGCCGGCGGCGGGCTGAAGGCGGGCTACGTCCATGGACTGACCGATGACCTGGGATTCAATGTCGCGGTCGACCCCGTGCACGTGCACGACCTGAACGCGACACTGCTGCACTTGCTGGGCTTTGACCACACGCGGCTCACGTTCCGTTTCCAGGGCCGTGACTATCGACTGACCGACGTGCACGGCAATGTGGTGAAAGACCTGCTGGCATAGCAAATCTGTCAGACAGTATCGGGCCGGCGCGGATCAAACAACCTGCCCACAAGCTACCACGTGAACCCCAAGGCGAACGCAAGTCCAACGAGGCTGGCATCACCGTGATTGGCACTCGCAAAACCGTTCACCTGAACATCGCCCAGCGCACCGCCAAACCCCGCGCCTCCCACCGGAAGGCTGTCGATATTCCAATACGGCGTGTAGTAGAAATCGGCGTGACAAGCCCCACCCAAACAACTTTCTTAATCCGCCACATGGGAACGCCACAGTCGATTCCGTCGACACGCACGATCAAGCCGGTGCGACCGCTTTGTTCCGTACCTGGAAACACTGTTCAGCACCTGGAAACGTGACCGCGACCGCGGCGGGACCTGGCTGCCGACAACGTGACGCGGATCACTCAAGACCGAGCGATAACATCCACGGGGGCGACTAGACCTGATCGTCGCGCTGCGAATCGCGTGGGACTTCCTCGGTTGTGTCGACCGCACTCACTTCGATCCGCCTGGCCGCTCGGACCAGGTTTCGCAGCATCCCGGCAAAAACAAACTGGTGCAGGGGATAGAGAGCGTACCAATAGGCAAGACCGAAGAGGCCGACGGGGTCGAAAATCGCAGTTTGGCGCACCGTACTCTGCTGGCCGTGACCGGTCACCTCAAACTCGAGCCACGCTCGGCCCGGGACCTTCATTTCAGCCTGCAGTCGCAGCAAGCGATCCGGCTGAAAATCTTCGACGCGCCAGAAATCGAGCGGCTCGCCCACCCGCAAGTTCACGGGATCTCGCCGACCTCGCCGGACCCCCACACCGCCGACCAACAGATCCAGAAAGCCCCGCACCCGCCACAGCCAGTTCCCATAATACCACCCGGTCTGGCCACCGATCCGTTGAATCGGTGCAAAGGCAATGGTCGGCGGCAGGTCAACTTCAGCGGTGCGGGAATCGACGATACGCGAACCAAAACGAACGCCCCCCCACGTCGCGGGCTGACCGGCAGAGGAAAGCGCGTCGGTCCAACGCGTCGCGGCCAACTCGCGATCTTCATTGGCCAAGGCACGGGCGATTGCTTCACGTAGCGACCGCGGTCGAATCGAAAAGGTGGTGTCCGCGAGATTACTGGATACGACCGTCGCGTTCTTCAAGCTTTCGACCAACTTGCGGCCCACTCGCGCGTAGAGCGGCGTCACCAGGCCAAGCCACAGGCTGGACAGGTAGGGTGTCAGCACCGGCACGGGAATCATCAGCCGACGCAGGCCGCGTTGCCGTGCATACTCTTGCATGATCTCCCCGTACGAAACCTGATCCGGCCCGCCAATTTCGAAGATCTTCGAGCCCTGTTCCGATAGCTCAGTCGACTCCAGCAGGTAGGCCAGCACATCTTCGATGGCAATCGGCTGAGCCAACACACGGACCCACTTGGGACAGACCATGATCGGCAGACGTTCCACCAACGCCCGAATCATCTCGAACGACAGACTTCCCGATCCAATGACAATCGACGCTCGTAGTTCGATGACTGGCACGCTCGTGCAACGCAGCAGGTCACCCGTCTCCTGACGGCTGCGCAGGTGCTTGGACAATCCTCTGTCGCGGGTCCCCAGGCCGCCGAGATAGATGATCCGGCCGACGCCCGCGCGAGCAGCCGCCTCAGCAAAACTTCGCGCCGCTTGCCGGTCTTGCTGGGCAAAATCCGCGGTCGAACCCATCGAATGGACAAGATAGAAAGCGGCGTCGATACCGTCCATGGCCGCAATCAACGACTCGGCATCCAGCACATCCCCTCGCACGACTTGCGTGTTCGCACCCACCACTCCCTGCAGCGCATCCGGACGTCTCGTCAGACATCGAACCCGATAGCCTCGCTGCTCCAGCAGCGGGAGGAGGCGGCCACCGACGTAGCCGGTAGCACCCGTTAACAGAATGGCCTGTTTCGTGGCGGCACTTGTCATGGGCCATGGTTCTCCCTATGGAATTCGCGTCCCTGATTTGACCATTGTATTGAGCAGGCAGCAGATTGGACATTCCGGCGCACATGCACTGACAGATGTTCCTCGCGTTCAACACCCCAACGCATCTGGATGCCGACGTCCATTCCGGACGGGTGGGCCGACCTGTTTCACCGCTTCGGCCGCAGTCGCGTCCGGGGATGCACGCCAGCCGGTCGCCTCGACGCGAGACCGGACGCGGCAGCGGAATGGTCGCGGGCGGCAGTGAGTCCGCAAGACCGGAGGCCGCTCCGGGGGTAAGGTGCCACTCCCCGTGGCCCTCCGATTGTGATAGAAAATGCAACAGTAGAGAATCTCCGCCGCTCGCGATGAATGAGAGGACTGATCATGCTTCGATTCCTCACCGTTGCTCTGGCCCCGTTGCTCGAGTCGCAGTGGCGTCGACCGCCACACCGAATCGCGACGCTGACCGCGCTGACCTGTGCCGTGTTCTTGTGGCAGACGGCTCGTCCTGGGCAAGTTCGCGCTGCCAAGATGGAACGCCCCAATGTCATATTCATTTTGGCGGACGACCTGGGGTGGAGCGATACGACACTGTTCGGAACGACGCAGTTCTACGTGACGCCGAATATCGAGCGATTGGCCCGCCGTGGCATGCTGTTTCGCAGCGCCTATTCGGCCAGTCCGCTCTGTTCGCCCACCCGTGCCAGCATTTTGACGGGACTCAATCCCGCTCGGATCGGCATCACCTCGCCGGATTGCCATCTGGCGGAGGTCAGGCTTGAGCCGTCAGTGGCCCAGCGTGGCCCCGCCACCGACAAGTCACTGCACTGTGCCAGCGCCAGTCGACTTAAGACCGAGTACTACACATTGGCCGAGGCTCTGCACGACGGCGGTTATGCCACCGGCCATTTCGGCAAGTGGCACTTGGGCGCCGAGCCCTACGATCCGCTGCATCAAGGATTCGACGTCGATGTGCCGCAGTGGCACGGTCCCGGCCCGGCCGGCAGCTACGTAGCGCCATGGCGTTTCCCCGCGTTCAAAGAACGCGAAGCGGGCGAGCATATCGAAGATCGTATGGGAGATGAAGCGATCGCATTCATGACACAACACAAAGATCAGCCGTTCTTGCTCAACTACTGGCAGTTCTCGGTCCACGCCCCGTTTGATGCCAAACAGTCGTTGATCGACAAGCACCGCGGGCGAGTCGATCCGAACAACCCCCAGCGCAGTCCCACCTACGCCGCCATGGTTGAATCGCTGGACGACAACATTGGCAAGATTCTCGACACCCTCGATCAACTGCAGCTGGCCGACCGCACGATCATCGTTTTCTTTTCTGATAACGGCGGAAACATGTACGACGAGATCGACGGCACGACACCTACCAGCAACGTTCCGCTGCGTGGCGGCAAGGCAACCATGTTCGAAGGGGGCACCCGGGTCCCCTGTATCGTCTGCTGGCCGGGTGTCGTGGAAGGTGGATCCTCCAGCGAAGTCCGCATTCAGAGCGTCGATTTCTACCCCACCGTGCTGGAGATGCTGGGGCTGACTGCCCAGGCGGATCAGCAGTTCGATGGCATGAGCATCGTGCCGGCACTCAAAGCTGAGGCGGGGGCAGCCGCTCGCTTCGCCGAAAGGCCGACGTTCACCTTCTTCCCGCACGCTCCGCAAGTACCCGATTACCTCCCCCCTGCCGTGTCGGTGCACCAAGGAGATTGGAAGCTTATTCGTATCTTCCATGCAGGCGAAGAAGGCCGGCATCGATACGAACTGTACAATCTGCGGGACGACATCGGCGAACGAAATAATCTGGCGGCCAGTCAGCTGCCGCGAGTCGGGGAACTGGACGCTCTGATCGAGCACTTCCTGCAGGAGTGCCACGCCGTCGTCCCCCGCCCGAATCCGGATTACGACCCTGCCGCAGTCACCATGGCCCAATACGGCATCACGGGCATCCACCAGTGCAAGCTGACGCTGCGGGACGGACAGCTGCACGTGGAATCAACGGGCGGTGACCCCCATTTCGTGCTGCGGCTTGACCAACCCGCTCCCGCCGGCACGCTGACGGTACAGCTGCGCATGAAATCGCTGGTCCCCGGCAGCGGACACGTCTTCTGGCAGGAGCAAGGTGTCACGCCCTCGTTTCATCGCAGCCGTCGCATCGACTTGAATCCGATCGCGGATGACGCGTTTCACGATTACGAAATTGAACTCCCGGCGCAGCAGCCGGTCATCGCCGTACGACTCGACCCCACCGATCGACCTGGAATGATGATCATTGAGTCGCTGCGATTAGTGGACCAGCACGGCGATTTACTTAAGCAGTGGGAGTTCGACGGGAAGTAATGGCGAATTCGCTGTCGGGTCGATCGGACCCGGGGGCGGAGAAGGGAGAAAGGGAGGAAGGGAGGAAGGGAGGAACGTTGGATGGCGCGACCAGTGGTGAGAAGCTGTTGGCGACCCGTGACTGTGGTGGTGCCGGCGGCGTTAGGTCCAGCGCAGAAGTTGCTTCACCGTGTTCCCTCGCCCGGTTTGGGGAGAGCGCAAGGTGAGGGGGGAAGAAAACTGGAAGTTACTATTCCCACTGTCCTTTGCAGACAGCGGTCAACTGGCCCGCCGTCGTGAATCCGCGTGAACACGCTGGGCCTGCGTACTCGGACAGTCAGGCATTCACTCGTCCCGGCGACAGACGATCCCAAATGCCGTCGTTCACGGCAACCCAGGTCAGCAAGAAACCCAGCAAAGTCCAGACGATGAAGTTCACGACGATCAGAACAATGACGAGCGGCTTGAATACCGGCACAGAGAGCGCGAGGGCCAGGATCAAGATGACCGCGAAGAGCATCTTCACTAGCCGCATTTCGCGTCCCTCCACGTTCGAACACCTGCCTGCCAACGGCTCTCGTCGACGGTGCAGCAGGATCCCGACAATCGCCACGGCATAGAATGCGAATGTACACAGTTGCACGCCGGCCGAAGGGAGTCCGTCGGGGCGCAGATAGGCATACGTCACTCCGTACAACAGTGCCAAGTACAGGCACAAGCCGCGGAACCCTCGCCGTCCGAAATCAACGAGCGGCCGAGCATCCGACATCGCCATCGTCCCACGCGACAATCGCAGCAGCAGCAGCAGGGCGGCGAACATCACCACCAGGTTCAGCAGCAAGTTCGCCGTTCCTTGTGAATTCACCACCATCGGCGGAACGACCGAAAACACCAGGTAGGCTTGCGTCGCGCGGGCACCACGTGTCGTGCCGGTCAGCCAAGCCAGATCCGGGAACAGTCGCCGCAAGGCGGGAAAGAGCAGGCACGCTACGGCAAGCGGCAAGATGAACGACATCACCGGGTGAAAAATAAACACCATGCTGATCTCAGAAAAACCGTACGGACCCAGGGAACCAATTGCAAACTTGCCGTCCCCACTGTAGCCGTGCCAGACTACCTTGGTGATCCAAAACTCGTAGAGTCCGAAGAGCACGCCCCACAGATAGAGTGACCAGAAGGACGTCCGGCCCGTGCGGATGGCGAGTGTGGTGAAGAAGAAGAAATGGGCGAAGTACAGCCAATAGGTGACTATCAGAGTCCAGGGACTCCATAGCCCAGGGCCCAACGAGGCCCCCGAGAATACTTCCGCGCAAATCAACACGATCAAACCGATCAAGAGTCGCGGAAACACTACGGAGGGACGCGTTTTGTTGGCCGTACCGAGTTTCGAGATATTCGAACCTCCCGCTATTTCGTTCGCATTCATCATCGTCATCCGCATGGAGGAACCGCGAGTCGCTCCCGCGGCGAGACACTTTCGAGGACTCGTATGGAAGCAGGACGGCCCCCGCAAGAGTCGCCAACGACAAGGTGCCAATAGCGATCGGGCATCCGATCGCGAATCGTCACCTCCCGCGCCATGAACAGGGGCTGCACGTCACTGATCCCCAGCGGTTCAATCAATCCGCGGTGTTCCTTTGATCTCCACGGCCACGACGCTCACATTCTCGTCGGGAGGCGAGGCGGGCAGCTGAAGGACGATCCCCTTGTCGTCGCTCTTGCTTAACAGGTCGGCGCCGCCAGAGAGCAAGAACGCTCGCCGCACCTCGCTGCGCAGTCCCGGCACGACGAGCTGGCCATCTGCCGGCCAGTCGAACACGTGCAGGTAGAGTGTCGATGTATCGCCGCCGAGCTTCTTCGTGCAGCGGCCCCAAGGCAACTCGGCAAACGGACTGGCAGTTGTACCGTAAATCGACTCGCCATGAACCGCCATCCACTCGCCGATGCCGCGCATCCGCTCGACAATCTCGTTCGGTACCGAACCGTCCGCGCGGGGGCCGATGTTCAACAGATAGTTTCCCCCTTTGGACGCTATGTCGACCAGATTGCGTATCAATGTCTTGGTCGGTTTCCAGGCGTGGTCATGCTTCGAGTATCCCCACGTAGTGTTGACCGTCATGCAGGTCTCCCAATCCACTCCGGGCACGCCCGTGGGAGGTATCCGCTGCTCGGGAGTGCAGAAATCGCCATACACGTTGTCGAACGGTTCCAGGTGATGATCGTCGTGCCAACCGGCCTCCGCCGAACGGTAGAGACGATTGTTGGTGATGATGGCGGGCTGCAGTTGTCGGACCATGGCGACCAGTTCATTCGCCCGCCAACTCTCGCCTTGTATTTCCGGGTTGGAATAATCGAACCAGAGGATGTCCAACGGTCCGTAGTTCGTCACGATCTCGCGAACCTGTTGATGCAGAAAGTCGACGTAGACCTTCGGGTCTCGCCCCTCCATGGTCTGGCAACCCGGATTGTTGGAACCCGCTCCGGCATAAGCGTGCGGATGATGCCAATCCCACAGCGAATGATAGGCCCCCACTTTCAAGCCCTGCTCGCGCACTGCCTGAATGATCTCTTGATGAAGATCGCGGCCAGTCACGTCCCGCGCATCGAACTCGGTGACGGCGCTGTCGTGAAGCGCAAACCCTTCATGGTGCTTGTTCGTAAAGACGACATATTTGCAGCCGGCCGCTTTGGCCAGCTCGGCCCAGTCTTGCGCGAACCCCGCTTTCGGCTTGAACTGCGGCACGAGTTTCTCGGCATAGACGTCAGCGGGCACGTTGGCGTAGCATTGAATCCACTCCATCCCCCCTTGCGTCCAGGCCTTCCCGTCCCACTCGCCCGCCGCCACGGCGTAAAGCCCCCAGTGCACGAACATGCCGAAACGGGCTTCTCGCCACCAGCCCATCCGCACGTCACGCTGCTCGGCCGCTTCCCGCTGGCGAACCGACTGCCGCGGACGCGGCCTGCGGCGCTGCGCAAAAGCCTGGGGACCAAAACCGGCAAGAAATGCCACAAGCACTACAGAGTGAACGAATTTGGATGGCATGGATGCTTCGCTCCTGGTGAATCGTAATGTGGCCGACGGCCGCAACTAAACAAGAAATCCGAAATCCCAATATCGAGTACTTAACGCGGCCTGCGGCCGCAACCTATCAGGAAATTCGAAAGCCTAAATTCGAAATCCCAAACAAATTCGAAAGACAGAAACTCAAGAGAAAAAACCTCCGCCGCCGACAAAACCGCGGCGGGCGGGCCACAAGCAGATCCTCACCACTGGGCCTGCTATCCTATGTCCCATCCTCCCTTCCTCCCTTCCTCCCATCCTCCCATCCTCCCTTCCTCCCTTCCTCCCTTCCTCCCTTCCTCCCTTCCTCCCTTCCTCCCTTCCTCCCTTCCTCCCTTCCTCCCTTCCTCCCCTTTTTCCGTCACTCGATCAGTTGATACGGAATCAGGACTTCTTCCTGGTCGTACAGGAACGAGACTCCGCCGGTGGCGAAATTCGGCACGTCAGCCACAGTCGCCTGGCCGGCCGGAGAGGCCAGTATCGCTTCCATGGCTTCGCGCGAGTCGGCATAGAGACCCACAATCATGTAGTAGGGAGGCTTCTCTCCCGGCGCGACCGATTCACACATGCCGATGGTCCATCCCTTGAGCCCCTGCATCTGGCGCGCCAACGGGATGTGTGTCGCGTGATAATACCGTTGGAATTCCGCGGGATCGGTGGGGTGTCCGTACAGCACGGTCAAGCGAACCATGTGTTTCTCCTGGTTTCGATTCTGTCTTCGATCACGGCAGAGCGTCGTGCCTACCGCCACTCGAGCCGCGCGATACTCACTCCGCGGGCCGGCCACTCGGCACTGGAAATGAACCAATCTCCTTGCTCGTCCCGAAAAACCTCCGGCGCATGGGCTGCCAGTCGAGCGATCTCTTGGGCCGTTGGGAATTTCATCGGATCGTCCGACTGATAGACGTACGTGACGTGCTGATAGGCTCCTTGGATTGTCTGGCGATCCCAAATTCCATCCCAACCGCAGACGAACAAGAAGAAGGTATCCTGGCAGCGTACGAGTGTGGGCGACTCAGGGGCCACACCCTGTGGCATCCTGAGGATCGTCCGCGGCGGGCTCCAGTTTACCAGATCGGCGGACGTACACGCATCCACCCGATCCTCCACGCAATAGAGCAGATAGTATCGATCCTGCCACAGCAAGACATGCGGGTCTCGCCCGGTCGGAGGCGTTGACAGCAGGGTGCCATGCGGCTTCCAGATCGACAAATCGGGGGACGTCGCCCACCGTAATGGACTCGGGCCATACACCATCACATACTCGTCGCCGCGCCGAATGATGAACGGAGCGTGGTGTTCCAGAATCTCGCCCGGTCGTTCGGCGGGAGGCAGGATCTTGGGCTCGTCTCGCCACGCACTATCCCGCCATACATCGCTCAGCCGACCTGCGGGCGCGACGGCATGAAACGACTGGTACTCCCCCTCGTGCACGCTGTCCGTAGTGGTCAAGGGATGCGTAATACCGATCGCGTGCCAGCGTTGGTCCAACCCCTGAATAATCGCATGGTCATTGGGGACCCAATCTCGATAGAACTGACCCGCCTTCAGTTGCGGCGTATCGGGCCCGGGAAAGCGATCCCCCGCCGGGCGATATACCGTCACGTACTGCCCGGCAATCGCCGGCACCTTCACTTCATCGCCAGGCCCGTCAGCTTCCAGTCGGCAGACCAGGGGCAGCAGGAGTATGCCGACGGCGCACGCAAACAGACGCGGTCCCGGAAACATGCGTGGTCTGTCAATAAGTCGAACCAGGCAACCCCCGTGCGGACGACGTGACCGGCCATTCTCGTGCGGCAGCGCTTCTGCTTGAGAGGATTTGACTCCGATCTCCAACACGTTTCGAATCGGGACAGAAAGATAGGGGACAGAAAAACCTCTGTTGGAAAACGCATCTGTTGTCATCCGATCTCTTGTCCTTTCGCTTTCTCCCGATCCCCCAGCACCACAAGCCACCCATCGAGGAAACAACAGCGGCGGATTATCCCGCACCATGACAGGCCAGGTTCTCGTCGCGCCAGGACATAGGCTGCTTGTCCACAACCACGGCATGACAATTCGCACCTGCCGCTGAGGCACGTTGCCGCACTCGGTGCCACCGCCGGAATCGCAGGCGCCGAGCCACTGCACATCGCGACGCCCAGCGCCGTGATCACACAGCGCGCCGTGATCACACAGCGCCGTGATCACACAGCGCCGTGATCACACAGCGCCGTGATGCGATGGGGCGATTCAAGCCAGATTCGGCAGCACTCCCCCCTCACACAACTCGGCCTTGCCAAACGTCTCGAGGTGGTGTCCGAAACCGTGTGCCAGCGCCATGAGCAGCCGGTTGTGAGTCACGCGATCGTATTTCAGCGATCGTCCCATGCGAAAGCCCAGCCCATTGCCGATCAAGACGAAGGGGATATCGTTGAGCGTGTGGGAATTCCCTTTGCCGAGTTCGTTGGTCCAGATGACGAGCGTATTGTCCAGCAGCGTGCCATCGCCCCCTGGTTCGGGCGTTTCGCTCAGCCGCCGTACGAGGCAGGCCACCTGCTCGCAGTACCACTTGTTGATCTTGGTCAGTTTCTCCTGCGACTCGACGTTGCTGTCCGGATCGTGGGACAATTCGTGGTGGGCTTCTTCGATCCCCAGCCAGCGCATACGAGCTTGCCCGACGGAATTCGTAATCTGCAGAGTAGCAACACGAGCCCAGTCGCAAACGAAGCTGTTGACGAGCAGGTCGATCTGCATCTGACTCAGCTGAGGCAGATTATCGTTCGTGTTCTTCACACCGGGTTCCAGTTTCGGCGGTTCCGCGGAGCTTTGCTGTTGATTCGCCTCCTGCAACTCTTGCTCGATTACCCTCACAAACGCCTCATGCTCGTCCAACAGCTTCACGTCCTCGGCACTGGCGACGGTGCGAACGCGGCGCAGGTCTTCCTGGACATCGTCCAACACCGTCTTCAGACTCTCTTGATCTTCCACGCGTCCGTACATTTTGGCGAACGTTTGATAGGGGTCGTCGACGGGCGGCAACGGCTTGTTCGGCCCGGCAAAGACCCACCGTGTCCACGGATCGGCTCGATTGGGAACGACGAGCCCCAATTCCAGTGACCCGAAACGGGTCCGCGTTTCCGCTTGCTGCTGCAGAAAGTTCTTGATCTCCTGATCGATCGAGATGCCACTCGCCCATCCGGCCGGCGTGTCGGATCCGCCTTGCACATTGCCCGGGAACAGTTCGATACCAGTGAGCAGACAGCTCATCCCGCGCATGTGGCTGTCACCGTCACCGCGCACCTTATTGCAGACACCGTGCAGGGTCAGGAGCCGATCCTTGAACGGCTCCAACGGTGTCAAAATTTCCGGCAGCGTGAAAGACTCACCTTCCTCGCTGGGCCAGAATTTATCGGGCACCACCCCATTGGGACTGAACACCAACACCACACGTTTCTTCTGGTGTTGGGGGCTGGCATAGCCCAGGCTCGGCAGGTTCCAGATAAACGGCATGGCCGCCGCCGATAACCCCAGGTCGCGGATGAAATCACGGCGAGTCTTCTGCTTGCTCTTGGATCGCACCATGTCACTCCTTGTTCGTACCCAACGCAGACGTCTTGACAATTTCGACGAGCAATGCCTGGATATTAAAGCCGGACTCCGCGAACGACTTCCGCAGGTTGCTCATCGTTTCCGGACCATAAGCCACAGCGGGCTGCTTCGCCACATTGTGGAACAGTTGCTTCACGAAACAGCCATGCGTTTCCGGGCTTTGCGCCAGAAACTCAGCCAACTGCCGGGCCCCCGTGAATTCGACCAGTTGACCCTGTTCGTCCTTGTACGACCCCGAAGCGTCCACCGGCTGTTCGTGTTCCAACTGGCGGAATTTACCGACTGCATCGAAGTTCTCGAGACTGAATCCCAGCGCGTTGATCAGGCCGTGACAGGTCTGGCAGGTCGGTTCCTGGGTCTGCAGCAGAACCCGCTGCCGCGTCGTCAAGCTCGGATCGACTCCCTCATCCAGCGGAGCGACCGCAATGGGTGGCGGCTTGAGGAAACGTCCCAGCAGACTGCGAACCACGAAAACGCCGCGATGAATGGGGGAACTGGTTTTGTGATAGGCGAAGCGTGCCATCAAATAGGGGTGGGTCAGAATCCCAACACACTGCCGCGGATCACACGACACCTTGTGAAACTCCTCCCCCGCCTCGGCCGCAATGCCGTAGTAGTCGGCCAACCGCTGGTTCACGAACCAGTAATCGGCCAGCAGCAGTTCGCGAAAATCGGCCGAGCCGTTCCAGATGACCTCGTCCAGGAAGAGATCCAGCGACGTCCGCAAATGGGACGCCATGGCTTCGTCAAATTCCGGAAAACGTTCCCGGTCTTTCGCGATTCCATCCAGGTGCTCGATGTTCAGCCAGCCGTGCAGAAACGACCGCAGTTTTGCCTTCGTGCGAAAATTGCCCAGCATGCGTTGGGCCTGGGCGGCAACTTCGCCGGCGGTCCGCAACTTCCCCGCCTCCGCCGCGTCCAGCAACGACTGGTCCGGAAGCGAGTCCCACAGGCCGAACGATAATCGCGAGGCAATGTCGTAATCGTCGGGCTGTTGATTGCCAAGTCCAAGATAGAGGAATCGAGGGGACTGCAGCACCAGCAGCACGGAGATCTTGGCCGCCTTCTCGACCGGCACGTCCCCCTCAAAGAACTGGTGGACAAAAAACTGTTTCTGTTCGTCGGTCAGCGGTCGCCGAAACGCTCGTTCAGCAAATCGGCAGCAGAATTCCCGCACGCGATCCCGGCGGTCCGCCGCGTCCGCTTTGCTCTTGGCAAATGCCTCCAGGTTCTCCGCCACGGCATTGGCCGCACAGATCGCGGAGGCCGTCACCGCCTGCTTCCAGGCCATGGAAACGGTCGTCCCCCGTTCATAACCGACGCTGCTGTCATCCGCCGGAAAGACGGTCGTATTCACGTAGACGGGGGGACACCAGGCGGGCGACAGACTGCGTGGGGGAATCACTTCTTCACCACGGTGCGGCGGGACCCACGAGAGTTTTACAGACGCGGTCTTGATCTTGAATTTGAAAAACTCCAACCGGATCGGATAGACGCGCCCACCCAGCAACCGAACCGTAGCGCGATGCTCTTGTAGTCCCCCGGAGGCGACCCACGCGTCGATCAAGGGCTGCTTCGGATCGTTCAACCACAGCTTCATGCCGTTTTCGGTCGCGACGCAGAATTCATAGTCCCCCGTTTCATCGGCCAGCACCCCACCCTGCCACTGAATGGCGAATTCCTCTGCGCCAATCTTGCCTTCCTCGGGACTCTTCTCTGCGAAATCGAACAGCACGCGCGCATCAATGCGCTCCGTCACCTGTTTGTCACGGTCAAAATTCCTGGAGTTGAAGTAGCGGGCCTTCAACCCTCGCTCCTCATCGAGTCGTCCCTCACCCAGGAAGGCACCCATCAGATCGGCCAACGCATGGTCGTACTGGCGCACGGTCAGTCGCGACAATTCAATGCGAGCGAGTTCCTGCCGGGCCGCGGCTTGGGGAGCAAAAAAAGTATCGTACACGTATTGCGCCACCGATTGAGCCATCTGGCCCTGACACGTAGCGGGATCGTCCTCTGGCATCGTCTCGTCGATCACGCGAGCCAGGTCGGCCAAGGTGTGAGAGCCCGTGAACGGCTCCGTACCTTCATCGGCCACGCCCTGGCCATCGCGGCCGTGGCAGCGGGCACACTGCTGCTCATAAATCGCCTTGCCACCCAACTGCGGTTCGTCGGCCGACACGAGCCCGCACACCCCGCCCCACCAGACGAGCACCAAGCCGGCCAGTCGTCGGCCAGCACCCCTGCACGGCGAGCCGTTAGCCCCCCTCGCAACACGGCTTCCACGAATATCAATACTCATACTTTACCTCGCAGCACCTCCGAGGATCGAGCTGATCCGCCGTCCGACTCGCCCTCCATCTTACAACGAACCACCCCCGCCGAGTACCATGCGACTGCGTGCAAAAACGCACAAAGCCATGCGGCCGTCGTGGCTCGTCAGGCGTTCTTTCGCCAGCAGCACTTTTTGAACTTCTTTCCGCTGCCACACGGACATGGGTCGTTCCGCCCGGCGCGGACCGGTTCGGGCGCAAGTCGGCCAATCTGTCATTGGCCGGCTCGGAAGACAACTGACGTATTCCTCCCGGCGCCTTGTCGGCGGTTTCCAAGTTGCGGCGGCCGATCTCCTTCACATCCATATAGCGAGACTCGAACAATTTCAGTTCACCCCGATACTCCTGCCACCAGGCCGTCAACACGGCTTGCGATTCCTGACGACTGCATTCGCCACACTCCAAGAGTTTTGGGCGCCCCTTGAACCTCACGTCCGCCCGAAAACAGAAGTAGGTACGACTCCGCGATGGGTCCCCCCCGCCGTCTTTGACGGATTCAAAGAACTCCAACTCGACCTTGCGACATTTGCAGTTTGGGTTGCAGCAATAGCGATCCTCGATCAGAAACTCGCGACCTTGATAGGAGAAATCGTATGTGTAGCCGGAGCCACCACTCGTCAGACTGCCTTCATCGGTGAGCAAGTCCGAATAGGAGATGAGCGCCCCGGCCAACACTTCCTGCGGGTCCACCGTGTACCGCGCCATCCGCCGACCAATTCGCTTCTCTTCCGCGTATTGCTCCCTGCATCTCGTCTTCATCTCCGCGGAACATCCCTCCAAGAACTCGCGGACCAGCGCCCCGGCCTCCGGCGTCCGCTCCGGGATATCGATCTCTTCCCACGTCTCGAGGTCGACATCCGTGGTCAAGCACAACGGGTTGGCCAGCAGCTCACCCGACTCGCTGATTTCCATCAAGTCCAGCGATACGACATGGCACCGGCAATCCGGATTGCGGCAGTAACGGTCCCGGATCAGAAACGGCCTGGGATGTGACAGCAACCGCACAACACATGCATCTTCCATTCTGCAGCTCCCGCAGCAAATTACGCCTGACAAGAAGTTTCAACGCGGCCGGTGGCCACAACCAAGCAGGAAATCCAAAAATCGAAATTCGAAATCCAAAACGGAAACAAAAACACTCCGCTGCCGACAAAACCACCGCCGCGGGCCGCCAACAGCATCTCACCCCTGGCCGCGCTATCCACTGTTCCTCCCTTCCTCCCTTCCTCCCTTCCTCCCTTCCTCCCTTCCTCCCGTTTTCCGTCCTCCCCGTTTAACGCAACAGTCGCGCGTTGAGCCAATTAGCGTGATCCCACTGGTCAGCGCGGTCGGCGAAGTCGACGATCAACGCCAACGCCTCGGCTCCCCGTACGTCAACACGCATCGCCACCGGTGCCTGACCGCCGCGCACGATGCCACTCTCGAACGCCTTCGTCCACTGGCCGGCCGAGTCTTGCAGGTAGACTCGATACACGACGCTTCCTTCGCGACCGGCACATTGATCCAGCGCCAGCTCGGCCTGCAACGACCGGTACTGGCCGCCCAGTGGGTAGGCCAGTCGTGAACTGCTGTGCATTCCCAGTCCCTTGAGATACACGTGGCCATCAAGCCGCAACTGGCCCCCCGCTACGCTCCGGTCATTCCAATACGGCCAGTTCACGGCAAGAAACGGAATATGCTTGTACCCTAACGGCTCCAGATTCGAGAGGAACGTGGCGGCGGTTGTCAGCGGCTGCAGCATGATGACGGCATCGTACGGCTGGCCGGCAGGCGTGGCCGCGGCATCCGTCACGAGCTGCGCACCGCAGGCCAAATCGAACTGCAGCGACTTGCCGCTGTGCCGCATACCCGCGGCCAGTACTCGGCTACCATCCATCAAACCAATCCAGACGGCGTTGTCGGGCATCGCCGGAGGGTGCTGGTGAGTCGCCATGAACACGGCCGAGACGCGATCGAGCGGCATGTCGACCGGCTCAGCCGAGCCACTGACCGACCAGCGAATCCGCTGCGGATGAAACGCACCCGGCTCGGGTTTCACTTCAGAGGGCATCTGCCCTTTCAATTCGTCGCCGTTCTCCAGCAGCAACTGGTCTTCGGCACGCACCTCGGTCAAGGCGCGATAGAACAGCCGGTCTCGCGCCAATTCCTGGACCGCCGGCCGGAACACGATGGCACGTACATGCTGGCGCGGCACGCGCGTGTCCGACCAAAGCTGGCCGGCAAGAACCACGTTCTCGCGGTCGATCGACAGCAGTTCGGCGGCCAACAGGCTTCCGTCGGTCAATAGCACCCACGGTTTCTCGCTGCGATCGCGATAGCGGCCCCACATCACCAGTTGGTCGCGGGCCACCGTCACCGGCTGCCCCGCCTGACTGAACAACCATTCTCCCTGGCTCGTCAACTCCACCAACCGCCCTTGGAACTCCTGGCCGTCCAGCAAGGTCGCCGTTCCACCAGTACCAGCAGCTGCGGCCTCGTGTTCCTGCCGCACGTCTTCCTGCCACATGGGGACCACCCCCGGCAGCAAGCCGATCGCCGGCCAACCGCGGCCCACTACCATGGCGTTTCCTGGTCCCAGCGTCGGAGTGACCGGCGGCGTCGGAGGATCTGCGACGACTGACGTGGCAGACATGGCGCACAGCAATCCCCAGGCAGCGGCATAATCGCGGCAGCGGTCAATCAGGTTTCGATGACTCACGGTCCCCATTCCTCACAGGCCACTCGTCGGCCACCATCTCTCAACGCTGAAATATCGGGAGATAATTGCTCGGCATCTGCAGAATCAGACAGGCCATCGCCGTGCCATATTCCGGACAGATCTGATCAAACCACGACCCATCCTCCTTGCGGCGAGCCATGAGAACTTCGCGGATCGCCGGATACCAGCGACGCCAATAATCCCCCCCCGCCTGCCACATGGCCTGGACAGCATAGTAGTGACCGTAAAAGAAATGATTCTCGATGCTCATCGCATCGCGGTCCGGCTTATGCTGCATCAGATACTCCAATCCCCGAGAGATTTCATCGCCTTCGTAGATGCCGGCGCTGTATAACGCCACGACACCGGCGGCGGAGCGCGGAAAAGCACTCTCGCCCCCCGGCAGCATGTAGGCAAATCCGCCGTCCGCGTTCTGACACTGCTTGACGTAAGCGGTGCATCGATCAATCGTTTCGTTCGAGACGTAGACGCCCGCGTTTCGCGCCGCACGCAGGGCCATGATCTGGCAAATCGTCACCGAGATATCGGCCTCCTTCCGCTCCGGCTGATATCGCCAGCCCCCCTGGTCATTCTGGGTGTCGACAATCAACCGCACCGCCTTGACCAGTTTCTCGCGCACCACCGAATCAGACCACATTCCATACACCTCAGCCAGGAACATCGAGGCGAATCCATGGCCGTACATGGGACCATAGCTGGTGCTGCCCGGCGCAAAAATGAACCCGCTGTCCTGGGCATGACGGAGCAAGTAGCCGACACATCGGTTAATCTGCTTGCCATAAGGCCCGCGGCCCGGAGCGCTCCCGTTGGCCATGCAGGCCAGCCCTACCAGACTGACCACTGCCACGTTGCGTCGATATCCCTCCGCGCCGAAACTGCCATCCTCGTTCTGATGACTTGCCAGGTACTCGAGCCCTTTCGCAATGGCTTCCACCGTCGCGGGCAGCAGCATGTTCTCGGCCGTGTTGGTCGGGTCGTCCTGCGCCCGGCCAACACGTGCCACGGCGGCCATCGCCGCCAGCGTACCCGCCACACCACCCAGAAATCGCCGCCGATCAATCGACTCGATGTGATCACTCATCATGCTTCACAAATCAGCTTACTCGTACTCGTACTCGTACTCTTACTCTTAACGCGGCCCGCGGCCGCAACCAATCAGGAAATCCGAAATCCCAATCTCGAAATCCCAAACAAATTCGAAATCCAAAATTCGAAATCCAAAACCTCCGCTGCCGGCAAAACGGCCGCGGGCGGGCCCCCAGCAGATTCTCACCAGCAGCATGCCATTGCGTCCTCCGTTTTCCCTTCCTCCCTTCCTCCCTTCTTCCCTTCTTCCCTTTCTCCCACTTTCCTGTGCTTCGGATTTCGGATTTCAAACATGCGCACGGTGTGCGCATCCTACACGCGAAAACTTTACTCGTACTCCTGCCGCGGCGTGCCGCACGTGACCAGCGGCCGGGGCGTGACGGCCGCCTTTGTTCCAGCGGCGCCACCATTATTGTTGATGCCCGTGATCTTCGGCCAATCGCTTGTAATAATCCTCGATCAGTCTCCGATATTTGGGGAGGAACTCGATCGCGCCGGGATTCTGCATGTGACGCCGAAACCGCTCCGGCAGATGCCCCCATATTTCGTCGGCAGCTTGCTGCATGGCGGCGGTCTCCGCCGCCCGCGTCTCTTCGTTGCCCGGCTGTCCATCGCTATCGCGTGCCGCCTGCTTGCCCGTCTGCAGGGCCTGCTGGTCGTCCCCAGGTGACGGGCTTCGGCGCCGCTGAAGGGACGATTTTTGCTGAGCTGCCAGCGCCGCGATCAGTTCATCCAACTCCGTGACAATCTGCTGCTGTGTCTGTTGGGTCTGGCTCGAGACATCGCGCTGGAACAGCCGCTCTTGCACGAGCTGCATTTGTCGGCCGATGCGTTGGAGCGGGTCTTGCGGTCCGATATCGGACCCCTCGGCAAACGGATCGAGTACGCCAGCTGGTGGAGTCACGGGTGTTCGCTCGGCCGCCGTTCGATCGGCGGGGTCAGTCACCTGTCGCTCTTTGGCTGGCCCAGCCGGCAATCCGTCGAGCAACTTGTCATCGAGACCCTGGTGCGGCGCAGGGGCGGGCGGGTCGTGCGCAGCGCCCGCGGACTTTTCCTGCGCCGCCGGCGACAGCTGGCCAATCGACAGCAGGCAGAATACGGCGGCCAAGACGAGGGGGAATCGCAGGAACATGACTTTTTCCTTCTACATGCGCGACGTGTGGAGTGGCACTTCAACGGCCGGCATCTTCATCGAGTATCCGATCGAGCGAATCGAGTCCTTCGGCGGGCGGCCTGACAATCACGGGTTTCGGTTCGGCGCCTCCCTGACCAAGCAATCGCAGCACCAATTCCGCGAGGTGGCGTTGCTGCCGCACAAGGGCCTGTTGACGGTCCGCGCGTGTTTCCTCCCACGGGCCGGGCTCCTGGCTCAACGCCTCGGTTTCTTCATTCACTTTCAGCTGCAGGGCGCGGATCAATTTGAGCTGGGCCAACAGGTATTTCGTGTTGGCTTTCTGGTCATCCCGCGACGCCTTGGGCTGTGGCTCCTGCCGACTGTCGGGTGGTTCGCGGGGAACGTCTTCCATTAACGCCTGGAGGACCTGCTGCAGCATGGCCAGGGCCTGCCGTGCGAGTTGCAGGGTCCCTTCGCCGGCCTCGCGCACCGCCAGATATCCGCCGACGGAACTCATCACTTCGGCGGTTTGCTGCAGGGCGAATGCGAAGGCTTGAGCGTCCGAGAGCGTCGCGGCCACATCCGCCACCTCGCGGCTCAAGGCCGTCTGGTCATCGGCCAGCGATTGGAAAGTGTGTGCCAAATCCGGAGTCAGTTCCTGGGGGCTGGCCTGTCGCCGCGTCGCAGCCTGCTGGGATTCGTCCAGGATCCGTTGTTGTCGCGAGAGAAATTCGCTGACGGTCTGGCGCAGTCGCGCAACCCGTTCGTCCCGAAACTCCTGTTGCGACAGCTCCAAGGCGGCCTGCAACTGCCGCTGAGCATCCTCCAGGTTCTGTTGCGCTTGTTCCGCTTCCTGCCGCATTTGCGGCAGATCACCGGCACCACCGGCCTGACCAGCCTGCTCGAGTCGCTGTCCGGCCTGCTGTAGCGGCTCCGCAGCCGTATCCGCTTGCAGGCGGCGTGCCTGGCGTGCCAACTGCAATGCCTGAGAAGCCATCTCCGATTCGTCTTTTCCCCACCCCTGGAGCTGCTCGGGCGTCGCCCCTTGCGGATCATCCAGTTGCCGTCGGATCGCCTCGTGTCGCGTGCGGATCCCGGCCAGCCGCGTCGCGGTATCGCGCAGCTGCTGGACCTTTCGATCCAACTGGTATTGACGCCGATTCGCCAGAATATCCTGCAGTTCCCCCAGCAGCCGGATCACTTCGTCCTGCTGATCGGTCGCCTGCCCCAGGCGGTTGTGATCGACTTCCCGCCCCACGTCGCGCATCAGCCCGCCGATCCCCGCTTGTCGAACCATGTCGATCGCATCCGCCAGCGTGGCGGCCGCGGTTGGTTCCTCCTCGAGCAATCGCTGTTGAGTTGCCTCCATGGAGCTGGTCAGCGAATTGAACCGCAGCGCGATGTCGTTTTGCCGCTCGGAGAGCCTTTTCAGATTCGCGAGTTGTTGAGCGGTCAGGTCGTTGGGATCTTTCGTGAGCGTTTCGAGTCGCAGCTCGCGGGTGCCGCGATGCACGCTCTCCTGCTCTCGCTTCAGTCGCCCGACCTCGCGGGCCAGACGCTGGTAATTGTCCCATTGCGCGAACTGGCCGAGCAACGATTGCAGCGTCTCGACGACTTTCGTCTGACCTTCTACCGCCTGCCGGAACAGATCGGTCAGGTCGTCGCGAGGATGGCCGGCAGGGGGTTGGGGCTTTCGTTCGGATGCCAACACCTCGCGAGCGATTTTCAACGCGTCAATCAATTGGTGCTGGATGGGGGGCAATTGCAGCTCGTTGACCTGCTGGATCGTGTCACGAGATTGCTGCAGTCGCTGGAACAACTCTTGATTGTCGACCCGATTACTCCGCAGCTCGTGCATCAACTCCACAATCTGCGCCGCCACACCGTCACCCGGATGTCCCAGACGCTGTTGCACCTCGCGCTGATTCAACTCGGCAACCTGCAGCCGATCGACGTCGTTGCGTTCGAGCCGGCCAGCTTCGCGCAGCTGGATTTCCAGCCCTGAAGTCTGGCCCTGGGTTTCCTGCTGCGACTGCGCAATCCCGGCAATCTGCGCGAGAATCTCCGTCTGGCGACGGGCAATGCGCTCCTCCAGTTCTTCCGGCGCGATGATCGTCAAACGCCGCCGGACACTCTCACCGGGCTGCGCGTGGTAATCGACCGCTGTGACATGGAAATCAATCCTCTCACCCGGTTTCATCGACGGCAATTCCGTGAGGTCCCACAGGTGCTGCAGCGCGAGGTGCACACCCTCCTCGTTTTCCTGCGCGTCGCGCACTGATTCCGGCGTGACCTGTGCCGGTCCGTTCCACAACGTAATCGTTTCTTCGGCCTGATCCGCGGCGGCAGATCGCGTGAACTGGAGTGCGACCATGCGCAGCGCCAGATCATCCTTGGCGATGGCCTCGATGGGCACTGCCGCTCGAGCCGTCACCAGCAGATCGGCAGCCGGACGTCTCAGCGATACGGTGGGGGGCAGATCCCGCACCGCCTCGACATCCCACTCGTCTGGCACTCCCACGTCCAGCCCTTCCTGGTCGACCAGCCGGAGTCCGTACACGCCGGTTTGTGCAATCACCCAACTGTCCGCCGCCGCGAAATCCAACGAGAACCCAGCTCGATCCGGCGCCAGGGGTAACGGCAGCGAGACCACGCTCCCCATGGTATCGGTCTCGAGCGAGGCGGCCGACAGCGGCTTGCTGGTCCGCACTCGAAACGTGACTCGTGTACCAACCAGGGCGCGGAAATCCCCGTCCGCTTGCCGCGTCTCGAGCCCCGTGTAGTCGGGTGCGTGCAGCATGATCTCCTTCGCAGTGATCCTCGGCGGCTCAACCAGCGTCAGGTCGCTCCACGGCATCGCCTGATCGTCACCGCCAGTCGCCCGATAGCGGAATGACCGTGTGACGTTGGCCAGCCGATGCACCAACCGCTGCCCCAACGGCTGCATCTGCTGAGTCTGTATCTGGGACTCATCGTCGCCATCAAACCAGTAGTGAATTTCCACGCGATCGGGCAGGCATCCATTCGCATCCACCAGCTCGATCTCGAAATCCTGCCCCACGGCCAAGCGGGTCTGAGCGTGAACAAACTCCAGCACGTGACGTCGCGGCCAGTGATCGTCGCCCCAGGGAATCAGCAGCCGTTTGCCCGCCAGCGCGACCGCGGGACCATCCCACAGCCCCAATACCACCAGGACCGCAACCATCGCCACGGCGGCCAGCAGCGCGCGGACCGGCTGACGCCGATTGATGCACTGGTCAAAGTCAAGCGGCTCCGCCACCGCTTGCGTCTCGGCAATCACCGCCCGACGCAATTCGGTAGATCCCGCCAGCTCGTCGTCCACCCAGTCCGCGGCAAAGGCCACGGCACTGGTCAACCGGTCGCCGAGCAGCGGAAAACGCTGCTCAATTCGATGCGCAGCCTGCAAATCGGTGCACCGATATCGCCACGCCCTGACTACCAGCCGCACCAATCCCACGACCATCGTCGCACAGAGAATCACCCAACAAATCAACCGGACGCCAAGATCCTCAAATCGCACCAGATAATCGAGCCAGCCGAGAGTCAGCGCCACCAGGCAGACGACCGCCACATACCAACTCGTGCCGTGCAGCCGCACCAGTTGGCGAGCACGCTGTGCGACGCGTTGAACTTTCTGCAACAAAGAAGATGGCATGCTCTCGGATTCCGTCCTGCGCCGCGAAATGTCACCGGGCTAAGGCGTGAAGCTCGCGGCGCGAGATTTGTGGAAGACACAATGAACCGTCAGCGGAATATTCCCCCCTGTTGCTTGACGCGGCCGGCGGCCGCCGCCAAACAGGTAATCCAAAATCCAAAACTCAGGCACAAAAACACCTCCGCTGCCGGCAAAACCACCGTTATGATCCGCCGGCAGATTCTCGCCCTGCAGCATGCTCCCGCGTCCTCCGATTTCCCTTCCTCCCTTCCTCCCTTCCTCCCTTCCTCCCTTCCTCCCTTCCTCCCTTTCTCCCTTTCTCCCGTTTTTTTCCGTCCACTGCCGCCTCCTGTTCCCGGGCCAGGGTCCCGTGCCCCATTCTATCCGCTGAGGGGAAAAAAGGGCAGCGAAAGCATCGGATACCAAGTGACCGGGCCTCACAGCCAACCCAGTCGCTTGCGCCATAGCCATTCCGCAACCAGCAGCAGCAAGAACAGGGCGGCCAACAGGGGCGAATTCCAGATGGGAGAGGGGGGCAGGGATTCGATCCGCACTTGCCGGCCGGGCGGCAAATCGTCCAACAGGGAATGGGCGCTGTGCAATGTATAGAAATTCCCGGCCGATGTCTTGGCCGCCTGCTGCAGGTCAGCCGCGTCCATCACCAGTCTGGCGTGTTCGCCCGGGGGTGGCACCACAGCGAACTGCCAGGTCGGCGGCTGTCCGTCGACCGTTGGCACAACAATCCAGGCTCGATACGATCCCTCCGCGAGATTATTGACGGCCGATTCAAACAGTCCGCGCCGAGTCGTGTCCCGCAGCAGTTTGATTCGTTGCCGTCGACCTTGCTGCTGTTCCAACAGAACAACCACTCCATCGTCGGCGACCGGGGCCATGCGATCGTCGAAGAACCGCACCTGCAACGGCA
This sequence comes from uncultured Planctomycetota bacterium, assembly GCA_963802295.1. Lineage (GTDB taxonomy): Bacteria > Planctomycetota > Planctomycetia > Pirellulales > Pirellulaceae > JAJRVM01. The sequence continues at coordinate 229,722 of CAWDIM010000017.1, read as the reverse complement.
CCGTCTCGCCACGATAATATTGGCTTTGATCCGGAATGAGCTCGACCGTCTTGTTGGCACCCAGCAGTTTCGCCCGACTCAGATAGCGAATCGTCTGGAGCCAGTAGCGTTCGTAGTATTGATCGCTGCCGTGCAACCGTGACCACAGATAGGATTCGTCCGTGGCATGAAACACAACTCGGCCCGCACCTGCCAATTGCATCGAGACGACGGGCAAAGGCCCGTCCTGCTCGCCCCCCTGTGTTTCGACCAGGACACGCGCGGCGAGCCGCATGTCAGGCATGCGGAGCAACCAGCGAAGGGGGGGCAGTTCTTTCCACGCAGCCAGGTTTTCCGCCGGTGTGTCGGCCAATTGCAACTGGGGACTGACCAGCCCCAATCGCGACAAGCCGACGCTGTAGGAATCTTCCGTCAGTCTTGATTCGTCAGGCAACTGAGTCGTGTTCAAGTCCATCGGAAAAAGGTCTTCCAACGGCGAGTCCCGGTAGGCCAAGGGCGTGTGCCGGGGTCCCGCCAGAAACACCACACCGCCACCCCGCTGCGTCACGAACGCAGCCAGGTTCTCCAGTACCGGGCGACTCATATAGGAGGGGTTAACGTCGCCGAAGATGACCACATCGTAGGCAAACAGTTCATCTCGTCCCACCGGAAACACGCGTTGCGCGGTTTCATCCAGCTCGACGTAGCCTTGATCGGCTTCCTGAAGCACCGTGGTCAACTGGACCGCCTTCCCCTTTCCCCCCAGTTTCAGACCGCGCTCCAACAGCGTCTTGAGGTAGCGAAATTCCAGGCTGGGATACTCCTGCACGTAGAGTACGCGAATCGTCTCGTCCCGAACCTGCACCGTCTGCGACAGTTCGTTATTACTGAGATTGGATTCATTCTCCAAGGGCTGGACTTCCACGACGCATTGGAAGTCCCCCACTTCACCGGGCCGATACGACAGGCGAACGTTCTGGGGGGCACCATCGCCCGTGAGTTCGAACTGCTGTTGCGCCAGTAGTTGATCCGAACCCGCGAGCTTGAGTCGGACAACCACCTGCTCCTTGGGGAAGCCGATCCCGGCGAGCTTGAAATCGAAATTCACCAGATCCCCCAGAAAGACTACTTCATCCACGAGCAGATCCGAGAGCCGCAAATCGCGCGGCGGCCGCTGGTCGCCCACCCCCAGCAGGAACAGGGGAATCCCCTTTCGCCGAGCGTAGTGCGCGACCTCGGAAATCGACTTCCCCTCAGTTGTCACGCCGTCGCTCAAGAGCACCAGGGCGGCCGTCGGCCGTCCGCGTTGCGCCTCGAGAATATTCTGCAGGCCGTCTCCCAGGCGACTCGTCGGTTGATCCGCCTGTGCCACGCGGAGTTTTTCCTCCAGGGACCCACTTGCACCACTCTGAACTCGAGCCGTGCTGCCGAGTAGATAGCATTTGACGTTGTACTTGTCGCGCAGTTGCTCCAGCCAGCCAGCCCCCGGACTGAGCAACAGACTCTTCACCAGATTGATGCGCGAAGCCCCCTCCAACTGGGCGCCCTGAAGCCGTTCGAGCAACCGGGCGTTGAGCCGGCCATCTTCGTATTGATCGGCAAACTCCATGCTCTGCGAATCGTCAACCACAATCACCAGGTCGGGCAGATCGGTGCGAAAGCGATCCCGCATCCAACCGTACATCATCATCACGACCAGCGCGAAGAGCGACAATCGAATCGCTGCAAGCGACAAACGAGTGCTGCGCGGAACCTGCCCCGGCTCGCGCAAATAGAGCCCCACGAAGAAGACACCCGCCACGATCAGCAACAACAACGTGAGCCAGGGCGGCCAAGGCCAACTGTGGACGAGCGATTCCTCAAGCCCTTCGCCGGCACGCGGCGAAGGAGTCCCGAAAATACCGCTCCACAAGTTCCGCATCCACTCTGACATGAATATCCTCCAGCACCAAATTCCTCATTCCCTGGCTGCCCGCGCCGTCTGCGCATCATGGAACAAGCAAATGACGCTCTGTGGCCCCCAGCCTCACTCCTCCAGCCTCACTCCTCCCCTCACTCCTCCAGCCTCACTCCTCCAGCCTCACTCCTCCAGCCTCACTCCTCACCTGGCCGCTCGTCCAAAGAACCAAGCCAACGACGACTCGCAAATCAGCAAGAGCAGGACCGCCGTCAACACATACCGGAAGAACTGGGCCGGTTGCGGGGCCAAGAAGCTCGGAGTCTCCGTGTCTTCCGCCGTGGCTTCATGCCGAAATTGGCTTGGCAGCAGTTCCACATCGAAGCGATCCAAGCGACTTTCGCGGGTGTCCAGGTTGACGGTGTAGCGATCGGTGCGGTCGGTCTCGGATTGGATGAAGATACCATACACGCCGCTCAGCGACGTTTCGGTGTACGTCCATTGATTCTCGTCGTCATCCAGTTTCACGGGCACCCGCTGCCTTCTGCCCGTCGGATCCGCGATCGAGACCGTCGCCTCGCTGCTCCCGGCGGGCACCGAACCGCGTAACGCTTCGCCGGCCAACACGTTGCGCTGTTGCGTGCGACCGCGGACCGAAAACCGCAACATCTGCTGCACCAGCGGCGGGAAGCTGGGCCAAGCCGCCAGGGCGGACCATGGCGTCGGGGGCTCGGTGGACCGATCCAGCGAGACACTCGAAAGATCCGTGGCCAGCAGGATGACGCGTCCATCTCCGATCGATTCTTCCAGCATCGCTGGGTCACCGTTTTGGAACGCCAACACGGTCGTCACCTGGGGGACCGCGGCAGGCTGCAACTGGACATATTTCCAAATCGGCGTCGTCAGCAGTCCGGCACGTTCGTGGCCGCGAAAGGGTGCGACAATCGCATGCTGGTAATCGAGCGGATCAAACAGATAATCGCCGATGGGGACGGGTCCCCCCAACCGCGCCGGCAGGCAGCGCAACGCCCCCGCCTCGACCCCCAGCACCGCATTGTAGTTGTCTGGCTGGACCTGATCCCCCACGGCCACAATAACTCCCCCGCCTCGTTCGAGATATCGGCGCAGCAGCCGCGCTTCATCACGACCAAAACGACCGACGTTGCAGAGCACGACGCAATCGTAGCGGCTCAAGTCTTCCTCCAGCAGCGCGATCTCGGATCGCACTACGGGGCGCACTCGCGACTGCTGCGCGGGCACCGGCTCCAGCGCCCAAGCCACATTGCGGGCGGAGCCCGACTTGCCTTCCACGCAGAGCACTTCCATCGCCGCGCGGACCGATATGCTCAGCCAACGGTGATTGTCCACCGCCAGCCGATCCTCGCCCAAACGGACCTCCACCACATGCTCGCCCGGCATCTGAAAGCGATGCACCGCGGATACCGTCGCTTCACCCCCGGCGGGAATATCCGCCTTCAACTCGGTCACCTTCTGGCCGTCAACCAGTACTTCCAGTCCCTGCTGAGAACGATCCTGGCTGCCAAAATTCTCCAGGGCAATATCCAGTCGCGTCGGATGGCCTACCGTCACCACACCCTCGGGTGTCGCAAGACGAGTGACGGCCACGTTCTGCCCTCCACTCTGACCAACGTCATACAACTGCAACTCCGCTTTCTCCGCCAGCCGCGCTAACGTTGTCTGCACCGCATCGCTGACAACATCTCCCCAAGTCGTCTTTCCCATATCGGTGAACAGACAGACCTTCCGCCGCTCAAGACGCGCTTCCCGCTCGGCCGCGCGATCCAACACGCGTTCCACTTCCGCCAAGGTGGCCTCCAGATCCGCACCCCCGTCGGTACGCTGTAACTGGGTAATTTCGGCCACCATGTCCTCGCGATCAAAGACCGGCTCGCTCACCACCACGCTGGGCGGAGCGGCCAGGCGAATCAGCGTGAAGCCGTCGCCCTGCTTTCCCTGACGCACCAATTCGCTCGCCAAGCCCTTGGCCAGATCGAATCGCGTCGCGTCTCCCTGCCGGTAGTCCATGGAATAGGACGCGTCCAACACCAGCACGAAGTGCGTGTCCCCGCCGCTGGCACCTCGGATCCCGCCCCCTCGCAAAAACGACACGACGGGGTCCGCCAGGGCAATCGCCAGCAGGACCAATAGGAAGACACGCACGGCCAGTAGCAGCAACTGCTCGATACGCCAGCGCCGAGCGTTCTTGCGAACCGCCGCCAGTAAGAACTTCATGGCGGCCCAGGGCACCTCTTCGTACCGCCGCCTGCTCCACAAGTGGATCAGCACGGGGACGATGGCGGCCAGCGCCCACAGCAGCATCCACGGGCTCGTCAGCAGCCACCCAGCGAGCAAACCACATTGGAGAAGAGCAACCATCAAAGTGTTAGCCTGTAACATGCACGCACGGTGCGCATGTTCGGAACAAAATCCGAAATGCGAAGCACGAAATGCAAAAAATCCCAAACAAATTCCAATCACAGAAATACCAATGACAAAAACGCTGAAGGACGGCGGACGCAACATCCAGTAGCCTGCCCAGTGGTGAGAATCTGCTTGTGACCCATGACTGTGGACTCGCCGGCAGCGGAGGCTTTTTCTGGGCTTGAGTTCTGGATTTCGAATATGATTCAGTTTTCGCGTATTGGAATTTCGGATTGCCTGTTTCGTGGCGGCCGCAGGCCGCGTGGGGAACCGTTCTGGCACCTGGGCAGAGCGACCGACCACCACCGCTTGCACAGAAGTCTACCCACTCCACGCATCTTGTGGCAAAAAACTCGCCGCAAGAGACGGAAAGCCTCCCCGTTATCTTGGTGTTTGGCCATCATACCAGCGAGAGCGGCTGCGTTGCAGGTCGGTCGTTGCACCGGATGCCTGAGAAACGTGTCGCTCAACGAACGGGGGATGAAGTGCTCGCTGAGCGGCTCTTGTCATCCGACCGCTTGGTCCCCCATCACCGCCGCCCAGCGGTATGGACCTCTCAGGGTACTCCCAGACGCCGCCCAGTTGGACAGCGTGCCCAGCTGGACAACGGTCAGGAGAGGCGGACGCCTTGGCCGCAAGTCGTGTCACAGCGATGACTTATTGTCCTAAACATGGAAATGGAAAAGAAACCACCTTCCGTGTACGGGAAAACGTCTCACACGGAAACTACGGCAGGTCGTTCCCTGCGTATTGAGGATATCGCGCAGCTCGGCAAATGGCTTGCCCAGTTTTTGGGTCGTTTCGCACAACGTACAATTTCAGCGCGAAACGCTTTTTCCGGCCCCCTCTCTCCCGCATCGTTCGCGGCGGTCGTACGGATTTCTGCCGCCAACACGACTCGGCGGCGATGAGGGGGAGAGGGATGGGGTGAGGGGGAATCGGTACCAGGCCACAACGTCACACTTCAGACTCCCGAAGGTCCACGTAATCGAGAGAACGCCATGAAGCCCGGAAAACAAACCTGCCTGCATTGCCTGCTGACGATATTGCTGCTGAGCGTCTCGGCGGGGGCACAAACTTCGGAAGAACGCCATGGCGTCGCTTACAAGCTGCCGCGGCCGGACTTCAGCCAATATCGCAAGAGTGAACCGCTACGGATCTCCGGCGATGGGGATCACGTGATTGAGAGACAGGTGTTTTCTCCCGTCGAAGGTGAGTTCGGTATTCGAATCGACAATCATTTCCGGGGCCACATCACAATCCGCAACTGTATCTTCCTGGGAGCCAACGGCGCGGCGGACGACGGACTTGATCCGGGCAATGGCGGCGGCATCCTGGCGTGGCAGTCTAGTAACCTGCTGATTGAGCATAACTACTTCGAATATGTGCAGGGGTTCTGCGTGCGCATCATGGGAAGCAAAGAGCACCCGTCGACGAATATCCGGGTCGTGGGAAACGATATGTACTGCCTGCAGGCCGAATATCAACAGCAGACAGCCTGGGGCTGGACCGCCGACGCAGTGCAGTTTATCAGAGTGGCTGGACCGGGTAACTGCATCAGCAAGAACCGTTGCGTTAACCTGCCGGGCAAGAGTTACCTGACCGACTTCATCAATGTGTATTGCAGTTCGGGGACACGCGAGTCGCCCTTGTGGGTCAGTGAGAATGTCCTCTGCGGCGCGGGTGCGGAGGGACTTTACAATCAATACGGCTGCGGCATTCAGCTCAACGACCACCCGGCCGACGAGGACGGGGGCGAGTATGTGAAGGCCAAGGGCAATCTGCTGATCGATCCGGGTATTGTGGGAATCAATATTAACGGCGGTCTGCAGGCGGGCATCCTGGACAATTGCATCCTCATGTCCCACGTCTACCGAACGTCATTGGCGGACGGACCGGTGAAGCATCATCCCGCCTGGGCGGCCATCACCCTGTTCAACTATTCGGGCGGTATCTCGCGGGACTCGGGGCACGAGGTGAGGGGCAACCGCGTGGCATTTCGCGAGCCGGGACCGGCCCCCTTCGTCAACCGGACGAAGCCGCCCGAAACGGTCGTGGAAGGCAACGACTGGGATGCCAAGCTCGATTGGAGCGAGTTGATTCGCGCACGACTGAAAGAGTGACGCCGCTCAAGTGGTTGGTGATCTGGAGCGACCGTTGCCACCGGTTCGTGGAGGTCAACCGCGGACACGCCCTCGGCGGGCGGCCAGGTAGTTGGTCAGCGCCTGGTCGAAAGGACGATCAGTGCGCATCTGCTGATAGTCCATGCCCAAGTTACGACACCCGACTTGCAGCGTGCGAAGGTATTCCTCCAGTTCCTTGAGGTAGGCGCGTTTGAGCGAACGGGGATCAGCAGTGACCCGAGGCATCTGCTCCAGGCCTTGAAAAATCGTCGGACGAACGAAGGAAAAATCGAGTTCGGCAGGATCCAATACGTGAAAGACGACCACGTCGTGCCGACGATGCCGAAAATGCTTCAACCCCGCCATGATCGAACCAACCTCGTCAAACAGATCGCTCAGCACGATCACCACGCTCCGCTTCTTCATCCGTTCGGCCAGCTCGTGAAAGATCGGACCGGCAGCAGTTTGTGTTTCGAGCCGAGCGGACTCGAGCACCTGGAAGATCTGCTGCAAATGCGACGGCTTGCTGCTGGCGCGAACGTTCGATCGAATCTGGTTGTCGAACGTCACCAACCCAATCGCATCCTGTTGCTGGAGGACGAGCCAGGCGAGCGCCGCGGCCACACACTGCGCATATTCGAATTTCGAGAGGGGTGCGTTCGGCCCGCGATAGCTCATGCTCTCGCTGACGTCCAGCACGAGATGGCAGATCAGATTGGTCTCGTCGTCGTATTGCTTCAGGTAAAACTTGTCCGTTCGCCCGAACACCTTCCAATCGACATACCGCAGGTCGTCGCCCGGCGCATACTCCCGGTGCTCGGCAAACTCGATCGAGAAGCCGTGATAGGGGCTGCGGTGCAGTCCCGCGACATATCCTTCAACGATGTGCTGAGCGCGAAGGTGCAAGCCCTTCAGCTTAGCCAACGTCCGCGGATCTAAAGACCTCGGGGACTCTTCCACCTGCTACCTCTTGTTCCGCCACGGTAGGTACGGCCGCAATCAGCCGCTGAATGATATCGTCGGAAGTCACCCCTTCCGCATCGGCGTTGAAGTTCACCTTGATGCGATGCCGCAGCACCGCCGGCGCGAGAGCCTGAATGTCCTGGTGACTGACACAATAGCGTCCCTCGAGCACCGCTCGCGCTTTGGCTCCCAACACCATGTACTGGCTGGCCCGCGGACCCGCACCCCACATCACGTACTGGCGAATGAAGTCGGGAGCGGCCGGGTCATTGCCTCGCGTCAAACGAGCCAACCGCAATGCGTAGCGAGCGACATGGTCCGCCACCGGTACCTTGCGGATGATTCGCATCAACTCCAGAATCTGCTCGGCACTCAACATCGGCGTCAATTCGACGTGACGATCCGCAGTCGTGCGCTTGACGATCTCCAACTCCTCGTCTTCCGAGGGGTAGTCGACCCACACGTGTAACATGAAGCGATCCAACTGCGCTTCGGGGAGCGGGTAGGTGCCCTCCTGCTCGATCGGATTCTGCGTGGCCAGCACGAAAAATGGATCGGGCAGTACGTGCCTCTCGCCCCCCACCGTGACCTGCCGCTCCTGCATGGCCTCCAACAGCGCCGCCTGCGTCTTGGGAGGGGTCCGGTTAATCTCGTCCGCCAGGATCACGTTGGCAAATACCGGTCCGGGCAGAAAGCGGTAATCCCGGTGACCTGTCGACCGATCCTCCTGTATCACCTCGGTACCCGTGATGTCCGCCGGCATCAGGTCGGGAGTGAACTGAATGCGACTGAACTGCAACGCCAAGGTGTCAGCCAAGGTGCGGATCATCAACGTCTTCGCCAGGCCGGGGACTCCGACCAACAGGCAGTGTCCGCGCGCAAACATCGCCACCAGCAACTGTTCGATCACTTGCCGCTGCCCAACGATGACCTTGCCCAACTCGCATACTATCTGCTGGTACGCTTCCGTCAGTGTATCCACCGCCTGCCGATCGCCATCGGGAAGTGTCATCGCTTTGTCCAGTGCATCGAATTACTGCCAAATTGCCTCAGTGCTCAGTCTACCCCAGTCGCTCGCGTTCGTCATCGCCTGTAGCTGCTAGTCGTCGCCCCACTGGGACAAGCCCAGCGGCGGCGAGGAACCGAAATCAGGACAATCTCGCCGGTAGCTGCTAGTCGTCGCACCACTGGGACAAGCCCAGCGGCGGCGAGGAACCGAAATCAGGACAATCTCGCCGGTAGCTGCTTGTCGTCGCACCACTGGGACAAGCCCAGCGGAGGCGAGGAGCCCCAACCAGAACATGCTCGCCGGTAGCTGCTAGTCGTCGCCCCACTGGGACAAGCCCAGCGGAGGCGAGGAGCCCCAACCAGAACATGCTCGCCGGTAGCTGCTTGTCGTCGCACCACTGGGACAAGCCCAGCGGAGGCGAGGAGCACCAACCAGAACATTCTCGCCGGTAGCTGCTTGTCGTCGCACCACTGGGACAAGCCCAGCGGCGGCGAGGAACGAGGTGCGAAGTGATTCACGACGTCACTGGCCAGGGGGCGCCACCTCGAGCCTGGTCCGGGCCACCTGCCCCGACTGATTCAACGCCACCAATTGATCCGCCGTGGCAATCAACAGCGTGCCGTTGTGGATCACGAGATTGCCACCGGTAATCCCCATCATGTGCAACGCAATCGGCTGGCGCACTTGCCGATTGGAACGTTGTTCAAACACGTAAACATGATCCAGGGTCGGCCAGTAGACCTGGTCGCCCGCCAGGATCCCGCGACCATAACCGCGTGGCGTCGCCGCGGCATAGCCGCGCAACGGACTGCGCGGAGCTGGAAACTGGAAGTCCAGTTTTCCCGACGCGAGATTGATCCAGTAGAGGTGATCACCACTCGCCAAGAGGTGTTCCTGGCCAACCCCCAACAAGTGTACGGCATCGGCGGCCACCCCGGCAGCGGTCGCCCAGACCACCTGCCCGAAAGCCGCATCGATGGCCAGGATCTGGTCGCAGTCGGCCGGCGCGGCGATCACCAGATCGCGGTCGACCAGGCACGGCGTCTGGTCCCGAAAGACGTGGCGGTCGTCTTCGTCCGAACCCGCGTCACGCAGTCCGGCGCGTCGGTAGCGGCAGATCCAACAAAGTCGGCCGTCGGAGGCCCGCAATGCCGCCACCGCTCCCAGGTTCGTGTTGTAGAACAGCATGTCATCCCGCAATGCGAGAGCACTGTTGGAGATTTCGAACAAGACGTCGCTGATCGCTTCACCACGCACAATATCGCGTTGCCACACCAGCTGTCCGGTCTCGATCGAATAGCTGGCGACCCGCACCTGAGCGCTGGCGGGATCTCGTCGCCGCAGACTGACGAACAGATGCGACTTGTCCGCCAGCGGCGCCGATTCAAATTCCCAACCGGCCTCGCCCGGCAGAATCCGATCGAACAGCAGTTTCTGCGTCCGCAGGTCGAAACCGACAATGAAACTCCGCTGGTCGGCACGGATCAGCTCGTCACCACTGCCGCCCGTCCAGGCGTGGCCCATGCGGGCAAAGAGGCGGCAGCGATCGACACTCGGAGCATACCGAGGAACCCCTGCATGAGCCGACCGCCGCGGAGTCACGGCATCCAGCCCCCGCGACCACTGATAAAACGCTCCGTAGCTGATATCCTCGTGCATCCGACTCGATGGGGTCAGCGGCCAGGCCGGCTTGCCCGTTTCCACTTCGATGGCACGAATCATCCCCGGCTGCAGCACATAAGCGACGCCGTCGACGGCGGCCACTGCATAGCTGAGCAGTCCATCGGCCCGTTCTCCCACCCGCCTGCGCTGCAGCGACAGCCGATCCTGGTCATCGTCGAGTTGCGGGAGTGCCGTGCGCCAGATCGGTCGCCGCGCCATATCGACGCCTGCCTCCGCGACGCGGTTACGAGTCGGGCACCCCGCCAAGGTTGTCCAACCCGGAGGAATCATCGGTGTCGGCCAACCAGCGGCATCCCGGCTCAGTTCTTCCATCAACGCCACGTAGGTGCCCTGGCGACCGGCCAAAGCGCCTTCCGCCGCGGGATCGAGACGGCGCAGCAACTCCAGCTCCAACTCCGCTCGCTCTCGCGATCCCTCCAACAGTGACACCAGCGTCAACCGCGCTCGGACGGCGGCCAGTGGAATTTCCGTATCCGGGTATGCCAGCCAGTTGGCGTCGCGCACTGGTTGCTGCAGCGCCTGCAAGACGGGTTGCCAGATATGGTCCAGCGAACGGCCGCGCAGGGCCGACCACCATGAGCATCCCGGCGGAACATCCAGCAAATGCGCTACGGCGGGAGGGACCCGCAACTGCGGACTGAGGCTCTCCCAAGACCGGCGTGCCAGCGTGTAGTTGCCACGTTCCAGCGCCAGTTCACCCAATCGCAGAAGAGCTTGGTCGCCGCTGGAACTGAGCAGCAACTCGTCGACAATCCGCTGCAACTGCACTTCACTCCGCGCCGCCAAGGCTTCTTCGTACCAGCGAGCCGCCAGACCGTCCACGCGCTGGCGGTAAGTCTCGAGAGCGGCCGGCGCCCGCGTGTGCCACGATGCCATTTCCATCTGGCAGAATTGCCGCAATGGTATATACGCCGCGAAACCACGCGCCTGCCAACGCGGCGCGACGGGAGTCTGAATCAGGGCGTCCCCCTGGTTCTCCATGATCCGCGCCAGCGTCTCGACCGCATCACTCCATTGACCGTCGGCGATGAACTCGCCCGTGTGCTCCAAGGCAGCCAATACGTCATTGCCGACTTCCGGCACCTGCGCAACAGCTAGATCGCCGGCCGGCAGGCCCGCCGCAGAGACACACGTCAGTACAAAGACGATCACCCCCGACCACACGGCAGACCACCGATCGTGGCAGGCCAATCGCCAGGAGCCTGGGCATCGCGGGTGAATCGTAACGGGCAAGGACACTCTCACTTGAACAAATCCGGCTTGACCACGATCTTGCCCAGGTCGTTTTCGCCGGGTTTGATCTCCAGTTCGACAATTCCGCGGGACCAGGCCTGAGGTTTGCCGTCAACCTGCACTTCTCTCAGATAACCGGCCGCCTCCTGCCAGAACATGAACCGCCATTTTCCCGTCGGTAGATTCTTGATTTCGAATTTTCCATCCTCGTCGGTGGCGGCCATGTACGGCGTGTCGCGAATGATCAGCCAGCCTTTCATCCACGGATGGATCGAGCAGCTGATGGCGGCCGGCATTCGCTCGGGCTTCGCAAACGACTTCTCGACCACCGCCCCCGAAGGAATCGTGTCGTTCGATGGACTATTGATGCGCGTTTCAATTTTGACATTGTGCCCAATGGGGTCCGAGTTACCCACCACCAGCTTCCGAGCGGTCCAGAGCAGCGCGACATGCGGGGCAAAACGGCAGCCGTTATTGTCCAGCTTCACCGGCTCGAACTTGAGCGCCTCGTAACTCTCGTGAATCGGCACCTCTGTCGCGTCATCTCCGCTCGGCCGCCTGCTCGTCGCGTCCTGATACAAAAACACGATGACGTTCTGCACGCCCTTGCTCGCGGGACTAACCAGCAGCGCTTCGTCAATCACATTGTGCTTCCCGCAGACCTGCTGATCGCTGGTGATCTTCGCCTTCTCGGGAGTCGGTGGCGGACCGTCGTAAAGGACCTGTCCACTCAGATCGCCCCACTCCGCAGCCATCGCAGCACTTGCCAATACTCCGATCAGTGTCGCCGCCAGTAACCATGTCCGTACCTTCCGCATGATCGTGATCCTCCATTGCCTGATTGGTCATTGGTCATCGGTTGCTCTGCAAGCGCGGCTGGGGCCGGTGGCCGGCATGGAATCATGGGCTTGACGGGCGGCGCATGCGTCGTACCGTCATTATACGGAACCGCTGCCGAATTGCCCATCGTGGCGACGGCCGTGGATGACGACCGACAACGTCGCCGGCATTCCCGTCCCGCAGCGGCCGGACCGCTTCAGACGAGGTAGAACATCGCGAGCGTGGTGACTGCGATCAAGCTGGCGGCATACCAGCAACTTTGGATCAACCGCCAGCGTTCCGCGCTCCCGCCAGGCCGCAGCGAGAACAGCATCACCAACGACAGCAGAACCGTGCACGCCAACAGTGTGGCGTGCAGGCCGGTCACGGCAAGGTAGCTCCCCGTCCATCGGCGCGCACAGGGAAAATAGACCGGCAATCGTAGCCAGCGGTTCTTCTGATTCAGACCCTCGGTCGCGGGCTTCTCCAAGACCGGCCTGACGAATTCGTCAACGAACACCTGCCGGGCGTCCATCGCCGCCAACTGCGCCTCGATCTGATTGAGCCGCTCGCCCGTCATCGGACCATCGGCCGTGTCCACCACGACGCTCCGGGCAAACGCCCACTCCTGGAGCCCCATCGCCTGGAGCTTCTCTCGCACGGCCAGATCCGCCTCTTCGAGCGACTTATAGCGGAGTTCAATCTTCTCTGGCCGTGACACTGCCGCAGGCTCGCTGGACGCCTTGGCGCCGTCCGGCAAGTCGCCGGCCGGTGACGTCGAACGCAGTGTGCGGTGCAATTCGCTCTTCTGCCGGCAGTAGTCTCGCAATACGGCGAACCACTGTCGTTGCCGGGCAAGGTCGCGATCCTCCTGTTGCAGCGCACTCTCGGCGGCGACCTTTCCCTTGGCCAGGGGATGGACCTGATACGCCACTACCTCCATCAGTCCACGACGTTGCGACAAATCCTCCAGCCAATGGCCCACCTGCTGCTCGGTCCAGCCAATCATGTTCGCCTGTAACGTCGTGACCAGTTCGAGTCGTTGGGCATCCGCGGCAGAGAACTGATCGGAGTGATTCGTGCGCAGGTCCTCTAGTTGGTCAAAGAGTCGCTGCAGACGTTGCCGCACGGCTTGCACGTAGTAGATATCCGGATGGTCATGTGGCGACGCGAGCGAATCAGGCTGCCAGAGTCCGTCCCAGTACAATTCCCGCAGTTCCCAGGTCCGCAAGGCCACAAACAGCCCCCCCATCACCAATGCCGACAGCAGCCAGACCCGCGCGGCCAACCTTGCCGAGGCGCCCCTTGCGCGACGAGCCAGCGTGACGAGCACGCTGGCCGCAATCAGCGAGCCGGCTCCTGCCAGGCCGGCGACCGTCGAGAGGCCGACGTCCGCGGGCGCGGGCCACGCTCCCGCCTGCGCAAACCAACGCCACCACAGGTAGACCCCGACGAACCAGCAGAACACGGCTGCGGCAGCGGCCAGCAACACGCCGAAGGTCCAACGCACCAGCCACCCGCGTCGAGACGCGGCGACCACCGGAGCAGGACGATCGACGGCCGGCACAGCCACCTTGCAGCGCGCAGGGGGCGCCGCCTGCTCCCGATCCCCCGGGTGACCTTTCGCGCGCATGGACCGTTTTCGCGTCATGACAAACTCACAGCAGATCTTCGGTCGTCAACCGACTGCAATATTGTGGCGGGGACGTCACGGGTCCGACCGCTGAATAGTCGCCACATCCGCTGTCACATCAACAGCGGGCGGCGCGGGATGGCTGATCGGATCAAACGGGATGTACCGCGCGTAGGAGACGAGATGCCAGATGTCGTCGTCGGACAGCTGCGCCGCCACGTTGGGCATCGTCGTCCCCGCAATCCCAGCCTTGATCTTGACGAACAGATCGCGCGGCCGGTGCCCGCCACGGTAGAGGCCCTCGTGCAGGTTTCGCGGCTGAGATTTGTGTGGCGGCAGCGCGCCCAGCGCAAGATACTGACGCAGTGTCTCCGGACTGGTCGGCTCGAGTTCCTTGCCCCACTCGTCAAAATCCTCTGTCTGTCCGTCCCCCAAAGCGGTGGCGCCGTGGCACGTTGCACAATTGCTCAGGGTCGTGAAAAATAACTCGCGTCCGCGGGCAATTGACTCGCCGCTGCCGTAGTCGGCCGGTGCCTCCGGTACCTTTACCGCCTCTCGATCGGCCGAGAGCCACGGCTGAATCACCTCCGCAGCAAGCGTTTGCAGCATCTCCATCTGCTGGGCATATAAAGTGGAACTGGCCTTTTCCAACGTCGGGTCCAGCAGCAATTCGTCCTCATCCAACTCGAAAGCCGCCTCCTCGATCAGCGCTCGTTCAAACAACCCTCGAATACTCAGGTAGCGCACATATTGCACCAGCGCTTCGCGCTCGACCTCGGTCAGCAGGCGGAAGGAAGGCATGGCCGTGCCGGGCACGCCACGAACCAGGACATTGTGCAGATCCTCGTTGGTGGGGGGCAACGTCGATATCGTCTGCTTGAATTTGAAGATCCCGCGACGGTAATCGCGCGGGTATGGATTCAGCCCGGCGGCCAGTCTGCCGGTGCCGCTGCCCGACACGCCGTGACAACGGGCACACAACTGGCGAAACAACCCTCGCACGGCGCCCGGCTGCGATTGCCGGCTCGATCCGCCCGCCATCCGCAGCATATCCGGCTGCAATATCCGTTCCAGGTCGACCCCCTCAAGCACCGGCAACTTCGGCTCGTCGGGCGTACCGAAGTATACGGCCAACACGTGCTCCAGATCCTTGATCCGTCTCTGCAAAACCTCCGTCTGGAAATCAGCCGGCTTCTCGGCCAGTTTCTGATTTCGCATATACACCAGATTCGGCTCGAAACGTGCCGGACCCTCGCCGCAGCCAGCTATCGCAATCGCCAGAGTGACCATCGCCCAGCCACATGCGCGCCCAACAACGCAGCAACCGACCGCCCTACGTAAAACGGAATTCATGGCGATTCTGCAGCATCCCCACATCCCCACTTCTCTCTCTTCCACGGCATGTTCCACACCGATGCGTCAAAGCGATTTCCCTGTTACTGTAACGCGGCAGGCTCCACGGTGACCACCCCCAGTTCATTGTCCCCCGGTTTGATTTCGATATCCGCGCGCCCCCGTTTCCAGCCCGCCGGCTTGTTGTTGACCGTCACATCCGTGAGGAACGACGCTCGTTCATGCCAGAACGCGAATTCCCACTTCCCCACCGGCAGGTTCTTGATCTCGAACTTGCCGTGCTCGTCGGTCACGGCCATGTAAGGGTTGTCGCGAATCAGCAGCCAAGCCCGCATCCAGGGGTGGATGGAGCAGGAAACGGCAACCGGTTCCCGTTCCTCGAGCGTGAACGTGTGCCGAATGGTTTCCCCCGCAGGAATCGTGACGTTAATCGGCGGATTTCTGCGGGTGTCGACCATCGCATTGTGCCCGATGGGGTCCGAGTTGCCGACGACCAGCGCATGCTTCTTCCAGAGTAACAAGACATGCGGATCAAAGCGGCATCGCTTGTTGTCGAGTTTTCTGTCCGACTTCTCGTCCAATTCATAACTTGGATGTATGGCCACCTGCTGATTTCTGGCCGAGTAGAGAAAGACGATCACGTTGCTCAGCCCGTGATTCTCCGGCTGTACCACCAGCGACTCATCCACCAGATTGTGCTGGCAACACTCCTGCTCGTCCTTGGTGATCGACAGCTTGGCCGGTTGCGGAGCGTCGCCGCCGTAGAGGAACTGGCCCTTCAGGTTCCCCCACTGGTCCGCTGACGCCGAGGCAACGCCGACGAACAACAGGACAAGCAGGACAGTGGCACGGCTCATGCCCGAGTACTTTTGTATGAACTTTTGTATGAACATCGCCTCGCCTTGCTCTCGACCACCGGAACAATGTCATTGGTTACTTGTCATGCGACTCTTCATCTTAACGCAGCCGCCGCCCGCCACCAGACTCGGAAATCCGAAACAAACTCGAAATCCCAGATTCACCCTCCGGGTGTCCCCAAGATCAAAACTCATGCTGTGAGCCAACACCTGATCGGGCCACGTAACGATTCAGCAGCGTTCCTTCCTCCGTCCTCCCCAGTGCTTGTCATGCTCGGGGGTACTGATGAACGCGACGGCACCGCCTGTCAGTTGGACGGGGGAGGCGCGGCGTCGGGGTCAGTCGGGGCGTTGGCATTCAGCTCTACCATGGGCGTAATGGGCGAACGATCGCGGGAGAATTGATCGAAGTTCATCAGCAGATCGACCAGCGCATCAAGCTGATCGAGACTGGAACCGTGGTACAGTCCCTGTGGCAGGGTCGTCCCCAAGAGCGGCGCGGTCGGATCGTACGGTATGTTTACGGGCATGCTGGTATACGGCTGAATTGCGGTCGGTTTGGCCAGCCATTTGCGCAGGTATGGAGTGCGCAGACGCCGGTGGACAAGCGCCAGGTCGGGCGCCTTGATGCGATCAATTCCTGCCGGGTCAAAGTCGCCAATCAGATGGCATTTGACACAGTAGTTGCCGTTCGTGACGATCCGCATGGCATCGCTCAGGTGCCGCTGGCGAGTGGAACCGTCCAATGGCAGCTCACCTTCGTCGGCGAGTTTCTGCAACCGGGCGGCATAGCGCTGATCGGCGGCGGCGAGGTGGTCGGGCTGCCGAATCGACTCGAAGTTGTAGGGATATTCGGCGCGATCCAACGCTGCGAAGTAGTCCACCAACATTCGCGCTTCCGCCTCGGACATGTTATAGCGTGGCATCCGCATTACGGCCGCCGGACGGATCAAATGAGGTCGGAGCAGGTAGGCGAACAGCCATTCGGGCTGCACCTTCTCGCCCTCGCCAACCAGCGCAGGGGGGAGCCAGGCCCACGCTTCCGAACCTTTGGCATTCGGATTGACCTCCCTCTCGCGCAATACGACCCGCGGCAGCAGGTATTTCGCGAGTGCTCCGCCGTAGGAAGGCTGACGACGCTGGAGATGCTCCGCGGCGACATCGAACGAGACCTCGCCAACCTGATAGGGATACCCGTCGACGGCGGCCGGCCGCTGGAGGTTCAACGAGTAGATCAAGCGGTCCAGGTCGAATTCCTCGTCCTCCTCTTCTTCAATCGGAAACTCTTCTTCGTCGAAGATCACGGGCCTCCCCTCGTGGCTGATGGCCGGCATTCCCTCGATGCGCGCATGACGGAGACCTCGCGGATCGATCACACGCGACCGCACCAGGTCGGCCTTGGCGAGCGGCACAGGCACGAAGGGGTACGTCGGCTGAGTCGTCTGCTGGCCGTAAACATCGGGCGTGAAGGCCAGATCCCACTTCTCGGCACGGACCAGATGGCAACCGCGGCAACTGTACCTGGTCATGACCTCCTGACCCTGCAGCAACGCCCTGGCACGCGCATCCGGCGAGTAGAGGTACTGGGGAGTCGGCGGATCGGCCACCAACCCCAAGACGAACGTGATAATTGCCTCGCGCTGCTCCAGCGTCAGAGAGAACTGCGGCATGCGAAGCCGCTCGGTATATTTCTTGTTGCGAGCTTCAGTGTAGTCGAAGCTGCGGGGTTCCCGCAGTTTCTGATAAATGAAACCGATCCGAGTCTGCCCCTCCAATTGCTCCTGATAGTAAGCCGTCGCTGCAAGATCTGGCGGCGCGCCGGCGGCCGGAGCGGGTGCGTTGTTGGCGGTTGATGCGTCACCCGCCGGCGTCGCGCCGCCCCCTTCGCCATGGCGGACATACCGCGCGACGTGGCCAAACGCCAACTGGGTGGTATTCTTGCGTCCCCAATCGGCGAGTACCGGGCCGATCGGCTTGGCATCCTCCAGGCCGGGAATATCGTGACAGGCGAAACAACCGCTGTTGGCAAAGGACTTCTGGGCGACATAATAGAGCCGCTTGCGCACCAACTGCTCGGCCGTTACTTGTCCCTGCTGCGCGGGCGAGACCAGCAGTTCGCGTTCTGCGCCCCGCAGCTCCCCTCGCTGTTCAAATGGAATCCCCTCCTGCAGAAACCGGAGGGCGGTGGCTTGTGGAAACAGGTCCTTCAAGTAGGTCAGCGTCAACTCTTCCAGTGTCTCCTGCTCGGCATCGCCCCATTGCAGGAACATCTCGCCGCTGGGCTGCCACTCCCCGGCCGGCCGACTCATCAGATACGCGACGATATCCGCCACGCTATCCGTCACCGCCGTCACGTTGCCGCCGGCATCTCGCTGCGTCACCGGGGTCAGCAGCAAGTCGGGCATCGTGGTGCGCGGGCTGTACCTCGTTGGCTGCGAAATCCAGCTAGAGAGCCATGCCATGGCGTCGGGATGGCGTTGGGGCGAGAATTTCGCCGCCAGATCCGACAGATCAGGTCCCCTCACGACATACCCGGGGTCGCGGTATTTCGCGACATCGGGGAAGTCAACGTGGTCGTGGCACGCGAGGCATCCTCGTTCTTCAAACGTGATCTTGCCGCGCGAAATCTGCGCTTGTTTCTCCTCTTCGGTGGCGACGGGTGTGATACCTGCCGGCGCATCGACATAACGGTATGCCTGGCTGAAATCCTGCAAGTATCGCACCATACTGTAGATGGCCATCGACTCGAAACGCTTTTCCATATCGTCGAGGCGCGCCAGTTCGCTTTCGACCGCGGCCAGATCCGACTCGAGCTGCTGTCTGGCGTGCCGTGGTCGCGACGGCGCGTCGTCACCAGTCCGCTGCAACTGTGTCAGCAGCAGTTCCTTGCGCGCCCGGAGTTGCTCGGCCGGCAAATGCCGCCACAGGCCAAACGAACGTGGCATGCGTGTGGCCGGTCGGAAGTGATCTGGCCGGCGAATCCAGTCAGCGAGAAACGCGTCGTCCAACTTGGAGCGGACAAACCGCAGCGATGGGCCAACTTTGCGCAACGAGCCCGGACGCTCGTGCGCTTTCAGCAGCGGCAGTAGTGACTGGTGCACGTAGTCCGAAAAACGCGGCGGATCGTCGGCGGCTTCGTCGGCGGTCGCGTCCCCTTCTTCGGCTGCCGCCAACACGGACCGATCTATCTGCCGACTGGCGATACGCGCGTCGTCGACCAGCAGCTCGTAAACTTGCCGCCGCACCAGATCATCTTCGGGATGCTGGATCAGCCGATCGACTGCCGCCCGTTCCATGTCGGTGAGCTTGTCGTACCCCGTTCCGGCGGCGCCTTGAAACTGCAGCGCAGCGGCGACGTAGTTCGGTTCCAGACGCAGATCCGGCCCCACCCGCCGACCCTGGTCGTCGAATCCGGAGATTTCGTGGCAGCCGTAGCAGCCCAGACTGTGAATCAGCCGGAAGCCGCGCGCCACTTTCGGGGCCGGCGGTTCCTCATATCGCTCGCTCTCTTCCAGTTCCACCACGTCGTGATGGCATTTCAAACACGAACTTTCCACGAACCGCCGCGGATACATGGGGAATTCCCAGTTGCGGTTGTCAAACCAGCCATAGTCGGCGCGCCACTGCTGACGCGTGGCCAGATCATTGGGAGAATGCGAAGTCCACTGAAAATCCGTGGCACTCCCCTGCCCTTCGTGACAGACCGTGCAACCGAACTCGGCCATTCTGTGAGGGCTGGTCGCCCCCACGAACAGATCCAGGCGCGGGTGGCCGGCATAGGGGTGAGGCAGTCCGCGTTGCACTCGCAGACGCAGGGGCGGCTTGGGATCGTGGCCTTGTTGGAGTGCCATCCAATGCGCTGCTGCCGCTTCGACCAGTCGATCGGTCACCCAGCCGTGGGCCGAGGCATCGCTCGGCACCGACTCGTCATCAATCGCGACGATCACGTCGCCCACCAGCAATCCCAGCCTGGCGTGGCCTTCGTCCGCGCCGGCTTGGGGAGCAAACAGCATCTGCTGCAGGATGTCCCCGGCACGCATTCTGTTCCCAACGTCTTGCGATCGTCGAGCTCGTTGGGCCAGCCCCTTGGGATCGACAGATTGAACGGTTACGTGGTGCTCGTGCAACAACCCGTCGGCGGCCAACCGCAGTCCGAAGTAGGCCTGCAGTTTCCCCTGATTGGTCGAGGGAGGTTGTGCCGCGGCATCGCCCGCGCCATTCGGCGGCGAAGGGAGCTGCAGCGAGAAATCGAGCAGCGTCGATTCGCACAGGACGGGCTGAGCGGCGGCCTCGGGGAGTGCTTTCTGCACGCTCTGGTGGCAGGTGCTGCAGCGATCGAAACGCGGTACTCGCCCAAAACTCCCCGCCGCTCGATCCAGTCCTTCGTTCCAGATATTGTCGATTTTCCGGGGGGAATTGAAGGCATCCAGGATGGGCAGTTCGAGCCATTTCTTCCCGGGCAACGGAATGATCCCCCAGAAATGGAAATAGCTCGAGCGTTTCTCGGTCAGCAGTCCGTTGAGACGTTTGGACTCGGCTGCGTTTTCGTCGAGTCGGGTGCGGATGGCCTCATCCTGCTCGGTCACCTGGCTCCGCATCGCTTGCAGTTGCCGGCGGTGTTCGATGGCGGCATCCGCGTCGAGCGTCAGTTCGCGAATCCGATTCTGGCGGACTTCAATCTCGTCCTGCAGCTGCTTGAGTGCGGCATCCCCGCGCCCGTCGCGCACGCCAAATCCCAATCGGGCTTTGTCCACGTCAAGTTCCGCCAGCTCCATCTTGCGGGCCCGCAACAATTCGTCCTCGCGAAATCGCGCTTCGTGGACCAGCGTATCAAGCGCCGCCAGCACGCGCTCTCGCATCGGCACAACAACGGCCTGGGCAGCACGCTTGGCCTCGCCGGCGAGCTCCAAGTCCGCCTTCGCTCGCTGACTCGTCGCTTCCAGCTCGCGCGCCGCCTGCCGCAGCGACTCGACCTCATCGCCGTCGTTCCGGTGGGCGCGTGCCCACGCATCTTCCGCATCCAGACGCGCCTTATCGGCGTTCAGGCGGGCCGCCTGCCAGGCCTGGCGGGCGGCTTCCGCCGCGGCGGCGACCGCGTTCAACTCGGCCAGCGCCTGCTCCAAGGGCTGGCAGGAGGCCGCCGTGGCTTGCCGCCGCCGTGCATCCGCCTGCACCGCCTGACAGAAGGCGCTGATCAGCGGTTCGGACAGCGGCTGCGACAGCGACTCGGCCAGCGCCTGCTCAAGCCGCTCATGCTCGCTCGCCACGTCCTCGGTCAGCGTCTGCAGCTTGCGCCAGGCAGTCAACTGCATGTCGATCCGATCGTTCGTCCGCTGGATCGTCTTCCATTGGCGATGATGATCGCGAGCCAGCATCCAGACAGTGACTATCGTCAACAAGACGCTCGACACCGCAAAGATCCTGTGCAGGCGCGGCAGGTTGTACCGGGTTTGCTCAGTAGCCGGCATGGTCAGAGTGCCCTTTCCCTGCAGTCACGTTGCCCAGTTCCAAGTCGCCCGCCACCGACCGCCCGCGGCAGCCGTCACAAGTTCAAGGAGTATTCCGGAATCGAAAGAAAGTAGTTCAGGTTGAAGGACCAACGACAAACCATTTTGATCGGCAGGAACAGCATGATCAGCAGCAAGAGAATCAGAACCACATACCGGGGTGTTCCCAGCCGCTGGAACAGCCGGCGAAATACCCGGCTGTACTTCGCCAAAGCAACCGGCAGGCCGATGAAATAGCATCCCAACAACACGATACCCGGCAGCTCGCGCCAGACAATGCAGCCCAGTCTGGTCAACCCTCCGGCGTCCGGCTGCGCCTGCGGCAGGGGGACGCCCAGCAGATCGATCCAGAACCGCTGCGACAACTGGACGTTGTTCAACGCTTCCACCTTGTGAACGTCCCACGTTTCAAAGAACCCGAAGAAACTCCAATTCGGACCACGGAAGAATGTGCCGATCAACATTAACAACATCCACAGCACCAGGAATCCGAACTGGAAAGTCAAGTACGCAAAAGGACGCTGGCTGATCGTATAGTAACCGTTCCCCGCCTTGTTGACGTCGAGATAGGGTATGGCCATCAGGCCGAAGACCACGAGACTCGGCAACACGACGCCTGCCATCCAGGGATCGAAGTACAGGAGCATTTCCTGCAGACCGAGAAAATACCAAGGGGCTTTGGAGGGATTGGGGGTCACCACAGTACTCGCCTCGGCTTCCAGCGGAGCTTTGAGCAGAAGCGACCAGACGATCAGCAGCACCGTGAGCGCCACCATGCAAATCAGTTCGATATAAACGAGATCAGGCCAGACCAGGACCGGCTCGTTGTCCTCCGCCTCCCAGGGCCGCTGGCCGCGAGCGAGACGCTCGTCATTCAAGACCGCCTTGCGAGTCGACAGCCAGGTGAAAAACCCCAGCAGAAATATCAGCCCCACGATCGGCACATTGTCCGGTTTGGCAACGATGGCAGCGAAATCGGGATCGGTCAGCGCAAACCCCATGCACACCAACACCAGATTCAGCCCCGCCCAGGCCACTTCCGGTCGCGAGAGGAACCGGCGGCCGACATAGCCCCCGCCCAACGCCGCGGTACACCCGACCATGAATAGCGTGGGGCCCATGATGCGATCCAACGCCACGCGCAGGGTCAGCGGAAAGGAAATCCACCGCATCCATCCCGCGTCGCCACTGTACGCCATCGGCACCAGTGCCACAAAGAACAGAGCCAGGCCGAGCCAGAACCAGGCCAGCAACGCCGGCCCGGTGGCCGTTGTCCACGCGGCTCGCTCCCGACGCACCGACCACCAATACCAGGCAGCCCCGACGTTCAGCAGCGCGGCGGCCAGGTAATAGCATCCCAGAAACCCGCTGATGTCCTGCAAAAACTCGGCTTCGTTAACCGGAGCGTGCATTGCCTAACCGCCCATTCTTTCGCTGGCCAACCCACTTGCCTAATCCGCGCTCGACGATCTCACAGGGGCCCGCTGATTCCCCCGTCCTTGCGGACGCGCCAAAAATGGATGGCCGACAACAACGCTGCCCCCAGCGGAATGGCCACACAATGCAACACGTAGAATCGCAGGAGCGTGAACTCGCCAATAAATCGTTCGCCCAACAACCCGAACCGGGCATCCGATACGCTCGTAATCATGTCGATCCCGTCGACCGTCAGCAGTTGCGCTCCGGGACCCTCGTGGCCCAGCAGCGGAGTCGCGCGCGCCATGTTGGACCCCACCGTGATCGCCCAGATCGCCAACTGATCCCACGGCAATAGATAGCCGGTGAAAGAGAGGAGCAAGGTGAGTAACAGCAGGATCACGCCAATCACCCAGTTGAACTCGCGCGGCGGCTTGTAGCTGCCCGTCAGGAAGACACGATACATGTGCAGCCAGACGGCGATCACCATCGCATGTGCCCCCCACCGATGCAATTCACGCAGCACGCCCAGCGTGGCCACATCGCGCAGCACCAACATGTCGGCATAGGCCCACTCCGTCGTCGGGCGATAATAAAACATCAGCAGCACACCCGTCACCGTCTCGACGAGAAACAAAAAGAAGGTGATCCCCCCCATGCACCAGGTGTAACTGAGCGCAATTCCTTGCTTGTTGATGGAGACGGGATGCAGGTGCAGGAAGAAATTGGTCAAGATGACCGCCACGCGATTGCGACGGTCGATCGGCGCGGGATGTCGGAATATGCTCCTCCACACCTGCGAACCGCGAATGATTTTCCCGAGCGATGGCATATGGGTCCGCTGCTGTATTTCTTAACGCGGCCGACGGCCGCCACCAAACCCGAAATCCGAAATCCCCATCTCGAAAACCGAAACAAATTCGAAATCCAAGACTCAAGAACAACGCCTCCGCTGCCGGCAAAACCCCTGGTCACGGGCCACCAGCAGCTTCTCACCACGCAGCATGCTACCGCGTCCTCCTTCCTCCCTTCCTCCCCTTCTCCCTTCCTCCCTTCCTCCCCTTCTCCCCTCTTTTCCATCATTTGAATTTGTGTGAGATTTTTTTGCCTTTCGTGCTTTGGATGTCGAATTTCCTTCCCACCACGTGTGCGCCGGTTACAGGCTAACACTGTCATCCGTCATTCATAACTCGCGCGCAAGTTCGTCGCAAGGGGCCGCCGACACCGCGACGAGGCGACTAGACGACGACAAAACACGTGGGGTCCTCCCATTGCCCCAGTTCTTCCCGGAAGGCGCGACTCTTGTCGACTTCCAACTGTCCATCTTCCGCAATGCGAATCGCAAATCGTTCGAGCGGACGCGGTGCCGGTCCCTCGAAATTCACACCGTCCTTGTAGAACCCACTGCCATGGCAGGGGCACTTGAACTTCTGCTCGGTCTCCAACCAGTTGGGAATGCAGCCCAGGTGCGTGCAGACCGCCTTCAAGGCGTAGATCTGCGTCCGCCCCTCGACCGCATGACGCACGATCCAAATCCCAAACTGGTCTTTGTATTTGGTCTCGACCTGCCCCATCGCATAGTCCTCGGGCAGGCCGACCCGGAATTTCGTGGGAGGTTCCACCAGTACATTCGGGAACATGAACCTCACCCAACCCAACCACCACATCACGTGGGTAATCGCCAAGGACGTGAATCCGATCGCCAGCGGCGTTCCGCACAAGAAGCCGAAAAAACGCCGGAGGAAACCGCGGCGAACTTCGCTGCTCGCCACTTGGTGCTCCGCCTCGGCACTCACCCCTCGAACCGCCTCGGTAAAGTCTGTGTGGTCGCCCGACGGCTGATTCATTGTTGTCACATGCTCCAGCTCAACGTGAAAACAGGCTCCCTGTGAGAACAGGCTCCCTATCCGACGTTGAACAGCGAAAAACACGGTAAACGGGCGAGTCCTAAACCAACGGATCGGGGGGGGGCGTACCGGTCACCACGGTTCGTCGCACCAACTCCCGTGCCACGCTCGCCGTTCCCAATACAGCGTGCAGTCCCTGCTTCTGGCTGCTCTCGACACTCTGTCCCACTCCCTACTGCGCGGCCTCCGTCCGTTTTGTTCACGCAAAAATCACGGATGCTCAGCCGGGGCACGGCAATCAGGCAATAGCCAGCTGCCAAGTCAACATCGCAAGCGTCCACCTGTGACCTGAGTTCGCGTCCCGCTGGCGCCGTGCAAAGAGCGGCCGCGACCCTGATTTCCGTTCGCGGCATACCACGAAATCAGTCCTGCGGGGAAATCAGTCCTGCGGGGAAATCAGTCCTGCGGGGAAACCACTCCTGCGGGGAAATCAGTCCGAGTGGGAATCAATCCTTAGGGCAGGTATGCAAGGCACCCGAAGATAGCACGATCGGCCGTCTGATTCCATGCCGAATACGGTTTTGGAATAGCGAAACCACTCGGCGGGCAGATGCGTTCGGCAGTGCGTGGGGGGGCCATGACCATACCGCCGCGAGCCGCGTCCAGGGCCTCGGCGAACAAAGCTACCTGGGGAGCCTTTCCGCGCACGTCGCGAGTTGTTGGGAGTTGCTTCTGGCGGTCGTTGTGGTACACAAGTAGCGGGCTGGGGGAGCATGAATTCGCGTTATCGTGGCGGGCAGTACAAGAGAGGTTCCTCGATGAAGTACATCACGTTCGCGGCGGTTCTCCTGGCATCCTGGCGACTCTGCGCGGCCGAGCATCCGAACATCGTTTTCATTCTCGTGGATGATTTTGGTTGGCGGGACGTAAGCCTGGAGGGGAGCACGTTCTACGAAACACCCAACATCGATCGAATCGGCAGCGAGGGCATGCGTTTCACACGCGGCTATGCGGCTTGCCAGGTCTGCAGTCCGTCGCGGGCCAGCATCATGACCGGTAAATTCCCCGCTCGTCACGGGATCACCGATTGGATTGGAGCCGCCGAAGGGTCGGCTTGGAAACGCAACACGAAGTTATTGCCGGCCCCTTATCTGCGTGCTTTACCGGCCGCCGACACGACGTTGGCCGAAGCCTTGCGGGCTGCCGGCTATCGCACGTTTTTCGCCGGCAAGTGGCATCTGGGTGGCGAAGGTTCCCTGCCGGAAGACCACGGTTTCGAGATCAATGTGGGGGGGTTCCACGTCGGCAGTCCACCGGGTGGTTTCTTCTCGCCGTACAAGAACCCGAAACTGCCGGACGGGGCGCCGGGAGAAGCACTGCCGCTGCGACTGGCCCGCGAAACATCCGATTTCATCGCCAACCATACCGCCGCTCACAAGGATCAGCCGTTCCTGGCCTATCTCGCGTTCTACAGTGTGCACGCTCCACTCGAGACCACGCAGGCTCTCTGGAAGAAATACCGCGACAAAGCCGCTCAGACTGCTCCGCCCGCCGGTCGATTCATTGTCGATCGTACGACACCGGTCAGACAGGTGCAGGACCATCCCATCTATGCGGGAATGGTGGAATCGATGGATACGGCCGTCGGAATCGTGTTAGGCACACTCGACCGCTTGGGACTCGAGCAGAACACGATCGTCGTGTTCACGTCCGACAACGGTGGGGTGTCGGCCGGTGACGGCAAAGCCACGTCGAACCTACCGCTGCGCGGGGGGAAAGGCCGGCAGTGGGAAGGGGGAATTCGCGAGCCGTATTACATCAAATGGCCGGGCGTGGTGCGTCCGGGGTCCACAACCGACACGCCCGCCACCGGCACCGATTTTTTCCCCACGCTACTGGAGATGGCCGGTCTGGACTTATTGCCGCACCAGCATATCGACGGTGTGAGCCTGGTCCAGGTATTGAAAGGTGGCACGATTCCCGCGCGGCCCCTCTATTGGCATTACCCCCATTACGGCAACCAGGGAGGCGAACCTTCTTCGATCCTGTTGGAAGGGGATTGGAAACTGATTCACTACTACGAAGACGGACGCGACGAGTTGTATAACCTCCAAGACGATCCCGCGGAACGAACGGACGTGGCGTTCGCGCACCCCGCACGCACCCGGGACATGGCCGGCCGACTGGCCACGTGGCTCGGGCAGGCCGGCGCGCGGTACCCGGTTCCCAACCCCCATTACAATGCAGGCGAATCGGCTGCGGAAGCCGCGCAGATCCGGACCACGGGGATCGAGAATCTGGAACGAGAAGCGGCCGCGTTCTTGCGCGACGATTTCGATCCCCAGAATCGCTGGTGGGACTCGCAAGTGGACGACTGAGTGACCTCCCGACGCACTGGATGCCTCTTCACCCGTGCGCCGGAAATACGCGGCCGGAAAGGCGAAATCTCCACTCGCTCCCTCACTCGGCGCAGTCGAGAACGTACTCCATGGTGCCCGGGACAATCGAATAATGGTGAATGGTGAATGGTGAATGCTTAACGCGGCCTGCGGCCGCAACCGAAACGGGAATTCGAATTCCGAATATCGAAAACCCAAACAAATTCGAAATCCTAAACTGAAACAGAAAAACCTCCGCTGCCGACAAAACCACAGTCATGGGCCACAAGCAGCTACTCACCCTGCAGCATGCTACCGCGTCCTCCCTTCCTCCCTTCCTCCTTTCCTCCCTTCCTCCTTAGTTTCTATCCTTCGAATTTATTCGGGATCAAGTGCTTCGAACAGCGGCAGGGCGTTTTTCCTCCGGGGTGGACAGCACGCCGGGTTCGTAGCACAATTCACCGCAAGTAATCGAGTGTTGCGATCTGGTGCAAGGGATGGTGAGCGATGAATGTGCTGGTAGTCGGCAGTGGTGGTCGTGAGCATGCCTTGGCCTGGAAAATCGCTCAAAGTCCTCGCGTCGATCGCGTATTCGTCGCTCCCGGCAATGCCGGCACCGCCGTGGATGCGGAGAATGTGAATATTGCGGCGGGTGACTTTCCCAAGCTGATCAAGTTCGCCAAGCAGAATCAGGTCGGGTTGACGGTGATTGGTCCGGAAGCGCCGTTGGCGGATGGGATTGTCGACGCTCTGCATCGCGCCGGTTTGCGCGTTTTCGGGCCCTCCAAGGCGGCGGCGCAGTTGGAGGCAAGCAAGGTATTCTGCAAGAATTTGCTGCGCAGCGCCGATGTTCCTTCGGCCGATTATCACGTCTTTCGGGATGCCGCCGGCGCGACGCGGTTCATTACGGATCGCTACCCCGACAGTGGCCAGGATGTACCGCTGGTCATCAAAGCCGATGGTCTGGCGGCGGGCAAGGGGGTGATTGTCTGTTCGAAGCGCGAGGACGCTTTGGAAGCCATCCAGCGGATCGGTGTGGAGCGTGAATTCGGGGACGCGGGCCGCGAGATCATCATTGAAGAACGGCTCGACGGTGAGGAAGCGAGCGTGCTGGCGATCACCGATGGCCGCACCATCGTGACGCTCACGCCGGCTCAAGACCACAAGCCGGCTTATGACAACGACAAGGGTCCCAACACCGGCGGCATGGGAGCTTATTGTCCCGCCCCGCTGGTGGACGACAAGATGCTCGCCTGGATCGAGGAACACGTCTTAGTTCCCACCGTGCACGCCCTGAAACGGTCCCGCAACCCGTTCAGCGGCGTCTTGTATGCGGGCCTGATGATCACGCACCAAGGCCCGAAAGTACTTGAGTACAACGTGCGACTGGGCGATCCCGAATGCCAACCGATCCTGATGCGACTCAAGAGTGATCTGGTGGACGTGTTGGAGGCCACCGTCGATGGTCGACTGGACGAACTGGCTCCGTTGCAGTGGGATCCTCGCCCGGCGGTGTGCGTGGTAATGGCTGCCGAAGGTTATCCGGGCAAGTACGAAAGTGGCCAGCCGATTCGCGGTTTGGATAATGCGGCCGAGCTCCCGGACGTGAAGGTATTCCATGCCGGTACCAAGCTGGTGGACGACCAGGTGGTGACCAGCGGCGGGCGAGTGCTTGGGGTGACGGCCCTGGGCAACTCGATATCGGCCGCCAAACTGCAGGCTTACACTGCCGTTAAGTGCATTCGCTGGCCCGGTGCCTGGTGCCGCAAAGATATCTCGGACAAGGCTCTACGCTAAATGGGAAATGCCGAGTCGGCCGTGCAAAGAGCGAGACAGGACGGTCCGGCATCAGCGGGCCCCAGATCCGGAAATCGCGAAAACGGCGGGAAACGGAGAATTCCCTTCAAGACCGACGTGGACACGGCGAAAACGAGGAGAGGGATGTCCCCTGTGGAATGGGGCGAGTTGGACAGCACCGCCACAAACTTTGGAGATTCCGATCGCGCACCATACCGGGCGATCGCCGAGCAACAGACGCGCGTGGATGGTTCGATCAGCGATCCTCGGTGCAGCACGCGAGACCGTTTCTTCCGGGAGTTTTTCCATGATTCGTCTGCGACCATGCCTGGTTCTCGGTTTTCTTTGCTGCCTGACGGACACGGGACGTGCCGTGGAGAAGACTTTCTACTCGTTTGACTTGGACGGCAAGTCGATTGGATACGCTGAAATCGAGGTCGATGATGCGACGTGGGATGGCCGCCAGCTGCGTCGTCTGCGGTCGACGACAGCCCTCAAATTCGCCCTGCTCGGGGCCACTCGCAACACGGTACTCCGCTCAACCACCCTGCTTGATCCGCAGTCGCAAGCGCCGGTCTACTTCGAAGTGACTCAAAACGTGAATGGCGCGGCCTCACACGTGGAGTGCAAGTTTGGTGACCAGCAAGTGCAGACATGGCGGTGGGATGAAGGGGCCGCCAAGGGT
Source organism: uncultured Planctomycetota bacterium (assembly GCA_963802295.1). Classification (GTDB taxonomy): domain Bacteria; phylum Planctomycetota; class Planctomycetia; order Pirellulales; family Pirellulaceae; genus JAJRVM01. The sequence continues at coordinate 200,101 of CAWDIM010000017.1, read as the reverse complement.
CAGCCTCAGCAGACGGCGCTGCCGGACAACACGCGGATTCTGGGCAGCAACAATTTCGCCCACTGGAATCTACTGACGAAGGCGGCGACCGCTACGGGGACCGACGGCCCGCTTGAATTCACGGTCTTCCTACCCGACACCGGAACCATCGAGAAGTTTCGGCTGGTGCCCGGTGACCAGCAGGAGCTCCCGGTTCGCGACACGCCGCACGCCTGTCAGATCTGGCAGTTGCAGGGTGCCGGCATTGCTCTGTGGGTCGATGCTCAAGAGGGGCAACTGTTGAAAATGGACATCCCTGCGCAGAAGACTACGGTGATGCTGGCGGATTCCGGTGTGGTCCAGGCCAGCGAGCAGGAGGGCGTCCAGGACATCCTCGCCCAGCATTTCACGCAATCCAATATTGCCTTTGATGATTTCCTGAAAGTGCGTATGTTGCGGGCCAAACTCGCTGTGTCGGTGATTGGCGAGGGGATCACGAACGAGGGGTCGGTACTCAACACCGCCATGCAGAAGTTTGACGGAGAGAAGAAACTCGGTGAGATCACCGGGACCGTCACGGTGCAAACCAAGCCCTATGCGGCTCAGACGCCGCAGCCGTTTCCCGACACGCAGACTGCCGCGTCCGACATGCCGCGGTGGCTCCAGCCGGAGCCCTTGATCGAGAGTGACGATCCCCAGATCGTGGCGTTGGCCAAGGAACTCACCCAGGACGTTCACGACCGGTGGGCTGCCGTGCTCAAGATCGCCAACTGGGTCCACCAGGAGATTCGCTACACCATTGCCGATTCCCCGTCGGCTCGCATGGCGCTCGAGAAGCGAACGGGCGACTGTGGGCCGCACGCCACCTTGACCGTCGCGATGCTGCGCGCCGTCGGCATCCCGGCGAAGCTGGTCGGAGGAGTGGTCTACACTCCGTCGTTCGGCGGGAGCTTCGGACAGCACGCCTGGGTCGAGGTCGACATGGGAACCGACGGCTGGGTGGCTTTCGACCCGACCACCGGTGAACTGGACGCCCTGAGCGCCGTGCACATCAAGCTGTTCGAAGGGATGGGAGGTGCCATTCCCCGCAAGATCGAAGTGTTGGAGTATCAGCCGGCGAACCGGGACATCACCCACACGGCAACGGCCGCTGGCAAGCCCCTGGGGTGGAAGCTCGAGCGGGACTATACCTATACCTACGTACAAAACGCCACCACATTGGGAACCGAGGTGTTTCGGGTCACGCCAGTCGAACTGGATGGCAAGCCGTCGTATTGTGTCACGGATACACTCGATTTGACGGCTCAAGGAAAGCGCGTCCAGTCCACAACGCAATTGACAGTCGGGTCGAACGCTCTGCCGCGTTCCTTCCATCGGGTCTTCGAAGCAGGTGGTGTCAAGGTCACGCGCCAGTGCGATTTTCGGGACGATAAGGTCAAGGTGTCGATCACCGGACCGACGGAGATGAAACGCGAGATTTCCCTCCAGCCAGGAACGTATTGCTTCGACAATAACCTCATTTCGTCCTTTGCGTTGCTCTGTTCGCAACTCGACCTGAAGGAAGACAGCCAGATCGAATTGCGCACGTTTCATCCCTCGACGATGAGCGTGATACCGCTCACGTTTCAGCTGAAGAAGGTCCAGAAGATCCCGCTGGCCGGCCAGGAAGTCGAGTGTTTCGAATGTTTTGTGGAGCCGATCAAGAACACGTTTTGGCTGACCCGCGACGGCCGGCTGGTGAAAGTCGAGGCCCCAGGCCTGGCCATCGAAGTCAGCCCACTCGACCCCCCCTAACCGCCATCCCCCCCTACGTAGAACGGAATTCATTCCGTTCGATGAACCGCCCTACGTCTCCCCACCATCACGAGTCCTACGTAGAACGGAGTTCATTCCGTTCGATGAACCGCCCTACACCCGCCACGAGCTCGCAGCAACAGGCAGAACCCCGTTCGCTCGCATTGAGTCCCAACGGACAATCGTGAAAAGGTGAATGGATAATGGTGAATGGTGAATAGTGAATGCTGAACGCGGCCGGCGGCCGCCACCAATCAGGAAATCCGAAATCGCCATCGCGCAAACCTAAACAAACTCGAAATCCCAAACTGAAGAACAGAAAGCTCGGCTGCCGGCAAAACCGCGACAACGAACCACCAGCAGCATACCCACCCTCCTCCCTTCCTCCCCTCCTCCCTTCCTCCCTTCCTCCCGTTTTCTGACTGGGCAAATCGCCGTAGAATGATGCGAGGCGACGCGAGGGGGGCACACGACATTCTCTCGCGAAACGGGCGCAAAGCTGGTTTGCGCGCGGAAGGGGGCTGGGAATCATGAGTACGCAGAGCGATCAGGAGACGGTTGCTGAGCGATTGAAGAAGCCGGTGCAGTTTCTCAAGGGTGTTGGTCCGCGGCTGGCACCTCTGTTGGATCGGCTGGATCTCAGGACGGCACGCGATGTCTTGTTCTTTTTTCCGCGCAGCTATGAGGATTTGACGCGCATCACGTCCATCGGCGAGATTGATGGGACGGGTCAGGTCTGCGTCTGTGCCACGGTCGAGGAAGTCGAACTGCGGGAACTCGCCGGCGGACGTTCGGTGTTGGGTGTGCTGCTGCGCGACGATACAGCTCCGATTCGTGCCATCTGGTTCAACCAGCCCTTCATGCGGCAGAAGTTGGTACGGGGCCAGCGGGTCATGCTGTCGGGCATGCCCAAGCGTCGGGGACTTTGCTGGGAGTTGTCCCATCCGCGCGTGGTGACACTCGGCGAGCACGAGCAGCCGGCGCGCGGCGAAATGTTGGCTGTGTATTCGTCGACCGAAGGCCTCAGCCAGTCTCGATTGCGGCACATTGTCCGGCACCTGATTGACGAGTTCGCCGACACGATGGACGAGGTGTTCCCCTCGTCGTTTCTCGTCGAGCATGATCTGTTGCCGATTGGCGCGGCGCTGCGCGGCATTCACATGCCGACCGACCCGCAGGATGTTGTGCGAGCCCGCCGGCGTTTTGTCTACCAAGAGCTGCTGGTCCTGCAACTGGCCCTGGCCCTGCGGCGCTGGCATCTGCAGCGATCGAACCTCGCACCGGCTCTGCCGGCGACCACCAAGGTCAATGCGCGGATTCGCCGGCTGTTTCCCTTCGACTTGACCGCTGACCAGCAGCGGGCGATCGAGGAAATTGCCGCGGACATGGGACGCCCCGTCCCGATGAATCGCCTGCTGCAAGGAGAAGTGGGGAGTGGCAAGACCGTGGTGGCCGAGTATGCCATGTTGTTGGCCGTAGCGCATGGGTACCAGGCCGTACTGATGGCCCCGACGGAAGTCCTGGCGCGCCAGCATCTGCGCACCCTGAACGAGGACCTGAGTCAGAGTCGAGTGCGCATCGAACTGTTGACCGGGTCCCTCACCGGCTCGCAACGCGGCAGGTTGCACGAATCGATTTCCGCCGGCGAGGTGGACCTATTGATCGGCACCCAGGCGTTACTGCACGAAGAGCTGTCTTTTCCCCGTCTCGCGCTGGTGGTGATCGACGAACAGCACAAATTCGGCGTGCGGCAGCGGGCGGCCTTGAAGCAAGCCGGCGCGGATCCACACTACCTCGTGATGACGGCCACGCCGATCCCTCGGACGGTCACCATGTCGCTCTTCGGCGACCTCGACGTGTCCACCTTGCGGGAATCGCCGCCAGGGCGGCAGAACGTCTACACGTATCTCGGTTCGAGTGATCAGCGCCAGCAGTGGTGGGAGTTCGTACGTGGCAAGCTCCACGAAGGACGACAGGCCTACGTCATTGCACCGCGGGTGGAGGATACCGAGTCGCAGGAGGTGTCGAATGTGGAGGAATTGTACGAGCGGTTGGCCAATGGACCGCTGGAAGCCTTCCGCGTCGACCTGATCCACGGTCGCATGTCGTCGGCCGAAAAGGAAACGGTCATGGATTCATTCCGCCGCGGCTGGACTCAAGTGCTCGTCGCCACCTCTGTGATTGAAGTGGGCGTGGATGTCCCCAACGCCACTCTGATGACGATCGAGGACGGAGAGCGGTTTGGGCTGGCACAATTGCATCAGTTGCGCGGCCGGGTCCGCCGTGGAAAATTCCCCGGCTATGTGTGCGTCTTCGCCACACCTGCCACTCCCGCCGCACAAGAACGACTCGCTGCCTTCAGCCGCTGCACGGACGGATTTGAACTGGCGGAAATCGATTTTGCGCTGCGGGGCCCCGGCGATCTCTTCGGCACGCGCCAGCACGGCATGCCCCCGCTGCGAGTGGCGGACCTGCAGCGGGATTGCACCATCCTGGAAGAAGCGCGTCATGATGCGCTGGCCATGATCTCGGCCGAGGATGCAGCCTTCTTTCAGAACGCTTTCGAAATGCTGCGCCGCCAGGTCGTGCGACGCTATGGCGAAGCCCTCGATTTGGGGAATGTCGGATGACGTTGTCGGATTGTCGCGGCGGCGGGGCGGCGGAACCGATAGGGGGACAATCCCCACCTCTCCGCAGCCCGACTGCTGCAGCAAGAGCCTGTCAATGTTGAATCTGGCTCAGGATTCCGCCGGGGCGTGGCGGGTTGGACGGCTCGAAATGGCACACCGCTGAAATCCTCAAGATTGGTGGATCCCTTACACACAACGGTTACACCCATGGCTAAAATGAAAGCACATTCCTCACACAGCAGAACGTGTGATCCGCACAAACCGCCCCGAGAGTCCTGCCATGCCTTGCCTGCGAATGGTCGTCACCGTGATAACCCTGCTAAGTCTGACAGCCGCCGGCAGTGGTGAAGTGCCGGTCCCCAACGCTTCCTTCGAGGAAGGTGACCAGACCCCCACGGGCTGGACCCTCAATCGAGGCGAGGGCGGGCTGATCACGCCGGGGGCGACGGGAGCGCCGAGCGGTTGCGGTGGCGGGTGATGGCACCTCCGACAATGCATGGCTGTCTGGTCCGCTGTCCTTCGCACCCAATACGGTATATCGACTGCAGTTCCAAGCCCGGCGAGTGCGTGGCAGCGGCGGATTGCCGGTGAGCGGTCCCCTGTTCTGTAATCGCGATCTCGGGGCGCTCGACCAGGTTTGGACACCCTGCGAATCATTCTTTGTCACGCCGCGCCAACTCGACAAGGACCAGGCTCGCCTGCGCTTCGGCCAGTGGGAAGTGCCGGGCGAAGTTGCTTTCGACGATGTGCGATTGGACCGCGTCGTTCCGGTCTATCGTTCTCAAGGTGGTTGCCAACTGGGAGACGGCGAGGTTATTCAGAGCGGGCATTACATCTTTAGGGCGCCACTGGGAAAAGCGTCGGCGAATCATGCGCGACCACTGGCTTGGCAACAATGCCAGTTCAATTCCAATCGCTGGGTTCTGTCGTCCCCCGATACCGTCGTCGTCTATCATCACGATCTGGGGCGTGCCCAGAGTGACGTGACCGTGCAAGTGGAGATCGGCTGGTACCAGGGGGGCGAGTTGCTGGTCGAAGTGAGCAGGGAAGGCGAACAGTGGCAACCAGTGGGAACCAGCGGGAGCCTCGGCAGCCAGACGTTTCGTGTGCCTGGCAACATGCTTCCCGCCACGGAACTGTGGGTCCGTCTATCCGCGCGGAAGAAAGCCGGAGAGGAAGCCCCCGCCGCCTTACAGTTGTATGGATACGTGTATGAAGCGAACCTGGCTGGCGAGCGCATGGATCTGGTCGGAGCGACGCAGTATTTCGCGATCTCTCAGGATGATCCCAAATTGAATGTCGCGATTCAGGGGATGGGAGACGCGACCACGGGCGAACAGGATTTCATTGACTTGCGACTGCAGAATCAAACCAGCGGACCACTGGTACTGAATGCCTTGGTGACGGTGACACCGGTGGCAGAAAGTGCTTCGCCGGCGCCGCTATCCGCGCCGATACGACAAGCGATAACGCTCGCAGCCGGAGAAGAAAACGCAGCGCTGCGAGTTCCTTACACGCTCTCAGCCGTCCGCCGGTATCGGATAGGACTAGCCATTACCGGCGACGCCACCTTTGCCGCCGACACGAGCGTCGAGGTCCCGGCGCTTCACGCGGCTCACTACGGTGCGGCACTGCCAAGTACCGACGAATCACTGGGACTCTGGTGGTGCTCGTCGGGCTGGAAGGTCGGCGTGCGGCGACCGACTCCGACAGCGACCGCCCCGGCCATGGTCATTCGCGCCGCCGCCAACGAGGCTGAAGCAGCACAGCTGGTGCTGCGTCCTGGGCAGCCGCTGCGCAATCTGACCGTCTCGGCCAGCGACCTGGCCGGTCCTGACAGCAGCCAGATTCCGGCGGCCAGGATCGATATCCTGCAGGTGCGCTACGTTCACGTGACTCAGCCGACCGACGCGAGCGGAACCACAGGCCTGTGGCCCGATCCACTCCCGCGGCTGACGGACCCCGTGGACCTGACGGCCGATCGGAATTTTCCCCTGTGGATCCGCGTTCGTGTCCCCAAGGCACAGCCCCCCGGGGTCTATCGCGGCACCATCTCGTTGCACGCCGAAGGGATCAGCGAGACCGTGCCACTGCAGGTGGAAGTGTTCGGGTTTGAATTGCCGGATCGCATGACGTGTAAAACGGCCTTTGGCTTCGATACTTCACTCGTGTCGCGGTATCACCGACTGCAAACCGAGCCACAGCAGCGAGAAGTCCTGGACAAGTATTTCCGCTGCCTCTCGGAACATCACATCTCGCCCTACGAGAGTGCCCCGTTCGATCCGATCGAGGTCACCTGGAAGAATCTGCCGGCCTGGGGGGGTGGTGAACGCGACGAACAGCACGCGTACGCGGGCAAGGCGTCGCTGAGAATCACTGATGACTCCACTCACGACAATGTGTCGGCCCAGTATCACACGCCCATTCCCGCGGCCCAGCAAGGTCTCTTACTCAGCTTCTGGTATCGCACTCGAGAAGCTGACCAGCCGTTCCTCGTAACACTGCGGCACTTTGACGCCGCTCAACGTTGGCTGTCCGGTCGCAACAACGACCTGCGGATCGAAGGGAGCACCGAGTGGCGGCACGTCGAGTTGAAGATCGAGCAATTCCCCGCCGATGCGCGCAGCGTCTTGCTGGACCTGCGGGCCACCTTGTGGCGTGAAGACGGCGCATTGACCGGCACGGCCTGGTTTGATGAAGTCTCGGTCGTGGACCAGTCCACGGGCGAACAACGCATCATCGGCGGCGGGTTTGAAGCCACGCAGCAGCCGACTCCCCAGCCCGAATTCGATTTCACGCGTTGGGATCAGGCGATGACCCGTGCCATCGACGAGCTGCATTTCAATACCTTTCGCCTGCCTGTCCCGGGACTGGGGGGAGGTACTTTCCATGAACGTTACGAACCGCAACTGCTCGGTTACTCGCAGGACACGCCTCAGTATCGCGAAGCAATGAAGGCATATCTCGGTCAGCTGGAGTCCCACTTGCGTGACAAGGGATGGCTCGACGAGGCCTTCGTATACTGGTTCGACGAACCGGACCCGAAGGACTATGAGTTCGTGAACAACGGCTTCGCCACACTCAAGCAATGGGCTCCCGCTATCAACCGCATGCTGACCGAACAAGTCGAGCCCGCGTTGATCGGCGGCCCCAACATCTGGTGTCCCTTGACGGCCTCCTACGACCAGGAGAGTGCCGAACAACGGCGGGCAGCGGGAGAGGAGTTCTGGTGGTATGTCTGCACCGGACCGCAGGCCCCCTATTGCACGCTGTTCATCGACCATCCCGGCACCGAGATGCGAGTGTGGCTGTGGCAAACCTGGCAGCGGCAAATTGCCGGCATCCTGGTGTGGGAGACGAATTACTGGACCTCATCGGCCGCCTATCCCGATCCAAGTCAGCCACAGAATCCCTATACCGATCCGATGAGCTGGGTGAGCGGCTACAGCACTCCGGACGGATCGCGCCGCCCCTGGGGCAACGGCGATGGTCGATTCGTGTACCCGCCCGAGGCGGCTGCCGACGGCCGCCCGGCCGAAAGCGTGTTGGAAGGACCCGTCGAATGTCTGCGGCTCGAAATGTTGCGCGACGGGATTGAGGACTACGAGTACCTCACCATCCTCCGCAACTTGCTACACAGCCGAGCCGCCCACTTGACGGCCACCCAACGGACAGCCTACGAGGCCTTGTTGGCCGTGCCGCCGCAGATCACATCCGGCATCACCAACTTCACCATCGACCCCGCGCCGATCGAAGAGCGCCGCCAGGAAGTGGCGCGGGCGGTGGTCGAACTGCTCCAACTCGACCCTACGTAAAACGGAATTCACTCCGTTTATGCAGCACCCCCTACGTAAAACGGAATTCATTCCGTTTATGCAGCCCCCCCACTCGCCGCCTCGCCAACGCGGCACGGCGAACAGGCAGCACACGTTATTTGAACCGTTCACAAGCGGCGACGGCCAGTTCGTCGCATCTTTCGTTCTCGGGATGGCCGCTGTGCCCGGCCACGCGTGTGTACTTGATGCGATGCTGCTGAGCGAGCTGATCGAGTCGGCGCCAAAGCTGCTCGTTCTTGACGGGCAGCCACTGCTTTCCTTCGCGGCGTTGCCACTGGTTTTTTTTCCACTTGGGCATCCATTCTTGGAGTCCTTTGCCGACGTACACGCTATCGGTGAACAGTTCGACGTGGCAGGGGCGTTTCAGCGCTTCCAGACCGCGAATGACCGCCAGCAGTTCCATTTGATTGTTCGTCGCATGGGCGTCTCCGCCGGAACCGACCATCTCCTTGCCCGTGGCGAGATGGCGGAGGATGAAGGCCCAGCCTCCGGGGCCTGGATTGCCGCTGCAGGCGCCGTCGGTGAACAGGTGCACAGTGGCTGGTCGGTCATCTTGATTCATCGATCGCAACCGTAGGAGGAAGTGACAGAGTGCCAATGCCGTCAGCAGTATGACGGGCGAGTGCTGACTATACACACAGGAGCGGCCAGTGGGCAATTGCCCTCCGCGGGCGGCGCGAACACGCTCAGGCGTCTCTTGATTCGCCGTGGGGCGCTGAGGGGACGGCCGCTGATCCTGTCTCCTCGACATGGCGTGAGCCGGCTACATCGGCTTTTGCGCGGTGAATTCATCAGCCTTTGGCGCGGCCAGGTCGTGCAGTTGGATATTGAGGGCACTCTCGCGCAGCGAACGATCCGCGGAGACCCAGGGGAGCACCACGGTGAACGTGCTCCCCTGCCCCAACTCACTTTCGAAACTGATTTCCCCGCGCAGCAGCTTGCAGAGTTCCTTTAATATCGAGAGCCCCAAGCCGGTCCCCGAATACTCGCGTGTCAAACCATCCTCGCCCAGGATGGAATTGCTTTGCCGGAATTTCTCGAAGATGATATCCCGATCCTCTTCGGCGATGCCGACTCCCGTGTCAGCGACGGTGAGGAGCAGTCGACCCTCATGGTCGTGGTCGGCGGTCACCTCAATACGTCCGCCTTCGGGCGTGAACTTGATGGCATTCGACAGCAAGTTGGTCAGGATCTGCTGAATTTTGGCTTGATCCTGGTAGACCGCCGGCAGACTCCTGTTCACGTTCACCACCAGGTCGATATTCTTGTCTTCGGCCAGCGCACGGACCATATCGCATTGGGCTTGGACCAGCGTATCGACGCGAAATTCCGTCGGCCGGATCTCCATTTTGCCGGCTTCCATTTTGGCCAGGTCCAGAATGTCGTTAATCATCTCCAGCAGGACCCGGCCTGACTTCTGAATGTTGGTGGCATATCGTTTCTGCTTGTCATTGAGCGAACTGATTCCCTGCAGCACTTCGGAAAACCCAATGATGCTGTTCAAGGGAGTACGCAGCTCATGGCTCATGTTCGCCAGGAAGTCATCCTTCAGGCGATTCATTTCGTACAGCCGCATGTTCAGCTGAGCCAACTCATCCACCTTGCTGTCAAGATCCTCATTGACTCGCCGCAATTCACTTTGCGCTTCGGTCAGGTGACGCAACATGCGGTTAAACGAGTGAGCAAGTTCTTCGAATTCATCGCGGGTGTAAATCTCGGCCCGCACTTCCAGCTTGCCGCGACTCACTTCATCACTCACATCGCGCAGATGCTGCAATGGCTTGACGATCACGTAGCGGACGATCAGGTAGAGCGTGACCATGGCGAGAAACACCGTCAGGATCGCCACGGCAATCAAAATGGCGCGCGAGCTGCTGATCGCTCCCCCGGCGGTCTCTTGGTACGGCAGAATCACCTTCACCGCCAGCAACGGTGGCTCGGCAACATACGATTCACCAATCTCGGCCGCCGAACTGGTCCCCAAATCTTGCGGCGCTTTATGGCAGTCCTGGCACCTGCTCTTGAAACTTATCGGTTCGAAATAGTGATATTCGTTCCCCCCCTCTTCCGGACGCCGCTCGACGTACGCGGGGCGCACAACGCGTTCGTCCACGCCGCCCAATACCTGCTGGGGAGTCATTTGGCCGGTAGCCGGTTCCTGGGCCTGTCTGAGTTCCTGGGCCTGCCTGAGTTCCTGGCGTTGCTGCCGGTCCTTCCGCTCCAGTTCGATCAGCAGCTCGCGTTCCTTCTCGTCCTTCGGACCAACCGGCGTCACTGATCGCAAGGGATAGGCGGTCGACAGCGACACAAACTCGTAGCGGTAATCCTGGCTTTCTTCAAAATCGACGATGATATCCTTCAGCAACTCGCGGCTCATCTCCTCTCGATACAGATCGTTCTGAGGATTGGTCTGTAAGAACAGCGAATGTACCTTGATCATGATGATGTCGACCAGATCATGACCGTGATTGCGTGTGGTGGTCATCACCAGCCGGCCGGCAATTCGATCCACCCCCCAGAACGCGCCCCCGATCAAGAGCAGCAAACAGGCCCCGAAGAGCAATCGGCACTTGCGCTCGAGGCTCGTTTCACCAAGTACGCGTTTGATGGAGCGATAGCTCATGTGAGGAAATGCTGGCAGACAAATGGACGGGAATCCAGACCGACAACCGCCCCCATTCTACGGGCACCGGCCATCTGGAACCAGAGCAGCTTGCCGGCTGCGAGTCGACAGCGGGTTGCCTGAAATCGAAAAAAATCCCTTGCCCCCCAGGCCGCGATCGGATCACCGCGATCCGGACGCGTCCGCGGACCGCAACGAAGCAGGAAATCCGAAATCCGAATATCGAAATCCGAAACAAATACGAAATCCAAAATCCCAAAAAAAATTTCGAAACCAGAACTCGAAAACCCCCAAAAGAAACAGAAGAACAAAACCCAGAACTCAAAACCGCCGCTGCCGGCAAAACCGCTGTCATGGGCCGCCTGCACGTTCTCACCACGGGGCATGCCACACATTTCCAGATCCAGATGTCTCGACGACCGTGCGAAGAGCACCCGATAGGAGCCAACACCTGGCAGCACCGCGCAAGAGCTGGAGTTCAGAAATCCTCCGTTCTCCCGTTCTCCGTTCTCCGAAGTCGTTGTCATGCGAGGTCAGCGGAGCATCACAACATATCGATCGGATCGACATCGATGGTCCAGACCAGGCCCTCGGGGGACTTGAGAGCGTTGGTGGCAGCGAGCACGAGGGCTGACAGCTCACTCTGCACGGCGTGATAGAGCAGGATATGGAAGCGGAAATGGCCGCGCAATCGCGGGATCGGTGCGGCGGTCGGCCCCATGATCCGGGGCACGACGCCTTGGCGATCCGTCTCTTGCCGCAACAACTCGGCCACGTGCCGGGCAAATTCGTCGGCGGTCGCTTCCACCGGACCGCGGACCACAATACGAATCATGGCGATCATCGGCGGATAGCCGAATTCGCGTCGGATCGGCAATTCCTGGTTGGCGAACATGATGTAATCGTGGCGTTGGGCCGCCAGAATCGCCGGATGATCGGGACTGTAGGTCTGCACCACGACCCGCCCGCCCCGTTGGCCGCGGCCCGTGCGGCCGGCCACCTGGGTGACCAACTGAAACGTCCGTTCGGCCGCGCGAAAATCGGGAAAATGGAGGGCAATATCGGCGTTGATCACACCGACCAAGGTAACATTGGGAAAATCCAGCCCCTTGGCGATCATCTGCGTTCCCACCAGGATCCTCACCTCGCCGTTGCGGAAGCGGTCCAGCGCCTGCTCGTGGCTCCCGTGTTTGGCCATCGAATCGCTATCCATCCGCAGGCACGGCACATCCGGGAACCGAGCGTGGACCTCGGCTTCCAGCTTCTGCGTTCCCAGGCCCGAATACCGGATGTCATCCGCTCGGCATTCCGGGCACTTGGCCGGCGCCGGAATCACGTACTCACAATAATGGCACGCTGCCCGCTCGCCTTCACGATGATGAGTCAGCGCGATATCGCAATTGGGACACTTCACCACGAAGCCGCAATCGGGACACTGAATGTTGGTGGAATACCCCCGCCGATTCAACAACAGGATCACCTGTCCGTCGTCGCGCAGCGCCTGCTGGACCGCCTGGTACAGGGGCTGACTAATCGCACCCCGACGCCCCCGCCCCTGAGTCTGCGTGCGGAGGTCGACCGTCGACACATCGGGCAACGGCAGAAAGGAAACTCGCCGCGGCATATCGACCAGTCGGTACTCCCCTTGCTGAGCCCGATACCAGCTTTCGAGCGACGGGGTGGCGGACCCCAACACCACCGGCACGTGTTCCATCTCGGCGCGCCGCAACGCCACATCGTGCGCATGGTAGCGTGGCGCCTTGTCCTGCTTGAACGACGCGTCGTGCTCTTCATCAATGACAATCAGCCCGAGATTCGGAGTGGGGGCAAACACGGCGCTTTGCGCGCAACGATCACCTGGACCTGGCCCGAGGCGATCTGTCGCCAGTGCCAATGCCGCTCGGGCGGCGTTAAATGGCTGTGCAAGACCGCCACGCGGTCGAAACGTGACTGGAAGCGCGTACGCGTTTGCGGCGTCAAGCTGATCTCGGGCACCAGCACAATCGCCTGGCGGCCGTATTGAATCACTTCGTCAATCGCCCGAATGTAGACCTCCGTCTTGCCACTGCCGGTGACGCCATGCACCACGATTGTCTCGTGCCGATTCTCGCGCAGCGGGCCGAGAATCGCCTGGAGCGCCAGCTGCTGGTCATCGTTGAGCAACAGATGCTTCTGGCGCTCGACCGCGGCCGCGTCGGCAATTCCCAAGTGGATGCGCCGCACTTCATCCACCACCAGCTTCTTGCGGCGCAGCGTCAAGATGGGAGCCTGCGTGCAGTGAGCCGCCTCGGCTAATTCCGCCGGCGTGAGGGGCTGTGGAGACATCGCCAAGATGCGGAGCGCCGCCGCCTGCTTCTCGGGTAACTTCAACTGCGTGATCCGCGCGGCAATGGCGGTCGGGACCCGTAAATAGACCTGTTCCCGCGTCCCCGCCTGACCGCGCACCCCCGACGGCACGACGGCCTCGAGCACCTGCCCCAGGGGGCACAGATAATACTGCGACATCCACCGCGTCAGCCGCAGCATGGGTGAGGACAGCAGTGACTGGCCGTCAACCGCCGCGGCAATCGGTTTCAGATTCCGGCCGACTCCCCGCGCTGGTCACCTCAGCACAGTATCCCACGCGCTTGCGATTTCCTCGCCCCAGCGGCACCTCAACGCGTATCCCGGGCTGCACGACTCCCCGCAACGAGGCCGGAACCTCGTAATCGTAGGGCCCAAACGGGAACTCAGAGAAGACCACCTCGGCAACGCACGACTCGCGCTCGTCGTCCAATTCCCACGGGGGCGGCTGCTTCTCAAAAAGATCCCTCTGCTGTTCGCCCATCGGCCCGTCACCCCCCAGCGTGGTCAGCCACTCCCCTACCCCCGCCAGTCTATCAGAGACGGAGCGCACAAGTGATGGGTGGTGCGCCCGGCTGCCGCGCGAGTGGGTCGCCCCCCCTCACGTCGACTCGTGGATTGCGGTAACTTGATCGGAGCCCCACTCCAATTGGGACGCCAGCCCTCGTCCGGGCCGCGAAGCTCCGACTCTACCGCCATCCAGCAACCACATCATGACCACCGATATCCCCCAACGCCTCGGCATTTTCGGCGGCAGCTTCGACCCCGTGCACTACGGGCACTTGCTGCTGGCCGAATCGTGTCGCGAACAATGCCAGCTCGATCAGGTCTGGCTCCTCCCCGCCGCATCCGCCCCGCACAAGCTGGAACGGGGGTGCACGAGTGCCCGGCATCGCGTGGAAATGCTCCGGTTGGCCGTCGGCGGCCATCCGGCCCTCCAGGTCAGCACGCTGGAAGTCGATCGGGGCGGGATCAGTTACACCTTCGAAACATTGGAGACCCTCCACCACCAGTTGCCCGACGCCGTCCTGTTTTTCCTGATGGGAGCTGACTCGCTGGAGGACCTGCCGCATTGGCGCGAACCGCAACGGATTTGTCAGCTGGCCATCCCAGTCGTGGTTCGGCGCGTCGGCGCTGCAATACCCTCCTTGTCGGTCCTCGTGCACCTGGTGGACGCCAATCGCCTGGCACTCTTCCACCGCTGCCAGGTCACGATGCCGCTTGTCGATTTGGCGAGCACCGAGATCCGCCACCGGGTAGCCAACGGCCAGAGCATTCGCTATCGCACGCCCCGCGCCGTCGAGGAGTACATTGAGGCACAACAGCTGTACCGATCAGAATAAGAAAGCGGGTGCCCAACGCAGCCCGCCCAACGCAGCCCGCCAGAGTCTCAGCGGCAGCAGCTGTGGGGCCCTTGGCACTGCTCGCCTCACCCCCCCCGTTCAAGCGGCCCGACGCAGGCCGAGCAACTGCCGCAAAGGTGGCGACAGATCCACCAGGTGAATCCCTGGATCACGCTGCAGAGCGTCGGAAACCTGCTCTAATTGCTCGATCGCGTTGAGTGCCAGATCGATAAAGATCCACTTTTGGCCGGCAAATTCACATGCCCCGCCGCCGCTGCCGCCCAACCACTCTTGTCGCGTTCGGTAACCCAGCTGGCCCGCGACCTCGCATGCCTCTTCCAATAATTCGACTGTGTGCATCCTAGCTCCCCCAACTCGCCTTGAATCCGTGGCTGTTACCAGTTCCAGCGGGCGGGGATTATACCGGCTTCGGTTTCAGTTGCCCAGTTCGATTCTCCGATACGTCAATAAGAGCTAACCAGAAGGTGCACAACGAGTTAACCCACGGCCGCGGGGTAAGGCGTGACAGTCGCGCAGAATGCGGCAAGCAAGTTGAATCGAGAAGGTCCGGGATCTGCCCGCGTCCTGCCAGCTTGCCACCATGAGTGGAAAGGGATTCCCCCAATGTCGTCACATAGCAACCCGGATCACCCATCGCTCGAGGAACAAGTCCGAATCCTCACCCAACAGCTGCAACATGCTCAGAAACTGACGTCGTTGGGGGAACTGGTCGGCACGACGACGCACGAGTTCAACAATGTGCTCATGACGATCATCAACTACGCGAAGATGGGTATTCGCTGCCGAGATGATGCCACGCGCGACAAGGCCCTCGATAAGATCCTGGCGGCCAGCCAGAAAGCGGCTCGCATTACCAATTCGATTCTGGGTGTCGCGCGCAACCGGACCGACAACTTCGAGCCGACCGATCTGGCGCAATTGATCGACGATGCGCTCGTGTTGCTCGAACGCGAATTGAACAAGTACCGGGTCCGTGTGGACCGAGAAATTTCGCCGGTGCCGCAGGCGTTGGTCAACGCGAACCAGATCCAACAGATCCTGTTGAATCTGTTGATCAATGCGCGTCAAGCCATGCCTCAGGGTGGTCGACTGCTGATCAAACTGGACCATGACCCGGAGAGCGACATGGTCGTGTTGCTGGTGCGTGACGATGGCATCGGCATCCCGGCCGACAAATTGCCGCGCATCTTCGACGCGTTCTTCAGCACCAAGGATGGCCCGGACGAAACGGGCAAAGGTGGTACTGGCCTGGGCCTGTCATCCTGCCGGAACATCGTCGAGGCGCATCGGGGTCGAATCCGGGTGCAGAGCACGGTGGGCAAAGGAACCGCCTTTACCATCATGTTGCCGGTGGCGCACGCCACCGCGGTCCCCGCTGCCAGTATGGTGCTGGGCATCCCCGAGCAGCCCCCCGCCACGCCGGACCAGCCTGCCGCGTCGTAGACAGCGGGCGTCGCCAGCAGTGCCTGTCTCTTTGGGTTGGTGCGAGGAAGCAAATCGCCATCGCGAGGCGCCGGATGCGGCAGTGTGTCTTGGCGACTCAATCGTCCAACAATCGTGCCGCGGGTGACGGACGTGTCAGTGTCACCGGACACCTTGCGGAAGTCAACTTCACGGCCCGGGCAACTGGGAAAGCTGCCGGACGCTCGCCAGGGCGAAGTCCCTGCCCGGCCGACTGTCTGGCACCGTCGCGAGACGGATTGAACGACCCGGGAACGATACGATACACTGCCGGCAGATTGGCTTGTCGAATTGAGCACGTGCCGTTGGCTCCAATGCTGCTGCCCCTGCCTGCTTCGCTCGCCCTGCCCCTCGACCTTGTTCGCCGCCGCTGGTGACGCGTGTTGCCACTGGCCGACGAGGGAAAGAACCTCCAGGACAGGTGGTATGTGCCATGCAGATCGCGAAAGACACTGTCGTCTCCATCGACTACACGCTGACTGACGACGAGGGTCAGGTACTCGACTCGTCGGAAGGCCAAACGCCATTGTCGTACCTGCACGGAAGCGGCGAGATTATTCCCGGCCTCGAGCGGGAGCTGGACGGCAAACGAGTGGGCGATCAGCTGCAGATCGTGGTCGCTCCGGAAGACGGTTACGGAGAGCGGAACGACGACCTGCAGCAGGAGGTTCCGCGCGAACAGTTCGACGAGATTGAGGATCTCGATCTGGGCATGCAGTTTCAGGTCGAGTCGAGTGACGGACCGTTGGTGATCACGATTGTCGCGATCGCGGACGACATCGTCACGGTCGACGGCAATCACCCGCTGGCCGGCGTGAACCTGAACTTCGATATCACCGTGCGAGAGGTGCGTGAAGCGACCCCGGAAGAACTGGCACACGGCCATGTCCATGGCCCCGACGGACACGCCCACTAAATGACCGATAGCGATTTGGCAGCGCGCAGCTTCTGGAATGCCGGCGTGTTCCTGACCGCACGCCGGATGCCTGTCGCCGAATCACGCTGGCTCATTAACCGTAGCTGCCGAGCATGGACGCGTTGTGTGCGCGCGACGCGGCAGCCGCGACAGAACTGCCAATCTTAATGAAGGCCGGCCTCGCGTGACCGCCATGTGCGTATCCGCTGGCCCAGGCAAGCGAACGCGAAGTCGACTTCGCAGAAACGAACGGGCCGCACATGCAGAAACACGCTCATTCAGAGCCCGCTCCAAGACATTCCGCGGCGATGGTTCAGTTCGCCATCTTGATTGCGGCGAGGCTTTTCACGTTCTGGAGATCCTTCCTGTTCCTCACCTCGATCCGGACACCCGTCCCTTCCGCGTACTTCCTGGCTTCAGCCATGATTGTGAGGACCGAATCAGGCAAATTGGCATCGCGAGCGGCTGCGATGGCCTTACCTCCCAGCACGAGCCCTACCAGGAAATGCCCCTCGCACGGCGTCATGTAGAGCACGGTGCGGTTCTTCCGCTTCAATCGGAGCGACCAACCATATTTGGCACCGGCGAAGTTCCACGCCTCATCCACCGGGGAATATTGTGCTGCCACGGATTTCCTCAGGTCGTCCCAATGAACGTTGCTTCGCCCCAGCATGCGGCGGAGATCATCTTCCCCAGGCGGCTTCAACTTGTCGTCAAATGCGCTCAATGCCATGTTCGTGGTCTCCCTGTCCACGGATGCCGCGAATGCCACGCCAAGGGCGTGAAAACCAGGGTGCCAGTAGGATTCCGTAGCAGTGTTGGCCGCTCGCCAAGATAGGCTATGCCACTATCAGTGACGCGGCGGAACCAGCATCGGATGCCGTTTAGTTGCCGCTACCGACTCCGAGACGTCCGCGCAGCTGGGTGAGAATCCGCTGCTCGAGTGCCATGTCGCGACCCACCGCAATCCACCCTAATGTGACGGGGCCCATCTGGACGTTCTTCTCAGGACGCTCGATCGTACCGTCAGTCCGTAACCCGTCCACATTCACAATGGAGTGTTCCGGCTGGCTCAAATCTTCCAGTTCCTTGTAAACCACGACTTCCACCAGATAGCCGCCATCGGCCTGGGGCCGGACGTATACGCTCGCCCGCCGACGTATCGACTGCAACGTGGCATAGTTGCGCTCGAAGCCGGGCGACGAGTCATCCCGCCACGGCTCGAGTATCGTGGCGCCCGGTTGCGGAAACGTCTCGACCTGGCCTTCCGTCAGCACACCACCCACCAACCGTACTCGTTCTTCCCGCTTAATCTCGAAATAGTCATCCATCGTGTCGATCAGCTGGTTCCACAGAAATTCCCGATCGCTCAGCGGAACGTACATCGGGTTCTGCGCCAGGGCCGCTTGGGGTGTGACGCCCCCAGAGTGAAGGCCGTGCAGTCCGCGATGCCATTCGCATCCCGCCAGGGAGACTACGGCCAGAACGACCGCGAGAATCGATAGAGTCCAGGCAGTTCTGATGGGAATCATGATTCTCTACATACGGCTGTGGGCGTGAAAGCCGGAGACTATCGACGTACCTCTCCACAACGGTGCGATCCCGCGGGAACAAGCGGGGCGGAAGTGTCGTCGAAATCAAGAATTGCGGCAAGACCAGCTTCCAGGCAACGGGCTGCAGGGCTGCAGGGAAGACTTCCCATTTTCTCCAATTACCTCAAATCACGGCGAAGGGCCGCCGCGGTAGCTGACCAGTCACTGCTCCATCGGGCAGCCCGATGGGGGCAACCAGTCACTGCTCCATCGGGACAAGCCCGATGGGGGCAACGCCGGGCGAAGCGAAGGGCCGCTGCGGTAGCTGACCAGTCACTGCTCCATCGGGGCAAGCCCGATGGGGGCAACCAGTCACTGCTCCATCGGGACAAGCCCGATGGGGGCACGGCCGGGCGAAGCGAAGGGCCGCTGCGGTAGCTGACCAGTCACTGCTCCATCGGGACAAGCCCGATGGGGGCACGGCCGGGCGGGGCGATGGGCCGCTGCGGTAGCTGACCAGTCACTGCTCCATCGGGGCAAGCCCGATGGGGGCAACCAGTCACTGCTCCATCGGGGCGAGCCCGATGGGGGCACGGCCGGGCGAAGCGAAGGGGGGAACTTTTCGCCGACTCGGCACGTCGTAAGTGATGCACCACATGTGTGTCTGGGAAAACTGACAGGTATGACCACTGCCTGGGTGGTATCAAGCAGCAGGCACGGATGCGGGTCGGATTGGGTGCTGTCGAGCACAGGGGCCTCGCAAATCACATAGCTTGGGGGAGATCTTTCATGTCCCGGTTACTTCGATGCCTGATGACTGTCGTCATGACGCTCGCTGCGTCGGCGCTTTTTGCACAGGGATTACTGGTAGACGATCGACCGGACCAGCATTATCGGCTGCCGCGTCCGTTCATCTGGCCGCATCCCGGTCCGACCCCCCGCCCCCCGCGTCCCGAGCCACCGCAGTCGTACAAAATCCAGGAACTGCAGGTCAATGCCAACGTGACCGATCAGGTCGCCAAGGTGCAGGTCTCGCAATCGTTCGTGAACACTGGCAGTCGCCAGATGGAAGTCTCCTTTATCTTCCCGCTCCCCTACGACGGCGCTGTCGATCAGATGACGTTCATGGTGGACGGCAAAGAATACCCGGCCAAGCTGCTGAACGCCGAGGAAGCTCGCCGTATTTACGAAGGGCACATTCGCCGCAACGAAGACCCGGCGTTGTTGGAATGGATGGGGACCGGCATGTTAAAGACCAGTGTGTTTCCCGTCCCGCCGGGGGTCAAGCGAACGGTCACGATGCGGTACAGCCAGATCTGCCGGAAGACGCAGGGATTGACCGAATGGCTGTTCCCGTTGAGCACGGCGAAGTACACGTCGCACCCGGTGGAGAAAGTCAGTGTCGACGCCACAATCCAAAGCAACGTCCCGATCAAGAACATCTACAGTCCAACGCATTCGATCGAGGTGAAGCGTCCGAGCGACACGAGTGCTCGCATCACGTTTTCCTCCACCAACGAGGTGCCGACGTCCGATTTCCGCCTGATGTACGATGTGGGCGACCAGCAGGTGGCGGCCAACGTCTTGAGCTATCGCCCAGACAAGAACGACGAAGGTTACTTCCTGTTGCTCGTCAGCCCGGAAATCAAGCGGGCGACCGACAAG
Source organism: uncultured Planctomycetota bacterium (assembly GCA_963802295.1). Classification (GTDB taxonomy): domain Bacteria; phylum Planctomycetota; class Planctomycetia; order Pirellulales; family Pirellulaceae; genus JAJRVM01. The sequence continues at coordinate 179,958 of CAWDIM010000017.1, read as the reverse complement.
CCGATGCCGAAGACCGTGGTCTTCGTGGTGGACCGGTCGGGGAGCATGAGTGGCCAGAAGATCGAACAGGCCAAGGGCGCGCTGAAGTTCGTCTTGAACAGCTTGAACAAGGACGACCTGTTCAACATCATTGCCTATGACAGTCGTGTCGAGAGTTTCAAGCCCGAACTGCAGCGGTACGATGATCAGACGCGCAACGAGGCGCTGGGTTATGTCGAGGGGATCTATGCTGGCGGAAGCACGAATATCGACGGTGCCCTGCAGGCGGCCATGACGCAGTTGCAGGACGACCAGCGTCCCACCTACATCGTCTTCCTCACCGACGGGCTGCCCACGGCCGGTGAACGCCGTGAGATGCAGATTATTGACAACGCGCGGCAAGCCAACAAAGTGCGAGCACGAATTTTCAGCTTTGGTGTCGGTTACGACGTCAACAGCCTGCTGTTGGACAAGCTGACGCGAGCCTGTTTTGGTCAAAGCCAGTACGTGCGACCGAACGAGGATATTGAAACGCACGTGGCGCAGCTCTACCAGCGCATCGGCGCGCCGCCCTGGTCGACGTGTCGATCGCCTTCGATCTGGAGGAATTCCCAGCCGACAAGGGGTCCCCGGTCAGCCGCATTTATCCGGCGGCGGCCTTCGACTTGTTCGCGGGCGACCAACTGGTCGTCGTGGGCCGCTACAAGCAACCGGGGAGCGCGAAGGTCACGATTCGTGGCAAGGTGGATCAAGCAGAACAGTCGTTTGATTTCCCGGCCAAGCTGGTCGAGTACTCGACGGACGAATCGCAGGCGTTTGTGGAGAAACTGTGGGCCTTGCGGCGGGTGGGTGAGATCATCGACGAAGTAGACCTGCACGGCAAGAACCAGGAGTTGATCAACGAACTGGTGGCGTTGGCGACCAAACACGGGATCCTGACGCCGTACACCTCGTTCCTGGCAGACGAAACGTTGAGCGTCCGCGACCTGGCCTCCAACCAGCGGCGAGCCGGCGTGGCGTTGGATAGCCTGCAATTGGAGAGCGGTGCCTATGCTTTTGACCAGCGTCAGCTCAAGAACGAGTTCCAGCGTGCCAAAACAGCCCTCGGATCGGGCTATCAGAGCATCACGGCACCGGCCGCGATGGGCGCCGCGGATGCGGCACCAATGCCCGGCGGTGCGGGCGGCTATCCCGGCATGGGGGGTGGTGCCTACGGCGGCCGCGGCGGCTCAGCTGCGATGGGACCGCGCGGCGGCGGTCTACCCGGCGCGGGAATGGGTAGCGGCGGTCTGCCGGTTGTGTCGGAACCCGACAGCGGCCCGCAGCTGATTCGCACGGTGCTGAACGTGGGCAACAAAACCTTCTTCTGGCGCAACGAACGTTGGGAAGATTCCATCCTGCAGGAGGAGCAGCTGAAGAACGTCCAGAAGATCAAACGATTCAGTCCCGAGTATTTTGAGTTGAACACGCGTTTTGGCAAGGAGGTGGCGAAGTACCTGGCCATAGACGGAACCGTCATCCTCGTGCTCGGGGATACGGCCTACGAGTACTAGCCGGCCGATTCTGCGGGTTGCGCGGCCTGTGCGGTCGGACGCACGGCCGCGCCGCCGCTTGCCGCCCTCGACTGCTCACGGCTCGAACGGCCATAAGCTACGCTCTACAGGTGGCGTGGTGGCGGCAACAGGGATACGCGAGAGGAAGTAACCAGCGGTGGCGAGGAGACGTGCGGGAAATCGACAGCCAGTTCGCGACGGTTCCACACCGCCCGCTGCGTCCAGCGACGAAGTGCGGGCCGCGGCGGCCGTTGTCGAGCAGGCGCGGTCGGCTTTGCAGCATGCCGAACAGGTTCTGCAACGCTCGCGCACTCGCGCGGCCGAACAGGCGACCGACATTCGTGCGATGACTCTCGGTGACATGCTCGACGGGACACTGGAGTTCGCGCGACGGCATCCCGTGACGGGCCTTGCCGCCGCCGCAGTCATCGGGTTTCTGCTCGGACGCTCCACACGCCGCTGAACCAACCGCCTGTTCACCACGGAAAACCACCGCCAAACGGGAGCAAACGCCAAACTCGCCATGTCTGCCCTCACGGACCTTCAGTGCCGACAGCTTCGCACGCAGATCGCCCGGTCGCGACGGCGTCTGGATCGCCACGCGCAGCGACTGGGAGAGAATGTCCGACGAGGCGTATCGCTCGAACGATGGATGCCGTCCCCGGGAAGTGGCCGCTTGTGGCTGCTGGTGCTGGCCGCCGGTCTCGTCCTATCGCGGTGGGGCCTGCGGAGCCGATGGTTGGCTGACTGGCGCCCTAAATTGCTCGGTGCCACCATTGCACAACGGCTCGATCGATGGTCGCGACATCTGCGCGTGATGGCGTGGCAGTATCGGCGCTCAGCGCGTTCCGCGCAGACGGAGGCGGAGCATGGATAGCCTGGCAGACTTGAGCGGTCGCGTCTGGCAGGCCACCACCGGCGAATTCCGGCGAGAGCTGGGCCGAATGCTCCAGCTGCGTCGCGAACTGGCGACGCTCGAGGTCAAACACGATCACCAGCTCATTCGCCACTGCTTGCTGCTTGGTTCCCTCGGCGCCGTCCTGGCACTGGCCGGCCTCCCCCTGCTGCTGCAGATCGCCGCCCAGGGGCTCGCCAACCTGACCTCACTCAGCGCCACCGCTTGGACGCTGATCCTGGGCAGCACGCTGGCGGTGCCTGGATTACTGCTCGTGGCGGGTGCCATCAAAAAATTCCGCGCCGATTTCCGCGGCCTGCGGGACACGCGGGCGGAACTGGCCGAGGATCTGATCTGGCTGCACGAGTGGCTGCCGAGCGCGACTGGCGAGCACGAGGGCGATGCCGACCGCACGCATGACGACGAGGCCGACTGAGGCCACCTCACGACTGGCACTTGAGTTGTGGTATTCCGCCTCCGTCCACTATGCTTTCTTGTAGGGTCAGCGCGTGTCCCTCCCAGCAGGCGGACTCTTGCTCTACCTCGCACTGAGTCCTTGTCTTGGCAAGGAGCGTGTGGCGAGGGGAGTGACGGTCACGCAGCAGCACCTACACGCTTGGCAGTTCCATGTCGTGGCCTCGTTGGCGACGAGCGAAACCACAGACATTTTGCAGGCAGGGGAATTCAAATCATGGCTCGCATAATCAGGACTCCGCAGTCGGGGCAGCAGCCGATCAACGGTTTGATGCCGGGCGGGTGGTGGCACGAGTTGGAAGGGGTTGGCAGGATTGTCTGCGACCTGTGTCCCCGCGCCTGCTCGTTGAAACCAGGCGACCGTGGCTTTTGTTTCGTGCGGCAAAACGTGGACGGCGAGATGATACTCTCGACGTATGGACACAGTACGGGCTTCTGCGTGGACCCGATCGAGAAGAAGCCGTTGAATCACTTTCTGCCGGGCACGGCGGTCTTGTCTTTCGGCACGGCCGGCTGCAACTTGGGCTGCAAGTTCTGCCAGAACTGGGACATCTCCAAATCGCGGGAAGTGGAACGCTCGAGCGAGGCAGCGGATCCCGAGACGATTGCGGAAGCGGCCGTTCAGCTGGAGTGTCACAGTGTCGCATTCACGTACAATGATCCGGTGATCTGGGCTGAATACGCCGTCGACACGGCTCGCGCGTGTCATGCCCGGGGATTGAAAACGGTGGCGGTAACAGCGGGCTACATCACGACCGACGCGCGCAGCTATTTCTTCCAGGAGATGGACGCCGCGAACGTGGATTTGAAGGCTTTCAGCGAGGAGTTTTACCAGCACTTGACCTATTCTCATCTGCAGCCGGTCCTCGATACGCTGGTGTGGCTCCAGCGCGAAACGGACGTGTGGTTCGAGCTGACCAACCTGCTCATCCCCAGCGAGAACGATTCGCCGGATGAACTGCGCCGCATGTGCGAATGGATTGTGCAGAACTTGGGTGACCAGGTGCCGATCCATTTCACTGCTTTTCATCCCGACTTTCGCTTGCGGGACCGCCCGCCGACGCCGGTCGAGACGCTGTTGATGGCCTACGAACAGGCGAAAGCCGCGGGCATCAAGTACGTCTACGTCGGCAATGTGCATGATCCGGCTCATGACAGCACGTATTGTCCCTACTGCAAGGCACTGTTGATCGAGCGGAACTGGCACGAACTGGGCCGTTACCATCTGGCAGGCAATCGTTGCCGCCGGTGCAACGGTGTGATTGCCGGACGGTTTCTGGAGCAGGCCGGTTCGTGGGGGCGTCGTCGCATGCCGGTGAGGATCGCTAGTTTCGCCAAACCGGCCGCAGCGGTCAGAGACGAGAAGGCCACGGCGGGTGGTCCGGTCGCCTGTCACATCGAGGGCATCTCGGCGGGCAGCATCCCGCAGGCCGGACAAGAGACCGCATCAACCGGTCTTGCGCTGACACCGCCACAGGGGCAGTCGGTCTTACGCGCGGCGTGCGAATTTCTGGTGGCGGGTATCGGCAATCGCCCCGCCGTGCTTTCCGACCCAACGCTCTGTGGCGCCGCCGATATCTCCGTCATGGGAGCCTTTGTCACACTCCGGCGGCAGCAACACCTGCGCGCCTGCTGCGGGCGCTCGGACATCCCATGCCCCTGCTGGAAGCGTTGCGCAACGCCACGCATCGCACGGCCACCGACGACGCTCGTCTTCCCCCGATTTCGATCACGGAACTGCGTCATCTGGACGTCCATGTATCGCTGCTCGGTAACTTTCGAGTGATTGCCTGTACGGGGTCGTCACGCCTGACTGCGGTCGAAGTCGGCCGTCACGGATTGACCATCCATCGCGGCCCATCGGGCGGACTGCTGCTACCAGCCGTGGCAGTCGAGAACGAATGGGACGCGGAGACATTCCTGCGGCAAGTGTGCCGCAAGGCGGGACTTCCTTCCAACGCATGGGAGGATGACGATGCCAAGCTGGAGACGTTCGAAGCCACGGTGTTATCGGGGACGATCGACGGCGAACTGCTGGCAACCGTCCCGGCGGCGCCGCCACGCTTGTTCACCTTCCAGGAACTGCAACGACTGTCGGAGCACTGTCGGGCGAATGTACTGGCGCTGCTCCAGGGAGCGACTCCGAGTTACTACCTGCCCGACTGCAGCGATTCGAACGTACAAGGGGTGGTACTGGCCATCGAATTTCCAGCCGGCGGTGCCAGACCTCAATTCGCTCGATTGTCTCTGCGTCCGGGCCTCCCCCTGCAATCGACGCTGTTCCAATTGGCGGAAGCGGCGGCGCAATGGATCGGCAACCTGCAACTCCCTTGGGAAGAGTTGTCGCCGATGAAGTCGAGTGTTTCCGTGCTCTACGACTCGGCACTTCACGGCACGGTGAGCGATCCTGACTTGCGTGGTTTCGATCCTCAACGACGAGCGTTGGTCGTCGCGACTCACGGCCGCTACGCCTGGGCGTACGATCCCGGCAGCGAACCGCCCGAACTATTGGAGAGGGCCACGAGCAAAGCGCAGGTGTTTGACGCTCAGGCGGCCAGCGTATTCAGTTTTGCCACGAATGCCGCGGCAACGTCCTTTCTGGTCACGAACGTGCCGCGGCCGCAGGCCGGCCCGCCCGTGCGGAAGCCCGCGGTGGCAGGCGTATTTTACCCGGCCGAAGGCCCGCAACTCGAACAACTCGTGGAACACTTGACGGCTGGAGGCGGACCGCAAGCGAAGGAGGCATGGCCGGCGGTCATGGTTCCCCATGCTGGACTCAGCTACTCGGGCAAAATCGCGGCGGCCGTATTCCAGCGGGTGGCGATCCCGAATCGAGTGATTGTCTTGGCTCCCAAACATACGCGACTGGGAACACCTTGGGCCGTCGCACCTCACGAGGCCTGGTCACTGCCGGGACGGCAAGTAGCATCCGATAGCGAGTTGGCTCATCGCCTGTCCGAGGCCATTGGTCGACTGGAACTCGACGCGGCCGCGCATCTGGAGGAACATGCGATTGAAGTGCAGCTGCCGCTGTTGGCTCGCCTGGCGCCGGACGCCAAAGTGGTCGGCATTGCCATCGGCGAAGGAGGACTGGACGATTGTCGCGAGTTTGCGCGGCAACTGGCTGAGCTGCTGCGGGATGAACCCGTGCCACCACTGCTCGTCATTTCATCGGATTTGAATCACTACGCGCCGGACGGCGAAAACCGTCGGCTGGACCGCATCGCATTGGACGCCATGGGCCGGCTCGATCCCGCGCATCTGTTTCACACGGTGAGACAGCACGACATCAGCATGTGCGGACTGCTACCGGCCGTGATCGTAATGCAGACGCTGCACAATCTCGGCTGCCTGCAAACTTGCAGCCAGGTTGCATATGCCACGAGCGCGGATGCGGGAGGAAGTGTCGATCGTGTCGTCGGCTATGCCGGACTGCTGCTCGGATAATCCCCCCCCTACGTAGAACGGAATTCATTCCGTTCCCGCAGCATCCCCCACTGACCCCTACGTAGAACGGAATTCATTCCGTTCCCGCAGCATCCCCCACTCCCCCCTACGTAGAACGGAATTCATTCCGTTCCCGCAGCATCCCCCACTGACCATTTGCACGGCCCCAGCACGCCGAATTTCGTGCTCCAACACGGGCCCACGGTGCCCCGTTCATTTCGCCCAACGGCTCGAATGCAGTCGCCCCAAAACAGAATCTACAGTCAGCGGGAACCGGCAGTGCCAAGCGTGCGGGGGTATCGGCTGTTGGCCGCCGCGCGAGTGTTTTGGTCAGTGAGACATCGAGCCCGCTTGTGCCTGTCGTAGAGCCCGTACGTTCTGTAGCGGCAGGTCCACCCCCGGCAACGGTGATCCATTCCCCAGAACGTCGCAGTTCCGAGCCGGAATGTGGCATCCAGGACCGGTACGCAGCGGGGTTGCGTGGCGATCATAAGCTACTGTTGTAGTGTGGACTTAGGTTGTCTGAGTCCGCATTCGCCTGGTCCCGATCGCGAGCCGGATCCACGAATCATGATCCCTCGGCGACGATCGCTGGCCAGACGGAGTGAAGTGAGTTGAATTGAATTGACTGGGAAGCCCAGCCGTCCGATCAGATCACGGCGAAGACCAAGGCTCGGTCGCCAAGGACCATGATGCGACTGTTACTGCTTGAAAACCGCAGCGCGTTTGCCGAACGGCTGGCTACAGCCTTGTCGGTCGGTGGACTTGCTCAGTGCGAGTGTGACAGTCTCAATGCGTACGAGCGGCGTGTGGCGAATGGCGAGCCGTGGCCTTTCGATGCCATCGTGCTCGATTTGCGGCGTGAGAGCCATGACGCGTTACCACTTTGTCGCCGCGTCGTCAGTCTCAGCTCGAACCTGCCGGTGGTCGCTGTCACCGCTATGGACGATTACGACGAAGCGGTGCGGATGATCCAGGCGGGCGCGGAAGACGTCTGTTTGCGCGACGAATACACAGCGGATACGCTGCGGAATCGCATTCGCTGCGCGGTCGAGCGTCATCGGATTCAATCGTTGATCAGCCGTGAGGTGTGTGCCCCCGCGGTCACGGTCAGCTGCCCCGCCATCCCCGGTCTCGAATCGATTGATCTCACGAGCGGACTGAGTTTTGCCAATCCGCAGTCGGAGGAACCACTGCTGCGTCTGGCCTGCGTGGCGTCCCGCAAGGACCAGGTCGGCACCATGCGTGCTCACCGGTGGGGAGAGGCCTTGGGGATGCCGGTTGAGGTGACACACACCTCCTGCCTGCCGGCACTGGTCAACCATGTCACCGAGTCACACGTAGACGGCGTGGTCATGTACCTGAGCGAACTCGATGCGGATGCGCTCGATACAATCGCCACCATCAAGGTCCATCACGAGAATTCGGTGATCGTCTTGACGGCACCCGATCCTGACGGCGACCTGGCCATCACCGCCATCCGGCACGGGGCCGACGACTGCCTGGACCCCGAGTCGGCCACCCATCGCACCGTCACTCGTTATCTGCGCCAAGGGTTCGCGCGGCGTCGTCGCACCGCCGGATCTGACAACCTCCTGCCGGACGGATCCAATGGCGTGCCTCGCTTGGAGCAACGCACATCGCATTTCCAGCAGCGGAGTCCTCGTTACTTCGTCACCAAGTCGGCGATCGCCATACCCATTCATCCTGACTTGACCCCCGATCAATCGGTTCGCGCCGAGGGCTTTACGGTCGATGTGAGCGAGTCCGGCATCGGATTCGAAATCGGTGCTCTGAAGGAACTCCCCAGCGAGTTGCTGCTGGCCGGTATTGAAGGGGACGACGGAGTGCTCTATTTCGCCACCGTCGAGGTCCGCAATTGGGTTCCCAAACAGGGACGCACGCACGTCGGAGCACAGTTCGTAACGGGGAATCGCGATCTGCTGAGAGAAGAAAATCTCATCCCGGCGTACCGCAGCGACACGCATGAATTCGCGACCGGCCTGGCCCCCGAAACGCTCTACAAATGGGTGGAACTGGGCATTTTCCGCCCGGTCCTGGTCGACCGCATCTATGTCTGTCCGAAGTGCGGCGCCATGCCGACGTTCCGCAGCGGTTGCCGATCATGCGGCTCGATTCATGTCGCCAGTCACCAGCTGATCCATCATTTCGAATGCTCGTATCTGGGTATGATCACCGAGTTCGAGGCCAACGGCGCGATCGTGTGCCCCAAATGTAGAGCAGATGGATTGGTCGCCGGGCACGACTTCGAACGACTCAACGGCCCCTGCCATTGCCTGGAATGCAATTGGTCCGACACAACCATGGAAGTTGTCGGGCAATGCATGCGCTGCAAATGGCACTTCCCCCTGAAAAATGCCAGTGAGCAGGAACTGATCGGCTACCAGGTCAACCGACTCAATCCCCAGGCCATCCTCGGCATCTCGTAACGCGGCCGCGATCCTACCTGAAATGGAATTCACTCCGTTCCGTGAACCGGCCAACGTTCCGCCCACACCCGCCGATATCTGAGCCCGCCCAGGGCTCGCAGCAGATTCTCACCAGCAGCATGCCATTCTATCCTCCCTTCCTCCCTTCCTCCCTTCCTCCCTTCCTCCCTTCCTCCCTTCCTCCCGTATTTCCTGTGATTGAGATTCGCGTGGGATGTGGTGCTTTGAATTTCGGGTTAAATTTCCAGACATGCGCGCACCGTGCGCGCCTATTACCGACTGACACGCTAACGCGGCCTGCGGCCGCGTTAGAGACGAGGGGGGACCGCATCACTGAGGATCTTGTTCCATTGCTCGGCAAACTGCTGGCAGCTGAAACGATCGACCACTTCGCGAGCCGCTTGGCCCAGTTGCTGCCGCAACTGGGAGTTCGCGAGCAAGCGATCGATGGCACCTGCCAGTGCTCGCCGGTTCTGCGGACTGACCAGCAGCCCATCCCATTCGTGGCGTACGATCTCGCGCGGGCCGCTATCGCAATCGAAGCTGGCGACAGCCAGTCCCGCGGCCATGGCCTCCAGCAGGGCCACGGGAAATCCCTCGTAGCGAGATGACAGTACGAACACGGAGGCCCGCGCAAGAAAACAGACGGGATCATCGACCCAGCCGACCAATTGGACGCGGTCTTCCAAGGCATGTCGCGCAATGCGCTGCTGCAACGGCGCGCGTTCAGGTCCCTCACCCGCAATTTCCAGTCGCCACGCTTGGTGACGGGGAGCCACTTCGGCAAAGGCGTCGATCAGCAGATCGAACCCTTTCTCGTTACTGAGCCGCCCCATCGCGACGACCAACGGCGATACCTGATCGGCTGCCGGTGCGACACGGTCGGGGGGAGCTGCGATGCCGTTGGGCACAACATGGACGGGCAAGTCGGGGAACCACGTTCGCAGGTGATCGGCCACTGGCCGGGTCAGGACCACGGCGGCAGCGGCCTGTGGATAGGTCCAGCTCCGCAACCGCTCCCAGATCAGCCCAAGTCGCTGGTGGCGAGGGTCGGAGTGTTCGGCGATCACAACTGGCGTATGCCAGCCTCGGCAGGCCAGCAGCGTGACAATATTCATCCGGTCCGTCACGCTGACAATACAGTCGGGTTGTGCTTCCTGCAGGGCCGCGCACAGCGACCGGATGCGCCGGCGATTATTCAGGATGGCTTGCAGCGCACTGCGCGAAGTGCCCATCAGCCCCAATCCCACTCGCTCCACCCGCTGATCCACGCGATATACATCCGACTCGACCGAATCGAGCGTGATCAGGGCCACCTGATCTCCCTGGCCGACCCACAGGTTGGCCATGTCGGCGGCCACCCGTTCGGCGCCGCCGCCGTGCAGTGCATGAATCACCAAGGCGATACGTCGTGTCACGTTTCCTCCGGACGCAAGAACAGGCGGGGGCCACCGGACCGTCCGCGGGACCTTGAGCAATGGCTCATCGCGCCCCGTCCTGGGACCGATTCTGACGTATGCAGCCCCATTGCTGCAAGCCACGTGCCACAGCTTGGGGAGTGCAGCAGGCGCCACCGGCTGACCTAGTGCGGTGCGACATCCGGGCACCACGGGCGGCAATTCGCCGGCCCCGCCTCGTTCAAACGCAGCGTGGCCATTACGATATCTCCCAGAGGCGGGGTGGAGGGGGCGGGCCCGACACAGGCCACTCAGAAACCCGGATCATCGGACCGAACCTTGAGTCAAAGAATTGCTGTCGCCCAACGAGATAGGAGCCGTAATCATGCGTATCGGACTGGCTTTTCGCGCTTTCTTTCGAGCCCTCTTCGACGCTCGGTTTGCAGCGCGACTGGCCGACGTGATGGCCGGTGGGCCCGCCGTGGTAACCGACCAGGTGGTCGCGCAGCCGGCGCCGGCGGTGAAGCAGGCGCCCAGTACGAGGCCAACGCGAAGTGATGCCCTGACGCTCCTGGCCACGTTGCAGCGCGAGGCGAGGTTCATCGATATGATCCAGGAGCCGCTGGCGCATACAGCGATGCGCAAGTGGGCGCGGCAGCACGTGATGTGCTGCGCGATTGCGGCAAGGTCGTGGATCGGCTCTTCGGACTGACGCCACTCGTCGCGGACGAGGAAGGGAGCCCAGTGGAGGTTCCGGCGGGTTACGATGCCGGACGCTATCGCCTGACGGGCAACGTAAGTGGGGACCCGCCCTTTCGTGGTCGGTTGGTCCACCACGGCTGGCGGGCCACCCGTAGTGAGATTCCCACCTGGTCGGGCAGTGAGCAAGTGGCCATGATCCTAGCGCCGCAAGAAGTGGAAGTGCCGTAGGCCACGACAACTGAGAGAGAGTGTGCAAACGATGAGTGCAGCGTATGTGTTGGGAATTGACCTGGGAACAACCAATTGCGTGTTGGCCTATGCGCCCTTGAACGCCGACGAACCGCGCGTCGAATTGCTGTTGATTCCGCAGTTGGTGGATGCGGGAACGACCGAACGGCGAACGGCCTTACCGGCTTTCACCTATCTGGCCGGCGAACACGATGCACAAGGGGGCCTCTACGATCTCCCGTGGGGGGACAACCGCACGTTTGCCGTCGGTGAGTTCGCGCGGAGGCAAGCGGCCGAGGCGCCGCAACGCACGGTCGGTGCCGCCAAATCCTGGCTCTGTCACAGCCGCGTGGACCGGCGGCAACCGATCCTCCCTTGGAACGCCCCCGATGACGTCGCGAAGATTTCGCCGGTGACCGCCGCACGCTATTATCTCGATCACCTGGTGGCTGCCTGGGAGGCGGAGCATCCCACCGCGCCTGTGGCGGAGCAGCGGGTTGTGTTGACGGTACCAGCATCGTTCGACGCCGCCGCTCGCGAACTGACACGGGAAGCCGCGATCGCTGCCGGACTGCCACAGGACCTGATCCTGTTAGAGGAACCCCAGGCGGCGGTCTATGCCTGGCTGGCCGCACAGGGCGATCGCTGGCGCAAATTGCTCAAAGTGGGCGACCGCTTGCTCGTCTGTGACGTGGGGGGGGGTACCACCGATTTGACCCTGATCTCGGCCACCGAGGCGGATGGCGAACTGGCCCTGCAGCGACTGGCGGTGGGGGACCATCTGCTGGTCGGCGGCGACAACATGGACCTGGCCTTGGCCTACCACGTGGCCGAGCGATTCGCGGCGGACGGTGTCACACTCGATCCCTGGCAAACCGTCTCGCTGTGGCACTCCTGCCGCACCGCCAAGGAAACGATGCTCGCCCCCGACGGCCCCCAGCGGCACCCGATTTCCATATTGGGTCGGGGGAGCCGGCTGATTGGAGGCACGCTGTCGGTCGAGATCGACCGCGACACGGTCGCACAACTACTGGTCGATGGGTTCTTTCCGCAGTGTGACCTGACCGATCGACCGCAGCGCCGTCGCATGTCGGGATTCCGCGAAATCGGCTTGCCCTACGAAAACGACACGGCAGTGACCCGACACCTGGCCACTTTCGTGAGTGCCCACGGCGGCGCGGATCCGCGCTGCTGCCGACCCACGTGCTGTTTAACGGCGGGGTCTTCAAGGCCTCGGCTCTGCAACAGCGATTGATGGACGTCATGGGCAGCTGGTCCGGCCAGGACGCTGCTCCGAAATTACTGGCCGGCCAACACGATTTGGATCATGCGGTGGCGCGTGGAGCCGCGTATTACGGCTGGACCAAGGAAGGCGGTGGCGTCCGAATCCGCGGGGGTGTGGCCCGCAGCTACTACGTCGGTATCGAGACAGCGGGGCTGGCCATCCCTGGTGCTCCGCGTCCGTTGCGCGCCCTGTGCGTCGTGCCGTTCGGCATGGAAGAAGGCTCACAGATCGACATACCTTCCGGCGAAATCGGCTTGGTGCTGGGTGAGCCGGCCCATTTCCGCTTCTTCAGTTCCGCTGTCCGCAAGGAAGACCAGCCGGGAACCTTGCTGCAATCGTGGACCCAAGACGAACTGGTCGAGACCGATTCGCTGGAAACGGCCTTGCCCCCCGACGCCTCGATCGACGAACCCTATGTGCCGGTGAAATTCCAGTCGCGGATCACCGAACTGGGAACGTTTGAACTGTGGTGTGTCAGCACCCAGACATCCGGGCGATGGAAACTGGAGTTCAGTGTGCGCGAAGACGATTAACAAATTCGAAATGCGGAACGCAAGACAAAAACCGCCACTGCCGACAAAACCACAGTCATGGACCACCAGCCGATTCTCACCTCGGGGCATGCGATTTAATATTCCGTCCTCCCTCCGTTTTTGTCATTAGTATTTCTGTCATTTGAATTTGTTTCGGATTTGTTGCTTCGGATTTCGAATTTTGGCCTTTGGCTTTTTGGCTTTTGGTTTTTCGGTATCTAGATTGACGGCTGGCCTATGACGGACAGGTACGATCCGCTGCTCGACGAGCAGCCTGCGCGATATGTCGTGGGAATTGATTTGGGAACCACGAATTCGGCAGTTGCCTACGTGGACACACTGGAAGCTGAGTGGCGTGTGCAGTCCTTTCGCATCCCGCAATTGGTTGCGCCGGGGCTCGTGGAAGAGCGTGATACGTTGCCCTCGTTTCACTATGAAGCTGCGACGGGCGAATCGGCGGCGGGGAGCCTTCGACTGCCGTGGCAGAAGCACGACCCGGCGCACGCCATCGGCGTGTACGCGCGGGACCAGGGGGGGAAGGCTCCGGGTCGCTTGATCGCATCCGCCAAGTCGTGGCTCTGCCATTCCGGTGTGGACCGTACCGCCAACTTACTCCCTTGGCGTGGTGCGGAGGATGTCGAAAGGTTGTCGCCGGTCGAAGCGAGCGCGCGGATCCTGCGGCATGTTCGCGATGCCTGGAACGCGCGGTTTCCCGGCTCGCCGCTGGCCGATCAAGATGTCATCCTGACGCTGCCGGCTTCTTTCGACGAGATTGCCCGCGAGCTGACGGTCCAGGCCGCGGCCGCCGCCGGCTTGCCGCGCGTCGTGTTGATCGAGGAACCTCAAGCCGCCTTCTATGCCTGGGTCTACAAACACCGCGACGATTGGCAGACTCGCGTGCAGCCAGGCCAGACCATTCTGGTGTGCGATATCGGCGGGGGGACGTCCGATTTCACTTTGATTCGCGTGCGGGCCCACGGACACCCGCGCCCGCGGCTGGAAGCCGAAGTGGCCCCCGAAGTGGCCGAAGCACAGCAGCGGATCCAATTCCACCGCGTGGCGGTGGGAAACCACTTGATCCTGGGGGGCGACAATCTCGATCTGGCCTTGGCGCGGCACTTGGAGCACAAATTGACCGGCGGCCAGCGACTGGCTCCACATCAATGGGATGTCTTGGTGCGCATCTGCCAGCGTGTGAAGGAAGAAGTGCTCGGCGCTGATGCTCCGCAAACGCAGACGGTGAATCTTCCCGGGTCCGGCTCGCGGCTGATTGGTGGCGGCGTCCAGGTGGAGGTCAACCGGGATGAAGTGCGGCAACTGCTACTTGACGGATTCCTGCCGCGTGTTTCCCTGGACGACAGGTTGGCGGCGCGGCAGTCCGGTTTCCAGGAGTTTGGCCTGCCTTACGCCACCGATCCGGCCATCACGCGGTATCTGGCATCCTTCTTGACCGCACATCAGTACGACGAGTCACAGGGGGCGGCCGACGGGAGTGAACGGCAGGCCCTGCGTCCGGACGTCATCCTGCTCAATGGCGGCTTCTTCGCCTCCCCCTTGCTGCGTGACCGATTGATCGCCCAGATTCGTCAGTGGTATTGCGTCGGTGACCAGGACGATTGGTCACCGCTGGTGCTGGACCACGATCGTCTGGATTTGGCGGTAGCGCGGGGTGCAGCGTACTACGGCATGGTGCGCCGCGGTCTGGGGGTGCGGATCGTGGCCCATCTGGCGCGCAGCTATTACATTGGTGTCGCCAGTGATCCTCCGGCGGCCGTCTGCCTGGTCCCGGGCTGCGCCAGACCGGCGAAGATATTGAACTGACCGACCGCACATTCCAGTTACTCGTGTCAGAACCGGCGGAGTTTCCACTGCTGATCTCCAGCACACGATTGACCGATCGACCGGGCGAGCTGATCACGATCGATCGCGAGCAGATGTCGCCGCTGCCACCCATACGGACGGTTCTCCGGACGCGCAGCCGGCGCGAAGCGGGAACGCTCCCCGTACACCTGCACGCCCGCATCAATGAAATCGGGACGATCGACCTTTGGTGCAGCGCTGTGGACCGCGACCGCAGCTGGCGATTGCAGTTCGATATCCGCTCGGCCATCCAAACCGATATTCAGGCGCATCAATCCCAGGCGGAAGCGGAGGGGTTTATCGACGAACAGACCTGGACCGCCGGCCGGCAGGCGATCGCGGCGGTGTTTGCACCGCAGGGAACCGCGCGACCGGAGAATCTCGTCCGAGCGCTTTCCCAGGCGCTGGACCAGCAGAAGAACCAATGGCCTACCCCTCTGCTGCGACGAGTCTGGGAAGAGCTGATGGAGTATGAATCGGGTCGCGGGAAGAGCGCCGAGCATGAAGTGCGCTGGCTCAACTTGCTCGGCTTCGCCCTGCGCCCGGCTATGGCCTGGCCGTCGACGATTGGCGCGTGACCGAAACGTGGCGCAGCGTACAGGGGAAACTGGCGCACGGTGCAACGGCGGTCAGGAACGAAGCACTGGTCTTGTGGCGACGCATCGCGGGAGGACTGTCGCGCGGTCAACAGCAGGCACTGGCCGACCCCCTCCTCTCGTCGATCCGCGGCCTGCATCATCGGGCCACAACCGGCAAGACGCGCGGAGAGGATGCGACCATGCGTCCCAACGAACTGAGCGAATCCTGGCGTCTGCTCGGCTCGCTGGAATTGCTCGATGTGCCGCGGAAAATCGAACTGGGTAACATGCTGGTCGACCTGCTCCCCAAACGCAAACTGCAGAGCGTGCGAGCGCCGTTGATGTGGGCGGTCGGAAGGCTTGGCCAACGTGTCCCGCTTTACGGTCCGCTCAATACCGTAGTCCCCTCCAACCACGTCGAACGTTGGCTGGACGTGCTGTGGAAACAAGCGGGCGACGAGCCGATGAGGACGATGGCCACGATGCAGCTGGCGCGCCGCACCGATGACCGCTACCGAGACGTCTCGCCCCGCTACCGCACGCTGGCCGTCACCTGGCTCAGCGACCACGAGGCTGCCCCGCACCTGATCGAACTGGTCCGCGACGGCGGGCAACTGGACATCGAAGAGCAGCGCGAAGTGTTCGGCGAGTCACTTCCCTTGGGATTGCGTTTGGAGTGAGCCGCCGCAGTGTTGACAGGAAGGTCGGCAGCCCTCCGTTGCCGCCGGCTCGGAGGCCACGATGCACTCCCACCGTTTTGCGACACAGACGGCGAGCCTCCCCGCGTTGCTGGTACTTCAGGCCAGCGAGAGCTGGTCGATATAGATTGATTCGAAGTCGGGAGCGAGGTTCAGTTCGATGATCTTCATCTGACTGGCGATCCGCCGGATTTCGCGCAGCGCTCCGCTGTCCACCAGCGTCAGATAGGCACCGGCCAGGGCGGTATTGCCCACCAGTTGCACCTGTTCGGCTCGGAAGCCGGGGAGCATGCCGCATCCCAGCAGACTTTCGACGTGCATGTGAAATCCGAAGCCACCTGCCAGATAGACGGTCTGGACGTCGCCGGGCTGCAGACGGGCTTCCCGCAGCAGACAGGTCACGCCCGCGGCAATGGCCGCTTTGGCTTGCAGCAGGCAGGCCATGTCGGCTTCGGTGATCAACAGCGGTTCCCGCTCCCGACCTTGCGCCACGATAAACGACAGGCCATGCGTCTTATGCCGCATGAGGCAGGGGTGATCCTCGGTGGTGAACCGCGCGGTCGCACTGATCAGACCTTGCTGGCGCGCTCGAGCCACGAAGTCGATGTAGGCTGTCCCGCACAGTCCCACCGGTTTCACTCCTCCGATCACTTCGATGTTCGGTTGGTTTGTTTCGGGCTCGAGCCAGATGTGTCCCACCGCGCCGTCTCCGGCTCGCATGCCATAGGTCAAACCAGCGCCTTCGAACGCCGGTCCGGCGGCGGTGGCACAGCCGATCAGCGGACTGTCGGACAGGGAGTTCGTGTGCCGCAGGACAAGTTCGCCATTGGTCCCCAAGTCGACCAACAAGCACGTTTCGTCGCGGTAGGCCATGCCGCTGGCCAGGACTCCGGCGGTGATATCCGCCCCCACGTAAGCGGCCGCGCCGGGGAGCAAGTGGACGATCATGTTGGGAACGATCCTGACGCGGCCAGCGGCCTCCGCGGCGGTCTCGTCTTCGGCCGCGCAGTCGTCGGCCGTGGCAGCGTCCGCCGCATCCTCCGGATCGGTGTCCCCGTCGTCGCTGCCGTGGGCCCCTTCGCGCGGTGGCCGCAGGGACAAGGACAACTTGCCGGCCGTCACCACATCGTGCTCGAGAAATTGGGGGGTAAACGGTGCCGTGCCGAGACTGCTGGGGTCGACTCCCAGCAGCAGGTGCAGCATGGTGGTGTTCCCCGCCACAACCATACATGCCAACTGCCGCGGATCAACTCCCGCGCGGCCCAACGCTTCTGTCAAGAGCGGCGCGAGCGTTCGGCGCACGACGGCAGTCTGCATGCGTTCAACCATATGCGGCTGCGTCATGCAGATATTAATGCGTGTCAACACATTGTCACCGAGTCGCGTCTGGGAATTCAAGGCCGAAGCGTTTCCCACGATGCGTCCAGTGGTCAATTCAACCAGCATGACGACGACCGTGGTGGTGCCGATGTCCACGGCCACTCCGTAACCGGGTTCCACGACAGTCGGTCCGTGCAAGAGGCGGTGGTTACCACGATGCTCGAGGACCACGTGAAAGCAGTCCGACTCGTCCGGCTGCAGATTGCCGAGACCGATATCCCCGAGAATCGGCAGCCCGCAATCCAGTTCGGCGGCCACCGCCGACAGCAGCGATTCGCTCAGCGACACAGCGTGGGGGAGATCCTCCCGGCGAATCGAAAATGACTGCCACAACGGGTCGTGAGCGCGCGGCACGTTCAGCCGGAACGAGGTGACGACCTGTGGTTGATGCGCCAGCAGCGACCGGACAGGAACGTGAATTTCCGCGGCCCCCGTCGCCGGCACACGCACCTCGCACCCCCGCAACAACTCCTCTCCCGCCCTCACGACGCCTCGGCCATGGGCATCCTCCAGGCACCCGCTGACCAGCTGCACCAGGCACCCGTTGCAGAGTCCGCGCTGCCCACAGCGCGTGTTCAACGGCAAGCTCATTCCGCGCAGTACATCCGTCAGCAGCCGTTGTCGCTGGCTGGCCGGCACCGCGATCCGCCGTTGGTCGTGCGGCAGTTGAATCGTTAAATCAAACATCTTCCTCAGGCTTCTCCTGGCTCGGACTGGTGCTGAGCGATCATCTGGTGCTGTGCGATTCTGGAACCATGGATAATGACGGATTGTGATCCGGCTGGCAATCGCCTGACTGCCGCTTCAAGCACCAACCATCCGTTGACGGGGACTCGGCGGGCAAGCCGATCCGAGAGAGCCAGGACCGTGTCTGCCGGGCCGCGTCGGCCCCCCCAGCCACCGCCACAGCACCCCGCGCGGCGCGGGATTTATGGCGAGTCCGTCTTTCCCTCGCCTGCGGCCTGCCCGTCACTCGGCCCCACGACTTCCATCACGCGTTGATCACCCGTCAGACGAATGGACTCGCCCGGTTGTATCACGACGAATCGGTCGGCGTCCCAAGGCCCCAGTACCAGCGCTCGGATCAGATCGGGAGCACCGCACTGACGATCGAATTTCCACCCCAGCCAGTCGGCGCATTTCCGCGTGAATTCCACGTCCTCGCTGGTCGTGCCGATTCCCGCAACGTCGACGTACGTGGCGCGGTCGTAATTGGCGTGCCACTGCTGCTCCGTTTCGATCAGGAACCGGGCGTTGTCCTCGCCGTACTTCTCGCAGTATTCACGGTACATCGCCTCGTGCCGGGCCGGCCCGGGGGGCAAATGATGCTTAATCCAGCCAGGCGAATACCAGTAGGTTCCCGGATGCTCTGCCACATACCGGGAATAACGCTCGCGGTCGCCCAACAGCAAGGTAATGCAATCGTGCGCTCGAGGGATGACGAGTGCACAGCGAGTGGTCCGGATCCCCTCCGTACCACGACTGCAGAGCCCGTACCCGAGCACAATCGCTTCGGCGGTGGTTTCCTGTTCGATCTGCTCGACGACCCTCTGCACCTGGGCCCGGAGTTTGTTCGGCTCGTTATGCAAACCTTGCTCCAGGCATACAATCCGCACAATGTGGTCGGCACCCGCCGCAAAATGCTCAATCTCAAGCTGCAGGACCTGGCACAAAATGATGGCGGTCTTGGGCGGCGCAGTCGAATTCGTGGGGGCCATGGGGGACATCCTCGCGAAAAAACCGTCACTAGAGAGATGATCGTCGCAGGACTCGTGCTGGGCGCTCCGAAACCGGCGGATCGTCGCACTCAGCCTGCGGGGGAACGTGCACGGCAGGGCGGGATTCCGACAAGCCTCCACAATACGGGGGGCTGATTGCGAAGCGCGTGCCCATATTGTAAGCTGCCCAATTATTAATACCCATCCCCGACATTTGTGGGAGAAATTGATCGATGCCAGATCTTCAGGAACTAGGCGAAGCGATCAAACGTGGTGATCGCGAGAAATCCGTAGTGTTAACCAGAGAGGCCATTGAGACCAAGGTCCCCGCCCAGGACATCCTGGACACCATGGTCGGAGCGATGGATATCGTTGGACAGCGATTCCAGAAGAACGAAATCTTCGTTCCGGAAATGCTCATCGCGGCACGCGCGATGAAGGAAGCCATGGGATTGCTGGAGCCGATCTTGGTGGCAGCCGGCATCACGCCGGTGGCCAAGGCCGTCATTGGCACCGTGGAGGGCGACCTCCACGATATCGGCAAGAATCTGGTGGCCATGATGTGGAAAGGCGCCAACTTTGACGTCATCGACCTGGGAACCAACGTGTCTCCCCAGAAGTTCGTTGATGCCGTCCGAGCCAATCAAGCGCAGCTTGTTGGTCTTTCCGCCCTCTTGACCACCACCATGCCCGCCATCAAATCGACTGTGGAAGCGATCCGAGGCGCCGGACTCGACGTGACCAAGGTGGTCATCGGTGGAGCCCCGGTGACTCAGGAGTATGCGGACGAGATCGGCGCGGACGGCTATGCACCCGATGCCGCCAGCGCCGTGGATGTCGCTCGCAACCTGCTGATACCGTAGTCATCCTGAACGCGTGGGCCGCCCAAGCGACACGCGCCGGCACAATCGGCGGTACAGGCCACCCGTCATGCGCGAAGGGGCATGACGGGCAGGTGTTTCGTTGGCCGCTCAGAATGCCTTGGTAAGCCCCGGCATCGGCAGGGCATATTCGCCGTCCGGACCGGGGAGCACCGGTGGATCGGCATCCCACGCCAGTTGTTGAGGTGACAGGTCGAGTTGCGAATTGATCGCATCGTCCCACGTCACCAGTTGGCCAGAGTAGCTGGCCATGCGTCCCAGGATGGCGGTCATCGTGCTTTCGGCGCTGTAGTCGACTTCGTTATGTGGCCTGCCCGCCAATAACGCTTCGAACAGGCGGTCCATTTCCACCTGGTGACCATCGGCTTCTCGCTTGCGTTTGAGCGGCTCCTGGCCCCTGATGGTGATGACGCTGGTTCCATGCCCGTCGATATTGACGATCCCGTGAGTTCCGTGTGCATGTTCGGAGAAACTCCCCCAGCAGCCACCGATCTGCCGGCAGTAGCTGAACAGCTTAATGCCGTTGGGATATGTGTATTCCACGGCGTGATGATCGTAGATTTCGCCGTAATCGGGATCATCGCGTTTCTGCCGACCAGCCAGCGACTGGGCGTCGACGGGGCGCGAGTTGACCATCCAGTTGCACACATCCAGATCGTGAACATGCTGTTCGACGATGTGGTCGCCTGAGAGCCAGTTGAAGTGATACCAATTGTTCACCTGGTACTGCATTTCGGTCTGGTCGGGAGTGCGGGGACGCGTCCAG
Organism: uncultured Planctomycetota bacterium; assembly: GCA_963802295.1. Classification (GTDB taxonomy): domain Bacteria; phylum Planctomycetota; class Planctomycetia; order Pirellulales; family Pirellulaceae; genus JAJRVM01. The sequence goes on along the minus strand of CAWDIM010000017.1, from coordinate 159,134 downwards.
ATGCGCCCGGTATTGAAATATGCGCGCATGTACATGATTTCACCGATGGCGCCGTCATGAATCTGCTGCACGACCTCGGTATGCTTGGCTTCGTGTCGCAAGTGATGTCCGACGGCGACCAGGAGTCCTTTTTTCTTGGCCGTTTCGTTGACCGCCATCACTTGACGAACTCCCGGCGCGTCGACCGCCACCGGCTTTTCCATGAAGATGTGTTTGCCAGCCTCCACGGCCGCCTGGAACTGCGCTGGCCGGAAGCCCGGGGGCGTGCAGAGCAGGACCATGTCGACATCGCAGTCGATGGCCTTCTGAAACGCATCGAGTCCGACGAACTTGCGGTCGTCGGGCACGTCCACCTGGTCCTTGTTCATCTGCACGAGGGCGTTGTAAGTGCGGTCCACAGAGCCCTGGAACGCATCGGCCAACGCGACCAGTTTGACATTCGGCTGGGCATTAAGCGCGTTGACGGCTGCCCCCGCCCCGCGGCCTCCGCAGCCGACCAGCGCGACACGAATCTGATCGCTTCCGGTGGCAAATGCCGAGCGTGCAATCCCCAATCCGGTCGCGACCGCAACCACCGAAGACGACTTCAGGAAATCCCGCCGCGAAGGGCGTTGCTGGGGCGAAGGCGTGGCATGCTTGTTCATGGTCAATATTCCTGCTTGGTTCTGCCGTGAAAGTGGCGTCAGCGAAAGAAAAAACAAACCTGGCTCGGTACGCTCATCGCACTGTGTGCGGTGCCGCGTCGCAACGGCCCCCTTGGCGGACGACTTTCAGGATACCAAAAAAGCCCCGAACAAGGTGCTGCCGCCCTGGAGAAAACGGGTCCGTTGTCGTAGGATTGCCCTGATGGTATGCTTGCCGGGCTTGGCCCAAACGTCGCCCTGGAGAAATCGGGCCCTTTGTCGTAGGATTGGGGGCGGCGTGGCCCGCTCCCCCCGGACGCCGCCGTACTGAGCACCTTTCACTGACGGAGTCCAACGGTTATGAACGGTCGAGAACGATTACTGGCCCTGTTGGACGGCAAGGCGGTCGATTCGTTGCCCTTGATGCCCATCACGATGATGTACGCGGCGGACCACGCCGGGGTGAAGTACGGGGAATATGCCACCGACTATCGGGTGTTGGTCGCCAGCCAGATTGCGATCGCCAACGACTACGATTTCGATTTTGTCTCCTGCATCTCCGACCCCGCCCGGGAAGCCACGGACTGCGGAGCGCACGTGCAGGTATTCGAGAATCAACCGCCGGCGATTGTCGAGGAAGACGCCTTGCTCGCGGACAAGCAGGGATTGGCCTCGCTGCGGATGCCCGACCCGCGCCGAGGGAAGAATGCTGGACCGCGTGCGGGCGGCCGCGTTATTCCGCGAAAAGGTCGGCGACTCGAAGCTGATCGAGGGCTGGATTGAGGGCCCCTGTGCCGAAGCCGCGGACCTGCGCGGGATCAACACGCTGATGATCGATTTCTTCGACGATCCGGACTTCGTGCGCGACCTGTTTGAGTTCACGCTGCAGTTGGGTATCCGGTTCGCCCGCGCTCAGGTGGAAGCCGGAGCCGATTTCATCGGGGTGGGGGACGCCGCCGCCTCGCTGATCGGCCCGCAATTCTACCAGGAGTTTGTCTGGCCGTACGAGAGGCGCTTGGTGGACGAGCTGCACGCCCTGGGGACGCGCGTCCGCCTGCATATCTGCGGTAACATCTCCCCGCTGCTGGAAAACATCGGCAAACTGGGCTGCGATATCGTGGACCTCGACTTCATGGTGCCGGTCGAGCAAGCGCGACGCGCCATGGGCGACTCGCAAATCCTGCTGGGAAATATCGACCCGGTGCGCGCGCTCAAGAACAGCTCGCCCGAGGCGATTACCGCGGCGATCGCCGAGTGCCATCGGCAAGCGGGACCCAAGTATATCGTGGGTGCCGGCTGCGAAGTCCCGCGCAACTCCCCCTGCCAACCTCCGCGCATTGACGGAGTATGCGAGGACGGCGCGGCCCTGAGCCCCCCCGTGGAAGATGCACGCCACGCCATTCCGCTCACCCTGCAAACTGACAGATCGGCCAAGGAAGAACTCATGCTCATTGACGAACTGCTGGCCAACGTCCCGGTCATCACCGACGGCGCTTGGGGAACGCAACTGCAAGCACGGGGTTTGCCAGGCGGCACCTGTCCCGACCATTGGAACCTGACTCATCCGGAGGTGGTCCAGCAGGTGCCTACCGCGTACATCGAAGCGGGGAGTCAACTGGTCTTGACCAACACATTTCGCGCCAACCGCGTGGCGCTGGCGGGATACGGCTTGGCCGACCGCGCGGTCGAGATCAACCGCGCGGGTGTCGAGATTTCGCGCCGTGCGGCGGGAGATCGCGCCCGCGTCTTCGCCTCCATGGGCCCCAGCGGCAAAATGCTGATTGCCGGCGAAATTTCTCCAGATGAACTGGCCGCCGCGTTCGCCGAGCAGGCCCACGCACTGGCCCAAGCGGGAGCTGAGGGAATCGTCGTCGAGACCATGGCCGAATTGGAGGAGGCCGAACTGGCACTCCACGCCGCCAAGCAGACCGGCCTGCCTGTCGTCGTTTGTGTTGTCTTCGACTCCGGGCCCCTCCACGACTGCACGATGATGGGGGTGACACCCGAGCAAGCGGCCCAACGTCTGGCGGTCATGGGCGCCGACGTGGTGGGTGCCAACTGCGGTCAAGGCATCGAGGGGTATATCAACATCTGCCGTCGCATGCGCGCCGTCACCCACAAACCGCTCTGGATCAAAGCCAATGCCGGGCTTCCCGACGTCGTGGGCGGCAAGGTCGTCTATCGTACGACCGCGAACCAGTTCGCCGCCCATGCCCGCGCATTGCTGGCGGCCGGTGCACAATTCATCGGCGGCTGTTGCGGGACCTCTCCCGAGTTTATTGCGGCGTTATCCAAGGAGCTGAACTCGTGAACTCGCGCCAACGCGTCCTGCGGGCCATCAATCATCAACAGGCCGACCGCGTACCGATTGACGTCGGCGGCACGCGACAGTCCGGCATCGCGGCCTCGACCTACCATCAGCTGAAACACTCGCTGGGCATCGATACGCCCACCCGCGTCTATGATCTGTACCAGATGCTGGCCGATATCGAGCGGCCTGTCATCGAGCGTTTTGGCGGTGATGTGATCGGCTTGTATCGCCCGGACGTGGCGTTCGGAATCACGAACGACAATTGGCGGCCGTGGACCACCTTCGACGGAACGCCGGTCCTGGTGCCAGGCGGATTCCAGCCGCTCGAGGAACCCGACGGCAGCCTGGTGATCGTCCGCGATGGCGAGAAAATCGCACGCATGCCCAAAGGTGGATTCTACTTCGACCGACTGGAAAAATACCCCGGCGCCGCCCACATCGAACTGGCCGGCTACCAACCGTCCCTGCTGACACCCGAACAATGCGCGCACTTCCGAGCCCAGTCCAAGGCGCTCTACGAAAACACCGATTTCGCCATTGTGGCGCCCATGGGCCCCCCCTTCGAACTGTTCTATGGGTTGGGAACCGGCGATTTCGAGAACTGGATGATGACGCTGGCCTGCGAACCCGACTACGTGCACGGGCTGTACGAGATCCTGGTCGACGCCTGGCTGGAAAATCTGCGCAGATTTGTCGACGCCGTGGAAGATCGCGTGCAGATCCTGCAGATCTGCGACGACTTCGGCACTCAACAGTCCCTGTTCCTGTCGGTCAACATGTTTCGCCAACTCGTCATGCCCCATTACCAACGCGGACTGCAGTGGATCCACGCCAACACCGATATGAAAGTCCTGCTGCATAGCGACGGCGCCATCTTCCCACTCTTGCCCTCGCTAGTGGAAATGGGAATTGACATTCTGAACCCGGTGCAAACCAGCGCCGTCGGCATGGACCCCGTCCAATTGAAACAGGAGTTCGGGCACCAACTGACGTTCTGGGGCGGCTCGCTCGACTGCCAGAAAACGCTCCCCTACGGCAGCGTGGAGGAGGTCGTGGCCGAGGTGCAACGGCACGTCGAAGTATTCGCGCCCGGCGGTGGCTATGTCTTCACATCCGTGCACAATGTGCAAGCCAACGTGCCCCCGCCAAACGTGATCGCCATGTACGACACGGCGCTGCGATATCAATTGCCCGCTGAAGATCGTCGCTAGGTGATGCGGTACGTGAGAACTTCTCGTTGCCTCACATCCGAAATCCCAAACAACGGACAATTCCGCACAACAGAAAAGGCAGTCCGCACGACAGAAATACCACATTCGGAAACGGGAAAGAAGGGAGAACGGAGCATAGCATTGCGGGCCCAGTGATGAGAAGCTGCGGGTGGCCGGTTACCGCGGTTTTGCCGGCAGCTGAGGTTTCTGTGCTTGAGTTTTGAATTTCGAATTCGTTTGGGTTTTCGATATTGGGATTGCGGATTGCCTGGTTGGTTGTGGCCCCCCGCCACGTTAAGGCAAGCGAGTAAGAGTAAGAGTAAGAGTAAGAGTAACTGTGGGGGAGACAGACGCTGGTGACGGCAACGAAAAACGGAGCGCCAACTGACTCAGTCGGCGCCCCGTTTCATCCAGGCGGCGGAGTTCTGCGATTACCAGGTTAACGTGATCGCGGCGTAGCCCCCATGCAGGATCATGTCGGCGTTATCGTCGATGGCCACCACGCCCGGCAGGTCGGCGAAGTGGCTGGGAATCTGGTCGGTGGCGTAGGCCACGCCACTGACGGCCAATGCCCGATACCCGATCGCGGCGCTCCAACACTCGGTGAACTGATAGCTCAGCCCCAGGTCAAGTTCACCGATGAACGACGTGATTGTCTTGTCCGAGGCGATATCGTACACACCTCCAGCCAGCGGGTTTCCCGGCCCCACAACGGCAGCGCCGTTGACGTTGTAAATGCGGGAATGCTGTTCCATATAGTTGGCGTAGATTCCGAACTTGGGCGCCGCATAAATGGAGAACCGCGGGGTCACGAACCAATCGGCTCGTCCACCCAGCTGCAGACCCCACAGATTATTCTGCGCGTCAATGTCATAAAAGGCTTCGTTGGTGGGGTCCGCGCCGAAGACCGGATTGGCGTCGGCCGAGGCATATTGGAACTGTTCGCCGAACCGCAAGTACCGCAAGCCGGCCAGATAACTGGTTCGAAAACAACTGCCATCCATCCGCGGAAACTGCCCACCGATCAAGTTCAGTTCGAAATTGCTGACGCTGTAGTCACGCGCGATGCGATGTGCCTGCGCCGCATCATAGAGGTCGTTGACGTTATCCGCGCCGATATTCAGCGGGCTGAAATCAAGTGCCGAGTTGAGATTGCCCACCAGTTGCGACGCGTAGGCTGTGGCACCCGTGTCCTCGGCATAGATGCCCCAGTAAGTGAACTCCAGAGCCCAGCAAGGATTGATGTTCCACCCGATTGTCGCTTGCGGGCCGAAATCCCACTGTCCCAGCCCCGCGTTGGTACTCAGCACCTGCCCGACCAGATTCGTATCATCGTAGCTGATCTGCGAGAAGCGGGGGCGGTTGCGCGTGAAGACCAGTCCGCCGACTCCGGCGTACCAGGTGGGTCCGCAGTAAGGTTCACAGCATACGGATTCGCCCCAGCAGGCACCATTGTCGCAATCGCCGAAGTTGGCACACCCCAATTCGGATTGTTCGTTGGGTGCTCCGGCGGGTGCGGGTTGCGGCTCGTCCGGCGGAAGTGCGGGTTGTGCCGGGGTCTGCATGCGGGCCGTGGCGTACTGCAGCGGCCGGCCGGCCCCATCGTAGGTGACCGGCGGCGCGTATTGCGCGTTCGCCGGGCCGGACAGCGTGGGAGTCGCCAACCGGGACGGAGCAACACCTGGGGATGCTTGCCAGTCGGCGTAGTGATCGCGCGCCGGCAGCAACGACGGTGTGCCAAATGGCGTCGGTGACTGTGCCTGCAGGACTCCCGCAGGAAATATCAATAGGACCAGGAGCAAGGGACGTACAAGAGCCGGCTTCATGGCAAGTCTCACTTCCGCAAACACGAAATGTCTGCACTTGGGGAGGTTGGCTGGACTGCGGGAGTCATCCCGCACGGAGCGTCCAGCGCGTCGCGGACAGTCAGCGTCTGTCTACCGGAAAGAAATCGGTGCGCGGCGAGGATTTGATCGATTCGATTGCTGTTTTGCCCGGGAATTCTTGGAGGCCCCCACCAACAGCTGGCAATTCCCGCCAACTTTAAACCGGGCTGTAACGATTCCACGCGACCTGTACCGCGGCAATCGGTTGCACCTACCGTGCCTGCGATACCAGACGTGACACTTGTGCGGGGCTGCCTGGCTTCGCTGCGACAGCCAAACGACGTGACCGCGGTCTGCTGGCCTCTCTGATTTCGATCGTCGTGCGAATCGATCGCAAGCCAGGAACGTGCGCTCCCCCATCGGCAGCGATGAGAGTAAGAGTAAGAGAAAAAGGGCATCCGTTGGCCCAGGTTACTCTTTGCGCAACAGGTCCAGTTTCAATTCGCCCACCGGTTGACCCTTGTCGTACGCCTGCCACACGCACTGGATGTGGGTGGAGTCCACGATCCTGATCGTCCCGGCACGCAGGTGATAATCTTCCGCCGACGCCATATTGGTCGCGTCGACGAATTCGAATTGCAGCACGCTCGGGTCCCGACTCGGCATGCACCTCATGCGCGGCTGGCCTTTGGCCGCGCTGTAGTGACTCAGAAACAGATCGTCGCCATCCAGGTGATAGACGGCGAGCGTCTCCTGCTGTTCACCAGGAAACTGCGACTGCACTACGGCAGTTCCACCGGCAGTCAACCGGAACGTCGACACGATCTTGTCGGTCGGCTTTCCATCAGGGCCGACCAGCACCCACGAACCGACCAGCCCCTTCAAGGCCTCGAGCGTGGGTCGCGCCGGCTCAGGCGGCAGGTCCTGACTGCCGGTGAGCAATTTCCCCGTGGCGCGATCCCACAGAACCGTGCGGTGACCGAGTTTGTGATAGCCGTGGCATTGAGTACAGACGATATCCTGGGAGACGTTCCTGCGTGGCACGCGTTCCTGGAGTCGGGCAATGACTTGCGCAGCGGGCGCATCGTGAGTATCGTGACAGCTGGCGCAATTCTCTTCGATCTTGTCCCGCGGGAACATGACGTCCGGCGGTGTCGTATTATTTTCATCGTTGCGGTGGGCATAGGATTTGCCGTGACAATCCACACATCCCACATCGTCCTGAGCGTGCATGGTGACGAGCGGCTCGTCACTGAAGTTCTCGTGGCAGACAAAGCACGCGGCGTTTTCGGCCACGGACGGAGCGACTTTCTTGTTCGGTTTCTGCGCTTTGGCCGACTCTTCCAGCATCAGTGGCGAGTCGGTGTCGATGACCAAGGGCGGCAGTTCTTTCTGCGGAGGATCCTCAACAGCGGTCGATATCCGCACCGACATGGATGCCAAGACGATCACGGGGGCCAACAAAAGGCAGGTCTGCCTGATATGCAAATACATCACGATGTCCTGTCCACAGTAGCTGAAAGTCACGACTCACCGTCGACGCCACACCATCCCCACGCGATTGCCACGCGACAATCGCCACACTCGCCACGAAACGGATCGGCACGATTTCGCACGCCGGTGGCCGAAATCGTTCCGCGCACGGCTCGCCAGATCGCAGCAGGCTCGCCGGATACAAGGCCGGTAACAGCAGAGCGATGCGCGGCGCGCAACCATCACTCGGTCTACACGTACTCCCAGTCCTTCAACCACTGGTAGTGCGGCGACAGATTCGCCCAGGCTCGCTCCATGACCTTGTCCAGTTGAGCCTGTTCGTCCAGATCCAACGCCCGTCGTTCGGCCACGGCCAGGCAGACATTGTCGACCTGCTGTTGGGTGATCACACCCGCCATCGGCGCCGTAATCGCAGGGTTGCACAAAATGGAGCGAATGGCCAGGCGCGCCGTCTTGTTGTCCTCGGCGGCAGTGGGACTGTCGGGAGAGCTGTCGCCCTCGAAAATCGAGTTGCTGGCGAACGGCTTGATGCCGAACCAGCCCACATCATGTTTCTTGATCGACGCCCACAGACCCGTCTCGTCGGTCACCACTTTCGTTTTCGCCGTATACGGCGTCAGGATGACTTCCATCTGATCGGGGTACGTTTCGATCAGGGTTTTCAGGTGAGGGCGATCGTGGGACGACACGCCAATAAACCGCGCTCGACCACTCTTCTTGGCCCACTGCAGCGCATCAGCCACATCATCCAGTTCTGCCTGCGTGTGCTGATGGCTGTCGACCAGCAAGCTAATGCGCCACAGGTCGACGTAATCGAGCCCCGCTTCCCGCATACCTAGCTCCAACCCCTCCTTCAACTTGGTGCGCGAACGCCATTCCTGGATGCGACTTTCCTGAATGTGCCAGGAATAGCCCAGGTACATCTGCTCGCGTCGGCCCCGCAGCGCTTTGGCGTAGGCGAGGATCTCTTCGCGGCAGCAGGCATCGACGTAGTTGATGCCCCGTTCGATACAGCGCGTCACCACGTCCAGCCGATTCTTCTGGAAATCCGGGCGGTCAATATCCTGCGTCATCCATCCCTGTGGCTCCGTCCCCCCAATCACCTTGACCACCCTTTTCCAGTGCCCGCCCAATGCCACGGCCGAGACCATCAGACCCGTTTTGCCGCAGCGGCGATACTCCATCTGCTCGTTGTAGTTGCGGATCTTACTCGTGTCCTCCTGTGTCGGATTCCCCGCATACACCGTTCTGGTCGCGGTCATGCCCGCGTACATTGCCGCAGTTCCCACCGCACTGTCACGCACGAATTCACGCCGCGATATCATACCTGACATGTCACGCATCCCCTTCTGAGAATTGCTGTCCTGGGAGGTCTTTGCGGATCACGGAAACTCCCCACAGTGTAGGCCCGCCTGCCAAGTCAACCACTACACGAAGTGAACATTTATTTTCAGCGAGCAAGGACAGTGGGCAACGGCGTTCTGGTGCGGCTTGAACGGCTACCTGAAAGGCTCGGCTTACCGTGTGAGTCAGCGGTAATTGTAATCGCACTCCTGTCGGGAAGGAACGCGAATCATCGTCGGCCCGACCACGGCGGGGAGAACCACCCCACCGTCGCGAGCGTCATCGAGCAACGTGGTGGCCGTCGCCAGAGGGTGGGTGGGGCATGACACGTGCCTTGCTTCCCCACGCCCCCCCTCACTGCACCGCGGCCAAATCGGGCGTGCGGCTTCCGAGCCCTCCCAATGCTCGTCGGCAGAAAACGGGTGGAGTAGCTTGGATTTAACGTCTGTCCGCTCGTTTCAGGGCGGCGAACTTGCTATGCTGGGTCTCATTCGATGTCGGCCACGTACTTCGCATCGGCAGACCTGCCTGGGGTTTGACAGGTACTATCACGACCGGGAGCATACAAAACATGAGCGCTGAGACCAGCGGCAAACCGACTTGTGAGTTGATGGAATTTGCCACGCAGCAGCAGACGTTTCAAGTCGGTAATACGAGAATCGGCGGACAGCCGGGAGTCCGGCCAGCCGTTCTCATCGGCACAATCTTCTATCACAAGCATGACGTGGTCATCAATGCCGCCCTCGGCGAGATCAATGAAGAGGAGGCGACGACAAGGATTCGTCTGCAGGAGGACTTTTCGCAGCGCACGGGAAACCCCTGCATGCTGGACGTCGTGGGCTCGACGCCGGAGGCGATCGTTCGCAACCTGGCCTTCGCCGCCAAAACGACCGACATGCCGCTGCTGATCGACGGCACGACCGCTGCCGTCCGCATCGCGGGCTTGAAGTATGTGGCCGAGGCAGGGATCGCGGATCGTATCGTCTACAACTCGATTCAACCGGAAATCACTGACGCTGAGTGGGCCGCCTTGCAGGACGCTGGCGTGCGCAGCGCCATCCTGCTGACCTACTACCTGATGGACTTCACCGCCAAAGGTCGCGTCCAGGCAGTCCGCGAATTGCTCCCCAAGGCCACGCAGGCCGGCGTGACCAACTTGATCGTCGACACCTGTGTGCTCGACCTGGCCACGTTGGGGCAAGCCTGGAGCGCCATGTACGACATCAAGCACGAATTTGGCCTGCCGGTAGGGGGTGGCGTGCACAATGCCGTCGCCGTGTGGAAGGGGCTGAAGACGAAGATGGGCCAGCAGGCGGTGAAACCGGCCGTGGCGGCCGTGTGCGCTTCGTCCGTCGCGATGGGTGCCGACTTCATTCTCTACGGCCCGATCGAGGATGCTCCCTACGTGTTCCCCGCCGTGGCCATGGTTGACACTGCCCTGAGCCAACTGGTGATGGAACGAGGCGGGCGCCCCGACGAAAACCACCCCCGGTTCCGCATTGGCTGATCCCCCTGTGGGGACCGGACTTCCGTCGGTTCCAGGAACGGAGAAAACGCCTCCCGACACCCTGTGGTCTCCCCAGTTCTGGTTCAGCATCACGATAGCCGGGAAGTGCGGCGCGACCGCTGCTCGGCCTGTCATCCACTAATAGTCAGCCAAGCAGGGGTCGCTTACAATACCAGTCAGCCAAGACAAAATGACCGACAGCAAACATCCCATCCGAGGACGTATTCGCCTCTCGGACTGCGACATGCGTGCACCCCGCGTGCATGTTTCAAATACGAAATTTCCTGTTTGGTTGCTGCCGCAGGCCGCATTAAAGTTTTCGCGTGTAGGATGCGCGCACCGTGCGCATGTTTGGAACAAAATCCGAAATTCGAAGCACAGAAAAGTGGGAGAAAGGGAAGAAGGGAGGAAGGGAGGAAGGGAAAACGGAGGACGCAATGGCATGCTGCTGGTGAGAATCTGCTGGGGGCCCGCCCGCGGCCGTTTTGCCGGCAGCGGAGGTTTTGGATTTCGAATTTGTTTGGGATTTCGATATTGGGATTTCGGATTTCCCGTTTTGGTTGCGGCCGCAGGCCGCGTTAGGATTTCGATATTCGGATTTCGGCGTTTGATCGTGGCCCCCAACCCGACTGTCTGGCCCAGTCGTCCGGGCTGACAGCCCGCGACAGGGAGGTCGGTCGGATAATCGGATAAGTAGATGGTTTATCGCACCAGCACATTTTCGGAAAGGGTGAACTCGTGGAGAGCATTGGCGTAGGCGTCTGTGGATGCGGATTTGTCGGCCGAGGAGCTCACGTACCGGCTTTTGCCAGTATGGAAAACGCTCGACTCGTAGCGGTGGCGGATGCCGATCAGAATCGGCTGGGAAAAGTCAAGAAGAAATTCGATGTGAAAGCGACTTATGCCGATTATCGCGACTTGATCGCCGATCCCGCCGTGCAGGCGGTCGTCGTGTCGCTACCCACCGCCATGCACGCGGAAGCGTCACTGGCGGCGCTCCAGGCGGGAAAACACGTCCTGTGTGAAATGCCGCTGGCAGCGAACCTGGCAGATGTGGGGAAGATGATCGAAGCGGCCGAGAAGGCCAAGGTCACCCTGATGCCGAGCTTGACGTTTCATTTCACCCCCAACTACGTGAAGGCCAAAGAACTGATCGACAAGGGCGAGTTGGGAAACATCATATCGCTGATGTATCGCGAGTTCATTCCCGCCAAGGATCTGGCCATGCAATGGCCGCCCGGTTGCTGGGTCTGGGATGTCAAGAAATGCGGCGGTCCGCTCTACACACTGGCCGTTTGGTCCATCGATCTGCTGCGCTGGCTGGCAGGCTCGGAAGTGGTCGAGGTCAATGCGACCACCAAGTACACGCAACTGACCAAGTACGGCGGAACGCTCGGCTACGACGCCTACGCTTCGTTGCGTTTTGAAAACGGCATGGTCGGCTGCCTGCAGTACAGCGGTTCAGTGACCCACTCGGCCTCCGCCTCCCGACTGGAAGTGATCGGCGACAGCACTTATGTGCTCGACGCCTCCCACAACGACAAAGTCACGCTGTTTGGTGAAGACCCCTTCAAGAGAGAATGGGATGTCAAGCAGACCGGCGCGCGCATGTGGGGGCACCAGCAGCAGGACGAGTATTTCGTCAAATGCCTGCTGGAGGGGAAGCAGCCGAGCATCACGGCGATGGACGGCTTGCGGGCCATGGAAATCGCCGAGAAGATCGCCAAAGCGTCCGTGTAGCCATTCCGGCTGCCAGACGCCTCGGGGCGCAACCGAGCAAACAGGCCAAGGCCGACCTGATCACAGGTCGGCCAACGGCCCAAGTCATCGTGCCGCTCGACGCTATCGCGCCATGGCCCCGCGGACGTGCCGCCGTCAGGAAACGGTGCCGAGTTCACGGAGCAACTCGAATGTGAAAATCCCCGCATCGTGCCCGTCGCTGAATACGATCGTGTAGGCGTAGTTACCTACCGGCCTCATGGAAACCACGCTCAACGGCCGCGTGTCCGCCGGCGAAAGGACGTTCAGCTGCAGCGGATTGGCCGGCTGATCTTCTTCACCGCGCTGCATCTCGCGACACGTTGCGCAGGGACAATTATTGCGCAGCTCCATCATGCCGTACCGCCGTACCTGACCATCACTCCAGTCGATCTGTAATTGAGACTGCTGGACGATCTGCAGTTTGGTCGGATAAGGTCCCATGCTCTGCCCGCCCGTCGGGAAATAACTTGTGGGTCTGGTGGTCGCTGGAAAAATTCTGTCATCGAAGACGAGCCCACGGCGGTATCCGTGAGCTCGTCATGTTCATTCGCCGGACGGCTGCCGCCCGGCTCTCGCCGAATCAACCGTCTAACGCGGCCGTTGACCGCAACCAAACAGGAAATCCGAAATCCCAATATCGAAAACCTAAACAAACTCGAATGCCAAAACTCAAGACAAAAACCTCCGCTGCCGACAAAACCACAGTCATGAGCCACAAGCCGATTCTCACCACTGGGCAGGCGATTGGATGTTCCGTCCTCCGTTTTCCCTTCCTCCCTTCCTCCCTTCCTCCCTTTCTCCCACTTTTCTGTGCTTCGGATTTCCGGTTTTTTTCCAACATGCGCTCACTGTGCGCATGTTACACGTTAACATTCTACGCTTTGTCTGCGAGATCAGCTTCCCATCAAGTGGTTCAGGACAGCCATTTCGAGCTCTTCGTAGTCGCGATTCTCGATGCACTGCCGCTGCACGTCCTGCGGGAACGTGCGCACCTTTTCGACCAAGCGGAGGAAGATGGCCTTGCTGTTGGCCAGGTGCTTTTCGGCCACTTCCGCCTTCTGCGTGCGCATGGCCTTCACGTCCAAGCCCACAAATCGTCCGGTCGCGGGGTAGCCGGCCAGTTCCAGCACGCGCACCTGGTTGTAGGCGCTGCGCAGATCGGCCGCGCCAAACGATTTGTCCTGGTCGAATTTCAGGCCGTTCTGATCGTTCAGGTGCACGCTCCACAGCTTGTCCAACGCCAAGGCAAAGGCCATTTCGTCCGAGGCATCCAGGCCGGCCAGACGAGCGTGCGCGGTCTCGATCAAGCCGCCCACGCGCGAGGGATCAATCGTCCGGTAGGCGATCGCCAGGGCATGGCCAATCGTCGGAACGTAAGCCTGATCCATCGGCTCGTTCGGTTTCGGCTCGATCGCAAACTGCATCTTCGGATGGTGCTCGAGCAAGGCGTTGATGGCGTCAATCTGCCACTGATACGCCTGTATCGCATTCTTGGATTCGCGAATGTAGGTCCCTTCGCGCGCCAGCCAGAGGACCATCAGCTGCGTGTCCAAGGCGGCGGCGATATCCACCGCTCGCTTCGTCCGATCGATCGCCCATTGGCGTGCCTTGCTGCAGTTGGCCGTGAACCCGCCATCCACGCCCCGTGGATCTTCCCACAGTCGCGGAGCCACGAATTCGGGTACGAGTCCCTGGTCTTCAAACACCTTCTTCAACGCCTTGGCTTCGCGCTCGACCTCCGCGCTCGTCTTCGAGTCCACGTCCGGCACGGCGTCGTCATCGTGCAACTGCACCCCTTCGAAGCCCAGCCTCTTGTAAGAGGCCAGTTTCTTGGCAAACTCGATCGTCGGACGCACGGTCGGACCAAATGGATCAGCTCCTTCACTGATATTCCACGGACCAAAAGAAAATCGGTAATCACTCGACATCGCAATCCTCCTTCACATGAACTGCCGTATTCCAGCCAAGACCCATCAGAGCTCGGCAAATTATCCACTTCAACCATTCGCACCACAGCCAAGACGACTTGAATCCGAGATCCTCATCATCACTCTTCACTCTAACCCCGCCAATCGCGCGGTTTCGGCGTAATCGCGCAGACCCGCACTGGCCCCCAAGGCGGTGACACAGCAAGCCCCGGTGGCGGCCGCCAGTCGCCCCGCCTGCTCCGGAGTCTGGCCACGCAACAAGCCGGTCAACAAACCGGCGTAGAACGAGTCGCCCGCCCCCGTCGTGTCGACGACAGCCCCTGGCGCCGCGACCTGCTGGATCCTCAGATACTCGCCGGCAGACGCACTGAGCATCGCACCTTGCGATCCCAATTTCACACCCAGCAGTCCCGGTGCGCCACAGGCACGAAACGTGTCAATAATCGCCTCCGGCTCTCGCTTGCCCGTCTGGTGAGTGGCCTCCGCCAGGCTCGGTACGTACACATCCAGATGCGGCAGCAACGCATCCAACGGCTGCATGGTCCCCCCGTCACCAGCGGCATCCAGCGCCGTTCGACAACCCGTCTCGCGAATCGCGGCCAACACCTCCGCCAGATCACACTCCAAGTTCGGCATCAGCGAGTAGTAGCCGATCAGCGTCATGCGGCTCTGAGCAAACAGGTCCAGATTCTCCAGAAACAGGGCTTTGGTCATCTGTTTGGGAGCGCCGACACAGTGAGCGAAGCTGCGTTCGCCGGTCGGATCGATCAGGACGGCAGTGGTGCTCGTGGCCCCACCTTCGAGCGTGAGCAACCGATCCGTATTGATGCCGCGGTCGCGATAGCGGGAGCGTATCAGCGACGCCCACTCGTCGTTACCGACCAGCGTGAAGGCGGCCACTTTCATGCCCAGTAGGGCCATCGCGATCCCGGCGTTGGAGACGATGCCACCTGTGGTCGCTTCGATAGGATCCACCTGTACTAGCTTTCCACCGCCGATCGGCCGGTCCAGCGACACGGGGCGCACCAGGATATCGAGCACGCAGGAGCCGCAGAGCACACAATCAAACGTCTTCTCGGTGGTCACCAATCACCTTCCTTTTTCTGCAGAATCGAAGCCGCGTCGAGCCCCCAAACTGGCCGGGCTGGGGTACGTTAGTCGGAGCCCATCGCCCCCAAAAAGCGGCGCCAAAAAAAGCGGCGTCCCCAAAAAGCGGCAAAGTGCGGCAAGTTGCGGGGTCCCACGGTCTGGGAAGCAAGGCCATGTTTCCTGAGCGGACGAAGTGGATCATACCCGATCCCCCTGGCCGTTTCTATCCACCGCACGCGATTAGAATTAAGCTATAATTGTGCGTGTCGTGCCGGTTGTGCCACAGTGTCAGGGCGAATTGCCCCGCGCGGTGCGAGCAAGATCAGGAACGGCGGGGCCGAGAGACATCTCCGGCCCAGCGGGTCCAGCGCGTCGGCTTGGCCACGTTCGCCCCGTGCGCGGAAACACCTCCCGCGACCCGGCGGGCACCCAACGACACCCACTGCCTGTGAATATTCTTCGCCCACTCCACTACTTACCAAGTCAGGCTCATGCAGAAATCACTCGATCGAAAAATCGCTCGCATTCTCGCAGACCGCAGCTGTCGCGACTTCATACTGGCCGATGCCAAAGACGCCGACATGGCGTTTGGACTTTCCGCGCCGGGCCAGAGTCCGGAACATCATGCCGACGAGGCTCGTTTTCGCACGCTCGATGAATACCGTCAGTTGATACGGGATGTCGTGCAGCAAGGACTGATCGATATCGCGTTGATGAGTGCCAGTTCCAATGAGGTCCTGACCGTCCAACAGCGGTTGTTCGACAACAGTGCGGTAACCCCCGCGGTGCGGGCCAACGACACAACCGACATCTGGTTGGCTGCCGGCACCGGCCGGTATGGAACTCAACCGTCGCGTCCCTTCCGCTCGGCGACCATTGATCACGCCATGTGCGGCAAGAGCGAGTGCGAGCCTCACGAGCGTCGTCTGGGTGCCGATCTCGGTTTGTATTCGATCACGCTTAACAACGATGTTCAGCTGGACCATGACACGCTGAGCCGTTACAACGAATTCCGCCGGGAAGCGGAGCAGAAAGGGTTCCGGCATTTTCTGGAAGTGTTTGCCCCCAATGCTTGCGACAAGCACTGCCCGAAAGACGTCGCCCGTTTCGTGAACGACAGTATCGTGCGAACGCTGGCCGGTGTGACGAGCAGTGGTCGTCCGCTGTTCCTCAAGATCCCCTACTTCGGTCCCGCTGCCATGGAGGCCCTGGCCCGCTACGACAGCAGCTTGGTCGTGGGGATCCTGGGGGGTGGAGCCGGCACGACGTACGATGCCTTTCACATGCTCTGGGAAGCCAAGAAATACGGCGCTCGCGTGGCACTCTACGGACGCAAGATCAACAGCGCCGAACACCAGCTATCCTTCGTGCGGTTTTTGCGGGCGATCGCCGATGACGAGATCGAGCCGCAGGAGGCCGTGCGCGCCTACCACGGCGAACTGCAGCGACTGAAGATTCGACCGCGCCGCAGCCTGGAAGAAGATCTCCAGCAGACCGAGACCGCGCAAAGCTACGGAGGTTCGGCCGGCACTGCCAGCCCGGCACGCCGCGGAGCCGAGAAACCCGCCACGCCAGGCGACGAACCTGATTTCAGCCAAATGACCCAAGCGGAAAAGGTCCAATGGAATCTCGCCCGCTGGCGCCGCATTCTCGATTAGCCCGTGACAGTCGCGGTTGGCTCGCGTGACATCCACCCCCGCGGTTGCGTTCCTATTTTTTTCGCCCGCGGCACCGCACGCGGCGACATAACATCAGCGATGCAACTGTTCGCCAAACTCCCGCAGATATTGCCCCCGCACGGCGAAGCGCCGGAGCTGATGGTTTGTCAGGATGCGTTTCGGTTCTTGCGACAGCGAGATCACGTAGTTGACCAGATCAGCCGTTTGCTGATGCGAGAGCCCGGTGTGGGCAGGCATGGGACCACTGGGAAAGCCGAGTCGGATGCGCTGGTAAATCGACGCCGGTTCAGGCCCGCCTTTCAGCGGCTCGTAAACCAGATCGCGCGCCCTCAGGGCATTGCCGGCCGCATCTTCCAGGGCCACATCGGGTGCACCCATGGCGTGGGCTCCGTGGCAGGCGGTACAACCCTGCGACTGAAATAGCGTTCTCCCGCGTTCCATGGCACCGGCATCGCCGACAGAAAACTCGGGCACCAGCAGTTCTTCCGATGCCGTCGTGTGACGCCGCACATACTCGCGGCACTCACTCTCGTCCGGTGGCTCACCCGACTGGCCACAATCCGCCAGGTACTGCTCGCGAGCCCCCGCTTCACGCAATCGGCACACGTCATCCACCAAGGTCTGCAGATCGGTTTCACTCAACTCGTTAAACGCAACCATCGCGGCACCCGGCATGCCTTTGCGCAGGAGCCGCAAGATGTCCGCGCGAGGCGATCCCATTTGTACTGCTGACCAGGCTAAAGCGCCCACTCCGCAGATTTCTCGGTGGCGGATAGACGTACCGTGCTCCCGGACCAGTCGCATCGCCGCCCACGCCATGACACGCCTCGCACCGTTGTTGGTAAAGCTCGCTCGTCGGTTCCTCCGACTCGACACCAGACGATTGTGGCCGGATCTGGGCCGTGCCTGGTCGTGGGGCCTGCAACCACTCCCCCGCGCACAGGAAAGCAGGTCCGGCCCAGAACACCAGTCCGGCACAGAACACCCGCATGCCAGCCGCACATCGGCCATCCCAACTGCGGAATCCCCAACAGCATCGCAGGGCCAGCGCCCCGGCGGTCGAGACGCGTTCGCGCAGCGCGGAGCGGACCGTGCCAGTGGTTGCCCTGGCGCTGCGGCGAGTCTCCATCTTCCGGGGAAGAGAATTTCCAATGGTGACCATGGGTATCGGTTTCGCTGGCAGTTAGAGTCCCCTTGGACGGCCGGCTTCTGGGCGAGCCCGGCCCGCCTGGAGATCGTCATGGCAATGCGTTGCCGCCGACGGATTCGATGGAAGTCGCCGGCGCCACGGGGCGAATTTCAGTAAACAATCACGGTGAATGGCAGCGCCTCTTGCAGCCGATGCACGGCATAGGCAGAAACGCCCGTCTCGTAGAGGTATAGCTCCTGCAGATTTCTCAGCCCGCTCAACTCGAACAGCCCTCGGTCCGTAATGCGAGTCTTGCCTAGCACAAGCACCTCCAGGTCGACAAGTCCGCGCAGATGAGTCAGACCGCGGTCCGTAATGGCCGTATCGTAGAGCCACAGTTGCCGCAGGCTTGCCAACCCTGCCACACATTGGAGCTGGTCGTCGGTCAGCGAGTGACGCGACAGGTTCACGAATGTGGCCTGGCCCTTATCGTTGAGATCGACACCCGCTCCCAGTTGGCGTAGTCCCGCCAACTCAGCTTCGGCCCGCTGCTCGTTGGTCACTTCGCTGGTACAGCTCAACGCACACGCCAAGCTCGCCAGAATTAGCCACGAAGATTTCGGTAACATGCTGTCACTTGCTGGGAGGTTCATGGTCGCGACAAGGAGATCGTGCCACGGTTGATTCGTTGATTCAGCCAGATGCTCATCCAAGGGACGCTGGGGTCGCTGCGTTCGAGCAAGAAATTGCCGACCGCCAGATCGGCATCGCCGTCGTGGTCGAAATCACCGATTTGCAGCGCCGCGTGATAACAGTTGCCCGTTTCGAGCGTATGGCGTGCGAATTGGCCTGGCGCAGTCTGCTCCAACCAGATGACAGACTGGAACTTGCTTAACTCCGCGGGCGTGAAGACCGCTTCAGGCAGAAGGGAGACGGCCGCAATATCCAGGTCACCGTCACCATCGAAATCCTGAGCCAGCGCTCGATGGACGCCGGGCATGATCGTGATCGGATGGTGGACAAAAGAAAGGCTGCCGGTATTCTCCAGCCACCGCACGCCCTGGTACGGCCGGAGCGATGTCGTGTCAAAAATATCGCCGTTGGTGAGCAGCACGTCCACGTCGCCGTCGCGATCCAAGTCGACCAACTCCATTCCGCTCACGCCGTAGGCCGGATTGTCGGCTTCAAAGATGATCCGCCGCTCAAAACGGACTCCCGCTTGGCCCGGTTCGTTGCCAGTATTGATGAACGCTTCGATCGTCTCATGCTCCTGGCTGATCAACACCAGGAAATCCAAGCGCCCATCGCCGTCCAGATCGACTGTCGGCACGTGGATGGCGCCGTGCCGCGTGTCCACACGCTGCCGCACGAATTCAAGTTGACCATCGCGAATCCCTCGGTTGAGCAGCAGGAAGAGACTTCCGGTGGTGCGCCAGCCGAACTCGGCGACCACCAGGTCGTGGTCCCCATCACCGTCAAAATCGCCCTCCCGCACGTCGGCAACCCGCCCGATTCCATCGAGCAGCGTCGCCGGTTCGTCAAATCCACCGCCATTGCCCCGCACCCACATCACTCGACCATTCAGATGATCCTCCGGCAGGAAGCTGCCCAGGTCGGCCACCAGGAAATCGCGCTGCCCGTCACCATTGAGATCGCACGGCTCCAGATGCGCGGGGTTTACGAAGCTGAGCTGGGTGGTGGTGTCGGGCGAACCGAGACTGGCAAAGTAGAGTCCGCCACCGCGCATATCACTGAAGACCATCTGGGGATCCCCATCGGAATGCGGGGACAGCCACTGAATGTAGGAGACGGCCAGTGACGGCTCCAAAACGGCTCCCAGGTCCGGCACGGTGCGTTGGAATGTCGTCGACGGCGGGTGGTCGGGCGGTGGATAGACCGGGATCTCGAATTCCGCCGGCGCCTGGCGCCGATAGTACTCCACCACTTCGTGCATGGGGGGCACGACCAGATCGTCACGCTTGGATTCGAAGTAAAGCTCGTAGCCCTTGCTGACCATCGACAACCACAAATCGCGCGTGAAGTGTCGCGGTTGGGGGATGCCGTGGCAGTCTCCGCAGAAGGCACTCACCTGCTTGCCGACCGCCGCCACATCCACGGCCGGCGGCAACTCCGGCGCGGCACCTGGACGGCCGCAACCGCCGGGGATTCCCATCAGCGCAAGCAGCCACAGGGTTCGGATTAACTGCCCATTTCGCCGCATGCGTTCACTCTGCTCCGTGGCGTTCCCAGCGCGCAGCAACAGCTCGGAGTTCCGGGAACGGTTCTCTCCGCAAGAAACCCCGAGGGGGCCTTGGAGTTCCGCGCGGCCACACGGAAAAGTCAGAATCGCTTGCCCTGCTCAGCGAGCGCTCGTGGAGTTGAACTCCTGATAAGCCTGCAGGATCGCCCGCTCATCCGGAGATTGCAGGAACTTCAACCGCGCGGGCTGTCGCCAGTTGCCCGGCGGCCAAATCGCGGCCGAAAAGCGACAAATAGACGGAGTAATGCGTTTCCTTCTGATGTGGCATGGAAATTGCAAAACAATCTTCATCACTGGCCATCAGCAGCGCTGTCCAGCCGCCTCCCATTTCGCGACGCACGGCGAGCGGGTATTTCAACGCGGGCATAACCACCCAGTCGACCGGGTTGGGGGCGAGTTTCCAGCGGCCATCCTGGATCAGCTTGACCGCCGCCTCGTCGCGGGGAAATGCCAGCCAAGTACCGTACGACTCCTTGGCTTCCAGCCAGCCCGGCTGGCCACCGGCCAGCGGATCTTCGTTCACGTAAACGCGCGCTTGGTCGAAGATGGGGGCGAAATAGGAGGCCAGAAACACCTCGAAACCGCCAAGATCCTGCTGCGGAGTCACTTCGATGGTCAGGTCTAACGTGGCGGGATCGTGCCACCGATAGACCCCACGCAAGACAAACGGGCGTGTCGCGTCGGCCGCACACTCGATCATGACCGAACCATCATCACGCCGCTCTCCGCGACTCGGCCAATCCCAGCCGGCATTGCCATAGCGCCGGCCGTCGGAAAAGACCCGATACACGTTACACAGGCCAAAGGCACCGGTCAGCTGGCTGCCTGTCGGCAGCTCCACCATTTCATGTAGGCCAAAGGCCAGCTGTTGCGTACCGAGGCGGCCGCGCAGGATGCCCGTATCGAAACTCCATGTCCTCTGCTCGGCCGGCGCAAAAACAAGTCTCGCCTCCGCCTGTTCCGCGGGTGATTCCTGCGCGTCCGTTTGCGCGCGCGCCATCTGTACCCCAAGTCCCAGACACACCGTGAGAAGAGGAAAACTGACATGCACTAAACGAGCTCGGCAAGAGAACCTGGACATCGGTGCCTCGGCAGGAAAAGGGGGCGGGGGGACAAACCAACTGCAAACGACCGCGCGGCTTCTCCGGGCTTTGCTCAGCCCGATAGCCAGTGCCTCCGACAGGCGCCAGTCACCCGCGTGCGGCAAAGCAACGAAACAAGCCAGATCCACCATACCGCACCGGCCATGTCCGAGCAACAACCGCTGTCGGAAATGCGAACGGAGCGCTCGGTCGAGCGTCACGAGTAGGTGGGCCATCGCTGGAACGATCAGGCCGCGCAGCGAGAGCAGCAACCCAGCGGTAGCCGTAGATGCCAAGCTCGCCCGATACTAAGTTGCCCCCGTGAAGACGCGGCAAGCGAGTGCCGGCACACCAGGATACCTGATGTTCCGGGCAACTGTCGTCGCCGGCCAGTGCATTCTGCGGGCCCGCGCGAGCTACGCTCGCGCCGTAGCTACGCTCGCGTCGTAGCTACGCTCGCGCAGAGCGTGGGGGAATCGCCCTTCGCCTTCCCCCGCCCCCCGCGGTCTACGCGACCGCAGCCACGGCTACGCGTGTAGCTACGCGTCGCGTCGTAGCTACGCTCGCGTCGTAGCTACGCTCGCGCAGAGCGTGGGAGAATCGCCCTTCGCCTTCCCCCGCCCCCCGCGGTCTACGCGACCGCAGCTACGGGCCTGCGCGTCGTAGCTACGCTCGCGCCGTAGCTACGCTCGCGCAGAGCGTGGGGGAATCGCCCTTCGCCTTCCTCCGCCCCCTGCGGTCTACGCGACCGACCGCGGTCTACGCGCCGCAGCTACGCCTTCGCGCCTAGCTACGCTCGCGCAGAGCGTGGGGGAATCGCCCTTCGCCTTCCCCGCCCCCCGCGGTCTACGCGACCGCCCCCCGCGGTCTACGCGACCGCAGCTACGGGGGTGCGCGTTGTAGCTACGCGCAGGCGCGGGGGAGGGCGATAAAACGCCATGTCACTGGATAAAAGTCGATCCGTCGATACTCCCTCCCTTCTCTTCCCCCTATCCTCTGACGTTATACTCGATGGGAATCCTTGGCGGGTGGGACCGGGAATTGGTGAGTGTAGAGATAGGCGGGGGTTCCATGTCTTCAACTCACGATTCGGTAACCGAATGGCTTAACGACTTGAAGCACTCGGGAGACCCCGTCGCTTGCCAGCGCATTTGGCAGCGATACGTCGCCCAGCTGGTTCGAGTGGCCCATCGGAAACTGAGGGATACGGAGCGCGGAGCGGCGGACGAGGAAGACGTGGCGGTTGCCGCTTTTGCCAGTTTCTTTCGCGGTGTGGCGGGAGGGCAGTTTGCCTGTCTCAATGACCGCGACGACTTGTGGCAAATCCTGCTGATGTTGACCGAACGCAAGGCGTTGAACCAGATCCGCCACGAGCGGGCCAAGCGGCGTGGGGGGGCGCACGACCGGGGGGGTCGGCCCGCGAACCAAGCCAGCAGGCCGCCGACCGACTCGTCCAGTTTGCCGATCAGGGTCCGACACCCGAGTTCGCCGCCGAAGTCAGCGATCAATTGCGGTGTCTGCTGGAGCAACTGGACGACCCTGTCATGCGTCAGATCGTGCTGCAGAAGCTCGAAGGTCACACGAACCGGGAAGTTGCCGGGCAGTTGGACGTCAGCTTGCGGAGCGTCGAGCGGCGGCTGGCATTGATCCGGAGCATCTGGATGGGGCAATTGAATGAGGACGCAAGTTGATGGCAGCAGATGGCAAGATACCTTTGGATGCCCTGCCGTTGAGCGAGCGTCGCGCGATCAACGAAATCTGCGTCGAATTCGAGCGGGAATGGAGGGCCGGTGACCAGCCTCGCATTGAGGCGTTCGCTGAGCGGATGCCCGGCCATGCGAGGAGCATTCTGCTGGTGGAATTGATCGCCCAGGAGATTGACTTGCGGATCGCGGATGGTCAGTTGGTCAGTCACGAGCAATATCGCGAGCGATTCCCGGACGCCTTGCCAGAGGTCGATGCCGCCCTGGCCCTGATTTCTTCTCGTGAAGAATCCGACCCGCTGCAAGCCGTTACACTTGTGCACGCCCATGCGGGTTCGAGACTATCCCACGGACCGAGTCTCGCAGCCGAACCTGGCTCCGCACGGCATCATCGCTTCGCGGAAATTGTCGCCAGCTTGATGAAGGGCATTCAGCAAGGAGAACAATATAACCTGGAGCAGCTCGCGCGAGAGTATCCCGAGCACGCCGACGAGCTTCGTCTGCTACATCCCGGCATGCAGTTGCTGGCCGACCTTTCCAGCGGATCGCCGATGAGCGAGTTTGGTTCCGGCGTTGCCGGCACGCTCGGCGACTACCAACTGGGTCGCGAGATCGGCCGCGGCGGCATGGGCATCGTCTATGAAGCTCGCCAGATCTCACTCGGCAAGCGGGTCGCCGTGAAGGTGCTCCCCTTCGCCAGTGTGCTGGATTCGCGTCGATTAAAGCGGTTTTTGAACGAGGCGCGAGCCGCGGCCCAATTACAGCACGAGCATATCGTACCGGTCTATGCGGTCGGGTGTGATCGGGGTGTCCACTACTATGCGATGCGTTTGATCGAAGGGAACAACCTGGCTGACGTGATCCGCGAACTGCGCAAGCAATTCGCAGCGGGGGATGGGCGGCGGTTCTCCACCGCAAATGCACTTCAGGATGAGACATTGCCACATGATCGTGCCGTACCATCCGCACCGATCGGCAAGACCACGGCCAGCGGACCGGAGGGGACGTCGAGCCAGATCTTGGCGCAACTGTCGACGAAACGTCCCGCGAAGGACAAGGAGTACTTTGCGGCGTTGGCCGGCCTGGGAGTTCAGGCAGCAGACGCGCTGCAGCATGCACACGACATGGGAGTCGTGCATCGGGACATCAAGCCGTCCAATATCATGTTGGACATGGAGGGGCAACTATGGATCACCGATTTCGGGCTCGCCCAGGTGCAGGACGCTACCGAAATCACCGTGACCGGCGATTTCGTCGGCACCTTGCGGTACATGAGCCCGGAGCAGGCCCTGGCAAAACGCGTGGTGGTCGACCATCGGACCGACATATATTCGCTCGGCGTGACACTCTACGAACTGATGACCACCCAACGAGCTTTTGACGGAACAACGCGTGCGGAAGTGCTGCGAAAGATCGCCTTTGGCGCCCCCACGCCGCCACGCAAGATCAATCGCGACATTCCGATCCCCTTGGAAACGGTCATCCTCAAATCGCTCGCGCGGAACCCCGACGATCGATATCAAACGGCTCGCGAACTGGCCGATGACTTGAGGGCACTGCGGGACGACCGCCCCATCGTCGCTCGACCTCCTAACGTCGCCCAACGACTGGAAAAATGGACGCGGCGCAATCCCGCATTCGCGAAGTTGATTGTCGTCACGACCCTCTTGCTCGTCCTCATCTCGTCCCTCGCCGCACTGGCTGGTTGGCGAGAGTTCGCCATCGAGCAGCGGCGACGGTCACAGTTGCAGCAGGAATTGCGGCTGAGCGAGGGATCTCGCCTGACCGCCAATGCACGACTCGAGCTCGATAGCGACCCCGGACTCGCACTCCTGCTGGCGCTGGAGGGGGCCCGGCGGAATCCGAGCCGAGCCGCCAACAATGCGCTGTTGTCGGCCATCGACGAGGCACATGAATACCGCACCTTGACAGGCCACGCGACGTATGCGGGCCAGGCACGATTCAGCCCGAATGGCCATTTCATCGTCAGTACTGCCGCGTATCCCCACTCGCAAACCGGTGTGCAGCCGGCCATCGTCTGGGACGCGCAGACGGGACAGTTGCTGCACCAATTCGATGATCGAACTTGGATTACGTCCGCGGTGATCAGCCCGGACGGGGCGCGCGTGCTGACGACGACCAACCCCCACCCCCCCTGGCACGTCAACCACCTTGGCCAGGACCCGCGGGCAAATCTGCCACCCTGCATCTGGGACGCGCTGACCGGACGCAAAGTACTGACGCTCAACGACGCACGTTTGCCGGAAGCCCACGAAGCGACGTTCAGCCGCGATGGGCTGTTGCTCGTGACTCCCGCCGCCGACAATACTGCCTGCATCTGGGACACGTTGTCGGGACGCGTATTGCAGACCTTGCAGGGGCACCAGGGACGCGTTGTGTTCGCCGCTTTCAGTCCGGATAGCCGGCAAGTGGCAACGATTGGCGAGGATCAAACCGTACGGGTGTGGTGGGCCGACTCCGGCCAAGCGATCAACACGATTCGTTGGTCCACGGAGACTGAAGAGCGGCCTTGGTCTGCTGTTTTCAGCCCCGACGGCCGCCGGCTTTTGACCAATTTCTGTCACTGGGGACCCCACGTCTGGGATATCGCCTCGGGCCGCCGCGTGAATCCCGGACGCTGGAAAGGACGGCACGCGATCTTCACCGCTGACGGCACACGCACCATTACGTTTGATATCGGGGGGAACGTAGCGGAGGTCAACGATGTCGTGACGGGAGAGCGGCTTGTGGCGTTGGCAGGCCATCTGGACACCATCAACGCCATCTCGCTCAGCCCGGACGGGCAGACCGTCCTGACGGCGTCGTCCGACCGGACGATTCGCCTCTGGGACGTCGACACCGGCACGCCACTGGCCACTTTGCGCGGCCATCGGCTGGCGGTCAGCGGAGCCACATTCAGTCCCGATGGCCAGCGAGTGAGCTCCGCGTCGCTCGATCGAACCGTGCGGATCTGGAATGTTCGGTCCGGGAGCCAGCGTTTTTCGCTGGCAGACGATCGTCTGGCCTTTCCGTGTACCTGGGCCACCTATAGTCCTCAAGGGACGCACGTGTTGGTCCTGACCAGCGCCACACCTCGGTGTGCTATCTGGGATCTCGCGACGGGCAAGCAACTGGTCAGTGTCGCGGGTGTTTGCGGACAACCACCGGTCAAGTCCGAGGTGCTGGTCGCGGGCGAGGATGATACCGCCCGCGTCTGGGACCGCATGACTGGAAAAGAACTTGCGGCGCTGTCGCGGCGGGGCGGAAAACTCCGCGGCGCGCAGCTCAGCGAAAATGGTGAGATTGTGCTGCTTATTGATGAGGACGGGCCGAACTATGTCTGGCACTGGAAAACCGGCCGCTGTTTCGTGCTGCGTGGCCAACAAGGCCAGGTCTACACAGCTTGCCTGAGTCCCGACAGCAAGCTGGCCGTCACCGGTTCCTTGAATGGGCGCGTATCCATCTGGAACACTGACAGCGGCAGTCTGGAATCTGAGTTTGTGTTCCCGGGAGGCGTGCGGGCGACACATTTCAGTTCCGACGGTCGCCAACTGCTGATCGTCACGGACCGAAACACCGCACATCTGTGGGACGTGGCGACCAAGAGCGAAGTCACGTCGATGTCCGCACCGGGAGCACCAATGAACGACGGCCAATGGAATGCGGATGCCACGCGCGTGGTGACGTATCACGCCGAACGCAATGACGCCGTACGCGTCTGGGATACCCGAACCGGAGACCTGCTCGGCACACTCTCTGACCTGCCGGGCCACACCAAGGCCGTTTTCGCTCCCGACGGCCACCAGGTTGCCGTTGCCTCGATGACCAGCGGGCTCATTCTCTGGGATGTGGCCAACCAACAGCAGCGTGTGATCTCCGCCGGTCCATACCGGAGTGTCACCTTTAGTGCGGACGGAAAATGGCTGGCGGCGGCGACCAGCGTGCCACGCGAAGACCCCGTCGCGACTGCACCCAATCCACACAGCCTCGGCCGACACCCTCCCACACTTTGCGTTTGGGACACAGCGACGTGGGAGTTGGTACGGACGATACCACTGCCAGGCAGCGACACCTTCTTCCTCGAATTTCTGGCTGATGGCACGCAAGTGCTGGCGAGCGCACAGAGCTTTGGGGCCAGGATCCTCGACCGACGACAGGGGACAGAAACGGGCCGGATAGTCGGGCACGCCGCGCCAATCACTCACGTAACCTTCAGCCCCGACGCGGCTCAAGTGTTAACGGCTTCCCGAGACGGCACGGCAAGTCTGTGGGATCTCCAGACCGGCCAGCATATTCGCACGCTCGAAGGGCACCAGGGGGCCGTTCTCTACGCCGCCTTCAGCGCCGAGTGCATCGCGACGGCGTCGGCCGACGGCAGCTGTATCCTTTGGAATCGCCAGTCGGGGCAACCAACCGCGACACTCGCCGGACACACCGATCAGGTTGGCTTCGTGGCGTTTGATGGCAAGGGTGAGCGGTTGCTGACACTTTCTCGCGACCGGAGCATGCGGCTCTGGTCGCGCGCAGGCCGACAACTCGACCAGCAGACGCTCGCCGGCGATGCACTGTTCATGGGAGCCCAGTTCCAACCGGGTGGAACGGGGCTGTTAGTGATGCCGGGATCAGAGCATGTCCATCGCCGGTCCGCCGATCGGCAGGAAGAGCAACCAGGGTTTAACGTCCGCTTCTATCACGATCTGGCGGATGATCGGTTTGGAGATAGTTTCACCGCTCTGCCGCATGCTTGCCCCCCCATCACGGCAAGCTTCGATCCCCGCGGACGTCGTGTGATGACGGTCGACTGCGACGGAACGGCATACATCTGGAACGTCGCAACGGGCGAGAATCTGCTCACGCTGAGCCGCAACGATCAGGCGATCGACATGGCTGTTTTCGACCCGCTCGAAGATCGCATTCTGACTTCGAACGGTACCAACCTCTCGCTGCGCGACGGCAAAACAGGCGCGGAACTGATGACGCTTCGTGAAGCACATCCTCTGTTGACCGGCCCGACTTCCCGCTGGCCCGTGCCGCAGCCGTATCAACCGTTCAGTCCCGATGGACGATGGCTGGTAACCGTCGGGCTGCGCGGCCACGTCCGCCAGTGGCCTGTCAATCCACTGGACATTGTCAGTGACTACGCTCCGCGCGAACTGACACCAGACGAGATCGCAGATTTCGAAATTCGCGGCGAGTAACCACTCATGCTGTCAACAGAGCGTTCCATGCAGCCGGCCAAGCCGCACCGGAACGTCCCCTGCCCAATGTCCCTTGTCCGCTGAAATAGGCGACTGCTTCGTGTCGCGGCTGGCTGGGCAAACGGCGAGCCGACACTGTGAGTAATCACCCTCGGCGCGCGGCACATTGTGTCCTTCGCACCACGGCAGGCCAGAGGATGAGCGCGAACGCAATCAGCCTGGCGAACATGATCCTCAGCGGGCGCTCACCGTGTCACTACTGACAGCACGCAGCCTGCGTCTGACACGGTGAACAGGCATGATGGCAAGGAAAATTACCGACGGTTTCCCAACACCCGCCGCCGCTTCGTCGCTGCCATTCGCAGCGTACCCTGCACAGTCCGGTGATCGGCCAGACGCAATTTGCTTTTGCGGCGGCGATCGCCTCTTCCGCTGTCGGTCCCTCGCCATAACACACGTGGCCGCTTGCCGGACAGCTCGCGTAGCACCACATTCGGTATTCCACACGAGAGCATCTCGCGCGACGACATCCGGCTTGTCGACACCGAAACAACCCCGCCTCGGCCACGGTCGACAATCCGAACATCAGCAGAAGAGCAATGGTGAGGATTTTCGTATGCTGCTTCATGGTCTTCACTCCCGCGGTTGTTGGCTAACGACAGGAACCGCCCGGCATTATAGCACCGCGCGACGGCGAAAGTGAACTCTGGCGATGTCCCTCCGCTACACCGTCCAGCGGTACCGGGCCGGGAGGACTGCCGGGGCGGCGAGGCTCCAGGTTGCCTGTGGCAACCTTGGCATGCTCGACCATTGCGGCGTATTGCGATGCGGCGTATGCCGCTGTTGAGGGATGCGTGTTGGGCGGGAACTGGAGATATACTGGCCGGCAAATGGGTCAACCGCGGGGTGGGTTGAGAGTGGAGGCCGCCACGGATTTCCGGCGTCCAGGACTAGTTCTCTTTCTTCTTGCGAATCTCACCCAGCGTGGATTTCTTGCGCAGCATGTGATGGTAGTGCTGGGCGAACCGATGCGCTTCGTCGCGCACATACTGGAGCAGCCGAAGGGCGTAGGCGTGACGGCTGAGTCGAAGTGGCTCGGACGAGCCGGGCAGAAAAATCTCCTCGTTGCGTTTGGCCAGCGACAGCAGCGTGGGAGGCTCGATGGCCTGCTCGCGGAATGCCGCTACGGCGGCCTGCAACTGCCCTTTGCCGCCGTCAATCAGGATCACGTCCGGAAACATCTCGGATTGGTCGTACAGGCGGCGATACCGCCGCGCGACAACCTCATGGATACTGCGAAAGTCGTCAATTCCGTCGACGTCCTGGATCTTGTAGCGGCGGTAACCCGGTTTGAAGGGGAGTCCGTCGAGGAACTGTACCAAGCTGGCGACCGTTTGGCTTCCCTGCAGGTGGGCGATATCGATCCCTTCGATCTTCCGCGGTGTCTGCGCCAGTTTGAGGACTTTGCGCAGTCCGGCAAGTCCCTTCTTGGGGTCGATGAAGAAGACTTCCGGTTGCTCATGAGTATCCAGCTCGCCGCGCTGATCGAGCGTTTCGAGCATCTGAATCTCGTCGCGCAGGCGCGCCGCGCGTTCAAACTGCAGTTCCTTCGAAGCGATCGACATCTCCTCGCGCATCTGCCGCAGCAGGGTGGTCTTCTGGCCAGCCATGAACATCTGCAGACGGTGAATGTCGTGGCGATATTCCTGCTTGCCGATGCGCAAATTGCAGGGAGCCGTGCACTGGTTGATGCTGGCCAGGAGGCAAGGCCTGAACCATTTCCAGCGTTCGTCACCTTCCTCGATATCCAGACTGCAGGTGCGGAACTTGAAGATGCGCTGCAACACCTGCACTGCTCCCCGTAGTGAACCGGCGCTGGTAAAGGGGCCGTACAGCTTGACACCTCGATCGCGTGGCTCTCGCGTCACTTCCACGCGCGGAAAGTCTTCGTGCGTCGAGATCATCAGATAGGGGAAAGTCCGATCGTCCTTCTGTTCCTTGTTGTGCTTGGGCTGGATATCCTTGATCAGTCGCGATTCGACCAGTAGTGCATCGACTTCGCTGTCGCACTCCATGAAGTCCGCATCGCAGATCTCGCCGATCCAGGGGCCCGTGCGGACATCATCCGCCGCCGCGCGCAAGAAGTAGCTACCGGCTCGCGAGCGCAAGTTAGTTGCCTTGCCGACGTAGATCACGATCCCGGCTTCGTCCTTGAACAGATAGACGCCCGGCGCTCGGGGAAATTCGCGCACTCGCGCCAGGGCCTTTCGCTGGCCATACGACAGCTCAGGCAAGGCCAGCTCTTCACTTGCATCTTCGCGACGATCCTGGTCCGACACCAATACGGCCTCCCCGTCTCAGCACTGATCCCCAAGCTGCCGGCGAATGTCGGCTCCTGCTCAGCATGCTCGCAGCGTACCAGCCTGCGTCCGCCACCGTCTATTGTACGCCATGGCCGCCGCGGGCGAATCCCAGCGGCGAGTACCGCCGGCTCCGCGGAGTTTCCGTCTGGCACGGGCCACGAGGCCCCGCGTCGACACCGCCCACCCCTGGCCAGGAGATCATTCAGGAGGGGATTTTTTTCGCGGTGTCGGTGCCAGACGGTTGCCTTTGCCAGCCAGCATCGGGCGAAGTTCACATCGCAGCACAGAACGAGCGGATCTCCCACTCCATGCGATCGATCTGGCGCAGCAATGCGGCTTTCGCCTCAGCCAGATCGGCTAGTTGTTCGGCGGGCGTGAAACCAAACAGGTAGAACTTGGCCTTGGGTTCGGTGCCCGATGGTCGGACGGCGATCGAGTTGCCCGCGAGTCCCAAGTCGAAGATGACAAGGTCGCCCTGGGGACCTGTAAGCGGCCGGGTACGGGCGCCTTCGGTTACGACTTGATGCAGAAAGTCGCGCACGCGAGTGACGGGGAGTCCGCCGATCTTCTCCGGTGGATGGTTACGAAAACGACTCATCAGCTGCTGCATTTTGGCCATGCCCTGCGAACCTTCCATTTGCTGCGTAATCAGTCGTTCCATGTGCAGGCCATGCTGCCAGAAGAGATCATCCAGTTTTTCGTGGACCGATTTTCCTTCGGCTTTGAGTTGGGCAGCAAGTTCGGACATCAGCAGGCAGGCCACGGCGCCATCTTTGTCGCGGGCGTATTGTCCCACCAGGTAACCGTGTGATTCCTCACAACCCAACAGGAACAGGTCGGGATTTTCCTGGTCGATGATCCCCCCAATCCACTTGAAGCCGACCAGCAGATTGCCGCAGGTGCGAACGCCGTAGCTGTCCCCGATACGGCGAACGAGTTCCGTGGTGACCAGTGTCTTGACCAGGTAGTGCTCGCTGGTCAGCGTGCCGGCCGCCCGGCGGTGCTGCAGCACATAGTCGGCCAGGAGTGCGCCGAGTTGATTGCCGGTCAATGTGGCCCAGGCGGAGTCTCGTTGGAGTGTGACTGGCGCCGCGCAGCCCATTCGATCGCAGTCGGGATCGGTGGCCAGAATCAGGTCCGCGCCGATCTGTTTGGCATGCTCCACAATGGCATCAAAGACCCGTGGATTCTCCGGATTCGAAACGTGGCCGGGCACGTTGGGGAAGTCACCACTGGGTTCGGCGTGGGGTTGGTACAGCTCGACGTCCTGAAAGCCGACCTTGCTCAAAATCGGACAGACGGCCGAAGCTCCCACACCGTGCAACGGGGAGTAAATGATCTTCACATTGCGAGGGCCGCCAAAACTCTGCTGCGCCAGTTGCTGGAAAAAAGCCTCGTCGATCTCCTGACCGCAGAGCACGATGTGGCCTCGCGCGACGGCAGTCTGAAAATCGGCCTGGCCAATTTCCACGACATTCATCACACGTTCGATAATCGCTTGGTCGTGAGGGGGCAGTACCTGTCCGCCGGTTGACCAGTAGACCTTCACGGCGTTGTCGCTGGGCGGATTGTGACTGGCCGTAACCATGATGCCACAGGAGCAGTGTTTGTAGCGGACGAGAAACGACAGTTCGGGAGTGCTCCGATAGCCATCCAAGAAATAGACGCGAAAGCCGGCCGCGACCATCACCCCCGCACACAGCTCGGCAAAATGTCTCGAACGATGGCGGGTGTCATAGGCGATGGCACACGAGAGCGTTGCGTGCTCCCCTGCCTGCTGCCGGGCATAGTCCGCCAGGCCCTGAGCACTCTCGCCAATCGTGCGGTCGTTAATTGCGTTTGAGCCGATGGGGTACATCCGCCCCCGCCGTCCACCCGTGCCAAAGGGGATCACGGTCCAAAAGGCATCGTCCAACTGTTGCCATTGTTCGTCGGCGATCTGTACCAGAATTTCCGGAACGTAAGGGCCGAATTGGGGCTCGGTCAGCCACCTGCGCAAATTCTCCACAGCTCCGGCAGACAATTGTCCACGTTGCCGAGCCGTTTCGAGTTGAGCCAAAATCGGTTGCAGTCTCATGTCGTGAACCCCATCGTTTCGCGATGAACAGTCGCTCCCGCCAACGAATCGCCGCTGGGATTGTAGAACCGAAGCAAGCCAGCGATCAACCGGGCGTTGCCCCCGCGTGGTAGCGGCGGTGGAGTTCCCGTCGTGCTGCGCAGTCCAGACGGACGTCGCCATTTCCAGAGCCTTCGAATCACAGTGGCCGAATCGGGTTGCTGCGCATGTCAGGTGGGCCGGCGCCGTCGGCAAATCTCAGCCGCCCCCCGCGGTCTACGCTCGCGCGCGTCGTAGCTACGCTCGCGCGCGTCGTAGCTACGCTCGCGCAGAGCGTGGGGGAGAGCGCCATACGTCTTCCCCCGCCCCCCGCGGTCTACGCGACCGCAGCTACGGGGGGCGCGCGACCGCAGCTACGGGGCACGTCGGTGAGAGGCGAGCTTGTCACAACTGCGAGGATCCGGGAATCGGCAAGAATGAGATGAAAATGCTATAGTTGGGTTTCTCGGCCGAATGTCGGCCCTCGCGACAGGTCGGCAGCACTCGCCGAGCACGTGGCGCCGGTACTCAGAGCATTACCACCTGGAATCATGAGGAGAATGGACTGTGGCGGAACTGATCATCAGCGTATCGGGCCTGCGGGGCGTGATTGGCGAAAACCTGACGCCGGAGTTGGCCGCGCGGTTTGCGTGCGCTTATGCGGCTGGTCAGCCGACCGGCCCGCTTGTGCTGGCTCGCGACGGCCGCAGCACGGGACGCATGCTCGCCGATGCGATCCGAGGTGCCCTGCTGGCCATCGGCAGGTCCGTGTTGGATGCCGACGTCGCCGCGACTCCCACGGTCGGTGTGCTGGTCCGACAACACGAGGCAGCCGGGGCGATCCAGGTTTCCGCCAGCCACAATCCGCCCGAATACAACGGCATCAAGCTTTTCTCTCAGGCGGGCCAGGTGTTATCGGCTGCCGAGGGGGAAAAGGTGGTCGAGCGATTCCGGCAAGGCGCAGTCAATTGGGTTACGTACGCTCACGTGGGGCAGGCCCAATGGCTGGAGGACACGCTGAGCCGGCACGCTGAGATGGTCCTCCGCACGGTCGATGTGGCGGCGATTCGCCGCCGCGGTTTTCGCGTGCTGTTGGATGCCAATCACGGCGCCGGCAGTCTGATGGGGAGGCACATCCTCGCTGCGCTGGGATGCTGCGTGACGATCCTGGGGGGTGAACCGAACGGCAGTTTCGAGCATCCGCCGGAGCCAACCGCCGAGAATCTGGCCGGTGTCTGCGCCCTCGTGGCTGCCGCTCGAGCGGATGTGGGATTCTGCCAGGACCCCGATGCCGACCGGCTGGCGCTGATCGACGAACAGGGACGCTATATTGGCGAGGAGTACACGGTGGCCATTTGCCTGGAACAAGTCCTGCGCGAGCGAGCGGGCGCCGTGGTTACGAATTGCTCCACCAGTCGCATGGCGGAAGACCTGGCCTTGAAACATGGCGTGCCCTTCTTCCGCTCGCCGGTCGGAGAGGCCAATGTCGTACGCACGATGCAACAGACGCAGGCGATCTTCGGCGGGGAAGGAAACGGAGGGCCGATCGATCCCCAGGTCGGATACATTCGCGACAGTTTCGTGGGGATGGCGTGGACCCTGCACGCCATGGCTGCTCGCGAGCTGACGATCAGTCAGCTGGCGGACGAGCTGCCACGCTACGAAATCTGCAAGACCAAACAGCAGGTGGCACCGCAGGCAATTCCTGCCGCGTTGTCGGCCTTGGAGAAGCACTTTGTCGATGCCGAGAGTGATCGCATGGATGGACTGCGTCTGGATTGGCCGGGAAAATGGCTGTTGATTCGCGCCAGCAACACCGAGCCCATTGTGCGGATCGTGGCCGAGACCCCGAGCGCCGCAGAGTCCCAGTCGCTGTGCGACGAAGCGGCCGGGGTCATCGCTTCGGTCTGAGGCGTGGCGGGGCTGGCGGCAAGGCTGGACCCACCGCCCAATGCGGTGGGCAAAGCTGGTCACGGATTACGACCTGGCCACAATGCGATCGGTGCCGACCCACGGCTGCAGGACTGCGGGAATGGTGACCGAGCCGTCCGCCTCTTGGTAGTTTTCCAAGATGGCCACCAGGGCGCGGCTGATGGCGATGGCCGTGCCGTTCAAGGTGTGAACCAGCTGCGTGCCTTTCTGGGCTCGGTGTTTGAAACGGATGTTCAGCCGCCGCGCCTGGAAATCGGTGCAGTTCGAGGTGCTGGTGACTTCTCCCCATTGGCCCCCCTCACCGCGCCCGGGCATCCAGGCTTCCAAGTCGAACTTGCGGTAGGCCGGGCCCCCCAGATCTCCGGTCGCGGTGTCGACCACGCGATACGGGATTTCCAACTCGTCAAACAGTCGACACTCCAGGTCGCAGATATGGTCCAGCATGGCATCGCTCTGCTCGGGGAGTGTGAAGGCGAACATTTCGACTTTGGTGAACTGGTGCACGCGATACAGGCCGCGCGAGGCGCGACCGGCAGCTCCCGCCTCGGTGCGGAAACAGTGGCTGATTCCACAGAGCTTGATAGGGAGTCGTTCCGCATCGATGATCTCACCCGCCATCAAGCCGCCCAAGGTGATTTCGGCGGTGGCCACCAGGTTCAGGTTGGTATTCTCAATGCTGTAGATCTGCGTCTCCGGGCCACGCGGAATGTAGCCCGTTCCCTGCAGAATCTCGGTGTAGGCCAGGTCGGGTGTGAGGACCGGTGTGAAGCCCTCGGCGATCAGCATCCGCGTGGCGAACTGCTGCAGGGCCAATTCCAACAGGACAGCTTCGTTGCGCAGGAAATAGAAACCGTGCCCCGCGATCTTGGCGCCCCCTTCGAAATCGATCAAATCGAGGCGTTCGCCCAGCTCGACGTGATCGAGCACCGGGAAATCGAACTTCCGCGGCTCGTGTCGGCCGCGGCGCAGTTCCAGGTTGGCCCCGTCATCCGCTCCGATCGGAGCATCCTGGTGCGACATATTGGGGATGCCCGCCTGGATCTGGGCGACTTCCGCATCCAGCCGGTCGACTTCCCTTTGGGTCTGTTCTTTCCGCTCGCGCAGTTGACGTCCCTCTTCCTTGCGGGCCTCTCGCATGTCGGGGTTTTGGGCCTGGCCAATAGATTTGGATACCTCGTTCGCGCGACGATTCAAGTCCTCCACTTCTTTTTGCTTGTCACGTCGCAGCAGTTCCAGTTCGACCAGCCGACTGACGTCGGCATGGACCCCGCGATGGTCGCAGTTCTGGCGGACTTCGTCGGCATGATCGACGATGAATTTACGATCCAGCATGGCGTTCTTAACCTATGGTTGATGGCGAGAAATCGGGAATCGCTGCGCTCAGGCTCGCTCCACGCGGATCTTGCTCATGGCGTCCCACAAATAGGCACTTGTCTTAATGCCCCGATGGAAATCGGCCAAGCTGAACTTCTCGTTGGGGCTGTGCGTGTTGTCGTCGTCCTGCCCCCATCCCAACAGCAGCGTGTCGACACCGAGTTTTTCGCGGAAGACGGTCACGATGGGGATTGAGCCCCCTTCTCGAATGAAGACCGGTGGCCGCCCGAAACCTTGTTCAATGGCCTCGGCCGCGGCTGCCATATAGGAACTGTCCAGCGGCACGACAACCCCGGTCGCGGAGTGCATGTCGATCAATTCCATGGTGATTCCAGGGGGACACAGGGAGGCGAGTTTCGCACGCAACGCCTGCTGGATCTTGACCGGATCCTGATTCGGCACGAGCCGGAAACTGAACTTCACCCCCGCTTTGGCGGGCAGGACCGTCTTGGCACCGTCTCCTTGATATCCACCCCAGAGCCCGTTGATGTCAAAGGTGGGTCGGGCCCAGCGACGTTCGAGCGACGTGTAACCCGCTTCGCCGGTGACACCGCTGACCCCCAACTTGCTCATGAAGGCAGCGTCATCGAAGGGAAGTGCGGCGAACTGCTCACGCTCGCGATCGGTCAGCGGAAGTACGTCGTCGTAGAACCCGGGGAGCTGAACCCGGCCGTTTTCATCGATCAGACTGGCCATCATCCGCGCGACCCAGTTGGCGGGATTCGAGACCGCGCCGCCGAAGGTGCCCGAGTGCAGATCTTGCTTCGGCCCGGTGAGCCGCAGCTCGAAATAGGCGATCCCCTTCAGGCCGTACGTGACGGCAGGTTGTCCGGGAGCAAATTGCGAAGAATCGCTCAC
The DNA here is from genome assembly GCA_963802295.1 of uncultured Planctomycetota bacterium. Classification (GTDB taxonomy): domain Bacteria; phylum Planctomycetota; class Planctomycetia; order Pirellulales; family Pirellulaceae; genus JAJRVM01. Next base: position 122,367 of record CAWDIM010000017.1, on the reverse strand, counting down.
CACCGCTACATCGCACGCAAAACGCTGCGGATCACGCCCGATCAAATCCACTAGCCCTTCACTACCGACCTCCTCTTCTCCCTCGATGACGAACTTCAATTGCACCGGGAGTCGGCCGGCCGTCTGCATCCACGCTTCCGTACTCTTGACATGCGTAAACAGCTGTCCTTTGTCGTCCGTGGCGCCGCGAGCCACCAGGTTGCCGTCCCGCCGCGTCGGCTCGAACGGCGGCGTCAGCCACTCTGCCAGCGGATCGGGCGGTTGGACATCGTAATGACCGTAGACCAGGACGACCGGCGCGCCAGGTACGGGGGCCGACTCGGCGTAAACGACCGGATTTCCGATCGTTTCGACCAGCTCCGCCCGCAGCTGCATGTTTCGCAGCTGGCTCGCCACCCACTCCGCCGCCTGCCGGAGCTCGGTTTGATGTAACCCATCCGTGCTGACGCTGGGGATCCGCAACAGATCGCATAGCTCTTCTTCGAACCGGGTACGATGCTTCTCCAGATACTGGTCCAAATCCGCCATTTTGCCACCATCCCCCCTGAAGTCGTTGAATATTCGAAAAGAGCCTTTTCGATCGCCAATTCGGTACAATATAATAACGCGTCACGGGTCAGACTATTCGGGGTAGTCCGAATCATGTACCCGTGCCGGGGGGCGCAGGGGTTTTTCGACAGCTGCAGCGGGCGAACTGCCCGCCACTGGCGATGGACCGGCAACGCGGCACTGCGAGACGGGCAGAAGTCGCCACGGCGACGCCGCGTGCGTTCTCGAGCGTTGATTTCTGGCTGATGGGTTTTGGAAGAGTTGTGGAGAGATTTTGTTTTGGACGGTCATGTAGCGACGATGGTGATGGACGAACCGTTGGTGGAAACGATTCGTCGTCGCCGTGCCAGTCAACAGCAGAAGCCGAAAAGGCAGCCACGGTATCACGTCATTCTGTGGGATGACGATGATCACTCGTATGACTACGTCATCACCATGATGCAGTCGCTGTTTGGTCACAGCGCGGAAAGAAGCTACGAAATCGCCAAGCAGGTCGACAATCGTGGGCGAGCGATTTGTCTGACCACCACGAAAGAGCATGCCGAGTTGAAACGCGATCAGATTCATGCGTATGGCAAGGATGCGCTCATCGCCCGCTCTGCCGGGTCCATGTCGGCTTCCATTGAACCAGAACCGGCATAGCGGGCATCGCGTTTCGCGTTGAGCAGGTGAGTGGCCTGCGCGGCTCGATGTCGTGGTGTCGCCGCCGCGGCTCTCTGGTTGCGCGTGACGAGCGCACAGGGCTGGAAGTCTGGAGAGCTCGCGAGTTCTCTCGGCCCTGAGGACGTCGCTCCCGACCCCGCGCTGGGCGCCGCTGGCCGCCTGCCGCCCCCAGAGATGCTCCGCGGCGAGTGACTCGCAAACGCAACCGAGTGCCGCTCGACTCGGCTCGACCTTACGGAAAACGGTTTCGACCACGATGGCGCAAAAACTCAAGATGATCACGCTGGGGTGCAAGGTCAATCAGTACGAGACCGAGTATGTGCGTCAGGGGCTGCTTGGTATCGGATATCAAGATGCGGGACTGGACGAAGTTGCCGATCTCTGCGTAGTCAACACGTGTACGGTGACCAACGAAGGGGATTCGAAGAGCCGGCAGGTCATTCGCCGCCTGGCCCGCGACAATCCGGCGGCCCGGATCATTGTCATGGGATGCTATGCGACACGCGCCCCGCAAGAGGTCGCGAAATTGCCCGGAGTCGTGGAAGTCGTGACCGACAAGCGCGAGCTGCCTGACCTGCTGGGACGTTTCGGCGTGCTGGACATTCCGACAGGTATTTCCCGATTCGGCGACCGTCACCGCGCTTACCTGAAGGTCCAGGATGGCTGTCAGCTGCATTGCAGCTACTGCATCATCCCGGCGGTACGCCCCCACGTTTCCAGCCGTCGCGTCGAACAGGTGCTGGAAGAGGCCCGCAGGCTAGTGGCCAACGGTTATCGTGAACTGGTGCTGACGGGAGTGCATCTGGGACATTACGGGATCGAGCAGAACCGGCACAAGCCGAAGAACCAATGGCTGCGTCTGTCGCATCTGGTGCGCCAGTTGGCACAACTCGACGGAGATTTCCGCATCCGCTTGTCCAGTATTGAAGCGACCGAGGTGACTCGCGAGCTGATACTGACCATGGCCGAATTCTCTGACAAGGTGTGCCCCCACCTGCACATCTGTCTGCAAAGCGGCTCGGATCCGGTGCTCCGCCGGATGCGCCGGCGCTGGTCGACTCGCATGTTTGTGGATCGCTGCAAGCTGATTCGCGATCATCTCCTGCTCCCGGCCCTGACGACCGACGTGATTGTCGGTTTTCCGGGCGAGACGGAGGCTGATTTCCTGGCGACGTGCCGCGTGGCACGGGAAGTGGAATTTTCGAAAATCCACATCTTCCCCTTCAGTGCTCGCATCGGTACGCCGGCGGCCAGCATGCCTGAGCAGTTGTCCAAAGGCGTGAAAGCGGAGCGTGCTCGTCGTCTGGCGGAACTGGAGCAAGAGCTGCGTGGCGAGTACTTTCAACGATTGGTGGGAAAGTCCCTCCGCGTGTTGGTGGAATCCGATGCCCCAAAGAGCCCAGGCCTCGTGTTGGGCACTTCGTGCCGTTATGCGCCTGTCGCCCTGGCTGGAAACCAGCAATTGCACGGCCAACTGGTGGACTGTATTCCCCATACCTTCGACGGTCTGCAGTTACGAGCAGACCAAGTCGCGTAAGCGGCGAGGAGTGGGCAATCTAGGTGGCGAATAGGCCGGGGGATTGCCGTCGTGGCGATGGTAAGGGCCACGGAGGATGGTGTGGCAGCGGGGCACCTACCGTTGCCCCACGGCGAAATGAGTACTTCCGTCCGACGAGACGACCGGGGATTGCGAGACCGTTATTGCGTGGTATTCCCGCCCACGGATCGCTCTGGCTCAGTTGGCCGTGTTGTGATACTCTCCCGCCACGTTGCCGGGAGATCCGACGTTAGGGATTGCGCCGAGTGAGCGTGGTCAGGTCGTTCAAGGAGGAAGGCATGAAAACGCGATTGGGGCCAAAAGGCTGGGTGCTGGCGTTTTGTTTTGTGGTGGTGGGGATGGTAGCGAACCAAGCGCAGGCCGCGCCGCCGTGGAAGAAGCTGATTCCCTTCAAGTCGGTGGAGGCGGACCCGAAGCAGTCCTATTGGCTGACGGAAGATAACGGACCCTGGATGATTTTCGCGACGTCCTTCACCGGCGAGGCGGCGGAACAGCAGGCTCACGAATTGGTATTGGAGCTGCGCAAGCGGCACAAGATGGAAGCCTACATGCACAAGCGTCATTTCGATTTCACGGAACCCGTGTACGGCCGGGGCGTGAACAAATACGGTGGTCCCAAACGGATGAAATACCGGAATTCGACGAGTTTCGACGAGATCGCAGTGCTGGTCGGTAATTACATGTCGTTGGACGCTCCTGGTGCGGAAGAGGATCTCGAGAAGATCAAGATGGCCAAGCCTGATTGCCTCGACGTTTCCGATCCGAACCGCAAGACGCACGCCCAGAGGTTTGTGGCCCTGCGCGAATTGCAGCGGCTGGTGAATCTCGATCCGGAAGTCCAGAAGGCTGGACCGATGCGGCGCGCCTTCATCGCTCGAAATCCCATGTTACCCAAAGAGTATTTCGTCGGAGCGGGGATTGATCCCTTCGTGTTGAACATGAACAAGGGGGTTCAGCACAGTCTGCTCGATTGTCCCGGCAAATACACCGTCCGCGTCGCTTCATTCCGTGGGGAAACCCACTTCATGGGCGAGAGTTCGGACGCGGGTGCCACCGCCCAGGACTCGTCATTTGGGCTCCCGGGCCGAGGCGCGCCGAGCAAATTGGAGATTGCGGCCGACAACGCCCATCGCCTGACCGAATTACTGCGCAAGAAGGGCATTGAAGCCTACGAATTCCACGACCGTTTCGAGAGCATTGTGACGATCGGGAGTTTCGATTCCGTAGGCAATGAGCTGCCCGATGGCCGCATCGACCTGCAGCCGGCCATTCATCAGATCATGGTCAACTATGAGGCTCAACGCAGTCCCTTGCCGAACCAGGGGCAGGGAATGAAACCTCGATCGCTGGACGGAATTCCTTTCGACGTTCAACCGCTACCGGTGATGGTACCACGGCGCTCGCTTGCTTCCGACTATGCAGTGGGCCAGCGGGACCTCCCGTAAGCAACCTCTTTCCTGCAACAGTCACTGCCTCGCCACGGCCCGTGTCATTGACGCGGGCTGTGTCATTGACGCGGGCTGTGGCGTTTTCGCAACCGCCGGAGCCTGGCCCAACGGCTACCTGTACAGGGCGACCTCTACCAAGGCGCGCCTTCAGGACCAGAGCCCCTGTTGGACGAGGCCCACGATGTATGGCACCATGCCGCGTACAGCACGTCCGCGGTGGCTCAGCATGGACTTGACGGCATCTCCCAGTTCACCAAACGTCCGGTGGTATTCGGGGATTTCGAAGACGGGATCGTAGCCGAATCCGGCCGAACCCCGCGGCGAGCAGGCAATGCGGCCGCGACAGCAAGCTTCCACCTCACCGCGTACCGCTCCACTCGGATCGGACAGTGTGATGTGACAGACGTAGTGTGCCCCACGCTGGTGCGGAGGGACGTGTTGCAGCATGGCCAGCAGCTGCTGGTTGTTCGTCGCGTCCGTGGCGTTGGGCCCGGAGAATCGAGCGGAATAGACACCCGGTTCTCCGTGCAACGCGTCGACGGCCAGGCCGCTGTCCTCGCCCAGGACCCATTGTTGAAGGTGGGTGGCTTGACGGCTGGCCTTCAGCCTCGCATTGTCGGCGAATGTTTCGCCGTCTTCGGCCACTTGCAGCGCCGCGGGAAAATCGGCCAGCGTGGCCAGGGCGAGCCCGAACGGTGCAAGCAAGTCGGCCAGTTCGAGCCCCTTCTTGCGGTTGTGTGTCCCCAAGACCACGATGCGTCGTTGAACACTCATGAGCCAGGCTCCGTCTTGGCTGGCAGTGAAACGGGTGAGTCGAGAGAGCCGCCGGGTGGTTTTGCATAAAGGTATCGCAACGGCAGAATTGTTCAATCTGTCCTGGCCAAATGGCCCGGCTGTGCGCATCGCATCCCTGGCCTCGTGCATGCCGCGTGCCACGAAACTGCGTGCGGTCCTGTTGACCCGCACGTATAATCAAGGCGACAGGCGGTTGGAGGTGGTCCACAGCACGTGCCGCGGAATGGTTAGTAGATAGGGTCTGGCCGAATGAGCAGTGTCAAGAACGCAAATTCCATGTTGCGAGAGGCCGCGCGGGCCAGGGGCATCAGCGCGGTCAACTGGCCGCTTCGTGACAATCCCATCTTGGCGTTGTCCAGTCTGGCCGGATGTTGTGTGGTGGGACTGTTGACGGGCTGGGCGAGTCGCAGCGCGTCGATGGGCCTGCTGGCCACCTTCGCCGTCGCGCTGGCCATGTGGCAGTTGTGGATTCCCATCAAGACCGAGTTTGGTTCCCGCGGCGTTACGCTGACCTGCCTCCGCCGCTCCCGCCGGATCGATTGGCGCGAGATCGACCATCTGGACCTGCTCGGCGATGGTGTCTTCTTGTGTGGAGCCCGCACTCAGGACGACTGCAGCGTGTTGGGCTGTCTCTTTCTCCCCTGGGGAAAAGACCCCGCAGCCCTTGTGGCTTTCTGCCAGGAATATCCATCGCTCCGGCCGCCGGAGCGGTCGAGTGCCCAGCCGTCGGGCTTGGCCAGTTAGTGGGCAGATAGGAGGCGGGAATACCAGGGCAGGCATGCTGCGATGCACGGGAGCGGCCGGCGGTCGCGACGGTCCTCCGGCGCGACGAGGCTTGCAGGCGGCATGGAGCCGGTGGCTTAGAGTTCCGGAAACCGACCTTCGCTGATGGCCTGCAGTTGTGCGCGATCGAGCAGTTCCACACGGTTCTTGTCCAGTTCCACGACGAGTCCCGCTTCGATCAAGCGGCTGAGCGTGCGCGACAGCGTTTCACTGGTGAGGTTCAGGTGGCTGGCCACGTATCGCTTGAGACTTGGCAGCTTCACGGTTCCGTCGCTTTGTCGGTCGGATTCCAGCAGGAACCGCGCGGTGCGTCCCAAGGCGTCACGCAGCACCAGATCTTCCATCAGGGAAATCAGACGCCGCACCCAGAAGGTCAGGCCGGTCATCATCTCCAGGCAGAGTTGATGATCCTGAGCCATTGCGCCGCGGAATCGATCCATGGGGATCAACAGGCAGGTCGTGCGAGCGACCGCTTCGGCATGTGCCGGGCAGGCGAAGTTCCCGATGGCGGCGACTTCCGCAAACGTCTGCCCGGGCCCAACCATGTGGAGCACGTGCTCTTTTCCCGAGGGGGCGGTCTTGAAGACGCGCACCATGCCACTGTCCACCACGTAGACGCCCGGGCAGTCCTGGCCTTGGCGAAAAATCATCTGCTGCTTGGCAAAATGGCAGACATTCGACATTCGCGCCAGGATTTCCCGGCGTTCGCCGTCCACCTCGGCGAACAACTGGCAGCGGCTGAGGATTTCTTCCGCCTTGCGTGTCGTGGACGGCAATTTCAAAACTCCCGCCGCTGCCCGGCGAAAGTCCAGTCTAGGACTGCTGGCGGGCGCTCGGCCGATAAATGGGCTAGGCCAGGGTACTTCTCCGGCAGATTTGACCTACATCAATGCCCGTTCGTTCCCTAGGGCGTATTGTATGGTGCACAGGGACGATCAACCAGGGTCGTCCCCGCGCCCGGTCAGGTGGCGTCCGGCGTGCAGCGGCCTTTCACCGTCCCCTGGGAGAGAGGGGGCCTGGGAAAGAGGCAAACTGCAGGCGGTATGGCCCATCGTGGGAGAAGGGCTCAAGGCGCCCCGACGAGGATCCATCGCACTGCTGCGATGCCCCGGGGGAGCGTGCCACAGCGGGAACTCGCCGTGTCGAATCCCGCTACTTCCTGGACAGTCAACGACAGGCAGCAGCGGCAATCTGTCGACGGATCGAGGGCCGCTGTCCGCTTGCCGAAGCGGGGCCGTGCTCGAAAATGGACAGCCGCAACTGGTTGCCGACCTTCATCGCGAAAGGAAATGATCTCATGTTCTGTAATCAATGTGAACAGACAGCCCATGGCAGCGGATGCGTCCTCAGCCCCGGAGTGTGTGGCAAGAACGAGGACGTACAATCGCTGCAGGAAATGCTGCTCTACGGGCTCAAGGGCATGGCCGCTTACGCCCATCACGCGCGACGTTTGGGAAAATCGGACGAGACGGTGAGTGCCTTCATCGAGGAAGCCCTGTTTGCCACCATGACGAACGTCAACTTCGACATGGAGTCCTTGCTGGAGATGAATCTGGAGTGCGGTCGGCAGAATCTGCGTGTGATGCAGCTGCTGGATGAAGGGCATGTCGAGAAGTTTGGGGCACCCTCACCGGGCACCATCAACGAGGGAACCGTGGCGGGACCCGGGATCTTGATGACCGGTCACGATCTCCTCGACCTGTACGATCTGCTCAAGCAATGCGAGGGGACAGAGATCAAGGTCTACACGCATGGGGAGATGTTGCCGGCGCACATGTATCCGGTGTTGCGTGAGCACCCCAACCTGGCGGGGAATTACGGCGGCGCCTGGCAGAAGCAGAAGCTGGAATTCGAACGGTTCAATGGTCCCACCGTCGCCACGACGAACTGCGTGTTGATTCCGCGCGAGTCGTACGCGGACCGGCTCTTCACCACGCGTTGCACGGCGGTACCGGGAGCGGTCCGAATTACCGATGGAGATTTCTCGCCCGTGATCGCCAAGGCCCGCGAGTGCCCCCCCTTGGCCGATTCGCCGATCAGGCAGACAACCACGGGATTCCACCACAGCGTGGTGCTGGGGTTGGCCAGTACGATTGTCGAGGCGGTCAAGGCGGGCAAGATCAGCCGCTTCTTCCTGATCGGTGGCTGCGACGGCGCCGAGCCTGGCCGGAATTACTTCAGCGACTATGCGCAAGCGACGCCGGCCGACTCGTTCATTCTCACACTGGGCTGCGGTAAATTCCGGATTCGCGATTACGAACACGGCGAGTTGCTGGGGTTGCCGCGTCTGCTGGATATGGGGCAGTGCAACAATGCCTACTCGGCGATCATGGTGGCCTCGGCGCTGGCCGAAGCCTTCCAATGCACGGTCAACGACCTCCCCCTGACACTGGTCGTGTCATGGTTCGAACAGAAGGCCATTGCCGTGCTGCTCACGCTGCTGGCGCTGGGCGTGAAGGGGATCACCATCGGCCCCAACCCGCCCGGCTTTGTCACGCCCAAGGTTTTCCAGATTCTGCAGGAAAAATTCGACCTGCGGTTGACCGGCCAGGACGCGCGTCAGGATCTCGCCATGGCGATGGCCTAGGATCCGCGGTTTGCGCTACGTCGTTCTTTCCAACCGACACGCACTCGCAGTGAGTTCGTGTCGGTGTCTTGTACGTCGCCCTCCGGTCGCGGTGTGCGGCACACGACACCGGTGGTTCGCGGTGCCGGTCGGGCCCAAGCCCGGCGAGGGGAGCCGCGCGGTCGGTCGACCGGTTCCGCACCGCGTCGCGGGCATTTCCCTGTGCTTGCCGACGCGACCTCGGATCGTGGGGCACGCTCCACGGAAAGTCAGGCCGCCAGACCCGGCGGGGCCCGTATTCAGCCATTTGGAAGCCGCTGGGGCAATGGCCGGCCCCTGCTCTAGTGGGGCATTTTCCGCTGTGCCCTGATGTGACGGGACGCTGTCATTGCCAGCAAGCCCGCAAATTTCCTGCCAAATTTGGCTGGCCACTATTTCCAAATGGCAGCCGGTGGGTTTAAAATGAGCGGCAGAATGGCTTCTGTGCGGGAGGACGAGGGATAGCCGTGTTACGGCGGCGACGTGGTTCCCAGGCCGAACATGCCGTGGCGGAAGCAGTCAGCTCGTCTGTTTACTGATTCCAGTCTGTTTACTGATTCCAGTCTGTTTACTGATTCCAGTCTGTTTACTGATTCCACGTCTGTTTACTGATTCCAGTAGTCTCTTGGTTCTGACAATCTGTTGTCATGCAGATTGACTGCGGTGGGCGTCTGCCAGGCAACGTTACTTGCGCGGGTGCGACACGGCGGTTGGCTGGGGAGGCGAAAATCGGGCGGATCAAGGCGGATCAATGGCCACCATTCTATCCAGAACAAACGCGTCCAGCGAGAATCCCGACGGTTTTCCGGTGCAATCCAATCCATCCTTGAATGCCGAACCTGTTTTGCCTGACGGCGTAGCCAAGGAACTGGTGCGCTGGTTCAAGCTGCTGGCCGATGAAACTCGTCTGCGCATCCTGTTCTTTTTGCTGGAGAAGCACGAATTAAACGTGCGGACGCTGTGCGATCTGCTGGAGTTGAGCCAACCGGCGGTGAGCCATCATTTAGCGCTCTTGCGAGTCGACGGCCTGATTGAATGTCGACGGGACGGCAAACACAATTTCTATCGGATTCTACCCGATCGGTTTGGTGAACTACTGGGGATGATGATGAGTGCGGTGCCGGGCGAAAAGGCCCGCTTCAGCTTTGGCAATGTCTCCCTGGCGATGACGAGGACCGGCGGCCAGGATTAGCAGGCGATCCGCTTCACGCGCGTAGCAAGGATTGGCAAGAGTACGTGTCTTCATGTCTGAGTATTCGCACCAGCGTCACAAGGACCCGCAACAACTCCCCGCTGGTTGTCAGCTGGTGTTGGCCTGTCCGCCACTGCGGAGCAACGTGAATTTGTCCCGCATCGTGCGGGCGGCGAGCTGTTGTGGGGTGCGCCGCATGATTGCCTGCGGCCGCCCCAAGGTCGACCCGAAGATCGCTCGCGATGGAGCCGAGCTGGTCTCCTTGGAAACTCATCGCACGCTGCCCCCCGTCCTCAAGCGTTTAAAAGGCGAGGGGTTCCATTTGGTCGGGCTGGAGCAGACGAGTAATTCCGTCTGTCTCTACGATTACTCCTTTCAGCGGCAAACCGTGCTGGTCATTGGCCATGAACGCCAGGGGCTCGATCAGGCCACGCTGGATATGCTGGACGCTGTCGTCGAAATCCCCGTGTACGGCCTCCCTTACAGCTACAACGTCGCCACCGCCACGGCCATGGCGTTGTACGAGTATTGTCGGCAGATGGTCCGCCGCGGGTCCGACTGAGGGCACCGGAGGTGGCGATCGGGGAGGAAATCGCAGTGCGCGCCCCGGCGTCGGCCGCACATCCCCGGTGGCCATGGGTGCCCTTCTGCCCCGCCGCCATGGCCGGGTGCTTCTCCCCGTAGTTGACCATGTCAGGCCTTCACGCATAGACTGACCCGTTTGGGTCGGCGGCGGACGGTGGACTGGACGCCGGTGGATGTGGCTGGCGGATGTGGCTGGCCGGGGAGGAAGGTCGATTCGCGGCGACCCGTTCGGCTGCGGATTGGGCAGCTGGCCAAGCGACGATTTCCGATTTCTCTTGCGGGAGGCAAAAACTGTGCCTGGTACCAGTGTGATTGGTTTGCAGTGGGGCGACGAAGCCAAGGGCAAGCTTGTCGACCTGCTGGCAGAGCGGCTGGCAGTGGAGATCGTCGTGCGCGTACCAGGGGGGAGCCAATGCCGGCCACACGGTCGTGATTGGAGACGAAACCTATAAACTGCACCAGATTCCCAGCGGCATTCTCACTGCGGGAGTGATGAATTTGATCACCCCCGGTGTCGTGTTCAATCCCTCGATCGTGCTGCAAGAGATCGATGGCTTGGCGGCACGCGGCATTCCGGTCCAGGACCGGCTGATGATCAGCGAGCGGGCTCACGTCGTCTTTCCCTGGCACATTGCCGAGGACCGGGCGCTGAATGCGGACAAGAGCAGCGGAGAGAGCATTGGCACGACTCTGCGTGGTATCGGCCCCTGCTATCGCGACAAGTATGGCCGCCTGTCGGCGATTCGCCTGGGTGACATGATCGGCGACGGTTTTCGGCAGCGGATCGAGCGGGTGGTAGAGATCAAACGCCAGGCGCTGGCTGGTTATCTTGACCAGGTTCGACCGGAGGAACTGGCTGCCGACCGGATCTATGAAGAGTATCAGGCCTACGCCCAGCGGCTGGCCCCGATGATCGGTGACACCACCAACTATCTGCTTCGTGCGGTGGCCGACGGTCGCCGAGTGCTCTACGAAGGCGCCCAAGGGGCCATGCTGGACATTGATCACGGCACGTTTCCGTTCGTCACGAGCAGCAACAGTTCCGGGGTCGGTGTCTCGGCGGGATCAGGCGTACCGGGACGGTGGATCGACAAGGTGTATGGTGTGGTGAAGGCTTATTCCACGCGCGTCGGTGGCGGTCCGTTTCCGACGGAGCAGGACAATGCGACGGGCCAGAGGATCCGTGATCTGGGCCACGAATACGGCACAACCACGGGCCGGCCGCGCCGCTGCGGCTGGTTCGATGCGGTGGCTGTTCGCTATGCTGCGCGGCTGAGCGGTGTCGACTGTCTCTCGCTGATGATGATGGATGTGGTCAGTCAGTTGCCGGAAGTCCAGATTTGTGTAGCATACGAGTTGGATGGTCGGCCGATTGACTATGTGCCCAGCCGCTTGGACGAGTTGCGGCGCGTGCAGCCGGTGTACGAATCGCTGCCGGGCTGGCAAATGGATGTCTCGCGCGCCACGACGCTAGGTGACTTGCCTGCCGGAGCCCACCGGTTTTTGGCGCGAATCAGCCAGTTGGTGGGTTGTCCGATCGAAGTCGTTTCGGTGGGGCCGGCCCGGTCTCAGACGATTTTTGCCGACGATGCTCCGGCACGGTAGGCGAGCCTGGATGACGCGGACCACCACACGAACGATGCAGATCAAGTGGCGCAATCCAGGAACGCCGTGGCACGATCCAGGAACGCCGTGGCACGCTGAAGGCCGCAGCGGGAGACGGCGGGAAAGGTGTGAGCCGGTGCATGTTGGAGACGGGTACTTCACCCGATCTGCTCGTTTAATCGTTTCGTTAACCGATCTGCTGCCGCGTGCGACGCATGTCCTCTGATCCGTCTGATTCATCAACGGCTGACGACCATTTCCGGCCGGACCTTGCTCCGGACCAGATGCCTCGTCATATCGCCATCATCATGGATGGCAACGGGCGTTGGGCCCAGCGACGCGACCTGCCGCGGATTGAGGGGCATCGCCGCGGTGTGGCCAGTGTGCGGCGGACGGTGGAGGAGTGTGCGCGGCTGTCGGTGGAGCAGTTGACGCTCTATTGCCTGTCCAGCGAAAACTGGAAGCGGCCGGCCCACGAACTGGAATTCCTGATGCATTTGCTCGAACAGTACATGATCGAGGAACGCCACACGATCATGCAGCAGAACCTGGTCGTGGAGATTATCGGCCGGCGGACCGGCATCCCCGACCGAGTTTTGCAGGAGATGGATCGAACGATCGCCATGAGCGCGTCGAATTCGGGCACGCGTCTCTGCCTGGCGATCAACTATGGTGGGCGGGCTGAGGTCGTCGATGCCGTGCGCAACATTGCCCGCAAGATCCAACGGCAGGAACTTGTCCCGGACGCGATTACGGAAGAGACGATCGCCGCGCATCTCTACACGGCTGGTCGGCCCGACCCAGATTTGTTGATTCGCACCGCCGGTGAAATGCGGGTCAGTAATTTCCTCCTGTGGCAGATCAGCTATGCGGAGCTGTGGGTGACTTCCCGCTGTTGGCCCGAGTTTCGCACGGCGGATTTACACGAGGCGATTCAAGCCTACATCCAGCGCGATCGGCGGTTTGGCGGAATTGGCGGTCCGTGATACATTGCCAACACCGTTGGCCGAACGCGGCCGCCGGCCGCCACCGAACCGGACATCCGACATCCGAATATCGAAAAACTAAACAAAAAGGAAGAACCTCCGTTGCTCAAGTGGCGACTCATTTCCGCCGCCGTCATCGTGGCCGGTTTGCTGGTGCTGCTGTACTGCGATTTCCATCATCCGTTGGGGACCGCCGGGGTCCTGTTGCTCCCGCTGGCACTCGTGGTATCGGTCTGCATGGTCCACGAATTGATGGACCTTTGGAGCCAGAGAGCGGACCGCCCCAGTGGCTGGCCGGTGTACGTCGGAGCACCGCTGACCGTGCTCGCCGCGGGAGTGCCGCTGCTGTGGCCGTTGTGCGGCCGGACGTACCCTTCGGACGGCCCTCTGGGGATATTAGGCTGGCCTCTCCTGGGCCTGGTCGTCGGTATCGCCTTGTCATTTGTGGGCGAGATGTGGCGGTACACCAAGCCCGGACAATCCACCAACAGTATCGCGTTGTCGGTGCTTGCCATCGGATATGCCGGTTTGCTGCTGAGTTTCCTGGTCAATCTGCGACTAATGCATTCGTCTCCCTGGGGCATGGCGGCATTGGTGTCGCTGATTGTGGTGGTCAAACTATCGGACACGGGAGCCTATTTCGTCGGACGCAGGTTTGGCCGCCACAAGCTGGCGCCGGTGCTGAGTCCGGCCAAGACCTGGGAAGGGGCTGCCGGTGGGATTGCGGCGGCCTGCTTAGGAGCCTGGCTGTGCTATGCCTGGATCGTGCCGGGACTGGTGGAGCCCGACGCGATCGGCGGTTCTCCCGCGCGGGGCACTCGGGAACTGGTTGCTCTTCGGCCTCATTGTGGCACTCTGTGGCATGCTGGGAGACTTGGCCGAGTCGCTGCTGAAGCGGGATGCACAGCGGAAAGACTCCAGCCGTTGGTTGCCGGGTTTGGGGGGGGTGCTGGATATCCTCGACTCGATTGTCTTCGCGGCGGCGCCGGCCTATTACTGCTTCGCCGCCGGATTGATCGGCCCGGGTGCCTGAATTGGATGGCGAGGAGGATGGGGGTATTCGTCGCGTCCCATCCGCCGGCACCGGAAAGTGAAATGTCCGCGGGGCCTGGGCGGGGTGGGTGGCTGTCGCGACGAGCGGAGGAGCAGTTTTGGCGACGAGGGCGTCGCGCGATACGCAAAAGCAGTAAAAGCAGTCTGAGCGAGCTACGCGACACCCCCTCTAAAGACATGTACCCTGAGCGTTTATTGGTAGGATTGTCGATGGCAGGTTTGGCCAGCAGCGACCATCTCGCACTTGGCTGATACCATTCGCTATATTTGAATAGGTCTTTGGGTATCGGAAAAACATGGTGGCAGGCCGAAAGGTCGCCAGCACCCGGCATGAGTGAAGCAACGTTATCCGCATCTGAGCCCCGCCTGATACTATCTCTGTTTGGGGCACGCGACCAGCACTTGCGCACGATTCGCAGCACTCTTGGTGTCGCGATCACACATCGGGACGGGGAGATTCATGTTTCGGGAGAGGATCGGGCGGTAGCCCAGGCGACGCGAGCGTTGGAGGAGCTGAAGCATTTGGTGGAGCGGCAGGGATCGGCGGCGCCGGAGGACGTCAGTCGCGTTTTGGCCTTCGTGACGGGGAACGGGCAGGCTGGCCCGGTTGCTGCGATTGACATTCCTGATGCGTCGCGGCAGATTCGGCCGCGGACGGCGGGCCAGGGTCGGTACGTGGCGGCGATCCGCCAGAACGAGCTGGTGTTGGCGGTGGGGCCGGCTGGGACGGGCAAGACGTACCTGGCAGTGGCGATGGCCGTGGAGGCGTTGAAGCGTCGGGAGATACGCCGCATCGTACTGGTCCGACCGGCGGTAGAGGCGGGAGAGAGTCTCGGCTTCTTACCGGGCGATTTACAGGCCAAGATCAATCCCTACCTGCGGCCCTTATTGGACGCCCTGCACGAGATGATGGACTATGAGTTGATCAAGAGCCACATGGAGCGGGACGTCATCGAGGTCGTACCATTGGCCTACATGCGCGGGCGGACGCTCAATGAAGCGTTCGTGATTCTGGACGAAGCTCAGAATACGAGTGTCGCGCAGATGAAGATGTTTCTAACGCGGATGGGAGAGGGGTCCAAGCTGGTCGTGTCGGGCGACGTGACGCAGATCGATTTGCCCGCCAGCACGCGGAGCGGGTTGGTCGACGCCCTGACGCGGCTCAGGAAAATCCGTGGGGTGGCGATCGTTGAGTTGGACGAGTCGGACATTGTGCGGCATCGTCTGGTGCAGGATATTGTGCAAGCATACGAGGACAAGAGCGAGCACCGCTCCGGGAAGAAGCATCGCCACTAGGTCCGTTTTTCCAGGCGGAAGCATGTCGAGTAGTCAGAGAATCACGCGTTCTGATCACGTCGCGTCCATTGCGCTGCCGCCGGGCCGCATCGCGCAGGTATTGGGCAAGCTGCATCGACGAGGGGTGTTGATTCGGATCGGCATCTGCGGCATCGCGGCGGTCTTGATGTGGATCATCACGGCGGGCTGGGCACCGCCATTTGGATATCGGACCGGTTACACTCCGTTGCGCGACATCGATGCGCGAGTGGCTTTCAGCATCGTCGATCCGGAAGGAACGCGGCGTCTGCGCCAGGAGAAACGGAGCGAGGTCATGTGCGTTTACACGCAGGATGACCAGCCGTTGCGCGAGTTGCAGTCGGCGCTCAAGAGTGGCGTTTTTCAGGTGTTGGCGGCCAACTCCTACGACGAGCTGAACAAGCAGGTTTGGGATCTGTTTTTGTCGCGCGAGGACAAGAAGCCGGACCCGGATGACCAGGCGGTCTTTGCCCGTTGCCGGGCCGCCTTGGCGGAGGATGCCGACCTGACGAAGTTCACGAAGGCCGTCAAGCGGGCCTTTCAGCAATTCGAAGAGACGGGCTTGATCGACAAGCTGCAGCATCCGCCGGAAGACGGAAGCCAGATCTCGATCAAGGTGCATCCGGTGGGCAAATCGGCGGTCGTCAAGCGAACGGAAGTCAAGGACGTGCGGATTGCCGAGGTGAGTGCCGATCTGAAACGGCGACTGGCGGACGAATTCAGCCAGGCGGGATTTACTCCGGAGCACGTGGTGCTGCTGGCCCAACTGACGCACAACTGGTGCCTCAATCGAGGCCTTCCTTCCACGCTCAAATTGAACCACGACGCGACGCAACGCGAGTACATGGCGGAACTGGATCAGGTGGTGGCTCGGATCCCCTTTGCGCCGGGCGACACGCTGGTGGTGGGGGGCACCCCGATCACCCCCGAGAAGCTGGAAGTGTTGCGGGCCGAGCATGGGGCAATCATCGCGGACATGTCGTCGCTCGACAAACTCGGATTGAGCCTGTCCAGTCTCGGCATGTACGCCGCGTTATTCGTCCTGTGCGGCGTCTTCGTGTATCACTATCGTCCTCGGATCATCGCCAATCTGCGCAATCTCACCACGCTCTTGGCGACGGTCGTGCTGACGGTGACTTTGTCGCGCCTGTGCATTGGTGTGTGGCAGGCGGAAGTCGTTCCCATCGTCTTGTTTGGCATGGCGGTGACCATCGCCTACTCGCGGGATTTGGCGATCATCCTGTCGACGGCCCTGTCCCTCATTATCTGCGTGGCGCTCGGCCTGGGTCTGGCCGAATATGTCTTGATGGTGGCCACGGTGTCGGCAGCCATCCTGCTCTTGAATCGCGTACGGAGTCGCACGAAGTTGATCTATGTGGGAATGGGTGCCGCGGCGGTGGCGATCCTGACAACGATCGGCATCGGCACGCTGGTGGGTGAACCGCTGGGGTCGTGGAGTGGTACGGGGATTCCCGCACTCGATGGTTGGCAGAGTTCCCGCACGTCGTTCCTGGTACATCTGTTGCTCGGTGCCGTCCGGCACGGATTCTGCACGCTCCTGGCGGCGTTGATCATGACCGGCTTATTGCCGTTCATTGAGCGACTGTTTGACGTGCAGACGGACATCAGTCTGCTGGAGCTGGGGGACGCCGCGCATCCGCTGCTGCAGGAACTGGCGCGTCGCGCTCCCGGGACCTACAACCATTCGATCAATGTCGCGTCGCTGGCGGAAGTCGCGGCGGAGTCGATTGGCGCGAACGGCTTGCTGGTTCGCGTGGGCGCCTACTTTCACGATATCGGAAAGATGTTCAAGCCGGGGTATTTCGTGGAGAATCAAGGGCGCGACGTCAATCGTCACGAATCGCTGCTCCCGGCGATGAGCACACTGGTGATCATTGCGCACGTGAAGGACGGTGCCGACTTGGCGCGGCAGAACCGCCTTCCGCAGTCGATTATCGATTTTATCGAGCAGCATCACGGGACGACGCTGGTCGAGTATTTCTATCGGCAGGCCGCCCGGCAGTCCGAGGAGAATCCGGATCGGGAGAGCGTCGAGGAGAGCAGTTACCGCTATCCGGGCCCCAAGCCTCAGACTCGTGAAGCAGGGGTCCTGATGGTCGCCGACGCGGTGGAGAGTGCGAGCCGCACGCTGGTGGACCCGACGCCGGCTCGTATCGAGAACCTGGTGGAAGAGATTACCATGAAGAAATTGCTCGACGGCCAGTTCGATGCGTGCGGCATCACGCTGATGGAATTGAGCTGTATCCGCGATAGTCTGGTGAAGTCGCTGACGGCCGTATATCATGCCCGCGTGAAGTATCCTGACCAGGCGACGGCGTGACCTGCGCCGCGGCTCGGCTTTCCCAAGAGCGTCCCTGTGGCACATGATTAAGATCGAGATCACGGACCAGCAATCCAGCCTGCCGGTTGAGGCGGGGCGACTACGGCGGGCCGCGCACGCGATTCTCAAGGACCATGGTCCGGCCTCCGCTGACATCAGCATTGCGATTGTCGATGATCCCACCATACATGCCTTGAATCGGCAGTACCTGCAGCACGACTACCCCACGGACGTGCTCAGTTTCGTGCTGGAGGAGCCCCCCCCGCGACTGGAAGGCGAAGTGATAGTCAGTGCGGACACCGCCATCGCTCAGGCCGGGGAGTACGGAACCAGTCCGGCCAACGAAGTACTGCTCTACGTGATTCACGGAGTGCTCCATCTGGTCGGGTTTGATGACCAGAGCACCGAATCGCGCGAGCAGATGCGTTGTGCCGAGCACGTGTACCTGAAACAATTCGGGGGAGATGTCTGCTCATGAGTCGCTCTATGGTCGAGACCGCCTCGCAGCATGTCGGCCCGGTCCGCGCGGCGATCGAGGGGGGCTGTCCCCGCGGAGCACTGGTCGTGAGCGGTGGGAAGCCGGGAGACGTTTTGAAGTGATGCCCGACCTTCTGTTTGGGACAGCCTTGGTTGGCCTGGTGCTCACGGCGTTAGGGGCCGCCGGCACGAAAGTCCTGTACGAATTCTCCCGGCATGACCTGGAGCTCTACTGCCGCCGTCGCAACCAGCGCGACTTGTTCGACGAGATACTCGATCGGCACGAGGATTTTGCGATTGCCGCCGAGACGCTGCAGATTGTGGGGAGCGTGGTTCTGGTGCTCTGCGTTGGCCAGTGGTTTCTGCCGGCCGGGGCTGAGGGGCCGACGGATGCTCGCCACATGGCCGTCGTGGCCGGCGCATCGATCGTGATTCTGCTGGTGCTGATCGTGTGGATTCCCTGGGCGATTGTCCACGTCTGGTCCGCTCCGTTTCTCTTTCACACGTGGCGCATCTGGACCGCCGTCGCTTGGCTCCTCTGGCCGCTGACGCTGGGTGTGAAGCTGATGCACGTGATTGTCCGCCGCCTGGCCGGGCATCACCAGACGCACGAGGAAGAAGAGGAAGCGTTTGAAGACGAAATTCGGACCATTGTCACCGCGGGGCTTCGCGACGGGTTACTGGAAGCCGATGCACGCGAGATGATCGAAGGGGTGATGGAACTGGGAGATGTCGACGTCTCCGAGATCATGACCCCGCGCAGCGAAGTGGATGCTCTCGATGTTGAACTGAGTTGGCCGGAGATGCTGAAGTTCGTGACGAAGGTTGGCCGCACGCGACTCCCCGTCTATGAAGGGTCGCTGGATCATGTGATCGGCATCCTCTTCGTCAAGGACCTGCTGGCTGAACTTTCCAAAGACGCCTCGATCCCTCGCAGCAGCCTGCGGGAACTGCTGCGCAAACCCTGGTTTGTGCCCGAGTCAAAGGCCGTGGATGACCTGCTCCGCGAGTTTCGGCGGACGCGCAGCCACATGGCTATCGTGGTCGACGAATACCGAGCGGTGGCCGGCGTGATTACGATCGAAGATGCGTTGGAGGAAATCGTCGGTGAGATCGCTGACGAGTCGGATACGGAAGAAGAACTGGAATTGATCCGCATCGACGAAAACACCTTGGAAGTCGACGGCCGAGTCCACATTGATGAACTGAACGAACAATATGGCCTGCGACTTCCCGATCCGGATGAATTCGATACGATTGCCGGGTTCGTCGTGAACAAGCTGGGGCGGATTCCCAAGGCCGGCGAGGTCGTTTACCAGGATGGCGTGCGATTCACCGTCCTGAAGGCGACGATTCGGCGCGTGGAGCGAATGCGGCTGGAATTGCTGGAAGACCCCGAAGCCAGGTGAGTCCGGTATGCCAAGTGAAAAGACGCGGGCCATCGTCGTGCGAGTCGTGGAGTTCAGCGAGTCAAGTTGCGTGGTCACCCTGTTTACACGCGATTTTGGGAAAGTGGGTGCTTTAGCCAAAGGAGCGAGACGACCCAAGAGCTCATTCGAGTCTGCTCTTGACCTGTTGGCCGTCTGTCGCATAGTGTTCCTCCACAAATCGTCCGAAGCGCTCGACCTGTTGACGGAGGCCCAGCTGGAACGTCGTTTTCGCGCGGCCACGCGCGACCTCTCGCGTTTGTATGCCGGCTATTACGTGGCCGAGCTGTTGCGTGATATGACCGACGCGGGCGATCGACACCCCGAGCTGTTTGATGCGGCCGAGACAGCCCTGCGGCAATTGGAGAGCGACGCGGAAGTGCCGCGAGTTGTGTTGCGTTTCGAGTTGACAACGCTCCGATTGCTGGGACATCTCCCCGCATTGCATGGCTGTGCCGCCTGCGGCCAGGCCTTGCCACTTGCGGGACGCATGCTGTTCGGACAGTCAGCAGGAGGGTTGCTGTGCCCCCGTTGTCGAACGGGTCAGCGGCAGGTCGTGAGCGTGACAGCCGGAGCCATCGCAGCGCTCCGGGAGTTTGCGGCACCGGAGGGCCGATCACGGCAGCCTGGGCTGTCTGGAGAGGCGTGGCAGAGTTGCGACATGGATGCAAAAACCCGCGGAGAGGTGCGGGGCATCATTAATCAGTACATATGTAACGTGTTGGATCACCGACCGCGGATGCACCAGTATCTGGGATCGCTTGCCGGCGGATCGGCCCGATAACCATTGCGGACAAGGACGTCCTGAATGCGCAGGCAACGATCATTTCTCGTGCTTCTCGTGGGGATCGCCTGTGGTGCGGCGATCTCCGGCTGTGCCGCGTTGAGCGATTACGGCTCCGCGGACTCGACCGCTCGCTCGACGCGACGTCCCGATACCAGCGCGTCGCGAGACGTGGCCCTATCGTCCTACGAAGAGTCGGAAAACGAAGGCGAAGACGCTGCAGAGAAATCGCTTTCGATGGCCGACTTCGCTCCCTCCAAAATCGGCACCACGGTCAAACAGCTCTCCGGTTTCGGCCCCGACCATGAACTGGCTCGCCAACTTTACGCGGAGGGGGAGGATCTATACGCCCAGGCGGTCAAGGCGCGGGGTGACCAACCCGAATCTGAGCCGAATGCCGATGCCGGTCCGTTGTTTCTCGAAGCCAGCGGCAAGTATGCCGGCGCGGCCGCTCGGTGGCCCGACTCGGCCATGGAGGAAGATGCCCTCTTCCGTGCGGGCGAGAGTCAGTTTTTTGCCGACCGCTACGTCAAAGCGAACGACTACTTCGAACAGCTGCTGAAGAAATATCCCAATTCCCGCTATCTCGACCTGGTCGGTGCGCGGCGGTTCCTGATCGCGCAGTTCTGGCTCAAGCTCGACAAAGAGGAATCCCCCTACTTCTTCGGTCTGAACGCGACCGATCGGGGGCGACCGTGGGCCGATACGTTTGGCCACGCGATCCGGGTCTATGACCGCATGCGGATCGATGACCCGACCGGGAAATTGGCCGACGATGCCACGCTCGCCGCCGCCAACGCGCATTTCCTTAACGGGGATTACGGCAAAGCTGACCAGTACTACTCCGATTTGCGGACGCATTTCCCGAGCAGTGAGCACCAGTTCATGGCACATTACCTGGGAGTGCAAGCCAAACTGCGCGGCTATCGTGGCCCCAGGTATACCGGCAATGCACTCGAACAGGCCGATAAGCTGGTCAAGCAGATTCGTCGCCAGTTCCCCAAGGAACTGCCGGAGCACGAGGAAGAACTCGACAGGGCTTATCGCGAGATCAGGTATCTCCTGGCCGAACGCGAATGGACCATGGCCCAGTTCTACCTCCGCCAGCACGAATACGGCGCCGCGCGGTTTTACTGCGATATCATACTTGAGCAATACGGCGATACACCGTTTGCCGCCAAGGCCCGCGAGCAGGTGGGAGGGATTGCCGGAAAACCCTCATCGCCACCGCAACGGTTGGCCTGGCTGGTTGACCTGTTCCCCGAAACGGAGACGCCGCACCCCATCATGGCATCGGCGCCGGGAGATACCAAGAAACGCTAGACACACGACTCGGTGCAGCGCGCGGTGGGTGCCTTCCGCCCACCACGACCGTCAGAGCGTAGCTCCCGACAGACTGCCCACTTTGTGAAGGCCGCCGGCTATGAATTCTCCCCCTCGTATGCAGCCCACATCCGCATGCGGCGATGACACGTTCAAGTGTCAGGGCCGAGGTCGGCGTCCCCAGACGCTCTATGCCGCGCTCGCTGCGACCTTGTTCATGGCCGGTTGCGCCGGCTATCAGATCGGCAACCGAACCCTCTATCGCACCGATCTCAAGACGATTCACGTGCCGATGTTCCAATCCAGCAGTCTGCGCAAAGACCTGGGAGAGTGGCTTACCGAAGCCGTGATCAAGGAGATCGAGTTGCGGACTCCCTACAAGGTCGTCAGCAACCCGCTGGCCGATAGTGTCCTGACAGGACGTCTCCTGCTGGATAACAAGCGCGTGTTGTCGGAAAACGTCAACGACGAGCCGCGTAATCTGATTTATCAGACGGCGGTGCACGTGACCTGGATTGACAACTCGGGCCGGATCCTCGTGCAGAGCGTGGTCAGCTTGGGATCCGATTTCATTCCGGAGGGAGGACAGTCCATTACTACCGCCCAGCAGGCGGTCGTCCGGAAACTGGCGGAACAGATTGTCTCACAAATGGAAATGCCCAACTGGTGAGGGAGAGCCGGGCATTGGATGGCTGGTGCGTTCCTCCAGCGCGCGCCGTGCCCGAAACCTCCTCGTTGGCTGTCGTTTCTCGCTCGCCGCTGCCGCCCCACCGCGTGGCACGATCGTGGGACCCGGCGAGCGCCGTGGCCCATCGGTGTCGGTCGGCTCGTTCCATGAAGTGGCGCACTTCGCGCTGGTCGCGGAGAGCGGGAATCGGATGTCGGCTCGGTTTGGGGAGCCACGAACGGTTCCCAACCGGACGCGGCCCCCTCTAGAATGGGCTGTATATGGACGCGAATCCCTTTGACCATCAGCCGCAGTATTGGCAGTTACGGACCGCGGAGTTGCCGCTGGCCCGCGCTCCCCTGCTGATGGGGATCGTCAACGTCACCCCCGACAGTTTTTCCGACGGTGGACGTTTTCGGGAGGCGGCACCGGCCATCCAGCACGCGTTGGATCTGGTGCAGCAGGGTGCCGACATTCTCGATATTGGCGGCGAGAGCACTCGTCCGTACGCTGCCGCCGTTGACGTGCAAGAAGAGTTGCGTCGCGTGCTCCCTGTCGTGCGAGGAGTCTGTCGCCAGAGCAAAGTACCGGTGTCGATCGACACGTCGAAAGCCGTGGTGGCGCGCGCTGCGTTGGATTGCGGTGCCCAGATCATTAACGACGTGACCGGACTGGAGGGGGACGCTGCCATGTTGGCGTTGGCGGTCGAGAGCCAGGCAGCGGTCTGCGCCATGCACATGCAGGGAACTCCGGCGACCATGCAGAATTGTCCCGCTTACGGCGACGTGGTGGCGGAGATCTGGCAGTACCTGCTGGCTCGTCGCGATTTCCTCTATGGAGCCGGAGTGGCCCCGGCACGGATTTGCCTCGATCCGGGCATTGGATTTGGCAAGACACACCAGCACAACCTCACGCTTCTCGCGCACTGTTATCGTTTCCGGGAACTTGGTTGTCCGGTCTTGGTCGGCCATTCTCGCAAGGGCTTTATTGCTCACGTGCTGGCGGACAAGCAGGCGGATCGTTTGCCGGGGACGATCGGCGCAGCCCTGTCGCTGAGCGGCGCAAGGAGTCCACATCTTGCGGGTCCATGACGTGGGACCGGTGCGGCAATCGCTCCAGTTGTTCACGGCGGCGGGGGGGATGTCGTGCGACCGCCATTGACTTGGGGGAGTGATTTCAGGATACTCCGGCCGGGTTTTGTCGACCGCTGCGCGCGGGGTGCGTGCACGGAACAACGGGGCGTGGACCGCACCGCGCGAGGGATGATGGTCGGGAGAGTTTGCCGTGCGACTGGGGCTCGTGAACGCTATGAATACCACGAACAAACTTGAAGAGTACTGCCTCGATGTTGCCCGTCGCGCAGCGGCCGTGACCGGAGCGCTGGCGGTTCTCAGCGGGGCGTCGAAGAACCGATGGCTCCACCAGTCCGCGGAGGCTTTGCTGGCGCGCGCTGCGGACATTCTGGCTGCCAACCGCTTGGATATGGCGGCGGCGGCGGGCGCTGGGCTGACGGTCGCACAAATGGACCGGCTGACGCTGTCGGCCGATCGAATCGGGGAGATCGCTCGAGGGCTGCGTGAAGTGGCCGCCTTACCCGACCCGATTGGTGAAACGATCGAATCGACGGTGCGGCCCAACGGCCTGGAGGTGTCCAAGCGGCGAGTGCCATTAGGAGTTGTGTTTTTCATTTACGAATCGCGGCCGAACGTGACGGCCGACGCGGCGGCGATCTGCATCAAGAGTGGCAACGCGGTGATCCTGCGGGGCGGGAAAGAGGCTTTTCAATCGAGCCGCGCCATTGTTGACGTGCTGCGAGACACCGCGATCCAACTGGGAGTTCCCGCCGATGCGATCCAGCTCGTGACCACCGGCGATCGCGAGGCGGTGGGGCACTTTTTGCGGCTCAGCGAGTACATCAGTGTGACGATTCCGCGAGGGGGGGAAAGCCTGATTCGCCGAGTGGCTGCCGAAGCCAGAATGCCGGTCATCAAGCATTATGATGGCAACTGCCATGTCTACGTCGATGCGGCAGCCGACCTGGAGATGGCGGTGGCGATCACGGAGAACGCGAAATGTCAGCGGATGGGGGTCTGTAACGCCTGCGAGTCATTGCTGGTCCATGCGGAAGTCGCGGCGGAGTTTCTGCCGCGCGTGGATCGAGTCCTGCAGCGACACCAGGTCGAAATCCGTGGAGATGCCGCCACTCGCGAGCTGATTTCCCGAGCGACCGAAGCGACCGAGAAGGACTACTACACCGAGTATCTGGGGCCAACCATTTCGATCAAGGTCGTTCACTCACTGACCGAGGCGATCAGCCACATCAACCAGTATGGTTCGCACCATACGGATGCCATCGTCACTCGCGATTTGCTGGCGGCCCGCCAGTTCGCGGCGGCCGTCGACAGTGCCGCCGTGATGATCAATGCGAGTACCCGATTCAATGATGGAGGAGAATTCGGCTTGGGTGCCGAGATCGGCATCAGCACGGATAAGTTTCACGCGCGTGGCCCGTGCGGGTTAAAGGAACTGACGAGTTACAAGTACGTGGTCTACGGAAACGGCCAGGTTCGCGGTTGACGGTCACTCCGGTGGCGCCGTGACCAAGGTCGTCCGCGGGGCGGAGGAATTGACGGAGCCGCGGCGTGTTCGTCGATGGCCCCAGGTCGACAGGCCTGGGCGTTGTACCGCCAGGCGGGAATGGCTCGCCCTCCGGTGTTTAGCAGGGTGGGACCGGGATGCTGCTGCTAGGCAGAGTCCCGCGTCTCGCGGTTGTCGATGGAGCGACAGATGACTGATGAAGTGCTCAGCCAGGCCGAGGTCGAGAGTCTCCTGAATGCGATGGAGACCAAGACGCCGGTTGCGCCGGCCAAGACGCCGCAACCGATTGCGGGACGTGCAATACGCTCGCGCGAGAAAATCACTCCCTACGACTTCAAGCGTCCGGAGCGGGTGGGGAAGGAGCAGATGCGCGCTTTGCAGTCGCTGCACGAGGGATTCGGCCGCAATTTTGGCGCGGCGCTGTCCGCCCTGTTGCGCAGCATCGTGGAGGTCAAGTTGACGAGTGTCGATCAACTGACCTACAGTGAGTTTGTCTTCAGCCTCGAGAATCCCACCTGTTTCAACCTGCTGACGGCCAAACCACTCGAGGGGAATCTCATCCTGGACATCAACCCGTCGATTCTCTACCCCATCATCAATCGACTCTTGGGAGGCGGCAAAGAGACGGGACCGGTGGCCCGCCGCGCGCTGACAGAGATCGAACTGCGGCTGGTCGGCAGGATTACCGGACTGTTCCTGCACGACCTGAAACGTGCCTGGACCAATATCTTGCCGCTGGAATTCGAAGTGGAACGGGTCGAAAGCAATCCTCAACTCGTGCAAATCGTCCCCCCGAACGAAGTCGTCGTTCTGATCAGCTTCGAGCTGACACTGGGCGATGTGCGCGGCATGATGAATCTCTGCATCCCCTTCAATGCGATTGAACGCATCGGCAACAAGCTGACCACCAATAACTGGGTGAGTTATGCCCGCGCTGAGCCGACGGACGAATCGATCCGGCAAGTCAGCGATCGGCTGGGAGGGTCTTTGGTGGAGATGGTGGCGACACTGGCCAGTTCCCGCATTACCACGGCGGATCTGCTGTCGCTGCGGGTGGGTGATATCGTGACCACCGAGAAGGACATCCGTACGCCGTTGGATGTGTCGGTGGAGGGCGTGGTCAAGTTTCGTGCCTCGCCAGGGGCCATCAAGGGCCAGAAGGCGGTGCAGATTGAGGGGCCTGTCAACGCGCAGTAGCATGCCGCGTGGGTCGCTTCAGCACGACCGCCCGCCGCTGGACACGGCCTGACCGACCCCCGATGGACGCGTGGCGACCGCCAGCGGCGGCAGTGCCTCCTCCAAGACTCCCCGCGCCCGGCGCCAGATCATCAGTCCCTCGGCCACGATCCAGATCTGGACGCTCAGGACCACGATGCCGATGGCCAGCAGCAGGAAGTTGCCCTGCACCCACCAACCGTATTGAGGATGAAACATCTGCCAGGAGAGTCCCCACACAGGGAGGATCAGCATCAGGACGGCTGGGCCGAGCAGGAACCAGATCGGCTTGTTGCGGCGCCATAAATAGAAGAAGGTGACCAAGAATGCGAGCCCGGCGAGCATCTGGTTGGTGGCGCCGAAGAGGGGCCAGAGAATCAGACCGCCGGTACCGTAGGGCTCCCCGGCTCTGGCCGGCAACATGGCCAAGGCTCCCCCCAGGACGACGGCCAGCAGCGTCGCGGCATATTTGTTGGTTAGCGGTCTGAGGCGGAGCGTACCTGCCAGTTCCTGGATCACGTAGCGTTGCAGCCGAGTGGCCGTATCGAGAGTCGTGGCGGCGAAGCAGGCAACCAGCACAGCCATGACGGCGATCCCCAGTTTGAGCGGGATTTTCAGCGATGCCAGGAAGTTGGCGCCCCCTTCCACAAAGGCCCCGACCGTCTCCTTGAGTCGGTAATCCGACCAGTGCATATCCGGCCTGTAATGCTGTTTCCAGGCGGCGTAAGGGATGCTGGAATCGATGGCCACCGCGACGTATTGGCCCTCCCCATTCTTTTCGTACTTCCCCATGCCGACTCCCGCACAGCAGGCCAAGATGACCACCACCGCCAGGGCTCCTTCGAGCAACATCGCGCCGTAGCCCACATACTGGGCATCCGTTTCGCACGCCACCTGCTTGCTGCTGGTGCCGCTGCTGACCAGGCAGTGAAATCCGCTGACGGCACCACAGGCGATGGTGATGAACAGAAACGGCAGGATCGGCAAGGTTCCCAGCGGCAGCGATTCCCGGGGGACAATGATCGGGGCACTCGCGATCATGCTCGACTGGCCCGTCAGGCCGGCGACAAGGACACCCAACACCAGCAGGACCATGGCGACCACCAACTGATGGCTATTGATGAAATCGCGCGGCTGCAGCAACATCCAAACGGGTAACACCGAGGCAAAAAAGCAATAGATCATCAACAAGACAGTCCACGTAACCACGGCGCTGCTGTCAGGCAGGGCGATCGGCAAGTAATAGGCACCAACGTAGACGGCCAGGTACAGCACGGTGACGCCGACCAGCGACGGAAGCAACAGCGAACCACCCCAGCGATATACCCAGAATCCGATCAAGACGGCCAGCGGCATGGCGACCCAGACGGACAACACGCTTTCCGGGTAGATGCGAAAAATCGTGGCGATGACCAGGCCGAAGATGGCCAGTACCACGGTCAACGAGAAGAACAGGATCAGCAGGAAAAGGACCCGGGCGCGGGGAGCGATCACGCGGCCGGCGATCTCCCCCACTGTCTGTCCCCGATTTCGCAGCGATACGACCAGGGCTCCAAAATCGTGGACTGCGCCGATGAAAATGCAGCCGAGCAGGACCCACAGCAGGGCCGGGAGCCAGCCCCACAGCACGGCAATTGCCGGCCCGACGATGGGGCCCGTCCCCGCGATGCTGGTGAAGTGGTGCCCGAAGATGACTTCTTTCTTCGTGGGGACGAAATCCAGATCGTCGCGCAGCTGCCGACTGGGGACGAGGGCGTCAGGATCGAGTTGAAAGATCTTGCGTGCCAACCATCGGCCGTACGTGTGATAGGCGATGAAGAAACCGAAAAACGCAGCCAATGCGATGAGCAGTGTGCTCATGTTTTTTCCTTTTTCCGCCGGCGCGACAGCTCCCTCGAGCAGGACGCCGTATCTCGTGAGTCTCAGCCCGCCGCCCCTCCCTGACGGTTTGCCACATGATACACCATAGAGACGTCGCGGAAGGAACGGAGGGCCCGTTTTGTCGTCCGTTCCGCCGAGGTCTGGCGGCGACGGCCGGTTTCCCGCTCTCCCCCCTGCCACGCCGTCTCGCCGCTACTCTCGGCGTGCCGGCGCCGGACCTGGTCTGGTTTCGCATCCGCACCCGCCCCCCAGCCACCGGCCTGGCAACCTCACGGCCTGCGAGAGCCGATGGAAATGCACGCCCTGCTGTACTCCGCTCCCGCAGACTCTCTATAATGTGGGCCAAATATGCCGCGACCCAGCTGAGGGGGAACGCCGCGAGTCGGCTGGCTGCCAGAAACGACGATGCGTCGCCCCCCATCAGAGCTCCCTGGGTCGGTAGAGACAGTATCGAGCAGATGGAAAGGACGTCGACACGTGACTGAAAAAGTCGTCATCATCGGAAGTGGTCCGGCCGGTTGGTCTGCGGCCATCTATGCATCCCGCGCCAATCTGAACCCGTTGTTGTTCGAGGGGGCGATTACCGAAGAGAATCGAATCAATGGCACCCTCCCCCTGGGACAGTTGTCGCTGACGACCGAAGTGGAGAATTACGCCGGGTTTCCTGCCGGCCGCCTGGCCGAGTTTTTGCAGTCCGCTTTGGACGAACCGCGACTCTCGAGTCTGCCGCCGGTGAGCGATGAGAAACACGCCGTGACGGGACCGGAGCTCATGGAGTTGATGCGGCAACAGGCGACCAATTTCGGTACGCGCATCGTGACCGAGGACATCGTCGATGCCGATTTCAGTCGGCAGCCGTACAAGGTAATTTCCAGCGCGGGACAAGTCATCGAAACCAGGACGCTGATTGTGGCGACCGGGGCGCGGGCCAACTACCTGGGCTTGCCGTCGGAGGAAGCGTTCAAGAATCGTGGTGTCAGCGCTTGTGCGGTGTGCGATGGCGCGCTACCTCGTTTCCGGAATCGACCACTGGTCGTGGTGGGAGGAGGCGATTCGGCGATCGAAGAAGCCTCGTATCTCACCAAGTATGCCTCCGTCGTGCACCTGGTTCACCGGCGCGACGAACTGCGTGCATCCCAGATCATGCGACAGCGGGCTTTCGATAACCAGAAGATCGACATTGTGTGGAGTCACACTCTGGAAGAGGTGCTCGGCAACGACGACGAAGGCGTGACCGCCGTGCGGCTCAAGAGCACCAAGGACGGTTCGCTCCGCGAGATGCCGTGCAGCGGCTTGTTTCTGGCCATCGGCCACACTCCCAACACGGGATTCCTGCAGGGGAAACTGGCGATGACCAGCAAGGGCTACATCCAGTGGCAGCAGGCTTTTCGGACTCTCACCAGTGTGGCAGGTGTGTTCGCGGCGGGCGATGTGGCGGACGACTACTATCGGCAGGCCATCACGTCCGCCGGGACGGGCTGCATGGCTGCGCTGGATGCGGAGCGATACCTGGCGGAACATGGCGAGTAGGCGGCGGTGCCGCGGCGGCAGAGGAAAGCGAGTGGCTGCCGGCGGCTTGTCCAACCCCGTCCCTCCAGGCGGTGCGTGTCCTGACGAATCGTCGATGATGGGTGATTGTCCGGTGCCGCGGTGGAGGCGAGACCGGCTCACCTGAAAACTGCCGAGGGGCCGCGCAGGGAGCGTGCCTGGTACTTCAGATTCCTCTCAGAACGGATATTGCGACGGCCATGGAAAACATAAGTGTTGTGCGAGCGATCCGGGGTGGTGATGTCGGCCAGCTGGTGCGGGTCAACGCCTGGGTGCGCACCCGTCGAGACTCGAAAGCGGGCTTCAGTTTTCTGGAACTCAATGACGGTTCCTGCATGTCCAATTTGCAGGTGATCGCCGACCAGCAGCTGGCCAACTACGAGACGCAGGTCAAGCGGTTGACCTCCGGTTGCAGCGTGACGGTGGAAGGCGAACTGAAGGTGTCCACGGGGAAGGAGCAGGCAACGGAACTGCATGCCGAGCAGGTCTTGGTGCACGGCTGGGCCGATCCGGAGGAGTATCCGCTGCAGAAGAAACGGCATTCCTTTGAAAAGCTCCGTGAATGGGCTCACCTCCGCCCCCGCACCAATACGTTCGGCGCTGTGGCACGGGTCAGAAACCAGGTTTCCATGTCGATCCACTCCTTCTTCCAGGAAGAGGGATTCCTCTACGTCCACACTCCGGTGATCACGGCCAGCGACTGTGAAGGAGCCGGTGAACTGTTCCGTGTGACGACACTGAACCTGGAAGATTTGCCGCGCAAGATGGCGCCATTGACTACACGTGCGACTTCTTTGACCGACCCAGTTTCTTGACGGTCAGCGGGCAGCTGGAGGCCGAAATCTATGCCACGGCCCTGGGGAAAGTCTACACGTTCGGCCCCACCTTCCGTGCGGAAAACTCCAATACCTCGCGGCACTTGGCTGAATTCTGGATGATCGAACCGGAAATGGCGTTCTTCGACCTGTTCGACAACATGGACCTCGCCGAACGATTTCTCAAACGGATCATTCGCGACGTCTTGGAACATTGCCTGGACGACATGACGTTCTTCAATCAACGGATTGACACCACCGTGATTGAAACGCTGCAGAAGATCACGCGCAGCGGATTCGTCCGCCTGACGTACACCGAGGCCATTGAAATGCTGGAACAGAGTGGTGTCCAGTTCGAATACCCGGTGTCGTGGGGGAGTGATCTGCAGTCGGAACACGAGCGGTACCTGACCGAAAAGAAGTTCGACGGACCAGTGATCCTGTACGACTATCCAGCGACCATCAAGCCGTTTTACATGCGCGTCAACGATGACAAGCGCACCGTTCGCGCGATGGATGTACTGGTACCCAAAGTGGGCGAGATCATCGGGGGGAGTCAGCGCGAAGAGCGGCTGGACGTGCTGACCGCCCGCATGCTCGAGCAGGGCTTGGACCCGGCGCAATATTGGTGGTATCTCGATTTGCGCCGCTATGGGACCGTTCCTCACGCGGGATTCGGACTAGGCCTGGAACGGATCGTGCAATTCATCTCAGGGATGGCCAATATTCGGGACGTGATTCCCTTCCCCCGCGTTCCTGGCAATGCCGAGTTCTAGCTGAGCTGACGTGAAGGGGGGAATTTCCTGGCCCCAACTCCGAAATCCCTGCCTGGGGCAACACCGGCATTCGCCTCCCCGCATCGACCCACACCGATCTATCACGGTGTTGCCGGCTGCTTTCCTGACGGGCTGCTGCCATGAGCCGCCCCCAACAACCCTCTTTTGTGGGGGGCTCCCGCGGATTGCGGCAGGCAATTCGGGCGCCCGTGAGGATCAGGGCGCCCCCGGGGAGGTTTGACGCGGCAAAGGGGTCCCAGCGGTTTGCTCCCACCTCGGATTTGACCTAGAGTTCTCATGGCGGCCACTCCTTCCCTTCACACGGGTCGCCCTGCGGTCGCATTTCAGGCTAGTGAGATGACTTCAACAAGATTGCGGCTGGGACGGTGTCTTTGATATCAGCAACCGAATCATCGAATTTCGCCTGGAGTACCCTCCAGGACACTACGTCGGAGCTCCGCTCCGGATGTATGGCGCTGGAACAGTCGTTGCAGCAGATCTTCCACGAAGTGGAGCAGATGCGATTAGAGTTGGTGGATCGGCTGCAGGAGGTCGAGCAGGAGCGTCTGCGCCTGGATAGCTGTCAGCATCAGTTGTGGCAGCAGACCGACGAGGCGACAGACCTGGCCGCGACTTTGGCCGAGCGGGAAACGGAGCTGCTGGAGACCCGGAACGAACTGCGTCATGTGCGTGAGGAGTTGGAGCAGCAACGGCGGCAGTCATCGAAGTCGGCCGCGGCGGACGAAGCGGGTTGGCGGGCCGAGTTGGGTTCGTTGCAGGAACTGCTGCAATCGTTGCGGGGCGAATTGGAAGCGGTGCGCAAGCAGCGCGATGCGTTCCAGCAGCAGGCTCAGGTCGGGGAAGCGGATCAAGCGCGTCTGGCGGATGTCGAGGCTCAGCTGCTGGAAACACGACGGCAGTTGCAGGCGGAGAGAGCCGCCACCGCGTCCCTGCAGGGGACGCTGCCAGCGGACGTAGCGCTGACCGTCAGTGCCGAGCAGTTTTCGGCGCTGGAACAGGAGCGGGCGGCACTGGAATCCGAATTGGAGGTAGTGAGAAGCCGAGCTGCGGAGTTGAACGAGACGGTGACCCTGCAACAGCGGGAGATCGCCGAACAGAAGACGGAGCTCAGCAGCGAGTTGCAGCAACTCCGCCGACTGATGGAGAAACAGACCGACTTGATCGCGGATCGTGCCACCGACGCGAACCGCATCGCTAGTCCGGTGGAACAGCTGACGCCGGAGAAGACGCAGCCGAACGACCCGGTCGTCAATTCAGTGATGGCTCAGTTCGCCAAGCTGCAGAAAGACGTAGCTCAGCGGCGACGGCGAAAGTAGTGGCGCGGAGCCACGCAGCAGGCATGAAGCTCACCAACGGGGCGACGGATCACAACGGACCGAGAGTGACCGAGGTAGATGGGTTACGGTGCAATGAAACAGATAAATCGACGCTTGGGCGCAGGGTTGTTGGCGAGTGTCACGGTGGGGATGGCGCTGTGGGTGGGCGTAGTCACAGGCAACTGGATGATTGTCCTGTTGTCGGCGGTCGCCCTGACTCTCATTCCCTTGGCCCGACTGTACGTCCGCCGCAAGGCGGTGCGGGACGAGCCTCCGCCGCCACCGCCACCGCGACCGCGACCTGAGCGGGAACCGCGACCGCAGGCTGTGCCGCAGGCCGCCCCCGCTTACGATGCCGATGATCCCGCCTACCTGGCGCAACGCATGCTCCAGCAGCAGCGTCATGCCTTGCTGCTCCGTCCGCAGATTGCCGCCAATTTGCAGAAGAGTCAGCTGCGCGCCGCCATGTTGGCCTTGGACGAAGCGATGGGGATCGTACCGGAAGGCGACGTGCTGCTGCAGTCGTGGCGAAGTCACGGCAGTGCTGACGACGGGAATGGTCCACGCGATCGGCTGGTGCACGTGGAGGCGGTCTATCTCGATCGGTATCCGGTGACCAACCAGCAATTTCAGCAGTTCGTGGATGATCGCGGTTACGAGAACATGTCCCTGTGGGATTCGACCATCTGGCCCGCCGTGCTCGATTTCGTCGACCGCACGGGGCACTGCGGCCCGCGTTTCTGGGAAGAAGGGCATTTCCCGGAAGGTCGGGAAGACCATCCGGTGGTGGGCGTCAGTTGGTATGAGGGTGCGGCATATGCTCGCTGGGCCGGCAAACGCTTGCCGTCCGATCCGGAATGGGTGAAGGCGGGCTGCTGGCCTGTCTTGACGCAAGGGACCCGCCCGATGCAACGGCGTTACCCCTGGGGTGACACGATCGACCGTGAATTGGCACATCTCTGGGGAAGTGGTGTAGTGGGTACCGTGCCCATCTACGACATGCCCGGTGGAGTGAGTGTCGGCGGCATCTACCATTTGATTGGCAACGTCTGGGAATGGACGACCAGCAATTTTGGCGTCTGGGATACGACGTTGCGACGCCTGGAGACGTCGACGCCGATGAAGAGTGTCCGGGGTGGGGCCTTCGATACGTATTTTGACACCCAGGCGATGTGCCAGTTCCAGAGTGGCGAGAGTCCGATCAGCCGCAAACACAACATCGGGTTTCGGTGCGCGCTGGCCATGTGCGATGTGATTTCCACGGCGGTCGAGCACGTGGATGAGAGTGACGAAACGCTGGTTCCCTGCGGCGCGGCAGCAAAGGAGGAACTTCAATGAGTGGCAAGGGTGTATTGCCGATGGACTCCTATCGCCTGGCGCAGTATTCCGTCCAGGTGCCCTGTTTCATTTGCGAAGGAGGAAACAGCTTTGATGCGGAGGTTTGCCGCCACTGTCAGGCGCCGATGGCGTTGGCACATCAGGCCAACTTGCGAAAGATCCCGCCTCAGTTGGTGGCTACCATCGGTTCGGCCGATGCCGGCAAGACCGTTTACCTGGGCATGCTGACCGATATGCTGTCACGGGGTAACGACGAACTTCAGTTGCTGGCACGGGGAGCGTTTTCGGTCTCCCTGCAGCAGATGACCATATCTGCGCTGGCCAACTGTGAGTTTCCCGACAAGACGCCGAACGAACCGGAACGCTGGAACTGGATTCACTGCCAGGTCCGCTCGGCCCGCAAACGCAATCCGACCGAATTGATCATGCCGGACCTGTCGGGCGAAGCCATCTTGGAAGAGATCGATCATCCGCACACCTATCCGGTCATTCGAGCCTTCCTCACCAAGTGCTGCGGCGTCTTGATCCTGGTCGACGCCGTGCGGTTGATGGAAGGCGAGAAAGATCAGGATTTCTTCGCCATGAAGATGCTCAGTTATCTCAGTGAACTGGACGAAGACCCCAAAAAGGGCTGGCCGACGCGTCCGATCAGTTTGATTTTCACCAAGGCGGATCAATGCGAGACGTGTTTTGACGATCCCAGTGAATTCGCTCGAAAACACGCGCCCGGTCTGTGGCAGCATTGTCAGCAGCGGTTTACACGCTCGCGCTACTTCGCCTCCGGGGTGGCCGGAGCGTGCGGATTCCACATGGAACTGGGCGGCATGCGGCACGTGCCGCTGCGTGTCGAGCCGCGGGGAATTGTCGAACCGTTCCGCTGGCTAGTTGAGGAAATCGGCCATTAGACCGTTCGTCCAGCACGGACGCACACGGCGATCGCATGTGCCAACTCGGAAATCCACAGCATTCATCCCGCGCAAATTCGAATGACACGCATGTAGAAATGGGAGGAATGAGAGAGAACGGAAGACGGAGAACGGAACTTAGGATTGGGAAACGCTCGACAATCACTTGGTGATGAGCGGCGGGAGGGGCGAAGTGCTCGTTCAACAAGCGGTTTTCACCTCGGTACGCAGCGGGCGAAACGAAGGGTACCAACTGGCAGCCTGTAGTCCCGGCGTTTCCCCCGTGGAAGCGCGGGAGCTATCGCAATGGGGACCCAGTCATGACTCACTGTATGGGCAGTTGCCGATCGCCGAGAGCGTGAACTGCCATCGCCTGCAGAGCGGGAATTTCTGCGTCGGGCAGACAGTGCTGGCGGGATGCGAATACAGCGGACGCGGCGGCGAGCGTGTGTACACGCAGATGTTCCTGATCCCGCCCGATCTCATGCAGCGATTCGCGAACAGCCCGTTTCCGATCATCGATGCGCTGGCAGGGAGCGGCCGCCTGTCGGTCTGGAAGGACGTTCCGCCGCAGCTCGCAGCAATCCCGCTCATCGGACGGGCGTCGCCGGCCAATGCCGCCAACCTGGAGTATGTGGCGGGCAAGATCGGCCCCCAGAGGCTGGCCACGCTGGTTGGTGCGGCACTTAAGATTCCAACGCTCGGCGTCTGTTCACCGCTGCCCGGCCGACGCCTGTTTGCAGCCCTGCTCGATCTGCTGCCACTCCCCTACCGGTGCGAATTCTCGCTCACCACCGGCTTGCGTGTCTCGGCGTCTCGGCCCTACCGCCTGTCCATTGTGCCGGATGATCGCGAGGAACAGCGGCGCGCCGTTCGCCAGTTACATCTCACCGTACTCGATCTGCACGCGGATGCCCCCGCAAAATATGCCCCGCATGCCGGTTGGCCGTTGCTGGTGCATCAATTGCTCCGCAACCAGCAGTTTTCGGCGCTGGCGAGCATCGCGCAATACACCGCGCAGACCGCCGAAAGAGACGCCGATTTGCTGGCTGAGCAAGTACGAGAGAACCTGGAAAAGGACGCCGACCAGGGGACTATTCTCACTTCGCTGCCAGCATGAGGTCGCGAAACTGCCCGAATAAGTAACGGCTGTCGTGTGGTCCAGCGGACGCTTCCGGATGGTATTGCACGCTGAATGCCGGAGCCGTCTGGTGGCGCAAACCGGCGATCGTCTGGTCATTCAGGTTTCGGTGAGTGACCACCAAGTCCGCGGGGAGCGTTTCGTCTTCCACCGCGAACCCATGGTTCTGTGCGGTAATCTCCACGCGTCCCGTCTCCAGGTTCAAGATCGGCTGGTTCGCCCCCCGGTGGCCGAACTTGAGCTTGAATGTCTTGGCACCACAAGCCAGCGCCATGAGCTGATGCCCCAAACAGATGCCAAAGATCGGTATCTTGCCCATCAACTCGGCGATCGTGCGGATCGCGTATTCCACCGGCTCCGGATCTCCTGGTCCGTTCGAGAGGAACACGCCGTCGGGTGCGAGCGCCAAAATCTCCCCCGCGGTCGCGGTTCCAGGCAGAATCGTGACCCGGCAGCCGAGATCGAACAAGTGGCGGGCAATGTTCCACTTCATGCCGAAATCCAGCGCCACCACATGCAATTCGACAGGCAACTTGGGCGGCAACTGCTCGCCCGATAGGCGAGCCCAGGGGCTGAGCCCTTGCTGCCAGGAAACAGCGTGGTCCGGAAGCACCTCGCGGACCAGATCACGGCCGACCAACCCCGCGCTCCTGCGCCTTCTCCACGAGACTGGCGTCGGCCAGATCGACTGAAGAAATGACCCCCTTCATGGCCCCCAGACTACGAATTCGTCGCACCAGAGACCGCGTGTCGATGCCGGCCAGCCCGATTACGCCCTGCCTGGCCAAATAGTCCTGCAAGGTGCCTGTGGCGCGAAAATTACTCGCTAATCGACTGTTCTCACGCACAATGAAGCCCGCCACGTGGGGGCGACCGTTCTCCACGTCCTCGTCATTCACGCCATAGTTGCCAATCTGCGTGTACGTCATCGTGACGATCTGACCGCGATAGCTCGGATCGGTCAAAATTTCCTGGTAACCGGTCATCGAAGTGTTGAAGACGACCTCTCCGTCCACTTCACCTGAGGCACCAAAAGATGTGCCTGTGTATACCGTTCCGTCCTCAAGGGCAAGCTTTGCTGGTTGGGTCATCGTCACTTGTCGCACAAGCAAATTCGACTATAAGGTTAATCCGAGACGGACGAGTGATCTAAAGTATCGCTAGCGATTGTCCCGATACCCAAAATACGGCTGTGGGTCTCCGGGTGTTGGAGTCATATCCAAAACCCGGGCAGCCTTAAATTGGAGGGCTCTTGTTGCGGCGAACAAGAGCCCTCTTTATTGTTGGGGGCAGCGCCAGGCCCGGCACCCGCGGGCAGGAAGCGGACATTCGCCGAAATCAAGCACGGTTCGTTTCATGCCACCGGGGGTGTTATGCCGACTGGTGCGCCACATCGGTTAACTTCGGCAGAATTATACTCGAGAGACCCATCAGCTGATAGGACCCACCCTGGCCGGGCCACTACCCTTTGGTGGTCGCCTCGTCGGCCACGCTGTTTTTCCGCGAAGTGAATTGAGCTGGCTCTCCCTGCAGGCAACGACCGATCTGCCGTACGGCCTGCCGCAAGCGATTTTCATTCTCCACCAAGGCCATTCTTACGTAACCCTCACCGGCGGGACCAAAACCACTCCCCGGACTAACGGCCACGTCCGCCGCCTCCAGCAGCATCATGCCGAAGTCCATCGTGCTCATCGCCTGGCACCAAGGCTGCGGGACCTTGGCCCAGACAAACATCCCGGCCTTGGGTGGCTCTACCGTCCACCCGATGCGGCGCAAACCGTCCACCAGCACGTCGCGTCGACTCTGATATTTCTGGGATTGTGCTTCCACTGCCGCTTCCGTGTGTCGCAAAGCCACAATGGCCGCGATTTGTATCGCTTGGAACATCCCATAGTCGTAATAGCCTTTGATCACACTCAACCCACGGATCATTTCGGCATTGCCACAACAGTAGCCGATCCGCCAACCGGCCATGTTGTACCCCTTGCTCATGGTCGTGAATTCCACGCCCACGTCGATGGCTCCGCGAGCCGCCAGGAAACTGGGTGGACGATAGCCGTCAAACGCCACGTCAGCGTAGGCGAAGTCGCTGATCACCATGAAACCGTATCGCTTCGCCAAACGGACCACTTCTACGAAGAACGCCGGCTCGACCGTGACCGTCGATGGATTGTGAGGATAATTCAGGATAAGCAGTTTGGGGCGCGGATAGAGGTGCTGACACGTGTAGGAGATGTTGGCCAAGAATTTCTCGCCATCACGCACCTCCAACGCAATGACGTTGCCTGCTGCCAGGGCCACCGCATACATGTGCACGGGAAAATAGGGAGCGGGAATGATGGCGGTGTCGCCGGCCCCCATTAGAGCGAGGCACATGTGACTGAACCCCTCCTTGGAGCCCAAACAGACCATTACCTCCTGCTCGGGATCCAGCCGGACTCCGAAACGCGTCAGGTACTTGCTGGCCATCTCCCGCCGCAGGTTCAAAATGCCGTTCGACTTGCTGTAACCATGATTGCGTGGATCGCGGGCGGCCTCCGCAAGCTTGCTGATGACTCGTGGCTCTGGAGGATCGGACGGGTTGCCCATCCCCAGGTCGATCACGTCATGGCCCTGCCGCCGCTTGTCGTAGAGGAGACTATTGATCCGGCCAAACATGTACGGAGGAAGCCGGCCAACTCGAGCCGCCAATTGCACCGTGAAGGGGGGCAACGATTCTTCTGCGGGAGACGGGTTTTCTTCGTTCATCGGTTCCTTGCTCTGCCAAAAAGGAGTGGTAGGCAAACAGGAAACAGTCCGAGCCGCCCTGCGCCACCACGGGGGAAACCACCGCCAACCACCCACGACTGCACGTTCGGCACCTCCGAATTGCCGGGACGCCGACCGAGCAGACGGTGGCCCGGCGGGCCAACGTCTCGATCCCGCCCCACCTCAAGTCTACTGGTGCGGCAACTCACCTCCCACGGGGGGAGGAACGACGGCCGGCGGACGGCTGCCGTCCTGCATGATTCGCTTGAGCAATTCCTGGGCGTCGGTCGGGTCCTGGGCGGCTTTCATACACGCACGCAATACCTCCTGGGCTTCATCGGGGCGCCCGGCATCGAGCATCATCTGGGCCAGCCGTACGGCCAACGTGACTTGACTTGGATGTAGTTCGACGACGTGCTGCAGCGTCTCAATAGCCTGACCCGTCAGGCCCGCAGCCTCCTGCGCTTGACTCAAGTAATCATAAGCTGCGACGCTGGATGGACTAAGCCGGGTAGATACTTCGAGCGCCCGAATTGCCTCGGCATGCTGATTCAAAGTCGAAAGTGCTTGGCCCAGGCCCATAAACGCCTCCGCATAGTCCGGTTTCAACTCGATCGCCCGCTCGAACCGCTGGCGTGCCGCGTCGGTTTGCTCCTGGGCCAGATCAATCCGCCCGCGAAGATATTCGAGCTGAGCGGATTCCGGGTGTTGGGCAAGTGACTTGTCGATATAGGTTTTGGCTTCCTGATATCGTTGGGTATCGACCAAAGCCTGGGCCAATTTTTCCTTTCCGATGACATCATCGGGCTGCGTCGCCACCACTTTTTGCAGGAGTCCGAGCCACTCTTCGGTACCCCCGCGGGCTCGTTGGATATTGGCCAGTGTATTGAGAATGGAGGCGTCTTTCAGATAGGTCGCCCCCACCCCCATCTCGGGGTCATCCCAAACGGCGACCCCTGGGGGGAGCGATTCCATGCGGTTCACCGCGGCCAGCGCCGCTTCGTCATGCCCCAGTCGCTGGTGGACCCGCGCCAGCAGTTCGTACACGTCTCGCCGATTCCCTTTGGGCGAGCTGGCAGCCCGCTGGACCCATTGCAGGCTTTCCTCCGTTTTCCCCTCTTGCAGCCGCAGGCGGGCCATGAGCAATTGTGCTCGCGGACTATCCGGTTCCTGCTCCAAGGACTGTTGCGTGTGGCGCCGGCACGCATCGAGTTGCCGCAGATCGAAAAGCCATTCGGCCAGCCGCAAACGGACGGTGACACGATCCGGCGCGTCTTCCACCGCTCGCTCAAAGGCGTGCAGGGATTTTTCCGTGTCCCAGATTCCCATCGTCATGCCAAAGTAGTAAGGCCAACGATAGTCATGCGGAGCCAATCTCTCCGCCTCGGCAAAACAATCGCCCGCTTCCAAGCGAAACCCGTGTGCGAGCAACACAAGCCCGTATTCTCCCCAGACCTGAGGGACCGCCGGCTCGGCGACGATGGCCGCCTGCTTCTCCTCAATCTCTTTAGCCACCAACGGCAGCAAGTCCTTCGTCTCGACGGGCGGGATCCGCAGGACCGGATTCGCGCCGACTCGATAACGAATGACAGCGGCGATGCCAACCA
Source organism: uncultured Planctomycetota bacterium (assembly GCA_963802295.1). Lineage (GTDB taxonomy): Bacteria > Planctomycetota > Planctomycetia > Pirellulales > Pirellulaceae > JAJRVM01. The sequence continues at coordinate 82,303 of CAWDIM010000017.1, read as the reverse complement.
GCAGAATGCCCAGCACGAGCAACAGGAACAGCCGCGGTTTGGGCGTTCGATCCGTGGTGGCCGGACGTGGGGTCTCGCGCGCAGCGGTCTTGCGCGACGGTGGGAGGGCTTTGCGGCGTGCTGGACGACTCATGGCAATGAATCCCAAGAGGGCGAAAGCGAGCGTTTATTTTGCAGCGGGAGACGTGGCAGTCATTGTCTCCCCACCGCCGTGCGCGAGGACCCGCAGTTGGTTCGTGGCCCCGCCTGCAAACAGCTCTGTGCTGCCGTCGGGCCATCTTACTTCGATCGTGTCGATCACGTCCAGCGAACCCAAGCCAAAGTGCGTGGTGGGCTCATGGCTCGACAAATAACTCCCGCCCGGGTTGACCCAGCGAGCCCATTTCCGGCCTGCGGCGGTGACGATGATGCGGGCTCCATAAGCATCGCGGCCACCCAACTCCGGTTCGATCGCTTGCACTCGCAGCCAGCTTCCGCGTTTCGGGGCGACGTTGCGATATAGTCGCGCCTTGGCTGCGGTATTCGCCAACAGCAGGTCCAGGTCGCCATCGTTGTCGATATCCCCCATGCACAATCCTCGCGAAACCTCGTTGCGCGAGGTGAACAAATCGTGGCGGCTCCTGTGGACCGTGAACGCCCCCTGCCCATCGTTCAGGAAAATCTGGTTGGGCTCGGCAAAGATGTTCCAGTACGCTTCTTTGTCCGAATAGGAGGGAATGTCTACCGCGGTGTCGGGAAGCTTCATGCTTCCTTGCGAGACCATCGCATCCTCATCACCGTCATGGTCGATGTCAAAGAACACGCATCCAAACGTGGTCGACGGGTGCAGCGATCCGCACAGACCGTACTGCATGGCCATCTCAACGTATCCCAAAGTCCCCTCGCTGAGGTAGAGCACGTTCATTTCGCCGGCCATGTGCGTCACGTAAATGTCCGGAATCAGGTCCTGATTCAAATCGCTGGCCGCGATCCCCATGCTGGCTTGTGGGCGGCCGAGCGCATCATAGGCGACGCCCCGCAAAATCGCCTCGTCGCGGAAAGTCCCATCCCCCTGATTGACCCACAGAAAATTCGCCATCATGTCGTTGGCGACGTATATGTCTTGCCAGCCGTCGTCGTTGAAATCCATCGACACCACGCCCAAACCCGACCCTTCTCGCTTGGCAATCCCCGACGACAGACTGACGTCCTGATATCGCACGCTGGGGGTATTCACGGCTATCGCCGCGGCACTGGCCAGCTGCTCGCCGGTCGTGTTGCGGTACAAACGATCCACTGTCTTGTCGAATGAAGCCGGTCCGCAATAATCCCGCCGCCCACTGGCGCCATAGCACTTGCGGGCGGGAAAATAGTCGACATAGTTGGCGACATACAGATCGAGCCAACCGTCCCGATCGTAGTCCAGGAAACAAGCGGCCGCCGACCAACGCTCGTTGGTAATTCCCGCCGACTCCGTGATGTCTTGAAAGTGACCGTTGCGATCGTTGAGGAACAGGCGATCCGGCCCGAAATTCGTCACGTACACGTCCGGAAAACCATCGTTGTTAATATCCCCCACGGCCACGCCAATACTGTACCCTTCGTCACCGAGCCCCGACGCGTCCGTCACATCCACGAATTTGCCAGAGGCCTCCTGGCGATAGAGCCGATTCTTGGCACGGGTCGGATCGCGTTGAACTCCGCTCATGATCGGTTCGCCGCAGTTCAGCAGATAGATATCCAAATCCCCATCCCGATCGTAGTCGAGAAAGGCGGCTCCCATAATCATGATCTCGGGGTAGTACCACGTGCCGGGCGTACCGGGATCATGGACGAAATCCAGGCCCATCTCGTCCTGGATCTCCTGGAACAGCGCCGGTGCGTCATCCCCCCCGTCAGCATCCTGCCCCAGCCAGCCCGATTCGGAACGGCATCCGCCAATCGCCCAGAGAAACAGTGATGCGATGCAGACTACCGCTACACCCGAGAGACGAGCCCGCTGAACAGTCATTAAAGCGCCTTGTTGATAGGACACGCTCTGTTGTGGAAATGCCGTCGCGCCATGGTGGACGGAATCGCCGCAGGAGACCTGGGCAGATTTGCTCCCTGCGCTCAAGTATCCTCGATGTAACCGGTAACGCCTACTATTCAAGAGCCGCGAGCCGCCACGCACATTACGGCCACGGCCCACTTCGCGATGGGGGTATGGTAGCGATCCAGCAGTCGTGCGACAAGACAACGACGCGGATCGCGCGGTTGCTAGACAGCGGCAACGGCCATTGGATGGATCAGACGCCGCCGTTGTAGAAATTGTATGAGTCGTTTGCCAACCGTAGAAGCGCCGGCGCGGCGGAATCCGAGCAGATCACGGTACCAGAGCCATGCGGGCCGCACGGCCGGCGCAAACGGACCTCTGGGCAGATGTCCCCCGCAGCGATCAGGCCGATAAGACGGCGTAGCGCGGCTCGTCGGTTACGTCCGAGCCCGCATTCGTCGGACGTATTGAGCCGCGTAGGCATCCAGGTTCTTTCGCGAGCCGCCGCCGCGGATCGGAGAGCACATTTCGTAGTTCGCGATGCCATCGAATCCGCCCTCGGTGAGCCCCCGGAAAAACGCTTCATAATCGATGAACCCCTCGCCAAACGGAACCGCTCGCACGAGGTCAGGTTCCACCTTGGCGTAGTTCACGACCTCCGGCCGATACTGGAAGCGGGGCCATCGCACATAGTCGGCATTGGTCGTCATGACGACCTTGCCGGCCACCTTCTTCGCGGCCTCATACAGGTCCTCACCACGCAGCGCGGGGGACCAGGCGTCAAACCCCAGCCCGCAGTTTGACCGATCCACGTCAGTGAGCAATTCGAGCAGTGCATCCGTGTGTGTGGCCATATCGTGATGGTTCTGCACGGCCAACGTCACGCCATGAAGAGCCGCTCGATCGCACATCTCGCGCAGCGTGGTGACAACCATCTGCCAAATCTGGTGCGGCGGATGCCCTCCGGCTTCATAGGCCGTGAACACTCGCACAATTGAGCAATCGAGAGCCGCAGCGATACGTGACAGTGATTCAATGTAGGCAATCTGCAGTTCCAGATAAGGGACTTCCGCCGCAGCGGCGGGTGACAGGTCGGTATAGCCGGCGACGGCGCCGCAGACAATGGAGCGAGCTGCCAGCTGGCGCCGTATCGCGGCTATGCGCTCGTCGGGCATGTCGAGTGGCGACAAGTGGGGCCGCTTACCGGCCAACATCACCGCATCGTAACCAAGGTCCGCGGCACGGGCGATGAAATCGACAACATCGAGCGATTCCTGGCCCCAATACCCAGCGTAACTGACCGAAAATAGTCCAAGCCTCATGGGAGAAGTACCGAACGCGTGTGGATATTCTGGGAAAGGTTACCGCACCTGACACGAGTCGTCCGATCGCCTCGCATCTTACGCTGCGGCGAAAAAAGGCTCCAACACCATAACATATCCGGGCCGGCCATGCGCATGACCTGAACAGAATTCGGCGCCGGAGTGCCCACCGCGAGCCGTCGCCGACCGGTACACCACGCATGGCTGCGAAGACTCGTCGTCGGACCCTGTCGTCCGCTGTCGGAATCGCGTTGCCCGTGATCCGCTACGGAACCGAGCACTGGAAAAAGAAATGGCCGCAGACACGTCGTGACGTGCGGCGGCCATTCGTCAGGCATTGACTGGTTTCGAAGCAGGTTCGCTCGGCGTCCCTAGCGGCGCGGTTGGTTCGTGGCGACCGGGCGCGACGTGGTGCGACCGTCACCGCTGGGATTGGCAGCGGATTGAAAACTGCCGGTCAGAAGGTTCTCGATTTCCGCGGCTTTCTGCAAGCGTTCGAACTCAATCGACATAGCCAATCGGAGTTTCTTCTCGCGGAGGTCTTTCACCAGCTCCTGGCGGACTTCGTCATCCAACGACTTGACAACCGGGGTCGTGTAGCCGGTACATCGCAAGACGATGTAGTTTTCCTCCGAGGCAATAATTCCGGACATTTCGCCCGGCTTGAGCGAGAAAGCTTCATTCTCCAATTCCGGGCGACCGCCGTTCTTGCGGATCGGCGGTATCCGTCCGAAATTCTCGCGGGAAATCGAGTCGACCGAGTATTCATGCGCCAGCTCACCGAAGAACTGGTCCGTGGGGTTGTCGCGCGCCATCTCCCAGACTTTCTGCGCCTGTCGCTGGTTGTTCATCACGATGGCCAACGCTTCCACACGAGGGCCATAGCTCGAGACAAACCCCTTCTGGATGTCATCTTCCGACACCTGCACGTGGTTGTCGACCAGTTTCTTCAAAGCCACCGTTGGCCAGACAGCATCACGTACATAGAGCTCCACCGAGGCTCCGTCTTCCTTCGTGACTTCGCTGAGCCATTTCTCGATATCGGGTGTGCCATCGGCCTTGAGGAATCCGTAGGCATCCGCCGCGCGGGCGATTTCTTGATCGAGGTCCGGCTCCGCTACCTGGTGGCTCTTGCGCTTCAGCGCCTGCAGCAGGATTTTCCGGTTGATCTCCCCCTCCAACACGTCCTGGCCGTGACGCGCAATGCATTCTTCCGCCAGCTGCTGAAAGGAGATCTTCTGGCCGTTGATGGTCGCCGCGACGCCCGGCATCTGCTTCTGCAGGTTGGCGTCATTCATCAGGTTGACCACTTTGGCATCCTGCTGCAACTGCTGGAACAGCGCGGCGGCCGCCCCACGCAATCGCTGGTCCTGGACGCGGTCGCGGATACGGTCTTCCGCATCCTGGCGGAATCGTTCGGCAATGTACGTTTCCGGCAAGTGCTTCTCGCACTTCAAGATGACGTACTGGTTGGCGACCTGGATCACCGGCGAGACCTGGCCTTCCTGGAGCCCGAATGCCGCCCGCTCAATGTTCTCGTCACCCATGTTCTTGCGGATCGGAGGAATCAACCCGTGTACGCTCGCACTCTGATCCTCCGAATGCTGTTTCGCCAGTGCGCCGAAATCATCCGGGTTGGCCACGGCTGCCGCTCGCAGTTGCTCCGCCCGCTCCCGCGAACTCACGGTGATCGCGCGCACTTTGACGCGGGGCCCGTATTCAACCTCCCACGCCGTCTTCATTTCCTCGGGCGTCACCACCAGATCCTTGGCTGCCAAGGCGCAGAGCACAGAGTCGGCCAGATGATCTCCCGCCGATATTGTTCCGGCGCGATGTCCCGCTCCTCGTTCAACATGGTCAGCCAGCGACTGGGGGACAGCCCGAATTTGCTGGCCATGCGATTGATCTCGGCTTCCACATCCTCGTCGGTGATCTTCAGGCCCTTCGCTTCGCAGGCCTGCCAGATCAGGTGCTTGTTGACAATGCTCTCCAACACGTCCGTGCCGTAGCGACGCAGGCATTCCTCCGCCAGTTCCTGCCGTGTGATCTGTTCGCCGTTGACCACGGCGACCACATTGAGCTTCTGCGAGGCAGCAGGGCTGCTCGGGGGAGTCTGGGGGGCCGCGGTTGCCGGGCGGCCGACCGGTGGCACGCCGCTGCTGGCCGGCACGTCCGCCTGGGCGTCCTGGGCACCGGTGAAATGACGCAGTGCGAAACATGCGCCGATCATGAACACAACACTGATCGCAATCGTAACGCGACCTCTCCAGTGCGATGTGCGCGGCGTCCGGCCGCGAGCTTCCTTGCGAACCATCTTGGTTCCTCCCTTATCCTGGCTGTTGGGTCACCTCCGGCTTGTCGGGGCCGGGGTTTCAATCGGTTCCTGCGGCGCGCGAGCTACCGCGGTAACCGCTCCTGGGGCGGCAGAGTATAGAACCATTCACAATTACCGGTCAAGAGAAATCGCCGCCGCCCCAAGACGGCAAGACGGCACAGCCGGATGACCTCCCGGGAAGACCGGGAGGATTCCTGTTCCTGGTAGGCTAGGTGAAGAAGGGACTGTGGGTCGCGACTGCGGCCCGTTGTGGCGCCCGAGGATTGTTCCACGAATATGGGCCGCGCGAAGGTTTTTCAAGAGCCGCAAGTACGGGGAGACGGCGACCACCTCCAGGTTCGCGTCCGGGTGCTTTTCGCGGAGGGCCTGGCCTGGCACGGCTTCAGTTGGAAACACGATAGAGATGGGATTTTGTCCGTATCAACAGTGAATGGTCCACAACGGCGGGGGAGGCCATGCAACCGTCATCGAGTTGACAGGTGGCCACCAGTTGGAATTCGCGTCCCGGTCTGATGATGCTGGTCGTCCCTTCCTCGTTCATGAAGTAAAGGTGACCGTCTCCGTAGATTGGTGAGGCGGAGAAGTTCCCACCCAGCCGTTTGTGCCAGACGCGCTGGCCCGTCAGCGCCTCCAAGCACGTGGCGGCTCCTCCGTCATGGACGATGTAGAGCAAGTCATCCACCAGCAGGTGCGACGGCTTCGAGCCAATACTCCGATCTTCCGTCCAGACGATATTCGTGTCCGTGATATCGCCCCGACCCTCTGGACGAACCGCATAAAGCTGGCCCTTGCTGAATCCGCTGTTGATGAAGAGCAGGCCGTGGCCGAACAGCGGACGAGCCGTGGCGGAGTGGTTGGGATACCCGATCCGCCAGATTTCGTCACCGGTGCGAGGGTTATAAGCGATGGCGGCCCGGGCGGCGGGACTGATGAGCTGTGCCTGCCCGTCAACGGTAATCACCGTGGGAGTGCAGAACGCTTTCTTCAGATCGCCGTCGTCCGTTTCGTAATCGATGTTCCGGTCGATCTTCCAGCGTGTATGCCCGGTCTGCTTGTCCATCGCCACGACATACTGATAATCGTAGCCATCAAAGTGAACGATCAGCAGGTCTTCGAACAGTATGGGAGACGATCCCGAACCGCGCCAATGATTGCAGGGAAAATCACGGCGTTGCCACAAGATCCGTCCGTCTTGCGTGTCGAGGCAGGCGGTGCCGTAACTGCCAAAGTGCACGTAGACCCGTCCCTCCTCAATGACCGGAGTGGGCGACGCGTGACTATTCGTCAAATGGATATCCTGCGGCTCCGAGACGTCAAACAACTTGATGTCGCGGAGGACTTTCCCCGTCGCCACGTCGAGGCAGAGCACATACAGTTCGTGCCCCCCGTCGCTGGCCGTCGTCAGCCAGATCTGTTGGCCCCAGACAACGGGCGAAGACCACCCGCGGCCATGAATGGGCGTCTTCCACGCAATGTGCTCGGTTTCGCTCCAGGCAGTGGGCAGATCCGTCCCTGGCGCGTGCCCGTCTCCGTTGGGTCCGCGAAACTGCGGCCAATTCTCTCCTGCGGCCGAAGTCTGCGTTCCCCACACAAGTGCCATACAGATCAGATGATTGGTCAGCGTCATCGGATGTTGTTCCCCAGTTTACGCGCACAGGATGGGCAGAGAAGGCAGGTCGCTGGCGGAGTCGGTTCGTGGGTTCAGGTCTTGGGTCGTCCTTCCGAACTCGTATGGCCTTCGTTTTCGTCAGCATCCTGTCTCAGCGTCGGGCGAACCTGACAGGCCCATGCCAGTCGACCGAGCAGACGGAAGTAGAGAAATGCGGCAAAGGCCCAGACGATTCCCAAGGCAAACAGCAACGGGTAGGCGTTCGAGAGAGTCAGCAGGGTCAAGGTAATGGCGACACCCAACGCGAGGAAGAACGTGATAAGGTAAAACGTGACCCACAACAAAGTCTCGCTGCGCAGGGAGTCCAGAATCGGCTTGGAGACCGGACTGGTCAGGGAAGCTGATTCCAGTATGGATAACAGCGCCACGGGAAAGAAGATGTACCAGCTGATTCCGACAAAAATCCAACTGGTCCCCATGGACATGCCGGCCGCCGCGGTCGCCCAGAACACCAGCATGCCGGGCAGTCCGCTGAAGAACATCGCCATCCCAACCGAAAACGACTCCACAGCCCATTCCAGCGGACTGCTTTCGGGCCACTGGCTCACCCGATCACCGCCTTCCGCGGTCTCCTGAAGAATCGTCAGGCAGTTGGCGGCCAGGAGCGCCAAAGCAAGCAGCTCCGTAACCAGCGTGGCAATCGAACAGCCGACCGCCAGGAACTGCAATAAGGCGTTGCCTCGTGACAGGCCGATCGTCACCTGCAACAGACTGATCGCTCCCCCCAGCAACAGGCCCGAGGCGACGAGCCGGGAAATGAGGACTGGATCTGGCAGGAAGTTGAACAGACCGGTCCACAGCGGAGCGCCCGGGAGATCGACCTGCTGCGGCTCGCGTTGGTCGAGTTCTCGCTGAGCGCGCAGGAGGGATTCTTCGCCCACTGTCTTGGGAGTCGGTTCGTGGGCGGAGGGCTTGAACACGTCGAGTTCCACCGGCGCGCCGAGCACAAAATCCTCGTCGTCGTAGTCGGCCTCCACCACGTCGTTGACCCGCCGCGGTTTGGGTCGCGGAGCCTGGATGATCACCTTCGAAAAGCAATCAGGGCAGGTCCGCTCTTGACCGATTTCCTCGGCGGTGGCGTAGATCAGCGTGTCGCAAACCGGACATTTGGCGGCAAACTCACCGCCGGGCAGTGGTCGTTTCGCGGCTGCTGGGGGGGGTGCAGCCGGCGACGGTGAAGCGGGGGGCGAAGGAGCTTGCCCACCAGACGTGGCGTCGTGCTCGTACTCGTCGAGCAGTTCCGACATCTGTTTTGAAACGGACCGATGGCGTGGCAATTCCACGGGTTCGCTGAGCTTCAATTCGTCGTCGTCCTGCGCATCGCCGCCGGTGACCGAGGGACTTGCCGGTCCAACGGGTGTGGAAGGTGGCGAAGAGGCGGACCGCTTGCGCGGCGGCGGTGCCTGGTCGGGAACCACCACCGATTCGAGGCAGTCGGGGCAGACCATGGTCTGCCCGACCTGTTGCGGGGTAGCATACATGCGCGTACCGCAGAGCGGGCAGATCAGCGGGATATTGGCGATTCCGCGCCGCGGCGTGGCCGCCGCCTCCGCAGTGCCCCCGGCCCGCCCCGCTCCCGTGCCAGCCGGTCGGTTAGGCACGCCAGGCACTTTCACCTGCTTGCCGCATTGTGGGCACTCACGCCGCTGCCCCGCATCTTCCGCGCGAGCCGTCAGACGCGTCTGGCACTGCGGACAGAGGTAAGAAACCGACGATTCGCCAGGAGCTGTCATCTCGGCGGCCTCACGATTGCAGGTGGGCGGTTATTGCGCCGCGCACCGACGAGCCGATAAACCACGCACACGCTTCACAGTGCCCAACACGCCGCCCAGTTTACCCGGCGACCCGGCGACTTTGTTGGCTGCCACTCGCCACCCAGGCCAGCCGGTGGCCAACTCCCCTCGCTGCCGGGTTCGCCGAGTCGGTCCGCCCAGCGGTCACGGCAGCGAGATGGATCGAACCAAGCCCGCTGCCGCCCGAGGTGGGGCCCCGAGGCTGCCGGAGCAACGGTCATTCCATTACGTCCGCTTCGCGTTTCTTCGCCAGCTCCGCCGCTTGTGCTTCGTATTTCTTGGTGGCTTCTTGGATGTCCTCTTTCATTCCGTCCCGCTCGTCCTCGCTGATCTCCTTCGCCTTTTCCGCCAGATCGAGCGCCTTGTTCGCATCGCGGCGAATGTTCCGCACCGCCACCTTGGCCTCTTCCGTCAAGTCCCTGATCCGCGCCACCATCTTCTTGCGCTGCTCGTTGGACAGTGGCGGAATGTTGATGCGGATCAAGCGTCCGTCGTTCTGGGGATTGAAACCGAGGTCGCTCGCGATAATCGCCTTCTCGATATCCTTAATCGTCGTCGGATCGTAGGGGCGAATCACGATCTGTGTCGGTTCGGGGGCGCCCACCGTCGCCAGCTGCTTGATGGGCGTTGCGGCGCCGTAGACGTCGACCCGCAGCGAATCGACCAGGCCAGGATTGGCTCGTCCCGTACGGATTCCCGCCAGACTTTGCTTCAAAACTTGGACAGCTTTCTCCATTCGCGCTTCGGTATCAAATACGATTTCATCCGCTGACATGGCATCCACCCACAGTTGGAACAACGTCGAATCAACAACACCGGCTTGGCAGGTCGGCAACCCGGCCGGTCCGCCAGACTCCTGGCGAGCACCCCGTCTGTGAAGGGGTCAGCCAACGGTCGCGGCCGCCGACACCTGAAAACCTGGGGCTTGCCAGGCATGCAGCGGGTCGAACGGCGAGCCATCAGTCTATCGCACGCGGCCGGCGCCGCCAAGGAAAGCGCCACGAAACGGGCGATCTTCACGGCCAGGCCGAGCCGGCCCGCGCACACTGTGGTCTGACGGCCTGCTCAGCCGGTCAAAGCGGACGGCGGCGGGAGCGGGCCTACCAGGGTCCCCACTTTCTCGCCCCGGACCGCTCGCTGGATATTGCCATCCTTGCGATAATTGAACACCAGAATCGGCATGGACCGCTCCATGCAATGGGCAATCGCCGTGCTGTCCATGAACCGCAGGTTCTGTTGGCGCACCGTGTCGTAGTCGAGCTGCTGGTAGAGGACGGCATGCGGGTTCTTTTCCGGATCGTCGCTGAAAACGCCGTCCACGCGCGTCGCCTTCAAGAGAATGTCCGCCTCCAACTCCAGAGCGCGGAGCGCCGCGGCCGTGTCGGTGGTGACGAAGGGGCCCCCGGTGCCAGCCGCCAGGATCACGATCCGTTTCTTGCGCAAGTGGGATCGCGCACGGCGGCGAATGTACGGCTCCGCCACGCCGTCCATGCGAATGGCGGTCATGAGCCGCGTTTCGCTGCCGAACGATTCCAGCGCATCCTGCAGTGCCAGTCCGTTGATGACGGTCGCGAGCATGCCCATGTAATGAGCCGTGGCCTCATGGATGGCGGCATTGCGATCGGTGAAATAGGCTCCCCGCAAGATATTGCCGCCGCCGATGACGACGGCCATTTCGCAGCCCATTTGCTGGGCTTGGTGGATTTGGCGCGCGATGTGGACGACCTCCTCCATCGAGATGCCGCGCTCGCCGGCATGGGTAAAACTCTCACCGGACAGCTTCAGCACAACTCGCTGATAATGGGCCGTCCTGTCGGATGGTTCCACGTCGATCATGAGCTATTACTCCTCGCCGGCTGCCGGGAACTCCCGCCGGACAAATCCCGCATTGCCATGAAAAAAGCCCCGATGAAACACGGGGCTGATGATCTTGGAGCGGTCAGTCTTGACCTAGCTCCCAATGCACGAATCGCTTGATCTTCATGCCGTTTTGTTCCGCATATTTGCCGACCGTCACCTTGTCGTCTTTGACGAACGGCTGTTCACACAAGACGCGTTCCGCATAGAAACTCCGCAGACGACCTTCGACCATCTTGTCGACAATGTTCTCGGGCTTGCCTTCTTTCAAAGCCGCCTCGCGCAGAATTTCACGCTCCTTGTCGACTTCCACCGGATCCAGGTCGGCAACATTCAGGGCCTGAGGCCGCATGGCGGCGATATGCATGCTGACGTCTTTCGCCACGTCATCCGAGCCCCCGTCCACGGCCACGAGCACGCCCGCGACCGTCTTGGCATTGTGGCTGTAGCCGCCACAGGGACTCTCGATGCGAGCCATCCGCCCCACATTGAAGACCTCGCGAATGCGATTGAATAAGTCCGCCTTCTGCTCGCCCAGCGTCGTACCCTTCTTGCTGGGCGATGGTTGGGCCAACAATTCGTCGACGGTCGCGGCACCCGGGCCCACAGCCAATTGGGCCGCCAGATCATTGGCCAACTGGATGAACTCTTCGTTCTGCGTGACCGGAGCGCTCTCGCATTTCAGCTCGACCATGGCACCGACGGGCTTGTTGAGCCCGCAATAGAGGCCGAATCGGCCAAAATCGGTGTCGCGCCGCGCGCTTCAGTTCCAGCTTCTCGCCGGCTTTGCGGAGCATTTCAATGGCTTTATTCTCATCTCCCGCCGCCTCGGTCAACGCCCGCTTGCAGTCCATCAGGGGCAATCCTGTACGTTCGCGAAATGCCTTGACGGCGGCTGCCGTGATCTCACCCATCATTCGTCCTCCGAGGTAATGTCTCTGTCTAGAATTTGTGTCGTGTTCTCGTCGCCGCAGCGGGCAAGGGACCTGGACCAGTCGCCCGTTACCATTGCCGCAGCTCGGCGCTACTTGCCCGGCGGAAGTGGCATCCGCCACGGGCGTTGGATTATGATCTTCTCTCGTGAATCCGATTTCTCATGCGAACCATTGTTGGCGAAAGACGCATCGGCAGCAGAAACGTGTCGGTGTAGGATTGTGTGTGGACGGCCGTAACTGGACGGGCCACGTGGACGGGGATGCGGGCGAGCGGTGCAAGGCGTCAGATGGCATCCGCCGTCTGGTTGACGCGGACCGAGCCCACAGATCGGAGCCGGCCACGCCCTGGCGGTCGGCTCCGGCTGCGTGTGTCCCCCGCATCACTTGTCCGACGCGTCATTCGCCACCGGATCACCCTCGGGACCAGCTGATTCGGAACGCCCGTTCCCGCCACCCGCCGACATCTCTTGCTTGGCCTCCCCGGCCGCTTGGGATCTGCCGGCCAATACAGCGTCCGCCAAGGACTTCATCACCAACTCGATCGACCGTATGCCGTCGTCATTGCCAGGAATCGGCAGGTCCACCAGATCCGGATTGCAGTCGGTATCAATTAAGGCAATCGTGGTGATTCCCAGACGTCGAGCCTCGCGCACGGCGTTCTTCTCTTTGCGCGGATCAACCACCACCACGCACTCGGGCATCCGGTTCATGCTGCGCAGCCCGTTCAGGTTGCGATACATCTTGCGATATTCGCGAGCCAGCGCCGACTGCATCTTCTTGGAATACTCCGCCAATCGATCGCCGGCACGCAACGCCTCCAATTCCTCCAGTCGTCCCAGCCGACTGCGAATGGTTCGGAAATTGGTCAGAGCCCCCCCTAACCACCGCTCGGCGACAAAGGGCATGTTGCAGCGCAAGGCCTCACGTTCGATCGCGCCGGCCGCCTGCCGCTTGGTCCCCACGAACAACACGAGACTGCCGCCACCGGCCACCTGCGTGAGATATTTCTGGGCGCGCAACAGTCCCCGCAACGTTTCCCGAATATCGATGATGTGGATCTGGTTCTTGCGGGCATAGATATACGGTGCCATCTTGGGATTCCACAGGCTGGCACGATGCCCAAAATGCACTCCGGCTGATACTAATTCTTGGACGAGCGATTCCGACACGGAGAATCTCCTGCTGGTTGGTGAACTTGCCGGGCATGGCTGGGGGGCGTTCAGGGAAGGACAGCCGCACACGTATCACGTGGCGAGCTTACCCCGGGGCCACAGGTCAGACGATACCTTCGCCGCTACAAGCTCCATGAAATGAGGGGGAAAACCACCCGCGGACTGCCTCCCTTGGCAAACCAAGTCCACGATAAACCCTGCAATTTAGCAGTGCTCTGCCCAGGGGTCAATCCGCGTTCCCCCCGCTCCCCCGCCCGGAAAGGTTGGAACGCCGTACGGTGCGAACGGTGTAGGGGCGCGCAACGCGGGTCTCCACAAGTCCCAGCCGGGCCGGTAACTGCGGTTTTAAGCCGCGCTGCAGCCTGGCTTTGCGCCGCCGCTGGGCCCGAGGATGACGCCTGTCTCTATTGGGAGGGAACGTACGTTGGATTGGGAACGGGCAATTGCGCGTCGACTTCCGAGCGCCAAGCCTGCAGCTTGCCGCGCAGTCGAGTGGCCACCTGCGGGTTTTCAACAGCCACATTCTGCCGCTCGCCCGGATCGGAGGCCAGATTGTACAACTCGACATGGGCATCTTCAAAATACTCGAGCAGTTTCCAATCTCCTTCGCGCACGGCACTCACCGGCGACGTCGTGGTATAGTAATGCGGATAGTGGAAAAAGAGCGTTTCGCGTGGCAGTTTCCCCTTTGGATCCTGCAGCAGTGAACGGAAGTTGACGCCGTCCAGCGGAGCTGGCAGGTCGGCATCGCAGCCCATCATACTCAGCAGCGTGGGATAGAGATCACACGATAACACCGGTTCCCGACAGATCGCGCCACCGGGTGTCACACCAGGCCAACGGATGATCAGCGGCACGCGAATCCCTCCTTCATAGAGCGATCCCTTGCCCGACCGCAACGGCGCATTACTGGTAACCGGGATCCCCGGCTGCAATTTGCAGATGCCTACGTAACCGCCATTATCCGAAGCGAAGACAACGATCGTCCGCTGGGCGATCCCTTTCTCCTCCAACTTGGCCAACACGCGTCCCACATTCTCATCCAGACTGGCCAGCATGGCCGCGAAGTCCGGGTTCACATGCACGCGGCTGTTCGCCGCTTTCTCCCGGAACTTCGCCACCCACTCCGGCTTTCCTTCGATCGGCGTGTGGACCGAGTGATACCAGAGATTCAAATAAAACGGCCGATCCGCCACACGATCGATGATCTCCAGCGCCTTGTCCGTCAAACGGTCCGTCAGGTAGTCACCCGGTTCACTCGGCTCGAGATCGGGAACATAGCGCCACTCCGGCGCATACTGCGTGCCGCGAAACGGGTAGAAAAAGGTCTGCGGCGCTCCCCACAGCGTACCACCAATATTGACATCGAAGCCGTGGGACTGGGGATAGTATTCGGCCGAACCGAGATGCCACTTGCCGACGTGCGCCGTGTAGTAGCCTGCCTTCTGCAGGACCTCCGCCAACGTCACTTCCTCCCACGGCAGATCGCCCCGCGTAATCGGCTCGAGCCACGAGCGGTCGCCGCGCTGGGCCGACGCCTCGCGCCAGATCGTCATCCGCAGGCGCGCCGGATGCTTGCCGGTCATGATCGAGGCTCTGGTCGGCGTGCAGACAGGCGAGGCAGCATACGCGTTGGTGAATCGCACGCTTCCGGCAGCGAACTGATCGAGTTGCGGCGTTTCATGCAGATCGCTGCCATAACAAGCCAAGTTGCTCCACCCCAGATCGTCCGCCAGCATGAACACCAGATTCCAGCGCTCTGCGGCAGCCGACTGCGATACGGCCACGGGCGAGCCAAGGAGAGCCTGAAACAGGACGGCAAGAGTCAGCGTGATTGCCGTGCTCATGGTGCGGTGACGCGGGTACATTGGGCACCTGGCGGGGCGTAGTTCGAGTTTCAACAAAATCCGCAACTCGCGGAATGCCTGCTTCCGAACGCGGCCGCCGGCCGCAGCCAAACCGGAAGTCCGATATCCCACTATCGAAAACCTAATGCGGCTTGTGGCCGCAACCAAAACGGGAAATTCGAAATCCAAATATCGAAATCCCAAACAAATTCAAAATCCAAAATTCAAAATTCAAAACCTCCGCTGCCGACAACACCACCGTCATGGGCCACCAGCCGATTCTCACCAGCAGCAGGCCCTCCCTTCCTCCCTTCCTCCCTTCCTCCCTTCCTCCCTTCCTCCCTGTTTTTTCTCATTCGCGTTTATTCTAAACTTAGTGCTTCGATGTTCGGATTTTTTTCCGTGCATGCGCGCACCATGCGCGCATGTTACCGACCAACACTCCATTCTACTTATTGACTTCGCGCTGGGCCTTCGCGCGAACCGGCTTGACTTTCTCGGCCGCCATCTTGCGATAGACCAAGGTCCAGTCGGGGAGCACTTCATCTCCCAACTTTCGCTCCGTGCAGGTCACCACGAATTCGCCGTCTCCCTTTCGCTCCACACGGTCCTTTTCGGTGAACTGCTTACCGCCGACCGTGCCAACCAACTCCCCTTCGTCCACCGCTGCCGACACATTCTTCCAGCGGAGCGAATAGACACCGCCATCCGATCCGACCCCCTGCTCTGTCAGCCATCCGGTCGACGAGTCCCACCCGGAGACGATACTGAATCGCTCCGTCTGGCCATCCACGGCGAACGAGACGCTTCCAATGACGCAGTACTGACCTTCGGGCATGTCAAACCTGCCCGTACCCTTGAGGGGCTTGTCGCCGACCGTCCCCTCCACGGACCAGCTACCAACGTAATAAGCCAGCACCCGAACCGCTTCCGGCGGCATCTGAGCTTTGTTAGCCGCCTCGGGTGCCGCCTCCTCCTGAGCGCAAACGAGATTGCCCAGCACGGCCAAAGCCAACATGGAAATGGTCGATAGTCTCATGGTCTGTAATCTCATGGTCTGTCTCCTGTTTGTGTGTGGCCCGTCAAGAAGTCGCCGAGTGGTTGGGACCGCCGACGGATCAGCAACCGCAGCGTGGATTGAACCTGCCTGCGCAAACGGCGACCTGCCAGCATCCAACCAACCAGCAGTCATATGATACCCCAGAGGGACTGTCAATCAACGACCGCTCGCCGCGTGGCAATTCCCGCACAAGTCGCCATCGGACAGGCCGCTCCGACCTCGCTGTCAGGTGGTTTCCATGCCCCCGGGTGAGCCATCCACGCCAAGGCACTCGGCAATCAAGTCGGCGCCACCTCGGCGACAAGGCATCGCGCGCCAATTCACCGCCGGATGCGCGGGAGAAACCTCCCCGTGCCGGCCATGTACTGCCGGTACTCATCCCCGAACCGGTCGATCAGCATGGCCTCTTCCTTGGGTGTACGCACGCCCAGCAGTACCAGAACGAGCAGGCTCGTCGCGCCGATCAGCCAGTTCGCGGTGAAGATCGTCACCGAAAGCATCAGTAACCCGGCAGTGAAATAGAACGGGTGCCGCACCCAACGATACGGGCCGTGCGTGACCAAGTGTGCGTTCTTTCGCGTGACAACGGTATCAGTGAGGTTCTTACCGAGACTCGCCAGTGTCCAGTACAACAAGAGCGAGGAAATACCTCCGGACGCGACACCAGACCACCGGCACCAGGATGGCAGCGGCATCGCGGCCCACCCTACAGAAGCTGGAAACAACAGGTAGCCCAACGTCGCAAGCCAGAGGGCCAGCCCGGCCAGGCGCAAGGCAATCGCGAAAAGGCAACCCTCTTGCTTGTGTGAAAGTCTCTCCCCAGGAGCTCTGGCTTGCCAGCGATGGTATACGGTCACCGACATCGTGAGAACGATCACGATCACGAGCGCAATTCGAAATGGACTCTCTGCTGGCATTGCTTTGCTACTGCCACCGAACTAATCGGCACGCCCGTCCATAGTGAACCAAGTCAGCCTCACAACAGTCTCGGCAACCCTCTGGACGTGCCTCTTCCACACCAACCGCCCGCGCCGCCTTCGCTCCTGACTCGCTACTGCAAGGAACCGTTTCGGCGAGTTGTACAACGGGCATGCTTGTCAGCATCACGCCGGTAACAACAATAGTGAACGAAGTCGCGGAGCCTGTCGTGGGCCGCCCAGCAGCATACTCTTCAGCTGAGCCAACGCCTATATATCATATCACCAGGCACACCAGGCTGGCGGAGCGCCCACTATAGAGTGTAAGTCGGTAACCTGCGCAGCAGTGGTGCGCAGGTCTGGAAAAAAATCCGAACATCGAACCACCAAGTTTAGAACAAACGCGAATGAGGGAAAACAGGGAGGAAGGGAGGAAGGGAGGGAGGGAGGACGCGGGCGCATGCCCAGTGATGAGAATCTGCTTGTGGCGCGCCCGCCGCGGTTTTGCCGGCAGCAGAGGTTTCTGTTCTTGAGTTTTTGGATTTCGAATTTGTTTAGGTTTTCGAGATTGGGGTTTCGGATTTCCTGTTAGGTTGTGGTCGAACGCCACGTCAGGAGCATCGTGGACTTTTCGTCTTTCTCTTATCGAAGTGGATCAAACCGCGGGCGGCGCACACCCTCGGACATCGTTACGGTTCAATGGGCGGCGCGCGTTGACAGTCCGCCCGAAAACCGAATACGCCTCGGCAACCGATTCCAATGCCCAACGATCGACGTCGAGTTTCTCCTGATCGATGATGCGCTCCTTCATTGCCACGTCCTTTCGATTACGAGCACGAGCACCGCTGCGCTGAGCACGAGTTGAGTGCCGGATCAAGGATGTCAGGGCCGCAACTCGCGGTATCTCCACCGCTCGAAAGATTGCGATCCGCAGGCCCCGAATACACCCCCGACTACGTAGCCTGCCCCACCAGAAGATGGGGCAAACCCGGAGTACGATCCCCATTGTGGTCCCCCGCGTTCTGGCGGTCGCGGCTGGGGACGATTCGAAGGCGGCGAAGGTCCGAGAAATCGGGGCGCGGCGGAGGATAATTCGCCACCTTTCGGCACGGCGAGTGTTTAAGGAATATCCCTTGCACGCCGGGACGCGCGGGGAAACCACGGGAACAGCGTGATATGGGCATCCGGCAAGTCTGTGTTTCGTCCATTCGGGCGACCGCAGGGCCCTGGTGCTGATGAACGTCTGACCGATCTGGCCAGGCGAATCCGGAACAGACGATCGACAATCAAGAGGCGAGGGTGTCGGCGGTATGCCTAGGCTTCCCAATTTCTTCATCTTGGGTGCGGGCCGGTGTGGGACTACGTCTCTCTACCAGCAACTGGCCAAGCATCCCGACATTTTCATGTCTCCGAACAAGGAGCCGACCTTTTTCTGCGACTTCTTCGGCATGAAGAACCCGTGGCATTACCTCCAGTTGTTTCGGGACTCGGTCGACGAACAGATCGTCGGGGAATGTTCCCACGCTTACCTGAGTTGTCCGACATCGGCCGAAATGTTAAGGGCCTACGTACCGGACGCGAAATTCGTCGTCCTGCTTCGCAATCCGGCCGACCGCGCATATTCACTGTATTGCTGGATGACGGCCGCGGGTAACGAATGGCTGGCACCCTTCGAGACGGCTCTGGCGGCCGAGGAGCGCCGCGCGCGCGATCCGCGATTTTTCCGCAAGAATCCCCAATATTTCTACAACTATCTCTATTTCCGTTCGGGCTTGTACGGCAAACAAATTCGCCGCTATTCACGTCTTTTTCCACGCAACCGGTTTCTTTTCCTGCGATTCGAAGATCTGGCAAACGATATCCAGGGTGTGCTACAGCAAGTCTGTCGATTCATTGGTGTCGATCCCGAGTTCGACCCAGGTGATCAAGCACCGGCCAATCGGAGCCGAAGCGTGCGATCGGCCCCTTGTCAGCATTTCCTGCGGCGTCAAATCGAACCGGTGTTGGTCAAGCTTCGGCTCCACAGAATGCGGCCGCTGGTCGACCGAGTCGCCAACTGGAACATAACCCCGGGCAGGCCGGCGCCGTTGTCTGGCGAGACTCGACGGCGGTTAATTGACGACTACCGCGGCGATCTTGAACTGATCGAGAGCCTGACCGGCATAGACACCTCCATGTGGCGGCAGGCTCCGTCGATCCTGGCACCATACCGCAAGAGTGCCGACCAACCGAAGTCCAACCTGCAAGGGTCTGGTCCGTACAAGCTAAGATGATAAGATGATCTCTCAGTCCAGTCGTCGTCATCAACGCTGACGGACTGCCGCGGACCCCATCTCGCAACACCACGATCTGGTGATCTCAAGCGGTAATGCAGCGTTGTATTGATCGTTTAGATATCGAACCAGCGTGTTTGTATCGGTTTTGGGGCAACGAAATATTCCCATTTCCATGCCATCCCATTTAGCTGGGCGGCGGCATATAGCGCCCGGTAGGCCCCACCCCGTGATGCCGATGACCGGTTCCACAAGCCAACGGGCGGTCACGATCCGCGACCTTTTCAGTGACACACTGATCTACGGTGCCGCCGGCGTCGCCAACCGGGCCATTGGGTTTCTTCTGTTGCCGGTCACGACGGCGATCCTCGACCCCGTCGACTACGGCGTGCTAGGTCTGTTCGGTGCCACGGCCAGTATCCTGTGGCTGCTCAGTTCACTGGGAGTGCCCGCCTCCTTCTACCGTTTTTACGCCGAGACCGCGGAAGCCGAGAAGAGGGCTCGACTCATTGGATCCTCGCTGCTCCTCTGTCTGCTGCAGTCGGCGCTGGCGTTGTGGCTGGCCTTCGTGATTGGCGAGGACATGTCGGTACGGCTGTTCGGGATCTCAGCGGCGTGGCCGACGCTGCTGTTGGTGGGTAATGCCGTCTGCACGACGCTCATCGCCTTGGGCACGGGGCGATTGCAGGCGGACGGATTGGCGTGGCGGTACCTGGTCGTGAACATGACGTCGGTGATCTGTTCACGCGGTATCGGGCTCACTCTTCTGTTTCTTGGTTACGGCCCGTGGGGGTGGATTGTCGGCGAATTAATCGGGTTGGGCCTGACCTTGCCGCTGTTGATCGTGATGGCCTGGCCGCGGCAGCGGGCGCGGGTCAACCTGACGACGATGGCCAGTACGTTCTGGTATGGAGCGTTGCTCACGCCCGCCTTTCTTTCGCAATGGATAATGGTCGGCTGTGACAAGTTGATCATCAAGGCGACGCTGCCGCAGGCTGAGCAGGCTATCGGGTTCTATTCGGTGGGCGAGCGCATCAGTTCGATCGTGATGTTCGGCAACGTGGCATTCGCGCTGGCCTGGCGGCGATTCGCGTTTCGAAACATGGTTCTGCCGGAAGGCGTACCCTTGCTTGCCCGCGGGATGAAATTGTTTGTACTGGCCAGCGGCCTGCTGGCGATGGCTTTGGCGCTGTTGGGCGACGACCTCACCCATTGGCTGATCCGAGCGGTCTTCGCGGAAGGGACAGTGGTGATCGTCCCGTTGACACTGGCCGGGTGGTTAGCGGGCCTGGCCGACACGGCAAACGTGGGGTTGCATCGCGTCCAACGTCCGGCGTTGATCAGTGCCGTCAACGTGTGCGCGGCGTTGTTGAACGTCGGCCTCAACTTCTGGGCCATTCCTCGTTATGGCATACTCGGTGCCGCGTGCGCCACACTCGCCTCGCAAGCGGCGAGGACGGCGGCAGTGTGGTTGGCGTCGCAGGCGGCGTTTCCCATTCCCATCGATTACCGGGGAACCGGTCTGGCGCTCGGACTGCTGGCCACCTTGTTCGCAGTGGGATGCACGGCAGGCATCGTCCTGATCGCCCTGCTGCCTGCGCCCTGGGGTTGGTGTGCCGCCACCGTGACCGAGTCGGCGACGGTCCTGCTGGCCATCGCCGGACTATGGTTGTTGCCGGTCTTCGACGTCGAAGAACGTGCCGCCATCGCGCGCCTCGCTTCAGCCTTCTGGCGGCGCGGCGTCAATCGATAACTCCGTTCGCCTTGACCACGTTGCGGTAGTCGATATTGGCGCGGTAGGCGAACTCCATCGCCTCCCAGCTGCCGGTGGAGTCGAGCGTTTGCTTGGCCTTGGCCTTGAGCGTGGGCAGATCGTAGATCCGTTGAGTGCACTCCCGGATGACGCTCCACAGCTCGTCCCGCTCAACGTGCTTGGGCGAATGCACCAATTCCGCCAGATCGTAACGGACCCAGTCCGCGGGAAAGTTGGTGTACAGCAGCCGCCCCTCCTGCTGCAGACGATGAAACAACTGCGTGCCGGGCAGTGGTGTCATGACCGTGACCTGCATCACGTCAACACCGCTGTCGAGCATGAAATCGGTGCGGCGCCGCAGTTTGTCGGGTGTGTCGACATCCATGCCAAATATGAAGGCCCCCAAGACCGCGATGCCCGCCTCGTGGATGCGGTCAAACGTCTGCTTGTAGGATGCCGCGCCCCGCTTCACATTCAATCGCTTGTTGACTTCCGTCAGCGCGCCGAGATCCTCGGCTTCCAGCCCCAAGAACACCATGCGACAGCCTGCGCGTCCCGCCCACTGCAGCACTTCGGTGTCGTCCGCAATATTGATCGACGCCTGGCAGATCCAACGCTTCCGCATGCCGCGCGCCACCATGCCCTGGAACAACTGCAGGGCCTGTTGACGCGCATGGGCTCCGTAACCAATCACGTTATCGTCCACGAAGAACAACAAGTCGTGAGGGATCGAGGCGATGTCGTCGAGCACTTCGTGGACTGGCTGGCGGCGGTACCGGCGACCGTTGTGTGCGGTAACCGAACAGAAATCGCAGTCGAAAGGACAACCTCGCGATGTCTGCACCGAGGCAAACATGTAATGGCTGTCGTAGATGTCGCGTCGTGCCGGACGCAGGCCGGCGAGATCGAGCCACTGGCCCCGGTAGATCCGCTGAAGATTTTCCCGCAAGGCATCGGAAAGCACCTGTGGCCACACCGACTCGGCCTCGCCAATCACCACGGCATCGACGTATTGCAGGGCTTCGGCAAAACACATCGAGGCGTGGATGCCGCCCATCACCACCGGCACACCACGCTGTTGATACGTGGCGGCGATCTGGTAGGCCCGGTTGGCGGATGACGTAAAAGCGGTGATCCCCACTAAGTCGGCATCGCGGTACGTGAACGGTGCAAAATTCTCGTCCACCAGTTCAACATCCCATTGGTCGGGTGTCAGACTGGCGAGAAGGCCCAGGCTCAACGGCGGAAATCGTGAACTGGAATTCACGGAAAAGCCGCTGCGGCACGTGTTGACCGGGTTGACCAGCACCAACTTGTGTTGTTTTGACACTCCCCGCACCTGACGCGGCCGGCGGCCGCAATCACCCAAAAAATCCGAAATCCAAAAATCCGAACCCCAAAACCGCCGCTGCCGGTAGCTCCACGGTCAGAGACCGCATGCGGATCCTCACCATTTGTTCAACGGTAACATGCGTCGGTACTGAGCGAGCAGTCGTTTGTAATAGCGGACCTGCAGATACCAGCAAACCGCCATCACGAGCAGCAGCAACAGCAAGACCCAGAACGCGATCCGAAAGAACCAATCGGCGAGGGTCCGTCGCGGGAGATCCAGGGGAATTCGGAGGGCATCCCTCGACTCGGCGGCTTCCCCGTTGTCCGCGGAGCCGTTCTTCTCGCCGTCGCCTGCACCTGCCGCATCCTCTTCGCCCTCGCCCTGCCCCTCGTTTCCGTCTTCCTCTTCACTGCCTGGTTCGTCGTTATTGTGATCGTCGGCGTCGTCCGCTTCTCCGTCGCCAGACTTGTGTGGGCCACCCTTTTCGTAGGACTTATCCGTATCCCCCATCTCGTCTTTGGACTGCATCTCGTCAGGGCTTCCCGGACCGTCTAAAGCAGGGTCTGAATCCGGTTCTTCGGGTTGCGGGGCTGGCGGCACAGGCTGTTCGGGAGTCGGCTGTGGCGATTCGTTCGCATCCGGCGAGTCTTGTGGCTGCGGTTCCGGCTTCATCTCTGGCTCGTCCAGCAGTATCGCGGATCGTTCCTGTTCGACCAATGGCAATATCTTGGCCACGATCTGAGCGATGCGGTCGACCGTCGTCGAGAACAACTGGGGGTACTTTGCCGCGACGGTCGTCCCCTGCTCTTGCCACATCTGGGTTGTGCGGAGCGAATACTGTTTCACCCACTTGTCGAGACTGGGCTCGGGATCCTGGAAAATCTCCTGGCGAATACCCTCTGCCAGCGAATCGACGATCTGCAGTTGGCCGTCGTGCGCCTGATGGGTAACCTCCAGTGCAGCTTGAGCCGACTTGAGCCAGGCCTCCCAGGCCTCTCGAAGGACGATGTTCTCTGGCAGCGGCGGGCGACTGTTCCAGAACTGAAGTTGCTTCAATGTCGCGTCGGCCAGCGGAAGCGGAATCTTCAGGAGGTCTTCGGTCGGCGTCCACTTCTGATCCGCCAGCAGCAACGCGTATTGCCGGGTTTGTTCCACCGCGATCGTGTCGCGGACGGTCTTGAGCACGTCTGTTTTGTAGCGCTCGAGCAGGACTTTCTGCAGCCTGCTCCAGGAGGCATGCCCCCGCGTGTCCGGCGCCTTGACGATCTCGGAGATATCGCCGCGGAAAAGCTCTTCCGGATACTCTCGGTCCTCCGGCGCACTGCTCTGCCGGCAAGCCTTGAGAAGCTCCTCCACGATCCACTGCTGGCCGCGATTCACCATGTCCTGAATCGCGGGCTGCGCCGATTGCCATGATTCCGCCAATTGGTGGTGCCTGGCCGGGTCGGCCAGGATCAGCTGACGCAGCGTCTGTTCGTCTTCGCGCGGAATGTGACGTTTGTTCAACGCCAACTCCTCCAAGATCAGCCCGCCGCAGCGCGCGACCTGCTGATCGAACCA
Source organism: uncultured Planctomycetota bacterium (assembly GCA_963802295.1). Classification (GTDB taxonomy): domain Bacteria; phylum Planctomycetota; class Planctomycetia; order Pirellulales; family Pirellulaceae; genus JAJRVM01. The sequence continues at coordinate 58,463 of CAWDIM010000017.1, read as the reverse complement.
GTGCTGCGATTTGTCAGGTATCTCCTGCTGGGCCCGCGCGAAAATCCCGTAGCTCGGACGCAGCGCGTCTCCGGCGCGTGAGGCCTGCTGTCCATCGGCCAGTTTCTGCAAGCGGTTCTGGATTTCCTTTTCGATGGCAGGTCGCGAGACGGCAGCGGGGGATTTCTCGAGGCTCTCCAGCTGCTGCTCGAGTTGCGCGACACCGTCCGACACAACATTGTTCGCGGCCTCAGACAATGCCTCAAACGACTCGACGATCACGATCTCCAGCAGTTCCTTCGGCAATTTCCCGAGGACCTCATCGGTCAGCACCTTGGTGGCCGGGGCCTGGTCACCCGAGAGCACGGCGCCGTTCACATGTTCCTGGCCCGGCAGGTCGGTGCTGACGACACTCTTGAGCGTCTCGATGAGTTGCTTGTTCTGTTCTTCGACAAGTGCTCCCTTCAACCGCTCTAAGGCCTTGGGCAACTCGTTCTTAAGCAGATCGTCATGTTCCGCCTTCGCCTTGTTTCGCCATTGAGGATTTTCGACAAGAGAAGACCGCAGACGCTTGGCAACTTCGAGGCTCCCGTCCGGGTCAAGTCCCGCGGTCGCCTGGTTGATCATCTCGGTCCAGGCGTCGTCAAAATTCGGATCCAGTTGATCCTGCAACTGCTCGGCGGCAGGCAGGTGCTTGGGAGGTTGACTGCTGTCATTGCGCAGCACGCCGAGAACCACGTCGCGCACCTTGTCCGCGGGTAAGGTGTACGACCGCGACTCCATCAACTCGGCAAATGCCGCAGCCGCCGCGTAATCGAGCGATTTCCGTGACGGCGTCGCGTCGCTTTGAGGCGCCGGTGCGCTCTGAAACGCGTAGGAGCCACACGCCATCGTGAACACCAGCATCGACCAGCAAATGGCGGCAATGGGTTGGCATGGCGGCATAGCGGAGCCCTCGTGTAGTAATCAGTTCTGTTCGACCGCTGGTGTCGTATCGATTGTACCGCGTATCCGATCGACAGTTTCGGGCAGCAGTCGCATTTCTTCACGGAGTTCATTCAGGATGCGTTCGAGAATCACTCGCCCCAAGTCGGGTATACTCCCGTCCACCGCGGCACCCCCGCCCGCTTCGAGCGGACGCGACAACAGCTTTTTCCGCCGGGCATCGGCGATCTTCTCGACGAGGGCGTACTGTATCTGCACCAGTTCCTTACGCTCCGCATCCAGGTCACCGGCAATCTGCAGCTTCAGCATGGTCAGATTCTGCAGCGTGGGAACGGACGGGTCATCGTGCAGGAGAGCTCCCTCCGGCGATATTCTCTCTAGCTCCAACAACTCGACGACCGCCGCGAGGTCAAAGCCCTCGGCCGTCAATACGCTGTTGATGAGCGTTTGCAGTTCCTGAGGCGAGACCTTCTCGGTCCCGTTCAAGAAGATACGATCGATCTCCGCATTCAAATCGTGATAGCTCGACTCGATCGGCAGCGAACGCAGGTCGTCCGATAGCTGGATCAGTTCCGCATGGCGGTACTGCTGCACCAGCCGGCGGAACAGCCGCTCGCTCCGTATCGACAGCCAGCGATTCAGGAGGCGCTGCAGCTGGAGCTCTCGCTGGGCCGCGATCCGTTGCATTCGCTCCTGTCCCACTTCCGATTCGGCGAATTCCGCCACAATCTGGTTGAGATTGGCGTAATCCTTGCGCAACCGAGCTGTCTCGGCGGCCAGGTTCTGGGATTCGATGACGCCTTTCGAGATGAGATAACCGAGAATGATGACGAACGCGAGAGTAATCTGGACCATGACACTCTCCCATTCGGTACCGGCGCGAGGGGCCTCACGACGTCCGCGGGCAAACAGATCGGGGAAAGGCAGCCTCTTGCGAAAGGTGGTCATCGCCATGTTCTCGAAGGATGTACGGGATGCCGAAGCGCGGAGCGGTGCGGCGACCACTATCCCAAGATGCGCCGCCACCAGGGGAGTGATCGATCGTGGTCGCCCGCGGGCCGAGCGTAACCGTGCCGCGTCAGGCTCTGGCCGTCGTCGCCAGGGTGACCGGTCGAATCTGGGAATGAGCTCCGACCGGCGGCAAGTGGCCTGGCGGCTTGGTGATCGTTGCCGTCGCGCTGCCGCAGCTGCGTTCCCAAAGACTCCATCTGGCGGATGACTCCCACCAGCGAAACGCCAATGTTGTCGAACGCCTGAACCAGTTTCGAGACCTCGCTCGTCTGCCGCTCCTCGCTCTTGGCCAATTCCCGCAGACTCTCCTGCACTTCGCGGAGCATCTGCCAGGTGGTGTTGGTACGATTCGTTGTCTCGGTCAGTGGACCACGGGCCGAGGCCGCCACCTCTTTGAGTTCGCGGAAGGCGGTCTCGCCGGAAATCGCGGCGTCGCGAAATTCCTTGGCCATGAGTGACATGTTCTTCAAGGGGTCGTTGAGTCTCTCCGGCAGTCGATCGAGCAGTGTACTCATCCGATCGCTCATCGATTCCAGTTGGTCGAGTTTCTTGCTCAGTTGCCTGCCTGTTTGCGTGGAGACGTCAAATGTCTGGACGGCACGTTCCAGACCGGCAGTCAATTCCACTAACTTCCCCGCGGCCGTCCCGACGCTGACTTCGAAACTCGAGATGTGCTCAGCCGCTGCGGCCAATTTGACGGTTGTCGTTTCAAACTGCGCCAGCCGGCGACTCGTGCGGGTGATCTGCCGAAAGAACTCGTCGGCCACAAACTCCCCGTCGACCTGCCCCATCTGATGCAAGCCGACTGCCCGTTCGTTCAGCCAATTGAGACTCGGCGTGATCGCGTACGCGACACCTGTCCCCACGAACGTCGAAACAAGGCTGGCGCAGAGCAGCAGGAAGATGTATTCCGACTCCTCGCTCGGGGCCGGCGAACCACTCTCCTGGGCCGAGATTTCGCCCGCCGTGCCCGCGGAACCTGACGGGTCTTGCGCAATCGCGTCGGTCACCTCCGCCATGCTCTGGCCCTGGGGCGTGGCTGGCGTAGTGGCAACGGGGGACAACTGGGTAACGGCCGCCAACAGGAAACTCAGCAAGGTACCCAGCAGACCGAAACGAACGCAGAGGGTTTCGAATCCCTCGGTAAACAGCACGCTGCGATACGCTCGCGCGAAATACGACCGGCCGTCGCGGTGAAAGAAACGAATCGTGTTCCTTACCCCTCCATAGGCCAGACGTGTCAGAAAAACCGCCAGGATCAGCGCTGAAAACGAGGAGATGTCGAGCTGGATGAACATGTCTTGCGGCGATGTAGCGGATGTCGACTGCAGGATCAGCGGTGGGGCCGTCTTGAGAATATACGTTTCAATGCAGCTCTTGGCCGTCAACACCCACAGGTACCAGAAGTAGACGGCCCCCACACTGGCCAACAGAGCGCAGGCGGCGAGCACGAAGAACGCCGCTTTTCGCGACGCCACGAGCGTCTGACTTTCCGCGGCGGTCAGTTCGGCGGTCAGTCCATCGTATTTCACGTGGATCCCTGGACCGGTCACGTCGTCGGAACCCGTCGCATCGTCCGTCATCTCGGCATACTCCCGATTCGCGCGTCACGTTGTTTCCATCTCGGTTGGCCTGGCGCAACCTGGCCGGTTTCGCCAACCGGCACCACACGGCAGGTCATCGACCGTAAGTTCTTGAGGTCATTTCCGCGGGACCGACCAGAGTGATTGTAATCGCGGGACCGCCGGTAATATACCGTGCGCACATCGCTTTCGGCGGTTTCCCGTCAAACAGGCGGCCGAACCGCTCGCGACACGACCGTCCAACAAGCGTGGCAATCATCTGGGACGTGGAAAGCGCGACGCACAAGGACTATAGTTGAACCGTCACGTGGCGATGTCAGATGCCGGCTCGTATCGGGTGCTTCTGAAATGGTCATTGTGAGAGAGTAATTCCCCAGGTTTGCCGTCATGTTGCCCGGGCGGGGCAGGCGTTTTGCGTGAGCGCGACGGTGGTTGCCTGATACAACATGCCGCAGCTCCGACGCTTTCGCGCACCCTGTTCGAGGCGGCCCGTGGGACACGTCAGTTTATGTCTCAATGGTACCGGAAACGCCGCGGATGGAAGCTCGCTCTGAAAATCTGCGGCTCGGCTCTGTTCGGTCTAGCGCTGCTGGAAATTGGCCTGCGCGTCACGGGCACATGCCCGCGAGCGGCGCCACCCGAAGCCGAATTGAAGCGACTTCCCGTAGAGGCCTTGGTGGCCCGAGCGGCCCAGGAATCGTGGATTCACCAGCCGTCGGCCGAAACGGTGCTCGCAGGCGCCGGGAACCGGCCCGATATCCTTGTGAAGCGCAATTGGTGCGGCTGCCGCGAGGACCAGGAGACTCCCTTGGCGAAGCCGCCCGGTGTCCAGCGCATCGTGGTGCTGGGGGATTCGCATACGGACGGTTTCGTGCTGAACCAAGACAGCTACGCGAACATCTTGGAGCAAACGCTCGGTGCGCGGTACGACGTGGTGAACTGCGGGCAGGCGGTTTCGTCGCCGTATCAGCAGTTGTGGATCTACCGCCTGCTGTATCATCGCTTCGAGCCCGATGTGTTGATTGTCGGGTTCTATGCCGGCAACGACCTCTTCGAATTGATGCTGCGGGATGACCGCATACACCTGGAATGGAATGGAAGGGATTACGTCCACGCCGAACCAGGATGGCGGCCCGATCTCAGGCGAGAGCGATCGGCCCTGACTGCGACTCTCTCGGACCACGTGGCGATCTTCCGAGCCGCCGCGCAACTTCACTGGCTGCGTCTGGAACGCCAACGGCAGAAGCGAGAGGCGGCCTATTACCGCCCGCTAATCGATGCCAATAACCGCTACCCAGCGGCCACCTGGCAAGGCTTGAACCAGGCGTACTACTTCAAGCATCATCCGGAGGATTGGGACGTCGCCTCCGACATGCTGGCTCATGTCTTGAACGAGTTCAAGAACATTGCGCCGCGCGACGGATTGAGGTTGGTGATCATCCCCTCGGCACGGCAGTTGCGTCCGGACGTCGCGGTGGGGGCCGCCGACATCCTGCAACTCACACCCGACGAGTGCGCATGTGACGAGCGTGTCTGCGACCTGGTGATCGACATCTGCCAACGGCTCCAGATTCCGGCACTCGACCTGCGGCCCGTGTTCAAGGGATTTTCGGGAGAACTGTACTGGGACTCCGATCACCACATTAATCGTGCCGCGCACCGGTTGATCGCCGAGGAGTTGACGCGGCAACTCCCCCGGCCGGCAAACGGTGCACAATGAGCGTGGACCGTTAAGCACGGAGACCGTTGAGGACGGAAATCGGCTGAGGCCACGGAAAGTCACCATCCACCAGGCAGCCACCACGTGCCAGTGTTCGTCCTCGCGCCTTCCGCGATAAACTTGGTGATCCTTGGGTTCCCGCTCGATTCCAGGGGTGGGCATCTCCTGACAACCGCCAGGGAACACAATGCCGTCTTGCGAGCCCTGGAACGATTGCGTCGACGTTACGGATGATAACTGCCCAACGCCGAACCCAGAACAGACGAAAGTCTCGATCCGGCCGACCTCTCGGCCCACCCCCAAGAAGACACGCGACGAATAGCATTCACTCACGCCTCAAACTTCACCGGTGTCATCCAACCCGTGGAACAGGTCGTGTCCGGCAAGTCGAATAGGCACTTCGGGGATTTTATCGACAAAGAATTGTCGGTGTTGGGTAGAGTCTTACATTGGACTATCTGCACACGGAGTGCACATGTTGGGAAAGAAATTCAAAATCTGAAGCACGAGATGAAAAAATCCCAAACGAATTCGAATGACAGAAATAGTGATGACAAGAACAGGGAAGGACGGAGGCTGAAACATCCAGTAGCATGCCCAGTAGCGAGAGTCGGCTGAGCGGCCCATGACTGTGGTTTTGTCGGCAGCGGAGTCTTTTTTGTGTCCGTTTTGTCTTTCGAATTTGTTTAGGATTTTGATATTGGGATTTCGGATTTCGGATTTCCTACTTGGTTGCGGCCGCAGGCCGCGTTCGGGACTTCGAGACCGGATTATGACGACTGCAAAAGATCGACGTGAAGTCATCCGTCTTTGAGTTGCCGCGCGATGGTGTCGACGCTGGCCCGCACTTCGTCCAACTCGGGATTCACACGCAGGGCATGCCGAAAGGCGTCCAGAGCCGAGTAGGGGTTGGCCAGCCGCAGGTACGCCTCGCCAATCGCCACCGCCGCCACGTAGTGGTACGGATTCAGCTCCAGCACCTGATGGAAGTCCGCAATCGCCCGAGCATAATGCTCCAGCTGCAGACAGGCGGCCCCCCGCTGATACCAAGCCTCGGCCATCCCCGGCGCATCGTCGAGCAACGCCGACGCCTTCGCGACGGAGTCGCCGTATTGCCGGGCGGCGTTGAGTCGAATAATGTCGGCGAGCTGCCGGCGCTGCAGATCGCTGCCACAACGGTTCCATACTGAACGGCAAGCCGCCGCCGCCAATAGACGCACTCCCCGCTCCTCGTCCAGCAAGGCTCGTCCCACCACTTGATGCACCTGGAAATCGCCGACTAATCCCAGTGCAAACAGGGCCGCACCACGCAACTCGGGCTGCGGATAACCCGCCAGCCGTTCCAGCGTGCCCACCGTGTAATGGCGCAGCATCTCGCGCACAAATCCGACCGTACTTCGATCGGCCAGGTAGCGTCGGTAGACGGGCAACAGCAGGGATTCGCGGCAAGGGATGTCACTCATAGCTACCAGTATAATCAGCGTCGAAGAGGGACGTCCAACATTTCCCCTTCGCTGATCGCCTGATTGGGTCGGCCATCCTCACCAGCGGCGGTGGCGGCACGGTGGTGACTGGCAACTGGCTGGCTGCCAATCTCCCGGCAGCAGACCCCGCAGCGGGCTGGTGGCCGCCAGGGAAGCGACATCCCGCCAACGTCGCTGCGACGCCTTCCGCCGGTCGGACCGAAGTCCGTGGCGGTTGGTTGCGGCTGGCCGCCGCGTTAAGGTAACATGGAACGCGGTTGCGGGGCGCTGCCGAGCATCGACCGACCAAGGTCCAGCGTCATTGCCTGTTTCGCGCCATGGCCTGACCAGGGAGAATCTACCTCGCAATACCGAGAATCCGGCGCGGGAAAACTTTGCACATCGCGGAAGAAAACCATGACGACGGCGAGCCTTATCGGCGCAGTGTTTCTCTCCCTTTTCGGCATGAACCGTATCCTGTCAGCGGCCGAAGTCCAGGTCGTGAAGGGGCCGGACATATCGGGCGAGAACCGCCATTACGTCGCCAACCGTCCGCCCCTCGCGCCCAGTCCCTTCGTCAAGCTGCCGATCGGCAGTATCCAGCCCGCCGGTTGGCTGCGCCATATGCTCGAAACCGAGAGGGCCGGCATGATCGGCCGACTCCAGGAGATTTCGCCCTGGCTGGACATGGAGAAAAGCGCCTGGGGCAATCGGGAAGGTCGGGGCAGTTTCGGTTGGGAGGAAATGCCGTATTGGCTCAAGGGCTATGGCGATCTGGGCTACGTGCTGCGGGATGACGCGATCATCGCCGAGACGAAGAAGTGGATCGAGTCGGCGATAGCATCCCAGCGGGAGGACGGCTGGTTCGGCCCGCGCGATCTGCTCACCTCACTCGACGGCAAGCCCGATCTGTGGCCGCACATGGTGATGCTCAACGTCCTACAGAGCTACCACGAGTTCAGCGGCGATCCGCGGGTGATCGACGTCATGACCCGTTACATGAAGTGGCAGAACGGCTTGCCGGTCTCGGCGTTCGGCGAAGGGTTCTGGCCGAAGATCCGCGCGGGGGATAACATCGAAAGCGTGATCTGGCTCTATAATCGCACTGGCGAAGCCTGGCTGCTGGAGCTTGCCCGCAAGATTCACGAGGGCATGGCTCGTTGGGACACCGATGTCATCAACTGGCACAACGTGAACCTCGCCCAGGGTTTTCGCGCGGGGACGGTCGCCTGGATGGTGACGCGCGATCCTGCGCACCTGGAGTCGGCCGAACGGAACTATACCAAGCTGCTGGGGCTATACGGCCAATTCCCGGGTGGCGGTTTCGTGGGCGACGAGAATTGTCGAGAAGGTTTCGTCGATCCGCGCGGCGGCATCGAAACCTGCGGTATCGTCGAGTTCATGCACAGCTTCCAGATGCTCGTGAAGATCACGGGCCATCCCATCTGGGTCGACCGCTGCGAGGAGATCGCTTTCAACAGCTTCCCGGCCTCCATGCCGCCCGATCAGAAGGGCCTGCACTACATCACCTGTGCCAACCAGATCCAGCTCGACCGCCACAACAAGTCGCCGGGCATCCAGAACGGCGGAACCATGTTCAGCTACTCGCCGTTCGAAGTCTATCGCTGTTGCCAGCACAACGTCTCGCACGGCTGGCCGTACTACGCGGAAGAACTCTGGCTGGCCACACCCGGCAACGGCCTCTGCGCCTCGCTGTACGCCCCCTCGGAAGTGACCGCGCAAGTCGGGGACGGCACGACCGTCACCATCCGCGAGGAGACCGATTACCCGTTTGGCGAAACCGTCACCTTCCAACTCACACTGCCGCGCAGCCGTCACCTTCCCGCTCCACCTGCGGGTACCGCGCTGGTGCGAAGGCGCATCGGTCGCGATCAACAACGTGACCTCGGCGACGAAGGGCCAGCCGCTCTCCTTCTTGCGGCTCTCCCGCCAGTGGCACGACGGCGATACGGTGACACTCAGACTGCCGATGCACGTCGCGGTCCGCCAATGGGCGCGGAACCAGGATGCGGTCTCGGTCGACCACGGCCCGCTGAGTTACTCCCTGGCCATCACGGAGCGGTGGGAATCGTACGGCAGCCGCCATCCCGACTGGCCCGAATGGGAGGTCTTCGCCGCATCGCCGTGGAACTACGGCCTCGTGCTCGATGCGCACGATCCGGCCCGTTCCTTCCAAGTCGTCCGGAAGCCCGCTCCGATCCCCGCGCAGCCGTTCACACCCGACACTACGCCGGTGCATCTCACGGCGCAGGCCCGCAGGATCCCGAACTGGCAGATGGACCACCTGAATATGGTGGACAAGCTCCAACCGAGCCCGGCCCGCACCGACGAACCGGTCGAGCAAGTGACGCTCATCCCCATGGGGGCCGCCCGCCTGCGCATCACGGCTTTCCCCCGCGCCACGACGGGACCGGAGGGTCACGAGTGGACCGCACCGCCGCGACCGAAGCCATCACCCTACAAGGCCACCGCATCCCACTGCAACGGCTCGGACACGGTCGAGGCGCTGGGCGACGGCCTGGAACCGGTTGGTTCCAACGATCAGAGTGTTCCGCGCATGACATGGTGGCCCCACCTGGGGACACAGGAATGGGTACAGTACGACTTTGCCCAGCCGCGCAGGGTTTCTTCCGTGGCCGTGTATTGGTTCGATGACTTGCCGGGAGGCCGCTGCTCGGTACCGCAGGCCTGGCGGATCCTGTACCAACATGCCGGCCAATGGCGGGAAGTGGCCAACGCCCAGACCAGCCCCGTCGCGAAGGACAAGTTCAACCAAATGTCCTTCGACGCCGTGGACGCTTCCGCCCTGCGACTCGAAGTGGATCTTCAACCGGGCCACTCTGGCGGCGTCCTCGAATGGACGGTCGGCGAATGAGAAGTCCGCGGCGGATCCGGAAGATTCTCCCCGTGAAAAAGTCCTGACTCACGAACGACATGGCGATGTTACCGGCTTCCACCGGGCTTGCCCCGGTGGAGCCACAACTGGCCTGCTACAGGCAACCCTCGTTGTCGCGTGCCGGTTCCGCGGTGTGGCAGCAACGACCGCGAGGAAGCCATCCGCTACGGCTGGGCGTGGCGAACCTGCCCGCCGAAAGGTGACGGACGAGAGAAATCTGCGCCAACGGCCGCTGGGGCCTAGCCGGTCCTTGGGCAGTTAACTCTTGATATCGAGTACCGGTGTGTCATGGAAAGCATCGATGCTCTCGATCTCGATGACGTTTCCCTTGACCGAGAGAATCTTGCAGCGGGTCATGGCAATCAGATTGGGACGGACGGGCGAGTGCGTGGCAAACACGCCGGTGAGCGGATTGTCGGGATTGCCTCGCGGATGAACTTGCAGGATCGACCGTTTTTCCGGCGTGTCGTTCTTATCGAACCACCACAACACCCAAATTTCCGACAAGTGTTCCATCCTCAGCAGTCCCGGTTCGTACTTCTTGTCCAAGACAATCGTGGTTTTGTCATCGATCTTTCGGACGTAGCCAATCGGGTGAACCGCGAATTGCTTGGGCTTCTCCTCGTCGCCACCGCGTGAAATGGCACCCACGGCAGCCAATGAAACAAGGATGGCAACGGCAGTCGGGTAAATCGTAAGCTTCCGCATCGTGAACGCTCCAAGGAAGGGAGAGTGAAAACCGCTCGATCAAATCACGTCCGGGTAATCGGCACTCGTCTTTTCGTCCACCAGGACCGTCCCATCGAGCATATCAAGCACGCAGAGCTCCAGCGAGCCCGAATTCTCCCTGATCCTGGTCAGTCCCCGCCGCTCAGGATCATCTTGGCCCTCCATGGGGAGGCACTTCTTCATCCCCCAGACAATCTTGGTATACTGGCGCGTGCCAGTGTTCAAACAAACGGGCAAGCAGGAAACACTTCTGCAGTGCATCGAGGCAGTGGCTGCTGCCGACGGTCAGCCAACCCCACGAGAGCGCGCCTGCTGCGATCAGGTGCGTGCCGCGTTTGGCTGACCCCTGGCTCAGTTTCCGCAAGGCACCTTCGCATTCCGTTCATTTTTTCCCAAGACTCACCGCTATTGCTGGACCTGGTATCCGTCGCACTCACGGTGGGCCGCTCGTTTCCATCCCTCGCTCACAATGCTGGTCGTCACAAGCATGACAGGGGCCAATCCTAGGAACACGTTCATGAACAAGCCCGAATCCATTGCCACCGACAGCCCCACAACAAAAGGCAATGGAATCTACGAACTGTTTATGCTCGGGCTTTGCGTGTACGTTCTGGCGGCCTTGGCTGCCATGACGTTTCTTCGGCTAGATGAATCCATCATCCAGGTACTGGAATATGCGGACATCGGAATCTGCGTTGTGTTCTTGATAGACTTTGTCGTCCAACTTACCACGGCTACCAGCAAGATCGCATATATGAAATGGGGATGGATCGATCTGTTATCGAGCATCCCCATGGTTGGACCGTTACGCTTAGGCCGGTTGGCTCGCGTCGTACGCATTCTGCGACTGCTGCGCGGAGTCAAGTCCGCAAGGATGATCTCGCTGTATTATACCAAGCGTCGCTCAGACTCAGCATTTGCCGCGGCGGCCTTTGTCGCATTGCTGACCGTTGTGTTATCCTCCATTGCGGTCCTGTATCTCGAGAGCGATTACCCTGACGCCAATATTACCACGGCGGAAGACGCTTTGTGGTGGGCCGCCACCACCATCACCACCGTGGGCTACGGTGACAGATACCCGGTTTCAACGGGAGGGAAATGTGTCGCGGTCATCACCATGACCGTGGGGGTTGGACTGTTTGGCACATTTACCGCGTTCGTCGCAACCTGGTTCATCCAGCCTGGAGAGCAGCAGCAAGACATTGAACTCCAGGAGATTCGAGATTTGCTCGTATCGCTCGATTCGCGGCTGAAAGCCGACAGCGAGCGAAAATCGTAAGCGGACAAGGTGGTCCGTGATGCCGTCTGTCACCTTGTGGACAATGCGCACGGAGATCCGCGTTGAGATTCCCCTGACATCGCTCGATGGCAGCGGGCCAGTACGATGACTGATCGAAATGAACTTTGCAGCAGCACATCCGATGCCGTCCGCGCAGGGCGTGGGCAACCTGGCTGGCACGCCAAGCTACAGAGGAAAGGAGAACCTCTTTCCACCACCGCCAACCACCGCACGCCGAGGTGGCACCTTTTCTTGCCACCTCGTCCGCCGTGGGTGAATCTCCATGTCGATTTGCCGGCCTCTCCGCCAGTCAAGGACAAGACCGCCGCATACCATTATCGGCAAGCAGAGAGGTCGATATATTGAGCACGTTGCCGCATCCGACGATCTGCTGCTGGTACGCGGTCACTTCTGGCGAGTAAACTCCATCACCCATTCGTTGGCCTGTCCCTCATTGAATTTGTATGTGAAGGCGTCCTTGTTGGCCTGTTTCACCGTGAGAGAACCTTGCTCGATTGCGCCATCCGCAGCGGTCGAACGTGTCTGGAGCGAGTGGGTGTCGGCACCCGTGAAATGAAGGCTGCTGCGGGCAGTACCTCCTTGCCGATCGTAAGTATCGACAAATGCCTGCTTCTGTTCTGCGTCCCACCCCACAACAGCCATCCTATCGGCCATCATCTTACCGGGCGCACCGCCGGCGAAGTGGACAAGCAGGAAATTCTTATTCAAAGTCCATTCGTATTTGACCACAACCCTGAACGGATCTCCCGTTTTCCCCACGTCTGGAACGTCCATCGGTAGCGTGGTATCGCAGACCCATTCGCCCACAATCCATGCCATCGGTTTCAGATGCTCATAATTGGCCCCTGACTCCTCGTCGGACGACTTGACTCGCGTGAACGCCTGCGGCGGGCTGTCCTCGGTAACCGGAAGTCCCTGACGCTGCGTTGCTTGCATGATCAGAGTATCGTCACCCGATAGAGTGAAAGTCTCAATTTGTGAAGCCGTCTTACCATCCGGTTGGTTACCTTCGACCAGAAAGCTCAACGGATCGATTGTCCTGCCTGTGACGTGAAAAAACCCGCCGATCGAAGCGATACCTGCCCCCATCAAACGCTTGTGAGCAGCGTCCCATGACATCAGCCCCTTCGTTCCCGACTTCTTTCCGGCATAATCGAACTTCCATTCCCATTCGATGGCTTTCTTGTCGTATGCCCACCGCCAGGTAATGCTGGACGAGCCCTCGTCGCCCTTCTTACCGAAGAAGCTATCCTGTTGGAGCACTTCCTCGTTGGTCCACGTCCCGATGTACGGTTCGAAGAACCTCAGTTGCTCATAGTTCACTCCTGGCTCTTCCCCACAGGCGAAGCGACAAGCCAGGAACATAACCGTTGCCAGAAGTGCGTAGCGTTTCATTGTGATGTCTCCCGAGAAGTCACCGGAACAGAACAACGAGCCGAGAGGTTAGTTGTGAAATTGTCGCATAGTGGTAGTCAGCAATCGACGCCCCCTTGTGAAAAACAATCCACGATTCTGCACTTGCGCCGGTGGGGTTCACGCATCCCCCGCTGGCGATGCCAGGGACCGGTTCCTGTGGATGTGGTGTTGCCATCCTGTTGGCACCTGGCTCGGTAATTGGCGCGTCGTCGTGTGCGACGGATAATGCCGGGGCGTTTGCCGATTCATTCCGGTTACACGGCTTAAGACAGGGAGATTCTTCCATGCGACACTTCGTGACGACTTCCATGTTGGCCACGTTCGTCCTGCTGGCCGGCGCTGTTTGCCTCGCACAGGACACGAAACCCGACGCGGCCGGCGCCAAGACTGATTCACCGGAAATGTGGGAGGCCTACAAGAAGATGTGGGAGGGCCAGTGGGAGACAACCTTCCAAATGGCTGATGGCGGTGAGGGTAGAGGTGAATGCACGGCCGAAGTAATCTTGGACGGCCACGCGGTATTGATTTCCCGCACCTGGAATTCGCCACAAAGTTCTGTCAAGCAGATGGTGCTGGGCTGCTGGTGTCCGAAGCAGAAGGCCATCGTATTGCACGGGGTCGGCGGAGGAGGGGGACAAATGGCGACTGTCATCAAGTTGGTGGACGGTGAAGAACACGCCACGATATCGCGTATCGCTGCTGACGGTACGGAGAACAGCAGTCGCACGGTTTCCACCGTCATCGACAAAGACACTTGCCAGGTAAGATTCCTGGAGGGCCAGTTTGAAGGTGCTGAAATCACCTGGAAACGAAAGAAGAACTAGCAGGCCATGAGAATCGCGATTCGACCAGTCGCAGGCTCGGCACACTGCAGCACGAATACTAAATTGCGCCAATTTGGTCAGACGACCGTAATCAAAAGACCATTGCCAGTGACTGTGGCGGCGTGAAAAGCGGTTCCGGCTGTTCGCGGACTCGCACTGCCCAGGTTGTCTCACGCTATAGCGGCCGATTGGCATTGCGGGATCATCCGCAATTGCCGCCCTGGGGCAAGGAGACGCTACTTCCGCGGCCGCCACAACCAAAAAAGGGCCACGGCTGTCCACCACATCGCGATGGCACTCGGCTCCGGCACAGGGGCAGCACTTGCCACGCGAAAACCGGACGCCTCAAAACCGATGGCATTCGTTTCGCTAATGTACAAGAGAAAGGAGAGTGGATCGCCACTTTCTCCGGAAAGCGCGGAGGCAGCACTCGTCCATGAACCTCCGCGTATCCAATGGAAACTATCCAGATCTGCACTCAAATCCTCTTGCCACTCCCAGACATTACCGCCCTGTCCCATTGTTCCAAAAGGACTGAGTCCACCCGCCAGTGTAATGTCCCCCGGACCTTGATCAATACCCTGCCCATACACGGCTGTATTCGGTTCCGTTCCGCTTGCCACGGCTGTGGGCGCGAAGTTACCAGAGGTGGGGTAAGTAAAATACTCTGCTGTACTAGGGTCGTAGTAGGCGGCCTTGTACCATTCGTGGATATTGGGGAGCCAGAACTGCGCGTCCTTGTGCCGCAACACGTTTGTACCATCGAGTTGCCACACGTCGGCACCGTCCCAGGCCTGCAGATTCCCGTCATTGTCGAAGCGGTATGCGGCCTGATGGCCATGACTCGTGTTGAGCCAATTGACGAACCGAGCAGCATCACCCCAAGAGACACCAGTCGCCGGACGATTGTAGCCGTTACCGCCATGTCCGCTCATGTCGGCTAGTGCTATCCCCAATCCAGCCTCGTTGTTCGCCTTCTCGACCATGTCGCGGCTAACTTGATACACACCCATTTGGAAAGTGTAACCCACCTCGCGCCGGCCAATCCCAACCGAATTCAAGGGATTACCAGGAGACCCGACTTCCGTGAACTCCATGCTGAACTGATTCTCGCCGCTGCCGAATTCGAAGATTTCAGCGCTGGCGAACTCCGTCCAGAAAACTCCCAAGCAAGCAACCCAAGTGGTGACCAGCACGCGACAGCGAGTACGGCAGTGTTGTGAGTTCATCGTGTTACCTCAAGCCAAACGAGCATGTCACATCATAAATCAGCCCGCGGATTCAATCAGCATGCGGCAGTCGATGGCCCGTGACTCGCGTGCCACCAGTCCATGTTGCCTCCACACGTTTCGGCGAACACTTCCCTTGCGTATAGAAGGGTGAAACGAGGGAAATTTTCGTCAGGGGGCTATTCTAGATTTTCGTTGCGGGGCATGCAACAAGGGGTGAAACGGTCGCTTTAAATCGACCTGGGACTCCACCGAACCTCTAACCGACGCCACGCGGTAGAGTCCCGATTCGACCCGCGTCATGGTTGACTGTCGCCATCCGGCGATTCTACAATGCTTGGTGATTCTCAAACGACTGCCAGTCGGAGCGTCCGCCGATGTCCGACTCTCGCACGCAGGCCCGCATGCTCTCATATGTTCGGCGAGCATGGAAGGAGTACCTCCGCGAGAATGGCGAGGGGATCACGTGGCAGCGTGCGGAGGGCTTTCTTACTTCCTCCCACGATGCTGCGGCGACTGTTGAGAATGAAATCCGAGCCAATCTCCCTGCGTGGGTCACCGGGACGATTTATGTTCATGGGCACGGTGCGCGCGAGTGCTGGCACGGAGAGCTTTTCCATTTCCTCGGGGGTTGGTGGCGAATGGCAGCGCGGCCAGCTACCGCCCAATAAGTCGGTCGGAGCCGCCTTGATCTGTTTTTTGGCGCCTCCCAAGAGATGTGGGCCACTTCTTCCGCAATCGTCTTTTCCCCAATCTTGGAGACGCGATTTCCCAGAACGGCTGTCCTGCTGGACAACCACTCGAACGACGTGAACTGGACGATCCTGTCGGGACAGTGACGCGTAGCAGGGCGGCATGATCCCTTAGATCAAGTTGTATTTGGACATCACCGGCCGTTTGGCACACGCTCTGCAAATACTGAAACCGATCGTCAAGTTCCGGAAGGCAGTACCAGCCACGGGAATTCCCAATCGTGCTTGAATTCAACATGTTCCGTGATACCCGAAACGCCATTCGGCTAATCCCTCCGGCAACAGGGGTGGACAGAATTGCTCGATTCGGCTCCGACGAGGTGTGCAAGGATTGCTCGGTATCCACAAGGGAATGCCGCCGTGTATCTGGCAAGGCCAGCCTCAGTCCTTTCGGGAGAAGTCAGCCGCCGCTGACGCGCTCGCCTCCTCCGAACCGGTGGAGCAGGCAATCGCCTGCCCGTACATCGGGCTGTGGCGCAGTGCCGGGGCCCAGTCGGTCACATTTGCCGTAACCTGGAGGCGGAGCCCCGCGTCAAGAGAGCTACGCACGCAATAGAAAAATCCCTGTCCTTCGCGAAAAGCAGAACTTCATGTCGCATCTCGCACGCCTCTCCGGTTCACAACGCCTGTGGCTGGCGGCAACGCTTGTCGCCGTGGTCGCCATCGTGGGCATCGGCTGGATGTTGGAGCCACAGAGCGATGTGATCGAGGACCCATCACTCACCACGGACCGGACGATCCGCCAGATCGCCTCGCAGCTCGGCACGACCGGCTTCACGATTGCCAAGGAACTGCACTTGCCGAGAAACGTGGAAAAGGACACGGCGCTGGCCAAGCTGGGAATTGAGCAGAGGCAGCTTGACGAGGTGACTCAACACCTGTTGTCGCATCAGGGACAAACACTCAAGTATTTCATTTTCGCCGCCTTGTCGCTGTTCGGGTTGGTGTGGCTGGTGCGTCTGGGTCGTCCGGATGGTTCACCGAACACCGAGCGAAAGACGTGGTATCCCCGTGCCCCCTACTTGATTGTGCTTGTGCTGGCCGCAACGGTGTGCGGTTTTGCTCTGGGCAAGTCTCCGAACCCGATGGAAGGGGCGGTGAAATTATTCAAGGGCATGGTCGGCTTACAGCCTTCCATGCTGGCTGTCGTAGTCGCCTTCATCTTTTTCATCGCCCTGGCCGTGGTGGGAAACAAGCTCGTATGTGGATGGGCGTGTCCGTTCGGCGCGTTGCAGGAATTGATTTTCAGTCTGCCCATTCTCAAGCGTGTGAAACGCAAGAAGATACCGTTTGTCGCTTCGAACCTGATCCGAGGCGGCTTGTTTGCCTTGATGCTATTGCTGCTGTTTGGGGTGGTCGGCGGCAACAAGGGCTTCGTGGTCTACCACTTCATGAATCCGTTCAACCTGTTCGATCTTCAGTTCGAGACGCCCACCATCCTCTTGACCGTCGTTCTTGCGCTGGGGTTGTCTCTGGTGACGTACCGACCCTACTGCCAGCTGATCTGTCCGTTCGGCTTCGTGTCGTGGCTGGCTGAGCGGTTCAGCATTGCGCGCGTCCGCGTCAACCGGGACCGCTGCAATGGCTGTGGAGCCTGTGCCGTGGCCTGTCCGCTGCCAGCGGCCAAGCACATGGTCGAAGGAAAGATGTTCGGCGCCGACTGCTACAGCTGCGCCCGCTGCCTGAGAGTCTGCCCGGAAGAGGCCCTCAGCTACGGTTGGACGCGGGGAGGTTGCACGAGCGCGGGTCATTCTGTGAGTGACGGGCAGGAAGAGTCTGCTCAGTCGGCGACTGGGGTGTAAGGGCCTGCGCCCGCTACCGACGCGAGCCAAATGCCTGCCAGGTATACAGGCCAACGGTCGTAGTTTTGACAACCAAATGTCATCGCGACCCAACACCTTCGATTTGTTGGCGGGCTGAGCATTCCGCCCGCGCTGATATCCGCATGGTTCACTACCGGTCCATTCGGCACGGCGGCAAGCTCGTCAATGTGAAGTTCTGGTTGAAAATCGCCCTTATCGTTAAACAGGTCTTCTTCGATCTCATACCAACCTTGGGAATCCTGATCACAGACATCCAACAAGGGCATTCCGTCGCTCAGTGCATCGCTAATCAACAATTGATCAGCGGCTATCTTGCCAAGCAGGATACGGTTGCCATTGGCGTCCCATCCAAGGACATCAAGCGGCTGCCAAACACCCCCTAGGGGAGTAGACAGCCGCTGCAGCCAGACGTGGGCCATGCTCATCAAGCGGGTGTACGAGTTCGACCCGCTGGCCTGCCCCGAATGCGGCGGCGTGATGAAAGTGGTCGCGTTCATCGAGCCGCCGCAGGGTGACGTGATCGAGAAGATCCTCAAGCACTGCGGGATTTCGTGTCCCGCGGCGTCCCCGGGCACCGCCGGCCGGAGACCTCCACGTCCACGACCCGGGCGGCGATTCGGCCGCTTCCGACGAGTCCCGGGAACTGACGTACGTGGACATCGACACGTTCGAGGCGACCTCCTAATTTTTCCCGGCCGCCGATCGGGTCGAGGGCAGTACGCGCCGGCAGTGGCTTCGACCCGAAATTTGCCACCTGATCGGCCCAAAACCTCCCGGGCGAAGACCCAAACACCTCTGGCGAGCGGTTCCGGGGCGAGGGGGAAGTGGGCTGCCATGGCAGCCCACTTCCCCCTCGCCTTCTTGTTTCACCAGTCTCTCCAGGCTACGCTCTGGTGTGTGGTCAAGATCAAATTTCCTATCCCTCAGTAGATTCAGTTCGATTTCTTCCGGTGACATTATCACCTTTTCCTTGTGCAGCACTTTCAGCGAGGAGTTTTTGTCCGTAGCCCCAGACGAGTTTGGTGTTCAGACCGCAAGCACACAGCCTTTGAGCCACCCCACTGCCGTCACGATGGCTGTCCGCGACTTCGGCAATGGGCCGCTGGTCATAGCGAAGCCCCACCGCGTTGTCGTCGTCCTTCACGCTGAACCGATATATACTCTCGAAAGTAGTTGGAAGTCATCCAAGGTAAGGCTGTGAAAGGGCAGAAGCACATGCTACGAAGACACGTAGGTCGTCTACTTCGTCGGCTGCTCGGACTGCGCCACTCGGATGATGGTCGCTGTACATCGGCGAGTGACGATTCGACGGTGGATTGCCCAGCCGTCTCGGACGCGCGGCTCTTACATGAAAGGGAATTGGCAAGGCTGTCGATTCGGGCGCGAGTAGCATTGGCAACGGCTTGCCTGGAATCGGCCGCTAAGAAATTCAGGGCGTATCACGGACCCCTTGCTGCACTCATTGATCTGTATTGGTCGTACACCGATTCGCTCGCGCTGGATGTGTGGGCGCGCGAGTCGGGCGATGCTCTGCCTCAATCGGAAGGACAACTTGCCGGATGGATCGGACAACACTGGTCATCGGCTGGGGTGCGAGTTTTGTGGGAGTTGGTGCGAATTCCCCGAGAAATCGGGGAAGCGGAGATACTGTGCGAACCCACAGCGCCCAGCATCAGTACACTGGAGCCGCTAAAAAGAATCATTGGCATCGCGGTGCGAGAAGGCATCCCCCTACCCCAGCTCGACTGTTTTCTTGCCGATCCATATTCTGACGAGGGTCCTTGGGGGCGATGCCGCTATCGCGACGATTTCGCGCCCCTGCAGGAGGCAATGAGGGAAGAATGCCGCGACTGTCCAGTGTGCAGCCTCGAATTGGCTGACGACGTGCCGAGGGTCTTCCGCCAAACATCGTGTCCAAGGTGCGGTCACGTTGTGCGTATAGAAAAAGGACCGAAAGGGACTGATATAGTCGTCGTTACCGTGGGAAGTGACGTTCACGCCAGGAAGATGAAGAGTCTTGAACAGCTGAGCCTTCTTGCCAACCGAGTCGTATTGGACTTCTCGGCGTTGCGCCGCATAGATTCCACTGCGATCATGGCCATCGGGGGTCTCGCCTCAAGCTGGTGCCGATCTGAAACAAAGGTGGGACTCCGTATACCTCAGCCGCAGCTGCGCGAGATCGTCGAACAAACCCTGAAAATGCCCGAGTATCCTTGTCCGGTCACGTTCTATGAGGATTTGGCGTCGGCAGTAATGGACGATGTCGCTTGAATCGCGAAACCGAAGCACATTCTTCAATCCTGCATTGGCGGCTCGCGGCCGCCTTTTCGTGCAAGCAGCGCTGCACCTGTCCCTCCTGCCACCAGAAGCGGGCATTGCTCACCGCGATCCACGTGGCCGAAGACGTGTGTGCTCCCGTCACATCCCCGAATGGCACTAGGTTAAGCGTCGCGATAGCCGTTTCAGGGTGAGGAGTCCCTGCAACACGGCATCGCCCCGCCGTTGATGGCGGGGTGAGCGGGTCGGGGATATGGCTGAGGTCGGTACACTGTGGGCTGGCACCATGGAGCGGCGGCGGTTTCATCTGCAGTGGGAGCGCCGTCGAGCTGGCAGAAACCGAGTTGACTCGATTTGGTGCGGGTGGTGTGGCGCGGTGCAGCCTAGAACCACTTCGACCGATTTTGCGGCAGCTTGGCGGTGTGTCGAGGTTGTGTCAGCCGGGCAGCCGGCTTCGGTCGCCGCTTGCGCGCCCGTGGTTCCCAGCGTCCAGGACGGTTACCGACTATTGTGATCGGAACAAACTCACCGTGCAGGAGCGACTCGAGTTGTTCGTTCAGGTGTGCCAAGCCATTCAACACGCGCACCAGAAGGGCATCATCCATCGTGACATCAAGCCGACGAACGTCCTGGTGACCCTCCACGATGGCAAGCCAGTTCCCAAAGTGATCGACTTCGGAGTAGCCAAGGCGCTGCACCAGCGGCTGACGGAACGCACGGTCTACACCAGTTTTTCCCAGGTGGTAGGCACACCTCTGTACATGAGCCCTGAGCAAGCTGAACTAAGTGGGCTAGACATCGACACACGCAGCGACGTGTACTCGCTCGGCGTGCTGCTCTATGAATTGCTCACAGGCACCACGCCGTTCGACAAGAGGCAGTTTGAGAAGGCTGCCTATGACGAGATCCGGCGGATCATTCGAGAGACCAATCCTCCGAAGCCGAGCACCAAGATCGGCTCGCTCGGCGAGACGGCCACCTCCGTTTCTCTGCTGCGCGGCACTGACCAGCGTACGCTGTCCAGACTGGTCACCGGCGACTTGGATATTATCGCCATGAAGGCGTTGGAGAAAGACCGTACGAGACGTTACGACACGGCCAGTGGAATGGCGGACGATCTCCGGCGCTTCCTAGACAATCAGCCAATTGTTGCACGATCATGCGACTGCACCGTGATGGCCGGTGTCCCTACCAGTCCTCATCGCCGCCGAAGTATCCGAAATACTCATCCTCCTGCTCAAAATCCTCCAATTCCTGCTGGGCAACGATGGTGTCCCAAGGTTCATCGAGATCGGGATATTCCTCGGAGAAATGGTCCTCGGCGTTCAGTTGGTCAATGACGTGGGTGGTGTCCGCTACGTCTCTGCCCGAGAAACCTGATGGCCGATCCTGGGGCCAACCGGGTAGGTCTCTTGCCTCGGCCATGCGGGGTCTCCGTTGCAACTTCTGGAATCGGTGGCGAAGAGACCGAGGCCACACGCCGTTCGTGATGGAAGCCAGCCTCACGCCTTCGCTGTCCTCGCGGTGATATCGGTCGCCGCGCGGTCGATAGCGATATTCCTACTGGTTACTCGGTTGGGAACGACCTCCCGAATGGTGTCCGCTGCTCCGCAGACCGCTGATCGGCCGAGAAGTGCTGACGGGGTGCTTGAATGCGTCCCTGCAATTGGGACAATGGCGGTGCTCTCATCGCCACTCAGCAGACGGGGACACCAGCATGAAGTTTCCCGGAATTCGCCTTCGAATGGCATCGTCCAATCGACAAGCCCAACGCAGATTCGCATCGCAACGTGTCACCAGTTACACACCAACAGGAGAATGATCATGAGAATCGCAGCCGCTTCGATCATGGCACTGGCCCTTCTCTGTGCCACAGCCTGGGGTCAGGAGACATCCGGCATTCCCGAGGACATTATCAAGGCGTTGGACGGCCTCGTGGGAACGTGGGAAATCGAGGGCAAGATTGGAGACGCCACAGAAACCGGCCAGTTCACCTGCCGCTGGGCAAAAAGTGACGACGGAAAGAAATGTTGCCTGACTGGGCGATTTTCGTACATGAAGGGCGACAAGACACGAAGTGGTGTGACTTTGATCGGTTGGAATGCCGTCCACAACTGCATTGAGGATCGAGGATTCGACGTGAATGGGGGTAATGGGCGGCTGCTATGGACCGTCGAATCGCCAGACAAATGGCAGGGAGACCTGACATTTGTTGAAGATGGCAAGGAGTTGAAGTCCACGGCAGTCCTCATCAAGAAGGGGCCACAGGAAATCGTCACGGAGGGGACATCGGAAACGGGTGAAGCTTCCCGCTATGTCTTCCGCAAGGTGGCTGATGCGAAAAAGGGGAAAAAGAAAAAGGAGTAGCGGAGAGTGCCGTGTAGTGTTTGTGGTTTTTCTGAAAAAGGAGAAGTGAACATGCTACGTTTCGCCGCGTTCCTTGTTTGTACGTCGAGTATTCTGGGGCAGCCTGCCAAAGCTGAAGAACCCACTGCCGACGACTACCTGAAATTTGTCAGCTTTCTGGAAGGTGACTGGGAATCGACTCGCTCTGACGGACAGGCGAGCAGTCTTACCATCAAGACATTACCGACGAAGAACTGCACGTTGGGTAATGCGATCATGAATGGCGAACCCGCTTTTCAAGTGATTAGTTATTACGATCCAGAACAAAAAGGCTGGAAACGGATTCTCATTGGTGCCAGAGGGTGGGTCGGCACGATCCTGGTGAAGGCTGACAAAGCCACTTTGACCGGAGAGCGAAAAGGCGTGACATTGAAAGGCGAAGTGAAATTCACTTCACCAGATGGCGCGGTTCGGGAAAGCGTGGCAACCCTGACTGTCGTCAGCGACGATGAATGGAAAAGCGGCTTCGGCGAGGACATGGTGGTCACGTTCAAACGAAAGAAATGATCGTGTGAACACCGATTGACTCAAGGACGGCCACCCTGATCACTGACTCTGAATACGATGAGTCGACTTTCGCTATTTCACATCTCAAGAGTTCTTTGGAGAACGAATCATGCGATATTGTGCAATCTTCCTATCCCTGTGTGCATCGTTAGGGATCGAGGGAGCGTCACGGGCACAGGACGCGAACACAATCCCGCCGGAGTTTCAGAAGCAGTTGGCTTACTTCGATGGTGCATGGACCGGCACATGGACCTACAGCAATGGCGAGTCGATGCCCGAAAATGCAACTCGAAGACCGATATTGGGAGGGCGTTTCTCGGTGATTACTGGCAATGCCGGACCAACCCAGTTCCACATAGTATCCGGTTGGGATGCCGCGACACAAACGCTAACGGATGTCGTTTTCCTGTCCGATGGATCGCGTATCACGGAAGCGTGGACTGTGAAGGAAGATGGCGAGTGGTTTACGCTTACGAGCAATACCGTTGGTGTCACAGGCGACGGCAGGAAGTTCACATCTCAGAACTCGGTGCGCATCGTGAGCAAAGACGAGTACATCTACGAGGCGAAGAACAGCGAGGTCGACGGTGTACCTCAGCCCGGTTTTCAGGCGGTCCTTAAGCGACAAGGCGGGCCAGCCGACAACAAGGCGTCCAAGGAGCAATTCACGCAGCTGGGTGACAAGCTCGTCGGTCACTGGGTTTCCGAGTTTGAAAGCGACGTAGCTGCGGAAGGTGTCTGCGAGGTAGGTGATAAGATCGTCCAGTCTACGTCGTTCGAGTGGGTGTCCAGCCAGACTGCCCTTCTGGAAAAGCGAGTCTACAAGATCGGTGACAAGACCATCGCCGAAGGGGTCGCTCTGATTTCGTGGGATGAACCGAGAAAGGAAATCAAGTCTGCCTATTGCGACTCGTTGGGCGGTAGCTGGCAGAGTGTATGGCGAAAGAGAGGGAAAACCTTTGTAGTGCAGGATCGTGGTGTCTTCGGTGACGGCCGGAAGAGTGTCGGTCGAAATATCGTGAGTTTCTCGGACGGTGGAAAGACGCTGACATATAAGCTCACGCAGCGAGTGTTCGGCGATCAGACATTCCCCGACAAAGAATTCACGCACCACAAGGTGCAAGAATAGTCTGCGTGATGTTACCCAAAGGGGCGGCAGACTGCCGCCCCTGAGTCGTTGATGTTGTGGATGTAGATAGTGCTGGTACAATGCTCTCGCCATGGTGACATGTCCTGCGTGCATGACCGAGAACAGCGACACGAGCAAGTTCTGCTCGGCATGTGGCAGTGCGCTTTCACCGCAGTTTGCTGCCACCGCTCCGCAGCAAAATGAACATGGACCACGAGCGGATGCGTCGAGCACTGCGGGTGACAGCTCGCACCACGGTCGCTTCCTGCCGGGAACCAAAGTGGCGGAGCGGTACCGGATCGTGTCGCTGGTCGGTCGCGGCGGCATGGGAGAAGTGTACCGAGCGGATGATCTCAAGCTGGGCCAGACCGTCGCGCTCAAGTTCCTGCCGAGGGATTGGGATCGGGACGAGCGGCGACTCGAACAATTCCGCAATGAAGTCCGTTTGGCCCGCTCCGTAGCGCATCCCAATGTGTGCCGGGTATACGATATTGGCGAAGTCGATGGACAGGTCTTCTTGTCGATGGAGTTCGTGGATGGTGAGGATCTGCGAAGTCTGCTGCGGCGCATTGGGCGTCTGCCGAAGGACAAAGGCATTCAAATCGCCCAGCAGATCTGCCTGGGACTCTCCGCCGCGCATCAGCAAGGCGTGCTGCATCGTGACTTGAAACCGGCCAATATCATGCTCGATGGTCGCGGGCAGGTGCGCATCACCGACTTTGGGCTGGCGCGACTCGCCGCCGATGCTGTACCGGGCGAAATCGCCGGGACCCCCTACTACATGGCGCCAGAGCAACGGACCCGGGGCGAAACGACGGTGCAGAGCGACCTGTATTCGTTGGGGCTGGTGCTCTATGAGCTGTTTACGGGGCGGCACTGCTTCAAGGGTGACGCGGGCGAAGAAACGCAGCCGACTCACCGGTCTGCGCTCAGAGTGCCGTCGAGCGTGGTAGACGACATTGCCCCAGCCGTGGAGGATGCCATTCTGCGTTGTCTGGAGTTCGAGCCGCGTGACCGGCCGCAATCGGCCATCTCCATTGCCGGGCTGCTGCCGGGTCATGATGCCCTGGCTGTGGCGGTGGCTGCCGGTGAGACACCTTCGCCGGATTTGGTTGCGGCAGCCGGTGGTCATGAAGGCCTCAGAGCGAGACTAGCTGTAATCTGCCTGTTAGGGGTTGCAGTCGGCTTGGTAGCCCTGTGCTTCCTCGGTGATCGACTGAAGCTGGTGAATCAGTCTCCCATGACGAGACCCACCAAGCTGGAGGCGGAGGCAGAAGACTGGTTGCGTAATGACCTCGGATTGGAGTTGGCTGAGGCAGATTACTTCGCTTGCGGCTACACCCTTCGGCCAAAGGACTCGCTGGCACCCGTGCGTTTTTGGTACAGGCGCCGGAGTGAACTGTTCTATCCGGGCGAGTTGTGGAGCGCCGAGACCTCCTACCTCTGCAATTTCGGGCGCGTTGAACCCCAACTCCCACCGCAGGAAGTGCCTGAGGAAGTTTTTGTCGAGCTGGATGGCAACGGCCGATTGGTTGGTTTTCGCAAAGTTCCTCCCGCTCACTTTGCTCTGGAATCGGATGAGAACACGCCGCTGGCCAGAAACAGGAATTGCTGGTCGAGGTGGCTCCCGGAGGAACGCCTCGGATTTTCGCTCAATAGCTTGATTCCCCTTGAAGACTCGCAGGCAATGTCCGAGTTGTCCATCCCCACGCCGACGTATCCGTTTGACCAGATCCAAGTGTGGCGACGGGAGACCGAGAACGACGTCCCGACGCACTATGTCGTTGCAGCGTCATTCCGCGGTCAACTCACGCACTTCGAGAAGTTCCGTGCCGCAGGCACGACATCGAGAGGCTCCTCCTTCGATTTCATGAACACTTTGAACGTAATGCTCTTTGTGCTTGCACTGGTTCTGGCTTATCTCAATTGGCGTTGTGGACGGATTGACCGCCGGGGCTTCATCCATGGTACAGCCGCCGTATTTGTCATTTCGATGCTGGTGTGGTTGCTGTCAGCCAAGCACGTGTTAGGAACGGACGAGTTGGGGATTCTCTGGTTTGGTATAGCCACGTCTCTGTTCTATTCCGGACGCTTTTCGTTGTGGTATTGCGCGCTCGAACCTCTGGTTCGGCGATTATGGCCGGAATCCTTGATCACTTGGACGAGGTGTATGGCAGGACGTGTTCGTGATCCATTGGTTGGTCGCGACCTACTCATCGGCTGCCTGTTTGCCGTCTTGCATCTTTGTCCAGGCTATCTCGTGACGTTGACCACTTACTGGTGCGGCAGCGGTCACATCCCGCCGCAGCCCGGGCTGCCCCTTGCATTGAATGGTGTCACGGGACAGGTGGCCTTGATCATTCACGTTATAGCTATGGGATTCTATGTTGCCTGCTACATGATGGTATTGCTCGCCTTCTTGCGTCACGTCCTGCGACACCTATTGCTTGCAGCCCTCATCTTCGCGGCCATCCAGGTCATCTCTATGGCCATGATTCCCGGCATCGAACGCAGTCAGCCAACCGTCGACATCGTGATCCGCAGCCTGGCAATAGGTATCAGCTGGAGCCTGGACGCCTTTGTTATCGCCCGGTTTGGATTATTGGCCTACTTCACAACTTGGGTCACCGCAGGCATCCTGCATGTTTCGCCACTGACGGCGAACAGTTCCCATTTCTACTTCCCGTCCAGCGTGGTGGCCTGCGCATTCGTGTTGGCGGTCGCCCTTTACGGATTCCACACCACACTGGGCGGTCGTCCACTGCGACATTGGATGCAGTGGTCGAGTGGGTCGTGAGCATCTTGCGGATGCGGTTGCCTGCGGATGAGCGTCGTGTCTGCTGTGATGTTCGTGGTGGCAGGACGATGAGTCGCTGGACTCTGCGGAGGAATTAGCGTTCCCCCCCGACAGCTTTCGTTCCTTCCCTGGCAAAGTAGTTCCGCCCTGCAATGCGTGTGGGCTGTGGACGTGAGTAGAGTCCCAAATCCTCACCTCTCTCATTTTGACGTATGCGGTGTGGATGCTTGATCACGAACTCCGCGCGAGTTAAACTCGTCATCGCAATTAACTTAATGTAGTGCACGACCCTTCACGCCGTCTGCGTGGAGGGGAGTTGCTTCACCTACGGAAAACGGCGGTTTCGAATTATCCCTGATTCATGACAACTTCGACCGTGAGACATCGACTCACACGATGACGATCACTGGCAATGAGATTCGCCTCATATTCAGTGGTCGGAAGAGTCCGGAAGGGGAAACGATGGAAGATGAAGAGCGCGTGTTCAAGCGCATCAAGCCAGCGGAAGTCAAATGACAACAGATTCCATCACGCCAACGGCAAGGAATCTGCGGAATAGGGTTGAGAGCAGGTGTGGCAGGCTCGGCAGATCTCCTTGAATCGCAGAGTGGCACTGAAAGTCCTCTCCAGTGGTCTGGGCCTCACATCGAAAGCCATAATGCGATTCCGGCGTGAAGCGGAGGCTGCCGCGAAACTACACCACACCAACATCGTTCCCATCTACGCCACCGGCGAGGAACACGGCATCCACTTCTACGCGATGGAACTCGTCGATGGGCCATCACTGGACTAAGTCATTCGTCATATCCGTGAAAAAGGGGATGCCAAGTGTGCCATCGAGGAGGGTGAAAGCACTGTTGACCACGACTCAGCGAAACAACTGCCGGAATGGGTCGACGAGACAATTGCCTTGCACGGCAAACGAGATTTGCCAAGTACTCCATCCGTGACCAGCACGCCATCCAGCTTGTCTGGTTCGACGAGTGCCACAGGCACTAGTGCCTCATCCACGCTAAATGCGGGGGCAGCCAAACTCTTGAGAACTCGGAGGTTTCTGGATTTTCTGACGCCATCAACCCAACTTTTTTGCGTGGATGGGGCACTAGGTACTTCGATACGGTTGCCACGATGATGGCTGGCGTCGCCGACGCACTCGGCCACGCTCACGAACAAGCGGTGAGCGAACAGATTACTTTTCATTCTACGACCACTTGTTGAATCGTGCCTTTGCCGAGCGGTTGGAGAGCGGAGAACCTTGGCTAGAGTGGATACCGCACAAGAGCGGTACGCGTACGAGTGGCAGCAATCCCGTGCAGAAGCAAGAATGACGATGTGAACTCTGCACGTTGATGGGAATCCACGTCCATGAAACCACGTATGACCCGCACCTTGTCGCCGACCTTGAATTTGGGGGATGTTGAAAAACCTGGTTTCTTCTTGGACATGGCAACAATTCCAGAAGTTGTAATCGACGTTGGTTGTCTGCTGCCACTGAGCAGTCATCGACCGCAAGCACCCGTTCGACGGATGCAGAGGTGCCTCCCGCCTTCAAGTGTTCTTCCTGCTCACTTCTTTTTGCGTACGGGCTTCGCTGTCACCCTCTTCGCCTCAAAAGCTGACTCATCGCCGTGGTGAATGAAGATCATGCCGCTCAACTTGTCGCCGTCCACAATAGCCCAGCCGCGCCGAACAATTGCTCGTCCTCGTCGTGGCCTTCCCAAGAAAAACTCGACGGCAGGCTGGCCTTCCCTTTGCCCGAGTCGAACGTCCATCTCGCCGTAGACGCAGCCGAACTGGAATTGGCCGGAATCACTCTCGAATTCAAGGAAGGGTTGGAGTTCCTCGGACTCTTCCTCAACGTCCCATTGGTCCATGTGCTCGATCAGCCAGCGACCCAGAAACGGATTGGCTTTTTTTCGTTTTGCCATCGGTCGTTCCCTCCTACGCATGGGGCAGGCTACCTTCAATATCCGGTATGCCGGTCAGAAAGACGGCATCCTGTTGATGGTGGTGGTACGCCTTGAACACGAACTCGTTCCAGTAGTGTGGCTCCAGCCCGAATTTGAGCAGGTTGTGAAGTCGGGTGCGGTCGTTGGGGCCGTCACAATGGAGCATGGTGCGTTTCAGGAAGGCCACCCAGTCGGATTGGGTCGAGACCTTCCTTGATCAGGGTTCCCACATCTTTGAGGCCACCGGGCAGCAACTCACCGGGACGCCGTTTCGGCTCTTGCGTGGGCACCTGGTGCGCTTTGGATGCCAAATTCCGATGCAGTCGTCTTGCATACTCGCCCATGGAATTCCGTTCCTTGCTCAGATTCCCGTTGCTTCACATCTGTACCTGTAGGCATTCTACCGTTGGATTACTCGCAAATCCGCTTCTATTCGTGGACGCAAGATCACGAGCGCGGGACAGTTTAAACGTCCCGCGCTCGTGCATGTTCGCAAGAACTGACTACAACATTGTAACGAATTCGTCGCCAAGCTACTTCTTCGTAAACTCGATTTCCCATTTCTTCTGTTTGGTACCGTCGTCGAGCAAGCCGAAAGTCTGGAACACGAGTATACGATCATCCTTCAGGAAGAAACACGTTTCATCTTGTTCGGACTTGCCGTCGTCGTGGACTACTGTCGAGACCCATGCGATTCTGTTCTTGGCTGCCTCCGTCACAACCCCGCTGTTTGCCACACCAAACGGTCCAATAAAATTGACATTCTTGATTATCTTATCCACACGATCCCAGTAGTTTCGACAATCAAATGACCACTTTGTGGTCGCGCTTTCACCCTTGCCCCGCAACACGACGACCGTTTCATCCACGTCCAAGTAGAAAGAGAATGTCATGTGCCACTCACCAAGCGTCGTTTCCCAATCTCCTAGCAACCAACCGAAGGCTTCCGCAAGTTTCTCGCGGTTCACGGTAATATCATTTGGTGATACTTTGCTAAAGGCGGTGGTGATGTCGGGTTGCTTCTCGCCTCCGAGCACGTACTCGAAAGCTTTCCAGACGAATTGACTCTCACCATTTCGAGTGATGCTCACCTTTTCGGTGAATTCCTTTCCCTCTACAACGCCTTTCGCGTCTCCCTCCCACGTCGTAGGGCTCTTCTTGAAATATCGAGCGTCATAAACGCTGCCGTCACTCCAAAACACGAGTTCCTTAATGGCCTGATTCGGTCCGTCCCATCCGACAAGTCCCGTCGCAAATGTTTTTTCTCCGCCCCCTTTGCCTTCTTTGTCCAGCGTGACCCCGCTCATGTGCAGAATTAGGCATTTTCCCTCTGCCGACCATTTCGCCGACCACTTGCCTTCCGTGACTTGTTTGCCGAATTCCACTTTGGTCGTCCAGTCACCTACGTTATAGGCAAGATCATCCAACACTTCCTTCGGGATACTTTCCTGTTGTCCGTAAGCTGTCGCGGAAAGCAGGGCTGCGACAACAGACAGCGCAACAACACAGACGAACTTCATGGTGTCACTCCTTCCAAAACGTGTGCGGGCAAGATGAGTCACGAGTCGCCGACCAATTACGGCGAAGACAGACGGCATTATCCCCGCCGCAAAGGTGGGTCACAACCATACGTGTCCGTGCTCGACCACCACCGACACCATAAGGCCTCGGACATGAGCCACCCGATAGCGGGTCTCCACGTCCCGCGAGCCCCATGTGAGCGACAGTGTGCTTTCGGCAAGCATGCAAAATGTTCGCGCGGGCCGGAATCGACGGGCGCGGAGCGGCAATTGTGAGGGTGCAGGGGCGGCAGACGCCCCGCGCGGCGCATGGGAAAGGCCGCGCAGGTGTGCTCGGGCCGTGTGCTGAGGCGAGCGTTGGAGCGGCAGAACGCCACAGGACAGTCTCGCCGTGAGCGAGACCGTCTGTGGCAATATTGCGGACACTTAGCAACGTGTCACTTACGTTTAGTCACGGTCACCTGTTTCTGCGTGTTGTCTGGGCGAGTGGAGGCGCGCACGTACTATCAAATCACGGCTCCATCACACCTTCACGGGCGGTCCGAATGGAAAGGACTCAAGACCATCGGCGCGGCCGTCCGCGTCTACGAGGAGAACGGTGTCGAGAAACGTGACATAAGATACTTCATCAGTAGTCTGCAGCGCAACGGCAAGCAATTCGCGAACGCCGTACGCAGTCACTGGGGCATCGAGAACTCACTCCATTGGTCCCTCGACATGACATACAGAGAGGATGAGAGCAGAGTTCGCAAGCGCACGTTCGCGGAAAACTTATTTTGGCTCCGACGCATGACATTGAGCTTGATCAAGCAGCATCCGGGCAAAGAAAGCAATATCATGAAGCGTCGCATGGCCGGTTGGAGCGTTGACTACCTGATGCAAATCCTTACGGGAAAAGCCACTTAGTGTGCGCTGGCCCTGTGGAAGGGGCCTGAGCCGCCGGAACCAATTGCGGCGAAAACAATGATCGATCTGTGGCGCGGCGGAACCACGAATGATGCCTATGGACACCCATCCACACACCGTTCTGCCGCACGGCAATCTCGGTCAACAAACTGGCTCGGCCCCCGCGCCCATCCTCGGAGTCTGGCAAAGCAATCGAGGCCGGATGATCGGCGGCCTACTGCTCGTCTTGCCGATCCTCATCACGCTCTGGCTCATTGGTTGGGCCCACCACCTTGCATTCTTGCGTTCTGACAGCAAGAATGCACGGTTATGGACGCCGTTCCGTACATCACTCGCACACTCGAGCCTTTCTTGGCGCGGGCCGTCGCGCAGGTCCCGGCTGTCCTGCTCACTGGACCGCGACAGTCGGGCGAAGGAGGTGTTGTACGGGTTAGGTTCATACTTGAGTAGAGGTGTCTCTTCAAGTTACTTCAACTAAATGATCAAATACAACATTAGGAGGTACAAGTGAGTGGATATAACGCAGTACAAGCAAGAGATACGAAAAGTGCACCAACAGGTGTAGGTCCATATTCACAGACTGTAGCTTTCTCTCATTACAACAACCTCTCAGCTCAGCTGCCTATCGATCCAGCATCTGGTAAGATCGTCGCCGGCGGTGTCAAAGAGCAGGCGGCACAGTGCTTCAACAACATCAAGGCAGTACTCGACAGCATCAACCATTCCATGGACGATGCTGTGAGAATCACTGTCATGCTTCAGAATATCGCTGACCTTGACGCTGTAGACGAGGTCTTCGCAACATTCTGGCTAAATCTATATGTTCCTGTACGTACGACGTATGCAGTTGCCGATTTGCCGATGGGTGCTTTGGTGCAAGTCGAAGCACTTGTGTCACACGGCGAAGGTACAATTCCGAACGCATGGCAGCCGGCCGACGTCCGTAATGCACTCGTAAAGGTTGCGAGAAACACGGATTATGCACCGAAGAATGCTCTCTCTACGCAGACCGTGGCGTTCTCTCACTACAACAACTTCACCGCTCAGCTGCCTATCGATCCGAAGTCTGGCGAGCTCGTAGCTGGTGGGGCAAAAGAGCAGGCCGAGCAGTGCTTCAACAATATCAAGGCCATTTTGGACAGCATCGGCCACGATTTTGACGACATCGTGAGAATCACGATCTTCGCGAAGAGTCTCGCAGATGTCGATGCCGCCAAGGCAGTCCATAAGACGTGCTTCTCGAGCTATTTGCCGGCACTGACAACGGTTGTGGTTGCAGGCCTGCCGATGGATGCTTCGGTACAGGTTGAAGCAGTTCTGGCGCATGGAGACGGTACACCGCCGCAGCCTGTTGGCGACACAGTGAAGCTCGTCAAAGAGCCCAGCAATACCGACAAGGCGCCGAAGAGCGATCTCTCCACCCAGACTGTAGCGTACTCTCACTACAACCATATTTCTGCTCAGCTGGGTACGACAGGTAGTGTGGCCGAGCAGGCTGCGGAGTGCTTGGAGAATATCAAGGCGATCGTCGAGAGCATCGACCACTCTCTGGCCGATGTGGTCAAGATCAATATCGCGGTCAAGAATATCGCCGATATGGCTGCCGTCGACGAGGTGTACACGAAGTTCTTCCCCCGCGGTGTTCCTGCGCGGAGAGTGGTTGGCGTGTCGGCTCTGCCTGGCGATGCTCTGATCCAGATCGATGCAGTCGTGGCGAACGAGGAAGGTACACCTCCAGCCAAGTGAGACATCCGTATCATTGAAAGGGGAGCTGAGATTTGTTTCTCAGCCCCCTTTTTTTGGTCTCTCAAGACATCGAGTACTCTGAACTGGGCATATCGAATTTCTGCTGGACCTCTGCTTGCCATGCTTGCCTACGGCGTGGGTTTGGGCTTCCTGGCGCTGAAGTCGTTCCGCTGGGAGTGACGACGGGAGCCGTTGAGGAATTCCAGACCGAACACATCGCGGGCCGAGTCGTCGCTGTGTTGACGGGAGGGTGAACGTCCCCTATCTCCATCGCAATGGAGGTTACCTGGTCTTGCGTGTAGCGGCCCCTGTTCAGTCGTACGAAATCACCTGTCTGATCATTTGGGCCTGTCTCGCCGCGCCGTGTCCTGAATGATATGATGATATGGAACGCTCAATCCCGAGGAGCATTGGCATGGGTTCTGAGGCAGATACTACGCAAACCGAATATGCCCACATCGTCCACACACCGGGCCTGCTGGGTGGCGAAGCGCGCATTGCGGGGCACCGGATCCGAGCGCGCGACGTGATGGTGGCACGCGATCGTGGCGGACTGACTCCTGAAGAAATCGCTGCGACCGTCTAGGCGTGATTCGGTGTCTGCCCGAAACGCGGTCCGGGGAAAGAGTTCTCCGTAATGGCGTTCGGGTCGAAATTCGTCAGAACGTCGTCAATGAACGGACGGGGTATGACTTCTCTTTTCGGATCGGCATCCAAGTATGTTTGCCCCCAGCGGGCAAGATCACGCAGTGTCGTAGAAAGTCCTCCTCCGATGAACGGAGCGCCAGCGGGGTCGCAAACCGTATAGGCATCGTATTCAGCCCCGGTGTGCGACCAGATGAACCTGCTCACGAGTTCACTAAACCGTGTCGCCGTGACTTTTTCGCAGGCCCAGGCAAGGGCCTGTGGGTCTGATTCCTTGTAGTAGAAATACGAACCGTGAGGACGCGCTTGGCGTTTGATGTCCTCAGCCTTCATCATGAAGTCATAGAGTCCTTCATTCGTTGGCTCGTTCGGCAGCTTGGACGCCTACGAAGTACGCCATTCTCTGGACGTGGACGGATTGGCCGAAGGGTGTGCCAGATCGTGTCGGCGGTCACGGCAATGGGGTGATCCACTGGGACCCAGTGTCAAAGAAGCTCAAAGAGTACGGGGTACTGGCTGATGGGACGACAGTCACGACGTTGTTTACCGTCGACGGAGATCGCATCGTCGGTGAACGAAAGATCATTGATGCCCAGGGACAGATAACTGTTAGCCGGGAGACCTGGACAGTGACGGACACGAAGTGGAACTGGGCTTCCTCGGAGATTCGTGATGAAAGCGGCAACGTGGTGCGGAAGTTTCCGGAAGGCATGCTGGCTCGCGAGAAGCAGTAGTCGGCATTGGCACCTCGAGTCTGCCGTAGCTTCGGAGACCATAGTAGCTGTCGGCACATGTGGCATCCTCGGTAAAGCAGTTGGCCCATTGGGCATATACACATCACCACCTTCTGATGGGGAGATTCGGCAATGCACGTTTCGAGCATTGGTCGCCGCCGGTTTCTGGCCGGTGCGGCAGGTGCCATAGCCACCGTATCGATCGGCTCACAAGATGTCCAGGCAAGTGGTACTGAAATGGCTGATGGCACGGGTGGACTGGGAACCGCTATGCCAAAGCAGTCCGAGGATGGCGTTGTACTACATCCCGAGTTCTACCAACTAGACTTGATGACTGGATTCCCGCCACCTAAGGAAAAACGCGTTACCATCGCTAACTGGTTGGATACGCCGGACAACTTGCGGTGGACTCATCTCAACACGGATATGGTCTTCAAGGCTTTGCCTGTTGACAGGGGCACCGGACCTGTCTGGGTATTACCTCGAAAGATGCTGGATCCACAACGGGTGGGCCAACAGGAAGTCTTGTGGGGCAAATCGCCGGAGGACGCAGAGCGTATCACCGTCAAGGAATGGTTGAGACGCAGCCAGACCGATGCCATCGTCGTCTTGCAGGATGGACACATCACTTGGGAGGAGTATTTCGGGCCAATGTCGCCACAACGGCGACACGTGCTCTGGTCAGCCAGCAAGTCTGTATTGGCCTCAATCTTAGCGCGCTTCCTGTACGGCGGGACGCTGGATGAACGTGCGCCGGTCAGTAAGTACATTCCGGAACTTGCTGTCACCGGCTTCAAAGGTGCAACGTTGCGGCACCTTTTGGACATGCAGACGGGCATTGACGCACCGTGTTTTCCCAGTCCACGAGAGTTGCAGGAGAGGGGTGTGACAAACACCCAGGAGTGGACATTTGGCACACCGGCGTTTCGCCGCGCCGATAATACATTTGCCCGAACCTGCCGCGCGCAGAATATGGCACCCTTGCTGTCCAGTGATTCTTTTCAGGGATACTACGACTTTCTTCTCACCATTGGCAAAGCGCGGGAGCACGGAGACTATTTCTACTACACAGACCCCAACCCTATGACGCTGCAGTGGGTTCTCGAGCGCACGACCGGCACTGCGTACCTTGAGCACCTGAACAACCTGTTTGCACAGCTGGGCTGCGAGTGTAATGGCTCCATCTTCGTTGACAATATTGGCACTCCCATCAGCACGATTGGCCTGTCGCTCACGGCACGAGATTGGGCGCGCTGGGGACAGATGATGTGCGACGGTGGTCGCACGCAGGACGGAGACATTTTGGCTGGGATACGTGAGCTTGTGCAGGATATTGGCCAGAATCCGCAGCGCGAGAAGTGGACCGCCAAGTCAAATGGTCCGGAGATGTTCAGTCGTAATACGGGCTACCGCAGCCTCTGCTGGGCATCTCCGACCGTGGGAAAACCCGCGATCCCATTCGCCCACGGTGCCTGGCACCAGAAGTGTTATTTCGATCCCGAACGACGTCTCGTGCTCGTTAAGTTCAGCACCCTGGCTGGACAAGATCCCAGTGGACCAACCGGCGGGGATTTCTACGGTATCGATGACGTAGCCACTCAGTCGTTTCTCGATCTAATACCATCGCTGACCTGAATCCCGTTGTCACGATGCGGTTCTGAACTGTCCTCCGAAGGTGGCAAAGCGGTCAGCAAAGGTCGCCACGCGAGACGCGCCACGTGGATGTCTGTCTTACTTGTCGGTGGCGGCCGCTGGCTGGTCCAGATTCGCGGTGCGGCTGGCCGTAGTCGCGATGGGTTGATCGCGGCAAAGCGTGGGGGCAGTGATTATGCTGGGAGGTGAGGAGTTGCCGCTCGGTGGATGAGCGGCACGTAAACAAAAGCGCCTCGCTGCGAAGTTAGCGCTTCGCAACGAGACTTGACCGTCGAGGAGCTAGTACCTCCCGTGGGCCCATCTCAGCGTCGCGAAAAAACGCCCATCGTGCAAGACGGCTCTTGGCGTCTGGGGCGTCGTATTTGTCTGCTGAAAGGCTGCGGACGGAACTTCCAGCCGCGGCATCCCCTGAGCCGCTATTGCAGCGAAGCCTGTCGGGCAGCTGCCCGCCGCTGGCACCAGCAGCAGGCGAACCGGCGTTATCGGGCCAGCGAGCAAGGGAAGTGTCGTCGGCGAGAACAGGCCTGCCGGTTTCGGGAGCGGATCCGAGAGCGCGAGCCAGAGCCTGGCTGCTCTGGCGCAGCGAGCGAGGGCTATCCCCTCCGTGATGGGGCGGAGGAACATGCTTGCCCACGCCCTGGCTGCTACGCGCGGTTCGTGAAGACTCGGCGTTCTCCTCTGCAAAAGTTCTGCAGTGCGGGATGCCGCCAGGCTTTACGTCGCGTGTGGGTGCGTGAACGACGGTGGCGGCGAAGACTGGCACAGAAGCGGAGTGCACACTGCCGTGCCGACGATTTCTGGTAGCGTCATCCTTTCTGGTGTGCGCACTATTGGCCTCTCGGCTCTCTCTCCCTTAGATTCCGGGTCCCTTCGCCGCGCTGCGAGAGGACGGGTTCCAGCAGAGGAGCATGAGAAGAGGCCTTTTTCTTTCAAAAGGATCGGCGTGCTCGCTCGACCAGTATTCGTCGCATGGCTTCGCCAGCTGCTGCGAAGAAGTGGCCTCGGCTATTCCAGTGTTGAACCTTTTCAACATCCACCAGCCGCAAGTACGCCTCGTGCACTAAGTCAGTGGCCTGAAACGTCGGTCCCGGCTTATCGTGTGTGAGCTTCTTGGCTGCTAGTCTGCGAAGCTCGTCATAGTGCGACAGAACGCTGAATACCCCCCATCCATCACCAGATTCCAGGTGAAATTGACCTGTGCGCAAGGGGAGATGCGGAAGCTGCTCGGGTCGCGCCCGCCCAGGCGAGAATTGGCGAGTCGCGAACTCCAGCAGGTCACATCCTCCGGTGCGCGCAAGCTGCGAACTCTGTGCCGTCACAATGACGCGGCCATCGGTAGTACCGTCCAGCTCACCGCCAAATCAGATTGACGACACGGGAAAAGTGTCGCGGGGATGACCTGTGCGCGCAACGACTATTCCGATAATTGTCTGGAGACGCGACGATGCACGCTCGTACGAGGGCGAGAATGAACCCTGTCCAACTCATCGACAGCGTGTGTTGCTCCTCGATCGTGCGCTCAGGACATGCCCTCAGAAGCGCGCCATGGGGGGGCCCCTGGATCGGCCTTGACCTCGCCAGTCGGCCTATCCCAATCGCCTGGCACCGGCGCTAGGCCGTTCTGATCAGTCACAGGTCTGAAGCTATTAATCAAGCGTGACTGTACGGCACTTGTAGCTTATGTGTAGGTCGTGACCGTCGAGTAACACGGTCCCCAGCAAGGGGTGTGCTCCTTCGTTGGCGACGATTTGGGTCCGATACTCGCGCCCGAACCAGTTGAGGTAACACGTGTACGTGGGCAATTCCACCTGTTGTCCGTCGGCGAGGATGGCTGGCGTCGACGAATACTCCTTTAAACCCAACCGTCGAATTTCTTGACGCGGCAACACCAGTCCGCCGTTGAACGCTGTGTCGACCCAGACGAGAATAGTCGATTTGCTACCATTCGCGGCACTGCCGATTTGCACTTCGAGTAACGCGCGAAGTTCGTCATCGACATTCCCATTCATCGAATCATCGTTCCGAGATGGAGTGCGGCGGCATGGCCAACTCGAAGCGTATGCGTCAGTCGATCCGGATAGGCATCGATCGCCTGATTCACGGCGTCATCGAACGTTTTCCCGAGGAAATAGTCCCCCGACTCCGGCTCAATACAAACAAAGGCCCCCATGTGGCTTTCTTCCAATGACTGGCGGTACTTCTCCTCATATAACCGCTTGGCGCGGTCCGCAACACGTCGTGATTCGCCCGTCAACATCTTGGCACTCCCTGTGAATGGTTGCTTGCGGGTGTATTTTACCGTATCTTGCCCCGCGAGTCACGATCGGATTTGCCCTCGTAGACACGACGAACCAGACGCTGAACCGGCACGGCCGATCCGGCGGGAATGACATGGGCAAGGGATCGGCGTCCGTCCGGTCAGCTTGGTCGTTCTGCCCTTTTTCGCCTCGCGGTCAAGCTCGCGGCCGTCTGTAGTGACCGTATGGACAAGCCGAGTACCCCGACACTTGCTGGTCCGTGCGCGCTCAGCTCACATCCACCTCGTTCACGAAGCGTCCGCGAATCGCGTCCGACAACACGGACACTCGCCATCATACCCTTTGAGGAGGGCCGCGAACGCGGATGGCTGTGGAATCGTCATGATCGCCTTGAATGCCAGCGGCGCCCTGTGCGCGTAATGACGATAGGTCACGCCCGCCACGGAGTGACCGAGGATCTCGATGGACGATTCCGGAAGGTGCTCGTCGTAATACGTAGCACATGTCTTGCGGAGATCTTTGAGCAACCAGGGAGTCGCGTGACCTGTTTCCGCGTCCAACTTGGGCTTGATTCCAGCGAGTTCGCAGAGTTGTTGAAAACGCTGGTTGGGACGGGTCCCGCCTCCCAGGAACACGGGATCGTCGGAGACGCGGGTCGTCTGACATGATGCTTCGGATGTGGGCATGAACGACGCGATTCATCGGCCGGTAGAAAGTCTTGCCTGTTTTCACCCTTCGATAGAAGAGCCATCCCCACCGAGATTGTTCCTTGATCTCGCGGTCTGGCGACTGCCGCTCCCACGAGACGTGGCGCCACAGGATGGGCTCATGGAAGGACGCGCACTCCCAAACGGTACCGGTGTCAATGCCATAGTTGAAAAACACGACCAGCGCGCACCGCCAGAATCGTCCAACAGGAAACCGTTGGTCCCAGCCCTTCGGCGGCGGCATGCGGTGCGTCGCGAAATACAGGGCGTTGATCTCCTCCTTGGTCAGGTAGTGTCGACCCGCGACGGCCCGGTGCTGGCGAGGTGTTGGGAATCCCGGGAGAGCCTCCAGGAGATCCTGTTCCCAGGCCCAGGCCATGACGGCTCGGAGGTGTTCGCGAGCCTTATTCGCCGTGCGACCGGGATTCGATCCACCCTGCGCGACCGCGCGCTCGTGCACCCAGTCAAGAAACTCCCGGATTTCCTTGCGACCGATTTCGTCAAGGGCCAGTCCTTTGCCCCATTGCCCCCATTTCTTCACCGTGGCGGAATACGCCTCCCGCGTCCCCAAGGCTGCTGTCCGTGCACGAAGGTAATTGGCCACCACTGTCTCGAGATTCGTCGACACTTGCCAAGCTCCAGGGCCGCCGGTGCTTGCTCCCATGCCCGATCCTCCCCACTCGGTGGCATCGCGCTCTCACGTCATGCTGATTTCTGACCTCCCGTTCATCGAGAAAAGACCACGCCTGCATTGTGCTTCGCCGCAGCAGATAAGACAGGCGGCGAATTACCCAAAACGCGAGAGAACCCAGGGGTGAGCGCCAACAGAATGACGCGTCAGACGGCTGACTTACGGGTCGTCCAAAATCAGAATGACGACACTCCAAGAACTGCCCCAGGTCTGTCAGACCTGGGTGGGCCTCGTCCCGGTATGCCCTGGTGTGGGCCTCGAGCAGGTCAGAGCATCGTCGATTGGCCTCCGTTTCCATCCCCCTACCAGGCTATTTCAGTAGGGGCTTACAGCCACCCCAAACGCAAGTCCAATGCGCTTTAGCATCAAGGGCTGCATCTGTGACCTACTTAGCATCGGGACGCTATAATCGAGGCCTGTTCCATTTCTTTTGGTGCGAAGCTCATGAACGAAGTTACGCAAATTCTGTCTCAGATTGAGGATGGTGATCCGAGCGCGGCCGAGCAGTTGTTGCCGATCGTCTATCAGGAACTGCGCAAGTTAGCTGCCGCGCGTCTGGCTTACGAGAAGCCCGGCCAGACGCTGCAGGCGACCGCCCTGGTGCATGAAGCGTACATTCGCCTGGTCAAGCCGGATCACGGGCGCCGCTGGGAAGGGAGTGCGCACTTTTTCGCCGCGGCTGCGGAGGCGATGCGGAAGATCCTGATCGAGAAAGCGCGGAGGAAGCACCGCGTGAAACATGGCGGGGATCGCCGACGGGTGCAGTTGGACAGTGCGATTGCCACCACCCTGATGTCGCTCGATGAACTGCTTGCCGTCAACGAGGTGCTGGACCGTCTCATCGCGCATGCGCCGCGGAAGGCGGATCTGGTGAAATTGCGGTTCTTTGCCGGAATGAGCCTCCCGGAAGCAGCCAGTGCCCTGGGGATTTCGCTTGCCACCGCTGAGCGGGATTGGACGTACGCCAAATGCTGGCTCTACGCGCAGTTGGAGGACAGGGGCGACCGACCCGAATCCGGAGAAAAAGCGGAAATTCGGTGAGGGGATTGCCACCGATTCGGCGCATGGACTGATGGAGAGCAACTTCCGCAAGTCTTCACGTCAAAGGGGAATTCGCTATGACGACCGACACGTCGCGTGCCGAAGCGATCTTTTTCGCGGCCCTCGAACGGACCGATCCCGCAGATCGAATGGCGATACTCGATCGCGAATGTGCCGGTGACGCGGCATTGCGTGGCGAGGTCGAGCGACTGCTGCGGGCCAGTGGCCGAGTGGGAGGTTTCCTGGAGGGGGCCGCGGTGGATGTGGTCGCGACCCAAGACGCGGCCGTCAGCGAAAGTGCCGGGACGATCATCGGCAACTACAAGCTCTTGCAGCAGATCGGGGAAGGGGGGTTTGGTGTTGTCTTCATGGCTCAACAACTGCAGCCGATTCGTCGCAAGGTGGCTCTGAAAGTTATCAAGCCCGGCATGGATTCACGCGAGGTCATCGCCCGCTTCGAGGCCGAGCGGCAGGCGCTGGCGCTGATGGAACACCCGAACATCGCCCGAGTGCTGGACGGGGGAACGACAGAATCGGGGCGTCCCTTCTTCGTCATGGAACTGGTCAAGGGAAAAACGATCACCGAGTATGCGGACGCCAACAAGTTGAATGTTCGCGACCGACTCGAGCTGTTTCAGTCCGTCTGCTTTGCCGTGCAGCACGCACACCAGAAGGGGATTATTCACCGCGATCTGAAGCCGGCCAATATCATGGTCACACTGCACGACGGAAAACCGGTCCCCAAGATCATTGACTTCGGCATTGCGAAAGCGTTGAATCGCGAACTTACCGAACGGACGCTCTTCACCGCCTACGGCCAGATGGTGGGGACTCCCCAATACATGAGTCCCGAGCAGGCGGAGATGAGTGGTCTGGACGTTGACACGCGCAGCGATGTCTACTCTCTCGGTGTGCTGCTCTATGAGTTATTGACCGGGACCACCCCGCTCACCGGCGAGCAGTTGCGGATGGCGGCGTATGCCGAAATCCAGCGTCTGATCCGCGAAAAAGACCCGCCCAAGCCAAGTACGCGGATCAGCGATTCCGGTGTCGAACTTACGATTCTCGCCGACCATCGCAGCGAATCGCCGCAGCGTCTGTATCAACTGGTACGCGGCGACCTCGATCTGATCGTCATGAAGGCGCTCGAGAAAGACCGCACTCGGCGCTACGAAACGGCTGCCGGCTTTGCGTACGACATCGAACGGTATCTCCATGACGAGCCGGTCAAGGCCTGTCCGCCGTCGGCCAGCTACCGCATGTGGAAGTTCTGCCGACGCAATCGCGGACTGGTCACGGCGGCTTCGTCGCTGGCCGCCACGCTTCTGCTGGCGGTCGTCGGTACAACCACCGGCTGGATTCAGACGAGCGTCGCCAGGGAGCAACTGCAAGAGAAGGCGGACGAGTTGGCGGCAAAAGGTGAGGAACTACAGGAACAGAAGGACGCGGCTCTGCTCGGCCAGCGGCGGGAACAGAGCCTGCGTAAGCAAGCCGAGGACGAGCGTTCACAGACCGAAGCGGAACGACAACGATCGGAACGAAGCTTGTACATGGCGCAAATGCAATTGGCGTACCATGCGTTGAATCGTCCCCATGCGGGGACGGTCGAAGACATGCTCGAACGCTGGATGCCCGATCCCGGCCAACCCGACCTGCGCGGCTGGGAATGGTACTACCTGTTGAGCCGCTCGCGCGAGAACCTCCGCTGGGTCTTGCACGATCATATCCGATCTGTCGGCGGTGTCGCTTGGTCAAGCGACAACCGCCGCTTCGCGTCTGTCGGCGGGGACGGTATCGCGAGAATCTGGGATGTGACCAACGGCAGAGAGGTGGCCCAGTTGAAGAACGTCGACGGTTGGCCTCTGGGATTGCGATGGTCGCCCGACGGCTCCACGCTGGCAGTTGCCTGCAAGGACGGACTGATCCGCCTTTGGAACGGCGAAACGTATGAAGCGAAGGGATCGCTGCAGGCCCATACGTCAAGTCCTGAATGGGTAGCAACCATCACGTCGATGGCCTTCTCCGCCGACGGCAAGCGATTGGCCTCCTATGGCTGGGACCGACTCGTGAAAGTCTGGGATCTTGAGAACCTCATGCCGGTTCAGACCATTGAGTCGGGCGTTCCGTGGCGTCAATCGGAAGCGAGCGAGAAAGTAGCTGACGTTCCGGCCCAGGTCGCACTTAGCCCCGACGGCAAGCGAGTGCTCGCGGTGTCCGACATCAGTTGCAAGATCTGGGACGTAGAAACCGGCCAGGCGATCCACAATCTCGACCAATACATTGACGGCGGAGGGGGCGCAGCCTGGAGTCCCAACGGCGAACTGGTAGCAGTTGCAGGCAAGTTTGACCCTTTTCCCTACCACACGGTCCTGGTGATCGACGCTGCTACCGGCGAGCGCATTTCGACACTGCGCGGTCATCACGAACGCATCCTGAGCATCGCGTGGCATCCTGCGGGGAATGAGCTTGTGACGGCTGAGCTACGATCACACGCTCCGTCTTTGGAACGCCAAAGACGGGACGGTTCGCAGGATCTTTCAGGGGCACCGCGGCCAAGTCTGGGACGTCTCGTTCTCGCCTGACGGCGAGTTCATCCTTTCGGGCGGAAATGACGGCACCGTGCGAGTCTGGCACACGGACGCACGCCTGGTCGACCGGACAGTAGACACTAGCCCTTCAGCTTCAGTCTCGTGTATCGCCTGGAGCCCGGACGGGAAACATTTAGCTTCCGGTCATGAAGACAACCGTATCTGCATTTGGGATGCTGGTACGTCAGAGTGCGTAAGAACACTTTCTGGCCACACGGAACTGGTCTCCGCACTTGCCTGGGCGCCCGACGGAACCCGATTGGCTTCGGCGAGTTTCGACAAAACGGCCAGAGTCTGGAACATGGCAACCGGAAACGAACTGCTTGTCCTGCAGGAGCACAAGAACAGCTTACGCGGTATCGCATGGCATCCTGACGGAAGGCAGATCGCTACCGGGGGACATGACAAGTTGATGATCATCTGGGACGCAGATTCTGGGGCAGTTATCGAGCGGATTCTGGGTCAGGGTCATGAGAACGTCTCATCCGTCGATTGGGATGCTGCTGGCAAGTACGTTGCCTATCTAAGTCCAGCAAACCTTAAGGTGTGGGAAAACGCAAGCAACCGGTCCGTGATTGACGAGTCTTTTGTCTTTGTAGGCACCAGTTCCGTTCAGTTTTCTCCTGACAGCCGGCGACTTGCAGTCACCATGGGACACGATCTTGTTCTGTATGACTTGGATACTCCAACTCGGCGGGACACTCTGCGGGGACATTTTGCCAACGTCCGCGACGCCGTCTGGAGCCCCGATGGATCCCGATTAGCCTCGTCGAGTTTTGACGGTACCGTCCGTATTTGGCACACCGAACTCGGCCAGGAAATAATCACGTTCGAGCATCCTGATAGCTACTTTACGTCGGTCACCTGGAGCCCTGACGGGCGTGCGATTGCCTGTGGCACTGCAGATGGTCAGCTTCAGATTCGGGATGCACTCAAAGGTTATGAACTTGTCAATGATTCCTCGTTACTCAACGCACAAGTGTTGAGGCAGCTTGAAGATGTGCGCGAGCTGGCTAGACAGAAAAACCTGCCAGAGGCTGTTACAGTCTTGTCTGCCATGCTCG
Organism: uncultured Planctomycetota bacterium; assembly: GCA_963802295.1. GTDB lineage: Bacteria > Planctomycetota > Planctomycetia > Pirellulales > Pirellulaceae > JAJRVM01. The sequence continues at coordinate 14,154 of CAWDIM010000017.1, read as the reverse complement.
CATGGAAGCCCGACAGTACGGAACTTCTTTCAGAACGGGCGACCATTTACGCTCGCATGCAGCAGTGGAAGCTGGCCGCCGGCGATTTCGCCCGCATCTGTGAGCTAGAGCCCGGGAGCCCCTGGCCTCGCTGTGCCGAAGCGATGCTTTCCCTCCAATATCAGGACATCGATCGTTATCTGGCTTGTTGTGAGCGGCTACTCGACATTGCGTCAGAGTCGCGAGATAATGCCCGAATTGCGGCCGCGTGGACCTGCTTATTAGAGCCAGACACCGCGCAGAGATTCCCGAGTGCTGCCGAGTTGATCGCCGCGGAATACGAAGCGGCCAAGGACAATCCGGACCTGAAATTCCTGGTCCAGGTAGTCGACAGTCGCAGAGGTAACCCTGAAGCCAAATTCACGCCGAAGTTGGAAGCAGATGCCCCGCTGTCCCATGCAGTGGAGTGTGCGTGGGAAGCGATCCGACTGCTCGAACTGAACCGACAAACGGAAGCGCGGGCTTACTACGACCAGGCCCGCGCTCAGCTCGATTCGGGGCGGGGCAACATCCTCGGAGAAGATTGGTGGCCGATTGTAGTCGGTGACATCCTTCTTCGTGAGATCGAAGGACGTCTGGAATCGACCGGCGACCGTTAGTGCCGCTCGGATCTGCCATGGACTGGCGGCGACAGTTGGTGAACAATGAGGCTCACCTCGAGTGCCGGCACGCGACTATGTCCCCTCAGTCTGCCGACCCCGATGTACCACGAGACGCGACCACGGATTTCACGGATGCACACAGATGCGCGCGGACAAGTCATGTCACGATGGTCAAAAAGTAGATCAATGAACCGATGCTGGATGATAACGGGGTCACATCCACCGGCGAACGTTGTGGGGAATCGCTGTGCTATCAGGATGACACATTGATCGGTATCGCTCGCGTTGACCACAAAATCAACATGATGACACTCCAGCCAAAGCGTCCGGACCGCGCGAGACATTGGCAGGAACCGTTTCGGCATGCGCCGCCGATCGTGCGCTGGGGCTGAGGCACCAAAGTCACCACTGACCCAAACGGCGGTTAGCGGTTCCGGCCTACCCGGACACTACGAAAACGCATCATTTCCGCTTGCGAGCGCGAGCCAAGAGCCGTTTTCGGACCGTCCGTTCTCGTTTGGTGAGCGGGCGGAAGGAACTCTTCTGCGCGTCATGGCTCGACACGTGGCTCCCATCCCACTGCTCCTCTGTCGGCCCGATCTCTGCCCGGATCTCGTCGTAGTGACGTTCCAGCCGCGACGCATAAGCTTTGTCACGCTTGATCATTGTGCACCAGAAATCGAGCAACTCGGACGCATAGGGGGCTTGCCGATGGAGCGGATCCAGAAACGGATTGGGCACGTCCGAATTCAGACGTTCCCACGTTTCATCACTGCTCGGGTTCCAGCTATAGCTGATCGTAGCGACTTCATCCGGCGGAGCGTCCTCCGAGCGTGCGTGAAAGACCTTCACGAGAACTCGCTGACAGTTGCACCTCAGATCCGTACAGTAGTATTCGGTGAATAAGAACGTCCCGTCAGGCAGCGGGTCATCCGCGTTGCCGTCCGTAAAGGTCGCGGTCCGCAGTTCTGTTGTCTTCTTCTCGGGAAAAACGTCAAAATATCCTTGCATGGCCATCTGCGAACTCCTTTTCAATGTTCAAGGAACTTTTAAAACCACGAGGCCGACCGACAGTACACCCGGTGCGACTCTAATGATAGCTGTGCTGCGTCGGACTGCAAACAGCTGCGGATCGATTCGTCCAGCTTCTCTATTCTGGCTCATGCGGCTAGCCGTAAACTGCGCGCTCAGCTCACATCTACCTCGTTTAGGACGCGTCCGCGAATTGCGTCCGACAACACGGACACTCACCATCATACCCTTTGAGGAGTGCGGAGAACGCCGATGGCTGTGGAATCGTCATGATGGCCTTGAATGCCAGCGGCGCCCTGTGCGCGTAATGACGATAGGTCACGCCCGCCACGGAGTGACCGAGGATCTCGATGGATGATTCCGGGAGATGCTCATCGTAGTACGTAGCACATGTCTTGCGGAGATCTTTGAGCAACCAGGGGGTCGCCTGGCCGCTTTCCGCATCCAGCCGGGGCTTGATTCCAGCGAGTTCGCAAAGCTGTTGAAAACGCTGGTTGGGACGAGTCCCGCCTCCCAGAAACACAGGATCGTCGGGACGCGGGTCCTCGGGCATGATGCTTCGGATGTGGGCATGCACGACGCGATTCATCGGCCTGTAGAAAGTCTTGCCCGTTTTCACCCTTCGATAGAAGAGCCATCCCCACCGAGATTGTTCCTTGATCTCGCGATCTGGCGACTGCCGCTCCCACGAGACGTGGCGCCACAGGATGGGCTCGTGGAAGGACGCGCACTTCCAAACGGTACCGGTGTCAATGCCATAGTTGAAGAACACCACCAGCGCGCACCGCCAGAATCGTCCAACAGGAAACCGTTGGTCCCAGCCCTTCGGCGGCGGCATGCGGTGCGTCGCGAAATACAGGGCGTTGATCTCCTCCTTGGTCAGGTAGTGTCGACCCGCGACGGCCCGGTGCTGGCGAGGTGTTGGGAATCCCGGGAGAGCCTCCAGGAGATCCTGTTCCCAGGCCCAGGCCATGACGGCTCGGAGGTGTTCGCGAGCCTTATTCGCCGTGCGACCGGGATTCGATCCACCCTGCGCGACCGCGCGCTCGTGCACCCAGTCAAGAAACTCCCGGATTTCCTTGCGACCGATTTCGTCAAGGGCCAGTCCTTTGCCCCATTGCCCCCATTTCTTCACCGTGGCGGAATACGCCTCCCGCGTCCCCGAGGCTGCTCTCCGTGCACAAAGGTAATTGGCCACCACTGTCTCGAGATTCGTCGACACTTGCCAAGCTCCAGGGCCGCCGGTGCTTGCTCCCATGCCCGATCCTCCCCACTCGGTGGCATCACGCTGCACGTCATGCTGTTCTTGACCTCCCGGTCATCGAGAAAAGACCACGCCTGCATTGTGCTTCGACGCAGCGGATAAGACAGGCGGCAAAAAATGGCCAAGGAAAAAGAGAATCCAGAGGTGAGCGCCAACAGAATGACACACCAGTCGGCTGACTTTCGGCTCGTCCAAAATCAAAATGACGACACTCCAAGAACTGCAGCAGGTCTGTCAGACCTGTGCGCGCAACAGACCTGTCGGAAATCACCTCGGTGTGCGCCACCGCCGTTCCATTGTCCGGCAAAGTCTGGCCGACTTGGGGACCGACGGGACGATCACAAAACGACCTACTGCTTTGTGACAGCTTAATCTGGGGATTGGGTGGCTGGGGTCGAGCGTTAGCTCGCCCCCAGTTCTTCGCGACTGGGGGGCTCACTGCGTTCGACCCCAGGCACCCCAACTTTTAGCCGTAACAAAGCACTACGGCGAGGTTGCAGTCAGAAGGTGCATTATGTCATGTGAACAGGTAGGTAACTCTATGGTGGGTTCGGGTGCTGTGTCAAAAACCTCGGCTCCCACGGGTTGATGGATATCTGATTGAGATGGCAAAATGGGACTTACCTATAGGGAGTTGGGCTCGAACGCCACTGCCGGGGTAACTGAAGTGTTACTCGAAGGTATTGTGAAGGATGGCTGGGCCGGTCGGCCTATCCAACTGCCAATAGGGAGTTATCGAGGTCGGCCTATCCCGGTGACCGGCAACTCAGTGATCCAGCTTCAAATGCTCGACAGCCAAGGACCTGAGTCGATAGTCCAAGGTTGCCGTCGGGCGGGATAGCCCGACGCGACGGTCGGCCTATTCCCAGGCTGCTGCATTCGGGATAGGCCGTTCTGGACAATCATTAGTTAGGCCGACATGAAGAATCATGAGCCACTTGTTGATTCTCCAAATCTTAAGGGTATTGAGACAAACCGCACCGCTCCGCTTGCATCTGGAAGCGTCGCGCGACGGCGGATGCGCGTCGCCGGCCGCATGCTCGGCTCACTGCTGCTGGGTGGGGTGGCGATTCTTGGCTCGATTCTGATCTTTCGACAGGTCCTGCTGCCGCTGATCGACGCGGCGTTCCATCCCGGGCTCGAATTACTCAGTGTCTTCAGACGCGTTGGTATCCTTCTGACGGCAGTGGCGGGCTACTGGGCTTTCGTGCACTGGCATGAAAAACGCGAAGCGACCGAGCTGCATCTGCGGCCGATTCACCTGTTGGTGGGCGGCGCGAGCGGCGCTGCCTTGGTGGCGCTGCCGATGGCCGTGCTATTCGTTCTGGGCGTCTACGAACGAGTGCTGTTTCGCGGCGCCTCGTCGGCGCTGCTCGGCGTGGCAGCCCTTATCGGCATCGCGGCTATCTTGGAAGAACTGACTTACCGCTGCCTGCTGTTCCGGATCCTGGAACGGGCCTGGGGAACGAAGGTGGCGTTGGTGGTACAAGCGGTGGCGTTCGCCCTGCAGCATTTGGAGAACGTCGCACAAGGTGGGATCAGCGATGTGGTGACAATGCTGATATCAGTGACTTTGATGGGCCTGCTCTGGGCCGGGGTGTTCGTCTTGACGCGCAACCTGTGGGTGGTGGCCGCCAATCACGCGGCATGGAACTTCACCATTCTGCTCGGTGGCATCCCGCTTTCCGGCATTGAGGACTGGCGCAAGTTGCGCCACTCGAAAGCCGCTTTGCCGGGCCCGACTGGCTGACCGGCGGGATGTTCGGTCCAGAAAGTTCGTTGCTGGTGATCGCGTCGACCACGGTCGCGGTCGTGCTGCTGCTGCGCGGCACGGCGACGTGGGGCCTTCTTCGTACCGGTGGCCTAGTCGCGATGCGATCCCTACGAAGTTTGACAGACCAGACAACCCCCATCGGCCTAACAACGGCATGCGGCTGACGCGTTTCGCCGCCGCTGATGCCAAGCGTTACGGCCTCCGCTGTTTCATTTACCCATACGTTTGCGAATCGAGCAGAATACGATCGAATTCCGAATTGACCCGCCAACCCGGTCGGGGCATATTGAGGGCGATGTGCGGTGCCGGAGCGGGAGCGGCCAAACCAGAGCCGTCGAGGTGGCCCGGCAATCGAAGGTATTGTGAAGGATGGCTGGGCCGGTCGGCCTATCCAACTGCCAATAGGGAGTTATCGAGGTCGGCCTATCCCGGCGACCGGCAACCCGGTGATCCAGCTTCAAATGTTTGACAGCCAAGGGCCTGAGTCGATAATCCAAGTTGGGAGTCGGGCGGGATAGTCCGACGCGACGGTCGGCCTATTCCCAGGCTGCTGCATTCGGGATAGGCCGTTCTGGACAATCATTAGTTCGGCGACAGGAGCGTCGGGTGAGCACTGACCCGTCACCGAAAGCAAGATCCACGGACCTGGTCAGCGTCCTGCAGCACGACCGGAACGTGCGCGTGGCGTACTGGATCGGGATGCTGATCTGGGCCGGGGTGCTGATGGTGTTCTGGTTCGACGGTGACATCGGTCCGGGCCATCCAGTCTTTGCGCTGATAGTGACCATTTGGACGGCCTTTCTCACGGCCGGGGTGGCCGTCCCCGTTCTGCGACGTCTGCCTCCCCGCTGGTGTCGCGTCCCCGCGGGCGAGCGAGTACTCCATCGCCTTCTCGGCGTCGGCATCTTCGCCTGGCTGCTCGAGCGCTCCGGATGGAATCGCCGCAACGTCTACCCCGCGTGGGGATCCGCCATTACCAGGACCCGCTTACCGCTCCGGGTACTGGCGGCGCGCGGCGGTGGTGGAGCCCACGGCGTCTGCTTTGCCATCCACGTACTGTTGGCCGCCGTCGCACTTTTCACCGGACACCCATGGGGCGCACTGTGGATCCTGTTGCCAGGCGTGGTCGTTCATCTCTACCCGGTGCTGCTCCAGCGCTCCATCCTGCTTCGACTCCAGCCCCTGTTGGACAAGTCCCCGTCTACTGACGTTGGTGAGGCAAGGCCGAATCGGGTAAGGGCCACCGTCGCCGGTGACCCTCCCCACACCACCTAGCATGCGGGTCCGCACTAGGCGGTTCGACGAAGGGGAGCAAGTTGTGCCCAGAGTGTCTTCAGGCTGAGTAGTCCTTGCGATTGCAGCCAGACGTTGGTCAGGCCGACTCCCGTAGCGATGGATTTCGCCATGTGCCAGGGGCCTTTCCGACTACGCGCGTGACGGATCGCTTGTCGCCGCGGAACGCCGAGACGAATGAGTTCCCGTCGGCGCGTGCGGGCATACCGCCAGCGCTTCCAGTAGCACATCCGCAGCCGACGTCGCAGCCACTGGTCGAGTTTATCGAACAGCTTGAGCTGCGCGGCTAAGCCAAAGTAACCCATCCAGCCACGCAGATAACGGCGCAGCTCGCTCAGGCGTCGGTCCATCGAGATGCCCCGGCTTCGGCCGGTCAGTTGACGGATGCGACGTCTGAACTTCTGGATGTTCTTTTCCGTCACGTTGATCGTCGCTCGACGTCCGCGGAAGACGAAGCCGAGGTACTCGACTCCGTCCGCCTCCACGATGCGGCTCTTGGTTTCATTGACCACCAGCCGCAGATGTTGGGTGAGGTAGCGGTTCACCGAGCGAAACACCCGTTCCGCTGCGCGTCGGGATCGCGTGAAGATCACGAGTCGAGTAGCCCGGGGGAATCGCACCCCCAGGCCCTCACGGAACCGGACGGGAACCTCTCGGCTCATCCGGCTCTTATTGTCCAGACGCAGGTCGGATTCCATGTGACCACAAGGTAAAGAGCTGAGGTTCTCGTTGAGCCACGCGGCCCAACCAGTGCACAGCCTGACGTTGATGGTAGCGAAATCGTTTGAACTTGCGACGTACCCAGTACACAAGGCTGCGTTCCAGGCTCCGCAAGACGGGTGTCAGGGCCGATGGATAATATCGACCATAATAATTCACCCATCCGCGTACGAAAGGATTGACGAACGTCGCGATCTCCTCCAGGCTCTGGTTGTTGCGCGTCGCACCAATCCTCCACGAACGGACCGTGGCACGGATCGAATTCGCCGCCTTGTTGCTCACACCAGGGAGAAAGCTGATAAACAGCTTGCCCCACCGGTTCTTGGCTCGACGTGGACGAAACGTGTAGCCCAGGAAGTCGAACGAGGTATGTTCATGCGTGCCGCGTCGGTCATCGTCTTTGCAGTACACGATCTTGGTCTTCTCAGGATGAAGTTCCAAGCTGCATTCCGCCAGACGTTGCCGTATCGCCACCAGCAATACCTCAGCCTCTTGGCGGCTGCGGGCGTGCACGATGGCGTCATCGGCATAGCGTGCGAATTGAACATCTGCGAAATTACGCCGCAGCCATTCATCGAACGCATAATGCATGAACAGATTGGACAGCAAGGGGCTGATCACAGACCCTTGCGGCGATCCCTTCGTTCGTTCTTCGAGGCGTCCGTCCGCGTGTTGCACCGGAGCCCTCAACCAGCGTTCTACATAAAGTAGAATCCACGGGACATCCGTGTGATGTCGCACCGCTCGCATCACCAGGTCCCAATCGAGATTGTCAAAGAAGCCTTTGATATCCAGATCGATCACCCAGTCGCGACGCCAGCAACGCTGACGCGTCACCCCCACCGCATCCAGGGCCGACTTGCCAGGTCGATACCCATACGAGTCGGAATGGAAGTGTGGTTCGACATGCGGTTCAAGCATCAACTTCACGACCATCTGGGCGATTCGGTCCGAAACGGTCGGAATTCCCAGCGGTCGAGTCTGCCCCGTATTGCCTTTCGGAATCTCGACGAGACGGACTGGAGGCGGGAAGTAACTGCCCGACGACATTCGATTCCAGAGCTTGTAGAGATTCCCCTTCAAGTCTTTCTCGAAGTCCATCAGCGATTGACCGTCCACACCGGCCGCTCCGTGATTCGCCTTGACTTTCTTGTACGCGTCCCAAACGATCTGTTTTGGAATCGCATACGGCTTTGCTGTTGTCATGAACTCCTCCTTTGCAGTTGGTTCACTTCATTAGCTGAACAATCTGGTCCCTTCGCTCCACGTCCATTACGGACGCTTCATCACTACTACAGACCAGTCCGTCCCTGTGCCTCGCATCGGTACTCAGGTCCTTGTGGGGCTACCACTTGGACGGCTCCCTTAACATCGAGGCGACAGGTTCCCAGGTTACGCACACGAGCCTGAAACGGACTCACGCCACCTTTACGCCGGACGCCACTCTGGCAGTAAGCGGATTGCTCCAGAGCTCATCCCGGGTTAACGACTACCTCCCGGTTTTGACGTCATTCCTACGCTTTCGACGGGTCATCAGTGGTTCATTTGCATTCGTCTTTCCGTTTCCCACCTGACAAGGTCAAGCCTTGCCTTTTCCGTAACGCTCACGACCATGGCTCTTAACCACAGCCGCTTACGGTGGTTTGCAGCCTACCTCCGCAGGCCGGCTGCGAGGGACCTACCCTCATCTCGTACACACATTGCCTGGCGCACAGTCGTCGGCGTAGCGCACAAACGGCAACCCGCGGCGCTCCAGTTCCTTGTCCAGATCATCCAGCAGGATGTTGGCGAGGAACGGTGACGCGGGTCCGCCTTGTGGGGTGCCTTCATCACTGGCGTGCAACACACCTTCGACCATCACGCCCGCTCGCAAGTATCGGCCGATCAGCTGCAGCATCCGTTCGTCGCGCACCTTGCGGGAGACGCGACTCATGAGTACGTCGTGTTGGCATCGGTCGAAGAATTTCGACAGATCCATGTCGACGGCAAAACGGTACCCGCGGCGGATGATCCGTTGCACTTGCTTGGCTGCTCCGTGAGCCGAGCGTCCTGGTCGAAAACCGTAGCTCGATTCGGAGAAGCCCGGATCGAACACGGGTGTGAGGACTTGCAGGATGGCTTGTTGGATGAGGCGGTCGAGCACGTTTGGAATTCCGAGCAACCTCTCACCGCCATCCGGTTTGGCGATGACCTTTCTCCGCACCGGTTCGGGGCGGTAAGTGCCATCGAGAAGCTGTTGTTGAATCGCCGGCCAACGGGGACGAACCCATTCGGGAAACGCAGCCAGCGTGATGCCGTCGGGGCCAGGGGCTCCACGGTTCGCACGGACCTGTTTCCAGGCACGCTCCATGTTGGTGGAATCCACCACCGCTTCCATCAGAGACTCTGAGAACAGACTCAAGGCTGGTTTCTCGCTCAGCGCCGATGCGGTACGTCCCGGTCGGGACAGTGAACCTGTGGTCTCTTCCGAAGAAGAGGGGTTCCCTCGCAGCGAGCCGAGCGATGGCTCCTCCTTGGACTTCATCGTTTGGTCCTTCCTGTCTCGATTGGTTTTCGAGTGTCAGTATTACGACCGCTGCTGACTCCTGCGTCGCCCGGACCGGCTTTCGCCGATCCGTTCCTCGCTTTCAGGCAAGCCTTACTCCTCGGAGCGATGCAGGTCTCCCCGGATAAGAGCGTGATCTGTCGCTGCACAAGCTCGTCATTTACCTGCGTAGTCGTCTGGGAACGGCTTCGTGATGTTGTGCTCACTCGCCTGGCCACGCCGGCCTTATATGACGTTTCTGTACGTAACCTCGCAGCGCTGGTGAGAATGCGACCGGCGGCGATGTCAGGCCGGTACTTACGCACGCATTCGCAGGCTTCCTCCCCACGGTCGGTCACCCTCCCGCAGTTGCCTTCACCTCGTACTTTGTCAATCGGAGCGATCATTTGGTATACTGACCTCCTTGAGACTCCCAGTCTCGTACAGGGGACTTGCACCCCATAAAATCACGCCCATGCCGGGCGTACACAAACGGATGAACGCGAGCGGTAACAAGCGTGTCGAAAATGGTGAGTCAACTCACCGCCCTGTTATCGCTGCCGTTCGCTAGCGCACACCGGTCGGCCCCTCCTCCGCACCATGACGCATTTTCGTTGCGCACAGGTCACATCCACCTGGTGCAGTATCGGCTAAGAATGCGACCGAGCAGTGTCGCCAATGTGACGGCGCGGATGGCCGCTATCGTGGTTCGCACTGCATAGCCTCAACCGGGAGCTTCTCTTCGGTCGATCAGAGTGAGGAGTGCAAAGCGTCTAGCATCGGGCGGAAATATGGGGCCAAGTCCGTTGTAGCCTCGAATAACCTCTTAAACGGCAGGTTCGCGTAACACTTCAACAGCTGAGTGCTTTTCCAAACGCATCTGGATATCCCAGAATCGTCGCCAACTGTTCCGGGGAGTAGGTCTCTTTGGTAATGGTCTGGAAAGCAACACCACGATCGTCCTGCGGCAAACTGATCGGCTTACGGTCAATGTCCTCAACGCCCGGTGGCTTCGGCCAGCGATCATCCGGGTTCCGATCAACCCATTTCAAGAACAGCGTAATACGCCATTATATTCTCTGCCTCGGAGTGACTCTACCACACACTGCCTCCCAGAACTCATAGCACGACACGACAACTTACCGCCACGTAAATCATGCCCGTGTTGTGCCACACCCAAGATGCACTCTGGCTCAGTCTGTCTTCCATTCTCGCCGTACTTCCCTTTTCCATTCTGTACAACACATACCGCAACCAATGCGTTAAAGTCTGCAGCCGGTTTCTCACCCTTGCTTATGTCTTGCACATCAAATGACATGATTCATCACATACCTGCTGCGGTACACTATCGTTGGTCGCCTCACTCCTCTTCCGGTCCGGTCCAACCACACTCCAGGCAGAGCGGCTGATAGCCCTCTTCATTATTGTTAACAACATTTACGCTGCCGCAACTTGGACACATGGGTCAATCCTCACTTTCGCATTAATATCCAGCTTTCTAAATTCGTCCACCATCACATCCTGCACGTATTGGCTGAAATGGCGTGTCGTCACGATACTGTCGTGCAGGGTGAATATCGGCATCTGCGTAAACGTTCTGCGGATTACGTCCTTGCCGGCCATTGTATCCTGACAGCCCTGGGTATCTACCAAGTCCGTTTCAGGAGACATATCGATGGCAAGAAGAACAGGTCCGAGCCCGGCCGTGACGGCGAAGTGGAGAGATCGAGTCGCGCGCCAGCGCGTGTCGGGACTGTCGGTGGCGGAGTTCTGTCGGCGTGAACGCGTCCATCCCGTGACGTTCTATGATTGGCGCCGGCGACTGGCAGGTGGGTCGAAGCGGGGAGGCCGTGCGCCGACGAGCCGGGCTTTCCTGCCGATCAAGCTCGTGGCGGAAGGTGCCGCGCCGACGCTGGCGCTCACGGGGCCGATGTGCGAGTTGGTGGTGGGGTCGCTCGTGTGCCGCGTGCCGCGCGGGCTGGACGACGAGTCACTGCGGAGGTGGCTGCGGCTGTGCCGCGAGGAGGCCTCGCGATGCTGAGCTTGCCGTGCGTCGTGCGCATCTATCTGCATGTCGAGCCGGTCAACCTGCACTTGGGATTCGATCGCCTGGCGAACCTGGTGCGGGAAGACATGGGACAGGATCCCTTGGGGGGCCATCTGTTCGTGTTCCGGAACCGACGCGGCGATGAGCAGGTCCGAGCACTGGTAATGCAATTCCACGATTTCAAAGATTCCTACGAGGACATGAATTTCACGACGCCGTACCTGTCCACCATAAAAGCCCGCACTCTGATTATGCACGGTGATCGGGACAAGTTCTTTCCGGTTGACATTCCGGTGATGATGTACACGTCGATTCCGCATTCCTATCTGTGGATCGTTCCCAACGGAGGACACACGTTCCTCCACGATGAGCCGAACGCCAGCTATGCGGAGGGACTGCTGCGGTTCTTCAAGGGTGAGTGGGAAGCGAACAACCAGCCGCGGTGACTTGGGTGCTACACAGCAATCTGGCGAATCGCAATGCACCGACACTTTTGGGATGCAGCCGCATAGACGTATAGTCCGAGCATTGATGGGCTTGGAGCAGCAAACATGACAAGACGCAAGAAAGCCGCCGCGCCAAGTACCAAGGTAGCTGTGGCCACCGAGGACAGTGCTCTGTACATCGCCATGGTCATCCGCAATGCGATGGAGGACTTCCACGTCGCTCACTTGACGGACGAGCAGATGAAAGTGTTGAACCCGATCATCAGGAATGCCGTGTGTACCGCACTGCACGCAGTCAGGAACTATGATCGGTCGCTGGAGATTGTGACGCGACTTCCTTGTTGGCGGTGACTGGCAAGTCTCGTCGATTCGACTGCTCGGCGTACCTTGCGCTCGGGGTCGATGCGTTGGCGGATGGAAGGCGAGAAGATGCTGCCAAGTATTTTAGGAGTGGTGAGCGAACAGATTACTTTTCATTCTACGACCACTTGTTGAATCGTACCTTCGCTGAGCGATTGGAGAGTGGCCAGCCTTGGTTAGAGTGGATACCAAATAAGAGCGGGACGGGTACGAGTGGCAGCAGTCCTGTGCAATGGCAAGAATGACGATGTTAAATTTGCACGTTAACGGGAAATGCTCTACGAGAGCAGGACTGTTGAAACGGCCCGCGTAGGAATTCATTCCTGCCCTCGCAACCACAGAAGTTTCTTGACAAATATCCGCAATGACAAGTCATCGTGGTTGCCGCGCCACAGCGGCAACGAGCAAGCCCTGATAACCTCAACAATTTCTTCGTCGTCGCTCCTACCGTCGTTGTTCCTTGCCTTGTGTGGGCTCTTCGATCTTGCGAAAAACGAGTTCAATAGGTTCGTCATCAACGGTCTCGGATATGTACGTGAATTCCTCCGGGCCTTTGCGTTCCACTGTCGCCTTGGTCTTGATTTCCTTGCCCTTCTCTACTCCTGTGAGTTCCCCCTCGATGACCCCTCTGTCTCGGACCGGATTGCTGGCGTCCCAGCCCCAGGAGATTGTGTAATGCGCTCCAGTGGACCAGAAGCTATTCTCGATGAACCGCTTACCGACAGGGTCGTAGCCCGTGATACCTGTCATTTGTACAGCGGATTCCTCGGGTTTACCTGGAACCGAGGACAAGTTGAGCATCGAACAGTGTTTGCCGGGAGCCCAGCGGGCCGACCATTTTCCTGCGTAGCTGTTCGCACCGATCTTACCTTTGAACTCCCAAGTGCCCATCTCGTATTGCAGCCATGCAGAAACGTTTTCAGGTAGCGGAGAAGATTGATCCGCCTGCGTCACCACCATCGACGCCGTCAACAGAAATGCGGTGCTCAACATAACTCATGCTCCTTGTTGTACGAGGGAACGACAAAAGACGATAACCGATGGGTAATACCTTGAACTCGTTCATTTCTCTTCTGTTGTATCCGGCGATATCAGCAGATCCCTGGTCAGCGGCAGGAAGGCTCGCCATCCGCCGTCGTCAATGGCCCCCGGCACGCGGACAGCGCCGTTCGGCTTCCTATCCCACACAATCTGGATCTCGATCTGGCAGGCCGTACCGGAGGGACCAGTCACTTCCACGACTTGCTCGCTGCCAATCTTTGCTGCCACTTCGGCGTGGGACAATTTGCGGTACTCGTCCAGCTTGGTGTTCAGCAAGTATAGAGCTTCCTCGTGCTCCATATCTCGGTCACTTCTTCAAATGCTTGTCGAAAAAGTCCCACGTTGCCTTTTCTGCCTTCTGCTGATACTCCCCACCAAAGCCGTGACCCTGCCCCTCGAAGACCAGCAGCGTGTGGGAGGCTCCGACCGCCTTCATCTTCTCGTCGAGTTTCTTTGCTTGCTCGACCGGCACTAGCGCGTCTTGATCCCCGTGGATGGTGAGGACGGGTGGATCGTCTGCGCTGACGTAGGTGAGCGGGCTGGCAGCCTTGTAACGGTCAGCGGTCTCCTCTGGTGTACCGCCCATGAACAAACGAAAGATCCAAGCCACAGAGCTTTTCTCGTAGCAGAATGCCATGTCGGTCGGCCCGAATACATTGACCACCGCTTGCACGCGGCTGGACTGATCTGGACTGCCGCTGTCACCCTCCAAATTCGCCGCAGGATCAGTGAGGCCCACGAGCAGGGAAAGGTGACCGCCTGCGGAAGCACCTGTCACCCCAATCCGATCTGGATTGACGTGGTAATCCTTGGCATTGGCCCGCAACCAGCGGACAGCGGCCTTGGCGTCCTGGATTTGTGCTGGAAAGATCGGGGTGGCGGTGGTGGTTTCCTTCTTGGATTCGTCGAACTGCATCAGCCGGTAGCTGATGGTCACTCCCACGTAGCCCCGCTTGGCTGCTTCTTCGATCTGTCCCCGGTATCCCTGCCGACTTCCCTGGTACCAGCCGCC
>CAWDIM010000016.1:0-119429 GCA_963802295.1 uncultured Planctomycetota bacterium | reverse complement strand
CTGCCGTGATGATCGGCTGTGACCAACTCCAACTCACCATCGTCGTTGTAATCCCCGGCCACCACCGAGATCGGATAGCCGCCCACGTTGGTGCTCCGCCCCGCCGCAAATGTCCCGTCGCCCTGACCCACCAGGACACTCACTTGGCTGGAGTTGTAGTTGGCCACCGCCAAATCCAACTGGCCATCTCCGTTCAAGTCCTCGGCAATCACTTGATACGGATACGTGCTGCCATACGTCCCCACCACACTAAACGTCCCGTCCCCCGGCCCCGCAGCACGCTCACGTTGTGGCTGTTGTAGTTGGCCACCGCTAAGTCCAGCCAACCGTCCCCGTCAAAATCACCGGCCGTGATCCCGTTGGGTTGGCTCCCCACCCCGTAATTCGTCAGCGGCCCCAAACGTCCCGTCCCCATTGCCCAGCCGGATGCTCACTGTATTGCTGCCATAGTTGGCCACTGCCACGTCCAGCCAACCGTCCCTGTTCCAGTCTCCTACCGCAGATTCGATCGGGTTACTGCCCACACCAAATCCGACACCCGCCTGGAACGTGCCATCGCCTTGGCCCAACAGCACGCTCATGGCATTGCTGTAGTAATTCGCCACCAGCAAGTCCGGCCGACCGTCACCGTTCACGTCGGTCGCCACAACGTGGTAGGGATACGAGCCTGCGGACACAGTGCTGACCGCTCCCAACGTGCCGTCGCCGCTGCCCAGCCAGACGCTTACGGTGTGGCTCCCGGAGTTCGCCCCCACCACGTCCAACTGCCCGTCGCCGTTGAAATCGGCCAGCGCCACCGCCATCGGGTTCGTCCCCGCAGCATAGGTCACCGCTGGTGCAAACGTGCCATTCCCCTGGCCCAGCAGCACACTGATGGTGTGACTGCCATAATTGGCCGTCACCACGTCCAAATACCCATCGCCATTGACCAGCCCACTGGCCACGTAATATGGATTGGACCCGCCCGTCGACGTCGACCATGCCGGCGCAAACGTCCCGTCCGGTAGTCCAGGGATCGGTGAGAGACTCAGCGACGTCGCGGCCCCGGGCAGATTGTTCGCACGGTCCTCCAGAATGTACCCCTCCGGGATCACTACCGCGAATGTCCGCACCAGATCGTCCCCGCCCGTCCCGTCCGCGTTCCCGTCCAGCGGATTGGCAAACCGATCCAGCAGCGCAGACGCCCTGCGCTGTGAACCGATAACTTCCCGCTTGCAGTGGGCCGTCTGTCACCGTCAACGACACCGACCGCGAGGAGACCGAGCGGCTGAGGGTGTACAACTCGTCGTCCGCCGTGTCGAACAGACCATCCACACCCGCCGCCCGCAGATCCCACGTGCCGGCCGCACCCGAACCGGCCGTCTGCACGTCCTCGCTGAAGTACACGGTCAGCGGATTGAGCAGCAGACCGGCCGTCCCTCCCTCGGCCGGCAGACCGCTGATCGACATGATCCGCGGCGGCACCACGTCCTGCACGTCCATATCCAACAGGTAGCGGCCGCGAATGCCCACGCCACTCAAGGCCTCGACTTTCAGGTAGTAGTCATCCGTCTGCCCGATCGTGATCGAGGCGCCAGTGTCCTGCTGGCTCCCGTCCTCGTCCGGCAGCAAACCCACCGCGTTGCCCACCACCTGTACCCGGTAGCCCAGCGTGCTCAGACTCAACGTCCGACTGGAGACCTCGATCTGGTTCCCCGGATCCAAACGACCCAGCGCAAAGTAGTCTACCCCTTCCTGCGAATAGAGTGAGCCCGCCAGTGTCGTCATCAGATGCCCGGCGTCGCCGGCCGTAAAACTCAATGCGTTGGCACCGCCGAGCGAGTTGTTGGCGAAATTCGCATCGTTCGGTTCCAGCGGCACGTCGCGACCGAGATCCACCCGCAGTTGATACGCGCCCGTATAGCCGTAGTAGTCCATCGCCTGCACGTAGTACGTGCCGGTCGCCGGCAGCGTGTACACCGCATTGGTCGCCTTCGCCGGACTGCCGAACCCATTGCTCGACCAACTGCTGCTGTTGAACAACTGTTGACCTGCCGCGTTGTAGACGTAGAACAACGGATAGGGCAGACCCAGCGACTCCATGGTGACGACAAGCTGGTCTCCCTGCTGCGCCGAAAAACTCCAGTAATCGCTCTCCCCCGCCGGATCGATCACACCCCAACCAATACTGCTCGTCCACAACCCGCTCCCCACCGGGTCCTCCAGCAACGGCTGCAGATCATGGCTGCTCATCAGCACCGTCACGCTACTGCCGTGATGATCGGCTGTGACCAACTCCAACTCACCATCGTCGTTGTAATCCCCGGCCACCACCGAGATCGGATAGCCGCCCACGTTGGTGCTCCGCCCCGCCGCAAATGTCCCGTCGCCCTGACCCACCAGGACACTCACTTGGCTGGAGTTGTAGTTGGCCACCGCCAAATCCAACTGGCCATCTCCGTTCAAGTCCTCGGCAATCACTTGATACGGATACGTGCTGCCATACGTCCCCACCACACTAAACGTCCCGTCCCCCTGCCCCCGCAGCACGCTCACGTTGTGGCTGTTGTAGTTGGCCACCGCTAAGTCCAGCCAACCGTCCCCGTCAAAATCACCGGCCGTGATCCCGTTGGGTTGGCTCCCCACCCCGTAATTCGTCAGCGCCCCAAACGTCCCGTCCCCATTGCCCAGCCGGATGCTCACTGTATTGCTGCCATAGTTGGCCACTGCCACGTCCAGCCAACCGTCCCTGTTCCAGTCTCCTACCGCAGATTCGATCGGGTTACTGCCCACACCAAATCCGACACCCGCCTGGAACGTGCCATCGCCTTGGCCCAACAGCACGCTCATGGCATTGCTGTAGTAATTCGCCACCAGCAAGTCCGGCCGACCGTCACCGTTCACGTCGGTCGCCACAACGTGGTAGGGATACGAGCCTGCGGACACAGTGCTGACCGCTCCCAACGTGCCGTCGCCGCTGCCCAGCCAGACGCTTACGGTGTGGCTCCCGGAGTTCGCCCCCACCACGTCCAACTGCCCGTCGCCGTTGAAATCGGCCAGCGCCACCGCCATCGGGTTCGTCCCCGCAGCATAGGTCACCGCTGGTGCAAACGTGCCATTCCCCTGGCCCAGCAGCACACTGATGGTGTGACTGCCATAATTGGCCGTCACCACGTCCAAATACCCATCGCCATTGAGCAGCCCACTGGCCACGTAATATGGATTGGACCCGCCCGTCGACGTCGACCATGCCGGCGCAAACGTCCCGTCCGGTAGTCCAGGGATCGGTGAGAGACTCAGCGACGTCGCGGCCCCGGGCAGATTGTTCGCACGGTCCTCCAGAATGTACCCCTCCGGGATCACTACCGCGAATGTCCGCACCAGATCGTCCCCGCCCGTCCCGTCCGCGTTCCCGTCCAGCGGATTGGCAAACCGATCCAGCAGCGCAGACGCCCGCGCTGTGAACCGATAACTTCCCGCTTGCAGTGGGCCGTCTGTCACCGTCAACGACACCGACCGCGAGGAGACCGAGCGGCTGAGGGTGTACAACTCGTCGTCCGCCGTGTCGAACAGACCATCCACACCCGCCGCCCGCAGATCCCACGTGCCGGCCGCACCCGAACCGGCCGTCTGCACGTCCTCGCTGAAGTACACGGTCAGCGGATTGAGCAGTAGACCGGCCGTCCCTCCCTCGGCCGGCAGGCCGCTGATCGACATGATCCGCGGCGGCACCACATCCTGCACGTCCATGTCCACCAGGTAGCGGCCGCGAATGCCCACGCCACTCAAGGCCTCGACTTTCAGGTAGTAGTCATCCGTCTGCCCGATCGTGATCAAGGCGCCAGTGTCCTGCTGGCTCCCGTCCTCGTCCGGCAGCAAACCCACCGCGTTGCCCACCACCTGTACCCGGTAGCCCAGCGTGCTCAGACTCAACGTCCGACTGGAGACCTCGATCTGGTTCCCCGGATCCAAACGACCCAGCGCAAAGTAGTCTACCCCTTCCTGCGAATAGAGTGAGCCCGCCAGTGTCGTCACCAGATGCCCGGCGTCGCCGGCCGTAAAACTCAATGCGTTGGCACCGCCGAGCGAGTTGTTGGCGAAGTTCGCATCGTTCGGTTCCAGCGGCACGCCGCGACCGAGATCCACTCGCAGTTGATACGCGCCCGCATAGCCGTAGTAGTCCATCGCCTGCACGTAGTAAGTGCCGGTCGCCGGCAGCGTGTACACCGCATTGGTCGCCTTCGCCGGACTGCCGAACCCATTGCTCGACCAACTGCTGCTGTTGAACAACTGTTGACCTGCCGCGTTGTAGACGTAGAACAACGGATAGGGCAGACCCAGCGACTCCATGGTGACGACAAGCTGGTCGCCCTGCTGCGCCGAAAAACTCCAGTAATCGCTCTCCCCCGCCGGATCGATCACACCCCAACCAATACTGCTCGTCCACAACCCGCTCCCCACCGGGTCCTCCAGCAACGGCTGCAGATCATGGCTGCTCATCAGCACCGTCACGCTACTGCCGTGATGATCGGCTGTGACCAACTCCAACTCACCATCGTCGTTGTAATCCCCGGCCACCACCGAGATCGGATAGCCGCCCACGTTGGTGCTCCGCCCCGCCGCAAATGTCCCGTCGCCCTGACCCACCAGGACACTCACTTGGCTGGAGTTGTAGTTGGCCACCGCCAAATCCAACTGGCCATCTCCGTTCAAGTCCTCGGCAATCACTTGATACGGATACGTGCTGCCATACGTCCCCACCACACTAAACGTCCCGTCCCCCTGCCCCCGCAGCACGCTCACGTTGTGGCTGTTGTAGTTGGCCACCGCTAAGTCCAGCCAACCGTCCCCGTCAAAATCACCGGCCGTGATCCCGTTGGGTTGGCTCCCCACCCCGTAATTCGTCAGCGCCCCAAACGTCCCGTCCCCATTGCCCAGCCGGATGCTCACTGTATTGCTGCCATAGTTGGCCACTGCCACGTCCAGCCAACCGTCCCTGTTCCAGTCTCCTACCGCAGATTCGATCGGGTTACTGCCCACACCAAATCCGACACCCGCCTGGAACGTGCCATCGCCTTGGCCCAACAGCACGCTCATGGCATTGCTGTAGTAATTCGCCACCAGCAAGTCCGGCCGACCGTCACCGTTCACGTCGGTCGCCACAACGTGGTAGGGATACGAGCCTGCGGACACAGTGCTGACCGCTCCCAACGTGCCGTCGCCGCTGCCCAGCCAGACGCTTACGGTGTGGCTCCCGGAGTTCGCCCCCACCACGTCCAACTGCCCGTCGCCGTTGAAATCGGCCAGCGCCACCGCCATCGGGTTCGTCCCCGCAGCATAGGTCACCGCTGGTGCAAACGTGCCATTCCCCTGGCCCAGCAGCACACTGATGGTGTGACTGCCATAATTGGCCGTCACCACGTCCAAATACCCATCGCCATTGAGCAGCCCACTGGCCACGTAATATGGATTGGACCCGCCCGTCGACGTCGACCATGCCGGCGCAAACGTCCCGTCCGGTAGTCCAGGGATCGGTGAGAGACTCAGCGACGTCGCGGCCCCGGGCAGATTGTTCGCACGGTCCTCCAGAATGTACCCCTCCGGGATCACTACCGCGAATGTCCGCACCAGATCGTCCCCGCCCGTCCCGTCCGCGTTCCCGTCCAGCGGATTGGCAAACCGATCCAGCAGCGCAGACGCCCGCGCTGTGAACCGATAACTTCCCGCTTGCAGTGGGCCGTCTGTCACCGTCAACGACACCGACCGCGAGGAGACCGAGCGGCTGAGGGTGTACAACTCGTCGTCCGCCGTGTCGAACAGACCATCCACACCCGCCGCCCGCAGATCCCACGTGCCGGCCGCACCCGAACCGGCCGTCTGCACGTCCTCGCTGAAGTACACGGTCAGCGGATTGAGCAGCAGACCGGCCGTCCCTCCCTCGGCCGGCAGGCCGCTGATCGACATGATCCGCGGCGGCACCACATCCTGCACGTCCATGTCCACCAGGTAGCGGCCGCGAATGCCCACGCCACTCAAGGCCTCGACCTTCAGGTAGTAGTCATCCGTCTGCCCGATCGTGATCGAGTGCGCCAGTGTCCTGCTGGCTCCCGTCCTCGTCCGGCAGCAAACCCACCGCGTTGCCCACCACCTGTACCCGGTAGCCCAGCGTGCTCAGACTCAACGTCCGACTGGAGACCTCGATCTGGTTCCCCGGATCCAAACGACCCAGCGCAAAGTAGTCTACCCCTTCCTGCGAATAGAGTGAGCCCGCCAGTGTCGTCACCAGATGCCCGGCGTCGCCGGCCGTAAAACTCAATGCGTTGGCACCGCCGAGCGAGTTGTTGGCGAAGTTCGCATCGTTCGGTTCCAGCGGCACGCCGCGACCGAGATCCACCCGCAGTTGATACGCGCCCGTATAGCCGTAGTAGTCCATCGCCTGCACGTAGTACGTGCCGGTCGCCGGCAGCGTGTACACCGCATTGGTCGCCTTCGCCGGACTGCCGAACCCATTGCTCGACCAACTGCTGCTGTTGAACAACTGTTGACCTGCCGCGTTGTAGACGTAGAACAACGGATAGGGCAGACCCAGCGACTCCATGGTGACGACAAGCTGGTCTCCCTGCTGCGCCGAAAAACTCCAGTAATCGCTCTCCCCCGCCGGATCGATCACACCCCAACCAATACTGCTCGTCCACAACCCGCTCCCCACCGGGTCCTCCAGCAACGGCTGCAGATCATGGCTGCTCATCAGCACCGTCACGCTACTGCCGTGATGATCGGCTGTGACCAACTCCAACTCACCATCGTCGTTGTAATCCCCGGCCACCACCGAGATCGGATAGCCGCCCACGTTGGTGCTCCGCCCCGCCGCAAATGTCCCGTCGCCCTGACCCACCAGGACACTCACTTGGCTGGAGTTGTAGTTGGCCACCGCCAAATCCAACTGGCCATCTCCGTTCAAGTCCTCGGCAATCACTTGATACGGATACGTGCTGCCATACGTCCCCACCACACTAAACGTCCCGTCCCCCTGGCCCCGCAGCACGCTCACGTTGTGGCTGTTGTAGTTGGCCACCGCTAAGTCCAGCCAACCGTCCCCGTCAAAATCACCGGCCGTGATCCCGTTGGGTTGGCTCCCCACCCCGTAATTCGTCAGCGCCCCAAACGTCCCGTCCCCATTGCCCAGCCGGATGCTCACTGTATTGCTGCCATAGTTGGCCACTGCCACGTCCAGCCAACCGTCCCTGTTCCAGTCTCCTACCGCAGATTCGATCGGGTTACTGCCCACACCAAATCCGACACCCGCCTGGAACGTGCCATCGCCTTGGCCCAACAGCACGCTCATGGCATTGCTGTAGTAATTCGCCACCAGCAAGTCCGGCCGACCGTCACCGTTCACGTCGGTCGCCACAACGTGGTAGGGATACGAGCCTGCGGACACAGTGCTGACCGCTCCCAACGTGCCGTCGCCGCTGCCCAGCCAGACGCTTACGGTGTGGCTCCCGGAGTTCGCCCCCACCACGTCCAACTGCCCGTCGCCGTTGAAATCGGCCAGCGCCACCGCCATCGGGTTCGTCCCCGCAGCATAGGTCACCGCTGGTGCAAACGTGCCATTCCCCTGGCCCAGCAGCACACTGATGGTGTGACTGCCATAATTGGCCGTCACCACGTCCAAATACCCATCGCCATTGAGCAGCCCACTGGCCACGTAATATGGATTGGACCCGCCCGTCGACGTCGACCATGCCGGCGCAAACGTCCCGTCCGGTAGTCCAGGGATCGGTGAGAGGCTCAGCGATGTCGCGGCCCCGGGCAGATTGTTCGCACGGTCCTCCAGAATGTACCCCTCCGGGATCACTACCGCGAATGTCCGCACCAGATCGTCCCCGCCCGTCCCGTCCGCGTTCCCGTCCAGCGGATTGGCAAACCGATCCAGCAGCGCAGACGCCCGCGCTGTGAACCGATAACTTCCCGCTTGCAGTGGGCCGTCTGTCACCGTCAACGACACCGACCGCGAGGAGACCGAGCGGCTGAGGGTGTACAACTCGTCGTCCGCCGTGTCGAACAGACCATCCACACCCGCCGCCCGCAGATCCCACGTGCCGGCCGCACCCGAACCGGCCGTCTGCACGTCCTCGCTGAAGTACACGGTCAGCGGATTGAGCAGCAGACCGGCCGTCCCTCCCTCGGCCGGCAGGCCGCTGATCGACATGATCCGCGGCGGCACCACATCCTGCACGTCCATGTCCACCAGGTAGCGGCCGCGAATGCCCACGCCACTCAAGGCCTCGACCTTCAGGTAGTAGTCATCCGTCTGCCCGATCGTGATCGAGGCGCCAGTGTCCTGCTGGCTCCCGTCCTCGTCCGGCAGCAAACCCACCGTGTTGCCCACCACCTGTACCCGGTAGCCCAGCGTGCTCAGACTCAACGTCCGACTGGAGACCTCGATCTGGTTCCCCGGATCCAAACGACCCAGCGCAAAGTAGTCTACCCCTTCCTGCGAATAGAGTGAGCCCGCCAGTGTCGTCACCAGATGCCCGGCGTCGCCGGCCGTAAAACTCAATGCGTTGGCACCGCCGAGCGAGTTGTTGGCGAAGTTCGCGTCGTTCGGTTCCAGCGGCACGCCGCGACCGAGATCCACTCGCAGTTGATACGCGCCCGCATAGCCGTAGTAGTCCATCGCCTGCACGTAGTACGTGCCGGTCGCCGGCAGCGTGTACACCGCATTGGTCGCCTTCGCCGGACTGCCGAACCCATTGCTCGACCAACTGCTGCTGTTGAACAACTGCTGGCCCGCCGCGTTGTAGACGTAGAACAACGGATAGGGCAGACCCAGCGACTCCATGGTGACGACAAGCTGGTCGCCCTGCTGCGCCGAAAAACTCCAGTAATCGCTCTCCCCCGCCGGATCGATCACACCCCAACCAATACTGCTCGTCCACAACCCGCTCCCCACCGGGTCCTCCAGCAACGGTAAGGGCGTCGCTGCCGGAATACTATTGTTACTGCGGCTCTCTAGCACCGTTTCCGTCGGAATCGCCACTGAGAACAACCGTGTCAGGTCATCCCCTCCCGTTCCGTCGGCGTTCCCATCTAGTAGGTTACCGAGCCGATCCACCAGCCCTGACGCGAACGTCGTAAGCCTATACTCGCCCGGTTGCAGCGGACCATCCGACACGTTCAGACTCACCGACCGTGATGACGCCGAACGACTCAGTGCGTAAACCTCGTCGTCACTCGTATCGAACAAGCCATCTGCACCTGCGGCACGCAGATCCCATGTATTGACCGCTCCCGAACCGGACGTACGCACGTCCTCACTGAAGTACACGGTCAGCGGATTGAGCAGCAAACCGGCCGTCCCTCCCTCCGCCGGCAGGCCGCTGATCGAGGTGATCCGTGGCGACACCAAGTCTTGCACATCGAAATCCACGAGGTACTGCCCGCGGATGCCTGTCCCACTCGTTGCTTCGACCTTCAGATAGTAGTCGTCGGGCTGAGCCACTATGACCGAGACCTGCGAGTCGAGTTGGCTGCCATCGGCGTCGGCCAGCAACCCCACAGCGGCACCAACCACCTGCACCGTGTACGTCAGCTCACTGACGCATATCGTGCGGCTGCTCACGTCAACCTTGTTCCCGGGGTCGAGTCGCCCCAACGCGTAGTAGTCGACTCCTTCTTGCGAATACAGCGATCCCGCCACACTCGCCGACAGTTGTCCCTCTTCGCCCACATCAAATCCCAGCGCATTCGCACCACCAAGGCTGTTGTTGGCGAAATTGGCGTCGTACGGCTCCAGTTGTATTCCGCGACCCAAGTCAACTCGCAGTTGATAGGCGCCCGTGTAATTGCCGCCGTGATAGTTGGCGGCCAAGACGTAGTACGAACCGGCTGCCGGAATCGTATAGACCGCGTTCGTTGCCTTGCGCGGGTGCCGAACCCATCGCTCGACCAACTGCTGCTATTGAACAACTGCTGGCCTGCCGCGTTGTAGACGTAGAACAGCGGATAGGGCAGGCCGGCCGACTCCAAGTTGATGACCAATTGGTCTCCCTGTCGCGCGGGAAAACTCCAGTAATCGCCGTCTCCCTGCGGACTAATCGTGCCCACAGCGACACCGCTCGTCCACAACCCGCTCCCCACTGGATCTTCGTAAAGTTGCAGTGGT
The DNA here is from genome assembly GCA_963802295.1 of uncultured Planctomycetota bacterium. Classification (GTDB taxonomy): domain Bacteria; phylum Planctomycetota; class Planctomycetia; order Pirellulales; family Pirellulaceae; genus JAJRVM01. Next base: position 109,282 of record CAWDIM010000016.1, on the reverse strand, counting down.
GTGGCCGCAGCTAACTCATTGTTGGGTTCAATTTCGTTAACAGGTGGCGGGATGGCGCGGAAGTCAAGTGTGAACTCGTCATTCGCAGTGCCGTCCAGATCAAGCAAGGCGCCATCAATCACGGTGAAGCGGTATCGGCCGAGCGTGAGCGTGCCGTCGGTGAGATTCAGCGAGATGTCGGTCCCAGAGACGTATGGTGCAGCCAGGGCCAGGGCCACGAGACGATCGTCGGCCGTGTTGAACACCGTGTCAGGCCCGGCCTCACGAAGTTCCCAGTTACCGCTGTCGTTGACCGTGGTTGCCTGAAGCGACTTCGTGAAGGTCAAGCCAAGCTGCGTCAGGGGGCCGGTCAGACCCTCGTTGGGTGCGATCGCCGTTGTGCGCGGCAGTGGTTTCACGCCGGCGACCGCCGGAGGAATTACCGGCCCGCCCATCAACGACTGGATTTCCGCGGCAGTCAGGGCACGGTTGTAGATGGCTACGTCGTCGATTAGGCCGTTCCATGTGCGGGGGACGCCAAGATCACGGAACACTCTCACCGACGATCCAACTGCCCATGGCATAGATGGCTCGTAGGCGACCGTCTTCGAGAGGGTTACTGCCCCCTCGATCGCCCCGTTAACGATAAGTTGAAAGCGAGTTCCGTCGTAAGTCGCAGCCACCTGGTAGAACTGGCCAGGCGCAAAACTGTTCGCCGAGATGAGTCGCTCAGACGTAATGTCACCAAACAGGAACAAGAATCGATTATCCGTTGCTCGCCACAGCAGAGAAGCCGAATGGTTTCCGGATGCCACCACTTTAGTCGCGATGATATTGCCATATTCGTCATTGTTCGGTCCAGCCCCGTCCGGCCTCACCCATGCCGCGATCGTGAATCGCTGGTTTGCCAAACTCGCAGAGTGCGGGATTTCGATGTAGCCCCCGGTACCAAATGTAACGGCCTGGGCGGCTTTTCCCGGAACGAAACTGATGGCATTACTCGCCGAGGGGTTATTCGAGCCCACAACGTCATAAGCAGACCCATCCATCGGCCAACGGCTGACGATGTCGGCGGGGAGGGCTGCCATGCCCGAAAAATCCCGTTGAGAATCGGAAATCCGAAGTTCATCGATCACAGCGGGGGTGTCCCACTGCCACGAGCCACTTCCAACTAGAATGGTGCTGTACGAACTGGACATGCCCCCTGTGTGGTTGTTCCTGGCTACGAGCACTCCATCCAACCATAGCTCCACGCCCCGTGAGCCCCAAGTACCAGCCAAATGATGCCATCGCCCAACGAGTGAGTTGGGGTCGATTCCGCTCTGGGCCCACTGCCAGTTACCGGTCCAAATGCCAAACAACAAGCTGCCGCCATAGCGGCCGAGATAGAATCCGTCATCGTAGTCTTCCCCGTATTCTCGTCCGGCCGTTGCCAACTCAAAGTTGCCCGACGTGGTCGCGGTCAAATTCACCCACATGTCGATCGAACCAGCTGAAGTCGAACGTGCCGGATTCTGATGAACGTTGCCAAGTCGAATGTAGTCTCCTTGGCCGTCGACGGACACTCCCATCCCCAAAGCACCACCGGATTCGACGGTGTATGCAGAATTTCCTCGTAACGCCGCAGCGTGATTGCCAACCGCGTCGACAGCGTCGCCATTAAAGTGGTAGAGGGCCACAGTGTGGGCATCAACGGCATGCTCCGCCACAGGGTTGTCACTAGAGACGATACTGTCGAACGCCACATGGTCATCTGTGGCGATCGCATCGAATTCATCGAGAACAACGCTCTTGATGTTGGCGACTGGCGAGACGTAGCCCACAAACTGGTACCCTGGGCCGGCCGATGGCGCGGGAATGGGGTGTTGTGTGTAGAGCGTGTTGCCGTTTTCGTCCAGGAAGGTGACGCTGACGCTGGAGGCGCCATCCGGTACGTCGAACACGACATCCAAGCCGGCCGCTCGGACCGGCGCGGGAAAGACGAGTCGCAGATCGTCATTCTCCAACGTGGTGTCGCTGCCGCCCGGCGACAGCACGTTTGGTGACGTCGATGTGGTCAATGGGTAGCGGATGCCTGTGGCCGCGGGTGTCACCAACAGGGGACCCGACCCCGGGGCCTCGAAACGCACTCCAGACATGGTGACGTTCGTCAGATCCGAGCCGGGGGGCAATGTGTCGAAATCAATGCTCCATGTCGGCCCAATCTGCGCGTCGGCCAGGAACTCGGGGCGACTCGTGTAGTAGCCGCTCAATAAGAGCCGTGGCTCCAACGACTCGAGCGCGATCTGCGTGCGAAACCGCGACAAGCGTGCTGCTTCGCGCTGTCGATGCCGTTGTCTCTTCAACTGCGAACCGCGGTTCTTCCGCCTGCTAAGGCTGGCCATGGTGCGTCTCCAGCTTGAGTCGAAGATCACTCAGATGGCGACCATTCTGCTCCCCTGAAAGGGTATTTGCAATCAGACACTACCGCGACGAACGGACTTTTTCGGGGGGTTCGGAAAAACGCAATGCCAGGGGGAATTCGTGAAAAAGAGATGTGTTGCTCGTCCGGGCAGGATAATACGGCATGCGAGCCGCGTCGCGCTATCTGATTTCCGTCACTCAACTGCCCCGCTATAGAGTGTTAGTCGGTAGCATGCGCACGCGGTGCGCACATGCTTGGAGAAAGATCCGAAGTTCGAAGCACGAAATGCAGAAAATCCCAAACAAATTCGAATGACAGAAATACCAATGACAAAAACGCGGAAGGACGGAGGCTGGAACATCCAGTAGCACGCCCCGTAGTGAGAATCTGCCAGCGGTCCATCTGCGATCGATGGCAAGACGTTGCGCAGAGCTCACGACAAGAGGAACGGCTTGGGGCCGCTGGGCATTGTGAGTGATTGGGTCTCGGTTTTCGAGCGCTGGCCAACGCCCTCCTCGAAAACCACGGCCTCGATTCCCTGCAACGCCGTCTGTCATCGTTGAGCGGCGCAATCGGCTGCCGCCACCGGACCTCAATTTGTATCCAGCAACGGAGATATCAGGACCGGCATATCCGGTCCATCCTCCCTGGGGAAATAAGCAACGAACTTGGTACCCAGAGTCGTTTTCGGCGCACGGCAATCTAAGTTTTTGAAGACAAATCACATAGTCACTGGACCTGTTCGAGCAATTCCCGAAAATCCTCCCGGCCGCGCAGTTGCTCGAAGTCCGGGTCGACGGCCGCTTCCGCGGTCAGTTGAAAACCATTGGTGATGGCGGTTTGCAGCGTTTCCACGCTGGCAGTGGCGTAACGTTCCGCTAACTCGGCCGCTGTCGGCGTCGTGCCATCCGCGGCCTGCTGTCGTGTGGCCGCCGAAGCGCACAGGGCGAACCCAGCCGCCGTCTTGTACAACACGTACGCATCGTTGGCGCGGGATGCTCGCAGCGTTTGGCCGATCTGACTCGCTTCGGCGTGCTGGCCACATTGAGCCAGCGAGAGCATGAGCCCGACCTGCTCCTCCGCACTGGTAGGATCATCTTCCACGAGACGCTGCCGCAGACTCAAGGCCGTTTGATGGTGTTCACCTGCCGCGGGATTGCCCAGCTGGGTGTACGCCGCGGCGATGCCGTAGTGCGCCTCGGCCAGGTGCCGGCGCAGCCGAGCGTTCTGGGGATCTTGCTGGCTGAGCGGTTCGAGGAGGTTCAGCGCGTGCTGGTAGTGTTCCACAGCCGCGTCCGCTTTCCCAGCCATCAATTGGACCGCTCCCAATTGCGAACTGAACAGTGCGGTGTTCCAACGATGTGAGCGATTGTCGGGTTGTTGATCGAGCAATCTCGTGATGGCTGCAAGAGCCGCTTGAGAATATTGTTCAGCGTCGTCGAGGTGTCCTCGATTCAGGCTGATTTTGCCCATTGCGTTTTCGGCGCCGGCCACTTGCTGCTGGGCGCCGATGTTGTCGGGTGCTCGGTTCAGCCACTCCTCGCGGAGCGCCAGGGATTCCTCGAAGTACGTCTGCGCTTCGGGGATCTGCCCCAGGGTAAGGCAGACGTTTCCCAGTTTGCCGAGTGATTCGGCGACGTTCTGCGGAACCATGTCGTTTTCCGGTTCGGCCGTCACCCACTCGCGCCGGATCGCCAGTGCCTGGAGGTAGCAGGTTTTGGCCAAGGACAAATTGCCTGCCCGCAGCGCGGTGTCTCCCATGTTCGTCTGCGAGAATGACAGGTTGTGGTGGGCGTTGGGTAAGGCGTTGTTGCGGGCCAGATGTTCGATGATCGCATGGCACTGCTGGTACTGCTGGAGGGCCTTGTCGGTCTGCCCCAACTCCAGGTATACGTCGCCCATGCGGCGATAGGCACCTGCCATGGCTATTTCCTTGATGTTCACATCAACGCCCTGGGCCGCGACTTTGTCCAATCCGGTCAGAGCCGTCTGCAGCAAGCTTCGTCGCAACGGCTGCAGTTGGGGTTTGTTCTCCAGTTGTTCCTGGACGTCGCTCACCAGCGTGCGCAACGATTCAAGGGCCAGACGGCTCTGGGTCTCAGCGACTTTGCGCGACTCGATGGCTTTCCTTTCGTTATCCTTCGCAAGTTCCCTATCCTTGACGGCCTGTTGTTCCGCTGCCACCGCCGCATTCCGGGCCTTGACCGCATTCTGTTCACTTATCGTGGCCTGATCACCGGCTTCGACGGCAAGCTGTTTCTGCTGATAGATCACGGCCGAGGCGATCGGACCACCGATCATCAGGACCAGCGCCAGCAGGCCGGCGAGTGCACTGGTCGCAGCAATGCGTGGATTACGGCGGCACCAGCGCCAGACGCGTTCGCTAATGCCTACGGGCCGCGCGTGGATCGGTTCGCCCGTGCGAAATCGCCGTAGATCTTCCGCCAGATCCTCGGCACTTGCATAGCGGTTGGCCGGCTCTTTCTGCAGGCATTTCAGGCAGATGGTTTCGAGATCTTGCGGCGTCGTCGGCTGTAGCCGCGACGGTGGCACGGGGTCTTCATTGAGCACCTGAATCACGGTATCGACCATGGTGGCGGACAGGAACGGGGGCCGGCCGGTCAGCAGGTTGTAGAGTACCGCACCGAGCGAATAGACGTCCGCCAGGGTCGTCAACTGCGGTTCTCCACGGGCCTGTTCGGGAGGCATGAAGCTGGGTGTTCCCAGCACTGCTCCGGTGCTGGTCTGCCCCCCATCGGTCTCGAGTTGCTTGACCAGTCCAAAGTCGGAGATTTTGGGAACCCCGTCGCGGGTCATCAGGATGTTGGCCGGTTTCAAGTCCCGATGCAGGATCCCGTGACCATGCGCGTAATGCATGGCTCGTGCAACCGTCTCCAGCAGTTCTGCGGCGCGCTCTGGCATGACAGGCACGCCACGGCATTCCTGCGACAACGGCTCGCCGTCGACGTACTCGAGCGAGAAGTACGGCAAACCGCGCAGTTCTCCGACTTCATGGATTTGTACGATGTGAGGGTGCTGGAATTTCGCTACCGCTTCCGCTTCCGCGCGAAACCGTTCGATGAGGTCGGCGCTCGCATGCTCGCCCGCTCGGATCATCTTCAAGGCGACGAGTCGGTTCAGACCCTCTTGCCGCGCCCGGTACACAATTCCCATGCCGCCGCGACCGAGTTCGTCCAGAATTTCATAGCCGGGAACGCGAACATTCAGAGCCGAATTTCGTTGCGCACTGGAGGCGAGAGGGGGTCGCGGTACATGGTCAACCGTCTCCTGCGGACTTGCATCTGGTGTGCCATGGTCTTGCCGAGCCGCCGCGGCCGCCTCGGTCGGCGGCACAGTATCCGCCACGCCCACTCCGGTACTCGTTTGCTCCACGCTGCATTGGGGAGTCTCTTTCGCGGAGTGTACGGTGTCCGCCGCAACTCGCGATTTCAACCAGCGTGGCCGGTATTGGCAGTCCAGCAGTAGAAGCTGTTCACGAAGAACCACACGGGGTTCCCCGTCTACTCGATCCAGATAGGGAGTGAGGCTCGGGGGATCGTGACCCTGCAAAGCACCGATCCACTCGGATTCAAATGCAGCGACGAGAGAATCCAATATTGGCTGTGGCGATTCTGGCAGGCTTGATATCCCTTCAGGCATGTCCTGGCTCCAGCGAAGTCTTTGCGCGTCCACTTCTGCTCTCTGCAGCGACCCCCGCGACCCGACGCGGGCGGTCCAAATTCCAAGGCAGTGGATATTAATGCCTGCCGCCCAGACGATTGCAAGCCGCCGTGGCGTGTACTACGGCAATATGCTTCGCTCTGGCGGGGTGTGGTGGACTGGGTTGTGGATCAGGAACATACTCGAGACGCTGCTCGTTCGACCCGGCGCACGAGTGCAGCTCGTGTTGTCCGGTTGGGCCGCCAATGCTGGGACCTTGGAACCGGTAACGAGACTTCATTGTGGACGGTCAGACGGGCAATCTTGCCAACAAGTGACCGCCACCTTGGCGTGGCAGCTCAAAATGCGACTGCCTGCGGCGATCCAGCCCAGTTCGGGTCCGCGGCGGGAAGGCATGCCTCAGCGGTCAGGCCCCGCGGACGGGCGGAGCAGGCTGAGGAACCGATTTCCGTAGTGTTCGATTTCCAGGAAGCTGGCGTTCTCCGGTGCCGGCTTGTAGATCTTGAACGCGCGCATCACACCCAGCGTAGCGGCACTCTCCAACGGTCCGATGAACGACGTGTCGCGAGCCAAAAAAAACGGCTGCCGAATCCAATGCCGCATCTGTTCCGCGCTGAGGAACCAGCAGCCGGAATGGGGATTGAGTGGCCGTTGGAACACCACATCCGTGCCCAGCACCTGACTCTCCATCCGTGGGCAGTCGTTCACGTCTTGAAAGCGCGCGGTCACATCACGCCGCAGACTACCGTCGACGTAGACCTTGTGCACGGGCATGCCTGTACCCAGCTCAAAGCGGTTCGGGAGCAGCAATTTGTCCTGACCCACGTGCCCGTTGAACCAGCGGAGTTTCACGAACAGCCATGGGTCGTGCAAGATGAGATCATCCTCCAGATAGCAGTAGTAGTCGTAGTTGCCCCAGCGATCTCGCAGGATCCCCTGGCATTGAAACCCCAGCATCGCCGGGTCTTCGTCCGTGGGGTAATGTTGGAACAGTGACCGGTCCAGCGTCAGTTGGTTCAACACATGCTGATCGCGCGTCGTACAGACGACGACGTGGATCTCCGACAGGAATTGCCGATTGGCCGGTATGGTCCGTCTTTCGGCAAGCTGCATGACGTGCTGGCCGGCCCCAAACAACTGGTGCAGAGCATCAGACAGGCCGTGAGGGCACAGACGCGCACGCAAGGATCGCCGTGCACCCGTGAAGCGTCGCGCCATGTTCGGACAAGCGTCCGACGAAGTGCGGAATTGTGACGAGCACTCGCATGGATCGTAACGCCGGTGGCAATCGCTCCTCGGAAGACTTAAACGTGTTCGATTGTTGATCGCTATGATCTGCTCGCCGTGCGCGCATGCTGTCCGACGGCATGGCCGTTCCATGTCGCAGGAATGGCGAGCAGTGGACGCTGCACGAACGGAATGAATTCCGTTCTACGTACGGGTTGCGGCCGCCGGTCGCGTGCGGGAAACACCAACACGCCATTGTAACTCGCTGCCCATCGACGATCAATCACCGGAGGCGGTTGCGAATCGTATGCAGCGCCTCGTCAATAACGGTTGTCAGCGGACGAGGGTGAATCCCCATGTTCTCGAGTTTCCGGATGCAAAGTTGGCAGTTGCTCCGGCGGGCGACAACTTCCTGGTCCAACGCTGCTGCCGATATGGCTTCACAGGTGTGTCCTGGATCAACAATCTCCTGATACCGATGCATGATCTCAAGTGGCGACATCACGCCGGGATTCGCCACGTTGAAGACACCCACCTGTCCGGCATTCATCAGCTTGCGGGTGGCTTCCAGCAGGTCAGGCACATAGGTCAGCGAATTCGGCGCGTCGAGGACTTGGCGATATTGCACCAGTTTGCCGATCAACCCGCGGGCGTGCAAGGTATCGTCGAATGGCATCCGCGGGCGAATGATCAAGACAGAAAAGCCTTCGAGCAAGTGTTCAGCAGACGCTTTCGTACGCGAGTAGAAGCTACCTGTGAAGTTTGGAGGGTCGGTCTCAGAGAATCCGCGGCCCTCGTTCGTACCCTCGTAAAGACATCCGGAGCTGAGGTGCACCAACAAGATCTGTCGTGTCTGGCATGCTTCAGCCAGTACCACCGGTCCCAGGATGTTGCTGCGAACAGTCTCTGCCTTATGCGACTCGCACCAGTCCACGGTCGGACGGCCTGTCTTTCCGGCGCAATTCAGGACAACATCGGGAACGTGCTGATCCAATGCGCCGGCAACGGCCAAGCGGTCCGCAATATCGGCGGATGTCCCGATCGAGCCGGTCAAGAAACGCGAGAAATACGTCCCCAGATATCCGGCCGCTCCAAAGATCAGTACTTTCACGGTCAAACACCGTCCAATTTGGCCAATGATTCGGATATGGAAACGTATCTTGCCCTGACGACACGAATAGGAAGGATGCCCTTCTTTGTCCACGCCGACTCCGGGCTCTTGAGTGTAGCCGGTTCGATGAATGCCTCAAATGGGACTGAATCCAAGTTAATCCGCCGGCTCCGCCGGTGGAAGCCGTAGCGGTGGCCCGGCATTCTGATCGTTGTCACCGATGACAACTTCGTGAATTATGACCACGCCCAGCGCCGCGCCGGGGCCGCTGAGCATGTCGACCCGCAGGTTGACGTTCTCGGCCCCTTCCGCCAATTCATCGTCGATCGCCGTAAGCGTGACCGACATCTCATCGCCGCCAACCGAACCTATGTCAAAGGTGACGGTCTCGGTGACGAACGCGGCGAAGTCACCGCCGATCCGCACAGTGCAAGGTCTGAAGGCCAGTCACGCCATGCAATATATCATTGCCCTCCGCGTTCCTGCGATTCCTCTCCAAGGCTATGCACGCTGAAGGGGTGCGACAAGACCGACGTGGCCATGCCCGACCACGTTGCCATACGCACGTTCCCCGTTTCACCCCGGCGCAAAATGGCGATGTCGACTGAATCAGCGCTGAGAGAATGCAAGACAAACAAATGAGAAACGCCGGGCACTGACGCGCCCGGCGTTTGTTCTTCGAGTCTCACTCTGCTGTTTCGACGAGCGTACTACAGCACGTCGCAACAAGCAAGCACAGGCGTTATGCCTTGCGACGGTGTCGTACCACGCACAAGCCAACCAAGCTCAGGAATCCCCAGACCAGCATCGCTGCCGGCTCGGGAACTGCGTAAGCAACGTTGTCAAACTCGAACGCATACTGCGAACTCGTCGCGACGACACTTCTGAATCCCGTGTCCGCGAAGACGTTCACATAGACGGTTCCTTGTGCGTTCTGGTTGCCATTCGCCGGTGAAGCGACTTGGCCGCCCGTCAGGGTCCCCACCACGTTGTCGTTAACGTCGTAAAACGTCAGCGTGTTGTAAGTGTCCACCGATCCCCACAGCAGGCCAAAATACCACTGATCGCTCGCGAAAGTCAGCGTAGCCTTGGCATTGGGATAAGTACCCACATTCTTGCCGCTGGTGACGTAACGAGTCGCGTCGACGCCATCAGCCTGCGGGCCGAAATTTGCTCCGTTACCGTTGGACACAACCGGAGCGGCATACAGACCGGATGAGGCGCCCAGAACTACCTCAGCGTCGGGGTCTAGTGACAATGTTACGCCGCTTTCCGCTCCACCGGCGGAACCGAGCGGAATATTGTCAAATGTCAAGTAGTTGACACCGCTGAGGGGCTGTCCGCCAACGGCTGAATTGAACACGATCGCCGCATGAACGGGCGAACTCAGAAACAAACATGAAACCAATATACCGAAAGCGATAGAACTCTTGTTAATCATCTTGAAGCCCTTCTGAAGAAAGTCAAAATCAGAAACCGATTGCTAGTTCCAAAGTGAGATTGATTTGAAAGAGAAATTGAGAACATCTCAAATTCTGCCTCAATTCAGGCTCTTGGAGGGCGGAACCAGCGAAAGGTTGGGCCGGTAGGGAGAACCGTCCTGGATTCGGTCAAGAGAGTCGCCTGAAAAGCGTCGAGCGGTGACTTTTTTGGTTGGTTCTCGATGGCAGGACCGCCCATTCCCGAACCGACCATTTGGGAAAATGACGCTGAAGATGGCAGCATGCCACTGCGCAACTTGGAAAAGGGCGGATGCGGGTAGCTGTCATTTCGATGAATGTCTGATTCGCTATCACTCGGAGCGTCGATTAACAACGTGAGCGATGTGCTGCTGACAGACGTATCCCAGGCGGGTCCAGCCTGTCTCAGTTCAGTCCGTGTCGTCAGCTTCTGGCCGAGAAACGTGTAGTGGGACGACTCGCCCTCGGAAAATACGAACGACGCTCGCGATGGAGTCGCCGCCAACATCACGGATGCGGCGATCAAACCGCTGTGGAACAAGTTGCCCCAACTACTGCGCATCGGTATTTCCAACGGATTTGAGATGAGATATCACACGAGAGCTTGCAGATCAGCGTAGCCCCGCTTCTGCGGCTCCTGCCTTCCCGATGTGCGTGCAAATTTATATACCGGTAATACCGATTCGCAACTGTAAAAAGGGCAAGAAAACGGAAAATTGTTTACCGGATTCGGATGAGTCTGCGCTTTCCGCTGGAGCACCGTCTACGCCACGACATGGTCAATCGGGTCTGCCAGGGTCGTTTGCCGTAACTGAATCAGCGAGGTGATCGCGAACGATTCGAACGGATTCGCCTCAGCCAGCAGCTCTTCTTCGGTCTTGAAGTCCGTTAGTCACGTCACCGGGTAGGTGAATCTCAATTCGCAGCCCGCCGCTATAGGAGGAATCGCAAACGGGCCGGCGCCATCCATCAGAAATAGAACGAATTCGTGTAAGATACATGCCCCACGTTGTGGTGAAGAAACGCACACGTTGCGTTTTGGATGGTGGCCGGGTTGTGGTGAGGACACGCCAACGTTGGGTTTTCGATGGCGGCCACGTTGCGGTGATGACACGCACACGAACGGTTCTAGATTGTCGCCACGGCGTGGTGAAGAAACGCACCCTCGAGACCCGCGGTGGGGCCACTCCTGCCACGCTCGGTTCAGACCGGCAACTCGTCAAGCGACGCGACGGTCAGTGCCAGTTTGTGCAGCGTCTGAAGTTCCTCGACGCTCTTGGTCTGCTGAATCGATTCCAGAAGTGATTCGGGCACTTCGCCAAAGCGTACCGTTAACGTCTGACGCAACGCATCCACGATCCCTTGCAGGATCCCCAGTTCGATCCCTTTCTCAATTCCTTGCTCGATTCCCTGTACGATCCCTTGCTCGAGTCCTTTTTCAATTCCCTTCTCGATCCCCTTCTCCATCGCCTTCTGTTCGAATGTGGTCAGGTATGGCATCTTCAGCTTCTCCTCAATCCGCTGCAATTCGCCCCGATATTGCTCGACCAGCGCCGCCGGCAACGTCAAGATGTAATCCATGAACCGCAGTAGCTTCAATACATAGTCCGGCGAGTAATCCCGCTCGTACAACTCCCACGCCAGCGCCACCTTGTACCTGAATCGATGCCGGACATTCCGACCCGCCTGCAACTTCCTCAGCTGCACCAGCGACGCGATCGCGAACGGATTCGAGTCGCCAAGCAGCTCTTCTTCCGTCTTGTAGTCCAGTAGCTTCACGACCGGAAAGGTGAATCGTAATTCGCAGCCCGCCACTGCGCGATAATACTCGTTCGGTCGAAAACTCGGATCGCCGTCGACCAACAATGCCAGGCTGACCACCGGACGTCCGTACCGGTCCGAGATACGGCTATTATAGACGAACATCCGACCCGCGAAATCGGAATCCTCCTGGGCCTGCACCTCGACATGCACCAGCAGCAGATCGCCGCGCCCATCCTTCCAGTGAACTTCAATCAGCTTGTCCACATGCCGCCCGCCGGTGGCCGAGCCCGCCACCAGGGCAGCCAGTTCCTTGTCCAACAGCTGGCACTTCTCGCGGAAATCGATCAACGAGTGAATGGCGGGGAAGAAGAACAGGGAGAAGTCCTCCAGAAAATCGTCGATGACCTGCTTCCAGCCACCGTCCATATCAGACGCCGTCTGATCGCCCATCGTTAGTCCCTCCGTGCGGCGTTGCGCAATCGACGCTCTGCCCGGGCGTTGATTCGCAGGCTGCCTCTATAAGAGGAATCGCAAACGGGGTGCCGCCATCCATCAAAAAAAGAACGAATTAATGACTTAGCGATTGATGCACGCCCCGCCGTGCGGCGCTCTTCACCACAACGTGGTGGCACCCCAAAGCCCAGGGTTCGGCCCCCCGCCGCAAGGCGCGGGGGCCGAACCCTGGGGAGGCGTGTGGCGTCGAGCAAGCACCCCAACGGGGTGCGACAAGACCGACGTGGCCCCGTCCGACGCACGTCACCCCACGCCCGTACCCCGTTTCGACCCGGGGGCGGATCGGGCCGTGTTTTGTGGGCGACCGCATTTTGTTCAACCCCGTTGGGGTTGCCGGCGCCGAATCGTCGCCGCCCCAGGGTTCGGCCCCCCGCCGCAAGGCGTGGGGCCGAACCCTGGGGATGCGTGCGGCGCCGAGTATGCACCCCGACGGGGTGCGACAAGACCGACGTGGCCCCATCCGAACGCGTCACCCCATGCCCGTCCCCCATTTCGACCCCGCGGCGAATCGGGCCGTGTTTTGTGGGAGACCGCATTTTGTTCAACCCCGTTGGGGTTGCCGGCGCCCAATCGTCGACGCCCCAGGGTACGGCTCCCCGGCCCGCGGGGCCGGGGAGCCGCACCCTGGGCTTTGGAGTGCCACCACTTTGTGGTGAAGAGATGCACACGATGCGTTTTGGATGGTGGCCGGGTTGTGGTGAGGACACGCCAACGTTGGGTTTTGGCTGGCGGCCACGTTGCGATGTTGACACGCACGTTGGTGGACACACGGGCGGCGGGCCAGGCTTGCCACGTTCTGCGCGGAATTCCCTGCCGACGTGCTCGATTAGACGGGCAACTCATCGACTGACGCGATGGTCAGTGCCAGTTTGTGCAGCCTCTGAAGTTCCTCGACGCTCTTGGTCTGCTGAATCGATTCCAGAAGTGATTCGGGCACTTCGCCAAAGCGTACCGTTAACGTCTGACGCAACGCATCCACGATCCCTTGCCGGATCCCCAGTTCGATCCCTTTCTCAATTCCTTGCTCGATTCCCTGTACGATCCCTTGCTCGAGTCCTTTTTCAATTCCCTTCTCGATCCCCTTCTCCATCGCCTTCTGTTCGAATGTGGTCAGGTATGGCATCTTCAGCTTCTCCTCAATCCGCTGCAATTCGCCCCGATATTGCTCGACCAGCGCCGCCGGCAACGTCAAGATGTAATCCATGAACCGCAGTAGCTTCAATACATAGTCCGGCGAGTAATCCCGCCCGTACAACTCCCACGCCAACGCCACCTTGTACCTGAAGCGATGCTGAACATTCCTGCCCGCCTGCAACTTCCTCAGCTGCACCAGCGACGCGATCGCAAACGGATTCGAGTCGCCGCGCAGCTCTTCCTGCGTCTTGTAGTCCAGTAGTTTCACCACCGGGAAGGTGAATCGCAATTCGCAGCCCGCTACTGCGCGATAATACTCGTGCGGTCGAAACGTCGGATCGGCATCGACCAACAACGCCAGGCTGACTACCGGGCGTGCGTACCGATCCGAGATACGGCTATTATAGACGAACATCCGACCAGCGAAATCGGAATCCTCCTGCGCCTGCACCTCGACATGCACCAACAGCAGATCGCGGCGCCCGTCCTTCCAGTGAACTTCAATCAGCTTGTCCACATGCCGCCGGCCGGTGGCGGAGCCCGCCACCAGGGCGGCCAACTCCTTGTCTAACAGCTGGCACTTCTCGCGGAAATCGATCAACGAGTGAATGGCGGGAAAGAAGAACAGGAAAAAGTCTTCCAGAAAATCGTCGATCACCTGCTTCCAGCCACCGTCCATATCAGAGGCCGTCTGATCGCTCATCGTTGGTTCCTCCGTGCGGCGTTGTGCAATCGACGCTCTGCCCAGGCGTTGATGCGCAGTCCGCCTCTATAGGAGGAATCGCAAACGGGGTGCCGCCATCCATCAAAAAAAGAACGAATTAATGAGTTAGCGGTAGATGCACGCCCCGCCGTGCGGCGCTCTTCACCACAACGTGGTGGCACCCCAAAGCCCAGGGTTCGGCCCCCACGCCGCAAGGTGTGGGGCCGAACCCTGGGGATGCGTGCGGCGTCGAGCATGCACCCCAACGGGGTGCGACAAGACCGACGTGGCCCCATCCGAACGCGTTACCCCACGCACGTCCCCCCGTTTCGACCCGGGGGCGAATCGGGCCGTGTTATGTGGGGCGACCGCATTTTGTTCAACCCCGTTCCCCGTTGCCGGCGCCGAATCGTCGACGCCCCAGGATACGGCTCCACGGCCCACGGGGCCGTGGAGCCGTACCCTGGGCTTTGGAGTACCACCACGTTGTGGTGAAGATACGTGCACGTTGGGTTTTTGCCAACAACGAGAAACGCTGACCGCGAGCGGATCCAGTGCTGAAGTAAACCCCCGCTTACCACTTCACGAGGCGCCACTCAGGGCCCTTCTGTCGCTCACGGATCACGCGAGTATCTCGATTGGAAGGTCCGGAAAACCGCTCAATCGCCGATCGTGGGTCAAGAACGCCGTGCAGCCCTGTTCGATCGCGGCAGCCAAATGAAGTGCGTCGAGTGGCCGGAATCTCTGTTGGCCGCGAATCGCCGCCGCGCGGTCGCAAATCGTACCGGTGATTGGCACTACGCGGACTTTGCTGGAAGCAAAGAAGTCGTCGAAATCCGCCAATCCCTGACTGTCGCCACTGGCCAGCGGTCGGACGCGGCACTCCATGCGCACCAGATCACTGACGACCATCTCATCCCCCCCATCCAGAATCGCCTCGACTCGTGTCAAGGCCAGCGATCCCCAGTCGGCGGTCTGTTCGATGAGATAGATGACGACGTTACTGTCCAGAAAAATGAGCACGTCGGCTACTCCTTCTTGCGAGGCGAGGGTCGACTGATCCCCTCAATCTCTTGCATCCGCCGCTCGTCGTCGTCGCGCATCAGGTCGATGTCTGCGTCAATCTCTTCTTTGCCGCGTGCCATGGCTCCGCGAGCCTGCCGCCGAGCCCAAATCCGTGCCAGAACCACCCGAATGTCTTCTTCGACCGATGGATTTCGTCTTGGCTCAACCGTCACCTGGACCGGTCCAGGCGGCAGATCGACTCGCTCGGTCACCTCCAGCGTACCGTCCGGCTTGACCTGTCCCGTCACGGTCACTTGATTCACGCTCATATCTCACCTCTAATCGGTTGGTTTGCTCAGCGGTTCCGATCGAATTAAGAAATGGCAATTTGGGGTTGACTATTCCCAGAACTAGACCTTACCAAAACTAATCGTGACGTAACAGGCTCTGATCCGATTGCTCGACTTGGTATTCACCGTACCGTCGTCAAACTCGATCTGAATCGAAAAACGGCGCGGCACAGGCAATCTTCGCAGGCACTGCAACTCCGGCGCGAGTCGATATCTCCGCCGATCCTTCCCGAGCCCTGATCAGATCAAACAGCGAGTTGCCAGAACCCGAGCCAAGTGGCCGCCGGCTCGCTGGGTCGAAGGGCCCAAAACGCTCGCCCCCAGCCACCCCAGTTCTCAGCGCCGACAAATGAGTCTTGATCTAAGCCGTGTGCGAAGGCGTGGGACGGTTGGGGTCAACGCGTCGCTTTCACAGGCACCCCGCACTCGGAGTCAACTCCTGTTACGCCCTGCGGCCGGTGGCCCAAACACGCTCGGATTAGACGGGCAACTCATCGAGCGACGCGACGGTCAGCGCTAGTTTGTGCAGCGTCTGAAGTTCCTCGACGCTCTCAGTCTGCTGAATCGATTCCAGAAGTGATTCGGGCACGTCGCCAAAACGGACCGCTAACGTCTGACGCAACGCATCCACGATACCCTGCCGGATTCCCAGTTCAATTCCCTTCTCGATTCCTTGTACGATCCCTTGCTCGATTCCTTGCTCCATCCCCTTTTCAATTCCCATCTCGATCCCTTGCTCGATCCCCTTCTCCATCGCCTTCTGTTCGAATGTGGTCAGGTATGGCATCTTCAGTTTCTCCTCAATCCGCTGCAATTCGCCCCGATATTGCTCGACCAGCGCCGCCGGCAACGTCAAGATGTAATCCATGAACCGCAGTAGCTTCAATACATAGTCCGCCGAGTAATC
The DNA here is from genome assembly GCA_963802295.1 of uncultured Planctomycetota bacterium. Lineage (GTDB taxonomy): Bacteria > Planctomycetota > Planctomycetia > Pirellulales > Pirellulaceae > JAJRVM01. The sequence goes on along the minus strand of CAWDIM010000016.1, from coordinate 93,044 downwards.
CCGCTCGTACAACTCCCACGCCAACGCCACCTTGTACCTGAAGCGATGCCGGACATTCCTGCCCGCCTGCAATTTCCTCAGCTGCACCAGCGACGCAATCGCAAACGGATTCGAGTCGCCAAGCAGCTCTTCCTCCGTCTTGTAGTCCAGTAGTTTCACTACCGGGAAGGTGAATCGCAATTCGCAGCCCGCCACTGCGCGATAATACTCGTTCGGTCGAAAAGTCGGATCGTCGTCGACCAACAATGCCAGGCTGACGACCGGGCGTGCGTACCGATCCGAGATACGGCTATTATAGACGAACATCCGACCTGCGAAATCGGAATCCTCCTGGGCCTGCACCTCGACATGCACCAGCAGCAGATCGCGGCGCCCGTCCTTCCAGTGGACTTCAATCAGCTTGTCCACATGCCGCCGCCCTGTGGCCGAGCCCGGCACCAGGGCGGCCAGTTCCTTGTCCAGCAGCTGGCACTTCTCGCGGAAATCGATCAACGAGTGAATGGCCGGGAAGAAGAACAGGAAGAAGTCCTCCAGAAAATCATCGATCACCTGCTTCCAGCCACCGTCCATATCAGACGCCGTCTGATCGCTCATCGTTGGTTCCTCCATGCGGCGTTGTGCAATCGACGCTCTGCCCAGGCGTTGATTCGCAGGCTGCCTCTATAAGAGGAATCGCAAACGGGGTGCCGCCATCCATCAAAAAAAGAACGAATTAATGACTTAGCGATAGATACACGCCCCGCCGTGCGGCGCTCTTCACCACAACGTGGTAGCCATTCAAAACTCTTCACCACAACGTGGTGGTACCCCAAAGCCCAGGGTTCGGCCCCCCCGCCGCAAGGCGCGGGGGCCGAACCCTGGGGATGCGTGCGGCGTCGAGAATGCACCCCAACGGGGTGCGACAAGACCGACGTGGCCCCGTCCGAACGCGTCACCGCATGCCCGCCCCCCGTCTCGACCCGGGGGCGAATCGAGCCGTGTTTAGTGGGAGACCGCATTTTGTTCAACCCCGTTGGGGTTGCCGGCGCCGAATCGTCGACGCCCCAGGGTACGGCTCCCCGGCCCGCGGGGCCGGGGAGCCGCACCCTGGGCTTTGGAGTGCCACCACGTTGTGGTGAAGAGATGCACACGTCCGGTTGTGGGTGGCCACCACGTTGTGGTGAAAACACGCACGCGTTGGGTTTTCGATGGCCACCACGTTGTGGTGAAGACACGCACGCGTTGGGTTTTGGATGGCCACCACGTTGTGGCGAAGGGACCACACGCGATTAGCCGGCGGCGCGGAGCGTGATGTGGGGGGCGGGGGGGAGCTGGCCGAGGAATGTGTCGAGCTGCGATTCGGCGGCACGCTCGCGGGCCGTGAACCAGGCCGCGTCGGCGTAGGCTCGCCATTTGCCCGTCCCCTTGTCGTGCACGAGCTCGGCAACTTGAGCCACATGGCACCGGTCCAACTCCAGCAACTCGTATAGCTCGGCGATCGTTCTATGCGGAGCGGCTAATAGCCGTTCGTACGCAATCGACATGTCGCTGTAGGCCTTGCCCCACAGATACGACAGCTTCCACAACAGGTAAAACATCTCGTAAGGATGCTCAACTCGCTCCCAGTCCAGTACGGGAAACTGCGCCGACAGGTCCGCTACCCACTCGCCCAAGAAAAAGTAATCGTGCTCCGCAAAACGCTCCTTCGAATCGTGCGGGCCGAACGGGGCTCTGCGCAACGACGATAGCCACTGGTCCCTCGGATGACGAAACAGATGCACGAGTCGTGCTGCTGGAAACGTTCGGCGCAGCCACGCCAGACGGAAGTCCACTCGGTTAAATTGCAGGACCGGCCGGCCGGCCGCCGAGTGAAGCAGGACCCGTATGTATTCAGCCAATCCCGGCTGCCAATCGAGTTCATCTAGGTACAGGTCCCGGCAGTGCCAGGGCTGCGTGTACCAGCTCGCTAACCCCTCGATCGGTCCGTACTCGGACCAGTAGTCCGTCACGTCGTCGTGCGTGGGGTCCAACGCCGGCACCCGCTGCTCGGGCGGCTGCTGCAACGTCGGATGTAATGGTTCGTAGTAGGCCGTGATCCCCGGCGTGTGCCGCAACAGATTCCAGAGCAGCGTCGATCCGCTGCGGAATCGAGCCGTAATGAACACCGGCCGCGGGCGATTCTGCAGGACCGGCAAGCTGACGGTGGCCAGCTCGGGGTACTCGAGAGCGGCGGCGTTCTTGAAATCCGTCCAGTCGGTGTGCGGACGCGGCAGTCGTGGCATCGAAAGCGTATCGCATGCCGGCGTCTCAGTGACCGGATCCGGTGTGGCGGCCAAGGGCGGCTCGGAATCGGCTGCCGCGACCGGCGAATCAAGCTCCGGCAACTGCCCGTCGTCGTCGCGACAACGGGCTTTCCAGGCTCGGATTCTAGCACTCAAGCGGCTCATGCCCAGGTGGTTTTCCGGAAGATAGTGAATGGAACTGAGCGGTCCTTGTACATTGTTCGCGGCGGAAATGCGAAAGCCGCAGAAGCAAAGATATAAAGAATCCGAATCGCCATACTCCTCAAACACAGCAACGGCAAGTCACAATGGTCGGTCAGGGACGCCGTCGAAGGTCGGGGCGAATGGTCTTTTTTTCTCGTCGGTTTTCTTGTGGCTGTGTCGAGCGATGGCCGCGGCAGCTGACCCGATCACATTTGACTCTGTCATGCCAACCGGATTTTGCAGCCTTCCCCCCCCCGCGCCAACAGCAATTTCTCAGTGGTGCTCAGCAGTCCAATGGCCGGAGACCCGTTCGCGGCGGTGATTGGTGCGTTGCCCGCTCGAGCCTCCGACGGTTGCCTGGTGGTGGAGACCGCCCTTGCGCTGGTGTCGGTACGGTGCCGCAGTATCGATTAGTTCTTCCATTCGGCAGGGAACGGTTGCGGTCTTTAAGGATCTCGAACATGGCGGTCGCGTGGGGCGTTCTTCACCACAACGTGGTGGCACCCCAAAGCCCAGGGTTCGGAACCCCCCGCCGCAAGGCGTGGGGCCGAACCCTGGGGATGCGAGTGGCGTCGAGAATGCACCCTGAAGGGGTGCGACAAGACCGACGTGGCCACGCCCAACCCACGTCAGCACACGCACGTCCCCCCATTTCAACCCGGGGACGAATCGGGCCGCGTTGCGTGGGGATACCGCATTTTGTTCAACCCCGTTGGGGTTGCCGGCGCCGGATCGTCGACGCCCCAGGGTTCGGCCCCCACGCCCCAAGGCGTGGGGCCGAACCCTGGGGACGCGAGCGGCGTCGAGAATGCACCCTGAAGAGGTGCGACAAGACCGACGTGGCCCCGTCCGTCACAGGTCACATTGCGCACCCGCGCCAATCAGCGTTTGGGATTGCGGCCGCACTCCTCGAGACTCGTGTGACGAGGGGAGGGGCTGCTATGCGTTTCACGCCGCACGATGCATGGGGACGGTGGCGATGCGGGCAGAGGCCGCTCGCTGCGACAGCGACTGAAAAACGCTCAGCAGGCACTGAAACTCCATCAGCGCGAACATCGCTACCAATTGCACTCGGTGGCGAGGACCCTGCAGCGCGGGGAACATTGCATAGAAGGTGACGAACGCCAGCATCACTAAAATCAACAGCCGACATTCCCGGCTGCGCTGCCAGATCTGCAGCGTACCGATACACGCCGGTACAAAAAACAGCCACTGCAAAATCATCGGGATCTGCAAGAACGAGTAGCCGGGCGTGATGCTCCACGGCTGTGGCGTCAGCAGGAACCGAAACGCACCCATCGCGATCAGGTGCGGATACAACTGATGCTCGGTGTCGCCAATCTTGGCGTAAAACAAGATCAACAACGCGGCGACGATCGGCAACAACAGGTACTTTCGGCTATCCTGCCACTGCAACAAGACCCACACGCCAACGCCCGTCATAATTAAAAACGGTATGTACAGCCGCAACGAAAACAAGAGCAAAAAAGACGCCGAAACGACCAGCAGGCTTGCCCAACTGCCGCAACGAACGAAACGTATCATGCTGCACACGCTCACGATCACCAACGCCTCAACGAGCGTCTCCTTGACGTTGATCAGGGACGTCCAGGAAAGATAGTCCCAGTGCAGCATGTGCAGCACCAGCAGTCCCTGCAGGAAACGGATCGGGAAGTCGAGTAATCTCAGTGTCCGGAACATCACCGCGCCGGTGACAAACGTCAATCCAACGTTAAAGAACACGGCCGCGAAATAGTAGTTGCCAACCACCGACTGCGCCACAACATTCCAGAGATAATACAGTGTGTGACGGCTCGCCGCCGCCCCCGCCAATAGGTCCCGCCCCTCAGGATCAATGATCAAGTCCCACGGGCGATAACCCAGCTGCACCAGCGAAGCAGCTACGTCGTAATACCGCACGTCGTCGTACAACGTCCAACCGCTCTGCTGAAAAAAGAACCAGAAATAGGCCAGTGGAATCGTCGCCTTGATCCCGGCAATCGCCAACGCTGCCCAGGAAGGAAGGAACTGCGAGAGAATGAAGTAACCCAGTAATAAGAGGGCTAGCGCGCAGCAGAGAAGTGGGAGCGGGTCGGTGGTCATGGAGGTTGCCGCGATCTGTGCGCGAGTCCTTAGCTTCAGTTCTTACTCTTACTCTTACTCTTACTCTTACTCGTACTCGTACTCTTACTCCCAATCCGCTTCACCGCACCGACCAACTCAGCTACGAAGAGAGTACGTGTAAGAGTAAGAGTAAGAGTAAGAGTAAGAAAAACGGGGGGGGGGCTATCTTCTGTGCACTCTGCCGCACAGGGCAGTCGTATGCGCTACTTCGGCGAAGAGGCTCCGGTACTCCAACGCCACTTGGTCCGCGGCATAACGGGCTCGGGCACGCTCGCACGCTGAGGCGGGCAGCGGATGGAACCACGCGTCCTCCCAGCGGTCCAGTCGCGCCACGAAACGGTCTGCGAGCCCCAGGTGCGAGAGCATCTCAAAGGTACCGCCTGGATGCCGAGTCGCCACTGCTGGACAGCCGCACGCCACCGATTCCAGAATCGCGTTCGGACTGCTCTCGCTATACGAACTCAGCACCATCAGATCGGCATGTTTCAGCCACACATACGGGTTCGCTTGATAGCCGACGAAATGCACTCGGTCCGCGATCCGCAAGTCCGCTGCCTCGCGACGCAGTTGCGACTCGCAAGGCCCGTCGCCCAGTAGCCAGAGTTGAGCGTCCGGCCGATGGGCCAGCAAATGTGGGAAGGCGCCGAGCAGGCGGGACGTCCCCTTGATCGGCCGCAGTCGCCCCAGCGACACGATGTGCGGCCCGCAGTCAGGCGTAGGTCCGATGCCGGTACCGATCGCGTTGCAGTGATCGCTCGCACTGTGCCGCCCCCCCCCCTGCCCCGTCGGCGAACACACGTCCGCGTCCCTCAGTCGTTCAATGGCCGCGAAATCCACGGGGTTGGAAATCACCCGCAACTTGGACGCCGGAACCTGGAAAGTACGCTGCAGATCGCACAGCATGTAAGGCGTCTGACAGACGATCGCATCGGCCGTCTGATAGAAGCGACGATAAAGAGCCCGATGCAGTGACGGGCAAGCGGCGGAACTCAGAATCTGCCGACAGGCGGCCGTCTCACGCAGTATTAATCGCGTGTGCGCCGGCCAACACCATCGTGTCATCGCCACCGCCAGGTTCAGGTGCGAGATCGTGGAAAATACAATGTCCGGCTGCAAGCGTCGCACCAGGCGTGCCAGCGGCAATATCGCTCGCGACACTCGGCCCGCGGCCAGGTCGTGAACGGTTACATCGGCGGGAACGTTCGCCAGGTTCGGGCCGCACTTCTCGACCAGTGCCAAATGAAGATCGAACGAGACCGCGGCCGGTGGCGAGTGCAGTATGTCGGTCGGTGTGATCTGCCCGCCATAAGCGCTTGTTGTGGGACGGATTGGTTGGTCGCAAGCGATGGAAGTGGCGAGCGACGGGTGGTGCGCAAACGAAACGTGTTCGGTTGTGCGCTGGGTGGAAGTGGCGAGCGACGGGTGGTGCGCAAACGGAATGAATTCCGTTTTACGTAGGGAGTCCCCATCTGGAAGGTGCTGCAATAACAGCGTCGTCACTCGTTCAGCGCCGCCGCCACGCAGCGAGGGAAGGACGAACAGGCAACGTAACTCGCCAGCCATGGAGGTTCGGTCCTATGAAAGGAAAAACACCTTCAATTCTCGATTGGGCTCTTACTCGTACTCTTACTCGTACTCTTAACGCGGCCCGCGGCCGCAACCAAAACGGGAAATCCGAAATCCCAATATCGAAAACCCAAACAAATTCGAAATCCAAAATTCGAAATCCAAAACCTCCGCTGCCGGCAAAACGGCCGCGGGCGGGCCCCCAGCAGATTCTCACCAGCAGCATGCCATTGCGTCCTCCGTTTTCCCTTCCTCCCCCTTCCTCCCTTCTTCCCTTTCTCCCTTTCTCCCACTTTTCTGTGCTTCGAAATTCGGATTTTGTTCCAAACATGCGCGGACGGTGTGCGCATCCTACACGCGAAAACTTTACTCTTACTCTTACTCTTACTCTTACTCTCCTTCGTCGCTGAGTTGTTCGGTGCGGCAGCGCGGATTGGGAGTACGAGTACGAGTAAGAGTAAGAGTAAGAGTAGGAAAGGGGACGAAGACGCTGCATCAGTGCACCTTGCCGTGACGTTTGTTTCCGTTCAATCCGTTCCGAGCGGCCAGCGCCAGGAACACGCACGCTACGGCATATACGATGGAGGTTGATAGCGCGATGCCGGCTACTCCCATACGCTGCATCAACACGTAGTTCAAAACGATGTTCAACACAATGCTCAACACCGTACAGATAGTCAGCAGGTGGTTTCGCCCGAGCGATGAGATCAAACGCACATACAGGATGCTCGCCGCATAGAACGGGATCTGCAGCGCGTACATCGCTTGTACCCACGCGACCCGATCGGTCGCGTCCGGGCTGAACGCTCCTCGCTGCAGCACAAACGCTGTCAGCGGGCGCGAGAAACTGAACAGGACAATCGTCAGCGGGATCATGCCTAACATGACCCACAGCAGCGATCGTCTCATCATCGTTCGCAACTCGATCCAGTTCTGCTGAGCAGCCAGTTGCGAAAAGTACGGAAAAATCGCTCGACTGATCGATAGCGTCGGGATACTGATCGCCAGCAGTACCAGCTTATGGCCGAAGTTGAGCGTCGCGACGCTGCCCGAGCCCAATTGCGATGCCATGGCGTTGTCCACAATCGTTGTGCTGCTCATCAACCCCGCAGCCACGACCAGCGGCATATACTGTCGGAATACCAGTCGCAGTTGCGGCGACGGCCATGCGACGCTCGGCAGCAACCGATAGCCGCTCTCGCGCAACGACCAGCCCGTCGCAATCGCCTCGGCCGCCGAGCCGGCCAGTATCCCCCAGGCCAACGCGCGAATGCCCAGATAGCCTCCGAGGGCGAACATCAGCACGATCGATACTAACGGAGTCAGTACCGGGACCAAGCCGCTCGCCGCAAACCGCTCCTGGCTGTTCAACACTCCCGTGTGGAGCGATATCACTCCCCGTAGTACGACGACCGGGATCAAAATCAACATCAGCTCGCGGGCCAGACCCCGCTTCCACGGCTCAAACCCGGGACTCACGAGTTCCAGCAGCCAGGTGGCGGCGGACGCCAGGAAGATGCTGGCAATCAGCAGTAACACAACCGTCCAAAACGTTGATTCCCGCAACAGTCGGTTCGCCGCCTCACGACCCGATCGCTCGCGCACCTGAGTGAGCGTTGGCAGGAGTGCCGATCCGGCGGAATTTCCCAATGCCATGACCGCAAACGTGGGAATCGTAATCGCGACTACAAAAGCGTCCAGCGCGTCGCCCGTGCCAAACCAATATGCCGTAACCACTTCCCGCGCCGCCGCCACGATCTTGCAGACCACCGTGAGTGCCATCAATACGACGCTGGCCGCCAATACCTTGCGCGTGGTATTGCCCTGTTGCCAACGCAACCAACCCGTGCGCAAGGCGACTGCCGAACCCCATACAGGGCTTGGGTTCCGCAGGATTGCTGGGTGGTCACTTGCCATACGATATTTTCTTCCTGCCCCCCGCTGGGTCACACCCGGTGGAGACGCTAAGTATCTGAGCGGTTGAGGTTTGTAGCCGGATTTGCGGCCCGGGAGCAAGAGCGGTTTCGTGTGGACACCGTAAGTGTGCAGCGAATGAGAGACCGGGCGTGGGTCTTTCGTAAATTCGATCTTTTTTGATGGATGGCGCCACCCCGTTTGCGATTCCTCCTATAGAGGCGGAGTGCGAATCAACGCCTGGGCAGAGCGTGGTGCGCAAAACAGCTGCCGCACGGAGGAACCAACGATGGGCGATCAGTCGGCGTCTGATATGGACGGTGGCTGGAAGCAGGTGATCGATGATTTTCTGGAAGAGTTCTTCCTGTTCTTCTTCCCCGCCATTCATGCCTTGATCGATTTCGGCGAAGAGTGCCAGCTGCTGGACAAGGAACTGGCCGCCCTGGTGGCGAACTCCGCCACCGGCCGGCGGCATGTGGACAAGCTGATTGAAGTCCACTGGAAGGACGGGCGCCGCGATCTGCTGCTGGTGCATGTCGAGGTGCAGGCCCAGGAGGATTCCGATTTCGCTGGTCGGATGTTCGTCTATAATAGCCGTATCTCGGATCGGTACGCACGCCCGGTGGTCAGCCTGGCGTTATTGGTCGATGCCGATCCGACCTTTCGACCAAGCGAGTACTATCGCGCAGTAGCGGGCTGCGAATTGCGATTCACCTTCCCGGTCGTGAAACTACTGGATTACAAGACGGAAGCAGAGCTGCTTGGCGACTCGAATCCGTTTGCGATCGCGTCGCTGGTGCAGTTGAGGAAGTTGCAGGCGGGCAGGAATGTCCAGCATCGATTCAGGTACAAAGTGGCGCTGGCGTGGGAGTTGTACGGGCGGGATTACTCGCCGGAGTATGTATTGAAGCTACTGCGGTTCATGGATTACATCTTGACGTTGCCTGCGGCGCTGGTCGAGCAATATCGGGGCGAATTGCAGCGGATTGAGGAGAAGCTGAAGATGCCATACCTGACCACATTCGAACAGAAGGCGCGTGCAGAAGGGGATCCGACAAGGGATCGTGGATGCGTTGCGTCAGACGTTAACGGTACGCTTTGGCGACGTGCCCGAATCACTTCTGGAATCGATTCAGCAGACCAAGAGCGTCGAGGAACTTCAGACGCTGCACAAACTGGCGCTGACCGTCGCGTCACTCGATGAGTTGCCGGTCTGAACGAGTACGTCCGCAGAGAATTCCGCCTAGAACGTGGCAGGAATGGCCCACCGCCCGTGTGTCCGCCAACGTGCATGTCATCACCGCACCGTGGTGGCCATCCAATACCGAACGTGTTCGTGTGTCATCACCGCACCGTGGTGGCCATCCAATACCGAACGTGTGCGTGTGTCTTCACCGCACCGTGGTGGCCATCCAATACCGAACGTGTGCGTGTGTCTTCACCACAACGTGGTGGCACCCCAAAGCCCAGGGTACGGTTCCACGGCCCCCCCCGGGGCCGTGGAACCGTACCCTGGGGCGTCGACGATTGGGCGATCGAAACGGGCAACGGGGTTGAACAAAATGCGGTCTCCCACAAAACACGGCCCGATTCGTCCGCGGGTTGGAATGGGGGCCGTGCGTGAGGTGACGTGCACGGGCGTGGCCACGTCGGTCTTGTCGCACCCCTTCAGGGTGCATTCTCGCCGCCGCACGCGCCCCAGGGTACGGACCCACGCCTTGGGGCGTGGGTCCGTACCCTGGGCTTTGGAGTGCCACCACGTTGTGGTGAAGAGGTCCGTACCCTGGGCTTTGGAGTGCCACCACGTTGTGGTGAAGAGGTCCGTACCCTGGGCTTTGGAGTGCCCCCCATTCGTACCGGGTGTCGTTTCATCTTGACCAGCGTCTGCTCGACAGGTACATTTCCCCCACCACAGGAGGTGGTTGGGGGATGGTTGTCGAGTTCACGGGATGCAGCGGCGCGGGTAAGACATCGCTGGCACGGCGAGTGCGTGAACTGTTGCGCGAGCGGACCATTTGGGCCATCGACCCGTTGCGGCTGATGCTGGGCTCGCGACTCGACTCGCTTCTCCCGGCCCGTCCATTGTCCACGCACATGGAAAACGCTGTGGTCGAGTTGCTGGGTCTTCCGTCGACAATGCTGGCACGACGCCGCTATGCCGCTGCCGACCGGCTGGTGCGCAGCTGGATTGGATCGGTCTGCGTATCGCGCGCCGAGTGGCTACGATTGTCGCGCAGCTGGCGGCGGAAACTGGCGGTACTGGCCAGTGTGAATCGCTGTCCTTCCCCGGTGCCAATCCTGCTGTTCGACGAGGGGACCGTCCATTTCGCGATGACCCTGCTGGCCCGCCGGTCCACGCACGCGCCGAATGCGCTGGAGCGATATCTGCACTGCGTGCCGCTTCCCACTTGCGTTGTGCGAGTGGATGCGGCGCCAGGCCGCCGCATCGCACGACTCGCCCAACGTTGGACAAAACCCGCGCCCGATCGCGATCCAGCCGAACGAGCAGCATTCCTCGACCGTTTTCAATACAGCATGGAGCGGCTGACGGCACACCCCCACATCGCAGGACGCATCGTGCAGGTCGCGAATGATCAGCAAAGCCTCGTTGCCCTGGACCATGCCGCTCGTCAAGTTGCCGATCGCATCATGGCCTGGCAAGCCGAGTCGGAATCGGGAGCGACGAACTTGGTCGCTCCAGCTGGCAGCGGCGAGCGGTTGTGGTAGCTGAATGAGCGGCGAAGAGTAAGAGTAAGAGTACGAGTAAGAGTACGATGTAAAGTTTTCGCGTGTAGGATGCGCACGGTGCGCGCATGTTTGGAACACAATCCGAAATTCGAAGCACAGAAAAGTGGGAGAAAGGGAAGAAGGGAGGAAGGGAGGAAGGGAAAACGGAGGACGCAATGGCATGCTGCTGGTGAGAATCTGCTGGGGGCCCGCCCGCGGCCGTTTTGCCGGCAGCGGAGGTTTTGGATTTCGAATTTTGGATTTCGAATTTGTTTGGGATTTCGATATTGGGATTTCGGATTTCCCGTTTTGGTTTCGGCCGAAGGCCGCGTTAAGAGTACGAGTAAGAGTAAGAAGAGAGGCGAACGCCGCGATATTGCTGATAGGTGATTGCCGATATGATCCAGATTGTTGATTCGCACGTGCAGCAGCATCAGCGCCGAGACACGGCGGCCCTGCAATTGGCCGGACAGCTGTTTACGCGGCTGGGTGATCGCGGTGTGCGTTATTGCCAGTGGAAGAGCAACCAGGGTTTGGCTGCAGCGCTCACGGGCCAGGGCGACTTGGATCTGTTGATCCACGCGGAGGACACGGACCGATTTCAGGCAATCATAGCCGAGCTTGGTTTCAAGCTGTGTGCGCAGCCTGCCTGGCAGAGTCAGCCGTCGGTGGTTCACTACTACGGTTGCGATGGTCCCACCGGCCGGCTCTTGCATCTGCACGTTTACTATCGGTTAGTGACCGGCGGACACGTATTGAAGAATTTTCGTTTGCCGTTGGAGCGGCTACTGCTCACACAGAGCCACCAGCAGCATGGCGTCGTTGTCCCGGACCGAGCGGCGGAGCTACTGGTCTTCGTCGTTCGCAAGATGCTCGAGGCGGGCGGCTGGTGTGAGCTGGCGCTGCAGCGCCGCGACCTTGCTCACCTCCGGCGAGAGTTGGAGTGGCTGCTCCCATCCAACGCCGCACAACGCGAAGAGCTGCTCGGTGAAGTGACCCGTTCTCTGGCATCTGATTTGCCTCAGCTTAGCATCGCGACTTGGCGTGCGGGAGTCGAGTGCCTGACGGCGCCCACTTCGCTCGTTCGACAATTCGCGATCGGCTGGCGATTTCGGCGCGAGCTGGGCTCACTGGCACTGCACGGACCCATCGCTTCGCACGCGATTGTAGCTGCTCGGGCTGTTCGATTGGTCAGCCAGCGACTGCGGCATCTCCGCAGCCGGAAATGGCTCGCGCAAGGTGGTCGCGTGGTTGCCATAGTTGGTCCCGAAGCCAGCGGCAAGACCACTCTCGCACAGTCGCTTTGCGATTGGCTCGCTCCCACTCTGGCAACTCACGCCGTGCACATGGGCAAGCCAAGTGCCACGTGGCTGGGACGCTGTGCTAACACACTGCGCCGTCTGCGCAGTCGGTTCGTCGGCCGCCATAAGGGATCGAACGGCCAACCCGCTGGAGAATGCTTTGCAGCAGAACGCAAAATCACGCTGGCGTACGTCGTCGCCTCCATTCTGTTGGCTCGCGACCGTTACCATGCGGCGGCCAAGGCCTATCGCCGTGCGAGCCGCGGCGCGATCGTGATCTGTGACCGCTATCCGTCGCTCGATCATGGCGCCATCGACGGGCCACGCCTGCCATGCAGCCCCGAAACCGTTCGGCGATCCTGGCTCTACCGCCTGGCCACTCGCCTGGAACACGAATACTACCGCCGTCTGCCTCGGCCCGACGTCATGGTACAGCTGACCGTGCCGGTTCCGATCGCTCAGATTCGCAACCAACAGCGTGTGAAACCCGATAAGGAAAGCGACGCTTACCTCGCCCAACGCCATCAGCAGTTCCACGCCGGCGGCCAGCAATATGCTGACTGTACCCAGGTCGATACGACTAGACCACCACACGATGTGCTGGCTCAGCTGAAGCGAATAGTGTGGGGACGCGTAGATTGAATTCGTCAGAGGTCGCAGTTCAATTTCTATTACCGAATCTTAATCTTAATCTTAATCTTAATCTCCCCCTGCCCCATCAAGACGCACACGCGGTTGGTTCAACTGGCAGCAGCGAACGGTTGCGGTAGGCGAGTGAGCTGCGAAGAGGAGTAAGAGTTAGAGTAAGAGAATAGTCCCCCCTTTTTTATTCTCTCGTGACAAACGAGGCGAACACTTCATGAAGATCCTGCGATTAGTATTGAGCATTGGTCCGACCAGTGCCCCATACAATCAGTTCACACTGCCGGTGCTGGACGTGCACGACGTGACGTTGTGCACGTATTTCCCGGCCGATGCCGCCTGTGATCGCCGGGTCGATTATCGTGAGGGGAACGGTCAACTGTGGAGTTTTCTGCAGAGCTTGTCCGCACTATTGCGAGCCCGCAGCTTCGATGTTGTGCATGTCCATTCCCCGCACCTGGGTCTGCTGTTCCTGTTGGTGGCGCTGGTCACTCAGCGCAGTCTCATTAGCCGCACGGTCTTGCACATTCACAGTAGTTACGGCGTCTACCGCCGGCGCAATCGGTGGATGCTCTTGCCCGGTTTCTTCAGCTTTGGTCGCATCATCTGCTGCAGCCATTCTTCGCGCAACAGTTTTCCAAGGCTGTATCAGCTGGCGGCCGGTCAGCGACTATCGGCGATCTGTAACGGAGTGGACTTGCAGCGAGTGGATTCGGCCTGGCGATTTCAGGAGTGGGGAGCATTTCGCAGGACTCGGGACCTGCGTCTGATTTCAGTGGGCAGTTTACGCCCGCTCAAAAACCACGAGACGGTGATCCGCGGCCTCGCGCATGCGCGGGCCAGGGATGTCAGCTTGACGATCGTGGGTGACGGATCGGTTCGCCATCAACTGGAATGTCTGGCGTTGGATCTGGGAGTAGCGCAGCGCGTGCAGTTCGTGGGGCGTGTCGCTCGCGACGAAACGCTACGGTTGATGTGGCAGGCGGATGCGTTTGTGTCGCTGTCACGCGGAGAAGGACTGCCGGTCGCGGTGCTCGAAGCGATGAGCTGTCACTGCCCAGCGGTATTGTCCAATATCCCCGCTCATCAGGAGATCCGTGGCAGAAGAAAGGACCTCATCCCGCTGCTCGGTCCCGACGATACCGCAGGAGTCGCTCGAGCGATCGACGCCTGGAGTACCATGCCGTTGGATGTGCTGCGCGCCTGGGGAGGCGACTGCCGACAACATGTGGAACGAACGTACTCACTGGAGCTAATGCTCGATCAACTGGAGGACGTCTTCGAAGAACTGGATCCCACCATTACCCCCGAGTGGGCATTGTTCTGCCGATGTCTGCGACGCCGCAAAGCGGCTTAGAAACGCCTGTTGCCACGCCGTTGAGCAGTCAAGAAATGTGGATGTCCAATGAACGACGACCTTCAATCCCTCGCGGCTCACTTCGACCTGCGAGCGACCCGATACTCGGCGAAGTACTCCGTCGCCCACCCGCGACATTTGTATGAGCACGAGAAACGCGAGCGATTGATGTACGCACGCCGGTGGATCGCTCGATATGCCGAATCACAGCCGGCCGGGAATCTGCTGGACGTCGGATGTGGCGACGGAAGACTGGTCCGAGAGGTCTTGGGGCGGCACAGCGCCTGGCGCGCGACCGGCGTCGACGTGTCGCGCAGTATGATCTGTAACGCCGAGCAGTCGAGCCTGTCGGCGGGCCTGGACGGCCGTGCTGCCTGGCAAGTGGGGGCCCTGCAGGCGACGAGCGGCACTCATGATATTGTCGTGTCGTTGGGCGTGGTGGGGTACCAGCATGATCAGCCTGAGTTCCTCCGCGCTCTGGCCTCGCGGGTGCGTCCGGGCGGGCTGCTGATATTCACGTTCGCCAATGCCCTTTCGATGCCGCGCCGAGCGCGAACGTTGATGCAGTCGCTGCGCAGGTTCGGCCAGAATCGGCAGAGCGTCGTGCAGTTTCAAACCATATCGCCTGAGGTGGTTGACGAGTGCCTCGGTGCCGTCGGTCTGCAGCGCGTCGCAGCACGCTGGCTCTGCTTCGGTCTGGGGTTACCGCACAGCGGCTGTGAAGTGGCTTGGTCCCGCTGGTGTGAAGATCACGTTCAGCAGTCAACGCTGGCCCGCCGCATCGCACAGGTTTCGCTCGTCTGCTATCGCCACACAACACACGAGTCGTGAAGCAGAGTGCGGTCCGCAGTTGCAAATGCAGAGCGTCATACGCTGCAGGAGTAAGAGTACGAGTAAGATTAAGATTAAGAAAAATGGGGTGGCACTGGCTGAGCGAGCGTCACGCACCCCGGCTACCATCCCAACCGCTCATCGCGAGCGGAGCCAGTGTTCGCCGAGCGGTCCGCAGCTGCAAATGGGGAGCGTCATACGCTGCAGGAGTATGAGTACGAGAATATGAAGGTTGGGTGTGCTGATACTCTCCTCTCGGTTTTGTGAGGAACCCCGGGCGTTGGCCGCATTGTGGTGTGCCGGCGCTCGCCTTAGCGTCGCGGGTGATGGTGAGTTGCTTGAGGCGAGCTTGTCACACCCTACCGCTTCTACCGCTACTGGTGTGTCGGCGCTCGCCTTAGCGTCGCGGGTGATGGTGAGTTGCTTGAGGCGAGCTTGTCACACCCTACCGCTACTACCGCTACTGATCATTTCCCAGACATCCGACCGCATTGTGGTGTGCCGGCGCTCGCCTTAGCGTCGCGGGTGATGGTGAGTTGCTTGAGGCGAGCTTGTCACACCCTACCGCTTCTACCGCTACTGATCATTTCCCAGACATCCGACCGCATTGTGGTGTGCCGGCGCTCGCCTTAGCGTCGCGGGTGATGGTGAGTTGGTTGAGGCGAGCTTGTCACACCCTACCGCTACTGATCATTTCCCAGACATCCGACCGCATTGTGGTGTGCCGGCGCTCGCCTTAGCGTCGCGGGTGATGGTGAGTTGCTTGAGGCGAGCTTGTCACACCCTACCGCTACCGCTACTGTGAATTATCGACGAAATTCACACCCCGATTCACCTTGCCGCATGTGAGCCGTTGTGCTATTGAACGCTCCCGGTGGGGAGCGTCTGTTCCCACGTCCTGTCTGGCAACCGCTGTTCGAGGGGCGCCGCACGGAAGCGGCATTTGACCGACGAGGCGGCGCCGGCAGGATCGTAGCGGAATGCGTGCCGGCTTCCGGAGCTGTGGATGGCGTCCGCTTGGTCGGGCGACAGCTGCGGCGAATTGCCGGCTTGGGCGTCTCAGAAGCGAGCGAATGTGTTTGGCATGACGAAGGCCCCGCGACTATTGCTGTTGGTTAACGAGAGCGAGTACTTCCTCTCGCACCGCGCCAATGTAGCCCGGGCGGCCGTTGCCGACGGCTTTGAAGTGCACGTAGTGACTCGCCTGACACATCAGCCGTGGGAGATCCAGCGGCATGGTGTGCACGTGCACCATGTGGAATTTCCGCGAGCCATTCGTAATCCCGTTGTCGAACTGCGGACGGTCGCCAGGCTGCGGTCGCTCTATCGTGCGATCCAACCCGACGTAGTACACCATTTTTCGGCTAAGGCGGTGCTGCTCGGCGCGCTGGCCGCACGATCGCTCAAGCTGCCTCACGTCGTGAACACGTTCACCGGCTTGGGATCCGCCTTCTGCGGGTCCGGCTTACGAGCGATGCTGCGCCGAGTCACGGCCAGTTGCTGTATCCGCCAATTGCTCAAGCCCGCTAGCTGGCGCGTCACGTTTCAAAACCAAGAGGATATGCAGCAGCTGGTGGCGGCGGGACTGGTCCGGACCAGCGCGTGTGAGCTGATTCGCGGATCGGGTGTCGACCCGTCAGTGTATCGCCCGGCGAGCGAGCCGGTGGGACCGCCGACCGTCATGCTGGCATCCCGGATGATCCGGCCCAAAGGGGTCGGTGAGTTCGTCGAAGCCGCTCGACTGTTGCGGCAGACCGATATCGACGCTCGTTTCGTATTGGTCGGAGACAGCGATCCGCAGAACCCACACGCGGTGCCAGCCAGCCAGCTTCGCCAATGGGACCGCGAGGGAATCGTCCAGTGGTGGGGACGCTGCCGGTACATGCCCGAGGCGATTCGTCGCGCAAGTGTGATCGTACTGCCAACCTATTATGGCGAAGGACTGCCCAAGATCCTGTTGGAAGCCGCTGCGTGCGGCAAACCGATCGTGACCACCGATGTACGCGGTTGTCGCGATATCGTGCGCAATGGCACGAACGGCCTGCTTGTTCCGCCCCGTGACGTGCAATCGTTAACCAGTGCCATGTGGCGATTAATCGACCAGCCGGCATTGCGGCAACGTATGGGCCGGGCGGGACGAGCCCTCGTGCTGCGTGAATTCACCGCTCAACAAGTTGCCGATAAGACCGTGGCTATCTATCGCACGATGCTGGGGCGGCCGCGGACGGCTCGTGCCGCTGGGGAATTGCAGCGGGCGGCGTAAGTGGCCGGCTATTCGCGATTACACGGCGTCTCTCGCACTTCGACTTGGCCGAGCTTGTTGCGATCGCACGATGACTGACCCGGATTGCATTGACAGTGCGCCCTCAATATGTCCGCCAGGGGACGGAGAAGGACGGTGCCGCTGGAACTCATCGGCTGGCCAGTCGCTCGAAGGCCATTAGCGGCTCGACCGCGGGGAAGACGGGGCGAGTGGTTGGTTGGCTGCCGGGAAATTGTCTGGGCGGACTCGGCGCCAAAAGACAACCTATTGTCTGCAGGATGATCCACATGTCGGTGGCGATCGTGCGACGCCGAATATACCGTTCGTACATTGCCAGCTTGTGAGGCAGGATACGGTCGATGTATGAACGCTCCGGATTGTCGGCTCCTGCGAGCAGTTCTTCCTCGTTACGATAGGCAATCGCCGCCGGATCGGTAATGCCGGGCCGTACCGAGAGGATGATAGCCCGGAGATCGTCCGGATAGTGCTCGACGAACTTCGGCACTTGCGGCCTGGGCCCTACCAGGCTCATAGTGCCCCGCAGCACGTTTATCAGTTGCGGCAGTTCGTCCAACTTCGATCGCCGCAACAGCCGGCCGAGCGAAGTGATCCGCGGGTCGGTAGCGGCGGTGACCTTCGGGCCCTGCCCAGCTGCATCGGCGACCATCGTGCGAAACTTGCAGATCTCGAAAATCTCGCCACGCCATCCCACACGTCGCTGCCGGAAGAGAACCGGGCCGGGCGAGCAGATCTTGATGCAGACCGCGATCACTAAGAACAACGGGCTGAGCAGCATCAGGCTCGGGATCACAATCGTCA
This sequence comes from uncultured Planctomycetota bacterium, assembly GCA_963802295.1. GTDB lineage: Bacteria > Planctomycetota > Planctomycetia > Pirellulales > Pirellulaceae > JAJRVM01. The sequence continues at coordinate 75,035 of CAWDIM010000016.1, read as the reverse complement.
GGTCAATCGCACGCTTCATGACGCTGCTGCAACGGCCTGGGCCGTGCCACTAAGTGAGGTGAAGGTCCCAAGTGTGAGGTGCCCGCACGCCGCACGCTTTGTTCAAGCGACAGAATCCGAAGCACCAAATCTCAGCGTGGCGCTGGGCCACATCTAAAACCGGAAATCCGAAAATTCCAATATCGAAAACTTAAACAAATTCGAAATCCAAAACTCAAGAACAGAAACCTCCGCTGCCGGCAAAACCACAGTCATGGCCCGCAAGCAGATTCTTACCGCTGGGCACGCTATTTCATTTGCCGATTTCTCACACCCGTTTAGGCTGCGGCCAGCGACCGCATTTCGACAAGAGTTCTAGATAAGTGCGGGTGCTTGTAGCGAGGCACACGACTTGCGTCAACACCAACATTGCGACATTTCTTCACCACAACGTGGCATCCATTCAAAACCGAACGTGTGTGCGTGTCTTCACCACAACGTGGCGCGATCACAAAACCGAACGTTGGCGTGTCTTCACCACAACGTGGTGGCACCCCAAAGCCCAGGGTGCGGCTCCACGGCCCCCGAGGGCCGTGGAGCCGTACCCTGGGGCGTCGACGATTGAACGCCGGAAACCCCAACGGGGTTGAACAAAATGCGGTATCGCCATGCGACACGGCCCGATTCATCCCCGGTTGAAATGGGGGACGTGCGTGTGGTGACGTGGACGGATGGGGCCACGTCGGTCTTGTCGCACCCCTTCAGGGTGCATTCTCGACGCCGCACGCGTCCCCAGGGTTCGGACCCACGCCTTGGGGCGTGGGTCCCAACCCTGGGCTTTGGGGTTCCACCACGTTGTGGTGAAGAGGGCCGGACCGCGGGGCGTGGGTCCGAACCCTGGGCTTTGGGGTGCCACCACGTTGTGGTGAAGAGCGCTGTGCTTCGGATTTCGAATGTCTGCTTCTCGCTACGCAGCAGAATCGCACAACGGTATTTCGGGTTCTGCCAGGCAGGCGAAGAGTATATCCAGTGCCGACAGGTACCGTTCGCCGATTTCACCATTCTGAATCTGCAGGGCGATCTGGTCGACATCGAGCGGATTATGGCCCTCTCTCGTGCTTCCGTCGGTGGCCAGGCGGACGTGGCGCGGGGAACGACCGGCAGGATCGTCGCCCGCTGGCCAGGCGGCGCCGAAACTGTCCGGCAGGCCGCGTGCCTGCTCACCATTATCGCCGCCGGTCAGCGACGTGCCGGTCGCGAGGCTGTGATAGAAATTCCGATGCCCGCCAGCGATACCCTGCTGCATACCTGGCCAAAAGTAACCGTCGGCCAAATCGACGGGATGCGGGACTGGACTGCCTGGTAGCACGGGGCTGTCTGGTAGGAATGGACCGACTGGACGTGAGACAGCAGCTACCGGCAGCGAGAGGGTGTGATCGGCAAGCCGATCACCCTGCGGCTCAATAGCCGGCGGCCGTTGATCGCCGGCCAAGGTCGAAACGCTCGCCACGCCGCAGGCGAACCCGCGCGCGTCGGCATAGAATCCGTCGCCGCGCAGCACCTGTCGGTCGGACCCCACAATCACTCGCTCGATATTCCGGCCGCTCTGCAACTGAGCAACGTCGTAACCGCCGGCCGAGGCGTAAGCGTACACGCGCCGGAACTGAAATGCCTGATTGCAGTAGTCGCTCCCGCTCAAAACACTCGACGCCGCCCCACCCACAAACACTTCGTTGTCCCGCGTATCGTAGAACCGAGCGACGTCGTCCTGGCCCGGCGTGGCATAGGCGTACACGCGATCGAAGCCGATCGCTTTGTTATAGTATCCGCTGCCGCGCAAATAGCTTTCGCCGGCGCACGCCACGAACAGGTCGCGCCCGGCCGAGTCGTATAGCTCAGCCGAATCGTTCCCGCCCAGCGTCGCATAGGCGTAAGTGCGCGCGAAATTCGTCGCCTTGTTATAGTAGCCGCCGCCCGACATGCTGGCCGCTCGCGCGTCGGCCACGAACTGGTCGTTACCCGCGGAATCCCAGAACCGTGCAACGTCGTCCCCGGAACCGGAACCGTAGGCATACGTCTGGTCGAAACCGCTCGCTTTGTTGTAATAGCCCTTGCCACGCATCACGCTGTTGTCGGGACTGGCAATGTACTCGTCGCTCCCTGCCGAGTCGTGGAACCGGGCCACGTCGTTCGCGCCGGTCGTGGCGGTGGCGTAGACTCGGTCGAAGCCCGAGACCTGGTTGATGTACCCGGCTCCGCGCAGCAATGCGCCGTTGTGCGACGCGATGAACTCGTCGTTGCCGGCCGTGTCGAACAGGCGAGCCACGTCGTCGCGACCCCCGCCTGCCAATGCCGTGATATCACGGAACGCCGTGGCCGACAGCTCGTATCCGCCGCCCCGCATCTCCGCAACGCCCGCACGCAAGACTACCTCGTCGTCTCCCTGCGAACCGGACAACCTCAGTCGATCGGTCCCTCCGCCACCGTCCATCTCGAATCGCCACGGCATATTGCGTGCGTATGCATACGTCTGACCGTTGACGTCCAGCCGAAAGTGACTGTCGATCCAGAACCGGATCACGTCGTCGCCGGCCGTGCCTTGTACCCGAACAACGTTTCCGTCGATCGATACCAGCTTGTCGGGGGTCAGCGATAGTCGCAGCTCATAGTTGGCCAGGCGATCCCGGGCCGAAACCAGCACGGTGTAAGTGCCCCCCGCTTCCACTCGCAGGCTGCCGACCTGTTGATCCGACAACGCTGCAAACTCGGGAGATATCACTGTCACGTCAAACGACTGGCTACCGGTCGCATGCCAGGTCAACAGGCCGCTGGCCGTCGCGGTGAATTGGAACGCGTCGGCATCATCGAGTCGTGTGAGGTGACCCGATACGTTTAGCGGATCGGAAAGGTAACCCAGATTGTAGGACTCGGCCAACGTCGAGCCGTAGTCGTCCGCCGGGATGATCGTGTCGATGGCACGCGCGAGGTTCACACGATGGTAGTGGACATTCGTGGCGCTGTCGAAAACGAGGTCGGCCGTATTCCGTAGATGCTGATAGATATCCGACTGGGCAATGGAAGCATCGCCGACGAACGCTAACGCTTCGCGAACCAATACGCTGGCGCCGGCCAGGTATGGGGCGGCCATACTGGTTCCGGAGGCGGTGGCCCAGTCGTTCGGGTTCCCGTCCGCTCCGAAGATGAAATCGGGAACCGTGCTGGTGATCTGCTCGCCAGGTGTGGCCAGGACACGCTGCTGCCGCTGGCTGAAGCCGCTCAGCTGACCCGCTGCATTTACGCTCGCCACGGGAACCACGTGGGGGCTGGCGGCCGGATAGGCCAGGCCCGGTACACCGTAGCTGGCGAAACTGTTTCCCGCCGCCACCGAGACGAAGATGCCGTCATTGACCAGCTCAGCCAGTTTGTCCTCTAAGGTCGCCCAGGCGGGCGGTGCCGATCCGTTCCACTGGGCGCCTAACGACAGATTCACTGTGGTGATCGGATAGCGAAAGTCGTTGCGATGCTGGTGCACCCACGTCAACGCTTGCTCCACCCACGCTGTGTAACCCATCCCCATGTCGTTGAAGACGCGCAATGCCACCAGGTCGACGTCGGGCGCAACGCCGGTGCGCACCGGATCCTGGCTGGCAATGATGCCCGATACGTGCGTGCCGTGAAAACCGCCCGGCGCGTCGTCGTACGGGTTCGCGTCCTTCTCTTCAGTGAAGTCCCATCCGCCAACCACACGGTAGCCCGCTCCCAGTCCACCCCCCAGCGCGACGTGATCGTAGGCAATGCCACTATCGATAACGGCTACGGTCTGCCCAGCGCCGCGCAAACCGTACGTGCTGTGTACGTAGGCGACATCCGACTGGCCGCTTGTCCACGAGTTGTCCGACACCGCCGCCGGCGATATCTGGACGTGGCCGGGAAGTGTACCGATCAGGTCGGGGACCGGCGCCGGGCAGATGTCGAGCCAGGGGACGGTCGAAAAGACCAGTCGCTCCTCGTAACGCTCGAACTGCGCAGCACGCACCGTCCCACGGGCATGGCGAAATCGACGCATCAGGTTGTCTCATCAAAGCTGCTAAATCAATGGTGCGCGATCGCGGCCGCCGCCTCGAAGCTCAATGCCGCTCGCAGAGAGCGGAAACGGGAACCTCGCGGTTGCGACGCGACAAATATTGGGGGCGGAAGACATCCATCCGCCGTGGGGAGACAACTGCCTACACAGATACCGACGTATGTCGAGCTTGGAACCAAGCGACGACCAGAGGGGAAAGGGAAAAAAATACCGGGCCCAAGATGAGTCCATGCGGGCCTGGGAAAATATAGGTTGAGAATTAGCGGGGACAAGCGCGGCGGGCGAGAAGGGAGGAAGGGAGGAAGGGAGGAAGGGAGGAAGGGAGGAAGGGAGGAAGGGAGGAAGGGAGTGTGTTTTGGTCTTGGGGGGGTGTACGACCTGGAGCTTTCTGCAACAAGTCAGGTGATGGGGTGGCGGGGACCGCTCGGTGGCGTTAGGCAGAATGCGCCGGGCCACGCTGTTTTTCCTGCTCTTGAGCATCACGGTTGGTCGAAATTGAGTTCAACAGGACTGCCAGACTGATAGCCATTCTTCGTCACACACCTCCGATCGCAAAGGAATGCGTCGTTGAGTGCAGCCAATCTGTTCAAGTATTTGCATCTTGCCTATTTTGCGAAACCTGCCGCCGCTCGGCCTATCTTCCGCACAATCCGTAAAATCCGTGCAGGCCATCTAGTGGCCATCGGACTGAGCGATGGCGAGCTGGTCCGCAAGATGATCCTTTTTGCTCGGCAAGAAACCGCTCGTCCCCAAGTCCGTTTCACCGGTATCGACCAGTTCGAACTGCGGCCCGACTGCGAGTCCCACGTGTCGCTCAAGCAGGCACATCGCCTGTTGCACACAACTGGGGCCCGCGTGCAGCTCGTTCCCGGCGACCCGCTGACGGCCTTGGCTCGCTGCGCAAATTCGCTGCTCGACACGGACCTGGTGGTGATCCGAGCGGATCAGCTGGGCGACGCCATGCAACGTGCCTGGTTCTATTTGCCGCGCATGCTGCACGCCGAGTCGCTCGTGCTGGTGGAAAATGCGACGGCGACCAGCAAGGACACTTCCTTTGAAGTGCTCGATCTGGCCGCCGTGAAAAAGCTGGCCGGGACTCGGATGCCGATGCGCCGCGCTGCGTGATTACACGGAGTGCTGGTAGCTGGCCAGTCGGCGCTCCACTGGGACAAGCCCAGTGGCGGCGGGATTGGGGCGATGCCGATGCGGTAGCTGGCCAGTCGGCGCTCCACTGGGACAAGCCCAGTGGCGGCGGGATTGGGGCGATGCTGATTCGGTAGCTGGCCAGTCGGCGCTCCACTGGGACAAGCCCAGTGGCGGCGGGATTGGGGCGATGCCGATTCGGTAGCTGGCCAGTCGGCGCTCCACTGGGACAAGCCCAGTGGCGGCGGGCGTGGGGCGATGCTGATTCGGTAGCTGGCCAGTCGGCGCTCCACTGGGACAAGCCCAGTGGCGGCGGGATTGGGGCGATGCCGATTCGGTAGCTGGCCAGTCGGCGCTCCACTGGGACAAGCCCAGTGGCGGCGGGATTGGGGCGATGCTGATTCGGTAGCTGGCCAGTCGGCGCTCCACTGGGACAAGCCCAGTGGCGGCGGGATTGGGGCGATGCCGATTCGGTAGCTGGCCAGTCGGCGCTCCACTGGGACAAGCCCAGTGGCGGCGGGAGTGGGGCGATGCTGATTCGGTAGCTGGCCAGTCGGCGCTCCACTGGGACAAGCCCAGTGGCGGCGGGACTGTGGGGCGATGCTGATTCGGTAGCTGGCCAGTCGGCGCTCCACTGGGACAAGCCCAGTGGCGGCGGGCGTGGGGCGATGCTGATTCGGTAGCTGGCCAGTCGGCGTTTTCTAGGCTTTCCAGATCTTCTTTCGCGCGGCCGAAACGTTCTTGGTGGCGTTGCGTGTGTCGACGATCAGGGGAGCGTAACGGACAATGAAATCCCAGTCGTAGGCCGAGTGGTCGGTGGCGACCACCAGGCAGTCGAGCGACGCCAGGTACTCGGGCGTTAACGGCTCGCTGGCCAGCCGAGGTACATCGTAATGTCGCATCGAGGGGAGCGTCGGGATGTGCGGATCGTTGTAGCTCAGGATCGCTCCGGCCGCTTGATACAGTTCCATCAGCTTGAATGACGGGCTCTCACGCGGATCGTCCACGTCCTTCTTGTAGGCGACGCCCAAAATACCGATCTTGCTGCCACGCATCGGCTTGCCGATGTTGTTCAAGGCTTCCATCGTGCGCGTAACGACGTATTTGGGCATCGAGGTGTTGATTTCGCCGGCCAGTTCGATGAACCGGGTGGGCATCTCGTATTTGCGGGCCACCCAACTCAAATAGAACGGATCGATGGGAATGCAGTGCCCGCCAAGTCCCGGGCCGGGATAGAACGCCTGGAAGCCGAACGGTTTCGTTTTGGCCGCTTCGATCACCTCCCACACGTCGATTCCAATGCGGTCGAACAGTACCTTCAGCTCGTTGACCATGGCAATGTTCACCGAACGGTACGTGTTCTCCAGGATTTTGCAGGCTTCCGCCACTTCGCACGACGAGACGGATATGACGCGCACCACCGCTCGCGAATACAATGCGGTGGCCAGTTGCAGGCTCAGCGGATCGAGACCTCCGACCACTTTCGGAATCCCCGCGGCCGAAAAGTCGATATTGCCCGGATCTTCGCGTTCGGGACTGTAGGCCAGGAAGAAGTCCTCGCCCGGCTTCAGGCCCGAGGCCTCCAGGATGGGGAGCATGACGTCCCGCGTCGTGCCCGGATAGGTTGTGCTCTCGAGCACTATCAGCTGGCCGGGCCGCAACGTGGCAGCCGCCATCCGCGTCGTCTCCTCCACGTACGTCAGGTCCGGGTCGCGGCTTTCGCTCAGCGGCGTCGGTACGCAAATCAGAATCGCATCCGCCTCGGCAAGCCGAGCCATATCGGCCGTCGGTTCGAATTTTTTCTCCTCAATGCACCCCGCAATCCAGTCGCCCTTGATGTGGCCAATATAACTCTTGCCCTGCAGCAGCATATCGACCTTACGCTGATCGACGTCAAACCCCATGGTCCGGTAACCGGCAGCCATGAACGCTTGCACAAGCGGAAGACCAACGTAACCAAGCCCCATAATGCCCACTATGGCTGTCTTGTCTTCGATCGCGGCCATCAGCGGATGGGTCGTCTGAATTGCTGCAGTACTCATGCCGTTCCTCTGTCTCTCTGTGTGCCTCTGTCTGTTCACCGTAGCTGGACCCGCCAGGGTTTCAGCTGTGCTTCGTCGTTTCAGCTAAGTCGTCAAGCCGGTTGCCATAGCTGCCGTAGCCCGGGCGGCTTCAGCTTCGGTTCTGTGCTGGCCCTTACGGGGCTACAGCGTATCGTATTACTATAACATGGCTGAAAAAAATGCATCCGTTACGGTAGGCGAGGCGGCAAAAATTTGCCATCCTGCCGAAGTGAAAATTTGCGTAATCGTCAGTTGCTGCATGTGAATTGCAGAATCGCGAACCGTCCTGGCTGGTTCTGCCGATTGTATGGTCCCTCTCGCCAGGAAACAGGTTTCCATCATGGCAAATATCCTGGTCACCGGCGCCGCTGGCTTTATCGGCTTTCACCTCAGCAACCGGCTTCTGCAGCGGGGTGATTCCGTTGTCGGGCTGGATAACCTGAATAATTACTACAATGTGCAGCTGAAACGCGATCGGCTGGCGCAGCTGACCTCTCAGGCCGGGTTCAGCTTTCATGAGCTGGAACTGGCGGACCGCGGGGCCATCGAGCAGCTGTTCCAGCAACAGAAGTTCGACAAAGTCGTGAACCTGGCCGCTCAGGCCGGCGTCCGCTATTCGCTGCAGAACCCGCATGCTTATGTGGACAGTAACCTTGTCGGCTTTGTCAATATCCTCGAAGGTTGCCGCCACTCGGGCGTAAAACACCTCGTCTATGCCTCGTCCAGCAGCGTGTACGGAGCCAATACGGAAATGCCGTTCTCGATCCACCATAATGTGGATCATCCCGTCAGCCTCTATGCCGCCACGAAAAAAGCGAACGAGCTGATGGCACATACGTACAGCCATCTGTACGATCTCGCCACTACCGGCTTGCGATTCTTCACCGTCTATGGGCCCTGGGGACGCCCGGACATGGCACTCTTCCTCTTCACCAAAGCGATCCTCGAAGGCCAACCGATCGATGTCTTTAACCACGGCAAGATGCGCCGCGACTTTACGTATATAGATGACATCGTCGAGGGTGTGGTGCGTGTGACCGATCACATTCCCCAAGCCAACTCGGACTGGTCCGGCGATCATCCCGACCCGGGCACCAGTCGCGCTCGGTACCGAATCTACAATATCGGGAACAATCAGCCGGTCGAACTGGAGTATTTTATCGCCACGCTCGAAAAGGCTCTGGGCAAAACCGCACGTAAGAACCTGCTCCCCCTGCAGCCTGGCGATGTCCCCGCGACCTATGCCGATGTCGATGATCTGATGCAAGACGTCGGTTTCCGCCCTGCCACCCCAATTGAAGTCGGAATCGACCGGTTCGTGAAGTGGTATCGCGAGTATTTTGCGCGGTGATTCCGTCAACCCCTCCGTTCCCCCCCCGAATCTTACTCTTACTCTTACTCTTACTCCCCGCCCTGCGGTCCGCAGCTGTGGGGGTGGCACTGGCTGAGCGAGCGTCACAACCCCCGGCTACCATCACAACCGCTCACCGCGAGCGGAGCCAGTGTTCGCCATGCGGTCCGCAGCTGTGGGGGTGGCACTGGCTGAGCGAGCGTCACAACCCCCGGCTACCATCACAACCGCTCACCGCGAGCGGAGCCAGTGTTCGCCCTGCGGTCCGCAGCTGTGGGGGTTGGCGTCATACGCTGCAGAAGTAAGAGTAAAGTTTTCGCGTGTAGAATGCGCACCGTGCGCGCATGTTTGAAATCCGAAATCCGAAGCAGCAAATCCCAAACAAATTCGAATGACAGAAATACTAATGACAAAAACGGGCCAGGACGGAGGACGGAACCTCCCATAGCATTCCAGGTGGTGGGAATCTGTTTATGGATCATGACTGTGGTTTTGTCGGCAGCGAAGGTTTTCATCTTGGGATTTCGAATTTGTTTGAGATTTCGAATTTAGGATTTCGGATTTCCTGATTGGTTGCGGCCGCCGGCCGCGTTAGGAGTAAGAGTAAGAGTACGAAGGCTGGGTGTGCTCATGCTCTCCTCTCGGTTGTGTGAGGAACCCCGGGCGTTGACCGCATTCTGGTGTGCCGGCGCTCGCCTCAGCGTTGCGGGTGATGGTGAGTTGTTTGAGGCGAGCTTGTCACACCCTACCTCTCCTCTCGGTTGTGTGAGGAACCCCGGGCGTTGACCGCATTCTGGTGTGCCGGCGCTCGCCTCAGCGTTGCGGGTGATGGTGAGTTGTTTGAGGCGAGCTTGTCACACCCTACCGCTACCGCTACCGCTACCTGGTGTGCCGGCGCTCGCCTCAGCGTTGCGGGTGATGGTGAGTTGTTTGAGGCGAGCTTGTCACACCCTACCGCTACCGCTACTACGGGGTGTTGGACGCGCACACGCGGCAGGGCACCCGCACCGTACAATCGCTACAGCCCGCCCATAATTTCGCCGGATTGTCAAAGCAGCCGGGAATTTGCAGCCCTCGCCAGTAGAAAAAGTATATGGTTTGTTGGACTCATGCCTTTGGGGAGAGGCGTGGTGTCCACGGCGCGGCGGGGAAAAGCTGAGAGCTTGAGGGGACCCTGCCGCGTCTTTTTTTTTCTTGCTGCGAAGAACCGGTGGCCAGTGGAAGTGTGTGGTGGTGGGGTGCTGCTTAAACGGAATAAATTCCGTTTTACGTAGGGAGACAAAGCACTTGTTCGCACCAACGGGCGGCCTGCAGCAGCTCGTCATCCTGGCCGGTGCGAGCGATCAGCTGCAGCCCGATGGGCAGGCCGGCGTCCGATGTTCCGCAGCGTATCGTAATGGCCGGAAACCCACAATAACTCCAGGCAGAATTGAACGACGGGTCGCCCGTCGTTTCGCGCGGCGGAGCCGGTGATGTCGTGGCCGGCGTGACCCAAAACGACGGCCCGCGCCTGAACGCTCGGCCAAGGTCCTCCAGCAACTCGATGCGGTGCCGTAACGCGTCAGCATAGTCGAGTACCGATGTCCGTAGACCTTCGTCGATCAGCCGTCGAATCCCCGGCGCATACGCGTCGCTCTGCCGGCCATAGAGCGTGCGATGGTACTGCGCCACTTCCACTGCCATGATGCAGCGATGCCTGGCCAACACCTCATCGAACCGCCGAGGCAGCTCGACGTGCTCGACCCGCGCACCTGCGGCAGCCAGCGCCGCCACCGCCGAATTGACCCCCGACAGCACCTGTGGCTCAGCCCGATCCCGAAAGAACCCGGCGGGAAGACCAAGGGTCGGCGGCACAGCCGCGCTGGATGCCGTCAGACTGCCAGTCGGCGCACAACCCTCGACCGCGGCACAAACGAGCGCTGCATCAGCCACGCTGCGAACCATCGGCCCGACATGATCCAAATGGAAACTGACCGGGACAATCCCCCGCATGCTCCAACGCCCCAACGTCGGCTTCAGCCCCACAACTCCACAGTAGGATGCCGGTCGCACAATCGATCCGCCCGTCTGCGTGCCCAGCGCCGCGTAACACGATCCCGTCGCCACCGCCACGGCACTGCCACTGCTCGACCCGCCCGGCGTCCGCGTCGCGTCCCACGGATTCACCGTCTCGGCCGGATCAAAACAAGCGAACTGAGTCGTCACCGTCTTGCCAAGCACGATCGCGCCCGCCGCTCGCAGAGCTGCCACAACCGGAGCATCCACCTCCACACAGCGCGATTCGGTCAGCGGCGAACCCGCTCGAGTCGGCATCCCGGCCACGTCGATAATGTCCTTTACACCCACCGGAATCCCGTGCATCGGCCCCCGGTACGTGCCACATCGCAACTCCTCCTCCGCCAACTCCGCCGCTCGCCGGGCACCATCGTGATCCACATGCACCCAAGCGTGCAACTCCCCGTCCGTCCGGTCAATCCGCTCCAGACACTCCGCCACCAATCCGTTGGGTGACACACTCCCCGCTCGAATCGCCGCCGAGGCTTGAGCTAAGGTGGTCATGGGTGGATTGTCCTTACTCTTACTCTTAACGCGGCCTGCGGCCGCCACCAATCAGGAAATCCGAAATCCCAATATCGAAATCCCAAACAAATTCGAAATCCAAAATTCGAAATCCAAAACCTCCGCTGCCGGCAAAACGGCCGCGGGCGGGCCCCCAGCAGATTCTCACCAGCAGCATGCCATTGCGTCCTCCGTTTTCCCTTCCTCCCTTCCTCCCTTCTTCCCTTTCTCCCTTTCTCCCACTTGTCTGTGCTTCGAATTTCGGATTTTGTTCCAAACATGCGCACACCGTGCGCGCATCCTACACGCGAAAACTCTACTCTCTCCTGCCCCGTCCCAAACCACCTCGCGCAAAGAACTAGGGTTGATACGCAACTCGATCTCCAGGTGGCGTAGCCGAGCGAGCTGCGAAGAGGTCGAGTGAGTACGAGTAAGAGTACGAGTAAGAGTACGAGTACAAATGTCGCGGTGTGCGGGGCTCTCCAACCGCTCACGCCGTGACGATGCCGCGGCGGCGTTCGTATTGAGCGATTTTCTCTTCGTGCTGCAACGTGACGGCGATATCGTCCAGGCCTTCGAGCAGCGTTTGGCGTCGGAATGGATCGAGCGAGAAGTTCACGTCCAGCTGTCCGCCGTCCGAGATGCGGCAATCTTCCAGGTCGATCAGCAGCTCGTAACCCGGCGTCTGGGCGACCAGTTGAAAGATCCGCTCCACGATATCCTCTGGCAACCGAATCGGTAGCACACCGTTTTTGAAGCAGTTGTTGTAGAAGATATCGGCGAAACTGGGGGCCATGACCGCTCGAAACCCGTAGTCGGCCAAGGCCCACACGGCATGTTCGCGGCTCGAGCCTGACCCGAAATTACGCCGAGAAACCAGGATCGTGGCGCCCCGATACTGCGGTCGATTCACCTCGAATTCAGCATTCTCGCTCCCGTCTTCGTGGAATCGCCAATCGAAGAACAGGTACTGACCGAACCCGGTTCGTTCGATCCGCTTGAGAAACTGCTTGGGGATAATCTGATCGGTATCGACGTTCGCTCGATCGAGCGTTGCGACAAGTCCACGATGCTTGCGAAACGGTTCCATTGACTTATCCAATGACAATAATTCCAGTAAAAATCTCCGCCGCCGACAAAACCGCAGTCCTGATCCCCCAACAGACTCTCACCACCGGGCCTGCTATTCTCCGTTCCGTCCTCCCTTCCTCCCTTCCTCCCTTTCTCCGTTATTCCGATTCACGCGTAGTCCCAGTCACGGATATCGACCAAGTGTCCGGTGACGGCAGCGGCAGCGGCCATGGCGGGTGAGACGAGGTGCGTGCGGCCGCCTTTTCCCTGCCGGCCTTCGAAGTTGCGATTACTCGTCGACGCACAACGCTCGCCGGGCGCCAGCTTGTCCGGGTTCATCGCCAGGCACATACTGCATCCCGCGTCCCGCCACTCGAATCCCGCCTCACGGAACACGCGGTGCAAGCCTTCATTTTCAGCTTGGGCCTTCACGGCGGCACTGCCCGGGACCACCATGGCATGGACGTGCGGCGACACTTTGTGGCCGCGGACGACCGCCGCCGCCGCTCGCAAGTCCTCGATCCGCGAGTTGGTGCACGAGCCGATGAACACTCGGTCGATCGTGATATCGACGATGGGAGTACCCGGCTTCAAGCCCATGTACTGCAGCGAATGAGCGGCCGACTTGCGTTGCGTCTCATCCGCGAAATCGGCCGGATCAGGCACTCGATCCACCACCGGAGAGACCTGGCCGGGATTCGTACCCCAGGTGACTTGGGGAGCGATCTGCTGGGCGTCGAATTGGCGAACGGTATCGTACACAGCACCCTCGTCGCTGGGCAACTGTACCCACCGGGCCACGGCCTCATCGAAGCTGGCCGGCGCATACTTGCGGGACCTCAGGTAGTCGAAGGTGATCTGATCGGGAGCGATCATGCCGGCCCGCGCTCCGGCCTCGATCGACATGTTGCAGACCGTCATCCGCTCTTCCATACTGAGGGCCCGAATGGCACTGCCGGTGTACTCCAGCACATAACCCGTGCCACCGTCGGTGGTCAATTCGCCAATCAGGTACAGGATCAGATCCTTGGCGGTTACGCCGCGCGGCAGCAGGCCATTGACTCGCAGCTCCATGGTCCGCGGTTCGGATTGCAGCAGGGTCTGGGTCGCCAGCACATGCTCCACTTCGCTGGTCCCGATACCGAACGCCAGCGCCCCGAACGCTCCGTGCGTCGCTGTGTGACTGTCGCCGCAGACGATCGTCATACCGGGCTGTGTGTACCCCAATTCGGGGCCGATCACGTGCACAATCCCTTGCTGCGGATCGTTCAGATCGTACAGCCGGACCCCAAACTGCTGACAGTTCGCCCGCAGAGTGTCGACCTGCTGGCGAGAAATCGGGTCCTGTATCGGTTTGTCCCGATCGGTAGTCGGGATATTGTGGTCGGGCGTGGCGATGGTCAGCTTCGGCTGCCGCACCGGCCGACCGGCCAGCCGCAACCCCTCGAAGGCCTGAGGACTGGTGACCTCGTGGACCAGGTGCATATCGATATAGAGAATAGTCTGCTTGCCGGGCTCAGCATGCACCACATGGTTGTCCCAGATCTTCTGGAACATGGTCCGCGGCAGGTTCGTCGGTGAAGCCATCGTATACATCCATCTGAAACTGGAAGGACAGTTTTCGGGAGAGACCCGAGTATAGTGGACCGAACGGGTTTTATGTAGGTGCGATCGCCCCGCAGCGGGACCCCGCCGAGGTGCGGCTGCAGCGAAACAAGCGCCGGGCGCATCGTCTGAGGCCCGGGAGAATCGTCTGAAGCCTGCGCGGCTTCAGCTGCCCACACTACCCACCTACTCGGCTTGGTTCGAGCCGAGGAGGTCGTCGCAGGCGGCCGTGGCCGATTGAGCCGTGGCCGATTGGGCCGGCAACTTCGTTCCACCAGGCGGCGGCTCGCGCGTGGGACCAGCGTGGAGCGTGTTCGCACTCGTCGAACGCCTGAGCCAATTCGACGGCGGAGCGGAATCGGTCGCCGGGCGATTTCGCCAGGCAACGCATCACAACCGCTTCCAAATCCGCGGGAATCTCCGGCTGGATCGTCGACAGTGGCGTCGGCGGGCGCTGAGCGTGGGCCAACAGGATCTGGATCGGCTGAGTCCCTTCAAAGGGTGGGCGACCGGTCAGGAGATAGTAGGCCACAACACCCAGCGAATAGATGTCGCTCCGCTCGTCCGGCTCGCTCTCCCCCGTGGCCTGTTCGGGTGACATGAACAGGGGCGAACCGGTAATGGATCCGTCATGAGTCAACTCGGGCGAATCGAAACTGCCCAGGGGCTTGACCATGCCGAAGTCGAGCAGTTTCGCTACGTCGTACACCTTCCCCCGCTCGGCCGCGAAAATGTTGGCGGGCTTGATATCGCGGTGAATCAACCCCATCGAGTGCGCTTCCGCTAACGCATCGCAGGTTTGCCGCAGCAGGAAGATCACGCGTTCGGGCGGCAGCGGACCGTAACGAGTGACCAGATCGGCCAGCGAAAGTCCGGGAAGATACTCCATGACGTAATAGAACGTGCCATCGGCCGCTCGGCCATAATCGAAGATGTCGATATTATTCCAGTGCGACAGCTTGGCCGTCGCGCAGGACCTCGCGTTCAAAGCGGGCCAGCGTCCGTGGATCACCCGCTTTCTCCGGTCGAATCACTTTGATCGCCACCGGTCGCTTCATCAGCTGATGCTCGGCCAGATACACGTCCCCCATCCCGCCGCCACCTAACCGCTCGCCCAGCTTATACTGCCCCAACTGCTTCGCCTCGAACGCCTCGAGCCGCAGAGCGTTGATCGTATAGACTCCGATCACCGATACCACGGCACTGACGAGCATGATCAGGGCACCGGAGACCATCGACCACCAATCAGCCGCAATCAGCTGGGCACATAAACTGTCGGTCGCCCAGAGGACGCCTGTCAACAAGATCGGCGACAAAGCCATGGCCCCAACGACCACGGCCGCTCGCCGCCACGTGTTGGGAATGAACATGGAGTAGGTGTAAATCAGCAACAACCACGGCGCATCGGGCCGCGGCAACATGCTGTCCTGCACCGCACACTCGCGCATCATCGTGAACTGGAAGATGAAGAAGAATACGGCCGGCGATCCGAATATCAGCAGTTCCTCGACCCGCAGCGACGCGCCGCTCGCCTCACACGTGCGGCAAAGCGGCATGGCCGAGCTGATCAGAACCAGAAAGACAACGAGCTGACCGAAGAACGTGCCGTCGATCGCGACCGGCGAGGAATCGAAGAACGCAGCCACGACTCGCCAGATAATGAAAACGCCAAAACCCAACGCCAGGGCCAAAGCGGCCACGCGCAGCCGTGACCGCAGCAGGATCCGCGTCTCCCGCGTCAGCTCAGCGCCACTCCCCTCCACCAACCGCACGTATGGCCCATGCGCCGGTAGCGGCGTCTCGGCCGATATGCCCATTACGAGAGTGTCCAGCGTTTCGTCATTTGGCCCCAGCTGGTGGGGTCCGTTCTTTGTGCTTTCCATGCCGCAATTCGTCCCGTGCTCCCTCGCTAATCGTGCATCGCCATGCGGCGCCGCGTCGGGCGGAAACTCGAAATCCGAAGCACGAAAAACTTAACGCGGCCTGCGGCCGCAACCAAACCGAAAATCCGAAATCCCAATCTCGAAATCCTAAACGAATTCAAATATCCAGAATTCAATGGCAGAATCGAAAACGAAAACGAAAACGAAAACGCTCGCTGCCAACCGAAAACGCCGGCGCAGATCGAGCAAAATCGTCTTCGGGTCGAAATTCTCTGGGGGCGGGAACGAGGTTCTGTGGTCTATTTGCACCGCGATTCCTGTGCTTGCACCAGGGTTCGGGCCCGGAAACTCGAATTTCGCCCCCAACACCGTCGCTCGGCACAACCGTATCATTTCGTCCGCCCAGTCAGTACGTGCTGGAATCTTACGCAGTTCACCCCAGCCCGGACAATCCGCCCCCAGAAAGCCACACCTCAGTGGGGGCCGCCCCCCCTGCCGTGATTGCGGCCTGACGCCGGAAATTGTCCACTGGCTCCGCTCGCGGTGAGCGTAGCTACGACGCGCTCCCGTAGCTGCGTCGCGCTCCCGTAGCTGCGGTCGCGCTCCCGTAGCTGCGACGCGCTCCCGTAGCTGCGGTCGCGTAGACCGCGGGGGGAAGTGGTCGTGCGGATGGCGATTCCCCCACGCTCTGCGCGAGCGTAGCTACGACGCGCTCCCGTAGCTGCGGTCGCGCTCCCGTAGCTGCGGTCGCGTAGACCGCGGGGGGAAGTGGTCGTGCGGATGGCGATTCCCCCACGCTCTGCGCGAGCGTAGCTACGACGCGCTCCCGTAGCTACGACGTGCTCCCGTAGCTACGACGCGCTCCCGTAGCTGCGGTCGCGCTCCCGTAGCTGCGGTCGCGTAGACCGCGGGGGGAAGTGGTCGAGCGGATGGCGATTCCCCCACGCTCTGCGCGAGCGTAGCTACGACGCGCTCCCGTAGCTGCGACGCGCTCCCGTAGCTGCGGTCGCGCTCCCGTAGCTGCGGTCGCGTAGACCGCGGGGGGAAGTGGTCGTGCGGATGGCGATTCCCCCACGCTCTGCGCGAGCGTAGCTACGACGCGCTCCCGTAGCTACGACGCGCTCCCGTAGCTACGACGCGCTCCCGTAGCTACGACGCGGAGCGGTTGTGATGGTAGCTGGGGTTTGTGGCGCTCGCTCAGCCAGTGCCACCCCAGCCCTTCTGTTCTTACTGTTACCAGACCGCCATTTCACGTGCGCTTACTCGTGTCGGAGGGCTTCGATGGGGTCCATCATCGCGGCTCGGCGGGCGGGGTAGAGTCCGAAGATGAGTCCGACGGCGAAGGAGATGAGCAGGGAGGCGACGATGGACCAGCTGGCGATTCGCGGCTCGAGCTGCATCATGGTGGGGGGCAGGCTGGACATGACTTCGGGGAACATGGCGATGGCTGCTTGGCGAGTCAGGTTAATGGCCGGGCTGACCAGGAACCCGAACCCGACTCCCAAGGCGCCGCCCACGCCGGTCAGTACGATGGCCTCCACGAGG
The DNA here is from genome assembly GCA_963802295.1 of uncultured Planctomycetota bacterium. Lineage (GTDB taxonomy): Bacteria > Planctomycetota > Planctomycetia > Pirellulales > Pirellulaceae > JAJRVM01. Next base: position 57,752 of record CAWDIM010000016.1, on the reverse strand, counting down.
AACTGGTAAATGATCGCTCGTCGCGTAGCGCCCAACGCTCGGCGGATCCCGATCTCGCGCGTACGTTCGGTGACGGTGGCGAGCATGATGTTCATAATGCCGATGCCGCCCACCAGCAGCGAGATGCTGGCAATCACCACCAGCAGGACGTTGAACAGCATCCGCATCAGCTCGGCCTGCCGCAGCAGTTCCTTGGGGACCACGACTTTCACATCTTCGTTGGGGTGGTATTTCTCGATCAGCGTGCGAATGATATCGGCGGTTTGGTCCACCTGGTCGAGGTTGGCGACGGAGACGGTGATCTGACTCAGTTCCACCACTTCCCCTTCGCGGCTCCCTGATCGGCTGGTCAGCACCATGTCACCGATACGAGCCCGCAGCGTCTCCAGCGGGATGTAGACGTCCATGTTGTAGTCTTGCGAGTCGAGACTCCCTCCGATCGCGGCGGTCGGATCGCGGCGAGCTGTTTCGCCGACCACGGTATAGAAATCGCGGTCGATCTGCACCGACTTGCCAATCGGATTCTCGAACCCGAAGAGTTTTTCGGCGGCAGACTCGGCGATCACGCAGACGTTGTCCGGGGGCGTGCCGTCGCGGTCTTCCAGGAACCGACCGCGCATCATCGAGAGATGGTTGAGCGAATAGTATTCGCGAGTGCAGCCGACCAATCGCACTTCCGTGGCGTTGGCGCCCGATCGCACTTCGCGTTTGATTTCGCGCATCGGCACGGCCTGTTCGACGATCGGGATGTTCGAGATGATGCGTTTGTAATCGTCGCGCAGTACGCCATAGGGAATGAAAAGCGCACTGCCCATCTTCGACGAGGTCTGAGCAGGTTTGACGCTGCGCACGATTATGTTGTTGGCACCCAGATCCTTGATCTGCTGTTGCGCCTGGTAGCTGATTCCTTCTCCCATCGCGACCAGCCAAATCACGGCTGTGATCCCGATCAGGATGCCCAGCACCGCGAGAGCCGAGCGGAGTTTGTGAAGCAGCAGGCTGTAAATGCCCAGTCGCAGCGTCAATAGAATGCGTTTGAACAACTTAACGGTCCCGCGTTAGCGCAGTAGAGTGGTAACCTGTAACATGCGCGCACGGTGAACGCATGTCTGGAAATAAAACCGAAATCCGGAAATTCGAAGCACGAAATGCAGCAAATCCCAAACAAATTCGAATGACAGAAATACCAATGACCAAAACACTTAAGGACGGAGGACGAAACATCCCATAGCATGCCCAGTGGTGAGAATCTGCTTGTGGCCTGCCCGCCGCGGTTTTGTCGGCAGCGGAGGTTTTTGCTTCAGTTTTGGATTTCGAATTTGTTTGGGTCTTCGATATTCGGATTTCGGGTTTCCAGTTTGGTTGCGGCCGCCGGCCGCGTTAAGGATTAACAAAGCAGCTCTTCACGTGAGGTGGCTACTCGCAAGGCAAGCCGGTGTCAGAAATCCGCGATCCGAACCAAACCCGAACGACTCACATCCAAACGCTCCCAACACGGGCATGAGGAAGGTATTGACCGCAGCCCAATCACGAACGTCTCTATTCTAAAAAAAACTATTGTGGCGGCCCGCCGGGTGGTCCGCCGGCACCGGCGCCCCCACCACGCTGCATCGCTTGCATCGCTTTCGCGGCTTCGGCTCGGTCGACAAACCCGTCGGTGTTCGTGTCCATCATGTCGAAGAACTGCTGAGCGCGCTCGGGCATCTCTTCTTTGGAAATCTTGCCGTCTCCGTCCGTATCGAATTGCATGGGGTTCATGCCGCCGCGTTTGCTGCGCTCTTCTCCACCCGCAGCAGGGCCACCAGCGCAGGCCACCAGCCGGGGCCACTAGCACCAGGGGCACCAGCAGCAGGGGCACCCGCACCGGGGGCACCCGCAGCAGGTACTCCGGCGGCAGGACCGCCTGCCGAGTCGGCAGCGGGTCCTTTTTCGGCATCGGGAGCGCGTTTCCGTTCCTTGCCGAACTTCTTGTCCACGTTCACGTCGTCGACCGAGTCCTTCACGCCGCGCGCTTCGGGAATCACCGCCCGCGGGTTCAGGACGACGTCCATGCCCTCCAGCAGGCCGTCCTGGACCTCGACGAACTGGTCGTTCGTGGCTCCCAGCACCAGCGGGCGACGTTCGAAACCTTCCGCGGTCCTGATCCACGCCAGGTACTCCCCTCGCTGCTCGACCACCGCGGCGACCGGGATGGTCAGCACGTCCTGCAGATGTGCCACCAGAATCTCACACTCGGCCGTCATGCCCGGACGCAGGCCTTCGGGCGTGCCGTCGATGGCAATGATCGTGCCATATTCCTTGATGTTGCCGGTCCACCAGCCGGACGGCTCCGGTTGGTTCGCAATATTGCTCAGCTTGCCGCGCAGTTCACGATCCAGGATCCGGATCACGGCTCGCAGGTCTTCACCTCGGTCAATGGACTCTTTCCAGGCACGTCCCAGCATTTCGACTTTCGACTCGTGCACGTTCACTTTGACCTGCATCTGAGCCAGGTCGGGGAGTCGCAGGATCGTCTGCCGCTCGCGCACCATGGCCCCTTCCTCGATCTGCGCTTGCTGGGACCCGCCAAAACGTCCCCCCTGATCGTTCGCGTAGACCGCCATGCCGCTGGCGGGAGCCTTAATGATGCACTTCTCCAACTGACCTTCGAGTCGCTTCAGACGCGACTCCTCCAAATCAAACGAAGCGCCTTCCGACCGCATCTGCGCTTCCGATGAATCACGTTTGCTCTCGAGTTCCTGGACGGTCTTTACCTTCGTGAATTTGACCAGCACGTCCTTGGCGGTGCGTGCCGAAGCCAATTCCAGCTGTGCTCGTTGGACCGAGAACTTCTGGCTCTCCAGGTCCAAAGCGCTGATGTACCCTTTGCGGAACATCCGCTCGGAATGCTCCAACGCGTTCTGGGCCGACCGCAAATTCTCTTCGGCTATGGTGATCTGAGCGTCCTGGTCCTGCACCGCCTGTACGAACGTTCCCTGCAGGTATTCGTCGACCGCCAATTTGGCGGCGGCGTAGTCCTTCTCGGCTTGAATCTTCGCTGCCCGAGCCTTCTCGAAAGCGATTCGCTGTTGATTGATCGATTCTTCCAGAGCCGCTGAATCGAGCTCTACAATCTTCTCGCCCTTCTCCACCTCCTTGCCGTCGTCCACAATCCACAGGATCGAAGTGCCGCCCGCCACCTCGCACTTGATGTCAATGTTCACGGCGCTTTCCAAATTGCCGTCTTCCACGACCGTGACCAATAACTCCTCTCGCTGCACCTTGGCAGTGAGCGTGGAAGTTACCTTCTCGTTGCTCTGCTTGCCCATCAGCTGAGCGGCACCCCAAACCCCGCCCCCCAGTATGGCAAAGATCACGAGAATCACCGCGCCCCGCACTAACCATGAGCCCTCATTGGGTGGTGTGCGCCCAACGCTGGCAGCTTGCCGCAGACCCGCTCGCTGCGGGACCGCTGATTTCGACGGCTGCGGAGTGGAACTCGCCATTGTCTCATCACCTCGGAAATGTTTGTTGCCGGAACCTCACGAGGTCGAGCCTCGTTGATCGCAAACACAACCCCCTGGATGCGATCCTAACGCGGCCGCTGGCCGCAACCAAACCGGAAATCCGAAATCCTCAATTCGAAATGCTAAACAAATTCGACAGGCCAAAACTCAAGAGAAAAAACCTCCGCTGCCGCCAAGACCGCGGCGGGCAGGCCACAAGCAGATTCTCACCACTGGGCATGCTATGGGATGGTGGCGTCTGCGGCCGAAAGTCGCGAGTAACTCACGTGCCCGCCATGAACCGCAGGGCCGCAGCAATCAGGCTTCACCCCTCGCTGACGCCGACTTACCGCACGGAGCTCCCTGTTAAGGGGGGGTGGTGGTCTGGCGAGCCAGCACGGATCTCATCCATCGACACTTATTATATTAACCCCAGCTCAAGCAAAAATGTCCCCCCCAATCCGGCAAATCAGGAAATCCCCCCCCACAGCCGGTGCCTCTCAATGTGGTTCCATATCATATTCTGGTTCTTACTCTTACTCCTGCAGCGTATTACGCTCCCCAAATGCAGCTGCGGGCCGTATGGCGAACACTGGCTCCGCTCGCGTGAGCGATTGGGGTGGTAGCCGGGGGTTGTGGCGCTCGCTCAGCCAGTGCCACCCCATTTTTCTTACTCTTACTCTTACTCTTACTCTTACTCCCCCAGCGTATTACGCTCCCCAAAGGCAGCTGCGGACCGTATGGCGAACACTGGCTCCGCTCGCGATGAGCGATTGGGGTGGTAGCCGGGGGTTGTGGCGCTCGCTCAGCCAGTGCCACCCCATTTTTCTTACTCTTACTCTTACTCTTATCCCCCAGCGTATTACGCTCCCCAAAGGCAGCTGCGGACCGTATGGCGAACACTGGCTCCGCTCGCGGTGAGCGATTGGGGTGGTAGCCGGGGGTTGTGACGTCTTACTCTTACTCTTACTCACCCTCAGCGTATTACGCTCCCCAAAGGCAGCTGCGGACCGTATGGCGAACACTGGCTCCGCTCGCGGTGAGCGATTGGGGTGGTAGCCGGGGGTTGTGGCGCTCGCTCAGCCAGTGCCACCCCAGCCGGTTGGAGGGCGGGAGAGTACGAGTACGAGTACGAGTAAGAGTAAGAGTAAGAGTAAGAGTAAGAGTGCCAAAGGCGGGGGGAGCAGAGCCTATTTCGCCACTTTCCAGTCCAGTGCCACATCCAGCGCGGTGGCCGAGTGGGTGAGGGCTCCGACGCTGATTCGCTCAACTCCCGTCTGGGCGATGGCACGGACCGTTTTCAGGTTGACGCCGCCAGATGCCTCGAGCTGAGTGCTGACACCCGCTTGGTCGCGGCGGGCGACGGCCGAGCGGAGTTGTTCCGGGGTCATGTTGTCCAGCAATACAATGTCGGGTTGTTGAGTGAGGACCTGGTCGAGCTGTTCGAGCGAATCGACTTCCACCTCGACAATCATGTCGCCAGCCTGGCCAGGGAGCATTTCTGCCAGACTCTGCCGCGCTCGCAGAACCGCCTGAGCGGGCGACAATCGCTCGGCGCTCCCCTCGCTCACGAGTGCCAGATGGTTGTCCTTGATCAGCACGGCGTCAAACAGACCGGTGCGATGATTGCAGCCGCCGCCGCAGCGAACCGCGTACTTTTCGAGCCGCCGCCAGCCGGGAGTTGTCTTCCGCGTGTCGTAGATCCTCGCTCCACTCCCCGCCACCAGATCGACATACGCTCGAGTGAGCGTCGCGATCCCCGACAGCCGCCCGATAAGGTTCAGTATCAGCCGCTCGGCCGTCAGTAGATCGCGAGCCGATCCGGAAAACGTGGCTATGGGGGTGGAGGCTGGCACCGCATCACCATCGACGACGTGCGGCTGCCAGTCCGCCATTATCTCCATTTCGTCCAACGCCAGGGCAGCGGCCCGCAGCCCGCAGATGGTCCCCGGCTGCCGTGCCATCACCTCCGCTGCTCCGCTCACCTCGCGAGCCACTAACGCCAAAGTCGTCACGTCGAATCGCCGATCCAGGTCCTCGCGCACCGCCAGCCGCACTAACGCCCGACAATCGTCCTCCAAGGCCGCGTCCCATTGGACCTGCTGAAACTCGCTGGGCACAGGAAAACTCTCCCATGAACGTGTTAGTCAATTACCGCGCCGCAGGCGAACGGAGGGTCGAAATCCGGTACGGAGGAAGGGAGGAAGGGAGGAAGGGAGGAAGGGAGGAAGGGAGGAAGGGAGGAAGGGAGGAAGGGAGGAAGGGAGGAAGGGAGGAAGGGAGGAAGGGAGGAAGGGAGGAAGGGAGGAAGGGCATGACCGGTGGTGAGAATCGGTTTGCACGACGTGTCAGAGTGTACTGTTGGTCGCATCTTCCTGCTCGCTGCTGGCGACAAGCCGACGTGGGGCCAGTAAGAAAACATTCTCATCAAGGCCCCTCTCGCCAAGGCCCACATGACTCGTGACCAGTGCCCGATTTTCGGTGACGCTCTTGACAGATCGGGCCTGGTTCCGGCACAGTAACATTGACGCGATCGTGGGCCAAGGGGGAGAGGAGTATTCCCATGGCACGCGATATGTCTGGGCCGCCGGAGCCGCGTTGGCGGCCTCTTTTACGGCGAGCCGACCAGGTGACCGTGGCTGCCCTGGTGGGCGGCTGCTTCTGCGCCATTGTGCTGCATTGGATCTGGCAGCTCACTTTCCATGCGGGACTGGTCGAGATCGATCGAGCGGAACCGCTGACCGTGGAATTCCAGATCCAGATCAACGAGGCCGATTGGCCGGAATTCACGCTGCTGCCCGGCATCGGTGAAACACTCGCTCGCCGGATCGTTGATCATCGCACCCAGCACGGCCCATTTCGCTCGGTCGAGCAGCTCGAACGTGTCAAAGGGATCGGGCCCAAGACGATGCGGCGGATCGAGCCATACCTGCGAGTTGAATAGTCGGGAAGGGAGGAAGGGAGGAAGGGAGGAGGGAGGAAGGGAGGAAGGGAGGAAGGGAGGAAGGGAGGAAGGGAGGACAGAATCGTGGGGGTAAGTGGTGAGCGGCGGTGTAGGGCCTGTTACGGGGGTTTTGTTTTGGGTTTTTGGGTTTTTGTCTTTCGAATTTGTTTAGGCTTTCGAATTGAGGATTTCGAGTTTCCGAGTCTGGTTGTGGCCAGCGCCACCTTACGATCGGGGATTTCGCAGGACAGGGAGAGCCGGTGGGAGCTGCACCAACGCAGTGCATTCGGTTATCCGTAGAGCGGCGCTGGATGCCTATTTCTTTTTTCCTGGCCGGGGGACTTTTTGTGCTGAGCCGCCGGATTGTCGGCGGCCGCGCGGCTTGTACGAGCTGACGTCGACCTGGCTGAGTTTTTTGCCGAGGTGGTCTTTCAATTGCATGAGTCGGTCGCGGATCGCAGCGGCTCGTTCGAATTCCAGCTGTTCGGCCGCACTGAGCATTTCGGCTTCCAGTTCGTTCATGTACTCAGCGGTCACATACTCTTGCTCGTCGGCCCGTCCCACGGCGGCATTGGCGGCTCGGTGAGCCGCGGCGTCGGATTCGATGCCCGCTCGGATGTTCTTGCGGATCGTTTCGGGGGTAATTCCATGCTCGGTGTTGTAGGCTTCCTGCATCGCGCGTCGCCGATTCGTCTCGTCAATCGCGTTGCGCATCGAATCGGTGATGGTATCGGCATACAGAATGACCTTGGCGTTAACGTTGCGAGCGGCCCGGCCAATGGTCTGGATCAACGACGTTTCGCTGCGCAGAAACCCTTCCTTATCGGCGTCGAGGATCGCGACGAGCGAGACTTCGGGGAGGTCGAGTCCTTCGCGCAGCAGATTCACTCCAACCAGCGCCTCAAAACGTCCTTCCCGCAGGTCCCTCAGCAGATCGACTCGCTCAAATGCATCCAGCTCGCTATGCAGCCACTTGCAGGCCACCCCCTGCTGGCTGAAATACGCTGACAGATCTTCGGCCAATCGTTTGGTGAGCGCGGTGACGAGCACTCGTTCACCAGCTGTCGACCGCTCGCGGATCTGTCCCAGCAGATGCACGACCTGATTGCGGGCCGGCACGACTTCAATGATCGGGTCGAGCAGGCCGGTGGGCCGAATGATCTGTTCGACTACTTCGCCGTCGGTTTGACGCAGCTCGTAATCGCTGGGCGTGGCCGATACAAACACCACCTGATGCGCACGCTCCTCCCATTCTTCGAATCTGAGCGGCCGGTTATCCATCGCGCTGGGCAGCCGGAACCCGTGTTCGACCAGCGTCCGCTTGCGACTCTGATCGCCGGCGAACATGGCACGGATCTGTGGCACGCTGACGTGCGATTCGTCGACGAACAGCAGGAAATCGTGCGGAAAGAAGCTGTAGAGCGTGTCGGGCGGATCGCCCGCCGCGCGACCCGATAACGGCCGACTGTAGTTCTCGATCCCCGGACAGACTCCCGCCTGCAGCAGCATCTCCATATCGAAACGCGTGCGAGCGCTCAGCCGCTGTGCCTCGAGTAGTTTTCCTTCCTGGCGGAACTTCTCCAGCTGCTCGTCCAGCTCTTGTTTGATCAGCCGCACGGCCTCCGCAATCCGCTGCTCGGGCATCACAAAATGCTTGGCCGGATAGATGAATAACCGATCCTGCACCGACAGCGTTTCGCCGCTGGTCGGGTTGATCAGCGACAGCTGGTCGATCTCGTCCCCCCACAACTCGACCCGCAACGCGTACTCTTCGTACGACGGCCAGACTTCCACGCAGTCGCCACGCACGCGAAACCGCCCGCGCTCGAAGCTGATGTCGTTTCTTTCGTATTGAATGTCCACCAGTCGCGACAGCATCTCGTCGCGGTCGACCTGGCCTCCACGCTCCAATGCGACCATCATCTGGCGATAATCGTCGGGCGAACCAAGCCCGTAGATACTCGATACGCTGGCCACTACCACCACGTCCCGGCGACTCACCAAGGCACTGGTGGTCGCCAGCCGCAGCCGATCAATCTCCTCGTTGATCGACGCATCCTTCTCGATGTAGATGTCCCGCTGAGGGATGTATGCTTCCGGCTGATAATAATCGTAGTAGCTGACGAAGTAATGAACGGAATTGTGCGGGAAATACTCCCGGAACTCCGAATAGAGCTGAGCGGCCAAGGTCTTGTTGTGCGAAATGACCAGCGTCGGCTTCTGCACCGCCTGGATCACGTTGGCCATCGTGAAGGTCTTACCCGACCCCGTGACTCCCATCAGCACCTGCCGACGCCGCCCCTCGCGGATGCTCGCGACCAACGCGTCGATCGCCTGCGGCTGGTCTCCCGCCGGCTGATAGGGACTGCAGAGTCGAAATTCGTCGTTCGTCATGGGTCACTTCGTCACAGGCAGATGGTCACTCTCAAGCGACAAACACCCCTACTAGCTATTTACTCTTACTCTTACTCTTACTCTTACTCCCTCAGCGTACTGAGCTGCCTAACCGCAGCTGCGGACCGTATGGCGAACACTGGCTCCGCTCGCGGCGAGCGTTTGGTGGGTGGTAGCTGAGTTTTTTGGCGCTCGCTCAGCCAGTGCCACCCCATTTTTTTTACTCTTACTCTTACTCTTACTCTTACTCTTACTCCCTCAGCGTACTGAGCTGCCTAACCGCAGCTGCGGACCGTATGGCGAACACTGGCTCCGCTCGCGGCGAGCGTTGGTGGGTGGTAGCTGAGTGTTGTGGCGCTCGCTCAGCCAGTGCCACCCCATTTTTGTTTCTCTTACTCTTCCCTTCCTCCCTTCCTCCTCCTTTCCTCCTTTCCTCCCTTCTTTCTCATTTCCAGGGCCGGATTCCGCCGCAGCCTCTGCGGCACGTCAGGATGTAAACTGTCAAGGACGAGCCAACCGCTGTCAAGAGACGGGTGTCGAGCGGCAAGAGACCGCTTGGCGGGCGAGCAATAAAAAAACGAGCATCTCGCGGAGAGACGCTCGTTTTCAGGTTTTTGTCGAGTTTTTTTCATTGGTACGCAGCGTTCTGGCTGCGGGCCAATTACTACTTGGCGGGTTCGGCCGGGGGATCAGTGCTGGGAGCGACTGGGGCGTCGGCGGCGGGAGCGTCGGCGGCGGGGGTCGTGCCTTCGTCAGCCTTGGTATCGCCAGCGGCCGCAGGTGGCGTAGCCGGCTTCTTAGCCTTTTCGGCACAGCCTACGAACGTCAGGGTGCTGAGCCCGAGCATGACCAGGCAAAACGCGATCTTCTTCATGATCAACCTCTACTAACTGAAAATGTAAGTTGTCTGAGGCCTCGACAGGCCAATTTTGTGCTTCTCAAACATACGATCCAAATAACGCCCTAAATATTCCCAAACTTTCTGGCAGCTGATGCGGCGAGCCAATATTTGTTAGAAATTCATACTGTAAGGCCGCACCAGAATGCCCCTTCTCCGCCGAACAGGGCGTTTGCTTCCTGTCGCGGCTGACATGGCAAACCAGGAAAGCCTTTTCGGGCGTGAAATCGGTTGGTACCGGCAGATGGGGTTACACTTTGAGTGAAAAAGCGACGACCCGGGAATAAAATGCAAGACTGAAGGTTCACATTTGCTAGACCAGGACTGCGCGATGCGTGACCAACCCGAACCGGTCGGTACGTCGGACTCCGACGCGGACTCCCTTGCCCAAAGCGGGGGGGCGGCTGAGGAGTCGCTGTGCTCCGGTTCGAACCAACCCAGCATCACGCAGCTGGTTGAGGACCATCACGTGGCTGTTTACCGTTATGCCTACCGGTTGGTTGGCAGCGTGCCAGATGCTGAGGATTTGGCGCAGCAGACGTTCCTGATTGCCCAGCAGAAAATTGGGCAGTTGCGGGATCCGGCCAAAGCGGATCGATGGCTGTTCGCCGTCCTGCGGAGTTGCTTTTTGAAGAATCGGCGCAGACGCCGACCGGCCTGTGCGGCTAACCTGGATATGGACATGGAGACGGTGGCGGTTGAGCCGCCCAACGGCCAGGAGATCGACCGCGAACTGCTGGAGCTGGCGCTCAGCCAACTGCCCGATCAGCACCGGCTGATTCTGGCCATGTTTTATTTCGATCAACTGTCGTACAAGGAAATCGCCAGTGAACTGGACGTGCCCATCGGAACGGTCATGAGCCGTTTGGCACGGGCCAAGGGCCGACTCCGCGAACTGCTGATGGTGCGGGATAACGGAGGAAGGGAGGAAGGGAGGAAGGGAGCAAGGGAGGAAGGGGGCTGACGAGTGTTGGGGGGCGTGCGTGACGAAATCCTTCCATTCGTAGAATCTGGCGTGCTGCAAAATCACATTTTAAAAAATCGGAAATGGCCGTTAACTTGAAGTCTCAGTGACCAGTACCTAATGACAGCTGACCTCCGCAAACTCATGGAATGCTACCGTCGCGAGTCGGCCGACTCGGCCGATCCGGAGATGGCTGCGCTGCAACGGGCGGTGTCCGAGGATCCGGCGGTACGTGGGGAGTTCGAGGCGATTCAGGCTTGGGATGCGGCGATTGGGCGAGCGATGCACGAGGTGCCGGTCCCCGCCGGTCTGGCCGATCGGCTCGTGGCGGCGCTCCAACAGGGTACTCAAGAGCGTGATGAGTTGGTTGAAGAGCCGGTGGCACCGGCCGGCAGTAGTCACCGCTCAGTGGGACGTGGGGTCTGGTTCCGGCGAGCTGCCGCGGTGGTGACGTCTGCTGCGGCGCTGTTGGCGCTAACGTTCTTTCTGAGCGGCCTACGCGACAATCTCACGGCTGCGCTGGTCGACCAGTCGGCTCGTGAATGGCTCGATTCTCTGGACCAGGAAGCCTGGCAGCAGACTCAGCCACCCAGTGGCCGGTGGCCGCGACGCGAGCAGGTTCAGTTTCCGATGGTCGGTTGGCAGGAGTTTCAAGCGTTAGGGGACTCGCGGGCGGTGGCCTATTTAGGGAGTGTCCCGCCGGCTCAGTCTCAGGCCTACCTGCTGGTGATTCGTACGCGGCGCGGCCGCGACTTGCCGGAGTCGCCCCCGTACGATCCCAATTCGACGACCGGCGGCCTTTGTGTCGGGGTCTGGAAGAGCGACGATGGCCTGTGCGTGCTGATGGTCCGAGGTGATCAGCACACCTATCGGCGATTGCTGAACCTGCAGTCCATCGCCGGGCTGCTGCCGGCCGCTTCTGTCCGCAACCTCTGAATGACCGGGCCAACCGTCCGGCCGCTTCTTCTCGCCACGGAGCATGCAATCTTTCTGTGTCCGCCTCCCGCCTACTTCCTCCCCCGTTTCTGTCATTCTGATTTCTGTCCTTCGAATTTCGGATTTCCCTTTCGGAATTTGGCACCTGCACCGGAGCGCCCACGATAGAGCGACCTGCCGGTCGGTGGTCTACGCAGACTTTGCGGGCTGTACGGGTCGCCGGGGGTCGTGGCGGCCGCTTATCCGTTACGTTGCGCTTAATCGCGCTAATCTTTTCCTACGGCACAGGCCGAATCCCTTAGTAGGCAGGTGGCCGGGGGTTTTCGGCCGCCGCCGGCGACTCTCACGCGTCTGTCTGGCCCGCGAGATGTCTTGGTTTTGGGGCGACCCGGTGGCTTGGCCGCCCGTTCAGCGCAAGAAAGAAAAAATACCGGTTTGAGATTCCCGCTGCGCAGGATTTCAGATCAGGACTGGACCAGGAGTTGTAGCATGAAACGGTTCATTCTCGGCTTTGCTTTTCTTCCAGCCATGTTGCTCTGTTCGGTTCTGGCGGCCCAGGACGTGGACAAAATGAATCAGCCGGCTGGCAACCAGCAGGCCGGACTCAATAATAATATGGCTCAAACCGAGGATATGTGGTTCTATATGCAGGAGCTGCGGCGCTATGACGATCCGCAGGTCGTGATTCGCCGCAAGGCGGAGAAAAAGGCCGACCAGCGTCGACACCGATTGGCCGCCATGAAATGGTATGGCTATTCGCAGAGCCGTCCGTCAGCCAATCCCACCCCGAGCATGGGCGTCTACTCGCCGATGTGGGTAGGTAATGGTGCGGACCCATACCAGTGGATTGGCAACGCCTACGTCACGACCGTGCTGCGTGTCGAAACCGCGACGGTTACGACGGGAACCAAAACACGTTAGTCCCCGCACGCTCCAGGCACTTCCCACCGTCCCCCACGAAATCTCACACCTCGTTCGCTGATTTACAGTGCACCACCGTTCTTTGAAGAGGTGGTGGCGAAGCACCGCTGGTAACCCAGCGGTGCTTTTTTGTCGCCTGGGCACGTGTTCCTGGCCGGCTCGCACCGCTCGTGCACCGGCGACTCGACAGGCTGCTGCGGCCTGCGAGCGTGGTCAGCGGCAGGGTCAGGCCAGCTACGAATCTGCAAAAATACCTCTGCTGGGGGTTTGACTTGCGCCGCAAATCAATCATGTTAGTGATTAGCGCAAGTCAAGGGCATCGTCAGGAGGGCCAGCCGGGTCTGGGCCTCAGTCTGCGGTACCCAGGCCAATTTCTGCCAGCCCGACCATTCTTTGCACTCGGTTATCACACTGCCGGCGGCGGTTTGTGGTCGCGGCGGATTGGTGCGCCGGCAACGACGAAGATTGAAGATGATGGTTGTCTCTTCACAGCAGAGCGGCGGGAGGCCGACTCGGGTACTGCGAAGCAGGGGCATGACACGGGGGGCGGTGACGGAGCGATGGAAGGATCAACAAGAGGAAACGGAAGATCAACATGGGTGTGAGCGGAAACAGCTCACCAGGACAATTTGGACGCGATTACGCATTTGAACACTCCGGCTGCTGAGTCCTTCAGTGGAATCCGACGCGCCGAGAGACAACATGATAGATGACAGGAAGCGGAGCAAATGCCGATCTTAGCGAGAGAGACGAGCGTCTTTCCGGAGACTTTGTTTGACAGCCCGGATTATGAGCCTGGCAAATCGCAGCGCCGTTGGTGGGCGGTTTTCACCAGAGCTCGCCAAGAGAAATTGCTCAGCACGGGAACTCTTGCGGTTTGAGGTGCCCTTTTTTCTGCCGTTGGTGCCCAAGACGCACGTGATCCGCGGGCGGATCGTGCGGTCGCATATCCCGTTGTTTGGCGGGTATGTCTTCATGTTCGGCTGCGACGACGAACGCGTCCGCTGCCTGACCACGAATCGCGTATCCGAGTTGCTGAGGGTCGACGATCAATGGCAACTGCGGCATGACCTGAGGCAGCTGAATTGGCTGATCGGCACCGGGGCGCCGCTGACGATCGAGCGTCGACTTGAACCTGGCCGTCGAGTGCGGATTCGAAGTGGGCCGATGCGGGGTCTCGAGGGCGTGATCACTCACCGCCGGGGCGGCAAACACCGATTGCTGGTGGCTGTCGAGTTCCTGCAGCACGGCGTCTCGGTCGAAATCGATGATTTCATGGTCGAGCCGGCGTGAGACGACGTGTCGGCGAGCTGCTCGCTCGGCCGACGCCAGACACAAGGTTCCTGTTCTTGAGTTTTGGATTTCGAGTTTGTTGAGGTCATCCTTTCGAGATTGGGATGGCGGATTTCCTGCTTGGTGGCGGCCGCCGGCTGCGTTGAGGGGATTTTCCTTGGCATTTCCGATCGGTTTATACCGATAAAATCCATGAGACTGATTCTATCGAATCGGGTAGACTGATGGTTGCCGGTGCGAGTTCTCAGCGGTCGTTACTGGAACAGTGCGGTGGACGAGGAGCCAACACGAAATGTCACGCAGAGCCATCCTGATCGTTGCAGCGACCGTGTGCCTGCTATTTACGGTGTTGCCCGACGCGCGAGCTCAGAGCAGTAACCGCTCGGTCGGTCGCCCTCGAGTGAATCCATATTCTGATTTTCTGCGCCGCAGTTCCGGCATGTACGATCCGATGATCACGCCGTTTCTGCGACAGAATAATACCGGCATCACGCGCAGGCAGACCGGCAATACGAATTCTGCCAGCTCGGCCTTATTGGGCGGCAGCAGCAGTTATGGGATGTACAATCCCGAAGCGGATCGGGCCCGCGCACGGTCGATGGAGAACCAGCGGACGACGACGATGGTGGCACCGACCGGAAGCGGCAGTTCCTTCATGCAGTATTCGCACTTCTACCAGGTCCGCCGCCCCGCTCGCCGCTAGTAAAACGGAATTCATTCCGTTTACGAAGCACCCCCAACGCCACCACTTCCCACGCATCTCTCCGCGCAAGCCTGATTTCCCCCCAGCTCGCTGACCGCCAGTGACTTTCTCGCGCAATACGCTCGGCGATGAATGGCTGGAGACGGTGCGTGTATCATGGGCGAGCGAGCGTCAGAATTGGCCGCTCTGTCGGGCCCGGGCTAGTTCGCGTCGTCACGACCGGCACAGCTTAAGTCCCAATATCCGTATCTTGCCGATCTTCCGGTTCTTACCCGATGTTCCGAAAAAAACTGTCATTCGGTTTACTCGGATACCGATTAGTTGAATGTCATGGGACACCGTTTTGGACCCACCAGCCGATCCAACTCTTTCAGCAAGAACACGAAGCGATGTCTGGAATACACCGACTGTTGGTCGTTATCCCGCTGTGGGCAGTCTTTTTCAGCTCGAATATCGGGTGTCATTTGATGTACAAAGATGCGCCGGCCGTGATCGCGCCGGACCGTTGTCCGGACGAGACGCCGCGCGAGTTGTACAAGGCGGCGTTGCCGGAGTACCGGCTAGAGCCGCCGGACATTTTGACGATCGAGGCGGTACGGCTGTTGCCCGGAGCGGACTACAAGTTACACGTACAGGACGTGGTGACGGTGGCCGTGTTCGTGTCGGCGGAGACGCCTTTGTTCAACGTCGAGGCGGCGGAATTCGTGCTCGGGATTGACGGCACGATCGACCTGGGTCCAACCTACGGCTCGGTGGTCGTGGCGGGCTTGTTGATACCCGAAGCGAAGAAGGCGGTCGAAGAGGCGGTTGGCAAGCAGGTGAAGGCAGACCTGGCGAGCGTCAGTTTCCGCGTTTCGGCATTGCCCATTCTGCAGCCGATTGCCGGCGAGCACATGATTGGTCCGGACGGCATGATCACGCTCGGTTCGTACGGCAGCGTCTCGGTGGTCGGCATGACCTTGACCGAAGCACGTGCGGCGATCGAGCGACACTTGTCGCAATTTCTGACCGAGCCGCAGATTGCGGTGAACGTCTTCGCCTACAACAGCAAAAAATACTACGTCATCACCGAAGGTGGTGGACTGGGTGACACGGTTTCGACATTCCCGATCACCGGCAATGAAACGGTGTTGGACGCGATTGGCAACATCAGTGGATTAGACGCGGTGTCCTCCAAGAAAATCTGGGTCGCTCGTCCGACCAGCGACACCTGCAAAGTGCAGGTTCTGCCGGTGGATTGGCGAGCGATTACGGCACAGGGAGCCGCGGCCACGAACTATCAGTTGATGCCGGGCGACCGGGTATTCATCGCCGAGGACGGTATGATTGCCTTCGACAATAACCTGGGCAAAGTGCTGGCTCCGTTTGAACGCGTCATGGGTTTCGCGATGCTCAGTGCCGGGACCCTCACTCGCTTCTCCGGCCAGGTGCTCCAGAGGTGGCGGCAACCCGTGGCGTGGCAACTAGAGTGTTAGTCTGTTAGTCCAGAATATGCCCGCCGGGCACGGCATGGCCGAAATCTGAAATTGGAAATCCGAAATTCGAAGCACCAAACACCAAACAAATTCGAATGACAGAAACAAGGGAAAAAGGGAGAAAGGGAAAGGGAGAAAGGGAGAAAGGGAGAACGGAGGACGCGGCAGCATGCCCAGCGGTGAGAATCTGCTGGCGGCCCGCCCGCCGCGGTCTTGCCGGCGGCTGAGGTTTCTGTTTTTGGGTTTTGGATTTTGAATTTGTTTAGGATTTCGATATTGGGATTTCGGATTTTCGGTTTGGTTGTGGCCGAGCGCCACGTTTAGGTTTCGATATTTGAATTTCGAATTTCCTGATTGGTGATGGCGAAACGATTGGAAGCGACGACAGCCGATGCCAGACAGTGTGTTGGCACGGAAGATTGTTCTCGCGACAAGCGGCTAGGCGCTGCGAGAACGTTTTTTGGGGGGGGAATTGTGAACTGCAACTTCTCACACGATCGATGCGCGGCAAAGCGAAACCGGAACCGGTGGCATCTGCCCAGCGCGCTGCTGGCGATGGCCAGTGCGTGCTGCCTGGTACCGTTTTCCGTCGGATGTCGCGTCGGCTGTCAAGAGCAGGTGATGGCCCACCATCCGGCTTACGAACAGCTGGAACAAGGCTGTTTCGGCTACGAGCCGACGGTGTGGCGGAGCATGCCGGGCGACTGCCAGCAAGCGGTGCGCATGATCCCAAACGAAGTTGTCGTAGTGCCTGAGAAGAAGGTGGAGGAAGAGCCGGCGGACGCCGAATCTTCGACTCCCCCGATGGAAGGCGAAGAAGGCCGATCGCCCGAGGAATCATCGCCCGAGGAATCTCTGCTGCAGCAGGTGCCCGAGTCCTCGCCGCTCGATCTCCCGGGTATTGTCCAGCCAAGAATGTTCTCCGAACCACCGGCCGCCCCCGAATCGCCAGTGGTGCCACTAACAGAACCACCAGCGGCTGTACCACCAGCGGCTGTTCCACCGGCAGCTGTACCACCAGCAGCTGTACCACCAGCAGCTGTTCCACCGGCAGCTGAGCCACCAACAGCCGGGCCGCCACCCGCTGAGGTTCCACTGCCAGTCTCAGAGGAATCGGAGCAAGAGGCGTCGCCCGTGGCCGATCCGCCCGTGTCTCGCGCCATGACGCTGCCGGTGATCACCGGCCCCGTGCAGGAGCCGGCCAGTGTCTCGGCGCGGGAGTTGTTCCGCACGATCGACGAAGCGCTCAACGAAACCGCTCGGCCCAAGCTGGCAGCGCGAGCCGCCAAGAAGCCCGTGGAAGGGAGCCTGTCGCGTTTCATCAGTTATTGAAACCCGGTGGATACGAACACTGGCTCCGTTGGCGGTGAGCGGTTGTGGCGGTAGCCCGGGGGTGTTGGCGCTCGCTCAGCCAGTGCCACCCCATTTTTCTTACTCTTACTCTTACTCTTACTCTTACTCTTACTCTTACTCCTGCAGCGTATTACGCTCCCCTATTGCAGCTGCGGACCGTATGGCCGAACACTGGCTCCGCTCGCGGCGACGTTTGTGGTGGTAGCCGAGTTTTGTGGCGCTCGCTCAGCCAGTGCCACCCCCCACCCGCGCTCGCGGCGACGTTTGTGGTGGTGGCTGAGTTTTGTGGCGCTCGCTCAGCCAGTGCCACCCCCCACCCGCGCTCGCGGCGACGTTTGTGGTGGTAGCCGGGGGTTGTGGCGCTCGCTCAGCCAGTGCCACCCCAGCCGGTCCTTCCCTACTCTCGCTCAAAAAAAAAATACTCGCCAGGGCGGTTTTAGCGAGCGAGTACCGTTGGGCGGTGGGGCATGGTAGACTTGAGCCAACGGTTCTGGCGGCTCGGTTTCGTCTACTCAGTTGGCGGTATTGGATCTCCGTGACGGCAATTCTCGGCATATCGGCTTTCTATCACGATTCGGCGGCGGCGTTAGTGGTCGATGGACGGATCGTGGCGGCTGCGCAGGAAGAGCGTTTTACGCGCAAGAAGCACGACTTCAATTTCCCTCAGCGGGCGATCCAATATTGCCTGAGTGAGGCGAATCTGGAGCCCGGCCAGCTGGATCTGGTGGGGTTCTACGACAAGCCGCTGCTGAAATTCGATCGGCTGCTCGAGACGTATCTGGCCTACGCTCCGCGCGGGTTCCGTTCGTTTCTGATGGCCATGCCGTTATGGCTGCGGACCAAGCTGCACTTGCCGCGCGAGATGCGACGCGGGCTGCACGGCCAGTATCATAAGCGGTTCGTGTTCACGGACCACCATCAGTCGCATGCCGCCAGCGCATTCTTTCCGTCGCCATTTGACGAGGCGGCGATTCTGACGGTCGACGGCGTGGGCGAGTGGGCCACTGCTTCGCTCGGTACGGGGCGTGGCAACAAGATCGACCTGACGCACCAGCTCGATTTCCCTCATTCGCTGGGGCTGCTCTACAGTGCTTTCACGTACTTCTGCGGGTTTCGAGTGAACTCGGGTGAATACAAGCTGATGGGGCTGGCGCCGTACGGCGAGCCGAAGTATGCCGAGCTGATTCGGCGTCACCTGTTGGATCTCAAGCCGGACGGTTCGTTTCGGATGGACATGCGGTACTTCAATTACTGCCAGGGACTGACGATGACGAATCGCCGGTTCGAGCGGTTGTTTGGCGGCCCGCCACGCCGCAGTGAAGCGCCGATCACGCAGCGCGAGATGGACCTGGCCGCCTCGATCCAGCTGGTGACCGAAGAGATCATGCTGCGGATGGCCCACTACGCTCATCGCACGACGGGCATGCGCCGGCTCTGCCTGGCCGGCGGCGTGGCGCTCAACTGCGTCGCGAACGGGCGGATCTTGCGTGAAGGACCGTTTGACGAGTTGTGGATCCAGCCGGCGGCCGGCGATGCGGGCGGAGCGTTAGGGGTGGCCTTGTTCATCTGGCATCAGCTGATGGACAAACCGCGGCAGGTTGAAGCGTGGGACAGCCAGCGGGGATCGCGATTGGGACCAGCCTTCTCGGACGACGAGGTCTTGGCGTTTCTGCGCGAGCAAGGGGCCGTGCACCATCGCTTCGCCGACGACGCGGAGCTCTGTCGGCGAGTGGCCCAGCTGCTGGCCGACGGCCATGTGGTCGGTTGGCTGCAGGGCCGGATGGAGTTCGGTCCGCGGGCGTTGGGAAGCCGGAGCATCCTGGGGGACGCTCGCAACCCGCAGATGCAGGCCGTGATGAATCTGAAGATCAAGTTCCGCGAGTCGTTCCGGCCGTTCGCGCCGAGCGTGTTGCAGGAGCATGCGCACGAGTATTTCGCCATGCAGCCGGGCCAGGCCAGTCCCTACATGCTGCTGGTCGCGCCGGTGCGGGAAGAGCGGCGAGTGGCGGTGGGCAGCCCGATGCTGCAGGACCGAGTGGAGTCGGTACGCACCGAACGGGACCATCGCGGTGATCGACTGGTGTTGCGCAATGAAATCCGGTCCGATATTCCCGCCATCACGCACGTCGACTATTCCGCTCGCGTGCAGACGGTCGATCGCCAACGCGACGCGCTGTACCACCAGCTGCTCGAAGCCTTTCGCCAGCAGACCGGTTGCTCGGTGATCATTAATACCAGCTTCAATATTCGCGGCGAGCCGATTGTGTGTGCGCCGAGCGAGGCGTATCGATGCTTCCTGGCCACGAACATGGACGCGCTCGTATTGGGCCACTATCTGCTGCTGAAATCCGATCAACCCGACGCCCCCCGCTACGATAGCCAGGAGTACCTCGCCAGCTTCCAATTAGATTAGAAAGACGTAGGGTGTGACAAGCTCGCCTCACACAACGTCTCCCTGTTCCGAAACCTCCTGGCGAGCGCCGGCACACCAGAATACGGCCGGCAAACAGAGTAGTAGTCGTAGGGTGTGACAAGCTCGCCTCACACAACGTTTCCCTGTTCCGAAACCTCATGGCGAGCGCCGGCACACCAGAAATACGGCCGGCAAACAGAGGATGTGAACCCAGGATACGTCCATGGCATTGCTCGAGATCAACACGAACCCGACCCAGCGGCAGTTGCGTCAGTTTGCCGGCGTGGTAATACCGTTGGCCGGGCTGCTGGTGGCCCTGGTCCTGGGCTGGCGACTGGGTCACACCGTTTCGGCCTGGAGCGTCATGGCGCTCGCGGCCGGGTGTTGCGTGGCGGGGTTGATTCGTCCCGGCCTGGTGCGTCCGATCTACGTGGGCTGGATGTATGCGGCCTATCCGATCGGTTGGGTGGTTGGCCACATCGTGATCGGTGTGATATTCTTTCTGGTACTGACCCCGATTGCCTTGGTAATGCGGACGCTGGGACGAGATCCGCTCAATCGCCGGTTCGACCCCCAGCGGGAGACTTATTGGGAGCGGCGGGAGATGCCGGTGGACGTTTCGAGGTACTTTCGCCAGTTCTGAGTGAAGACGGATGAGCCGCACAAAATCAAAACAAGCCGCCCCACAGAGACCGTTGCCGGCGAGCGAATTGGACGACTTAGCCAGCGGCCGACAGCCAGGCTTGCTGCGCGAGTTCTGGGACTTCCTCCGCTACAACAAGAAGTGGTGGCTACTGCCGATCCTCGTGACGCTGGTCGTATTGGGAGTGTTCGTTTTGCTGAGCAGCACAGCGTTCGCGCCGTTCATCTACACGCTGTTCTGAAAGATATCCCGGATTTCCGGACAATATCCGAGATCTCCAACGCGGCCGCTGGCCGCAACGAATCAGGAAATCCGCAATCCCAATAGCGAAATCCCAAGCAAATTCGAAATCCTAAGCTCGAAATCCAGAACCTCCGCTGCCGGCCAAGCGACAGACATGATCCGCCGGCAGCTTCTCACCACGCAGCAAGCAGCCGTGCGCCTCACGCCTCGAGCTTCACTGCGCTGCAAGAGAGATCCAGCAGGTAATCGCAGTCGAAGGCGAAGCCGCTGCCAATCTGCTCGGTCCAGCGTCGCTCGCTGATCAAGAAGACCGGGCATCCGATAGCTGCTTCGTTGCCATCGGCGATGGTCACCTGCAGCATGCTCCCCTGGTGCGGGTCGTTACGCAGCGATGTCGTGCCTCGCAGTACGACTTCGCGTCCTTGCACGTCCATGACGAGCGCAATGCGTTTGCCGTTGTAACAAGAGAAGTTCATATTGACTCCAAGTCCCTGAAGTCTGGTGCCAGGAAAAACACGTCCCTGCGATGCAATACCGCTGGGTCACGAAAGTTACTGCAAGTTCGAATCGCCTGGTGGCAGGCAGCTTGACCGCACAATTTACCGTAAGGAGGGCGCGGCGGTCTACACAAATTTCCGGAAACTCGATCGTCAAGCTGCCAGTCTGTTAAACCCTGTGGCGGGCAACCAGGGCCGCTCGTTCCGCCTGTTTCCCCAGCGAGGAGCCTGGATTCGAATACCAGCTGATGCGAGGCCATGGGCTACTGCGGCGTTTGAGTGGTTTGTTTTCGGGGACGCGCTACTTCCGAGAGCCAAAAAAAGCTCCACCAGGTCGCTGGTGATGCAGCGCCACAGAGAGCGGTCGCTCGCACGGCCCGGCTCCTGGTGGTCGCTTTTCTTCAGCTGACTGCGCGTCCCGCAGGCTCAATAAGACCAGTGGGCCGCCGATCAAATGCTCGTCATCCACTAATAATTCGCACACAAACCCGCTTTCCTGACACACCCGGGAGAAGCCGCATCGCTTCGGTTCTACCTACAATGGGTGCCTCCGATCAGCCGTCCCGCAAAAACTGGCGGATGCGTTCAGCGCCCCAATCCCCACGGATCCCCAATCCCCACGGATCCCCAATCCCCGTGGGCCCAGAATCCCCAGGGGCCCAGCTCGAGATTCCTCGCCCACCCCCGACCGCTCCAAAATTGCCAGCTGCCAGCTGTCGGAGACCTAAGGCCAATCCCCGCCTCCAGAGTGCCATGTCTCGCCAAAGTAACTGTTTCGCCTCTTTTTTCCAACTACGCAGTTCTCACATCACAATTTCTTGGTAAATTCTGCTCACATGTGTCAGTTTGACCCACGGGCGTTATGACGTATGGTTTCGTAGATCCTTTTCACGCGTTCGAAGCATACGGGCAGTCGCCCAAGCTTGTTTTCTTATCTTATGATCCGCGGATGGTTCGGCTGCTGGTTCGTCGGCAGTTGCTGCCCCTGGTGTTGTGCGCACTTCCTAAGGCAAAGGAGGTCTATTGATCTGCGTGCGCTCCTCCGCGCTTACATTTCGAGGATCCGGCTATGACTCAAGCGACTCTCAAGAGCCGCAGCAGCCGCAGGGATGTTGCAGGTTTCGAGTTCAAGGTTGCCAGCACGCCGGAAGAGAGAAGAGATGCGTTTCGATTGGTGTACGATTCTTATTTGCGAGCGGGCTTAGCCAGAGAGAACGAGCATCGAGTGCGAGTGACTCCGTATCACTTGTTGCCCACGACACACGTCTTTGTGGCTCGCTATCAAGGAGAAGTGATTTCGACCCTGAGTTTGGTGGGAGACAACGAACTGGGGTTGCCGATGGAGTCGATTTACAGGGCGGAGATAGGCCGGCGCCGAGCGTTAGGGCTGTCGGTCTGCGAGGTGTCTTGCCTGGCGGACCGCCGGTCGAGCAGTCGGGACTTCCTGACTGTGTTTTGCAGTCTCAGTCGCGTCATGGCTCAATTTGCGCGGCGCCAGGGTTACGATCAGTTGCTCGTCGTCTGTCATCCCAAACATTCGGCCTTCTACATTCGCTACTTGGGCTTTGAGGTGATGGGCCGTCTGACTGAGTGTCCGCACGTGTTGAATAAGCCCGCTGTCGCGCTCTGTCTCGACTTTGACCGCGTCGATCGGGAGCCGCCGGCCTGCTACAAGCGCTTCTTCGGCGAGTGGCTGCCGGCCGAACAACTGCGGCCCCAGCGAATGGGTCCTGGGGAGCGGAATGTGCTGTCGAGAATGGTCGACTGCACGTTCGAGCCAACCGGAGCCTCTACGCCTCAATACGCCGTGGCGTTCAGTCCCAGCGACAACGCCGTGATGCCCGAACCGGTGTTGGTCTAGCCGTAGCGATGAATGGGACACGCTCGCGCTGAAAGACGGAGGACGAAGAAGGGAGGAAGGGAGGAAGGGAGGAAGGGAGGAAGGGAGGAAGGGAGAGAAGGGAGGAAGCAACCCGCCCGAAGTGTGCTCCACCTTGGTGGGCTCGACGAGCACCTTGCCGTAGAAGTCGCAGAGCATCCACTTGGATCGACATTTGGCACAGTCCACCGTGACGATGCCAAAGTGCTCCGCTCCCACAGCCTGGACCCGTTCCTGAATCTGGCCGTTCGGCTTGCCGATAAACCTCTTTTTCGTGCCCTTGTTTTTCCGTATCTTGGACTTTGCGACCATCCCCGTGTCTCCTGTTTGAAGGCTCTGCAAATTCCTTCAGTACAGCCACTGGGGTGGTCCTTTTCCAGATATTTCTTGGAATTAGGTACATACCAGGGAGGAAGGGAAGATAGATTAGCGGCGTGAGTGGGCTGTCGAGCAGTCGGGGCTCGGACGCTGCATTGCGGTCCGCCTTGTCGGGCTTCCACCGGATTTATTCCGGTGGGGGCCACAACTGGTCAGCTACCATCGCGCCACGGTACCTGCCTTGTCGGGCGTCCTTCTCCTCTTCGCAGCGGTAGCATGCGGTCGGATGTCGGGGAAGTGGTCAGCGGCGGTCTGCTACATCACGGCTCCGCCTTGTCGGGCTTCCACCGGATTTATTCCGGTGGGGCCACGACTGGTCAGCTACCATCACGCCGCGGTCCGCCTTGTCGGGCTTCCACCGGATTTATTCCGGTGGGGGCCAGTCAACTGGTCAGCGTTACCATCACGCCGCGGTCCGCCTTGTCGGGCTTCCACCGGATTTATTCCGGTGGGGCCACAACTGGTCAGCTACATCACGCAGCGGTCCGCCTTGTCGGGGTTCACCGGATTTATTCCGGTGGTTTGCTGCCACACTGGCTCCGCTCGCGGTTCGTGCTGCTTGAGGTTGGCCGAGTACTCGACGCTCGCTCAGCCAGTGCCACCCGACCGTCTTGTTCTTACCCTTACTCCTTGGGCGCACCATCACATCGGCGGTTTTTTCGCGACCGCATCACGCCGCGGTCCGTATCGGCCTGGTCAATCGCCGTGCTGTCTCCCAACGTCTGGCTCGGCCGATTCTGTCCTGAGTCCGCCGGGCCTGCGCGAGCGAGCAGAGTAGAAATCGCCGCGATTCCCAGTCGCTACTCGCTGGGGGGGTGCATGAACCAGCCTTGACGTGTCGCCCCGCTTGAGCGTACTCTCGCGGGCGGACAGATAACTGAGCGCTTATCCTTGCCCAATCAGACCTTACAGCGGTATCCTCACGTTCCGCGGAGGGTGATTCGATAACGATTGTAAACCTGTGACGCACGCTAGCTTACGGGCCACATATCGTACGCTCTCGCCGTTTGAGGGCATGGGGCATTCCACTGACCGACATTTGACAAGGAAGCCAACATGTCGGGATCATTACAGCGCAGACTCGAAAGTAGCTTGGCACCTTACCTGACCGAGATCGTCACTCGGCGACGCGAGTTGGCTGCCGCCTATCAGCTGGTTTATCGGCGGTACGTGGCACGCGGCTTTGTAGCGGCCAGTCCCGGGGGGATAGTCTATCACGACACGTTCGGTCTGCCGCGGAGCCGCACGATCCGCACGGCGTACGAGAATCTGACGGTGGGCACGGTCACGATCGTGGGCGACAATTTTTCCGGGTTGCAGTTGGAGTCGACTTACCCGCACGAGGTGGCACAGTTGCGGCGCGAGAATCGCTCGTTGGCCGAGGTGACCTGTCTGGCGATTGAGCCAAGCGGGGACGAGCCGCACAATGGTGCCTTTTTCGCCCTGACGCGTTTCATGTACCAGTATGCCCGCTGGCGCAAGTTCGACGATCTGCTCTTGGCGGTGCATCCGCGGCACGTGCGATTCTACGAGCGTTGGTTTCGGGTCTATCGGCTGGGACCGTGTCGGCCCTATCACCTGGTGCAAGGCCAGCCGGCGATTGCCTGCCGCATCGATTTGCATTCGGTGAGCGAAACGGTGCCGAGCGACGTTTGTCAGTGGTACAACGACCCGAAAATCGCACCCTTCGAATTCCAGCGTCCCGGCATTTCGGCGGTCGACCACGCCTACTTCTCGGCTCGCGCTGCCACGCACGCCAGGCATTATCGAGCCGCCTGAACAGCGTGGCACGAGCCGGGAACGTTTTCCTTCCTTGCTTCTTGCGCGGCGTTCGGCCGTAACCTCATAGGAAATTCGAAATTCGAATATCGAAATCCCAAACAAATTCGAAACCCAAAATCCAAAACCTCCGCTGCCGGCAAAACCGCGGCGGGCGGGCCACAAGCAGCCACCCACCACCGAACAACACATCTCGAAGTCCAGTCCCCTTCCCTAACCCCCGCGCTTGATACGACCCACCCACAAACATCGCCCCGCGATTCTCCCTCCCCTCCTCCCTTCCTCCCTTTCTCCCTTCCTCCCTTCTTCGACATTCCCGTCCCGATCCGCGACGCCGGTCGCCGCCGCGGTTCGTGTTACGACCCACCCACAAACATCGCCCCGCGATTCTCCCTCCCCTCCTCCCTTCCTCCTTTTCTCCCTTCCTCCCTCCTTCCTTCCTCCCTCTCCTTCTCCCTTCCTCCCTTCTTCGACATTCCCGTCCCGATCCGCGACGCCGGTCGCCGCCGCGGTTCGTGTTACGACCCACCCACAAACATCGCCCCGCGATTCTCCCTCCCCTCCTCCCTTCCTCCCTTCTCCTTCTCCCTTCCTCCCTTCTTCGACATTCCCGTCCCGATCCGCGACGCCGGTCGCCGCCGCGGGTCGTGTTACGACCCGCACAGTCCGGACGACCGGACTTGCTGAGCGTGACCTACATTTCTGATAGCCAAGCCGCAAGACACTCTTTGCGTCTGGCCAACGTCGACGCCGTCCTCCCCGCAGCGCCAGACGTGCCACTGCGTCCTTTCGTTTCTGTCATTGGAATTTCCGTCATTTGAATTTGTTTGGTATTTCGAATTTCGCATTTCGAATTTCGCATTTCGAGTGTCAAATTTCGTGCTTGTTCATTTGTGATTTCATTCCGGTATTCGTTTGTGGACGGATCGCGCCGGTCGCCGGGTCATCCTTTGTTGTTGCGAAACCGCCATGTTGTCCCTTGCACTGAAAACACTGGTAGCCGATCGAGGCAAGCTATTCACGGCGCTCGTGGGCGTTGTGTTTTCGATCGTCTTAGTGGATGTGCAAGGGGGCTTATTCCTGGGCCTGATTCAAAAGGCGGGAATGCTGGTCGATTATGGTCAGGCGGACATTTGGGTGGGCCATCGCCGGATCCACAACGTCGACTTTCCGAGCGATATCCCGCGTCGCTGGGTGCAGCGAGTGCGAGCGGTACCGGGAGTGAAGGCTGCCGAGCCGTACTTAATGGGTTTTACCGAGATGTCACTGCCGCGCGGCGGTTTCGAAAGCGTGTTGGTGGTGGGCGTGGATCGAGCCAGTGGGCTGGGCGATCCGTGGAATTACGTCGCGGGGGATCGGCAGGCGATTCTGCGGACCGATGGGATTGTGGTGGATGTATGCGAAGCCGATAAGCTGGACAGTCCGGCGGTCGGCGAGCTGCGTGAGGTGGGACGCAAGCGAGCGCGCATTGTGGCTCACACCCAGGGCATCATGAACTTCCTGGTCACTCCCTATGTGTTCACGACGTACGAACGAGCGTTGCGCTACTTGCGCAAAGACGCCGACCGCTGTTCGTATATTCTGGTCAGGTTGGACAGTGGTGCCGACGCCGGCCAGGTGTGTGACAGTATCAAGCAACGGTTGCCGGCTGTCGAGGCGTTTCCGAAAGACGCGTACAGTCGCATCTCCGTGAACTTCTGGATGACTCGCACCGGGCTGGGCATCAGCTTTGGAGCCGCGACACTGCTGGGACTATTGGTCGGGCTGGTCATGGTAGGCCAGACGCTCTACGCGTTGGTGCTGGATCGTCTGCCCGAATACGGAACGCTCAAGGCGATGGGCGCGACCGAATCGCAGATCTACCAGCTGGTCGCGTTTCAGGCCACGGCCTTGGCGCTGGCCGGATCAGTCATCGGGTTGCTCGCTGTCCAGTGGATCACCTATCAATTCAATTCGCCCAAAGCGCCGATCGTCGTGCCCTGGTGGCTGTCACTGGGCAGCTGCTTGCTCGTCACGCTGATCTGCCTTGTGGCCTCGCTGCTCCCCTACTTGAGAATTCGCAAAGTCGATCCGGTGATGGTGTTGAGATAGTCGTGGTTGACAAGTCACGAGATTAAACCGAAAGGACGCCATGACTCAGACTCTCAGCCCCACTGCACGAATACAAGCTGCATCGCAATTGAACCATTGTCCTCCGTTATTCCGGTGTCCGATATTCCGTTATCCGTTGTTCCGGTTGACCTGTTCCGGTTGACCTGAATCGAACCGCAAGCCGTACCATGAGTATCACCTGCACCACGACCGACACGATCATTCGAGCTCGCTCGCTGCGCAAGTCGTATCGTCGAGGGGCGACGACGACCGAGGTGCTGTCGGGCGTGGATTTGGATATTGAGCGGGGCCAGTGCGTCTATTTTGTGGGTCCATCGGGGAGCGGCAAGTCGACGCTGCTCTCGATCCTCGGGTGCATTCTGACGCCTGACGAGGGGACGTTGAGCATCGGCAACTGGAGTGTCGAGCGGCTGGACAACCGCACTCGGACTCGGCTGCGGCGGGACGTGATCGGGTTCGTGTTCCAGCGGTTCCAGCTGATTCGGGGCCTGACGGTGCTGGAAAACGTCCTGGTCCCGCTGCAGTTGCAGCAACGGGCGGTCGCCGAGTCGCGTGAGCGAGCGCGGGCCATGATCGACTCGGTCGGTCTGTCCGACTTCGCACACGCAAGGCCGCACACGCTCAGTGCCGGGCAGTGCCAGCGAGTGGCCTTGGCACGGGCGCTGGCCGGTGATCCGCAAATCATCCTGGCCGACGAGCCGACCGCGTCGCTCGACGCCGCCGCCGGCGACGAGATCATGCAGCTGCTGCACGGCTTGATTGCCGAGCACAACAAAACCGCCGTCGTAGTGACTCACGACCCCCGGATTTTCGCCTATGCCGATAGGATCTGTCAGTTAGAAAACGGAGTGCTGAAGTGATGTGAATGTCAGTAAGCCGCAAAGTATAACTCGTACTCTTACTCTTACTCTTACTCTTACTCGTACTCGTACTCTTACTCGTACTCGTACTCGTACTCTCCCCCCTCCAAACCGGATCTCCGGCAGTGAATTCGGGTCGGTGGGCCGGGCGCCGGGCCGCGAGGAGGAGTAAGAGTAAGAGTAAGAGTACGAGTAAGAAAATACAAAGACATTTTTGGGATCGTTAATACTCAGCAGTCGCCCATCCACATGACAAAATACATCATCACCATCATCGCTGTCGTGTCGATCCTGTTCCTGGGCTTGGCGATCGACACTCAATCGCGGCCCGAGCCGGCTCGCAGCGTGCTGCCGGCGGGGCCGGATGTGATCCATGCGTCGGGCCGAGTGGAAGGGGCGGGCGAGGAGATCGAGCTGCGTACGCTGCTGCATGGTCGGGTACAGCGAGTGAACGTCGGGGAATCATCCCAGGTCACCGCCGGTGACGTTTTACTGTCGCTGGACGATGGTCAGTATCGGCACGAGGTGGCTTTGGCCCGGGCCGAGCTGCAGATGGCCGAGGCCAAGCTGCAGCGGCTGACCAATGGCGCCAGGGCCGAGGAGCGAAAGGAGGCGACGGCACTGCTGCACGCCAAGCAGGCCGAGCTGGAGCGAGCGACGTTGAGCTGGAATCGGATCCAGCAGTTGCGGCAGCAGAACGCCGTGACGCAGCAAGAGGCGGACGATCTGCGAATGGAAGTGACGGCGTTGCAGGCGGCGGTCGAGGCGGCGACGGCTCGCAGCGAGCTGCTCAACGCCGCTGCGCGCGAGGACGAAGTGCGGATGGCTCAGGCGGCCGTGGCCGCCGCCCAGGCGAACCTCGACGCCGCTCAGCTGCAACTCGATCGCACCCGCCTGATCGCGCCGGCCGATGCCCTGGTGCTGGTCGTCAATACCCAGCTGGGCGAACTGACCGGGCCCGACTCGGCCCAGCCGGCGCTGGTAATGGCCGACGCCAGTCGCTATCGAGTCCGCGCGTTTGTCGAAGAGTACGATGCGCCACGCGTACAGATCGGCATGACCGCCACCGTGATGGCGGACGGAATGCCCGGCAAACGTTTTCGCGGCACCGTCACCCGGCTGAGCCCGCGGATGCACGTGAAGCAACATTATTCCGACGCACCCGATGAGCAGTTCGATACCAAGACGCGCGAAGTCTGGATCGAACTGGATCAGGACGTCTCGGGCCTGGTGATCGGATTGCGTGTGGATTTGGTGATTAGCCCATTAGTCACTGGCCCTTAGCCATAAGTTGTTCAATGCCCTTGTTATTGGGGGTGTGGTCTGCTTCGTGAGTGCTTCTTCGTCAATGCCACCGATGCTCAGCGTGGGCAAATTCCTAGTGACAAATGACCGGTGACAAGTGACAATTTTCCATAGGCGATCAATGAACTATGAATCACATCGCAGCTGATCCCCTTTCGCCGGGCGTTTCGCCCGTAAACTGGACTGGTGTCATGACTAATCACGAGCCGAGTGTGCAGGCGGCATTGTCTGCGATGCGCGAGGTGCTCGAGTCCGAGCACGTGCGGACGGATGCCGAGACGATTGCGCGTTATGCGCGGACGGCGTTGCCGCATGGCACGACGCCGGTGGCCGTGGTGCGTCCCGGTTCCACCGGGCAGGTACAGCGGATTGTGCAGCTGGCCAATGAGCACCATGTGCCATGGCATCCGATCAGTCGCGGCAAGAACTGGGGATACGGCGCCGGGTGTGCGCCGAGTGACGGGCAGGTGATCATCGATCTCAGCCGGATGGATCGGATATTGGAGGTGAATGCCCAGTTGGCGTACGCGGTGATCGAGCCGGGAGTGACTCAGCAGCAGATGTACGAGCATCTGCGGGAGAGCGAGTTGCCGTTGATTTTGGACGTAACGGGTGCGGGTCCCGACGCGAGTATCGTGGGGAACACGTTGCAGCGGGGGTTTGGTCACACGCCGTACGGCAACCACTTCACGCACACTTCGGGGATGGAGGTGGTACTGCGTGACGGCCAACTGCTGCAGACTGGTTACGGCAGTTTGCGTAACGCGCGGGCGACGCACGTTTTCCCGTGGGGGTTGGGGCCGGTGGTGGACGGTTTGTACAGCCAGTCCAGTGCGGGGATCGTTACGCGGATGGGAGTGTGGCTGCTGCCGCGTCCCGAGTCGATTGCCGGTTTCGCGTTCAAGGTTGCGCGGGAAGCGGACATCGAGCCGGTGGTGGATGCGATTCGCGAGTTGCGATTGGGTGGGGTGGTGCAGAGTACGGTGCACATGGCGAACGATTTGCGCGTGATATCGGCTCGGCGGCGGTATCCGTGGGAACTGACGGGCGGCCGGACGCCGTTGCCCGAGCCCGTGCGGGCTCAGCTGCGTCGCGAGGCGGGGATTGGCGCCTGGAACGTCATGGGAGGCTTATACGGAACAAGGGCCCAGGTGGCGGCGGCGGGCAAGGCGGTCCGGCGGCGGATCGGATCGCTGGCTCACGTACACTTCTTCACAGACCAGAAGATCCGCTGGGCGCGACGCCTGACTCGTGTGATGGGCCGGACGCGGTACGGGCAGAGCCTGGACGAGATGGTGACCAGTGCCGCATCGGTCTATAAGTTATTGGAGGGGAATCCCACCTCGGAGCATTTGCGCGGCGTGTTCTGGCGGACTCGCCCCGAACTGGTCCCCGACGGAGCGGATCCGGTCGAGAGCGGCTGCATCTGGTTCTCGCCCGTGTTCCCGTTGGAGTCGAGCCACACGCGGCGAGTGCTGCAGCTGGTCGAGCGAATCTGGGCTGAGTTCCGATTCGAACCGCTCGTGACCATCACCGCGATCACCGAGCGAGCGGGTGTGGCGGTACTGACCGTCTGTTACGATCGCTCACGACCAGGCGAAGCCGACCACGCCGCCGCCTGCTACACGGCCGCCTTCGAGTCCCTCGCCGCCGAGGGTTACTTTCCCTATCGCCTAGGAATCCAAAGCGCCCATGCCCTCGAGCCCTACCGGATTCCACTTCGTTAGCCCGGACTATTCTCGCGTGTTTCCGATTGCCCAAAACACTTCGTACTGACGTGGGGAAGCGACCGGATGCGGGTACGAGGCGCGGAATGCGGGAATGCGGGAATGCGGAATGCGGAATGCGGGAATGCGGGAATGCGGGAATGCGGGAATGCGGAATGCGGAATGCGGAATGCGGAATGCGGGAATGCGGAATGCGGAATGCGGAATGCGGAATGCGGAATGCGGAATGCGGAATGCGGAATGCGGAATGCGGAATGCGGAATGCGGAATGCGGAATGCGGAATGCGGAATGCGGAATGCGGGAATGCGGAATGCGGGAATGCGGAATGCGGGAAATGCGGGAATGCGGAATGCGGAATGCGGAATGCGGGAATGGGGTAGTTAAGGTGAATCCCTTCGGGGCGGTTCAGGAAGTGAGTCGCTAACAATCGGCGTGTGACGGGGGCATCTCTTCCAGAACGATTCACGGTTTCTTGTTCGTCCGCTTTTGCGGTGGCAATCGATTTGACAATGATCGAGATCAATTCGTCGCTCTCATCGAGCAACGGCGACAGTCGGGATTGCGGCAGCAGATCGGCGCAGACGATCAACTCAAGCCAGCACTGTGACTCGCGCAACTCTTTCTCGCAGATCCCCATCTTGTGGATGAAGTCTTTCTTACTTTCGGAGCCGCGAGCCTCGGCATAGTTCGGCGCAGGTGATGTGCCACACCGAATAAGCTGCCCGGCGATATGTCGGCCCAGACGCGTGTCCGGGATCGCGTCGACGACCTTGCCAATGCGCGTTGCGAACTGATTCAGTCGGTTCGCCAAGTCGTCGCCCTTCCGTGTCCGGCGTTTTCCCATCATCACCGCCACCTCCTTCTCTCTCCCAGGCCGAACGCTCGAGACGCGAGCTATCCTCCAGCGCGTTGCCTCTCTGTTCGATCCGCATTCCGCATTCCCTATTCCGCATTCCCTATTTCCAAAGATCATCGAGCCACGTTTGGCCAGCGGCAGCTCGACTAGATTGATGGATCAGTTCGCCAAGTCGTCGCCCTTTCGCTTCCGGCGTTTTGCCATCGCCGCCACTTCCTTCTCTCTCCCAGGCCGAACGCTCGAGACGCGAGCGATCCTCCAGCGCGTCGCCTCTCTGCCCGTTCCCTATTCCGCATTCCGCATTCCGCATTCCCTATTTCCAAAGACCATCGAACCAAGTTTGGCCAGCGGCAGCTCGACTCGATTGATGGATCAGTTCGGCAAGTCGTCCCCCTTGAGTGTCCGGCGTTTTCCCATCGCCGCCACCTCCTTCTCTCTCCCAGGCCGAACGCTCGAGACGCGAGCGATCCTCCAGCGCGTCGCCTCTATGCTCGATCCCTATTCCGCATTCCCTATTCCGCATTCCCTATTTCCAAAGATCATCGAGCCAAGTTTGGCCAGCGGCAGCTCGACTCGATTGATGGATCGGTTCGGCAAGTCGTCCCCCTTGAGTGTCCGGCGTTTTCCCATCGCCGCCACCTCCTTCTCTCTCCCAGGCCGAACGCTCGAGACGCGAGCGATCCTCCAGCGCGTCGCCTCTATGCTCGATCCCTATTCCGCATTCCCTATTCCGCATTCCCTATTTCCAAAGATCATCGAGCCACGTTTGGCCAGCGGAGGCAACTCGATTACGTATGAGTTCGAGAATTCTTGAACGTCCAGGAGCGTTGATGGTGAACACCAGCTTTTTTTCTCTTACTCCTCTTCCCATCACGCAGCGCCTGCGGCCCCGCTCCACCGGCCCGAATCCACTGCCGGTGGATCGGGCTTGGCGGGCGGGTGAGTACGAGTACGAGTAAGAGTAAGAGCAAGAGTAGCAGGCAGACCGCCAACCCCCACTCCCCCCCCGATAACCAGTCATTGCGAGGGGCCTGTTCCCCGTCCCGTCGACGTAGTTTCCATCCCCGGCTCTACTTCCGTTGCCGGCGGCGGCTCTCGTCAGTTCGACCGGGGAGCGGAACGGCCCGCCAGCGCTGCCCCAACTCGTGTCGCCACGCGGGAAAAATCGTGGGGTATGTAGCTTAAAGAATTGGTTCGCCAACGGTATATTACGTGTCAGGTGCGAACTTATCTCATCCAGGAGGGATTCTCTCATGCAGCGGCGTTCTCGTCGCGCGGGCGGTGGGCTCCGTTCACGCAAGCCGAATCGGTCGGTGTTTGGTAAAAAGTTGCTGGTCGAGCAATTGGAATCCCGGCTGGTCCTCACTCAGCTGCTGGGTACCGATATCGGGGCGACTTTGCCGAGCGAAGCTCGGCTCAGCGCCACTCCGGTATTTCCCTTTCTGGAACTGTCCCGGCCGGAGGAATCCTCGGCGGCCACGGCCCCGCTCGTGTGGACCAAGCCGCGTCAGCTGCCTGGGACGGATCTTCAGCTATTGCCGCCTTCGGACTTGTACAGTATCGACCCGGCGATTGTGGCGGGTGACCCGAACGGAACGCCGCCCGATTCGCCATCGAATCGCGTCGATCCGAACACAGCGGATTCGCTGTTCGCGGGCGTGGGGAGTCTGCGGGTCCAGGTCGGTTCGAGCAACTACGTCTGCACGGCCACGGCGATCAGTCCGATCCACGTGCTGACGGCGGCTCACTGTCTGGATACGAACGCGAACGGCACGATCGATACGACGCCGGGCGGGGTCACGTTCAATGTGAACATGAGCGGCAGTTCGTCGACATATCAGATTTCGGCCAATCAGCTGTACCTGCATCCCGACTGGACGGGCTTCAACAACCCCTCGGTGAACGACGACGTGGCGATCGTCGAGTTGTCGAGTGTCTTGCCGGACGACGTACCTATCTACGCTCTGAACGAAGTGCCGTTCGACGAGCCGGTTTCGGCTGATTTCGTCGGATACGGCAAATCGGGCGACGGGATCAGCGGTTACACGACCGGCGCGTCGTACACGATCAAGCGTTGGGGGATGAACGATATCGACTTCTACTATACGGACGACGAGGGGAGCGACGCGCGCGAGATCTTCCAGTTCGATTTCGACTATCCGAGTTCCTCTGAGTCGTTGGGCAACGACGTCGAGACGACCCTCGGTGGCGGCGATTCCGGTGGTCCGTCGTTTATCGAGGACGCCAACGGTGATTTGCTGGTCTTCGGGGTCAACACGTTCACGACCAGGTTTTCTTCGACCTCGCCCGTGGCACCGTTGTTCGGTTCGGGTGGCGGCGGCATGGTCGTATCCGAATATCTGGAGTTCATTAACGACATCCTGTACGGCGACCAGGTGATCATCACCGAGTCGGATGGTTCGACAGCGGTGGCCGAGGGGGGGCGACCGATTCGTACAGTGTGGTGTTAACGAAGCTCCCGTCGCACTCGGTTGTGATCGACATTTCAGGTGGCAGCCAGCTGAGTGTCTCGCCGAGCCAGTTGACGTTCACGACCAGTAATTGGAACGTACCGCAGAATGTGGTGGTCGGGGCCGTGGACGATACGCTGGCGGACGGGCCGCATATCGGCCGGATTCAGCAGACGGTCACCAGTGCCGATTTGAATTACGACCGCGCGACGATCGCCAATATCGTCGCCAGGATCACCGACAACGACTGGTCACTGGCCACGACGCCGTATGTCGATTTGGGCACCTCGGACAACGTGGCGTGGGACCAGCCGCGAGTGGCGGTCGAACTGCTGGAGGATGCCGAGGGGTTGCGGAGCGTCGGGCCGTCGGTCCTCAATACGTGGCTGCTGGACACGGGCGCCAATACGACGATCGCATTCGCCTCGGCGGTCAACGACATGCTCGAGCCGCCTTACGAGTACGCAGACGGAGGGGAAATTCATCGAGTACGGTGTGGCGGGCTCGCACGAATTCGATATTTCCGCTGCCTATCGGTTCGACTTCGCGGGGAACGATGGCGAGCGAAATACGTTGTTGAACGAGCGGATCATTTCGGATCCGTTGAACGATATCAGCATCTTCGGCCCGTTCGGGATCGTGGGCATGCCGGCCATGGAGGGGCGGGTGACGACGTTCGATTTCACGGTCTGGACGGTCGTGGATATTTTCGGTGATCTGCTGATGCGTGTGGAGTTCGACGACGAGGTGCCGGCCGGGGATGGAAATCGCTTCAGCGTGCCGGTCGACACTCGCATGACGTTCAGTCCCGACGAGCAGGTGGTGGAGGGGGACTATCCGCCGATGTGGGGCGATGTGCCGTTCATGACGATGATTCCCGTGCACAATGGCGTGGCGGCCGGCGGCGATTTCATTTACGACAGCGGGGCTCAGGTGAGCGTCATGTCGACGCGATTGGCCAAGGAAATCGGGCTCGACTCGAATAGTGACGGGGTGCTGGACGAGCTGGACGCGAACTTTACGCGCTACGAGACGGTGGGGGGGATCGGCGGCACGATCGATGCGCCGGTGTTCCTGTTCGACGAGGTCCGCGTCCCGACGCAGCAGGGAGTGGACCTGGCCTGGACCGACCTGCAGTGGCTGGTGCTGGACATTGCCGACGGGTTGGACGGTGTGTGCGGGTTCGACCTGATGACGAGCGGCTGGATTGAAGCGTTCGCGGTCGACGGGCAGTCGGGCTACATCATGGAGACGCAGCTGGATTTCCGCGAGATGGGGACCGAGGGGACGGGCGTGATGCACTTTGACCTGAACCCCGAGGTGAACCAGGTGATCGATCCGACGGGCCCCGGCGCGAAGATTGTGCCGACGGGCGGCTCGACGACGGTCAGCGAGATTGGCATCGACGACACGTACCAGATCGTGCTGACGCAGCAGCCGGCGGCGAACGTGACGATCACGCTGAACGTCGATATGGGGACCGCTGCGGACCAGTTGATCGCGGTAGATGCCGCGAATCCCAGCCACCACTATCTGGAGTTCACGCCGGCCAACTGGGACGTCCCGCAGACGGTGCTGGTGTCGGCGATCGACGACAACACGATCGAGAATTTCCATCGCAGCTCGGTGCGGCACGACAGCGCCAGTGCCGATCCGGGATATCAGGGTGTGGGGATGCCGCGAGTGACGGTGAACATCATCGACGACGACTATGCCGGCGTGATGATCATTCCCAGCAACGGCGCGACGGAGGTGGTCGAGGGCGGCTCGCAGGACACGTACCAGATGGTGCTGACCTACCAGCCGGCCCTGAACGTAACGATCCGCCTGGACCATGCCCAAGGCCAGGTGACGGCCACCAGCGCCGCAAACCCGCAGGACACGTTCCTGACCTTCACTCCCGCCAACTGGTATGTCCCGCAGAGCGTCCTGGTCACGGCTGTCGACGACAATGTGGACGAGGGGACGCACGAAACGTACATCTCGCACATCATCGACACCAACGACCCCGAGTACGAAGAAGCCTTCGTGCTGCAAGAGCTGGTGGTGGTGCACGAACGCAAGCTCAACGTTGAAGTGAATGGGACAACGACAGCGTACCTGATCGAAGGTTTCAGTGCGGAAGATGCGATAACGACCGAGCTCAGAATCACCGATGAGGGGTCCACGCTCGAGTTGGCCGGGAACACGTGGAAGAAATTGGCCGTCACATACGATAGTCACGGCGGCCACTGTCCTGGAGTTTGACTTTGACAGTAGCCGGCAAGGGGAGATCCACGGCATCGGATTCGATACGGACGAAGTGCCAAGTCCTGAGTCAGATGTTCCAGCTCTATGGCACCCAGTCATGGGGCATGCAAGATTACCACGACTATGATCCAGTTGGAGGTACGCAGCACTATCTGATTCCGGTGGGTCAGTTCTTCACGGGCACTATGACACGATTGGTCTTGGCCACGGACGACGATGCGAGTGCGTTGGGGCAGAGTCTGTTTTCGAACATTCGGATCTACGAAGCTGAATTCTTGCCGATTGTGCTGGACAGTGAAGACACGCAGGGCGTTACGCTGGTGGGAAGCTGGACTGACAGCACCACGGTCCCCGGTTATCAAGGGCTCGCCTACAAGCATGACGGGAACACGGGGAAGGGAACCAAGTCGGTGGTCTTCACACCGGAGATTCCGGTTGCCGGTCAGTATGAGGTTTACCTGTGGTGGACCGAATACGCGAATCGAGCCACGAACGTGCCGGTCGATATCAACCACAGCGGCGGTACCGAGACGGTGACGGTTAACCAGCAGACCAATGGTTCGCAATGGAACCTGTTGGGGACTTTCCAATTCGACGCCGGGACGGCAGGCAAACGTTGTCATACGCACTACGGGCACGAATGGCTTTGTGATTGCGGATGCGGTGCGCTTCGTGAGAACGATCGACACGTCCGCCCCATCCGCGGATCTGTCGGATCCCGTCCATAACGCCACTATCTCCGGAGCACTGCTGAATGCTCGCGGCTATCTGGACGTGACCTTCTCGGACGAAGGCGGAAGTGGTCTGGATCGTGCAAGCATAACCGATGAGGGACACGAATTTGCACTGAGTGGCTCTGCCAGTGCGGGGGTGGCGGTCGCTGGAGCGGCGACGCTGGTTGCTGGTACCGAATCAACGTACCGTTACGTCTTCAGCGGGGCGTTTGGGGATGGACCGGTCACGGTGGGCTTTGCGGCCGGATCATGGCGTGACAATTCGGGAAACGTCAATGTCGCGGAAACGGAAGTGTTTTCGGTCGGCGATCTGATTGTGTTGGACAGTGAAGGCACGCAGGGCGTCACGCTGGTGGGAAGTCTGGACTGACAGTACCACGGTGCCTGGATATCAGGGACTTGCCTACAAGCACGACGGGAATACGGCCAAGGGGAGCAAGTCGGTAGCCTTTAGCGCCGGAGATTCCCGTCGCCGGCGATTTACGAAGTTTATCTGTGGTGGACGCAGCACCGATCGGGCCACGAACGTGCCGGTTGATATTCACGTACAGCGGTGGTACCGAGACGGTGACGGTTAACCAGCAGGCCAACGGATCGCAGTGGAACCTGTCTGGGTGTTTTTCAATTCGATGCGGGGACCGCCGGGAAGTGTCGTGATACGCACCGACGGCACCAACGGATTTGTCATTGCGGACGCTGTACGATTCGTACGGTTGGCGGATACCTTGGCGCCGGCGGCGGATTTATCCGATCCTGCTAATGGTACGATGGTATCCGGTGCCGATTTAAATGCTCGCGGTTACTTTGAAGTGACTTTCACGGATGAGGGGGGCAGTGGCCTGGAGGCGTCGAGCATTACCGATGTGGGAACTGAGTTTGCGTTGATGGGCGACGCCAGTGCGGGTGTAACGGTCAATGGGATCGCGGCCCTGGTAGCGGGGACCGAGTCGACCTATCGTTACGTGTTTACCGGCGCGTTTGGCCAGGGGGACGTCACGGTCGCGTTCTCGGCCGGATCCTGGCAGGACGCTGCGGGCAACCTCAATGTCGCGGAAGTGGAGACGTTTTCGCTCAGCGATCCGATTGATTTGGACAGTGAGGACAGCCAGGGCGTCACGCTGGTGGGAAGTTGGTACGACAGCACCACGATCCCCGGTTATCAAGGGCTCGCGTACAAGCATGACGGGAATACGGGGAAAGGCACCAAGTCGGTAACCTTCACGCCGGATGTTCCCGTGGCCGGTATTACGAAGTCTACCTGTGGTGGACCGAGCATACGGGTCGTGCCACGAATGTGCCGGTTGATATCCACTACAGCGGCGGTTCTGAGACAGTGACTGTGAACCAGCGGGCCAGCGGATCCCAATGGAACCTGTTAGGCACATTTCAGTTCGATGCGGGTACTGCCGGGAATGTTGTGGTACGCACCGACGGCACGAACGGATTTGTGATTGCGGATGCCGTGCGATTGGTGCGGACGACGGACACTACCGCACCGTCCGCGGATTTATCCGATCCTGGCAGTGACACCACGATATCCGGTGCGCTGCTGAATGCTCGCGGCTACCTTGACGTAACCTTTGCGGATGCAGGCGGAAGTGGTCTGGATGCCGCCAGCATCACCGATATTGGAACGGAATTCGTGCTGAGTGGCCCAGCGCAGTGCGGGCGTGACGGTCAATGGGGCCGCTGCGCTAGTGGCGGGTAGCGAGTCGACGTATCGTTACTCATTCACGGGTACGTTCGGCGAAGGGGATGTCACAGTTGAGTTCGGTGCGGGATCGTGGCAGGACCATGCGGCTAATGTGAATCTGGCCGAATCGGAGACGTTTTCCGTCAGCGATCGAATTGAAATGGATAGCGAGAGTATCCTTGGCGTGGCGCTGCTGGGCGGTTGGTACGACAGTACCACGGTCCCCGGTTATCAAGGGCTCGCCTACAAGCAAGACGGGAATACGGGGAAAGGCACCAAGTCGGTGACGTTCGCCCCGGACATCCCGATTGTAGGTACTTATGAAGTTTACTTGTGGTGGACCGAGCATATCGGTCGAGCCACGAACGTGCCTGTCGACATCCACTACACTGGCGGTACCGAGACAGTGACGGTGAACCAGCAGACCAGCGGGTCGCAGTGGAACTTGCTAGGCACTTTTGAATTCGAGGCGGGCAGTGACGGAAATGTTGTCATACGCACGACGGGAACCAATGGTTTTGTGGTAGCAGATGCGGTGCGATTCGTACGAATCTAGGGGCTAGAGGCCAACGCGAAAATGCATCGATTCCGTCCATCCAGCCGATGGTTGAATTTCTTCGAAATCTCGGACAACAGAATGTGGCTCACAACAGGTTTCGGACACCGTAGCCGACCCGGCTACGCTCGCCAAGGACGTGATCCGTATTCGCAGTCAAGACGTTGAATTTCGCCAACTCACGACTTCCACAATGTGTCCACGGCATGGATTCAACTTGTTGGCTGCTGCGCTCTGAATTTGGTTGTGGCCAGCAGGTTGCATCTCACGACGCGTGTAGGCCGCGATGCAAGTGTGGCATATCTACGTTCAGCGGGGATAAGAACGGCCTAAGTCTTTTGCTGATCAACAAGAGCGTTTAACGTGGGGTAGCTCCGAAACAGCGTCCCACGGATATCGCGAAGTGGACTGGTGGTGGAGGTCGATAGCACCCGCCGGTTGGAGGTGACAGACGCCCGGCAATGCTGGATTCTACACCCGCACGAAGCGGACCGCGTCGGCAATGACAAATCCGTTGGTCCCGTCGGTGCGGATTACGACATTGCCGTCACTGCCCGCCTCGAATTCAAAAGTGCCTAACAGGTTCCACTGCGATCCGTCAATCCGCTGGTTCAACGTGACCGTCTGGGTGCCGCCGCTGTAGTGGATATCGACGGGCACATTCGTGGCACGACCCGTGTGCTCGGTCCACCACAAATGGACCTCATATGTTCCTGCGACGGGGATCTCCGGGGTGAAGGTGACCGATTTACTCCCTTTCCCCGTATTCCCGTCATGCTTGTAAGCGAGCCCTTGATAACCGGGGACCGTGGTACTGTCGTACCAGATTCCCACCAGCGTCAC
Organism: uncultured Planctomycetota bacterium; assembly: GCA_963802295.1. Classification (GTDB taxonomy): domain Bacteria; phylum Planctomycetota; class Planctomycetia; order Pirellulales; family Pirellulaceae; genus JAJRVM01. The sequence continues at coordinate 17,146 of CAWDIM010000016.1, read as the reverse complement.
ACCTTGGGTGCCGCCGCTATCCAACTGAATCACATCGCTGACCGAAAACGCTTCAGATTCCGCGATATTGGAATTGTCCGCGTTGTCCCGCCAGGAGCCCGCCAGGAAGTCGACCGCGACACTCCCGTTACCAAACGTTCCCGTGAACGGATAGCGGTAAGTCGACTCGGTCCCTGCCACGAGTGAGGCGGCACCGTCGACCGTCACTCCTGCACTGGCGGCACCGGTCAATACGAACTCCGCCGCCGGGTCAGTGATACTCGAGGCGTCCAGGCCGCTGCCACCTTCGTCCGCGAAGGTCACCTCGAGATAGCCGCGGGCATTCAGCACAGCGCCGGAGATGGTAGCGCCATGGACTCGGATCCGACAAGTCCGCGGAGGGGGTGGATGTGTCTGCCGTCCGCACGAAGCGGACCGCGTCGGCAATGACGAATCCGTTAGTCCTGTCGGTGCGGATGACGACATTGCCGTCACTGCCAGCCTCGAATTCAAAAGTGCCTAACAGGTTCCACTGCGATCCGTCAATCCGCTGGTTCAATGTGACGGTCTCGGTACCGCCGCTGTAGTGGATATCAACCGGTACGTTCGTGGCTCGGCCCGTGTGCTCCGTCCACCACAAGTAGACCTCGTAAATGCCGGCCACGGGAACATCGGGAGTGAAAGTCACCGACTTGGTGCCTTTCCCCGTATTCCCGTCGTGTTTGTAAGCGAGCCCTTGATAACCGGGGACCGTGGCACTGTCGTACCAGATTCCCACCAGCGTCACACCCTGGGTGCCGCCGCTATCCAACTGAATCACATCGCTGACCGAAAACGCTTCAGATTCCGCGATATTGGAATTGTCCGCGTTGTCCCGCCAGGAGCCCGCCAGGAAGTCGACCGCGACGTTCCCATCGCCGAACGTTCCCGTGAACGTATAGCGGTAAGTCGACTCGGTCCCCGCCACGAGTGAGGCGGCACCGTCGACCGTCACCCCTGCACTGGCGGCGCCGCTCAATACGAACTCCGCCGCCGGGTCAGTGATACTCGAGGCGTCCAGGCCGCTACCACCTTCGTCCGCAAAGGTTACCTCGAGATAGCCGCGGGCATTCAGCACTGCGCCGGAGATGGTAGCGCCATGGACCGGATCCGACAAGTCCGCGGAGGGGGTGGATGTGTCTGGTGTCCGCACGAAGCGGACCGCGTCGGCAATGACGAATCCGTTGGTCCTGTCGGTGCGGATTACGACTTTTCCGTCACTGCCAGCCACGAAGTCAAAAGTGCCTAACAGGTTCCACTGCGAACCGTCAATCCGCTGGTTCAACGTGACCGTCTCGGTACCGCCGCTGTAGTGGATATCAACCGGTACGTTCGTGGCTCGGCCGGTGTGCTCCGTCCACCACAAGTAGACCTCATATGTGCCCGCCACGGGGATCTCTGGGGTGAAGGTGACCGATTTACTCCCTTTCCCCGTATTCCCGTCATGCTTGTAAGCGAGCCCTTGGTAACCGGGGACCGTGGCACTGTCGGTCCAATATTCCTGCTAACGTCACTCCCACGGTGTCTTCGCTGTCCAGGACAATCGGCAAGTCTTCAGCTTCGTAGATCCGGATGTTCGAAAACAGACTCTGGCCCAGGGCGTTCGCATCGTCGTCAGTGACCAGGACAAGTCGTGTCATTGTGCCCGTGAAGAACTCGCCCACAGCAATCACATAGTGCTGCGGGCCTGCAATTGGAGAATAATCGTGGAAGTCTTGAATGCCCCAAGACTCAGAACCATAGAGCTGGAACATCTGACTGGAGCTGGGGAGATCGTCCGTGTCGAAGCCGATCCCGTGAATCTCACCCTGCTGACTACTCTGGAAATCAAACTCCAGTACGGTCGCAGGTGTAACTTCGTACGTGAAGGTCAGCTTCTTCCATGTGTTGCCCGCCATTTGCAGCGTGCCGCCGTTGTCTTCGACCACCAGCGTCGTCGGCAGGATATCCTCGCTGCCAAAACTTTCGACGGGGTAGCCCGCAAGGCTTCCTTCGATTTCGACATTCAGACCATGCAGATTCACGGCAGCGATTGCCTCGTCGGTCAGTCCGCCGAGGTCTACGACGCGCAGCGTGACTTCAACGGTCGTCTCTCCGATCAGCCCAACTGCCGAGAAAGTGGGCTCAACACCGACCTCATCACCCTGCACCGCGTCATCGCCCGTTTCGCCGAAGATTCCGTCGTTATCCAAGTCCCACAGGTATTCCAGCAAGGCCGCGTCCTGGTTGGGGTCCGTGCTGTTGGTGCCGTTGAGCACCACGCTGCCGCCTTGGCCGACGTCATACGGCCCGCCCGCGTCAGCCGCGGGAGGGCTGTTGCCGGCAGTTATTTCCAGCAGATAGTCTTCCACTTCTCCGTCGGGAGCAAGACCACTGAACGTAACACCAGCCTGACTGCTGAGGCGAAAGCGGCCGTAACTCGAACCGTTCGCAGTGGCGGTAGCGGGGACTGCAAATGACAGGCTGTTCGTACCGGCGTGAATCGCAACATCCTGGAAAATCTGTTCACCCGTGTCTTGCCAGTCTTCGTCAGCATTGAAGTCGATCCACGCGTTGAGGAGGCCGTCAGCCGAGGCGATCACATCCAAGGTCGCCACGGCGCCGGGACTCAACGGCGATGTAAAAGACACTCCGTCTTCATCATCGTCACCAGCGCTATCGTCGCCATCGGCCGTCGACACAGGCTGGCCATCGGCATCCGCATCGATCAGGCTCCCCAGGAACAGACTGCCGCCTGTCAGATGCGCGGCGCCTGAGTTGGCCGAAAGCGTGGGGTAAGCGGGATCTGGGGCGTCACCGAAATCAAAGCTCAACTCGGTCTCGCCACATAACTGTATCGTGTCAATATTCCAGCCGTCGTCCGAGACGCTCGCGTCAGTTCCCTCGATCCAATAGAACTGCACCGTCTGTCCGGCGGCGTCAGGCGGCAGTTGGACGATCGTATCAATGTACCCGCCCGAGTCACCGCTCCAGGCGCTCCGGCCACTCAACGGATTGTCGTACAGGGTGCTGAGCGTGAAGTTATAGCCACCAGCGACGAAAGAACCTCCCGCCGCCAGAATATCCATTCTCGCACCCGCCCCAATCGAAATCTCCAGCACACCTCCGTCGAACCCGACACTAACCCCGGATTCCAGATTGTAGTAGTTGCGGAACCGCAGCAGGGAATTGGCACTCGTGATCGGAATCGAAGGCGACGTCAGGATGTTCTGGCTGACGTACGAAACGTCGGCGACGAAAGCGCTATTTGGTGACGAGTCGCTTCCCGCGCTGCTGGTAATCCAGAATACCGATTGATCGGACGCGGTTGACCAGTCGGCTGGCAATGCCGGCGCGACTGCATCATCGAAGTATTCGAGAGCAGTGCAGCTGAGGTCTGGAGCGGGCACGATCAAGATCTGATAGTCCTCGACCTCGCCGTCGTAAGCCAGTCCGAGAGGTCCCAGATTCCCGCCGCTGCTGATACGAAAACGGGCGTACGTAATGCCGGTTGCCGCGTCGGCAGGGACGGCTACGCTAAGCGTCTCACGGCCACCCTGGAGAGTAGCGTGAAACACTTCATGCGCGTCGCTGCCAAACACTCCATCGCCATCAAAGTCGAAGAAGAAATCCAACATACCGCCGCCGGCGGAGGAAGTCACTTCGACTTCCACCGTGCTATCCGGGACAAACAGCTGTCGAAAATGAACGCCGTCATCGTCTGTCCCATCGCCGGTGGCCGTTCCGTTGAACAATCCATCGGTTTCGGCGTCGACGGACATTCCCAGCAGCGGACCACCGATGATGTGGCTGGGTCCGAAGCTGGCACGAGTGGTACTGTACGACGTATCTGGCGCGTCGCCGAAATCACGTGCGGGCGGTTCGGAAAAGATGCTCACCGCATAGTCTTCCACCTCCCCGTCGTCGGCCAAACCGAGTGGGCCGAGTCCTCCGGCGCTGCTGATCCGAAACCGCGCGAATGTGGAACCGCTGGGAGCCTCACCGGGCACCGCGACCTGGATCGTCTGGACTCCACCGCTCAATAGGTCGGTGAACGCCTCGTTCGCTTGATTGGCAAACCCGCCGGTTCCGTCAAAATCGACAAAGTAGTCGAGACTGCCGCCGGCATTCGACGAAGTCATCCGCACGGCAGTGACCGTGCCCGCGACCAGTGGGTCTCCGAAAATCACGCCATCCTCGTCCGCGCCGTCGCCAGTCGCGCCGGCGGTCGGCTGTCCGTCTTCCTCCGCGTCGGCTGCTGCTCCCAAAAACGGACCACCCAGCGAGTGCCGCGGGCCGTCGCTGCTCGCCAATGTTCCGTAAGGATCGTCCGGCGCATCGCCGTAATCGTCGCCCAGCGGCGTTCCGTAGACGTTCAGCTGCCAGGAATTGAACGTTCCGGCAAACTGCGTTTCTGTGTCGGCAATCCTGAGTGTCCAATTGCCCGACGAGGATTCGTCCCAATGTCGCACGGAAGTAAACACCCAGCTGTTATAATTGTCGCCGTCATCCGCTCGCTGTTGGGCGAGTATCGATTCGGTGCCCGCAGGTGAGGTGAGCACGATTTCCAGGTCACCCCGAAATGCGTGCGTTGCATTCAGGACCACTTCCACATGCTCGATTTGCAGGGCATCGGGCAGCGTAATCGATGAGGTGATGCCCGTTGTATTGCTGTCCGGAATGGCTGTATTGACTGCGACCAGTCCGCTACTGGCACTGATCTGCGGTGCCACGTTGGTCCAACTGGAGGCCAGAGCGACAGCCGCTTCGGCGTCGATAACGCCAAAGCCGTACTTGTGGTTGAGCAGATGGCCGGCACCGTTGGTGACCCAGTCGGAATCGGCCGGGTGGTTTTGCGCGGCGGAGTTGACCAGCACATGCTGTACGTCACGCCAAGTCAAATTGGGGTTGGCGTCGAGCATGAGTGCCACCACGCCCGAGACAAGCGGCGTGGCCGATGATGTTCCGCCAAAATCCGATCGGTAGTCGTACGATCCTGCCGGATCCTGGAGGTTGCCGCTGCCCATGAGCGTCGTTGTGACGATCCCCGAGGCCGTGCCGCTGGAATAGGCGGTCACCAGGATCGGCGCGCCGGGCTCGCTGTAGTAGGACTGTACGCCGTTGTGGTCTACAGCGGCCACGGCGATCGTGTAACGCGAGTTCGCGTACCCGTCATAGTTCACATTGTCATTACTCTCCAGCCCGTTACCGGCCGCCCACGTGTAAATATTACCCAGGCCACTGCGCCCATTGACTACGCCGTCGGCGATAGCCGCCAACGTCAGGGGGCCGGCACCCTGGACGGTGCCGTCGTCCCAGGGGCCCCAACTGTTACTGTAAATGTCAATGGACTGGTCCTGATACGAAAGGGCCGCGGCTTCCTGCATGTCGGTAGTGGCCGCGGCAATCAACCGCAAACCGGCCAGGCTGGCCTCGGGCGCAGCACCGCTCACGCCGCGACCGTTGTCACCACGCGCCGCAGCCACACCAGCGCACGACGTTCCGTGGCTATCGCCGAAAGCGGGCGACGGGTCGGAGTCGTTGTAGTTGAAATCATAACTTAACGAAGCATCGTAATTCGTTGTCAAGTCGGGATGCGCATGCTGTAATCCATCGTCCACAATGCCAATCACAACACCGCTGCCCGTATAACTGTCCCAGGCATCAACGACATTCGCATCCGCGCCGGGCGTTCCGCCGCTCTGCCCCGTATTGCGCAGGTGCCATTGACTGCCGAATAACGGATCATTCGGCACGGATCGAGTGGCATGTTGTCGCGAAATCAGCGGGTAGAAAAAGTCGACGGTGTCGTAGGCGGCGATCTCCTGCCCCGCGTCGAACACGCTCGTCGGCGCAGCCAACTGCAGAACGTACGTATTCGGCAGGTAGGGCGTTGCGACGGAGGTCTCAAAGTCCAGCGTCGCCAGGTCGGAAGGGATTGTGCCGGGAGAGAGCCCAACGACCCAGGAGCCGGCATACGTATCGGGCGGTAATTCCCAAGCCGCCAGAATAGCCGCCGCGATGTCGCTGCTCAGCGACGAGATGCCTGTCATTTCCGGTGGTTCGAGATCGGCGGCGACCTGCCAGTCGCGATCCGGTGCGAATAAGTCGTACCCATTTCCAATTCGTTGCCCGGGCAGCAAGGGGCCGTAAATCTTCAGCGGCCCAAGCTCGCGAGTCGCGACTAATGAGCCCGGCCCGCCAATCTCCATCGGCGCAACAGTCAGTGGCTCACATACGGCGGGCCAATGCGGCGAATTGAATGCCTCGGTAGCATCCAACTGCCCTGACGGCCGTCAGCAGTCTGCGGTCCTCCAGCGTCTCCAAAAAAAGCCGCCGCCGGCTGTTGGCTTCGTGCGATCGCCTTGACCGTCCGGGCACCTGAACCATGACTCCCTCCTTTGATGGACGATGCAGCGGCCAACGCGGCAGCTCGCGAAGAACGGCCTTCTGACAAACCGTCTCACGGATGATCGGGTTCTCTGGTTCATCCTTCGCCAGGCACGTTCGACCAGAGCGACAATAGTGACTCACAACTCTATTTGATACCCGAAAGTGGGATATGAATACAATGCCACGGGACATTTTGAAGTCGTGAAGCGTGCGAGTCGTATTATCCGGAACCGGATTGGACGGGGCTGAACTCCGTTTTGCGTAGGGAGGTGGTGGGTTGGTGGGTGCTGCCCAAACGGAATGAATTCCGTTTTACGTAGGGACGCAAATGAAAAAAGCGGTGGCCCAACGGGCCACCGCTTTCGTAGGTTAATCTAATTTTTCAGCCGAGCGAAGTTAGCTCTTGCGGCGTCGCAGAGCAACCACGGCTCCGATCGCCAGGAAGCCACCCCACATGGCCAGCGTTCCGGGTTCCGGTACGGCGGTGAAGACCATCGGGCCGTAGCTCTCGAACATCCAGGGGCTGGTCGGTGTTCCCGTCATCAGCGCACCAGTCGTGTTCGGCTTGACCGAAGCACGAGCTGAAATGTCTTGAGGAGACGTGAACGGGGACGGCGAGTAAGGAACGAACGTCAAGCCGTCCGCCGCAGCGCCACTACCGGCAACGGCAACGTCCTGCAAGCCAGCATACGCTACGCCTTCAGCCGGATTGAACAGCGACAGATTGGCATAGCCGCTGCCAATCTTGAATGCTGCGTAGGGCGTATCCGCGGCAGTCGCAATCGTCGCAACGCTCGCAGCCAAAGCTAGTCCGTCAACCTGCCAGTCGTTTGCTTTCTCGTACAGTCGCAGTGTCTCGCCGGCGGTAACGTCCAACAAGCCGAACGGATCCCATAAGCGGATCGCTGTACTGGAGGAAACCAAAACCAGCGAACGCGATCTCGCTGCACGCCATAACCCGCGAAATACGACTTTCCAGAACCGTCTGTGCCGGCAGTCCAAGCAACGTTGCTACCTGCCAAGCTCAGATCCTGAGCACGAAAAACGGACACCACTAAGTCATCAGCCTGTAGCTGTGTGGTAAGCGGGTTGATTACCGCCCAATTCTGAGCGCTGTACCGCGAATAATCACTTCGCGATTCTCGAAGTCGACGGAATTCACGCCCCCGGTCAGATCGAAATAATCTGAAATGTCCGCCTTTGCCACCATCGGGCACGCCAGGATGGCGAAAAGGCCTGCAAATAATACCAATTTTCCTACACGCATTGCTTCGTCCTCTCTAAGTGGTTGTCTCAATCTTCGCTGTTGAGGCAAAACGTCTTAATAACCGACCGATCTATAGTTGTTACCCGCTGATTGTCCAAACCTGACATTACGAACCAGTTTCTCTTGTTCTTCTGTCTTCTGGAAAAAGTCCTCCTGCCCCCCGCTTGGGTTTCGACGGATGTATCTCTCGTTGCCCGATTATCGCTACAGCGGCCAGCTCGACCCCCGATAGTTAAAAGCAAGATAACCGGCCCAACCCGCAAAGTCAAGGATTTGTTTGTTAGATTCTCGTGCGAATTTGGTGCTCTCTTCGTGTCCGGATCCGGGCCCCCACTTGAGCGGTCTGAAGGGGCGGTGCACACCACTCACGCTATCTCCAGGAACTCCAACAGCTTCTTGCGAATCCGATGCTTCAGCTGCCAGGCGTTGGGGGCCGAGATTCGCAAATGCTGGCCGTCGTTGCCCATCAGGATATGGTGGAAGAACTCCTTCTCGCGTGGGGTGAGCTGCGGGAGGAACTCGTTCACGTCCAGTGTCATTTCCCTGAGCAGTGTATCGTCGCGCTGGGCGATTCTCGTGACCTGGGTCTCCTGTTCCCGCTTTTTGCGCCGGTATTCACTGCGCTGGTGCCGCAAAACTTCGTAGCGAGCGATCGCACCCAAGTATTTATCGAGGCCATTTCCCTTTTTCGGCTCGAAGCGGGTCAGCAGGTACCCATTATCGGCGACCAGTCCGAACCAGACCCGCGCGGCGATTTCTTCGACCAGGTTCTGGTCCTGGGCTCGTTCGCCCAGCGTATAGCGGATCTGCCGCAGGACGTGCGTCTGGCACTTGGCGTGCATTTCCGCCCAGGCCGCCTCGTCGCCGCTCTTGCAGCGATCGACCAGTCCCTGCGAGTCCTCGTGCCCGTTCGAATTGTCCAATTCCACCGTCTTCTTTTTGTCCGTGGGGAGTGCCGGATGGCCATTGTTTTCGGCGGTTTTGAGCTCCGAATCGCCGTTTTCAGGAGCACCGCTGGCAGGATGCACTTGTCACGCGAGCGGTGGTGGGGCGGGTCGTTTTCTTGCTCTGACGCGCGCGCACCGTTCCCGTTGTTACTGTCGTTGGCGGGCTTGATCGCATGACGTGCTCGGCGCAAGCGACTCTAGATCCGGGCGAAGGAGGGGCTACCTAGGGCTGGGCGAAAGACCGCTGAAGGTGCAAGGCGGTGATGTGGAGATAGGCAGACAAGTAGACAGAAGGTCCCGTGGGATGCGTCCGTTCGGCGCAAACTCCGTCCCTTTCGGGTGCAGCACCCGGCCCCAAACAATCGCTGGCCGATTCGAAACGCTAGACGTGGTGGATCCCGCAGGATCCCTGCTGCACCAATAACTCGTACCAGCATCAGCACACAGCCTAATCACCCGCCCGACCCTTTGCAAGTGATTTGCCGCCCAGTCCAACAAAAAGGCCGGGTCGCGGACTCTATGCCGCAGCGTGCCGTCGCAGCGAGTCCTGTTCCTAGCCCGGCTTCCACCGGGTTTATCCCGGTGGGGCCACAACTGGCCAGCTACATCCGACCTACAAACCCGCCGGCGGTCGCGTCCTTGGCGTGCCATCATACCGGGTTCCTGTCCGGCTTCCACCGGGTTTATCCCGGTGGGGCCACAACTGACCAGCTACCATCCAACTAACACCTGCCGGCGGTCGCGTCCTGGGCGTGCCATCATACCGGCGGCAGGTCGCGACCGAATCAAGCCGCAGCCTCTTTCGGCTTCGGCGAGCCGCCCTCTGGGCCCTCCATTAGCCGGGCTCCGCCGCCGCAGTCCGCGTCCCCCTGGCAGTAGCCGGCCCAGCCCTCAAGCCCGCCCGGCGAAGCAGAGCAGTACACGGCATGACCACTAAGCACAAACCTAATGAACAGCCGTTCCTCACGCTTTCCCCCCTCTCTCGTCCATCGCACCGCTCCATCCCCTTTTCCGAGCCATTGTCCAGTCCACCCCATCCCCCCCTCCACCCCCCCAAATCGCCCGCCATCGCCAGACCCCCAGTGACTAATAGCCAATGCCCCCCGGCCCCCCTCCCAAAACCATTGACATCCTGCCGACCCTGGTTATGCTGGACCCATATGTGGCACACAAATCTTCTGGCAGCCCAAGGGGACGGAGTCTACCCCGACCGAGCGAACCGCCGGTCCGATCTTGCCTGCTCGTGCCCCACACCTATCATGAATCTGATCTTGCTGCTCTGCTTCACAACCTGCTCAGCTAACTCATAGCGATGTCCTTGATGTCAACAGAAAAGAAGCCGACCCTGGCGGTCATCGGCGGCGTTGTCGCTATTGTCGCCGTACTGGCGTTGGTTTACGCGCACGCGTTCCGCATTCTCGTGCGTATCTGGGAGCAGCCCGATTATTCCCATGGGTACCTGGTCCCGGCGTTCGCCGCGTTTCTGCTCTGGATTCGCCGCGACATGATCCCGCGTCGCGAGCTGAGCGGTTCCTGGTGGGGAGTGACGCTTATCTTTCTCAGTGCCCTCCTCTACCTGACGGCGGGAATTCTGGGATTTAACCTGATCATCGCCTTTGCAGTGATCCCCTGTGTGGCCGGCATCGTCCTGCTGCTGGGCGGCTGGCCGCTGATGCGATGGAGCTGGCCGGCGATTTTCTTCCTGGTGTTCATGATCCCGCTGCCGGTGGCCCTCGAGACGATGGCCCGGATCCCTCTGCAGAGGATCGGCGCGATCGCCAGCACGTACATTCTGCAGACGCTGGGACTGCCGGCGGTGGCCGAAGGGAACGTGATCCAGCTGAGCGATTACCCGATCGGGGTGGCCGAGGCTTGTAGCGGTTTGCGCATGCTGATGACGAGTGCCGCGTTAACTTTCGGCTTGGCCTTCGTTTTACAGCGCCCCTTATGGGAACGACTTGTTATACTGGTCAGTGCCGTCCCGATCGCCTTGATCACGAATATCATGCGAATCACGGTCACGGGACTTTGTTTTGAATACTTTGGTCAGGAAGTTGCGGAAAAGGTTTTCCACGACCTGGCTGGCCTGTTGATGATGCCGATTGCCGTCGGCTTGCTCTGGCTGGAAATCGCCATTCTGTCGCGACTGACAATCGAACCGGAACAAGGCCCCGCGTTCGCCGGAGCGTTGGCGCCGAAGTAGAACGGAATTCATTCCGTTCCCGAAGCTCCCACAACGTCACTCCAGAACAATAAACCGAATCGCCCTAAGCACCAGGATCTACTCCACCGTCCCTCGTTTCGAACCTTTGAATTTCGGTCCTTTGAATTTGTTTGGTATTTCGAATTTCGCATTTCGTATTTCGCTCTTCAACCTCAACTTCCATCGCCATTTACGATAAGTAAGCTCGTCCCTCCTTGGAACCGCTCCACAAGGATTTGAACTGATGATTTGCAACGACGATCAACAACCTCTCCCTCAGGCCGGTTTGATTGCCTCAAACCGTCACCGCTCGCCGGCGGTGATTGTAGCGAGCGACCAGATGATGAACATGGAGGGTTCCGCCGCGGGTGCAAACAACCTGGACCGCTACATCCACGCACTGCGCCGCAACTGGTTCTGGTGCCTGCTGCTGGGCGGCGTATTGGGTGGCGGCGTCGGCGCCGCGATCTACTCGTTGGTCCCCAATCGCTTCACGGCCGTCGCTGAGCTGCGGGCTTATTCGCGTCCCGACCGGTTGATCGATGCCGGTCCGGACGCAGCAGACCGAGAAATTCGAAACGTACATCAGCAACGTCAAGCAGTTGCTGCAATCGCGCATCCATTCTTAACGCCGCCATGAACGAAAGGTCAGCTGAACACGATCCCGGTGATCGCCGGAGCAGATCGATGATGTGGGCTGGTTGGCCGAGGAACTGAAGGTCTCCAATCCCAAGGACTCGGAAATTCTGATTGTCAGCCTTACCGTTCCCGATGACCTGACGGCGCCGGCGAGCAATTGTCAACGCTGTCGTCGATTCCTACATGTCGGAAGTGGCGAGAAGACAAAGAGAAGCTGGATGACAAAGCTGAAAACGCTGGAGACAGTCCACAGCTCGCTGGCTGCCGACGATAAGAGACTGCGATACCGAACTGGAAGAACTTGGCACGAAGTGCTGGGTACGATCGATCGAGATGCGTTGTCGATGCAGCAGCAGATCCAGATGGAGCAGGCGCAGCACGTCAAACGCGAATATCTGAAGACCGATATCGAACTGAAGCACGCCGAGGCGGACTGGAAGGTGGAAGTGGAACGACTGAAGAATCTGGACACGCAGACGATCCGACAGGATGAGCTGGAGGTCGAGGTGGCCATGGATCCGGAAGGCCGACTTGATCAACGACGAACTGAATGCCTTGTCGCGGGCCGTGGAACAAGCCGGTGCAATGACAAACAATCCCAACGGGGCCAGTCTCTCGGGACTGGGCGGGGTTCGCTATCGGATTGTTGAACTCAAGCAGCAGATGGAGAAGCTGAAGGCAGACTCTTGCGCTGAAATGGAAGAATCGAACGTCGCAATGAGTTGGAAGCTGCCATCCAAGAGAAAAAAGCGTTATACGAGGTTTTGAAAGATCTGTGCGAAAAGCTCAAGCAGGATTCTGATGACATACGCCGAAGGACGTCGCCTCGATTGGCAAGAAGTCGTTTGCAATCGACATGAAGCGAAAGGAGATCGAGCGACTGGGTCAAGCCATTGACGAAATAGCTGCCGAGATCAACGTGACCAAGATCGAACGGGAAGGGAGATGCTCGGCTGGAAGTGATCGCCCCGGCCATCGATCCCAAGGTCGCCAACCGACCGGGTCCCGCTGTCATGGCCGCCGCCAGCGGCCTCTTGGCTTTCCTGTTGCCTTGTGCCGGTCTTGTGTTCTGGGACGTCCGTTCGCAGCGCGTCAACACGGCCACCGAAGTCTCTGAGCGACTGGGTCTGCCGATCATGGGCTCGGTTCCGATCCTGCCGTCCCGTATCACACGCAGCCTGGGCAGTTCCAGTCCGCGTGGCCGCTGGTGGCAGGCTCTGCTGAGCGAGTCGGTTGCGGGGATTCGAGCGAATCTGCTGCGGGAGGACGATGTGCGAGTGGTGATGGTCACCAGCGCCGTGGGCGGCGAAGGGAAGACCACGGTGGCCACGCAGCTGGCGATGAGCCTGGCGCGGGCCGGCAAACGGACTGCACTGGTCGACTTCGACCTGCCACAGACCGTCGGTCAGCACGGTCTTTAACCTGGCTCTCGAGCCGGGGATCTGCGACGTGCTGCGTGGCGAGTGCGAGATCGACGACATCGTGAACGACACGGTGCTGCCGAACCTGTACGTCATGCCGGCCGGCGTGGCGGACGCCCGTACCAGCCAGGCCATGAACTCAGAAATACTCCCCGAGTTGATTCGCGAACTGCGTGACACGTTCGAGTACGTGATCGTCGACGGCAGTCCGCTGGTGCCGGTGGCCGACGCGCGGGTCGTCAGCCGCTATGTCGACGGTGCCATCTGCTGCGTCCTGCGAGACGTCAGCCGCCTGTCGTTGATTCGCCGCGCCAGCGACATTCTCGAGTCGTTCAACGTCCGCCTGCTCGGCACCGTCGTCACCGCCCGGCAAGAGACTTACTACATGTCTCGCAACATGAAGAACGAGGAACACGCACTAGTTTAGAGTGTCAGTCGGTAGCACTCGCGCACGCTGGGCGCATGTTTGGGAAGAAAAGAGAAAGGGAGAAAGGGAGGAAGGGAGGAAGGGAGAGACAGGGAGGAAGGGAGGACAGAATGGCATGCATGCTGCTGGTGAGAATCGTCTTGTGACGTGTGACTGTGGTGTTGCCGGCAGCGGAGGTTTTGGATTTCGAATTTGTTTCAGGTTTTCGATATTAGGATTTCGGATTTCCTGATTGGTTGTCGCCGATCACCACGTCCGCTGGCTCACTCGTTTTGATCATTCGAATTTCTGTCATTTGAATTTGTTTGGGATTTCGAATTTCGGATTTCGAATTTCTGGTTTTAGCCGTTTCCGATCTCCTTCGCCATCCAACTCCGGGTCACCATGAATAAGCCTCTTGCTCGCCGACTCTGGATCGTCGCTGCCACGCTGCTCGTCTTGCAGGGCGGAGCCTTCTTCCTGCTGCAGCGAGCCCGATCCTCAGAAGTCCGCCCGCTGCACCGCGATCTCAGCGATCTGCCATTCGACATCGTCACAAAGGATGGCAATAAAGAGAGCGACTGGCAAGGCAAGGACCAGATACTGGATGAAGAACTGACCAAGACGGTCGGTGCTCGCCAGAGCATCGGCCGTTTCTATCAGAATGCCGCCGGTCAGGGCATATCGGTCCACATGGCCGATTGGGACAGCCTGCAGCATCCCACGCTGCCCCACCCGCCGAGCATTTGTTACGTCGCCAGCGGCGGCAAGATCATCAGTCGCGAACCGATCGAAATCGCGGCGAAAGAACCGATCAAGGCCGAACTGATGGTCGTCGAACGCGGGGGTGTTCGGACGCTGGCCCTGTACTGGTACAGCTGGAATGAACTGGTTTGCACGACGCGCACCGAGGCCTGCTGTGGCTCGTCTCAAGATGGTCGGCAGCAGCCAGTGGCCGCCCGTGGTGAAAGTGCTGTTGGACACGCCGTGCATCCCCAGCCAGGACGAGGCACTCAAGAGACTGACGCAGTTTGCCGTGGAAATTCGGGAATTGACCAAAGACCTGTAAGACGAACGGCTTGCCATTCTTCACATCTCGGCAAGCCCCGCTCCTCGCTTCACATCTCACGCGATTTGGAACACCTCGAGAATCTCATCATGACAAAGTATGTTCCCGCAAGCGATTTGGATGCCCATGGCGGCATCGGGATGAAACCGATTTCCAATGACCCGCTAGGCCGCATTGCGACGTTGCGCAGTCTGGTTCCCGGCCTGAACAAGGGCCACAGTGACGCCGGCCTCGGCGTCCGTTCGTTTCTGGCTGCTGGCGGTTGGCCATCTGGTGTTGTTCAGTCTGATCTACTGGTTCGCGTTCCAGCTTCGCTTTGGTTTTGACGTAGTCTGCCGCTCCGGTCGATGTCTATGGTATCTTTCAGGCCACGCTCCCCTGGCTGTTGGCCGTGAAAGTGTTGATTTTCTACGCGTCGGGCCATTATCACGGCTGGTGGCGGTACGTGACGTTCAGCGACCTGACGGCGCTGATGCGGGCCTCCGTCCTTTCGTTCGTGGCGTTGGCCGCAGCCGATTATTTCGTGGCTTTCTATCACGTTCCCCGCGGCGTGCTGCTGCTGGACGGTTTGTTGAGCATCGTCGTCTTGGGATCGCTGCGGGCCAGTTGGCGGTTGGCTCGCGAGCAGCTGCGAGCGGTAGTCAATACTCACGATAGTATCTGTGCCCTGGTTGTCGGCACCGACGACACAACGGCACTGCTGGCGCACCAGATCCAATCGCATGCCGAATCCAAGTACCGCGTGCGCGGGTTGTTGGAGACCAACGGCGGTTCCATACACGGTCGCCGTTTGGGACAGATTCCGGTCGTGGGACACGTTCGCGACGCGGCGAGTATCGCCGTGGAACGCGGTATCGGTCATATTCTGATGCTCTCGGGTGCGCTGCCCGGGCCGCAGCTGCGGGCGTTGATGAAAGCGTGCGAAGAGAAGGGCTTGGAGCTGAAGATCATTCCCCGCGTGGAAGATCTGTTCAGCGGCGGCCGCCAGGTGCCGATTCGCGATATCGAAATCAGCGACCTTCTGCGGCGCGAGCCGGTCCAGCTGGACACCGAAGCGATCGGCCGGTTGGTGAAGAACCGGGTGATTATGGTCACCGGTGCCGGCGGCAGTATCGGCTCGGAAATCTGCCGGCAGATCATGAGCTTCCATCCGAAGTCGCTGCTGCTGGTCGGACGCGGCGAGAACCGGATTTTCGAGATTGACCGCGAATTGAACCAGCTGGACGCGTCCACGCAGATCCGCACACTGATCGGCGATATCACGGACCAGCCGCGTATGCGACAGTTGTTCGAGGCCCATCGTCCCGAAGTCGTCTTTCATGCGGCCGCCCACAAGCACGTGCCGCTGATGGAACAGAACGTCGGCGAAGCCATTAAGAACAACGTGCTGGGCACCAAGTGCCTGGCCGACCTGGCCGACGAGTTCGAAGTGGATCGCTTCGTCATGATCTCGACCGACAAGGCCGTGCATCCGACCAGTGTCATGGGCGCCTCGAAGCACCTGGCCGAGCGGTACGTGCACGCGTTGTCCACCGAATCGAAGACCCGCTTCGTGGTGACTCGCTTTGGCAACGTGCTGGGCTCGGCCGGCAGTGTGGTCCCCATCTTTCAGGACCAGATCCGCCGTGGCGGTCCCATCACCGTCACGCATCCCGACATGACCCGCTTCTTCATGACGATCCCCGAAGCCTCGCAATTGGTGCTGCAGGCCGCCTCGATGGGTCATGGCGGCGAGATCTTCGTGCTGGAGATGGGCGAGCCGGTGAAGATCGTCGATCTGGCCAAGGACCTGATCAGCCTGTCAGGGCTGCCGGAAGGGGCCATCGAAATCACGTTCACCGTGATGCGCCCCGGCGAGAAACTGTACGAAGAGCTGTACTTCGAGCAGGAGCAGACGATGGAGACGGACGCATCCGAAGCTGCAGATCGCCTATCACCGGCCGGTCGCGGTGGACGACGTCCGCCGCGATATCGACGCCATCGCCGCCCTGTGCCACGGCCCGGACGAGCCGATTCGCTGCAAACTGGGCGAGCTGATCCCGGAATTCACCGGCCATCCGGCGCGAAGAACCGGACGACGGTCACTCCCGTCGCTGCGGTTAAGGCGCACTGAGGAAAAAGGGAGGAAGGAAAAAACGGAGGAAGGGAGGAAGGGAGGAAGGGAGGAAGGGAGGAAGGGAGGAAGGGGCGTTTGAGCGTGCCGTTGTGGCTGTTAACGGCGATCGCTTGCTACCCAGAAACTCTGATATTCTCCGTCACCCTACCCAGAATCGCCGTCACCCTACCCACTCGTCTCTCCCTAACCCAGCAGGCTCTTTCCTCCCCTCCTCCTTTCCTCCGTTCCTCCCTTCCTCCCTTTTTTCCTTTTTCTCTTTTTCCCTTCAATTCCGTTTCTGATTTTCGCGCGTATTTCCCGAGTGGGAGAATGACTGATGAACAATTCATGGCGATCACGGATCACCCTTGAGTCAGGCAAGCGAGGTGGCCGTCCGTGCATTCGCGGTATGCGCATAACGGTCTACGATGTGCTGTCGTACTTGGCAGCCGGGATGACGGTGAACGAAGTCCTCGCGGACTTTCCGTACCTGACGCCGGAGGACATTCAAGCCTGTTTCGCCTTTGCCGCGGAACGAGAGCGGAACCTGCTAGTGACGCACGCATGAAACTGTTACTTGACCAGAACTTGTCTCCGAAGTTGGTTGAGCGTTTGGCCGACTTGTTTCCAGATTCCAGTCACGTTCAGGCGGTGGAATTGGATTCTGCGAACGATGATCGAGTCTGGGAATATGCCCGGCTCAACCGGT
>CAWDIM010000015.1:0-392669 GCA_963802295.1 uncultured Planctomycetota bacterium | reverse complement strand
GGACTTGCCCTCGTCATCGTCACGCTCCTGGCCGCACTGCCAATCGATGAAACGGCGAGGAGCGACGAACCGGCAGCAGCGGCTCAAATGGCAACGGTCCAGGTCACAGCAGTCGTCATTTCGCCTGCGCCGCATCTGGTAGCGCGCACGACTGGTGAAGCCGTGTTGATCGAGGCGGATTTGCCGGCGAGCGTCCCGAGGCTCTTCACGCTCGTTCCCGCCGGTGAGGAACAATGGATCATCGTGCTGGCCACATACGACGGTACGGCACTGGCTACGTACCAGTATCCGCTGGCCGTGGGTAGCCTGCCAGTTCCACCATTTCCGGGTCCACAACCCCAGCCGACCCCTGCACCGCTCCGATCGAGCCTGACGAAGGTCGCACTTGACGCCGCCTTAGAGACGGTTTCCGCCGAGAGACGCGCCGATGAAGCAGCCAGCCTGGCGGCGGCGATGGAAGCGGTGCTCAGACGTTGCGAGGCAGACTATGGAGGTGAGGACAGAATCACTGACCCGGCTGCGCTCCGCTCGGCCATGCCCCTCGCCGCGGCGAGGGCTTTAGGTGAGGCCGATGATCGTTGGATTGTCTGGGCCGAGAGGGTCGCGGCCGAAATGGATCGGCTCCAAGCGGCCGGGCACCTGGCGGACCTGGCGGCGTATCGAGAGGCATATCGCCAGATCATCCTCGGGCTCAAGGAGGTCAAGTGATGTTCGACGGACAAACCATCGCAGGTGAATACCCGTTCGGCAGCCGAGCGCCCACGGAGCTGATGGGCTGGGTTGGGCCGGAGGAAGAGAAGCGATCCATGGCGCAGCTGGAACAGCTGGGCCTCACGATCGCGGTGGCCGACGTGCTGTCGCCGGCGACCACGGCCGAGCCTCCGGGACCACCTGTCTGGGAACTCGGCAGGAAGTTCTTTAGCGGAGAGCACATGCCTACCCCGCGTCAGGAGACGGGCGACTGTACCTGCGTGGCGGAGAAGGTGGAGAAGCAGTTCTGCCAGATCGTGCAGATTGTGGAGGAACATCGGGAGCAACGATACCGACCGATCTTCGCGCCGTTCACGTACTACACAGCGCGTCAGAAGGTCCTCCAAGGGCGCATTCGCGGCGCTGGGGCCACCGGGGCATCGGTGGCGGAAGCAGTCCACCGCTATGGCACGCTGTTTGAGGACGATGAAGGCGTGCCACCCTACAGCGGCCGGATCGCGGACCTGTGGGGCAACGGGCGCGGTGAGGTGGAACGTTTTGAGCCGGTGGCGGTCGATAACCCGGTCCGCAAAGTGGTGCGTCTGAAGACGGTGGAAGAGATCCGCTCGGCGATCCAGGCTCGCCACCTGGTCTTGATCGCTTCGTCGCGGGGCTTTCGGATGCAGCCGGTCCATTACCGGGGCTTTCACGTATTCGTGCCGCAGGGGACGTGGATGCACCAGATGACACTTTTGGCCTGGATGGACGATCCCTTTCCGGCGGCGTATCGCGGCAATCAGTGGGGTGCGAACGCCCACGGCCAGCCGCTCAACGGCGAGTGGCCGGGGGGCGCGTGGAATCGGGCCGAGGACCTGGAGCAAGAACTACGGGGCAATTACGTCGAGGTCTACTGCTACTGGGACTTCCAGGCCGAGCCCGGCCCGGCAGACCACAGGATTGTGAGGTAAACGATGTACAGCACATGTCTTCTCATGACGCTCATGCTCTTGAGCACGTGCGACCACCGAATCGTTGTCGCCGGCAGGGATTGTGGGGAGTTTTGTCTGGTCACCCCCTGGGGCCTATGGCCGTGTGACGGCCTTCAAGTGACCAGCGAAGCGCGCGAGCAAACGCCGCAGATCGCTCGAACTCACTCGCAGTCCCTGCCGGCCGGGACGCGGCGACCTTCCGAAACGTCCGATTTTCGTCGCAGCCAACCGGCCCAACCACCGCCCACCGCGATTCCCTTCGCTGGCTTCGGCGGATGTCCGGGCGGCACGTGTTCACCTGGTGTTTCTCAGGGACGAACAGGCATCTTCTGGCGACGAAGGGGACGATGAGATGTTGGACTGGATTCGCGCGGCCCACGATCTGGGCGTCCCTGCGGCCATCGCCTTGATGTTTATGGCCGGACTAGCATGGGTCGGGATGCGGCTCTTTCGGCGCAACGGCGGCATCCTCACTGGGCTGGGTTACAAGGGAGAGCAGTTCTTCGAGCGGTATATCGGCCTGGCGGATACGTTGGAGCCGGCCATCCAGCAGCAGACGGAGGTTTCGGAAAGGATGCTCGAGCTGCACGCCGATCCATCCGCGCCGTGCAATACGCTTCCGCTGCGGCGGGCGGGGATTGCGGCGGCCAACGCCCTGGAGACGATCGCTACCGCGGTCCATGCGAACGTGGGCCCCGAAGTCGCCATCATCAAAACCGCCCTACAGCCGAGCGATGGCGACGCAAGGAGAATCGAGGGAGAGTCAGAGAATCTCACGCCCGACAGGAAGAAGGCGAAGTCATGAGTGAGCAAGAGCACACCAGCCCAGGCGCACGGGAGAAACAGGGATTGCAGCACTGTTCCTCGGGGCGACGGAACGTTGGCGAAAGTTCGTTGGCAGAAACGCCGGCCAACGTAAGAAAAATCGGCGCGGTGCAAGAGGCGCTGGAGGAGATGTTCGGCGAGGCGCTTCGGCGAGATTATTTCGGCGACGGCACTCTGAAGTTCACGGTGCACGACGGCACCATCCAAGAGATCCGCCAAATGCTCGAACGGATTCACAAATAGTATCCGTCCGGCGTGGACACGTATCACTGTGGTCGCTCAAGCCAACAGAAAAGGAGTTGACGGTGAGAAAGCTGATCTTCAAGTCATTTCAGAGCCCGGGTGACGTGGTGATGCTCACGGCCGCCGTCCGGGATTTGCATCGCGCCTGTCCCGGACAGTTTGTGACCGATGTCAGGACCACGGCCCAGGAGATTTGGGAGAACAACCCGCATATTTCGCACCTGGAGGAGGGGAGCCCCGAGGTCGAGTCGATCGACATGCACTATCCGCTGGTGCACCAGTCCAATCAGCGTCCCTACCACTTCATCCACGGCTATGCCCAGTATCTTGAAACGCGGCTGGGCGTGCGGATTCCCGTCACCGAGTTCCGCGGCGACATCCATTTATCGAGCCAGGAGTGCGCGTCCCTGCCGCCGGAGCTGCCCGTCGCGGCAGAGTGCTTCTGGATTATCGTGGCCGGAGGCAAAATGGACTTCACGGCCAAATGGTGGAATCCGGCGTGTTTCCAGCAGGTGGTCGACCTGTTAGCGGGCAAGGTGCACTTCGTCCAGTGCGGGGAAGCGGACCACTGGCATCCCAAACTGTCTGGTGTGACGGATCTGGTGGGTAAGACCTCAACGCGCCAGTTCATCCACCTGGTGCATCATGCCGATGGAGTGCTTGGGCCGGTCACGTTTGCCATGCACCTTTCTGCGGCCGTCCCGACCAAGTCCGGGAAACCCAATAGTCGCGCCGCCGTCATTGTGGCCGGCGGTCGGGAGCCGGCGCACTGGGAAGCCTATCCCCATCACCAATACCTCCACACCCACGGCGCCCTGCCTTGCTGCGCTGACGGCGGCTGCTGGAAGAGCCGCTGTCAGTTGGTCGGTGATGGTGACCCGAAGGACCGCACTGGCCTCTGCGAACATCCGGTGCAGGTGTCTCCTGAATTGAGGATTCCGCAGTGCATGCACATGATCACGCCGGAGGATGTGGTGCGCAGCATCATGCTTTACTACGAAGGCGGCATGTTGCAGGCGGCAGACGGCGCGACCCCGGTGAAGCAGCAAGAAGCGGCTCCCGCCGCTGCGGCGATCCTCGGCTCGCCACCCATTTCAACGACGAGCGTCGCCTTCTATCACGGCCTGGGCGACTGTGCGAACTTCGCTCGCCTCATTCCTCTTTACGTCCGCCGCGGCCACCGGATTGCCGTCGAGTGTACCCGCGACAAGGCGATCCTCTTCCGGGCCGCCGGGGCGGACATCGTATCGCGAGCCCAGCACAGCCATCCCTGGGCCCACTCGCCGCACGAGGTGCCCGTCGGCCACGGCCCGGACTGGCTGGGCGGTAAATCCGCCTGGAATATCTCCGAGCCCCCCTTGCCGCACATCGGCAAAGGTCGCGAGCTATGGACCGAGTACTGCCAGAGCGAAGTGTGCGTGTTGCCGCTCGTCCCGCGGCAGGACATCGAAGCGGTCCGCACGTGGCTCGATGGCCTTCCTCGCCCGATCGTGCTGCTGCACACCAAGGGAAACACCAGTCAATCGCAAAAGAGCCTGCCCGACCCGATCACGTCGGAGTTCTACCAGGAGATGCTCGACCGATTCGAGGGGACGCTGATCCTCTTGGACTGGGACAACCGCGTTCCCCGGCTTCCCAGCTGGCGGGTCCGGCATCTGGCCGATCTGGGAGCGGGCTGCAGCACCGAGCGGATGTTTGCCCTCATCGAGGCGGCCGACCTGCTGATCGGCGTCGATTCGGGGCCCCTGCACGCCTGCCAACTGACCGATACCGCCAGCGTCGGCCTCTGGATGCCGACCCATTATCCGGCGCGCTACGCACTGCCGCGCCGTAATCAACTGAACGTCGTCCTGGCCGATCACACCGAACGCTGGAACCGCTATCGCCGCATTGCGTGGAACCTAGTGGAACATCCGGGCGGCCAGTTCGATCCCGCGACGCTGGCCGAGTTCTGCGCGGCCATGCTCGGCCCGCCACGCTACCTGCCCCCGGAACATTTGGCGGCCGATGTGCAGATGCAGCAGTGGATCCGCCGCTGGTGTCGTGGCGTCAGCGGAAATTCGCTCTCTCATTATGCCGATCGCCATCATTCCTTCGACCGGCTGTTTGGCGAGATCCGCCAGCGCTACGCCCGGCCGACGATCATCGAGACCGGGACGATCCGTGGTGAGGAGGACTGGGGCGGAGCAGGATTCTTTACCTACCTGGCCGGCGCATATGTGTTCCGCGCGGGAGGTGTCGTCCACTCGGTGGACATCGACGCCGCCAAATGCGAGTTCGCCCGCACCTGGTGTAGTCCTTTTGGAGACTCCGTGCGGGTGCACGCGAGTGACTCGATTACTTTCCTCGGCACTTTCCCGGATCCGATCGACGTGCTCTATCTCGATAGCCTGGATACGTATGAACCGGGACACGCCGAACACGCGCTGAGCGAAACCCAAGCTGCAATGCCCCGACTGCATGAGACGAGCATCATCCTGTACGACGACACACCTTGGAACGCCGGAGCATTTACCGGCAAGGGAGCCTTCGCGGTGCCTTGGCTCCTCAATCAAGGCTGGAAGATCCTTTACGCCGGTTATCAGGTCATCCTCTCGAGGAACGCGCCATGACGCTACTTGCACCACTCCAGCAGATGGGTCGTCCTCGCCTGGTGGTTTTCGGCGACCTGATCCTCGATCACTATCGGTGGGGAAACGTCGAGCGGGTCAGCCCCGAAGCCCCGGTGCTCGTGCTGACTGAGGACGCGCAAGAAACGCGCCCAGGCGGGGCGGCCAGCGTCGCGGCGCTGGCACGCGGTCTGGAGGCGGAAGTGAGTGTCGCCGGCGTCGTGGGCGATGACCCTGAGGGAACGACCTTGCGGAGTCTATTGGAAGCAGCGGGAATCGACACGCGTCTTGTCCTGGAGGACGCGAGGCGGCCCACCACGGTGAAGCAGCGGCTCATCGGCCGGGCCGCCGGGCGCCGGGGCCATCAGATGCTGCGGGTCGATCGGGAAGTGACCTGTCCTTTGCGTATGAGCCTGGAACAATCGCTGGCCGCCGCCCTGGTTCCCGAACTGGACAGCTGCCAAGCCCTCTTGATTTCCGATTACCGCAAAGGCTGCTGCACACCGCAACTACTGCGCACACTGATCCAGGCGGCCGGCGAGCGAAACGTGCCGGTCCTGGTTGATCCGGCGCGGATCGAAGACTACGGCCGATACCAAGGGGCGACGATCCTTACGCCCAACCGGGCCGAAGCCGGCCTGGCCACCGGCCAGCCGATCGCCGAGCCCAGTGGGGCCCTGGAAGCGGCGCGGCGGCTGCGTAACATCTGCCGGGCCCGGGCCGTGGTGGTGAAACTCGACAGCGATGGCATGGCCTTCGCGGAAGCGGGCGGCCATGCGGAACATGTCGCCACTATTCCCCGGGTACTCCACGACGTGACGGGCGCCGGTGACATGGTCCTGGCGGTGTTAGGCCTGGCGCAGGCCGCCCAGCTCCCGCTGGCCGAAGCGGTCCGCGTGGCCAACGCGGCCGCCGGGCTGGAAGTCGAGCGGCTGGGGGTTGCACCCGTGACGCGTGCGCAGCTCGCCGCGGAACTGATCGCCGGCGGTGCCCGCCACGCTCCGAAAGTGGTGAGCCTCGAGGAAATGGCGGCCTTGGCGGAAGCCTACCGCCTGGCGGGCGCATCGATCGTGGTGACCAACGGATGCTTCGATCTGCTGCACGTGGGCCATGCGCCTGCCTGGACGACGCGGCCCGTCTGGGCGATGTGCTGGTTGTGGCGATCAATAGCGACCAGAGCGTCCGCAGGCTCAAGGGCCCCGGCCGACCGGTCGTCGGCCAACAGGATCGCGCTACACTGGTGGCCGCCCTTGGGTGTGTGGATCACGTGGTGGTGTTTGACGAACTGACGCCGCATGCATTGCTGCGGCGCCTCCGGCCCGACGTGCTCGTCAAGGGCGGCACGTACGCGCCCGAGCAGGTTGTCGGCCGGGAGGTGGTGACACCCTACGGAGGCCAGGTGCGCGTGACAGGCAAGGTCCAGGGGGTCTCGACCACGCGCACGCTGGCCTCCCTGCGGCAGAACGCGGCGGAGGAGGTGCAGAAGACCAGTTGAGGGTAAGGCCGGTGCGCGCGGCGGCGGATTTCTTCGCCGCCAGCGGGCTGGCAAACGTTGAGCGACAAACGGGTATCAAGAGGGGCTTGGCCTGGAAGCAGGCCAGGTATTCGAAGGGCCCGTCACCGGAAGTCTCTTTCGGTGACGGACCCTTTTTTTGTGGAAATTTAGGATCGCTAGGGGAGATGTCAGCCATGAACGAAAACCCCACGCAGCCGCCGCGTGAAGCGCGGCCGGTGCGGCCGCCGCCCTTGCTGCGGCAGGCGTGGAATCTGGCCGCCGCGCTGACCGACTTCGTTGCCGACGGCTGCCAGACGGTCAGCGAAGAGCAGTATCGCCAGCGGCTGGAGATCTGCGACGGCTGCGACCAGCGGCGCGGCAACCGCTGTATGAAGTGTGGCTGCCGGCTCTCGCTTAAGGCGCGAGGGCGAGCCTTTCAGTGCCCGTTGGGCAAGTGGCCGGACATTCCCACACGTTGACTGGCGAGGTATCGAACCGTTGTTGAGCGTATTCATCGATTCCGTTTTGGAAAGTGAACTTTCAGTAAGGACTATCACGATGGATTTCGAACGACCACCGCAGGGTTGTTTTTGTGCCGTGTGCGAGGAGCCGCCGCAGGTGTTGCGGGTGGCCTTTGGCGGCGTAGCAGAGTGCCCCTCCGGGCTATGTCCGGACTACAACAAGTTCAATGGGACTCACGAGATTCCGCATCATCAAGGTTGCGTGTGGGCCGCCAACGGTCCGCAGATCTACGACCCGAGCGTGAAGAATCAGATCGACACGCTCCCCTCGTGCAACCTCTTCCTGGTGCAAGTGACGCTCGCGCGCGCGGGCGACGAGGTCACGGTGCGCGTGGAAGCCACATCGGGCTCGGCCGCCCACGGCCAATGGAAAAAGACCTTCCCCGCCGAATGCTTCGACTGCCAGAACATCGGTGATTTGGACTGGGAATGGTCCCAAGCCTGCCAATCGACCGTGTACGTCGATTTCTCCCAGGCGACCTGTAGCGTCTGCTGAGCGAGCCAAGTTCTATGCCGCGGCCGAGCCTTGCCGCAGGAGGCCCCCCGCGGCACCTGCAACCCAAAGAACCTTCCCTTGACCAAGGAGCTTCTCATGTCTTGTGCCTGCCATTGTACCTGCCAATGCGTGACCTATTTCGATCTTGGGTGTCAGCCGCCGCTGGTGCGGCCCTTGCAGGGTCGGCTGGGGGGCCTTTCGCTGTTTCGAGCAGATAACTTGCTCTCGACCAACAGTAGTCCCTTGTTCGAGCCGGTTACGTACGACTTCGGGGCCGGGCCCAACATCGTGGCGGCCGAGTGGCCGTGGGTTGCCGACACCAATGAGCCGACCCCGCGCTATCTGGTGCACCTGCCGCCCCGGCCGGCCCTGCCGTTCTGCTGGCAGGCCGAGTCCCCCGACGGCCTGACCGGGCATCTGAGCGGCCCGCCCGGCTGGAACCTGGTGTACACCGGCAACTGGGAATTGACCAACGCCGAGGGAGAGCGGTGGACGTTCGTGGGGTTTGAGCGTGACGCGCATCCCAAGGGGCGTCTGATGAGCTATCAAGGGCCCGGCGGTGAGGGCTATGAAGTGTATGATCCCGAGGATCCGGACAATCTGCAGGCCGATGCGTACACCGAGGCGGGGCACATCAAAGGCCTCCGCTATATGTATACCTACGAAGGCAAGACGCTGCACGAATACCTGGACTTTTCCTACGCCAGCGGGGAGGACGGTCGCGAGCGGCTGCAGCAGGCCACGCGCCGCCGGCAGGAAGGCGAGAGCGCCGTGGAGAACGTGCAGCGGGTGTTGTTTGAACATCAGTGGGCCACGGCCAGCAGCAGTTCCAGCTCCAGTTCCAGTTCCGGCGGCTGCGGCTCGCTGGGGCCTTGGTATTACCGGGGGACCGTCACGCACCAGGTCTACGAGCAAGGCGCCTGGGCAACCACCGGGACCACCTACCGGCAGTATTATCTGCGCGGGGAAATCGGCGGCTTTGCCGGCGCCCTGAAGTACTACCTGGACGCGGAGGCCTATGAGCGACTGAAAAACGATCCGGCGGTGAGCGATCCGCTCTCTGCGTCCGACGCGCTGGTGGCCCAGTATGCGACGCTCTACCTGGAGTACGACGCCACGGGGCGGGTGAGCAAACGCCGGGCCCTGGGCGGCGGCGAGGTAACGTTCAGCTACGTGGAGGGCTATACGCTCACCGACGACTTGAACAAGTACCGGCTCAAGACGACCGAAACCCACGCCGACGGGAGCGTCCGCATGCGGTACACCAACTTCCAGGGCCAGGTGCTGCTGGCCGAATTCAAGGAATCGGCCGGCGTCACCGCCAGTGTGCTGGAGTTCCGCCAGTACGACAGCCGGGGAAACCTAACGCTGCACGCCACGCCCTCGGCCCTGGCCGGCTATTCGAGCAGCAACGGCACGATCACGCCGACCTACCAGTCCGAGGGCGGGCAGTACACGGTCGGACTGGTCCACCTCTACACGTACTACAGCGAGACCACCACCGGTAGTGGCGGCGGCGCGGTGGAGGGCTTCCAGCAGTACGACAAGGTCCGGCAGGGGCGCGACGGCAGTCCGATTCTCGTGCGCACGTATGAGTACACCGAGCATGCGATCACGGTGGACGTGGGGGGCAGTTCCTCCTCGAGCAGTTCCAGTAGTGCCGGTTCGCTGGTGGTGACGGTCTACCCGCTCGCCAAGGAGACCCGCTACCGCCACGAGGACGGCAGCGGCGCCGTCGAAACGCGTTACTCCTACAGCTGGCAGGAGGGGACGGTGCAGATGCAGGAGCGGATCACCACGCTGCCGGCGATTGCCCAATGGCAGAATGGTCCCGGCACTTCAGCCATGCGCACCGAGCGGTTCGATACTTACGGGAACCTGCTCTGGCTGCGGGATGAGCGAGGATTCATTACGGGCCACCAGTACGCAGCCGGTCCGGGACGGATCTCGCGGACTATCCAGGATGTGGACGACGCGCAGCTCACGCTCCCCTCCGGCTGGAGCACGCCCTCGGGCGGTGGCCAGCATCTGGTGACCGATTACCAGTACGATGCGCAAGGTCGGCAGACCCAGGTGCTGGGTCCCGAGCACGACGTGGACGGAGTCAGTCTGCGCACGGCCGGCTGGACCGTCTACCGGGACGCGGACCACGAGACCTGGTCCGCGCAAGGCTACGCGGTGGAGTCCGCCAGCTCCTCCTCGAGCAGCGGCGACTTGCCGAATTACGATTACACGCTAGTCAACCCGGTCTCGCTCCAGAAACGCAGCGCGGCGGGTACGCGCAGCGAGTCCATCCAGGCCACCCGGGCATCCACCAGCGGCCCGCTCGTCGCGTCCGATGCGTTCCCTCAGACCGCGTTCGCGCGATGGAGCGTGAGTCTCTTTAACAACCAGAGCCAGCTGACGGCCACACGCCTCTATCACACGATTCCCAGCTCGGGCGACGGCTCGTCGGGTACGCACTACGACGAGACCACCTATGGTTATGATGCCCTGGGCCGCCAGAACCGGGTCACGTCCCCCGGGGGCACCATTACGCGCACGGTGTTCGACACCTGGAGCCGGGCGGTGTGCGTCTACCTGGGGACCGACGACAGCGGCGCGACGGATCTGGATCCCACGGCCGGCCGCGAACCCTGCTCGGCGGCCGCGGGGTCGTCGTCGAGTTCCTCCAGCGCTTCGAGCGCCTCCGGTTCGGCTAATAACAACATGGTGCTGGTCAGCCAACAGCAGTACGACGACACTGGATGCACGGGTTGCGGCGGGGGCAGTGGAGGCCAACTGGTCAGCACGACGCAGCATGTCGACGCCAGCACGACGCGAGTGACCGAGCGACAATACGACTGGCGCGGCCGGCAGGAGTACGTGATTCCCCCGGCCGACGACCAGGGACGCACCGTCTACACGCGTTACGACTTCGACAACCTCGATCAGGTGACTAAGGTCGAACGCTACCACGCGCAAGCGCTCAGCGCCGATGTCCTCTTGGCGCGTCAGGAATCGTACTTGGACGATGCCGGCCGCATGTATGAGACGCGGCGCTGGGCCGTCGATCCGTCGGACGGCACGGTGGGAAGCTGCCTGGCCGGATATACGTGGTACGATGCGGCGGGGAACATCATCAAGCAGCAGGCCGCCGGAGCGCGCTCGTTCACCAAGACGCAGTACGATGGTCTGGGCCGCGCGACCAAGCAATTCATCGGCTACGATCTCGATGAAACGGTCGGTTGCACGCAGAGCAGCTCCTCGAGCAGTTCATCCAGCGGCGAGGCGGCCAGCTACACGGCCGCCACCAATGTGGACGGAGACACGATTCTCGAGCAGACCGAAACGACGCTGGACGAAGCGGGCAATGTGACGCTCGTCACCTCGCGGCAGCGGCGGCACGATGCCACGGGCACCGGCGAACTGACCACCATGTCCGGCAGCCAGCCGCAGGCCCGGGTGAGCTACCTAGCCAGCTGGTTCGATGGGATCGGCCGCTCCCTCGCCACGGCCAACTACGGGACCAACGGTGATGCGGCGCTCTCGCGGCCCAGCACTGTGCCGGAGCGTGGCGACAGCGTGCTGGTCACTTCCACCGAGTACAACTCGGCGGGCCAGGCGTACAAGACAATCGATCCATCAGGCAAGGAAGATCGCCAGGAGTTCGACGCTAGGGGCCGCGTGATCAAAACCATCCAGAACTACCAGGACGCCGCGGTCGACGGCGATTATCCGGACGAGGACGTGACGGTCGAAATGACCTACAGCGCCGACGGCCAGGTGGCGACCCTCACGGCCAAGAACCCGAGTACCGGCGACCAGACGACCCAGTATGCGTACGGCACGACGCTCAGCGACTCGGAGATCGCGCGGAGCGACCTGCTGCGGGCTGAAATTTATCCCGATAGCGACGACGTGGCCGATCCGCTGGGCGATGGGACCGACGGCGTGTACGACCGAGTGGAGTACAAGTACAATCGTCAGGGAGAGCGGACCGAGAAGCAGGACCAGAACGGCACCGTGCATGCGTACCAGTTCGACGCGCTGGGCCGCCTGCTGCACGACCAGGTCACTACGCTGGGGACCAACATCGACGGCACCGTCCGCCGGACTTCCACCACGTACGAGGTGCGGGGGATGGTGGAGAGTATCACCCAGTACGATAACGCCACCGTGGGGAGCGGCAGCGCGGTCAACGAGGTGCTCTACAGCTACAACGACCTGGGGATGCTCGAACAGGAGTACCAGGAGCACGAGGGGGCCAAGGACGGAAGTACCCTGTACGTGCAGGTCAACTTCGATACCTCGGCCAGCGGCGGAGAGTTTACCCACGGGCTGCGGCCCGCCTCGATCCGCTATCCCAACGGCCGGCTCGTGCACTTCACGTACGGTTCGACCGACAGCATGGCCGATGTCTTGAACCGTCTGGACGCCATTGCGGATGATAGCGGCGGCAGTCCGGGCGCTGTGCGGGCCAGCTACACGTATCTGGGCCTGGGGAGAATCGTGAGCGAAGATTACGAGCAGCCGGATGTGCGGCTGGAGTACTTCTTCGACAGCGCTTACAGCGGCTGGGATCGTTTTGGCCGCGCGGTGGATCAGCGGTGGTACGATTATGGCGCAGCGGCCGATCGGGACCGCTTTACCTACGGTTACGACCGGGCCGGCAACCGCACCTATCGCGAGAACACGATCGCCAGTGGCAAGGACGAGTTCTACTCCTACGACGAGGTGAATCGCCTCGCCACGTTTGATCGCGGTGATCTGAACGTGGCTGAGCACGGCCATCAGCGGCACGCCGGTGCGCGAGGAGGACTGGGGCCTGGACATGACGGGCAACTGGAGCGACTTCCTGCAGAAGACCTCCGGCTCGACCGCTCTGGACCAGGACCGCACGCATAACGGGGTGAACGAAATCACCGCCATCGGCGAGAGCACCGGCACGGCCTGGGTCGATCCGGTGCACGACCGGGCCGGCAACCTGACCACGCTGCCCAAGCCGTCGAGTCTCTCCAGCAGTCTCACCTGCACCTGGGACGCCTGGAACCACCTGGTCGAGGTCAGTGACAGCGGGACGGTGGTGGCCCGCTACGAATATGATGGGCTGGCTCGGCGTGTGAAGAAGCACCTGGACAGCCAGAGTCCGGACAATCCCGACGGGATCGATGCGTACGAGCACTTCTTCTATAACGGCGCCTGGCAGGTGCTCGAAACGCGGCGCAGTGCCAGCGAAAACACGGGGCCCGAGTCCCTGCAGCCGCAGTACCAGTACGTCTGGTCACCGCGTTACATCGACGCGCCCGTACTGCGGGACGAGAACACCGACGCCGACGGGCTTTGTGATGACGCGCGCATCTACTATCTGGGTGATGCGAACTTCAACGTCACCACGCTCGTCGACACGGCCGGGGACGCGCTGGAACGCTACGTCTATAGCCCATATGGGGTACTGGCAATCTACGATGCCACCTGGTCGAATCTTCGTAGTGCTTCCAGCTACGCCGCCGAGTATACTTACACCGGCAGGCGACTGGATCGCGAGACGGGGTTGTACTACTACCGGCATCGCGTGTATCACGCACAATTGGGCAGGTTCTGTAGTAGGGATCCAATTGGGTATAAAGGAGGAAGTAATCTCTCTCTCTACTTAGGGAGCCAACCGACCGTCGCACGTGACCCCTTTGGGCGTAACGGTGATCACCATGTTGCGCAGGGTGATATGCCGGAGAGATTCTCGGTGAGCGGAGCGTTGGGAATCATACAAGGCATAATGCAAATCGACGCGTCCATGCTAGAGAACCCGCCCCTGCCAGGTTTTGTTACGCCCGGCGAAATCCTGGAGGGAGTTATCGATAAGAGATACATGGGCGCACAGCTGCATCTGTGGGATACGCAGAAGAGGAATCGTTGTGGACCCGACAATTCCGGCATTCGAGTATGGGCGTCGGCACGCAGGATTTCCGAACACGTGGTGCGTTCCTATGATGACGATGACGAGACGTTCGTAGACCAAGTCCAAAAGGATGTCACCAGGTATTGGACGTGGGATAAGCCGAGTCAGGAAGTCACAACAAGAGACTTCTTCGATTTTGCGGGGTTTGCGCATGTCGACTGGAGCCACACCCAAGAGATGCAGGTTGCTTCTTATGCCGTGGCCATTTTGTGCCGGTGTGCGAATGTCCCCAGTGACTATTTGAGTGTAATCGATGTGGTCTTATACACTTTACAGATTCATAAATTCTATAGAGTGGACACCTCGACCAAGAACGAAGTCAACGTATGGATCGGCAGTGCTGCTGATGGCTGGCCCGTTGACATAGAAGACTGGGTGAATCTACGAATTCCGGCAATCGCACCGGCGGCAGCGGCACCGGAAATGCGGGTAGTTAAAGAGTGTCGCGGAAGTGCTGAACATGGCGCGAGAACGATCAAGTAGAATCAGATCGCTGTGCGTTGCTGCTGTTTTCTGTTTCGTGCTATGGGGGTTAGTGGAATCCCAAGTGTACGAGCGATCGTTCGTTCGTTACTGCTCAGCCTATGAGGCATCGTATAGGCTGTATTGGGGATGGCCATTGCCCGCACGACGGGCGGATGTGTCTGAGTTTTCGGGGCCACGGTCGGTGAATCCCGGTGGCACCGTCTACCGGAAGACCGTCTGGCTGGGAGTGGGATTCATCGTGGACGGATGTGTTGCTGCCGCAGTACTTCTGTCTACTGGGATGTGTCTGCGTCACTGTGCTCGTGGCAAGCTTCAGTTCTCCCTACGGGCCATATTCCTCACAATCGCTGCCACTGCCGCCTTGATATCATTTCGAAGATCCTGGAGGGGCGATCTGTGGGCGTTCTCGGTCATGGACGCTCTCGCTCAGCCCTCCGATTTCGTCCTCGTCTATGCTCGCCTCGAAGGTGGTCCTTCTTGGACGGCCTTGTTTGCTGTAGGCGTGGGAATGTATTGCGTGTTGACTGCAACATCCATTCTGCTCGTAAGGGCACTGCGGCGGATGTTCGCATCCACCTCCGGAATAGGCTTGACCAAGAACCAGGGAAGTAAGCCGCAAGCAGAGCAACCGATCCAGCGCCGGGACGAGCCCTGAGTGAGCCGCGGAAGCGGGCTGGCCTGCCGGCTCTATAGTTCCGCATACACCAGCGGCAGAAGTTGTTCGGCGGCCGACTCATCGCCGTCGTTAATCCGTGACAGAAATCGCGTGACATCGCTCATGAGGCAACTGGCCAGTGTGTACGGACAGCACCTTTATAGCCGACAGGAGGGACAACGTCCTCCACAGGAATTCTACCTGCCGGCGGGCCTGGCAGGCAACATCTGCTGGTTCTTGGTCCCCTCGGCCGCGACGCTGCTCGTGGGCGGTCGACCTCGGTGGCCGCGTGCGGGCGGGGCTGGTATGATCAGGCGGAGACCGGGGTACGCTAGTCATTTGCAGGGGTTCACCGATGCTGCTGCACGGATGTTTGCGGGGAAGACCAGACGTTTGCACATTGTACGATGCTGGCCGCGATGGGTGCCGCGGCGATCGATGGCCAAAGACTGCCAGGGCGCGGCGGAACCCCCTATTGTTTCTTTGCGGCTTGTCACCTCTCCTGCTCGTCATCCTCCTGCTGTGTGGAACTCGCGAGAAGAAACAGTGCGTGGCACGGTTTTCTCGGCTGGCACGGTCTTCTCGGCCAGCGAGGCAAGATAGGCAGTTTCGTTCCAGTGCTGTGCAACTCCGGTCTTGGCCGACAAACGGCGGACTGGTTCACACCTCCTCGCCCAGCATTTGCATGACTTGGGTGGCCGTGTTGCAGGGGACGACGGAGGAGACCTGGCGGTCAGCGTCTGTGCGGGGTCGTGAGACCCGCGCACAGCAGGTGGTGCCTGTGCGGCGAGCGCCACCTGCTTAACCGCTACTGCCGAAGCTCCGATCGGGTATTCGCTGCCCACGCGTGAAACGTGCGGTCACTGATCGGTGCGGAGGCATGCGCGCTGAGGCACTCGCGGTCCGCAGTATCCACGCATTCTCCAGCGCGCTTCTGCTTGCGGTCTGCACCCGCGTCACGGCAACGACTGCGACTGGAGACCCCTTCGCCCGCGCGCAATACTCCTCCGCGTCCGATTACGCGTCAGGCAGGCTGCAACCTGTTTAACCTGATATTCCGCTACCTGGCTTTGACTGCAACGGGGACGAATTGGCTGGTGTCCATAGTAGCGCCGTAGCGGACGCGTGGTGCATAACACTCCTCGCGTTGTGAATGGCTGGGCGAAGATCAATTCCAGTCAACACCAGCCGGCCCGGCGCATTGGTAGACCGTCGAGCATGCTCAAGTGGAGACTGCGCGGAAGCGACGGTCGACCCGTCGCGCGAATCGTGGCCCGGACAAGCCGGCCTCGCCTAACGCTAGGACCGATGGCGTCGTCCGGTCTCTCGATGTTCGCGCCGCGGCCATCTGGCACTTATACGTTTGCGGAAAATTTCCCCCCCACCGAATGTGCCGAACTCCTTGGGATCACGCAAGTTCGGGTTTGCCAGATCGTCCATCAGGCCCGGAAGGCTTATGCGCCATACGAATATATCTATAGAGGGCGACGCCAAGACGGCCCCTCGCGACGAGCGTGGCCCAAGAAGGGAATTCATCACGAACGATTCCTGGAAACGAATGGGAGGATGGCGATGTCGAAGCCGGTGGCAAGGAACGTGGCGGTGTTAGGTCTGGCCCAGGCCGCCCAACTCCCGCTGGCCGACTTCGTTTGCGACGGTTTTCGGACCGCGAGCGCGGAAGCGTATCGCCAGCGGCTGGAGATCTGCGACGGCTGCGACCAGCGGCGCGGCAACCGCTGTATGAAGTGTGGCTGCCGGCTCTCGCTTAAGGCGCGAGGGCGAGCCTTTCAGTGCCCGTTGGGCAAGTGGCCGGACATTCCCACACGTTGACTGGCGAGGTATCGAACCGTTGTTGAGCGTATTCATCGATTCCGTTTTGGAAAGTGAACTTTCAGTAAGGACTATCACGATGGATTTCGAACGACCACCGCAGGGTTGTTTTTGTGCCGTGTGCGAGGAGCCGCCGCAAGTGTTGCGGGTGGCCTTTGGCGGCGTAGCAGAGTGCCCCTCCGGGCTATGTCCGGACTACAACAAGTTCAATGGGACTCACGAGATCCCGCATCATCAAGGTTGCGTGTGGGCCGCCAACGGTCCGCAGATCTACGACCCGAGCGTGAAGAATCAGATCGACACGCTCCCCTCGTGCAACCTCTTCCTGGTGCAAGTGACGCTCGCGCGCGCGGGCGACGAGGTCACGGTGCGCGTGGAAGCCACATCGGGCTCGGCCGCCCACGGCCAATGGAAAAAGACCTTCCCCGCCGAATGCTTCGACTGCCAGAACATCGGTGATTTGGACTGGGAATGGTCCCAAGCCTGCCAATCGACCGTGTACGTCGATTTCTCCCAGGCGACCTGTAGCGTCTGCTGAGCGAGCCAAGTTCTATGCCGCGGCCGAGCCTTGCCGCAGGAGGCCCCCCGCGGCACCTGCAACCCAAAGAACCTTCCCTTGACCAAGGAGCTTCTCATGTCTTGTGCCTGCCATTGCACCGGCCAATGCGTGACCTATTTCGATCTTGGGTGTCAGCCGCCGCTGGTGCGGCCCTTGCAGGGTCGGCTGGGGGGCCTTTCGCTGTTTCGAGCAGATAACTTGCTGTCGACCAACAGTAGTCCGTTGTTCGAGCCGATCAGCTACGACTTCGGGGCCGGGCCCAACATCGTGGCGGCCGAGTGGCCGTGGGTTGCCGACACCAATGAGCCGACCCCCCGCTATTTTGTCCACTTGCCGCCCCGGGCGGCCCTGCAGTTCTGCTGGCAGGCCGAGTCCCCCGACGGCCTGACCGGGCATCTGAGCGGCCCGCCCGGCTGGAACCTGGTGTACACCGGCAACTGGGAATTGACCAACGCCGAGGGAGAGCGGTGGACGTTCGTGGGGTTTGAGCGTGACGCGCATCCCAAGGGGCGTCTGATGAGCTATCAAGGGCCCGGCGGTGAGGGCTATGAAGTGTATGATCCCGAGGATCCGGACAATCTGCAGGCCGATGCGTACACCGAGGCGGGGCACATCAAAGGCCTCCGCTATATGTATACCTACGAAGGCAAGACGCTGCACGAATACCTGGACTTTTCCTACGCCAGCGGGGAGGACGGTCGCGAGCGGCTGCAGCAGGCCACGCTCCGCCGGCAGGAAGGCGAGAGCGCCGTGGAGAATGTGCAGCGGGTGTTGTTTGAACATCAGTGGGCCACGGCCAGCAGCAGTTCCAGCTCCAGTTCCAGTTCCGGCGACTGCGGCTCGCTGGGGCCTTGGTATTACCGGGGGACCGTCACGCACCAGGTCTACGAGCAAGGCGCCTGGGCAGCCACCGGGACCACCTACCGGCAGTATTATCTGCGCTGGGAAATCGGCGGCTTTGCCGGCGCCCTGAAGTACTACCTGGACGCGGAGGCCTATGAGCGACTGAAAAACGATCCGGCGGTGAGCGATCCGCTCTCGGCGTCCGACGCGCTGGTGGCGCAGTATGCGACGCTCTACCTGGAGTACGACGCCACGGGGCGGGTGAGCAAACGCCGGGCCCTGGGCGGCGGCGAGGTAACGTTCAGCTACGTGGAGGGCTATACGCTCACCGACGACTTGAACAAGTACCGGCTCAAGACGACCGAAACCCACGCCGACGGGAGCGTGCGCACGCGGTACACCAACTTCCAGGGCCAGGTGCTTTTGGCGGAGCTGCAGGAATCGGCCGGGGCCAGCGAGCGTGTGCTGGAATTCCGCCAGTATGACGGCCAGGGAAACCTAACGCTGCACGCCACGCCCTCGGCCCTGGCCGGCTATTCGAGCAGCAACGGCACGATCACGCCGACCTACCAGTCCGAGGGCGGGCAGTACACGGTCGGACTGGTCCACCTCTACACGTACTACAGCGAGACCACCACCGGTAGTGGCGGCGGCGCGGTGGAGGGCTTCCAGCAGTACGACAAGGTCCGGCAGGGGCGCGACGGCAGTCCGATTCTCGTGCGCACGTATGAGTACACCGAGCATGCGATCACGGTGGACGTGGGGGGCAGTTCCTCCTCGAGCAGTTCCAGTAGTGCCGGTTCGCTGGTGGTGACGGTCTACCCGCTCGCCAAGGAGACCCGCTACCGCCACGAGGACGGCAGCGGCGCCGTCGAAACGCGTTACTCCTACAGCTGGCAGGAGGGGACGGTGCAGATGCAGGAGCGGATCACCACGCTGCCGGCGATTGCCCAATGGCAGAATGGTCCCGGCACTTCAGCCATGCGCACCGAGCGGTTCGATACTTACGGGAACCTGCTCTGGCTGCGGGATGAGCGAGGATTCATTACGGGCCACCAGTACGCAGCCGGTCCGGGACGGATCTCGCGGACTATCCAGGATGTGGACGACGCGCAGCTCACGCTCCCCTCCGGCTGGAGCACGCCCTCGGGCGGTGGCCAGCATCTGGTGACCGATTACCAGTACGATGCGCAAGGTCGGCAGACCCAGGTGCTGGGTCCCGAGCACGACGTGGACGGAGTCAGTCTGCGCACGGCCGGCTGGACCGTCTACCGGGACGCGGACCACGAGACCTGGTCCGCGCAAGGCTACGCGGTGGAGTCCGCCAGCTCCTCCTCGAGCAGCGGCGACTTGCCGAATTACGATTACACGCTAGTCAACCCGGTCTCGCTCCAGAAACGCAGCGCGGCGGGTACGCGCAGCGAGTCCATCCAGGCCACCCGGGCATCCACCAGCGGCCCGCTCGTCGCGTCCGATGCGTTCCCTCAGACCGCGTTCGCGCGATGGAGCGTGAGTCTCTTTAACAACCAGAGCCAGCTGACGGCCACACGCCTCTATCACACGATTCCCAGCTCGGGCGACGGCTCGTCGGGTACGCACTACGACGAGACCACCTATGGTTATGATGCCCTGGGCCGCCAGAACCGGGTCACGTCCCCCGGGGGCACCATTACGCGCACGGTGTTCGACACCTGGAGCCGGGCGGTGTGCGTCTACCTGGGGACCGACGACAGCGGCGCGACGGATCTGGATCCCACGGCCGGCCGCGAACCCTGCTCGGCGGCCGCGGGGTCGTCGTCGAGTTCCTCCAGCGCTTCGAGCGCCTCCGGTTCGGCTAATAACAACATGGTGCTGGTCAGCCAACAGCAGTACGACGACACTGGATGCACGGGTTGCGGCGGGGGCAGTGGAGGCCAACTGGTCAGCACGACGCAGCATGTCGACGCCAGCACGACGCGAGTGACCGAGCGACAATACGACTGGCGCGGCCGGCAGGAGTACGTGATTCCCCCGGCCGACGACCAGGGACGCACCGTCTACACGCGTTACGACTTCGACAACCTCGATCAGGTGACTAAGGTCGAACGCTACCACGCGCAAGCGCCTCAGCGCCGATGTCCTCTTGGCGCGTCAGGAATCGTACTTGGACGATGCCGGCCGCATGTATGAGACGCGGCGCTGGGCCGTCGATCCGTCGGACGGCACGGTGGGAAGCTGCCTGGCCGGATATACGTGGTACGATGCGGCGGGGAACATCATCAAGCAGCAGGCCGCCGGAGCGCGCTCGTTCACCAAGACGCAGTACGATGGTCTGGGCCGCGCGACCAAGCAATTCATCGGCTACGATCTCGATGAAACGGTCGGTTGCACGCAGAGCAGCTCCTCGAGCAGTTCATCCAGCGGCGAGGCGGCCAGCTACACGGCCGCCACCAATGTGGACGGAGACACGATTCTCGAGCAGACCGAAACGACGCTGGACGAAGCGGGCAATGTGACGCTCGTCACCTCGCGGCAGCGGCGGCACGATGCCACGGGCACCGGCGAACTGACCACCATGTCCGGCAGCCAGCCGCAGGCCCGGGTGAGCTACCTAGCCAGCTGGTTCGATGGGATCGGCCGCTCCCTCGCCACGGCCAACTACGGGACCAACGGTGATGCGGCGCTCTCGCGGCCCAGCACTGTGCCGGAGCGTGGCGACAGCGTGCTGGTCACTTCCACCGAGTACAACTCGGCGGGCCAGGCGTACAAGACAATCGATCCATCAGGCAAGGAAGATCGCCAGGAGTTCGACGCTAGGGGCCGCGTGATCAAAACCATCCAGAACTACCAGGACGCCGCGGTCGACGGCGATTATCCGGACGAGGACGTGACGGTCGAAATGACCTACAGCGCCGACGGCCAGGTGGCGACCCTCACGGCCAAGAACCCGAGTACCGGCGACCAGACGACCCAGTATGCGTACGGCACGACGCTCAGCGACTCGGAGATCGCGCGGAGCGACCTGCTGCGGGCTGAAATTTATCCCGATAGCGACGACGTGGCCGATCCGCTGGGCGATGGGACCGACGGCGTGTACGACCGAGTGGAGTACAAGTACAATCGTCAGGGAGAGCGGACCGAGAAGCAGGACCAGAACGGCACCGTGCATGCGTACCAGTTCGACGCGCTGGGCCGCCTGCTGCACGACCAGGTCACTACGCTGGGGACCAACATCGACGGCACCGTCCGCCGGACTTCCACCACGTACGAGGTGCGGGGGATGGTGGAGAGTATCACCCAGTACGATAACGCCACCGTGGGGAGCGGCAGCGCGGTCAACGAGGTGCTCTACAGCTACAACGACCTGGGGATGCTCGAACAGGAGTACCAGGAGCACGAGGGGGCCAAGGACGGAAGTACCCTGTACGTGCAGGTCAACTTCGATACCTCGGCCAGCGGCGGAGAGTTTACCCACGGGCTGCGGCCCGCCTCGATCCGCTATCCCAACGGCCGGCTCGTGCACTTCACGTACGGTTCGACCGACAGCATGGCCGATGTCTTGAACCGTCTGGACGCCATTGCGGATGATAGCGGCGGCAGTCCGGGCGCTGTGCGGGCCAGCTACACGTATCTGGGCCTGGGGAGAATCGTGAGCGAAGATTACGAGCAGCCGGATGTGCGGCTGGAGTACTTCTTCGACAGCGCTTACAGCGGCTGGGATCGTTTTGGCCGCGCGGTGGATCAGCGGTGGTACGATTATGGCGCAGCGGCCGATCGGGACCGCTTTACCTACGGTTACGACCGGGCCGGCAACCGCACCTATCGCGAGAACACGATCGCCAGTGGCAAGGACGAGTTCTACTCCTACGACGAGGTGAATCGCCTCGCCACGTTTGATCGCGGTGATCTGAACGTGGCTCAGCACGGCCATCAGCGGCACGCCGGTGCGCGAGGAGGACTGGGGCCTGGACATGACGGGCAACTGGAGCGACTTCCTGCAGAAGACCTCCGGCTCGACCGCTCTGGACCAGGACCGCACGCATAACGGGGTGAACGAAATCACCGCCATCGGCGAGAGCACCGGCACGGCCTGGGTCGATCCGGTGCACGACCGGGCCGGCAACCTGACCACGCTGCCCAAGCCGTCGAGTCTCTCCAGCAGTCTCACCTGCACCTGGGACGCCTGGAACCACCTGGTCGAGGTCAGTGACAGCGGGACGGTGGTGGCCCGCTACGAATATGATGGGCTGGCTCGGCGTGTGAAGAAGCACCTGGACAGCCAGAGTCCGGACAATCCCGACGGGATCGATGCGTACGAGCACTTCTTCTATAACGGCGCCTGGCAGGTGCTCGAAACGCGGCGCAGTGCCAGCGAAAACACGGGGCCCGAGTCCCTGCAGCCGCAGTACCAGTACGTCTGGTCACCGCGTTACATCGACGCGCCCGTACTGCGGGACGAGAACACCGACGCCGACGGGCTTTGTGATGACGTGCGCATCTACTATCTGGGTGATGCGAACTTCAACGTCACCACGCTCGTCGACACGGCCGGGGACGCGCTGGAACGCTACGTCTATAGCCCATATGGGGTACTGGCAATCTACGATGCCACCTGGTCGAATCTTCGTAGTGCTTCCAGCTACGCCGCCGAGTATACTTACACCGGCAGGCGACTGGATCGCGAGACGGGGTTGTACTACTACCGGCATCGCGTTTACCACAGCCAGCTGGGGAGGTTCGGGAGTAGGGATCCAATTGGGTATGAAGGGAGTCAGTGGAACTTCTACGAATATGTGGGCGGCAATTCGCTGACGTTCACAGATCCCTTGGGACGCGAATTCCAAAAGCCGATGAAAGTCCAAGTGGCGAATTGCATGATGTCCGTGTTTATCGGTCATACAACTTTTGCACAGCCCGCAGCTGCCAATAGTGCCAGAGAGGCGAACAAGGATATGCCGTGCTACAGCGTAGGCGTGATCGCCTGTATGTCGAGTGCGGCAGGCAGAATTGTCCCAATACCGCGTGATCGCAGAATCCCTGGATGGCCTACAACTATGCTCCCGCTGCCATGGGACAGCGCGCTAGTTTCACAGCCCAAGCCGTTGAATATGGGCTTCAGAGTCTTGTGTACTATCATAGCTGGTGTTACGCGCCCTGTTGCTGCAAAGAAATTACGTTGCGAGTAACGTGCGACTTGGAAGCCGCGTGGGTTCTCTCGCAACTTGGTGGTGGCATCAACGTTCGGTTCCTAAACACTACTGTGGACAAGCTTTGTGGAGGAGCACCGTCAGAACGACCGCCCTTCGACTTACGAGGTCGAAACGGGGTATATGTCAATGAGTTCAAGATCGAGTGTCTGGCGATTCCAAACGTAATCGGGGGACCACCTCGCGTCGGAGATCCGACAGTCCCAGCTGGCGCAGAGCATGTTGAATGAAACGAACGTTTTGATTGAGGAGTAGTTGCAAAGAAGTGACAAATGGACGCGATTCTGGGGCGCAACGATTCTCGAGTGAACTTGATTTGGCGGCGATTCGGTGACGCCTTGTCAAGGCGACTCGTTGTTCCAACTAATGCTCATGACTTCTCGACTCAACGGCAGGACAACCCATTTGTGAGCATATAGTCAGAAGCTAACGTGGACTGTGCCGTTAAGCGTTTACGTGCGAGATCGTTGCTGGCAAAGTAACGGCAGAAGCGGACGACTCGTTTCCTCACGATTCCCGTAGCGATTTTGCCTGCGCTACTTGACGTGCGTTGTTTAGTGCGTTGACGACATGTTGGTTCGTGCAACGGAGCGTAACAAAGCTGTCGGGGAGTCGTGTTCTTGCGACGATTGCCCTGTTTATAAGCAAGAAGTTGTCGTGAGCAGCTGGCACGCGGCCATCGCGGGGGGTCCACCTCAAGTCGCACGCTGTCCCGCGGCTTTTTTGCCCACATTGAGGCTGCAATGAGGTGTCTTGAGCGGTTGAAGCAACTTCGATGGCGTTTCAGCATACTATCCTTGATGATCTTGTTGGCCATCTGCGCAATCCCTGCCGCTTGGATAGCCCAACAAAGATCTCTGTACATATATCAACGGTGCACCGTAAATGAGATACTTTCGCGGACGCCAGAGGGTAGCAACTGTATTGTGGAGATCGAACCGGCAAATCCCAAGTGGATGAACTTGTTCGTTTCCGACGACACATTCTTCCGTGTTTCGAGCCTGTCCTTCATATATATCTGCGACAAGGATATTGAGGCTGCGGCACATCTCCAATATGTAGACGATCTGAATTTCTTCATGAGTTCGGTCACTGATAGGGACCTTACTCCTTTTAGGCAGGTACACATGCAGGTAGGTACCCTCGGATTGGCATACACTCAAGTCACCGATGATGGAGTCGAATGTTTTGCTGGGGTTCGCGGATTACATTCGATTGACCTGAGATGTTGCGGTGCGGTCACTGGTAGATGCTTAGAGGTCTTCCAGAAAGCGCCGATAGTGGATCTTGACCTCAGCGGATCGGGTTTTTCGGCCGAGAACTTTCGTTGGGTCACATGCTTTCCGCAGCTGCGACGTCTTTCGCTTAACGGATGTAAATTCGCCGGGCATGATATCTCCCATATCTCGGATCTAAAAGAAATCCAAGAGCTCGAGTTATCGGATACCAATCTCGACGACCAAGGAATGCGCACGCTGGGAAATCACAGGAAACTGAAGCGTCTGACACTGAGTGGGACGAAGATAACCGGCGCGGGGTTGGGTTATCTGCAGCCGTTGCAGGATCTCGAGACGCTGCACGTTTGCGGTACAGCTATTGTCGACGATGATTTGAAGGCACTTCTATGCCTATCGTCGCTCCATAATTTGCGGATGGTAAACACTCAGGTTACTGACAACGGGCTAAGATATCTCTGCCAGATGAAGGCATTAAGGATAGTCTGGATCGATCCTAGTAGTGTAACAGCTGATGGCGTAAGTCGTTTGCGCAAGCAATGTTCGCAACTAAGGGTTTTCTACACACGAGAGAGAGATGGATGGCCATAAGTTGATTGTCCACTTAGGGACCAACGCTGAGGCGGCATCGGACGAAGAGTCGCCGCAGTGAACGGCTTGATCTCTTAAATCTGGGTCTGTGTCCTTTCGGCAAGCGTGCAAATTTCAGTGGCGGGCTGCCAGCATGGCCAGAAAGCCGGTCGGCAACGCTGCCTCGATCGCGGTGTCTGCCGGTTGAGCGTCTCCTGGGTGAGGGCGGACGGCGAGCCGTTTGCGGTGTGTCGGGGGGAACAGCCGTGCGGCCTGCGTGGTGGTCCCGCCGCGTGAAGTGCTCTGGCATGACGCTGCCCGCTAAGTCATACTGCTCGCAGTACTGGCATGGCGGCCCGCTGAGGGAGTGACATGATGGAACAGGAATATGTGGCTATGTCGCTCACCTAAATTGACCCGCCTCTGCTCAGTTAAACTGACCCACTACTTGGAAAGAAGAAGCGGCTTTTTACTTCCAAGTAGTGATGTCAGCATGTCAAGCTGTAGCGGGCAGTCAAGCGGCGTGGGGTCGGCAAGTCGCAGGGAATGAGCGGGTGATTATTGATGGAGGTGTTGTATCGGCGTCTGGTGCTGGTTGACTCGGTAGCTCATCAAAAAACCTCGTCCCACCTCTCGAAGCCTTGGCTTCGATGAAGTAGGACGAGGGTGTGAAAAACTCGATAAGCATTCTAACCCAGAGCCTGGCTTTTTTGCCATTGCCGTGGAGAAAGTTTTCTCCTTTCGCGCGGACTGGCACCAGGACGACCGCGCCAAGCCGCTGGTCCGGCAGTATCAGATCGCGCTGGACGCGTTAGTTACGGCCCATCCCCATCTCCAACGGTGTGTCACGCACTGTGTTGCGTGTGGAATTCGGTTCCTCACGCATCCCCGCAACACGGGTCGTCAAGACTTGCGGTGCCCCTTTGGTTGCCGGCAGCACCATCGCCAAGAGCGCGGCACCGCGCGCAGTTCCGCCTACTACCACACGCCATCTGGTAGATGGCTGAAGAAGCGGCTCAACGTGCGCCGCAGTCTGGGTACCACCGTCAGGGATCATCAGGCACCTCCAGACGCGCAGGAAGAAGCGACTTCGCCCAATGCACCGCCGGCGGCGGAAGCGGAGCCACGCCTCGAGTTGCAATTGGAAGGGGTGGTGCTGCGAGGTTTGACGCTCGGGCGCTCTCCGATGTTGCCGCATGTGCGGATGATCGTGCGTCTGATCGAGGGTGTCGAACTCAATGACCAGCAACTCATTCACCGGTTGCGGGGAGCTATGAGACAACACAGCATCGCCGCGCGACGGCGGACCGATTACGTTCTGCATGTTCTCCATCAACATCCTCCGTAGGAGACTCTGAGATGAGTGAAAGTGTGGAATTGTGGGAGTTGGATCTGCGGTACGAAGGGCATCGGCTGCGAGACGACGCTTACGAAGCGCGCTTGCTGAGTTCGATTGCCCAGCGGGGTATCGAGCAGCCGCTGCAAGGCGTGGACACCAGCGCGGGCCAACTGCTGCTCAACGGTTTCAAACGCTACCGCTGCGCCCAAAAGCTGAAGATTTTCTGCGTGCCCTACGTGTCGCTGGGTGAGGAGGAAGCCAGCGGCATCATCGAATTGCTGCGGGGTGCGAAACACCACGCGCTTTCCCTGCTGGAACAGGCGCGCTTTGTGACCGATCTGCTGACGTTGCACGGCCTGAGCGTGGCGGAAGTGGCCGAGACGCTCTCGCGCAGTACAGGGTGGATCAGCATGCGGCGCAGTCTGCTCTGCGAGATGACCCCGTCGATTCAAGAACTTCTCTTTCGCGGCGACTTTCCGGTCTACGCGTACCTGTACACGTTGCGTCGCTTCAGGCGCATGAACGGTGTCGCGCCGCGGGAGATCGAGCAGTTCATGCGGGCCGTGGCCGGAAAGCATTTGAGCGTGCGGGACATCGAACTGCTGGCCCAGGCGTACTTCCGGGGACCGGCGTCGCTGCGGGAAGCGATCGACAGCGGCAAGTGGGGCTGGTCGCTCGAGCAGATGAAAAGCGTGCCGGAAGACCGGGAAGGCTGCAGCGAGGGGGAGCGGGCCTTGCTCAAAGAGCTGCAGATCCTGCGGAAGTACCTGCAGCGTGTGCTGGTCAAGTGCCCCGACACGCGTCTGCAGTCACGTGCCTTTTACGCGCAGGCCAACCTGTTGGCGGGCAGCCTGTTGGAGAAAGGTGAACTCTTCTGGGAAAGGATCAGGGAGCTGTATGATCGATCCGGACATGCGTAGTGCCATCTACCAACTGCACCAGGCCGGCATGCAGGTGCGTCAGATCAGCCGGCAATTGAAAGTGAGCCGCAACAGCGTGCGGGCGATCATCGCCCAGCAAGGAGCCGCGGGCCGCAAACGGCGCAAAGACAAGATCCAACTCGATCCGGAGCTGTTGCGGCGACTGTATCAAACGTGCGACGGCTGGATCCAGCGGGTCCACGAAAAACTGGTGGAGGAAGAACGGATCCAGGTGAGCTATCCCACCTTGACCCGTCTGCTGCGCGAGTTGGGGCTGGGCCAGACGCCCAGCGGGCGATGTGACCGCGTGCCTGATGAACCGGGCGCGGAAATGCAGCACGATACGAGCCCGTATCAGGTACAC
Source organism: uncultured Planctomycetota bacterium (assembly GCA_963802295.1). Classification (GTDB taxonomy): domain Bacteria; phylum Planctomycetota; class Planctomycetia; order Pirellulales; family Pirellulaceae; genus JAJRVM01. Next base: position 364,876 of record CAWDIM010000015.1, on the reverse strand, counting down.
CTGTCAGGCCAGCGCGTGAAGGTCGTCGCCAGCGTGCTCTATCTGCGCTACTCGAAGCGGCGGTACCTGAAGTTCTACCGGGTGTTCAATCGTTTCGCCATGAAGTGCTTCCTGCACGAAGCCCTGATGTTCTGGGGTTATGCGGCGCGGGAGTGCATCATCGACAACACCAATCTGGCGCGACTGCGGGGGAGCGGCAAGCGGGCGGTGATCGTGCCGGAAATGGTCTCCTTCGGCGAGCGGTATGGCTTTCGCTTCGTCTGCCACGAAATCGGACATGCCAATCGCAAGGCGGGAGAAGAGCGGAGTTTTTGGACGGTCGAGACCAACTTCCTGCCGGGCCGCCGCTTCGAGAGTCTGGCGGATCTCAATCAGCAGGCGCGGCAATGGGCCACCGTGCGGCTGGAACAACGCCCCGTGGGGAAGAGCCGCTTGATTCCGGCCCAGGCGTTCCAGCACGAACGTGCTTCTCTCACGGCCTTGCCGCCGCAACTTCCCGCGCCGTACTGCGTGCATTGCCGAGGGACCGACCAGTATGGCTACCTGGCCTTCCAGGCCAACTATTACTGGGTGCCCGGCAGCGAGCGGCAAGAGGTGAAGGTATTCGAGTACGCGGACCGCGTGAAAATCTATCAGGATCATCACTGCCTGGCCGAGTATTCGCTGCCCCCTGACGGCGTGAAGAACGCTCGCTTCAGCCCCGAGGGGCAACCCGCGCCGCGCGGGATGCCCAAGTATCGCAAGCTGGGTTCCCGGCAAGAGGAACAGCGACTGCGGGCCATGGGTCCGAGCGTGGCCGCTTACGTCGATTACGTGCTCCAGAGCTCGGCGGTCCATCGTCACCGCCTGTTGCGCGAACTGCTGGCCTTGAGCCGTCAAGTGACCGACAGCGTGTTCGTGCGGACCCTGGAACGAGCCCTGCGTTACCGTGTGGTGCATCTGCAGACGTTGCATCGCATCGCCTGGTTCTGCCTGAGCCAGACCGAGACCCGTCTGCCGGAGGCGGATGTGGACGAGAACTTCCGCCAGCGGCCAGCCTATCAGGAAGGCTATCTCACCGATGAACCCGATCTGTCGGGCTATGACGAAACATGGCCCGGCAAGGACCCATCACCATTACCAGAAAGTGAGGATGAAGATGAATGAAGAACTGCAGCGGATCTTGAAATATCTCCGCCTGTGGGGACTGCTGGCCCAGTGGGATGAGTTACTGGCTGTGGCACGCCGCGGGCGCTTCTCCCACGAGCGTTTCTTGCAGCACGTGCTGGAGGCGGAATACCAGTCCAAGCATGGCCAAGCCCGCTTACTTCGTCGCAAACGGGCTCATCTCCCCGAGTGGCTGGAAATCGAAACGTTCCCCTTTACCCGTCAGCCCAAACTCAACAGGAAACGGATCATGTCGCTCTATGATGGCTTCGATTACATGACGCACAAGAGAAACATTGTCTGGCTGGGACCGACCGGTTGTGGGAAAACCGGGCTGGCCACGGCCTTCTTGCTGCAGGCCATCGATCGGGGCTATCGCGGTTACTTTACGACGTTTCCCACGTTGATCAACCAACTCTACGCATCGCTGGCCGACCACTCGGAAGCGAAGCTCATTGACAAGTACTGCTCCTACGACTGCCTGGTGATCGATGAGGTGGGGTATGTGGAGGTGGAACCAGCGCAAGTGGGACTGTTCTTCACGCTGATGCAAAAGCGACACAAGAACAAGACGACGTTGATCACCTCGAACCTCGGCTTTAGCGAGTGGGGGTCGTTCCTCAAGAACAATCATCTCACCGCCGTCTTGATCGATCGGCTGACCGAGAACAGCCATGTGATCAACATGAAGAGCTGCCGCAGCTTACGGGACAAGCTGGACGAGGAGGAGGAAGGCGACGCGGCGTGAACTTCGATCACCTCCGCCAGCGAGCCGACTTGGTCCGCCAACTCCCCTTGGAGGATGTGCTGCTCTGGCGCGGTGCCGTACGCGACGTGCGCGATCGCGGCAAGTGGCACACCGAACAAGGCCCCCTCTCGGTCACCGGGCCAAAGTTCTGCAACTGGCAGCGAGGCACCGGTGGCGGTGGGGCCATCGATCTGGTCATGCACTTGGCCCAACTGGACTTCGCCTCGGCGGTGGCGTGGCTGGAGCAACAACTGGCTCTCGGCCACCTCACCGCCGGGGCTCCTCTTCCTCACTCTGGCGGCAAACAGGGACCTGGTGTTGATCAGCAGGACCAGCCGTTGCAGTTACCGCTGAGAAATGATCATCTGCTGCCGCGCGTGCGTGACTATCTCGCTGGCCGCCGCCATCTGCAACCACGTCTCTTCGAGCCACTCATCCAGTCCGGCAAGCTGTACGCCGACGGCCGGGGCAATGCCGTCTTCCTCTTGGTGGCGGGAAAAGCCCAGCGACCGGTCGGCGCAGAACTACGAGGCACGACGGAGCGGGTGTGGCGTGGCCTGGTTCCCGGCACCCGCAAGGATGAAGGCTACTTCTGGATCGGCCAACCGGGCGGCCGGGACATCGTCCTCTGTGAATCCGCCATTGACGCGATCAGCTGCCTGCACATGCATCCACCCTACATCTGCATCTCCACGGCCGGGGTGCGGGCCAATCCTCGCTGGCTCAGCGGACTGATCGCCCGCCGCTATCACATCCACTGTGGCTTCGACGCCGACGACGCGGGTGATACAGCCGCCCGAAAGATGATCGTGCTGCATCCTTCCATCCACCGCTTGCGACCACCTGAGCATGATTGGAACGATGCCCTCGCCGCCCACTCCGCGTCCGCCAGTTCGTTCCGCCACGAGTGACGCGCATCTTCGCTGCCACCGCCCCCAGCACTGCGCGCTGTGAACCAAAGGGTCAATCTATCTGAGCACAGGTGGGGCACATTACCTGATCGCCATCGCCCGCAGCCGTTCGCAGCTGAGCTGTTTTTCCAGCCCCCGAATGCGCCACTGGCGATCGTCGAAGGTGAAGATGATTTGTTCCGAATCCGTGGTGCCGTTCGGTTGGCGAGGATGCTGTTGGATCATGGTAAAAGTTCCTGCAGGTTGCGACCGTGCGCACCGATAGCGCGGCTGATACACAAGGGTCTTTTCTTTCCGCGAGGAGCAGGGAGCGACAGGCACGCAATGGGACACTTCCCGCGCGCACCACGACCGCTCCGGCTGCGGTGCGCTATTGCCTCACGAGGCGGCGGGCCACTGGAGAATCTCCGCGCGCGACCGGCTTTGGCCTCGCCTGGCGGCGCGCATTTTCGACTCCTCGTTCAGCAATGCGACAATTGGCCTGCGCTGTCAAGACGACAGGCCGCGAAATTGTTGGAATTTTGGTGGTGGTGCGTCGCTGCGCGGTAAACCTTACCGATGGCGTGAAGTGCGGAAGACGGCCACGCGTCAGCCCCCCCCACTCTTGCCCCCCACGGCCGCAAGCTGTCACAATGGTGTACGCCGCTTGATTGTTCATCGCACGGGAGCTAACGGAGTATGAGTTCCAAACGAGGCAAGAAGGCGAAGAAGCGATCCCAACGGGAGGCTCGCCGTCAGACGCGGCGAGCACAGAGGGGCACCGAGGTCTCCAGCACGCCACGTGCATCTTCGACTCAGTCACCAAGCACGCCACCGACAACGGACTCTCAACCCAGGGCAACGTTGCTTGTTCCCGCCTATGTCCTGCAGACGTGGGAAGACTGCTGGGATTGTCTCCTGGAGACGAAAATATTCGCGCTGGCAGCCGAGGGAATCGAAAGCATGACTCCCGCCCCCAGCAAGCTTGACCGCTTCGTGCTCATGACGTCCATGGAGTGGTTGTCGCCCGATCTCCAAGAGTTCCTCAAGAAGCACTCTCACTCTGCCTTCTCTCTTGACGAATCCATCGGGAAGGATGGTTGTTGGCAGTATATCAACCACTGCAGCCACTGTGGCGCAGCATTTGATAACGACCAATTGTTTGAGTCCGGTGAAGCATTCTCTCCCGAGTATGAAGACGAGTGCGAGTACACCGTGATTCGCGTGCCCGACGGAATCGATCTCAGAATCACGGGCAAAACCGCTACACCTCCTGCGCGGTTGTTTCTTCCTCGTCCATGAACGGCCATACCAACCACACCTCGACGATGCAGGGCAGTACCTGGAGCTTCATGGATGATTGCCGAGGCAACGACCAGCCGGAAACATCGCCAGCAACAACAGCGGCGGCGCAGCGCGGCGCGGCAGCAGACCAACGCGGCGCTGCGTGATGCGTTGGCTCAGCGCGACGGTCTGCCAACGGAGGGACCACCGCTGGGGTGTGCCGAGCGGCAGCGCAGCGCGGCACCGCAGCAGACGCTCGAGGCGTTCTGGAAAAGAGTGGAAGAGCGCCAGCGCGAGGCGATGGACGCGTTGTGGGGCGCGTCGAGTGTCCCGGTTCCCGTCCCCGTCCCCGAGCCACCAGCAGCGGCCGACTCACCGCGCCGGTTGGTCGTCCCCAATGTGATCGCCGGAGAGGCGCCGGTGGTGCGTAAGCCGGGGCCCACGTTCGCCGATGCGCTGCGCACGTTCGACTGGGATTATCGACGCATTTACGCAACGGAGCTTACGGTGCAGCAGGATAAGGTGCTGCGCGAGATGTTGGCCTGCTTCACAAAAGTGCTGGGCGTGCATGAATGGACCTGTGGTGATTGCGGCACGGTGGTCGAGCTGCCTAACGGCTGCAACAATCGACACTGCTGTACCTGCGGCAGTACCAAGCGCAGACGCTGGGCCGAGGACACCTGCTCGCAGATCCTGCCGATCGAATACGCTCATCTGATCCTCACCGTGCCCAAGCCCATCACGCGTCTGGCCCTGATCAACCAGAAAGTGTTGTACTCAATCGTCCTGCGCGAAGGCGCCTACACGGTTCTCCGCGGTGGCCGGAAGTTGTTCGGCGTCGAGCTGGCACTGCTCGCGCTCTTGCACACCTGGGGCCAGCTCATGCTGGCGCACCCCCACTCATAATGCTGTTCATTGTCCATTCCTGTTTTTCTCGGGGATTTCGGAGAATAACGGTAACGTGGAAGCCGCGCATGCCCCCCTGAGCACGAGCTTGCCAGTCCTGCGCAGGTGCTCGAGAATGCTTCGTACGGGCTTGGCATCCAAATCCGATCGCCGGATCTCACAGGGCGCTCGGTAGGTGACCTGGTTCATGGCCAGCACCTTCGCATCGACCAGCCGCTTGATCGTGTGATGACTGACGTGACAGTAGCGTGCCGCTTCGTTCAAGGTCAATAGCTCTGGATCTTTCTTCATCCGCTTCTGGCCAGCAATCGCATGACGCTTGGCGCAGTGGCCACGCGAGTCTGATTCCAGCGTTTGCCTTTTCCCGTGCGGTGTCCCAGACGATTCAGTACCGATGCGATCTGATCATCGCCATAGCGTACGGCCATTTTCCGGATGATATCCAAGGCTTCTTCGGATGTCGGCTGTCCGATCGCCGACTTGGGGCGACGCATGTGAAATTCCGTATGGACACCGCCTTTCCAATGAATGACGAAATGCAGTGTCTCGCGATCCACATCACCTGCGACAATTTCTTCGATGATCGTCCGCGCGATCTTCTTCTTGAGTTCTCCTGGACAATCCGGATGGTTCCACACGGAAGCAAATTGCTGACCGAGCCGCGTGAGGCGGTCCTGGTCCACCTTGGTTACGGCGTGCGTTTGCTGCTCGAGTTCACCGATGGTCTCCCGGGTGTTTTCCAACTCCTGAAGCTTGGCATTCCAGCGACGCTCCAATTCTTCCGCCGCCAGGCGATTCCGCGGATCCACCTCATTGTACTGTTCGAACGCACGCTGCGACTCGAACTCCAGCTGTTGTCGTTGTCGCTGGAGTAACGCCAGGCGGTTACGCGTGTCGGCGGTCAGCTCGTCAAACGCCAGCAGACTCGCGTCGATGCCCAACGGAGAGATCACTTGCAGGATCTCATCGCTTACGCGACGATCGACCAGATCTCCTCCGAATCGCAGGCAGTATTCACCACCGGCATCAAACTCTCCTCGGCACAGGTAACGTGGCACCGTTCCCTGTTTCCCCCAGTACCGCACGTGTAGCTTGCGGCCACAGCGTCCGCAACGTAACAGTCCATTTAACAGACCGTGGCCCCGACGCACGCTGGACACCGCTTCATCACTTCCTCGGTTCATGTTATTGCCATGAATGATCCGTTGGTTTTCCTGATACGTCTCCCAGTTAATATATCCTTCATGGTGGTCAGGGATAAAGACACGGCATTCTTCCGCGGGCACTGCCGGTCCCTTTTGGCGTTTCCTCAGTCGCCCATCGACGAACTCCGTCGTCATGGGCCGTCGGCCCCACACATAAGCCCCGGCGTAGTAGGCGTTGGTGAGCACATCTCCAATAAATGCATGAGTGGGGATCTGCCAGCGCAGCCCCTTGCCTCGCGCCACATTGACCGGTAACTGCACGTCATGATCGCGATACCAGAGGAACGTTTGACGTATGCTCCAGACTTCGCGGAACTTGTGAAATATGGACTGCACTGCTTCGCGCACGCGCTGATCTGGCGTGATGACCACCTTGCCCTCGCCGTCACGCGCATAACCGCACGGCAAACGTTTGTGCATTTCTCCGCGACGCGCCTTCGCCTCTTGCCCCTGCACCATGCGCATCTTGAGGATGTTCAGCTCCACAACGCTCATGGTCCCCTTGATCCCCAAGATCAACTGATCATCGAGCAGGCTCAGATCATACACCGCCTGTTCGTCAGCGATCAGCGTTCCAAACACCTGGCAGACCTCCAGTAACTGACACCAGTCTCTGTCGGTGCGTGACAAACGTGACACCTCTCGCGACAAGATCATTCCTACTTCGCCGCGTGCTACGGAGCTGATTACATAGTCGAAGCCCTGCCGCGGCGCCGCACCCACCGAGGCGCTGAATCCAAGATCGCAGTCAATCGTCTCCACTAACTGAAAGCCGAGTTCCCGAGCGCGATCTGTCATCGCGTATTGCAGTCGCTGACTCTCTAGGTTGTTATGCAGTTGTTTCAGTGACGATTGTCGGAGGTACACCAATGCTTTGCGATCAAGGTGCGTCTGTGTGATCTTCGTGGATGATGGAAGTGGGTTCATGATTCTCCTTTCCTTGCATTCGACATACATGTGCCAGGGCCCTGGCCATGAGAGACAACACGTCCTCACGAAGCCGGCCTGAAAGCTGCGGACCAGGCACATGATCCTGGTCCGCATCGCGAAAGTGTAACGAAAGCTGCGACATGACAGTCCTCCTGAGCGAGAAGTCATCTCTCGCTAGGAGTATTATGGGCCGCATGGAGTTCCAGGAGTTCCGCCAGCAGCAAGAGCGACCTGACGCTGACATGCGCTGAAGGAGCAATGCTATAACACGCGGCATCCGGAAGCGTCATCCAGTACGGAATCGTGAGCCGTCGGTCCGTGGGATCCATGACGACCACCGTGTCCGACGCTCTACGGTAGCCCCGTAGCAATTTGAACTCACGTCCGTGTAGTGGATGATAGAGATAATGCACCCGCACCATCCCGCTGGTCGCGCATGGGGTATTGTGACCTACTGTGCGCTCACGTGCACTCACACTGTCTGTTGCCGATGGGTGGCTTGCGTCGGAACACGCTGGAGTGGGTCGATCTTTCAGAAGCGCAATTGAAGCAATTGCTCGCGTATGTGCGGCGTGAGTTCCCCAAACGATTCTGCCAAGCGCTGCGCAAAGCCTACGACCAAGGCGAGTTGCAGTTCGATGCCGACACGGAGCTTGAGCACCTTCAATCACCGGCCGAGTTCGACCGATGGCTCAAGCCATTGGAAAATATCTCCTGGATCGTGCGCTGCGGAGACAGCTGGGATCGCCGCAAGGCAGACATCGGTCCGCAGGCCACGGCGAAAGTCGTTCAGTACCTGGCCAACTACGTGGGACGCATCGCACTGAGTGACAGCCGGATCCTGGACATCCGGGGTGATCAGGTACTCTTCAAGTACAAGGACTACCGCGACAACAACCAGCAGAAGACCGAGTGGATCGAGGGTGTCGAGTTGATCCACCGATTTCTGCAGCATCTTCTCCCGCCAGGATTTCGACACATTCGCAGGTACGGTTGGATGGGCCCTCGCGTGAAGCCGGAAAAGCGTGACTTCATCCGGAGCTACCACGGCCTGGATGACGTGCCAAGCTCTGAGTCGCAAGACGAAGCGGGTGGTGAAGCAGCACGCGAAGAAGAAGTAAGCACGCAGACCTGCCGCTTCTGCGCCGGTGACATGCACTTGACCGGCAGCACGGACCGTCCACGGGTGAGTGAAATCCTGGCGATGCCGCTCTCCCGCTTCCGCCAAGCTCAAGCCGGATTCACCGTTACGCTCGGCGACCGACTGCCGCGGATCGAGGCGGAAAGAAGTGGCGACGAGTCGGCTCCTGTTATGGGAGAGAGGGCCAAACAGATCCGCGCACAGCTCGGTGCGATGATCAATTCGAGCTACTTGTGACGTGAGGCAGCCGCCAGTGCGCCAAACGAAGAAGAATCCGTTGTCTTTCGACGCGGCCACGCAGCCGCGGCGATCGTTGCGTGCTTTCACCTCACGCTGTTCACCACTTCGTGACAGCCACATGTCACCGCATCTGCCACGTCTTTCCCGTCTTGCCACCGACGCGACCAACGTCGTCACGCGTCGCGACCACACCCACGCCATGCCACCCACCTGACACTGCCAGGGTACTCGCAGCCGGTCGCTATTAATTCACAGTATATTGTCTCGCCGCTGCACCACGGCTCCCGCCCCGTGTCTCACCGCAGCCTTAGTCGCCATCGCTTCCGTCCGTAGAAACCCTATTCTTGGGGACGTCTCTGCCACCGCCGCGCCGTTACTCACGCGGCTGGTCATCCGGTGCCGCTTCAGCGTTAATCCCTGGGTGGCCAGGGTCAACCGACTTATCTCCAATCATCTTGCGCCACTCCTCCTCTGATGGTGGGCCCGCCATCACTGCATCTGTGTCCAAAGTCGGACATGGAGGAACACCTAACGCTCGCCATTTGCTCAATCCTTGTCTGATTTTCCACACTCTTCGTTGGATAATAAACCAATTGCGGGCGGACTCGACATACGGAACTGTTAACGGAAGCAGTGCCCCACCAACCATCGCAGCAAATAACAGCGTTCGAAGGCTAAACCTACAACGCTTCCAACGAGTCTTATCAGTCTTATGACATAGAACGCTCACGAACCTCATGCTCCACGTTCGAATCCGGACGATTGTCAGTTGAGTTCCCAAAGAGACATGATGATTACTTGGGATTCAGCTTCTTCCATTTTTCATATTGGTCTAGGAAGACGTCATAATCAACGACGCCGTCTTGATCAAATGGGCATTTCTCCAATCTGGCGTTCGGATCATTGCCTGTACACAAATAGAACTGTTGGGCAAGTACACTGGCACAATCACAAGGTAGTCCCTTCACAAATCCCATATTCACCTGAGCCTGCAAGAACTTTGCAGCTGCACAAGACTTTGCGGCCGCGCGCAATTCTAACGATCGCTCGTTGAGAGTTACCCAGACGTTGTACGCGCTTTTGCAGTACGCTATCCACTCGGCTCGATCTTCCGGCGGAACAAGTTGCGCCATTTCCAGACATTTATTCCGCAGCGAGCAGCACGGTCCCATATTTTCCCTGTGCCAATGTTCGTGTGCGGACACGACCAGCCATTTACACTGGTGTTTGCACGACGGGTCACCTTGGGGATTTCGGATTGTCTTGATGCCCTCCTTCTCATCGCAAATCGTGTATGCGCAGGCGCGGCTCTTGTCAATCGCTCCATCCGCGTCGGGATAAGCCACCAGTCCGGTTGTATTCACAAATCCCGCCATCTGAGAGTAATGGGTCCAGAGTCCATTCTTAACGCTCGTATATCCCACCGGATCCCTGCTTACGAACCTCCCCAGCTGGCTGTGATACATACGATGCCGGTAGTAGTACAACCCCGTCTCGCGATCCAGTCGCCTGCCGGTGTAAGTATACTCGGCGGCGTAGCTGGAAGCACTACGAATGGTGGACCAGGTGGCATCGTAGATTGCCAGTACCCCATATGGGCTATAGACGTAGCGTTCCAGCGCGTCCCCGGCCGTGTCGACGAGCGTGGTGACGTTGAAGTTCGCATCACCCAGATAGTAGATGCGCGCGTCGTCACAGAGCCCGTCGGCGTCGGTGTTCTCGTCCCGCAGTACGGGCGCGTCGATGTAACGCGGTGACCAGACGTACTGGTACTGGGGCTGCAGGGACTCGGGCCCCGTGTTTTCACTGGCACTGCGCCGCGTTTCGAGCACCTGCCAGGCGCCGTTATAGAAGAAGTGCTCGTACGCATCGATCCCGTCGGGATTGTCCGGACTCTGGCTGTCCAGGTGCTTCTTCACACGCCGAGCCAGCCCATCATATTCGTAGCGGGCCACCACCGTCCCGCTGTCACTGACCTCGACCAGGTGGTTCCAGGCGTCCCAGGTGCAGGTGAGACTGCTGGAGAGACTCGACGGCTTGGGCAGCGTGGTCAGGTTGCCGGCCCGGTCGTGCACCGGATCGACCCAGGCCGTGCCGGTGCTCTCGCCGATGGCGGTGATTTCGTTCACCCCGTTATGCGTGCGGTCCTGGTCCAGATCGGTCGAGCCGGAGGTCTTCTGCAGGAAGTCGCTCCAGTTGCCCGTCATGTCCAGGCCCCAGTCCTCTTCGCGCACCGGCGTGCCGCTGATGGCCGTCCTAGCCACGTTCAGATCACCGCGATCAAACGTGGCGAGGCGATTCACCTCGTCGTAGGAGTAGAACTCGTCCTTGCCACTGGCGATCGTGTTCTCGCGATAGGTGCGGTTGCCGGCCCGGTCGTAACCGTAGGTAAAGCGGTCCCGATCGGCCGCTGCGCCATAATCGTACCACCGCTGATCCACCACGCGGCCGAAACGATCCCAGCCGCCGTAGGCACTGTCGAAGAAGTACTCCAGCCGCACATCCGGCTGCTCGTAATCTTCGCTCACGATTCTCCCCAGGCCCAGATACGTGTAGCTGGCCCGCACATCGCCCGGACTGCCGCCGCTATCATCCGCAATGGCGTCCAGACGATTCAAGACATCGGCCATGCTGTCAGTTGAGCCGTACGTGAAGTGCAGCAGGCGGCCGTTGGGATAGCGGATCGAGGCGGGCCGCAGCCCGTGGGTAAACTCTCCGCCGCTGGCCGTGGTATCGAAGTTGACCTGCACGTACAGGGTACTCCCGTCCTTGGCCCCCTCATGCTCCTGGTACTCCTGTTCGAGCATCCCCAGGTCGTTGTAGCTGTAGAGCACCTCGTTGACCGCGCTGCCGCTGCCCACGGTGGCGTTATCGTACTGGGTGATGCTCTCCACCATCCCCCGCACCTCGTACGTGGTGGAAGTCCGGCGGACGGTGCCGTCGATGTTCGTCCCCAGCGTCGTCACCTGGTCGTGCAGCAGGCGGCCCAGCGCGTCGAACTGGTACGCATGCACGGTGCCGTTCTGGTCCTTCTTCTCGGTCCGCTCTCCCTGACGGTTATACTTGTACTCCACTCGGTCGTACACGCCGTCGGTCCCATCGCCCAGCGGATCGGCCACGTCGTCGCTATCGGGATAAATTTCAGCCCGCAGCAGGTCGCTCCGCGCGATCTCCGAGTCGCTGAGCGTCGTGCCGTACGCATACTGGGTCGTCTGGTCGCCGGTACTCGGGTTCTTGGCCGTGAGCGTCGCCACCTGGCCGTCGGCGCTGTAGGTCATTTCGACCGTCACGTCCTCGTCCGGATAATCGCCGTCGACCGTGCCGTCCTGGTAGTTCTGGATCGTTTTGGTCACGCGCCCCGCAGCGTCGAACTCCTGGCGATCTTCCTTGCCTGATGGATCGATTGTCTTGTACGCCTGGCCCGCCGAGTTGTACTCGGTGGAAGTGACCAGCACGCTGTCGCTGCGCTCCGGCACGGTGCTGGGCCGCGAGAGCGCCGCATCACCATTGGTCCCGTAGTTGGCCGTGGCGATGGAGCGGCCGATTCCATCGAACCAGCTGGCCACGTAGCTCACCCGGGCCTGCGGCTGGCTGCCGGACATCGTGGTCAGCTCGCCGGTGAGCGTGGCGTCGTGCCGCCGCTGACGCGAGGTGACGAGCGTCACGTTACCCACTTCATCCAGTGTCGTTTCACTCTGCTCGAGAATCGTGTCCCCCTGGACGTGGGTCGCGGCCGTGTAGCTGGCCGCCTCGCCGCTGCTGGACGAGCTGCTCGAGGAGCTGCTCTGCGTGCAGCCGGGAACTTCATCGAGATCGTAGCCCACCAGCTGCTTGGTCGCGCGGCCCAGACCGTCGTACTGCGTCTTGGTGAAGGAACGCTGGCCCGCGGCCTGCTGCTTGATCACGTTCCCGGCCGCATCGTACCAGCTGTAGCCGGCCAGGTAGCTTCCCACCGTGCCGTCGGACGGATCGACGGCCCAGCGCCGCGTCTCATACATGCGGCCGGCATCGTCCAAGCACGATTCCTCGCGTGCCAGCAGGATGTCGGCGCTGGGCGATTGCTCGTGGTAGCGTTCGACCTTGGTCACCTGGTCGAGGTTGTCGTAGTAGTAGCGCGTGTAGACGGTGCGTCCCTGGTCGTCGGCCGGCGGAATCACATACTCCTGCCGGCCGCGCCAGTCGTATTGTAGCTCGGTCACTCGCGTCGTGCTGGCGTCGACATGCTGCGTCGTGCTGACCAGTTGGCCTCCGCCGCCCCCGCCGCAACCCGTGCATCCAGTGTCGTCGTACTGCTGTTGGCTGACCAGCACCATGTTGTTATTGGCCGAACCGGAGGCGCTCGAAGCGTTCGAGGAACTCGACGACGACCCCGCGGCCGCCGAGCACGGTTCACGGCCGGCGCTCGGATCGAGAGCCGTCGCGCCGCTGTCGTCGGTGCCCACGTAGGTGCAGACCGGCCGGCTGAAGGCGTCGAACACCGTGCGCGTAATGGTGCCCCCGGGGGACGTGACCCGGTTCTGGCGACCCCAGGAGTCGTAACCGTAGGTGGTCTCGTCGTAATTCGTGCCGGACGAGCCGTCGCCGGAGGTGGGAATCGTGTGATAGAGGCGCGTGGCCGTCAGCTGACTCTGGTTGTTAAAGAGACTCACGCTCCACCGCACGAACGCTGTCTGGTCGAACGAGTCGGAGGCGGCGAGCGGGCCGCTGGTGGACGCCCGGGTGGCCTGGATGGACTCAGCGCGCGTACCCGCCGCGTTGCGCTTGCTGATCGAGACGGGGTTGACCAGCGTGTAGTCGTAGGGCGGCAAGTCTCCGCCACCGCCGCTCGAGGAAGAGCTGGCGGACTCGACCGCGTAGCCTTGCGCCGACCAGGTCTCGTGGTCGGCATCCTGGTAGACCGTCCAGCTGGCGGTCCGCACGCTCACTCCCTCCACCTCGTGCTCGGGACCCAGCACCTGGGTCTGCCGACCTTGCGCATCGTACTGGTAATCGGTCACCAGATGCTGGCCGCCACCGGACGGCGTACTCCACCCCGAGGGGAGCGTGAGCTGCGCAGCATCGACATCCTGGATAGTCCGCGAGATCCGTCCCGGACCGGCTGCGTACTGGTGGCCCGTAATGAATCCGCGCTCATCCCGCAGCCAGAGCAGGTTCCCGTAAGTATCGAACCGCTCGGTGCGCATGGCTGAAGTGCCGGGACCATTCTGCCATTGGGCAATCGCCGGCAGCGTGGTGATTCGCTCCTGGATCTGCACGCGTCCCCTCATGCCAGCTGTAGGAGTAGCGCGTTTCGATCCCGCCGCTGCCGTCCTCGTTCCGGTAGCGGGTCTCCTTGGCGAGCGGGTAGACCGTCACCACCAGCGTGGCCGGCACCGCTGGAACTGCTCGAGGAGGAACTGCCCCCCACGTCCACCGTGATCGCATGCTCGGTGTACTCATACGCGCGCACGAGGATCGGACTGCCGTCGCGCCCCTGCCGGACCTTGTCGTACTGCTTGAAGCCCTGCGACCGCGCCGCCGCCGCTACCGGTGGTGGTCTCGCTGTAGTACGTGTAGAGATGGACCAGTCCGACCGTATACTCTCCCCCCTCGGACTGGTAGGTCGGCGTGATCGTGTAGTAGCTGCTCGAGTAGCCGGCCAGCGCCGAGGGCGTGGCGTGCAGCGTCAGGTTTCCCTGGCTATCATACTGGTGGAACTCCAGTACCCGTCCGCTGGCCCCGGCCGATTCCTGCAGCTCCGCCAACAGCACCTGGCCCTGGAAGTTGGTGTACCGCGTGCGCACGCTCCCGTCGGCGTGGGTTTCGGTCGTCTTGAGCCGGTACTTGTTCAAGTCGTCGGTGAGCGTATAGCCCTCCACGTAGCTGAACGTTACCTCGCCGCCGCCCAGGGCCCGGCGTTTGCTCACCCGCCCCGTGGCGTCGTACTCCAGGTAGAGCGTCGCATACTGGGCCACCAGCGCGTCGGACGCCGTGAGTGGATCGCTCACCGCCGGATCGTTCTCCAGACGCTCATAGGCCTCCGCGTCCAGGTAGTACTTCAGGGCGCCGGCAAAGCCGCCGATTTCCCCGGGCAGGTAATACTGCCGGTATGTGGTCCCGGTGGTTGCCCAGGCGCCTTGCTCGTAGACCTGGTGCGTTACGGTCCCCCGGTAGTACGAGGGCCCCAGCGAGCCGCAGCCGCCGGAACTGGAACTGGAGCTGGAGCTGCTGCTGGCCGTGGCCCACCGATGCTCAAACAACACCCGCTGCACGTTCTCTGCGGCGCTCCCGCTTTCCTGCCGGCGGAGCGTGGCCTGCTGCAGACGCTCCTGACCGTCGGCATCCGTGGCGTAGGAGAAGTCCAGGTATTCGCGCAGCGTCTTGCCTTCGTAGGTATACATATAGCGGAGGCCTTTGATGTGCCCCGCCTCGGTGTACGCATCGGCCTGCGGATTGTCCGGATCGTCCGGATCATATACTTCATAACCCTCACCGCCGGGCCCGTGGTAGCTCATCAGGCGTCCCTTGGGATGTGATTCGCGTTCAAAGCCCACGAATGTCCACCGCTCTCCCTTATAGTTGGTCAACTCCCAGTCGCCGGTGTAGACCAGGTTCCAGCCGGCCGGGCCGCTGATGTGCCCAATCTGGCCGTCGGGGGACTCCGCATGCCAGGAGAACTGCAGGGCCGCCCGGGGCGGCAAGTGCACCAGATAGTGCGGGGTGGGCTCGTTCGTGTCGGTGATCCACGGCCACTCGGCGGCCACGATATTGGGCCCGGCCCCGAAGTCGTACGTAACTGGCTCGAACAAGGGACTACTGTTGGTCGAGAGCAAGTTATCTGCTCGAAACAGCGAAAGGCCCCCGAGCCGACCCTGGAGGGGCTCTGACAACGGCGGCAGACAATTTTCACAATAAGTCACGCACTGGCAGGTACAATTGCAGGCACAAGACATGATCAGCTCCTTGGTCAAGTGGATGTTTTGTTTGATTCCAAGCGGCCAGGGGGCCTCGTGCGAGGAGCCCCACCGCGGCATGAAACTTGGCTCACTCAGCAGACGCTGCACGTGGCCTGCGAGAAATCGACGTAGACGGTCGGCTGGCAGGCCTGGTAACTTTCCAGGTCCAACAGACCGATGTGCATTTGTCCATCTTGATCCCCGTGACAACGCTTCCGGCCCGCTGCCGTTTCTTGTTGGCCCTCGACTATCTAATTCGTGCGGGATATTAGCGCCCTGGCGCTTGATGAAGAATCTCGGACACGCGAGCCTGCGAAATCCCGAAGAATACCGCAATTTCCTGCTGGGAAAGATTGCCGGCAAGATATAAGCGCACGATGGCCGCGTTGCGAATTTCGAGCCATCGTGGTGCCCCGTCAGTCCCATAGCTCGCGGGATCCCGTTTGCCTTGGCAGCGATTCTCGCCACGCCTCGGGCTTCGCGTTGACGTGGCCTCCGCAATGGCCTTCTGCGAGTAATCGCGGAGCAACTGGTCCAGTTCCTCCGTGCTGGGGCGGTGTCCCAATTGCTGTGACAACGCCCTTTCTATTGGGGCGCGTTGCTTGGCGTCCTGGATTCCTCATTTCTCCGCGGTGATCGGCGCCGCAGTGCCCCCGTGCGGCACATGGAGCACGTTCTCACTCAGAACACTCCATCTTCACCTTTGAAGCGCCGCAACGCCCGCAGCCGAGGCACGTGATTCCCTGCATCGTGAGACCCACGGGGCATCACGGTCGCTCAAAGACCGCTCCACATGCATGCTCCGCTTATATCTTTCATCCCGGCTAAGCGATCGGCGAAGTCCTTGCAGTGACTCAGGATCGGGCTGCTCGCATCTCGCACCAGCCACGCGCGGCTAATACCCCGCACGAATTTAATAGTGGAGGGCGACGCGAAGACGGCGTCACGCCGCGAGCGTTGTCGACGGAAATTCACGATTGACGCAGTCGGAAATTCAGATGGGAGAATCGCTATGTCGAAGCGCACGGCAGGCAATGTGGCGACCTGGTCCATGGATCAATGGCTGAAAATTGTGGCGCTCATCAAACGGCTGGCCCAACTGCCCAGCACAGCCGACTCGGAGGCGGTTCGCGATTGGGTGCGGCATTTGGTCGAGTTGGCGACGAGCTTCGAGGATCGGCTGCCCGAGCCGGTGGTTCGCGCGGTCCATCTGCTGGCCGAGATTGCGGCGTCGGACGCCGTATGGGGCGCCTTTTACAGGCTGCTGGCGTCGGTGTTCCTTGCGGAGCAAGGGGGCACGAATTGCTGGGAAGACGTGCTGGCGCTGCGTCATGAACCGCGGGTCGAATTCCTCCTCGGGGAAGTGGCTCGGACGGCGGCGGAGGAGCAAGCGAGCGAAACGGCTGTGCAAGGGTTCGACGTGACGCTCCTGCTCCAGATCGTGGTGGCAATCATCCAACTGCTTAAAGAGCGGCGTGATTCCTGATCAGGCGGCGCCCGCGAGGCGCGGTGCGGCGCGAAACAAGCAACATGTACTCCGGAGAAACAAGCCATGTGCATGAACCACGGCGATCCCTTCCGAAGAACCCCGCCAGGAACCTGCCCTCGGCAGCGCCACGCTCCTGATTCCATCGGGCCTGCTGTGGCCGCAGCAGTTGTGACTTTTCTGGAGAAAGTCCATGGATGACGTCACGAAAGCTCGCGAGAGGGGAGTTGGGTCGCCCCCTTTCGCCGCGTGCGATGCGGAGTCGCCTCCGTCCGACTTGGTCTGCTCAACCCAGGCCAGTATAGGCGGAGTCGAGCTACGGGGTTGGCACTATTCATGGCCGAGGTCTTGGGACGCTGACCGCGTTTGTCCGTTCACTTCGGCCCCCGATTCGCCCTGTGGAATATTGCCGAGACTTGGTGCAAGGCCCGCGTCGACCGCGGACTTCCCCCTCGCGCCCATCGCGGGGTCTGACGAGGGTGGGCACCATGATCCATGTAAATTTTGCAAACTGGTACACGGTCGCGCGGCCCTGACCGCGGTCAATCGCTTATCCGGACACCGCCTGGCTGCACGCTTGCACGTCACTCCTGTGCGAAAAAACCGCTGTCAGAGCGACTGTCTGGCGAAATCGTCGGCGACCGAGCGGCATTTGCCGCGGTGCCGGCACGGAATTCGCTGCTCACCCGGAGACGTCTCATGGCGGGACCTCACCCCGGGGCCCAGCACGGCTGGCAGGAACGCTCGCAATGTGCGATCCGTGCTTACGGCCGTCCCTTCTTTTTCGCCTCTCATTGCCAAGATGGCGGCATCCGTGCACTGAGCCACAGCGCGGCAGGACAGCAACAATTTCTTGAATGGAGGACACAATGGGTTTGGCCAACAACGATGATCGGCAACGTATTACCCGGGCCATACTGAAACGCATCGAACCGCTTCTTGAGAAGCTCTCGCCCGAGATCCTCGAACGGGGATTCTATGGAGATATTGAGATCGTGATCAAAATTGAGGACGGTGTGATACAGGACAGTTCTGGCAACCTTCGACAGAAACTGAAGTGAGTTGAAAGGGAATGTAGCAACGTCGTAAACTCACAGCAGCACGATATCTGACGCGGGGGCAGCACCATTCTCAAGGGTATCGGGCAGGGCTTATCCGCCTTGGGGATAGGTATCTGCAAGGGCCCGTCGCGGACCGAATTGGCTCGCGGCGGGCCCTTTTTCGTTGGCGTGTACTGGCGGGACGATCGATGGCGGCTTCCGACCGACGCGTCGCCGAGATCCGCCGCGTGACGCGCGCGGTGCGGGATACCGCAGTGGCGGCAAATGGCACTGCAAGCCGGACCGTGAGAAGGAGAAGAACGATGGCGAATGCGCGGGCTGACGACAAGCGACCGTGGCCTGGTCCTCTCTGGGAATCGTATTGGGAAAGCGATAAGTCGGTATCCGTCCGGGACGAGATCGTCACGCATCTCCACAGCTTGGTGGCGCCCTTCGTGGCTCGGCTTCGCCGTCGTCTCCCGGGTCGTGTGGATCCCGATCTCGTGGAATCGGCCGCAGGGCAGGGGTTGATGGAGGCTGTCGAGCAATTTGACCCCACGAAATCGGACAACTTCTGCTGCTTTGCGCACATGGTGATGCGGCGAAAGGTCACCGATGCGCTTCGCCGGGAGGACGCCCGTTCCTGCCATGAGGGAATCCGCAACGAGAAGCAACGCGCGCGCATGGAGCTGGTGTTATCCCAGCAATTGGGACGTCGGCCCAGCCGGGAGGAAGTGGAGCAGTTTCTCCGGGACGAATCGCAGAAGGCCATTGTGCAGACCTCGTCCACGCGCAGGGCGAGGGGTGGTGACAATCGTCGTCACGGCAGGCGGGATGCCGCGAGCCTCGGGGGTGACGAGGCACTGCGATCGCTCGAAATCCGCAACGCGGCCATTGTGCGCTTATATTTTGCGGGCAATCTCTCCCAGCAGAGAATCGCGGACTTCTTCGGTATTTCGCAGGCTCGTGTGTCCCAGGTGCTGCATCGGATGCGAGAGCGCTAATATGCCGCACGAATTCCATAGTAGAGGGCCAGCAAGAACGGCGGCAGGCCGCAGGCTTCCTCAGGGATGAGAATGAACGAATACTCAAAGGTGATGCGACGCTACGGCGGCAACCAGTGGCCCTGCAACTGCCTCGTGCAAGGACGGCTGCCTGAGAAACCCTGAGTCGTCGTTGTCGAGCATCAGATAGCATGGAGTTGCGACTGCGGTCCGCCGTCGGGCACCACTGCAACTGAAAAGCAGCGACAGGCTACGACGCCGCCTCTCACGGCGCTCGAATCGCTCGACCCTGGCGACCGGAGGGCAACCCCGCCGTGATCGCAAGACACGCGGCGAAACCTTCCTCGTGAGAAGTCGATTTGCGACGGGGCACTTCACCCGCATGATTGATTTCGGCCTGGTGGAGGACACAACCATGCCGAGAACAATCAATAGCGTGAATTATCGCAAGTTGTGACTTCAGAACATGTTCCAGCGATCCGCACATGGCAACGGCTCTCGCGATGCGAATGACTAACTGCCCTGGGCGACTCCTCGTTAGAAGTTCTTGCGGGAACCTAGCCTGCGGTGGCGAGGCACGCCTGCGCGCCATCACTTCTGACTCGTCTTGTCAGTCGATTTCCGCGGTCGGTAGCCAAACAGCACAAGCAACGATTCGCTTCGTGCGAAAGGTGGGCGTGTCCACCGTCGTGTAACCGACGCCGTTAGCTGCTTTGGTCGACAACATCGAACGCATTGGACTTCGGTAGTTGGCCCGTCTGTGACTGACCTGCGGGTACCGGACGAATATCCTCGCAATAGCTAAAAAATGGCCAACCAGCGGAGCCGCCGCCAAAGGGCGGCCCCACCGAGAACTTTTCTCAATCGTCTTCCCAACGGTCATAGTTGGGTCACAGGTCACCCTGAGCCAAGTGTTCGACACCATGTGCGGCGTTTACGCCACGCGTGCCTGCTCAGCCCTTTGTCTTCTCGGCTACCAGCTCTGCCTGGCCGACGCAGTTCATGTTGCCGAAACCGGCGGCGGCGACGATATGCTGAGAGCCGTTGTTGCGTTGCGGGAGTCATGCGGTTATGGGGAAATAAAGTCACGATTCGCTGCCTCCTCCCCCGCAGTATGGCGCCGCCGCGCTAATTGATCCCAGTCAATGACCTGGATATTCGCAGCGGGTCGGTCGAGCCACTGGTCCGGTGCGTCTATGTCCGCGAGCAGAAAGCCCAGTCGCTTGACGGTAGAAACCGTTTCTCCGGTGGCACGAGCCACCGCGCGATTTAGCTCAAATTGATTCATAACAGTCAGTTCCTAGCGGAATGGTTTGCAGAGAAAACGGCCCCGCCCACCTGACCATACGGCCTGGGCAAACGGGGCCGCACGGGAGAAGTCTACGTAACAGGATCAGTGCGCCAGCATCGACGTTCGTGCCACGCAGCAGGAAAGCAACAAGCGGCGCTAAACAGATCGGGCCGTGTTGTCTGCTTCATCCGGCGACGTCAGCCAATGCTTCATGAGCCAAAGGCGTTCTGCTTGCAGCGCCTCTGCGCGTCGATTGAATGGTCCCAGTACGGGCCCCTGTACACTGCCCAGATCGGCATACCAGCTGCCCGCGCCGTCAGGTTCGACCGACGAAGCCCGCTTGATTATCGGTCGGCCCAGCAGATGTAGATCGAGGGCATCGCTGTAGATGCAGCGGATATCTCCTGTCGCTTCAATCAACAGTTGCATGTGGGCTCCCTCAGCGTGGAGTGCGGATGATACGACGTCGGGGCCGATCCACCAGCAGTCCATCCAAGGTGGCCTGGACACCAGAGAGCTGTGTGACCACCCGGCGCCGGAGCGATTGGCTGTCTCGCAGTCGTTGGGGCTCCACGCCCTGCACAATCCGTTGACATTGGCTGACCAACTCGTCCAACTGATCGCTCGAGCGCACGTTCAAATCGCGAAACCGCTCGAAGAACTCTCGCAGATTGCCAATCGCTGAGTCGCGGAAGATTTTCGGCGATCCATCGTCGCTGCCGCTAATTCGCTCGGTCAGATGAGCCAGCAGCCGGGTTAGTTCGTCGAGAAACGCTTGCTCGGCCAGTTGCACCGCTTCCTCAAAGCGAGCCGAGACGCGCTCGCATTCCTGTTGGTAGCGCTGTGGATTCAACTGCGCCAGATAGGACGGTGGCTCCAGGGATGGATAATCCCATGACACAGCGAACAGACCGCTGAGCGAAGTGGGGTAATCACGCCGGCAGTACAGTTCGCCCAGTCGCTGGCGAGCGGCCTCTTGGAGTTCCGCAAAATGCGCATCCAGTTGCTCGACGGCAGCCGTCAAATCTGCCTGGCAGGTGGTCATGTAGTGATCGACCATGTCCAAAGCATCTTGGCGGATCAGGCGAATCCCCGGCTCGGGATAAGGGAGCGATATACCGCGCCAAAAGGCTAGGCAACGATTGCGCACGCCCGTCACGGCTTTGAACAGCGGATGACGGGTATCGATCAGCTTCTTGCCGGCCGAGAGAAAATCGCCCTGCGCCCGAAATGACTCGGCCGCCAGGTTCTTTTGGTCTGGCGTGAGTGCCTTCCGCGTGCCAAACCAAGTGAATGAGACACGCATGGCCGCCACAGTAGCTCGCAACCGCTCTGAGGGCGATGTCTGTGTGCCGGTCGTGTCGAGATCTTCCAGAGTGGTAGACAAGATATTGGTTCTCCGTTTGAAAAGAAAAATGGATCGCGAATAACGAGGGTTCGGAGCCCCCTGGCTCAGTTGTTTGACGCGTCACTCTGTACGCGACGGCGCCGGGCAGGAGTTGCCGCTGCCTGGTACTGGTAGAGGCCGGGTACTTCCGCCGACAAACAGCGGCCACTGGCCCAACATCGCAAGCGTTCGACCGCTTCGGCGGCCGTGGTCGCCACGGGCACAATGCTTTTGGCCGCCTCGGCAAGCGGTACATCCAGCAGTGCCGCCAAACGGGCACAAGCACGAATCTCAGCGCCAGTCCAGTCGGCATCGCGCGGCAGGCGTTGGCCCGGATCGAGCTCAAATTGCCGCAGGTACAGTTGCCAGATCGACTGCCGCTGAGTTTCTCCCGGCAGATCCAGAAAGAAGATCGCATCAAACCGTTCGCACCGGGCAAATTCCGGTGGCAGCCGTGAAACATCGTTGGCCGTGCAGACCACGAAGACATCCGACTCGTGGTCGTTGAGCCAGGAGAGCAATGTGCCGAACATGCGCGACGACACGCCACTATCGGCCGCTCCGGAACCCGTCGCACCGGCCAAGGCTTTTTCCACCTCATCGATAAACAGGACGGCGGGCTGCATCCGATCCACGATGTCCAGTGCCCGGCGCGTGCGTTCTTCCGTTTGTCCGACGAGGGAACCCATCAGCGATCCCACGTCCAGGGTGAGAGTAGGACGCCCCGTCTCATGGCCTAGCGATTTGGCAAACGCGCTTTTGCCTGTGCCCGGCACACCCAGTAGCAGCACACCGCGAGCCCGCACGTCTGAACTACTCGTTGCGCGCTGGCGCAGCGCCCGCAGGCAAAATGCTTTAAGCGAGGCCAGTCCGCCGAGCGTCTCAAACGACTCGTGGCCGCTGTGCAGCGACAGTAGACCACTCTTGGTCAACGCCTGTGCTTTCAGCTGCCAGATGGCAGAAGGTTCCAAGTGACCATGGCGGACCAGCGATAGGCTCATGGCCCCCTCCGCTTCATAGCGAGTCAGCCCGGCCGAGGCCTCCAAGACCCGCCGCAGCTCCAAGCCATCGGGCAGTTCACCCTCCTCGGTGGCAATGCCCCGCGCAATGCCCTCCAATTGCGCACCATCGGGAAGTTCGTGGTTGATACAGACAAACAGCCGCTCGAGTTCCGGGGGAATCTGCACCAGTGGGGCCAGGACAAGGAGAAAGGTGCGGTGCTGCTTGCCCAGCGTGATTTGTCGAATCACTTCCTGGATCACTTCACTTGACTGCAGAAACCGATGAAGATTCTGGAGCACCAACAGGGCCGCTCCCCGCGGCGAGGCCAGCGAACTGAGAGGCGCAGCGCCGCCAGCGGGTCGGTCGTCGTGGCTGCGGATGCATCTTCGGCCGCCTCGCCGGGCAACTGTAACCCCGCGCCAATATCCCACGTCGCCACGCTCCAGGACTGTTCGCGACAAAGCTGGACGATTTCGGTCAGTGCGTCATCATGCTCGTGGCTGGTGATCCAGATGCCGGTAAAACAGGCGCGAATATATTCGGACAGGGTGTCGGATAGTGTCATGTAGATCTCCGTGATGAATGGTGGAGGAAGCCTGGCAACTGGCTCGGAGGGCTTTTGCAGAGCAAGAGACATGGTGGTAGGAGGGCCAGCGCACCGAGATGGGTTACCGCCCCCTTGCCCCCCTGACAATTACAGATGTTGCTCGCTGCGGGTGGTCTGCTGCACAGCGGGGCGATAGAACTCGTTGGTTTGCCGCCGGTCTGCACATGTGCCCAGCACCCGCTCGAGAAAACGGCTGGCTAAGAGACAGGCGGGCCCGGCAAAACCTTTGGTTTCGACGCGGGATTCTCCACTGGGCATGACGATTACCTCTATGGTCTTCATGTTTCGTCTCCCACGTGGATGGTGAGTTTGATACGGCCGTCAGTGAGTGCTTGCTCGGTCACCGCATAACCCTGTTTACGTGCCGCGAGCAGCGTTCTTTCGGCGGCATAAGCCTGCAGCAAGCGGTCCAATTGACACTGGTCACCCCAGCGGCCGGCGTAATTGTCGTAGCGGATCTCGCCGCTCTCGAGCTGACAGACCACCGGATAACGCCACCGCGGCAGTGGCACACAGTAGCCCGTGGCCTGGCCACTGAAGAGCTGCACGGTTTCCTGCTCTGGCTCGGGCAATTGCAGCCGGCGACAAGCCGCCCGCAAAGCTTCCAGATCACGGATTTGCGTTTCGATACGAACAATGTGAGACAAAGTCAGGGTCTCCTTTCAAGGCTGAATCGGGATGCGTATTGGTTGACAAACTGGTCGACTGCCGCGGCGACGGCTCACGTTGGATCTTCCGGATCGCCCTCGTCTGTATCGCGCGGGCCGCTGAGCAAATCTCTCCGAGGGTGTGGTTCGCGTGGCGCCGGCAGAATCGCCTGGGGCAAGAGCAGCGGACGTTCGGACACGAGTTCTTCCAGCAGCAGATTGCCGATGACCGTTTCGGCGGCCGTTTCCTGTCGCCAGCCCTGCAGCAGATACCAAGCCAGCACCAGCGGCAGGGCGCACAACAGCAGCAGTCCGAGACCGGAAATGGCCGGGGCCAACAGGGATTCGCGGTAGCGCAGGGCGGCCAGATCGCGTCGCTCCCCTTCCAACTTGTCGTGCTGCTGGGCCAGGTCGGCCTGCTGCTGGGCCAGTTCCTTCTGCGCGACAATGAGTTCCTGACGTGCCCTGCTATCGGCTTCCACCAGGCGGCGCGTGCCGGTGGCGACTTCCCGATTGAGCTTGGCCATTTCCTGGTTTTGCTCGGCCTGCCGCTGGGCCGACTCCTGGGCTACTTGGGCGAGTTGCTTATCGTCTTCATCACAGCCGGCGATCGAGATCAGCAGGATCGCGATCAGCAGGACCTTGCTCATTTGCATAAGACCTCCACAGTAGAATCAGCCGTTTGAGTAGTTTTTGCAGGGCACGACGCAGGCGGGCCTCCCGCACCAGCGCCATCACTGCCAACACCAGGGCCAACGACAAACTGGTAACAAGTACATACGGGTTCAAAATCATTCCTTTCTCTGCCTGGCAGAAGTGAGAAACAGGGAGACAGCGTGGCCTCCAACGACAGACGAGGTGACGAGCAAGGGCAAGGCAGCCCCCATGATTCCACACGAGGAGTTCATCCGTTGCGAAGGCTGGCGAAATCGCACGATCTGCAGCCCAGCTCTGCCAGTAGTCCTACCGTATCTCACAGCCACGCTCCCGTGTGGCGGCGTGTGTGCCAGCGACAACGAGACACAACTCGGACACGCCATGAAGATCTGATTCAATCCTGCCCCTGGGGAATGGTCGTGGTTGATCGGTCGGTGCCAGTATTTTCGCGCCGTGAGCGGTGGACCTCGACGCGCCCGTCAGCGGATGGCACATAGTCGTCAGGCACAGGCACGCGTGCCGGGTCTTGTCGTTCGTTGTCGGCTGCCACACGTTTCGCAATCTGCTGGGCCACGGCTTCCAGAACTCGATAGAGAATGGATCCGTGCGCAACCGGTTCTCGAGGTCCTTCAGGGAACCGATTGTGACCGAGTGATTCTTCCAACATACGATTCCTCCTTTGTGAAGTGAAAATCGGGCTAGGGAACTTGCCCGTCGAGTTGCGAAACATGCCGGGCATACGCAAAGAAAACCCTGGTTAATAACCAGGGTCAGGGGAAGGCGTGAGAGTGGTTAGAACGCAAGGGCTCAGAGCACTAATGGCTGGTAATCCACCAGCGGTTCAAACTGAAACTTGGGGTTTCGGTGCCGGCGGAGCTTGGAGTAGTCGTCGGGCGGCGCCAGCACGACCTGGTACGGAGTGCTGAGCCCCGCGGCCTTCATGCGACGGTCCAAAGCCAATGCCCGCTGGAGCGCAGGCAGTGTGGCCTGTTCCTTGAGGTGCGGCATGATCTGCCGCTGCGGCAGGCCGGTCGCCGCCAATTCCACGGCGTCGCACCGGATACGCTCTCTCTGCGGCGGACGGTCGAACAGATCGATCGTCAGCGGGCGAGACAGCATGGCCTTGAGCATCGGCACCTTTTCGGCGTCAGTGAGGCTACCCGCCAGATCCAGACGGACGCGCGCACGCGGGAGCAGGTGGCCACCATCACACAGCCTGACCAGGTAGACCTCGAACTGCGGCACGAGGAGACGCAGCAGATCACCGAACTCCGGCGAGTCGGTCGCCAGCTCCTGGAATTGTTTCTCGAGCGACTCCCGAAGCTCGCCCACAGTCGCGGGCAGTTGGAGGGGATGACGTGTGGGCCTCTCGAGTCGGTAGCGCACCGCCAGCAGCGCCTTCTGGCGGTCCTCCAACTCCGACAATTTATTCGCGAGCAGCGGCCGGGCACCCAGTTTGGCGATGGCATCGGCGAGATGTTCCATTTCTCGATCCAGCTTCTCTTCGTCTCTGTGGAGTCGCTCCCATTGCTGGGCGGAATTGGTCTGGAGCTGCTCGGTCGTCGCTGCCACCATCTCCGCGAATTGGCTCTCGAAGCCTTGCAGCTGATAGAGCTCCCCCGTAATCGCCTGCACCAGCCGCTCGGCTGCCAGTCGGCCTGGGAAGCCGATCGAGTTCCAGCAATGCCACTCCCGCGCGCCGCTGCACATCAGATTGCCAGTCATTCCGTTGCCGCCCCACACGAACTGCCGGCCACAGTACCAGCAGCGGGCATGTTGGCCTGGAAACCGGGTCCGCTTGCGCGGCTGCCGAAACAGAGCGTCGACGTCCTGGATGGGTTTGCGGCGGAAGTTGGCGTTTCGAGCGTCCAACAGCCCATTGACCTCGTCCAACTCAACAACGTCGACATGCGCCAAGTGGGGGATTTCGATGAAGTTTGGTCCATCAGGATTCTTCACCGACACGCGCCGCCCCGTTTCGTGGCGTTTCACACAATGGCGGTATCCGCGCCCGGAAACCCGGCTCAGCAGACGGTTCTTGTAGTGTCGCCGAACCATGGCGCCATTCCACGTCTTACGCCGACAATAGGGTCCCGTCGGAAACCCTTGCTGGTTGAACCAATCCGCCACAGCCGAGCAATTGCCGGTGGTCCGCAACAGGTGGAGCCCTTCCACGATGAACGGAGTGGCGCCATCATCCTTATGCCAGTCTTCATAGGACCGTGCATCTTCCGGTTTAACATACCCGGCAATCGGGCAAGCCATCGCTCCGCCAAACTTATTGAAACGGTTCATCAACTTTTTCTTGAGGCGTTTCGAAGTGTGAGCATTGTGGCCCACGTGATCCCGGCAGGAGGCAATCAGGTCCTCCTCCCAACTCTCGTCCGCCGTATCGACACAATCGTTCGGCGCGATGCAGCGTACACCGTGATCCACGGCCAGTCCCCACACTGTGACGGCTGCCGTCCCGCGGACCAGTCGCCCCACATCTTCCATAACCAGCAGGTCCAGTTCGCGGCTGCGAATAATCTGCTCCACTTCCGCCAGCTCCGGTCGGTCGAGCGCTTCGCCTTTGCCTTTCGTGGCGATGATCCTATAATCGACCGGACCCTGACACAGACCGGAGACCTCTTCCTTGGCGTGATCAACCTGGTCGTCGAGGCTCATCTCCTTTTGATTGGCGCAGCCGCTAATGCGTGCAACAATACCGACTACCAACATGTGCCCATTCCTGGGCACCAGATCAACATTCGATCTTCGTGTCATAGCGACACCTCCATGTGTGGAGGCATCGAGGCGAAAACTGATTGACACAGTGCGTCAATCAGCGTGACACTTGCTGAGAGTCCCTGACCCCAGGTGATTTCAGACGGCGCGGCGCAAAGCTTTGCGGAATCACGACTTGGTTCCACAAACACTTTCTCAGGCACGACTTACAAAAACCCATTTTGCGAGTCCCGTGCCCTCCGCCTTTCGCCACGTCTCGCCGGACGTGGCTTTTTTGTTGCCAAATACTGACAGCGTAACAACTTCCGACTTTTCATCAGGCACTGAACTAACAGCCACACAGCGACTGACACATTCGCCAAGTTTCGCCTCGTCTAGCCCATTCAAGCCGCCGGGCTGCTGGCGATTTGCTGGCAACTGCTGGCGATTTGCTGGCATCGCCGTCTTCCCATCGGTGCCTGTCGCCACCTGATTTTGCTGCTCTCTCGTGTCGTCCGCCGACGACATTCCCGCCAGCGCCTCCAAGGCTCCTGTCAGGTCGTGCAGTCGCGTGTGGGCATATCGCCCAATGGTGAGCGTGGGAGTACTGTGCCGGGCCAGCTCCTGGGCAGTCTTCACACTGGCACCACCGGAGACAATCGTCGAGATGAATGTGTGCCGAGTGGCATGGAAGTCGACCACCCTCCCCGAGGCATCCCGATAAGCCAGGAAGTCGGATCGCTCCCGCTCCTGACGCTCAGCGTCGGTCTTGGCCTGCTCGATCCACTTCGCCCGAGCGGCCCTGAGGTCGTCCCGGAACGTCCGGGCCATGGACCGGGGCATCCTCTTGAATGGCCGCTCCTTGATTTGGCGATCTGCCAACCATGGACGTAGTAGCTGAGCCAGTCCAGGGTGAATCGGCTGAACGTCTCGTCGTCGACGTTTACTATAGGACGCGTCGACCGTCACGGTGGGCGGATCACTTTCCAGATCAAACGAACCACATTCAAGCGACTGCAGTTCCTTCACGCGGAAACCGGTCCCACAGGCCACACGGTACACCATGGCACGGTCCGGACCCGGCATGCAGTGGTTGGGCATCGTGCGCATTTCGACGAAACGAAGCAGGTAGTTGATCTCCTCCGGTGTCAATTCCCGCCGCACGTGCCGCCGATCCGTTTGCTCGTTGTATAACGACAGCGAGCAGAGTGGATCCTCCGGCGTGCGTCGTTCTCTCCACAGCCACCGCGAGAAGGCCTTGATGGATCGCAGATATCGCGCACACACGCGTGTGGGCACAGATACAGCTGCACGCAGGGGGACTAGTGAAAGAAGAGAAAGAAGTAGAGAGATGATTAATATGTAAGGACTTACGTCCTCTGGTTGTTTCACCTTCTTTCACGCTCTTTCACCTCCAGACCGCCGGTTCCGCCGCGACACACTTCACCATCGCGTTCCTCTTTCACCCGCCGTCGACTCAATTCTGGCTGCCGTCGACCAACCGGTAAAACCTGCTCGGTCGAGGGCACTTCTTCGGAGCGGCTGCCGAGGCGATGCGACGGATACTCGTTGAGAACGTTCGGCGGAAGCAATCGCACAAATCGGGCGGTGACCGGCAACGGTTCTCCCTGGAGGCGGCGGATCTTGCGACTTTCGCCCAGTCTGACCGCCTTTTGGAGATCGACGACGCTCTTGACAGGCTGGCGGTGGAGGCACCCGACGTGGCCGAGTTGGTGAAACTCCGTGTCTTTGCCGGGCTGCACGTCAACGAAGCGGCACAGGCACTCGGGATATCGCGCACAACCGCTTTTCGCCATTGGACTTATGCGCGTGCGTGGCTTTGCGCGGAGCTTACCGACGAGGGCTAGGTTTCCCCAGCCGCAATTTTTTTCCGGAATCTTTGGGACTTTTCTCGTCCCGTTTTCGCACTGCATAGTGAGGCCCGTGAAAGCGTGGTAGTTGTTATGAGCGTTGATGCAAACAAAGCCAGATCCATCTTCATCTCGGCGGTCGAGAACTGCGCGCCCGATCAGTGGGGCAAGTTCTTAGACCACGCTTGCGGTGACGACGTCGAATTGAGGAGACGGGTCGAACTTCTTCTGGCGGCTCACCAAGGTGAGGATAGTTTCCTTGATCGTGGTGATGACGACGAGCAGGCCGACGTCACCATCGACCAACCCCCTCTCGAGCAGCCAGGCACTCAGATCGGCCCTTACACGCTGCTGGAAGTGATCGGCCAAGGGGGAATGGGAGTCGTCTACCGTGCCGAGCAGCGGCAGCCGATTGAGCGCCAGGTGGCCCTGAAGATCATCAAGCCGGGGATGGATACCCAGCAGGTCATCGCCCGGTTCGACGCCGAGCGGCAGACGCTGGCGCGGATGGACCACCCGCACATCGCCCATGTGTTGGACGCCGGGGCGACCGACAGCGGGCGGCCCTATTTCGTGATGGAACTGGTGACCGGAATCCCCATCACCGAGTACTGTGACCAGCACGGACTTTCCATCCCCGCGCGTCTGGAACTGTTCGTGTCGGTCTGCCAGGCCGTACAGCACGCGCACCAGAAAGGGATCATCCACCGCGACCTGAAGCCTTCGAACATCCTGGTCGCGGAGCACGAGGACACGCCGCTGCCCAAGGTGATCGACTTTGGCGTGGCCAAGGCCACCGGCGGGCGACTGACCGACAAGACGGCCTTTACCAGCCTCGGACAGCTGGTGGGCACGCCGCTGTACATGAGTCCCGAGCAGGCGGGGCTGAGTGGTCAGGACGTGGACACGCGGACCGATGTCTACGCGTTGGGCGTGCTGCTGTATGAACTGCTGACGGGCGAGCCGCCCTTGGACAAGCAGCGGTTTCGCGACGCGGCCTACGAGGAGATCCGCCGCGTCATCCGCGAGGAGGAACCGTCCAAGCCCAGCACCCGCGTCAGCGCTTTGGGCGACGCTGCCACCACCGCCTCGGGCCATCGCCAGGTCACGCCCGCGAGCTTGCGCCGTTTGCTGGAGGGTGAGCTGGACTGGATCGTGATGAAGGCGTTGGAGAAGGACCGCACGCGGCGGTACGAGACGGCCAGTGCCTACGCCAAGGACATCCAGCGTTATCTGAATGACGAGCCGGTGGAAGCGGGTCCGCCGTCGGTCGTCTATCGCTTCCGCAAGTTCGCGCACCGGCACAAGCTGGCCTTCCTCACGACCTCCCTGGTGGCAGTCTCTCTGCTGCTGGGGATGGCAGGCACCACGTGGCAATCGATGCGGGCCCGAAGTCAAGCGGCGCGGGCTGAATTGGGAGAGCAGCGCGCAGAGCGAGAGGCTAAGAAGGCCAGGACCGAAGCGGCGATTTCCCAGGCCGTGAACGACTTCCTGACCGAAGACCTGCTGGCCCAAGCCGACCCCGAGAACGAGCCGGACCGGGACATCAAGCTGCGCACGATTCTGGATCGCGCTTCGGCCAACCTGGAAGGCCGCTTTCCGGACCAACCGCTGGTAGCGGCCGCCATTCATATGACGCTCGGAATGACATACTTGTCACTGGGCGAGTACGAGAAAGCCGAACGTCACGTGGAGAAGGCACACGCCACCAGATGCCTGACCCTTGGCCGCGAGCATCCCGATACGCTCTGGAGCATGCACAACCTCGCGGTCGTGTTCGGAGCGCAAGGCCGTTACGACGAGGCGGAGAAGTTGAGTGCCGAAGCGTTGGAGATCAATCGTCGTGTGCTGGGTCCGGAGTATCCTGATACGCTGACGATCATGATGGCCCTCGCGTGTTGGTACAACGACCAGGGGCGTTACAACGAGGCGGAGAAACTGCACCGCGAGGTCCTCGAAATTCGGCGTCGCGTGCTGAGCCCGGAGGATCACTATACGCTTGAGAGCATGCATAATCTCGCGATTGTGTACTGCGGCCAAGGCCGCTACGACGAGGCAGAGAAGCTGCACAGTGAGGTGCTCGAGATACGGCGCCGCGTGCTGGGCCCGGAGCACGTGCATACACTGATAAGCATGATGAACCTGGCGAATGTGTATCGCGACCAATGCCATTACGCCGAAGCAGAGAAGTTACAGGCCGAGGTATTGGAGATCCAGCGTCGTGTGCTCGGCCCCGAGCATCCTGACACGATCCGAAACTTGGGCAACCTCGCGGCTACGTACGTATCCTGGCACCGCTTTGCCGAGGCGGAGAAACTGCTCAACGAAGTGCTGGAGATTCTGCGCCGTGTCCTGGGACCCGAACATCCCCATACGCTCGCCAGCATGAACAACCTCGCGGCTACGTACGAGCACCAGGGCCGCAACGTCGAGGCGGAGAAGCTGCACGCTGAGGTACTTGAAATACGACGCCGCACGTTGGGCCCCGAGCATCCCGCCACGCTCACAAGCATGATGAACCTCGCGAATAGGTATCTGAGTCAGGGCCGCAGCTCCGAGGCGGAGAAGCTGCACGCTGAGGTACTTGAAATACGACGCCGCGTACTGGGTCCGGAGCATCCCGATACGCTCCGCAGCATGGGGAGCGTTGCGAATACTTACGTCGGCCCGCACCGCTACGCCGAGGCGGAGAAACTGCACCACGAAGCGCTGGACATTCAGCGCCGCGTGCTGGGGCCGGAGCATCCCGATACGCTGAAGAGCACGATGAACCTCGCGCTGGTGTACCACGACGAAGGCCGTTACGCCGAGGCGGAAAAACTGTACCACGAGTCACTCGAGATTCAGCGCCGTGTACTGGGCTCCGAACATCGCGATACGCTCCAATGCATGGGCAATCTCGGGTCATTGTACATCGATCAAGACCGCCACGCAGACGCAGAGAGGCTGTACACCGAGTTATTGGAGATCCAACGCCGCGTGCTGGGCCCGGAGCATCCCGATACGCTTAAAGTCCTGGCCAACCTCGCGATTCTGTACATGGAGTCGGACCGCTACGACATGGCAGCGAAGCTGTACACCGAGGTCATTGAGATCCAGCGTCGCACACTGGGCCTGGAGCATCTCGACACACTCGGGAGCATGAACAACCTCGCGGTTCTGCTCCTCAGGCAACGTCGCTTCGACGGAGCCGAGAAGCTGTTGAGCGAGGTATTGGGAATTGAACCCCGTGTACTGGGCCCGGAGCATCCTCTTACGCTCGCAAGCAAACAGACCCTCGCCAATGTGTACGATCAGCAGGGCCGTTACGCCGAGGTCGCGAATATCCAACGTGAGCTGTTGCAGATTGTCGAACAACTCGCGGCCGCTGACGCACGGTACCGGAGTGGCTTGCCCATGACTTTCAACAACCTGGCTTGGCTCCTCGCAACATGCCCCGACGCCCAGGTCCGTGCACCCCAGGAGGCCGTCACCCTGGCGGCCAAAGCGGTGGAGTTGGCGCCTGAGCAGGGAGGTTTTTGGAATACACTGGGCGTCGCACGATACCGAACAGAAGAGTGGGACGCGGCGACCCAGGCCCTGCACAAGTCTATCGAACTCACTTCGGGCGGCGACGCGAGTGACTTCTGCTTCCTGGCTATGGCGCACTGGCAACTGGGCAACAAGGACGAGGCCCGGCAATGGTACGACAAGGCCGTCGCGTGGATCGAGACGCACAAGCCTCAGAACGAGGATTTTCAGCGGTTCCGCGCCGAAGCGGCACAGTTGCTGGGTATTGCCAACCAGTCGGCACAGCAGCCAGACGCCAAGCCGGCGCCGGACCCAGGGGAAGCGGCCAGCACCACAGGCGCATCGAGCAAACCAAACGAAGAACAACGTAATGGGGAGGACAAAAACCAGCGATGAAGGGCCCGCCTGGTAGCAGGGCGCGCCGGACATAAGACCAGCGGCGGGAAATGAAGTGCCACGGTCTGGCGTGAACCGGCCTACTCGTTGGGCGTGTCCCACTGGCTGCAAGCACGCAGCGTCAGACGTGCTCGGCCAGCGGGTAAATCAGTTCCTGCGGGCTGCCTGAGCGGCACGTGCGTGTGGTTGGGTCCGGCCAGTCCAGTTGCAGAGGGGCTCAAGAGCACGGTCGTTCGACAAATAGATTGCCCGGTGAGGCTCACGGCGCCAACCACAGTCCCCACCGGGCCAGACATCCCCCCCGCGGCTCATTCTGCGCGCCCGGGGCAATGGCCGTCTGCATTATAGCATAAAACCTATCACCCACGCCTACACAGGGGACCTGAACATGTTAGCCAACTCACGCAGCAGACGTTCGTCACGGCGGATTACCGCCTGCAACTGTCGGTTGTTCCGAAAGCGACTTGCAGATAGGCCACCGTATCGCTGTCTGTATCGCTGTCTACGACATGAGCCACTGGAAGATCGGCGTGTCCTGTCCGGCATCACGTTCAATGACTTCAGCGACTCGACCGGGTTGACTCTCGTGGGTGACGCGGCGATTGCCGGCGGCAATATCCTGCGTCTGACACCGGCCGAAGGCAGCATGGAAGGCGCCGCCTGGTATGCCGTTGACACACCCTATGTGTCGGTCGATTGGGAGACTACCTTCGCTTTCAATCTGAACGAAAACGCTGGTTCCCCCGGTGGCTCCGACGGGTTCGTGTTCATCGTCCAGAACTACCAACCGACTTATCTTGCGGGTGGGGGCGGAACACTTGGCTATTACAACCTGCCGAATAGCCTCGCCGTAGAGTTCGACACGTTTCAGAACAGCGAGGTGAATGACCCGAGCCAGAGCCACGTCAGCGTGCATACGAACGGCACCGGGCCGAACAGCTGGGATGAGGCATTGTCGCTGGGCTCGTTCAACACGCCAGCCGTCATCGATGATGCGGCCACGCATACCGCCAGGATCAGTTATGCACCGGGCACGTTGAAAGTATTCCTCGATAACCTCACCAGCCCAGTTCTCACGGTCTCGGTGGATCTGGCCGAAACCCTGGATCTCGATGCCGGCCGCGCTTGGGTTGGTTTCACCGGGACCACCGGCGGTGGCTATCAGAACCACGACATCCTCAACTGGCACTTCAGCTCCGCGGCCGATTCGAACCCAGTCGTGGCCATTGGCAATGTGGAACGATTGGAAGGTACCTCGGGCGACGCGCAATCCATGGAATTCCCCGTGACCGTGACGCGACCGGACACGACGGGTCCATTGATGGTTCAGGTTGACTATGCCACCGCTGATGGCACCGCCACTAAGAACTCCGGTGACTACATGCCAGCCGCCGGCAGGCTCACGTTCAATTTGGCTGACGGACAGATCGAGGCCACACAGGTTGTCCAGGTCACCTTCAACGGTGACGCCCTCGCAGAAGCCCACGAGACCTTTGCCGTCAACCTGTCCAATGCGGTCGGTGCGCTCGTTGCAGCTGGTCACGGCGTGGGGACGATCCTCAACGATGACACGCGGATCGTGGTCGCTGACGTAACGGTCGTGGAGGGGGACGAGACTCCCGCCTTCCTCGACTCGTTCGTGACCGCCTCGGATGACGACGGGGCCTATGCGAACGCCATGACCTGGGGCCCGGATGGAAATCTGTACGTGGCCTATCAGGGAACTAACGATGTATGGCGCTACGATGCGCTGACAGG
The DNA here is from genome assembly GCA_963802295.1 of uncultured Planctomycetota bacterium. Taxonomy (GTDB): domain Bacteria; phylum Planctomycetota; class Planctomycetia; order Pirellulales; family Pirellulaceae; genus JAJRVM01. Next base: position 330,089 of record CAWDIM010000015.1, on the reverse strand, counting down.
CAATCTGCTCGGCGTCTATGTTCCCTCGAACAGCGGCGGGTTAAGCAACCCCCGCGGCATGGCCTTCGGTCCCGATGGCAGTCTTTACGTGGTCAGCACCGACACCCACAGCGTGCTGCGTTATCAAGGTCCCGCGGCCATCGCGCCTGGTACATTCATGGATGAATTCGTCGAGACGGGAAGTGGGGGCCTGAGTTTCCCATATCGCGCCGTGTTCGGTCCGGACGGCGACCTCTACGTCATCTCGAACGGCACGGACAGTGTCTTGCGCTATCAGGGACCCTACGGCGACACTCCTGGCCAGTTCATCGACGCTTTCGTAGCGACGGCCAGCGGCGAATTGGACGCTCCAACCGGCTTGGCCTTTGGCCCAGGGGGAGACCTCTATGTCGCGAGCTGCGGGTCAAGCGACAGTATCCTGCGCTACGAAGGACCAGCCGGCCCGAACCCCGGGCAATACCTGGAAGCCTTCATACCAACTTCCAGCGGTGGTCTGGACGATCCGCACGACTTAGCCTTCGGCCCGGATGGGGAACTCTACGTCAGCGGCGCCGCCACCGACAGCATCTTTCGTTACCAAGGTCCCACGGGTGCGGAGCCGGGCGCGTTCATCGACGCGTCCGTGCCGGCCGCGAGCGGTGGGCTAGATGATCCCCGCGCGTTGTTATTTGATGCGGTCGACCGCCTGTACGTTGTGAGCAAGGCGACCGACGAGGTGCTTCGCTTCAGCCTCCTCTCCCAGGCCATCGTGACGGTAAGTCTCACGCATCCGACCGCACAGAGTGTCCGTGTAGATTACGCCACCGCCGATGGCACGGCTCGTGCCGCTCAGCGACTACACGACAAGCATCGGTACGATTTCCTTCGGACCGGACGTCACATCGATGGTTGTCGTCGTGCCAACCCTTGAGGACGCGGTCGGCGAATCGACCGAACAGTTCTATGTAAACCTCTCCAACCCGGACGGCGGGGTGATCACCGATGGCCAAGCGATGGTGTCGATTCTCGACAACGAAACGAAGTTTTTTGTCGTCGATGACGCCAGCAGCAATCGGACCTTCGAATACGGTAGCGGTGGAGCGAGCCTCGAAGACTACTTCCTGGCAGCCGACAATACCCTACCGCGCGGCGCGGCGAGCACCATCGCGGGCGACACGGTCTGGGTTGTCGATGCGAACAAAAAGGTGTATGTGTACAACTCCGGCGGCGGCCTGCTCGGTTCGTGGAGCCTGGGGAGCCTGAACTCAAGAGCCAACGTCCAGGGCATTGCCACGAACGGCACCGATGTGTGGGTGGTCGATGCTTATGCAGACAAGGTCTACAGGTACGCCGGCGCAGCCAGCCGTATCGACGGGACCCAGATTGCCGCGTCAAGCTTCTCTCTAAACAAGATCAACAAGAGCCCGACGGACATTGTGACGGACGGCACGTCGCTCTGGGTCGTGGACAACTCGGCTGTCGACAAGGTTTTCAAGTATACCATCGCCGGCGCGCTGGCCAGCAGTTGGACCATCACGACCTTCGGGCGCGTCCAGCCCCACTGGGATCACGATTGATCCGGCCAGCGTCAGCAACATCTGGATCGCCGATAGCGGCACCGATCGCGTGTACCAGTACAACGCTGCCGCGACATTTGCCAACGGCAGCAGCCATGCGGCCGACAACTACTTTGCCCTGGCTGCGGGCAACACCAACCCGCAAGGCATCGCCGATCCGCCTGCTCCAGGCAGCCTGTTGGCGACCGAGACGCCAGCTCTCTCCGAATTTGTCTCCGCAGAATCAGCCCTGCGTGGTAACGATGCTGCCCTGGCCAGCATGTACGACGAGCCCCTGAAGAAGTTCCGCGTCGATACCGTGCGGCGGAGTGAGTCACGCACCGTGGAATCCCACACCCGTGATCTCAGCTACACGGTGGGTGCCGCGCCGAACTACCTCACGGATGACAACCGTTGGGCCAGTGACAACGACAGCCAAGCCGACGTGGACGACCTGTTCGCCGAGTGGGACTCCGACCCGCTCGGCCTGCTGAGTGTCCCGGACCTCGGGATGTAGTCCGCCACTTGCCCTATCGTAAAACGAACACGTTTTGATTTGGTCATCAATCCTGGTTACAATCGCAAATCCGCGTTATTACAGTGAGGGAAGTTTCACCATGGTCGACATGACGCACCCGGAGATTGACGCATGAAACGAGCACTGACGACACATTCGGCAGTCGTGGCGTTGGCCGCGTTCTTTATCCTGTCCAGCCACGCTCCAACATTTGGCAACATTCTTATCAATCCAGGTTTTGAAGCAGGGTCACTTGAGCCCTGGATCGTGGGCCCAAATCCACCCGATTGGACCGCAACTACTGAAGAGGCTCACAGCGGCGACTGGAGTGCGAAAATTACGCCGAATAACATTACAGGCGGCGGGGGCATCACGCAATTCTTCGATCCTTTGGATGCTGTCGGCGAGTACTCATTTTGGATCAAAGCAACGGATGCTCCCGCATCCGATCTATTGTCGTATATTGGTTTCGACAATGCTGGCAATCAGGAAAGAGTTGAACACTTCTTCGACCTTACAACCACTGATTGGACAAGAATTGACTTGACTTCCGTCGTACAGGATGTGCTGAACACTTCCAGCGGCTGGAAGTTGAACTTCATCAACGTCAACACTCAGCAAACTCAGCCAACTGATCTCGTGTTTTATGTGGACGACTTTGTTGTGTCTCCAGTCCCGGAACCCTCCATGATCACGCTGTGGCTACTCGCCGGTATGGCAGGGATGGGTATTCTCTGGCGAAAGCGAAGACAGTAGCTGATGCGAAGTCAACAACACCCCCGGCGATTGCCGAGGGTGTCTGTTGGTTAAGAAAGAACGCCCCTTCGCACACCGTCGACGTTAACCTATGGCTTTGCAAATGGTGAGCCACGTGGCCAATGTCGGCGAGGCTCAAGCGGTCGCAACCCCTGCTCGCCAGTGGCAGAAGATATGGCGTGTTCCTGCGCCTGCTTGTGTTCCCCATTGTCATATAGCGACTGCGGCTCCAACGAATACGGCACTGGACGGTGCATCTCGCACGCGATGGAAAACTGGCAACGCACTACCATGGGTGCCGTGGGGTGCGTGTCCGACAAAACGACCTTTTCTTGGGACAAGCGTATCCTGCAGGCGTGTGCAGCTAAAGGGGGTGGGTCACTACCACCTCGGCACCGAAACGCGCGCTGCCAACTACACCAGGACCGGGTGGCCCCGGGGCGTTGCCGCCCCAGGGCTCCCACAGATCCGTACGTGCCCGCATTAGGGCATACGGCTCCTCGCATCATGGGTTCACTGCGTGCCTGTAAGCCGAATGCACGGTGCGCACGGGAGCCAGCGGAAAACGCTGGAGGAGACGGCGAAACCACGTCCAGGGGAGCGCGCGTTCGCGGTTGCGACGCAAGAGCCACTTCCGCCAACGACGCTCGGCTTCGTGACGAAGCCTGGACAGGGCCGAACCGTTACCCGTGACACCGTAGTACGCGTAGTGTCCGCGTAGCTTTTCATTCAGTTTCTGCTGCTGTTCTCTGAGCGGCAGGTGCCGGTGGGCCTGACACCACGAGTCAATGCTCCGCACTGCTCGGCTGAATCGATCCGCGGCGGTCTTGAGTTTGACCACCCAGTAACCGTTCCTGGACCGTGCCCAATAGTGGGTGAAGCCCAGCAGGTCAAACGTGCCCCCGCGTTCGTCTGGCTCGTGGCGATCGTCGTTCGCAGGGCGCAGGCGGACGAAAGGGAACGAGTCGCGACTTGGTGGGGTGGATCGTCAATCCGTACTTACCAAACCGTTTGGGAATGACTTCCATGACGCGTCGAGCATCGCGATCGTCGCGACACCCAATCACGAGTCGAGTAGCCCGGGGGAATCGCACCCCCAGGCCCTCACGGAACCGGACGGGAACCTCTCGGCTCATCCGGCTCTTATTGTCCAGACGCAGGTCGGATTCCATGTGACCACAAGGTAAAGAGCTGAGGTTCTCGTTGAGCCACGCGGCCCAACCAGTGCACAGCCTGACGTTGATGGTAGCGAAATCGTTTGAACTTGCGACGTACCCAGTACACAAGGCTGCGTTCCAGGCTCCGCAAGACGGGTGTCAGGGCCGATGGATAATATCGACCATAATAATTCACCCATCCGCGTACGAAAGGATTGACGAACGTCGCGATCTCCTCCAGGCTCTGGTTGTTGCGCGTCGCACCAATCCTCCACGAACGGACCGTGGCACGGATCGAATTCGCCGCCTTGTTGCTCACACCAGGGAGAAAGCTGATAAACAGCTTGCCCCACCGGTTCTTGGCTCGACGTGGACGAAACGTGTAGCCCAGGAAGTCGAACGAGGTATGTTCATGCGTGCCGCGTCGGTCATCGTCTTTGCAGTACACGATCTTGGTCTTCTCAGGATGAAGTTCCAAGCTGCATTCCGCCAGACGTTGCCGTATCGCCACCAGCAATACCTCAGCCTCTTGGCGGCTGCGGGCGTGCACGATGGCGTCATCGGCATAGCGTGCGAATTGAACATCTGCGAAATTACGCCGCAGCCATTCATCGAACGCATAATGCATGAACAGATTGGACAGCAAGGGGCTGATCACAGACCCTTGCGGCGATCCCTTCGTTCGTTCTTCGAGGCGTCCGTCCGCGTGTTGCACCGGAGCCCTCAACCAGCGTTCTACATAAAGTAGAATCCACGGGACATCCGTGTGATGTCGCACCGCTCGCATCACCAGGTCCCAATCGAGATTGTCAAAGAAGCCTTTGATATCCAGATCGATCACCCAGTCGCGACGCCAGCAACGCTGACGCGTCACCCCCACCGCATCCAGGGCCGACTTGCCAGGTCGATACCCATACGAGTCGGAATGGAAGTGTGGTTCGACATGCGGTTCAAGCATCAACTTCACGACCATCTGGGCGATTCGGTCCGAAACGGTCGGAATTCCCAGCGGTCGAGTCTGCCCCGTATTGCCTTTCGGAATCTCGACGAGACGGACTGGAGGCGGGAAGTAACTGCCCGACGACATTCGATTCCAGAGCTTGTAGAGATTCCCCTTCAAGTCTTTCTCGAAGTCCATCAGCGATTGACCGTCCACACCGGCCGCTCCGTGATTCGCCTTGACTTTCTTGTACGCGTCCCAAACGATCTGTTTTGGAATCGCATACGGCTTTGCTGTTGTCATGAACTCCTCCTTTGCAGTTGGTTCACTTCATTAGCTGAACAATCTGGTCCCTTCGCTCCACGTCCATTACGGACGCTTCATCACTACTACAGACCAGTCCGTCCCTGTGCCTCGCATCGGTACTCAGGTCCTTGTGGGGCTACCACTTGGACGGCTCCCTTAACATCGAGGCGACAGGTTCCCAGGTTACGCACACGAGCCTGAAACGGACTCACGCCACCTTTACGCCGGACGCCACTCTGGCAGTAAGCGGATTGCTCCAGAGCTCATCCCGGGTTAACGACTACCTCCCGGTTTTGACGTCATTCCTACGCTTTCGACGGGTCATCAGTGGTTCATTTGCATTCGTCTTTCCGTTTCCCACCTGACAAGGTCAAGCCTTGCCTTTTCCGTAACGCTCACGACCATGGCTCTTAACCACAGCCGCTTACGGTGGTTTGCAGCCTACCTCCGCAGGCCGGCTGCGAGGGACCTACCCTCATCTCGTACACACATTGCCTGGCGCACAATCATCCGCGAAACGAATGAGGAAGGCACGGTCACGCAGACGAGGTTTCACGTCTTGTTCAAACCAGAGGTCCAGCACGTAGTGCAGGAAGACGTTCGAAAGCAAGGGTGAAATCACGCCGCCTTGGGGCGATCCGGAATTAGGGTAGCTGATGCCACCATCTTCCATCACGCCCGCCTTCAACCATTTGCCAATCAGACGCAGCAACACACCGTCACGCACCCGATGTTGGAGAAACGCTCGCAGGTGGCCATGATCCAAATTGTCGAAGAATTTTCGGATGTCCACCTCTAAGACATAGCCACCCCGACAGTTCATCAATTGGTCTCGGAAGGAATTCAACGCCTGATGTGCCGATCGTCCGGGACGGAATCCGTACGAGCAGTCCAGAAAGTCCTGCTCGTAGATCGGTTCCAACAACATGACGACCGCCCTCTGGAGAACCTTGTCTTCCAGGGTGGGAATTCCGATCGGGCGAGTCTCGGTAGTCGAGCCACCTTTCGGAATATGCACACGTCGCACAGGTGGTGCACGGTACGTGCCGGACTTCGCACGGTCGAGCAGGCGCTGTAGGTTCCCCTCCAGATCCTGTTCGTATTCACCCGCGGTCACTCCGTCTACGCCCACCGCTCCATCCTTGCGCGTGCGTCGGTAAGCTTCTTTCAACCAGTCGATGTCCATCAGGTAGGCCAGCGAGGTGAACGCCATCTGCGGCGATTGTTTCGCCAACGCTGCTATCCGTTCCTGTTTCGTGGACACGTTTGTCGAATTTCGATGCATTCGTCGTGTTTCTCAAAAACGGTTCCATGATCCGACGTCTCGCTTCCCTCCGCTGGCTCCAGCCGGGGGCTGTTCGCCAGCATCACCGGTAGTATCAAGACGCTCTGACTTCCTGCCGCCCATCCCACCTCGCTTCGTTACCGTCGCTTGGTGGTACCTCGGTTGCACTCGTTGCTTTCGCTCCCCGACGGACGAGTGCGCCGTCGAGGCCTGGAGTTGGTCGCCCGGTATCTCCGGCCGGGATATTGCCGAGGAAATGGCAGGATCTCGCAAGTTCCTGGGGAATCTCCATTGTCCGTTTGCACATGTTCTTACCGACGCCGGCAGGACTGCATGCACCAGACCACTACAGTGCCGCAGCGTGGCCCTTGGTATGTGAACAGCAAAGGCTCCCACGATGGGTCTTTCGACGCTCAATAGCATGGCTTTCGGACTCGCTGTCTACGCTTCGCAGGGCGGGTTACCCCAACCACCACGCAAGACTCGCTTCCGGCCGCTGGTCAGGCGCTACCGGACGGGCTTTCCACCCGCAGGATTCCAACGAAAGGTTTCAGATTTGCTTCCTACATCTCTTCCTCCTTTCCCAAGCTTCTTGTCGCAATCACATCCACCTGGTGCAGCACCTGGGGCACCATCGGCTGAGGAGTGCGGGCAAGCAGTGTCGTCACAGTGACATCGCTGTGGGCTGTTTGCGCGCTCAGGCCCGTCCGACCACCAAGGGAGCTGTGGGATTGTCGCATGTTGCCCGTCATACGTCCTCGGGGTTGACCGCACTCCGGCGATGAGCGATCCAAGGGGAGATCGGCCACCGGCGGACCACGTCCATGTCATTTTGAAGTGCGTTCTCGCGCGGTCGTGTTCGGTCTACCGCACTTCTTTCTCCACCCCTCGCGCACGCGCACGCGAACAAACGCAGATAAGTGCGCACGGGGGGAGGGGGTGAAAGAGAGAAAGAAGAAGAGAGAGTGTTGATATATATAGAGTTACGGTGCCTACTTGTTTCACCTTCTTTCAACTTGCTTCCCCTCGGCAACGTCGTGACGGCCATTCTGGCGCTGAACTTCTTTCACCTTTCACCGTGGTGGTTTATCGGGATTGGGCTCACTGCTGGGCGATCGTGACCATCTCCCGGCACCCGTTGGGAGCTACGGTGCCTGCACTCGCAATTCCAGCAAATCCTGAACTCGATTGCCTGCCCCGTCGTAGGCGATGACCGCGACGTAGTAGGATTTTCCGGCTTCCAGCTTAGCGCCGGACGTCGGTAAGTTAACCGTGACTTGCTCCTGTTTAGGGTGGCCAGCCAACTTTCGCGCCGCCAGTTTGTCTTCTTCGACGTTGCTCGGGTCCGCGATCAAGCCGTACAGTACGCGATCGATTCCTGACAAGCTGTCCTCGAGAATCAAACCAACGGAAAAAGGTTGTTCGGCAGCGATCTCGTACGAACGTCGGTCACTCGAAATACGTGGCGCCCGTCCGTCAATCTGTACAGTGAGTTGGGCCGGATCCGTCGCAACTCTATCGCCAGGAAGCGTTGCTTCCAGCACAATGCTGATGTCTTGACCGCCGGGCAGCACGGTCACGGCGTAGTCGTGAACTTCCGTGCGAACATCGAGCGTCTCACCCACATCCATAAGCCACGTCTTAACGTCGCGATCGGCATAATAGGGCCCAGCCCTCAATTGCCCATCCACGGTCAGTCGGATTGCCTGCGAAGGATCGTATTCTGCAGCAAAGGTGAGTGGTGGAACGTCGGCTGCTAAATCGACAAGCAGTCTCTCACACGGCTTGAATGCGATCGTCTCACAGTTCCCGGTGATCACGCGGACATCATCCAGCATTCGTATGGCATGCGGCTCTTTCGGATGGGTGAACTGAGCGGTCACGCGGTCGATCCGAATGGATGCTAACCTGTCCTCCCACGATGATGATTCAGCTCGTTCCCTCAGTCCGTCCCATACGAAGGCTCGCGGGTAGCCGTCGGTTGTTAACTCCACTCGCTCCGACTGGCCGTTGACGGACAGATCGCCTTTCCTGAGCGAACTTTTCGGTACCTCAGCGCACAGTTCAGTGATAGCAACTCCCGTCCAAGCGACTTGGACCGGCTCCTTTTTGTTCCAGGAGAATCCGGTGGAATGGTTCAGCTCCAGATCGATCGATATCTCGCCATTACTAAAGGACGGTCCGCTCGACGATACGTACTCGCACGGGTGCAGGACGACCAATTCCAGCCACTTCGCCCACGAGCGGCCCGGTTCGTTTCTGTCGGCGATCCAAACCAGCAAGCCCGGTGAGATGTCTTTCTCGTCCTCTTTATCGGCCGGCTTCGCGTCGCCACCATCGCTGGTCTTCGTTACCTCATTACGACCCGCCAAGCCTGTAAACACAAGTGGCGTTTCACCCTTGCCAGGTGGGACCATTACCTCCGATTGTGCCAGAAGATGCGTCTTTGCGAATTCCTCGCGGAGGCCTTGAGCGAGGTTACCATCGGCAAAGACCGCCTGCAGAATCTCGCGGGCGAGCTTATTGTCGTGAGATCGAACTCGACCGGGCGCCCAAGTTGCTTTGGGAATGGCCGGAAGCTGGAACAGTTGGACCGTCAGGGACCTCTGGCATTTGCCTGAATAGCTCAGGGCCAAGGCGAAGCTGGTAGGTCGATTGGGGAAACATCTCAACTGGACAATCTCGCTGTCGGGAGCACCTTCGACAGTCGGCAGTCCTTTCTTGCGGGCGACCAATTCCATGCGATCGGGAGGGGGCATGTGGCAGAGGATGCGGTGTTCCGCCACGTGCATGGTAGAACCGCCCGGAGTCGCTAAGGTCACCCTGACTTCTGCCGGCGTCTCCGTTTCCTCCGACCTATCGCGCAAGGCGCGCAAAAACAGCGTCAGCTGATGGTTCTCGACGCCCTCACGGCTGATGGATATTTCAAATGAAGCGTCTTCCTCACGTACAACTGTATCTGCGCCATCCCGGACCAAGATCTCCACACTATGCGACGGTTCACAATGTACCGTCGCTGTGACTCTACCCGTTTCCGTTGCGACGCGGAAAGGGATGTCGACTTGGCACGGTGCGTCTCGATCCAGTTCCACCTGCTGCTGTTCACTCAGTAGTGCTAGGCCCAGTTTCGGTGTATCAAGGCCAACGTTGAACTCCTGGCTTAGGTCGTACTGCTGACCGTGGCTGATGCGGATGATATCCCGCGCATCGACCAGTCGCATCATACTTTGCAGTTGCCGTCGCAGGGGATTCGTCGAGGACGTCGCATCCGCGGAAGTCGTGGCAGCGCGCGGCCATAACACAGAAAGTCGCTCGGGGAGATCGGCGTAAAATCGGCTCAGAGCGGTACCCGCGTCGCGATACGCTCTCCGCTTCGCTTCATCGTCCTTAGCTGATCCTGCCTCACTGGTACGCCGTCCCACGTCGCACTGTCACTTGGCTCAATGATCTTGTTATCGAGCCCTTGATGATTCCGCTCTTGGTGATAGTGCGTCAAGAATTCGGTGCAGGCATTTCGCAGCGATCTTTCACCGAAGAAGATCATCTTGTCGAGGCACTCTGATTTCAGGCTGAGGTGAAATCGCTCCAAGTGGGAGTTCAGATTCGGACTTCTGGGTGGCAGACGCACCGGTTCTACGTCGGCCTGTTTCAGGATTCTCCGAAAGGCGATGCTGAAGTTGGCATCACGGTCGATAAGTACATAGCGAGTGTCTTTCAGAAAGCCTGCGAATGGATCGGTAAGAATCCTGGCGATTTGCATCATGAACGTGTCGCCAAGTGAGGGTGTGCAGGCTACCGCTACTACCGCTACTAGTTGCCTTCGTGATCACTCAGCAAGCGAGTGTTAACGCGCTCCGGTCACCGCGCCGTCGCTTGACAAGCTTGCTGGTGTGCCGGCGCTCGCCGTAATCGTCGTCGATTGTGGAGAGCGTGACACGGCGAGCTTGTCACACCCTACCGCCACCGCTACTAGTTGCCTTCGTGATCACTCAGCAAGCGAGTGTTAACGCGCTCCGGTCACCGCGCCGTCGCTTGACAAGCTTGCTGGTGTGCCGGCGCTCGCCGTAATCGTCGTCGATTGTGGAGAGCGTGACACGGCGAGCTTGTCACACCCTACCGCCACCGCTACTAGTTGCCTTCGTGATGACTCAGCAAGCGAGCGTCAACGTGCTCCGGTCACCGCGCCGTCGCATGACAAGTCCCTGGGGGAAACGCCGCCGATGCAAAGGGCGCCCCATGGCATCAGAACCAATTGACCTGGATGGACGCATGTTGCAAAAATACAGCATACGCGCTCATTCGTCCTGAGCACAGCACGGCACTTCCTGAAGCGGGAGTTACTCAAGTGAACCATCTGCCTGTTACGAGACGAATCGCTGCGGATATCCTCGCCATAATCGTTGTCGCCAACACGGCGCGGGCAGCCATCGAGATCCAGGTCGCGCCGAGCGGCTCGCCCATGCAGCAACTGGCGGCCAAGGAAGTCGTGCGCAACGTGTACCTTCGCACTGGACTGCTGGCGGAGAACATCACCGAACACGGCAAGATCATCGGCGCGAGCCAGGACGCGGCGTTGCTGAGCGACGCGTCGGTGCGCACCGCGGCCGAGGATCTGAAACCGCAGCAGAACGTGCTCAAGACAGCGAGCACCGATGGTACGAGAACTGGGTGGATCGTCGGCGGCGATGACGTCGGTGCCCTCTCCGGCGCCTACCGCTTTGCCGAGAAGTTGGGAGAGCGGTTCTACCTGCACGGCGATGTGATCCCCGACGAGCGACTGGCCCTCATCCCGGACATGACCGCGGCAAGCTTGATGGCCATGCTGCTACCACGAACCGTTCTGGGCGACAACAACCTGCTCCAGTTTGGCGGCATGGAGGGGCCCTTCGCAGGCGGGTTGGCGGCCGGGTGGGTCAAGAACTGCTACGGCACCAACGAAGTCGTGTTCGCCGAGGAAGGGCGTGACGTACATGGCGGCCAATCGGCGCAGCGTGTGACATGCACGAAGTTCGTCAGTGGTGGAGTACAGTTTCACAGCGCCGACGTGGCCGTCGAGAAAGGGAAGCCCTATACACTGCGGCTGTGGATGAAGGGAGACGTGCCGTCACCGATATACGTTGGCATCCGCAAATACGGCGAGCCTTACACGGGCTACGTGACACGGCACGTGCGGGTGAAGCACGAGTGGCGGCCGTACATTCTCACGGGCGAAGCCAGCGACACCGATCCGCGTTGCGCCGTCTTCGTCATGTTCGGCGACGCCGGCACACTATGGGTCGATGACGTCACCTTGCTGCCAGGGACACACGAGGAGGTGGCGGCAGCGGAGATGCCGCCGCAGAAGGGCAACCGGATCTTCAACAGCAGTTTCGAAGCCGGCTCCGAAGGCTGGACGCCGACCGACGGGTTCGTCGTGGACGGTACGACGGCGCACTCCGGCCGTTACAGCGCGCGGCTGGGCACGGTCGATTTGGCCAGTATCACGTTGCCGCTGAACCGTCCGCTCGCCGCGGCGACACGGCCGCGCACGACGCCGCCAGGCCTGGAATGCCGGCCGTTCCCGGTCCGCGCCGGCATGCGATACACGCTTAGCGCATGGCTCAAGGCCGCCGAACCCAACACACCTGTCACTTTGCGGTTCTTCGAGTGGGCTGACGAAGGTGGTGACCAGCCCTCTTCGCGCAACGAACGAAGTGCCACCGTGATCGCCACAACAGACTGGACGCGTTGTCAAGTCAGCGGCGTCGCCCTGCCCAACATGTGGGAAGACTACGTCGCACGCATCGTGCCACGCGGCACGATCTGGCTCGACGACCTGCAGATCGAGGAAGGCGACGCGAGCGACTACCGACCTGCGCAGGCCCTGGAGGTCGGTGCCGAGACGCCCACACGCTGGTGCCTTGTGGGCGAGCGAGTCGAGGTGACGGCGCACGTCGCGAGCACGGAACCGTGGCAGAACTGCCGATTGACTTATACGATCGAAGACCTCTGGTCGCGGCCAGTACAGGTCATTTCCCGAACTGCCGAGGCCGGCACGCCGAGCCGGGTCGAGTTCACGCCGGACAAAGCAGGAATGTACCGCGTTCGTGTCCAGGCCAATGACTCACCGGCGACGGGTGAAGTCTGGTTCGGCGTGTTCCCGCATCGCGACCGCACGCTGCGGCCTGCTTCGGCGTTCGGCACGCACGTCACAGCGGTCGTGCCGGAGCCGACGAATACGCTGCTGGCCTCCGAGGCCATGGGCGCGCGCTGGATTCGGTTGCATGATTTCGGCGATTTCTGTCATTGGTGGGTGGTCGAGCCGGAACGAGGCCAGTTCGTCTGGCACGACGCCGAGATCGACGACTTGCGCAAACGCGGCTTCAACATCCTGGCCAACCTTGGCCATCCACCGCTCTGGGCCGGCCGGCCGCATCCCCCGCAGCAGGACCGCGGCAACTGGACCAGTGCGCCGCCGCGCGACATCGCCGAGTGGGAGAACTACGTCTTCAAGACGGTCGAGCACTTCCGCGACCGCATCAAGCACTGGGAAATATGGAACGAACCCTGTTGGCAAGGCTTCTTCAGCGGCACACCCGAGGAATACGCAGAGCTGCTCAAGACCGCGCACGGCGCCATTCGGCGTGCCGACCCGCACGCGGTGGTCATCGGCGGCTGCTTTTCGTCCCACGCGGAGGACTGGACCAGACGAGTGCTGACGCACAATGGCCTCGACTTCATGGACGCGCTGTCCTATCACGTGTATTGGAGTCCGTCGGTAACGGAGCCGGCCACGCCGGAAGAACCGACGTTCATCGAACAGGAGGTGCAGCACTTCGTCGAGTTGATGCGCGAGCGAGGACAACTCAAACCGATCTACATGACCGAGGGGGGCCTTCGCTGCCCGCCGTTCGCCTCATGGCTGCCCCGGGACGGTTTTCGTCGCGGTGCGGCGTTCGGCTCGAAAGCGGGTGAGTCGCAGCCGCTCACTGGCCTCGACGCCGCCTGCGGGCTAGTGCGAGGCATGGTGCAGATGCTCTCGGCCGGCGCGGTCAACATCTGCTACTACTACACGGGCGGCGAGCGGGGCGCGATGCCCTGGTTCTCGACAATGGCTAACGGCTACTATGTGCTGATGGACTACGATGGCCGTCCCAAACCCACGATGATGGCCTACAGCACACTCGAGCAGCAACTCGACGGCGCCACCCCCGTCGGCAGACGCGCGCGAAACGATTTGACGATCCACCTCTTCGCCAAAGGTGCCGGCGCGATCGCCGTAGTCTGGAGTGAAAAGGAACGCCTACTGCCGGTGGAAGGTGCAATGGTGCTCGATTTGATGGGCAATGCGATGCAGGAGCCTGCCATGCGGCCCGGCGAACCGGTGTTTGTCATCGCTCCGCAAACTGCACCAGACCTCCTGGACGCGCGTTTGAAGTGAAAGCGAGAAGCATGCGATGGGACAGTCGGATCGAAATTGCCAGGTGTCCCCTGTGCCACCTCGCTCAACGCAGCGCGTGATGCCCGCTGTTCAACCTACGGTCCGCCACCGTTCCGATCCTCGACATGCTCGACCGCCGTATGAGCTCTCTCCAACGCGACTTGAGCTTGTGCGCGAGCTTGTTCCGCCAGCAGACGCGCCTGTTGCTCCTGGGCCCTGGCTCGCGCCGCCGCAGTCCCGGCAAATCCGGCCACAGAAACGAGAGCAGCAAGAAGCACCGCGACGAGCGAGAGAACCAGGGGAACCAGGACCAGACAGGCAGATTCGCATCAGAATCCCTCGAAATGACCGGACCGGACCCGGCCGCCCACTCTTCTCCTCAGCATGCCAGCGATCTTTGCCCAGTGCCCGTTCCCACCCGCTGCGACTCCCAGTATCCCTGGTGAACAATCCCGCTTGATTAGCGACGGATCCTGGGGCCGCAGTAGCGGAGGCAAGACAGTCAAGATATCGCAAAGTTGCCGGTTATGCCGGAGTTAAGGAAAACTCTGGACACTTGGATTCTACGGCGACGATTCACCGAGAGGGTACCGTTTCCGGCAAACGACCGTGCGTAGCGAAATAGTGCCGCCGACTTGTGCTTGCTGCCAGGCATGGTGAGACAACGGAGACGAAAGCAAATGGCACGCTTCACGTTGCTCAATCACTATGCGGTGTTCGCGCTGTCGGTCTTCGTGGCAGGCTGCGCGCTGCCGGCCTCTCGCAATCAGCCGCCGTTAGTCGAAGGTGGGGTGAATTCGGGTCGGACAGATCCGATGAGTGTTCACGAGCCCGACTCACGTCCTACCGCGGCGGTTTCACAAGTTGCGTACGAGTCGTCAGCCGTCGACGCTGCCGAACTGCGGATGGCCTCGGACACTCCGGCTCCTTTTCCGGAAAGGATCTTACCCGGTCCGTTGCAGCCGACACCCACTGCTCAGGAATTTTCCCGGCCGCCCGCTGAGGCTCGGCCTTCGGCTTACCGTTCAGACGATCCGTCCGACCCATTCAGTGGTCAGACAGAACTGTCCGTCGCACAACTCGTGGCCGAAGTACAGGCCCGCAACCCCTCGCTGCAGGCCGCGTCGGCGGCCTGGCGTGCCGCCGCCGAACGTTATCCGCAAGTCGTTTCGTTCGACGACCCGATGCTAACGTACATGATTAGCCCCCAAGGCATCGGCATGGACAACGGCGGCTGGATGGTGGCAGCCTCGCAGGAGGTTCCGTGGGCGGGCAAGCGGGCCTTGCGCGGCAGCGCGGCGGCGGCCGAGGCTGAAGCCATGCAAGGCGCCATGGGCGACACCCGCCTGCGACTGGCGGAAGCGGCGAGAACGGCATTCTATGACTATTATCTGGCCCTGCGCCAGATGGATGTGAACACCTCCACCCAGCACCTGTTGGAACAGTTTCGCGATATCGCTCGCGACAAGTATCAAGTGAACCAGGCTACGGAACAGGACGTGCTGGAAGCGGAAGTCGAATTGGCCAGCCTCGAGAGCCGCCGCACGGAGTATGCACGCGACGCACAAGTGGCCATCGCGCGAATCAACACGCTGTTGCACCGCGCCGCCGATTACCCGCTGCCTCCCCCCCCCACCAAGTTACCGCTTCCTGAGTCGCCCCCCGCCGTCGATGCGTTGCAGGCGGCGGCCGTTCACTCTCGGCCAGATCTATTCGCCCAACAGGCTCGCATTCGAACCGAGCGGGCGAACCTGGCATTGGCGTGCAAGGAGTATTATCCCGATGTGAACCTGGTCGCCAAGTACGACGGTTTCATGCCCGAAGAGATGCGGCCCCAAGTGGGCATCGATGTCAACGTACCGACGCAATTTGCCCGCCAATCCGCGGCAGTACGCGAGGCTTCGGCCCGCCTCCAACAACGTTGCGCCGAGTACCAGGACCTGCTGGACCAAACCCGCTTCGAAGTCCAATCCGCGTTTGACCGAACGGTCCAAAGCCGGCGTGTGATCCGTCTGTTCGAGGAAAGGATCCTGCCGGCGGCCCAGCGGAGCTTGGACTCGGCCCTCGCCAACTACACCAGCGGCAACCTGGACTTCCTCCGGTTGCTCGACGCCGAGCGGCAACTCCATACCCAACGCGAATTGTACTTCCAGGCCAGCGCCGATTACCATCGACGACTGGCCGAGTTGGAGCGGGTGGTGGGAGCGGCGTCGGTCCTGAATCGGTGACATCGCAGCTTCCGGATCCCCCCAGGTTCCGCCGAGGCAGTCGCCCCCTCCTGGTTGGCCCAGTGTAGCCGCGGGAGCGTGGCAAGAGGAACAAAGACTCGCTGTCTAGTAATGTATGCCGACGGTCGAGTGGAATGCTGGACATTCGCGGCAAAGCCATGGTGGGCAGTGGCTTTCGTCGACGCGGTATCCCGCGGGACGGCCTACCCGGGGAGTGCCGAGCGGCAATGTTGACTTGCCTGGGGCAAGGCCGTAGAGTTGAGTACGTTCGATACCGATCCGTGACTTTCGTGCGGACGTGCGGAAAACCTGCGCCGATGAGGTGGTCCGTCAACGCCGCGTGCATGTAGTTTAGCCGTGCAACTCCACAACAGTATTGCCGCGAAATGCGTCGTCTGGCTAGCCGCCGTGCTGGTTCCCGTGGAGGCTCTACCCCTGTCGGTCTGCCACTGTGGTGACCCCTCGCGCCCGTCAGCTGAGGAGCATGTGGGCAACTCGGCCGCGGCACCACTCACCGAGTGCTCCAGCTGCCATCGCGGATCCCCGACCGAACCAGCTTGTTGCAGCAACTCCACCACAAGTTCGGCGTCACCGGCGCGTTGCTGCGGTTCCAAGGGATCAGGCACTTGCTGCTGCAAGGGCCGATGCTCACAAGGCGCTTCGTGCCATTGTGCGTCAAGCGATCCAACTCCCGCGCCCAGCCCACTTTCGAACGAGTCGCCAGCAGACGGTACGAAATTATTGTTGTCGATTTCGCCGTTTGCAAACGCCGTAATCGCAGCGACTCTCGTTCCGCCGCCAGTCCTTGCCGGCACTCATCACTCACCGACTCTGTTTGGCGCCAGCGTACCTGAGCGACTGAGCCTTCTCTGCCGTCTCGTCATCTAGACAATCCTCTTCGCTAGGACAGTGTGCGCTGATTTCCCGCGCCCGCTGTGCCTTCTTCGGCAGTTCGTATCCGCATGTCCGCGGAGCGAGTCTTCGCTACTGCGTCATGCGCGGAGATTCTCGAAGCTGAGACCCGAGGCGACTACGAGCGGGCTTCATGCCGGTCCACAGCACATTGTGATGTAAACATGGGAGTACAGATATGAAGCGTCTTATCCGTTTCTCAATACCGTTTGTGCTGGGAGCAATTCTGACCGCGCTGGCTGGCCGGTTGTACTTCGGAGCGGCCGGAGAATCAACGGCGTCCCCGGAGGGATCAGGCCAAACCGCCGCGGCTCAGGTCTGGACGTGCTCGATGCATCCGCAGATCCGCATGGATCACAAGGACATCTGTCCCCTATGCGGCATGGACCTGACGCCAGTGGACGCGACGCAGGACCCCTGGGAGGCGGAGGAGCCCGGCATTCGCCTGGTGCTGAGTGAGAATGCCCGCCGCATGGCGCGTGTTCAGACGACCGAAGTGTTGCCGCGCGAGCTGTTCAAGGAATTGCGCACGGTGGGCAGAATCGAATTCGATGAGACCCGCGTGGCCTCCATTACCGCGCGAGTCAACGGTCGGGTCGATCAGGTGTACGCCGATTTTCCTGGAACGGTGGTTCGGCAGGGCGAACACCTCGTCAAGATTTACAGCCCGGACCTGCTTTCGACGCAGCAGGAGTTTCTGAACGCACTGCGGGGCGAGCGATCGGCCCAGCGGGAGTTGGGGGTCAGTCTCTCTGCGGCATCCCGGCGCCGACTGGCGCTGTGGGGAATCACTCAGCAGCAGATTGATGCGTTGGCAGAGTCAGGCCAGGCTCAAGACCACCTGGTAGTCCACGCGCCGATGGGCGGGACCGTGATCGAGAAGTACATCCGGCCTGGCCAGTATGTCAAGGAAGGGGATGTACTCTACACGATTGCCGATCTGAATCGGGTATGGCTTGTGCTGGAGGTCTACGAATCGGAACTTCATTGGGTGCGGCTTGGCCAAGCGGTGCAAGTGACGCTGGAGAGTGAACCGCACCAGCCACTAACAGGGACGGTGGCCTTCATCGAGCCCGTGCTCACCAGCGTTTCTCGCACGGTACGAGTACGAGTGCTCCTCGAAAACAAAGACTTGCGACTCAAACCGGGGATGTACGCACAGGCTCTTGTGCGGGTTCCGATCTTACCGAGCGGCCAGCCAGCGTCGACGGGACTGGAGGGCAAGTACGCGTGCCCGATGCATCCTTACGAGTTCTCCGAGGGGCCGGGCTTTTGCGCCGAGTGCAAGATGCCACTGGAGTTAGTTCCGAAGGAGCCGCAGGTCGCCGGCCCGCCGATAGGCACAGCGACGCCGACGGCGGCATCGGCACCCGCTCACGACTCGGTGACAGATGCACCTGGCCAGTCAAAGGTCTTGGCGGTTCCAGCGGATGCAGTGCTGACCACCGGCCAACGACAGTTGGTTTACGTCGAAACGGAGCCCGGCAAATACCAACTCGTAGAGCCCAAGCTCGGATCGCGGACCGGCGCATACTATCCGGTATTGAGCGGACTCAGCGAGCACGACCGGGTGGTCACGCGCGGCAATTTCCTCCTCGACTCGCAGTATCAAATCACCGGTCGGGCCAGTCTTCTCTATCCGGGAGGTCCGACCGGCGAGTTCGCCGGTCCCGATCCCGCGACAGGCTTTACGTCCAAAGAGCAGGGCTTCCTCGACCAACTCCCCGCGGAGGATCGCGAGTTGGCGGCGCAACAGAGAATCTGTCCCATCACCGGAGCGAGGCTCGGTTCGATGGGCAAGCCCTACAAGCTGATCGTCGCGGACCGAACACTTTTCCTGTGCTGTGAAGGCTGCGCAGGACCCGTGAAGGCCGATCCGGCGGCCGCGTTCCAAAAGCTCCAGCCAACCGCAGGGAACGGGCCAGCCTCGCCGGTCCCCGCTCAGCCACCAGGAGGCAGCCGTGGTTAATGCAGTCATCCGCTGGTGCTTAAACAACACATTGCTCGTGATGCTCGCGATGTTCGCAGTCATCGGCGGGGGCTGGTACGCCATGCGGAACATCCCGGTCGACGCGATCCCCGACATCGGGGAAAAGCAAGTGATCGTGGTGGCGGAATGGCCCGGCCGCAGTCCGCAGGACGTGGACGACCAGGTAACCTACCCGCTGACGGTCGCCCTGCAGGGAACGCCCGGCGTCAAGGTCATCCGCTCGATGTCCGGCTTCGGCTTTTCGATGGTGTTCGTGATCGTTCACGACAACATCGACTACTACTGGGCGCGGAGCCGCGTGCTGGAACGGTTGAACATGGCCCGCGGCCGAGCTGCCCGAGGGAGTGGAACCGGTGCTGGGCCCGGACGCCACGGCGCTCGGGCAGATTTTCTGGTACACGGTCGAAGGGGAGGGCTTCGATCTGGCTGAACTGCGGTCGCTCCAGGACTGGTACGTTCGCTACCAGCTCAACGCCGTGGAAGGAGTCTCCGAGGTGGCCTCGATCGGCGGCCACGTGAAGCAGTACCAGATCGACGTTGATCCCGTGAAGATGCGGGCCCATGACGTCGCACTGCCGGAGATCATGGAGGCGGTCCAGCGATCGCAACATCGACGTGGGTGCCAAGGCCATCGAGATCAACCGCGTGGAGTTCTTCATCCGGGGCATCGGCTTCATCAAGAGCCCCCAGGATCTGGAGAACGTGGTGATCCGCGCCGACGAAGGGACGCCACTTTACATCAAGAGCGTGGCCACGGTGAGTCTGGGGCCGGAGTTTCGCCGCGGCACGCTCGACAAGGCCGGCGTGGAGGCGGTGGGGGGCGTGGTAGTCATGCGGTATGGCGAAAACCCGCTGGCGGTCATCGAGCGGGTGAAGAGGAAGATCGACGAGATTTCTCCCGGCCTCCCGACGAAGACGCTTTCCGACGGAAGCATCGCGAAGGTCCAGCTCGTCTCGTTCTACGACCGAACCACGATCATCCACGAGACGATGGACACGCTCAAGGAGGCCCTCGTCCAGGAACTCATCGTGGGAATCCTGATCGTGTTCATGTTTCTGCTTCATCTGCGCAGTTCCCTGGCGATCGTCAGCACGCTCCCCTTGTCGATGGCCATGTCGTTTCTGGTGATGTACCTGTTGGGAGTGGACTCGAACATCATGTCGCTCGCCGGCCTGGCGATCGCCATTGGCGACGTGGCTGACATGGCACTCATCATGACCGAGAACATCTATCGCCGGCTCTCGGAGAATGATGGTTCCAAGAGCCACTACCAGTGCGTTGAAGAAGGAGCGTTTGAGGTGGGGAGTGCGATCATCACTGCCGTTTCCAATACGATCGTCTCGTTCATCCCCGTGTTTGCTTTATCCGATCAGGAGGGCAAGCTGTTCGGCCCGTTGGCCTATACGAAGACCTTCGCGATCACCGCTTCGGCGATCCTGGCGATCACGGTGGTCCCGACACTCGCCTACCATCTGCTGAAGCCCATCCGCTGGAGTCGTCGCAAGAGCCTCGTTGTGGGCGCGCTGGCCGCGGCGGTGATGACCGGCATATCCTGGCTCGTGTTCCAGACGTTCTTTCTGGACGCCGGAGAACACGCGGTCCGAGGTTCTTTGATTTCCACCGCGATTGGCGTGATGACGCTCCTGCTGGTCTACCGTATTGGCAGGGAGCGGCTCGTGCCGGCCGACAAGAACATCGTGTCGCGCGCGATTCTGGGGGTCTACGTCCCCGCGTTGCGTTGGGTCTTGGCCCATAAGTTGACGTTTCTGAGCCTTCCCGCTTTCCTCATGCTGCTGGGACTGATGATCTGGCTTGGCTGGGGCAAATTGACCGCGCCGATCGAAGCGGGACTGGCCGGGCTCGGTGTGGAAAACGTGAATCAGTGGAAGCCCTGGAGCTGGATGCGGCACACCTTCCCGGGGCTGGGCCGCGAGTTCATGCCGGCCTTGGACGAAGGATCCTTTCTCTATATGCCTTCCTTGGTGCCCGCCGGGTCCCTGACGGAAGTCGTGGAGTCGATGGCCCAACAGAACATGGCCATGGAAACCGTCCCCGAGGTGGCAAGCGTGGTGGGCAAGGCGGGCCGCGTCGAGTCGGCACTGGATCCCGCACCGATCGGGATGATCGAGACGATCGTGCTCCTCAAGCCCCAGGACCAGTGGCGCAAGCGGCCCGTGGATCGGTTCTACAAGAACTGGCCGGCATGGCTCAAGCCGCCGCTGCGATACTTTCTGCCCGAAGAGCGGTTCATCACCAAGGACGAAATCCTGGAAGACCTGCGCCGAAAGACCGCTATCCCCGGCGTGCTGCCCAGTTGGCTGCAGCCCATTCAGACCCGCATCGTCATGTTGCAGAGCGGGTTTCGCGCGATGATGGGGGTGAAAATCTTCGGCAGCGACCTGCAGGAAATCGAACGGATCGGCCTGGAGATCGAACGGACCCTCAAGGAGACTCCCGGCGCGACCGATGTGGTAGCCGACCGCATTGTCGGCAAGCCCTATATCGAATTCCGCATTGACCGCGAGAAAATCGCCCGTTACGGCGTGAGCATTCGCGACGTGCAGGACGTGATTGAGATCGCCATCGGCGGCGAGAATCTCACCATGTCGGTGGAGGGACGCGAGCGATATCCCATTCGCGTGCGTTACCCGCGCGAGCAGCGGGACAACCTGGAAGAACTCCAACGGATTCTCGTCCCCGCGGCCGACGGCGCACAGGTGCCGATCAGCCAGGTGGCCGACGTTCGCTACACCCTCGGCCCCCAGGAGATCAAGAGCGAAAACACGCTCCTCGTCGGGTACGTCACCATGAACACCCGCGACCGGGACGAGGTGAGCGTCGTCGAGGACGCCGAGGCCTTGCTCCAGGCCAAGATCAAATCCGGCGAACTGATATTCCCGCCGGGATATTACTACCAGTGGGCCGGCCAGTTCGAGAATCAGGTCCGGGCGATGGACCGCCTGAAGATCCTGATCCCGATCTGCCTGCTGCTGGACTTCGTGTTGCTCTACATCGGGCTGAAACGCTGGTGGATCGCCCTCCTGGTCTTCTCGGACATTCTCGTTTCCGCCTCCGGCGGGTTCATCATGTTGTTTCTCTGGGGCTACAACATGAGCGTGGCGGTGTGGGTCGGCTTCATCGCCATGTTTGGTGTGGCGGAGGATGACAGCGTGGTCGTCTCGAGCTATATCGGTGACCTGCTTCGGGAGCGACCTCCGCGCACGGTCCAGGAAGTCCGCGACCTGGTCGTCGAGGCGGGGAGGAAGCGAATTCGGCCCAACCTCATGGCGACCGCCACCACCGTGCTCGGTCTGATTCCGGTCTTCCTGGTGGATGGTCGCGGTTCCGACGTGATGCAACCGATGGCCGTCCCGTCCGTCGGCGGCATGGCGGTCGGGCTGATCACGCTGTTCATCACGCCCTGCGTGTACTGCTGGGTCGAGGAGTGGAAAGTGCGAATGCGACACCGCCGCGATGGAGCATGAAATCAGACCGCCGGGAAGCTGCCCTTCCGGCCTGACTGGCGCTGCTCGTCCTCGAGTCCGGCAACCAGGTGCACGAGTTCCACCTCGCTTTCCACCTTCATCTTGTGGAAAACAGACGTTCGGTGTTTCCAAATGGTCTCCATCCTGACACACCGCAAAGCGGCAATCTCCTTGATCATCTTGCCGGAAACCAGCAGGTCCATGACTTCCTTCTCGCAGGGCGTAACCGGGGCAGGCGGAGCAGATTCTCGCACATTGCGCAGACCTGAACGGCATTCTCGAGGACGTGCGTCATGCCCTGCAATGCGTGGAGTTTACCGTTGAGCAACAGAAAGTCTTCCATCAGGAGTTGTGCAAGATCCTGCACAACACACTTCTGACTTTGACGGGCGAACTCTTGGAGTAGGACCGGGACCCTGCCGCTGGAGCCTCGCCGCCACACTGGCTGCCATCGACGGCGTCCCAGACAGAAGGGGCGACTTTCCAGTCCATCAGCACTGCAGGCAGTGTGATCGTCATGGTACCCGGCGGCGAAGCGCCGGGTGCACCACCCACCGGCTCCGCGCGTCAGCCGAACTGCCGCACTTCAATGGGCTTCTTCCCCTGGGCGCGGGAGAAAACATGTGCTCGCGTTGGAGGTCCAGTTTCTTCGCCACCTGGAGGCAGTAGTCGAGCTGTCCGACCCCCAGCCCGGGCGTATTGGAGCCGAAGGAAACCCGGACGCCCGCCTCCTTGGCCATGTGCAGGAAGGCCAGACGCGGCAGGCTGAATCGCGAATTGATTTCAATCGCGACCCCATGTTCTACCGCGGCGGCGATGATCCTCCTCATGCGATCAGGCGTCCACAAGGTATCGTGGTCCGCCTGCATCGATGTCGGCAACAAGGTGGGATTAGCCAGAATATCGATCGGTTCCTTGGCCATGATCTCGACGTGAAACGCGACGTATCGCTCCATGAAGTCCTGCCTGTCCTCGAACTCGACACCGGGGGTCCACAGGCGAATGCGTCGTCCGTCCTTGTCCGGGAAGGTGAGCGCATCGGTGAGCACATAATCGAGCTGGGCGACCAACTCCTTGGAGAAGCACGACATCCAGTCGAGCCCTTCCGCTTGGATGCCCTTGAAAACGGGCTTGCCCGACAGCATCTGCAGGTAGGCCCGCAAGTCCTCGTCGTTGTTGAGCATGCCACGGTAAGGATTCTCCTTCGTGCCGGCATGCTCCACGATACCAAGTCTAGCGCCGCGCTCGCCGGCGATCTGCAGCGCCCGCTCCAGCGTCACGCTAGTGTCGAGATGAGCGTGGTAATCCACGAGCGGGAAGTCCAGGCTTTGTTGCTGCGAAGCATCAAGAAGCTGCGCGGGAATCATGGCCGATCCCGCCACCGCGGCCGTCGTCTGCAGAAACCCGCGTCTGGAATATTTCGTTGTGAAGTTAGCCTGAGTATGTGTGTTCATGACGCGTCTCTCTGTTGATAATCAAACATTTTGCCAATGACAATACGTGACATGCCGACTCGTCACGCTATCAGGACTGCTAGGGGCTGTCGAGTACAGGCGTCACCCGCACCCTGTCGACGCCGAAGACAGACAACCAGCCAGATTCAGACCCACAGGATTCATGCACGCATCTTGCTCGAACAAGGCTGCGACCGATCGTGAGTCGGAAAGCTCTCACAGGGGCCGGCGGACGCGGCTCCATTGGACGAAATCCCCGATGAGGCGCTGCAATGTTACAGTGACTCGCTGTGGGCCTCCACTTGGGTCGATTCCGATATCATTGACGTCCTCGGCTACCATCCAGTTCGGGAGCCTCACACTGGCTGCCAGGCCGCCAACCGCAGCCCCTTCCCGCCAACACCCCGGACGCAGGCGAGGCCACGTAAGTTCTTTTCTGCCAGAAAGATCGGCATTGCCCTCGGCGATCGCTCTGCGGCAGCACGGCCTATTGTTCTTCCCAATCTGTTCTTCCGGGCGGCTCCCGCGCACGACCTCGTTGCTGAACCTTGCCGATTGTAGGGGTTATTTGCGTGATGACTCGTTTTATGAATGCACGGCCAAATTCGGCCCGAAGATCTTGATGAGCACGTTGTAATCGTTTTTTTAGGTGCCTTGGCCATGCATACGCTGGCGACGGCCCGACGCTGCACTGCATCATCACAGTCAGCGTCTACGCTATGGGAGTGAACTCCGATGAAGTCTGCGAAAAGCCTGTCTGCGATGCTCTCTGGGGGATGGTACTTGCTGCTGGCCACAATCGTCGTGGCTGCCTTGCCCGGTGTCGGTGTCGCGAAAGACCATTCGTCGATGCCGCAGGCGTCCAATGTTGAGCCAATGGATGCAGTACTAAATGAGCCATCGCCGTCGTACGGAAACCTGGCCTCGTGCTGCAACAGTAGTCCCTGTTGCTGCTGGGATGTGTGGGCCGGCGCCCTGTTCCTGACCCGCAATAGTGCCGGTAACCTGCCACTCGCTTTCGGCGATCCGAATACCCCTAAGGGATCCGAGGTCTTTGGAACCGATGACCTCGATTTTGCCTTCGGTTGGGGCCCCCATGTCGGCATCACCCGTTGCCTCGACCCATGCAACCCATGCAATCGAAATCGAATCGGAGTGGAGTTCTATGCGATCGACGGCTGGGCTTCCACCGGCCAGGTGGCTGGGAACTATAGTGTTCAATTTCCGAGCCTGCCGTACCTGCCTGAGCTGATTACGCCCGGCGACCCAAATTCCGGGTATGGCGTCGCCACGTTCCGCTACGCGTCGAGTCTCTACAACACGGAAGTCAATCTATATCACCAGTCGACAAACGTATGCTGGCTCACAACACTGGCTGGCTTTCGTTGGATTGAGATCAGCGAGCAGTTCGAGACGGTCTTCCGGACAGGTGGAACAACTCCACATTATTCGATTGACGTGAACAACCATCTGTACGGTTTTCAGCTGGGCACGCTGCTCACACTGCAGCACTGCGGTGCATGGAGCTTTGATAGTTGGGTCAAAGCCGGAGTCTACGGCAATGCTGCCAGTCAGTCCACTTCCGAGGATTTCACGAGCGCAGGGGGAGCGGTCACGTTCGCGGCAGCAAACGACTCGCATGCGGCCTTCGCCGGCGACATTGGCGTGTCGGCCACACGTCGCATCACCGACCGACTTTCCCTCCGCGTCAGCTATATGGCCCTCTGGATCGAGGGGATTGCGCTGGCACCCGAGCAATTGGACAACTCCGACCCATCCAGTGGGATAGTGAGTCTGGACAATAGCGGTGGAACGTTCTTCCAGGGTGGTTTTGTCGGCTGTGAGTATCTCTGGTAACCGCCCAGATTCGGTAGCAACCGAAATCCGACACGGCCCCCACCCAACGACCCCTACGGCCAACGACCTTGATGATGCAGCGAGATTCGGCAACAGGCACCCGCCGCGCAGTCACGAATTCGCTCAGCCCGGATTATTCACGCGCGTGTTCCGCTGTCAGTGTAACCATGGAAGCTGTAGCGGCTGACTCGCATAATGCCCAAAACACTCCGTACTGACGTGGGGAAGCGCCCGGATGCGGGTGGGAAGCCGGTGCGAGGTGCGAAATGGGGAATGCGGAATAGGGAATCCGGAATGCGGAAGTCCAGGTGAACCCTCAGCGGCGGTTCACCGCCACCTCCTTCTCTCTGCCAGGCCGAAGGCTCGAGATGCGAGCGATCCTCCCGCGCGTTGCCTCGCTGCTCGCTGCCTATTCCCAATGATCATCGAACTCTTACTCCTGACGCGGCCTGTGGCCGCAACCAAAACGGGAAAGCCGAAATCCCAATATCGAAATCCCAAACAAATTCGAAATCCAAATTTGAAATCCAAAACCTCCTCTGCCGGCAAAGCCGTGGCGGGCGGGCCCCCAGCAGATTCTCACCAGCAGCATGCCATTGCGTCCTCCGTTTTCCCTTCCTCCCTTCTTCCCTTCCTCCCTTCCTCCCTTCCTCCCTTCTTCCCACTTTTCTGTGCTTCGAATTTCGGATTTTGTTCCAAACATGCGCACACCGTGCCCGCATCCTACACGCGAAAACTTTACTCCTCTTCGTACCACGCGACCGCTCAGCCCAGCGGCCCGAGTCCACTGCCGTAGATCGGGCTTGGAGGGCGGGAGAGTACGAGTACGAGTAAGAGTAAGAGTAAGAGTAAGAGTAAGAGTAAGAGCAGGGCTGCACTCCGTTGGTCTTACTCTGGTCCCCGCCGATGCTGGTGATGCACGACCTCGACTCCACGAGGCCTGCGAGCGATTGAGCGTGGAGTTCTCGATCGGATGTGGCAGGCATTCGGTGGTCCAGCGCGAAGCAAATGCCCAAGGAACCAACGGCCGCGCCGTGGTGACCGTCCTTGCGGGATTGGAACCCGGGTCACTCGGTAGAGTCGAGAGGTGGCGCGGTGGATTCTCGCCGCAATATCGTGATGCCCCCTCAAACGAGCCTGCCACGCGGCCACATGCGAGTCGCACGTCCGAGGTAAAAGGACCATACTTCGAGACAATTCCGGGTGCTCAAGACTCATATCCCCACCTGTCCAGGACTCGCCGCAGCGCCCATCCTGCCGTTCGCTACCGGCGCGCAAGTGTTTTGCAGGTTTGAGGTTCTGTTATTCGCGGTGGACGTGCGCCGGCGTGCGTCGGACCTCGGATCGACAGCAAACGGGATGGACTCGCAACTGCTCCGATGCGAGGTCCCACGGATACCGAATGAGCACCATGGCTGTTCTGGGCCAACCCCCCCCCTGTTATCTTGCGATTTCGCCACACCGCATCATTGCGGGCGTAATTCAGGCGATGTAGGATGAGAGTCCGGTTAGGAAGCTTGTCCTGAACAGGCAAGTCGCGGTATCTAGCGTAACGCATCGGAATGTGCTGATTCCGCATCGTCAGCATGCACGGGCACTGTTTCGGGAAGTGATTCGGCCCGGCCGAGCTATGGAGAGAAGGAGGAAGAGCGGTGCATAAATCATTGATTTTGCTGCCCTGTTTGGCTGTCTTCCTGGGAGCCGTTAGCACGTTATTTGCCGATATTGAATACCATTTCGTGCCCAACTTGGATGGACAACCGTTTGGGTGCGCACAATTCGTATCCGTGGCGCCTGTGG
Organism: uncultured Planctomycetota bacterium; assembly: GCA_963802295.1. Lineage (GTDB taxonomy): Bacteria > Planctomycetota > Planctomycetia > Pirellulales > Pirellulaceae > JAJRVM01. Next base: position 302,446 of record CAWDIM010000015.1, on the reverse strand, counting down.
TTGGGCCCAGCGATTTCAAGGTGCTAGTGACCGGATCCAATGTGGGATGCACCCCCAGTTGGGACGAGAACAGCGCGAAGGCCTACATGGATAAATGGGGATTGGGCGTCTTCAATTCTCAAGCTGGTACGGATAAGGGTGTGCAGGGCCAAGTTCAGCTGGATGGTAAGAACGGCGGCGAGTACCTTCGGCTCGAATTTCCAGTGGCGGTCCAGTTAACGTACCTGACGTTCGCTTCGGTCGGACTCGCCGACCGATTCGAACTGGTAGCCGATGGTCAATCAGTGGACCTGCTCGCGCTCTTCCCGGGCACCTCGACGATCCGATCCATTTCCAGTTCGCAGGGCCAGTGGCCCGGCAAAGTGGACTTCACTAGCGCCGCACAACCGCTCGGCTTCGCCAAGGTCTGGGACATCATTGCCGACGGTCCGGATTTCGGTGATGGTTTTCAGTTAGAGAATGTCGGAGTCGTCCCCGAGCCCTCAACGCTCGCCCTCCTGTCTACTGGCCTTGCCGTTGCCGGACTCACTCTGATTCGCCGTCGCCACAGGGCCTGTCGGTAGCGCCCTGAGAAGGTGTTTTCGCGGCAGAATCCGGTGGGGTGTGACAAGCCCGCCACGCACAGAGCCACCATCTTGCTCACGTCTGCGTGCGAGCGCCCGCACACCAGAATCCGGTTCGCGTAATCGGAGGTTGCGGGCCTGGGGAGTAACGTTTTCGCGTGTAGGATGCGCGCACGGTGCGCGCATGTTTGGAACAAAATCCGAAATTCGAAGCACAGAAAAGTGCGAGAAAGGGAGGAAGGGAGGAAGGGAGGAAGGGAAAACGGAGGATGCAATGGCATGCTGCTGGTGAGAATCTGCTGGGGGCCCGCCCGCGGCCGTTTTGCCGGCAGCGGAGGTTTTGGATTTCGAATTTTGGATTTCGAATTTGTTTGGGATTTCGATATTGGGATTTCGGATTTCCCGTTTTGGTTGCGGGCGCAGCCCGCGTTAGGAGTAAGAGTAGGAGTAAGAGTAAGAGTAAGAGTAAGAGAATCCGGTGGAGACTGCGGTGCGACCCAGTCTGTCGCGCTAGCCGCACTCTGGTGTGCTGGCGTTGGTCACAACGGTGCTTTTTGCAGACGGACACCGATCGTGCAGCGCCATGCGGCTCTGGATATCAGCCAATCACTTCAGCCATGCCGATAAACTATCGGCAAGCACCGCCGCTTCACGAACCGCCAGACGAATAGGAGTTCATGACAGGGGAATGGCTGGAGAATGTGGTGGTCCTCTTCTTACTTGCGTTCTCAGCGACCACCTGCCCCCTGGCAATCTGTTGCTTCAGGAACGCGAGGATCTCGCTTTGCGACTGAGCGCCCGACAGATGCGTTCGACGCCACAACTTCCCGACCGGCGTATAAAGCACCAACTGTGGAAGTGAGTCGCCGCGCAGCAATTGGCGAGTCAGCGCCGGGATGGCATCTGAATCGACTTCGGTGAAGACGATATCCTTCAGTCCGCCGGCACGACTGAGCGCCGGCAGCGTTTGCTGTTTCATCGCCTGGAAATCGGGGCACTGGTCCGTGCCGACGAGCACCAAGAGCGGCTTGCCCGCTTTCTCAGCCCGATTGTAAGCTTCTTGATACCCGTTTCCGCTTGTCGCGAGCAACGCGATGTGCCAAACGGCGACCGTCGTAAGTCCATACATGCCTCTTCCTCCTGCAAGAAATCCTGACGTTACCTTCACACCAACTGTGTGCCGCAGTTCGTTCACACCCTGACAGTTGTGGGCCGCCGAAAGCGATCACGACCTGGAGCGATCTCGCGGCGCTCGCCTTCACTCCTGGACACGAAGCCGAGTGCCATGCCTTTGACTTGAATACTTGACTACGCGGTGCGATTGTATTTGCGGATTAGATCGAGTGAATAATCTGCGGGAAATGTTTCGGCTGGAGTCTATGACTATAGAGGTAGGGTGGCATGTTGTCAGGTGCGTGGCACGATTTATTCGAAGATCTGTTCGTCTAGGGGGCGGTACAAGGGCGGGTCGGGGGGGCGCATGTTCGCCCATCCTTGCAGGCAGATCGAGGGCCGCGCGCGGGGCACGCCACCGGAACCTATCTTCCATCTGTGATCTGCCGTTTGTCTTGTGTCACTTGATGCGATCCCAGATCACCAGCGCATTGCCGTTTTCCGGAATCTCGATCACGTATTGTATTCCTTCCTTCCTGGCGCTCACCTCGCGCCATTGATCCGGCGCGCCAACCAGGATTCTCGGTGGTCGCGAGTACACGTCCAGATGTGCCTCGTGCGGTCGCACGGCGACGCGAACAGTCTGCTTGTGGTTCATCACCAAGAGGGCATACTGCAGATCGTTCTGGTAGCCGACCCAGTTAATATCGTAGTGTTCGTAGCTGTGCACCTCGCACTTCTCCTCGGGCATTTTGATGCGGCCAGGGGCTCCGAGAACCGTGCCCCGCAGACGCTCCGGATGGATCTTCACGAATTGTGAAGCACGGATGTTACCCTCGCGGATCAACCACTCCAGGCTGAGCCAGGCGAATTGATCGGTGCACCAGCCGACCCAGAGCTGTCGTCCATAGTCCCCTTTGCTCATGTTGGGAGTGACGAACGGTCTGACATTGTCATATGGCGGCCCGGCGACTGCGGAGAGTGCAAAACACCAACCGCTGGTCGCCACCATGCCGTAAGCCTGCTCAGGATCGGCGCAGAAATTCGTCGACTTCGTGGCCCCGGAAAGATCGTGCCACAACTTTTCGCCGGTCTGTTCATAGATTTCATGGAAGGCCAATCCCACCATCGGGCATTGCGCTTGTGAGGGGCCGCACAATGCTTGCTCAGTGGTTTGCCCCAAACACGTTTCATATTGCCGGGTGCTGATGACGCGGGTCCAGGACCAGGTCGCCGTGTCTTGGGCGGCGGCCAAGGCGAGTTCCCGGTCGCCCATTTCGCTGAAGACCAGCGTGGCGATGGCCGGTTCATACGCTTCCCAACTAAGAATCGTCTCGTTCTTCTCCGCGGTGATTCCGACGGTATCTTCCCAATATCCCACGTAACGATGCACGTCCATGTAAGTCTTGCGGAAGAAGTCCTTGGACCGCAGCGCCGCCTCCTTCAGTTTCTCGTCGCCGGTTACCTGGTACATGCGCCAGAGAGCCCAAGTGCACCAGATCTGTCCCGCGCCGCAGGCCTGTGTAATCGGTTGGCCCTCCACCGTGAATGCGTAGGGAAGTCCGCCGTCCGGTCGCATCACCTTGAGCATCCAGTCGCAACCACGCTGGGCCGCGGCCAGCACGCGCTGATCCTTGCGCCCGCTGGCATCCCAATACCAGAGCAGGGTTTTCACGACGATCCCCGTGCCGTGTGGAATGATCCAGGGATTGCGAATAAAATCTCCGCCCACCAGGGTGTTCGACTTGGCATCGGAGAAATAGGATGTGAACCAGGCTCCGGCCATCGGCCCTTCATCGTGCTGGATTTCGAGCAGCCAATCCACCGTCTTCTCGGCCTTGATGCGGGCGGTCGGATAATCGGTGGCCAGGTGCCAACTGTAAAGTGCCGGCAACGTGTAGCAAGCTCCGTACATCGGCCAAAACCACTCGTCGGTCGTCAGGTTGCGCACGATCTGATGCCGCTCGCTCCATGCCTCATAGCTCATCAGCTCGCGGACCGTAAGCATCTGCATCTGAGTGATGGGCATGGCCCACTGTCGCGGCTGTTCGAATTGGAATATGTCGGTCACAACATGCCTGTAAGCATCCCACCAGTTACCCTTGCCAGCGGCCAACGTCAGCTGAAAGTCTTGGGGAGATTCGGCAACCGGCCGCCAACGGCCTTGGTCGGGACCCGCTCGCCCGTCCAACGGTATCTGAAATTGCACGGTCATCTGGTGGTCGTCGGTGAATCCCCAGGACAAGTTGTCGGTGTCGGGGACCATGGTGACAGTGCCCTCGTCAGTCTCAATCGTCATCATGCGGGTCGCGCTGTTGTGACCGTTTGTCAACGGGCGGAAGTTGGGACCATGCTCGACCGTATACCAATCGATATGCGGGCGAAACATCACTTGCGCCTGATCGACGCTCAGTCGCAACTCCAGATCGAGCCAGGGATGCTTGAGTGTCGAGGGATCGTCGGGCATGACGCGGCAGCGCCATCCCTGGTCCTCGAGACCATCCACCGTCGAAAGAAGATCGGCCAGAAGAACTCCACCCGGCACCACCGCTGCCAAGGCCCCGGCTGAGCCGTCGCCCTGGACCAGACTCACCGGACACGACTGCTGGCCAGAAAATACCGCCAGACTGCCGGACATCTGCGACTCAGCCTCTCCCTTCAGACGAGTTGTCCAGCGCAGCACACCACCGTCCTCCTCCCACTGTGTCTGGCAAGTACGGTTGTCGACCGAAAGGCATTTGGCGGTCGGACTGATGACGGAACGCCGCACAGATGAGCGAACCTCATTGTCAGCCGCTGCCACAACCAACCCTTCCTGATATCCCGGTCGCACGTTCGCGGCGATCTCGAACGGAGCGTGCTCTCCTGGACCAAGGTCGCCAAGTTCGGCCCGCGCCTCCATCCATTGCACATGAACGCCCCGGGCGGGTGACGTGCCATCGTTGAGTATCGACCCTGTGAGCATCAGGGATTCCCCGTTACCAGCCAACTGCGCGCCCTCGCATGAGAGATGCTGGAAGGCCAGCTTCGGTTTGCAGCGGAGCGAGTATGGACGCTGGTCGACTAACGCGCCATGCTGGCGCATCTCGACGGTTAACGGGATCGAACCAGCCACGAGTGGTGTCACGTAGAATGTGACCCAAACGCCTCCGCCGGCCTCCATCGGCGGTACCGGTCCTTCAATGTCTTCCTTCAATGCCCCTGGGGGCGCCACCAGCCGGATCGAGACATCGCGCATCGCCGCATCGGGATTGACCACCCGCACTCGGACGCTATACGGTTCCGTCTGCGTGGCCAAGGGCTGGGCAGTCTGGATGTTGCCAATCGTCGCCCCGTAATACGTCTCCACTTCATTTGTCACCAGCCCCTTCGCGTCGTCGGCCAGTGCTTTGATTTCGATCCGGTAGTATTGTGCCGATACGGGATCGTCGATCCCCAGGACCTGGGGCGCATCGAGCGGTAGGTTCCTCAAGCTTTGTACCCGCTTCCATTCGCTCTGGTCCGTGGAGACCAGGATATCGACATCTTTCCATGCCGCAGGCGCACGCGACTCGTCGAAATAGTGGACGAACCGCGTCACCGCCACCGGTCGCTTGTAGTCGATCGTAACGGACGGTTGAACGTCTTTCTCCGCCGGATCTGTCATCCATTGGTTGACCGGATAGGGATGGGCCAGTTTCGTTGGGAATCCGTCGAAGCCCCCCTGAATCATCGTGTAGGTGCCGTTCACGGCCGGGCCGGACACCGCTACCGGTTCGTCATAGTAAGGCCATTTCAGCGAGCGCACCGCGGGCATGGGCCCCAGCAGAGGAACCTGTGGAACGGGCATCGACGACACCGGTTCGGGGGCGACATACGGCGGAATCATGAACCGCTCCTGATCAGCCAGGAAGTTAGTCAGCACCTCATTGTCCGTGAGTGCCCGGTCATAGACCCGCGCAATAGCGATTTGGCCGATCAGACTGTCGGCTGCGGCGTAATCCATTTCGGGAAATCGTGCGGCACCCAACTGATAGAAACAACGATGCTCCGTCTGCAGGGTTCTGGGCGCATCCACGACGGCAACCCGTCGACCATTCACGAAGAGGCGGGCTTTGTCCCCTGCTTGGACCGCGACCAATTGTGACCATTGTCCCAGGGGCGATCCGGCGCCGGTTGTCGTGAACGTCCGTTCGTGCAGGAGCAGAATCGCCTGGGCGCTGGTCGAGTAGATCAGCGAAATACCCCCTTGGCCGAAGTCATTACCGATCAGCGTCGCTCCGCGCAGCTTGGACCCTTCGATCGAGGCCCAGGCCTCCAACGTGATGTCCGCCAATTCGAGATTGCCCGGCCCCTCGACATACGTCTTCTCGCCATCAAATCGCAAGGCGTACGGCTCCAGCTTCGTGCCGGTACCGGTCCACCCGGAAGATGTGTCAAATTGGAAGTTGTGCAGCACGGCTGAACCGGCGATGCGATCAGGTTGCGTGGCCAGGTTCTGCCACTTGTTGTTTGCGGAATCGCGCCCCCCGCTCTGGATCTGCGCCTCGGCGTCGAGATGCAAGATCAATCCTTCCGCCACCGGTTCGGCCCCGCACACGAAGCGGCCGCCCGCGGTGAACAGAACCAGCAGGACGGGCAAACACAATGGGCAGTACCTTGTCATGGCCTGAATGCTCCGCTCGATGGTAGTAATCCCGTGTCAGGCTGTGAGGTGTCCGGCAACACAGAGCGGTGCTGCTATTCGTGCCGGTCACTCGCCAGAAGCTTCTGCCGGAGATTCTACCATCCGGCAGGGCGCACGTCGTGCGAGAACGTGTTGGAAGAAGATCCGGCCGGCACAACGCTCTCGACTCAAGATCGACGCGCCGTTGGGCTATGAAGATAGGTCGACGAGGCGGATCGAACGCCGAGAACTGCGTCTTCCTTACCACGCGGGTCAGGATCTCAGCCGAGTCCGACTACGATTCAGAGAAGTCGAAGCCGCAGTCGCAGATTTTCTTGCGGACATGCACTTCCAAACCGCACTTGGGACACTTCTTCTGACTCCAAGTCTGTGGCAGTCTTTCTGACCGCGGACTTCTTCTTCTCGTCGGATTTCTTGGTCGCCTTGAGTTGCTGTTGGCGAGGCGCGTCGGCCTGTTGCACGGCGCACTGCGGATGGATACCACCGGCGGAGTAGGACCTTTTTCCACAAACAGGACAGATCTTCCTGTTCTGTTCACCAAGGATGGGAGTGGGCTTCTTGTGATTCATGGATTGCCGGGACTCATCAGGGACGAGCGCCGCGGCGACTTTCGCCAAAAGGTCTCTTCGCCGACACACACGAACACCCTGAACGGCCAGCGCGGGTCAGCGTGAGCGTCCCCCGGTCCCGTGCTTCCTGCGACCGTCCTGCACGATCCTGCCGTGGGGCTGACAGCTCACTTCGTTCGCTTGCCGATGCGCCCACGCCGACACAGTCACTCGAGTCACCTTGTCGCCGTTGCACGTCAGGACGGCCAAGCCTCAGTCGTTGCACATGGGAGACGTGGCGGCCACGAGGTCTCGTTCCTTTTCAACTCGAGAATCTTCCGATTCGTCTGCGTGGAGGCAAATGCAGTTGGCACCGCACCGCTCGAATTCCTGCGCTTTGCGGTGAGCTTCAAAAGGCTGCGACAAATCCTCAGTCTGGCCCACATACAGGGCTTGATGCTGATGTCCGCTGGAATCGTCGTGAGATCGGTTGGCGATGATATAGAGCCCGGCGATCTTGCGGATTTTGGTGCGCAAAGGGTATACCGTGAAACGATACGCTTTCCCCGACTTGCCGTCGAAAGTGGTCTTACCAAGAGATGGCATCTGTCATTCCTTTCCTGTTTGTTACTGCGAATGCGACTCTTCCTCCAGCGTGAAGGTCGAGTCCCCGATTCAACTCCGGCGTACGAGCCGGGAGTGAAGTTGCGTAACTCGCTACCGCTGTGGATTTCGCATCCTCAGGCGGCGTCCATTTGTTTCGCGGAGGCAAGTCGTTTTCTGTCAGGGGGACAACCAATCCCTTTCCTCAAAAAAAAAGACCCGGACTATCTTCCCCGGTCATGTCCGGCAGCACTGAAGGCGAGGGTCACTCGCGTCCGGGCTGGAAGCGACTACCCGAGGTGTTCAACTACTCAGGCGTGGGATCCTTGTCCCGGCGATCATCTGGCCCCGTGATCATCTGGCCCCAGTGTTTATCTGGCCCCGTGATCATCTGGCCCCAGTGTTTATCTGGCCCAGCTGGGCAGTCGTTCGCCGCGCCGCGAATTGTCTCGGCGCATGCCCAGCCTGCCCTCGCGTAAAGCCACCGCCATGGCCGCCGGGATGGCGGCTTCAGCACGCACCACCAGCGATTGGTTCTCAACCGTCTTGGCCCGCATCTCTTGCTGGCAGGCGACAGCTTCGGCGCGACGCACCTCGGCCAGCGCGCGCGCCATGCGCGTGTCCGCTTCGGCTTGGTCGGTCTGCAGCCGCGCACCGATGTTCTCGCCGACATCAATATCCGCGATGTCGATCGAGACGATTTCGAATGCGGTATTCGCGTCGAGGCCACGGTTCAGCACACCCTTGGAAATGCGGTCGGGCTTTTCCAACACTTCCATGTGCGTCTCAGCAGATCCGATGGTGGTCACGATCCCCTGCCCCACGCGGGCGACGATGGTTGCCTCGGTCGCTCCGCCAATCAATTGATCGAGGTTCGTGCGGACGGTCACTCGCGCGCGGATGCGCAGCTCCACCCCATTCTTGGCCACGGCACTCAACGTCGTACAACCGCCCGGCTGCTGCGCGGGACAGTCGATCACTTTCGGCGAGACGCTGGTGCGCACGGCATCGAGCACATCGCGGCCAGCCAAGTCGATCGCCGCGGCGCGGTCAAAGTCCAGGTCGATGCCGGCACGATGAGCGGCGATGATGGCGCGGACCACTCGCATCACGTCGCCACCGGCCAGGTAGTGAGCCTCCAAATGCTCCGTGCTCATACCACTCACGCGATCGATGCTCAGACCCGCCTGCCGACCCATGATCTTGGCGGTGACGATCATGCTGGGATTCACCTGGCGGAAGCTCATGCCAATCAAGCTCGCCACGGTCACATCCGCTCCGGTCATGTAAGCCTGCAGCCACAGAGCCCCATAGAAGAACACCACCGCCACGACGAAGAGAACGAACAGTAAAGCGACGATGAACCCACCGACCACCCAGGGTTCAGAACCGGCTGCGACAAGTAAGGGAATCATGCTGGCCAACAACGTGGGGTCCTCTCTCAGGCTTACGACGCCCGCCGTGCTGCTGAGCTGCAAATCGTGCAGGTACAAATATTGTACCTTATTGGCCAACAGCAGGATAGACTGGCCTGTCACAGGAAAGCGGCTGCGGAGGCCCGCAGCCGTTTTCTTCGGCACGAAGAGCCCGGCTCACCGCGGGCAAAAATCGCTCGGCACTACCCGAATACCGTCGAGAATTCGGCGTTGGACAGGCTGCCAGCGAAAGTTCCGCGGCTCCCCGCAGTGATGTCCGCGACCACTCATTCAGCCCCCGGCCGGATCATGGGGGATGCGGGTTTCTCCTCCCTTCGTGACTGCCCGCCACGGCCCCCTCACCGAGAATCGCGACATCCCGCCGCACTGGTCGGTGGCCAAGTCGCCGGAAGCCGACTGGTGCGCCAGGGGACGATGGATCAGAATAGGCTTCAGCTTCGTCGGCCGACCCGATTGGTCTTCACGAAGATACACCCTGCGCAATGGCAGTGATTCAGCCCGCCGAAGGGAGCAACCATGGCAAAATACCGGCATAGATACTTCGAAATGTACGATCTGCGTGACGAAGCGGCCCAGGCGATGATGCCCAAATCAGGCAAATTCGCGACGGAAGCCACCGCTCCCAAATCATGGAGCTTTGCGCATCTGGAAGTCTCGCGCAGGGCCGACGTGATCTGCGTGCAGTTCAAAGTCCCGCCCAACTTCGAAGACGCCGCCGCCACCGACCTCCGCGACGACTTGTCACGACTAGCCGACCTGCTGGGCAGGGACAGCCGGGTCCTGCTCGACTTCTCCGGAGTGGAGACGTTCAACGCGGCCTCCATCAGCGCGCTGATCCAATTCAACAGGAATTTGCAGATGAAAGGGAGCAGATTGGCACTCTGCTGCCTCGCCCCGGCCACGCGCGAGGCGTTCTTTGTCACTGAGTAGCTCGGGCAGGTCGTGGGTGACGGCCAAGCGTCTCCCCAGCCAAGGCGGATACTCCCGTGAAGGCACATTGGCTGCGATCTACCCTCGACGTATCCCTGACGACCTGGACCCAACCCAGCACAACTGCCCGGTTCACGCAGTCTGCCGTATGCTGGCGACGCACGAATGGTCACCGCGAATAGACGCCCGATGATCGGCGATTTGCAGCCAATCTGACTGCTCGCTTGCCTTCCCCCATCTTTGCCGTAGAATAGACTCAGTCGTGGACGAGCAACGGCTGCGAAGTCGATTCCACGGGATGTCCGTTGTTGGGTGACTAGATAAAGAGCAAACCGGCCTTGGCCGGGTGGCTCGTTAACGAGTAAGCCGACGTGGCTCAGTACCTCCGGGTATTCGCCGCGTCGGTTTTTTTTGTTCTTGTCGGTCGTCGAGGTCCGAGCGGTCGACCGCAAGCCCCTTTTCTGGAAGGAACGCTGGAAATGCGAGTCGACACGGAGATTACGGAAGCTGGTCAGCAATATGCCGCGGCCTACGCGGCACACTATACGGGACGTGATTTGCCTGCGGCTCTCCAGCTTTACATGAAGGTCATGTCATCGCACCCGGGGGCTCAGGAAGCAGGGTACTCCCGAATGCAGGTTCAGAACATCGTCAATACCGTAGTTCCCAAGCAGGAGCTCCTGGATGCCCAAATCGAGCTGGCTCGCGCCCACCTGTAGCGTGAGGACCGATCGGATGCCGGGCGGATTCCAGTCAGGCAGCTCCATGCGGGATAGTTCCGCAAGAGAGTCGAAGTTGTTGAGTGAGTAGAAACAGAGTAACTCGGCTCGACCGGGATGCTCGTTACCATAGGGAGCCGACATGGCAACACGACTGCCAATGATTCGCCAAGTCAGTTTCCAGGATTTCCCGCTGTGCCGCGTTTGCCAATGTCCAGGGAGTAGTCCCATGAAAAAGCTGGATCCCACCATGGCACAGCAGGTCGCCCAGGCGATCAGTATCCATCAAGAGCAGCGGACGGGTTATCCGCCCAAAGCCGTGACCCTGGTCCTGAGCGATGACACGCTCGTCGTCACGCTGCACGAGGCGCTATCGCCCGCCGAGAAGGCCCTGTCCCTTACACCCGACGGTGCCTCGCAGATACGCGAGTTTCACCGTCAGCTCTTCAACGACTCCGTCGACTTGCTGCGAGAGGAAATCAGACGCATCACCGGAGTCGCGGTCGGCGAAGCCGCCGCGGAAGTGGAGACCACAACCGGCGCCGTCGTGCATGCCTTCACGACCGGCACGATGGTACAGGTGTTCCGCCTCGCCGGCAGAATCCCTGTCGACAGCTGGAACGGCACGGGAATGGAAGAACCATCGCGGAAACAGGAAATGCACGAACGTTGACCGACTCGCTCACGTTCGGACCTCCCAGCAGGGCTTAACACTCGAATGGAAACCACCATGCCAATGAGCGCCATGCTTGTCGACACACCGTACTACGTGCTGATGGATGGAATTCGTCGCATCGGCCCGCAAACCCTGCCGTTACGGGCGGGAATTGGCTGCTCGCCGATTTACGGTTTCTCCGACAAAGGCTTCTATGACGAGTTCTGCAGGAATAGCCCACTCGCGCTCACACCGTATCCGTTGGTGAAAGTGTACCTGCGGGATCAGACGGGCGCACCGGGGGATGATCTTAAGCTCGTGGTGGTTGACGCCGCCGGACCTCGCGAGGCTTGCCTTCATGCGGCAACGATGGAGGCTGTGCTGGAAGCGCACGAGAATCGAACGGCTCGCGTGACCGCAACGCATTGTTTGATGTTCGAGCAGACTACCGATGCGTATAGGGTGGACGAGGCTCGCGTGTAAGTCGCACGAGACAGAACATTCAAACGTCACAGGCTACCGCTCGAACAGGGTCCAGAGGTGTGGGCGACGACTCACCCCATACTTCGACGCTCTGATTGCCGTTGGCGCAGTGGAATCCGATCCACAACGCGGAGATCAGCTACCGCAACATGCCGCTGGCTGCGTCATCCGCGAGCTGGACTCTGGCCCCGATGAAGGAGAAACTTCCGTGAACAGTCCTGCTGGTCCATCGGTCATTACGCAGATATGCCTCCACTGCCGCGATGAGCATTCTGGTCCGTCGACGACCGCGATTCGCGACGTCCGCCGCATCCCCCAGGCGGGCGATTCCAGCGCTGTGGCACCAATCAACATCTTTCGCGTGGTACTCACCCCGCATGTCCTGCTCGAAGTGGATGACGACACCGGAATATTCGCCGAAGTTATCGAACTCCATGAAGTCCAGAACGCGACGATCAGAGAAGAGGTCTGGTCGGGATGACGCGATCGTCGCGGTAAGAGCAGGCAGATCAGTGACAGGAATCACGGTCGGAGAGCATGAACAACATGAAGATTTTCTCATTACGCCGGCAGACGTGGATGGCCAGGAAGACACGCTCGCGCGCCCGCGAGTCCCTTCTGCTGGACGAGTTGTTCAGTGTCGAGCAGTTGGCGCGCCATGCCAAAGAGCTCGCCGCCAAACACCGGGTCGTTACCGGGAAGGGCCCCAACCGTTTGCTGACCCGGTTGGGCCAGAACGAGGGCATCTTAAGAGCCTTCAACCGCGCAACCCTGGCCGCATATCCAAGCCGCCGGGTCACTCCCGCCGCCGAATGGCTGCTCGACAACTTCTACCTGATCGAGGAGCAGGTTCAATTGGCCAGGCGGCATTTGCCCCGTGGTTACAGCCGGGAGTTGCCCCGTCTGGTGAACGGCCCTTCAGCCGGACTGCCGCGCGTGTACGACATCGTGCTCGAATTCATCTCGCACGTGGACGCACAGATTGACGCGAAACCGCTCGACGCCTTCATCGCCGCCTACAAGACCGTGGGCTCGTTGAAACTGGGCGAGCTGTGGGCCATTCCGATCATGCTGCGACTGGGCTTGATCGAGAACCTGCAGCGCGTCGCCACCCGGCTGACGATCGCCCGGGAGGAGAGCGATCTGGCCCGCTTGTGGGTGGATCGTCTGCAGGAGATGGCGGAAAAGAACCCCTCCCGCCTGGTTGTGGTGGTGGCTGACATGGCGAAAGCCGACCTTCCCGTGTCGAGTTCGTTCGTAGCGGAGTTTTGCCAGCGTCTGTCGCTGCAAAGTCCGGTGTTGCACCTCGCGCGCAGTTGGCTCGAACAGCGGCTCGTTGAACACGGGTTGTCGATCGAACAGCTTGTCCATCTCGAGAGTCAGAATCAGGCGGCCGATCAGGTTTCCGTCAGCCACAGTATTGCCAGTCTTCGCTTCTTGAGCGCGATGGACTGGAAGGAGTTCGTAGAGACCCTGAGTCTGGTCGAGGCGACTTTGCGTACCGACCCGGCGGGAGTATACAGCAAGATGGATTTTTCGACCCGCGATCGCTATCGCCATCGGGTCGAAGCATTGGCCCAGCACAGCCCATTCACGGAAGCGGATGTCGCGCAGCGCGCTATCCAACTGGCCGCGGACAGCGCCCGGCAGAAAGGGGACCAGGACCGGACTGCCCATGTGGGATTCTACCTCATCGACAGGGGTCAGTCCGTGCTGGACCGCGCGGTGAAGGTGCGGTGGCCCTGGCGAACGATCATCGAACGAGGCATCCAACGCTTTCCCTTGACGTTTTATGCGGGCGGCATTGGGCTGCTCACCCTGGTCGCCACGTCCGCGGTCGTGCGGCAGGCTCAGACGTTGGCAATAGAGGGGTGGCAGCTCATCCTGTTCGCCCTGGTTTTCCTCCTTTGTGCAAGCCAATTGGCCGTGGCGGTGATGAACTGGTTGTCCACGCTACTGGTGAAGCCCCATCAACTTCCGCGGCTGGACTACTCCCACGGCATCGCCGCGGAACACCGAACGATGGTGGTCGTTCCCACGATGCTCACGAGCCTCGACGGCGTTGATCGCCTCATCGAGACACTGGAGATTCATCATCTTGCGAATCGAGATCAGCACCTGCACTTCGCCTTGCTGACGGATCTCCGCGACGCACCGCGGGAGACTCTGCCTCAAGACGACGAGTTGATTCAGCGGGCGCGGGCCGGCGTCGAGATGCTGAACCGCAAATATTTGCCCGATGGCCAGGACCACTTTTTCCTGTTTCACCGTCCACGCCGTTGGAACGCCGGGGAAGGCCTGTGGATGGGCTACGAACGCAAACGCGGAAAGCTCGTGCAGCTGAATTCGCTGCTGCGGGGAGGCTGCAGCGACGGCTTTGCCGAGATCGTCGGCGTGACCGCCATTCTCCCCTCGATCAAGTATGTCATCACACTCGACACCGACACTCAACTGCCACGAGATACCGCCCGACAGCTCGTCGCGACGATGGCCCATCCGTTGAACCGTCCAGAGTTTGATGCCCGGCGCGGGATTGTGGCCGAAGGCTACAGCATTCTGCAGCCGCGCGTGGGAGTGAGTCTGCCGAGCGCCCGGCGATCCTGGTTCGTGCGGCTCAATGCCAGCGACGCGGGCATTGATCCCTACACGCGGGAAGTGTCCGACGTCTATCAGGACGTGTTCCAGGAAGGCTCGTACGTCGGAAAAGGGATTTACGATGTGGATGCCTTTCAGCAAGCCGTGAACGGCCGCTTTCCGGAGAATACCGTTCTCAGCCACGATTTACTCGAAGCGTGCCATGCCCGCTCTGCTCTCGTCAGCGACGTGGAGCTCTACGAGGAGTATCCCTCTCGCTACAACGTGGACATTAACCGGCGTTACCGTTGGATTCGCGGTGATTGGCAAATCACGCAGTGGCTTCTGCCGCGGGTCCCCGGTTCAGACGCCCGTCGCGTGGCGAATCCACTTTCCGCACTCTCCCGGTGGAAGATTTTCGACAACCTGCGACGCAGTCTGGTTCCCGTGGGCCTCATGCTGTTGATACTCGGCAATTGGCTGCTGATTCCGACACTCGGCAGCCTGGGGTCGTTGCTGGTTCTGGCCATCATCTTGCTCCCGGGACTGTTGTCGGCGCCAGTCACGGTGTTTCGCAAGCCAGCGGATTTGCCGTGGGCGATGCATCTGCGTAACGTAGTCGGGTCAGGCGGTCGGCAACTCGGTCAAATCTTTCTCACCCTGGCCTTTCTACCGTATGACGCCTTCATCAGCCTGGATGCCATCGGACGGACGCTGTTGCGTCTGCTCGTAACGCACAAACGACTTCTCGAATGGCAAACGTCGAGTGATTCCGAATGGACTGCGTGCGCGAGCCTCGCCGGCTATTATGCCACGATGTGGATCGCGCCGATCGTCGCTCTGCTGAGCGGGCTCTTCCTTTTGTCGTTCCATCCGGCTCAATTGCTGTCGGCCCTGCCGATTTTGGGAATCTGGCTGGCGGCACCCTGGATCGCCTGGTGGATCAGCCAGCCCATTACATCCGCGGCTCCGAATCTGACAGAGGAACAGCTGACCTTTCTGCGACGCACCGCCCGCAAGACGTGGTACTTCTTCGAGACCTTTGTCACGGCGCAGGAAAACTGGCTCCCTCCAGACAATGTGCAGGAAGTCAATGGCCGGACGATCGCTTCGCGGACTTCGCCCACGAATATGGGGCTTGCGCTGCTCGCCAATCTTGCCGCGCGGGACTTGGGGTATCTCGCGGTAAGCGGGCTGATTCGACGCACGCACGACACTCTCGCCACCATGCAACAACTCGAACGGCATCGCAGGCATTTCTATAATTGGTATGACACGCGATCATTGCGACCTCTCCTGCCGCTGTATGTTTCCAGTGTGGACAGCGGCAACCTGGCGGGGCATCTGCTGACGCTCGCCTCCGGACTCAGGGAGCAGGCCGATGAGAAGATTTTCACGCCGCAGGTTCTGTCCGGGCTGCACGACACGGTACGAATTCTGCGGAGTCTGGCCCCCGACAATGCCGAGTTCGTTACGCTCGAAGCAGAGCTGACGCCAGCCTCTTCCAGTCTGCGTGCGATGTTGGCACTGCTCGCAGGCGCGACGAACCAGGCGACCGTGATCGCGGCTGCGCTCGTAAACAGTGAGGACGAACTGACAGGGTGGTCTCACACTCTGCAGCGGAACTGCCAGGAGCACTTGGACGATCTGCTGTTCCTCGCGCCGTGGCTGGCCCTGCCGACTCTCAGTCGTGGCAGTCAGCGTGAGGAGGCGTCCACGCCTCCGTCCTTGACCGCGGAACAGGACGACAGCCTGAGCATATCGGCGGCCACCAGACTCGAGGAGCAGCTCGACCAACTCGACCAAGCGCCAACCTTGCGCGAGATCTCGCAGTTGGATCAACTGCTTTGCCCATTGATCGAAGCGGCATTGCAGGACCTTCCCAGGGAGCCGACACCAACCCGGCAGGAAAGTCACACTCAACTGACGGACCTGTCGCGCTGCTTGCGTGAAGCAAGCGACCGCGCCCGTCAGCGTCTGCTCGCCTTGGAAGCCTTGGCCGCGCAGAGCGAGGAACTCGCCGCGATGGATTTCACGTTTCTATTCGACCCCGCGCGAGCGCTCTTTTCCACCGGGTTCAACGTCACCGAACGCCGGTGTGATACCAGCTTCTATGATCTGCTGGCCTCGGAGGCACGCCTGTGCAGTTACGTGGCCATCGCGTTGGGGCAAGTGCCACAGAAGCATTGGTTCTCGCTGGGCCGTCTACTCGTCGCGTCGCGGGGCGGGCCAATCCTCGTCTCCTGGAGCGGCTCGATGTTCGAATACCTGATGCCGCTGCTGGTCATGCCCAATTTCGAGAATACGCTACTCGATCACACCTGCCGCGCGGCGGTCCAACGGCAGATCAAGTTTGGGCAATTTCACGGCGTGCCGTGGGGCATTTCCGAATCGGGCTACAATCGAACCGACGTTCACCTGAACTACCAGTACCGCGCCTTCGGCGTGCCGGGTCTGGGTTTGAAGCGAGGCCTGGCCGAGGACCTCGTGATCGCTCCTTACGCCACCGCGATGGCGTTGATGATCGCGCCGCGGGAAGCGTGCGAAAACCTGCAGCGGTTGTCGGTCGAGGGGCGCGAAGGGGCTTACGGTTTTTACGAAGCCGTCGACTATACGCCGGCGCGGCTGCCGACGGACAAGACGAGCGCTACGATCCGATCCTTCATGGCACATCATCAAGGGATGAGCTTGGCGGCCCTGGTCAATCTGTTGCGGGACGACCCCATGCCACGGCGGTTCATGGCTTGTCCGCTCCTGAAGGCCGCTGACATGCTGCTGCAGGAGCGGGTGCCCAAGACCGCCGCCAGCGTGTTGGTCGACACATCGGCGCCAGTGACTTCGCAGGCGCTTTCCATCGCCGGCGAAAGCATGATGCGTGTGTTCACGGATCCCACACCATCCGTACCACAGGTCCATCTGCTGTCCAACGGACGGTATCATGTCGTCATCAGCAGCGCGGGGGGGGGCTACAGTCGCTGGCGAGACATGGCGGTCACTCGCTGGCGAGAAGATGCCACGCGTGATGGCTGGGGAACGTTTGTGTATCTTCGCGATCTGGCCACGGGAGATTATTGGTCTGCCGCTTATCAACCCACTCTGCTCGCAACGAAAGGCTACCAGGCCATCTTCACGCAGGCGCGGGCGGAGTATCGACAAAGTCATGCCGGCCTGGACATCCACACCGAAATCGGTGTCTCTCCCGAAGATGACGTGGAGTTGCGGCGGATTACGATCACGAATCGTACACCGGTGGCACGCGTCATTGAGTTGACCAGTTACGCGGAAGTGGTGCTGGCCAGTCCCATCGCGGACGCGACGCATCCCGCGTTCAGCAATCTCTTCGTGCAGACGGAATTCGCGCCCGCATCCTCCGCCCTGCTCTGTACCCGCCGCGCTCGCTCACAGGAGGAACGACCGCCGTGGCTGCTGCATCTGATGGTCAGTCAAGCTGATCAACAGGGAGAACTCTCCTGTGAAACCGATCGTTCCCAGTTTATCGGACGCGGCGGAACCCTGGCCGCCCCGGCCGCCATGCGGACCAGGTCGCCCTTATCCAACACCGTCGGCTCCGTGCTCGATCCGATCATTTCGCTGCGGCGCGCAGTCATTGTGGCGGCGTACGAATCCGTCATCGTGGACTTGATTATCGGCGTCACCGAGAGCCGGGAAGCCGCGTTGGCGCAGGTGGACAAGTATCAAGGCTCCCGCATGGCTGACCGCGCCTTCGATTTGGCGTGGACCCACAGCCAAGTGACGTTGCATCAGCTCAACGCCACGGAGGCAGAGGCTCAACTCTATGGTCGTCTGGCCGGTGCCTTGATCTATGCCGACCCCGCCCGGCGAGCCAGCACCAGCGTGCTGCGTCACAACCGACGCGGCCAAAGCAGTCTGTGGAGCTACGGCATTTCCGGCGATGCGCCGCTTGTCCTGCTCCGCATCAGTGACGAGGCGAAGATCGAGATCGTGCGGCAGTTGGTCCAGGCGCACTCTTACTGGCGCATGAAGGGGTTGACGGTCGAGCTGGTGATTTTGACCGAAGACGTGTCGGTTTACCACCAGTCGTTGCATGAACAAATCGTCAATCTGATTGCCTCGCGAAGTGAGGCGCAAATGCTGGACAAAGCGGGTGGCATCTTCGTCCGGCGGCTTGAGCAGATTTCCAGCGAGGACCGCGTGCTCCTGCAATCCGCCGCTCGCATCGTCCTCGACGATGAGATGGGAACGTTGACGGAGCAACTGGAACGACGAAGCGTCCTGGAGCCCTTGATCCCAGCCCTGAAGACTACCCGCTCGGGGTCCGCCGATGTACCCGCGCCGCTCCCTTCACGCGAGTTAACTTTCGACAACGGCTTGGGGGGTCTCACCCGCGATGGCCATGAATATGTCATCACGCTCCAACGCGGCCAGATGACGCCGGCGCCGTGGGTCAATGTGCTGGCGAATCCCGAGTTCGGGACGGTCGTTTCCGAGAGCGGAGCCGCTTACACCTGGGCCGAGAACGCCCATGAATTCCGGCTGACGCCCTGGAGCAACGATCCCGTGCTGGATACCACGGGCGAGGCCTTTTACATCCGCGATGAGCAGACCGGTCAGTATTGGTCGCCCACGCCGATGCCGGCGCGGGGCACCGCGCCCTATGTCATACGCCACGGCTTCGGCTACACCGTCTTCGAGCATACCGAGCAGGGGATCGCCTCCGAGTTGTGGGTCTATGTGGCGATAGACGCCCCGGTAAAGTTTGCGGTGGTGAAATTGCGCAACGTTTCGGGACGTCCGCGCCGCGTGTCGATCACCGGCTACTGGGAGTGGGTGCTGGGCAGCCTGCGGCAGCAGAATCTGCTGCACGTGCAAACTGAAGTGGACCTCAAGACCGATGCGTTGCTGGCGCGCAATTACTACAACACCGAATTCTCCAATCGCATCGTGCTGCTGGACGTGAACGATGCCACTCGCACTTTCACCGGAGATCGGCGAGAGTTCATTGGCAGGAACGGAACGCTGTCGCAGCCAGCGGCCATGAAGCGTGCGCGACTTTCGGGCAAAGCCGGCGCGGGGCTCGATCCGTGCGGTGCGCTGCAAGTCACCTTCGATTTACCGGATGGGCAGGACCGCGACACGAGCTTTCGCCTCGGGGTCGGCCGCAGTCTGGCGGAAGTCCAGCAGCTGATCCGGCGTTATCGCCGGGCGGGTGCCAGCCAGACGGCGCTCGAAGGGGTCTGGGAATACTGGAATCGGACCCTCGGCACGGTGAATGTGGATACCCCCGATCCCGCCGTGAATGCAATGGCGAACGGCTGGCTGTTGTATCAGACCTTGAGCTGCCGAATCTGGGGCCGCTCGGGGTTCTACCAATCCGGCGGGGCCTTTGGATTCCGGGACCAGTTGCAGGACGTGATGGCGCTGGTACACGCCCAGCCGGCCCTCACTCGCGAGCATCTGCTCCGCGCTGCCGCGCATCAATTCCGCGAAGGCGATGTGCAGCATTGGTGGCATCCACCCACCGGGCGCGGCGTGCGGACACATGTATCCGACGACTTTCTCTGGCTGCCTTACGCGACCTGCCGTTACGTTGCGTGTCTCGCGGACACCGGCGTACTCGACGAAATCGTCCCCTTCCTGGAAGCCCGACCGGTCAAGCCGGAGGAGGAAGCTTACTATGATTCGCCAAATCGCTCCGACGAGTCTGCGACGCTGTACCAGCATTGTGTCCGCGCCATCGAGCGCGGACTGACTTTCGGCAAACATGGCCTGCCGCTGATCGGTAGCGGCGACTGGAATGATGGCATGAATCGGGTCGGGCACGAGGGACGTGGTGAAAGTGTCTGGCTGGCGTTCTTTCTTTACGACGTGCTCACCCAGTTTGCCCCCCTGGCACACGCGCATCGCGATCCGGCCTTTGCCCTGCGCTGTCTCGAACAGGCGGGGCAACTGCAACAGAACATCGAGCAACACGGCTGGGATGGCCGCTGGTATCGCCGCGCTTACTTCGACAACGGCCAACCACTCGGCTCCCACACGAATTCAGAATGCCAGATCGATTCGCTGCCGCAAAGTTGGTCGGTGATCAGCGGCGCCGGCAATCCAGACCGCTCTCGCCAGGCGATGCAATCGGCGGCGCAGCGTCTGATCCGCCGCGACGCCAGACTGATTCAGTTGTTTGATCCCCCCTTCGACAACTCTCCGCTCGATCCCGGTTACATTAAAGGGTACATTCCTGGCGTGCGCGAAAACGGCGGCCAATACACCCATGGCGCCATTTGGACCGCCATGGCCTTCGCGCTGCTGGGAGAAAGCGAAAGCGCGTGGGAACTGTTCGCGCTGCTCAATCCCCTCCATCACGGCGGGACGCCTGGGCAAATCGCCACCTACAAAGTCGAACCTTATGTCGTCGCGGCGGACGTCTATGCGGTCGCACCGCACAGGGGCCGAGGTGGTTGGACTTGGTATACAGGTTCGGCCGGGTGGATGTATCGATTGATCGTGGAAACCTTGCTGGGCGTGAATATCGAGGGAGATCAATTGCGGTTGACCCCCCGCCTGCCGAAGGCGTGGAACACCTACAAAGTCCACTACCGCTACCGAGAAACGATTTATCACATCACCATCAGCCGACTCGCCGCTGATTCCGCCGACGCGCATCTGCTCTCTCTCGATGGACAAGAACTATTCGGAACGACAATTCCCCTGTCCGACGATCGCCGTGAGCATACCGTTGAACTAAGAGTCCGCCCCTGGAACAACCCCGTCGTGAATGTGACCAACCCAGACATTCCGACGATCAACAACCGCGTGTCGAGCATCTAGTTCGACCGGTTCGACGTTCGTGTGCGATGTGTATCGCGGTGAGCCAGCAGATCGTAGGCCAGTTGAGCCCCTCGGTCCAACGTGACCGCCTGCGCACGTGGGCAGGAGAGCCCTGCGAGGGCAAGTAGGGCACGTCGCGGGTGCGCTCTAATGTTTCAACAGCAGCTGCTTTGGCGTCCATGATATCGTCTCATTTTTGTGGTGCTGTTATGGTGATCGGAACAGGTGTATTCTATGGCCAGACTCGGCTCGCATCCGTTCCAGATTCGTAAGCGGTATGTAATACATGGGTAAGTACGGAACCGTCGCTGCTGGACAACGCAGATGCACACCTCACGCAGTGTCAACTGTTCGGGCTCATCCGCGTACTACTCAGCCGTCAACCATGGTGAGACCGTGCCGGCCCTGCACGGGTGCCATCCTCGGGATCAATGAGCCTGGAAAGCATGGATGAGTCCATCGGGCGTCGAGGGCCGAGCGTGCCGGCGTGCCGTGGGTGCGCGGTTGTCGTACCAAGCCAAGGGTAGGATTGCTCAATGGAAAGGCCTCTGGTTATGGAGCAGGTTCTGGCGTTCTGGCCCCATATCGCCGCCGGACTCAATATGATCCTGGCGCTGCTGGCCTCGGGGCATGCGGTGTTATCCAAACGCGACACACGCGCAACGATTGGCTGGGTGGGAGTGATTTGGCTGGCACCGTTACTCGGCACCCTGCTCTATGTTTGGCTAGGGATCAATCGGATTGAGCGACTCGCCCGGTCATTGCGTGCGGATCGTCCTCATCTGGAATCGCCAGCGGGTCTGAGCGAAGGTTCCACGGAGATCCCCGATCAGGCCTGCAGCCTGGCGGGCACGCACCTGCAACCCCTGGCCAGACTGGTGCGCGATGTGACGCGGCGACCGCTGTGGGGGGGCAATCGCGTTACGCCGTTGATCAACGGTGACCAAGCCTTTCCCGCCATGCTGCAAGCGATCGACGAAGCCTCCCGATCCATCACCCTGACCACGTACCTATTCGATCACGACGCGACGGGCAAACGTTTCGTGGAGGCCTTGCGACGAGCCATGTCGCGGCATGTCGCTGTGCGGGTTCTGGTCGACTATGTGGGAGCACACTATACTTGGCAACCGATCCCGCGCCAGCTGCGGCGGGCGGGAATTCCCTACGCCCAGTTCCTGCCCACATTGATCCCTTGGCGGCTGCAATATTCGAACCTCAGAAGCCACCGCAAGATTCTGGTGGTTGACGGCCGAATCGGCTTCACGGGCGGGATGAACATCCATGCAGGCAACTGTCTCGCGCAGCAGCCCCGCCACGGAGTCCAGGACCTGCACTTTCGCCTCGTCGGGCCTGTGGTGGCCCAACTTCAAGGCGTTTTCGCGGACGACTGGGCCTTTTGCACAGATGAACTTCTGCAGGGTGAGCCGTGGTTCTCGGCGGTGGAACCGGACGGCCCCGTCCTGGCCCGCGGCATATCCGATGGACCGGACGACGATTTTGAAACTCTGCGTCTCACACTGCTCGGCGCGATTGCCTGTGCGCAATCGTCTTTGCTGATCGTCACTCCCTACTTCCTGCCCGATTCGTCGTTGATTGCCGCCCTCAATGTAGCCGTCCTGCGCGGCGTCCAGGTCGACCTCGTTCTTCCCCAGAAGAATGATCAGGCATTGGTCCAGTGGGCTACCACCGCTCTCCTATGGCAAGTGCTGCACCGCGGTTGCCGCATCTGGCTCTCCCCGCCACCGTTCGACCACACCAAACTGATGGTGGTCGACGGGCTCTGGACACTCTTGGGTTCCGCCAATTGGGACCCGCGCAGCCTCCGGCTTAACTTCGAGTTCAACGTCGAGTGCTACGATCAAGAACTGGCTACGTCGCTAACGGAATTGGTCCGATCCAAAATCCAGCAGTCACAACCGCTGAGCTTGGCGGACGTGGACGGGCGGAGCCTGCCCAAGAGACTTCGTGACGGGGTCGCACGCCTGCTGTCGCCATATCTCTGACGAGTCCGAGAATAAATTCCTCTTGTCTTTGCCGCTCAGCCGGCTAGAATTGCTCAAGTTGGACAAGTGTCGTCGTAATGGATCGACACTTTGCCAACCAAGTCGTCGGATGACTACATAGAGAGCAACCCGGCCGCGCTGGGGGGGCTCGTTAACGAGTAAGCCGACGTGGTGGAACACTTTCGGGTGTTCCGCCACGTCGGCTTTTTTCGTTCTTGGCAGCGGAAAACGTTCGCCATCACAGGGCGGAGGACGGTCGAAACGACGACAGGCACTGCGGCACAGGTACTCCTGCTCGCCCCTGGGGTGTACCCGGAGACAGTTGAAGCGGGAATGGACCAGGTGATCCGTCACAAGAAATGGAAGTTTTGCCATGTTAGTTCTGTCGCGAAAAAATCAGGAATCGGTGGTAGTCGGCGCGGCTGATGGTTTTCATCGCCTGCTCAAAGTGAAGGTACTGGAGATCAAGGGCGGGAGGGTGCGATTGGGCTTCGAGGTCGATCCCCAGATCCCTGTCCATCGTGCGGAAGTGTGGGAACGTATTCACGGCAACGGCGATCGCCAGCCAGCCAGTCCGAAGCAGGAACCTGCTGCACCCGTTGTGTGATGGCTCGAGTTCGCTTGGCAATTGTCGCTTGTCGAAACGAGCGTCATGACGCCAGGGTGGAGCGAGTCGATTTTATCGAGAGGATAGATATCATGAATTTGCGCTACGTGTCCCAACTCTGTATCGCCACGGCCCTGGTGGCCGTCGGCACAGACTTGGGGTGGAACCAGGCGATGGCCGCACAGCAGGGCCGAACGGACGTCGAGGACGAGATTCAGGTGCTGACCCGCGGACCGGTCCACGAGGCCTTCGCGGAGACGGTGACATTCGATCCAGAGGCGGGCATCGTGGTGCCCAAGGCGCCGCCTGCCGCTATCGAAGAATTGCCGCCTGAACAGAAACCCGAGGGGGCCAACGTCACGTGGATCCCCGGCTACTGGGGCTGGGATGACGAGCGGAGCGACTTCCTGTGGGTCAGCGGTATCTGGCGCGTCTTGCCGCCTAGCCGCCAGTGGATCCCCGGCTATTGGGGTAATTCCGGGCAGGCTTTCCAGTGGACTTCCGGGTACTGGGCCGACGCGAAAATGAGCGAAGTGGAGTATTTGCCCGAGCCCCCGGAGACGGTCGAGGCGGGCCCCAACATTGCCGCGCCCTCGGCAGACAGCACTTGGCTGCCAGGCTCTTGGGTGTGGCATCAAAGCCGCTACGCTTGGCGCCCCGGTTTCTGGGCGACCGCGCAGCCGAATTGGGTGTGGATTCCCGACCATTACGTGTGGGCCCCGCGCGGCTACGTCTTCGTCGATGGCTATTGGGATCACTCGATTGACCGTCGCGGCGTGCTCTTTGCGCCGGTCCAATTCAGTGCCGGCGTGTACGCCCGGCCGGGCTTCTCCTATTCGCCCACAACCGTGATCGACTTGAGCGCATTCACCAGCCATCTCTTCCTGCGCCCTCGTTACCAACACTACTACTTCGGTGACTACTACGCCGCCAACTATCAGACCGCCGGGTTTTTCCCCTGGTTCTCGTTCCAATCCAGCCGCCGTGGCTACGATCCGATTTTCACACACCAGCGCTGGCAGAATCGGCAGGATTCGCAATGGGAGCAGCGCATGGAAGCAGACTTCCGCCGGCGGCGCGACCACGAGGACGACCGACCACCACATACGTGGGCAGACCAGAGACGGCGAGACTCGCGTGAAGATGCTGCCAAAGATACGCAGGAAAGATATCCCCTGATGGCCACGCCGTTTGATCAACTGATCAAGCGCCAAGACAGTCGACTGCGTTACCAGCCGTTAGACACGACCGAACGGCAAAGACTCGGCCAGCGTGGACAAGAGATCCAGAGACTGCGTGATGAGCGGCGAAAGCTGGAGATCGAGGCAGAGGATCAGCCACATGAGAAACGCTCCAGAGAACGCGCGCCGGTCCGAGTAAGACACCCCGGATCTCCGATTGTGGCGAATGCGGGTGCTGAGCTTGACAAGGACCATGCTCCGCCAAAGGTCCACACGGCTCCCGCTCCCGATCCCAAGGTCGAACCCAGATCCAGGGGCGAATCCAGAAACCGGTCCCGCGAAGAAGCGAAAGGCAAGTCCGGCGGCGGTTCCCGGGACAATTCCCCTGGTGAAGCCCGAGGCAAGTCCGGCGGCCAGTCCAAAAATCCATCTCGTGAAGAAGCAAAGGGCAAGTCCAAGACGTAGCATTCGGCCGAAGTGGACGAGTGCGGCGCCGACCTGAATGACACGCAGGCGACGGAGACAACCAATCAAGCCGAACGGGCACTCTTGTGCTCATGACGGCAGGAAGCGAAGAGACAATTCTCGGTGTGCGGTCCACAAAAAGGAGATTTCGTGATGGTTCGATTTAACTTAATGCTGATGTTACTGCTGGCCGGACTGCTGACGGTCATCGGGTGCGAGCCCAAGTCCGCTGATCGGACACCCGGAAAGGTCACGTCCGAAGACGTACGCCGCGATGCCGGCCAGGCGGCCGAGACGGCTGCCGAGTATTCCCGGCAAACCAAGGAAGAGTTCCAGAAGAAGCTTGATGCCCAACTCCAGACGATGGACGTCGAAATCGCCAAGCTCCGCGAGAAGGGTGGCGACCTGAAGGACGAGGCCAAAGCCGATTGGGAGCAGAAGATGGCCGCGCTGGAAGTCAAACGGGAAGCAGCTCGCGTCAAACTGGACGCGGTGGGTGACTCGACCGCCGAGGCATGGAAGGATGTCCAGCAGGGTGCCCAAGCGGCCTGGGACGAGTTGGACAAAGCTTTCCGTGACGCGTCGCAAGAGTTCTGAGCGACGTCGCCGTGACATGGACACATGCTAAGATAAGGAGTCACCATCATGGGTGGCAAAACAGATGTGGTGAAAGGCCGAATCAAGGAAGCTGCTGGAGCGCTGACCGGCAACGACAAACTGCGTGAGGAAGGGAAGACCGACCAGGCCGTCGGGAAGGCCAAACAGGCCGCTGTGAAGGTCGCCGACGCGGTCAAGAGAGCAGTGAAGAAAGTGATCGGTTAACCCAGAAAGTCGGTCGATGAAAGCTGTCATAGAAGTGCCGAAAGCATTCCTCCTGGGCGATGATCGCGAGTTTCCGCTCATCCAAAAGCTGGTCGCACGACTGAATCCGAAACTCTTGGTTGTTCAAGTAGCGACGGGCCTGCATGTCAACGGCGACTACACCGCCAATTGGGGCCTGATCTATCTGGACGGCCAGCCGCTCACGGACCAGGATGTGCACGCCGCATTAGAAGAAGCGGGGCTGGATTTTAAACACAATGCGGAGATCCAGCCATCGCGCATTTGGGTTAATAATCGCCAGATGGTCATCGAGACAATGCCCGCGTAACCATTGACGTTTCGGGTGCAACAACTATCACGACCGAGACAACCAAGTAGTCTCTACCGCGTACGTAGGGGAACAGCAACTATGCGCTGGATGTCTCTCGCCGTCCACACTCAGCGGAGGCTCCGCCAGACCTAAACTGCCCGATATATTGTTCCATGCCTTCTCGTGCCTCGACCGTTTGTGCTGCTACCCTGATGCGTCCATCGTTGCGGCGTTTGCGCCGCAAAAAAAAGCCGACGTGGCCAAACACCTCAGGGTCTTTGGCCACGTCGGTTTTTTTTGTTTTCGGTGGTTCGGAATCATCACGACCGGGTAGGGGAATTGCGATGCACGTCGACCAAGTGAGCCCAACCATGTGGCATCTTCGACATGAGCCAGCACGGAACGCACCACATGAGAAGCCGCTCGAGCAAACAGACTCAGCGGAGGAATACTTGAATCAACTCAATCCGCCGCGGACGTCTACCTGCGATGACGCCCCCGAGCGGGACCACTGTCTCGACCAGGAGTATCCTGAATTGGCGAACCTCCCGGACCGTCAAGGACCCCCACGGAGCGAGACGAAGTCACAGATTTACCGGCAGTATCGCCGCGGCGACTCGGTGGAAATGCTGGCTCAGCAGTTCTGCCAGAGCCCAACCGCCATCGACCGCATCATCCACGAACTGCGCGCCGCACACATCATGGAGCTGCAGCTGGACCACGTCGCCAACGAGCAGTTTACCCGTCTAATCTCGCGGGAAGTGGAGGCCGAGATCTTGGGGCCACTGCAGGAGAGTGATCTACCAACGAAGAAGCCGCCGTTGCCCAAGGACCTGCCCGCGTATCTGGCCAGCCTGTACGAGGTACCCCTGCTGACGCGAGAGCAAGAGATCCACCTGTTTCGCAAAATGAACTACCTCCTGTACAAAGCGAGCAAACTCCGCGCTCACGCCGACTCGCGCCAGCCTGATAGCCGATGGATGGACCGGATCGAACAGCTGTACGAGGAATCCGTCGCGATCAAGAAGCAGATCATCAGTGCCAACCTTCGGCTGGTGGTCTCGATCACCAAGCGGTACGTGGGTGCGGGGGAATTCTTCGAGCTGGTCAGCGACGGAAACGTCTCATTGATGAGGGCGGTGGCCAGGTTCGACTTCTCCCGGGGCAACCGGTTCAGCACGTATGCGAGTTGGGCGATTATCAAGAACTTCGGACGCTCAATCCCTCTCGCGTTTCGTCAGCGAAGCCGGTTCTGCACCAGTTCTCTGGAGCTGTTCACCGGCGTCGAGGACGTACGTCCAAACCACCGCGAGCAGGAATCGGAGCAGATCCAGCGCGAGTCGTATGTGAAAAGGCTTCTCGGCCGGCTTGACGAGCGGGAACGACAGATTATCACCAGCCGCTTTGGTCTCACCCGCGGCCAGGAGCCGCTCAAGTTGAAGCAAGTCGGAGCCGCGATGGGAGTCACCAAGGAACGGATCCGGCAGATCCAGTACCGGGCCATGAACAAATTGCGGAAAGCTGCCGAAGAGGATCGCATCGAACACGACATTCATGGCCAAGGTTCTGGGGCCCTCGTCGGCGTGGCCGGTGGGGTCAGACGGCGTCCCTTCTTTGGGTGACGCAAGAGTGCCTGTGGGCAAATGGCCCCGCGCGTGGCTCGACGAAATCACGGTATTCCGACGGAAGTTGGGAACGGGGGCGGTGGCGACATCGACCGAGACCTAGACGATATGGTCGAGAGTGCCCGTGGCATGGTCGGCTGGAAGCACTACGTGAAGACCGATCCCCGGCTGCGTTTGGGGACGACAGTTGCATTGGGGTCGCTGATCGTTCCCCAACGAACGACGGCGATACGCCCCAACTTGGCCACCCTGGAAAAGCTATTACTTCTTGGCCTCGCGGTAGACGGGGGACGCCTTCAAGGTGAAGAGCACAATTTCCTCGCCGGTGACGGTACTAATATCGTGGTGCAGGCTTAGCACCGTGACACCCGTGACTTCTTCGATCATTGCTTCCATGGGGGTCCGGGCAATCTCAATCAACTGCGTCCGTACCTGCTTGAGCAGGTCTCTTCCCTTTTCGACGGGCAGCGATCCGACGAGATGCTGTTCAGCCGCGGTCATGACGCCCGTCAAGCGGACCACTAGCAGGTCTTCAATCAAGTGCGTGTGAATGTCCTTCGGGCCACGTCCCATGTAATCCTGTTCAAAGCGGACCATCCCGGCGCACACGGCGGCTTCGATTTCCCCCTGCGTCTTCATAACGACCTCAACAGACACTGATATACGTCCACGGCTGGAAACAAATCATGGCGAAGCAAAAGAAGAAACGCTTCACAATAGAGCACCCCCCAGGGAGTATAGCCGATTACCAGCATAGCTGTCTACGCGATGGCATCCCCCCCTCCTCACGCCACACTCTGCTCAGTCGTGGAAAAGCAATGCACTGTCGGTTGCATCCGCGAATCGTCGCAGGGGGACTGGATCAAGAACAACGCGGTCTCAGTCAGGCGGTTGCCAAGCTTGACGAGTTGTTGAGCGACGAGTCAACAGCCAACATGCAGCACGTGTTTGTCGTGACTTGGGAAGACCTGCGGCAATTCGGTGTGCTGCGACATCGATCCGCGTACGTACGCTCTTTCGAGACGTTTTGACCATCGTACCGCTTGGCTAATTGAACACACTACCGCGTCATTAGCCCGGTCGGCAGCTCGTCAGATGTTCGGTAAGGATGCACTGCGATTCGTTGTTGCGGAACATATTGGAGGACGCGATCCTCCTGCGCGGCAGAATCGGCACGTATCGCACATTGGCATACGGTCCTGCCGCCGGGCAGGGCGATTTCACGATCGCGACAACTTTCGGTTTCGCCAACGACAGCCAGCCAAACCAAGTACTCCACCGAGCCCCCACATCACGAGAGTGGATGGCTCCGGCACGGCAGTCAGAAAACCGCGGATTTCTCCGGCGGGGTAAGCGCTCGTGTGGATGTTCAGGTACGCCTTTCCGTCAGCCAGGCTCGCGAGAAGTGCGGCCTCGGCCCCGGCAACGGTGCCGCCGTTTGCGGTGATAAACGCCGGATTGTACGTGGCCGCCGACGTGGTATCAAAGGACATACCCCACGCACCGCTCGTGACGCCCAGGGGAAATCCGGTAAATGACGGGACCATCGTCGCGACGCCGGCGGTTCCCGTCCCCGCGATGGCAGTGGGCGCATGGATATGCGCGGCAGTGGTCGTACCCACCAGGTCGGTGAAGAAAGCCGTGATCGCCAAGAACTTGGTGTCCGGGTCGTAGCCAACCGTCGCGAACCCGCTGCCTGGAGACGCGTTGGGAGGCGCTTCGCTAGGACCGTCAAGAAATGCCGTGTAGATAACCAGATCGGCTTGAGCGCTGGGTGTCACACTGAGAAGAGCGACCGCGAGTACCACCAGAGATACGAGTCGAATCATGTTAGCAGCTCCGGAAAATGATGGGGTAATATGCAGAACGACAAATGATGGCAGGCCACCTCCGGCCGAAGTGTCCCGATCGCTTGCGGCGCAGACCGAGACCCCGGCCACAAGTGGACTCGATAGCCATAGACAACCCCGACCAAATCAGTTCGCACGCGGCGGAATTTTACGGAGTGACCGCGGGCAGGACAAGCCAGCAGACAAGTCATATCCCAGAAAACATTCTGGTCGTATCGAGGGCGAAAACGCCGCCTGCTCGACTTGCGTCGGAAGCGGCCGGGACCGGATAATCGAGCTTTCTCGTTCGACCGGCATAAGGGTCGGCAGGCCCAGGTGCATAGACGAGGCGGATAGCAGCGTGCCAAGAGGATCATACGATGCTGGTTATCGACGGCTCACAAGGTGAAGGGGGCGGTCAGGTGTTGCGGTCATCACTGGCGTTGAGCATGGTGACCGCCAAGCCGTTTCGGATGGTCAACATCCGCGCCGGCCGCAAGCAACCCGGGCTGAAACGTCAGCACCTCGCAGCGGTGCGGGCCGCGATGGAGGTGTGCGGTGCCCAGGCCGCAGGGGATGACCTGCGGTCGACCGAATTGACGTTCCAGCCGGGCCCCGTGCGGGGCGGCCAATACACCTTCCGAATCGGCTCGGCCGGCAGCACCACCTTGGTGCTGCAGACCGTGCTGCCGCCGCTGCTATTGGCCGATGGCCCGACGTGCGTGACGCTCGAAGGTGGCACACACAACCCATTCGCACCTCCCTTCCCTTTCCTCGTCCACACATTCCTTCCGTTGGTCAACCGCATGGGCCCCACGGTCACCGCGGCGCTCGATCGACCAGGTTTCTTCCCGGCAGGTGGTGGACGCATGATCGTGAGCATCGAACCGACCAAGAGACTGACGAGCTTCGAACTGCTTGATCGCGGCGGACTGTTGCGGCGATCAGCCACCGCCACCGTCGCCCGATTACCACGCCACATTGCCGACCGAGAATTGAACGTCGTCGTGCGCAAGCTGAAGTGGCGGAGGGACGAGTTGCATATCGAGGAGGCACACGACTCGGTGGGGCCTGGCAATATTGTCACGCTGGAGGTGCAGAGCGAGCACATCTGCGAGGTGTTCACTGCATTTGGCGAGCTACACCGACCGGCCGAGACGGTGGCGAGCGACGCCGTTCGACAGTGCCAGCGTTATCTCAAGGCCAGCGAGCCGGTGGGTGAGTATCTGTGTGACCAACTCATGCTCCTTCTGGCTATCGCCGGCAGTGGTGCATACCACGCCATCTGCCTCTCAAGGCACGCCAAGACACACATTGAGTTGATTCATCAGTTCCTCGATTGTGACGTACAGTGGACACAGCGGGGATCGATTGGCGCGGTCATCGAGATCCGCGGCTGAGCCCGCCAGAGCTCAGCTTGGGTGTCACGGCGCCGTCACGGCCGTCAGGGCGATCAGGCACGGGACACCGCAACGATCGGGGCCGTAGACCATGTCGAGACTGACAATCTCCACATCGGGACGCGGGTTGTTCCATTGCATGGCATAGGCGGCCGCCGAAATGTCACTATCGGGATAGGGCCTTGTCCAAGCCAGTTGTGCACCGGGTAGCGCCGTCGGGTGTGGCTGGCGATATTCGTCGATGTGCTGCTCGCTCACCACAGGCACTTCCAGCTCACTGCCATCCGCGTAGTGCACGACGTAACGAAACATCTCCAGCTGTTCGCCTGCACTTCGCGCTCGATCATCCAAGCGGCGGTCTACGCGAGCCGTGTGCAGGAAGAACAGCGCGTCTGCCTTCCGCTTGACGGGTATACCCGTGATTTCCGTCGGCGGGTTGCCCGGCACGTCGTCCCCACCCAGCATCAGCACTTGTGGAACTGGGGACGTCGGCATCTCGTAGATGTTGTACTTCACACCCGCCAACACGTGCTCTCCGGCGGGAAATGCCTGGAAGGTCCGCCCAGCGTCCCCGAACCAGCCCCGCTGATCCTTGTAGCTGGTCGCCTTGGTATGGATATCGACAGGTGCACACGTGAGGTTACCGCCGGCGATCACAGTCCGGCCGCCGGCAAACGGCGCTTTCAGATTGCGTAAGACAGCCGCCAGAATCGACCGCTTCTTCGTCTGATTGACCGGTGCCGCCGGCTCGGTTAACTTGAAAATCGTCTCGGCCGCCTGCCGATCGCGGTCGTCACGACCGTCCTCGTCCGGTGTGAATCTCGAGTTGGGTGAAAACGGCCCCGCCGACAAACAGAGGGCATCGCAAGCGAAGAGGATGCGCTGCGTTTCTCCCTTGTCGTCTTTCGTTTTGGCGAGCCGCAACTCGAGCGTGTGCAGCCCGGCCCGCAGATGCTGGTCGCCCAATTGCAGCCAGGCGACCTCGCACCACTCGGCAATCTCCATCAAGTCCGTCGTCAACTGGTCCGAGTCAACCTGTCTCCACGCCCCAGCGTCGATTCGCCATTCAAAACGTGAACGGACGAATTCGAAGCCGATCCGGCTCCAGATCTCTTAGCCTGTTTCGCGCGGAGCCTCGAACTCGTACCTGAGCAGGACGCCTTCCGCGGGCACGACCGTGTCGACCTTATCGGCGTCGAGGCTGCAGTGGAGCCATTTCCCTGCGGATAGATATTGTGCGTTCCCCCAACCAGATCGCTGCATCTCAACGTTGGCGAATGTCGGCTGCTCTCCTTCCAGCCAGATGTACTCCCGCGTCGCTCCTTCGGCGGCGTGCACTGTAGCGCCTGCAGTGCCCGTGCAGGCAGAGATGAATACTGAGAGCGACGCCAGCATGGTGCGCGACACGGTCATTCTACTGCTCCAAGGATTTCTCGTTCTCTCGTTTTGTCTCGTTGTCTAGTTGTTCCGAGAATCACACAGCAACCGGTCGCGGCGACGGTGCCCGGCAATGGCCGCCACTGATCGATATCCAGACAATACCGAGCGAAAACCCCGTGATCGACATTCCCTCCACACGCGCCCCGCCAGATGGGCCTCCCTTCCTGCCCTGTGGCCTTTCTGTACTCGCGATAACGTATCTGCATGTTTCGTGATATACTCTGTGTGGGTCCAGGAGGGGGGGCGGTTCACAGCCGCCCCCACCGCCCGGTAAACGCGGCGACCACCGAAGAACATACGCGAGGAATGCATGCCAGCAACCATGGCGATCCATCATTCGCTTGGACTTCTGCTGCTGACGGCGATCTTGTGCTTGCCGGTCTCCACGCTGGCTGAATATGAAGTGACCGTCAATAGCGAGACGCCGCTCGTCGCGCAGGCATGCCTTCGGTTACCGCCGGCCGACGGCACGCTTCGCACGCTCACGTTGCGGGGAGTCGCCTGGGGGCTCCCGTCGCAGATTTCCGAAGTGAGCGGCGAAAACGGTCTGCTGCCGCATCCTGGCGATGGTGAGTGGATCGCGCCGGCGGACTGCAGGGTAGTGCGCTGGAAAATTGACTTTCGCGAGTCGACTGCGGGAACCATCAAGGCGTCGGCTCAGCAGAGCGTGTTCATTCGCGACATACCGTGGTGGCTGATCGCCGAGCCAACTGCCCTGTTGCGTGTGAAGGGCGCCACGGAGGAATCATCGCTCTTGCTGATATCCGAGCCCCAGGATCTGGTCCGGCTGGGAGCCATGCCATGGGGAGACGACCGTTGGCGAATCCCAACTCCGCAGGATGCACCGGAGTTTTTTGTTGTTGGCAAAGTGAATCCGGTGGAGGTTGTCGTGGACGGGTTCCACGTCACCTACGTCGCGGACGACGGCGAACGAGTTGCCGGGCTTGGCTTACAGCAATCCCATGCGGCGGCCTTTCGCTACCTGCGAGGGCTGCTGCCGGAATTGGCGCGGGTCCCCGAAGCGGAACGCCGGCTACTGGTGGTGTGGATGTGCATGAATGCTGCCCAACGCGAGATCGGGGCGCAGCCGGCAGCCGGAGTTTCATTGCCAACTATGTCCATGATGCTCCGGCGGAGGCCAATGACTTTGCGGCTGCCAACCTGATGGTGATCGCCCACGAGCAATTTCACCAACTGACCGATCTCGTCGCTGAAGACCGCGTATCGCGACCGGTGTGGGTCAACGAGAGTCTCGCTCAATACTTCGGATTGAAAGCGATCGAACGGAGCGGACTGCCACAGTCTTCTCTGGCGCACATTCGCAATCGCTTCATCGAACCCGACCGGAAGGTTGAGGTACCGTTGCTCACGCTCAGCCGACGCTACGCCGCCGGCGACCGGAGTGTCTATCCACTGTTTTACTCGCAAGGGGCCACGTTCTGGGCCGAACTTGATCGCGTCTTGTCCGAGGGTAGCCGGGGGCAACAGACATTAGGAGATCTCCTGCCAGCGCTTCTTCAGCTGGAATTCGACGAAGCCGGCATGCTTCCCGAGCCCTTCCTCTCGCGACTGCGAAGCGTAGCTGGATCGAAGATCGACGAGCTTGTGCTGCGATTTGTTGGATCGTGGCCAAGCGTTCAGACCACTTCCACTGATTCGTCCGGAGAATAACACGCAATGCACCTGCTGACCATTCTGATCTGGTGTGCGTTGGGCTATGTCGGGGGTCGAATAGCGGCGCACAAAGGCTATCCACTGGGGGTTGGCATCGCCACCGGTATCGTGTTGGGACCATTTGCGCTGGCCGTCTTTGCACTGCTTCCCATGACCGAAGCGGGGCGAGAGCTGGCTGAGACCGAACGCCAGATTCGACAAGACGCGGAGGATCGGGACCGCCGGAAGGAGTGTCCGCAATGCGGTCGCATAGTATCGATCTCCTGCCGCGTCTGCCCGCGCTGTGGGCATCACTTCGCCCAGGACGGCACCAAGTAGACACGCGAAACAGAGGCCGCCACATCTCATTCGGGAGATCAACATGCGACACATTCACCGACTCCTGATCATCGGCTTGCTGTGCTGGTGCGGAGTGCTTATCGGTACTGCCCAGGCACAGTGGAACACGATCTACGGTTCTGCGCGGGAGGATGCACGACAGTTGTCCGGTGCGTCCTTGGCCGAGCCGTTGTCGCCGGCAGCGTGGGAAGCGACGGCCGTGGCGCGGCGGGAGATGTGGCGGGAGATGCTGGGGCTGTCCCCCCTGCCACCGCGCACGCCACTGGCCGCTACCATTACCGGCACGCTGGACCGAGGGGATTATGTGGTCGAGAAGATTCACTTTCAAAGCATGCCGGGCGCTTATGTGGCCGGCAATCTATATCGCCCTGCCAAGAGCGAAGGACGGTTGCCGGCGGTACTCTACCTGTGCGGCCACTCGAAAGGGAAAGTGAATCCGCCGTACCAGGCCAACCCGCGGTGGTTTGGCCAGCATGGTTATGTCGCCTTGGTCTTGGACCCCATCCAACTCGGCGAGTCACAGGGACTGCACCACGGCACGTACCGGGAAGAGCGTTGGGACTGGCCCAGTCGCGGCTATACACCCGCCGGTGCAGAAGTGTGGAACGCGATGCGAGCCCTGGACTATCTGGAAACTCGCGAGGACGTTGATGCGCGGCGGATGGGAGTCACTGGGCTGAGCGGAGGAGGAGTCATCTCCTGGTGCCTGGGCGCTGCCGACGAACGGGTCAAAGTGGTGGTGCCGGTTTGCCAATCCGGGAGTATCGAACAGGTTGTCACCGATCGCAGCACCGATGGCCATTGCGACTGCGCATTCTGGATCAACTATTACCGCTGGTGCTGGCCCGACATCGGTGCCTTGATCGCGCCCCGGTCGCTGTTGATCGCGTCCGGCTCGGAGGACATCCTGTGGCGTCCCAGCGGATATCGCGACGTGGCTCAACGCATCCGGCGGCAGTACGCCGCGTTGGGCATCGGCAGCCACTTCGATCTCGTGGAGGACCTGGCGCCCCACGGCTACACGCCGAAACTGCGTCAGGCGATTTTTACCTGGTTCAATACGCATCTGAAGAACGATCCGACGCCGGTGATCGATGACGTCACCGACTTCGTGGAACCCGAAGAGAACCTGCTTGTGTTCGGCGGCCAGCTGCCGGAGCAGGATGAGATGCGGCGGATTGACAAGCTGCTCGTGCAACGAGCGGTCCTGCCGACGATCAGCGACGAATCCGCGTGGCGCGCACACCAGGAGACGGCGTTGAAGAGACTGCGAGAACTGACCTTTCGCAACACGTGTTGCGACTGCTCGGCACGTCCGCGTGAAGTCCGATTGGATGGTGGTGAAGCGAGCGGCACATGTGCCACGTACGGCTTCGAGACTTGCGATGCCCTGACGCTGGGCATCAAAACAAGAAGACCGGCGGAAGCAGCGTCATCGATCCCGACAGTCGTGTTCGCCGTGCAACCGGACGCGCGCAGCACTTTCGCCGGCGGCGGATCTTCACGACCCAATGTGCGCGGCACGTTCGCCACAGCTGCTGTCGAGGTGCGCAATACCGCAGCCACGTCGCTCGGGCCGGGATATCTCTGGACGGCGCGTCGTACGTATCCGCTGTTGGGCGAAACACTCCCCGAGCGCCAAGTGAGCGATCTGTTGGCCGCCGTGGCGATCCTGAAGCAGACGCCTGTGACGGGCCCCCTGGCCATCTATGGCCAGGGCTACACCGCGCCGCTGGCCATCTATGCGGCGTTGCTCAATCCACAGATTACGGAGATCATCTTGGCCGATCCCCCCGGCAGCCACGAAGATCCGACGACGCCGGAGTTTCTCGGCATCTTGCGTATCGGCGATCTGCCACACAACCTGGCCTTGGCATTCCCACGTCCCATTACGTTCGTGGGGAGTGTGCCGGAAGCTTACCAATGGACACAACAACTGTACGAGAAGCTCGGCGCCGCGAACCGCCTGCGAGTCATCGCCAGCATGAGCGATTGGCAACCGCGTTGATACGCTGTACGTAGCCGTAGTAGCCGTAGGGTGTGACAAGCTCGCCGGCGCCGACGCCGCGCCATCCTGCCACATTTCGGCGAGCGCCGGCACACCGCAATACGGCCAACCACCGGATGTAGTAGCCGTAGCCGTAGGGTGTGACAAGCTCGCCGGCGCCGACGCCGCGCCATCCTGCCACATTTCGGCGAGCGCCGGCACACCGCAATACGGCCAACCACCGGATGTAGTAGCCGTAGCCGTAGGGTGTGACAAGCTCGCCGGCGCCGACGCCGCGCCATCCTGCCACATTTCGGCGAGCGCCGGCACACCGCAATACTTTTCTTTTGATTTTTTTGAGGGGTTTTTCACTCCAACGGTGATTGTACCAATAGGTCTCGTTCCGCAATCAACGAATCCTTTAACCGGATGTACAATCATGCCCGATTATCGACGTAACTACGTTCCCGGTGGGACCTATTTTTTTACGTGTACCACCTACCGCCGCTGGCCAATCCTGACAACCGAATTGGGGCGGCGATGTCTCCGCGAGGCCATATTGGAGGTGCAGACTCAACATCCTTTCGAGATTGTGGCGATCGTACTGATCCCAGACCATTGGCATACGATCTGGACACTGCCGCCTGGAGACGACCGGTACCCAATGCGATGGTCCCGGATCAAGGAGGAGTTTACCGAACGCTGGTTGGCAGGTGGTGGACGTGAGCGATTTCAGTCCATCTCGCGTCGCAAACACCGCATGCGCGGCATTTGGCATCGACGGTATTGGGAGCACACGGTACGAGATGAAGACGATCTCGAACGCTGTGTGGACTACATACATTGGAACCCTCGCAAACACGACCTAGTACGTCGTGTTCGTGATTGGCCCTGGTCTTCGTTTCATCGGTATGTGGCCCTGGGCCAATACGATATCGGTTGGGGGGGCGTTGATCCAGTACCGGATTGGAATAATCCGGAATGGGGTGAGTAGCGTTGGGCCACAAGCATGCTGGTGTGCCGGCGCTCGCGGAGATCGCCGTGGATCGTGGAACGTGCTATTTCGCGAGCTTGTCACACCGTACGGCGTTGGGACACAAGCATGCTGGTGTGCCGGCGCTCGCGGAGATCGTCGTGGATCGTGGAATGTGCTATCTCGCGAGCTTGTCACACCGTACGGCGTTGGGCCGCGCATGCTGGTGTGCCGGCGCTCGCGGAGATCGCCGTGGATCGTGGAACGTGCTATTTCGCGAGCTTGTCACACCGTACGGCGTTGGGACACAAGCATGCTGGTGTGCCGGCGCTCGCGGAGATCGTCGTGGATCGTGGAATGTGCTATCTCGCGAGCTTGTCACACCGTACGGCGTTGGGCCACACGCATGCTGGTGTGCCGGCGCTCGCGGAGATCGCCGTGGATCGTGGAACGTGCTATTTCGCGAGCTTGTCACACCGTACGGCGTTGGGACACAAGCATGCTGGTGTGCCGGCGCTCGCGGAGATCGTCGTGGATCGTGGAATGTGCTATCTCGCGAGCTTGTCACACCGTACGGCGTTGGGCCGCACGCATGCTGGTGTGCCGGCGCTCGCGGAGATCGCCGTGGATCGTGGAACGTGCTATTTCGCGAGCTTGTCACACCGTACGGCGTTGGGACACAAGCATGCTGGTGTGCCGGCTCGCGGAGATCGTCGTGGATCGTGGAACGTGCTATTTCGCGAGCTTGTCACACCGTACGGCGTTGGGCCGCGCATGCTGGTGTGCCGGCGCTCGCGGAGATCGTCGTGGAACGTGGAATGTGCTATTTCGCGAGCTTGTCACACCCTACCGGTTCTTGTCACACCCTACCGGTTCTACCGTTGGATGCGGAAAGCACCTTCCGTGCGCCGTGCGAGCGGTGTAGAATCATGATCCCTGGCTGCGTTGAATCCATTACTCATTGCGATGGGACCGCGGATCTGAGCTGTCCACACGAGCGAAATGGCCACGCACGACGAAAGAATCATCAATTCGACGCTGCTCTTCTGCCGATCGAATGACGACGGCACGATCGGTCCCGGTTGGACTGACTCGCGTGAGACGGAGCTGCAAGGCCAATTTGAGGTGGGCCTGACGGTCGCCGAACGGTATTTCCTGAAAGAGAAACTGGGCGACGGCTCGATGGGTCGCGTCTTTCTGGCAAGAGACCTGCGACTTGATCGACCTGTTGCGATGAAGGTCGTCACTCACCGTCGCACGATGGTCGACCTGGAGGCGGTGCTCCAACGCGAGGCGAAGTTGGGAGCCAATCTCAACCATCGGGGGATCGCGGCGGTATACGATTTCGGCTTTCACGACAACAAGTCGTACACCATCTTCGAATACGTGGAAGGTGAGAGCCTGCGAGATCTATTGGCGCGTCGCGGCACGATTCCGCTGCACGAAGCAACTCAGATCGTTGACGATTTGGCGACCGCACTGGATTTCGCGCACGTGCATGGCGTGGTGCATCGCGATCTGAAGCCGGAGAACATCTGTTTCACCAAGGGGGGTGAATGCAAAATCCTGGACCTGGGACTTGCCTTGGATATTCGCAGCGGCTTTGCATCGGGGATGTATGCCGGCACGCCGGCCTATTCATCGCCCGAACAAGCAGAATGCCGACCGACGGACGGCAAGTCGGATCAGTACGCGCTGGGCCTGATCGTCTTTGAAATACTGACCGGGCGTCAGGCGTTCACCGATATCGATCCGCGCCGTCTGCTGAGAAAGCAGGTGGAGGAGTTACCGCCAAGTCCACGGGAGTTTTTTCCCGACTTGCCGATGCATGCCGAGCGGGCGATATTCGCGCGTTGAGCAAACACGCGCCCGAGAGATTCGCCGCTTGTCGGGAGTTTGCCCGGGAACTTGCTGGTGGCGTGTCCGGTCAGTCGCAGCGCCACATCGTGCCGACGCCTGCCGAAAACCGTTTGAGTTTTTACCTGGCCCACGTGGCGGAAGAATCGCTCCTGGCCAGGCAATTAGGTGACGCCCTACAGCGCGCACAGTATGCGTGTTGGTACTATGGCCGCGATGCCATTCCGGGGGTGCCTTTTGCCAGCCAGTTCGCGGCCGCCATCGAGCGGTCGCAAGCCGTTGTGCTGCTGATTTCGCGGCCGGCGATACGATCGGCCGATTTCGAGCGGGAGATCGAACACGCGCATAAGATCGGTTGTCCGATCTTGCCGCTGTTGATTGACATTCCCCGCGAGGAGTTCGAGAAGCTTGCCCCATCCTGGTGCTCCATGCTGGGGGCATCCCCCATGGTCGAATACCGCCGCACGGCCCCTTTGCGGCAACTGCTTGACCGAATCACTGCCGCAGCCAAGATGCTCGACATCACCATCGATGACCGGATGGAGGTCCCGCCAGCGACTCCCTCGCGTCTGTGCACGGGCCAGATCTGGGCGACCGACGCCAACCAGATCGACATCATCGACCTGGACCAGGTGCTGTTTCGCAACAACACGATCGATGATTTTCTGCACAGCAAGCACCGACATTTCATCTCGGCCACGAAAGGATTCGGCAAGACTCTACTTCTCACTTGTAAACGTCAGCTGCTCACGCGTTCAGGTACTTCGAGCGGACAGACAATCACGATGGTTCCCGAAGGCCGTCCGTATCTTGATTTCATGAGTGAAATGCGGTCACTTTCGTCGAAGTACGAAAGTCCGCTATCCGAACTCTCCAACACCAAACGGCTCTGGATCGCGGCCTTTCGCATTTCGGCGATTTCGCATCAGCCGTCGGTCATCGACGCCACGGAAGCGTCCGAGCTGGAGGTGTTTCCCGACCGCATTCGACGCTGGCTAGGGGGCGCGAGAATTCAGCCCACGGTGGTCTTCAAGGAACTCACCGCACTGCGCGTGAGCGAGTTGAATCGATTGATTGACCGCACCGAGAACTTCCTGGATCAGAAGATTCGACAGATTCACGGCGGCATCTGCTTCTTTGTCGACAAGGTTGATCAGGCGATTCGCCATCTGTCGGCGGACGCCTGGATCGCCATTCAGGCTGGAGTTATCGAGGCGGCCTGGGAGATCATGAACGCCAACAGCCACCTGAAAATCTTCGCGTCGATTCGCCAGGAGGCATTCAGCAACTACCAATCCGATATCAAATCGAACCTGTTCGCCGCGACGACCAGCCTGGACTATTCGGACGAGGAACTGCAGGCGTTACTCGACCAACTGGCTCGTTGCTATGAAGGGAGCCGAACCTTCGCGGACTTTCTCGGGCTCAACGTCGTGCGAACCGGTCGGCGTCCTGCGCCGGAAGACAGCTTTCAGTACGTACGCCGGCACACTTGCGGGCGGCCACGCGACCTCGTTGCGATCGCCTCCGAGATTTCCTCAAAACGCTCGTCGCTCAATGAAAAACGGCTCCGAGAGATCGTGCAACAGACGGGCTCCACCGTCGTGGCGTCCAATCTGTTCGACGAAATGCAGGTATTCCTCAACTGTCTGGGCGACCGCGAAGCGCGACTGCGATTTCTGGCGGAACTTCCCGGTAACATCCTGGAGAAGAGCGAAGCCATCCGTTTGTGCGAGCACTTCAATGGGCTGGAGCCGGGCACCTTGGAGCATTTTGGCGAGGATTCGAGCGATATCTATCATCCGTTTCACGACCTATACTTCGCGGGACTACTCGGCGTCGTCGAACGAGATCCGGAGACGGGCGCCCTGATCCAGCGGTTTCGACGCCCACACGATTCATTTCGGCATTCACCCACGGATCTCCCCGATTCGCCGATCTTTCTTATTCACCCCGCACTCGACGCTTTCATTCGCGCGCAACGCACGCGCGGGGGATTTTTGCAGTTTCAACACGTCGCAGTGGGGGACAATCTGCCGTGGGAGCCGCATTTCCCCAAGCTCATGCAACTCGAAAAGCAGCTGCAGAGAATCGAAGATCACCAGTTTCTGGAGCTGGCCCACCAGCTTGTCAAGCGAGTGCAATCGATCCTCACCTCGGGCAAGACTCCGTATGCACGCATCGAGATCGAGACCAGCAACGAATGGAAAGCTCTCCGCAGCCAGGAAGACAATGCGGCGTGTAGTGATGCCCTGCTCTGGCTGGAAGAATTGCTGGGCGAACTGTGAGAGTAGCCGTAGTAGCCGTAGGGTGTGACAAGCTCGCGACATAGCACGTTCTACGATCCACGACGATTACCGCGAGCGCCGGCACACCAGAATGCGTGCGTCCCATGCCGTAGGGTGTGACAAGCTCGCGACATAGCACGTTCTACGATCGACGACGATTACCGCGAGCGCCGGCACACCAGAATGCGTCCGGCCCATGCCGTAGGGTGTGACAAGCTCGCGACATAGCACGTTCTACGATCGACGACGATTACCGCGAGCGCCGGCACACCAGAATGCGTCCGGCACAAACCGTCCGGTGGTCGGCCGTAATCTGGTGTGCCGGCGCTCGCCGAAACGTCGATGGTTGTCGCAAAGTCCGCGCCGGCGAGCTTGTCACACCCTACCGGCTACCGGCTACCGGCTCTTTTCGGCAATTCAGGGTGCCAGGATGACCTGGAACTCCTGAAACGCGGTGTTCTCACCGCCAGCCGTCGTGGTCACGGGCAAGATGGCCCAGACCAGCCAACGATATGCTCCCACCGGCGCCGCGGTGCCGCGACGGACAGAGGTAGCGAGATAACTCGACGGTGCCGCACTCTGCGTATCCACTTCGACGATGGCCGTGAACACTTGCGCGTTCTCCACCTGCCAACCGGGGTCGTGCGACGAGCGGCTACCGTACAATACAAATCGCTGCCTGCCACGGTTATCATTTTGATTGAACGAGAATGTATTGACCTGCAGAATGTCGCGCACTTCCCCCAGGTCCATCTTGTAAGCCCCGCCTGTGACTCCGTTGCCAAACACCGGGCCGTAGTTTGGCGCCAGCCGGCCATCGGTGAGTGTCGAGAGTGGCTCGTTCACGGTACCCGGAGCGCTGGCATGCAGTGTTGCTGACGGGACCGCGGAAGTTGCGGCCAGCGGAATCGACTGGAAGTCCACACCGTCCTGGAATTCAGCTTGCACGAACGCGTAGTCCGTCACGTCAAGTGAAACGGTCTCCTGTTTGCGCTGCAGGCTGATGGAAAGGCTCTTGCCCGCCGCCTGATCCTGCATCGCCAACAGCTCGGCGATATTCCGCACAGGTCTGCCGTTACAGTTCAGGATCACGTCGTCGCGCTGCAAACCAACTCTGGCCGCATCGCTTGTTTCAGGCACGTCCAATGCCAGCACCCCTTGCTCCCCTGGCAGGCCGTAGGCAGATCGATCGCCAAGTCCGGAAACATCCCGCACTCGGGCCTGCCACAGATAGCGTGACCGCTGCACAACCTGTGTGAGGTGATCAGGGTCAACGGCATTCGTTACGGCAGGAAGCTGCGGAGTGCGGGCGAGTGCTTTGAGTTCGAGCTTCTGAACTCCAAACCGGTCCATGGGAAAATTCACGAACCCCAAGCTGATCGCCGGCGAGTTGTCGAGCACGCGAAAATCACCCGCACGGGCATCTACAAACAGTGCGTCGGCCACGATCGAGTGTGCATCTCGCTGCGATTGCTGAACCAGTAGCGCAGCCGGTTGTGGCACGGTGACTCCCGGGCGATGAACGAGGTTCTGGTCCATTTCGCGTCCCCAGGGAGTGTCCGGCATACCGCCGGCGGGATGGTAGTGGTCGCTCCACATGATGTTGCGACGAACGACATCCTGACTATGCTTGTACCACACGTGTGGATGAAATCCGTTGTTGACGATAATGTTGTTCTCCACCACGCGGTAGAACCCCTCACGGTTCT
The DNA here is from genome assembly GCA_963802295.1 of uncultured Planctomycetota bacterium. Taxonomy (GTDB): domain Bacteria; phylum Planctomycetota; class Planctomycetia; order Pirellulales; family Pirellulaceae; genus JAJRVM01. The sequence goes on along the minus strand of CAWDIM010000015.1, from coordinate 258,843 downwards.
TGATCCCACCGTTGAGGCACAGATTGTTCGTCACGATGTAATTGCTGGAACCGTCGTCCAGATCAATATCCCAACCGTGATCGCAGCGCCAGCGGTTGTTCCGCAGCACGATCGGCTTGACCACGTCCAGCCGAGGCGTTTCCTGGTGATCCTGCCAGACCGCGTCATCGTTCAGGTCGAGATCCGTGAGGCCCCAGAATCGGTCGCGTCCCCACGAGTTGAACGACCCGTGGTCACCCGTCTCCAGGACCGTGTCAAACACATCGCACAGCTCGATGGTATGGCCCCCCCAACAACCGTCACCAATATTGATACCGGCGCGCGGCACGTCGTAGATGGAACAGTGCCGGACGGTGATGCCCTGCGCCAACTCGATCTGTACTCCGGCCGTCTGTTTCTCATCTCGGCCGGTTCGATAGATCAGGCAGTCGTCGACCAGGCAATCGGCAGGATAGTTGTCCGACCGAGGGCCGGGCGTCTTGTCAATGTCGGCATAGCGTTGACGTTGGCCGTACTCAAACAGCGGATTGCGGGCAGCCTGTGGATCGCCCACCAGTGCCACTCCACTGGCGCCGGCCTCGGCAATGTGGCAACCACGGATGGTAACTCGGCGATTGTAGTTGTTGACGAATATGGCATTCCCGCCCACCTGATCGAAGAAACAGTCTTCCAGCGCACAATCCTCGGTCCCTTCCAGAAACGCCGCTCCGCCACGGTATGTCGTCCAGTCGCTGCGCACCATCGGTTCACGGTTGTCCATGAACGTTCGTGACGCATGCCGGAAAACCAATCCCTTGATCGTGATGAACTTCACAGGCTGCTGTTGGTTGCCGCGCAGTTCAACCAGATGCCGCAACCGTACCAACTCGAGCCCGGCAGTTCCCAGCTCCAGATCAGCCGGCGGGTAGAAATAGAGTACATGGCGGCTGCCGTCTAAAAACCACTCTCCGGGTGCATCGAGCTCTTCCAGGACGTTTTCGACGAAGCGATATTCATCGTGCATTCCCATCTGCCTGTTGTTCTGCCAGCCCCCCTCGTACTGCAAAGCTCCGCCGGCGTCCTTACCGGTGATTCGATAATGATAGTCGCCCCACATGTGGCGATGCATGGCGTGCAGAAAGCCACCGCGTGGATCAGCCCATGTTCCGATGCGCTGTGGGTCCAACACATCCGCCGCGTAACCGTTGAAGATCCGCTGCCGGGAATCGTAGTTGGGATAGCGTGCCATCGGCTGGCGCCGGCCGTTAACGAACAACTGATCGCCCGTCAGACCGTCCGGCACGGTGGCTTGCATGATTCCATCACGCCAGGGCGCCCAGCTGAGTGGTGGCAGCCTCATGCCGCCACTAATCACAGCTTCCTCGTGCAGATACGACTCGTAGACAACGGGAGCCGCCCGGGTCCCGGAATCCTCCGCGGAAAACGCCAGTGGGTCAGGCAAATAGTATGTCCCCGCGCGCAGCACGACCGTAACACTCTCGCGGCCGGCGATCTGTCGAGCGGCCTGCTGCGCTCGCCGCAGTGTCGCAAATGGTTCCGCCAGCGTGCCGGCGTTTGTATCTGTGCCGCGAGGGTCGACAACGAATGTCGCGGCATGCACCAGCGGACGGACGGCTGACGAAAACGCGCACAACGCAACCGATACAACCAACGCAGCGCGATTGCTGATCACAGGCATGTGAACTCCCAACACGGCCGGCGGCCGCACTCAAAACTGGGAAATCGGACATTCAAGATGGTCTGCCGCACCCTTCATCATTTGGTTTCAAAGAGCTGAAACTCCTCGAACGTGGGGACCTCATTGGCTTGGAAGATATGCAGGCGGAAGAAGCGAGCGGAAACCGGGGGAAACTCGAAGACCTTGCTGCCGGCGATTGTGGTGCCGGTCACGACCGCCTTCCACGAACCGCTGTCTTTGTACTCAATCGCAAATTGCTGAGTGCGCGGATAGCCGATTTCCATCACGACGGCCCGGCCAATGTTCGTTTCCTTCTTCAAATCAACTTCGATCCAACCGCTGCGTGCGTCGGGTGCTCCGCCCCAACGCGTTGTGGTATCCCCATCCACCGCTCTGTCCGCCTCATAACCGGCCCCCCACATACTTGAGGCCCGCGCCGGCTGGTCTTGCGACACGGGCACAGGTGGCGGGTTCGCGATCAGCTGGCCAACCCTGCGTAGCGTTTGCACGTCGATGTCGCGGAGCCGACCTTCGTAGTTTGGCCCGACGTCGATCGAGAAAATGTTGCCATATTTCAGTGCACCGAGGTAGTCACTGTAGAGTCTCTCGGCGGGCAGACAGAGGTTGTCGTGCTTGGGCAGCGAGTAGAACCACATGGCCCCACCTTCGTGGCTAGGCAGAATCGGGTAGGTGAACTCGGCCAGCAGATACCCTTGGTATTGTGCTTCGTTATCTTTGTTGAACGAAGCCGCGGCGGCGGTTCCCAAAGGACCTGGCCGGCCCACCTCACGCAAACTGACTTCCCCAGCCGGTTCACCGTGGTTGAATCCGATCAACGTCCCCGGCTGACACTGATGACACCACTTGACGGTCTCCTCGTGATTCAATCCGCCTGTGCCTTGGGCGTGGTCAAACCAGATATACTCGATTCTCCCGTATTGCGTGAGCAGCTCTTTCAGCTGCGATTTCTTCATTTCTGTCGTATATCCGCCCGGATGATAATCCGGATGGTCGCTGAACTCTCCTTCGGAAAAATAGAGTGCCAACTTGATACCGTACTTGTCGCACGACTGCCGCAACTCGGCCAACACGTCGCGCCCCAGCGGCGCTTTGGTCACTTTGCGATCTGTCGTCTTGGTGTCCCAGAGACAGAAGCCATCGTGGTGTTTGGTCAGGAACAGGATGTACCCCATGCCCGCTTCCCGGGCAGTGCGAGCCCATTGGTCCGTATCGCAGCCGGTAGCCTTGAAGAAGGCGACGTCCTTTACGCCCGGAGTCCATTCCTGGCCCGAAAACGTACTGAAACTCCAGCAAATAAACATGCCCCAACGGAGACTCTTGAGCTCCTCCGCCCGCTGCTGCATATTCTCGGGCTCGGCCGTGGCACTATTGACGAGTAGACTGAGCAACAGGATGGTAAGAGTTGCGATTCTCATATTTGAACTTCCCTTCAATTGCTCGAACCGATCTGACGACAAATCACGAGCTAAGCTGTTTGGGGAGCGAATGGCACGATACGGAAACTGTTGGTCCCTTGCTTCAGATGCCTGGTCACGTCGAGTCGCAGGGGTTCACCGATAACACCGCCGGCAGGTTGCGGTGGCTGTGGAACGGATCGGCTTTCACTGGGCTGAACGTAATACGATCGCCACTGGACAGCTGAGGCGGGCGATGACATCTGACTACAGCCATTGTCCACAGCCGCGAGTAGTCTGCAACGGATACCCACCTGGATTGTGGGTGGGGGCGCGGTGTGATTCGCCACCGCTACCAGAATCTCAAGGGGCATTTGGCGACTCGATCAGTCGTTGCGGTGGCCGTCGGGTCATCGTTGGCGACCGTGACCATCGCCTCGGTCCACTGGCGCACATGCCAGTCGCCCCAGCGCAGATCCGCGGTCAGGATGTGCACGCCAGTCCGCGCTTCAGCGGGCACTGCCACGTTGATCTCGACCGCACCTTCCTCCAGGGGAGGAATTCGAATCTGGGAGGGGGAGAGCGAGCAAAGCGTCCAACCGTGCGGCAGATTTGGTTTGACCTCAAACGTCTGTTCGACCGGCGAGTGATTCATGATTCGGAGCGACAACTTGATTGTCTCACTGGCTTGCACCGACTGAGCATAAGGATAGAACCGCACCCAGCCTTCATCGATGCCGTAGTTCGGATCGTCCCAGGGGAGCAGCTTTTGCAGGAGTTCGCTCCGCTGCTTGAGGACGTCGATCATGTAGTCAAGCTGCTGGCCGGAAAACCGGAACGCGGGACCAACGTGTTGGTTGATCAGCAGCGCGTCGGGCGCGAATTGCTTCACTGTTTGCAGGCAGAGCGGATAGCCCGTTCCTTGATGCAGCAGGTTACGATTGAGCAGGCAGTAGTCGTCAATCCCCGACGGGGTAAAGGAATCGCCCACAAAGAAAAACTGCTCGCCCGTGTCCTTCTTGACCAGCAGCGCATCGTGCTGCAGCGTTTGGCCGGGAAAGTAGAATACGGTCAGCTCGAACTCCTTCCATCGCCAGCGGGTCCCTTCCTCTGCCCGGCCGGAGATGTGGATGGGGTTGGTCGTCAGGCAGGGCATGCGGTAGGCAGCCGGATTCTCGAGAATGTCCCAGTTTCTCCGAGACGCGTGGACCGTAGCACCGAATGTCGCGACGAACTCCGCAATCTGATTGGTGTGGTCATCATGATAATGGGTGACAAATGCGTGCTCGATGACGGTCAATTGGCCGGCGGTTTGCAGTTTCTTCAATTCGTCGATGATCCGGTCGCTGCCGCAGTCCACCAGAAATCCCGTCTTGTCGGCCGAGACAATGAGCCTGGCGTTATCGATCGGCACAATCCACGCAGGCAACGTCTGAACCGTTTCGGCCGTCGGCATCCACTCGACCTGCGCAGCGGGCCCCAGCACGCGCCGACCTTTGGCGATAAAGCGATCCTCCGCGGAATAGTACCGGTGCGCAGTCGATCGACAGGTAGTTGGCATAGAGTGCCTGGATTCTCGCAATCAGGGCCTCGATCGCCTCCTGCGGATTCCTGATAACCGGTCCACGCGCCGGAACAATCAGCGTCGGCTGCTCGGCAGCGACTTTCCGCAAGCTCGCAATGAGCTCGGCAAGTCGGGCGGCATAGCCGTGGTAGGCCATCATTCCCAACTCGGGGATGGCGCCCTGGAAGCTGTACAGATCCAGAATCTTGCCGTCCCCGTACAACAGGTCGCCGGTGAACGCGATCCGCTGCCCATCGAGTTCGATCAAATAGCTGACCGCTCCGGGTGTGTAGCCGGGTGTGTCGAGCACGCGGATCGGAAGATCCTGCCATGTGAGAGTGTCCCCCCCCTGAACGGCCTTCCACACTCTCAACGGTTCGGCGAGGACTTTCGTGGTCTTCATTGCATAGTCGTGAAAACGCTGCTGCTGGAAGTTCGACCAGAACTGTTGTACATCGGAAAAATCAGCAGCCTCGGCCGCGGGGACAACGGCCTTGGCCCCCAGCGACACGAGCGACCACCCAGCCCACACGACGTCGCGACGATGATGCGTTAGCAGCACCATGTCAACAGCTTCCGCATCCTCGCGAGGATCACCGTAGACAGCCAGCGACTTGCCCCCGCGTTCGATCCGCACTCCGTTGACCGCTCCCCGCACAAACTGGAGACCGTCGACGATCGCTTCCGACTCGATTCCGTCCATCGCGGAGACCGTGGATGCTGTGGACCACAGCAGAAGAAAGAGACCTCGAACAACTCTCTGTGAATGACCATTCACGGGGATGCTCCTATGCAATATGGTGCCGTGGTGTGACAGCGATGAACAACTTGGCTGCGCACGCTGACTGGTTGCGCACGCTCAATCGGCTGGCTCGAACCTGATTACTTCCTTCTGCCACACTTCTGACCGAACCTTCTGCTCGTCCACGAATTCACGAATGCTGATCATCAGTCTACGCGCGGTGCACCCCAAGCATGACGACAAGTGTCGAGTCGGCGTTGCCTGGGACGACACTTGACGCATCTGCACGTGGCCAGGCGTTTCGAAGCAACTCACAATTCGTCGAGCAGCACCGAAGTTCCGCGATCCACGAAGAAGCTATCCGCTCCAGATCATCTTAACGCAACCGGAGGTGGCAATAAAGCACGCCACCTGTCGGCGTGCGAAGACCTGGCCGAAATACTCCCGCACCAAACGCTGCTTCGGCCAATATCGCTCAGAATGTCACACCTTCAGCGAAGCCAGGAGCTGCTCTCTGACCGAGTGGCAGCCGACGCTTCCACTCTCGCGGAATCTCCTGAGGATGCCCTGAGGGCATTCGAGCAGACCGTGTGCAGGATCCCCGGTAACACTCCTGCGCCGCGCATGCGGCATCCGCCGCCGCATTGCGTTGGTCCGCTGCCCGGGATGGTGTAGAATGGGGCCGATTGGCGTACACACGTTACCGATCGTTCACTGTCAGAGTTCGTTAGCCATCCCATGCCGCTTCATCTATCATCTGTCGAGAGCCTTCGCCGAGTCTTCAACCAGAGCTTTTCCGTGCGGGACATCGCCGAGCCGATCCTGTCATTCGATGCTTCGACCTCCGCCCTGGAAGTGAAAGCGTTCATGGAAGATCGCACACTCGAGATCATCGGTGTCAGACGCAGTGGGCTTGTGGCGGGATACGTCGAACGTGCCGAACTTGGAGACGGCCCGTGTGGGGAATCCGCTCGGCCATTCGACGAAGGCCATGTAGTGTCCGATTTGATTTCCATCGCAGATCTAATCGTGCGACTGAAGGATCGTCGAAGGCTTTTCGTGTCAGTGCTCGGATCAGTCGGCGGCATTGTCAGCCGCAGTGACCTGCAAAAACCTCCCGTGCGAATGTGGCTGTTTGGCATGGTCACCCTGATCGAGATGCGGTTCAGCCGGATGATTGAGCTGTTTTGCGAAGGAGAAACCTGGAAGCAGTACATCTCCGAAGCCCGGCTCGGCAAAGCGGCAGAACTGATGGCGGAACGTATCCGGCGCAATCAACAGGTCGGCTTACTGGATTGCCTGCAGTTTTCCGACAAAGGTCAGGTCGTCGCACGCGCTGAACAGATCCGAGCTCGCACGCAATTTGAATCGCGACGACAGGTGGAAGAAATCGTCAAGCGACTCGAACGACTGCGGAACAATCTGGCCCACTCTCAAGATATCATCAGCAGCGATTGGGACACGATAGTCCAGCTGTCCGAAAACCTCGACCGCGTCCTGGCGGGCCCTCCTGGCTTGAGCCAGCACGACGGCTGATACTGGATGCGAAGTGCTTGCCTTCCCGCGACTGGTTCCCACCGAACTTGCCTCGGTGGGTACACAACTGGCCAGCTACAGACAATCTATGCCACGCCCGATTTCCACCGAGCTTGTCTCGGTGGGTACACAACTGGCCAGCTACAGACAGTCTAGGCCACGCCCGATTTCCACCGAGCTTGCCTCGGTGGGTACACAACTGGCCAGCTACAGACAGTCTATGCCACGCCCGGTTTCCACCGAGCTTGCCTCGGTGGGTACACAACTGGCCAGCTACAGACAATCTATGCCACGACTGGTTTCCACCGAGCTTGCCTCGGTGGGTACACAACTGGCCAGCTACAGACAATCTAGGCCACGCCCGATTTCCACCGAGCTTGCCTCGGTGGGTACACAACTGGCCAGCTACAGACAATCTATGCCACGCCCGATTTCCACCGAGCTTGCCTCGGTGGGTACACAACTGGCCAGCTACAGACAGTCTAGGCCACGCCCGATTTCCACCGAGCTTGACCTGCGCGAGCGGAACGTAGCTGACCAGTTACGACGTCCTACCGAGGCAAGCTCGGTAGAAACGCGATCGACGCGCGAGCGGAACGTAGCTGACCAGTTATCGTCCTACCGAGGCAGGCTCGGTAGAAACGCGATCGACGCGCGAGCGGAACGTAGCTGACCAGTTATCGTCCTACCGAGGCAGGCTCGGTAGAAACGCGATCGACGCGCGAGCGGAATGTAGCTGGCCAGTTATCGTCCTACCGAGGCAGGCTCGGTAGAAACGGGATCGACGCGCGAGCGGAACGTAGCAGGTCAGTTATCGTCCTACCGAGGCAGGCTCGGTAGAAACGCGATCGACGCGCGAGCGGAATGTAGCTGACCAGTTGGCGTCCTACCGAGGCAGGCTCGGTAGAAACGGGATCGACGCGCGAGCGGAATGTAGCTGACCAGTTATCGTCCTACCGAGGCAGGCTCGGTAGAAACGCGATCGACGCGCGAGCGGAACGTAGCTGACCAGTTATCGTCCTACCGAGGCAGGCTCGGTAGAAACGCGATCGACGCGCGAGCGGAATGTTGCTGACCAGTTATCGCCCTACCGAGGCAAGCTCGGTAGAAACGGGATCGACGCGCGAGCGGAACGTAGCTGACCAGTTATCGTCCTACCGAGGCAGGCTCGGTAGAAACGCGATCGACGCGCGAGCGGAATGTAGCTGACCAGTTATCGTCCTACCGAGGCAGGCTCGGTAGAAACGCGATCGACGCGCGAGCGGAACGTAGCAGGTCAGTTATCGTCCTACCGAGGCAGGCTCGGCAGAAACGCGATCGACGCGCGAGCGGAATGTTGCTGACCAGTTGGCGTCCTACCGAGGCAGGCTCGGTAGAAACGCGATCGACGCGCGAGCGGAATGTAGCTGACCGGTTATCGTCCTACCGAGGCAGGCTCGGTAGAAACGCGATCGACGCGCGAGCGGCATGTAGCTGACCAGTTGGCGTCCTACCGAGGCAGGCTCGGTAGAAACGGGATCGACGCGCGAGCGAAACGTAGCTGGTCAGTTATCGTCCTACCGAGGCAGGCTCGGTAGAAACGCGATCGACGCGCGAGCGGAATGTTGCTGGCCAGTTATCGTCCTACCGAGGCAGGCTCGGTAGAAACGGGATCGACGCGCGAGCGGAATGTTGCTGACCAGTTATCGCCCTACCGAGGCAAGCTCGGTAGAAACGGGATCGACGCGCGAGCGGAATGTAGCTGACCAGTTATCGTCCTACCGAGGCAGGCTCGGTAGAAACGCGATCGACGCGCGAGCGGAATGTAGCTGACCAGTTATCGTCCTACCGAGGCAGGCTCGGTAGAAACGGGATCGACGCGCGAGCGGAACGTAGCTGATCAGTTATCGTCCTACCGAGGCAGGCTCGGTAGAAACGGGATCGACGCGCGAGCGGAATGTAGCTGACCAGTTATCGTCCTACCGAGGCAGGCTCGGTAGAAACGCGGGGGGGCTTGTGCGGCAAACGGCTGAATAGACACGGCTATTGCTATTCGGATTTCCGAGTTTAGTTTCGGCCGCCGGCCGGGTTAAGGTGCTGACAACCTGCCTCAGGCGGACTTGGCCCGACACATTGCGGCCCGCCGCCACATCATCTTCGCGAAAGGCCGCCAGCAGTATGTCTCCGGCTCCTTGGCGGTCCCGGTCGTAGACGATCCAAATCAATCCACTCGCGTCTTGAACTCCATCCGGATAGGAAACGCCCGACCGCTCATCCAGCAGCAGCCCTTCGTTCCAGGTCCGGCCGTCATCGGTGGAAAGGCGAGCCGTCATGTGACTGCGTCCGGTGAACCGATAGTGATTGACCAGCAGCAGATTGCCCGATGCCAGGCGGCGGATAAAGAACCGCGAGCCGGGACTGGCGATCGTCGTGGCCGCGCCATCGCTCCACGTGCTGCCGCGATCCGTCGAAAAGCTCTCCCACAGAAATCCGCTGCCCGTGCGCATGAGCATCCACAGTCGTCCGTCGCGCAGTTCCACGATCATGTTTTCCAGAGCCCAATGAGGTGCCCTCACGGCGCCGTGGAGTGTCCACGTCTTACCTTTGTCGCCCGAAATTCCCACGCCCTGCAACTGTTTGTTGCCGGCAAACCAGTCGTAAGTCGGCTCGCTCGCGTGCGTCACCGGCATCACCCATTGTCCGGTAGAGAGCACCGTCGGCTTGTTCATCCGGAAGCTCAGCGGCGCATCGAAGCCTACTCGGAATTCGTCGCTCCACACGGGAGATGGAGCGTCGGGCTCGCTACAGATGCGAGCATACACGCCGTGCTGGGCAGTCTCCTTATTACCGCGGTTGAAGATCAACCAGAGAGTGCCGTTAGGAGCGTGCCAGAGCGTGGGATCAAAAGCGCGGGCACCGCCGCGCGGCTCGGCCATCGGCGTCGGCCGGGTGAAACTCTTGCCCTCGTCATCGCTCAGGCACAGGTACACAGTGTTTTCCGAGTGCGGTTCCTGAGTGCCTCCAGAATACCATGTAACGAACAGCCTGCCCTGCCCGGTCCGCTCCAGGCCGGGTATTCCCTGCCAGCGGAAATCGGCCGTGGCCCCTGGACCAAGTCCCTCGGCCACATCACCGCCTGACTCCTGCGACGGGGAGATTGGGTCGTCCGAAACCACTACCGTCGGCGTCAAAAAGAGCGCGGTAAACATCAACAGAGTCTTCATACTCCAACCTCTCTTCCAGGGAGCGAGCAACTTGGGTGGCCAGATCAGGAATTCAAGCCCGCCGCGCAGCTGGCCTATCGCCGCCGCGCAGCTGGCCTATCGTTACGGATCGAAACTGTCGGACACTCCGGCACTCCCATGATTCAAGTATTCGTGGTGATTAATTGCGCTGACAAACGGCTGGCCTAATCCACATCGCTCTTGTGATCGGGTGCCAGCCGCAAGGCACCGTCCTCGCGGACGACTCCCAGTCGCGCGTCAATGGCCGAATCGACCGGGTCGACGCCTGTCTGGCCCAGGCGGCGGCGCACCTCTCTGCGCAACCACCAGTAGCCGGAATTCCACGAATACAGAATGTGTCCGTGGGGTTGGCCATTGACGGTGCTGATCGACTCGTTAAAGGCCGGCACGTGGATGATTTCCCTCGCAATGCGTTCGACCAGCAGCGCATCGACTTCCGAGGCCGGCAGACCGTGGACGCCGGCTAACAGGTAATTCGCAGCGTCGTTGAGGAACCACGAACCACCATAACAATATACGCCGCTGTGACCCGGCAGCAGCGAGCCATCCGCAGCGGAAATGACGCGCAGTCCATACGGTGTCTTGACTTGTTCGGACGTGCGAAAATGGGTCAGCACCTGCTCATCGGTCAGCAGCTTCTGGCCGAATACCGCGTATGTCAATGTGGCTCCGTACAGCGTATCCTGCCCCAGCGTGTCGCGCTGTTTGCGGCTGGTCGGCATGAAACCGCGTTCGGCATTGAAGAGCGATCGATAGCCCGCAATCGCTCGGTCAATGTCCTGTTGAGTGACCTCCAACCCCAGTTCCTGCGCTGCCAGCAGGGCCCCGCAATGAAAACCCTGATTGCTGGTTGGGCAGTCGCCCTCATCGTATTCCAGCACGTCGTGGTAAGTCTTCCAACCGCGCGGGTTCGGAGCACCCGGCAGAGAGGGTGGAATGTACAGTCCGTCCTTCTCGTGCCGGCGCACAAACTGATAGGCCTGGCGAACGAGTGATTGGTTCACGGTGCCGCCAGCACGCTTCATCAACACCGCCCAGATCAAGTAGTATTGGGAATTCTCCTCGTAATCCATCCGCGTCCAGAAAACCGCTCGGTTCGACTCGATCGTCTTCTCGGCGTCATCGAGTCCCAAGGCGGTGTAGAATCCGTCGCTCACCCATTGCTTCCAGCCATAGCCAGGTCCCGAGATGAATATGTAGCGACCGTCCCGCGGCTGGCCGTCGGCATCCAACGCCAGATTTCTCCGCAGCAGGTACAGTGAGGTATTCCGCAGAATCGCCTCGATCGTTGACGAGTTCCAACCCTTGCCATTGGCTATCGCCAGATGCGCTGCAACTTGCGCGTCATAATGCGTGCGGGCCTCACTGCCAAAAACCCACGTCGTGAAACGGCGGGTTTCACCCGGCGCCAGCGTTTGCCAGCCGTCCATTTGATACTGGTATGTGTCCCGCGCATCCTCCGGAGGTCTGATCACCAGCGGATACGGAGCGCCGCCATCCCCAGTCAGGACGGCCAGCCGATGAGCCGGCGGGTCGAGCAGGACCTGGCAGCGGTTCTCCCACAAACCGGGTGAATCCGCAACGATTCCCCATACCATTCTCGGTGTACGTAACATCGCGACCGGAAAGGTCTCGAGATTGGCCCCTCCCCGCACCGTATCACAAATCGTGCGAGTCGGTCGCGGACCGGAAAACGAGGCGTACTCGCCCTCCACAACCATATCCAGCGGAAAGGTCACGGCAAACTGCTGCGCGGCATCGGCGGTCACTTCCAGCGTACGCTCGACCAAGGACGGTGTCCTCTGTTCGATCCGCCAACGCAATGTCAGGCTGCCGATCTTTTCCGGGCCCAGCTCGATCAGACCGTCGGCCTGCTTCTTCGTCCGAAATTGCACCGGCACGGTTGCCGCATCCGGCAGCAACAGCTCCACGCCCGCCAGAGTTGCCGGCGTGGAACACCCAACCAGCGTGTCGCCAGAGCGGTACTCGATACCAACAGCGCCGCCATGTTCCACCAGTGCGGCGTGCAGTTCCACTAACTCGGCACCTGCTCGTGAATCTGCCGTTGTCAGTAGCAAGGCGAACACCGCGAGGATCTTGAAGAGTTGTTTCATGAGCATGTTGCCGACATATGGAGAATCGTGCGGGCAATTACATTACACAATTGGCGATTGTAGCGCGTCGGGTGCCTCGTTGGATAGCGCCGCATTCGCGTTACCTTCGCTGGATGGGTCCCGTATTGTCGTGCAACGTCACTCGGACTTCTCACATGCCTACTCTCCAGGTACTGCCTGGTCGCCGGGTATGAAGTGAGCGGAGAAACGATGTTCGACTTCGCTGGGTAACGAACTGCTGATCTGCAGCTCAAACGACGTCGGCGTATCGGCCGGCGCGAGCGGCAACCACCAAGTCTGCCACGGTGCCGAGTACATGCCGTTGTTGATGACGCTCTCGAGCGGGACCGCTCGGCCGCCTACCGCTGCGGTAATCGAGAATCCGTCCTTGCAGAACAACGTCCAATAGGGATTTGACTGAAGGAAGAACGCGTCGCTCAGCGCCAGAACACCACCAGTCTTGGTCGGCGGCACGGTGCCGCGGACCGTCACGCGAATTTCCGATTGCGGCATGGGGATCGGCGCCTCCATGGCGGTCACAGCCAATCGCAGTCGGCCAATACTGTGCTGCCGGTCGGTGTGATCAAGACGTATCTCAACAAGAGAGTCCGGCGGGAAGGAAAGTGGTTGCGCCAGTTCGAAGATTGCGAAGTGGTTCGCCCCTTCCGCCGGGTCGATGCCCCAACCGGTGTGCGGCTGCCCGTCAATCGCCGCTGCCACGGGCCAACCACCGTGGCTGGACTGAGAAAAATCGGCGCCGGCGCGCGCTATCGGTATCTGTTGTCCTGCGACAAACAGTCGAAGTTCGCTGAGAGTGAAATTGCCGTTGATAGCGCGACCGGGGCCCTTGTATGGCAAGCTGTCATCGGTCAGCGTCTCGAGACGAATCGCCGTAATGCCACGCAACGCAGAGCGGGTCTTCACGACGTAGCTGTCCCGTGCCGGATTGTCGCCACTGGCCAGCAACGAACCGTCGGGCAGCTTGGTCAGCGTTGCGCCACCGGTAGAGTGCCAATCCGTCACTTCCAGCGGGCTCCACTCGATGGTAGTAATCTCGCGCGATTCGTCCGGCTTCTCGACCGTGATCGTCAGCTCCTGACTTGCCTCGGCAAACCTTGTTGGCAGCTCTTGCGACTGGAACTGCCGGTCGAGCGAAGGAGCCTGGCCGGCGGGTACAACTTCCAGCAGTACGATCTCGAAGGGCCGCAAAGCAACCGTTGCCTGCGCACCATGTTCGCCGGCGAGCCTGGCCGGATTCGGCCACCACCGATAGATATTCCACCGTTGATCGTCGGGCAAGCCCCAAGCTGAATTCAGGTCCAAGGTGATCGTGCTGTCGTGCCACACTCCGTTATTGATGGCCAGGAAGGCCCGCTGTCCGTCACTGCAGCAATATCCATACGGTTCATCCTGCCAGGGGTTGCCGAGAATGAAGCGCGAGTCGCGAAAACAGTCCGGGTGGGCCTTTAGCAGCGCGATGAAGTCGGCCATCTGCCGTCGCTCGCCGGGAGTCAGGTAGGCCGTGTCAGACCAGATTTGCGCCAGCAAATGCCCGCGGCTGATATCCATGATCACGCCCCCTTCCCAGGCCTGTTTGCCGATACGGCTGTTCCAGGGCCAATCGGAAAGCCAGATGCCCAGCGTATCCCAGCCGAGAGCCGGCCAATCTTTGAGCATCCAGCGGCCGCGATCCAACCGGCGCGTGACACTGTCGCGGGCTCGGAGGGTTGGGTAGGGCGCAAAGCTGGCGCCTTCCATGTGCATGCCCACATCGAACACCGTGTCGGCATATTGGAGCCACCAGGGCGAACGATAGTCCCAATAGAGCATGATGAAGACATCAGAGGATTCGCGGTCCAAGGAGCGATAGAAATCGATGAGGGCGTTCTCAATCGGCTCAACCGAGTATTCCCCCGGAAGATGCTCGTGGTCGGGATTGGAACACGTCAGCTGGGCATTGTCGAATTTGACCAGCCGTACACCATTTTCGCGCAGCTGGTGCTGATAGCCCTCGATATAGAATCGGTTGGCCGGCTCGGTCGCCCGGCACAATCCGAACCCGGTGCGTCCGCGGGCCGGCGTCAGCGCACGCGCGACGGCGGGATTCTCGACAATCGTCCAGTCACCGACATTGCCGCTGTCGACCCACAGTCCCGGCAACGTGCCTATCCTGCTCAGCTCCGGCAGGATTTTCGTAAATCCGTTCGGAAATCGGGATTTATCCGGTGTCTTCAGATCGCCCGCCGGATCGTGCCAGAAGTCAATGGAATAGTAATCCCAGTGCAAGCCGGAGTCGCGTTGGCCGTCAACCACTCTTGCCAGATTGTCCACGACAAACGCCTCCGTTTCCCAGAAGTCGCCATCCGGCTTCGCGCCGAACGGCTCGAAGATGGCCAGCGGTTTGTCGTGCCCGCGCAGCGTGCGCCGCATCCGTGTCAGCAAGTGGTCACAGAAGGCCTTTCGCGCCTGCCCCTCGCGACTGACGCCATAGACCGCCTCCATGCACTCAAAACACTCGCCCGCTGCCAGTTTGATGCCCGGAAGTTGTCGCAACGAGAACTGGCCATCCTGGCCCGTGGCGAAACCAGCGGGATGCGCCAGTCCCACATAGAACTGCCATTGGATGTAAGCGGGAAGCCCGCGCGTCCGACTCGTCAGATCGTCGATGCGCGTTTCAAGCTGCGCTGGATAGTCCGGGTCGCCCGACTCGGAGCCTGCATCGGTCGCATAATCTCCCAATCGCACATTCAGCAACCGGTCCCATGGCTGGCCGCTGCGATTGGTGATTGTCGCGAACTTCCGCAATACCGCCTGGCGCGCATCCCAACAATACCTCACCGTCGCCGTTAGTTGAGGATCGTCCCCCGCCAGCTCAATGGACACCTCTCCCTGCATCCCTTCCTTGATCGTCGGCGGCGCCGTCACGCGCAGTGTCGGTGTCGTGAGCGGTTGATCCGGCAGACCGATGTCGAGACCCAACTCGGAACCATTGCCCAGACTGAGCGTTCGCCCGGTCAGTCGATTCTGCCACGAGACGCCGCGGAGACCATCTGACGTGTCAATCGTAAAAGCAAAGGCCGGAGATTGCAGCGTGATTTGCTTCCCCACCACCAATACCGAGCACGGCTGCTCTTTCGCCGGTTCTTGAGCCTGCACGTTCGGCAACAAGAGGATACTGATGACACCCAAGATCGCGGTGATGGGACGCGTCTTCATGATTCACATTTCTCCGACGGAGCCCCTGATCATATTGGGTCACGGAACGGAACTCTGCATGATCGTAGAGAACCAGACAATATACCGCGCGTCGACCCGGAAGTTTACACCCGGAGTACTAACGCAGCCGGTGGCAGCAACCAATCAGGAAATCCGAAACTCGAGAACAGAAACCTCCGCTGCCGGCAAAACCACAGTCACACGCCACCAGCAGACTCTCACCACGGGGCACGCCACTGCGTCCTCCTCCTTTCCTCCCTTTCCTCCTTTCCTCCTTTCCTCCCTTTCTCCCATATTTCTGCCATTCGAATTTGTTGGGGATGTTTGACAGTTAGTGCTTCGAAAGTCGGACTTCTTCCAAACATGCGCGCACCGTGCGCGTGTTACAGGTTAACACCCTAAAGACCCGTTGCCCCGCCCCACTGCTCAAGCAGCAGGCTGACGAAACGTGCCCCAGCGGTCACGCGGGATGAGTGAGGGATGGAAAGGCAGTACGACGCGCCAGGCTTCGGGACGCTACCCGGCCTGGTCGCCCGCTGGTGTCACATCATCCATGAGCAAGGTGAGAACCCAACCGTCCCGCAGAACCTCTTCCAACGCGGGATCGCTGCTGCGTGCGGAAACCGCCATGGTGGAAATGCCCGGTGAAGACGCGGTACCGATCGGTACGTCGACTTTGAACCGAACATCCTCTACAACGGTCGCCAGGTCCGCCGGGCCGGTTTCGTCGGTCGCTGGGCCGAAGACCAATGGATCGTCAAGACCGATTAGTGGGAGATCGACAAGCCCAATTCCGAATGTGGGGGCAGTGAAATACTCGGCACCGGCCGTCACGTCAGCGAGAATACTCCACCTCGCGAGCGGCAGCGACAGCGGGATGAAGACACTGTCATGCTCGACAATTTCTGGTTCGGGCAATCGATCAATCAACACCGAATCACTAACAGTATCATCATCATCTCGCGCCTCCGGACCTGGTTCCGCGGGAGGTGCGGGGGGGCGTTGTTCTCGTTCCCGATCGGCAATTTCCTCCAACTCGGAATCGGAAAGAACGGGACCTCTGGGAATCGTGCTGTCGCAGGGAACAGGCGTTTCCTGCAACGGCGAACCAGAAATCTCAATCTGGACCGATCCATACTTAACCTGACTGTTCGGAATCGATTCTCCCAAACCGTAGACGAGTATTTCATTGGCAGGCAGATAGTCGGCCGGATCGGCGGCAAATACGAAGCTACCCGGCGCGGCGGCCACGAACGGTATCTGCATCACCAAGAGAGGCCCCGGGCCGGTAACTGCCAGACCACCGATCGCGCCGATCTCGTCCAGTACACCATCCAGTCCACAAGAGTACTGATGCATATTGGGGAACTGCGAGCCAAATTCAGGCGTTCCCGTCGGCACCACCAGGTCACTGTCGAAGAACACATCCAACAGGGCCGCGAAAACGCCCTCCGCGTCCGCGCGCAAGTCCTCGACAAAGATATTCAGCAACAGTGCCTCACCTGTCTGATAGGAGGATTCGGCCTTTCCCGCCCCATCGGTCACCGTCAGATAGAATGCCACCAGGGCATCGGCCGGCCGAGCCGCGAGATCCGTCGGTGCTTCGCCTGTCCACGTCGACAAGACTCTTCGCGATTCAAGTTCTTCGAAATGCAGGCGACGCGGCTTCATTCTGGATGGCTCCGATCCAATCGAGGGTCGGGTGGATAGGTAGA
Organism: uncultured Planctomycetota bacterium; assembly: GCA_963802295.1. Lineage (GTDB taxonomy): Bacteria > Planctomycetota > Planctomycetia > Pirellulales > Pirellulaceae > JAJRVM01. The sequence goes on along the minus strand of CAWDIM010000015.1, from coordinate 241,639 downwards.
ATAGTCTGGGGATATTATTTCCACATCATTGGGGGGGAGTCAAGTATAATGCGCGTGACCCGCTGCTTGGGCGTGGATCGGTGAATCCGGGCTATCATCACCAGCCGCGGCGTTCAATTGTCGGTGGCGCGAAACTGCACGACACCGTGGGTGCCGGCAGGGGCCTGCAAAGCAACTCGGATGGCCGTCGACGCGCCGTCGCCCACCGCCTGGGACCGGTTGAGCTTGAGCGTATCGGTACCCACACCCGAGAGCAGGCTGGGATCCACTGCGCGGCCTTCCAATAGCAGGGTCGCGCTTTCGACGACGATGGGGTTCCCGTCCGCGGTGACGAAATGCACTTCGTATTGCCCGGGTTCGCAGATGACCTGGGACAGATCGACCTGCACTTCAGGCCCCGCTTGCCACGCAGTCACCTGCTGCCAGGCACCGGCTCGATCATCGACTTGGAATTCCCAGAGAGTGGGAGCCGGGCCAACGTACTCGAGGATGTGGAGGCGCACGAAGCGGGTCGTGACGCGATCGAAATCGGTTTGCCAATGTTCACCAATCCGAGTCCCTTCGTACGCCGTGCGCCACGGCTCCTCCTCGCGATTGCGAACTTCGATACGAAATTGTCTGACGCGATCCGCCAATTCACTGGCGGTGGCTCGAGCAATGGTGCGTGAGCGGCCCAGGTCGATTTCGATCCACGGCTGCGACGCTCCGTCCGCGGCCCCCCAGCGTGTCTGCAGATCGCCGTCCACCAGGAAGCAGGCTTCGTAAGGCGGACTGTGAACGCTGGACGCTCGCGCCGGTCGCCCCTGGCCGACCGACGGCACGTAATTGCGTGCCAAGGCCTCGTCGACTGCATGAACCTGAAACAGTCGCAGCACCGGTGTGCCGACGCTCTGTGTGATGCGGACACGAATGCGGTCCACGGCCACACTGGCGAAGAAATCCAGTTTGCGCCGACCGACGGCCGTCCCCGTACTGAGTGGCAGCCAGCTGCCGGCGGCACGTCCTTCGAGGGTGTAGGCGCGGATGCGATGGCCGAGTTGGTAATCTTCCCACAAATCAACACAGTTGATTTGCCGAGGTTCACCCAGGTCCAGCTCAACCAATTCCCCAGTGACATCTTTCACCGAGGCAACCGGCCGGCCGAAATTGCGTTCAATCGCCTCACCCAACTCGCGATAGCAGGCCTGGTCGCCGGCGGGCACCTCGCCACTGGTGTTTGGCGTGCAGTTGAGCAAGAGTACGGAGCCGCGGCCGACCGACTGGACATATAGTCTGAGCAGCTGATCGACGCTCTTGCGCTTCTGTTCGTTCTCGGGATTCCAGAACCAGTTGTGATCGTACAGGGTCGTGTCGCACTCCACGGGCGCCCAGGCATCACCAGCGGGATCGCTGTGGTCCTGCGTGGCTCCGCCAGACAGCAGATCAGCCCGTTTGAGCGAGTTCCAGTTCGGGTCGCGCGCGATGCCTGCCTCATTGCCGACCCAGCGAATCGTGGCACTGCTTCCCTGAAAGACCACCGCATTGGGTGCCAGACGCTGGAGAATATCCCCCAACTCAATCACACAGCCGCCATCGAGCCAGACTTCGCGAACCAGGTCCGGCCCGCAGATCGCCAGCACCTCTTCCCACTGCCGGCGAAACAGCCGCGACCACTGCTCCTGTTGGGCAGGATCATCAGTGCGTCCACCACGACCAATGGCTGTGGTAAATCGCGTGTCGTCGGGATACAGATAGACACCCACACTCAAGCCATGCCGACGGCAGGCATCGGCGACCTCCTGGACGAGGTTTCCCTTCCCTGCGCGCCAGGGGATGCTCCGGGTGCAGTACTCGGTAGTCTCTGTCGGCCACCAGCAAAAACCACCCACGTGCTTCGCCACGAGCAGAATCTCCCGCGCTCCCCACGACTTTGTCACCTCACACAAACGGTCCGCATCGAACGCCGCCGGGTCCATCTTCGACAGATCGGTCTGGCCATCGGCGTCGTACTCCGAGCCTTCCCACGTCGGCACACCAATACAGACAAACATCAGCCGTTCTTGCTCGTGCCAGTCATACTGAGCCGGGCTGGGACGAGCGGCCGGCGCATCGGTTTCGGCAGATCGCGATACCGCCGGGAGGACTGCCATCGTCAGCAGGAGGGAATGCAGCGCGCGGACGGTGCGTCGAGTGATCATGTGTACCTCTTCATCGTGTGTGCCCAAAGCCCTTCCGTTGTCCTGCGCTGCGGGCGGCGTCCAACATCACCACAGTCACTGCGCCGGGTCACCGTTTCGGGGAAGCGGCGGTCGCAGCGGATATTGTACAATGTCAGACGAACGAGCGGTCCATCCATCAGGAAAATATGGGCATCGCTCCTACGCGGTTGCGCCCCGTAACGGAAGCCGCCGGGCTGCCGAGGCGCCAGACACCGGTACACGCTGCCGCCGCACACCTGGCATGCCGCCGAAGCGTTTTTTTCAATTCGCTGCAAGGACCTGATGTGAGCATCGCAATGCCGGCTGAACAGGCTGGGTGCGATCGAGCGTTTCCTCGCCATTTCGACGTCACTTAACCCAGGATTCCGTGCCATCATTCCCACGCGCCTGGCGATCGTTTATCATCAGGATGTCACACCTTATGCATACCTCCACGCGGGAAAACAAACGAAGCCGCAACAAACGGCTGGCAATGGGACGAGACTGAAACTCCCTTCGTTTGGGCCCGGACAACCTCAAGGAGCACACCTGATGAGAACTTCCCGTTGCGCTGCGTCATGGACTCTGGCCCTGCTGTTCATCACCTTGGTGACCCCGGTCCAGGCAGCCGATCCACCGCACAAGACAGTGAAGCTGGTCCCGCCGAAGGACCTTGCCGGCTGGCAGACCAAAGGGGACCGCGGCAAGAGTCACTGGGCGGTCGGAACGGCAACGCTCAACCCCGACGACCCCACCAAGTTGCATGTTACTCCCGAGGGCGACGAACTGGTCAACGCCGGTGCGCATGGCGTGGACATCTACAGCGACGCCAAGTTCGGTGATGCCGTGATCGAGCTGGAAGTAATGGTGCCCAAGGGAGCGAATTCCGGCATCTATATTATGGGGGAATACGAACTGCAGATACTCGACAGCTACGGGCGCAAGGAACTCGGCATGGGAGATATGGGAGCGATCTACGGTGCCGCCGTCCCCGGCAAGAACGCCAGCAAAGCCCCCGGCCAGTGGCAGAAATACGTGATTGAGTATCGCGCGCCGCAATTCGATGCCACAGGCAAAAAGACCGCCAACGCTGTGGTCGTGCGCGTGGCACTCAATGACCAGGTGATCCACAGCAACCTGGAGCTCAAAGGACCAACTCCGGGGGGCGTTTCCGGAAAGGAAGCCGCCACGGGCCCGCTGATGTTCCAAGGCGATCACGGCGAAGTGGCCTACCGGAACATTTGCATTACTCCCACCAGCGCAGATGCCAAGTGACCGTCGGCAGAAGATCCAGGGCTGCTGATCAAAGTCCACCGCGAGCGTCTGGCGGTCGGCCTGTTCCCGCCGGCACACTCCCGCCTCGGCCAGATCGAGGCGGGTAGTTGGCGATCAGGCGTGCCTGGGGTGTGGATCTGACGCTGGCGTGTGGATCTGACGATCGAGTTGACGCGGGGCGAACCACGTCGATCGTTCGAGCAGCGTAGTTATCGGAAAGGCGATCCATTCATGAATGCCATAAACCGCTTCGTTCATCCGCGCGACGAAATCATGGCGACGATGGAGAGGATCTATCGATATCGGATGACAACTACTTCCGGCGGAAACTTGTCCATTCGCGACGATAACGGAGATGTGTGGATCACTCCGGCGCGGATCGACAAGGGGAGCTTGACTCGCAAGGATATCGTGTGCGTCAAACCGGACGGCTCGGTGGAAGGTCCGCACCGTCCCTCGTCGGAGTGCCCGTTCCACCAGGCCGTCTACGAGGTGCGTCCCGATATTCGCGCCGTCGTCCACGCTCATCCCGTAGCCACGGTGGCGTTCAGCATCTGCCATCAAACGCCCGACACACGCCTGTTTCACCAGGCTCATTATGTCTGCGGCACACCCGGCTTTGCGCCGTACGCACTTCCCGGCAGTGTGCAACTTGGCCGGAACATCGCCGAGTCGTTTCGTGACGGGACAAACTGTGTCATTCTCGAGAACCACGGTGTCGTGGTGGGGGGCGAGTCGCTGTCGGTCGCCTTTCAGCGATTCGAAGCATTAGAGTTCGCGGCCAAGACCGTCGTCAAAGCCAGCAACCTGGGCCAAGTGCGCTACCTGTCGCAGGCACAACTCGATCTGGCCCACGACCGCCGAGTGGATCTTCCGTCGGTCGAGCCGAAGGAGGCCACCGCTACTGAAAAGGAATTGCGGCGAGAGCTGAGTGAATTCATTCGGCGCGGATACCGTCAGCGACTGCTGATCAGCACCGAGGGGAGCTTTTCGGCGCGCGTCGACGATCGGTCGTTTCTAATCACGCCGTCTCGTATCGATCGTGGAACGCTCGACATCGACGACTTTGTCCTTGTTCATCGTGGCGGTTGCGAACGGGGACATGCCCGAGTCGCGCGACGCGGCGCATCAGGCGATCTACGAGCGTCACCCGGCCATGCGGGCGATTGTCTTCGCTCACCCGGTCAATGCCACGGCCTTCAGCATAACGGCCACGCCACTGGACGCCCGCACCATTCCCGAAAGCTACATCTTTCTACGCGACGTGACACTCGTGCCCTATGGCGTGCAATATCGAGACGCGGGCGGGATCGCGGACTATGCATCCCCCAGTTCGCCGGCGGCGATCCTCGAAAACGACGGGGTACTTGTCACTGGCAGCTCCGTGCTCGACGCCTTTGATCGCCTGGAGGTGCTGGAGTCCACCGCGGAAGCCATCATCAACGCCCGATTCCTGGGCCCCATTACAGCGATGCCCGAGGAAACCATTGACGAATTGAAAAGAGAGTTTCTGTCGTGATAGAGCGTGTCCTCATCCGATTTCACGAGCTACCCAGACAGCAGCAGCCGCTGACTGCCCGCCGGACCACCACGAAATCGCGAAACGGTTTCGTCAGGTCCGTCATGACGCCGTCCCAGAGCGCGCGATGGCGGCCACCACACGAGACGAGTCTGCCGCGGTCATGAATGGGATGCCGGGTTACCAGCGTCCCTCCAGGCCAACATTCACACCGTGCACCCAATAGTCAACCTCCTGGAAGGTGAACTCGGGACGCAGTGCCCCGACCATCGGCACGACGGGCGGCGGCAGTTGGTCCGGATTGACATCCAGATCGATCTGATCGCCCGGTCGCACCACCGTCCCCCAGTAGATAAGCGAATAGCCCACCGTGGCGCGCAGACGCGGTAACACGGCGTAACCGAGCGTGATGCCGAGTTCCGGCACAACGGCGACACGATCTTGTGAATAGCTCCCGATATTCGACGGCAGCGCCAGCAAGCCTCCGTCGTACGATACCGGCGACGCGCCCGGCAGCGTAGCAGACGATCCGCCCTGAATGACAACTTCCTGCTGCACGCTCCCCACCGCCGTCTTGACCAGTAGGTCCATGGACCACTTACCCCATCCTGCCTGCCACGCCATGCCCAGGTCAATACCGTGAAACTGATTGCGCGTGTCAAATTGATCCGTGATCTGAAACGAAACGGGAATTTCCGAACTGAAGGAATTGAGGTTCTCCGTAAGCCCCAGGTGTTCTTCGAGCCGCATGAAGCGATAGCCGGCGATCACATCCACTCGCGAGAATCCGGTCCCTTGTTCGCTGCAAAACGTCTCGAGAGCCAACAGCTCTCGGAAAGCAAGGCTGGCGGATTGCAGGCGCGAACGGGCCTCCACGGCCACGTCACCTCGCAGTAGATCCGGATAACAGATCAGCTGCGAATCTTCGCGAGCCGGTGGATCGAACGCGCCCGTAAACGGATCGCGCGGATTGATGTTGAAAAACGGCCTGGCGAGGATCGGTAGCCCCGTCCCATCGCAACTGGCCGTGTAACTCGCACTCCCCTTCGCCAGTTCAAAATACTCTCCCTGCAGAGCGTAACGGTTCTTCTTGTCGAACCAGACGCCCAGGCGCAGCCTCAATCCGTTCCTGCCGCCGGAAAAGATGTCCTCGTTGCCATAAAGTATTTCCGTGTCGGACTCTCCTAACACACCGGCCTCTTCGCGTGGAGTGCCCGCCGGACTGGTTGTTACCAGCGGCGGAACATACATCCCGTCCGACCACCAGTACAGCACGTCGGCACTTCCCCAGATCCAGCCGCGCGGCCCCCATGACTCCGGGACCAGTCGATCCGATACTGTCACCACGGACCCAGGCGCCTGCTGCGTCACCAGCGGTTCGGCGTATTGAGCCAGCGCGATGCGCCCCGGAACCGACGGATCGAACAGCGTACCGGACGCGACCGCATTGACTTGCTGCTTGGGCAGTTCCACCTGATCCAGCCACAATCTGGGTTCACTACCCGTGCGCACGACAGGTTCGCGCACCGTGGCGTCGACGGTCTGTCCAACGAAGCTCGTCAGGTCGAGTGACTTGCGCGGTATCAGATAGGCCTCTAACTCGCCAGTGCCTGAGACCAAGGCATAGCCTTGAGGTCGCAGTTCCAGCTTGCCGGTCATGACGTACTGGCTTGATTGCGGTGAGGCAGCTGTCACCGCCAGGTCGGAGAGCGTTGTCAGCTGCGTCCACCCGTGCGTGGGCCAAGCGAACAGCATCAGGAATACGATCGTCTGCAAGGAAGATCGATGGCGACCAAGCATGACAAGAGTCCGACATAAAGAGAAGTGTTCACGTGAATATTCATGGAGAAAAAGAAGTGGGGGACTTGTAACGAAAAGGGCGGAATCCCGCAAGATCGCCCTCAAGTTTCCCGGCTCCACGGTCGCAGGCCGCCGATGCGACTCTCACTGAATATCCCAACTTGCCACCACGCGTCGACCAGGCGGCGCGCAACTCGACTCCCGACCGCCGCCCAGACTCGGTTTCGGACTCAGAGCCGCAGCAGGCAGAATTCGCTGCGCAGACACCCTGAAGTCGCGTCAGCTGGCGGATCGGCCAGCACAATGTCCACCAGTTCCGGCCAGCTCGTCGAAGATGATGAAGCAGATGCCGTACCGCCAGCTGCCGCGTTCCCCGCGGAAGTCAGGAGCGACCGAGTGGCTGCCGCTGAGGTAGTCGAAGCACTACCGGTGGTATGGCCCGCCCCGCTTGCTCCAGTGGAATTGGATTCCGCTTGGCCAGAGCTGCCGGCATTGAGCAAGAGGCGGCCCAAGCCGATCGTCGACACGGTCGGTGGCGATGGAGGATCGGCAGGCTGCGTCGAATTGCCGGAACTCGTGGTACCACTCCCCGCCGACACCGGATCGGCGTTGGAGGGCAGACTCAGCACATTGGGGATTTGCGCGAGAGGCGGGTTCGTGCCAGCATTTGCCCCGCCATTTCCGCCAGTATCGCCGGAAGATCCTCCTTGGTTATTCAATGGCAACGTTACCGTCGAGTTGCCAGTCGTTGAGTTGCCAGTCGTTGAGTTGCCTGAGTCCGTGGCCGTCCCGTTGGAATTGTTTCCCGTCCCGGATGTGCCGCCGGCACCTGGAGGACTCGCCGGAACTCGTCTCTTCAACGTAATGATCACGACCTGACTCGGCGCACTCTGCGTATTCTGTGTATTCTGCGACTGACTCGCAATGCTCGTCAACACGTTGCCACCCGGCGGGACCGTGGCGGCACCGGCAGCATGCGACTCGTTCAATTCGCTGCCCGAAACGACCGAGCGCACCGAAGCGAGGTTTTGGTCTTGGTTTGGGTTTTGGGTTTGGGTTTGTACCTCCCCGACGGTTTCCGCCGCTGGAGGAGAAGATTCGGCAATTGCCACATCCGACAGGGCCAGCACGTGTGCCCGCGGTTCCGCCGCGGCATCGTCGGCCGGCGTCAACTCGCCGGACTGGCTGGTCAGCAACGGAACAGATTCCCATTGCGCATCAGCGTTCTCAATCTCCTGAGCGGGAACGCACAGAGTTTCTCCCATCACGGTGTTCCGGTCCGCAGCCAGATACTGCCGCCGCAAGAATCGGACCTCCACCGCCGTGGAAGCGGAATTGGCTGCTTTGAGGCATGCCTGCTCGCCAATCGGGACTCCATTGGCGTTGAGCGAATCACCGACGTTGCTGACCGCGGCGGTATCGACCCACAGCGTATTCGACGCCGTGCTGTCCCACGAGAGAGCATTGGCGCCATACATCAACCGTCGGTTCTCGAGCAATTCGAGTCGCGGCTTTCGCGCCGACCGAGGTCCCTTTGTCCGCCGCCCCCGCATCTGTATTCCCAGCATTCCTAATAACATCGTTGCTCCTCGCTGTGCGCAAGAACAGCGTAAAAGGCGAACACCATGATGGCATCGCTGACCATTGCCATACGCAGGAAAGGGCTCGGCCTGAAGAGGCTGCCACGGTCCCCGACCGTGGTTCGCGCCGTTGAAAATTCGTGCTTCCGGGCACGGGCAGGTCGGAATCGACAACAAAGATCCACACCCGGAATCGCGCGGGTGGATCTTTTAGCAGAACTGCCGTTGAGGGTCAACGTCGCCGGATCGGTGCCGGGAGGACGGGAGGACGGGGCGGGCGAAGGCCGAAATCTGCGGAAATTTTCCATCCGAATGAAACACGGTCGTTGCGCGGGTCGCCTCCTGTCGGGAAAAAGGGTGCCGTGACCGCCGTCTTTCGCGGCGAACCGCGCTGCTGCTGCCAGCACCGAAACACGACTCCGGACCGTGAATCCAATCTGCTGAGCACCCTCCTGACAGCGTCCCGAGCGACTGGCACGCGTTGGTCCGAATCGGCAAGTTGCCCCGACTTGGCAAGCTGCCCCGACTTGGCAAGTTACCCCGACTGGCAAGTTACCATGGTTGGCAAGTTGCCCGTCTATCCCAATCATATTAAAATGCGCAATCGCTACCAACGCAGCATCATGCCGCAACTTCTTTGCCGAGACGGGCACGGAAACCCAACCGCTTCCAACACTCCCTCACACGAGAGTCACCGCTATGGATGGGCGCACACGAGGATCCTTTCGGAAATGGCACGGCCGATCGTCACAATTCACGTCTGCCAGTCGGCCAGCGACTCGGCGCCGCACACGTCGACTAAGTCACGAGCCACTCGAACACCGAGTATTGTTGGCTGGTGACATGACGGTGCGTTTCGCGTTTACGGACCTGGCGGGGGTTCCCAGCGACTCGTTGATGGAAGGGAGCCGCTACAACCTGCTGATGTACGTCCGTGATTCGCGCAGCGCGCCGACCGGTGTGCGGCAGGCCTATTTCGACGTGCTGTACGATCAGACACTGATCTCCGCCGAAGGCGATGTTGAGGCGGGAATCGAATACCAACAGGACTCGTCAGGCGATACGTCGACAGCGGGCCTGATTGACGAAGCGGGTGGTGCCGATTCGGACGCGACGCCTCCTGTTTCGGCCGGCGCGGAACTGCTGTTACTGAGCGTGCCGATCAGCGCGAAAGAGGCAGGCACACTGAACCTGGCGGCGGATTTGTCGGAGCTCACGACGCGTTTACCCAAGTTCTTTCAGAGTGATATCGCCGTCGAGTTGGGCAACATTGACTTTGTTGGCAGGACAATTGACATCATCGAAGCCGGCATCATCATTGTCCCCACGGCCGGCCTTCAGACGACCGAGCTGGGAGGAACCGCTTCGTTCCAGGTTTCGCTGCGAACCGCTCCGTCGTCCAATGTCACTATCGGCCTGTCGTCGAGTGACTCGAGTGAAGGAACGGTGGCTCCCGCGAGCGTGACGTTCACGCCCGCCAATTGGAACGTGCCGCAGACAGTCACGGCACAGGGCGTCGACGACGCGAGAGTGGATGGAAACATCAGTTATCAGATCGTGACTGCGGCGGCGGTCAGTAGCGACTCGTATTACAGCGGTCGGAACGCCGAAGACGTTGCCGTGACGAACCTGGACAATGATGCGGCCGGCATCACCGTGCAGCCGACCAGTGGAGAAACCAGCGAAGCCGGAGCATCGGACACGTTTCAGATCGTCTTGGACAGTCAGCCGACGGCGGCGGTCACGATTGCCTTGTCTTCAAGCGACACAAGCGAAGGGACCGTCGATCGGGAGAGTGTGACATTTACGCCGGAGGACTGGGACTCACCCCGGACAATTACGGTAACGGGCCAAGATGACCAGGTCGCCGACGGCAATCAGATTTTTCTGCTGGTTACCGGCGCTGCGGTCAGCGACGATCCGGAGTACAACGGCCGTGATGTCGCGGACGTGTCCATCACGAATCTGGACAACGACACGGCGGGCATTTCCGTCCAACCGACGACGGGCCAGACGACGGAGGCAGGGGGCACCGCCAGTTTCGAGATCGTGCTCACCAGCGAACCGCTGTCGGATGTCACGATTCAGCTCGCGTCCAGCGACACAACTGAGGGGACGGTTCTCCCCAGCAGCGTGGTCTTCACCGCGTTGAACTGGAATGCACCACAGTCGATCATCGTCACCGGTCAGAACGATGACGTAGCCGACGGAAATACTTCCTATTCGATTATCACATCGGTGGCCACCAGTGCCGACGCCGCGTACAACAATCGCGCGGTGGCCGACATTGCCCTGACGAACGTCGACAATGACTCGGCAGGGATCTTGGTGGCCCCCACCACCGGCCAGACCACCGAATCGGGCGAGACCGCCACCTTCTCCATTACGCTCACCAGCCGCCCGTCGGCGGATGTGACCATTGGCCTGTCTTCCAGCGATACAAGCGAAGGGACGGTTGCGCCAGGTAGCATCACGATCACGCCCGACACCTGGAACACTCCGCGTCAGGTGACGGTCACAGGGATCGATGACGCCCAGGTCGATGGCAACATCGCGTACACGATTGTCACGGCTCCGGCTGTCAGCAGCGATCTTCAGTATCAAGGACGCGACGCCGCCGACATTTCCCTGACCAACCGGGACAACGATTCGTACGACATTACGATCGAGCCCATCGCGGGCGAAACCACCGAAGCGGGAGCGACCGCGTCGTTCTCCATCGTGCTCAGCAGCCGCCCGACGGCCAACGTGACCGTGAATTTATCGTCGAGCGATGAGAGTGAAGGGACGGTCACTCCGGCGAGTGTGGTTTTCACTCCCGACACGTGGAACCAGCTGCGGACGATCGTGGTACAGGGGCAAGATGATCTGCAGCGCGACGGCGATGTTGCCTACAGCATCGTCACCTCCAACGCCACAAGCGACGACCCCAACTTCAACAACCGCAACGTCGACAACATCTCCCTGACCAACAAGGACGACGAGATTTCGGCGGTCATCGTGACTCCTACCGCCGGGCTATCAACGAGTGAAGCCGGTCAGACGGCGACCTTCACCGTGCGTCTGGCCAGCGGGCCGTCTGCCGAGGTCACGCTCGATATTTCCTCCAGCGATGTCACCGAAGGCACTCTTGCACCGACCACGCTCTCCTTCACGCTCGCCAACTGGGACCAGCCACAGGTCGTAACGGTCACCGGCGTGGATGACAACATCGACGATGGCGATATGCCGTATACGATCGTCACCGGCGCGACGGCCAGTGACGACACCTTTTACGACAACTTGACCGTGGACGACGTGCAGGTCGTGAATATCGACAACGATTCCGCAGCCATCCTCATCTCGCCCACCGCCGGTCTGGTAACGAGTGAAAGTGGCGGACAAGCGACTTTCACGGTCGTGCTGACCAGCCAGCCGACAAGCGACGTGATCATCAGCCTGACGTCGAACGACGAAACTGAAGGCGCCTTACAGACGGACGAACTCACGTTCACTCCCGTTAACTGGAATACGCCGCGAGAGGTCAGGGTCGCGGGAGTCAACGACGCTTGGGTGGATGGCGATCGGGCCTACACGATTACGGCGCAACCCAGCAGTCTCGACACGACGTTCGACAATCTCGCCCCTCTGACGATCTCTGCGGTGAATCAGGATGACGACTCGGCGCAACTGGTCGTCTCGACGTCTGGCGCCACGGTGGTCGAAGGGACAGGGACTACCAATCCGCGCGTGGCCTTCACCGTGGAACTGATCGGCGCGGTCGAAGGGGGTTTTTCGCTCGCCGTCGCCACGAGCGATGGCACCGCGTCCGCTGCCGGCGGCGACTATGTTGCCGCAACGGACTCGTTGGCATTCGAAGGAGTCACCCGCGAAACACACACGGTCGAGATTGAAATCACGGCGGACAACATGTTGGAGCCGGACGAGACGTTCCTGGTCTCGCTCGGTGCGATCAGCGGCATTCCAGGCAGCGCCGCGGCTCGCATCGAAACCGTGGGAACGCCGCTCGAATTCACGATCCTGGACGACGACGAGGCGGCTATTTCGTTCTTCCCGGTCTCCCTGCCCGAGGGGACCGGCAGCGAGCCGACCGTATTCGCCTTTCAGGTTGTCCTGTCCAATCCGGTGCAGGGCGGCCTGACCATTCAGTACACGACCAACGACGGTACGGCCACGCTGGCCGGCGGGGACTATGTCGACAATGACGGCCTCCTGGAATTTGCCGGCACCGGCGGCGAGCAGCATCCAATCAACGTGCTGGTCAATGCCGACAGCGCCGTGGAACGGGATGAGACGTTCATGGTCACGCTCGAGACAATTACATTTCTTGATCCGGCACTGAACGACGCCATCGTCGCCGAGGGAGGTTCTCAGACGGGAACGATCCTCAACGACGATACCGCTGCCATTTCCTTCGTGAACAGCTCAAGCCTCGTGATTGAGACGGGCGGTCGACAGAACATTGACGCCAGGCTATCGGTCACCAATGGCGGAACCTTGACCGAGGACGTGGTGGTGGAAGTCGTCCTTCTGCCCGGCGCCACAGCGACGACGCCAGACGATTTCATTTTGTCAAATACCACGCTCACGTTCCCCGCGGGTAGCCAGGACGGCGATCTCCAGTCGGTGATCATTGACGTCGTCGACGACGAATTCAAAGACCCTAACGAAACACTCACGCTGGAAATGCAGCTCGTCTCCGGCGACATGGACGGCAACGTCTCCTTGGGTGCGATCTCGCAGGACAATGTGAGAATATTCGAGGACCCGACGACGGCCAGCATCGCCGGCATGGTCTGGCTCGATACGAACGGCAATGGTCGCCAGGACCAGGGTGAACTCCCCATTCCGGGCGTATTCGTAACGCTCGCCGGTATCGACCTCGGAAAACGTCCGGTCGAAATCGTGACCATGACCGATGCCCAGGGCGCCTTTTTGTTCGATCTCCTGCCCGGCGGGACGTACTCGGTCAGTGAAAGCCAGCCGAGTGCGTTCACGGACGGCGTTGATGTGCTGGGCACAATTCTAGGAGAGACGGTGGGCGAGTTGGAAAACGACCGTTTCGCGAATATCGTGCTGCCGCCGGAGTTTTCGGCCCGCAACTACAACTTCGGCGAATTGCGGCTCGCTCAACCCCCCATCTCCGCCCGCATGTTCTTCGCCTCCGCGCCATCGCTGCACGAAGTGATTGGCGAGGTGGTAGCTCGGGCGGAAGAAAAGGCAGGCAACACTGCTCAAGCCGACGCCATCCGGGCCGGCGAGTCGGTTGAGATGCGGCGCATCGGCAACCGCGTCACGCTGACGGGCACCAGCCTGGACGATGTGATCTCGTTCGCTCCCGCCGGAAACTCCGAGCAAGCCGATAGCTCACAGCACTACCTGGCCGCCAACGGTTTCGAGTGGTATTTCGCCGCCAGCGAAATTTTCCGATTCGTCATCGATGGGTCGGATGGCGACGATCAAATCGACTTGGGTGACTCGCCACTAGATGAGAACCTGGCCGCCAGTCACGACCAGGCCATCCTCAGCAGCTCCGATTTCCGCTTGGATGCCACCGCGTTGGAACTGGTGCGAGCCATTTCCACATCGGGCGGCACGGATACGGTCAGCCGCGAAGACCTCGACTTCATCCTCCGCCTCGAAGGGCCCTGGATCAATGCGCCTCTCTGACAGGCTACCGCAGCGAAAGACCACCGATAGCTCGGCCGCTAACGGATTTTCACTTCCATCCGCCGGTGGATGTTGGAGAGGTTGTCACCCGGGTGGCTAGTGGGCTTCCCAGGTGACGACCCAGACGACATTATCCGAGTTGATTTTGCCGGCGACCCAGCCAACACAGGTCGCTACAGCGTATATTGTGGGATCTTCATCGTTTCGCCGTCTTTCATCGCAGACAGGTGCGCGTAGTAGCCGGGAACGGTCATGTTCAGGGCGTCCATCACGCCGACCGCCGGTTTGCGGCCGCGCAAGATCGAATCGATGAAGTCGTCGCCGAGATAGCCGTGCGAGCCGCCATGTCCACCCGGTTGCACGCCCGGCGGCAGCGCGTACTTCTTGATCTGCAACCCGCTCTGGAGCGCCGCGTCATAGCGTTTCTGGCCCGTGGCGTCACCGACAAACGTCTGGTTGAAACCGCCATATTCGCCCCGCAGGCGACCGGCTTCCAGGTATTCCCCTTGCGAAGAACAGATCATCATGCGAGAGAGGCCACCTTCCGCGGTGCGAAACAGGCCGACTTCCGATTTGAAGATGTTTCCAATCGCGTTGGGAACTCGCTCGGCTTCGTCAAAGTGCGGGGTCCCCTGGCACGAGACATCCACAAAAGACTGGTGCGTGACACTGACGTAGTAGGCCGTCGCGTGCGTTGGATACCACATCGGACAGCCCTTCTTCCGCCAATCCTTGTAGGAGCCCAGAGCCGGAGCGCCCAGCGAATGCGGATGACAATACTCACCTTCCGAATAGACAATACGGCCGAACACCTCCGCGGCAAAGAGCTTCTCCATGGCGTACAAGTCGTCATGGAAGGTGGAGGTCTCGAACATCGCGTAAACAAGCCCTTCGTTTTTCCGACAGCATTCCAGCAACCGCTCGGCATCTTCGATGTCGCCCCGGAAGGCCGGCACCGCCGTGGCCACGTGCTTGCCGTGCTCCAGGCAAAGGATCGCGTGCTTGGCGTGGGCCGGCGCGTCAGTCGCACAGAAGATGGCCTCGATCGAATCGTCCTTCACCATCTCTTCGAGCGACGGGTATGTCTTCTCGCATGGTGCCTTGCGAGCCATGTCCGCACAACGGTCCGAGAACAAATCGCTCACCGCGACCAACTCGACGTTGGGATGATGCTGAAGATCAAAAGCCAGTCCGAACTGACAGACACCGTGGCCGACGATCCCCACGCGAACCTTGCGGTCGCTAAACGGCTGCCAGGCCTTCGTCCGATCAACATCGGTGGCTGTCTGGTCAAAACCAGGAATGGCCTCATCACGCTGAGCCGCGTGGAGCACAACAGACCCACCCGCGGCCGCCGCTGCGGATGCCGCCAGAAACGACCGACGCGAAACACGAGTCATGGCACACTCTCCCTTAACGTGGCGCTGGGCCACAACCAAATCGGAAATCCGAATATCGAAATCCCAGACAAATTCGAAACCCACAAAACCAATAACAAAAACAATAAGCTCCGCTGCCGGCAAAACCACCGTCATGGGCCACCAGCCGATGCTCACCACTGGGCATGCTATTCGATGTTCCCTCCTCCGTTCTCCGTACACGCGCACACAAAAAGAGTCCTGACCCCTTTTTTACTGGTGGTAGTTGCCGATCGCTTCGGAGGTCCGCAGTGCTCGCCCGTAGATCGAGAGCGCACGCACTTCACCCTGCAGGGCCGGACCAATCCGCAGCTGGGCATCCCCGGCGGGACCGCGGTAATGCGGATTGAACCGCCCCCAGCCAAACTGGCGGGCATCACCGCCGTCGCAGAGCCGGCCGTCCACGACGAACAGGATGACCTTCGGGCCGCCATCCACAATCACCACCACGTGGTGCCAGGTCCCCGCTGCCAGCAGGCCCGGGTCGCAATCCCACCGGCTCTCGCTGCGCCCGTCGTGCAGCACGATTTCGAGAGTCCCTCGAGCGGTTGTCTGGAGACAGAATCCGCGACCGTCGGCCGTGCGATTATCCAACACCACTTGCCCAGCTGCGAGCGAGTCGAGCCGCAGCCACAGATCGACAGAAAAACCTTGGCGGAGATCCTGCGTGCCGTAATCCGCGCTCTTCGTGTCGCGCGACGTAAACACCGGAAGAGCGGGCAGCTTGCAGCTGGCGGGCACGGCCCCGTCGGCGGCAGGCAGTGTCACCACGAGCCCCTCGGTGGCCGGGCGAGGATCGGTCAACTGACTCCACAGCAACTCTAACAACGTGCGATCGAGCGGATGGACACGAGCGACATCCTTCTGGGTCTCCGTCAGGAAGTACTCTCCCTCTTCCTCGATCAGATCCGGGTAACTGATGCGGATGTACGGGTCGTCATCGTACAGCACGATCTCGGGCTGCGACCAGC
Source organism: uncultured Planctomycetota bacterium (assembly GCA_963802295.1). Lineage (GTDB taxonomy): Bacteria > Planctomycetota > Planctomycetia > Pirellulales > Pirellulaceae > JAJRVM01. Next base: position 225,229 of record CAWDIM010000015.1, on the reverse strand, counting down.
GGATCACCTTCCCCTCGGGACTGTCCGCCTCCTCGCCGCCGCACAGCCACACCGGATTGCGGTCATCGTATGCGATCGAGCGGACGCGCGGATGTTCCCCAATGAACCGCCCGCCATGGTTGTGAAACCAATACAGGTACTTTCCATTCGCGCACTTCCAGACAAAATTCGCGGCGCGCGGATGCTTCATCGGGCGCGAGTCGGCGAATGTCAGGTAACGGGGGGGCGTCCAGTGGTGTCCCCCATCACGACTGTATGCGCAGGCCGGATACCCGTCGATGGTCCGATACACACTGAAGAATGAACCGTCGCTCAGCACGACGTAGCTCTGCTCCTCGGCGATCGAACCGCCGCCCGGCGGCGTCCGCAAGCCGAACTCTCCCTCAGGGAGTGTTTCCCAGCAGATCTTTGCCGGATCGCGCTCGGTCAGCAGATTCGAGCTCTTGAGCAGCACACCTTCACTGCTGGTGAAAAAACCCTCGCCAATCCCTCCCACCTTATGCAACGACACGAAGGCAGAGCCGTCATGAATGAATGGCTTGCCCACGTTCCAGAAGTAGCGAATCCGTCCCTGAAACGGGTTCTGCCGGTCGATTTCCATCTCGCGCACCGCGATCGGATGACGCTGGTCGGACCAGGAACGACCGCCGTCGTCACTGTACTTGAACACGTAATAGCCGAGTGAATCAACGCGGCGGCAGACACCGGGTGAGAGCCCCGGACCTCGGTCCAAGGGGATCTCACGCACGTTGTCCGTGTTGTGATTGTAGAAGACGTACACGCGTCCGCCAGGGACCTTCAGAAGCACGGCATAGGACGCTTCCGGTCCGCCAACGGGTTCGACCAACACGGGCTCGGACCAGGTTCGTCCCTGATCCGTGCTGCGCTGGGTCGCCACATTCTGGCCCGGAGCCCCTTCATGTCCCGTGCCCGTCGTGACCGCACACAGCCAGCCACCATCGTCGGTCTGCACCACGTAGGGCTGATCGGCATACGTGAGCGTAGGGATTTCGCGACCCGTCTGGATATGCCGCACATCCGGAACACCGCTCAAGATCGCTAACAGCGTGGCGGAAAGGCAGAGGGTCGACATGGCTTGTTCCTCTTGAGTAACTGGGCCGGCCGGCGGATACCGCCACGAGTGCCGAGGTGGATGAGCGCGGAGCACTCGTCGGGCAGATCGTCACCGCGTGGACGCTTGCACGCGATTTCGGAGTGACCGGAATGACCTCCCCCCTGGAAAACTGCTGACCGCGACCAAACAGGAAATCCGAAATCCCAATATCGAAAACCTAAACAAATTCGAAATCCACAACTCAAGTACAGAAACCTCCGCTGCCGGAACAACCGCGGCGGGCGGGCCACACGCCCTTTGCCGAGAAAGCCAACATCGCACAGCGTCAGGCGCGTGTCGATCGCCTTGGTATTATCTCTTCCGTTCTCCGTACTCCGTTCTCCCCATACTGCTTGGTTGAGTCCTCGTTCAATAGTCGTCTCTCATCGGCGCACAATTTCGTAACACACGACGGCGCCGTGATCGCCGAACCCAGCGACATCCGCAGTGAAAGTCAGCATGCTGGCGGACGCCTGAGCAGGAACCTCCACCAGCCTTTTTCCGCTGGTGGCCAACGCCCACACTTGATAGGCAGCGGGTTCGGCCAACTGGAGGCGCACCTCCGCTGTGCCGGCTCGCACCAGATGCGGCAATTCCCCCCACTGCAACAAGGTCTGCCGCGCCCGTTCCGCATACCGGATGCCGGTGTTCTGCAGGTCCGTCAGATGGGTGACCAATAATCGTCTGCTCGCACTGATCGGTTGGTCGTCCAGCGCACTGACCCAGACGGTGGCATCGGAGCCCTGCACCGCCACTTCCACGCCCTGTGTCGTGCGGATCGTGGCACCAGCGGGTGCGAAACCGCCGGCCGTCCGCGGCGTATCGAGTGTCATGACATCGTGGGGCGCGTCGATCGTGATCTCGCCTGTCTCGCACTGAAAAACGTTCTTGCCTGGATCCGTCGGGTTACTCTGCGACAGAATCCCCTGGCTCCGCAGCAACTCGACCACCTTGTCGCTGGAAATCTGATACGGATCCCCCGCGTCAACAACGGGGGCCTGCGCATATGCGTTGGCCGTCGTGGCCCAACTCAGCGGTATCACAACATCCTGAGTCAGCGGCGTCGCCGGATCCGCTACCAGGGACGTGCCGACTCGCGTCACCCAAGCTGCCCAATGCCAACTGGGTGCCAGACTCGGAATGCGTGCCGGCGGTTCGGCCAAGTCGCGGGTCGTCATCGCCACTGTCACGCTGTGCGGTGCCGGTCGCATATCCCCGCGCAAGAACAGGCAGATACTCGCCCGTTCAGCCGCCTGGCTCAACGGATCGGTGGCCATGTTGAAGTAGTCCAACCTGCCGGGCCGAATGACATCGTCACGGTTGTGAGCATAGGCGAAGCGCCAGATTGCGCCCCACCCCTGAATGGCACCCATCGACCCGGTCAGAATCCCTCCCACGCCGCGGTAGCGGCCCGGCCCGGAATAGTTGTATTCGGAAACCGTAAAGGGTTTGTCGAACAGTCGCGTGAAAGTAACCTGCCGTCCTCCGCTGGCTCCACCGGCAATGGGACTGGTATTCGGGCAGCGGCTGGGCAGCTGCCAGGGCCGTTCGATGAACTGCGGATGATCCACATAGAAGTGATCGTCCACATAGTCCATCTCGCTGCGAACCAGTTGCATGGTCACGGGATTGGTCCAGGCGTTCAGATTGGTGATCAGGGCGTGGGTGCCTATCTCCTCGCGCAAAAACTTCGTGGCGCGCTCCAAGAAATCGTGCTCAACCTGGGTCAGAAATCGAACCGTGTCACGCGCCCGCATATTCCGATCATTGATCGATCCCTCCAACGTGACCGTCGAGCGCGCAGGATCTTCCTCGGCCTGCAGCAGATCTCCCCAGGCCGTGGCCAGTGCGTCACGACCGCGGTACTGCTCGACCAGCCAGCGGTTCCAGGCCGCCCGGTAATCGGGAATCTCCTTAATCAGTGGCATGTAGTTGCCCAGGTTGCCTTCATTGATCAGTGACAACCAGGCCAAGGCCGGCTCGGCAGCATACGATCGCCCCGTGTACGGATTGACGTGCGTCAGCAGATTGCGGCTGAACGTCTTCCAGTTCTCGTAGGCTTGCGGGTTGATCACCGCCAACACCTTAAAGCTGTTCATCGAGTCGCGCCGACTCTCCCCGGAATCGGGTACCAGCCGGGCAATATCCACGGGCCGCGACACAAAGAGATCGGTCGTCACGTAGATGCCGCGTTTGATCAATGCCGCGACCAGATAGTCCAGCTGATCCAACTTCTCGGCATTCAGCCCGGTACGATCAGGCGACCGGTCGGTCAGCTCGCCCTCATAGTGATGCAGGCGAACCGTGTTGTAGCCGAGTCGTGCCAAACGTTCGGCCAGCCGATCCGCTTGTTCGTGCGGCAAATAGTGAGCCGAAAAGCAGAGATTAACGCCGTAGAATCGGACCGGCTTGTCCGGCTGTCGCTGGAACGCAAACGTACCATCCGCCTTGCCCTGCAGCCAACCGTACTTGCCGGCCGGAGCGTCCTGCAGTCCCAGCGTCGAAAAGTCGAGCGCCGTGCCGGGAATGATATCCAGGTCCAACTGCAGCGGGATCCAGTCCTTGTCCGCCACAATCGTGACGGGATTGTCGTGCTCCACCTTCACTCCACCCGGCGCCGACACGGCGAATTCAATTTTCACCGGCACACCCTTCTTGAAGGGCCGCGGGGGACTGGTCGAACGAATCATCCGGATCACAAACGACGGGCCCCATTGCCGGTTGTCTTGCAGCAACACCGCGGTCGGCGCCGGAAAGGCGAATTCGAGGCGTGTATTGGTGGGCAGTTCAATCTTGAGAGACCGAACGCTTCCGCTGAACAGCTGCGTATCGCCAAAATCCTTGGGAAACGAACCGGACCGACCGTCGGCCACCCACCGCCCACCGGCGAGTGTGGCCACTTCGAAGTTGGCGGCTACATGCAGCGAGTTCAGTTGCACATCCTGATCCGGCTCAAAAACATACTCCGCTTTCAGCGCACCTGAGTCGCCCACGATCTTGGCCTCGCCATGGACGGTTCCGCCACCAGGTACAGCCATCCGCAGTCGATGCGCCGCCTCCGAACCTGCACTGCGCGAATCGGTCGTCGCCTCAGCGGATGCCCATTGCGAATTGAAGAGTCCGGCTCCCACATCGCAAATCCGCTCCCGCCCACGCAACAACTCGATGCGTCCCGGCTTGCCGACCACTGCTGCCAGTCCTTCGTCAGCTTGGACCACTGCACAGCGATCGGAAATCAGCAACGATGCGAGCATGACCGTCCAAGCCAAGCGATTCATCTCAATCTCTTCCTTACGTGGCGCTGGGCCACAACCAAACGGGAAATCCGCAATCCCAATATCGAAAAACGAAACAAATTCGCAATCCAAGACTCAAGAACAGAAACCTCCGCCGCCGGCAGAACCACAGTCACGCACCCACCAGCAGATGCTCACCACTAGGCATGCTCCCTTCCTCCCTTCCTCCCTTCCTCCCTTCCTCCCTTCCTCCCTTCCTCTAGAAAGATGCTGCCGATCCGCGTGTCCCCCCATAAGTCCCCTGACATTCTAAACTGCTGAGATGCCTCCGTGTAGCAGACCAGCGTTTCGCGACCCCCGTAGCTGGGACCGGCGCGTACGCTTCGGCTTGCCTCCACTCGGCGATTGTGGTTTGATGCTCTGTAGAGCCTGACGATTCTGGGGCGTTTGGCCAGGCAGTAATCTCGGACGTGAGCTGACGAACGGTTCCCATCTTCGGAAAAGACCCATCTGGATCGCGTTGCGTAATGTCCGCACGCCGGCCAGCGGTGAGAATCCGAAGCAGGCATGGGCCTCCTGCGCCGAACGGCAAGGCCATGCTGATGAGCATCAGGTGGACGGCCGAAGGGAGGGGGCGCTTCGGCTATCCGGTAGCTGCCAGTCGTTGCCTCACTTTGGCAAGCCCCCGGGAGGCAAAGTAAGAGCGGTGGTGCCTGATTGGTCTTCATGATGTAAAGATAGTCTTTGCGGAGTAACAACGATGACTCGTCTCCTGTCGGCCAGTGCAATCATATTGATGTTCCTCCCCTTCCTTCCTGCCTTCGCCGCCGATGAGGCTGCGCGTCTAGCCAGTCCCGACGGGCAGATCGCTGCGTTGGTGCACGCCAACGCGGACGGTCAGCTGACCATGGCTGTGAGGCAGGGCGACGATGTCATCATCGCTCCCTCCACGATCGGGCTCACCCTTGACGGAGTCGATCTTGGACAAGCATCGGCAGTTGGCACACCGACCTCGCGGGAGGTCAACGAGCGGTACAGCTGCCGCGGCGTAATGAGCGAGGCGGTCAATCATCACATCGCGTATGACGTGCCTGTGACATCGAAAGGGACCGGCACGTCCTGGACCTTGCAGGTCCGCGTGTTCAATGATGGCGTGGCGTATCGCTATCACGTTCCCGGCACGGGGGAGCGGCGGGTCAGCGGCGAGTCCACCGCATGGCACATCCCCGCCGACTCGACCGTGTGGGCCCAACACAACACTGCCAATTATGAAGGAGACTACCGGCGATACGGGGCGACCAGCATCCCAACCGAAGCGGAAGGCAAACCACTCTTCATTGGCTGTCCACTGACCGTGGAGTTGGGGAAAGGTGGATACGCCTTGATCAGCGAGGCCTGTCTGTACAACTACAGTGGCATGACTCTGCAGCACACCGGCAACGGTCGCCTGCAAGCGGTCTTTCAAGATGACCCGCAGGGCTGGGAACTGGAGGGTCCCATTGTATCGCCGTGGCGAGTGACGATCGTGGCCCAGAACTTGAACTCGCTGGTCAATTCCACACTGATCGCGAATCTGGGCGAGCCTCCAGACTCAACGTTGTTTCCCGATGGGGCCAACACTCCCTGGATTCGACCTGGCCGAGGCCCGTGCACATGGGCCGTGTTTCTCAACGATGGTGCTCAATGGCACCGTCAGAAATGGTTCGTCGACAGGTGCGTCGAGATGAACTGCCAGTATCTGCTGCTCGACGGCGGCTGGCGTTCGCAACAATGGGGATTCCTGCGCGACGGCGGAGATCTGTGGCAACGGCTCGCAGAACTGTGCCAGTATGCCGAAGCTCGGAAGGTCGGCGTCTTCGTCTGGAACGCTTACCCGGAAGGTCGCGATGACGGACCCGGCTTGACCGATCCGGCGGTGCGCAGAGAGTTCCTGCGCAAGTGCAAGGAGGTGGGGGTGGTTGGCGTGAAAATCGATTTTTTTGATGCGGAATCCAAGGACATCATCAAGGTGTACGAGGATATCTTGCGGGAAACGGCCGAGCTGCAACTGATGGTCAGTTTCCATGGCGCCAACAAGCCGACCGGCGAGGTGCGCACGTGGCCACACGAGATCACGCGGGAAGGCCTGCGTGAACAGGAGTACGTGCTGTGGGACGAGCTGCCGCTGCCACACTACGGCGCATTGCCGTTCTCGCGGATGGTGGCCGGCTACGGCGATTTCCTGCCCGGTTTTGTCCGGCAGCAATATCTCAAGAATACCACAGCCGTGTTCCAGATGGCCGCGTCAGTCATATTCACTTCGCCGTTCATCTGCTGGCCCGATCACCCGGAAGCGTATCTGGAGAGCCCGTTGCTGAGTCTGGTCCGCGACATGCCTTGCACCTGGGATGAGACGCGCGTACTGGAAGGCTCGAAAATCGGCCACCTCGTGGCTTTCGCCCGGCGGCAGGGTGAAGACTGGTATGTGGCGATCCTGAATTGCGACAACCATCAGGCCTCGTTCGATGTCGATCTCTCGTTCCTGTCGGATGGCCAATACCAGGCGGTTCTCTATTACGACGGCCAGGGGGGCCGCAGTGCCGCGCGAATCGAGACCGGCAGCCAGCTCACCGTTGAGAAGCGGCTGACCGTGCCACTCCAGCCCGGCGGTGGATTTGTCGCCAAACTGGCCCGGCCGACAAAGTACACCGAATGATGAGGATAGGGATCCCTCGTGGTTTGCCCCGTGATGATCTTTGCGCGGTCATTGTGATCCTTACCGCTTTCCAGCAAAAAACTTACAACACCTGAGCCCCGTTCTGCTGCGGCCCGCTCGCATGTCAACGCTTCTCGCAAGCGTCCCGGCCACCTGGGCCGCCTGACTGAGCTACATTTGTCATGGGCGCGAATCACGAACTGCCGGTGGGGGCAGTGCGCGCCAAGCCGAGACATGCGGGGTCCTACATCATGCGAACGGCACAAAACATAGCCGGCACGATTTGCCTTATACTCGCCACGGCCGGGTTAGCGACGGGACAATCCTCGTCGACCGACATGCAGCGGCGACAGCGGGAATTGAAAGCCAAGTTCCAACGTGACACCGCCGAGATGAAGCGGAAACACGAGCAGCGAGTCAAGCAATTGCAGGGCCAGCCGACGCAGCCTCGGCAGCAGACGCTTCAGACGCTTCCGCACCCTTCCGCTGAGCGACAATCGGAACTGTCGGTTGCTGCGTTCAACGCCGCCACCGCGCCGCCGCCGGTCGAATGCCTGGCGAGGTACGTGGCCGCTGTCCACGGCGCGAGTTCCATGGAACCGCTTCTGAAATATCTGCCACTCTCGAAACAGCGCACGCTCAAGGAACTTCAGTCCCGTTACGATCCGCGCGAAGCCGCCAAGAAGCGAGAGCGGTTTCGGCAGAAGAACGCACAGCTCGATGCGGCGTCACTCACCTTTCTAACCAATCCACCCTACGTCAACGAACTCGACCACCACAAGCGAACCGCCGGCAAAATCCTCGACGTCCTCAGCGTCGCGATCGATGGGAACAAGGCCGTGATCAGCGTCTCCACCGTCGGTGGCGGACTGGTCAACAACGTCAAGTACCCCTACGGTACCGCCCGTATCACGATGCTTGGCGAAGAAGGCTTCTGGAAGATCGAGGGCTACAACGACTCCGAGATCGTGTACCTGCATCCGCCGCAGCCGAAACAGTAGGTCCCGGCCGGGAGAAAAATCGAATCAGCAGGATAAACACTCGGCACTTGTGTCGATTCAACCGTTTGCCGTCGAGGTCCCGCCGGATCGACAGAAACCTATTCCAGCTCCCTACCCGGCGCATTCGAGAGAGTGGCCCATGGTTCCTAAGATAATGGTGAATGGAAAATGACTAGCGGTTAATGTTCCGATGCCGTTCGAAGGAAATCACCAAGCTGGAAATGCAGAGTGACAAATGCAAAGTGAAAAGTGAAAAATCAAAAGTGGATTGCACGGGATCGTCGTGAGCAAGTTTTCTAATGTTTGTATTGGCTCACCATCCACCATCCACCATGGCTTCCCAGTCGTGCTGCGGATCTTCGTTTCTGTCGGGCCAGTCTTGTCGAGTTTTTTCCTCACGGTGATGACTGCCAAACAACCACCGGCAGTCACAACTGAGTGCGGGACGACCTTTCCGACAAAAGATCGTCCCGCCACACGTTTCCCCCAGCGAAAGGCGGCTCTGCCAGCCACATCTCTGGTCGTCCCAGTTCCCCGGAAGATCTACACCTCGATCTTCGTGTGAGCCAACCACAGATCGTGCAGATTGCAGTACGACGTTACGAACACTCGTTGCGCATCACCGATATCGCCCAGCTTGATCTCGTAAGTGGACGTTGGCTTATCCTCCCACGAGAACGTCGTGGCCCCCAGCACCTGCCCCGATTCCGACACGATAGTGTGACGGACAATGAAGTGTTTCTCGGTCATCGGGTGCTTCGTCTGCACCGTGAGTGTCACGACATCGTCAGCCTTCTTGGCTTCGACCATCGGCACGTGGCCGCCGTCCTTGCCTTTCCACACACCCGGACGCTCCTTCGTGTAGATGATGTTCTCCGGAATGCGTCCCATCAGTTCCGCCACGTCTTCCACTTCGGCGGCAAGAGTGCCCGGGCCGGTCTCGGCCAGGAGGGGAACCAGGATGCCGGCGGCCGGGCCAGCGGCCAACAGTTTCAAGAATTCACGACGTGCGCTCATGGCTGCTTTCTCCTTCAAAAACAGGAATCACCCCAATACTCCACTCTCGAACAATCACCAGCATAAGGCACCACCAAACACTCGGCAACTTGCACTCATCGGTTTGTAATACTTCGCCTGGGACTCGCTTGACATCAGGCGGCACCCGTCTATAAAAATAAATTGGCCGGTTCGCAACGGCATGTTGGCACACCGAATTTCGAGCGGCAGAATTCCGGTATTCTGACGACTTCACCGGTGGCATTGGGACGACGAGTCACACGAGCGTGGGGGGACTAAATGAACCTTAGCCAGTCATTACTACCGGAGTTCGATCGCGAGATGGCCAACACCCGCCGAGTCCTGGAACGAATTCCGGAGGACAAGCTGGCCTGGAAAGCTCACGAGAAATCCAACACGATGGGCTGGGTCGGCATGCACCTGGCTGAGATTCCCGGGTGGGTGGCGGTAGTGTTGCAGCAGGACAGCATGGATGTTGACCCGCCCGGGGGCCAACCGTATCGAACACCGACGGCCTCGACACGGCACGAGATCCTGGATCGCTTCGACGGAAACGTTGCCGCCGCGCGCGCCGCGATCGCGGCGGCCTGGGACGAGCAGTTTGTGCAGCCGTGGTCTCTGTTGAAGGGAGGCGAGACGATCTTCACGCTGCCTCGCGTGGCGGTGCTGCGCAGCTTTGTCCTCAACCACACGATCCACCACCGAGCGCACTTGTGCGTCTACTTGCGACTCAATGAAGTACCCGTTCCCGCCCTGTACGGCCCTTCCGGGGATGAGCAAGGCATGTAGGCGATCGGCGCGAGCCGAATCCTGACTCGGTGGACCGCCAGCTACTGTGATGAACTTGGTCGATGGACTTGGTCGATGAACTTGGTCGATGGACAGGGCGAGAACCGCCGAATAGACTCAGGAATAGGCGGACAGGGTGGCGGCACGGGGCAGCACGGGGCAATTTCGACTTGGGGGAGCGTGAGCCTTCCACCGCCAGGCATGGGTCTCCATGCCGATTCGTTTTCTCCGTACTGGCGGTAGTGTGGGAGGCCGTGGACCTTGCGTCACAGGAGACTTGTCGGCAGAACGTTCTTCTTCCTGGTTCTCTGCGGTGCCGTGGGCGTGTTCGTGCGCTATCAGGGGCGGGGCAGCGCCCATTTGGGACTCGGGGAGACAGCCTGGCGACTGACCTACTTTCTGGAATGTGACGCGCGACAAAGCGGAACGGAATTACGGATCGCTTCGCCGGCCGATACGCAGTGTTGTCGCGTCGTGCGGCAGGACTTTCGGCAAAGCAACTTGCGGATCGATCCGCGCGGTCGTTCTTCGTCGCAGGCGCGGGAGATTGTCGAGTTGGCTGAAGGCGCCGGGCACTGTGAGTCAACACTGCAGTTCGATCTCCGTTTGAACCCGCGAGCCAACTGGGCCGGGAACGGTGCCCCCATCGTGCTGACAGCCAATGAGCGAGCCAGGTACCTGGAGGCAACCGAGCTTATCCAGGTCCTGCACCCTCTGGTGACCGCCACGTTGGCCGGCTGGCGGGAACCGGGCATGGATCAGGCCACACTGGCCGAGCGTGCTTTCGAGTATTGTCAGCGGGAGATCGTCACGGATGAGGTGGATGGTGCGGACGACGCGGTATCCGTCCTGGAGGAGCAGCGGGGCACTCCCTTGGGCTGCGTGCGCGCGATGATGGCTTTGTGCCGGGTCGCGAAGATTCCGGCGCGCCCGGTCACTGGTTTCATTGTTGATTCGCCCGAGCGGGACTCGGAATATGTCTGGCTTGAGGTGCTGTTGGAGGACCGCTGGATACCCTTTGATCCGGTCAACGGATACCGCCGCGAGCTTCCCTACCATTACGTGCCGGCTCGGCGCGGTGACGACCGAGTGGTGATAACCAAGCGGACACGCAATTTGGAGATCGAGTACTCGCTCGTTCAACTTCCCCGCTCGACGCTTGGATCTGCCGCTGCGGAACGGCATCTCCGCGATATCTTCGACCTGACGCGACTGCCGCTGGGCATGCAACGAATCCTCTCCCTGATCCTGCTCATGCCACTCGGCGCTCTAGTGACCTGCTTCTTCCGCAACATCATCGGGCTCAAGACATCGGGCACGTTCACGCCGACATTGTTGGCTTTAAGTTTCGTGTTTGCCGACTGGCGCACCGGCCTGGTAATAGCTGTCGCCGCCACGGTGCTGGGGATCGCCACGCGATATCTGATCGACAACCTGAAACTACTGATGTTGCCGCGGCTGAGCATCATGCTCACCTTGGTCGTGCTCTGCATCGTCTACGGAATTTCCGGCCTGGCGTATTTCCATGTCGCCCCCAGCGGTCAGGCCGTGCTTCTGCCGATGGTCATTTTGACGATGTTGGTCGAGCGGTTTTACCTCACCACACAGGAAGACGGTGTTCGCGTGGCCATACAGCACTTGGCCGGCACGGCCATCGTGGGGTTCTGTTGCTACCTCGTGCTCTGCTGGGACACGGTCGCACAACTGTTACTGGCCTATCCCGAGGCGCATTGCTTCACGGTAGCGGCGATGGTGCTGATCGGTCGCTATACTGGTTATCAGCTGTTTGAACCGTGGCGATTTCGCAGTTTTGTCGACTTGAGGCACGTATGATTGGGCGGGTAGACGACGGCAGGCCCTGGCTGCGAGATGTGAGTGCCCCGGCACCGTCACGAAGTGCTTGGTACCGTTCTGCTTCTCCCGGCCCCGGGGAGGCAGGTGCATGACTCGATCACGATGGCGGTGCTGGGCCTGGCCGTGGGAGTTGCGCGAGCGTGGCGTGCTGGGCATGAATCGCCGGAATGCGGATTACATCCTGCCCGCCAATCCCCGCGCTCACTACCCGCGCGTGGATGACAAACTGCTTACCAAGCAGATTTGCCAACGCCATGGCATCGCCGTCCCCGACACCTATGCGGTGATCGAACGGCAGGGAGACATTCGACGCGCGGTGACATCGCTCGGCGAGCGGGATGGATTCGTCGTGAAGCCGACACGGGGGAGCGGCGGCCGAGGGATTGTGGTGATCGAGCGGCGTTGTGGCGATGCGTGGATCACGCCGGGCGGTCGCGCGCTATCGTCGGCCGACATGCAATACCATCTATCAACCATTCTCGCGGGACTCTACTCGCTGGGTGGCCGCACCGACCGCGCAGTGGTGGAACAACGGATCTCGCGACATCCGGTGTTCGAACAGGTCGCCGTGGGAGGAACCCCCGACATTCGCGTGATCCTTTATCGAGGCATTCCAGCCATGGCCATGGTCCGCTTGCCAACCGAGGCGTCACGAGGACGTGCCAATCTGCATCAGGGGGCCGTGGCTGCAGGGATCAACTTGCACAACGGCGGCACGATGGGTGGCGTTCATCACTCGCGCGGCATCGATCTCCATCCCGATACCGGTAACCCGATTGCCGGCCTGGTTGTTCCCGACTGGAAACCGCTGCTGGAAGCCGCGATTCGCCTGGCGCACAGTCTGGAGATGGGCTACATTGGCGTCGATTTCGTGCTCGACCACCGGCGCGGCCCGCTGGTGATTGAAGCCAATGCGCGCCCCGGATTGGCGATCCAGCTGGCCAATCGCACCGGCCTGTTGCACCGACTCGCTGCGATTGACGCGCAACTGGCGACCATCGATCTGGGGGCTGCCGCGGCGGCCAGCCCCGAACGGGAGTGGGAAGTGATCGCGCGGATCTCTCAGACGGATCGGGCGGCATGAACTGGTGTGCAGGCCGTGGCATGTCGCGGACCACGACCTTCAGCAGCGGATTCCTCTTCAGCGTCGCTTAAGCTAAGCTACCTGCGAAGGGTGTGTTGTGCTGATTTTGTTGATTGTGCTTCCCGTTTCCGAAGTGCCGCCAAGAAGCGTCCCCCTTTTCATTCACTCTCGTTCAGGAACCCCAGACACATGTCAACGGTCAAGATCGGCGATTCCGCGCCGGAGATCTCGGCGGTGGACCAGCACGGGGAGCGGATCGAGTTGTGCGAGTACCGCGGGCGGCAGCCTGTCGTGATTTTCTTCTATCCGGCGGATGAATCACCGATCTGCACGAAGGAAGCGTGTTCCTTTCGCGATGCGTATGAGGAGTTCGTCGCTGCCGGAGCCGTGGTGATTGGCATCAGTGGCGACGATCCGACCAGTCATCAGCGATTCGCCTCGAGACATCGCCTGCCCTTTCATCTGCTGGCTGATACCGAAGGGACGATGCGACGTTCTTTTGGGGTCCCCAAGAGCCTGGGCTTGCTCCCTGGGCGAGTCACTTACGTCGTGGATAAGGAGGGAGTGGTGCGACAGATATTCAGCTCCCAGTTCTCGGCGGAGCGACATGTTCGTGAAGCCCTGCGGATTTTACGGCAGCTACGGGAATCAGCGCATGGCGCGTAAGCCGTGTACCTTGTAACGGATGGCAAGACGTCATGAAGAAGCTTGTGCATCGACTCGGACCACTCCTTGTCTTGGTGATATTCCTGGGAGCGGCCTGGCTGCTGTTCCATGAGCTGCGGCATTACAACATTCGTGATATCCGCGAGGCGCTGGGGAAGATTCCGGCCTGGCGAGTCTGGGCCGCAGTCGGCCTGACGGTGGTCAACTACGTGGTGCTGATCGGTTACGACTTTCTGGCGACGCGTGCCATCTCGCATCCGTTGCCACTGAGCAAAGTCGCGTTGGCCTCCTTTACCGGTTTTGTCACGAGCTTCAATTTCGGCGCCTTGTTAGGGGGCACGTCGGTGCGTTACCGACTCTATACGGCCTGGGGCTTGTCGGCCGTTGAGATTGTGCAGCTTATCGTGATGCTGGGGATCACCTTCTGGGTGGGCATTTTCGCTTTGGCCGGCGTGTTCTTCGTGGTCGCGCCGTTTCCGATCCCCGCCAAACTGCACCTGCCGCTGGAGAGCGTTCGTCCGTTGGGCTTCATCTTGTTGGCGGTATCGGCGGGATACGTGGCCCTGACGTTCCTTCGACACGTGCCGATTCGCATCCGAGACACTCAGCTGCAACTTCCGAGCTTGAGCACCACGCTCCTGCAGCTGGCCGTGGCCGCGGCAGACCTCGCCGTGGCTGCCGGTTGCCTCTACCTGCTGGTATCCCACGACCTGACGGTCGGCTACGGCGAGTTCTTGGGCATGTACTTGCTGGCAGTGGTCGCCGTCATCATCACGCACGTGCCTGGGGGAGTGGGAGTTTTTGAGCTGATAGTGCTGACGCTGGCAGCGCCCCAGTCGTCGGCTTCGATGGTCGCGGCATTGCTCATTTTTCGCATAGTCTACTATTTGCTCCCCATGTCGGTCGCCTTGATCCTGTTGGCTGCCAATGAGATCTCGCTGCAACGAGCGGCGGCCCAGCGGGTGTGGGCGGGAATCGGCCGGGGAGCGGAGACCATCATCCCGATGATTGTCGCCTGGGCCACGCTGCTGGCCGGGACCGTGATGCTCCTCTCAGGCGCCATCCCGATCCCGCACGAACGTCTGAAGCCGTTGCAGCACCTGATCCCCTTGCCACTGGTCGAAATCTCCCATTTCACCGGTAGCCTGATCGGCGCGGGACTGTTGATTCTGGCACGCGGCCTCCAACGGCGGCTCGATGCCGCCTGGTGGTTGGCAACGGGCTTGTTGAGCGTGGGAGTTGTCGTGTCGCTACTCAAGGGCCTCGGCTATGAAGAAGCGATCTTTCTGGCCCTCATTGTGGCGGCGTTGCTTGGCTGCCGCCGTCGTTTCTATCGCCGAGGCTCGCTGGTACACGAACGATTCACCGTCCCTTGGATGGGCACGGTCCTGCTGGTCTTGGTCTGCTCCGTGTGGCTGGGCCTGTTCGCGCACAAGTTTGTCGACTACAAGTCCGATCTGTGGTGGAAATTTGCTTTCCATGGCGACGCCCCCCGATTCCTCCGCGCCACGGTTGGCGCGGTAGCGGTACTTCTGCTATTCGCCGTC
Source organism: uncultured Planctomycetota bacterium (assembly GCA_963802295.1). Lineage (GTDB taxonomy): Bacteria > Planctomycetota > Planctomycetia > Pirellulales > Pirellulaceae > JAJRVM01. The sequence continues at coordinate 210,226 of CAWDIM010000015.1, read as the reverse complement.
CGAAAACTGCTCGCCCCGCACAGGCCACCGCCGGCGGAAACCTGCCTGGCTGATCGGCAGCTGGCCGCGGATATCGTGCGGCAGTCGCCCCGCACGTCCGCGAACCTGGCCCTGCTGGGCGACAAATCGCTCCTCTTCAACGAGCAGCGAAACGCCTTTGTCATGTACTCCATCCATGGTCGCTGCTGGGTAGCCTTGGGCGATCCGGTCGGACCGAAAGAGGAACGTGGCGAACTGGTCTGGCAGTTTCGCGAGCTGGTCGACTGCTATGACGGATGGCCCGTGTTCTATCAAGTGGACGAAGAACACCTCTCGATCTACCTGGAGCAAGGCTTGACGCTGCTCAAACTGGGGGAGGAAGCGCGGGTCTTCCTGCCGGAGTTCGGTGTGGAGGGGAGCCAGCGAAAGTCGCTCCGCCAGACCCTCCATCGATGCCAACGCGAGGGCTGCGAATTCGCCGTCGCATCGAGGCAGGAGATCCCTGAACTGCTCGCCGATTTCAAAGCCATTTCGGACGCTTGGCTGGCGGACAAGCACGCGCGCGAGAAAGGGTTCTCACTCGGCTTTTTCGCCGAGTCGTATCTCTGCCAGTCCTCGGCCGCCGTCGTTCGCTGGAACGGCAAGATCATAGCCTTTGCCAACCTGTGGTACGGAGCCGACAAGGACGAGTTGTCACTCGACCTGATGCGATACCTCCCCGGCTCCCCTTCCGGTGTGATGGAGTACCTGTTCATCGAGCTGATGGTATGGGGCAGGCAAGAGGGCTACCGCTGGTTTAATCTCGGCATGGCGCCGCTGTCGGGTGTCGAGGATCGCGCCTTGGCTCCGCTCTGGAATCGGGCGGTGAACCTGGTTTTTCGCCACGGCGACCACTTCTACAGCTTCGAGGGACTGCGGCAATACAAGGAGAAATTCGACCCGACGTGGACCCCCAAGTACCTGGCCTCGCCCGGCGGACTCGCGCTCCCTCAGATCCTGGCCGACGTGACCGCCCTGATCGGTCGTCAACGACCGGAAGACCGCTGATGAGTGGGGCCGCGGGGGGGAAACGCGGGTCGGCGCACGCATCGCCTTGGCACTCCCCCTCGCTCGGGCGAGCGCAGCTGCCCGGTGCCTCCTCCCTGTCGAGCCGCATTCACTCGGATCGGTGCGGCGAGCCCATCATCAGGGACGGCGCCTTGAGCCGCAGTTGTTGCACGAGACCCGCCAGTTCGGTGCACGATGCAGGAATGCAGGGGAGCAAACGGTCGCTGCATTGACAGACCCACGGATCGGCCAGTTCATCGGGCATCAGATTTCCTTCCAGCCCCAGCAGGCATCGCCACTCGGCTTCCCGCCGCCGCCCATACTCCTGCAACTGGTCTAGCGGACCACGGTCACCCAGCACACTCGTCATCATGTCGGCCAATTCTCGCGCCTCGCGCAGTCCCACATTCATGCTCTGCATGCCCGCCGGTCCGGTCAAATGGCCCGCGTCACCGGCAATCCACACGCGACCGCTCCCAAAGGCACTGGCTAACCTCCGCTCAAAACGCACGACCAGCCGCCACCTGAAACTCTCGATCCGCGCTTCAAACCAGGGAGCCCGCTCCGCCAGAAACGCACGCAGACTCGCCTCGTCCAAGGCCGGAAAACGAGCGCCGCCAATCTCCACGGGAAGCCGACTCTTCGTGCGCGTGTTGGCGGGGGCGGACGCATCGAGCAGCTGAAAACTCCACCGACAACATCTGTCCGGCAAGGGCCACAGCACATCGGTGGTGCGGTCCCCCATGACAATCCGCATTTCCTGGCCAAGCTCCGCATTCAGTTGACACTCGAAGACGGCATAATGCAGCGCCGGCGCCACCTCCGGGAATTCGATCCCCAGACTGCGGCGGGCAATGGATCGGTGACCGTCCGCACCGATCACCAAGGGGACTTTCATGTCGTACGATTTGGCGATCATCCACTCCGTGTGAGCAACGCCATACCCAACGGATTCCTTGGCCAATTTCTCAATCGTCGCGACCACTCCGTCCTCTTCCACAGCCAGACGCGAAACGGCATGATTCCACAGCACCTTGACACCAGCACGACGGAGTGCCTCCTCGAGAGTTCGCTCGAGAACATCCTGCGGCATGACCGCCAGTGGCATGGCGGACTGCTCGTGGCCCGCAATTCGCATCTCCGCCCGGCGCGTCGCGGCATCATACAGCCCGATCATCCGCACGTGATAGGCTTTCGCCAAGACTTCTCCCAGCAACCCCAGTTCTTCGAGCAGGCGGAGCGAACGAGGGTGTAGTGCCAACGCATAGCTGTGCGCACCGGTACGCCACTCCTGGTCGACAATCGTCACCTGAACTCCGTTCTTGGCCAGCGACAAAGCGGCGAGCAGTCCAACGGGCCCGGCACCAACCACCAGTACATCAGGCTTCTTCTTGTTGAACATAGTAAGACCCCATTTCTTCCCATGTTGTGCCATCGAGCGGCAAAGCCGCCAACCACATTCGAACTGCCCCCGGTAGTTCGCCCCGCCGGTCGCCAGCGCCCCGGGTTTCCCTGCCGCGCATTGCTGATCGTCTGTCGCGGTCGCGGCCGGAGCACCTCCAACAGGCACACGCTCCACAGCCCCCTCCCTGCCACGGCCCCTTCAGCATATCCGTTTCGCGGGCCGAGCGTTAGCAATTCCGGAGAAAAACACGACCGGTCTCGCCCGCCACAAGCGGCGCGGAGGCCCCGTAATCCTGGCATTCGTACGCCTCAGATTGGCAACGTCGTCCGGATGTTGGATAATACGTCGTGCCCCGTTGCCGACCCGCCCTGCGATTGCGTTGCGTCCAAGCGTTGAAGGAGAGAAGCCTGATGTCAGATAACAAAGTGACTCGCCGCGACTTCGTGTGTGATAGTGCCTTGACGGCGGCTGGTGTGGCGTTGGGCCTGACCGCCACCAAGACCGTCTACGCCGGCAATCCCACCGGCGATGACACCAGCCAGATCGTCAGCTACAACCCCGACATGGAATACCGTCGCTGCGGCAAGACGGAAATGATGGTCTCGGCGGTCTGCCTGGGGGGCCATTGGAAACGTATCGACAAAGTGCTCCCCGCCAGACCGACTGGGGCCGGTTGGCTCAACCATGGTGACGGTGATCCCGAATTCGATAAGAACCGTCGTGAGGTTGTCAGCCGTTGCATAGACCGCGGTATCAACTACATCGACGCCTGTTGGGACAATGAGGTGATTGCTTACAGCAAGGCACTCAAGGGACGCCGCGACAAGATGTATCTCGGCTACTCCTGGGGAGTCACCGAAGTTCGCTATCCGGAATGGCGTACGTTCGAAAAACTGAAAGAGGGTTTCCAAGAGGGCTTGCGGATCGCCGGTCAGGAGTATGTCGACCTGTGGCGAATCACCTGCCTGGAGGAGAGCAGTCAGCACGATGACGCGACGATCGAGGAGCTGATCAAAGCGCTTGACTGGGCCAAGAAGAGCGGACTGGCTCGTTTCACCGGGATCTCGTCGCATGATCGTCCCCACATCATGCGGCTCATCGAGAAGTATCCGGACCAGCTGGAGGTGATCTGTACTCCGTATACCGCCAAGACAAAAGTGGTCACCGATGAAAGCGGATTGTGGGGGGCGATGAAGAAACACGATGTCGGCTGGTTCGGTATCAAGCCGTTCGCCAGCAACTCGATCTTCCAAGGCGACGGCAGTCCGGACCATGCCAGTGTGGGTGAGGACAACAAGCTCGCCCGACTGGCGATTCGCCACATCCTGTGCAACCCGGCCATCACCGCGCCCATCCCCGGGCTGATCACGGTCGCTCAGGTCGACAACATGGCGCTGGCCATCAAGGAACGCGGTGTCTTGGATAAGGACGAACAGGCGATCCTCGATCGCGCGATGGAACGCGCCTGGGCCAGTTTGCCGGCCCGCTATCGGTGGCTGAAAGACTGGGAATACGTTTAAGAAAAAAGGGGTCAGGACTCTTTTCCGGGAACGACCCCCCTGTTGGTTTGTGGTTTCATTGGTGAATCAGATAGTAAGCGGTGTCACCGCGGAGCGAGATGTGAGCGGCGGTGCCCGCCGGCTCGCGAGCATAGCCGTTGAAGTCGAGCGCCGTGACTTTCAATTGCGGGGCATCGGCCCGCTTGAACCGCACGTTGCCTTGAAGTTCCTTGAACAGCCAAGGATCCTGTCCGATGCTCTCGATTCGTTGGGTGCCCTGGTCAGCCGGCGCGGTGCGGAACTTACTGCTCTTCTCCTCGGACATCACCTGCAGCAGCATCTTGTGCGACTGCGCCAAGGGTCGAGAGTCCAGGCTGACCACCACGATGTGGCCCAGCTCCAGGCCCGATTCGACCTCGATGTCCCGCAGGGAAACAGATCCGGCTTCGGCCAGCGCGCCACTGACCGCTTGTACCGCCGGAGCGTTCACGTACAAGACGCCCTGGCCGTAATTCAGCAGTACTTGCCCCGTGCTGCTCATCACCGTCTGTTTCTCGCGATCGACAAATTTCGAGAGCGGTTGGATCCGCGACGGCTTGGGTTGTGTGACGAAATTCACTTCGGTACGACCGGCATAATGGATCAACGGGTCGACGACCTTGCCAGGCTTTACCGCAGTCCCCTGGGGCACATCTTTCAATCGCAGTTCGTCAAAAGCAGCGTCCTGAGGCAACGGCGTGCCCTGCAGGTCAAACAGGTCGTTAACCGTCAAATTGACTTCTGCCAGCACTTCGCCCGGTTCGACCAGTCGCTGGCGATAGATCAATGCGGCGGCGGGAAACTGCCCCATCATCGCCGGTGACATCAGCGTCCATGGTTGCATGAAGAAACCGGGTTTGACGGTCCACATGGCGCCATCCTGGGCGAAATGCACAATGCCGTTTCCCCCTTGCAGTGCTCCATAGACGGCCAGGTACAAGGGAGCCTCGGAGCGATAACGATTAGGCCGGTTCCACGTAGTTTCGGAAACCATCGAAGGCATGCCATTGTATCGCACATCCATCGCGGGATGGACGAATTGCCTGGCTCCACCGGGTTCTTCCGAGTCGAACCGCAGCGCGCTGCGGTCTGCGTAGGTGTGTCCATCACGCACCGACCACTCGGAGTGTTCACCGCGACTGCGGCAACTGAAATAGCCGTGCCGATCGATGAAGTCGCCGACAGTATAGCTGTACTTTTCCAGCGGACCGAATACCTCGGGGCTGGCCGTGGTCCAGTTTGACGCCGTGATCACACCCTGAAAACCGAGTTCGCGCAGGAACTGGTATGTGTCTTGATAGAATTGTCGCTGCAACTGCACCAGAAAACGGACAGTAGTTTTGTCGCGAGCCGTTTTCTCGTTGAACATGTTCCAGATCGGACGGAAGCCCATTCGGCCTTCTGCCGGATTGTCGCGCGGCAGGCCCAGGCCATTCCATTGCTGCAGGGCGGCCGGCAGAGAACCGTATTGGGTAACCAGCCACAGAGCAAACTGGGTCTCCAACATCCGCAACTGCGGATCGGGCAGATTCTGCTCGCTGAATGTCCAGAACAGGAATGAATCCTCATTCTGCATCTCGAGCCCGGCAACCGCCGGATCGTCGATCAACCGGTTGCCGGTTGACTCGTTGCGGGTCAGCAGTAACGCCTTCCACCATTGGCGGTACTTCTCCTGGAACGTCGGATTAAAGAAGAGAGCGGCGAAGGGATGCTGGCTGCCGTTGTAGCCAGCCAGCCACGATGCGTCCGGATCCGGTGTCAACCAGAGCGGAAAGTAGATCGAGAAGTGCGTGTAGATCCCCTCGGCCTTCATCGACTCAACGACCTCTTGGGCGTGGCGCACTTTCGCCATGTTGACTTGACCGTCCTTGTCGAAGTAGCCGCCGTGCACACGGACCATGTTCACGCCGCGTTTGGCCAGCAGGCGAGCTTCTCGCTGCAACCCTTCGCGATCCTTGCTGGAAGGTCCGTTGACCCCCCAGAATCGTATGGGCTGGGAAGTGCCCTTGTGAATGAACTCGCCATTCGCCACGCCAATGAAACCATGCTCGCCGGCCACAGCCTCGTTCAAGCTGCGGAGATTCAAGCCGGCTGAATCCGTGTAGGGATCCTCTGCCGGGTTGAAAGGTATCCACCCTTCGTTCTCGAGTGCCGCTTGCCGCATCGCGTCCGCCAGTGCATCCGGCTTGAGAATTCCTTGCGGTTGAAAAGGTTCGTTACTCAAGAGGATGCAATCCAAGTATCCATGGTTGCTGTTTTGGCTGTCCATCCGGAAGCGAATCGCATTACGACCCCGGCGCAATTCAATCCGACCAACCTTGGCCCAGGCCAGGAAACGGAGATCGGGCTTGCCATCCGCGGCGATATTGACGTTGCCCACAGTCTGCCCGTTCAAGTCGATCGGCGTCCAGGGGCCGTCGCCCAAGCGATATGACAGTCGCGATTGCACAGGATTGGCGCGGACCCAGAAATCGTACTGACCTCCTTCCCGGGCTGTGACGGCATACGCTGCCTCACCGACCTTGTCTGGGCTGAAGTTGCTGATGAAGTCCCCCCCGACAACTCCTCCCGTTTCACCTGGTCGTACCACCACGGATGACGGTTCATCGTCGACTCGTTGGGTTTCTCCCCTTCCACCCAGATCCACTCGGCGCGCGCAGCGCTGGTGAATGCCAGCAAGACCATTGAGAGACAAAGCAGTGGTCGGCGGCACACGTCGGTTCGTGACATGGTGGTCTCCTCAGTGGTCTATTCGTCGGCTTCCGCTCCAAGCTCTCAGTCCGGCCGCGGAGATATCACCACATGTTGTGGATGAGGGCTGGCAAAAGGCGGCGTGTTTTGGGTCACATTGTTCGTCAAAAACCCCAAACCCAAGGAGTACGCCACCATGCAGGAAGGTACCACAACCAACTTTGCGGTCCCCGCCATTGTACGGCATCATCCCCGGCGATGACGAACTGGCGAACGAAATACTCTGCAAACCACTGACTCACAACTGGAGATGCGTGAAGTGGCCGATGATAGGCGTCTCAATGTGACGAAAATCTTCGAACTGCATGCGAATCGACTCGTGATGAGTATTCCCCTCAAAGAGAATCTCGTCTTCGTCGTCCAGGCTCGCGTCCACGAGCGTCATCATGCCGTAGTAAGAGCCGAAGGGAGGCAGAGCGCCCAATTCGCAATCCGGAAAATGCTCCGCCACCTCGCTCTCGCTGGCCACTTCGATCGCGCGGCCACCCAACAGCTCGGAAACCAATTCCAAATCAACCGTCCGGCTGGCCGGCAACACCGCCACCACGTAAGCTTTTCCGCCATCCGCCCTCAGCAACACCGTCTTGGCTACGTGATGGCCGGAGACATGAAGCGTTTGCGCCATTCTCTGAGCATTGTACGTGTCATGGTGCGGCAACAAATCAAATTTGACTTTCTCCTGTTTCAAAAAATCTGCGATATTCATCGGATCACCCCCCTCATGTGTTCGGGACCAAGATCAGTAGGCCTACTCCCATAGCAGAACGCATGCACCCACAAGAGCCAATGCACCTGTGGATGCATCCAATAATAACCATAAAGAGGTAGATCGCTCCAAGGCTCCTCGATTCCCCGGGCACCTGAGATTTGTTGAATCACTGAATCTCCGGCCACAGTGGTCGGCTGGTTGCCGAGCGTCAGCGCAAATCGGTTGTCCGGGCCGCGCGGACGAAACGGTTTGTCGGGGTTCAAAGTCTGCAGATCGTGATCAGCGGGAAGTGTGTAGGGTGGATTATTCGCGCGTATTTCCGATGTCAGTGTAACCATGGCAGCTGTAGCGGCTGACACGCAGATTGCCCAGCACACTTCGTACGGACGTGGGGAAGCGTCCGGATGCGGGTGGGAAGCGGGTGCGAGGTGCGGAATAGCGGAATGCGGAAGTCAAGGTGAACCCTGAGGGGCGGTTCAGGAAGTGAGTCGCTGACAATCGGCGTGTGACAGGGGTATCTCTTCCAGAACGATTCACGGTTCTTGTTCGCCCGTTTGTGCGGTGGCAATCGATTTGACAATGATCGAGATCAAATCGTCGTAGTCGTGATCGCTGGCAGCAGAAGCACCAGGAACTGAAGCTGCGTTGCAGGCCATTGGCCAATCAGGCGGCGGCCGTGGGATCGTTCGGCGGAGAATTCCCAAGGGTGAATCACAAATGTTGAAGCGGTAACGGGGAGTCCGGAAGAGGATTAAGATATCCGGGCAAGATAGATGATTAGGAGCGGTCGTTCACGTCCGGGGGCCGTGCACGACCGCCAAATCTGATAGGATACTGCGGCACGACCAGCCAAGTCACAAGTGCCGGCACTTTCTGCAGGAAGGAATGCGGTAATGGATACGCATCAAAGGGTGTTGTTTGTTGACGCGAGCACTCGTTTCTACCGAATTGATCGCTACGCGGTAGGCGAGCCATTTTTTGGACCTGTGGATCTGGGACTGCATTTGGCTGGTCGGCTCAATTCGCTCAACATCGGCACGGGCCTGCTGGCAGGTTCGATTTTCCCCGGCTCCAATCGACTGGTTGTCACCGGGTTTTCTCCCGCCTGGGGCGGGTTTTACGTCTCGACCATGGGTGGTGCCGCCTTGGTCTTCGACAACCTCGGCATCAACATGCTGTCGATCGTTGGGCAGGCACCGGTTCCCTCGGTACTGTATTTGAACCGCAAAGGGGGCGAGCACGTGGAGGTAGAAATCGCCCCGATCGATTTGCAGGAGGCTTGGGAATCCGGCGCGGGAGGGTTTTACGGACTGATGCAATGCGTGAATGAGCGGTACCGCGACCGTTACGAGACGGACCCGCGCATATTATGTGTGGGCCGCGCGGCGGCCGAGACCGACTTCGGTGCCCTGGGTTCGGCACCTATCGTTGACGGACAAATCACGCACACCGATACCTGGGCCGGTCGGGGCGGCTTCGGCTCGAAACTGCTACAGCAACATCACATCTGCGCGATCATCTACGGCGGCTCCTTTGTCGACGACGACTTTCGGGACCGCAAAGTGGCCGATCAGTGGTTTGTGGATCGTTACGAGAAGCGATTGAAGGCTGTCGATTTCGAAGCGACGACCAAGTATCGGTTTGATCCAGGCCTGGACACGGGAGGAACATTTGGCGTCAACTACGCCAAAATGGGTGGCCGCGTCATGTACTTCAACTATCGCAGCATCTACGACTCGGAAGAAGACCGGCTGGCGATCCAGGAGAAGTTCATCAAGAATCACTACCTGCAACAATTCAACCGGGAAACGATCGAGCCGAAACAGCAGGCAACGTGCGGTGAGCCGTGTGCAGCGGTCTGCAAGAAGCTGCGCGACGAGTACAAGAAGGACTATGAGCCGTATCAGACGATGGGGCCACTGGTCGGCATCTTCGACCAACGGGCAGCCGAGCGGTTGAATCGACACGCGGATGCCTACGGTTTTGACGCGATCTCCGTCGGCGGCGTGCTCTCTTGGTTGATGGAATGCCTCGACACCGGCGTCCTTGCACCCGCGGAGCTGGGGGTGACCGAGCGTCCGATGTTCCAGGCCGATGGCTTTGACGTCGTAGCCGACTCCGCGCACAACGCGGATCTAGGAATCGCGCTGCTCGATTCGATCATCTTGCGCCGCGGAGTACTCGATCTGCGCAAGGCGCGCGCAAATTCGCTCGCCAGCTGGCGCGCTCCAAAGGACGCGTTGCCCTCGACCCGTTCGTCTACACTGCGTTCGGCCGCAATGGCTGGATGGTCCCCAACCAGTATTGGACACCGGGGGTCCTTGCTCCCATGGCGATCATGGGCAAGTACTACAACTACTACGGCTTTGACTTCACGCCTCCTCGCAGCCTGGGCCGCCTCAGCATCGGCCTGATGCGCGACGAATTGATGCTCGACAACCTGGGCTTCTGCCGGTTTCATCGCGCCTGGGCTCAGGACATGACCCCCACCATCATCGAAGCTCTCTACGGGATGAAGGACAAGTTGCTGCAGGAGGTCGCCACCACGATCCGCCGCATCAATAGCCGCAACGCCTCCAACCTGTGGGAATCGGAGCGGAACATCGACTACGTCCACATGTTCTTGCGGCGCAAACGGGACGTGGAGGGGGACACGCGCCCCGAATTGCACGACTGGATCAAGCAGTTTGAATCGAACAAACGCGAAGCGGCCATCGCTTACTGGTATGAGATCCACAAGGGGATCATGGAATCATTGCTGGAGTTCTGACGGTAGAAACCGTGTGTCGAAAGCACCGACCCAGGCAGTCGGATCCTCTAACAGACCAATGGACCGCAACTGGCCGGCCAGCGTCTCCCAGCGCTCGGAGGACATCGCGCCGAGCATGGCGGAATCGTGACCGCCCGGCAGGCATAGCGGGCGGATGGCCTCGGCGCCAAACGCCAGAATCTCCGGACTCATTTCCGAGTTCAGCTTGTGAATCCACCGATTCGTCGGCAGGGGATCCTCGAGGTATTTCCGCCATCCGCGTACGGACGCGCGCACGACCTTGGCCATCAACTCCGGATGCTCCTCGAGCAACTGCTCGCTCGAAATCAGCGTGCTACTGTAGGGGTTGAAACCGATCTCGGACAGCAACAGGCATTTCGGATCCCCCCCCTGCTGCCGCGCAATGCATGGTTCGCTGAACACATAGGCCTGTTGAGCATAATCGCTGCGCTGCAGAAATCCCGTGACGTTTCCCTGGTAGGGGACAATCGTCACCTGGGCATCTCCCAACTTGCTTAACAAGAACTGTGCAAACGGCTTGCCCGAGCCAATCGCCAGGGTGACATTGCGCAGGTCCATCAGCGACGAAATACCCGATTTCTCATGCACCATGATGCAGCGTGGGCTGTCTTGCATGGCAGCCATCACGGCCACCACCCGCGCCCCCTGGTCGCGACCCAGCAGTACCTCATCCGCGTTGGTGATCGCAAAATCAACCCGCTGCGTGGCCACTTGCTGGATCACCGGTGCGCCAGGCCCCCCCGGCAGAATCTTCACCTCCAATCCTTCCTCCTGAAAGAAACCATGCACCTGTGCGGCATAAAAACCGCCATGTTCAACCTCCGGAAACCAGTTCAATGCCAGGGTTACGCGCCGGAGATCGGACGAGCTGCCAGCCTCGTCCCCACGCGGGCCCTGGCAACCGCTCGCGGCCAGCAGCAGCAGGGCCAGAATCGGTATCGCGGCAATGGACTTGAACGTCATGCTCATATCATTACGTGGCCTATGATCACAATCCAAATTGGAGATCCAGAAGTCCGTCTCTACGGCGCCGTGGCCGCAAGAGACACTCTCGAGCGACTGCAACCGACCGCGCCCGTTTGCCCGGCGCATTCGAGACAATGGTGAATGGTGAATGACGAACCAATAGCAATGTCAGGGGACTCGATCGCGACGATCACGTGCGGTCCACTTTTCACTTCTCACTTTTCATTTCTCACTTTTCACTTTCCATTTCCAATTTGGTGATTTCCTTCGAACGGTATCGGAACACTAACCGTTAGTCATTCACCATTCACCATTGTCTTCCCAGCCGTGCACAGGGCCTCCATTTCTGCCAGGCCGCCCACATCGACGCTCTTGCTCGCGGCAGTCACTGGCACACCGCTCGATCGTCACTGAAGTCCGAGTATCGGCGGTGGGTGACAGATCCTCAATCCAGAATGTCACGATGGCCAGATTCAGTTCAGGGGTGCCTCGTACCATTTCGCCAGCACGGCTCGGCCAATCAGCGTCGTCATCGCGAACATGACGACTCCCAGCAGGGCCGAAGCGATTGTCGCAGCGAACAACTGATCTGTCTTCAGCTGCGGCCCGGCATACAGAATAATATACCCCAATCCGTGATGTGTCGTGCCGTATCCGACAAAGAACTCGCCCACAATGGCCCCTACCACAGCCAGACCACTCGATACCCGAGCTCCGGTCACCAGGTATGGTATGGCGTTGGGAATTTGCAGCTTGGCGAGGACCTGGCCGCGCGTGGCACGATGCAGCAGGAACAGATCGCGCAGCCCCGCATCGACGGTGATCAGCCCCGTGGTGACATTCGTGATGACGGGAAACAAACTGATGATACAGGCGATCACCACCACGCTGCGAAACCCTGTCCCCAACCACGTCACGATCAACGGAGCGATGGCCACGATCGGGACGGTCTGCAGGAAGATCGCATAGGGATAGCAGCTGCCGCGAATCACGCGAGACTGAGCGAACACCAGCGCAATGACGCTCCCCAAACACACACTGGCCAGGAAACCACAGGCAGCCCCGGCGCCGGTGACGGCCGTGGCCATCGCCAATTCCGCGAATCGTTTCCCAGCTGCCGACAGGACGGCCACCGGCGACGGAAGCAAATAGGGGGGGATGTCGCCGGCAACGACCGCCAACTGCCAACCCAGCAGCACCAACAGCAACAGCAGGACGGGGGGCACAAATGCCGGGAGCCGGAACCACTTCATGACGTGGTCTCCCTGAGCCGCTGGCTGATGAGCGCCGCGAGTCGAGCGAACGCCGGATCACCTCGCAGGTCGGGAGAGCGAGGATAGGGAAAGGGTATGTCAATCAGCTCCACAATCCTACCCGGATGGGCCTGCATCACAGCCACCTGCTGGCTCAGAAAGACCGCTTCACTCACGTTGTGCGTGACAAACAGCCCCGTCCAGCCCTGTTCGCCCCAGATCCGCAGCAGGTCCTCGTTAAGCTGCTGGCGAAGCATATCATCCAGCGCAGCAAACGGCTCATCCAATAGCAGGATCTCCGGATGGGTCACCATGGCGCGCGCCAGGGAAACGCGCATCTTCATCCCCCCAGACAGCATGCGCGGATATTTCTCGGCGTCAACACGCCGCAGACCGATCAACTGCAGGCTGTCGCGAATCGCCTGATCCTGCTCGTCCCGCGGCACGCCCAACAGCTCCAGCGGCAGCCGGATGTTGTTCGTCACATCGCGCCAAGGCAACAAGTTCGCTTCCTGGAAAACGAAGGCGATGCGAGGTTGTCCAGCGACGCACACTTCCCCCGTGGTCGGAGCCAGCAGCCCGGCCACCAGACGCAGAATGGTCGTTTTCCCGCAGCCCGAGGGACCCACGAGGGATACAAACTGACCCGCACGAATCGAATAGTCGATTTCGCTGAGCACCGGAGTCTGACCGGCAAAAGCCACACTCACCCTCTTCAGCGCCAGTTGCACCGATGAACTCGCCAAATTGACGTCTTCCCTCTCCATCCGTCACGGCTCGCAAATCCAACGCGATAGACTCGCTCTCGCCCCTGCTCTCAACCGCCCGCCGGCCGCAACCAAACAGGAAATCCGAAATCTCAATATCGAAAACCTAAACAAATCCGAAATCCAAAACTGAGACAAAAAAAGCCTCCGCGGCCGACCAAACCGCCGCCATCGCTCGCCAGCAGTTTCTCACCACGGGAGCATACTCCCGCGTTTTCCCTTCCTCCCTTCCTCCCTTCCTCCCTTCCTCCCTTCCTCCCTTCCTCCCTTCCTCCCTTCCTCCCTTCCTCCCTTCGTCCCTTCCTCCCTTCCTCCCGTGTCGACCGGAGTTTGACTGCGAGTGTACGACAGGAGTCCAGGCATGCCAAGGGTTATTCTCGCCCAGTCGCTTGTGCCGAGAGCCTCGGGATACGAGCAGGCCAAAGTAACAAAACGCCGAGACCCATGCGATATGCGTCTCGGCGCTCATCAACGTGTGCCGGTGTGCGGGAGCCCTAAGTCCTGCCGGTGAACAACATCACGCCGTCACCCACGAACTCGTCACACCACCATTCATAATCAGTGATCCGTGACTAGTGACCGGGGCTTACTTCTTCTCATCCGCGCGACGAGTGTAAATCAGCTCCATCGACTTCACCCACGTGTCGCCTCCATCGGGGCCCTGCATGAACATCGTGAAGACGCGAGCGTTCTGGCCCTTGGGTTTTGACACACTCTTCGACTTGACCTCCTGGCCCGAAACAGGGTCGACACTGGTCATCATCATGGTCAACTCGCCCGTCTTCTCGTCGTACGTTCCTTCCATCGGACTGAGGCTGGCACTCATACTGTCGATCCACGTGCCGACGAACTTCTTCTTCACCGGATCGTAGCCGGTCTGACCGTGGCCGGTAAACTCCTGGCCACCCAAGTCGGCCGTGAAATCACTTACCAGCCAGTAATCGCCGACCATTCGATTCCGTTCCACTCCCTTGGTGACCAGAGGCTCCGCTTCCGGCCCCTGCATCCAGATCTTCATTTCGGCATCCCACACGCCCGCATCATTCTGGAGCATCTTGTGCCACCGCGTGACCTCCGGCGCGGGTGCTTGCGACCACGCGGTGGTGGCCATGCCCGCCACCGCCAACAGGCCGATCATCGCGACAACACTCTGTAACTTACGGAAACCTGGTTGCGTTCTCATCGTGACAATGCTCTCCGACATGGGAAGACTCTTCGAAACTGGAAGGAAAAAAAGTGAGTTCAGCGTGTTGCGCCGACCCCGCACACGCCCTCGGCCGATAGCCTAGCAAAACAGCCTTTAGTGTTCAAGTGTTCAGTATCGAAATGCAGCCAGTCGCCAGAACTCCTCCAAAAAACGGGTGATTTCAACAACTTTGGTCGCGGGGCTTTTTCGGCCCCGACGGCCCGGCCACCTGGCACCGCCGATCACACCCACCAGATTCGGCAACAGGGCTCGGCAACAGGCGGCTAATTGTTGTAGCGGCGGCGCGTGTCGATTCAATGAACTCCGCGAAAATAGTCTCCTTTCTGATTCGGTCGCGGCAGCGGGCTGAGGCAGCTCGGCTGAGTCTGTTCGAGCTGATCGAAGCGAAACACGGTTGGCGGCCCGCCAATACTCGGGGCAGTGCGGAGCCCGCCGCGATGTCATCACCGCATGTCCCGGTCAGCGGATTCTGCGAGAGTTCGCTGTCGGGCTGCGGATCGCGATTGCGGACCAATTCCGTTATGCTGGGTCACCGGCAGGCTCCTCCCCAGATCGCGAGGGGCCGAGAACCGCGAGTTCTGACACCAGCGTTTCCCGCCGAGCCCCATCCCTGCTTTCCAGTCCCTGCTATTCACGAGTGCGTCAACATGACCGTCCGAATGACCAAACGCGAAGTGATCCAGACGGTGCTGCAGGGGAAACGGCCGCCCTACGTTCCTTGGTCGATGGGGTTCACGAAGGAAGCCAAACAGAAGTTGGTGCAGCACTACAAATGTGACGACCTGGAGGAGCCGCTGCAGAACCACCTGTTGAAATTAGGGAGCGACATCGGCTTCTTTGAGCCGGTGGATGATTGCCGTGTGCGCGACGTGTTTGGTGTCATATGGGATCGCAGTATCGACCAGGACATCGGCAACGTTGAGGGGTGCGTGCTGGCCGCACCAACGCTCGCGGGGCACAAGTTCCCCGATCCGCTTGACCAGCGATTTTTCGCGGACATCCCCCAGAAGATCGGCCGTTTTCCCGATCGTTTTCGGGTCTTCCAGATCGGCTTCTCCCTCTACGAACGAGCGTGGACGCTACGTGGCATGGCCAATCTGGCGATGGATTTCCTCGACCATCCACAGTTCGTACATGAACTGTTTGACCGGCTTGCGGATTACAATATCCGCCAGGTACAGGAAGCGCTGCGTTACGACATTGACGCGGTCTATTTTGGTGACGATTGGGGACAACAGCACGGCCTGCAGATGGGGCCACGGCTATGGCGTGAGTTCCTCTTACCTCCCCTGCGGCGCATGTACTCAACGGTGCGGCAGGCCGGCAAGTTCGTCATGATCCACTCGTGCGGCGATGTCGACGAGTTGTTTGACGATTTGATCGAGGCCGGCGTCAATTGTTTCAATCCCTTTCAACCGGAAGTCATGGACATCTGGAGCCTGCTTCCCCGATTTCGCGGCCGACTCGCCTTTCACGGTGGCCTGTCAACACAGAGAACACTGCCGTTTGGCACGCTCGACGATGTGCGTGACGAGACGCGCCGGTTGCTCGAACTGGGGAGCGGGGGAGGCTACATCTTCGCACCGGCTCACGATGTCGAAGGAGATGTACCGGTAGAGAATATGCTCGCTGCGATCGAGCTGGTGCAACGTCAACTGCGTTAAATTCCGGACCATGGCCAATTTTGGATACTCACGTCTGCGCACGGAACGTGCGTTCACCGAGCGCGCGTATGCCGGCATCAAGAATCTGTCTGCTTCAAGAATCCTGTCGCGCCCGTTTCGTTGCTGGATGCCGTTGCTGGATGTCGTTGCTGCTTGCTGTCTGGAGGCTGATGGTCCGGACCGGGTCCTGGCCGCCCGAGTCCGTTTTTTTGACTCCTCGAGAGACCTTTCGGACCGTTTTCCTCTATGGCTGACGGCCGCAGCGTCGTAAAATGGCAGCAACGGTACCGAAGCAACCGCCAGACATCTGACCCTCCCAGAAGATGGGTCGGCCAGACCAGTGGTCATGCCGCAATCCCACCACGATAAGTCCTGCACCCTGCCCCGCGATGTAAGGATGAACCTCATGAGCACACTGCGATCGGTCTGGTTGGCTACCGCCTGTTGCCTGCTATCGACGGCGGTCAGCTGGGCGGCTGACGCCACGCCCCCCCCAGAAACGCTTTTGGCCCGCATGCTCGACGGTCCCCTGCGCGACGTGCAGGAAGTCGTGTTCGCCGTGCGATTGGGTTACGAAGATCCGCACTGGTACGCCAATATCGGCTACTTCTGTGACGACGAGAATCACAAAGCCTACGCGGGGAATGGGAAACCGGATGTCGGTCGATTGTGCAAGTTGAACGTGCGCAGCGGCGAAGTGAGCACACTGTTTGACGGCCAGGGAGGGTCGATCCGGGATCCCGATGTGCACTACGATGCGCAGAAGGCGATCTTCTCGTACCGCCAGGTGGACTCGGATTTCTATCACCTGTACGAGATCAACCTGGACGGATCCGGACTCCAGCAGCTCACGTCGGGCAACTTCGATGACTACGAACCCTGCTACCTGCCTGACGGCGGGATTGTCTTTGTCTCCACACGATGCCAGTGCTGGGTCAATTGCTGGATGACTCAAGTCGGCGTGCTGTATCGTTGCGACGGCGACGGGAGCAACATCACGCGCATCTCGCACAATGCCGAGCACGACAACACACCTTCGGTGCTCCCCGACGGGCGCATTCTCTACACACGTTGGGAGTATGTGGATCGCAGCCAGGTGGAATTTCATCACCTCTGGACGATGAACCCGGATGGCAGCGGCGAAATGGTTTATTACGGGAACATGCATCCGGGGATCGTCATGATCGATGCCAGGCCGATCCCCGACACACGCGACGTGATCGCCAATTTCTCACCTGGGCACGGCATAAACGACCATCAAGGGCGAGTTGCCATTGTGGCGCAAACCGAGGGTCCCGACGCGCAGCCGGCAGCTCGTCAGATCAACAACAAGGGCCCCTGGATCAAGGACCCGTACGCGTTGACTCGCGACTGTTTTGTGGTGGCCCAAGAGAACCGGATTCTGTTGATGGACGAAGCGGGCCGTACGGAGGTGCTCTACCAAGAGCCAGGTCCCGGCCTGATCCATGAACCTCGCCCGGTGTACGTGCGGCCGCGCGAGAAGATCATTGCCTCACGAGTCCGCGGCGAAGAAGCCACCGGGAAGCTGGTACTGGCCAACGTCTATCACGGCCGCAAGATGGAGGGAGTCAAGCCGGGGGAGATCAAGCAGCTCCTGGTGCTCGAACTGCTCCCCAAACAAGTCAATTTCAGTGGCGGTCCGGACCTTGTCTCCTGGCTCGGCACGTTCTCGTTGGAGCGGGTGCTGGGAACCGTTCCGGTCGAGGATGATGGCTCGGCCTATTTCGAGGTGCCCGCCTGCCGCCCGGTGTTCTTTGTCGCCTTGGACGAGAACGACCGATCGGTCAAACGGATGCACAGCTTTGTCAGTGTGATGCCGGGTGAGACGACCAGTTGCGTGGGATGCCACGAATCGCGGACGGAGAGTCCGCGGCAACGAGCACCGTTGGAAGCTTTGCGGCGACCGCCGAGCAAGATCAGGGCCTTCGCCGGGCTGAAAGACGTCGTCGACTTTCCGCATGACATTCAGCCGATCCTGGATCGACACTGCGTGGCGTGCCACAACTACCAGCGGCGCGACGGGGACATCCTGCTGACCGGCGACCTGGGTGTCACGTGGTCCCACAGCTTCTTTCATCTGTTCGCCTTCCGGCAAGTCGCCGATGGGCGTAACGGGTTGGGAAACGACGAGCCGCGAACACTGGGCAGCGCAGCGAGCCCGCTGCTCGACAAATTGGACAAGAGCCACTACGACGTGCAAGTGACGGAGGATGAGTGGCGCACCGTCTGGATGTGGATCGAAGCGGGAGCGCCGTACGCCGGCAGCTACGCCGGGCTGCGCAACGCGGAAGAGCAGCAAATGGAGGGCAAAGCCGCCGGCCGCGGACTGTGGGGTAATGCGGCTGTCCTGAAACGCCGGTGCGTCGATTGCCACGCCATCGGCGAAGCGGACAATGAGACTGGACGAGCCATCCCGTTCAGTCCCGATATGTCCAAGAACAAGCGGGGTGTGACACGAAGAACCGGCAATTACGAACGGCTCGTCATCGAGGATGATCCGCTCAGGAAATTCGGTTGGAACAATCTCGTCAATCTCTCGCGTCCCGAATTCTCACCGATCATCTTGGGGCCGCTGGCCAAAGAGGCCGGCGGCTGGGGAAGCTGCGGAAGTGTATTTGCCGACACCGACGATCCGGACTACCAGCACATGCTGGCTACCATTCGGCTGTCCAAAGAGGAGTCCGATCAACGACCTCGCTACGGCACTCCGGGCTTCCGACCCAATCGGCAGTACATACGTGAAATGAAGAAATACGGCGTCTTGCCGGCCGACTTCGATCCCGCGTCGTCGCCCATCGATATCTTCGCTACCGATCAGGCCTACTGGCGCACCTACTGGCACTCGCCGCCGTCATCCTCACCGTAACGGCTGGTGGCTTGTTGCCAGGACCTCACGTTCGTGTTTCGATGTGGCGCGGCTGCTGCATCGCGCACGGGCTTCGAGCAGATACGTTTTGCCCGCTTCATGATGCCGACTGTAGTCCGTTCCACGTAGCCTCACAGGATGACGATTCGATGAAGACTCTCGCCAACTTGACTGTCGCGTGCTGCACGTTGGCCACGTGCATGGTCACCACCGGGTCGGAGACCGCCGTGCTCGACCGCTTTGGCAACGTCAGTGCCATGGTGTATCAGGGCGAGCAGTTGGACTTACGCGGCCAGCTCCGCGTCCCCCAGCGCGGTTGGGGCAAGATGACTGAGCTGAGCCAGTCCCGGAATATTCGGACCTCGTCGGACAAGGACGTCTCATCGTGCGCAGGACGATTGGAGGTCAGTCCGGGAGCGTGGCTGGGCTTTGAGCAGGTGATCCGGCAGCAACCGGACGGCGCGACGATCGACATTTCGTGTACGGCCGAGTCCGATTTGGACATCGAAGGAGTCTTCTATTGGATCGAAGTGCCGATTGCGGACTTCGCCGGCGGCCAGGCGACTTTGGTGCGGCAGGGAGCAACGGTCGAGCAAGTCGCGCTGCCCGCAGAAAGACCCCAACGACGTCACCTCCTCAGTAAACTGGGTTCGGAACTGCGGTTCTCCGATGCCGCCGCCAACGTGAGCATTCAATGCGTGTTGAGCCGACCGTGCCAAGTGGGCGTCCAGGATACTCGTGAGTGGAACGGTTCGGATTACGACATTTTCGTCGCCGTCCACCAAGGCAGCATGAAACAAGGGGAATCGGTTCAGTTGCGTGTGCAGCTGCAGGTGACGGGACAGCCCGATACTTCGCCGGCCACATTGACGTTGGACGCGAGCCAGGTCCGGTATCGCCTGGATGGCTTTGGCGGCAACTACTGTTTCGGGATCGAGTCGCCCGTGACCCAATACACTTTGCAGAATCTGCGCGTGGCCTGGGCCCGCACGGAGATGACGCCGGAAGAGTGGGAACCGCATAACGATAACGACTCGCCGGACAACACCGACTGGGAAGTACTGCAGCAGCGGGATCGGCCGGGGAGCAATTTGCGGCGGGAATTCGAATTGGCGGCGCAGATCCAGCGACTGGGCATCCCCTATTGCATCAGCATCTGGCAGCTTCCTCAGTGGCTGTACGCCGACCCCGAGATCAGTTCCCGCGGTCGTCCGCGTCGCATCGCGCCCGACAAATGGCCCGAGTTGCTCGAGTGCTTGGGATCTTACATGCTGTATGCCAAACGGCAATACGGTGTCGAACCAGATCTGTTCTCGTTCAACGAAGCCAACATTGGCGTCGACGTGCTGCTGACGGCCGAAGAGCACCGGGACGCGATCAAACGCATTGGCGGTCATTTTGAGCAACTGGGCCTGCGCACGAAGATGCTGTTGGCCGACGCCACGGGCCCGTGTGATACGCACGAGTACGCGTTGCCGGCAGCCGCGGACCCGGCGGCGCTCCAGCACTGCGGCGCGGTCGGCTTTCACAGTTGGGGAGGCGGTACCGAGCGCCAGTATGCCGCCTGGGGCGACCTGGCCGAACGACTCCAACTCCCCCTGCTGGTCACCGAACTCGGCGTGGACGCCGCTGCTTGGCGCAGCAGATCCTATGGCTCGTATGCCTATGCCATGCGCGAGATGGAAATGTACCAGGAATTGTTGCTCTACGCGCGACCGCAGGGAACGATGCAGTGGGAGTTCACCTCCGATTACTCAATCGTGGACGAGCGGAAGAATCCGGACGGTACCAGCACCTTGGTCCCCACTTCGCGATTCTGGTTAGTTAAGCACTTCTGCAATCTGACGCCCCCCGGCGCACAGGTTCTAACCACTTCCTCGGACTGCGACCGAGTACTGCTGACAGCGTTCTCGGGCCAGCAGGCCGGCACGGAAGTTTTGACGTTGCACGTTTCCAATAGCGGACCGACTCGCAATATTACGATTACCGGAGTGCCGGCGCAGTTCGCTCAACTGCGCACGATCCGCACCAGCGAAACGGAGAACTTTCAGGAGCTTGAACCGGCCACCGTCACGGACGGCAAAATCGAACTGCAACTCTCCTCTCGCTCCCTACTGACCCTCACCTCGCCATCGGAGAGCAGGTCGAATTAGCGCGAGGGTCCCGGACATGCACACGGTGCGTGCATGCAGATCCGACAGGCGAGGCACTCCGCACGAAATCCGCAACGAATCCGCATGACAGATGCGGGGGAGGAGGGACGGAGAAAGGGAGAAAGGGAAAAAGGGAGAAAGGGAAAACACTCGGTAGTGCGCAAACGGAATGAATTCCGTTTTACGTAGGGGCGTGGCCCCCCCCTGCCCCAGTTACGGTCGACCCACCATAATAGCGACTAGCGGAACTTGTTCGGCTCGTTCCCGCTCTTCTCATCTTCAGGGTCAGGTCACATGTCGGCGGGTACCGTGGTACCTGAGAAATGCGAGATACCACCATGGCGCCACGGATGCCCACGAGCCGACAGCAGTTTGAAGGCATCAAGGACGAGTTCGAGCGACGGCATCGAGAGGAAGCAGCGGGCCACGGACGAACGGCGCGGGAGCGTTCTACGTTGGCACTGGTGCGCAGCTTCCTGCGGTTGCTGCACGGCCATCGGTTTGCCATGCTTCTCTCGCTCATCTCCTTGACCGTTTCCACGCTGCTGGCGCTGCTTCCTCCGGCCGCCACCAAATTCGTGGTGGACTATGTCCTCGGGGGGGAGCCTCTTCCCAACTCCGCACCGTCGTGGATTCCGCGCGACCCGTGGTGGCTGCTGGTGGTGATTACGGTCGGGGTCCTGCTGATCTCGCTGGTCAAGATCGCGATTCAGATGTGGGGGCGGTGGCAGGCCACGCGGATTACGAAACTGCTGCAGATGTCGGTGCGCAGGAAAGTCTTCGAGCATGCCGTGCGTCTGCCGATGCATCGCGTTCAGGAAATGAAGTCGGGGGGAGCGGCCAGCGTGTTGCGGCAGGATGCCGGCGCGGTGGGAGACCTGGTATTTGGCATGCTCTACAATCCCTGGCGCGCGGTCGTGCAACTGACTGGCAGTTTCTGCATCCTGGCCTGGGTCGATTTCCGCCTGCTGTTGGGTTCGCTCGTGATCGGGCCGCTGGTTTACTTCACACATCGTACTTGGATCAGCCGGATCCGGCCGCAACACCGGCGCGTGCGAGCGCAACGCGAAGCGGTCGATGCGCTGGCCACCGAGTCCTTTGGCGGGATGCGGGTCGTGCGTGCATTCGGTCGACAGCGGAGCGAGACGAATCGCATCATGCGCGGCAATCACCTGATGGGTCGGCAGGAGATTTACGCCTGGTGGTGGACGCGCATCATCGAGATCGTGTGGGAGACCCTCATGCCATTGGCCAGTACGGGACTGTTGCTGTACGGCGGTTGGCAGGTCCTGCAGGGAGAATTGACGCTGGGTGATCTCATGATGTTCCTGGTCTATCTGTTGATGCTTCTCTCGCCACTGGCTGTGTTCGCGCAGAGCGCGGCGGAATTCCAGAACAGCCTCTCGGGCCTGGACCGTGTTCTCGACCTGCTGGGAGAACCTCGCGAAATGGAGGCCCCTGACTTGACCTTGATTGATCGGGCGGAAGTGGAGGGACGTATCACGTTCGACGATGTCTCGTTTCGCTACCACGGCACCGACACGTTTGCCCTGCATGGTATCTCGCTCGATGTTGCTGCCGGCGAGACGATCGCCCTGGTCGGTCCCAGCGGAGCAGGCAAGACCACGCTCTGCAACCTGGCGGCCCGCTTCTACGATCCGACCAGAGGTCGAGTGCTGCTGGACGGGCAGGACTTGCGCGAAATCGACGTCGAGAGCTACCGGCGATTGATCGGGGTAGTCGAGCAAGACGTCTTTCTCTTCGACGGATCTGTCGCGGCCAACATCGGCTACGGGAAACGACACGCCAGCCTCGAGGAGATTCAGCGAGCGGCCGAAATCGCCAACGCGCATGAGTTCATTCGGCACTTGCCCCAGCATTACGACACGCTGATTGGAGAACGGGGGGTGAAACTGAGCGGCGGGCAGCGCCAACGCCTGGCGATCGCCCGCGCGGTGTTAGCCGATCCCCGCATTCTGATTCTCGACGAAGCCACAAGTAACCTGGACACCGAAAGTGAAAGACTGATCCAGGCCAGCCTGGTGGAACTGATGCGGCGTCGCACCTGTTTTGTGATTGCACATCGGCTCAGTACCATCGCCCATGCGGATCGCATCGTGGTGATCCAAGGCGGCCGCATCATGGAAACAGGCACCCACGAGAGTCTCATGGCAACCGACGGCAAGTACCGCGAGATGGTCCTGCTGCAAACCAGCCCCGTCGCGGCCCACTGATCGAGGGCCCCCATGTATTGCCGGCGATGGAAAAAATGGCAATCGAGGGCCACGAACCTGGCCCTTCGGCGAGACGAGGACCTGACGATGACTGACCAGACAATCGCTGAGGACGCAACGAGAAGGCTGACTCAGGAAAGTGTCAGCCTGTAACATGCGCTCACCGTGCGCGCATATTACGGACTAACACTAATCGAGTCGAGCTTCCGCAGGCCTAACGTGTTTCTATGATCATTGGAAATCGGGAATGCGGAATAGAGAATGCGGAATGCGGAACGAGCAGAGAGGCGGCGTGCAGGAGCGTCGCTCGCATCGCGAGCCTTCGGCCTGGGAGCGAGAAGGAGGTGGCGGTAAACCGCTCCGAAGGGTTGACCTTGACTTCCGCCTTCCGCGTTCCCTATTCCGCACCCCTTCCCACCCGCATCCGGACGCATCCCCACGTCAGCACGGAGTGTTGTGGGCAATCTGCGCATAAGCCGCTACAGCTTCCCTGGTTACACTGACAGCGGAAACACGCGGGAATCATCCGGGATAGCAGGCCCCGTGGTGAGAATCTGCTTGTGGACCGCCCGCCGCTTCCCCTGCCTGGCGACTCGGTCTACCATCCAATATCGGGCCAACCACAGCGAATACTCCCTGACGCAGCCGTTAGCCGGACCCCACAATAGACATTCATTATCGAAACCTTGATAGCGAGCCAGAAGATGTCCAACAAACCGCCTCTTCCTCAGCAGACACCTGCTGATGCCAACCAGGGTCTGATGGAATTGCTGCTGGTGATCGCCGTCAGCATCTTTTTTCCGCCGATTCTGCTGTTCGGCTTCTTCATCGTCAACCCGCGTGAAGAGATTGTTGTGCTGCGATTCGGCAAGTTCGTTACCACATTCCAGACCCAGGGAATCCGCTGGATCCACCCAGTCGGTCGCAGGCTGTACCGCATCTCGACGCGCGACACCACGCTGGACATTGCCACGACAACCGTTGTCGAAGTGAATGGCAACCCGATCGAGATCAGTGCCGTGGTCGTGTATCGCGTTGAGGATACGTACAAAGCGGCCTTGCACGTCGAGAACTATCGGGTCTTCATCGAGGATCAGGCCGGTGCGGTCGTCAAGCGAGTAGCGGCTCGATTTCCCTACGAATCGGCCGATCCAACCAGACCGTGTCTGAAGAAGGAGAGCGATGAAGTGACGGAGCAGTTCATCGCCGACTTGCAGGAAGCGGTGAATCCTGCCGGCATCCGTGTGCTGGGCGTGCGTCTGAATGACCTGACGTACGCCCCCGAGATTGCCCAGGCCATGCTGATGAGGCAACAGGCTCTCGCGCTGATCGACGCTCGCAAGACCATCGTCGAAGGTGCCGTGGAAATCGTACGCGACGCCGTCGACAGGCTCAACGCCGCCGGCCTGGAGGTGAAGGAATCCGAACGGGACGAGCTGGTTGCCAATCTGCTGGTCGTCCTCTGCAGCGGCGAGCGCGCTCAGCCGGTTCTGCAAGTCCAATCCGGCCGCGGCCATAAGAAGCACTAGGCCCGCCCTGCATCAAACGCCTGACTTCCCTACTCTCCTTTCACGAACGCCAGCATAGCGCGCGCCACGACATCGTCGCTTCTGCCGATTTCCGACACGATGGTAGTGTGATCGCGCTGGCGAAAGATCATGCAGCTGAATGACTCATTCCCGGTCGCTTTGAAGGCCGCTGTGGCGTAGGTATTCTCCTCCAACCGGGCTGGCAGGTCGTTATCCCCCACGATGCACAGGCAGCGCGGCGTCTGTTTGGCCGCGTGATACGCCGGTGCCAGGGAATCGATGATCGGCGTATGGGTGGAAATACCGCGTTCCTCGCGAATCGCCGTGTGGGTAATCATCTGACCGCTCACCGGGAGCAGACCGGCAAGCTGCCGCGTCGAGATATCATGGCGTGCCAGAAAGCTCTGGTCCAAGCCAACCATGGCGGTCAGATACCCTCCGGCCGAGTGCCCGGAAACGAACACTCTTGCCGGATCCCCTTCATAGCGAGCAATGTTCTTGATCGTCCAGGCCACCGCGGCCGCCGCATCTTCGATGTAGGCCGGGCAACGCGCCTGCGGTGATAGTCGATAATCGACCAATACCACGGCGATGCCATCTGCCGTCAACCGCTGGGCAACTTGCTCGCCGCTGTGGCGGTCTCCGGACTGGAGTCCGCCACCGTGCAGCCACACCACCGTGGGATAATTGCGCGCGCCTTTCGGATACCAGACATCCAACTTACAGCGCTCGCGAGCATAGTCGTCGGGCGACGATTCGCCGTAGTAGGGAATGCTCTCGACCTTGACAATCTCCTGGCCCCAGACGGTATCCAACGAGACGACCAGCCACAGCGCCAGCCACGGAATGACCTTCCCACGAGCGAACATATCTGACTCCTCGCAGCGCGACTGGCGGTGATATCCAAACGCCGAAATTCGCAATCCTCATGTCGAAATCTTAACGCGGCCTGCGGCCACAACCAATCAGGAAATTCGAAATCCTAAATTCGAAATCCTAAACAAATTCGAAAGACAAAAAACTCAAGAGAAAAAACCTCCGCTACCGGCAAAACCACAGTCATGGGCCGCAAGCAGCTCCTCACCACGAGCGTCTGCCTCTGCGTCCTCCCTTCCTCCCTTCCTCCCTTCCTCCCTTCCTCCCTTCCTCCCTTCCTCCCTTTCTCCCCGATTTCTATCATCCGCGTGTGGGGAATTTTTTCCCGGGCTTCGCATTGCGGATGTGGCTCAGAATTTCACGTCGAGCGTTCCGTCCTTCTTCTTCAGCTGAACAATCTGTTCGCGTTGCCCGACGGTCACTCGATACTTGCCGAAGAAGGCTGGTACGGAGCATTTTCCGGAGGGATCGGCTTGACCTGACCAACTGGTCCACCACTGTTTGTAGACCAGGTCGTGATAGGCGTGGGCTGCCGGCGTGGGCGTCCAGTCACGTTTGAAGAGCGACGAGGCAGGGATCCAATTCGCTCCCTCCCAGAATCCCCACATCAGGATTCCCTCCACGGCCGGGTGAGCGAAACAAATGGTGTAGTAGTCGACGATGGCCTTGGCCTTGGCATCTTCCTCGGCCGGCGTCATCTGCAGGCGTCGGTCATTCATGAACCGTGACCGTTGACCGGGGAAATTGAACTCGGTGACGCGGATCGGCAACTGGAACTCTGCCAACGTATCCAGGGCTCGTTTCAGAGCTGCCGGATCAAACGATTCGCCGTGCAGGTGTCCTTGCACGCCGATGCCGGATATGGCGACCTGTTGGTCGAGCATTTTCTGGATATGCGCGACGTACTTGTCGAGTTGGTTGCCGGTCAGGATATCGTAGTCATTCAAATAGAGCACGGCAGCGGGGTCGCCTTCCTTCACCCAATCGGCCATCTCCCTGGTGATCTGTGGACCGAGCCGTCTTTCGTAGTAGTTGTCATGCATCATTTCGTTATTCAGATCGTACTCGGCGAATCGCCCGCGATACCGCTTGGCGATCGTCACGGCGCGATCCTTCAGCACTTCACGCAACTCGTCGTCACCGAGCTCCTTCTGCCAATCCTGCACGAAATCGGCAACACCCCAGAAGATATTGTGGCCGCGCAAGGGCACATCTTGTTGCTCGGTCCATTCCAGCATCGCATCGACAACGCTGTAATCAACTTCGCCTCGGCGCGGCTCCATGGAATGCCACTTCAGTGCATTCTCGGTCACTGCGGCATTGAAATTCTGGAGAAAGACTTCCTGGTATTTGGCCGCCAATTGCGGATCCGCGCAGCGCGCGAACATGCCATTGGAAAGGGCGGCCCCAAACCAGAATTCGTGTCGCAGTTGTTCGACGCGCACCTCCGCGCCCGGCTGTGCCTGGATCGTCAGAGTCCCCATCCGGTGTTGGGCAATCGCTGCCTTCAGCTCGGGATCGTCCGCTCGAAGCGGGCTGCCGACGGAAAGAATCACGGCCCACATCAACAGGGTCCCACATCTTCTGGGAGAATTCATTGAGCAACTCCTCGGGGGATGCACCACCGCCATCCAAGCGACATCTTGCCGTCCGGGATGGCTGTCTTGATTCAAGAGCTCGGAAAAACCCGCCCCGGCGACCCGCCGCTGGCAGATGTCGCCACCTTGGCGGGCTCGAAAACCACGTGTTGTTTCAGCTCCCTGGACTTCGCGCGCTGCACACGGTTGCCGCGTAACGGCTTAACGGCGAAGCCTGGATGTACTTCCTTACAGCCGGCTTCCGGTCATTGTCCGGCATGGGACAGGACAGGTCAACTTGCCTGCTGGTACCCGGCCTGACGAACGCGTAGTCACCAAAACCCGATTCCACCGATCAGCGTGCACGCTCCGTTTCGGGGGCGCGCGTTTGATTCCACCAGATGTCGACCCATTGCGTGCCCGCTGGTGATATTTCGATCGAGTGGTAACCGACCGCGAAGTCAAGATCGCCATCACCGTCGAAGTCAGCCAGGTGCATGGCTGCGTGAATCGCAGAATCTTTCTCCAGCGTGTGGCGAGCAAACTCGCCAGGTGCCGTCTGCTCGAGGCAGACGATGGATGCCAACGGGCGATCATGGACATTGGCCGGTTCTACGTTGCTGGGGAACCAGGCCACTGCGATAATGTCGAGATCGCCGTCGAGGTCGAGATCGCCCGCGGAGGCCACATACGCTCCCACCAGATCGGTCAGGCGATGGTAGGCGAATTTTCCCTGGCCCTGATTCTCCAGCCATTGCACGCCGTGACTTGGATTCACGAAGTTATTGTCGAACGCATCGCCATTGGTGTACAGCACATCGATGTCACTGTCGCCGTCGAGGTCGACGAGTTGGATGCCGCTGGATCCAAAAGTCAAGTCGGGCCCTTCCCACAGCGACTGCAGATGGAACGACACCGTCCGCTGAGACGAACCCAACTGGTTCATAAAGAGGGCCACTTGTTCGCATTCCTGGCTGATCAGCGAGGCGAAATCGAGATAGCCGTCGCCGTTAAAGTCGTACGGCGGCACGTGAATCGGTCCTGGACGGGGGTCGATAATCTCTGGCTGAAACTCTGGAGCCGCTCCGCGTTGGGCAACGTTCCACAGCATCCGAGTATCGCCGGTCCGATCCATGCCAAAGATGGCCACCAGCAGATCCGTGTCGCCATCATTATCAAAGTCACCCGGCCGCACATCAGCCACTCGCCCGATCCCAGACGCCACCACAATCGGCTCGTAGGCATCGGTCCCGGCGAGCGGGCGCAGCCAGACCACGCGTCCCCGGTAGTGATCGATCGCGGCCATGCTCCCCAGGTCGGCAACCACCAGGTCGATCGCAGCATCTCCATCCAGATCACACGACTCGACGTGGCAGGGCTGATTCAGGTGCGCCAACAGGCGCGGCTGGGGCGCCGGTTGGCGGGGTGACCAGGCCATCACGGTGCCGCGCCGCATGTCGGTCACGACCAGTTCCGGCTCGGCATCGCGCCGCAGGCCCAGCCAGTTCAGATGCGCGATTGCGGGCTTCACGCCTCCCGTCTCGTTAATTTTCAGCCTCTCGACTCGAAAGGGGACAGCCAGCTTGTGGGGAGCCTCTGGCGGCTGTGGAAAAGTCAGTTGTTCGGGAGCGCGCTGCCGGTAGTAGGCCAGCGTCTCCTCCATCGTTGGCGGTGTCAGGTCCTGACGTCCCGATTTCGCATAGGCGGCGTATCCGAGAAGAACCTCGGTGTGCCACGCATAGCGGGGGAAACTGTCGGGTTTCGGCACGTTGTGGCAATCGCCGCAGAACGCCTCAATCCGTGCCACGGCATCCGCATCCAGCGCAACGGGTGGTTGGGCGGTCGCCCAATCCCCGATTCCGCCCACCGGCGGACTTCCCGGTATCCGGTTCCACACCACCAGAGCCCCCACCGCGCAGGCCAGCATCCCCACTGCCACACAGGTGGCGCGGAGGACGGGACCAACAAGTCTCCTGCTATTCACGAATTACTGCCTTCGTCTTATGTTTAAACTAAGTACCACAAACACGGGGCGTTTGGCCGGGCAGAAACGCGACGTAGGCGGATACAAATCGTATCCACCTGTTCAAACTGGTGCTGGACAGGAACGCGAGATCACGACGGCAGCATCACACGCCGCGGCAGACCGGGAGGACTTGTCTTGGTCACGTGAATCGTGAGCCAGCCGGCCGGTTACGGATTCCGCACTGCGAGTTTCCCTGGGGGGACAACGCAACGTTGCCAGCGCCCCGCTCTCTTTTGCAGTGTTGCCCATCTACAATGTTACCGACGTGGCTTCTCTCGCGGACGGGACTGCTACAATACCACAAAGGCCAAGGGAGATCATCGAATACCTGGTTGAATTGCTCCCTGTCGTACCACTTCTTCATATCATAGTCTCGCACCCGAGTGAAAGGCAAAGGCGGTCAGGTGGCACGCGTACGCAGGCAGAGAGAGACTTCCCCAACGCCGGTGGCGCGGCCTCGTTCACTCCGCTGGCAACATGCGATCTGGCTGGCAGCGATTCTGGCCGCGCTGTCAGTGCTCCTGCTGGGACGCGGCGCTTTTGGGCGATGGTGTCGTTATCGTGCGGCCTCGGACATCGAAGTATGGGCCCTGGGCGACGCGCGGAAATGGCTCGATCGCGCCGCTCGGATCCAACCGCGCAGTCCCGCCACCGAATTGCTGCGCGCGCAATGCTTTCGACAGTTACGGGACATGAAGCAGCGAGACGAGGCCTTGGACCGGGCCAGGAAATACGGGGCCTCGCCCCGGGCCCTGCAATATGAAACCCTGCTGGGGAATATCCAGCAGGGTGACGTCGGCGAAGAGGCAGCGAGCCGACTCGGCGAATTGATGGAAGCGGGCATCTCGGCCCATGACATCGCGGCTACTTACATCAGTGGCAGCATCGCTCAGAAGAACACGCAGCGTGCGACAGAACTACTGGACGCCTGGTCGCAAGACTCCCCGCAACAGCCCCACACCGTCTATCTGCGTGGTGTGCTCTGCACACTGGAACGCGACACGGCCGGAGCGAAGGAGGCCTTTGAAAAAACGCTGGCGATGGAGCCTCGTCATGAACTGGCGCGACTTGCCCTGGCCCAATGGTACGAAGCACAGAATCAGGCCGAGGCCGCCGTGGAGCAGTTTCTCCCCCTGGCGGAAGCGCATGCGGACAACGGGCTGATTGCCACAGGGTTCGCTCGTTCCCTGCGCAAGCTCGGCCGACTCGCACAGGCGAAGTCCATCCTGGAACCGTTCGCCTCACGCCCGGACGCGTTATCGATGGAAGTGGTCGAGATGGGCTATATTGACACGGAGATCGGCGACTACCGCGCAGCGAAAGAGTGGTTTGACCGGGCTGCCCCATCCAGCATGACGAGTGACGAAGCAATTACCACCGCCAGCATCACACTCGCCATGCTCGGTGAAATCGCTGCTGCCGACGGTGCCTTCACCTGGATGTTCCAGTATAAAGCTGCCAAGGCACTCAGTAACGACTTGCAGGCACATCTGGCCGTCGACCCGCAAGATCAAGCCGCGGAGAGCCTGTTGCGGAAAACGACCGAGGAACTGGCGTCCGCTCCTCCGACCGAGAATCCCTACCAGAACGCTCTCTGGGAAGCTGCGGCCCGGGAGAGGACGGCCACGCCCGGCCCGCGACTGTATGACCGGCACTGCAGTGCCTGCCACGGCACCGCAGGTGACGGCCGAGGGCGTGCCGCGCGGCACGTGTTCCCGCAACCGCGCAATCTGCGCACCGAACCGATGCGGCTGGTAAGTGCCCAGAACGGCGTTCCGACGCGGGATGATATCCGAGCGGTCATCCAACTCGGCATACCCGGCACATCCATGGTGCCGCTGGACACGCTGTCCGATAGCGAACTCGACCTCTTGGTCGATGTCGTACTCGACATGCGTCGCGAGGGGGTCCGCCAGCAGTACATCGCTCAGCTCGAGCAGGACGAAGAGCCCGTGGACGACGACGACGTGACGGAAGTGGTTCAGCTCCGCACGACACCCACGGAACTGGTAACCGTGCCCGACATGGACAACGAGGCGGCCGATTCCGTCGCGCTGGGAAAGAAACTGTACATCCAGCAGGCCTGCCATTCGTGCCACGGTGAAACCGGGACAGGTGACCAGACCATGCCGTTGTTCGATGTCGCGGGACGCCCGGACTTCCCCCGTGACCTGGTGCACGATTTCTTCAAGGGGGGTAATACCTCGGCCTCGATTTACCGGCGCATCGTCTTGGGAATGCCCGGAACCCTCCATCCCGCGAATGTCAGCATGGCGGTGCAGGAACTGATCGACCTGACACTTTACTGCCGCTCGCTGGGTCAGGAACCGAAACGAGTCATGACCAACCACCAGCGCGCGATCCAGGCTGCACGGCGCCCCGCGATCGAGTGGAGCGTGGCGCCCTGACTTGTTGCGGGAACGAGCTTGCCCGACAATGGAGTGTCAACAACGAATTCGCATGACAGAAATCAGAAATCAGGGAGAAAGGGAGAAAGGGAGGAAGGGAGGAAGGGAGGAAGGAAGGGAAAACGGAGGGCGCAGTGGCATGCCCCGTGGTGAGAATCTGCTGGTGGCGTGTGACTTCTGCTGGTGGCGTGTGACTGTGGTTTCGCCGGCAGCGGAGGTTTTTTCTTGAGTTTTGGATTTCGAATTTGTTTCGGTTTTCGATATTGGGATTTCGGATTTCCGGTTTGATTGCGGCCGGCGGCCGCGGAAAAAGTGTCGTGTGATACCTATCAGCGTATCTCTAGCGAATCCATGAGGAGTCTTCCGTGATGCAACGACGAACGTTTCTCCAGACGACCGGCGCAGCCGGCTTGGCCGCTTTCCTGAACCGATCCTTATGGGCACTTCCCGCCGACCACCGCTACCTGAAGACGATCGGCTTGCAGCTGTATACATTGCGCAACCAGCTGGCCAAGAACGTCCCTGACACGCTCAAGGCCGTGGCCGACGCGGGCTATTACCAGGTCGAGCTGATGGGCGTGGCGGACGCGGGAGAGGTGATCACAGCGGCGCAAGATGTCGGACTCAAAGCCACCTCGGCCATGATCGACTGGCAGACGATCGTCAATCCGGATCAGGCGGGAGTGCCGCCGTTTTCGCAAGCGTTGGACGTGGCCGCCAAGTACGATCTGCGATTCCTGGTGATCCCCTACGTCGGCAAAGGCTTCCGCGAAACGGCCGACCAGCTCAAGAGACTGGCCGAGCGTGCGAATCGGGCGGGGGAACAATGCCGCCAGGCCAAGCTTCAGCTCTGCTATCACCATCATTCCTTCGAGTTCCAGCAGCTGGCCGACGGGCAAACCGGCTGGGACGTGTTCGTCGCCGAGTTCGACCCGGAACTAGTGAAATTCGAGATCGACGTGTTCTGGGCCAAGATCGGCGGCCTTGATCCGGTGAAGACCATCGCCAACCTGCAGGGACGCGTGGCGCAATTGCACCTGAAGGATCTCCTGTCCGGCACACCGACCATCTACGACGAATCGAAAGTGCCGCCGGCAGCGTTTCAAGGAAGTCGGCCACGGACTCATCGAATGGACCAGCGTGCTGCAGGCGGCCGAGGCCGCCGGTGTCGTGCAGTGCCACGTGGAACAAGATCAGTCACCCGATCCGATCGCCAGCATCGGCCAGAGCCTGCAGTACCTGAGACAGCTCTGAACCAGCCCGCCCCGTTCGCGACGCACACGGCCCGCGGACGAAGACATGGAACGCTCAGCACTCCTTGGTGATTCCTGGCATGGGTGCCGGGTAGATTTCACCCGGCTCGACATGAATCGGCGCCGGGGTGTCGAATGTCATGCTGTCGATATCGTTGACGAACTGAAACTCTGATTTGACGACATCATCCCAGCTGACTTCCTGTCCGGTGTGGGTGGCAATCCGTCCCATGAGTGCCGCCACGTCGGCCTCGCCGGCCCGCCGCGCTTCGTTATGCGGTTTGTCCTGCCGGATCGCATCGACCAGCAGCTGCCACTCGACCCGGTACGGATTGGGATCATCCTTGCCGTACTCCCAGACTGGTACATCTCCTGCATCTCCCTCGATGCGCTGGCTGGCGTAAATGCGCGACCTGGGTTGGGCCAGGTTATCCATCAGGACGGCCGACCCTTTTGAGCCGTGCGCATAATCGGCGTAGGTTTCCCAACAGCCGGACATATGCCTGGAGAAGGAGAACAGTTTGGCGCCATCGGCGAACGTATACTCGACCGTGTAGTGATCGAATTGACTGCCGGCATGTTCGTAGCAGCGTCCTCCCATCCCCTGGGCTTTCACGGGCCAGGCTCCTTTTGCCCAGCAGGCGACGTCCACGTTATGGCAATGCCAATCGATGAAGAACCCGGCCGAGACCCACGTGAAGCTGTTCGGATACCGCAGTTGAAACATCAGCTCATTCATATCCGGCCGGTCGGCGGGGCGTGGCGGGCAGATGACGGGCCCGTGAACGCGGTAGATTCGCAGCGTGTGCACATCCCCGATCGCCCCGTCGTGAATCCGGGAAATCACTTGCTCCCGGGCCTCGGAGTGGCGCCACATGAAGCCGACCCCGACCTTCAGGTTTTTCTGTTCGGACACTTCGGCGGCCTGGAGCCAGCGGCGCACGGCCGGACCGTCGGTCGCAAACGACTTCTCGGCGAAGACGTTGACGCCCTTCTCGGCGGCGTACTGGAAGTGCATCGGTCGAAACGCGGCATGCGTGGTCAAGACCACGACATCCTGCGGACCCAGGCAATCGATAGCCTGGCGGTAGGCGTCAAAGCCGATGAACTGCCGCTCGGGTGCAACATCGACACGGTCGGGAAACTGCTGCTGCAACGACTTCAAGCTGCTCTGCAGGCGATCCGGGAACAAATCCGCCATGGCAAACAGCTTGATCGGTCCGCCGGTGGTCGACAGCGCGTCACCGATCGCACCGGTACCACGGCCACCGCACCCGACCAGTGCCACACGAATCGTGCCGTCCTCGGCGGCGTGACAATACGGTACGGACAAACCGGCCAGCGCGGAAACCGCGACGGTTTGTCCCGCCACGCGGAGAAACTCCCGGCGCGTACGATGCTGCGAAACAGAGGCTGGGGTCTGGAGTGCGTTCATGATGAGTCCTCGCAATGGCACTGGGGTGGGTGAGACTTGGGGAAGGAACAACATCGAAACCACTTGCCCGCGCGCGAACGGGGCCCAGGGAAGCGGCCGATCCGTTACGAACATCGTCATCGCGCTCGAGCCAACGGCACAATCCCGAGCGAAACGCTCCCGCAGTACCGTGTCGAGCGACGCGTTACAGCTTGCGGGGCGGCTTGGCGGCCCAGATCATCATGCGATCGCGTCTGCCAGTGGCGCCCAGTGGCAAATAGAACTTGGCATGCCCAACCGTCCGGCTGAAGTCCACGGCGTAGTCTGGCTGGGGACCGTTGAGGAAAGTGATCACCTCTTCGGGATTGCATTCTTTGTACTGGAACTGTGCCAACATCACCCACAGCTCATTATTCAACTTCATCGCATCGGCACCCTCGGACACCGATCCCACGAAAGCTTCGATCAGCGCGAGGCGTCCCGCTTCCTTGAGTTCACAGTAGACGTATTGAGTGTGGTCATCCAACTCTCGAGCGAACAGCACCTGTTCACCTTCGATCTGAGTCGTGATCACGAAACCTTCCAGCATCTGCTGGAGTTGCGCGAAAGTTGCTTCTTCAATCGGCGGATAGCCTGGGCCTTGGGCCCCCGATCCCTTGGTGGGCATCACGAGCACGTCGCGATACACGCGATCCGGTTTCAACGTGGTCCACTTGGCATGTTCCGTCAAGGTGTTCTTGGGCGTGAGAGAGAAGTAAAGCCGGCCGTTAATGAAGGTATGGGAACAACCGATCCGAGTCCTGGCCACACTCATCCGTAGGAAGCCATCAAACGTCTTATCTCGAGCGCCTCCCAACACTTCGTTCAGAGTGTTTGCGACTTCGGTACACGCCACGTCCATTTTGTCGTCGCTTCCATCCGGGCCGAGGACGTGGCAGACAATACTCTGTACCTGACCGCCAGCGGAATGGTTGACCATCATAATCTGCTCGAGCCCGTCTGCCTCCCGCACCAGAGTCGTCGGAATCGCGTCCGGCCGCAGGGTGAATCGCGACCCCAATTTGGCTTTCAGGTCATCAAGCGTAACACCCTCGAACTCGGGAATCTTCACTTTGCTGGCCGTCGGTTGCGATGTTCCGCTGGACGAGGAAGTTGAGTCGTGCTGACAGCCTCCCAGGAGAAGACCGAGATTGGCGGCCGCGACGATCGCTATGTATCGATAATTCACCGAGGAGCCCTCACACAATAATTGGCGGATACTTCTGTAGGCAGCGGCGGCGTCCACCGCTGATCTGAATACTACGTACTACGTGCAATGAGCCTCAGTCCGTTCGCTAGAAAAGCCGCACGACATCGATGTCGAACCAAGCGGAAAATCCCGTGCGGCGGCCCCCGCCCGTGACAATCGGAACGAGCCCCGCGGGTCATTGTATCAGCTGTGCGTCACGCGTCACGGGCCTCAGCACGCCCGACCCGGATTCCTGCCACGGGCGAGGCCGCCGACTCGACTCAACCGGGGCCCGGTCACCGCACGGGATACGGTGCGCGGAAAACCGCCCGCGCCGGTCACCCTGCCGGCACTGCCTGAGCCGCCGAACAAGCGTGGCGGATGGGGCAAGTCTATTGACTGGGGAACGTGGATCGTTGGGCAGCGTTGCTGAACGGGAGCGCTCCCCCCCTCGTCAGGTTCGCCGAATCCAGCCCGTTGGTCGGTGGCAGGCCGGAATACAGTGATAGTACGACAAAAGGCTCAAGCCAACCGGCAATGGGGGGCGATTCGTTTACTTAAGCTCCACTTGCGCATGTACTTATGGGGATTCTTTGGTACTCCGGTGCGGGGCCAGGCAATCTGTGGGCACCCGTCCTGGCCCGGCGGTGTCCCGCGGGTGCGGCGTTGCGGTCAGTTCGACAGGTCGGGCCATGTCCTCCGCAGACGCATGTCCACTCAGCCACACAAATCCCAGCAAGAAAAGTGCGTGGACTTGGAATATGGTAGGCTTATTGACCCTGCTCTCCCAACAACGAATTTCCGCCCCCAAGAAGATGGGCCATTTTCGGGTGTGAGTGGTGGGCCTTCTCCGGACACTTCGTGGGGTTCGCGGGCAGGGGGAATTCCATGACTCTCCCCCAAGATAGTGGCACCAATGAATTGACACAAGGTTGTCAAGTGGATTACGATAAGGGATCGTACAGCGTGGGGGGGTTGTAACGCGAGGCGCGGAGCTGGATGATTTCTCTCGTCTCTTGGACATAGGAGCTTCTGGTATAGGCATAGTCTGGTATAGACTGGGCTGGTTTCCACATAATCTGGTTTCGGTATGGTCTGGTGTTGACATGGTCCGGTATCGACATAGGGAAGAGCGATGAATTGAGGCAGTGAAGTGATTTGCTTCGCGCCGACGGAGCGTTCTGCTCCGCTAGGTATAGTGGCATTTTCTTTTTCATTCTTTTTCTTTTTTGGGAGGCCGTGATGAGAAGACGTTTCAAGGGGTTTACACTGGTTGAGTTGCTGGTGGTGATTGCGATCATCGGCATCTTGGTCGCACTGCTTTTGCCCGCTGTTCAGGCAGCGCGCGGAGCCGCGCGGCGCATGAGCTGCAGCAACAACATGAAGCAGTTCGTGTTGGCCGCGCACAACTATCATGACGTGTTCAAGAAGTTCCCACGTGCGGGATACATCTCGTTCATTTGGAACGGTCGCGACGGTGACGTCAACGCGTACAACAACAATTTGTGGCGCATTTGGCAGGGTTACAGCGTGCATACCATGCTGCTCCCGTATATGGAACAGCAGGCCTTGTACAACAGCCTTAACCTTGGCCGGGACTGGGGCTGGTACGATCAGAACGCCAACTTGAACGGCACTGAGTATTACTACTGGAACTCACAGATTCCGGCTTACAAGTGTCCTGCCGCGCTGGTGCCTCCGACGACACGTAACAATATTTGGTCTGGTGGTCCGGGGAGCAATTATGCCGTGAGCCTTGGCCCGACGATGTACTACGAATCGAACTGGGACGGCAACTCCTTAGCCACAGGTCCTGGTGCCTTTTCTTCGCACGTCGAAACCACGCTCGGCAATTTCACCGACGGTACCGCGAATACGATTTTCGCCGCCGAAATCACCACGGGTGATGGCAACGGATCGACGTATCGCCCAGGTGAGCCGGTGGCCAACGTTTTGGCGGAAAGCAACGGTGTGTCTCGACCGTGGTACTATCCGAACCTGCCGGAAGACCGCCTCAATCTGTGGGGTATTCAGTGCTTGGCGGGCATTGGCAGCCACTTGAGCAGCAACGGCTGGGGCTGGATGGGAGCCAACTACACGCAGACGATGATGAACACCGTGGTGCCTCCGAACTGGATTTATCCGACCTGTATTGCCAACGCTCCTCCCGGCTACTCGTCGGACCGCCCTGGTGTTTACCCGTCGCGTAGTGATCACGGTGCCGGCGCCATGCACGGCTTCGCGGACGGCTCGGTCCACTTCGTAACGGATACCATCAATTACAACATGTATCAGTATATTGGCACGAAAGGCGGAGCCGAGCGCGCCCAGGACTGGCAACAATAACCGTGCCGAATAAGGAGTTCAAGCATCTATGACTTGGCTAAGATTTCTGGTTCTGTTTTGTGTGGTGGCGATGATTGGCTGCGGCCCCGGGAGCACAGCCGTCAAGGCACCTGAGATAAGCCCAAAAGACAAAGTCAAGGGCTATCTCGAGGAAATGGCGAAGACAGGTGGCGGCGGTGGCAGTGCGATGGGAGCGCTCATGCAAGAGTGTTCCAAGCTCGAAGAAACCGACGCTGCGCTGGCTCAAGAAGTACGGAAGGAAGTCCAGAACTTGATGTCGACTGGTAGCAGTAGTGATCAGATCAAGGAGAAAGCCAAGGAATTGCTGACAAAGTTTGGAGGAGCTACGGGAGGCTGAACCCTGGTTGGGCCTCGCCGACTCTTGTCGGTCTAGTTTGACAAGTTCGACATTTTGGCCCTTGCTGGCCGGCTTTCGCCAGCAAGGGCTTTTTTTGCATGGTGGTTTAAACTGGACTGTCTCCATCGGCACCAATGGCCCATGCCTGGGCCTGGCGCTCATGGCGCCGGGGACGGGCCGGCAGAGCATCGCCACGTGTCGTCCAGCCAGGTTGGTTTCGACTGGCGTGTCGGTGAGTGAACAACAGACGCCCGGCAACGTACGGACTTTGTGACGCGTAGTTGCTTTTCTTGGGGCATCCATTCACTGGAGGATACCAGCAAGGTAACGCGGCATGTCGAAGTCAAAGCAAGCTGCCAAGGTCTCATCTCTCAATCGCACGGCCAACCATCAGCCGTCCGAGGGCGACGCCTCACCACCTCGCCCGTGGTGGTTTCTGGTCCTGATCAGTCTGGTGATGGCGGTGTTGATCGTGGCAGCGATCATTGCGGTGCAGAACCATCAACCCCGACGCCGGACGGCCATTGCCGCCGCGGCCGAGACATCGACGCCGGAAATTGCGGCCCTGTTGCGGGAGATTGACGACGTCGCCTGCTCCCTGGTTGAGCGTTATCCGGACAGTCCTGAAGCCCTGGAGGTGCTCGCCCGCGCTCACTATCGCCTGAGCAAGACGAACGCAGCCGAAGAGATCTGGGAGGAATGCCTCCAACTGGATCCGCGTTTCTGTCCAGCCGTTCACGCCGTCGGTTTGCTGAATATGGAGATCGGCAACAATACGAAGGCGGTGGAGTATTTTCGACGAGCCTTGGAATTGGAGCCCGACAACAGCTCGTTCCCAGTCGAGCTGAGCCAGGCCCTGATGGCCAACGGTCAAACAGACGAGGCGCTGCAGGTGCTGCAGGCGGATATCGCCCGGCATCCGCAGTCGCTGGCGACGATGTCCATGCTCGGCCAGGCTTATTTGCAGAAGCGCGATTACGCTCAAGCCAAGGAGTATCTGGAGCGGATGATCGCCATCGACCCGGAATTTCCCAATGCCTACAGCGGCCTGGTGACGGCGTGTGCCAACTTGGGGGAGGAGGAACTGGCAAAGCAATACGCCGAGACACTCAAGCAACTCAAGACACAAGAGGAGGAGATGCATCGGAGCATGCTGAAGGTCCGGGACGAAGTGAAGACCACGTCGGGGGTGGTGACGGAGATATATGCGGCAGCCGCGAATGTGCATCTGGCTCATGACGAACCGGCTCTCGCGGAAGAGTATCTTTTGAAAGCGATTCAATTCAGTCCTCACAACGTGGTGACGCATGAAATCCTCGCCTGGCTCTATCAGCGTCAGGGGCGGAAAGAGGACGCCGTCCGCATTCTGCACAAGCTGATGACGATCGCCCCGAATGACATCGCCTCGCAGTTAGAGTGTGCTCAGCTGTGTGCTGATTTGGACATGTTTGACGAAGCCGAGGCGGCCTACCGTCACGTGATCGAACTCTCGCCGAAGCAAGCGGGGCCGTATGTCGCCCTGGCCAAGCTTTATCTCGATCATGTCTACAATTTGTCGGAAGCCAGGAAGCTGGCACAAGCCGCCGTCGATCTTGCCCCCTCGGCCCAGCACTTCTACTTGCTGGGAGCAACCTGCCAGATGAACGGGGACAAAGATGGCGCACGGCAGGCCATCGCGCGCGCTGCTGCGCTCGACCCCCAGAATC
The DNA here is from genome assembly GCA_963802295.1 of uncultured Planctomycetota bacterium. Classification (GTDB taxonomy): domain Bacteria; phylum Planctomycetota; class Planctomycetia; order Pirellulales; family Pirellulaceae; genus JAJRVM01. Next base: position 170,154 of record CAWDIM010000015.1, on the reverse strand, counting down.
CCGAATACCAACGTGTCCTGCACCAACTGGGAGAGGCAAAGCAGTGAATCCCTGTGTAGTACGGAGAACAGCCCTCTGTCGCCGGGCGGTTTCCCGCGGTGTCAGTCCATTGCGTTGACGGCCACGGAGCAGCGTGCCACTGTGCCTGGCGCCAACTGTGCCTGGCGCCCCTAGTTGTGGAACATCGGACGATGGATAGTATACGACCGTTCAGCTTCGACAGACTCCTTCGCCCATGGTTCTGGGTAGTGATCTTGGTTGCGCTGCCCCTTACCGCCTGCACAAGAAACGACTCCTCCGTGGTAGTTGACAACCGAGCAGAGTCCCGGTGTCCCATTCAGCTGCGCGATGTGACAGCCCCTGCCGGTGTCACGTTCGTGCATACCGACGGCCATTCGGGGCAGCGATACATCATGGAGACGGTAACGGGGGGGCTGGCATTGTTCGACTACGATGGTGATGGACTGATTGACATCTACTTCCTCAACGGAGCACCGCTGGGCGGTGCTCCGGCCACAGCATCCCCAGCAGATACACCGCCGAGAAATGCGCTCTACCGCAACCTGGGAGATTGGCGGTTCACCGATGTGACAGAGGAGGCTGGCGTCGGTGACGAGGGATTTGGTCTGGGTGTGGCCGTGGCAGACTACGACAACGATGGCGACCTGGATATTTACGTGAACAACTACGGTCCGAACGTGCTCTACCGGAACGAGGGCGACGGGACATTCACGGATGCCACGGCAACGGCCCATGTCGGTAGGGGGGACATAGTGGGCGCCGGGGCCTGCTTTCTGGACGTGGATGCCGATGGCCTGTTGGATCTCTATGTCGCCAACTACGTCGACTTCTCCTACAGCAAACACGTGACTTATCCGCGGCCAGGTTACGTTGAGTATGCCGGCCCTCGCGATTACGGCGGCGTACCGGATGTGCTCTACCACAACAATGGCGACGGCACCTTCACCGACTTCAGCGAGTCAGCCGGGATCCGCCAGCATGTCGGGACCGGTATGGGAATCGTATCCGCCGATTACGACAACGACGGGGATACGGATGTTTTCGTGTTGAACGACGTGGCGCGGAACTTTCTGTTCGTGAACGACGGCACAGGCCGGTTTGAAGAACGGGGACTCCTCTCCGGATTCGCGTACAACGGTTTCGGTTCCGCGCTGGGAAGTATGGGCATCGACTGCGGCGATTATGACAACGACGGACTGCTCGATTTCCTGATGACTTCCTACCAGGGAGAATTGCCGGTTCTTTACCGCAACCTGGGGAACGGCTGTTTTGAGGACGCGACACTGGCCACCGGCATCGGCGAAGGTTCCTTTCCCTATGTGAATTGGGGAGTCGGATTGGTCGACTTCGACAACGATTCCCACCTCGATGCGTTCATCGCCTGTGGGCATTTGCAGGATGAAGTTGACAAGTACGACGATTCGACGGCCTACGAGGTCCGCAACATTGTCATGCTGAACACCGGAGCGGGCCGGTTCGTCAATGTCTCGGACGCCTGTGGATCTGGTCTGGCTCCTGCACGGAGCAGCCGGGGCACGGGCTTCGACGACTTGGACAATGACGGTGATGCGGATATTGTGGTGCTCAATTCGCGCACGGAGCCGACGGTGATTCGCAATGACTCCCACACGGGAAATCACTGGCTGCAGATTCAACTGCACGGAGTCACCTCCAATCGGGATGGAATTGGCGCCCATGTCCTGGTGACCGCCGGGGACTTGAAACTGCTGGCTGAAGTGCACAGTGGCCGCGGGTACCAAAGTCACCATGGGACGCGGTTGCAGTTTGGCTTGGGCAAACATGATCGCGTCGATCAGATTGAAGTCCGCTGGATCGGCGGCGGAACGGATGTTATGAAGCACGTCGCCGTGGACCAGCTCGTCTCCATCCGGGAAGGTTCCACGTCGGCGGCCGCCAAGGAGCAGCGGAATGGCTCGTAGTGAGTTCACGCCTTTCGACGGGTACGACACACCGTCTCGCACTGCCGGTGGCGCACACCCCGCAGCCGCGGCAACAGGGTGGTTGCCTCGGGCGGGAAATTATCTGCTCACAAAGTGTCTGCTCATGGCGCTGCTGGTCGCCGCCGCGGCCGCTTGCCGCCGCGAGAAACCGCAGCCCCCCCCCGCCCCTCAGGGCCCGATTCAATTGCATGACGTGACCGGTCAAACGGGCATCTCTTTTCAGCACACCGACGGCGGCAGCGGCCGGCGCTACATCGTCGAGCCGATGTGCGCCGGTATTGCTCTCTTGGACTACGACAACGATGGTCTGATTGACATCTACTTCCTCAATGGCGCCCCGCTCCCCGGCACGCAAGTCGATGTGCCGCCCACCAATCACCTGTTCCGCAATCTGGGCGACTGGCGATTCGTCGACGTCACGCGGCAGTCGGGCACGGGTGATGAAGGGTTTGGCTTGGGGGTGACCGCCGCCGACTTCGACAACGACGGGGACCAGGACATCTACCTGAACAATTCTGGACCCAACACGTTGCTCCAGAACAACGGCGATGGAACCTTCAGCAACATTACGGACCAAGCTGGCGTGAGAAACGGAGATGTCGTGGGGGCCGGAACCGTCTTCTTTGACATGGACGCCGACGGGGACCTGGATCTCTATGTGGGCAACTACCTGGCATTCGACCCGGCCAAACATGTCGTGCGCAACACACAGGGATTTCCGACGTATCCCTCCCCACGCGATTTTCGCCCCGTCCCCGATACCTTGTTTCGCAACAATGGCGACGGCACCTTCGCCGACGTCAGTCAGGAATCGGGGATTGCCGGCATTGCGGGAACAAGCATGGGAATGGTGGCCGCCGACTGCGATGACGACGGAGACATCGACGTGTTCGTCTTGAATGACGTGCACGAGAATTTCTTCTTTCGCAATGACGGGCAAGGACGCTTCGAGGAAGTCGCCATGCTCGTCGGCCTCGCCTTCAACGGCTTCGGGCAGGAAAATGCCAGCATGGGCGTCGACTGCGGCGACTTGAACAATGACGGCCTGTTGGATTTCTACATGACTTCCTACCAAACCGAGTATCCCATCTACTATCGCAATATGGGAGAGGGTCGCTTCGAGGACGCGACGCAGGAAGCGCGTGCCGGCACGGGGCTCTTTCCTTATGTGAACTGGGGAATCGGGATTGTCGATTTCGACAATGACGGTAACCGCGACATCTACATCGCTAACGGACACACCGAGGATAATGTGGAGTTGTACGATTCCAGCACGGCGTATCGTGTGAAGAACACGCTGCTGCGGAACACGGGCAATGGCTACTTCGCGGATGTGTCCCAGGAATGCGGTGACGGCATGGACGGCGTCCACGCCAGTCGCGGCGCGGGGTTTGACGACCTGGATAACGACGGCGACGTCGACATTGTCGTCCTGAATTCTCGCGAACAGCCTTCCGTGCTGCGCAACGACTCGGACAACGGCGCGCACTGGGTTCAACTCGAACTGATCGGCATTCAGAGTAACCGAGACGGCGTCGGAAGTCGCATCACGCTGACCGCGGGCGACCTGACCCTGACCGACGAAGTTCACAGCGGTCGCGGCTACCAGAGCCAATTCGGCAAGCGACTGCACTTCGGGCTGGGAAAGCACGACAAGATCGATCAGATCACCATCCGCTGGCAGGGAAGCGGCCAAGAGGAAGTACTGGAAAACATCGGCGCCGATCGGCTCTACCAGCTCCGGGAAGGGAGCGGTCGCACGGTGCAACGGCAGCTCCCGTGAGCGGTAGAATGCGGTCGGATGTCTGGGAAGTGGTCAGCGGTAGCGGTAGCGGTAGGGTGTGCCAAGCTCGCCGCAGTTCGTGTCGTCTCGTCCACATGATCATGGCGAGCGCCGGCACACCAGAATGCGGTCGGATGTCTGGGAAGTGGTCAGCGGTAGCGGTAGGGTGTGCCAAGCTCGCCGCAGTGCGTGTCGTCTCGTCCACATGATCATGGCCAGCGCCGGCACACCAGAATGCGGTCGGATGTCTGGGAAGTGGTCAGCGGTAGCGGTAGCGGTAGGGTGTGCCAAGCTCGCCGCCGTTCGTGTCGTCTCGTCCACATGATCATGGCGAGCGCCGGCACACCAGAATGCGGTCGGATGTCTGGGAAGTGGTCAGCGGTAGCGGTAGGGTGTGCCAAGCTCGCCGCCGTTCGTGTCGTCTCGTCCACATGATCATGGCCAGCGCCGGCACACCAGAATGCGGTCGGATGTCTGGGAAGTGGTCAGCGGTAGGGTGTGCCAAGCTCGCCGCCGTTCGTGTCGTCTCGTCCACATGATCATGGCGAGCGCCGGCACACCAGAATGCGGTCGGATGTCTGGGAAGTGGTCAGCGGTAGCGGTAGCGGTAGGGTGTGCCAAGCTCGCCGCAGTTCGTGTCGTCTCGTCCACATGATCATGGCGAGCGCCGGCACACCAGAATGCGGTCGGATGTCTGGGAAGTGGTCAGCGGGGGGTTGCTGCAGCACTGGCTCCGCTCGCGGTTAGAGCTTCTTGAGGTTGGCCGAGTACTCTACGCTCGCTCAGCCAGTGCCACCTGACGTCGGTACCAGCTTCAACACTGGCAGAGCCAGTGCCACCCAGCTTCAACACTGGCAGAGCCAGTGCCACCCGCTTCAACACTGGCAGAGCCAGTGCCACCCTTCACAGAGCCCGGGCGAATCCCGAATTCCTCTCCAGTTCACACTCCAACTTCCTCGTCGCTTTGGTATCATAGTGGCTGCTGGTAATGGCTCACGTTACCAGAGGTTTCCGCCTCGCAGCTGGACGTTTCCTCAAACAGTGAGGGTCATCATGCCACGATCTGCTCAGCGATTTTCCCGCCGCCGCTTTTTCCACCAGACATCCGCCGCCGTGGCGGCCATCGCACTGCCGCACCTGATTTCTCCCAGCGTTCTGCGCAGTGCCCAGCCTGTCGGAGCGAATGAGCGTGTCGCTGTCGGATTCATCGGCGCGGGACGCCGAGCAGGTCAACTGACGAGCTTGCCGCCCGACGCGCAGATTGTCGCCATTGCGGATTGCTACCTGCCGGCGGCGGAAAAAATGGCGGCGAAATTCCACTGCCAGGCATTCCAGGACTATCGCCGCCTGCTCGAACTGCCTGATCTGGATGCTGTGATCATCGCCACACCAGATCACTGGCACACACTTCCCGCCGTGCATGCCTGCCAGGCCGAGAAGGATGTGTATGTGGAGAAGCCGATGACCCTGACCATCCGCGAGGGACGCCAGTTGGTCAGCGCCGTGCGGAAGTACAGCCGCGTGCTGCAGACTGGCAGCCAGCAACGTTCGATCCCCCGAAACCATTTGGGCTGCGAACTGGTGCGTAACGGAGCGATCGGCAAACTCCACACGGTGATCGCCGCCAACTTCGAGAGCCCCTGGGAGTGTGCGCTCCCCGAACAACCCATTCCCGACGGGCTGGATTGGAATACCTGGTGCGGGCAAACCGAACCGGTGGCGTACCACAGCGACATCCAAACACCTCGCGCCAATCCCGGTTGGATCTCCTTCCGTCCCTGGTCGGGTGGCGAAATGACCGGTTGGGGTGCCCATGGCTTTGACCAGATCCAATGGGCGTTGGGTGCCTGCCACACCGGCCCGGTGGAAGTGTGGACCGAAGGCGAACCGTTCCAGCCACCGACCTATGCCCAGAGCGGTTCCATCCAGGACGGCAACAAAGCCTGTTCGCACCCGCTGGTGCGGATGCGCTATGCCAACGGAGTGATCCTCAAGCTGGAAGATATTCCGCAACGCGGCGGAGGCCAATTCATCGGTGACAAAGGGACTATTGTCATCGATCGCAATTATCTCAAGAGCGACCCCGCGGAGATCGTTATCGAGGCCACCAAGGGGCGGACGTTTGCCGGCGGCGACAATATCGCCGACCACCTGGCCAACTGGGTGGCCTGTATCAAAAGTCGCGAAATGCCCGTGGCGGATGTGGAAATCGGCCATCGATCGACCACCGTCTGCCATCTGGGGAACATCGCACGCTGGACTGGCCGCAGGCTGCAATGGGATCCCGATCAGGAACAGTTCGTCGGGGATGCAGCAGCCAACGAACTGCTGGCCCGGCCCCAGCGGGCGGGATTCGAAATCCCGGATGTGGGTTGAACATGTCGCCTCCACTACACCGCTCCCGGCCAGGCATAGAGTGATCATTGTCAGATGGACAGCGCTGTAGCTCACCAGTCATGGCTCCACCGGGGCAAGCCCGCTGGTGGCCGGCGGACAGACGGGGCCGCACGGTAGCTCACCAGTCAGGGCTCCACCGGGGCAAGCCCGCTGGTGGCCGGCCGACAGACGGGGCCGCACGGTAGCTCACCAGTCAGGGCGCCACCGGGGCAAGCCCGCTGGTGGCCGGCCGACAGACGGGGCCGCACGGTAGCTCACCAGTCAGGGCCACCGGGGCAAGCCCGCTGGTGGCCGGCGGACAGACGGGGCCGCACGGTAGCTCACCAGTCAGCGCACCGGGGCAAGCCCGCTGGTGGCCGGCGGACACATTGAGTCGGAATGCACGTGCGATCAATCCGTCGACTATCAAGAACATGGGAAGCGTCATGGCTCCAGGAATTCGTATTCTGCTCGTGAGTGGTCTGTTGCTGCTGCCGACTCGATCCACCCTGTTGGCACAGGACACGATCGACGTTCCAAGCTCCACGCAACAACAGCACATTCTTGTTGATCTGCCGCTCGCGCCGACGTACGATCCGGCTTTCGAGTACATCCTGGTGGAAGCAGATCACCCGGATAATCGGTTGAGTGCCCAGCTGATTCGAGCAGTACGCGATGATGGCCTGGTCGACGACTCGGCCTGCCAGCTGCTGGCCTCCATCCCCCCCGCCCCGGGCCGCGACGCGATGCGCACCTTTCACATCGAACAGGGTGCACGCCGCGTGTCCGCGAAGGACGGCCATGCACCCCCGGCGTCCCACTTCGCCTGGCAGGAAACTCCCCTCAGCCTGAAGTTGCTGGAAACCGACTCGAGTTCGAATGCCGTCCGGCAAATATGGGAATATAACTACCAGCCGATTATCGAACAGTCGCTGCCGGAAATTGATCCGAGACGGTCGCGCAGCTGTTACATACATCCGCTCTGGGGCATGAGTGGCGAGACGCTGACAGACGATTTCCCTCCTGACCACTATCATCATCACGGCATCTTCTGGACGTGGCCCTACGTGAAAGTGGGCGACAAGACATTCGACCTGTGGATGTCGACCGATATCCAGCAGCAGTTCGTCAAATGGCTGGCCAGGGATACCGGGCCGGTAGCGGGGATCATGGGAGTGGAAAACGGTTGGTTTGTCGGTCAGCAGCAGATCGCCACCGAACGAGTGTGGCTGCGGACCTATCGCTCCGAGCCCGATTGTCGAGCGGTCGATATATCGCTCGTGATCGAAGCGGGTGGGCAAGAGGTCACGCTGCAAGGACGTGAAGACAAAAGCTATGGCGGCTTCACATGCCGCTTCGACGTCTCGCCGCGCACGGACGCCACCGTGCGCGTCCCCGAGCGGACGCTGGGCTTCGGCGCAGCGAACCCATCCGCGGAGCCAGATCTCGTCAATGAGCGCCTCCCGTGGGCCGATTTGACGTCTCAATTCCCCGCTGCCCCCCAGCGCAGCGGTGCGGCCGTGTTCGTCCACCCCCAACACCCCGACTATCCGCCGACCTGGCTGACTCGCACGTACGGAGCGCTCTGCGTCGGTTGGCCCGGCGTCAAAACGATCACGATCGCACCCGGCAAGTCGATCAAGCTGGACTATCGCATCTGGGTCCACGCGCAAGAACTCGCCAGCGACGCGATCGATCTCCAATACCGTGCCTATGGCGAGTCATTGGAAGCGCGCTGCCGGTGACTGGCAGTCGCGCCAGGATCCGTTCATTCCCGATTTCCGATGATCGTCGAACTCTTTCTCTTACTCGTACTCTTACTCGTACTCTCCCGCCCTCCGAGCCAGATTTACGGCAGTGGACTCGGGCGGGTGGGCCGAGCGGTCGCGTGTTACGAAGAGGAGTAAGAGTACGAGTACGAGTACGAGTAGGGCTGCACGCCGTGTGTCTTACTCCGGCCTGGGGGTAAGGGGGGGCGTCTATCTTGACCTCCGCTGCTCTGTGGCGACCGTCCTGACGGGCTTAAAATCGTTGGTCACTCATGAATAATCCGCGCTCATCTTTGTCGTACCGCCCAGCGGATCCACCCCTCACTGTTCGCGCCTTTTATGTAGTAAACTAGGTAATCCACATTGACTTTACCGACTGACTGCTACTGCGGAGGATACCCCATGAAACGACTGTCATTTCCCGCCTTGCTGGCGCTGACGTGCGCCGCGGTTTCGGCTGCCGCCTATGCCCAGGATAGCGATACTGCGCCCGACAAGACGCCCGGCTTGAACAGTGCGCTGGTATCGTCGCTGCAACTGCGGGGCATTGGACCGGCGCTGATGTCGGGGCGGATCGGGGACATCGCCGTTGACCCATCGGATCGCCAGACGTGGTATGTCGGCGCCGCTTCCGGCGGCGTCTGGAAGACCACGAACGCGGGGACATCCTGGACTCCGATTTTCGACAGCTACGGGTCCTACTCGATCGGGTGCATCACGGTCGATCCGCAGAACCGGCACGTCGTCTGGGTGGGCACCGGCGAGAACAACAGTCAGCGAAGTGTCGGTTACGGCGACGGGGTCTACAAGTCGATTGACGGCGGCGCGAGTTTTGCGCGAATGGGCCTGGAGCAATCCGAACACATCGGCAGAATACTCGTTGATCCACGCGATTCAAACGTGGTTTACGTGGCCGCGCAAGGACCTCTTTGGGCACCCGGTGGCGATCGCGGATTGTACAAGACAACGGACGGTGGCACGACGTGGAATTTGATCCTGAACATCGGCGAGAACACGGGCATATCGGATGTGCTGCATGATCCGCGCGATCCTGACACGCTGTACGCCATAGCCTATCAGCGTCGGCGTCACGTCTGGACCCTGATCAATGGTGGACCTGAATCAGCCCTGCACAAGTCGACCGATGGCGGCCAGACCTGGCGGAAGATTTCGCGCGGACTGCCTGGTGTCGATCTGGGCCGCATCGCCTTGGCGATTTCGCCCATCCAGCCGGATGTTGTCTATGCACTGGTGGAAGCCGCCGAAGGGCAAGGCGGTTTTTTCCGCTCGACGGATCGGGGCGAGACGTGGTCGAAGCAGAGCGGTTATGCGACAGTCAGTGCCCAGTACTACCAGGAGATTTTTGCCTGTCCGCACGTCTTCGATCGAGTCTATTCGATGGACACGCTGCTGCACGTCACGCAGGACGGCGGCAAGACATTCCAGCCGTTGGGGGAACAGTGGAAGCACGTCGACAACCACGCGCTGGTGATCGACCCCGACGACGAGGACCATCTGTTGATCGGCTCTGACGGCGGCCTGTACGAGACTTGGGATCGCGGGCAGAACTACCAGTTCACACCCAACCTCCCCGTCACGCAGTTTTATAAGATCGCGGTGGACAATGACGTGCCATTCTACAACATTTATGGCGGCACCCAGGACAATGCCACACAGGGCGGACCGACCAGGACGAAGAGCATCAACGGAATCCTCAATAGCGACTGGTATATCACCGTGTTTGGGGATGGATTCAAGCCGGCCATCGACCCGCAAGACCCCAATATTATTTACTCCCAGTGGCAATATGGTGGCCTGGTGCGATACGACCGTCGCACGGGGGAGCGGACCGACATCAAGCCCCAAGAGGAGAAGGGTGGCCCCCCTCTGCGTTGGAATTGGGACTCGCCGATCCTGATCAGTCCACATTCCCACACACGGGTCTATTACGCCGCCCAGATCCTGTTTCGCAGCAACGATCGCGGTGACAACTGGGAAGCGATCAGTCCCGATCTCACGCGCAATATGGACCGCAACACGTTGAAGGTGATGGGACGCGTCTGGGGTGTCGACACGGTGGCGAAGAACGACTCCACCTCCTTTTACGGCTCGATCATGGCCATCTCGGAATCGCCTTTGGTGGACGGTCTGCTGTATGTCGGCACCGACGACGGTCTGGTTCAGGTCAGTGAGGACGGCGGGCAGAACTGGCGCAAGATCGAAGAATTCCCCACACTCGATGTACCGCAGTACGCCTTTGTCAATGATATCGAAGCATCACTGCACGATCCGAATACGGTCTACGTGGTGCTATACAACTACAAACGAGGAGACTTCAAGCCTTACGTGGTGAAGAGCACGGATCGCGGCAAGACTTGGGTGTCGATCACCGGCGACCTGCCCCAGCGCGGTTCGACCTACACGATCGTACAGGACCACGTGAAGCCGGAGCTGCTGTTCGTGGGGACGGAATTTGGCCTGTTCTTTACGCTCGACGGGGGTATCAAGTGGATTCCCCTGAAGAACGGTCTCCCCACGATTGCCGTCCGCGACCTGGAGATACAACGTCGCGAGAGCGATTTGGCGGTCGGGACGTTTGGGCGCGGATTCTACATTCTCGACGACTATTCACCGCTGCGTGAATTGACGAGCGAACTGATCGAAAAGCCGGCACACATCTTCCCCGTGAAGAAATCCTGGATGTACGTTCAAACCGATCCGCTGGGAGGTGGGGGAAAGGCCTTTCAGGGCGCCAGTTTCTTCACCGCGCCGAATCCGCCGTTCGGCGCCACCTTCACGTACTACTTGAAGGAATCGCTCAAGACCAAGAAGAGTCAGCGACAGGAAAAGGACCGCTCGCTCGCACGGCAAGGACAGGACACTCCTTATCCCAGCTGGGAAGAGTTGAAGGGCGAGGACCGCGAAGAGGACCCCGCCGCGGTTCTGACGATTCGCGATAGCGCCGGCCAGGTGGTGCGTCAGATTCCGGTGACCTCGGCGCAAGGGATGCATCGAGCGACGTGGGATTTCCGCTACCCAGGTTTCACTCCCATACAGCTCAGCGGTGACGGCTATGGTCCCCTGGCCGCTCCGGGAGCATATACGGTAAGTCTCTCGACGCGTGTGGAAGGCCAGCTGACCGAATTGGTGGCTCCCACACCGTTCGAAGTGGAAACACTTGGCACGGCGTCGCTGCCAGAGCCCGATCGCCAGACAGTACTGGCGTTCCAGAAGAAGACCGGCGAACTGCAGCGAGCGGTGATGGGCGCCTACCAGGTAGCTCAAGAGACCGCCACCCAGCTGAAGTTCATCAAGCGCGCCATCGAGGTGACCCCCGGGGTCGATCCGGCGTTGGGAGTGGAGGCGCGCAGTCTGGAATTGCGTCTGCAGGACATGCTCGAACGGTTCACGGGTGATCCGACCAAGCCTCGCCGCAACGAACCGGCCCTGCCCGGCATCCTCAATCGCCTGCAGAACGTTGTATACGAAAACTGGTCGACCACGCAGGCTCCCACCGGCACTCAACGCAAGAACTACGAAATCGCCGCCGACGAGTTCAGTGGACTGCTGGGCGACCTGACGCAGATCGTCGAGACGGATGTGGTGGCGTTGCTCCAGAAGCTCGATGCGGCCGGCGTCCCCTGGACGCCTGGCCGAGGCATACCGAAGTGGCAGCGATAACCACCCCCCGCCGAGAGAGTCCCGTCGCTGAGCCCGCCAGGGCTCAGCGACGCCAGCGCTCCGTTGGGCCGGGAATGGACAACGGTTTCCGCCCCAGCCGGAACGCCTTCAGCTGTGCAGGTCGCGCATTTCCTGCACGCGGCGCATGTGCCGCTCGAGCCACTCATCCAGAATGCGTCGCGTGGGAAAGGCGGCCAGAATCCCGATGATGCCAAGCACCGCCAGTGCCAGCGAGTAGATCTGCCCCTCGATCATATACGCAACCAGATTGCCCAACGCGCCTCCCTCGAGGATGGCCGCGCCAATGATCGTCTTGGTCAAAAACAGCTGCATGAGAGGCCCTTCCTCGGTATCGGGAAGCGGCGAATGCGACTGCCTCGACAGAGGCGGCCAAAGGCCCAGGGCGATCTTCTGGCAACCGGCATTCACAATCAGTCCGGGCACAAACAACCGGCCGGGAATGCACGTCAGCGCGAAAGCAGCCATGGTCAGACTGACAACGGCCTGGGGATCAAAAGGGCGCAGCGGCGCCTGCATGATCACAACCACAATCACCAGGAATATCACCACACCCGACGCCAACGAGCCGACGATCAGCTGCGCTGTACGGATCAAACCCGCGCGTCCCTTTGTGTCAGACTCTTGCATGATGCCACCTCCCAACGTTCAAACGCTGTCAGGTCTTCGAACTAAAGGCGGCCCGCGGCCGCAACCCAAAAGGAAATGAGTATCTATCGAGCCGTTCGCGGTCAATGACCCGCACCAATCGTCAATTATCCACCTCTGGCCTTTAACCGTTTGTCGTCCCAGCGCGTGCGGGGCCTCTCGTCAGTCCCTCTCGGGTTGCTCATCGAGCGTCCATTCCGGTTGCTGCACGAGCCACTGCATTTCCTGTGCGATGCCGTCAGACAGTTCCTGATGCTGCAGCGGTGCGGGGAGGACGCCCCAAGCGTACGTTTCCACTTCAAAGTGTGTCAATTCGGGTTGCGTGTGAACCGCCTCGAGGCACTGCCGGACATGTGACCGGGTCGTCTGGATGGCACCGAATCGCTCGAGGTAGATGGGGACGTGGAAGTGGACTCGCCAGATCCCCTGCAAGTACTCTTTGTGGTGCTCGGCGTGCGCCAAAGCCTCGGTAAGATCATCGAAGAAGAGTGGGGGACGGCCGTCGGGAAGGAGCATGGCGGTTTGATGCAGGTAGCGGTCTTCCGCGAACGAGGCCAATTGCTGGATCAGCCGTGCATGCTGCGCGGGCCCGGCTTGCTGGAAATCCACTTCCACGGCGGAGGATATTTGGACTTTCCCGACCCGAATGCCCTGTCGAGCATATTGCTGGAGGACCTCTGCCTGATCTTCAAACATCACGGCCGAATGGCAGACGTCGTGACAGACACGAATGTAGCGCCGCAACTGAGCCTCGTCCCCTTGCTGGCACAGATAGTGCTGGAAGAACGGCAGCACGTCACCGCTATGCTGCAAGTAACAGCCCGGCTCCGGTTCCAGGCAGACGTAGATCAGGCGTCCGGTATCGGCTTCGAGTTGCAGCAGGCGTCGAGCCACCTCGGCCAGCTGCCGGGCGGCCGTGCGCAGCTGTTCGTCACTCGGCCGGGGCGATCGCCAGGCGATCGGCAGCGTGGAAATACTCCCCTCCAGGCCGGCGGGCAGGATCGCGTGCAGGATCGTGACCAGATCGAGTGTGTAGTGCAGTCGAGGCGCTTCGAACCACGTCGGATGGTAGACACGCTGTTTGACCACCGGCTCGTGAAAATCGCCGAAGGGAAACCCGTTGAGCGTGAAAGGGATCAAGCCCCGCTGGGCCAGGAATCGCGAGAGGTCGGCGAGCCGTGGCGGGTCGAGCAATTTCTTGGCAGCCGGAGCAGCCACCCACAGCCCGACCCCCATTGGACGGTCTGGCGCAAAACGCGCCTTGACCGCCAGGCTATGGCGACTCAGATTGGCGGTCAAGGCGTCGAGATCACTCCCCGCATGAACGTTCGTGCAGTATGCTAGATGTCGACGCATGAGCTGTTCACCTCTCCCACATCGTGATCCAAACCAACTCGGTCTTGCCTGATCGCCTCGAATCCACCATAACTCAGTAAGTGTCCGCGCCGCCGGTGAAATGAGCGAATTCGTGACAGTTGCCCCCTGAATCCCCCCCGTATTCTACACGCAATCTACTTCCGTGACTTTGAATGCCATACCTGTGAAGCGACGTATTCCCGCGAGAGGGCGTCCGCCACGGCCGGCGCCGGAGGGTTCCTGGGGAGCCGCGCCCCGGACAGGGCGTGGGCGATCGGCCTGGATCGGGGCGGGCGTGGCTGTCCTGCTGCTGCTGGTGGTGATGCTCGCCTGGTCTCAACGGGGACTGTTCAGTCGCAAATCGGCTCCCACGCAAGTCTATTCGCTCGTGCGGAGCTACCCTCATGCTCCGGATGCGTATTGCCAGGGTCTGGCTTACCGGGATGGCTTCCTGTATGAGGGGACCGGGAACTATGGCGCTTCGACCCTGCGCAAGGTGGAGTTGGAAACGGGCAAAGTCGTTCAACAACACAAGCTGGACGACCGATTGTTTGGCGAGGGAATCGCGATCTGGGAGGACCAGATCATCCAGTTGACGTGGAAGAGCCGGCAAGCCATTGTCTACGATCTGCACACGTTCCAGGAACAGCAGCGTTTCAGCTATCGAGGAGAAGGCTGGGGATTAACGCACGATGGTCAGAGCCTGATCATGAGCGATGGGACATCGACGCTGCGGTTCCTGGACCCCAAGACCTTCGAAATCCAACGTCTGCTGGTTGTGCGCGACGGCAATCGCCGCGTCAACAACCTGAATGAACTGGAATTCGTCGAGGGCGAGATCTATGCCAATGTCTGGTACGACGATCGCATTGCCCGGATTTCTCCCAGCACGGGCACGGTGCTGGGCTGGCTCGACCTGTCCCGCTTGTACCCCCGGTCCCAGCGTCCCCACCGTGATGCCGTGCTGAACGGAATCGCCTACGACCGCCAGCAGCGCCGGCTGTTTGTGACTGGTAAGGACTGGCCGCGGCTTTACGAACTTCGCCTGCCCGAATGAGGCTCGAGCAGTTTGGTGGGGCTGTACGGAATCCGCTCGACACTCGCCCTGGAGGGGTTGGGCGTAGGATGCGGCCTGGCGTGGCACCGGCCCCGGCACTCTCCGCGGCCGAAATCCGCGCGGCAGCTTCCCCGGTCCTGCGTGCGTGAAGTACGATATTTGAGGCAGTCCGAACCGGTCGAGCTTCGCGTGTTACCTGCGAACTCACCTATCCAGTTGTCAGACCGAGAGGAATTAAATCTATGTCCCGTCGTGAACTTGTTTTGTTCGCTGTTCTGCTCGCGGCCGGGTGCCTCGCCGCCTCCGCGCGGGCCCAGGAGGAAACGAAGACGCAGGCCAAGCCGACGGACACACCGGCGGCCGCTCCGGATGCCACGCACACGGTGAAACAGGCCCCTTTCAAGATTGAGGTCGATTTGACGGGCATTTTCGAGGCCGAGCAAATGGCGCCCGTCGTGTTGCGGCCCGAAAGCTACGCGTCCTTCACGGTCGTCAAGGCAGTGCCGCCTGGCAAGCGGGTGCAGAAGGGCGAGACGCTGGTCTGGCTGGAGATGAAAGAGATTGACCGACAGCTGCAAGACCTCGAATACGCCAAGCAATTGAACAACCTGTCCCAGCAACAGGCCAAGGCCGACATGGAGCTTCTTAAAACAACGGTCCCCCTCGATCTGGAAGCCGCCACACGGGCCAAGCGACGCGCCGACGAGGATCTGAACTACTTCCTGACGATCGATAAAGCCTTCGAGGAAGATTCGGTTCAATTCTCGTTGAAAAGCTCCAAGCAGTCGCTCGAGTATGCCCAGGAGGAACTGAAGCAACTCGAGAAAATGTACAATGCCGACGATCTCACGGAGGAAACCGAGGAAATCGTTTTGCAGCGGGCCCGCAATGACGTCGAACGGTCCGAGTTCTACCTGAAGTCGACGGAACTGCGTTCCAAGAAGGCGCTGGCCCAGGACATCCCGCGAGCGGAGCAGGAATTGGCCGAGGCCGCCAAACGGGCCGACCTCTCGCTGGCCAAGTCGAAGGCCGCCTTGCCGGCTCAACTGGAAAAGCAGCAGATTGAAAACGAGAAGTTGTCGTTGGCCAATAAGCGCGCCGAAGACGGCTTGAAAGACCTGATGAAGGACCGCGAGATCATGGCTGTCCAGTCACCGGCCGACGGCTACGTCTACTACGGTCGCTGCACCCGCGGCAAGTGGTCCGGTGTCGATGCGGTGGCGAGTCAATTGGAGGAGGGGGGCAAGATTGCGCCACAAAGCGTCTTCATGACGATCGTCAATCCCCGCCCGCTGTTTATCCGTGTCGAGGTGCCCGAAAAGGACCTGTATCGACTCCAGCGCGGCCTGAAAGGGAAGGCGATCCCCGCCGGCTATCCCGACCTGGAATTGGCAGCCACGCTCGACAGCGTTTCGCCGTTTCCGCTCAATCCCGGAGTCTTCGATGGCCAGGTGAAGGTCAATTTGACGGATCAAGCCAAGCCAGTTGTGCCCGGCATGAGCTGCAAATTGACGCTCGTCGCTTACGAAAAGAAGGACGCCATCACCGTGCCCGCGACGGCGGTCTTCGAAGACGAAGCACAAGGAACTCGCGATATCGTCTACGTGAAGAAGGCTGATGCCGCGCCCGAGCCGCGGAAGGTGGTCATCGGACAGAAGACGGAACAGCGGTGGGAGGTCTTGCAGGGACTCCAGGTCGGTGAGGAAATTCTGCTCACCAAACCGATCGCTCCCTGATGCGAATGTCCCAGGCGGCAGGAAGCGTCCAGCACACCATACGACAACTGACTAATGACCGTCCAGGGAGCCAGTCCGCATGCACGACCACTTCATTTCGACTCGCCGCTCGACCATGTGGGTGATCCAGGCGGCGCTGCTCGGCTCGCTCTGCGTGCTCTCTGCCGGCCGCTGGACCGCCTTGGTCGCGGCTGCCGACAAGCAGCCTGCGGGTCATCCCACCGTGGCAGGTCCCGCTCCTCCCTCGGTCACGGCTCCCACGGCCGAGGCCATTGATCAGACCATCGCCCGGGGCATTCAGTTCCTGCTCGATGACCAGAACAAGGATGGCTCGTGGGGCAGTCCGGAACGCACCAAGGACTACAACATCTATGCACCCGCCCCGGGTGCTCACCAGGCGTTTCGGACGGCGGTGACGGCGTTGTGCGTGACCGCCTTGCTGGAAGTCGGCGGCAACCGCCCCGATGTGGAGCAGTCGATCGAGCGCGGCGAGGCCTGGCTGATCGAGAATCTGCCCGCACTGCGTCGCGCCGATGCGGTCGCCCTCTACAATGTGTGGGGGCATGGTTATGCCATCCTGGCGCTGGCACGCCTGCACCAGCGACATGCTGACGATCCGGCCCGGCAGCAGCAGATTGTGGATCTGCTGCGCGCGCAATACGACTACCTGGACCGGTACGAGTCGGTGGACGGCGGCTGGGGTTACTACGACATGCGCGTCGGATCCAAGAAGCCCGCCACGGATTCCACCTGCTTCGTGTCCGCTGCCGTGCTCCTGGCCTTTCGTGAGGCAGTCAGCATCGGCGTGCCCCCTCCCGAACGTCTGACCCGTCGCGCCATCGACTCCATCCTGCGCCAGCAAAAACCGGATTTCAGCTATCTCTACGGCGAGTATATGCGGTATCAGCCCATGCGGGAGATCAATCGGCCCGGTGGCAGCCTCGGCAGGTCCCAGGCCTGCAATCTGGCCTTGCGTCTGTGGGGCGATGAACGCATCACGGACGATGTCCTGAAGATCTGGCTGAATCGGCTGTTCGCCCGCAACGGCTGGCTGAGCATCGGCCGCAAACGTCCGATCGCCCATGAATCCTGGTTCCAAGTGGCAGGGTACTTCTACTACTTCGGTCACTACTACGCCGGCCTCTGCATCGAACAGCTCAAACCGGAAGAACGCCACGAGTTTCAGGCACACTTGGCCGCCATCCTGCTGCCACTCCAGGACAAGGATGGATCGTGGTGGGATTTCCCACTCTACAACTACCACCAGCAATACGGGACGGCCTTTGCCCTCATGTCGCTCAAGCGATGCCGGCAAGGTAACTGAGTCACCGGGCAGGTACCGCTGGTCGGAGGAAGTGGCCAGCGGTGGATGCTGCACAAACGGAATGAATTCCGTTCTACGTAGGGGACGGTCTGGGTGGGATTTCCCGCTCTACAACTACCACCAGCAGTACGGGACGGCCTTTGCCCTCATGTCGCTCAAGCGATGCCGGCAAGGTAACTGAGTCGCTGGGCAGGTAACGCTGGTCGGAGGAAGTGGCCAGCGGTGGATGCTGCACAAACGGAATGAATTCCGTTCTACGTAGGAAACGGTCTCACTTCTTGGGTCGGTAGGCCAGCACACGCTCGGGACGCGTTACCAGATACGGGCCGCCGATCAGATCGATGCAGTACGGAATCGCCGGAAACACGGCGTCCAGGCACTCACTGATCGCGCGCGGCTGACCGGGCAAATTGACGATCAGGGATCGCCCGCGAATGCCCGCCGTCTGGCGCGACAGGATGGCGGTCGGTACTTTCTGCAACGAGACTTGGCGCATGAGTTCGCCAAACCCCGGCAGCTCCTTTTCACAGACCGCCCAAGTCGCTTCCGGCGTGATATCGCGCGGCGCGGGCCCGGTCCCGCCCGTCGTCACAATCAGACAACAATCTCGCTCGTCCGCCAGACGCTGGAGGGCGGCACTGACAATCGACAGTTCGTCCGGCACAATCTCGGTGATCGCCTGCCAGGGCGAGTTCAGCACCTGCTCGAGATACTCCTGAATGGCCGGTCCGCCACGATCCTCGTACTCCCCCCGGCTTGCTCGATCGGACACCGTGAGAATGCCGATTCTGGCGCCAGTCACATTGCTCATCGTCAGATACTCCCACTCCTTGTGGCGGCCGTGTTCATCCCTGGAAAAACAAGCCCGCAGTGCTGGTTCGGCAACAGTGCGCCGCGAATCGCCATCGCGGCGGCACTGAGCGTGTCATCGTACCATGCTATCGCCCGGCGGCAGGTGGGAGCAGCCGGGCACGGTCGCAGTTCGGAGGTCGCACGCCCCCCCCACAGGTTACATTCCCGCTTCACATGTCTGCCGACTGGATTTCGACGCTGGCCAGGTCGTGCGAAGCAGGAACAACCTCGGCAAATGGCAAAAACACAGCGTTTAAGGAGGTCACACAAACTAAACAAAGCACTGGACGACCGGCTACCGAGCCGTTCAGGGGAGTGAAATGGCGGCGAAAAAGTGTTTTGTACAAATCATTTAGACAACCGAGTGGGGCAGGCCCGAGGGTCGCTGGACCCCTTTAAGGCAATAATTAACGCCACTAAAAAAGTAAAAAGAAAAAAACTGGGTAAAATACGTAACAACCCCCCCATCGGAATTTGCATTGATTTTTCGCGAGGTTATAATCGGCATCGTTGCTATAACCTGCATCATTGCGTCCGGAGAATAACGACGCTTCGGGAGTTGTCACCGCGCACTCATTACTTTTCCTAAATTGTCTTCTGCGTAATGACACTCCCAGCGGCGAGTCCCACCACTCATCTGACCTTCATCTGGGGGTTGCCTTATGACCATCCGAAGATCTCGTGCCCAATGGCTTCGCTCTAAGTCGCTTCGCCAAGAGCAGCGCGTCCACGCCCGGCGGCAGACGCTGCGGGCACTGCAAGTCGAGCCACTCGAAGAGCGGCGTCTGCTTGCCTCCAACCTGGAGCTCATCGGTGTGCAGCCCAACGGCGACGAGTTCTTGCAGGACGGCGACGTGCGTCACACGGCTCCCACCAACTTGCGCTTTGTCTTTTCGGGAAATCAGAGCATTGACCCGAACAGTCTCGGTGGCATCCGGGTCACGCGGGCGGGTGGTGATGGTGTGTTTGGTGACGCGAATGACCTGGTTATTCAACCGGGTTATGTCGGCGTGGGCGACAGCACCAATGAAGTGTTGCTGCGTTTCGCAGGGAATCTGCCGGATGATCAGTATCGTATTGACGTGTTGGGGACGGGGAGCACGCCGCTGCGCAACACGCAGGGGGCCGCCTTCAACGGCGGCGTGGATCAGCAGATTCAATTCCGTTTGGATCTCGGCGCAGGTGATCGCCGTGGTACCGCAACCGATCGAGCAGCAGCCGAACGGCTCGATGGCCCAGTATCGCGATCAGATTCGCGTCTACTTCAACGATGATGATCTATACGTGCCGGACGCGGAGAACCCGGTATTGTACCAGTTGATTTTCACTGGCGACACGGCGCGGAACACGGATGACGTGGTGTTTCATCCGGATTCGGTCAGCTATGACGCGGGCGCGGACATGGCGGTCCTGACTTTCGCTGACGACATTCACCTGCTGACCAATCCCAACACGGGAGGGCCGATTGGGGCCGGCACATTCCGTTTGCGGATCGGGACGGACGAGCAGCTGCCGTTGGCTCCCCACGTGATCACACCGAGCGGCGACGTCGGGTCCAGTTACGATTCGGCGTGGGATCTGGGAGAGCTCGGTGGACAGAGCCGGCTGGTATCGACTCGCATTGATGCGCAGGCGTATCTGCTCGATTTCCCGGGGGGAAATGACGAGCCTGGGCACCGCGAGATTCCCGAGGAAACGGCCGGCGGGTACGACAATCACCTCAATCCGCTCTTCGGCGCGGACAACACACCCGGCGTCACGACAGTCCTCTACAATTTCCAGGCGAACTACGGTGTCGACGATCAGGGTCTGCCGTTGAAGAACTTGATCACCCAGTCGCAGAAGGAGCGTGCCCGGGAGGCTTTCGAGGTCTGGGGCGAGTACATCGGCGTGCAGTTTCTGGAGACGGCAAATCAAGGACTGACGATCGTCACGGGGGATCCCCACGCGTTGGACCCCTATGCTCCCAACGTGGTCAACCACACGTTGGTGAAGCCGGACGTCAACGCGCATTTCATCGTCCGCGTGGATCCCGAATACCAGGACAGTCTGCTGATCCTGGACAACGCGAACCAGTGGAGTGATCTGTTTGGCGGGGACTGGTACCAGACGGCGATGATTGGGATCGGTTTCATGTTGGGCCTGGAACGCGCCTCGGATTTGCCCGATTCCACACTGATGGCGTTCGCGTCGGACTTCTCGTTCCCGGGGAGCACGGTTCCCGAGCCGATATTCCCGGGCAACCACGACATCTTGCACGGTTCCTACCTGCACCGTCCCGACAGCAACGACATCGACCTCTACCGGTTCGAGATCGCGGCCGGCCAGCAAGGCCTCTTCACGGCCGAGACATTCGCCGAACGGCAGCCGAACTCCAGTCTGCTCGATACGCTCATGATCCTGTATCGCGAGAACGACGATGGGTCCCGCAGCGTGGTGGCGCGCAATGACGATTACTACAGCGAGGACTCCTACATCGAACTGCGGTTGGGAACGGGGACCTATTTCCTGGGTGTGTCGGCCAGCGGCAACGATCAGTACAATCCCGAATCGGACGACACCGGTTTTGGCGGAATGAGTCAAGGCCCGTATGATCTGCGGGTCAACTTCCAGCCGGATCCGGTAGCTGGTAAATCGCTGCGCGACGCCACGGCGCTCGGGGCACCGGGCACTCCATTGGACGGCGATGCCGACGGCACGCCGGGGGGCGCGTACAATTTCTGGTTCCGCGCGGCGGCGCCGGCCAAAACGATCCTGGTGGACAAGATGAACCGGGCTTTCGAGGCCGGAACGAAGGGAACTTACCGGACGATCAGCAGTGCGCTGGCGGCGAGCGTGCCGGGCGACATCATCCGGATCGTGGGGAACGGCGGCAGTGACAACAATCTGGCCACGCTCAGGAACAACCTGGCGTACGAGATCGGACCTGGACCTCTTCCCAACCAGGTGCTGGCCGATGGCAAGACACTCGATGTCCCCAAGGGCGTCACGATCATGGTGGACGCGGGTGCCGTGTTCAAAATGAACCAGTCCCGCATCGGCGTGGGGAGTGCCTCGCTGAGTGTGGATCGCAGCGCGAGTGCTTTCCAGGTCTTGGGAACTCCCGACCTGCCGGTCTATTTCACTTCGTATTTCGACGAATCGATCGGTCTCGACACCTATTTGCCCACGACCACGCCCAGTCCCGGGCACTGGGGCGGCATTGTCTACCGCAATGATTTCGACAACGCCGAACAGCGGTTCAGCTATGAACGGGAAGGCGTTTTCCTGAATTACGTCAATCACGCCGATATCCGCTACGGCGGCGGCAACGTGGTCATCGAGGCGTTGAAACAGATCGTCACGCCCATCCAGATGACGGAGGCCCGGCCGACCATTTCCTTCAACAGCATCACCCGCAGCGCCGACGCTCCCATTTCCGCCGACCCCAACAGCTTTGAAGAAACCAATTTCCACGCGCCGAGGTTCCAGCTGAAAGGTCTTTTCACCTCGGACTATCAGCGCGTGGGCCCGGACATCAACAACAACCTGTTGTTAGAGAACTCGTCCAACGGGTTGTTCGTGCGGATCTTGACGCCGGCCGGCGACGCGCAGAAGACGCTGACCGTGGCGGGACGCTTCGACGATACGGACATTGTCCATATTCTCTCCGAGAACTTGCGGATCCAAGGGATTTCCGGCGAGCCGATCCTGGAACTGGTGCGTCCGCCGATCAATCTGGTGACGGTGGCGGCGCGATCCGGCGGCGGCATGGAGCAGCTCACCTATCGCTACAAGATCGTGTATGTCGACGCCAACGGATTTGAAGGTCGACCGTCGGAAGCCACCGCGGCGGTCACGCTGTCGGGCTCGAACCGCTCCGTGCGGCTCGACAAGTTGCCGACGGCCACCGGTGACTTCGTGGCTCGGCGGATCTACCGCAGCACGGCCGGCATTGCCGGCCCGTACGTGTTCGTGGACCAGATCAACACATCGGACACGGTCTACACCGATACCAAGTCGCTCTCGGCACTCGATCCCAACAACACGCTGCAGCGCGACGTGCCGACGGTGCAGGGCGTGACGCTCACAGCGTCCACGGCCGCCGGCGCGCTGGCCGCCGGAAGCTACAATTACCGAATCACGTACTTCAATTCGGCGAAGTCGATAGAAAGTCCCTCGTCCGACCCGACGGTTACCCGCGTGCTGAGCGGGATAGGCCAGATTCAGTTGAGCGGGATTGTCCGTCCGTACGCGGGCAGCGGATTCGATCAAACCCGGATCTACCGCAGCGGCAATGATGGGGACGGACCGTATCAGTTGGCGGGGGTGATAACCGCGGCCGACACGTCCTTCCTGGACGAAGGGGCCGAGCCTGGTGAGACGCTGAGCCCCGCGTTGTTTGGCGTCGCCCGCGCGCGCACCGATGCTCGGCTGGCGATCGATCCGGGTACGATCGTCAAGTTGGAAGGATCGCGCATTGAGACCACGTTCGGCGCTCAATTGATCGCGGAAGGTCTTCCCGGACGGGAAGTCATCTTCACGTCGCGTTCGGACGACCGATTCGGCGCGGGTGGAACCTTCGACACGAACGGCGACGGGAGCAGCGCGACGCCCGGTCCCGGAAACTGGGGCGGCATCTACGTCGGCGCGCTCGGCTCGGCCAGCATCGATAACGCGCTGCTCACTTTCGGCGGCGGCGTCACCAAGATTGAAGGCACGTTCAAGGCCTTCAACATCCTGGAGATCCACCAGGGCGATGTGCGACTCGCCAACAGCGTGATCGAATACAATGCCAACGGTCAGGCCGGCCAGGGACCTGCCGACCGGTTCGGCCGCGGTTACAACGAACCCGCCACGATCTATGTGCGCGGCGCTCAGCCAATCCTGCTCCACAATACCATTCAGCACAACGACGAGGTGGCGATCACCATCAACGCCAATTCGTTCACCGCCGAACCGCTCCCCGACATTGGGCGGTCGACCGGTCCCATTTCGCAGGCCACCAGCTACTCGGCGAATGTGGGACCGCTGATGCGCGGCAACCGGATGATCGACAACCCGCTCAATGCGGTCGATATTCGCGGAGAGGTGCTGACCACGCAAAGCGTGTGGGACGACACGGACATTGTGCATGTGCTGCGCGACGAGCAGATTATCGTGCCCGATTTCCACACGAACGTGGGGCTGCGATTGCAGAGCAGTCCGTCGGCCAGTCTGGTCGTGAAAATGGCCGGCCCGGGCGACAATTTTGATCCCGCCCTGGGCGCCGGCTTCACCGCCACCGGTCGACAGCTCGACATCGACGATCGCATCGGCGGCACGATGCAGATCATCGGCCAGCCGGACTTTCCGGTCATCCTGACGTCGTTGAGCGACGACACCGTGGGCGCGGGCTTTCAACCCAACGGTGAGATTCTGACCGATACGAACGACAATGGCTGGACCACGCTCCCCAAGGCCGGTGACTGGCGCAGCGTGCGTCTCGAGCAGTTCGCGAACGACCGCAATGTCGAGCTGATTCTCGAGATCGAGTCCCCCACGGTCGCCGCGCCCGGCGACAATGCCACCCCCGCCTCGGCCCAGCATGTGGGGGATCTGGCACCGTCCGAGTTCGCCGGTGACGACAATCTGCGGCTCGGCTTCGATATTCGCGGCGTGCTCAATCAGCGGAATGACGTCGACGTCTACAGCTTCGAAGCCTCCGCGGGCGGCGAAGTCTGGCTGGATATCGATCGGACCACCAATACGCTCAACAGCGTCGTGGAATTGGTTGACGCCAGCGGTAACGTGTTGGCCCGGTCGGACGATTCGCTCGACGAATCGGGCGATCCCAGTCTGTTGTTTCATTCGGGTGTGATGGAAGCCACCGCGGTGAATCCACTGCAGAAAGTGGCTGACGAATATCAACCGCATAATGCGTCCGGACTCCCTAAGGATTTCTACTCGCTCAATATCTACGACGCCGGAATGCGCGTGGTACTGCCGGGCGTGGTGGGAGTCCGCAGCACGTACCACGTACGGGTACGCAGCTCCAGCGACGATCTGGACAATGTGAATGGCGGCCTGACAACCGGTTCGTACCAGCTGCAAGTCCGCCTCCGCGAGACCGACGAAGTGGCCGGGGTCACGGTACGATACGCTGACGTGCGGTATGCGACGAACGGTATCGAATTGTTCGGACTGCCGGGGCATTCGCCCTTGCTGGGTGAAGTGGCCGAGGATGAAGAGGTCGGGGGGCCGGAGGACAACGGCCAGGTGATGCCGGGCGCAACTCCGGGGAGCGGTCCGCAGGACATCGGGAATCTCTTCCGGACGGATCGCGCGGTGATCAGCATCGCCGGTACCATTCACAGTCTGGACGATCTCGACTTCTACGAAATGCAGATCGCCTACGAGGCCACGGCGGGGAGCCTGTTCCAGAACTCGCCCGTTGTGTTTGACGTCGACTACGCCAGCGGCTTGTCACGTCCCGACACGATTGTTTCCGTGTTCGACTCATTCGGCCGACTGGTGCTGATCGGGCGCGATTCCAATGTCGCCGACGACCGTGGCGGTGCCTTGGACGAAGGTGACCTGACAGACCTTTCCCGCGGGTCCCTCGGCGCTCTCGATCCGTTTATCGGACCGGTGGAACTGCCGGAAGCGACCTATTTCGTCTCCGTCACCTCCAACGCGCACATTCCGACCCAATTGTTGAGCAATCCCGATCTGCGTCTGGAACCCGTGAACACGATCACGCGTGTGGCCGAGGACCATATCGGTTCCACGGGCGGTTCCACCGCCGGCGCGCCGCAGGTGCCGTTGTTGCTGGACCAGAGCAGCATTATTCCCCAACTGCCGTCCAACATGACGGTCTTGATTTTGCATGACGAGGGTGATCCGGACCTGCCGGACGAAGTGCTCCTGTCGGCCGCCGGTTTGACCACTGGCGTCGTCACGCGCACCGTGGGACCTTATCCGGGCATGGTCAACGATCTGGCGACTCGTGAGGACGGCAACACGTACACGTTCTCGACCCCGGTAGAAGAACCGGCTCCGGATGACAGTACCGTGGGCATCCTGCGCGGCGTGAATATCAGCAGTCCGCAGTATATTGCCAGCCGCGACGACGGAATTGAAACGTACCAGGCGAATCCCCTCACACCCAGCGTGGCCATCCGGGCCAATGTCGGGATTCGCTTCCACGCCATGACCTACGGGATCCTGGACGGTCAGGAGCGGTTGTTGGCGGTGGGGAGCCGCGGGGACGCCGACACGCGTCCCGCCGGCCCCACGCGTTTCACGAATCTGCTCTATCAGTTCGACCCGGACACGGGCCAAGCCACCAGTGCTCCGCAGGCGAACCGCACCGGTAATGCGCGGATGCAAGGAGCCGGTACGCAGATTGTCGAACGTGGCCAGCTCGACACGAATATCTCGGGCGGGCCGGGCGGTCTCATCACCGGCCTCTCCATCTACGCTGGAAAACTCTACGCCCTGTCGGATACCGGGGGCTTGTTCCTCGTCAACAACCCGCTCTCCAACACCGCCACGCTGCAGTACATCGGCGACGTGGTCCCGAACGCCGGTAACATCCAGGAAGAGGAGACCAACGACACGCTGGCCGACGCCCAGGACCTCGACAGGGAAGTCTGGACGCAACGATTCGACGCGAATATCGGCGATACGGTCAGCAACACATCGACCACCATCAAGCACATCACTATCCAGGGGACGGGCGACGACGGATACCTCGGCGTCTTCATTCCCGCCTCCCCGGCGGATTTGCCCAACGTCCCCATCCGTCCCACCGGCTCAGTGTTCCATCCGACGGACGATTTCTACTATGTGGCCAGCGCCGATACGGATGAAATCCGGCGTTATGACGCCGTCACCGGCGCATTTGTCGATATCTTCGTGTCGGCCGCTGACGGTGGCTTGGACCAGCCGGAAGGTATTGCGTTTGGTGCGGATATCAACGGCGACGACATACTCGAGTTGTATGTGGCCAGCCGGGCCACCGATCAGATCCTGCGCTACGATGGCGCCAGCGGTGACTTCATCGACGTGTTCGCTCAGAGTCCCATCCCGTGGCAACCGACTGGTCTGGCCTTTGGCCCAGACGCCAACGGCGATGATACGCCGGAACTCTATGTAAGCGGTTTCCTATGGGATAACGTCCTGGAGCTGAACGGTGCCACCGGCGGCATGCTGCGCCAGCTCGTCCCCTCCGGACGCGGCGGGTTGACCGGACCGGTGGGCTTATCGTTCGAAGCCGGTGGCATGCTCTATGTGGCCAGCTCCAGCGACGATAGCGTGCTGCGTTACAACGCCATCACCGGAGCGTTCATCGACGACCTCGTGGTGACGGCCTCGGGCGGGTTGGATCAACCACAGTATTTCGTCGTCGGTCCCGATGCCAATGCCGACGGCGACGATGAGTTGTACGTCACTAGTTTTGGCAACGACAGCGTGCTGCGCTACAACGCCCGGACTGGCGCGTTCATTGACGATTTCGTCTACTCCGGCAACGGGGGCATGGATGGGCCGACGTCGGTGGCATTCCACCCGGACGGCAGCCTGGTAGTGGCCAGTTCGGTGACGAACTCCGTGCTGAAGTTCGACACGGCCGGCACTCCCACGTTTGACTTCTTCAAGTTCACCATCGAGAACGACGACGACTTGGGGATTTTCGATCTCGACTTCGGTTTCCTGGCCGGCGATCCCGGCAGTTTTAACGGGGAGATCTTCATCGTCGATGCGACGGGTGCTCTGGTCGACACGAACAACGACGCCAGCGTGCGCTATGGGCGCGGTGGATCGGACAATGCGCGGGACCCCTATCTGGAAGTCGTCTTCGCCACGGCCGGCGAGTATTACGTGGCGATCGGGGAATTCGACTCGGACGCCCCTGGCGGCGGCATCCTGACCGGCAACCGTCCCGACCTGACGGACACCTACACGCTGCAGATCTCGATCCAGAACTACAAGGGAAGCTCGCTGGAAGGGATGGCCGTCAGCATGCTGCCGGACGCGACCGCGGACGGCGTATTCATCGCCATCAACAACCAGGGCGATCTGCTGGCCTTCACCACGGACGACACCGCGGTGATCGAGGAACCGTTCTTTGAAGGTGGCGCGAGTCGCATTTCGACCGGCGTGCAGGATGTGCTCGGCATCGCCTTGACGAACACGAACATGTGGCACATCAGCGATGCGCGACGCGACGACAAGGGCCACGGCCTGACGAACGTCTTCGACGACAGCCGCGGCAACGCGTCGGTGGTGAAGGAACGCGAGTCGAACGATACGCCGGCCACCGCCCATGACCTGGAGCTGGAGTTCTGGAGTCTCGGTTACGATTCGAATATCGGCGATACGCAGGATCCGCCGGTCAACACTTCGACCACGATCCCCCACGTCACGATCAAGGGAAGTGGTGACGGGACGTATGACTTCTACTCGTTCGAAGTGACGACGGTACCGGCACGCGCCATTTTCGATATCGACATGGATTTCGATGAGCAGCTCGACCCGCACGGCTTCATGGATGCCGAAGTCATTCTCACGGACGAATACGGCAACGT
The DNA here is from genome assembly GCA_963802295.1 of uncultured Planctomycetota bacterium. Classification (GTDB taxonomy): domain Bacteria; phylum Planctomycetota; class Planctomycetia; order Pirellulales; family Pirellulaceae; genus JAJRVM01. The sequence continues at coordinate 142,024 of CAWDIM010000015.1, read as the reverse complement.
GATCACCTGGCTGGAAGACGCTGCCCTGCCCACCGACGGCGACGGCGGCAAGGAATTCCTGTTTGACCCGCCGCTGGAACCGTGCCTGGAATACGTCTTCAACACGCCGGGGACTTACATGGTGGCAGTCACCAAGTTCGTCGATCCGTTTATCTGGCAGCCGCTGGAGGAAGGCGATTTCTACACCCTGCAGGTGTCGGTGGAGAATCACCGGATCGACGGCCCCGCCACCGATGCCGGACTGAGCTTCTTCTTCGGCCCCGAACTGACCGGGCTCGTCACCGGCGCCGTCGCCGGCGATCCGGTGAACATTACGTCTCCCGGCCACGGTTTGCTGGGCGGCGAGCGCGTGGATGTGCAAGGTGTGCTGGGGATTCCCGGCGCGAACGGCACGTTCACGGTGAGCGTGGTGGATGACGACAATTTCGAGCTGACCGGATCGGACGCCACCGGAACTTATCTGGGTGGCGGCACGTGGCGGCTGTTGCAGATCCCCGAGGATGTGCAGGGGAGCATTATCACGCGTCCCTTCAGCCTGTTGGGCTACTCGGCGGATGACCAACCGGTCCTGTACTTCAACTACCTGTTGGATGGCGACGCGGCTGCTGACATCGACCTCGCGACTGTCTCGATTATCGAAGGAAACGGGACTCCGCAGCCCCTGGTGGTCAAGGGTGCCGGGCTGGTCAATTCCACTCCAGGCGCTACTCCAACGTGGCGTCAGGCGCGTGTTGAACTGGGCGACTACGCCAACAAGGAGGACCTGCGACTCGTCTTCTCGTTTGACAGTGCCGACAGCGTGTCGAGCGGTTTCGAAGGGCTGTTGATCGACGACATCATCATCGGCTTCGCGGAACGAGGTGAAATGGTATCGTACGCCTACAACGATCCCACCTTCACCATCAATCCGGACTCGGCGACCACCGACGCCTTGACGGGGCCTTATCAGCTGGAGATCCGGCCGGCTTCCGACCCCGGGCCGTCACAACGCCCGGTGGCCGATCAACCCAATTCGCAGCAATTGACCATGACCTGGGACACGAACGAACGGTTCGCCCAGCAGACGTCGCTGGTTCCGCCGGCGGGAAGCGACATCACGGACGGCGATACGTTCACGATCTCGGACGGCATCAAGACGTTGACGTTCGAATACGACGACGACGACTCGGTGGCGGAAGGAAATGTGCGAGTGTCGTTCCAGGCCAGCGACACGGCCCAACAGGTGGGCGGGAGCATCCGCGACGCGATTAACAGTCTGGACGTCCAGCTGACCATTGGCGTGACAGCCACCGTTTCGGCGGCCACGATTCGCGGTACGAATTTCGCCGACGGGACGATCCCCAGCGAACCGCTCTACCAGTTGGTCGATCTGGCCGGTACGGCGATCGTCACCGGCATTCAGCACCTCATGTACAACGGCAACGGCGATGTCAATCGATTCCGGGATCAGGGTCAGGTGATCATCCACTCGAACTTCATCACGCATTCGCGTGACTTCGGAATCGTGGCGGATGCCGGCACGCGCGACGTGGAACCACGATTGCAGACCGCTTTCCTGGCGCCTCACGCGGGCGCAGCGAGAAACCTCCGCGAACTGAACAACCAACCGGACGGCGGCCTGGCCCCGGGAGCGGTGATCGAAAACAACGTGATCACGAACGAAGGCCTGGGGGGCATCCACATCAGCGGCAATATGGCACCGTTCGAGATCGTTCCACCCACTGATACGCTGGCCTTCCCGTCAGGTCGTTACGTCTGCGACGGTCAGTCATTCACGATTCACACGTATCGTTCGGATGTCAGGTTTGAATTCGAGGACATCAGTGGAGGATCGGCGCCGTGCGGTAGCACCGTCCAAGGTGGCAATGGTTGGACAGCAGGGAGCATTCCGATCTTCTATCGCCAATCGGGCGGCAACTACCTGGCGCCACCGTGGGTCATTCCGCCACGACCATACAACCAGTCGGAAATGGCGACGGCGATTCGGGATGCCATTCAAAGCAGTATCCTTGTCACCAACGGCACCACATTGCACGCCAACGTCAGTCTGGAATTGAGCCGGACCGAGCGGAGCGCGATTGTGCCGGACAATGCGTTGTACGGTCCGCCACTTGTGGCGGTGTATCTCGACAATGTCAGTTCCATCGACTTGCCGACCAATCTGGCTGTCACGACTCGCCGCGATCCCAATGACGTGCAGATCGAGATCCCCGTGTCGCTCGGGCTATCCGCCCAACCGTTCCATCGTGTGCTCAACAACACGGTATATGGAAATGACGGCACGCAGGCCTTCTATCCCGGCACCGGGCTCAGCGAACCGAATGACCAGATCTCCACGGCGGTGGAGACCTGGCAGGGACGCCAGCACAATCCCGCGGTCTTCAGCAGCGATGGGATCATCGGCGACGGAACGGAAACGCTGAACGATCCCTCGTTGGACGTCGACTTCTATCGTTTCCAATTGGCAATCGGGGAACGTGTGACGGTCGATATGAGTTCCGAAAAAAGCGTCCTGGTCAACGATCCCACGACCGATCCCTTTAACTCCGGCAACACGCAGAGCGAGACCACGATGGTCGTGCTGGGCAATCGCATCGTGGTGGGCTACAACGATTCCGGCTCGCAGTCCGCGGGCGACAAGTTCACCGGTTACGCGATCTCGGTCGACGGCGGGCGAACGTTTACCGACATGGGCGAATTGCCCGACAGCCCCAACGACGACTCGGGCGATCCCGTGCTCGCTCGCGATGAAGTCAGCGGCACGATCTACTTCGCCTCGTTGACGAATGCGACGGGACCCATCCAAGTGTTCCGCTCTTACGACGACGGCGAGACGTTTACGGCTCCCGTAGTCGCCACGCCGGGTAAGACCGGCTTCCAGGACAAGCCCTGGATAGCCGTGGACAACTTCGCCGGACCGGGACAAGGCAATGTCTACGTGACGGCCACGGACTTCTCGGGAAGCGTGAACAACGGTATCTATTTCTTCCGCTCTACCAACGACGGAAACAGCTACGGCCCCACCGGCGGGACGCTGATCGCCGCCACCAGTGGCGTGCAGGGATCGTGGGTCACGGTAGACCCGAATCACACGGTCTATGTGTTCTATTTTGACGGCAGCGTCACTCCGCAAACCATCAAGATGCGAAAGTCCTTCGACAACGGAGCCACTTTCTCGTCAGCGGTCACCGTCGCCACGCTCGCCACGACTGCCGGCAACGGCGACCTCGGCCTGACCCGCAGCAGCGCGAGCGCGGCAACCTTCCGCACCAATGCGTTCCCGCAAGTGGTCGTCAATCCGGTGAGCGGCCACTTGTACATGACGTATAACAACGACCCCACGGGAACGGATAAGGCGGATGTCTACTTCACCAGTTCCACCAACGGCGGTCTCACGTGGAGTACGCCGACTCGCGTGAATGATGACGGTACCCGGAATGACCAGTGGCAACCTACCATCGCGGTGACTCCCGACGGCAAGAGCGTGGGCGTGTTCTGGTATGACCGACGACTGTCGCCCACCAACAGCAAGATCGATTACTTCGGTCGCATCGGTACGGCAACTGCTTCGGGCGTGGCGTTTCTGAGCCCCAGCTTCCGCGTTAACGATCAATCGTTCGACCCGGTCTTCGCCGATGATCCTCTGTTGAATCCGACGTACATGGGGGACTACGACCAGGCTCAAGCCGACAACGAGGCCTTCTATGTGATTTGGGCCGACAACGGCTTGGGAACACCCGACGTGCGTTTCGCACGCGTGCCCCTGGTCGGTCAGCAGGACGCTGTCGATCCCGTGTTGCGACTGTTCAACAACCGGGGCGAGGAACTGGCCCTCGCCACGGGAATCAACGGCAGCCTGGACTTCACCGCCCCGTCCGCCGGAACGTACTACGTGGGTGTCAGCGGCCGCGGCAACGAGACCTACGATCCGCTCAGCTTGGGCAATCGGACAGGACCGGCGAGCGTGGGAAGCTATCGCATCGAGATCGATGTGATTGCCCCGCGCACGTGGGTCATTACGGCTCAGGATGGCACACAGGTTCAGGATGGAACGACCTTCACCGTCAGCGACATCAACAACACGGTGACGTACGAGTTCGACGACGTCAACGCGCCGGGAGTCACGGCGGGGAATATTCCCATCGTCTACGACTCGCGGCCGGTACGACCCACGGGATTCAATCATCGCGGTCCGGGATACCGAGCGCCGGAGATGGCTGTCGCCATGGCGAATACGATTGGCCAGGGATTGACCGGCGTCACGGCCGTCGCCCTGGGCGGTTTCAGCGGCGCCTCGGGCGCGCTGCCGCCGCAAGTCCCCTCCATTCCCGGCGACACCTCGGTGTACGGATTCCCGGGATTCGGTCACGACAACCCCTTCACGCCGCCAGAAACGTCCGGGGAACTGTACGTGGTTATCTCGGGCGCGTCACGGATCGAAGGGAGTGTACTGTTTCGGCCGGCACTGCGCGAGAATATCGACCAGCTCATGCCGGAAACGGGCATTCTGATCTCCGAGCGGTCGAGCCCCACGCTGTTGAACAACGTCCTGTCGAATCTCAACGCCGGAATCTGGCAGGATGCCTCACCCACCACCGTGGTGGGCAGCTCGGTGTATCAGCATAACGATCAAGCTGATTCAAACGTGGGCGAGACCGGCGATGACTTCAACGTCCACCTGGGCGACTTTGCAGCACTGTTTGTGAACGCCGGTGACGGTAATTTCTATCCGGCACCGTTATCGCCCATTATCGATAGCGCGATCGATTCACTGGAAGATCGCGTGCAATATGCCACCGTCAAGGGCGCCGTCGGCATCCCGGTCTCACCGATCCTGGCCCCCGACCTCGACGCCGCGGGCCTGCTGCGTTCGGATGATCCGGAGGTCGAGACGCCTTCCGGTCAAGGCGCCAATGTCTTCAAGGATCGCGGTGGTCTGGATCGCGCCGATTTCGCCGGTCCGGATGCGATCCTGATTGTGCCTCGAGACAACGATGCCGCGGGCCTGGACCTGGATCCAACGGATACGATCGTCCAGTTGGCGGAAGGCCGCTACGACAACTTCACGATCCAATTGGTGGATGGCTTGCAGTCCTCCACGTCGGGTGAAGGCGTCGGCGTCGACGATCTGAGCATTGACGCCAGCAAGATCACGTTGACCGCCGATGGCCAACTGCTGACCGAGGATGTTGACTACTCCTTCCGGTACAACCCCACCACCAACACGATCCGCCTCACTCCGTTGGCCGGCGCATGGGACAATAACAAGGCCTATGTGATTTCTCTGCCCAACGAAGATCGGTTCGTCATCGATATGCCCAACGGCGCTCAGGTGTCCGACGGCGAGACATTCGTGATCACCGACAACACGAACGCCACGGTCACGTTCGAGTTCGAAAGCGGATACACGCTGCTCGTGCCCGAAACGCTGAAATTGTTCGTTCCCGCGGTCGGCAAAGGCCCCGGCGGCATTCAAGACGGACAGCGATTCACGGTGTCGACGGGCGTCAATCAGTACACTTTCGAGTACGACGCCAACACCCCCCCCAGCTTCCTGCCGGGAAATACGCCGATCAATATCGCGGCAATTTCCACGCAGGATCAAATCGCTCTGGCCACCGTCAACGCGCTGATCGCCCGCAACATCGGTGTCACGCCGGTGTATCTCGGCAACGGTGTGATTCACTTCGGAGCTCTCAGCACCTATAGCGTGAACACCGCGTTGAGCACCTTGACGCAGTCGGGACAACCGGGAGTCGTCGCCGATGGCAATACCATCTCGATCGCGGACGGCGTGCTGCCGACGAGGATCTTCGAGTTCGACAGCAACGGAAGTGTACCGTTGGGACGTACCCCGATTCCGTTCTCGGCGGCGAGCACACAGGACGACCTGGCCGTCTCGATCGCCACAGTGGTCGGCGGCAGCGGACTCGGCCTGGCCCCCACTTACTTCGGCGAGGGGCGACTCCACATCGGTGGCACCCCCAGTCACCGAGTGGTCGTGAGCGGGTCGCCAAAATTGAGCCTGCAAGGGATACCGGGCGTACAGTCTTCGACGACGCTCGTGGTCCCGCCGCAAGCGGCCGGCGTGGGAGGAATTGCGGATGGTCAGTGGTTCTCGATCCAGAACCGTCCCAACGATCCTGTCGTATTCGAATTTGACAACAACGGCATTGTGTCCCCCGGTGCGCACCCGATCCTGTTCACGCCCACCAGTACCGTGGATCAACTCTCGGGCTTCATTGTCTCGGCGATCAATCTGGCCGGTGTCGGGCTGGCTCCAACTTATCTCGGAACCGGGCAGATCGCCTTGCACGACACGATCCATCACAAGACGAACACGTTGAACACGAAGGTGGATCAGTTCGGGATCCCCGGCGGCGTGGTGCAGGTCGACTTCCTGCCGGACGAAACGTTCGCGGCGGAAGATTTCGCTCCCATTATCCTGGACGCCATTGACGACAGCCTCCTGACGGGCGTCACAACGACCTTCCGGGGCGGCAGCAGCTACTTCATCAACGGCATCAAGAGTATCAGTGGCCTGCAGAATTTCTTTATCTCGTCCATCAAGGATAATGCCGGCAACAGCCTGCAGCCCAATCAGGCCTCGAACCAGACCTATTTCACGATCCTGATGCCTGGCGTGCAGTTCGACTTCGGCGATGCTCCCGCGAGCTACGACACGCTGTTCGCGGATAACGGCGCTCGCCATGTCATCTCCGAAAACCCGCTCCTGCTCGGGTCCGGCGCGACGACGGAAAGTGACGGTCTCCCCTCGCCGGGCGCCGACGCGGACGACGACGACGACGGCGTCGACTTGAGTCAGTCGGTATTCAACCAGTACCTCGAGACCCCCATCACGGTGACGGCTTCGGGACGCGGTTTCCTGGACGCCTGGATCGATTTCAATGGCGATGGCGACTGGAATGATCCCCTCGAGCAGATCGTGGACAACCAACCGGTGGTCGCGGGGATTAACGAACTGATCGTCCGGACGATTGCGACCGCCACGACGGGCGAAACCTTCGCCAGATTCCGTATCAGCAGGCTGGGTGAACTCGCCCCCAACGGCGTGGCAACTGACGGTGAAGTGGAAGATTACCTGATTCGCATTGAACCGGGCATTCCTCCGGTGGCAACCAACGACAGCGGACTGAGCACGGATGAGTCCACGCCCCTGACCATTGACCCAGTCGTGTTGCTGGCCAATGACTTCGACCTGGACACGCCACATGATCAACTGAGCGTACTGCGTTTCAGTGCCACCAGCACCTTGGGAGCCACCCTGTCCTGGGATGTCGGCGGCAACGTTGTCTATGATCCGACGACCTCGGACCAGATTCAGGCTCTGAATCCGGGTGAGCAGGTGACGGACACGTTCCAGTACCAGGCGATCGACGGAGTGTTACCGTCCAACTGGGCGACCGTCGCCGTGATTGTCCACGGCCTGAACAATGCTCCGGTCGCGGTTCCCGATGATTACGCCACCGGCGAAGATACCATTTTGAATGTCGCCGCGTCGGGCGTGCTAGGAAACGATGACGATCCTGATCTCAATGATTCGATTGCGGTGAGCGGTCACGACCTGCTGAGCAGCATGGGAGCCGCGATCACCATGAGTGCCAACGGTGGATTCACCTATAATCCGACTCAGGCTGCTGCCGCACAGGGCCTGGCGGCGGGTGAACCAGCCACCGACACGTTTACCTACACCATCACCGACACGGGAGGATTGAGCAGTTCCACCGTCGTCACCATCCGGTTGACGGGCGTGAACGACTCGCCTTCGGCCGCCGATGATGCGTACACCTCCGACGAGGATACGGTATTCGTCTTGGCTGCTCCAGGCGTGTTGGACAACGACGTGGATATCGATGGTGACCCGATCAGCGTCTTCGGCGCCGATGCGCAGAGTACCTTGGGTGCGTTGATTACCTTGAACGCCGACGGCAGCCTGTCGTACGATCCGACCAGTGTCGCTGTGCTGCAGAATCTCCCGATGGGTGCCACGATGAACGACACGTTCACGTACACCGTCACCGATTCACACGGCCTCCTGGATACCGCGGTCGTCACGATGACCATCCAAGGGAGGAATGACGCGCCGGATGCCGCCAACGACGGCTATGCTACCGACGAGGACTTGGTCCTTGTGGTCATCCCCGCCGGTGTGCTGGCCAATGACCGGGATCGCGACGGCGATACCATTTCGGTGGACGTCGCTAACACGGATACGGTCAGCGCGATGGGGGCCACGGTGGCGGTCGCCGCGGATGGCGGCTTCACCTATGATCCAACCAACGCGACACAGATCCGCAATCTGGTGCCGGGTAATACCGCATTTGACACGTTCACCTACACTCTGGTCGACGCCCACGGTGGCACCGACACAGCCACCGTCACGATTCGCGTGACCGGCGTCAACTCGGCCCCTGTGGCCACGGACAAGGGTTTTCCGACCAACGAAGACGCAATCCTGAACGTTCCCGCGCCGGGGTTGCTGAGCGGTGATTACGATCCGGACGGCCAGAACATCGAGATCTTCGATTACGATACCACGAGCGCTCTTGGCGCCACCGTCGTGGTGAACGCCAATGGTTCGTTCACGTATAATCCCACCGCTTCCGCCACGCTGCAGGCTCTGAATGTTGGTGGCAGTCTCACGGACACCTTCACCTACACGATCGTCGATGACGATGTGAACAGCAAGTCAGCTACCGGCACGATCAGTATCGAAGTCGCCGGACTCAACGATGCTCCGGTCGCCGTGAATGACACCATGCTGGTGCCGCGCAACACAACTTCGACACTCAACGTGCTGGCCAATGACCGCGACGTCGACGGGACGTTGAATGCCTCCACGGTAACGGTCCAAACCAACCCGGCACATGGTACCGCCACGGTGCTGGCCGACGGTCGGATCCGTTATGTGCCGACTAACAACTACAGCGGCAACGACACGCTGACCTATACGGTCCGCGACAATAGCGGTGCCGTTTCGAACGTGGCAACCGTGTCGCTACGCGTCAATGCGGCCCCGATCGCCAATAACGACGTGGTGCAGACCTTTAAGAACGTGCCGATCACCATCAGCGTACTGGCCAACGACCAGGATGTGGACGGCACACTTGATCCAACCTCAGTCACGATCGTCAATCAGCCCACCCGGGGCGCGGCTTCCATCACCGCCAACGGCAGGGTTATCTACACGCCCAATAGCAACTTCACCGGGAACGACTCCTTTACCTACACGGTGAAGGACAATCACGGAGTCGTTTCGAACATCGCGACCGTATCGATCGCGGTCATTGTCGATCCGTTCCCCTGGCAGAATCCCATCAATGCCCTGGATGTGAACAACGATGGAAGCGTCTCGCCGATCGACGTGCTGCTGGTCGTCAGTGACCTGAACAAGAACGGATCTCGAGATCTGCCCAACCCACCCGTTCCTCCCAAGGTTCCGCCGCCATTCCTGGACGTCACCGGCGACAACCGAGTGTCGCCAGTAGATGCCCTCACGATCATCACCTACCTGAATGGCGGTAGCGGTGAAGGGGAAGGCGAAGGGGAAGCCGGACCTGCCATGGTCGAGTTGGCGGACAGCAGGACAGTCGGCCTGTTCGCTCAGAATGCGGACTTCCAGACCGGCGACACAGCGGCTTCCGGCCTGTCGGAAAACCGTTCGAGCGGACAAACCGGCACGGGCAACGCCCACGACAGCCTTCTGCTCGTCGGCTCAGCCGAGGATGTGCGACGTGCAGCCGTGGACAGCTTCCTGTCGTCCTCGGCACTGGACGAGGCCCTGGAAGAACTGATCAACAGCGGTCAGGGACTGCACGACGAAGACCTGCTGGAAGATCAGGCCCTGCTCGAACTGCTCTTCGGCAAAGAGAGCGGCAAGTAGCTTTTCGAGTGTATGTCGACAGCATGTGCGCACCGTGCGCACATGCTCGCAACCCGAACCCGCAGAGCGGCCCTACGTAGAACGGAATTTATTCCGTTCGCGCAGCGTCCACGACTCGCCACCTCCGCCTGCCGGGAACGGCGAGTTCCGCCCGGCACCCTGCGCTCACGACCCTCCGACCACACAGAGTCACCCGGATTATTCACGCGTGCTTCCACTGACAGTGTAACCATGGAAGCTGTAGCGGCTGACACGCAGATCGCCCACAACACTCCGGACGGACGTGGGGAAGCGTCCGGACGCGGGTGGGAAGCGGGGTGCGACGTGCGGAATAGGGAATGCGGAATGCGGAAGTCACGGTAGACTCTGAGGGGCGGTTCAGAAAGTGAGTCGCTGACAATCGGAGATATAACCGACAGTTGTGGATGAGGGCTTGAAAAAGGCGGCGTACTTTGCAGGAAGGTACCACAACGAGCGTTACGTTTCCATCCTCGAGCGCGAAAGACGTGTTGACGGAGCTGTTGCGAGAGGGGGCGCAGCAGATGCTGGCGACGGCCAATGAGGCGGAAGTGGCCGAGTGGATCGAATGTCATGCCCATCTGAAGGATCAGAACGGGCACCGCCGAGTCGTCAGGAATGGGTATCTGCCAGAACGGAACATCACGACGGGAGTGGGAGATCTGCCGGTTCGGCAACCCCGTGTCCACGACCGTCGTCCGGAAGGAGCAAAGGAGAAGTTCACCTCGAAGATTGTGCCGCCGTACTTGCGGAAGACCAAGAGCATCGAAGATCTGATTCCGTGGCTTTACCTCAAGGGCATCAGCACGGGGGATTTTCCCCAGGCCTTGGCCTCGCTGTTGGGACCAGACGCGGCAGGTTTGAGTGCCACGACGGTGACACGCTTGAAAGCTGAGCTGGGAGGACGAATATAGCGAGTGGAGCCAGCGCAGCCTGGAAGGCCAGCAATACGTCTACGTGTGGGCCGATGGGATCCACTTTGACATTCGACTGGAGGAAGATAAGCAGTGCATCCTGGTGCTGATGGGAGCGACGCCAGACGGCAAACAGGAACTGATCGCCGTTCAGGATGGCCATCGCGAATCCGAACAGTCCTGGAAAGAGTTGCTGTTGGATTGCCGATCGCGAGGCCTGACGGTGGATCCTAAACTGGCCACTGGTGACGGTGCCCTAGGATTCTGGAAGGCCGTGCGACAGGTTTACCCAGCGACGCGGGAACAACGCGGAAAGCTTGCCTCGCGATGGTCTTCCAGTTGGTGCAGGCCGCCGAGAAGAAAGGGAGATTATTGAACGGTTCAGAACTGATCCCAGATATCATTCCAGGAGTTCGCTTCGTCACCGGCGTACGCCCAACGCAAGCCGCCGCCTGATCGCTCGGAAGTACCGGTGCCTCATCTCTGTTACCGTAGGGAAGAGACCAGCGTCCAACGAAAGAGATGATCAGGCCAGGCGTTGACTTCGACGTGCTCCGCAGAGAGATCACGATGCAACAGGTTCTCGACGAAATTGGATTCAAGGCGACTCACCGCCACGGTGACCAACTCCGTGGACCCTGTCCCGTACACGGCTCCACATCCACGCATAGCCGTTCGTTTTCGGTGAATCTCAGCACGGATCGCTACTCCTGTCACCAATGCAAATCACACGGCAACCAACTCGATCTGTACGCTGCCGTGGAGAACATCACGGTCTACCAGGCCGCCGTCGATGTGTGTCACGCGCTGGGCCGCGACGTGCCATGGATCAAGCGATGGTAAACCACCACGACCACCCCCGGAACAGAGAAGGCACCGGTACTTGAAGTGCCCAAAAGCGTCGCCTACTCAAAAACTGCTCCACAACTATTGACAATAACTCGGGAAATGGGGGGCGTCTTGGATGCTGCGCAAACGGAATGAATTCCGTTCTACGTAGGGGCGTCTTGGATGCTGCGCGAACGCAGTGAATTCCGTTCTACGTAGGGGCGTCTTGGATGCTGCGCGAACGCAGTGAATTCCGTTCTACGTAGGGGCGTCTTGGATGCTGCGCGAACGCAGTGAATTCCGTTCTACGTAGGGGCGTCTTGGACGCTGCGCGAACGCGATCGACGGGCAAGAACCAGACCGATGGCGCCACAGAGTCCCCACAGCACGATTGCGGAAGGCTCAGGCACCGGGGTCGAGCCTGTGGCGAAATGGCTGGTCTCGCCAAAGGTCTGCGCGAAGTCCTTGACGTGCCCCGCAAAGAAATAGAGCGGCGGCTTCGCCGCGTCGGCCCCGTTCGTGTTCGCAAAATTGTCGATGGTCGCCCACGACTCCTTGCCGGCATTCAGCTGGATCGTGAACTCCAGCGTTGGCGAGGAATTCAGTCCGGGTGCGGGCGTCAAGAGGAAATCGTACTTGCCAAATCCGCTGGCCTGGTGGGATCCTTGGTCAACTTGCCAATCAACGGGCCCCGTAATCGTGAAATCGTGCGTCAGCAGCAAGTCGTTAGCATTGAAGTAAAACTTGTCAAAACCATAGTTGCTGCCCTGAACACCTGAATAGATGTAGGGGGCGGTAACTTCAAACGCCACGGTACCGGAGACCGAATCCGCCGTTAGCTTCACAACGCCATAGTTGCTGCCGTCAGGAAGTTCGTTGGACTGGTCCAAAAAGAACGATTCGGTCACCATGGCAGCCGGTAGATTAGTGTGAGCTGCCAGAACTAGCGTCACCGCCATGCTGATCGTCAGAATTGTCGTAAGTCGCACCATTTTCTCTCCGTTCGTTGCCCAACCCTGTTCTCGAAAAAACCACCCTTGCGAAGTACACGGGCACTATCGGCGATCCGATGACACCCCATGTGAGCTACTCTCCAACCGAGGCAGCCGCGACAGAACCAGTTCATTTTAACCACTTCACACAAACTTCCTATCTTATTTCTTAGCCGCCGCACCTCTCTCCCTGACGAGCGCCTTGGGGATTTGGACAAATTCCGCTCGGCGGCACGCTCAGGCGGGCAAAAGGCGGGCCAGCCACGGCCGGCCGCAGAGAGGTCATGGTTCGCAGCGCCCGATTGACACCCGCTCTGGAAAGTGCAATTTGGTAAGCGGCCCCTCGGTGCCGACACCTGGCCGGATTCTCGAATTGCTCTAACAGTGAGATCAACATGCCTAGAAATCCACTGCGACTGCTGATCCTCGGTGCTCACCCGGATGATGCCGAATTCCATGCCGGGGGATTGGCGACGATCTATCGGCAGCAAGGGCATGTGGTCAAGATGGTTTCCGTTACGGACGGCCGATCGGGCCATCATCGCCAGCAGCCGGCCGAACTGGCACGCATACGGCGAGCGGAAGCCACGGCGGCAGGCGCCCTGATTGGAGCCGAGTTCGAGGCCTGGGATTATCCTGACGGGACTCTCCAGTCCACTCTGGAGGTGCGAGAGAAAGTGATTCGAGCGATCCGCGACTTCCGGCCCGACCTCGTGCTGACTCACCGTCCCAACGACTACCATCCGGACCATCGAGCCGTGGGGCAGGCCGTGCAAGACGCGTCGTACATGGTCACGGTGCCTCTCATTGTCCCGGACGTACCCATTCTGGCGCGGGATCCTGTCGTGGCCTACATGACTGATTTATTCACGCGGCCGTACCCGTTGGTGGGTGACGTCGTCATCGACATCGCCGACCAGTTGGACACGATCATTTCGATGCTCGCCTGCCACGAGTCGCAGGTATTTGAATTCCTTCCCTTTAACCAAGGCATTGCCGATCAGGTACCCGGCGAGGCGGAGGACCGCTGGCACTGGCTGCGGGAGTGGTATACGAGGATCATCCGGCCACGCGCCGACCGGTTTCGCACGGAATTGATCGCTCAATACGGGCTGCCGCGCGGCGCGGAGATCGAGTGTATGGAGGCGTTTGAGATCAGCGAGTACGCGGCCCCGTTGGACAGTGAGTCGCGGGCGCGGTTGTTCTGGTTCTTAGCGTCGTGAGTGGCCACGCGTCGCAGAGGGCCCAGGGGCCGCCAGGATGGGGAAAAATACCGTAAAAAATCAGAGAAAAGGGGACTTGCCCCACGGGTCCGGCCGGCATTAATAGCAGGTAGAGTTCGTGCCGGCGCAGCACGATGGACTAGAGGCCCGTTTGGTGGCCGCGCGGCTATGCGGTGACCCGGGCATGGTACTGGTGGAAAGGAGGTGATCTAGTGGAATATTGCTGTACTAGCCATCGAGGTGGCTCTGCCTAAAGGCAGTCGGCGGGCTGTCCGTCGGGCAGCCACCCACTCGTGAGGATCACCGGAGATCCCCAACAAGCGAGTTCACGCGACCCAGTTGCCAACAGGCGACTGGGTCGTGTCATTTCCTGCCCGCTTGCCCCACTACGCACCGACTTCCGTCCGTTTTCGCGGCTTCCTGTGTTCGCCGTTGCGACGACGTGACCACCTGGCTGCGGACACGGGTGCCAGCCTCCTTGCGACCGGCTCGGCGAGCGGCCAGAATGGCGGGAGTGTCGAAGGGATGACTGTCCTGCATCGAGTTTCACTCCGGGAGTTCTCACCATGACTGACCGTTTGATCCCCCTCTTGAGTCTGCTGGTAATTGGCGCGGCGGCATTCGCCCAGGCCGCTGACGACGATGCGAAAACCTATCTCGATCCCAAGTCGGCGGGGCCCGACTATGCGATTCAAGGCGAATATGTGGGGCACGTCGCGCCGGACGGTGTGGAGGAGCGTTGGGGCGCTCAAGTCATCGCACTGGGGGACGGTAGTTTCACACTCGTTGGGTACGAAGGTGGGCTGCCGGGTGACGGATGGAAGCGTGGTGATCGTCGTGAAATGGCCGACGGCAAGCTGTCAGGAAAGACCGCTCGCTTTGAAGGCGATCAATGGGACGCGGAAGTCACGGGCCAGACGTTGACGGTCTTCGGTGCTGGAGCACCGTTGGGCACTCTGAAGAAGGTCGAGCGGACGAGTCCGACGCTGGGAGCTAAGCCGCCTGCAGGCGCTTTGGTTCTGTTCGACGGTACTTCGGCCGACCAGTTCGAACCGCAACACATGAGTGACGACAAGTTGCTGCAACCCGAGTGCAGCAGCAAGGAGGTGTTTGGCGACCATTCCCTGCATTTGGAGTTCCGCACGCCTTTCAAGCCCTTGGCCCGCGGACAAGCGCGCGGCAACAGTGGCGTATACGTACAGAGCCGTTACGAAGTGCAGGTGCTCGATTCATTCGGACTAGAGGGCGAGAACAACGAATGTGGCGGAATCTATTCGATCGCCAAGCCGCTGGTGAACATGTGTTTGCCGCCATTGACATGGCAGACCTACGACATCGACTTCACCGCGGCGCGTTACGAGAACGGCAAGAAGGTCAAGAACGCCCGGATCACCATCCGACACAACGGTGTCCCCATTATGGAAGACATCGAGCTTCCTCACGACACGCCTGGCCGAATCCAAGAGGGTCCGGACCCCGCGCCGCTCTTCCTGCAAGGACACGGCAATCCGGTCTTTTTCCGCAATATCTGGGTTGTGAAGAAATGACCAACGCCGAGCATGTTACCGCTCAGGCCACTTCAAATGCTTGTGTAGAAACTCGAAGGTCCCCCTGCCGTTGATCGTATGGGGACCGACGAACCACTCGATTTCGCACTGTTCGGGAATGCCAAGTTGTGCGGCGTAGAGTCGCCGCACCTTGGCGAACTCGTGCGCCACTTTCTCGTCGGGCGCCACGCCGTCGAAGTGCCCTCGTTCGACCATGAACGGACGAGGGGCGATCAAGGCGGCCATCTCCGCATAGTTGAACGTGCTCCCCAGGTCAAACTCAAAAATCTCATATTCGCCGGTCCACACATAGCTGTAGTCGGCGCGCGTCGAGGCGTTTTTCCACACCCATTCATTGAAGTCCGCAGAACAAATCGACAGGCAATACCCCGGCACCAAGGGGGGAATCCGCATGGCGCTCTTGCCGCCATACGATAGTCCATAGAACGCCACGCGCTGCGGATCAACGCAATCGAGCGACGCCAGCCAGTTGACGATCTGCTGATGCTGCGGGATGATCAGCGAGAAGAGGGTCTTCTTCAGCGGATTGGCTTTTCGCTGCAGCGTACGGAAGCGGTCGCCGAAGATGTAGAGGTTTTGGGGGGCGAACGTAATGAAGCCGCGCTCGGCCAACTTCGCGGCAAAGTCGTGATAGGCGCTGTGGTCGCCCGCGACGATATCCTGCGGACGCCCCTCCAGACCATGCTGGCACACCACCACCGGCCGGCGCTCGCCTGGTTGCAGGTCCTTCGGCAGGAGCAGAATCCCGTAGGCAAAAAGGCCTGGAAAAACATCCATCACGACTTCGTAGCCCGTCCACAGCGGCATATCATAGACGCGCCGTGAACTGGCCTGCGGAGGCATCAAGGGGAGGTCGAACTGCCCAATCACTTCGTCGCGAAAGATGTCGCGATACCGTTGACTCGACGCCTGAAAAGCCTCCGGCGAACCGGTATCCAATTCCTTCATGAATTCCGCGCGCGTGTACTCGCTCTCGCCGAGCAGCCACTGATTGTGATCATCCATCTCCTGCACTTGTCGCCGGGCACGTTGTTCGATCAACTGCGGGTCGCCCCGGTACGTAGGCGCCGGCTGAGGCTCCAGAATCCCGACGTTCGGACCGAGTCGTTCCACGATCTTCTGCAGCGTGTTCTGCGTCAAATACGGACCGTCTCCCTCCCCCGATACGATCAACTGAATCGTATCGCCGCCCGGCACTTTTTCGACCAGTTGTTGAGCACGTTGGACTTCAGCTTGCACGCGCGGCAAGGCGGGAGTGACCAATTCCGCCGGTGCTCCCCCCTGCCCTGCCGGAATCGTCACCGCGGGTCCACCAGCCGCCTCGACGATCAGCGTTCGCGGCACAATCAGGCTGGCCACTTCGGCATCTCCAAACTGCTCCAGCAATCCGAACACGTTGCGATCTATCGGCTGTTGCCACAGCGATTCTCGCGGCTCGAAGTAGCCGCTGACGCACGCGACATCAATGCGTCGGTCGAGCGCAGCGGCATAGAGTGACAGCATTCCTCCTTCGCCCCATCCCACGACGGCGATACGCGGGTTGTGTCCGCGTGCCTCGTGTTCGAACCAATCCACACCCGCCAGAATCTTCTGCACCTCGTAACCGATCAAATGCCGGCCCAATTCAAAGGCGCTACGATAGACATACTCGCGGTTGGTCAGCGTCGCACGACCGTTGCGAGGCTCAAGTTTACGATCGACCAACGCCGGGACTAACACGCGGCAACCTGCCTCGGCCAGCCGTCGCGCGAACTGCGAGGCTTCATCCACTCCCTCCACCAGTCCGCAGATCGCTTCAGGACTCTGATCGGCATCCGGCACGGCCACGATGTCGGCCATCGGCGTGGATGTACGCGGCACCAGCAGCAGTCCCTCCCCGTGCATACGCCCCAGCACGGACCAACGCACGGAGAATATCTGCAGGCGAGCGTTCTGAGCAACGATGGCCGGCTGCGAGGTGGTGCCGACCAGCGACAGGGCATGACAGGTGAGACGCGGATCCCGGACCCCCAGGATATGCGCAAGCCGGCGCCGATTCGGTTCAATGGACGTTTCATAGGCCGCCCAGGAACTTTCATCCCGCTGCCAGAAGCCTGCTCGACCAGCCACGGACTCGTCGATCCGTTGCAACAGAGAAGCGATCGGCATCGGCGACCAATCGCGACGCGATATCGTCCTCCCACGTCAACGGCTGCGTACCGGGCAGCACGCTGGGAGTTGCCGGCTGAGCGGCCGAAGCAAGAGGCAGGACGAGCAGCGCCACGAGTGAGATGAGGTGAACCGAGCCGTTCATGATCGTTACCCTTGGACAAGAGCTGGTCTCATTGGCAGTCCCACGCATTGATCGTTTTACCCCAATTGAGCGGCGAGGACACGCCGGTCCCCGCGTTTTCGGCTCGAATTCCCGCTTCACGCATCCGGCGATCCCATTCTGGGGCATGCCGTCCGAAACAAAGCGGACGCCCCAACAGCTCGCAGGCTCTCGCGTCACCCCCTGATAAGTGCGGCTGCTCCCCAGGCGGGCCGACCGTGGATCAGCATGGCCCGACGCGGCCGGCCACACTGGCAGTTTGGGAATTTTTGTTTCCCTTTGGCACGGATTTCTGCTAGCTTCGAAGGAGGTGGGTGAGCCCGCTTGCCGGGGCCAGGCGGGTTGGTCTGCCCACCAGTCCATCACTTCCCGGCGGTCATCGCCGGCACAGCCGTATCAGGGGCAGTTGGTTTCGCAGCGGGAAACCGTGGCCGACACGCAGCCACATGCTACTGGCCGGAAAGTCCGACGCACTTCGCCGAGCAGCGACAGCGGCTCTGTGATTGCCGACGTGCCCACGACCGACGTCTGGAGGTGACAGCCACCGCGAGTGCGGTCGGCTGTGCGCAAGACCAGGGATGATTATCACCCTCTGCCGCGGAACTTGATCGATGTGGAAAGAATCTTCCGATGCCTCGCCCCCTGCGTCTGACACGACGGCACCAGCTGCGGTGCCCGCCTCATCCACTCAGCCCGCGGCAACGGGCCCCAGCCGCGTAAAGATCCGCATTATCCGACCGGATGGGACTTCGCGGGACGTGAATGTCGCGGGCCATTTTCGCGAGGAACACCTCTGCTCGTTGGTCGACGACGAGCTGTGTCGACTCGATGACGGTGAATCACTGATTCTCCACCTTTTCCATCCTGACGAAGAGCTGACACACTCGCTGCGCAAGCGATGGCACGAGGGAATGTCGGATAACCGCCGCGTTTCCGTGCGTGAAGTCCTCGGCCCCAACAACGACGCCCGGCAAGTCGCCTCGCAGCTTGTCCGCATCAAGGAGCGCATGGCGCAGGGCGAGCGGATCAACTTGGCCATTCGCTCACCAGGCGTCGCCAAAGCCGCGCGAGGAACTGCGAAAGCTGTTGTTGATCAGCCAGCAGTTTGAAGAAGCCCTGCTCAATGTCTGGGTACACGGCGACGAAGACCAGCAGCAGAGAATCCTCGGCCACTTGGAAGGTGCCGGCATGGTGCGGGCCCGAGATTATGACGAGTTCATCCAGCGGCATTCCGACCGTCGCTGGCGAGCCCCCTGGATCGACGTCGATCGACCCAAACCGGCGAAGAAGCCAAAGCGGCCGCGACCGAAACTCCAGAGTTCGCAGGAAGCTGTCGCGGAGTGGATCAAACGCGTGGAAGAGGGACGGGAACACTCGAGCGAATGAGTCAGCCGCCAGCGCCTGACTCGTTCGCGTCCCACCCGCCGCCGTTCAACCGGCCAAAGCCGCTCGGATGCGTGGCACCAGCGAGTTGTCTTGAGCGGTGGAACCAGGCAGGTTAAAAACCGCACTGGCCAGGTACTTGTCGCGCCAGTCGGAACTCACGTGATAGTAGTCTTCCAGCACCGCGGAACTGAATTTGTAATCGTGCGAGTCGGTTCCCTTCAAGAACACGAGGCGACGAGCTTCGTCCACCAACAGTTCCGCCGGGCCTTGCTGCAGATAGCCAAGCACTCGGCCGGCAGCCGTCCAACGATCGCTGCCGATCTCCGCGAAAATATCGCTGATCACTTCGCCCGGCAGTTGCTCGGACCCGATCGGCTCCAGTTGCTCCAGATTCTGTTCGCCCACGGCACCACGCCCGTGCATGGCTTGGCGAAAGAGTGGCAGGAACGCCGCGTTCTGCAACAACAGCAGCTGCCGCGTGCGATCATTGCCGCTGGTCGCGAAGGCATAACGCAAAGCATTGGAGGAGGTCACAGCATGCAGCGCGACAATTCCCGGTTGGCGCACGAGCAGTTCACCCGCTCCACAAAGTAAACCATCCCAGATCGACTGGGCGGCAACTCCCCGATTCAACAGCTGCACAACCATATCGCAGGCCTCGTCAGCGGATCCGCTCCGCAAAACAGACATCATGTCGGCGGTGGCCGCCGGGTCCACTTTCCCGTCCAGCCACTCTCCGCGGACCTGGGACAGACGCTCTTCATTGCGCCGCCCCGGTCGGTCGGCGTCCAGGTCACTCTGTGCCGGATTCGGATCGCCCTCGTGATTCAGTAACGCATAGGCCAATGACCGCAACACCGGTTCGGCGTGCTGCCAGCCTATGCAACCGAGCGTCCGTTGAGCGTTGGCAACATAGATGGCCTTGTGTCCAATGGACCGGAAGTCGCGACATCCGAATTGGTAGAAGAGCTCAAATACTTCGTTGGCCCCCGCCGACCGAGCCAGTGCGGCCACCGCCGCATCGGCCGCTGACTCATCCCATTGCTCCATCGCGCGAACGAAAGCCTGCCGCGCACGACTGGGCGGCGGCACCGCCGATTCGTCGACGCACTGCATCGTCCAGTTCCCTTCGCGAACGTCTCGCGCCTGCGATTCCTTGAAGTAATCCAAGGCCCAGAAAATGGGGAGCCAGCGGTCCGCTTCCGGTGACGCCAGACTCGCTACATGTGCGGAATTCACCACCAGCACCGCGTGAAACTTGAATCCCACACTCGGCCGCGGCTGTATGTTCCGCACCCCCGCCAGCAGCAACGCGGCCACCACCTCCTGATACGAGAGGCCCGCTCGGATTCGGTGCGCGAATTCCTCGAGCAGCTTGTCGCGCGGCGTTTCCTCCAACAACCGAACAACAGGTTCAATCTCGCGACAGAACTGCACCGCGCCAGACGACGGCTCGATCGCACAGAACGAAACAGCAGGCAAACCAGCCATCAGTCGGCGAGCCTCGAGCCCCGCCAGAGCACCCGTCAGCAAAGTGGTCGTAAGGAAACTGCGACGAGTCGTTTTGCTCGCCATATGTCACCTCTACTGGTCAGTTGGCACGGTCACTGGCCTTGTCAGTTGGCATGGCGGCATCCCCACCGCCCGGCACTTTCGTCGGCTATGCAAACCAAGCCAGACGCGACTGAGCCGCAGCCACTAGAAAAAAACCGGCAAAGCCTCATTGATCTTTATAGCGGCTTGCGGCCCGCGAACAACCTTCCGGCCTGGGCGGTGGGGAACGTGCACAACACCACTCAGTTATCCAGGGATGAGATCCGCTATCGAAATGGCCGAGCAATTTGTGTCGGACAGTGCGGAACCTGACTGCGTTCGCTTCTCTCAGCTTTTCGCGACAGACTCGCACTCCACTGGCAGCTGCCGCGATGATTCGTCACCGAGCGAACGAGAAGCCCCAGGAAACGCCCGGACGACGGTGGTAATACCGCGGTGGCGGACGATGGCGGTAGTAGTAGGGAGGTGGCCCCCAATAGGGCGGCATGACGTAGGATTCCTCGATGATCACCGGTGGACTGCTGACCATGGGAGTGGCGTTTGCTTGCCTGACCGCCTCCTGTTCCATGGCGGTGATGACGTTATCGCTCACACCTTGTCGATTCAATTGAAGAATCTCACTGGAACTCAACGGCCCGGCGACGCCATTGGCATGAATGTGATTGATGATCACATCATCACTCAGACCGGACGACACCATCGTCGTGACATCGTTGGTCGTTACGGCATTGGCCATGCGCCGGCCAGTCTTCGCTTCGATCAACGCCTGGCGACGTTCCACCTCCTCGTCCATCGAATCGCCAATCACCGCGCCCGTTAAAGCACCGACAGCACCACCCAGTAAGGCACCGCCCGCCGCGTTCCCGTTGTTATTGCCAATCGCCGCACCGGTCAATCCGCCAGCCAAACCACCGAGGGCAGCACCCTTGTCCGCATAGTAGGGAGATTTGCACCCCGCCAGACTCCCGAACAGGGTCATCCCAACGCCGATGATTACGCAATATCCGGGCTTCATCGATTCCTGACTCCCCGACCTGCACGCGAAAGCACTCCGGGGGCCTCCGCGCATGCGAGTGGCCCACATGAAAAATGGCAGCAGATGCTCTCAAGATCCCTCAGCCCGGTCAACCCCAAAACAAACCCCCAGGCCGGGTGGCAAACAGACTCACAGAGTCCCTCTGCCGGTACGCCGGTAGGAGTACTCCAGCGGCGAACGACTTTTGATGATGAGTCGAGTCGTGCCCGAACCAGATCCTGTCAGATCCTCTGCGGTTCCCGTGCTGTGCCCCGCGAGTGGGGACACCCCAGAAACGTTGCCGACACGTTTGGCCCGTTCTAAAATTGGCGTTGTCTGGCAGGCACGATCCGCGGCCAGTGCGCATCATTACCAGCGTGCTCAGGACTGCAATCATGTATCGCAACTGGGAACTCTACGGCTTTCCCCTGATGCGACTGCGGATATCGTACGGTGGCCACAAGCATCGCCTGCATCGCCGTGATCTTCAATATCTCAGATTGCTGGGGCAGATCGTTCGTCGTGCGCCGGTAGAAGGCTCGAGCACACCCGGCTCGCTGCTTCCCATGCGGGACGATTTTCGTGTCATGGTGCAGACCATGAGCCCGATCGTCTTCGCATTTCTTCTGCAACGCACATCCGCCGCTCCCATGAAGCGACTGGTCATCTGGCTGCTCGGACGCTGCCCGGGTACGCTGGGCACATCTGCGATTGCCGATGCGGCACGCGGCGGCCGCGTGCTGATACGTCGCGAAGCTGCTCGAGCATTGCAGCGTAAACATGCGTGGGCACAACTGCGGGATCTGTTGGCGGATGATGAGGATGAACGCGTTCGCAGGCTCGCCACACAGACGAGCCCGCCGCCGTATCAGCAAAGGCTCGAATCGTTTCTCACCGACGTCACGCCACATAAGACAGGCGGCTGGCGCGCGCGATTGCAGGTGTCCGCCGATCTCGCGTCACATCCTGGCCGTCCGCCCAAGTCGCCCCACGTTATTCGCTACATTCTCGAGCACATTCGCGCGTTGGTTCGCGGCCACGCCGATTAATGGTCCGGCCGCCGGCGTGATCCAAGCATTACTCACGAACGGTCAGCGCCGGTCTGTCGAGTGTGGTGGTGTCGCCTTCTGGCGGCCGACCCCCAGACCTACAGCCGGGACGGCTGAATGGATCGATTCGGCGCTCAGGTCGAAGATGGTAAACCCGGGCACCCCCAACTGGCGAGCTAGAAAGATCTGACCGACGGTCCGATCCTCGGTCAGTCGCCACTGCCCAATGCCCGGATATAACGGAATGCGTCCGTCCACCAAGCGGAGCTGATTGCTGACCAAAGCCATGAACGCCTGATCGTCCTGCGAGTAGTCCATGGGACAGACGAAATCCAACAGTTCATCCGCGATCCAGACGGGCCAATCCTGAGCCACCGACTCGCGGCAACTCGGATAATCACCAAACACGGCCGCCGAGATGGTGATATCCCCGCGCAGCTGCTTGGCCTCGTCGTGCACAGCTTTCACCAACCGCGTGATCTGCTTGCAGCGCCAGGTCGCATAGTCGTCGCGCAAGGGGCCTGAATAGCAGTCTTGCGGCCAATTAGCGACTTTGCGGGCAAGGTCGGCCTCGAATCGCGCGCGACAGCCTTCACAGTAACACTTGTCTCGATCGGGATAGCGAATGTAGTCGAAATGTAATCCATCGACGTCATGTTTGCGGGCAACTTCGAGCATGCTGTCGAGTTCCAACTGGAAGTTGTCCGGATGCGACGGACAGAGCCAATCATGAGCCTTGCCATCGACGGACACCTGATTGCGGTTCTCCTGGTGGATTTTGGCAACAAACTCCTGAGGGGCTCCCGACAAATTCCAGTTCACTTTCCACACGTGAACCTGCAGTCCATGTTTCTGGGCCGCCGCCACACATTGTTCGATCTGATCTCCATACTGTTCGAAAGTACGGCTGCGCGGGAGCACGTCACTGGCATAGTGAGCCGTCCCGCCCCAGAGCATATTGGGCAGGATCATGTTAAAGCCAGCTTTGCTCAGCTCTCGCGCCGTCCGGTCCCAATCGCCAGGGTACGCGCCGGTGCCGGAGTGATTCCAGAAAGCGCGCCCTTCGACTGACTTGCTCGGCTGCGCTGCCAGGTATCCCTGTTTCCATTCCCGATGAGCTTCCGCCGCCAGCTTGACAGCCTCGGCGTATTGGCCCTCGGCGTGCTTACGCTCGGCGGCCTTACACAATCGCTGCCCGGTCGCCAGATGGTGAGCGGCGTCGACTTTGCCGGAGGGACTCAGGTTGTTAGTGTCCTCGAGAAACTCCACGAGCGCCTTGCGGTCGGGCAAGTGGCCGACTTGGCCGCTGCGCTCCATTGCCTGATCGGCCATTTGCCGCCACAAGGGAGGGGCGAGCTGACCGAGGATCGCCGCCAGCATCTGAACCTTCTGTGCGCGGTCGTCGCGCAGGATGATGTGCGAGAAGAACGCCCCCCGGTCACTCAACAGCATAGCCGGCTGTTCGGTCGGCTGTCCCGCGTCGTCAAACCACTTGGCGATCACGCGAGCGTGGAAGCCAGCGGGCTCGGCGGTCGTGATGTTCCAGGATGCCTGCCGCACGGCCTGCGGCAGTCCCTCCACATCGGGGGCCTCGAAGCGGATTTCGGCGAACCCGCCGGGCCGGGCGGGACGCACGTAGCGGGGCTGGGCAAATCCCAATGCCTCGCCCAGTTCCCGCGGCAGTTGGTAGCAGGCCACTACTTTCCCACCTTGATTCACGAACTGCACTAATGCCTCGGTCGATTCACTCGATAAACCGGGATTGTACGCCAGGATCGCAATGCGGCGTTTGCCCAGCGCGCCTCGGACGACCGCGGTGTCTTCCACGGCGTCACTGCCCAGCCCAAGTTCACTTAACATCTCGCCAACATCCTCTGCCGTCTGCAACGCGCTGCGCAGTTCTCCCGAGGCACTGGCCGAGGGGATGATCAAGGCCACATCATGCTGGGCCGCCTCCAACCGTTGAAGATAAACGGTACCGTCCTGAGGCTGCCCGCGCCACACGGCGATCCGAATCGCGTCGATCTTGTGCCAGCCGGTCGGCGATTCTTCCACCGTAAACGCTGCCTTGGAAAATCGCAGTGTCTGCCAATTTCGACCCGACAGATCCGCCCCGGCGGCGTACCAGCCCTGTTCACTGTGAAAGTAGAGCGACAACCGGCACCCGGATTCCGGCGCCGTGCTGCGCACCTCCAGCCGTAACTCGCCGGCGGCCGCCAAATCCAGGTTGACCTGGCGGTCGATATAGACGCGTCCGAGTTTCGGGTGTGTGGCAAACGGCGTCGGCAATTCGAGAACATCCTGTCCCTCGATCTGAGCCATCCCCACACGTATCGCCTCGCCCCGCTCGGCTTGCGCGTGCCATACCTGGGAAGCCGCGGCGGTAGTGGGATAGTCAAACGAGTCGAGCATATCGACGTGATCCGTCGCGCCCCATCCCACCAAACAGCAAGCGATTGTCCATAGGGTCATGTTATGGTTCTCCGCGATCTGAAGTTAAACGTCCTGCGAAACCCGATACACTAAACGTGAATGGCAGAAAAAGGGGAGAAAGGGAACAAGGGAGAAAGGGAAAACGGAGGACGCGGTTGCATGCCCCCGTGGTGAGTATCTGCTGGCGGGTGCGTGACTGTGGTTTTGCCGGCAGCGGAGGTTTTTGGGTTTTGGGTTTTGGGTTTTGGATTTGTTTGGGATTTCGGATTTAGGATTTCGGATTTCCGACTTTCGTTGACGCCGCAATTGCCATTTTACGTCGCAGGAAGTGGCAAGCAATGGATGCTGCACGAACGGAATGAATTCCGTTCTACGTATGGCGAGGGGGGAACCGACGATGCGTTTCGCGTCAACACCTGGTTGTTTTGCCTGGCCAACACGCTCACACTAATGTACTGAAGAAGTGGCTGCCGGTTTGTCACGCATTAACCGAGGTGAACCATGAAAGTCCTGATTGCCGACAAGTTGTCGAAGAGTACTGAGGATGCGTTGCAGCAACTGGGCACGACGCTTGATGTGCAGCCTGACTTGACTGCGGACACATTGCCTGCTGCCGTGGGCAATGCGCAAGTATTGGTGGTCCGATCGACGAAAGTCACGGCCGAGACGATCAGTGCCGGCAAGCAGTTGTCGCTGATCGTGCGAGCTGGAGCAGGCGTGAACACGATTGATGTTCAGGAAGCCAGCCAGCGTGGCATCTATGTCACGAATTGTCCCGGCAAGAACAGTGCTGCCGTCGCGGAACTGGCCATTGGCCTGTTGATCGCCTGTGATCGGCAGATTGTTGGTGCCTCGAACGACCTGCGGAGCGGCAAGTGGCGTAAGAAGGAGTACGGCAAGGCACGTGGACTGCGTGGTCGCACGCTGGGTATTCTCGGGGTCGGCATGATCGGTCAGGAGATGATCTGTCGAGCGAAAGGGCTCGGCATGGAAGTGGTGGCCTGGAGTCGCAGCTTGACCGAGGAGCGTGCAGCCGAGATGGGAGTCGGATATTGCGCCACGCCGCTCGAATTGGCCCGCTGCAGCGACGCGATCTCCATTCACCTGGCAGCGGCACCGGAGACCGTCGCAATGGTGAACCAGGAATTCCTGGCGGCCATGAAGGAAGGAAGCATCCTGATCAATGCCGCCCGAGGTGAGATCGTCGATCACCAGGCTCTGATGGAAGCGATCCAAGAGAAGAAATTGCGGGTCGGATTGGATGTCTTTCCCGACGAACCGAAACAGGGTGAAGCGCCCTTCGAGAATACGCAATTGGCTGGCCTGGTGACCGCGACGCCGCATATTGGAGCGTCGACGGACGAGGCTTCGGAAGCCATCGCCAGTGAAGTCGTGCGCATTATCAGACTATTTCGGGAGACGGGAAAACCGGTCAACACGGTCAATATGTGTGCCAGGTCGCCAGCCACTCATTCGCTGGTGGTTCGCCATTTCAATCAAGTGGGCGTATTGGCCAGCGTGCTCGACTTGCTGCGGGAAGAGGGAATCAACGTGGAGGAGATGGAGAACACGATCTTTGACGGAGCGAAGGCCGCCTGCTGCACGTTCCAGCTAGATACGCCACCATCCGCATCGACGTTGGCCAAGCTCCGGGATAACGAGGCGATTCTGCAGGTTTCGCTCGAGTCTCGCTAATCCGGATCGAACTTCCTGGGGCGACTGGTGGAACGAACACAAGTACTTGGTATCTAACAGTTAATGGTCCATTGCCTAGTGTTTGCCGCGTATTGATGGGGAGGGGAGCAAGAGGATGGCGGGGCGTAGGGGCCTGGTGCGAGCGGACCTTTTCGGCTCGGGCACTGGCAAATGTGCACCAACGGACAATAAATGATTACCTGGCAGTGCAGCTGCATGCTCCCACGACCGTCGACCTCGCATCCACTTGGCCCCCATCCGCGACAACGGCTCCCCACCACCCGACCGAGATGTCACCATGAACAGTCTCCGTGCTCTGATTGTTCTGCTGCTCCTGGCAGTCCCCGCGGTAGCCGGCGCCGGCGAAGAGCAGGCGGCAACGGCTCAACAGCAGCAGTTTTTTGCGGATCAAGTGCGTCCGATTCTTGTTGAGCGTTGCTGGGAGTGTCACGGCGAAGAGGTACAGGAGAGCGGCTTGCGACTCGACTCTCGTCAGAGCCTGCTGGCTGGAGGGAGCAGCGGCAAGGCGCTCGTCAGCGCCGGCAAGACGGACGGGAGCTACTTGTGGCAGGTATTGCAGCATACGGAGAGTGTGGCAATGCCTCCGGACGAGAAGCTACCAGATAATGAGATCGCCATATTGAGCACCTGGATCGGCATGGGACTGCCCTGGAGCGGCGATGTGTCCGCTGGGGACGAGCCGATGACCAGGGAGCAGCGTTATGCGGTGCAGCTCAAGCAGCACTGGTCCTTTCAACCGATCGCGGCCCCCCCCTTGCCTGCCGTGAACACGCCTGAGTGGATCGCTCAGCCCGTTGATCAATTCGTCCTGGCACGGCTGGAAAGCAACGGACTTACCCCCTCTCCGCGAGCCGACCGATTTACGCTGATTCGTCGATTGAAGTTTGATCTGCTCGGACTGCCACCGACAGCGGAGGAGGTACAAGCTTTCGTCGATGACCCTGCTCCGGACGCGTATGAACGGCTGGTCGACCAGTATCTGGCGTCACCCCATTACGGTGAGCGTTGGGGGCGTCACTGGTTGGACGTAGTACGTTACGCCGACACGCGCGGGTATGCATTTGACCGCGAAAGGCGTTATCCCTACGCATACACATATCGGGATTTCGTCATTCGGGCGTTGAACGAGGACATGCCGTACGATCAGTTCATCCTGCATCAACTGGCCGCCGACCTGCTATGCTCGCAGCCCGATGATCCAAACCTGGCGGCTTTGGGACTGCTGACGGTTGGCCGCAAGTTCAACAACCGCCACCTCGACATTGACGACCAGATCGATGTTGTGGGACGTGGGTTGCTGGGACTGACCGTGTCGTGTGCGCGTTGCCACGATCACAAGTACGATCCGATTCCGACCGAAGATTACTACTCGCTCTACGGTGTCTTTGCCAGTTCCAACGAGCCAGCTGACCTGCCCGTGATCGGCGACCCCACGGAGATCCCCGGTTATGCGGAATTCCAGCAGGAAGTGGATCGACGCCAGGCTGAGCTGGACACGTTTTTGGAGCAGAAGCGGGGGGAAATCGCGGAGGCTGCGCGCCGCCATGCGGCGGACTACCTGGCCCGGGCCATCACGCGAGAGCCGGAGGAGTCGTTGATCCAGCAGCCCTTCATTGCCTTGAAGGGTGAGGAGTTCAAGCCGCGACTCGTGCAGCGTTGGCGGGAACACCTGGCTCGATCTGCCAAGGCGGATCACCCGGTACTGGGTCCCTTGTTCGAACTCGCGCAGCTTCCCGACCCCGAATATACGGATAAGGCTCCCGCGATTCTCGAGAAATGGGAGGGGACCGCCGAGGGGATGGCGCCGGGTCAGTTGAATCGAGCCGTAAAAGAGGCACTTCACGCCGAGCCACCGCTCACCAAGCTGGATCTGGCTCGTGTGTATGGCCAGTTGTTCTCGACTCTCTACAGTCAGCAGCAGGAGCCTACACCGACTTCACCCGACGGCCAGCAGCCGGAAGAAGCGACCCGCCAGGTCCTGGAAATTCTCGTCGGTCCGGGATCGTTGACCGACATTGCAGCCACGGAGACGTCCGGCCTGCTGACCCGGGCCGAAGGCAACACGTATCGGGAATTGGAGCGCAACGTCCAGTCCTTTCAAGTCGACTCGCCCGGCTCACCGCCGCGCGCCATGGTCGTCCGTGAAGGTGGCGTGCCACACAACCCGCACGTGTTCATTCGCGGCAACCATGCGCGTCCAGGAAAGGAGGTGCCTCGGCAGTTCCTGCTGGCTGTGGCCGGGTTCGATCGCCAGCCGTTTGCCCATGGCAGCGGTCGCGAGGAGCTGGCCCGCGCCATTGTGTCGCCCGACAATCCCCTCACGGCGCGCGTGATCGTGAACCGGGTCTGGATGCACCATTTTGGCACGCCCTTGGTGAGCACGCCGAGCGATTTTGGCACGCGCAGCGATCGGCCCGTCCAGTCGGACACGCTCGACCACCTGGCCTCCCAGCTGATCGCCGGCGGCTGGTCGCTGAAGAGTCTTCATCGGACGATGGTCCTGTCCGCCACGTATCAGCAGGCCAGCCTCCGTCGCCCGGAGTGCGAGGCGATTGACCCCGAGAACATGCTCTATTGGCGGATGAACCGGCGTCGCCTCGAATTCGAAGCGATGCGAGATGCGATGCTCGCCGGCGCCGGCCAGTTGGATCTGACGATGGGCGGTCGTCCGGCGGAGCTGACCAAGGAGCCGTTCTCACACCGTCGAGCGATCTACGGCTACATCGACCGCCAAGACCTGCCCGGTTTGTTTCGAGTGTTTGATCTGGCAAGCCCGGACCAAAGCTGCCCGTCGCGTTCGCGCACCACGGTACCGCAACAAGCCCTGTTCATCATGAACTCGCCTTTTGTGATCGAGTGTGCCCGGCACATCGTCGCTCGAGAGGAAGTGTCATCGTTGTCCGAAACGTCTCGCCGAATCGAAGCGATTTACCGGACGATATTGGCAAGACCGCCGCTGGCAGAAGAATGGAAGATCGGCGAGCAGTTCATGGCGGCAGCGAGTCAGGAGTCCCCGGTGGAGGGCCCAACGGGCGCCTGGCAGCAGTATGCGCAGCTGTTATTGATGAGCAACGCGTTTGTGTTTGTGGACTGACATAGGACGAGAGATATTCGCATGCGACATTCATGGTCCGACCCACCGTTGACTCGCCGTGAACTGCTGCGCCGGGCCGGCACCGGCTTGGGGATGCTCGGCATCGCCGGCGTCATGATGGACGCCGGCAGCCTGGTCGCACCGGTGTCGGCGGATGACGACGGGTATCGCAACCCGTTGGCTCCACGCGAGCCGCACTTCCCGGCCAAGGCCAAGCATGTTATCCACCTGTTTATGAACGGTGGTCCCTCGCATGTCGACACGTTCGACCCGAAGCCGGCGCTGGAGAAGTACGCGGGGAAAGACTTGCCGACCGAGAATCTGCGCACAGAACGCAAGACCGGCGCCGCATTTCCATCCCCCTACAAGTTTCAAAGGTATGGCCAGAGCGGGATTGAGGTGAGTGAGATCTTCTCCCACACCGCCAAGCATATCGATGACATTGCCGTCATCCGCTCGATGAACGCGGAAGTACCGAACCATGAGCCCTCCCTGTTGCTGATGAACTGCGGGGCTTCGGTTCAGGTGCGACCGAGCCTTGGCTCCTGGATGACCTACGGTCTGGGAACCGACAACCAGAATCTGCCGGGCTTCATCGCCATGTGCCCGGGGGGCTATCCCATCCAGGAGACACAGAACTGGCAAGCGGCGTTCCTGCCGGGCGTTTACCAAGGGACGTATATCGACACCAGGCACACGGAAGTCGAGAAGCTGGTCGAGAATATCAAGAATCCGGCCCTTTCACTTTCCCAACAACGTCGACAGCTCGATGCTCTGGCAGCGTTGAACCAATTACATAGTCAACAGCGCGACCACGATCCGGCATTGGAAGCGAGGATCCACTCGTTCGAACTGGCGTATCGGATGCAGATGGAAGCGACGGACGCATTCGACATCAGCCGGGAATCCCAGGAAGTGCTGGATGCGTATGGACCGGGAGTCCAGGCGCGGCAGATTCTCATCGCGCGGAGGCTCGTCGAGCGCGGTGTACGATTCGTGCAGGTCTGGCATGGTGCCGGCCAGCCCTGGGACAATCACGATGATCTGGAGGTGAATCATCGTAATCTCGCGGGCCAGTGCGACCAGGCCATCGCGGCCTTACTGAGCGACCTGAAGCGACTCGGCTTGCTCGAGGAGACGCTCGTCTTGTGGGGTGGCGAATTTGGACGCACCCCAACGGTCGAATTGCCGCAGGCGGGAGCCAACGCCGGTAAGATCAACGGGCGCGACCACAATCACTGGGGTTTCACCGTCTGGATGGCAGGTGGTGGAGTGAAAGGGGGCCAAGTGTATGGCGCCACGGATGAATTCGGCTTCCAGGCAGTGGAAGATCCGGTTCCCGTGCACGACCTGCACGCCACGATTCTGAAACTGATGGGTTTTGATCACACGCGGCTGACTTACCGCTTTGCGGGACGCGATTTCCGGTTGACCGATGTGTTTGGCAACGTGGTTGACAAGTTGATTGCTTGAGGCGCTGCATGAAGAAGATTCGTTGGGGTATCGTCAGCACTGCCAGGATCGGCACGGAGAAGGTGATTCCCGCCATGCAGCGGGGAACCTACTGCGAAGTAACGGCGATCGCGTCCAGGGATGTTGTCCGTGCCAGAGCGGCGGCCCAAAGGCTCGGCATTCCCAAGTTCTATGGATCGTATGACCAGCTGTTGGCCGACCCCGACATCGACGCCGTCTATAATCCGCTCCCCAACCACCTGCACGTGCCGGTGTCGCTGCAGGCCCTCCATGCGGGCAAGCACGTCTTGTGCGAGAAACCTATCGCGTTGTCGGCCGCGGAGGCTCAGGAACTGGTCGATGCCGCCCGGGCGTTTCCACATTTGAAGGTGATGGAAGCATTCATGTACCGTCACCATCCGCAGTGGCAGAAAGCGAGGGACCTGGTTCGTAGGGGAGAGATCGGCACGCTGCGGACGATCCAGTCGTTCTTTTCGTACTATAATGACGACCCGCGGAACATCCGCAACGACGCCACGATGGGTGGTGGTGGTCTGATGGATATCGGCTGTTATCCGATCTCACTGTCCCGGTTCATCTTTGCCGCTGAGCCGCACCGCGTGATAGGCGTGGTCGAATACGATCCACAATTCAAGACCGATCGTCTCGCCTCGGCGATCCTCGACTTTGGTGTCGGCACGTCAACGTTCACCAGCTCCACTCAGCTGGCACCCTACCAGCGCGTGCATATCCTTGGCACGACGGGAAGAGTGGAAATTGAGATCCCGTTCAACGCGCCCCCCGACCAGGCCTGCAGGATGTGGCATCAGCACGACTCGCAGACCGAGACGATCGAACTGGAAATCTGCGACCAGTACACCATCCAGGGCGATCTCTTCGCACAGGCCATCCTACACCACACGGACGTCCCCACCCCGCTCACCGACGCCGTCGCCAACATGCGCGTGATCGAAGCAATTCTGCGCAGCGGTTCCGTGGGACACTGGATAACCGTCTGAAAGATCCGAACAGCGGCGGTCTTCTTCGCTGTCCGGACCTGCCTGGCCGACCGCGGCCGTTTCACTTCGTCGACGTATCGCCGATGCCGAACAGCACCGCACTGGCGGTGAAGCCGTGCATGAAGTTCTTTCCTCCCACTGGCCCCAGTTCGCCGGCGGCGAAGAAACCGGCCACGGGAATGGCCCCGAGATACTCCTCGATGGCACGGGCATCGTGGTGTGGTTCGGGAAAGAACCGCGTCCCACGTCCATTGCAGGTGAACAGCAGACCGCCCTGCGGAGCACACTGCGGATCGTCGCGCACGGCGGCCAGCAGTTGCCGCATTTCGTCATCGGCTGTCTGATGGTCCCGGACGTGGAACTGGACCGTCTGACCGGGACGAAAGAAGTCGCCCACCGCAATGGTCCCAGTGCTTGCATCGATCCCCATCACGTTACGAACCAGAAAGTCCCCTTGTTCGAAGCGATCCTGGTACTCGTTCACGACGCGTCCGAGATGGAGCCCCTGCTGCACCAACTGCTGATCACTGGTAGGGAGTGTGTCAAAGATCTCTTTGAGCCGCAGGAGAGCCGGTTTACCACCAAGTTCCTGGATCAGATTGCCTTCCGATTTTGTGACAATCAGGTGATGGCCGATGGGCCGGCATCCTTGCGACACGACCGTAGTGGCGCGGAGCGGGCCGCTGAGCATAACCGCCACGGCGCCGGAGGTGTAGAGTTCCTGTCCGAAGAACAGGCGACTCTCGCCCGGCGCGGCCCCGCCGCTCGACATCCCTCCCACAACGCGCAGGCCGGGGCGGTCTTCATTGAGTCGCTCCAGCATGACGTCGGCCGGAAAGCTGTATGGATCGCCGATCATCAGCATCACGGCTTCGCTGGGCCAATCCGCGGCGAGCTGGTCAGGCCAACCGACGATGCTGGCCCCCTCCGAGGTCCGCTCCAGTCGCAGATGCATGGGAATGCACTGGACGCCATCCATGCGCGCCAACCAAAGAGCGACGGCAGGTTGCTGCTCCACCTCTCGCCCCACTGCCAGAATCGACTCGCCGGTCCCGCCGATCAGGACGGTGGGCCCAAGCAGGCCTCCCAGCTGCCGCGCCACGGCCTGGTCGATGACCGGGTATTCCGACGAGACGAACAGCACGGCCAGGTGTGGCGAGGCGCCCAGCTGGCCGAGTGCTTCGCGGCATACTTCACCGATGGCCTCGTTGAGATCTGCACGAACGGAAAGGGCCGCAGCGAATTTCAGGGGAGTTTCCTGAGGCATGAGAAGGCTCATTGGTGACAGGGAGTTGAAATGCCGGGCGGGCAGTGCCACGCATTCACGTTCGCCTGAGGCCCGACCGACCAGCGGAAATCTGCACACATGATAGGGTGCGGGCCCGGAAATGATCAACCTCGCGTCAGGATGGCGGTTCTGCCAGCGGGTGGGACATCCCTGGAGAATCAGCGATGGATGGCGCAGAATGTCCGACCCGCACAACGCCGCGCGGCCACAACACCGTCAGAACGCCCGCTCGGCACTGCCGGCGGAATCGACGAACCAGGGGGTCCAGACGACCGCAATCGGATCGAGTGAGATGTCGGACTTGCGGGGTCGGACCTGCAGGTGCTCGAGGACCAGTTGATCGGGTCGACGAGCGATGTCTATCTTGGCGACTTCTGCGGCGATTCTGTCATCCAATTGCATGCGTTCTTGCAGGAGCGTGTCGAGGTTATCTCGCGCTCGCTGGACATCCCCCTTTTCGCGGGCCACGCGACCGGCTCTGCGGGCACTTGACGAAGCGCGATCGACATTGGCGCGGCTGAGTTTCTTTCGGCCCAGCAGAGCGCCGAAAATGGACTTGCCAATCGAGACGGCAGTATCCATCGACTCCTGATGATACTCGGATTCCGCCTGACTGACTTTGTCCTGAGCACGACGAATACGATCTTCAAGACTTCTCAGCTTGGCGGCGTAACGCTCCCGCAACTGTTGGACTTTCGCGTCCCGTTGTTCGTGCAATCGCTGCACGAGTCGAATGCGAAAATCACCTGCCGTTTCGCCGGCTTTCGAATATTCCTTGAGTTCGGCGAATTGGAGAATCTCAAGCGTCTGAGTGCGATAAAGGAAATCCGCCAGATGGCGTTGCCAGACTGCGAAATTTTTGGCGATCGTCAGATCCTCCGGCACCGGCTCCTGCTCGCCTTCGGCCGCCCCACTGTCGCTCAGGTTCAAGGGGGACGTGACGAGGGTGGCCTTCGCCCACGGCGAAGCGCCCAGGTCATCGCGCAGAGTCGCCAGCAGAGAGCGTGGTTCCCAGTGATCTACGTGATAGGCAGCCCGCACGAAATGCAGGTTTCCACTGCCCAGCAGCGCGGGGAAGTAGACGAGCCGCGTGGATGGGGGCGGCTGGCGCTGGACTGCGAGGTATTGTTGTGGGACATTCGCGGGGATATCGCCGGTTCGACGTGTGACAGAAGTCTGAGCGGGCGCAGGCGTGCTCGGCTGCGACTGGTCCTCTGCTGTGACATCCTGCGGTGGCAACGCTTCCGGCGACTCCCGCTCCCCTTCCGGACTGGATGGCTGTGCCGTAAGAGTGCGAATCTGGTCACGGGTCAATGGGCCGCGGAGGTAAGATAGCGCCCAGCGCGTCTGAAAGACGACCGGCTCTTCTTCATGCACATTGTTCATCAGGAAGACGCGGCCGCCCAGTCCGGAGAGAATCACGTCCATTTTCTGTCGATCGAATCGAGCCCCCGCCTGCGACGAGGCGCCTTCCAACCCATCCAGCACGCGGGCCTTGTCCCGTTCGGTCTGCAGTCGCCCCAGCAGCCAGGTCCCGCAGTTGGACAGCCCTTTGTAGTCAAGATCCACCGGATTCTGCGTGGCCAACACCAACCCCAAACCGAAAGCTCGAGCTTGTTTGAGCAGTGTGAGCATGGGTGTCTTGGAAGGTGGATTCGCGACCGGTGGAAAATAGCCAAAGACTTCATCCATGTAGAACAGAGCCCGCAGGCTGGGCGTCCCCGGCTGGCTGCGCACCCAGGCCAAGAGTTCGTTGAGCAAGATCGTGACGAAGAACATCCGCTCGGCTTCTGACAGATGCGCGATCGACAGGATCGAGATGCGAGGCTTTCCCGCTGGCGAGTAGAGAAGCCGCTTGATGTCCAACGGCTCCCCTTCCAGCCAGCCGGCAAACGATGGCGATGCCAGCAAGCTGTTGAGAGCCATCGACAGCGCCACCCGGTCCTTCGCGGGGAAGAATGTGTCGACCTCCATGACTCCAATGCTCTCGAAAGGTGGCGATTGGATCTCCCGAATCAGACCGGCGATGTCCATATCGCGCCCATCTCGCCAGGCTCGATCGAGCAGATTCGAAACCAGAATGAACTCCCGGCTGCGAACGGGATCGACGTCGAGTCCCAACAGGGCCATCAGTCCCGCCGACGCGGATGCCACGCGCTGGCGAAAGATATCGACGTCGTCGATTATCTCCCGCGCCGGCGCTTGGAACGACTTGAGCACCGTCAGCGGCACGCCGGCGGTGCTCCCCGGAGTGTAGATTGTCAGATCGACGGCCGATCGAAACCGCTCGATCCGCGCCCCATCCTGATCCCATTCCGCCAGCCCTTGACGCCAGCCGTCCGCAGTCTGCTGGGCAAATTGATCAGGCGGTTGACCTTGGCGAGCGGCTTCGGCTTCGTCGATCCAGGGACGAAAATCTTCGGCCCGCAACTGCGGAAACGTCAGTAACAGGTTACCGATATCCCCCTTGGGGTCGACGGCAATGGCCGGTATGCCGTCAATGCCGGCTTCCTCGAGCAGGGAAATGCAGAGTCCCGTTTTTCCGCTGCCGGTCATCCCCACGCAAACGGCATGGGTCGTCAAGTCCCGGGC
The DNA here is from genome assembly GCA_963802295.1 of uncultured Planctomycetota bacterium. Taxonomy (GTDB): domain Bacteria; phylum Planctomycetota; class Planctomycetia; order Pirellulales; family Pirellulaceae; genus JAJRVM01. Next base: position 105,668 of record CAWDIM010000015.1, on the reverse strand, counting down.
GTCGTACAGCAAATACTCAGAGGTCGTCTTGCCAGCTTCGATGTCTCGCACTCGACCTAGATAGAACGCCCCCAGTTTCTCGAATGGTTGCTCCACCCATGCTCTCCTCGATCAGCGAGATCACTCGCGTCAATGACCTTCAACGCGGTGACAGACGTGGTTGCCACACATGGACAATGGACAGCTGCCCGAGCTGCCACTGCCATTAGCCTATCATCTTACGGTCTGGCAACCCAACTCGGGAAGAAGGTGGCGAGAACCAAGTGGTGGCAAGGGGCGACGCGAGGAGACCCGCCCCGCGGACCCTCGTCACCCCCGGGTCGCAGCATGGATGAACAGAGGACCGATCGCCGCGGCATACGGAGCCGGCGCCAAGTGGAAATACTGCGAGTCTCCCCATGATGTGGAAGACTCGCAGCAGCATTCGGACGCGCACGATAGAACGAGTTGCCGAATCGCGTGAGATTGCCTACCCGCTGACAGAAAAGACGGACTGGTAGCCTTGTCCCACCGCAAGCCGCATCGCGGTAGCTCGCTGTCGCGCAATGACTTGCCAGCAGGTGCACCGGCACATCGTGCCAGAGGTTAGTGGCGTGACCAACCCACGGTAACGTCATCCATCGAGGCGGCCGCCTGCCCCAGGATTTTGACGGTCGCTTCACTGCTTGCCTGACGCAGCGCCGGCCCCAATGTCTTGTCGAGCTGGGCAAGGATCTTCTGACCCCTTTCCGCCGGTATGTTGCTGGCCGTCAACCGCACCGCCACATCGTACTTCTGGTTCAAACCATCCAGCAGTTCCGCGGGCTGCGCTGGAACATTCGCCAGACACTTCGCGGACTGGGCCACGAACAGCCAATTGCCAACCGGCTTGGCATAGAGCTGTTGCGAGCTGTCCGTACCGACGACACGGTACATGCCTCCGCCGATGTCCTCGGTCCTGGCGACGTGCTCATAGAGTTCCGACAGAAGCGTCTCGGCATCGGTAACCGGCACAAAGGCGTAAGCCGACAAACCGTCCTCGATTTGAATAACGGCCCCCCAGGGACGAGCGTGATCGAGGCCGGCAAGGGGCTTGCCCTCGCTGTAGAGCTGGAACAGTCCGGCCAGCCACGTCGGCATTTCCGGCGACTTTCCGACAAATCCCACCGAGGAAGGCGCTGATTTCGCTTGGTCGTAGCTGGACAAAGATAATACGACCAGCGATTTCGGGGGGCCCGCCAGTGCCGAGTTTGTCAGCGTGAGGCAGAAGCCAGCCAGCAGAGCGAAAGTGAGCCAATTGCGCATGGTAATACTCCAAAACTAGGGAAATACGAAACGGAACCAATCGCCGTGCGGCCCGCCTTGATCCGGCCTGGCGCGACATATGGCGAAAGGATCTAACGGAAAATGAGCGAGACCTTACAGGAAAAGCCCCGATTTTTTTCCTGCATGCCGCCGCCAGCCGCAACCAGACTCCCAATTTCTCAATGACCACAACATTCGCTGCCAGCTCTTTCCCAAAAAGCCAACGTCAAACATCGCCCCGCAATCGCTGTGCAACCCTCCCCTCCTCCCTTCCTCCCTTCCTCCCTTCCTCCCTTCCTCCCTTCCTCCTTCCTCCCTTCCTCCCTTCCTCCCTTCCTCCCTTCCTCCCTTCCATTTCCGCGATTGTCATGAACTATCACCCTTCGAGTCGAAATCGGGCATCAGGAGGGGCGAAGGGCGGCAAACAGGTCGCGAATCTCGTCGTCCACTTCATCACGGGTCGTGACTGTCTGGGCGATTCTCTCCCGCAGCAAGTCGCGGAAGCGGCGGCGCATGCGATGAGTCGCGACCATCGCGGCCCCTTCCGAGATGCCGAGTTGCCGAGCGGCGTGCGTATAGCTCTGATCCCGCGCCGGGCCAGCGAGAAACGGCTTGAGCTGGTCGAAGTGAGCGAGTTTCCCGAGCCGCGCGAACTCGTCACGCAACTGGTTCATCACCTGCTCTAACAGAGTCTCGGCCCAGCGGCGGTCGAACCATTTGTCGGGGGTCAGCGTGTCCGCCGGTTCAAGGGCGAAGCGCGCTTCCGCCGAGCCGACGTCGAGCTGCCAGAGGCGGCAGCCACCGCCGCGCTTTTCGGCGCCAATTTAGCCCATTCATTGGCCAGAAAATTGCGCAGGGACGTGAGCAAGAAAGTGCGAAAACGGCCCCGTTGCTGATCCGCGACCGCAATCGTGTTTCTTTCCAGCAGCCGCAAAAAGAACTCCTGGATCAGGTCCTGCGCTTCATGAACACTGTTCGTGCGGCGGCGCACATAGGCATAGAGTGGATACCAGTAGATGCGACACAGCTCGCTCAACGCTTCCTGCGAATCTGGTTGCGAGGCGTTGCCGGCAGCCAACACGATACTCCAGCGAGTGCTCAGGAACTGGTCGCCCCCGGAGGCTGCTTGTCGATCGGGAGTCCGGCCTGCATTCATTGACTCACCCGCATCGTCGCTTCAAACTCGGGCATCGAATGCGCCTCATCCACTGCTTGCTGAACCGTCTCACTTACCGTCTCGACCGATTCACGCCATTGACAGTACTGTCGATAGCTCTGTCGAGCGGCATCGATGTCGCCCAGGCGATATTGGGCGAGTGCCATGATCAACGATTCGGGGCGTAACACGTCGCTGGAAAGTGCACGACCGCGGCCAAGCGATTCGACACACGCTCCCCAGTTCCCCAGTCGGTACTGGGCGACACCCAGTGTACACCAGGCGGCTGGCATATCGGGCGCGTGACGCAACGCCAATCCGGCCAACTCCACGGCGTGCCGCGGATCGCGCAACTTGGAATCGGGATGCGACGCCAGGAATCGCGCCAGATCTTCGTAGACAACTGCCAATCGCCAACGGTAATCGGATCCTGCTGGCGTCAGAGTAATCAGGCTTTCCAGCAACTCGAAGGCCTTGGTGTAGTGCGTGGTTGCCTCTCGATAGACGATTTTGAGCCGATTCGCTTCCTCATTCGCTCGCTGGCGTTGAGCCTTCTCCTTGACAGCCAGACGGGACTGGCGAATCCCCACCCAGGTCCCGCCGATGGCCATGACCAGCAACAGGCCGGCGAGCGAAGTGATCAGGGTAGCCTCGCGGGGCTTGCGCCGACACCATCGCCAGCCACGTGCGAGTGGGGACATCGGGCGTGCCGCGATGGGTTTCTCCTGCAGAAAGCGGCGCAGATCCTCGGCCAACGCTGCCGCGGATGCATATCGGCGGCTGGGCTCCTTGGCGAGGCATTTCAGACAGATCGTCTCCAGGTCGCGAGCAATACGCGTGTTGAACTTGCGCGGCGAGGGCGGTTCGTCGTGCATCACCTGATGCAGAAGCGTACGCAATTCACCACGAAACGGTCGCTCTCCCGTCAGCAGTTCAAACAGCATGACCCCCAAGGAATAGACATCGGATCTTTGATCGGCCTGATCCGAATTCCCCACCGCCTGTTCCGGCGACATGTAAGCCGGGGTGCCCAGAACTTTTCCTTCCAGCGTTACACTCACATCCGCGGCTTCACGCTTGGCCAGTCCGAAGTCGAGAATGTGCGGCCGGCCGTCGGGGGCGATCATGATGTTGGACGGTTTCAAGTCGCGATGGATAACACCGGCCTGGTGTGCATGCTGCAACGCGTCGGCAATCTCCGCACACAAAGCGGCCGCTTCGCGAGCAGTCATCGGCTCGACTTCCATTCGTTCCTGGAGATTGCGCCCCGCAATGAACTCACCTACAATATAGACCCGTCCCTCATCACGCCCAGCTTCCAGCACGGCCGCAATCCCCGGATGCTTCAACTGTGCCGCGGCGCACGCTTCACGCATGAATCGATCGGCTTCGATCGCCGACAACTGACCGTCGTGCGGAACCTTGACAACCACAATCCGATCCAGTTGTCGGTCGCGAGCACGCCAGACGGTTCCGAAACCGCCGGCTCCAAGCCGCTCTAACAGATCGAAGCGACCCAACGTGGCACAAGCGGAGGCTGATTCGTCAACCACGCTGAATCGTCGGCCGCAGTGCGGGCATTTCGTGTCGCGCAGGTCAGCATCCTCCGGAATCCGCGTCAGCCTTTGGCATTCGGGACAGCGCACATTCAAGGGCGGGTCGGCACTGAGATCATCCAAGCCCAGCTTCAGCAGGCAGCCATGACAGATTCCGTCGGCCAGCTCGCGCGAAACCTCGGCGCCGCACTCAGTACATTGATGCTGCGAACCCATGGGTCATCCTCGTTACCGTCCCCAGTGTCTGATCCAATGGCCAGATTAGCTTTTGCTGCCCGGGATGGAAAGATCGTAGACGGAAAATGCTACCGGTCGCGCGTCGTCTGTCGACGCCGTCACAGCTCGCTCGCTGCTGAAGATCGTCTCGCCACGTTTGATCGGGAGCAAGGGTAAAAGCGGTAGGGTGTGACAAGCTCGCCTGATAACACGTTGCCTGCGTGATGACTCGCAAGGCGAGCGCCGGCACACCAGAATACGTGCAGTAGCGGTAGCGGTAGGGTGTGACAAGCTCGCCTGATAACACGTTGTCTGCGTGATGACTCGCAAGGCGAGCGCCGGCACACCAGAATACGTGCTGTAGCTGTAGTAGCGGTAGGGTGTGACAAGCTCGCCTGATAACACGTTGTCTGCGTGATGACTCGCAAGGCGAGCGCCGGCACACCAGAATACGTGCGGTAGCGGTAGCGGTAGGGTGTGACAAGCTCGCCTGATAACACGTTGTCTGCGTGATGACTCGCAAGGCGAGCGCCGGCACACCAGAATACGTGCGTAGCGGTAGCGTGTGACAGCTCGCCTGATAACACGTTGTCTGCGTGAGACCCAGAATACGGCTGTAGCTGTAGTAGCGGTAGGGTGTGACAAGCTCGCCTGATAACACGTTGTCTGCGTGATGACTCAGAAGGCGAGCGCCGGCACACCAGAATACGTGCAGTTCATGGCAACTGTCGTAACAGGTCAACGAAATGCCGCCACCGTTGGTTGCCGCCGTTCTCGCGCCGGGGTAGACGATATTGTGCCGAACGCATTCTGGTGTGCCGGCGCTCGCCGTAATTGTCGTCGATTGTGGAAAGCGTGACCCGGCGAGCTTGTCACACCCTACCACTACTACCACTACCACTAGCCCTTCAGTTTCTTCGTGGCGGGTCCGCTCTGGATGTTCTTCTTCACGCCACCGAATTTTTCCGCCGTATACGGTTTCTCTTTCTGGCGGGTGCTGCCGGCGACTTTCGGCACCTCTTTCTGGCGGGTGCTGCGGGCGACTTTCGGTATCTCTTTCACCTCGGGACAGACCTTGAGGACTTCGGCGATCACCAGCTCGTGGATCCAGGGAGATGCATCCATGTTGAAATGATTGATCATGCCACCCTTGTCGCGCGACTTGAGCTTGGCGATGTCCGTGTTGAGGAGTTTCGTTCGTTTGCTTTCGGCACGAGCAGGTACACCGTGGAGAACGCCGAGTGAATTGGTGTGATAGAGGTTGACACACCGCTCGACGTTCGACGGGATGGTGGTTTCGTGGACCGCGTCGACCATCACGATCAGTTTGACAGGTATCCCATAATTCTTCAGGTACCGAGCTTCACGCGGGCCGAGTTCGGCCCCGCGGCTGTGACCTATGAAGATAATCGGGCCCATCGCTTCCCCTCTGCGACGACGCTCCTCCCGCACCTCTGCGGCAGCACTGCCGGCCAGGATATCCGGTACAACCTCCACGTCGAGTCCCATGGCTGCCAGTTTGTCACCGAGATCGTTGAGTCCCAACGAGAATACCGTGAACGCCCCTCGAATGATGATCACTTTGCCTTTTCGTTGTGGCGTTTTGTTGGCGGCACACACGGCACTGCCACAGACCAGCGCAATGACCGAGAACGTCAGCATCTTCAAAAGTTTCGGTGACAGCAACCTCATCTCGCACTCCCCTCCGCCGGGCGACCGCCGCAAATCGTCGCGGGCACATCGTCTCAGGCAGACATTCTCCTGGGTGGATCATCGCTTACGTCATGTTGCGGCGGTGCAGTCGCCTGGCAGGCGGCCTGCCGCGCCAATGCCGCTCGATCCAGTTTCATGGACGCATTGAGTGGTGCCCGCGTCAAGACATCAAAGTGAGAAGGGACTTTGTGACGCGGCAGTTCGCGCAGACAAACACGCCGGATCTGCTCGCCCAACCCCTCCACGAACTTACTGGTGATGGCATATAGCGCGAGTCGCGTTACGCCTCGCTGGTCGTACGGCACCACGATAATGCGGAGTGACGGGAAATGTCGCGATACGGCATCTTCAATCTCCCGTGGATGCACCCGGAATCCCTGCACTTTGACCAGATCGTTCTTGCGAGCCCGGACGTAAAAATACCCCTCCGCGTCGCGCACCGCCAGGTCTCCGGTGTGCAACCACCCGCGGCTGAGCGCCGCATCGGTCGCCGCTGGATCGTTCCAATATCCCAGCATTACGTTGGCCCCCCGCGCACAGCTCACCCGTCTCGCCATCCACCACTTCGTTCCCGTCCGGACTGAGTACGCGAAGATCCACCTCGGGAATCGCCCGACCTATGGAATCCGGTCGGACCTGCGCCAGCGGAGCCGGCAAGTAGGCAAGCCGAGCGGTCGCTTCCGTCTGCCCGTACATGACGTAGAAGTCGGCCGGTGCGATGCGTTGAGCCACAGCCACCACGGCCTCCGGCTTCAAGGCCCCTCCAGCGACGCTCATGTATCGCAAGTGCGGTAAAGGGCGATGCCCCAATTCGCCGAACGCCAGCAAAGAATGATACCCCTCCGGTACCGCTGAAAAACTCGTGGCGCCGTGCCGCTCCAAGGCATCCAGGATCGTGCTGGGGAACATCATGTTTCCGTCAATCACCAACGTCGCGCCGATAAGCAGATGCGTCTGCAGAATCGAATGGCCAAAGGCATGATAGAAGGGTAACAACGCCAAGGCCCGGTCGTCTCCTTGAATGGGAAGATATTGCAGAATCGACCGCGAGTTGGCCAGAATGTTGCCATCGCTCAACATCACTCCCTTCGGCTCGCCTGACGAACCGGATGTGAACATGATCATCGCGAGCGACTGGCCGTCGATGCGCAGCGGGTCGATGCGGGGAATGGAGAACGGTACGGAAGCCCGCAGATCGATCGACGCACAATCGTCCAAGTCCACTTCTGGTCGCCGGGCTACCAGCTGGCGACGAGCGAGTATTCTGTTGATCCCGCAGATGTGGGCGATCCGCTCCAGCCGACACCATTCAATATTGACCGGCAATGGCACGACAACTCCGCCGGCTGCCAGCACCCCATAATATGCGGCGATGAATTCCGGACCATTCTCTAACATCAACGCCACTCGATCACCCGTGCGAAATCCCGGCTCCTCCAGCAAGTGATACGCGACGGCCAGTGACCATTGCCCCAGTTCGGCATACCGGATCGTGCGAGGCCCGAGCACGAGCGCCGGAGAGTCCGCGTAACGGCAGACCGCCCCGAGGAAGGCATCACTGACTCGCTGCCGGTAGGTCAGTTCCACCTCCTCATCGTCGCAGCTTGCGTTCACCGACTCCCGACTAGCCAACAGCTCGGGATGCGCCCAGTCGTGGCCGTTCGCCGCCCAGTCGAGCGTTACGAACCGGTGCCTCAACTCGGTACCCGCCAACGATGTCTTCCAAACGTCATGTACAGCCACGGACGATTCGCCTCGCGATAATGTCACTGCGTCGCAATCTGGGCCGGAGCCGACACCCTGCCAGCCAGAAAAATCGATACTGCTTCGCTATATCCCATCGTTCCTTTCCCCATCACCACTTGAACGAATGACGAGCTTTCGCTCGTCATGTAGCTCAGCACTCACGAGATGCATGGTCTGCTCAGCACGCAGCTCGGTTCGTCATTCGCGGCCTCGGCGTTGGCTTTCACGGGAGCCCGCTTCGCCAGAGCGTGGGGACACAATCAGCCGCACCCGTCGATTGCCGGCGAGATCGGCCACGCGCAATTTGCTCATTAGCGCTCGCAGAGTCGTTCGATCTTGGGACACGACTGAAGTGTTGGTCGGTAGCATGCGGGCAGAGTGCGCACAGGTTTGAGATCCGAGGCACGTTGGTCCGAACCAGGTCTGAGTGTCCAGCATCACGCTCGGCAAATGCCGGGAATTGCCGCAGCAACCTACCGGCGCCGCGGCAGATCGGTGTGAGTCGCCTTGGTCCTTGGCAGGTCGATCTGCTCGTCTGTGCGGTGTTCGGTTTAGGGCACCGAACTCATCCCAACTTCACACACCCCCAAGGATCGCGCCCCGCTGCCCCCCTGCCCGGCGGGCTGGCAAATGATCTTGTCGCTCGCCCCCGTTCCGTGCTAGAAGTCGCATCGCTGGCGGGTCCCTGTCGCCATCTCGTGTCGCAGTAGCGACGGAATCGAATGAGAGTGCCAGGCGTTGCACCGCATGCATTATGCGCGGATGCCCGGATCCGAAGCACCAATTACGAAGCAAGTGCGCAGCGAGGACTGCGTTGATTCAATGCCTGTCGGCGAGGTCAAACGGTGACTGGCGTCGGGTGTGTTGGTCGTTTCGACTCGCGCGCTGCCAGTCTCTTTGAATCCTGGAATTCGCGTTTCCGCCCCCGGTTGGGCTGCGGGCAAGAGCCCGCGCAAGGAGGATAGGTGCAGTCATGATCAGCCCGGAAACCCTGCTGATACAACAGCGGCTGGCGGACTATTTGAGCCACCATGCCGACGTATGTGAGAAATGCGACGTAACGACTGATTTGATCGAGAACGGGATCCTTGATTCGCTGTTGGTAACCGACTTGGTGTTATTCGCTCAGAGCGCTTTCGGGATTGAATTGGCAGCGCGGGACATCTCGCCGGAGAATTTCAGCAGCATTGAGCGGATGGCCGATTTGGTGCGGGGCAAGCTGGTGAAGTCGAATCGAGCAGCCTGAAGAGGTATCGAACTTGGCAGGGCCGCATCAGACCATGACAAAACCAGGCCGCGGCAAAAGGTCGCCCTGACACCCGCGGCACGACGGATACGGCGCAGCATGGTTCGTTCCCAGGCTCTTTGATGTGCGCCGGATATCGCAGTTTGAGGAAGACACGTTCATGCAATGGCCTCTTGCGCAAGCCGGTCCCGGCCGGGGAGATTCCTTTCTATAACCTGCACTACCTGTACGGCTGTCGCGCGCCCGCGGACCCCACCATTGTCTGGGGAACAGACATACTGGCCGAGGGATTGACGAAGTACGTACGAGACTGCAACCGGACCGGCAAGACGCTGATCTCACCGGCCCATGTGCTGGTCCAAGCGGTGGGCCGGGCCTTGGCGCGGCATCCGGAGCTGAATCGGCGCATCGTCGGCCGCCGCATTTTCGATTTTCGCGACGTCAACGTGCGGATGATGACTTACAACCGTCAGCTGCGCGAAGTGGAGGTCTTGCTGATACGCAACGCCGACACGTTAACGCTGGAGCGCATAGCACGAGTCTTATGGAAGAACCAGCATCGCGCCGCCAGTGGAAGCACGCTGGACCACGAAGACAAGACCTGGTTGCGCCGCCGGTTTCCCGGACCGTTATTGGGCTGGGCCATTCGCACCTACCTCTACCTCGACAGCAAGTTCAATCTGCCGAAGGTGGACCGGATCGATCGGATTGCCTGTTCACCGGTACTGGTGAACTACCTCGCGTTCTCCGGGGCCCCGCCGATACGAGGATACAAGCCTTCGAACTATCCGCACGAGAGCTCAACGCTCAGTGTCACTATGGGACGTTCGGAAGCGATGCCGGTAGTGCGAGACAACCAGGTTGTCGTGGGTCAGGTCGCTCCGCTCTTCGTGCGGGCCGATCACCGGATCACCAGTGCCTATGGGCTGGCCCAGTTCACGGAAACAATGCGACGGTTGTTGGCCGATCCGGCCCAAATGGAGGAACGGGCGTCGGATCAAGGGAAACCATCCACTCAAGCAGCATGATCGCGAAACCGCCGCGGCGGTTTCGCAGCTTGGCACGCGGCCAGAGACCGTCGATGCTCCTGGCGGGTCACGGGTCTGGTAGCCGCGACAATACAATCCCACAGCAAAGCGAAGAAGGATATCACTGTGATAGGCGATCTACCTCAGACCATCGTCATTTTTTCGGTGTGGACGTACTGGACCTGTGTCTGTGTGCTGGTGGTGCGCAGCCACGTCCGCTTCCGGACGTCCGCGGGAGGACTGCCACGCACGTTACGCGAACAGTGGATGTGGGCGCTGTGGGTCCCCGCCATCTTATTGTGGCAGGTGCTCCCCGCAGTGGCGGGCCTTGCCAGCCACTCGCTGCTGGCCACGCCCCAACTCGCGCTCACCAATCCTGGCCTGCTCATTGTACGCCATGCAGCAGCGGGCGTAGCGGCCATGGCCCTCGGACTGACCATTCCTTGCTGGCTGGGGATGGGGAGCAACTGGAGCATGGCGATCGTTCCCGGAAAACGTTGCCGGCTGATCACCAGTGGCATGTTCACGTTCGTGCGACATCCGATTTATGCGCTGAGCATCCTGCTGATGCTGGCCACGATGATCGTGACCTTGACACCGCTCATGACATTGGTCGGAGTCATTCATATCACGATGCTGTACCTTAAGACAGTCAGTGAAGAACGCTATCTGACGCGGGTCCACGGAGAGGAGTACGCACAATACCGCAGCCAGACCGGCCGCTTCGTACCTCGCCTGTTCCGGCCACGTGCGATCGACTCCGACGACCAATCGCGAAAAGCCGCCTAACGCGTTGTCAGCCTGTGCGCAGAACCGCCACCGTTTCCGGCGGCGGAAGAGCAGTCATTGCTATCTGTCATGCACTTGGCCGGGTCCGGGCAGTTGACATTCCCGAACGGCGGTTACCTTTGCTCGCCGGTCTCCTGACAAACGCGTGGACGGCGTCTTTCGCACCCGGCCACGCCATCACCAATCGCACCTGACAAACACCGACAAGCTCGACTGAAAGGCGGCCAAGTGTGAACGCAGCCCAATCTCGCCAATGCGGTTCCAAGACTATGCCCTGGGTGCCTCGCCTCTGGCACGGCATGACCTTTTCCGCGTGGTGGTCGCTGCTGCGCGAGAACGAGTTCGACATTGCTCTTACGCGATGGCCGCTGGCAATCAGTGTGTCGGCGGCGACTGTCGTGAACTCCGCGCTGTCAACAGTCCAATCTCTGCTGCGAAGTCGGCGTATGGCAGCGGTGCAACTGCCCGATGACCCGGTGTTCGTAATCGGTCACTGGCGATCGGGCACAACGCTGTTGCACGAACTCCTAACGCTCGACCCTCGCCACACCTACGCCGACACGTATGCCTGCCTGGCACCCAGTCACTTCCTGGTGTCTCGCTATCTGGTCACCTGGTGGCTGCAACTGTTGATGCCCAAGTGCCGTCCGATGGACAACGTACGAGTCGGTTGGAGGCAACCGCAAGAGGACGAATGGGCCCTCTGCCTGCTGGGACTGCCCTCGCCCTACCGGACGGTGGCGTTTCCGCGGCGGTTGCCGCAGTGCCGCGAGTATCTCGACCTGCGGGATCTTTCCGCTGCCGCGAGGCAAGAGTGGGATGAGGTTCTGATTCGCTTTCTCAAGAGTGTCGTACTGAGCCAAGGCTCATCGCGGTTGATTCTCAAGTCTCCCACGCACACTGCCCGCATCGGCCATCTGCGCAGGCTGTTTCCCCATGCCCGCTTCGTGCACGTGGTACGCGATCCGCTGACCGTCTTTCCTTCCACGCTCCGACTCTGGACGCGGCTCGCTGCCGACCACGGACTGCAGATTCCGGACGAACAAGAACTTGAACAGTTCGTGCTGGAGAGTTTCGTGCAGATGTACGACGCTTTTGAGTCACAGCGAGGCGACATCCCCCCCAACCGCTTGTGCGATGTCCGTTACGAACAACTGGTAGCCGACCCGGTCGGCCAGCTGCAGCAGGTGTACGAGAGACTGGAACTGGGCGATTTCGAAGTTGTGCGGCCGCACGTCCAACGGCGAGTCGCGACAACGGCCGACTACCAGGTCAATCGATATGACCTGCCTGACCAACAGCGCGATCGCGTGCTGAGCCATTGGAGCGATTTCTGTTGCCGCTATGGGTATTGGTCCGAGCAGGCTCGAGTACGCCAGTCCTCGCCACCACTGCGCAAAGCCGGCTGAGCAAGGATGATTCACGAAGGCGGGAATTCTGGAGCCTCCAAGCGTATCGAAGAGGTTGAGAAACAACCACTTCTTTCAACGCTGGCAAAACTGGTTCCTCGAACGCTTTGTTCGTTCTTTCGCACAGCCGCCGCGGGAAATCACGTGGGACATCGAGGTGTTCGACGATCCCACCCACGGACAGCAGCAACTCACGTTCTACCAGGGTTTCTTATCTCTTAATCTTACTCTTACTCTTACTCCTAACGCGGCCTGTGGCCGCAACCAAAACGGGAAATCCGAAATCCCAATATCGAAATCCCAAACAAATTCGAAATCCAAAATTCGAAATCCAAAACCTCCGCTGCCGGCAAAACGGCCGCGGGCGGGCCCCCAGCAGATTCTCACCAGCAGCATGCCATTGCGTCCTCCGTTTTCCCTTCCTCCCTTGCTCCCTTCTTCCCTTTCTCCCACTTTTCTGTGCTTCGAATTTCGGATTTTGTTCCAAACATGCGCACACGGTGTGCGCATCCTACACGCGAAAACTTTACTCCTCTTCGTACCCCGCGACCGCGCGGCGCCCCCGCCCACCGCCCCGAGTCCACTGCCGTAGATCTGGCTGGGAGGGCGGGAGAGTACGAGTACGAGTAAGATTAAGATTAAGATTAAGAGATAAGAGGTAGGGCTGCACGCCGCTTGTCTTACTCCGGCCCGGGGGAAAGGGGCGAGTCTATCTTGACCTAAGCTGCTCTGTGGTGACCGTCCTTACGGGCTGGAAACCCGGGTCACTCATGAATAATCCGGGATACCGCGACGTGGCTGAACGGGCCCCGCGATAAGACGGAGCCTTCACTACTGGCCGGGAAGCAGAAACCTCTTGAACAGGTAGCGAATCGGCAGTCCGCTGCGGTCCATCGCTGACCTCCAACGCGCTCCGGACCTCCCGCACAATCATGCCTTGGATCCAATTGGAATCATCAATGTTGAAATGATCCACGGGACCAACGCCTGGGGGACGCGACAACCTGGTCACGTCCGTGTTCACCAGGTCGGAGCCGGGACTGACCGACCAGACCGACTGGCCATGGAAGATCCCCAGGCTATTGGTGACATACAGGTTCACACACCGCTGAACATTGTCAGCCACGGGCGTCTCGGGATTGCTGTCCAAAATCACCACCAGGCGAACCGGGATATTCCGCTCCCGCCACTTCCAGGGAATACTGCAACAATACCGCCCTCCCAGACTGTGCCCGATGATCACCAGCGGCCCGCTGGACGGATTTTGCAGGTACTCATCCTGGATCTGTTGGGCCACGAATGAAGCCATGGAAGGAGGCGTCACGTCGACACGGTACCCCAACTGCGTGAGGCGGCAGGCCAGTTCGTCCAAGCCCAGCGAAAAGACGTTCGTGGCGCCGCGGATGATCAGGATCCTGCCTGGTCGTGGCCCGCACGACTGGCCAGCCTGGCCAGGCCCGCTGGCGGCCGACAATACCCCACTGGCGGCCAAGAATACCCTGATCGCTACGACGCACAGGGCGGCACTCCGCAGCACGGTTCGTGGGCGATCGAGTGGTTGGTTCACGGTCAATAGTCGTCTATCATGTTGTACAGCGGCACAAACTCCGCTATGGATCGAGGCCGGTCGCACGACGCACTGAGGGCGCTCGCTTCCCGCCGGTAGTTCTCATCGGCCCGAAACCCTGCAGGTTAGAATCTGCCGATTGCGCAAAAACTACCGCCCGATTACCGAGACTACTCATCGGCACACCGGCACGGAGGCTTGAGTGCAAGTTCCCGCGAGCTCCGGTGCGGCTCGCGGCATCGCCCAGCGAACCAGACGCCACCCCCCCGTTATGGCTACCAAATACCCGATCGCCAGTGATCTGCGCCCAGCTATTCTCAGCGTTGACAAAACGCCCGGAATTCACTCTTGCCGTGCTGCGAGAGAATCCGACAATGCAGAGCGGCCACATCCGATCTTTTTTTAGTGGAGCGATCACGACCATGTTGTGCTGGAGTTGCGGAAAAGAGCTGCCTGACAACGCCGCGCGCTGCAGTTATTGCGAGGCGGACGTCTCGTCCCTGCCGAACGAGCAAGAGATGATGGCCGCCCGTGAATTCCTCGCCCATATGGAGCCGGAGGTCATTTCGGAGCTCCATGAGCTGCTGACAACCAGCAAGGACGGTGAGGAGTTCGTCAATCGACTGATGGTCGGCGATTGTCCGGCGTGCGACAGCAGCAAGACGGGAAATTGCGAACACGACCCCGACGTGGACGACATCACGATTGGTCGTTGTTTTGACTGCGGTTACATGTGGTGTACGATCTGCGGCAGTCAGTACGAACCAGGGCAGGTCGCCTGCGAGTTGTGCGCTGAAGAAGATGATGAAGAGGTCGATTGGCCCCAGCAGGAAGTATCGCCACTGAACCGTTATCATTTGCTGGCCGCGGAAATTTTCTGCTACAGCTTCGCCAATTACCAGGACCACCTGGGCATCGGCAACATCCGCTTCGACGTGATGATGCCGAATGATGCGAAAATGCTCGAACAGGCATTGCAGGAGGACTGGCCGCTGTCGCGTGTGGCGAAGGAGTTGGACCTGAGTGAAAAGTTGGCCAAAAGCTATCTGCGGAATTGCCGAGATGCGTTGCTGGTGATCGACGCCGAGAATGCCGCGGAGTCCTTTCGCCATGCCGTCCGGATCTCGATCCGGCGAGCCGTGGATGCTGGCCTGGCTGACGAAGAGTCGATTGAGGATCTGGTGACGCAGATCTGTTATCGAGCGGCAGATCTCGCCGTGCTGCTCGACATGGAGGACCAGCCCCTGAGTCGCTACTCGCAACAACTGCGACAAGAGCCCGACAGCGAGTGCGACGAAGGCTCCTGCGACCTGCACGACCCTGATCACAATGATATCGACGATGATTTCGAAGACGATGACTTCGAAGACGAAGACGCGGACGAAGCATAACCGACAGACGGAACATGGCAGGTAAGTCATAGCATGGACCCAGACAATCCGTATTCGCCAGCGCCGACCACGGTTGCTGCGCGGCCATCAGCCAGCACTGGGACTCATCCGCTCGCCATGCTGCTATTGATGATCCAGGCACTCTTGTGGTTGTTCGCCCTGCGCGGGGCCGGCATCATCCTGTGGCATGTGCTTCGGCCGCTGTACTACCTGCACGTGGCAGGCTTGGAAGTGGGGATACCAGCGGGATATTATTCCCGAGGCACGATTCTGCCAGCCCTGACGGCGCTCGCGGCGGCCGCTGCAGCCCTCGGGCTCGGGCGACTCCGTGCCATGCTTCGCAGATCCGCACAGCGTAGTTTCACGCGTTAATGCGTCGATATTCCGACTGTTTCGCACGACCGCCACCCCGCGACCGCCCGCGGTGGTTGGGAAAGACTCGGCCCGTTTCTCCCAGGCCTCGCCGCGCAATGCTCCTGGCTTCCCCGCTGGGCTTTGGTACAATCTCGGGACCGCGGCATCTGGACGGGAACAGCGATTCGCAGGAGCCGTGTTACGTGAGCGTTGCCCGAGGAGAGAAGGAGGACATCTGTGTCCGACGACTACAACGATTTCGTGCGCGCGCGAGAGGAGCATTATGAACGGTTCTTCGGACCGCTGTCGGAACCGGTGATGCACTCTACCGATATCAAGATCCCGCACATCGACATTTACCAGTTCGCGCCCACCGACGATCGTCCGTACTGGACCCTGATCACCGGGGGAATGAGCGACTATCGTCAACCGGGAGTTCCCGAAGGTCTGTCGCCACGAGCCGAGATCTTGACCTATGCCCAAGAGCCGCAGAACTGGATGTTCAACGTATTGAAAGGGCTGGCCGAGATGCCGTTCGACGCCGACACGTTTCTCCATTGGTGGCACACGGTCCCCAACGGCATGGCCATGACCGCTCAGCCTTCAGAGCTCACGAATTTCTTCTTTCTGCCACCTTATTTCGAGGGCCCGGACTTCGACACGCTGAAAATCGATGCCGACGACGTCGACGTGCTCTGGATGATCCCCATCACGGACGGCGAATTGGAGTACAAGTTGCAGCACGGGGCCGAAGCACTCGAGGAGTTGCTCGAACGATATGCGGTCAGTCCGGTCATTAACGAATCGCGCAAATCGCTGGTGTGACGCGGTTCGCCGTCCACCACCGACCGTCCCACTGCCTGGTGTCGGCCTCAGACAAGATAGACTGAAAAGGAGGAGTCATGACACCGGCGTCAATCGAGTTCCTTGATGTAAATATTGGCCAGTTCGATCGGGTCGCCATGGTGCTGCAGGGCGATTGGCCCGCGAGAGGGCACGCCGGGTAGTTGAGCGTTTTCGAGGACGATCTGGCCGTTGAGGTCCACAGTCAGCCGGTCGCCGCGCATGGTGATGATGAAGCGGTTCCACTGGCCGATCGGCTGGTCGGCTCTGACGCGCGGCGTGACACCGGCCCGCACCTCAGCCGACACGCTGGAGTCGGTCCGGTAGCCATACACTTCCCCCGAACCGATCGGCCAGCACCACATGTTCACCTGGCTCTTGCTGTTGCCGCGCAAATAAATGCCACTGTCGCCGGCGTCCGGGCCGATTTCCTGCCGAGGATTCCCCTGGGCGTCGGTCGCTTGCTCGCCCGACGCAAGGATCACCGGATGAGCGACGTCGGCCGCCGGGCGCGTCCAGCGCCAGTCACACACAAGCACAAAGTCACCGTACTCCTTACTGGTCCAGAGATTCGGATCCGCCGCCGTGCTTTGGCCGTCATAAGCCAGATATCCAGTCTTTGGCTTGCCAGTGACCTTCGTGCCCGTCCGCGACCTGCCAGCCGCTCAGGTCCACGCCGTTGTAGAGCGGCACGAAGCCCGCGGCCGGATCGGCGATCTCGTCGGGACGCGGATTGGTCGTCGGAAGTTCACGGATCCGAATGTTGCGAAAGTGGCACTCCGAGCCTTCCGACTCCAGGCAGAGATATCCCTTGCGAGGCGAACAGTCCTTGCCAACCGTGACTTCCTTCCCGTTAACACTCAACCGCAACACGCCGTGGTTTCCCTCCAATCGATAGTGATTCCACGCTGGCGAACTCTTCGACCGATCTTCGAGCGGAAAGCTCCGTTCGCCGGTACTTGAGATCCGCCCGGTGGGCGTCATCTTCGAACCCTGCACGGGGAACACGTCACCGTGCGTCGTGTACCACTGGTTCTTGCCGTTGACGTTGAACCCATTATCGAGGATCTGCACTTCCATCCCGCGGGCAAACGGGGTTCCTCTCGCCGCGAGCCCGTCTCCCCACACGAAGAGACCGGCATTGCCCCCCGGTTTCATGTGACGCCACTCCAACTCAATCACGAAATTCTCGTACTGCCGCTGCGTCCGCAGCAAGCCGGTCGGAATGCCACTCGACACGATGATGCCGTCGCGCACGGTAAAGGTATCGGGAGCCACGTTGATCGGGACCCAGCCGGAGAGATCCGTGCCATTAAACAGCGACACCCATTGTTGGTCCGCCTCATCGGCCGGCGGCGCTGCTGCGCGAACCGCGGCGACGCTTCCTGTCAACATGACACAACAGACGGCGACAGTCAGTTTCCGGGACCTGGTGTTCATGGTGTACCTGCTGTGATCGTTCTAGGAAAAATTACCGGCGTCCTCGGCCACGACCGACAATGACGGGTCTTTCTCCCTCCCGGCAGCTGGCCGAGCCGACACGGATTGCTCGGTTCATTGTCGAGCATTCGGCGCAGCAAAGCAATCTCCGCGCCGTCAGGGCTTCGCCCGCGCAGGCGGCCGGTGTCCCCAAGAAGTCAAAGCCGCTTCGCGGCAGTCATGAGGGACCAAAAGATCTGCGGACAGCAAGATCGAGCGATCAGGTCATCGCTCGCTCGTCCGCGGCATGTTCAACATCGACAAGCCCGTGTCGCTGCTACGCCCCAAGTGCCTGGCGTGGCCGGCAAAACCGCCGTCCTGGGCCGCCCGCAGCTTCTCGCCACCGGGCATGCTATGCTATTGTTCCCTTCTCCCTTCGCCACCCTCCGTTCCCGCGCTTCAGCCGCCTCGACTAATCGGAGGTCGGGCGGAAGATCTTGACGATTTCCTTGGCGATGACCGTCAGTGCGATGACCGTTCCAATCAGCGGAAAGAGCAGGAAATAGGCCAGCCCGATCAGGGGCGTCCCCAACATCACCAGGAACGCTGTCAGGGCACTGATGTCCTCGGTCGTGACGGGCGTGGACGGTAACCTCAAAGCAGCGCTCGTTGCCATCACTGGATCCTCCTCGTTTAAGACCGGTACCGGCTCAACAACGGGTCCTGCCGCAGATGCAGTCATGGCGGCTTTGACCTCCGCCTTCTCCACCGGCGTCTCTTCTTCCGGTTCAATGCGCGGGTGCACCAAAGCGGCCGCAGTCACCGCACTGAGTCGGTCCGGCCCCACCGGCTTCTCGACAAAATCGACACAGCCCAGCCGTCGAGCCCGGGCTGCATATTCGGGACTCGGATACCCCGTGATCATCACCACCCGCACGTTGGGAAACTCGCGGGTGATCACCCGGGATACTTCCAGTCCGTCCATGTCCGGCATGCGAATGTCTGTCAACATCACGTCGAAATGGTCGCTGCGACAAGCGCGAATCGCATCGCGACCACTCGAGACGGTGCAAACGTCGTAGCCCGCATCGGTCAACGCCAGCTTGTAGCTTTCACGGACGATCTCTTCGTCGTCCACCACGAGAACTCGTTTGGTTACGGCTACCATTTTGCACCTCACGCTTGTCCGTTGTCGCTTGTCCGTTGTCGTGTCTTTCCCAGCCGTGCCGCGCTGTCCGTGGCCCAGTCGGCCACCACCACCCAGCTTTGACGAGCCATTTTCGGCGGGCCACTTCTCACTGAGTCCTGCGGCCCCGCATCACGACCGCCACTCCTAAAGAGCAATAAACGTGCCACGCACTTTCGAAATCGACATAACCGCCATGGCTATTAATGTAACATATTACCAATAAACATGTTAGTGCGAATTGCCGACATCCGTCCAGCTGCGCGACTCGTTCGTCAACCACCAGTATTGCCACCATTAGATGAATGCAGATAACCCATACGAAGTAATTAAGTGCATAAGTTCTGCATGCACAGAGATGCTGAAATATCCACTCCTGTGGGTTATTCGCAGCATTATTGGTCGGCTGGTTTGACGATTTGGTAGCGGCGCATGAGGGCCTGGAAATTGGGACGCTGCATGTCGACGTCCGCGGCGGCTCGCGCGATGTTCCAGCCGCTGCGCTGCAACGCCTGGAGGATAAAGCCGCGTTCAATTTCCTCGACGGCGGCCAGCCGGAGCTGTCGCTTGCGTTCCTTCAGCTCCTGGCTGGTCGAGGGAATCGACAACTCGCTGGAGGCGGCACATTCCCGAATCTCGGCGGGGAGTTGAGCGGGGGCCACCGTCGACTCGTTGCTGAGTACCGCCACACGGTGCATGACGTTTTCGAGTTCACGGACGTTGCCGGGCCAATCGTATTTCAGCAGCAGTTCCAGCGTGTCGGGCGCCAGTGTGGCAGCCCGGCCTCCCATCTCGTCGCGAAACTTCGCCAGGAAGTGCATGGCCAGGACGGGGATATCTTCTTTGCGCTGGCGCAATGGGGGGAGTGTGATCGGGACGATATTGATGCGGTAGAACAGCTCTTGGCGAAACTCGCCGGTGGCGACCATTGCGTCGAGGTCTTTGTTTGTCGCGGCGATCAGGCGAATATCCGTCTTTCGTTCTTGGGTATCGCCGACCGGTATGAAGACTCGTTCCTGCAGGACGCGGAGCAGTTTAGCCTGCAGCAGGTGCGACGTATGGCCAATTTCATCGAGGAACAGCGTACCGCCATCCGCGACTTCGAAGAGGCCCTTTTTGGCCGAGGAGGCGCCGGTGAAGGCTCCTTTGGCGTGGCCGAACAGTTCGCTTTCGAGCAAATTCTCATGCAGCGCACCGCAGTCAACCGCGACAAACCGCGCGCCTTTCCGCGGACTGTTGAAATGGATCGCGCGGGCCACCAGTTCCTTGCCGGTCCCACTTTCTCCTCGAATCAACACCGAGGCATTGCTGGCGCTGACGTGGGAAATCAGCTCGAAGATCGCTCGCATGGCCGGGCTGCTGCCAATGATCGTTTCGAACTTATAGCGTGACTGAAGCTCTCGGCGCAGATAGCGATTCTCGGCCCGCAGGTCGCGTGCGTCCAGTGCTTTCTTGATAATGAGCACGAGTTGATCGGGATTGAATGGCTTGGGAACGTAGTCGAAAGCGCCGAGTTTAATGGCTTCGACGGCGGTGGAGATCTCGGCGTAGCCGGTCATGACGATGACTTCGGTGTCAGGCTGCAGGTCCTTGAGTTGTCGCAGGAACGACATGCCATCGAGATCGGGCATTTTCAGATCGACGAGCACCACATCGAAAGGCTGGTGTTGTGCCAGGGCGAGACCTTTTTTCGGGTCCCGGCTGACATGCACTTCATGCCCCTGCTCCGAGAGCAGCAGCGAGCAGCTCTCGCACACGATCTCCTCGTCATCCACAACCAGAATCAAAGCGGGTTTCACGACGGGGACTCCTGGGTGGCAGCGGGTGTTTTCTCGGAGCCGCCGATGGGCAGCGTGATCGCAAAGATGGTCCCGATCCCGGGGGTACTTTCGACGCTGATGTGCCCGCCGTGTCCTTCAATGATTCCGTAGCTGACCGACAAGCCCAGTCCGGTTCCTTGTCCGACGTCTTTCGAGGTGAAGAAGGGATCGAAGATCTTGCCGATGTTCTCGGGTGGGATTCCCACGCCGGTATCGGCAAAGACGATCTCGACCGCTTCACCGTCGCTCGCGACGTGGGGACACTGGCCAGGCCTGATCCGGCGCGTCCGCACATCGACGGTGCCCCCCTGGGGCATCGCTTCACAGGCATTGACGAGCAGATTGAGGAAGACCTGCTGCATTTGCCCCGCATCGATCAGCATGTGATGAATGGAGGGATCCAGGTCCCGCGGGATCCGGATCTGGCGAAACCGCGGTTGGTGCTCCACCAAGGAAATAGCCTGTTGGAGCACGGCATGCAGCTCGTGCATCTTCTTTTCGGGGGGCCGTTCGCGGGAGAGGTCGAGCAATTGCCGGATGATGGTCGCACATCGCTCGGCCTGTTTGGCGATCATCAGCAGTCGCTGTTGTTCTTCAGACTCGGCGGGAACACGTTTCGCCAGGATGTGGGCGAATGTCAGGATGCCGGTCAGGGGACTGTTCAGCTCGTGCGCGACACCGGCTGCCAGCAAACCGACGGACGAGAGTTTCTCGGAGCGAATCAATTGTGTTTGCGCCCGATTCAGTTCGCGCGTCTTGTTCTCCACCTCCTCCTCGAGTTTGCCGGCCCACCCCCGCAATTGACTGTGGGCCGCCTTGAGTTCCTCGGTCATTTTGACGAACGAGCGAGTAAGTTGTCCGATTTCGTCATCGCTGGTGACGGGGATTTGGCAGTCGAGATCGCCGTGAGCCACTCGCTGCGTGCTGACAAGGAGTCGTTCCACGGGACGATGCACCAGTCGGTGGACCAGGAGGGCCCCCAACAGGCAGACGATCAAGGTCGAAACGACGCCAATGATGATGGTGTGCCGAGTGGTCCGTGCCACTCGCCGGTCCGCCTCCTGCAAGGCGACACCGATGTCGATAACCCCCAGCAGTTTCTGTTCCGCGGAGTGCGCATGGCAGGCTGCGTTCCAGCACGACGGCTCGTTGTAGATCACCTCAATGGCAGCCAACGTGCGGTAGCCGCGTGGCGAGTCGTAGGTGCGGGCCCGCATGGGAGTGTCCAGGGTCGTCAAAGGCTGCTCCGAATCGTGGCACTGATAGCAGCCTTCCGCCTTGCGATTGACCACATGATTGATTTCCGTGCTGTCCGAGGAATAGGCAATGACACCTTCCTTGTTGAAGATGCGCACGTGCTCGATCCCCGGCTGTTCACCAATGTCCTCGATCATCTTATGGACATCTTCGCGGCGCGACTGCAGCATGGCATTGCGAGTGCTCCGGCGAATGGTGTTGGCCAGCCGCAACGTACTGTCGGTCGCCTCCTTCATCACTTCCGAGCGTTGTGTTTCCGCCGTGAAATAGGTGTAGAAGGCGCCGTAGGCGATCAGCACCCAGGCGAGCGGAATCACCAGACGCAGTCGCAGTCCGACGGAAGGTAGGGGCATAGAAGTCCTTTCCGATAAACAGGCAGCCATCCTCCGCCGCGCATCGGCCGCCGGGGTGCATTCTCGCGGCGGCCGGCACCGGCGGCACACGGCTGGCGTCCCCCCATTCTAGTCTCCCTGGCCACGTCATCCCACTCGGCCAGGGCAAATGGCGCCACCAGGCAGAGCACGTGCCAGCCGCACTCATTTCCAGGATCTGGCTCTCTCCCATGGCGAGGGCGGCTCAATTCCTGTCCAATTATCTTGCTGGCGCGGCCGAGCCATACCTGGCACGGCATGCATCTGCTATCGGTTCTAATGGCTCTCGCGGTCCAATCGTCCCACCGCGAAGCCACGATTAACGAGCAGCACACCATGATGATTCAGGGGATCCTTCATCTTGCCCTCGTCGCATCCGCACTAGTGGGAAGCGCCGAACAGCCACCATCGCTGCCGCTTGTGAATGCTGGTTTTGAGGCATCTGAGGTTCTTGAAGGTTGGAGCAGCCACGTGTACGGCGCCCAACCGCAGGTGGCGTCCGACGCGAGCACCCCGCACGAAGGAAAGCAGGCATTGCGTGTCACGGCCACCGAGTTGTCGGATACCGCCTTCGGCCAGGAACTGCAATTGACACCGGGACAATGGTATCGGCTGACCGTCTGGGTCCGCACGCAAGACGTTGATCCACACGCAGCGCCGGTCTTCGGCACCTGCCAGGTACAGCACCCCGGGGGAGGCGGTGTCGTGGCGACGGGCCGCAATCACGGTGGGACGGCTGACTGGACTTGTGAAACCCTCTACTTCACTCCGCCAGGCGACGGACTGACTCGCATTTCACTTTTCTTTGTCGGCTACGGGAAGGGCACCGGTACCGTCTGGTTCGACGACTTATCGCTGCAGGAAGTTGAAGCTCGTGTCAGCCAGCTGACGATTGCGCGCCAACCGGCCTGCCCGGGAGAAATCAACCCGAACCAGTATGGACAGTTCATTGAATACCTTTGCGGCTTGACGCCCTCGATGTTCGCCGAGAAGGTATTTGACGGCAGTTTCGAGGGGGTCCCGCCCTACGGATTCGTATTTCGCGCACGAGACCGATCGGCTCGAACAGCCCTGGTATCCGGACGGCGCGGTGCATCGGGGCGAGTTCGCGCGCGATCCCTCCGACCCATTCACGGGCCAGCTCGCCCAGCGCATAACCATGAAGCCCGGAGCCCCCTGCACGCTGAGTGTTTCCCAGGCAGGCATGTACGTGCAACGAGGAGAACCGCTGAAATTATCCCTGTTTCTCAAGGGGCAGAGTGTAGCCGAGCCGGTTCAGATCACGATCTGGGGCGAAGGCCGGACGTACGCGCAGGAGGTGTTTCAGCCAACCGCTCAATGGCAGCATTTCACGGCGATCCTCACGCCCAGCGAAACCGACCGGCAGGCCACCATGACCATCTCGATGCGAGGACCAGGCACCCTTTGGATTGACCAGGTGTCGCTCATGCCAACGGACACGGTCTGCGGATGGCGGCGGGACGTGGCCGACGCAGTCAAGGCGCTCAAACCGGGAATCATTCGCTTTGGCGGCAGTACGACCGAAGGTTTTGACTGGATGGCGACCATCGGTGACCCAACACAACGTGTTCCGTTCACAACCTATTGGGGTGGCCTGGAGCCCGGCAATGCCGGCTTGGAAGAGTTCGTCCAACTGTGCCAATGGGTCGGCGCGGAACCGCTGATCTGCATCCGCTTCACCGGCAAGACTCCGCAAGATGCGGCCGACGAAGTGGAATATTTCAATGGCCCACCCGAGTCGCCGATGGGCCAACTGCGCGGCAAGAATGGCCATCCTCAGCCCTACGGCGTGAAGTACTGGCAGATCGGCAATGAACTGGGGGACGAAACCTACCAGCAAGGAGTCGCCGCTTTCTGCCAGGCCATGAAGGCCGTCGACCCGAGCATCAAACTGATGGCCGCCTTCCCGACGGCTGGCTTGCTGCGACAGGCCGGCCAGCACCTCGACTACATTTGCCCTCATCACTACGGTTGCCAGAATCTGTCGGCAATGGAAAACGACGTGCAGCATCTGCGGCAGATGATTGCTCACGAAGCACCGGGCAGGGACATCCGCCTGGGAATCACCGAATGGAATACGACAGCCGGCGACTGGGGGCTTAACCGAGCCATGCTCTGGACCCTGGACAATGCGCTCTCGTGTGCCCGGTATCACAACTTCATGCACCGCCATTGTGATCTGATCGACATCGCCAATCGCAGCAACTTGGCCGATAGCTTCTGCAGCGGCATTATCCAGACGAATAATCACGCCCTCTTCAAGACACCGACATATTACGTGCAGGAGCTTTACGCAAATCACGCCGGCCGCATCCCGCTGACCATCCAACTGGACAGCGAATTGCCTGACGATCCCGCGTTGGATTACAGTGCAACGATTTCCCGCGAGGGCAGTCTGCTTTCCTTGTTCGCCGTCAACCAGACACCGGTAGCCCAACCACGGACGCTCGACCTGTCCGCTTTTGAGTTGGTGGACAAGCCAGCTGGCGTCTTCACGGTCTGCGACACGATGGCCGCCGGTGAGCGAGATATTACGAATAGCTGGCGCGAGCCGGATCGAGTTCGCACACGGTCCGAAACCATGCCTCTCTCAGGCCCGCAACTGAAATACGAGTTCCCGCCGCTCTCGGTCACTTGTCTGCAAATCCACGTCGCACCAGAATCACCAGCCGGACGCTAATGCCTCGATTGGTCGTCCTTGATTGACCATTCACCACTGATGTTCGTCCTGGCAACCTCACGTTGGACCATCACCTCCGTCGGCGTGGCGGTGGCCCTTCGTTGGCCGCGCGGACGTTGCGGTGACCGGCTGCACAACGACCACCCTGGCGT
Organism: uncultured Planctomycetota bacterium; assembly: GCA_963802295.1. GTDB lineage: Bacteria > Planctomycetota > Planctomycetia > Pirellulales > Pirellulaceae > JAJRVM01. The sequence continues at coordinate 80,464 of CAWDIM010000015.1, read as the reverse complement.
GTGGGCGCCTACTGACCGGGGGTGACTCCCAGTTGCCCGTCGAACCAGTCAGCCAGTACCTTGACCTCCATCGGAATGGTCAACCAAGGGTGCCCTCCACCTGGTTTGACGATCAATTCAGCGGAGCCGCCGGCAGCTTTGATGGCAGCCACGAGCTTCTGAGATTGGGAGAGCGGCACGACGGGATCCGCATCGCCATGGATCAACAGGAAGGGAACCTCCGGCTTGGCGACCTGGTACAACGGCGACACGGCGCGCGCCGCTTGTTGGAGTTCATCGGCCGAGTGTCCCGTAGCGCCACCGAGAAAGAGAAGCGGCCGCAGAAAGCTGGCATCGGCCATCTTGCCGTCGTGCCATTCGAGGAAATCCGTCGGCGGAAAAAAGACTCCCACGGCTTTGACCGAGCTGTCCAGCCGCTCGAGCGTCCTCTTGGCAGCGGGGTTGGCTGCGGCCGGCGTCAAGGCGGCCAGCGTCGCCAGATGGCCGCCCGCCGAAGCCCCGGTGAGACCGATCCGAGTGGCATCAATCTTGTATTCTTGGGCGTGCTCCTTCACATAACGAATCCCCAGCTTCACGTGCTGATCCATTTCCGCCAGCGTGTAGCGCGATTTCGAGCCTGGCCGGATCGCAAACACGACATAACCACGGCCGCAAAACGTATCGTAGACTCCAGCCATCGTGTGGTCCCGAATCTTGCCCCGATCCGAATGCCACGCTCCGCTGGCCACATCGACAATCGCCAGTCCATTGGGCGCACCAGTCGGCGTGAAAACGTCCATCAGCAGTCCGGTGCCGTGGACCTCAGCATAGACCACATCCTGCCGTTGTTCGTAATTGGCCGCCCACCCTCCTCGAGGTATCGCCAGCGGAAGTAGCATGGCCGTGCTCACACAAAGAAAGTCAATGCAGCGTCTCATGATATCTCGTTGCTCGTGGAAAATGGGTGGGAGCGATGAAAAGAACAGCACTCGTCTGGCATCCCCTTGCCCGCAGCCGAACGCAATCCCGCGATTACCTGTCGCAGACAGTCGCCGTGTTCAGTTTACGATCGCACGTAAATCGTGTCACGTGGCCTGCCTGAGTTTGCATGACGTTGGGAACGGTGCTTTGCTTGCCGGAATCTCGCATCCCATACCCGCACGCCCGGGCGGCTTTCACTTCTCTTGAGCCAACACGCCGCGAATGTGCCGGGTAACCGGATCGGGCGGGATGAACATGCAGCCGTGAAGGTCGGTTCGCGGGAATCCGTTCTCGGGACGGCTTCGGTTCACCGGCAGCTCTTCGCACCGGATGAAATCGGTGCAGCACTGCTCTGGACACTTTCTCGTCCGCGATGGGCCGGATCAGGCTGGACACGCCCTCCGACGTAGCAGAAGATGGAGTGACGAAGGACTGATAAGACTCGTTTTCTCGGGGTGAATCAAGTGGCAACAAGGCAGCGATCATGGCGAGCGGCAATCCGCAACGGGAGTCACTGGAGTGCGGGCACCTGGCGGGGATGGAGGCCCATCATCCTCATCCTGGCCGCACTGCCACGCGCGGCGGCAGCGGATGAGTTGCCATCGACTCGCATGCTCTGGACGAAAGACGCCAAGGAGAATGAAAAGGACTACTATGTCGCCTTTCGCGGCACACTGGAACTGACGGCCGATACCGAGGTTCAGCTGAACTTACTGGGTGCCTCCTGGTATGTCGCGTGGCTGGATGGCCAGTATTTGATGGAGGGCCCTCCGCGTTTTCCGCTTTCCCATCCGGAGTATCAGGAGCGTGTCCTGCAGCTTGCCGCCGGCCGGCATGTGATCGCCGTTCAGGTCCACCAAATCGGACTGGCCACGCGGATCTTGAACAATCCACCTCCGTTTCTGTACTGCGCGGTTCGGCACGGTCAGCAGGAGCTGCCGATCCACTGGAAGTGTTCCCGTATCGGCGGTTACGTGTCGGAGCTGAAGCGTATCAATCCTCAGCTCGGATTCATTGAATGGTGCGACACAAGAAGCGTGCCGGCTTGGCAGGTTTCGGACTACGACGACAAACCGTGGCCGGAACCGGTCGCCGTGGACCCGCAGCTCGGTCCGCTCAAACCACTCTCCACGGCCGACACGCAGTCGTTGGTTCACCGCCCGAAGATGATTGGCTCGGGGACACTGGCAGAGTCATTTGGCTACGAGCGTGACAACCCTGCGGCGCGGTTCTTCCTGCGTGACCTGTCGCCCCGGGAAGTCCCACCACAGGGACTGTGGCGGCGCTACGACATGCAGCGAGTGCGGCTGGCACGGCCCCGCTTCCTGTTGGACCTTCCGGCCGGGGCCGTGGTCGAATTCGCGTACGGCGAGGCACTCTCTCAGGGGCGTGTCCCACCCTGGATCACACTGTCGGCGGGCGATTCCTGCAATCTGGATCATTACGTTGCCCGCGGCGGTCAACAGGAGTTCTTCCCGCTCAGCCCCAAGGGGGGCCGCTTTCTGGAGGTGCACATTATCGCTCCGCCAGACCAAATTCAGTTCCTGCGGGAAGAGGTGGTGGAACGCTGCTATTACGGCCAAGTGGAAGGAAGCTTCCGGACCGACGACCAACTGCTCAATCGAATCTGGGAGGTCGGAGTGGCCACGCACCTCGGCTGTTCCGAGGACAGCCTGGTGGACAATCCCACTCGCGAACGTGGCCAGTGGGCGGGAGATGTGGTGGGTGTGGGGATGGATGTTGCCGCCGTGGCATTTTCCGATTTGCGATTGTTCCGCCGCGGGTTACTCCAATGCGCTCAGTGTGCCCGCGAAGATGGCATGGTAGCGGGACTCTGCCCCGGCGAACCCGGTTACCTCTCCACGTATGCCGCACAGTGGATCTCGGCCGCCGTTCACTACTGGGAACTGACTGGCGATCGGTCGATATTGGAAATGTTGTTCCCGTACGCCGAGCGCAACGTGGCGGCGTTCGAGCGTCAGAAGACAGCCGACGGCCTGCAGGATGCGCTGGGTTGGGGATTCGTCGATTGGGGCTATGTGCGCAATCCGGGACCGTCCGACATGGGTGTGAACCTGCACTACCTGGCTGCCTTGCGCGACATGACGCGCTGGTCCGAGGTCCTCGGCCGGCCGGACCGGGCCGCCTACTATGGCGATTTAGCCGACGAAATGGCCGATATCATCCAACGGTATTATGCGACCGAATTCACGACTGGGGGGGACGTCTGGCAGCGAATCGGGTACCACCGCGCCGCACTCGGTTTGCGGTTAGGGTTCTTTCGAGGAGAGCAGGAAAGCGAATGCGTGGCAGCCATCAAGGCGCACATGCTGCGTTGTTTTCCCAATGACGCTTCCGCGCCGCGTCTGAGCGATCCCGCGGTCAGCGATGCTCGGCTCATTACCCCCTACTTCGGCCATTTCGTGATGCCCGAGCTGATTGAACGTGGCGAAACAGATTTCGTTCTCAACCAGTTTCGCACATGTTGGGGTTGGTCGTTGGGCGACGATCGCACCACTTGGTTGGAGGTGTTTGACACGCGTTGGAGCCACTGCCACCAGTGGGCGGGCTGCCCGACCTGGCAACTCTCTCGCTATCTGCTCGGACTGCAACCGCGTTACGATTTGGGAGATAGGCATTATCTATTGTGCCTGCAGCCCGGCTCGCTATCCCATGCCGAAGGCCAACTTCCGTTGCCTGATGGCAGCGGCAACATACGTGTGACATGGACCAAGGAGGCGGGCGGGATCCGATTTCAACTGGAGACTCCCAGTCCACTGCAGCTGCACTTGCCCAACCGACTCACAGGCATGCCGGATCACGTGGTGGACGTCCAGGGAACTTATGAAATCACGCTGCGCAATTCGCCATCGCGCCAGCCGTAACCGTAACCGGGCGTGACCCGCTCGCCACGCACAGCGTTGTCTTGCCGACAACCCGAACGCGAGCGCCGGCAGGCCTGGTGTCTGCCATATCGATTGTCCTTTCCGAACGGGATTCGATCAGACTTGACTTTCTCGTGCGGTGCCAAAAGATGATGCGTAACGGTAGACTGATCGTATACGGCAGACGGACGCCCGTGTTCCGGTCCGTCCTGTTCCTTCGGCGTCAGAGAACCCGCCCGCGGCCTCATTGAACGATACGAGCATGTCGCACGATCCTTATCTTCAACTTTCCGGTGTAGGTCGTTGCCGGGTCCTGGCTCGACTTGGCGAAGGGGGTATGGGTGTCGTTTACCGAGGGCACCACCAGGACCTGGATCTCGATGTGGCGATCAAGTTCCTGCATGCGCATCTGGTCCAGCGGTCGTCCAACGCTGAGCGGTTCCTGCGCGAAGCCCGCCTGGCGGCGCGACTGAATCATCCCTCGATCGTGCGCGTGTTCGATTGTGGCGAGGCGAGTGGTCACTACTACATCGTCATGGAGTTTGTGGATGGCCAGAGCGTGGAGACGCGCATCCGAGAGAGCGGGCCGCTGCCGGTGGAGGAGGCGTTGCAGGTCGCGGAGTCGGTCGCCCGGGCGCTCGGCGAAGCGCTCCATCAGGTGGGTGTGATCCATCGCGACATCAAACCAGCCAACATCCTGCTGACGGCCACGGGAAACGTGAAACTGGCTGACCTGGGCTTGGCCAAGACGATCGCCGCGGGGGAGCGGTCGTCCCTTCACACTGCCGCGGGCGTCGCGTTGGGGACGCCCAACTACATGTCGCCGGAACAGTTCGCCGACGCCAGCCAGGTCGATCACCGAGCCGACATTTTCTCTCTCGGGGCGACACTTCATCACATGATGTCGGGCCAGACTCCTTTCCAGGGCGATTCCTTCTTCACGATTCTGAAGCAGGTGAACGAAGCGGATCCGGAACCGTTACCTGATCACGTGCCCCTGGCGGTCCAGCAGTTGGTCTTGCGGATGTTGGAAAAGAGACCGGAACAGCGGTTCCAGACGTACGCCGAGTTGATCGATGCCATACGCTCCCTGCATCCTACTTCGAGGGCAGTGCAGGATACGTTGCTCCAGACCGTCGAGGTCGCGTCCACCACGTCAGTTATTCCCACGGCCAAAGTCTTGGGGCGAGTCTTGCGTCCAGCGGCGCCGTCAGAGAATCGCGTCCTGCTGGTGGTCGATGTTCAAAACGACTTCTGTCCCCAAGGAGCATTGGCCGTTCCCGAAGGTGATCAGATCGTACCGATCATCAACAAGCTTTCCCGGCGGTTTGCGCACGTCATCCTCACGCAGGACTGGCATTGCGAGGATCATCTCTCGTTTGCCTCGTCACATCCGGGAACGCGACCGCTGGAGCGAGTCGAATTGTCGTACGGTCCGCAGATTCTCTGGCCCGACCATTGCGTGCAAGGCACGCCAGGGGCCGCCTTTCATCCGGCACTGGACGTGGCCAATTGCGAATTGATCATCCGCAAGGGATACCACCGCGAGATCGATTCGTATTCCGCCTTCTTCGAAAACGACCGACAGACACCCACCGGACTGGCCGGATATCTGCGCGAACGAGGACTGACCCGCATCTTTGTCGTCGGACTGGCCACGGACTTCTGCGTCGCATATTCGGCGCTCGATGCGCGCCGTCTGAGCTTCGACGTCACGGTCATCGAAAATGCCTGTCGCGGCATTGATGTCGACGGCTCGCTCGCAGCGGCCTGGCAGCAGATGTCGGACGCGGGCGTAGTGCGAGCCTGACGGAACGCCGGCCGGCGTCGCCAAGATCGACCGACCGTTCTGGATCGGTGCATTCTGGTGTGCCGGCGCTTGGCGTAGTCGTCGTCGAAGGTGGAGAGCGTGACCCGGCGAGCTTGTCACACCTACATCTACTACATCTACTGGTACCTTCGCTTGACGCCAACGTTTCTGTGTTAAGGATTCACCAGGATCTCATCGACAAACAGCCACGCCTGTTGGCTGGCCGCTCGCTCGCCTGCGGGAATGGTGCCAATATTGACGGCACGCACTCGGATGAATTGGGCAAGTTGCGGCTTTAACTCCACTCCGACACTCCGGACCAGGGGCCCGGATTCCTTCTGGGAAACGTCGGCCTTCGCCTCGGCTGCCGGCTGGAATTGCCTGCCATCTTGCGACAGGGCGACCTCGACCTTGACCGGCAGGTAGATACCCACGCTGGTAGCTTGCAGGCACCGGGCGGCCACGGTGCGGACTTCCATGGGCCCGCCGAGGTCGATCACGGCTTCCAGGTCGAGTCCTTGGAAACCCAGCCACTCGCCGGCCTGGAAATCCGCGGATCCCAATAGGCCGTCGGTCAGCGAGGCGGCGCCGAGGCCGGGATATCGCGGGTCGGGCGGCGTTGTCAACTTCACGGGTTTTTCGTGTGCGGCGTGCGACGCCGTCCCCGGCTCGGGACCGGCCAGATCTTCATCGGGCAACATCCGTGGACGCAGGCGGTCAAAGGGGGTCTTGAGATCGACATTCTGTACAAGATCCCACAACGAGGTCTGCTGGCGGCGCAAGGCCAACGTGCCGGCGATCCACGGCTGGCACCAGCCGGTCTCCGTGCACCAGGGGCCCCACTCCCAGTCGGCACTGCTGGCCCAGTAGTCCCAATGCCGAAAGTCGAACGCCCGATACCAGGCTCCGTCCAACTCCGGGTGAGCCTCCGAGCGGACCTGGATGCGGCACAGGAAGCGAGCCAGACGTTCCTCGGCGCTGGCGTAGAACGAGTCGCCGGTCGCGGCCGCTGCTTCGTGCAGACCGATCAGGGCGAAGTTGCAGGAGTAGAGCATGTCACAGACGGAATCGCCGTCTGTCTGGATCAGGCTGGTCTCACTTGTGCCGTAGGAGGCGTTCGAGGGGATGCCGGGGCCGCCATCGCCGATCACCTCGCGCAGTGCGCCGCTGCGATCCTGGAGCGCGATCAGGTCTTCCGCGATCTGCCGGAGCCAGCGGCGGTGCTCGGGCGTGTCATCCACGCGCACCAGCCACGCCAGCGGCAGCAGCAGGCGCGACCGCTCGATGGTGCCGCTCCGCAGAACCCAGTCCCACCGAGCCGGATATGCCTGCATCATCAGACGCATTCCCGTCCTGCTCCGCACCAAGAGGGGCTCGAACCGAGTCTGCTGGTAGGCCCAGAAGTTACAGGCCCAAATCCAGCTCTGCATGTGCGGCGAGTAGTGGACGTGGCGGCTGCTCCAATAGGCTTTCCAGCCTTGGGCTTGAAGTCCTGTTTCCTCCACGCACGACGGCCGGAAGCCTCGCACACCCGTGGTGCGAAAGTTCGCCAGAATCGCGCGGGCCACCCACTCGTTCCACCGCCCCTCTCCACTCGCGGCGGCCACTGCGCCGACCGCCAACAGGGCTCGGGCGTTGTCGTCGCCCCAGTACGAGCCGGGATGATCGAGGGCCCAACCCACGAGACCAAACGACGGGCTTTGGGGATCGGCCCGCGGTCCGCCAGCGAGCCCCGACTTGTCGAAGATGTAGTCCAGCAGGTTCGCCGCGCGGCGAGCGTTTTCCGGCCGGCCATTGACTGCACCGTCGGTGGCCAGCAGCATGGCCACTTCGGTCGTGCAATCGTTACGCACGGCGTACCGCATGGGCTGGCTGCCGTCTCGGCGGATGGTGGAGCTGTAGCCTTCCAACACGCCCGCCGATCCGTCGCCCCACGGCCAGTCCAGCCGCGGCATGTCGCGGACCGTGTTGTAGGTCAACGACAGATTCAGCGATTCCGCAGGCCAATCCGCGTGGCGGAGCGACCGGCTGGCGATGATCCAGTCGGCCGAGCGGCGCAAAGCCTGCGTTTCTGCTTCCGCAGGCAGGGACTCTTCCGGCCCAAAGCTGGGCCGCACGGCGGGCGTCCACCGCAACTCGACGCGCCCGCTGTCCGGTTGAAGCCGCATCAGAATCGTCTGCCAAATCGTGCGCCACGCCTCCGTCGGCAGGTATCGTCCCGTGACAAAATGACTGAGCTTGGTCGTGGCGACCAGCAGGTTGCCGCGCGGGTGATCGAACAGGAGCGTCTCCGCTGGCGTCCCCTGCAGCCCGAACACCGCGGAGTCCACGCCGGCCACCTTGGCCGCGACCAGGTGCGACTCGGCGACGTTCACCGGAACGTAACGACAGCTGCTCACCAGCACGATCCGCATAGGCCGGAGTGTGGGGCCGAAGATGTCCGACGTGACGACACCGCGTTCGTACTTGACGTCCTTCGGCACGCCAATGTCCATGTCCGGCAGCCGCTCTGGGAATTCCACATACAGCCGCAGTCGTTTCCTCGCCGCCTCGTCGAACGTCGCCAACTCGATGGCCGTCGGATTGTCCGGATATCCGTCGGCCAGGAGCAGAACGGACGAGCCTTCCGCTGCCGCCCGGACCGCTTCGCCCGCGGAATCAAATCGTCGGCACGTCGCGCCGCTTGCCGCTAACACTCGGTACAGGTCATTGTCCGCCGCGCAGGCAAACACCCAGCCTACATGCTTCGGCCGGTCATCGTCCTGTTCCGCGGCGACACTCGAGCAGGCCAGTCCCATCGCCAGAAAGGCAGCCATCCCCCAAAACCGAGTGCATGAACGAGCGGTAGAAGCGGTCATGGGCGTCTCTCCGTTCTGGGATTCAATCCAATGAAATGCGACGGGATCGGGCGTCGTTCTCAGGCACCGACCGTTCCTTGTGGTTGACGCATGGCCCGAAACCGACTCCCGCCCCTTTTCCGCAACGTCACGTTGCGACCTCTTTTGCACTGGCACCTCTGTCCTTCAATCTCAGTTGTAGTTGTAGTTGTAGGGTGTGACAAGATCGCCGGATCACGCTCTCCACAATCGACGACGATTTCGGCGAGCGCCGGCACACCAGGATGCACTACCGCTTTCAATCTCAGTTGTAGGTGTAGTTGTAGTTGTTGTAGTTGTAGGGTGTGACAAGATCGCCGGATCACGCTCTCCACAATCGACAACGATTTCGGCGAGCGCCGGCACACCGGGATGCACTGGCCGGCGACGAAAGTTGCCAGGAACATCACGTATCCTGGTGTGCCGGCGCTCGCTCGCTGAGTCATCACAATGGCAATGTTCTATCGGGCGAGCTTGTCACACCCTACCGCTACCGCTACTTCTTTCAGTAGTTGTAGGGTGTGACAAGATCGCCGGATCACGCTCTCCACAATCGACAACGATTTCGGCGAGCGCCGGCACACCAGGATGCACTGGCCGGCGACGAAAGTTGCCAGGAACATCACGTATCCTGGTGTGCCGGCGCTCGCTCGCTGAGTCATCACAATGGCAACGTTCTATCGGGCGAGCTTGTCACACCCTACCGCTTCCGCTACTTCTTTCAGTAGTTGTAGGGTGTGACAAGATCGCCGGATCACGCTCTCCACAATCGACAACGATTTCGGCGAGCGCCGGCACACCAGGATGCACTGGCCGGCGACGAAAGTTGCCAGGAACATCACGTATCCTGGTGTGCCGGCGCTCGCTTGCTGAGTCATCACAATGGCAATGTTCTATCGGGCGAGCTTGTCACACCCTACCGCTACCGCTCTTTCGCCCCGCACGTTGACGCCACCTTGGCCAGCACGGATACTAACGAGATGTAGGGTGTAACAGGAGACTATCGATGCCCACTTCACTGCTCCACAGAATTTCTACATTCATACTTATCACATGCACCCAGATATTGTCACTATCACCAGAACCATGTCTGGGAAGTACGCCACAACGCAGTGTACCAAATATCGTATTAATTCTCGCTGATGATCTCGGCTATGCCGAATTGGGGTGTTACGGGCAGACGAAGATCAAGACACCCTATCTTGACCAGTTGGCTGCCGAGGGCATGCGATTCACGCAACACTACTGCGGCAACGCGGTGTGCGCCCCGTCACGCTGCGTGTTAATGACCGGCAGACATTCAGGGCACGCGCATGTTCGCGACAACCGCAGCACGAATAACTTGCCCGCCGAGATCGTCAACAAGTATGGCCTGGAGTTTCCGGGCCAAGAGCCGCTTCCGGATGCGGAATTGACGATCGCCGAAATGCTCAAACAACACGGCTATGCCACCGCCGCCATTGGCAAGTGGGGACTGGGAAATTTCGGCACCTCGGGCGAACCGAACAAGCAGGGTTTCGATCTTTTTTTCGGTTACAACTGCCAGGCACACGCCCATAGCTACTATCCCGGGCACTTGTGGCACAATGACCAGAAGTTCATGCTCAAGAACAATCCACCGATACCTGGCCATGCGAAGTTGCCGGATGGAGCCGATCCAGCGGATCCGGCTTCGTACGACATGTTCAAGGGCCAGGACTACGCCCCGGACCACATGCTGGACGCGGCTCTGCAGTTCATGCGCGATAACAAGGAGAGGCCTTTCCTGCTCTATTTCCCTTCGACGATTCCACATGTGGCGCTGCACGTACCTGACGAAGAGCTGCAACCGTATCTCGGCAAATGGGACGAAACACCCTTTGTCGGCGGCAGCGGCTATACACCTCATCAGACTCCTCGAGCCGCCTATGCCGCCATGATCAGCCGGCTGGACCGGGACAGCGGATTGCTCTTGAAGCAGCTCAAGGAACTGGGACTCGATCGTGACACACTGGTTCTCTTCTCGTCCGACAACGGCACGACTCATCTGGACAAGGAAGTCGACGCCAAGTTTTTCGACAGCGTCGGGCCGCTGCGCGGCCTGAAGGGGAGTCTCTATGAAGGCGGCATTCGCGTCCCAATGATCGCGCGGTGGCCGGGCAAAATTCAGCCCGGATCGACGACCGATCACATTTCCGCCTTCTACGATGTCATGCCCACGATCGCTGAACTGGCGGGCATCGACCCTCCGGCGGGTATCGACGGCATCAGCTTCGCCCCTACCTTGCTGGGCCAGCCTGAGCGACAGCAGCAGCACAGGTGCCTGTACTGGGAGTTTGGCGGCTACGGGGGTCAGCAGGCGGTACGAATGGGCGATTGGAAAGGCGTGCGACGCGACATGTTGCGGCGTAACAATCCGGACCCCCTGAAGATCGAGCTCTACAACCTGCGCGACGACATTGGCGAGTCGCGCGACGTAGCCGCCCAACATCCCGACATCGTCGCCCGTATTCGCCAGATCATGCAGGATGAACATGTCCCCAGCTCGATTTTCCAGATGCCGTGGCTGGACAACTGATGGGGGCCAGGGCCACCCCAATTCTTGGTTGTGACCAAGCACTAGCCATATCCACGACCTTCTCCGCGAAGGTTACTTTCCAACGCTCAGCAGTCACCGGCTTCCGAGGATCAATCAGCCGGTGCGCTGCCAGGCCGTCAGTTCCGCGACGGTGTGCTGGAATTTCCGCCGCGTCTCGCGTATCACGAACTCCACGTTCCGCGGCGCATCCAGCGGGACAAAATGCGGGCTCAGCAGATCGTGGAGTGCGTCGAGAGTCAGGTACGGCTCGCCGGCCTTGCGGAAGCCACCCAGCCAGTTCTCTTTCTTCGTGAATTCCTCGAGCCAAGTGTAGGGCGAGGTAATGATCAGCACGCCTCCCGGATTCAGCCGCTCGTGAATGGTCTCCAGGAACCTTCTGGGGTCGTACAGCCGATCGATCAGATTGGCGGCCAGCACCAGATCGTAGCCGGCGAATTGCGGCTTGAGGTTCGTCGCGTCCCCTTGAAAGAACTCCACGCGGTCAGCCAGCGGTGCGAGCCCCAGTTCGGTCAAGCGCGCTTCGCGGTACGAGACCACCATTCCTTCCTCGACAAGCTCGTAACGTGCAACACCTTTTTCCTTCAATTGCAGAGCGACGCGGATGAACCGCGCCGAGAAATCGATGCCTGTCACGTGTTCGAATTCCCTGGCCAGCTCGAACGTCGCGCGTCCCACGGCACACCCCAGGTCCAGGGCACTGCGGCGGGCGCGGCCTTGCGTGTAGCGGCAGCAGGCCGCCGCGCATTGTTGGGCGAAATTGGCCACCTCGAAATAAGTCTGGCCGTAATGGAACTCGCAGTACTGAGAGACCGCCGCATCTGTCTCGTACATCGCTTCGGGCAGCGTTAACGGCTGCTCTGACTGCACATATCGCAGCCCGGCATGTTGGAAGAAATGCCGCCGGAATGCGTAGCGGGAATCGCGAGTCGCCTCGTTGCCCGTCGAGATCCAAGATCCGCCTTTGATGAGATTGTGCTGCGTGTCGAACGTGGGGGTGGAAAAGTCATCGTAGTAGGGGTGGACCTCGAAACCGTCAAAACCCGTGATCGGCGTTTCCGTCCATTGCCACACATTGCCAATGATGTCGAAGAACTCGCCGAACCGAAACTGGTTCACGGGGCACGACGACGCGAAGTGTTCCAGGTTGATATTCCCCGGTGCTTGCTCCCAGGCCGGTTGGTCCGGAATGTCATGCAGATCTCGCAGTCGATACCATTCGGCCTCGGTGGGCAGACGGAGGGGCTTGCCGGTCCGCCGTGCCAGCCAATTACAGAACGCTTTGGCTTCCAGGTAATTCACTTCGACGGGCCAATCCCAAGGCATGTCGATGATCTGTGCCATCGTCCGAAATCGGTAGCCGCCCGGGGACTCAACCCAGAACAAGGGATGCCTGGCCTGGGAGTACCCGACCCATTGCCAGCCCTCCTGCGTCCAGCACTCCTCCTGCTCATAACCGTGATCTTCGACGAAGCTCAGATACTCCTGGTTCGAAACCAGGTAGCGGCTGGCCGAGAAATCCCAGACATCGTGCTCCTGGTGGCCGAATTCGTTGTCCCAGCCGTAGAGCGGGTGGTCCTTGGATTTGCCGAGTACGACACGGCCGCCGGCCACGGGAATCAAATCGTTCCGAGGTGCCGCGCCCGTCCGCGAGCAGATACTCCACAGCGGGAGCTGGCGAACCATCTCGATCGGAAGCCGGCGAATGATAACCGAGGACGTCTCCAGGTGGATTCTCTGGTGTTCGATTCCCATCAGCAGCACCCAGAACGGATGGTTCCAGTTGATGGGCAGCGTCAGGGACGCGGTCCGAATCGTGTCGTCCACCACCGCCCGGACCGTGTCGCGGTAGGCCTTCACCTCGGCCAGCGTAGGCCAGTCATAGTGGGCCTCGTTCAGATCATCCCAAGACATCTCGTCGACACCGACAGCGAACATCGACTCGAACCGGGGGTTGATCCGCTGGTTGATGATCCCAGCCACAATCAGTTTGTTGATGTAGAACACGGCGGTATGCCCGAGATAGAAAATCAACGGGTGCCGCAACGGTTCCGGCCGCATATAGAAGGCGTCTTCCGAAGCCAGCGTCTCGTAAAGCTGCTCATCCAGCGTGTAGGTGGCCTGGAAATACCGCCTGATCTCGTCGCGTTTTTCGCTCGCCTCACCCTGATCGAGAATAGTAGTCCGCGTATTTCTCAGTTCCATGCGATACTCCACGGAGGCTTGATCCAAAGAAGTCGGGAAAACATCGCCTTGCGCCCCCCACGAATTCGACCATCCCGCCAGTCACCAGCTGTAAACGGGCCTGGCGCACACTGAGCATGATACCAGCACCCGCCCGCGACGTACACGGATGGACCCCTCGCCCTCCATGATGCCACAATCGGAAAGACAACGAGTGACTGCCAGTGGACAACGCCGAGCCCACGCCTGGACCTCACCCGCGGGCAACTTCGGTTACCGCTGGCCTTACTGTTGCACCGACACTTCGAAGACCTTGCCGCGGCGGACGCGGCGAATGGTGAATGTCAAGCCGTGTTCCTGGTAGGTCTCGGCCGACCGCGGAGGATGTGCCAGCCGTTCCAGCAGCCAACGAGAGATCGTCACGTTCGGTTCCGGCAGTGCGACGTTCAGCCTCTCGTTCACTTCGCTGATCAATACCCCGCCGCCGATCATCCAGAGTCGGCCACTTAAAGCGTGAGTCATGCGCGGTAAGCGGTCAAACTCGTCCTCCAATTCACCCACCAGCTCCTCCACAAGATCTTCCAGCGTAACCAATCCCAGTGTCTGACCACGCTCGTCCTGGACCACGGCCATATGCGCGTGCTCGTCAACGAATGCCCTGAGCAACTCGTCGGCCGATTCGTCGGGGGCAATGAAGCGGACCGGTCGCACGATGCCTCGCAGCGTTGCATGATGCGGATTCGTGCGCAGCGTGTAGACCATTTCCTTGAAGTTCACATAGCCGACAACATGGTTCGTATCGCCACTTTCGCACGCGGGATACCTCGTATGAGCGTCCATGTGGGCGGCGATGATGGCATCGGAAAGGCTCTGGGACAAAGAGAGTACCGAGGCCTGTTCGATGGGAATCATCACGTCCTTGACGCGCGCTTGCGACAGACGTGAACCTCCCTTGATGATTCGTTCCTGCTGCACGGTGATTTGTCGCGACAGGCGTGCCAATCCAGCCAGTGCCGCGATCTCCTCCGGCGTGGCCACCGACATTCCGTTGTGAGAATGTCGTTCGAAGGGACGGTTGATCCAGCGTACGACCTGGATCACAGGATGCAGCAGCGCCACCAGTGCCTGCAGGGGCTTACCGATCCAGATGGCGATGCGGCGATTGTATCGGACACCCAGTGTCTTCGGGAGGATCTCGGTGAACTGGAGCATGAGGCAGGTGAAAATCAGTGAAAAGACCCATATCCACTGGCCGCCATAGAGCCCCTCGAACTTCGCTCCAGCCACGGTGGCTCCGATCGTGTGGGCCGCCGTGTTCATAATCAGGATTACCGAGATGGGCCGATCGATCTGTGTCTTGAACTGCTGCCACACTCGTCCCAGCGTCGGGTGGGCGGCGGAAATCTCCGCCACCTGGCTAGGTGTCAGACTCAGCAGCGTTGCCTCCATCAGCGAGCAGAGAGCCGAGATCAGCAATGCAATGAAGACACTTATGACGAGAAATAACATATTCGTTCCCTTCCATCGTGCAGGGGCCGTTTCACCGCTTGCCGGACCACGTGCCGGTGGGATTGTCAGCCGCCGCTCGCAACTTCCTGCGCCGGCAGCGACAACAAGAATGCCACGAGACACTCCAATTCTTCCTTGCTCAGATGGCTCGTGACACCATGTCGGTCATCAGGGTTGTGGATTGTGAAGACATCTATCAAGTCGGCCGCACGGCCGTCGTGTAGAAAAGAGGAAGCAGCGTACAGGCCCAGTAGCGACGGGGTATCGAAACCGGTGCCTTTGCACTCCGAACCAGGCACGGACGTAGGCTCTGGCTGGCTTGTTAACGCGGCGGAACCGGGAGGGACGACACTACGGGAACGACCGTTGGTCCGGTGCCCGACCCAGACGCCGCCAGTCCCCACATCGTGGACCTGCCACGGATCATTCGTCAGTCGGCTATCGGTATAGTACGGCAGCGGATGACAATGACTACAGAGAGTGTCCTGGGAGAAGAACAGTTCGCGTCCACGTTCGATGGCAGCCAACCGTCTGGCATCTCCGACAGCGAACGGGCTGCGACGAGGTCGCAACGATAGTACGTAAGCCGCCAAGGCATCCGCGTCGCGGGCACGCCCGGCACTGGGCGCTCCAACTTTGACTGGCGGGTCGCCGCCCGGGATCAGACCAGTGCCCGCCATCACATGCCGGATGAACGCTTCCGTGTCCTGAAGTTCATCGCGATCGGGCCAGCGGTTGTGCGGCATCGTCAGGCCCGCACCACTGAGCGACGGAGTGCGGCGCTTTCCCGCGGGAAATAACCAGCTTCGCCCGTCGTGCTCACCGTCAGGATGGCAACTGGCACAACTGATCCAGCAGTCGAGCGTCATGGATCGTGACTGTGCCGAGTTGAACAGGATCTTGCCGCGGTGGATATCAGCCGGCAGACTGCTGCTTGCGAGTGTCACGCGGCTCAACTCCCTCAGCGACTCTGTGTCAATCACGGAAAGATCGTTGGATAGCGCGTTGTGAACGTAAGCGAAACGCCCATCTGCCGAAAGGACAATACCGCGCGGATTGTTGCCCACGTCAATCTGGGCCAGTGACCGCCCACTTCGAACATCGATAACCTGGACATCGTCACTGCCGGCACTAACCACGTACAGTCGCTCGCCATCGCTACTCATGACAGCATCCCACGGGTTATTGGTGGGACGACCGACAGCATCCAAGGCGATCCGTTCGTGCGGCGTCACGCTGCGAGCGATCAGATCGAGCTTGGTAACAACCGGAAAGACGGTGCTGTCGAACAACTGGCGAGGACTCGACGTGTTGGAAAACAGGTGAGGCAGGAATGCACAGCTTTCATCCGGGCTGAGTGCCACCGATCGAGCCAGATTAGCGTCAGAGCGATTGGATATCTTGGCACATTGCTGCCACTCGACCGTATCGATAATGCTCACGTCCCCCGTGAAAAAATGAACGACATAGAGCCGATTACCATCGGGAGAAATCGCCAGACCGCGCGGAAAGGGGTCGACCGGCAGCTGCCGCATAATCCTGACGCCCCGCACATCCACCTCGCAAACTGCATGTGCATAGGTGGTGGCCAGGTAGATTCTGGCGGCAGTCGGATGGGCCACTGCGGCGTAGGGTCCGCCGGGGGTCCGCAATTGGCCCGCTTCCTGCTTCCGCTCGAGATCGACCCAGATCAGCTGGTCCGTCTCGGGGAGCGTCGCACAGAGTGTCTGGCCGTCGCTGCAGGCCGCCACCGCACGCGGATGCCCCCCCACCGAGATCTCGGCCAGTTTCTCCAGCGGTTGCGTCCCGATCAGCGTCACGCTGTCGGCGTCCGGATTGGCCACCGCCAGAATCCTGCCACTGCGGAGCCATGTGATCGAACCGCTACGCGGTGCTGGAGCAGCAGCAGCTACCGCTCCCGCTCCCGCCAATAGGACCAAGGCTAGGCCAACGGCTGGCATTTTCCTCATTCCTGATCTTGGTTGAGATTGTTGCCAGCTGATCGGTTAGTCTACTATTACCATTAGGTGAAAAGCGATCAGCTCTGGACCAACTCATGGTGAACAGGATCACGGCCTCAACAAGATCATCCTACTCGAACATCCCACGCCATTCCAGCGCCGCTGAGCCGGTCCCGGAGATGTGGCCCCCTGTGTCCAACTGTCTGATTTTCGACAGCGGAACAGTGGGGGGCAGATAGAATGTGTACGGTGCGAAATCCGATTTTCGTTCGGACTATACGTCCTCTTCTTCCTCACACTAAGCCTGACCGCATTGCTTGTCGAGGACGAACAATCGGGGGACCAACGAATGAGGCGTCGACAGTACACAGGATGAAAACGAGCTGAATATGCGTGAGCAACGTCGATTCGATCGAGCAGGCAACCACTTCGTGATCAAGCTGATGTGGTACTTCACGGTAATGTACTGCGCGGCGTGTGCCGGCGAGACGATCGCAGCCACCGGGCTGATGGAGAATCAGCGGTGGCCCCCGATCGACCCTGACTCGCTGGTGATCGTATCGGCGGATGAGCAGGGCATGGCGACGATTCTGGGGCTGGGTGGCTGTGTGCCACCGGATCGTTGGGTTGTGATTCATACGATTGATACGGACGAGCTTGTATTGACTCAGGCAGATGACGACGGAGGTTTTCGTGTCCGCGTCTTCGCACCGCCGGGCGCCGTGCTGCAGATCCATCATCGCCAGCGCCGACCGCCGCTGCCGGAACTCGATCCCGACCCGTCGGCGAGTGCAGCCGTCATTCTCGAATTGGGCCCGTCCCCATCGACAAGCAGCAATGAGAGCGACGACCGACTCCGCGCCAACGCGATCATGCGGCACGAACTGGCTCGGGTCTGGGTCGACTGCCGACTGTCGAGTGTCGAGGTGGATCCGGGGGGGAGCATCGACCTTTCCGGTGTGATCCAGATCAGCCCGCTACCGCAGGCCCAGCTCCGCTCACGGCCCGACTCCGTATCGTGCGAACTCGAGTTGGTCCGCCTGTTCGCCGCGGATGGCGGACAATTGACGCCCATTCGCCTCCTGGCTTCCTCACTGCTGACGCCCACGGGAATTCCTGTCGAAGCGCCGGAGGACATCTCATCGATCCATTGCGGAGCATATCGAGCGAGTGGTCGACAGATCCGCCGCGACGGTAACGTGCTGCGGTGCCCTCTGGAAGCCGAGGTGCGATTGCCGGAGGACCTCCCGGCCGGGTATTACCTGCTCGGGTGCCGTGTCCATTTCGATCCGCGCGGGTTTGCTTCGGCGCGTCCGGCGCCCGGTTTTCTGCAGGAGTCGCAGATCTTTCTGCCGGCTCGCCTGGCCGTGATCAAAGTTGGCCGGCCCGACACGCCGCGTCTGGCTGTGATGTTGCTGGCCGACCTGGTGAGCAACGGGTCACGTGGCGTACTGCCCCCTGAAACGGAGCGGCGGTGGGCCATCGCCCCGGCCGCCGTCTTTCAGACGCCGCTGACGGCTTTCCCGCGAGAGTATCGGGACGGTTCGCCGGTGACCTTCTGTTTCGAGCCCGGTTTGCCACTCGTCTCACTCGCGAACCGTCCTTTTCCAATGACGATTCCACGGCCGCTGATTCCATTTCATTTCGCCGGTGGCAGTTGGCAAGTCGACGTGCGATCTCCTTCGGGCCGTTCCATCCGCATGGGTCCATCGGAGTTTGTGGCGGGACGCAACAATCTGAGCCTGGTCGACATTCGCGGCGTCAATCCGGCGCGGGAACCGATCACAGCGCCAATGGCCTACGGCAACAATTACTTGGGAGACGTATATCAGTTGACCGTGGCGGACCGCCAGGAGTTTCTGCGCGTCTTGGAGGAAGACGGCGTCTACACGGTGGAAACGTCCGGGTATGTGTTGGATCGCTTTGGTCACCGTTATGACCTGGCCAGCCGATTCTCTTTTACTATTGCCCGGCCGTTTGATCTCGATCTGGGAATGTTCACCGGTACGCCGCTGACCGTGGGCGAGAGCATCACATCAGTTGTCCATGTTCGACCGCCTCTCGAGGCGGAGGTTTGCCTGCGACTGCGTCACTTTCCTGACTCGCGGCACGATCGTGAACAGGTACAAACGGTACGGGGGAGGGCCAACCGGTTTGGCTACTTCGCACCGAAGGATGCGCCGCTGCAACTCAACGAGCCGGGCGAGTATGTGTTGGATGTCGCGGTGGAGGGCCGCGATCAATACGGTCGATTGTGGACGGCCTATGCGCACGGCGCATCGATCGTCGCGCCTAGTGACCCAATCATCACGGCCCATGGCGAACGAGGCCTGCGCAGCCCCGACGCGACGCGACGCCTGGCCTGGTATATCGAAGGACTGGGCCGCGAAGTAGTGCGCAAGGAGGGTGCCGGCATGCACGCCCTGTTCCCCTATCACAGTGGCGATGTGCTGTGGGTGGAGGACCACGAGTCGATCTTCCCCTCGTTGCGATTTGACGATCCAACGAACCAGTATGCGGACCTTGTGGAGCGGTTGCTGCCGGACGTCCGCCAAGGTACTTACGGCGGGTTCTTCACTGCCCACCTCAGGCCGATCGATATGCGCGTCGTCGGCGAGCTCCCCTTGTTCAGCCAGGCAGATCACCACTGGCCGATCGGTCAATTTCCGGAACGGGCAACCTATGTGAGCTATGCCTATACTTCCACGGTGCGCCCGGAGGTCGCGGTTCGCAGCCTGGTCCATGAATCGAGTTTCCTGGCCTACTGGGCTCTCGATGATCCGTACAATCTCCAATATGGTGCCGGGGGCGAAGGCGATCTGCCGGGCGATATGAAACTGCAATTCGGCGGCGTGGTGCTCCGTGGCCTGCCGGATGCTGAGCCGCTTTCGCAACCCGCGTTTCCGCAATACGCAGCGTATGCATCCATGGCAGTCATCGTGCCCCCTCGTGATCCGCTGGGGAATCGAGTCACCCCTCCCTTCCGCGGTGCCGGGGGAGGACCCAACGGCGGACCGCTACTGACCATTCGCGGACGCGACTATGACCTGTTCGTGACACCTACTGGAGTGCTGCCCGGCTCGGTCTGTCAGGTCGGAGATCGATTCACTTACAGCGGCTATACATGGCCGACGTTGCCGGTCGAGGTTCGCTGGACCGTGACCGGACCCGATCAAACGGCTCGTTCGTTTCAGACCACGGCTTCGCGCGTGGGATATTTCCATGATCCGGCCACGGACTTTGTGCTGACCGAGCCAGGTCTGTACAGCCACCAGGTCGCACTGACCTACCGCGGCACAACGTCGGCCGGCCCGGTTGAGAGTCCATATCCCGTGGGGGACCTGCCGGGCAGTGCGTCAGGCTTGTCTCACTTCGTGGTCGTGGATCCACAGGAGCCGACATTGGACGTCGAGATCTTCAGGCCGCACCGCGATACGGACGGTCCGCCGCGGCCTGTGCAGTATTCCCTGGAGGCGAGTGTTCCCAGCAATTGGACGCGGACTCAAGGGTGGGTCACGGTCTCTCTGCCAGGGTTCCTGGTCGAAGATCGACCGTTGCGATTAACGGATGCAGTGGCCCGTTTTGATTTGGATGCGGCCACCTGGCAACGCGACTTTCCGAACATTGACCAGCACCCCGTCGACACGTTCGTCGTGACCGTTTCCATCAGCGGTACCGATCCGCGCGGCCAGCGCCACACGCGGGTGCGGCTGTTAGTGCTCCAGGGTCAACAAGTATGGTGAGCGATCCTTGTGCTCTGTCCTGACACAACGGAAAACAGGCTTGGTGGGGGAAAGAGAGGACAGAACAATCGGCTGAGAAGAAAAACCAGAGCCGGACGAAAATTCCGTTCGCCGGCGGACGCGCTGCCCTACAAGACCGGCATGCACTTGAAAGCCAGGGCCGCGAGCAGGCCGCCTGCCAGCGGGCCGGCAATCGGTACCCAGGCGTACAACCAGTCGCTATCCCGCTTGCCGGGAATCGGCAACAGCGCGTGGGCAAGACGCGGGCCCAGATCGCGGGCCGGATTGATGGCATAGCCCGTGGGGCCGCCCAGCGAGAGGCCGATGGCCAGCACCAGCAGGCCGACCGGCAATGCGCCGATCGCACCCAGCCCGATTTTTACCGGCGGCATGACGGCCGTGCTCCCCGCGACGCTTCCGATCTCAATCGAGGGATTGACCGCCATCAACACGGCAAAGACGAGCACGAACGTGCCAATCAGTTCGGTGCAGAAATTCATCGGCAGGTTGCGGATATTCGGTGAAGTGGCAAACGTGCCGAGTTTCGCATCGGCATTCGCTGTGACGCGGTAGTGATCGCGGTAGGCCAGATACACCAGCGTGGCACCGAGCACGGCTCCCAGCATCTGGGCTGTCAGGTAACCAGCGACATCACTCCAGGGAAATTCTCCGGCAGCAGCCAGTCCAATGGTCACGGCGGGATTGATATGGGCGCCGCTGATTTCCGCTACGCAGAAAACGGCGACAAACACGCCCATGCCCCAGCCGAACGCAATCACGATCCAGCCCGACGCGTATCCTTTGGTTTTTTCGAGCGAGACATTGGCCACCACGCCGTTGCCCAGCAGGATCAGAATGGCAGTGCCGACAAACTCCGCAATATATGCAGCGTATTGGCCCATCACGCGTCTCCATTTCAGGTTGGTGATTGTCCCGCGGTGGTACTTTGATAACGCAAAACGAGTCCACCTGCAATCACCTGTGAAACGATTGCCGTTCGAGTATCTTCGGAGGTACTCACGTATGGCTTATACCTGAGTCTGACGTTCGTGGTGGCGGCCGGCTCGCAATATGCTGACATGACTCGTAGAAGCGGAGATGGGAGACTGGTCCGACGATCGTGACGACGTGGCGGCCGAGACAGGACTCCCGATGGCGGCGGGCCGCTACACCAATCCCCAGCGTTTGCGCAGGTACCATTCGATACCCAGCAGGGCAACCAGGCAGGCGAGGACCAGCCAGGCGTCCCACCAGGTATCGGCCAATTGCCAGCGGGTCAGGACTTCTTCCACCATTTTCGGTGGGTTCTTCTGGATTTCTTCCAGCAGTGCGGAGAGTTGTTCGGGGGCAACCGCGCGACCACCCGAATCCCGCGTCAGGTTTGCCAGCCGCGCCATCTGGTCCGGATCGGCGGCGGGATTACTGAGCTCGACGTCCTGGTCCATGACTTCGAAACTGGCAGTCGCGGTCCCCAGCGGCTGGCCACCGGCGTCCGAGGCGACGACCGAGATCTGATAATTCCCCGGCTGCATGATGCGATCCATCGCGCCGGTGAATTCTCCGCCTTTCGCGGCTAAAGCTATGGGAGCGGCCTGCTTGTCGGGGCCTGTAAGGGCAGCGGCGATGCGGGCGTCGGGTATCGGGTCCCCCATCGCCGTACGCGCTCCGGTCGAAAACGTGACACGGCTACCTACGGCAAAGCGACGCTGGGGCAAATCGATCCAGATATCGTTGCGTGTCAGATCATCACGGCGAGCGAGCCAGAGAATGACCTGTCTCCAGAACCGACGGTGTACCGTGCTCAGACCCTGCCGCCACCACTGCCAGGTGGAATCGCCGGCAAACGCCAGCACGCGTCCGCCACCATACTCGCCGGCGACGAGCAGGGGGATTTCTTCGCGGGCTTCGGCCAATACTTGAATCCCCGGCAACTCCTTGACACCTCCCCAACGATTGGCCCCTTTGAGCGGCTTCAGTTCCTGCCACGCGCGCAGGTTGTCGGCCGGTGACGCCAGCATGGTGATCGGGTGGGAACGAGTCGGCAGCATCGGCAACGGGCCCGGCACGTGCCACCGCTGCACGTCGGGGCGCCCGAATTCCTGCCGCGACAAACGATCCATTTCGATCGGCAAGACATCGGCCAACGGCGTGGCGCGATAGCCCCCAGGGCCGAAACTGTGATAGCCACCGATCGCAATCAGTCCCTTTCCCTTTTCGACCTCGCCGGCCAACTGCTGGAGATTCTCGGCCCCCAATGCCGCGCTGTCCAAATCACCGAGGATGTAGGCGTCGTAGTTCCCCTTCTGAAACGTGTCGCCCAGCGCGATGGGCCAATCGTTACGCAGGCGACCGGGGAACCATTGAAAGTCCAGATCAATATCGGGGGACGTATCGAGTGCCCAGCGTATGAACTTCTGTTCTTGCCGGGGTTCACCTTCCAGGTACAGGACTCGCAAGCCCCCCTCCAAGACCGTCAGAAAGGCCGTCAACTGGTTATTCTTGGTGACCAGTTCACCCGGTTGCTCGTCGACCTTCAGCGTCAACTTGTACTGGCCAGGTGTCTGAGGAACGTAGGTGAAGTTGACATCGACTTGTTGGTTATCCTGATCAGCCAGTATGGGCGTGGGGCCAACGATCTGCTTGGCGCCGGCACTGTCCTCGATCTCCAGCCGCACGGGGATTTCTTTGTTCACGTACCCGCGTACGCGGAGGAGGCCGCGGATCGCCAGCTCGTTCTTGACGAAAATCGTGTACTGTTCCGGCAGGTTCTCCACCGCGACGTCGCGAGATTGAGCGGCATCTCCGGCCGGGCCATACGACACGGTGTAGAGTGGATATCCGCGGTTTCCCAATTCGCGCGCCGCATCATGGATTTCGACCGCCGGCTGGTAGGCCGTTTGCGTCCCATCGCCCATCAGTATCACGCCGGCCAATCGCTTCCCCGCTTCCTGCTCGACCGCTTCATGCAGGCTGGTTCCAATATCCGTCTCCCGCCCGTCCGGCTCGGCAGGCAGCTGCAGCTCCCCGGCTTTCCAAGCGTCGGGCTGCAAGGTCGCGTCGTAGGGGTGGACTTTGACTTCCAAGTCCTTTCCCAGTTCCTTTAACAGCGGCGAGATCTGGCGCAGCGTCTGCAGCTGTGCTTCCCAACGGGATTTGGTCCCCGAGGCGGCGGGCAACTGCATGCTGAGGGTCTTGTCCACCATCACCAGTAACACAGCCGTTTGGGATTTAGATTCGGTACTGATGTGGGTCGGACGCAACGTCACAATGATGACGAGCGAGATCACCAGCAGGCGTAACAGCAGCAGGATCCGGCGGCGCCGGACATTCAGACGGCGAAACGTCGGCCCCACCCACAGCGCAAGCAACAGCCCGGCAGCCAGAACGGCCACTATCCAGTAGCTGCTGAGAATGGGTTGCAGGGACCAATTCGTCATGGCACACTCGTGTCTGTATCGCGATAGAACCGGTTGGCAAGTAGCTGTTCCAGGATCAAGGTGAGTGCCAGGATGACCATCAGCAACGGGAAGAACTCGCGGCCCGCGCGTTGGCGCCCCTGTTGACGCTCAATCAGCTCTCGATCGTGCGCCAACTGGTATCGATCGGCTCCCAACAGCTTGTCCAGCTCCGCCTTGTTCGTCCGCTCGAGCAAGCTCGCTCGCAGCGGCAGATTCACGGAGAAACCACGGGAGACCGGTCCGTCACGGTCACCTTTGAGTCGATAGGTACCCGGCATCTCGGTCATGGTAATGGTCAGCTTATCATCTCGCGCCTGAACCGGCTGCGATTCACCGTGTGGCGCGAACAACAAGTAGCGACTGGGCTGTTCATCGGATCGGTTCGGAAGCACGACGGTCTGTCCCGTACGGAAGTCGTACTGGCCCACTTCGTGCTGCGTAAGGTATTGCATCAGCTGGTTCACGAGAATGAACCGCGGCCAGTCGTCGGGACCAGCCAACTCGTTCCACGCCTGGCGACCGCGTGGTCGCTGCAGTTCGGTGATCGGTGTGGTCATGGTTAACACCGTGCCGCGGCCGACGGAGCGTTCGAGTAGCGCCGGCTGGTTGTTGCCGTAACGCAGCACGACCTGCGTCTCGGTGGCGAGCTGTTGCAGATGCCAGTACTTGAAGACAGGAAACTGATCCCACGGCACGCTCGATGCGAAGGAGCGGAATTCACGCAAGATGGGATGGTCATAGCTGTGGGGTGCCAGATAGACGTCGCGCCCCGAAACACGGTATTGTCGCCCCAATCGGCCCGGCATCAACGCGGCCGCTTCCGCGACGTTGAAGGAACTGCCATCCCCGGCCTGAGCACCCAGCATCAAGGCCAGCTGGCCTCCGTCCCGCACGTACGTCCCCAACTGCTCCCAGGCGGTCGAGGCAAGGGGTGTGGGATCCAACAGGACCACAGCGGCGAAATCGGCCAGACTGTGATTCGTGATCTCGTCAACGGGTATCACCAGGCATTCGTAAGCTGCGCGATTGGCGGCGCGTAGCGGATACGGCGCGATCGCTTCCACAAAAGCCGAGGTATTGACATCATTCGGCGCCACGACCAGCACCAGCCATGGAGGACGCACCACCACGGTCAGGTAACGAATGTTGTCGACCATGAGTGCATCGGGCCCGACCAACCGGATTTCGGCGTGGCGCGTCCCCAAGGCCAGTCCGGGAACGACGAAGTCGACGGTCTGGGAGCCATTGTCCGCGAGTTCGACTTCCTGTCGGCCGGCCACGCGCGACGGCGGCAGAACAACCTCGCCATCGCGCACCAACGGCAAGGTGGGATCCACGTCCTCGACATACAGTTCGATCGCTCGTTTGCCCCCCGGGCCCACGCATGAGATCGTCGTGCTGACCGTGAGCCGGCTGTTTTCCGGCAATGTTTCTCCCGAAAGTTGCAGATCTCCCAATGCGCAATTTCGTGGAGCTTCGACTCCCACGTCGATCAAATACAATGCCACCTCACTGGCTTGCTCCCACTCGCGCTGCCAACTCGCCAAGTCGTCCACTTGCCAGGCAGCGGCGGCCAGATCGGTGAAGATATAGATCTCTTTGCGTTTCAAGCTGCTTTGCGCCAGCAGTTGCAGGGCGGTTTTGAAGAGCTGTTCCAGTTCGCGCGGAGCACCGGCGGTGCTGACTCTCTGAATGGTCTTGCGGGCCGCCGCCAAATCGATGGAAAAGACCGGCGTGATGGCGCGTGAATCGAGGACCGCCACGCGACTGTCGGCAGGCAGTTGACGGACCATCCAGTCGGCCATTTCCTGCGCCTGTTCCAGCCGCGTGAGGTTTTCGTGACGATACTGCATGCGCGGCGACGAATCGATCAGCATGACCGCCGCCACCGGCGCCTCGCGATCCCCGATCAACGATCCATCGTGCTCGCGGAGTGTGCCGACGAGCATGGCGAGGAAGCCGGCCAACACGGCTGCACCGACTATTCCCAGCCCCAGCAACAAAGGCCGACTCTGCCGTGTCAGGAGCCCCGCCAACAACAGCGCGCCGATCAGCAGCAGAAACGCCCCGAGGGCAGTGATCGCCAGCCAATTGCCGAACAAGCTGGAACTGACGCTGGGGCGTGCCAAGGCCAGCGCCGCCAAGGCGATGGCCAAACAACGCAACAGCAACAGCAGCCAGTGGCGAAGTCGCAGTGTGCGGCGATTCGATTCATGCCGCTTCTGGATGAATCGAATGGCCGGAAAGACCAGCTTCCTGGGCTTCTGGCGCATGACCAGGTGCAGCAGAATCGGTACTCCGATCAGCAGCGTTCCCAGCACCAACGACAGATTTACGAAAGCCATAACCAGTCCAGAACCGTTTCACGCAGACAGACTGCCTAGCACCGCGCTCGGCGGCTCAGTAGATACTCCAGCAAGGCCTTGTCGAACGGCATGCTCGTGTCAAGGGGAATGTAGTCAATGCCGCTCTGGAGACATTCGCGTCGATAGGTTTCGCGGAATTCCTCCACTTCCTGGACATAATCCCGGCGGAAATGATCCGCGTCCAGTTGCACCCGCTCCTGCGTTTCCGGCTCTTCAAACTCAACCGTGCCGCGGAAAGGAAAATGCACTTCGGCCTCATCCAGGATATGAAACAGAATCACGTCGTGACCGCCGTGCCGCAACTGCCGCAACGATCGAATAACCGGCTGCGTATCGACCAGCAAATCGGAGAAGATCATGATCAGACTGCGGTGCCGCAGCATGGCTGCGATCTGAATCAGGCTGTGCGACACGTCCGTCTCACCTTCCGGATGCAGTCGCGTCAGGTGTGACAGGACGTTGCCCAGGTGAGCGCGTCGGGAGCGAGGGGGGAGGCTGTGCCGCACGCGCTGGTCGAAAGTGATCAATCCAACGGGGTCCTGCTGGTGAATCATCAAATAGCAGAGGGAGGCGGCCAGGCAGATGGCATAGTCGAATTTGGACAGATCCTGTCGATAGGTGTATCCCATCGAGCGGCTGAGGTCCATCACCAGGTAACCGGTGATATTGGTTTCCGCTTCGAACTTCTTGACATAGAACTTGTCGGTCTTGGCAAAGACCAGCCAATCGATATCTTTGGGGTCGTCGCCCGTCGTGTATTTGCGGTGCTCGCTGAACTCGACCGAGAAACCGTGAAACGGGCTGGCGTGCAGACCTTGCAGAAAACCGCGCACCACGAACTGAGCGCGCAGGTCCAATCGCTTGATCTGGTTGATCACTTCGGGCTTCAGGTATTTTTCAACCGGAGGCATCTCGGTCTCCGTCAATCCATGTCAGGTGAGATCGGTAGGCCGCGCTTGGCACGTCCGCCCCCGGCGCGATGCGGGAGCGGTCGAGGGGCGAGCAGCGGTCGCCAGGGCCACCAGGTCGCTGGGCGCACATCTCGTGGCAGCCAGGTCCCTGCCACACTCTGGCACTCTGGCTCCCGTTCGCGTCGACGATTGGGTCTGTTCTGGTCACACGTTCCGGCCGCGTGGCGGTTCCGAGAACTTGGGAATTTCCGGTTCGGGGATTTCCTTGATCAGTCTTTGAATGATATCTTCGGTCGTCATGCCTTCGGCCTGAGCCTGGAAGTTCGTGCTCACTCGGTGCCGCAGCACGGGGATGGTGATGCGGCGCACATCTTCGATGGCCACGGAAAAGCGGCCGTCCATGGCGGCCAGCGCTTTGCCGCCGTTAATCAGGAACAGACCGGCGCGGGGACCGGCCCCCCAATCGACCAGCTCCCGCACGAATTCCGGAGCCGTTTCATCGCGGGGGCGCGTGGCCCGCACCAAGCGGGAAACGTACTTCACGATGTACTCACTGACGGCCACCGAACTGACCAGTTTCTGCAAGTTCACGATCGCGCGGCCCGACAGGACCTTGCGTACTTCCACCTTCTCGTTACGACTCCCCGCAGCCAGGATCCGCTCCTCTTCATCCGCGGCCGGGTAGCCCACCTTGATGTTGAACATGAAGCGGTCCAGTTGCGCTTCGGGTAACGGGTAGGTTCCTTCCTGTTCGATCGGGTTTTGCGTGGCGATCACGAAGAAAGGGTCGGGCAGTTCGTAGGTCTCGCGTCCGACAGAAACCTGCCGTTCCTGCATGGCCTGCAACAAAGCAGCTTGCGTCTTGGGAGGTGTCCGGTTGATTTCGTCGGCCAGCAGGATGTTCGTGAAGACCGGCCCTTCCATGAAACGGAAGGACCGCTTGCCGCGTTCGTCCTCCTCCAGCACATTCGTACCGGTAATGTCGGACGGCATCAGGTCGGGCGTGAACTGGATGCGTTTGAAGCTGACGTCGAGGATTTCGGCCAGCGTGCTGACCATCAACGTCTTGGCCAGGCCGGGGACTCCTTCCAGCAGGCAGTGGCCACGGGTGAAAATCGCCGCAAACAACTGCTCAATCACCTCGTGCTGACCGACGATGATCTTCTGCAGCTCCTGCTGCATGACTTTCCGATGCTGGCTGAACTCCTGCAGGATTTCACCCAGGTTTCTCTGCTTCGTGGACACGGCGATCCTTCTTCCTGTTGTTAGCGCCCGCGCGGCGGGAAGCCATACGTGATGGGAGCCATGCTGCGCCGATCGGCGCGGCTCGGTCAGTGGACTTGATTTTATCCCTCGTGTGGAACTCCAGCAATGGATGGCGAATTGAGTTGCCGCCTTAACTCTGGAATCCTAAGATATTTATGGCAATCAGGTGGCAATGCTGGCAGAGAGAACGTCCATGATGCTCAGAATCCCGGGTCTGGTGATGACGGTGTTGATAGTGGCAACGGTCGTCCCCTCTGTAACTGCGGAAATCTCCGACCGCGAGGTGCAGCAGGCCATTGAGGGAGGCGTGGAGTTTCTCAAGGCACAACAGGACAAAGTGCGCGGGAACTGGCCGGAACATAACATGCAGCCAGGTGGATTAACCGCACTCTGCACGCTTGCGCTACTCAATGCCGGTGTCGGGCCGGACGATCCGACAGTGGCCCGGGCGCTGGACTATCTGCGCAGTTTCGATAAGCCCGAGATGACCTACTCGGTGGCGCTGCGCACCATGGTCTTTTGTCTCGCGGAGCCCAAGAAGGACCAGCTGCTGATCCGCCAGAACGTTAAATGGCTGGAAGGGACGCAGATTACTAACGTCTCTGCTGCCAACCGACGGCGGAAGGGAACGTGGGCCTATTCCGCACGGGAGGGCATGGGCGACAACTCGAACACGCAGTTCGCGCTGCTGGCTCTCAACGAAGCGGATCGCGTGGGCGTGAAGGTCTCACCGATCACGTGGCGACTGGCCCAGGAGTACTGGCTGCAGACGCAGTTGCCGGACGGTTCCTGGGGCTATCATCCTGGTGAAGATCCCACGGGGAGCATGACCTGCGCCGGAATCTGCTCGCTGGTGATCACGTCCGGTCGGCTCAGCTCGGGTCGTGCGAGCGTGGTGGGCGACAACGTGGTCTGTTGCGGTGAGTTGAACGACTCGAGTGCCATCGATCGCGGGCTCTTGTGGCTGGGCAAGAAGTTCAGTGTGCAGAACAACCCCGGCAGCGGCATGTGGTTGCTGTACTACCTGTACGGAGTGGAACGAGTAGGGCGTCTGACCGGACACCGCTTCATCGGGCGTCACGACTGGTACCGTGAAGGTGCCGAGTACCTGGTCGGTACCCAGGACAACTTCGGACACTTCTGGCGAGGATTGGGCAATGCGGAGAGCAATCCCTTAGTGGCTACGTCGTTCGCCCTGCTGTATCTCTCCAAAGGACGTCGCCCGGTGGTCGTGGCCAAGGCCAAACATGGTGAAGGTCCCGATTGGGATTTGCATGCCGGCGGAATTCCGAATCTGACGCGTGCGATTGAACAGAATTGGCTGCGCGAGCTCTCTTGGCAGACGATCGATGTGACGGCCGCGACGGTCGAAGATCTGCTGGAGTCCCCCGTACTCTTTTTCAGCGGCCAGCAGTCTCTGCGGCTGACGCGCCAACAGCAACAGAATCTGCGTGCCTACATCGAGCAGGGAGGCTTCATCTTTGCCGAAGCTTGCGACGGGCAGGGCTGCAACGGGAAGGACTTCGACAGCTCGTTCCGGGAACTGATGAAAGCGATGTTTCCCGATGCCCAGCTGCGACTCTTGCCGCCCGATCATGCGGTGTGGTTCGCCGAGGGAAAGGTCGATCCGCAGTACATGCGTCCGCTGTACGGAATCGACGCCTGCTGCCGCACAAGTGTCGTGTACTGCCCTCAGAACCTCTCCTGCCTGTGGGAGTTAAGTGTGCCGGGACGTGAGACCGAGTTGCCCGAAAAGGTGAGCAAGGAGGTCGCGGCCTGTGTGCAGATTGGCCAGAACGTCATCGCTTACGCCACCAATCGTGTGCTCAAACAAAAACTCGATCGACCGAATGTCGCCGTCGAGGACGTGGGGATCGCACCCGAGTCGCGGGACGTGTTGATGATACCGAAACTGCAGCACGGCGGTGGCAGTGACGACGCACCGAATGCCCTGGCGAATCTGATGCGTTACGCACGGCAGGAAGTGGAATTGCGCTCGCTCTCACAGCGTGCTCTGCTGCCCGTCACGTCGGAGTCACTGTGCGAGTACCCCATCTTGTTCATGCACGGCCGCCGCACCTTCCGCTGGACGGCGCCGGAAAGGAAAGCACTGGCCGACTACCTCGAAAACGGCGGCTTCCTGTTCGCGGATGCCATCTGTGCCAGCGCTCCGTTTGCGGAGGCGTTCCGCCGAGAACTGGAATTGGTTTTTCCGAGCCAGAAACTGGAACGGATCCCCGAAAATCATCCACTCTTCTCTGACGAATACGGCGGATTCAACTTGGCGCGAGTGACCTTGAATGATCCGCAGCTGCGTGGGGAGGGAGATCGTCTCGATGCGCGACGCACCGAAGTCGCTCCGCTGCTG
This sequence comes from uncultured Planctomycetota bacterium, assembly GCA_963802295.1. GTDB lineage: Bacteria > Planctomycetota > Planctomycetia > Pirellulales > Pirellulaceae > JAJRVM01. The sequence goes on along the minus strand of CAWDIM010000015.1, from coordinate 49,592 downwards.
GAAGGCCTGCAGGTCAACGGTCGATATGCCGTCGTCTTTTCGCCCTACGATCTCAGCTGTGCGCTGGAGAGCAACGCTTCACTCGAGTGCAAAGGCTATGTCAGAGCCGATGCCGCCAGAATCGGGACGAATATCATTCTGTTCGCTCTGCTGCAGTAATGTCGCACCCCGTGTGGATATGTGGACCTGTTTCATTCGTGCGCGGCTCGACTTTCAAGGCCATTTCCAATGCCAGCCTCTCAGCGCCTCGCACAGCGCGTCCCGGAATCGTGCAAGGCTACTGCGCGGCATCCGGCGCCTGGCCGTACGCCATGCCCAACAACAAGGGGAGCAGCACCAGGTTGCCAAACAGCCCGCCCAGCATAGCCAGACTCACTAAGCTGCCAAAGTAGATCGTCGGTACGAACTGGCTGCTGCAGAGGGCCAGAAAGCCGACCACCAAGGCGATCGTGGAATAGACCACCGCACGCCCCACCGACTGCTGAACGTCGGCCAGGGCCGCCGCGACACTCTGCCCCGCTGCGCGGGCACGCTGGAAGGACGTGATATAGTGGATGGAGCTGTCGACGCTCAACCCCATCGACACGGCCGCGATCATCGCCGCACCCATATTGATCTTTACTCCCAGCCAGCCCATAGCGCCGAGCACGACAAGAATGGGGAGCACGTTCGGAACCAGGGCGATCAAGGCCAGGAGGAGACTCCGAAAAGCAATTACCATCATCATGCCGACACCGACCGTCGCGACCACAAAGCAGATCCACTGGTCCCGCAGCACACTGGTAATCAGGTTGGTCAGCAACACGTAGAATCCCGTCACTTCCGCCCCGGGCGTGTGGTCGCTGGCGGGAAAAAACTCGCTCGCGACGCTGGTGACCTGCTCGATCAACTGCGACTTCTCCGCGGCTGACTGCTGCTCTCGGGCGCGGAGCATGATTCGCAAGTAGTTTTGGGTTTCCCGATCTTCGTATCGCGTGCGCAGCGCGGAAAGAAAGTGTGGCATGGTCACCTCCATGCCGCGTGCCTTGAGTTCGGGGGGAATCCTCGCCAGCAAGGGGTTGGTGCCGGCCGCGTCGATGCCGTCCACCAGGCTCAATACTTTGGTGAGTCCGATCACGTCGTGGCCCATGTCATCGCGAATGGTGATGCCGCGCAACCGTTGCTCAAGTTCGCGCACGCGTGCCACGTACTCGTTGTCGAGACTTGCGGGCGCGGGGATCAGTACATCCCAGACGCCGGCTCCCCCCAGATTCTTTTCAATGAAGGCGTAGGAGACCACGATCGGCGAGTCACGGCGAAAGTTCTTGGTGAAGTCGGTTTCGATCTCCAACCGCAGGAGCCCTGCGACCGCTGCCGCAAACAGCAATAACAAGAGCACCAAGAGACTGCGCGGCCGGCGTTGAGCTGCTTGCGCGAGACGACCCAATTCCCAACCGAGCAGCCCATCACCCCAGACCCGTCGCGGGTCGCTGTCAAATCGCCCCAACAACGCCAATCCGGGCACTAACAGCACGACGCTGATAAATACCCACAGACTGCCGATCGCTGTCATCACACCGAAATCGCGGACCGGTCCGACCTTGGCCACCGTCAACGACAGAAAACCGACGGCATCGGTTGAGCAGGCCCAAAAAACCGGGCTGGCCAGCAGTGCTCCCGTCTGGATGAGTGCCTCACGCTGGTCCAGACCCTGGGCGCGCGCCTGGCGGAACCGCACGATTACATGGACCACCGTCGCCACGCCCACGACCGTGACGATCGCTGTCAGCATGGAACTGACCATGCTCAACCGCAAGTCGAGCCAAACCAGCGTGGCGCGCGTCAATAGCAACGCCAACTGCACGACCAGAATTGGAATCACGACCCAGCGCAGACTGCCGAAACAGGCGATAATCGCCAGCGCCAACAGAATCCGCGTGTACCAACCCAGTCGCTCACCATCCCGATCCAGATAGCGAAATCCATCCATCACCATGACGGGTTCACCGGCGATCATCCCTTGCGGGTATTGCCTGATCACTTCGCGAATTCGTTCAATCGTTTCGCGGCGCGGGACCGACGCGACAACTTCTGGCTGAAGCATGCAGACCAAGGTCGCAATCGTGCCGTTCACATCATGCGTGTAACCCTCAAACATCTTGCGATAGGCGGCCGCCAGACGACTGTCTGGCCGCACAATCGCATTCTGATCCTCTTCATCGCGCATCAGCTTTTGCCATGGATGAACGAAGTTGAGCGCTTTGTTGACCCCCGCCAGGCTGAGGACTTCGCGGACACCGGCAATCTCGCGCAGCTGCCGATCCACCACCTCGAGCCGGCGAATTCCTCCGCCATCTTCCGCTAACAGTCGCTGATCGACGTAGACCGCCATGACGATCTCGTTCTCGCCAAAGCGATCCTTCAAATGCTGGTAGGTGACCAGGAGCGGATCATCCGCATGAAACATGTTCTCGATCGAACGGTCAAACTCGACATGACCAGCCGGTTGCCAGGCCAGTAAGGCCAGTCCGCCCGCCACGGCCAGCAGCAGCCAGCGAGCGGCGACGACTGCTTCCGACAGCTTTCTGCTAGTCATTTTCATGCGGCACATTTCGAGATGGATATGACGGAACCCTGAACCATCGATTCTATCTTGTTCCGGCCAGAATGCTCATGGGGGCAACGTCCGGAGAGAAGTCGCGTCAACTGCTGACAGCCCCGCAGCGCTCCGCTATGATGGCGTCTCACCAACGCCGCTCTGGGTCCAACGCCGACCTCCCATTGGTCCGTACCATGCCGGAATCGCGAGCCAAACCCCTGGACACCCCCCTCCCGTGGCGGCGCGACGTCGCTGCGTTGGTCGCTCTGTTGGTCGCGACCGTGGTCCTGCGTGGGGGAGCCATGGCCGGGCAGTGGGAACAGTTGCGCAGGATCCGGATGCCTATCGGTTGATCGCCGAGAATCTCCGGAACCATGGCGTCTTCAGTTGCTCACCGGAAGGAGGGGTGCTGGAACCGACGGCCTTTCGGCCACCGCTCTATCCTGTGCTGCTAGCGGCCACCGCCTGGCAGGGTCGGGTCACGCCGTGGTGCGTCGCCGTGTTGCACCTGTTGTTGGGCACTCTCACGGTCTTTCTGTCACTGATCGTTGCGCGCCGCTGGAGCCTCGGGGCGGGAAGTTGGCTGGTGGCGGCAATGGTCGCTGGCGACCCCATTCTGCTCAATCAATCCGCGCAGGTTATGACCGAAACCTTGGCGACTCTCCTGGCTGTCGCCAGTCTGTTGGTCCTGACGCGATCGCTCTACAAGCAGTCCTGGCACACGAATCTCCTGGTAGGCCTTGTGTTGGGATGCGCGACGCTGTGCCGCCCGACGTTCTTGATCTGGGCAGTGTTGATTGTCTTGCATGCCGCGTTCTGCTGCGGCAGATGGACGGGACTGCAGCGTGCCGTGTTGATTACCGGGGGGTTGCTGCTGGCACTGTCTCCCTGGATCATTCGCAACCAACAGGTGCTGGGTCAGCCCGTTTATGCCACAACACATGGCGGCTACACGCTGTTGTTGGGGAACAACCCGTACTTCTACCAGCACTTGCGGACGAGTCCGTGGGGGAGTGTGTGGGATGCGCGCGAGTTGATTCCGCTGATCAGCCAGCCGCCGGCAGACGCCCAGCAGCCTGCGCAAGATATACCGACAGTGCCCAGGGCACAGGCCGAAATCGCGGCCGACCGTCGACTCTATGAACTGGCGCGGGAGACGATTCGTCAGCAGCCTGGCATGTTTGCCTACTCGAGTGTCATTCGCGTGGCACGCTTGTGGACTCCATTGCCGCACCAACTCACGAGTGACGAGTCACCGCGACGAACGTGGGCTCGCTGGGGGGTGGCGTTGTGGTACGTGGTAATCTCCATCGGTGCCCTGGTCGGACTGGGGATGTTGGGGCGTCGCGGTGTCGTGCCTCCCTGGGTCTGGGGACTCCTGTGCGTCGTGGCCTTTACGCTGGTGCACAGCGTATATTGGAGCAACATGCGGATGCGTGCCCCGCTGCTGCCCATGGTCTACCTAGCGTTTGCGGTTGGGTGCCAAGGAATCCGGGACCAGGTACGCAGCCGTAAGTCTTTTGATCACAAGTAATTGCGAAAGCCGACTGGCGCACAAACACGACTTGCGACGGAGTGGACGGGCCTCTATAATCCCGCCGCTTCGTTCTGTAGGTGAGCGAGCACGTGATTTCTTGTCAGAGCAAATCGCACCCCGGGAACGCAGTGGCATGTCTGCCGGCATGGAAGGCCGTGAGACGGTCACCCATCCGGCCCATTTGCGACTCGTCTGTTGAATCTCGTTACTGGAGGCTGATCGAGCGACTGGAGGCAGCGTGCCCGGTGCCGGCGGAAGTCGGATGAGTGCCGCACGGGAGTTGCCGCCGCCAAGTCCGCGGAGTACTCGTCTCGAGTCGTCTTTCTCTGTGCGGCGGATTGCCGCGGAGCTGAGGCGGCGCCAAGCAGGTAAGCAAGAAGGCAAGGACGCCAGACCCTGAACTCAATTCGACCTGACGTAACAAAGCGATTTTGGCAACGACAGTACCGGTCGAGCTGGGCTGTGTCGCGCGCAACGATGTATCGATTCGCGATGACCCTCCTCGGCCTGTTCGTTCTTGCGCTCGGTTGCGGCGGAAGTCCAGTTGCCCGTGGCGGACCTGTTTGCCCCCATTCGCATCGCAGGCGAACGTGCGGTGCGCTGGCAGCAGAACGCTGTCGAGGTGTGGGTGGTACAGCAATGCGTCATTCGCCAAGGCGATTTGACGGCGCGCGGAAACGAGGCGGTGTTGTGGGTGGATCGTGGCTCATCGCTCAGTGGCAAAGAGAGTCGTGTCACGGTCTATCTGGAAGGCTCGGCGGCAGTCGACTTCGGACGCGGCGGGCCGGCTCATGCAGGCACCAGGCTGGCCGCGCAATCGATTCGCGACCACTGCTGGTTCGGCCATCTCGTGGCCCAGGCTTCCGTCGACATCCAGGTACCGGAGGTGGTCTCAGAACCCGAGGTGCAGCCCGCCGTGTATCATCATGGCGTCCAGGCATTCGACGGCGCAGCCGGCGGCGTGCGACAGGCTCAATTCACGACGGAGGCGCCCGCCGAGTCGTTGGCACCGCCGCCACTGGCACCCATTACCGGCATGCAGAAACGCGTGCAAGTCGGCCCCCGCAGCAACGCACTCATTCATATCGAGAGCTTTCCGGGTGGGATGCCCAATCAATCGGTGACCGTCTTCAGTAACGGAATCCGGGGAGTCATCGAAGGGCTGGAGTCACCTCAGTTAGGTCACTTGGGGCGCATTGTGATCGAAACCGATCGACTCGTCCTGTGGGGACCCAACCTGAAGTCACTGTCACCATCCGGTTCGGAAACCGAGGGAGGCGCGGAAGTTCCCATCGAAGTGTACATGGAAGGGAACATCGTGTTTCGTCAAGGGGATCGGCTGATCTATGCCGACCGGATGTACTACAACGCCACCTACGAATATGGCGTCGTGCTGTCGGCCGAAGTCTTCACGCCCATCCCGGACTATCAGGGCATGGTGCGTCTCAAAGCCGATGTACTGCAACAGCTCAATCGGCAGTTCTTCAAGGCTCACGGCGCCGCGATCACGACCAGCCAGATGGGCGTGCCCAAATATTGGTTCCAGTCCGATTCGCTCGAACTGCGCGACACAACGCAACCGCGCATCAACCCGGTAACGGGCTACCTGGAAATCGACCCCCGCACGAACGAAACGGCTGTCGACCACGATCTACTGGCAACCAGTCACAGCAACTTCCTGTATATCGGCGGTCTGCCAGTTTTCTACTGGCCCGTCATGGCGACCAATCTCCGCAAGCCGTCCTATTATGTTGAGCGATTCTCCGTCAAGAGCGACGATGTGTTTGGCTTTCAGGTGCTCACGGATTGGGATCTGTTCCAGTTATTGAAGGTGAAAGACCCGCCGGCCGGCACGGACTGGCTGTTGAGTACGGACTATTTGAGTGAGCGAGGCTTCGGACTGGGAACCACCTTGGCCTACGACCAGAACAGCTTCCTGGGTCATCCCGGCCCGGTGGTTGGTTGGTTTGACGCCTGGGGGATCCACGACACTGGATTCGATGACCTTGGCGCCAATCGACGCCATGTGGAGCCCGACACGGACTGGCGGGGCCGCGTGTATTGGAGACATCGACAGGATCTGCCGGAGGGTTGGCAGTTCACCGCGCAATTGGGTTATATCAGTGATCGCAATTTTCTGGAGCAGTATTTCGAAAAAGAATGGGACGAATGGAAGGACCGGGTCACGAGCCTGGAGCTGAAGCGTACGTGGGACGGACAATCGCTCGGTGTGATGGGACAGGTGCGTCTGGATGAATCAGTCTCCCAGACGGATTGGTTCCCTCGGTTGGACCACTATCTGCTGGGCTGGTCGCTCTTACAGGATCGACTCACCTGGTATGCGCATTCGCAAGCCAGCTATGCCCGATTTCAGACCCTCGATCCCCCCACCGATCCGGAGGACATGGCCGGCTGGATGTATCTTCCCTGGGAAATACCCGGCCAGACGCCCGAAGGAGGACGATTCGCGACGCGGCAGGAACTGGATCTCCCCGTGCAACTGGGGCCCGTCAAGGTCGTCCCATACGTTCTCGGCGAACTCGCCCACTGGCAGGAAACACTGAACAACGTGCAAGATGTGTCGCGTGCCACGGGACAGGCCGGGATGCGCGTGAGCATGCCGATCTGGCGGTCCGATCCGACCGTCCAGAATATGCTGTTCAATCTCAATGGCATGGCCCACAAGATCACGCTGCTGGCCGATGTCTACTATGCCGATGCCAGTGAAGACATCACCGAGTTCCCTCTGTACGATCCGCTGGATGACGATTCCCAGGAACATTTTCGGCGATACCTGGGAGTGATTCCCTGGCAGTACGACCCGCGCAACTTCGCTCTGCGTTCGGGCATTCAACGTTGGGTTTCGTCCCCCACCCTGGAAACCGCCGACGATCTGTTCGCGGCTCGCTGCGGACTCCATCAACGGTGGCAGACGAAGCGCGGGCGACCGGGCAGTCAGCACATCGTTGACTGGATCGTGCTGGATATCGACGGGACCGTCTACCCGGACAAGGATCGAGACAATTTCGGTGAGTATCTCGGCCAACTGGAATATGATTTCCGCTGGCATGTGGGTGATCGCGTCACGATCCTGTCCGACGCGTATGCCGATCTTTTTCCCGGCGGACTGACCACGATCAGCCTCGGTTCCGCTATCAGTCGACCCGAGCGAGGCCAGTTGTACGGCGGGATCATCAACACGGAGGGACCTTTCAGCAGCACGCTGCTCGTGGGATCCGTCAGCTACCGGCTCAGCCACAAATGGATTGCGGACATATCTTCCACCTATGATTTCGGACCGACCGGCAACATTGGCGAGCGGTTTTCCATCACGCGTGTCGGTGAGTCGATCTTGATGCGCATAACGGTGTACGCCGACCACGGCCGCAACAATACGGGCGCCTCCATCGCGATCGAACCGCGATTCCTTCCCAATGGCCGGTTGGGGAGACTGGCGGGCGTTCCTATCCCACCCGTCGGCGTCATGGGGCTCGAATAGGTCGCGCGGGACGCTGGATTCGCGCTCCGTGGGATTGCGAGAAGCGAGAAACATCGCGTGGCACCCGACACCGAAATTCGAAGCACGAGATCCGGCATCCCCATGACCAAAACGGATCGGCCTGATCGCGACACGATCACGATTTCCCGTTTCGGATGTCGCATTTCTGCCTCGCCCCTTGATCGTGAAACTCTGTCTAACTGGAAGATGTCCGAACGACTGAGCTGCCGTCTTTGTTCTGGGAGGGGATGCTAATGAACCAATCACCTGCGCCGCGGCGTCGTTCGTGGGTCGAGAAATTTCGCGACGCGTTTCGAGGGGTGGGGATTGGCGTGCGCGGACAGAGCAGTTTCCTGGTACACGCGATTTGTGCCATGGTTGTGGTCGCGTTGGCCGTGCTGGCACGCTTGTCGGCCTGGCAGTGGTGTGCGGTCCTGTTGTGCGTGGTCATCGTGTTGGTGTCGGAAATGTTCAACACGTCCCTGGAAGCGATGGCCAAGGCGTTCGACAGCCAGTACCACCCCCATCTACGCGACGCGCTCGATATCGCCAGCGGAGCCGTGCTGCTGGCTGCCGGCGGAGCAGTCGTCGTGGGAACCATCGTCTTCGCCCAGGCGCTGTTGTGAGCAGCCCAGCGGTCCGGCGATTCACTCGTTGAATCGGGCGCGCCGAGGGCCTGATTCCAGTCGATCCGGAGCCGGTGGCAGCGGCCCACTACCTGTGCCATTCTAAGCCCTCCCCCCCGGGAACCAGATTACGAAGGACGATCCAGCTGTCCCGCGAAATCCCTTCCGATACTGGCGAGCCTCGGACGGCCTCCTTATAGCCGCTCTCCCCCGGCTCTAGCCATCAACCTCTCGATTTCGGTGCTCCGGGAAGGGCAGTTGAACAGGTGCAACCGAATAAAAGGTGTCGCCGCAGTCACACGGCGACACCTTGTCAAGTTCAGACGGGTTGCTCGGGCATCCTGGCCCGACTAGGGCGTTAGGAGCAACCCATGCTATTGCCACAATTGTGGCAGAGGTAGCAGTTGCCGTTGCGCACCGTGATGGCGCCGCATGTATCGCAGGCGGGAGCATCACTTTGGAAGCGGGCGAACTGTTCGCTCCGGCCGGCCAGAGCGTCGCCATTCTGATCGGCTTTCATCGCCACCCCGGCCCGCTCCAAGGCGGCATAGTCGATCTTGCCGCGACCACTGACGGTGGCGTGACGATTAGCGGCCGTGGCCGCTTCGGCGATCGCGATCGTATTGCCTGAGTTCGTATCGACCTTTTCGTCGCTGATGGCCGGCGGCAATCCACTGCTGGCTTCCCGGTAACCGGGCAGGAACGTATTGCCCAGCCAGCGGAAGATGTAATCCACCACGCTCTTCGCGATACGAATGTCGGGATTAGAGGTGTGCCCCATCGGCTCGAATCGCATGTGCGAAAACTTATTGACGAGCACTTCCAGCGGCACGCCATACTGCAGGCTCAAGGAGATCGCCGTGCCGAACGCATCCATCATGCCTCCCACCGTGCTCCCTTCCTTGGCCATCGTCAGGAAGAGTTCGCCGGGGCGCCCGTCAGGATACAGTCCCACGTTGATGTAACCCTCATGCCCCCCCACGTTGAACTTATGGGTCAGCGACTGGCGCGTGTCGGGCAACCGTTCGCGCCGCGGTCGCGCCGCCGCTTTCTCTTTGTCGGCCGCCTTGTCCGCTTCCGACTGAGTCGACAACGGCTGGCTCTGCTTGGATCCATCGCGGTAGATGGCCAGTGCCTTGAGTCCCATTTTCCAGCCCCAATGATACGCCTCGGCGATATCGTCGACGGTCGTGTCCTTGGGCATATTGACGGTCTTGGAAATGGCACCCGACAGGAACGGCTGAGCGGCCGCCATCATGCGCACGTGCGCCCGCCACTCGATGCTCCGAACGCCATTGGCCGGCTGAAAGGCGCAATCAAAAACCGGCAGATGCTCGTCCTTCAGGTGCGGAGCACCTTCGATCGTGTCCCGCTCCTCAATGTACTTCGCCATTTCAGAAATCTGCGATTCGCCGTACCCTAATGTGCGCAGACCACCGGGGACGGAGTGATTCACGATCTTCATGGAACCGCCGCCCGCCAACTGCTTGTACTTCACCAAGGCGATATCGGGTTCAATGCCCGTGGTATCGCAGTCCATCATGAAGCTGATCGTGCCGGTGGGAGCCAGTACCGTCGCCTGGGCGTTGCGGAAACCGTGCTTGCGCCCCCAAGCCAGGACGTCGTCCCACAACTTGCGAGCGGCATCTTTGAGATACTTCGGGCAGGCATCGTCAATCCGTTCGACCGAGTCGCGATGCATTTGCATCACACGCAACATCGGATCGCGATTCGTCCCATATCGCTCAAACGGTTCCTTGGCGGCCGCCAGTTCGGCGCTGGTCCGATTCGCCGCTCCATGCAACAAGGCCGTGATCGCACCGCAAAGCCCGCGCGCACCGTCCGAATTGTAGGGGAGGCCACTCGTCATGATGACGCTGCCGAGATTGGAATAGCCCAGCCCCAACGGGCGGAAATAATGGCTGTTTTCGGCGATCTGCTTGGTCGGGTAACTGGCGTGATCGACCAGAATCTCCTGCGCAATGAAGAACACGCGACAGGCCGCCGTGAACTGCTTCACGTTGAACGAGCCGTCCGGCTGGTGAAACTTCATCAGATTGATGCTGGCCAGATTACAGGCGGTGTCATCCAGGAACATGTACTCGCTGCACGGGTTGCTGGCGTTGATGCGGCCTGAATTGGGACAGGTGTGCCACCGGTTGATCGTCGTGTCATACTGCACCCCCGGATCGCCGCAGTGCCAGGCGCACTCGGCCATCCGGCGCAACAGATCACGAGCTTTGTAGGTGGGACCCTCCCGCCGATCGTCCGTCACCCACCGCGTCATCCACTGGCCTTCGCCCTCGACCGTCTCCATGAACTCGTCTGTCACCCGGACCGATAAATTCGCGTTCTGGAACAGGATTGAGCTGTACGCTTCGCCATTGAAGTTGGCCTCGTAGCCCCCCTTCTCGATCAGCACATGCGCCTTCTTCTCTTCCTTCCACTTGCACTCGATAAACTCCAGAATGTCCGGGTGCCAAATCTTCAGCGATTGCATCTTCGCCGCGCGCCGCGTCTTGCCACCCGACTTGACCACCGCCGCAATCTGATCGTACACGCGCATGAAGGAAAGCGGACCAGACGGGCGACCGCCCCCCGACAACTTCTCGCGGTGCGAACGAATCGTCGACAAGTCGCTCCCCGTGCCCGAACCGAATTTGAACAACATCGCCTCGCTCGTCGCCAAGGCCATGATGTCCTCCATGTTGTCACCCACACTCTGGATGAAACAGGCCGAACCCTGCGGATACTCGTACGGGTTCTCCGTGTGTATCGCTTCTTCCGTCCGCGGGTCCCAACGCCAGTTGCAGCGGTCCCCCGTCACGCCGTACTGGTGATGCAAACCAACGTTGAACCAGACCGGCGAATTGAATGAACCATGCTGATGCAAACACAACCAAGCCAAATCACGATAGAATTGCTCGCCATCCTCGAGACTGGCAAAATAGCCGTCCGAGACTCCCCAATCCGCAATCGTGCGTGCCACGCGATGCACCAACTGACGCACGCTACGCTCCCGCTGCGGCGTGCCATTCTCGCCGTAAAAGTACTTGCTCACCACGACGTTCGTCGCCAACTGGCTCCACGTCTGCGGTATCTCGCAGTCCCGCTGCTCAAACAACACGCCGCCCGTCTCTTCCTTGATCGCCGCACTTCGCAGCTCCCACTGGACCGTTTCAAACGGGTCGGCGACATCCGCCGGGCAAAAGTGGGCCGTCACCCGCAAACCGCGATTGGCCGACTGAGATCCGTTGGAAGAAGATGGCTGCATCTGACCGCGATCCAACTCAACACTCGCCATGGTTCAGCTCCTTCTGTAATCCATTCGCCTTCCTGGAAATCATTATCCTGGACGAATAGTATACATATATACAGTACTAGACTCCAGAGGCTCCATCCTTCAGCGTCTCTTCCGCTGCGCAGGCGCTGACGGCCAATATCGCAATGTCCACTACGGAGAAAGAGGGACGTTTGGGCAATTAGGATAAGTGAAGCCCCCACAACATATTGTAGCGAGCACTGATGCTGCCACAACATTTGCCACAGAGGGACGAGTTTAGCGATTTGAAACCTGTCGTCAATCACGTCCGGCCATTGATGCGTAGGTCTCGACGAGCCAAAGGTTTGCGCGGTTAAGCGGTTGTCAGTGGGGTGCAGCGCAAAGAATGCTCAGCAGTTTCTTAACTCATTTACACAACATGGTTTATGAGAAAATTGCGAGCAAAAGTCAAGCTTCCTGGTGGCGAAACGACTTTTCGACAAAAAAAACTAACCGATTCGTAACGCTCCGGATGCCCACGGTAAAGGGCCGGGTTCAGCGGCGCCGGCAGACCGGCGGCCGTCGCCAAGAGGACACCTGACGGATCGCGCGCAGCGGCAGCCAGGGGGGCTGTGGTGGGTGTCTGTTACCGGGTCGTCCGCCAGGACGACGCGGCTGAGCGGGCGGAGTGACCAGCGATCGAGCCGAACGCCGGGCGGCAAGCGGTGCCTGACTGGCCGATAGGCCAGACAGCTACTGTCGGACGGGATTGCTCGACCGGGACGAAGGGCGGACTCGCCACGCGAGCAACAAGCAGGTGGAAGGGGGCGTCAGGGGCTTTGGATTTTGTTGATGCGCACCCGTGTATAGAGCTGACGATGCCCGGTTCGCCGGCGGAAGTTCTTGCGGCGTCTAAACTTCTGAACGAACAGTTTATCCCCCTGCTGAACTCCCAGTACTTCCGCGGTCACGCAGACGCCCGCGAGTGCCGGCTGACCCAGTTGCACACCCTGTTCACCGGAAACGGCCAACACGCGTCCAAATTCCAGTTCGTCCCCTTTTGTGGCGGCTTCGCGGTAGTCGATATCCAGCTCTTGGCCTTCTTCTACCCGATACTGTCGTCCACCGTCGGCAATGATCGCATACATCGCGTGTTGACCCTGCATCTGCTCAATTCTCTTTAATTACCAAGGGAAGCTGTGTAGCTTAGTCGATTCGCCGCAACTCGTCGAGGGCCAGAAACGGCAATTTCTGGGGTCCGCTGGGCGGGCCGAAACCGGCCCGACGGTTCGCGCCCGCCGGTTTTTCGCCGGTCTTTCACCGGTGGTCCGCTGGGCGGGCGGTGCCTGCCGGTCTCTCACGGCACCGCCCGGCGGGCCACTGGCGGCGCGGCGATGGCCGCCGTCAGAGCAGTCGGAGTTCGCGGCCTTCCGCATCGCGGCATTCCAATTCGAGGTGCTCGGGGTAGTGGGACTCACTGCCGAGAATCTGGACCGTCATGCCGACCTCTTCTTCGAGCCGGTTGATTTCTTTTCGTTTCTTATTGTTCAAGTACGAGGCGACCTGGTCGTTGACCCGGACGGTGACCCGCGCGATATTGGGCTGTTGACCGGCGAGCATCAGCATGCGGACGACTTCGATCGACATGCTTTCATCGGTCTTCACGGCTCCCCGCCCGTTGCAGCACGGGCAGTCGCTGTAGACGCTGCGTTTGAGGCTGGGGCGAATCCGTTGCCGGGTCATTTCGATCAATCCGAAGGGGCTGGTGCGGAGGATTTTCGTGCGTGCGCGATCGCGTTTGAGTGCATCGCGGAGGGCACGTTCGAGCCCGCGGCGGTGTTTCTCTTTGCGCATGTCAATGAAGTCGTTGACAATCACGCCGCCCAGGTCCCGCAGGCGCAGCTGTCGAGCGATTTCGCGTGCCGCCTGCAGATTCATCTGGTAGGCGGTTTCTTCCGCCGAATCATCGGCGCGGAAACTGCCGCTGTTCACGTCGATCGCCACCAAGGCTTCCGTGGGATCGATGACGATTGAGCCACCTGCTTCCAGGGGGACTTCCCGTTTGTGAATGCGGGCGATTTCCGACTCCAGCTTGTACTTGTGAAACAGTGGTTCTTTGCCCGAATAGAGCCGCAGTCGGCTGACATACCGGGGCATGACGAGTTGCAGGAATTCCTTGGCCCGTTCAAACGCCGATTCCTCGTCGACGTAGATGGCGTCCACATCGTTGGCAAAGATATCCCGAATGGTGCGAATGATCATGTCGCTTTCTTCGTAGATATCGACGGGCGCCGAATGCTTGCGGAGCCGGCGGACAATGACTTTCCAGAGCCGCAGCAGGTAAGCGAGATCGCGTGAGAGTTCCTTCTTGGTGCGGTCCTGGCCGGCAGTCCGGACAATGAAACCGAGTCCGCGGGGGGGATTCAATTCCAACATCGTATCCCGCAACTTGCGGCGTTCTTCCTCATCTTCGATTTTGCGCGACACCCCCACGCGTCCCAGGGCGGGCATCAACACGAGGTAGCGACCGGGAATACTGATGTAGGTCGAGAGCGTGGGCCCCTTCGTGCCGATGCCTTCCTTGATCACTTGCACGAGCACTTCGTCACCGCGGCGGAAGATCTCCTGGATGGGCGGCTTCACGCGAGGGCGGCTGCCCGGTCGGCGGCGTGTGCGCTGACGATTGTCGCGTTTGTCCTCGCGTTTCTCGTTGTCGTTGTCGTCGAAATGCGAGGCGTCTTCCCGCGCTTCCCGCTCCGAATCGATGATCTGCTGCGGGTCATAGCCGCCCTGGCGGAAGTACTGGGGCTCCACGTCACTGATGTGCAAGAACCCGTTGCGTCCCACGCCGAAGTCGACAAAGGCAGCCTGAATGCTCGGCTCCAGGTTGACCACGCGACCCTTATAAATATTCCCCACGTAATTGTCCTGGCTGGCTCGTTCGATGTAGAGTTCTTCCAGCACTCCGTCCTCAACGATCGCGATCCGGCATTCTTCCGGCTGCGAGACGTTGATCAAGATTTCCTTCTTCATAAAGCTGATTCTGCCTTGTCTTGGTCGGGGCCGAGCGCCGGGGGGGCGGTTGATGGGGTGCCCCCCGAGCGCGCAGCCGGTTGAATCGTTGGACCCATTGCGGGATGAACCGAAAATGGGAGTTGATCTACGGTGGCCCTCCCGTCGCTTCCTCAGTCAACTCGACCGCGGATCGCGTGAGGTAGTAACCTTGTTGTTCGAGGTCAGCCAATCCCAAAGCCTGCAGCACCTCGCGGGGGCGCGCCGATGCTCGATCGGTGGCTCGCAAGCAGAAGCAGACCGTGCCGTCGCCCAATGCGCCGTCGCCGTCGCCCAATGCGCCGTCGCCCAATGCCACGGACACGAGATCAGCCTTGATGTCGATCGGCTGCTGCCGATTCGCGCGCTCCATCAGCAAGGTCGAACAAGCCTGCAGTTGCGCCACGGCTCGCTCGACTTGCGCTCGGCGCTCATCCGGGACCGGGAACTGGTATCGCATGGCCCGCACTCGTGCCTTGCCGGCCGCCTGGCCGACGGCCTCAGCTCGCGTGATGATCAGGCCGGCCGGTGCGAGTGCATTCAACTGCCGCGGCAGGACCGCCGGATCCACGAGAGTCACCAGTTCCAACTCCATCACTTCGTCGAGCGCCTCGATACCGAGGGCCAACGCCGATGGAAAACTCAACTTGGGTTTCGGATGAAACCCTTCGCTCATGCGCAGTACCAACCCAGCTCGGCGACACAGCCGTTCCCACACCCGCACCAGATCGCGGTGGCTGATCCACCGCAGATCACCTTCCTTGCGGAAGCGAAATCGCCAACGCTGATGGTCGAGTGTCGAGGAGGTGGAGAGGGGGGTCACGTCTGTTTCGTTCTTTCCTGTGATCATTCCCCGAGGGTTATCCGAGGATCGGTCTCGGGTGGTCCCCGAGGGAATGCTGCTGGTTGTCGGGTTGTACCGGCCGCCGGAGCGGTCTGTGTGCCATCCACAGGCCACCGGGCGCGGGCGCCGAACGCGTCTTCCCCGCGCCAAGGTGGTACCCTGGCGGGACTCCGGCACACGCGCCGCGGCGCAACCGGCCGCATCGATCCTGGCTGTTCGCTAGGAGGCCAACTGCGGTACGAGCTTCTTCAATTCCTCCTTCAAGTAAGTGTCGATTTCATGGGCGCTCTGCATCTGCATCGCCGTCGCTGCCACTTCGTGACACTGCTCCAGCGTCACGTTGCGAAATACTCGCTTGATTTCCAAAATGGCACTCGAGGGGACGCTGAACTCGGTCAGTCCCAGCCCCAGCAACAACAAGGCATAATGCGGAGTACCGCTCATCTGCCCGCAAATACTGGCCGGCACCCCCGCCGCGCGCGCGGCCCGCAAGGTCATGTCGATCAATCGCAGCACGGCCGGATCGCAAGCCTGGTAGAGGTCCGCCACCTCCTTGTTACTGCGATCCACGGCCAGGGTGTATTGGATCAAATCATTGGTACCGATGCTGATGAAGTCGACCTCCTTGAGGAAATGATCGATCATCATCACCGCGGCCGGTACTTCGACCATCATGCCGATGGGGATCTCGCGATTGAAGGCGAGACCGGCCTCTTCCAGATCTTCCATCGTTTCCCGCAGGAACAGCTTGGCCTGCCGCAGTTCGCGTAACGTGGTAATCAGGGGGAAGAGGATCTTCACATTCCCCAGTGCGCTGGCCCGCAAGACGGCTCGCAGCTGGATGCGGAACAAGTCGACATTGCGCAGCGACAGGCGGATACTTCGCAAGCCCAGGAACGGATTGTGCTCGTCCTCGGTCCGCGGCAAATGCCCCATCTTGTCGGCGCCCAGGTCGAGCGTGCGGATGACCACGGGACGATCCTCCATGGCCAGCACCACTTCCCGATAAGCGCGAAAGTGATCGTCCTCGGTGGGCTCCACATCGGCCCCCAGGTAGAGGAACTCCGTACGGTACAGGCCGATCCCCCCGGCGTTTCTCCGTTGACAGGCCGAAATCTCATGCGGAAATTCGATGTTTGCCTGCAACAAGATCGGAGTCCCGTCGAGCGTTTCGGCAGGCAGGTTGCGCAGGCCGGACAACTCCACAATCCGCGTCGAACGCCGCTGTAACTCGTCCCGGTAGCGGGCCACGTTCTGCGCGTCCGGACGCAGGATGACCAGGCCCTGATCACCGTCCACGACGATCAGGTCGCCGCTGGCGACTTCTCTCAACAGCGGACCGGTACCGACCACCGCCGGCAATTCCAGGCCTTTGGCCAGAATCGCGGTGTGTCCCCCTTCCCCACCCGCCTCCGTCACGAACCCCAGCACCCACTTGCGATCCAGCCGGGCTGTCTCGCTGGGAGTCAAATTGTGCGCCAGGATGATCGTGGGAGCCGATAACTCGACCGACCCCTGCTGCCGGCGATCGAGCAGATGTTCCAGCAGCCGCTCTTCCAGGTCGTGCAGATCGTGGACCCGCTCGGCCAGATACGTATTGCGCATCTCCTGGAAGACGCGGGCGTATCCTCGTAACGTCGTATGGACCGCCATCTCCGAAGACATCTGGTCGCGGATAAGCCGCTCGAACTCCTCGTGCAAGTGCGCGTCTTCGAGCATCTGGCGATGCGCCGAAAAAATGGCGCCATACTGCTCGCCCAGTTGAGCGGAAATGGCTTGGCGGTCCCGGTCGATTTCCGTCGCTACCGCCTGGATCGCGCAGTCCAGACGAGCCAACTCCGCATCGATCGCATCGCGCTCGATGGTCCGGTGAGAGATGACAAATCCCTCATTGTCGATGACCAGCGCCTCGCCTATGGCGATGCCGGCCGAAACGGCGATTCCCTGCAGTACCTGCATCGTTCCTGTCGGTGGATTGGGTGCCGACGGGTTCGACAACCGGGCTCGCTAAATCGCCCGGCGCGATCGACCGTCGAAGAACTACCCAACCGCATCACCGATACCATTGTTCTCGTTCTGAAGGACAGACATAGATCGACTCGGCGTCTGTTGAGCCACCTGCTCACAACAGAAAACGTGTCGCCGTCGTCTACTTATCCGAGGATGAATCCTTGGCGGGTTCGATCACGCCCATCTCGTCAAAACCTCGCCCAAACAGCTCCGCCAATGCGTCCAGTGCCTCTTCCGCATCAGGACCGCTGGCCCGGAGCAACAGTTGCGTTCCCTGTCCCGCAGCCAGCGTCATCAACGACATGATGCTCTTCCCGTCAAACCGATCCCCGCCCCGCTCGATCTCCACCGTGGACTCGAATTGCAGCGCCAATCGCGCTAACATATCGGCCGGCCGCAAATGCAGCCCCTGCGGGTTGGTCACGGTCACCAATCGGGTTGAGCGACAACCAGCCATGTACGTCTACTAGGTCTTCTGAGCCCGGTACCACTCGACACCGCCGACATAGCCCGTATGAAACCGGCTGTCGACGGGCTGAACTGGGCCCGCGGCAGTTTTGTGACTCGGTGAATCGTCCGCCAGGTTCCTCTCAGGAGACGAACTGGTTGTTGTCCGCCTCTTCCAACAACTGCTGTACGTCGTCCGACGTCTTCGCCTGTTTCAGAAAACGGCAGAACGTGTCGTCACGCAATTGTCGCGAGATGTTCTCTAACGCACGCAAGTGGTCACCAGGACGATCCGGAGGCGAGATCAGGAGAAAGAAGAGCTGCACCTTCTCGCCGTCCAGACTGTTGAAGTCAACACCCTCGGCGCTCACGCCCACCGTGCCAATTAACCGGTCAACACTGGGATGCTTCGTGTGCGGCACCGCCACTCCACGGCCAATGCCCGTGCTTCCCAGGTCCTCCCGCTTCATGATCGCCTTGACAATGCTCTCCTGCTCGTCCCTGGAAATGTCCTTGGCGTCAACTAGTCCAGCCACCAATTCCGTAATCGCACTTTCCTTGTCTTCTGCGGCAAGGTCGGCTTTGATCGCCTGCACTCGAATAAAATCCGCAAACTTCATTTCTGCTAATTCCTTTCACCCGTTGAACGACCGGCTACTGCCGCCAATTCGTTCGCCTCTTTGCTGTAGTGGACGGGGACCTGCCGGCTGTCTCATTCGACGTCCGGTTCACTCTCAACCGGGACCTCCAAGTGCTTGATCGGCGGCTTGCGACGCTCGGTCCGCTTGTCCTTGTGTCGGCGTATCTGTTGTTCGATCTTATGCAACGCCCCGTCCAACGCAGCCATCACCTCCGCCGATTGATCCACCGCCACCAACGCCTCAGAATGCTCTACCGAAACACGTACTTCCACAGTCGGCGTCTCTCGATGCTCCAGATCAACCGTCACCTGAATCGACGTTAAACGGTCGAAATATCGGTTCAATTTCTCCACTTTCTCGGTGATGCGCTCCTGGGTGCTCGTGCTGAGATGACCGTGCCTTGCCGATATATTGGTCTGCACCGACGGTTCTCCTTACTATGTAAATCCAGAACTGGCCTGATTTTGCCGCCGCGCTGCCCGCTATAGAAACATAGTATTCTAATGGCCGACCCGATAGCCGACAAATCCAAATCCGATTCCGCCGCGGCACGGCCACACCTCGCAGGCGGCTCAATCGCCTCAGATTCTCGAGGCGGCACGCTCACCCTGCCCAGGCCCGTCGATCGCTCGAATATTTCGGTGTCGCGGCACCAGCGACCCCTCCATGAACCCAGATTCTACACACTAAGTGCAAGATGCGGAATTGGTTATGATGCCTTCCCCCCGCCTCCACTCGAAACCCGAGATTCTCCCCCCTTTCCACTACTCAGGTAGTTCTATGGGAGGGTTCTTGTAGGTAATGCCATCCTGCTTCGCGTCCCGCTCCCAGTTCAGAATGGCTCGTTTCTGCCGTTGAGGATCAATGTCCGGATGATACGAGTTCGTCTTGCCAGCGATGCGACTGAGGTTCTCGAACGCCAGGACTCGAGTGTCCATCGAGGAATTGCTCAATAAGCCCACCAGTGCTTCACCCTCGCCCGCCATAAGCTGCTCGGCACTATACCCCCACAATTGGCGGTACAACTGACTCCCCATTTCGCCGCGCAACCGCTCGAATGTCGAGCGGACGTTGGCGGCCGTGGCCCCGCCCAAGACCACCGACTGTTGCAGGGCATCGAATAAATCGGGCCAGAAAGTCCGCAATTCCTTGGTATTAAATGCGTTTACATAGGGATCGAAGATGCCCAGCAGACTCAGACTGCGAATTGCCAGCGCGCGCACCTCGACCAATCGATTGGACACTTGCTCAGACAAACTGGTCGCCAGCGGGCGATCGAGCGGCAGCAGTAGTTGAAGTTGCTTGGACGCGTCGCGATCGATCGGACGCAGGTTTTTCACATCCAGCCAATCCGGTGGCGGTGACGCCGTGGACACCTGCAGCCCACGGGTGTCAAGCATCGTCGCTACCTGGCCAGCTTCCAGCATGTTGGTGCCGGCGTCTCCTTCCTCTTCCCACGCCAATCGCCCGACCACGGCAATCGCGGCAATCAACCAGTGGGCTGTCACTTCCTCGGGGTCCGCTCCCGGCGGCAAATAACGCTGGACTTCCAGGGCCAGCGTGGAATCCAGATCCTGAAACACGACCCGGCTGATGCGATCGCCAATGTGAAGGTTCAGCGCGGTTCCCGGTTTGCCATCGCCGATTGCCAGAATGCGGCCGAACTGCACCACGACCCCTGGGACTCCCGCCGCGTCCGCGTCGAGCAAACTCACCGACGCCGGCCCCACCAAAGTCAGTTGGACCCCGTTACTCAGGGCGATCTGGGGACGAAAAGTCGGAAGTGCAATGAGCTGCTGACCCGATGCAAGGGGATCATTCGGAGCCAAGCGGAGCCACATTTCCGTAGCCGGGTCGAAACGGGCCAGCACGTGCAAGTCCGAGGTGGAATGGGCCAGCGGTTCCGGTTCCTTGGCTGGTTCCCCCGAATCCTCTGCGGGTTCGGTGCCGTCCCCGTCGGGCATCGCCTTGGCCGGCCCAGTTCCGGGTTCCACCGTGCCGGGAGGGAGCGTGGAGGGAAGCGGCGGCGCAGCGGCCGCAGCCTCTGTGGAAGGGGCGGCGACGGTGCCTTCGGCCGCGTCTTCCATGGCGGGGGGTGGCGGCACTGCGGCGTCCGGCGGCAGCGGGAATGTGCCCGCTGCGATTCCCGCTTCCCCTGAATCCCCTGACTCCGCTTTCTTGCCAGCATCAGGTTCGCCCGTCGCTTCCACCCCTGCGGACACTTGGCCCTGGTTCGTGGTGTCGCCAGCCGCAAATGCTTCTGGCCCCGGCGTTGCCGCAGTCGCATCCGCCGGCACCTGATCGTGGCGCGAGTCGGTCAGGTCGCCCTGGGTCACGTCTCGGTCAGCCGTTGGTGCGGGAGCGGACCGCTTGGATGATGCATCGGCCAGGAACCGTCCCAGAATCGGGTGATCACTATCGAGTGGCCCCATGGCAATCAACGCGACCAGTGCCAGCAAGAAAGCGACCACCAAGGTTCCAACCACCGGCAGCAAGCGGATCGATGATCCTCCTGCGACCTGGTGCGGGGCCACGGGCGTGACGAGCGGCATGTCCGGTTTCTCATCCCATTCCTCCTGCCGACCCTCCATCGGCGGAGGTGTCGGAGCATCGACGGGTCGACTCGCGCGCGTGTCATCAAACTCTTCATTAACCATCCCCTCAACCCGCGCTTGCATCGCCCGGATTTGATCGCGCAGTGCCGGATCGACATCGGCCGGCTCGCCCAGTACCAGCGTCAGAATCTGGTGGCACGAGGCGACTTCGGCCAGATGCACGTCCGATTCCAGGCACACTTTTTCGAAATCGGGAACGCGGTCCTGCGGCAAGGTGTTGTCCAGATACTCGGCAACCGTGTTGGCATCGAGACCCATGCCCTTACCAGCCAATTTGGGGGCACCCAGCCGCAACTTGCGCGTCACGCTGCGAATCCGATGCACCAAGCCGCTCGCAAACTCGCTTTCCTCAATCTTCTGGCCAAGTTCGCGAGCATCGGCCGGTTCCAGAATATCGTCCAGGTACGCCAACAGCGTGCGGAGAGTCAGTCGCATGTGTGCATCCTCTTGTCCAACGATTCTGGTCGTAGCTGCGCTGGCCACAACGCGGGCGGCGCCAAGACAAGCATCCGTCCCATTTCCCCAACGCTCTGGTGGGCATCGCGGCCTGCCGATATTAGTTAATAGTGGGGTGAACGGGTGCCGACCGTACAAAAAACTGATTATTCACGGTCGGATGTGCGGCGACTGACCCGCCGATCCGACTCGTCACGCCGGCCCCCGGTCGCACGGCCGATCAACCGGCTCGTCGCCCAGGACCGCGCTGCGGAAGTTGAGCCCGCGCGACCAGGCGGCTACTCTACGGACAGCCCCAGAAGTGCTATGTTGCTCTGCCACGGCGCTCTAACAGAAACCGCCTTGGGCGGGGACACGAGTCGAGCATCGGCAGGAAGTGCAGCACCAACCATGACCAGCCCGAAACATGACAGATTGCCGGTCGGGGACCGCGTCGCCCAGTCGCTGGACAATCCCTGGGTCGTGCTGGGACTGTTGTTCTTTGTGTTCGCCGCGTGCGGAATTCCCCTGATTTGGATGAGCCGCGCATTCTCGAAGCTCGGCAAGACCGTTTTGACGATCGTCATCTCGCTCTACACCGTGCTGATTCTCTGGCTCTTCTGGCTGATCATGCTATGGGCGTATCACCGCATCGTTGAGGCCCTGTGACCGCTCGGTGCCTGGGACTTCAGCCAACTGCAGGATCGCCCAACTGCCGGATCGCCATCGCCCGCTCCCCGGACTCCTCTGTCCGTCCGCGATGGGCGATTCACTCCAGGCGCCGACCAGGGCATTGTCAACACTCGAACTTGGGTCTCGCATTCGGGGTTGGGTGGTACCGGCAAGGTTCAGCCCAGCCTTTTTTTGGGGGCTGAGCGGTGAATCAGCCGCGTGCGTGGCACTGGGCAGCGCCAGTGCCACCCCAAACGGTCGCTGTGGCCGAGCACTAGAACTCGATTTCCATGCGATCGGTGCCGAGGTCGGTGTGGGGGAAAATTCGGCGAGCGGTTTCCAGGCCGACTGCATCATCGTTCGCCGCCAGCGGATTGACGTGGACCAGGACCATGCGGCCCACGCCGGCAGCGCGCGCCACTCGTGCGACGGGAGAAATACAACTGTGTCCCGTCAGTTCCGCGCGGTCTTCCCATCCGTCCGGAAAATAGCTTTCGTGGATCAACAGATCCACTCCGCGGATCTTTTCGACGTAGTCCGCGCCGTCGCGTGCGACCGTATCGGTCACATAGGCCATGCTCCGGTCGGGCCAGTCCAGGCGATAGCCGAGCGATCCACCGGGGTGTTCGAGTGGGAAGTGCGTCAAGGTGGTGTGCCGCGGGAGCTTCACGGGGCCGGTTGGGAGAGGTTGCCACTGGATGGGCGGCATCACCGGGAACAGGGGTTCACTGAACAGATGCTCACGCAACGCGGCGAGTTTCGCGGCATCGCCATGCACACGCACCTGCTGGATTGGCTTCTCGTACAGAACATCGAACAGGAACGTCAATCCCATGACGTGGTCGAGGTGCGTATGCGTGAGAAAAATGTCGAGTGTTTCGGTCACCAGGTGATCCCGCACGCGGTACATGGCGGTTCCCGCGTCGAGCACCACGCCGCATTGGGGGAGCATCATGCAAGCGGTCTGCCGCGCGTCGGTTGGATGGTAGCCCGTCGTGCCCAGCAATACGATTTTCATGGGAGAGGGATCTCGAAGCAATGAGTTTGTCGCCGTGGCCACCGCTGCTGGTGACGCCCCGCTGACCTGCCCCAGTTGACGGCGTCCAGGAAGGTCTCCCGCACCCTCCCATTATAGTCACCCATGCCGAACCGTTTATACAGGCAGATCGCCGGCATTCCCTCCGCAATAGCCTGTATCCTGCTCCGCCACCACTCGCTGTGGCCGTCGCCCCCCCTATCTCGCTCGGTCGGCTCGACGAGCTTTGGCGGCCTCCCCCCCGGCTCGGACTCTGGGCGGTGAGGGGGCGTTTAGCGAATTGGTCCCAGCAGCTTGTTCAGCCCTTTGTTGAGTTCATTTTGGAGGGCCTGCTGCGTGGTTTTCCGCAACGTATCGGTGGCCAGTCGTTCCAAGGCGCGACGGTCGAGTCGCGGGTTGAGCAGCGTGCCGCTGATCGGGATCTCCACGCTACTTCCTCGGAGCGCTTCCAGGCGGCGGTCGCCAGCGATCCACTCGTCACGAATGGGGACCTCAGCGACCAGCGCGAGGGTCTGATCGAACCCCACACTGCCGCGTGTGCGGAGCACCACATTGCCGCTCTCAAAGGTCAACGAATCGTGGTGCACGCGCGAGTTGACGACCTGCAACTGCGTTGTCTGCGGCGGAATCCGCACCCAGGCGTCCTGCGCCAGCGAGGTAGTCGAAGGAATCTGCAGTGGCAGCACGGACCCCAGGTAGCCGACCATTTGTAGCAGTTGTTGCGTCAGCGGACCTGCCGCGAGTTGCGCCGATTTTATCGAGAGCGTGCCCACGGTGTTGATCGCAGCGGGATTCCCGATGGGAATCGTGGCCCGCTGCAGCGACATCGAAAACTGTCCCTCGGCGCGAGTCGCATCGGCGGCCACGGGCGCCACATACTTGAGCCAACCGTCGCACATGCCGGCCGTGATCTGCACATCCGTCAACACTTGCCCCGGTGCCAGGGTGATCACGGGGCGCTGGCTGTTAAGATCGACCGTCGGCTGCATCCGCAGCATCCCACCGCTGAGCGGCATCTCCACCACACCCAGATCGACCGCGCCGGCGGCCAGCTTGGCCTGCAGTGACGCCGAGCCGAGCGTGATTCCCAACAATTCGGCCGATTGCCACCGCAACCCCGCACGACCCGAGAGATCGTGAGGGACGATCCCGCGAACGGGCTCCGTCGCTGGGGAGTTCTGCCGCGCCCATCCCTGCGTCGATGCGACAGTCGGGTGAAAGAGGGGGCCGCGCAGTTCGAATGGCTGCGTATCCTGCCCCGTGAACTTCACGGGCGTGTTCCACTGAGGCACCACCTGTTGCAGTAATTTGGCCAGATCGTAGGTCACCTGCCCCTGCACGTCGAGCGTGCACGCTCCGATCGGTTGCACGACTGTGCCGCGCACCGACAGGCCGAACCGGTCATCCGAGGTCACATCGAGTCGTTCCAGCGCCACACTCTGGGCACTGAAGTCGTACTGCGCGGAACCGGAGAGTTTCAGAATCGGTTCTCGCCATACCGTCTGCCACGGCGACACGCTGGTGGCGGGCATGACAGGGGAGGTGGTCGCCGCCGCGGCGCGGCGAGCCACATCGACGCTGACCAGGTCAATGGCCCAGCGGGCTTGCGTGGTGTCGCCCAACAGGATCAACGAGAGTGAACCCTGAGCCGAACCGCCCACTCGCCAGTCCTGTTGCTTGGCGGGAATGCGCCATTGAGAATAGAGCTTCTCCAAATCGGCTCGGAAGGCCATGTCCCCCGCCCAACGCGCATGGCCGGCCGCTGGATCCACTCGCAAGTCGGTCACGCGCAGTGCCAGTGCTTCCGACTGGAGAGTTCCCTCCGGAATACTCAGCCGCCCGGTACCCGGCTCCCAGCGACCTTTCCACTCCGCCGCCACGACCTTTTCGCGAATACTGATGTGCGGCGTGCTGACGTGCAACGGTTCGCTGCGCAACGTCCCCCGGTCAATATCCAAACTCTGGGGAGTGACTCGCGCGGTGAGCCGCAGGTCGAGCGGCCCTTCAATCGTCGAGACGCCATCCGAGAGAAGCGACGTGCTCGGGAGAATCGGCCGCAGACGCGCCAGCCAACTCGACCACTGGCCCTGCAGGCTGCAGTCCATCATCCAGACCGAGCTCATGCCGGGTGATTCCACCGGTTCGAGCAACTGCAAGTCGAGTCGATCGGAGCTGGACTGCAGTTGCAGGCGGGCGGAATCGATGCGCGCCCCCCGCTCACCCCCCCGCTCCCCTTGCATGGCCAGCGTGACGTTCAGACGTGGTTCCTGCCAACGACTCGATTCCCCGGCGGACAGATCGAAATGTTCCACGAGTCCCGTTCCGTCGATGGTGATGCGGTGATCGTCGCCGCACTGCCAATCCAGTCGCGCGGTCAAGTTGCCGGCTGCTGTCAGCGAACCGACATCGATGAACTCGCGCAGCTGACTTACCAGTTGCGCCACATCACACTGCAAGTCAAAGGAACCGGCCGCGGGCGTGCCATCCAAGGCAACGGACAGAGCAGAAGAACTGCAAGTGAATCGCTCCAACCGCCATTGCTCGGCAGTCAATTGTGCTGCCAACGTGACTTGCAGTGGATCATTCCAGGTGATGCGCTGACCACCCCGGCGGGCCGCCAACTCCGAGGTCATCAAGTGGGCCGTCCATCGGCGATCGGCCGCCTGACCCTGGCCGGCGAGTTCGAATTCCACCGTCCCCGATTCGATCACCGAGTCCGCGCGGATACGCAGCGTATGTGGCAGCGACGCCGCCAACCGCGCCAAGTCCGCGCGACCCGCCATCTGCAGATCGGCAGTCGCCGCCGACGCCAGGAGCTGGTTCCATGCATTGACCGGCGACACGAGCGGCCAGGTGAATTGTCCGTTCAGGCTGAGGCGGCCGGCGTCACACTGAATCTGGCCATTCGTCACACGCCAGGTGTCGTGAACAAAGGCGTAAGAACCCCGAGCCTGGAAACGGTCAAACACCAATTGATCCTGGCCCAGCCAGGCGGGGGCCGTCAGTCGCAGCAGTCGTGCGTCCGCTTGCTCCAACTCCACCGTCCAGCGGCTACTGGCACTTTCCCAGGCCGCCTCGGCATGAAGATCGAGCGCGCCTTGCACATCGACAGCAACACCCCAACGGCGTGCCAGCGGTCGAAGCAACGACATGTCAAACGCTTCGGCACGCGTCGTCAACGTCCAATCCGTCGAATGGGCCTTCGGCTTCCAAGACAGACTGCCGGCCAAGGAGCCGATCCCTTGGGGAGTGGCAATCCTGCAACTCTGCAGTGCAACCGTTCCACCTCCCTCGCTGCTGGACTCCGCGACGTTGCGCCGTGCCGCAGCGTCCGCTGGAGTGACCACCGCTTGGATCGCATCGAGCCGAGCAATGGAGGTGTTTTGCTCGTCGAAAACGTCCAGCCTTCCCGCCGAAATTTCAATCCTCCTGGTAATGCCCTCGGACGCCTGTGACCGTGACAGCAGGGGCGCCAGCAGATCTTCCACGTTGCTGCCGTCTGCGCAATCGTAACGACAACTGTGCGCCCTCGATCCGGAGCACACCACAGTCGCCACCACTCCACAGCAGCCACAAGAGAGACTTTTCGGTTCGTAGCGTCTCGATGGCCGCTACTTGCCCGCCCCCCAGTTCATCCACCGAAATGCTGCGCAATACCACCGGCGAAAACCACCGCAAGGCGTCCACGTCGATCGATATCCGCGCATTTAGATCGCCGGTAAAAGTGGACACCACGCGCGGCCACACGGTCCGGCTACTCAGGATCGCTGGAGTAAACCACAGCAGGAGCAGGCTGGTGATCAGGATCACCGCCAGGATCCGAGTCCCACGTGACAGAGGTCGGCTGCGAAAACGGAACATTCGCAATATCATGAGTCGGCTCTACATTGGCTTCAGAAGCGAGACGTTTTATGGGATGCGGACGATGTTCCCCACTTCGTGAGATCGGACACCGCCCGGTTCCCGTACGTCGGGAATCAAGCGGCGGGGATTCTACGGGGAAACGCCGACTTCACCTAGATCGAGTGGGAGGCCTATATAAGCTGGGCAAATAATCTACCCAGAACGGACGATGGTCCGTCGCGAGGAGCGAGTCGTGTCAGCGATGGGTTCGAGCAGGCGGGATAGAGAACCTGTTGTGGGGCGAGCAGCGGTGGCCCCCCCCACCGCTGCGATTCGTGGCACGTGCCGCGAAGTGAATTCCGTTCAACGCGGAGACTAAATGTGCTAATCTGCTCCGCAGCGTCCGGGCGGGGCCATCACCATCTGGCGGTATCGTGGGAAGTGGGGGACTGGTGAATCCATCGCTGTTTGATGATCAGGAAGCGGACAATCTGCGGCGTGCGCAACCGCTCGCCGCTCGCATGCGTCCCCAAACGCTCGACGAGTTTGTCGGGCAGCAGCATTTTCTGGGGCCCGGCAAGCTCTTGCCCCGATTGTTGAAAGCCGACCGGCTTGGTTCGGTCATCTTTTACGGCCCCCCCGGTACGGGCAAGACAACCCTGGCTCGTCTACTGGCCTCGGCCAGCCGTCGGCAGTTCCGGCAGTTGAGTGCCGTGACCAGTGGCGTCAAGGATGTGCGCGAGGTCCTGCAGGCGGCTCGTGATCGACTGGCCACCGGGGCAGGCAAGACACTACTGTTCATCGACGAGATCCATCGCTTCAACAAGACCCAGCAGGACGCGCTGCTGCCCGACGTGGAAGACGGCAT
Organism: uncultured Planctomycetota bacterium; assembly: GCA_963802295.1. Taxonomy (GTDB): domain Bacteria; phylum Planctomycetota; class Planctomycetia; order Pirellulales; family Pirellulaceae; genus JAJRVM01. Next base: position 21,628 of record CAWDIM010000015.1, on the reverse strand, counting down.
CGTCACATTGGTGGGGGCCACCACGTCCAACCCATTTTTCTCGGTGACCAGTGCGTTGGTCAGCCGCAGCCAGATATTCCAGTTCGAACCCCTTTCGGCGGACGATATCAAATCGCTGCTATTGCGGGCGTTGAAGGATCGGGAGCGCGGATTGGGACGTCATGACGTGACGTTGGCCCCCGCAGCCTTGGAGTTCCTGGCGGAAGTGAGCGATGGGGATGCACGGCGAGCACTTTCGGCGTTGGAAATCGGCGTGATGTCAAGTGACACTCGGCCACTGGATTTTTCGCGTGACCTGGCCGAACAATCGGTTCAGCGTAAGGCGATCTCCTACGATGCCATGGGAGATGCGCACTACGATTCCGCCAGCGCGCTGATCAAGAGCATCCGCGGGAGTGATCCGGACGCCGCGTTGTACTGGTTGGCGCGCATGCTCGAAGGGGGCGAGGATGTGCGATTTCTCTGCCGACGACTGGTTATTCTTTCCAGCGAAGACGTTGGCAACGCCGACCCGCAGGCACTGCCACTGGCGGTGGCGGCCATGCAAGCATGCGAGTTCGTGGGGTTGCCGGAATGCCAGCTCACCCTGGCTCAGGCTGTGACCTACCTGTCCTGTGCTCCCAAGTCCAATGCTTCCACCGTGGCGATCGGGGAAGCGCGCCGCGATGTGCGTGAGAATCGGCTGTTGCCGGTCCCCATTCATCTGCGGGATTCCCATTATCCTGGGGCGGAACAATTTGGACACGGTGAGGGATATCAATATGCGCACCACGCCGACGACGGCGTGGCCGCTCAGGACTATCTGGGAGTCGACCGCATCTACTATCGGCCGGTCGAGCGCGGATTGGAGGCCGAGCTGAGCACGTCGCCTGGAAGCGATCCGAGCGCGGCTCAAGGACCGCTAGTGCGGCCCGGGTATCGCCGACGCGGCGATGAAGGAGCGGGCGGCCCTTGGAGGACTCGGCTGCGGAATTTCTGCTACCGCCACTGCGCAAAATGGAAAATGGTCCGACATTGGTCTTTTTGGACTTGACGAGTTTGCGTATGATTCCGCTCGCGCTAGATCGTGCGTGGCCGTTAGAAGCCAATCACCAGGGCGGCGGCAAGTGCGATGAGACCTAGAAACCCGAGGGCGATCCACCATAGGGGTTTGCCTGACCAGAAACGGGTATCGGGGACCATGAACATGCCGCAGACAGGGCACTGGTCGGCGTCTTCATACACGTCCGCGCCGCATTCGGGGCACAACACGGTATCGGTCCCTTCCTCATCCTCGAGGAGAGCATCCCGATCCTCGTAATCGTCCACATCATCGGATGAATCGTCCCAGTAAGCGGCACACATCGGTCTGGCAGCCGGAGAGTGTGAGGGTAAGACAATCACTCGAAACAATTCAGCAGGCACAATCGAGGTCGGAGCAAGAGGCCGCAGCGGTCGCGCAGCCACGGCAAACAGCTCCCCTCCGCGGGCATTGTTCCGCACTATACAGCGTAACTGAACTATAACAGCGTAACTGATGGAACAGCGTGAACGGACGAGGCGCACCGACCGCGCACTCACGCACGGAAGTTGTTAGTAGTATAGCAGCCGGCATATCGGCCTGCAGCTGCCCGATGTCCGGTCGAGTTTTCGTCAAGGAGGGCGAACGTGCAAACGCTCAAGACCGCAGTAGTCGTCGTCTTATTGCTGGTTGTCTTCTACGGCGTCTACGAAATGCTGAATCGTCCGCCGGATGAGCCGCCGAGGGCCGTGGTGGAAGCGCAAATGCAGGGCATGACCTTGGACGTGCCCAGCATCGGATTGGGTGACCTGGACGACGGGGAATCACTGGGGCCGGTGCCACCCTTGGCAGCCAGCCCGGCCGACCCCGAGCCGATTGGCAACGCCCCGGCGCCGCCGCCACCGTACGGGTCGGCCATGCCTGCCGCAATCCCGGATTCGATGGGTCCGCCCAGTGCGCCAAATCCGAGCACGTTACCACTGCCGGGTGAACCGGGGGCAAACACACCGACGGCTCCCACGTCGCCGCTCAACGCGCCGCCCCTGGCCACGCCTTCATTCGATAGCCCCCACGCAACGCCGCCCCAGTCAGGCAGCCAGTCAGGCAGCCTCATTCCCGGCAGCACGAATGTGGTGAACAACCCGTTTGTCCATGAAGATGTCGTGGCGCGACCCACCGGAAGCTCCACCCCGACCGAAGGACGCCAGGGGGGCTCGCAAGTCTACCAGCGAGCGATCAAGTTGGCCAAGGCCCAGATCGCCAACAGCGAATACCATGCGGCACTCAGTACCCTGTCGGTCTGGTACAAGAGCCCCGACCTAACGCCCGACCAGCATCGCGAGTTGCTCGATCTGCTCGATCCGTTGGCCGGCCGCGTGGTCTATTCCCGCGAGCATATTACCGAACTCCCCTACAAAGTCCGCCGCAACGAGAAACTGGCGGACGTTGCGGCGCAGTACAACGTGCCCGTGCAGCTGCTGCAGAAGATCAATGGGATCGACAATCCAGACGTGCTGTTGCCCGGCAGTGAACTGAAGGTGCTGCGCGGGCCTTTCGAGGCGGAAGTGGACTTGAAGGGGCAAGAGCTGACCGTCTTTCTCGATGGACTCTATGCCGGTCGATTTCCCATTTCTGTCGGCAGCGATCCCCAGCCGCTGGGAGGCGAGTTCGAGGTCCGCGACAAACAGCTGGACAAAGCCTACTTCGCCATGGACGGCCGGATGATTCCGGCCGATAGCCCGGCGAACCCGTTCGGCCGCGTGTGGCTCGATCTGGGCCGCGAGGTCTGCATCCACGGCAGCCCGCTCGGAGGAGCTGAACAACAGCGTGGCTGCATCAGCCTCAGCCCGCGGGATGCCGATGACGTGTACAGCATCTTGTCGGTTGGGTCGCGGGTCCGTATTCTGCGCTGACCCGCGGAGCTGGGCTCGCTGCACTGGGCCGCTGCACTGGGCTCGCTGCATGGGCTCGCTGCACTGGGCTCGCTGCACTGGGCCGCGGAACTGGGTTCGCGGAGTTGGGCTCGCGGTATGCCAGGTCGGTATCCGGTGGCTCCAAGGGCCTGCACCGGGCCTCTTCTCAACCAATTTAGTCCCACACCTCCGGGGAGCCGCAACCGTGTATGACCGAGCTGCACTGATTGAGCTGATCCGCCAAAAAGCGCTGAAGATCGGGAAATTCACGCTCGCCTCCGGTAAAGAGGCATCCTACTACCTCGATTGCCGCCAGATTACGCTCGACAGCCGCGGCGCAAACTTGATCGGCGAGGGGATACTGGATCTGTTGGGCCAGCAGATACCAGATGCCGTGGGCGGGATGGCGATTGGGGCCGATCCGATCACGGCCGCCATCGTGACCCTCGCCGGGCAGCGAGGTCTGCCCATCAATGGCTTCATCGTGCGCAAAGAACCCAAGGGACACGGCCGCGGTCGCGACGTCGAAGGTCCTGTTCAGACAGGTCAGCAAGTCGTGATTGTCGAGGATGTCGTGACGACCGGTGGCAGCTCACTCCTGGCCATCGAACGCGTGGAAGCGTTTGGGTTGAAGGTCCGCGAAGTGATCGCCATCGTCGACCGACTCGAAGGTGGACGGCAGGCGTTCGAACAGCGGGGCTACGCGCTACGAACGCTGCTGACCATACGCGATCTGGGACTCGAACCGCCGGCTACTTGACGCGCCTGTGGCCGCCACCAATCAGGAAATTCGCAATCCTAAATTCGAAATCCTAAACAAATTCGAAAGACAAACACTCCAGAGAAATAACCTCCGCTGCCGGCAAAACCGCAGCCGTGGGCGACAAACCGATGTTCTCTACTGAACATCGCATTCCGAATTTCCGGACTTATATCCGGACGCGCACACGCCCGACACGCTCAGACCTGAATGGCAGAAAGTATGGAGACCTCGCTACATCGCCAACTGAAGGAGCGTTACGCTGAGTCTGGCGCTGAGCAAGAAGTGAAGCTGGGCAATTACCGCATCGATGTCATGAACTCCGACCTGCTGGTTGAAATCCAGCATGGTTCACTCGCGGCCATTCGCGACAAGATCAACCGCCTGCTCCCCCATCATCGAGTTCTGGTGGTCAAGCCGATTGTCGCACGCAAACGGATTACGCGGCTCAAGCGAGCGGGCGGGCAAGTCGTGTCACAACGCTGGAGCCCGAAACGGGGCAGACTCCTCGACCTGTTTGACGAACTGGTCTATTTCACGCGCGTATTCCCACATGCCAACCTGACGCTCGAAGTGCCGCTCGTCGAAGTGGAGGAACGGCGATTCCCAGGTCACGGACGCCGACGCTGGCGTCACGACAATGATCATCAGGTGGAAGATCTGCGGTTGATCGAAGTCCAACAGGCCTACCGGTTCCGCACTGCTGCCGACCTGCTGCAACTGATCCCACACCCGCTACCCACACCCTTTCATACCGGACACCTGGCGGAACGCTTGAGCGTTAAGCGACACTTCGCCTGCCGGATCGCGTACTGCATGCGGATGACCGGCGCGGCCGTCGAAGTGGGCAAGACAGGGAACGCGATACTCTATGAACTTGCCCCCGCCGCGTGAAACCAGTGGCCACGTGGCCCGGCACAGGAGATTGGCGGCGTACGGGCGCGTTGAATCTTCTCACAACGCCGTGGCCAGCGTCCCGCCAGACTATGACGCTCCGTTGCGAACGCACGCCGCGCTCGTGGTGCCCCGCAATGCTATTGGGAACGCCACATTCATATCCCGCCGGCATATCCCGCCGGGACCGTATCTGTCCGGCGCCCGGGCGTTATGCGTTGGCCTTTGCCCGCGACTCACGCAGGCCACGACTCAGAATATCCCGCAGCAACGGTGAGTAGTCCTCGTACTTGGTGGAATCGGGAGCACCATCGGCGAACTGGAAAATCGCATCGCGCGGCTTCGTGCCCAAGGAAATGAGCGTCGAGCTGACCGTGCCGCGAACCTTGTTGCGGACCACCATGCTCGGACGCCCGGGGGGCGACGGCGAACGCGCGAAAACCTTGCTCGCCACAGCCAAGAACTTGACGGGTGAATCGAGCGTCTGCAGGGTGAGCAGACGCTGTGCCATCTTGACACGGTCGTCACGAGGATCGTTCACGTCACCGTTGGATATGATGCTCAAGCCGTCTTCCAGTTGGATGACTTCCGCATCGTCACAACCGTGCACGACCCAGCCACTCTCCGCGTCGGCAATCACGTAGTTCACGCCGTCATAACGACTGGTCGACAGCTCTTCCAAGGCCATGTCCACTGCCTGACGCGCCGAGGTGGCGCGCAGCAACTCACGACACAGAGTGCCACGGGAACGGGGAGCCAAAGGCGGCATCAAACGCACTCGGTTGCAGGTCGCCACAAACAGCCCATGCTGATTGACTCCCAGCCAAGTGCCGCCAGCCTGCTGGTCAATCCCGCAGAGTACGCGCGGCTTACCTGATTGAATGGTGGGTGGCTGGCTCGCGCGATCGTAATATTCTTCGCGGTTCGCAGCCACTAGGATGGGGGACTCTGGTACTAGTCGATACTGAATAGCCAAGAGGCACATAGCTAGCAGTTCAGATTGAAAGGACCAAGTGGAGGCAGGCGGTGGTGGCCAAATTACGCTTGGCCGGCGTGCCGCTGATTTATCTCGTCAATGTATTCGTTGAAACTTGGCTCGTACACCCCTACGCGGGGGTGATAGGTGCATTTTTCACGAAGCTGCGGTATTGTGTACGTGAAACGCGGCAGGAGTGTTCGGTCAACTGTTCTAAGTGCTTATTTAGAAATGAATAAGATCGTGTTTTCGACAGCCGAACGAATGCCTTTCCGGCACTTTTTTACCCCCCTGGGGTGGCATGGAAAACGCTGGCAAACGGCGATTCGAAACGCGACGATTCGACAAGGAATTCTGAACCCATGACAAACGCCCACCATCCACCTGTTCGCATCGCACTGCTCGGTGCGGGCGCCGTCAGCGATTATCACCACGTTCCCGGTATTCGACTCGACCCTCGCGCAGCCCTGGTGGCAGCGTGCGACAGCAACGCCGAGTTGTTGGCGCGGCGGCGTTGCGAGTGGTCGATCCAACGCACGACGACCGACTATCACGAGATCTGCGAAGACCCTGACATCGATGCCGTGATCATTGCCACGCCGAATTTCACACACCGGGCGATGGCGTTGTCGGCCGCGCAACATGGCAAGCACATCATGTGTGAGAAGCCGTTGGGACTCTGCAGCGGTGAAGTGCGTGAGATGTACCGCGCGGCGGAGGATGCCGGAGTCGTGCACATGACGGCTTTCACCTATCGTTTTGCGCCATCGATGCGTTACCTCAAACACTTACTCACGACGGGCGCACTGGGTACGCCGCGACATTTCCGCAGCCAGCGATTTCTGGATCTGGCCGAGACGAGTTGGGGTTGGCGGCAATACAAGGACAAAGCGGGTGCCGGTGATCTGTTCGATATGACAATACATCGCATTGACTTTGCCATCGATTTATTGGGTCCGATCGAGCGGATTTGCGGCGCGGTGGCTCGCTTTGCCCCCCGCGACAAAACGGCCGACGGCACGCCGTGTCCCCCTTCGGAAGTGGATGATTGGTCGAGCATGATTGGTGAGTTCGCGTCAGGTGCGGTCGGTGTGTGGGAAGGGACGACGTTGGCCAAAGGCTATGGACTCAATGGGTTCGGCCACGAGTGGGCCGAGATTAACGGTTCCGAAGCTTCTGCCGTGTATCGATTGCACGAACCGAACGTCCTGCTGTTCGGCAAGACTGGTCAGGATCTAGCGCCGCTCGAGGTGCCGGCGGAGTTTCTCCGACCGGAGGGGAGTCCGCGCGATCCACGCGACGGCAAACCGGCCACCGTCTTCCGCTATGATCTGGTATGGGAGTTCGTGTCGGCCATTACCGAGGGGCGTCCCGCGGTCCCCAGCTTCTACGAGGGACTTCGCGCGCAGGTGATCGCGGATGCCGTGTTGCAGTCGCAGCGCGACCGCACGTGGATCGAGATCCCCCCGGAGCCCAGGTAGCGGCGGGAAAAGGGGGGTGCACGGAGAGGCCGAACTCGAAATCCAAAGCACGAAAACCGGACACAACCGCCTGGACAGAATCAGCATGGCCGAACCGGAGAATCGCGATTGCAGCATTCCAGCGGCCACGCGGATCGGCTTGCGCCTGTTCGGTCGTGTGGCGGCGGCCACACCGACCGTCGAGTCGCTGCGTTTTCCGTTGCGTGGCGATATCCTACGTGCGGCACGTGGCAGTTCTCACAGGCCTGGTCCACACCGCCCAGTGGTGGCGGTTTTATTCCGCCCTGTGATCCTGCGTGGCAAGTGCTATAGTAGACGGTTTGACTTGAGCGTAACCGATACCCACCAGGATGCGAGCTCACTGCCGCCCTGCCCTAGCGCACCGAAAATGCCGCGCGGGATCGGAAGGGGCAAGTCCGATAATGCGAGCGGTTACGAGCTGAGATAACAACGCACCTGGAGTGAACATGGCTGCCGGCTATTCTGAAGAGGTGTCCGCTGTGTCCGCGACAACGGATCTCGTGTCGCGTGCCGACACCGATACCGCGGGTCGGGTGACTGATCCACTGTCCAGTAATTCGAGACGCAGTCCCTTGGCGACGCTCATGGGAGTGCAGATCCTCGGGACGGGCGCGTACGTGCCGGAAACGGTCATTCGCAATGAAGACCTGACGCAACTGGGCTGCGATGCTGACTGGATCATTCAGCGGACGGGCATTCGCCAACGGCGTCGCGCGGCCCGCAATGAAGCGACGAGTGACATGGCCTATGCCGCGGCGGTCCGCTGCCTGGACGACGCGGGAGTTGCCGGTCGCGACGTCGACTTGATTCTGGTGGCGACCATGACGCCCGACACGCTGACGCCATCGGTGGCCTGCACCGTGCAGCGTCGTTTGGAGGCCATCGCCCCCGCGATGGACATCAACGCAGCCTGTTCCGGTTTCGTTTATGCGATGGTGACGGGCATGCAGTTCATCAAGACCGGCTGCAGCCAGCGGGTACTGGTGGTGGGGAGCGACGTCATGTCGCGGATCATCAATCCGGCGGACAAGAAAACGTATCCCCTGTTTGGAGACGGTGCTGGAGCGGTGCTGCTGGGGGCTGCCAAGGGGAGCCAGGGCCTGCTTAGCTACTCGTTGGGCTCGGAAGGCGACTTCGGCGAGTTGCTCTCGATTCCCGGCGGTGGTTCCCGCGAACCCTTGACACCGGAAAGCCTGCAGCAAGGCCGGCAGTTCATGCGCATGGACGGACGAGCGGTATTCAAGTGGGCCGTGCGCATGATCAATGACATCGCCAATGACATCGTCCGGCACGCCGAATTGTCGATGGATGACATCGACCTGGTAGTGATGCACCAGGCCAATTTGCGGATCATCGATGCGGCCGTCGAGGGTTTAGGCATCGCCCGCGAAAAGGTCCTGGTCAATCTCGAGCGTTACGGCAACACGACGGCTGCCAGCATTCCCCTGGTCCTGGACGAGGCGATCTCGGAAGGACGACTCAAGCGAGGCGACCATGTCCTATTGATGGGATTTGGCGCCGGATTGACCTGGGGTGCCGGCATCCTGCGCTATTGAGCACCCCGGACTGAGCACCGCAGACTCAGCGCCAAATGAATCCGGCACGGCCACGCAGTCGCTCTGGTTTGATGCATGATCCTTGGATCCGTACTCGCTAGCTCGCTGAGGTTCATTCCCGCAGGTTGCCGGGCGCCAGCAGTTCTCAAATAGTCAGCACGGCGTGAAGCGGCGACCGGACCGCCGGCAACCACGCCCGTTGGAAGAGCATCTCGGGGAGCATGCGTGGGGACTTATGAGCAAAACGAAACGTCTACCCATTCGTGGCGAGGTCAAGGCTGCCGACACCTGGGATCTGTCCAGTCTGTTTCCGGACGATGCGGCGTGGGAAGCGGCATTCCTGCGCTACGAGCGACAGATCAAAGGATACGAACGGTTTCGCGGGGTATTGGGCGAGAGTGCCGCCACGCTGGCGGCTGCTTTGAAGTTTGACAGCCAGCTGGATCGACTGGGAGAGCGGTTGGGTGTCTACGCGTTTCTCAAGACGACCGAAGACCAGGCCAACAGCCAATACCAGCGCATGCTGGGACGATTTGAAAACGTAGCGACCCGCAGCGCCGAAGCGGCCAGCTACATGCGGCCCGAGTTACTGGCCCTGTCGAACAAGCGAATCGAGGAGCTGCTGGCCGACAAGGCCATCAAGCCCTATCGCCTGTTAATCGATCGCCTGGTTCGCTTCAAGCGGCACACGCTGGGCAAACACGAGGAGGAACTGCTGGCCATGCAGGGCGAGATGGCTCAGGCGGCCGGCCGCGCGTTTCGGCAACTGCACGACGCCGACCTCAAGTTCGGCGACATCGCGAACGAAAAAGGCGAGCAGGTCGAGCTGAGTAATGCCAACTACTCGCAGTTCCTGATTTCGCCCAAGCGGAGCGTCCGGCGGACCGCGTTCCAGCAGTACTATCGGCAGTTTGCGGCGCACGAGAACACGCTGGCAGCCACGCTCAGCGGGTCCATTCTGAAGGATGTCTATTACGCCCGCGCCCGACGCTATCCCAGTGCGCTGGATGCCGCCTTATTTCCCGACAAAGTTCCCCGTTCGGTCTACGACAATCTGATCCAGGCGGTCCGCGGCCACCTGCCGGCCGTGCATCATTATCTGGACGTGCGACGGCGCAAAATGCGGCTGAAGGATCTCCATCATTATGACACCTACGTGCCGATTCTCAGCGAACTGGAGACTCGCCGTTCGTGGGACGAGGCGGTGCGCCTGGTCATCGAATCGCTGGAGCCGTTGGGGAGCGACTATTGCAGCGTGCTCGACACGGGCCTGCGGAATCGTTGGTGCGATCGGTTCCCCAATCAAGGGAAACAGAGCGGCGCGTTCAGTTGCGGATCCTATGACGGGAATCCCTATATTCTGATGAACTTCAAGCCGGAAGTGTTTGATGATGTCTTCACGCTGGCTCACGAAGCCGGTCACTCCATGCACTCGTACTACAGCGCCAAGCACCAACCGTTCATCTATTACAACTACACGATCTTCGTGGCGGAGGTGGCCAGTACGTTCAACGAGCAGCTGCTGAGCGCGCGCATGCTGGCCGCCGCGGGAGATGACCGGCAGCGAGCCTACCTGATCAATCGCGAGGTGGATGCGGTGCGGGGGACCATCGTGCGTCAAACGATGTTCGCCGAATTCGAGAAGATCACGCACGAGATGGCGGAGGCGGGTGAGCCGCTGACGGTCCAGGCGCTGAAGGATGCCTACCGCGGCCTGCTGGCCGATTACTTCGGCCCCGCTTTCGTGCTGGACGACGAGTTGTCGCTGGAGTGCCTCCGCATACCGCACTTCTATCGTGCTTTTTATGTCTACAAATACGCCACCGGACTCTCGGCCGCCATTTCGCTGGCGCAACGCGTCCTCCAGGGCGGAGAGCGTGAATTGCGGGACTACCTGGGGTTCCTGCAGGCGGGCTGCTCCCAGGATCCGCTCGATCTGCTCCGCGCCGCCGGAGTCGATATGGAGAGCCCGCAACCGGTCGATACGGCGCTGCAGCATTTCAGCCGTCTCGTGCAGCAATTGGACGAGCTGATCTGAGCTCGTGCGGCCCGGACATCTACCTGCCTCGTTCCATCTGCGTGAGCGAGCGGTTCGGCTGGCCGTTCTTTCTTCCGCCGGGTGCGTGCTTGTCCTGCGCGGGTGCCTGGAGGGCGGCGCAGACCGATTGCAGCGGCGGGCGTAGCAAGCGAGAATGGGACCATCTGGCTCGACCCGTTTGCCTTGAGGAGCGACACTCATGCCGCGTTACCTAATGCTCTTGCCGCTTGCCTCCCTGTTGTCTCTCACAACCGTGATCCTGACAGCCTCCTCGCACGCAGCGGACCCGGCGCCGGCCTTCACACCTTTGGTAAAACTCCCCGCCGCCAAGATCGTCAGCTGTGCCGAAGAATATCCGGCCACGAATTTTTTCGCCGCCGCGAACCTCATCGATGACCGCGAGCTCACCGAATACGCCTCCAACGGCCAAGGCACCGACACGTTTGTCGTGTTCGATTTCGGCCAGAGCGTGACGCTGGCGGGTTTCCGACATGTTGATCGAAAGGATCCGGCTACTGTCGACGAGGCCGAATTGGTGTTCAGCGATGAGAGCGATTTCAGCCAGGTGATTGCCCGTGAAACGATTGATCATGCCAATACACCGGGCGGGGTGACGGTCGCCCTGTTCTCGGCCTCCCACACGGCTCGCTTCGTGCGGTGGCAAGCCACGCGACTGAGCGCTCAAGGTCACGCTTGTGTGGGCGGGCGGGAAATGAGTTTCTTCGCGCCCGAGGAGGTCGAATCAACCCTGCAGCGCGACCAGGTCGACCTGCTGATGGTCCCCGCGGTCCAGCGCGGCGAGAGTGGTCCGGTGCGCCCGGTGACGGTGAAGATTCAACACGCTTATGCCGAGCCGGTCGAGGCGACACTGAAGGTCGGCGATCTGGCCGCCGTGCCACTGCAACTCAAGTTTGGCAGTCAAACCACCACCGTCTGGCTGCCGGCCGGGGACCAGCAGGAGTCACCACCGCGGGAACAAACGGTGGCCGTCACCCTGCAGGCCGGCGATCTGACCATTCTCGATCGGCAGGTGCCGGTGCCTCCGGTCCGGCACTGGGAACTCTACTTCCTGCCCCATTCGCACGTCGATATCGGATACACGCATGTGCAGACCGAGGTGGAACAGAAGCAGTGGGAGTACTTGCGGCAGGCGATGCAGATCGCGCGCAACACGGCCGACTACCCCCCCGAGTCGCGTTTCCGCTGGAACTCGGAAGTGCTCTGGGCCGTGGACAGCTATCTGCAGCAGGCCAGTGAGGAAGAGAAGGACGAGTTCCTGCAAGCCGTGCGCAGCGGAGTGATCCACCTGGATGGGCTGTACGGCAATGAACTGACCGCCCTGTGCCGGCCCGAGGAACTCATGCGGCTGACCAGCTGCGCGCGACGCATCGCGCGGCAATACGCGCTGACCATCGATGCGGCAATGATCAGCGACGTGCCCGGGTATACCTGGGGAACGGTGCCGGCGCTGGTACAGAGCGGGATCAAGTATCTCTCGATCGGGCCGAACCACGTACATCGAATCGGCTCCACGCTCGAGGCGTGGGGAGATCGTCCCTTCTATTGGGTCTCCCCCGCGGGCGATGAACGCCTCTTGTGTTGGATGGCCGGCAAGGCTTATTCGTGGTTTCACGGCAGTCGTGTCAACACGCTGTCACAGGATAGCCAGGGCGATCCGTTCTTCGAATACCTCGAGGAACTCGCGCAGAAGGACTATCCCTACGATATGGTGCAGATCCGCTACAGTGTCGGGGGCGACAACGGCCCGCCCGATCAGGAACTGAGCGAGTTCGTGAAGTCGTGGAACCAGAAATATATATGGCCCCGCATGGCCATCGCCACGACCAGCCAGCTGATGCACGCGTTCGAGGACCGGTACGGTGCCCAGTTGCCCGAAGTGCGCGGTGACTTCACGCCATATTGGGAAGACGGCGCCGGATCGTCGGCACAGGAAACGGCGACCACGCGCATGGCCTCGGAACGCCTCGTGCAGGCGGAAGCCCTGTGGGCCATGCTGGCTCCGGCCAACTACCCCGAAGACGAGTTCTACGCGGCTTGGCGCGAAGCCATCCTCTATAACGAGCATACCTGGGGCGCCCACTGCAGCATCAACGAGCCGGACAGCCCCTTTACGCTCAGCCAGTGGGAGATCAAGCAAGCGTTCGCCCTCCATGCCGATCGTCGCTCGCACGAACTGCTCGAACAGGCCTTCGGCGAACCTCCGCGGCCAATTGACGAGGGGTCCGCACAGGTCGTCGATGCCATCGATGTCTGGAACACGACGTCCTGGGTCCGCTCGGATCTCGTCACGCTCACCACCGATTCGCCGCTGGTCGGTTACGTGGTCAAGGACCTGGATGGCAACGTGGTCCCGTCCATGATCACACGCCGCGAACAATTGGCATTCGTGGCTCAGGACGTCCCCCCCTTCGCCGCCAGACGATACTTGCTCGCACCCGGCCAGCCGGCCCAACAGGGAAGTGCCAAGGTGGATGGCCAGGCGATCAGCAATCAGCTGATTCGAGTGGAAGTCGATTCGGCAACCGGCGCGATCTCCAGTTTGCGCCGCCAGGGGATTCCCACGGACCTGGCCGACACCGCCTGTCGCGGCGGATTGAACCACTACTGCTACGTGGCCGGCCGGCAGATGGAGACGCCGGCCGCGAACCAGGTAACGCGGATCGAGGCCCTTGGCGATCAGGGTCTGACCGCGTCCTTGGGCGTCTTCTCGCGCGGGCCCGGAGTCAAGCAATTGATCACCATCGTACGCGTGATCGACGGTATCGACCGCGTCGACGTCATCAACCTGTTGGACAAAGAGAAGGTGCTCGACAAGGAGTCGATCCATCTCGGCTTTCCTTTCCAGGTCCCCGGCGGCACGATGCGCGTCGATATCCCCTGGGGCGTGATTCGACCCGAAACCGACCAACTCCCCGGCGCCTGCAAGAACTACCTGACAGTGGGGCGCTGGGTCGATGTCTCCAACGACCAATTTGGGGTGACTTGGACTACGCTCGACGCGCCATTGATCGAGGTGGGGGGCATCCACATGGATGTGCCCGATCCGTTTTCGCCCGCGTCGTGGCTCCAACGGCTCGAGCCGACGCAGACGTTCTACTCCTACGTCATGAACAACTACTGGGAGACGAATTACAAGGCCTCGCAGGAGGGGATGACGCGGTTTCGCTATTCGATCAGACCGCATCTGCAGTACGATCAAGCCGAAGCGACGCGATTTGCCACGCAGTGCAGCCAGCCGTTGATCGCGCGCCCTGCGGATCGCGATTCCCAAGTCGCGACGAGTCGACTGCAAGTCAGCGGTGATGGTGTTCTCGTCACGTCGCTCAAGCCGAGTGACGATGGGAAGGCTCTCATGGTGCGTCTGTTCAACGCCGGCAGCCAGCCAACAACCTCGGCGATCACGTGGCCCGCGCCGGCCCCCGTCCAGGTCACGCTCAGCAGTCCCCGCGAGGAGGTGGGCCCACCGCTGGTCGGCCCGGTACCATTGCCCCCCTTGGGAATTGTCACCGTGCGGGCCGAACTTCCCTGATTCCGGGTCGGTGCGGCCAGCGGCCGCGTTCGGGAATCGGCCAGACAATATACGGAGCGCTCCTTACAGTCAGTATGCGGGATAGTGTCGTGGGAGGCGTCGTGACAGAGGTGGCTTGGCGAACATATTGGCGCCGCGACGCATCGGTTCGCTAGTCCATCAGCCTCAGGCCTCCAGCTCCCCAGCCTCATCATGTGTGGAACCGTTACGATGAAACCTAGAGAACGTGTGTTGGCGGCGTTGAATCACCACGAGGCGGATCGTGTCCCGATCGACCTGGGGGGGCACCGCTCTTCCGGGGTTGCCGCCATTGCCTACGCCAAGTTGCGCAAGCACTTGGGGCTCGAACCGCGTCCGGTTCGTGTGTACGATCCGATACAACAACTGGCCATTGTCGACCAGGATGTGCTCGACCTGTTCCACGTGGACACCATCGAACTGGGTCGCGGCTTCGCGCTGGACGACCAGCACTGGGTCGATTGGACGCTCCCCGATGGCACGCCCTGCCAGATGCCCGCGTGGGCGGCGCCGGAGCGGCTGGAAGGGGAGTGGGTTCTCAAGAATCATCAGGGGCGAGTAGTCGGCCGCATGCCTGACGGAGCAATTTACTTCGAGCAGTGCTATTGGCCGTATCTGGAAACCGATGACCTCGATCGACTCCCGGAGGCGTTGGAAGAGACGATCTGGGTGGCGGTGAAATCTCCCCCCGGTCCGCTGGTTGCCGGTGACAATGGCCAGCGCGTGTTGGCCGAAGGAGCCCGCCGGCTGCGCGAGCAAACGGATCGGGCCGTGATCGGACTCTTTGGCGGAAATCTGCTGGAAATCGGTCAGTTTCTTTACCGGATTGATAACTTCCTGATGCTGCTGGCCGGAAACCCGCAGCGCGCGCATGAGTTCCTCGATCGCCTGGTCGAACTGCACCTGGAGAGCCTGGAACGATACCTGAGTGTGGTGGGGGATTATATCGACATCATTCTGTTCGGTGACGACCTGGGGATGCAGGGGGGACCGCAGATGTCGCCGGCCATGTACGAGGAGTTTTTCAAGCCGCGTCACTCCCGCATGTGGCATCGTGCCAAGGAGTTGGCGGATGTGAAGGTGATGCTGCATTGCTGTGGTGGAGTGCAGCCGCTGCTACGGCACTTGATTGAAGCCGGGCTCGATGCCATTAACCCGGTCCAGATTTCCTGTGCCGGCATGGATCCGCAGGGCCTGAAGCGGGAGTTTGGCGATGCCTTGACTTTCTGGGGCGGTGGTTGTGATACCCATCGGATACTGTCCAACGGTCCACCGGAGAAGATCCGCCAACACGTTCGCCAGCAGATCGAGATCTTGAAACCGGGCGGCGGCTTCGTGTTTCAGCAGGTTCACAACATCCTGGCCAACGTGCCCCCAGAGAATATTGTCGCCATGCTGCAGGCCGCCCACGAATTCGGGGCATATTGAGTCTGAGGTCATCCATTGGCGCTGCTGCCGGCCGGGATGCCCACTGTCGCCTCGCGCGGCGATGCGGTGGAACTGTTGAGCAGAAGGGATTTCGGGACCTTCCTTGGGGCTGAAGCAATTCGTCCCCTGCTCATTTTTTGGTAGAGGTAATCCACAGAAACGGCTTGCCCGCCTCATCCACGCGCAGTTCGCTGCGCAACTGCACTTGGAACAGTAACTGATCGATGATCTTCTTGTAGAACGTCCTCTTGCCGGGCAGGTTCACAAGCGTGCTCAAGTCGACTTCGTGTCGAGCCAGTGCATTGTGATCGAACAGCACGGGAAGTTGAACTCGCTCCCGGATCGCTTCCAAGGCTTTATTCAGTGGCTCGTCGTTGATCTCCACGTTGACGAACTTGAACAAGTTGGGAGCCAGCTCGGCAGGGGACTGCTTGGGGCTGGTGCCAATCGGCCAGGATTCTTCCGGTTTGCCGGCGCGAGTAAGTTGGACACCGACGGTCCGGGTTCCTTGACCAATGGGCGTGACGGTCAGGCCGTAAGGCCGCCCGGCGGCGGCCAGCGCCGTTCCGCAACTGAGCCCTTGCAGTTCGTCCAACACGACATTCTCGCTGCTGAGCGCCGGCCGAGCGTTACTGTCGATCTCGACCGCCACGGCGATGCTGCGTTGGAGCTGTTCGACGATGTCCGGCAGTGTCTTGCCTTTAGTGGTGCCGGGAACCGGCTTTTTCAAAGCATCGTGCAGTGTGACCAGCTGCTTCGTTGTCAGGCCGAACACGCCGGTTGCGGTCGTGACTGCCTCACCCCCTCCGCGACGCAGTTTCTCCAGCCATTCGGTCAGCTCCTTACGCTGCCCATGGCGGATGGTGACACCCGGCAGTGCCAGGCGGTTGTCGGCGGTCAATACACCCGTGACGACGTAACGCGGCGCATCGTCACTGCCGCGATTCTCGATCACCGGCTCGTCACTCTCCCGGGCGCCGCGCATCCGCAGGCTCGAAAAACCCAGGCCGCCCAAGAACGTCATCCATCGCTGCTGACCATCGACCTCGAAGCCGGGTTCGACAGCCAGTTCCAGCGAGACGGGCGGGTCGGCGGCCTGTCCACCGGCGGCATGCCAGAGCAGCAGGCAGGTCGAGAGGAGCAGCAAGCGCGGTAACATGGCAGATTCCCTCCGCGGCGGATGCCCCGCCGTGACACGAGCAGACCCGAACGGCAACTTGGGATGCGGACCTGCGATATTATAGCACCGCACTCACTTCGTTCCTGTCGGCTCATGCCGCCGGCAGGCAGGCAAGCCGGCAGGCACAGCCTTCCTAACCGGAAAATGCGGCACTATTTACGCGCTGCGCACGCCGAGCTTGGGGAGCTGAGACAAATAATGCCGGAGCGGTAGTTGCATGCCCGTGGCGGGCACGCCAAAATGATCGCTCGTAGCTGTCCGTTCGCGGTATCGGCGGGATACGTCTTGCTATCGTTGTTATTGATCATCACGCGACACACGCGCCGAACATTTGCTCTTGTTCATCGAGCCGCACGACCAACGGACGCAATACATCGGGCCGGTGCCCCACAGGCACCACTGCGGCTGGCGGCACGGCCGCCCAACGCACCCCACCAGTAATACTACCCAGAAGGAGCACATCATGTCACGACCGGTCACTCTGTTCACCGGCCAATGGGCCGACCTCCCGTTTTCCGAAATGGCGCGCAAGGCCAAAGAGTTTGGGTACGACGGCATGGAACTGGCCTGTTGGGGAGACCACTTTGAAGTCGACAAGGCGCTGGCCGACGACGGCTACTGCGACCAGAAGCGTGAAACGCTCGACGGCATGGACCTGCAGTGCCTGGCGATCAGCAATCACCTGGTGGGGCAAGCCGTGTTGGATGTGATCGATGAGCGTCACAAATTGATCCTGCCAGGCTATGTCTGGGGTGACGGAAACCCGGCGGGCGTGAATCAGCGCGCGGCGGAAGAACTGAAGAACACGGCGCGGGCCGCTCAGAAATTCGGCGTGAGCGTCGTGAATGGTTTCACCGGTTCCAGTATCTGGCATCTTCTCTATTCGTTCCCACCCGTTTCGGAAGCAATGATTGAAGCGGGCTTTGATTTGTTGGCCGAGCGATTCAATCCAATTCTGGATGTGTTTGGTGAATGCGGTGTGAAGTTCGCCTTGGAAGTGCACCCGACCGAGATCGCCTTCGACATCTACACGGCCGAGCGGGCCTTGCAGGCACTCGATTACCGTGAAGAATTCGGCTTTAACTTTGATCCGAGCCACCTGCATTGGCAGGGAGTGGATCCGGTCGAGTTCATTCGCGCCTTCCCGGATCGCATTTATCACGTCCACGTCAAGGATGCCATCACGACACTCAACGGCAAGACGGGGATCCTGGCCAGCCACATCAATTTCGGTGATCCGCGCCGCGGTTGGGATTTCCGCAGCCCAGGCCGTGGGGCAATCAATTTCGAGGAGATCATTCGCGCGTTGAACCACGCCGGATACGAGGGACCGCTCTCGATCGAGTGGGAAGACATGGGCATGGATCGTGAATTCGGCGCGCGGGAAGCGTGTGAGTTCACGCGGCGTATGAACTTCGCTCAAAGCGGCCGCGCCTTTGATGCCGCGTTTGAGGAAGGACAAGCCTGACGAAGTTGAGCCCAACCGCGTCACGTTCGCGGCGAGCCTGGGGGCGGCTGGCGTTCTCGTTCAGCGTCCCCCTCGCTCCGGCGAACGTCGTCACGTTGGCGGAGTACGCGGGCGGCATCACGGACGCAGGCCCACCGCCCATGCGGACAGGTCGCCGTTCCTCCCACTTCGGACGGGAATTTCCCGTCCGAAGTCCCCTCGGGGATGTTACACTGGGAACAGGGAGCCGAATCGGAGACACCGGGCTTGTTGCGGGATTCTCATCATACACTGCCCACGCATCCATGGGGGTCGAGTGCCAACTGGGCTCGGCTGTCGCTTTCCGCTGCGCTGCTAATGAGCTGGTCGAGTGTCCTGGCGGCCGGCGTATTGGATCGCTCGGCGGAGGACGCGTTGTATCGCGAGCAATTGGTGGCGTTGGCCGACAAATGCGGCGAGTTGGGTTTGACACAACAGGACAAGACGTCCCGCGATTGGTTTGCCCCGCGCGATCCTCGCCGGCACTACTTGTACCTGCCACCGGCAGTGGATCCGGCCCGCGTGACGCAGGACGCTCCGCAACTGCTTCAGTCCTGGTACGCCCGGTTAACCGAGCTGCGTCGCACACGCGCGCAGCGACTCTTTGACCTGGCGCGCCAGCAAGTCGAGCGGGGTGACGAGGGGAGTGCCTATCGGCTGCTGCACGAAGTGCTGCACGAGGACATCGAGCATGCCGAAGCGCGCCGGATCCTCGGCTACACACGCGGTGATCGCGGTTGGAGTCGACCGTTTCGCCGGCCTTCCCGGCGGCGCACGCGGGGCCCGCATCCGTTGCTGGGCTGGGCCGATGGTCAACACTGGAATATCGACAGCGAGCACTTCGAACTGACGACGAATCTGAGCGTCCGCGGCGGTCAGCAGGTCGCCACCTACCTGGAACGCGTGTATGCGGTGTGGCAGCAGCTGTTCTACGAGTACTGGAGCGTCCCGGGACGACTGGCCGCACGCTTCCAAGGGGAAGATCAGCCACTGGGCCCCGATCGAACCTTCGCGGTCGTGCTGTTCGCGGATCGCGCGGAATACCTGCGGCAGCTGAGCCGTTCCGAGCCACAGATTGAGATGAGTGTGGGGTACTATTCTCAAAGCCACAAGATGGCGTTCTTCTATGCGGGGGACGAGGCGACCCGTACGACCTGGGTGCACGAGTCGACGCACCAGTTCTTTCAGGAAAGCGGTACTGCCACACCCTTGGTGGGTGAGAGGGGAAATTTCTGGGCGGTCGAAGGTGTCGCACTCTATATGGAATCGCTGAGCGATCGAGACACCTTCATGACCACCGGGGGCGCCGATGCGGATCGTCTGCAATACGCTCGTTACCGCAAATTGAGCGAGGGTATTTTCGTGCCGATCGACGACCTGGTGAAACTCGGGCGGAAGCAGGTGCAACAGGATCCGAATATCCGCCAGCTGTACAGCCAATGCGCCGGCCTGTCGCACTATTTTCTCCATGCCGACGAAGAACGCCTGTGGCACCCCTTCATCAATTACCTGACCGCCGTTTACCGCGGTGTCGGGCAACCCGAAACGTTGCGGACCGAGGTGAATCGAAGTTACGAACAACTTGAGCAAGGATATCGGGACTTTCTGAACGTAACGGATGCGGACCTGGCATTTGTCGACAAGAACATCCGCAATCTATGCTTGGGCCATACGGCGATCACGGATGCCGGCTTGCAGCACGTCCGGGGCTGTGAGCAATTGCGGTGGCTCGATCTGTCGTTTACCGAGGCGACGGACGCCGGATTGGCGTGCCTGGCGGATGCCAGACTGCTGGAGCAGTTGAGCCTCGAAAAGACGCGCATTACCGACCAGGGGCTGGGGCACCTGACGCAGCTGCGACAGCTGGAGGAATTGGATTTGTCGCAGACGAGCATCTCGGACGCGGCCTTGCCCAAGCTGTCCGGGCTCAGCCGACTCAAAGTCCTCTGGCTCACCGGCACGCAGATTACGGACGAGGGCCTGCCTGCTCTTTCGTCGCTGCGCAAACTGGAACAGCTCGATACGGACGGCACGCGCGTCACGCCCGCCGCGCTGGAACAGCTCTCCAAGCAGCTGCCGAATCTGAAGTGACGCCTTGGCCGCGGGGCGTGACCAGCGAGCCGGCCGCTCACCTGGCGGCGGGCGGCACTGAGGAAAACAAACGCCGGCACACCAGAATGGGGCTGGTACCGGGGTGTCTCCGGGCCGTTGCGCAGGTCCTCCGCCCCCTCTACAATGGACTCGTACGAAGTCCAACTTATTTGCTGGAGAGAGTCATGCGTCCGTGGGTACTGGCTGAAACGAATTACGAACACACCAAGCATCACACCTACGAAGTGGCCGTGTTGCCACTGGGAGCGACCGAGCCGCACAACTTGCACCTGCCCTACGGCATGGACCTGTTCGAAGGGACGATTGTGGGCGAAAAAATCTGCGCGGCGGCACATGAGCAAGGTGCGAACGTGGTATTGCTGCCGACCATCCCCTTCGGCACGCAGACGAACATGTACGCCATGCCACTGGCGATGAACCTGAATCCGTCCACGCTCACGTTGGTGGTGACGGACCTGGTGGAGTCGCTGGTGAAAAGCGGGATTCGCAAGGTCCTGCTGCTGAACAGTCATGGCGGGAACGAAGTGAAAATGATCCTGCGCGAGCTGGGTGGCAAGACGCCGGCACAGCTGTTTCTGTGCAACTGGTACAAGGCCTTTGTCGACCAATACGCGAATATCTTCGATCATCCGGACGATCATGCGGGCGAGATGGAGACCTCCTTTGCCATGGCGTTTTTCCCCGAGCTGATTAATCGCAAGGCGGACGGATCGCTGGCGGCGGACGACGGAGCGGCAGCCCGGCCGCGATTCGAGGCGCTGCGGCAGGGCTGGGTTTCGATCACTCGCCCCTGGCACCTGTTGACGACCAATGCGGGGGTCGGCTATCCGCACGAAGCCACCGCCGACAAGGGACGCCGCATGATGGATCTGCTGGTCCAGCGTCTCGCCACCTTCCTGGTGGAATTGTCCGCTTCGCCGCTCGACGAGACCTTTCCGTACGTGTAGCAGAGTCCGTCGAGTGCGTACGGACAGCCGTTTCTGGTTCCGCCACAGCCCTCAGGACGCGGCTCACCAGACCGGCCGCGACAGGGGAAACTGCCCGTTGGCTCACCGTTCCCCCGTGTCTCCTCCCCCCATCAGTAGGCCACGGAAAGACCGCTGGCGGGACGGCCACCTCGGTCCGCCACCTCGGTCCGTTGACCAATTTTGGCAGCGAGACTACACTTGGACACTTCGACGCGGTGGATGTAGCTCAGCTGGTTAGAGCACTGGA
>CAWDIM010000014.1:0-247772 GCA_963802295.1 uncultured Planctomycetota bacterium | reverse complement strand
AGACAGGTTTGGGGGACTCACACATGGCGGCTATGAGTTTTCAATTCTTTACGATCTATAGCATAACAAACCCCCAAGCTTGCTTAGGTATAGAAAGGACCGAGAAGTGATGGGGCTGGCGCCTTGGGCATAACCGTCTTACAACCGCTTCCAGGGAGCATGCTGTCACCGGCGCTGCCACTGCCATATCACCCCTGAAATGCGACGTTAGGCCAGCACGGAGGACGCCAAATGCGAAATGTGGGTCACAAGCGATTGTCGGATTTCATTGAAGATGACTACATCTCTGCGATAGAGACGGCGATTTCCCGCTGCATGTACCCACGATACTTCGTCGAGATATCGCGGATTTCCCAAGATGAGGAAAAAGACCTCGGTTACGATGGCGTGATTACGACGTTGGTACCGTTTTACATCCAATTCAAAAGATCCACTTTTCACACGCCTCAGTTCCAGGGAAAGACTGCTAAGGAAAGGGCGACCTGTGGCTACGCGAACCGCTGCGGGTATTTCTCCTTCATGCTTCACAAAGACCGCAACTCGAAGAAGTATGACCAACACAATGCTCTCCACGTACTGTCCCAAAACGCCAAGGCGGCATACGCCGCTCCTCTTTTTTACAAGAGTTCCGAGCTATCTCGCCTGAAAGAATGGGCGGGGTTTTACCCCTGGCATTACGAAGACATAGCCATTATTGACTCGAGTGATCCCACGGCTCCGTTCTTTTTCAGACACGTTAGGGTCCTTAAGGATTCAATAACGTTTCCCCCACACGCTCCAATTCTTGACCACGTTTCCAGTCACGAATACACATACTCGCGTAACGGGGACCTGTGTTTCCACAGCGAACCACTGCCGATCGACACTCCACGGAAGACTCTCCAGGAGTTTTTGGAGGAGATTGTAAGGCATGCCTACAGTCAGGAGCAACGCAGATTCGACGATGGCCGTTGGCTATTCAAGGTCATTCCTGAAATGTTCCATGCGGACTGGAACTCCAGGAGTTTCAGGAGCATAATCAAATCGTACCTTGTGGAGTTGGACTTGCTTCCTGCCACTTGGAACGGAAACCTATTCAACTTTGTATTCGACGATATGGATACGAGTAGTAAGTTCCTCCTTGCCGAAGCATTGCTGCAGAATGAGTTCGGGATCAGTCAGTACATCGTGAGAATGGGGAAGGGCTAACAACACAATTCCTATGTACCTATATACTATCATCGACAAACTCACGCAGGTAGCTCGAAGGACGTGACGAATGTCGCAAAACAGCCCAGATTCCTTTGTCAGAACCCGATCAATATGCAGTGGCCAAGTTCGAGGGCTGTAAGTAAGATTCGTCGGAATTTAAGGAGGATATCATGGCCAAGGCAGAAGCATCAGTGGAGGAGCTCGTAGGCATGATTGAGCGCGGCGAGTTGCGGCTGCCAACGCGCTGAGGAATGTTAGACTATAGAGAGCTATTTTAGGGTTACTTAAAGCTCCCAAAAACAAAAAACGAACTATGGAGTCGATTACATGATTTTCCGCATCTACCATCCCGTTGAAATAATTCCGATACGACAAATCCACGCCCTCTTGGCTTCACCGACGGCAGAGTTCAGTCAATCCCTCGCAAAGGAGATGGGAACGGATACGGATACTGCCCGCAAGGCACTACGGAACTACACTCACGGTATCGAGATGCCGAAAGCAGATTTGTCTGGGCCTGCTCCGTGGCTTGCTAACGTCCCTGTGACCCAGAAAGGCATTTATACACACACGAAACCGTACGGTTTTCAACTCGGAGTCTGGGCATGTCAAGCGTCAAGCTGGCGTGATATGGTGAGCCACTGCGCGGAAATCCTGTATTTAGAGCATAAAAATGTGTTCCAGGAGCGAGTGCTGCGCGTAAAAGGGCCAAACCGAGTTTATTTCTCGCAGGACCAGAGAGAATTGGAGGTTGGCAGAGAAATCTTCTCCAGTGGGCTATACATAGAAACCAATTTGTCCGCAGACAACTGTTTTTCTCTTATCAGTCGAATGGCTGAAGCATTCGAATACGATCTTCCGAAAATTATTACGGAACTGATTTGGTAAACATTGATTTTAGCAAAATCCAGGATACCGAAAGCATAACTGAAAGATCTCTTTCACCTGAAACGAAATTCCACATCTTATGCGGGTCAATCTAATTACTGTTGGGCTACACGGGGTCCGATGGCCGTTCTTATTGAAGCAACATCTGTCGTCATTCGTGCCGACGCTTTGCTGCAAAGGTTTCCCGGTGGCTGGGAGGCATTCAAGCGCATTGTCCCAAATCGGACACTTTGCGCTGATAGCGAAATTGTGCGAGTCGGGTTCATGTCACCTCAAGACGTAGAATCGTTCGTCAAGAAGCTACAAGGCGCAGGCTTAGAGTCCTTACGCGACGAGGATGCGATTGACATTGCAGTAGCCGACCAAATGCGAGGCCTTACGTCAAAGTGCGCATGGCTTGAGTTCGGACAGGTCGATATGAGTGGTGAAGGCCAGCGTGTTGCTGCCTGCTGGTTGGTCGGCAGTCAACTCACCCAAGTTGTTACCCCGCCCGGTTGGAAATTCGAAGATTCGTTAAGTTCGACTTTCGGTTTTGTTCCGAGCGAACACGCTGCAAAGGGAATGAAGTATCTCAGGCACGAGAACGGGCTTGATGTCTATCTCAACCCCATCACTGGCAAAGAAATGTATGTCGGTCGTACCGGCGAATCATAGCCTAACAGGTCGCGCCAGCGGACACCGTGACCGCTGTTGCTGAGCTTTTTGTTAGCGGTACAATAGAAGGGAGTTGAACATGCCGCACGGACATATCAGGGGCCTTTCCCAGTTCTATGCTGATGGTCTTGAACGCATGGAAATATGGATAGACAAACGCCATGCTGCTCCGCTTCCCTACCGAGATAACACACGAATACCCATTACATTGAAGGTAGGTAAGGAACAATATGACGCAGGTCTCAGAAGCACCCCAAAGCTCTCAGTTGTTTGGATTTCCCCAGATCTAAGAAACAATAATGGCAAGAAAGTAAGCCTTGCTTGTGTGATCATAAACAACGGATTCTCCAAGAACCAGCGGATTTATCTTGAGGTTGATGGTTCAGTTGTAAACATTTTCCCTTTTTGAAGGAAGGTCAGCGCGTTATGGTTCGTAAGAAAAAAGCAGCTAACCCCTCACTCCACCGGACGCGCTGAAAAACCGCGCGCCGGTGAGCTTTTAGCTGGGAGTATTAAAACATGGCAGAAGAATCCCTTTCAACAATGGCTAAAAAAAGCCTGATAAAACTGATCATAAATGCTCATACCCACCACTCGTGAGTATAATTATTCCCATGGCGTTATATTTATACTCAAAGGGTGAAGAAATAATCTCACACACAAAATACAAAGAATACTCACTGGTTTTATTGTCCGTACTGTTAGGTACCACAATTCTATTCCTGATATTGTGGGTAAGGCTTTATTGGAGATATGGTAAGTATTTTCAAGCATGTGGCGTCCTTTGGGATAAAGACTTTAGAATGCATTGCTTCACTTGCCATAAGCCACTGAAGTACTCAAGCACCGACCCCTCAATTCTCAATTGTTCAGACCGAAAATGCGACAATAAACATGTGCTCAAAGATAAGTTAGGACAAAAGATCACAGAACAACAAGCAATTGAATTAATAAAACAGTCTCAACAAGGCGTTCGAACCGATCGCTAATGCTCCGGCTCAACTTTGTGTTGAAGATATTACATAAAACTCAATTCCCAAGAACAGGTGCGATATTAACAGCAAAGCGGGTATAAATCGAAGGAGGCAAAAGCTACAGATATCGGCCGGCTCTAAGACCTATTAACAGAAGATGTGCGTTCCGGTGTTACCAAATCCGACGTATCTGTATCTTGAAGTTTTCCGAGATACTCGCAATGGTATCGCCAAGACGGCAAATCGGTGAGACATCATGAACAAAGCTCACGCAAGGCAGATTGTCCTGAATGCTGTTGCGACAACTGAGCCGCGATGGCGCCAGTTTGCTCAGTCATGGAAAGACATTGACATCATCTTCATCAGGCACGGATATGAGCAGCAGGGGTTTCGATTCTTCCGATTCGCCCCATTTCTTTCCGGGCGCGGCATTCTATCAATTGACGCTTTGGGCAGCGTGCTTCATGATGGCCAGGTAACCTCACCCTATAATCCGAGCTACGCCAAGGGCATGAACGCAGAATTCTACCGCCAGTTGCAGGACGGAGCTTTTGGCCCAAGCGGAGAGCTTTTTCAACAGGCGACAGGACTATTTAAAGAGCAAGAGTCCAGGAACTGCGGGAGATTCTATTGGAAACTCCTCTGGTACATGCTCCAAGCCTGTGCATACCTGCGTCAGCAGCATGAATCGAGTTTCGCCCATTACATCATCAATCAGTACGCTGATTTCGCGCGACACCCGAACCT
This sequence comes from uncultured Planctomycetota bacterium, assembly GCA_963802295.1. Lineage (GTDB taxonomy): Bacteria > Planctomycetota > Planctomycetia > Pirellulales > Pirellulaceae > JAJRVM01. Next base: position 243,318 of record CAWDIM010000014.1, on the reverse strand, counting down.
GTCAGAGGCGGAGTTTCTCTGCATCACAGATGATGATTGGCTAACTTTTCTGCATACTGTGCGGCCATGGAAGAATCTTAAAGGCATCGGTCCAAACGTGTTTGACTTCATCTTCGGAGACATAGTCGAGGCGCAATTCGCCAGAGACTCGTACAAGTTCGACTCCGCAAACGAGCACTTCCTCACCGTGACGGGGATAGCATCGCTCATTTCCCCCCTGCAGCGGGGCACGGCAATACAGTTCATGCGGAGTATGGAACTCCCGTACAGTCTGCGGGAAATCAACAAAGGAATCTACACGTATTGTTCCCTCACAGAAGCCGAAAACTATGGTTACTGTCGGCGGGCGTCGAAGTGCAATCAGTGCGCAGCATTGGATATTTGTGAAAGGCACTTGAGTGGCGACCAACCGCCTAAACCCTAAGCACGCTTTTCAAATCGGCCCTGCCTAAACCCCTTGCAACTACCCCGAATAATGTTCGATACGCTTAGTGGGGATCGCTTTTTGTTTTTTAATGATCTTGATATGTTATCCCGGCCATGGTATTATTGCCACACATTCCGGCGGGGGGTGTGCTTTCCTGTAGTCAGCGGCTTCTCCGGTTTTTTTATTCCATCAGTGCGGGGTGGGTTTGAGTTTTATACCCAAAATCAACCTCAAGCGCGTCATGGCTATCACCGGTTTTCGCGGATGGACCGATCGGCCTGGGTCAAAGGGGTGTTTGCCCTTGTGACTCGGGCTTTTTCATTTTATGGCTTCGGGGGCTGCCCGCATAAAAATCCTAATTGAAACCATCGTGGACGCCCCTGGTTTCTTTAAATCCGATTGGCAATACCACGACTGAACAAGGTTCTCTTCCCGGGTGAGTGGGCTGACAACTGCTCGAAGGGGCAACAATTATGGGGCACTTACCGGAGGACCCACGCCGACGGGGTAGTGGAATTAATAAGTTCGAACTATTTTTCAGAAGAGCTCCATCTTTTACCAAAATGCAATGGTAAAATGAGATGTCCCGTAAATTTTGCGGAGATAGCTATTCTGGATTTTTGCTATGACGCTGGATGAGCTGATATCCCGAACGCTTCTTTTAGACATAGAAACCACCAAGAGTGGAAAAATCCGGCATATTGGGGCTGTCTTCAACGACCAAGTTTTTGAAACAAGTGCTGAATCTTCCCTGAAACAAACATTGTCTCATGTGGAGGACCTTGCCTCCGTTGCCGAGTTCGTTCTGGGGCACAACCTCCTGGGCCACGACTTCCCTGTATTGCAATCGACTTACCCCCAGCTTGCAATTTTAAAGAAACCCGTTATCGACACGCTCTATCTGTCCCCTCTTGCGTTCCCTCAAAACCCTTATCACCGGCTTGTTAAGGACTACAAACTCGTTCGATCCTCCGTAAGCAACCCAGTGGCCGACGCAAGGCTCGCCTCTTCGGTTTTTTGCGATCAGTGGGAAAGCTTTCATGATGCTGGGGCCAAGGCGCCCGCACCTCATCGATTTTTACAGGTTCTGTTTTGAACAAAGCCTTTTCAATGGTTTTTCGGGGGAAGGCATCGCAGCAGTTTTCAGCGCCATGGGCGCGAGGGGCTTCGTTTCACACGAGGCCGCCCTCGATTTTCTTGTAGAAAACACCGCCGGCATTGTGTGCGAACACGCAATCGCTTGAGACGGCGCCTCAGCTGTTGGGGGACAGCGCCAAGCGACCTGCCCTGGCATACTGCATGGCATGGCTTCAAGTTGCCGGCGCCAATTCGGTCCTTCCCCCCTGGGTGCGCTACCGGTTCCCTGAAATTGCTTTCATCTTGACCAAACTGAGGCAGACACCGTGCGGTGACGAAAACTGCCGCTATTGCCGTGAACACCACAACCCTGAAATCAATCTCGAACGTTTTTTCGGGTTCGCCGGCTTCCGGGAAAAGCCGTCCACTCGGGAAGGCAAAAGCCTGCAAAGGGCCATCGTGGTCACCGGCATGAGGGACAAACCCCTTCTGGCGATTCTGCCGACCGGTGGTGGGAAATCGCTTTGCTACCAGCTGCCGGCGTTGGTGCGCCACCGTGGCCGGGGGATGTTGACCGTGGTTATTTCACCCCTCCTGGCCTTGATGAAAGACCAGGTGGACAACCTCATGAAGGCTGACCGGCACCCCTTTTGCCGCGGCCATCAGCGGGCTTCAAACACCCCCGGAACGTGGCGAGGTGCTGGAACGCGTTCGCTTGGGCGACGTGGCGATTCTTTACATCGCGCCAGAGCAGCTTCGCAGCCGCTCCGTCAGAAGCGTGCTGAGCCAGCGGGAGATCGGGTGCTGGGTGTTCGACGAGGCCCACTGCGTGTCCAAGTGGGGTCACGACTTCAGGCCGGACTACCTTTACGCCGCCAGGTTCATCCGCGAGTTCGCCGGCGAATACAGCCAGCCCGTGCCCCCGATTTGTTGCTTACACCGCTACGGCCAAGTCCGACGTGATCGAGGACATCACCTCCCATTTTCACGACGAGTTGGGTCAGGAGCTGAAGCTGTTTGCCGGCGGGGTCGAGCGCGAGAACCTTGTTTTCGAAGTGCAGCCGGTGTCTGCTGCCGAAAGGTACGAGCGGACATTTCAGATTCTAACGGAAAGCCTCGCGGCCGACGGCTCCGGCAGTGCGATCGTGTATGCGGAGACACGGGAGGGCACAGAAAAAATCCGCGACTTCCTGCAAAACCAGGGGATGGGGGCGGAGGCGTTTCACGGTGGGCTGGACGCCAAGGAGAAACGCGACATCATCGACTCGTTCGTTGCGGGTCGGACCCCTGTCATCTGCGCCACCAACGCCTTCGGCATGGGCATCGACAAAGCCAATGTCCGGCTGGTCTTGCATTTCGAAATGCCGGGCTCGCTCGAGAACTACATCCAGGAGGCCGGCCGGGCCGGGAGGGACGGTGAACCCGCCCGGTGCGTGCTTCTCTACGACCCCGACGACGCCAACCTGCAGTTCCGCAAGGGGGCGATGTCGGAAGTCAAACAAGCGAGAGATCGAGCGCATCCTCCGCGCTCTGCGGCGGACCAAGCGCAACAAGTTCGGCGAGATCGTCATCACCAGCGACGAGCTGTTGCGCGACGAAGACCTGGCCGACCTGCACGAAGACAGGAAGGAGGCGCGGGACACCAAGGTCAAAACCGCGATCGCGTGGCTTGAGAGGGGCGGCTTTCTGAGCCGCGACGAAAACATGACCGAGGTGTTCCAGGGCCAGCCGCTGGTCAAGGACCTCGACGAGGCGCGGGCAATCATCGCGCACGCTGAACTTGCCACGAGTTCGTTCGCCGGCCTGTGGCTCAACATCCTGCGCGTTTTGTTCAACCGGCCTGAAGACCGGGGGCTCAGCGCCGACAGCATTGCCGAGAGCCTGTTCCCGAGCCGGGAACTGCTTCAGCAGGTGGAAAAGGCCTGGAAGCTGACGCCCGGCGCAGATCGTGATCCATGCCCTTCACGACATGGCCGAAGCACGCCTGATTGACCGTGGGATCATGCTGACTGCCATCCTGCGGCCCAAGGGGAAGGGCAATGCCATGCAGGTCCTGCAGGCCGTGTCGGACCTTGAGGAGCGTCTCCTCGCGCTGATGCAGGCAGAGGACCCGGACGCCGACGACGGGAGGTGGGTCGAGCTCGACGTGCGCCGGGTTGCCCAGAGGCTGAAGAAGTGACGGCTCGGAAGCCAACCCGCTTGTGATCAGGGCTCTCGATAAAGGGTCTTTCACACGACGGCAAGGGGCTTGCCGCCGGCCTCGGGAGTCTTGAGCTGCAGCACCTCGGTCGATACCGATACCAGGTGAGGTTGCAGCGCAAATGGGGGGCAATTAAAAAAACGGCGCGGCTGAGACGAGACGTTGCCTACGTCATTTTGAAGGCCCTCATCGAGAAGGCTGAAAGGGCGCTGACAGGGTCGGAAGAGGCAAGCGGGGGCGACGTGACGCTGTCCTTTTCGAGCAACGACCTTTCGGCCGCCGTCCTTTCGGACATCACGTTGAGATCCGAAATAAAAAACCCCCTGGCGGCGATCGACCGCGCGCTCATGTTCCTGCACGAGCACAAGGCCATCACCCTGCAGGGCGGTTTGGCGATCATGCGGCAGGCCATGACCATTCGGCTGGAAACCGGGGACAGGGCCAGACGTTACACCATGGGGGATTTCAAGCCGCTTGCCGTGCACTACCGCGAGAAACGATTCCAGGTGCACGTGATGATGGAGTATGCCCAGCTGGCCCTGGACAAAATCGCTCGAGCCCTTTCTCTGGTGCTGGATTATTTTTCGCTTGGGCGCATAAAATTCGTCAACAAGTATTTTGCGGATCGAAAGGAAGTGATCGAAAGGGCCACCACCCAGGAGGCCTACCGGAAGATCGTCGAAAAGCTCGGCAACCCGGTTCAGGTTTCCACGGTGGGCAGCCCGCTGGGGCAAAACACTCTCATTCTCGCAGGGCCGGGTTCCGGCAAAACCACGGTGGTCGTGCATCGCTGCGCCTACCTCCTGCAGGTCGAGCGGGTGCCGCCCCGGCAGATCCTGGTGCTTTGCTTCAACCACAGCGCCGCGGTGAGCCTGCGCAAGCGGCTCAACGCCCTTGTCGGAAAGGACGCCCGAGGGGTCTTGGTGGCCACCTACCACGGGGCTGCGATGCGGATAGCCGGGATTTCCGTAAGAGACATGGCCGAAGCAAACCGGGACAAGGAAATCGACTTCGACGAAAGTCATCCTCGACGCCGTCAGCCTTATCAAGGGTGAAACCGAATTTCCGGGGGTTCGAGCCGGACGAGGTGCGGGATCAGCTGCTGGGGGGCTACAGTCACATTCTGGTGGATGAGTACCAGGACATCGATCAGGCGCAATACGATCTTGTTTCGGCCATTGCCGGCCGCACCCTGGAGGACAACGATGGGCGCTTGTCGATCATGGCGGTCGGTGACGACGATCAGAACATCTACGCTTTCCGGGGTGCCAACGTCGAGTTTATCCGGAAGTTTCAGGAGGATTACCCGGCGAAGGTGGTGTATCTCGTGGAAAACTACAGGTCCTCCAAGCACATCATCGACGCTTCCAACCAGCTGATCCGGCACAACGTGGACCGGATGAAGATCGACCACCCGATCCGCATCAACCGCGAAAGGGACCCCAACCTGCCGGGAGGCAGGTGGGAGCTGCTCGACCCGGTGTCCAAGGGCAGGGTGCAGGTGATCGCCGTCAAAAACCGCTATCATCAAGCCGAGTGCGTCAAGGCCGAATTGGAACGTCTGAAAGGCCTCTCACCGGGTCTGGCGTGGGACGACTGCGCGATCCTGGCGCGGAGCAGGAAGGTATCTGTGGCCCGTCCGCTCGCTGCTGGAACAAGCCGGGCTGCCCGTGAAAACCCTCCTTGAAAGCAGCTTGCCGCTTGCACCGTGTGCGCGAATTCTCGGCCTTCATAGAAATGCTTTCTGAACAAAAAGGCGAAAACCGCAAGGCTTCCGAACTGCTGAGCATGGCTCGACGACCTCGGCTCCGACAACAAGGGGAGCCCCTGGTGGCGAATGCTGGAGGGTTTCCTCAAGAGCCCTGGTCGATGAAACCGCAGACGCCACATTGCCGGTCGGCTGGGCGATCGACTCCTTTTATGACTACGTTGCCGAACAGCGACGCGAAAAATTCCTGGGAAGCGGGCTTTTTCTCGGCACCATCCATTCCACAAAGGGGATGGAGTTCCCGCACGTGGTCATCCTGGACGGTGGCTGGGGGGCGCCAAGCGACGACAAACAAACAGAGGAGGAGCGCCGCACGTTGTACGTTGGGATGACGAGGGCCAGGGAAACCCTGGCATTGATGATGTCGGAGGAGCGGCCGAATCCCCTTTTGAGGGATCTGAAAGGCGGCAACCTCCTGTTACGAAAGGGTGCGGCGCCTTCCGGCAAGCCGGGTGGCAGCTGCGTCCCGGCAATACGAGGTCCTTGGGTTGGACGACGTTTATCTGGACTACGCCGGGGGGTTCCATCAACGCGATCCAATTCATGTACATTTGTCCCGAATCCAAGCGGGGGACAAGGTTTTCCTGACTGCCGACAACCCGGCCATAAATATCTGCGACAAAGAGGGGTTTTGCGTGGGCAGGCTGTCGCAAGGCGCTTCGGCCAAGTGGGAAGACAAACTGGAACTGGTGAGCGAAGTGCGGGTGGTCGCCATGGTTAAACGCGACAGCCTGGATTCGCAGGAGGGTTTCAGGGACCGTGTCAAAGCGGAAAAATGGGAAGTGCCGGTGCTCGAAGTTGTTTTCGCATGAGTTGCTGCAGAAGGCACAGGGAGGGCGGGGGACGACATGAGCGCAAACGTCGCTGAGCTGGTTGAAGCTGAGTTCGGGATCGTGGTTGCCGTCAGCCTCGAGCGATTCAAGAGTAACGGTTGGTTTGCGGTCGGTTTAACTGAGGCTGAATGCCCTCGCTGCCGGAGCCGAATGCAGGGTTACCGAATGCCCTACACGACCAAAGCAGGGCTTGACCTATCACTATTGGGCACTGGCATGTCTCGAATGCAAACATCTGTTTGAGCCTGCCAATCTCGACGAAGACTTCGCGCCAGCTTTTTACAAAAGTTTTCAGGGCACAGACCCGAGCCGGCCGGAGAGAGTGGGGACAGCCGGCCGCAAGCAAAAATTGGGGCCCGGTCGGGTTCCCGGCAACGCAGTCTGGCGACTCAAGAGATAGCCGGTGCGGGAACAAAGCCATGGGCTCAGGGCAAGAAATCAACAAACTCAAAGAGGACCTTGAACGCAAAGGGGCAAGGGGGCACGGCAAGGGACCTGACACGCCGGGGGAAAACAACCCAAAGCAGCGCTCCGAAGAGGGGTCAGCCGGCCCCGCGAGGGGTGGCGGCAACAAAGATGAGGTCACGCCGTTCACAACTGGTTGGGGCAATACCCCACCATCGCGCAAATTGGCAGAAAAGATTGTAGCTCTCTTGGTGGGCGAAAGGCTCCTGACGGAGCAGCACGGGAAAAGGCTTCTCTCGAAACTCGCGGAAGGGAAGATGCAACCGGGCGACTGGCGGCTGCCCATAGAACTCAGCGACCCCGAGGAGGATTGAGAGTGAAGGAGACCTCGCTGCAACAGCTGACCATCGAGCACCTCCGCGGCGCCGTCAAGCCGTTCACGCTGACCTTCGAGAAAGGGAAGAAGCTCACGGTCATATACGGCGAAAACGGCACGGGCAAGTCGACCATATGCGACGCGTTCGAGTTTCTGGGCAAAGGCAAGATCGGCTCACTGGAAAACCGGGGGTTGGGCCGGACGAACCGCTACTGGAACTCTCTCGGGAAAAAACCCTCCGATGTGTCGGTGTGCCTCGAAGCCGACTCGTGCAGTTTCAGGGCCAAAATCAACAAAAACGGGGTGATCGCTTCCCCCTCCGCCAATCAACCCAGGGTGGAGGTGCTCCGCCGGAGCCAGATCCTCTCGCTGATAGAAGCCAAGCCGGCGGAACGGTATGCAGCCGTCAGCAGGTTCGTGGACGTCTCGGGTGTTGAGAACTCCGAAGCGGCCCTGAGGGAAATGATTCGAGATTCGATCGCTGCTCAAAAGGTGGCGGAGGCACGCGTCCAGGAGAACGAGGACGAGATTCGCCGCTACTGGGAAATTGCGGGGAAACCCACCCCGGACCCGTTCGCGTGGGCGGCCTCCGAGACCGCTCCCGGGACGGGGTCGTTCGAATCCGAAATCAATTCGATCAGGGGGCTGCAGTCGGCATGCGAGCGCCTGACCGACTACCCAGGGCGGGTTAAGGCCGCAGAGGGGGAATTGAAAAGCGCCCTAAACACGGAGGCATCCGCCAAGAGGCATGTGCATGAATCGCTCAAAACGGTCTCGCGAGACGCCGAAGAAACAGTGGCTGTTCTCGAAGCTGCAAGCGCTTACCTTGCCAAGGTTCCATCCCCGCCGTTTTGCCCGCTTTGTGAAAGTCTGGAAAAGGTGACCGGTCTGGCTGAACGAACGGCGGGGCGCCTCAGGTCTTTCTCTGAGCTGCAAGCTTCGCAGGCACGCGTGAAAGTATCGGGGCAACTGGTGGCCGAGGCAAAGCAGCAGCTCAAGATAATTCGGCAAAGCGCGAAAAAACACCTCAGCGAATTCAAAAAATGCCTACGGGAGTTCGAGTGGTCAAGCGACATCCCCGCGCCGAGATCCCCGCTCCCGGAAGATGAGTCCAGTTTGGAAGAGTGGTTGACCGCAAACGCTCATTTGATGCACAAATGGAAAAGCCACGAGCAGGCACTTCAAGACAAGGAGATGTTCACCGCGAATCTGATGATGGCGCTCAAGACCTGGCAAACCAACTTGGAGTCGCGGAACATACTCGATCGCCTGGTCCCACGCCTTTCGAGAACCCTTGAGATAATCACAGAAGAAAGGAGGCGTTTCACGGATCAGATCCTCTCGAGCATAGCCAAAGAAGTCGGCCGATTGTACGAGATGGTTCACCCAGGCGAGGGGTTGAACAAAGTCAATCTCGAGCTCGACCCCAAAAAGCGGGCATCACTCGAGATCGAGGCGAGTTTCTGCGGGGAGAGGGCCGCGCCCCAAGCGTACTTCAGTGAATCCCACCTTGACACGTTGGGCCTGTGCATTTTTCTCGCTCTGGCGGCCATGGACCGAGTCGAGGAGACCATCCTCGTGTTGGATGACGTGTTGGCGAATGTGGATGATCGTCACATGGGAAGGGTGTTGGAGATGCTCTGCTCGGAGATGAAGAGATTCCGGCACTGTGTCGTGGCTACGCATCACCGCGATTGGAAAGATAGATGGAGGAATTCTAAAGGTGTCCAGTGCCAAGTTGTCGAGCTCTCAGACTGGTCGGTGGACGACGGCATCAGAACCGGCTCACCAGCTGGCAACAGACTTTAGCATTGTGTTTGCACAACCAGCTTTGAAAACTTATCGTGAGAAAAATAAACTGAAATTTTTTTAAGTTTCTCGAGTAGACCATGTAAAGCTGAATATTTAATACTGCCACAGTTAACTTTTAAGCAGTTCACAGTGATAGTAAACTCAGGGGGAAGTTTCTATGAAGACCGAGGAATTGAGCAAGCTCCAGAAAGAACTGGTTCAGCAGATCCTGCGTCCGATTCAGAAAATGTCCAAAGTCAACCTAAGCAAGCCTGAAAAGCTCGAAGAGTTCGACAAGGCCTTGACCTTACTTCCGGCGGGGGGAGTGTTCGGTGGTGCGTTGGACGAGTGGGCGAAGAAGGTCAAGTCGGCAATAGACGCCGAACGCCAGGCCCGCAGCCAGGAATTTTGGAAAATATTCAACGAGTTCATCCGGACGCAAAGAGAGGTTGGTACAAAGGTACGTGAGTTCAGCAAGTCATGGCGAGTCGGGCTTCTGGAGATCGGATTGCGACCGGAGCGCTCCGAGGTTCAACTGTCCTACAACGAAGAAATAGTTGCCGGTTGGAAGGCCGTGACGACAGCCGACCGAGTTAAAAGAGCTGTACGATGCCGCAGGTGAAAAGCTCAAAAAAAGTGAGATCCCGACAGGTGTTTTCATAGATGCCATGTGGGAGACATGTGAGTTCTTGAAGTCCGCCCAGGCGAAGAGAGAACAGTTCAATGTTCAGTCGGTCCCGGCTGTGGACTTCCTGAAGGAGCTCAATGTCGTCCTTTACCGAAAATCGCTTCAAAAAAAATCCCCCAAACTCAAGGACACCTCCAAGTGGGTCTTTCTGTACAACATCGACCTTTACTATTCAAATCTCAGAGAAGTGCCAAGCGGGAAAAGGCTTTCGCTTGAAGCCGGGTCGCAGATGGAGATCAGCAAGGGGAAGGGGATTTTGCTGAACGGGTTGGATGCCGGCCAGGACTACAAAGTCTACTGCTATTTCAAAGCGTGAGACTAAAGGCCAGTGACATGGAAAACCGCTTGAAAGACGCGCTCAGGGAGATCGTGACGCACGGGACCCCGCCCAGGCCGGAACACATCGATTTGATCGACGTCGGGTCGGAGGGGTTCCTGAAGTTTTTCGAGCAGGAGATCATCGAGTGTTTCGTCAAGCAGGGGGGCTCCACCTGCCGGTTCTTCGAGGCGGGTTACGGCGGTGGGAAAAGCCATCTCCTCAGTCTGTTCAACCACCTGGCCTCCAAGCACCAGATGGTGACGGTGAACGTCGAGCTCTCGAAGGCCTTGAGCCTGCTGGAGTGGAAAGACATAACGGAACACATCTTGCTGAACTTGGAGTGGCGGGTAGACGGGAGAACAGTCCGGTCGCTGCCGGACATTTTGAGCCACCTGACCGCAACACGCCCGTGCACATTCCAGGACCACCACCTGCCGCACTCCGGTTTTGCCAATGCCATGGGCCTGCACACCAACGGCGGGAAACACCTGAACCTAATCGCCAAAGACAAGCTGAAGCGGTTCCTGTGCGGCGAGAAGATCGGGGCCGTTGAACTGAAGAAGTGCGGGGTCAAGGGGGTCAAGAACCCGCTGTCCAAGCGAAACGCAGAATCGGTCCTGAACACGGTTCTGTCGGCCCTCTTCTCTTTCGGCTTCAACGGCACACTGCTGCTTTTCGACGAGATGGATCAGACATTCAGCAAGATCAAGCAATCGACGAAAGCGCAGGTGGCTGCGAACCTGATGCGACGTTTCATCGATGCGTGCTCGAACGGGGTCGTGAAGGGGGCGGTGGCCGTCTTTGCGGTGCTGCCGGATTTCTTGCCGGCCTGCGTCAGAGCGTACCCGGCGCTGGGGGACCGCCTAGTGGTCTACCGTGACACGGTCACTCCCGGGTGGCGATTCCCGGTTTTGAGGCTTGGCGACATCGTGGGCTGCGGTGAGCCGGAAAGCTTCATGGAAGATGTTATCCGGAAAATCGTTTCTCAAGTCCCGGCCGACAAGAGGGACCGGCTCTCGCGGGAACTGTTGGCGGAAGGGATAGACGTGTTGCTGACGAACCCCGGGCCGAGCTTCAAGAGGCCGCTCTTGAAGAGACTGGCAAGCAAGACACTACAGTACATCTGAAGGGTGAATCCCATGATAGACATCGTCGACATTTTGAGGCACATGGCGCCGACCGGACAACCACCGGTGGAGGGGTGCAGCGTTTTCGGTGTAGGTTATGAAGACGGGTTCGAGAACCTGAAGCGGGAGTACATCAAGGAGCAGTTCAACAAGGGTAACTCCGCCGAGAAGTTCGTCGTCGGGCCTTACGGGTCGGGCAAGACCCACTTCCTGCGCCAATTTTCCGAAATCGCGGGCTCGGAGGGGTGCGCGACCTGCGAAGTTCAACTCAGCAAGGACATCGACCTGACCAAGCAGTTGCTGGTCTACAGGGAGGTGGTTTCGAACTTGAGCCTGCCGGGGATGCCTCGGTCGGGAGTTCGATCGTTTTTAGAGCAGTGCATGAAACATGTGAGGTCGGGGTCCCCCGACCCGGAGGCGGCAGAGCATTTCTTGACCGGCTGGATCGAAGGCCTCGAGGGGGTTGACTTCTCCGACTATCAGATACAAAAGAGTTTTAATGAAAACCCTGAAAGCGTTGAGCACCGATGACGACGACGTCGTCGAGCGTGGGGCCATGTGGTTGGAGGGGGACGTTGTCAACAAGGCGGTGTGCAAGACCCTGGGGGAGTCCCCCATCACCGCGAGCGAGCAAAACAGGTTCGGGAGGAAGGCGATCTTTTCACTCTGCCAATTTCTGAAAGCTGCCGGGTTTCAAGGAACCGTGTTATCCTTCGACGAGGCAGAGCAAGCGGCTGACGTCGGGAAGAAAAAGCGCGACGACATACTTTCGATGCTTCGATCGGAATCGGACGCAATCCAGAACGTGAGGGGCGCGTCGATCTTTTTGCTTTACGCCTTCACGCCGGACGTGATCAAGGAAATGAACAAGTACCCGGGGCTTCAGCAGCGGATTTCCGAACCCAACCCCAAACACCGGTTCTTCGACGGAAACGTTCACTCGCCCATCATCGACCTTCAACAGCCATACGAAAACGAGAAGGACACCTCTCTGCTGTTCCTGCACAAAATCGGTGAACGCCTCGTCAACCTCTTTTGCGACGCGCACGGCGACAGACTCAGCTTGGATAGCCGGGAGATGCTCAAAGCATCTTACGAGTGGGCCGACGAGATCGACTCAAAGGACCAGTCGATCCAGAAGAGGCGAGACATGGTCAAGTTGACCTGCTCGAAGCTTTTGGAAATCTATGACAAAGACCGGGCAGCAAAACCGGAAGGCCAACGCCCCGCCGGAGGGGAAGAAACCGAGGGCGAGGTGTGAAATGGAGGGCCTTTTTCGAGGATCTCGTGTGAAGGTCAAAATCGGCAAGGCGCTCGTCGACGGCACGGTGGTCGACGTCCGGGTGGGCACCGTCATGGTGGCTATCGACCGGCCGAGTTTGACGATGAAGGTGGACATCGACGCGATCGCTCTGGTCGAAAAGCCGCCCCCACCACCCGAGATCGCCCCCCCGACGGTTCGACCGAGAGATGTTGAAAAAAGTGATTTGATCCAAAAGCGCAAGAGCCTGGAGTCCTTGAGGTTCGGCCTGGTGCCGTCCCACGCGATCGAGGAGATGACCGTTGGGTTGGAAACAATCAAGGGGTGGATCATCAACCGGCTGCCGGGCCGATCGGCAAACGAACCCACTGTGTCCGAGGTTTGCGGCCACTACGGGACGGGCAAGAGCCACACCATGGCTCTCATTCGCCACGTGGCCAGGGACCGGAATTACGTGACGGCGCACGTGGAGATCAACGGGAAGGATGTTTCGCTTGAAGACCCTGAAATGCTCTCCTCGCACCTGTGGAAATCGTTGGATGCCGAGGGGCTGGTGTCCGACACGCCCCTCATCGACATCTATTTGAGAGCCATAGAGAGGGGCGCGCGTTGCCCTGACATTTCAACGGGCCCGATCGACAGGACCAAGGACAACTACAACACCTTGAGACTTCTCAGAAACAGGGGTGTTCTGGACAACCTCTGTTACGATTACAACAGCCTGCTGAGCTGCTCGAATGAGATAACGGCAATCGAACTGCACAAAAGACTGTGCTCCGAACCGAGCATAAATTGTATTTCTGACCAGCCCAAAGTGAGAAAACCGATAGGCAGAACGGTCAGCGAGAGACCTTCCGATTTTGTCGAATCTTTGGCCGGTGCCGCCATCGTCTGCAAACTGGCGGGGTTCAAGGGGCTCGTCATAACAATAGATGAGTTCGAGGTGCAGCATTTGGGGGCAAAATGGGACCGTGTGAGGGATCTGATTTTGTGTCTCGCGAGGCACTTCAAGGGTGAAAGCGGCCTTCCCCCCTCGCCTTTGGGCATCTTCTTCGCCTCGGTCGGTTCGGACGGGCACTTGGGGGATGAGATCATAGATGCGATGGTAAAGGCGTGCGGGGGGGAGTGTCACGCCCTCAGCGAGTTCGGCGAAAGTGAGTGCCTGGCAATCGGCAAAAACATTTTCGGGTTATACAAAGATGTGCACTGCGGCACGCCTGATTTCGATGAACCGCTGGCAAAAAAAATCCACCAAAAGTTCCTGGGGCAGGAAGGTCACATCAGGAAATTCATCAAATATTTCATAGCACACTTGGACAAACGGTATGGCCCCCCCGCACAAAACTGAGGGTGTTGGTGCCGGGCTCAAACAGGATCGAGAAATTTCCCGCCGGCTCTACTACACTTGGACCCCGTTTTTTTCGCAGTTCAAGAGCCTCACGGAGGTTCAGCGGAAGGCCATCCTGCCGATATTGGAAGGCAGGGATGCTCTCGTGTGCTCACCCACCGCATCGGGAAAGACGGAGGCCGTCTGCGCCCCCTTGCTCGAAAGAAACTACCTGTCGGTTTCACCTTGGAAGATTCTCTACATATCCCCGACCCGCGCCCTGATCAACGACCTCTATTTCAGGTTGATCAACCCCGTCGAGCAGCTCGGCTTCAAAATATCCCGCCACACAGGCGACTACCATCAGAATCTCGAGGCAGCCAAGGTCGTTTTGACGACGCCGGAATCCTTCGACAGCATCCTGTGCCGTGGGAAAACGAACCGAGGCCACGTTTTGATGGACGTGAACGCTTTGGTTTTCGATGAGCTCCACTTTCTTGTCGGGACCCCCAGGGGTGAACATCTGCGGTGGCTGATTCATCGTTTGCTCTTGTTGAAAAGCCACGCCGTGAAGAAAGCTTGGATATCGGACGGGTCGTTGCAGCGGGTCGCATTGAGCGCCACCATCATCAAACCACGAAAAGATCATCGGGGATTATTTAGATCGGGGCAATGCGCACTTTGTGGACGTCGCCGGGGGCAGGCGGATCGACGTGGTTTGCCCGGACGAATCGAGCCCGACCACCGAAGAGTCGTTGATCAACCACCTCAAGACCTCAAAGAGGCCGGAGAAGGTTCTGGTATTCTGCAATGCGCGAAAGCGGGTGGATTCCCTCTTGGACAGACTGAAACCGTTGTTAGATGCAGTCGGGTACATCGCTGTCGCCCACCACGGCAGCTTGAGCAAATCGCTGCGGGAAGGAGGCCGAGGAAACCATCAAGACCGAAAAGAGGGTTGTCATGTTTGCGACCTCCACCCTCGAGATCGGCGTCGACATCGGGGACATCGACCTGGTTGTCTTGGACGGGCCGGCACCGGACGTTTCATCATTCCTGCAGAGGATAGGCCGTGGGAACCGCCGCACGAACTCGACCCGGGTGATGCCGTGTTTCGGAAGCCTTTCAGGGAATCCATAATCCAAAACTCGATCATCCAGGCGGCAAGGTTCAACCGGTTATACGCGGATCACACAGGGCCGTGTCACGCCGTCGCCATTCAGCAAGCGGCCTCCTACATTTTTCAATCACCGAGGCGGAGCAGGAACAAGCTGAAGCTCAAGAGTTTGTTGACAAGATGCGCTCACTCGACGGTGCACGAAGGGATCATGGATCACTTGCTGAGCATTGGGGAGTTGATCGATGACGGTGATGGGGTGCGACTGAATGAACATTGGCTGAACAAGTCAGAGAGGGGACCTGCATTCGAACATCGAGTCGTTGCCAGGGGCGACTCTGATCGACGAAGACACCGGCCGGTCGCTCGCGACGGGTTTGAATGTGCGCGAAGGGAAAGTGCTGAGGCTGGCCGGAAAGCTGATGGAGATCAAAAAGTGGGAAGGCGCCAAAGTTTACGTCAGCCGGTTGAGGAAAAGGTCAAGCCGGATGCCGTATGGGGCTACAACACCAGGGGCTGGCTCAAGGGGGCCGGCCAACCTCAAGCGGTGAGAGACTACCTCGGCTTCAAGGAAAATGAATGGCCGATGTTGCACGTGTACGGCGAGAGTCACGTCTTCCACTTCGGGGGGGCAAGACGTAAGGCAGTTTTCGATCTGATCGTGAATGACAACCCGGAAGCACAGGGTTTCGTTTCGGCCAACGAGTGGTATTTCAAGCTGAACGTTCAACTTTCAGTCAAACCCACTTGGCTGCGGGAAATCAACCAGGGCAATGTGGTTTTGCGGGCCCATCAGCAAATCGAAACATTGGAAAAGACGCTCGCACGACCACGCGCAAACCGACTGATGCCCTTGGGTGCGCGAAAACACGAGGTGCTTAGCTGGTTGAACCTGGAGAGCGAGTTGAAATCATTCCAAGAATCCATTTGGGTAACAGCCATCGACAAGGAGCTGAGCTTTGCTTTGGGAGCTTTCGTGTAGTGTTGGATTCCTAAATTGATGGACAAAGAATTCGCTTTCGGGAACCCGATTAGCAGCAGAGATTTCGAGGTAGCCTTTTGGGACTTGCCTGCGGTGATGTCGTTGGAATCACGGTTGAGTTCAAGACACGGGGAACTTTCAAACCGGTGAGCGACATGGTTGATGGCGCTGCCTACAGAAGAGGGATGGGGCGTTTCCTATGAGCGAGAAAGATTGTTGTTTCGCTTCCCCAAGCACGAGCCGGCTTAGAGTGATGCACGCCGGACACAACATTATCCGCAGCGCGCGAATTCCCAAGCCTTCGAGAGCAGGAATCGCTTGCTCAATTCACCGAATGCTGGTTTTTCCCAAAGACCGCCATTGACATGGTAGGATCCTTAAAACCATGCTTTTGGGAGGGAAGATGAAACAGACATTGTCATGCGTTGTCTGTATATTCATTTTTGCCGCAGGCATTGGGTACGCGGGCGGTAAAGGCGATTCAAAATTTCCGGGGCAGTCCGGCGGTTATTTGAAAAAAGCCCCGATCGTTGAAAACCGTGTCAACATCTATGACCGGAAAGGCTCGCTTGAAGGCTATACCAGGAAAGACCCGATTTCTGATGACAGGTGGAACATCTATGACAGCAAGGGAAGACAGAAAGGATCCGTCAAAAAGGATCCTATCCTGGAAGACCGCAAAAACATTTACGATAGCAAGGGCCGCCAGGAGGGGTATTTGAAAAAAGACCCTCTGTTCGAGGACAGAACCAACGTGTACGACAAAAGTGGCCGTCAAGAAGGCTATCTTAAAAAGGATCCACTGTCCAAGGATAAGACCACGATTTACAGAAACCCGAGATAGACCGTTGCAGGCCGCTGTTGAGGTCAAGCTGGCGAAAGGACCCAATGAACGAGGAAACGATCGTTTCACCAATCCCCTTTCTCCGTTCCTACTGGGCCATCCCGGGCAAGCTCCTTGCCGGATTTTATCCTGGATCAAAAGACCCCAGAGAAGCCTCTACCAAGCTCACAGCACTTATCAATGCCGGCATCCGCCACGTTATCAACCTGATGGAACCGGATGAAACCGACCACTCGGGGCATCGGTTCGCCCCTTACGCCGACCTGATGGAGTCCATCGCGGCAAAGATGGGCATCTCGGCAACCTTCGACCAACTGCCAATCAGGGATTTGTCGATCCCAAATGAAAGTCACATGACCGCGATCCTTGACCGGATCGACCTGTGCATCGAGAATGGCAGACCGGTCTATGTCCACTGCTGGGGCGGGATCGGTAGGACGGGGACGGTGGTCGGGTGTTATCTTGCTCGCCATGGACTGGCCTCTGGAAAGAATGTGCTCAATATGATCAAAAGGCTACGCAAAGATACCGAGGGTTCAGTCAGTGAGTCGCCCGAGACGAAGGCGCAGCGGGATATGGTGACCGGATGGCAGAGAGGGAATTGAAAACCGCATCAAAATTGAAGGCGTCAGAGAGGTGAGCTTGGTGGATAAATTCCGGGGCTGTCTCCTGGGGCTGGCCTGCGGCGATGCCGCAGGGACCACCGTGGAGTTCCAGCCAAGGGGGACCTTCGAGCCTGTTACAGACATGGTTGGAGGCGGCCCTTTCAGACTGAATGCAGGGGAGTGGACCGACGACACTTCCATGGCACTCTGTTTGGCGGATAGCCTGATCGCAACCGGCAGGTTTGATCCAAAAGACCAGATGGAGCGTTACTGCCGGTGGATGGATGAGGGATATCTCAGCAGCAACAGCCGGTGTTTTGACATTGGAGGCACGGTTCGAAACGCTCTTAGCCGATTTAAAAAGTACCGGCGAGCCTTTCAGCGGCTCGACCGACCGCATTCGGCCGGCAACGGCTGCATCATGCGACTGGCGCCGGTTCCCATGTTTTTCTATCCTGACAGAAAAGTTGTTATTGAGATGTCCAGAGAGAGTTCTCGCACCACTCATGGCGCTGCCGAGTGCGTCGAAGCGTGCAGACTTTTCGGAGGAGATACTCCATCGGCTTGGCGGGGGAGGGGAAAGAGGAAATCCTTCTCGGCCATCAGGTGACCGGGGTTAAAAGCAACACGATCCTGGCCATCGCCCGGGGGGCGTACCGCACCAAAACCGAGGATCAGATCCGAGGTTCCGGATATGTTGTGAGCCTTCAAAGCGGCGCTCTGGTGCTTCGATCACACCGATCGCTTCGAGGAGGCTGTTTTTGAAAGCGGCCAACCTGGGTGACGACGCAGATACCACAGCAGCGGTCTGCGGCCAGATAGCCGGTGCTTTTTATGGTGAGCAGGGCATTTCGCCCAAGTGGCAGGAAAGATTAGCTATGGTCGGAAAGATTCGCAGGATGGCCGATAGCCTCTATGAGCGATTAGGTAAGTCCTAAAGGCCATCGGAGCTAAAAAGATACAAAATCATGCACCAGGACAACAGAACCATCTTCGAAGGTTTGAAAAAAAGCGGGCCAATCCGGATCCATCAAGGAGAGTTTTTTTGACAATGGCACTGGTCCGGTTCCAAACAACTTCGATTTTGGCCGTGTCGAGGGGATGATGCTTGGGCTTGCCATCGGGGACGCTTTGGGAAATACCAGCGAAGGGATGCTTCCGGGCGAGCGGCATGCTCTTTATGGAGAGATCCGAGACTTCTTGCCCAACCGCTATGCAAGTAACCAACCCCTCGGTTTGCCATCCGATGACACCCAACTCGCTTTTTGGACGCTGGAGCAGATGATCGCGGACGGCAGATTCATCCCGGAAAACGTGGCCAAGCGGTTTTGCCGGGAGCGGATTTTCGGAATCGGCAACACGGTCAGGCAGTTCATCGCCAATATGAAAGTGGGCAAGCCGTGGTTCAAAAGCGGGCCGCCATCAGCTGGAAACGGGGCATTGATGCGCATAGCCCCAATGGTCATCCCTCATTTGGCAACCGGCACGAAAAATCTATGGGTCGACACCGCCCTTTCCTCCATGATCACTCACAACGATGCCGGTTCGATAAGTGCCTGCTTGGCCTTTGTTTACATTCTCAGGCAGCTGGTGCTCCTGGAGAGGCCGCCAGAGCCAGCCTGGTGGGCGGAGACCTATGTTCGGACCGCTCGCGATCTGGAGGGGCAGACCTGCTACCACCCGCGGGGAGGGCCGTTGTGTGATAAGTTTTGGGGGCCTATTTGGAAAATGGTGGAAGATAAGGTCACTGAAGCTTATTCCCGGTCCCTGTCGGTAAAAGAAGCATGTTCATGGTGGTACTCGGGGGCCTTCTTGCTCGAGACCGTGCCGAGCGTGATCTACATCCTGATGCGCCATGGACATGACCCCGAGGAGGCGATTGTCCGTGCCGTGAACGACACCAAAGACAACGACACGATTGCCGCGATCGTAGGGGCAGCGGTCGGCGCCTTGCATGGCAAGGAGTCCATTCCCGAACGATGGATTCAGGGCCTATCTGGACGAACAACGGACAGTGATGATGACAGGGTTTTTGATCTTATCGAAATGGCCAATACAAAATTTTGGCACCACACATGAGTACCAGCAATACATCCTATCGAAGATGTTGGTGAATATGGACCCCTTGAGGACTGATTTTGCTTTACATAGATCATTTAGCCTGGAACATAAAATAGCTTGGAAATGACAAAAGGAATTTTTTTGTTGCGTTAGATTCCAACAGGTAACCCTCCATGGAATGTGTCTTCTGCAAAACCGACAACAGAGAGAATGCCATTTTTTGTAAAAACTGTGGAAAGCAGATTGAGTTGAAGTGCCCACTCTGCCAAGGTTCTGTGCCTCCCGATTCAAAGTATTGTGATCATTGCGGAGGCAGCATAGAGTCAGAGTTTCACATAGAAACCGTACCTCTGAATAAGGAGGGTGGGCTAGTTGAATGGGTAAGAGATATTTTGAACGCTCATACATCAGCCAATTTATTTGAATCCTGCTCTGAAAAATTAGCTATAATACTTATAAAAGAGGCTTTGAAAGTGACGGGAGGTAACAGATCACAGGCTGCACGACTATTGGGATTATCAAGACCGACTTTGCATTCCAAGCTTGAAAAGTTTTCGATAGATTGAACCCCATACGTGCCCTGAACATTTAAAAAAAAATTTCACGGGAACATGCCATGATTGTCAGATTCGGGCTGAGCTTTGATGCGGGTTTGCCGGAGATCCTCGGAAACCTCCATCGGCCGGGTGACCGTCGGGGCTGCCGGACTGCTATCGATACTTGAAACCCACCTCGGTCTTGTGATTCCCAGAGAATCTCAGGTCAAACGATTGGTTCAATACCGCGCCTGCCTGCTACAATTCGACTCGCCGAAACGGTTCTACCACCAATCCTTCCAAGTCGATCCTATCAGTGTCAGCAAGACCCTGCTTTCTTGGCGCGATCAATGGTACCTGGCGGGCTGGGATGGGACTTTCGCCAATGGGGTCGGCAAACGGCTCAGAGACATGGCCGATGTCGAGCAGCGAGCCTGCAGCGAGGTTGCCCCTTGTGTCGGTCAGCGGCTGCAGACGGTGTTGAAAGCGTTGGAAAGCCGCAAAACCCAGATCGAGAAAATCGAGCTCATCGATGCGATATCCGATCACCCTCAGCTCTGGCAGAAAATCCTCTCGCATTTCAAAACGTTGAGCTCAACATCGACGGCCAGGGCCCTAGCGCAAGCAAACAAATCCGACCTCGGCCGGCTTCAATCCGCCCTCTGGGCGATCAATCAAAAGGAGGGCACCAAGCCACAGGAAATTAAGCTGTCGGGTGATGGCAGCGTAGTGGTGTTGACGGCACGGTCGCGGGAAGTTTCGGCACGCTTCCTGGCGGAATACATCAAGTCACAGGCCGGCAAGTGGGATGCGGTGATCCTTTGCGGAGAGAAGGGGGCCATTGCTTGACCAGGCGTTTGCATCCGTGGACGAGGCACGTTGCGGTTTTTATGACGACTTCGAGCAACCGGCCGCCGCTGCAATCGCTGCCGCTGGCCTTGAGTGTAATCTGGGAACCGCTCGACCCGTATGCCCTGCAGCAGTTCCTGACCCACCCGATGGGCCCTCTGCCGGCAAGGGCGCGACGCCGGCTGGCCGATGCGCTTATGGAGGCGCCGGGCGTCGGTGGAAGACCGTGGCAGGAGGCACTGAAGAAGATCGAGGAACACGAACGCAAAGAGCGCGGGGCCGACGAGGCCAAAGTGCAAAAGCTTCTCGCGGCGGTCGACTTCTGGGTGAACTGCCCGCGTTTCGACCCAGGACAAGGGCGCTCCCTTAGCCGCCATTGAAGAGCGATGCGCAGCAGTGGCCGAGTGGCTGGCGAAGATGCGCCACGTGGAAGAAAACCCCGAGACCCAGGCGCTTTATGCCGAAGCCCAGCCCAGGCCCTCGATCTCGCCGAGGGATTAGGCTCCCTTGCTTCAACAGGCATGGAATCCATGGATCGAAGCACCCTCAACCGACTGCTGGACGAGGTGGTCGGCGAGGGCGGCGGGCTTGCGGTGAACCCCCCGAGCTCGGCCACGCGGCGGTCACGGAGTCTCCCGCCGGTGTGGTTCGCCCGGTTGAAGAGGTCATCTGGTGGGATTTTTCCATGCCGGTGTTGCCAGAGCCCATATCCGTGGACGCAGGCCGAACGCGCCGACCTCCTGCGATGCAATGTCGACCTTCAACCTCTCGAAGCCAGGCTTGCCCACGCTGCCAGAACCTGGCTGCGTCCGATCATGGCCGCCGGCAAGAGGGTTGTTTTCGTGCTCCACAACTCCGACGAGGAGCATCACCCTCTGTGGGACCAGGTGAAGAGCTGCGCAAAGGAGCTGCCGGAGATCGACGTTGAAGAGGCCATCCAGTCCGGCAGAAAGCTGTCAGGGTTCCCGGTGAAAGGATCATGCCTGGAATTCAAGCCTCTCCCTACTGTGAAGCGCTGGTGGCGTTTGAGCGACGGCAGCCTGCTCGACCGCGCGCAAGAAAGAATCCTTCTCCAGCCTGGAGGCTTTCATTAAAAGCCCCTACCAGTGGGTCCTGAAGTACAAGGCCAAATTGGAGCCGGGACGGATGGCGGAGCTTCCGTCCGGAAATCTATTGAACGGGAGCCTGGTGCACCGGCTGATAGAAGATTTTTTTGAAGAGCACCCACAGCTGGCTGAAATTGCAAGACAAGGACCTCAGGGGTTGGTTGGAAAGGCGAATACCGCTTCTGATCGAACAGGAGGGCGCCGTGCTTCTCGGGCCCGGGCGTGCGATGGAGCGTGAGGCGTTCCAATCCACAACCCTCCGGGCGTTTAACGGCCTGTTGCCGGGCTGAAAGCGGCCAAGGCGAAAACCGTCGAAGTCGAAAGTCCTGGGTCCTGCAAGTTCATGCGAGGCGAGCTCATCGGTTCCATCGACCTGCTGCTGAAAGATCAATCCGGGCGCGATATCATACTCGACGTCAAATGGGGCGGGGGCAAATACCGCGAGGACGAACTTCGTCAAAACATTCACCTTCAACTCGCCGTCTATGCATGGATGCGCAAGTGCATGACGCGCTCCGCCCAGTGGCCTCCCCAGGCATTTTTCATAGTCGATGATGCCAGATTTTTGGCCCAAGACCAGGCGACGTTCCCATCGGCCACACCCTGCCCCAACCGGGATGGCGAGACCACCGCCGATCTCTGGCGTCGATTCGAGGTGACCTGGAATTGGCGGCGAGACCAGCTCGATCGGGGGCTCATCGAAATGACCATAGAAGGAGCCGAACCGGACGAGGACTCCGAGGCGCCTGAAGATGGCATGAAACTGGAGGATCATGCGGACCGTTTCAATGATTATCTCCGTCTTGATGGGCTGGGGGGAGGGCGCATGACCACCAACATTCGGTTCATCAGCGCCGGCGCCGGAAGCGGCAAGACCTTTCGACTGACCGAGGAACTTGAAAAAGCCCTGGTGGAGGGCCGGGCGAAACCGGAAGGTGTCATCGGGACGACCTTCACCAAAAAAGCCGCCAACGAGTTGCGCGAGAGGGTTCGGCAGCGCCTGATCCAGTCCGGGCGCAATGCGCTTGCCAACCAGATGGGGCAAGCCTTGCTGGGGACGGTCAACAGTGTTTGCGGACGGCTCCTTGGGCGCTTCGCCTTCGAGGCCGGCCTGCCACCGGAGCTCGAAGTCGTCCCGGAAGAAGACGCCCAGCTCATGTTCAACCGGGCGGTGGATGACGCAGTGTCGGCGCTGGATGTGCGCCGGATGAACGAACTCTCAGAACGGATGGGCATCCAAGACAAGCGGTACAAAAAGGATTGGAGAAACGATCTCAGCTTGATCGCCAGTACCGCCCGCGCCAACGACATGCAGCTTGAGGATCTTGCTGCATGGGGGCAGACGCAGCGCGAAAGACCTGATTGGCCTTTTCCCCCCAACGGCCAAAGAGAAATTTGTGGGACGCGCTGGGGCGGGCTGTCGGCGGGGCGATTCGCGGGATCCGGGCCAATGGTGATGCCACAAAGGGCACTGAGGAATATCTTCGGCTGCTGCAGGGGCTTCAGCAAGCCATCAACGAAAAACGGCTGGCCTGGAGTAATTGGGTCAAGCTGAGCAAGGAGGTACCGACCAATAAAAGCATGGCCTTGGCTGAGCCGGTGAAAGCGGCTGCTTCGCAATATGACAGGCACCCGCAGTTGCAGGAGGACATCCGGGAATACTGTGGGAACATCTTCAGGCTGGCGGCGGATTCCCTCAAGCAATACCAGGACATGAAAAAGAAGCGCGGCATGATCGATTTTGTCGACCAGGAACAGTTCATGCTGCATGCGCTGGATCGACCGGATGTCCGCGCCATATTGAGCGAGGAACTCGACCTGCTGCTGGTGGACGAGTTCCAGGACACGAGCCCGATTCAGCTTGCGCTTTTTCTCAAACTGGCCGAAGCGGCGCGGGAAGCCGTTTTTGTGGGGGACATCAAGCAGGCCATTTACGGGTTCCGGGGCAGCGACCCTGAGCTCATGCTGGCGGTTCAACGCGAGATCGAAAAGCGGGGAGGGCGACCGGACATCCTTGAAACTTCCAGACGATCGCGTCCGGCGCTGATCGATTACACCAATGCCCTGTTTATCCCGGCATTCTCAGAGAGCATCCCCTCCGAACAAGTCCGTCTGAAGCCCCATCGAAAAGAGAAGACGAACGAGCCGGCAGTGGTGCACTGGGCGCTGTGCGGTAAGAACGCCGAGCTGCGAACTGACATCATTGGCGCTTGGCATCACGAAGCTTGTGAAATCAGGATACCGCGTCGTAGACAAGGACACCGAAGAACCAAGGGAGGTTTGCTACGGCGACATCGCTGTCCTGGCAAAAACGAACATGCACGTAGCGGAGTTGGCGAATGGTTTCGCTGCAAAAGGCATACCCACGCAAATGGAGCGTCCGGGACTTCTCAGCACACCGGAGGCATGCCTCGCACTGGCCTGCCTGCGGAGATTGGCCGACGCGAGTGACACCCTGGCCAGCGCCGAGATCATCGCCCTGAGCGATGGTGGAGAACCGGAATCCTGGCTGGAGAATCGTCTGGGCTATATCGAGGCTGGCAAGCCCTGGCACCTCTGGGGGGAAGTTGAGGGGTTCGAGCACCCTGTGCTTACCTCGATCTCCTGCAGCCGGGAAAAACTCCGCTACCTGTCTCCCGCGGAAGCGCTGGCGTTTGTCATAAGCATCGCAGACGTCCGGCGCACATTGGCAGCCTGGGGCCCCAACGAATGGCGGTTGCGGCAGCGGCTTCAGAACGTCGACGCGTTGATCGCTTTTGCTGAGAAATACGAGGATCATTGCAAAACCCAGCAGCAGGCCGCAACCATTGGCGGCCTGATCATATGGCTTCAAGATCTAAAGTCGGCCGAGCTGGACACCCAACCCGGGGACGCCAAGTCCAATGCCGTGCGGGTGTTGACCCATCACGGGGCCAAGGGGCTCGAGTGGCCGGTGGTCATAGCGGCCGATTTGAACGATGACCTCAAGCCCCGGGTGTGGGGTTTGAACGTGGTGTCCGAAAAGAAAACGGTTGACCTGAAAGACCCATTGGCGGGTCGTTTCCTGAGGTATTGGCCTTTTCCATTTGGCGCCCAGAAGACAGGCATGCCGGTTGTTGATGCCATACAGGGATCCGACTTCGGCCGTTTATGCGATGCCCGGGAAAGCGGAGGAATCAAAGAGACTGCTCTATGTCAGCCTGACACGCGCCCGTGATTTATTGGTGATACCCTTACCGGAAAAAAAGACCACAGGCGAGTGGATGGGTCTGTTGCAAGCCGAATGGATGCTGCCCCAGGGCAAAAAGCTGAAGTTGCCCGACGGGAAAGAGATACCCTCTGAATTTTGGGAGCTGGATGCATTAACGGCAGAGGAAAACGAAAAAGACCGAGGACCTATCGACCCTTCTGGTTCGGCCCGCGTAAAGAGCCCACTGAAAAGCTGCCGGCGGTTCAGAACCCTTCTGCTATTGAACCATGGCCGAAAGCTCGAGTGGGAGAACATGTTTCCATCGGAAAGGTCTTGAAAATCTCCGGAGCCGGCACAGTGGAAAACATCGGTGTGGTTCTGCACCAGCTGATTGCAGCCGAGGCAATCAACCCGTCGCGAGGCCGATGCTGAAGATTCGGCCAGAACAGCTCATCGATGCCTGGGGTTTGAAGGGCAGTTGGATGGCGGTGAGGTAGTATCCTACATCCGGCAATTTTTGAAGCACCTGGAAAATAAATACAAACCTACCCGCATCCTGGCCGAGTACCCGGTGACCCATGTGCTGAAAAACGGTCAGGCCGTCAAGGGTTGGGTGGACCTTCTGGTCGATACCCCGAAAGGCTGGGTGATCGTCGACCACAAGTTTACCGACAAGCCGAAGGACGCCTTGGAAGCCGAGGCGTTGAAATACTCCGGCCAGCTCAAGGCGTACAAAGATGCCGTCGAGGCTGCTACCGAAAGGCCAGTAACTGAGTGTTGGGTGCACTTTCCGGGATCAGGCAGGATGATGTCGTTGGCGTTCTGACACTAGCAGAACCGGAAAAATCGATACCCGACTTGGGTCAAAAGGGCGGACTATGAGTGAATCGAATAATCTCCAAACGGATGGAGAATCAGGATGAAAACGTCCACCGCGAAACAAAATGGCTGGCGCTGCCCGGTTTGTGGCGATGAGACGAGCAGTGATCCAGGTGGTAGGGGGTATGTAAAGCACAAAACCAATCGGACCTGCCGCTTCGAGAAGGGGATGAAAGATCAAGAACCTTCCAGCTTCAAGGCCGGGCCAGAAGTGCGTGCTTAGCAACCCGATGCTTCTCACGAGCTTATTGAAAGCAAGCCGTGGCGGAACCGGGTAAGGGCATGAAACGGTCCGCGCCCCCTGGATGAGCCGGTCGAGTTGGAACTCACGCCGTGGCTGGTATTACGCTACCGGGCTGCGAATTTCCATCTCAGCATACCCGATTACGTCGTTTGGATAGAGGATGGTGGCAAGGACCACGGTGGTGTGAATGTGCTCAAAGGTGCTGCGATCAAGGCCGACGAGCAATGGCATACGCTGACGGTCAACCTTCTCGACGCCGGCGTGGTCTCACCGGTCACTGGCATCGCTCTGCAGTGTTTCACGGACGATCGCGGCAATGGCTCGCTGTGGGTGGACTATATCGCGATCACTGACTTGCCACCGGAAGACGCGGAAGGAGTCGAGCCGAAGCGGGAGCCGGCCAGGCAGCAAGTGGTCGCCATGCACGAGCCAGGGGAGTGGACCGCGCAACCCCAATGGCTGGGCAATTACACACCCAACCACGACCAGTCCGCCACACCAGCAGGCCTGATGTTCTCGGTCCGGGAAGGAATGATGGGGACCAAATGGTCGCGCCAATTGGACGAGCCCATTCGCAAGTCGCGGTATGTGGCCATGCGATACCGAGCGCGGAACCTGCGCGACTGGGGTGATTATGTACTGTACGCCTCATCGGGTGGAGCGACGCCCGCGGAACAGAACGTGCTGCGCGAAGGTGAGTTGATGTCTGACGGTGCCTGGCACGTGGCGGTGGCTCGCGTGACGCTCGACGAGGTTCACTTGCTCGCCGTTCAAGTGCAGGCCTTGGAGAATGATGCCTTCCTGGAAATCGCCGACCTGCGTTTCTCGGACCAGAAGCCGACCATCAAGCTGGCGGACACCCTGGAAATGACCGCCGGCTGGCCTGCCCTCGGCGACACCTGGCGGATCGTCCCGCTGCCGCCGGGCAGCCTTGCCGGTCCCGACCTGGCCCGCCGCCTGGGCGCCGAGGGCTGGCTGGCCGAAGGCCAAGTCACGACGTCGGGGGTTCCCTTCCATCTGCGTGGCGGCAGTCGGGCCGTTGTGATGACTCCGCGGCGCGAACCCGGACAAATCGATGTGACGCTCAACGGCATGGCGAGCGAGGCCTATTTATTGCTGGCGGCCCAGTTCCCTCAGAACGACGAACCCTCCTACTTCGGCTCGACGGGGCAGGTTCGACATGTCCATCGCCTGGTGGCACGGATCTCCTATGCGGACGGTACCAGCGAGGAACAGTTCCCCTTCTCCGTGAATGCCGGCCAACACGCCGTGTCGCGGTGGCTGCATACGTATGCGCTGGCATTGGATCCAACGAAGAACTTGCGACAACTCACGCTTGTCGACAACATGAGCCGCGGAGCGTTTGGGTTGGTGGCGCTGACGCTGAGTAACCTGCCAGGGCCGGCCACGGCGGCCACCACCCTGCACTCGATGCCACAACTCCCCCCGCCAAGACCTGTCGAAGGACAGCCGATCGGCATCGACCGTGCCGGCACACTGGTCACCGTCAACTGCCAGACCGTCGGGATGACCCTGAATCTGGAGCGAGGCCTGCGAGTCGCCGCCATCGCGAATACCAGCGGCGCGGGATTGGAGGCCAAGATTGCCCCAGGGCCGCTGTTTCGAGTGCTGGGGGACGGCTTCCAGTTGAATTCGGAAGACTTCGAAGTCGAGAACGTATCGACGGACGTAACCAATCAGGGCGAGATGACACGGATCGATCTGTTCTGCGACAAGCATCCACCCACGATAAGAGTCAGTGTCTGGTTGGATGTTCTGGATCCACAAGAGATCGGGTTGCGTGCCACTATCGATCTGGGTGGCCACGATCCGAGCAAAGCTAGTTTCCTCTTTCCAGAACTGCGGGATATCAGCTTTGGTGGCGCGACCGAAGACTGCTGGATCTGGTGCCCACGCCGCGGAGACGTGATCACTTCCGCCGCCGTGTCGCTGCGCGAACCCTACGCCGGCGCCGGAAATCCGCTGCAGGTCATGGGGACCTTTGACGCCGGTCGTGGAACAGGGATGTACATCATGACACAGGACATGGAAGCCACGTCGAAATTCTACCAGGTCCAGAAGACCGACAACGGCGCCCGCCTGGCCATCGAATACACGCCCTTGCACGAGCCACATTTGCCACGCACCGTGATCGGATGTAGCCAGGGTGACTGGCATGCCCACTTGGCCCGCTACCAGCAATGGGTCGCCGACTGGTATCAACCTGCTGCGCCGCGCAAACACTGGTTCCGAGAGGTCTGGAACTTCCGCCAGCAATTCATGCACTTTGCGCTGCCGACCAAGAGCGGGATCTTCGATGCAGCGAGCAAGAGCATCAAGCTGGGGGAGGTGGTCGATATCGACGTCGAGGCTTTTGGCGGAGTAGACTATCTCCACCTGTTCGATTGGGGCTGGGACCCGGTGCACGGCCGCTGTGGCGACTATCAGCCGTGGGAATATCTGGGGGGCGTGGAGAACTTCCAGCGTGCCGTCGCAGAAGTCGCGGCGCGGGGTATTCCCGTCGGCCTGTACATCGAAGGCATTCTGGTAGATCCCCAGTCTGAACTCGGTAAAGCCCACGGCAACGCATGGCAGATGCTCGGCCCGGCGGGCAAACCTTATGAATATTTTGCGCCGAGCCACCACATCTGTCCGCGCGTCGTACCGTGGCAGGAGTATCTATCCGACACTTACCGGCGCGTCCGCCAACAGACCGGCGCCGTGGGATTCTATATTGACGAGTACGGCTTCGCCGGCCCAACCTACTGGTGTTACAACCCGGATCACGGCCACCCTGTGCCGGTAACCCCCGTGCTTGGCGAGCGTGAGATGCTGAGGCAAGTGCGGCAGAAACTCGGACCCGAATCGGCCTTTTACAGCGAGGAGAGTCCCACCGACGTCAACTCGCAATACCTGGATGGCAGCTTCACCTATAACATTTCATCGGTCCCGGACCAGTGGTCGCCCAGCCACGTTAACCTCTACCGCTTCGTCTTCCCCAGCTTCAAGTCGATTGAGATCATCTGCTGTGATCAGCCGCTGGGAACCAACATCGAGGCCGTGAAACGATGCCTGTTCAATGGCGAAGCGATCTGGATCGAGGGGATCTGGGACAAGTGGTTCGCACCGGAAGTGCGCGAGCAGATCGCACTGAACCGCCGCGTACTGCACGACAATCACGAGTGCTTTGCCGGCGATTACGTGCAACCGCTCGTCCCCACACTCTGGTCCGGACTGTACGCTAACCGGTTCGACCAGCAAGAACACCTGTTGGGCACAGCCTGCTGGACAGTCTACAACACGAACTATCGCACATTTCGAGCCGAAGCGATCGCTGTCGACCATGTGGACGGAGCACAATATCAGGACGAGATAACCGGCCAGTCGTTGCAGCCACGCATCGCTGGCGGCATGGCGTACCTGACTTTGGAAATAGCGCCGCGAGATGTGACGGTTATCTCACGACACGTTCACGTAGAATAGCCCGGCTGGCTTCGGCTGCGCAACAGGCGGCAAATGAACTGCCATTTTGATCTGCGATCACCCATTGGGCTTCCCAGTGGAGGCCGAGTGAAAGGAACGTCATCCGCGGCAGCCAGGGGAGGATCACCGATGCCGCAGCGGAATCGCCGGCGTGCCACTACACCGCGTTCGCATAGCGATACGTCGGATTGGGACGTCCTGGACGAAAGCTCTGAGTCTGCATAACCTCCGACGTCGCGCCGATCGACTGGCAGACTGACTGCACCGACTTGAGCACATGCTGCTCCAAGAGCTGCGGATCGATGGCCACCCGCGCATTGACAATCACTTCCGCTCGGCACGTCTGGCAGGCCGACGTTCGCGACAACACGACCGGCGTGTCGCTGCTCACCAGGTTCGCCACGGAGTGGCTTCCGTCCGATATGCTGATCGTCTTCAGATGAGCCGGTTCGGCATCGCAGGTAGCCAGTGATTCCCGCAATCGCGTGACGATGTTCAGGGAAAGTTCGTCCAGTGAAAAAGGGGTCGCGGCCGTCACACGCACGCTGCTGTTAAGCCAACCGAGTTCCGCTTCACCGTCCGCGTACACATCGTAATCCAGTTCCAATATACGGCGGCCGAAATTCCCCTGTTGATCCAACACCTCGAGCAGCCCTTCGAAACCGGCACCGGTCTTGGCCGACATGCGCACCATCGGCACGCCCGGATACTGAGCCGCGATCAAGTCGCACAGTTCTTGGATGCTATCCGGTCCGAGCTCATCGACGCGATTGACAATGATAAAGTCGGCTTCCTCCAGTTGCTTCCGGAAGATGTACGCGGCATTGGGCGAGAACCCGGCTTTCGCCGCGTTGCTCAAGATCTTGCGGCCGTGACTCGGCTTCAGGATCACGCCATAGGGCGCCACGGCAAATTTGTCCTGGTGCAGTTGGCGAAGTGGCTGTACCACCGTGGCGATGATATCGGTGCAACTGCCCACCGGCTCCGCCAGAATGACGTCGGGACGTTGATGTGATTCCAGTTCTTCCACGGCACTGGCCAAACCGTGGAAATTGCAGCAGAAGCAGGAGCCCGCGACTTCGCCTACGTCAAACCCCGCCGCTCGCAGCGCGTGGGTATCAACCAGGTCTGTCGCTTGATCGTTCGTGATAATGCCGACATTTAAACCCTGCTCGCAATAACTCTTTGCCAACCGCGCAATCGTGCTGGTCTTGCCCGCCCCCAGGAACCCGCCAATCAAGATGAAACGCATCGCCGACATGTTGCCCTCCCAAATCGTGGCTTCCGCAACCACCATACCGTGTCAGAAGACCGTCGACCGACTTGCGACATCGCTACGTGCGGGCTCAGCGATCTTCCATTCTTCCATTCTATGTCTATGTCCCCTTCTCCCTTTTTCCCCTTCTCCCTTCCTCCGTTCTCCGTCCTCCCTTCCCCGCCCCCCGGCTCCTCGATCTTACATGAATCGAGGTCTGTTTCAACCGCCCTGCCAGCGGTGTTCCTGAACCTGGCGGCGGCTGGACATGGCGGACACCCCCTGATTGAATGCCCGTTTACTGCCAGCATCGACTCAGAAAATGGCGATAGCTGCGTGAAGCAGAAGCGGATTCCCGAAGACGCTCGCCGAGGCCGGATCGTTCAGCACAATCTTCACGCGGCCTGCAACGGCAATCAAACAAGTGAACTGGAGATCCGAAGCACCGAATACCAGACAAACTCGAACGACGGAAAATAAGGGAGAAAGAGAGAGCGGGAGAAAGGGAAAATGGGAGGAGGGGAAAACGGAGGACGCAGTAGCATGCTCCCGTGGTGAGAGTCTGCTGGCGGATCATGACTGTGGTTTTGCCGGCAGCGGAGGTTTTTGCCTTGAGACTTGTCTTTCGAATTTGTTTAGGATTTCGAATTTTGGATTTCGAATTTCCTGCTTGGTTGCGGCCGGCGGGGCGCTGGGCAGAGGCCTTCTTCGACTAGCACCGCAACAGGTAATCTGAGAGAATGTTGGGCGTTGCCGTGCGGTCACGGTGGGGGACTTTCACTAACGGAGAATCGATTCATGGTGCGTCAGTGTGTGCTACTCGGTGCGTTGCTGGTGGTTTCGAACGTGATGGCGGAAGAGGCGTCCAAGGCCAAGGTGACTACCAAGGTGTATTTCGACGTACAGATCGGCGGCGAGAAGGCCGGCCGGATCGTGATCGGACTGTTCGGAGACGACGTTGCCCGGACGGCGGAGAATTTCCGCGCTCTATGTACCGGTGAAAAGGGCCAGGGGGAGTCGGGCAAGCCACTGCATTTCAAGGGCAGTCGTTTCCACCGCGTGATCCCGGAATTCATGCTGCAGGGTGGTGACTTCACACGCGGCAACGGCAGCGGCGGCGAGAGCATCTACGGCGACAAATTCAAAGATGAGAATTTCAAATTCACGCACGATGGCCCGGGCGTATTGAGCATGGCCAATCGCGGCCCAAATACAAACGGCTCCCAGTTCTTCATCACGACGGTCGCCACGCCGCACCTGGACGGCCGACACGTGGTGTTTGGCCGCGTGATCGAGGGGATGGATGTCGTCAAGGCGATTGAAGCTCAGGGCTCGGGCAGCGGCAAGACCAGGAAACCGGTCGAGATTGTTGATTGCGGCGAACTGAAGTGACCGCGGATGACTCCAGCGATGGCTGCGTGCAGTCGTGACGGCACACGTAAGTTATCGCATCATGAGCGGCCTGTCTCTGTGACAGTCCGATTCGCGCCTCGCACATACCTTGTCAGCCCGACCGTTCCCGCCGCGGCTTTGCCGATGCTGGCGGCGGAGGGAACATGACTCGCATGCTGCTGCGCCTCGCAATCCAACCGATTTCCGCCGATCCGACCGTTGATGTACACCGACAGCGAGATGGTCATTTTCAGGAGCTGAACGATGAAGTCTGGAGCCGTTGGAATTTGGGTGGTTGGATTGAGCATGGCCGTATGCTTCGCGGCAGGACCACTGCAGGGTGCCCAAGCTGCGACGTGGGATCCCGATGCGCCGGACTATGCGGGGCACAAGGGGGTGACGTTCCACGTGTCCAAGCTGGGTGACAACAGCGACGGATTGTCGTGGGCGACGGCGTTCACAACGATCCAAGCGGCGCTCAGTCAGGTGCCCGATGCGGAGGGAGGACATCGCGTGATCGTGCGTCCCGACACGTATATGGAGGCGAACCTGTACGTGCCGCAGAGCGGGGCAGAAGGGTCCTATAACCTGCTGATCGGCGACACGGATGGCCGGCACGGTTCGGGGACGCAAGGGCGCGTCGTGATCGACTCGGGTGACGCCGCGAAGGGTTTTAAGAGCTACGACTGGTGGGGCACGATTCGCGCTACTTCGCAGGGCTGGAGCCCCGAACACAAGGCCCCGACATTCTCGTCGATCGTGTGGGACCGCTGGATCGTGCGCAACTTCTATGTGACCGGGGGGGACGCCGGACTGTTCTGGGACTGTACGAACCGAGTCGAGCCGTTCACGATTGTGGTGGAAGACTGCGTGAGTATCGGCCGTGCGTTCGGTGGCGGCGTGGCCAACAGCCTGTCGCGTCACGACGAACCGATCACCTTCCGTCGCTGCAAGCTATGGTCTCTCGACGAGTGGGGCGACACGGCCGGACTCTACATTCGCATCGAGAACCCGGCCATGCCGGAGCGCCCGGATGTCGTCGTCGAAGACTGCACGATGGTCAGCCCGCAATGTGCGATGAAAGGGGGCAACTACGGGTTTCACACTTACATGCGCATCCGGGCGAACCGCTGCCGGTTCATCACGCTCAACTTTTCTCAGCCCGCTGGCACGCCGACCGACGGCGTAATTCAAAGCGTGCAAAACGGCAAGTATGTGCACGTGGATTTCCAGGACTGCACCTTGATGGGGTACAAGATTTTCGGTGTGAAAGTCGACAAGGATTCCGCGGCGGATATCGGGTTTTCAACGACGGGTGCGGTGAACGCGTACGTGCAGTGGACGCAGGAGGTCCCGCCGGGCATGCATCGCTTGGCGAGCTGGCCGGTGGCAGTCTTCGACGAGGTCTCGCTCCCCGCCGCGGGAAATCCGCGGCCGCCGCTGCAGGACGAGACACTGATCGCGCGCGACGTGTGCGAGGTGTCGCCGCTGGTGTGGAAAGGACGTCTGTGCTTGCTGGTATGCCATCGCCCGGCGAGCGGCGGCACGAAGGAAGATTATTACCTCACCATCAGCGACGCGGAGACCGGCGCAGAGCTGACGCGGTTCGGCCAGGGTTACAGCCTGGCCAGCGCGGAAGTGTTCGGCGATATCGTCTGCGTGTCGGCGTCGCGATTTGAAGAGAACAACTGGAACGATGTGACTATCTTTGAGTCGACTGATCTGGCGACGTGGACACCGCGAGTGGCCATCACACAGCAGCTGAACGAACACCTGTTCAACAGCTCGATCTGCTCGGGTCCGGACGGATACGTAATGGCCTACGAGAGCAACGACCCGGCTTACCCGGCGTTCACGGTCAAGTTCGCGCAGTCGAAGGACCTCAGGACGTGGACACACTTGCCGGACGCGACCATTGGCACCGACCGCTACACGGCCTGCCCGACGATTCGCTACGCGGACGGATACTACTACCTGTTCTACCTGGAACACCGTACGCCGCGTTGGTTCTTCGAGACCTACGTGGCTCGCTCGGCCGATCTGCAGCAGTGGTACCGCAGCTCGCTCAATCCGGTGTTATCCCCCGATGAGATTGACGATGGCATCAATGCGTCCGATCCAGACCTCGTGGAATTCCAGGGGAAGACGTATCTCTATTATGCAGTGGGCGATCAGTTGAAATGGATGAATATCAAGCGCGTGACCTATCCGGGGACGTTGGCGGATTTCCTGAAGGCGTGGTTCCCGAGTGAAGGGATTCGCGACGCGGGCGACGTGGCTGGGTATCGCGCGCGGGTGGAGGCTGCGGCCAAGACAGAGCGGCAGCAGTGGTTTCGCGAGGCCAAGTTCGGCCTGTTTGTCCACTGGGGGCCGTTCGCGGTGCACGGCAGCGACCCGGATGCGAAGTTTGATTATTTTGACATCAAGGCGAATCCGGCATTGAACGCCGAGTTCGAGAAGTATGCCCGGCAGTTCGATGGCAAGTCGTTCGATGCGGCGAAATGGATGGAGACGGCCAAGGCCGCCGGCGCCAAGTACGTCGTGCTGACGGCGAAGCATCACGACGGATACGCGCTCTTCGACAGTCAAGTATCGACGTATGACTCGGCGGACATGACCCCGCGGACCGATTATGCCCGCGCGTTTGCGGATGCCGGGCGGGCGGCAGGTCTCAAGGTCGGCTTCTACTACTCGATGCTGGATTGGTACGAGCCGATGTACCGGGCCAATCTGCCGAAGTTCGTGGAGGAATTCATGTTCCCGCAGGTGCGTGAGCTGTGTACGAACTACGGGCCGCTCGACTGCGTCTGGTTCGACGGCGAGTGGGACCATCGTGCCGCTGAGTGGAAGGCCGCGGAATTGGTGCGCATGATCCGCCAGCTGCAACCAGCGGCGTTGGTCAACGATCGGCTGGGCTTGGGCGAGCGTGGTACGACCAGACTCTGCGATTTCTACACGCGCGAGCAGCCTGCCGAGATCAACGTGGCGATGGGGTTCGAGCAGGAACAGCCCTATCCCTGGGAAGCCTGCCTGACCATCGGCGAGTATTGGCAATACTCGATCAAGGACACGCAATTCAAGAGCACGGCTGAGCTGATTCGCATGCTGGTGGATGTCGTCAGCCGCGGCGGCAACCTGCTCTTGAATGTCGGCCCGACCCCCGAGGGCGAGATCCCTCGGCCGCTGGTCGAGCGTCTGCAAGGCATCGGGGCGTGGCTGGCCACCAACGGCGAAGGCATTTACGGCACGAGCGGTTCGCCATTCAAGACGTTACCGGCCGGAAAATGCACGACGAAAAGCAACCGACTCTACATTCATCTGGACAAACGGCCGGCCGGACCGCTGCAGTTGCCGGGATTGCAGAATACCATTCACAAGGCATGGTTCTTGCATGGCGGAGCTGAATTGACGGTCGACGACAAGACCAAGACGATTCAACTGCCCGAGACATTGCCGGACGATTCCGTGACCACGATCGTCGTGGAACTCGATTCATCCCCTGTCGTGCAATAGATTCTTCGTCGATACCATGCTCGCACCACGAGCGAAGATTCAATATCCAAAATTCGGAGCGCCCAAGACCCCACGAATTCGACGGCCCACTTCGCATGCGCCCGCAACGCTCGGACTACTTTCGCCAGAACGAAGGAAAGAACAGCACCAGCACGGTGAACACTTCGAGCCGGCCGACGAGCATGCAGAGGGCCAGGACCAGTTTGCCGAGCGCGGGAATGGCGGTATAGGTCTCGGTCGGCCCGACCGTTCCCAGACCGGGACCGACATTGCCCAACGCCGATATGACGGACGTCCCCGCCGTCAGCAGGTCGGGACTTCCGTCGGCATTGGCCGGCAGCAAGCCTGCCATGATGACGGATCCGACCAGGAAAACGGTCATGAACAGCGCAAAGAAGCCCAGCACGCTCTGAATGACCTCGCGCGAGACGGGCTTATGGTCGAGCTTCAGACTGCGGACTTCTCGGGGGTGAATCAGGACCGACAGTTGCAGAAATGCGTGCTTGATCAGTAGCAGCAGGCGCACGACCTTGATGCTGCCCGCCGTCGAACCCGCGCAGCCCCCCATGAACATCAGCGCGAGCAGAATGTACTGGGCCATGGCGGGCCAGCGCTCGAAATCGGCGGTGGCGTAGCCCGTGGTGGTCAGCAGCGAGACGGTCTGGAACGCCGCGTCGCGGAGCTTGATCGCCAGATTCCCGGGAATGTCAGGGTCTTGCGCGAGGAGCAGCGTGATCACGAGCGTCGCGGTCACGATGACCGCCAGGTAGAAGCGGAACTCCTCGCTGCTCCAATACCGCCGCACGTGCCCCCGCAGCGCATGGTAGTGCAGCGAAGCGTTCACACCGGCCAGGAACATGAAGACGAGCACGATCATGTGGGTATAGGTGCCGTAGGCCGCCACGCTGGCGTCGCGCGTCGAGAAGCCCCCCGTGGCCATCGTGGTCAGTGCATGACAGACGGATTCAAATAAACTCATGCCTCCGCCCCACAGCAACAGTGCCTCGGCGGCGGTGAAAATCATATAAACACCCCACAGCACTCGCGCCGTGTCCTGGATGCGCGGACTGAGCCGATCCAGCGTCGGCCCTGGCACCTCGGCCTCGAAGAGCTGCATCCCCCCAACCCTCAAGAACGGGAGGATGGCCAAGCTCAACACGATGATTCCCATCCCGCCGAGCCATTGGGTCATGGCGCGCCAGAGCAGAATGCTCTTGGGCTGCCACTCAAGCTGCTGAATCGTCGTCGACCCGGTGGTGCTGAAGCCCGACATGGCCTCGAAATACGCGTCCGCCGGGTTCTCGACACCGGTCACATCCGCCAGCAGGAAGGGGAGGGAACCGAACAGGGCGAAGGCAACCCATCCGAAAGTGACGACGCCGAATCCCTCGCGATAGGTCATCTCGCCGCGCGCTTTCACGTATCTGCACAGGGCAGCTCCACTCGATACTGTCAGCAGCGCCGAGAGCACGAAGGCGAAAAAGGCACCGTCGTGCCACGAGTCGGGGCGGTGGTGAATCAGGGCAAAAGGAATCGGCGTCAGGAGCATCACGCCCAGAAAGATCAGCAGGCCTCCCAGAATGCGCAGTGTCAGTCGAATGTTCATAGCTGGGTTCAGGAGAAGAATTTGGCGACCGCCGCGGCGGCGTTCGGAAGACTGAAGACAATCACGTGATCTCCCGCCTCGAAATGGTCGTCGCCGCTGGGCACAATCGCGTCGTCGCCACGCACAATAGCGCCGACGATGGACCCCTCGGGCACTGCCAGCGACTTGAGCGGTCGATGCAGGATGGAGCTGCTGGCGGGGAGCGAAAACTCGATCACTTCCGAATCGCTCTGTTCCACCACCGCCATACTGACTACTTCGGCCTGACGCACGTAGGTGAGAATCGCACTGGCTGTCGCCAAGCGGGGACTGATGCAGACGTCGATGCCCAACGACGGGGAAAGCGTCACGTAGACCGGCTGATCGACCAAGGCGATAGCCCGTTTGGCGCCATGCGCCTTGGCCAAGAGCGAACAGAGTATGTTCGACTGGTCATCGCCGGTCACCGCGATGAAAACATCGGCATTCTCTAATCCTTCGTTCCTGAGGGCCTCGATGTCGGTGCCGGCCGCATTGAGGACCTGGACACCCTCCAATTCGGCGGCCAATTCTTCACAGATGGCCCGATTACTCTCAACGATCTTCACGCGGTAGCGGAGTTTCGCCAGTTTCGCCGCGACCCGCCGGCCAACTGTGCCCCCTCCCAACACGAATACATTCTTCGTGATGCGCTCTTCGAAGCCGAACAGATCCGTAATCGCCGGCAGGTCCCGCTTGTTGCAGACGAAATAGAGCGTGTCGCCGGTCTTCACCACGTCTTCACCTCGCGGTGTGATCGTGGTTCCACGGCGATTGATCCCCGTAACGATCATGCGGTACAACCCACGGATCTCGCCAAGCGTCTGCATGGAGATGTCCGCCAAGGGACTCTTGGGCCCGATCGGATAGCCCAAGAACACCACTCGACCATGAGCGAACTCCACGACTTCCGAGGCGGCCGTGTACGTTACACTATGGCAAATGTCCTCCGTCACTACCGTCTGGGGATTGATGATCAGGCTGATCCCCAGCTTCTCGGCATTCCGTTTCCACTCGGCCGATGTGTATGCCAGCGTCTTGATGCGGGCGATGATGCGAGGAACGCGATAGTCATTGGCCAACAGGCAGGTGATTAAATTGACCTCATCCAGATCCGTGACCGCGATAAACAACCGCACTGACGCGATATTCGCCTCTTCCAACGTCTCGGTGCTGGCGCCGTTTCCCTCGACGACCAGCGCATTGAGCGTATTGCGCAACTGCCGAGCATGCTCGGCGTCCTTCTCGACGATCGTCACGTCGTGCCCTTCGCGACACAGACGGTCGGCTATGTGAAAACCGACTTCGCCGGCCCCGATGATCATGACTTTCATACAGAAACCTGATGCTTAGAGTCGGTTCATTCGGGCCGATCCACGTAACCGCGGATGGCTGATTATCCAATTTCACACGGACCACGATCAGGTCAAGGTAGCTAACCGCCGCGTCCGTTCCAACCCCATTCGCCCAAAGCGTGCCCGCAATCCGCCATCTCACTTCACGAGAGGCGGTGAACCACGCAACTTCCACCCCGTTTGGCCGGTCGTTCGAACGAAAGCGGTGAATGCACCGCAGCTGATCGTCACGATCGGAATCCCACATAACTGTAGTCTCCACCTGATGTATTCGCAATTCACCACTAACCATTGTCTTGGCAACCAGGGGGCACGTTCGCGCATGCGCCAAGTGGTAGGCGAGACAGGTTCCCAGCTTTGCAGCGAGTCATTTGCGGCATACTGCGGAAGCGATACCGAATTTCGGAGTTCCGTTACGGCTGCCGGCCGCGTTCGGCTATAATCGCCTGAAAGCGCCCTCTCGGGTGATCGTTTTCGTATGCACATTTAGCGATTCGGATGCGTTGGAGGAGAACCCCATGTCTGACTGGAATCGAAGGCAATGGCTCCGTGCCACGGGGGCCGCCGCTGCCGCCGCGTTGGTAACAGCTCGCTTCGCGGAAGCAGCGGATCAGGCGGTCGTGCGGGAGACGAAAGTGATCAGCTACGAAAGCAACTTGTACCACGGGTGGCCGACCTTGACCCGGTGTCGCAGCGGGCGGCTGCTGCTGGCCTATTCCGGCGGTCGCGAATCCCACGTCTGTCCCTTCGGACGGGTCGAGATCATGCAATCGGACGACGGCGGCAAGTCCTGGACGTGGCCGCGAGTGCTGCTCGATACGGCCATCGACGATCGAGATTCGGGTGTCCTCGAGACCGCCACGGGTGCGATTCTCGTGACGACGTTCACGTCGCTGGCCTACGAATCGATCCTGACCAAAGCCGAAGAGAATCCAACCCCCGAGAAAGACCCCTGGCCTCTGGCACCCGAGCGACTGGCGGCGTGGCGCGCCGCGCATCGCCGCCTGACCTCCGAGCAGCGCCGCGAAGCATTGGGCGTCTGGATGCTCCGTTCGACCGACGGCGGCCTCTCGTGGTCGGTTCCCTATCGCTGCCAGGTCAACAGTCCGCATGGCCCCCTTCAGCTTGCCGACGGCCGGTTGCTCTATGCCGGCAAAGCGTTGTGGGAAACATCGCTCGAACAATCGGCCGATCGAACGGGGGTGTGCGAGTCGGCCGACGACGGCGTTACCTGGCGATGGCTCGCCGACCTGCCGGTAAGGCCTGGCGACGAACCAGCGCACTACCATGAACTACATGCGGTGGAGTGTGCCGACGGCCAGCTCGTGCTCCACATTCGCAACCACAACCAGGCAAACGGTGGTGAGACGCTGCAGAGCGAATCGACGGATGGCGGCAAGACCTGGAGCGTACCTCACGCGATAGGCGTGTGGGGACTCCCCTCCCATCTGCTGCGACTCAACAACGGCCACCTGCTGATGACCTATGGACATCGTCGCCCGCCTTTCGGCAATCAGGCGCGCGTGAGCACTGATCACGGTCGCACCTGGTCCCAACCGCTGATCATCTCCAGTGACGGTGTGGGACATGACCTCGGATACCCTTCGACAGTCGAACTTGATGACGGCTCACTCGTCTCGGTCTGGTACGAAGCGTTAGCCAGTTCACCGCGCGCCGTGTTACGTCAAGCCACTTGGACCATCGAATCGTTATGAAACTCAGATTGTAATCTGCGGGTTCCGCGTAGCCGGCACAGCCGCGCCAGCATGCTTCGTGTCCGCGGAAAGGGAGGTACACTTCGTGAGGCGGCTGACTTGGCACACAGGAGGGTTTTGCCGGCTGCGCAGGCGATAATCCGGGATGGATGATTACACTGGAGTACCCGTACAACAGACGGAGCATCTGGTTATCCCATGAGTGTCTCAGCAACCACAAGAGTCCCCGAGGTCGGTTCCCAATTGGTGGTCTTCATGTTCACCGACCTGGTGGACTCGACCGCGCTTGCCCGGCAGCTTGGTGATGCGGACTACGTGCGGTGTGTGCTGGAGCCGCACAACCGCCTCTTCCGGCGGCTGTTGGCCGAATTTTCAGGGGCGAAGGAAGTCAAGCATACCGGCGACGGCTTCATGGCGACCTTTGCGTCAGCCAGTGACGCGGTCGAATGTGGCCTGCGATTGCACCACGCGATGCAGGGCGCCGCATGGGAACGAGTGGCACCCCGCACGCGCGTCGGCATTCATCT
The DNA here is from genome assembly GCA_963802295.1 of uncultured Planctomycetota bacterium. GTDB lineage: Bacteria > Planctomycetota > Planctomycetia > Pirellulales > Pirellulaceae > JAJRVM01. Next base: position 202,466 of record CAWDIM010000014.1, on the reverse strand, counting down.
GGGCGAGGCGATTGAATTCGCGGGAGCGTCGGCCGAGAAACGGGATCTGGCGGGCGATGCTGCCAATATGACTGCGCGAGTGATGAGTCTGGCGGGCCCCGGCCAGACGCTGATGACGCGAGTCGCTTTCGATAGCGCTCGCCAGTCGGGCCGCGTGCGAGGCGACTGGCTGGACGCCGACGACCACATTGCCCAGGCGCAGATCGAGTGGCTCAACCACGGCCGCTACCGCCTCAAAGGGGTGGACGAACCGATAGAAGTGTGCGAAGTTGGCCAGTCCGGTGTGGCGCCTCTGCGGGCACCTGCCGATTCGGAGAAAGCTTGCCGCGTGGTGAGCGACGAGGAGAAGGAACTGCTGGGCTGGCGTCCCAGTCCGAAGAGGACGATTCCTCACCGCGCGGATTGGCTGCTCGAAAAACCCTTGGGATCGGGTGGTTTCGGTGAAGTCTGGCTGGCGCAACATGGTCGGACTCGGGAACGCCGCGCGTTCAAATTCTGCTTCGATTCCGAGCGACTGCGTTCCTTCAAACGAGAGCTGACCTTCTTCCGGTTGATTCGCGACCATCTGGGCGAACGGCCGGACATGGCGCGGCTCTACGACGTGCAGGTCGACCGACCACCGTTCTTTCTGGAGGGCGAATACGTTGTCGGCGGCAACTTGAAGCAGTGGTCGGACGAGCGGGGCGGGATCGGCGCGCTGCCGGTGGAGCAGCGACTGCGGCTGTTGGCCGGCGTGGCTCAAGCGGTGGCTGCCGCCCATTCGCTGGGAATCATCCACAAGGACCTGAAACCTTCGAATGTACTGGTATACGAGCGCGACGCTCAGCCGTATCCGAAGCTGGTCGACTTTGGGATCGGCGTCCTGACCGATCGCTCGGTTCTTCTGCAGCACCAGATTACCGAGACCGGCTTCACCGATTCACTGATACTGGGGAACGAATCGAGCCGCACGGGGACCCGTCTGTATCAGCCGCCGGAAGCACAACTGAATCGACCCGCCACGACGGCCGGCGACGTCTATGCGCTCGGCGTGATGCTCTACCAACTCATCACCGCCGACCTTTCGCGGCCACTGGGGACTGGTTGGGAGGAGGACGTGCGGGACGAGCTGCTGCGGGACGATATCCGAGCATGCACGCATCGCGACCCGGAACGTCGTTTGGGGAGCGCCGCGGAACTCGCCGAGCGACTAATCACACTGGACCAGCGTCGAGAGGCTCTGGAAGCCCAACGGCGGGCCGCCCGTCAGGCTCGACGACTGCGTCAGCTGCGCATCAGCCTGGCGATCGGCGCCGCCATCCTGGTCGTGCTGGGAAGTCTTGCTGCCTTTACTTACACACAATGGCATCGCGCAGCGCGGAACGAGCAGCGAGCGATCGCGGGTGAACGGGAGGCCCAACTCCAACGGGACACCGCCGCCGCCGCACAGCAACTGGCCGAAGAAAACGCCGAGTCGGCGCGGAAACAGTCGCTACTCGCTCAACAGCGATTGAATCTCACCGAACTGTCAGCTTACAACCTGCAGCTGCGACGCGTACAGGAACTCTGGCGGCGCGATCCCGGTGAGGCGCTGCTACTGCTGGAAGACGAGTCGCTCTGCCCGGATCGCCTCCACGAATTCACCTGGCAGCTCCTCTTTGAACTCGTCAATCAAGGCCGGCTGTTGTTGCGCGGCCACCAGGGACCGGTGCGCGCGATTGCGTTTCTGCCGGATCATCAGCGATTGGTATCGGGCGGCTACGATGGGATCGTCCGGATTTGGGATCTGGAGTCCGGACATGTCCTCTCGACATTGCAGGCGGAGACCCAGGACGAAGTCCGCGCCGTTGCGGTTTCCGCGGATGGAACGCGGGTGGCTGTGTGTCAAGACAGAACCGTCAGAATCTGGTCCCTCGCCACGCAAACATTGGAGCGATCCGTGGACTATGGTGAGGCTCACGCAGCCGCCATCGCGTTCGCTCCCGACGGGCAGACGCTCGCCGTGGGCGATGATTCCGGACTGGTGAAATTGTGGAACGTATCCACGGGAGACGCGATACGAACGCTCCGGGGCCACCACGAAACGATTCATGCGCTGGCCTATTCACCAGACGGCAGCCTGCTGGCGTCCGCCAGTCACGACAGGACGGTTCGGGTCTGGGAAGCGGCGACGGGAAAACGCCGGTTCGCACTGACAGCACACAAGGGGTGCGTCCGGTGTCTGGCGTTTACACCCGATGGTAACGCCCTGGCTTCTGGCAGCGAGGACGAAACCGTGATCGTCTGGGACCTGTCCACGGGACGTCAAGATCAGGCCATGCCGATGAAAGATTGTGTCGTGGCACTCGATTTCTCCCCTGACGGAGGGACGATGGTGGTGGTCGATCAGGGCCGCCATCTGGCCCTGCGGGAATTGACGGGAGCCCGTGCTGAGAAGCGTATTCCGCCATCTCATCGGGCCCAGATCTGGGGACTGGCAATTTCACGTGATGGACGCCGCTTGGCGACGGCCAGCGACGATGGCGATATCGTCATTCGTCAGTGGGACACAGTTCTCGCCGCCGTCGACGAGCAGCGGATGGAACGGTCGGTCCAGTATGGTCTATCCGGCACGGCCAGTACGCTGAGCGTGTCGCCTCGCGGTGATCTGCTTGTATCCACGCAAGAGGAGTCGTATACGGCGTCGATCTGGGAACTCGCCACCGGCAAGAAGCTTCACACCCTTACAGGGCACTCCGATTGCATTCGCTGCGCGGCATTTTCCGGCGATGGAAAGCTCTTGGCGACGGGCGCAAGTGACCGCTCGATCCGGCTCTGGAATCCCGAAACAGGTGAGCAGATTGCGATTCTCAAAGGCCACACCGGGAACGTGTCTCACCTGACCTTTTCCGCCGATGGTAAGACACTGTTGTCGTCATCCGAGAATCGCGACGAAAAGGCGGGCGAGATTCGAATGTGGAGCATGGACAATTATCAGCTGCACACAGTCCTGTCGGGCGCGGGTGAGGAGATCTGGTGCTTCGCCATCGCGCCCGATGGGCGACACATGGTGACCGGCGGTGGCACGTTGTACGGCGTGCATGCCGGACAAATGACGTTGTGGAACCTGGACACGAATATGCCGATACGGCAACTTGCCTACCGGGGAAGCGTGGTGTGCGCAGTCGCGTTCTCGCCGGATGGGAAGCAACTTGCCGCGGCTGCGAACGATGGTCGGATTCTCCTGTGGGATCCTGCGACGTTCGAGCAACGCCTGACGCTCAACGGGCATGCCTCGGCTGTGCACGGGCTGGCATTTTCACCCGATAGTCGGACGCTGGCGTCAGCCGGTCATGATGCCACGATCAGACTGTGGGATCCCGTAACCGGACACGAACGCGCGACGCTCGAAGGCCATCTCGCATGCGTGCGCTCCGTCGTGTTTTCGCCCGATGGAAGGATGCTCTACTCCGGCAGTGAGGACCGCACGATTCGTGTGTGGGGGGCCCGGCCTGGCTACCTTTCGCAGCGGCAAGCAAGTGTCAGTTCCCAGGTGATTGCCGGACACGTCGGTATTGTCAGCGCTGTGGCATTTCACCCGGGTGGCAAGCTCGTTGCATCCGCGGGTGAAGATGACAAGACGGTTCGCGTCTGGAACCTGGAAACCCGTCAAGCGGTTGCCGAGTGCGTGGGCCACGAGATGGCACCGCGACACGTCGGCTTTGACCCGACAGGCAACTTGCTCTCGTCCGCCGCGGACACGACGATTCGCTGCTGGGATCTAGCGTCCCAAGCGCAGACGAGAATACTGCCGGGACATTCTCGCTACGTGGCAACGTTTGCCGTGTCGCCCGATGGTCGTCTGCTTGTTTCAGGCGCAGAAGACAAGCAGGGAGGAGGCGAGTTGTTCAGCTGGGATATGCCGACCGGCGAGAAGCGGACCGAACTTCGTCGCACGGTTGCCAATCCGCTCGCCAGTCTTCTGTTTGGAGGACGGGGCGAGGAAATCTGGAGCGTCGCATTCTCGCCTAATGGCGCTTTGCTGGCTACCGGAGGCGGGGGAGCGAAGCGAGGAGAACTTCTGCTCTGGAACCTCGCGGACCATCAAGTGCGGCTGCGTCTCGACGGCCACAAGGTTCGGGTCCGCTGCGTTTCCTTCTCACCCGATGGGCAGCGTTTGGTGTCGAGTGATGAAAGTGGCCAGATTCGCATCTCCGACGTGGAGACCGGCCGGGAACTGGCTTCTTTCTCCGCCCATGGTGGTGCTGCTTTCTGCGTCAAGTTTTCGCCGGATGGACGCCTGCTCGCCACCGGTGGAAATGACTGGATTATCCGACTGTGGGATGCGAATTCCTGCGAAGACCTGGCCACGCTGGAGGGCCACACGCGCGGCGTCCGCTCTCTCGACTTCTCTCCGGACGGAGACTGGCTCGTGTCCGGCAGCGAAGACCAGACACTCCGCGTGTGGGACCTGCACTCGCTGCGCGAGAGACACCAGTAAGACGATTTCTTCTGGTTCATAGTCAAGTGGATTGTCGAGTCAATTGCAGTGCTTTAGAGTGTCAGTCGGTAACATGCGCGGACCGTGCGCGCATGTTGGTAGAAAAATCCGAAATCCGAAGCAGGAAATGTCAAAAATCCCAAACAAATTCGAATGACAGAAATACTAATGACAAAGACGGCGAAGGACGAAGGCCGGACCATCCAGTAGCATGCCCAGTGATGAGAATCTGCTTGCGGCCCATGACTGTGGTTTTGCCGGCGGCGGAGGTTTTTTCTCTTGAGTTTTTGTCTTTCGGATTTCGGATTTCCGGTTTGGTTGCGGCCGCAGGCCGCCTTAATCTTATACACCGTGCATACGCACCCGCCACGACCAGCCCCCACATGGGAAAACGAAGTGCAGCAACGTTGTTATCAGTGCTTTCGACCGATATCGCTCTGCTTTTGCGAGGCGATTCCACGGATCGACAATCGCACGGACGTCCTGATTCTGCAACACGTGGGCGAGCGATCCCATCCCTTCAACACGGCCAGGATCGTGCGGAAAGCTCTGCGACGCTGTCACTTGATTACCGATCACAACCAACGTTTGGGGGCTCATGCTCTGCCCATCCAGGCTAGCGCCGGCCTGCTGTATCCCCGCGCGAACGCTCCGACATTGACCGAGTTGTCCGCCGCGCAGAGGCCAAGTCAATTGGTGATCATCGATGGTACGTGGCATCAGGCCAAGACGATCGTCCGCGATGTCCCTCAACTTCGAGACTTGCCCTGCTACCGATTAGCGCCTTCCTCGCCGGGGGAGTACCGGATTCGACGCGAACCGAATGCCCAGAGTCTGTCAACCTTGGAGGCCACCGTGGCGGCGCTGCAGGCGTTGGAGCCCGACACGATCGGGTTGGACCAGTTGCTGTCCGCGTTCCACAAGATGGTGGCCGGTCAGTTGGCACAGGCGGGTGGCCATGACGCGTGGCGGAAAAACAACGAACGGCAATCCAGACCTTGCCACCTGCCACACACTTTGCTGCAGCACGCGGGGAGCCTGGTCGTGGCCTATGGCGAATCGACGCCGGGCGGGCCAGGGCCACGTTCGACCACCCCCTTGCCGATCATCTGGGTTGCGCAGCGGCTGGGCACCGCCGAACGGTTTTCCTGCCGCCTCCAACAAGAAACGCCCTTTCCCCACGCCGCATTGCAGCACATGCGGCTGTCGGCTGCCGAATTCGACGCCGCTGTCTCGCCGGACGAGTTCTGCCAACAGTGGAATCAGTTCCTTCGCCGCAATGATGTCCTGGTCGTCTACCACCAGCGGACATACCAACTCCTGCGACATGTTGGAGCTTCGCAGCCGAGCTGTCTCGTGCTCAAGTCGATCTTCGCGAACTGGCGAGCCGGTATTCAATCCCTCGAAGAACTCCTGGCCGTCGAGGGCGTGGCGCGCCCGGCTGCCGCGGACAGGAGCCGTGCCAGTCAACGGCTGGCGATGGCGGTTGCGCTGGTCGAGCACCTCAGGATGCGCTACGGAAAGCTGCCGTAGAGCTACTTGTGTTTGAGCGGCACGCGTGCGGCACACCTGCCGAGCATCCGAAACTGACTCGACCGGCAGTCGCTCAAACGGCGGAAACTACAGTGTGCAGTCTGTCTACGTTGTCAGGCATCGGCAGAGGCATCAAGAAATTCGCGGCCGGTTCCAGGTGTACGTTTTGGCAACGATTCAAGTGGAACTGGCGGGGCTCTTCGCGGCAGAGGCAGAGGGCCAGAAAACGGTCGTGGCCCAGAAAGCGAATCGGGCTGACGACTCGGTGGGTAATCAGGCCTTTCGCGTCGCAGTAGTCGAACTCGATGACCACATCGTCTGGCTGACACATGGCACGGCGGATCATTTGGCGCATCGTGTTGTCTCCGGAAAGCAGTCCTGGGATCACTACGACAAGTATCGCCAGGGGAGGTGACACGTCTGGTCACGGCAGATCGATTTCACGGCTGGGCAAAATAGGTTACGATCAACCCTCAGCCACCGGACACGTTCAAAAATTGGGAAGAGGGCTGCCTGAGTGGAGCAGGGGGATTGCCGATTTGGATTTCGAGTATGTTTAGGATTGCGATATTGGGATTTCGGATTTCCGGTTTGGTTGTGGCCAACGACCGCGTTAGGGGGTGAGCATGCTGGACAATCCATTTGTGGGGGTGGGCTTTCACGCGGCAGGCGGTGTGGCGCACGGGTCGTTTTACGTTCCGCTGAAGCGGGTGCGGGCCTGGGCCTGGGAGTCGGCGTGGCTGGCACAAGGCGTCGCCGCGTGGGGGATCATGCCGCTGCTGGTAGCGTGGCTAACGGGCTCGCACCCCGTCGCCACTCTCTCCGACGCTCCCTGGCAGGCGATCTGTTGGGCCTTCCTTTTCGGTGCGATGTGGGGGTGTGGCAGCTTGACCTTTGGCTTGAGCATGCGCTATCTCGGCATGTCGCTTGGGCAGGCGGTGGCGTTGGGTTACACGGTGTCGTTGGGTACACTCGTGCCGCCGTTGGTGCAGGGTGAACTGGAAACGCTCGCCGGCGGATGGGGGGGGCGACTGGTGCTGGTCGGCGTCGTGATATGCCTGGGCGGCATCGGACTGTGTGGTCTGGCGGGTTGGCGCCGCGAACGCGAGTGTCCTGCGCGGACAGCGGGAGACGGCCGCAAGTCACTGGCCTTGGGATTTGCGGTGGCGACATTTTCCGGGGTCATGAGTGCCGGTTTCGCCTTCGGCATTCAAGCGGGACGCCCCATTGCCCAGGCGGCACAAGATAACGGCGCGCCGGTGATCTTCCAGAACGGTCCGGTATTCGTAATGGTGATGGCCGGGGGCCTGGCCGTGAACCTGCTCTGGTGTTTGTACCTCGGGCTGCGCAACGGAACGTATGGAGATTACCTGGGAAAACCGACTGACCGGCCGCAGGACTGGACGGGATCTTCGAGCGCCGCGCAAGGCGCTGGACTCCTGGCACGCAACTACTTCTGGGCTTCCTTGTCCGGTGCAACATGGTACGTCGGATTCATGCTCTACGGAATCGGAACGACATTCATGGGCCGCTATGATTTCACGAGCTGGTCCATCCATCTGGCGTTTGTGATTGTATTCAGCACGCTCTGCGGTATTCTGGCACGCGAATGGCAGGGAGTCAGCCGTCGTACTGCTCTGCTGGTCGCATTGGCCTTGTTGGTCTTGGTGGGATCCACGTTTGTCATTGCCATCGGCAACCGACTGGCGAACTCGAGCCGCGCGGAGACGGTCATGCTCCCGTTGCCTTACAGTCCCCGTGTGTGACCGTGACGCTTAACCCTGAGTAGACGTAGACGTAGGGTGTGCCAAGCTCGCCGGGTCAAGCTCTCCACCGTCGACGACGACTTCGGCGAGCGCCGGCACACCAGAATGCGTTCGGCACAATTGTAGACGTAGGGTGTGCCAAGCTCGCCGGGTCAAGCTCTCCACCGTCGACGACGACTTCGGCGAGCGCCGGCACACCAGAATGCGTTCGGCACAATGTAGACGTAGGGTGTGCCAAGCTCGCCGGGTCAAGCTCTCCACCGTCGACGACGACTTCGGCGAGCGCCGGCACACCAGAATGCGTTCGGCACAATAGACGTAGGGTGTGCCAAGCTCGCCGGGTCAAGCGCTCCACCGTCGACGACGACTTCGGCGAGCGCCGGCACACCAGAATGCGTTCGGCACAATTGTAGACGTAGGGTGTGCCAAGCTCGCCGGGTCAAGCGCTCCACCGTCGACGACGACTTCGGCGAGCGCCGGCACACCAGAATGCGTTCGGCACAATAGACGTAGGGTGTGCCAAGCTCGCCGGGTCAAGCGATCCACCGTCGACGACGACTTCGGCGAGCGCCGGCACACCAGAATGCGTTCGGCACAATAGCGTGCACCTCGGGAGTCAGAACGTCGGCAACCAGCGGTGGCGGCCGTTCGTTGACCGGCCACGACAGTTGCCAGGAACAGCGCGCATGTTGGTGTGCCGGCGCTCGCGGTCATCGTCGTGGATCGTGGAACGTGCTATCTCGCGAGCTTGTCACACCCTACCGCTACCGCTCCTTGGCACACCCTACATCTACATCTACTCATGGCTGCCAGGACGTTGCGATCGCCTCGGCGACGGTCTTGATACCGGTGGGTTGTTTGTCGTCAAAGGGACCGTCGGCACTCCCCTTGGGCCAGGTCGCTGGGTCGGCGTATTGGCCTTCGTCGCGAAACTCCCGTTGCAGGCGGCTGATCTCGGCCTGCAATTCGGCCATTACCCGCACAACTTCCGGCTTGTTCGCATCCGAGGAGGCGTAGAGCAGATTGTGCTGCTCGGTCGGGTCCTGGCTGAGGTCGAACAGTTCGTAAGCGTGCTTGTCCCAGTAGTAGATCAACTTATGGGTGGCTGTCCGAACGCCCAGATGAGCTGCCGTGTTGTGATGACCGGGGGAGTGGTAGTAGCGGTAGTAGACGCTCTTGCGCCAATCGGCCGGTGATTCGCCGCGCAACAACGGAGCCAGGCTGCGGCCTTGCATCGAGTCGGGCACGCTCAAACCGGCCAGATCCAGGAAGGTGGGAGCCCAGTCAATGTTGGCCACCAGCTGGTCGGGGATGATACCCGCCTTGACTCCGGGGCCTCTGGCGAGCAGGGGAACGTGCAGGCCGGGCTCATACATGAAGCGTTTGTCGTACAAACCGAGGTCGCCGAGATACCAGCCGTTGTCGGCCGCGTAGATGACGATGGTGTTCTCGGCAAGGCCTGTCCGGTCGAGGTAATCGAGTATCTTGCCGACGTTGTCATCGACACCCTGTACGCAGGCAAGGTAGTCCTGCATATAACGCTGGTACTTCCACTTGATGAGTTGCTGGCCGGTCAGAGTCTTGCCGTCCACCGTGACTTCGGTCGGCTTCTGCTGCAACCACTGATTGCGCGCCGGACCCGTCAGGTCGGCGGGGGGCTCCAGTTTCAGGTCTCGCCGCGTCAAATCGTGGGCCACCGTCTGCTGATTCTCCGGCAAGGCAGCGGGACGAGTCGCGTAGTCGTCCCACAGCGTCTCGGGTTCTGGTATGACCGCGTCCTGGAACAACGCCTTGTTGCGTTCGTCAGGTTCCCACGCGCGGTGTGGAGCCTTATGGTGCAGCATCAGGAAGAACGGTTTGTCTTTCGGACGCGTCTCGAGAAACTCGACGCCGAGATCGCCGGTAATATCCGTGGTGTGCCCCTTGATCGTGAGCTTGTGACCGGGGACCAGAAAGACTGGATCCCAATAGGCACCTTGACCAGGCAGGACGATCCAGCGGTCGAAGCCCGTGGGGTCGCTCCCCAGGTGCCACTTGCCGATCATACCGGTGTGGTATCCGCCGGCCCGCATGTGCTTGGCGACGTTGTCGCGCGAGCCGTCGAAGCGATTGAAGACGGGGACTCCGTTCAGGTGCGAATACTGGCCCGTCAGCAGCGTGGCGCGGCTGGGAGTGCAGATGGAGTTCGTGACACAGCAATGCGTGAACCGAGCACCTTCGACCGCCAGACGGTCAATATGCGGCGTCTTGTTGACCTTCGAGCCGTAAGCCGAGATCGCGTGCTGCGCGTGATCGTCGGAAAAGATGAAGAGGATGTTCGGCCTGTCCGCCAAGGCGAAGGGCGCAGCGGCAGCGATCAGCAGAGCCGCGATAACGATGCGGATGAGCTCTCGAACCATGGTCATTACCTCCGGCAATTAGCTTTCACGTTGCCTCTCGGGGTGGAGCACGATCGTGGGTGTTCCCTTCACCCTCTGTCGCGCGATGTCATGCATGATACCAACTTCTGCTTCCAAGATTAACGCGAGGATAGATGCTTCACGATGAATTCCCGCATGGCTTCGTAGGCGCTGGCGATTTGTTGGGGGTCGCCGCCGCCAAAACCGTGCTCTCCATTCTCGATGGCCTTCAGCACGTACGGAACACCATGCCGCTCGAACTGCTCGGCCATCATCGTCGACTCTGCGAAGGGGACGTCGGTGTCTTTCGTGCCGTGGATCAGCATCGTGGGAGGATAGTCCCGCGTGACATTTCGCACCGGCTCAAATGGGGCGATCTTCTCGGTGATCGTGGCGGCATCAAAGCCGCTGACTTCCCGCGGCCAGATACCGTTTTGCCGGTAGTATAAATAGATCAGGCCGCCGTCTCCCTTTCGCTGGCCGGGATCCGAGATGACCGTTCCATCCGTTTGTTGCGCCGCCTCTTCACGCGTGATCTTCCGTGGATTGTGGCACGGATGAGGACTGGGGGTGGAGTACCACTCCCCAATCAGATCACCGTAGCCGTACAACGCGACCAGCGCTTTCGGTCGCGGCTCGACACGGTATCCGGTCACCAATGTGAGGTAGCCCCCGGCAGACCCGCCGGTCACGACAATATGATCCACATCGAGGTGAAACTGCTTCGCGCCAGCCTCCGCCAGCCAATGGAAAGCCGCTTCAATATCGCTGATCAACTCGGGTAGCTTCGTTTCGGGTGCCAGTCGATAATCGATCGAAACCAGGGCATAACCTCTCTCTTCGGCCACGGCACTTACTTGTGGGTCGACGTATTCACGGTTGCCCATGATCAGTGCCCCGCCGTGAATCCAAACGATCACCGGTCGCACTTCGTTCCCTTCCGGGCGATAGATATCGAGCAGGATCTTGTGCCCGTCCACTTCGCGGTAGGCAACCGTCGTCTTCACCACGCGGGATGCGGCTGACGCGGTCGGCGACTGTGTCGCACATAGCGCTGCGATAAGCCCGACAGTCATGGCGTAATTCCAGCATTGACTCATGATACCCTCCAGATCTGCGTCCCTCAGATGCCTGCGGTATATTGTCGCGACTGTCACCTCGATCGACAACCATCTTCCGCAAGCTGCTGGCCAGTTGTCGTCCTACCGAGGCAGGCTCGGTAGAAACGGGCGCCGTGCGGAGTCGCGGGTAGCTGGCCAGTTGTCGTCCTACCGAGGCGGGCTCGGTAGAAACGGGCGCCGTGCGGAGTCGCGGGTAGCTGGCCAGTTGTCGTCCTACCGAGGCGGGCTCGGTAGAAACGGGCGCCGTGCGGAGTCGCGGGTAGCTGGCCAGTTGTCGTCCTACCGAGGCAAGCTCGGTAGAAACGGGCGTCGTGCGGAGTCGCGGGTAGCTGGCCAGTTGTCGTCCTACCGAGGCAAGCTCGGTAGAAACGGGCGCCGTGCGGAGTCGCGGGTAGCTGGCCAGTTGTCGTCCTACCGAGGCAAGCTCGGTAGAAACGGGCGCCGTGCGGAGTCGCGGGTAGCTGGCCAGTTGTCGTCCTACCGAGGCAAGCTCGGTAGAAACGGGCGTCGTGCGGAGTCGCGGGTAGCTGGCCAGTTGTCGTCCTACCGAGGCGGGCTCGGTAGAAACGGGCGTTGGCAGTGCACTCCGCTGCGAGCGCTTGCAGAGGGCGAGTCTCGGCAATACGCTGATACGGGGAGACGGTGACTGTGGTGGGCCGCCTGGCCTCTTCCCGAGTCGATATCAGAACGAATCGGCCGATCGAGATGCTGCGATGCCTGTGGCAACCTACTGTGCCGTCGAAGTCATCTCCTGGCCGCGAGCCGAACAGCCATGAACAAAGCTTTTGTGCGAGAACCTGACGACACGGGCACTTTCTGTCCTCGCTGCGAATCGCAGGGCGAGCGGGTGGGGGCGGCCGTCTTGGAGAATTTTCTGACCGCTGAGCAGCGAAGCACGCTGACCGAGCCGGCCTACTTCTGTCCATCACCGAAATGTGCCGTGGCGTATTTTGATGGCTTCGAAGGATTCCTGTTGGCGGATGACCTGTTGCGGCCGGTCTATCCCAAAGACCCGCTGGCTCCGATCTGCGCCTGCTTTGGAGTGACGTGCGAGGAAATTGAGCGAGATGTGGATGAGGGGGTCGTGACTCGCACAAGAGCGGCAGTGGAGCAAGCCCAATCGCCGCTGGCCCGCTGTGCCCAAATGGCGGCCAACGGCCGCCCCTGCGTGGCCTATCTGCAGAAATACTACTTGGAACGCCGCCAGCAGCACGAAAGGGAACAGTAATGACGAGAAAGACGTTATCGATCGTCTGGTGGCTGGCGTTTAGCGTGCCTTCCGCGACGGTTGTGGGGCAGATTCCACAGGACGCACGAATTGGACTGGACGACTCCGCCTTCCTCAGCGGCAGGCCGTTTCAGAATGTGACGTTGGAAATGAGCCTCAAGCCGTTCAAGAGGAACGATGAGCAGTACATCCGCGGCATCTGTCGGGAAATGTTCACACAGTGGGCACCCTTGATCCGCCACGCCGATCAGGTTTCAGTCATGCTGTGGACAGCCGACGGCTCCGAGATCCTCAGCTATACGGGCGACTTGCATCAGCGTCTGGAATGGGCCATGTACCTGGGCAATCCCAACAGCGGGCGCGCCGTCGGATCCGAGCCCGAGGCTCCCCTGTCGATCCATGATCGGGCCTTCCTCTATATGGAGGAGCCGCCGGAGTACACGCTGCGAGATCTGCGGTTCATCGTCGCGTGTCTCAAAGAGGAAGGGCATCGCATCACGGGAAAACCGGTCCGCATCGGTGCCACCTTTGACCCCGGTCCGGAGTTCGCCAAGTCGGAGTTCAAGTACCAGAAGCACCCCGAGATCTGCATGTCGGCCACAATGGGAGACAAGAGCTTCGTTTGCTGCTATGCCGAGCTTCACGAGGACAAGTCGCACTATGCCGGCTTTCCCGACGGCATCCCCGAGGGGACACCGTTCGGCACCTTTTTCGGGCGGCAGGCTCAGCATTTCCTCGCCGATCTGGGATACGACTACATTTGGTTTTCCAATGGCCTGGGCTTCGGACTGGAGACCTGGTCCTCGACGGGAGCGATCTTCACGGGGAAAGACTTCCAGCGCGACAAGCTGTTTGACACGCGCGAGAAGATTGTGGCCTTCTGGAGACTGTTTCGAGCGGAGTGTCCCACGTTTCGCATTGAAACACGCGGCACCAACCTCGCCACCGGCATTGACCTGGCCAAAGACGGCGTGGATCTCCGTGAGATCTATCGCGGCGGCTTCAATCTCTTGCCCCCCCCGAACTCACCTTGGGCTGCGTTGGATGGTGATTTCGGACTGGAATTGACCGGCTACCTGTCCCGTATGGCCGAACTGCCTGGCGAGGAGTATCTGTTCCGCTTCTACACGCACGACCCCTGGTGGATCAACAGCCCGTGGCTCGATCGCTACGGCCGCGAGCCCCACGATATCTATTTGCCGTTGGGTTGCGCGCGTGTCAATCGCGATGGCGAAGTCGCTTTGCCGACTCACTTGAATCTGCTGACCGTGGATGATTCGTTTGGCAACATGCCTGCTCAGGTCCCGAATGAGGTCATTCCGCACATTCTCGCTGGTCGCCGCGATGCGCCCGATACCCCTGGCCCCTTTGTGTGGGTCTACCCCTTTGACGAGTATCACGACTGGGCGTACCAGGACCAGGAACGCTTGAGTGAGATATTCAGCGGCGACTGGGTGATCCGCCAGGCTATTAACGACGGCTTCCCGCTCAACACCGTCGTCTCGACCGCCGCGCTGCTCACGGCGCAGGAGAAGAAGCCAGACCTCTTTCGGCACACAGTGCTCGTGACCATTGTCCCGGCGGCGAATTCCGCCGTGGAGGGAGCGCTCGTTCATTTCGTGCAACAGGGAGGTCATCTGCTGATTTACGGCCCCGTCACGCATGCGGGGCCGGCCTTCCTGGACTTCCTGAACCTGGCCCAGGCGGAACCGCTCGAGGGTGTCTTCGACATGGCAGACTTCGTGACCGGCGACACGTTCGCCCAGGTCCAGAATCCCGGCCAGGTCCGCCATGTCGCACTGGTCAATGGAGGCGGTGTCGAGTCGGTGGTCAGGGACCGTGCCGACCCGGCCACCCGCGTACTGGCCACAATCACACAGCAAGGACAGACGCGCGACATATTGGTCGCGCGAAGCCAACCGGAGTGGCAAGGAGGGAAAGTCGTCTACTGCCGCGGCACCAACTCAAATCGCCACACGGGTGGCCGTCTGCTGACACCCGACAATCCGGAGGAGTTTTTCCACGGCCCCCTGCTGATGCGCTATGTACTGAGCGAGTTTGGTTACACGTTCCTGCAGACCAAATTGCGGCCCCACATCAAGAATCCGGTCGTGTGCATTGCGCCAGCAACAACGGATACTACTTCTCGGGCTACACGCCAGACACAACGGTTCAGCAGCGATTCCGCTTTCCGCAAGGGGCACCGCTGCTGCTGGGCTACGAAACGCTGCTCGAAGCAGGCTGTACGACGTACAACCTGCCTCGCGGCTGGCACCGCGAATGCCGTATCTTTGTCACTCAGACCGAGGATGGACGCATCGGCTGCAACGAACGTCATTCGAACGAGAAGGGAGTGGTCCGGCGACTGGAGGTCGACGGGCTGGCAAACGCGACTGTCCGGTTCTTTCCCGGTCGAGAAGCGCGCGAAGAGAATATCCGTGTGTATCTGAATGCCAGCTACCCGTGGGTTAAAGGGCGCATCGCATTCGAACGAGGACCAGCTGAGTTCGGCTCCTGCTATCAGGTCACCAATGTCACCGGGCGACTCTCCATTGCCTGGTGAAGTGTGCACTGTCTCGCGCCGCTTCCCACTTCGAACATCACCGCAACCCCGCTCAGGCAAGCGCATCTGACTGGGCGCTGCGGCCGAGTTCGGAGGCGATGCCCGCAAGCGCAGAGAAGTTGGGGAATTCCTGGAAACCAGCCGCGGCGAGAATTCCAGCACGGTCAGGCGCGACAGTCAACGGTGACTTGATTACGGTTCGGGATTGCGCCGCAGCGATTCAGGACCGGAGTTCCGCCAGGACCGATGCCAGGGTGTCAAACAACAGCCGAGCACGGATCGGCTTGGACACGTAACCATCCATGCCCGCCTCCAGGCAACGTCTGCGGTCTCCGGTCATGGCATGGGCTGTCATCGCAATGATGGGGACGTGCTTGCCGGTCAGTCTTTCCTTCACGCGGATAACGGCCGTCGCCTCCAGGCCATCCATGTCCGGCATTTCGACATCCATCAAGACAACATCGAACTCCCGTGACGCCAGCGCCGCGATCGCATCCTTGCCATTTTCCACAACCACGACCGAGTGGCCGTTCTTCTCCAGCAGGCCGACGGCCAGCTTTTGATTCACCAGGCTATCCTCAGCCAACAGAATCCGCAGTGGCTGCAGTACTGCTTTCCCGTCGTCCCGTAACACCTCCTCTTCCCCATCCTCCGCAGCGGCGACTCCCAACGACATGCCGATGGCGTTAAAGAGTTCCGATTGCTTCACCGGTTTCATCAGGTGTGCAGCCACTCGGAGTTCATCACACCGTTTGATATCCTCGGGACGGGCTCCCGAAGTGAGGACGATGACGATCGTGTCGGCTAGATCCGCGTCCTGCCGAATCCACTGCGTCAAAGTAAAGCCGTCCACTTCCGGCATGTTCACGTCGGACAGCACCAGCTGCACCCGCGCTCCCGATGTGACAGCCTCGCGTAACGCGATGAGGGCTTCACGAGCGCTGCCCACGGAACCAGATTGCATGCCCCAGTTCCTCGTCATTTCTTCCAGAATGAGCCGGTTCGTCGCGTTATCGTCAACAATCAGAACGCGTGCCCCCGTGACGACACGCGACTGGACTCTGAACTTGGCAGGGGGCCCGTGGAGCGGTATTTTGAATGTGGTAACGAAATGGAAGACGCTCCCTTCACCGACCTGGCTCTCGGCCCAGATGCGTCCACCCATGAGACCGATCAAGCGAGAGGAAATGGCCAGCCCCAAGCCAGTTCCTCCGTGCTTGCGTGTGATGGACGTGTCGGCCTGCGTAAAGGCCTGGAAGATCGAATTCAACTTATCCGCCGGGATGCCGATACCCGTATCGCGCACGCGGAAGTGAAGTTCGACCTCGCCCTCGGTTCGCGACTCGCACGTCGCCTCCAGGACGATTTCACCTCGATCTGTGAATTTGACAGCGTTGCCAACCAGGTTGAGGACTATTTGACCGAGTCGAGTTGGGTCTCCCAGCAGGGTATCTGGCACATCCGGGTGAATGCGACAGGCAAGCTCCAGCCCTTTGCCATGTGTGCGCAAGGCCAGCGATTTCATCACGTCGCCGACTCGTTCCCGCAGGCTGAATACCGTCTCCTCCAGATCCAGCTTGCCGGCCTCGATTTTGGAGAAATCGAGGATGTCGTTGATGACGGTCATCAACAAGTCGCCCGATTCCTGGACCATTCTCAGGTACTCGCGCTGTGAGGGAGCCAGGTCGGTGCTCAAGACGAGTTCGGTCATTCCGATGATGGCGTTCATCGGGGTCCTGATCTCATGGCTCATATTGGCCAGAAAATCGCTCTTGGCTCGATTGGCGATTTCGGCGGCATCTCGCGCATCCTCCAGCTCGGCGTTGGCTTGAGCCAGTTCCGCCGTCCGTTGACGAACTCGCTGTTCAAGCGACTCGTGCGACGCCCTGAGTCGTTTCGCCAAGGCATTGAAACTCCGCGCCAGGATACTGATCTCGTCCCGGCCTTTCACTTGAATCAGGGTCAGTGGGATTTCTTCTGCCTGCCCAGCCGCCTTCTGGAAGTGGCCGGCTATCGCCGCCAGGCGGCGGGACACGATCAACCGGAAGGCGACGAAAATCGTACCGAAGAGCAAGATCAGCCAGAGCAGCATGGTGAGTACGTTCGCGGTGGCCTCCTTGGCCAGCGACGAGTTGACTTTGTCCATGGGGATGGCGATCAAGTCCATCCCGGCCACGTCTCCGATTTGACGGTAGTACCCCCCCTCGCTTCCGTACCGCTCGATCAGGGACTTGGGCGAATCCTCCGGACGGCCATGGCACTGGAGACAGCTTGGTTCAATGCGCATGACGCTCAAATAGGCCAGATACTCGCCTCCGTTCATCTGGATCTTCCCCTGCCACCGCGTCTCGCCAGGGTTTTCGCGGAAATACTCCAGCAGTTTCAGTTCCTCCGGCCCGGCAAGGTTGTCCCGATTGCGGGGATTGTCGGAAGGGAACTTGATCACGTATTCGGGCAAGGCCTCCTGGACCTTCTCAAACACTCGTCGCGCAATGAAGGACGTCGACATAGCCTCCACAACGAACTCGTCCTGGCCGATGCGTTTGGCCATCTCGGGCCGGATAGATTCGGCGGCGTACTGCCGAATGGCAAGATCGAATTCCAACGCCAGTTCGGCCTGAAGTGCCGTCACCTGCTCCATGTGGTTGCGTGTCGACGACCAGGCTCGATAGAGAATGATCGCGGAAAACGCGATCGCAAACGCGCCGACAACAATCGAAAAACGCGTGCCGATGCTCTTCATTCGCACGCCCACCATACCGCGCGGAATGGCTCTTGTCAGATGAGAGCGGTCGACGAGCCATAAAGTCAGACCGCGGCTTGCCGTTCTAATGAGTCGACGTCTTCCGCAGCAACCAATCTACCGCCGCGGCGCGGCCGCTGCAATCTGCCGGGCGCGGCGACGCCGTCGGCGCGACAAGTCTGGTGAACGACTCGTACGCCCAACCGGCAGCACAATGGACGGCGCAACGTGCCGTGACGCGTCCTGCCGATCCAAGAGGCCTCAGACGCCGTACCCTTCATTTCGATTTGGTCACCAACAGGCGACCGACCGACATGACGTTGTTCAAGCCATTTTCGCCAAGGCGGCGCTGTGCGCGTGAATTCTCCGGACCGCTTCGATAATGTGATCCATATCGCTGCGGTTCGCCAGCAGCAGAGTCTGGAACAACCCGACCGTCGTCTCACAGACCAGCTTGTTACCCTGCAGTTGCTGGAAGCTGTCGCGATAGGCTGTCAGCCGTTCGGCTGGGAAGAGTCGCTGGAATCCGCGCGAACTAATCGCCTCGTCGAGCAGGCCGTCGTAGTACTGTTCTTGATAGCCGCCACCGCAGGGAACCCCCTCGGCACTGAGGGCCTGAAAGAACCTGCCCAGCGACAGGCCATTGAACTGCTGGGCGTCGTAACGGAACGGATACAGGTGCCAGACCGCTCGGCTGTTTTCCGGAATGCGCGCGGGTTGGATGCCGGGGATCTCTTGCAGGCCGGCTGTCAGGTAGTCGGCGTTTTCGCGCCGGCGCTGAGTGTCCGTCACCAGCTTGTCGATCTGCTGCAGCAGCATGGCGGCCTGGAAATGCTGCATCCGGAAATTGCTCCCTCGGCTGAAACAGCCGCTTCCCTGGAAAGTCCCACTGGCGCGACCACAGTTGTGGAAGGCATTGCAGTGGTCCAGGAGTTCCGCGCTGTTGCCGGTGATGGCGCCTCCCTCGCCGGCCGGAATGTGCTTGGAGTTCTGGAAGCTGAAGCAGCCCAAGTCGCCGAGCGTACCGCACTTGTGGCCTTTATATTCCGCCAGCCACGCCTGACAGGCGTCCTCCACGACGGCCAGGTTGTGCTTCTTGGCGATGGCGTTAATGGGATCCATGTCGCACGGCATGCCGTAGATATGGACCGGCACGATGGCGCGAGTCCGTTCGGTGATCCGACTTTCGATCGAAGCCGGATCCATCGTCAGCGTGGCGGGATCCGTGTCGGCGAACACCGGGAGGGCTCGATGCATCAGGATCGTGTTATAGGTGGCGATGAAGGTGTAGGGGGACGTAATGACTTCGTCGCCGGCATCCACTCCCGCCACGTGCAGGGCGGTGATCAGCGCCGTGGTGCCGCTGGCCGTCGCCACGCATTGTTTGGCCCCGATCAATTGCGCATAGGCCGCCTCAAAGTCCGCTACCTGCCCGCCACCGCCGGAGCAGCACCAATGTCCGCTCCGCAAGACATCCAACACCTGCGGCTCCCACGACTCGCGCCACTCAGGCCAGCCAGGCCAGCCTCCGTCATGCAAAGGCTTGCCGCCCAACAAGGCTGGCTTGTCCGCTGCCGCCGCAAACACTGTCGGCGTCGCGCCTGTGCCGAGCCAGGCCAATGCGGCGGCACCTGCTCCAGCGGTCTGGACGAATTCACGTCGTGTCAGCTCTTTCGCCATGGCTGTTTTCCCTTTCGATCATCCGCGGATACTTTCCCGTGACGCTACACATTCCCCAAAACGATTCACCGGCCAGTTCCCGAGCGCAACGCAACAACTGCCCCGGTGTGCGTGAGAAACCGTTCGCCTAGTGGCATCGCCCTCGCGACTCCCCATCCGGCACCGTCTGGCCGCCACCGTCGATCCGCATCGATCGGCAGCCGTCGCGCGGTCGGGCCCGCTCGTACCCCGGCATCCCAAGACCCCCTCAGACCGCGGGGTGACACCTTGAATTGTACCGGAAAAGGGATGCTGCTGAAACAAGTGGGGCTTGCTGTGGCCATCAGCGGCAAAGCGAGCAACGAATCGTTAGGTGATTACGGCGTCCGACCAGCAGTCCTGAGTCCTGGTGGTCGGACAGATTTTCACGAAGATGAAGGTACCGTCCAGGAGGCACATAGGCGTGACAAACGGACCGCTCCCCCGCCCCGCCGTCAGACGGTCAACTATTTCGCCACTTCGCTAACAGAGATGCCCAAGGCCTGGGCAACTCCCGTGCCGTAGGCCGGATCGGCCTGCATGCAGTTGCCGATGTGGCGGATCTTGATCTCCTGGGGAGCGTCCCCCATGGCGCGGGCGGTGTTCGCGAAGAGAACCTGCTGTTGCTCCGGGCTCATTATCCGGAACAGGGCACCCGGCTGCGAGTAATAGTCGTCGTCGTCCTCCCGGTGATTCCAATGGTCGGCGGCGCCATCGAGGGCCAGCGGCGGCTCGCGGAAGTCGGGCTGCTGCTGCCACTGGCCATAGCTGTTGGGCTCGTAACCCAGCGTGCCGCCATGATTGCCGTCCGTGCGCATGGCGCCATCGCGATGGTAGCTGTGAACCGGGCAGCGGGGCGCATTTACCGGGATCAGATGATGGTTCACGCCGAGCCGGTAACGTTGGGCATCGCCATAGGAAAACAGTCGCCCCTGCAGCATCTTATCGGGCGAGAAGCCGATGCCGGGGACGATATTGGCGGGATTGAAGGCCGCCTGCTCCACTTCGGCGAAGTAATTCTCCGGGCTCTTGTTCAATTCGAGCACCCCCACGTCGATCAGCGGGTATTGCTTGTGTGGCCAGACTTTGGTCAGGTCAAAGGGGTTAAAGGGGAACTGCGCGGCATCCCGCTCCGGTATCACCTGGATCTTCATATCCCATTTGGGGAAGTCACCCTGCTCGATGCTCTCGCGCAGGTCGCGCTGGTGGCTTTCCCGGTCCTTGCCGATCAACGTTTCAGCTTCCCCGTCGGTGAGGTTCTTGATGCCCTGCCGGGTCTTCAAGTGGAACTTGACCCAGAACCGTTCGTTGTTGGGGCTGATCAGGCTGAAAGTGTGGCTGCCGTAGCCGTTCATGTGGCGGTAGGAGTAGGGAATCCCGCGGTCGCTCATCGTGATCGTGACCTGATGGAGCGACTCGGGAAGCGAAGTCCAGAAGTCCCAGTTGTTGCGAGCACTGCGCAAGTTCGTCCGCGGATCCCGCTTCACGGCATGATTGAGGTCGGGGAACTTCAAGGGATCGCGCAGGAAGAACACGGGCGTGTTGTTGCCTACCAGGTCCCAATTCCCTTCTTCGGTATAGAACTTGATGGCGAAACCACGGATGTCGCGTTCGGCATCCGCCGCGCCCCGTTCGCCAGCCACGGTGGAAAACCGGACGAAGACCTCGGTCTGCTTGCCTGGTTGGGATAAGACATTGGCCTTCGTGTACCGGGTGATGTCGTGCGTGACGGTGAAGGTGCCGTAGGCTCCCGAGCCCTTGGCATGCATGCGTCGCTCAGGAATCACCTCTCGATCGAAGTGGGCCAGTTTCTCCAGGAACCAGACGTCCTGCAGCAGTTGCGGACCACGGGGCCCGGCCGTCATGATGTGCTGATTGTCGGCAACGGGAGCACCGGCGTTGTTGGTGAGTTTCTTCGCGTCGCTCATGTTTTATCTCCTGTCGTTTGAGGTGGCGTCATTTCCTAACCGGACCGCGCGCGTCCAGCGAACCTCCGGGGTACGTCGTGGCGCGTCGCACAGGTCGTTTCTTTTCCACAGATCATGTCTCCACGGAGCATGCCTGGCCGAGTCATGCTACGTCCGGCGGTCTTTCCGGCACTCCGGGCACGTGCCGATAAGTTGCACGGAGAAATCGCTCACATCAAATCCATGCGGCCTCCCCTTGGGCAGCGAGATCTTGTCCAGGGCGGGGCTTTCCAGATCCACGATTTTGTGGCAGGTCGTGCAGACCAGGTGGTGGTGGCGATGAATCATGGCATCGAAGCGCGCGGTCGCGCCAGGGTGGTGAACGCGGCGAATCAAGCCCAGTTCGACCAGCGTGTCGAGGACTCGATAGACGGTTCTGCGGGAGATTTGCGGACTGTGAAGCTGCACGGCCTCGAACATCTGATCCGCCGTCGGGTGGTCCGATCGCTGCAACAACACCTCCAGTACCGCGCGGCGCTGGTGCGTGAGGGGGATTCCCTGCGCCCGGCAGATGTCGTGCAGTGCCTTCAGTCGATCCTCGCCGGCTTCGCTCATGGATGACACTCTATGCTTAATGGCACAATATGTCAACAGGGAGCGGCCCGGAGTTTCCGTGGGTGGTGCCGGCAGCTCGGTCGAGCCAGCACGAGCCATCCCGCCTTGCGACCAGAGAACCGGCCGGTTGATTCGCCACCCGCCTCGTTTCCAGCTAGACTGTGGGCATGAGCGGAGTCGCCAGACCAGTCCGTCCATACGGCCGCAGCCAAATAGGAAATCCGAAGATCGAAATTCTCAACAAATTCGAAATCCAAAACTGAAACAAAAAAACCTCCGCTGCCGACAAAACCACAGTCATGCGCCACAAGCAGATTCTCACCACGGGGGGATGCTGCGTCCTGCGTCCTTCCCCGTTTTTGTCATTGGAATTTGTTTGGGATTTTTACATTTCGTGCTTCGAATTTCCGATTTGTCCCCAACATGCGCGCACCGTGCGCGCATATTACCGACTAACCGTTTCAGACTCCGCTAGCTCGTTCTCACAGCAGATAGATTCATGCCCGCATCTTTCACGGTCCAGCAGCCTACGGAACTACTCTCCTTTCTTTTCGCCTGTCATTCGGAGGTGAAGAGAACCAAGGTCCGGCAATGGCTCAAGCACGGGTCGGTTCAGGTCAATGGGCGGGCCGTCACACGTTCGAACCACTCGTTGCAGACGGGGGATGTGGTGGCGATTCGTGACAAGGGCGAGGTGCGCGCGGAGCATCTACTGCCGCCGGGAATGAAGTTATTGTTCGAGGATGCGTCGCTGATCGTCATCGACAAGCCCGAAGGCATGCTGAGCATGGCGAGCGCGACGCAACGGGACAAGACGGCCTATACTTTTCTGACCCACTACGTGCGTGGGGGAAATCCTCAGAGTCGGGAGCGCGTGTGGATTGTCCACCGGTTGGACCGCGAGACGTCCGGGCTGATGGTCTATGCCAAAACGGAGACGGCGAAACGAGCGCTGCAGGCCAATTGGCACGCGGCCGCCAAACGCTACCTGGCCATCGTGGAGGGCCAACCGCCCGCCGATTGCGGTGTGCTGGAATCGTATTTGGATGAGAGCAATCCACTGAAAGTCTACAGCGCCCCTCAGAGTGACCGGACGCGTCTGGCGGTGACCCGCTACCGAGTGGTAAAGCGGGCCCTCACCCGCACCTTAATCGAAGTGATACCCGAGACGGGACGCCGCAACCAGATCCGAGTGCATCTGGCTGATGCGGCATGTCCCATCGTCGGCGACAAAAAGTACGGGGCGACAGCAATCCCGCCCGACGCCTCGGATTGCACGCCACTTCCCTGCAATTCCCGCATCCGTTGTCGGGCCAACTCGTCGCATATGAGTCACCCCTACCGCCAATCCTGCTGCGATTGCTGTGACCGGCGGAGCAGCGGCAAGGGCACGACGCTGTCCCTGGCCATTCCGAACTGCCGGTCCGTTCAGCAGGGAGCGTGGAGGAGGGTGAACGAGAGGTCGAACAACGTGTACGCCTGCCGATATTAAAATCGCACGTTCTCGCCGGTTCTCCTACACTGCCCAACCTGGTGGGCCATCTCAAGCCTCGGACACTGCAGGCGGTCACGGCCTTCGCGCGGCTCGTTCACGGCAACCGGCTGGCGAATGCCCAGATTCCCCAGAGCAGCAGGAACGTACCGAGCGCAAAGACGAGCAGGCCCCATAGGCGCCAGGTGTACTTAAGTGACCGGATTTGTTCCGTGCCGGTGGTCACCTGATTCTCCAGGTCACTCAGGATCGCTTTCGATTCCCTGACAAGCGGGTAATGACCAAGCTTCAACGCGACATACATGACGAGGATCTGTCCGAGCGTGATGCCGATGAAGAAAGCGGGGCGGTTGATTCGATAAGGGCCCTCTTCGGCATCCGGCAGGGTGCTCACCGCGAAACTGAGAAACGCCACGGTCAACGCGATCATCCATAGCCAGATCTCGTACTTGGTTCGGTGGAAACGCAGCCGCCGCGTGAGCTTTTCCACCAGGCTTTCGTCAGCCAGGTCTATCGAGGTCATTTCACGCATGATGTGGATACCGTAGGCAAGAAAACCCAGTGTGATGGCCGTCAGCATGATCCCGACAGTAAGCATCACCGGGTCGGCCCGAAATGCGTAGATGTTCATGCCTTGACAGATGAGCGTTCCGGCCATCATCGCCAAGAAGGTCCACACCAAGATGCGCCACCTCAGAGCGCTTATGCGGATGTGCGGTTGAAGAAGCGACTGAATCTCGGCCTTCGTCATAGTTGGCTCCTTGGGACCTTTGTCCCAGATTTCTTGCAGGATGTCTTTGTTCACGAACCTAGCCCTCGCGGTACCCCTTCGCCAGCAACAGTTGACGCAACTCGTCTTTGATCCGCACCAGGCGAACGCTGATGTTGGACCGACTCAGCCCGGTAATCTCGGCAATCTCCTCATACGGGCGTTGTTCCAGGTAGAGCAGGACAATCGCTCGATTCAACGCCGGCAATTCCTGGATGCACCGCTGCAGCAGTGCGACGTCCATATCTCCCTCGCTGCGATCTTCGACCGCGCCGTCCATGTCGCCTTCGGCCTGAAAACGGATGGCAGGCTGGCCCGCCGACCGCCGCCTCCGCAACAACGCCGTGTTCAGTGCGACGCGGTACAGCCAGGTGGAAAACTTGGCTTGCCCGTTGAACGAGGCGAATGATCTCCAACTCTGCAGAAGGATCTCCTGATAGAGGTCTTCACGGTCCTCAGGGGACGACGCGTAGACCGAGCATATTCGGCGTAGAATCCCCTGGTGTTCGTAGATCTGGTCGACGAACGCCGGGTCTGCCGGTTGTTGGGACTTCATGCCTGACCCTGTCTGATGTCTGACTTGGCTTCCACTCTATATGTTGCGCAGCGGCGCCAAGAAACTACACAAGAGAGGAAAAAAGGAGCCAGCCCAACGGAAATCAGTTGCGGAGCGGCTGATGAACAGCCGGAATGTGGCGGCACCCCAGTCGCCCCCCCCGACGGATGTGAAGTCGGAGGAGTCCAGGATATTGCGACCTCTCTTCCACCGGCAGCGGCGTCAAGCACTCAGCATGCGGCACAATGCAGAATCCAAATGTCGCTGTACCTCACGCGGCCGGTGGCAGCAACCTATCAGGAAATTCGAAATCCTGGATTCGACTTTCGGATTTTTTCCAAACATGCGCACACCGTGCGCATGTTGCCGACGAACACCCTAGGGGTGAATAGGAAATGCTGAACGGGCAACGGGGAGGCCGGAAGAGGATTACGAGCAAGAGTAAGATGCTGATCACGAGCGGTCGTGGACGGGTCGGCCTAGAGAGACTTCAGGCAATCCAGGACTGCGTCGTAATTCGGCTGCTCGGTGATTTCCGGCACCACTTGTGAGTAGGCAACTTGTCCCGTCGCATCGACGACGACCACGGCTCGCGCGAACAATCCGGCCAAGGGACCGTCCACCATTGTCACACCGTAGGCGTCGCCGAACGAACTGTCGCGCATTTCCGAGAGCATGACGACATTCTCAATCCCTTCGGCTCCACAGAAGCGTTTCTGGGCGAAAGGCAGATCGCGTGAAATGCAAAGGACCTTAGTGTTGTCGAGTGAGCTGGCCATTTCGTTGAATTTTCGGACCGAGGCGGCGCAGACGCTGGTGTCCACACTGGGGAAAATATTCAGCACGACCTTCGAACCGGCGAGGCTGCTGATCTTGACGCTCGACAGATCCGCGGCGGTCAGGGTCGCTTCCGGTGCCTTGGTTCCAGCCGCGGGGATCGCACCGCAAGTGTTCACCGGATTGCCCTTGAATTTCGTTGTCGCCATGTTAGTGCTCCTTGTGAATGAAACAGTGTGGATGAAGCAGTTGACGCCGCATGTCGCCCGCTCGCTTCTCCGAAACGAAGAAGTTGGCGGTGGCAATCGGCGGGAATGTGTCGTACCCAGACGGTCACCCTTGGCGTCGTCGTGTGCCGCAGAGGCGCAGCGGACGACGCAGGACGCGATTTCCGCCTTCCGTTCGAGGCGGCTGGTTAGCCCCGCCATCCGCCGCACGGAATTCGTTTGATACCCCACCGTTGCACGCTACGGCGGGCCGGCTAGAGCGCCGCGGTAGCAGTCATCGCCCTGGACATTCGTATCGGCGACGTGCGACAGTCTCGACATCGCCCGATTACCGTGCGACCAGGAAGAGCACGGATGGGAACGACTGATTAATGTAGCAGGCTGGCCTCGGAATGCCACTGAATACCTGCGGATCTGATCGCCGAGGGCGTTGGCCCCGCTGGGCGGGGAACCCGCACGCCGCGGAGTAGCCTACCCAACTGCACGCCATCTCCCAGAGGGGCGGAGGCTCGAAACTCTATCGTCTGCCCCCGAATCGCGGTACAATAGGCGTCGTTATGGCTGTGTTTCGCACGACGATATCCCGCGGCGTGACGTGGCGTCCTGAACGCACGACCCCCAGACACGTCAAGAAATCAAGGGGAAGGACTCGATCGTGGTTGTCTGGATCCTCGTTGTGGCAGCGTTGGTCCTGCAATTGGCGGCTGCGGTCGTGGCGGTGCGTCTCATCTGGGTCACTGGCAAGAAGTGGGCGTGGGGACTGGTAGCTGCCGCCATCCTATTGATGACCTTGCGTCGACTAGCCGCGGTCGGGACGTTGGTTGCCGGCGGGCCGCGTCCGGCGTTGGATGTGACCTATGAGTCCATCGGTTTGGCCATCTCACTTTGCCTGTTTGTGGGATTGGCCTGGCTTGCTCCCCTCTTCCTTGAGTTTCGTCGGTCCCAGCAGACGATCAAGCATCTCAACGGTGTCTTACGTGCCATTCGCGGTGTGAACCAGCTGATTACTCGCGAGAAAGACCGCGACCGGCTGTTGCAGGGTATCTGTGAGAGTCTGACGGAGAACGAAACGTATCGGCATGCCTGGCTGGCGCTGTTGGACTCGTCGTCGCGGGTCGTGACGGCGGTCGAGGCGGGACTCGGAGAGTTGTTTCTGCCCATTCGCGACAGGTTGGAGCGTGGCGAGTTTCCCGACTGCATGCAGAGTGCTTTGGCCCGGCCGGGGGGCGCCGTTTACGGCCTCGACACCGCGGATTGCGGCGACTGTCCACTACGGGCTCGCGACGCTGGTGGCCGCGCGATGGCCGTGCAGCTGTCCGCCGGCGATGGCAATTCCGGGGTGCTCGTAACCTGCCTGCCCACCGCCATCCCCACGGCGGACGAGGAGAAGGCCTTGCTGGAGGAGGCAGCCGGAGACATCTCGTTCGCTCTGCGCAGCATGCACATCGAGTCGCAGCGGCAGCTGGCGGAAAAGTGCCTGCGGTTGGACGAGTCTCGACTCGAAGCACTGGTGCACCTGAGTCAGATGAGCGACGCGTCGCTGCAGCAACTGACGGATTTCACGCTGGAAGAAGCGGTCCGGCTGACCGAGAGCCGCATCGGTTATCTGGCCTTTGTGAACAGCGACGAATCGGTCCTGACCATGCACTCCTGGTCGAAAACGGCCATGGCACAGTGCCAGATCATCGACAAACCGATCGTCTATCCCGTCGTGCATACGGGTCTGTGGGGCGAGGCGATTCGTCAGCGCCAACCGGTGATCACCAACGACTATACGGCGCCAAGTCCGTTGAAAAAGGGATATCCCGGTGGCCACGTGCACGTCGCCCGGCACATGAACTTGCCCGTCTTCGATGGTGACCACATCGTCCTTGTCGCCGGCGTCGGCAACAAGGAAGAACCCTACGACGACTCCGATGTGCGGCAATTGCAGTTGTTGATGCAGGGGATGTGGCACCTGCTCGAACGCCGGAAAGCGCAGAATCAGAGTCAACTGGAGCAGTTGCGCGTACAAGCTCTGCTGCAGCTCAATCAGATGAGCAACGAACCGTTGGGCAAGATCACGGACTTTGCGCTGGAGGAAGCGGTGCGTTTGACTGAAAGCGAGATCGGCTATCTGGCGTTTACCAGCGAAAACGAGACGGTGCTGACGATGCATTCCTGGTCGAAAACGGCCATGGAGCAATGCCGGGTCATTGACAAGCCGATCGTGTATCAGGTCGCGGAGACGGGCTTGTGGGGCGAGGCGGTGCGGCAGCGCAGGCCCGTCATCACCAACGACTATCCCGCCCCCGGTCCGTGGAAAAAGGGCTATCCCCTCGGCCATGTTCCAATCACTCGACACATGAACGTGCCGATTTTCGAGGGGGACCAGATCGTGGCGGTGGCCGGGGTGGGAAACAAGGCGGAGGACTACGACGAGGCAGACGTGCGCCAGTTGACCCTGTTGATGCAGGGTATGTGGCGACTGGTGCAGCGTAAGCAAGCCGAGGAGGACGTGCGCCGGGCCAATCAGCGGCTCGAGGACATCATCGAGTTCCTGCCGGACGCGACGTTTGTCATCGATCACGAGAAACGCGTCATTGCCTGGAATCGTGCCATGGAGGAGATGACCGGCGTCCGCAAAGAGGAGATCCTGGGACAGGACGATTTCGCCTACGCCTTGCCTTTCTTCGGGAAACGCCAGAGCATGGTCATCGATCTGCTGGACACTCCGGCAGACGCCCCTCCCGCGGGCTACGATCGCTTCGAGCGGCGCAACAACACGATCCTGGCCGAACGCTACGTTCCCATTCTGTACGGCGGACGGGGGGCACACATTTTTATCGCCGCCACTCCCTTGCTGGACGCGAACGGCCACCGCTATGGCGCCATCGAAAGTGTCCGCGACATTACGGATCGCCAACGCGCGGAGGAGGCCCTTCAGAACGCTCACGACCTGCTGGAACAGCGGGTGACGCAGCGCACTTCCGAGCTGGCCGGAGCGAACAAGGAGCTATTGCGATCCAAGGAGGCCGCCGAGGCCGCCAATCGCGCAAAGGGCACCTTCCTGGCGAACATGAGCCACGAGATACGCACGCCGCTCAATGCGGTTATCGGCATGACGGAACTGGTGCTGAAAAGCCCGTTGACGAACCAGCAGCGGGAATTCCTCACCACGGTTCGCGATTCCGGTGAAGCGCTGCTGTCGGTGATCAACGACATCCTGGATTTCTCGAAAATCGAAGCCGGCAAGCTGCACCTGGAATGCCAGCCGTTCAATTTGTGGGAGAATCTTGGCGACACCATGAAATCGTTTGCCCTGCGAGCCCATCAGCAAGAGCTGGAGCTGGCGTATTACGTGCATCCCGAAGTCCCTCATCTGCTGAACGGCGATTACGGTCGGCTGCGTCAGATCGTCGTCAATCTGGTGGGAAATGCCATCAAGTTCACCGAGCGCGGGGAAGTGGTACTGGACGTCACACGGGAATCGATGTCGCCCACCGAGGTGGTACTGCACTTCTGCGTCCGCGATACGGGCATCGGCGTCTCGGAGGACAAGCAGGTCGCCATCTTTGGCATGTTCGAGCAGGCCGATGCGTCAATGACGCGCCGCCATGGCGGAACGGGACTTGGGTTGGCCATAGCTGCGCGGCTGGTCGAGATGATGGACGGCCGCATCTGGGTGGAAAGTCAACCGGCTCGCGGCAGTCAATTCCACTTCACGGTGCGACTTGCTTTAGCCGATCCTGCACATCCCTTGCCGCCGTCCCCGGAGCCTTCCTGTCTGCACGGGATGCCCGTGCTGATCGTCGACGACAACGCCACCAATCGGCGGATCCTGGAAGAGGTCTTGCGCAGCTGGCGGATGCAGCCGACGGCGGTGCGCAGCGGCGAGGAAGCCTTGGAGGCCATGCGACATGCACAGTCGGCCGGCTCGCCCTTCCGACTTGTGCTGACCGACGCTCACATGCCAAGCGTCGATGGCTTCACGTTGGCGGAACAGATCCGTCAGGACAGCATTCTGGGAGGTGCGGTGATCATGATGCTGACTTCGGGAGATCACCCCGAGGATGCCTTGCGCTGCCAACAATTGGGGATCTCCGGCTACCTGCTCAAACCGGTCAAGCAGTCGGAGCTGCTCGAAGCGATTGAGATCTCGCTGGGATTGGCCGCGACCGGTCCCGCTTCCGACGAAGGGGCCGAAGTCGCTCCCGGATCGCGCACACCTCTGCGCATACTATTGGCCGAAGACAGTCTCTTCAATCAGAAGCTGGCCGTCGCTCTGCTGGAACGTCAGACACACTCGGTTACCGTGGTCGGCAATGGGGAGGAGGCCGTGAAGGCCATCGAGTCGCAGACCTTTGACGTCGTGTTAATGGACGTGCAGATGCCGATCATGGACGGTCTCGAGGCCACGGCCCGCATCCGCGATCTGGAACGGCAGCAGGGAGGGCACGTCCCCATCATCGCCATGACCGCCCACGCTCTCAAGGGTGATCGAGAGCGCTGCCTCGCGGCAGGCATGGATGACTACGTCGCCAAGCCGATTCGAGCCAAAGAGCTGATGGAGTCCATTGACCGCTTGTTCGACGCGTCGCAAGCCAGGTAGGCCGTGCTCCCGCACAGCGACCAGGGCCGCTGCGGACGAGCCCGACCTACGGATCTACGCGTACCGTGCGCGGATGTTCGACGCGAGACGTTCAGACTTCGCTGAAACAGTCCCACTGCAATTGCCCTCCCAGTTTCTTCAGTGCGTAGCCGACTTCGCGCGTATAGTCACCGTAGACGATCTGCGTGTGAAAACCCTGCAACTGGCGCGCCAGACGTTTCCAGTCGCCGTCGATCTGGATCTCCATCTGCGACCGGCAAGCTGGATACGACGGCGCGCCGACAATCTTGCCGCGGAACCCCTGCCAGCTGGTGCAACCCAGATTGGGCACGACCGCCGTGACGACCTGGTCGATGGTGTATTGGGTCTTGCAGGCTGCGCCGTAGTCCGACTCGTAGTGCGTCATGATGGTGGCGGGCTCGAAATCCTTGCCGTTCATGCGCCGCGGCGCCTGGCAGTGCGCGACGAAGAACAATCCGTCGTGCGGCACGTGCGAATTGCAGACGAACGTCGGCCGGCTGGCGATCCACCGCAGCAGGACACCCGGCATCGTGTGGGACAGGTCGGTGTGGCAATACGCCGTGTAGCCCTCGTCGTTGGCCAGGCTCAGGACCAGGCAAGCCGGCGTGTCGAGCATTGCGATCTGGCCATGCCCCATGCACTGGGAAAACCCGAAGTTCGTTGCCCCCGTCTCTTGCAGGTACTGCCGGACGACATGCAGGGCCATGTATGAGTTGAACACGAACTTGCGATCCGTCGCCAACGTGACGTTGGGCATATTCAGCAATGCGGCCGTCTGCTCTTCCACCTGCTTGACGACCTGCTGATCGGCCCGAGCGGTGCCGAGTCGCTTGGCGAATTCTTCGTCGGTGACGTTGACGAAATCGTAGCCCCAGCATTCCTTGGCCACGCGCGGGCCGTGTTCTTGCGCAGGGGCACTGTAAGCAACCAGGCCGCCGATCGTGAGCATCTTCGTGCCCCGCGAGTTCTTCAGCCCGTACATGGCGCAGACGCCACAGCAGTTCGTCGTAGCTGTCGACGACCACGTCGTCGATGTCGAATCCCTGCAGCGCGGGCACATCGCCGTTCTGCCGCAAGAATCGCCAGTGGGCAATCTCAAATCCCAGGTAAAAGGGCCCGGATTGGTGTCGTACGAACATCACCATCGGGACCGGCAACGTCCATTGCGCGCAGTATCCCGCCGCGTAAACAATACACAGGTCAATGTCATCGGTGCGCACTTGTTCGAGCTTGGCCTGTGAGTCCAATAACTCGATGGGCTGGCACTGGATCGGGAAGTCGGCTTGTTGCTCCACTTGCCGCAGTTCATTCTCGATGCGAGCCGCTTCCTCGCGAGCGGCCTCCGGCGTGTGAATCGCGCCGTAACTGCGCCACGAGGTTCTGTCGGCCCGTGACGGCACGTCGAAAATCAAGATCGGCTTAATTCGCAACGCGGCACCGCGGGGGAACGGTTGGTCGGCAGGCACCGGTTCGGCGTTCGAGGCCCAGACGTGGGCCCCGCTCATGGCCAGCCCTCCCATCACCACTCCCACCGTACCCATGCCCTGCAGGAAATGCCGCCGCGACAGGCCGCCCGGCAATTGCGGTTGCGGACCACTACAACAACCTGTTCGACACGTCCGTTGGTCGATGACGTTCAGCGTTTTGCGATTTCCGATTTCACTCATGGTCGGTTCCTTTCGAGCGGTGGTGCGATCAAGTCCGCGGAAGGTGGTTCAACGCGCAGAATCGTTCAGGTCGTCTCATGCGCGTCTTGCGCGAGTCATTTTAAGCCTCGTTCCACGGGCCGTGCAACTTCCTGGGACCAATAGCCCGCCGCCGGCCCCGTTTCCGTCGCCCTTTCAGCACGCCGCCGGCCCGTTTCCCGGTCAACCGTGACGTAGACTTGTAGGCGCAAAGCACTGCTCCCCGGCTCTGCCAGTGCCGCCCCAATTCGTCGCTGTGCCAGAACGCTCGGCTCGGAGCTGGTATGGGGACAATCGGGAGATGCGGATTGTGAATGGGTGGACGGATGACACAGAAATGGGAGGAAGGGGAGAAAGGGAGGAAGGGAAAAAGGGA
Organism: uncultured Planctomycetota bacterium; assembly: GCA_963802295.1. Lineage (GTDB taxonomy): Bacteria > Planctomycetota > Planctomycetia > Pirellulales > Pirellulaceae > JAJRVM01. The sequence continues at coordinate 169,940 of CAWDIM010000014.1, read as the reverse complement.
GAACGCAGTAGATGCTGCCTGGTGCGAATCTGCTTGTGGCCCATGACTGTGGTGTTGCCGGCAGCGGAGGTTTTGGATTTCGAGATTTGGGTTTTGGATTTGTTTAGGTTTTCGATATTGGGATTTCGGATTTCCTGATTGATTGCGGCCGCAGGCCGCGTTAGGAAGCAATCACGGCGATGATCAGATCTCTGGCCTTCACCATCACGGCGGCGTTTCTCACCACCACGTTACCCCCTGCCGTTTGGAGCGGGGAGCTCAGTGGGGGTCATGAGGCATCTCCGCACCCCACACCCCAGATGCGAGCACCGCGGATGCCGGCCTTGATCATGCCCGTGCCGCAGATGCCCACTCCCCATCTGCCCACGCTGCATCTGACCACGCCCAATCTGCGTGGATCACACATGTCGACACCCTGCCTGACGGCGCCGCGTCTCGCGGTGCCGTACCAGCCCCCGCCTCGCCTGCCCTCACTGGAGTGGCACACGCCGCGGCAATCGGTGCCGCACGTGCCAATACATCGAATGGAACCGCCGCGTTTGGAAGTGCCATCGCTTCCCACTCCGGGACTGCACGTGCCGCGACTGAGTGCTCCGCCGTTGATCACGCCGCGACTCAACGTGCCGCCGCTGATCGCACCGCGACTCAATGTTCCGCCGCCGCACATCCCGACACTCAAGATCCCTCCACTGCACAATCCGCCATTAAGCCTGTTGCCGCTCAAGGTGCCGCCACTGAATTCACTCCCCTTGACGCCCCTGCCGCCGAGAACGCTGTCCCTGGACCGAACCGCGGCGAACTTCCCCTCGGAAAGCAGGTCGAGTGCCGCCCTGCGGATTGTCGCGCCTCGTCCCGGAAATCTGTCGGATAGTGGCCGTGATCCCCGTCGTTCCCCGCCTTCCATCGGACCGCGTTCGCTCCAGCGTCCACACGGGAACGCCGTCGATCTCTTCCTGAGCCTGCCACCGGACCAGAGACGCGCTGCGGTGAAGAACCCCGGAGCGGCTCGTCCATCCGCTATAATTGACCCTCGATAGCCGGCAGCGTACCCCAAAGCGTGTCGGTCAAGTTATCGCTCCAGTCGCCTGCTGTCATCCAGCAGGCATTACGTGTTGTAGCAAGGAGAAGGCCCCATGCTCCACCGCATTCGACCGTTGTGCGTGTGTCTCGCGGTAACTGCAACGGTATGTTACGCCAGTCAACTCGCCATTTCCGAACAACCGCCCGTTGGCATCGCGAAGAACCAATTCGTATCCACGGCGACAGGCGAACCGTTTCATCCGCGCGGCTTCAACCTGATCCGCTTGGACGTGGAGGGCCGAGGCGGACATGCTACATTCTCGCCGTTCGTCTACAACCGCGAGCGAAATGGTGACACGCTGAAGCACCTGGCTGACGGCGGCTTCAATGTTGTGCGCGTCTTCATCAACGGTTTCTGGGGAAGTCGTGGCACGCTGTTGGAGAAGTCCGAGGCCGACACTTTGAATCGGTCATATGTGGACAACCTGGCCGATTTTCTGCTGCAGGCGCGCGCGAATGGTGTGCTGGTCGTTCCATGCTTCGAGGGCTTTCCCGAGGCCGGCCCATACCGCCGGTTCCTGCCGGACAAGATTGAGAACGTGGCGGGCCCGAGCCGGCACTATCTGCACCCGGGATATATCGCGGCGAAGAAGGCCTATCTGCAAGATGTGATTCGCGCACTGCGGCAGCGCGACCCGGCGACTCTGCAGGCAGTCTTCTGTTGGGATGTGATGAACGAGGTCTGCTTTCCACTGGCGAGCCCCGTTTGCGCTGAGCCAGGGAATGGTCACGCCGGCCAATGGCGTCACCTACGACCTGGCCACGGACAAGAGTCGTTTGGCGGACGAGATGGCGGTCTATTGGATGGACCAGATGGCCGAAGCGATTCGCAGCGAGATACCCGAGGCGTTGATCAATGCCAACGTTTTCACCTATCACGCGGTGGGCCGCGAGGGACCAGGCGACTTTCACCAGGATGCCGCCGGCTGGAGAAACCGGTATCCCTTCCGGCCTACGGCACTGCTGCGTTCGAAAGCCGATATCATCGACCTGCACTTCTACAGTGACAGCGACGATGCACTGGCCAAGGATCTGGCATCGGTTGAGCACGAGGAGTTGCTCAAGAGGCTCCACGAGACACCCGGCAAAGCACTGCTGGTTGGCGAGTTCGGCGCGTTCAAGAGCCGATTCCCGGAGCTCCCTGCCGCTGCTCAATGGATGTCCGTTTTGGCTGCCAAATTCCCTGCACTGGGATTTCGTGGCTGGTTGTATTGGACCTACGACACAGACGAACAAGAGGAGCTTTGGAACGGCCGCTCGGGCAACGATGTGATCTATCGCGTCCTACGTCCCGCGGCGGGCGGTGCGGCAACACGGGACCAATGACCGGGGCGTTCGCTCGCCCGCTGGGCTCATCGAAGCGCGTTTCATCGCTGCCAAAGGCGGCGAGGCGACGGTCCAGGCGTGGAAGTTCGCGTCGGAACCACCGGCCAGTCGGTGGCGGGGCGAGGGAGCTGTTTCCCGTTGGCGGACACCCTCCTTTCCTTTGGCAGTCGTCGACCGCGATGACATTATGCCACGGTCATTTTCTGCAAGCCATCAGGCAGCCTTCGAGTGCTGCGCAATCATGGCCGACCACCCAGTCCGAGACAGTGGCAAGGGACACAACGGAGCACTCCGTAACATAATTCAGGGCCACAGGTGCGGCAGTTGTGAAAATGGCGTAGTATGTTGCGAGGGCGTGTCTATTTTGGAGAATTCAACATGACCGCGACCGACACTGACCGAGTCAGTACCGACGAAAGTACAATATCCCGGCGAACGTTTCTGCAGCGAACGGCGCGCGGCGGGGCACTGACGACTGCCGCGCTGCTCTTGCCGGCGGGCCGAGCGTACTGCGATGCACCGGGTAAGACAATTCGGATGGCTGTGGTGGGGGGCGGCTTCGGATCGACGTTCTGGTGGCATGAACACCCGAATTGCCGCGTGACGGCGGTTACGGACCTCTATCCAGCTCGTCGTGAAGTGCTCAAGAACCGTTTTTCCTGCGATGCCGTCTATGACTCGCTGGAAAGCATGCTGCGCGATGCCAAGGATGTCGATGCCGTAGCGGTCTTTTCCGGGGCCCCGGACCACGCGCGCCATGTGCGCATGTGCATGGAGCGGGGTTGGCATGCGATTAGTGCCGTGCCCACCTGCATTTCCCTGGACGAAGCCGCCATGCTCCAGGAAATCAAGGAGAAGACCGGACTCAGGTATATGTTGGCCGAGTCGAGTTGGTATCGGCAGGAGACCATTTTCGCGGCAATCTCTTCCAGGCCGGTGCTTTCGGCGAACTGTTCCATACCGAGACCGAGTACTATCACGACGGCGGCGACCCCGACAAAGCCACCTCCAATATCGGTTCGCTGGTCTACAATCCCGATGGCACCCGATCGTGGCGCTGGGGTTTTCCACCGATGCTCTACCCGACCCATAATACCGGCTTTCTCGTCGGCGTAACGGGAGAGCGAGTAGTGAAGGTCTCGTGCATTGGTTGGCGGAGCAATCAGCCTCAGCTCCGCCAGCACGTGTTACGAACCGAGAATGTCTACCAGAATCCCTTCTGGAACCAATCCGCCTTGATGCTCACCGACCAGGACCATACTTCGCGGTGCAACATCTTTTGGCGCTGCCTCGCCGGTGGAGAGCGGGCACAGTGGTTCGGTGACGACGCCACGTTCTATATGGTCTGCGACGGACTGCACGGCAACGTCCAACACAGTCGAGCCAAGGGGATCGAGCCGATCGAGGTCCCGCTCTATTGGAAGGACGCCCCCATGCTGCCGCCGGCCATGCGACACGATTCGGGACACGGCGGTTCGGCGATCTTCATCACTGCCGAGTTCATCAACTCGCTGTTGGAGGATCGTGAGCCGGAGATCGACCTGTACGAGTCACTGGCGATGACGGTGCCGGGGATCGTGGCCCACCAATCGTCTTTCCGGGACGGTGAACAACTCGCTGTGCCGCAGTTCAACCGGCCCAAGTCGTGAGGAGAACGCGAGCGCGGGTGGATCGTTTCCGAACCAGCTTTCCGAAGCTGTCACCGCTTGCCGCAGAGCGACGGCGTGGGATCCTCTTGATTCTGGCAGACAGAATGCCGTACCATGAATGGAGTCAAATCGGGGCTTTTCTCCTTATGGCGCCGAGTGCGGAGGATTTGCAATGGAAACGCCTGCGAAATTATCCGTCAGTACTCAGGACGATGTAACGATCATTCATTTGCCCCCGGAGTTGATCGATTCGTTGGACATCGCGACCGCTCGGGAACAGTGGCGCGAGTACGTGCAGTCCGAGAAACCCGGCAAGGTGGTCGTGGATTTTAATGCGGTACGGACCTGTGGCTCGGAAGCCGTCGGGGGACTCGTGCACCTGGCCACGACGATTCGCGCCTACGAAGGCGACATAAAACTCTGCAGCATGAGCAAACGCATTCGCACGATCTTTGATATCTGCCGGCTGATTCCCACGGTTTTCGAGGCCCACGATTCCGTCGGCGAGGCGGTGGAAGCGTTTTCGAAAACCGGCAGTTGAGTGCCTGAATTGATTCACGCAGTATGGTCCACTGCCGTCGTCACCTTTCGCCGCCGGCAGTCGGCCATCCCCCCACCTGATTCTCTTCTGGCACATGTAAGAGCCGACCCATGACAGCCAAGCATCGGATCTCGACCTGCTCGCTCACCTTCGCCGCGTTACTGCTGGCTTCTCCCGTGGTACTTCATGCCGCAGAACCTGGGCAGGCAGAACCTGGGCCAGCAGGTTTCGCGCGGCGGGGTTTTTACCTGCACGGAAGCTGGGTGATGGACTACCCGTTCGCCGTACGCGGCTGGGAGCAGGGGGATTTCGCAAAGATGTTCCGGATGTTGCGGCATCTCCGCTTCAATACGGTCATGGTGTGGCCGACGCCGGAAGCTGCGCCGATGCCGTTGTCACAGGAGGATGCCCAGGCCCTTCGGAAGTATCGTGCCGTCATCGACGAGGCGCACCGAGCGGGACTGGAATGCTGGTTGACCTATTGTCCATCGGTGATTGCAGGAGATGATGTGCGGTCGACGCCGTGGTCGGAGCGAAGTCTGTATGCCTCGATGAAGACGATCCGGCTGGACGACCAACAGCAAGCGTCGGCCTATCTCGAACATCGCAGCACGATTGTGAAGCTGCTTGATAATGCGGATGCCATCGTCGTGATCGATGGAGATCCCGGCGGGTACCCCGGTGCGCCGGTGGAGGAGTATCTGCGCATCTTGAAGAGCGATCAACAGGCAGCGCCCGAGAAGTTGGTAATTCCTTGGATTTGGAGCGGTTGGGGACGTGATCACACGAAGGGAGGCTACTGGACGCAACCGGTCGCACCCTATGCCGAAGCCACCTACGCTGCTTTGAACCGGGAAATGACCGGACAATGGGAAGTCATGCCGGGACGCAGCCATCGGGCAGGCTGGGCCAATGGACGGATCAACGTGCAGTTGGCGGAACAATCGGGTCTCCTGCCCCGCTCGACGTTCATGTGCTATGAAGCGATCGAGTTCGAGCCGAGTCCGCCGGCGGCCGTGTTGCAGTTCGATCACATTCGCCGCATATTGCAGGAAGAGGGCCCGTTGGCGGACGTGGCGCGCGGTGTGTTCGGCAACGCCCAGCAACCGGTGATGGTGCTTCCCAACTTGTATTTCTTCGGGCGCGGCGCGGCCGATCTGAGCTATTTGGATCAGTCAGATACGGAGATTCTCACGGATCTGGCCCACGAACTGGGGGGCGATCCGGCCGTGCTCGTGCCAGCCTGGTCCTGCCTGAGTCTGTCGCTCGACGAAGTCCCAGCGGAGCTTGCCGACCGGGTGCGGCGTCTGCAGCTCACCTCCGATTTCGCCAGCACTATTCCCGGCGGATCCACGCGGTACGTCGAGATTCTGGCGGCCCAGGTAGCGTCGCGGCGCGAGTTGCTGGCAGTAACCGCCCAGACGCCGCGAGAGCCGGCCGACGCGGCACGCAGCCTGGCCCGAGGAGCGGCCGCTCTACTCAAGTGGTGGCAGGTCCATCACTACGTGGGCATGGGGCGCAAAGGTGATCCGTTTCAATGGGGATTCGTGCCCGGCAGCCAGGTGGAGATCCTGCGCTCGCATGCCCGGAAGTGTGTCGACTGCGGTCCAGAGGTTCTGCAACTTGCGGCCGACGAACTGGCCGAATCCGGCCTGCTGCCGCCTGCTCAGGCCCGAGATCGTCTCGTTGAATTGGTTCCTTGACCACCTCCACGACTCGGCTGTTGCTGTGTCATTTCGTGTATAATCGAGTGCCGTCTCGGGATGAGGACCTACTTAGAGTCGCTTTGTGTGCACGAGTCACGGACATACCGCGGGAAGAGGATCGCCGATGGCTACCACAAGAATCAACCAAGTCCTCGAAGAAACGGGGGCCATTGCCTTTCCGGGAGTCTTTGACACGCTCTCGGCCAGGATTGCCCAACGTGCTGGATTCCCGATGGCATTCATATCGGGCTATTCCGTGGCTGCCACGGCGATTGGCGAGCCGGACATGGGATTGCTCACTCAGACGGAAATGGTCGACCGTGCGCGGCAAATCTGCGGCAGCGTAAGCATCCCGATCATTGTCGACGCCGACACCGGCTACGGTAATCCCCTGAACGTCTACCGCACCGTGAATCAGTTGATCGAATGCGGAGCGGCCGGATGTTTTCTCGAGGATCAGGTGTGGCCGAAGAAGTGTGGTCACATGCGCGGCAAGCATGTGATCCCTCGCGACGAATACGTCCACAAAATTCACGCCGCGGTGGCAGCTCGCGGCGATCGCGACTTCTTCATCGTTGCCCGCACGGACGCCCTCGCCGTGGAAGGGATGGCCGAGGCGGTTGCGCGCGTCGTGGCCGCACGCGCGGCGGGCGCCAATGCCAGTTTCATTGAAGCGCCCAGTTCCGTCGGAGACCTGCAGGAAATCGGACGGCAATCACCTGCGCCCAACGTGGCCAACATGATCGAAGGAGGCAAGACACCCGTGATGAGCAAAGCTGAACTGGCTGCCATGGGGTTCCAGCTCATCCTCTATCCACTTTCGGGACTGTATGCTGCCGCGCGGGCGATCGACACCATGTACCGCAAGCTGCGAGCTGACGGCACAACTGCCGGGCAGGAAGGTCGCCTCATGACATTCGCCGAGTTTAACGAGCTGATTGGCGTCGAGGAGAAATACGCCCAAGCACAACGATTCGGCGTCAAGTAGCTTAGTCGCGCTGAGTAACGCGGCGACTGCAGAGTCGTTGCATCAAGATCTGAATGGGCAAAGCATGGCTGACCGGGCGAAGCGAACGGGCGAGACGACAAGGGGATCTCAACGACGACCGGACGATCGTTCGTGACGGCACGACAAACGTCGACCCGCCGTGGCAGGATGAAACAACGGCCACGTCGGCTGGTGTATCGGGGCCACGTCGGCCGGTGTATCGGTGAATATCCCGATTCAGAAGTTGACCTGGAACTGCCAGCGCAGCACTTGCCCGTCAAATTGGTCATACGAGCGCCCGGTCGCTTGGGCCTGCAGGTTCGTGCGGTCGGTGATCACGTACTCGCAGACCAACTCCATTTCCTTCCGGATCTGCCACTCAAGCCCAATGTTCCATTCGTCGATCGTGCTGGCCGGTGCATTCGGGAAACTCTTGTAGCCGCCCTCGTAGTACTGCCAGCGCACGAAGGGCCAGAACTCGCCGTGGCAGGAGGACTGATACCGGTAGTTCAGCATTGCGTACCCGCCGTGCAGCGAGCCACGCTCGACGGCCCTTTGAGTCGCGTCGAGTTCCGGGCCCCGACCAATCGTATGCTCGATCTGGAGTCCCAGCGGTTGGGGATAGTAGACGAACGTCCAACCCAACCGCTGATCCAGCAGTCCGTTCTCGCCACCGGGTCGGTTGCGGGTTCCCAGCGGCACTGTTGCCGCGCCCGTTCCCAACGGCAAAATGGCTGAGCCCAGCACGACGTAACGACCGGTGTAGCCCTGCAAGCCGAATTCCACGAGCTGACCGGTGGATAGCGTCAAGGGCAGCGCCAGACGCGCCACAAGATGCAGTTCGTCGTTGAACTCCCGCAGTGCCCCGCCTTGTCCGTTGTAGGCCCCGAAGCCGAACACGCCATAGTTGCCCGACCCCTTTAAATTCTCATCCGAAATGAACTTGAACGTGTCCTGCGCCCACTGAGGAGTCCAGTAGTAGAAGACCCCCAGGTCACGTTCGTTCTTCGTTGCGCTATTAAAGGCGTCATTGCGATCCAAGTACAGTCGATTCTGGCTGGACTGCAGGTTCTCCCATCCGTACGGCACCTTTGACTGGCCCACGCGCAAACGATGGATCTTGTCCTTGTCCAGGTACACGTCGCCATACCAGTCGCGAATCTGGGCAAACTGGATTCCGTCGACCGCCGCGTTGGGTGTGCTCGCAAAGTCCGGCTGGAAGTATAGATAAAGGTGATCGCTGACGTCCCCGAACAGGATCAACCGAGCTCGGCGAATAAGAAATTCCTGATCGGGAGCAATGGAGGAGTCGCCGGCGTGTTGAGGTGGTGCCGAACCCGGCTCCAGGTGGGTGACATCGTTGTAGCGGAATTGCGCGTAACCCCGCAGACTGATTTTCTCATACCACTTCTTGTCCTTCTTGGGCTCGGTTGGCGGAATCTCCTTCGCCGGTTTGTCGGCAGCGGGCGATGGGCCCTGTTCGTTCTGAAACCCGCTGACCAACATCGCCGGAGTCTGCACCAACTGCTGCTGGAGCCAATGGTTCTGCTCCTGCAGTTCCAGTAGCGATACCTCGGCCCGCTCCAACCGCTGTGTCAACTCATCCATTCGTGTGGCGGACACCCATTCATCGCCACCGGCTGACAGCCCCAGCAGGACGCACGACAGACAGAGCAATAGACGGAACACCGTGGTCCAGTTGCAGCGCCGTCGAACCGCTAACAACACGATCGCGAGACCGTGCCATACGACACACAATGGGCACGTCAATGACATATGGGCTACCGCCATAGAGTCTCGCAATCCGGATCAAATTGCGATAAACGACGCAAACAGAGTACACATGGCCCCGTGCTACACAATCCATCGGTGCGTCTTGCCCAACGGGTTTATTAGGATTGTGTGATATTGTCGTTACTTCTGGAAGCAAGCGACGGCATTCGTCAAAATACAGCTACGGCTTCAATTCGACTAATGTACCACGTGCTCGAGGACCGATATTTAATCATTCCGTGCGTATGATTCCTGTAACGAAATACTATTCTCCATAGTGTTTTGGCATCCGTGTTGCAGCTTTGCCGCTCGGCGCAGCCATATACGCATCGAAATCCGGCGGGCTCAGAACCTCGCGAGAAATGGCCTTGGTCATCGCCACGACCGACATACGGCGGTTTCTTATCCCGTGCCGTTTTGGCTGATCACCTTCACACCACGTGACCGAAGATACTCTTGCCAACCGTTGACCACACTTTGTTCGGGCGGTTTGATCGATGCGGGCAGATCCGTTTTCAACCCGAACCGGGCGAGCTTCGCGCGCCACAGGTCGTAATACGGCAGCAGCTCGACCCCTTCCAGTTTCGGCAGACTGCTGGCCAGGGCCACGATGCCGTCGAGGTGTTCGCGGCGAGCGTTGTGTTGGGGGATCAGCGGACAACGCAGCAGGATCTTCGCTCCTTGCCGGTATAGTTCCCTGAGGTTGGACAGGATCAGGTCGTTCGGTTTGCCGACGAACTTCTCGTGCCGCTGACGATCCGTTTCCTTGTAGTCGAACAGCCAGAGATCGACGAGCGAAATCAAGGGACGGAGCGCACCCCACATCGCGTAGCCGGCCGTCTCGACGACCGTGTGCAGGCCCCGAGCTTTCGCGGCCTGCAGCAGGGCCTCCGCGAATTCGGGCTGCATCAGCGGCTCGCCACCCGACAAGGTCATGCCGCCGCCGGACGCGCTGTAATAAGCCTCGTCGCGCAGGACCGCGTCAAGCACCTCGCGGACGGACATGACGCGGCCGACGATTTCCAGCGCCTTGGGATCGCAGGCAGGGGCGCAGCTTCCGCAGCCGGTGCAGCGCGCGCGATCGACGACTGCCTTACCCGCCGCGTCCGGGGAAAGGGCGTCCTCGGGACACAGGTCGAAGCATGCCCCGCAGGCGATACACTTCTCGGCCATGTAGGAAAGCGATGGTTCTCGGGGAATGCTCTCAGGATTGCCACACCACAGACAGCGCAATGGGCAGCCCTTCAGGAACACGGTGGTGCGGATCCCCGGCCCGTCGTGGATCGAAAATCGCTGAATGTCAAATATGTGGCCGTTTTCCATGAACCTGATCCGAATCTGCTACGCCGACCAAGTTGGCTCGATCCCACTCCGGCGGAAGCGAGAGGATGGGCGAAGTCCACCGACCGCCGGGGAATACTACTTATGTTCCATCCGGGCAATGATGTCTTGCTGCAGTTCCGGCGTGAGGCGGACAAAGAACTCGCTGAAGCCGGCCACTCGTACCACCAGATCCTGGTAGAGTTCGGGATTCCTTTGGGCGGCCCGGAGCGTTTCGCTGCTCACCACATTAACCTGCAATTCCTGCCCGCCCTGGTGGAAGTAGACGTTGAGCATTGCTCGGACTTTGTCGCGCTGAACCTGGTCCGCAATCATGCCCGCGTGAAAACGGATATTCACCTGGTAGCCACACTGCCAACTGCGGGCAGAGTCCAGCTTGCAGACGCTGTTGAGCAGGGCGGTGGGGCCCATCTGTTCGCAGCCGACCGAGGCGGCCACGGAACTGGCCAGCGGCGTGCCGGCGAGCCGTCCGTCGGGTGTGGCGGGAGTGCTTAACCCGCCCAGCACGGCACCGCTGCGAACGACGTGCGAGTTGCCGAACGGGCTGCCGTCACGCGGATCGCGGCACAGTTCCTTCAACGGCTCGTCGCGCATCCGTTCCACCAACCGGACGATTTCGTCGAGTCGCGGGTCGTCGTTTCCGTGTTTGGGAGCCGCCACGAGCTTGGCACGCAGCCGCTCGTGCCCCTGGAAATTCAGCTGGCAGGCCGTCGCGAGATCGTCGAGCGTCGCCTGTCGCTTCTCGTACACTAGTTCACGAATCGCGGCCAGGCAATCGACGGCGTTGGCAAAGGCGATGCCTCCACAAGAGAGGAAATTGTACTTCGTCCCCTCCGCCATGTCGCGCGCTTGCTCGATGCAGCCATCGAAGAAACACGAAGTCAGCGGCGTCTTCCCCCAGCGGATCTGGGCCTCCAACTCCTTGATCTGCTGATGGTAGCTCCTTTCCAGCGCAACTCGCACGTACGACCCCACGGCATCGACGAACTGCTGGAAGTCGGTCAGCTGAGAAGTGGGCGGCGCCACGTCCCGCCAGCCCCACTGCCCGGCGTAACCCTTCCCGTTCGTGAGCACTGCTTCGATGGCCTGCAAGTAGCCGCAATGGGCGGCGGGGTTGTAGTACCACTGGCCGGGAATCGCCAACTCATTGCATCCCACCGGCACGAAGTTGAAGGCGTCCTCGCGGTGAATTCCCAATTCCAGCAGCGCTGCCGGGATCGCCTTATCATTCCAGTACATGGGGAAACAAGCGCTGCGCTGCAGGCGCGACAGACAGAAGTCAAAGAATGCCTGGTCAATATTCGGATGCCAGCGCACCCAAAGCAGTGGTTCGGGCAGCATCAGGTTCGTGTGACCCTCGACAAACAGCCAGCTCAGCCGGTTCGTTTGGTCCGCGCCGTCGGGTGTCGAGCCGGCTACGCACAAACCCTGAGTCAGATGATGCTCGGCCCCCCAGAAGCTGTTGTCGTACTGTTTCAGGACGAAATTCTCGATGAGCCGCAGCGTTCGGTCATCGTCGCCGCGGCCCGCCAGGCGGTCCGCTTCGTAATAGGGGAACAGGAGTTGGTCGATCCGGTCAGGCGTGCAGGAGTAGCCGTGTCCTTCAATGTGAATGGCCTGATGCGCGAACCAGATCAGCTGCAATGCCTCGCGGAAGGTCTGCGGCGGCGAAGTGGCCACCTGCGCGGCGACTTGCGACATTTCGCGCAGTTCCTGCGCGCGATCAGCGTGATCGCATTGTGCGGCTTCCCCGTCCAGGAATTCCGCGTACCGGGCAATCCACTGGGACAGCCCGGTCAGCGAGATCTCGGCGGCCTCCAAAAACGCCCGTTTTCCGGCATCGGTTTCCTCTTGCCGCCTCGCTGCAACTCGGGCTGTTACGCCGCCGATGCCGACGCGCAGCAGCTCGCCGTAACTCGGACTGAGATGCCCTTGATTGGAGAGGAACTTGTAGCCAAGTTCCGGGGGCACGTCGTCGGCGCTGTTGTAAGGTTGCTGGGCCAGGATTTCGGTCCGATAGAGGCCCCACATGTTGCGGTTCTTCCAATAGTCGCGGATCGCGTCAGGCACCTGGCCCTTCAGATAGCCCTGGCGGTCCGGCCGTTCCCCGGTGTAGATATTGTTCTCACCAATACCCAGCTCGACGAATACCGGCATCGCTCCCGGCGATTCACTGATCGACCCGGCCAGGCTGTCGTGATCGCGGAGGTAAAGCGGCACCGTCTGGAAATACTCGCGCATGGCCATTGCTTTGCGAAGCACCCAGGGCTTGTCGTCCGCCTCCTGGAAGACCTTGGTGAACACCTGAGCTCGGTGCAGCGCGATGCAGACCGGCGAGTTGACAATCGATTGTCGCAGGGCGGCAATATCGCTGTGGGGAGTGGTAACGGAATCGGCAGACAGCGATTCGAGCCCGACATGGCCGACCGCCAGAGCGCCGACCGTCACGCCAGTAACGGCCAGAAACCGCCGCCGCGTCACATGGCCTGCCTCGTACATCGCACCATCTCCTGATTCGACAAGTGACGTGCCGCAGCCGGCGGCCGCAACCAACAGGGGGACTCAGATACTACTCTTCTGCCAACACGTCTTCTTCCAACACAACGCGAAAGCCGACGTTGAATACACCTTGGAACGGTTCGTATGCCAGCCGGAAGGCAGAGCGACAGCGTTTCGGACGATCGTACCAGGAGCCACCTCGGATCACGCGCCGCTCGGAGGCCGACGGGTCGTTGCGACCGTCGTGGTCGCAGTACGGATAGGGCCGGTGTAGCGTGCGAGTCCATTCCCACACGTTGCCGTGCATGTCGCACAACCCCCAGGGATTGGGCTGGTAGCGGCCTACCTCCGCCGATACGAACCCGCCATCGTTGAATCGCTCGTCCTTGGGAATCCAGTCGTCGTATTGGTTGGGGTTGGGCACCTGGCGCACTTGGACGTAGGTATCCAGGGCAAATTCACTCAGCTTGGCGTCGCCCAGGTTGGCCAGCTGGGAATAATCGACAGTCAGGTCTCCGTACCAGAATGGACTGTCGGTCCCTGCGCGACAGGCATATTCCCACTGGGCTTCCGTCGGCAGGTTGAATCGTCGCCCGGTCCGCTCGCTCAGCCAACGGCAGAAGCCGACCGCGTCGGTCCACGACACACGCACCACCGGTTGGCGCGGTTGATTGACGGGAAAGCCGTGAATGCCAAACTGGTAACCGTGCATCGGCTCGACGCTACTGTCGTGCGCCGCATCATATAACGCGAACTGCTCGTTCGTGACCTCAAAGCGGGTCATCCAAAATGGCCGCCCGATCGTCACGACCGCTCGAGGCCGCTCGTTGGGGTGTCCGTGGGCATCACCCATCACGAATTGGCCTGCGGGAATCCTCACCAACTCGAGTGTCCGACCGTTGCCCAAGTCCACGGTCTGCTGCCAATCGCCCATTTTCGCTTGTCGCTGGCGAGCATCAGCCGGATCGAATGGCCAGTCGTGGCAGTCCAACGGCGGCTGAGCGGTCTCCACGACCGGTTCGGGCATGACGGGGGAGATTTCCTTGACGGCTGACGCCGGAATCAGCTCAGGATCGTCGACCATGCCGGTAAACCGCTGCCGCATGTCACGGGCGCGGCGGTTAACATCGCGCACTGCCGACTCGCCCACGATTTCCGACCAGGTGCCGTGAAAGGGAGCATTCAAGTCGATCCACGTGACGAGCCGATCCCAAGCTTCCGCGTCGAGTTGAACGCCATGATGTCCCGCGCGGAGCAACTGGACCAATTCGGTCGTATCGGCGTGAAACTCCATCGGAGTGAGGAGACGGATATTGCTCTCGATGCCGGGGCGGCGCACAAAACGATGCAGCTGGGCATAGGAATCAGAGAACTTGCCGCCCACACTTACGTCCACGTGTCCGGCGATCTGGGAACTCCAATCGCCAATGATGCTCTTGCCGCGCAGATCGGTCAACACTTGGCCATCGTCGAGCGTGGAACCGTCGTGGCAGCCAACGCAGAACTTGTCCAATACCGGTTGGACTTCGCGGGCGAAACTGAAGCCGCGCACGGGACCGTGCCAGGGGTTGATGTCCGCCGGCGCACGCAGAGCGGCGATGGTCTTTCGGTTGACCGTGACGGTATTCTGTTGTTCGTGACAACCGACGCACGAGAGCACTTCACCCGGCATCGCCGTGAACCAGCTTCGCATCAGTTGCAGCGACTGCCCATGTTCGTCCAAAGGTTGCACGGCAATGGGAGTGTAAGCCGGTACCCGGAACAACGCGGACCCGTCCGCTTCGACAGGCACCGAACCCAGCACGCGTTTGATGTCCCACGGACCATCCATGCCGATGGCTCCCAGCAAACCGCCCATGCCGCGGTAACTGAAGTGGTAGCTGACCAACCGCAATCGCTTGACCGCGCCGCGGGGAATGCCGCGCAGACCGCCACCAGAGTAAATGTCGTTGACATAGACGAGTGCGTCTTGGACGTCCCGATCCACCTTGTCCGCAATAATCGGCGGAGTAGCCGTCTGGCGCAACGGGATGGGTTCGAACAGCGCATAGCCTGGCTGTTCACACAGCAGCAGCATGTTGTCGAACACGTCGACCAGGTAAATGCCCCAGTCCGATTGTGGCGTCGGCCTGGCCGAGACCAGGAAGTACTTCTCGCTCAACGGGAAAGGGTGTAGGAACTGCGGCCAGGCACTGTCGACCAGGTTGTCCTTGATGATCGGCTCGACCTTCTTGCCCCAACCGGGAATCTCCTGGACGACACCGTCGGCTTCCTGTCGGCCCAAGGCCGGGTTGAGGATCAGCAGGCGTCCCGACCGGCTCACGCCGTGATGGCCAGTCGCGATGCCCACGACTTTCGTCGGATGATCCGGGACGGGGCGCGCGTAGAAAAACGAATTGGTGAAAAATGAGTTGCTGCCGTAATACTCCATCTGCCCGGTGCCGTCGGGATTCATATGGAACAAGATGCGCGAGTTCGAGTGCGGCAGGTCGGTATACTCCCAGCGCAAGTACAGCAGACGCCCGTTGTTCAACACCGTGGGACACCAATTGTGCTCCTGATCCACGGTTAACTGGCGAATCGAACCGTCGTGGTCAAGGAGGTAAGTATTGGTCACGTGCGAACTGCCGTAGACGCAGGGTACGCCGACAAAGGGAGCCGTCGACGTGAACAGAATTCGCCCGTCGGGCAGATAGCAGGCGTCGTAGTTGTCCACGTCCGTCTCATGGATCAAGGGCAGTTCGCGCAGCCCCGATCCGTCGACGTTCATCTCGAAGACCTGCCAGCAACCGTTCGTGCCGGGCATCGAGAACAGCATCCGCTGAGCGTCGAAATGCAGGTCGACGTCACCCACAAAGCGGCCAGACTCCGGTTGAAACAAGGGTGTCAGTTCGCCATCGGGTCGGACCGGGGAGAGCACCGCCAGTTGGTTATCAAAGCCCGTCTTGGGCAGACAGGAATTGCTTTGCCAATTGGCGGGCAGTCCCAGGTTGCTCGCATTACGCCGCACGAGTAACAGACGGTCGAAATTCAACAGTGGGTTGGCCAGCAGTGCGTCCCGCTTCAATTGCTCGAACTGGCGGGCGATTTCATTAAGCTGTTTCAACTGCTCGCCGCTCAAGGTGCGCGCCGCGGCAGACGCGCCGTCGGTCGGCTCTTCGCCAAGCACTTCACGGTGAGCCTGCTGGAGAGCCTGCAACTGCTGCAGGTACTGCGGGCCGTGCGGGTAACGGGCCGCAAAAGTCCGACTCAGATCGCCAATGGCCCGCTCGAGAGCTTGCCACTGTTCGCTGGAAACACCGGGCACAGTCGCGGCGGCGATCGCTACCGGCCGCAGCACAATCTCTTGCCACTGCTCCTTGGCGGCCAGGTAGGCCAGGATGTTCCCGGTCAGTCGTTCGAGGTTTTCACGGTGACGGTTATCGGTCAACGCGTAGTTCGCCGCTCGCCAACCGAGTACGATCACGCGGCCCTGGCCGGATGCGTACTCGGCCAGTGGGTTCTCCTCCCCGGAATTGGCTCGCGCCAGCAGCATGCCGCACGTCGGGCCGCCGGAACCGTGGAAATCGGCATAAGCAGGCCAACCACCGTTGGTCAACGAAACCAGCGTGTTCCCCTCGAAAATCCCTTCGAAAGAAAGACCGGCAAAGACCGGATGGTCCCGCAGCGCGGCAATCAGTTTCACCTGATAAGCGTCGCTGCCGCCATTGCCCATCCGAGGCCGGACCGGTTCGATCCCCAGCGTGTGGACCATGGCCAACGCCGCGCCCGAAAGGAATAGTCCGCCACCCCCGTCCACGTACTGGCGTAAAGCCTGCACCGTCTGGGACCGGTATAACGGTCCGCTCTGCGCCGGCGTGTCGCCCTGATGGTGCCAGATCACCGCGAATGCACTGAGCGCCACCGGTTGGCCTGCCTGGTTCACAAACGTCCCATCCTCAACCGGCAAGAGGAGCGTGGCGCTGGTCAACTTCTCGGCCAACTGCCAGGCGGCCTGGGCCTCCGCACCGAGCTTGTCGGTGGAGACTTCTGGGACGAGAAACCCTAAGGGAACATCGGCAGCCCGCACGAATATCGCCGGATGACCCGCCAGCACGAGTCCTGACAGGACGATCTTGAGCGTGAACCTGACTGCCTGTCGTTTACGAATACTCATGGCAACATCTCGATTCATTTCTCGCGTGCAACAACCGTGCGGAACGCTCATCTGTTCAACATCAGAAAGCCGCAGCACCACCTCGTAACATGGCCGCCGGCCACGTCAGGAGCAGACAGAATACACAAGACATGTCTCTCCAAGCGATTACGATACGAAGGACATTATACTGCCTGGATGCGGGCTCTGCTGCGACTATTCGCCACCTGCAAACATTTCTGTGAGGTTTGGCAGGGCACGTCTTGAAGAGCCCGCCAACGCACCGTTTGTCCACGGTCTCGCGCGGCAGGCTTTCGGTGACCTCGCGGAAGCCGGGTCGCCGGTCGCGTAGTAAACGTGGACGAAGGACGAATTCGCCATGAGTAGGATACCGCGCTCCGGGGATGTCGTGTCGCCAGGCGCCCCCCGCACACAATCTACAGTTCGCGGTGAGCCCACACGAGACGTCCCCAGCGGATCCAAATGGGATGGCAGAGCGATCGGATCAGCTCGCTCCCCCACATCCGAATCTTGAGGCACGAAATCCGAACCAAGCAGACAGTTCGGTACAATGCCACGGCAGCGCGAGATCCGACTCAGCCGAACCACACAGGATTCCTGGCGGCCCTGGTCAGCGATTTTCTGGTCAGCGATTTTCACAGAGTGGAACGTACCGACTCGGCTTGTTCACAATCTGTGCAACGGTGACGCGGGAGAACGCGGTTTCGATGGAAGCATAGGCCTCGTCCAACTCGCGATGCAGAGCGCACAAGCCCTTGTGCGACTTCAACCCGAGCGGACATTTGCGAATTCGCTCGATCGAGCCAAAGGTATTGACCACATCGATCAGCTTGATCTTGTCCGCCGAGCGGGTCAGCGAGTACCCGCCGTTGGGCCCCGATTGCGATCGGACCAGGCCCTCCTGAACCAAGTGCTGCAAAACCCTGTGCAAATACCGGCGGGGCACCTGCGTGACTTCGGCCATGCGGTCCGCCGACTGGCATTTGAATCGGCGTGACAGCTGAAGTAAACTGAGGCAGCGGGAGGCCGAGCCTGCTCGCCGGGAGGCACCAGGCCTGGCCTGCTCGTTTTCCGCAATTGCACGGTTTGCCGTTTGTCCATGGTGGTTCATGGCACTGTTATCGCAAAATCTGGCTCAGCGTTACTCCGCGCTGTGGACCACGGGCGGAGAGTCGCCCGACGTGCAGGCCTTTCTCCGCGAACATGTGGCGGCCAGCCCACGTGAGCGGCTCGACGTGCTGCTTGTCGACCAAAGGCAGCGGTGGCGGTGCGGTCCACCGACACCTGTCGAAGACTATTGTCGCCTCTTCCCCGACATTGTGGCGGATCCGACACGCAAGCTGCAGCTGGTCGTGGAGGAATGCGCAATCCGCCATGAACTGGGCGAAGCGGTGGACGCCGAACAGATCATGTCCAGGTTTCCGGATCTCGACCCGCAAACGCTGAGGATCGGTCTGGAGCAAGCCACTTCGACGAAGTCTCCGCGGTGTGATTCCACGCTGGACGTGGCGGCGGAAAGAGTGGACACGGATCGAGGACGAGACGAACTGTGCCGTGGTGCGGATAATGGCCAAGCAACGCCAGGCACCCCGCCCGCCATGACCCTCGACGCACCGATTCCGAAAACGATCGGCCGCTATCGCGTCTGCGGACTGCTGGGGCAAGGTGCGTTTGGGCAGGTCTATCGGGCGCACGATGACGAGCTGCGCCGTGACGTCGCCATCAAGGTACCCCACCCTCACCGCCTGCGAGACGCGTACGACCTGGAAGCGTATCGCATCGAAGCTCAGACGGTAGCCGGGCTGGATCATCCGAACATTGTGCCCGTCTACGATGTCGGGCAGATGGAGGATGGCCGCTGCTTCGTGGTGTCCAAGTTCGTGGATGCGGCGGATCTCCGCCGAGCGGCCGCATCGCGTGTGCTGGCGTACGAGGAGATTGCTCGCCTGATCGCGGCGATCGGCGAGGCGTTGCACTTCGCCCACAATGCTGGTGTGGTGCATCGTGACATCAAGCCGGAAAACATCCTGCTCGACCAGGCCGGCAAGGGATTTCTGACCGATTTTGGCATCGCCCTGCGTGAAGAGGAGGAAGGGGAGGGGAGCAGCATCGTGGGGACGCCGAGTTATATGAGCCCGGAGCAGGCGCGAGGGCGGGCCGATCTCGTCGACGGACGGTCGGACATTTTCGGCTTGGGAGCGGTCCTGTACGAACTGCTGACCG
Source organism: uncultured Planctomycetota bacterium (assembly GCA_963802295.1). Lineage (GTDB taxonomy): Bacteria > Planctomycetota > Planctomycetia > Pirellulales > Pirellulaceae > JAJRVM01. Next base: position 150,658 of record CAWDIM010000014.1, on the reverse strand, counting down.
GCAAGAAACCGTTTGGCGGCGAGAATGCTCGCGAAATCATGCATCGCATCGCGACCACCGACGTCCGGCCGCCGCGACAGCGCAACGACAAGATTCCGATAGAACTGGAGCGTATCTGCCTCAAAGCCATGTCGCGCGACCCAACCCACCGCTATCCAACGGCGCTCGACATGGCCACCGAACTGCGCCGGTTCGCCCAAGGCGAGTCACCCGATCGCTCACCGCGTTTCCACTTGAACGCCACTTGGGGCCGTCTTGGCTGTACGGTCGTCGTGATGGCCCTGCTGCTGATTGCGGTGGTGCCCACCTATTTCGCCACGAGAGACGCCCGGCAAGTCGCGATCACCTTAGAAAATAATCGAGAACAGTCGAGGGTTGACGTCCAGGATGCGTCACCCCCCCAGCCATCTGTCGCAGAACCGGAACAACTCGCGTCGGGAGTGGCCATCGAGCGTTTTGACATTCGCGTGTACGGCCAAGGCAAGTCGGGGCTGTCGATCGATGACCCCGCCTCACGGCCGATCGTCAATGGCGATCAGATTCGCTTGAGCATACGGCTGTTCCAGCCCGCCCACGTCTATCTGGCGTGGATTGATACGACGGGCACACCGCAAGAGCTCTATCCGCTCGACCCCGAACGTGGCCTGCAACCGGACGTGCCGGTTACTGAAGTCGAGAGTCCCCAGGCGCCGGACCGCGGGTGGCCGGTGATCGGCCGGCCCGGGATGGAACAGGCCGTCTTGCTCGTGTCGCGTACGAAATTGCCCGACCGTCTGCGGTCGTTGACCACTCTGCTGGCGATCGAACCGAAAGAGGCGAGCGATCCGCGGGAAGTGGTGTGGTATCGGTCGGGCGAGGGTCCCGCGGAAGGGAGCGTCGAGCGAGGCCTGCATCGCGGGCTGGGTAGCCAATCGCAGGCGATTGACGAGCCGATCCTCCAACTGATTGGCCGCCTGCGGGAGCATTTTGACGCGGTCCGCATTGTCGGTATCGCGCATGCCGCGCAGGAATAAGGTTGGACGGCCGATTCCCCGTAGCACACTGGAAGTGGTGCCGTCTGGAACCGTCTGACCAACCTGCCGCGGCACACTCACACCGAACATGTCGCTGCTGCTATAGTGGTTCTTAACGCACGGCGCTGCATCAGCAGTGCCATGAAAGATATCCTCACCTGACCGAGACGAAGAGATGAAGGCGTTGTGCTGGCTTGGCCTCCCCGTGTTCTGGTTGGGCTCCGCGATGGGAGAAGAGCCACCTGAGCGTGTCGAGCACGATGACCTGACACGGGTGGTCACGGACGATTTTCAGACCGACAGTCGCGGCGAGTATATCGCACAGGGGACGGTGGAATGGCAGCCGGGCAAGTTGACCCTGGTGCCGGCCGCACGTATCTCGCGGACTCTCCAGGCCGGCAGTCGTGCCAGCGTTCGCTTCAACGTCGCCTTTCCCCAGCTGACAAGCGACGAAGAAAAATGCTCCCTGCATCTCCGTTTTGACCTGGAAAGCACGCTCAACGCCATCGTCATGCTCTACCAGGCGCGACAGGCAGGGCGTGTCACCAGCAAGATCATGGTCATCGGCGCGGCGGAACAAGCGGATGGCTCAGAGAAGCTGCATAAACTCCGGGAGCACGTGCTCGATGAGCCGTTGCCGGCTGGAGAATGGACGATCGCAATCCACCATGCACTGTTGATCATCTCGTCACCTCGGCAACAGCTCTACCTGGGATATGTTCCGGCCGATGGCGAATCCATGTCGAAACTGGATATCGTATGCCTCCATCGAGCCGTCACGTTGCAGAGTCTCTCGGTGAACTGCGAGTCCCCCCCGCCCCCACTGTCGGCAGACCTGCAGGCGCTGAACCAGCGCGCTCGGAACCTCAACGAGGAGGCAGTGAAGTTGTTTCGGGCAGGGAAGTATCCCGAGGCGATGCTGCAGGCGGAAGAAGCACTCGGACTTTTCCAACAAGTCTTCGGCCCGCGGCATCTCCAGGTCAGTTCCCTGCTCAACAATCTCTCCGTCATGGCATCCGCCACGGGGCAATACGCCAAGTCCGAGAAACTGATATTCGAGGCCCACGAGATCCGGCGACGCGTTCTGGGCCCGGACCATCCACGGCTCGCCACGAGCCTCGCGAATATCGGCCAGATCCACCTCGACAAAGGCAGATACGACGAAGCCGAGAATTGCCATTTGGCTGCACATCGCATCTACGTCGACGTACTGGGAACTAACAGTGAAGAGTATCTGCTGAGCCTCAGCAATCTTGGCGTGCTGTACGACAAGATGGGAAAATACGCCTTGGCTGAAGAACGGTTCCTGGAATCAATCCGAGGATCTCGCGATGTGCTTACCGGGAATCACGTCGACCTTGCCGGTCGCCTCATGAACTTGGCCTCGCTCTACATCCGCTTGGGACGGCTCACCGATGCCGAACCGCTCCTGCTGGAAGCTCGTGACATCTTTGGGGCCCAGCATGGTGAAGATCACCCGGCCAATGCTCGAGTCCTGGGCGCGCTCGGCTCGCTGCACCTCCGCATCGCAGAGTACGAGAAGGCCGAAGAGTATCTCACACGGGCGGTGGCCATCCGCAAGAAGGCGTTGGGAGAGTCACATCCTGATTACATCGACTCCCTGTTGAATCTCGCGAAGCTGTATGCCGAGAAAGCCGATTACGGCAGGGCAGAACCTATTTACGTGACCGCCCGGCAGGCCGTGGAACGTGGTGTTGGGCGCGAACACCCCCTCTATGCCAGCGTCTCGAATGGACTGGCCCTGACCTATGAGTCCATGGGAGAGCTGGCTAAAGCGGAGCAGTTGTTCCAAGAATCGCTGGAGCTGAGCAAGCGACTGCTCGGCCCAGATCACCCTAGCTATTCCGTTGCGTTGAACAATCTGGCCATGCTCTACAACAGTATGGGTCGCCACGAGGAGGCGGAGAAGCTGCTGTTGGAGTCACTGGCGATCAAAGAACGCGTCTTGACGGAGGATCATCCTGACTACCTCACAAGCCTGTCCAATCTGGGGTTGCTCTATGTCTCGATGGAGCAATATGCCAAGGCGGAAACATGCCTTCAAAAGGCCATCGCTCTTTCGCAGAAGTATGGGATGGAGGATGATGCCTCCTACGCCATCGAGCTTCACAACCTGGCACGCGTTTATTCCGATACAGGGCAGTTCGACAGCGCGGAAGGACTGTATCTCCAGGCGCGAGATCTGCTGCAGGGGATACTCGGCCCCCAGCACCGTGACATCGCAACTCCGATCGCCAATCTGGCCACCCTTTTCCTCCGATCCGGCCAATTCGAACGAGCGGAAGAATATGGCAAGGAGGCTTGGCGCATCCAGTTCGATAACGCCCAGGCAATCCTGCCAGGGCTGTCACAGGCCGAGGCACTATCCTATTTGGCAAGGAATCGACCCAATATCGGCGGGATCCTGTCCGCGGCTCGCAGACGGAACGATCCTTCGGCACGGGAGATCTACCAATACGTGTGGAAATCGCGAAACCTGGCTTGGCGGTTGCTACGAACCAACGAGGGCAACTTGACACTCAGCTCCGAAGCTCTCGCTGTCAGCCGGCGTTTGCAGCAAGCTCGCCGTCATCTCGCCCAACTCGCTTTGGCGGCACCGACCGCTGACAAGAAGGGCGAGTTCCTGCAACGCATTGCCGAAGCGACCGACGAGAAAGAGCAACTCGAACGACAATTGGCCGGGCTGAGTGTCGAGTCGGCAGACGTCCAACGCGTTCGCGATGCGTCCGTGGAGCAACTCGTCGCCCTGTTGCCTCCCGACACGGCCTTCGTCGACATCGTATGCTGTGCGGATTACTTCGTAGAGCCTCAGGAAACGGACCAGCAGGCGGCGGGGAAATTGTCGGTCGACTACCGTTACGACGCTTTCATCATTCGACCGACTGCCACGGGTGAGGACTACCGCGTCGACTGGGTACCGCTCGACACGGCGATCAGCATCGATCAGGCAGTCACCGCCTGGCGGCAAGCGGTATCGGGAAATCATGCTCCGGGATCGACCAGCGCCAGACCCGGCAGCATTGACCGACACGGCCAATACCCTGCGCAGGCTTGTGTGGGAGAAGATCGAGCCCCGGTTAGAGGGCTGCCGCGTAGTAGTCATTGCCCCCGAAGGAAGATTGTCCCAAGTGGCCTGGGGCGCGCTGCCCGGCTCTCAACCAAACACCTTGCTGATCGAAGAGTATGCCATCGCAACGGCGGCCTTTGGCCAGCAGTTGTATGGCTTGCTCTCCGCGCCACCTCCCACCGCTGGAAAACTGCTGGTGGCGGGCGGCATTCAATACGATCACCCGACGCGTCCGAAACCAGATTCGCCGGACGTCCAGCAGCCGGCCGCCACTCGTTCAACACTCACACACGGCTCGTTCGTATCCGACCACAACGCCGCCGCATGGCCACCGCTGCCTGGCACCCGCCTGGAAGCAGAGGAGGTGGCCAGAGTGTTCCACGAACACTCGCAACTTACACCGCTCGCCTTCCTCGACGCTGAGGCATCGGAACGAAACATCGTGGCGGTCCTGCCACAGTGCCGGTACGTCCACCTGGCGACACACGGGTTCTTCGCTGCTCCCGGTACCACCGGCGTGTTCCATCTCAATCCGCACGAACAAGGCCTTTTCGGTCAACTCCCCACGACCTACGACACGCGCCGCAGTGGGACGCTGGGAGGGCGGAATCCCCTGTTGCTCTCCGGCCTGGTACTGGGCGGCGCCAACGGGGAACCGGAAAGAGATGAGAACGATGTTCCGATTGGCGACGATGGTATACTCACGGCGGAAGAGGTCGTCGCCTTGGACTTCCGCAACACCGAGCTGGTGGTCCTGTCGGCCTGCGAAACGGGTCTGGGTGACGTGGCCGAGGGGGAAGGCGTGTTTGGACTCCAACGCGCGTTTCATCAGGCGGGAGCGCGCACCGTCATCGCGAGCCTCTGGAAAGTCGACGATGCGGCGACGCGATTCCTGATGCTCGCCTTCTATCGGAACCTGCTGGAAAAGAAGATGGGACGACTCGACGCGTTGCGAGCCGCACAACTGGCGCTGCTCCGCGGCGAAGGTGACATCTCCGAGTTAACCCGGGGGCTGGGAGCCACCAGCGTTCCGCTGGACCAGAATTCGACGACTCCGCGGCGACTCAGCCCCGCCTACTGGGCCGCGTTCACACTGAGCGGCGATTGGCGCTGACTAGACTGGCGGCGGTAGATCCGTGGGAAGAGCCGCTGATGAAACTTCGTTATTCGATTGCCGAACGCGGCGGCAGGCTGAGCGGCGATTGCATCCGCGGCACCGTGAGGTCACACTATCTAGCAGTACAGTACCACCAGACGATTCCCCCATCCAAGCCAAGTGGTTGACTATGTCCGCAATGAACACACTGCCCGCAAAGAAAAAGAACTCGTTCCTGACGCTCGCCTGGTTACTGTCGATGACCTCGCTGGCCGCCGCAGCCGACCCATTGCCCAACCCGGTCATGGACCCCGGCGAGGATCAGGCTGCCCGGGCACCGTACACGGACGGTCGCCCTGGGGCTGCGCTGCGACTGGACGCCCAGGATCAGGGGATCGTACTTCACTACGGCGATGGTCCGGACGATTGCGACAAGTTGGGGGCTCGGGAGGCCATCGTCTTTCAGTCGCGGGGAAACTACTTCCTGCACTACGACGGCGCCGGACCGCGCGGATGGCGAGCCTGCCTGGCAGTCAGCGACGACCTGGTGCAGTGGACCAAGAAGGGCCCGATTCTCGAACTGGGTGCGCCCGGCGAACCGGACTCGGCCTGCGCTTGTGCCCCCTGGGTTTTTTTCGACGGCAACGTATGGCACATGTTCTATGTCGCCACTCCATTGGCTACGCCCGCGCCGGAGTTCATTCCGGCCGTGCCCTACCTGACCTGCAAGGCCCGCAGCAATGCGCCGGACGGACCGTGGGTCAAACAGAAAGACGTCGTCCCGTTTCGTCCTCAGCCGGGTACATACTATTCGGATACCGCCAGTGCAGGTGACGTCGTGAAGCACGGCGACGAGTACTTGATGTTCTTCAGCGCCGCCACAGGCCCGCCGTTTCGCAGAACGCTTGGCATTGCCCGAACGCGTGACCTGAATGGCTCGTGGCGCGTCGATCCACAACCCATTGTGCCGCTGGATGAACAGATCGAGAACTCGTCCCTGTACTTCGAGCCTGCCAATCAGACCTGGTTCCTGTTCACGAACCATGTGGGAGTGGATGCGCGCGGCGAGTACACGGATGGCGTGTGGGTCTACTGGTCCAAGGATCTGAATCGCTGGGACGCCAGCAACAAGGCGGTGGTGCTGGACTATCACAACTGTGCCTGGAGTCCCGATTGTATTGGGATGCCCACGGTCGTGCGCGTACAGGATCGTCTGGCGCTGCTCTACGACGGCCCGGGAGGCACGAGTGTCAGTCACGTGCGACGCAGTATCGGTCTGGCATGGCTCACACTCCCCCTCGTACCGCCCGGTCCAGACGGGACGCCGATGGAGGCGAAGACGAGCAAGTAGATCACATGTCAGCCACGCAGCCAGGGAGGGCGGAGCGCCGGCGGAGTCGGCATCATGCAGTTCCGTGGACGCTTCATTCGTGGGTGCCCAAAGGTATTGGTTAGGGGCCGCGCCACCCTTGCAGGCAACTCGGAAAAATGAGAAAGAGACAGGTATTCGTCACGCTCCGCTCGGCGCACTCTGCGTGCCGAGGTCGCGTAGGAAGACAGAACCGTGGAAAGGTGATCGCCATGCACATCCGCTACCATGCGTTTATCATGCTTCTCGTAACGGCCCACAGTGCCGCAGTCCTGCTGGGGGCCGAGGGCCCGCCCGCATCAACGTGGCCGGCATTGGACAACGCCGCTGCGGCGGACGTCGCGCGGCGCCATGAGGCGCTGCGGGCGGTTGCGGACGATGCGGCGGCCCCGGCTTATGTCCGCGGTTTGGCACTGTTGGGGGCAGCCCGCACCGCACCGACCTCCGCCGAGTCACTGGCGATCTGGCAGCGTCTGGCCGAGGACGGCGCCGCGCCGCACAACTGCCGCGACGAGGCTCGGCGCCGGATTGTCGAAACCGAGCAAGCGGCCCACGGGTCGCCTGCCGGCGATCGTGCCGAGCACCGCGCAGAACTCCCTGTGCTCCCTGCCCCGGGCTGCCTGCTGCACGTGGCACCCAACGGCGATGATGCGGCCGCCGGCACCGAGTCCGCGCCCTTGGCAACGCTGGCCGGCGCCCGCAACGCCATCCGAAAACTGCGTGCGGACGGCGGCGGCGTCCTGCCGGCTGGCGGAGTGCAAGTCGTTGTGCACGGCGGCACCTATTCCACCAGCGACACCCTCACCCTGACGGCCGAGGATTCCGGTACCGCGGCGGCGCCGATCGTATATCAGGCGGCAGCGGGCGAAATGCCGATCCTGGCAGGCGGCGTCCGCATCGACTCGTGGCGCTCGCTTGCGGACGCGGGAATCAAGGAGAAACTCGCTCCCGCGGTTCGCGAGCACGTACGCGAGGTGGACCTCGCCGCGCTGGGAGTGCGAGATTTCGGCGACGCAACCGCACTTCGCGGTGCGCCCGAACTGTTCGTCGACGGCACGGCCCAGACGCTCGCTCGCTGGCCTAACGATGGCTTCGTCGCCACGGGTGAGATACTGGGCACCGACACTTTCACGGTCTGGGGCTCGATCCAGGGCTGCCGGGACGGGAAGTTCAACTACGGCGAGGATCGACCGAGCACCTGGCTCGACGAACCGGACGTGCGGCTCTACGGCTACTGGTTCTGGGACTGGTACGAGGAGTTCCAGAAGGTCGCCGCCATCGACGCCGGCAGCCGTACCTTCACGCTCGACAAACCCTTTTCCCAGTACGGCTACCGCAAGGGCCAGCGCTACCGAGCCGTCAATGTGCTGCGCGAACTTGACCGCGCCGGCGAGTGGTACCTGGACCGCCGCAGCGGCATGCTGTACTGGCTGCCGCCCGCGGGCGATGGTTGGACACAGTCGGTAGCGACGGTGAGTGTCATGGTGCGCCCGTTCGTACGACTGGAAAACGTGGAGCACGTAATCCTGGCGGGGCTGGTGATCGAAGACGGGCGCGGCGACGGCATCCACGTGCACGGCGGAGCCAGCTGTGTCGTGGCCGGCTGCACGCTCAGACGACTCGGTGGGGATGCCGTCGTCGTGCAGGGGGGACAGCGGCACACGGTGTTCGGCTGTACGATGCACACTCTGGGCTGTGGTGGTGCGCGCATTGCCGGCGGCGATCGGAAAACGCTGCTCGCCGGCGGCCACGTCATCGAGAATTGCAGCGTGGCGGATATTGCGCGACTGAAGCGGACCTACGCGCCGGCCGTCCACCTGGACGGCGTCGGGAACCGGATCGCACACAACCGCTTCGAGCGCATCCCATCCTCGGCGCTGCGCATTGAAGGGAACGATCACCTGATCGAACTGAACGCGATCCAACACGTCGTCCAGGAATCGGACGACCAGGGAGGCCTGGACATGTTCGGAAACCCGCTCTACCGCGGCGTTGTCATCCGCTGGAACAGATGGAGCGACATCACCGGCGGCACGCACTGCGGGGCCGCCGGCGTGCGACTGGATGACATGATTTCCGGCGTCACGGTTCACGGCAACCTGTTCGAGCGCTGCGGCGCAGTCCAGTTCGGCGGGGTCCAGATCCACGGTGGCAAAGAGAATGCGGTCGACAACAACCTGTTCGTCGATTGCTTCGCCGGGCTCAGCTTCTCGCGTTGGGGCGAAAATCGCTGGCGCGAGGGGATTGCGAAGTTCCGGCAGGATGCCGGCGCGGCCCCTTACGCCCAACGCTACCCCGACCTGGCTCGGCTGGCCGACGAGGCGGACGTGAATTGGGTGACGCGCAATCTGTTCGTGCGGTGCGGCACCGTGCTGCTGCGCGACGGCGGCATCCAGCGCACGGCACTCAACGCGTCGATCGACGGCGAGTTCGACATACACGCCATGGCGGACGCTGAGGCAATCGCAGGCGATCGGCGTCTGGAGGGTATTCTTGCGGCGCCGATCCCCTTGTCGGAAATCGGCCCCTACGATCATCCCTGGCGCGCGGCGGCGCGATAGCCGTGTCGTCCGCGCCAACGCCCCCTCAACGAGCGGAATATGGCTGCCCGAAGCCGTCGTTCCACTTGCCTCGGCGTCTCCTTGCAGCGCACGTTGTCAGGCGTTGCGAACCACGACTGCGGGCCGCCCAGTTCGTACTTGCTGGGCCGGTGCGGCTCGTCAGCCAATTCACTTCGGAATCGGGTCGTTGCGGCGCACGGTCTGGCCTTCCCAGACTGCCTCGTCCGTGGACGGGTCGTAGGTGAGGACCCGATGCGCACTGCCGGGAGCCGGCGGCTGGTCAATCGCCGGCAGCCACTTCCTGTGCTGCTCGATGACCCCCGCGAATTCGGGTCGGCCAGCGAGGTTGGTCCATTCGTGCGGATCGGCTGGCAGATCGTAGAGTTCCTCGCTGCCATCTGCGTAATGGATGTACCGCCAACGCTCGCTGCGGATGCCATGGTTCCCCTGATTGTGGCTGGTAATCGCCGGACGCTCGCGCGGGGCAGCGGCATCGATGAGTTGCGGCACGAGGCTCAACCCCTCCAGATCACGGCGGGCCTCGAGCCCGCACAGTTCCACGAGCGTGGGATAGACGTCCAGCAACTCCGCCGGCCGAACGCAGCGTTGGCCGGCCGTGACCCCCGGCCCGGCGAAGACGAGCGGCACGCGGGTGCTGCAGTCCCACAGCGTGTTCTTGCCGGTGATTCCCTTTTCACCCAAGTGCCAACCGTGATCGCCCCAGACCACGACGATGGTGTTGTCCGCCAGCCCGGACTCGTCAAGCGCATCGAGGATGCGGCCGATCTGCGCATCGACGAAGGCGGTACAAGCCAGATAGCTGCGGACGAGATTGCGCCACTGGTTGTTTTCCTGCACCCATGCCAACCGCGGCTCTGGCAGTTCCCAGTGCAGATACCAGGAGAACCGCGGTGTGTCGGCACGGTCGTCTTCCTTGATCACCGGCAGCACACTGTCGTCGTCGGGAAACAGGTCGAACCATTTCTGGGTGGCATAGCAGGGCACATGCGGCAGGAAGAAGCCGGCAGCGAGAAAGAAAGGCTGATCCCGCGGCACGCTGCGAATCTGCTCGATCGTCCAGCTTGCCACTTGATAGTCGCCTTTGTCCTCGTCACGGTGCGGGAACACCCCCCAGTCCATGAGTGGGTGGTTGCCCATGGGCGTGGGCGGGATGAGCTTGTGCGGCGGCTGCGCGCCAATGCCGCCGGCCGGTCCCCAGACGTCAAACTCGACCGCCCGCAGCGCAGGGCCGCCGACGCCGCCGTGGTAGATTTTCCCGGTCGTGTAAGTCGTGTAGCCGTGAGCCTTGAAGTGCTGCGGCAACGTCACGCGATCTTTCCAGGACTCGACAGTGCGAAACCACGGCGCGAGTCCATAGATGCCGGTGGTGGTGGGGCGCAGGCCGAGCATGAGGCTCGTGCGGCAGGGATTGCACAGCGGCGAGTTGACGTGGGCGTTGAGAAACGTGGTACCCCGCGCGGCCAACCGGTCGATGTTCGGCGTCTTCGCCAGGGGATGACCGCCCAAGTGGCCGATCCAGTCGTTCTGGTCGTCAATGGCCAGGAACAACACGTTCGGCCGCGGCGCGGCCGCCCAGGCCGGACGCGCGGTGGACAGTAACAACGTGACCAGCAGCAGCGTGAGGAAGAGGCGATTCATGGTCAGGCACCTGTTCTGTGTGGGGAGCGATTATTCAGGCACGAGTTCGTTTCTGTCGCGCTGCGGTGAGACGGTTGCTCGTTCCTGGATTACGGCCTGGATTACGGAAACGGTTATCTGCGCCGCCCTCGGCCATCGATCTCGGGCATATCAATCTGCAGGAGCTTCATCTTCCGATACAAGGTGCTGACGTCAATCCCCAGATCTTTGGCAGCGTCCTTGCGATTGCCTTTGCGGCGTTGGAGCGTTTCGGAGATCAGGAACCTCTCCATCACCTGCAGGCTCATGGGACGAGACTCGTCGCGACCGGACGTTGTGGCCGGACGCAACTCGGGTGGCAAGTGGTTCAATTCGATGACGCCGCCCCGGCAGAGGACGAACGCCTGCTCAATCACGTTCTCCAACTCACGGACATTCCCCGGATAGTCGTGTTCCATCAGACGTGCCATCACCGCATCCGACACGCCGGCGATGTCCTTGCCCTGCAATCGATTGAACTTGGTGATCAAGTGGCTGACCAATAATGGAATGTCTTCCCGCCGCTGCGAAAGGCTCGGCAGTTTCAGATGAATCACGCGAATTCGATAGTACAGGTCGTCGCGGAACCCGCCGGCTCTTACCAGATCGGCCAGCTCCCTGTTCGTCGCCGCCAACACGCGGACGTCCACCGGAACCGCCTGGACACCACCCAGCGGCTCGATCACTCGCTCCTGCAGCACCCGCAAAAGCCGTACTTGCATGGCGGGCGAGATGTCGCCGATCTCGTCCAAGAAGATCGTGCCGCCGTCGGCGAGTGAGAATCGTCCGGGCTTGTCACGTTTGGCGTCGGTAAACGCGCCGGCTTTGTGTCCGAACAACTCGCTCTCCAACAGCGTGTCGGGCAGAGCCGCACAATTGACGGCGACAAACCGCTTCCGCCTGCGCGGTGAAAGATTGTGGATGGCCCGGGCGAACAGTTCCTTACCCGTGCCGCTCGGCCCCTCGATGAGCACGGTACTGCTGCTGGCCGAGATTTGGGGCAGGATCTCAAACAGCCCGATCATGGCCGGACTATGACCGATGATGTCCTCGAACGTGTACTTGGCCTGCAGCTCCTTCTGCAACTGCTCGACCTGGGTCAGATCCTGGAACGTCTCAACACCCCCCACGACCTCCCCCTGATCGTCCATCAGCAAGGCCGTGGATATTCGGATCGGCACACGCTCGCCGTGCTGGTTGATGATGTGGGCCGTCGCGTTGACCACGGGCCGACTGCTGGCCATCGTACGCCGCAACGCGCAGTTGGTTTCACAAACGTTGGCCCGGAACACGTCGCAGCATGGGCTGCCAATCGCCATTTCCCGGGACACCCCCGTGATCCGCTCGGCAGCTTTGTTGAAAGCCGTGATCCGCCAGTTCAAATCGACGGTGAAGACACCTTCGTTGACCGAATCAAGAATGGTAACTTCGCGCTGCCTGATTTCCTGAGCACTGTTCACGCAATCGATCCTCGCACGGTGTCCAAAGGAATATTCAGAGTATCTGGTAATCGCGCATATTGCCAGTGGCCACATTGTCATGATCGTGCAAAATGCCTTTCTGAAACAGGACATGCGAAGCTATTGCGAGCGAAATCGCCGCAGAAAACGCGGGAAGTCATCGCTGAATTCCACGGCGCCCAAGCGTTGAAGATCGGCGAAACCAGCCGGGAAGAGATCCTTCACTTGCTGCGTCGCCGTCCCTGCTCGATCGACGACATTGTTGACGGTCTGGGATTGCAGCGCAATGAAGTCCTGAAATCTGTTGAGCACCTTCATTCGGAAGGCTTGGTCGAGGGAAATCAAGTCGGCGGCAAATACTACTACAAGATAGTCCAACGGAACGGAAGCAGTTCGATAATCTGAACCCCATTGCAGAAGGAGAGTCAACCATGCCAGGTGGAGACAGGACGGGCCCCATGGGAATCGGGCCGATGACCGGTCGCGGACATGGCGATTGCGCGGGCCATGGCGCCCCCGGCTTCGTCAACCGCATGTCTGGACAGGGCTTTGTTGGCTCCGGTCGCAACGGCGGCCGTAGCTGGCGGAACATGCTCTACGCCACGGGACTGCCGGGCTGGGCGTGGATGGGAGTGGACGTGACCGGCGTAAATCCCGCCGCCGGCGCACTGCACAGCACGACGCGCGACCAAGAAATCGACGTACTGAAGCAGCAGGATGACTAGACGGCCAGCATGCTGGAAAACATCCGCCGGCCCTTTATTCGCTGTTCCTCAGCTGCATCGTCCCGGCCTGATCGAGTCGCCAATTTTCGGCGAGAGTACCTTCCCAGCAGTGCCACTCGCTGATGCCGTTTCAGGGGACGCTTTCTACTCTGGAGCGAGATGCTAGTCAGCCGAGCGTTGATCGCTTTTCTATTCTATTCTCCGTCTGCCGTCGCACCTTCCTCCGGCTGATGCCGACGCCCCCTGCCCCTTTTCTCCGACTTCCGTTGGCATTGGGCCTTGACCAACGGATATACTTGTAGCCAGACCTCCCTTGCGAGAACCCGTAGTGAACACGAAGGAGAAATATATGAAACGCATGCTGCTGATTGTTGCACTCGTGTCTGGGGTGTTGGCGTCGGCCGCTGGGGCCGAAGACGACGGCCAAGCCGCGGATGAGGCGGCGATCCGTAAGGCCGTAGAGTCTTACGTCACCGCATTCAACCAAGGTGATGCGGCGGCCTTGGCCGCACTCTGGTCACCTGCCGCCGTGTATACGAATCCACTCAACGGCGAACAGGTCGTCGGTCGTGAGGCGATTCAAGAGCAATTTGCCGCCGTCTTCTCCGCAGCGAAAGGCGCCCAACTGGAAGTGAAGACGGATTCCGTCCAATTCATTTCGCCAAGCGTCGCTGTCGAACACGGCACGGCCAAGGTCGTCATTCCGGAACAGACTCCGGAGGAGACCGAATACACAGCCGTCTACATCAAACGTGACGACCAGTGGTTGTTGGACCGTGTGACCGAGGAAGAAGTGGTCATCACGCCATCGCACTACGAGCAACTGAAAGACCTGGAGTGGATGATCGGAGACTGGGTTGATCAGGATGATGTGGCCACGGTTGTCACCCAGTGCAGCTGGACAAAAAACAACAACTTCCTGGCGCGGGCATTCACGGTCCAGATCCGCGACCGCATCGAAATGTCCGGATTGCAGATCATCGGCTGGGATCCGGCAACTAAGCAAATTCGCTCCTGGGTCTTCGATTCAGACGGCGGCTTTGGCCAGGGGACTTGGAAGAAGAAGGATAATCGCTGGTACATCCAGCAAAACGGAGTCTTGCCCGACGGGCAGAAATCCTCGTCCGTCAACATCATCACGCGCGTCGATGACAACACGTGCACGCTGCAATCGGTCAACCGCACCGTGAACGACGAGCTCTTACCGAATATCGAAGAAGTCACGATTACCAAGCAGTGAAGGCCTGATGGTCGGCAACGCGCCCCAACTGGATTTCCATCTCAACGAACAAGACCCCTGAATCATAAGAGATTCCAATCATGAAAACGATGTTTCAAATTGGCGTTGTCGTGGTAGCCGTCTGCCTGTTGACCGTTGATGATGCGTCAGCCCGTGGTGGAGGCGGCGGAGGTGCACGCGGTGGAGGCGGTGGTGGAATGTCGCGGGGGGGAGGTGGCATGAGCCGCCCGAGCCCATCGGTGAGCCGGTCGCCTTCGGTCAGTCGTGCAGCACGACCCGCCAGCCGACCCTCGACTCCCGTGGCCAGTCGACCCAGCGCCGGTACACGACCCAGCGCCGGCACACGGCCCAGCGCCGGCACACGGCCCAGCGCCGGTACACGACCCAGCGCCGGTACACGACCCAGCGCCGGTACACGACCCAGCGCCGGCACGCGACCCTCGGCCGGCGATCTCCAGAACTTCCTGAACCTGCCCAAGCCGTCCACGGGCGCGATCGCCGGTGCGCGGCCAGGGGGCTCGAATCTCGGCGCGGCCGTCGCCGGGGGAGTTGCCGGTGGCGCTGCCGCCGATTTCCTTCAGAACCGCGGTGCCGAAGGCCGTCCGGCCGCCGGTCAACGTCCGGCTGCCGGCACTCGTCCCGCGATCGACAATCGCGCCGACCGTGCGGGGAATCGCACTGACAATCGTACAGATCGCGTCGACAATCGCACCGATCGGCGTGGTGACTACGCGGCCAATCGGCCCGACCGCATCGAGAATCGCCAGCAATGGCAAGACAATCGCGTTGAGCGTCGCGACGAAGTCCGCGATCAGGTCCGGGAAAACCATCCGGTCATGGACTTCTGGTCGGACCACCCTGGCTGGGCAACTTGGCGCATCACCCGTCCCTATCGCTGGGCCACGTGGGGCGCGATCACCGGGTGGGTCGGCTACGGCTGGACCGCACCCACGTCCTATAGCTACGGCGAAACCGTCTACTACGAGGGCGATACGGTCTACCAGGGGGATCAGGTGGTCGCATCAGCCGAGGAGTACACGCAGCAGGCCGAAGAAATTGCGACCAGCGCACCCGAAGTCGCCGCGGATACGGCCGAGTGGATGCCGCTTGGCGTGTTCGCCCTGACGCCGGACGGCCAGGCGTCGGGCCCGGATCCGTCCCTGTTTCTGCAACTGGCCATCAGCAAAGAGGGGATCATCAGCGGCACGTTGCACAACTCGGCTACAAACAGCACGCAAACCATCGAAGGCATGGCCGACAAGGCCAGCCAGCGCGCGGCGTGGACCGTGGCCGGCAAGACGCGGCCCATTATGGAAACCGGCATCAGCAATCTGACCGAGGACACCGCGCCGGCGCTGGTCCACTTCGCGGACGGCCAGACCCAGCAATGGCTCCTCGTGCGACTGGAGGATCCCAAGAGCGAATAGCCGTGCTCCCGATTTCTGATTGTTTTTCCAGACCTCAAACATGCGCTCACCGTGCGCGCATGTCACCGACCAACACGCTAAGTGTCCGTAACTTGGATGGACGATGTGAACAGGCGGCGTAGTGAGCTTGGCGATAGGCTCGTAGTCCGCCCTGGTCAGTCTCGGGAGACGCGGAGGGACGTATTTCGGCGAGGACCGAACACTCCCGACACGGCTGTGCGCCAAGCTCAGCTGGGGGAAATCGCGAATATGAGGTACATGGAGAAACTGCCAACTGGCTCGTACTTGGCCTTTGTCCCCGCAACAGTCTCTGGTACAGTTCGCCGGCCTGCGTTTCCGGCCTCCTCCAAGTTGAGCTAGCAGGTCTTCATCGTGCGTGGTCCTTCGCGAAGCAATCTGTTCATTCCAGATCTGTTACTTGCTGTTGGTGTGCTGGCGATGGTGTCATTGGCGGCACCCTGCCAGTTCGGCTGCCAAGGCGTGTTCGGCCGCGAGCCAATCCTCATTGGCGCTGCTGATTTCGATCCGTATGCCGAGAATTCGGTGGCATCGCGCATCAGGCGACTACAGTTGCTGCCGGATGGTCTGATCTATCATCCGTATCTCGCTGGCCCCAAGGAGTCCCGCACGGGGATCCAGTTCTATTCGACGGAACATGACGGCTGGTCGTGGTACTCGACCGTCGGAGGACACCTCGGCCTCCTGCGTTACGGCACCTACGACGACTTCATGCCGGTCGGTATCCAGTTCGACATCGAAGGTTCGGCTCAGTTCCGAAGCTTGGACGCGGAGCCACTGAAAATGGGTTCGACCGACGTGCGTTGCGGTTTTCCCGTGTCGATCGGGTGGGGATCGCAGGAGACCAAACTGGCGTTGTACTTCCTCCGGGCGGAACCCCATCGCAACTTCTTCGTGAACCGCCCCGAGTCGACTGAGCGGATCTTCGAGCGGCAGACAGTCGTCCTTGGTCACAGCGTCCATCTTTCTGAGAAACTGCGGATTTACGGCGAAGCAGGCTATGCCTTCAAATCCGACATGAGTGGTGAATGGGAGCTCCAGTTTGGTGCCGAGTTCGCCCCCGTACTCCCCACGCGGATCTGGGGAGCTCCTTTTGCCGCGGCCAACGTTTATCTGCTCGAAGTGGATGATTTTGGCGGAAACTTGACGCTGCAGGCGGGTTGGGCCTGGCGGGGAAAAAATGCTCGACTGCTGCGAACCGGCCTCTTTTACTCGAATGGACTGAGCAACAGTCTCGTGCCAGCCGATCGCAACGAACAGCAGATTGGATTTGGCCTCTGGCACGACTTCTAGCGTGTTGCTTAAATTGTTGCCGCACTGTATCAGTCACTGGTGCCCCCAGAATTCGTAGGATACGAATCATGAACAGCCCACACTCGGTGCCGCAGTTACCAAGTGCCGACAACGTCCGGATGGAGAGGCAGCCCGCGAGTCGGCACTCATTGGTGACCGGCCGAATGTTAGCGGAAACGGCCTTTTTGACTTGGCCGAGGCTGTTTTCCATGCCCCACCTGCGGAGTCTCGTCTGCCTGGCCAGCGCTGTCGCCGTGGCGTTGTCGGGATGCAGGCATAAGCCACCCGTCGCAACGGACGCGTCACCACCGACGGTCACTGTCAGTCAGCCCGTCCAACGCGAGGTCACCGACTACGCCGATTTCGTCGGCCGCACCGAGGCTCCTCTTTCGCTTGACGTCCGAGCACGAGTGACCGGCTACTTGACAAAAATGCCCTTCATCGAAGGCACGACGGTCAAGGCCGGCGACCTGCTGTGTGAGATCGACGATCGTCCGTATCAAGACGATCTCGATCAGGCTCAGGCCAGCTTAGAGCAAGCGAAAGCCGCCTTAGTCAAGGCGCAAGGACTATTAGATATCGGCCTGGAGACCCAGAAGGCGAATGTGGGCGCCATCAGCGTGCAGGAGATCGTGCTGCGTCGGGGGGGGCGGGACGAAGCCGCCGCCGCGGTCAGATCTGCCCAAGCGACCCTGGAAAAATGCCAGCTCGATTACGATTGGTGCAAGATCACATCACCCATGGACGGGCGTGTCAGCCGTTACTACATCACGGTTGGCAATTTGGTGAATCAGGATACGACTCTGCTGACGACGGTCGTTTCGGAAGATCCGATGTACGCTTACTTCGATGTCGACGAACGCACTATACTACGCATCCTACGCCATTTATTGCCGAGCGAGATCGACCTGATGAAGTCGAAGCAGGTCCCGGTGTTGATGGGGTTGGTGGACGAAGAGGGGTTTCCCCACACCGGGTACATTGATTTTGCTGACAACGTCGTCAACGCGGGGACCGGCACAGTGATGGCACGCGGCGTGTTTGCGAATCCGCGCACGCCCTCCGGACGCCCACTGCTGAAGCCGGGCATGTTTGTGCGCATTCGTCTGCCCATCGGCAAGCCGCACCAGGCTCTGCTGGTTAGCGAGAAGGCCTTGGGAACGGATCAAGGACAGAAGTACGTGTTTGTGGTGGATGCCCAGCATCTGGTCCAGTACCGGCGGGTGAAGGTGGGAGCCGTCCAGCCTGACGGATTGCGCGTGATCGAAGAGGGATTGCAGTCCGATGATTGGGTACTGGTGAGCGGACTGCAATTGGTACGGCCCCGAATCGCGGTCACTCCGCAACGCGCAAGCATGCCGGGGAACGGGGGCGGTCCCGCGGCTGCGGCCACTCAGGAGGAAGGCCGGCAGAAGTCGGCGGTCGGCACCAGCGGCGAGAAAAGGGCAGCTCCACCGCCTCCCAGTCGGCCGAAATCAGCGACTCCTTCTCCAGCAGAACAACCGGCGGCAGATCGTCGCGCGGCGGTGAACGCTTCCCTACACTCGTGAGTTCACAGCCGAGAGGCAGTCGTGATTTCCCGCTTCTTTATTGACCGTCCGATTTTTGCCACGGTGTTGTCGCTGATCATCACCTTGGCCGGCGGGCTCGCGCTGCTATCGCTGCCCATTGCGCAGTATCCGCCGATCACACCGCCGACGGTCCAGGTATCATGCAGCTATCCGGGCGCCAATGCTCAGGTCCTGGCCGACACGGTTGCGGCTCCCATCGAGCAGCAAGTGAACGGTGTCGAAGGCATGCTCTACATGTCTTCGCAGAGCGACAATGCGGGCATGTATCTGTTGACGATCACTTTCGATCTCGATACGGATCTCAACACGGCTCTGGTTACCGTGCAGAACCGGGTCTCCTTGGCCCTTCCCCAGTTGCCAGACGCCGTTCAGAAGCAGGGGCTGACGATCAAGAAGAAGAGTCCCAGCATCTTGCTGGTGATCAACTTCTTCTCGCCGGACGGTCGATATGATGACACGTATCTGAGCAACTACGCGACCATCAATGTGAAGGACGAGCTATTCCGGCTCGAGGGAGTCGGGGACATCAATTTCCTGGGCGAGCGCGACTTCAGCATTCGCGTCTGGCTCGACCCACAAGCGTTGGCGTCACGGGGGGTTACGGCCAGCGATGTGGCCGGCGCGATCCAGAGCCAGAATCTGGCTGCCGCACCAGGTCAGGTCGGCTCACCCCCGGCTCTGTCAGGGCCAGGCGCTCAGTTTCCGCTCGACACATTGGGCCGTCTGACGGAACCGGAGCAATTTGGCGACATTATTGTCAAGGCGGATGCGGGAGGACCGCACGGAACTTCGGTCGCCCTCGTGCGTCTGCGAGACGTGGCCCGGGTCGAGTTATCTTCGCAGCAGTACAACCAGAGCTGCACGGCCGACGGGCATCCCTCGGTCGGTCTCGCTGTCTACCAGCTGCCCGGCACCAATGCGCTCGACGTCGCTCAGCGGGTCAGGGAAAAAATGGAGGAACTCAAGACTCGCTTTCCGGACGACCTGGAATACGGTATCTACCACGATACGACTCCCTTCATTGAGGAATCCGTGGCGGATGTGGTGCAGACGCTGCTCTTCGCGGTGCTGCTGGTTGCGTTGGTTGTCTTAGTGTTCCTGCAGGACTGGCGAGCGACGCTGATCCCGTTGATCGCCGTCCCTGTGGCAATCGTGGGTACGTTTGGCGTGATGGCGGTGCTGGGCTTCAGTCTCAACAACATTTCGTTGTTCGGACTGGTGCTGGCGATTGGGATTGTGGTCGACGACGCGATCGTGGTGGTCGAGAATGTCGAGCGCTGGCTGGAGCAGGGCTTGCCTGCCAGGGAGGCAGCGCGGCGGGCCATGGACGAAGTCACGGGCCCGGTGATTGCCGTCGCTTTGGTGCTGTGCGCCGTCTTCTTGCCGTGTGCATTTATCAGCGGCATCACGGGGCAGTTCTTCCGCCAATTCGCCGTGACCATCGCCGTCTCGACGATAATCTCCGCCGTGAACTCGCTGACACTTAGCCCAGCCCTGGCTGCCATCTTGCTGAAACCGCGCGGTGCCCAGCCTGATCGATTCGCTGGGCTGCTGGAGTTTTGCCTGGGCTGGGCGTTCGGACTCTTCAATCGCTGTTTTCAGGTCGGCACGCATGCCTATGCCCGACTCGTCGCGATGCTGCTGAGGGTCTCGGCGATTGCCCTGCTGTTGTACGCCGGCATGCTCTGCTTGACCGGGTGGATCTTCACTCGCTATCCGGTGGGATTCATTCCGCAACAAGACCAGGGCTGGCTGCTGGTCAACTGCCAACTGCCAGACTCGGCCGCCATCCAGCGGACCGAAGAGGTTCTGGAGCGGATTGAACGGATCACGCGGGGAGTACCCGGCGTCAAGCACACGATGGGTGTCGCCGGCCTGTCCTTGCTGCTGAACGCCAACAGTTCGAATCTGGGCTCGATGTTCGTGATTCTCGATTCCTTCGAACAACGGCGGCAGCCGGAATTGCATGCGGAGGCGATTATGGCGCAATTGCGCCAGCAATACGCTCGGCAAATCAGCGACGCCACGATCAGTGTGTTCGGCGCACCTCCGGTACCGGGCATCGGCTTGGCCAGTGGTTTCAAAATGATGGTGGAAGATCGTGGCTCGCTGGGACCGCAGTCGTTACAGTCATATGCCGACCTGCTGGTGGAGAAAGGGCGACAGGAACCGCGATTGATTGTCGCTCCGACGATGTTTCGGGCCGCGACGCCGCAACTGTACATGGATGTCGACCGGACCAAAGCTCGGTCCTTAGGAGTTTCGATCCAGGATCTCGACAACACAGTGCAGATTTACGTCGGTTCGATGTACGTGGGGAGTTTCAATGCCTTTGGCCGTTACTGGCAGGTCAACCTGCAGGCCGAGGGGGAGTATCGCCGGCACATCGAGGATATCAATCAGCTGCACGTGCGTAACGAATCCGGACAGATGGTGCCGCTGGGAACACTTGTCGCGATGCGGGACAGCAGCGGTCCGGTGCTCATCATCCGCTACAACCTCTATCCCGCGGCGCCGGTGATGGGGGGGGCGTTGCCGGGCTTGAGTTCCGGACAGGCAATCGCGCTGATGGATCGTCTGGCCAGCGAGAACTTGCCGCGCAGCATGAGCACGGAGTGGACCGAACTGACTTTCATGCAGATCAAAGCCGGGAACACGGCGCTGTGCGTGTTTGCCGGCGCCGTGGTGTTCGTGTTCCTGGTGCTGGCGGCGCAGTATGAGAGCTGGACTTTGCCTCTGGCGGTAATTCTCGTTGTGCCGATGTGCCTGCTCTGTGCCTTGGCCGGCGTGGCGTTACGCCGGTTGCCGATGGATATTTTCGTGCAGATCGGGTTTGTCGTACTGGTGGGACTCGCCTGCAAGAATGCGATCTTGATTGTCGAGTTTGCCAAGCAGTTGCGGGGCGAGGGCAAGCCGCGTGGCGAGGCGACGACCGAGGCCTGCCGATTGCGACTGCGACCGATCCTGATGACGTCATTCGCTTTCATTCTGGGCGTGGCGCCGATGGTGATAGCAGAGGGGGCCGGTGCCGAAATGCGTCGGTCGCTGGGTACGGCTGTGTTCAGCGGCATGCTGGGAGTCACTCTATTTGGAGTCTTTCTGACGCCGGTCTTCTTCTACGTGATTGAAGGGCTGGCAGAGATTTCGTTGTTCCGCCGTGCCGGTTTCCGGTGGTTGACTGCCATGGTACTTAGCGGAGCCATCGGTCTGTTCTGCGATGTCTTGGCCTGGGAAGCTGGCCTGGCGGCGGGGCGTTGGACCTTGGTCGGCGGGTTCAGCATCGGCTTTCTTGTGGCCATGGTCGTGCAGGGGGCGCATCGCCCGAAGAAATGGGCCGCGGATCGCCAATCGACGCGGGACATTCCGCGGCAATCCGACCCGGCACAAACCTCGGAGAGACAGTCGTGATATCACATTTCTTCATCGACCGCCCGATCTTCGCCGCCGTCCTGTCGATCGTGCTCACCCTGGCGGGGCTGGTGGCCGTATTCACCCTGCCTGTCGCGCAGTACCCGGAGGTGACTCCTCCCACCGTGCTCGTGACAGCCGTCTATCCGGGAGCCAACGCCCAGACCGTACTCGATACCGTGGCGGCGCCCATCGAGCAACAGGTCAGCGGTGTCGAGAACATGCTGTATATGTCCTCCCAGTGCACCAATGACGGCACCTATACGTTGACCGTGACGTTCAAGCTGGGGATGGATTCGGACATGGCCCAGGTGCTGGTGCAAAACCGCGTTCAGCTGGCCCAGCCCGTCATCCCGACGCTCGTTCAGCGTCAGGGAATCAGTGTCAAGAAAATGTCTCCCAACACGATGATGATCGTCAACTTGATTTCGCCGGACGGCCGCTACGACGACATCTATCTGAGCAATTATGCCACGATCCAGCTGAAGGACGAGCTGGGACGGGTGGACGGCGTAGCCAATGTGGCCTATTTGGGCGAGCGGGATTACAGCATGCGAGTCTGGCTGGACCCGAACCAGCTGGCGTCGTTGAACTTGACTGCCAGCGATGTGGTCTCGGCGGTCAGCGAGCAGAACCTGCAGGTCACGGCGGGGCAGCTCGGACAGGAGCCGGTTCCCCCTGGCCAGCAGTTTCAACTGACCATCAACACGTTGGGACGATTGATCGACGTCGAAGAGTTTGGTGACATCATCGTGAGGGTTGGCCGGCAGGGTGAGAACCGGCCGTCGCCAGGCGTCGTCCGACTGCGGGACGTTGGCCGCATCGAGTTGGGGTCACAGCAATATGGCCAGTCGTGCACGCTCGACGGCAAGCCGTCGGTGGCGTTGTCCATCTATCAGTTGCCCGGCTCCAACGCGCTGAAGACGGCCCAGGGCGTGTACGCCAAGATGGACGAGCTGAAGAAGCGATTTCCCGAAGGCTTGGATTACCAGATCGTCTACGACACGACGCCCTTCATCCGTGAATCGATTCTCGAGGTGTTCAAAACACTGCGGGACGCGATCATCCTGGTGGCTCTGGTGGTGCTGGTCTTCCTGCAAAACTGGCGGGCGACTCTGATACCGCTGGTCGCCGTGCCCGTGGCCATTATCGGTACGTTTACCGTCATGGCAGCACTCGGTTTCTCGCTCAACAACCTCTCACTGTTTGGCCTGGTCCTGGCCATTGGGATCGTTGTCGACGATGCGATCGTCGTGGTGGAAAACGTCGAGCGATGGCTGGAACAAGGCCTGGCGCCGCGCGACGCGGCCCGCAAGGCGATGGAAGAGGTGACCGGCCCGGTGGTCGCTGTGGCCCTGGTGTTATGCGCGGTGTTTGTGCCATGCACATTCGTGTCGGGGATCACGGGCCAGTTCTTCCGCCAGTTCGCCGTGACGATTTCCGTCTCCACCGTCCTCTCGGCGGTCAATTCTCTGACCCTCAGTCCGGCACTGGCCGCCATCCTGCTCAAGCCGCAGGGTGCCAAGCGCGATCCGCTGACCCGCTTCCTCGACCTGTGCCTGGGATGGTTCTTCGCCTTGTTCAACCGCCTGTTTGACGCCGGCACGAACGCCTATACGCGAGTCGTAGGAATGCTGCTGCGGGCCAGCCTGGTTGCCTTGGCCGTTTACGGCGGCCTGCTCGGCTGGACCTACTGGGAGTTCACGCATGCGCCGACCGGTTTCGTTCCCGAGCAGGACAAGGGCTATTTGCTGCTGAACGTCCGGTTGCCCGATTCGGCGTCCGTGCAACGGACCGAGGAGGTGATGGCCCACATCGAGAGGCTCGCCCGCCAGACACCTGGCGTGGCCCACACGGTCGGGATTTCCGGCCACTCGCTGATTCAAAACGCCAACGCTCCAAACTTGGGTTCACTCTACGTGATGCTCGACGAATTCGGCCGACGGGAAGGCCCGGGTCTGTCGGCCGATGCCATCGCGGACGAGCTGCGAAAGAGCTGCCAGCAGGAGATCCGCGACGCACTGGTCTCGATTTTCGGAGCGCCTCCCATCGATGGTTTGGGGACGACCGGTGGTTTCAAGTTGATGGTCGAGGACCGCGGACACCTCGGACTCGCGCAGCTCCAGCAGGTCTGTGACCAGGTCGTCGCCGCGGCGAATTGCGCTCCTGGGCTCCAGGGAGTGGTTCACGATCTGCGAGCCGACACGCCGTGGCTGTACCTCGAGATTGACCGAAGCAAGTGCCTGGCGCTGGGGTTATCATTCGAGGACGTGGTTTACAACCTGCAGATTCAATTGGGATCTTACTACGTCAACAACTTCAATGATTTCGGACGCTCGTGGCAGGTTAACGTCATGGCTGATGCGGTCTTCCGCGCCGGCGTGGATGACATCGGGCAACTTCAGGTACGCAACGATAAGGGCGAAATGATCCCCTTGGCCACCATTCTGCACGTGCGCGATGCCAGCGGCCCCTCACAGCTGATGCGCTACAATATGTACTCGGCTGCAGCGGTCACCGGCAATGTCGTGCCCGGAGCCAGTTCGGGGGACGCCATGCGGCAGATCGAAAACGTCGTTAACGAACAACTGCCACGCGCGATGACCTATGACTGGACGGAATTGACTTTCCTGCAACGCCAGGCCGGGAATACGGCGCTCTACTTCTTCGGGTTGGCAGTCGTGTTTGTGTTCCTGGTCCTGGCGGCCCAGTATGAAAGCTGGACGCTGCCGCTAGCCGTCATCCTGGTCGTGCCGATGTGCCTGCTCTGCTCGATCCTGGGCGTGACGCTGGCTCGTATGGACGTCGACGTCTTCACGCAAATCGGTTTTGTGGTACTGGTTGGCCTGGCCAGCAAGAACGCGATCTTGATTGTCGAATTCGCCAAGCAGCAGCATGAGGCCGGGACACCGCGGTACGCGGCGACCACCGAAGCCTGCCGCCTGCGGTTGCGACCGATTCTCATGACTTCCTTTGCGTTCATCCTGGGCGTCGTGCCGCTGGTGATCGCGTCCGGAGCAGGAGCAGAGATGCGCCGCACGCTCGGAACTGCCGTCTTCAGCGGCATGCTCGGCGTGACCTTTTTCGGCATCTTCCTGACACCCGTGTTCTACTACACGATTACCTGGTTCGGCGATGCGAAGCCATCCACCACGACCACTGTAGTGCCATCACCTGAGCCCACACTCCTGCCGCCGACAGCCGAAGGCGATGCTTGACGCCCATTGACCGCCGCTGTATTGCCTGGGAGGTTCCCAGCTGCCTGCCTTGCGGCGTCGGCTCCCGCTCCGGACCGCGATTCGCTTGCGCTGCTCAGCATCGTCACAGCGGCCGTCACATTCGTACGCGTCGCCAAGTTCGCGATTGTACTGTGCCTCCCCCTTACTCGATGGTCTCGAACGCCGCGACGTTCACGAAGAGTCCCTTGGATTCCGGGGACTTGTCGGAGAGTAGTGTCATCTGCAGCGTGTGCCGCGAATCCGGCAACCCCGCGAAATCGGCGAAGGCTGCTTCCCCCCGCTTGGGACCATAAATATCCAGCACACCCACAGCCTTGCCATCGATCGTGACCTCGAACCTGCCAGCGTCATCGTACCTGAAGTAGTGAACCCGTATTCCCTTGCCCGTGAACGACAGTTCCAACGACGAACCCGGCACGTTGGTTGCCATCCATCCGCTGAAGTCGCGCCACTCTCCACCGTAACTGGCCGCGCGATACGTTCTGTGTATCAGGTCCCTGGCGGGATCGAGATAGGCCAAGTATCGTTCACCTTCCTTGAACGTATAGAACGGCCTGAGCAGCACGGAGGGGTCGGATAACAGCTTCCATGTAAGCGGATCGCCGACGCAGGGAGCGAAGGCAGCGCCGATGTTGCCAACATCTACTTTCTCGGCGGGATTGGAGTCGATGGGCCTCAACGCCATGGCTACGGGACCATACATGATCGCGGCGGGAAAATCGCGATCCTTGTCGATCTTGCTGACTCTCAGGTCCATCTGGAGCTTGATCTCCAGAGTATCTCCGTCCGACCATTGTCGGCGGAACACAGCCCAGTGCCTGGCGTCGACGTTCACCGCCTGCTCCTTGCCGTTCACCCGCGCCGTCATGGGGCCTGCCAGCCAACCCGGCGCGCGGATCGCCACACCGAACTCCACCGGGGCGGATACGCTCACGACGATCTGGACTGTGTCACTTTCCGGGAATCGCGTGTGCTGGGTCAGTGTGGCGGCGGAACCTCCGACGTTGAGTTTGACGGCGGATGAAGCAAACTGACTGACGTAGATGCAGTCGGCATCCCTGAAGTACAGCAGGTCATGGTAGTCGGCTACCGCCTGGATACGGGTGCCCGAGCAGCAGGGCCATTGGGCGTTGATATTCCGTTTCCGTGACCCGCCGGTGTTGTATTCCGAGTAATAGAATGGCTTGCCGTCACCGCTCATGGGAATGCTGGCACCGATACCATTGAGCAGCAGCCTCTCGGCCCAGTCGCCGTACCGCGCGTCTCCCGTGAGGCTGATCAGGTACTTCGTCATCTTGAAAGCCGCCCACGAGCCACACTGGGTCTCGAAGTGGTTGTGGGCACCACCGAGCATCGCGACCAGCTGATCCCTGGGCAGCAGCGACTCGTTCGGGCCGTACCCTCCGCTGGCCCAGCACTGGTATTCCTGCAAGTAATCGTACGCATTGATGAGCGTCGTCAGATAGTACGGCTCGCCCTCGGCCAGATACGCCGCCCCGAGCCCGCAAAACGAATTCACATGGCTGTAGGCATGGTACCAGCCCGGTCTGGTGAACATGTCCGTCCCCTGGCCCTCAGCGAAGAAGTTCCAATAGTCCCTGTACTCCCACACTCGTGCGAAGTCTTTGTATCGCTGATTGCCGGTGAGCAGGTAGGCGCGGTAGAGGTTCTCGCTGAGCGTATACCATTCGCCACCGTCATTGGTGAGCGGATTGGCGTAGAGACGCGCGCGGCTGATGTGACTCTCTGCCCAATCGGTGATGCGGCTCAAGTGCTGGAGCGCGCGCGGGTCGTCGCAATACGCGTAGACATCCACGAGGCCACCGACCATCTTCTCGTAGTAGTAGGGAATGAGCTGAGGGTCTTTCTCCGCGAAGAAGAAGCCGTCGGGCTCGATGCACTTGGCCCATCCTTCCATGAGTGCGATCGCCTTGTCCTTGTACACCGCATCTCCCGTTGCCGCGTAAATTCGCGCGAGCCCACTGAGAAACTGCCCGAAGGGGTTATGACTCACGTAGCATCCGCCCATATCCGCACCGGGCGCGTCGATGCCCGCCCGCTGTCGGTACGGCCTGAGCAGGTCATCGTTGGGGATGTGCAGGTAGTACTCGCATACTTCCTCAAACTGCCGCGCCAATCGCCCTTGGGTGAGCGTGACGCCCTGGTAGTTGAGTGGTTCCAGCAGTCGCTTGCCTGGAGCCTGTGCATTCGCGTGCCCGCAGCTGGCCAAGTACGCGAGTAACGCACCGATTATCATCCGCATGGTTGCACCTGTTCCCGACGTTAGCACGTTGTGAATCAACACCACTTCTCCCCCCTGGACTGCAGCCTGATTGTGAACGAGGTGGTTCACTCCCAGAGCAGACTGAGCGCACTGCTTCGGACACGCAGATTCATAGTATACTCGGAGAAGTAGCGGTAGGGTGTGACAAGCTCGCCTGATATCGCGTTGCCTTGGTGATGGCTCAGAAGGCGAGCGCCGGCACACCAGCATACGTGCAGGTAGCGGTAGGGTGTGACAAGCTCGCCTGATACCGCGTTGCCTTGGTGATGGCTCAGAAGGCGAGCGCCGGCACACCAGCACACGTGCAGGTAGCGGTAGTAGCGGTAGGGTGTGACAAGCTCGCCTGATACCGCGTTGCCTTGGTGATGGCTCAGAAGGCGAGCGCCGGCACACCAGCATACGTGCAGGTAGCGGTAGTAGCGGTAGGGTGTGACAAGCTCGCCTGATACCGCGTTGCCTTGGTGATCGCTCAGAAGGCGAGCGCCGGCACACCAGCATACGTGCAGGTAGCGGTAGTAGCGGTAGGGTGTGACAAGCTCGCCTGATACCGCGTTGCCTTGGTGATCGCTCAGAAGGCGAGCGCCGGCACACCAGCATACGTGCTGTTCCTGATGGACTTTCGGCGGCCGCTAATCCGCCCCAGATTGCATTGCCCGCGAAGCAAAGAAGTGGCAATGGGCTCGGTGGTGCCAAGAAGAGGATGAACAGTGCCCGTAGCGCCCGCGGCCGTTGCGGGACCCGTGGGAAAGCTCGAGAAACACTGCGCAAGAGAAAGTGATTGCCCGCCTTTCGCTCGCCAGAACCGCCGATATCTTACCCAATTCCGGGCCAGATCGTAGCTTCGCTCGCGCAATCGTAGCCATGCTCGCGCAATCGTAGCCATGCTCGCGCAATCGTAGCCATGCTCGCGCAGAGCGTGGGGGCGCCGCCATCCGTTTCGCCACTTCCCCCCCGCGGTCTACGCGACCGCAGCTACGGGCCCCAGCGCAGCTTCGCTCGCGCAGAGCGTAGCCATGCTCGCGCAGAGCGTGGGGGCGCCGCCATCCGTTTCGCCACTTCCCCCCCGCGGTCTACGCGACCGCAGCTACGGGCCGCGGCGCAGCTTCGCTCGCGCAGAGCGTAGCCATGCTCGCGCAATCGTAGCCATGCTCGCGCAATCGTAGCCATGCTCGCGCAGAGCGTGGGGGCCCCGCCATCCGTTTCGCCACTTCCCCCCCGCGGTCTACGCGACCGCAGCTACGGGCCGCGGCGCAGCTACGGGCCGCGGCGCAGCTACGGGCCGCGGCGCAGCTACGCTCGCGCAGTCGTAGCGAAACAAGACCAGGGTGCCTGCTCTCTTTGTGCTCTTCATCAGCGACTATTATCGAAACTGAACAAGGAGAGTCACTCCCTTGCGGCAACGCGCGATGCCTTGTCAAATACCCAAGAATGGGGCGTATTCGGCAAGTCGAGGGAATATTCGACTGGCGAATCGGCTCAGCTCTTTTGGAGGCGGCCTCGCAGGTCAGGTCGACTGATCGTCACATGGGGCGACGTTTGCCCGCACCGACCGGCGGCGGACACCAGACAAACACCGGGAAGAGTAAAAGCCTGCCGGGTGGGGACTGGCAGGCCGATTCAAAAGGCAACTCCCATGCTCGCCCTGCAAGACTGGCTGCTATTCTGGGGACATGTCGCGCTGGTCGTGTTCAACGTCACGGGCTGGATATTCCCGCGCACTCGCCTGTTGCACCTGGCGACGTTTGGCCTCACAGCCTGCTCGTGGTTCGTACTGGGCGCCGTGTACGGATGGGGCTACTGCATCTGCACCGATTACCACGCGGAGGTTCTGGCTCGACTGGGTGACCCGAACGCGAACATCACGTTCATCCAACTGATGTTCAAGCGATTGCTGGGGCTTTCCATTGGCCAGCCGCTGGCTGACTACCTGGCGGTGGCCGTGTTCGTTTTCATCACCATCGCCACCACATGCGTTTGGGCTCGCACGTGGCATCAACGCCAGAACCGTCGGCGGCTATCGGTGGGTTTGGAATAGGCTCTCTCGCCGCTGGGCAGCTCGCAGTTGCCATCGCGACATTTCATTGGCGGAAGCAGGCGGAACCGAGCTCGATTCCTGATGCGTCCGACAAATCGGCACCCGGACACCCCCCTTCTGGCCGCAGCCAGCATGTCACGAAGAGTTGCATCCGGGCAGCCGGCAACTACAAAGGGAACTAGATGACTTAGTGGCCGTTCGTCAGCAGTCTCTCCCAGGCCGGCTGCCGATTCCCCGAAACGTGACTACTTTGCTGGAGTGATGTGAAATGATGCCCTGTCCCGGTTTGCGCAATGTGCTCTCGTTGCTGCTCCTGCTGAGCGTCTGTCAAACGACGTTGGGTCAGACGTTGGGTCAATCGGGCTCTGGATTGAAGGCAGCGCCCGATGCCGCCGTCTATTGGATCTTCCTGACGACCGGCAAGAGCATCCAGGGAACGGACCAAGCCGAGATTGCGAAAATGCAGGCGGCTCATCTGGCCAATTTTGCGCGACTGCACAAGGAAGGCAGACTATTCACTGCTGGCCCGATGGCCGACCCGGAGAAGAAGATGCGCGGCATTGTCGTCGTGACGGCCCCCGATCTGACTTCGCTGCGCGCATTATTCGAACAGGACCCCTTTGTGGAGCAAGGGTACCTGACCATCGACGCGATTGAAATGCAAATCGCCGTTGGCAGCTTTCAGGGTACTGTGGACCCAGCGAAACTGGCCGAGTATCGACTGGTGGTGCTGGAAAAGTCGGCACCGGACGGCCAGGAGGCCGACGCCGAGGTGCAGAGCAAGAACCTGGAATACTGCCGGTCGATACACGACACCGAGCGTCTCTGCTTCGCCGCGTGGCTCAATGAGAACAAGCAGGCACGTCGCGCCATACTGATTTTCCGAACACTCGCTGACGCTCAACTCACATCGCTCGTCGATCAACTGCCTGCCGTGAAATCCCATACGTGGAAGCCCACCGTGTATCCGCTGTACATGAGCGAGGGGATCGTGAAGTAGCGAACCGCAATCCCCCTCTCCAACGTGTGCCATGCCACTTCTTGCGGCCGCCTGCGCACGGGGGAAATGCGCAAGTAGCCGCTCGGGGGAGCTCGTCGCGGCCGCGGCCTATAGCAGGCAATACCCGCCGCAGCAGGGCACTGGTGACATGCTCACGTCACTGCCACGGCGACTGTGAGACCGCTGACATATTCAGTGCCCAGACCAGCGGCTCAACGCACTGGTCACTCCACCAGCGGAAACGTCCGGCGGACCGTCCGCTGGGCACCCTGGTAGTCGACCGTGACCGTAATGGTCGGGTCGTCGTTCAAAAAGCAGCATTGGTAGAAATACCCGCTGGGACGGACATTCGGGACCGGCTGGCCATTGAGGAGCACTTGGGCACCCGGTGGCACGAGCCCGCGGACGTTGACCATTCGCGGGCCGGCAGGGATCGGTGTCCCTTCCGGGGGCGAGGTCTGCACGACGAGCAAGGGAGCGTTTTGCAGCGCTTCGATTTCTTCAGCGACGGCCCGCCGCGTTTCCAGCAGCACCTGTGGGTCGCGCGTGTAATCGTAAAACGACCAGATCACGCGTCGACAAAGTTCCAGCGACCGTTGTCGCGGATCGAGCCAAAACGCATCCTGTCCGACCTGCTGCTTGACCGCTCGCAGGCGATTCTCCAGCAGCCACAGGTACTCGTAATCCTGCAGGCCATCTCGCTGAGCGCTGAACCGCAGCGAGCCGATGATTCCTCGCTCGCCCGGGTAGACGATCGCACGGTCTCCCAACGGCAGGTCCTTGCTGATACCCTCCTCCGAGTACGGGTCATTGCTACCGTAGTAATTCAGTCCCCAATGCAGATACCCCTGCAGGTCATACAAGTAGTTGATCCAATGCAGTACCCGCACCTTGAGCAGAGATTGATCCAGGAATCGATTAGGGTATCGCCCGGTGGGATGACAGCAGGTATAGAACCACAGTTCACCGCCTTGTTCGCGGCGGGTCTTTTCGAACTGTGGGTACCACAGATTGAGGTGGCTCAGCTTGGGAACGTAGATGTCGAGCTTGCCCAGGAAATCCGTTTCTACCGCCTCGACCGTGCGGACGCTTGGCGCGGCTTGATGGACCAGATCGACCGCCGCCGCAAAGGTCTCCTCATGATGGATGAAAGGTTCATCGGTGATGGCAACCAGGAATCGGCCTTGCCAGTTGTGACGCTGCACGGTCGCTTCGAGCGCCTTGAGTTGCGAGAGCCGCTGGGCACCACCCGCTCGTTCTGGCACTTCGACGCGACTGGCAGGGTCGAGGATCGACGCGGTCTTCTGGCCCGCAGCGTGCAGATGCATCTGGCGGATACCGGCGGCGAACGCCACTTCGGCGTGGCGCTGCAGGCGACCAGTGTCGTACGTGTCGCCTGCCGCCGCGTCGCCGTTGCGGACGATCCAGTCGAGCGAGCCCATGATGTCCGTTTGTCGATGGGCCACCAGGAACGCACAATACTCGTGGAATCTCCGGAAATACTCCGCTTCGTCGTCGGTCACGAGCTTGGCGTAAGTCTGGCCCGGAAAAACACCCCAGTTAATGATCGACAGGTGCCGTTCGCTGGGCATCTCAAAGCCCCACACATGGAGGCTCACCGGCATTGACACAGAACTGTCACCCGCTTTCACGATCAGTTTTCCGCCGTAGCCTCCTGGGGGAGTCTCCCGGGGCACGGCAACCTCGATCCAGAGGGGCTGAGCCTGGTGAGCAGTCACCGGAATTCCCGTCCCTTCCCAGAACGGATCCGGCAGACTGGTCGGTGCCTTGGCAACCAACTCGTCGTCGGGGATGCCCGCCGAGTTGCGCTGCACGTCGATGTAGCGCACCCATTGCAATTGGATCTGACTGCTCGGAATGGTTGCTTGTGAGTTCTCATGGCATAGGTCACTGATCCATGCGACAACCTCCGCCAGATCGGCGGCAGGGCAAAACACCGCCTGCCCGCTGACTATTTCACCGCAGCTTCCGGACATGCGCACCGCGCCACTCGCCTCGCCGTTCGCGGGGGGCAGAGCGGTCCGCGCCACTTTGGCCAGCGAGTCGGCGGCCCACAAGCGATCGAGGGTTGGCGACGGCGGAGCCTGGGCGGAACTCGGGCCAGCCGCCAGCGTGGACAGCCCCCAAGCCAGGGCCCACATAAAAGGCAAATTTCCTGCGCGTGTGATTCGGATCATGGATGTTCTCCTGGTGGGAAGGCCGTCGGGGCATCTGCCGCAGTCAAACCGCGGGGCGATTGTCACTTCCGTGGACGTCCTGAGGTCACAAACTCTTCGCGGCTGAGTAACTCGTCCCGGTTGGCATCGAAACGAGTAAACCGCTTCGGCGCTTCCTCAGGATCGGGCTGGTTCGCCAGAAACTCTTCACGCGTGAGCTGTCCGTCCTGGTTTTTGTCCTTCGAGTCGAACAGAGTGTTGCGATCCTGTGCGGGTTTGCGCGGCGTCTTGATCGGGCTGGCAGTCGTGGATCTAACTTGCGGACTGGCTTCGGCATGGCGTGCCAGCATGGCTTGCAGTTGCTTGACGACTTCCGGTTGCTCACTGGCCAGGTTCTTTGTCTCCAGCGGGTCGGACGCGTAATCGTAGAGTTCCAGGTCCGCCGTATCACCCGGGGCGCCGATCTTCTTCCATTCGACCAGCCGATATCGGTCCGTCCGAATCGCACGGCCGAGCACGGCGCCCGTGCCGGGTGCCGTGCGAGGGTAAACGTGAATGGCATGGTCCTTTGTCGGCGAGGTCACATCGCGCAGCGTCGCGGCGAAGCTGCGGCCATCCAGCCCCACCGGTATCGGCAGGTCCGCCAATTCGCAGAGCGTCGGATAAATGTCAACGGTTTCCACGAGGGCGGTGGTGCGCGTACCGGCCGGCAGGCCCGGGGCGGCGACCAGCAGCGGGATATGCGCGGCCTGTTCGTAGTTGGTGTGCTTACACCAGATGCCATGATCACCCAGAT
Source organism: uncultured Planctomycetota bacterium (assembly GCA_963802295.1). Lineage (GTDB taxonomy): Bacteria > Planctomycetota > Planctomycetia > Pirellulales > Pirellulaceae > JAJRVM01. The sequence goes on along the minus strand of CAWDIM010000014.1, from coordinate 117,181 downwards.
GCCAACCGTGGTCCCCCCACAGCACAATGATGGTGTTGTGGGCCAGGCCGAGCCGATCGAGTTCATCGAGCACGCGACCGAGTTGTGCGTCCATGTAACTTGTAGCGGCGTGATAGCCGTGAATCAACGTACGCTGCAGCTCGTCATCCAGCGGGCCTTGCTCGGGAATGTTGGCGTATTGGCGCAGCTCGCCACCTTGCTGCGGTGCGTAACTCGGTGCGCCGACCGGAGGCGTGCGATATTCCGCCAGCTGAAATGCGCTGCGGTCGTACAGGTCCCAGTACTTTTTGGGAGCGACGAACGGCAAGTGGGGTTTGACGAATCCGATCGCGAGAAAGAAGGGAACGGTGTCTCTGGCTTGCGCTGCCTGCAGTCGGCGAATGACTTCGTCGGCCAATGCGCCGTCCGGGTACGTATTGTCGGGGACATCGGCCGCTTCGTACGCCGCACCGCGCGGAAGGTTCTTGGCCGCCTGGTTTTCAAACAGGGCCTCTTCGCGCGTGAGTCCCTGCTTGGCTTTGCTCTCGGGCAAGGCATAGGCCACGACCTTGGCCTTCCAATGCGGCACGCTCCACGATGCCGGATCTTCGTGATTGCCGTGTCCCACGTGGAAAATCTTTCCCAGTCCCTCGGTGCGCCAGCCATGCTGCTGGAAGAACTGCGGTAGCGTGACTGCATCGGGTCGCGCAAGGCGGAAGTTCGTGCCCAGGTCGTAGATCCCGAGCGTTTGCGGACGCAGTCCGGTGAGCAACGTATTACGCGATGGCGCACAGACCGCCTGATTGCAGTAGGCACGCTCGAACAGGACGCTGGCGGCAGCCAATCGATCGATGTTGGGTGACTGCACCGTCTTGTCACCGTAACAGCCCAGCAGCGGCTTGAGATCATCGACGCAGATCAGCAGCACATTGGGCCGGCTCTCGGCCGGTGTCGACTCGCCAGCGCAGACGCCGGCAAGCGGCAGGACCGCGAGTACCAGCGGCAGCATCCGGGGGCACATGGGAATGAACATAACGCGTGACATAGCTGGAAGTCCTTTGATGCGAGGCGAGCCAACTCGATGATGTCAACTTAACGCGGCCGCTGGCCGCCACCAAACAGAAAATCCGAAATCCCAATATCGAAAACCTAAACAAACTCGAAATCCAAAACGCGAAACCCGAGACCCGAAAAACCTCCGCCGCCGGCAGAACCACAGTCATGGGCCACAAGCCGATTCTCACCAGCAGCATGCCATTCCGCCCTCCGTTTCCCTTTCTCCCTTTCTCCCTTTCTCCCTTATTTCTGTCATTCGCATAGACTGCGGGGCGTGTCGCAAGTCATTGTACTGGCCGCGGGTATCAGCGAAGGGACAATCGGGGCTCTCTGGTGCAGCTTTACCGGCTACCTGGAACGCTATACTCACAGTATGAGTTATACTCAGTTCCGAGACCGGCGTCCTCAGGATGCCTGCACAGCCAGCGGCGGCAGGAAGGCAGGCAGGCCATGGTCAGTCGGAGAACCGGCTCGGATAACCGCCTCGTCGGTCGGCGGCGCACCTTGAATCAACGGGAATAAAACATGCTCAGGATCATCATCGTTGGCAACCTTTTGGCGAGCATTTTATCCGTTCACCTTGCCGCAGCAGAACGTCTGGTGGTGGTACAAGGCGGCAAGCCCGTGGCAGCTCATTATGTGGGTGCGGCCTGGGAGGAATGCACAGACGGCCTGGCGGCAGAGGGTGTGGGACGCTTCCTGTACGCCGGCAGACACCTCGGGAGCGGCGATTTCCGCATCGCCGCGCGACTGAAACTCGCACGACTCGAGGGTACGGCTGCCTCCTTCGTCCTGAACGACAGCCATGTGGGTTTTGATGGACGGGGAAACGTCCTGTTCGTCGAGGGAGCACTGTTCGGGGGCGACACTCGCCATTTGACTGACGTGGCAGGCCGCTGGGAACCGAACACTTTCTTCGATTTCACCGTGATTCGCGAAAGCGGCGTGGCGAGATTCCTCATCAACGACCAGGAAATTCACCGCCAGGCGAATTGGGACGGACCGGTTGAGCGTATCGGCTTCAGGCCCTGGCGGAATCGAATGACCATCGAGTCTTTCGAGATCACGGGGAAACTGATGACGCCGCCCCCGCTGACAACCCCACTGGGCGAACCCCTGTTTGTGAGTGGTCAGGACGGATATCACACCTACCGAATCCCGGCGTTGGCTGCCACGCCGCAGGGAACGATACTGGCCTTCTGCGAGGGCCGGAAAAACTCCAGCAGCGATACGGGCGACATTGATCTGCTGGTCAAACGCTCCACCGACTCCGGCAGAACGTGGAGTCCACAGCAGGTCGTGTGGGACCATGAGCAAAACACATGTGGCAATCCTTGTGCCGTCGTCGACCACGACACCGGCACCGTCTGGCTGCTGATGACCTGGAACCGCGGCGACGATCAGGAGGGACAGATTATTGCTCAGACCAGCCACGATACGCGGCGCGTGTTCGTGACTCGTTCGACCGACGATGGCTTGACCTGGGACAAGCCTCGGGAAATTACTGGCGAGGTGAAACGAGCTGAGTGGACCTGGTACGCCACCGGTCCGGGCAGCGGCATTCAAATCCAGCAGGGGCCACACAAGGGCCGCCTGATCGTCCCTTGCGACCACATCGAGGCGAATACCAAGCACTATTATTCGCATACCATCTATTCCGATGATCACGGCACTAGTTGGCAACTGGGCGGCACGACGCCCCGACATCAGGTCAACGAGTGCGAGGTGGTTGAATTGCCCGGCGGACGACTCCTGTTGAACATGCGGAACTACGATCGGTCGAAGAAGAATCGTCAGGTCGCCGTCAGCGATGACGGCGGGATGCACTGGGAGCAGCAGCGATTCGACGCCACGTTGATTGAGCCGATCTGCCAGGCCGCGATCGAGCGTTACAGCTGGCCAGGTGAAGGCAGCCCAAGCGTCATCTTGTTCAGCAATCCGGCCAGCCAAGAGGGGCGAGTGAACATGACCGTGCGTGCCAGCTTCGACGAAGGACAGACCTGGGGGGCCGCCCGAGTGCTGTACGCCGGCCCCAGCGCCTACAGCGATCTGGCGACCTTGGCCGGTGACGAATTCGCCTGCCTCTACGAGGCCGGACAGACGCAGCCGTACGAGTCCATCGTGTTTGCTCGCGTGCCGCTGCAGTCGCTAACCGACGCTACGGCCCAGTAGCCTGCCGGTCTTGCGGCTCCCCGCCGGGAGCACGAAACAGGATAGCCTGAGCTGGGGAGCATGCCGTGACCGCACAGCCAGATTCCGCCTATGGAAATCGCACGCCAGTCCGACATCGGAAATCCAATTGCCGGAAACGACGCGAACCCGTCCGCGGCGGCTCTTCGCCGCTGCTTTCGCGTATTTCGGTTTGTGCTATTATGGTTGGCCAGATGCGATTTAAGTGTTAGCCTGGAACATGCGCGCACGGTGAGCAAATGTTTGGAAGAAAATCCGCAATTCGAAGCACGAAATGCAAAAAATACCAAACAAATTCAAATGACTGGAATTTGGGAGAAAGGGAAGAAGGGAAGGAAAACGGAGGACAGAATGGCATGCCGCGTGGTGAGTAGCTGTATGCGGCCCATGACGGTGGTTTTGCCGGCAGCGGAGGTTTTGATTTTTGGGATTTCGAATTTGTTTAGGATTTCGATATTCGGATTTCGAATTTTCTGTTTGGTTGCGGCCAGCGGCCGCGTTATCTTTCTGCTTTCGTGTTGAGAATTTCGGCCGCCTCTGGTGATCCTGGATTGCGCCGATCAATTGGGACGGAATGAATTGAATGGACGGGGTACCTGACTGGATCTGGTATCTACTGCTCGTGCCCGCTGGCTTTGTCGCCGGGATCGTCAACACGATCGCCGGGGGCGGTTCGTTTCTGACGTTACCTGCCCTGATGTTCCTCTGCGGCCTCGATCCCAAAATCGCCAACGGCACGAACCGAGTGGCAATCCTGTTGTCGAGCGGCTCGGCCAGTGCCACGTTCTACCGCCTCGGCCATCTCGATCATCGGCTGAGCTATCCGCTTGATGGTTCCGACGCTGTTGGGCGTACCGGTTGGGGCGCTCCTGGCGATCTACTTGCCGGCCAATGCCTTCAAGCCGGCTTTCGGGGTGATTTTCCTGGCGATGGCCGCCTTGTTGGTATTCAAGCCCAAGATCCTGTTGGATCCCAAACGGAAACCACACCACTCGCTGGTCGCCGAACTGACGTTGTTCTTCGGCATCGGCCTGTATGTCGGGTTCATCCAGGCCGGCATGGGCATCCTACTGTTGGTCGGACTGGGCCTATTCCACGCGCGCGAGCTGGTCGGCGCTAACGCCGTGAAGAACTTGATCGGTTTCGCGGCCACCGCCGTCGCCACCGTGACCTTTGTGGCCTACGGGCAGGTCGAGTGGATTCCAGGTCTGGTCATGGCCGTCGGCAATCTGCTGGGGGGCTACGTAGGCGCCAAACTGGCGATCAAAAAGGGACGTCGCCTGATCTTCGCGTTTTTGATCGTGGTTATGATCGCCACCGGAATCAAGCTGCTCTGGCCCACTTCTTGAAACGCGCCGGCGCCGGACCGACCACGAGCCCAGGGACGCTTCAGGTCCGCCCCTTACGGAGATGTTCAACCGAAGAGCATAGCTGAGGTGGCGTCTCTGCTGCCCGGTGACGCGCTGTTGGCAGCGGCGATCTCACTGGGAGCATTGGGCCAGCACGGCCTGAGCGCGACGAGTGATGTCGGGATCGCTCGAAGCTGCCAATACGCGTCGCATCGGTTCGGCGACCAACGCCGCTTGCTCAGGCATAATTCGCTCGGCAATCGCCACCGCCGCGGCGCAGACGCTGCCGCGCAAATCATCTTGTTCCAGGTGGCTCACGGCTTCGGCCAGGGCCTGGGGTGTGGGAATCCGTCCGAGCGTTTCGATGGCCAACAGGCGTTCCTCGGGGCGTGTCGCCGCTTCGATTGCCTGGCGGAACATGGCGAGCTTGTCGGTGTCGGGCAAATCCATTTGGCGGATCACTCGCAGGTAACCGCGCAGCGCCCGGATACGATATTTGTCCTGTGGCGCAGTTCGGGCCAGTTCGATCAATGCCTGCGCCACGTCCGGCGTTCGCCACCGACCCAATTGGCGCGTGGCCGCGTCCTGAATCGTTTCCTCGGTATCTCGCGCCAAAGGTACGACAATGTCCAGTGCCGCGGGACCGCCCACGATGCCCAGCAGTTCGATCAGGAACGGTTTCGTGTCTCGATCGAGTTGCGGCAGGCAGATCTGAAGCTGCCGCGCACGCGCGTCCTGATCGACCCCGCGACGGCAGGCAGTCCTGAGGGCCTGGTATAATGTCTCACGTTCCTCGGCAGTCGCCGGCACCGGCAGCCGCCCGGTCAGCACGGGTAATTGCGCCGCATCGATCACTTCGCCCAGAGCGCGGAGCGCGGCCAAACGTGTCGGTTCGTCCGGGTCGTTGGCCATGGGTGCCAGTTCCGCGGCCGCCGACGTGATGCGCCGCTGGCCAATCACGTCGATCAGGAAGCCGCGCAGAGGACCTTCAGCGTCCGCGAACGCCGCCCTCACGGCAGCGTCAATGCTGTTACCCTGCAGAGTCACCATGGCTTGCCGCGCGGCTGCCACAATCGCCGCGTCCGAATCAACTGCAGCTGCCAACAGAAGAGAGATCGTTGACTCGTCACCGATTCGCCCCAAAGCAAGCAGCGCGGCCGCGCGCATGGCAACGTCGCGGCTGCCTGCAAACTGAACCAACGCGTCACGCGCCGCCGGATCCGCGCGATCTCCCAACACTCGAATAACCAGCATCTGCCGCGCTGCCGGCAATGTCGGGAGACTTGCGAGCAGCACGTGAGTTAACGGTGGTGCGTCCAGTTCGCGACTGACGGTCAGTGCCATGGCAAAGGAAGCGTCGAGCGGGGAAGAAAGCAGCTCCTGCAGTAGTGGCCCCGCGTCGGTAGGTCGTATGAGCATGGCTTGCCGCGTCGCGGCGTTGTGAATGTGGGCGGGCAACTCCGCCTGGCGGAGCAACTGGCAGAGCCGCTCGGCCTGGCCGTCAAGCCCTTGTCGGCAGAGCGCGGCCACGCCACGCAAGCAGGCGTTACCCCACTCCGGGCGGACTTCCATCGCCACCTGCGGCAGCGCATTCTCCAGTCGCGTCAGCGCGTCGGGCGACGCGATCGTCCCCAACGCGACACAGGCGGCCGCGGCGACCCGCGGGTCCGTGTGAGTGAGATAGCCGCCCAGATCGGGCACGGCGAGAGTCTCTCGCCGCGCCGCCAACGAGTTGATCACGCCGACGAGCGGGGCTCCTGCCAGACCGGGCAGTGCCGGCGCAAGGCCTCACCAGCTGCCGGATCGGGGATCGCCTCGAGTCCCATGCGGGCAGCATGCGACAGTTCCTCATCGGCCAGCAGCGCCGCGAGCGGTGCAATCGATTCCTGGCCACCCATCGCCGCCAGACGCCGGCAGGCGTTCAGCTTTTCTTCCCGAGTCGCATCGGAGGCCAACACGGCGGCGGCCATGGCAGACTCCTGCAGCGCATTGCCGCGGTTTCCCTCTTGCCCCCACACCGGAACATCGGCCAGCAGCAATACCAGCAATGGCAGAACGGACAACATGACGCGACCGTGAATGGGGAATCGACAGTACATGGCGATGTTCTCGCGTGCGATGTGGTGGTGGTTGGATGGTGGGCTAAATGCGTTTGCGTCAAGCTGGATAGATTTTGTTACCCCAAGTCGACAATCCAAGTTTGGTTGTCGTCGAACGCCGCGTCAGGATCGTGCATTTCGACTGAGCAGAGTCGTCTCAGACGCGCCACGGCTCGCGCAGAGCACGCCGCCGCAACCGGTTCGCCTCGTCATCGTTGAGAAACTCTTCGCGCGCCGGATCCCACTTCAAAGGGCGTCCCAGCCAGCGAGACATGCAGCCCAGGTGGGCAACGATCGTCGATTGTGCACCGACGGCAATATCGCAGTGCGGCAGACGCCGGTCGCGGATGCAATCAAGCCAATTGCGGTGATGCCCCTCGACGGCTTGGCTGCGAGCATAGTGGCCGGCGTGATCGCGCAGGATTTCTTCCGGATACGTGGTCAGGAATCCACCGCGTCCCACATGGAGCCAGCCGTTGTCACCCACGTAGAGCCCGCCAAAAGCCTGCAGCGAGGTCAGTTCGTCCCATCCCTCGGGAATCTCGTGATGGCGGCGGTCGAGTCGCCCGTCGGTGATCTGCACCTCGACACCACTGTCGTACTGGAACGTGACATACGGGACCTGACCACTCTCAGGTGCGGCGATTTCCCGCGGACCCGACGCGTCCATGCCGAGTGCCCATTGGACCACATCCAACGCATGGACGGCGCCGCTGGTGAGCCCGCCGCCCCCGAAATCACGCACGAATTCCCACGGCACGACATTCAACGGTTGCCCCAGGTAATGCAATCGGTGATTGAACGGGCGCCAGGGCGAGGGCCCGATCCAGAGGTCCCAGTCGAGCGTGTCGGGTGTCGGCTCCGCCGGAAGATCCACGTCGCTGCTGACGTTGTTGTGGATCGTGTAGATCCGCCGCATGCGTCCCAGCGCGCCGTCGCGGACCAACTGCGTGGCCAGGCGGAACTCGGGCGCCGACCGCTGCTGCAAACCCACCTGGCAGATGCGGCCGTGCCGCCGCACCGCCTCCACCATTGCGCGCGTTTCCGCGATCCTCAACGAAACCGGCTTCTCGACATAGACGTCCTTCCCAGCTTCGGCCGCCATCACCGTGGCCACCGCGTGCCACCGATCGCCCATGGCAATCACGACTGCATCAATGTCGTCGCGGGCCAGCAAGTCTCGGAAGTCGACGTAGGCGACACACCCCTCGTACTCGCCCGCGGTGCGTCGGGCGGCGTAAGCGTCATCCACGACCTGCCGCGCTCGCTCGCGGCGCCAGGTGTCGACGTCGCACACGGCCACCACCTGCACATCCGCATACGTGAGCAAGTGTGCCAGGTGCCCCTGTCCCATGCACCCGATCCCGATGAATCCCAGCGTGATCCGCTCGCTCGGCGCGGCAGCTCCCCCCCGCCCCAATGCCGTGCGCGAGATAATGCAGGGGGCCAGCGAGGCCAGCGTCGGGAGCGCCGCTTGGCGCAGAAACGCTCTGCGATTCGTGCGCAGGCCGGTCTCGTGCGGCGGTGAGGTCCCGCCTCCGCCTGGCAGTGCTCCTCCGCCGCGAATCTGTGATCGAGTTTTTTTCCCGCTACTCATTACGTCCTCTCGTTTCCATGTTGCTCGGCGCTGGTCAACGGACGAATCCGCGGCATGCCGGAGCCTTCTCCTGCTTCACCCGGCTGAATCGTCTCACCGTCTGTCAGCCGGCCGGCCGCCGTCCATCCCTGCCGATCTGACGCTTCATGCGCACCAAGGCCGTTCTCGCTCTTGGTTGCGCCGGATCACCCGGTTGGCAATTTCGCAGTTGCCCTGGATCTGGAAGTCGAGCATCCCGACGGCGATGAAATCCGCCCCACTTTGGAACGCATGCTGGAAGCCATCCCGCGGCAAATAGGCGCCGGCCGCCAACACCTTAAAGGCGATCCAAGGTTTGGTCACGGTCTTCATGAACTCAACCGTCTCCTCGGGATCCAGACACCACATGTTGTCGTAATAGCCGGGATCGCCCGTATACCAGATGAACTCCTTTCGGAGATCCTTGGGAATGGCCGAAGGATAGTCATCCCGATGGAGCGTTTTGACGTAGAAGTCGCACGGCACGCCGTGTTTCTCGCACTCAATGGGGACCTGCAGCGAATGACCGCCGACACCGACCGGCAGGTTGTGCTTCTTGCCCATCTCGACGGCCTTGGCAATCAGGTCCACTCGGCCCGCCATCGTCATCTGGTCACCGGACACACCCCAGACATACAGCGCGACGGCGCCCGTATCCACTTGCTTCTTGATGTGGTCGCCGAGCGTCTGGTCGGTGTCACCCAGGTTGATTTCGATGTGCGGGATGAACTGCATCTTGCCGCCGCTTTCACGGTTGTGCCGCTGCACGAAATCACCGCCCGTTTCGAATACGGTGTTGATTCCGTTCGCCTCCGCGATCCGAAGCGTCTCCAAGATCTTCTCTTCGGTGACGTAGGCCCGGAACAACGAGCCGACGTATTTCAGATCGCGGGCGTGCATCCAGCCGCCGATCAGGTTTCCTCCCAACAGCATCCGACTGATTTTGACGTTTCCGATCGTGCCACAAGGCAACGATTCTCCCGCCGCTGAAGAGACCGGTTCGTCGGCCGGATGATCTTCGGCACGCGCCGACTCGGCCTGATGACCGGCCACGGCGCCCGCGATCCCGGCAGTACCCATCACGGTGAGTGTCTGCTGCATGAAACCGCGACGATTCACAGATTGGCGATCGGACATGTTATCAACTCCCTGCCATCGATCTGTCAGAAAACGGCCCCTCCGCTCCACGCGGTGTAAACCACACTGACCTCCCCACACGGCACGGATCAGTGCATATCGCGCATGCAATCCGTTTGGGCGGGGGACGTTGGTTCCATTAAAACGGATTGCCATGGGCGGCACAACGGCGGAGTCGCACAACACGCAGGAAGTGGGGGTAACCGGCCGCCGCCGGAAGTCCTGCACCGCCGCGGACCGAATGGCGCGGTGAAGGCGATGTTCAACTCAGAGCATCCAGCAACAACAACCCTGCGTTTGGGTTGCTCGCGGCCGGATGGCAGGAACGCCTTTTCACGCTGAAACCACAAGCCTGAGCGCGAATATCGAGAATTTTGAGTCACGCAGGATCATCGTGCGACTTGCTGAGACTGCCTGCCGCGGTGATGATTGACTGGTAGCCTGGAACGCAAAGAGCGGAGACAGACAGATGATGCGAACCCGACCTGGGATTAACTGGGTGTGCAGGACCCGGCACGCGATTGAGATGTTGGCGGCCCTGGCATGGTTGCTGACCTGGGGACTCGGCGCGATGGCAGAGGATCGCGGTAACATCAGCACCACAGACGCTCTGCCGCTACCGGCGGAGTTCTCCAACATTGCACCGCGCGCTCAATGGACGGCCAGCAGCACCTATGCGGCTGTGCCCGGCGCCGGCAACTTGCTCGATGAATCCCCGGCGGAACTTCCGTACGCCTTCAGCACGGATGTGCAGGACGAGCCGTCGGTGGACATCGAATTCAGCACGCCGGCCCAGATCAAACGTGTTGTCATTTTCAACCGCGATTGTCGTGGCATGGAAGCCGTGCACAATCCACCGGCAATTCTGGCCCGTGCTGTCCCGCTCAGCCTCTCCGTCTCAGATGACGGACAGCACTGGACGCCTGTGTGGGACTCGCAGGAGGTACAGGACCAGTGGACGGTCACGTTCACTTCGCCCGTGCGCGCGCAATTCTTGCGCTTGCAAGTGAAGAATCGCACGTTTCTTCATCTCAGTAAGGTGCAGGTGTTCGGAGTGGTCGAGGCGCCGCAGCCTCCGACGAACTTAAGGATTATCGCGGAAGCAGGCGACTTGCAGATCGGACTCGACGGTCAAGACCGCACCTATTTGTTTTGGCGTCAGGCTCCCGACCGCTCCATGCGTTTCGAGACAACACTCGCGGGTGGCAAGTTATCGGCCGCAGCATACCGCGTTTTGGCTGGTGGTGGTGCAGAGCTAACACGTCAGGTGGCGGTGGGAGCCCACACAGCATCCATCGTCGAGTGCTTTCGGCCGGACGGAAATTCGATCGCATGGACCACGGAGATCCAGGGGCAGGGCGATACCTGGAGCGTGCCGATTCGGACGTATCTGACCTGGCCGGCACTGCCGGCCACGCTTTGCTGGGCTCCTTGGAGTGACCCTCGCCCGGAGAAGGCTCCGCGCGGCTGGCACGATCCTCTGATTCCAGTTCCCTTCGCCAGCCGGACGCTGGTCTATGGTGGGCCAGATCCAACGGTAAGCAGTCCGGGCTTCTCCTTGCCTTTCTTTTCCATTCTGGAGGGCGAGAACGGGTTATCGTGGCAGCAGGCCGTGGAAGATTTTCCGATCAACATGCAGATGCGCACGACTGCCTGGGGCGACGTGACCCTGGACCGGATGCAGCAGCGCATCACTTCCCACCAACCGGTTCGCTGGCGGATGCGTTTTGTGACGCACGAGGCGGATCCTCGCGCAGCGTTGGGGAGTTATGTGGAACGCCACAGCGAGTACTTCCGCCCGCCCAACCCGCGGATCTGGGAAATCATGGGCAACGGCACCTATTCTTCCTACCGCGGCGAGATTGATGCGCGCAAGTACGCACGGATGGGCTACCTGGTGAACTGGCGATTTCCGGAATACGAGTATCCCTACATAGGCATTTTTGTGCCGCCCGTGCCCCGCGATGATGAGGTGTGGGTCACGGACCAGGGGACGACAATGTCGTTGCGCGAGATGCAGGAAGGCGTGGCCCGCACGCGAAGGCAAGGTTTTCATTTGCTGAGCTATTTCAACGTGTTCGAGTTTGGACGTGACTGCAAGCAGGAGGATCCGGCGCCGCTGGTCCAGTCGGAGCAGCGAGAAGACTATTGGAGGAACCCGAACGATATGGCGTGGCACGTGTTTCGCGACGCGCTCCCATACGCTTCGCCGGGCAGGCTTTACGGTGCGTGGAAGGGAGGGGTGGTAATCGACCCGGCAGAGGCCAGTTACAGCGATCATCTGCTGGGGATGGCCCGGCAATATCTGGAAAAAGTCCCCGAGAGCGATGGTCTCTGCATTGACCGCCTCGACATTTCCGCCGTGTTCAACACGACGCGTGACGACGGAGTGAGTTGGTATCAGAACAGTCCTGCTCGTTCCCTGCTCACGTCCTGGCTGGCGGTGATGGACCGTGTCGGCCCGGTAATGCACCAGGCGGACAAAGTCATCGTGGCCAACCCCATCCGCCGCCGAATCGAAATGATGAGGCATCTCGATGGTTTCTATGATGAGTCGGGGCAGAACCCGCTGGCCTTCAATCTGGCTGCGTTTCTCGCGCTGCGCAAACCGTATGTCGCGTGGACACAGAGCATTCAGGATCCCACGCCCGACGAGTTCTTTCAGCGCCATCTGTACATGGGATCCTTCGTGACGGTACCGTTTCGTGAAGTCAGCCACACGCTGCCACTCAGTGGTCCCGAGGTCGACCGGCAGTTCTTGGACTACGGCCCCCTGTTCGATGCGCTGCGCGGGCGGCAGTGGGTGTTGCAGGCCGGAGTCATTCGTGCGGATGGCGAAGGCGTCAAGGCAAACGTTTTTGAGGTACCTGGAGGCTTTGTGGTGCCTGTGGGCTTCGCGGGCCAACGTGCCAGCGTGACGGTCAGACTCCAGGGGCTGCCCTGGCCGGAAGGGGTGAGCCAATTCCGAGCGGAGTCTATTCGTCCAGGCGAGCTGGCGTGGGCTCCGCTGAAGAGTGAAGAACGGAGCGGCACGATTGAGCTGGAGATTCCGGTCGTTCGCGGCTGCGCAATGGCGCGACTGCTCTACGCCTGGCTGTCGCCGGATGCACGGGCGTTTGCTTCTTGGACAGCCGTTGAGATGGGGACCACCGTGGAAAGCGCAACTCTCCGCTACTCCTTGGGGATGGAACAGCCAGACGCTGATTCGCCCGAGTACACCTCGCCACTGTCCGTCGCGAACAACACACAGGTGCGCGTGGCAGCCTTTCTCGGCCCGCGCCAGATCGGGCGGACGATCGCGCGGGAGTACATCCAGACGCCGCCGGCCGCTCCGGCCATTGTGCCCAATGGCGGCGTGTTGAACAGCGAAACTCGAATCCACATCTGCTCGCTGTTCCCCGCGGAGAGTGACGTCATTCGCTACACGCTGGACGGCCGCGATCCTACAACCAATGATCCGCCTTACACAGCCGCCTTTGGTTTGGCCGACTCAGCCACGGTCAAAGCGCGAGTATTTGCGCCGGACGGCGCGGTCGGCTCGGTCGCCGAGGCCCGGTTCAGCCAGAGCCCGCCGCCGCCACCGCTGCCGTCCATCTACTTATCCGACCTGCCGATGGTCAGAGGCACGACCGGGTTCGGGGACGGGCCGCAGCAGGACCTTTCGATCACCGGCCAATCGATCACCTTAGCGGGACGGGTCCATGAGAAAGGCGTGGGAGTTCATTCTCGCTCGGAACTGGAGTACGACCTGAAACCGGACTATCGGCGATTTGTCGCGGTGGTGGGTGTCGACGACGCGATGCAGGATAACCCGCGGGCAAGCGTCGTGTTCAAGGTCTTTGCTCTGAAGAATCCGCAATCTCAACAGGGCCCCGCCGCGCTGGCCGAGATCACACCACTCTATGAAACCCCCGTGCTGCGCGCGCACGACTCTTGGACCATCAACGTGGAGATCCCGGTTGGCTGCCAACGCATTCGCCTGGTCGTCACGGAAGCCAATGATGGGAACGATAGCGATCACGCCGACTGGGCGGCAGCCGGATTCCTTGAGCGATGAGTGCGACAGCGGTTGCGGTGAGGCGGCTTTCATCCGCGGATCGGGATGAGGATAGCGTCATCACCAGGAATGGTGATCTGGCGATTTTCACCGACCGACAGCGTGTTCTGGTGTGATGCCAACTGGCCAGTTGTGGCCCCACCGGTATGAATCCGGTGGAAGCCCGCCAAGGCAGATCGCGGTACGCTCTCTGACGAACCGGTCCCGCGTCAGATCACCGATCCGCGATTCCGACGCCGAACGAGCCACAAACAGCATGGCCCGTCCCCAGTCCATAACCAGCGTTTCGCCAAACTTGCCCAACAGAATATTGGCTGGCTTCGCTGGATCATCGAATTGTCCGCAATTTGCATTAACAGCACGTAACTTGCATCGAAGACAGCCCTGGGGGCAGGTGCGAGTGTAGGGAATTTGCTGCGTGTTCCGATTATGCCTTGCTGCCGTTTCATGCATCGCGCACCACTGCTCACCCACCACAGTTCTTCTGCCATTCAGGTGTAGTACGATTTCACGGGTGACTTACCAACACGCTATGAGAAGGTGTGCGACAATGCGGCTGATATGGATGAGCATACTGTGCGGCGCAGTTCATTTCGCATGCGGCGCACTCGACGCCAATGAACTGACAAAGGAGGAAATCGCTGCACGTGACGCGTCGTACAACGGCATCTTCGTTGGCTCCACTTTGGGCGACTTCGTTCGACGTTTTCCACAGCACTCTGCCGGTGAGTCAGACGCGTCAACCGACACCGCAGGCTATCGCGCACAGACACCCGACGGCATGTTGTTGGTCGTGCAGTGTTCTGAGAATTACGTGTACACTCTGGCAGTGGTGTGTGACCACACCGTGCTTTCCCGGAATGGCGGACGAGACGGGTTCCGGAAGAGACTATCTCAACGCTTTGGGACTCCAACACAGGAGACTGCCGAGACGTGGGAATGGTACTTTCCCAACGTCGATAGGTATGTCGGTTTTACCTGCACGGCTGAGGGAGGTGCTAATCTCGTCTTTATTGATACCGCAGCGAACACTGAGGTACTTGCACGTAAGCGCACACGCGCTCATTCGTCGCTGGGTGTGCGGCGGAATGTGCCGCGGTCCCAGTCCTCCGATGACCGTACACCGTGGTTGCGGGAACTAGACGCGAGCGACTACCAAACACGCGTGACGCAATGGGCGGACCAATTCAGTAGATCGGAAGGATGGGTCCGCACGTACACGTCACCCTCCGATTCTGCGGAGGCAGGTAACCTCAAACTTGTTCGGCAACGTCTACTTGAAGAGTAACCGATCGGTGGTTTACGCCACAGCAAGGCACTGAGCCGCCGATCAACCGCCCAGCCTGGCCGCCATTCTGGCATTCGCGAGCACCGACCTGCAGCGCGTCGGTCGAGTTGACGAAAGGAGAAAACGTGGCGCGTCCCGGTGCGGAAGAGCGTTGATGATTGGCTGGGCGGTCCCGGCGGCCCGGGATTCGCGCTGACAATGCGCGACACTGTGCGTGTCAGGCGAGCGGCGAGAACCAGTGGTTCGGGGCCAGTTCACCCGAAGCGAGCAGCCAAGGCGGCGCTCCCGGCCCGTGAGCCCACAGCGCGGCGACTTGCAGCGCGGTCAGCGCGAGGTCCGCAGTCACGTCCGCAGGATGGCCGCACCAGCGCAGGCAACTATCGCCGGAGTCGAGCGGAAACACGGATCGCAGGACGCCAGCGGGGGGCGCGGCCAGGACATCGGGAAACGGGCCCGCGATCAGCAGACTAGCACAGGCCATGTGGCCGCCGAAGTGCCACTGTGCGGTCTCAGTATCCCACGGGCCGTCCCAGCGGAACCGCTCGCGGTACACCAGTCGCCCGGTCCGGCGCACCTCGAAGTCCTGCACGATGCGTTCGAACTGGAACCGCTCGGAGAGATCACCCCGATCGTATCGACCGGCCAGCCAGATGTCACCCCAAATCAAGCGGGCTGTTGAGGCGAGGGATACGCGGCCATGTTGGAAATATCGGCAACCTTGAAAGGGGATCGTGGGGCCGGGCATGACCACCAGGCAAGCGTCATCCTCCACGTCGACCACCCACTGCTGAGTGGCGAAACTAACCAGGGACGGATGGAGGCGCGACGCCGACTGCCCGACCACCACGGTGCGCGCACCGGCGCGGGCCGCGAGTTCGATGCGGTGGGCATCGCCATCCATCAGCCCGGCGGTGAGGTTGATCAGATACAGCAACGAGGCTGCTTCCGACTCGAGACAGAACGGGGGCATGACGCGCAGGGGAATCTGCTGATAGCAGAATCCCAGACGTGTTTCGCTCCCCGACCGGACCAACTCCAACCGCGCTCCGCCGACCCGGCTCGCGGGATTCCGCGTCGACTCCAGGCCACAGAACTCGGGCGGTGTCAGGATTTCTTCGCGTGTAATGCGTACTGTTCGCGGACCCACCCGATCACTCCCTCCACACCGTCGTTCTGTCGAAAACTGACCATCAAGAACGGTCGTTCACCGCGCATCTTCAAGCTGTCGCGCCGCATCACGTCCAGGTCCGCGCCCACATGCGGTGCCAAGTCGATCTTGTTGATGACCAGCAGGTCGCTGTTGCAGATGCCTGGTCCACCCTTGCGCGGGATCTTGTCTCCCTCGGCCACGTCGATCACGAAAATGAACCGGTCGGCCAGTTCCCGAGAAAAGACCGCCGTGAGGTTATCCCCCCCCGACTCGACGACCACCATTTCCAGGTCAGGAAATTGCCGCTGCAGATTGGCCACGGCACTGAGATTCGCACTGGCATCGTCGCGAATGGCGGTGTGCGGGCACCCACCGGTCTGAACACCGATGATCCGCTCGAGCGGCAGCACTTCGCGGCGCGACAGAAACTCCGCGTCCTCGTGCGTGTAGATGTCGTTCGTGATCACCGCCAGGTTGATTTCCGGCCAGAGCGCGCGGCAAAGCGCCTCGAGCAGAATGGTCTTCCCGGATCCAACTGGTCCGGCCACGCCGAGCGTGAAGACGGTGCGTTTGGCGCCGGCATAGCGGGCTGGGCCGGCGCCCCCCATGTAGTCGTGCGTGTGGTCGTGTCCGGCTGGGTCCCGGTGGAAAGCCAATCGCGGTCTCCCGGGACGCGTCCGGCGTCTGCCGGCGAACCCGCTCGGGAGCATGACGTCCAGGTCAGGACCGAAACATGCGGGCATAAAGTCGAGTCTGTTCATCGCACAACACCTCATAGAGCGGGCATCCGGCTCCGGCGGTCGCGGGGGTACGGTCCACCAGCGACGTCACCAATGCGCCCAGATCATCGTGTAAGTAAGCTAGTATTTGTTGGCCGTGCGTATGGCCCACCGGAATGGAGCGGACACCCGCACCGATCATTCCCAGAGCCGCCTGATGCAGGTACACGGTCAGCACCTCGGCGGGCGATCCGGCCGCCAGGGCCCCCAACAGACCGAACGCGACAGGGTGATGCCAGCCGTGTGGGTCGCGGACTCCGAGCTGCTGCAGCGCTTGTGCGGCCCAAGCCCATGTCAACCCCAGCCCGAGCAATTGCTCGCCCATCTCCTGGCTGGCCCGGCGCGTGGAGGGGGGCACCATCGAGGTTTCGGCCAGGATATTGAGCGAGGTCAGTTCCGCGAGCATTCCGGCGCGGCCGGACCGACAGGCGGCGGCCACGAGCACTCCCTCGAAGGGCCCCAACGACAACCGGAGCCACTGGGAGGTCCAGCGCTCTAGCGACTCCGGGTCATGGACGAGACCTTTCGCGATCGCCGCCTCCAGTCCCCACGAATGCGTGTAGCCGCTGATCGGAAGGGCCGAGTCGGCGATCTGCAACAGGCGTACGTTCATGAAACTCAAGCATTTCCAGACTTGTGCGGACCGGGCGCGTGGGGCCGACGACCCCATGCGCCCGGGTGATGCCATCTTGGAATTAGAAGAGGAAATACCGTTGGGTCATCGGCAGTTCTTTGAGCGGCTCGCTCGAAACCTTCTCTCCGTCGACCCACACCTGGTACGTGTCGGCATCGACCTTGATCTTCGGTGTCGCTTCGTTCCGCTTCATGTCTTTCTTGCCGATTTTCCGGCAGCCTTCCACGGCCACCACCTCGCGCTGCAGCCCGTACTTCTCGGCCACGCCATTGTCGACCGCGGCCTGCGATACGAACGTCAGACACGATTTCGACAGGGCTCGTCCGTAGGCGGCGAACTGCGGCCGCATGTAGACCGGCTGCGGGGTGGCAATGCTCGCATTGGCGTCGCCCATCTGCGCATTGACAATCAGTCCGCCCTTGACGACCAGGAACGGCTTGACGCCGAAGTAGGCCGGTTCGTAGATCACGAGGTCGGCGAGCTTCCCGGCTTCGATGCTCCCCACGTGCTGAGAGATTCCGTGGGCGATCGCCGGATTGATCGTGTACTTGGCCACGTAGCGCATGACCCGCTCGTTGTCGTTGCGGGAACTGTCGCCAGGCGCCGGGCCAAACTGCACCTTCATTTTGTGCGCGGTCTGCCACGTCCGCAGGATGGCCTCGCCGATGCGGCCCATCGCTTGCGAGTCGGAACTCATAATGCTGATGATGCCGCGGTCGTGGAAGACGTCCTCGGCGCCGATCGTCTCCGCCCGGATCCGACTCTCCGCGAAGGCCACGTCCTCCGGAATGCTCCGCGAGAGGTGATGGCAGACCATCAACATGTCGAGGTGTTCGTCGATCGTATTGACGGTGAAGGGGCGGGTCGGGTTGGTGCTGGCCGGCAGCACGTTGGGTTCGCCCGCGATCTTGATGATATCGGGAGCGTGGCCGCCACCGGCTCCTTCCGTGTGGAAGCTGTGGATGACGCGGCCGTTAATCGCCTTAATGGTGTCATCCAGGAAGCCGCATTCGTTGAGCGTGTCGGTATGGATGGCGACTTGGATGTCGTATTGATCCGCCACCGCCAGGCTCGTCTCAATGACCGACAGGGTCGTTCCCCAGTCTTCGTGCAGCTTGAGTCCACAGGCACCGGCCTTGATCATATCGACGAGCGGATTGGGCAGGCTACTGTTCCCTTTACCGAGCACGCCGACGTTGATGGGGAGGCCTTCAAACGCCTGCAGCATCCGCATCACGCTGAACGGGCCGGGCGAACAGGTGGTGGCCCATGTCCCGGTGGCGGAACCGCTGCCGCCGCCAATCAACGTGGTGACGCCACTGGCCAAGGCGACGTCGATCTGTTGCGGACAGATGAAATGGATGTGGGTGTCAATGCCGCCGGCCGTGACAATCTTGCCTTCGCCGGCAATGATCTCGGTGCGCGGTCCGATGACGATCCGCGGGTCGATGCCGCATTGCGTCAGCGGATTACCGGACTTGCCGATGGCCACGATCCGGCCATCTCGAATCCCGATGTCTCCTTTGACAATCCCCCAGTAGTCAATGATGATCGCGTTGGTAATCACGAGGTCACAGTGCGGGGGGCTCATCGGTTCCTCGAGCGGGCACTGATCCTGCCCGTCGCGGATCGACTTGCCGCCGCCGAAGATCGACTCCTCGCCGTAATCACCGTAATGCTCTTGGATCTCGATGATCAGTTCCGTATCGGCCAATCGGATACGGTCCCCCTTCGTGGGACCGTATTTCTTCGAGTATGCTTGTCGCGAGATTTTTACGCTCATGGTTATCGGTACTCCGAAAAGAGGGGCGAACGAATGAGAAGGGAAACGCGTCACGTTACGCAGAGGGCTTGTGACCGTACCCCTGCTCGATCATCCGCTTCATGCTTTCCTCACGGTTGAAGTGATCATCCAGTCGGCCGCTCACCAGCGCATTGAAACCGTAGATGACGCGGCGTCCGCCGTAGGGAACCAGCCGCACTTCCTTGGTATCGCCCGGCTCAAATCGCACGGAGGTGCCGGATGGCAGGTCCAATCGCATGCCGTAAGCCTTGACTCGATCGAACACCAGGGCCCTATTCACCTCAAAGAAGTGATAGTGGGCGCCGATCTGGACCGGCCGGTCCCCGGTGTTGTTGACTTTGATGGTCGTGACGGGACGACCGGCGTTCAGTTCCAACTCCGGTCCGTCGATGATGTATTCGCCCGGGATCATAGTTCGGCCTCGCGGAATAAATAAGTGTGTGAAGCACCTCGGGTGCTCAGTTAGTGAATCGGCTCATGGACGGTGACGAGTTTGCTGCCATCGGGAAACGTCGGTTCCACCTGGATCATGGAGATCAGTTCGGCGACTCCCTCCATCACATCGCTCTTCTTCAAGATCTCGCGGCCAGCACTCATGATTTCCGCCACGGTCTTCCCGTCGTGCGCCATTTCCATCAACTCGGCCGTAATCAGGGCCGTGGCTTCGGGGAGGTTGAGCTTCACCCCCCGCTTCTTTCGCTCGCGGGCCACTTGAGCGGCCACATAGATCAAGAGCTTGTCCCGTTCTTGCGGTGAGAGTTTCATTAGCTAGTCTCCATGGGCCATGCGTTGAAAAATCGACAGAATAACCGTGCGGATCAGGTGGTCGGTGGCGACGGCTCGCGGAAGAGCCGACTTTCGAGCCAGCCCAAGAAGATGACCAACCAAGCCGCTAACACAAAGGGGGCCGTGAGAGCGGGCAGCCCGAACCGCGGGACCAACTCCGTTAACGGCACCGAAAACAACATGCCGAGGATTGGGGGAACGACGGATCGCCGCCACAGAAACAGCGCGACCGCCACCAAGGTGGCGTTGTATCCGTACAGACCGAGCTGGATATTCTCAAACGAAGCCCGCTCGATTAACCGTTCCGGGTCGAGAGACCGCTCGGCGGCGTCCACGTGATACCCCGCCAACGCCATGCCGACGATCGAGCCCACCAGCACCCAGGCGGCGTGCTGCCGATTGCTCACCGCGATTCCCGCGAGAAACAACAAGGCGGTCCAGATACTGGCCTGGAACATCACCTGCGACACGCCGTGCGCTACGGAGTCCACGAAGCTGCCGGCCGGCATGTCCGGAATCAGCGGCCCGTAGCCCGAACCGGCGGACGCGAGCCCCATCGCACCACCGACAAAAAAGACGCCCCACGTCGTGACGATGAACGGCGTCGTGTAAGTGGGGAACGGCACATACCCGCGCATGCCGCGCGTTACGCCCGTCGCGACCAGACACCCGACCACCATCAACACAACACTTAATAGACTCAGCTGGAAGAAAAAGAATGTCGCGATACCGACCAACGTGGCATTGAAGCCGTAGATGCCCGCCTCGACCTCGGCGCGATCGTACTTGAGCAGCCACGCCAGGGCGGTGCCGACCGCCGATCCAACCAAAGCGCCGATCGCCATGAGTGGCGAACTGGCCGCGATCCCCAATAGAAACAACGCGCCAGTCAACGCGTTGTCCTGAAAAAATACCTGACCGACGCCGCGCAGAACCACCAAGATTGGCACCGGGATCGCGTCGGCAAAAGACTGAGCTGCTGGTTTCGTACTCATAATGCACCTGCTAATCTCGCCAAGTCGAGCTTGCGTCTCGAAAGGCTACGCTAAGATTTCGACCTTTCCCGTGCTCATCTCGTAATAGGCCCCCAACACCTTGAGTTCCCCCTTCTTGACGAACTCGGGCAGGATGGGACCTTCGGCCGCGAGTCGCTTCGCATTCTCTACCGCGTTCGCCTTCGTGACCGCCGCCAACCTGTCGGCCGGCTTGGGCTGGGAAGCCATCTTGCGGACTACCGGACGAATGTAGTCCACCATGCTGCCAATCGAGCCCGGTAGGACATCGTTGTTATCGAGATGCGTAATCGCCGCGTTCACCGCTCCACACAGGCTGTGCCCCATCACCAAGATGAGTCGGGCGCCCAACTCCGCCACCGCGAACTCGACACTGCCCGTCAGGATCGGCCCCGATCCCACGATGTTGCCCGCCACCCGCAGCACGAACAAACCACCCACCGGCTGATCGAACACGAATTCCGGCGGCACACGCGAGTCCGCACATCCAAGAATGATCGCCGGCGGAGCCTGGCCCTTCACATCTCGCGAAAAATCCTGGGGCGATCGCGGTGACAATTTCGTCTTGCCGCTGGCGAAGCGATCATTCCCCGCCACCAACCGCGCCAAGATCTCGTCCGGCGTTTCTTTGCTCGCGGAAGGTTCGTCCGCCCACAGTGACGACATGGGCATCACGCCCACAACTCCCGTAGCTAAACCGACATGCTGTACAAACTGACGTCGAGACATGCTGCCATGAGAACACATGATGGTGACTCCACGGGGGTGTTCAGTTAACGCGAGAAGCTTCGCTATGAAGAGGATTGGAATTTAGTTCTACCGAGTGAAAGACTAGCCGTCAACAGTGGTACGCTACTAAGTTGTTTAGGAAATCCGTGAGCCGTGCCTCGTGCGAGGTAACCCCCTGATGAGCAGGGCAAATCTAAAGACCTTCAGCGCGGCTATGAATCACCGAGGTGGTTCTTTATTCATCCAGGTAGAGAGACTGCGGCATCCGCCAGCGGCATCCCATGAATACAGTACCCCGGAAGTATAGGGAGAATGAGCGAAAGCATGTGGCGCGCAACTTCCACAAATTGGCAAGAAAAGCCAGAAACCGTATTCCGGGGCCGCAGACTATTCACCGTGCGACGGGGGCGCAGATGGGCCCAGACTTCGCCACTGCGCAGCCGTCACGCGACGCACTTGTCCATTCTCGGACAAGGTGCGGCCGGTGGCGCGGTGCAGCTGCCGTTCGACCTCCGGCCACGGGGTCGATGAGGCGAGGGGGACCGACAGCCAACCCAGCTCCCCGTGCCCATGCCGGACAGCCAGCGTCGAACCGTCCGGTGAGAACATCGCCTCCCGCAAGCTGCTTGCCGAGCCATAGGCCGGCGTCAGCGGTTCGCCCCGTAGCCAATCCCAAACGGACAATCCATGCCAATTGGTGACGACCACCAGCCGTTTTCCATCGGGACTGAAACGCGACTGTCGACCATTCCCGCGTATCGGGAACGGGGGTCCACAGGCGCACGAATTCCCGACCTGCGCCACGCGGCACAGGGAATTTCCGTCGATGAGAGCCAGTCGTGTGCTGGTTGGATCGAAGCAGACGTGCGTCACGCTGGGCACGTTCCCCAATCCCTGGAGCGGCATGGGATGCCCATCGCAACACCGCCACAGTCGGACACCGAATTCGCCGGCTGCGACCAACAGCGAACCGTTGGGGCTGATGGTCAGCGATTGGACACGTCGCCCGGCGGGCAACGGAGACTGCCACACCAGTTCCCCACCGGGCTCCCAGACCCGCAGCAAGTTCTCGTCGGAGGGGGCCTTGATACGCTCGCAGGCCGCCAGCCATTGATTGGAAACTGCACAACTCATCGACACCCAGACGTTGGGGCCCCACGGTTCGAATTGGAGAATCTCCGTTCTGCAATCCAAATCGATCACGACCGGGCCCGACCCGCTGCGCATGGCGAGCTTGTGCCCGTCGTCCATGAATCCAAGGACGTTATCGCCCGGCATCACACGATATCGTTCGTCCAGAGGCAGTCGTTCAGCCTGGCGCTGCCGGGGTTCCACAAGTGGATCTCGCAGGCCGTGGCATCGCTGGGTTGCGACACGAGTGCGATCCGGGTCCCGTCGGGATGCCAAGTGGCGGCCTTCACGCCGGCCAAGGGGAGGGTGGCGGTCACTTGTGGCGGATGGGAAGTCAGGTCCCAGACCGTGAGACCAGAGCGGCTGTTCAAGGCCAGGACCTGCTGGCCGGAGGGTGACGGAGTCAAGGTCCCAGCCGTGCTGCCGGAGGCGACTTCCTCGGCCCGCGGCGAAAGGTCCCAGATGGTAACATCGCCGCCCTGGGTGGCGGCGGCCAGACGCCGGCCATCGTCGCGCCAGGCCAGTGAGGTCACAGGCTCTTCGTAGCGCAACGGGGGGGAGAGCGGAAGACCGGCCGGCACGCTCCACACCTGCACCAACCCCTCCGCGTCAGACACGGCGACCGCGTTCGCCAGCGGGCTCATGGCGAGCAGTTCGATCGGCGCGTCATTGTGCCGGATCGGCGAGCGGGCCATGCCGCGGTCAGCCATATCCAGGATGTACAGATCGCCGGCCAGGGTGCCCGCAACCGTCCAACGGCCGCTGTCGGCACCACACAGTGACGTGATCCACGTATCGGCGGGGAGGAGGATTTCCTCTGCCGGCGGGGCGTCGGCCGACAAGTCCAAGTCGCGCACCTGAATGCGGCCTTCTTTGGCGTTGAGCAGGAATCGTCCACTGGGTTCCAGCACTGAAACGGGCGAGATAGGTTGAGCCGCCGCAATCAACGGCGCGCCGGTTTCCACGTCGAAGGCGATCGTTTCCTGGCTATTCAGCACGGCGCGGCGGCCGTCCCTGGACATCTGCACACCCAGGCGGAACGTTGACGGAGCAGACTGGCATCGCAGCGGCGGGACCTGCAGACGCTGGCCGGTTTCCATGTCCCAGGTAAGTAATTCCACGGTCGCGACCGGCACGGCGAAGCACACCAGCAATCGTCGCTCGTCGGGCGACAGCCAGCAGCCCAGCAGCGAGCGGGGGCCTGGCGGCACTGATTCCAGCCGGCGGATCAGCGTTGCCGGTTCGCACGACCACAACGCCAGGCCGCCCGTCGCCGAGTACCGTGCGGCGCGGCGCCCGTCACGAGTGAACCGCACCTGCACGGCCGACAACGACCCGGTCTCGATCGAAGTCGCCTCGGCGGCCGGCGGCGGACTCCCTGACATGCGGCGGACCGTATCCGCCTCCGGATACCAACGCAACGCCACATCGCCGATCAACGAGACAAGAGACAACTCGCCGCCGGCCACGAATTCCAACTGCGGCGTGTTGGCTGTCAGCGACTGGGCGTGCTCGTCCATCACCGCCTGCAACCAGTCGTAATCATCGAATGTCCGCCGCGCCACGACCGGCGGCAGGATATCGAGCAGTGCCGCAATGCGAAAGCGCAGCGATTCCTCCAACGACAACGCGTTGGGCAGCGCGCGGGTGGCCGGCGCCGCAGACGACAGTCCCTCGAGCAGACCGAGTGCCCGTGCCGTGCAGAGCAGCGCCCGCAGGTAGTCGCCGTCTTCCATATAGTCCAGCCCCTGGTCGCGCTGCAGATCGACCAGACTGCTGACCACCCGCCGCTCAGCATTGCGTGCCATGGCGGCGTTCGCCACGGCCGCTTGACGCTGCCACTCCCGCTCGTCCGCGATTTGTTGTTGCCGCGATTCCAGGCGGCGGAAGTGGATGGCGATCACCGTCGCGCCGATCGCCGTGCAGCACAAGAGCAGGGCCAGGACACCGCAGAGTCCGGCGATCGTGCGGTTGCGGCGGACCAGGCGGACCAGCAGCTCGGCGGCCGAATGCCGGCGGGCCAGGATCGGCTGGTCGCGCAAAAAACGATCCAAATCGTCCGCCAATTGCTGGGCCGTCTGGAAGCGATCGCGCGGGTCGCGCCGCGTCGCCTTGCCGACGATGGTCGCCAGATCGCGCGGCACGTACGGCGCGACTTCCGACAGCGGTACGATCTCGGCCGCGCTGACCTGCCGGATCAACTCGCTGTGCTCTCGAGCAGGGAACGCGTGGCGGAGCGACAGCAGCTCATAGAGTGTCAGGCCGAGCGAGTAGACGTCGCTGCGCGCGTCCGAGCGGCCCTCGAGTACCTCCGGCGCCAGGTAACGCAGCGTGCCGACCACATCATTGCGGTGCGTCAAATCGGCGTTGTCCACCTTGGCCAGCCCGAAGTCGGTGACCCACACGTTGTCCTGCGCGTCGACCAGCAGATTCGCCGGCTTGACATCGCGGTGCAGGATGCCCCGTTCATGCGCATACTGCAGCGCTTCGGCGACCTGCCGCCCGATACGGCTCACGTACCGCCAGGATTCGTGATCGCGGCGCCGCAACCACGCGGCATCGGGACGGAACGCCGCGGGCACACCCGGCGGTCCACCGCCCTCTGGCGAGCCCCCCAGCTCGGCCACCAGATCTGCTTTGTCCGCCCACCACTGCGGCTGCACCCGCCGCGCGTACTCGTCATCGTTGCCCCCAGCGGACTCGCCCCCCAACTGGCTCGAGGTGTCGCGTTCCCCCTGGTTGAAGTCCGTCGCGCGGGCCTCGGAAAGGACCGCTTCCGCCTGCGAACCTCCCGACGCGTCCGGCTTGCGCTGCCGCAATTCCGCCAACACCCGATCCAAGGGCCGGCCCTGGATCAGCTGCATGGCGTAGAACAGGATTCCCTCCTGTTCCCCCACCTCGAGAACGGGCACGATGTTGGTGTGGTGCAAACCCGCCGCGGCGCGGGCTTCCCGAACGAAGCGAGCCCGTGGGTTGTCGAGCGATTGACCAATCGGGGTCAGGATCTTCACGGCAACGCGGCGGCCCAGCGGCACTTGTTCCGCCTCGTAGACCACGCCCATGCCGCCGCGGCCAATCTCGCGCTCAATGCGAAAGTCCCCCAACACGCTTCCCGGCCGCAGTCCGAGGGGCCTGGCACGGGCCTCGTCGGCTGCCTCATGGAACACCGAATCGATGTGCGGGGCGTACTGCGGGAATCTCCGGTGATACTCCGCAGCCGACACGCCCTCACCGCGATCTCGCCGCAGTTCGAGTTCCACGCCCAGCAGATCCACGAACAGGATGATGCGGTCCGCGGGCTCGACCTCCTCCAGGAATCGATCCAAGAGCGGTTGGGCACCGGCGCGCCATGCGGCCTCGAAACGCTGTCGCACGTCGTCGAACTTCAGCAGTCGTTCCACCTGCAGCGAGAAATGGGAATGCTCCATGGCGTCGGCCCGTGGCTAAAGCTGCGTCTCCCAGATCTTCCGCACGCAGTTCAGCATCCGGCCCACCGACCATCGCGTCAGCCCCAGCT
The DNA here is from genome assembly GCA_963802295.1 of uncultured Planctomycetota bacterium. Lineage (GTDB taxonomy): Bacteria > Planctomycetota > Planctomycetia > Pirellulales > Pirellulaceae > JAJRVM01. The sequence continues at coordinate 90,868 of CAWDIM010000014.1, read as the reverse complement.
TGGCCGCGATCTCCTCCTGCGAATAGCCGTCCAGCCTCCACAACACGACCTGTTTCAGCCGCGGGCTCCGCAACAGGCCCAGCAGATGGCAGAATTCGTCGGCCATCATGGCTTCGAACTCGGGACCGCCACCTTTGCTCGCCATCTCATCCAGGCTAGACAGATCGGCGGGCCCGACGGGCCTTCCCCCGCGCTTCTGGCATGTTTCGGATTCATACCGGTCCCGGCATTTGCGGACGGCAATCGTGGCCAGGATCCGCCACAACTGATCCCGGTTGGCCAGTTCGGGATAGTGGCCTTCCGCCAGCCCCCGGCAAACCACATGGAAGGCACTCAGCGCGACATCCTGTTCGTCGTAAGCCGCGCCGCGGATTCGTGTCCGCAACAGCCCGTGCAGGCGATGGATGAACCGTCCCCACAAGCGCGCGGCGGCCTCCTCGTCACCGGTTCGCAGCAACGAAATCCACCCAGTGACAGAGCCTTCCTCGTCGGTCGCCATGTTCTGTCTCTGCCGCTTCATTCTCTTGAGTACGGAACACCTGAGTGTGTATTGTCCCTGGGCGATCCCTCTCCGTCAACGGAGGCGCCCAGCCTCGTTTCTTAGCCCAGCCTCGTTTCTTAACCGTTGGCTAACCTATCGGCCGCGATGGAGAACGATTCGCCCGTATCCCGTGAGGCGTACCTGGTGGAGACCTGCGGCAACGAAGTGTTGAGCGCGCACGTTTCGGCCGCTTATGTGGCCGAAACAGGAAAAGCCGGTGACACAAGTCACAGCGCTGCGCCCGTTGTCGCCCGCAGGTGACCAGGCAACCGGCTGGGGAGCCTGGAAAACCGCTTCCTCGCGGCTCGACCCCGACACCTCCAACAACCGAAAACCCCGCACCATGTGCCAGAGGTTGCTTGACCTGGCCAATTGATCGTCTAAAGTGCATGACGCCGTGGAATTACTCTGCCCACCGGCACAAGGGCCAAGGCGTAGGACGCGAAACCCGCTCGGCCAGTCGCCCAAGAGCGTGCAACGTCGACCTTCCTCCAACACCCCACGAGAGTCCTCAGCATGTGTCTATCGAATCCACAGAGCTACTTGAGCTTCGGTCTTGCCGCCGCACTGGTGCTTGCCAGTACCTTACCTTGCCGTGCGCAGTTTGCCGAATCGACTGCCCGCGTGGCGATGACACAGAAGTATGGCGTGGCGTTCTAAGGCCCGCCGCACCGGGAGGGTACCGATGCGGTCGAGCAGTCGCCTGGCGGCTGGCAACCCTGCCGGAGGGTCTTGGGAGGAGTTTCCTATGAGCACGATACTCGCAGGCATCAATCCTTACCTGGCGCACTTTCATGCGCCGCCGCGAGATCGATATGACGAAGGCAGGTCGCGCCGCGAAACCGTACCACTCGAAGCGCATGCGGACACGGCTGCCGGTCCAGAGCGCGCCGATCCGCTGACGATTCTCCAACAACAAAACCTGGACCAGCATCGCGTGCAACAGCTCATTCCCATCCGGTTCGGAAGGATGAGTTACAGCCCATTCACGTTTTTGCGCGGTGCAGCCGCGGTTCAGGCCAGTGACCTCGCGGCAGGACCACGCACCGATCTATGGGTCGAACTCTGCGGTGACGCCCACCTGGGAAATTTTCGGTGGTTCAACGGACCAGACCGCAAGCCTGTTTTCGATCTCAATGATTTTGACGAAACGCTTCCCGGTCCATTTGAATGGGATGTCAAACGACTGGCGGCCAGCATTACGGTGGCGGCCCGCGTCAACGGATTCCCTGCAAAAAAATGCCGCGCGGCTACGCGATCCGCGATGAGAGAGTATCGGGAATCCATCATAGCCGCATCCAAGCTCAGTCCGCTCGACCTATTCTACTACTGCTTCCGATCCGAGGACGCCCTGGAGAGAGTCGCGCAACACGGCCGTAAGCATCGCGAATGGAAGGAAGACGTGCTCGCCAAGGCCACCCGCAAGAATAGCATGCGCGCACTCAGCAAACTTACCGCGGTCGTCGACGGTCGCCGCATGATCGTCCCCGATCCGCCGCGAACCGTTCGCATGGACGATGACTTGGCCGAACGTGAGTTGGCCGAGATCTCACAATTTTATGCGGCGTATAAGGCGACCTTGCCGCTCGATCGGCGGGTGCTGATCGACCAGTTCTCACTTGTCGACATGGTCAGGAAAGTGGTTGGCGTCGGGAGCGTCGGCACACGATGCCTCATTGTGCTCCTCGAGTCGGACGACGGGACGCCGCTGTTTCTCCAATTCAAGCAAGCGACCCAATCCGTGCTCGAACAATACCTCGGCCGCAGCATATTTGAGCATTCCGGCCAACGTGTCGTGGAGGGACAGCGACTCATCCAGGCTACGAGCGACATAATGCTGGGTTGGTCGCGGTGGCGGGAGAAGGACGGCCAAGATGTGGACTTCTACTTCCGCCAGCTGTGGGATGGCAAGGGGAAAATTGCCGTGGAGGAACTGAGGCCGACGCGACTGGCCCTCTTTGCCGGCTTGTGCGGGAAGACGCTGGCATTCGCCCATGCTCGTTCGGGCGATGCCATGATGATCCGTGGCTACATGGGCGAAGATGAGACATTCGACGATCTTCTGGTCGAGTATGCGGATCGCTATGCGGACTGCACATGGGCGGATCATGCGCAGCTGAGCTCGGCGATCAACGACGGCGAAATCGCGGCCATCCGCGACCTCTAACGGAGTGAAGCGAGCGATGAGCAACGTCACTTCTGCAAAGACCAGGCAGCCGAAGCGAAATCGCACCGGCGCTTGGATCGCGGGCGGGCTGCTGATGGGGATTCTCGGCGGTGTGTTGTTCGGCGAATATTGCGGCGCGTTGGAGGTTATCGGCAGCGCCTACGTGGGGCTGCTGCAGATGACCGTGTTGCCCTATTTGATGATTTCCTTAGTGGCGAAGATGGGGCGTCTCAATCTTCAACAAGCCAAGAAAATCGGCTTCGCGACCCTGATCGTCCTGTTGTTCTTCTGGGTGATCGGGGTTGCGTTGATCGTCGCCGTATCCGAAATCCTGCCGCCCGTCCAGGGCGCATCGTTCTACAGTCCCTCGCCACCGTCTGCCGCGGGCGAGGCAGACATACTGGAACGCTTCATTCCGACGAATATCTTTCGTTCGCTCTCGGGCGAGTACGTGCCAGCCGTGGTCGTGTTCTGCCTGTTCTTTGGATGCGCGCTGATCCTGGTGCCGGGCAAGGAACCGTTGCTCGACTTCCTGGACGTGGCCTCCGCGGCCCTCGGTCAGATCAACGCGTTTCTCGTGCGACTGGCCCCGCTCGGGTTGTTTTCGCTTACGGCGGCGGCGGCCGGGACGCTGCGCGTTGATGAGCTTGTACGGCTGAAGGCCTACCTGATCGTCCTTGCGTTGGCGTGTTTGATCACCGCATTCGGGATTCTTCCGTTAGTCGTCAGCTGGTTTACCGAGATCCGCTACGGCCAGGTCGTGCGGGCCGCTCAAGAGCCGCTGCTGACCACCATTGCCACGGGCAAGCTGTTCGTTGTGCTGCCGCAGATTATCGAGAAGTGCGAGGAACTCGCCTCGGCATCGGACGATCCTGATCGGTCCGAGGGACCGTCGATGGCGAGCGTCGTTGTACCGCTGGCGTATCCGTTTCCTCACCTGGGCAAAGTCCTGTCGTTCGTGTTCGTGTCATTCGCTGCGTGGTACGTAGGTCAGAACCTGACAACCAGCCAGACCGCGGCGATGGCCAGCACGGGTGCCTTATCCAGCTTCGCGAGCCCGCTGACCACCATTCCGTACCTGCTTGACGAGTACAAGATACCGCAGGACGTCATGCCGCTCTTCATCCTACCGGGGTTCATCACCATGCGGCTGGCCGATCTGGTGGGAGTCATGAGTCTCATGTCGCTCACACTAGTGGTCACGCAGACGCTGCGAGGACGATTACGGGTCTATTGGCCGCGGCTCTTGGGCGGCGTGTTGGCAGTGGTCTTGTGCCTGATGGTCGGCGGCGCCACCGGGCGCTGGTATCTGTCCAAGACCCAGCTCGAATATGATCTCGACGATCGATTGCTATCGCTGGAAGTTCCCGCGCCGTACGACAATGTGGTTGTGTACCGGTCGCGGGACGAAGTTCCTGCCCGCGCGCAGCCGACAGGTTCGACACTGCAGCGACTGGCGACGGAGAAACTGTTGCGAGTGGGTTACCACCCGGGCCACTTGCCCTACACCTACTTCAATGGACAAGATCACCTGGTGGGCTACGACGTGGAGTTGGTGCATCGCCTGGCGAAACGCCTCGGGGTGCGCGTGGAATTTGTTCCCTACCGGTACGAGACGCTCTTGGAACAGATCGAGACCGGCCAAATCGATGTGGCCGTGGGCGGCTTGATGATGAAGCCGGAGCGGCTGGCCCGCGTCGGATTCTCAGCTCCCTACCAGTTGGCCACGCTGTCCATCGTGATTCGGGACCACCGGCGCAATGACGTGCAATTCTGGAACAACCCGCAGACGCCGGCCGACCTCCGCCTGGGCTCGATCTATGAGGACGTCGCCATCGACGCGCGCCGCAAGCTGCCTAACGCGGAAATCGTGGAGGTCGATTCGTTCGAAGACTTCTTCGCCGGCAAACACGATCTGGATGGGATGCTGATCGCCGCCGAGGAAGGCGCAGCCTGGAACGTGCTGCACCCTGAGTTTGCGGTGGTAGTCCCCGAGCCCGTCACGATACGGCCTGTGGCGATGATGGCCCGCGTCTCCGATCAGCAGTGGCTCCGCTTTCTCGACGGCTGGGTGGATTTTGAGCGGGTGGACGGATCGCTGGAACTACTCCGGCACTACTGGATCACAGGAGGCGGCACCCAACAGCGTCCGCCCCGCTGGTGCGTCATGCGCGACGTGCTGCACTGGTTGCCCTGACACGGCGTGATCATCAGGGGGCGACGGTCGCCCGGCACCCCTAGCGCCAGTTCGAATCGCAATCCCTCGGCCAACGCATCGCGGTAGACGCCCGAGGGAGAGAGGAATCCGCGTGTCGTTCGACTTGTTCTGCATGGATCGGCCGGTCTCCCGGCGGGTGTAGCTCTTCTCACCCACGCCGAGCAGGCTGGCCAGATCAAGGCATGTTCATTGGCTCAGTTGTCGCGCCATGATCATCTGTTCCTGCGCTTCGGATTGCCGGCCGAGCCGGAACAGCAGCGTGGCGAATTCGCCGCGGATCGGCGCGTAGTCGGGGTCCCTTTCGATCGCTTGGCGGAACATCGCCACGGCATCCTGCTCGCGGTGCGTGAGGACCATCAATTTGGCGAGATTCCAGTAGGCGCGGCGTGAATGGGCCTCCAGCTCGATGCACTTGCGGAGTTTCTGCTCGGCTTCCGGATACTTCCCTTGGGCCGTCAGCAGAATCCCCCACATCCGATAGGCCTCACCGCACTGCGGGTTGATTTCCAGCGCTTTGAGAAAACAGTCCAGAGCCAAGTCCTCGCGCCCCATCACGGCATACTGATCTCCCTTGTTGACGTAGTGCAAATCTTCCACGAACGCATCTTTGATAGTCCGGATCGCATCGTTAGGCGCGTTGACAAACTCGGGAATGTTGGCAGCCATGTGGGGCGACGTGAATCGAGAGAGAAGCACGGGTGGGCTGGCGTTGCCGGCTTGATCGATGTGGGCCAGGAACAATTGAGTGTATGGCGTGAACACTTTCGACGTGAACACCAGCCAATGACCGTTGGGGGACCAACTGTGCCAGGAATTCATGAGCTTGCGGTTGCATGCGAGGCGTCTGGCCTCGCCTCCTTCCGACGGAATAATCATCAGTTCGCTGTCCGGTTGCAGCAGCATGTAGTTGTTGGCCTGGCAGAAAACGATCCAACGCCCATCGGGAGAATAGCGGGCAAAGTAGTTGCTGCGGCCGTTATGCGATGCGCCGGCAAGCGGTTCCGCCTGGCCGCCGCGACCTTCGTTGAATGGGACTCGATACAAGTCAAAACGGAAATCCGGGCGATCATTCACGAAGTCAGGCACGTCGTCCGCGTGAGCCAGTCCCAACCCGCCGCCACGCGCCTCGGGTACCTGGAGCGCCTTGGTCCGCGCGAACACGATATAGTTGCCATCCGGACTCCAGGTTGGATTGCTCTGGACATAGCTCTCGTCATCAGCGCCCGGCAGGGCGCGAAAGGTCCCTGCCTGGCGGTCAAAAATGCACAGTATTCCCTTGACCGGAAAGAAGAGCTGGCTGAATGTCAGGTCGTCGACCGGTTCAAATACGGACAGGTCTTTGACAGTACTGACGACATAACGCCCATCGGGCGATACTTGCGACAATAACCCTAACGTCTTCTTTGCATCTTCCTTGCGGAACTCGGACCAACTAATGATACTGTCGTTGTCCAGGACCATCGATTCCTTCACGTCGCAGATCGCATACGAACCTCTGTCGTTTCCATAGTCCACATCCATCCCGATTACGGAACCATCGCGCGAGAAGGAATGGCAGTTCCCGCAGACCGGCAAGTGATCGAGCACTACCGGTGGCTGTTGACGCGATGAAACCGGACCGAATCGCCACCGGATATGGGCGGCCGGATCACTGACGGCTTCTCGGAACGGTAGATTCACTTCGCGATAGAAGATCGGAGCCCCCACTTCATCCCGGGAAGTCGTAAACGAGGTCCGGCCGATGGAAAGAGGAGTGTCCGGCAATTCAGGATTCATGCCCCGCACGGTGATGCAAACCGGCCGGTCAACGGAATGCTGCTGGATATGCGCCCAGTTCTGGTCCGTAGGCGTCCAGTGCGGCACGGTGCTGCTGAACTCCAGCCCCGCCACATCCTCGGCAAAGTCGATGGCAATCGTCCACTGCCGCGATGCAGACGCGGGATCTTCCCAACGAACTGTCGGCGGGGCAATGTCGGGTGGAAACACCGCTCCTTCAAAAGGATAGATGATGGTGAGATTCTGCGGTGCAGTGGCAGGTTTCTCGTAGCGGCAGCCAGCGTGGCAACTGAGGACCAGCAACAGGCAGGCGAGAACAGCTGATTTGCGATCAGTGCAGTTTGCCATGCAGGATTTCCCGTGGTAATACGCTTGTCTGTGACGCTCTCTGGTGCCATTTGTCCTGCGATTCGGATCGATCAAGGTTTTTTTCTTGTCCGCCGATGAACTTAGCGGGCCGCCCCCATTCACCACCGGCCGCGCGTCACCGGAGCAAGTACGTCCGGGGACCGGTGCGGTCGCGGTGAGATCGCTGGCAGGAGTCGCCGCAGGCCCCTGCGGCGGGGGGGGCTGCGCTAGATACCAAGACCCATTGGTTGGAGCTCAGCGTAATCGGTTAACCCCGGAAAGGCCAATACTGTTTCGAAAAACTGCCGGACCAGCGGGACCAGCGATCATCCTCCCTTTTCCGCCGCCACGAGCATTTCGAAGTCGTCGACGGCCAGCGCGCGGTCACGGCTGAACTGGCGCTCTAGGTGCCGGGCGACCGTCGCCCCCTGATGATCACGCCGCGTCAGGGCAACCCGTGCAGCACGTCGCGCATGACGCACCAGCGGGGCGGTCCAGTCAACGATGGTCCTTTCCTGCGGAAGGCGCCGGCGTCAGAACTCCACATTGTATTTCTGGGTCATCGCCACGCGGATATCGGCAGTCGCCTCGTCAATGGCCTGGAGGATGAGATTGGCCGACATGGTGCCGCGAACGCGTTCCTGAGTGCGCACCCGCGCGCGCGCCTGCATGCCGACGCGCTCGGACGTGCGAGCGCACCAACCGCCCCAGCCGTGAAAACCTGCCACGGGTACTCCCACCCCGACGCCGCCCCAACCGCCGCCCCAGTTTCCGCCCATCGGCATGCCCATGCCCATACCCATGCCCATGCCCATGCCCTGCCCGACTTCCATCTGCGCGATCCGGCTGCGACCTGCCGCTTCGGTGACCGAAATCTCGCCCTCGCGGAGCGAAGAAGAGACCCAGCGGCCGAAACTGACGAGCTCGGGGTCGACATTCAAGACGGGCAGGCGGTCAATCCGTCGGGCGAAGTTGCGGAAGAAGACGCTGATCTGGCCCATGGTCCGGCGATTCCGCTTGTCGTTGCGCAGGTCGCCCAGTAACGAGTTAATCGAGTTGAAGTGCTGTTGGCTGGCGACCCGTACCAGAGATTCCGGCGTCTGCTCCGCGGCCGGCTGGTCCTCGGCCAGTTGCAGCGATGGGGGCGTGTCCAGGAAGCTCATCAGGCGGCGCGTCCCGCAGTCCTCCAAAACACCGGTCAACCGCACTTCCTTCTCACTCACCTGTACGTTCCAGTCGTAGAACTCGTTGATCATCATGCCGTGGTTGCCCAACACCTCCAGCAACAACGGCTTGGCCACGTCGCGGATCACCGAGATGTCCTCGTTGAAGTCCACTCGGAGGGCACCGTTGCGTCGGTCGGTGACGGTGAGCCCGAGCGTGACTCCGCGGATGCTGGCCAGGGCCTGGCTGGCCTTGTCGAGGTCAATATCCTTTCCTTCCAACGATTCGAACATCGCAAGCTTGGCCTGCACCTCTTCGGCACACAACACGTCCTCCAGGTCGATGGCCATGATCAGGTGGGCATTCTGCTGGGCGAATTGCTTGGCCACCTGCAGATAAGGCGAGAGCCCCGGCAGCGTCCCGCTCTCGATCCGTTTGAGCCACCGTGCGACGTCCTGGCGACTGGCCGGCAAGCCAAAGCCGATCATCCGCGGTCCCAACTGTGCGAAGTAGGACTCGCCCGGCAACACAACCACGGCGTTTCGCCCCACCCTGTCCAAGGTACCGTTGTAACGCTCGGCAAGTTGCGGCATCGCCGGCTCGCGATTGAGGTTCATCAGGAAGATTTCCCATGCGGGCTGCATAGTCTCGAAATCCAATTTGGTGGCGGCCAGCAACTGACTGGCTTCGGGGAGCAGCATGAGAAAGCCCGCTTCGTACAGGGCCTCTGTCTTCGTGCTCCAGCCTTGGCTCGTCGCCATCGGCGAGCGCATGATCTGGTCCACGTCAATCACGACGACCGCGTTCGCATCTTCGGGGACGCGGGCAGACAGTTCGGCCAACTGCGCACTGCAACGGGTAGCACAGGCAGCGGCAAGTGCGGCGGCAAGACCGAGGCTCAGGTAAATCTGGGGATTCGATGAACGCATGCGGAGGACTCCTCTTCGAGTGTTGGAGCAAGACAGATGTTTGCCGCTTTGGGGCGGCCGACCGAGCCGGTTCCGCTTCCTATGAATTGGCCCTGGTGCCGGTGGACAGGGTCCTTCCATGGCGTCTTACACTTTAGACGATCAAATGCCGAGGTCAAGCAACGCCTGGCAAAGTGTATGGAATTTTCGGTTGTTGGGGGGGCGGGTGGAGCGGCGGGGAGGTGGTTCTCCAACATTTTCCGGGATATCGAGCGGCATTCGGCGGGAGAGGGACGACGGTCGGAGTTGTCCCAGCAGCACGGGTGGCGGTCCGTCCGGACCGGGACGCGTCCCAGGAGCAGAACTCCACCAGCGTGAACAGCCACTGGCTCAAGTGCTGGCGGCCAATGTCAGACCACACGTTTCGAACTGGTTGCGGTCCTCGTTCCAATACGAGTTGGCCCCGACCTCGGTGGTGGCGGCGGCCAGTGCCGCTTGCAGGTCACATTCTGCGCAGCGGCTGTCGCAGCGGACGCGCCCAACAGCTTGCCGGGGAACTGCAGCACGAACGGGGCCGTCAGCTCCACGGCGAAGTTGTCGCGAATATCACGCGAGGTGCTCGCGTGACGCGACAGTGCCATGCGGACCAGCTATGTCATCCCCCGGCTCGCTTTACTCGGTAGCCCATTCCTTCGAGTTCGGCGACGATCCGATCCCGATGGTCGCCCTGGATCTCAATACGTTCATCCCGGACCGTGCCACCGGTACCAAGCCGGGATTTCAGTTTCGTGGCAAGCTCCGTGAGGCCGCTCTCGTCCAGCGGCAGGTCGGAAATGATCGTCACTCCCTTGCCTCGCCTGCCTTTCGTCTCTCGGCTCACCCGAACGACGGTGGACTTGCTGGAAACTGGTGGGTCGTTGCCGCAAGTGCAGGTGGACTTCAGTTGGTGGCACTTGGGGCAAAGGAGCTTTCTCCAACTCTCTTTTGCCATCGGCGGTGTCACTTTCTCTTCTTGCGCGTCTTCGTCACCATCCGGGCTGTATCCACCTTTTTGGGCAAATGAGCGAACTACGTCGCCGGTTTGCCAGCCGTATGCCGATTGGCGACGGGATCGAGCATTCGGTCAAGCAGTAGCCAGCCAAGGCGAAACATCGTCATTCGATCCTCGCCATCGCTGGCGATACTCCTTCACCGAGTTGCCGTGACCAAGAAAACCGGAAAGGCCCGCTCGGCTCCGCTTGCAACCGGCTTGTAGACGGTGTGAGCGGTCACATCATTCATGCCGGTGAAACCGGCCGCCGCCAGCAGGTTTTTCAGGGCGTCCCGGTCGAAACCATGATGATGCACGCTCTCGGCTGCCTCGGGTGGGTGAAAAACGCCCGGTTCCTTGTCCAGATCGGCGATGCAGAGACTCCCTCCGGGGTGAAGCAAGTCATGGAAGGCTCGCACCATTTTCCCGGTGTCGGACACGTGGTGCATCGTCATGCTGGTAACGATCAGGTGGTAACGCTCGTCGGGAAGCGAATCTCGCTCCAGGTCGAGCTTCATCACTCGCATGTTTGCGATGCGGCCGGCGCCGATCTTCTGGTTGAGCACTTCCAACATTCCCGGTGAGTTATCCGCACCGGTCACACTTCGAATGTGTGGCAGGAGGAAAAGGCTGACCAGCCCGGTCCCACAACCGTAGTCGAGCATGTCCATGTCTATCGTCGGCCGTGCTTCCCGGAGTATCGCCTCGCCCACGGCCTTCATCAGGCCGATTCTGCGGGGCTCCTTGTCCCAGGTGGCTGCCGACTGGTCGAAGTAGGTCGTCATCGGATTATGCAATCGGTGAAAGTCTTGTGAAAGTCTCGTTCGTCCCTTGAGCGTGCTGGCAGACTTCGGGGCCGTCGAAGAAGGCCCGCTGGCAGCGTCTGATTCGGAGCACTTGTTGTCGCGCGAACACTGCCGCATGGAAACGCCCACAAGACCGGGCGAGACGCCATTTCTCCCCTCCTCGCCCGGTCGCAGGCCTCCCCTAGCAATGCGAGAGGCGTCAGGCTTGGGAGACCGGCGTGGCTGTCACTCCTTGACGCGCTTATAGATGTACTTTGGGCTGTCACCCTGAGCGAAGCCGCCTTTGCGGTTCAACTCCTGAACCTCCAGCGAATCCTTGTCCTTGAGCGTGATCACCAACGTACTGGACTTCTCTGCACCCTTGCCATCACAACCATTTATGGTAGATGTCCACGTTTTCGTGGCCGCGTCATACGTCACGATACTCACCTCATGCCCGGCGAAGCAGTCCATTTCTCCGTTGAGAATCCTGCCATTCTTGGCGTCCCAGCCAGTCAAGCCTTTCGACACGTACTCGAGTCCAGACTTTTTCACCCTCATTGTGAAAGTCGTTTCAATCCCATTCTTGTCCAAGACCCAATTCGAAGATATGCGGGCCACAAACTCATCACCCTTTTCCATGATGCCGGGAATGTCCTCAAGGATCGGCCCTTCGAGCACCCATTCCCCGATCCGGGCTTCATAGCTCTTCAAATGCTCGTAATTGGAGGGCAACTCCTGAGCATACGACACTCCACCAGCGACGGTGGCTGCGATCATCACTGCGATAATTCGTTTCACGGTGCAATCTCCTTCACTCTTTGGATTTCGGCAACCATGCGAAAGCTGGGCTACTCGGACAACGGAGCCGCAACGAACAACGCTGCCAACACCAGTACTGCAACTCGCATACCGTGACTCCTTGAATGAGGGGGGAAAAAGAGACGCTCGAAAGTCTAACAGTCGCGGATTCCGCAATCAACTTTTCGAATTGCCATCCTGCCAAATAACGTCCCGGTACTCGCCAACTTTCGCAGTCGTGACTTTCTGCTCGCTCACTGCCGCACACTGCATCGTCCGGGCGAATAGACTGGACAATCCCAGTTCGCGTGGTCCCGTGTGGCTGGTGACCAAACCACCCTGCAGGGTGCCCGTGCGTGATTGAGTGCCTTCGCGTCACGCGCGATACTGGTCGACGCGCGGCCAGGCGCGCTACATGGGTTGACGACCATAGCCGCTTCAAGGCTGGGAAGTGGGGGCCACTGGCCTGCCAGTGAAGCGGCTCGAATGTAGGCCATTTGTACGCGCCCATTCCTGTCGATGAGGCAGTCTGCTCATTTCGCCTCGTTTGCTAGCGCAAATGTACCACTCCCCGTTCCCCGCATTCGCGAGTCGAGTCATCGGGGCGTTGGGGCGAGTTCGAGACTCGGCGACCTTCGACGTGGAACCTGACAGTCGTTTACGGGAGAAATAAGATCGCCCCAGCCCGGCTCAAGGGCTGGGCTGGGGCATGACATGAGAGTCGTCCATTGTGCGGGGAGCACAGGTTTCGCGGAGACTTCAGCAATCTGGGTTATCCGCTTGCGGCTGTCGCCGAAAACGCACGATTGCCCTCATTTTGTGCAATCCTTCGTGTGAGCATGGCACAGTCTGCTTCAAGGCATCGGAACCAAGTACAGCAACAGTCCCACCGAAAGCCCTCCGAGTTCCGCGTGCGTGCCGGCGACGGCGATCGTACCGCCCTCAAGGATTCGCAGACCCTTCGCCACATCTGTGCCCGGTGCATTGAACTCAATCCTGCCAGTTCCGTCAAAGCTGTAGTCCAGCGCACCATCGGCGTTGAAGCGTTCAATCAGTAGATTCATTTGGTATCCATCACCCTCGTGCGACCAGCCGAGAACAACGAGTTTTCCATCGTCCTGAATCGCAACGCCGTGATAGCATTTGGCCAGATGATGTGGATCGAACTTGGCAACCATGCCATTGGTCCCGAAGCTGGCGTCAATACTCCCGTTTGCATTGAATCGTGCCATGGTGGCGATCTTGTTCCAATTGTAGCTGCCGTCAGTGTCAAACCCGGCCCGACTGCCATAGGCTAGGAGTTTGCCGTCGGGTTGCTCGACAATGCCATCGAAGTTCTCCCAACCGGTGTTAGACGGCCCGGTTTCGGGCCAGAAGTCGACGTAGGCATGCCCGCCTACACCGAAAGTCGTGTCGATTGCTCCATCGCTCTTTACGACGACGACGCTGCTGAGGAAACGCTGGTCTGAAGTGACTCCCATCCCGACGTGAGCGACTCGACCATCGGCGAGAATGGCAACCGCCTTCGATTTCGCTCCGTAAAACGAATCAAAGCCCGCCAAACCTGTGGGCAGAAACCAAGTCCTGCCTCCACTGATACCGAAGGTCGTGTCCGGTGATCCGTCAGCATTGTATTGAGCGATCATGCACTTTAATGGGCCGCCCACCTGCGAGGCACAGCCAGCAGCTACGATTCTCCCGTCGGGGCGCACGTCGATTGTGAATCCCTTGGCAGTCGCTACGTCGGGGATCGAATCAATCACGATTCCGCCCGCGCCAAACGACGCGTCGAGCGAGCCGTCGTCGTTGTACTTGATGATGTACCACGCCGTCGTCCCCCACGGAACGACACCTCCGAGCGTACCGGACACAAGAATTTTGCCGTCAGGCAGCACAAGTGGCGTATTCGGATAATCCAGAGTGGCTTGGCCATCGTTGAGAATGTCCATCTGGTGGTATCCGTTGAAGGCGAAGGTCGCATCAACCGACCCGTCGGCATTCATCCGGCCGACGAAATGTTCTCCACCCGTCAGCAGAGCGGGATTCACGTTCTGCTGGACGTTTGCCGTGATGATCGCTTTGCCATCTGCTTGAACAAGCGCAGAGCCCCAGCCCAGAGACGTGGACTCGTCATCAACAAACGGAGCGTAGTTGTCCAGGACCGCGTAGTACGTCGGAAGCACGGGAGTTCCTTGAATCAACACACCTGCCGATCTCGTGCCACTGGCGTTCACCGCACAGACTCGAAAGGAATAGATCTGGTTGGTCACCAGGCCGCCCACTTGGTAGCTGGTCACGTTGCCGATTTTGACGACGGTGGACCCCTTCAGATTTGTGGGTGGATACAGGGTTCCTGGCTTGTAAGCGATCAGGTAAGTGGCCGTGGTGCCACCTCCGGACTGCCATTCGAGCGTAATCGACGTTGCAGTCACGGCGGCCACCGCCAGATTCACCACATCGGGTGGTGCAGCAATAGGTTTCCCCGCGCCAGCTTCCGATGCGAGCATCGACATCGCAGCGACGGCACTCGCGACTTTGGCTACAGTTGAAGTTTTCATTTCATCTCCTTCTGCTGGAGAATCCGTGGGGATTCTCCCGTTCAAATGGTGCGTGATAGCGGTTGCTGCGACAGCAACCCCAAAAAGCCCAACAAGAACAGTCAACATCAAAGGGTGACGGTGCGACCACGCTCGTGTTCGGCGCAGCACCGTGGACTGTTCTGCCCGGACGCGGTCACCGTCCACAAATCGCTGCAAATCTGCGGCCAGTTCCTGAGCAGATTGGTAGCGGTCCTCCGGCCGCCGTGCCATGGCTTTCCTGATGACCAAGCTCAGCGATCTCGGGACACGGCGATCCAGCTTGTGCGGCGCGACCGGATTGCCCGCTGCCACCTGTTTGATAACCTGGCGCCGATCCGGGCAGTTAAAGACGGGCTGCAGGGTGGCGAGTTCGAAGAGCGTCGCGCCCAGGCTGTACACGTCGGACCTGGCGTCGATCTTACCTCGCTCCCCAGTCGCTTGCTCCGGGCTCATGTACCGCAACGTGCCGAGAATGTCACCCGTGCGGGTCAACTGGCTCTCGTCTGCCACGCGCGCCAAGCCGAAATCGGCGAGCCACACGTGGCCTGTCTTGTCGAGCAAGAGATTGCTAGGCTTGATGTCCCTGTGCAACACGCCGTTGTCATGAGCGTATTGCAGTGCTTCCGCCACTTGCTTGCCAATCCGAGCGACGGCCCGGTAGTGGCCACCGTTTTCGTCGCGTGTCAGCACATCAGCTTTGCGTGCCACAACTGTTTCCGCCGACTCCTGCCGTCCATCGCCAACCGGACGCGAGTCGTGCTGCATGTCGGCGATCACTTCCGCCAGACTCGGCCCGTCGACCAACTGCATGGCATAGTAGTGAATCCCCCGCTCACACCCAACCGTGTAGATGGGCACGATGTGCGAATGCTGCAGGCGAGCCGCGGCGGTGGCCTCGGTGGTAAATCGCTCCAACTGCCGTTCGTTGAGGAGCGCCGCAAAGGGGAGAATCTTCAGCGCGACGCGACGGCCCAGCGACACCTGCTCGGCCTCGAAGACAACTCCCATCCCGCCACGGCCCAGCTCGCGCACAATGCGATAATCGCCGATCGTACGGGTGACCTCGTCGCTCGGGAACGGCGTTGACGGTATCGGCGCGAGACTGCTCAACCCAAGCGAGTGCAGCGCCTGCAAGGCGGGCACGGCCGCCCGGATCCGAGCGGAAAACTGCGGATACTCGCGGATGTACGCTTCCGCATCCACCGACTCGTTCGCTTCCACCCGCGCAGTGATCTCCTCCAGCAACTCGGCGTAGAGTTGATCACAGGGAGACATCATATTTTGCAGATTGAGTGGATCGCTCACGTCTTGTCCTCGGAGTCGTCCGCGGTCAAGATACTCCGCAACCGTTCAAAGGCCCG
Organism: uncultured Planctomycetota bacterium; assembly: GCA_963802295.1. GTDB lineage: Bacteria > Planctomycetota > Planctomycetia > Pirellulales > Pirellulaceae > JAJRVM01. The sequence goes on along the minus strand of CAWDIM010000014.1, from coordinate 75,190 downwards.
CATCCGCCGCATTTTCACCGCGCTGGACGAAATGTTCAAAATGGCGGCGATTTCGTCCACTTGTAGTTGTTCCAAGTGCCGCATCACAATGATCTCGCGGTCCTGCAGCGATAGCTGTGCGAGAGCCGAATGCAAACGGTCCTTCAACTCCGCCTGCGCAAGTCGTTCGCTCGGACTCGACACCCGGGCAGCCAGTTGCTTCGCCAGGCCCATCGCCGAATCGTCAGACAAACCGATCCACTCGGCCTGTTCCCGCTCGACGCTTCGGCGCTGGGCCAGCACGTGAAAGCGGTACAGCCCGACGAGCCGTTTCCAGGCCAGTTCCCGCAGCCACACATAAAAAGGCAGCGTCCGCCGTTCCGCATAGTCGGCAAGCTGCCGGCTTGCCTCGGCCAATGTCTCCTGGACGACATCCGACGGGTCGACGCGAGTCGCAAGCCGGGGGTCAATCCGCGCGGCCACCATGCGGCGCAAGCGATCACGGTGCGGGGCCAACAGCCGGTCCAGTGCCCCTCGATCTCCCTGGATCGCCAAGCCAACCAGTTCCCGTGTTCTCTCGGCATCCGGCATACGCAACATGCACCCCTATTACCAAGCACGCGAAACGGGTCGGCCAGGTCACAGGCATGGGGAGATTTTTTCGATTTCCCGTACGGCGCGGTGGCCAGGGTCGAGCGCAGCGAGCCCGCGGAACTCTCTCGTTCTGGGGGCTCGCTGCGCTCGATCCCAGCCACCCAACAATGGGTCAACTGATTTTGACTCTGTCGCCTCAGCGCGGATCGGACGCGAACTCCATGATGCCGCGATATCCCCGTCTCGAACTGTCGCCGAACTGCGAATACAGGTCGTTCCACGTGCCGGCGCGCTGGCGGGGGGGTTCGACCACAAAATGCCAGTTGATGACGCCGTAGTCCTCGTCGACTAACTCGCCCGTCACCGGATGACGCCCCTTGAAATTGTTCGGTTCGCCGGGGTTTTCCCAGTTCTTATACGCGATCGGCTCGCCGCTGACCCAGCGCCAGTCGCCCTCTTTCTCCACATCCGTCAAACCAATCCAATACACCTTGTCCGGCGGCGTCAGAAACGTGGCAACAACGAATTCTTGCTCCTGACGGCTCCCGATGGTGATCAAGTGACCCCCGTGCGGCACAGCCTCGGCTGCGGCCGATTCCCAATCCGTTTCGTGGTTCGTCAGCGCATAGAAATGGCCGTTCCACTGATACACGGGATAGGGCAAGTCACTTCTCAGCCACTGCCGGATCAACGCGGCGAGAAGGGCCAGCATCCCAAAAACAACGAACGAAACCGCGACTCGCCGTTGGCGGGACGGTCCGGCGGCCGGTCGCGTCACGGGTTGATTGGTCACCAACAGGTACTTGTCCAGGTCGTCGGCCATTGCGCGGGCAGTGGCGTAACGCTGGTCTGGCTGATGCTTCGTCGCCTTGTCAAGGATCTCATCCAGTTCCCGCGGAAGTGACTTATTGAGTTGCCGTGCTGGCCTGAAATGGTCCAGGGCAACCTGCGCGAGCAGTGCGTACGGAGAATCCTCGGTATGGGGCCGTTCGAGTGTCAACAGCTCATACAACGTCGCTCCAAGTGAATATACATCGCTGCGGCAGTCCAGTTGTTCGTCCCTTCCCAACGCCTGCTCGGGGCTCATGTAGCAGAGCGTGCCCGTCAGACCGTCGGCACTGGACGAACCATGGCCCGAACTTGGGCGAGCGGCACCGAAATCCGTGATCCACAACTTGCCCTGTTCATCGATCAGCAAATTGGACGGCTTGAGGTCCAAGTGTAGGAAGCCCTGATCGTGTGCGTAATCTACCGCCAACGCCGCGTCACGGATCAATTCCGCTACGGCTCGATGATAGCCGGGACTGGCAACCAGATCCGACCTCTCGTTCCCTGCTTCCGCCGCACCCGCCGTACTCTGCTGCGTCGTAGTGTCACAACAGGCAACGCGACATCTACACCGTTCGCACAGTTTCAGAAACGCCGGATGCACCGGATCCGTTTCCAGATTCATGCACGGTCGCGACGCCCCATCGACACTCGCCCGGCACTGTCGCAAACGTTTTATGACCTCTGCTAAGCTGATCCCATCGATCAGTTGCATCGTATAGAAATGCGAGTCATTGTCCCGACCTAGTTCGTAGAAAGGAACGATGTTCGCGTGATGCAGTCTCGCGGCAGCACGTACTTCCTTACGGAAACGATCGTGCCACCGTTGATCGAACGCGGCAGCCGCCGGCAACTGCTTGAGTGCGACGCGTCGGCGCAAGGACTTCTGACGCGCCTCGTACACAATAGCCGTGCCGCCTCGGCCAATCTCCCTGACAATCTCAAAGTCATCGAGTGTCGTTGAGCTATTCGACCAATTTGTGATTGTCGGAGGTGACAGGGCACCGTCGGGCGGTGCGAGCTGGCCGGAGACCGAGGATGAATCCTGCTCGCCACGCATATATATAGAGCCTGTTGGAGAAAACGCGACGGTTGCCCCACGGTCCGATTCTATCACACGGCTTTCGTGCCTAAACTACCTCCGCAGAGGAAGGAGAATCTGGGCGATGCGCCTGCCAAGTCACTGGTGGAGGCACGCCACCAGCCGCGTTGGCAAACCGTCCATGTGCCAAAGCAAGTTTGCGATCAGGGGTTGCGACCGATGGAGGGGGGTGGGATGGGAACCAGCGACCGCGGGGTAATGGCTGAGGGGCTCGGATGGGTCACCAAGCCTTGACCGGATGGCAAGAGCCCGCTGGGGCCAAATTGCACACCAGGACGTGTCCTCGGTCAGTTGCGCGAGGGCATTTGGGGGTAGACCGCGCCGCGTCCGTTCCCGTTGGCATGGTGCCGTTGCGCGCACAGGTGAAATCGACCCAAGCGCGCAATGGGAGGCGCGGAAGCTGCTCAGGTCGCGCCCCCCCAAGCGGGAATCGGTAATTCGCGAACTGCCCCAGGTCACATCCCCGAATGGCACCAGGTTAAGCGTCGCGATAGCCGACTCAGGGGGAAGAGTTCGTGCAACATGGCATCTCCCCGCGTTGATTGTGGGGCGAGCGGGTCGGAGAACATGGCTGAGGTGGGACACTGGGGGCCGTCGCAATGGAGCGGCGGCGGTTCCATCGGCAGTGGGAGCGCCGCCGACCCAGCGGAAACAAAGAAGGCCCGACTTGATGCGGGTGGTTTAGCGTGGTGGGCTCTTAGAACCACGTCGACCGATTTTGCGGTAGCTTGGCGGTGTGTCGAGGTTGTGTCAGTCGGGCAGCCGGCTTCGGTCGCCGCTTGCGCGCCCGTGGTTCCCAGCCTCCAGGACGGTTGCCGACACGGTGGTAAGCAATGGTTGTCAACAAGGCATCAACTAGCGGAGCGCGGTCCTCCGGCCGGGCAGCTTCAATCTTTGGAGCGAAAGCGGTCAAGGCTTGCTTCGCTCCTTTGAAACTCACCTTACGAGGCTCGGTGTCATTCTCCTCGGCAGCGACGGCCATCACGGTGCGAAGTAGGTTGTACGCCAACAAGTGCGTCCAGATCTCTGTGTAAAACATGTCGGGTGTCTTGCAGCGCAGGATGTCCATCTGCATTGTCGACTTGATCGATCGAATATCGACTTCTCCTTCCCACCGCCGCTCGAATAACTCTCCGATCTGCTGGCCATCGATCGACACGTTGAGCATCGTGGTCACGACCTTGAATTGCGTGACGCGGTTGTTCTTGTCGCGGGCATCGACTGTCACCTGTCGCGTGGAAGATCATGAACGTAGAGCATGTTATGGACAACATTCGTCAGGCCTTCGCGCGGTCCGAAATGACGCTGGACCAACTCGGGGCAGGCTTGGGCTACGAAGGACCGACCGCCAGGAAGCGGGCCTGGTTCCTGTTGTACCGCACGGCCGACCCGCGCATGTCGACCGTGCTCAGCAGTGACCCAGACGCTGGGTGTCAAGATCGTCGATCTCGTGAAATAGCCGTGTGTCCTCACTGGCGCATCGCTTAACCTAGTGCCATTCGTCTGTCAGACCCGTGCGCAACGGCCCTCGAAGGACATGGCTTGGGTGTCCGCCACATACGCGCGTTACGGTCTCCCTTCTGTTAGGTGGTTTTGTTTGGGAGAATGTCGTGGGTCCAGGTCCCTCCACCGGCTCGCTTCATCTCCACTCGCGCATTACCATCTCGGACGTTGGGTGGCAGAGTTTCCCTGAAGTGCCCATCACCGTCGACGTTACGCTCCGAGAGGACTCATACTATGAATGGCATTCGCAGACACCACGTCGCTTTGGTGGCTGTCGCTATCGCCTTGCGTGGCACGTTCACGCACTGGGCGTCTGCTCAAGATGCAGCACCGAAACCAGCGGCATCGCTTGATCCGCTTCCAGCGACGTAAGTTGATCCCGCCGTACCCCTGCTTCAGTTGCCGACAGGTTTCCGCTCACGGCGGACCACGGCGAATATCGAGGCAGAAGCCGGAAGATCGGTTGAGGTCTTCCGCATGGAGGGCGCCGGCTGCGTGCGGCATGTCTGGTTCGGTTTGGCGAAAAGGACTTGGATGACGTCGAAATTGAAATCACTGTGGATGAAGCTCCCGAGCCGCAGGCGCGCGTGCCATTTCGCTCGTTCTTCGGCGTGCTGTTGGGATTCGAGGATTATCACATCAACAGCGCGGCTGTAGTGAACTACCCTAATTTTACGGTCACGAACGATCCGCACATTCCACCGAAGGCCTCGCCCGGCTGGAACTTCTATCTGCCGATCCCGTTTTCCAACGGCTGCCGGATCGCGCTTCACAGCAAATCGGCCAAGCACGGCGCGGCGATGGTGGACTGGCAGGAGTACCGTGAACACGCTGAATTTACGCCGCTGCGGTTTCACGCTCAGCGCAACATTGCCCTTCCCGCGTCGCCCGACAAACCGTTTCCGATCGCGGAAACTGAGGGCCTTGGATTCCTGGCAGGTTACATCATGGGATGGCGACAGAAAGATCATGGCGACATGGTCTTCCATAACAGCGGCACTCGACTGCTGATTGACGGCCAGACGGATCCGCACGTGATCTGCGGATGCAACGTGGAAGACGATTTCGGGTTCTCGTGGGGATTCAACCAGTATCAAACCCGCTGGAGCGGCTGCCCCTACCGCGACAACCGCGGCCGTAACGATCAGGACGGGGTGTTCTATCGGTTCTTTGGCCCGAATCCGATCCTGTTCCATTCGTCGCTGCTATTTACCTCGAATGCACGCCCTGGCGACTACGAAGCAGTCTCCTATTTCTACAAAGTACCGGGTTCACGGGCTCCGCAGGTGAACAGCCCTGAAAAATGGGCGGCCGTTGGGCCGTTTCCTGACGGCAGTTGGGCCGTTTCCTGACGGCAACGACCTGGTTGCCTTCCGGCGGCCGCCATACGAGATCGTGCGGCAACTGTCCCAGCCGAAACTGCCCGAGAAAGTGACTGTCGACGGGGCCGATTACGCTGTACATCAGCTCGACAGCAGATATGGATGGCTGAGGCTTGAGCACATTGTCCAGCATCGGCCGCCCTATCCGCTGACGGAACACTCTTACTTCGTTCGTACAACGCTATACAGCGACACCGATCGCGAGGTGACTCTGCGACTGGGATTGGATAACTGGGCAATCGCCTGGCTCAATGGCACGCAGATCGTGATGCTCGACCATGCCGAAGCGTTCGAGACCGCACGCATTCCGATCTCGTTGCGAAAGGGGGACAACTGTCTGGTGGTTAAGTCCAACAATCGACAAAATGGTGAAAGGCTTCTGTGGGCCATCAACTGTGTGGTTGAATGATTGCAGCAGCTCAAGAGGTAACGGCAAAGATCGCACCTTGCCAGCACGTGTAGATCGCCGCCACCTCGGCAACAGAACGCCGGTTGCCAACGTACTTGGGCCCTCATCCACCCAAGGGGAAAGCTCGAGCCGGAGTGCCACCAGCATAAGGGCGCGATTGGTTGCCGCCGTCACGGGGCGAGAATCATAACAACGACACCCCAAGAATTGACGCCGGGCTGTCAGACCTGTGCGCAAGGGGCCGGCGGGTAAACGGCCTGACTCGGCGCCACCGACGCATGCTCGGGTGAGGCCAAGTTGCCAGAGAAGCACCGCACCCAGTCAAGGCCGCGAATGAATTGCCTGGGTCAACGCGTACCGAAGCCCTCGAGATTCCAGAGCGAGCCCCGTGTCGCTAGCTGGCCGATCGCGGTTTCGACATCCGTTTGCCGATTTGACAATCGTTGTGGTATACTTCGTGCATGAGCACCGTTAGCTATCTCGATCGTTTTCTGCAGCCGGTAACTGAGGCCTTTACACCTGAGCTTGCTCGTGCTCTCGTTGATCTGCGCGCGGACTCAGAATTGGAGGCCGAGATCGAAGTGCTTCGGCAAAAGGCGAATATGGGGACGCTCAGCCCGGATGAAAAGGTCGCCTACAAGGACTTTGTAGAAGCCGTAGAGGTGATTTCCATCATCCAGTCGAAGGCCCGTCGCTTCCTCGCAAGCCAGCGGGAATAGCATGGAAGCTGCCACTCGGGATTTCGTGCGGCAGCGCACCGCCGACCGTTGCGAGTATTGCCACATGCCGCAGCAGGCGACGCCATTCATCCCCTTTCACGTAGAGCACATTATCGCGAAGCAACACGTGAACGAGGGTCACGACGATCCTTCTGGGTTGGCTTACGCGTGTGACCGCTGCAACGCCTTCAAGGGTCCGAATCTGTCGAGTGTTGACCCCCAGACCGGGGAGAGGGTGAACGTATTCAACCCCCGCACCGACGAATGGTCCGACAACTTCGCCATCTCGCATGGGACGATCATCGGCCTGACACCAATCGGACGAGCTACCGCTCGGTTGCTCAATATGAACGACGCCCGCCGCGTTGAACTGCGTCTGCGATGGCTGGACGAAGGCGGCAGCCTCTAGCCTTGCTCGGAATTGGTCGCAGCCGGGGTGGCAGGCCCCCCTCGCCCATGCGATCGATATCCAGGAGCGGCTGGTGCGCGAGAACCCGGCCGTCACCGAATACGCCAGCCGACTGCAACCGCTGACGATCGAAAGGCGTTTCGCCGGTCAACAACTCATAGAGGACCACTCCCAGCGAATAGACGTCGGTCCGCGTGTCGATACTCGTTGGGTGTATTGCTGTATGAACTTCTCACAGGAACTACGCCCTTCGACAATACACGTCTTCTGGCTGCGACATATGATGAAATTCGCCGAATTATCCGGGAAGAGGAGCCAGTCCGTCCGAGTACAACAATCAACTCATTGGGCGAGACCGCCACAGACATATGTGCTCGTCGCAGGTCCGAGCCGCGGCGACTTTCGGCGATTTGCCGCGGCGAATTGGACTGGGTGGTGATGAAGGCCATCGAGAAGGACCGCGGCCGACGCTACGACGCGGCCTCCAGCTTCGCGGCAGACATTCGGCGCTTCCTGGATGGCGAGGCGATCGAGGCCCGACCAGCCTCGGAAATTCGCACCAGTTCAATAAGAACGGCGTGTCGTTCTTGGGGCGAGAGGGTAGAAAACGTTCGAATCAGTTCGGTGGCAGTTTCGCTCATGGTCGTCTCCTCGTTCGATTCATCATAGTGGCAACCCGGCAGGATGCCAATTCTGGTGTTTGGGGAGCGCTTTCGTGCATGTCTCGATTTAGCGTCGATCGTACGGGTGGCCAGTTCGCTTGGGCTGGACCAACCTGGACGCTCAGTGACTACGTACGAGCAAACACGGCCAGTCATTACCGTTGGGCGTGTAAGCACATCCGAAAGTGGTTGAGGGCGCAGACGAAAGCCAAGAGCTGACCATCGACCGCCGCACCATCGGATGCAGCCGAGCCGTAAACAGTCGGTCGGTTTGCCTGCAAGTTAACTCACGGCCGGCTGATCCGCAACGTTGGCTGGCGCACACCGGTCGGGCACTCCGACGAGATCGAGATTCCGTCTTGCACTCACTTGTTGGCTGACACGGGCTTCAGCGAGTCTTTGTATGGCCCCTGCTCCAGTAGGATGTCCTGAAGCTCCTTGATGTGGTTCTGGCCGACTTCACGAGGCAAAGCGTGGTGTTTCTTGCAGAGAAACGCCGCTGCTCCGGTGGCCACACCCGTCTGTCCGCCGTTGAGCATGGTCTTGGTCGCTGATCCAGCGATGTGGGTCACGCTGATATGCTTGCCTGCCATCAGGAGGTTGTCAATGTTCTTTGAGTACAGGCACCGAAATGGCACAGTGAAGAGCGGCACAGCAACGAACTTCCAATCACCCAGGCGGAAGTCATATTGGTCGCCAGCGTAGTGCAAACAGAAGTGGCCAGTACACAGGGCCGCAGCATCGGAAAACACTTTGCCGGAGCGAACATCATTCTCCGTCAAGATGTAATCGCCCATCAGGCGTCGAGATTCACCCCCCGCCGGCACATGTCCAACCCGCTCCAGTTCGAGCTTGGCATACGCCTCGGGATTGAGCCGCTTCGCTGTGGAAAACGTCCCGTAGATTGCACAGAAGAGGTGATCCCGAATCTCCTCGGCATCCTGGAACGGGTCAAGATGCTGCCCGTATTCCCAGAAGTGTGTGAGGCCGCCTTCGTTGTCGTGATCGTGGGTGACTTGGCCTCCCAGGTCGGCGTAGTCCCTCGACACGGCGGTGGCCCAAGGCACATCTGGAAAGGAAACGGGACGGTCTGCCAGGCGAGTGGCGAAGACCACGGTGTTGCCATGGTGCAGCGTGTCGGCGTTGTCCGGGGCAAGGCCCTCGTCGAATTCGGACTTCGCCTCCCGCCCCATTCGGTAGTCGGCACCGGCCAGGAAGCCGACCGAACCGGTGCCGGTGCAGTCGATGAACACCGGTGCGGCAAACCGACGTTCCGTGTTGGTGGAAGTGTCTCGCGCATCGATGCTTTCGATCCGCTGGCCCCCCAGTGTCGCCCGGAAGACATGCCAACCGAGAAACAAATGGACGTTCTTCTGCGACTGGATAGCCTTGTCACGGTCGGGACCGGAGACTTCATTCACGACGGATCGGTCTTGGCCACGCACGGTGATGCCAATCTCGGAGCTGGCATTGCCACCGAGCACCGGACGATTCTGAATGAACGCCACCTGGAGGCCCAGTCGAGCGGCCGTGAGTGCGGCGGAACAACCAGCAATCCCGCCGCCGACCACCACGACATCAAAATGCCCGGCCGAGGGCGGCATCTCGGGGGACCCGAGCAGTCGTCGCCGCCATATGGCCATCTGCTCGTGGGCGTCTTTCGGTGGAATGAACTTCGCATCGGTAGTGAAGAACAAGGCATCACAACGGCCATCGAAGCCGGTGAGATCAGCCAGTTCGAGCCGCACTCGTCCCTGCTTGATCTCGATTGTGCCTCCATCCTGCCAGATCCACCCGTCCCCTTGATTGCCAAACTCAATGGAGACTTCCCGGCCGCCAATGATCACTTTGAATCGGCCAGGATGGTGCGATGGCACCCAGTCTTTGGTTCGCACCCAGAGATGGAAGCTGCCGGTCTCGGGGAACACGACTGCGGTGACGGCATTGGCCACCGGTTGGCCCAGGCCATGTGCCAGGAGATAGGGCGACCCCATTGCGTCCAGGAACTGTGGGTCGAGCGTCCAGCCCCCGTGGTCGGCGAAGCCTTCGGCCTCCACCAGCACTTCCGCCGCTGTGGTCGAAATCGCCGTCAGTGAGACCAGCAGGAAAGCAAAATATCTCATCTGATCCTCTACCGCCCGATAACTGCATTGACCACCAATGTTGCTCACTCCAGAATACTGATGCCACGTGGCACCAGCAAGCAGCTGAGCCTATTGCTCTTGCCTTCACGCCGTCGCTGCGTTCGCCCAACGTACTGTGCAACCGTTCCACGCCAGGAAACGGGCAGTGTGAGAAAGAGTGCATCCAGCCGGGAATCATCACACCCTTCGCCGATGTAGCGCCCGGCTGCCAACATCGGGGAGCGAAACGACGTTGTCCGTGATGTCCCAGCCGGCCGTATCCCGTTCATTTCCCGCCCGATTAAGCGCCACGAAAATAACCTGCGCTCCATTTTTGGTAAGCTCTCGCTCCGGGCCTCTTCTGCATCATAGGCGAGGCCATTCTGCTTATTTTCGTTAGCAACTGCGGCCGCGCTAGCGGCGAGTTTGGCATCCAAGTTGGCTTTGGCACTCGCCTCACCCTCGCCAGAGGACGTTGGTGATCGAGGCGAGAACCGGGATCTCAAACCGGCAGTCTAGCCAGCAATCACGAGTGGCTGAAAGCGCGCTCCGTCAGGTCGTAGGAACTGATCCTAGGAGTAAATGGGGTACTTCCCGATTTCTGAAAGGACTGCCACGGCCTAGGCTGCTTCAGTGTTTCGGGAAGTCTGGCGGCCCGAACGAGTTGGGCCGCATACTGTGGATCGCCGTGGTAGGCTCGATAGCCTGCCATCCGGCCGTGGATCGAGTCGGCGTATGTCTGGTATCGGCTCACGAAGACCGCGACCGATATTCACTTGGCTGCTCATCACGCAGCAGCTCATCGCTGGTGCCGCAATCGCGATACCGTGTCCTGTCGCCGCCACCTGGTCCGGGGAACGATTCCCTTGCGAACACTGCAGGTGCGGTTGCCAATCGGCTGAGCAATGCTGGGCCCATTGCTGTTGTTTCACAGTCCAGCAGCAGATCGCCTGGGGACGGCAAAACGGCGTGACTGTGCCCGACTTCGTCGTGGCCGCTGCCAAGCGGGAAGCGGCCAAACCACCGAAACCAGCATGCCCTCACTGCGATGACCAAGGCGTCTCGCACGCCGGTGGGCCATCACACGACACTGGCAGTCGAAACGACCGCGAGCCGGGGGCGGACAACGACCGCTCCACGCGGTGGGTCTCCTGGCTGAGTGCGTTGCGCTGCCACGGTTTGACACAACAGTGGCAGACCGTAAGCGCGAGCTGGCCCGGCGACCAGCACGTGAAGTCCAGCCTCGTGCTGCTCCCTCGCGGGCGTGTCGCGTTCCAGTCCTGCCTCCCGTATCTCGTCTTTTCACCGGCACCTCCCACGCCTCCGCCGAAGACGGCTTAAGCCGACACGTGCGACGCTCGTACCGACTGGCAGCGGCGTTGTTGCTGAAGCCCATTGGAGGCGTCTCATATCGTTCGCGCGGACGCAGTGAATGTTCGTGCGGCCGGAGACAGACGCAGGGGAAGCACCCTGCCGGCGCCAGGCGATCGGTCGCGTCCAACTCAAACGTCCTTCGTTGTGATCGAGAGACATTCCAGGTTCTCAGAGTTGGGAGTGTTTGCCATGGCTACTATTCGTTTTCCACGCAAAGGATTCACGCTCGTCGAGCTTCTCGTGGTCATCGCGATCATCGGCATTTTGATCGGCCTGTTGCTTCCTGCCGTGCAGGCTGCCCGAGAGGCGGCGCGGCGGTTCTCGTGCGCCAACAACTTGAAACAGATCGGGCTTGCCCTGCACAACCACGAATTGGTGCGCAAGTGCTTCCCGTCGGCCTACGACAGCAAGGTGACGGCAGCGTATCCGACCGTGGCGAGTTATTACTACCGCTGGTCGGCGTTCGCGTGCCTCACGCCGTACATGGAGCAGTCGGTCATTTACGACAAGCTGAACCTCGACGTTCCTTTACTCTGTGCAGGCGTCATCCCGCCACCGAGCATTCATCCCGATAACGTGGAGTGGGTGAAGCTCGAGGTGCCGACGTTCCGTTGCCCCAGCGACCCCGGAAGACGGATCAGCGATCACTGGGGACCGACGAGTTACGCAGTATGTTTTGGTTCGGGACGAAACGGGGGAAAGTACACCGATTCGGACGGACTTTTCTACGGCGACTCGCACACGAAATTCGCGGACATCCTTGATGGGACCTCTAACACGGTGGCCATCTCCGAGGCCTTCATTTCCTTAGGAAAACCGAACGAAACGCTCGCAACGGCCATCGCGGCCGGCGAGACCAAATACGTGATCGCAAGCACGATGGGGCCGCTCAGCGACGCTATCTGCACGGACCCGGCGCGGACCACCACGTACCTGCGCGGACAAGCCTGGGCTGATGGAGGACAGACTTCCTCGGGCTACAACCACTACCTTCCGCCGAATTCTCCATGGTCGGACTGCTCGGCATCGAACTGGGGATTCAGGAAGGCCGCACGAAGCTTTCATCCGGGCGGAGTCAACGTTGTCCTGGCCGACGGCTCGGTCCGCTTCACGTCCGAGACGATCGATCTGGCGATCTGGAACATTCTCGGTTCGCGGGCCGACGGCCAGCCGTTCAGCGACTTCTAACGCAGGCGGTCGTTTTCCGGCTCCCGCCTTCTCGACTCACGAGCGGGCGGAGGCCGGAGCGGTTACCATTCATCGATTTCACTGAGCCTGTTAAAGAGGTGATTTCTCATGGAGATCAAGAACATCAGCGCGCCGAGCGAGTTGCCAGAGAAGGACGCGAAGGTTCAAGGGCGTGGGGTACGCTCGGCCGTTGCCTTTTTGGCGGTCGCGACCGCGACCGTCGTGATGGGTTTCTATGCCGGGACAGTTCTCAACCCAACCGAACTGGTTCACTTCTCGGTACCCGTGCCCGCCGGCCGCATCGACAGACCGCGCATGGTGGGCCAAGCGAGTGGGCGAAGGTCTTTCATCAAGCCGATCAAAATCGACGTGTGCGAACAGGGGATCCTGAAGCGGATGTTCTGCCCCTGGATCGTCGGTTTGTCAACGCATTGGATTTCGAATATCGATTCGAAGCCACACCGAATCGGAATGCGATTGGAAAACACGACGTTTCCGGTCGAGTGGCAGGTCAACGCCGGCATTCCCTGGGATCCCGAGAGCGGGACCTTCGACCGCGCGCTCAAACCGGGAGAGAAAGTCCCCGAACTGGCGATTGACTGGATGTTCAACATCCCCGTCGAGGTTCGAGACAAACCCGTATGGTACGAGGGTGGGCTGTCGGTCTTCGACGCCGACACCCGCGAAATCCTGACGTTCATTCCCATCAGCTTCTTGAATTCGGGAGCCACCCATGAAGATTCAAGTGTGTGCGACGATTGCTCGCCATAAATGGCGTTACATTGCGTTCGTTGTCGGCTTCCTCCTCTTGGTCCAGCCGTTCGCTTACCTGATCCGGTTCGTCTACTTCCTCCAAGACAACCCAGCATCCGCGTCGCTGCACAAGGCTTGCTTCCGGATGCCGATCGACTGGTTGTTCAGTGGCCAGATCGTCAGGCTCGGCGGCTGGTCCTTTTCGGTGCTATTTACGTTGGTCGTCATCGGCACCGCGTTTGTCCTGGGGCCGGTGTTCTGCGGCTGGCTATGTCCGGTCGGGGCGTGCTCGGAGTGCCTCAGTCGGATTTTTCCCAGCAATGGCCAAATCGACTTGTCCAAGAAAGTCAACCCGGCGTCGTTGAGATATGGTTTTCTCACGGCCTTTGCGCTGCTTTCGCTGGCCACGGCTCTACCGGCGATCGCCTGGCCGACGGATGGCGGCTCTCGCAGCGCGAGTGCGCCGCCCGCTGCAACCCCCGCCGCCAGGAGCCTCGCGGGAAGCGTTGGAGCGGCCAACGTGTGTTGCCGCTACTGCCCCTCCAGCGTCTTCGAGAGGCTCGTGTGCGGAGTATCCAACCCGTCGGAATTGCGGTACTGGCACTCCGGCGCAAGCCTGTCGCTCGCCGGTTGGCTCGTGTTAGGCGGCATCTTTTGGAAGGGGGGCAGAGGTTGGTGTCTGTACGCGTGCCCCCTGGGAGCCATGGCCAACCTGTTTCATTGGCTGGGAGCCAAGCTGGGTCTGTCGCGGAAGATCGTTCACGACTCAACCAAATGCAACGGATGCCGGGCATGCGAGAAAGTGTGCCCTACATGGGCGATTTCGGGAGAGGGCCGGGTGGTGGACGTCAGTCGCCACACCTGCAACGTATGTCTGGAGTGTACCAAGGTATGTCCAAGCAAATCGCTAACCTACGGGCGCTAGAGGCGTTGCCGATTGCAGACGATCACGGGAGTGCCGCCAAGTCTCGACGGACGAGGCTCGATGGCCGGGCCGGTTTCACCTGGGCTCTGCTCGCGGGACTCGGGATTCCCGTGGTCCTCTCGCGCTGTGGCGGCAACTGTAGTTCCTGCGGGCACTGCGCGTCCCTCTTCGCGTCGGTTCCGCTCGTGCTTATGCTGCCGGCCTGGCGCCGCGGGATCATTTGTCAAGCGTTTGTACGATTCCGTCCGTCGCCGCAGACGCCTCGTGAATCGACACACAGAAATCCCCACCGCAAACGCACATAGTGGTGAAGAAGGCCATACGTAAAACGCGAACAGAGACTTCACGACGCTTACCAACCGGCGTCGCAGCCTCGCTTGTTGATCGCTTGCCAGGTACTTGGCGATTTTGGCTGGATCCGCCAGCAGACTCATCTGGCCGAACCAGAGACCCGACAATGCTCCTGTGGCCAAGTCAGTAGTGCCGCCATCACGATTCGCCCACGCGGACGCAATGAAGCCTACGGCGAAATGTGCCACCACCAGCCAGACAATTCCCCGGCGTGCGTGCGTCGGAGCAGAGTCAAGTGGGTCAGGTGGCATCAGCAATGAGGTTGGCTTGCAGGTCGAATCCCGCAACGCAAGTTCCCACGCTCCATGTGAACCGTGATGGAACAGCCACGACGCCAGAGTCATTGACGTGCAGAGCTTTGGTGAATAGGTAAGCGGATCCTCCAGCTCATTGCCTCAACAACCGTTCCAGCAAGTCCTCGACACCAACTGAATCGGCAGCGTGATGAAGGTAAGCTCTATCGACTGTTTCGCCGAGCAGTATCAGCAATCTGGAGACGTCTTCCCATTGACGTTCCGAAGTTTCGTTTGTCAATCGAAACCACTCCAGCTTGCTGACGATCGTATCTTCGGCAGATGCGATCCGTACTTCAATGGTATGCGAAATACCAAGTCGTTGTAGACTCGCTCGACGCATGGCATCTTCGTCGAACGGTCGCCTTCGACTGACAAAGATATCGATTTTGAATGACGATGGCAGATGAATGAGATTGAAACAGGACCGTCGTCTGACGGCATCTCGCACTGCTGGTTCGCTGATGTAGAAATCATGACCGAAACTGGCGACAAAGGCTGCCACTTGATCTTCGGACAGCTCGGCGACAAGGTCCACATCCATGGTAGATCGTGTGGCGCCGTGAAATGAACTGGCAATACTACCTCCCACATAATGTGGTACTTGAAGCCGCTGAAATGCCGTGACAACGGGTTTCAACGCATCCAGCAAATCATCCGAGTCATTCAAGTCGATCGCTCCCTGCGCCAACGTCGCACGTTGTCTGCGAGAGCTTTACCATAATTCAGCTCAATGAAGCACAACTGCACTTCTTCATCGCTCCACTCGGGATGGTGACGTCGAATAGCATCAAACGCCATATTGCGAACTTGTCGCGACATAGCGCAGCTTCGCCGCAGCCGCTCTTGCGGACTCATTTGCCGCAGGCAGGCGACCTGAACGTCCAGCGCTTCCTGAGAAGTATCAGTCGTGTATTGGAACTCCACCATAGACGGCATTTTAAGCACTGGAGACCAAAAGGGCGAGGGAGCTTGCTCTGAGAGGGAAGAGGGGGGGGCAGGACGGGGACATTTTCGCCGGTTGACAGGGCAATCGGACAAGGTGCCCTTCTGTATTACGAATGATTGCCACTATCGAATCCTGTGAAGAACTGTACACGTAGGGTGGCGATCCGGACATCGATTTGAAAGGAGTCGTCCCTAACCTCGGCGCGAGACGGCGCACATATGGGGCGTATGACTCCAAGCCGAGAGTTGCCTTGAACAATGTCTCGTCGCCGTTGGGGGTCTCCCTTCTCTCCTGTGGCAGCAGCGGCCACGCCTCGGTGCGAAACCCTGATCCGCCTACCGAAGGTGCGGCAGCCTTCACTCGGTTAACCGCTTCAGCGTAGCGCGGGGGGCGGCTGCCACCCGCCGAACTCATCTTCCAACGCTTGCATGACGGCCAGGACGGTATCCTCGCGAAACTGGCGACCTATCACTTGGACACCGATGGGCAGTGGGTTCAAATCACCCGCCGCGTCGCTCATTCCGCACGGGACGCTGCCGGAGGGTATCGCTGGCAGGTAGGCCGGCAGTTGGACAAAGACCAGACGGCGAATGTCCTCGAACGTCGTTGCGTGCCGGGGAGCCGGGGTGGCGGTCACGGGGCTGATAATGGCATCGTACTCGCACAAAAAGGTGAGCAGTCCGGTTCTGAGCTGGGGCAACAGCAACTGGAAGTCCTTCACTTCCGCGTCGTTGTAAGGCCTGTGCCATTCCCGCAGACCTCGCAGCATGTCCTCGTCGATCGGATGTAGCTGATGGATACCGTGGTCATTCAGGATCTGCTCCCATTCTTTCAGAAATAACGGAGCATACAGGGCCTGGCTGATATCGTAGATCTGGTCGGCCAGCGGCGGTTTGGCGGGAACGATGACGGCTCCACGTCGCTCCAGCGCGCGGCGGGCCGCTTCGAGCGTGCGCTCGGTTTCCGGCGTGAGTACGGCGCCAGAACTCTCCGTCCAGTAGGCGACTTTCATGCCCGTGAGCTCCACGTCCCGATAATCAAACAGCGGAACGGGGAAGGTTTTCGGATCACGTGGATCCGGACCCTGCATGATCGAAAGCGCCACGTGCAAATCGGCCACGGACCTTGCGAATGGTCCGGTGGTCGCCAGCCCCGGATCAGGCAACCATCCCTCAGCCTCGGGGACGGGCGGGACTTGTCCTGCCCTTGACAGTCGTCCCCAGCCGGGCCGCAGCCCCGCAATGCCGCAGTAGTGGGCTGGGACGCGTATGCTGCCCAATCCATCGGTTCCCACACCCAACCACGACCCGCCAGCGGCAAGGATCGCCGCTTCGCCGCCGCTGCTCCCGCCCGGTGTGCATTTCAGCTCGTACGGGTTGTTGGTGGTGCCAAACTCCGCGCTCCCCGTCTCGTAGGCGCTCATCAAGGCCGGAAGATTCGTCTTGCCAATCACAATCGCTCCGGCATCCCGCAGTCGTTTGACGACAGCTGCATCCTCCGTGGCGATGTTCGACTTGAACTTCGGCACGCCGCTGGTGGTGGGCATGCCGGCCACGTCCAGGCAATCCTTGACCGTGATCGGTACGCCGGTCAACGGCCGCAGATCCCAGTTCACGTCCCCCTTGGCAATGAGTGACTCAGCCAACTCGGCCTCTTGCTTGACGCGCGCCACGGGAAAGTGGATCAGCGCGTTCAAGATTGGCTCGATCCGCTGAAGGTGTGTGATCGCGATGTCTGCCAATTCCGTGGGAGAGATCTGCTTGCTCTTCAAAAGAGCGGCGACCGACATGGCAGACTTCTCGAGTATCGTGCCATCGCCACTGCCGATCGGCTGTCCGGCCAGCGAGTGGCAACTCCCGGACAATGTCGCCATGCTAGCGACGGCCGCGCCAGCGCATGTGGACAGGAATTCTCTACGGGTGGAGGTGGGTGCGGGCGTGGTCATCGGGTCGAGCCGTCCAATCAGTGAGGGTTACGGTCCCGGAGGCGTGGACGCGTCACGCTCCACACACCATGCTGGCATGGATCACCGTGCCGTGGAAGACCGGGGCCGGGGCATGGTCGCCTGCGGGGGATTCCGCCCGGTACTCGTCGCCTTCTCCTACCGACTCGACCGATTCCCACGACAGATCCCGGAGTCCCGCCAAGGCCCGCTGGACATCGGCAACCTGCGTTTGGCTGTCAACCTGCCGAATCTCCAAAGCTTCCAGGACGGTTCCCGAGAGCAGGCGGCTCCAGACTCGCTTGCACGTGGACGGTTGGCCGCGACCGCAAAACTTCTCATTGCGGCGCCGACGACCGCATGCCCAGCAGAAGTGACCAGGCTGTATAGGTTTTCGTTTCTTGCGTGACATCCCCGCCTCGATTTGGGAACGTGTCTCCTTCACCAGTCATCCCTATCATCTTCGTCGCCAAGACCAAGCCCGTAGTCATATGGTCTGCCATGTTCATCATCGCATTTCGCATCCAGGTGGTAGGGATAGTACTTCTCCCAGTCTTCGTCGTACTTCTTCTTGAGGTGTTCGATCTCGATCTCCAAACGCCGGGCTCGTTCCTCCTCTGGGCTGAGATCTTCGTCGACGCACCCGGCCAAGAGGTCTTCGTAGAACCGACACTGGCAGTGTTCTCCCAAAGCACATTCGCCGTGTGGAGTACCAGGACGACACAACTGGAAAAAACCCGCGTGCCACAACTTCATTTTGGCGTCCTGGTCAAAATTATCCCGAATGGCCGCATACTGGATTCGCTGCGGAACTTGAGTCTGCAGTACAAAGGACCAGTTGTGGGCGTCAAGCATAGCTTTCAAGGCGTCGAGAAGTTGTCGCACTTGCCCGTCATTTAGCTGATCAACGGGCGGTAGTTCTACTTTCCGGATTCCCGTCCACTCTTCCAGCGGCAGGACGGGGGCCACCCGTTCCTCTTCATCGTCGGATATCCAATCGTGAACGTCCACGCCCTCCTCTTGATACGGCCAATTCACGTTCTCCGTGGCGTACGCGATGTCTTTCAGAAGCTGCTCTACGTATCGCTGCATTTCCATCACCTCAGAGGGAATGGGCCCGGAGAGAGAGACTACGAACTCGCGGTTTTGCTGCGAAGGGGTAGAAAGCTGATTTGCACACGCTTGTTGAGGGCCGCTGCGATGCGCCGGAGCATGGCGAGACTATGGCCGTCATAGTCGGCGTCTTCGAGACGACAGATGACGGACGCGGTGGTGCCTACCATTTTGGCGAGTTCGCGCTGAGAGAGGCCGGCTTTGGAGCGTAGGTCGTAGATCTGTCGAGCGACCGTGGCATTGGCCCGCTCTTCTTCGAGCACGGCCTGCATCTTCGGCTTGCCCTCGAAGTAGCGGCGATGGAGAATTTCCACGGCATCGTCAGTGGGTTTCTTCGCGGTGGTGACCTTTTTCTTCGGCATCGTTATTCCTCCCGATATGTATGCGCTTCGGGATCTGTCTCGAAGCGGGCCTTTCGTTTGACCGCCAGGTCGATTTCCTTGGGCGGAACACGGCGTTCTTTGACCAAGCCGTGGGACAGCACGGCGGCGGTTCGTCCGTGAAAGAAATAGAGGATGCGGTAGTTGATTCCCTGCAGGCCGATACGAAGCTCATTAATTTCGTCACGAAGATAGTCGGCTTCGGGACGGCGCAGCTCATGTCCGACTTCCGCCAGGCGTTCGATTTTCGCGGTGCATTTGGCCAAAGCATTGGCGGAAAGGCTATCAAGCCATTCCAGCACCGGGACCGTACCGTCGTCCTCCTGGTAGAAGACTACACGGGTCTGGGGCATCCTTTGTTCCCTCCTGTGTAATGTTCGCATTTTTGCGAACATAAGTCAAGACACAATTGGCGTGCAGAAACCCCGGCAGGAAGAGGAGAACAGGCCCCTCCCCCACCAGGTGCACGGTAACGGCTAACGGATCTCACGAGTTAGGGCTTCTCGCAAGTGGTCCCGGAAATAGTCTCGGTAGTGCTTGGGGAGCATGGTGGACGCCTTGCTTCGCATGCCGATGGTTGGGATTACCGGGGCACGGTTCATATTATAATGGGTGGTGATACGGCGGAAATGCATTGAACAAGAAGGCCCTAGAGGACAACACTCATGACAATTCCACAGGTGCGCACGAGCCGGGGGAATGCGGTACTGGAGTTCTCGGAGCAAGTGATAGACGCGGGCTTTCAGGCTGGGTATGGCGAATGCGAGCGCATTCATGAATCGCCGTCGAACATTTGCTACGTAATGCTGCGAGTGAAGGCGGAAGAGGCAGGCCAAGGACGGAAAGTGAGAATTTCGGCGCAGGAGGTAGAGGAATTCGGTGATTGCACCGCCGTGGTTACGGTGTGCAATTCGGAGCTTTCGGTCGTGCGACGAAGCGGCGAACGATGCGTCTTCCCTGCCGACCGTGCATGGGAGTGCATCTCGTTTGCGATTGAGAAGTAGATGATCGTTAACAGTGGGGAATGCTCGCATTGCTTCTCGCACGTTGTTGCACGCTCGTAAAGGGCTTTCGGGTGAGGTTTCTGGGGGCGAGAAAGGCATCGTCACCTCCCCGCCCCCAGATCAAAAATCCGGTCACGCGATCGCACGAGAAACCGCTTCTCGCAGGTAAGTTGACCGCCTCGCCGGCACCCACCGACCATCGCGTGTCAACGCCGCGCCGAGCCGGACCACCACCCGATAGAGGCAATCCGACGCTCGCCAGCCCTTGCAAGACCACAGAGGCTACTCCGTGATGCCCCGCCAAAATGGCTAATGCTGGTGTCGTTTGTGTTGCTAACAGTAACATATATGTTATACTTGGCAACATGGATAGCTACATTCCTCCGATAGAACGTCTCCAACTGCTCGCCGTGAGGATGCTCGCCACGCATCCAGCGGGTCGCGGGCTTTGCCTGGTCGGCGGCTTTCGGTATCGGTTGCTCAATGGAAGCGCCCGAGCTTCCAACGATATTGACTATCACTGGGAGGGCGACCTTCAGAGTAAACAGATGGAAATCGTCGAGCTTTTCGGGAGTAAGCTGTTGCCGGAGGTGAAACGCCAGATGGGATACGATGGCGACGTGCGGCCGGCAAGGGGTCCTGACGCGGAATCGCCAGTCGTGCGAACGGTTGATCTCGCCTTCTACCGCGTCGCAGAGCCTGGAAGCCGGATCGAGATCCCGGTGGATATCATCGGTATCGCATGCCTCGATCCGCCGATGGTTCGTACAGTGGAGGGCACCGTTTTCCTGACGGTGTCGGATGCAGACATGATTGAGAGCAAGATCATTGCCTGCTTGGCTCGCACCTTCTTGCAGGTGCGTGATGTACTGGACGTTTTTCTGTTCCGGGACGCGATTCGGCCTGACGCGCCTGGGCGATTGTCGCGCAAACTGAACCTACTCCCACTACCGCCGGCAGAGGCTATCGCGAGACTCAACCAGTTGGCCAATAGTCGGACCGTCCATGTCCGGGGAATCGAACGGCTGCTCGACGAACAGGTTAACGCGGCGGTCGCGGCTAACCTCCGCTCCGCCGGCGGCGCCGCGATGATTTGGGATTCTGTCATGTCTCTACTTCAGGAAGTGCTTGCCAGAGCTAAGGAGTTGTCACCGTGAGAGCCAATGCATGGCGAAAGTACTTGGAGGAGCAACGCGAGAAGTATGGGAAAGTCCTGTTTACCCGGACAGAACTGGCAAATGTGGCCTTTGTCTCCCTGGCCGCCTTGAACGTCGAGCTGGCTCGGCTGCGACGTCAGGAGATCATTGAAAGATATGCTCAGGGCCTTTATGGAATGCCCGGTGCCGTATCACCACGATCCTTGGTTCCCGCAATTGACTCACATGCATATATCACCGGGCACTATGCGCTCTATGACTGCCACATGGTGACCCAGGCGCCTGTCGCCATCACTTGCTTTACCGATCGAAGGAGCCCCCGAGCTCAAGAACGAATGACATCGATCGGGCGCTTGATTTTTGTATGCGTACGTAGCAGCGTCTATTTGCCGGTACCCGAGGCGGCGATGGCACCCCCGCCGCAAGCGCTTTGCGACTATGTGTACCTTTCGCATCGTTACGGAGTTGAGCCGGAGGCGATGGTCACATTCCGAAATTTGGAGCGGATTCGAGCTGAGGAGCTTGCGCCGCTCCTCCTGAGATACTCGCTTAGCGTGCGGAAGCACGTGGAGCGATTACTGCATTCGCGAATATCAATGGAACGGTATTGGGACTGAGCCGGGCCGTAGAGCGGTGTCGCGCCGGAAGTTCGTATCTACCAGGTACTGTGAAGTGAGAACGAGCCATGACGTCTGCCGAAACTGCCGGGCTTGTTGTTCGTGGTTGCTGCCATGTGTACTGCGCAATGGACATCGGCTTTGCGGTCGATCTCAAGCGTTGCGCCAGTTTGATCCAGAACGCACGCCAGATGGGTGGCCGCGGCTCAATGGGGTAGGGCCACATGACGATGGGGGACTGATTGGCGGGCCCGCGGTGCTTGGCGATCAGATCCCGGTACCACTCGCTATGGTAAAACATGGCCCGGCAGTTGGCGGCGTCAAACAGCGCACATTCTTCGGTATCGACCCGTGGCGTGTGCCTGGCGGCGTTGATCGCAAGACGCGCAAGATGATGCAGCGAGACCTGGAACGAGCGAGATCGCTGTGGATCGGAGAAGGGCCTTAAGCCCGGCGATTTGCCCATCGCACTCAACCGCAACGCGGCTGACAGATGGAGCCCGTGGTCGCGAATGGCACCCCGGGACTGCTGCTCGGCGACCAGCGAAATTCCCCGAAATGCCGAGCACATGGTTTCCCTTGCGGAACAGGGGCGATATCTTCGGTAGCAACGAGGCAGCAGGCTTTCCCAGTTCCCACTTGAAAAGTCGAACTCAGATTAACCACTAAGGACACAAACTATGTCACATTCCACTCGAAAACTCTCACTCCTTCTTTTGGGCGTCACGCTTATATGTGGCAGCTCTGACCGACTTCTGGCAGACCACCACGAAGAACCCATAATTGAAGTACGTGTTTACAAAGTGGCTGAGGGAAAGATGGATGAATGGGAGCGTTTCTTTCACGACAAACTGGTCGAGCCGCAGGAAAAGGCCGGGATCAAGATCCTCAGTGCCTACCGAACTTTGGAAGACGAGAACCTGTTTGTATGGAGCCGTCAGTTTTCCAGTAAGGCCAACATGCCGAAGGAACGGGCTGCCTTCTATGAAAGCGACCAATGGACGAAAGTCCTGTACCCGGAACTGAAACAAAAGGGATTTATCGAAAAAGTGGAGATCGTCTACACGGTGAGACCAAGCAAATAGCAATCGGATGGACAGCGGACCATGGAAACGGCGCCGCTTTCCTCGGCAGCGCCCGGCCGGTCACCGGTCGCATTGCATTGCCCCGGGCACTCCCATGGCATTCGAGTTGACGGTTGAGATTCGCGGTATGCCGAAACCCCTCATCGATTCCTGGCACCGAACCGAACCTCCGGGGCGCGATCAGGACACGCCCTGGTAGCCTGGCTCGATGCCGTTTCGACACTTCGGTCGTCTCCATAGGCACGGGGCGAAACACGAGTGATTCGGTGTGACTGCACGGTCCACGCAGATTTCCTCCGACCTCGTTAGGCAAATCGATGTCGCACGGGTGTGGGCCACCTGTGCGCTTTTTGGTCAATCAAGAACTTCAGACGTGTGCTTCACCCAACGCTCTCACAGTAAAGAACGTACTTGTTTAACGATATCATGGATCGATTACGACGGCACATGGCAAGTCTGCAAAAGTACCCGCCGAAGCAGAGAGGCTCCAGCCTGAGCATCGGGTATTGAGGTTGGCAACCACTTCTCCAATTCAGGTGTAGAAGCATTGTAAGGGAAATTGAAGATCGCCTGTTTGCGGTCGAAGCCCTTGAGTTCCTTGTCGAACACGTCGAGGCAGCGGAGGATCAGGTCTTTCGACTCTGCGAATGGCAGGCTTTGTTTGTTGGCGTGCTTGTACCCGTGCGGCATGATCTCGTGGCCCCTGGCTTGAAGATCGTTCCACAGGCCGAAATCGGCCCGAGGAACGTCGGGGTAATCCGGGGGGCGGAAGTCCTTCATGTGGGCGGACGCGACCACGTTGATGCAGGCCGACAGCTTGTACTTTTCGTAAATCTCCACTGTCTTGACTGATGACTTCTTGAAACCATCGTCGAAGCTGAGCGTGACAATGTGCCGTTTCTTGGGTAGATCGAAGGCCTTTGCGACATGGGGAACGATCAGGGACGACGCAGTTGCTCCTGCGGCGATGAGGAAGTCTCTGCGGGTGTAGGTCATGAATCGTCCTCTTCATTAGGAAGGATGAGAAGAAGCAGTCATTGTGCCTGAAAGCGACCTTTGGGGCAACGTCCGGGCCGGAACCCCGGCGAGCGACAGTAGTTCGACACACTCGCTCAGATTTCCATCAGTCCGCTCGCTTCTATTGGATTGCGACGAAGAGCAACACTCTCGATTGGCGGGAACGGTACAATGGCGGGACACAACTTTCCTGGGAGGACATCATGTTCCGAACCGCCTTGACCATGGCAGTCATCGTACTGATCGCCGCTGAAGCCCCGGCCGAGCAACGCTCTGTGGGGACTAATGCCATTGGCACCATCAACTACCCGCCCAGCCCCATCATCAAGAACCTGACCATTCATCCCGAGCGGACATCCATCGGCAACGGTGACAACTGGCCCATCACTTGGGCCGATGACGGCTACCACTACACGGTCTACTGCGACGGCGAAGGGTTCGGTGGCGGCAGCGGCAAAGGCAGCATGAGCCTCGCCCGCATCATCGGTGAGCCGCCCAACTTCTCCGGTGAGAATCTGACGTCACCGACCGGCCACAAGGAAGGTGGTGGTCCCGAGGGACGAAAGGCCAGCGGACTGTTGATGGTTGAGGGCAGCCTGTACATGTGGGTCCGCAACCTCACGTCGGACGGCACCGGGGCGAGTTTGGCGTGGTCGGACGATCACGGGAAATCATGGACGTGGGCCGCGTGGAGCTTTCCCGAGATCGGCTATCCCACATGGCTCAACGCAGGGCGGAACTACGCTAACGCTGAAGATCAATACGTCTACTTCTACTCACCGGACACGCCAAGTGCCTACAAGACAGCCGATCACATACTTCTCTCTCGAGTACCGCTGTCCGAAATCCGCAACAAACCCGCATATCGGTTCTTCACCGGAATGAATGACGAAGGTGTCCCGCAGTGGACAACCAGCTTTGACGACTGCCAGCCGGTTTTCACGGACCCAGGACACTGCTATCGCCCGGAGGTCGTCTTCAATCCTGGGATCAACAGATATTTGCTGCTCACAGCCACTTCGGGTGCTGCCCAGTGGTGTGGCACTACCGAGAAGTACTTCGGCGTGTTTGAGGCGACCAACCCGTGGGGACCATGGAGGATAGTGACGCGGATCGACGGCTGGGGTGGTGAAAAAGAGAACCGCTTTCAGCCTCGTCTTCCGCCCGGTTGGATCAGCGAAGATGGTAAGACTTTCTATTTACTGTACTCTTGCTTTCCCGAGGGGCCATATCAATTCAACGTGCAGAAGTGTTCCCTGGAAATCGTCGAATTGAATCCCAAATAGGAGTATCTCATGAGAGCCGTCACCGTTGTTCCACTTGTTCTCTTGGTCTGCACTTTCTGTCCGACATTGTGCGTATTCGGGCAGGGAATCTGGCTGGACTCCTGTTCGGACATCGGCCGGATCGAGAACGTGCAGTGGCATTGCCACTGGTGGTCATCGCCGAAAGTTGGCGGCGAATGGGAGAAGGTCTACAAGTACATGATGTGCAAGAAACGCCATGCCATGTTGCTGCTGGCCACGGTCTGTCAGGTTTGTTGGCTGTCCCTCGCCTTGGCAGATGATACTGCGTGGTTGCGGGTTGCTCCCGAGGAGACGGACGAAATCCTGGCGAACCCTGGCATGGGTTGGGAGACATTTCATCGGACAGCCGATAGCGACAAGAACCTGCCCGCGTGGATTCCGTCCACTGTTCACTACGCCCGTTGGGGCTGGCGTGAGTTGGAACCCGAGCAAGGCAAGATCGCCTACGACTTTCTGGACGGTGTTCTGAAAGAGACTCGGGAAGCGGGCCAGAAGTTGGCGTTTCGAGTGATGTGCTGCTCGACGACCCGAGGCGAGCCTTATCATCCCGCATGGCTCAAAGACCTCGGCGGCAGGGAACTACAGAGCGATATGGGCTGGTGGAAAATCTATCCGATCCCCGACATGGACGATCCGCTCATCCTCGACCCCCACCTCGATTTCATCAAACGACTTGGCGAACGATATGACGGGCATCCCGACATCGACCATGTTGACCTCGGCTCGGTGGGCTGGTGGGGTGAGTGGCACTTGAGCGACTCGAAGAACTGTACGCTGCCGACGCTGGAGAATCGCAAGAAGATTGTACAAGCCTACTTGGCTGCGTTTCAAAAGACGCCACTGCTTATGCTCGTCAACGGGGAGGAGTGCTTGACCTATGCCACGCAGCACGGCACGGGCTGGCGAGCCGATAGCCTTGGCGACCTGGGGTTTCTTCGCAGTTGGTCGCACATGAAGCAGGGCTATCCCGCGTGGATCAGGGAGGCGGGAGTCCAAGAAGCGTGGCACACCGCCCCGGTCGCCTGGGAGACGGGCGGGGACATGCGGCAATGGGTGGCTGTCGGCTGGTCGCTCCGGTTCATCTTCAACTACGCCCTGGCTCTGCACGGATCGTACATCAACAATAAGTCGGCCCCCTTGCCGTCTGGCGAGAACATCCGGCCCGAAGTCGAACGGTTCCTGCGACGGCTCGGCTACCGCTTGGCGTTGAAAGAACTGAAACATCCCGCCTCGCTTCGGCCTGACGATAACCTTCAACTAACCATGAAGTGGCAAAACGTCGGCTCTGCTCCATGCTACAAGCCGTACCGAGTGGCTTACCGACTTGCGAATGACCAGGGCTACGAGAAAGTCTTCGTCGGCACGGTGACCGTGAACAAGTGGCTCCCAGGGTCCATCAAGCTATTCACGGAGGAGTTTTTCAAAGAACCCGCCGACTTGCCACCCGGTAAGGTCATTGATGTTGCCGATTCCATCCAACTACCACACGATCTGTCCCCCGGAACCTACACCTTGTCCCTTGCCGTTGTTGGCACTGAAGACACCAAGCCAATTGTGCGATTGGGAATCAAGGGCCGATCTGAGGATGGATGGTATCCGTTGAGTACCGTGAATATTTCCCGTTGAGAGAACTCTCTGAGGAGTCACAGCATGGCGAGATTTGCTTTCTTCTTGTTCGTTTCCGCAGCGGCAGTTTCAGTAACGCCCGTTGATGGGCAAGAGGTTGCCGATAAACGCCCGACCAAGATTTGGAATCGTACTGGTCCCCTGGCCGACGACTACCATGTCTATGGACTCGACTGGGGCAAGGACGAACTGAAGTTCTACGTGGACGGCGTTCTGGTCCGCTCGGTGGAGAATACTCACTGGCACCAGTCACTCTTTCTGATCTTCGACAGCGAGACGATGCCCGAGTGGTTTGGAATGCCGGACGACAAGGACTTGCCTTCCACCTTCAACGTCGAATACGTACGGGCATGGAAGGTCAAGTAGCCAGTCTGCCAACAGATCCACGTCCGTCAAAGACGCCACAGGCAAAACTACCTGACCCGTGCTGTCGGCATATCCGGCAAGTTGGTCATTGAGCCAATATTTTACGTCAACGTTACAGATTGCCACGTCGATGAATCGTAGGGTTGTATCCTCGCTCTCAAACGCAAGAAATCCAATCACGGAGCATCACGAATGGCTAAGAAATCACGCCTCGGGCAGAAGCAATGTCCAGAGTGCAAGGCATGGATTAAGGGGACCAGGACGCAAGTTTGTCCCAAATGCGATCACCAGTTCAACAGCAAAAAGAAGGCGGCTCCCGCCCCCAAACCGGAACCAGCCAAGGCCGTGGCAGCGAAGCCGACAAGGGTCGGAGATACCATTACCATCGCCCAGGTGAAAACAGTAGCCGAGTTGGTCACACTAGTGGGCGGCTTTGATCGCTGCCACGAATTGCTAACAGTCATTCGTGATGTTGGTGGGTTGAAACGAATGAAAGACCTGTTGGATGCCCTGGCCGCAGCCCAAGTCGGTCCAAGCAAAGTTTGAATCAATCGCCACTTCGGATGCTCCGCGATGAGCCGTAGCATCGACGCTGCGGCTCGGTTTATTTGGTGGCGATGTGTGTTGTGTCGGAAACGGCGTGCTGGTCTCATGCGACTGTCCTGGTGTGGCCATACCAGGACTGCTATGATGCGTCCGCACCCGGTCGAGCCGCACCGAGATCATTTGTCGGCAATCGCCCGATGCACCCGTTTCCTCACATGGTGACAGCATGGCTAAATCAACGTGTCCTGTGACTCGTGCCGAAGTCCAGCATGATACTCGGCCGGTTGAAGTAACGATCAACGGCATCCCCATGACAGCCGAAGTCAAAGAGTTCTCGACGGGGTCGCTGGGCTGGTATTTGAACGGCAAGGCCAACATCAAAGTGGGTGACAAATCGGTCAGCGTGCAGATCGGCATGAATCTTACCATTGTCGGTTCCAAGGAGTTGCCGCGTAAGTAGCGAGTAGCAGGGACGAAATGCGGGCACCGGAGCCAGAATGTGCAAAACAAACAGGGTAGCCCGCTCCGGTACGCACTCGATGACTGGCCGCCGCTGAGCCAGACCGTACTGTTCGGATTGCAGTGGGCAGCTATCGTCATTCCGTCAATCATTGTCCTCGGGCACGTCGTTGCCTCACTTCAGTTTCCTGAGTTCACAGGTCGAACGCCCTATCTGCAAAAGCTGTTCATCGTCACCGCAGTGACGCTCGTGATCCAAGTGCTTTGGGGCCACAGGTTGCCGTTGGGCTATTGGTGGCCAATCAGGATCGAGGATTCCAGTTTGAGGATGGATTGGTGATTGGCTTG
Source organism: uncultured Planctomycetota bacterium (assembly GCA_963802295.1). Classification (GTDB taxonomy): domain Bacteria; phylum Planctomycetota; class Planctomycetia; order Pirellulales; family Pirellulaceae; genus JAJRVM01. The sequence goes on along the minus strand of CAWDIM010000014.1, from coordinate 46,680 downwards.
CCGGTGCTTCTCGGAACGGTTATGTCCTTCTTACCTACCGATGTGCTGACGACTGAGAGCGAGCATGATAATCGAGGCTTTTCTGATCAGGCTAATCGAGGGACTGAGGTCGTGTGATTGCACCGCGGAAGTACCGGTGCCTCTTCTCTGTTCCGCGTTGTGTAGCATCAGTGGCCCATGGGTTTCACAGCGGAAGTCAATCGCTGCCGCCTGCAGCGGCAGGCCGGTGATGGCGGATCAGAGTTTGAGCTGGTGACCATGACCCTGACAACGATGGCAGCAGTGGCGGCCCCTGTCCACGTTGCCCCAGAACGCCCAGGTGGACGCTCGGCGATATTGCCGGCACGCAGGAAGACGACAGCGGCCGTGCCACTACCCGGCGCGATGACGCTCGGGTTCGAAGCCCAGCAGCTGGAGCACCCAACAAACGTGACCTCCGCCCGCAGGCGGTCGAAGTCAATGCCGGGCACGGTGGTTCCTCCCGTGGCATTCATTGGTCCGTGGGATGACACGCGAAGAAGGATCGTTCCGTTCCCACTATCTCTATAGGGAACGCGGAACGCGGAACAATTAGTGTGAAATGGTCGTGCTCATCGGCAGGAGAAAGGTGGCTTTGACCTGGCGCACTGTCCCCCAGCCAATCACTGAGAGGCAAATGAGAAACTGGCGTGTTGTCGCGACGTTCGGGATTTCGGCCCCGATGGCCTCATCAACCTGGCTCGCCAAGGCTACAGATCGTCGAGGCAGGGTGAATGCGGGGCATCTTCTGCGGGTGATCCGGCTTCATTGCCAACCCTTGATCAATTAGCCCCCATTGATAGAGATCGGCGCGAGGAATTTTAGGAGATTTGCCCAATTTTCTTCCAGCGAACCCGTACGAAAGAAGGCGTCCATCAGTGATTGTGGTAAGGCGAGAATCTCAATGAAGGGCGCAAGGCGACCGCGGGCCACTTTCCAAAAACACGACTGTGGGAAGTGTTCACGCCAAAAGACCTGCCACCGATCGACCGTTCGTCGATCCACGCCCACCAACTGTGACAACTCTCGAACGCGACGAGCTGTTGCCCCATGCCGCATGGCCGCTACCAAGACCACGACGACGCTTAAGTAGACTTTTCGCCCCAGGAATCGGACTGAAGGGGGTGTCGCTCGTTTCCTGCAGCCGTCTCGATTGCAGCAGAAACTGAGTCGGCACCTATACGACTCCGGCAATTCGTCCAGACAACCACGAGGGCTCCGTGGGTAGTTGGCGCTGTGCAGACGACCGCCACATGTGCAACCGTGTTGCCGAGTTGTTTCCGCAAGATCGCGGTCGACTGAAAGCAGGAACAACCAGAAGCTTTTGCCCCGAGGTAATTCGTGCGACATCATGAAGTACTCCTGTGCATGAGAAATGCGTACGGAGTACATGTTACGTCGCCACGTCGTTGCCGTAACGGGTTCGGCCGCCTTTCGAACACCTCGATTATCGTGATCACAAACCACGATCAGCGAGAGACGCCGGACGGCGATCCTAAAATATCTTGATCAAATCGGCCCGACTTCCCCTCCCGGATCTTGCGCACGCTCAACGACATTTCCTGTGGTGCTCAGGCCGGTACTTGGAAATGGCTTCGTGGTTGGAACGGTAGGAGCCTTTCTCCTCGACCGGACAATAGTCCGTCATTGATAGAAACATGGTCATCTGACTGCCAAATATTTCACACGGCACCACACTCCACTTGCTTCCCAACTCGGGCCTCGCAAAGAATGCCGTATGGTCGTCGATCTCGGTACGGGACAGGTCTGATCCCTGAGTCCGCCCCAATGTTGGAGGACATTGCGGAGTTTTGGGGAAAGCATTTCCTTGGCCGAGGATGGAAGAAGCTCCTGGCCAAGTAAGCCATGAAGTATGACTGCCCCTAGAAGTTGGCATTGGTGAGTAATTTGAGCAGAACAGCGAATGGGACTGAAGACCGTCCGCACACGGGACGGGGAACGTGAAAGGGCGACTGCCGAGGTCGTGATCTTTTCAGCATCAACTAGAAGTATCCGCTCTTGCCCTCCCCTCATACGACGCAGATGATGACCAAGGCGGCGGTGGCTGTTTGCGAAATGGCGGCAGGCAACCACGACAGATGCCAACCGAACTGCAACCGCCTCAAGCCAGATTGTTGCCTCTTCCTCGAACAATTCTCGTAGAATGGACTCTATGGACCACGAGAACGGAAGCCCCATTTCGATAGCCGATTTCGAACCATTTGGCGGAGAGTCCGCCTACCGGCATTTTGGATTCCTCGCCGTGCTTGGCATGATGTATGGTATCGTCGTCGCCAGTGTTCTGAGCACAGGTCCGACTGCCATCACTATCCTGAAGTACGTCGTTCCGGTCTTCGCCGTCATGGGCATCGTTGCAGGTGCTTGGTACGGCTTCTTCTTCAATATTTCGAACCACTGCACGGGTGGTCAGTTGCTCTGCGGGATCATTGGCGGCCTCGGAGTAGCAGCAGTGGGGACACTGGTGGTGTCGCTGATGATGGCCATCGTGGGGACATTAGCCGGGTTTGCAGCCGGATGGATTGTTGGATCGTTTCTCAGCTTCCAGGGGCGAGGTGCAGCTCCCTTGATCGGTGCTGGCGTTGGAGCCGTGATCCAAGCCGGTTGGGCAAGTCCGGTCACCGTGGTGCAAGCCGGGGCCTTGGGCGGCGTGCTCGGGGCCCTTGCCGGTCCAGCGTTCTTGCTGACATGCATGGGCCTGGGATATGTTGTCCTGCGAAAGATCCACCCCGGCATCCATTCGACGGATGACAGTTGAGGAGACAGAGCAATGCCAACTGCCAGTAAGACAATTTCGCAGGTCTTCGAGGAGTTCCTCACAGATCAGGAGGCACGACTCAGCCCGACCACCTTTTCGAAATACGGGAGCATCATCTCGCTGTTTGAGAGCTATTTGGAATCCTACTGGCCAGGACACGATCAAGAAGAATTCAACCGCATCACCAAGCAGGGTGGCACCTTTTGCGGCACGTTCGCACCCGACGAGATTCCAGAGGGATATTCCGAGTTTCTCGGTTACTTCATGCCCCGCAAAGTCATGTGCGGCAAGGACACGATGAAGGCCGCCGGGACCTTGACGAAGAAACTGGCCAAATGGCTGGCGGAAAAAGGCTACGTCGAGGACACTGCCGACGCCCAGGAACGGGCTCAGGAGGCGACGAGGGACTTGCCTGCCGCCCAAGAGGTGCTGGACTTGCTGGCGAAATACGTGGACTGCAATGCACCACACGCCTACCGAGATGAACGCGAAGACCATTTCTCAGTCAAGAAGATCGAGCCTGGGAAGCTCTGGTTGGAACCATTCGGCATGGGCGACAAGGTGATCGGTCCTGTGCCGGTTCCGGTGGAGGTCACAGAAATCTGCCGAAAGTCCTGGGACATCTTCGGTGCGGTGGTGAAGACAAGTCGAGGCTGGCGGTTTTTGGAGGTGTGGAACGTGTCGCCCTAAGCGTTAATCGGCAGCTCAACCCTTTGAGGTGTTCCAGTCCAGCGTCAGTGACCTGGGTGCCGCCTAGGTACAGGACTTGCAGTTGGGTCAACCTCGTGAGGTGTTCCAGTCCAGCGTCGGTCACCTGGGTACCGTTGAGGGACAGCGATTGAAGTTGAGTCAATCCCTGGAGGTGTTCCAATCCAGCGTCGCTGACCTTTGTACCGTCGAGGGACAACCCTTGCAGCAGAGTCAATCCCTGGAGATGTTCCAATCCAGCGTCGGTGACCTGGGTGCCGTTTAAGAACAGGCATTGAAGTTGGGCCAACCGCTTGAGGTGTTCCAGTCCAGCGTCGGTGACCTGGGTGCCGCCTAGGAACAGAGCTTGCAGTTGGGTCAACCCCGTGAGGTGTTCCAACCCGGCACCCGTGACCTGGATGCCCCACAGGTTCAGCTGTTGCAGTTGGGTCAACCCCTTGAGGTATTCCAACCCAGCGTCGCTGACCTTTGTACCGCTTAGACCCAGAGTTTGCAGTTGGGTCAACCCTTTGAGGTGTTCCAACCCAGCGTCGCTGACCTTTGTACCGTTTAGGTTCAGGTCTTGCAATTGGGTCAACCCCGTGATGGTACCGCCGAACGAATCGCCCGCGTTTTCAGCGGTTTGGCCGCCCGCGATTCGGCTTGACGTGGCGAGTCGGTAGTGTGCTGGCGCGGATTGAGCACCGCTCGGCACGCCGGTTTTGGCGCGGAGTTGGCATGAGTCGGAGGTCTGCGAAGCGTGGACATGCCGTAGAGAGTTCAGAGGCAGCTATGGCTTCAGCGGTACAGGCCGGTTCCGGTCACCGCCTCGGGGGATGTCCATCGTTCTCGGGAGCAACAGCATTCGATGGGTGAGCGTGGACCGGATCGTGAGCGGTACTTCGTCACAGTTTCCGCGGTACGGTCACGCAGAGCGAAGAGTTACGGTTGAAAAGACGGTCGCCCCCCGGGCCACTTCCTGGCGCGTCAGCGACGCAGAAGGCCAGGAAGGGTGAGCTGGGTCCAGAGCGAACTGTCCGGCGGACAGATCACAGCTTGCGCTCTCGTTGGTGTCGGGCATCGCGGGCGGTTAGTCGCCAGAATCGCCAGTGCGGAAGCTGCCTCCTTCAATCAAGATCGCCTCCCCGTGATGCATCAACCGGTCGATCATGGCGGTGGCCAGTGTGTTATCGACGTCGAACGTATTGCCCCAGTCTCGGAACTTGCGATTCGTGGTTACCACGATCGATCCGGACTCGTAGCGGGCAGCGACGACTTGAAACATCAGGTCCGCTCCGCGTTTGTCGATGGGAAGATATCCCAGCTCATCGAGGAGGAGAAGTTCCGGTCGCACGTACTCCCGAAGACGCTTTTCGAGAGTTCCGTTGATCTGTGCTGCTGTCAGCACGTTAATCATGTCAATCACCCGGGTGAATCTCACCCGAATTCCCTTCTCGCAAGCCACATATCCGAGTGCCGTCAAGAGATGTGTTTTTCCCGTGCCGGTTCCGCCAATGAACACGGCGCATTGATGTTTGCTCACGAATTCGCAGTCAAACAGTCTGAGTATCTTCTGCTTGGGAATTCTCTTGGGGAACTCGAATTTGTAATCTTCCAAGGTTTTTCGTCGCGGGAGGCGTGCCTGAGCGATGCGACGTTGCATGGCCCGTTCGGATCGTGCGGCCGCTTCACTGCCTATTAAGATGCCGAGGACCTCCAACATCGACGTGTTTTTGCGGGCGGCCTCGTCCAGAAGGTCCGAATACTGTTCCAAGATGGCCGTCAGATTAAGTTGCTGCAGGTCCTTCTGGAGCTGCTCGTGGAGTTTTCGTTCGCGTGGTGTCATGATTCAGATTGTCTCCCTGCTTCACTCGTCAGAGGTGTCGCTATCATCCTCCAATAGCTTGTCATAAATGGCCGGATCCGGCGGCTCATAGTCAGTTTCATCTAGCCACTGGCCGCGTACCGGCAGTACTCCCGTCGGCGAAGGCAGTGCATGCTGCCGACGCTGTTGATGCAGGATCGCTTCGACATACTCGGCATCGTAGGTTTCGTATTGGTTCGCCAGTTCGATGGCGGCCAAGACATCCTTTCGCCCATAGAGCCGCACCAGCTTGATCAGCCGACGAAGGTGGACGTGCGCCTTGAGCGGCCGTGACAGCAGTTTCAAGTGGAACGTCTGGGCTGCTTCCCCGAGACGATCGAATTCGTCTTCCAGTGCCGTTTTGCTTTGGCGGCGGCGCAAGGCCTTCGCCTCCAGCAGATGCTCGTCTTGGCAGATCAGCTGTCGCCGCTCAAAACTGCGCGCATGACGGGCCACCTCCGCCCCCTGATAGAAGACGCGGACAAGCTGGGGATTCGCACGCACCAGCACAGTTTTGCGGACCAGCTTCGGCGGTACCGAGTAACGGTTCGAATCAAAGCGAACACGGGCGTGGGAACTTACCTTCGCAGAGAGCAGTTCATCCGTGTCGAAAGGCCACAGCGGCAGGGCCCGAAGCAATGACTGTTCTTTGTGGAATCGGTCCACCGGACGCTCGCGAGTCGTCTCGTGGACGCGCACATTGGCCACGTGATCGCGCCAGTACTCGGCCAGTCGTGCGTAATCTTCCCAACAAGTCAGCTCGTCATCACGACCGGCCAGTGCATTCTGCTTGACATAGCGGACATTGGTCTCAACCATTCCTTTCGATTCTGGATCTCGCCTGGCACAAGCCACCGGCTGCAACCGAAAGTGCCCGCACAGCTCGAGGAACTCCGGGTGAAAACAGGCGTATCTGCCGGAACCGCTGATGACGGCGGCTTTCAGGTTATCGAAAATGATCTTTCGTGTAACTCCACCGAAGAACTTCAGAGCATTCGCAACGCATCGATAGAAGTCTTCCTTCTTTTCCGCCAGGCTGAACTCGATGTAGCAGAGGCGACTGAAACACAATACGGCCACCAACACCGATACACGCCGCAACGTGTTGCCAATCTTCAAACGGTGACAGGTGCCCCAGTCGACCTGGATCGCCTCGCCGGGGTCGTAGAACACTTCTTGATACACACGACCTCGCGCCGGACGAATCGTGCGCAAGTAGTCTCGGAGCACGGTGATTCCGCCCTGATAACCGTCGTTGCCCTTGGTGATTTCTTCCAGGACCCGGACGGCGGTTAGGTTGGGGTATCGGTCAATGAGCTGATCGATTTGAGGTTTGAAGGGATCGAGTTTGCTGGTTCGTGACGTGACAGCTTGGCTCGGCGGCGCGTCCATCGTCAAGGCCTTGCTGACCGTCTTGTGACAGCAATGCAACTGCCTGGCAATGGCGGCCTGTGTTAAGCCTTCGATTTCGTGCAATCGCCGAATCTCCGCCCACAACGCAACGTTCATGACCAGTGCCTTTTTCGCTCCAGAGGTGTTTTGGGTAGAGAAAGCACCTGGGTTAGGGGTGCCTGATGTGCCACCAGGTCGTAGGTGATCAGTTCCTCCCGCGCCGCGAGAATGGCGGCTTCACTCGTGCGAAGTCGCAGCGCCAGGGTCGTGTCGGCATAGTACGACAGGCCGTGCTTGTCGCTCACGGCCGTCAGAAACAGATAAAGAAAGACCGCATCGCCAGAAAGCCGAACGGCAAACTCGCGCAGGAAGCGTCGGTCAATCCAAGAAAAACCCTCCGGGGGCGGGAGGCGGACGCGATCGGCGACGAGGATGTGCTTCTGAATCGGCATGGGGAAGGCCATCTTGCTGACACGACGGTGCTGAATTGCGTGCAGTCGTCTGGCAAGATAGTGCGTTGCACGAGGTGCTCCTATAGTCGCGGACTGGTCCGCTGTCCTGAGGCGTGACCTGCGGCGTGGTCACGAACGGCTGGCTATGCAGTACTCGAGACGCGGGTCGCGATGGAACCCGTCGACGGCGATAACGATATCGCTCGAGGGTGGCTTCGAGGAATTGCCGGAATGCTTCTGCGACTTAGCCAATTGCGATTCGAGTGCCGTCAGCCGCGCCTGCAGCGCCGCGACCTCCGCTGCCAGCGCCGCGCAACCAGGACAACCGTTCTCCGTTTTGCTTTCCGCCATGATGGCGGATAACATAACCTACTGCCTCGAAAACCACCAAGATCACTTGAAAAGCCGTGAACGGTTACATTTACGGCTATCGCTATTTGAACTGGTATGCGAAGCAAAGGGCCGGGCTGCTGTCGAGGTGGGCGGCCCGTGCACGATTGCGAGCTGCGGAACGCGCGTCGTAGAAAGTTCGATGCAACGATCAACCTTCAGGTCTTGACAGGTGACGACCATGGATAGCGACATTCTCGAGAACTTTCAGAAGCACGTCTTCTATCACGGAACTTCTCTCGATGCGGCCGAGTCCATAATCCAGCAGGGATTCCAGGTCTGGATCCAGATCGAGGACTGGGGACGAGGCCCTCGCGGTGGTAATTTGGGTGTCGGCGTCTATCTCAGCTGCAATTGGCGGACCGCGTTGTGGTTTGGGGCTACTCTGCTGCGTGTCTCAATCCGCCCAGGAACGCGGCTGCTGAATGCGGCAATACCGCCAGACAAATCGTGCCTTGCTTATCTGGAAAAGGAGTTCGGCCGCGAGATTCTTAACAAGCGACCATTGAAGGTACTCCCCAAGAACAAGAGGCTGACGCTTCACGAGCTGGTGAACTTGTTCCGTTATCACTACTGGCACACCTGGGAGAAGGGCAAGGATCGTGAGGCTGGTGTGGAGTGGCCGAGGCGAAGAGAGATGCATTCCGAGTTGGTCAGCGATTTTCGGAAGTTTTTGATTCGATGCGGCTTCGATGGCTTCGGCAATCCAGAGGATCTAAACGGCGTGGTTATTTTTGCCGAAGACCGGATCAAGGTCAATGAACTGGTCGCCGACATCCCGTTTGACGTGTATAGCGAAGCAAGGCATTCCTACTTCGAGCAGTTTCAGAGTCTTGATGAGATCAGAGAGTTGTTTCGCCGACGAGGTTCCCCGGGTGCTAGGGAACTGGCAGAGCGCGTGGCTGCAGCAGAATCGAATGAATCACGCATTTGATGCAGGGTACTTGCTGAAGTCCTGGCCGGATACCGGAGCCGCCCGACTGCCGGCGGATTGAAATGGCACATTTCGATTACGATGCGGCTGCTGAGCGCATCCAGATTGCGATGCCCAATTGCGCTCGTGTGGCCATCCTGGGCAGCACTTCTTTCTGGGACCCGGAGAGTGAAGCGACGTGTCAGCACATCGGAGTCTGTTTGGCTGATCTTTCTGAATTGACGTTTGTTACAGTATTACAGGCGGGATGAGTGGCGTGGCGGATGCGGTGGGACGTAGCTTCTACGTGGCCACTCGCCAGAGCTTTGGCGACTCGCGCGTGGTACATCTGCTCCCTGTCGGGTGCCCACCGCGACCTTACGGTGTGACGTTGTATGCGGGCGAGGACATGTATGATCGCCGCGAAGTCCTCGGAAGGCTGGCCAGCCTGTATGTCATAGTAGAAGGGGGACCGGGAACGGAGCACGAGGCACTCGTGTGCCAATCCCGCGGAGCGGTGATTCTACCGGTCGGTCGGGTGGCGTGGCGGCTGACCTTTACGATCGATTGCCGTGCCCACCTGCGATCGACATGAAACTGTGGTCTGTCTTGAACGAGGTCTCCGTACACCACAAGTTTGTAGCTGAGGCCGTCAAGTCCATTGTTTCCCATCTGCTGCAAGGATGCGGCAACTGAACTGTCCCACCGCTCCACGTTAATCGCATCGTCATGCATCGGCGATTGTTGCGCAAATGGCATCAAGTTGCTGAGGATGGATGGAATGAGGGTTGTCGCGAATGTCCCAAGGGTGAACGGTGCACGAATTGCCGCAGTTTTCCACGAACGACTTTGCGTAATTAGCCCACCGAAAGCGAACGTTGTTGTCATGCTTCGAGTGATGGAGATAGTATTTGGTGCCGGTTGCGGACGGCTGCATATCACGGGTAAGCGCGAGGTATGCCGCAATTGTGCAAACGCTTCCCAGTTTTTTGGGGTATGTCAGTCCTGCCGTTAGCGCGATTGCGCCTCCTTGACTGTGTCCGAGCAAGTGTATTGCAAGTGGATCAATACCCTGGTTGACCAGATCACCGATGGTCTCGTGTACGAGTGCCAGAGACTGCTCCAGACCGTTGAATGCAGGCCAGTGGGGATCCTCTAATGCTCTGTCTTTGTCGCGAGGTGGGTCGAACCATCCAAGACACGGTGAGAACGGGCTTCCGAGGTTGATTGGCCCCTCGATCGACAAAAACCTCGTATCGTGCAAGTACCGCGAACAGTAGACGCCAATCGGCACCATCGTGTTGCGATCACCGCCGAGACCGTGGAACATAAGTACGATTCGGTCTGTCATATCTCTCGACGCCACGCAGCAGGTTATACTCCCGACCGACGCGTAGATGAATCGCCTCCAGATGCTCCCCTTCAGGTGGATAGCCTTCCCTCAACGCGAACTTGTCTTCTTCTTCGATGATTCTGGCCAGCAGGGCACAGGCAGAACAGGGGTGCACGATGGGACGATACAACCGCGCATAGGGCCTGAAGGACCTTTCCACGTGCACCGGCAAATCATGTTTTCGAAATGCCGTGGAAACCGGATCGGACGGAAATCGGTTAACGGCATCCAGTAGATCTTCTTTCGCGAGGTTGCCGAGATTGCCCAGACGCGGAGCATAAAGGCAACTGCGAATCGCCCCGTCAGGACTGATATGAAGGTAACTCGGCCGGCAGAACCCCATGCCACCGCAGAAACCATGTTCGTGGCAGAGGGCCTCGTCGATTTCCGTACTGCAGGCCATCGCCATGCCGAGCGGAAGGTCACGTAGAGAACCGGCTGCACCTCCCAAATCGATTTTCGGCATCAAGACGGGAATCGCATGCTTCAGCGGAAAAGGCACCGACTGTGTAGCGAATTGCAGAATCCTTTCCATTTCGTCCGTGGTGATGCCAGTGAAGATGATCTGATATGGCAGTTGGTTGTGCTCACAGGCACGCATGGCACCGAGCAGCTTGTTCAATGTCCGGGGATTTTGACGCACTCGCTCGTCGTAACTCAACGCCAACATGCCAAGGCCGATTTCCCGCAAGTGCCCTACCAAGATTTCCGGTGTGGCGAAGGTCTTGTCGCCAATGTGCAGCTCCGTGGTGTCACCCCACCAACTGTTGGTATTCAGACGGACGGGCATTCCCAGCGATGACGCTTCGCCGATCAGTTCCAGCACCGGACTGTCCGGCGCAAGTGGCTCGCCACCGGTCAGATTGATGCCGACCAACGGCAGCGCGGCAAACCAGGCCTGTCGTATCGCCCGGATAAAGTGGGCCTTTTCGAGTTCGGCAAAATCCGCTTCCCGCAGATTCCTCTGCAGACAATGGCTGCAGGACATAGCACAACGGTACGTGATCTCGAAATTCACTGCCTGGAGCAAAAACAAGGCCCGACCTTGTTGGCGCAGCGCACGCTTGCGGCGAATCATGTCATTAGGTGGAATCTCCTCTCGGGCAACCAGCCGGTTCTCGGCCATCTTTCTTAACGCGAGACGTTCTAACGCCTCTGATATCGCCACCGCGCCCTTGCGCCGCAGTAAGTTAAGAAAGCGAATGTCCTTGTCGGCAAACCCGAGCGACTGCAATCGCGACCCCAACAATTTGCGCTGCGCAAGTAGATTCAACACAGACGTGGAAACCAAATGGACCAATTGAAGGAACCTTTACCGAAGTGGCAAACGAATTCTTTAAGCCTGTTCAAGGCTAATCCACTATCCCGCGCAAGACGCTCCCTCACACAGATGGGACGAATCTGGGCCACGTTATTAGGACACACCTCCCACGACACCAATAATCAGTGAGAATTGTAGCATCGATTGCTGAGTCGTCGCACTCGGAGGGGGCATACCGCACCAATTCTGCCCCAATATGCGGCTCCGTGGAATGCACGCAGAGAAGCGAATCAGTTGCCGTGTTTATCGATCGCACTTCACATGCTCGTTTGCTCGCTGGCCGCGGCCAACAGCCTGGTGGCCTGTCTCCGCCAGTCTCGTTTTTCGATACTGCGGTAGTTCTCCATGGCGTGGATCCAATCGAGGAATGGAATCAGATCTCGCAGCTGCGTGTCGTCGGATTCGCCGTGCCAGGAACTGACGCGGATCAAAGTGCCATAATACCGCTGCAGTTTTTCCGGACTGTCGTCAACTACCAGGGTGCGTTCGAGCGGAAAGCCGAGTTTCTTCGTCTTGGACAAGTTTCTTGATCCACACTTGCTCGTATTCATCATAGTCAAATCGCCCGGTGCAGCGACTGCGCGACCAGATGAATTCCAAGTGGACGTCCCTGAAGAGGTGACCTGCAACGGCAACCGCATAGTCGCCGCTGGACGATGTCCAAACGGCGATCGAAAAATGATGTCTGGCAAACGCCAGAAACTCGTGGAAGTGCGGACGGATATACGCCAAATGGGGGCCGACGACAAAGTCCGGCTGCCTGGCGAGCGGCTTCTCGCACGCATAGATGAGCGTTTCGTCAAGGTCGAGAATGATCAAAGAACGTATCATGTGATCTGATATCCTGGCTACGTTACCCAAGCATCTTGCCGAGAGGGATACGGCGGTTTTCCGAGCAAACGCAATACGGGCAACGTCTGCCCGTTCGTCTTCAAACAAACGAGACCCCTTTCATTCGAACTTGGTTCGCGCGGGACACGATTGCCCGTGGTTCCGCCCTCGCTACGTATCGAGCATTAGCCCGATGTCGGTCCTCTTCACGTACCTGTCCTTTCGATAGAATGGGTCTTGGTACCAAGCGAGACCCGTCTGGACGAGGTCCCAGAAGAACATGCCGATCGTTGGTGATTGCATGTGCCAAATCGTACCCTCCTCGGATTCCCACGACACATAGACCCGAGCATCACGTTCACCATCATCGAAAACGGCCAGCCATTCAATTAGGCCCTGGTCGGGCAACATCATCACGATAGCACAATCCCCATTCAATCCGTGTTCGCGCATTCCGCGCCGAAATTCCCACATATCGAATCGAGGGTCGAGGAGGTGCGGTGTATTTGGATGGCAGCGTCTTATGCCGTCCGTACACGTGCGATGGCACGTAAACTCCTTCAATGTTGTGGGCAGTTTGACATTTTGTGACTTTTCAAATGGCTCCACGAATTCCATTCTCCCGGAATCCATGTCACCTGCCGCGACGCCCATGGCTGCGAACGCATCGTCCAGTGTCACGAGTCTACCGATCTCACTGGGATCTCTACCTCCCATCCGAATCTGATTGAAATACAGCTTATAGTAGGACTGGCGTTGATGTTGCTCCAAGCAGTCAAGTATGTACCTAGCGGACATGCCTAAGCTCCGGAATAAGCGGTATGCGGAATCGCTGTCGAGCGTTGTTTTTCCTGCGCATGACTCCCGGATGCCGAATAGCCTCACGCAACTGCTGGTCCACATCTCAATTCCCTGCTGTTGGAATGGAAGGCCGGTGACTGCCAAGGCAAATTCAAAATCGGATAACTTGAAACCTCTATTTCTCGATGCTAGGAAGCCTCTTCTTTTGGATGCCAGTTGGGAAAACACGTGATTCCACTGCTCTTCGTCGTTGAATGATATCTCTGCTGCCGTTATGCCAAACCAAACCTGGAGCGGCATTACTGGGTTCAGCATGGTGTCAAAGTTCACATTATAGGTTCCGTCTTCATTTGCTCGACGGATGCTGCCGGCCTCCCAGTATCCTGCCACGCCATTCGGGCTCGCCACACATCGGATCGCCTTAGGCGTGTTCTGGTTGTTGCTCGTTTCTTGTGTTGCCATGAAAGGTCTCGCGCAAAGAGCGGGATATGAAACGCAAAAGCGTCGTCATCGTATTCTGCAGGCATTGACGGGTGAAATCATTCCTCGACGCGCGACAGCATGCGGTTGATTCGCAACAATATCTCCATTGGCGAGATCGATACACGAATGGGCGTTGGAACGATGAGCGGCACGGCTGTTTGTCGTCCTTTCAAGGGATCGGTTCGATTCAAGTTCAAAGCACGCGCCTACGGGCCGGGGCCGGGCCGACCAGCACGGGTCGAGAGGAATGTGCACAAGGTGGGGTGTTGCAGTATCTCGCAGCTTGGGACGTTCACCGCGAGTACATCATGGGGCGTTGCGAATCGACCACCGGTATCGAGCCCTTTACGTGGAAGTTCGACCTCGGCCAACTTGCTGCTCCGCTCGCTAGAATCGAGAGCCCGCACCGAGTTGCTTGGCAACCTGGATCGTACCCCTCAAACCACAGCGGCTTGACCCTGCCATCATTCGTGCAATGGACCAATAAGGCTATCAAGAATAGGACACTCAGGCAAAGCCGGACCATGGCGACATCCGATTGAAGGGCGTCAGCCAACACCTGGCATCAACGGCGTCGAGCATTCGACTCATCAAGGATTATCCGTATCCCTGTCGGGGCCTTCGGAGGGCTCGTAGAACAACGCCCGAATTCGTGCAACTCGCGCCTTTTCTTCAGCCGCTTCGGGGGACATGTCGATGTCGGCTTGCACATCTTTCTTGCCCACCTGCTCTGGAGTCTTCGCGCCAAAATCACGCTTCTTCTTATCTTTCTTGCTCATGTCAAAACCGTTTTCCATGGGGTGGCCAGGCTGAGACTTCCACAAATCTCCGTCTTGGCTGCCTTGCCCGGATATCCTTCTCCCCCTTCACACGATGTTCCAGATCAGACCGGGCGTGCGCACGACTACTACTTCTCAGTCCCACGAAACCGGCAGTGTCGGTCTACCTAATTCTACTTCGGCCGCGCACTGCGATTCAATGGGTGCGGATTGAACTCCTGGTAAGCCTGGAAATCGAAGATAAATGTAATCGAGAAAGCAAGTTTCTAAATACCGCCGGACCAAGTATCATAGGGGTGCCCGGAGGCATCCGTTTGACAATGGCCTGTCCTTACACATATGCTCCCACAGCCCGTCGCCTCGGGGTGGCCACCATGTCAGACTCCGGACAGCACATTTCGTCTTCTCGCAAGCGCCGTCATTGGCACAGCGTAGTACGCCGGCAGTTGCAGCTGGAAAAACTCGAACACCGATTCCTTCTATCGGGTGATTACAGCAACGGTCTGTGCGCTACCTCCCCCGCGTCTGCCGATTTGGCCGATGGCGAATTCGTTATAACTCCGCAAGTTGTCATCAGGAGTTATGTCAACGGTGACGATGCGAATGTCGTGCCTGGTCCGTTACTGCAGTATGGTTCCGTCGCCACGCTGCATTACGCTGTGAATAACCCTGGAAATGTGTTACTTCGGGACATCGTCGTGAATGACGACAATGGCACGCCGTCCGACCCAAGCGACGATTTTCAGCCCGCGTTTTCGGGCGGGGATGCGGATGATGACAGACTCCTCGATATGGGTGAAACATGGGTATACGATGCGACCAAGACGGTGACTGCCGGACAACATACGAATACGGCAAGGGTACGTGGCAATCCGGTTGATTCCGCTGGCAGCGATCTTCCCGGGGTTCCGGACGCCACCGATACTGATCCAGTCAATTACTTGGGCGCGGAAATCGACTGTGGTGATGCACCGAACACGTATGCGACTACGCTGGTCGTGAATGGTGCCTGCCACTACCTTGTCGGAAGCCTATTCTTGGGGAATGCCATTGACGCTGAGACGGACGGCCTGCCTACGCCTCTCGCGACCGGCGATGACACAACCGGCTTCGACGACGAAGATGGATTGCAGATCTTGGCAACAGTAGTCGACGGGGGAGCCTTCGTCACCGGATCGAGCTATCTCGTGCTCGCGTCGGCAGATGGCAAATTCGACGCCTGGATCGACTTCAACGGTAATGGAACGTTCGATCAGCCTGCAGAGCTGCTGAGCGACAACATTAGCCTGCCGGTGTCCTCGGGGCCGAATCTGGTTCCGTTCACCATTCCTGCTTCGGCCATCGGTGGGGCGTCATTCCTGCGGGGACGGATCAGTTCTGCCGGTAATCTCCTGCCAACCGGCATGGCGTTTGACGGTGAAGTCGAGGATTATGCCGTCGACATTCTCGATGGGGTCGGTCAGGCGGTCGCCGTCGAGGTCACACTGCCGTTTCCAGGCAAGTATGAAGTATTCAGGATCGCCGACGATGTCGCGTTAAGGGTCGCCTTGGAGATAGGCAACCGCTGGTCAGGAGTTGAGCTCTTTCGCGCACCACTTTCGTCCGTGGCAAGCCTCACGATTGAGGGCACAGCGGGCGATGACACGTTGATTGTCAGTTTCGCTGGTGGCAATCCCATTCCTGTTGAGGGCATTGCCTTCAACGGCCGGGCTCAGGTGAGCGGCGACGAGATTCAGCTTGTGGAAGGCGTTGTGGCTGAGGTCACCTACATTCCCCTTGACCCAGATGCGAATGCCGCATCCGGATCTTTCGCCGTGAGAATGAATGACGACCTACGGAGTATTGCCTTCACAGGGCTTGAACCTGCGTTAGTTGACCTTGTGAGCGACACATTCGTGGTCGACCTGAGTGGCCTCACAAGAGATCAGACCGTGCTATTGCAGGATGACGGCGATGACTTCAATGCGTTGTCGCAAGTCGTTTTTCCGGCCATTGGTATCGAGGATGTGACGTTTGCAAACCCAATTAAACTACTCCACGTCATAGGCACAGAATTCGTCGATGACATTACGATTGAACGATTAGACACGCTCGACGGCAATGGATCACCCCTTACGTCGGACGTCCTGATAGATGCAGGTAGCGGCAGCGACAAGATATATCTCCGAGCTACTACAGGAACCGGTGAGTTCACACTTGATGGAGGTGCGGCCAACGACACGATAGAGATCGGAACAACGACCGGTGCGCTGGAGAATATCAACACTTTAGTACACGTCAACGGACAGGAACATGAGAGCGGCCCGAATGGGCCGCAACATCCGGCGCCAAGCGACAGTTGTGAGGGGGCTTCAGCCACTGATCGACTCTATATAGGTGACACGTTATTGCTGCACGACCAGGGGACAACCACGGTCGGCGTTGATGAAGTGCGGAAGCCCATAAGCGATGGCCAGGAAGAACGTGTGATCGTCAAGTTCAAGAACGTGGAGACGCTGGAACTCAGGGGGGCCACCGGTACGGCGCCGAATACGTTCACAGTTGCCGGCACGGCCAGCGGGGTAACCGTCACGGTGACCGGAGGCGTGGGAGACGACGTGATTACGGTGGTGGGAACCGGAACTGATGCGCACGTGAACATTCAATCCGGAAAAGGGTCAGATGAAATCACGATCCTAGCAACCGGCGGCGATGGTGGCGACACGAACAACGCGGGCGGCGACACCCCTGACGGGAGCTTCGTGTTGGTCAACAGCGGCAGCGAGAACGACACGATCGAGGTCGGCGTGGCGGGCGAGTCGCTGGACAGGATCTTGGGGCTACTCTGTGTCGATGGCGATCAGCATCAGAGCGGCCCGAATGGGCCGCAACATCCGGCGCCAAGCGACAGTTGTGAGGGGGCTTCAGCCACTGATCGACTCTATATAGGTGACACGTTATTGCTGCACGACCAGGGGACAACCACGGTCGGCGTTGATGAAGTGCGGAAGCCCATAAGCGATGGCCAGGAAGAACGTGTGATCGTCAAGTTCAAGAACGTGGAGACGATCGAACTCACGGCGGCCACCGGTACGGCGCCGAACACGTTCACAGTTGCCGGCACGGCCAGCGGGGTGACCGTCACGGTGACCGGAGGCGTGGGAGACGACGTGATTACGGTGGTGGGAACCGGAACTGATGCGCACGTGAACATTCAATCCGGAAAAGGGTCAGATGAAATCACGATCCTAGCAACCGGCGGCGATGGTGGCGACACGAACAACGCGGGCGGCGACAACCCTGACGGGAGCTTCGTGTTGGTCAACAGCGGCAGCGAGAACGACACGATCGAGGTCGGCTCTCCAGGTGGATCGCTCGGCGCGATTGCGGGAGCTCTTTGTCTAGATGGGGAATTCCGAGACGATGGCACCGAGTTGCCGGTACACGAGGAAATTCACCTCAACTGTGGTGACGCCAAGTCAAGTGGTCAGCTGTTTGTCGGCAACACGTTGCTGCTTTACGACGACGGCGCAACTACTGACAACACGTACGTCTTGACTGTGTCGACCTTTACTCGCAATGACGGTACGCCCATCAACTTCGAGAATGTGCAAACGATCGAGTTGAGGGCGGCTGCCGCTGCGGCGAAGAACACGATTACCGTGACAGGGACCCAGGCAGATGTAACCGTCAAGATCATGGGTGGTTCGGGAGCGGACGACATCACCGTGGAGGAAACCGGAGAAGACGCACAGGTGATCTTAAACGCCGGTGAAGGTTCGGACAAGATCACGATCCTGGCGACCGGCGATGACGGCGACGATAAGAACAATGCGGCCGGGGATAACGATGTAGGAAGCGTGGTGTTGGCGGACGGCGGTGCCGGGAATGACGTGTTGATACTCGTGGGAAACGGTGTATCGAGCCACGTGCAGCTGAGCGGTCAAGAGGGCAGTGACACCGTCAATGTAAACGTCGTGGCGGCCAGCAGTGTCGTGGCCGTCAGCGGCGGTTCTGAGAACGATTCGATTGTGGTTGGCGATTCCCATGACTCACTAGGCGGGATCTTGGGATCGCTGTGCATTAACGGAGATTCGCACCAAAGTGGTGGCGGTGCGCTCATGCATCCTGCAACTGTTCTGAGCTGTGGTGTGTCACCTGCCCTGGGTCAGTTGTATGTTGGCGATACTCTCGTGTTGCACGACAAAGGGGACACTACAAACGAAATGACTTACACGTTAGCGCCGACAACACTTACTCGCAGCGGTGGTGTGAAAGTAAGTTTCGCTACAGTAGAGACTGTCTCCCTGGAGGCGGCTAACAGCGTGGCAAGGAACGTGATCGACGTCGCTGGTACGGCGACAGCTGTGACCGTCACCATCACGGGTGGCGCCGGAGTGGACGACATCTCTGTGAAGGGAACCGGGGATGACTCGCACGTGACCATCAACGCCGGAAACGGGGCCGACGTGGTCAGAATCACGAGCACAGGGGGCGATGGCTCCGATGCAAACAATGCGGACGGCGACAACAACGGGGGGAGCTTTCTGCAAGTCAATGGGAATGGCCAGGGTGACACGATTACACTTCTCGGCAACGGCGTAGCAGGTCAGGTGCAACTCAGTGGACAAGAGGGCCCGGACACGATCAATGTGCAGAGTGTGGCCGCTGGCAGCTTTGTGGCCGTCAGTGGCGGGGGCGACAATGACATAATCAATGTGGGTGGGCCACTCGCGACACTTGACGAGATTCGTGGAAGCATCTGCGTCAGCGGAGATGACAATGATCGTGGTGTTACGCAGAGTGTGCGACGTAGTGACGCACTTCTCACCCAAACTCCACCGTACAACTGCGCCGCAAAATACCAGGGTTTGAACCCTGAGGTTCAGGAAGTTGGAGACACACTGAATTTCAACGATCAGCTCACGACAGATGGAATTACCTATCACTTGAACCCCACGTCACTTCTCCGAGAGAATGCGGCACATGTAGTGATTAGCATCAGCTACGACAAGATTGAAGAAATCGGCGTCAGGAGTGGCAGTGGCAACGATCAGCTCATTGTGGACTTCCCGTTTTACCTGTTGCCAAGTGTGCTTTCGCCGATCGTGACGTTCAGCGCTGACGGTAACACGGAAACCGGTCCCGACCAGCTGACGCTATTGGGCTCGGGTGCCGACGATTCCATGATCGTTGGACCGACCGCGAGCAATCCCCGCTATCCGTTTGAAGTTCTGGACGTTGAGTTTCTTTATCTGGTCGGTGGCGATGGGAACGATGTGATTGTAAACGACACGAATCCGGGTGTACCATCACTGGGTGTACCATCACTGATCGATGGAGGGAATGGAAATGACATTCTGGTAGGTGGTACGAATGTGGACGTAATTTTCGGGGGGGCAGGTATTGATGCCGTGCTGGGTAATCTGGGCAGCGATTTCCTATTCGCCGATGTCGAAGCCGACGGGAGCATCGTGATTGCCGGTGGGGAGTTGGTGTATGGCAACCTCGGCAACGGCAACGATCCGCCTTCGCTGCCCGCGCCGGGCGATGCGAGTGTCGCTCTCTCGTCGGCCGCCAGTCCGCAGCCGGACTGTGCGAAGGAACTGGAGGAGGTGTACGAGGAGGCTGCCGTCAAGGACGCCTGGACATGGCTGCAAGCCATCTTCCCCGACTTCACGCTCGGACCGAACGGCCAGGGCATCCTTGTGTCACCGCAGATCGAAGCGCTGCGGCAGCGGGCGTTTGCTACACTCAAGGCCCTGACGGGGCTGGAAACGATGCCGCCGGTTGTGGCACCTGCACCGTCGGTTAGCCCCGCATCGACCGCCATATTGAACAGCCCGGCATTGCCTGAATCGACGTGGTGTGCATGTGAGGCAGTCGAAGCAGACGCGGCGAGCGAACCGAGATATCTGCATAATGGTACAAACCCGCTGGATGTCGATAGTGACGGGCTGGTTCTGCCTCGGGATGCCTTGCTCGTGATTAATGAACTCAATCACGTCGGCTCTGTGCGCACGATGACAGACACTTCAAGTGGACGGTATTACTATCTCGATACCAGCGGCGACGGGCATGTACTGCCCCGTGACGCGTTGCTGGTCATTAACTACTTGAACCAACGCAGCCAGCAGATTGTTCAGTCATTGACTGCTGCCGAAGCAGAAGGCGAGGCGAGACAGATGCTGAGTGTATTAGATTTGGGAGCCTGCGACATAGGTGGGACAAGTGAAACTCTGATCGAGCCGCCTTTATGGCGGGGTACCAGCACTCGGCAGAGGACAAGAAGGGACGGCCAGACGCGTCTGTCTATTTCTGCGAGCAAGGATATTTACCACACAGCGCAATTGGGCGATGTTCCGCACGCTTCCACTATCGTCGCGTTGGTCCTTCCTCAGACGCACATGCAATCGATTCTGTCCGCTGTGCTTACGGTAAAGTACTGCAATGTCAGCGACACAACTGATGACCCGCGAATTTCTCTGTCGCTGGAAACGGTGATTGATGAAGTCGCGCATGAGGTGTCGTCGGCTCTAAGCTTTCTCGACAACTCGCGTTTGATCCCGTAGGTCACGTGTGACGTATAGTGCGACCAATGCCACGGTCAACTGCGGACAGCTCCATTTATATTTCCCGAAGATGCATGATTTGAATATCCGCCAAGGAATACGACATGGATCGTGACGCAGGCAAGCTCCTCAAGGACGCAGGGTACAGCGATATCGTTTGCATGGAGACAGGTGCAACTGGCACAGTCTACTTCGCGAGCAATCCCCGCGGAACGCAATGTGCCGTGAAACTCGTTGCTTTGCGGATGAAGAACGGCGACCTTGACACTGGGGCAATGCGAGACGCTAACGGAACTGATCTAGTGTGCTCACTTGGCGATGAGGCCGAAAGAATTGGATTGGTGCCGATACGGCGCGTGGCAATGATTGTGGCAGGTGAGACAAAAGATCACTACTCAAAGTGTCGACTGGTCGACGACGTTCCTGCGGTGGATGTAGGCGGCGCGCTTTGCCGTCTCGTGGAGCAACTTGCCGCGCAGCATGCCACACACTTGTTGATAGAAATGGACCGTGCCGAAGATGATCTATTTACCCACGTGGCGCACTGCACAGTGTCCCATGACCATTTGCTCGGATTCCTCAAGCAGGTTGCCGAAACGCTTGACGAACTCCATGAGAGACGCCTGATTCACTGTGACGTAAAACCTGAAAACCTTTTCATCAAGAATGGCAAAGTGTGGCTGGGGGATTTTGGATGGATGTATGTTTGCGGTGACGACAAACGCAATGTCGTGGGCGACGGGCCTTGGGGGGGTACGACTGACTTTCGGGCGCCTGAACTTGAAAGTGAAGCAGGCATCACGTCAGCGGTTGACATCTATTCGTTGGCGCTAACTTACTATGATTTGTATTGTCTTTCAGTATCTGGAGTCCGTGGGCATGAAGGTAGGCACGACTTTCCAGAAGCTCCTCATCGCCTTCGCGCGACCCTCGAGCAAGCAACTCACCAGTGTGCAATTCGTCGTCACACATCCTGTGTAGATTTCATCGACGAGCTCAGCGACAAAGTGGACGGGCGCACGTGGAATGAGCGATGTGTCGTGTTCATAAAGCAATGTCTAACATGTAGCGTCGCAGCGGTAGCGTTAGTGTTGCTGGTGCTTATCGGGGTTGGCTACTTCCTATCACGAGAGTATTGCCGCGATAGGTCGCCGTCTGGGGGCAAAATGCGCGACGTCTCTCCTGTATTCCCAGTTAACGGAGGTAAGTCACCCTATAGCCCACAGGGCGCGGGTGCTCAAGTATCCGATGCCGACAAGACTCCTTCGGATCAGGGTGAATCCAATAAGAAGAGTGGACCCATACGGAATCCTCCTGCGGACCCACCCAAAGATGAAGGGAATAAAGCAGCGCCAGGTAAAGATTCTACGGCCACTTCCGAGACTCTTGAGAGCCATCTAAATAGTCTTAAGCAACAAGTACTTTCAACTTTCGCAGAAAAGAACACGCACTTCTCACAACTACTTGATGAATACAATAGTGTGACCACTGGCAAAGAGCGGGGCAATGCCAACACACTCATAGGAGAGGATCCTGTTCTCTTGGCAGGTTGGACGGAGGCGCTGATCGAGGTAGAAGACGCTGCAATCGCACCAGAACGTCTCAGGGTATTCAAACGTTTTCAGCGTAGCGTGGATGTATCAGGCGCCATCGGTCGCGAATCGAAAGAGTCGGGGATGGCGTATCTTGCGTACGTGAGACTTGTCCTTGCTCATCACACTAACGAAGCAGCGATAGCTTCGTTAGCCAACCGTTTTGTTGCGGCCATCACGATAATGGATAAGTCAGCGACATGGCGCTGGTATGCTGAGCATCGGCAACAACGCATCAGGGAAGTGGCAGACCGACTGTATGATGAGTCACCTCATCCAGAACAACTTGACGATCCGGCGGCGAAGGAGTTTTCGCAAGAAAGCGATAAACTTGGGGAAAAATGGGACGCGACAAGAGCAGAGGGGTACTTGACGGCTGCGAAGAAACTGTACCAGGTATCTGGAAGTGAGTCACCGCACGACTTGCTCGTAAGTCTTGCCATGGCCCTATGGTACGCGCGTAACGACCATGAGAGTGTCGTCAATCTCTGGAATGAAATGATGCCAAGCGACGAAGACGTGCAGACTTGGGCTGAGACGCAGCCGCAGTTCGTCCGCGTCTGCGCGGACGCGTTACGAGAGTCAACAGGTGAAGTGAACCTGAAACAGTCTGCCACGCTTTATCTCCATTTACTTAGTTCGAGTTTTGCAGATTTTGGGGGGTAAATTGATATCGGCCTCCGTGCCCGTTTCGGGGTAGGTTGGGATTATCACACAAGTCCCAAACCCCAAGGCAAGGAGGCCGATGCCGTGGAACTTATCCCAGGATTCGTTTCGTTGCTAGTGGAGTTCCGTGAGGTTTTCAATGTTCAGTCGTTCCCAATTTTCGTGGAGTTGATGACAGGGTGGGTCCTTTCACATCGCCATCGCTTTATCACCGACTTGATCGTGTCGAGCGGATCGGTCGGGAAGCGGCATTTTTCGAACTACCACCGCTTCTTCAGCCAGTACGCGTGGAAGCTGGACATTCTGTCGAAATACCTGTTGCTGTTGCTGGTTCGCGTGTTTGCTCCCACGGGTGTAATCGAGTTGTCGGTCGACGACACGCTGGCTCGCAAGCGTGGGCTGATGGTCTACGGAACGGGGATGCACCACGATCCGCTGATGTCGAGCAAGGCCAAGACGATCACCAGTTGGGGACACGACTGGGTCGTCCTGTGTCTGATCATTCGCCGTCCGGCGTGGGCGCCGACGAAAGTCTTCAGTTTGTCGTTTTGTTTTCGTCTCTACCGCAATCGCCAAGGCTTGACCAAAGGAAAGAAGAAGACACCGAAGCAGGATGCCAAGCAACAGAAGAGAGCTGCCAAGCGGCGACAGCAACTGCGTGCACGAAACGAAGGTCATACGCCGCACCGGACACGTCCCGAATTGGCGGTGGAAATGCTGCAAGCCGTGGCCAGTTGGTTGCCAGACCGCGAGTTCATCGTGACCGGCGACAGTGCCTATGGGGGTGCCAGCGTGCTGCAAAGGCTGCCGGCGAACATCGACCTCATCAGCCATGTCCACCCCAAGGGCGGCCTGTACGAACCGGCGCCGAAGCCGAAACCCGGCGAGAAGAATGGCCGAGGTCGCCAACGCAAAAAGGGCCGCCGTCTGCCGGCCATGGCGGAGTGGGCAAACGACAAGAGCAAATGGCGGACGCTCAAGTTCGACGAGTACGGATTTCATGCCACGGTCCGTGTGAAGGTGATCAAGGCGTTGTACTACAAGGCAGGAAAGGATCGCCTGCTGACGATCGTGCTGGTACAGGACACGCTGGGCAAGCGACCCGATCAAATGTTCTATTGCACACGTCTGGCTTGGGACGCTCGTCGGATTCTCAGCTGTTATGCTCGGAGGTGGTCCATTGAAGTCACCTTCCACGACTGCAAGCAATTGCTGGGCTTTGAGGATCCGGCGAACCGGAAGGAGAAGGCCGTCCGCCGTACGGCCCCCATGGCCATGATCATTTACAGTCTGATTGTCGTTTGGTTTCACCGAGAAGGTCATCGTCATGTCGAATTTCCTGACCGTCCCTGGTACCGCCACAAAGAAGAACCATCATTTGGTGACATGTTAACGACACTGCGGCGTTTGAGCTGGAAGAACAATTTCGGCGATACCGTTCCGAAAAGCGGTCGCGCGAAAATTATCTTTGACCACATTACCTGGATACTCTGCTTGGCCGGCTGACAAGCACCAACCTTGCAGCGGCTGTGCAAAACCGAACATTACGGCCTTCAAGCCACCCCTCGCGAGGCGCGTTTGATGGTCGAATTATGTGCAAAACTCGAACTAAGAGCTTGGCAAAGAGGACGATTCTCTCCGGAACCTCCAATGGCTCAGCATTGCCATCTACCCTGCAGTGTCAGTCCTCAGACAACTTCTTGAGCAGTACCGACGCGACTCTTTTTCAAGACTGGTTAACAATCAGTTTCGCGACGGCGTATTGCCTCCCGTTCTTGTCAACCAGTGGATCGAATTGCGGGGCTTCCTCAGTCAATATCTGAGCACACATTTTCTTGCGTTGTGCCGAATGGAATCTCCTTACGCTAAACCAAGGGACTTGGTAAAGGAACTCATAGCGAATGGCTTGGAAGAACATCACGCAGTAGATGCTCTTCGAGGATGTGACGCGGAGATGTCAAAGCAATACGAAGAAGCCCAGCGTCTGCTCGAGAGCGCACTAGACAAACTCGATGTAGATTCGGGGGATATCCAGGAAAAGAGTAGTGAGCGTGCGCAAGATCCGGGAGGGGAAGTCGGGCCGATTTGATCAAGATATTTTAGGATCGCCGTCCGGCGTCTCTCGCTGATCGTGGTTTGTGATCACGATAATCGAGGTGTTCGAAAGGCGGCCGAACCCGTTACGGCAACGACGTGGCGACGTAACATGTACTCCGTACGCATTTCTCATGCACAGGAGTACTTCATGATGTCGCACGAATTACCTCGGGGCAAAAGCTTCTGGTTGTTCCTGCTTTCAGTCGACCGCGATCTTGCGGAAACAACTCGGCAACACGGTTGCACATGTGGCGGTCGTCTGCACAGCGCCAACTACCCACGGAGCCCTCGTGGTTGTCTGGACGAATTGCCGGAGTCGTATAGGTGCCGACTCAGTTTCTGCTGCAATCGAGACGGCTGCAGGAAACGAGCGACACCCCCTTCAGTCCGATTCCTGGGGCGAAAAGTCTACTTAAGCGTCGTCGTGGTCTTGGTAGCGGCCATGCGGCATGGGGCAACAGCTCGTCGCGTTCGAGAGTTGTCACAGTTGGTGGGCGTGGATCGACGAACGGTCGATCGGTGGCAGGTCTTTTGGCGTGAACACTTCCCACAGTCGTGTTTTTGGAAAGTGGCCCGCGGTCGCCTTGCGCCCTTCATTGAGATTCTCGCCTTACCACAATCACTGATGGACGCCTTCTTTCGTACGGGTTCGCTGGAAGAAAATTGGGCAAATCTCCTAAAATTCCTCGCGCCGATCTCTATCAATGGGGGCTAATTGATCAAGGGTTGGCAATGAAGCCGGATCACCCGCAGAAGATGCCCCGCATTCACCCTGCCTCGACGATCTGTAGCCTTGGCGAGCCAGGTTGATGAGGCCATCGGGGCCGAAATCCCGAACGTCGCGACAACACGCCAGTTTCTCATTTGCCTCTCAGTGATTGGCTGGGGGACAGTGCGGCAGGT
Organism: uncultured Planctomycetota bacterium; assembly: GCA_963802295.1. Taxonomy (GTDB): domain Bacteria; phylum Planctomycetota; class Planctomycetia; order Pirellulales; family Pirellulaceae; genus JAJRVM01. The sequence goes on along the minus strand of CAWDIM010000014.1, from coordinate 20,771 downwards.
CAAAGCCACCTTTCTCCTGCCGATGAGCACGACCATTTCACACTAATTGTTCCGCGTTCCGCGTTCCCTATAGAGATAGTGGGAACGGAACGATCCTTCTTCGCGTGTCATCCCACGGACCAATGAATGCCACGGGAGGAACCACCGTGCCCGGCATTGACTTCGACCGCCTGCGGGCGGAGGTCACGTTTGTTGGGTGCTCCAGCTGCTGGGCTTCGAACCCGAGCGTCATCGCGCCGGGTAGTGGCACGGCCGCTGTCGTCTTCCTGCGTGCCGGCAATATCGCCGAGCATCCACCTGGGCGTTCTGGGGCAACGTGGACAGGGGCCGCCACTGCTGCCATCGTTGTCAGGGTCATGGTCACCAGCTCAAACTCTGATCCGCCATCACCGGCCTGCCGCTGCAGGCGGCAGCGATTGACTTCCGCTGTGAAACCCATGGGCCACTGATGCTACACAACGCGGAACAGAGAAGAGGCACCGGTACTTCCGCGGTGCAATCACACGACCTCAGTCCCTCGATTAGCCTGATCAGAAAAGCCTCGATTATCATGCTCGCTCTCACGCGGCGAACTTGAAGAATACGAGCGTCTTGAGCATCTCGGTCGAATGCTCAAAGCTCGCCTTCGTCAGAAGAAGAATTCATGACTGCCAGGCCTTCGGCCGATCTGCGCCGACATGTCATTCGACGAGCTGGCAACCGATGTGAGTATTGCCTCATTCACCAGGATGATGCCATCGCCATCATACTTGCTCGAAGCCACGGCGCGAGTGTTTCGAATTGGTGAGTCCGAAGGTCTCTCTCCGCGCGGCGCGTCCGCCACATTAAGGATTCGCGATACCTGGCGACGGCACGTCGAGGAATTGGACAGCAATCGTCTCAAAGTCGAGTGATATCACTTCGTTGCTACGAGTGCGTGCGAGTTGCGCCAGCTTTACTTGCATCGCATCGTGGAAAGGGCCTTTCACGCATGGGTGCAGTGTCAGTTGCCGTATGCCGTGCATCAACTCGCGTACCACCTCCTGCACTGGTTCTGAAGCAATGTCGTGGCTTTCGAGCAATTGACGCGATAATTTCAGCGAAGGTGCCGGAATGATAAACAATTCGGTGCGGACCTGGTCGAGCTGGAGCAGGTACTGGCTGCGCAGGGCGTGCAGTATGGGGCTCGTGGCGCCGCGCCGAGCAGGTCCTTGGGACAGACAATAGCCCTCGCTGGCGCGGAGTCCTTTCACGCCTGAATTACCCGCCACGTGGAACACACAACCGCACAGCAACCCGCGGGACGTCGGCAACGAACCGACGGTCACGGACACCTGGCTCATGGCAGCGGCTGAGCCGAAGTGACTGCGGATTCTCCGCTGTGCAGTCCGGTACCGCTTGAAGTGTCGGTCAGCAAAGCCTGTCGTCAGCCGCCCCATGAAATCGTGTTCGCGTCGCTGGGAATAGTCGTCCTGCAGGTTCGCATGAACGCTCTTCGGCAGCGACTTCTTCGTCTGCACGTGCGGTAGCCTCCCGCGCGTAAGCTGGCCCTGCTCGTTAAACGTATAAGAGCGGCAACCGGCTTCGAGAGCCCGCATATGCAGCACGCCATCGCCGGTCAAAAGGATGACGCCCGGTTGTAGCAGCTTATCCAGAATCTCCACATCCGGGATGCCGCGATGCGACTGCGAGAGAAACACGTATTCATACTGCCCGTCGCCCGCATCCTGTTGAAATTGCTGCCACAGCTTCGTCCCCGGGCCGGCATTCTCATCCACGATCACACGCCTGGTCATCTTAACCACCTCCGATAATCAACTCTTGACTCTCGAGTATGGCATCGAGGTCCAGAAGTGTTGTCAGAAGTGGGTCGCGCGCCATAATGTGCCGCCAATCGTCACTGTTTAAGTTCCTTCAGAATGAAATCCTTTACCTGCGCTGCGGCTTCCCGCTCTCGTTTGTCCCCGGCGCTGTACTCCAAGTACACCTGGACGGGCGAAGCATAAGGCACTACACCCTTCATCCGAGCATCGAAGTATACGGTGGGGTCATCGGTTTGACGGAGCTCACAATCTATGAATCGTGAGGTCTCTTCCACTTCTTTTCCCCACACGTCAACGAGGCGGTCGATACTACGAGTAAAAAAGACGGGCCACTCATCTCGTCCCATCACCGCATACGCGTCGAGCGAAGATTTCCCAGTGAGCACGAGTTGGGCTTTCCTGCGTGCTGCGGCAGCAAGTTCCGCAACGCCCTGTTTCGTGGAGCAGGTGAAGGTCTGATTCAATGTCGGTTCACGGTAACTGGCCGAAAGCTGGTCCAGCAGCTTTTCCGGTTGTCTCAGCTGCATGGAATCGCCGCTTCGATCGATAATGATATCCGACTCGAGCCGCTTGAGGGCCTTCGAAATGGTCGAAATCGCGACGCTACCGCCGCGAGCCTGGATTTCGTCTTTGATGTCGGCTAGGGAGTGAAACGCTTGTCGACAGAGAAAGGCGCGAGCAACCAGCGAAGTGGCTCCACGATAGGCGTATTTGGTCGGCGCCGAATCGGGAAACTTGTTCGGTTTTCCAGTGCGATAAACAAACAGCTTTCCAGGGATCGTGATCACACCGTTTCCCGACAGATCTATGCCGCTCACCTGCTGCTGCCGAAGCTCTTCGAGTTGAGCCTCACGAAGGTAGGGAGTGACCAGCATCGGATAGTAAGAAGTGCCCTGGACAATTCGCTCAATCCGCTGCAATGCCTCCTCGAAGGCGCGCGGAGTGCTGCGTGCGCGCATTTCGGCGGCAAACTGGTAGCTCTGCTGGCCAGCGCGAACTTCGAGGACCGCGTCGATTTCTCCGACCCGGTCACGCAAACCTCCTTGGACGAGGCGGAGCGCGACGGGCGGAAATTCGACACCCTGCTGCAACTGCTTGAGCATTTCGGTTTCGCTGATCATGGCCTTTTGGCTCGCTGCCGTGGCCTCAATAGCCACGATTTGCATGAACAGAGCATTTTCCAAAGCTGGAAAACGTCCGCCAGGAGAGATTGACCGCTCGTTTCCAATTATGGCATATTTTCCGGATCCGGAAAGTCAATACATACTGGAAACAGAGATTGCTGCCGAGAATCCGCTGGCATGATCACGCCGAATGACCCCCATAGGGGTGGGCCTGAACCTTGGCGCCATCGAGCAGCCATTGCCCGCGAACGACTCCCCAGGTCATAGCAAGTGCAAGGGAATTGAGCCTATTCCCAGACAGTTCTCGGACGGGGTGGGGCCGTTGGATCGAGATTTTTCAAACCGCTCGGCCTCCCGATTGCCCCTCCCGTGCGTGCTGTGCTTCAGCGTAGTAGCGTTACAAGAAGACGGTGATTAGAAATGAAGGATAATCCAACTTACATCATGGCAGGCCGCCAAACGGCCCGCATTCAAGTCTCGCGAACTTCACGGAACCGAATCCCCTCTCTCTGGAAAGGAGTCGCTATGGCCACCCGCCGCAGAGCCGCTACGCCGAAGCCAATCGCCGTTTCCGACAAATTGCTCAAAGCACTCAGTGAGGTCGATCGGCCCGGAGATTTTTGCACCTACGGGGATCGGCCGCTGGTGATGCCGGGCTTGGAAGTCGACAAGATGGGCGTCGTGGGCCTGCCGCTGACGAAACCGCATGCTCGCAAGCTGATCAAGCTTTGCCGGCAGGCACCGTATGGCAAGGGGACCGAAACGGTTGTCGATACCGATGTGCGTCGCGTTTGGGAACTCGATCCCGCTCAGTTCCAGTTGACGAATCCCAAGTGGGACGAGTTCATCGCTTCGATTGTTGACGACGTGAAGGAAACGCTGGGGCTGGGCAGGCAGAAGCTGGTGGCGCATTTGTACAAGTTATTGGTGTACGAAAAGGGTAGCTTCTTCCTACCGCACCGTGACGGCGAGAAACTAGATCGGATGGTGGCGACGCTGGTGGTCGGGCTGCCAGCGGTGCATGAAGGAGGCGAGTTGGTTGTATCGCACGACGGTCGTTCCCACGAAGTCATCTTCAAAGGTGCGGCGGGGGGACATGAATTGAGTTACGCTGCGTTTTACGCCGACTGTCAGCATGAGGTTCGGCCTGTGCGCAGCGGCTACCGTCTGTGTTTGACATACAACTTGACGCTCGCCGGATCCCGCGGCAAGCAGGGCATTGCGGCCCCGTCATATGAATTGACTGCGGCGGCAATTGGCAAACTGCTCGGAGATTGGAGCAAGGGTGCGGATGACCTCAGGCTCGCCGTCACGCTCGACCATCGTTACACCCAAGACGGCCTCTCCATCGATAAACTCAAGGGCGTCGATCGCGCCGCGCCGAAGTCTTGTTCGAGGCGGCGGAACAAGCCGACTGTATCGCTCATCTGGCATTGGTCACGCTGTGGCAGAGCGGCCAAGCGGAAGGCGGTTACGACGATTACTCTTACGGCTACGGGCGTGGACGCCGCTATCGCTGGTCCGACGACGAAGACGAAATGGACATTCACGAGACAACCAGCGAATACGACATGGGTGAAATCTACGATTGGAGTCTGTCAGCCGATCATTGGTCCGATCGCGCGGGGAAGAAGGTACTGCTCGGTGAGATTCAGCTGAAGGAAGACGAGATCGTGTCTGGCGAGCCATTGCAGGAGGCAGTACCGAATCGCGAAGACTATGAAGGCTACACGGGAAACGCCGGAATGACCCTGGAGCGCTGGTACCATCGGGCAGCGGTGGTTATCTGGCCACGGGCAAAGCACTTTCACGTACTGTGCAGCGCGGGGACTGACGCTTCCGTGGGAGGGTTCGCGGCCATGGTCCGGCGGCTCAAGCGGACGAGCAAGGCAAAACACGAGAAGCTGTGTCAGGAATGCTGCTCGTTTGCCACTGCGATCATCGATTCCTGGCAGCCAGCTTATCGTGGCCATGCATGGGAAAAGAGGAACACCGGCCGCGACGCTTTCCCGGCAGCGCTTTGTGAGCTGGATGATCCGGCTCTTGTTGAGAGCTTTTTGTCCAAGACAATGCCGACGGACGGAATCGTACAGCTCGACAAGTCGTTCGGCAAATTCTGCAAGAAACACGGCTGGCGGCAGTTCGAGAAACCGCTTGCGGCTGTGATCGAAGCTTCCACGGCGACGACGATCAGCCGCAACGCGGAGATGCTGCGAATCCTCTGCACGCTGCGAGACAAACAGTCCGAACGCATTGCGGTATGCACCCGGTTATGTGCGGGGTTGGCGAAAGCGGTCGAGGCGTTCGATGGTGAATCTGGCAAGCCGGATTGGCGAGTGCGGGAAGTTGACCGGACAGCGCTGCTTCGTTCCCTGGTCAGTGCGATGCTAACCGCCGGCGCGGAGAAACCGCTGGGCCGCTTGGTCAAACATGCCTGGTCATGCGGCAAGTTTGACTTAACCGACGCACACCTGGCCGCCATTTTTGGGCTCGAGCGACAACTCGCCAAGCTTGCGACCCCGAGTGCCGCGATTTCGAAATGGTTGAGTCTTTGCCGCGCCGCACTGGAACACCGCGTCGCGGCGGCGCCGCAGAAGCCGCTGGACTATCGTCGCGCCGCAGATCTTCCCTGTAAGTGCAAAGACTGCCAGGCTTTGGCGGAATTCCTGGCCGATCCCGAGAAGCCACAGGCTCGATTTCCATTGGCCAAAGCACGTCGGCAGCACCTGCATCGCGTAATCGACGGCCACCGCTGCGATTGCACCCACGTCACCCTGCGCCGCGGCAACCCGCAGACATTGGTTTGCACGAAGACCACTGCATCTTATGAAGCAGCCTGCAAGATTCATGATCGGGATCTGAAGAACCTCGCCCGCCTGGTCGCGATTGAAAAGAAGCTGGCCTGAGTCTCATCCTTGATGCACCGGCACCGGGGCCAGGGACTATGTGATGCGAAGTGGAATACACAACGCTTTCGGCGGCTCTGGCAACAGGAACTGGCGCCCTCAGCGCGATTCCCCTTCTGTACCCGGATAGGATTCGAGCAGAACTTGGAACCATTGAATTCCGCACTCCCTTTTGCTAGGCTAATCTGTAGCTTTGGCGAATCCGACGCCCAACCCCAATGGTCCTCCCTCGCTGGACCTTTGATCGGGGCAAAGGGGAGCTCTCTCCTCCGGTAAGCGTATCGTGCGTCTCTTTTGGCTGCGCGATTTTGAGCGAGGGTCAAGGTCACGCGGTCCAATAGGGAGACGATCATGACTACGAAAAAGGACCTGAAGAAACGTGTACGTGCAAGGCGGGCGAAAACAGGCGAATCCTATTCAACGGCGCGCCTGCATGTGCTTCGCGCAAAAGACCCAGAACACGTAGACCAGGGTATCTCTCCCAAACGCATCACTGCGATTGCGTTGAGCTGCTCGCAGCAGTCGATACGCCTTCGTCAGCTCAATGGCACCGATGTCATTTCTCTGCGGTCAGGCGGCATTGACGCGTACCGCGTGGCCCCGGGGCAACTCGTCGACGTCACCTTGACCAAACAATGGACTTGGAGCGGAACCGTCTGTTCCACCGGCCGTATCGAGCGCGTTTGGACCGATGTACCGGCTCTTGAGCTCGACCCTCTACCTCTTGAAGACCAAGGCGAATACGATCTCAACAAGATCCACGAACCGTTCGAACCCACCGATCCCTATGGGGAAATGTGGCTTCGATTCGCTTCGAAACCGCGACGGGCTTTCAGGTTTTCCGGTATCGCGTGGGGCGCAGGTGTTGGTGTCGAATCAAACGACAACGAAACATGTCTTGTCGCGGATGCGGCTGAAATGAGTGACCCATTATCAGCTCGGAGACTGTTGATGAAGGCTTTGGCTGCGGATCTGCGTTGCATTGACGCCCATGCGCATCTCGGCAACCTGGCTTTTCACCATCGACCAGAGGATGCCATTACCCACTACGATATCGCGATCCGGATTGCCGAGTTGTCTCTGACTCCTGACTTCACGGAGTTGTTGCCCTGGGGCTACATCTACAATCGACCATACCTGCGCACGCTGCACGGATATGGGCTTTGTGTCTGGCGTCTCGACCAGCCAGGGAATGCACGCGCTGTGTTCGAGCGAATACTCTCACTCAACCCGGCCGACCATCAGGGCGTCCGGTTCTGTTGGAACGACATTCGCAACGGGCATCCATGGCGGAGCGAGGATCTCGCGTAGCTGTCAAGGTGACCTGTTGAAAACGCTGGCGAGTGGGCAGGCGGGTCGCGTAAACGATCCAGTTCCCGCTGAGCGCATCGAACGCAGTAACACCGCGGACGACGACCACTCTTCGAGGCGGTGATGGCTTCCTCCAGGTCCGTCCGGTGGACGACGGCCAGTTGGTCATCTGCGGAAAGTACGTAGACACTGCCGCGCTGAGCGCAAGCCAGGATATGATTATGGCAGCGACGGGCGATCCGCGCCGTCTGTGACGGCGCGTAGTTCCACCACCGATCATGGCCGAGGTTTGCGCTTGCACAACCACTTGGCGTCCCCCATCGCGAACTGCCACGTGTCCTTGTCGATGACCGTAAAGGCCCCCGTCTCCGTAAAGGTCGTTTCCGTCCCATCCTTCCCGACCATCCTTGTCTCTTTCGCGACAAGTTCTTTGTCCGATTCGCGGTCGTACAACGCTATCCCGCGCGACGAGTCAGGCATGAATGACTGAATCTCCAAATACCTTGACTTTGGGTCCCATCCGAAAATATGCAATCCTTGCGGGGATTCAGAAATGTAGGCCGTCTTGGTCGGTGCAAGCCGGACGTTAACATCAAATGTCTGCCCTTCCGGACTGGTCAGCGTCCAATTTCCCTCCATGAAACTCCACGCCTGAATCGCCTGTTCGAGCGTGAACTCGTTGGCAGCGCAAGCGGACGCGAACGACAGAGACAACAAACCGACAAGTGCATGGGTGAACTTCTTCATGTCCGACTCCTCAAGTGAGTGGCCTAAAACGCGTCGACTGGCAGCACAGAACGTGCACCTTCTCGAGTTGAATACCGATTTCCCTCAAATCCAGTTTCGACGATACGAAAGCCTTTTATATCGCTGCCAATTCAAATTGAAAACTACTTGCGCTCGATTCCGCAGGGTGGTTGAGTGATCCCCAATGTGGGGTCGTGCAACGGAGGGAGTTCAGGCAGGTGCGTCGGAATTCCTTCCGGACTCGGCTGCCCCTGATTGGCGCATCGCCATCTATTGGCTCCACCCTCGTCGTTTGGCAATTGCTCTCCAGCAGGCGTGGTCCGTCAAGTAGAACACATGTTGCTTGATGCAGTCCAAGGCATGTTCCTTGGCACCCTGCATGTCGCCACGTCCGAATCGGCTGGCCGCAATGGTGGAGTGCGCTATCGAGAGCCACTTCCGCATGTACGTGTCGTCCTGCGCGTGTCCGAGCAGTCGGACTTCGTCACCAGTTAGAAAGTACTCCAGTAAGTTGTCACGCATCCATCCGTTCCACGGATCAAGTTTCGCCGACTGCCACCTCATGATTTGAGCCTGGGTGCACAGCTTGGCTTGGTCGAACTCGCCGGCGAGGTGCAGGATGAGAAGGCAGGACGTGGAAAGGTCGAGCGGCGGGTCGCTATCGAGCACGCCCTTCGCGAGTGCAAGACCCTCGGAGCGATTGCCGTCGGCTATCAGGAAGAATGCACGGCAAAGGTCAGTATAGGGGCTCGCGGAGTCTGTCCGCACCGCAGCAACAATACTTGGATCAGGCTCCTCGTTGAGTTCGTGTGATAGTGCCACGTAGGCACTGGAACCCGGCGGCCGACTCATATCTCCTGGTGCGGTCCTTTTCCAGGGCTTTGAGCACGATCCAGTCCAGGTCGCCTCGAATCTGCTGATGCAGTCTGCTGGCGTCGGTTCTTCGCTGTTCGGCGATCGCGGTGGCTGTTTCCCCCAAATTGCTGATCCGCATGCTCGCACGTGGCGGCTCTTGCTCGCGAATGATCCGTCGTTGCTCGTCAAATCCGGCCCGATCCAGGTCCTGTTGCTGAAACGGGGTTGTGCCCGTCAGCAACTCGTAGAGCAGGACGCCGAGGGAGTAGATGTCGCTGCGAGTATCTACATCCAGACCGCTCAGCTGGGCCTGTTCAGGACTCATATACAGCAGTGTGCCGATAATCTGTAGGTGCTCAGTATAGACAGTGCGATCGGTTAGCCGAGTATTGAGCGCCTTCGCCACGCCAAAATCGATGATCTTGGGAACTGGTGCGACGTCGTGCAGTGTAACCAGTACATTCGAAGGCTTGATGTCGCGATGGATAATGCCCTTCTGGTGTGCATGATGGATAGCCTGACAAACGTGGATGAACAACGCCAATCGCTCGCGGATGGTCAATTTGTTCTGATCGCAGTAGTCCGTGATCGGAACCCCTTTAACAAGCTCCATCACGAAGAATGGATGACCTGCGTCTGTAGTTCCAGCGTCAAAGACCTTGGCAATATTCGGGTGATCCATCATCGCCAAGGCCTGACGTTCGGCCTCAAAGCGAGCCGTCACTGCCTTGCTGTCCATCCCAGGCTTGATGACTTTCAGGGCGACTTTTCGCCGCAGTGGCTTCTCCTGCTCCGCCACATACACGATTCCCATGCCGCCTTCGCCGATTTTCTCCATCAGGCGGTAGCGACCGATCGTGGTGCCAGGCCGCTCCGTAAGCGACGCTGGTTCAGCGGTCGGTGGCGGACTAACCGCCTCGGAGTTTAGGAAAGCCAGTTCCTGTTCATGGACGTTCAACAACGCCTCCACACGGTCGCGAAGAGGTTGATCGCCGGCACAGATTTGGCCGAGATACTCTCTACGCGCTTCAGCGTCATCAATCTTGCGAGCCGTATGGAAGATCGTTTCTTCGTCGGGTTGGCGACTGCCCATGGTTACACCCACAATCCGCAATCCGTTGGGAGTATTGATTCGTACACTTCACGTCGGATCGCCACGTATGTGTTCTCTTGTGCCAACTGTCACGCGTGATTACTGCGAGGGCGGTGCATCTCTATTGCCTGGTGATGTTTTCGCATGAACGGGAATGCGACCTTTATCCATCAGATTCAGATACGCACGGGAGAAAACGGTTCCCCACGCGCCTGGATCGGCGAATGCAGCGGCGATCTCCAGGTGCCGTCGCGCCTTCGACGTGTCACCGTGCGAAAGTGCTTTCATGCCCACGAGCCAGTGTACTGCGGCACCTTCCATATGAAACGGTCCAGCACGCCGGATCAATTCGTCTTCGTCCATAAATCCGGCGACGTACTGTGCTTCCCAAACTTCGAATCGCCACAGGCTGGGCGGATCATGCTCTGGCAGTCTTGCCAGAATGCGTTCTGCGGACCGCTTCATGAGGTCTGGACGCTGGGCAATGCTCGGAATGTCGAGCGCCAGGCAGCGAGTATTGGTGGGAGCTTCTCCCTGTTCGAGCTCTTCAAGGATTTTGAAAGCCGCCTCTGAGTCGCCGTCGAGGACATGACGAATTGCCACAGCGATCTTCGGAGTTGCCTGCGACGGGTCTCGCGCTGCAAACGCCAGAAGTTCCGACGGATCATCGCGCTGGAGAAGATCCGCGAGTTCAGGCTGCGGTGACCCGTAACCGCGAGCCAGAAGCCTCTGCCTCTCAGACTGAAGTTTCTGATCCTGCTGGGAGAGATGGAAATACACCAGTCGGCTGAAGTTGCCGGGCATAAGATTGGGCCATCTCTCCAACTCGTCGGCGAAATTGCCCGCCCGCAATTTCAGTTCTGCGGTGTCCAATCCTTCGTGTGTGGCCAGCTGGAACAGGTAATTGTAGGCGTTCAGACTTGCCACCAGGGGGTACGGGTTATCAGGCAACAGCCTTCTTGCTGTGTCGGCGTCGGCGGCCGCATCTTGGAGCCGATCCATTGACATGGTCTGTGCACCAAGTTGCACTTTGACCATCGAGCGAACCGCAAAAGCGATGCCCCAACGAGGATGCCGTTGGATGATCGCGTCTACATCTTGGACCAGACGGGGGAGATCCATCGTGCCGAAGAGTTTGGTTTCAGCCAACAAGAGCCGCGCGTGGTCACTGATTCCCGCGGTCTTCTCGGCCCGCCCAAGTCGCTCGTGCAACGTGTTCATTTCCTCGTAACTGGAAGCGCCCATACCTGCAAGGTGCAGCGCGCAGAGTGCGGCGAGGCTGTCTGGATGGTCCTCCAGGACCTCTTTGAGCAGGGTAATCGCCTTTTGCTGGTCGCCGCTGCACCGGTAGGCGATTCCGCGGATCGTGCGAATCACGTCGTCGTCCGCAGCAGCGTCTCGGGCCTTGCTGAGGGCAGCTTTCACTTCGGCGACATCCCCAGCCAGCGCCAAGCTGAAGGCGTGGTCCAGCAGTTCGTGCTGGAACTGGCGGAGCGTGTCCTGCAGTCGTCCGGCTATCGTCTCCGCCTGCTCTTGGGCATTTTCAGCTGAGACACGTTGCCGATCTGCTTCCGCTTGTGCGGCCACGGCAGCCTCGCGCTGCCGACGGGCTTCTTGCCGTTCCTTGTACATCTGGATGGCAAACACCGTGCTCGTTACGACCCCAGCAAGCAGCACGATTAGCACAGTGGCGGCGGCGGCCAGCGCAAGTCGGTGCCTGGCAGCGACCTTCCGAAGTCGATAAACAGTTGACGGCGGGCAGGCGAGCACCGGTTGATCTTCGAGAAAGCGCGTGATGTCTTCCGCAAAATCGTGCGGAGTAAGGTATCTGCGCGACCGGTCTTTTTCAAGTGACTTCATCACGATCCAGTCGAGATCGCCTTTCATCGCGCGGAAAGACGTTCTGGAGAAATGCTGCGATGTTTCGCGACGATGGTTAGCTTGTCGCCCGACGAACTGAGCCGCGTACTGGGCTTCGGGGGCTCCTCCTCCTTGATCATCCGTTGCATTTCGGCATAGCCAGCAGCTCGCAATCGGTCGGCTTCTAGCGGAGTCGTACCCGTGAGCAATTCGTACAACAACACACCAAGCGAGTAGATGTCGCTGCGCGTGTCCACATCCAGGCCGCTCATTTCCGCCTGCTCAGGACTCATGTACTGCGGCGTACCGATCATTTGCCCGTATGACGTGAATAGGGTCTTTTCTGTTAGTTGCTGATTGATGGCCTTGGCAACGCCAAAGTCGATGATTTTGATGACCGGCCGGCCGTCGTGCAGCGTGACCAGGATGTTCGAGGGCTTGAGGTCTCTGTGAATGATGCCTTTCTGATGAGCGTGCTGGACAGCCTGACAGATCGTGATGAACAGACGGAGTCGCTCGTCGGTGGACAGCTGATTCTCATCGCAGTACTCGGTGATAGGCACCCCCTTGACGAGTTCCATAACGAAGTACGGGCGCCCAGTCTCCGTTGCGCCACCGTCAAACACGCGGGCAATGTTGGGGTGGTCCATCAGCGCCAGAGCCTGGCGTTCCGCTTCGAAACGGGCGACAACCGCGTGAGTGTCCATCCCCGGTTTAATGATCTTCAATGCTACCCTGCGATGAACGGGCCGTTGTTGTTCGGCCATGTACACGACGCCGAATCCCCCTTCACCGATCTTCTGGAGCAGCTTGTACCGACCGATTTCATGGCCCGGCATTTCGGCGATCGACGGTTGATCAGCTGTCGCGCCAGATTCCGCTTCCGGCGCAAGGAAGCCTTCTGGTTGCTCGTGGACCTTCAATAGCGCCTCGACACGTTCCCGGAGCGGCTGGTCGCCGGCACAAATCTGATCCAGGTATTTCGCCTGCGTTTCTGGATCACTGATCTTGCGCGCGACGTGGAAGATCTCTTCCTCATTGAGTCGTCGGTCTGGCATGGGAGCACCTCGGCTGGACGCGTGACACTCTGCCCTTCGCGTTACTATGCGAAATCCATGGCTGTGGACCCCAACGAAATCCGGAAAAATCACGACGGGGTATCGGGAGGCCGGCCACCCGACATCTTGAGGCGCAGCCAGGCCCGCGCGTAAGACCAATCACTCTCGGCAGTTGTGGCGGATACCCCAAGCGACTGGGCGGCTTGGCCGGTGGTCAGTCCGGCGAAGAAACGCAGCTTCACCAGCTCGGCTTTGCGGGGATGTTGCCGCTCTAGTTTCTGGAGAGCTTCGTCCAGACCCAGGAGGACATCGCAGGCCAGCGGGAACACGGCCGCCTCGATTTCCGTCAACTCAAACTGCGGCTGATCGCCACCCCGCTTGAGGCTCCGGTGCCGCCGCGCTCGTTCGATCAGGTTCCGCCGCATCGCTTCGGCCGCCGCTGCGAAGAAATGCCGTTGATTGTCCCACTGCTGCGGCACGGTCTGATCGACCAGTCGCAAGTACGCTTCGTGCACCAGCGCCGTCGCCTGCAGCGTCTGACCGGGTTTCTCGTTCGCCAGCTTGGCGGCAGCAAGCCGACGCAGTTCGTCATACACGAGCGGAAGCAGCTGGTTCGTGGCCGCCGGATCGCCGGATTCGATCTTTGCCAAGATGTGCGTGATGTCGGACATGGGCTCTAACTTACCAAATCCGCGACCAGTATTCCGCTGCTCGTCCGCTACAGAGGGGTACGATGCACCAGCTGTGAACGTGAGGGGAGACGCTTCCATTCTGGCATTTGCGGTAGGAAGTGCGGAACAAACTTGCGGATATCGGCAATCGCCGCGACAATGCGTGGCAGTCAACGGATCGCGGCCGGCCTGGAGTGCATCATGAACCGAATCCTGTATTACACAACCACAGTCGCCCTGTTCGTTACACCCGGCATGACGCACGCACAGCCAGCCCCGGCACAGCCACAAGCGGTGAAAACAACGGTCACATACCGCGAAGTCGATGGGCACAAGATCTTGCTCGACGTCTATCGCCCTGAAGGGAACGATGTACGACCGGTAATCGTCTGGATTCACGGTGGGGCACTGATCATGGGGAACCGTGAGGGCATCCACCCTCAAGTGAGTGCCCTGGCACAAGTGAATGGCTATGCACTGGTGTCGATCGATTATCGCCTGGCTCCCGAAACGAAACTTCCCGACCTGATCAGCGATATTGAGGCGGCGTTTCATTGGTTGTCGGAAGAGGGGGCGCAGCAGTTCCATCTCGATGCTGACCGCATTGTCGTCGCCGGCGAGTCGGCCGGCGGATACCTCACGCTGGTGACCGGATACCGCGTCCAGCCACGACCGAAAGCGCTGGTCGCCTTGTACGGTTATGGCGATTTGATCGGGGATTGGTACTCCACACCCAGTCCACATCCGTGCCATAACCCGCGGAAGATCACTCGCGAGGAGGCCGTGCAGCAAACAGACGGAACCGTCGTCTCTGATTCGACCCGGCGAAAGGGAGATGGCGGCGTGATTTATCTGTACTACCGTCAACAGGGCATCTGGCCTCAGGAAGTCAGCGGCTTCGACGCCACCACGATCGCCGAGCAGATCGTCCCCTTTGAGCCGGTGCGAAATGTCCCATCGGACTACCCTCCCACGCTACTGATCCATGGCACGAAAGACACCGATGTTCCGTTCGAAGAGTCGCTGATGATGGTCAAGCAGTTTGAAAAGCACGGCGTCTCGCACTTGCTCAAGAGAATTGAAAACGGAGAGCATGGCTTTGGAGGCGGTGATCCCCAGCAAATCACAGACGCCTATGAGACCATGCGGAAGTTCGTCGTGACGCATCTCTCCGCCAAATGACGCCAGAAGTCTAGTAATCAACCGCGTCGTTCGACGCGTGAGTCAATTCGTCGACACTCGTACTTTCCTTTCCGCGGGCTGCCAGGGGCCCTACGTGACGGCGCATGATGTAGCTCGACGGAGTCAAATAGTCTGTAATCTGGAGCACATCGTTAGCTTTTGAACTACTTGTCGATGGCCCCCGATTTCATGCGCGACAGATAGGCGCGGGCCCACTCGCAGTCAAAGAAGCCAGTTGCGTTCGTAGCGACGCACTTTTCGAAGTACTCGATAGCTTCTGCTTCATTGCCGTCGGCCAATCGCAGCATGGCAATTGTGAAATAGGCATTGGCCAGGGACACGTAGTCCTCGCCCGCCAGCTCCAACAGTTGCGTCTCGCTGGTTTCGTCGGCCATATAGCTCAGGCAGGCTGCATCGTTCCAAAGGCCTGGGACCACCTTGGGTTCCGCCATCGCGCACTCTTTGATCTTGACGCGACTACCAGTGAAGCACATTGGAAGCAGTGCATGGCGGCGCAGAAACGGAGACTTGTCGTGGAGCATATCGGCGACGAGGCCTTCCACCTGCGAGGCATCATCAGGCGACCCCAGCAGAAGGTAAGCCCAATATCGCTTAGCAGTTGCGTCCGAAATACCCAATACTTCGGCGGCCTCGGAGAGTCGCAACCCGGCGAAATATCGTAGTTTGACCAACGCGGCCTTACTCGGATCTTCCTCTGCAAAACGCTGCAAGGCCTCGTCCATCGCCAGCAGGGTATCCGGTGCCGCGTCTGCAGCTGCAAAACCGGAATCGAAGTCGACTCGTTGCCTGTCTCCGCCGTGCCGCGGACGTTGCTTCCGGCGAGCACGATCGATCAAGATCCTGCGCATTGCCTCGGCCGCCGCCCCGAAGAAGTGCCCCCGGCTATCCCATTGCTGTGCCCGCTCCGCATCCACCAGCCGCAAGTAGGCCTCGTGCACCAAGGCGGTGGCTTGCAGCGTCTGGCCAGGCTTTTCGCGAGCCAACTTCGCCGCAGCCAGTTTTCGCAACTCATCGTAGACGAGCGGCAACAGCTGCTCCGCGGCATGCGTATCGCCGGATTCGATCTTTGCCAAGATGTGCGTAATGTCGGACATGGGCTCTAACGGGAGTTGTGTGCCACGCGATCAGTGACCGATAGACTGCCCGCACGCCTACGGGTTCTCTCTGCGCTCCACCTCGCGCCCAACATGATGCTCGGATTCTTCTGTCCCACCATGATACCTATTGGCGATGCGGCGTGGGCCGAATACCTGCCGCAGCCGTACATCCGCGCTAGAATGACGCCACGACTTACACTTCGCGACCGTTTTGCCCCGACGCCGTTGCCGGGCAAGACTTGCACCCGCTGAAGACCGACGTCGTTGCACGGCGCACAGCCTCTTGCCCCGCCGGGGTGGGGGTTGCCTCTCGGCGCGAAGCTGACGTTTCCTCTGTCCGACGTGACGGCGCTGAATCCAGCCTGGCTCGTGAACGAATTGATGCCGCGACAAACCTAGGTCGGCTGTCAGACAACTGTCGCAGCGCAACTAATTCAGTCGTGGATGGCGTGTGTGATAGTCCGTTGTCTGCTCAAAGGCATGACCAACCCTGCAGATACTATCCTCGCGTCCATGCCTGCCAACCAGCTGGACCGACAGCGGCAGTCCGGCATCGTTGAAGCCGCACGGCAGTGAGAGGGTTGGCGCACCACTGAAATCATGGACGGCAGTAAAACGCACCCACGTTCCCGCGAACAACAATGGGTCAATGGAACCATGTACGAATTGGCTCTGTTCACTCACAGGCGGCGGGGGACCTTCCTGCGTTGGCACAACAAGAATGTCGATGTCGTTGTCGTGAAAAAGTGCTCGTAGCAGGCCGGTACACTTGTGACGTTCTACCAGCGCGCGTACGTAGTCGCTGGTCGAGATGGTGCTTCCGAAATCAAGCCACTCCCGGAAGAACGTGCCGTACTCGCTACGGCGAGTCGGGTAGAACCTGGCGTGAGCAGCCACAGCTTCAGCCGCACAAATCGTATTCCATGCTTTCCCGAATCCAGAAAGATTGGGGACCTGGACGTGTCGAATTTGTGCCCCACAATCGGCGAGCGTCCCCACAGCTGCAGTGACTGCTTCCGCGAGATCGGGCGATACATCGTCGTGAGCAAACGACTCATCCCACCCCAGTGTCAGATCCCCAATACCCTTGCCCAATTCGGCCGCAATACTCGGTGGACCGCCAGGAAGCGACGTGACATCGAGCGGGTCACGGCCTGCAATCGCCTCGAGGAGAAGTGCGCAGTCCTTAGTGCAGCGGGCGATCGGTCCAACGTGATCCAATGTCTCGGCCAATGGAAACACACCGAAGCGACTAACTCGTCCCCAGGTCGGCTTGAGTCCTACCACTCCGCAGCACGCTGACGGATATCGAATCGATCCTCCGGTGTCTGTGCCGATGGTCCCGTATGCGAGCCCCGCGGCTGCAGCGATTCCCGATCCGCTCGAAGACCCGCCTGGCCAGACGTCTCTGTTCCAGGGGTTGACGGGCACCGGAAAGGCCGGGCTATAGCCGGTCATTGCGCCTTCCGTCAGATTGAGTTTGCCGAGAATGATGGCCCCCGCTTCCCGCAGCTTCGCGACCACGGTGGAGTCGGCAGCGGGCAGGTTATCTGAAAGTACGGCACACCCTGCCGTAGTCTTCACACCTTGAGTCTCGCAAAGGTCTTTCACGGCCACCGGCACACCGTGTAGGATGCCGAGCTTCTTTCCAAGCCGCAAGTCCTCATCAGCTTGCTGAGCGGCTGCCAGTGCTTGATCGGCCATGACCGTCAAGTAGCTATGGAGTCCGCTTGCGCCGCCGTCCAAGACCCGGATACGCTCGAGCATCAGTTCGGTAAGTTCCAGCGAACTTGCGAGCCCGTCTCGAACAGCCTGAACTGCTTCGACAAGTGACCACCAAGCCTTGGGCTGCTGAGCACTTTCATCTGCCAGCGCCGAGCTGAATGCTCCGGTGACTCCCACTGTGACAGCCGTCAACCCCACAGACTTTAGGAGTTCACGACGGTCGAGTTTGCTTTCGCTGTCCATGATTCATTGACTCCAAAGCAATGACCTGCTGCATAACCCAAAATGCTGCGAGCCCTTCGGCAGAAGCTGTGTGGCAAACGAAGCACGCCCGACGCTGGCCTATAGTTGTACGGGCGATTCCCAACACGAACACCAGCATATCGCAAACGCACGATTGTCTCCAGGCGTCCGTCAACCGACCAGTTCGGGCAAGACATCTTCCATGAATGACCAAACGGCCAAATCATCGTGAGTTGAGGTTACCGCGTTGGCGATGTTGTTCGGATCCTGGTCCCAGAACGAAGAACATCTTACGACGACATTCTTCCTTGCGGTGTCAATGATGCACTTCTGCAGACACCAGACGATGCCTTCTTCACTCTGTTGTGCTGCCGATTGCGGGGCATGCGTGTCGGCTCTTGAACAGGATGCCAGACCGGCTCCGCTAGCCACGGCGGTGCCAGATGTCATCAAGAAACGCACGGCGGCTGACGTGGGACCGCGTCATGATTCACTTCCTTCAAGGTCGGAGAGAAACGGCGTTTGCTCCCGAGTGCGCGGTATTGGGGTCCCGCGGAGTCTGCATGACAGAACTCCTATTGTTGAGTCTTTCCGAGAGCGCACCAATCGTGCGTCGACCAGTATAGTGCTTTCGTAAGGCACCTACGGCACGGTTCCATTTCTTTTTCCCGCATCAGCGCTTGATCCCTGCTACGACTCTAGCGTAACTGTCACTTCCTTGACGACGGCGAGCGACGTGCTTGCCTTTGTACGACAGAAAAGGGAGATGACAGATGACACAGTGGTGGGAAATCGACATACCAGAGCAGCCGGGGGCAATGCCCAAGCTGCGGGCCGTGGCGTACTATCGGCACTCGGCACAGGACCGCCAAGAGAATTCGATCCCAATTCAACGCGACCAGGTGCGAGAATGGGCCGACAAGAACGGCGTCGAGATCATCCAGGAGTTTTCCGACGCCGGCAAGTCGGGCCTCACGTCCGAAGGTCGGCCGGCATTCACCGAATTGATGGACCAGTGGGTGAAACAGCGGACGGACTTCACGTACATCCTCTGCCTGGACGTGAGCCGGTGGGGCCGGTTCCAGGACATCGACCTGTCGGCGCAGTTCAGCGCCGAGTGCAAAAAGCACGGCAAGCAGGTTATCTACACGACGATCGGCAAGCCTACCTGCAGTCGCTCGTGGAGAACATTGCTCGCACGAAGCCGGACAGCATGGATTTTGCCCGGGAGATCAAGCGGCTGGCCGACGAAGGCTGGACCTTTGAGCAGTTGGCCCGCATCACCTGCAAGACCGAACAGTACATCCGGGAGTACATTCGGCTCGTGGAACAGGGCGAAGAGCGTTTGATCCGCGGCGTCGAGGAGGCGTGACCATGGCCACGGTGCGTCGCTGGATCTTCTCCAGCTGGGAGGCCCGCACATCGTAGGCGGCGTTCTCCCAGGTGACGTCAAAATAGCTGCGGCCTCGCTCAGCGAATTTACCGACCGATTCCACGCGCGACCACACCTCGTCGGCCGCGATGCCGTGGCGCAGGGCATAACAGCAGACGGCGAAATCCGTCTCGGAGCGTGCCCCCGGCGGTACGATCGCACAGGCGGCGATCAGTTCGGCCAGTTTGTCGGCTTTGGTCGGCGTGAGTTTACGAGGAGTCGGAAGCGGCATGGCAGCGACCTTGCTTTGCCGCTCCGACTCCTGCGACGCCTTGGCGAATCGGCCGAAGGTGTCCAGATCGTAGTTTCGCAGGGGATCGCATATTACGAGTCTGGCCAGTGTTGGCTCCCTGCCGTTGCGCTGGAGCGTTAGCGCATGCCTATTTTGGACTTGGTGTGAACAGCCTTGCCTCAGGAGACTGGGATGCCGCGCGTCGACAGTTTGAGAATGTCTTGAAGACAAACCAGTTCCCTTTCAATGTCCATGCCTGGAGCGCCGCCTTTCTTCAGCGGATGAAGGACGATCCCAACTGGTTGCCCTGGCTACGGCGGTGACTTCTCTAATGGGGGGCAGGACGGTTCCTCAAGAAACCGTCAGACCCAGGGGCATTGGCCACCTCATGGCAGGAGGGATTTCGCAGTGACCCCTCTGCTCACGGACTGGCGACTACCCCGATAGGATCGCGGTGGCTATGCAGTCTGCAGGAAACGAGGGGCAAGATCGCCGGATCGTTCCTGCGGGTCGAACCATGGATGGACCAAGTTTCTATCTGCGTTGGCCGGGGAAAGCACGTTTAAAGACGCAAGGGGTTTTTAAACGCTGGTGGAGCACGGAATTCCTGAGAAGCAGAGGACGAACAACGAACCATTTTCAAGGTGCTTGCTTGACTGCAGATATCGCGTCACACTAACACTCGAAGTGACACAATGCAGCGGCGTGTCTTTGCCGTTGCTCTTTGTTCGGGAATCTACAGTTACGAGGGACAAGACAATGAAAGTTGCGAGACTTGCTCTGGCGTCCATGGCCCTGATCCTCTGCCTCACAACGATTTCACAGGCGGAAGAGTTGCACGAGACATGGCTTAAGTACATGGTAGGTAAGTGGAAGTTTACGATTGGTGAAGTGGTCGGCAAGCAGACGACTGAGACCGCGCCTGGGGTGCAAGCGGTAGTGTTTCGATCAGTGGGAAGTGATGATTTTGCGATTATGGGCGTGATCGGCTGGGACAGCGACAACAAAATGCTGGTAGAAACCGATTTCTCGGTAGGCAATGGTCGCAGCGTTAGAAAATACACCGAGATTTCAGAGACAGCGATTCGTGGCTATGCGGAGAGCTGGAGCAATGGTTCAGGAACACAGCACAAAATTGAATACCGACGAATATCCGACGACCAGATGGAACTCGTAGTAACATCAAGTCAAGGAGAGATTATTACCGTCAAGTTTGAGCGTATCAAAGACCGTTGAATTCCATCACGGCACTTTGGTGCTTTGCTGACTGGTGGGAACCGATTACTCGCTCGTGCGTGACAACGCGGCGTTGGCAATAGCGGCATAGACGGGCTCGGATAATCATATTGGCGCGATGCCTGGTGTACAGGACGTAGAGATGGCGGCAGCCGCAGGACGGACATTCTAGGCCG
>CAWDIM010000013.1:0-169475 GCA_963802295.1 uncultured Planctomycetota bacterium | reverse complement strand
GGTCGCCGGTCGCCGGTGGCTGAGTGATTGCAGCGGATCATGACGCAGCCTTTTACCGGCCGAGACCGATGTCTGCCAGTGGAAACGTCTTCCCCTGGTTCACCCTCCCATTCGTCTCGCGACCCACCGCCATTTCGAATCGGCTTCTGAAGTCGTATTCGTTCCCACGGAATCTTCCGGCTGATTCGCTCCTTTGATTGCCTTCCTAACGTCTCATAATGTCAGCCGTGTACTCACATGTTTCACCAATCGACTGTTTGCAGTTGACGCCGGCCCATGACCCCTGAGGGGCCGAGAAGTCCCTAAATGTCGCCGGGACGCCCGTGGGTTAGAATGCGAGCGATTCAGAATCGAACGATTTATCTTCGCTGACCAGTCGCGCGGACGTTGTCGCGGTCTTCAAGTCCGGTTCGTGCCTTTTCGGTGCGTCGTTCGGTGTGACCGACGCGTGACGGTAATTCTGAACGAAGTCCCGTCAATTGCGGGAACCGTTTGAGCGGCACACCGCGTCAGACCGATCGGCCTATCGACGGTATCTGTCCACACGCCATCTCGGTCCACGACTTGGCATCTCACTACCCAACTCGCGGGGCAACCGGTCGGCGACGTCGACGAGATGGCGGTCGCCGCGCTCGCCGCACTCTTCTGGGAGCATGGCCCGCCCTGGGTGCTCACGAGCGACAATGGACCGACTTTCACTGTCCCGAGATACTGGCGACCTGCTCGCCGCACCGTGTATACTGCACCTGTGCGACTCCGCGCGACTCCAGCCTGAGGAGTTTCTATTGGTCATATTGATGTTGGTCTTGGGGCTTGTCCTGTTGACGGCAGGAGCGGAACTGTTGGTCCGCGGCGCGTCCAAGCTGGCGGTTGCGGTCGGCATCTCTCCGCTGGTGGTCGGTCTCACCGTGGTGGCCTTTGGGACGAGTGCGCCCGAACTGGTCGTCAGTATTCAATCGACCCTGGCGGGCCAGCCCGATGTTGCCCTGGGAAATGTGGTTGGCAGCAACATTTTCAATGTACTTTTCATCCTCGGCGTTTCGGCGCTGATTGTCCCACTTCGAGTGTCGCAGCAGCTAATTCGTTTCGACGCACCGTTGATGGTGGGCCTCTCACTCGCTGTATTGCTGTTTGCCTGCGATGGACGCATTGGACGACTCGACGGACTGCTACTCACGGCAGGGCTGATCTCTTACACGCTGTGGGCCGTCCTGAAAAGTCGCTCGGAACAGGCTGGCATCAAGGCGGAATATGAAGCCGAGTTTGGAGCGAATGAGCACGCCGCAACTGGTCGTGGCAGTCTGTTGAACGTGGTCCTGCTGATCGTCGGTTTGCTGTTGCTTGTCGTGGGCTCAAAGTGGTTCATTGACTCTGCCGTTGTGGTCGCCCGTCACTTGGGCGTCTCCGAACTCGTCATTGGCCTGACCATCGTGGCTGCGGGAACATCGCTACCAGAAGTTGCCACGTCCGTTATCGCGGCAATTCGAGGTGAACGAGATATCGCCGTAGGCAATGTGGTGGGCAGCAACATTTTCAACATCATGGGAGTGCTGGGAATTTCGAGTTTGGTATCAGCCAAGGGAGTTGCGGTCTCAGAGGCAGCGTTCAGCCTCGACATTCCCGTGATGATCGCCGTGGCCGTGGCTTGCCTTCCAATCTTTTTCACTGGGTATCTGATCGCCCGATGGGAAGGCGCACTGTTTTTGGCCTACTACTGCGCCTACACGGCTTCCATTGTGATTGCAGCGACTGCCCCCTCCATGTCACGAACATTCGCAGTCGTGATGCTCGGTGTGGTCGTCCCACTCACGGCCATCACGCTCGTTACTGGTGTCGTCCGTCATGTTCGCAGGGGCGGTCATCCCACATCAGTCAAGGATGATCGGTCGCTGTGAGCATTGCGTTGCCGCATAACTTGTAGGTAACCGTTCACGGCCTCTGGCCGTCAACAGTCTTCTTACTCCTAACGCGGCCCGCGGCCGCAACCAATCAGGAAATCCGAAATCCTAAATTCGAAATCTGCCTCCTCACCAGAATCTGTGGGTAAACTCTGGTTCAGGCAAGGCTCCGAGATTGTGATATAGGGCGTTTTCGATGGCTTCGTAGGTACGGAAGCCGTACGATTTTCTGGTGGTCAGTTTTACTTTGTTGTTCATGCCCTCGACAATTCCAGAGGACATGGTGCCTTTGGCTCGGAACCAATTGAGAATCAGCTCACGGTGACTGCGCAGGCTTCGGGCGATGTCTTTCATCGGTTCGAGTTGCGAACGCATCGTCCGCGTACACCACTGGTCGAGGAATTTCGCGGCCCAACCGGGGCTGACGTATTCCCAAAAACGCTGAAAGTCTTCCTTGAGTAGATATGCTCGAACGCTGCGAAGGTTGTATTTCAACAACTCCGACAGTTTCACGGTCTGCTTGTCGGTCATGTTCTCTGGTCTCTTTAAGAGACACCATCTCGAGTGCTTGAGGACTTCCTCGTAGCCGTCGTTCTTCAGTTGCCTGGCCTCGCCAGCGCGGACTTTGTCGATCGCCTTGTTCATCTTCTGCATGATGTGAAAACGGTCGAGCACATGAATCGCCTGATCCGCCTTCTTGGCAATCACCTTCAAGTACGGTTTCCACATGTCGCTACAAATGAACTTCAGCTGGCCTGCTCGCTCCTTGCCCAGCATTCGGAAGAATCGCAAAAATGTCTTGGCCGTCCGGTCCTGGCCAATCCACAAGAGCCGCTTGCTACCGGTGATCTGGTAGACCAAAGTCAGATACTTGTGGCCTTTCTGCCACTGCACTTCGTCGACGCCGATCGCTTCGATGCCTTCCAGGCTCCGATGCGCCAGCCCCCATGAAACCGCATGTTTTACTGAGCGGAATACATTCTGCCACGTCGTGTCAAAGGTCTCGGCAACCCCTTTCCACGATAGCCGCTTCGCCCAGCCGGCCAGAAACCATCGGTAGGTCGTCGTTAACTGGTTCTTCCCATCACACCAGGGAACTTCCTCCACTTTCACGCCGCATTTCGGACATTCCACTCGCCGCATCGCATAGACGAAGTAGACCGCAATCTGCCACAAGGGCACGAACTCAAATCGACGCGCTGGCAAATGGTCGTAACCCGGCGCCCTGCCACCGCATTGCGAGCATATGGCGTGACCGTTCGCACGCGGTTCGATCAGGATCTCGATCGCCGTTTTGGTCTGGGGGTCGGACCATCGTACTTTCTTGTAAACAAAGGACTTGTACGGCTCAACGTGATTGAGGATAGTCTGTAATTGCATCCTGTGTGCTTCCGGCTGGACAGTTGTGGAAAACCATCCATAACCGGAATCCACGCAGGATGCACTACTTGAAGGCCATTTTTTTCCACACGGATCATTGCGTGGCTAACAACGCGATAGCGAACGGAACAGAGAGAGGCTAGGCAGGAGGTCCAGGAGGGTGCCAATGAGCACCTCCTGGTCTGCGTGAACGCAACAGAACACTGGCGGCGAAGCCGCTCCTCTGAACCAACCCGAAAACACCGAGTGCATTGGTGGCCCCCCCGAACGTGACGCAATCCCAGTGAGTCGCACTAGGCCTCTAATTCACCCACAAATTTTGGCGAACACCCCGAAATCTCAAACAAATTCGGAATCCCAAAATTAAAACCTCCGCTGCCGACAAAACCACAGTCATGCGCCACAAACAGATTCCTATCACTGGGAATGCTATTGGAGGTTCCGTCCTCCGTCCTTGCGCGTTTTTGTCATTAGTATTTCTGTCATTCGAATTTGTTTGGGATTTACTGCTTCGGATTTCGGATTTCAAACATGCGCACACGGTGCGCACATCCTACACGCGAAAACTTAACTCCCATCTTATGCGCCACTGCGTGATCGATCGACGCATGACGCAAGGTACACGCAGCGCGGTTGCCGAGCGATACCACGACAACAGTGGAACTGGTGCCGAAAACATCTTGGTGCGACCGTGCAGAGTGTCCGGCGCAGGATTACCCAAGCACTGGGGCGCGGAACAAAAACGCCAAACGTTAACCGTTAAAAACCCTTGATTCTTTCACCTCGCCACGTTAGAGCGCAAGGAAGCAGAACACTATTTGCTGACCCCCTCAGTAATTGCAGCTGCCATGAAGTCGGTTGCCCAGAAGAGACGCTCGCAGACGGGCAATGCGATCACCGCTCCCGGAGAGGCCGACGTTGCATCACAACTTGATAAGATAATCCACACCAGTGACGTTCGCGACACGCTGATCCACGAGGCGCGACCGTCAAGTTGACGTTCACGGACAATGCGACCAACGACTGGGGTGGCGAGGGTTGGTGCGTCCCAGTAGCGTGACGGCAGCCCTGGGGATTTGCTATAAGGCCGAGGATGGATCTCAGTCTCGCACGATCATCCCGCCGCCGCAGAGAGAATCTCACACGGTGTTGGGAAACCGCCCGTCCACCGCGAAACAGCGTGGAAATGTCTTCCAGCATCAGCTGGAGGGTAGATGTTGGGATTTCGTCGACCGGATCCTCCCCGACTACCAGGACCGTAAGGAGTGGCTGCGAGTGAATGGAGCCGGGATGGATTTGTAGGTGTGGCACAAGCGCAGCAGCGATACGCGCATTTGCCGCAAGGGCGTGGGCCAGATGCTGGACTACGCAGCCAACGCGGTCGCCTATTTGGCCCGTGGGGGAAATCAGGAACAAGTTCGAGGACCGCTGCGAACAGGAGGGCTGTCCGCCTATCGCCCCCGCAGAAGGCACCTGCAGGCATCGTTTCTTAAGGGCCGTTGTCCCGGACGGCCCAGATGTCGCCGGAAGCGTTTAGGCGCCGAGAGGGCCCCTGCAGCCGCGTTCCAGCTCGCCACAATTGGTCTGGCGGCCAGGGGCTCGTCACACGTCCAAGTTAGTGGCCATGGAACTGCCTATCTGCACATTCACAAATTGCTCACGCGGTGTCAGCGGCATGCTGGCAGACCCGCTGGCGATCCATCTGCGACAACTTCCCAATAGCCCACATCGCTTTCTCGACCTTCGGACGCATCGCAAAGTCCTCGGTCGCCATCTGGGTCGCCCAGTACCACCCGCGCTCGCCTGCGCCTCGAACTTTCGCCGTGACGTATTGGATCGTCGCGATTCAGTCCGCCCCCGGTCGCCGTTCGGCGTGATCTCACCGAAACTTGGCCAGTCGCCCGCCGTACTCGCGCCGCGCCGACCTCCGCGTTGGTGTTTCCGCGTAGACCGCGGTACAGTCGCGGCGAACGGGCGCAGTTCGCGTCCGAAGGCACCGGGTCGACCTCTGGGTCACCCAGGGACTTGGGAAGCGTTCTACGGGGCCGTTTAGGCGATCTAGCTGCGAGGAGGACGACCAACGCCGGACGATCGTCGGCAGCGGTCACTGCCGGTATCAACCGAGCGGGATGCCGATGCTATCACCCAGCACCATCGCGCCGTGAGGCGGATATGGTTCGCAAGCATGGGGGGGCGTGCGCGTCGACAGAGTCGTCGTTTGCGCACTTGTGGCTGGCGAGGATTTTGGCGGCATCAAAAGATCAGACGCTGTGGGGCGACATCCAGATCGACTGGCACGATCTGCGCTCGTCCTTGCCCCGGACTCTTACTCTGACGTATTGGGCGATAAGACGATGGCACGTGCCGCGTTGGCCCGGAGTGCCGATGGACCGGGATGATCACGTGAGCGTCGCCGGTTTTCACGTCTGCGCTGGTGATCGCGAGGTGTGATAGGGGTATCATGACGCTATGCCGCAGTCCATTCCCAAGGGGCTACGCCCCGAACACATCCTGAAAGCACTGACCGACCTTGATGCCGGGATCGAGCACCCGTTTGGCCCTTCTACCGGCTACGTGGTTGTCCACCGAGGCAAGCGATACGCACCCAAGGCGGTCATTGGGGTCGCCTTCCGACAGCTGACCGGTGAGATCCTGCACCACAGCCGGTTCAGTGGGGGCGAGGCTCCGGGCCAAGCCAACTCCGAACTGCGGCGACTGGGCTTCACGGTCGTGGAGAAAGTGGACCAGGAGGAGCTTCCGGCCGAAGACTGCCAGAGCAAGGCTTGGTCGGAGAATGAGATCGGCTACCTCATCGCCGACTACTTCGACATGCTGCAGCTGGATCTGCGCGGGGAGCGGTACAACAAGGCCGAACACAACAAAATGCTTCGGGAGAGACTCTCGGACCGCACCAAGTCATCCCTCGAGTTCAAACACCAGAACGTGAGCGCCGTCCTGCTGAGCCTCGGGCTGCCGTACATTGACGGGTACAAACCGGCCCGGCACTTCCAACGCAGCTTGATCGACGGCGTGAGGTCGTATCTCGACACACAACCGGATTTGCTCCGGGCACTCGATCAGGTGGCAGATGCCGCTCCCGAAACTGTTCCCAAACTGGGACGCGTGGACCGGCTCTTCGAGTCTCCGCCGAACGGCATGGTACTACCCGAGACCATCGCCGTTCCCTGGCGAGAGCGTCAGGGCTGCCGTATCGATTACGCTCGGCGTGAAGCTGCTAACCGGCGGCTGGGCCAACTCGGCGAACAGTTTGCCGTGGAGATGGAACGTCAGCGACTTCGCGCACGTGGTCGGGATGATCTGGCACAGAAGGTAGAATGGATCTCGCAGACGTCCGGGGACGGTGTGGGGTTCGACGTGCTGTCGTTTGACGACCGCGACGAATCCGAGCGGCTCATCGAGGTGAAGACGACGACCCAGGGCAAGAATTTCCCGTTCTATGTGACCGCCAACGAGGTGTCCCGGTCCGAGGTCCAGGCCAGCCAATACTACCTGTACCGCCTGTTTCGCTTCACGCGGGAGCCTCGGCTGTTCGTGCTCTACGGCGCCTTGTCGGAACGGTGTACATTGGACCCAGTGTCATACCGAGCCGCCGTGGCGGGCTAGGAGAAGATGCACGATGCCAGATCATTGCCCCTTTTGTGACGTGAACAACGTTCGCATGTGGCTGCGCAGCGATTCAGGACTGGTCCTTTGGGACGCCTTTCCCGTCATGGAGGGGCAGGGACGCGCTGCACTGGATGTGTACCGACCCATTTTGTTGGAGATCCAGGCCGGACGCTGCTTCTATTGCCGCCGGGACCTCAGTCGCGGTGTGGAAGTGGATCACTTCATACCCTGGTCGCGGTATCGCACAGATTTGGGCCACGATTTTGTGCTCTCCCATCCCGCATGCAACAACGCCAAGTCGGATCACATTGCCGCCGAGGAGCATTTGGCCGCTTGGGCGGCACAGCTTCGGGAGCATGCCAGCGAATTGCAGCAGCGCTTAACAGCCGCCGAATTGCCACATGACATCGATGCCTCCATCCGTGTTGCCCAGTGGGCCTATGAACAGACCGAGCGTGCCCATGGTCAGGTTTGGGTTAGAAAGACCCTCCTTCGGCACCTGAGTCCTGATTGGCGGCAATTATTGGTGGCCTAACGTGTGGAGGAAACCGTAACTTAGTTCTTGCCACGATGTAATTCAAGACACCCGGCACAAGCAGCATCCAACCTCTGGAGGTCAACGCGATGCACGTCATCACCAAATTGTCAGCACTGTCCAGTCTTCTCATCCTGGCGTCCTGGGGACGACTTGCCGCCCAGGACCAAATTGGCGATCGCCGTGACGTTCCCTATCTCACGACGGCGCAGCCAATCACCTTGTTGAGCGGCAACGACGGCGAGGTGCGATTTCTCCGGACCGCATCAGGTTTCGAGCAAGCATGCGCGGAGGACTCGTTTACCGTGATCCACCTCGGTCCAAGCCATCCGCCAATTACGAAGACTGTCACGGGGGCGGCACCTTTAACGATTTATGGCTCACCCCACCTTGCCATCACCGACGACGGGCGAGTCGGTTTCATGGCCAACCATGGATGGCGAGATGTCTTGTTTGTGAAGGGAGTTCAGACGGTGACACCGGCCGAGCACTTGGCTCCGGTCTTGAGCGCGATCGATCTGTCTCCAGACGACCCCCACGTAATTCATCAACTGCAACTCTCCGGCGAATGCTGGATGTTGGACTTGCATCCCGACGGCAACAAAGTAATCGTCGGCGTCGACTCCAGCTTCCACATTTATGGGTTGCGGGAAGACAAGTTGACGTTGGTCGCAACTGCGGAGTCTCCCGGCCCCGTCTTCTCTTTCGATGTCAGCCCGCGAGGTGACCGCCTGATCGTCGTCACGGTTGAGGGAGAAGGAGATACGGCAGAGGCTCAGCTGCACCTCTTCAAAATCGAACGTGACACAATCTCGCATCTGCACCGCATTGAGGCCGGAGAAGGGCTGGGACCGATCATGAGAGGCTTTTCCCCCCGCATCAGCCCGGATGGCACCATCGCGCTCGTGCCCCATAGCTTTGGTGTCGGCGGCAAGGGAACACTCGAGGATCTGCTCATCGTCGATCTCAGCCTGGACCGACCGATCGTCACGCAACGACTTTGCCAAGTCGCCGATGGCATGGAGAGCGTAGCATTTCACCCCAGTGGTCGGTTTGCGATCGTCAGCTGTCTGGGGACCGGAATGGACATCAGCACGATGAGTCATCTCGCCACATTAGATCTGACCACGCGACCTGCTCGTATACTGAACTATATCCCTATCGAACCCGTCCCCGAGGGCATCGAGTTCAGTCCGGACGGCTCCCAGCTGTTTGTTCAGACCACGTTCGCGAACCAGGTTGCCGTGTTCGATGTGGACGGCCTGACGCTGCATCGCAGCCGCTATGTCCTAATGACGGGATATGGCCCGTCGGCCATGGCATTATCCGGCCGCTTCCAGAAATGAACATCGTTGGCAGGCCGACCGGCAACGGGAAACGTCCTGCAGTTGCGCGGCGTCTCCCACAAGATCGTTTACGATGAAGCACTTGTATGCATGCCGCAAGAGGAGACATCCGATGAAGACCCCAATACTGTGGTTTGTGACGCTGGTGGTGATGCAGACGTTTGATGTCGGAACATTCACCAGGGAGACAACTCCCGACGCGACGACACCGGAGGACCCAACTGCACAGGAACATACTGCAACGGAGGATTCGTCGCCCGCGCCGCTGAAAGTCAACCGCACCGGCCCCGAACCCCCACTTGCTGTTGCGCCGTTCGGCGCCGAGCAGGCGAGAAAACACCAAGAGGCATGGGCCAAACATCTGGGACTGCCGGTCGAATGGACCAACTCCATCGGAATGAAGGTCGTGCTCATTCCGCCAGGGGAGTTCATGATGGGGAGCGCTGAATCGGCAGAAGACACGGCACGGCAGTTTGAGAAAGAGGGAGCCCAGGCCGCGTGGTTTCAGGATGAACACCCGCGGCATCGAGTCCGCTTAACCAAGTGGTTCGGGTTGAGTGTTTTCGAGGTGACCCAAGAGCAGTATGAGCGCGTGATGGGAACGAATCCGAGCCATTTCAAGGCGGCACCAGGGCATCCAGTTGAAATGGTAAGTTGGGATAATGCGGTGGCGTTTTGTAGCAGACTGTCGGCACTCGCAGAGGAGAAGGCGGCAGGCCGAGCGTACCGCCTGCCGACGGAAGCAGAATGGGAATACGCATGCAGAGCAGGAAGCACGCTGCGGTATTCGTTTGGGAATGACGCGGCAGATCTGGAGGGCTACGGGTGGTTTACGGGCAACTCAGCCGCGACGACCCACCCTGCGGGCCAGAAGCAACCGAATTTCTGGGGCCTTTACGATGTCTACGGCAATGTGTGGGAGTGGTGCTTGGATTGGTACGGGGAGGACTACTATACGAAGTCACCGGCACATGATCCTACAGGTCCCTCAACCGGCTCCTTACGCGTGAACCGGGGAGGTGGCTGGGACAACCCAGCGGTGTTCTGCTGGGCGGCGAACCGCGGAGGGGCCGCGTCGATTATGCGTGACATCTTTACGGGGTTCCGCGTCGCCGTGGTCCCGGCCGGTCGGTGAGCCGGTTAAGCAGACGCTGAGCCTGGAGCGAAGGCTCGACGGGAGGGTCTGGGGCAACAGGGGAGAGACTGTATCACAACAGCGGAGCGTCCGGCAACCACGCTGAGCCTCGCTCGTAGCGCTGCTGCGCTGCGGGTCACTCACCTCGCTACTCCTGCGATTCTGTGCAGCGGCCACTGAGTCGATAGCCATCCTTTTCATTGCTCATCGACGGTGAGGTTCATGAAACGGACGACAGACGCGATTGGATGAAGCGGGATGGCCGGGGAGTCGTCTCGGAGCTGCGGACGCACTTCAACGCCGCTGGACGACTCTGTAGGCCGTGATCTCGTGAAGAGCAGGCACGGCCCGCGATGGCGTGGCGGAGGTCTTCAAGGATCCGGTGACTTCGACAGCACAGCCCACGTCGATTTTCGAGGCTTCAGACGCGCTCGGACGTGCCTACTCGACATCCTGGCCGTCCGGCACCATCCGCGCTCGTCCCGGCTCCCGATTTTCGCTCCCACGTATTGGGTATTCAGAATCCTTGAGCCGCTCTCGCTTGCGATCCGCCACCGCCGTCTGGCAGAATGGTGGGCAGTTCTTCCCGACGGAGCCACTTTATGCACATTCGCTGCCCACACTGCCATAACGCGATTGAGGTCGTCCAGGACTCATCGTTCCGGGACGTAGAGTGCCCGGGCTGTGGTAGTCACTTCAACTTGGTGGGGAGCGATGAGGTCACACAGACTCGGCGACGCCCGAATCGCACACTGGCCCATTTTGAGCTCGTTGATCATCTAGGAACCGGCGCGTCAGGCAGCGTCTGGAAGGCCAAGGACAGGAACCTCGACCGATTCGTCGCCCTCAAGATCCCGCGCAGGGAGCAGTTGACCGAAGACGAGCTGGAGGCGTTTCTACGGGAAGCGCGCGCGGCGGGCCAGATCCACCACGCGAACATCGTTGGCGTGCACGAAGTGGGCCGAGACGACGACACCCTCTATATCGTCAGTGACTATGTGGAGGGCGTGACGTTGGAGCAGTGGCTCAAGAGTCGGCCCGTTGCCCCACGGGAAGCAGCCCAACTGTGCCTGCAGATTGCGGATGCCCTGGCCCATGCCCACGAGCACGGCGTCATTCACCGAGATCTTAAGCCGAGCAACATCCTGATGGATGCTACCGATAAACCGCATATCACCGACTTTGGTCTGGCACGTCGCGAGGCGGGGGAGGTGTCGATCACCGTAGACGGCGTCGTGCTGGGGACCTTGTTCTACATGTCCCCTGAACAGGCCAAGGGGAAGTCTCACCACGCGGACCGCCGCTCAGACGTCTATTCGCTGGGTATCATCCTCTACCAGATGCTAACGGGAGATGTGCCGTTCAAGGGCGAGAAGCAGATGGTGATCCTCCAGGTCCAAACGGAAGAGCCGGTTCCTCCTCGCAGGCTTTACGCCACGATCTCAAGGGACCTGGAGACCATCTGCCTGAAGTGCCTGGAAAAGTCACCGGAGAAACGCTACCAGTCGGCAGCCGACTTATCCGCTGAACTGAAACGGTTTATTGCTGGCTCACCGATCAAGGCCCGTCCAGTTGGCCACGTCTCACGCACATGGCGGTGGGCGAAGCGGAACCCGGCGGTTGCATCACTCTCGGCAGCTGTGGTCTTGGCGCTGTTGGGCGGAATCGCAGGTATCTCGTACTGGGCGAGTGTAGCAGCATCAGAGCGGCAGCAGGCGGTCCGTTCGCTCGTGAGCGTATTATCAACAACGCCACCGTCAGAAGTACCATCTGCGATGGATGCAATAAGGCCGTTTAAGGATGAGGCTCTGCCGCTTCTCCGACAGCAATACGCTGACGCGACCGGGCAACGCAAGCTCCACACCGCATACGGCTTGGTAGCGTGCGGTGACGTACATCTCGACTATTTGGTTAGCTCCGTTGGAGAAGCCACACAGGGCGAATGTGACAATCTGGTCGAGACCCTGCGACACCAGCGCGATTCGGCTCTGGCCAAGGTGAAAGACGCGGCGGCCACCGCTACATCCAACGGAGAGTGGCAGCTGAAAACTCGACTCGCCACTGTGGCTCTCCATCTCGGTGACTCGTTGATTGCGGCAAATATGCTGCGGGCATTTCCGAGGGCAGATGAGGATGAATGGGACCCAATCCAACGAACAATGTTCATCGAGCACTTTCCCAAATGGGCGGGGAGCGTGGACAAGCTGGTGAAAGCGGTAAAGACCACACACGACAACCCCCTGCGATCAGGCATAGTTCTGGCCATAGGCAGTATTACCGAGCCCACGACAGACGCGAAGCAGGCCTGGGAGCCAGTGCTGGGCAAATGGCACAGAAATGAAACGGACAGCGGACTGCACAGCGCAACCGGCTGGGCACTTCGTTCGTGGGGACTGTCGGTTCCAAACCTGGAAGCCGGACACAGGAATGGGTTTGACTGGTACGTGACGAAGACGGGATTGACGATGATTCGTATACCCGCTGGGCAGGTTGAACGCGCGAAGGGCCATGCAGGTGAGGAATGCAAGACGATACGCATCGAGCAAGACTTCTGGCTGTGCGACTGCGAGGTGACACTTGGCCAGTTTACGGCATTCCTAAACGAAGACGATGAAGGCGCTGAGAGACCAGCTGATCAGGATGAGATCAGCCGAGACAACCAAGGCGATCCGTTGCTGCCGATTTCTGGTGTGAACTGGTACGATGCGGTGCTGTTCTGCAACTGGCTCAGTCTGCAGGAGGGTCGCAATCCGTGTTATCGTAAAGAAGGAAAGGAGCAGATTCCCGATCACAATCAGCTCCGTGCGTTTGACGCCTGGAATTTAGTCCCCGGCACAAATGGTTATCGACTGCCCACTGCGGACCAGTGGGAATATGCTTGCCGAGTTGGGACGACCACAGCCTATTCCTTCGGGAATGAGAAGGATCTGCTGGATAGGTATGCTGTCTACGTCAAGAATCAGAAGTTCGGGCCAGGTTTGGTCGCCGGTCGGTTGTGCAACGCGTGGGGCCTATTCGACATGCACGGCAACGCGAGCGAGTGGTGCCAGGATTGGCAGACGGCCTGGGATCGAGTGATTCTCGGAGGCTCCTGGGGCACCGGGGCGTCCTCCTGTCGGTCGGCGGGCCTCAACTCGGGCAAACCGTCGGATCGTGGTCCGAGGCCAGGATTCCTGGGTTTCCGCGTGGCCCTAGTTTCATCGAGTGAATCAGCCACTTGGTCCATTGAGGCACGAGACGGGACGTGACTTACAGCAAGGGAACCATCGCTCACGTCACTTGTTCGACCCTAGAACGCTCCGCAATGGACACGGTCGACATCTGGGTCGTCCGGCACCGTCGGCGCGCGTCCTCGCCTCGGGTAATCGCCGTGACGTGTGGGCTCGTCGCGATTCCGTCCGCCCCCGGTGGCCTATCGTACTCGCTCCGTCTCGGCCCCCGCGCCATGGCTTGAGCGAAGACCACAGCCAGTGCGTCTCTAAGGGGCCTATTTCGCGTCCGAAGGCACCGGGTCGACCTCGGGGTCGTTCAGAAGCGCCTGATACGTTCTGCGGGGCCGTTTGCCGATCTGAGCCGATGCCGACGGCGAGTCAAGCTCGGCGGTACTTCAGTTTCAGGCAGATTTCCCAGACGACCAGGAGCACTGAGATCTGAAGGCAAGTGAGCCCCACAACGTCAAGCTGGGTTGGTTCTGCACGTTCCGACAACCATCGAAAGTTCTGATAGAAGTACATCGGTATTCTCATCCAAAGCGAGGACCTGGAACTCTCATCAGTAGCCCAGCCAGTAGAAATGCACAGACACCATGCGCCAAATAGAAACAGCTGCAAGGCGATACCCGTGCTAGAGTAGTCTTTCCATTGCTCAGTCGGATTTCTTCTGTAACCTCCAGCGTGGACTGCGTACATATTCACCATGAGTCCGAACGTAAGATTCGACTGAACGAACACTGTATAAAAAGGCATTTTCAGGAAGAACCCCGCCGCGATGGATGCAACGAAGGACACGAAGTACAGTATCTCGGATAACAAAAGAGCGTAGCGCCGACCCGTGAAGACGAGCCAGCTCACCACGAAGAATGATGCCGCAAATGGAAGTAGTGACAACCATGCGGTCCACATGCCGTAACGGTCTCCGACGGGCGTTCTCGCGGATGTGACCGACAAAAGAACCAGCGTCAAAAGGAGAGTCAATCCACAGTACGCTGCGTGGACGGCCGTGCAGTCTTCTGCATGACGATCGAACCACTTCTGGACTCGGACTAGGCTAGTGACCCGCTTTGCTTCGATCGGCCTGTTGTTGAGGAAGCGATCTGCGTCGTCGGCTAACTCCCACGCGCTTTGGTAGCGGCGGTGCGGTTCCTTTTCGAGGCATTTCATGCAGATCGTTTCGAGATCGTGTGGTACTGTGGAATTGAGTTGCCGGGGCGATACTGGCGGTTCTTCAAGCACCTGCAGCAAAGTGTCCAGCGCATTGTCCGCCTGGAACGGGGGCCGTCCTGTGACAAGTGCGTAGAGCATGGCCCCAAGGGAATAAACATCCGCCAGCTGAGTCAATTGATCATGTTTGCCGGATGCTTGCTCAGGCGGCATGTAGCTGGGCGTACCTAAAATCTGACCGGTCGCCGTCAGATCGCCGCCTCCTTCAATTCTCTTGGCCAAGCCGAAGTCAGTGACCTTAGGTTCACCTAATTTGTCGATCAGCACGTTGCCCGGCTTCAGGTCGCGGTGGATGACACCTTGTTCATGAGCGTAGGCGATAGCCTGTGCTACTTTGCGGACAATCTCCGCGGCTTCTCTTGGCGGGAGTGGTCGTTCTCTGATCCGCTGAGCGAGACTCTCGCCATCCACATAGCCCATGGAGAAATAGTGTTGTCCGTTGTACTCCCCGATCTCATGAATCGGAACGATGCCAGGATGGTCCAAGTTTGCGGCCGCTTCGGCCTCGGCACGGAATCGCCTGACATCCTCTTCTCCCGCCAGTTGTCCGGCCAGGATCATCTTCAGAGCCACTATGCGATTCAGACTCACCTGCCGAGCCTTATAGACAATTCCCATTCCGCCGCGAGCGACCTCGTTCAATAACTCATAGTCACCGAAATAGGACACTCTGGCTCCCGCGACATACGCCTCGGATGCGTCGCC
Source organism: uncultured Planctomycetota bacterium (assembly GCA_963802295.1). GTDB lineage: Bacteria > Planctomycetota > Planctomycetia > Pirellulales > Pirellulaceae > JAJRVM01. The sequence goes on along the minus strand of CAWDIM010000013.1, from coordinate 154,410 downwards.
CGGCGGTCCCGAAGCCAATGTAACCTGAAGCTCAGACGTGTGTTCTGACGCCAGGGCGTATCCCCGTTCTACGGCCTTGCGTTGCGTCGGGAAACGGTCGAGGTATTCCTGGAAGGTGACCTCGTCTCCGGCTGCTCGCCGCAGATCGACTTCCTGGGCAATCAACTCCTCCAAGAGCGCCGCGCGGAGATTCTCTTCCACCTGCTCCAAGTGTTTCTCGATCCGCGGACATGAACCGGCTCGCCACGCCTGCTCAAACGCATCGCAAATCTGGTCGAGAAGTTGATCAACCTTTGGTGAATATCTCGCACGCGACTGGGAATACTCGTGAGTCATGTTCTTATCACCGTTTCCACTGAGTATGAGATCGTGTGTTGTTGTCGACCCTCGAACACACACCCGGTGTTTCCAGTTCTTCAGCTCGCGCACGTGGCCTTCCGCTCGTTCAGCATGACCAGCACCTGTGACAGGTCGTCTCGATCATCCAGTCGTGTGAACTATCCGTCCTCGACACCGCGCAAGAAGTCGTGGAAGGCCGAGAGTGCCACGTCCTCTTCGTCCGCCACACGACGTGGTAGATCACCCAGCTTGCGACTGGCGAGCCGCAGCAGCTGACCCAGATACCGCTGCCACAGTTGCTGCGCGGCAGCACTGTCACCGTCCCGCAGCTGTCCCAGCCACAGGGTCACGGATTGATCGGTCGGTACGGATGATTCATCTCGGTCTGCCATGACCGAGATTCTACCGGCACCGGAGGGCGCTTCGCAAATCGAGCCCCCCACCGGTTGTCAAAATATTCCGTTCACGTAATTCACTACGCCTGACGCCGTAATCGCCGACGCGGCTCGCGGACCTCGGGCTGAGCGTTTTGGATGCTGGTGGCCACCAGCCGCAACTCGTACCAAGCGGCACCCGGTTCCGTGTACCGCAGATAGTGCTGCGCATTCTTCAGCCGTCGACTGGCCAGGCTGTACTCCTGGGTCGATAGCGGCAGGGCTTCGAGCATCGCGTGGGCCGACGCAAAGTCATCCGCCGCCCCGTCGTCGAGGCGACGCTTCTGCAGGAGCCGACTGACACACTGCACAACTGATTGGGTAATGTGGTGGGTCGTGGTGGCAGTCCGGGGGAATTCGTAGTCCATGGCAGATCCCTTTTGTCTTGTTGTGACAGAACTGAAGATGCACGCCCGAGAGCTACGTCTTGCCGTCCGCTGCTCTCGCCTCCTGAGCTTTTACCTAGCAAGCGTTTCACATGGCCCGCCAACAAAGGATGCGGCGCTTAACCAATCCGTTGACGGGGACGAATTCACGACCAGTCGCGCCCCAAATCTGGCGGGGGGTGGCGTTTGCTGTGGGCGTGATGCGGCGGGTAGAATCGGGACCGTTTGGATCGTCCCTAGTCCGTGGCGATGGCTCGCACTGCGACGGGAATAGTTGGCGGGCTGGGGACGTGGTTGGCTAGTGTGGTTACAGCGAGCCGAACTTTACAATCTCGCATGGCCGGTCCGCCCACCAGACGCGGAGTCACGTTACGATGCAACACATGGGCACGTCGTCCGATGAACCGCTGCCGGTCGCGCAGCAGCAAGAGATCGACCGGCGATGCAGCGACTTTGAGAAGCGATGGAGTGACGGGGAGCATCCCCGGGTCGAGAATTGTCTCGCAAAAGTGGCCCCATCCCTGGTTCCCCACCTGCTCAAGGAACTGATCGCCGCCGAAGTCGATCTACGGCAAGGGGCAGGCGAAGACGTGCGGATCGACGAGTACCACGAGCGGTTTCCGGACCAACGGGACGCGGTCGACGCTGGCTGGGCCCTCATCGCCGACCGACTACAGCGCGATCCAAGTCCGCCCAGCACCCAGGACTTCTCGCGCGATCACGAGCAGGACACGGGTGGCGATCCCGTGGAGCCACCCCCCAAATTGCCGCAGCCGATCCCCGACATGATCGGTCGCTACAAGATCCTGGGCGAACTGGGTGAAGGGGGCTTCGGTCGTGTGTTTCTGGCTCAAGATACGCAGTTGCAGCGGAAGGTCGCCATCAAGGTGCCGGGCCAGAAGCGACTGTCTTCCACCAAGAACATCGACAGGTTCCTGGAGGAAGCCCGCACGGCCGCTCAGCTCAAACATTCGGGACTCGTGGTTGTGTACGACGTGCAGCAGGACGGAGCCCAAGTGTACATCGTACAGGAGTACATCGACGGACAGGATCTCTCCAGCTGGACGCAGGCCACCCGTCCCTCCACGCAGCAGATCGTCACCCTGATCAAGGAAGTGGTCGAAGCGGTTGGTTTCGCCCATCAGCACGACTTGGTGCACCGCGACCTGAAACCGGCCAACCTGCTGGTGGACCGGCAGAGCCATCCGCACGTAGCCGACTTTGGCTTGGCAGTGGACGAGAATTCGCAGGGCCTGCGGAAGGGTGAGGTCTGCGGCACCCCGGCCTACATGTCTCCCGAACAGGTGCGCGGCCTGACTCACGTCCTGGACGGTCGCAGCGACCTGTGGAGTATTGGGGTGATCCTCTACGAGCTGCTGACCGACCGTCGCCCGTTCCGAGGATCTAGTACTGCCGAGATCTTCGAGGCCGTGAAGCACCGCGATCCCAAACCGCCACGCCAAATCAAGCCCAGCGTTCCGAGCGAGCTGGAACGCATCTGCCTGAAGTGTTTGCAGAAGCGTCAGACGGACCGCTACGCCTCGGCAGCCGAATTGCTGGAAGACCTGGAGGCATGGTGCCGTCAATCGTCGCTCGTGGTATCCACTCCCATCGCTACTGGCGCACAGGCCGATGATGTGGCAGCGGCAATGCGACAACAAAGTTCGCAGGGAGCCGGGTCCACGGCGGCGTTGAGCGACACCAAGTCCGACAAACAGGCCCCGCCACGCATCGTGCCCAAGGGACTACGCTCCTTCGATGAGCACGATGCCGACTTCTTTCTGGAGTTGCTGCCCGGCGCGGGATCGTGAGGGCCTACCTGAGAGCATCCGATTCTGGAAGCTCCGCATCGAAGAGATGGACCCCGACAAGACCTTCCGGGTCGGTCTGATCTATGGCCCGAGTGGCTGCGGAAAATCCTCCCTCATGAAAGCGGGCCTGCTACCTCGCCTCGCGTCGCACGTTGTGCCCGTATACCTGGAAGCGGCCCCCGAGGATACGGAGCTGCGACTTCTCAAGGGACTACGACGGCGGTTCCCCACGATTCCCGTTGAGTTGGCATTGCCCGAAGTACTGGCCGGGATACGCGAGGGGCAGTGGGTTCCCGAGAACACCAAGGTGTGCGTGGTGCTCGACCAGTTCGAGCAGTGGTTGCATGCGCGACGGGGCGAGCAGGACACGCAGCTCGTACAGGCCTTGCGACACTGTGACGGTGGTCGGCTGCAGGCCGTGGTGCTGGTGCGGAACGATTTCTTCCTGGCGGCGAATCGTCTGATGCAAGCCCTGGAAGTGAATCTGGTTGAGGGTCGCAACATGGCGTTGACCGACCTGTTCGACCCATTGCATGCCCGCAAGGTTCTGGCCGCTTTTGGTAGAGCGTACGGCAGGCTACCCGAAGGAACGACAGAGTTGCCCCAGGATCAGGAGTTGTTTCTGGACCAGGCAATCGACGGCCTCGAGCAGGACGGCAAGATCATTTGTGTCCGGCTGTCGCTGTTTGCGGACATGCTCAAAGGCAAACCGTGGTTACCCGCCACGCTGATCCAAGTCGGTGGCACCGAGGGACTAGGCGTGACGTTCCTAGAGGAGACGTTTAACGCCGCCACGGCTCCCCCGGCGCACCGCGACATCAGAAAGCCGCCCAGGAAGTCCTGCGTGTGCTACTCCCGGAGGCGGGCAGTGACATCAAGGGCAGCAGGCAGTCGTACGCGACACTGCTGGACGCTTCCGGCTACGCCCAACGGCCCGACGAATTTAGTGAACTGATCCGCATCCTCGACAGCGAGATTCGACTCATTACTCCCACGGTCCCGGAAGGCGAAGATGCGGGGACCAGCCGCGATCAACTAAGGGACGCGAACTGTGAGGAGAAGTACTTCCAGCTCACCCACGACTATCTGGTCCCCTCGCTGCGCGACTGGCTCACGCGAAAGCAGAAGGAAACGCGGCGCGGTCGAGCGGAACTGCGGCTGGCTGAGCGCGCGGCCCTCTGGAACGCCAAACCGGAGAACCAGCAGTTGCCGTCGTGGTGGGAAGATCTGAGCATCCGCTGGCTGACCGAACGGAAGAAGTGGACGGACTCGCAGCGGCGGATGATGCGGCGAGCGGCGGGTTATTTCGGACTGCGCACCCTGCTGGCGGTCGCGATTCTCGCTGTTCTTGTCACAGCCGGTGAAGCCATCCGACGAGGCGTCGTGCGCGAACGCGAGCGACTCGCGGCAGAGACTATCGAGAAGGAGAACTCCGCTACGGCCCAAGGACTGGTGAACTCCCTGTTGCGCGCCGATGTGGAACAGGTGCCGGGCATCGTGAATCAGATGAAGGACTACCAGGAATTGGTCGCTCCATTGCTGGCGGATCGTTGGACTGCAGCCGCCGCCAGATCGCCGGAGCAACTGCATCTGGCCATGGCCCTCCTGGAAACGGACCCGGCGCAGGTGGATTTCCTGTACGAAGCCCTCCTGGCAGCGGACGCCAAACCGTTTCCCGTGATTCGAGACTTCCTCGTCGGTCATCAGGACCAGCTTTGCGATCGGCTGTGGGGAGTGCTGCAAGCAGCGGAGCCCGATCCTCAGCAGCGGCGACTGCGCGCGGCCGGGGCACTTGCCAAGTATGACCGAGACAACGCCAAGTGGAATGCAGTTGCGGCCGAGGTGGCGAGCCAGCTGGTCACCGTCAACCCAGTCTTCATCGGCTCAGTGGCAAGACGCTCTGCGCCCCGTGGCGCGAACCGACTCGTGCCACCGCTGGCGAGGATCTTCGCGGACCCACAGCAGGGTGAACTGCCCCGCTCGTTGGCCACATCGCTCCTGGCAGACTATGCGAAGGACGATGTCGAGGCGCTCACAAGCCTCGTCGTCGACGCCGATACCAAGGCGTTTGGGGTGCTGTTTCCCGTACTGGAGCAGCGCGGGCGTGAGGCAATCGTACAGCTCCACGCCATCCTGGCCCGCAAGGTGGAGCCGACGTGGAAGGACGCGCCGGGGGATCCCACCTGGAAAGAGGTCACACCGGAAGTCAAGGTCGCGATCGAGGCAGCGCACGGGATGCTGGCCGAGCGGTTCGCCTTCTGTCAGGCGATGCCCTGGCAGCAGTTCTCCGGCGTTCGAGAGCTCGCTGGAGGCGAGCGGATACGGGCTCACGCGGATCCGCCCGTGGTTGAGCGGCTCCGAGCGAATGGTGGCGGCGATCTGGACGCGGGACGGTCAACGCCGCGAACTGCAAACCGATCTGACGAAGCAGCGATTGCCCGCGCCCGATGCGCCCGCCGGGAAGGATGGACTACTGCCTGCGGACATCGCTGTCTTGCCGTCCACCGATCCGGCGGCCGAACCGCAGTTTGTCCTGCTCTGGGGTCCGGCTAGCGCCGAGGGCGAACAGCGGCGGATCGTCGTGGACGTAAGCGAGCAGGAACTCACGCAGGCGCAGGACGCCCTGGTGAAGTCGGGCTTCACCTCGCAGACGACGATCTGTGTGTGGACGGACGCTACAGGCCAGCGGCATTACGCGGACATCTGGTCGAACCAAGGGGCTTCGTCCGAAATGCGAGCCGCGTACGCAGGCTTTGAGCTGGTGCACGAGCCGCAGTGGGATGTCGCGGTGGCACCGGCTGGCAAACTGACGCTGGCCGATCCGCTGGAGCCGTATCGCCAGCAATTGCAGCAGATCTCAGTATTGCCAGCGGCGCAGTTGGAGCAGCCACAAGTGCGTGTCGTTCGTGCCCAGGCCCAATTTCACCTGGGACAATTGGACGCGGCACTGGCCGATCTGGACTTCCTGGTCGAGAAACAGGCAGTCTCTGCTTCCGTACTGCAATATCGCGCTTGGACACTGGCCCGGCTGGGCAAAGTGGATGAGGCCCACGCCGCGCTGGCGAAGTATCTGGAGCAGGACCAGGATCCCTCGACGAGGGCCTACGTGCAGATCGTGTTAGCGGCGTGGCTCGGCGATTGGGACGAGGCCACCCAGCAGCTCGACGCGATGGTGACGGCTTCCCCGGAGGATGCTGACACCCAGTACAACGCGACGTGTGCGGCGGCGCTCGCGTCACAAGCCTGTGCCGAGTCCGACGCTGCACGTTCACATCAATTGGCCGATCGTGCAATCGAGCTACTGGGCACCGCGATGGCGCATGGCTATCGCAATATGCGACAGCTTCGCGCCGATGTGGATCTTGCCCGCCTGCACGAGCGTCCCGAATTCCTCGCACTGTTGGAGCAACTGGAACCGCCCGCTCGGCATGCTGCCGTGTGGCGTGCGGATGTCCAGTTCGAGTCGCGACTGACAGACCTCCAGTCCCCGGAGTCGCTGTCGGCGCAGGCCCGCGACTTGGCGGCCCAGGGATTTCGTCCTGTCGCGATTGCCGTCATCGGAGTCACTAGGAGGCGCGGCATCTGGCTCCTCACCTTCGGCCTCCAGCCTTCCGCCTGACGCCTCGTTGGTCTGGCACCGGCCGCTAGTGCCTGACGACCAGAAGGAACAACTGGCCCAGCGACAGGCCAACGCGGCGGTGGCGCTATTGCGACTGCAGGAGGCGCGAGCAAGTCTGGCCGCTGCTCAAGCATCGGCCTGATCCACGCCTGCGGAGTTACCTGCTGGATCGCCTGGCTTCCCACGGAGCGGACCCGGAGTCGCTGCGGCAACGCTTAACGACCGAGGAGGAACTCTCCACACGCCGCGCGCTGATTCTGGGCCTGGGGAATTTCGCGGCCGCCAAGCTCCTCGAGCGCTACCCAGCAGGCGGCGATCTCCGCAGACCTGCTGCGCCTGTACCAGGAAGACCCCGATCCGGGCATCCACGGAGCGGCCGAGTGGACGCTTAAACAAGCTCGGGCAGCAGACGCAGCTTGCCACGGTGCGTTCAGCCCTGGCCACCGGCGAAGCTGTCGGGCAGCGCCGTTGGTACGTCACGAAGCAAGGCCAGCACACGATGATGATGCTGGATGCTCAGGAGCCTTTCCTGATGGGGTCGCCGGTGTCCGAGGCGGAAAGATTCGAGGGCCCGACGGGTCGCAATGAGATCCTCCATTGTCGGCGAATCGGCCGTACCTTTGCGATCGCGGCGCACGAAGTGACCGTGGAGCAGTTCCTGGCTTTCCGCGACAGCCATGACTACAGCAAGCAGTACTCGCGTGAGGCGGATGCGCCCGCGAACCGCGTGACGTGGTATCAAGCAGCGGAGTACTGCAACTGGCTCAGTAAGGAGGAGGACATCCCTGAGGACCAGTGGTGCTACGATCCCTCGCAGCCGTTTGCGGACGGCATGCGGCTGCCTGCGGACTATCTGCGGCGGAAAGGCTATCGGCTGCCCACGGAAGCGGAATGGGAGTTCGCCTGCCGGGCGATGGGAACTACGGCGCGCCCGTACGGCGAGACGACCGCGCTCTTGGAAACGTACGCTTGGTACACGAAGAACTCGCAAGACCGGTGGATGTTACCAGTGGGAAGCCTGCCGCCGAACGATTTCGGGTTGTTCGACATGTTGGGCAATGCATTCGAGTGGTGCCAGGATGAACCGTTCTTCTACTCGACTGATGGCCCCCTGTTGGAGGATTCAGAGCGGGTGGGTGTGGTTCGTAACAACGAAAGCCGCGTGTTGCGTGGCGGGTCGTTCCTCTATAACGCACCGTACGTGCGGTCGGCCTACCGCACCGCCTATCAGCCGGACGACCGTAACTTCTTTAGCGGATTCCGCGTGGCGAGGACTTACCCCTGATCTCCTTTACCTCTTTACCCCTTTACCTTTTCGCCGCCGTAGGCGGCGCGCGAATTTCGCCGCACGAAACATTATCCTCGCACTGTGAATTATTGAGTCGCGTACTATGGCCAAGAACGATGAACTGACCGTGATTACCAAGACGTATGACTTGATTCTGTGGTCGTGCCAACACACGAGTCGCTTCCCGCGCAACCACCGTTTCGTGCTGGGCGAGCGGATCGAGCGGAACTTGTACGAGCTGCTGGAAACGCTGATCCAAGCCAAGTACCAGCGCCAAGGCCAGCCCCACTGCGTCGGAATTCCTCCTGGTTAACCGCTACGGCCGCAGCAGCCGCAGGCTGCGCAGGCCTGCGCGCAGCGAACGGTTCAGCCAGCGGACCGAGCCTGCTCGCAGGAGCGGTTGGACAACGCGGGCTTGAGTTGCGTGTCGGCTTGCAGCGCGCGGCCCGCCGCTGCTGGCGAAGCTTTGGGCCAGCGGTTAACCGAACACAAAGAGCAGGCACCTTGCTTCGGTCAACCAAGTCTCCATTCTGTCTCACTTGAGTTCCAATTTTCTTGGCGGGCCGCACGGCCGTCTTGCTGAGCACCAAACGGCCTCATTGCTTTTCAGTGTCAAGAAAGAGGTGTCATGGACCGGCACGGGATGGATGAGGAGAGAGGCAGAGGATGAGTTGTCGATTGTCGAGCCACGGAACTCGATGTTGCGCGGCATTGAACTGGTCAATGTAGTCGACGAGCAAGTCCTGCGTGGGGAATTTGTCCAGGTACACAATCAACGCTTGCGGCGTGCAGTACATGTTCCGTCCTGCTTCCACCGAGCTTGCCTCGGTGGGGCAACAACTGGTGAGCTACCGTGCATAGCGCATTCCGTCCTGCTTCCACCGAGCTTGCCTCGGTGGGGCAACAACTGGTGAGCTACCGTGCATAGCGCATTCCGTCCTGCTTCCACCGAGCTTGCCTCGGTGGGGCAACAACTGGTGAGCTACCGTGCATAGCGCAGGGATAGACAGGTACAGTGTCACACGTGACGTATATGTGTCACATCACTCATGTGTGTAGTCAGCTGGCGTACGTGCCCCTCCATCCTACCCATTCTCCTGCCACGAATGTACATATCCTCCTTCTTTCGCGCCGGTAGCTGACCAGTTGTCGTCCCACCGAGCCAAGCTCGGTGGAAACGAGATGTGTTGCGCGTCGCCGGTAGCTGACCAGTTGTCGTCCCACCGAGGCAAGCTCGGTGGAAACGAGATGTGTTGCGCGTCGCCGGTAGCTGACCAGTTGTCGTCCCACCGAGGCAAGCTCGGTGGAAACGAGAGGTGTTACGCGTCGCGGGTAGCTGACCAGTTGTCGTCCCACCGAGGCAAGCTCGGTGGAAACGAGAGGTGTTACGCGTCGCGGGTAGCTGGCCAGTTGTCGTCCCACCGAGGCAAGCTCGGTGGAAACGAGAGGTGATCCGCGTCGCGGGTAGCTGACTTGCAGCAAACGGTGTTGCGGCCGTTACTCGTTAACCATCGGATGTCATGCCGACCAGCAGTCGGCCGCGACAAGGTCGCCGGGCCTCAGCGGGAGCATGACAGCGCACTGCTAACGTCCGGGGGGCGGAAAACCGTTTGGTGCTCAGCCTGGATTCCCATAGAGCCTATTCAACTAAGGTGTTTGCCTGAAAAAGCCAATAATTTCGCTTTGTTCTTGAAAAAAGGTATAGTCGAATACGCAACTGACGGATACAATACCACGGTATTAAATGTGCAATGGAGCACATCACGTTATGTCGCATGCCTAAGAAGAGTACGTCATTTCCCCGATAATACGGCTATTTGTCCGTCGAGACTCAGGGCAATGTATCGAGGGCATGTAAATGTGACGATGTGGATTAGATACTCATAAATTAAGTAATGGCTAATGGAACTGGCCGACGTCTTTCTCGCTCCTGAGAACTCCAATCATCGGCAGTACGAAGCGCTGCGGGCCTATTTCGTCGAGGGACTCTCCGCACGCGAGATTGCCGAGCGATTCGGGTACACGGTGGGTAGTGTCCATCAACTTGTCCATCAATTTCGCCAGAGCCCTCAACGGCAGTTCTTTGCCGAACCGTCACGTCCTGGTGTGAAGCAGGATGATGCGGTGCGGCGAAGTATTGTCCGCTTGCGCAAGCAGAACTTGTCCATCTACGATATCAGTGAGGCCTTGAAGAAAGAAAATATCTTCCGAAGTGCCGTGGCGGTGGCCAACGTGCTCAAGGAGGAAGGCTTCGCCAGGTTGCCACGACGCGCCGATGAGGAACGACCGCCTGGCATCCGCCCTACGCAGGCCGATCGGGCCGACGTGCGGATGTTATCGCTGGAATCACGCACGGTGGCTACCAAGTTCGGTGGTTTGTTTCTGTTCCTGCCCGCCATGGCCAAAATGTCTTTCGATCGCGTGCTGGGCAAGTGCCATCTGCCGGGCACTACGATGATCCCGGCCGTTCATGCCATGCGGAGCCTGTTGGCTTTGAAATTGTTCAGCAACCGGCGGCATGTCCACGTGATGAGTGCGGTGCTCGATGAGGGACTGGCTCTGTTCGCGGGATTGAACGTTGTTCCCAAACGGTCGTTCCTGACGGAATATAGCTGCCGCATTCCCCCGAGTTGCTATCCGACTTTGATGCGACACTGGTTCGACGCCATGATGGGACTGGGTTTGGAGCACGGCTCGTCGTTCGATCTGGACTTTCACACCATTCCGTTCCACGGCGAAGACGCGCTGCTTGAGAAGCATTACGTTTCCAAACGAAGCCGTCGTCAGAAGGGGATTCTGGCATTTTTGGCCCAAGACGGTGACAAGCGGTTCTTCTGCTACGCCAATACGGATCTCCGAAAAGAGCAACAGGACGATGAAATTCTCCAGTTCGTCAAGTTTTGGAAGAAGCGTACCGGCAAGCTTCCCGAAGAACTGATTTTCGATTCCAAGTTGACAACCTACGCGAACCTCAACAAGCTGGATCGGCAAGGGGTGCAGTTCATTACGCTGCGGCGCCGCGGCCCAAAGTTGATGCAGGAATTGGCCGCTCAGCCTCGCAGTGCCTGGCGGCGGATCGAACTCGATAGCGTATCCCGGATCTACAAGACACCTCGCATTCTTGACCAGCGGATCAATCTCAATGGCTACGCGGAACCAATTCGACAGATTGCGATTACAGAACTGGGCCACGAGCAGCCGACGTTGTTGTTGACAAATCAGATGCACCGGTCGGCAGCAAAGCTCATCGGGCGTTACGCCAAGCGGATGCTGATCGAGAACAACATCGCCGATGGCGTGAACTTCTTCCATATGGACGCGTTGTCCTCCGCAGTAGCGCTGAAGGTCAACTGCGATATTCAATTGACACTCATGGCCAGCAGTCTATATCGCCATCTCGGCCAGCGAATCGGCAACGGTTACGAGACGGCACAGTCACGGCAGCTCTTCCTCGACTTCATCGATGCCCACGCGACAGTTGTGCTCGACGAACGAAGCGTGGTCGTACGATTTCAGAAACGCGCCCACAACCCACTTCTGATCGCAGCTGGCTTTGACTCCACCGACATCCGCATTCCCTGGCTCGGAAACAAACGCCTGCAATTCCAGTTCGGTTGACCCCTCGGTATGGTATTAAGCGATCAACTAAGGTTTCGACGAGCTGCCCGGCAGGACAAATTCTTAGGCCAATTCCCTCTATGGGAATCCAGGCTAGGAGAACCTTGGGGCCGGTAATTCGCCCCGCGACGGGCGACCGGCAACAGGTTCTACCATGTGAGGAGACAGACCATGACCACGACTCGAAACACGGAACGGCCGACGCTCAAAGGCGTGCTGCGCCCGCTGTTGAATGTGCTGGGACACTTGGCGCGTGAGGTGCGTGAAGGCCGTAGCGGGCACGGCGAACTGAATGCGCTGCGGGAACTGCTCGAGACGCTGCCATTCTCGACCGAGGAGTTCAGCCTCGCCACCAACCGGCTGGCCAATGCCCATCGCTATGTCAAGGCGCGTGAAGTGGGAGCCGCGAAGTGGGAACTGAATGCGCTGCGGCAGCAACTGCTCAAGCAGGCAGAAGTGCGCGAGCAGACGTACCGGCTCTAAACCGACAACCCGGCTGACGCGAGGCCGGACGGCATGCGACAGTCCCTGCCCCGGGAAAGCTCCGGCCCTGGGGAAAGGCCAGATGCTGGAAAAAACTCTGGGACGACTTGCTCGGCCACCTCGGACCGGCGAGATTGGAGGGCTGCGGGAACGAGGGCGGCCCAGCAACTGGGGATCCGCGAATGATCCTTGTAGCACAAGCCGGGGATCGATCCGTAGGACGTGGACACGGGAGCCGAAGTCGTGAGCAGCGAACTGCCATTGGAAATCGCCCAACGCATCGACCGGCTGTGCGACCAGTTTGAACGGGCCTGGAAGGCAGGTGAGCGTCCCGACATCGCGGACTACCTGCCGCAGATTCCCCCCGAGTATGTGGCTTCCCTGCTCAAGCACCTGGTCGCCGTGGACACCGAGCTACGGGCGGCATCCAACGACCGGCCGAGCCTGGATGACTACCTCGCGCGCTTTCCCGACTACCCAGCCGCCATCTATGCGGGCTTCGTACTGTTTGACCCGAATGTGACGCCACCGCCGGGGATGGAATTGGCACGAGCGCCAATACCGCAGGAAGACGAGCCCGTGCCGGACACCGTGGGCCGCTACCGAGTCGTGCGGAAGCTGGGCCAGGGGACGTTTGGGATCGTGTACGAGGTGCTCGATCCCGACACGGGCCAGAGCCTCGCCGCGAAGGTGCTGCGGCGTCGCTGGGCCGAGCAGCATGAAGTGCGCCAGCAGTTCCTGGACGAGGCCCGCAAGATGTTGCAGTTCCAGCATCCGGGCATCGTCACGGTGCTGGGCGTGGACGAGGACGCCGGTCGGCCCTTCATCATTCAGGAGTATGTGCCGGGCGGTAATCTGGGTGAATATGTCGTCACGTCACCGCCATCCCACCAACAGATCGTGCAGCTGATGGTCCGCATCGCGGACGCCGTGGCCCACATTCACCGCCAGGGTCTGTATCATCGGGACCTGAAACCGGCCAACATCCTGATCGACAGTACGGGTGCGCCGCGAGTGGCCGATTTCGGACTGGCGATGTCGGTGCGGGAAGGCTGGCAGCAGCGTGGCCGCGTGGCGGGCACTCCCGGCTACATGTCGCCGGAACAGCTTCGGCGCGAGTGGCATCTGGTGAACGCCAGCACCGACATCTGGAGTCTAGGCGTTATCTTCTACGAGCTGCTGGCACGGGAACGTCCCTTCTCGGGCGACACGCACGACCAGCTGCGGGAGGAAATCGAACGCCGCGAGCCACGGGGACTGCGGGAGATCGACGAGACGATTCCGCGCGAGCTGCAGCGGATCTGCCTCAAGTGCCTGACCAAGGAGCGGAGCCAGCGGTACCCATCGGCGGCCGACCTGCGGGACGATCTGCAGAGCTGGCGCGAAGCACCGCTCTCTCGTCTGACCACCGCGACAGAGACGACGGAAACGCCGCTGCGGATCCGACCACCCGGTGGCCTGCGCCCGTTTACGAAGGAGCACGCCGACTTCTTCCTGGAGCTGTTGCCGGGCCCGCGTGACCGGGATGGACTTCCCACCAGCATCAGCTTCTGGAAATCGAGAATCGAACAGCTCGACGCCGACGAGACGTTTCGGGTGGGGGTCATGTACGGCGTGAGCGGCTGCGGCAAGACCTCATTGCTCCAGGCCGGTTTACTGCCTAAGCTGGCCGGACACGTCACGGCGATCTATCTGAAGGCCACGGCTGACGACACCGAGGTGCATCTACTGCGCCAGCTACGAAAACGCTTTCCCGGCTTGGCCGAGGGTCGCGCAGGCGATCTGCCGCTGCCCGAGGCGATAGGTCTGCTGCGTGAGAGCGTTCTCCTGCCCAAAGGCCACAAGCTGCTGATCGTCCTGGACCAATTCGAGCAATGGCTGCACGCGCGGCAAGGTGATCCCACGAGTCAGCTGATCGATGCGCTGCGGCAGTGTGATGGCGGCCGTGTACAGGCCCTCGTGTGCGTGCGGGACGGGTTCAGAATCTCGATCGATCGCATGCTGCAGGCTGTCGACTCCAAACTTGACAGCGAGGAAAACTACCGGGTAGTCGATCTGTTCGACAAGCGTCATGCACGCAAAGTGTTGACGCTGCTCGGTCGCGCCGTATGGCGACTCGACAATCCGCTGACGCCCGAACAGGAGGAATTCCTCCAGCAGGCAGTCGACGAACTGGCCGAGGAGGATGGGCGCATTGTCTGCGTGCGGCTCGTAGTCTTCGCCGAGATCATGAAGACGCGGGACTGGACACCGGCTGAGCTGGAAGCAACTTGGTGGCCTGCAGGGTGTCGGCGTGCGGTTTCTGCGGGACAGCTTTGAGGGACGTCGGCCGCTCGGAAATCGCACCGTGCCCATCGGCGGCTGCCGTGAAACTGCTCAGCTTGCTGCTGCCGGGACTGGGACTGCAGATCAAGGGTGGACGAGCGCTCGCTGGAGCAATTGCAGATCGCGACAGGTTACGAACGCCGACCGGGAGATTTTTCGCAGCTGATCCGCATCCTCGAACACGACCTGAAACTCATCACGCCGGTGGACTCGACTGGCGCCGAACTTCGCGTCCGAGGGATGAGCTGCCCGAGGGCAGTTCTGATCCCGTCGAGGCGCACGCGACCGACCCGCACCGCTCCTACACGCTGACACACGACTTCCTGGTGCCGGTCGTTCGCGAGTGGGTGGACCTCACCGAGGGCGAGACAGCTCGAGGACGCGCGCGACTTCGTCTTCGTCGGAGAGCGGATGCCTGGGACGCCGAGCAGAAGGATCGGCAGTTGCCGTCGCTGTTGGAGTACGTCAACATTCGTGCGCTCACAAAGTGCCGGGACTGGACCCCGCCTCAAATCAAGATGATGCGGCGTGCCCGGAGAGTGCATGGCCTGCGGGCTGCGCTCGCAGCGTCGTTGGCCCTGGTGCTGTTGTGGGTTGGATTTGAGACCTACGGGCGCGTTCAAGCTCAGCATCTGTTGACGGCCGATCCAGCCACCGTGCCCCGTGCGATCCAGAGACTGTCGCGCTGGCACTTGTGGGCCAACCGGTATCTGGATCGCGTGATCCAGTCGCCTCAGACCGACGACGAGCAGCGTGGACAGCTCCACGCTCGGCTGGGACGCATGGCCCTATCCGGTGAGTATGATCCGCAGGTGGTGGACGCTGACCTGTACACTTGCCCTCTTCCCGACATCGGCCCCCTCGCGGAAGTCCTGTCTCCGCATGCTGAGCTGTTCGTCGATAGTCTTTGGGGACGGCTGCACGACGCATCGCAAACAGCCGATCGCCGATTCCGAAGCGGACTGCGTGTTGGCGGGCTGCGACCCGTCCTCGTCCCGTTGGCAGGAGGAGGACTGCCGATTCCTGGCGGAGCACCTGCTCGATACGAGCTTCGAGTTCCAGGAAGTGGTCCGGCAGTACCTGCGCCGCTGCGGGACAAGGTGGTTCCGCAGCTGGCGACGTATCTCGGCAACGAGGCGGCACGCGAGAGCTGGCAGGTGAGCGCGGCGACTGCGCTGGCCGATCTCGACTTCTCCGGTGCCGACGGTACGACCCTGGCAGAATGGCTGGCAAAGGCTTCGGACAACCAGTACGCCAAGCTGCACGCCGTGTTCGAGGCCAAGGCCGACCCGCAATCCGCGTCGCGGCTCAGGCAACTGGTGGAGCTGACACCCACTGACGAGACTCAGGCACAGCGGGTACAGCTCGGTCGTCGCCGCGCCGGTGCCGCCATTACGCTCCTGCGGCAGAGCAAGCGAGGCGCAGTGCCGGAGGAAATGTTTGCGGCACTCCGCGTGACCGACGACCCAGAATCGCTGTCGCAGTTCGTGCATGACTGCCGGGCTCGAGAGATCACGGCCGAACAACTCTGGCGGTGCGTCGTCCGCGCCGATCAACTGCGTCAGTCGAAGACCGGCCCGGAGCGGGTCATGGAGGATCGCCTGCTGTTTGGCTTGCTGCTGGCCCTGGGGGACACTCCGTCGTCAGAGCTGCCGTTGGAGGCGAAGGATTCATGGGTAACCCAGCTGACGCAGTGGTACGCCACCGATCCCAGTTCAGCGATCCACGGCGCCACCGGCTGTGGCTGCTGCGGAAATGGGGCTTTGTGGAAGCCGTGACCAAGGTGGACCAGACGCCGCTGCCGTATGATGCAACAGGCCGGCGCGAGTGGTTTGTGCTGGAGATTTCGCCGCGTCCCACCGGCGTAACCGGATCGCTGCCGCGTGTATTAAGCGGCGGTGACGCTGCAAACTCGCAGATCTATTACACTTTCGTCGTGTTCCCGCCCGGGGATTTCATGATGGGATCGCCCGAGGGCGAGGCCGAACGAACGAACGACGAGCAGCTTCATCGCGTGAAGCTCACTCGTCCGTTGGCGGTGAGCATGCACGAAGTGACCTGGGCGCAGTACGATCCGGTCAATGGCGGCAAGACACATGGAGCCTGGGAACAACAGTTCAGTCGGAAGCTCACCCCCGCAGAACCGGCCTTTGGGGTGAACTGGTTTGAGGCGGTGGAATATTGCCGATGGCTGACCGTTCAAGCGGGGCTGTCGGCAGAGGAACAATGTTACGAAGATCCGCAGACGTTGGAGCGGGACGCGGACGGGAACCCTCGGCACACGGCGTACTGCCCGCAACGGCGGGGCTTCCGACTGCCGACGGAAGCGGAATGGGAGTACGTGTGTCGCTCCGGTACGGTAACGGCCTACGGCTTCGGCAACGACCCGGGTTTGCTGGCGGACTACGCGTGGTTTGAAGACAATTCGGAGAAGTGGTCGCAGGCGGTGGGCCAGCTTCGTCCGAACCTACGGGGCTTGTTCGATCTGCACGGGAACCTGTTTGAGTGGACGCACGATTGGTACGGCGGCGATTACGGTGGTGAACCGTCAAAGGACCCAACTGGTGCGGACGAGGGCTCGGAGCGGGGGAGCCGTGGCGGCGGTTGGTACATTGGCGCGGCGGTTTGCCGCACGGCGAGCCGCATCACGGGCGATCCGACGAGCCGCTCGACCAACTATGGATTCCGGCTGGCCCTGAGTCCGTCTGGAGTCACGCCTTAAGCGGGTCAAGACAAGTAGAGTGGAGCGAAGGCACGGAAGAAGCGCAGCGGAGCCGCGACCGGAGATGCCGTAGCCGGGTGGCGAGCAATTCAAGGGGCATCGACCAAGGACTTGAGAGGATCGTGCTCATCGAGAACTTCACCACCTACTGCCGCGCCCCATCGCTGACGTCACTATTACGACCCCAGGACGCTCTGCAATGGACATGGTCGACATCTGGGTCGTCCGGCACCGTCCGTGCGCGTCCTCGCCTCGGGTTTTTGCCATGACGTGTGGGATCGTCGCGATTCAGTCCGCCCCCGGTGGCTGCGATTTCGCCGGAACTTGGCCCGTCGTCTGCCGCGCTCGCTCAGCCACTGGCCTCCGCGCCGTGACTTAAGCCAAGCCCCCGGTAGACACGCCTCGAAGGGGCGAATTTCGCGTCCGGAGGCACTTGGTCGACTCTGGGTCAGCCAGAGACGTTGGAGGCGTTTGAGGGGCCGTTTAGGCAATCTAGCTGCGAGGAGACGACCAACGCCGGACGATCGTCGGCAGCGGTCACTGCCGGTGTCAACCGAACGGGATGTCGATGCCATCACCCAGCAGCGTCGCGATGCTGTGAGGCCGGTAACCGAGAACGTGGTGACGAGCTGCAGCGGTCAGCATGACCAGCACCTGCCACAAGTCATCTCGATCATCCAATTGCGGGAACCGCCCGTTACGCCCCTCGTCGATGCGGTGATCGCAACGCCTCGGGCCGGAGTCGGCTGCCCAAGTCACTTCCGAACGACGGGAGCCGCCTCGGTAACTGGGTCGGAGGGACGGGCACAGGTGGCTGGACTGGCAGGATTGGCGGAGGAGAGTTCTCCAATGTCTCGGAGGCAGGCTGGTCCTGGACCGCACGTTCCATCTCCGCCTTGTCCTCGGCCCGAATCCGCCGCTGGAGTCGAATCGTTGCTCGGTGCTCCTCGTCGGCCTTCCGGCCACCCCAGTGGATGCGAGTCAGCCGGGCGATGTCGCGGCAGACTGTGCTGCCCAACCACGCGTAAGTGCTAAACACCCGGTACACGCAAGAAACAAATAAGACGGGCGTTTGGGCACATTAATTCGTCGCCGGATGTAATGCGGTGCCTGCTACCATTTCACCGACGGCTTGTTCTTGTCCAAGTCTTCAAGTTTCTGCACGCAATCTTGCAGGAACTCCCGGAGTCTCTTGGCATCTAGAGGGAAAAATGACTCCGAGTTCCACTCGTCAGACATAAGCAGCGGGCCGTTTGCCAACTTTCTGAAAGTAAATCCCCGATACGAAGCATCCATTTGGCAATACTGCACGTGGTCCTTCGCCGGAGCAAACTCGACTCTCTCCAATTCGTCCACAAAATCAATTAACTTTCGCGCCGCATCGATTGTCAAGTGGATTCGTTTGTCCTTTCCAACACCAGTTCCGGGAACGGGAGAGAACCATAACGCCAGTCGTGGTTGCTGAATATCATCCCGCGATGACTCTCGGTATGGTATGCATACCAGGAAACACGCACCCTCCCAATCACGTTTGGAGGGCCGCTGCCGCACCTCTAACGCTCCTGCTCGCTGCCCCTCTTCTCCCAAGTCATTTGAGATTCCTTGCGCTGACTTCTGTTCGTTGGAATTTACGAACGGCATCACATGCATCAAGCCAGTATTCTCTTCAACATTGATAACTGGTTGCGCTGTCACATCTGCCGAATCCGCTTCTTGCGCTTCTACCTCCCGCCAGCTTAGCGTGCAAATGGAAATAAGCGAGACGATGTAAAGGGTATGAAGTGCGGTTTTCATGCCATTGCCCTCGTGCGACGAGTCTGATCCATTGCGCCGAATGTTCAATGTCTGTGATTCTAACAACGTCGTTAGTCAGATTCCTACTAAATTCTCCGGCATATTCCCGCCCCTGGAAGGGGGCGAGGCAATGCATGATTTGATCACGCTGCCAAGCGGCCTGTCTGCGGTTTACGGCGCGCAGTTCCCTATATCAAACAACGTCGGAAGACCATCAGAATCGGAATCTGGCTGGCCCTCTGGGGCGTTCCCCGTATACGATCATGCCCGACGTCGCCCGTGGCAGACAAACTCTCCGCTGCGTTCCTCTCGCTGGCGTCGATTTGGGAGGCATCAGACGCATCCCGATTAACCGAATTGCCCTCTGGGTTGCGGCCCCTCCTCATCGCGCGCCCTTGCCCCGGATCTGCGCTCTCACGGATTGGTTCCTCGCGATTCAGCTCGGGCCCAGTTGTCGGGCAAGGTTTTCTCACAGGATTCCGACGAACCGCTGCCGGTTGCGAGAAGCCAACTCCCGCCCCAGCTCCTGCGTGATTTCAGACCACAGCTGAGGACGCTGATACGGACCTGTATTGCGTCCGGAGACACCGGGTCGACCTCCGGGTCAGCCAAGGACGTTGGATGCGTTCTGAGGGGCCGTTTCTTGACCTGACAGGCGGTGATGCGGATGGCAAGCGGGCGGGATCGGTGAAGGCAGTCGACGGTGACGACTGCAAAGTGTGTTGGATGAGAACGATCTCGCAGCAGAATTGGGCGGATCGACTGCCCGGCTCGTTACGCGCCACGACAGTGCCGGGATTGCGACCTCTCAGGCCGCAGACGGCTCCCCAGGTCACTGCCGAGCGATGAGAGCCGCTTCGGTAACTGGGGCGGAGGGACGGGCACAGGTGGCTGGACTGGCGAGCTCGCCAATGATGCGTCCTCCAGCGCTTCAGACTCAGGTAGGGTCTGGACGAAATGTCCGCACTCAGCATTGTCCTCGGCACGAATCCGCCGCTGGAGTCGAATCGTTGCTCGGTGCTCCTCGTCGGCCTTCCGGCCACCCCAGTGGATGCGAGCCAGCCGGGCGATGTCGCGGCAGATCGTGGAGCGGTGGACCCCCAGTCGGTCGGCGATTTGGCTCTGGTAGCCGTACCCGCGCCCGAACTCGACAAGCAGGTTCACGACCTCGGTCAGTCGCTCCAGAGCCCGGAACCGACGTACCGCGTTGTACTGTCGGCGGCCACCGGCGCGGCGGCAGATGGCGTCCCAGTTCGAACCTGCTGTAAATGACATGGTAGCGTCACCCTCCTCCTGCCTCAGTACGTTGTGCGCTTATTCCATACCGCCTCAGCACCATCGCCAAACCCCTTGGCAAGGCCGAGCCTCGACCCACATAACGGTTCGCAGACACGACTCCGCACGCCCACTATTGGGTGATGGCCACCAATCAGCCCTCACCAGTTGGCCCGAGCTTGGTTAGTCCTTTGACCCGTTCACATGTTACCTTCGGACGTGACGGCCAGTGCGGTAAGTCGATTTCAGGGGTGGCCCTCCAGAGGGGAATCAGTCGCCTCGGCTCAGCTCCTGGCCAATTCCCGCTCTTCGCAGCCGGTAGGCGTCCTGCTTACACGCGCCGCAGCAGTATTTCGCGCGTGACCCTACTGGGAGCTTCGGGAGCAGACACTCTGCTCCTGATGGATTTTCGGTGGCCGTTGGAGGGCCCCAGTTTGAGTTGCCCGCGAGGCGAATGAACGGCAATGAACTCGACGGTGCTTAGAAAAGCATGAACGGGACGACGTGGGTGCTACGCCAGTCGCGAATGCACGCCGTCAGCGCGCACGGCGAGCGCGGCGGAAGTGGGCCGTCAAAGATTTCGATCGACGATCAAGCGAGCGGCGTGGGCCTTACGCAAACAGCCGACGGCAGGCCGACATCCCCTTCAGGCAGCGGCGCCCCATACGCCGGGCTACTTCGGCCATGGCTGCGGGCGAACCGATGGCGTGGCAGAAGACGCTCTCGTAACGCTGGAATGTATCGAGCCAGGCGTCCTCGTTCACATCCAGATAATCCAACAACGTCTCCACGTCCTTGGGCACCGTACTGCGCTGGCCACTGCGCAGTTGCCGAGCGGTCCACTCCAGCAACCGCAAGTAACTCTCCAGCGAGATCGGCAGCAGCCCCAGATCCGACGCGCGGCGACCCCAGCGGGAGTTGAGCGCGATCGTCTCGTCCTCCAACGTCCCTTCACGCAGGGTCAGCTCTCCCAGCCAGCCATCCGCTCGATCCGGACTGTTGGAACGCTCCTCTTGCGCCATGATCCGCTGATAGGCCGACGTGTAGCGGGACGAGCGCAACGAAACGGCTTCACCAGCCTTGATGAGGTTCAAGTCCATATACAACGCACAGACCAACATGCCGGCGAAATCGACACATTCCCGGCACTTGAAGCGAGACTCGAAGAACCGGCCAGTACATCCGTCTTCTTGATTGGCGCGGCGGGCAATATTTTCGCACAAGATTCCCATAAACCAGGATATGTTGCTCAGCCGGCGCCGCAACTGCTTGATCCGCTTCTTGTCCCGCACGACCTGTTCGATGCGTTTGTCGCTGACTTGCGGCAGTTCGTCCGACATGCACTTGGCGATCTTCATGGCGGTCAGGTAGCGGCGAGCCACCTCGTGGGGCGACCAGCGGCGGGCCACATCGGGCCGCGAGCGGAGCATCAGGTGCAGATGGTTGCTCAGTTCCGCGTGGAATTCGACTTCGATGGCGAACAGCCCGGCGAGCTGTTCTTCCCGGACCAGGATCCAATCGCGGCGATGGGAGAAGTCGCGGCCGGTCAACGGGTCCCGGCCACACAGAAAGGCGCGGCGCACGCAGCGGGCGCGGCAGTGATAGACGGCTCGACGATCACGACCCAATAATTTACGACGAGCGTAGGCGACCATGAGGCAATCCCTCCGTGTGCGGGCAGTGCCCGTCGCGCCCGCGGCCGCTGAGGGACCCGTGGGGACGCTCGGGAAACACTGCGCAAGAGAAAGTGATTGCCCGCCTTTCGCTCGCCAGAACCGCCATTATCTTACCTGATCCCATGGCGCATGCAAGACCCGCCGCGGCGGGGTAGCGATGACATACGTATGTCACCGACGAAGCAATTACGAAACCGCTCAGCATGGTCGGCCTGCAACCATGGATAATCGTCGGTGGGCCCGCGGCAGGGATGAAAAGGCAACGGGAAGCAGGGTGTCTGCTCCTCGCACTGCATGCTCCTCGCACTGCATTGTTGCTACGCTCGCGCAGAGCGTGGGGGAGTCGCCATCCGTACTACCACTTCGCCCGCGGTCTACGCGACCGCAGCTACGGGCCGCATTGGTCTACGCGACCAAAGCTACGGGCCGCATTGGTCTGCGCGACCGCAGCTACGGGCCGCATTGGTCTACGCGACCGCAGCTACGGGCCGCGTCGTAGACTCGCTCGCGCACTCGTAGCTACGTTCACGCAGAGCTTGGGAGAGTTGCCACGAATCAGGCCAAGCAGCGGTTCCAGCCGATCGGCAGTGCGGTTCGGCGACTCCCGCACACGTCACCGATTCGTCATCGAAAAGGCGGTACGTCGCCTTCGGATCGCTCCATTGGGGATTCTGCCGGGACAGCGATTGCTCGGGTTGACTGAGCATATTCGCGGCTACCCTCTTGAGCCGTTCGGCTCGCAGACGGTTGCCGAGTTGCCAGGATTCAAATTGTGTTTTCCCCCATATGATCTTTGTCGAGTACCTTCACGAAAGTGCTTCCCATCCGTGCGAAAAACGACAATACTCTTGACCAGACAGGCCCTCATCGTGCGCAAGGCAGTTGCTCGAACTGCTTCCCGGGCCGACGTATCATCTTTGCACAGTGGTGCGCAGGGTCCATAAGGATATTCGTGCCATGCGTATGCCACCGAACGTGCGACACTGAAACCGCTGTCGTGCTCGGCCATCGGCGGCGGCAAATTAGTGGCGCGGCCACCGGGCGCTAGAGTCGGAGTATCTGCTTTCACGCGTGGCGTCGTGCGGCCGACATCACGCATCTGACAATGGCTTCATGCGGACGGCTACAAGCCATGTTGGCTTTATGGCTACACTTCCTGAGCGACAAAGTGGATGGTAGCGGGGGCATTGTGCCGGGCCTTTGGCGGACAACGATCCGCTGGTCAGAAAAATACCAACTGCTCCGGGAGTATTGGGCGAGGCGACGTGCTAGGATTACGGCGTAGGGGACAACGGCACGAAGTGTCAGCGGGCTCACACTCGACGTAGGATCCCCCGGGGATTCAGCTGTCGGTCCGGGCCTCCAATGCGATTCGGACCTCGATTGATCGGGGATCGACAGCCGAACACGTGTTGTTGAATGTGATGGCCGCAGCCCTCGGCGCAGGCATGAATCTGGCGCAGGCATGAATCTACTGTGACTTATTCGAAGCAGCATTACCCAGTGCGAGACTGACACAACGTATCCTATCGGAATACGAGAGGGACATTGCGATGAACGCAACGTTCAAATCTGGCATCATTGCGAGTCTATTGGGAATATGTGCGATGACGAAGGCGCAGGCCGGCATCGCTGAGGAGAATACCCCCGTCGCGCTGCCTGCTGGTGTCGATGCCGTGTGGGACCTCAGCAAGGCCTTTCGCGAGTCCACGAGGACCCAGGAACGACTCAGCATCAACGGTCTGTGGCGTTGGCAACCAGCCGGAGAGGAAGTGGATCATGTGCCCAGCGCCAACTGGGGCTATTTCAAGGTTCCCGGCTGCTGGCCCGGCATCACCGACTATATGCAGAAGGACTGCCAGACCGTCTATGCTCACCCAAGTTGGCAGAATGGCCGCCTCGGACGCATTGCGGCAGCTTGGTATGAGCGCGAGATTAGCATCCCTTCCGAGTGGGAAGGCCGACGTATCGTTCTGACTGCCGAGTATGTCAATTCATTTGCCACGCTATTTATTGACGATCAGAGAGTGGGTGAGCTCCGTTACCCGGCAGGGCAAATCGATCTGACAGCTGTCTGCCGACCCGGCCAACAGCACGTGTTGAGTATGCACGTCATCGCCATGCCCCTGAAAGGTGTCATGCTCTCTTACCGCGATACTGCCTCAGCGCGTCAGGTGAAGGGCGAAGTGGTGCGCCGCGGTTTATGCGGTGATGTCTATTTGGCGAGCTCGCCCGCCGGCCCTCGGATCGGCCAAGTAAAAGTGGTGACGTCGGTGCGGAAGTGGAATCTCAGCCTCGGAGTGGAACTCGCCGGCCTCTCGGACAGCGCGCGCTATGTTCTCAAGGCCCAGGTCACCGATGGCGGTACGCCCGTTCTGGAGTTCGCCAGCAAGGTTTTTCAGGCAGATCAGCTACAGGCCGGTCAGATCACGGTGAGTGAAACTTGGCATCCCAAGAAGCTCTGGGATGTCCACACACCCCAGCACATGTATCAGCTTCATCTGTCACTCTGCACGGCCGATGAACAGCATCTTGATGACAGTCTTCCGGTCCGGTTCGGGTTCCGCGAATTCTGGATTGAGGGCCGGGATTTCTATTTGAATGGCACCCGCATATTTCTCTCTTCCGTACCGCTGGATAACGCCCAGGTCGGCGCCGCCTGGGCCAATTACGATGCAGCCTGCGAGAGCATGCAACGACTGGCCAGTTTCGGGATCAATTTCGTCTATACGCACAACTACGGCTGCGAACCGGGTTCGCACCTGAGTTTCGAAGAGATCCTCCGTGCGGCCGACGACGTTGGGATGCTGATTTCCTTTTCGCAGCCGCATTTCTCTCATTACGACTGGGACAGCCCGACCGCTGATCAGTCGAACGGTTACGCGCGGCATGCGGCGTTCTATGTTCGGGTCGCGCAGAATCACCCGTCGGTTGTCGCCTACTCCACGAGCCATAACGCAACCGGCTATGGCGAAGACATGAATCCTGACATGATCGACGGTATCCAGGACCGGCGGAGCGAGTGGTCGGAGCGCAACGTGACGCTGGCTGCGAAAGTGGAGGGCATCATCACGAGTCTCGACCCAAGCCGCATTGTCTACCATCACGCATCGGGTAATCTGGGCTCGCTGCACACCAGTAATTTCTACGCGAATTTCGCTCCCATCCAGGAGATGTCCGACTGGTTCTCTCATTGGTCACTTCATGGCGTGAAACCGCTGTTCACCTGCGAATACAGCGTCCCGATGCCCTGGGACTATACGATGTATCGCGGCTGGTACCAGGGCCACCGCGAGTTCGGTAGCGCTGCCGTACCCTGGGAGTTCTGCATCGCCGAGTGGAATGCACAGTTCTACGGCGACCGGGCCTATCAGATTAGTGAGCAAGAGAAAGCGAATCTGCGTTGGGAGGCCAAACAGTTCCAGGCCGGCAATCTCTGGCATCGTTGGGACTATCCGCACCAGGTCGGTTCAAATGACTTTGCGGAGCGGTACGGCGTGTACGCCATGTACTTCGCCGACAACTGGCCGGCCTTCCGCACCTGGGAAGTCTCAGCCAACTCGCCCTGGAACCATGGACACTATTGGACCCTGCGCGAGGGAGTCGACAAGAGCCGCCAGCAACTGACCGTGGCGTGGCAGGATCTGCAGCGTCCCGGCCTGAGCCCGGACTATATCGATGATCGCTACGAGACGATCGACCTGGCATTTGAACGATCGGATTGGACGGCCACGGTTGCGGCCAAAACGTTGATCCGTTTCAACGCCCCGCTGTTGGGATACATCGCCGGCAAGGCGCAAGCTTTCACCAGTAAGGACCACAACTTTTTCGCGGGCGACAGCGTCGAGAAACAGCTGATCGTGATCAACAATTCCCGGGAGACCGTGCAGTGCATGTGCAATTGGTCGTTGGACCTGCCCGCTCACCTGGCAGGCAGCAGGGAGATCGCTCTGGCGACGGGGGAGCAAGAGCGCATTACGATGCTCTTCGAACTACCTCAAGAGCTGGCGGCGGGACGCTACACTCTGAACGCCGTCTTCCAATTCAGTAACGGTGAAACTCAAGAGGATGCGTTCTCGATCGACGTGCTCCCGCGTCCCGCGCCATTGGACATCCGCACAAACGTTGCACTCTTCGATCCTCACGGTGAAACACGCCAGGTGCTTGACCGTCTGGGCGTTTCGTATCGCGCGGTGAACGCCGATGCCAGGTTATCGGCTCAGGATGTGCTCGTGGTAGGCAAGAACGCGTTAACAATCTCCGAACCGGCGCCTGATATCACGTGTGTGAAGGAAGGCCTGAAGGTGCTGATGTTCGAACAGACACCCGAGGTGCTGGAAGCGAGGTGCGGGTTCCGAGTCGCAGCTTACGGATTGCGACAGCTCTTCCCGCGGGCCGCCAACCATCCAGTCCTGGCGGGGATCACGGAGAACCACCTGAGCAATTGGCACGGCGAGGCCACCATCCTGCCGCCACGACTCACTTACGCTCCGACATCTCAATTCAGCGACGCGCCGACCGTTCGCTGGAGCGGCATCCCCGTCTCCCGACTCTGGCGATGCGGCAATCGCGGCAACGTTGCCTCCGCCCTGATTGAAAAGCCGGCACGAGGGGACTTCCTGCCGATTCTCGATGGCGGCTACAGCCTCCAGTACAGTGCGTTGCTCGAATACCGTGAAGGAACCGGAATGGTCCTCTTCTGCCAGGCAGATGTGACCGGGCGGACGGAGGATGACCCCGCGTCCGAAATACTCATTCGCAACATGCTCGAGTACATCGTCCCGTGGCAGCCAAGACCCAAACGCCAAGTCGTGTACGCCGGCGACGCGACCTGGGCGAGCCATCTCCGGCGAGTTGGCATCTCGGTGCTTCCTTTTCGGAGTGACGAGTTGTCGAGCGATCAGCTGCTCGTGGTTGGCCCCGGCGCCGGCGGCAGACTCTCCACGCACAAAGGAGCCATTGCCGCCTGGCTCGCGAAAGGTGGCCACGTGCTGGCACTGGGTCTCGAGCAACAGGAGGCCAACTCCTTCCTGCCTGGCCAGGTGGAAACAAAAACTGCGGAACATATTGCATGCTATTTTGATCCGCCCGCGGCAGACTCGTTGTTGGCCGGAATCTCCCCCGCCGACGTGCATAGTCCCGCACCAATAATGTTGCCCCTGGTGTCGGCCGGCGCGACGATCCTGGGTGACGGCATCGTTGGCATCGCCGCTGACGCCAATGTTGTCTTCTGCCAACTGCCGCCCGACAATGTGCGTCAGGCCTTGGGTGAGTTGCCTTCGTTCGCTGTAAACGATGAAGAGGCCATCGAGGGCACACAGAGCGCCGTGATCAACATGGGGACGGTGCCTTGGAGCCAGTTCATTCAAAAGGTCAAACCCCCGGCGGCAGGCAAGACTTATACCTTCGCAGCTGCTGTCAAAGCTGTCGACGAACCGGTCCGCCTGCGGCTGGAAGTCGAGCGGGCCGGAAGTCCCTGGGATCGGGCCGCGCGCAGCGACGAGACCCTCGTTCCCTCGGACAAGTGGACCGAATTGCACCATACATTCAACGTCGACAAGGCCTATCCGGAAGGTTGGTCCGCCTACATTCATTGTGGTCAGACTGGTGCGAGATTCCGGATCGATCAGTGCCGGCTCTACGAGGGAACGTATGTGCCACAACGCAATGCCCCCGAACATTCCCCGACGGAGGCGGGAGGTACCGACAATCTCTTTGCCAATCCTGGCTTTGAGTCCGGCACCGACGAGTGGCTGTTTTCCTACCGCACCGCACAGCACAATCTGAAACGAACCTATCGCCGACACGGTTACCTCGTCTCGCGTCTGTTGGCCAATTTGGGGGCCGCCAGTTCGACTCCGCTACTGGAGAGATTTTCCAGTCCTGTTGGCGATCCCTCCAGCGTTTCCGCCCTGAAGAACGGCGACTTCGCTGGTGATGAGGACGCCGACGGAGTACCCGATCAGTGGCTTTTCTCGCGGGAAACGCCGGCAACCACCTGTACACGAGTGGAACTCCAGCATGGCACCGACAAATGGTCCTTGACGCTCAACGCCCCACCCAACCCCGATGGCAAGAAGCTTAGCACCATGCTGGCCCAGCACGATGTTCCGGTCAAAAAGGGCCAATGGTATCGCATTTCGCTGCGTGCCAAGGCAGAACAGTTGGCCGGTCGCGGCGTTACGATGACCATCGCCAACATGGCAAACTGGCACTCGGTATTCGACTACCAGAGTTTCCAGCCCGGTGCCAACTGGCAGCAGTATGACTTTGAGGTGCAATCCAACGACTCAGCAGAGCGAGGCACGCGATTTCAGATCTGGTACAGTGGCTCTGGTCGATTGTGGCTCGCGGACATTCGCATGGACCCCATCCCCGACCCTGCGACCGGACGGTGGCTCGACGGGTTCTACCTGGACGCACCCGAACATTGGGATGATCCCTATCGCTTCTTCCGCTGGTAAGGGCTGAACCCCACCAGGAATTGGATATCCGCGACTGTCCAGGGTCTTGGCAGCAACATCGGGAGGAACAACGCCGCGATGGCTGGCCTAACAGAAATCGAGGCCCCATGCACAGTTGGGCAGGCAACGGTGAATGGTGAATGGTGAATGGTGAATAATTGACGGTTAGTGCTCCAACAGAGATTATCTCGCAAATGACTTTGCCGGACTGTGAGCGATATAGGCAATCGGATCAGGAGTTCTGCGCTATGCACCGTCTTGCGATTACGACAATGCTGTTGATCATTACTTCGTCAGCTTTGCTCGCTGACGAGCCGACACTGGTTCCCTTTGCGTTGGACTGGAACCGCAGCGCGGATTCACCGGCGAGTGTGGCGTTCTTGCTGGACAAGCCTGCGGGCAAGAATGGCTTTATCCGCTGCTCGCAGGGCCATCTGGTGACGCCGTCAGGCAAACGGTTCCGGATCTGGGGAATCAATATCACAGCCACAGCAGCGATTCCACCCAAGGAATCCGCGGCACAGTTGGCCGACCACCTGGCTCGTTGCGGTATCAACTGCGTGCGTCTCCATTTTCTCGATCGTCTGGCTCCGCAAGGCCTAATCGACGCGGGGCGCAGTGACACCCAGGAGTTCGACCTCGAGCAACTGGACCGACTCGACTATTTCATAGCGACACTGAAAGACCGTGGCATTTACACAAATCTGAATCTCAACGTCGGACGCACCTACAAGGAAGGTGACGGTGTTCCCGACTACGAACTGCTCGGTTTTGCCAAGGCATTGACCTACTTTCATCCTCGCCTGATTGCATTGCAGAAGAACTACGCCCGCCAACTTCTCACGCATCGCAATCCCTACACAACGAAGGAGTACAGACATGAACCCGCCGTGGCCATTGTCGAAATGGTCAACGAAAACTCCCTCGTGGAATCGTGGTTCAGCGATCGCCTGCTCGGAAAGAATACGCGGCGACATCCCGGCACCTGGACCGATATTCCCACTCGCTATGAAACCGAACTGACCGAGTTGTTCAACCGCTGGCTAGACAAACAGTTGACCCCGGAAGAACTGTTCCGATTTCGAACCTTGTGCAATGTGGCTGAGGATAATCTCATACCCCGCTTGCGACCCGACGACTTCGCCAAGGCTCCGCCCGCACGCTTCCACATGGAGGCCAGATTCTATATGGAACTCGAACGACAGTACTTTGCGGACATGGCCGATTACCTGAAAAGCGGACTGCAAGTGGAGTCGTTGTTGGTTGGTACCAGCGACCATAATCACGGCAAGAGCGGTTACCCTCTGCTCGCATCAACGTCTCAGCTCGACATTGTGGATGGTCATGTCTATTGGCAACATCCCAGCTACCTGACCGACCCGGCCACGGGGCGGCAAACTGGCTTCAAGACTCCCAATACTCCGATGGTGAACGATCCGCTCCACTGCACGGTGGTTCAGCTATCGCGGTCCGCAGTCGCAGACCGACCTTACACGGTCTCGGAAGTCAATCACCCATTTCCAAACGAGTATGCCTGCGAAGGAATTCCGATACTCACCGCTTACGCGGCGTTGCACGATTGGGATGGCCTGTTCTGGTACACGCTGGCTCACAACCACCTGGTAGGAAATCCTCCTCGTGCCATCGGCCATTTCGACCTCGGAGTTGACTCGATGAAAATGACCCAGGTGGCGGCCGGAGCGTTGATGTTCCTGCGCGGTGACGTACGAGCAGCGGAACAGACCGTGCAGCGATCCTACAGCCGCGAGCAGGTGTACGAGAGCATTCGCTTACCGTGGTCCCAGGCGCCGTACTTCACACCAGGGTTTCCGCTCGGTTTGCCGTTGGTACATTCCATGCGAATCAGCTCATTCGATCAGGCCGTCTCTCCGCAGTTTGACGCGGCACCGGCCGAGCCATTTACGTCAGACACAGACCAACTGCGATGGACGGGAGCATCGAACAATGTGGGAGTGGTAACCATCGATACGGATCGCACGCAGGCGATTGTGGGATTTGTGACCGAGAACTCCCAAGTCACGTCCCATCTGGCAACGAAACTGACGACTCGGTTCTCGGCTGTCACGTTGAGCGCGTTAGACGACCAATCGATTGTCTCGGCGAGTAAGCTGCTGTTGACCGTAACGGCTCGCGTCGCCAATACATCGCTGCAGTGGAACTCGAGCCGTACCAGTTTGGACAATTGGGGAACGCCGCCAACGTGTATAGAACCGGTCGCGGGGACCGTTGTCTTGCATGATCTGGCCGTCGCTGACTCGATCAGCGCACAGCCCCTGGACGCGGCGGGCCACCCAGCGGGCGACTCGATTCCACTTACCGCAAACGGAACGAACTGGGAACTGCCACTTGGTACTCCCCCCACCACTTGGTATGCACTGACCGTTTCCCGATAATCCGCCCCGGCGTGTGTCGAAGGAATCGACTGGCGCGATCCCTGGCGCGATCAGCGAGACCGGCATTCCAAAAAAATCTGCCCGTATGGATGGCACGCGGACCCGCAATCGTGTCAATTGGAGATGTGCGTGCCGGCCATCCAGGGCCCAACACGACCAATGGCGCCCAGGTACCTGTCGGCTGTCCGGCCACCGCCACATGGAAATTCGCTCGCCGCAATTGCCGACTGTATTGTGAGACATGGCGCCCGACTTTGTTCGTCCCACCCAGATACTCGCCAGGCATGTCGAGATCATTCCCCACATGAGGTCCAATTGCCATGAACACCTGTGCACGCTCAGCCACATCCCTGTTCATCGTCATCACCATGTTTGCCTCACTCGGCGCGCATGCCTGGGGCGAGGACCGTACTGAGCAGGCCACCGACCCCAGCGCGAGTTTCGACTATTTTGCCAACAACTGGAACGTGATCGGACTCAAAGATTACCTTCACGGCAGCCGCATCACACCCGACAACTTGCTGATGCTCTCTGGTCAAACACTCGTACAAGTCTCTATCGGACAGGATCTGAAACCGCTGAACCGCGAGAATCCGAAACGGGCGCTTCATGGCTGGATGCCGATCATCATTGTGACCGCGGATGACGGTCCGATGCACTATGAAATCGCCTATTGGGCGACACCGCTGCCGGACGCTAAAGATTGGCAACGGGCATTTGATTGGCCGACCGAGGGTGAAAATTTCCTCAACTGGATTCGCGTTACGGCCACCAACACCGGCGATATACCGATGTCGGCCGGCGCTGACGTCGGGCCTCATGAAGCACAGGTGGCCGCCGCGCCGCAACAGCAGTCCGAACCTTCGTCGGATGCAAACACCTCGCGCAAGTATTCCTGGACGTGGCACCTGCCTCCGGGTGAATCAGCGGTCGGCATCGCTCGCTACACGTTCTTTCCCGTGGCGGCACCGGAGAGCTATGACCAGGCCGACCCCCAACTCTGGCTGCAGCGGACCGAAGCCTACTGGCAAAGTGCGATCGATCGCGCGGCCAAGATCGAACTGCCCTGCCGCAAGGCGACCGACGCGTTGCTGGCCGCGCACGTTTGCCAGTTGATCGCCAACGACCACGGCGAGGTGCACGGCGGCGAAGGGTTTTATGACGAGTTCTATATCCGTGACGGGGCCTACCAGGTAATGGAACTGGAAGAGGCCGGTTTCATGGACGCGGCGGCCAAAGCGATCGAACGATACTTGGTGCGTCAGCGAGATGATGGACGATTTGAATCGCAGGCAGGCCAATTTGACGCCAACGGCCAGGCCATCTGGACGCTCTGGCAATACTACAAAATCACGAGTGATCGGGAGTTCCTGGCCCGCGTCTATGGGGCGATGCTCCGCGCGGCACAGTGGACCGCAGAAGCGCGTCGTACTACCGCCGAACCGTTCGCCGGCGTACTGCCGGCGGCCCTGGCCGATGGCGAATACCTCTGGGAGGGGAAGAACCACATTGTGGGCTACGACTTCTGGAATTTACGCGGCATCCTCTGTGCTGCCGATGCCGCTCGAATCCTGGGCAAGAACGACGACGTTTCGCAGTTACTGGACGAAGCCGCCGCTTACCGAAAGGACATCGACGCCGTCTGGCAGCGAACTGGACTGCGGCATTATCCACCCAGCTGGGAAGGAGTTGGTACGCATTGGGGAAATACCGAAACGCTTTGGCCGACAGAGTTGTTCGAGCGAGATGATCCCGGTGTGGCAGCGCTGAGTCAGTTCGTGCGCCACGAGTTTGCCGGCGGCTTCATCGAAGGCACAATTCAGTGGAAAGGGGGTGGCAATGTCCAGGCGATTCACCCCTACATGAGTGCGTATACGACCATGACCGACCTGGTCCGCGGCCAGCACGAGCAGGTCGTGGAGGACTTCTACTGGTACCTGCTCCACAGCACCGCCGCGCATGCGTTCCCGGAAGGCATCTACTACAAGCGGCGCAACGCGTGGAGTGACACGATCCCCCACGTAACCGGAGCGTGCAATTATGCCATCATGCTGCGCCACATGCTGGTCCACGAAGGAGGGGACGAACTGCAACTGCTCAGCGCGGTCCCCGATTGGTGGCTCGAGCCGGGCCAGGAGATTAGGTTGGAACGATTGCCGACTCACTTCGGCGAACTGAACCTGCTGGTGCGGGGTACCCCGCAGGGAGTCGAGATCGCGTTGGACCCGCCGAAAAGAAATCCACCCAAGCGGATCACCCTCACGCTGCCGAAGTCGCGACCACTGGTCGGCTCGCTCCCGGGAGTCGATCTCGTGCAACGAACGGATCACACGAAGCGTTGGGATTTTCCCACCGTCGTGGCCCTGTATCAGGCGACGTACGACTGGACCAAGCCAAACGTCCCCAGTCTCTCGACCGGCAAACCGACACAATGTTCCCAGGCATTGCCGGCCTATCCGGCGTCCCTGGCCAACGATGGACGCAGCGACGATACCGACAGCTACTGGGCTACCGATATCCAGCTCCATCCCGGCGACGCGTGGTGGCAAGTGGACTTGGGAACACCGATCGCCGTTGGACGAGTGGTCGTGGTGGCCTTCTATGGAGACCAACGCTACTACGGATTCGCCGTGGAAACGTCGCTGGACGGCCAGGCCTGGAACATGGCCGCCGACCGGCGCGACAACCGGCAACCTGCGACGGCGGCGGGATACACTTGCCGCTTCGAGCCCCGCACTGCGCGCTTCGTCCGCGTTACTCAGACCACGAACTCAGCGAACAGCGGACGCCACCTCGTCGAAGTGATGGTCTATGCTGAGTAGCCAACTCGCAGCGGGCATCCCATCGACGATCACTGCTGCGTACCGAGGGAAATCGAATATTCTTTGGTATCGAGATTCACGGTCACCGAAGTTCCGTCACTGAACGTCGTCCGCTGCCATCGCCGCGTATCGTCCAAGAACTCGTGCGAAGTCATTTCCAACATGCCGCAGCGACGGGCCAGCTGCGCGGCTTCCAACACCCTGGAAATCTGCTGGTCGTCGGCACCGGGGTGAACATAAGGCAAACCGGCATTCAGCAGGCAATGTAGTCGCCCCGCGTCCCCGTTGGGAATGCCCCAACCGCCATCCTCTCCCATGTCCCACGGCTGCAGCAGCGAGTCATGATAGACGAGGCTGAACACAGGACAAACGCTGTTAGCATCGGATTCTCTCCTGCACGGGGACACACTGCGGCGCAGCGGACTGTGGGTCATGCCTCGCCGGCGCCTACAGACGGCATTATCACCTATCCGCCATCGAGATGCAGCCTGGCACGAGTGCAATGTCCGTTCGACATCGACACGGCCGTCATGGTTCGTCAGGCTGGCGGAGTTCGACAAACACCACTTCCAGCGGTGCCAGTTCGGTCGCGAATTCAGCCGGCAACGGCACATTCTGCCACAGCGGCTTGAAGGATGCTCGTTGCGTCGACCGATAGATTTCCGCGTCGAAAGAGCCACTGACGGACACGTTTCTCGTATCCAGATCCACGTGCAACGGCTGGGTTGTCTCCGAGATATTCACGAACAAGTGGCCGACCTGCCCACTAGCTGACTGCCACGAACTGGTGAGGATCGCCGGTGTTGGAACATCTTCTTGTTCCCATTTGCCCGCTTTCTGTACCGGGACTCGCGTCACCAGTTTCGGCACCGCCAGTTCGTAAGGATGCAGCATCTTTCCCAACATCAGATAGTCCTGGCGCGAGTCTTGAGGAGTTGGCAATGATTGCGAATGACGGCAATCTGATCTGGGTGCGCCGCGGACGCACTGGCAGTCGAGGACCAGATCGCCGCGCCTGGCGTACGCCCGGTGACCAGGTTCATGGCGTGGGAGCGAACAAGCCAGCGATCGTTGCGTTCGCTCAACGAGGCACTGTCGCCACCGTAACCAATCGCGTATTCGTGATAGAGGTAGGCGAACAACGGGATCCCCACCGCCCCCGGATATCCGCGATACCAGCGCTTTTCGTAGTATTCGCGCACGTGAAAGCCGTCGAGATAGGGAATCAACTGTTCGTGTGGCTCCTCGTGAAATAACACAGAGTCGGCCGAGTGAGTCTTGCCGCGTTGGCGAAGCGCCGCGAGCAGTTTCCAGAATTCCTGGCTTTGGTAGAGTCCGACACCGGGCAGATGACCGTGTGCATTCGAATAGCAGGCGCCACCAGCACCAGACGTTGTCTGGTCCATTTGCACCACATCAATTCCCAGGCCATGCAACCGGTCAACAACCTCGCAGAAGAACTCCGTTGTCTGCGCTGCTCCGACGCAGAATTCGTACGAATGACGCTTCCACTCTCCGGCGGCATTCGACTCGTTCAATTCGTACGTTCGCGGCTTTCCGCTGTGCGAGTCAACGACGTAGGAGGGCACAAATTCCTCTGCCCTCGGGATGTCTTCGCCATCGCGCCCTTCATTACGGTAGGTGGAAAACAACCCGGAAAGAAAGACAAAAGGCCGGAAGCCCTCTGCGTTGAGCTCGCCAATTACACGCTGGGCATTTTCCGCATCAAAGATCGGGAAATAGTCCCCGGCAGTCCACCGGCGATGATTCTCCCAACCCGCCAGCATGGGAACGATCGGACCATCGATCTTGTCACGCAGTGCTCGAAGATGTTGCAGCAACTGGGGATAGTACGACCCGTTACAGTCGTGCGCTTGATCGTACGTGCGAACCTCCAGCACGTGTACGACTGGCCCGTTCTTCCACCAGGCTGGAATATCCTCGCGTTGGGTTAGTCTCTTGGCACACCACGGCTGTTGCACCGCCCACTGCTTATATTGATCGGCCGACTCGTGCCAGGTGCCCTGGGTCACGCCAATCGCAACGGGATAAGGACTCTCCCATAGCGTCTCCTGATCGGAACCGCTGTGGGCAACGTCACTGGCCGTCGGCACCGGCACAAACGCATGCCACAGCCGAAACCCCTCGGCCTGCTTGAAGACGGTGAGCGACATGGGATAGCCGGCCGAGTCCATCGTGGCCAGGTAGATTCCCGCCTCGGGATCCTGGTAGGCAAGAAACTGCGCCGAAAGATTACCAGGGTAACTCAGCGTCGCACTCGTTCCCTCGCCCCAAGTTTCCGCTGGATTTTCGATCAGGGTACCTGGGAGCGCCGGCAGCACCAAGCAGTCGTCCCGGCCCTCGCCAATCGTCGGCACGCCCAGCAGTTGAGGGAACCGAATCGCCCCAATGCGCTGGTGCTCGGCGCTCTTGACCTGTAACGACCACTGCGTCAGGGCACTCTTCTCATCACTCACCACGGTGACCACGGCCGCCAGGTCCGACCTCGGGAACTTCCCGTAAGTGATCGTGACCTTGCTCACACCCCCGGATTTTTCCCAACTCACGCTCGACTCGCCCGCTCGGGCACTATCAATTGTCTGCTCCCCTCCCGTCTCGTTGGCCAGCATGATCGAGAAGAGACTTTGACGGGCCGCGCCGGCAATCAGGGCTCGGCCGCTGGCTCGGTGCACCAACTGATCCACATAGGGTGCCGGCGTCGTCCGGATCTCCAGACGCAGCACCTGGTTTTCCAGCACCACCAGCTCCGGCGCCTCGGATGCGAATGTCCCTCGCGCCGACATCAGCATGCACATCCCCAGGATGGTCGCTAGTCTTGTCATGTCTGACTCTCCTATACGCGCCCCGTGTCCGCAACTAAAACGTGGAAACGAGAAATCCGCCTGTCGAACCTCGGAGTTCGAACTTCAGGCCACGAAATGCCCTTGCGCTCACACAACCCCGTGATCGGAACAAGTCGTCGTAGCAACGCACTCGCGGTGCCGGGAGTCACAATACGGCCCATTGAATCAGGATCACAACAGCCAGCACAAATGCCGCACCAGCAAAGACGGGGGCAGCACGACGAGCACGAGTGATCCAGTCACCACTCGCCGGCAGCACCCGAGCCAACCCGAAACGCGTCAGGAGAGTCATCATCGCGACGGACACCAGCAGATCCACGATGCGCCGCGGCCACGCTGCGGCAGAAGTCATATCGCAGCGTGCCCAGCCGATCGAACTGGTAAAAAGCACTCCAGCAGCCATCGCCGCGTATTGCCAGCCACCACGCCACATTCCTTGAGTCTGCCAAGCCATCAGGATCGCGGTTCCTATCAGCATCAGCGCCGCCGGACAACTGGCCAGATGCCCTGACAGTCCCAACAGTGCCCTGCCATTACCCATTTCGTTAAAGGAGCCGTCAAGCAGGATCCACACGATCAACAGCAGTGCCACAACCATCCAGGCCGCCTGCGACCAACAGAACCACATGCCATGCCAGCGGGCGGATTGGCCGGGTATGTGACAGGCGGCCGCGACAGCTGGAAACCGCTGCCACGCCCACCCCAGCACGGCTGCCACAAGCATGAAGCCCGTCAATTCGCATATTGCCGTCCAGACAAACAACCTCCCTGGTGACAGGTCGCGATGGACCAGCAACAGGCCAACCAACATCAGCCCGACCAGGTATAGCCCGACTGAAGGGAACCGAGCGGCGGGATCCCAGAAGTGCATGAGGATTGCCACGCAAGTGGTTGCCAGGGCCAGCCAATCAAGTAGCTGAAGATCGTGATGCGGCAGATCCAGCAAGTCGGTGACAACATAAGTCACCACAAGCAATCCCAGCAGCGTGACTGCCAACTGGGCCAGCAGGTGGGAGGGCACCAGCATGCGGCGGCCAATCCGGACGCTGGACGCGCGGGCGGGACGTCGTGCCGCGATAATCCTCCAGGTGCCTGACGCGAACGCCAGGCAAACCACGATCCCCGGGAGCAACGGTGTACTGCCGAGAGGATCCCACGTCAGCCAAGGGGCGATTCCACTGGCGTTGAATGCCAGCGCCGAGAAGAACACGCAGGTGGCCGGTCGCCCCTGTGCCGGCCAGCCAAGGGTGGTGTCTGGCCACCGGACCGCGGTCAGGTACCGCCGTGCCTCGAGAAGGGGACCACGCAATAGGTTGTCTTGCTTTGCCACAACAATATCGTCCCGACCAGTTCGCTGGCTGGCCACTGCTGGCCCCACATCCACTTCACGTCTTACGAGAATTAAGGATATCGGTTGGCGCAGTTTGCCACCACCTGCCAGCCTGCGATCCCTGGATGGCCAGATTCCGACAAACGACGCTGCACGGGTACTGATAACGTGCTGCGGCTGTGGTATTCTCAAGCAGATTCGAGTCGCCACGAGACGCTACGGGGACCGGCACAATGGCACCACAAGATACGATCTGCGATCTGGAATCCGCACTGGCCGAACTTCCCATGTTCGATGTCCACACGCACCTGACGGGCGGCCGACTCGGCGCCCGCGGTCTGCACGATATCATGCTGTACCACATGGTTATCAGCGATCTCTATGCGGCTGGTTGTCCCAGTGGAGCACGGCTGACCGAATTTCCCGGCTGGCCCGACCAGGTGGAATCACACCGGCGGCTGGAGGAAGCGTTGCCGTATCTCAGCCGCGCACGCAACACCAGCTGTGCCTGGATGGTACGCACGATCTTGAGCGACCTGTACGAGTGGCACGAACCGATTTCGCCCGACAATTGGCGGCGGCTGGATGCCCTGATTCTCGAGCGTGCCGACGACGCTGCATGGCACCACTCGATCTTTGACCGGTTGAACATCCGCCGAACCTGTGCCGAGCACGCCCGGCGAGGCGTCGGGCAAGACGACGCGCGCCTGCAATATTCGCTGGAGTGGGCTTTCTTTACCCGGTGCCAGTGGGGCGAGTATGACACGGCCTTGTACGAACTGGAACGCTGCTGGGGACGGCCGCCCGAGCCCCCCTCGCCAATCGGAGGAACGCGGCCAGCTAGTCAGCGAGTGATTCGCAGCCTGGCGGACGTGCACGCCGCCCTGGATCACTACGTCAATGCCATCCCCTATCGGCAGCTCATCAGCACCGCCACAGGTTTCTCCACAGCCATCGACTACCGCATGGTCAGCGATGCCGAGATGGAGGCCGCCCTACGCAATCGCGCACAAGCCGGCGCGGTCGAGCGGGATACGTACGCATCGTATATCAATGAAGCTTTCCTGACCGCCCTGGAGCGGCACCCGGAAAAAGTCGCTTTTCAGTTCAGCGTCGGAGCGGAACCGATGCCGTTCGAAACGGCGAGTGTCCTCCAGCAGCGAACGATTCAACAGTTGGCGGAAATGATGGGGCGCCACCCCGGAGTTCACTTTCAGTGCTTCATTGCCTCGCGACATGCCAACCAGGCCTTCTGCACGATAGCCCGCGAATTGCCCAATTTGAGCCTGGCCGGTTACTGGTGGCATAATTTCTTTCCCGACAATATCCGCCAGGTGATCGCGGAACGGTTGGACATGCTGCCCGTCAACAAGCAGATTGGCTTCTTCTCGGACGCCTATCTGCGTCGAGTGGGTATATGGCAAGGCCCGCATGGTGCAGAAACAAATGGCACGAGTGCTGGCCGACAAAATCGACCAGGGTCAGTACACGCGCGAGGACGCTCTGAGTATTGCCCGCAGCATTCTCTATGAATCGCCCCAGAGCCTCTTGGGAATGACGGCGTGCCAGTCCGATGGCAGAGCACTCCGGTAGTCTCCCCCCATCGTGCAGCAGGCGCGACAGACAACACGCGGCCTGGTGTGATTAGCTCGTTTCTGGTCTGCAACCATCATCCTCAAGCCAGTTGTTTTACAAGGAGTCCGAGATGGCACGCCCCATTACATTGTGCACGGGTCAATGGGCCGACATTCCCTTGACAGAGTTGGCGCCCCTGGCCAGATCATTTGGCTTCGACGGCCTGGAGCTCTGCTGCTATGGCGATCACTTTGAAGTGGATAGAGCCATATCCGATCCTGCATATTGTGGCAACATGCGAAAGACGCTGGAACGGCACGACCTGCAGATGTTCTCCATCAGCAATCACCTGGTGGGCCAGGCAGTGCTCGACCAGATCGACCTGCGGCACAAGTCGGTCTTGCCGTCGTATGTGTGGGGTGACGGTGACGCGGCCGGCGTGAATGCACGAGCGATCGAGGCCATGAAGGACACGGCTCGAGCGGCTCAGAAGTTCGGAGTCGGTGTCGTCAACGGCTTTACCGGCTCGAGCATCTGGCATTTGCTCTATTCCTTTCCGCCAGTGCCACCCGAGATGATCGACGCCGGGTTCCGGCTCTTGGCCGAGCGATGGCACCCGATCCTGGATGTGTTCGCCCAATGCGGTGTGAAATTCGCCCTGGAGGTTCATCCCACGGAAATCGCCTTCGACCTGCATACAGCCCAACGGGCGCTGGAAGCGCTGGATTTTCGTCCGGAATTCGGTTTCAATTTCGATCCCAGCCACCTGCTCTGGCAGGGAGTCAATCCGGTGAAGTTCATCCGCAAGTTCCCCGATCGTATTTTTCACGTCCACATGAAGGATGCCATTGTCAATTTGGACGGTGAGAGCGGAATTCTCGCCAGCCACCTGAATTTCGGCGATCATCGCCGCGGCTGGGACTTCCGTTCGCCGGGCCGCGGAGCGGTCAATTTCGAAGAGATCATCCGAGCTCTGAACGATATTGGGTACGCAGGCCCGCTGTCGGTCGAATGGGAAGACAGTGGCATGGAACGTGAACACGGTGCCAAAGACGCCCTTGAGTATGTTCGCAAACTGGACTTCGAACCCAGCCGCAGAGCCTTCGATTCGGCCTTCGAACGGACCTGAACGAACCAGCACGATGTCAAGACTCGGCACAGGCGAGAGACTCGCAGTCGGAAGCAGGCCGGTGCGAGACCGTCTCGAGCGTTCCATCACCGAGACTTGGCCCTCCGCCCCGATCAGATCGATGATTCTCCCGAAACGTGAAAGCACAAGAGCTGGCAATTTCGCTCACGACCCCACACCGAAAGGACCGGGGGGGGTGCGAACAGCACGCACCCCCCGGCATGAGAAAGGAGCCGCGGCGGGAATCCGGTACCCAAGAAAAACTCTCCTTCAGGCACTCGCACAACAAGCCCCCGCCCGGGCCGAGTAACTCCACGCCGAGAAACTCCACGCAAGACTCTTTCGAACGAAATCTCCGGCGTTGCGATTGCGACCAGGAGCGTTAACACTACAATCTTGCAGTGGGTTGGGCGGGCTGACACCCGACCACCTGAGGAGCGACGGTCGCCATTGAGCGGATCCGATATTGCCGCCTAAAGCGGTGCGGACGGTTAATTGGCGGGTGTTGTGGCGTTTCCCACCAGCTCGAACATAGGACTGACTTCCCTCGCGGCAGCTCGTCATCTCAGAGCGCAGAGGCAGGGAGCAGAATCCCGCACGGATGCTCGCTTGTAACTCCTGCTGCGGGAGACGACGCGTGGTGCACCGATATCCCCCCGGTCCCCTCAACTTCAATGCAATGTTCGGGCTGACCTGGCGTCATGCCTTTCGTCTCTGGCGAAACACCATCGGCTTCCTGGACGACATGCGAAAGTACGGCGACATCTCCTTCTTTCGCTTGTTCACCGTCCGAGCGTACATCGTCAACCACCCGGATCTGATACGCCAGGTGCTGGTCACCGAGCGTGACAAGTTTCGCAAGCTGCCGAGGGACGTCCGCGCCATCCGACAAATAACGGGCCGCGGCATCATCGTCAGCGAGGGCGATTTCTGGCTTCGCCAGCGGCGCTTGGTACAGCCCGCGTTTCATGCCTCGCGGATGAGCCACTATGCCAATGTCTCCGTCCAACAGACTCAACAGCTCCTCGATCGTTGGCGGGATCGAGTCCAGGTGGACGTGCCGGCGGAAATGTCCGACCTGACCATGCGGATTTCCGCCGAGACGATGTTCGATATCCAGCTGGATGCCAAGAACGGTGAATTCGTCGAAGCAGCTCGCGTTTTGTCCGATACGTTCATGCGCGAGATTCACTCGATCTTTACTCTGCCCGATGCCTTGCCTCTGCCAAGCAAGAACCGCAAGCGGGCGGCGCTACAGACTTTTGATCGGCTGGTTCGTGACATCATTGAACAACGGCGTGCGAGCGGCCAAGACAAAGGTGATCTGCTGTCGATGTTGCTGCTGGCAGTCGATCAGGAAGGAGATGGAACGGGCATGACCGACCAGCAGGTGCGGGACGAGGCCATGACACTGTTCACTGCCGCATTTCATGCCAACTCCATGGCACTCACCTGGACCTG
Source organism: uncultured Planctomycetota bacterium (assembly GCA_963802295.1). Classification (GTDB taxonomy): domain Bacteria; phylum Planctomycetota; class Planctomycetia; order Pirellulales; family Pirellulaceae; genus JAJRVM01. Next base: position 112,581 of record CAWDIM010000013.1, on the reverse strand, counting down.
GTATCTGCTGGCCAAACACCCGGACGTGTGCCGGCGGATGACCGAAGAGATTGACGGCGTACTGGGACAGCGCACAGCCACCCTCGCGGACGTCGAACGGCTCCCCTATACCCAGGCTGTTTTGAAAGAGTCTTTGCGATTGTATCCGCCCGCCTGGGCCTTGTTCTGCCGCCAGGCCCTGGCAGAAGTCGAATTGGGCGGCTACCGTGTCCGACGCGGCAGCTGGGTATTCCTCTTTCCCTATGTCACCCAGCGCGACTCGCGATTCTTCCCCGATCCTGAGCGATTTGATCCGGAGCGTTTTTCGCCCGAACGAGCGAAGGACATCCCGCAGTATGCCTATTTCCCTTTTGGGGCAGGCCCGCGCGCATGTATCGGCAACGCGTTTGCGATGATGGAGATGACGCTGATCATCGCCACATTGACGCAACACCTCCACTTGGCACTCTTGCCCGATCAACCAACCGTGCAGATCGAGCCGCTGTTGGCGCTGCGGCCCCGCGGAGGGCTCACCATGAACATCACTCGGCGGCATTCCCCACAGGCTGTTCGTCGAGCCGGCGCACCGGCACGAGTCACGGATCTGGTGTGACACGATGACACGGGACGCCAGGCAAGCGTGCACGACTCATCGACGGATCACTCGCACACTGCGCACGAGCAATTCATCGCCACCCACGAAGAACCGGAAGTCCGCTCCTCCATTTTGCGATCCCGCCAACCGAGCATCCGGCACTTCAAATGTCGCCGCCTGCCAGACGTTTCGGTTGCCCCGTTCGACGATCGTCGGGGACGCCTTGTAGGCCCCTCCCAACAATGCGGTGGCATCGGTGGAATCGTACTCCAACACGATCTGGCCCGCCCCTCGGTCGAAATACTCGCACTGGACCTGCAAAGCTCCCTTGCCGAAATGGTAGAACGCGTCGTCGACGTCCAGATACAAGTACCGGCCGGTGCCGGCTTGAGCGACTTGCCAGCAACGGACGCCTTGATGGACCGTTTGTGCCACTGGGCCATCCGGCACATGCAGCGGTGCAAGGCCCGCGGATGCATCGGGGATCGCGACGACTTCCTTCGCCCGAGCGTAGGCAGAGTTCGCATACGCGTCCCAATGCGATTCGTATTCTCGCACGAGCCACATCAAGGTGTACAGGTCCACCACCTGGATACTCTCGCCGCGGAGCTTCTTCAATTCCTCCTCGACCTGCGCGTACCAACCAGGCGATTGGAGAATGGATCGGCAGACAATAAAGCGCGGCGTCAGGCCACTGGTCAGCAGAGAGATATTGCGAGCAGCGTCGGACGGTGGACCGTACAAGTCCGTGGCCATGCGCAGGTAGGGCATATCACGATGCATTCCCTGCCGCCCGATCTTCTGGGCCACGATGCCATCGGGCGAGAACCGTGCGTAGGCGTCAAGCCCCTCCTTGTCCAAACCGCGTGCGTAGCCGTCGATCACGAAACCGGTCAGCGAAATATCCCACTGGCGATGGAGTTGCTGACAGTGCTTTTCCCAAGCAGTCCACCCCGACGGCAGGCCGGAATGCGGACGTGGCACCGACAGAAAGCCGGGATTCAGATAGCCAGCCCCGGAATCGCCCGCCACGAACCAGTCATTGGCCGTCCGCCGCTCGCGGGCCCAGGCCATTCCCAAAGGAAAACGAATGCACAGATTGGGATTGAAAGCCCACGACAGGGGCGTGGTACCGCGCGCGGATCGCGCCAGATACGCGGTAATTCCCGGTAGAGCCAGGCGGCGGCATCATAGTCCCCCACATAGTGAGCCACGTAACACCGCGGCTTGATCTGCCCCCGGTCATCCAGAATTCCCTGCGCCTGCAGACTGTCGCGAGTTGGTTTCGCGTTCTGCGGATAGTGATCGGCCAAAGGATAGTGTTGAAAGAAGGAAGCGTTCGCCATGGCTCCCAGCCCCAGTGCGTCAGCGTCCATATATGCGTTGAAACACGAGAGGATCTCCGCATAACGCCACTCCGTTGGCACTTCCTGATGGCCCCCTCCGGCACCCGAAAAACTCGTGTACTTGTACGCCCATGGCACGAAGCCGGCGACATGGATGACTCCGTCTCCCTGGAACCGCTCATAGGCCGCGTGCAGCAGCTCCTTCAGCGTGGCCACATCCGTGCCAGGCCGCTGGGTCGGATCGTCGACACACGGCTCGTCATCCCATACGTTCAAGTCAAAGAGGATCCCGCGCCGAGCGATTACGAAGTCATGATTCGAGAGCGTATGGTTCTCGGGGCCGGAGGCACTCCAGCAGTGATGCCAGTAGGCGTCCAGGTAGTAGCCCATCACGTGCGGATTGGCCTTGCCCGTCTTGACATAATGCTCGATGAGCCATCGATAGGCATCGTTCTTGCTGCTCCCGCTGGACTCCCGCTCCGTGCCGGGAATCTTGCCCTGTCCCGTGAAGAGGGGGCTACCGTCCGGGTTCACCAGACTGACCTTCGCCTGAAGGTGCGATCCACCCTGTGTCAATTGGCGATAGAGAGAATTCTCGCTGGGGTCGTACCGCAGCGGCAGCAAGTCGTCACAGCCGGCAACGGTCGAGGCCAGATTCGACGTGGCTGGCACACGCGGGTCCCATACGACGGCACCCCGATAGGAATCCCTGAATCGCTCCAGGAGTTCGTTGAGCGATGTGACTTTGACGACCGGCCGCCCCTCCAGCCAACCGCCCGCCCCGGTCATCTGCTCCCACCAGAAATCGTCGGCCGATCCAATGTAACGCAGGAATAACCGCGGCTTCTCACGATTCACCAGCCCCTGCAATGCCGCGGCCAGGTGCGTCTCGTCAAACAGACGCCACCGCTGCGCCGGATCCCGCAGATCCAGTGACAAGACCGGCGTGAGATCCCAATACACGATCGGTTCCGCCGCCGGGTTCTCCGCACATCTCGCTGGCCCCTCCACGAGCAGTGCCATCGGTAGCCAGCACAGCAGAACACTGCTGCAGATCTTCAAGCTCATCTGTGTGTCCTCAAAAAAGGGGTCAGGACTCTTTTTCGATGATGGCCCCATGATTGCCTTGATTGCTCTGGCCATTCACAATACGCTACAGTGCCGAGAGAGTACATACATCAAATCCGGGGCTATCAAGTCAGGGTGAATAGAGAGGTAAACAGCATGAGTGGATATTCGCAGCTATTGAGCGCCGTTGCGCTGGTGGGGGCCTGGAGCATGGCATTGTTCGCATCCGCGCAAAGTACATTACCGGCTGAAACGGCACTGGATCAGTATGTGCGCCAACCGGACGGCAGCTATGCCTGGCACGTGGTGACGTCGCGAGAGGCAGGGGGGCTCAAAACGCTGGTGGTCGACATGACTTCCCAGACCTGGCGTTCCCCGAATGAAGTCGATCGGACGCGGTGGCAACACTGGGTCACCCTGGCCATTCCGGACAAGGTCCGTTCCAACATCGGGTTGTTGTTCATCGGCGGGGGTCGCAACGGAAAGGAGCCTCCTGCCGAACCGTCTCAGACGCTGCAGACGATTGCCCGAGCGACGGGGACGGTCGTGGCCGAGTTGCATATGGTGCCAAACCAACCGCTCGTCTTCCACCAGGACGGCGTTCCACGGGTCGAGGACGATCTGATCGGATATACCTGGGAGCAGTTCCTGGAGACGGGCGACGCCAATTGGGCGGCTCGGAATCCCATGGTCAAGAGTGCCGTGCGAGCCATGGATACCATGACGGCCGTGGCCGCCTCTGCGGACGGCGGTCAGCAGACCGTTAACCGGTTCGTAGTGGCGGGAGGATCCAAACGGGGCTGGACAACGTGGCTGACCGGCGCGGTGGACGACCGCGTGGTCGGGATCGTGCCCATTGTGATCGACGTGTTGAACATCGACGCCTCCATGCGACATCACTTCGCCGCGTACGGGTACTGGGCACCGGCCATCGGAGACTACGTCCAGCACCGCATCATGCAGCGGATGGACGATCCGCGTCTGCGGGAACTCTACGATCTGGTCGATCCCTATCGGTACCGTCATCGACTCACGATGCCCAAGCTCATCCTCAACGGCGCCGGTGACCAGTTTTTCCTCCCCGATTCATGGCAGTTCTACTGGAAAGACCTGGTCGGACCGAAGTACTTGCGGTACGTTCCCAACGCCGATCACGGGCTTAAGGAGACTGACGCGATTGCGAGCCTGACCGCGTTCTACTCATTGATCCTGGCTGGCAAGGAGGGACCGCAATACTCCTGGTCAAGCCCTGGCGACGGTACGCTGCATGTGCAAGTCCAGAATGCGCCGCGCGAGGTCCGGCTGTGGCAGGCGACCAATCCGAAGGCCCGCGATTTCCGCGTCGAAACTGTCGGCCGCCCGTTCACCAGCACCGTGCTGCAGCCGCAGGCCGACAACCTGTATGTCGCCTCGGTCGCGCCGCCGGCAGAAGGCTGGACCGCCTATTTCGTCGAACTGACGTACGATGTGGGAACGGCGTTTCCGTTGAAGCTCACCACCGGCGTGTACGTCACTCCGGACGTGCTGCCATATCAAGACAAGGACCCGAGCCAGCCGGCAACTCTGACCGTGGTCTTCACTGCGGCGGATGCGGAGACGGCAGACCGGATCGGTCGGGACGCCGTCACGTGGATCGGTGACAAGCAGCTGTCGAACGGTTCCGTGCGGTCGCAGCACAACGGCCCCACCGGCTATGTGAATTGGCTTCCCGCCGATCGCTGGGAGGAAGGGGCCAAGCTGTTTACCGAGTGGCTGCGTGCCCAGGGAGCCACATCGATCCAGTATCAGCTGGAATCAGGTCCCGGCATCACCGCGCGGTGACACTGCGCAGCCGCCATGTACACGCGATACCGCGGCGCGGAACCGGTTCCGCGCCGCGGTGAGTTTTTTGGGCGTAGGATCGACGCAGAATTGTCGATGTTGCCCGGTAATCAACTCCAGCCGTGCGTTACATCCTTCCCAACAACCACCGGCAGTTCACCACCTTCTCAACCAGATCCAGCGGCAAGTAGAAATATTGGCAGGAGGGTTCGAAGCCGATCCGGGAATCTTCCTTAACCAGCCTGTAGAGCTCCTGCGCGAGTGCGATTTCGGATTCCACGGCCTCGCGCATCTGTTTACGCAGGGCCACTTGCTGTTCTGGCGAGCGCACCGCGGCGGGATCGGCGAGTGCGTCACGGGCAGCTATGAAGCGGGACTGGTTGGCTACGGCCTGGAAGTGGTTGGCTGCCGCCCTGGCGTAGCGCAGGTCCGCGGCGGCGGTTTCGCGCAAAGCCTCCGGCGCGGCGTTGGCGGCGCGCTGCAAGGCCTCAATGCCCGGTCGCCAGCCCTGCGCGACCTTTGCGAACTGATCCGCGAACACGTCCGCGGGGTAGGGTCCTCGCCAGCCGTCGAGGTGATCGTATGGCATGCCCCACATCGTCGCGCTGTAGCCGGTCTTCTCGGGGTAGAGCGGATTAGCCGATCCCCATTGCACGGGACAGGTGTAGACCACGCTGATGTGGAAGGGATACTCACGAAACGCCTCGCTCATCGTGGTCCAGGCCCGCCGCGCGTGGGAAACGCCTTGCGTGCCGTAACGTTCGGCGGCGATTTCGTTTAGCACAGAGTCGATGCTGATTCGCACCGGAGGGTATTTCGGGATAGAATGGATCACAATACTGCATGTTAGAACGGCGACGGGAGCAAGTCGCATGCGGTCTGACGGAACGGCTCTCCACGCAGGAGGTTCATGATATCGCCACAGGGTAGGCACTGTAAACAAGCAGGCTTGATTCAGGTGCGTCAGCGTTCCCGGTCCGCCAACGGGGTCGCGGATGGGGTGGAAAGAAGCGTCTCCAACTTCACACGAGGCCATGTACGATGAAACGCCCCGCATCACGACGAGAGTTTCTGCGGCAGACGGCCGCCGCCTGCAGTTGGCTGGCGATGCTGCCGGCCAGCGCCGCAGCCCGGCTACAGACGACCGAGTCATCCACGGCGGTGGAACCAACCGGCGGCCCCGGCGTGACGCCGCGGGCCGGTGGGTTCGGCCGTAACTCACTCATCACGGTGGTGACTCAGGCCACCTCGCGCGACGTCAATCCGCGCGCCGGCAGTTGGCCGTACATCCAGGAAATCTTGCGCCGAGCCGGAGTGTTCTTTGTGGAACGGTCGCCTGAAAACCTGGCAAGTTTGGCCAGCGAACCACGTCCACTACTGGTGCTGGCGGGGGACCTTCGTTTGACGGCCGAGCAGCGACAGGCGGTGGCGGATTGCGTGAAGCATGGCGGAGCGCTGATTGGCATTGGCGGCACGTCGGGTCTGGATGAGGTGTTTGGTGTACACGCCGCTCGTCCCGTGGCCGAGGGCTGGTTGCGAGTGACCGCGTCGGACCATTGCGTCACGTCGGGTTTGCGCAGTTCCCTGCACGTGTTCGGCGGTCATGTGGCGGCGACCAGCACGGGGACCGCGTTGGCCGCCCTGGAATCCGGCCCCCAGGCCGCTCAGGGCAGCGCGATCGTGGAGAACGTGTACGGCAGCGGGCGCGCCTTGCTGTTGGGTCCGGACCTATTGTTCTCGATCGTTCACATCCAGCAGGGTCGTTCCGCGCTGCAAGACATGTCGGCGGCACCAGACGGGTCGGCACTCACGAACGACGGATTATTGAAAGCGGAAGACGGGCTCGTGCTCGACTGGGTGCGCGATCGCCAGAGGATGCAGGCCGACAATGTACCGGCGTTCTTGGAACCGGTCAGCGACGAACTGCGGGAGGTGATCCTGCGCGGCATCTTTCACCTGGCCCGGCAGCAGGCGATCCTCGTGCCGCTCCTCTGGTATTGGCCGCGGGGTCTGAAAGCCGTCGGGCACCTGTCGCACGACACAGACGGCAACGATCCGCAGCTGGCCGTCGCATTGCTCGAGGCCGTGAATCGCTGCCACGTGAAGAGTACCTGGTGCACGCTCTATCCAGGCGGGTACCCCGGCGACTTCTACCGGCAATTGCGGGAACAGGGCTTCGAGATCGCTCTGCATTACGACGCGCTGAGCGGCGGGGCGGACACATCCTGGTCGAAAGACAACTTCATGCTTCAGCATCGGTGGCTGCTCAAAGAGGCCGGTCTGGACCACATCACGTCGAACAAGAATCACTATACGCGGTGGGAAGGGCGGCTCGATTTCTGGCGGTGGTGCGAAGAAGCGGGTGTGAACTCCGACCAGACACGTGGCCCGAGCAAGAAAGGTTCGATCGGCTTCCCACTCGGCGGTTCGCAGCCCTATTTCCCGCTCGACGATGAACTCGCCACGCCGCGCTTGCTCAATGTGCTCGAGATCAACATGCTCACGCAAGACCTGGTGGTGGTCTGCCCGGCCGAATACGGTCAGCAGCTGATGGACTCGGCCGTACGCCATCATGGAGTCGCGCATTTCCTGTTTCACCCGGCGCACATTCAGAAGCCATTGGTATTCCCGGCCTTGTCGGCTCTGGTCGACTACGGCCGGACGTTGGGGCTGGAGTGGTGGACCAGCGAACAGATATACAGCTGGGAAACCCTGCGCCGCGGCGTGGAAGTCGTTTGCGACTCGGCTGACGTGCTGACTTTCCGGGCCGCCCAACCGGTGCGCGAGGCCGTCCTGCTCGTGCCGTGCTCGAGTGCCGCGGCACGTGCCTACCGCGTCAACGGCCAAGCGGTCGCAAGTCATCCCTGGAGCCTGTACGGCTTCGACTTCGATGCCGTGCCGCTGGACATTTCCGGCCAAGTCGCCGTGCAGAGTGCTTAAAAAGGGGTCAGGACTTTTTTTCGCAGTTTAAGGAACCTCACATGACTACATCTGGCGATCGTCCCTCTCGAGTCATCCGCAGCCTGCCACGGCTTGCATTGGTGCTCGGCATGGCCGCCGTGACGCTGGTTGAATCACCGGCGAGTGCCGCCGACAGGCCCTCCTGGAAACCAGGGCACTCGCATCCCTACGGCAAGGGAAAAGTCACATTCTCGCAGCCACAACTGGTCGCCCGCAGCCGAGGTTTTTTGTGGTTTCCATCATTGTCCCGACTCGCGGACGGTCGCCTGCTCGCCGTCATGACCGATTACGCCGATGAGCATGTGAAGGTAGCGACGGCGAGACTCACCTGGTCAGCCGATGGGGGCCTCAGTTGGACCGACCCCGTGCAGGGACGCTACGGCGATCCCACGCTCACTCTGCGGGACGGCAACGAGATCTTGTTGCCGTACTACTTGAAGCCGCTCGGCGACAAAGTGATGGGAGAAGTCTTCCAACTCTGCAAAGCAGGTCAGAGCCGTGCGGGCCTGATGGAACAGCAGGTGATCGTGCGCGGCTGGCCGCGCCCCGACCAGTCGTTCGACACCACAACCGGCATGTCGGGATTCGTGTTCAACGGAGACACGCTGATCGACAAGGACCAGAACTATCTCGCGACGTTGTACGGTCATTACAAAGACACGCCCCGCTACGCCCTCGTGCTGGCGGAATCAAGAGATGGCATCGAGTGGACAATTCGTTCGACAATCGCCGGCGAGGATTGCCCGTTGCAGGGGAGCGAAGGCCCGTGCGAAGCCGCGTTGTGCCGACTCGCCGACAGACGGTTGATGGCGGTTTTCCGGCTCGCTTCCAACGTTTCCTACGGCCAGTCGCTGAGCGACGACGAGGGAAGAACATGGTCGCCAGCGCGGGAAATGCAAGGAGTGTTTTCGGTCCAGCCAAGTCTGGATGTCATGCCCAACGGAGCAGTGGCGCTGTCGGGCGGACGTCCGGGGATCTATCTCTGGTTGAACCACGACGGCACTGGATTGACCTGGGACAAGTTCGACGTGGTCGCCAATCACAATGAGTTCGTCCCCGAAGAGACGATCGCCGACGCCGGCAAGTCGAGTTCGTATACCGAAGTTGTCGTGCTCGACGAACAGCACCTGCTGCTGATTTACGACCGCATTCCACACGGTTGGAGTGCGATCCCGGCCGATTCGAAGGAAACGAACAGTGTCTGGGTGGTCCGCGTGACAATCGACCAATAGGAACCCCAGACGCTGGCTGCACCAGCGGAACAAAAATCCCCGCTACGCCGTGTGTAGCTTGGTAGAACGTGCTGGGACTCCGGAAAGAACCCGCTGGCCAGCGGGTTGAAGTACCAGTCGGTAACATGCGCACGGTGAGCGCATGTTTGATAAACAACCGAAATCCGAAGCACCAAATACCAAGCAAATTCGTATGCCCGAAAAAGAGGGAGAAAAGGAGAAAGGAAAACGGAGGACGCAGCAGCATGCCCAGTGGTGAAAACCTGCTTGTGCCCCTTGACTGTGGTTTTTCCCGCAGCGGAGGTTTTAGATTTCGAGTTTTGGATTTCGAATTTGTTCAGGTTGTCGATAGTGGGGTTGGATTTCCTGTTTGGTTGCGGCCGCAGGCCGCGTTAAGGAATGCCCGGTGAATCGGATGACATGGTTCTTGGCACGAGCATTCTGCTTCTTGTTCGCGATCGTTTTCGCACGAAGTACCGCGGGCCATCCCGTGGAGCTCGGCCGCGTGGGGGACGCGCGCGTCTTCTGGGAGTCATCCCGCGGCCTGGCGGGCTTCGAGATCTCGTGCGGCGGCGTACGATTTCGGCCGCTGGCAGGGGCTGCGGCGATCGACAGGCAGGGCACGCCAGATCCCACCATACGGCTGAATATCGAGCCCTCCCTGGACGGAAACGTCCTGCGGCTGACCATCACCACTGACCAGACTGAATCGGGCGGTATCGATCCTGGCCTGGTTCACGGGCTTGGCCCGTGGCGACGACTCGACCTGTCGCGATACGCCGAACCGTACGGCCAGACATGGTGGCCGAAGACAACTTACAGCGTTGAGGGCGACTTCTGGTTCACCGCGCATTGGGTGATGGAGGAGAGTGACGCCACGCGATGGGACGAGTCAGGGCAATCCAATCAGGGGTGCGAGCCGTTTCCGGCAGCCTTGCCGGTGACCTACGAACCAGACACGGCAGGCAACTGCCTGCCCATTCACGAAGTACTGGAATTGCGTTTCTCACGCAGCCTGTGGGACGTGGTGCCGAGGCCTCGCCAGCAATCGAGCCCATACCGTGAGTTCCTGGCCAGGAGTGTGTTCGTCGACTTGTGGGGGGGCCAGCCGACTACCGAACTCGAACATTTTCTCACTGTGCTGCAAGCCCTTGGCCGCGGCAACCGAAGCTACTACACGATCCTGCAGAACTGGGAGGCCGGCGGTTGGGATGCGCTGCTGCCCGATTCGATGTGGCTGCCCGATTTTCCCCCCAATCCTGCCGTGGGCACGCCGAATGATTTGCGCAGGTTGTGTACGGTCGGAAAATCGATGGGCCGGTTTGGCTTTCGCACCAACTATCGTATCTTACGCGAGAACTCGCCGAGCTTCGTGCGCGGGATGGCGCACCACAGTGTGGACGCGCAAGGCCAGTGCTTGGAGTATTTGCGCTCCGCCGACTGGCTGCGTGTGGCGTAGCGACCCGCCTTTGCTGGCGTATTCAGCTTACTGGCCGGGCACGACGCACCGTGTCGATTACCTGCGGGACGACGCTGCCAACCTGCAGTATCTGGACCCGCGCGGCGCGCGCATTCAGGACGTCACGACCATCACGCAATGGCAGCACGGCAGGATCGTGATCTCGGCGGATCTCCCACACAACAGAGTGACGGTCGACGGAAAGACACTATCTCTTGAGTCGGTGACTGATCGCGACCGGGAGGATCGTGGCTCCAGCTAGATGACTCCCTCCGGCGATGCCGTGCAAAGCTGGAAGACCGCTGCGGCGGTGAAGGCGAATCGCATCCGCGCGGCCGGCGTGCGGTTTCGGAATTCGCGGCACGAGACGGAGAGATGGGGGGGCGCACACATCGTCAGCCAGTCGCGCGTTCCACGTTCACACCTTTCAGTTCTCGCGAGAGCACGATCAGGCAGCCGCTGCCTGGCCAGGAAATGCCCCTGAGGTGCTCGACCAACGATCGGGCGGACGTCACAATATGGTCATGAACACAAACCAACGACAGCTGGGAACATCGGATCTATGGGTCACTCCCGTGGCATTGGGTTGCTGGCCCTTGGCCGGCATCACCAGCGGAGCGATGACCGATCAGGCGGCGGTGGCGGTGATTGATGCCGCGCTGGATGCAGGTGTGAATCATCTTGATACAGCTTACGCTTATGGTCGCGACGGCGAGAGCGAACGCCGCATCGCCCTGGCGATTCGCGGTCGGCGCGACGCAGTCGTGTTAGCGACCAAGGTGGGCGTGTATTGGCAACAGGATGGTTCACTGCAGCTCACCGGAAAACCACAACTGCTCCGCCAGCATTTCGAGGAGAGCCTGCGGCGGCTCTCTGTCGAACAGATCGACTTGCTGTACCTTCACGCGCCGGCTGACGATGCTCCGCTGGCCGAGACCGCCGGGTTCTTTCACCAGATGTTGACACAAGGGAAGACACGCGCAATAGGGGTGTCGAATCTGTCGGTGGAACAACTGTCCGTCTTTCAGGCCGAGTGTCCAATCGTGGCCTGCCAGATGCGTTACAATCTGCTGCAGCGCGAGATCGAAGCCGAAGTCCTCCCGTGGTGTCGGGAGCAGCGGGTGAGTGTGATCGCGTACGAACCGCTGGCGTTGGGATTATTGACCGGCAAATTCAGCCGGGATCATCATTTTGCCGAGGACGACTGGCGCAGCCGCTCGCCGCTGTTCGCCGCCGAAGCCTGGGCAAGGAACCTGGAGGAAGTCGAGCAACTGCGCGCGGTCGCGGAGCAATTCCGCTGCACGCTGCCTCAACTGGCCGTGGGTTGGGCAATCTCGCGTCCCGGTGTCACCGTCGCCCTGTGCGGCGCGAAACGGCCTGACCAGATCCGGGAGACTGCCCAAGCAGCTCTGGTTTCGGAGTCCCTTCAAGCAACCTGAAAAAGGACATATCATGAGGCAAGTGATTCCCGTCATCGCCACAGCGCTCGTCGCATTGGTCGCATCTTCGTTGCCCGCTGCCGACGATCCGTCAGCGGGTGGTCGCGACGTGCCGCGCGCCATTATTTTGCCCGACTACTGCAACACTCCCGACGCGATGGCTGTGCTGGCGGACGGGAACATCATCCTCTCCGTGCCGAACTTCACCGACACGACATCGCCGGGCGTCTTGATGAAGATCACCCCCAATGATGAAGTCTCACTATTCTGTGAATTGCCGCTGCACCCGCAGACGGGACATACCTATCCCATGGGAGTGCGCACGGCTCCGTCTGGCGATCTTTACGTGGCCGATTGCCAATTTATGGATGACACGCTCAACAATTCCCGCTTGCTCTGTGTGCAAGTCAAGGATGGGGTACCCGGCAAGATCGAGGTGGTCGCCAGCGGGCTGAACATCGCCAATGGTGTCGCAATCCATGCGCCTTACGTCTATGTCACCGACTCGGCAAGGGGCACCACGGACGATGGTGCTGTGCTGAGCGCCGTCTATCGCTTTCGACTGGACGAACGCAATGCACACATCCAAGCTGACGGGGAAGATTCGCATCTGGTGGCAACGCTCAAGACGTTCTGCAAGGACATCCAGGTCGGGGCCGACGGAATCGATTTCGATGAGCACGGCAGCTTGTATGTGGCCAATTGCGGCGATGCCGTGATCGAGAAATTCGAACTCGGCGGGGACGGGAAAGTCGCGCGGCGGGAAATCCTCACCCCCGAGGGACTGATGAAGTCGGCCGACGGCATTTTCTACGACCGCCACACTCAACGCATCTACGTGGCCGACATACTGGCCAATGCCATACTGGCCGTAGCTCTTGACGGTCGCGTGGAGACAATCGCTCAGCACGGGGACAACGACGGCTCGGCAGGACAGTTAGACGGCCCCAGTGAAGCGGTCGTACGCGACGGCGAGTTGATTGCGGCGAACTTCGATCGCGTCTTCCCCCGCTGCGTCAATACGAAGTCAGAAAAACCATACACGCTGGCGGTCGTCTGTCGCGTCGGCGGCTCCGCGAAACGATCCACACGAGAGTAGTGGCCTGGGGGAAACACTCCGTCCCCAAATGCCAGGACACTGATGACAGGGCTCGACGGCATCATCAGGCAGTCGGCACGTACCCGACTGGCCTGCTACTACCGTTCGCGGCATCATCGGGGTATGATCGTCAGGTGAGTGGACGATTGTGACGTCCCTGCGGCTTCGGCCTGTCAGTCGATAGCTTGCGCACGGGTAGCGCGTGTTTGAAAACAAACCCGAAACTCGAAGCACAGAATACCACACTCATACGAAAGACAGAGAACCGGGAGATAGAGAGAAAGGGAATAAGGGAGAAAGGGAAGACGGAGGACGTGGTAGCATGCTCCCGTGGCGAGAATCTGCCGACGGATCATGACTGTGGGTCTGCCGGCAGCGGAGGTTTTGGATCTCGAGTTTTGGATTTCGAATTTGTTTAGGTCTTCGATATTCGGATTTCGGATTTTCTGTTTGATTGCGGCTGCGGGCCGCGTGAGGAGAAAGTGACCGATGATTACCAAGCACTCTGCCAGCGAGCCTGAGCAACGGGTGGCTGGCCTGACTCGCCGGGATTGGTTCCGCATGGCGGCCGCGGCTGTGGCGACAAGCCATCTCGCGGCGTCTGGCCGGTTTGTCTGCGGCAGCGAAGATCCGTCACTGCGTGAGAAGGCCGGTAAGAACATCACGCTCGGCGTACATACCGGCCCGTATGTGTCGCTGCCGCTGGCTGAAGCAGCCGAGCGGATTGGCGACGCGGGATTCAAGTGCGTGCTCACCGAATACACGTTCGCAGATGTTCGGTTCGACCCGCTCAAGCCGGACTGGGAGGCCGCCAGCAGGATCGTCAAGGCATTTGAGCAGCGTGGAATCCGGATTTCCGCAGTTTTTGGCTATGTGAATGTGGTCGATCCATTGCCGGAGCGTATGGCACGTAACGAGGCGCGGATGAAGTGCCTGATCGAGAATTGGGAGCGGTTGGGTTGCGCGAATATCTCAACCGAGACGGGCACGTTTAACACGACGTCCGATTGGGCCGTGCGCCGGAGAACGTTACCGAGCAAGGCTATCAGAAGTGTCGGGCCGCCCTGGAGAAATTGGCGGCGATGGCGGAGAAGACCGGCGCGGTCATCTCGATCGAGCCCTATTGGCAAAACGTGATTGACTCGATCGACCGCGCTGAACGGATTTTTCGGGACGTACAATCGCCTGCCCTGCGAATGGTGATGGATCCCTGCAATTATCTGCGCAAGGAAGATCTACCGCGGATGGGGCCGCTGCTCGACGACATGTTCCAGCGGTTGGGCGACAAGATCGTGGTCGCGCATGCCAAGGACGTGAAGGCGTCGAGCGAAGGAACCGACTTGCCGGCTGCCGGACTCGGAGTGCTCGACTACCCGCACTACCTGCGTCTGTTGGCTGGCCTGGATCGTCCGATGGACTTGCTTGTCGAACACGTTGCGCTTGACGATGTGCCGCGCGCACGCGACTTTGTGCTCGGCGAACTCGGCCGGGTCTAGATCGCCCACAAGCTAGTCTGATTGCTCGGTCGGATTCCAGATATCGAGCCACCGGTGGGATGGCTTGATGAGGGAGACCGGCATGTTCGCCGCCTGCGAATAGCGCGGAATGCACGTGAAGTGACCGCCGGAACGTATTCGCTCAAGGACAGAACAACCAACTCGCCGGCAGAGCTTGCGGTACGGAAAGCTGCCGTCGCTTGACTCTGCTGTGGGAGGGATCCGGCACAATACCGGTTTCGAAAGGCCGCTTATCACGCGTTTAGTACACACAGCGGGACCGATCATGTCGCGGGCCATCTACTGTACGGAACTGAAGAAAACCTACGCCGGCAAGCCACCGGTCGAAGCGGTTCGCGGCATCGACTTGAGTGTGGAAGCAGGCGAGTGTTTTGGCGTATTGGGACCGAACGGAGCCGGCAAGACGACGACGATCGAGATCCTGGAGGGGCTGCTGGAGCCGACGAGTGGCGCAGTGGAAGTGTTGGGAATGAGCTGGCAAGGGGAGGCAGACCAGATCCGACAGCGGATCGGGATTTCCCTGCAGGAGACACAGTTTTCGGATAAACTGACCGTCGGCGAAACGCTCAACCTGTTTCGCAGTTTCTACCCGCGCGGCCTGCAGCCGGAGGAGGCCATTCGGCGAGTGGGACTGGAAGACAAGGCTCGCGCATGGATCAAACACCTCTCGGGCGGCCAGCGGCAGCGACTGGCGATTGCCACCGCTTTGATCGGTGATCCCGCCCTGCTGTTTCTGGACGAACCGACGACGGGCCTCGACCCGCGTTCCCGCCGCCAACTCTGGGAGATCATCGGCGACTGCCGCCGGCAAGGTCGCACGACGCTGCTGACCACACACTACATGGAGGAGGCTGAGCGGTTGTGCGACAGAGTGGCCATCGTCGATCAAGGGCGCATTATTGCCAGTGGCACCCCTCGCGAGTTGATCGCGCAATTGGGCGGGCACCACATCGTCGAGTTTTCACTCTCGGCAGGTGACGACACAAGCCGATCTGTGTCGTTCTGGAGCGATCTTCCGTCCGTTGTCAATTGTCGCATCGAGGCCGACGCAATCCATCTGTCCGTGGAAGAACCCCACCGCTTGCTGCCGGCACTCGTCGAACGTTTGGAACAACGCCGGTGGCAACTGTCGAGCCTGGTGACTCGACACGCCAGTCTTGACGATGTGTTTGTGACACTCACCGGGCGCCCACTGCAGGAGTCTGAGGAGGCAAGTCCGTGATCGATCAACCGGATTCATCCCCACCGCGCCGGCACGCGTTTTTGAGCTTGATCGCGGCGCGAGTGCGCGAGTTCTGGCGCGAGCCGGCAGCGATATTCTGGGTCTACGTGTTCCCCTTGATCATGGTTGTGGCCCTTGGCGTCGCATTCCGCGACAAGCCGGTCGGCGGGTTTGCCGTCGTTGTGCAGGCCGGCGCCGACACCGCACAAGTGGAACAGGTGTTGCGGAGCGATGGCCGATTTCAAGTCGCCATCTGCGATGCCGATGAGTGTCGTTCGCGGTTGCGCACCGGCCGGGCATCGCTTCTGATTGTCCCGTCGCCGGATACGGCCGCTGGCTATTCCTACTATTTTGATCCGACACAGGAGAACAGCGTTCTCACGCGGCATATGGCCGACGAAGTTCTGCAGGCCGCGGCCCAGCGCCAGGATGCGATCCCCGTGCGGGACTATCCGTCCACGGAACCGGGCAGCCGCTATATCGATTTCCTGGTTCCGGGCTTGTTGGGCATGGGGCTGTTGGGGGGCGGCATGTGGGGTGTCGGTTTTGCGATTGTCGATATGCGCTTGCGAAAGCTGCTCAAACGATATCTGGCCACGCCGATGAAACGGAGCCATTTTCTCGCTGCCTTGATGGCCAGCCGGTTGCTGTTCACGTTGCCCGAAGTGCTCCTGCTGCTGGTGTTCTCGCGACTCTTCTTTGGCGTCACCAGTCAGGGTGGATATGGAGCGGTAGGCATACTGATTTTATTGGGGACCTTCGAGTTCTCGGGATTGGGGTTGCTCATCGCGTGCCGGGCACAGACGATCGAAACCGTCTCCGGATTGATGAACGCGGTCATGCTGCCGATGTGGATCGGGTCGGGGATCTTCTTTTCGGCCGAGCGATTTCCGGAGAGCTTCCAGCCATTCCTCCTCTTTCTTCCCCTCACGCCACTGATTCAGGCGTTGCGCAGCGTCATGCTGGAGGGGACAGGTCTGTCGGCCTTGGGTCCCCAACTGGCGTTGATCATCGCCTGGGGCGGCATCTCTTTCGTGCTGGCTCTCCGCTGGTTCCGCTGGAGCTGAACGCTGTGGCGGGGGGAGTCGCGTCAGTTTGCCCGACGGGTACTCGCAAGACGCTTGTTTTTCCTGGCTGTCGCAGGATACGATAATAGCAGGTTGGAAAGTTCGGGTCGCTGGAAAGATAGGTGCCGTCATGCCGCGCTCGTTGGCCGTGTTCCCGTTCGTATGGACTTTCTGCTGCTCGTCTTGGCTGGCGGTATCCGGCCTGGCGGCAGACCAGGCGTCACCACCGTCACTGACCTTCAACCGCGATATCCGTCCGATCCTGGCGGACAAGTGCCTTAGCTGTCACGGCCAGGACGCCCAGACGCGGGAAGCCGACTTGCGGCTCGATACACGGGAAGGGGCGACGGCGGACCTGGGAGGCACGCAGGCCATCACGCCCGGCAATCTGGAAGAGAGCGAGTTATGGCGGCGCATCAACAGCAGCGATGAAGACGAAGTGATGCCTCCACCGGATTCTCATAAAGCGCTGACAGATCTCGACAAACTGCTCCTCAAGCAATGGATTGAACAAGGCGCCCCCTATCAGGCCCACTGGGCATTTGAACCGATTCGCAAGCCCAGCGTACCGGAGATTCCGGGTATCGCGTCGGGGGTGGATGCCTTTCTGACCGCACGATTCCAGCAAGTCGGGTTGCATCCGCAACCACTGGCGGATCGCGAGACGTTGACTCGCCGCGTCGCGTTCGCGTTGACCGGATTGCCTCCGACGGTTAGCGAACTTGACGAGTTTCTCGCCGATACCTCGCCGGAGGCTTACGAGCGAATGGTGGACCGCTACCTGGCCTCGCCGCGTTACGGCGAGGAAATGGCTCGTCACTGGCTGGACGTGGCCCGCTATGCCGACACGCATGGCCTGCACCTCGATAATGAACGGCAGCTGTGGGCCTATCGCGACTGGGTCGTCAGAGCGTTCAACGAGAACTTGCCGTTCGACCAGTTCACGGTCTGGCAAGTGGCGGGCGATTTACTTCCCCAACCCACGACCGAACAGCTGGTGGCCACCGGCTTCAATCGCTGTAATGTCACGACCAGCGAAGGAGGGGCGATCGACGCGGAGTTCACTTATCGTTATGCCGTGGAGCGGACGACCACGGTGGCACAGGCCTGGCTCGGCTTGACTGCGGGCTGTGCGGTCTGCCATGACCACAAGTATGATCCGCTCACGGCAAAAGAGTTCTACTCGCTCTATGCGTTTTTTAACAGCGCTGCCGATCCGGCGATGGACGGCAACATCAACACGACGCCACCATTCTTGAAGCTTCCCACTCCGACACAGCAAGCGGACGGCGCAGCAGCGGCCGGCGTCGAACAGAAGGCGCGCGAGTGGTTGTTTTCACTGGCGCGTCTCGCCAGTTACCAGGACCCGGTGCAGGGTGCTGCGGCGGCACCGGCCAAGAAGATCGCGGAAGTGTTGTTTGATGACACGTTCCCGCTCGGCTCCTCCACGCGCAGCTCCTCGCGCAACGCCATCGCCTGGACAATCGACCCGCCGTATCACGCAGCCTCGGGCCGCCGTGTGATTCGCCAAGCGCATGCGTCGGACTGCACGGACACGATTGAGTTCAAACTGCGCCCCCTGATCGTGCCGCCAGACGGGCAACTGGAAGTCATGGTGCGAGTCGAGCCGTCGGACGTGCCGCAGTCGTTTTCCCTGACGGTACAGGGGCGCAAAGCGGTCACGTGGGTGCGTGGCGAAGGTGGCCTCGCTCGCGAAGGATCGACGCAAGTGGTCGTCGCGCCGGGACAGTGGACGCAATTGACGATTCCGACCATTGATTGTGGCTTGCAGCCGGGCGATCGCATCGACGGCGTGACGCTTGCCCAACAGGGGGGAATCGTGCAGTGGGACAACATGAGGCTGACCGGGCAGGCATCCGTGGCCACCGACCCGTTGGAGTCGTTGACCGCGTGGCGCAAAATCCTGGGTTCGACGGTTCCTCCGGATCTGTCGGCCGAACTGCATGCGTTGATCCAGGGAGGTCCGGACAAAGCGTTGTCGCCGGACGAAACGTCGAAGCTGCAGGACTTTTACCTGGCCCTGGTGGCCCGCCCCGTTTCGCCAGAACTGCTCGTGGCGCGCCAGGCTTGGGAGACGGCGCGCGCGGCCCGCCAGCTGGCCGAGGAATCCGCGATCGGAACATTTGTCTATCGCGAATTGGACCAGCCGCGAGATTCGTTCGTGATGGCACGTGGACAATACGACAAACCCGCCGAGAAAGTCGAGCCGGGCATTCCGGCGATTCTGCCGCAGATCACGACATCCCAGCCGGGAGCGCGTCTGACGCGGCTCGATCTGGCCCAGTGGCTGGTCTCGAGCGAGAATCCGCTCACCGCGCGGGTGACCGCCAATCGACTGTGGCAGCAGTATTTTGGCACTGGATTGGTCAAGACCAGCTACGACTTCGGCACACGGGGTGAACCGCCGACACACCCGGAGTTGCTCGACTACCTGGCGAGTGAACTGCGGGACTCGGGCTGGGATGTCAAGCGATTCGTCAAGCTGCTGTTGATGTCCGAGGCGTTTCGGCGCGACTCGCGCACGACGCCTGAGGTGCTGGCCAGCGATCCCGCGAATCGACTCTGCGCACGGACCGCGTCTGCGTCTTGACGCGGAACAGGTCCGTGACAATGCCCTGTTTGTGAGCGGGCTCATCAACCTGGAAATGGGAGGTCCGGGTGTGCGACCTTACCAGCCGCCCAACATCTGGGAACCGGTCGGCTATTCCGACAGCAACACTCGATTCTACCTCCAGGATCACGGACCGGCACTTTATCGGCGCAGCGTATACGTCTTCCTCAAACGCACGGCGCCGCCCCCTTTCATGTCGAATTTCGATGGTCCCAATCGTGAGCAAGTGTGCACGATGCGTGAGCGCAGCAACACACCGCTGCAGTCACTGCAACTCATGAACGACATCCAACACGTGGAAGCGGCTCGAGCACTTGCCGAGCGCATCTTGTCCGAAGAGGGAGGTTCGCCCGACGACCGCGTGTCGTTCCTGTTTCGCACCGTACTCTCTCGCCGACCCACAACCGATGAGACGGCTATTGTTCTGGCATGTCTCGCTCGTCAGCAAGCGCTGTACCAGGCGGAGCCGGAACTCGCCAAGCAGCTGGTGAGTACGGGCGAGTCCGTGCCCCGGAACTGCGCGCCGGTCGAGGAGACGGCCGCCTGGACCATGATCGCCAATTTAGTTCTCAACATGGACGAAACACTGAACCGCAATTGAACTCGACCCGCACGGACCAACCTGGTTCGGGATTTTCCGATCGGATACTGTCTGCTCACACACTCACTACCCAACGTCATCCGTTGACTGGAATCAGATCCATGCATCCGCTCCTGGAACAGCAACTCGAGCTTTCGCGCCGGCAGTTCTTTGGCTCATCGGGTATTCGCCTTGGCGGTCTGGCAATGTGCCTGCTGGCCGGCCGGTCGACTGCGGCGGCAGACGAGCCAGGCCAGGTCCCGCGCGCTTACCCCGCCTTAGCGGGCCTGCCACATTTTCCCCCCAAGGCACAACACGTGATCTACCTCCACATGAACGGTGGGCCGGCCCAACAAGACCTGTGGGACTACAAACCAGGCTTGTCGGCATTCTTTGACAAAGACCTGCCGGACAGTATCCGGCTGGGACAACGCATCACGACGATGACCAGCGGGCAAGCGCGATTGCCGGTCGCTCCGTCGATCTTCCAGTTTGCCCAACACGGAGACTGCGGTACCTGGGTCAGCGAACTGCTGCCACACACGGCAAAATGCGTGGATGACATCGCGCTGGTCAAATCGGTTCACACCAACGCGATCAATCACGACCCGGCTTGCACTTTCGTCATGACGGGGAGCGAAGTACCGGGCAAACCGAGCCTCGGCTCCTGGCTTGCCTACGGACTGGGAAGTGAGAGTAACGACCTGCCGGCATTCGTCGTGCTGACACCGAACTGGAAGTCGGGCGCGGCGGCACAGGCGCTGTTCACGCGCATGTGGTCGAGCGGTTTTTTGGCGAGCAAGTACACGGGAGTCGTGCTGCGCCATATGGGAGATCCCGTCCTCTACGTGCAGAACCCGCCGGGGATCGGCGCGACCAACCGCCGCGTCATGCTCGATTCGCTCGCCGAGCTGAACCAACTGACCATGGCGCGGTACGCGGATCCGGAAACGCAGACACGTATCGCTCAGTACGAAATGGCCTTCCGCATGCAGACCAGCGTACCGGAACTGACGGACATTCAGAACGAGTCGCAGGAAACGCTCGATCTCTACGGACCGGACGTCACCAAACCGGGCACCTTTGCAGCCAGCGCCTTGCTGGCCCGGCGACTGGTGGAACGTGGCGTTCGGGTCGTGCAGATCCTGCACCGAGGTTGGGATCAGCACGGCAGCCTGCCGCGCGATCTTCGCTCACAATGCGAGGACACCGACCAGCCCTGCGGGGCACTGCTGACAGACCTGAAACGGCGCGGACTCCTGGACTCGACCATCGTTGTCTGGGGGGGCGAGTTCGGCCGGACGGTCTACTCGCAGGGGACCCTGACCGCTACCGACTATGGCCGCGACCACCACCCACGCAACTTCTGCATGTGGCTGGCCGGCGGCGGTATCAAAGGTGGGCAGGTATACGGCGAAACGGACGACTTCAGCTACAACGTGGTGGAAAATCCCGTCCACGTCAACGATTTCAATGCCACCATACTCCAATGCCTGGGAATCGACCATGAACGCTTCACGGTCAACTTCCAAGGCCTCGACCAACGGCTGACCGGAGTCGAGAACCCGCAAGTCGTCCCCTCGTTGCTGGCACCTACGTAGAACGGAATTTATTCCGTTCCTGCAGCATCCACCGCCCGCCACTGCCCCCTACGTAGAACGGAATTTATTCCGTTCCTGCAGCATCCACCGCTCCCCACTTCCACCTACGTAGAACGGAATTCACTGCGTTCTGAACGCGGTCGGCGGCCGCAGCCACACAGCAAATTCGAAATCCTGAATTCGAAATCCTAAACAAATTCGAAAGACAAAAAACTCAAGAGAAAAAACCGCCGCTGCCGGCAAAACCACAGTCATGATCCGCCGGCAGGTTCGCGCCACGGGAGCAGGCTACCGCGTCCTCCGTCCTCCCTTTCTCCCTTTCTCCTTTTCTCCCTTTTTCTGTCCTTCGAATTGATTGGGGATTGGGTGCACGGCAGACTCGCTAAACCTGGTCCGGCACGACATAGGGGGCGCGGTATTCACGCTTCAGGAGCTTGTCGGCTTCTGGATCGTTCACGAATCGCTCGGTGCTCGGGTCGAAATGCACGCTCCGCCCCAGCTTGGCCGAAATCTTAGCCAGATGGCAGACGGTGGCCGACTTATGGCCTTCTTCGATGTCGGCACTGAGATCTTCGTGCTTGCCGCTGCGAATTGCGGCGATCCAATTCTGGAAATGCGGTACGCTCTCGTTAGTCCAGGTGAAGCCGGCGCTGCCGGACTTGAATGGTCCCGGCTCATTCTTGGGCCCCAGGAACGTGTAATAGCTGGAGTAGTCGGGGATGATCATGTAGCCTTCGCTGCCGAAGAAGATCTCGCCCACGCACTGGTTCTCGGCCACGAAGGGATATTTATCGCGCATTTGGGCTTCGCTGTTGGTATACCAATGCCGGTTTTCGACGGTCACCAGCGCGTTGTTATCCGCCCACTTGCAGAGGAAAGCCAGCGTATTGGGCGTATCCGCATCGTCCGTGTCGCCCGGCACGTAACGGTCTCCCATGCACATGACGGTCACAGGATGGTCCATGAGCCCCAGTCCCCAGCGCACTTTGTCGACATCGTGCACCAGCTGGTTGGCCGCATCACCGCTGGCAAAATTATCGAGCCAATACCAGCGATGGTGGTGGAAATCACTGTATTCGACCATCTTGGCCGGTCCCACCCAACTGTCCCAATCCAGTCCAGCCGGCACCGGCACGGGCTTGTGTTTCCCCAGATTTCCGCGGATCTTGTAGGCGATCGCGCGAGCCATGTACAGTTTGCCGATCGCGCCTTCGTGCAGTTTCTGAATCCCTTCGCACACGTTGGGACTGGAGCGGTTTTGGGTACCGACCTGCACCATGCACCGGTACTTCCGTGCCGCCTCCACCATCTGGCGTCCTTCCCAAATGCACCAGGTGGGCGGCTTCTCGACGTACACGTGCTTGCCGGCCTGACAGGCCCAGATGGTCTGCAGTGCGTGCCAGTGATCTTGGGTGGAAAAACTGATCGCGTCGATGGACTTGTCTTCGAACAACTTGCGCTGATCGGTGTACGTCTTCAGTTTCAATTCCGCCAAGGCCGGATACGTTTTCGCAGCCGCGTCCAGTTTGCTCTGGTCACAATCACAGATGGCTGCGATCTCGATGTTGTCCGACTCGGCCATAGCGGCCAGACTGCCGACGTGCGACTGCATGCGGCCCCCCAAGCCGACCAATCCCACCCGAATCCGATCGTTGGCTCCGCGCTGTCCGAGCATGAGAGTGGGAAAACCGAATGTGGATGCCGCGCCCGCTGCCGCGGCCGATATCTTCACGAAATTTCGCCGGCTCGTCTTGCTCATGCTTGTATCTCCCATACTCATTGTGTTCTGGAAACCACGCGCGCGCTGCACCACTATCATCCCCTGGGATCCAACGCTGATCACCCCATCAGTTTAATCTTCTCCCGGCGCAATGCCACCAGTCGGGTCAAGTTGTCACGGTTTCTTCGCGTCCACATACAGAGCGTGCGAGACTGCAACGACAATCCGGAACAGTCGAACCAGGCCCGTGCCGCTGGACAATTTTCGCACGGCGTGCACCTCGCCTGCAGAATCCGGTCGGCAGGAAACGGAGAATCGGAGGCCAGCAGGATCTCGCGGCGTCCCTCCTGCTGACCTCCGACGTCTTGGGTCGCGACGATGCTCCAACATGGCACGGCCCGGGCTAATAAAGCACGGGCTAATAAAGCGTCCAGTTGACACCCGTTCCCAACGGGACGTTACCGGCCGGCTGGGCGCCCTGCTCATTCCGGTAGATGTACACGGTCGTACCGGGATTGGTGCTGTAGATGACTTCCGCGGCGCCATCACCATCCATATCGGCTTTCGTACAGATGATCGACTCGGTCGTAGGGTCCGCCGGTGTTTCGCCCGGTGCCACGGGCATCGCGAAGATCGCCTGCTTTCTCCCCGTCTCGCCGTCGTACATGGCTGGCGGCTGACCGACAATGATGGACTCGACCCCCTCGCCATGCCAATCCACCAAGCGATGGAAACGACTTTCGTCGTTCAGGATCTGGCCCAGCAGAGTCCCGCGACTGTCGAGCACCCAGACCGGTTGCTGGCCGTGCGGCGCGTAGGGGATGTCGACCACAATCTGCGGTCCTGGCACATTTCGACAGACCTTCCCCACATCGATGGATTCAAAATGCCAGCCTGGCACGTTCCACGCAATACGACCTTCGCCAGTTACCAGAGCCAGGCGGTCGCCACCGCAAAAGGTGAGGGCCAGCAGCGACTCGGCCGCACTCCCGCCGCGGGAAAAGAGCCGTGCACAATCCAGGTGCCCGTCCCCCAGGCGTTTGCCAGCCGTCCAAGCCGGGTCGCGTTCGTCGAGCGTCCAGCGCAGACTCCCGTCGGCGTTGAGCAGGGCGAACCCGGCGATGATTTCGTCCCGCCCATCGCCGTCGATGTCCAGGGGAAGCGGCTGATGTGCCGTGCGATTCCCCCCCGGCATTTCCACCGTCCACAACTGCTGGCCGTCGCGATTGAAGGCCCAGATCTGCGTGTATCGCGTCTTTACCAGCACATCGGTCGCGCGGTCACCGCCGGAAAGATTGCAGAACACGAGACAATCCGACGCGCCGGGGGGAATGGCAAAGCGACGCTTCTCCTGTCCGGTGCGTCCGTCAAGTTCGACTACTGCGCAATCGGCGGCCACCAGCACCTCGTTCGCCCCGTCGCCATCCCAGTCGTACACCTGCGCCGCGACGTCATGGTGCAACTTATTGCGTCCCGCTTCGGCTCGCCCCCAACGCCACAGTACCGACCCATCCAGCTTATGAACAACGACCGACGAAGTATAGTGCGTGTCGTTCTGATCGTGATTGCGCGCACTGACAATCTCGGCCAGACCGTCACCATCCAGATCGCCGGCTACGATCCACGCGCCACGAAACAGCGGATCAAGCTGAATCGTTCGCCAGGGCTGGATGTGCGTTACCTCCGCGTCTGGCACATCGTCGAAACGCACGTTGAACAGTTGCGGTGTCGGAGCGTCGGCCGCACGAACTGTTGCTGCGCGCACCGCCGACAATACCATGAGACACGCGACGACAGTGATGGCGTGACGCACCAAAGATCGAATCATCGTGAACGCTTCCTTCCTTCGAACGCGGCCGGCGACCGCCACCAATCAGGAAATTCGAAATCCAAATATCGAAAACAAAAACAAATTCGAAATCCAAAACTCAAGAACACAAACCGCGGCGGGCGGGCCACAAGCAGATGCTCACCCTGCAAAATCCTCCCTTCCTCCCTTCCTCCCTTCCTCCCTTCCTCCCTTCCTCCCTTCCTCCCTTCCTCCCTTCCTCCCTTTCTCCCCTTGTTTCTGCCCTTCGAATTGGTTCGGGATTTCGTGCTTCGGATGTGGGTTTGCGGACACACGGGCACCACGCGCAGATGGTACGGCGGAAGACTCCGGCTACTGAGCCTGAACTCCTTCGCGAGCCATCTTCACGACAAAATCGATCAGTTCCTGGCAGTGGAAAAAGCCGGGCCAGTAGTTATGCCCCTGGCCGGCAGCCACCGTCAACTTGATGATTGTAGCAATTCCGCGGCGTCGATACGTAGTGCGGCGAGATTTCCGTGCCAGGCATCGTGGCCCGGCGGCTCCTCAAGGGCCCTGCCAAACGAGTTCGGCACCTACTGCTTCTCTCGACAGACGCCGAGCCTCCAAAGTGCTTGGCGGTTGTGGCGCGGCACCGGTCCGCGGGATACACTGACCATTGATAAATTACAAAGTGGAGACGCGAATTGAATCGGGAAATTCGTGGTCTGGCGAGTGTGCTTGGACTGTGCGTCTTGCTGTCGGCATGGCGTGCGCAGCCACTTCTGCCCGGCGTTCGGTTTCTGCGCGGATGTCCGGCGCAAGGATATCAACTGGGACCTGTTTCGCCGCATGGCAGATGATTGGCACGCCATGGCGCCCGCGATGCTTGGCGATTACTATCCGCTGCCGCCACATAGCCTGGCAGAAGACGTCTGGATGGCCTGACAGTTTCACCGTACGGACCTCGATTCCGGCGTCGTGCAGGCGTTTCGTCGCCAAGACAGCATCCGCGCGACTTCCGCTTCGCGGTCTCCTGCCCGACGCGAATTATGCCATCACGAATCGAGACCAGCCGGGCACGGTCGAAAAGACCGGCCGCGAACTGGCTGAGGAAGGCTTGGGAGTGGTCATCCCCCCTTCGCCCAGGTGCGGTCATCATCAACTACCAACGCACGAAATAAAATCACCTGCCTCTGGTTGGACGCTGCACGGGGATGGCTCTGTGCCGCAGCGTCCCTCTCCCGCGCGCGACGTGGCCACGACGCTCCGCATCACCGCGAGGACTCGCGACAACACACCAATAAAGGGGGGGGTGATGCCGAGAATTATTGCCGGCAGCCCAATATCGCGTGGCGTCCCGCGAATGATATCCTGGTGATATCATTACGATAGCTCGGCGAAAGACAGCCGGGTACGGTCCGGCGGCCGTTGTGTGGTCCGCTGGGTATCCGTGTCGTTTTCGCGGCGAGGCGGCGTGGGAGAAACCAGAATGAACCAAGAGAAGCAGATTCATGTGCTCAAGGGCTGGCTGATGTTGCCGGTCACGATCGTCATTGGCGTGGGGGCTGGCGGATTGATCTGGCTGTTCGTGTCGTCTTGTATTGCGGCCAGCCAGACGAACGGGCTGCCCAATTTCTGGCTATTGGCTGGTGGTCTACTGGTACTGGGGATCGGGATTTTCAGTTGTTTCGGTTATTTCACGTTGGAACCCAACCAGGCGCGCGTGCTGATCCTGTTTGGCGCATACCGGGGCACGGTGCGTGAGAGTGGCTGGTTGTGGACGAACCCACTCAACACCAAGGACCGGATTTCCTTGCGGTCGAGAAATTTCAACAGCGACAAGTTGAAAGTTAACGACCGACGCGGCAACCCGGTCGACATCGCGGTAGTGGTTGTCTGGCGAGTGAAAGACACGGCACAAGCCATGTTTGATGTGGACCATTATGAGCAGTACGTGGAGGTGCAAAGCGAATCGGCGGTGCGTCATCTGGCAAGCCAGTATCCATACGATCAGGGGGAGGATGACGAGGTCACACTGCGTAGCGGCGTGGAGGAGGTATCGCACGCCTTACTATTCGAACTGCAGGAGCGTGTGAGCAAGGCTGGCGTGTTGGTCGAAGAGGCTCGCCTGACTCATCTGGCCTACTCGCCCGAGATCGCCGGTGCGATGTTGCGTCGGCAGCAGGCGGAGGCGATCATCGCGGCGCGTCAGAAGATTGTCCACGGCGCCGTCAGCATGGTCGAAATGGCACTCAACGAGTTATCAGAGAAGAAGTTATTGAACCTGGACGAAGAGCGCAAGGCGCACATGGTCAGCAACCTGTTGGTGGTGCTGTGCGGCGAACACGACGCTCAGCCGGTGATCAATACGGGAACGCTATACGCGTGAGCGAGTGGGGCATGAATTCTCGAAAATCACTCCTCATTCGGATCGATCCGCGACTGCACGACGAGCTTGTGTCTTGGGCGCAGCAGGAGTTTCGCAGCGTCAACGGCCAGATTGAATTCCTGCTGCGCGAGGCGGTGGCTCGCCGCCGCGGGCGTGCGGCGTCGGCGGCTGAACAGGACGATCCACCGACCAATTCTCAGGAGTCGGCAGAGCCGGATTGAAACCAGAGGTTGGCGGGTTTCGCGGACTCGTTTGTCCGTGCGCATCGCAGATTTTCGGCCTTCCAGAGAAACCCTCTCTGGAAGGCCCGAGTCTCAGGCGTCTGCATTGAGGTGCTGGCACGCAAAACGGCAGCTACCCCGGTGAGTCGCACTCCTCCGGTCAGATTTCCCGCCAGGCGCCGGGGACGGGAGCTGGATAGCGACCGTTCTCGTCGGCCTGTACCGGTGCCGGACTGTTCTCGGTCAGCTCGGCCACATTCGAACAGAACATGAAATCGGAGGCCATCGCTTCGTCCCAGGTGACCACCTGCCCGGTGTGGACCGCCGCGCGGCCCATGATCGCTCCCAGGTTCGAGAGTGCGGCTCGGCGGGCTTCGTTATGCGGTCGATCGTTGCGAATGGCATCCAGCAGCACCTGCCATTCCGCCTGCCAGGGATTCACCGCTTCCGGCTCCGGCTTCCAGGCCACGTTCTTCGAACTGATGCGTTGATCCTTATAGATCTGTGACGTGGGCGCGTGGATATTGCCGGAGAACTGGGCGGCGCACTTGGTACCATGCACGTAGGTGACAAAATCGTTGAAGCAATTCGGAATGTAGCGGCCTGTCACCAGGGCCTTGGTGCCATCGGCGAAGGTGTACTCGATCGAGTAGCTATCCAGGTTCTGACTGCAATCGGTACTATCCGCCTTGCGTCCGCCGACGCCGTGTGCGGCAACGGGATAGGCGTCCTTGATCCAGAAACACTCGTCGATCTGATGAATCATCAGTTCGATAAAGACGCCGCCGGAAGACCACAAGAACTCATAGGGGTGGCCGGGATAGAGTTGCCACATGAGTTCGTTTTGGCCCTTGGGAAAGGGCCCCATGCTATAACCGGAGTCCATGCGGTAAGCGCGGATGAGCTGGATGTCTCCCATCGCACCGTCGCGAATCTGCTGGATCATGGCCTGGCGAGCCGAGCTGTGGCGAGCCATGAGTCCGGCGCCAATCTTGAGATTCTTCTTCTCGGCTGCCTCACCGGCCGCCAGGATCTGCTTGACGCCCCCCGGATCTGCCGCAAAGTCCTTCTCCATGAAAACGTGGACGCCCTTCTCGACGGCATACGACAGGTGTGTAGCGCGGAAGCCCGCGTGCGTGGTCAACATCGCGACATCGCCAGGACGCAGACAGTCGATCGCTTTGCGGTAGGCGTCGAACCCGATGAACTGCCGATCCTTGGGCACGTCGATCTTGTCGCCCAGCAATTCCGTCAAGGCCTTATGCGATCTCTCGATTCGCTCGGGCAACAGGTCGGCCATGGCAATCAATTTGATCGGGCCGCTCGACGTCGGACCGCCATTATCGCCTCCGGCATTACCCTCCAACACCAGCCCGCCGGCCGACATAGCGTTGCCGACCGCACCGCTACCGCGTCCGCCACACCCGATCAGGGCCAACTGGATCGTGTTTTCTTCCGCCGCAAAAACATGCGGCAGAGCCACTCCCGCCAAGGCCGAGGTCGCGGCGATCTTCACAGTGTTCTTGAGGAATTCACGACGCGGCGTAACCGATTCCGCTTTCTTACTCATGGTGGGTAGCACTCCAAGGAGGGTTTTTGCAGGCTTGCGCAACCGAGAGGGAAGGACTTCATAAACCTTACCGATAACGCTGCCCAACGCCGGCGGGAGTAATCCGCCAGGATGCCGCGCGGCAGTGGCGCAAAAAAACACTCGCGGCCACCGCGACACGTTGGACAGGCACATCTGGCATAGACCAAGACTACCATGAATTTCCCAGCGGAGAGCTTCCAAGTCAACTCATCATCGTGCTTTTTCCACCATTGGTGGTGGACCGTGCGCAACTCGCCCAAAGACGAGTGACATCGGCAAGTTGTGCCGACCAGGGAGCAGGCCTAAAATAGGAACCGCCTCGGCGACTGTGTTATCCGGTGGAAAGGAGCGTTCGATGTATCGCACCACGTTGTTGAGTGTCGTTGGCAGCATTGTATTCATAACCCAGGCAGCCGTGGCCGAAAACACAGGCGTTGACCTGGCGAAACTGGCGGGCTGGGACATTCTTCTCGCCGCCGATGCGTTGCCGAGCGAGGTGTACGCGGCCGAGGAGTTTCGCGCCATCGTCGCTCTGGCCACCGGAGTCGACTTGCCGGTCGTGGCAGCTCCCGACCGAGCGGATCGGCACGTGTTGATCGGCCCCGGCAAGGCGCTGGCCGAGAGTTTTCCCGAACTTGATGTCACGGTCATGGGACCGGAAGATCTGCGAATCATTGTCCGCGACAACTTGATCGCGATTGCGGGCGGCCGCCCGCGTGGAACGCTCTATGGCGTTTACACTTTTCTGGAAGATTATCTGGGAGTTCGCTTCCTGACTGCCGACCACACACACATTCCCAAGCTGGCGCAGCAGGCGATGGTCGGGCCGCTCGATCGCACTTACTCACCGCCACTTTCCTTTCGGTGGAGCTATTATGGCGAAACCAACCGTTCCCCCATGTTCGCTGCGCGACTGCGCGTCAATACCGTTGGTGGCGACGAGAAGTACGGCGGTAAGACTGGCCAGTCGCTGATTAGCCATACGTTCGGCAGCCAGATCCCCACTGCCAAGTACGGAGCCGAACACCCCGAGTACTTCGCGCTGCGCGACGGCAAAAGACTCGCCGACGGCTCGGACGACTGGTTCGATACCGAGCCCTGCTTGACCAACCCCGATGTGCTCAAGATCGTCACTCAAGCGGTGCTCGACGAGCTGAAGGCCCACCCGGACAAGGAGAATATCTCGGTCAGCCAGAATGATAATGCCAAGAACTGCCTCTGTCCCAACTGCCAGGCGATTGACGACCGCGAGGGTACGCCCATGGGAACACTGCTCGAATTCGTCAACGCCGTCGCGGACGAGGTCGCCAAAGTACATCCCCACGTCAAAGTTGGTACGCTCAGTTATTGGTACACGCGTAAGCCCCCCAAGACGCTGATACCACGCCCCAATGTCCAGATCCAACTATGCAGCATCGAGTGCTGCATGATCCATCCCATTAACGACCCGAACTGCGAAAAGAACACGCAATTCTGCCAGGACATGGACGAATGGGGCAAGCTGACCAAGAACATCTTCATCTGGAACTACAACACGAATTTCAGCAACTATCTGCTCCCTTGTCCCAACCTGCGGGTGATTGAACCGAACATTCGCTATTTCGTCGCCCAGGGGGCCAAGGGCATCTTCATGCAGGCGGCGGGCAACTCGACCGGCGCCGAACTGTCCGACCTGCGGAACTACGTCATGGCAAACCTGCTATGGGATCCCACCCGCGGCGGCCAGGGTCTGATCGACGAGTTTCTCGACTTGCATTACGGCCCAGCCGCGCCCCCCATTCGGCGGTTCATCAACATGTATCACGACCACTGCGAGTCGCAGGGGATCCATCGCAACTGTTTTGGTCGCGCCGTGAACTATGCCATCGACCAGACGATCAGCACAGCGGCCATGGACGCGTTTGCCGAGGCTCTTGCGCTCGCCGACAGCGACGCGGTGAAGTCGCGCGTCGAAAAGGCCTCGATCTGTGCTTACCGCTGCGCCATCGATCCAGCCTGGGAAGTCCACACCGGCCAACCGCTGGAAGCAGCCGAGGCGCAGCAGATGCGACCGCTGGTGAAGCGATTCTTCGAACTCATTGCCCAGTATGAAGTCCCCATGTTCTCGGAAGGGACGACCATCGAACAGGCCAAGACGCGACTGCGGACGAATCTGGGACTGGGCAAGGGGGAGGAGTTCTAAAGGGAATTCTCTCGACACGCCTCGTGGCCGCCACGAGCACCGGACATCCGAAATCCCGATATCGAAATCCCCAACAAATTCGAAATCCAAAACTCAAGAAAAAAAACTCCGCGGCCGGCAGAACCGCCGTCGTGGGCGGCGGACAGCGGCTCACCATTGGGCATGCCCCACATGTTGAGATCCGAATGTCTCAATCACTAAGACACTCGATACAAGGTCTTGTCCCCTACAAGGAGCGACACATGCAGCGCTTAATGCTCAGTGGGTTCGCCATGGCAATGGTATTCGTGGCCAGTGCACAGGCTCAGCGTATTTCGCTCTGGAATGATCAGGCCCCGGTGGGCGACGGCAAGCACGAGCAGGCCGACGCGTGGATCACCGTGCATCGCCCCGACCAGGGAAACGGCACGGCGATCGTGATCTGTCCCGGTGGCGGATACGGCGGCCTAGTAACCGGCCCCGAAGGGCATGGCATCGCGGAGTGGTTGAACGGTCACGGCATTACCGGCGTAGTGCTGGAATACCGACTTCCGGCCGGTCGCCCGTTCGTGCCGCTACTGGACGCCCAGCGGGCCATGCGTGTGGTTCGCGCGAATGCGAACGAGTGGAAGATCGAACCGGCGCGGATCGGCATCCTCGGATTCTCGGCCGGCGGCCACCTGGCATCCACCGCCGCCACACATTTCGACGACGGCGACCAGCAGGCCGAGGACATGATCGAGCGGGTCAGTTGCCGACCCGATTTTGCCATTCTGGTTTATCCGGTGATCACCATGGGCAAGGAAACGCATCCTGGTTGCTACACCAATCTACTAGGCCAGGAGCCGACCGCCGAGATCGTGGCCTTGTTTTCGAATGACCAGCAAGTGACGGACACAACCCCACCGACATTTCTGGCACACGCACAGGACGACCGGGTGGTCTCGTTGGAGAATAGCCGGGTCTTCTACGACGCTCTGCGAAAACACAACATCCCAACCAAGCTGCTCGAACTCCCCTCCGGAGACCACGGACTCAACGGCTACAAAGGTCCCATGTGGGATGCCTGGCAGAAGCAATCGCTGGACTGGCTCGCTGAGCTGTCGCTGACGTCGCAAAGTGCCTCACCACGTGCCGAGTCGGTGCTCCGCTGGCAGCAGGACTTTGCGCAACTCGCTTTCGAGCCGTCTCCGGTACTCGTCGGTTTTGCCTCTTCGATGGTGAAGCTGCTGCCGCGAGACGTGGGCTTCGAGGTGCGCACGTCAAAAGAGGTGCAGTTGAGTCTGGCACGCAATGAGAAGGAGAGTTTCCAGGTAGCGGTCATGCCAACGGGCGACGGCGTCAAGGGAGTCTCCGTTACCGTAGGTGACCTCACGTCCGAAAGCGGTCAAGTCTTCCCGCGCGGCAATATCGATTGTGACGTGATGGGGTATGTCGAGACGAAGACGCGTCCGCCATACGAGGTTTCGCATGTCGGTTGGTGGCCCGACCCCATACTCGACTTTCTGGGGCCCGTCGATATCGCCGCGGGTGATTTACAGTCGTTTTGGATTCGCGTCAGAGCACCGCGCGATCAGACGCCCGGCATGTATCGCGGAACCCTCACCGTCTCGGTTGCGGGGCGCAGCCGTTGACTTTCGCCCTGGCTGTCCGAGTATATGACTTCGTGCTTCCCAATCATTCGCCGCTCCCCACCGCCATCACTTTCTTCGAACATCCAAACCAGATGGGCGGCCAGGAGAACTGGCCGAAGATGAAGCTGCAATACGCCGACTTCCTGGCCGACTACTATATCGATTACGACAGTCTCTATCGCGACGAATCGCCCGACTACGAAATCATTCAGCATCTGCATGACCAGGGGCGGTTGGTGGCCTTCAACCTGGGGAATGTGCTGAACGGCGGCACGCAGGCCGAAGGTTTTGACGAAGTGATTGCCAAGACCGTCGAGAGGCTGCGACCGGCCTACGAGGAAGCGAAACGCCGCGGACTGCTGTCGTACGCCTACATCTACGGTTTCGACGAGCGCCCCGAAGATCAATTCCCGCTGCTGGAAAAGTCGGCACAGGCGCTGCGCAAGGCCTTTCCCGAAGTACTGCTGATGA
Organism: uncultured Planctomycetota bacterium; assembly: GCA_963802295.1. Classification (GTDB taxonomy): domain Bacteria; phylum Planctomycetota; class Planctomycetia; order Pirellulales; family Pirellulaceae; genus JAJRVM01. The sequence continues at coordinate 78,987 of CAWDIM010000013.1, read as the reverse complement.
CGACCAGTTACGATCACAGTTTCGGGCTCAACTCAGTCGTCAAGACCATCGACGCCTGGTGTCCACTTACTCCCCGCTTCGTTCCCGATCTCGCCGATCAGGCACGGGCTGGCGGCAAGCAAGTCTGGTGGTATATCTGCTGCGGTCCACATAATCCCCATGCGAACTGGTTCGTGGAGTATGCCGCCATCGAGTCGAGGTTGCTGATGGGCGCGATGACATCGAAAATGCGCCCGGATGGTTTTCTCTATTACTCGCTGACCATCTGGAACGATAATCAGCCGATTGAGTCCGGCCCGTTCACGAAGTGGAATCCAGTAAGCTGGACCGTCTATCACGGTGACGGCTCATTGTTCTGCTCCGGCCCGGGTGGCAAGCCTGTCCCGACCATTCGGCTGGAGAATTTCCGTGACGGCTTGGAGGACTATGCGTACACCTGCATCCTGGAGGAGATCGTTCGCCGGACCGAGGCGAAGGGAAATGGGTTATCCGCACAGGAAAAAGACTGGCTGCGCGACGCACAAGCCGCGTTAGCGGTCCCTGCATCGCTCGTCGAGAGCATGTCGAGCTACTCCCGCGACCCGCGGCAGTTATCTGCCTATCGCAACCGCATGGGCGAGTTGATCGATCGCTCGGGCGTTTCCGATGCCAATCCCTGGGGAGACAATTTCTCGGTCCGCGGCTTTTCCGCGAGATGAGGCGCCCACGCTCCCCGTTTCCGCTGGGCTTGCCCCAGCGGGACGACAACTGGCCAGCTACCGCGCACGCACACGCTTCCCGTTTCCGCTGGGCTTGCCCCAGCGGGACGACAACTGGCCAGCTACCGCCCACGCCCACGCTCCCCGTTTCCGCTGGGCTTGCCCCAGCGGGACGACAACTGGCCAGCTACCGCGCACGCCCACGCTTCCCGTTTCCGCTGGGCTTGCCCCAGCGGGACGACAACTGGCCAGCTACCGCGCACGCACACGCTTCCCGTTTCCGCTGGGCTTGCCCCAGCGGGACGACAACTGGCCAGCTACCGCGCACGCACACGCTTCCCGTTTCCGCTGGGCTTGCCCCAGCGGGACGACAACTGGTCAGCTACCGCGCACGCCCACGCTCCCCCGTTTCCGCTGGGCTTGCCCCAGCGGGACGACAACTGGCCAGCTACCGCGCACGCCCACGCTTCCCCGTTTCCGCTGGGCTTGCCCCAGCGGGACGACAACTGGCCAGCTACCGCGCACGCCCACGCTTCCCGTTTCCGCTGGGCTTGCCCCAGCGGGACGACAACTGGCCAGCTACCGCGCACGCCCACGCTCCCCGTTTCCGCTGGGCTTGCCCCAGCGGGACGACAACTGGCCAGCTACCGCGCACGCCCACGCTTCCCCGTTTCCGCTGGGCTTGCCCCAGCGGTCGGCCGTGAGCGTATCGGCCCCCGCCTGGTCGAGAGAAGTGGCAGCATGGCGGCACGTGCGCGAGCGCAGAATGCCGCAACGTCTTTCTTTTCGGGTCTTCACCAGAGACGATGGGTGAATAGTTGAGCGCTTTGATGGTTTGGCAATGGGATTTTTTGAGGCATGGCAGGGCCAAAGAATGATGTGGGTACCGGAAATGCGGGGCTGCAAGCTCGCCGTGGAGAAGGGCACATAGGCTTTCCCCCTGAAGTATGGGCCCGCGCAGGCAGCACAGAGTCTGACGTCCGAGTCATGAAACGCCTGGAGAACCACGAAACTGCGTGGAAGACAGCCTCGGAACTCTGCCCACGGCCACAATCCACCCACAGATCCTGGCGAAGAGGCTTCTTTTCGAGTGTTAACCTGTAACATGCGCGCGGTGCGCATGAATAGAAAGATCCCAAACAGATTCAACTGACAGAAATCCTAATGACCAAAACAGGAACGGACGGAGGCCGGAACTTTCAGTAGCATGCTCAGTGATGAGAATCGGCTGGTGGCCCGCCCGCCGCGGTTTTGCCGACAGCGGAGGTTTCTATTCCTGAGTTTTGGATTTCGAATTTGTTTTGGATTTCGAATTTCGAATTTGGGGATTTCGGATTTCCTTATAGGTTGCGGCCGCAGGCCGCCAAAAGTATCAGCCGGCGATTACTTGGCCGCCTCCTCTGGGCTGCCAAAGAGTCGTGGCGGCAGTTCTTCGCGATTGATCACAGCGGGATGCTCCAGCAGTTCCTTCACATGCTGATTGGACGCCAGGCTCCATTTGGCATTCCAGGACATGAAGAAGCGGGTCTTGGGGAAGTGCTTCTCGATGCCGTCGATGAACTGGCGGTAGTCGTAATCGCCTGGCGGGTTCTGGGAACCGTGAGGGCCATATTCGGTAAATCCGAAAGGTTTGGGCAATGCCGCCACTTCGTCATAGCCTTGGATGTGCTGCGGGTCGATGAAGTTGGTGTAGGCATCGAGCCCGACAAGGTCCACATACTGATCGCCCGCATAGTAGCTGGCGGTCTTCTGTCCGTGATTCGGAGCGTACACCCAGAGCAGATTATCCAGTCCTTTGGTCTTGCCGAAGTAGTCGAACATGTGCCGCCAGAGCGCGATGAATTTCTCAGGTTCTTTGGCACCCCACCAGAACCAGCCGCCATTCATCTCGTGCAATGGCCGCCAGAGCACGACGACTCCGGCATCCTTCAGTTCTTGCAGACCCGCGGCAATCGAGTCGAGTTGCTGCATCCAGCGCGTGTGTGTCTCGCTTGTGGAGTCAAGCAGATCATCGAGGTTCACACCTTTGTCGCGAAGGCCTCCGCCACGTGGATTGGCCGGGTTGTACATATGTGCCATGACATGCACGAGGCCGCCTTGTTTCCAGTATTCGATCGCGACCTGATTGGGCACCTTCGTAGTGACGCCACCTCGGCCGAAATCGGCGTAGTCGACTCCGATCGATGCCGGCCAGACTCCGGTCCGCTCGTGGATCCGTTGGATGATCCGCAGTTCGGCGCCAGCGCCGAAGTTGGTGAATTGACCGGACAAGATACGTGACGCATCCTGGCGGGCGGAGAGTTCGTGGAAGTAGTCCAGCACGACCCGAGCAGCCGAGTTGGCTTGTGGGTTCGCCGGCTCGGCCGCTTGAAGAATGGACGGGGCTCCCACGACGGCCAACAGCATTGGGCAAATGCGAAACATGAATGCGATCTCTGTCTTCACGGCGGGCTCCAATACAGGTGGGGAGGGATGGATCATCACGTGCAGCGATAACGCCACCGCCAGCAATGGTCAGCGAGCGAACAGGGAGTGGCGATGTCCAACACTACAACTTCAAAGCAGCTTCGAGTAACCGGGGATTTCCACCGGATAGATACCGTTGGCATCAGGTTTTACCGGCGGTTCGCCGTCCAAACGGATTTCTCCCTGCGGCGCAAAGGCGAAATTAGACTGCTGAGCGTCGTCCCACGAAATCTGCTGGCCCGTGTAGACCGCCAACTGCCCCAGCACGGTGGCCATTGTGGACACGGCCAATTGCTTGGCTCGCTGCAGTGGTCGGCCATCACGTATCGACTGCAGAAACTCCAGGTGTTCCTGCCTGTAGGGCGACTGTCCCGACAGCTCGGCATCCGCTTTCCAGGTAGTGTTACCCGCCAGATCCGTGAACTTCGGCGGGGCAAACGCGGCGAAGAAGCAGCGTCCCTTGGTGCCGTGAAAGACGTCGATATTGTTTCCGAAGCAACCGCGGGCCGTGCGGACCGAGCCATAAATGCGCAGGCCATTCGGGTATTCGTAGATGACGGAATGATGATCGAATGATGTCCCCATTTCGGTAATGAACTCTGTCGACCGTCCTCCCAGGCCGTAGACCCGCATGGGCGTCTCGTCGTGAAGTGCCCACAGGGCGGAGTCAAGATTGTGGATCAGCGATTGGGGCACATCGTCCCCCGAGAGCCACGAGAAATGGTACCAATTGCGGAACTGGTATTCCATTTCACTCCAACCGCTCTGGCGCGGGATGAGGCTGTAGGGAGATCGCAGGTAATCGCACTGGACGGCGACCACTTCGCCAATCTCACCGTTATGAATGCGTTCGATCGCCTCGCGTCGTCCCAGGTGATAGCGATAGGTGAGTCCGGCGAGAATCCCCGTACCGTTTTTCTTGGACAACTCGTCGGCTTCCAGCAGTTTCTGGATACCGACAATATCCACGGCGGCAGGCTTCTCGACAAACACGTGTTTCTTGGCCTGTGCCGCCGCCAATGCATAGGGGGCATGGTACCGCGAGGCACAGGCAATCAATACGACGTCACAGTTCTCGATCACCCCCCGGTATCCGTCCAGCCCCGCGAACTGGCGCGACGAATCCACTTGGATGCGGTCCCCGAACTCGGTGCTCAGGTTCGCAATGCTCGGTGCGATCTTGTCGCCGAAGACGTCCGCCATGGCCCAGAGTTGAGTATTCGGGTCGCCGGCCAGGGCATCGGCCGCGGCACCCGAACCGCGTCCGCCACACCCGATCAGACCGAGCTTGATCGTGTCGCTCCCGGCAGCATGAGCATGCCGGCCGATGGCCAACGGAGCTGCTGCAGCGGTGGTGGCAAGCAGCACGGACTTGGCCAGAAAATTGCGGCGTGAATCACGCGACGCGGTCGAGCAGTGGAGCGGTTGGGACATGATGACTCCTTGCAGGCAGGGGGGAAGGGAAACATGCAGAACTTACATGGCAAGCTCGGCACGAATTGGGTCTGTTGGCGTATGGTGAGGGCTGTGGCACAAAAAAAGACTCTCGGGGGACGGTCGCCGCTCGCACAGCCGTCGGTTTCTCCACAACGTCGGTGCGTGGCCACGTTGCGAGTTGGCCGGACCATAACGACTTTGCCGGGCCACACACCTCACCCACACAGACAATAGTCTAACCTCTTCACTGCTCGGTTTCCTCTGTGGGTGCAAGAAACGCCCGTAGAAAGCGATTTCCACCGACTGCCGCCCATTCCCCAGTCTTTGTCTGCAAGATGCGCTGCTGACGTGCCGACGGTTGATCGACGCTGATTGTAGAATCGGCTGTGAGATCTTAGAATCGGTGGCACTGAAGATGGAATTCCCGTTTCGCTGATCACATCAATCAATTCTGGTGGCCCATCATGCAGCGACCCGCGTCCGTCACCGTTTTTGGCGTTTTGAATGTCGTCTTTGGAGTGTTGGGGCTATTCGGCCTGGCTTTTTCGGCGGTGCTTCTGTTTGCCGTCGACGTACAGCCGCAGCCGATGAATCCCTTACCGGTCGCGAATCCCGTCTGGGATATGTGGACGAAGGTGAACCTGGGACTAGGTGGCCTGGCGGTCATCGTGCTGATCGCGTCGGGGGCCGGTTTGCTGAACCTGCGCCCATGGGGGCGCACCGCCGCGATTGGCTACTCGGTCTACGCAATTGTCTTCGGGCTGCTCGGCATTGGCATGCATTGGTTTTTTGTGGTCCAACCGACGTTCGACCAACTCCAGGGGGGTGCCGAACCGGACTTTGTGGCCGAGGCCGTGGCCGGTTCCGTAGGCGGGCTGATTGGCGGGTGCTTCGGGCTGATTTACCCGGCATTGCTTTGGTTCTTCATGACACGTCCTCGAGTTGTCGCCGCCTTTGGCGGCCTGCCAACTGCTCAGCTCGAATCGACTTGGTCAACGCCACCCTTGGATGCGTCATCTCCCTTCCCGTCGAACAATCCCTACGTGTCGCCGCAGGCCGCCACGACGAGCAACTTCACGATGCCTGGCGACATGTCTCCCAGCGTTTCGGAGTCAATCGTCGAGACGTTCATTCCCAGCGGCAACGGGCCGGCATTAGCATCGTATTACCTCGGGCTGTTTTCGTTGTTCCCCTGCCTGGGGTTTCCGCTGGGCGTGGCAGCCGTGTATTACGGGCTAAAGGGACTGCGCCGCGTGCGTGAGAACCCGGCTGTTCGCGGCGGAGCGCATGCCTGGGTCGGTCTTATCTGCGGCAGCCTGTTCGGATTCTTCAATTTCCTCTTGCTGCTGATCACTATCATCGGCGCAATCGGGGCGAGTTTGGATCGGTAGCCTGCCGCAATTCATGTAAGTCGCGCCGACTTCCTGGAAATCCCGCACCCATTGGTCGGCATCGAATCGGTTGCCCAGACCCTTCATCCACTCTTGGATCGCATACGGCTTGGGCGGCTCATAAATGACACCATCTCCGAGCCAAGTTATCGATCGCCATGACGCCACGTTACCACATCGGAGCGCCGAACTCGAGAACGCGAGACCGACGTTGTCCGGTGCACGAGCAGCAGCTCTGCAACCGGTATCGTCCCAGACAACCACTATTTCTCGATCCAGTCGCCAATGGAATCCGCGATGGCTCGAGCCACGATTTGATTGCCACGCTCATTCAAGTGGTGATCTGACCGGTAATAGCTGGCGACATCAACGGCATCCTGCCTGGCATGTTCGAGCAGCACCGGCTTCGTGTCGATGAAGTCCGCTCGCAGGTCCTGCAACTGTTCCCGCAGGAACTTTTCCCGCCACCCGTTCTCCGTCAACTCTTCCGGGTCGTAGAACAGCACGAATTTCAAGGGCACATTGTGTTCCCGGCAATACCCGACCACCTCGCGCAGCAGTCTGGCATTGACCTGTTTCTTCTCGTTCAGCCTGCCGGACGCCTCGCGGAGATTGCCTGGCAGATGCAGCCGATAACGCATGACCGCGAATGAGCAGAGATAGCTTCGGATGCGCACGCCGTGGTCCGCAATCCACTCGTCTCTGCTGGCGTTGACGGGAGTCCCCGCCAGCTCCAAACGGTCGTCACGCACGACGAAGAAGGGCTTGGGGGCGCCGCGGAACTGTAGTACGCAGCGGTCCAGGTCGCTGGTCATGATCCCGAACAGAATGAACGGGCGCTGGAACTGCGAGTGAGACTGCTGAAAACGCAGGAATATCTGATCCACCCCATAGCCCTGGACGCCGTAGTTGTAGACCGGCAGGTTTGGCACCAACGGACTCAGCAACTCAGGAATCGTGTTCGGAGACGGTACGGGAGAATCGACAAATGAGTCGCCATAGAACAAGATGGCCGCGCGCTGAACATCCACCGTGTAAGGTTGATGGGCTATCACACCCAACGGATTCTCCGGACTGGATCGCGGCACCCAGCCGAGCAATTGGTCTGGCACAACGCGCGGGTTTCCCTGGCCGTCCGACCACAGATACTGCAACTTCCAGTAGTCGTCGTCCGACAGCGCGTCGGTATAGAGCCCGGGGTCACGGAACGCCTTTACGCCCATGACAATCGCGCCGCGTATCACACACTCGGCAACTAGCGGGGAAACCAGCAGAAGCGAAATCAACAGCAGGTTGATCTTCGCGACAATCTCGCGCCGGCTGAACACCAGATTCAATCCGCCCCACGCGAATAGCATACCCTGCACGCACCAGATGACCAGCAGATCGGCAGGGTCGTCGATCGCGGCGTCGGGACTCAGCAGGTACGCCAGCAGCCACTGATTACAGAAAAGGGCCATCGCAACCAGGGCAATTCCCACTGTCAAGGCGAACTTGCCCATGATACGATTCTCAGCGCGGCGATGGCTGGTGTCGATCGGCATGTGATTCTGCACCACTGGGGGAACGACTGGTATCCGCTGCCGGCGGTTATCCATAGTAGAGCTGAAGGGAGCACGGCCGCCTCAAATTATGACATTCCGTTCACTGTGGCAAGCGAGCCCAGAATCGATTGAGTGCCAGCAGCGTCCACAGGCGGTATGAGTGGTCCTCAACGCGCCGCTGATGGTCGCGAATCATCCGCTCGACGACGCTGCGATCCAACCACTGCTCGAGACCGTTGGCAGGCAGGCAGTCTCGCAGGAAATCTTCCGAGAGATCCTCCCGCAGCCAAGCTCCCACGGGAGCTCCAAAGCCCTCCTTGGATCGTTCCCAGACTTTCGCCGGCAACAGATCGCGGCAAGCCGCGCGCAGGATCCACTTCGAGCCATGTTCCGGGTGCAGCCGCCATTGGGTGGGCAAACTCGCGGCAAACTCGATGACTCGATAGTCCAGCAAGGGGCTACGGCACTCCAGGCCATGGGCCATACTGGCGCGATCCACCTTCGCCAGTACCGCGTCCGGCAGATAGTGTCGCAGATCGAAGGCGGCGGCCGCGGCCACGGGATCCGTGACGGTCAAATCGGTCAGAGATTTCGCCATCCGCGCTTCGGTATCGATGTCATCTGCCAGCAGTTCTCGAAATTGCCGCCGGCACAACTGCTGCTTCAGGTCACGGGAGAAAGCGATGTACCACCGCTGGTACACTTCTGCCCCAGTGGGTCGCCAGAAGTTGGTAAACGTGCGAAAACGGCGGCGTATGGTCCGCCGCTGCGGTTGCGGACACAACCACCGTCCCAGAGCGCTCAGGCCAGAAGCCTGCAGCGGCGGATGCATCCAGCGTCGCTGCCGCAGGTACCGCCGCAACTGTGCATACCTGGTATAACCGAGAAACGATTCGTCGCCTCCGTCCCCGGTGAGCACGACTTTGACATACTGGCGAGCCTGTTGGCAAATCAAGTAGGTCGGGATGGCACTCGTGTCCGCGAACGGCTCGTCAAACTGGTCAAGCACCTGGTAGACGAGATCCCTTGCGGGCGCCGCCACAGGCAGTTCTCGATGCTCCGTGCCGAACCGGTCGGCCACCGCGCGCGCAAAGGGACGCTCATCGGGACCGTGGCCGGCAAAAAACGCCGTGAATGTCCGGATCGGACTCACTCCCGCCTCGGCGATCAACCCAACCACCAGTGCCGAATCGATGCCGCCCGAGAGCAGGACTCCCACCGGGACATCACTGCGCAAACGCAATTGCGTGGCATCGCGAAGCAGGTCGCGCAGGTGGTGCCCGGCCTCGGCAAAACTCCCCGCAAAGTCCTCACGCGGTTCTGGATACGACCAATAGCGTGCGAGCCTGGTCGTCTCGCCGTGGCGAGTAAGATAACAGCCGGGTGGCAATTGACGAACACCTTCCAGCAGATCACATTCGTGGGGGACGTACTTGAACGCAAGATAATCCGAAATCGCAAGGGGATTGAGAGGCGGCCGATGATCCAACAGCGCGTAGAGCGCTTTCAATTCCGAGGCAAACACGAACGACTTGTCGTCCGAGCAGACATATAGCGGCTTCTGACCCAGTCGATCACGGCCGAGCAGAAGTATCTGGGCATCTTCATCCCAGATCGCAAACGCGAACATTCCATTGAGATGCGTGCACAGATCCGGGCCGTACTGCTCGTACAGATGAACCAGCACTTCCGTGTCGCAGCGTGTGCGAAATCGATGCCCCAAGGCCTCCAGTTGCGATCGCAATTCGATATGGTTGTAGATCTCGCCGTTGAAGACGACCTGTACGTTGCCGTCTTCATTCGCGATCGGCTGCCGACCACCGGCCACGTCGACGATGGCCAAACGTGTGTGGACGAACCCAATCCTTCCGTTGTCGTGAACCCACGTACTGCTCCCGTCCGGTCCGCGATGCTGCAGTCTGTCCCGTGCCGCCAGCAGCTTCTCGGCAGACACGCTCCCGCCACCCGTCACGAGAATCCCGGCAATACCACACACGAGTCACTCCATCATGTCGACAAAGAGATCCAGGTACTGACGCGCCACGTACTGCGCGTCGTGATGAGCCACGACATAGTCCCGCGCAGCGGTGGCAAGTCGCTGCCTGACCTCGCGATCTGCCAGCACCTGGGAGAGCACCTCAGACAACTGTTGATCATTGCGTGGGGCAACCAGGCGACCATTAACGCCGTCCACGATGACGTCGGAATTGCCGCCGATATTTGTGACAATGGGACATAGTCCGGAGGCCATGGCCTCAAGTAGTGCATTGGAGCAGCCCTCCGACAGGCTCGGCAGTACCAAGGCACACGCCCGGTGATATACGCCGCGGAGATCGCGACATACGCCCAGAAATTCCGTTCCCTGCAACTGCAACTCGGCCGCCCGCCGCCGCAGGGACGACTCGAGCGGTCCCTCTCCGGCAATCAACAACCGGTACTCGCCCGCGGCATTGACCTGCTGCCAACCACGCAGCAGCGATAGCGGGTTCTTCTGGTCGCTGAGCCTCCCCACAAACAACACCGTGCGATCCCGCTCGGGGGACGGCGCTGCGGCAGGAGCATAGTAGGCCGTGTCTACACCGTTGGTCAGTTGCCTGATTGTGCCAGGTGGGACACCCAACTGCGCCAGTTCTTCGTGAGCCTGATCGGACAGGGCAATAAACCGGGTGTTGCTCTTGACCAGCCACGTCAGGAAACCGCGCCCCGTCGCCTGCTCGAGTTGACGCAGATCACCAAAGGGACCAGCGTTTGCCAACCGAACCACCGTCGGCTTGCCCGTAATGCGACTGACAACTCCGGTAGCCACCGCCTCCCACGGGGCTTGCGCCGCCAACACGATATCAACATGCCGGACCATGCGCAACAAGCTCGCTGCCAGGCTACCGACAAATGTCGCGCCGAATAGCGGCCCTAGCGACAAGGTGCGGATCGCACGGAGAATCTCGATGCCATCCAGGTTCTCACGGCGCGGCAGACCGCGTACGGGACGCGTGATGACGCGCACGTCGTGTCCCCAGGCCGTCCATTGACGTGCCAGCTGCAACACTTGTCGTTCGGCACCGCCAATGGTCGGGTGAAAATGACTCAGGCAAACGGCAATGCGCAACGGTCTATCCACCGACAATCCCTGCTCGACCGCCATCCCAGTTCCCTCAACAGCCATTTCGCTGTTCCCACGCTGGTCTCAAATCCGTCCCTGCCAATAGCCCTGCTACTTATCGGCGCTGTTACTTTTCGGCCGTGCCGCTGGCCGGGTCTTGCCACTTTTCGGGTCTTGCTACTTTTCGGGGGCTCTGCCATGCTAAGTTCCACGAGCCACCGCTGCTCTGCTTTGTCCAGGGCTGGGAAGAACAAGTTGATCCATTTGAGCGGCGACTCGTTTGGCACCTGCTGGTGGCGGCCATCGGCCGCGCCGGGATCATGAATTTCTTCAGTCCGTTTCGTTGCCGCCGCCGGCCGCAATAAGCCTAGTAGACACAAAAACCTCGCGTGATACCAGCCAACTCGTTGCAACCCACAGCCGTCACACCTCCGCCACCCGTGTTCGCCCAAGGGAGTTGGATCAAGCGGACTTGGATCGCGGTTGTGCGGCAGCGTCGCCTGCCCAGCGGGCTGTCGGCCACGCTTGATCGCCTGTGGATTCGGCTGGGGCGGCGCCACAAAACCGTCACCGTCGGCCAACTGCAGTTCACAGTGCGGCGATTGGCTGCCGACGAGCATTTCATTCGCGACGTCGTGGTAAATGAAGAATACGCCCCCGCCGGCTACGAGATCTCGGATGATGACCTGGTCATCGACGTGGGGGGGAATATCGGTTCCTTTGCTTTGTATGCCGCCAGCAAAGCTCGTCATGGACGCATTGTGTCCCTGGAGCCCATTCTGGACAATTTCCGACTTCTGGTCCGCAATGTCAGGCGAAACCGTTTTGAGAACATTATCACCAAGCGAGCAGCGCTCGTGGCTCGACGGGCGCCGGTGAGGGTGTACCTGAGCACCTATGGTGAAGGTGGTCATAGCGTACGACCCGACTTGGCACAGCAAAGTCGCGACTATGAAGAGGTCGACGGCATCACTCTGGAAGATGTGATGGAGGACTTTCAACTTCCACACTGTGATTTCCTCAAACTCGACTGCGAAGGAGCCGAATTCGAGATCCTCCAACAAATCAATCCGGCGGTCTGCCACCGCGTTAAGAAATTGGTGGTCGAATACCACACTTTCCCCGGTCGCGACAAGCATGAGCAGGCCGGTCAGCTCGTGGCCCGTCTGTTGGAACTTGGCTTTTCCATTGACCATTACACCGATGTAATTGGCACGAACTGGGGTACTATCTACGCTCGGCGGTGACGCGTGAGGCCCGAGGCCAGGCATTGGCTGCTGTCATTGTACGAGCGAGCACTCGATGCCGGCATGCCGCGACGGTGACCTTCCCGACGAGGGTGTTTTGGAAACTGCTGTGCTGGTCCAGCATCGCAACGTCTGCCACGCGCTATGGCTAACGATTCTGCGATGCCTGCACAGATCGTCCGGCAACCCGCAGCATGGCAGGATAGCAGAGCCACCCACAAACCGCTGGCCATGCACCTCAAGTCCCAAGCCTCCCCAGTTCACACCGCGCATACGATCTGATCTGCACGGGCCCCAACAGCCCGGACGGGCGCACGACATTCTCCCGTTGCAGGTGATTTTTCAAGATATTGGGAACATCGATCCGTATCGTGTTGCCGCCTGCCTGCACTGCACGGGTGACATCGATATGGTACGGAGCATACCAGCTCGTCCCCACATGCTTGTCATTGACCCACACGTCGGCCAATTCGTAGACTTCACCCAAATCCAGGGTCAGGCCGAGATCGTCCCCGATCATCGTCTCCGGCACATCAAATGTCGTCGCATAGGTCGCGACTCCCGAGAAGAACTGGAGGCTGGGCACTGCTTGCCACGACACGAGCGAATCCAACGCGACTTCCACCGGTCGCGAAATGCCCACGCCACGAGTCGGATCGGTCGAGATCGTCCAATTCTGATGCAGGATCACCGGCGGCGGCAAGTCGACCTGTAAATCCTTCACCAGGCCGTCAGACAACACCACTTGGTGAGGCTGTTCGTCGCGAACCACAGCATACAGCATGCCGTCATTTGCATACGAGCCGACGCCTCGATCGCAGCTTACGACATGCAAGCGCGATTGGCCCTCGGTGAATACAACGATCAGCGATTGGAGATGACGCAGAGTCAGCGACACCTCAATCTGTTTCTCAACGACGCGATACGCGGTTGCGGGAAGCGTCGTGCCGGTATCCGCATCCCACAATTCCGGGGTGTACTGAGCATGTGGAAAGGACACCCAACCAGCAAAATCATCGCCCCAATTCAGCAGGAAATACACCTCGGCGCCACGGACTCGCCGATGCTGAAAGCTCAGTTGTGCCGCGGCGGGGACCCACCTGACCGATCTGGCATTGGCCAGTGCACTGGACCAGGCCTCGGAGCGCACATCCACGATCTTGCCGGTCATCTCTGCTTGCTGTAAACGGTCCTGAAGTCGTTGGGCCTGCAACGGGCTGTCACAGTTGTCGGCCAGGGTTGTCCATTCGCGCGGCAGCGACTTATTGCACAGAATGACGGCGCCCCGCTCGACGCGGCCGAGCAGGTATTCGGCTTCCTCCGGATCCTGGATGGAATCCCGCAACAGAACGTTCTGGAACTCACCGACTGCCTGCTCATCGTACGGGGCTCTGGCGAGCAGACCGCCACGACTCACAGCATCGATCGCATTGATAGCCGAAACAGGCTGATCCTGCGCCTGGTTGAATGGCCCATCGGGTGGATTGGAGCGCACGGGATAGACCAGCACATCCGCCACCGGCCGACCGGACTGGAGCACATATTGATTGCGAGCCAACCACGAGGAAAGACGCGGCAGGTAGGGCCACCAGGGCACGCTGCCGTTCAGATGGACCTCGGCATACATTCGCCAACCGGGCGGCGGCAGTCCGGGCGGGGAGTAGCTGTAGCTGTGCATCTGAATGCGATTGATGCCGTGCGCAAAATGTGCGTTGGCATGGTAGCGCAGGAGCGCCGGATTCGTTTCCCATTTCCGTGCCGGATCTTCCAGGACGCTGTGCTGCTGCCGGTCGCCATCCGGCAACAGGTTGCTGCCGTGGCCGCTGATGAATGTGAACGCTTCGGCGCTGATAACCGGCTTGCCGAACCTATGGGCGGCCCAGATGGCCTCCGGCAGGCAGACCTCTTCCTCCACTTCGGGAATATCGGCACGGGCGTAAGCCTGGAAGAAGTCGCGTGACAGGCCTCGTCCTCGAACCTGCGGACGGTGACGCAGACCACGCTCATGCAGGTAGTCGGTAACGGTTTGATAGAAATTTCGGTCGACCACCTCGCGTTGGGCGGCGTCCACTCCGCCCAGAATCTCCTCGCATCGCGGACCGTAGCCCAGCAAGGCATGCATTCGCGGCTTCAGTTCCTCTCCGTTTACACTGGCATAGACATCAAACAACGCAGGCGACCAATACCGACCAGTGCTGGAGCGAGTGTACTCCCAACTGTCGGTGGTCACTTCCGTCAACGTTGTCCCAAAATACTCGCTCAGTCGCGGTTCCAATCGACTGAAAATGTGGTCCAGGTGGAACAACATCGCCTCGCGCGAGCCCGGGTCGGCTTCGGGACCGTTCCCCTTGTCGCAGATGCCGCCAAGGGTGTAATGGAATACTCCGATGAGCCAACGTCCCGCCGGCACGTCCCACTGCAGATGCGACTGAGGTCCAACCCGGTCGCTCAAGTCGCAGAACGAGTCGCAGACTACCTGGTCACCGTTCTCGGATGACTCCAACCGCCAGGCATACACCATCGCGTCGGCGGCGACAGACAGCTCGTCGCCGGCCAGCGATCTTGGCCCTTCGACGATGCGTGATTGCGCCTGCAGGTGTTTCGCCCGATAGCGATCCGTAATCCACGGCCCGCCAGGCGGCCAGCCCATGCCCAGATTGATCGCTAACCTGAGCCCGTTCCGCCGCGCTTCGCTACACGTGTGCGCCAGCATGTCAACGAAGTCAGCCGACAGATACTCCAGCTTCTGATGCCCCAACTTCTTCCATCCATCCGGGTTGAACCAAGGCGCATCGAAACTTGGAAATCCCTCCGTCACCAGAAAACGCAGTTCCGCTCCCGCAATTCCCGCCGCTGCCAGCTCGCAAACTTCGCGCGAAATCTCCTCCCGAGACACTACGTTGTCGAACCAGATCCAATACACCCACGGCCCCGCTTGACGCGGTGGCTCCGCAAAACCCGACCGCAGTGATGCAATGTCGTTGGCTCGATAGGCAACGGCAGTGGAAAAGTCACGCTCGGCGGCCGGCAACGGTACGGTCAGCAGGAGAGCCGCCAAGAGGGGAGCCGCCGCGCTGAGCCTATGACAAACGAATACCACTGCATGACTCCTCTGCCAGCCAAACCAGACGAGAAATTCCCGAACAACGAGCAATGCAACCGCCGGCTTAAGCCAACGTACCACAAGGACGATGGCAGGCCGGATCAAGTGAAGTGCGTGCTGCACCCATGGTCATCGCAAGTTATTCAATCGGACGAGCCGGCACGGTCTGGCGATATTCGTCGACCCGCAGACCGATCTGGTCGCAGGGAATGTCCTGGAACCCTTCTCGCAAGGGAGCCGCGTCGGGCTTGAGCCGGAAGTCCATCGCTGCCGGCGCTACGAATCCGGGGTCGTCACCGACAAAATTATCTTCCAGCTTCAGCCACTGCTCGTTGGCGTGCCAGCCGATCTCCAACCACTTGCCGACGCATATATTGCGAATCACCAGGTTGTCTTCGGGAGGAACACCATCTGTCGTCGCGTAGTGGCGGTCGAGGTTTTTGATCGCGGGGTAACGGGTCCGATACAGGTCTTGCGGCATGGCGTCCAGATTCTTCTTCATGTAGTCGTAGACCATGTTGTACCACACAGGCGACTTGTCGAGGCCGCGCCCATCCATGCGCACGGCCGGGTCGCAGTCCACGAAGATGTTGTTCTCGACGCGATGATCGCGCCCGCCACCGATGAACATGGCCCAGTGCACCTTGTAAAAGACGTTGCCGAAGACCTCCGTGCCGCTGACACAGTCATCCATGTAGACCCCCATGGATCCCATGCCCACTCCACCGGTGTGATGGATGAAGTTGTGACGAATGCGATTACCGCGACACGTCCAGTCCCGTCCCGTGTAGATGGCTCCCACGTCGCCGGTTTCCAACGCGATATGGTGTATCTCGTTGAACTCGATCAGATGCTCGTTGCCGCCGAACAGGATGGCACAATGCGGATGATCGTGGATCAGATTGCGCGAAACGCGGATCCCCACGCCGTTGATCAGTACGGCCGGCACATAGCATTTGGACCAGCGCCCTTGGCGAACGAAATGGCAGTTCTCGACGAAGTGGTTGCCCGGTGTGAGCGTCTGCCGATCCCCTCCCGAAACGACCACGCCGCCGTCGCCGGTATCGAAGATATCGCAACCCACCACCCCGTGGCCCGTGCCCCCTTCGATGCGGACACCCCAATTGCCGAGGTTGCGCAAGACGCAGCCGGCCACTCGATTGGACAGACCGTCACGGATTTCCATGGCGTTGGCCCGCGTGGCTTCGAAAGTCAGATCCCGGAACGTCGTGTGCGACACGTTGGACAACCGCACGAAAGGTTGATCAAGCAGCGAGAGAATGGCCGGATTGTCCTGCGACACATCGGCAGGCGGCCAGAAGTAGAGCTTGCCCGCTTGGCGATCCAGATACCATTCGCCCGGCTGATCCAGTTCCTCCAATACGTTGAGAAAGTAGAATCGCTGTCCCACGCGAAAGCCGTACAGTCCGTGCGGTGAAGCGGTCTTGACCAGTCGCTGATCCAGATCCAGCGACGCCACCTGCTCGTACGAATTGGCCCAATCCCACGACCAGTATCCATGAACCCACAGATCGCTCGGGTCCTTCCACGCCCGTGGCCGATCGCCGCTGTAAGAGAACCCGTCCTCGAGCTTGCCGATCTTCCCGCCATGTCCGTCGTCTTGCGCATTGGCTTGAGGGAACCCCGCAATCTGCGCCCATTCTCCCTCGTTGGGCCAGCGGGCCAATGTCATCGGCGCTCCGCCGAAAAACAACTCGCAATGCGCGGGGACCGCCGGGCGGGCGAAACCGCGTGACTTCAGATCGCCGAACTCGGCAATGCCCAACGTCCGCAAGTCAACTTCCCGGACGTGCGGGCGAGCCTTTCCGTCCAGTCGTGCCAACACCTCCGCGTCCGAGACGCTTTGGAAACCGGTGAGGGAGCGTCCGCCGAGCAACCGCGCCGTTTCGCCTCGATACGACCGCCAGGTAATCGGTGCCTGGGCACTACCCGAGTCCTCGCTGGTCAATTCCAGTGCCGCCGTGCGGACATGATCACCGCCGCGCAGCCAGATCGTCACCTCACCCGCGCCCAACTCACCGGCAGCCTTCAATCCACGCACGGCGTCCCGCGCTGCCTCGAGTGTGGCAAATGGCTGCGACTCACTGCCAGAGTTCGCGTCATTACCAGCTGGTGAAACGTAGAAGTCCGTGCCCAGAACAATTCCGGCTTCCAACACGAGACATAGACTGACGAGAGAAACGAACAAGCGATTCATGGCTTTCCCCTGCTTCCTGGGCGGAACGAAGCTGACCGGAACAGGACTGACAGGCTGTCATCTTCGCCGACGCGTCAGTGCCGTTGTGCCCATATTGTACTGCCGTGACCTGAACGCTCCAAGCTGTCAGGACGCACATCTCACCCCGACCAGGTGGCTTGGAAACGCTCTCCCTGTAACGCAATCATCCGTCAGCGGAACGCTCCCACCCACCTGTCGAAGATCAGCCGTTTCTGATAGAAGGAATCGTGGGTTAGTCACCAATCACCAGGCTCTTCGTCCGGTGACAAACACGAGATCGCATTTCATGACCAAGCATTCGGAGAGAGTTTTTTTCCTGGAAACCGTTCTGCAGGAGACCGGCCATGATCACCAGCGTTTCATTGGCTTCCATTGGCGAACTTGTGCGCCGCGTGCGTTGGGGAACGAACTTGACATATGTTTGCGCGGTTTGGTTTTCAGCGTGCGGTTGGTTGAACGCGGGTGAATTGCCGCAGTTTCGCGAACACCTTATCACGAAGGATATCCAGTACGGCTATCAGCTTCTCGCGGTTGACTTGACCGACGACGGGAAGAAAGATGTGGTTGTGATTGACGAACGAGCGGCGGAATTGGCGTGGTTCGAGAATCCGACATGGGATCGGCATGTGTTGGTAGCGAACGTACCCCGGCAACTGAACGCTGATAGTTTTGATATCGACGGGGATCGTGTTCCCGAAATCGTGCTGGCCTACAACTTCGAACCGCGTCCGGAGCAGAGCGTCGGAAACGTGAAGCTATATGAAAACCTGGGCCGCTAAGGGACTGCCGGGCGGTGCTGAAGTTACCCGGTGGCATCGGCACAGCAGGTCACTCGCCCCCGGCAGTGATCGGTGACAAAATGCCGATGCGCCACTGGAACTGACCGTAGCTGTTGCCCGCCTTGTTGGCATCCAGCATCCCTTGAAAAACCAATTGCAGGTTGTCCGGATCCACAAGCAGCTGTTCATCAACTCCAGCTCGGATCAATTCACCATGGCTCACATTGTCGGTCCAAGGTTCGACACCTTTCGCCGGACGAATATTCCGCCAGCCGGCGAAGGGTTTTTCGGCCGTGTCGGCCAGCGGCGTCCACGGGCCATCGAGCCGATCGGCCACGTAGGCCTTGTAGTACCGACGGCCATCCTGCTCCACGATCGTCAGGTACTGGCTGCGCCCCTTGAGTCGGTAGGTGTGGCTCGCTTCGAAAATCTCCGCGTCGAGTGCCACCTGGCAATCGCCGAAACCGTGGGGGAAATCTTGCAGGCTTGTCGACAATCGCCACATCTTCCCGTTCAGGCTGGTGAAGAACAGATGAGCCCGCGAGTCGTCGCAGATGACCCAGTAGTCGAGCCCTCCGACTTCGCGCGGATCATCACTCCCACCGTCGAGGATGGCTTGGGCTTTCGTCCATGATGCGGGGTCAGCAATGTTGGAGGTCGTCGAATAGGCCACCCACATCTTCTGCGAACCGGGCACTCCCATCTGGTAGATCAGATACCACTTCTTGTGTGGAGTGAAGAAAAACACCTGCGGGGCACAGTAATAGTCACTGTCGCTGACCCTCAAAATGGTCCGTTTCGACTCGTCGGCATCTTCCCACTTCGCAAACGAGCAGTGTTCGATCGCCGACCGTCCGGGGAGTTTCACGGTCATGAACACGTGCCACATCCCCTCGCAAAACACTACCGTCGGATCCTTCTGGGCTCGACTGGGATCCTTGTCTCGTCTCTCCGGCGCAATCAGCGGAGCGCTGTACTCCCACATCGCAGGAACGCGGAGGGACGCTGGTTCGTCGGCAGACACGGTCCGCACACCGCCCCCGCCGACGTGCATCAGCAAGCCGACAAACACGATCCACCCGGCGGAAACCACGGCGCTTGCAGCCTTCGCGATGATCCTGCGCCCACCGTGCGTGCATGCTCGAGATCTGAAGTCTTTGGCACCAAATACCACGCAACTTCGCGTGGAAGACATGCAAACGACAGACACCTGTAATGCGCCAGTTGTCGGCCAGTGGCAGACACTGGCTCCTTGGATGAGGGCTGGCATCGATTGCTCTGGTCATTGATTCACTCGGACCTTGAAATTGCCTGGTGTTTCGTATTTCGCATTTCGCTTTCGGCCGCTCATGGCGATTCTGGATCATGCAAGACATCCTAGTTGACGATCTCCGGCAGCAACTTCCGCAACACATTGGCGGCTTCTCCGTTGTTGTCAACAGCAAACCACCTTTGGGAATCATCTCCCATCGACTTGACCGAGATGGTTAGTGATGCAGGTTGATTTCCCACGAGGCTCGGATCGTGGATCACCAGCAGAAAGAAACCGGCCGAATCTTCGGCGGACACCCAGGTCGGAAGATAGAGCAACTCGGCTTCGCCACCGGCGCTCTTCCAACTGGACGCTTGCCGTGTAATGTCGAACGGTACCGCGATCTTGTCGGCTACGGTCAGTTGAAATCCACTGGTTACCGGCTGAGAGAGCCACCCAACTCCACCAGAAAAGCAGACGACAAGGTCTTCTTGACCATTGGCGGGCGCCCGATCGTTGACCGACATTTCTTCAGTCTTCCAGACTGTTTGCTGTCCCGTCCGGGCTTGCCTCACGATGGGTCGCGGTGCTGAGGTTCTACCAAGGTAATCGTACCAGGCCGACTCTTCGAAGTCGGACTGCAGCAGACCGGCGAAACCGTTGATTGCCGCAGGTGCCAGGGCTTGCACACGCCGGAGCAGTGCCTGCTGCTGAGCATCCATCGCCTTGAAGTGCTCTCGCACACTCTGGAACACGATCGACTCCGGACTCGGGTGCACGAACATGCCAGCTTCCCTTCGCTCGGGTGGCGCCTCGAAACGATCCCCCAGCAGGGCATTTACCGCAGCAACAAGCTGGTCTTCGACCGCATCGCCGAAACGACTTGGCCGGCAATAGTAGATCATGGAGAAGTCAGGCTCGTAACCTCCTTCACGCAAGATGCGGCGCGATGGAATGTAGCAGGGAACGTCATTGCTCCAACCATTAATCCAAATCCTGCGCCAGTCGTTTTCCGTCTTGAGCCGTACGGCGTAGTCAACACAGACTTCGCCGGGAAGAAAGACGATGGCCAGCTCACGTCCAAACTGCCAGGTTGTGATGTCGTAGTTCAAATACGGGTCGAGACTTCCGCGCTGCTGGAGCTGCTGCAGCATCTGACGACCATGCACGCCTTCAAAACCTTTGAGTGCCGCACGTTCGCGCCAGTAACTCTCGTCGTGCACGGTTGCGTAAGGGAGCTGAACAGTCGCCGACTCTGCCGTAATCCGCTCGCTCAATCTCTGCAGCGAACCGGCCGCAACCAATCGCTGAACTTCCTGGGCAATCTCGTTCCCATGCTGCCGAGCGAACTCCAGCGTCCCGGTGGGCTGAGGACCAACATCCGCCCCGCACCCAATGGTGGTCAGCGACACGGCACCTTCGAACAACTGCTCGATCTCGTCGTTGGCAAAGCCCGCCCAGTCACCTCCCACCGTGTTTTTCGCGCCGAGTGTCGTGCAGTGACAGGCGTAGTTGGTCCAAATCGCGATGATCTTACCGGTCGCGTCCCTGCCGACCAGCAGCGGCAGGCTATGGTCGACGGGACCGTCGTACTGAAATCCGAAATTCTGCCATGATCCGGCCTTGAGCAACCGTCGGTTTCCACCGAATGTGACGCGACCTTGCGCCCACGCTAACGTACCATCCTGCCGGCGCGTCCAGGTCTCCTCCGCCAATGCCACCAGATTATCCTCCAGCGTTTTGGCATAACGTTGCACGGTATCCCAATCCGCCTCGCTGCACCGCTCCGCCCAGATCCCAGGCGCAAAGCCTGGCAAAGTGGGAGCATTGTGAGTGTGCGTTGAACAGATCACGAAGTTCCGGCGCGGCATCGCGCAGAGACGATTCACGCGTTCGTACACTCGCTGCGTCATGTCGGCAGGAACACCACAATTGTCGACAGCGATGACGAGAAAAGGCTGATCAGCGCCGATGGCCAGAGCCCGCGCCCACAACTTCGTCTCGATCCCCTCGCTCGGCTTCGTCCGGCTGCCATAACCGGTCAGGAGCACCGGTTCGGTGGGTGTCACGTCGCGTTTCGCGGCGCCAATTTGCCACTGTGCCAGAGCCTCTGAGGCAAGCGTCAGAAATATCACGCTGCAAATCAGCCATCTGGTCGAACCATTGTTCATCGCACGGCCTCCACTGGAACTGCGCATCGAATCCGAATCCATCGATTTGCTTCGTTTTGCACCGGTCACGCGAAGCAATATCCAGCAGTCGGAATGGAGCAGTCGCCGTCCAATTCGCCGCTGCTGAAGACGATTGTATCATAGTAGGGACACCACAGCAGCGTTCACGAGAACAGGTTGGCCCGAGAGAGAGGCCTGTCACGTTCCCCACAATCTGGTGGGCCACGATCTGGTGGGCCACGATCTGGTGGGCCACGATCTGGCGGGCCACGATCCGGTGGGCCACGCGAGATCGGTGCTGCCCGCTATCGCCCCGCATTCGGCATCCGCCCAACCAGTTTTCCGGGCGAGCGGCAATAGATCAAGCACTTTCACGCTCGGCAGAGAATTACCGAGCGGACGTCGTGACACGGCCGGCAGGTTTTCTGGTACAACTACGGACGGACACTCCTACTCTCTGGTACCGCACGCCAATTTCGATCACGCATTATCTGTGGAGAAAGCTCTGATGAAACGGTCGGCACTTGCCTTATGGGCCTGTCTCTACCTGCTTACCGCGTTTCTTGTCGACGTTGCCGCGGCCGAAGAGACGACGCTCGACGGCGC
This sequence comes from uncultured Planctomycetota bacterium, assembly GCA_963802295.1. Lineage (GTDB taxonomy): Bacteria > Planctomycetota > Planctomycetia > Pirellulales > Pirellulaceae > JAJRVM01. Next base: position 56,954 of record CAWDIM010000013.1, on the reverse strand, counting down.
CGCGGCCCGCAAGTTATTCTCGGCTCCCCCCCGCCAATACGCCACGGCGCCCTTATGGGTATGGAACGACATGCTCACCGACGAACAGATTCGCGGCACGCTGCGCGATCTGGCGGGTCAGAAAGTGATGCAGGTGTTCGTTCACCCACGACCGGGCTTGATGACGCCCTACCTGAGCGACGAGTGGTTTCGTCTCTGGAACGTCGCGTTGGAGGAGGCCGAGAAACTCGACATGAACGTCTGGATCTACGACGAGAACTCGTATCCCTCCGGATTTGCCGGCGGGCATGTTCCCGAACTGATGCCCGAATCACGCGGCCGCGGACTGGTGTTCCAGGACGAAGAACAGATTCCGAAGATCACTCCCGACACCGTCGCCATTTACCGAGTCACCCCCAATGCGCTGGAGAACGTTACCGAGCAGGTGCGGGGCGGCCAAACGCTCCCCGCCGCCCGCTATGTCGTGGCATCCGTCGCGCGAGCCACCAATTCCCCTTGGCACGGCGACCGCTGCTATGTCGACCTGATGTACCCCGGTGTCACGGAGAAATTCCTGGACGTCACACTCGAAGCCTATAAGAAGAACGTTGGCCATCAATTCGGCAAACGCATCTTGGGTGCGTTTACGGACGAACCCAACGTGCGGCCAGCCGGCGGATTGCCCTGGACCGATCACCTGCCGGCCGAATTCCAGAAGAGGTGGGGCTACGATCTGCTCGACCACCTGCCAAGTCTCATTCGGCCGGTTGGCAAGTGGAAACAGGTCCGCCACGACTACTTTCAGGTGGTCCTGGACCAATTCATCGAACACTGGGCCAAACCGTATTACTCCTGGTGCGAGAACAACGGCATTGCGTTCACGGGACACTATTGGGATCACGAATGGCCCAACTGCCTCGGCGTAACCGACAACATGGCCATGAGCGCCTGGCAACAGATCCCTGCGATCGATTGCCTGATGAACCAATACCGTGAGGACACACATGCCCAATTCGGTAACGTGCGATTCGTCAAGGAGGTGCAAAGCCTCTGCAATCAACTGGACCGTAAACGATATCTCTGCGAAGTCTACGGTGCCGGCGGATGGGATTTGCGCTTTGAGGACATGAAGCGGATTGCCGACTGGCTCGGCGTGCTGGGGGTCAACTTCTTCGACGAACATCTGTCCTACGTGACATTGCGAGGCGCTCGCAAGGCGGACCATCCGCAGTCGTTCTCATACCATGAACCCTGGTGGGATTCGTATCATGTGATGGCTCAGTACATCACTCGGCTCTCGGCGGCGATGTCGATGGGCCGGCAATACAATCACGTGTTGGTGCTCGAGCCGACAACCACAGCCTGGATGTACCAGGCAGATTCCACTCAGTCGGCCACCCTGGGTGAAATCGGCAAGTCGTTTTTCGATCTGCTGCTGCAGTTCGAGCAGGCACAGGCGGAATACGACATCGGCTGCGAGGACGTCATGGCCAGGCATGGCAGCGTTGCCGCCGAATCCGCCAGCCCGTCGAGCAACTCGACGAAAGTCCTGGTCGTGGGACAGCGCAAGTACGACACCGTGCTCCTGCCGCCGATGACCGAAACGCTGCGTGGCGAGACGATGAAGCTGCTGGAAGAATACGCCGCCGCCGGCGGGCGCATCATTTCCTGCGGCCCCCCGCCGACATTGGTGGACGGCCGACCGTCGCAACGCGGCACTCAACTTGCCAGGCTTGCCGGTTGGAAGCAAATCGAACCGGCCGAGGCAGCCAAGTCGATTACTTCGACCCTGGAGCGAGACGGCTGTGTCATTCACCGCGCCGCCGGAGATCAAGGCATACTCTTCCACCAGCGCCGGCAACTGGCTGATGGCGAGCTGCTGCTGTTGGTGAACACGAGCCTCGAAGCTCCCGCACAGGGAATTGTCGAGGCGACAGCGCAAGGGGTGGAACGGTGGGATTTTTTCACCGGAGCCGTCAGCGCGTATCCGTTCGTGCTGGACGCCGGAAAGCTACAGTTCGCTTTTGACGTTCCACCCAGCGGCAGCCTGCTGTTGTTTCTTGCCCAGCAACCCAAGACGCCCGGCCAAGTCCGTGAGGAAATCACCACGCCCGTCGCGGCCAGTTCGCCGATGCATATCCAACGCATTGCACCCAATGTGCTCACACTCGACTTCGTCGACATCACCGCCGGCGGCGAGACCCAGAAAAACCTGTACTACTACCGCGCCAATCAACTCGCTTGGCAGAAGAATGGCCTACCACGCGATCCGTGGGATAGCGCCGTGCAGTACCAGGATGAGCTGATTTCTCGAACATTCCCACCGGAGAGTGGCTTTGAAGCCACGTACCGCTTCACGATCGAGGGGGACGTGCCGCAACCGCTGCAGATCGTCATCGAACGACCGGACCTTTACTCCATTACGTGCAACGGCACAGCAGTCACCGCATTGAAAGACTCTTGGTGGCTCGACAAGGCTTTTGGAAAGATCGATCTTTCAACAGCTGCCCGGCCGGGTGAAAACGAGGTGACGCTGAAGGCCCAGCCGTTTACGATGTACCATGAGATTGCCGCCGCCTTTGTACTGGGTGAGTTCTCACTGCGGTCCACCTCGGCAGGCTTTGCGATTGTGCCGCCCGTAGCTCCGGCAATCACCCACGGACTGGCTCATGCAACCGATATCGAAGGCGTCGCCTGGATGACATCTGGCATCGGTTTTCAGCGCGACCCAGCCGACAAGAAAGGCAACGACGGGGCCCCGTTCGTCACGTTCGATTTGGGAAACCCTGTCGACTTGTCGGCGATCGAAGTCTGGAACTACAACGAGGCAGGCCTTCCCGGTCGGGGTGTCAAGCGGCTGGAGATTCACGGTTCCGACACGCTCGCAGGCCCCACTGCCTGGTCCACTCCTCTGGGCACCTTCGAATTGGCCCGCGCGCCAGGTGGTACGCCAGGAGCCAGGACGGCGTTTTCCGAAACGTTACCCACGTCCGGCAAGAACATCCGTTACGTCAAGTTCACCATCCTGGGTAACCACAACGGCAGGACCTTCCCGACCAACGACCGAGGAACTGACAATGCGTTTGTCGGCCTGGGGGAAGTGCGGTTCCATGCTTCCACACCTGACCTGAAAACGAAACCGATTGAATCGGTAACCATTCACAGTGTCTCGAGCGAACTGGTGCAGCCTGGCGGCTTCGATCGGCGCGACACACCTGGTCGACGGCAGCGGCCTGGGTGAAGCTACCGCGGGTTGGAACCAGCAGGGTATGCCGTTCTTTGCGGCGGGAGTCGCTTATCGCCAGAAATTCCAGATCGACCAACCCGGCGGACGATACCGAGTCTCCGCGGCGCGTTGGTACGGCAGCGTTGCCACGGTGACTGTCAATGACAAACTCTGCGGGCACCTCGTCTCGCAACCGTGGGAAGTCGACGTGACCGATGCCGTGCGGGCTGGCGAGAACGAAGTGGAAATCGTCGTCGTCGGCACGCTCAAGAACACGCTCGGACCGCACCATGCCGGCACCGTTGTGGGCTCGGCTTGGCCCGGCATGTTCCAGCAAGGGCCACCACAAGGCCCACCCCCGGGAAGTGCCTACCATTCGATTGGCTACGGCCTGTACGAACCGTTTGTGCTACTGCACCTGGCTCCCTGATCATCAATCGGCGAGTCGCGGATTTCTCAGCGGTTTGGCCGTAACAGCCGCCACGCCGCACGTCGATACGGCTGGCCTGACAGAAAACAAGGGAGAAAGGGCAGACGGAGGACACGGTAGCATGCCCCGTGGTGAGCATCTGCTTGTGGCCAGCGTCTCGTGTCCCATGTGTGCCAGGATGGCGGTTTCCAGCACGTGTCGCGTGGGGGCCGCGCCCCGCGACTGGATGGCGGGTGCCTGCGGCCGCCCGGCACGCAGCACGGCCAGTTCCGTCCGCTGGGCGTCCCACCCGTCCCGAATCGCGCGGGCCTCGATCTCACCAAACTGACCAGCGCAGAGCAGGCGAATGGCGTGAATCCGTTCGGTCTCCGCCGCCGCCTCCGCGCGGATGTCGTCGACCGTTTGTTCCGGGTTCGTTGTCATGAAAACCTCTTCTCCTTTCCGTGAAGCGGCGATGGCCACCGACGTTCCGGCGTCTGCCCCGATCGCCACAATGCTGACCTCTTTCAGGGCCGACGAACGCACCAGCGTGAACCCTGGTCCGGTCGCGCGGATGGCCCGGCCGTTGACTTCGACTAACTCGCCCGCTCGAATGCGGTCCCACGTGCTGGGAGCCACCCCGACCGACGCTTGAAACTGAAAGCAATTGCGACCTCGGAGAATTACCGCTTCAGCTCCAGTCCGGCACATAGAAACTTCCGTAAATCGACCAAGACCAATCTTCCGGCCATCAGACCTGCCCAAATCCGCCGGGAGGCCGTTTTTTTGGAGCGCGGTATAATACCACCGAATAACGAGCCAGCCGCCACCTCGGCGGAGGGACGACAAGAGTGGCAAGATCAGGAGTGGTCGGATAGACTGGTTTGGGAGCCGATGAGCCGCCCCCAAAAAAGAAGGACGTGAGGTCGTGGAAGGTAGATTCGGCGGTCGTGAGGTCGGCCGACCCGCGTCCCGTTGGAGCCTGGGACGATCAAAACGACGGAATAATTGCTGCCTAGAATAATCGGGAATCTGGAGCCGTGAGCGAATAGCTTCGATCAAGCGGATGCCCGGAATTCACCGGCATGGTAGAGTCAAGGTATGGACAATCAACTAACCATCGCAAAGCACATTGAAGTGACTCCTGGAACATGTGGCGGTAAGCCGCGTATCGCTGGCACGAGAATTCGCGTCCAGGACATCGTTCTTTGGACCGAGCAAGGACGGTCTGTAGATCAGATCATAACGGATTACCCACAGCTGACACATGGTGACGTCTACGCGGCTCTTACGTACTACCATGACAACCGGCCACTAATTGAAAAGCAGATTCGTGAAGCCGAAGCACTTGTTGAGACGATGATGGCGGACCCAAGTTTCCAGATGCCGCCAGGCAAGGGCGACGATGGAAATCAAGTATCATCTTGACGAGAGCGTGGCCAACGCTGTCGCAAACGGCCTGGAACATCGCGGTGTCGATGTCACCACGTCGAAGGCTGCGGAACTGATTGGGGCGTCGGATCTCGAACAGCTCGAATATGCCCGGAAACATTGCCGTGTGCTTGTGACGCACGATGATGACTTTCTCCGAATTCATGCTGCAGGTACTGAGCACGCTGGCATCGTGTACCTACATCAGAAACGTCTGACGATCGGCCAAACGGTTCTTGCTCTATTCGCGCTGCAACGCTACGAGAGTGCCGAGACCATGGCGGGCCGCCTTGAATTCCTCCAGTTCAGTCGGGAGTAGGCATCACGAGCGAATCGTGGAATCAATATTGCTTGCAGTGGCGTTGGCAGCAACAGCTGTTGCAGTCGGAATTCTGGCCAACCGCTAAGCGTTCGCAGTTATCCGTCGCACTGCGTCATCTGATGTATGTGCTCAAACCACCGATTCCTGAAATTGAAAACGTCGCAGGTTATTGGTCGCGGGCTGGCCAGCGACCGCGTTAGGCATTTTTCATTGTTTCAGGAACCCTGAGGTACGTTCTCGCATGCGCCGCGCAAGGGGGCGAGACGGATCCCGTCGTTTCGACGGGGCATCTGCGGCAGTCGGCTGACTCGACGCGAGTTTCGGATTGGGGGCAACGAAATAGCCCCCCTTTCGCCCTTTCGAGTTTAGTAGGGATTGGCAGGTGCCACCTCCCACGCTTTGACGCTCGCAATGTCAGCCTGGCCGCCGGCGGCGAACAGCACGACCTGCTGGCTATCCGCCCGCCCAGGATAGACCCGTCGGCCGATGGCCTGTCGGTCATTCGCGTAGACTTCGACCACGGATTTGTCCACGAAGACTCGCAGCACCAGCGGTTCGCCTTCCTTCAACTCCAGCGGTGCCTGCTCCAACACACGTCGTCCATCCATGCCGCTGCGGGTCGAGTCAAAGCACAACTGTCTGGCATCCGCGTCGTAGTAAAGGAGCGTCTCCTCCTCGCCACCGGCCGACGCGCGGACTTTCACGCCGTATTTTCGGGCGGTAGCTGAATTGACAATGATCTCCAGTTCACAGCAGTCACCCACGACATCCTCCAGCGACTTGGTATCCCCGTCGCCGAGGGCCAGCGCTGGCCACGCCTTTTCGTTGCAGCGCAGCGCCTGGAGTTCGTCCACGGGAGCCATTCGCAGCGTGCCATCCTCGCCCAGCCAGAGCGAGCGGGGCAGTCCGTAGACCCCCGACCAACCCTTCGCCTCTTCCCCGCCCGGATTGTCAGTCAACCAGGCCCACATGATCTGTCGGCCGTTGCCATCAATCAGTGCCTCGGGCGCGAAGTAGGTATTGTCGACCCAGGTCATCCGACCGTGATTGTCGGGCACGAACCGGTCGTTCTTCGTGTCATAGTCGCCGACATAGTACTGGCAGCCCTTGTTGTGACTGATAAACAGCAGCAGGTGTTTGCCGCTCGCCTGACCGCCATCACGACTGCGAGGCAGTGGCAGGAAACTGGGACACATATTGTCTTCACTGTCGTCAGTCCACTCAGGGCGGCGCTGGTAGAAGACGCCCCGATACTGCCACTCCTGCAAATCACTCGATTCGAGCAGATACAGGCGATCGCCTTTCACCGATTCGGGCGAGTCGTTCTGCCGGCCATATTTGTTCAATACCAGCAGGTTGCCGGTCAGGATGAAATATTTGCCGTTCTTCTTCCAGATATTGGACGGGTCGGCCGAACCGTAGACCAGCTTCTGGCCATCCCCGTCCGTCGTCTCGGTGATGCCCCATTCCGTCGATTTGATGACCGGATTGGCCGACAGCTTCTGCCACTGGTTGTAAACTCGATCGCTGCTCTTCGCGATGCCGATTCCTTTGTCGCCCCAGAGCATCCAGTAGGTCAGATAGGCGGTGGCGTCATCGTCGACGAATGCGCCGCCGCTGAAACATCCTTCATCGCCATCGCCGGGACCGATCGCATCGGGGTGATGTCGCCAATGAACGAGGTCCTGACTCGAAATGTGTCCCCAGCAGAAACCCACACCGCTTCGATTGTAAAGGTACATCAAGTGATAGCGTCCCTCGGCATAGAAGCATCCGTTGGGATCGCCCGGCATGCCATTGTCCTCGGGAACGCAGAAGTGATAACGGGGCCGATAAGGATCGCTCAGCAGTTTCTCCCGCAGCAGCCGCGCCGATTGCACAACGGCAGCCGGAACCGGGTCGTCTGGGGACCATTCGGTCGGAAGCTCGGCAGCAGTCGCGTCGTCGCGGACGATGGTGGCGAGCATCAGGGGTCGGTTCCCATCCAACACCAGGCACCCGTCCTCGACTCGGGCACCGCCGCTGAGTTTGACCTGGTTGAATCTTCCCGCCCGATCGTAGGTCCCGCTGGCGGCGAAATCCCACCATGCCCACGGTGCGATACCGTCGACCGGTTGTCCGGGTTGCAGTGCGGCGATCGTCGGTTGATCGAGCGGCTGAGCATAAACGCGAGCATCGCGCACCCGTCCCTGAAAGCAGTCGACACCTTGCGACAAGTGACGCTGTCCAAACAAAACGGCTGTGTGAACCCCAAAAGCGTGAGGCTGCCCACTCGTCGTGTATTCGGCATATAGCTGGCCGTCGCGATAGAGCGTGATGTGCTGACCCTGATAGACAATCGCTATCTGCACGAACTGTCCGGCCAGCTCGGTTTCCTTGGGCCACGCGGACTGGTCCTGGCTGGTACGACTGTGGCCGTTACTGCCGGGCATCCAGACGCGTGGTTCGATTTCGGCGAAGACCACTCCATCGAAACGATCCATCGTCGTGTCGTTGACCGTCAGCGCCGTGCCGCCCGATTGCGAAAGATTCGCCGGCGACACCCACACGACAAGCGTCTTGTCCGCCAGCGGAGGATCCTCCTCGGCTCCCGCGGCCCTGGCCGACATCAGAGCCAATCCAGACAGTGCCACGATTACCGAGGACAGCAGATTTGTTCGCCAGCGTGTCATAGTGGTGTCTTTCGTCATGTGAACAATCGGCGGGTCAACATCGAGTATGAAACGGTAACATGCGCACGGTGAACGCGGGTGTGGAACATTTCCGAAATTCGAAGCACCCATCCCAGACAAATGCAACGGACGGGAAACAGGGAGAAAGGGAAGAAAGGAGAAAGGGAAGAAGGGGTACGCACTAGCATGCTCAGTGGTGAGAATCTGTTTGCGGATCATGACTGTGGTTCTGCCGGCAGCGGAGGTTTTACCTATTGGGATTTCGCATTTGTTTGAGATTTCGAATTTCGGATTTCGGATTTCCTGATTGGTTGCGGCCAGCGGCCGCGTAAGGCGCAGACCGCAGCGGGTTATGGTGCTCTCTGATCGGGAGGGCCGGGCGACGGTTCGGCAGGGGAGGGGAGTGTCTGGCGGTATTCCTCGAGCTGCCGGTTGAGTTCGGCGCGCTCAGCGGCCGACTCGGGAAGATCGGCGACGGCCGCCAGGGCTTTCTCCAGCGTCGCGACAGCCCCGGCCGCGTCGCCCGACAAGGATTGGAGTCTGGCGAGGATCCGTAGATGACCGATATCCACCCCGTTGGATAGTGCCACGAGTTGTTGAGCGCGCGCGAGTGCCACCGCCAGGTCGCTGGGGACGGACTCGGAAAACGTGTAGTACCCGTCGCAGGCTTGGAGCAGAGCATTCACGAGGTCTTGCCTGGAGGCCGAATCGCCGGCCGTCGCCTCGTGCACTCGCGCAAAACCCTCGACGGCCCGCTGGCTGGCCTCTCGCCAGCGCGCCACATCGCCCGTCTGCTGGTATCCCAGCATGGCCCGATGGTAACACACGGCCAGATCCCGCTGGGACTGAATGCTCTCGGGATCGGCCGCGGCCAACCGAGCGGCAATTGCGATGGCCGTGTCAAACGACTTGGCGGCGTCCTCTCGCTTTCCGCGCAGCAACTGCGTGCCACCAAGTTTGCACAGCGAGATCGAGACGCTGCGCGAAAAGTCGGCGTTTTGCGGATCGGCATCGGACAGTCGCCGGGAGATTTCCAACGCCTCAAGGTAGGCCGTCTCCGCATCCTCAAGACGGTCCAAAGCCAGATAAGTGTTGCCGAGTTTGGCCAGTCCCGCCGACAGGTCGTACTGAGCGACAGCGCTGGCCGCGTCCTTGTCCGCGATCTGCCGGGCGATGACCATCGCCGCCTCGAACCGGGCAAGGGCCTCGTCCGCGCGGCCATCCTGTAAGCAGATATCGCCGAGCCGATCCAGTCCCACGGAGATATCGCGTTGCAGTTGCATGCTCTCCGGCTCTTTGGCCGCCAGACGCTGCACGATATCGAGCGCCTCTTGGTAGGCCTGCCGCGCTTCGTCCGCACGTCCGGTCTTGAGATAGACGCTCCCGAGCTTATCGTAGCCGATCGACAAGCCGCGCAGCCTTTCCGCATCGTCGGGTTTCGCGGCGACATCCTGGCGAGCGAGTTGCATGGCTGTTTCGAACGCTCGCAAAGCGGCGTCGTGCCGACCCTGCTGCATGTGGAGGTCCCCGAGGCGATCGTGACAGAGTGCCAGATCGCGGAGGGCCGTCGGGTCGTGCGGGTCTTCGTCGGCGAGGGTCTGGGCGATAGCCAGGGCATCGTCAAACGCCTGCGCGGCCTCTCGGGTGCGTCCCAACTGCAGACTCGATGCGTCCGAGTTTGTCGAGTGCCAGCCACACGTCGCGACGGGCTCCACGGTCATGGGGGGCCTGTTGGGCCAACTCCCGCGTAATGTCCATGGACTGGTTATAGGCAGCCAGAGCCTCCTGGGATTGTCCCATGGCGACGCGCGCGTCGCCAAGTCGATCCCATGCCAGCGCCATGTCGCGGCGATAGGGCACAAGGTCCGGGTGGGCGGCCGCCAGTTCACGGGTGATGTCCAAGCTTTCTTGATAGGCGACCAGCGCCCGGTGCGTGTCCCCCACCAACAGCCATCGGTCACCAATCGAGTTCAGATTCACGGCCCGTTCGCGACGCGCAAAATGCGTATCCGGTTCCAAATCGAGGATACGGTCCAGCAAGGCCATGTTCTCGTCCAGGATTTCGCGGGCTACCGGCAACGCGCCGGGAATGCTGCGCAGACGCAGCGGAACATCGTGGGTCAGCTGACTGATGGCCTCCAGCGCCAAGCGTTTCTGGGCCACGGCGCGATCTCTTTGCCGCGTCGCTTCACGCCACTGGAACGCCGCAAAACCACTGACCACTAACAACACGGTGGCCACTCCCGAGGCCAAGACTGCTGCCCGCCGGAAACGATGGGCCCGCAACCGATCCACTTCGCGCTGCCGCTCCAGAGCCCGCGCGTGTTGACGCTGGTCGTGACTACGCAAAGCCTGCGCCAATTCGGCGGCACGCGACCACCGCTGCGCCGGGTCCTGGCAGACGCAGCGGCGGATGTCCTCGCACAACACGTCGCTCGATAACTGCGTCTCCCAATCGCCCGTCAGCGGGCGGTCCAGATCGCCGACCGCGATCTGGTACAGAGTCAGGCCCAGACTGTAAATGTCGCTTTGCGCAGAGGCCTTGCCACCGTGGCGGATTTCGGGCGAAATGTAGTCCCAAGTCCCCACCACGCTGTCACCGCACGACGCGGAAATACTCTTCAGAAACTCCGGGTCCTGGGCTGCCCCCAGACCGAAATCGCTTAACTTGGCCAGCAGGGCACCGTCCTCGCGGCGCGTCAACAGGATATTGGCCGGTTTGATGTCGCGATGAAAAATCCCCGCCGCATGCACCGTGTCCAGGGCATCGGCGATCTGGGCCACGACATCGAGCCGTTCGGCCAGCGGTGGCTGCGGAGCCAGCCAGTCGCGGAGTGTCGGGCCGTCGACGTATTCCATCTCCAAGTAGTGCGGCGGACGCTCACCCTCCGTCACGTCGTACACCTCCACGACGTTGGGATGGGCATAACGCCGGAGCCGTTTCAGCAGGCGGGCCTCCCGTTTGAGTGCCGGCAAACGGTCCCGTTTGAAGCAGAACTTGAACACCTGGAACGACTTGTCGCTCAGATTGTACGCCTTCCAGACTTCGCCGAAGGCCCCTTCGCCCAGCTTCTCGCTGAGCAGCCAGTTGGACTCGGGCACCACCACGCCACTGGCCGGCCGCCATCCCAGTTCTTCTGCCGCACCCTCCGCCGGCCAACCTTTGGCGGAGCTGGGAGGCGGCGCGAGCAATGCCCAACCCTCCTCCCCAACCTCACACACTTCGTGGCTGTCCTCGACACCTTTGAAGCGGTACGGACCATGATTGCGCCACGCGAGAGGGGCAAAATCGGGAAAATCGTCCGTGCTGAGAATGGCCCGCGCATCGTCGAAGACGGCCCGACTCAGCAATACCTGATCGCTGTCGGCCAGCTCCATGATGCGGGCCGCCGTGGAGACTTGCAGACCGTACACATCGACCAACTCCGCTCCCCCACGATCCATTTCCAGCACGACCTGACCCTGGTGCACCCCGGCGCGCATGGGCGGAAGCCCGGCCGCGACCCGACGCTCCTCGCGCATGGCCCGCTGAGCATGCAGCGCGTACTTGACCGCCTCCGACGGAGCGGCGAACACGATCAACATCGAGTCGCCCACCGTCTTGATCTCGCGACCGTCAAACGCCGCCAGCACGTGCCGCATGAGGCGATAGTGCCGCTGGACCAGTTCCGCCGACCGGAGATTGCCAAGTTCTGTCTGCAGCTTCGTTGAGCCCACCAGGTCACTGAAGAAAATGGTCAGCACCACCGTCTCGTGGGAACGGCGAAACTGCTCCAGTTCCTCCCGCGCATCATCGCTCAAGACGATTAAATCGTCGGGCTGCGTCCCCCCGTGCAGCAGATGCCTGAATGAACTGGACTTGCGTTCAACCATTGGGAATTCCGCGAGTTTCCTATCGCCTGGCCGGGACGGATGATCAGCCTCCGGGGTAAGCCGGCAGACACACCGCCCGCTGGCCGAAGCGAATTATATCATACGATGCTGGGCGAGCCGACCAGAAGTCTCCACTGCACCGGGCAAGACCATCCTGCCGTGCCTCGCGCAGCAGAGCGGGCAACGATCTCCAGGTTCTGGCGCTGCCAGCGGCCTTGTCGCCCGCGTCCGGTCGTTACCGATCGCGACGCCCGTGTACGGTGCACCTTCCGCGCTTGTTCGAACGGTATGTGAGCATTAACCGTTGGTCATCCGCAATTCCCCATTAACCACTGTCTTCCCAGCCATCCACGGGGCCTCTATGTCTGTCAGGCCGGCCAGATCGACGATCTTCCTCGCGGAGGTGCCTGCCAAACCGCTGAGCAGTCCCGGAATTTCAGACTTTCGTGACCGCCGGCCGCCTGCAGGTCAGGTCTTTCGTCCAGGCAGGGATGAAAGTCCCTGTCGGCCGCGGTATCATGGAGTGGCCTTGTGCAAGCCGCACATATGGCTGGTCCACTCGCGAGAAGACTCGTGGCAACTTGCTGGCCCGCTCTGACCGCGCCGGCGGTAGTCGTTTCTTCTAGTCGAGGCACTTCGGGTTTGCCAGACGGATCCCATAACATGATGAGCCCACGACTTGTCCGAGCAACCGTCATTCTCCTTGCCGTCGTCAGTCTCGTATCCGTTGCGGCCGCGCGGAAGTGGACCAGCCGTGACGGCAAGTTCACGACCGACGCGGAACTGGTCGATTTCAAAGATGGCGAAGTCAAGCTGCAAAAGAGCGACGGCAATATCATCAGTGTTCCGCTCTGGAAGCTCTCCGACAATGATCAGGAATTTGTCCGAACACAGTATCCGGACGTCGAGGACAACGACGGCGTGGACAACGAGGAAGTCGACCGCGACTTTCGTGATTGGGCGAGCGCTGACGGCAAGTTCTCTGCGCGCGCCAGGTTCATCGAGTCGGCCGGCGGCAAGGTCCGTCTGGAGAAGCCCGATGGCAAGACAATCGATGTGCCTTTGATACAGCTCAGCGAAAGAGACCGAACCTGGGTTAAAGACCACACCGGCAAACGCGAGGAACTCGGGCCTGAGGACGATCCGGATATCGGCCGCGACGCCGAGGCAGTCGGTCCCTTGGAATCGAGCACTGTCGAGATGAAGTTGGTCGAGATGAAGGTCGGCAAAGGAAATCGCGAGAAATCCGACGCCCGGACTCGCCGTGTTCTCGGCGCGTCGAGCGCGCAATATTTCTACGCACAGTCTGAGCAGGCCGCGAATCCCAACGAAGAGCGATTTAAAGGCCTTGTCAAGACGGAACCGACGTACGAATACCCGGGAGCGTTTCGAGCCGTGTCGATCATCGGGGCCGAGCAGTACGCCTTCGCGCTCGACGCGACCGGAAAGAACCCGCAGGGTTACAATCGGCTGTACTTCGATCTCAATCGCAATGGCGATCTGACAGACGACACGCCGTTCAACACCACGGACGTCGAGAGCAGCGCGACTGCGAATCAGACGGTATCGCGGTCGACGTTCGATCGCGTCCCGGTGCTCATCGAGCGGGACGGCACGAAGGGCAAGCATGTTTTCGGTCTGTTTGTCGATTGCATCTGGACGCCGCAGACTTCGCGAACGTCCGTTCAGATGCGGTCGCTGGTCTATCGTGAGGGCGAGATTCGACACGGCGGCCGAAAAATCCACCTGATGCTGCTCGACCGAAACAGCAATGGACGCTTTGACGATCGCGTGTCGTTCGTGAGAAACGCCTCGTATCTGCAGATCTCCGACGGTGATCTTCTGTTGGTGAATCCGAAGCTTCGCGGTAACCGCTCCGCCGCCGACTCGACCAACCAGGACACGCATTTCGTCAACAGGACGGTCTGCCTCGGGGGCGGCTATTACAAGCTCGACGTGTCGCCCTTGGGGGACCGCGTGAAGCTTGAGCCGACGGCGTTGCCTGTGGGCTACGTCAGCAACGGCAGCCCGGTCTATCGCGTGGTCCTTTGCTGTGACGATTATGGCGTGATGGGCATTGCCGGGACCACCAACCAGAAGGTCGCAGTCCCCGCGGGCAAATGGGAAATCGCCAACTATTCAATCGGTGTCCCTGGTCCTGAAGCGACGATGGTCACCGCCTCATTCCAGGACAGAGCAGCCGTCGTTGAGGTCTCCCAGGACGCGACCACCGAACTGACCTTCGGCGCGCCGTTTCGAGCGCTCGTGTCGGCAGGGCGACTGGCCGATGGAAAACTCGCCCTGTCCCTGTCGCTGGTCGGCTGCGGGGGCGAGCGGTGTAGCAGTCTCCTGGTCGGCGGCAAGCGGCCGCCCGCGCCTGCTTTCGAGGTGCGAGATCAGGAGGGCAAGGTCGTTTACAGCGGCAAATTCGAGTATGGCTGAGGTTTCACGTGCCGGCACTTGTGGCAAGTGCCTCCCGACGTGAAAACAGGCAGATATGAGGTTTACGTTGACCTGCAGATGGGCCCCTTTGCGGCGGACAACGACCAGAAAAGCGTGATCGAGATCTAGACTCGTATCTCTGGGAGATTGATGTCACTGGAAAGATGGGTGTTGGGGAAAAACCGGAAGAACTGGGGCCGCTGGTTATTCCCCCCCCAAGTCGTGTTAACCAGGTCATCCATCTCCAGGCGACGATGGTTGCGGTCAGGAGACCATAACGATGAACAGACGGCAGCTGCCACGGGAATTTCAGCCTCAAAGCGGATCTACTCGCCGCCAATTCATCGGCGGTGCGTTGGCCGCCGTCGCGGCGTGTCCGATCCTGGGGTCGGTCGCGGCAATGGCCGCCGGTGGTCCAGCCGGGACGACCAAGTTGTGGATCGGCGCGGCCACTGCCGATATCACTCCCAAGCCGCCGGTCGCGCTGACCGGTTTCCAGACCGTCCGCATCACGTCCACCATCCAGAGTCCCTTGACGGCCAACGTGCTGGCCTTGGAATCACGTGACGGCGATCAAGTGATCGATCAGGCGATCTTGATCTCGTGCGACTTGTGTGTGATTCGGCCGGGCGTCCAGGAGAGCTTCCGCAACCACGTGGCCGGGCGACTGCCCGGATTCGACATCAACAAGCTGTTCCTGGCGGCCACCCACACGCATTCCGCGCCGGTGACGGTACAGACCCAGTACGACGAGCAGGACTATGGCGACGCGACGCAGCCGAAGGATTACCTGCCGTACTTGTACCAACAGATGGCTGAGGCGGTGGTGAGGGCCTGGGAGAGTCGCGCGGTGGGAGCTATGGGTCGCGGACTGGGACACGCCGTGATCGGGCAGAATCGCCGCATCGTCTACGCCGATGGCAGTGCCCAGATGTCATTTGAGCCCAACGATCCGCAATTCCGCCACATCGAGGGCTACGAGGACCACGGCGTCGATATCCTGTGCTTTTACGACGACCAGCGGCAGCTGAAGGCCACGGCCATCACGTTGGCCTGTACGGCCCAGATGTCACAAGGTGAAACGGTGGTGAGCGCCGATTTCTGGCATGATGCGCGCGAGCTGTTGCGCGCGCGTTATGGCAAGGAACTCTGCGTGCTGGGCTTCTGCGCGCCGTCCGGTGATCAGTGCCCGCACCTGTCGTATCGCAAGAAGAGCGAAACTCGCATGGCTCAACTGCGGGGGCTGACACGGACGCAGGAGCTGGGTCGAAGGATCGCCCAGGCCTTCTTCGATGTGGCCGACCTGATTGCAGCGGACGTCCGCGACGATGTGCCGCTGGTCCACCTGGTGCGGCAAGTCGGACTGCCGACGCGGATCATCACCGACACCGAATACGCGCTTGCCAAGCAAGTCTGCGACGGCATCGACGCGAAACCCGCCCGCAGCGGCTGGGACGGCTGGGTCCGCCGGTTGTACGGCGGCGTGTGCACACGTTACGAAGACCAGCAACGGGGGAACCGCGAATTCTCGGCCGAATTACACGTACTGCGATTGGGAGACGTGGCCATTGCCACTAATCCGTTCGAGTTATACCTCGACTACGGCATTCAGATTCAGGCCCGCAGCGTGGCCGACCAGACGATTCTGATCCAACTGGCGGCCACCGGTTCGCAGGATGGCTACTACGTACCGACCCCGCGCAATCGCGGCCGGCGACTTCAGCGAGACGGTCATGAACAACTACAGCGCGACCGTCATGACCAATGTGGTCGGCCCCGAGGGTGGCCAGGTGCTGGTCGACTATACGCTCGAGATGATCAGCGAACTCTGGAACACTCCAAAGTGACACCATCTTGTCGTCGTTTTCTACCGTTCAAGAGGCACCATCAACTGAACGCACTCCAACGGGCCTGTGGCGTTTAGCGACCACCGGTCGTGAGGGGGAAGTAACCTCGGCCGGTCATCGTCACCGGGTTCGATGACTGTGCCCGCCCCCATCTCAGCGACTGTCGTCGTGGATGGTCTTGAGCCGTCGCCACAGCGTGGCGGTGCTGATCCCGAGTGCTTGTGCCGCTTTGCGGCGATTTCCCCCGACGGAGTCGAGCACAACCTGGATATGCCGTTGCTCGACCTCTTGCAGCGACTGGCCGCTGCTCACCGGTTCGTCAAGCGATACGAGAGCGGACCGGGTGACGCCGGCGGGAAGGTTCTCTGGTCGGATCACGCCGTCCTGGCAGAAGATCGCAGCGCGCTCAATTGCGTTTTCCAGCTCCCGCACATTGCCCGGCCAGGCGTAGGAACAGAGACAGTCGAGCGTGGTGGAATCGAGTCGGAGACGGGCGATGCCCAAGCGGACGGCCGTCTTCTCCACGAGGTGGCGTGCCAACGAGACGATATCTTCGCGACGCTGACGCAACGGCGGGACTTCGATCTCGATCACTCCCAGCCGATAATACAGATCCTCGCGGAACTGACCGCTCTTGACGGCCTGCTGGAGGTTCTTGTTGGTTGCGGCAATCACCCGGATATCCACCTTCCGCGGCCTGTTTTCGCCGACGCGAATGATCTCTCGTTCCTGCAACACCCGCAACAGCTTGGTCTGCATGTCCGGCGACACATCACCGATTTCATCCAGGAAGATCGAGCCGCCACCCGCTTCCTCGAACAGACCCGGCCGATCGTGAGTGGCACCGGTGAACGCCCCAGCCTTGTGTCCAAACAACTCGCTCTCGAGCAAAGTGGCCGGCAGTGCGCCGCAATTCACCGCCACGAAAGGGCCACTCGCGCGAGGAGACACCTGGTGGATGTGGCGAGCCAGCACTTCCTTGCCAACTCCACTCTCGCCCGTAATGATCACCGACGAATCATAGTGCGCCGCACGCGTGGCAAACTCCAGCACCTGGCGATAGGCATTGCTGTGAACCTCCACCGGCCTCACCGCGATGGCCTTTTCGAGGCTCTCGATGCGACGGCGCTGCCGACTGATTTCCTGCATCTTCACTTTGAGTTCCTGCGTCAGCCGCATCACTTCGCCTTGGATGTCCTCCGCGCGAAAATACGGAATGTGGGGCTCGATCTCCGCCCCCCACGAGGCCCGGTCCTTGCCCACCGCCGAACAGATGCGGTCCCCCTTGGCGCGACACTTCCGTTCAATAAAGAAAATCTCCCCACCGGTGCAAAACGACGCATAGCCACTCGCGTAGCCCACCATCATCCAGCACACCGGTTCCGTGGCCGGGCCCAACGCCAGTCGCTGCTCTTCAGCCTCCACCGAATCGTGCCAGGTGACTTCCATCAGGAACGGCCCCGGCGCTGCCTGCACCTCGAGCCTCCTCACCGTGACCCGCACCACGCCCTGCAGCGTCTGCATCCGCGGGCCCGCCCGCAGCCAATCGGCGAGACTATCCCACTCGAATATCCGCTTCATCGCCGCGGCATCCGCACGCCCCCAGAAATTGCCGAACCGTGTGAACACCCGTCGCGCCTGCTCGAACCCCACCATTTCCACCAGATCTTTGCGGAGCTGCGCCAGGGCGTCGGACGAATGCAGCACCAGCCGCCGGCCGTGCAAATCGAACCGCCCCTCGGTCAAGTCCACCAGTTCCGCCAGCGTCAGTTGTTCCGCGCGCATACCGCATCCAATTCAAAATGAAATACTTCGTTTCATATTGCAATACAATGGACCGCGCGTCAACCTGGCGTGGCGCACGCGGCGGCGGCTGCCTGGGATTCGTCCACCATTTTGCGAGACGAAGTCGCCGGGCCGGCTGGGGGCACTCACGCCGCTCAAATTGCAGGAAATCCCCTGTGCGCCGGATCGCGGACGGCACCGGGGCCACGATGGAGAGGGCTCAGGCCAGAACCGAGGAGGCCGGGGTCACCGCCGTTGGCACGCCAAATGCATGACATCCTGGCGACCGGACCCGAGAGTCGCTCGTGGAGTGCCGGTCGACATCAATACGAGGAGTTTTCGCCATGTACTCGTTGCTGGCCGCCAAGAACCGTGGGCTCCGCCAAGATGCTGTGGCATTTGCGCAGGAACTGATTCGCACTCCCAGCCCATCGCTGCAGGAAAGCGCGGTGGCCCGCCTGGTGGAAGACAAAATGCAGGAGCTCGGCTACGACAAGGTGTTTGCTGACGAGTTTGGCAACGTGGTGGGAATCCTGTTCGGTCGGGCGGGCGAATCGACCGTCCTGTTGAGTTCCCACATGGATACGGCCGAGCCGGGGGAAGCGACCGCCTGGCAGGATTCACCCTTCGCCGGTGACGTCCGCGACGACATCCTCCACGGACTGGGCGCTTCCGATTGCAAGGCCGGCCTGGCGGCACAGATCTACGCAGGTGCGCTGCTGAAACGTTCCTTGCTCCCACTGCGAGGCAATGTGGTGGTGGCCGCCACGGTATCGGAAGAGCGCGGCGGCAGTCCAGGCCTTCGGCATCTGGTGCGCGAGACGCTGGCATCGTGCGATATGCCGCCAGACTATGCCATCCTGGGTGAGCCGACGGCGCTGAGTATCTACTATGGTCACGATGGCTCCGCCACCTTTGAAGTGCTGATCGAAGGCCCCGACGGTTTTCAAGTCAACGATGCGACCCATGCGGTATTCGAGAATTTCCGAGGTCAATACTCCATGAGACAACTTCCCGGCGAACGGGAACGACAGAGCTTGCATCAACCCCGCTTCCGGCGAACCCCTGGTTCGGCATGTGGCGTCATCGACATTTGCCGCCGGCTACCCGATACGGAGACGGTCGATGGCATGCTGGAGCAGATCAAGCAGGAGGCGCGTGCGGCGGCCGCATCGGTCGCGCACGTGGCCGTGGATGTCGTGCTGCGGCGGGAGCAGCACCAGCTGTACACGCGGCGCACCACGATCCTGGAGCGGCGGGTGGAGTCCTGGTCCCTCGACCCGTTCCATCCGCTTGTCACGCGGGCTCGCCAGGCACTGGCGGCAGCCGGCTGCCCTGTCGTGTGCGGCAAATGGCAACTGCCGCGTCTCGGCATGGGCACCGCCGGAGGCGTGTTAGTCAACGAATTTCATGTGCCGGCGATCGGCTATGGCCCGGGTTCCGAGGACACCTGTCACCTGCCGAACGAGTCCGTATCCGTGACACGTCTCAGTCAGGCGATCTACGGCACGGCGGCGATCACACATAGCCTGGTGGGGATACCGGTATGCGGCTGGACCGTAGACGAGATTTGATCATGCACGTTCTCGTCTTCAATTGCGGCAGCTCGTCGCTCAAATATCGACTGATCGCCATGCCGGGCGAACAGGAACTGTCTGGCGGGGAAGCACAGCGTATCGGCCCCCCCACCGCGAAACCGTCCTGCCTGGTACTGAACCGCGGCGCGAGCGGCAAGGAGACTCGCGTGACCCCGATGCGGGATCATGCCGAAGCGCTGCAGGAAGTCGTGCGCGCGCTGCACGAAACGCCTGGCACCCTGCCGGATGTGATTGGACATCGGCTGGTCAACGGTGGTCCTTCCATCACCGATCATTCGCGCGTCGACGACACGGTCATGACGGAACTGGTGGCACACCAGGATCTGGCACCGATTCACAACCCGCCGGCGATCGCCACGATCCAAGCATGCCGGGAGATGTTTTCCGGCCTGCCCCAGGTCGTCATCTCGGACACGGCCTTTCATCGCACGATTCCGCGGCACGCCCAGACCTACGCGATTCCTCGCGCCATCAGCCAGGAGCTGGGAATTCGCAAATACGGCTACCATGGCATCAGCCATCAGTTCGTCGTGACCGAGACGGCGCGGCGGATGGGTATTCCGCTGAACGAGTTCCGCGCCGTGAGTTGCCACTTGGGCAGTGGCGGGGCCAGTCTGTGTGCCGTCGTCGACGGCGAGTCGATCGATAACACCATGGGCTACTCGCCGCTGCAGGGACTGGTCATGAGCACGCGGTGCGGTGATTTGGATCCGGGCCTGACCTTGCGGTTTCTCGCCAATGCGGTGGGGGACAAAGGGGCGGTCGAAAAGCAACTCAATAATCGCAGTGGGGTGCTGGGCCTGTCCGGGACCTCGGCCGATATCCGCGACGCCCTGGAATCCGTCGCGGGGAATCCCACGTCGAGCCGGGCGCACGTCACGACTCAAGTCTACCTGTGGCGTCTGAAAAAATACCTCGGCGCATATCTTGCGCTCGTCGGCGACGTGCATGCCGTGATCTTCACAGATACCATCGGAGAAACGGTGCCGGAAGTCCGCGAGGCCGCCTGTGCGGGCATGGACGTGTTCGGGATCTCACTCGATCACCACCGCAACGCCACTGCCGCAGTGCTCCCCGCCGATGTCGCCACAGC
Organism: uncultured Planctomycetota bacterium; assembly: GCA_963802295.1. Classification (GTDB taxonomy): domain Bacteria; phylum Planctomycetota; class Planctomycetia; order Pirellulales; family Pirellulaceae; genus JAJRVM01. The sequence goes on along the minus strand of CAWDIM010000013.1, from coordinate 36,277 downwards.
CGAAAGTCGCGTCCGGGTCTGGGTCGTCGCCACGAACGAAGAAATCTCCATTGCACGGTCGACATACAAAGCCACATGCACATCCTGACATTGAAGCCAACACTCCGAAGTCTCACTTTCGCCGCGTTCACAGATGAAGTGGACGAGCCGGTCGTGGAGTCCGCGTTGCAGCCGGACCAGTTTGACTGCGGCCTGCTGCGTTTTCCCGACGGCGTCTTCGACCAACTGCAGGGCGTGCTGCATAGCGCGCACCTGCCGCAGCCGGATGTGATCGCGGTGCGAGCGATCTTCGGCGGCCAACATTTTCCGCGCCCCCTGTTCCTGACCGCGGCGGTCCTCGCCCAGCTCCAATCGCTGATTCCCCAAGCTCCTCTGCATGTGCCGATTCTGATCGAGTTGGTGCAATCGGCAGAGCGAGCCTTTCCCGACACGCCCCTGGCGCTGGTATTCGAGACTTCCTTTTTCGCCAACCTGCCGGATCGCGAGCGGTGGTACGGGCTCGATCCCGATCTGATGGAGTCTCAGTCGCTGCGGCGATTCGGCTATCACGGCATCTTTCATGACGGCGCGTGCCTGGACGCGGCCCGCCAGTGCGGACGGCAGCTCCCGCGGATCCTGTCGGTGTGCTTGGAGCCACGTCCGGAACTGGCCGCCTGCCTCGGTCGCCGGCCAGTACTGGTCACGGGCGGCAACACACCTGTCGAAGGTCTGCCCGGGGAGACAACGTGTGGCGACCTGGACCCCAGCGTGGTGCTCAAGCTGGCCCACGACACGCGTTGGGGCCCGGAGGAGGCCAGCCGTATCCTGACGTGCGAAAGCGGATTACGCGGCCTTATCGGACGCTCCGTGACACTCGATGAACTGCTCTGCGGCGCCGACGACGAACTGCAACTGGCCAGAGACGTGTTTTTGCACAGCCTGCTCCGCGCCTGCGGCGCCGGAATCGCAGCCCTCGGCGGCCTCGATGCCGTCGCCTACTCGGGCCGCTACGCGACGGCCGGTACATCCTTGCACGCGTGGTTGGGCCAACGCTTGGCGCGGGTGACCCGCTGCGAAATCCCTTGTCTGATCCACACGCATACCTTGTTCCAACATCTCCGCGATATCGTCCGCGTGATGGTTCTCGAGCAAGGGACTTGCGGTTTGACCGTCAGCTGACCCTGCATGCCAAGCGTCGTGCAAGGTCAGTTTGCCGACCGAAGATCGTGCTCAAAGGATCGACGAGCCACGTGGTCGGGCAGCGAGCCCCCGGTATCTTCATTCTGGACCCACATGTGCCGGTGATTGAACCACGCCCCGTTATTGGTGCCATCCCCCCGCACAATCATCGGCAATCCGCCCACAGCGCCTCGTTCACCCGCGCGCGTCGTCCGCGACCAGCCGTCCTGAGGCGAAGTGAAAATGTGCGCCGAGTAGCGTTGCGCATTCGAGAACACGATGTCAGCGTGCCCATCTTCGCTGAAATCAACGAATCGCAGCCCCGCGTCGCGTCCCAGACTGTCGACGATCGTCACCCCCGGTGGCAGAGAGTATGCCAAGCGATGCCACCCCTGAGCCGAGAAGGCAAACACGCCGTTCTGGCGTTCATTGCCGACAAGCCATTCGCAGATGCCGTCCCCGTCCAGATCTCGCAGGCGGACACCCGTGTCCCGTCCTTCGCTGAGCGTCGCGATCGGTCCCTCGAGTTCCAAACCCCGCAGTCCGTCCGCTTCAACCTGCCAATTGTCGCCATCGAAATGCCAGACCCCCGCTACCTGCTCGCTGCGGACGACGATGCTGGCGTGGCCATTGGGCTGCAGCACGCCGAAGCGTACTCCCGTCTCTTCGCTGCTGGGCCGCGAATCGTCATTGACCAGTGCGATGGGAAACTCGGTGGTCTGCCAACCGCGTTCGACGCCGCGCCAGAGCCGCGTTTCGCGATGCTCGGGACGGGCGATCACGACGTCCATCAGACCGTCGGCATCCGCGTCGAGTACCCGCACGCCGTTGTCGCGGCCAGTAGAGGAACGTAGCGGATATCCACCCAGCAGGTTCGCGTTCAGCCGTTGCAGGACTTCGCGAAAGTTCAGGAATTTCACTCTCTTGCCGTATTGCTTATCGGCGTATTCGATCAATTCGACGATCTGATCGTTCCGGATCCAACCGTGCGGATGAAAACACAAGGCGAAGATACCCTGCTTGACGACCGTAGCGTCGATCGCCGCCTTGAAGTCGCCGACACTCCGCGGATTACACTTCCCTTGCAGGTGCTGCGCATCCCAGTCGCTGGGCATCAGGCAGGGAATCTCCCAGCACAATCGACCGATCACGTAAGGGTAGGGGTAGTTTTCGATGAAGTTCGCCATGGTCCGATCCGTGGGGATGTACTTTCGAAACTTTTCACCACCCCCGTCATCGACCACCAACTCCCGAGGCAAGGCCGGATCGCTCGGCGACAACAGCATGAAGACGGAAGTATCGATGGCCAGAAAGCGGCCTTCCGGCGTCGTCTTGTTGAAGATCTCGGCGAAGAAACGCGGGCTCACCGAGTTCATCGAATCGCAGCAGGGCATGCGAAATGCCACCGGCCCGCCGCTGGGCAACTGACTCAATCGATCGACGCAATTATCAAACGTCGCTTTGGCCTTTTCGAAGCTGCCACTCTGGAGACACGGGCAGGGGTGACTCTGCGTGTGCGATTCGATGCTCACGCCTTCCTCCGCCCAGGACTGCAGGCGCGGCAAAGCAGGATCGATGGACTGGGTCATAATACTGACCGGCGCGCGACCGTCGATGCGTTTCAGCCGATCGAGAATCGGCCGCAGGAACTGTTCGTATTTTTCGGCGTCAGACATGTCGTCGATGGCCAGTACGATGACCGCATCGACTCCCGCCTCGCCCACCCACTGCGGTGTGATCAGCCGGGCCGTCTCCTGCGTGACATAGTAGGGATCGACGGGCGAGTCGAGATACGTCAGTCGATTTCCCCCAGTCGCCGCAAGGGCCGTGGCCGAGGACAAGGCAAATCCCACCCAGCATAGCAAGCGAATCATCACGCACCTCCAAGTCGACAGGAGACCAGGCACCGCTGAACTCATGATATTCTCCCCACCATCCGGCGCAAACCCGACTGTCCGCCGACGCGGCCCACAGCCGCAACCAAACAGGAAATTCGAAATCCTAAACAAATTCGAAATCCAAAGAATCAAAACCTCCGCTGCCGGCAAAACCACAGTCACGCACCCACCAGCAGATTCTCACCACTGGCTATGCCACTGGATGTTCCTCCCTTCCTCCCTTCTTCCCTTCCTCCCTTCCTCCTTTCTTCCATTCTTCCCTTCCTCCCTCTCCGTAATTCATCCTCGCAAGACCCGCGACGAAGGCTCGCGACACTATAGAGCAAGACGGGAGTTATGCGATACAATGCCGTGTGTACTGGCAGTAGCCATCCTGTTAGCCCGAAAGGACCAGCAATGCGTAGCCACATCAGTTGGTTGAGTCTGATCTGTGCGGTGTGGATGAGCAGCGTCGTGAGTGCCGCCACAGCCCCGGAGCTGGTTGTGGATATCGATATCAACGATGAAGTATGGCTGCGCGATCAGCCGATGACCCCTGCGGATGTGGACTCGCTGGTCGGCAACTTGCACGCCAGCGGCTGCCAGACGCTGCTGATCCGCGCCGGCTGCCTCGGCATACTCCCCTACCGAACGCAACTTGGCTATCCGATGAGTTTCGACGCGGACCATGCCCGCAAGCATCCGACCCCGGAGATTGCCGACGTGCAACAGTACATAGTCCAGCGATCGGCGTGGAACGACAAGTATGCCAAGGTCATTGCGGACTTCAATCCACCCGAGGCTTTCATCAAGGCCGGGCACCAGCGAGGGATGAAAGTCATTGTCTGGCTCGACATTTTCGACGACGGTTATCCCGGCTATCGCTCCAAGTTTCTGGACGAGAACCCCCAGTGCCAGTGGACGGCCAGGGATGGCAAGACTCATTTCCATGGCGTGACAAGCTACGCCTGGCCGCAGTCCCGCGCATTCCGGGTGGCCCAAGCGCGCGAACTGCTCGCCTGGGGTGCTGACGGCATCCACTGCTCCACTAGCTGCCACTGCCGGCACATGCCGAATACGCACGAAGAAGATTTCTTTGGATTTGAACAGCCGATTGTGGAGGCCTATCAGGCCAAGTACGGAGTGGATATCCGCACGGCGGATGATTTCGACAGGGAGGCCTGGCACGACCTCAAGGGCGACGCCATGGTTCAGCTGTACCGCGAACTGGCCGCGCTCTGTCACGCACAAGAGAAGGAATTCTGGGTCGGCCTGCAGTTGGGACGGCACACACAGTTCGCCGTCGATCCTCACTTCAGTACCAACATCGCGATGCGGTACACCAACCACTGGAGGACGCTGGTGGACGAGGGTATCGCCGATGTCTTCATCCTCGGCGATTACGAGGCCATGTCGGCGCCGGGCCAGTCATACTGGTCCTGCAAGAAGGACATCGTGCTCAAGGCGGAGGAAGATCTCTACGGTTGGGCGGCCCGCACCTACCAGGATCACTGCGCAGGGAAGACGCGGCTGCTCCTCTTCTCGGAATGGCTGCCGGGCGACACTCAGCAGTTGGAGGACAGAATGGCGTTCTATGCCGATCGCGTTCGCACTCTTGGCTTTGACGGAATCGACGTCCATGAAGCCGCCTCGTTCGAATGGCCAGCGACGAAGATGGACGTGTTGCGGCGGTTTGCCACACGCCTGGCGGAAGATCAGTAGCGCGGCGGTCTCAGCCAGGTAGCTGAATTCGACACTCCCTCTGGTTTCTCCTGGGTTGATCCCAGGGGGACCACAACTGGTCAGCTACCACCACTGCTGAGCGGCCGAGCCCAGCGGCAACCACCACACCGGCGTTGTGCCGAGGTCGCCACACAGCCGCGTTTGGCCTCGCGCCCTGCGTAATTAAACGCTCGAAGCCAGCCGCGGTCCGTTTCGGTCGGACCAGCGCGGCGGCTGGACGCGATGTCTGGGACTCGACCGACGGAATCCGTGGGCGCGATGGTAGCGCGCCAGTCATTCTTCCACCGACGCGGGGCCGGTGGTGGGAGGACTCAGAGGTGTTGATCGTACGTAGTGCGCGAGTCATTCCTCCACCGACGCGGGGCCGGTGGTGGGAGGACTCAGAGGTGTTGATCGTACGTAGCGCGCCAGTCATTCCTCCACCGACGCGGGGCCGGTGGTGGGAGGACTCAGAGGTGTTGATCGTACGTAGTGCGCCAGAATACGCGATGTTCATGGCAACTGTCGGAGCCGGTCAACGAAAGGCCGCCACCGTTCGTTGCCGACGTTCTCGCGCCGGGGTAGACGATATTGTGCCGCACGCATTCTGGTGTGCCGGCACTCGCCGAAATCGTCGTCGATTGTGGAAAGCGTAACCCGGCGAGCTTGGCACACCCTACATCTTTCACCGCTAGAGACCCCATCAGAATGATTGACGCGCGCTCTGGGATCGGCTATCAAGTCGGTATTCACGCCGTTTCCGCGTTCGTCCTATTTCATGCCCACCTGAGCGGACACCAGCACAATGCCACATCACTCCGGACTCGGTACCGTGTCGGAGCGTCGTATTCACTCTGCCACCATCGCTGGGCCGTGCGAGGTGGATCGACACGACCAGACTGGTTTAGCCATGGCGGCGCGACTTTGTGGATATTTGATGGTCGCCCTTGCCACACACGCTGCACTGGCCCAAACCGTCGCGGCCCAAACCGCAACGACCCAGAACCCGGCCCTGGATGCGGCGTTTCAGCAACTGGCCTCACTGCAGCCAGGTCAAGACCTGCAAGGCTTGGCCCCCATTCAGCAGGCCGTTGTTCAGTCACACGCCGACCAACTGGTTCGCCAAGATCTCGAGACGCGACTGATTGCGTTAATGCATGGCAGCGCCACCGACCTGGCCAAGGACTACGCCTGCCGCGAATTGGCTCTCGTCGGCTCGGACGCTTCGATTCCTGTGCTGGCCGAGCTTTTGCCCAATGCTCGCTTGTCGCACATGGCCCGTTATGCATTGGAGGGCATTGGTGGCCCAGCGGTTGCGAAATCGCTGCGGGATGCGCTCGAGAAAACCGGCGGGCAGCAGAAGGTAGGGATCGTGATCTCATTGGGGCGACTCGCCGACGCGGATGCGGCCTCGCTGATCGCGAATCTGCTGTCCGAAGAAGACCCGCAGATATTGGAGCCAGCGTTGGTCGCCTTGGGGCGAATTGGCAACACGCGAGCCGCTGAAGCGCTCAAGCAGTACGCGGCCAGGGCCCCGGCGGCACTCAACGACTCGGCAATTGACGCGGTGTTGGCGGCAGCCGAATCGCTCTGCGGGCAGGGAGAAGGCGCGGCTGCCGTGGCAATTTACACCTCGCTGCAGTCGGCCGATTCAGAGCGAATCCGAGCGGCTGCCTATCGCGGTCTGATTACAGCACAGCCAGCCGACAGTGCGACGAAGATCCTGGCTGGACTTTCGGCTGGCGACCCATGGCAGAGAGAGGTGGCGGCTGATTGCCTGTGCGACGTGACGAACTCCGACACCATCGGCACCATTGCTTCGGCGATACCGGGACTGCCGGTTGCCGGACAGGTGGCGGCGTATGCCAGTCTCAAGAACCGCACTCAAGAGGCGATTCGCGCTGCCGCCCTGATGTCGCTCCAGCAGCCGAGCCTGGAGGTTCGGCTGGCCGCGCTCGAGGCCCTGATTGCCACGGCTACTCCGGAGGATGTCTCGCTGTTGGCAGGCGTCGCGCTCACGGCAGAGACTCCCGCGCAGCGCGAGGCCGCTTTCGAGACACTGCGACGGATGCCCGCCAACGGAACGAACGGGGCACTTATCGACCTGATGGATCAATCCGCGGAAGTCCATCCCACGCTGGTGCGTTGTGCCTTGGCTCGGCGGGGACCGGAGTTTATTCCCACGTTTCTCCAGGCGGCCCAGTCCGCCAACGCCGACACGCGACTCATGGCGTTTTCCGCGTTGGAAGTCATGGCCACCGATCAGGAAGTGGAGCCGCTGATCCGACTGCTCGCCAAGACGGCTCCGGGCGAAGAACGCGAAGCCGCGGATCGAGCCTTGTGGATGAGTTGCCAGAAGATCGCCGATCCCGCCGCCCGGGTAGCACCGTTGCTCGCGGCGATGGAGCATGCGGACAAAACGGGGCGATGTGCACTCCTTCCGTCGTTGGCCCGGATGGGCGGCGAGCAACCGCTCGGTGCCGTTCATGTGGCCATGCAAAGCCAGGATCAGGAAGTTCGTGATGCGGGCTACCGGGCGCTGGCCAATTGGCCCGACGCCACCGTGATCAGCGAGTTGCTCGACATCGCGAAGACCAGTGACGTACCGTCCTATCGCATCTGGTCGCTGCGTGCTTACGCTCGGCTGGTCTCGCTCCCCAGTGAGCGACCCGTTCAAGAAACGTACGAAATGCTGAAGAACGTCCTGGAAATGGCCACACGAACCGAGGACCAGGAGTTGATCATCTCACGTTTGGGCGCCGTGCGGACACCGGAAGCTGCTAGCGTTGTTGCTCCCCTTCCTGGACCAGGTGGAACTGCGAGCCGCGGCGGTGCCAGCGGTTTTCGAGTTGGCGAAAGGGCTCAGCCAATCCCATCCAGACCCGGCGCGTGCCGCGTTGGAGAGAGTCGATTCGTTAACCGACGATCCGGCTATTCGCCAGCAGATCCCCAAAGTGCTCCGCGACATCGAAACTCGCAAACAAGAACAGAGACAATAGGAGGTCACGGCGATGACACGCTCGCTCAAGACGCGTTACTCACGACGGGAAATGCTCCGGCGCACCGCCGCCGTGGCCGGGGCGTTTGCCGCGCCGCTCGTCCTTCCCGGCTCGGTATTGGGCCTGGGCGCCACCACTGCACCGAGCAATCGCATCACGGTCGGCTCGATCGGCGTGGGGATGATGGGACGGGGACACTTCCGCATTTTTGCGCGTATGAGGACGTTCAGTTGCTGGCGTTGAGCGACGTCGACCCATGGCGCCGCGACAATGCCGCTCAGACTCTTGAGCAAGCTTACTCAGCTCGACAACCGAGTGGCCAGTCTCACGGCTTCCGCGCGTACAACGATTTTCGAGAACTGCTGGATCGAGACGATATCGACGCGGTGATCATTGCGACGGGCGAGCGATGGCATCCGGCCATCAGTGTACTCGCGGCGAAGGCGGGCAAGGACATCTATTGCGAGAAGCCGATTTCGCTGACGATCCGCCAGGCTCGAACCATGGCGGAAACGGTACGGAGGCACAATCGAGTTTTTCAGACCGGATTGCAGCAGCGCAACGGAATCGAATACAACAAGGCTGTCGAAATGGTTCGTGCCGGTCGCATTGGCGAGGTGAAGCTCGCCTATGTCTCGGCCAGCGACGTCAGTCCCTATCAGAATTTTCCAGCCCAACCGATTCCCGACGGACTCGACTGGGACATGTGGCTCGGTCCGTGCCCCTGGCATCCCTACAACTATGCCTACCACCACACCGGCGCTCCGCAGCATGTGGTTCCCTGGAGCTGCAATCGTGCGTTCGGCGCGGGGGGCATGACGTCCGGCCTGGTTCACAACTTGGATTCAGCGCACGAAGGACTTGGTAAGGACGGTACGGGGCCAGTGAAAATCACGCCTGCCGGCGTGGACGGAGAACCGTCCCTCACCTTCACCTATGCCGACGGTACTCGTATCGTCTGCGCGACGACGTTACAAGAGGGCCAGCACGTCATTCCCGCGGGGTGGGACCCCAAAACCTCGATCGTCAATTTCGGTGTGTTGTTCGTGGGCGACAAAGGCTGGATTCACGTGGAGCGGTTTGGAGTGCTGAACTGCTATCCAAAATACTTGTTGGATGTGGAAGTGCCTAAGAGTCACTCCGTCGAGCTGAACCATCGGGACTGGCTTGACTGCATCCGGACGCGACGCCGACCGAAGGCGGATGTCGAGATTGGTGCATGTTCCACCATTCTCTCTCATTTGGGTTGTATCGCGTTGTGGACCGGCCGAGCTTTGACGTGGGACCCTGTGCGAGAGGAGTTCTTGAACGACCGGGAAGCGAACGCGTTGCGGTCGCGCGCCACGCGGGAACCGTGGAGTGTGTAACGGGGTTGAGCAGAGGGAATGTCCATCGCAGCGGTCGGCACGAACCGACCCACAACAGAGGAGCAACCTGATGAAAGCGGCTTTCGTAACCTGTTTGATCGCGGGTCTGTGCACGACTTACGCTGCTTCGGCTCTGGCCCAGAAGCCGCGTCCGCCCCTCTCCGACGAGGCTCGGCAGCAGATGGAGACGTGCTCCCAGCCAAGGCTCCCGCGACGGTGACGCAGAGCCGTAAACTGCTGATTTACGACGGGAACGTGGGCTATGGCGGGCACGCATCAATCCCTTACGCGAATCATGCTTTCACTCGCATGGGTGAGAAGACCGGCGCATTCACCACCGTTGTCTCCCGCGATCCGGCCGTGCTGCAGCGCGACAACCTCAGCCAATTCGACGCCGTCTGCCTGAACAACACGGTCGGCAATCTGTTCACCGATCCAGTGCTCCGGCGGAACCTGCTGGAGTTCGTTCTGGGTGGAGGCGGACTGCTGGGCATTCACGGGACCACCGTCGCATTTACTGATTTCCAGCAGGGTGCGCTGGAAACGTGGCCGGAATTCGGCCGCATGCTCGGCGGTCGCGGGGCGGCTCATCTGGCACAGGATGAACGCGTCTTCATCAAACTTGATTCACCCGATCATCCACTCAACCGGCCTTTCGGCGGAGCAGGCTTCGAGCACGTGGGTGAGTTCTTTCGGGTGGGCGACCCCTATTCCCGCGACCGTGTACACGTCCTGTTCAGCATCGATGTTTCCAAGACGCAGCTTCCTCCGCGGGGCACTCATCCCGGCGTGGAACGTGCCGACGAGGATTATGCGCTGGCCTGGACACGCAACTACGGTCGCGGCCGTGTCGTCTACTGTACGATCGGCCACAATCCCACGGATTTCATGGATCCCCGGATCCTGGAATTCTACCTGGGGGCCGTTCAGTTCATCATGGGCGACCTGGATGGTTCGACATTAGCGAGCAACAAGCTCGTTGCGGCCGAGTGCGCCAGAGAGAAACTCGGCTGGCGTTTCGGGGTTACCACGTGGGGCCTGCATCAGTTCACGCTGTTCGAGAGCATCGACAAGACTCGACAACTCGGCCTGAATTACCTGGAGGGACTAAGCTTTCAGAAAGTGAGCGCGGAGATCCCGAAGAATTTTGATTGCAGTCTGTCCGATGCTGAGCTCGAACAGATTCGCTTGAAGATGGATGACGCCGGTATTCGCATGCCGACCTGTTTCTACGCCACGATCCCTGGTGACGAGGCAGGCTGTCGACAGGTCTTTGAGTTCGGCCGCAAGATGGGTATCGAGACATTTATCTCCGAACCGCCGCCGGAGTCCTTGGACGTGATTGAGCGATTCTGCGACGAGTATGATATCAAGCTCGCCATTCACAATCACGGCCCGGACCAGTCGCCCGTATATTGGCAACCGGAAGGAGTGCTTGAAGCCTGTCAGGGCCGCAGCAAACGCATCGGCGCCTGCCCCGATACCGGCTATTGGCTGCGGTCGGGAATCAACCCGTTGGAGGGAATCCGCAAGCTGGGTGATCGTGTAATTACCATCCAAGCTCACGATCTGAACGAACTGTCGGCGGAAGGACACGATGTCCCCTGGGGCACCGGCAAGGCCGACTTCGCCCAGCTGCTCCAAGAACTCCACCGCCTGCGTATCACACCCACCGTCTTCGGCCTGGAGTATTCCTACGACTTCGAGGACAACATGCCGGAGATGGCTCAGTGCGTGGAGTTCTTCAACCAATTCACACTGGAGCTAACCGCCGAGCCACCTCAATAGCCAACGCGAACCGAGCCGCGTCAATGCGGGCAACTGGAACCGGCGTGCTGGAAGAAGTCGTTCCCCTTGTCGTCCACCAGGATGAATGCGGGGAAATCGACGACCTCGATTTTCCAGATCGCTTCCATGCCGAGTTCTTCAAACTCGATGACTTCCACCTGGCGGATATTCTCTTTGGCCAGGATGGCAGCCGGCCCGCCAATGCTCCCCAAGTAGAAACCGCCATGCTGTTGGCAGGCGGCCGTGACCTGAGGCCCGCGATTCCCCTTGGCAATCATCACCAGGCTGCCACCGTGGCTCTGGAACAGGTCGACATAACCATCCATGCGCCCCGCGGTAGTCGGGCCAAACGATCCGCTGGGAAGGCCGGCGGGTTTCTTCGCCGGACCGGCATAGTAAACGGGATGGGCCTTGAAGTACTCGGGCAGCGGCTGGCCGGCGTCGAGTCGATCCTTCAGCTTCGCATGTGCAATGTCGCGGGCCACGACAAGTGGCCCTGACAGGAGCAACCGCGTCGTGACCGGATACCGCGTCAAGTCGGCGAGGATTTCCCGCATCGGACGGTTCAGGTCGAGGCGTACGGCCCCTTCGTCTTTACGGTGACGCAGCGACTCCGGAATGTACTTGATGGGCTCAAACTCAAGTTGCTCGAGATAGACTCCATCGCGAGTGATCTTCCCCTTGGCCTGCCTGTCCGCACTGCAGGAGACCCCCACGCCAAGGGGTAGCGATGCACCATGACGCGGCAAGCGGACCACCCGCACATCCAACGCGAAATACTTCCCGCCAAACTGAGCGCCGATGCCGCAGCGTTGGGCGGTCTCGAGCAATTGTAATTCAAGATCCCGGTCCCGAAACGCGCGGCCATGTTCGTTGCCGGTTGTCGGCAAGCCGTCCAGGTACTTCGTCGAAGCCAACTTCACGGTCTTCAGATTCGCTTCGACCGAAGTCCCTCCGATCACGAACGCGAGATGATACGGAGGACATGCTGCCGTGCCAAGCATGGCCATCTTGTGCGTCAGGAACTCGACCATGGCCTTGGGATTGAGCAGCGCTCGCGTCTCCTGGAACAGAAAAGTCTTGTTGGCGGAACCGCCCCCTTTCGCGACGAACAAGAAATCGTAGCTGCTCCCGTCACAAGCGGCCAGGTCGATTTGGGCCGGCAGGTTCGTGTTCGTATTCTGCTCGTCCCACATCGTCAACGGAACATTCTGCGAGTAACGCAAGTTATTCTCGGTGTAGGCGAGGTACACACCGCGGGCCAGCGCCTCTTCGTCGCGGGTTGACCAGATCGTATGGCCCTTTTTTCCCATGATGATGGCCGTGCCGGTATCCTGGCAGAAGGGCAACACGCCGGCGCTCGCCACATCGGCGTTCTTCAACATTGTCAGCGCAACCATTCGATCGTTATCCGAAGCATCCGGATCATCCAGGATGGCAGCCACCTGCTTCAAATGCGCCCTGCGCAGGTAGAAATTGATGTCGTGAAACGCCTGAGCAGCCAACAACGTGAGTGCTTCCGGCTCCACACACAACGCTTCGTGGCCCTCCCACTCCTTCGACTGGACATGCTCCCTGGTCAATAGACGATATTCGGTATCGTCCGCTCCCAACTCGAAGAGCTTTTGAAAGTGGAACGGCTTGATTGACATCGCACATACCTTTTCACTCAAAGTGTAACCCCGCCTGCCGCTACCAACCGATTTCACGCCGGAAAAGCCCACTGGTCATCGCAAGCCGGCGATGCTCGCGGGATCGCCACAGGCTGGTCCCTTGTCGAGCCAGGCTCGTCCAATGCGGAGGATTTCCTCCCAGTCGCCCGCCGCGCCCAATAACACGCAATACGCCCGACGCTCGGTCCAGCGGTTCAACTCCATGTCCTGGCAGAGTGCGGGATAGTCTTGCGCGAACGACTTGATCCGTTTTCCTTCCGGGACGAAGAACTGGCCGATCGATCCGAAACTGTAGGCATACGGCGAGCCAGGTTTCCAGAACGATGTTTGCGAATTCAGCCAGCCGATCGGCCAATGATCCCACAAACCGGTCCCCCAACCGCAGCCCCCCTCGGCTCCGGGCGTACAGTGATCGACCAACTGATTTCTCGCGGCGGGAAACCCACTAGCCTCACCCAACACGGCAAAGAGCAGCTTCTCACGAAAGGGGAGGACCAGTGCACAGCCGCGCGAACGGGAAATGGCCGCGAGGGTCGCATCGTCGCCCTGACGCCGAACACCCCCGTTCTCATCCCAATAGAGGTCATAGCGATTGTCGCTGTACAAATCGAGCACGGTGTGGGTCAGGTAATCGCCGTGCTCCACATCCCGCGCGAACAGATCCTTGATCGTTGAGCCAACAGGTGCCACGCCAAACAACTCCACGGGCTGCGTACTATACCCGACAATATTGTCGGGCATCAGGCTTTCGTAGCTCATCCGGCGCAGGACCAACCCATTGGGATCCGCAAAATAGTCTTCCGTGCCGCGCAGCCGCGGCTTCGTATCATCGTTCATGTTGACACAGAAATACGTCCAACGCACCCAGACTCGCTGAGACCCGTGCTGAACAATGTCAACAAAACTGTTCCGCTCCGTTCGCCCCGGATTATTGAACAGTTCGGCATCACCCAGATTACCTTCAAAAAACTGGTTGCACATGGCCGCACCGCTCGGCAGTTCGAACAGTGGACAGTAGCTGGCCTCGTGACTGAAAATGAATCGCTCCGGGCGGTCTTGCCAGTAAACGACGACGGCCTTCTTCGCATTCAAATCCGCATGTGGCGGACTGGGCGTCATTGGTCCCTGGTAGCGACCGGGGGCGTAGTCGTTCACCTCCTGCGCCGAAACTCCCGATGTTGTCTGCCGATCCAACTCGGCCATCGTCATGACCGAAGGTTTTCGCAGCACCGAGCTAGGCTCTTCAGCAGCCTCGCAACGTACCCACCCGATCGCCAACAGGCCAAGCCAAAGCGGCATCGCAACAGTTCGATTCATGGCTACCCTCCGGTACGAAATCAGTCGCTGGATGGTCCACGTCCAAATCAAGGATAACGGACTTGTTTATGGACTGCAATTCAGCGGCACGCACAAACGATTGTACAACGCGGCGCCGGTGGTGCAGCAATCTGGCGGCACCATCCCAACCCGGCGATTTTCTTGTCACTTCGTCGTTTCGTCCTCGAAAATCGCACACTGGCTGCCGTCGCGGGGACGAACGAATCGGCAAATTGCAGCTACCACAGGTGGACAGCGACCGCCGCTTGAGTTCGAATTCACTCCAGGAGATCGCACGAAAAGACAAGAAAGAACTTCAAGCGAGGTAAGGGCATGAGCACTCGGCACCCACATTCGGTCACCCGTAACTGGGCGACTTGCCTGGCCGGTCCCCTCGTACTGCTCGCATGGAGCGGCCTGGCCGCGTTGGGCGACGACGCGTTTCGAGACGATTTCGTCGATGTGAAAGCCTGGTCTGCCCGCGGCGAGTGGCTGACTCCGCACGCGGACAATCCGGTGATCAGGGCAGAGGCAGGTGTGGGGAAGTTCGAAGTGGCGGAACCGGGTAAGGGCATGAAATGGTCGCGCCCCCTGGATGAGCCGGTCGAGTTGGAACTCACGCCGTGGCTGGTATTACGCTACCGGGCTGCGAATTTCCATCTCAGCATACCCGATTACGTCGTTTGGATAGAGGATGGTGGCAAGGACCACGGTGGTGTGAATGTGCTCAAAGGTGCTGCGATCAAGGCCGACGAGCAATGGCATACGCTGACGGTCAACCTTCTCGACGCCGGCGTGGTCTCACCGGTCACTGGCATCGCTCTGCAGTGTTTCACGGACGATCGCGGCAATGGCTCGCTGTGGGTGGACTATATCGCGATCACTGACTTGCCACCGGAAGACGCGGAAGGAGTCGAGCCGAAGCGGGAGCCGGCCAGGCAGCAAGTGGTCGCCATGCACGAGCCAGGGGAGTGGACCGCGCAACCCCAATGGCTGGGCAATTACACACCCAACCACGACCAGTCCGCCACACCAGCAGGCCTGATGTTCTCGGTCCGGGAAGGAATGATGGGGACCAAATGGTCGCGCCAATTGGACGAGCCCATTCGCAAGTCGCGGTATGTGGCCATGCGATACCGAGCGCGGAACCTGCGCGACTGGGGTGATTATGTACTGTACGCCTCATCGGGCGGAGCGACGCCCGCGGAACAGAACGTGCTGCGCGAAGGTGAGTTGATGTCTGACGGTGCCTGGCACGTGGCGGTGGCTCGCGTGACGCTCGACGAGGTTCACTTGCTCGCCGTTCAAGTGCAGGCCTTGGAGAATGATGCCTTCCTGGAAATCGCCGACCTGCGTTTCTCGGACCAGAAGCCGACCATCAAGCTGGCGGACACCCTGGAAATGACCGCCGGCTGGCCTGCCCTCGGCGACACCTGGCGGATCGTCCCGCTGCCGCCGGGCAACCTTGCCGGTCCCGACCTGGCCCGCCGCCTGGGCGCCGAGGGCTGGCTGGCCGAAGGCCAAGTCACGACGTCGGGGGTTCCCTTCCATCTGCGTGGCGGCAGTCGGGCCGTTGTGATGACTCCGCTGCGCGAACCCGGACAAATCGATGTGACGCTCAACGGCATGGCGAGCGAGGCCTATTTATTGCTGGCGGCCCAGTTCCCTCAGAACGACGAACCCTCCTACTTCGGCTCGACGGGGCAGGTTCGACATGTCCATCGCCTGGTGGCACGGATCTCCTATGCGGACGGTACCAGCGAGGAACAGTTCCCCTTCTCCGTGAATGCCGGCCAACACGCCGTGTCGCGGTGGCTGCATACGTATGCGCTGGCATTGGATCCAACGAAGAACTTGCGACAACTCACGCTTGTCGACAACATGAGCCGCGGAGCGTTTGGGTTGGTGGCGCTGACGCTGAGTAACCTGCCAGGGCCGGCCACGGCGGCCACCACCCTGCACTCGATGCCACAACTCCCCCCGCCAAGACCTGTCGAAGGACAGCCGATCGGCATCGACCGTGCCGGCACACTGGTCACCGTCAACTGCCAGACCGTCGGGATGACCCTGAATCTGGAGCGAGGCCTGCGAGTCGCCGCCATCGCGAATACCAGCGGCGCGGGATTGGAGGCCAAGATTGCCCCAGGGCCGCTGTTTCGAGTGCTGGGGGACGGCTTCCAGTTGAATTCCGAAGACTTCGAAGTCGAGCACGTATCGACGGACGTAACCAATCAGGGCGAGATGACACGGATCGATCTGTTCTGCGACAAGCATCCACCCACGATAAGAGTCAGTGTCTGGTTGGATGTTCTGGATCCACAAGAGATCGGGTTGCGTGCCACTATCGATCTGGGTGGCCACGATCCGAGCAAAGCCAGTTTCCTCTTTCCAGAACTGCGGGATATCAGCTTTGGTGGCGCGACCGAAGACTGCTGGATCTGGTGCCCACGCCGCGGAGACGTGATCACTTCCGCCGCCGTGTCGCTGCGCGAACCCTACGCCGGCGCCGGAAATCCGCTGCAGGTCATGGGGACCTTTGACGCCGGTCGTGGAACAGGGATGTACATCATGACACAGGACATGGAAGCCACGTCGAAATTCTACCAGGTCCAGAAGACCGACAACGGCGCCCGCCTGGCCATCGAATACACGCCCTTGCACGAGCCACATTTGCCACGCACCGTGATCGGATGTAGCCAGGGTGACTGGCATGCCCACTTGGCCCGCTACCAGCAATGGGTCGCCGGCTGGTATCAACCTGCTGCGCCGCGAAACACTGGTTCCGAGAGGTCTGGAACTTCCGCCAGCAATTCATGCACTTTGCGCTGCCGACCAAGAGCGGGATCTTCGATGCAGCGAGCAAGAGCATCAAGCTGGGGGAGGTGGTCGATATCGACGCCGAGGCTTTTGGCGGAGTAGACTATCTCCACCTGTTCGATTGGGGCTGGGACCCGGTGCACGGCCGCTGTGGCGACTATCAGCCGTGGGAATATCTGGGGGGCGTGGAGAACTTCCAGCGTGCCGTCGCAGAAGTCGCGGCGCGGGGTATTCCCGTCGGCCTGTACATCGAAGGCATTCTGGTAGATCCCCAGTCTGAACTCGGCAAAGCCCACGGCACCGCATGGCAGATGCTCGGCCCGGCGGGCAAACCTTATGAATATTTCGCGCCGAGCCACCACATCTGTCCGCGCGTCGTACCGTGGCAGGAGTATCTATCCGACACTTACCGGCGCGTCCGCCAACAGACCGGCGCCGTGGGATTCTATATTGACGAGTACGGCTTCGCCGGCCCAACCTACTGGTGCTACAACCCGGATCACGGCCACCCGGTGCCGGTGACCCCCGTGCTTGGCGAGCGTGAGATGCTGAGGCAAGTGCGGCAGAAACTCGGACCCGAATCGGCCTTTTACAGCGAGGAGAGTCCCACCGACGTCAACTCGCAATACCTGGATGGCAGCTTCACCTATAACATTTCATCGGTCCCGGACCAGTGGTCGCCCAGCCACGTTAACCTCTACCGCTTCGCCTTCCCCAGCTTCAAGACGATTGAGATCATCTGCTGTGATCAGCCGCTGGGAACCAACATCGAGGCCGTCAAACGATGCCTGTTCAATGGCGAAGCGATCTGGATCGAGGGGATCTGGGACAAGTGGTTCGCACCGGAAGTGCGCGAGCAGATCGCACTGAACCGCCGCGTCCTGCACGACAATCACGAGTGCTTTGCCGGCGATTACGTGCAACCGCTCGTCCCCACACTCTGGTCCGGACTGTACGCTAACCGGTTCGACCAGCATGAACACCTGTCGGGCACAGCCTGCTGGACAGTCTACAACACGAACTATCGCACAGTACGAGCCGAAGCGATCGCTGTCGACCATGTGGACGGAGCACAATATCAGGACGAGATAACCGGCCAGTCGTTGCAGCCACGCATCGCTGGCGGCATGGCGTACCTGACTCTGGAAATAGCGCCGCGAGATGTGACGGTTATCTCACGACACGTTCACGTAGAATAGCCCGGCTGGCTTCGGCTGCGCAACAGGCGGCAAATGAACTGCCATTTTGATCTGCGATCACCCATTGGGCTTCCCAGTGGAGGCCGAGTGAAAGGAACGTCATCCGCGGCAGCCAGGGGAGGATCACCGATGCCGCAGCGGAATCGCCGGCGTGCCACTACACCGCGTTCGCATAGCGATACGTCGGATTGGGACGTCCTGGACGAAAGCTCTGAGTCTGCATAACCTCCGACGTTGCGCCGATCGACTGGCAGACTGACTGCACCGACTTGAGCACATGCTGCTCCAAGAGCTGCGGATCGATGGCCACCCGCGCATTGACAATCACTTCCGCTCGGCACGTCTGGCAGGCCGACGTTCGCGACAACACGACCGGCGTGTCGCTGCTCACCAGGTTCGCCACGGAGTGGCTTCCGTCCGAGATGCTGATCGTCTTCAGATGAGCCGGTTCGGCATCGCAGGTAGCCAGTGATTCCCGCAATCGCGTGACGATGTTCAGAGAAAGTTCGTCCAGTGAAAAAGGGGTCGCGGCCGTCACACGCACGCTGCTGTTAAGCCAACCGAGTTCCGCTTCACCGTCCGCGTACACATCGTAATCCAGTTCCAATATGCGGCGGCCGAAATTCCCCTGCTGATCCAACACCTCGAGCAGCCCTTCGAAACCGGCACCGGTCTTGGCCGACATGCGCACCATCGGCACGCCCGGATACTGAGCCGCGATCAAGTCGCACAGTTCCTGGATGCTATCCGGTCCGAGCTCATCGACGCGATTGACAATGATAAAGTCGGCTTCCTCCAGTTGCTTCCGGAAGATGTACGCGGCATTGGGCGAGAACCCGGCTTTCGCCGCGTTGCTCAAGATCTTGCGGCCGTGACTCGGCTTCAGGATCACGCCATAGGGCGCCACGGCAAACTTGTCCTGGTGCAGTTGGCGAAGTGGCTGTACGACCGTGGCGATGATATCGGTGCAACTGCCCACCGGCTCCGCCAGAATGACGTCGGGACGTTGATGTGATTCCAGTTCTTCCACGGCACTGGCCAAACCGTGGAAGTTGCAGCAGAAGCAGGAGCCCGCGACTTCGCCTACGTCAAACCCCGCCGCTCGCAACGCGTGGGTATCAACCAGGTCTGTCGCCTGATCGTTCGTGATAATGCCGACATTCAAACCCTGCTCGCAATAACTCTTTGCCAACCGCGCAATCGTGCTGGTCTTGCCCGCCCCCAGGAACCCGCCAATCAAGATGAAACGCATCGCCGACATGTTGCCCTCCCAAATCGTGGCTTCCGCAACCACCATACCGTGTCAGAAGACCGTCAACCGACTTGCGACATCGCGAAACAAATCCACCATCCGAATGCCCCAACGCGGCCTGTGGCCGCAACCAAACCGGAAATCCGAAATCCCAATCTTGAAATCCTAAGAAAATTCGAAATCTGAAACTCAAAAACAAACCTCCGCTGCCGGCAAAACCACAGTTATGGGCCACAGGCAGATTCTCACCACTGGGCCTGTTACTGGATGTTCCGTCCTCCGTCCTCAAGCGTTTTCGTCATTGGTATTTCGGTGATTCGAATTTGTTTGTGATTTTTGGCATTTCCTGCTTCGAATTTCGGATTTGTTTCCTAGACTGCGCGCATGTTACAGGTTGAACTTTAAAGACCGCAACACCTGATGCGAGCCGATATCCGACATCGCTACGTGCGGGCTCAGCGATCTTCCATTCTATGTCTATGTCCCCTTCTCCCTTTTTCCCCTTCTCCCTTTTTCCGTTCTCCGTTCTCCGTCCTCCCTTCCCCGCCCCCCCGACTCCTCGATCTTACATGAATCGAGGTCTGTTTCAACCGCCCTGCCAGCGGTGTTCCTGAACCTGGCGGCGGCTGGACATGGCGGACACCCCCTGATTGAATGCCCGTTTACTGCCGACATAGACTCAGAAAATGGCGATAGCTGCGTGAAGCAGAAGCGGATTCCCGAAGACGCTCGCCGAGGCCGGATCGTTCAGCACAATCTTCACGCGGCTTGCGACGGCAATCAAAGCAAGAGAACTGGAGATCCGAAGCACCGAATACCAGACAAACTCGAACGACGGAGAAAGAGAGAGCGGGAGGAAGGGAAAAAGGGAGAAGGGGAAAACGGAGGACGCAGTGGCATGCTCCCGTGGCGAGAATCTGCCGGCGGATCATGACTATGGTTTTGCCGGCAGCGGAGGTTTTTTCTCTGGAGTTTTTGTCTTTCGAATTTGTTTAGGATTTCGAATTTCCTGCTTGGTTGCGGCCGGCGGGGTGCCGGGCAGAGGCCTTCTTCGACTAGCACCGCAACAGGTAATCTGAGAGAATGTCGGGCGTTGCCGTGCGGTCACGGTGGGGGACTTTCACTAACGGAGAATCGATTCATGGTGCGCTCTGTGTATGCTACTCGGTGCGTTGCTGGTGGTTTCGAACGTGATGGCGGAAGGGGCGTCCAAGGCCAAGGTGACTACCAAGGTGTATTTCGACGTACAGATCGGCGGCGAAAAGGCCGGCCGGATCGTGATCGGACTGTTCGGAGACGATGTTGCCCGGACGGCGGAGAATTTCCGCGCTCTATGTACCGGTGAAAAGGGCAAGGGGGAGTCGGGCAAGCCACTGCATTTCAAGGGCAGTCGTTTCCACCGCGTGATCCCGGAATTCATGCTGCAGGGTGGTGATTTCACGCGCGGCAACGGCAGCGGCGGCGAGAGCATCTACGGCGACAAATTCAAAGATGAGAATTTCAAATTCACGCACGATGGCCCGGGCGTATTGAGCATGGCCAACCGCGGCCCAAATACAAACGGCTCCCAGTTCTTCATCACGACGGTCGCCACGCCGCACCTGGACGGCCGACACGTGGTTTTTGGCCGCGTGATCGAGGGGATGGATGTCGTCAAGGCGATTGAAGCTCAGGGCTCGGGCAGTGGCAAGACCAGGAAACCGGTCGAAATTGTTGATTGCGGCGAACTGAAGTGACCGCGGGCGACTCCAGCGATGGCTGCGTGCAGTCGTGACGGCACACGTAAGTTATCGCATCATGAGCGGCCTGTCTCTGTGACAGTCCGATTCGCGCCTCGCACATACCTTTGTCAGCCCGACCGTTTCCGTTGCGGCTTTGTCGATGCTGGCGGCGGCGGGACGATGCTCGCCGCGGAGGGAACACGTCTGGCATGCTGCCTCGGCCTCGCAATCCAACCGATTTGCGCGAATCCGACCGTTGATGTACACCGACAGCGAGATGGTCATTTTCAGGAGCTGAACGATGAAGTCTGGAGCCGTTGGAACTTGGGTGGTTGGATTGAGCGTGGCCGTATGCTTCGCGGCAGGGCAACTGCAGGGTGCCCACACTGCGACGTGGGATCCCGATGCGCCGGACTATGCGGGGCACAAGGGGGTGACGTTCCACGTGTCCAAGCTGGGTGACAACAGCGACGGATTGTCGTGGGCGACGGCGTTCACATCGATCCAGCAGCGTGCTCAGTCAGGTGCCCGATGCGGAGGGAGGACATCGCGTGATTGTGCGTCCCGACACGTATATGGAGGCGAACCTGTACGTGCCGCAGAGCGGGGCAGAAGGGTCCTATAACCTGCTGATCGGCGACACGGATGGCCGGCACGGTTCGGGGACGCAAGGGCGCGTCGTGATCGACTCGGGTGACGCCGCGAAGGGTTTCAAGAGCTACGACTGGTGGGGCACGATTCGCGCTACTTCGCAGGGCTGGAGCCCCGAACACAAGGCCCCGACATTCTCGTCGATCGTGTGGGACCGCTGGATCGTGCGCAACTTCTATGTGACCGGGGGGGACGCCGGACTGTTCTGGGACTGTACGAACCGAGTCGAGCCGTTCACGATTGTGGTGGAAGACTGCGTGAGTATCGGCCGTGCGTTCGGTGGCGGCGTGGCCAACAGCCTGTCGCGTCACGACGAACCGATCACCTTCCGTCGCTGCAAGCTATGGTCTCTCGACGAGTGGGGCGACACGGCCGGACTCTACATTCGCATCGAGAACGCGGCCATGCCGGGATGCCCGGATGTCGTCGTCGAAGACTGCACAATGGTCAGCCCGCAATGTGCGATGAAAGGGGGCAACTACGGGTTTCACACTTACATGGCGCATCCGGGCGAACCGCTGCCGGTTCATCACGCTCAACTTTTCTCAGCCCGCTGGCACGCCGACCGACGGCGTAATTCAAAGCGTGCAAAACGGCAAGTATGTGCACGTGGATTTCCAGGACTGCACCTTGATGGGGTACAAGATTTTCGGGGTGAAAGTCGACAAGGATTCCGCGGCGGATATCGGGTTTTCAACGACGGGTGCGGTGAACGCGTACGTGCAGTGGACGAAGGAGGTCCCGCCGGGCATGCATCGCTTGGCGAGCTGGCCGGTGGCAGTCTTCGACGAGGTCTCGCTCCCCGCCGCGGGGAAATCCGCGGCCGCCGCTGCAGGACGAGACGCTGATCGCGCGCGACGTGTGCGAGGTGTCGCCGTGGTGTGGAAAGGACGCCTGTGTTTGCTGGTATGCCATCGCCCGGCGAGCGGCGGCACGAAGGAAGATTATTACCTCACCATCAGCGACGCGGAGACCGGCGAAGAGCCACGCGGTTCGGCCAGGGTTACAGCCTGGCCGACGCGAAGTGTTCGGCGATATCGTCTGCGTGTCGGCGTCGCGATTTGAAGAGAACAACTGGAACGATGTGACTATCTTTGAGTCGACTGATCTGGCGACGTGGACACCGCGAGTGGCCATCACACAGCAGCTGAACGAACACCTGTTCAACAGCTCGATCTGCTCGGGTCCGGACGGATACGTAATGGCCTACGAGAGCAACGACCCGGCTTACCCGGCGTTCACGGTCAAGTTCGCGCAGTCGAAGGACCTCAGGACGTGGACACACTTGCCGGACGCGACCATTGGCACCGACCGCTACACGGCCTGCCCGACGATTCGCTACGCGGACGGATACTACTACCTGTTCTACCTGGAACACCGTACGCCGCGTTGGTTCTTCGAGACCTACGTGGCTCGCTCGACCGATCTGCAGCAGTGGTACCGCAGCTCGCTCAATCCGGTGTTATCCCCCGATGAGATTGACGATGGCATCAACGCGTCCGATCCGGACCTCGTGGAATTCCAGGGGAAGACGTATCTCGATCATGCAGTGGGCGATCAGTTGAAATGGATGAATATCAGTCGCGTGACCTATCCGGGGACGTTGGCGGATTTCCTGAAGGCGTGGTTTCCGAGTGAAGGGATTCGCGACGCGGGCGACGTGGCTGGGTATCGTGCGCGGGTGGAGGCTGCGGCCAAGACAGAGCGGCAGCAGTGGTTTCGCGAGGCCAAGTTCGGCCTGTTTGTCCACTGGGGGCCGTTCGCGGTGCACGGCAGCGACCCGGATGCGAAGTTTGATTATTTTGACATCAAGGCGAACCCGGCATTGAACGCCGAGTTCGAGAAGTACGCCCGGCAGTTCGATGGCAAGTCGTTCGATGCGGCGAAATGGATGGAGACGGCCAAGGCCGCCGGCGCCAAGTACGTCGTGCTGACGGCGAAGCACCACGACGGATACTCGCTCTTCGACAGTCAAGTATCGACGTATGACTCGGCGGACATGGCCCCGCGGACCGATTATGCCCGCGCGTTTGCGGATGCCGGGCGGGCGGCAGGTCTCAAGGTCGGCTTCGACCACTCGATGCTGGATTGGTACGAGCCGACGTACCGGGCCAATCTGCCGAAGTTCGTGGAGGAATTCATGTTCCCGCAGGTGCGAGAGCTGTGTACGAACTACGGGCCGCTCGATCTGCGTCTCGGTTCGACGGCGAGTGGGACCATCGTGCCCTGCGAGTGGAAGGCCGCGGAATTGGTGCGCATGATCCGCCAGTTGCAACCAGCGGCGTTGGTCAACGATCGGCTGGGCTTGGGCGAGCGTGGTACGACCAGACTCTGCGATTTCACACCGCGCGAGCAGCCTGCCGAGATCAACGTGGCGATGGGGTTCGAGCAGGAACAGCCCTATCCCTGGGAAGCCTGCCTGACCATCGGCGAGTATTGGCAATACTCGATCAAGGACACGCAATTCAAGAGCACGGCTGAGCTGATTCGCATGCTGGTGGATGTCGTCAGCCGCGGCGGCAACCTGCTCTTGAATGTCGGCCCGACCCCCGAGGGCGAGATCCCTCGGCCGCTGGTCGAGCGTCTGCAAGGCATCGGGGCGTGGCTGGCCACCAACGGCGAAGGCATTTACGGCGACGGTTCGCCATTCAAGACGTTACCGGCCGGAAAATGCACGACGAAAAGCAACCGACTCTACATTCATCTGGACAAACGGCCCGCTGGACCGCTGCAGTTGCCGGGATTGCAGAATACGATTCACAAGGCATGGTTGCTCTGCATGGCGGAGCTGAATTGACGGTCGACGACAAGACCAAGACGATTCAACTGCCCGAAACATTGCCGGACGATGCGGTGACCACGATCGTCGTGGAACTCGATTCGTCCCCTGTCGTGCAATAGATTCTTCGTCGATACCGTGCTCGCACCACGAGCGAAGATTCAATATCTAAAATTCGGAAGCGCCCAAGACCCCACGACTTCGACGGCCCACTTCGCATGCGCCCGCAACGCTCGGACTACTTTCGCCAGAACGAAGGAAAGAACAGCACCAGCACGGTGAACACTTCGAGCCGGCCGACGAGCATGCAGAGGGCCAGCACCAGTTCGCCAGCGCGGGAATGGCGGTATAGGTCTCGGTCGGGCCGACCGTTCCCAGACCGGACCCACATTGCCCAACGCCGATATGACGGACGTCCCCGCCGTCAGCAGGTCGGGACTTCCGTCGGCATTGGCCGGCAGCAAGCCTGCCATGACGACGGATCCGACCAGGAAAACGGTCATGAACAGCCGCAAAGAAGCCCAGCACGCTCTGAATGACCTCGCGCGAGACCGGGCTTATGGTCGAGCTTCAGACTACGGACTTCTCGGGGGTGAATCAGGACCGACAGTTGCAGAAATGCGTGCTTGATCAGGAGCAGCAGGCGCACGACCTTGATGCTGCCCGCCGTCGAACCCTGGCAGCCCCCCATGAACATCAGCGCGAGCAGAATGTACTGGGCCATGGCGGGCCATACGCTCGAAATCGGCGGTGGCGTAGCCCGTGGTGGTCAGCAGCGAGACGGTCTGGAACGCCGCGTCGCGGAGCTTGATCGCCAGATTCCCTGGGACGTCGAGGGTCTTGCGCGAGGAGCAGGGTGATCACGAGCGTCGCGGTCACGATGATCGCCAGATAGAAGCGGAACTCCTCGCTGCTCCAATACCGCCGCACGTGCCCCCGCAGCGCGTGGTAGTGCAGCGAAGCGTTCACACCGGCCAGGAACATGAACACGAGCACAATCATGTGGGTATAAGTGCCGTAAGCCGCCACGATGTTGCGCGTTGAGAAGCCCCCCGTGGCCATCGTGGTCAGTGCATGACAGACGGATTCAAATAAACTCATGCCTCCGCCCCACAGCAACAGTGCCTCGGCGGCGGTGAAAATCACATAAACACCCCACAGCACTCGCGCCGTGTCCTGGATGCGGACGAGCCGATCCAGCGTCGGCCCGGGCACCTCGGCCTCGAAGAGCTGCATTCCCCCAACCCTCAAGAACGGGAGGATGGCCAGGCTCAACACGATGATTCCCATCCCGCCGAGCCATTGGGCTATGCCTCGCCAGAGCAAAATGCTCTTGGGCTGCCACTCAAGCTGCTGAATCGTCGTCGACCCAGTGGTGCTCAAAAGCCGACATGGCCTCGAAATACGCGTCCGCCGGGTTCTCGACACCGGTCACATCCGCCAGCAGGAAGGGGAGGGAACCGAACAGGGCGAAGGCAATCCATCCGAAAGTGACGACGCCGAATCCCTCGCGATAGGTCATCTCGCCGTGCGCGTTCACGTATCGGCACAGGGCAGCTCCACTAGATATTGTCAGCAGCGCCGAGAGCACGAAGGCGAAAAAGGCACCGTCGTGCCACGAGTCTGGGCGGTGGTGAATCAGGGCAAAAGGAATCGGCGTCAGGAGCATCACGCCCAGAAAGATCAGCAGGCCTCCCAGAATTCGCAGTGTCAGTCGAATATTCATAGCCGGGTTCAGGAGAAGAATTTGGCGACCGCCGCGGCGGCGTTCGGAAGACTGAAGACAATCACGTGATCTCCCGCCTCGAAATGGTCGTCGCCGTGCCTGGGCACAATCGCGTCGTCGCCACGCACAAATACCGCCGACGATGGACCCCTCGGGCACTGCCAGCGACTTGAGCGGTCGATGCAGGATGGAGCTGCTGGCGGGGAGCGAAAACTCGATCACTTCCGAATCGCTCTGTTCCACCACCGCCATACTGACTACTTCGGCCTGACGCACGTAGGTGAGAATCGCACTGGCTGTCGCCAAGCGGGGACTGATGCAGACGTCGATGCCCAACGACGGGGAAAGCGTCACGTAGACCGGCTGATCGACCAAGGCGATAGCCCGTTTGGCGCCATGCGCCTTGGCCAAGAGCGAACAGTATGTTCGACTGGTCATCGCCGGTCACCGCGATGAACACATCGGCATTCTCTAATCCTTCGTTCCTGAGGGCCTCGATGTCGGTGCCGGCCGCATTGAGGACCTGGACACCCTCCAATTCGGCGGCCAACTCTTCACAGATGGCCCGATTACTCTCAACGATCTTCACGCGGTAGCGGAGTTTCGCCAGCTTCGCCGCGACCCGCCGGCCAACTGTGCCCCCTCCCAACACGAATACGTTCTTCGTGATCTTCGCTCTTCGAAGCCGAACAGATCCGTAATCGCCGGCAGGTCCCGCTTGTTGCAGACGAAATAGAGCGTGTCGCCGGTCTTCACCACGTCTTCACCTCGCGGTGTGATCGTGGTTCCACGGCGATTGATCCCCGTAACGATCATGCGGTACAACCCACGGATCTCGCCAAGCGTCTGCATGGAGATGTCCGCCAAGGGACTTTGGGCCCGATCGGATAGCCCAAGAACACCACTCGACCATGAGCGAACTCCACGACTTCCGAGGCGGCCGTGTACGTTACGCTATGGCAAATGTCCTCAGTCACGACCGTCTGGGGATTGATGATCAGGCTGATCCCCAGCTTCTCGGCATTCCGTTTCCACTCGGCCGATGTGTATGCCAGCGTCTTGATGCGGGCGATGATGCGAGGAACGCGATAGTCATTGGCCAACAGGCAGGTGATTAAATTGACCTCATCCAGATCAGTAACCGCGATAAACAACCGCACTGACGCGATATTCGCCTCTTCCAACGTCTCGGTGCTGTGCCGTTTCCCTCGACGACCAGCGCATTGAGCGTATTGCGCAACTGGCGAGCATGCTCGGCGTCCTTCTCGACGATCGTCACGTCGTGCCCTTCGCGACACAGACGAGGCTGGGACGGACGGCGCCAGCGGCCCCGGCCACCAGACCCTTGTCGGTTTCCCTTCCATCCAGGTAGCGCCCCCGCCGGGCGCCCGACCCGCCGAGCGCACTTTTTACGATTCATCAAGGCACTTGTTCTCAATGACGTCGCACTTGGGGTCTAGGTATGGCACGCCACTGATGTCGCCGGCCTTTTGTGTTCTCCGGACCCAGAAAGGGCGATCCGTGACAACTATCATCGGGACTTGTCTAGCGACGGGCACATGACCAGCGGGCGCCACAGCGACTACCATAGCGACAGCCCATTAGAGGGGAGGCGCCTGACCTGCGAGGGCTCTTGCAATTGTCGGCCGCCGCTCCCGGTGGAGAAGGGAACAGACGCGGCGCTGGAGGAGTCGGCAGGCCTTTTGGGGGTCTACCCGGAGGTATTGGTGGGCGTGCGCTCCGTGAGATCCTGCGTCGGTGACGCCCCAGCGGCGGAGCCCTGTGGAGACTGTGATGCCCAGCCCCCCTCGATCCCTCGCGCATAGCGCCCTTGGGCCCCTCCCGGGCCGTGATGTGAGCCGACCCCACCAATCCCGAGCCCAATCGGGGCTGGACCCTTACGCTGGTGATCCCAAGTGCGCTGGTCTTGGTCGCCGCCGGGGTGCTCATGACCTCGCGGGTGGCAGCCCTTGATGGACACCCATGGAGGGACCTGCGCGACCCGCTGTGGGTGGGCGTCGCCATCGCGGCATTCATGTTCCTGGCCTGGCGTGGCTCCCCGGGCGCACCCTGCCCACACTGCTGCGCGCCCCCGCGTGCCGTTCGCCGTACTCGCCGGGTACCGGAAACTGATGGTCGAATTGGTCGGGTCGACGCCGTCGCATAGTACACACAGACGCACACGCCGCGCTTCCCCTCCGAGATCGCATGGTGGGATAGATTGTCGAGCGACCTGACGAGATGCGGGGTCTCCGGAGGTGGTCACGTGCCGCAGCCTCTCCCGCCGGCCATTGGTCACCACCCTCAGCTCCGTGGGCTCGGGCACCCGGACCGCGTCCCGGTCGTGTCGCCCTGTGACACTATAGCCCGGGATGTGCTTCGAGCCAGGGACTCGAACGATGGCGGCAAAACCCTCGCGCCTGCTTCGTCCCGAGGCTGTCAGTTGCCGTGGGCCACTCGACGTCCAGCGCCGCGCACCGCGGTGGCCGCCCATCACTTGCCTGCTGCTGTGGGTCGGCCTGTGGGCACCCAGCCTGATGGCCGACGCCTGGGGGCCCACCTGACGCCACAGGGTCAGGCGTGCGGGTGATAACCTGGAACGTCCTGGCCCCCACCGTACAAGAGCGCCTGCGCAGCCTTGTGCTCGGGGCGCACGCCCCAGGATCGCGCCCACGCGCTGCTGCAGGAGGCCAAGGCTCAGGGCGCAGACATCCTGGCCTTTCAGGAGGTCAGCGTTCCGTTCGTGGCCGCGCTCAGCGAGGACGGCGCCTTCGCCGCCTATTCCGCGAGCGCCGCCGGTTCCGGTGAGCCACCTGGCGGCCTCCTGGTGCTCTCTCGCTACCCCTTCACGAAGGTCGCTTACCGCAAGCTGCCGAGCCCCAGCGGACGCCAGGCGCTCTTCGTCACGCTGGACCTCGGGGGCCGCCCCCTCATCGTGGTCAACGCGCATCTGGAGAGCCCGCTGGAGGCCCACAGCGCCCGTCGGGCCCAGATCGACTTCATCGCCGCGCGCCTGCCAAATGCGGATCCCTGGGTGTGGGCAGGAGACTTCAACTTCGGCGATGGCGAACCTGAGACCGCAGACATCGCCCGTTGGACCGATGCCTGGGGGGCGCAGTTGCATCCCGGTGCGCCCGGAAGCAGACCCCTACGACCTCGCCGTCAACCGACTGGCCAGGGCCAATGCCTTTGCCGGCGAGGCCAGTCGGCGGTTGGACCGCATCCTCACCTCCGCTCGCCTGCGCCCAACGGCGGTCGGGCTCCTTGGACAGGCCACCGGCGCGGACATGCCGCTCTCGGACCACTTCGGTGTCTGGGCCGACGTGGTGGTCTTGCCTCAAACGCACCCACGGTAGAAGCGCGAGAGGCGTAACCCCGTGGCGTGGCGAACGCCCTGGCCCCTGCCGCTGCGCTTACGCCTCGGCCGCACCAGGGGTCGGCGCGGCCGCTATTGCGTCGCGGGTTTCGGCAGCGGCCCGCAACAGCAGGGCGACGGCGACGCAGAACACCGCCAGGTTGGTGCCACCGTAGCTCATCGGCGGCAAGGTCCAGCCCAGGGTGACACGCGACCCCAGGTTGTCAACCAGGTGGACGAGCACCGGCAGGCCGATCCACAGCCCGATACCCAGTGCGAGCAGGGCGGCAAAGGCGTTGCCGGTCCTGTGGGTCTGCCGGGCAATGGCGAGGCGCGCCAGACCACCACGCCATACAGGAGGATCGCCCCGCACAGGCCGAGCAGGCCGAGCTCGCGGGCGAGCAGGCGCAAGACCAGCTCGGAACTCGCGAACTCCAGCGTGAACGGCTCCCAGGCGCTCGTGCCCAGCCCAACCCCCGTCCAATCGCCCCAGTCGATGGGAAAGCGGGGCGGGGCCAACGCAAAGCCGCGCTCGAACGGATCCTCCCAAAGCTCATGGGCCTCGCCAGCCACTCCAGGAGCAGGTGGGGCGACCACAAGACGGCGCCCACCGGCAGCAACACCACCAGCCCGGCCATGGCGCCGAGCTGCCACGGGCGCACGCCGCCGGCGAGGATCAGGACCAGGGTCGCAATCAGCAGGATCGCGGCGGCGCGCACCTGGGGTTCGAGCGCGAGCAGGGCGGCGGCCAGGCCGAGCAGCGCGAGCAGCCTCAGGAAGCCGGCTGCGTGGGTACGCAAGCCCTCCCGGTGGCGGGCCAGGTAGGCCGCCAGGAAGATCAGGATCATCAGCGTGGCCGGCCCCGAGACCTGGGGGCGGAACGGACCAAGATCGAGGCTCCTTCGCGTACCGTTCACCCCGACGCCAAGGCCGGGTATCAGGACCGCCGACAGGAGGGCCAAGGCCGACAGCAGCAACAGGACCCGCGCCCGCTCCACCTGGGCGAGGGGCCAGCGGTAGACGCCGACGCCGAGGAGCAAGCCGCCACCCAGGTACACCGCCTGGCGCCACGCGAGACCCGCGGACGCCTCGCCCAGCTCGGCGTCGACGGATGCGATCAGGACTAGGCCCAGCACCGCCAACGCGAGTGCGGCCACCAGCAGGGGGACATCCCGGACGGGCAACCGCATGCGCCCGACGCGGCTTGGGCTCAACTGTGGGGTGCTGGCCATAGCCATGCGCTGACTCCTGTTACCGCCGAAACGAAGCGCTCAACCTGCCCGTGGTGAGCGCGGCGTGCATGGGCCAGGACACCGGCCCGGGCGAGCCCCGAACTCGCCGCTTCCCGCAGGATGTCGCGCTGCGCCGCCCTTTCCAGCCGTCCCGCCGTGCGGCGGGCAAGTGCCGCGGGGCACCGGGGCGAAGCGCACAGGCCAGTTTCCCCTGTGGACAATAGCTGGTTCAAATTCTCCCTAATATAAAGAGGCGTACTTGGCGAACAGGATATCGCTCAGGGCTATGATCCTCGGGCGGAGTCGAGCGCCCTGCAACCATAGCAAGGTTCGCGGGTCCGGGGCAGAACCGCACAACCCCGCTGGACCTGGCGCTCAGAGATCATTATGAAACGCTCTCCGCCGGCCGAGAGACGCACAGCCACGGTATTGTTCGGTTGCGGAAGGCGGAATCGAACACCAGCTCCGTGGGGCACACGCGCCCTGGCGCCGGGTGGGTCCGGAGCGCGGCCATGATGCCAACGCAGGGGGCGCTATGAAGCTTTCCGCAACCTTCCGCACCACTCCTAAGCCGCTGATATAGCGTGGTTTGGTGCGGGTCGCCATCCCACCACCACTACCCAAACCCCAACCGTTCTCGGTTGGGGTTTTTTCTTGTCCGCAAGTGCGGAACCTCGCGAGCCGTTTGGGGTTCCTGCGGACGGCTGCGGACTTCGCCTCCCGCCCCTCTACCCGCTCCAGGGGCCCTTCCACTCTCTCCTGGCCGTTCTTCTCTCCAGACCTTAGGGTTCGCGGATGGCCCGAAGTCCGCAAGGCAGACAGCAGTCGCGCTGCCCCGTCAAAATACTATCTTCGGACCCTTCAGAGCGGTCCTTTTCTTGCATCGGGTAAGGGAGGAAACAGGGCCACCGGGCCGGATCTTTGGGGAGCATCAGCCTTGGTCCGATGCCAGTGCGCGCCCATGCAGGGGCAGCGGGCATCCGAGGACTCGGGCGGCTGTCCTTCGCACCGCTGCTCTACTCGATGATCCCCTTGGCCTTCAGGCTTGCCCGGGTCAGTGCTTGGCGCAGGGGAAGGCCGGCCTTGCCGTCCATGTCCATGTTCATGGCGAAGATCCAGGTCACACCCGGCTTCTCGACGTATCCGACATACCACCCGACCTGCGGTGTAGACCGCGCGGCCCAGCCGGTCTTGGCGCGAAGGCTGTAGTCCCCGCCCTGCTCGCTCAGCATGACCTCGCGCAGTCCGGCATAGGACGACGCCGCGCAGGGCAAGGTCTCGCAGGATCACCTGCCGCAGGAAGCTGACCTGCTCCCGGGCACTGATCGTGAGGGAGCCATCGAGCCAGAAGGTGGTCTCCTCAAAGGGCTCCTGGATCTGGCCGTAGCTCGCGCCTGCGAGATGTTCCCGGTAGCGGTCGGCGCCGATACGCCGGGCCAGTTCCTGATAGCACCACACGCAGGAGGCCGCATACGCGCTCTTGAGGGTGTGATCCTGGTTCCAGTCGGGCAAGTCGTGGACGCGCCCATCCCAGCGGATCACCTCGTCGAGCCCCGATACGCCCCCTCATCCAGTGCGATCAGGGTGTTGAAGATCTTGAAGGTCGACGCCGCGGGAAACCGCCGCTCCGCCCGTGCCTCGTTGTGCACATAGGTCTCGCCACCATCGAGGCCTGGCAATGACCATCGTGCCCTCGATGCCGGCCTCCGAAAACAGCCGGGCGATGTCCGGGTCTTCGGCGTGGACTGGCGCGCTGAAGGACATGGCGATGAGCAGCGTGAGTATGGGTCGCATCGGCGTCGTGGATGTGGGTGGTCGGGGGCGACATGGTAACCACGTAGGCCCATGGGCGCGGCTGCAGATCATCCTCTCGGGCATAACGGCTTTCGGAACCTCGGCCACAATGCGAGCCCAACCGCACCCGCTCAGGGGGTGCCCCGCGGGTGTTGGGGGACCCCGGACCATGCGGATGTCAGTTCACCCGCCAAGGGTCGAATCAATGCCAGAGGCCGGTGATGTGCCAGTGAGGCGTTGTGCCAATGCGGTGTGGCAGAAGTTCCAGCAGTTCCCGCGGATCTCCTGCGGACGCGGAAATGGAGCGACCCCACCCACCGTCGTGCGGGATCAACTCCATCAACCGTTCGATCCGCTGCGGTGTGGGCGGATGGGTACGCAGCAGTGATGGTTCCGGCAAGCGCCGACCGGGCAGAATCACCTGCTCCCAGAAGCGTCCCTGATAACGTTCCAGCTTATCGAGGGCCGAGGCGAGCCCGACCGGGTCGCCGGAAAGTTCGGCGGCCGAGCGGTCTGCCTCGTACTCGCGATTGCGTGAGAGGGCCAGCTGGGCTAGGGCGCTGAGGGTCGGGGCGGCCAACAGCACCAGCAATGCCCCAACGGGTAACATGGCAAACCCTAGGAACAACGCTGGGATACTCAGGATCAACAGGGCCTGACCGAGTAGCGCCAAAACCCCAGTGATACGGCTCAGGGTATCGGCGAAGGCCATCACCCGGATATCGCCGTTGGCCACATGGGCAAGCTCATGGGCGAGGACACCAATCAGCTCCCGCCACTCTAGCTGGAGGCCATTGCGGATTCTGTGCTCCAGAAGGCGTTGTCTGTCCATCATGCCCTGCCCGTCGCCGACCTCGCCGATCATCGGTCCTGCGACCTGGACCTAGGCTGACGGGCATACCTTCCCATCGTCGCCCGCACGGGCCTGTGTCTTGCGCACATCACGTCTAAGGGTCACGAGCGGTCTTCAGACAAGTGGAGATCAGGACCAGATCGACCAGGGTCCTGGCCTCCAGTTTCGCCATGATGTTTGCTCGATGCGACTCGACCGTGCGAATGCTGATCCCGAAATCAAGCGCTATGACCTTGTTGGAGGCCCCGCAGACGATGCGGTCGAAGATCTCCCGCTCGCGGGTGGTCAGGGACGCCAGGCGGGCCGCCGCCTCCGCCTCGGGCTGCGATGCCCCGGTCTCGGGGGCCCGGCGCACCAACTCCTGGACGCGGTCCAGCAGGGCCTGGGCGCTGAAGGGCTTGGTGATGAAGTCCATGGCCCCGAGCTTCATCGCCCGCACCGCCATGTCGATGTCGCCGTGCCCGGTGACCATGATGATCGGGAGGCACGGATACTGCGCTCGCAGTCGCTCCAGCAGGGCCATGCCGCTCATCCCCGGCATGCGCACGTCGAGCAGGAGGACCGCGGGCCGGTCGGCGGTCGGCGAGAACCGGAGCAGGAATTCGTCTGCGCTCGCGTAGGTCTGGGCATCGAGGGCCACGGACTTGAGGAGCAGTTGCAGCGAGGCGCGCATCTCCGCGTTGTCGTCCACCACATGCATCAGCGGCTTTGCGCTCACCCCTGTGTCTCCACCGGCTGGATCGGCAGCTCGACCCGAAATCGCCCCCTCCCGGACTCTGGGCTCACCAGGCAGATGCGCCCCCCGCGCGCCTCGATGATGGTCTGCGCGACGGTCAGCCCAAGGCCCAGGGCGCCCGGCTTGCTCGTCTGCCAGGGGTCGAACAGTCGGTCGGCCAGGTCTGGGCTCACGCCCGGCCCGGTGTCGGCAACCTCGATCACGACCCGATCAGTCTCCGGGTCGTGGGCAATACCCAGCATCAGGCGCCGCTGTGCCGGCGGGACGCTGTCCATCGCCTCCAATGCGTTTGTGACCAGTTGAATCAACACGTGCTCCAGCTCGATGGGATCGCCGATGATCCTTGGAAGCCCCGGTACATAGCGTCTATCCACCCGGACAGTATGGCGCTGTAACTGGTCACTGAGGAAGTCCAAGCACGAATCTGCCACGCCTTCGATATCGAAGGCAACCGATGGTGGGTTGGTGCGGCGAATCAGGGCCCGCAGCTTGCTCAGGGTCGCCCCGGCCTGACCCGCCAGCCCTTCGATCCGCCCCAGCAGGTCGAGGAGCTCGGTGTCCCCGAGATGCCCCTGACGCCGCAGCCGCAGGGCGGCGCTCGCGTAGTTGGCCATTGCGGCAATGGGTTGGCTGAGGTGGTGGGCGGCGGAGGACGCCTCCTCGGCCCGCCACGCCACGCGCCCGACCTTGGCCAGCTCGGCCCGGTGCGCCTCCAGGCGCTCGCGCAGCCGCTTCTGCTCGGTGACATCGAGGAGCACGGCCACACTGCCGGCAATCTCCCCGTCCGCCGAGCGCAGCGGCCGCGCCGTGACCTGCACCCAGCGCCCGGTCTCGCCCCTGGGGTTGCACAGGTAGAGCTCGACGTTGACCGCACTGTCCCCACGCATGGCGCGCACCAGGGGCAGGTCCGCCGCCGGGACCGGCTCCTTCGCCTCGTTGCGGAAGACCCCGAAGTGATCGGACCAGAGGTCCGGCTCCACCGGGTCCGGGCCCGATCCGACGATCTCCTCGGCCTTGCGGTTCCAGAGCAGGAAGCGCCCGTCCCGATCGGTCACCACGACACCGTCGGCGATGCTCTCCAGGATCAGCTCGCGCAGGGCATGGTGGCTGGCCAGCTCGGCGGTGCGCTCCGCGACCCGCCGCTCGAGGTTGCGGGTGAGCTCCGCGAGGGCCTCCTCGCGCCTTTCGACCTCGGCGGCCATGTGGCGGAAGGACTCCACCAGGCTGCCGATCTCCGGGCTGTCTGCGGCCGGCATCGCGATCCCATAGTCGCCTCGAGCGATGCCCGCTGTGGCAGCCGCCAAGGCGCGCAGGGAGCGCGTCAGCCGGCGCACCAGGACGACGACCAGGACCACCGCCAGCGCCAGCAGGCCGGCCATGCCGATCAGGCTCTCCCGGCGCAGGGCCCCACCGGCCAGACCCGCCTGCACCCCGGAGTCGGCCAATAGAAAGGTGAGGCGGCCCTGCGGGTCGGACGGGTCCAGGGCGCGGGTGGTCAGATAGGCAACCTGGGGACGGTGGGGGCCGCCCAGCTCGAGGAAACCTCCGTCGCCGGCCTGGATCGCAGCGATGCGCCCAGCGTCCCCGGGAAAGGCATCCCCGAGGCGATAGGCCGGGCCCAGCTCGAAGGCAAAGGCGCGTCCAGGGTCCGGGTGGACCAGGAAGTCACCGCGCTTATCGGCGATGTAGAGGGTCTCGCCCCGCGCCGGCAGGACCCGGACCCGCTCGAAGGCCCGTTCCATGTCCAAGTTCAGTACCACGACACCGAAGATCTGCCCAGCCGAGTCGTACACACGGGGTCGCCGCGCGCAGAGTTGGGCCGGTGGGGCACGCTGATCTGGCCATGCTCCCGGTTGAGGTCGATGGGCGACAGGTAGACGGACCCCGCTGGGAGGCGCGCCGCCTCCTGGTAGTAATACCGATCGCCCTTGGCTTGCAGCGCCTCGGCTGGGGTGGCGATAAGTCCCACTTCGTCGGTCCGGTCAACGCGCACCAGCTTTCCCCACCCCTCGCTCGGAGGCCCGATGAGACGGAGCTGAAAGTACTCGGGCCTGGCCGCGCCGAAGGCGAGGAAGAGCTGCCCCAGCCGGTCGGTCCACTGGCGCAGGGTGGACAGATCGCTCCTGTCCGTTCGCCGTTGGCCTCGAGGGCGCGGCGAATGCCATGGATCGGGGGCGTGTCGGCGAAGAACAGGACGTCCGCCCGCAGGCGCCTGACGAACCCCTCGACCTCATCGGTCACCGCGCTCGGCGTCCAGGCGC
>CAWDIM010000012.1:0-61215 GCA_963802295.1 uncultured Planctomycetota bacterium | reverse complement strand
TGCGGGCCCTCTTCACGCGGACGTTGGCCGCAACCCATCCGTAGAACGGAATTCATTCCGTTCGCGAAGTATCCCCCAACCCTCCACTTCCTCCGACCGAATTCATTCCGTTCGCGAAGTATCCCCAGCGCTCCACTTCCTCCGACGGTACGTGGCGCGCCGGACACCGTCGCGCGAGGGTTCAGCGTGCTGCCGTTCTCCGTCCGCCCCAATTCCTGCCAGGCGCATTCGCTTGGTGCCAGCGAGCTTTGGGATTTCGGATTCTTCTGAGTGCGCACGCTCGCGTCTGATGGACGAAGGCTCTATTGCAGGTCGATCTGTCGGAACAGCGGCAAATGGCGGTAATAGACCTCGAGGCAGCAGATGGCCAGGGAAGTCATGTAGATGCGTCCACCTTGCGATGTCAGGGGGCCGTTCGGTTTCCAACTTCCCGCCGCGTGCCCCCGTGTCTCCTGGGTGGCCACCAGCACATCGCGCATATGAAGATTCCACTCATCCCACTCGGAACCGCCAAAGTGATGAACGGTCTGCGTGGCATAGTACCAATAGTAGATGTTGGGATGGTCTGCTTGCGGCGGTTCGTTTTCGAGCATCCAAGCTACGCCGGCGCGCAGTGCGGGATGATCGCGTTTCCATCCAAGATAGATACGACAGAGGAGACCTTCGGCGGTCATCGGAGCGCTGTGTTGTTCGCGGGGCAGGTAGGCATACAGCGATCCGTCCGCATGCTGCACTTCGTCGAGAAAATGGCCGGCGTTTTCCAGCGTGGCCGCCGGCACCGACAGGTCGGCCGCCAACGCGCTCTGGAGAGCCATCAATTGCCAGCCCAGCACGCTGGTGTCACCCTGTGGATTGCGTATTCCCTTACTTGGATAGTACCGCCACCCACCATCGGGATACTGCGCCTCGACGATGAAATCGATGGCTCTTTGGGCGGGGATTCTCAAATCCTCGTCACCGGTCATCAGGAAAGCTTCACAGAGAACGATGGCAGCCTGGCCTTGTGCATACATTCCCGGGTACTGCCCCGTACCTCCTCGCAGGTCGCCATCGGCCTGCTGATTCTGAATCAGCCAGCGCAGCCCTTTGGCCACGGTATCTTGGTAAATGCCGGCCAAATGTGTCTGACCGGCGCCCAGGAATGGCAGCAGCGCCAGGGATGTGCCGGCCGCTTCGCTCCGGATGCTCCCGGCATCGCCGCAGCGACAGGATGATACTCGCTCAAACTGATCCAGGCTCCAACTCCCGTCGGCATTCTGATGTCGCGACAGCCACTTCAGGCCTCGAGCCACTGCCGCCTCGGTCAGCGTCGTTCCTCCTTCTCGCCTGACCATCTCGACTCGCACTCGAGGATCCCGGATGGCCAGGGACTTCGATGACCGCGAGTGCGCCATAATCTCCTGTTTGATAGTCGTCAAATCGGGCAGATGGGGATTGTCGGGATCGGTGACACGCAGTTCGCGCGCATCCTGGTCGGCGCGAGCCATCGCTCGCTGCACGGCCGGGTCTTGCAGATCCAGCGATTCAGGAACTCCCAAGTCGAACACCGACCGATCCGTCGGATCCACAATGCGCGTGTCACCGCCTTCACGCACGACACGATTGAGGCGCGCTGAGAGCGTGATATACGGACCACCATCCTCTTTGCTTGTCAGAAGTCCCAGGATCGTCAGCAGGAGAACGTGGAAGAGGAGGCTGATCATCCAAGCCGGCATGCTCCTCAGCAGATCGTGCAGCCAGTTGGCAACTCGGGGACCGCGTGCCCGCCGTCGCACCACTTCCTGTCTCCGCGACAAGGCGACTGTCGACTCCTGCGGAGGCGGAGCGGGCTCGTGCGCTATGTGTGCTCGACCGGTATCCGAGAGGGATTGACTCGAGCCCGTTTCAGGTGTCGCCGGATGGCAGGCAGCAGCGGCCTGGGAAGCCGAATCGCTCGGGACCGTCTGCTGTTGCAGGATCCGCCGCGCTTCACGTTCCTGCTCTTCCGTTAACTCAATGCTCGTTTCGCATCGCCAGCAATCAGCGACCATGAGCCAAAGTCGAACGGTCATCGGAGCGCCGCAATCCGGGCACGCACACAGCAATACGTCATAGCTGATCCAGAACGTGTCGGTGCCGCGCTGGCCGTCCGACGGCGGGAACCGCACGGGGACGCTCTTGCCGTGATCGATCGGTAATGGGCCGGGCGGGGGGAGTTCGGGGAGGGGTGGTAATACCGGCAGGGGGCCTCGCGACGTCAGGTCGATGCGAAGTATGGCATCCGGGACCTCGGTCCCGGACCCGGGGGGGCTCCCCCGCCTGACGCGAGGGGCCGATTCAAAATCGGACCATGATGCCATACCCGCCACCGTTCGTAAGGAAGGACCCTCTCGACGACGCCAAGCCTGTCCCGAAGCTAGCGCAGGAGCCGGCACGCCCCGCTGCCGACTGCACCTCGTCATTCGATCGACTCGGCACTAGATTCGATCCTGCTGGCAGAAAAATCCGATCTCGATTCCGTTGCCGTGCCTCAGCAGTCGGCCCTCAGCTGTCGGCAGCGAGGCCGATGCGGTTGGGCAGCAGCTTCGTCCACGCAGGCCGATCATTTCCGATGAAATGACAGTTGTTCGCTGCCAATTGTCTGCTTAGGATGCTGTTGTGCCAATGCCGCCGTCAGGGGTGCTCGGAGATTGTGCCAGGGGGCTCGCGTTCATTGTAAAGGATTTGCCGATGGCGGCCATGATGAACCAGGGGGGAGTCCCCCGCAAGCGACTGTGATGTGCCTGTTTATGGCCGCCAGGCAGAGCCTTCGTGGAAGCCAGTCTGGCATGGACTCCCTGTCCGTCAGAGGGGTGATGCGACGGGTCCGCCCGGATCGCAGAGCTGTCCTGAGGGTGGGGCAATTGGTACACTACTATCCGGATGTGTGCGGAAGGGTGGATGTTTGCCTGATGATTGCTGCCCCCCCCCGTTCCAGCTCTCGCGGCAGCCACTTGTCTGGTATGAATCGGTACGCCTTATCTGATCCGGCGATGTGCGTTGGCCCGTCTCCATCCCCAAGTTGAAAGATGTGCCGTCCCCATTCGGTGGGGCCTTGCAAAGTGCCGACGTGGACGTGCCTGGTTACCCGTTTTACAGTGGTGCGGATGCCGGTCGGAGAATGTCGCCCCGTCCGTGGAGTTTCGATTTTTTTGACTGAGAGTTGGATCATGCATCAGCATCATCGTTCTGCAGGGCAAGAGGGAGTGGGCGATGTGGTTTCGTTGCCGGCCGGGGAACTTGCGGGGGCTCCCCCCCGCTCGCACTCATCGGACGAGTTGCATGCTCTGATCGCCAAGCTCGAAGAGAACATGTGCAATGTGGTGTTGGGCAAGCCGGAAGTCGTGCGGATGTGCCTGGTGGCGCTGTTGGCGGGCGAACATGTCCTGTTAGAAGACGTACCGGGGGTCGGCAAGACGCTGGTGGGCAAAGCATTGGCGAAAAGTGTCTCGGGTGATTTCTGTCGTCTTCAATTCACGCCCGACCTGTTGCCCAGCGACATTGTGGGGAGCAGTGTGTTCCACGTGAAGACGAGCGAGTTTCTGTACAATCGCGGTCCGATCTTCTCGAACATCGTGTTGGCGGATGAGATTAACCGAGCGCCACCGCGCACACAGAGCGCGTTGTTGGAAGCAATGAGCGACGGGCAGGTATCGGTCGACGGTACGACCCACCCATTACCCAAGCCGTTTATGGTCATTGCGACACAGAACCCATTTGAATTTGAAGGCACTTACACGCTCCCCGAAAGCCAGTTGGATCGATTCCTGTTGCGGATTTCGATGGGATACCCCGCTCGGGAAGATGAGCGTCGCGTTTTGGCGACGCACCGTTTCGGCGAGCCGGTCGAGACGCTGGCTCCCGTGCTCGATGGCGAGCAGATCCTGCAGTTGCAGCACTTGGTTCGCGATGTGGCGGTCGACGACGCGATTGCCGATTACATGTTGGACATCGTGGAAGCGACTCGCAAATGCGACGAGTTGCGGATCGGCGTCAGCACGCGTGGCGCATTGAGTCTGTACCGCGCCGCGCAATCGGCGGCTTTGGTCGACGGACGCGATTTCGTGGTGACCGATGATGTCAAGGATCTGGTGATTCCGGTACTGGTGCATCGGGTGATACCCAAAGGATTCGTTCAAGCGGGGCAGCGCAGTGACACCGAGAAGCTGATCCTGCGGTTGCTGGACCAGGTGCCTGTCCCCGATTGATCGTCGGGCCGTTCCTCACATGTTCGAAAGCCGAAGCATGCGGTCCCGATAAATTTGAATGATGGAATCGGGGAGGAAGGGAGGACGGAGGAAGGGAGGGAGGAAGGCTGAACGGATACGAATTTCCACGATTGGTTGCGGCCACCGGCCGCCTTAGATGAGCAAAGCGACCGATGGCACGTCGTCAAACCATGCGGATCTGCAGCGAAGGGTGGTATTACCTGTTTGTGGTCCTGTTCATCATTGGCGGCGCCGTATTGGGCGAAGTCAACCTGCTGATCATGCTGGCCGGGATGATGGTGGGGCCCTTTCTGTTCAACTGGCGGTTTGTCCAATTGACGCTGCGAGATCTGACGGTCGCTCGCCGGCTCCCCCAGCGCGTATGCGTGGGTGAGACGTTAACGGTGGCGGTCACGGCCGAGAACCATCGCCGGAGGCTGACCAGTTGGACGGTCATGGTGGAAGACCGCATGGCGCGCGACGGTGATCCGGATCCCGGTCATGTGCGCACGGTACGACTCGTGTTGCCGCGGATTCCGGCGGGGCGGAGCTGCACCGGTCATTATCGTACGGAACTGTTGCAGCGGGGTCGGTACACCTTGGGCCCGCTACGTGTCTCGACGCGATTTCCGCTGGGGTTGGTGCGGGCCTCGATGCTGCTCGAGTCGCCCGATTCGTTCCTGGTCTACCCGCAACTTGGCCGTTTGACTCAGCGCTGGTTGCAGATCGTCAATGCGCGACTGGTGGGCAGTCAATCGGAAGGCCGCCACCAAGGGATGTTGGAGGGTGATTACTACGGGTTGCGCGAATGGCGCAGTGGCGACAGTCGGCGATGGATCCATTGGCGAACGTCGGCCAAACTTGGCGAGCTGTCAGTGCGGCAGTTCGAGCAGCAGCGGAATCGCGATCTGGTGTTAGTGCTGGACTTGTGGGAACCTGATGCGCCGACGGCTGAGGAGCGGGCGACCACCGAAGTCGCGGTCAGTTTCCTGGCCACGGGGGTCGCCGATGTCTGCCGTCGCGGAGGGAGTCGCGTGGCCGTCAGCGTGGCCGGCCGCGAGTCGAAATACTGGTCTGGGGCGGCGTCTACCCTCTTGGCGCAGGACGTTCTCGACCATTTGTCCGAGGCCTTGGCCGGGGATGGGCTGGGGATCTATTCCGCGTTGGATCAAGTCCGTCAATTCGGCATCGGAGGTGCTCACATTCTGGTGATCAGTACTCGCAGCGCACCGTTTCTCACCCGTGGCGATGATTGGGAGTCGAACGTGAGACGTCCAAGCCAGTCGCACACCTACGGGAATCTGACTTGGGTCGATTGCCGCAGTGAGGTCTTGCGGCAGTATTTTATCCTCCCCGCGGCGCGGTGCAGCGACAGTGAACGGCCATCCGCCGAGGTGCCTGCTCCCTAGAGTTTTTTGATTTCGAGTCTTCGACACGGTTGGATGGTGGCCGACGGCCACATTGTGAACAGGCATGGCAAATCAAACGTTATCGATCGTCATGGCCATCATGGCGATCATGTCCACTGCGATGCTGGGCATGGGGCAGGGGAATGTCCTGTTACCCGGGCTCACGCTGCTGGCAGCCGTCGCGTCGGTGGTGTTCACCGATGCCTTGGGCTGGTTCTGCTTGAATCGCGTGGTCGCCAATGCGGCCATGCTGCTGGCGGCGGTTTTCTCGCTGTGGGGGTTCATGGAGACGGACAGTCGCCAGCAGTTGCATGCCATTGCGCACTTGTTGATATACGTCCAGATGGTCCTGCTGTTTCAGGAAAAGAACCGCCGCGTCTACGGCCAGTTGGCGATGTTCAGTCTGCTGCAAGTCGTGGTGGCCTCGCTGCTCAACAACCGTCTGGAATTCGGTTTTTTTCTGGCCTGCTATATGGTGATCGCCCTGCTCGGGTTCGTGCTCTTCTTTGTCTATCGCGAAGTGGGGCGGGTGGGCATGATGACTCGGCGCCGCTCCTGGTGGGATCTGGGTGAACTGGCACCCGAGCCCCTGGATGCCCTGCCGGATGGTCTGCCGGTGATCCAGGTCCTGGAACAGGGGACCGTGCTGAATAGCAAAATCGTGACCCGCAAGATCCTCCCTCCCATCACGGCAATGTTCACCGTCACCGTGGCGTTCGCGATCGTCCTGTTCTACACGACACCACGCACGGGGGGCGCGAATTGGCAGGGGAGTGGCGCGCGATTAAACATGGTCGGCTTCTCCCCCGAAGTATCCTTTGAAGACATGGGGAGACTGCTGCAAAGCGATGCTCGCGTCATGCGTGTCA
Organism: uncultured Planctomycetota bacterium; assembly: GCA_963802295.1. Classification (GTDB taxonomy): domain Bacteria; phylum Planctomycetota; class Planctomycetia; order Pirellulales; family Pirellulaceae; genus JAJRVM01. The sequence goes on along the minus strand of CAWDIM010000012.1, from coordinate 54,711 downwards.
GCTTCACCAACATTCGCAGCGGTGAACCGTATACCGTGATTGGCGAACCCTATTTTCGCGGTGGAGTGTTGGTGAAGTACCTGACGTCTCAGGGGCGGGGGAGATGGTGGCAAGAGAATGAATCGAACACCATGGGGGGATTGGCCTTGCCCAGCCCCCCCAACACGCGCGACCTCGTGCGGCAGGATATCTTGCTCGAACCGACCGGGAGTGATCGGCTGTTCAGCATGTTTCCCGTGTACGGCACCGCTCAGTCACCCGCCGAACTCAGAATCGCTCCGCGAACTCGCCGGCTGTTTCGCTCCGAAGCGTCCGACCGGGATCTGCGGGACGAGTACCGCTACACGATTGCCACGACGGCCTTCAACTTCGGCGCTCAAGTCGCCGTTATTCCGCATCCCAACAGGCTGCAGACGGAACACGACAGACGCGAGATGGATCGTTCTGTTCGCTGGCTGCGACTCCTGGAGAATCCCGAAGCGTTCCCACGCCTGATCGCCTTGGCCAATGAGATTGTCAAGGAGCAAGCCCCCGGCGGTAACGTGTACGAGCGAGCCAGAGCGTTGGAGGCTCACCTGGCGGAATCGGGGCTGTATCGTTACACGCTGGATCTGGATGCGATCAGTGCCCAGCGCAATTTTGATGTCGATCCGATCGAGGACTTTGTCGCCAACCATCGCACGGGCCACTGCGAGTATTTCGCCAGTGCCCTGACGCTCATGCTCCGCAGCCAGGGTATTCCCGCTCGCCTGGTCGTTGGCTATCACGGAGGCGAACTCAACTATGTCGGAAACTACTATCTGGTGCGCCAGCGCGATGCGCATGCCTGGGTGGAAGCCTACTTGGCGCCGCACGAGATTCCCGACGGGATGCTCTATCCGGAGGAGCAACACGCGGGCGGCGGGTGGCTGCGGTTGGATCCGACTCCCCTGGAACAACGTCAAAACCCGTTGAGCGAGTTGAATCTGTTCGATCGGGTGAGTAAATCGCTCGATTACGCCCGCTGGTTGTGGAACGACTACGTCATGCGGTTGACGGAGGACCGACAGCGCTCCGCCGTCCTCAACCCGTTGGCGCTGGATCATCGATTCTCGCTGGCTCAACTGCTGAAACTGGAAACGTGGGAGGCGATTGGCAAACGCCTCACCGGGACCGATCTGAGCCAATTGCGGCGCGGGAACTTCAGCTGGCGTGGGGTCTTGGCTGCAGGCTTTGCCTGCATCGGCGTCTACCTCCTCTATCGCCTCCTGCGGTCACTCTGGCCGCTGCTGCGGCTCTTTCGTCGCCGCCGGCCAGCCAATAGGAAACTCGCCAGGCATCGTCCCGTCGAATTCTATTTGCAGTTGGAGTCCGCCTTGGCCCGTCTCGGTCTCCATCGCGAAGTCTGGCAGACCCAACGCCAGTTCGCGCGCGAGGCCGCCAGATCCCTGGCATCTTCGCCTCAGTATGCCCCCGTGGCGGATATCCCAGGCCAGATCGTCGAGGCGTTTTACGGAGTTCGTTTCGGGCATCGTCTTCCCGATGCCCAACAGCAGGCGGAGATCCGCCGGCAATTGCAGACGTTGGAGCAAACGCTGGCGGAGGCGACCGTCCCGCCGCCCCTTGGACAGCCCTGCACGTCGGCCGCCCCGTCGTAGCTGCGCTGGCCAGAACGCGGGTCGTCAGTGCTCGAGTTCCTCGGTGAGAATCCGCCGCGGCACTTGTCCCGATTGCGCCGCGTGGGGTCCAATTAGCGCCGCGAGGGTAATGTGATACGCTGGAGCACTGGCTTAGGGGATCGCCTCCGCGGCGCGTACTGCGAGATCTCCTGTGCTCCATTGTTCCCCCTTCCCCAGCAACGAAACTCAGCTGTACCGAGTGCCATGAAGATTGGACTAGTAGGTTATCAAGGATCGGGCAAGAGCACGCTGTTCCAATGGCTGACAGGCGAGCAGCCGGATTTGGTATTGGCCAACAAGACTAAGTCGGCCATGTGCGTGGTACCCGAGCCGCGTGTGGACTCCCTCTGCCGGATCTACCATCCCAAAAAGGTGACCTTGGCGTCGCTGGAGGTCGTGGATACTCCCGGATTGCATCGATCACACGAGGGGAGTGCGGCGAAACTGGCCATGATTCGCGAGGCCAGTTGCCTGGTCATGGTGATTGCCGCCTTTGACGGCAGTGATCCCAGTGCGGACCTCAGCAGCTTCGAGGAGGATCTGCTGATCGCCGATCTCGACATCGTGCTGGGGAGGATTGAACGACTCCACGAACAGGTCAAGAAACCGCGACCCAACCGCGATGAATTGCAGGCGGAACTGCACGCCCTACTGCCGTTGCAGGAGTCGCTGGAAAAGGGCCTGGCATTGCATCAGCTGGAATTGACGCCTGAGCAGCAGCGTGTGACGAAGTCGTTCCAGTTGTTCAGTCAGAAACCGCGTCTGGTCGTCGTCAACACCAGCGACGCGGAAGATCAGCCGCAACGATTTGCGGGACTCGCTCCTGAAGGAGCTCCGCTCTATGCGTTTTCGCTAGGGCTGGAAAAGGAATTGGCCGACATGGACGCTCCGCAGCGGGAAGAGTTCTGCCGCGAGATGCAGGTTCAACAGTTTGATCGCGATCAGTTGGTCCGCGCGATCATGGATCGATCGGGACAGATGTTGTTTTTTACCGCCGGCGAGAAGGAGGTGCGGACCTGGATGATTCGCTGTGGCGGCACGGCCGTCGAGGCGGCGGGGAACATCCATACCGACCTGGCTCAGGGCTTCATTCGCGCCGAGACGATGAACATCGACGATCTGGTGCGGTTGGGAAGTGAACGCGAAATGAAGGCCCACGGTCTGGTGCGGCAAGAGCCGAAAGACTACGTGATCCGGGACGGAGATATCATCCTGATCAGGCACAATTGAGCAGTCTGCCGCAACAGAATTCGGCTCATCTTCAAACGGGTGTCACACAAGTCGGCCACCAATGCCCGACGCTCCCCTCAGCGCACGGGAGTGCCGAGGGGAGCGTCTTCACTTGCGTTCGCATTGTCTCTGTCGCTCGCGTCGCGTCTGACCTATTCGATGAATCTGCGTAACAGGGTTGTTTCAGCGACCTGGAAGCCAAGTACTTTTGGCCGGGCCCCCCGAAAATTCCCGGTGGCCCTGGGGTCTTGCCGAGTGTCGGCCCCTGTAGACGCACGCCTTGACTTCTCTCCCACCGGGGAGTGTGCGTTGGACGTTCGCCCGGGGGCAGCTTGGGTGGCCTTGGCCTTTCATGCGAACGTCGCGTTAGGCCGTGATTTACACAAGGTGTTGGGCTACCCCGAAAGAGGTGGTAGAGCGGACGTCCTGCAACCGCCGATGGGCCCACGTTCCGCCACGGCCAAGATGAGCCAAAGTTTATTTCGAAAGAGTGGTTTGAGCTGGGTTGCTCAGGTAAAATGTACCGTTGAGAGAATTGCCAAGACGGTTAAGTGACTATCATCAACGACGAGGCATCATAGGGGAGTCTAGGACATGAAGAGAGCACTGATATCAACCGTGCTGGTCGTTGCACTTGCAATGCTATTGCTCAGGCCTGGTCAGACGCAAGCTGAGATCATCACCTTTGGTACTGTCGGTCATGTGCTGACTAATGACGGTCCTCTGACAGAGGGCTCTTTTACCTATGAAGCGACTGTCGGAACAGGGTGGGAAATTCAAACGACGTTTGGCAATCCTGTCGCTGCCTTGGCAACTTTCTTTGACAACGAGTCTTCGCAGGAGAGCGACGAGGTCAAGTTCGCTCGGACGGACGGTGGATTGTTCACATTCGATTCCGTTGATTTCTTGTCATTGTCGTCCCCGCTCTCCGCTAACCCTCCGGATCAGCTGCTGTTCTCCGGTTTTCTCGGAAGCAGTCTTATTGGTACCCTGCCTCTCGAATATTCGAGTACCTTCCAGACAGTTTCTTCCGGTATTTCCGGTGCGATTGACCGTCTCATGCTCAACGTGACGTTTCATTCGTCTGTAGGGAGTGGAGCGATTGTGGACAATCTGGTTCTCACCCCTGTTCCCGAGCCATCCGCCTTTGTCCTATGGCTATTGGCTGGCGCAGCGCCACTTGGCTTCGTCTGGCGGAAGAGCCGGAGAGCTGAATGAGCCGGGTGCATTGAAGCGGAGGTTGGATCAGCGACAGCCCGCTGATTCGGCGATGCGTCACCTTGCGGATTTCGGTCGCCGGCGCTCGATAGAACATCGTTGCAGCGCTGCCGTCAATTGCATGGATTCATGCAGCGCATTGTGACCCGTCTGGTCCGCTGGAGAACCAGCCAGGTCACAACAGTCGGACTTGCTGCGGCAAGCGTCGTGTCCTTCCTGCCCGATCGCTGCTATCACTGTTCTGCGAGTACATTTCGTCCCCGTCATAATCCAGTCGGCAAGAAATGCCCGACGCTCCCCTCAGCGCACGGGAGTGCCGAGGGGAGCGTCTTCACTTGCGTTCGTTTGATATCTTTGCGCTGGGGTCGTCGCGACCTATTCGATGTACCTGCGCAGCAAAACTGCCTTATCCACGTTGTGATTTTGCCCCGGCTCGAACGCCACCGGCACGCTGCGGTCGATAATGTAAAATGCGCGGTGCCGCTTCACCTCGCCCGTGTCAGTTCCCAGTTCAGGACCCAACCGGAAACCGTCGGGGTGGGCCGCATCGACACCATTTGGCGCCGCTAGATTGGGCGGATTTGGCTCGACCTCAAAATACCCCACCGTAATCCAGACCGCGAACACATTCGAATTGTTGCTGACCAGGTTACTCAGTCGAGCCAAGCCTTGATAGCGGAAGTAGGGGTTACGCCCGGGGTTTTGACAGGCCTCGCCACTCTCCGGAACTGGAACGAACAGCGCATCATGCCGACTATTTAACAGATCTTCACGCAACAGTGTGGCCTGCACCGGTTGCGTTTGAACCATGCCGGGTAGTGGCGCCAAGTCAGCACTATCGGCAGGGCGAAATGGATTGCCAAACAGCGTAGGTACATCTGAATCGAGCCAATAGAAATTGAAATTTGTACCCGTTGTCGGGTAACCGCGGCGACTGAACATGATCCGCCTAAACATCTCCGGACCATAAGGACCTATGGGGTCCATAGCAGGAAAGCCCTTGGCGATCCCTTCCCAAATCGGATTATCGATGTCGGTGTCGAAGATCGTATTAATATTCACCCTGCCCGGGTCTCGAAAACGGGACAGGTGGTTAAAGGGTGGGTGGAAGTGGAAATTACTGCCCGTCAAGGTCGTCGGGTTGTACCATTTTTCGGCACCGACAAAGGGTGACGGAGTTTCCACATAATCGAACAGACGATAGTAGTCTGCCCCGTCATCGCCGGCAACAGTGTCTGAGGAATGGAAGAAATTGAGTAGATGGGGGAAGTGGCCGCGGAATCGTTGCACGTCGGCCGAACTCGACGCATTGTAAGGGTTATCAACAGTGGTCGGAAAAATGTCAAACTCATGCATCAACCGAGAGGGCATGCTCACCGGAACTTGCATCACCTCCATGGGATTGGCAAACGGTCGATTGTTCCATGCCAGCCAGGGGAACGGACCATTCGCTGGGTCACCAGCGTACGGCGCTGGGACACCTGGAACGCCAAGCGTACCGCCGTATGGCCTGTTCAGATAACCCAATGAATGACTCAACGTAAACTTGAAGTAGTCAGTAGTTGCAATCGAAAACTTATCGATCGGCTCGTCTGTTTCCTGGCTCCACAAATTGCGTTTAGCAACACCATCGCCGTTACGTTCTCGCGATTCAAAGAACTCTAGTGCCAAATCATTAACACCGTCCTCGCCGTTAAAGACCGTAACGTCAATGGGAAGCCAATCCACCGTGATATACGGATTGACCACCGGATCATATGCAATCAGCGGATTGGCCAGCCGTTGCAAAAATGCCGTTTTGTAGTTGGATTTATTTTCGGGCTCGAATTCGTCGATCGGTGAAGAGTCTTCGAGGTCCCCGACGCTGGCGAAGGAATCCAGCCGCGAATTGTCGACGTCAAATGGCTCATCGGGGAAACGATAACCAGTCGCAGGGTCATCATAATCATAGTAGCCGTCGAATGGGAACGGTTTTAAGGGGAGAAGGATCCGTCGATTTCAATTTTGTAACTGGCTCGCGGTAGTAATCGTCAGCATAATCGTCAACAGGTGGAAGACCAGTGAGAGCGTAATTTGCCAGAGGAAGTGGTTCTGTCACGTTCAAGCCGACGCCGTATCGAGTGGGTCGGCGGTTGCGATGTCCTACCTCCCAGATCGAGCGTCGCATTATAGTTGGAAGCGGTCCACCAGGCTGCCGGCGTGGACGCCGCAGGGTCAAGATCAATCGGTGGGTTTGCCGCTGCCACCATGGTTTGAACCGGCTTAACCAAGGAATAAGGCGGAGTCGAGGGGTCGTAATCGAAGGGAGGCGGAGTAATTCCAGTGCCATTGGCAAACTGCACCATTCCCGGAAGAAGAGTGATTCTCTGTTCCGAAGGCAGGTAACTCTGAGGTGGCGTCATTTGAGCCTGGGACCCAATACGAGTCTCCGTGCGTGGGCCGACGACAAGATAACTTGCTGGCTTCACCTTGGCGCTGGCCACCCCGCTACGATTCCAGAAGATCCGCTGAGCGAAGGCTCTCTTTTCTGGTGTGCCGTTGAAGATAGTCGCCGGATCAACCGGCGCAAACCATATATATCGCTCAATATCCATGTGATCAGTCGGCGATATCAAACTCATTCTATCCGGGTCAAACGTTGTCGTATCAGGGTTTGTTTCTCTTAGCTTAAGTGGGCTATCAGCCGAATCAGCGGGCTCTGAGCTGATCGCGACTTGCCACACCGGCATCCCACCAGGTGCAGTTCTTGCGAGGTTAAGTGACCCGTCCTCGTCATATAGTGTGGATACGTCATACAGTTCGGCCGGGAAGCTGGGATCCGGGGCGAAGATCTCTCCGAACCGCAGATTATTCTGCCGGTTGCGAGTGCAATAGAATTCCAGGAAGAGCGACCCCTGAGGAATACGATATTGATCCGGCCCATCGTCTGGAAACTGGTCCCCCGACGTATCTTCTGCCGTATTCTTCACCCGCACATCGTGAAAAGCAGTGCTCTCAGTTAGCAGCAGTTCAGGATATTCAGTTCCCCACACTACGCCACCCGAGGTTGGTGGCGTCAGTAAATTTCCCTCCGCGTTGACATCCCAGCCATCCCACGGATCATCGTCGTATTCAAACGGCGTCATAATCGCGTCGGAATCGCGAAAGTCGACAACGTTGATCGCCCACTGAGCGATCCGGTGAGCCGTCAGACGCCGCCTTTGGGGTGGGGTCAATGAAGCTTCCTCGACAGGATTCACAAAGCCATCGTTCAGCAGCATCATCAAGCAGTAAAGTTGCCGAGCATATATCTGACGACTCAACCAGGGGCTGGAGGGGCCCGAAATGAGAGGATCATCATTCGAATAGTCAAAAGGCACATTGCGAAACGTCGGTGGCACCGGACGTGAGTCCACGGGGGGAGTGCTGGGGTTAGGTGGCGTGTACGAATCAGTAGCGTTGGGCCAAATCACGCCGGTTTCGCCTGGTTCATCCACAACGCCGTTGAGGAACCCGCCCGTTGGATTGTCCCGCCCGTTGCCGAACAATCGATTCACATTGAACCGTTCACCATGCCAGAACTCCCAGGGCACAATTTTATGCATCTCATTTTCAATGACATCCGGAGTCGCACTGGGCATGCCGAGTGTGAGCTTGTTCCGATATGCATCTAGAATGTTAAATGCTGGGCCATGGGTCGCGGTCCCATACGTCGAGCGCCACTGGCTGGTACCATGCCGCTTGAAACTGGCACATGACTGCTGACTGTGGTAACGCTCCTGCGATTCTTGCGAGCGACTGTTGTGTCGATCCCGAGCGAATTAGCGCGCTGACAAGGAGGCGATTTGGCAAAGCGGCGGCATCGACATCATGATACCGCAGGACTCGTTCCAGCTCTGCCGCGGTAAACGGTGCGTCCGTATACCCGGCGGACTCGCGATTCAGTACCATCTCATATGGATCGCCTACCGTCTGGAAATTTCTGTTATAGAACAGCAGTGGTTGGCCTGTATGATCGAGGCCGATGCCCTGGATTCCCATTACATCTGACGGCGCAGCAAATGAGGAACGCGTGGCGAACCACACCATGGGCATCCCCACGTTCTTAATTAAACTCATCGGATCGTCGACGTTCGATTCGCCGCCACCATATGTTGACGGTGGGACCGAGAAGTGACTGTACCGCTTTGTCAGTACGTTGCCAAAATCCTGACGCAGCAGGTGCCCCAGGAAGATGTCCGCAGGTCCAAAGCCTACCCCGCGGGGTACCAACGGTTGTTGGGCTGGAAAACCCGCGAAAGGCGGCATACTCGTGAAGTTGGGGTCCGTCGATGCTGGAATACGCTCAAGTTCCACGGGAGTGCTGGTACGATTAGCGTACCAATCGTCATTGTGCGAGTAGTTGCTGTGCGCGTTGACGTTCAAACGTCCGTCCAGGTCTTGGCAGAGAATGGCAACCAGGGGCCTATAGCGACGGCCAGATGCGTCGGTTTGGATGGGCAACCCAATGTCGACCCACACACTATCAGGAATGCCGTCGCCATCGTTGTCGACGTCCCAGACCATCTCCGATAACTGCTGACCAAGGGGTTGTCCTGATGCGTCAGTCTCGTCTGGAAGTCCCATCGTGGTTCTGAAAGCGATCAGCGTTGGCAAAGTTCGGATGATCTTCCGGCAACGGACGCAGAATGATCTTGCGTTTAAGGTCCAGGATGCGCTGGGCGATTGTCGGATCGAGGCCAAGGGTCAGGTTCAAACGGATTCCGGAACGCCGCAACCTTCTGCTCGTTCGTGAAACCTGAAAGTTCAGAACCAGTAATTCGCTTGAGCCAGTAGTTAACCAGGTCCGGACGGTGGAATGACGGGATGATTCCAGGTCTGCGCATTGAGAGCCTGCGTCAGATCCCGCGGGTTCGGCGGATTCATCGCCAAGAACATGTTTTGGAAGTCCACGGCATCCCAAGGTTCGTCGAGGCCACCGAGATTGGGGGAATTGAGGCCGCTATCCAGATCGGCGTACATGCGGTAATTGGGGAGCAAAGCCGTTTGTTGTGAATTCAAAAGTTGATCGAGCTTGTACGTAGTAGTGTCATATCCTGCTCCTGTGCCATTGAATGGCCGACCGTTGATGAGGAAGCGAGTGATATTTGGGAGGGGATAGAACTCGACTCCGCCTTCACCTGCAGACCACTCGATCGTGATATAGATCTGAGTTATTGTGTTTGTCGGATCGAGAATCGGACTGTAGGAGACGATTCGCGTCGACTCGGCAGCAACACTAGCGTCGATCCCCGGACCGAGAAAGGTCAACGTGCAACCGTTGTAATGGCCCGCAGCCTTACTGAATGTAGTACTCCATCCAGTTACGGAGAAAGTGAGGAATTCACCATCTGGCAACCTTGGTACTAACGGATCCAGTGTCGATGGATCCGAAATAAGAATGCCGACGGTTCCAAAAACGCCATCATTGCCAAACAAGTCCCGTAGCAGACTATGGCCCTTAAGTGCGGACCGGGAATTGGCCGGCGTATCGCGTAGCAGATCGTACATTGCACGGTCGGGCAGTTTTGCAGGATCATCCGCATAGCGTTCTTTGCGCACACCGGTCTCGGCGGTTCGGCGGAACTGTCCGGAGAGCACGACGAACGTCAGGCCGATCACGATCAGCAATGTGAGAAGCGTGAGAACGACTAGCAGCACAACGCCGCGATGTGGTTTGTGTCGTCGAGCCATCTTCTTGTTCTCCTCGAAAAAACTCTGCGGGGCGCCAGAACTCTACTGGCCCGCGTGTGGACAGACAAGCCGCCTTCAAACCATGTCCGACAGATCCCGCTGAGCTGTATTCGATTTCGCGAGTTGCGATCAGTTGTTATTTCGTTATTGGGTCCACATGGAGGACGATTCCAATCGAATTGTTCTCTCCATTACCTGGACGACGCCGCGGACAATCGTAACCTGAGTCGCAGGGATATTGGCCGTATCCCAATCGGGGCCGACGACGGTGATATCCCGAGTCCAAGTCGTGCCGTCGTACACAGGTTCTTCGCCAGCATTCACGACACGGTACCATTTGTGGGCGACAGTAGGACCGGCAATCACGCCCGAGGCTATGTCTACAACAGCCTTCTGTCCCGAGAACATCAGCCAATCGCCGCCACGCATCTCAAGATCATCACGACCGCTGTCTCCTCGAGTGCCACGGGACTCGAGCACAATGTCACCGCCACTAAATGCCCGGACAACCCCCTGTAAATCCGGTACATTGCTATAGAACGATCTGACGTTCACGACTCGCTCACTAACCGAGTTTTCGTCAGTCAGATCACGATCCAATGTGCGACGATCGAACACGACAACCGATAACGTGTACTCGTTTGTCGGATTAATGCCAGTAGCATTTAGAAGATTCGGTGGAATGAAAATTCGATCGAGCTTGGGGACGATCGTTGCCATCCACGATATCAGACCTTGGCTGTTTCGTTTGACGGGGGGTGCCGGATCGGGCCCAGCAAGCTGAATTGCTGGTTCGGACCCAGAGTGCGGTCACTCGGCAGGTCAAATATCAAATCATCGGATCCCACAAACAGCGAGTTGAAGCCAATCTGGGACTGCAGGAACAGAATCCTGAGTGGATCACCATCGACGGATGGGTCGCTGAGGGCAACCGTGAATGCACTGGGAAGAGCAATGCGGGGCATCCACATCACGTTTGGATCGCCAAACATGCCGTTCAGGGGGAATTTATTGCGACTCGCCATTTGCGCAAGGATCGCCGGCCGAGTCAAACTCGGGTCGAGCGAGGCGGGAGCGGTGATGAACCGCGGATCCAAGCAGAACGGTGTCCCGGGCCCCATGCCAGGTGTGAAACTACCATTCGGCAATACGGGGCTCGTGAACAGTGGCGGCGGAGTCCAGCTGCTGTGGGTATTGTACCATCGCCAGTTGCCGGGATTCGCCATACCGCGCACGGTGAATTCACGAACTGCGTTGGCTCCCATCTGAGCGGCGGCATCGGCCACCGCGCCTTTGCGGGCCAAAGCACCGCCCAACGGTATCAGCGACGCGATGCCAACTAAACCGATCATTACCACACCAATGGAGAAAGTCACTTCCAAGAGACTGACACCATTGCGATTCGGTACCCGCACGCTGGATCGCGACGCTATTGTCACGGAATGGGCGTTTCCAGTTACGAGCGGGCTGCGTAGCCCGAGAGTTTTGAGCCGCGAGTTCGTCGGTGCCCAACCGCGATAATGGCAGAAGGCATCTCATTATCGCCCTCCCTTTTGTTTCGAGGCGCGAGCAAAGTCGCGAGCCCCCGTGATTTTTTCCAGGAGCTCCACCCACGTGGGTGGATCAGCGGGTGGGACTGGCAGATCCCTGCTGGCCGCGTTATCGTCCGTTGAAACGGCTCCAGTGCGATTGATCGTTACCCAAAGATTGGACATGTCCGCCAAGTTGCTTAACTCGGAATCGTTCACGTCGAGGTTGATGATGCGCTTTCCCGAAGGCGCGGCGACGGGTGGGGTCTGCGGGATGATGACTTTGAACAGCGTCCAATAAGCAGGTAAATGGTGTCCACGATCACTTCGCGATCCCCTACGAATACCGATTCGATTTGACCAAAGGGATTGAACATGATCTTCACCGGGTCGCTGGGCGACGCCAGTTGAATCTCATAGCGTCATCGGGAACCAGCGCAGTCGGATTATCCGGAGTCGAGGGGGCGGGGGTTGTAACGCCAACGCCGGAAACGGTGAGGTCGATTACCGCGTCGCCCGGAAAAGTCAGTGGATTGACGACCGACTTCGATGGACTGCGGGTGATTTCAAACGTTAATCCGGGTGGAATGTCCGTTCCCGGCGGTACGATGCCGTTTGGAAGATAAATAATCCTAATGCTGCCTCCCGAGACTACGCACCGGTACCAGGGACCCTTGTGGTCAAAGCGAATAAAGTACGGACCATTGCCCTCGAACAGGCTGGGAAGTGGAGGTAAAGGTGGAGGATAGTCGAAAACAAGCTGGCCGACAGAGTCAACCATAACTCGCGAATCCAGAATCTCGCCGGTATAAATCGGTGGTACTTCTGCCAGGTAGATGCGTGTCGCGTACGGTTCCCCGGGGGTACCATTAGCCTCGATCCACACGCCCACCGGACGCCCCAGTTCGGCCGCACGGTACTTCGCGCCGGCAACAAACGCATTGAGCTGCCGGGCCGCTTCCCGCAGTTGACGATTCTGGAATGCCGGACGCACCATCGGGATGGCCACCGCCATCAGGATGGTCATGATCGTGACGACCATCAGTAGCTCGATCAGCGTCATGCCCTGACGCGAGCGACGGTTAAAGGACCGTGGCGTCATGACTCGCTACCTCACTTCAATGAGATGATTGGTGATGTTGTCGGCATAGCCTGCCACGCCGTCGCCGTTGGCGTCAGCAGCCACTCCGATTTGCACAACTCCCAACGTCGGATGTTCATAACTCACATAAGGGTCGTTGGGGAAATTCTGCAAAGGGGCCGAAACACTGGGGGGATTGTGGTAATCCAGCACCCAAGGCAACGGCTGCGGAAACGGCAGCGGCAGGAAATCGACCAGAATATCGAACACCTTGTCGCGCCGGCAGACAGGACCAGCGGGAACGTCAGAAAAGGATCGTTGTCAGGAATCGTGTCCGACCAGCGGGGATCGACCTTCAAGGGGTCGAACAAGTCGCCATTACCGGTGCCGGCGTTGCCAACCACGGTCGGTTCCACGTCGCCTGGTTGGATGTCCGAACGGAATCCGGGCGCCCAGCGGAGGAAATAAATCGGGACCCCCCACGGGTCGAGAATCTCCGGCATCCCGTCGTCGTCGACGTCTCCAATCTCACCTTCCGTGAAGAAATCCAACCCCGTGATATCCCCGTCACGCATGGTGGCCAGGATCATGTACAGACACTCGGCGTGCTGGTGCAGCGGGGTCCACATCGTGTCGTCTTTCCAGCATTCACATCCGACGTGCCGTATTTGCCGATGATCTGCTGCCGGCGCGTCGGATATAGGCTGTCCAGCGTGGGACGCGACTTGAGAAACTGGGGTGTGTCCAGCAGATTGGCCGGATAATCGGTCACCGGAAAGAGCAAATCTGACTTGCGATCCGGCAATTCCATCCGCATCAATTCTCGCAGGGCACTGAGTCGTCGCCGACTGGCTGCACGCAAATCCGGCGTGCTGGGCACGTCGACCGCCACCGCCCGAGTGCGATAGGACTCCCATTGCTGCATGATCAATTCATGGATCTTGGTAATCTGCGCGCGCGCACGGCGTTCCTTGACGTCCTCTCGTACGCCGTACAGAGCGAAGAGCGTCATGGCGGCCAGAATGCCGATGATCGAAATCACCACCAGCAATTCGACCAGCGTAAAAGCTCGACGATCCCGCTGACGCCGATATTGCTCGTGCGCGACGTTCATGGCTTCAAATCCTCCAGTGCGGGAGCGATCTACGTCTGCTCTACCCTCAGACGTATTCGCTAACATCCTCATTGCCTTACCTTCACTGAAGTTCGTGACATTGTCGATCATCACCGATACCCGGCGAAAGGTAATTCATTCCCTTGGGGAAATGTGGGTACAGCAGGGGGTTGGTCAGAAACTCGCCTGACCCGTAGTTGTCGTCCAGTCCCGCGCTAATGACCTGGTAGGTCGTCTTGTTGACCCACTCGAAGCCATAGAGGGAATTCGGGGTGGGGCGATCGTCGGCGAGATAAGGCCGGGCATAGCCGGTTGGACTGCCGGGCGTCAGTGGATAGTAACCATTGGTGGGAAGCGCCAGGGGTTTCGTCACACCACCGTAGGTGATGTTGTGGAAGTACACGTAAGGCACCTTGCGTCGGGGGGGGACGAAGACGGCGAACGGATCGTTGTCTCCGTCCGACGACAACTGGCCTGTGATCTGGGGTGGCCCGGCGGACACCACCTGCGGCACCTGCCACGTCATCGCGCGGGTCGAGTCCATACTGCCCGGCAACCGCTCCGGGTTGCCATAAACGGTGCCGCTGCTGTCGAGTACGAACGGCCCACCCGGTCCCGTGAACGGGTGTTTGGGATCGGCGCTGAATCCACCGAGCCAGAACGCCAGAGCCTCGGCCGGATCGACCCCGTAGGTCAGGAAAGTGGCCATGACTCCGCTCAGTTCGGCACTGTCAATTTTCGGCCAGGCCGTCAGGATATGCCGCTTGACGATCGCCAGGTCCGTGAAATCCGGCGGGTAGTCTCCGTGATTATTCTTGTAGGCCTCGAGCCCCTGCGAGACATTGTTGAGGTCGATGGAGATTTGCGATCGCAGAGCTCCTTTTCCTGGCCATGCCGACGGCGGACAGCAGCAGGCCGGCCAGGATTCCGATGATGACAATGACGACCAGCATTTCCACCAGGGTGAATGCTGCGCGTCGCGACGATCCTTTGGTACTCATCTTTTCATCCCTCCGGTTTCTTCTGTCCAAGCGGGGCGGCGCCCCACGCGCTGCGTGTCGCCCGCCGCCGCCCGGCCTACGAGCGGGTTACGACAGTTTCGAAATCAAATCGACCAGCGGCATGAACAGCGACACGACGATGAACCCGACCGCGAAGCCGAGGAAGCAGATCAGCAACGGTTCCAACAACGACATCAAACCGTCGGTCATCGTGCGGACTTCCTCGTCGTACGTATCGGCCACCTTGTAGAGCATCGTGTCCAATTCACCGGTCTCCTCACCGACGTCGACCATGTTCACGACCAGGTCGTCCACGAACCGGTTATTCATCCGCGTGAAATACCAGAGTCCACCCAGCACACACCCGGCTCCGACCATCATCAAGCCGGTCTGCATCATGTTAGGGAGGAAGCAAATGGGGATCATTGGCCCGCCGACCAGCGCACACCAGAAGAACATGGCGACCGGATGGAAGCCCGGTTTGGAATGCTCCTTCATCGGCTTGGCAATCGTCTCGCCTTCGCGGATCGCGTCGGTGACTTTACCGTACATCCGCTCGAACAGCGAATTGCCGGCTGTTTCACGCGTAATGTTCAGGCCTTCCAGAATCGGCACACCGCTGGCCACCAGCGTTCCCAGGGTGCGCGTGGTCCGAGCCAGCACGTTCTTTTCGATGAGCGGGCCGAAGACGGGAATTTTCAGCAGAAACATATCCCAGCCCATGCGGCCGTGCTTGAACTTGCGGACCAGTTTGATGAATAACCAGATACCGATCGGTATGGCTGGGATCATGTACCAATAGGTCACCACGTTACGCGACATGGCCATCAGCAGTTCCGTGGCGGCGGGGAGCTTGAGTCCGAATTCCGTGAACATATCTTCGAACGTGGGGACGATCTTGATCATGATGAAAGTCAAAATACCAACCGCCACCATCACGACCACGATCGGATAGATCATGGCGCCTTTCACCTTCCGCTTGAGTGATTCAGCACGTTCCAGGAACTCGGCCAGACGCTGCAGAATGACTTCCAAGGCACCGCCCGCCTCGCCGGCCTTGATCATGTTCACGTAGAGTCGATTGAACGACTTGGGCGACTTCGACATGGCCTCCGAGAGCGTGGAGCCCGCCTCAATCTCGTCGCAGACGTCCATCAGCGAGTTTTTGAGCCGCCCGGCACGCGATTGGCCTTCCAGGATCCGCAGGCTGCGGAGGATCGGCAGGCCGGCATCCTGCAAAATGGAAAGTTGGCGCGTGAACGCCGTCAGGTGCTTGCCTTTGACACTGCCAATGGCAAACGAACGCTTCTTTCTCGCGGCGGCTTCGCTCGCGGCCCCCGCTCCCTTCTTGACGGAGATCTTCGTGACGAAGTACCCCATCTGACGAATCGTGGTTTGCGCTTCGTCCTCGGACGCAGCTTCGATCACGTCCTTGATTTCCTGGCCGGTGGCGTCCATCGCTTCAAATTGATACGTCGGCATCGTCAAAGTCCTTTACAGTCACGAGTCCCGCTGTCACCGCTGGGGGGACATGGATGGACCTTAAGTGATGGTTCGATTCATCGCCCGCTAACCGATCTCACTGTCCGCTTCCGTCAATCGGATATTGGATCCGCGAAATTGTCTCGTACTTGGCGCATCCGCTGTCGGATTCCCGCCTCGCCCCTGGACCCGGATTGGGCCACTCAATCTAGGCGTCAATAATCGTCTCACGCAGCACTTCCTCGGCTGTCGTGACCCCCTGACTGACGAACTGCATGCCGGCGTCGCGCAGCGAAACCATCCCGTTTCTTCTCGATTCGTCGCGCATTTCGTCGACCGACGCGTTCGTCATGATCATGTCGCGCAGCTTGTCGGTGATGATCATCAGTTCGAACAAGCCGACACGGCCTTTGTAGCCGGTATTGTTGCATACGTCGCAGCCCATGCCGCGATAGAACTTCATGCTCCGCCCCTGCTCCGGAGTCAGATCGAGCTGCGCCATCATCTCCGGTGTGGGAGTGGTTTCTTCGCGGCACTGCGTGCAGATGCGGCGCACCAGGCGCTGGGCCAAAATGGCCTCTAACGTGGCAGTGATCAGAAACGTGGGGACACCCATGTCCTTGAGCCGCGTGATCGTGCTGGGGGCGTCATTGGTGTGCAGCGTGCTGAACACGATGTGGCCGGTCAACGACGCCTGCACCGCGATCTCCGCAGTCTCCAGGTCTCGGATCTCACCCACCAGGATCTTGTCCGGGTCCTGCCGCAGGATGCTGCGCAGGCAGTGGGCAAAGGTGTTGCCGATTTCCGCATCAATCGGGATCTGAATGATCCCCGCCATGTCGTACTCGACCGGATCCTCGGTCGTAATCAGTTTGTCTTCCACCGTATTGAGTTCATTCAACGCGGAGTAAAGCGTGGTGGTCTTGCCCGAACCGGTGGGGCCCGTGACCAGCACAATCCCGTTGGGCTTGGCAATGACTTCGCGAAAGGCCGCAATGGTCGGTGGATCCATGCCGACTTTGTTCAGGTCGAGCGAAACGACACTGCGATCCAGGATCCGCAACACCACGCTCTCGCCGAATAACGTCGGCAGGACACTCACCCGCAAATCGACCGGGTGACCGCCCACCGACAATTCGATGCGGCCGTCTTGGGGCAAACGCCGTTCGGCAATGTCCAAGTTCGCCATGACCTTGATGCGGGTCGTGATGGCAAACGCTAAATGCCGCGGTGGCGGAACCATTTCATACAATACTCCGTCCGCCTTGATGCGGATGCGGAATTCGTCCTCAAAGGGCTCGAAGTGCACGTCGCTGGCGTGATCCTTGATGGCCAATAAGAGCACCATATTGAGCAGCTTGCGCACCGGCGCACTGTCGGCCAACGCTTCGGCGCCCGTCAGATCGATGGCCCCATCACCGACCAACGCCTCGGCTTGCTTGAGCAGCTCTGCATCGTTCTCCAACTCGCTGATGATGCTCTCGACGCTCTCCCCAGCCGCATCGTAATAGCGGTCCAGGCCCTGCTTGATCTCCCGCTCAGTCGTCACTACCTGGCGAATGGTGTAGCCCAGGAAAGTCCGCAGCTCGTCGGGGACCGCCAGGTTCTGAGGCTCGGCGGTGGCGATCGTCAACGTGTTGTCCTCGAACTTCACCGGGATCACGTGGTAAAGCATGGCCATGGTCTGGCTGACCAGGTCCAAAGCTTCCGGGGAAACCGTGGTTTCCGCCAGGTTGATCACCTGCAGGTTCATTTGCTCCGCTAACGCTTGGACCAATTGATCATCGGTGATCAGGCCCATTTCTTCGGCGATCTTGCCGAGCTTTTCACCGGGTTGCTGCTGCTGCTCTTCCAGCAACATTTCGAGCTGGTCATCGTCGATGAAACCCATGTCGACGAAAATCTGCCCTATGCGACGAATGGCCATCTGTATTCCTCAACGGGTAAGGCAACTACTTCCACCGTGCCAGGCTGTGGCTCCGGTACGCATCAATGGGGGATGTCAATTTCTCGCTCCGCGTTGTGCTTTCTCAACCGCCCTGCTCGTGCCGCCTCCGGCCTCCGCCGGGCCTGTCCCGGTGGTGCCACGATTGGCCAGCTACCAATCACCTTCTTACTCTTCCGCCTTGCCATCGTCGTCCTCGCCTTGGTCGATGAGCCCGCGTTTGTAATTGACAATGCGTTGGGCCAAGTCATCGGCGCGATGCGCTCGGGACAATGCGTCCTCCACCGTAACACGCTCGTTACGCCAGAGGTCGAACAAGGCGTCGTCCATCAGTTGCATCCCGAATTTCGCTCCCGTCTGGATCGCGGAGTTGATCCGGAACGTCTTGTTTTCGCGGATCAGGTTGGCGATACCCGGGGTCACGACCAGCGTTTCAAAGGCCGCCACACGTCCGCCGCCAATCCTGGGAATTAACGTCTGAGCGAGGATGCCAATCAGCGCGGTCGACAGCTGCGTGCGGATTTGATCCTGCAGGTTGCCGGGAAAAGCATCGATCATGCGGTTGACGGTTCCTTGGGCACTGTTGGTGTGCAGCGTGGCGAAGACGATGTGCCCCGTTTCGGCGGCCGTAATGGCTGCTTCGATCGTTTCCAGGTCACGCATTTCACCCACCAGGATCACGTCCGGATCTTGCCGCAAAGCGCGCCGAATTGCCTCGGCAAAACTCGGCACGTCGACGCCGATCTCGCGCTGATTGACCGTCGACTTCTTGTGATAGTGATAGAATTCGATCGGGTCCTCGATCGTGATAATATGGTGGTCCACATTCTCGTTGATGTAATTCACCAGACTGGCCAACGTCGTGCTCTTGCCCGAGCCGGTCGGCCCGGTGACCAGGAACAAGCCGCGCGGCCGCATGATCAGCTTCGTGATCACTTCCCCCAAGCCCAATTGTTCCGGCTTGAGCATGTCGTTGGGGATCTGTCGCAAGACCATGGCGACATCCCCCCGCTGCTTGAAAATGGAGACGCGGAAGCGGGCCTTGTCGCCAAACGCAAAGCCGAAGTCGGAGGTGCCCGACTCCTGCAGCTCACGCTGGCAGCGCTCGGGCGAGATACTCTTCATCAGCGACACGGTATCTTCCGAATCCAAGACCTTGGTTTCCAGCCTCCGCAGCCGGCCATGGAGTCGAAAAACGGGAGGTTGCCCCACGGTAATGTGAATGTCGCTGGCGCCCTGTTTGACGCAGGCCATGAGAAGCTTATCGATCAGAATCTGCTGTGCCATCGGTGCTGTTTACCACGGAGAGTAGTCAAGGGCGGGGATCGACCGATCCCCCAGAAATAAACTCTGTTCCGTCGGCCATCATAGTCGTGACGCTAGGTGCCGCCCGCGGGCGGGCTAGTCCACGCCGTACGTGGCCACCACCGCCAGGATGGTGTCGCTCCATCGGTGTGCGAACACAAGGACTGGAATAAATGAAAAGGACTGCCACCGATGTGCACGTCAACGGGCGTTCTGCCCGTCGCCAGCACCATGATTATTCGTCTCGATGGCCGAGAACTCAAATGACGAGCCGAATTGGCATCATTTGTGCTGGGGGCTGATGCCCCTCCTGCGACGTGCTCGGGTCTTCTCTTCGCTATCCAGTTTCCTCATTTGCCCCTGCCCAGGATCGACTCGGTCCGCCCTCCGCAATACAAGTTGGACGGCGACCGCACGGACTTACCCCGACGATTTCGGCTTTGACGGGCACCTGGACGGTGTTACAGGCCCAGGGATCGCGCCAGCCGTCGTCCATTTGCCTCCTCTCACACCCGATCGGCATCGGTCAAAATACGATCTCGTCCTGCTCGGTGCGCTTGGCCACCCGGTAGACCTCTTCGAGCGTCGAGGCGCCGGCCATCGCTTTGCGCAGGCCGTCCACGTAAAGTGTTGACATGCCTTGGCTAATCGCTGCCTTGCGGATTTCCGTGGAGGTGGCCCCGCTGAAAATCAACTCGCGGATCTTGGAGGTGATCATCATGATTTCGAAGATCGCCATGCGTCCGCGATATCCCTTTTTCTGACAGTAAGAGCAACCTTTGCCACGCATGAACGTCGCGGTCTTCAGCATTTCGGGAGTGATACCGGCATCCGCCAAGACGCTGTCGGGAGGTGTGTAGGGATGCTTGCAGCGACTGCACACGACCCGCACGAGACGCTGAGCCAGCACCGCGATCACGCTACTGGCGACCAAATACCCGGGAACACCCATGTCCACCATGCGTGTCACAGCGCTCGGCGCATCGTTCGTATGTAGTGTACTGAAAACCAAGTGTCCTGTTAGAGATGCCTGGATTCCCATGGATGCCGTTTCCGAATCTCGCATTTCACCGACCAGGATCACGTTCGGGGCCTGACGCAGCATGGAGCGAATAATGCGGGCGAAGTCGAGCCCGATGCTGTGGCGGACCTCGACCTGGTTGATGCCGGCCAGGTAGTATTCGACCGGGTCTTCGGCGGTGATGATCTTGCGGTCCGGCCGATTCAGGGCGTTGAGTGCGGCGTAGAGCGTGGTCGTCTTGCCGGACCCGGTGGGGCCGGTCACCAAAATAATCCCGTTGGGTCGGCGCATCAGCGAGTTGAATTTCTGGAAGTCGGTCTCCCCCAATCCGAGCTGTCGAACACCCACCTTGATGTTGTCTTTGTCCAACAGTCGCATCACGACCGACTGGCCATGGTTGGTCGGAATCACGCTCACGCGGAGGTCGAGTTCTTTTTCCCCAACGCTGACCTTAATTCGCCCGTCTTGTGGCCGGCGTCGCTCGGCGATGTCGAGTTTCGAGAGAATCTTGACGCGCGAGAGGATGGCACCCAGTAACCGGCGAGGGGGGCTATCGCGTTCGATCAGTATGCCGTCAATGCGGTAGCGGATCCGGATCCGATCCTCAAACGGCTCAATATGGATGTCCGAGGCCCGCAACTGAACCGCTTCCTGAATCATCAGCTGCACCAAGCGAACCACCGGGGCGCTGTTTTCGTCCACGATTTCCGAGGCCGAGATCTGAGAATCTTCTGTTTCGGTGAAATCGATAGCCGTATCGGTGAATTCCTGGAGCATGGAGTCGGCACTTTCGCCTTCTGCTTGCCCATAATACCGGTTAATGGCCTCCAAAATGCTCTCACGGGGTGCCAGGGCGGTTTCCACCTTGCGGTTGAGAATAAACCGAAGCTTCTCGATCGTCTCGATGTCGAACGGATCACTCACGGCGACCTTGAGCGCGTCATCTTCCAGGGACAGGGGCAAGGCGGCATTTTCACGGGCCACGGACTCCGGAACCAGCTCAATGACCTCTTCCGGGATCTTCAATTCAGCCAGATCCACGAACTCCATGCCGTGGAATTCGGCTAATGCGCGAGTCACCTCGTCACCGGTTGCATAGCCCAATCTGACCAGGCAGTCAGCGGCGGTGGAATCTTGTTCCCGCGCCATCTGCTCGGCTTCGTTCAACTGGTCTCGACTAATGACTTTGCGGCGGATCAGAATCGCACCGAAATCTGAGCTGGCCATGTGTGGTTCCCCGGATCGTCCGTGTGCGAACTTTGGATTTACCATGACTGGAATACCAACGAGGTAGGACCTCGCCCCAACGAGAGGTTCCGCTCGAGCTTAATTTTCCCACTCTTCTTGATTGCGGGCACCGGATTCGATCTGGTCACGTTTTGACCCGCGAGCCGACTAAGCCGAATAAGCAGAATAATCTGACAATAGACAAGATGTTCCATGAAAGCCGACACCGCAAAAAGCGCGAACCTGCCACAGCCGAGGGGTATCGCCCGGTACAATGTCGATCACGAATGGTCCGTTGGTCGACTACCGGTTTTCGCCCACCCCAGGGCGGGGCGATTGATCTGCAGTTGGCAGGCGGCCGCTCGCCTCGACTAGCTCGCAGGATCTCGTTATCCCGGCACAATCAAGCGACCAGCCAGCAGCAGCTGGGACATGATGGCTCGCCCTGCAAACAGGTGCCACACAGGGAGACCAAGCCGCGTGATTCACTGACCACTCTGGTCACCGCAGGTCGGTGGCAACCGACTTGCCTGACAACCGACTTGCCTGGAGGGATCCCGTAGTCCGCCCAGACTGTCATTCATATCAGACCCATTGTGTCCATCATGGCCTAGGGCCGCGTGGGTTGTCAATCGTTCGGTAACTTCGCAGGGCAAGGAAGTTGGGACGAATAGTCCGATTCTGAGGGTCGTCCCGCTGGACACCCCGTGACCCATGATTTCACCCCGAAAGCGAGCCGCGATTGGCTGGCCATTCGAGGGTGGTGAGAGCGGCTGGAAGTACCCAGAGCGGGGCGGTCTATTGGGTGGTGGTCTGGCGCTCCACAGCTGCTGGCAGCGCGGCTTGACGGGCCGAGGGGGGGATGACCGGCGGCGCCCATTTTCGCGCCTGTCTCCTCAGATCGCTCGAAAGAGCCCGTAGTTGATCAGCCGCCGCGTACAGCTGGAAGTCCTCCAGCTCATTGGCTTTGTCGTCGAGTTGGCGACAGGCCTGCCGCAAAGCGCTCACCAGAACCGCATCGGTTGGCCCGCTCGATGGTTGCTCGTCCTGTTGGCATGCGACTTGCCGCTGCTCGGTGATGTGCTCCAGGTAGGCTGCTTCACAGGCTTGTGTGCGGGGAGAAACGGCTGTCGGCTCGGTACCGTCAGTGGGTTGCGGGTGCTGCCTGCGCACTACGTCCTGCAGCGCTTGCCGAAACTCCTCGTCCGCCTCGGACAAGGCCATGTCTTGTAGCAGCGTACCGTGGAACAGGTCTTGGTGTTGCTGGCGGAACTCGAGAATCTCGCGAATGGCAGCTTCCTGAGCCTGGGGCATGCCATCCGCCGCTGGGACTGAGGCCTGGGCAATCGGCGGCGCAGTCTCAGTTTGGGTGTTTTGGCAGAGGCTGACAGAGGCTGGCGGAGGCGGCGATAAGGTTGGAGGTTTGGCGGGAGGCTCGGCTGGCGTCCCCATTAGCCAGCTGACGACCAGCAGTAGCGTGCCGGACACAAAGACAAACCATTGGCGGGGGCTAGCGAGCATTGCGGCGACCTCCTTGCCGGCGCGAGGGTAGATGAGCCTGTGAGGGGGCTATTATAGCGCATGCCGGGAAAAACACAAAGCTCGCTCGAGACTGTGCCGGCAGATCATCCGGCGGTGGCCGGGGCTACCAGGGGTAATAGCGATCTGCCGTCTCGCTTCCCCAGTGCATTTCAATGCCGCCGGTGAGTGACCAATTGCTGGTGGTCCCCACATCTTTTCCGCCGAATATCACGTTGTCCTTGATGTCAATACGCAAAGCGAGCCAGTTGCGGAGCAGGTACTTTACGCCGAAACCAATCGGCAGGGAGGCCCCCGTGTGATCGACCTGCATATTGTCGAGATCGACGAAGTGGTAGCCGGCTACGCCCAACCCCAGCGAACCATAGGGACGCCACCGTGCATCACCCCAGGGGTAATAGAGCACGTTCAGGTCCCCTACAATCGTCCTTGCTCGGCCGCTCGTATACTGCTCGGAATCGAATTCGACATCGATGTATGCCAGACTCAGCCTGAGTTCACACCCCCAATAGTGGCTGAGGTCGTTTCCCAATACCAAGCCGCTAAAGAAGCCGGTGTCCGCCTCCACATGGCCGGGAACCAGCGTGTCACCGAACCAGGAGCCGACGAACAGTTCGACATACAGCGGACGATTTAGCCAGCTCGTCCCCTCTAACGGCTGGCCCAAGCCCATGTGTCGAAATGGGTGCCGCCGCATCCCGTCGGGTGGAAGCTCGGGATCGGGCATGTGCGGCGGTTCCGGAGGGGTCACCCAATCGGAGCCGGGTTCAGCCGGATATTGCCAGCTCGAGTCAGAATCCTCCGCGTTCGAGGTGGGGTGGGGTTCGGTCGTGCGATCTGGTGCCCGCTGATCCGCCGAGCGTCCTTGTGCCGGCGCGGGGGTACAGGGGAGCGCAAGGACGATCGCCGCCGCTAGCAGCAGTCGTCCCTCCCTCGAGACCAGGGATGTCGCGCGATAGACCATTCCGCTTCGCCGATCGGGCCGTGTCGAACAACAAAATCGGCGGATTATGTCTATTGAGCCGAGAGGCGTCAACGCGAGAATACGGGAAGTGGCGGGGCGGCGGGGCGGCGGGGCGGCTTGTCCCACGTCTGTACCCCATTGGCCTGCGGCCGCAACCCCTACGTAGAACGGAATTTATTCCGTTCCTGCAGCATCCACTGCTCCCCATTTCCCCGGCCGCGGAACGGCACTGCCGTGCGGCAGCATGCGCCCACGGCGGGCAGATCATGCCGACGAACACTCGACGCTTCGGCCTGCGGCCGCAACCCTACGTAGAACGGAATTTATTCCGTTCCTGCAGCATCCACTGCTCCCCATTTCCTCGGCCGTCGAACGGCACTGCCGTGCGCCAACATGTGCTCACAGCGAGTGAGAGGGCAGATGGTAAGCGGCGGGCCGCGTTTCCGGCACGATACGTGTGATCTCGACCTTGTTACGTTCCACCATCTCGAGGCGCGCATTGAGGTGTTGCAGGAACTCCGCCAGTTCCGCTCCCGCCAATTCTCCCAAATGATTGCAGAGCGACTTACGGGTGTTGAAACTCAGGTTGTCCATGTTCATGATGCTTACCAATCTCTGTTCATGGCCGCTCACCCTCGGTCTGCCGGGTGACACAGCACAACTCCGATCGCCAAATTGAGTCCGGATTCATCTAGCGTAGTTGGGGCGTGTCTCATCGCAACTCGAGTGGCAGGGTGAATTCGGCACATTGGTCGAGGTGCGCTGTGATCAACTGTTGCGATCGTCAGAACCGGTCGTGCAGGGAGCGCCGAAGGGAGAAAGGGAAGAAGGGAGAAAGGGAAGAAGGGAGGACAGAATGGCCTGCTGCCGGTGAGAAGTTGCTGGTGGGTGCGTGACTGTAGTTTGGCTGGCGGCGGAGGTTTTTTCTCTGGAGTTGTTGTCTTGCGAATTTTCCTGTTTAGGATTTCGAATTTTGGATTTCGGATTTTCCGTTTGGTTGCGGCCGCGGGTCGCGTTAAGGAAGTTGCTGGACAAAGCGAAGGTAGCGGGCTTCGAGCATTGTCATGTCGCTACCGAACACATCGGTGAATTCCTGGAGTTGTTCTGCCTTGGTGTATGTTTTGAGCGGCTCGCGCGCTGCGGTCTTAGCGAGGTATTTGAGGTACCGAGCAGGTTCCTTTTCGGATAGGAAGAAGGTCAATGCCCACGCTTCGGCGTAGGCGATCGCCGGGGCTGTGGCGAAGATCTTGTCGGACTGACTGACAAACTGAGCCAGGTTGCCCTTAGGTCGCTGGGCTTGCAGGTATTGGCGGAACAGGTCGAGTCGGCTGCGATTAATTCGGTCCACTTGATTGGGGTGTCGGCGCGCGTTCCAGACACCGGGCGCCTCGAACAGCATTGCCAGTCCCTCGCCAGCCCACCGCGGAGGCATGGCAAAACGGCTGTGAATGTGCGTATTGAACGCCATTTGGTGTGTGGCTTCGTGAATGATCGTCTCGGCGTTCACGTGCCAGGTCGCGTCATCGGACTGTCCCTGTGTCATGTCATAGAGCATCACTCGATTCGTGCGCGGGGAGTATAGGCCCAGGATCTGGGGCGCGGCGGTGCCGCCGGTTTGCTGCACGTACTTGGCGAAATCCTGCTGTGAATGAAACACCACCGCCACCAGCGGGAATTCCGGCGCGGCGGGGCGCATCCCGCGGACGCTGAAGTAGTGGACAAAGGACCGAAACAGTTCCTCGAACCGCCCGGCCCAACGATCCCGCTGTCCGGCCGGATGCACGACCAGGTAATTGCCGGTGCCCGATACCTCGAACTGCCGCCCGAATTCCTTCTGCAGTTGTCCCCGCATCTCGCTCTGAGGCCAAGGCTGAAATCGGTTGGCTGTCGGGCGAAAATCCTCGACCTTGTTCGGCGCCAACTCGAACAGGAAGCCATTGCGGGCGAGAAACAGCACTTGTGCACTGTTCCAGGCGATGGGCGTTCCCTCCACGGCGACGCCGTCGACTGCTAATCGGACAGTGACGCTGTCGGCGCCCTGCGCCGGGGTCGTCCAGCTGGCCAGGAGTGCCAGAACACTGCAGGTCAGCAATAGCCGGTAGGGTTGCTGCACCGCGATGTGCGGGAGGTTACGCAGCACGGCCTTGGCCCCTGCCATGTTCGCCGATCGGTGGCGACGGACCAATCTTGGTGGGCCGGTCGACTCGTCGGCATCACTCAGCAGGCAGTCCTGGGACCCAAGCAGTAGCAGGGGGGCTGATGTCATGGCCTGAAAGCACCTGTCGCTGGTCCGGAAGAGTGCCGTGTAAGTTCTTCCCGTAAGATGTGTTGTGTGGACTCTTCAGAAGACTAGGCCATAACACTTGAGTTACAATTGACTACGATAGCTTGCGCGGCCTTTTTGTGGAGATAACGATGATTCGCATCCTCATGACTGGTTTGATTATTAGTTCTGTATCCAACCTGTCGGCGGCAGCGGGAGACCGGCTGACGCCCGAGCGCCTGTGGGATCTGGGGAGGCTGGGTAGCACGGCGGTCAATGCCCAGGGAAGCCTGGTGGCCTATGCCGTGCGCACCTTCAATCTGCAGGAGAACTCCGGCAGGTCGGAGATTCACCTCTTCGATTTGCCGAACCATCGCGATTGGGTTGTCGTGCGCGATCTCAAAGTCGCCGACGGTCTGCAGTTTGTCGACTTACCGGGTGGAGAGCGGTTGTTCTATGTCGGATTGCCGGCGGGAGATCGGGATCAGGAATCCCAGCCGCAGGTCTGGTCGGTCGATCTGGCGGGCGCTGTTCCCACGCAAGTTACCCGCGTGGAAGCGGGGGTCAGCCAACTCAAGGTGGCGCCGGGCGGCAAGCACATTGCGTTCACGGCAGCGGTCAAGTTGGACACGGCTGTGCAGGAGCTTTACCCCGATCTCCCCAAAGCGGATGCACGCCTTATCGATGGTCTGATGTATCGTCACTGGGATACGTGGCACGACTACACTTACAGCCACCTGCATGTGGCTCCTCTTTCCCCTCAAGGGCTGGCCGAAGAAGCCATAGACCTGATGCGAGGGATCCGAGCCGATTGCCCTTTGCCGCCGACCGGCGGCGCGGAACAATTCAACTGGTCGCCGCGGGGAGATGAGCTGGCGTATACCGCCAAAGTCGTGAACAATCCAGCCGAGTCGACCGACAGCGACATTTACCTGGTGCGAATCGACGGCCAGCACGCTGCCGACTGCATCACGCCATCCATGGACGGGTATGACACCGCGCCAGTCTATTCGCCGAATGGTTCATACATCGCCTTTCATTCGATGCAGCGTCCCGGCTTTGAAGCAGACAAGAACCGCATCATGATCTTCGATCGTGCGCAAAGATCGATGCGGGATTTGACTGCCGGTCTCGATCAAACGACGCATGGCGTTGCCTGGATGCCTGATTCGCAGGCTGTCGTTTTCATGTCGGAGTATCGCGGGACCAATCAACTGTTTCGGATGGGGCTTGCGGACCGGCAGGCTACTCAGATCACGCGTGGCGCTTTCGACTGGAACTGTCTCAGTGTCATGCCCGGGGGCAACCAGCTGCTGGTCGACTCGCAGGATATGATTCGTCCGAAAGAACTCTCGCTGTTGTCGATCGCCAACGGTACTGCCGAGCGAGTGACCCGGATCAACGATGCCCGGATTGAGGCACTGGACTTGCCGAAGGTTGAGGAGCGATGGGTTGGGGCGAGCGACGGCAAGATGATTCACTGCTGGGTGATTTATCCTCCTGATTTCGACCCGCAGAAGAAATGGCCCCTCATAACCTACTGCCAGGGAGGCCCCCAGGGACAGATTGGACAGTGGTTCTCGTATCGCTGGAACTTTCACTTGATGGCGGCCAACGGCTACGTGATTGTGGCACCCAATCGTCGCGGGCTGCCCGGTTTTGGACAGCAATGGAACGACCAGATCAGTGGTGACTGGGGCGGGCAGGCGATGCGAGATGTGTTGGCGGCCACCGATGCGATGATGGTGGAGCCCTACACGGACACCGCGCACATGGCCGCGATTGGCGCCAGCTACGGTGGCTACAGTGTTTACTGGCTGATGGGCAACCATCAAGATCGGTTCTGTTGCATGGTCGCACACGCCGGAGTCTTCAATTTGGAGTCGATGTTCGGTTCCACCGAAGAGATCTGGTTTCCCCAGTGGGACTTGGGTGGAGCTTACTGGCAAAGCCCGCGGACTCGGCAGATGTACGATCGGTTCTCACCGCATCGGTTCGTCCAGAACTGGACAACGCCTCTGTTGGTGGTTCACGGCGAAAAGGATTTTCGCGTGCCGGTCACCCAGGGCATGGAAGCCTTCACCGCAGCTCAACTCAACGGCGTTCCCTCACGATTTCTCTACTATCCTGAAGAAGGGCACTGGGTGCTCGGTCCACAGAACGGAGTACTCTGGCACCGCATCTTCTTCGACTGGTTGGACCGCTACTGCAAACCGTAACGGTCCAGGTCGAGCCCAGTTGACGGAGGAGCCCGGATCCGCCGGCCACCGGCGGGACAAGTTTCGGGCACCCCACCGCGGCAGATTTGCGATTTTTTCGTAATTCTGCGGAACCCTGCCGGCTCCCGCGGGTTTTTTGGGTAGGCGTAGATTCGCAGCAGAGGCGTCGGCGGGACGCCGCAAATACTACAGCGAACCGCCCAGGAGGTGTTGGCTCCCGGGCGGCTCTAGCCAACTTCCCGAGAGGCCCGGGCATGCTGGTGCTATTATCTTACCCTGCGCATACCGGCGGGATCAATCGATTCCCGGCGGGTCTCCGCTGCCCGGCCGGCCCCTTGTGTGCCCGCCTCTTCGTAGCCCAACCTGCCGCAGGTCCGCTTAACCCTGTTGCACGTCGCATGCTCGGTGGAATCACCCGCTGTGGACTGTTTTGCGATGCGCTACGCCACAGGGTCAATAGCTCGGAGCGAGGACGATGAAATGGTGAACATGCAGGGCGTCATCCGCCCCTGGAGATCCGTGTTGATTCCTCTGGCCGCCGCGGTCATCCTGGCTGGCTGTGCTGCCGCGAATTATGCGTGGCAATCCTATGTGCGTTCGCCGCTGCCCGACACGGCGCTCTTGACCCGCGATGCGGTGGACCAAGCTGACTGTCTCGATGAGGCCGCCCCGACCGAAATTCTGATGAATGTGCTGGGGATCTATGAGCCGGAGTATGCCACGCTGCACGACAGACGGATCACAGATGCGATGCGTGTCATCGGCATCGTCATCAATGGTCGGGCCCTGGCATTCTCGGTGCGCGCTCTCAGCATGCCGGCAGGCCTCCCTTTCAGCGCGAGTCAAACACGCCGACACGTGGTCAATCAACTCATTGGCGATACGGCGGTCAGCGTAACCTACTGCGATACGTCGCATTGCGCTCGCGTATTGTCACGGTCACACCAGTCGCGGTGGCTGGAATTGGGTGTCGGTGGTATCTGCAACGGGCAGATGCTGCTGTGTTTCGAAGGCCAACAGTACTACCACAACAGTCGCGAGATTCCCCTGTCGGACGTGGACTATGAGGTCACATCTTGGAGCAAGTGGAAGGCCCGTCACCCGGCTTCCCAGATTTATCTGGGAGAGTGACAAGTCGCCGCGAACTCTCTTGCCCGCCGGCCGTTTCTGGCGGGAAGGAAGGCGGAGATGGGAATATTGAGCACTGCATGGAAAAACGCTCAACACTCACCTGGCGATGATCGACGTTGGCGTTGTTAGGAAAGAGCTGGCAGCGCGTGCGTTGGTCCTTGGGGCGCTTGGATCGCGAGTTGGGGATTTTGAGTTTGTTTCGGGCCAGCGGCATTTGGATTTCCGGTTTGGAGGCAGCCGGCGGCCGCGTCAGGTCAGTTCGCGGCGGACGGCCGCAAACTGTTCGACGGCAAACGTGAGATCCTCCAGCGAGTGAGCAGCGGAGATTTGCGTGCGGATGCGCGCTTTTCCCGGGGGAACAACCGGGTACGAGAATCCGATGACATAGATGCCCTTGTGCAGCAGTGCATCCGCAGTTCGGCTGGCCAACGCCGCATCATATAACATGATCGGGACGATTGGATGCTCGCCAGGCAGTACCTCGTACCCGACTTTGGCGATCTCCTGACGAAAGAACCGCGTGTTCTGCTCCAGTTTGTCGCGCAGTTCGGTGGATTCCAGCAGCAGGTCAATCGCCTTGATCGATGCCGACACGATGGGGGGGGCAACGGAGTTTGAGAAGAGGTACGGTCGCGAGCGTTGGCGGAGCAGTTCGATGAACTCGCGACGGCCACTCGTGTAGCCGCCACTGGCGCCGCCGAGTGCCTTGCCGAGGGTCCCCGTGATGATATCAACGCGGTCCATCACTTGGTGATATTCGGGGGTGCCCCGGCCGCGTTTCCCCATGAAGCCGACGGCGTGAGAATCGTCAACCATGACGATGGCATCATGCTTGTCGGCTAGATCGCAGATAGCGGGCAGGTTCGCGATATAGCCGTCCATCGAGAAGACACCGTCGGTGGCGATCATGCGAAAGCGAGCCGAGCGGGCCTCCCGGAGCTTTAGCTCCAGATCCGCCATGTCGCTGTTCTTGTAGCGGAATCGCTGAGCCTTGCAGAGTCGTACTCCGTCGATAATGCTGGCGTGGTTGAGTTCATCCGAGATGATCGCGTCTTCCGCGTCCAGCAGCGTTTCGAAGAGACCTCCGTTCGCGTCGAAACAGGATGTATAGAGAATCGTCTCTTCGGTCCCCAGAAACTCGCTGATTTTCGCTTCCAGTTCCTTGTGAACCGCTTGTGTGCCGCAGATAAATCGAACCGACGACAGGCCGTAGCCCCAGCGATCCAGTCCGGCGTGAGCCGCGGCGACCACGGCGGGGTGTTCCGCCAGGCCGAGATAGTTGTTGGCGCACATATTCAACACGGATTGACCACCACTCACGCGAATGTGAGCATCCTGGGGCGTCGTAATGATCCGCTCGGGTTTGTATAGCCCCTTGTCTCGAATTTCTTCCAGTGCTCTGCGGAGATGCTCTTGAATTCTACCGTACATGGGCGAACCCTCAGGGCGATGGGGGGGGAACCGTGCGACTACCGTGCGTCCTTCCAGCTCAGCACAACCTTGCCCGAATTGCCGGACCGCATCGCCTCGAACCCTTTTTCGAACTCCGAGTAGTGGTACCGGTGAGTAATAATCGGGCCGATGTCGAGTCCACTCTCGAGCATCACCGTCATTTTGTACCAGGTCTCGTACATCTCACGGCCGTAAATCCCCTTGATCGTCAGCATGTTAAAGACCACCGTACGCCAATCGATCGCGATCTCCTGCGTGGGGATTCCCAGCATGGCAATCTTGCCGCCATGGCACATGTTGTCGAGCATTTCGCGGAAGGCGGCTGGACTGCCCGACATCTCCAAGCCAACATCGAATCCTTCCTGCATGTCCAACTGCTTCTGTACGTCGGCGATGCGAGTCTCACGCACGTCCACCGCCAAGGTCGCGCCGAGCCTCTTGGCCAGTTCGAGCCGATAGGGGTTGACGTCCGTCACGACCACGAAACGCGCCCCGGCATGCTTCACTACGGCGGCTGCCATGATGCCAATCGGCCCGGCCCCGGTGATCAGCACATCTTCTCCCAAGACGGGGAACGAGAGAGCGGTGTGCACCGCATTGCCGAAAGGATCAAAGATGGAAGCCACGTCCCGATCGATTCCGTCGGCGTGCAGCCAGACATTGGTCATTGGGAGCACCATGTACTCGGCAAATGCTCCCGGTCGATTGACACCGATTCCCTTGGTGTTCTTGCAGAGGTGTCGACGACCGGCCAGGCAATTGCGGCAACGCCCACAGACCACGTGCCCTTCGCCGCTGACGATGTCGCCCGCGTGGAAGTCCACGACATTCGATCCGACCTCGATGATCTCCCCGACGAATTCGTGCCCCACGACCATCGGCACCGGAATCGTCTGTTGGGCCCAAGCGTCCCAGTTGTAGATGTGGACATCCGTGCCGCAGATGCCGGTACGGTCCACCTTGATCAAGACGTCGTTGATCCCGATCTTGGGTTCCGGAACATCCTCCAGCCATAGTCCCGGCTGAGCATGCCGCTTCACCAGTGCCTTCATAATCCGCTCTTCGCTCCACGTACCGGGACTCGCCGCGCACGCTCGAGTTCGAGCCCGCGGGGCCTTGCTGGAAAGGATTCAGTTGCCAATACCGCTACGCTATCGCGCTGTCGCCGCGGCGACAAGCGGGGAACCCGGAAAAGGATGACGAGTGCCTGGCAGGTGATGCAGTCAAGACGCGCCCTGCCGGCGAGTATTGGCCGGTCCACCGCTCCGCTCGACGACGGCCAGATAGGCGTGCGGTCCTCCCGCCGAGTACTCGCCCTGTGGTACGGAAGGAGCGGTGTCGAACTGCACTTCGTCGATCGATTCGATGTGCCAGCCCTGAGCCAAAGCGGCATGAAGATCCGCCGTCGAAATCCGTCGAGGCCCCTGGCCAGGCGGCTCCTTGTCGCTGAAGCACATCAGCCAGAGGTAGCCGCCAGGCTTCAGCACGCTGGCCAGCGACGCAACGTATTTCACGCGGTCCTCATCCGACAGAACGTGGAACAGCCCGCAATCGACGACGTTGTCGAATTGCAGCGGGAGTTCATGCAGCGACAAGGCATCCAGGACCAGGAAACAAGCCTGCACTCCCCACTCAGTCGCCTTCTCCTTGGCCCTCGCGATCACTTCCGGCACGAAGTCCACTCCATAGACCAGGTGACCTTGCCGTGACAAGTAGAGGGCATTATCTCCCGTCCCACATCCCGCGTCCAAAACGGACCCTCGCATGCGCCGGGCCACTTGAACGATCGCGGGTTGCGCGTGCCCGGCCTCCCAGGGAGGTTGGCCCTGATAAGCTTCTCGGAAACGTTCGACCAGGGGAGATTCTCGAGTCATGGCGGCAGTATACCGGTTTTCGGCTGGCAGCACAGGCGACCCGTGCACAGGCTCTCCCGATCACCGACCGGTGGGATCGCGAGGAGCTCGGCCCGCGAGTGTGGGGTGGCGGCACCCCAGGGGGGCCTGCGACCCGCCCCGATACCCCGGGGATTCGCTCCCCGCCGCCCGGCGCACATTAATCTGGCGCCGGACAACTATCATAACCGCGCCAGCCGAGCCTGATTTGCCCGCGACTCGGAATACAACCTATGTTTTTCTCAAGTGGATCGCTGAAACCCCTGAGCGACCACAGCCGCGTCCATCGTCCGTCAGACAACGCGGGGGGTGATTCAACCTTGGTGTGACACAATATTTGATAATTGAGGTAGTTGGGATATGACCAATCTCTATCAACTCCATTCCGAACTCCTTGCGGACAACAAGATCACCGATGAAGACGTAGCGATTATCCGCGGCTATATCGAACAAGACGGTGAACTCGACATCAATGATGTGAAATTCCTTGTCGGACTGGTGAGCAGCGCCCGGGAAGTCTGCCCGGCATTTGACGATCTCTTCTTCCCGATCCTCAAGGAGGTCATCTTGGCCGATGGGAAAATCGGGATGGACGAACA
The DNA here is from genome assembly GCA_963802295.1 of uncultured Planctomycetota bacterium. Taxonomy (GTDB): domain Bacteria; phylum Planctomycetota; class Planctomycetia; order Pirellulales; family Pirellulaceae; genus JAJRVM01. The sequence continues at coordinate 21,129 of CAWDIM010000012.1, read as the reverse complement.
TTTCTACCTTCTCAAAATGCTGTATGCCGATGGTCACGTGCGGGACCGAGAACGCCAGTTCCTGCTGGAATTGCGTGAGTCGGCCGACGAATTCACGCGGGAGTTCGACGCCCTGTGCGATGAAGTGCTGACGGTCCCGGCCACCGATTGGAGTGTCGGCGGGAGTGCCAGTTGATGAGAGACCGGCAGGAAGTGGCACATTCGTGAGGGCTCGGCGAACTGGAGATTCGCCGTGCGCACCCGAGTCGCATGCCGACTGTCCCTCAGGGGCGCCGCTGGCCGCAACTCCATCGGGTGCCTGACATCCGATGTCCGAAGCACGAGGTCCGCCATTGAGTCCAACAGGAGAATGTCGCAATGACCATCTCTCAGGGCTGGACATGGACTCAGTGGCGCGGAAGTCCGCAAAAAAAAGACGAGGCGCAGACATGTTGTCGCACCTCGTCTAATTCTCGAACTCCGACCGCCCTCGGCCGGCGACCGTCTGCATGGCGACTCACCAGGCACGGGGGGCCGGCGGCCCAGCAGGCTCAATGACCCTGCTGGCCGACTCGCGATCTAACGCCGTGTGCGGGTCCGCGAGGTCGAACGTGACGGTGGCGTCGGGTTGGGTGGAGACGTCGGCCGGTTGACACGCGGTGGCTGGGAGACGCCTGCCGGTACGGTCGTCGATTCTACCGAAATGCTGGCTTTCTCGAACTGCTGGCAGCGTTTCTGGTAGTAGTCGAGCGCCTGGCGTTCGTACTGTTCGGCCTGGTCCAGCAGCTTCTGATCGTTCTTGGCCAACCCTTGCTCGCGAATCTTGGCGGCTTGGGCCAGTCGCTGGGCCAAGGCTGTCTCCTCTTTCTGCATCAGGACTTGCAGACCACGCAGCCGACTCTGGATCTGCTGCTCCTCGGCCGTGGCCTTCTGCTGGGCGAGTGCGGCACGTTGTTTCTCTTCCGGTGTGACGTCGATTTCCTCGTTTGTTCTCACCGTCACAGTCGGAGGTGCTTCGCCAGTTTCGTCCGTCGGGTTGACGGCTGGGGCGGCCTCTTTGTCCGCCTTGGCAATCAATACGCTGTTTTCTGTCCCTTTCGCGTTTGTGCTCCCTGTTACCACCAAAGCGGCGCCTAAGGCTACAGCGATGAGTCCGAGCGTGCGTCGCATTTCGCATCTCCCCTGGAAAGTCCGTGTTTATGTTAGTGTGCTCCACTCTTGCGAAATCGGTGATCTCTACGACAATCTTAAGGATCATTCCGATTAGCCGCCTGGGTTAAGTCCGTAGGCTTTGTCGACCGCGGGGGCTGGACTGAATGCGGGCTATTTGGTGTTTTGCGAGAATGTGGAATTGCGGGTATTTGGGTTGTCGAGGGTTGGGGTTTGGAATCTGTTGGGGCAGTCGCATTCGCGTGCTTTGCGTGCGGTAAGGCGTGTCCACCGCATGGATGACTCCCTGCTGCGTCCCCCTTTTCTGGCCACGGCGAGCCGACTCACTGGGCTGAGCGGGGAGGGATCAGTTCGAGGCAGACAAGCCGGTCTTGGCCGCGCACGTAGAGCAGCCCGTGCGACAGAATGGGCGCGGCCCAGCAGGGGTAGACTAGCAGGCGGTGTGTGGATTCGGATTCCGGCCGGCCGCTCCTCCCACGGTCGCCCAAGTCCATCTCGGCCACGACCTCGCAGCGTCGATGGTCCACTTTGATAAGCTGCAGTTTTCCGTACTCTTCGAGGCAGACGAAGTGACCGTCCACGTAGAGCAGGCTACGATGGACCGCCGCGCCGGCGGTCCACATGACCTGACCGGATTTCCACTCCAGGCACCGCAAACGGGCATCCGGTGAATTGCGGCCGCTGCAGCCGTAGAGGTATCCGTCGCGGTATATCGGCGTGCTCCAATGTGCCTGAAAAATCTTCTGGCGACGGTTCTCTTCATCGCGCCACACCACGTCATAGCTGCCCGGTTTCACCTTCAGCAGTGAACTACCCGGTCCGTACGTTTCAGACAGGAAGATCTCGTCGCCCACCACCACCGGTGTGCTGGCGTTCGCACTCTCCAGTTTCTGCGACCGCCAGGGATAGGAGAAGTCCACGGCCCCGGTGGCCGGCTCGAACGCTACGAGACCTCCGCGACAAAACGCAAAGCACCATCGCCGATTGGCGATCGTGGCCGTGATGGGAGAAGCGTAGCCGGCCAACTCGTTCGTGATCTGGTACCTCACTTGGCCAGTCCGCTTGTCGAAGGCCACGATTCCCGAGCCGTTGCCACGCACGCGGTCCAGTTGCCCGCGGGGAACCTCTTGGTCCTCCGGCGGACTTCCTCCCACGACGACGATCAGCAGATCGTCTTCGATGATCGGTGTACTTCCGACGCCAAAGAAGTTCTGGATCACGCCAAACTGCCGAGCCGTATCGCACCGCCATATCAGCTGCCCCTCCGTGACGCCCAGGCAATGCAGCATCCCTTCGGCGCCAAAAATATAGACGCGTTCGCCGTCCACAACCGGTGAACAGCGGGGACCCCCGTTGTAGCCGTACATGTCGTCGTAGTCGGTCGGGTAGTGGAACTGCCACAGTTCCTGCCCCGTCTCGGCATGCCAGCACGACAACCGCGCAGACGCCGCGATGCGGTCGAATTGGAAGTAGCGGCCTTGGCTCACCACGCCGCTGCCGAAGCCGGTTCCTAATTCACGCTGCCAGACGATCTTCAGTCCTTGGGGAGGCCAGTGTGTCAGAATACCGGTTTCGGTCGAAGTCCCGTTGTGCTCCGGGCCCAGGAACGCAGGCCAGTCGACGCCCCGCAAGCGTGTCCACAGATTCGTGGGAACACCCGCTGGGTCGCGTGGGGCAGTGTCGTGCGGGGCAGTGTCGTGCGGGGCAGTGTCGCGGGGCGGCACGCATCTGGGCTTGTTCCGCCGCCGTGGTCGTGTCGCGGGCGCAGCCCGGTGCGCCGGCGGTGAGGAAAACAGTCAGCAAACACTTAATACCGAGGAGCCGTTTGAATTGGAGCGGACACTCAATCGCCGGGGTCGATCTCGCCGGCACGCACCGAATCGTCATCAGAGACTCCTTCCGCAAAGGAGGTGTAGGGACGCCCATCCGTTCCCCTTGCTGCCTCACGAAGAACTCGCAGGCCACGACAGGGGGAAGAAATCCTCGCACCAGGTCTTCGTGTCATCCCCGGCGGACACTGGCCACCGCGACGCGGCGCACCATCTCAGGCCGAGCGACCCTCGTGTTCCGCCACATACTGCCCAATCGCCGACTCGAGCCGCTGCACCAGCGGTCCAAGTTGGTGCCACAGTTCGCGGGTGCCATGCAGCTCACCGCTTTGCCCCCGTTGTTCCAGTTGCAGGGCCAGGGCCACGGCATCGTGGAACGCGTAACGGCCCAGCATGCCCTTCAAGCGATGAGCGGCCAATTGCAGCCGGCGTGGTTCCTGGGTTTCGATCGCCGCCGCGATATCGGCCAGCAGAACCGAAGCATCGTTGAGAAAGAACCGCATTTGACTGACCAGCAGATCCGGATCGTTGTCCAGGCTCTGCAACGCCAAGCTCAAGTCGAATCCCCCGTCATGCATATCCGACAATGGGCTCACCGCCGCGCTCCTCCCGTACGTCTTCAGATCCGCCACGCTTTCCACCAGTTCGACGAGCATCTTGGGACGCAGCGGCTTGGCCAGGTAGGCATCCATGCCGGCGGCCAGGCATCGTTCGCGATCTCCCGACATGGCGTGGGCGGTCAGGGCGATGATGGGGATATGCTGGCGGCTGGATTCTTCGATTTTGCGAATCGCAGCGGTGGCCTGAAACCCGTCCATCATCGGCATTTGCACATCCATCAAGACCACGTCGAACGGACCGCGGCGCATGGCCTCCAGTGCTTCCTGGCCATTACTTGCCTCGACACACAGATGGCCACGAGTGCCCAGCACCGTGGTGGCCAGGTGGCGATTGGCCGTGTGATCGTCGGCGACGAGCACTCGTAACGGGCGCACGCGCGGTGCCGACTTCCAGTCGTCCTGGATCGCTGCCTCGGCCGTGTGTGTGGTGTCATTGTCCGTTGCGCTGGCCGGCGCTGAGTGCTCGGGTGAAGCGGCCGGCAGCGCCAACGGATATCCCAATTTCAGAGGTAGGGTGAACTGAAACGTACTCCCCTCCCCCGGCAGGCTCTCGACCCAGATGCGGCCACGCATCAACCGGACCAGTTCCGAGGAAATGGTAAGTCCGAGACCCGATCCTCCATATCGTCGAGTAGTGGAGGCATCACCCTGTCGAAACGCCTCAAAAATCTCGTCCAGCTTCGCAGCCGGGATGCCGATTCCTGTGTCGTGGACCAGGAAATGCAAGCCGATTTCGTCAGTGGACCGCCACTGCTGCCGCACCGCGACCGAGACTTCACCCTGGGGCGTGAACTTGATCGCATTCCCCACCAGGTTGATGAGGATCTGACGCAATTTCATCGGATCGCCGCGCACTTGGCGCGGCAGATCTTCCGGCATCTGGGACGACAGTACGAGTCCCTTCTCACGCGCTTTCACGGCGAGTGTCTTGATCACATCTTGCACAATCCCGTAGAGGCTGAAATTGACTTCTTCCAGCTCCATCTTGCCCGCCTCGATCTTCGACAGGTCCAGGATATCATTGAGCAGGTCGAGCAATGCCTCGCTCGAATTGCGGACCGTCTGCAGATACTCGCGCTGTTCATCCGACAACTCGGTCGCCAACGTCAAGTCAGTCATGCCGATGATCGCGTTCATGGGAGTACGAATCTCATGGCTTAAGTTGGCCAGGAACTCGCTCTTGAGCCGACTGTTCTTCTCGGCGGTCTCCTTTGCCGCTCGCAGTGTCTCTTCCGACTGGTGACGTCTCGTAATGTCAGTCTGGATGACGATCCAGCGGGTCAGCTCTCCCGCTGGGTTGCGCACCGGGATCAAATCGCTCTCGACCCAAAATGTCTGACCGTCCTTGCGGTACTGCATGATGTCCTGCGTCAGCTCTTCGCCACTTTCGATCGCACGCTGGTAGGCTCGCACCGCGGCGGGATCCGTACTGGGCCCGAACAGCAGTTCGGACAGTCGCTGTGTGATCGCCTCGGCCGGCGCATGGCCGGTCATTTGCACGAAAGCATCATTGATCCCCAGGATCGAGCCATCCGGCTGCAGGATGGTGATGGCATTCCTCGTCTTGCTGATCACCAGCGAGAGCATCGTCAGATGCTCGGCCTCCGAGGATGTGCCGCCCAGTCCCGATCGCAATTGTTCCTGGCAGCGAGCTGTTCCCAGAGCCATTTCCAGCGATCGCGCGCGACGCAGAGCGTAGGCCAACGCGTCCAACGCGGTGTTCGACCGGAGGATTTGTCCCCAGTCCGCCACCTCGGCTTCGGTCGGAATGGGAAAGGCCGGCGAGAGAGCTTGCGCCATGCGGATGACGGCACCTGATAACGGCCAGCCCGAAGACTCAAAGTGGTCGACCAGTTCCCCGACCCGCTGAATGACCGCCGCCTCCCATTCGCGGGGACCTGCCGCGGCGCCCGGACTGGCAGCCGTATCGGTTGGTGCTGGAGAATCGCCCTGTTGATCGCAGACCGACACTTCAATGAATCGCTCACCACCATGCTGCACGAGCGAAAAGCGGACCTTCCCCTTTCCACCGTGTGCCGCAATCGTCCGACACACCATGTTCACGGCTTGCGCCAGCTCATTGCGCCGCTGCGGAGACAGCTGCGTCAACGCTGCCAAAACCTTGGCTCGCTGAGCCAGTTCGGCCGCGTCCGACGCGTGCCGCAGAATGAATTCGGCAATCATGGCGTTCACGAGAGGGGGGCTTTCCGATGTTATTGGTGATTGGTGATTGGCCGCTGGCTGGGCGGCTGCTCACAGGGCTCACATGCAATGGGGGGCCTTTCGCGCGCCCCTGGCCACCGCCATTCATAGTGTTGACAAAACACTAGCCGCCAACGCGCCAAGGCAGGTCAATTCGTACCGACTGAGTCTTCCGACGGCAACCTTGTAAAACCGCTGTAAACTGTCGACAATCACGTTTGCCGCTGATCGGATGTCCTAGGCTCCCCAAGCCGGTGGTTCGGCGACCGCCGAACACCCGGCTGCCGCAGGCCCGAATGCCCGATCAGGCAATCCCCGGGGGGCTGGTTCCTGTCCGCGATACTGTAGTCTGTGGCGACCGCAGTAATAGGATACCGTGGAAGCCGAGCCTGAGGAACGCGGATTTGCCGGCCGAATGAGCGGATCGTGTCCTTGGATCGGCAGCTCGTGTCCGATGCAGGATTATACCTTGTTGGTCTGCTGACCGCCGAAAGTGGTGCCCTATCATGTCGCGCATTCTAGTGGTTGATGATGATCCAGCTGATCGGCAACTGGTCACTCAGATCCTGGAGAAGCAAGGCCTGCAGGTCGTCCAGGCCGGTACGTCGGCTGAAGGTCTGGCATTGGTGCGGCAAGGTTCCTTTGGCACGGCCGTACTGGATGTGTTGTTGCCCGACGGTGACGGGATCGAACTATTTCGCCAGATTCGGGACATTGACAGTACTTTGCCAGTCGTGTTTGTGACGGCCTCAGGCTCCAGCAACACAGCGATCGAGGCGATGCAATTGGGGGCGCTCGATTATCTCGTCAAGCCGCTGCAGGCGGCGGAAGTGCGGCGCGTGGTGGAGCGGGCACTGGAAGTGCGCCGCATGGTGACCAGTCCGGTGACCATGGGGTCGGTGGTCTCCAAGTTGGAGGAAGAACGGGGCGACGTGATCATCGGACGCTCGCCCGCCATGCAGGAAGTCTACAAGGCCATCGGCCTGGTGGCCTCGCAAAACGTCACGGTCCTGATACGTGGCGAAAGCGGTACGGGGAAAGAGTTGGTGGCCCGAGCCTTATATCAGTTCAGCAAACGCGTTAAAGGCCCCTTCCTGGCCGTGAACTGTGCCGCGATTCCGGAGACCCTGCTGGAGAGTGAATTGTTCGGTCACGAGCGGGGGGCTTTCACTGGGGCCGACCGCCGCCGGATCGGCAAGTTCGAACAGTGCAATGGAGGCACGTTGTTTCTGGATGAGATCGGTGACATGCCGGCGCTGCTGCAGAGCAAGCTGTTGCGAGTTCTGCAGGAAAGGCAGTTTCAGCGCGTGGGTGGTGAACAGGTGATCTCGACCGATGTCCGCGTGCTGGCCGCCACCAACCGTGATCTGGATAGAATGGTCGCCCGCAACGAATTCCGGGAGGACCTGTTCTATCGACTCAATGGCTACACCATATACTTGCCCCCGGTGCGGGAGCGTGGTGAAGATCTCGATTTGCTGGTGGACCATTTCCGGCGACAGGCGAATCGGGATTTGGACAAGAGTGTGCAGCGAGTGGCACCCGAAGCGATGCAGTTGTTGCGGCAGTATCCCTGGCCGGGCAATGTGCGAGAAGTGCAGAACGTCGTCCGACAAGCGGTGTTGCAGACCACGGGGCCGATGCTGTTGCCCGACTTTCTTCCCGATACCGTACGACGTGGTACCGCGGACCTGTTGCCGAAGGGCCTGGAGGGACAGGCGGAAGAGTCGCTTGATCAGTTGATTCAGCAGCGGCTACGAGCCGGCTCAAGGCAGCTGTACGATGAGATTGTGGGGAGTGTCGAAGCGCGGCTGATCGCGCACGCGTTGCGTCACACGGGCGGCGACAAGCTTGCAGCGGTCAAGCTGCTGGGGGTCAACCCGGCCACGTTTCGTTCCACGGCCGCCCTCGATCTGCTCGATCTCCGGGCGGCCGCCGAAGCGTCCCAGGCGATTGACTCGCTCATCCAGCCGGGCATGACCATGGAAGACATCGAGAAGGAAGCCATCCGCCGAGCGCTGACACAGACAGACGGACGCCGCACCGAAGCCGCTCAGCTGTTGGGGCTGAGCGTGCGGACACTCCAACGCAAGATCAAGGAATACGATCTCGATTTTTAGCGGTGTCGTGGCGCGGATCTGCCCGGCGGGCACCCGACCAGGTATCGATCCAGCCGGGGACCGATCCGGCGCTGACTTCACTTCCAACTTGGATCAGCCCAGTTCCATCGCGCCCCGGTGGGATATCCCGGGGAATTTTCCATGTTTCGACCATGGTGCTGCCACATCCGCGCACGCTAAGCGCGGATGTTCAGGCATCGAATTCACGATTTCGAATTGTCGACATGGTCCGGACGCGGGCGAACGCCAGATCCGGAGATTGCTTCGATTACTTCAGTTTGATGACCGACAGTGTCGCGGGAAGCTGGTAGCCCGTGTTCTTGAAGCCCGGGAAGGGCCAGTCCATATTTGACGCGACGATCGTGTCGCCCCGCAGCAGCGCTTCGCAGGGCTGATCCAACAGGCCGGTCTTCTTGTCTGTTACGTCATCGTTCTCGGCCAGCGTCTCGACGCTGCCGTCAGGGTTGATGATCCGGATGGCGTTGGCGGCCGAGTCGGCCACGTACAGTTTGTCGGTCGTCTGATCGCAGGACATACCGTCGCAGTTGATCAGGAAGGGGGCCTTGGCGAACTCCTTGTTGGAGGTCACCTGGCCGTCCTTGTCCATTTCCAGTTTATACATGATGCCGTCGCCGAACGTGCCGACGAAGAGGTTCCCTTGGCTGTCGAAGGCGATACCATCGGCACCGAAAGGCCACGCGGTCTTGGTGCTCTTGAAAGTGGCGATGATGTGCGGATCATCCTGCAACGGCGTGGTGAGTTTGACGTTTTCCTCGTCGAGCTTGAATCGCATGACGGCGCTGATGAGCGGATCCTTGAAGGTGGCCGGGGAGGCTTCGCCAGCGCCGGGCTTGGGATCGCTGCTCTCTGTCAGTACCGACTCGGTCACATAAAGATGGTCGTCCTGGATGACCAGGCCGTTGGACACGTTGAAGCCCGAGGCGACCAAGACCATCTTGTCGACCTGGCCGTCCTTGAGGTCCAGACGCCAGAGACGCGAGTTCTGCTTCATCTCCTTGATCTGCATGTCGGCGAAATAGAGACAGTTGTTGGAGGGCGAGTACGTGATGCCCATCGGCCCGATGCGGTCGGCAGGCGCGGTCAGGCCGGGATAGGGCATGGTGAAATCGTAGAACTTCTCGACCTTGTTATCGGGCGTGATCTTCATGAGCAGCGAGGGGAGTGTCTCGTCATTGAAGTTCGGCACGGAGAGGATGACACTGTTATCGGGCAATAACGCCATGCCGTCCGGCGTGTTGCAGTAATCGGGCAACTCGACCAGCAGTTCGGCCGCGGCCTGCGGAGCTGTCGGCGGATCGCCGTGGGTGCCTTGCGCAGCGCCCGCCTGGGGATCGCCCGCCTTGCCACCGCCGGAAGGCTGCGAGCACCCCGCCCAGCCAATTGCCAACACCAGGGCGACCACGATACTGCCGCGTACGAAATGCCGTCTGTTGGGACCACCACTCATCGTCCACTCCTCCTTTAGAAAAACGCGTTTCCACGTGCCGCGGCCACCAGGGCTGACCGGCCGAGCCGATTCGTTCGCCACGTGATCGGGATGGGTTGTACTCGACCTGCGATGACTCGCCGAACTGCAGACCGGGCCAGCGACAGTCGCTGCCATAGTCGTCTGCGGGTGCCGGGCCTCCGGCGACACAGATATCGGCCTCGAGTATAACATTGTTGGCGGGGAAGTGTTGCGCGGCGGACATTTTCCCCGCATTTTCGCCGGTCGGCTTCGAGCTTGTCCGGTGCCCGGCGCAAGGGTCTCCCGTGAGTGCCCGCAGGTCCGGTGTTCCCGCTGGTGGCACCGACACCAAACACCGAAGGTCTCTCGACACGGCGAGAGACCTTCCTGGGCGTAACGTGCGGGTTTTGTCCTTCCGCCGCGACGTACGGCGTTACGTCTTGACTTCGAATTCGGCGTCGATCGCTTCGTCCTCGGCCGAACCGCCGTAGCTACGGCAACTGTCGTCTGACGCTCCACCGGCGGTCGCGCCGCACGGTTGAGCCTGGGCGTAAAGGACTTTGCTCACGGCCTGGGCCGCCTGCTGCAGATCGCTGAGCGCCGACTTGATGGCCTGGGCGTTCTCGCCCTTGGCGGCCGTCCGCACTCGCTCGATCGACCGGTTCAACGGCTCCCGATCCGCCTGCGACAACTTGTCACTCTGTTCCTTCATCAGTTTTTCCAGCTGGAAGCACTCGTGATCGGCCTGGTTTCGCAGGTCTGCCAATTCGCGTTTCTGCTTGTCTTCGTCGGCATGCAGTTCCGCATCCTTTTGCATACGACGGATATCCGCATCCTGCAATCCGGCGGAGTCTTCGATACGGACGGAGGCTTCCTTGTTGGTCGCCTTGTCCTTGGCGCGCACATTGAGGATTCCATTTTGATCGATGTCGAACGTGACTTCGATCTGGGGCACGCCGCGAGGGGCGGGTGGGAGTCCCTCCAGATTGAACTGACCGAGCAGTCGGTTGTCGGCTGCCATCGCCCGCTCGCCCTGGAATACGCGCACCGTGACGGCCATCTGGCTGTCTTCGGCAGTACTGAAGGTTTCCTTTTTCTCCACCGGAATGGTCGTGTTTCGTTCCACCAATTTCGTGAAGACACCTCCCATGGTCTCGATTCCCAATGACAGGGGTGTCACATCCAACAACAACACGTCGTCCCGTTCGCCGGCCAACACGCTCCCTTGGATCGAAGCGCCGATGGCCACAACTTCATCCGGATTTACGCCCTTGTGGGGTTCCTTGTCGAAGAATTCCTTGACCAGTTGCTGGACTTTCGGCACACGAGTGGAACCGCCGACCAGCACGACTTCATCAATGTCGGACGGGCGCAGCTTCGCGTCCGCGAGCGCCTGCGCGACCGGTTTCTTGATGCGATCCAGCAGCGGATCGATCAGTTCTTCGAACTTCGAGCGGGTGATGGTCAGCAGCAGGTGTTTCGGCCCGGACGCATCCGCCGTGATAAAGGGGAGGTTGATATCCGTTTGCGGAGTGCTACTCAACTCGCGTTTCGCCTTCTCGCAGGCCTCCTGCAGACGCTGGAGGGCCATCGCGTCCCGCCGCACGTCGATGCCTTGCTGCTTGCGGAACTCTTCCGCCACATAGTTGATCAACAGTTCGTCGAAATCGTCGCCTCCCAGATGCGTGTCGCCACTGGTGCTCAGCACCTGGAAGACCTTGGTGGTTTCGCCAGTTCCTGCTCCGGCCACTTCCAGCACGGACACGTCGAACGTACCGCCTCCCAAATCGAACACGACGATCTTCTCGTCCTTCTTCTTGTCGAGGCCATAGGCCAGTGCCGCGGCGGTCGGTTCGTTGATGATGCGCATGACCTCCAGGCCGGCAATCTGCCCCGCGTCTTTCGTCGCTTGCCGCTGGGCGTCGTTGAAATACGCCGGCACGGTGATGACGGCCTTGTTCACCTTATGGCCGAGATACGACTCAGCCGATTCCTTGAGCTTGCGGAGGATCTTCGCGGAAATTTCCTGGGGCGTGTGTTGCTGGCCGTCGATGCGGACCTTCACATAGTCTTCGCCGCCGCCGGTAACCTGATACGGAACCATCTTCTCTTCCGATTCCACCTCGTTGTGTCGCCGACCCATAAACCGTTTGATGGAGTAGATGGTGCGTTGGGGATTGGTGACTGCCTGCCGTTTGGCCGGTTCACCCACCAACTCACCCTTGTCGGTGAAAGCCACTACACTCGGAGTCAGGCGGTTGCCTTCCGCGTTCTGGATGACTTTTGGTTCGCCACCTTCCACGACGCACACGACCGAATTGGTGGTTCCCAGGTCGATGCCGATGATCTTCTCGTTTTTCATGGTATTGTTCCCCTTTTCCTTGTATGTTAGCTGCCTGTTCCCGCGTCGCGGGCTGTCAGGCATCTCGCTTGTTCGCGTGCAGACCGCACAGGCGGCCATTCGCAGTAATCAGCCAGATCCGTTCGCATGGCTGCGTCGCGGGCATCCCCCTACATGATTCCACTGAGGTGCCTGCGGCGCAGCCATCCCTCGGACGGACGTATCCGAGGGACATGGCAAGCGGCGTGGCAGCGACTTGGCTGCACACGCCGCGCAGACGTTATTGCGTGACATGGCGTCACAAGAGCCCCGGGACGCTCAGTCGGCCCCAGTTCATCCTTGAACTTCGATCCGCCTTGCTTTCACTTCTTCCTTTTTGGGGAGGTGCAGCGTCAGCACGCCGTTGGTCAACTCGGCCGATATCTTGTCGGCGTCGATCAGATCTGCGACGGTGAAACTGCGGTGGAAATCGCCGACGCCATATTCACTGCAGCACGGCGTGCCGAGTTCGCGGTTTGTCACCTTGCCGTGGATCGTCAATTCGCGGTTCTCGTAACGAATCTCGAGGTCTTGCGGCAACACCCCGGGCAGATCGCCGAGCAACACGAGTTCGTTGTCCGTTTCCCGAATGTCAAACCGGGGTTTGTACGTACCATCGCTACGCGAGCAATCTGGGGCGGAGGTCTGGCAACAGGATTGAGTTCTTGTGGATGTATCGATCATATTTCCAAGTTCCTTGTTCGCTTGATTGGCTGTTTAATCAGGAGGATGAAGATAGTTGTCCGGACCGCTCTACTCGTGATCCGTGAGGGAAGTCGAGGCCTAGCTGGATTTCACTTCTATGCGTCGTGGCTGTGCTGCTTCTTTCTTGGGAAGCGTGATGACGAGAATTCCATGTTTGAACTCGGCGGAAACCTGTTCCGGGTCGACGTTGGCCGGCAGGTCGAGCGTGCGAGCGAAACCGCCAAAACTCCGTTCCTGGCGATGCCAAATTCCCTCCTCCAGTTCGGGTTGCTGCCGCTGGCCTTTGATCGTCAACTGGTTCTCGCTGTTGACGTAGATTTCCAGGTCGGTGAGTTCCAAGCCAGGTAGCTCGGCCTCGACGTGAAACTGCCCCTCGTCCTCCCACAGGTTAAGCGCGGGATAGGTGCACTGCGCTGGGCCACCTAGCGGGGAGTGAGTGAATCGCTCAAAGGCCTTCTCCACCTCACCCTGCAGACGCGTCCAGTCTGGGGCCGCCAATCCGAATACCTGCCATCGTGAACCTAACATGATTGTCTCTCCGTTCTTTCTGATGTATCTGATTTAAATGTCTCGTGGTTGTTGCGAGACGTACGTGTCTCGAATCAGCTGGACAAGCTGCCCGCTCCAGTCCCGCGGCGCCTGTCGGCTGTCCTGTATGAAGCAACATGCGTGCCAAAACATTGAGAATGAAGACATCAGAAACGGCCGACCTGACGAAGGTCGCCCGTTCGCCGCGTCGACCGGGCAGATTCCGCGGCAAAACGAGACGAAATCGATTGGCCAGTTACTGGCGGCGCGCGTGCAGCGGCCACTGAATACCGAGAATGGATGCGGCGCGAGGCCCGGATCGGTCCAGGATGCCAGAATGTCCGGACGCGATGGCAGGCCGTCCTCGGCATTCTGTCGTGGGGAGTGCCTCCCCAGCCACGAGTTCCGTAGTTCCGCTTGCCTGCGCGTGGGAGAAGAGCTGCTGTGGTATCCAGCGGTGGTCTCCAGCGGTACCTGACGTCCACGTCCTGGGGCAGACGTGGTGACACCCCAGTCACCGGGCAGGCTATTGCCGGGCGCCTGTGGGTTGACGGTTGCGGTTGTCAGGGGGGGCCTGCCGGGCAATTGCGAGGAATCTCTAAAGTCTTTGTTAGAAAACTGTTAGGCGGCTTACGTGGGTTGGCGAGTGACACTAGGCTGGGAATTGTTAAGGGGCGTCAAGGGATTGAAAATGGGCTGTCGCATGTGGTAACACTCTCAGTGGAGCCGCGTACGCACGAGGATTTGGAGTCGCACCTGTTTTTCAAACGGCGGAAACAATGGCTCGGAAACGGATATTCATCGTTGAAGATGAAGAAGAGATTCAAGAGCTGGTTCGATACAATCTGACGAAGGAGGGCTTCATCGTTCTGTGCACGGATTCGGGTGAAGAGGCGCTGAGGAAGATTCCCCGGGAGCGGCCAGACTTGGTGGTGCTGGACTTGATGCTCCCCGGTGTGGATGGCCTGGAGGTCTGCCGGACCCTTAAGAGCGAACCGAGTACTCGGGATATTCCCGTGGTGGTTTTGACGGCGAAAGGGGAAGAGGCGGACGTGGTTACCGGACTGGAATTGGGAGCGGATGACTACATTACCAAGCCGTTCAGTCCCCGGGTGCTGACGGCTCGCATCCGTGCGGCGTTGCGCCGCAGCACCACACACCGTCCCACCGAAATGACCGTGATTCGCAGCCATAACATACTGATCCATCCGGGTCGACACGAGGTTTTGGTGGATGAGCAGCATGTGAGTCTGACGCCCACGGAGTTTCGCGTTCTGCAGACATTGGCCATGCGGCCTGGTTGGGTGTTCACGCGGAGCCAGATTGCCGATTCGGTGCATGGCGGCGAACTGATCGTTACCGAACGGAGCGTCGACGTGCACATCGTTGGGCTCCGAAAGAAACTGGGTGAAGCCAGCCAATGGATCGAAACGGTCCGTGGAGTTGGTTACCGGTTCAAGGAATGAATTCATGCGCCGCATGCGCCTTCTGTGGCGACTCTATCCGACTTATCTGGGTATTACGCTCCTTGCTCTGCTGGCTGTTACCTTGCACACCACCCATGCGCTGGAGCAGTTTCATGTGGCACAAGTGAAGGCGGGGTTGGTGTCACGTGCCGCACTGCTGGAGGGGCAATTCACTCGCTGGATCGCCGAGCGGGATTATGAACCATTGCAGCACCGCTGCCGCGAGTTGGGCGAACGATCTGGAACGCGGATCACCGTCGTGCTGTCTTCGGGGCAAGTGATTGGCGATTCGCAGGAGCTGCCCGAGTTGATGGACAACCACCAGGATCGTGAGGAGATCGCTGAAGCGTTGGCGGGCAGGACAGGTGAGTCCATTCGGTTCAGTCACACGGTGACGGAGAACATGGCCTATGTGGCGGTTCCGATGGTCCATCAGGGGAAGATCCTGGGGGCGATTCGGACGGCGATCCCCCTGACTTCGATCCAAGACGAGCTCAACAAAACCTACCGCCGGATTGCCGCGGGGGCGCTGGTTGTGGCACTGTTGGCGGCGGTCGTCGCCATGCTTGTGGCACGTCACATCTCACGTCCTCTGGAGAAGATTCGGGAGGGGGCAGAGCGATTTGCACGCGGCGACCTGGGTCACAAGTTATTCGGTGGGGATACCCAGGAAATCGCCTCCTTGGCGGACACCATGAATCAGATGGCAGCTCAGCTGGACGATCGCATCAGTACCGCCATCCGACAGCGTAACGAACTGGAGGCCATCCTTTCCAGCATGGTGGAGGGGGTGCTGGCGGTCGACACGGAAAAACGTGTCCTGAGTATGAACGAGTCCGCGGCTGCCCTGTTCGGAGTAAAGAGCGAGAAGAGCCAGGGCCGGTCGCTGGAGGAGACGATTCGCAGTCCTCAACTCCACCAACTGGTGGCCAATGTGCTGACCCAACAGCAGTCGGTGGCCGACGAGTTTACATTGTATACGGATCGTGAGAAATATCTGCACGTGCAGGGAGCCGTGTTACGAGACGCGCAGCAGCGTTTGATCGGAGCGCTCGTCGTGCTCTACGACGTCACGCAGATCAAACGATTGGAGAACGTGCGACGCGATTTCGTCGCCAATGTGTCCCACGAGCTGAAGACCCCCATCACTTCCATCAAGGGTTACGTGGAAACGCTGCTCGACGGAGCCGTGCACAATCCGGAGGATGCCGAGCGGTTTCTGCGGATCGTGGCCAACCAGAGTGATCGGCTCAATTCGATCATCGACGATCTGCTGGAACTCTCCCGCGTGGAACAGAAAGCGGAGCGAGCCGAAATACCGTTGGTGCAGGGTGCTATCCAACCGATCTTGAAGACGGCCATGGATGTGTCGGCGCCGAAGGCTGAGACGTGTGGCGTGCGCATCGAGTTGACGTGTGATGTGTCGCTGGAATCCAAGGTCAATGCCCCGCTGTTGGAACAAGCCGTCGTGAATCTGATCGACAATGCATGCAAATTCAGTCCGCCGGGGGGGACTGTGTGGGTGGAGGCGGCTCGAATCGATGAAGCGATCGTGATTCGCGTGCGGGACCAGGGGAGCGGGATCGAACAGCATCATCTCCCCCGCTTGTTCGAACGGTTCTATCGTGTGGACAAGTCGCGGAGCCGCAAACTTGGCGGTACCGGCCTGGGGCTGGCGATCG
The DNA here is from genome assembly GCA_963802295.1 of uncultured Planctomycetota bacterium. GTDB lineage: Bacteria > Planctomycetota > Planctomycetia > Pirellulales > Pirellulaceae > JAJRVM01. The sequence goes on along the minus strand of CAWDIM010000012.1, from coordinate 4,980 downwards.
TCAAGCACATCGTGCAGGCTCATCACGGTCAAGTGAGCGTCGAGAGTACCCCCAATCGGGGAAGCACGTTCTTTATTTATCTCCCGGCGGCCTGAGAGCATCGCGGGGTTCGGAGAATCTTTGCAGAACGCTCACGGAAACCTAACAATGCGGCGCTACAATAGCGTTGTTTTTCGACTGTTCCCGGAGTGACCGGAGTGACCGTTCCCCGAGTGGCTGTGACGTTACTCGCCGGGGCCCCGCCTGCTCGTCCAAAGTTCGTCACCGGTGCTCGATCCGCCATTGAGCCTGGAGCGCGCCGCGCACATACCGATATGCCAAGGCGCACATACCAATATGCCAAATTTCTCATGCAAGCCGTTGTGGGGGGTCTTCCCCTTGGGTGCCGCCCTGTTGGTGACGGCCTCGTGCGCTTCTCGCGAGGGGGGGACGGATGTGGCGAGTCGGACCACGACGCTGACCATTAAGGGCTCTGACACGATGGTACATCTGGTCAGCGCGTGGGCCGAGGCATATATGCGATTGCACCCGGCCACGGACATATCCGTGACCGGTGGCGGATCGGGGACCGGTTATGCCGCGCTGCTCAACGGGACCACCGACATCTGTGCGGCCTCGCGCGACATGATGTCGCGGGAAACCGAGGTGGCGAAGTCGAGTGGGATAGTTCCGGTGCGGCATCTCGTCGCGCGCGATGGGATCGCCATCATCGTTCATCCCTCCAATCCGATCGCGTCGCTGACCATGGAGCAGTTGCGGAAGATCTACACCGGGGCTTACGACAACTGGAGCGAGGTAGGAGGGGCGGATCGGCGAATCGTGGTCTATTCGCGCGACAACAGTTCGGGAACGTACGTGTTTTTTCAGGAGCACGTATTGCTGAAGCGGGACTTCCGCTTGGACGCGCGGATGCTGCCGGCAACGTCGGTTATTGTCCAGTCGGTGACCGAGGATGAGGGGGCGATCGGTTACGTCGGTCTAGGATTTGTATTGGAGTCGCCCGGCGGCGTGAAGGTGCTGTCGATCCGCCAGACACCAGCGGATCCGGCGGTCAGGCCGTCGGCGGAATCGGTCCGGTCGGGGGAGTATGCGATTGTGCGCCCTTTGCAGTTGTATTGCTCGCAGGAACCGAGCGGGCTAGCCGCCGCGTTCGTCGAGTTCTGCATGAGCGAGGCGGGGCAGGAGATTGTTCGCGAAACTGGTTACGTGGCGGCGAAGTGAAGATGGTCGGATTCAACGCACAAGAGACGAGTATTCGGTGGCTGCTCTGGGCGGCGACGTCGGCCAGCATGTTGATTGTGGCACTGATCTTTGTTTTTCTGGGGCGCGAGACGCTCCCCTTTCTCCGGCATCCGGGGTTGAGCGAGCTATGGGGAACGCGGTGGGTTCCCGTGTCGTTTCAACAAGAGTCGTTCGGTGTGATGCCCTTGATCGTCGGGTCTTTGGTGGTGACGGTGACGTCGATGGCCATCACGGTGCCGGCAGGGATTTGCGCCGCGGTCTACGTCGCGGAACTTGCCAGGCCTTGGGAAAGGCAAGTGATCCTGCCGTTGTTCGATCTGCTGGCCGCGATTCCGACGGTCGTGCTGGGCTTTTTCGGGTTGGTGGTGTTGAGTCCGTTGATGAAGCAGTTCTGCGGTCTGTCGTCCGGCATGTCGGCGCTGACCGCTTCGCTGTTGTTGGCCTTGATGGCCATACCGACGGTGGTTTCGATTTCCGAGGAGGCGATTCGCAATGTTCCTCGTTCGCTGAAGCTGGCGTCGCTGGCCGTGGGGGCGAGTCGTCTGCAGACGATCTGGCGTGTGACGGTACCGGCGGCATCGCGGGGGATTCTGGCGGCCGTGACGCTGGGAGTCGGACGAGTGGTTGGCGAGACAATGACCGTCATGATGGTGACGGGAAACGCCCCTGTTGTGACCTTCTCGCCCTTGCAGTCGGTCCGGACCATGACCGCCACGATTGCCCTGGAGATGGGTGAAGTAGCTGTGGGGAGTAATCACTACCGGGCGCTCTTCTGTGTGGGAGTGCTACTGCTGGGCATCACGTTCGGACTAAACATCGTGGCCCAGCGGGCCTTGAAGAGGCAGTATCGTTTCCCATGAAACCAACGTTTGGCGAGTACCTCGCCTTTTGGGCGATTCGAGGAGTGACCTACAGCATCGTGCTGTCGGCGGTCGGGATTGTAGCGGTGATCTTGTACCATGGGCTGCCGGCGATCGATTGGGAGTTTCTCACGAGTCACCCGCGGCGGAGCGGCGCCGAAGGGGGGATTCTGCCGGCGATTATGGGGACCGGCTGCCTGATCCTGGGAACGGTGGCCATTGCCTTACCACTGGGAATGGCCAGTGCCATTTACTTGAACGAGTATGCTGGGCAGGGGCCGTTCGTGCGATTGACTCGGTTGGCGATCACGACTCTGGCAGGCGTCCCCTCGATCGTGTTCGGATTGTTTGGACTGGGACTATTCGTGCTGTTCTTTGGATTCGGGGCATCCATTCTGGCAGGCTGCCTGACCCTGGCCTGCTTGATCCTGCCGACCATTATCGTGACGAGCGAAGAGGCGTTGAACGCTGTCCCCTCGTCGCTGCGGGAGGCGAGCCTGGCACTGGGAGCGACCAAATGGCAGACCATACGAAGAAATGTACTTCCCTATTCCCTGTCGGGGATGCTGACAGGGGCCTTGCTGGGAATTGGGCGAGCGGCGGGGGAGACGGCCCCGATCCTGCTGACGGTGGCCGCTTTCTATGTACCGAGAATGCCCCGGTCGATATTCGATCAAGTGATGGCGCTCCCCTATCACCTCTACATTCTGGCCATGCAGCATCCCGAGGCAGCCAAACTGCGTCCCGCACAATACGGGACGGCCGTGGTGTTACTGACGATCGTGCTCTCCCTCGGTCTCTTGGCGGTGTTGCTGCGGGCCCGGTTACGAAAGAGATGTCCATGGTAGAGAACGCCGACATGGGAGCCCCGGCCAGCAAGGTGCAGGTGAGAGAATTGGACTTCTGGTACGCCGCGCGGCAGGTGCTCTTCGGCGTCTCGATGGATATTCCCTGCCGGCACGTGACCGCCCTGATTGGGCCCTCGGCCTGCGGCAAGTCGACCTTTCTGCGTATCCTGAACCGGATGAATGAACTGCTGGACGACACGCGCCTGGAGGGGAGCGTGCGGATCGATGGCGAGGACATCTATGGTGCCGATACCAATCTGGTCGCTTTGCGGCGGCGAGTGGGGATGGTATTTCAACAATCCAACCCGTTTCCAAAGTCGGTGTTCGAAAACGTGGCCTATGGACCGCGCGTGCACGGCATTCGCCGGCGCGAGGAGTTGTGGGAAATTGTCGAGCGGAGTCTGCGGCAGGTGGCGCTGTGGGAGGAAGTCAAGGACCGATTGTCGCGAAACGCGCTGGAACTCTCCGGCGGGCAGCAGCAGCGGCTCTGTATCGCCCGCGCCCTCGCCGTGGGGCCGGAGATTCTGCTGATGGACGAACCGGCTTCGAATCTCGATCCCCGTTCGACCGTCCGGATCGAAGATCTGATCGCCGAACTGTGTCACGACTATACGATTGTCATCGTGACGCATAATCTACAACAAGCCTCCCGTGTGTCCGATTACACAGCGTTCTTCTGCGAAGGGCGGCTGATTGAAGTCGGCCCTACGAATCGCGTCTTTTCCATGCCGCACGAGAAACAGACCGAAAGCTATATCACGGGGCGATATGGCTGAATGGGAGGGCGTGCCAAGGGGGACCATGTGGTGCCCCGCGGCCGCGGGGCGAATTCCGCAACCAATACGCTGGGTCGACTTTCCATCGAATGACCGATACGACTTACTTGCTGCAACGATGCGCTCGCCGGGAAACGCATGATGATACGGCCTGACCTGCTACGCGGATCGCGCAACTTACCCTCCGAGCTTTAAGGAAATCGCATGTCGGCCCATATGCAGTTGGAGATCGGAAAGATCAAGCGGAAGCTCCTTTCGTTAAGTGCACTGGTGGAAAACCGCCTGCACGAAGCCGTCAAGTCGCTGCATACGCGTGACCGCGACGGCGCTCATTCAGTCATTACAGGTGATGTGGAAGTCGATCAAGCCGAGGTTGAGGTCGAGGAAGAGTGCCTCAAGATCCTGGCGTTGCACCAGCCGGTGGCCAGCGACCTGCGGTTCGTGGTCGCCGTACTCAAGATCACCAATGATCTCGAGCGTATCGGCGATCTGGCAGTGAATATCGCCAAAAAAACCCTGGCGTTTGTGGGACAGACCGAGTTCCAGTATCCCTTCGATCTGGTCGAAATCTCGCAGAAGACAGAGTCGATGCTGCGAGACAGCCTCGATTGCCTCGTCCATCTTGACACGTCGCTCGCCCGCGAAGTCTGCGCACGCGATGCCGAAATCAACGGTATGAAACGTGCCATTCGCGAGTGTGTGGAACAGGAGATCCGGAAACGTCCCGATCACGTCGCATTCCTGCTCAAATTGATGGCCGCCTGCCGCAATCTGGAACGTGTCGCCGATCTGGCGACAAACATCGCCGAGGATGTTGTCTACCTGGTGGATGGCCAGATCATTCGTCACCGGGTCGAGTTCGACGAGTCGACCGAACGGATCTAGCCGCCCGCGTCCGTCACTGGCTTTCTCACTCTTACTCTAACTCCTAACGCGGCCTGTGGCCGCCACCAAAACGGGAAATCCGAAATCCCCATATCGAAATCCCACACAAATTCGAAATCCAAAATTCGAAATCCAAAACCTCCGCTGCCGGCAAAACGGCCGCGGGCGGGCCCCCAGCAGATTCTCACCAGCAGCATGCCATCGCGTCCTCCGTTTTCCCTTCCTCCCTTCCTCCCTTCTTCCCTTTCTCCCACTTATCGGTGCTTCGAATTTCGGATTTTGTTCCAAACATGCGCACACTGTGCGCATCCTACACGCGAAAACTTTACTCTCAACTGCAACCGCGGTGGGGAGATAAAACGGGTCACT
>CAWDIM010000011.1:0-660991 GCA_963802295.1 uncultured Planctomycetota bacterium | reverse complement strand
GCCGGGCCCTCCGACTGACACTGATGGCGACTTCATCCCTATTGACCGATGGGATCCGGCTCACTGGCCGCCGCACATCCATCCACCGCGAGAGGAAACGATTAGATGAGCGGCAAGGTCGATCTACGGCGTCGAACTCGAGACGCCCCTCAAAACTCACTTTGGCGGGCCGGTCGATTCCAAGGGTTACGTTCCTGGCCACAGGATACCCTTGTCGAGGGTGTCAGATCACGCGGCAGTTCGAGAGTGATTTGCGAAATGGAGACGGCAACGAGCTCAGGATGAAGTTCTGTGGCCTCATTCGTCAGCAGCTAGCTGTGAACTGCTTCGCACCATTCAAAGAGAAGCAGGGGATCTTGTCCTTCTCGGAGAAACGGCCGTCGCAGGGCGATCTACTTCGAGCAGGAGCTTCCCATATTCCTGGGCGGGCGAGCACCCAACGTCGATGTCTGGATTGAGCGACGGTCCGGCAATGTTGCGATCGAGTCGAAGTTCACCGAGTACATGACCACCACAAAGCCCAAGTTCTCGCCAGCCTACGAACGCCTCGCTCCTCCGGGCCTGTCGGAAGAATGCTGGTGGCGAATTTACCTGGATGCAAAGAAAGGGATACCACAACTCTTGGATCGAGCTCAGTTAGTCAAGCACTACTTCGGCCTTCGCAGTCTTCTTTGGCAAGAAGAACCAGCGACAGGACGTCACTCTTCTGTACCTTTTCTGGGAGCCGGTCAACTGGGTTGAATTTGAACCTGCAGGGAACATCGAAAGCAAGTTGAGTACCTGAGTGAAACCGTCAAATCATCCAGCATCCCATTTCGGTGGATGACCTACAGCCATCTTTGGACCGAGTGAATCGCCGCAGCAGGCTAATCTCGCCGCACACGCAGAGAATAGAGAGCAAGGTACGAATTGGCCCTCTGAGGCACGGCACGATTGAACAAACGTCTTCGATTGCCGCAATTCACTCACCGCATCGGCGTCCTGGCCCCTTCGGCCCCGCCTGGGCGTTACTGCCGAATAGACACAGCCAATTGTTGGTTCTCGAATCTTCGACACCAGTCAGCGACGCGATCGAACGCCTGGTGGACAACGGCTTCTCGAAATTCCCGTTGCCGACAAGACAGGCAGGATCGTCGGTGTGTTTAGCTGGAGATCGCTCGGTAAGCGAGTAGGTGACCTGCTTGCCACCGACATGACGGAGCTTTCCATCTGCGACGCGATGGAACCGACAAGATTCATCAGCCCGAACGTATACATCGATACCGAAACAGATTGGGGAGACATCGACTACGTTTTGGTCGGCAACGCCGACAACCCGAAGGGAATCCTGTGCATCTCGGATGTGTTTGGACGTTTGAATGATTTTGCTGAGGCATTCGTACTGATCTACGAGATCGAACAGGAACTCGAGGTCTAATCTCCGATGTTTGCGATGACAGCAGCATTGCGGATCGATTTCGGAATTGGAACTGTCACCCCTCTCGCCTTGGCCTGTTTCTGTGGAAGATCTCGAGCTCAGCCACTGGGGCCTGATGATTTGTAGCGAGACTAACTGGGATGTTCTTTGAGCCCGTACTTCATGCCAGCCGGGAGTTGCTGCAGACTGGCTTTAGGAAATTGACGAATTACGAGACATTGTGTTCCATTTCCGACGTGGCATTGAGCTGCCAAGATCCGGGAGGGGAAGTCGGCCCGATTTGATCAAGATATTTTAGGATCGCCGTCCGGCGTCCGCTGATCGTGGTTTGTGATCACGATAATCGAGGTGTTCGAAAGGCCGCCGAACCCGTTACGGCAACGACGTGGCGACGTAACATGTACTCCGTACGCATTTCGCACGCCACAGGAGTACTTCATGATGTCGCACGAATTACCTCGTGGCAAAAGCTTCTGGTCGTTCCTGCTTTCAGTCGACCGCGATCTTGCGAAACAACTCGGCAACACGGTTGGCGTGGCGGTCGCTGCACAGCCAAACTCCACGGAGCCCTCGTGGTTGTCTGGACGAATCGCCGGAGTCGTATAGGTGCCGACTCAGTTTCTGCTGCAATCGAGACGGCTGCAGGAAACGAGCGACACCCCCTTGATCCATTCCCGGGCGAAAACTCTACTTAAGCGTCGTCGTGGTCTTGGTAGCGGCCTGACGGCACGGGGCAACAGCTCGTCGCGTTCAAGTTGTCACAGTTGGTGGGCGTGGATCGACGAACGGTCGATCGGTGGCAGCCCTTTGGGCGTGAACACTTCCACAGTCGTGTGTTTTGGAAAGTGGCCCGCGGTCGCCTTTTCGCCCTTCATTGAGATTCTCGCCTTACCACACTCACTCATGGACGCCTTCTTTCGTACGGGTTCGCTGGAAAAAATTGGGCAAATCTCCTAAAATTCCTCGCGCCGATCTCTATCAATGGGGGCGAATTGATCAAGGGTATGGCAATGAAGCCGGATCACCCGCAGAAGATCCGCATTCCACCCTGCCTCGACGATCTGTAGCCTTGGCGAGCCAGGTTGATGAGGCCATCGGGGCCGAAATCCCGAACGTCGCGACAACACGCCAGTTTCTCATTTGCCTCTCAGTGATTGGCTGGGGGACAGTGCGCCAGGTCAAAGCCACCTTTCTCCTGCCGATGACACGACCATTTCACACTATTGTTCCGCGTTCCGCGTTCCCTATAGAGATAGTGGGAACGGACGATCCTTCTGCGCGTGTCATCCCACGGACGAATGAATGCCACAAACCACGTGCCCGGCATTGACTTCGACCGCCTGCGGGCGGAGGTCACGTTTGTTGGGTGCTCCAGCTGCTGGGCTTCGAACCCGAGCGTCATCGCACCGGGTAGTGGCACGTCGCTGTCGTCTTCCTGCGTGCCGGCAATCGCCGAACATCCACCTGGGCGTTCTGGGGCAACGTGGACAGGGGCCGCCACTGCTGCCATCGTTGTCAGGGTCATGGTCACCAGCTCGCAACTCTGATCCGCCATCACCGGCCTGCCGCTGCAGGCGGCAGCGATTGACTTCCGCTGTGAAACCCATGGGCCACTGATGCTCACAACGCGAACAGAGAAGAGACACCGGTACTTCCGCGGTGCAATCACACGACCCAGTCCCTCGATCAGCCTAATCACCGAAAAGCCTCGATTATCATGCTCGCTCTCAGCATCACTCCTAAGGATACCGATCGTTTCCGCTGCTTCCGCGATCGACTGCGGTACCACCGCGGCTATACGCCCGACAGTCAGCTTCCAAGAAGTGAACCGAGAACCCCACGAGCCTACACCCCCAGGGGAGGGGCAGATGCGAAGATCAAGGGGTTTCTGCTCATGCATCACCGTTATTTGCAGGGCAAATGCGAGAGCATGTAGATATGCTTCGGTGGACGAGATTGAGATTGGGGCTGATGTGTCCCGGGGAAGCGTAACAAACTTCTTTAGGCGGCATTTGGTCACGGACGAGCGAAGGCAATAGGCAATATCGGCGCCTGCGCAAGCAGAACGACGCTCGATGCCGCCATGCAGCTTCTCGGCAGGTGATTTCAGACCGCGTGACCTCTTCGACCACTCTTGGTCACGAGGTGCGGGAATCGGACGAGCTGATGGACGAGTGATTCGGTTACCCACTCGTTCAGCATGCTCCGGTCACCGTTCAGCCCGTTCCGTTCATCTGCCCACAAGCAGATCCTGAACGAGATAACCAGAATTTCTTTGCCGTTTTCTCGGCATTTTCGGAGCTGAATGCTGTACGAGTCTCCTTCGTTCAGCATCTTCATCGCGCATCCCCGTATGGGTGACGGTCACACAAAACCTCAGACCCCATATAGGAGATCGAGAATGAATTCAACAACGGGCAGACAGGACTATCTCAATGGGATTCGGACGGCTGTAACGGTTCATCCCAAAAGACCCTCAGAGACTGGTAGACCGGCCGGACCACTCTCCAAACAGGGCCTCTCGGAAGACCGGTTGAAACTCGTCGAGCTGATGCAGGACATCAATTTCGGGCGAATCGAAAGACTCCGCGTCCGTGGCGGTTCCCCCGTGGTCGCTCCCGCCCGACTATCGTCCGCGATCACAAGTTCGGGGGCGAGAACGGTCCCCGGCCGGAACGGTCCGCGACAGACTTTCTACTCAAAGAGGAAAGTCGCCGAACTGTTCGTCGAGTGCCTCGACAGATTGCAGGACGGCGTGGTTGACGTGCTGGAAATCAAGCACGGTCTGCCGTTCCGCATGACCACCACCGAAGTGGCCGCCTAGCCCGCAGCTGGCAACTGAACGCACACGTCCGCTATTTGACAATCTGTTGTTTCTTTCTGTTCAACCTGACATTCAGCTGGCCGCAAAGCGGAGGCGATTGTGGGCGACGCCGATTTTGCGCGACTCGCATCGCCTCCGCTTTCGGTGTTGGCCCTGCAGCTCCTTCGCCAGTCGCCGTTGACCCACGCAGTCTCCGGCCGGCCGGCAAGGAGATTTCAAGAATGGAACGGTATTCTCTGAAGTGCTTTGACGATGTCACGGCATGCGTGATCCTCAACATTGCTCGAAAACTTGGCAAGAAACTGGGCCCGCGTCAACAGATCTTCAGGACCTTGTCAGGAGCTTGCCACCGACCTAATTGAACGACGTGAGCGATTTGATCCCAGCAAGTTGTGCTGGGAGGCCTTTGCCGTGGCGGTGTGTAAGAACAAGGCCGTTTCGATGCTGAAGCATCAATGGGCGAAATGCTCTACCAATGCGGGAGACCGCTTCAGTAAACGCTCTCGTGGAGAACAGCGAAGGAGAATCGGACCCGTTCGGTTCGACCATCCCAGAGTCGCAGCAAGGCCGACGAACAGGTCAATATCGGCGTCCCCACCAAGAGCAGTTCGATGTGAAGCACGACGTTTCATACGTGGTCGACAAAATGCCACCAGAATTGCGCAACGCATGTGAGATCTTACTGCACGCGCCCAAGAGTGTGGCGGTCCACGAAATGGATACCTCGCTGGGGACAATTCTACGAGATACGCGATCGCATACGCTCCCGCTTCGAGAAGGAGGAGCTGAGCAACTATCTCGCGTAATTTCCGAGAAATCTGGCGGTGCTGCAAGAGTATGTAACTAATAGATGTTGCTCGCCACGGTCTTCTTGGGAAAGAAGAGGCATCCGCCTGGACGTGGGTTAGGCACCCTCAGTTAGAGAATTCGTTGTTTCTGTATGTTCTGCTTGACATTCAGCTGGCCGCAAAGCGGAGGCGATTGTGGGCGACGCCGATGATGGCGCGACTCGCATCGCCTCCGCTTTCGTGTTGGCCTGCAGCTCCTTCGCCAGTCGCCGTTGACCCACGCAGCTCTCGAGCCGCGGTCGAAGAAGGAGTTTTACGATGATTAGTGACAATTTTGACCTCGGGACCGATGTCTTCACTCGAAATCTCATCCGGTACAAGGTCCGACGACTGATTGGCCGAGCCGGTTTTCGGAAGCAGCACCGAGAATCACTGACGCAGGAATTCTACGTAAGGCTCTGGAAGAGCATGCCGTCTTTTGATCCCGCGAAGGGGCACCGCCATGCCTTCATTCGGACCGTCGTTGATCGTTATTACTGCAATCTACTTAGGAACACAGCTGGCCGGAAAACGCGACGATCGGCACGTCACATCGTTGAATTCAATGATCGGCGACCGTGAGGAAGGTACCATCAGGAGCTGGGCAAGACCATTAGTGCACGCGGGCTGGATGCCCGCCTGGGGCGATTCCGGCGAGCGAAGTGGAAACAGGCCTCCCTGCGAATCGATCTCGCACAACAGATGGCCAAGCTGCCGCCTGACTACCAAAGGCTGCTGAAGCTGCGGAAAACGGTCACGATGGCAGAAGCCTGCCGGCGCATGAAGATCTCCCCGGCAAAGGCTTACCGCTGGATGAATAAGATCCGCGAGCGGTTCACCGACGCCGGGCTGCGAGATTATCTGTGACAACGTTGAGACACTTCGCGCCGAAACCGGGTAAGTATACAGATATACACCACTCAGTTCTTCGCGAGGTGACTTATATGTCCGACGGCGTATATCGCTACCAGATCGACAAGGAGCTGCCCATCCGGGAGGTCGAGTCGTCGCTGCTGCTGGCCATCATGGCAGCTGAAAATCTGTACGGCGAAGCGGCGGTTCGACTGGATGCGGCGCATTTTCTCGACATAGACCAGCGTGCCTGCGTGATCGACGCGGGCACGCCGGTCGGTCGGGACATCAATCGGCTGTTCGTGGGTTTTCTGATCCGAGAGTTCGGACCCGATTCGTTCGTCGTGGAGCGGCGCGATAGAAAGCCCGCGCACCAACAGCGGAGCCGCAGCAGCCTGAGCGGCCACCGCCATCGGCTCTCCAGTTTTCATTCACCACGTGACGCGCTCCCGCACAGGAGAATCCCTGCGCGCTGGCGACCGTCAGTCAAATTTCGATGGGAGGAATAATGACGAAAAAAACCCAGCCCAGAAGACGCTACGGCGGCTACAACGACCACTGGTTCGTCCAGTCGCTGAAATTCAACCCCCAGAAGCTCCCGGGCCGTCCCAGACAGCACAGCTCCTCTGAGAGCCAGCTGTCGCTGCCCATTACGCCCAACGAGGCCGACCGGCGAAAGGCGAAGAGGTCGCGCCGGCAGTAGCTCCACTCATCGTTCGTAGGTCAGATTCAGCTCCCATATCTCATCGGAGAGTTCCGCCCATGAGCATGTTGTCTCGGATTCAGCGCGGTCAGGCCCTGCAGCCGCCGCGCATTGTCATCTACGGCACGGAGGGGATCGGGAAATCTACCTTCAGCGCGCAGACCCCCAAGCCGATCTTTATCCCGACGGAGGATGGGCTGGGGTGCATCGACTGCCACCATTTTCCGCTGGTGAAGACCCTGGAGGACGTCGAGCATGCGCTCCGGGACCTGCGGGCGGAAGCTAACGACTACCAGACTGTAGTGATCGACTCGGCGGACTGGCTGGAGCGGATCGTGTGGGACGCGGTTTGCGACCAGTACGGGGTCCAGTCGATTGAGAAAGCCGATGGTGGCTACGGGCGGGGCTACATGCACGCGCTGGTCCACTGGCGGCGGCTGATCGCCGCTCTCGACCAACTGCGGACCGAACGGGGCATGCTGGTCCTGCTGACCGCCCACGCCAAAATCGAGCGGTTCGAGGACCCGGAGGCCACGGCCTACGACCGTTTCGTCCCCCGTCTGCACAAGTATGCGGCGGCCCTGATCTGCGAATGGTCCGACGCAGTACTGTTCGCCACCCGTAAAATCCGCACCCGCACCGAGAACGCCGGCTTCAATCGCCAGCGCACCATCGCCACCGCGATCGGGCGCGACGGCGAGGATCGCATCCTGCGCTGTGTCGGTGGTCCGTCGTGTGTCGCCAAAAATCGTTTCGGGATTGCCGAGGAACTGCCCCTCAGTTGGGGCGCGTTCATGACGGCAATCAGTCACTGCCAAACTCCAAAGGAGGAATAACATGGCAGATCTATTTGGTTTTGATGCAAGTGTTGTGGAACCGTCGCGCGGGATGGAAGCCATCCCGGCGGGGAGGTACGTGGCCGTGATCGCGGAGTCGGTCGAGATGCCGACGAAGGCCGGTAACGGCCACTATCTGCAGCTCACCTTCGAGATCACTGAGGGTGAGCACCAGAAGCGGTTGCTTTGGTCCAGATTGAACCTGGACAATCCCAACCCGACGGCGGTCGACATTGCCCGAGCCGAGCTGTCGGCGATCTGCCGGGCGGTCGGGGTCATGCAGCCGCAGGACTCCAGTGACCTGCACGACATTCCGCTGGAGATCACGGTCAAGTGCCGGAAGCGCGACGACACGGGGGAGATCGTGAACGAGATCAAGGGCTACGCGAAGAAGGATCCGCCGGCTGCAGCCGCGAGTCCTCAGCCTGCGCCGAGCGACACGCCCCCGTGGAAGCGTGCAACATGATCGAGTTCGACCTGCCGTATCCGCCGAGTGTGAATCACTACTGGCGGCGCGTCGGGCCACGCACGCTCATCAGTCGCGGGGGTCGGGCATTCCGCCAGGCGGTCTGCTCGATCCTCGCGGCCGAGGAGCGGGAGCCCCTCGCGGGTCCGCTCGAAGTGTCGATCCTGCTATTCCCCCCAGACCACCGGCGTCGGGACATCGACAACGTGCAGAAAGCGCTGCTCGACGCGCTTCAGCACGCCGGAGTGTATCGCGACGACAGCCAGATCGTGCGGCTCACGATCGAGAAGCGGCACCTCATCCCAGGCGGCAAGACCGCCGTACGCATCACGAGAGCAACCACCTCATGCTGACCCTCAGACCCTATCAGGAAGACGCCAAGGCCGCCGTCTACGACCACCTGCGTTCCAGGGACGATAACCCTTGCGTGGTCGTGCCGACGGCCGGCGGCAAGACCCCAATCATGGCGTCCATCTGCCGAGACGCGGTTGGACTGTGGAATGGGCGTGTGCTGATTCTGGCCCACGTCAAGGAACTCCTCCAGCAGGCGGCTGACAAGCTACAGGCCGTCTGCCCCGACGTGCAGTTCGGGGTCTATTCCGCCGGACTGCGGCGCCGCGACACCGAGCACGCGGTGATCCTGGCCGGGATCCAGAGCGTGTTCCGGCGGGCCTGCGAGCTCGACGCGTTCGATCTGGTGATGGTCGACGAGGCCCATCTCATTCCGCTCGACGGCGACGGGATGTACCGGCAGTTCCTCGAGGATGCCCGCGTCGTCAACCCTCAGCTGCGCATCATTGGGTTCACCGCCACGCCGTTTCGGCTGCGGACCGGCCCGATCTGCACGCCCGACGGCTTTCTGAATCACATCTGCTACGAGGTGGGGGTGCGGGAGTTGATCCGCGACGGTTTCCTGTGCCCACTGGTCAGCAAGGCGGGCAAGGCGAAGCCCGACACCACTGGTCTGCATGTGCGGGCCGGGGAGTTCGTGGCCGACGAAGTGGAGAACCTGATGGATCAGGCGACATTGGTGCAGTCGGCCTGCAGCGAGATCGTCGAGTACACGGCCAATCGCCACGCCTGCTTGATCTTTGCCTCGGGGGTAAAGCACGGGCGGCACATCGTGGATTTGCTCCAGGGCCAGCACGGTGTCAAGTGCGGGTTCGTCTGCGGTGAGACTCCCAGCGCCCGGCGCGACGCCACGCTGCAACGATTCCAGGCCGGGGAGCTCAAGTATCTGTGCAACGTGAACGTGCTCACCACCGGGTTCGACGCGCCGCATATCGACTGCGTGGCGCTGGTCCGGCCCACGATGTCGCCGGGGCTCTATTACCAGATGGTCGGGCACGGCTTCCGGTTGCATCCCGGCAAGGAAGACTGCCTCGTACTGGACTTTGGGGGCAACGTGCTGCGGCACGGTCCGGTGGATAGCCTCCAGGTCAACTCGCCACGCCGTGGGACCGGGAGTGCTCCCGCGAAGGAATGCCCTGATTGCCAGGCACTCATTGCGGCCGGGTTCCTGCATTGTCCGCACTGCGATCACGCCTTTCCGCCCCCGGATCGTACGGAGCATGAGGCCACGGCGACCGAAGCGGGAATCCTGTCCGGGCAGGTGACCATCACCCGGTACAGCGTGGCTGACGTGCGCTACTCGATCCACACCAAACGCGGAGCAGCGGCGGACCACCCCAAGTCACTTCGCGTCGACTACCGGGTCGGCTGGAACCGGTACATCTCGGAGTGGGTCTTCTTAGCCCACATCGGGTATTCGCGAACCAAGGCGGTCGAGTGGTGGCAACTTCACTCGGCTGATCCTGTACCCGACACCGCCCAGCGAGCTCTCGAGATCATCGAGGGGGGCGGGCTGGCCTCAACGCTAGGCATCACGGCTCGCGCGGTCGCGGGGGACCCGTACGAAACGATCATCGGCTACGAGTTAGGCCCGCGCCCCGAGCCGGTGCCGGCTGGTGAGTTTGCAGCACCTGATTCTGAGGAGATCCCATTCTGACCATGCTCAACACGGCCATTAACTATCTGGAGAGCGGACTTTGTGTGCTGCCGGCATTCCGCGCCGAGAAGCGGCCCTCGGTAAGGCGCTGGAAACACTATATCGAACGCCTTCCGACGAAGCAGAAGGTGCAGGCGTGGTTTGCTGACGCCCAGGCCATGTGCATCCTGTGCGGAGCGGTCTCCGGCCATCTGGAGATGATCGATTTCGACCTCCAGGGGGAACTGTTTGAGGAGTGGCGTCGACGCGTGGCCAGCCAGTCGCCCGAACTAGTCGAGCGGCTGGTGGTCGAGCGTTCGCAGTCCGACGGACGGCACGTCATCTACCGATCAGCAGTGGCCGTATCGGGCAGTCGCCGACTGGCCCAGCGCAAGGTGATCGTGCCCGGCCCTGAGCCGCTGGATCTGGCCGGCAAGCGGTACGTGCCTCGCAAAGTCGCATCGCAGTACGAAATCACCCTCACGCTGATCGAAACCCGCGGTGAGGGAGGGTTGTTTCTCTGCGATCCGACCCCGGGATACGTCATCGAACAGGGCTCACTCTGCGACCTGCCGGTGCTGTCTGAAGCCGAGCGTGACCTGCTCCTCGAGACAGCCTGGATGCTCAACGAGGTGGCACCGGCCATCGAGTCGATCCCCGCTGGCCCTGCCGGGATCGGACGACCGGGCGATGACTATAGCGCTCGCGGTGATGTTGCGGAGCTGCTGCGCCGACACGGCTGGGTGCTGGTGCGCGAAGGGGAGAATCAACACTGGCGTCGCCCGGGGAAACAACATGGCTGCAGCGCCACGCTCCGCGGCGGAGTGTTCTACGTCTTCTCGTCCAACGCGGCGCCATTTGAGCCAGAACGCGGCTACTCGCCGTTCCACGTCTATACGCTCCTCGAGCACGAAGGGGATTTCGTGGAGGCCGCACGAGCTCTGCGGCAGCTCGGGTATGGTGATTCCCTGCCGGCGATGGTCCCCGATGTGGATTTGTCGGGGATTTGTGGCGGACCGGCAACGGCCTCACCTCGGGGAGAGAGCACGACCCTCTGCGATCCCGGCCCGATCCCGGAGGAACTGCTCCGCGTCCCCGGATTCATCTCGGAGGTGATGGACGAGTGCCTGACCACGGCACCCTACCCCAATCCGATCATGGCGTTCTGTGGGGCACTGGCCCTGCAGGCGTTCCTGGCCGGGCGGAAAGTGCGCGATCCGGGGGACAATCGCACCAACCTGTATCTGCTGGGGCTGGCCCACTCGTCGGCCGGCAAGGATTGGCCGCGGAAGATCAATACCCGGATCCTGTACGAGATGGGCCTGACGAGCTGTCTGGGCGAGCGATTTGCCAGCGGTGAGGCCATCCAGGACTCGCTGTTGCGGTCGCCCAACATACTGTTTCAGACGGACGAGATCGACGGCATCCTGCAATCGATCAACAAATCGCAGGACGCGCGATACGAAAGCATGATGAGTACCCTGCTGACGATCTACTCGAGCGCCAGCACGGTGTTTCCCATTCGACGCAAGGCGGGCAAGAAGGACGCTGCCACCATCGACCAGCCGTGCTTGACGCTCTTCGGGACCGCCATCCCCAATCACTACTATCAGGCCCTCTCGGAGCGGATGTTGACCAATGGCCTCTTTGCCCGGATGCTCATCCTGGAGTGCGGTCAGCGCAGCGCCGGCCAGGAGCCGGTCATTCGCGACCTGCCGGCCTCGATCCTGGAGACCGCCCGCTGGTGGACCGATTTCCAGCCGGGCAGCGGGAACCTGAAGACCTGGCACCCCGTTCCCACCATGGTCCAGCACACCGACGAGGCTCGCGACATCCTGATCGCCGCCCGCCTGGAGGCCGAGAAGGAATACGGCATGGCGGAAGTCGACCACGACAGCGTTGGTACGACGGTCTGGGGCCGGGTGAGCGAGCACAGTCGCAAGCTGGCCCTACTGTATGCCATCAGTGAGAACCACCTCGAGCCGCTGATCGCAGCGGACGCGGCCCGGTGGGCGGTGAGGTTCGTGATGCACGGGACTCGCCGCATGTTGTTCATGGCCCGCACCCACGTGGCGGACAACCCGTTCCATGCCGCGTGCTTGAAGCTGTGCCACAAGCTGCGTGCGGCCCCCGATGGGACGCTCCCGCACAGTGTGCTGCTCAAGCGGATGAAGATTGATGCCCGTACCTTCCAGGAGCTTGTCACGACGCTCGAGCAGCAGGGCGACATAGTCGTTGAGCCCAACCCGACCGGCGGGCGACCGAGCAAATCGTATCGGCTGATGGCAAGTGGTGAAATAAGTCCCGATAGAACCGACCACCTGGGAGTGAAAGAGGGTGAAAAAAGGTGAAACAACCAACGACGTAACTCTCGATATATCAACACTCTCTCTTCTTCTTTCTCTCTTTCACCCCCTCCCCCCGTGCGCATGTTTTTGAGGCTGTTCGTGCGCGCGTGCGCGAGGGGTGGTGAAAGAAGAAAGAAGTCGTGTTTTGTACTTGGCGTGATTCCGAGTGCCCGACGGTCGAGCACCTTACTCCCATACCCCTGGAGCCGCACTATGGCGAACGAAGGTTCTACCGTGACGTCCGAGCCACTGTTCCTCGATGCGACGGGCTGTAGTACCCGGTATCAATTCTCCGTACGGCACTGGCACCGCCTGGTCGACTCGGGCAAGGCCCCCAGGCCGACGCGATTTGGGCGGCTCGTCCGCTGGCGAGTGGCCGGACCTGGAAGCCTGGGAGGCGCAGGGATGCGGCCCCGTACGGAAAACCCCGTGTCGCGGCTAAGCGGCGGGGTTAGCACTGCTAGACGAAAGCTGCACGGCACTTGACGGCGGTCCGGGAATATGTAACAAAAGTTACATGATGACCAAACAACCACGTTCGTCGATAACGGACCCGCTGCGAGACGCCATCGTGCAGAGCGAGCTGTCCTTTCTCGCGATTGAACGCGAGACGGGGGTCAAACGCCAGAGCATCATGTGGTTTGTGCGCGGTGAGCGGTCCCTCAGGCTGGACATGGCCGACAAGCTGGCCGCATACTTCGGACTGGAACTGAAGCCGACGAAGCGACGAAAGAGGTGAAGAACTCATGGCCACCGTATTTCGCAAGACGTTCACCAAGCCGCTGCCCGAGGGTGCCGAAGTGCACGACCGTCGTGGTGAACGCTGCGTCCGCTGGAAGGACGCCCAGGGCAAGACCCGCACGGCACTTTTAACGACCGGTCGAGATGGCACTCCACGGATCCTGGTAACCGCTCGGACCTTTACGGCGAAGTACCGCGATGGCCAAGGTATCCGCAGGGAGGTCGCGACCGGCTGCTGCGACGAGACAGCTGCTCGCCAGGTATTGGCTGACCTGGAACGTCGCGCCGAGAAGGTGCGATCAGGCCTGCGCACCGTCGCGGAGGATGCCGTGGTCGATGCACTCGACACGCCGCTAAGGGAGCACGTTGAGGCGTATATCCGATACCACGGTGCCAAAGGGAGTGCCGATTCCCACATCAACGACATTCGACTACGGATGCAGCGACTGATCGGTGAGTGCTCATTGTCGCGATTGGTGGACATCAACCGCAATACGATCGAACAGTGGCTGGCCAAACAGGCCGCTGCTGGGCTCGGCGCCCGCAGTCGCAATGCCTACCTGCAGGCGATCAGGGGATTCTGCAACTGGTGCTGCGAAACGAACCGGCTCGTAACAAATCCTCTGGCGAGCATCAAGCGCGTGGACGAGAACGCGGACCGACGGCGACGACGGCGGGCTTTGACGGAACCCGAGCTGCGTCGTCTCCTGTATGTCGCACGTTGGCGTCCGCTGGCGGAATACGGTCGTGCTATTCTCCAACGCGACGCGTCGGACATGCCCAAGGACTCCAAGAGCCGGCGCACGTGGCAGCGGGAGCCGCTGACCTTTGAAAGTCTGGACGCCGCCACCGATCGGGCGAGGCAGCAGCTGAAGGACAATCCGGCTTTCATTGCCGAGCTCGAACGCCGTGGTCAAGAACGAGCGTTGGTCTACAAGACGCTCGTGCTAACCGGACTGCGCCGCGCGGAACTCGCATCGCTGACCGTGGGACAGTTGCAGCTTGACGATCCCCCTGCCCTTCTGCTCGAGGCGGCTGACGAAAAGAACCGGGAGGGATCGACCATTCCGTTGCGCAGTGACCTGGTAGCCGACTTGCGGGACTGGGTATCAACCCTCGCCGGCGACACCGGCGACTCCAATGAAGCTGGGACGGTCAAGTTTGACCCGCAGGCCGCTCAGTTGCGGCAACACGCCAGCAGCGATCGGGGGCACCGCGAGGGGCATTCACAGCAGAAAGCGGCAGGAGTCCCGGCCAGCGCGGCGATCTTTCATGTGCCACGACAGCTCGTCAAGAACTTGGATCGCGACCTGCGGGTGGCTGGAATCCCGAAGCGGGATGATCGGGGGCGCACCGTGGATGTGCACGCACTTCGCCACTCCTTTGGCACGCTGCTCTCCAAGGGGGGGGTGGCCCCACGCACGGCCCAGGCCGCCATGCGGCACTCGAAGATCGACCTGACGATGAACGTCTACACCGATCCCCGATTGCTGGACGTGGCAGGGGCCATGGAATCGCTGCCGGAGCTACCGCTGACCGACCGCAGACCGGAGGCCAACAACCACTTGGCGGCGACCGGAACGACCGATCCGTCGCCGTGCCCGCTTGCACCACTGCTTGCACCACCTACTGACGTTCGGTGTCCAGCGGGGTCATCGACTGTCACAACTGGGGAATCTGCGGCGCCCAGGGAGCCTGCGAAAGGACGTGACGCAAGTTGTTTCCCTGTCAATAGAAAACGCCCGCTGTCAACTCCTGACAACGAGCGTCCTCAGCGAGGCCGACGGGACTCGAACCCGCAACCACTGGATCGACAGTCCAGTACTCTAACCAATTGAGCTACGGCCCCCTGCATGTCTGCAAGGGCTTGCAAGTGAAGCAAATCCTTGTGCGAGTTGAAAATTATACCTCGGTATGTGCAGTTCGCAAGCCCACCTCGAAGCCGGAAAAACTCGCTTAATCCCGCCCAACCGCCCCCTTCCCCGCTAGAAAAACCCTTCACAGGCGTCCCCCATGACCTACATTTGGGAAGTATTGCGTCGGTCGCCTCGTGTGGCGGCGCGGCCCACAATCAGGGGGTTTTGTATGTGGTATCAGATCGAACGCGCTTTGGGACCGATGTTCCGATGCTGCCAGAACCTGGATCGGCATGAGTGGATCGCCGTCTTCGCTGTGGCCCTGTTCCTCGGTTACTTGTGCATGCGCGGCTTTGGCTCTCGCGCCAACTACTGACCGGCCGCCTGGAACGGTAGCCGGCCAATCGAGACGCCCCCCCCTGGCGTGACGAGCGACCGGCAACCGGCAACGGTATTAACAGAATCCTTCCGAATCGCATCCCCACAGCTCCCACACCACAGGACGTTCCGCCACCCGACATGCCAGGGGCCGGACGCTTCAACACTCCCACCCTCCCCTCCAAACTCAGTCCGTTGACAGTCGAGCAATATCCACTATCACCAGCAAAGCGGCTGCGCTAGAACGCCAGACACGCGGGAGAGTAACGATGGACCTTCTGACCACTGGACTGGCGGCCCCGGTTGCCTTGGCCACCGTAGCGCTGATTGGCTACCTGGCGGGATGCCGCCGCAAACAACCGTCCGTCGACTGGGAAACGATCCATCACAGGCTGGAGAGTGCGAACGACTTGATCGTGAAGGTCGAGTCCATTTCGGATCAACTGCGCCGCAGCATGGCCACGCATCACTGCACCGTGTCTCGCTTCCGCGAGCAATTTCAAAGACTCAGCGACCAGCACTCCCAGGACACGGATCCGGCACACCACATGCACCTGCTGGAGATGCTCGCTCCCGCACAGCGTCTGACGGACGATATCGCCTTAGCGTACGACGAACTGCGCCGGCAGAAACAGGCACTCGAACGCTTGCGCACTCGATAAGCCAATTGGAACGGCTTGGCCCATTTCACCTTCCGCGGTCAACGGCAGTCGACGAACACGGTCGCTGGCCGCAACCAAGCAGGAAATTCGAAATCCTAAATTCGAAATCCTAAACAAATTCGAAAGACAAAAACTCAAGAGAAAAAACCTCAGCTGCAGGCAAAACTGCAGCGGGCGCGCCGCCAGCAGATTCTCACCACCGGGCACATGCTCCTGGATGTTCCGTCCTCCTACTCCTGGACCAACACTCGAAGTCGTGTAGCTCGACTCTGCTTGCCTGCCCCAGCGGCACGCGGCGTCCGACAACTTAAAACAGATGTTCACCCGGTTCGTAGCCCAATTCCACGACTCGAGCACGGTCTCGTGCCGCTTCTTCCTGTCGGCCGAGTGCTTCGTGAACGAGCATCTGGTGGTAGTAAACGACTGCCAAACTCAGCTGCATCTGGCGTTGTTCCCGGCGGAATTCTCGGATATCTCGGAACATGTATTTCTGCGCGTCAAATAACCACGACATGGCTCGGCAGGCCCACTGGCACGTCTCCACCGCGCGCTGCATGTCGCGCCGCGCCTCAGGCAAATCGCCCAATTGCAGACGGAGATAACCTCGCGTATCGAGGTACGTGCCAATCTCATGAACGCGCGCCAGGGCCGCGGGCAGTTCGATCGGCTCCTCCAACGAGCGATTCCCACTGGGAGTCAGGGATTCGATCCAAGCTCGATCCTTCGCGGCGTTGTCCGGCTGCTCCAATTCGTCAAACAGTTGAGCGCACAGCGTCAAGATCCCCAGCAGATGAGGTCTCAGCGCCGCGACCTGCTCTTCATACTCTTGACTGACACGCGGCAGTTTGCCGAGCGATTCCCACCGGGCGACACTCCGTTTGTAGGCGGCATCGGCATGCTGCACCGCCTCGTTGAGGCTGGTCAGCGCCAGCTCCATATCTTGCTGGATCAGCGCCGTATAGCCACGGGCATAGCCAAGGTATCCAGCTGGATCGAGCAGAGCGGATGGGATCATGACGATCTGCAACGACTCATCGGAGTCCTCCAGACCCTCACGCAGCTCGCGCTTGCCGACGGCCCGGACATAGGCCAGGGTATTGAGCAGACTGGCTCGCCGCCCCGGGGTGGCTCCCGCCTCCCTGCGCAGCAACTCCTTGCACTCCTCAACGGCCGACTCATGGCGTCCCAAATGCTGCAGGAACTGGCTGCGCGTGAAGGCAATCACGACCGCGTCGGGAGCGAGCTCGCGCGCTCGATCGCAATCTTCCAAACCACTCTCCCACTGCCGCGTTTCCAGCTTGTACTGGGCTCGCAGCAGATAGTACGCAGGCTCCTGCGCATCCCAGGCGATGGCCCGATCCAGGTGGGCCACGGCCCCCACGTAATCACTGTTCAGCGCCGACTCTTGGGATGCCGCCACGTTCCAGCGAGCCATTTCGCGCGGAAACTCACCCAGCAAGACCGGCACCGCGACGATCGCGACGGCACTGAGAACCACCAGCAACGTCGTCACCGAGCGACCGTAACGAGCACCGACCGCCGGGCGGCGGACCGACGTCCTCTTGACGAGCTTGTTGTCTGATGTCGTTCGCAATTCGGCACAGGTCATGAAATCTCTCGGACTGTCCAGCGCAATCGGGCCCGATCTACTACGGCTGAGAGTAACCGCCACCAAGCTCCCAGCAAATCATAGCGACGAGATTCCCTACGTCGAGCGGGGCGACCGCGTTCGTTTGACAGGAAATGTTGCAGGAATCTAGCCTTTCCGCAGTGGCGATCTGCCGGAAGCCCGGCGTCAGACCTCCTGCGGGGCGGCAGGAGTTGACGATTCGTCCGCACCGGCCCCCCCCTTTCGCGTCGCAATGGGAGCCATCACGAAGGGGCCTTTGGGGGGCATCTTATCGGGGCATCAACCACAACATTCCCCGGGCAGCGGCAGCCGCGGGGAGGCCGGCCCAGCAGCAATCCGGCCCGTCAGCCCCTCGCTCCCCACCCCTGTCAATCCTGCCACGTCCCCCACCAGACCCGACACTGCAAGGGGGTGCACTTGCAAATATGGGCATCGTGGGGCATGCTTAGCGCAATGGGCTCGCTGGCTTCGTGAAGCGGGCTCCGCCGCTGCGCACCCGGTGCCCGCTCATGGCGCCCCCTTTCATCCGACCCGTCTTCGAAAACAGGAGGAGACCGCAATGCCGCTGTTCGAGGTCGAAACTGACGCACACATTATTATCACGTGGGCTGACGACGAGCAGGCAGCCGGCGTCGTCCTGGCAGACGCCTATCCGCGAGACCGAGTCATTCGCATGACCAAGCGGCCTCGCGACACGTGGGTGATTTCCAAAGGTGCCCTCGGCCTTACCACCGGTCATAATTCGGATCCCTGCAACGTGGCGCGAGATTGTCTGGCCAAAGCCGCCGGGGACAAAGTGCACGCCATTCGACTCTACATGCACGAAACGGGCGCCGATTTGGAGAACGCGCGGAAAGTGATTGAGTCGAACATGGTGATGGGCTGGTAGGCCCCTGCGATAGTCCGGCGCGACAACGATCGTAACTGGACCCGCCCGGGTTCAGTTGCCCGGGTTTAGTAACCCTGTCCCGTCCCCTACCCCTTCCGCGGCAGTTGACACAGCTCCAGCCACCGGCCGCAAGAAACCAAGCCGTCCTGTTCAATTCGCATGCGAATCAAACAGGACGGCGAAACTTGTCGCATCCATCATCTCGATCTCAGCCGAGTCGCCTATCGAGAGTATGTCCCCTGATACGGTGAGTCGCTCGGGGGTGTCGCGTAACCGCCGCCGGACCCGAGCACATCGCTGTTGCGACCGGTACTGCCAGGCCGATAACTCTGATCGCCGGTGGAGTACCCGCTGCCTGCCGAAGTAGCTGTTGTGGTCGTTCCGTAGCCAGTGGCGCCGTAGCCACTTTCGAGCCCGCCGGCGGTATCAGCCCCATATCCGCTCGTCCCCTGTGGATAGGCACCGGCGGCGTAGCCTGTCGGCGGGGCATAACCGCCGGGTACCGCATAGTCGCTGGAAGTCGGACCATAGCCGGTCGCCGGCACCGAGTTGTAAGAACTTGGATAGCCGCCGGGCGTGGTGACTGGAGCGGAGTAGGAATCGGCGTTGGTATTGGGGTAAGCCGCGGCGCCGGCAGGAGTCGCCGGATAGGAATTCATCGGTGCGGCCGACGGATAGTCGCCTGTCGGTGGCATCGCGGGATAGCTTGGCCCAGCCGCGCCATAACCGCCACTGGCCGTGTTGGGTGTGCCATATCCCGCAGCGGGCTGCGCCGCGTAACCCGGCGTGCTGCCAGGCAGGGCGCCTCCGTAGGTGGCTGGGCTCGGATAACCGTTCGCGGCGGGGACTGCGCCATAGCCGGATCCTGCATTGGGATAAGCGCCGGCGCGCACGTCAGCCGTCGAGGCGACGGGACCGCCGTTGGCGGAGTACGTGGGAGAATAGAACCCTTGTTGTGTGGGCGCAGTACCGGCTGGTCCCCGGCCGGTGTCGTAAGGACCCGTCGCATAGCCTTCGGCTCCCGCTGTCTGCTGGACCCCGTATCCGCCGCCTGCCGGGTTATTCGCGGTATACGGATTAACCGTGCCACGTCCTACGCCGCTCGCGGGACTGGCGGTTCCCACACTGGCGATGGATGAAGTGGCAGGCGTGTCGCTGGACGGATAGGGAGGGACGCTAATGGACGGAGGCTTCGGCGCTTCACGAGTGCCGGCAATGGATGATGTGGGGGGCTTTTTCTTGCCCCAGCTCACCCAGCTCGAGCCGGGCATTCCCCAGCCGCCACTGCGGCATCCTGTGCTGAAAAACGCCACACTCAGTGTGGCCATGACGACGAGCGTGCAACGCCAGATTGAATTGCGCATGGCTATCGAGACCTTACGTTGTGTCGAGGATGCGACCGAGCCAATGCGGCAGAATTGCCTGGGAATCCGGCCCTCGCTCCTCTTATGAGAGAATCGTGGATACGACGAGCGTGCAGTCTTAGGGCGGTCGTCCGCGAGCAGCGTGAACACGAAGCGACGCCTGACCCTGTTTTGTCGACCAGAAGCACCCCTTCAATCCATACAATCCGGAAAGTTTGCCAATCTTTCCCAATGGGACCCCTGGCACAAGGCGGGCGGATGATAGGGAGCGATCCCCACAGCGTCAACGCCATTTCCACCAGAATCGACGCTGGAACGCTGGAACGCTGGAAATCAGGGCGAAAACGGGACGAGGAGCGCGCCGGCAGAACGCTCGAGCGGTTAAAGTTTTCGCGTGTAGGATGTGCGCACGGTGCGCGCATGTTTGGAACAAAATCCGAAATTCGAAGCACAGAAAAGTGGGAGAAAGGGAAGAACGGAGGAAGGGAGGAAGGGAGGAAGGGAAAACGGAGGACGCAATGGCATGCCGCTGGTGAGAATCTGCTGGGGGCCCGCCCGCGGCCGTTTTGCCGGCAGCGGAGGTTTTGGATTTCGAATTCTGGATTTCGAATTTGTTTGGGATTTCGATATTGGGATTTCGGATTTCCCGTTTTGGTTGCGGCCGCAGGCCGCGTTAAGATATCAACGATCCAGCGCGATCCCGACGCGGACGGCGACCGCACGCATGGCCCCTGCCGCGTCTCGCCAGGCTAAGCCGCCGCCCACTTGTCTCGCGCAACTGGCCGGCGCAGAGTGGGATAGAAATAGAAAATCGTCCCGGAGATGGTCCACCGAGCACCGATGATCGCGACTCACTCGCCCAACGGTTCTTTCTTCTCGGTAATCACCGGACACTGAGGGGCCATTTCCGCGTTCAAGGCAATGAACTCGTGCCATTCTTCCGGCACGTTGTCTTCGTGGAAAATCGCATCAACCGGGCACTCGGGAACGCAGGCCTCGCAGTCAATACACTCGTCCGGGTGGATATACAGCATCTGCTCCCCCTCATAGAAGCACTCCACCGGACAAACGACGACACAATCGGTGTACTTGCAGGCAAAGCACGGCTTGGCAACGATATGAGTCATGGAAGAAGCTCTCCTAGTCGAGTCGTGTGGACTATCCTCGCACTCCACGTGCGAACCGGTTGTATCGCGAGGCAAGATGCCCATTGACACCGGGCGCTCGGCGACACTCTAAACGGGATTACGGCAGGTTGGGAACACAACGTTGCCCCAACATCCGACATCCGAATACTGACATCCGAAACAAGTGGACTGGTTCGAAATTCAGGCGACCGAAACGGCTCACACCGATCCGCATCCGTAGCAGCCGGCTGTTTAGGCGGTTGCCCGTTTCTGCCAGGGAGCTGTTGGAATTTGGAAAGCGGAGGTAATTCGCCGTTATTGCTCCGAATTTTCGAATTTTCGAATTTCGGCCCCTCATGGCGCCCCAAGATCGGGAAATGCCATGCAGGACTTGATCCTCAGCCCGCATATGTCGCGTCTGACACTCGTCGTCCGACATCGGCGTGCTCGCACCCAAACCCTCTGTCGAGCATGACCAACGTCAACGCTGCCTGTGGCGCGTCTGGAACGCCGCAACTGGCCACCAGCTCCACCGCGCTCACCGCGTGACGACTCGGCGCCAAGTACTTGCCAGAGAACGACTTTTCGAGATTCTACCGGCAATAGGTGGAGCGTGGAAGAGGCTAGTCGCGCCCGCGTGCTGTCGGCTGGCGGAGACTGCGGTAATCGAGCTTGCTTCGAATACTGCCGCTCCATAAAATGAAGGCTGATATGGGTTTCTGGTTTGGAGCCGGACACTTGTTCGTCGTGGCTGTGATCCAACGCGGTGTCGTCACTGACCGTGAGGGTAGTCGTCTGTGGGACTTTCTGACATCGACCGCAAACTCCTGCAGCGTTGTCTCGAGCGCAAGCCAGGTGCCTGGGAGGATTTCGTAGACCGCTTCCTTGGCTTGGTGGTGCACGTGATTCACCACACAGCGCAGTCACGTTCGATCATTCCCACGCCCGCCGATATCGACGACTTGGCCAACGACGTTTTCCTGGCGATCATCCAGGATGACTTCGCGACGCTGCGGCATTTTCGCGGCGAGAGCAGTTTGGCCACCTACCTGACCGTCGTGGCCCGGCGCGTGGTGGTGCGCGAAGTGCTCAAGCGGCGGTCCGCCACGAGTTTGTGGAGCGTGGCCGAGCGGAAGGGTCATCACCCCTCGGACGACCGGCCGTCGATGGAAGAGCGGATCAGCAATCGCGAAGAAGTCGAGCGATTACTGGCCAGTCTCGATTCTCCCGAGGCCGATGTGGTGCGACTCTATCACCTGGAAGGCAAGTCGTATCGCGAGATCAGCTCCCAAATCGGCATGCCGGAGAATAGCGTTGGACCGACGTTGAGTCGAGCGCGGGCCAAGATGCGTCAGACGGGCATGCCAGATTAGCGGACGGCACTGTCATAGCCGCGATAAACGGGCAAATTCGCCGTGCGCGGTTGACCGTCAACACCGCCAGGAATGCCGGCGGCCATGTTCCACTGGTCGGGGACGGCGGGATCGCGGGCATATGTCTGCCCGTACTGCATCGCCTCGCCGTAAGGACCGCGCGGAACGGCCGCCAGTGGGGGACGAAACCGGGGATCGGCGACATCGACCGACGGCGAACCGTTGATTTCGGGCATGGCGAACAACCCACCGGACTGTCCCGCCAGACGATTGAACACGTAGCGGCCGACGTCCACGTCAAAGGACATCTGGGTCGGCTGGCCGGGCATCAGACTCACTTCCACGTGATGAGGCATGGTCACTGCATCTTCGCGATAGTAGCGATGGCGGCTGGCACGTGCCGACACCAACAACTGTCCATTGGCGTCATAGAACTGCTGCTCCACGATCCACCCATACTTGGCGTCGAGCAGCAGGACGCGGGTCATATCACCGCGCGGTGACGGGATCTGGGAGCGGACTTCCAGCCGATTCGACTCCCGCTCCGTCGGCCCCTGGTGCCGCCCTTGCGGATCGAGGTACACCAATCCCAGCGTGTCGATCAGACGATTCGGCTCGATCGGTATCAGGTTGCGGACCGGACTGGTGGCAAATTCACTGTGCCGCGCATAGTAGACCGCCGGCTGTTCATCCCGCCGCAGCCAGAACCAGAACAGCTCGCTATTGCTCCCCAGATCGAGTTCCTGGCCGGTGAGTTGTGAGAGCTGCGCCTGCAAGCGAAAATTGAGCGGTCGCTCGTAGGCCAGATTGGCGCGCAAGGTGGCGGGAGCTCCGTCGCCGCGCAGCGTGGCATTCTCGGTCTGCAACTGCTGTACCCGTTCGGTATTCGAGTTCACCGCGTAGATCACGTCCTGCAGTTCCGGCCGACCGGTGAAAGCCTCGGGAGGCAGCTCGGCGGACTCTGTGCGCAGCCAGTAGGGACGCACGCGACAGCCAGCTGCCACCAGCGGCAAGAGAAGACAGAACAGGATCACTGCCTGACGGCGGCTCAATGTGGCATCCTTGCTATGTTGAGTTGCACACTGACTAGTTCTTGTCAGCAAACAGTAACGCGGCCAATTCGTTCTGAATCTCGCTCACCCTGGGCTCCGACGGAACCACCACGGCGGCGCGATACTCGCGTTCGTTTCGCGGACAGTACATGACGAATACATCACGCTCAGCTTCGTCAACTTCCGTATCTTCAAGCCTCACGATACGCCGCCGAATCATCAGCAGCGCCAGCACGTACCGCATGTCCGCTTGTTCGTCGTTACCCTCCAACTGCTCGAAGTAGTGCAGAATGACATCGTTGGGAGCCCAGTGCATGCGCGCGGCGTGGATGTCCGGGACCTGGGACTTCCACCATCCAATCGTCCCCTCCGGAGGCCCCTGCCAGGCCTCGCCGCCGTAGTCCCGCCGCACCACTTGGCTCCCCTGGGCAATCAACGCTGAATAAACGACATCCCCGGGCTCGAATGGCTTGTCCGTCACGCAACATCGGCGTGTGAATCGCTGCACTTCAAAGTCGAGCATGGCGAGAACTGGCTACCTGAAACTGGAATCTGTCTGCCGAACCTCCCCGGCGGGGGAGATTTCGCGGCGGATGGTACGCGAAATGCCAAATTGACTCAATACGCAGTGAAGAACCGTTCGGAGCTCCCATCAGGACCGATCCGCAGCGACACGCGTCGCGCACAACGCGGGCAGAAACCCACGTAATGGCTCCCGGCTCGATTGACGTAAACCCTTGCATAGACATTACAACAGGCGAAATGCACGCCCACAAAGGGACCACGTTCCCCCGCCTCGCGGCCCTCCGTGGAACGCTCCTCTCGACTCGAATCAAACTGCTCACCCACCATGATTCACACTGCCAAAGCTGAGAATCTTTGCGCCGCGGTTCGATTGCCGGGAAGTTCGAACCACGAACAGCCTGGAAACTTGGGAGGCTCCTTCGCTCTGTGTACAATGGAAAGGCCATTTTGGCTAGCTGTTTTTGCGCGCCGGCCGGCGCCGGCACGGAATGTACCTCGCAGGTCAGCCCCGCAAACCGTGCCCCCGGGGCTGCCGGCACGGTGCCGACCGAGTCACGGAACTTGCTGGACTCCCTGGACTTCCACAGATTTCGCCGCGCCCAGACAACGTCATCCATCACCCGACTTGTTCCGCCTCCACACGAGTGACGTCCCATGCATCGATTACTGTTACCTGTGAGCCTACTGCTGCTAGCAGTGCCATCGCTGCATGCTGAAGACTGGCCCTCTTGGCGCGGCGCTCTCGGTACCGGCTACAGTAGCGACAACGGCTTTCCGCTCACCTGGTCCGCGTCGGAAAATGTCAAATGGAAGGTCAAGCTCGCTGGCCCGGGCAACTCGACCCCCGTCGTCATGGGGAAACTGGTCTTTGTGAGCTGCGCCAGTCGGGAAGGTCATCGCCGCAGCTTGCTCTGCCTGGACCGTGAGGCTGGCAATACACTCTGGGAACAGCATGTCGAGTACGCAGCGGAAGAACCGACCCACGAGATGAATCCCTACTGCTCGTCGTCACCGGCGACGGATGGGGAGCGGGTGGTTGTGTGGCATGGGTCAGCGGGGCTCTACGCTTACGACAACGACGGCACGCGCCTGTGGCATCAGGACCTCGGCCGCTTCGACCATATCTGGGGTAACGGTTCGAGCCCGCTCATCTACCAGGACCTGGTGATTCTCAATTGCGGACCGGGTCTGCGCAGTTTTCTGCTGGCCCTCGACAAGCGGACGGGCGAGGAGCGGTGGCGACGCGTGCTGCCGGGCATGGCATCGCAAAAGATCGACGATTTTGTCGGCTCCTGGAGCAGTCCCGTGCTGGCGCCACATGGTGGCCAGGATCTCGTCTTGATCAGTCTCCCTTCGCGACTCTACGCCATCGATCCGCTCACTGGAAACGAGGTATGGAGTTGCGATGGCCTGGGCAAACTAATCTACACCAGTCCGCTCGTCTCGCCGGAGGCCATCGTGGCCATGTCGGGCTACCAAGGACCGGCGCTGGCGGTGAAACCTGGCGGAAAAGGGGACGTCACCGCCACCCATCGCCTCTGGTGGCAGAACGAGAGGCCACCACAACGAATTGGCTCGGGCCTCATCGTGGGCAAGTTCATTTACGTTCTGAATGAACCCGGCATCGCCTGGTGCATGGAAGTGCAGACTGGGGAGATCTTGTGGAAACACCGTTTGAGCGACGCGACGTCCTGGAGTTCCATGTGCTACGCGGACGGACGCATTTATATCAACGACATGAGCGGCACCACCTACGTGCTGGAGCCGGCCGAGAGTGAATGCACGGTGCTGGCCAAGAACGCCCTGGGGGAACGGATGCGGGCGTCCCTGGCGTTCTCACAAGGCCAAATCTTCGCCCGTACTTACCAGTATCTGTACTGTATCGAATCCACCAAGTAACTGCCTCCAACCACTCGCGGCGGCCGACGAAAGCTCGAGCCGGTCGACCCGTCCGGGCGGCCTGGCCTGACCACCACTCCACCGCTCCCCGCCGCTCGATCCACGACTTGACCTCCGACACACTCTGGGCTAGAGTCGTAGGGGAGTAGGCGGCACAACGGCAACGCGACGTGTTCCCCGCGAACATCGCACAGTGAGTCCCGTGCCCGCTTGAGAGGGAGACCTTGGTGAGATTGATCCCCCCTGTAAGATAGAAACCCCTGTAAGATAGAAACCCCTGTAAGATAGAAACTCCTGTGAGATAGAAATCATGACCAGCCTTCACCTCCTACCGCTGCTGCGAGTGCTTGCCACGTGCAGGCCGTAGGGGGAGTTTTCTCGTCATCGCCGGACGCCAAAAACCCAAAGCCCCGAGGCCTGTGAAAAGAGCCTCGGGGCTTTTTTTTCGGATGTCGAGTGTTGACGGGCACCGCATCCACTGACCGTTACTTTGCCACGAGGGACGCATCCCATGACCGAACGACGCCGCATCATCATCTTTGACACCACGCTGCGCGATGGCGAGCAATCGCCGGGCGCCAGCATGAACCTGACCGAGAAGCTCGAGATTGCCCAGTCGCTGCAGGATCTCGGTGTGGACGTGCTGGAGGCGGGGTTTCCGATCGCCTCGCCGGGTGACTTCGAGGCGGTGCATGAGATCGCCGGTGCGATTCGCAATACCACGGTGTGTGGTTTGGCCCGCTGCAATACGCAGGACATTGATCGGGCCTGGGAGGCGCTGAAGATCGCCGAGCAGCCGCGGATCCATGTGTTCCTGGCGACGAGTTCGATTCACCGCGAGTTCAAGCTGAAGATGACCTGTGACGAGATCGTCGCCAGGGCGGTGGAAGGTGTCAAGCGTGCGGTCGGCTACTGCGACGACATCGAGTTTTCGCCCGAGGATGCCGTGCGGACCGAACACGACTTTCTCTGTCGCGTGGTGGAAGCGGCCATCGAAGCGGGAGCCACGACGATCAATATTCCGGACACGGTCGGCTATGCCACGCCGACGCAAATGGGCGCGACGATCGCCATGCTCAAGAACCGCGTTCCCAACATTGACCGGGCGGTGATCAGTATCCATTGCCACAACGATCTCGGCCTGGCGGTCGCCAACAGTCTTGCGGCGGTGGAGAACGGTGCCGGTCAGATCGAGTGCACGATCAACGGCATCGGCGAACGGGCCGGCAACTGCTCGCTGGAAGAAGTCGTGATGGCGATGAGGACGCGTCATGACGCGTATCCTTTCGACACGGCGATTCAAACGCGACGTCTGGTTCCCACCAGCCGCCTGGTGTCGGGCGTGACGGGTTTGCACGTTCAACGCAACAAAGCCATTGTCGGGCGCAACGCGTTCGCGCACGAAGCAGGGATCCACCAGGACGGAATGCTCAAGGAACGCACCACCTACGAGATCATGCGGCCCGAGGATGTGGGGTTCGCCAAGACCGATCTGGTGCTGGGCAAACACAGCGGGCGGGCGGCCTTGGCCGATCGCGCCAAAGCACTTGGCTTTCGCCTGACCGGCGAACAGCTCCAACAGATCTTCGAGGATTTCAAGAAGCTGGCCGACAAGAAGAAGGAAATTTATGACGGCGACGTGTTGGCACTGATCGAGCAGCAACTGCACGGCGTCGTGCAGGAGCACTGGAAACTCGTGTCGTTCGAAATCACCTCCCGCGCGGGCGACGTGCCGCACGTTAAAATGACACTGCGAAACGGGGGCGACGCGGTCACCAAGGAAATCACGGCGGGCGATGGACCTGTCGATGCGGCATTTCGAGCCGTCGAACAGATCACCGGACTGCAGCTGGTCTGCAAGGACTACCAGGTGCGAAGTGCCACGATCGGCCGCGACGCGCAAGGTGAGGCGGCGTTGGAAATCGAACATGCCGGACGTTCCTACCGCGGACTCGGCGTGTCGACCGACACCATCGAAGCCACCATTAAGGCCCTGCTCAATGCCGTCAATCGGATCGTGGTCGGCAAAGCGTTGCCCCGCGCGTCAACGGGCGACGAAGGCGAGCCAGTAAAAGAGCCAACCGGTTAGTGCGGTCAGCAGCATGCCGATCGACGCCAGCCACCCCAGGACGGCGTGGCGGCGACTGTACGCGTTGGGACCGGGGGGCCGCGGGAATTGGCGCCACGCCTGCACGATCGTCCCGCACCACAGCAACGCGGTCGGGACCGCGCAGGTGATGTGCACCGCCAGGACATACCAGACGACATTCCAGGTGCCCGGTTCGAAATAAGGTGATGCGGCGGCCCTCGCCTGCCAGTCCGTCACGAAACGCACATCCAGCTCGAACAGGACAATGGTCACGGCCAGCGTCGCGCCGAGTCCCAACTGCAGCCACTTGTGCGCCTTATACCGGCGGCGAAACTTGACCAGCAGGACGCTGGCCGCCAACAGCAAGACGATGGCGACCATCGCCAGGCAGACGAGGTCGAGCATGAGCGACGCGCGCGTCCCCAGTAGACTGTCGTGAATAGAATACGCCGGCACGGCGAGGAACTCCTCAAGGCCTGGAAAATGAACCGCTGCGAGCCTGACTGCGCCCGCTGTCCCACCACCGCCCGCTGGCCGCCGGGCCTCCTCCTGCCGCCATCGGCTCGTCCTGCCGCTGCCGGGCGGAGGCCGGCCAGCGTCCCACAGGCGACCGGCCCTCAGCAGCCGAGCTGTCCGCGGGCAAAGTCCCGGTGGGGGCCCGGTCCTGGCACGACAATTGCTCGTGGCAACGTTACACTCAAGTGCAGGGTGGCCGTGTATCGTGTCGCGGCCGCGGCGGACATCGCCACAGCGGTGCCTATCAGCATCGCGTGGCAATCCGATTTACTCAACCACCTGCGTCAGATTTCATCCACCGTGCGAGGCAATCCATGAGACTTGCCGCTCGAATCACCGCCATCCTGTTGCTCGGGGTCCTGCTCTTGGTGGTGGTCGCCCAGTTTGTCATGCTCCAGCACGAAAACGAGGAGTTGGAGCGGGACATGCGGGTGAACGCCACCCAGCTGGGGAAAACGATCTCCCACATCGTGGATGATCTCTGGGAGCTGGGGGGTCAGCAACTCGCCCACCGTACCGTCGAGGAGATCAACGACCTGCGACAAACGCGACGAATTCGCGTGGTCTACTTCGACGTGGACCGCCAGGATGTGCATGCTCCCGCCAGCCCCGAAGTGTCCTTTGCCGCCCTCGGAGATGTCTTCTCGGCCAGCTGCCTCGATCCGACCGGCCGGGAACACCTCTACACCTATTCCCGCCTGACGTTTGTCGGGCGTCCCGCGGCCATCGAATTGTGCGAACCGCTTGAGCATGAGCGGACGAAGACGACCTATTTTGCCCTGCATGCGTTGGTCTTGATGGGGGCCACCAGTTTATTGGGGGCGGTCATTGTGGTGGCGATCGGGGGGGCCTGGATCGGCCGCCCGCTGCGCAGCTTGATCGAAAAGACTCGGCGTATTGGCGAGGGGGACCTGTCGGGTCCCCTGCAACTCAAACGAAGTGACGAATTCGGCGAGTTGGCCGACGCCATCAACTCGATGTGCGAACAGTTGCGTTGTGCGCAGGAGAAGATCGGCGCGGAAGCATCGGCGCGGATGTCGGCCTTGGAACAGTTGCGGCACGCCGATCGCTTGCGAACCGTCGGCCGCCTGGCTGCCGGGCTGGCTCACGAACTCGGTACGCCGTTGAATGTCGTGAGTGGCCGAGCCGGTCTGATTGCCTCGGGACGACTGTCCGAGGAGGATACGCGCAAGAGTGCGACGATCATCAAGAGCGAAGCGGATCGGATCGCCACCATTATTCGCCAGCTGCTCGACTTTGCCCGCCGCAATTCGCCGCAACGCAAGTGCGTGGATCTCCCCAAACTCGCCCGCCAGACCGCTCAACTGCTCACTCCAATCGCGGAAAAGCGGAACGGCCAGGTGGAGGTGGCCGAAGTCCCCCAGACCTTGCTGCTGCACATCGATTCCGGACAGATCCAGCAGGTGCTCACCAACTTGATCATGAACGGTGTCGAATCGATGCCCCAGGGGGGAACGGTGGAGATCGCGATTGCCCAGGTATCGGCCAGGCCGCCGCAAGGCAGCGACGCGGTGGAGGGCTCGTACGCTCGTCTCGACGTTCGCGATCATGGCGAAGGAATCTCGCCCGAAATTATGGAACAGATTTTCGAACCGTTCTTCACCACCAAAGGTGTCGGTGAGGGGACGGGCCTGGGCCTGTCGATCGCCTACGGCATTGTGCAGGAACACGGCGGCTGGATTGACGTGTCCAGCGAGCCTGGTCAGGGAAGCTGCTTCTCGGTTTATCTGCCTTTGGAGGTTGCCCCGTGCAAGGACGAGTCCTGATCGTTGATGATGATCGCAGCATGTGCGAGATGCTCGAGGCGGACCTGCAACTGCGGGACTTCGTCTGCCGGTGGACCACCTCGCCCCAGGAGGCATTTCAGCTGGCCAAGACCGAAGACTACCAGGTGGTGTTGACCGATCTGCAAATGCCCGGCATGAGCGGGACGGAGCTCTGCGGCCGGATCGTCGCGAATCGCCCCGATGTGCCCGTCGTCGTGATGACCGCCTTCGGTAGCCTGGAAACGGCCGTGGCCGCCATCCGGGCCGGCGCGTATGACTTCGTCACCAAGCCGATTGAGCTCGATATCCTGGCACTCGCTCTCGAGCGCGCCGTGCGACATCATCGCCTGCAGGAGAAGGTGAAGTTGCTGAGCGAGGAAGTCGAGTGCCTGAAGCGGTTCGATGAAATCCTGGGGACCAGCCCGCCGATGCAGGAACTGTTCGACCAGCTGTCGCGGATTGCCGACTCCGAAGCTTCCGTCCTGATCACGGGCGAAAGTGGCACGGGCAAAGAGCTGGTGGCGCAGGCGATTCACCGGCAAAGCCGGCGCCGAGAGCATCCGTTCGTGGCCGTCAACTGCGCCGCGCTCCCCGACACGCTGCTGGAGAGCGAGCTGTTTGGGCACGCCAAGGGCGCCTTCACCGACGCGCGTTCCGCACGCAAGGGGCTGTTTCTGCAAGCGGAAGCGGGCACCCTGTTCCTGGACGAAATCGGTGATTTCCCGCTCCCCACCCAGGCTAAACTGCTCCGCGCCCTCGAGGAACAGAAGCTGCGTCCGGTCGGTGGCGATCACGAGCAGTCGTTTGACGTGCGCATTCTCAGCGCCACCAATCGGGACCTCGAATCGGCGGTCGAAGAGGGACGATTCCGCGAAGACCTCTACTTCCGCATCAATGTTATTCAAGTGGACATTCCTCCCTTGCGCGCGCGGGGAAGCGATATCCTGTTACTGGCCCAGCACTTCGTCCACGCGTTCGCCGGAAGATCCAATAAGCAGGTCCTGGGGATCTCTGATGCTGTGGCTGAAAGATTGATGGCCTACGCCTGGCCCGGCAACGTCCGCGAACTGCGCAATGTCATCGAACGAGCCGTGGCGCTGACACGATTCGAGACCCTGGCGGTCGACGACCTGCCGCAGAAGATCCGGGACTACCAGAGTTCGCATCTGGTCATTGATGGCAGCGATCCCACGGACTTGACGTCGTTGGAGGATGTCGAGCGACGCTACATCCTTCACGTGCTCAATTCTCTCGGCGGCAACAAGACCAACGCGGCGCGCGTGCTGGGACTCGATCGCAAGACACTCTATCGCAAACTGCAGCAATTCGGGGCCGGCGATTGATCGCGGCGGCGGCCGCGTTCGTCGAGCACTTGGCTGCCGCCGGAGCGCCCGGCCCTCCCTCCCCCACGTTCTGGCAAGCGCCGCTGCGGGGCATTTCTCTACACCCGGGGCAAATCGCCTCGGACTCGTCGCCAGCCGGCCGGGGACCCGTCCGACGGGACAACCTGCAGGTTATTCTGGTCCCACTCTCAGCGATGGCAAAGCGGCCGTATTCGCCGACATTTCGCCCCTTTCGGCCATCCGCCGACGCCTGAGGTTCCGGCCTGTCAAACCGTGGCCCCCGTTTTGGCATCGCATTTGCCTTAGGTAACTGTCGACGGCCAGGCGACACGCTTGCGGAGCATCACAGCGGTGAACCATTTCGCGTGCCATCGGTGGCTGGTGAACGTCGCACGAACGAGGAGCTAAGCGAAATGTTTTTCCCACAATCCCCACAATCGTCCGTCGGCGTGGCGGCGCAGCGTCTGAATGTCCGCGCCGGTGGCTATTCCATCACGGGCACGCGCCACCTGGTCAACCAGGACCGCTGCCTGACCGACGAACAACGACACGTGTACATGGTTGCGGACGGCATGGGAGGTAACCGCGCGGGTGAACGAGCCGCGCAGATGGCGATTGAACTCCTTCCCTATCACCCGGCGCTGTGCAGCTGCGAACAGGCTGACAGTGAGACGGTGCGCCAGCTGATCGGCGAAGCATTTCTGGATGTCAATCAAGAAATCGCCACCGCCGCCAATTTTGATTCGCAGCTGTATGGCATGGGCACTACCGCGGTGTTGGCCGTGCTCCTGCGCGATCGATTGTACATCGCCAGCCTGGGCGACAGCCGCGCGTACTTGCTGCGGGATGGTGACCTCTTCCAATACACGGTGGACCACAACATGGCCCAGACGCTGGTCAGCATGGGCGCCATCTCGCGGGAAGCGGCGAGCAGCCACCGGTGGCGACATATGCTCTGGAAATATCTCGGGGCTCCCGATCTGAAAGAGGGGCCCGATATCGCCGCCATTTGCCTGCAACCGCGGGACCGCGTGCTGCTCGTCACCGATGGCGTCACGGAAGTACTGACGAATCGGGAAATGGTGACCATCCTGAAGTCCCAGCCGACGGCACGGGACGCGGCCGAAGCACTCACGCGTGCCGCTGTGTCGCGCGGCACTCGCGATGACGCCACCAGCATCGTCCTGCATGTCGGCAACCCATCTGTCGCCTGATGCGGCCACGTCGCACGGAGGCCGTCCATGACGGCGGTTTGGGAAGGCCGCTTCGGCCGACGGCACGACTTTCATCCGGCAGGTCTTCTGGGACATTCTCGTCGCCGGGCCACAACGACCCGACGAATCGCAGACGACCACACAAAACCGCGCCACGGGACCAGACTCGCCCCGCGCTTCGCGGGTCGCCACACGCGGATGACTGGCCGGCACGGCGACCTGTTTGAGTAATACACAACGAAGCCCACCAACACGGGAGCGGGAAGGGTGCACGACTACTGCGAAACGCGGAATTCACAGACAGGCCCAGCGGCGAAGACGGCGACTGGTCGTCGGCAGCCAAATCCTCCGCGGCCCCCTTGGACGGCCGACACTCTGCCGCTGGCCGAGCAACCACTCAACACGGTTTCAGAGAGCGTGATTTCGGAAGATGACGACTCCGAAGCTCTCGCGGACTCCGCGGGCAAGTTGGGACCCACCACGGAACTACATCGACCGCACGGCGAGTCGCCGCGCGGTCCCCATCCGCCGCGAGGCCAGCGATCCACATCGCGGCCGCTCGCCCTCTCCCACGATCCGCTGTCGCTCTACCTGTCCGACATCGGGCAAGTCCCGTTACTCGATCGGCAGCAGGAACGATGCGTCACGCGTGAATTAGCTCGCGCCGCGCCAGCTATGTCCGGACCCTGCTCCAATCCGATTTCGTCCTCCGCGGCACGGCTCACATCCTGAGCTTAATAGAACAGGGTGCGCTGAGGTTCGATCGCACGGTCAACTTATGGGTGTTGGACGAAGCCAAAAAAGCGATGCTCCGCCAGAGAGTCGTACCCGCAATCAAGTCGTTGCAGGAACTCCTGCATTTCAATGGGGCCGACTTCCGGCAAGTCGTGGACAAGCGACTGCCGTGGGCCGAGCGACACGTTGCCTGGCGCCGCATGCTCGGCCGGCGCGCGGATGCGGTGTCCATCGTCGAACAACTCGACCTGCGTCTGCAGTGTTTCGATCCGCTGCTGGTGCGACTGGTCGACATCTGCCGCGACACACTCGCGACCAAGGATGAAGTCGACCTGCAGGGGAACCGAGACGAGCGCGACCAGCAGCAACTGCCTTGGCGGCGGCTGCGGCGCCTGATGTGGCTTACGCGCGAAAGCCCCCGAACACTGGCTCACCACGTGCGGCGAACGTTGGCCGCGCGGCGACGCTTCCTGGCCGCACGCCATTGCCTGACGGTCCGCAACCTGCGACTCGTCGTCTCGGTAGCCAAACACTACCGGAACTGCGGCTTGAGTCTCCCGGATCTGATTCAAGAAGGTAACATCGGACTGCTACGAGCCGTCGACAAGTTCGAGCACCGGCGCGGTCACAGGTTCTCCACCTACGCCATCTGGTGGATTCGTCAGGCCATTGCGCGCGCGCTGTCCGACCACGGTCGCACGATCCGGATCCCGTTCCACTGGCACGGTCCGATCAGTCGTCTGCAGAGCGTCATGCACGAGCATCTTGTCACGCACGGGCGGGAACCAAGCCTGGAAGAACTGGCACACCGGGTCGGTTTGTCGGTCGCGGATACCCAACGCCTGGTGCGTCTGAGCGAGCCACTCCGTTCGCTCGATTCCAGCGACCCGCGCTCCGAATCCACCCTAGGGCGCGAACAACTCCCCGATCCCCGGCCGGATGACCCGCTGCTGCACCTGAACCGACAGACACTGAGGCAGCAAATCCCCATCTTGCTGGCCCACCTGAATCAGCGCGAACGACAGGTCCTCGAACTGCGTTATGGCCTGGCCGACGGCCACAGCCGGACGTTGGTCGAAGTGGGGGAGTTGCTGCAGGTGTCGCGCGAAACCGTGCGGCAGGTCGAAATACAGGCCTTCCGCCTGCTGCGTTGCCAGCCCGCGTTCAAGCCGCTCTCGGAACTGCTCGACCTGCACCTGCAAGACACCTGAGTCCGTCCGCGTGTTCGAGCCGCCCGGGCCGCTGCTGCGGGGCGGTCGTCAAAGCATCTCGTGAGGGCGAGCCGCGTCTGGAGCCGCCAGCCGGCGTCGGCAACGTGGCGCCGGCAACGTGGCGCCGGCCAGCGGGCTCAGCAGAAGCCTCGCCCGCCCCATGCGGGCGTCGCTCGGTCAATGCCCTGCCCTCTCCCGAACCATTTGGGCCGACCGCCGTCGCGAGCCCTGTGCCACGGGGAAATCTGCCACAGCGCGGCAGAATGCCACACTGCGTGGCACCCCAGCCGGATGAGTGCCGGCAGTCGCGAGCGCGGGCCGGCCGCTGGAATCGGCCCCTAATTCGTCCCGCCACAATTGTCTCGGCATTTGGCACGGCAGTTGCAAAACGCCATGACCGTGGTCCTGGCCACGGGCATCGCGAGGCCCGCTCGCAGGACACGGTGAAATGAAAGTCGCAAACTGAAGTTATCGAGTGAGAGGAGATCAAATCATGAACAAGGTAATGGAAAACGCGAGAGTGAACTGTACCAAGAGCAACTTAATGCTCTTCGGGCTGCTGGTGATCGCCACGTTGGCAACGGCTCTGTATAACACCCAACGCTCCGTCGTGGCCGATCATCAGGATCAAGCGGTCGCCAGTGCCGTCGAAACCGGCAAGGCGTTTACGGCCGTCACGAAGAGAGTGGAACCGGCTGTGGTCTTCATCAAGGCCACCAAACAGCCGGTGTTGACTGGCAACGCACAGGGAT
The DNA here is from genome assembly GCA_963802295.1 of uncultured Planctomycetota bacterium. GTDB lineage: Bacteria > Planctomycetota > Planctomycetia > Pirellulales > Pirellulaceae > JAJRVM01. Next base: position 625,588 of record CAWDIM010000011.1, on the reverse strand, counting down.
TCGGCGACCTGCAGGGTCAGATTCCCGATGAATTGCTGCGGCGATTCTTCGGCGACAATCGGCCACCCATGCAGATGCCGCAGCAACCGCAGCCGACCGTGGGCCAAGGATCCGGCTTCATCATTTCGCGGGACGGTTTCATTTTGACAAACAACCATGTGGTGGGTGGTGCCGACAAGTTGGAAGTCAAGCTCAGCGACGGGCGCCAACTCGTGGCCAAGGTCGTGGGTACCGACGCGCGCACCGACTTGGCGGTGATCAAGGTCGAGGCCAGCGACTTGCCCATGCTCAGCATGGGTGATTCGGATCGACTCGAACCAGGTGAGTGGGTCTTGGCGATCGGCAGCCCGTTTGGACTGACGGGAACTGTCACCTCCGGGATCGTCAGCGCCACGGGCCGCAGCAGTATGGGGATTACCGACTACGAAAATTTCATCCAGACCGATGCGGCCATTAATCCCGGCAATTCGGGCGGACCGTTGGTGAACCTGCAAGGTGAAGCCGTCGGTATCAACACGGCCATTCTCAGCCGCAGCGGCAGCTACAACGGGATTGGCTTCGCCATCCCCATGAATATGGCCAAATCCATCGTCGAACAACTGATCGAGCGCGGCAGTGTGACACGGGGCTACCTGGGCGTCATGATTCAGCCGCTCACCGAGGAACTGGCTCAGTCGTTCAAAGTCTCCGATAGCCACGGGGTCTTGATCGGGGACGTAACGGCGGACAGTCCCGGTGCCGCCGCGGGACTCCAGCGCGGCGATGTGATCGTACAACTGGACGGCCAGAGCGTGGAAGACATGACGGCCTTTCGCAATCGAGTGGCGCTCATCAAGCCCGGCACCAAGGCGAACCTGACAGTGTTGCGCAATGGCGAACGCAAGGAAATCGCGGTCACGGTCGGAACGCTCCCGGATCAGGAAGCGGCCGGCGTCCGTGACGGCAACGCGGTGGATGCGACGCTCGGTTTGAAGGTCCAGACGCTCAACCAGCCACTCGCCGAGAAGCTGGGAGTGAAGGCCGACAGCGGCGTCGTCATTACGGAAGTCGTCCCTGGCTCGGAAGCCGCCGAACAGGGATTACGGCCCGGCATGATCGTCCAGCAAGTGGACCACGCGCCGGTGAAAACCGCCGATGAGTTTGCCCAGGCCGTGAAGGCGGGCCAGGAAGCAGGGTCTGTCCTGCTGCTCGTGCAACAGGACGACCATACGCGGTTCGTCGTGCTGAAGTTGAAGAAGTGATGCTTCCGCCTGAATCGAGCGGTCTGGCGTAAGACCGCTCGGAAAACGGTGGAGGGCGAGCAGCCAGCTCCTCGGAGTCCGGCGGTGGAACCTGTTTCGCCGCCGGACTCACCTCGTTTCTTGGCCGCGCTCGCCCGGCCCGCGAAATCGCCCTCGGCAAGCTTACTTCACCAGCAATTCCTGGATCTCCTTGGGCAGTACGAAGATCGAATCGGGAATCTGCGTGTTGCACTCGACGCTCGTCACCTTGATCTCCCGCTCGCGGTCTTCCACCGTGAGGGTCATCTTGTGGGCCAGCAGGATGTCGAGCGTCTTCTGGTAATCGCCGAGGATGGCGGTCACCTGCACAAGGCTCTGTGGACCAATCAGTTCCGTGGTGTACCGTGCGATCAAGCCCGTAGAGAGATCAAAGTAGACGGTCACTGGCGACTCCTTCACCTCGGCATCAAGGGGTCGGAAAACCAGCACAACCTTGGCGTATTTCTGGCCGCCGATCTCCTCTTCGCCTTCGTACTTGGCCTGCTGGAAGAGTTCGCGCCACCAGGCGAATCGATCTTGAGTGCTATCTCGGATCACGGCCGCTCGTTCCAGGCCGTCCAGGATCCGCGGCCCGAACGCCGGCTCGATCATCCACGCGGTCGTGCCATTCCACCCGCGTTCCAATTTGCCCTGCGGCGTTTCAATCACCACGTAGAATTTGTCGGGCCGAGCGGAATAGGCCACCATCTTGCCCGTCACTCCCTGCAATGGCACGGACAACTCGGCCTTAATCACCCGGTTCTTGATCGCCTCGTAGGCTGCTTTGCCCCCCGTGGCGGCAACGTACTTGTCCAACAACGCCGCCGCCTGCTCATCGTATTGATCCTCGGCTCGCAGTCCCGGCGAGGAACCGAGCAACAGTAACAGCGTGGGGATCGCCAGAGCGACCAAGAGTCTGCGTGCCAGGAAATCGTGTGGGAACACTGCTATTAACCTCCACAATGCGAAGTAACGGACTGTTGCATTTCGTCAAGCATCCGCTGACACGACGTCTCGTTCCGTCGCCTTCAGAGATGCCGCGGCGGATGAGCCAGACACGCAAGAGCGTCACGGACGAGCCAGACACGCAAGAGCGTCAGACGAACCGATTCGTGCCGCCGTAGCTGTCCACCCATTGTCCACACGCCTGCCGCTTTCTTCCAGTCCCCTGAGCCGCCTGCGCAGCGAAAGCCGGTGAGTAGCTGGGGACTCTGGATAGCTGGGGCAGCGACTCGCAGCGCGCCCGGCGGCATCGGAGGTGGCAGGACTCGACTTTCAGCCAACTCTGCAACGCAACAGGAGCAGCAGAGTCAGCCCCCAACCCCCGAGCGACCAGGACCCAACCTACCGATCAGTCCGCCGGAGCACATCGAAAGCACAATGGCATCTCGGCCGGTTTCGGGTTGTGCACCTCGCAGGGGAACCTGGGCCCGGGCCTCTCGGTTGCACTCGATCAGCCTTCGTGGCACACGCGGGCCACACAGCCCCGACCCGATAATCTCCGCTGCGGCTCTGCGGACCTGTCTGGTGACTGCGGTTGTGCAGCGAGTCTGGCCGCCAGGCCCGTCCTGTCGGCTCAGCCTCGACGCAGACGAGGAGAACCTATCGAGGGCTGGGGGGCATATTTTTCATTTTCTTGTTCCCCACGGAGCACCGGATGGGCGGGCGTCTTTGGGCAGGCAGCGAGCACGCTGCGTGACGGTTAGCCGGTAGAATTGTGGGAGTGGCGTTTGGCGGATATACTTCCGGACCTAGGCCGAATGGCGGAATTGGCAGACGCACGGGACTTAAAATCCCGTGTCCCGTTAGGGACGTGCGGGTTCGATCCCCGCTTCGGCCACTGTCGCAGCAACTCGCATCTCTTCGCACGCCACCGCGTAAAGTGTCCATCTGTAAGACGTTAGGCACTTCGCCATCTCCTACTTCCGTGCCCACCGCACCAACATCGTCATCGCAGCCACTCGCACGGTCCACGCACGGTTTCGCGTCTTGGGCGCTGCGCATGTGCTGCGCTTTGCCCGGCGTAACGTCAGTTGTGCCAGTCGCCAAGATCATCTCCGCGACGGTGTTTCCCAGACGCCAATCAATCATGGCGCGAAAAAGCAATATTTCTCTGGAATTGCTGTTGGGATTACTCTCCTGATCGCTGCGCATTTCATCGATGAGTTTTCGAGCGTCACGGTACTGGCCCACTCGTGCTTGCCGCAGGAATGCGGGTAGCATAACCCTGCACATAGCGGCGAGAGCCAGCAGCAACGAAAGCCGCCGGGCGTGTGGGACCCGGCGGCGTGGCGTAGTTCGGTCTGCGACAATTCACTTAGGGAGCTACGCCCCGAGGTCTGGCAGACTCAACAGTTCGAGAGGGTCGGAATCCCACTGGGCGAACAGGTCGTCCACATCTGAATGGCTGTCGTTGTCATTGACCCAACGGTTGTCATCCGTGAGGTAGTCCGGCGCGGCCCCCACCGAGTAGCTGAGATCACGGGCGTGGGTTTCCACTTTGCGTGACACGCTCGGCCGCGCGGTATCGATGCGGGACTTCTTCAGAGGCTCATAGTACATGCTTTCAAGGGCAGCATCGTTGCCGCGAAGAGCTGTTTCTGCGGAGACCGGCTCGGAGTGAACTGACGTCTCGGTCGTCAACAGGCTGCCGAGAGCGGGCGGGTCGGCGATGCCTTGTGGGTTGGTGTTACCCGAGGCCAGAGCAAAGGACAAGTCCGCCGCCTTGCTGCCCGATGTCAGGCTGGCCGCGTTGTTGTACTGGTAGACGCAGTCGGTCCCGCTGTCGACGATCCAGAGGTGAGACACGTTGGACGGATCCAATGTGATTCCCGTTGGGCTCGTACGCGCCGGAAGTGGAAATGGTCCAACTGCCGACATACGTGCCGCCGACGGTGTACTTGAACACCTTGTCGATCTTGCTGCTTTCCAAGACCCACAAGTAATTGCCGTCGGTGACAATGTCGCTCGGGTTCCGGTTGCCGCTGTTGAGGCTGAAGCTGCTGGCCGCATTCTGGGTACCCGATATTAAGCCGGCGGCATTGGTGTAGCGATACACCCTGTCGGCCTTGTTGTCGACGATCCACACGTCGGTGCCGTTGGTGGCGACCCCTACGAGTTGCGCCGCGGACTGCAGGCCGCCGGCCGTCCAGGATCCCAGCGACGCGCCGCTGGTGTCGTAGACAAAGACCTTCTTATTGGCGTCGACGACCCACACCTGGGTGCCGACCGCCGTGCTGGCCGCTCCGCGCGGCGCCGTGTTGCCGCTGTTGAGCGCGTAGTCCTCGACCGCCGCGCCCGTTTCCTGGTACTCATACGTGCGGTCGGGCGATCCGTCGTTCACGACGTAGAACTTCGTGAACGGGTCGTTGTCCTGGATCGTCACCACGGCCTGGCCATCCGCAAGCGTGCCGCCAACGGGGTTCGATAGGTTGAACATGAAAGTCTCAGTCGGTTCCGTAGTCGTATCGTCGATCACCGGCACGACGATGGTCTTGACAGAGACTCCCGGTGCGAATGTGATTGTGCCTTGGCTTGCCGTGAAGTCGCTGCCCGCCGTAGCGGTTCCACTGGCGGTCGCGTAATCCACGGACACCGGTGTGGGGAACGGTGCCTGGAGGCTCACTGTCATGACGGCCTGCGATGCTGTGCCATACCGACGGATCTCGCCGCTGTCGCCACTTGTGACCAATAAGTCCCCGTCGACATTAAGGGCCATGGAGACCGGTCGCACGAGGCCTTCCCCCGAAGCGACTTCATCGATGAACGCCCCAGTGGCACCATCATATCGCAATACCTTGTTGTTCACCCAACTCGTGAGGTAGAGGAATCCTTCGCGGAATATCAGATCAACCGCGCCGTTGAGCCCTCCACTGCCCGGCGGGACAAACGTGCCGAGGAATCGCCCATCGGCGGCGTAACGCAGCACAGAGTTGTTAAGGACACTCACGACGAAGAAATCACCATCGCGAGAAACGATCCCGTTGGGACCGTCTAAGCCGCCGCTACCAGGAGCGATGAAGACGGCATCACCCGACACTCCGGAAATGCCCGCTGGGACCCCCGTGTCAGCGTCAAACCGCAGGACCGCGTCCGTAAAGCCGCTGGTCACATACAAGTAGGTATCATTGCCGTCGTTGTGGAACAGCAGGTGAGAAGGTCCATCCAAGCCACCTGCACCGGAAGCCACAAACGTCTTCAAAAGATTACCGGTAGTTCCATCGTAGCAAAGGACCGAGTTAGTGCCCCCGCTGACGACATAGAGGTTTCCATCCGGGTCGAAGTCGATTCCAAGGGCATAACTCAGTCCGTCTGCGTCAGGGGATACAAACTCGGCACCGGGCTTGCCGGGAGCAGGGAGCGGAGCTCCGGTAACGCCATCGAAACGCAAGACGCTGTTGCCTCGGTACGTCGAGACATAAAGGGCTCCGTCGGGACTGTACCTCAGTATGAGCGGATCATATAACCCACCCTCCCCTCCGGAGACGAAGTTGCCAAGGTATCGGATCGACGGATCGCCCTCGATAGTCGTGACATCGCTGATCGAGACGGTTGGCTGCATACTCCCCTTGCTGGCGTTGAAGTTTGCCAGCACGTCCTCGGCAGTCAGGGCGTTTTCATAGACTTTCAGTTCATCGATCAAACCATGAAGGCCATTACCGATAACGATTTCCGGATTCCTATTGGGGTCTAATTCGCCGAACGGCCGTACCGTCGTGGTCGTTTGCGCCATGAGCACTCCGTTGAAGTAGAGTCGCATCGCGCCGGTCGCGTCTTCCAGAGTGGCGGCTACATGGACGAATTCGCCAATTGGCATGACCGCAGTGAGATGGGCGCCCTCGGTAAGGCCATTGACTGAGAAGAACATCACTGCCTCTCCGCGCGAAGCCACGAACAGCGAATACGGGTCGAGCCCACCCCGGTCGTCGCCGCGAAACAGGATATTGCCCTGCCCGGCCGGTATCGAATCGGCCCTGACCCATGCCTCAATAGTCAGGGACTCGGTGAGTGCCAGTGTGGGCGAATCCGCGACCTGAACACGATCATCAACTCCGTCGAAGCGGAAGGCCTGATTTACCGGGCCGGCGGCGTAGCTCGCTCCGTTGATCAGAGTTCCATCGTTCGTTCCGACCGCGTCCTCGGCCGTATTGTCGGCCGTCCAGTAACTGACCAGGGTCAGCAGCGTCCGATCCTCCAGTCGTTCGACGCCCGGTTTGCGCTGGGTCCGCTGGCCGTTGCGTTTCTTGGACGGGGGCAGAAAGGATGAATGACGTTTCACGGTTTGCTCCTTTTCAGCTGTCTGCGCTAGAATAGGAGAGTCCGCCCCAGTGCGCAGATCTGGTGTCTGGAGGCTGGACAGGTCGGTGAGGAGCTTGCTTGGCGGTAAGGCCTCACCGGCCGCTTTTACTCGATATTCGCGTGTCTCTTCCTGGTCCGGAAATTTGTCTGAGTCCTGCCCCTGTGATCTGCGAGCGTCCTGCAATGCGACGTACACGCTGCGCAGCAGCTGCTGGCTTTCGTCGTGCGGCCCGAGGCGTGTGAGCAACTCCTGCAATCGCTCGCGCACCTGCGCCATCATTGGCAGGCCTTCGTTCGGCTGATCGCGGGCCACCAGGATCGTGCCCAGCTCATGCTGCACTCCGGCCAGCCCCACGGCGTACTCCACCACGTCCGGATACTCGGTCGCCAGCTGCTGCCAGCTGCCGAGCGCCGCTTGGCAGGAGTCGTGGGCGAGCTCCAGCTGGCCGAGTTCCTTGAGCGTGTGGGCCAGCGCGCCTCGGCACGCGCCAGCTCCGCCATCACGTCCGGTGCGGACGGATGACGCGCGGCGCACGCGCGGAGGATCCGCAGCGCTTCGTCGCGGCTCGTGCGGGCCTCGTCGAGCCGGCTGGACAGGATCTCCAACGTGTCGGCCAGCTGCTCGTGGCTGCGGGCCCACTGCAGCTGCGCCTGTTTCGACGCTGGCTGCGCGCCGGCCAACTCCTTGCGCAGCTCGATGGCACGGGTGTGCAGCGGGATCGCCTCTTCCGCGCTGGTCCACGCCACACGTTGCGCCAGGTTCTGGTAGCCGAGGCTCAAGTATTCGCGGTAGAGCGGTGTGTCGGGCGCGGGTCGGCCAACTGCTGCCAGATCTGGATCGCCTGCTCCAGCAGCTGGCGGCCGGCTTCGTCCGGAGTGCCGACGCCGACGTTTGTGCAGCTCTGCGCAAGTTCGAGCTGCACGATCGCGGACCCCGGGTACTCCGCCGCCAGTTGCTCGCGCAGGGCCAGCGCATGCCGCTCGTACTCCAGCATCTCATGGCTCGCGCCGCGCGTGCGGTAGTGGTGGGCCAGGTTGACCAGCACATTGGCCAGGCCCTGACGATATGCCACACGCTCCGCGTGCGCCACGGCCAGCTGGTCGAAGGCCAGCGCGGCTTCCTCATACGCCGCGCGCGACTCGGCAAAACTGCCCAGCTCGTGTTTCACGCGGCCTAGCTGGTTCAGCGCTTCGCGCGCGCGGCCCGGGACAGTTCGTCGGTCGGCGCGAGTTCGTGCAGCTGGTCGTAGTACGGCAGGGCCGCCTCGAGCAGCCGTCGGCGCAGTTCGCGAAACGCGGGGTGGTCCAGCCGTTCATCCTGCGTCACGCGCAGCAAGTACGCGTCGACCGCTTCCTTGGCGATGCGATACCGCTCGGCCAGCTGCTGCTGCGCATCGTTGGCCTGCACGAGCGCGTCGCGGGCCCGCACAGCCTGCCAGACTGCCACGCCCGATCCGCCCAGGATGGCCGTGGTGGTGACCAGCGCCGCCGCGACCGCCACGCGATGCTTGCGGGTGAACTTGCGCAGCCGATAGCGCAACGACGGCGGGCAGGCCTGCACCGCTTCGTCCCGCAGGTACCGCTGGATGTCTGCCGCCAAGGCGCTGGCGGACTCGTACCGGTGCGCACGGTCTTTTTCCATCGCCTTGAGCACGATCCAGTCCAATTCGCCGCGCAGAAGCTGGTTGAGGTTGCGGTCATCCCCTTCGCGCCGTGGAAGGAGCGTGGTGTCGTGCCGGGCGCAGAGCGTGCTGATGCGCCACTCGGCCGCGGCGGTTCCTCGTCGCAGATGATGCGGCGCAGGTCGTCGAGCGAGGCTTTGCTGAAGCGGTCGCGGTCGAACGGCGTGGTGTCCGTCAGCAATTCGTAGAGCAACACGCCCAGCGAATAGACATCGGTGCGCGTATCAACGTCCAGCCGGCCCACCTCCGCCTGTTCCGGGCTCATGTACATCGGCGTACCGACGAGCTGCGTCAAGCCGGTCACCCGCGATGCATCGGTCAACGGACCTGTCGTCGCCCGAGCGATCCCGAAATCGATCACTTTGGGGACGGGCTTGCCGTCGTGCAGAGCGACGAGGACGTTCGAGGGTTTTATGTCGCGATGGATGATCCCCTTCTGGTGCGCGTGCTGTACGGCCTCACAGACCGGCACGAACAGTTCCAGACGCTGGCGCGTGGGGACGCGGGCTTGCACGCAGTACTCCGTCAGCGATACTCCCTCGACGAAATCCATCACGAAATACGGTCGGCCGGAGGCAGTGGTCCCAGCATCGAGCACACGTGCGATGTGCAGGTGGTCCATCAGCGCCAGGGCCCGGCGTTCCGCCTCGAAGCGGGCGATGACTTCCCGTGTGTCCATGCCGGGCTTGATGATCTTGAGCGCCACCTGCCGGTGAATCGGCTGCTGCTGTTCGGCCAGAAAGACAACGCCCATACCACCCTGTCCGACTTCCCGGAGCAGCTGATACGGGCCGATCCGCGTGCCAGGCTGTTCCAGGGGCGGCTGGTCGCAAAACCCGGTGGCCAACGCTCCTCGTTCGAGGAAGACGCCTGGCTGCCCGTGAGCATGCAGTAGTAGATCCACATGGCGGCGGAGGTCCTGATCTTGGCCGCACGCCGCGTCGAGAAAAGCGTTTCTCTCGACGCCTTCCTGCTTCTCGACGGCCGCAAGAAAAATGTCTCTGGCTTTGACGAAGTCAACATCCATCGCGAAACTCGCTCTGAAGATTTCGGCCACTACACAATGCGACGATGGCCCAGCCGAAATCCCAAGAAAATGAAAAAAAACGCCACAAAGCGTCGTCTACTCCTGCCGCTGGACGCGCGAAATCAGCCAAGCCCGCGCATAAGTCCAGTGCCGGTAAGCGTTTGCACGCGGGACCGCAATCAGCTCCGCGGCGTCTTCCACCGACACGCCGACGAAATATCGCAGCTTCATCAGCTCGGCCGCGACGCGATCGTGGATGGCCAAGGCATCAATCGCGTCGTTCAACAGAAGCAACTCATCCGGGGGCAGATGGGTGACGAGCGCATCGTCGCACAGATCCAATCGCTTTTGGTCGCCACCCCGTTTGATCCGAAGCTTCCGTCGGGCATTCTCAACGAGTATGCGCCGCATGGCTTCCGCCGCCGCAGCAAAGAAATGACCGCGCGACTCCCAGTGCGACGACTTCTCCACGTCCACCAGTCGCAAGTACGCCTCGTGCACCAGAGCGGTGGCCTGCAACGTTTGCCCCGGTTTCTCCTGCGCTATCTTGGCGGCCGCCAGCTTCCGCAACTCTTCGTAGACGAGCGGCAGCAATTCCTCTGCCGCCGACGGATCGCCGGATTCGATTTGCGACAGGATGCGGGTAACGTCGCACATGACCGTTGCTCCTCGCGAAGGACCACCCGCCACGATTGTATCACGCCAGACGGTTCACAACCCCACCCGCTCGCCCCGAGACGGCCATGGGGCGAATCGCCATCCGTTCTCCAGCTCCCCCGCGGTCTACGCGACCGCAGCTACGGGGCCGCGTCGTAGCTACGCTCGCGCAGAGCGTGGGGCGAATCGCCATCCGTTCTCCAGTTCCCCCGCGGTCTACGCGACCGCAGCTACGGGGCCGCGTCGTAGCTACGCTCGCGCAGAGCGTGGGGCGAATCGCCATCCGTTCTCCAGTTCCCCCGCGGTCTACGCGACCGCAGCTACGGGGCCGCGTCGTAGCTACGCTCGCGCAGAGCGTGGGGCGAATCGCCAGTTGTCGGCCGCATGGCTGCTGCCGTTGGCAAATGTCGCGGCAGCGTTGTACTGGTACACGCGATCGGTGCCGCTATCGGCGATCCAGATGTTGCTGACGCTGGCCGGATCAATCGTGATCCCGGTGGGGCTGGACGCGCCCAAGGTCGTGATGGTCCAACTGCTGGCCAGCGCGCCGGCGATGGTATACTTGAAAACCTTGTCGACAGCCGAGTTGTCCACGACCCAGAGCGACGTGCCGTCCGTCACAATGTCCGTCGGGCTCTTGTTGATCTTGTTTAGAGAGAAGCTTGACGCGGCAATCTGGGTCCCGTCGATACGGCTGGCTGCGCCGGCGTACCTGTAGACCTTGTCTGCATAAGCATCGACCACCCACACATCGGTGCCGTTCGTGGCAATGCCCTGGACGTTGGCTCTTGAGTTCAGGCTCCCCAGGCTCCACGAACCGAGCAGGCCGCCGCCGGAGTTGTACACATACACCTTTTTGTTGGCATCGGCAACCCAGACCGTGGCACTTCATTTCCCGCCGCTGGTCTTATGTCCGGCGCGCCCTGCTACCAGGCGGGCCCTTCATCGCTGGTTTTTGTCCTCCCCATTACGTTGTTCTTCGTTTGGTTTGCTCGATGCGCCTGTGGTGCTGGCCGCTTCCCCTGGGTCCGGCGCCGGCTTGGCGTCTGGCTGCTGTGCCGACTGGTTGGCAATACCCAGCAACTGTGCCGCTTCGGCGCGGAACCGCTGAAAATCCTCGTTCTGAGGCTTGTGCGTCTCGATCCACGCGACGGCCTTGTCGTACCATTGCCGGGCCTCGTCCTTGTTGCCCAGTTGCCAGTGCGCCATAGCCAGGAAGCAGAAGTCACTCGCGTCGCCGCCCGAAGTGAGTTCGATAGACTTGTGCAGGGCCTGGGTCGCCGCGTCCCACTCTTCTGTTCGGTATCGTGCGACGCCCAGTGTATTCCAAAAACCTCCCTGCTCAGGCGCCAACTCCACCGCTTTGGCCGCCAGGGTGACGGCCTCCTGGGGTGCACGGACCTGGGCGTCGGGGCATGTTGCGAGGAGCCAAGCCAGGTTGTTGAAAGTCATGGGCAAGCCACTCCGGTACCGTGCGTCAGCGGCCGCGAGTTGTTCGACAATCTGCAACAGCTCACGTTGGATATTCGCAACCTCGGCGTAACGGCCCTGCTGATCGTACACATTGGCGAGGGTCTGTTTGCTTGCGAGCGTAAGAGGATGCTCCGGGCCCAGTACACGGGGTTCAATTCCCAATACCTCGCTCAACAGCTTCTCGGCTCCGTCGAAGCGACGTTGCCTGAGGAGCAGAACCGCGAGGTTGTTCATGCTCCCGAGTGTGTCGAGATGCTCCAGGCCCAGTGTGCGACGCTGGATCTCAATGACCTCGGTGTACAGCTTCGCTGCCATGTCGTAGCGGTCCGACTCCATGTACAGAATCGCGAGGTTGGCCAGGACTTTAAGCGTATCGGGATGCTCCGGGCCCAGCACGCGGCGTTGGATCTCCAATAACTCGGTGTACAGCCTCTCTGCGTCTGCGTGGCGGTCTTGATCGATGTACAATGACCCGAGATTGCCCATGCATTGGAGCGTATCGCGATGTTCGGAGCCCAGTACACGGCGCTGAATCTCGAGTGACTCGTGGTACAGTTTTTCCGCCTCGGCGTAACGGCCTTCGTCGTGGTACACCAGCGCGAGGTTCATCGTGCTCTTCAGCGTATCGGGATGCTCCGGCCCCAGCACGCGGCGCTGAATGTCCAGCGCTTCGTGGTGCAGTTTCTCCGCCTCGGCGTAGCGGTGCGGGCCGACGTAAGTATTCGCGAGGTTCCCCATGCTGCGGAGCGTATCGGGATGCTCCGGACCCAGTACGCGGCGTCGTATTTCAAGTACCTCAGCGTGCAGCTTCTCCGCCTCGGAACTGCGGCCCTGACTCAGATACCTATTCGCGAGGTTCATCATGCTTGTGAGCGTGGCGGGATGCTCGGGGCCCAACGTGCGGCGTCGTATTTCAAGTACCTCAGCGTGCAGCTTCTCCGCCTCGACGTTGCGGCCCTGGTGCTCGTACGTAGCCGCGAGGTTGTTCATGCTGGCGAGCGTATGGGGATGTTCGGGTCCCAGGACACGGCGCAGAATCTCCAGCACTTCGTTGAGCAGTTTCTCCGCCTCGGCAAAGCGGTGCCAGGATACGTACGTAGCCGCGAGGTTGCCCAAGTTTCGGATCGTGTCAGGATGCTCGGGGCCGAGCACACGACGCTGGATCTCCAATACCTCGGCCTGTAACTTCTCTGCTTCGGCGTAATGGCATTGGTCGCGATACACATTCGCCAGGTTCATCATGCTTATCAGAGTATGCACGTGCTCCGGGCCCAGCACGCGGCGCCGTATCTCGAGCACCTCACTGTGCAGCTTCTCTGCCTCGTCGTAGCGGCCCCGGTTGCAGTACAGAATCGCGAGGTTGTGCATGCTCTCGAGCGTATGGTGATCCTCCGGGCTCAGCACGCGACGCCGAATTTCGAGGACCTCGCGGTGCAGTTTCTCCGCCTCGTTGTAACGCCCCTGGTCGTTGTACCAACACGCGAGGGCCATCATGATCGTCAGCGTATCAGGATACTCCGGCCCCAGCACACGACGATTGATCTCCAACGCTTCAGCACTCAACTTCTCCGCCTCGTCGTAACGGCCTTGCTTTCCGAACACGACCGCGAGGTAGTGCATGCTCCAGAGCGTATCGGGATGCTCCCGGCCAAGGGTCAGGCATCTGGTGGCGCGTGCCTTCTCCACGTGACGTTCGGCTTTCTCGTACTCGCCCAGTGACAAGTATGTCATTCCGAGCGTCATATGAATGGCGGCCGCTACCAGCGGTTGGTCCGGAAAGCGGCCTTCCAGGTTGGCCGAAGCGCGATCCAGAATCGTGCGCAGCTTGATGTCCCGGTCCGGCTCGTTCTCGGGGTCGGCTTGGGCCAGCAGGTCGTCGGTCAGGAAGTCGTTCACGGCCTGGGAAATCGCCGCTTCGGTCCTGGCCTTCTTAGCCTCTCGCTCTGCGCGCTGCTCTCCCAATTCAGCCCGCGCCGCTTGACTTCGGGCCCGCATCGATTGCCACGTGGTGCCTGCCATCCCCAGCAGCAGAGAGACTGCCACCAGGGAGGTCGTGAGGAAGGCCAGCTTGTGCCGGTGCGCGAACTTGCGGAAGCGATAGACGACCGACGGCGGACCCGCTTCCACCGGCTCGTCATTCAGATAACGCTGGATGTCCTTGGCGTAGGCACTGGCCGTCTCGTACCGCCGCGTGCGGTCCTTCTCCAACGCCTTCATCACGATCCAGTCCAGCTCACCCTCCAGCAAACGGCGCAAGCTCGCGGGCGTGACCTGGCGATGGCCCGAGGCGGTGGTGGCAGCGTCGCCCAAAGCGCTGACGCGGGTGCTGGGCTTGGACGGTTCCTCCTCGCGGATGACGCGGCGGATCTCCTCGTAGGCCGCGTCGCGAAACCGCTGCTTGTCCAAGGGCGGCTCGCCCGTCAGCAGTTCATACAGCAGCACACCCAACGCGTAGACATCGGTCCGCGTGTCCACGTCCTGACCACTCAGCCCCGCCTGCTCGGGACTCATGTACAGCGGCGTGCCCACCAGCTGTCCGAGGCTGGTAAAGGCCGTCTTGTCGGTCAGTCGCCCGCCGGTGGCCTTGGCCACGCCAAAGTCGATCACCTTGGGCAGCGGCGTGTCCTCGTGCTCCGCGACCAGGATGTTCGAAGGCTTCAGGTCGCGGTGGATGATCCCTTTCTGGTGCGCGTGCTGTACGGCCTGACAGACTGCGACAAACAGTTCCAGACGCGCGCGAATCGAGAGCGCGTGCTGGTCACAGTACTCGGTGATGGGGATTCCGGTCACCAGTTCCATCACGAAATAGGGGCGCCCGCTCGCGGTGGCCCCGGCGTCCAGCACGTGGGCAATGTGCGGGTGATCCATCCGCGCCAGCGCCTGCCGCTCGGCGTCGAACCGGGCGATGACCTGCTGGGTATCCATCCCCGGCTTGATGATCTTCAGGGCCACCTGGCGCTCAATCGGCTGCCGCTGCTCGGCACGGTAGACGACTCCCATTCCCCCTTGGCCGATCACTTCCAGCAGCGTGTAAGGGCCAATGTGCGTGCCTGGCTGCTCGAGAGGGGGTTGGTCGATGGTGACGTCGGCCTGCTCGTCGTCATCACCACGATCAAGGAAACTATCCTCACCTTGGTGAGCCGCCAGAAGAAGTTCGACACGTCTCCTCAATTCGACGTCGTCACCGCAAGCGTGGTCCAAGTACTTGCCCCACTGATTGGGCTCGCAGTTCTCGACCGCCGAGATGAAGATGGACCTGGCTTTGTTGGATTGAACGTTCATAACAACTTCTACATTTTCACGGGCCACACTATGCAGTGCGAAAACGAGACGATAAAAGTCCCAAAGATTTGGGAGAAAAAACGAGGCTGGGGGAACCTAGTCTTTGTCGGTTAACTCGGCGCGAAGCCACGCACGCGCATAAGTCCAATGGCGAAAAGCGGTTGTGCGCGATATCCCGAGTGCCTGTGCCGCTTCGTTGACGTGCAGCCCGGCAAAGACACGGAGTTTCACCAACTCGGCCACGTCGGGTGCCTCCACCGCCAGCCTGTCAAGAGCGTCGTCGATCTCCAAAAGGCGGTCAGACTGGGCGAAAGTCGCAAGATCCGCCGCCTCCAGGGAGAACCGTTGCCGGTCACCGCCCGATTTGTGCGATTGCTTCCGTCGCGCGTTCTCGACAAGTATCCGTCGCATCGCCTCAGCAGCCGCCCCGAAGAAGTGCCCTCGGCTGTTCCAGTGCTGAGCCGTTTCGACATCGACCAGCCGGATGTACGCTTCGTGAACAAGCGCCGTCGCTTGGAGTGTCTGGTCGGGCTTCTCCTGAGCCATTTTCTGGGCCGCCAGCTTGCGGAGTTCCTCGTACACCAGCGGCAGCAACTCCTCGGCCGCCGACGGATCGCCGGATTCGATTTGCGACAGGATGCGGGTAACGTCGCTCATGACCGTTGCTCCTTGCGAAAAACCACCCGCCACGATTGTATCACGCCAGACGGTTCACAACCCCACCCGCTCGCCCCGAGACGGTCATGGGGCGAATCGCCATCCGTTCTCCAGTTCCCCCCCGCGGTCAACGCGACCGCAGCTACGGGGCCGCGTCGTAGCTGCGCTCGCGTAGAACGCGGGGGAAGCGCATTCATGAGCGGCCATATCGCGGCGCCGTTGATCTGACAGGTTCGCAGGGGGGCCGGTAGTGCCTGTGAGCCTGCCCCCTTTGGCTGCTCCAAGATAGCACTCGCACGACAAGAGTTCCTCTCCCATAAGCGGCGACCAGAGTTTCCTCCTCATGGTTGGTCTGTGCCGTACACTTTTCCGTATGCGTATGCATCCACAAGAGCGTCCAAAACGACTCGACGAAGCGCGCGACCGCGAGGATTCGTGGATCGAGTGGTGTCAGCTCACACCCCAGCAAGGATGGGAAGAGTCTAAGAAGAACTGGCCGTTCTATCTCCAAGTCGGAGGTTCGCTTGATCCCGAATCCACGCTTCGCGAACGGCTGTGCCGATCATGTAGCAGCCCAACAAGAACACCAATCCAGCTAACACTGTAAAGATAGCGCCGAGTGGACGCATAAGAGCAACCTGCCCGACAGTGTGGGCGCCGAAGCACGCCATTCCCGCGATGCTACAGGTCCAGAACAGTGCATACCAGACGGTCTTCACTGCATCCTCCGCCGCCGAACGGCACCGTTCACCGGGTCGCCGCCACATAACGTGATTTCACAACCCGCGTCATCGTCGCGTTCGCGTCTACTACTTTGGCATTCTCGCGACCGAATTGGTTAATCATGTCTTTCGCGAAATCGGCGGCTGAAAGAGCATCGTTCAGGACGAAATACATGATCTTGAAATCGTTGCCAGAAGCAGGCCGTTGGGCACATGGACGAAATGCGGGACAGCGGCCACGCGTATTAGTGAATGCCATCCCTCACGGCTGCATTAAGTGAAGTCAGGCGTTAATCGTCCCATGGACAGAACTATGTCATTCTGCCGCCGGGGAAGCGCCGCAGCAATTGGTTACGACGGCGACTCCAGGCGGGGTAACTCGCAGTCGAAACAGCCGTGAATCTGGACCCGAAGCCTTGACCGGTCAATTATTTGCGCCGATTCGCCGTCATGCGCACTGCGGCGTTATACCGGCGGCATAACGTGCAGGTGCCGACCCGTCTTCGGTGCGGCGAAGGTCTCTGTCCAGTAATATGTTGTGGCTGATCTTCGAGCGGCAGCAATAGAGTGCGGGGATGCGTGCCTACCATCGGCGCCGTCTGAGGATCAGCAGACCCATCAGCCCAGCACCTAACAGACACAACGTCCCAGGCTCAGGAACCGGCGAATACACCATGTCGTCCAAACAGTAATGTTGCTGTTGAGTGCCCTCGCCTCCGACTAATTTAACTGAAGTGAAGGGGGTATCGGAGATGAAACCCCAAAACTCGCCGTTATAGCTATTGGAGATAACTCCCACACGGACGGGAGTGCCGACGATGTAAACCAGCAGGCTGTTTCCGGAGCCACCGGGCCCGCCTAAAATCCAATTTCCGCCATATGCAGAAATCTCTGGTGCAAAGCTCCAAGTGGTCGCAGGTTCATTCTGACTCTCAGACGCCAGGACATCCTGGTAACACTGCTCAGCAGGGTTGATATGGCCTGATTCGGTGGTATCAAAGTCCACTCCACTGTTCAGTTTATCGTCAGCAAAATCCTCCGTCAGGAACTGCCGGCTCAAGGCGTTCTCCCATTCAGCCTTCACGGTGTAAACCGTGATTTCCGCGCTGACCGTAGTCGCCCAGAACGTCATCATCACCAGCGTTACGTACAACAGCATGAGTTTCCGCATAAACTCTCCTTGTCCGAAAAGTTGTTGCGATTCACGAGGTCTTTGCCTATTTTCAGAGCCACCGGATCCACCACCGGTTCGTCATCGCGCGGACAAACTGCGGCCTGGATGCCTGCTTGGCGCCTGTCGAACGCGAGTCCCTGGTGACGTTGACAATCAGTGTACTACCGGATCCCCTACCGCGTCCAATGTCTGGAGCAGAGATTTTCTGCCTCGCTCGGCCTTTCGCGTCAGAAACCCCTCGCAACACCCCTCCGAGGACGTAGGCGATTGTCGCCAGGATTAGTCATCGATGTAGTAGCTGCAGAGTGTGGCAAGCTCGCGGAGTGAGACTCTCCACCATCGACTGTTACCGCGAGCGCCAGCACACGTGGACGCGTTTGGCACAACGACGCGGACCCCGGGGCGCGAACACCTCGGCAACCGACGGTGGCTGCATCGCCTTCACCGGCGGTGGTGGCGATGAGAACCAGGTGTTCTGGTGTGCTGGCGTGCTGACGCCTGCGGCTTCGTTGACCACGAAGGCCACGTTGTATCAAGCGAGTCTGCCGCACGTACCGCCACTCGCACCCCACGAGAAGCAGGCAGGTCGTGCGCTTCGGAAGTTGTGTGCGCCCGATTCGCGCAACACGATTTATGTTATTCTGGCGGTCACCGATTGCGGATCGCCGCCGCTCACTCGATACGCGTTTAGGAAGGTGGCGGTGGAACCGGCGGGAGACTGCCGCGCCGCCAGTGCGGCAGTGGTGCCCTCGTGGACGGATGCGGGGGGTGGCAGAAGTCGGTTCGCAACCGTGCACAGATGACACCCCAAGCCCAGGAACGACCGCGGCGATGACAACCCCAGCTACTCGTCCGTTTTGCGTGATGATCGCCACGGCAGCCTGCGTGTGTGCAGCAGCCGGTGTAGGGGCCGCGGAAGTCTGTGTGGCCCACGGCGCTTCGTGGGGTTTGATGCTGGTGGATCCCAACCAGCACTTTCCATTCACCTTCCAGGGCGCGGCGGACGACCCCGTGGTGTACGCCAAGCTCAAGCACCTGACCACCGCGAACGACTCCTTCCCGCCGCCGGAGTCCCAGGGCGGTTGGCGCAAGCTCGAATCATCTGAGGAGATCCGCGAACTCGCCGGCATGGACTGCGACAAACTGGCCGACCTGAAGCAGTGGCTGCTCGCATCCGACGACCGCGACTTCGCCGCCGTGGTGATTCGCAACGGTTACATCGTGCTGGAGGTCGAACGGGGCAATAGTGCAAAGACCGACTCGCGCCGCGTGGCATCAGTCTCCAAGGCGGTATGTGCTACGGTGCTGGCCATCGCATCGCAGCGGAGCCAACAGGGCCAGCTGCCGAAGAAAATGACTTTCGACGATCTCGCGTTTGACTTCATCCCGTGGGCGCGACCGCTCAGCGACCCGCGCAAGGGAAAGATCACCGTCCGGCAACTGCTGAATCACACATCGGGCATCTGCCCGGAGGCAACCGGTGCGCGCAACGATGGGTCCTGGGAATACGTGCTCGGCCACAGCGGCGACGAGCGTACCGCGCAGCTGGCGTTCGATCCCGGGACCGGCTGCGGGTATTCGACCCACGCGTTGTGTCACGCGGCCTTAGTGTGCGAGACGGTCACGGGCCAACGATACGACGAGTTTGCCGTCGAGTCGTTGTTCACACCCATCGGCTGCGAGCAGTGGTGGTTTCAGTACTACGACTCAGGCGGCAGCATCGGCCGACATCCGTCGCACGGCCTGGGCATGCCGTCCCGCGACCTGGCCCGCATCGCCTACTGCATGCTGCGCGGCGGGCGCTGGCACGATCAGCAGGTCATTCCCAAGTGGTTCGTGGACGAGACCGCCGCGCCCACCCACGACGTAAGAACTCCCGAACTGCGTTGGCAGGTCAATCCCGAAATCTTCTCGCACGGCTGGGAACTCCCCGCGCGGCATTGGCCGGCCAGCAATCGCAACATTGCCGGGATTCCCGCCGACGCGCGATACAAACCCGGCTCCGGCGGCCAACTCGTCGCGTTCGTGCCCAGCCTTGACCTCGTCATTACCCGCCAGACCGGCGGCAGCGGCGAATGGCAGTATGAGGAATTCCTGGGCCGTGCCTGCGCGGCAGTACTCCCCGCGGGAGACAACGCCTGCGCGCTGCTCGAATCCAACGGTGAGTGGTGCGAATAGCGAATCCACGTTTTGCGGCGTCCCCTTCTGTAGTTCGAGTCGGTCGCCTCCCCGCGAATGGCCCGATCTTCATGCCCCTGCTTCCGCCTGTGACGAGTTCGGCCGTCGCACGGATAACTGCTCCATCTCGTCGCTCTATCGTTGTTGGAGAGTACGCGACGTTTCGGCCCCGAATGGCAGGAAGTCGAATGACCGACAGAAGGGGGAAAGGGGAAACGGAGGACGGAACATAGAATAGCGTGCTGCCTGGTGAGAATCTGCGTGCGGATCATGACCGCGGTGTTGCCGGCCGCGTTCAGGAAGAGTGGGATGCGATGCGTCGAACAACGAGACTTGGCCAGCTAACGTTCTAGTCGTCACAGGTCCGCCGAATCCCCATGACCTTCATGCGGTAGCGCAGGGTGCTGGGTTTGAGTCCCAGAAGCTCAGCGGCGTTGCCGGACCCTTTGATTTTCCCGCGACAAGCTTTCAGTGCGGCGACGATCTGCGCACGATCGACTTCGTCGCGGCCGAGGGCTGGCGCATCCCGCGGCAACCGCGGCGCGGTCTTGAGGGTCTCAGGCAGACTTAAGGCGGTCCCCGTCGACAAGATCATCGCTCGTTCGAGCACATTCTCCAACTCCCGAACATTGCCCGGCCAATCGTAGTCAATCAGTGCCTGCATTACGTTGGCCGGTATGCTGTTGATCGTCCTCCCCAACCGCCCCTGCTTCTTGGCGATGAAGTGCCACGTGAGCAGTGGTATGTCGTCGTGCCGCAGCCGCAGCGGCGGGACTTCGATCGGGAACACCGCCAGACGGTAGTACAGATCCGGGCGGAAGGTATTCCGCTGCATGGCCCCGCGCAGATCGCGATTGGTGGCTGCCACGATGCGAACATCCACGCGCAGCGTTTCTGCCGAGCCAATCCGCTCGAATTCGCCCTCCTGGAGCACACGCAGCAGTTTCGTCTGCAATTCGGGATCAAGCTCACCGATCTCGTCCAGAAAGAGAGTGCCGCCGTCGGCCAGTTGAAATCGCCCAATCTTGTCGGCCACAGCCCCCGTGTACGCTCCTTTCACGTGGCCGAACAACTCGCTTTCGATCAGGCTGGACGGCAGCGCCGCCAGGTTGACTTTCACTAACGGGCGCTGCTTGCGCGGACTCCGTTCGTGGATGGCCCGAGCCAGTAGTTCCTTGCCGGTGCCGGTCTCCCCCAGCAGCAAAACGCTCGCATTGGTGCCTGCCACGTGCTCGATCTGCGAAAGGACGTTGCGCAACGGTTGGCTCTCGCCGATAATCTCGTCGAAGCCCAGCGAACTGGTGATTTCCTCCTGGAGGTAGCTGTTTTCGGCCCGGAGCCGGTCGGTCAGCCGCCCGACCTCACCGAGAGCTTTGCGTAAATCCGTTTCCGCAGTTCTCTGTTGGTGGACATCTTGCAGCGACCCGGCCATCCAAGTCGGCTGGCCTTCGGCATTTCGCTGCACTTGGCCGCGCGTGCGAAACCACCGATACTCGCCGTTCTTCGTTCGCAGCCGGCATTCGACGTCGTAAGGAAATCCATCACTCAAGTGTTGCCCCACCGCGGTCCAGAGTGACGCTGAGTCCTCTGGATGGAGAATGCCGCGGAAGAACTCCAAGGTGGGCGGCACTTCACTGGCCGTGTAACCCAACAACTCGGCAAACCGATCCGAGTATTGGACATGCTCCGACTTGGCATCCCATTCCCACACCCCGTCCAGGGACGCCGCCACGACGAGCGCCCGCCGCTGCTGCAACTCTTCGCGGGCCCGCGCAGCGCAGCCTGGGAGCGCAGCAAGTCAGTCACATCACGGGCCACGTGCACCATCCCCATCAACTCGCCGCGCGAGTCATGCAGCG
This sequence comes from uncultured Planctomycetota bacterium, assembly GCA_963802295.1. Classification (GTDB taxonomy): domain Bacteria; phylum Planctomycetota; class Planctomycetia; order Pirellulales; family Pirellulaceae; genus JAJRVM01. Next base: position 604,320 of record CAWDIM010000011.1, on the reverse strand, counting down.
GCGTGCACGACACCAGAAAGTCGCCGTCGAGGTGCGGCTCGTGTGTTTCGAACTGGTGCGGTTGTCCGACGGCTGCCAGTTGTTCATGCGAGTGCGACCCCGGCAGTGCGGCGCCGCCACGAATGATCTCGCGGCAACGACGACCCAGGATGTCTTCCCGCGAGACGCCCAGACGCTGGACCGTCGCCCGGTTAGCACGAATGATACGCTGTTGGCCGTCGGTCACAAAGACGAGATCCGGGACCGCATCGAACGTTTCCTCCGCCTGCTTGCGAGCTGTGATGTCTTCAATCACGGCGACGATAACCTTTGGTCGAGTCTCATCGTCCAAGAGCAGCGACAGCGTCAGGTTCCCCCACACGACCTGGCCGTCCTTGCGTAGATACCGCTTCTCTAAGGACCTTGCGCAATGGCGATCCGCGAGTAATCCGTCGTAAAGATCCCGCGTCGAACGAACGTCATCCCGGTGCGTGAACTCGTAGTAATGTCTGCCAATGACCTCCTCGTGCGAATAGCCCAGCATCTCACAGAATCGCTGGTTGGCTCGCAGCAACTGGCCGTCCACCGCCACGTTCAGAATGCCGGCCGGGGCGTGTTCGAACGTTGCCCGGTAACGAGACTCGCTCTCGAGGAGCTCCTGCTCCACCCGGGCTCGCTCCATTGCGTTGGCGATCGCCTCGCCCACCAGCCTGAGTCGCTGTATGTCGGCATCCACCCAGGTCACTTTCTGAACGATCGAACTTAGTGCAATGCAGCCGTTCACTTGGCCACCCGACCCGCGGAATGGCACTTGAAGCGTCGATTGGAAACCAACCGACCTGATTTGTTCGCGGACGTCCGCCGCCTCGGGCGGCATATCTTCCAAGCAATTCACCCTGAGCACTTGCCCCGCCCGCAACACTTGCTCGATCCAGCCCCAACTCCCCAGGGGAACCTCCTGGTGCTGGGCCATCTGGCTGGGAGCGCAGGGTGAACACCACTCATAGGCCACACTCCAACTGGAACGATCGGTGGCCGTTCGGACGATATGCGCATAATCCGCTCCCACAAACTCGGCAATCTCTCGCAGGCTTGTTTGGATGTGTGCCGCGACCTCGGCATTGGTGCCGCTGGCAAAGCGGGCCAAGATCCGCGTAATGAGGTCGTCGAAGGTAACCTGCTGAGCGGACGCACCAACCATCGACAGATTCTCCCAATATGGGGCGAACGGGCCAAGAACCGCCAATCGCCAGTCTAGCGGTATAGGGGCAAGGGGCAAGGGACAAAGGGGCAGGTTTGGCCCCTTCTGTTGTTTCCGGTCAGTGAATCGCGTCGCGGACCGGGTACGAGCGGGTGCTTCAAACAGCCGTAAACAGACGGTTCGCGTCTTTATGCTCGGCTCGACACCTGAATCGGCATGGCGTTTGCTCTCCGGCCCTGACCATGACGATCCGCATCACCACCATCGCCGAGCCGAGCGGCACGATCATCAAGGTCGACGGATGGCTGCAGCGTGGCGACTTCGAGGAACTGGAACGGATGATCCAGGGACTCGACGGTCCGGCGGCACTGGATCTCACCGAACTGCAGTCCGTCGATCGCGCAGTCGCAGCTCTGCTACGCAAGCTCATTGGATTGGGAGTGGAATTGCGATCTGCTTCGCCCTACGTCAAGTTGCTCCTCGCACCAGAATCGGGGGGCCAACGGCGAGACAGCGAGGATACGGACTGACTATCACACCACTTGTTCGCCACCATTTTCCCAGCGAGGACGAATACATGACACTCCTGCGAAGGTCCTTTCCCACGGTTGTTGCCGTCGTCTTGGTCTGCGTTAGCTTGTCTAGCCCAGCCCTGTCACAGTTTGACGAGATGGTCAAACACGTCCCGAGTCACGCCAATGCTCTGTTCCTGGTGAATGCCGAGAAGGTCTTCGCCAGCGAGGTGGCCAAGAGCCAGCACTGGCAGGCTCAGCGCGGCAAGCGATTCGATTCCGGCCTCACCTGCCTGCCGGCCAAAGCTACTCGCGTTGTCATCGGTAGCCAAATCGATTTGGAGGTCATGCGTCCGATGTGGGAAGCGGCGATCGTGGAGTTCCCCCAGGCTCCTACGCTGGCTGACGTAAGCCAGCATTTTGGAGGCATCGATGATATGATCGCCAACACTTCCGTGTTGCATGTTGCCGACGATAGCTGCGTTGTGAGACTCTCGGACCATTTGCTCGGGGCGTTTGGTCCGGGCAATCGGCAATTGGTTTCGAGCTGGCTGGAACAAACGGACGCCCAGTTGTCGCCGTATCTCCGGGAAGCTCTCGGGTATGAGGATGCCGGCGCGGAGATCATTCTGGCGATCGACGCCGCCAATGCACTCACGCCCGCTCTGATCGAGCAGCGGTTGGCGGCCTCAACCGACACAGCCGTCTCGAATGCCAAACTCAGCACGCAGGACATCGCTCAGATCGTGAGTTCCCTGAAAGGCGTCATGCTCGGCATCACCTTTGGGCAACAGCCTTACGGGAAGATCAAAATCGATTTTGGCCAGGACGCGACCCCCTTGTCAGATATTGCCAAACCGCTTGTGCTCGCCGCGCTTGCGAACCACGGGGCGGTGATTGACGAGATGAACGAGTGGAAAGTCGAAGTCAAGGGGAGCACGATCTATCTCGACGGCCATTTGGGTGAAAGTGGGCTGACGCGCATCGCCAGCCTGGTCAACTTGCCGACCCACGCGATGCACTCGCCAGCGACCAGCAATGTCCCGGCGGCCGCCGCCAAGACTCCACCCGCGCAGTCTCCCTCGGATCCTGGGCAGGTCGTGCTCGAAGCCACGCAGCAGTATTACCAGTCGATCGGCCATTTGCTGGCGGATCTGAAGGGCCGCAAGGGTGAAGAGCGCACCATCGGGCAAATCGGTGTCTGGTTCCAAAGTTACGCCAACAAAGTGGACCGCCTGCCGATTCTGAACATCGATGACGAGATGCTGCAGTATGGCCAGTATGTGGCGCAACAACTGCGCAACGCCTCCATGGCTATTAAGGGTTACGGGATCAACAAGCGGGTCGCGGAAGTGAATGCGACCGACAGTGTCGGCCCTTACGGTCCCTCTGGTGGTTACGCAGGTGCTTACTACGGCCCTTACGGCCGGCCGGTCGGGGCTTACGCCGCTTACGGCTGGGCGAATCGGGCGGCATCGGGAGCAGGCCTCTATTACGCCGGTCGGGCGCAGATGAGAGAGGCGACGGCTGCCCGCACGCAAGTGGATGTTCAGCTGAAAGCCGGTGCGGCCACGTCAGTCCAAGGGATCATGGAAGGACTGCGGGAGGCCCACGAGAAGATCCGCGTAGATATGACCAAGAAGTACAAAGTCGAATTCTAGGTCGCGTGGGCGACGGGCGGGAAACGCCCAGTTGACTCGCCAGCTTGGGCCTGTGGGCCGTGCCAGACGGCATCGTACGTTTTCTCATGGGAGCGCATCGTGAAACATAAACTCTCCGCAATGATCTGCGTCGCGTTGGTGGGTGCCATCCTCTCGTCGGCCGTTTGGGCTCAGGAGCAGCCGAAGAGCACCGTGGGTCAGCCGAAGGCGTCCCCCGCCCTTCAGGCCAAAAACCCGGCCAGTCCGACGCCTGCCGCACCGCAAGACCCCGGGGCAGCCGAGTTGGCCGCGATCCGCGCCGGATCGGACGCCTTCGTGGCTGCCTTCAACAAGGGAGATGCCAAGGCCGTTGCGGCCCTGTGGACCGAGGACGGCGAGTACATTGACGACACCGGTCGCAGCTTCGTGGGACGCGATGTAATCGAGCAAGGCTACGCCGAATTCTTGGCCGGCAACCCCGACGCCAAGATTCAGATCGCCATCGATTCCGTGCGGCTGCTGAGCAGCAACACGGCCATCGAAGACGGACGCGCCGCGGTGGATCCGCCCTCCGGCGGCGTGGCGGGCTTTACGAAGTACACCGTGGTCCACGTCAAGGTGAACGATAAATGGTTGATGGCTTCGGTCCGCGATGCGTTGATCGAGGCTCCGGCGGCAGCTTCGACTGCCGCCGACCTGGAGTGGTTGGTCGGCACCTGGGTCGCGGAAGAGTCTGGCATCCGGACGGAATCGGTATGCGACTGGGTGGTGGAAGGACGCTTTCTGGAACGTAAGTACACGACGACCCAGCTTGATGGGACCAAATCGTCGGGAGTGCAACTCATCGGCTGGAATTCGTTGGAAGGCCACGTTCAGTCATGGAACTTCGGTCCGGATGGCGGTCACGCGGTAGGCAGCTGGATGGCGCAACAGGGCGGATGGACGGCGCACCTGCGCGGCGTGACTGGCGACGGCACCCTCACGACGTCCATCAACCAACTGCGCCGACTGGACGACAACGCCTACGTGTGGCAATCGGTCCAACGATCGGTGGGCAACGTGACGCTGCCAGATACCGGCGAAGTCATCTGGAAGCGCCAGCCGACCAAGCGTTGAGGTCGCGGTCTTCTTGAGTCCAGATATCCACGGGGAGAAACCAGCATGGTCCGACAAACGCTTCTGACAGGGTTAACGGTGAGTCTGCTGTTGTGTCTGCCGCTCTCGGACTCCTGGGGCCGCGGCTTTGGTGGCGGCGGAGGTCGAGGCGGTGCCGGGGGGGGTGGTTTGGGCGGGGGAGCAGGGCGCAGCCCGGGTGGCTTGGGTGGCGGTGGTTTCGGCGGCGGAGCGGGCCATGGTCCCGGCGGCTTGGGCGGTGGCGGCTTCGCGGGTGGCGGGGCCGGACCGGGACGCGGCCCCAGCGGATTCGGCGGCGGTCAGCCGGGTGGAGCGGGCTTCGGCGGCCCCGGCGCGGCGGGAGCCGGCGGTGGCAGGATGGGCGACGCCGGTTTTGGCGGAGCCCGTGGCGGTGCCGCAGCCGGCGGGTTCGGGCAAGCTGGACTCGGCGGGTTCGGCGGCCCCGGTGCGCCAGGATTCGGCGGCAATCAATTCGGCGGCAATCGATTCGCGGCACCCAACAGCGGCCAACTCAATAACTTCCTCGGCATGCCCTCCGACGACGGACTCCACCAGCCCGGCTCATTCGGCGTGGGACGGGGAAATATTGGCGTGGGTGGCGACGCGGGGATCGGTGGTGGACGAGCAGGCGTGGGCGCAGGCGGTGTCGGCCGACCGGGCGTCGGCGTGGGAGGCATCGGCCGGCCCGGTGTCGGCGTGGGAGGATTGGCTCCCGTATCCGCTTCGGCTCGTTACACCACGGCCGCTGCGGTGCGCACGAACTACAACCACTGGGGCTACTACGGCCGGGACTGGTACGCGCGCTATCCGAGCGCGTGGAGCGCCGCGGGTTGGGCGACCGGCACTGCGTGGCGCGCGTGCGCGTGGAGCGACGCCGCAGCGTATTGTGGCTATACCGCGGCGCCCCCTGTGTACTACGACTACGGCAACAACATTACATACCAGGACAACAGCGTGTATGTCGATGGCCAAGACGTCGGTTCCGGCGAGCAGTATTACGATCAAGCTGCCGGCCTCGCCTCGACGGGCGCTGCGGCGGAGGCGTCGCCAGACGCTGACTGGCTGCCCCTCGGTGTGTTCGCCTTGACCGAGTCGGACAAGACCACATCCGATGTCAGCATCCAGTTGGCCGTGAACAAGCAAGGCGTCATTCGCGGCAACTCCACGGACACGGTGACCAACAAGAATCAGGTCGTCCAGGGATCGGTGGACAAGCAGACTCAACGCGTGGCTTTTACCGTCGGTGACAACACGACCAACGTGGTCGAAACGGGCTTGTACAACTTGACCAAAGACGAGGCGCCGTGCCTGATCCACTTCGGCAAAGACAAAACGGAGCAGTGGCTACTGGTCCGATTGCACAAGCCCGACGCCGCGAGCAGTCCCAGCAACTGAACGTGTTTGCCGTTGGACGACCGTAACGAACGACTCATTTGGCCGTATGTGGCCGGAGCGACCTGCCGTTAATTGGACGAATGACCAGGAGATCGCAAGTAGTGAAGACACCCTACCGACTATCCACGTGCGTGGCACTCGCTGCCATGGTCATGATGATTCCCCAGTTGGGCATGGCTCAGGAAAAGAGCACGGCGCGGCCGGGTGGCCGTGGGGCAGGCTCTTCAGCCGCTCAGCAAGTCACCGGCGTGTTGGGTTCGCCCAGTGCGACGACGACGATCGACGGCCAGCAGTTGCCCGCGCCCGATCCGAAATTCGGCGGAGTGATCCACGAGAACGCGCTGGACTCGAAACCGTGGTGGGCGCCGCGGATCGTGCCTCCCCAGGGCGCGCCGAACGTGCTGCTGATCATGACCGATGACTCCGGCTTCGGCGTCCCCAGCACCTTCGGCGGCGTCATCCCGACGCCGGCCATGGATCGCATCGCGAACGCGGGGTTGCGTTACACGCAGATTTGCTCCACCGCACTCTGCTCACCGACGCGCGCCGCATTGATTACCGGCCGCAATCACCACTCGGCCGGCTTCGGCGTGATTTCCGAACAGTCCACCGGGTTCCCCGGTTACAACAGCATCATCGCCAAGGACAAGGCGACCATCGGCCGCATGTTGCGGGACAACGGTTACTCCACCTCGTGGTTCGGCAAGGACCACAATACGCCCGCCTTTGCGGCCAGTCAGGTCGGCCCGTTTGACCAGTGGCCCACCGGCATGGGCTTCGAGTATTTCTACGGGTTTGTCGGCGGTGACGCCAACCAGTGGCAGCCCAACCTCTTCCGCAACACAACCCAGATCTATCCCTTCACGGGCCAGCCGGACTGGAACCTGACGACCGCTATGGCTGACGACGCGATTGATTGGATGAACCGGATCAACCAGATCGATCCGGACAAGCCGTTCTTCGTCCACTACGTCCCCGGAGGCACGCACGCGCCGCACCACCCGACCAAGGAATGGGTGGACAAGATCCACAACATGCACCTGTTCGACGAGGGTTGGAACAAACTCCGCGAGACGATCATCGCCAACCAGAAAAGGCTCGGCGTGATCCCCCAGGACGCGAGACTTTCACCCTGGCCGAAGGACATTCTGAAGGAGTGGGATCCATGCACGCCGGATGAGAAGAAGCTGTTCATTCGGCAGGTCGAGATCTTCGCGGCGTACGTGGCCTACACCGACCACGAGATCGGCCGCGTCATCCAGGCTGTCGAGGACATGGGCAAACTCGACAATACGCTGATCATCTATATCAATGGCGACAACGGCACCAGCGCCGAGGGCGGGCTCTTCGGCACGCCCAATGAAGTCGCGTTCTTCAACGGCGTCGCGGTCCCGGTCGAGGTCCAACTCAAGAAGTATTACGACGACTGGGGCACCGAGAAGACCTACAACCACATGTCGGCGCATTGGGCCTGGGCCTTCGATACGCCCTTCAGTTGGTTCAAACAGATCGCCTCGCACCTCGGCGGCGTCCGCCAGGGCATGTGCGTCTCGTGGCCCGCCCGAATCAAGGACGTGGGCGGTATCCGCAGCCAATTCTGTCACGTCATTGACGTCGTCCCGACGCTTCTCGAAGCCACCGGCATCTCGGCGCCCGACGAAGTGGACGGCGTCAAACAAGCGCCCATCGAAGGGGTAAGCTTCGCCTACACCTTCGACAAGTCCAACGCCAACGCACCGTCCCGGCACACGACCCAGTACTTCGAGATGTTCGGCGATCATGCCATCTATCACGAAGGCTGGTTGCTGAGCACCAAGGTCGTCCGTCCGCCGTGGGAGGCCTTTGGCGCGGCCAATCCGGACCCCGTCCACAACGTTACTTGGGAACTCTATGACCTGACCAAGGACTTCTCCCAATGCGAGGACATCGCGGCCAAGCACCCCGACAAAGTCAAGGAATTGCAGGAACTGTTCCTTGCGGAGGCGAAGAAATACCAGGTGTTCCCGCTCGATGCATCCGTGGCAGCGCGGATCGTCGCCCCCCGTCCCAACATCACGGCCGGTCGTACGGAGTTCGTCTATACGCACCCGATGACCGGCCTGCCGCAAGGCGATTCCCCGTTCCTGCTCGACAGCTCGTACACGATCACGGCGGACATCGAAGTGCCCGCGGGTGGAGCCGAGGGGGTGATTCTGACATCGGGCGGTCGGTTTGCCGGCTACGGCTTCTACCTGCTCAAGAGCAAGCCGGTGTTCCTCTGGAACCTCATCGACCTGGAGCGCATCAGGTGGGAGGGCCCAGACGCGCTGCCGCCCGGCAAACATACCGTCGAGTTCGACTTCCGGTATGAGGGCTTAGGTTTGGGTACGCTCGCCTTCAATAACATGAGCGGCCTCGGCCGCGGCGGCATCGGCACGCTCAAGGTGGATGGCAAGGAAGTCGCAACCCAGAGAATGGAACGGACTCTGCCCATGATCCTGCAATGGGACGAAAGCTTCGACATCGGCTGCGACACCTTGACCGGCGTGAACGACGCGGACTACCAGCCCCCCTTCCCTTTCACCGGCCAACTCCACAAGCTGACCATCAAAGTGGACCGGCCGACACTTTCAAAAGAAGACATCCAGAAACTCGAAGCGGCGCAACGCAACAACAAAGTCAGCGAGTGAAATCGTTTCAGTCATGCCGCGCGCGGGTCACGGAGGAAACCCGCAGAGAAGATCCTCAGCACGGCTCGGGACGCTGAGGGCAAGCTGCGTGCAACCGGTTCGTGCCACACGATCCGCCCTGATTTCCCCCTCAACGGCCCGCGCCGCACTTGCCGCATGTCGCGTGACATTGGGCTGTTTGTGTGGCATACAGTCGAGCCAATACGGTGGCTTGTTGTCTTGCGCGCCCTGTGACTGAAATCTCCTCCGCTAACCGCCGTCGACCCTGCCCCAAACCGAGTGCCACACCGCCCCCCAGTTCGACCACGGCTTGCCTCGCACGCTCGGCCACGGGACGCGTGAGGCCGGTAGCTCACCAGTTGTGGTTCCACTGGGACAAGCCCAGTGGAAACCGCGGCGGGGTGTACGCGGTGCCGGTAGCTCACCAGTTGTGGTACCACTGGGACAAGCCCAGTGGAAACCGCGGCGTGTGGAATAGAGAATAGGGAAATCGAACAGGTGGCACTCCAACCAAGTAGGCAGTCGGGTTCGTGGCGACAAAACATATGAAAGAGAAACGATGAACAGCTACGGCAAATTGTTCGTGTTGGCAGTCTGTGCGTGCATCGGATCGCAGGGCGGCGCAGCCCGGTCAGCCGAGGTTCGCCTGGGCAATCTGAAAGTCGAGAAGATCTTGTTTCTCGGCAACAGCATTACGGCTGTTCCACAACGCAATATCGACAACTGGTGGGGACTGTCCGCCAGCACCCCGGCCAAGGACTATGCCCACCTGCTGGCCGCCGCCATCGACGCGCAGACCGGCGGCAGGCTTGCCATGCTCCCCACGACCGCGCCGACAACCAATCCAGACGGCAGCGTGGACCAGTGCGAATCCAACGTCATCAATATTGCCGACGTCTTCGAGCGAGGTTACGCATCCTACGACGCCGCCAAAATCTCGAAACAGCTCGCCTGGAAGGCCGATATCGTCATCCTGCAATTCGGCGAGAATATCCCACCGGCGACCTTCCATGCCGACGTCTTCCAACAAAGCTTGAAGAAGCTCGTGGCCGACCTCAAGAACAGCAGCAATCCGCACATCTTCCTGGCTGGTTACATCCTAGGATCGAATGCGACCGTGGATGAAATGAAACGGAGAATCTGCGAGGAAGACCCCACCCATCGCGTATTCGTGGACCTCAACTGCGTGGGAACAGACCCCGCAAACATCGGCGAGTACGGTCACCCCAATGACAAGGGAATGGCACTCATTGCGGACACATTGTTTAAGGCCATCATGGCTCACTGCTCCACAGCCACGAAGTCGGAGGAACTGCAGCAGAAACCACGTGAATGAATGGTCGGCATGGGGTCGCGAGAATCAGCCTGCATCCACACTCCTCGACGGCCATAGGTCCGGAACGCCGAATGCCAGACGAACCCGAATGACGGAAATGCAGGTGACAGAAATGGGGGAGAACGGAGAAGGGACAAGGGGAAAATGAAGCATGGACAATCGCATTGAATAGCCTTCCCAGTGGTGAGAATCTGCTGGCGGCCCGTGCCTGCGGTTTGCCGGCAGCTGAGGTTGTTTCTCTTGATTGTTTGTCATTTGAGTTTGTTTGGGATTTCGAATTTAGGATTTCGAATTTATTTGTTTGGTTGCGGCCGCCGGCTGCGTTAGGTTAGGGCGAGAACATGGAATCGCGCGAGTTTTCTCTGGACCATCCGTGCGGCGTGCGGATCTGTCGCATTCTGCGTGAGGCGGAGGTCGCTGACCTGGACGGGACGAACAAGCAGGATATGGGCACGCTCTACGTGTGGTATTCGCTACCAGTGGCAGCCATTGATGAACAGAGACTCGCCGTGAGCCTCTGCTTCCACAACGGCGTCCTCGATTCACTGCGAATCGCCATGGTGCATCCCGATCTTTACGGCTCTGGCTGGGACGACTGGAGCGAGGAGAAGGAACGGCTATGCGCCGAGCACACGGAGGACTGGCTGCGGGAGGCGGGTTATCCGACGGGCACTTATCCGTGGGGAGAGGTGTGGGCGGGCTACGATTCCAAGGGAGGGTCAGGCGGCGGGTGTATCCGATACAAGACCTGACGCGGCCGACGGCCGTAACCAAACAAGAAAATTCGAAATCCAAAATTCGAAATCCGAAACAAATTCGAAATCCAAAGGTTGAAACGTGCTGCTGCGATGTCCTTGGACAAACCGTCTGACACTCCTGATCGCCATCGCGACTGTTGCGCAGTGCGGGGCTGCCTACGCTGACTGGGGCGCGAATAGTGCCATCCGCGTCATCGGCTCCCACAAGATGCTCTTCGTCGATAACGAGTTCATCGAGAAGATGGAAGGCGCGCGGTTGAAGCTGCATCCGCCGCGCAAGACGGGCGAACGGTTGATTGAGTCGCAACACCCTTGGGAAAGTGCAACACTCAACTGGTTCAGCGTATTGCAGGATGGCGACAAGTACCGCATGTGGTATGAGTGTTATGACGTCGCCGGCTGGCCGACCGCGGACGACACGTCGTTCTGCTACGCCGAATCGACCGACGGAGTTCACTGGATCAAGCCGAATCTGGGACTGTTCTCGTACCAGGGGAGCAAGGACAACAACATCATTTTTCGAGAGATCGGCGCGGACCAGCACCGGTCCCGAGTGCACGGCAGCTGCGTGTTCATCGATCCCTCGGCTCCGCCGCAGACTCGCTACAAGTGCGTCTCGCAGGGACAGTTCCAGGGGATTGGCGAGCGTCCCCATTACGTGGCCGGCATGACCTCTCCCGACGGGCTGCACTGGACGCGTTATCCCCAGCCGATCTGCCCGGTCTTCGCCGACAGCCAGTATTCCGGGTTTTGGGACGAGGCACAGCGACAATTCACCATCTTCGGACGCGTCGCCGGCCGCGGCGGGAGGGCCATTGGTCGCTCGACCAGCAACCGCTTTGACACCTTCGCGCCGCTGACGGAATCGTGCGTGTTGCAAGTCGACGTGGACGATCCTCCGGGATGCGATTTGTACAACCCGGCCTGCCAGCCCTATCCCGGCTCTCCGGGACTTTACCTGATGTTTCCCAGCCTGTTCCGCCACCAGCAAGATACGCTCGAAATCCGCCTGGCGGTGAGCCGGGATGGCGTGCAGTGGACCTGGCCCGATCGCACGCGCCTTTCATTCCCCTGGGGGAGGCCGGTGCTTTCGATGGCGGATCCTTGTACATGGCCAACGGATGCTGCCTGCTGACGGGAGATGAATTTTCTTTCTACTTCAGCGGTTCGGCGCTCCAGCACCAGGAAGTGGAGTTGTCGAACCTGAGTGACCCACGAAACCGTCGCGTGATGACGCGTGCCGTGGCTCCCCGGGACCGCCTGGTTTCCGTAACGGCAGGAGCGGCCGGGGGAAACGTCCAAACGCCACCGCTGCAATTCGTGGGCGAACGGCTGGTCGTCAATGCGGCCGCTCGGCCTGGCGGTCGAGTTCGCGTCGGCTTGCTGGACGGCCAGGGGATTCCGATCCCCGGTCGCAGCGTCGAGGATTGTCAGGCCCTGACCCATGACAACATCTCATGGACTGTCTCCTGGACTGACGGTCACGAGGTCGCATCGTGGTCAGGCAAGCCGATTCGCCTGCGCATGGAACTTTGCGACGCGGACGTGTTTGGATTTCAGTTCAGCGGCGCGTCACCATGACTCGCGAGTTCGCACCGTGCGCGGTCCAGTTCGAATTTTCTGCCTCGTTGCGGCCGCCGACCGCGTTAGGGGCGATCGCGACCAGTTTCGCGCCCTTTGGCAGCCAGCAGCGTCAAGGCCAGTTTCTGCACGTAGTATTCATCCGCTCGGCACCAGGGCAAGTCGAGTAATGTCTCCAGGTGCGCAGAAGATCCTCGCAGGAGCAGTGCCCGCGCGGCGAATAGTTCCAGCGGGGTCGCCGGCGATTGATACGGCACCTCGTTGCGCATGAGTTGCTCGACGTTCCAGGCGATCCACCAGCCGGGACGCTGATAGTCGACATAATCGGCCATCAGTCGCACGGTGATGCCCTGATCGTAAGCGGCAAGCAAACGGGCAACATCCGGCGTCAGATGCCGCCAGCGTGCGAAGCAGACGCCACCGCGCGGCAACTCGCGAATCACCCCGCCGCGAGTGTGGGCCCGTTCATATACCAGCCGCTCGCGCATGGCCGCGCGAGTCACCGGCATGGCCTCTTCCAATGCGGAGGTGTCCTGCATGCTCTGCGCCATCCGGCAGTAGGCCATCAGGCCCGCGAGTCGAGCGTTGCCGCAGTCGTCTTCACTCTGCCCAGGGGGAGTGTGAAGCCGGGATCGGAATTGTCGCCAATGCGATTCGAGGAAGCCGTTACCGGCCGGCGTTTGGGACCACAACCACAACGGATACAGTCGCGCCAGATCGTCACACACTCTCTCTTCGACAATGTTCATCAGCTGCGACGGCGTGTCGTATACGACACGCGATTCGCCGGCGCTTGCCTGATGAACTCGCGGCATTTGTTCAGCCAGGTTCTTCAGATAGCGGTCCGTCTCCTGCCGCAGTGCGGTATCCAGCAGTGGCCGGGCCAACAGCAGCGTGTAGAGCGTCTGGCTGGGATCACTGAAGTAGCGACGCGACTCCTGCGGCGCCTTGCCGGCGGGCATCAAGAGGGGACGCCACGTGTGGCCGATCAGCTCCCGGACCACGCCGCGCAGCTTGCCGACCACGGCCTCCTGACCGGTCGCAGGCTCCAGGGTCTGGGCCGGATCGAACGCAGCCTGCCAGATGAACCGGTCCAGGTCCTCGTCGGTAATGGCCGACACCATGCGTTGAGCGTCCGCCGTCAATGGCGCCGCAGCGGTACCCGGTACAGCGCCTGGCAGGGACTCCAGAACATGCTTGAGGCGTGCCTGGCCCAGCGTGTCCCAATCCCAGGGCAGATCCTGTATCTGGTCCCATTCCTCGGGAGACGGACTGGCCGGCGAAACGACGGCCCTCTTCGGCGGACCGGCACCGGATCGCGCACGGTAAGCGATCAACGCGCAGCCCGAATTCAGCTCGTGTGTCGGGATGTAATAGAAGCTGTCGCCCGCCACCGCAACCGGGACATCCAGCACCGAGCCACCACCATAAACCGCCGTGCCGCGTACGAGCCATTCGTCGCCGGGTGGTAAGTCGTGGCCGCGCATGGCCTCCAGCCGAAGGGTCAGCGCCTTGCCGCGCGCCGGTTCGTGAATATTCAACGCGAATGGCTCTGGATAACCCTGCAATGTGCTCAGGTCCAGGCCGTTAACGTTGTCCTGGTGTGTATTGAGCAACAGTTGCCCAGCCACCGTCAACTGACATTGCTCGTCGTGAATCAACAGCAGACTGTCATGCCAGCCGTAGGTGCGCGACTGGTCCATGAGGGGAGTCACATGGCCGGTCACCGTGTCCAGGTAACCGACATTCAAGAACGGCGAATAGTGTTCGTAACGGCTGCGCAACAGCACCTGATACTTGACAATGACCCGTCCGTCGGGAGTCACGACGGGGGGAGCTCCCGGACCGTTCATGCTCTCGGACGCCACGATGGGTGCCACGCACCGTTGACGCCCGGTGGCTGGATCCAACACAAAAAGTGTCTGGAAAGCCGGTTCTTCCGTCAACCGGCGACGCAGATAATCCAGTTGCCTGCCGTACGTCTCGGGCCGCTCCATCAACTGGAAATTCTCCGTCCGCAGTCGCGAGTTCTCCTCCTTGCTGTGGCGCCAGCTCGCGAAGTCACCGAACACCTCGCGTACCATGTCCAGCAGCAGGTCCTGGAACTGATCGTAGCCAATCACCGGTGCCGTCGTGACCAGGACCGAGCCATCGGGGGCAATGACCGGATGGTAACCACGCAGACTCGCGCCCGGCAGACGCTCGCTGGTCCACACCGTCTGGCCATCGGAGATCGCGAAAGCCCGCACTTTGAGATCCTCGCCACCGACATAGACCTGGCCTGTCCGAGCGTCCACAGCGGGGCTCTGCAGAATGGGAACACCTATTTCAGCTTCCCAGCGCACCTGACCTGTGGCGGCTTCGAGCGCCAAGAACTGCCCAGACCGCAACCCCACGAACAACAGGTCTCCACATACGGCAGGCGCGTTCCACACGGCGGCGGCGGTGCGGTAACTCCAAAGCAACTGCCCGTCCTGCGTGCTCACCGCCTGGACTGCGCCATCGGCGCTGCCAAAGAAAACGCGATCGCCACCCACCGCCGCGGCATGCAGGATGGGACCGCCCGCCCGGTAAGTCCAGACAGCGTGACCGGTCTCGGCATCCAGCGCGTGCAAGACGCCCATGAGCGTGCCAAGAAACACTTTGCCGCCGGCAATCACTGGCTGCACTCCACTCTGAATCCCCTCGTCGGGAAACAGGCGATACCACTTGCGCGCGAACGGAGGCTGAAGCGGCACCGAAGTGGCACCGCTGCGGGCGGCGTCGTGGCCCAACATGGGCCAGTCACTGCCGCCACACGACCGGTCAACCTGCGTACGGGCCGCGCTGGCGGCTTGCTCCGCGGCGGAAAAGGAAAAACTGATCGCGGTGATTGCGATCGTCAACAGAATATTCGACACGCGCATCGCAGGAGACTCGCCCAAGTTTAGATCTTGGATTAACGCGGCCGGCGGCCACAAGCAGATTCTCACCACTGATAATGCTATGCTATGCTTCGTCCTCCGTCCTCCCCCGTTTCTGTCATTATGTATTTCTGTCATTTGAATATTGGATATACTTCGGACTTCGAGTTTTGAAGTATGGCTGCGGCCGGCGGTCGCGTGAGGATGTGTTAGGCGGTATGATCGACGTGCCGTGCGCGCTGGTTGTCCAGCGGCATGGCTGTTCCATGTCGAAGGAAATGGTGAGCGGTGGATGCTGCGCGAACGGAATAAATTCCGTTCTACGTAGGGTGTTTGTCGGGTTGATCGGTGCGCTGTGCGCGCTGGTTGTCCAGCGGCATGGCTGTTCCATGTCGAAGGAAATGGTGAGCGGTGGATGCTGCGCGAACGGAATAAATTCCGTTCTACGTAGGGGCCAAGCATGAGAACCGGCAGCAGGAGGGCTCGTCATGGGAATCGCAGTGCAGTGTCTAGGGTTTGTCGTGTTGGCCTGTGCGGGGGCATCCCCCTGGGACGCGGTGCAGACGTTTCACCCCGGCAGCGAACCGTCGGGCGAGTGGTCTTACGGCTACACCGTACCGGGTAAACAGCCGTTCACGCCTTACAATACGGCCGGCACAACGGGTGAAGGACTGGCCTGCTGGTGGGCCGACAACTGGACGACGGTGGGCGGGGCGATCACGAGAAGCCCCGACGAGGGGCCGCGTCAGATCAACGGCTTCGAATTTACGCCTCGCTGGCTGCTGCTGCATCCCGGCCCGCACGATGAGAAAGCGACGCTGCGTTTCACGGCACCGTCGAACTGCGCGGTTCTGCTCAACGCGCACTTCGCGGGGACTCACTCCGTCACTTCGACCGACGTCCACCTCCTGCATGGCGAGAAAGAGCTGTTCGCCGCCGATATCCGGGGCGCGGCTGACTCGGCGCATCCCGAACGCACGCCCCAGGCGGTTGCCTCCTGCGCTCGGCTGATCGCGCTCGGGGCCGGCGAGACCGTGGACGTCCTCGTCGGGTTCGGAGGCGATGCCCACACCTGCGATTATACGGCGGTCCGGCTGACTCTCACGCCGCTCGAACAGGAGCTGCGGTGCGTGACGGGCACCATCCGCTCTTGCACTGGGCCTCTGGCAGGTTGTCGGGTGAGCGCGACTCTGGCCGGTCAGGAGATCGCCATGCAGACCGACCCGTCCGGCGTCTTCTCGTGCATGCTGCCGGAAGGGAAGCATGTGCTGCGCGCGGCCAAGGCACAATACGAGCCGTGGCAGGGCGAAGTAACGGTCGCACACGAGGGGGCCGTCCTCCCGGCAATTGTGCTTCCCCTGACCGTGGACCACTCGTATACCTTTGCTCCCCCGCATCGCCTCACGCTGTCGTGGCCCGGGGCGAGCGCCAAGACGCTGGTCGATGTCCACGCCGACCACGTTCGAGTCGCCTGGACCTATCGTGACATGACAGAGGTCGCGCTCGGCGCGCCTCCGATTCCGCACGCGGATCATTTCGTCGACATTCTCCCTTCACTCGACGGCACGCCGTTCGCCGAGCACCGCTGGGAACGATCCCCGCAAGGGCTGCCGATCGTCCTGGACAGTTACGAGACCAACGGTGTGTCGCTGCGGATCGAGTACATCGGCGGGCGGGATGGCATGGTCGCGCGGGTCGTCGCTGTCAACGGCGCGGCCAGTCCGCACGCGATCGCCGTGCGGTGCCTCGACGCGGCTGGTGGCCAAGCCGTGGACTGGACCTGCCCCGCCGCGCTCGGCGACGCCTTGACCGGCCCCCGCCGCGGACGATTGCAGTTTCTCACCGTGGGCACCCCTCACCACCTGCGTGACGCGGACATGGCGGCGTTGTTCTGGCAGCTGGCACCGGGCGAGACTCGTCAAGGCTTTCTGGTGCGGCCGGCCGATGCCGGCCTAGACGTCCTGGCCGAATACCGGCAGCGCGACTGGTCCGGGGCGTTCGACGAGGCAGTCGCCAGCTGGGAAACGCTGCTCGGCAAGGCAATGCGCATCGAATTGCCCGACGCCAAGATGCAGCAGGCTTTCTATGCGTGCCTGGCCGACCTGCTCACCATGCAGGAACGAGCCGCCAACGGCAAGCTCACCCAGACCACCGGCAGCGAAGTCTATCGCTTCTCGAACGCCGGCGATTGCGCGGGAGGGGTGGTGGGGCTGGCCCTGGCGGGCCTGCGTGACAACGCCGTCGAGGTCTTCGATACGCAACTGCACCTGGCCCAGCAGGACGGCAACTGGGCCGGCGGGTTCTTCGCGGATTTCGTCGCCTTTTCGGGTTTCAAGGCCTGGGTCGCCATGGTCTTCTACCAGCTGGACCAGGACCAGGACTTCCTCGCGGATCTCTACCCCTTCATGCTCAACAGCGCGCGGTGGCACGCCGGGCGCCGCGAGCAACAACGCCGCACGGGTCCCGATGGACATCCCATCCGGGGCTACGGACTGATCCAGCCCACCATGCATGACTGCGGCATGAACGACGCCTCGGGCACGGGCGTGTTCATCCCGCACAATACCTGGGCGGTGTACGCCGACAAGGTCGCCCTCGATGTTGCACGCCTGCTCGGGAAAACGGCAGACATCGGCGAGCTCGAAGCCATTTATCAGTCGGGGCGCGAGGACCTGCTCGCCGCGATCGAGCAGGGGGCCGTGCAGGAGGCAGGCTACCGCTGGATCCCCAGTTCACCCAACGATCCTTCCGGCAGTTTCTGGGGCGCGTTGAATACCGTTTACCCCTGCGGCTTACTGGCCCTCGACCACCCGCTCGTCGAAGGCACGATAACCAAGATGGAGTCCTTCGAGAGCGAGGGGGGACTGACCAAATTCACCGGCTGGCAGAAGGAGGGCCTGTGGATAGCGGTCGTGCTCGACAACCTCGGCATGGTCTATCTGGCGCGCGGCGACGCCGACAAGTTCGCCGAGCAGCTCTACGCCGCTGTCAACCACGCCTCTCGACTCGATACCTGGCCGGAAGAGCGTCAGGAGCATCCAGGAACCACTACGGTCACCGGCGACCGGCAGCATATCTGGACCTCAGGCGCTTTCGTCACGGCTTTGCGAGCTGCCCTCGTGCTCGAGACCGGCGACGCGCTGTGCATCGGCAGGGGCCTGCCGCGGGAATGGCTCGCCTCGGGGAAAGCCGTCCGCGTTGCGAACGCCCCCACCGCATGCGGGCGAATATCGTTCGAGCTGCGTTACAACCGGGCCGCACGCGCCATCGAAGGATCGGTCGCGCTGCCCGAATCTTGTGAAGCGAGCCAACTGCGGGTCTACCTCCGCCTGCCCGGCACGATAACGCCCCGCGCCACCGATCTGCCCAGCGGCCTGCGCATCGACCACGAGCGCCCCGTCGCCGCTGGCGCGCCGCCGTGTCCGATGCTGGTCTTCGAGCGGCCTCGCGGCAATCTGCGCTTCAGCGTCCCGGTGGAGGATCAATAATCACCCACGCGCGGTACCAGCCCGGCCGGATAGGTTCCCTGCCGTTTCTCTTGGTCACTTTCCGATGATAGAATACTCGCGCTGCGGCGACCCTTTTCCTGGAACTGCTGGAGGGCCGAATCGTGAGAATTCTCGCACTCAGCGTGCTCGTCTTGACGCTCGTCAGCGGTTGCAGCGGGACGGGAGTAGACGAACCGACAGCCGGCTCGAACCACGCTCAGCAGGCGCATCGGCAGGTGCAAGTCGCTGCGGAACAACCGACAATCCCTCAACAACCGTTTGCTCCGGAGCAACAAGCGGCCGCAGAGAAACTTGGCCGACCTGTGTCGGAAACAAACTCCATTGGGATGCAACTGGTACTGATCCCAGCGGGCGAGTTCCTGATGGGTTCCCCCGCGACGCAAGAGGGACGGGGAAGTGATGAGCAGCAGCATCCGGTCCGGATCACCAAGTCGTTTCACCTGAGCGTCCACGAGGTGACCCAGGAGCAGTACGAACGCGTAACGGGGGTGAATCCCAGCTTCATCGCGGTTCCTCAGCATCCCGTGGACAATGTGAGCTGGAATAATGCGGTGCGTTTCTGCAGTCAGTTATCGGCGCTACCGGAGGAGAAAGCGGCCGGCCGCGTGTATCGGCTGCCGACGGAGGCCGAGTGGGAGTATGCGTGCCGGGCGGGGAGTACGACGAGCTGGAACTGCGGGAACGAGGAGATCCGATTGGGCGACTTCGCCTGGTTTGGCAACTCGTCCCGGGGTCGCGTCCACCCTGTGCGGGCCAAGAAACCCAACGCTTGGGGCTTGTGCGACATGCACGGGAATGTGTGGGAATGGTGCGCGGACTGGTACGAAAAGGACTACTATGCCAGTTCACCCGTCGACGATCCCCCAGGACCGACTGCGGGCACCCTTCGCGTAGTCCGAGGCGGCGGCTGGGGCAGCACGGCCTCGGACTGCCGCGCGGCGTTCCGCAGCACGGGGCTGCCGATCATCCGCGACAACCGCCTCGGCTTTCGCGTAGCCGCCGCGCCAGCCCGCCAGTAGGCAAGGCCAGCCAATTCCGGCGAGCGTGGCAGGCCGAGACGCGCCGACTGCGTGCACCCGGACTTTTCACCCGGGCTTTTCACCGCACGAAGCCCGCCCTGTTCATGCTCGGCTTCACACCGCCAAGCCCCTTGCCGATCCGTTCGCTTCGCGGGCCAGACCATCTGCGACACCCCGGCCGCCGCCGCGAATCCATCGGGAGCAGGGTGTCTGGTGCTGATCTGGTGCTGATCTGGTGCTGATCGGCTGCTGAACCGACGGCCACCGAAGTTGCGGTTGCCGGTGGCGTCAGTGGCGGCGTAGAATCACGGTTGTTTACGTTGGTGTCAAGCTACCCGCAGCACTCGCGGAGGGCGTCTGATGGACGATCGAACGAACCAGGTTCTCATGCGGCGACGTGAATTCTTGAAGGGGGCGACAGCCACGTTGGCCTCGGCGGGCTTCGGTGCTCAGGCACTCGCGATGCAAGACGATGGTGACGGCGGCATCGCCACGCGACCGTTGGGTCGCACAGGCGAGCGCGTACCCATCGTCGGCTTGGGCGGTTACCACATCGGCGTGCCGGGTGAGAGGGAAGCGATCAGCATCATGCACGAGGCGATCGATCAGGGGATGACGTTCTTCGATAATGCCTGGGACTATCACGACGGTGGCAGCGAGGAGGTGATGGGAAAGGCGCTCTCCACCGGCGGGCGCCGCGACAAAGTCTTCCTGATGACGAAAGTCTGCGATCGTGACTACCAAGGCGCCAAGCGGCATCTCGAGGACAGCCTGCGCCGCCTCAAGACTGACCGCATCGACCTCTGGCAGTTTCACGAAATCAATTGGGATGTCGACCCCGAATGGGTGTTTGAAAAAGGCGGTATGAAAGCGGCTATCGAGGCTCGCCAGCAGGGGAAGGTCCGCTACCTCGGCTTCACTGGCCATCGCGATCCCGCGCATCACTTGAAGATGCTTGCTCAGAAATTCGAATGGGACACGGTGCAGATGCCGATTAATCTGCTCGATGCACACTACCGCAGCTTTCAGAAGGACGTCGTCCCCGCTTGCCGGGAACAGAACATTTCCGTCATCGGCATGAAGGCACTCGGCGGCGGCATAATTCCCAAAGAGCTTGGCATCCCTGCTGCGACCTGCCGGCGGTTCGCCTTGTCTCTGCCGATCGCCACCTTGGTGTGTGGCATCAAATCGCAGGCGGACTTGCGGCAAGACTTAGACATGGCCCGAGCATTTAAGCCGCTTACGCAAGGTGAAATGACACAACTCCTTGCCGATACCGAAACGCCTGGACGCGACGGGAAACTGGAACCCTGGAAAACCACCGACTACGGTAGCCAACATCACCGCGAGCAACACGCCGACGCCTGAGAATCCGCCGAGCCGATCCCCAACAGCCGTCACGCATGGCACACCTCGTCAATCGACCGATGTGTGCCAGATCCATTGAGCTCTGACACGGGCATGACTTTCGGTTCCGATTTCCAAGGTGAGACCGAGACATGCCGCCAACTTGACGCCATCCCAGTGAGCCACCGATGCGCCAGATCGATGGGACTATTCAGGTACCGAGATGCGATTAAACAGACTGAACCGGCAGACACACTATTGGGCTAGTGCCGCCATCTCGGTGCCGATTCTAGTCGTCATCTGCAGTGGCCTGCTGCTGCAGGTCAAGAAACACTGGAACTGGGTGCAACCGGTGGAGCAGCGGGGAACGGGAGCATCGCCTCAGCTCGATCTGAACGAAATCCTCGCCAGCGTACAAGGCGTACCGCAATTGGAGGTGGCCGGCTGGGATGACATCCATCGGCTGGATATCCGACCATCGCGCGGATTGGCCAAAGCGTCGCTCCACAGCGGCTGGGAAGTGCAGGTGGACCTGGGGACGGGACACGTGCTGCAAATCGCCCCACGACGATCGGAACTGATCGAATCGATTCACGACGGTTCGTTCTTCGCGGGGGACCTCAGCAAACTCGGCATCTTCCTCCCCACCGGAATCATGCTCCTGCTGCTGTGGCTGACAGGGCTGTGGATGGTGTGGCTCCCCGTCTCCCTGCGACGCCGACGAAGCCCCAGCCCCAAACCGTCCTCGAGTGTTGGTCGGTAACAAGCGCGCACCGAGCGCGCAGGTATGGAAAGAAATTCGAAGGCAGAAAAGAGGGCGAAAGGGAAGAAGGGAAGAAGGGAAGGGAGGAAGGGAGGAAGGGAACACGGAGGACGCGGTAGCATGCTCCCGTGGTGGGAATCTGCTTGTGGTCCATGACTGTGGTTTTGTCGGCAGCGGAGGTTTCTTTCCCCTTGAGTTTTTGTCTTTCGAATTTGTTTAGGATTGCGAATTTAGGATTTCGAATTTCCTGTTTGGTTGCGGCCGCGGGCCGCGTTAGGTGTGCCACCCTGGAACGCGGCGAGCGACATCACGGGCATCCCCTGTGCCCGCTCATTGGTCCCACCACGCATATCGCGGACTCAGAAGAAACAAGAGGGAGAAGGATCTTGGTTTAGCACAAGATCTCTCTCCCCCTCTGATTTTCCGTTCTCGTGTCGCAGTGCCGAGCATCGTTCCTCGATCACGGCGGCATGTTTCGCCAGTCCGATTCGCGCCAGCCAGCCCGCTACTGCGCATCCTTGGCTGTCACGGCAATCTCGAACGAACCGGTAACTACCCCGAAAAGCTGACGCGTGTCGTAGGTAACGGTCACGGTCACAGTCGTCTTGCCTTCGGTCAGCTCAATGTCCTCTGGTACTCGCCACGAGTACCCGCAGGTGCCGCCTCACCCAAAGGGCATCTTGCCCTCGGCCATCTGTTTGCCCGAGGAATCGGCAATCGAGACGGACGGTTCGAGCGTTTCGTACACCGGAATATCTCGGGAGGTACCGTCCGAATTGCGAATCGTTCGCTGCTGAGTCGTCTTCGTCGTGTCGTAAACGCCACGCAACAACATGCCGTACGTCGGTTCTCTGAGCATCGCCTTGAGATCGACTTTGTCGCCAGGCCGGAACACCTTCCCGGCGGCGGGCGTGGTAAACATGACGGTCGGTTTTTCGCTAAACCGCAAGGCCAGCGGCTTGCCGTCGCGAATCTGCAAATCGTAGCCCTGGCTCGACAGCACCGCTCGCACGTCGCCATAGTCGACGTACAGATTGGCGAGATAGTCACCCGCGGGAACACGATACTGTCGCGGCAGATCGGCCGCGTAGAGGTCGCCCATCGTGATGCGCGACCGATCCTGCTTGTACAGGTTCACCGCCAAACCGACCTTCGGCGGAGCATCGTCGCCGGGCTGAATACCGATTTCCCCGTACTCCCCTCGATACGGGCTGACCGTCAATTGCTCGACTTTCGCATCGACCGACAAGGTGAAGAAATCGCCACTCAACTGCTGCAGCGACCCCAACGGCACGGACTGCCACAGGGGGGGGCCGTCCGCAGCTTCCGGTTTGATCAGCACGGCGCCGCGCTGCCCCTGAAACTGGCGTCCCAGCACGACTTGATAAGACTGCTGGCCGATCTGGATCTTACCTTTGCGGACAACGGTGGACATCACAATAAGATAAGCCTGCTCACGGTTCTGCACGCTCAGCCAAGGCAGAAACTTGGCCGGAGGCGCACCCGGTTGGTAGTCCGACAACTCCAGGAAGTCGAAGATGCTGCTCGCGCCGCCCGCCATCCCCAGAAGCGATAAGCCGCCCGGAGGTTTCTCCGGCAGGCCTGACTTCGGGTCGTTCGTCAGATCTCGATCGCGGTTCACGTCGAAGTAGAGCGCATCGTATTTACTGGCATCGGAACCAGTCGCGTCCAGCACAAAACAGTACTCCCGCGCGTCCGCCGGCGAGTCGAGAGCAGTACGAAATGATACTTGACCGTACAGCGGCGCGGCGGACTTCAACTCGGGATACTTGACATCCGGCGTCGGCGTCTTGCCGCACGGTCCGGCGAAAATCGCCGCCGCACCGTAACGTAAGAAATCCGATTCCAGATTCCCCTCCGCATCCAGCACCGACTGCTCGGTAATCGGGAACACCGAATCCTCTTGCTCGGCCAGCACACAAACGGGAAACAGAGCGATCAGCAGGACGGTGAAGAGCGTTCGCATGACGGTCATTGGACCTCTCCCATGAGCGACGCGGAGCCAACCGGGGGAACACACGTTCTGACGAGCCTAAGCGATGCGGATGCCAAGTGCAAGCGGAATCTGCCCGCCGCCGGCCACATCCTGCCCACCCCCCCCTGTTTCGCGGAACGAACCGCGAGAACGTTGGCTCCTGTAGCAAGGCCGGCAGCGACGCGCGGCGCGGCCCCCCCCGCCTCGCTCCTCACAGCTCACTTGACAGCAGGCGGAAGTGATGACCGATGATGGCCAGCTCAATCGCTTGATGGAAACGGCGGGGCCGTGCCAGGAGCGTGGTGAAGAAGAACCACCAGTAAGCCAGACGCCCGGGATGCCAGACCCCCAACAGCCACAGCGATTTCACAAAAGCCTGCAGGTCCGACCGCGAGCAATGCAACTGCGGGCCAACTGGCCGATTCTGCCTGAGGAACGTGCGAATCCGCCGATAGTAAGTGCGCGGCTCGTAGAGCTTTTGCATGAGTTCGCGGTAGCCGTCGGTGAGGAACGCTCGGTTGATCTTCGGCTGGAAGTTGAGCGCCGCCTCGGTGTTGTTGCCGGTGCTCTCCGTTTCCAGTCGCCCCTCCTGCAACAGTCGGCGGTAGAGTCTCGTTTCGGGCAGCGCGGTCAGCAATCCCACCATCGCCGTGACGACTCCCGATCGTTGAATGAAATCAAACTGCCGTTTGAAGATATCGATCGGATCGCTGTCGAAGCCCACAATGAAGCCCCCCATGACCTCCAGGCCCGCTTGCTGCAGGATTGTCACCGACTCTGACAGATCGCGGCGGCAGTTCTGAAACTTGCCACATTCCTGGAGACTCTCGCTAACGGGGGTCTCGAAGCCCACGAACACTTTTTTGAACCCCGCCTGTACCATCAGCCCGCACAGTTCGGCATCATCGGCCAAATTGGCGGACGCTTCCGTGAGAAAGCCCATTTTTGTGCCCGTTTCTGCCCGCCACTGAATGATCGCCCGTAGCAATGATTTGGCCTGCTGCTTGTTACCAATGAAATTGTCGTCGACGATGAACACCATATCCTGCCATCCATGCCGACGGAGGTGCTCGAGTTCACCGACCAACTGCGCCGGCGTCTTGGTGCGCGGAACACGGCCATTCATGACGACAATGTCGCAGAACTCGCAATCGAACGGGCAGCCGCGCGAGAACTGCACCGACATCGTGACATAATGACGCATGTCAATCAGGTCCCAACGCGGTACCGGCACGCGGGTGATATCAGGTCGATCCGCCGCCGCATACAGGGGCGCAGCGTCCCACGGCAAATGTCGTCGACGACCTGCGGTATCAGCTCCTCGGCTTCGCCCAATACGAAATGCGGAATATCCGGAAACGCGGCATGGCCCGTCGTAAAGAGCGGCCCTCCCGCTATGATCGCCTTGCCCAATTCGCGACAGCGGCTCACGATCTCTTCGACCGACGCCTTGTGCACGATCATCGCGCTGAGCATCACGTAATCCGCCCACGCCAGATCATCGTCTGTCAGTCGCTCTACATTCAGATCCACCAGTTTCAACTGCCAGTCGGCCGGCAGCAGTGCCGCCACTGTCAGCAGTCCCAGCGGCGGGAATGCCGCTCGCTTCGATACGAAACGCAACACATGCTTGAAGCTCCAGAATGTGTCGGGCGTCCGCGGACAAACGAGTAGGATTTTCATAATGGGTCACCTGAGTTAATAACTCATACTGTGAGAAGAGCGTTCCATGTAGCCGGTAAAGCCGCACCAGAAAGCCCCTTGCCAGCTGAAAAGCGTGTTTGCTTCATGTTACGGCTGACTGGACATACCAAGTGGCTTTTCCAGCGTGAAATCGGTTGGCAGCGGCAGGCGGGGTTACACTTTGAGTTAATAAACCGTTGTCTTGCGACAGATCGGAAACCACTCGAGGACAAACTGCCGGCCGAGGTCTCGTCAGCTTTCCCCGCCACGTGCGAGACAATTGTTCGTCTCCCATCAAATCTATGAGTGGCTTCGACAACGATCAAGCTCTGGCTGCACGTTCGCGTGGTATAGTTGTGTAAATCATGTGTAACCGTGATGTAACTCGCTCGTGTCGCAATGTGCCAGCCTGACCCATCGTCACCGTCCAGGCTGGCGCCAACCGCCAGCTCACCAGCTTCCGCGAGTCCTCCGCACTGAGCTGCGCAAGTCTGGAGCGGAGTGAAAAGCGGGGTGACAAGCCGAGAGTCGAAATCGCCAACCAGCAGCGTCGACTGCCCACGCGGATCGATTGGTATGCTTGTCATCAGGGCTCTTTTCGTCTTCCATCGCTGTCGCGATGCGGCTTGGATATGTGGACGTTGTCCACGACATCGGCGCGTGAGAGTAAGAGTACGATTAAGAGTAAGAGTACGATTAAGAGTAAGAGTAAGAGTAAGAGTAAGAGTAAGAGTAAAGGTTTCGCGTGTAGGATGCGCGCACGGTGCGCCATGTTTGGAACACAATCCGAAATTCGAAGCACAGAAAAGTGGGAGAAAGAGAAGAAGGGAGGAAGGGAGGAAGGGAAAACGGAGGACGCGATGGCATGCTGCTGGTGAGAATCTGCTTGGGGCCCGCCCGCAGGGGTTTTGCCGGCAGCGGAGGTTTTGGATTTCGAATTTTGTATTTCGAATTTGTTTGGGATTTCGATATTGGGATTTCGGATTTCCCGTTTTGGTTGCGGGCGCAGCCCGCGTTAAGAGTAAGAGTAAGAGTAAGAGTTACTGAGACAGGCTGGGGTGGAGAGGGCTGGGGGTGGATCATTATCGCCAGCGACCGGTGCGGCTTGGCGCCCGCGGCGGACTAACGAGCGGCCGATGCTCCCCAAGAGCAGCGGCTGAACCGCCACTTGGTGTCCCTCTAGTGGAAGGTGGGAAGCGCGGACGATAGACTGTAGGCACCACTGGCAGCAGACCGACGCAGGAGACAAGCAGATGGCCACGTCACGCGCAGCGTTTCATCGATACGCTCGATTTCAAACCGGTCGCCCGACCGTGGATACGCTGGGGTGCTTTTCTGTGGGAGGAGACTGTCGAGCGTTGGCGGCAGGAAGGCTGGGACGGCACGCCGCTGGACGACTTATTCGACCTCGATCGATTGGTTCGCGTCGATCCCTGGTACGGACCGGTGCCGGAGTTTGCCCACGAAGTGATCTCGGAGGACGCCGACACCGTCACATACGTCAACCATGAGGGGATCGTGATGCGCGAATTCAAGCAGCATCACGACACGAGCATGCCGCAGTTCGTGAAGTTCCCCGTGGAGACGGCTGAGGAGTTCGAGCAGTTCGCCGCCGAGCGTCTTACGTTGAACGCCCCAGAGCGGTTGTCACCCCAGTGGCAGCAGCAAGTGGCCAGCGGGCGGGTCCAGTTGGGGGTCGGCCGTGGCGAACTCGACGCCGCCGACACGCTGGCAGCCCGCAGCGACGCCCAATCCGGGGAGCACTGGCCGCGCAAGTGCTGGGCGGATCGTTGGGGGGGCTTTTTCGGCTCGCTCCGCAACATGCTGGGTGTGCAGAACCTCTGCATGACGTTTTACGATCAGCCTGGCTGGATCGACCGCATGATGGAAGAACGAGCCGACCGGATCATCGAGATCACGGCCGAGGTGCTGAAGTACACGCAGTTCGATACCTTCTGGTTCTGGGAGGACATGGCCTACAAGGCGGGCCCGCTGGTCGGCCCGGACCTGTTCCGCAAATTCGCCTTGCGCCATTACCAGCGGGTCTGCCAGTGGCTCCGCTCGCAGGGGATTCGACACATCGGCTTGGACAGCGATGGCAACATCGAGTCGCTGATTCCACTCTGGCTCGATGCCGGCATCACGCATCTGTGGCCCTTCGAAGTGCAGTCGGGGATGGACGTGGTGAAGGTGCGCCGGCAATATGGAACTCAGTTGGGCATCATCGGCGGTGTGGACAAGCGAGTTCTGTCGAAAGGGGGCGCGGTGATGCGGGCCGAGGTGGACCGCGTGATGCCACTGATCGAAGAGGGGGGCTACATCCCCGAGTTGGACCATAGCGTGCCACCGGATGTTTCGTGGCGGAATTTCTGTGATTACATTGAGTACCTGAAATACCGATTAGGGCGAGGCTGAGGCGGCCCCGAGGGAGACTCGCGGTTGGGCCTCGTCGCGTCGACCGTTGTGAGGCGTAAGGCATCCTTGGGAGTTGCTCACCGTCGCTCAGCGTGTTCGCTGTCAACATTTGGACACAAGGTGATACACCATGAAATGTATTTTTGTCGCATTCTCCGCCGCGGTGATATGGCTGCTCGGCACCAACAGTTCGCTCGTGGCCGGCACGGTATTGCCTGTCGATTTGCGCTGCGAGAGTCTGCGTGAGCCGTTGGGCATTGACGTTCCTTCGCCGCGTTTGAGTTGGCGGATGGAGTCTGACGAGCGGGACGCCCGCGGCGTGAGCCAAACGGCATATCAGATTCTGGTGGCCACCAGCCCCGAGGCGTTGGCCGGCGATCGCGGCGATCTGTGGGATACCGGCCAAGTGGCGTCGGATCAGTCGTTGCATATCGCGTACGGTGGTCCAGCGTTGCCCTCCCGGCAGGCTTGCTGGTGGAAAGTGCGAGTATGGGATCAGCATGGCCAGCCATCGCCTTGGAGCGCACCGGGGCATTGGACAATGGGTCTGCTCGAGGCGGAAGACTGGCAGGCACAGTGGATCGGACGAGACGAGCCGCCGGCCCCTGCCGCGGAGAACCCACTGGTGCAGGCGGGGGCCCAGTGGATCTGGTTTCCCGGCGAAGAGGGGGCGACGGCCGCTCCGCCCGGCACGCGGTATTTTCGCCGCACGTTTGAGTTACCGACCGACCGCGTCATCGTTCGCGGAGAACTGCTGCTGGTGGGCGACAACGAATTCGCGACGGCGGTCAACGGGGTACATGCCGGGACCGGAGCCAATTTCAAGGTCGGTGTCGCCATGGACGTGACGAAGAGCCTGCGTGAGGGCGACAATCTGATTGCCGCCTGGGTGAAGAACGTGGGGGACATGCCCAATCCTGCCGGACTCGCCGGCATGCTGCGGGTCGAGTTCGAGAGTGGCGAGCCGGTCGTGATTGTGACGGACTCGCAATGGCGCGTGATCGACCGCGATGTCGATCGCTGGACGGTGCTCGAGTGCGACGACAGTGCCTGGAACATGGCGCAAGAGCTCGTGGCGGTCGGCGGCGGACCGTGGGGTGAGGTGGCCGTGGCCGACGAAGATCGCCAACTGGCCGCCCGCATGCTGCGCAAGGAATTCACCGTCAGCAAACCAGTCGCGCGGGCGACCGTCTATTTCAGCGGCTTGGGATTGTCCGAACTCTACGTCAACGGCCAGAAGATCGGCAACCACGTCCTGTCACCCGCGTTGACCGACTATACGAAGCGAGTGCATTACTTGACGTACGACATCACGCCGCAGCTCGCGCGGTGAGAACGCGCTGGGAGTCTGGTTGGGCAACGGCCGCTACTATGCCCCCCGCGGCGCGGTCCCCGTTCCCACGGCCAGCTACGGCTTTCCCATGCTGTTGTTGCAGTTGGTTGTCGACTATGCCGACGGCTCACGCGAGCTGATCGTGAGTGACACGACATGGAAACTGAGTACCGACGGGCCGATCGTGGCCAACAATGAATACGATGGTGAGCAGTACGATGCGCGGCGGGAACTGCCCGGCTGGAATCGCCCCGGCTTCGACGATGGTGACTGGCAAGCCGCCCAGCAGGTGACTGGTCCGAGCGGGAAACTGGTCGCGCCGATGATCGATCCCATTCGCGTGACCGGTCGTCTCCCGGCACGGCAGGTGACGCAGCCCAAGCCAGGCACCTTCATCTTCGATCTGGGCCAGAACATGGTCGGCTGGTGCCGCCTGAAGGTCGCCGGCCCGGCAGGTACCACGGTCAAACTGCGCCACGCTGAAACACTGCGCGACGACGGCACGTTGTACCTCGACAATCTGCGCGGCGCTAAGGTCACCGATCTCTACACGCTCAAGGGGGACGGCGCAGAAATCTACGAACCGCGTTTCACCTATCACGGATTCCGCTTCGTGGAGGTCACCGGATATCCTGGCCATCCACCGCTGGACGCCCTGGAAGGTTGCGTGGTGAACGACGATCTCGAAAGCGGCGGGGCGTTCCGTTGTTCGCAGCCAACCATCAATCGAATCTACCAGAACATTGTGTGGGGGGTGCGGGGAAATTACCGGAGCATTCCCACCGATTGCCCGCAGCGCGACGAGCGTCAGGGCTGGCTCGGCGATCGGTCGGCCGAATGCAAAGGTGAAGCATTCATGTTTCGCAATGCACTGCTCTACGCCAAGTGGGTGCAGGACATGGTCGACTCGCAGAAGGAAAATGGCAGCGTCTCGGACGTCTGCCCAGCCTACTGGCCGTTCTACAACGACAACGTCACCTGGCCCGCCAGTCTGGTGATCGTCCCGGGCATGCTGTACGAACAATTCGGCGACACCGCGACGATCGCACGATCGTACGACGGCATGGTCAAATGGATCGACTACATGAGCGGGTTTATCACCGACGACATCATGCCGCGCGACACGTACGGCGACTGGTGTGTGCCGCCGGAAGACCCGCTGCTGATTCACTCGCAGGATCCCGCACGGAAGACCGCCGGCCCATTGCTCGGGACGACCTATTTCTACCACTGTCTGGAGTTGATGTCCCGCTATGCTACGCTGCTGGATCGTCCGGCGGATGCCCAGCGTTTCGCGGACCTGGCTCAACGGCTCAAGGACGGACTGAACAGGAAGTACCTGCGTCGCGACCTTGGCCAATACGACAACGGTGCGCAAACCACGTCCGTACTGCCGCTCGCCTTCAACATGGTTCCGCAAGACCAGCGCCAGCGGGTCTTTGACCACCTGGTGGGCAAGATTACCGAGGAAACGCACGGCCACGTGGGCACGGGACTGGTCGGTGGCCAGTGGCTCAATCGCGTGCTCACCGCGGGCGGTCGACCCGATCTGGTGTACGGCTTCGCCACCACCACCCAATACCCCAGCTGGGGGTACATGGTCTCGAAAGATGCTACCACGATCTGGGAACTATGGAACGGGGACACCGCCGACCCGGCCATGAACTCCGGCAATCACGTCATGCTCGTGGGAGACCTCGTCATCTGGTTGTACGAACAGCTGGCCGGCATCCAGGCCGACCCCGCTCGGCCCGGCTTTCGGCACATCCTGATGAAGCCGTTGCTGGTGGGCGATCTGCAGTTCGTGGAAGCCACCTACCAGTCGCCTTACGGGCTGATCGCCAGTCACTGGCAGCGAGACGCTCAGCTTCTGAACTGGGAGATCACGGTGCCGCCCAACACCACGGCGACCGTGTGGGTGCCGGCCCACGGCAACGCAAACGTATTGGAATCAGGGCAAGCGGCCGAGACGGCCCGAGGTGTGAAACCGCTGCGTCGTGAACCGGGCTACGCGGTTTTCGAAGTGCTGTCCGGCTCCTATCGCTTCGCATCGGAAACCAACCAGTAGGCCCCCCCTACGTAGAACGGAATTTATTCCGTTCATGCAGCATCCACCGCTCGCCACGTCCTTCGGTCCCCAACACCGAATTCCGTACCACAACATGCGCGTACGGCGCGGATCCTGCCGACGCGGAGGAATTTATTCCGTTCATGCAGCATCCACCGCTCGCCACGTCCTTCGGTCCCCAACACCGAATTCCGTACCACAACATGCGCGTACGTGCGCGGATCCTGCCGACGCGGCGGAATTTATTCCGTTCATGCAGCATCCACCACTCGCCACGTCCTTCGGTCCCCAACACCGAATTCCGTACCACAACATGCGCGTACGAATTTCCCGCCTGGCGACCGCGAGATTTGCATTGCGGGTGCCTTTGGGTGTAAGTTGTTATCGTCCGTCGGAGTCCCCGGTCGCTCTCAGGGCGGCCGGTCTGACCGGCACTCGATCGGACTGAACGAACCGCGGCTTGGCTCACAATGCACGGACTTCGCGCAGCCAGACGCGGCGGACAGTGTGGGACCCGTTTTACAACCCGGGCGTTTTTTTCTGGGCACTGGCCCGCGTTATGGGAGGATCTTGGCCATGCAGACGAAACATACCGTCTCGCGGCGTACATTTGTGGCGGGAACATCCAGTCTGCTCTTGGCGGGTGCCACATCGGCGGCGGTCCCAGAGAAGGCACACCCGGCCCCGACGTCTGAATTGGCACTCCACGGCGGCGAGAAGTCGATCGTTCAGCCGCCACCGGCACTGGCCCGCTTTGGCGAGCCGGAACGGGAGCAGCTCGAGGCGATGCTCCAACAGCAGTCGCTCTTCTACTGGAACGGTCCGCAAACGTCGCTGCTGATCGAGCGATTCAAGAAGTTCTGCCCGCTGCAATATGTCCAAACCTGTTCATCCGGCACCGCCGCTCTGCATATCGCGGTAGCAGCGAGCGGTATTGGACCGGGTGATGAAGTCATCACTTCTCCCATCACGGATATGGGAACGGTCATCGGCATCCTCTATCAGCAGGCGGTTCCCGTCTTCGCGGACCTGTGTCCCAGCACTTACAATCTGGACGTGGCCGATGTCGAACGCCGGATCACGGCGAAGACGAAAGCCATCATACCGGTCCATCTGGCCGGCAATCCATGCGATCTCGCTGCGCTGAAGAATCTGGCGGACCAACACAAGTTGATTCTGATCGAGGACTGCGCCCAGGCCTGGGGGGCTCAATATCGCCACGAGCCGATCGGCAGCGTAGGGCACTTCGCCTGCTTCTCTCTGCAGGACTCCAAGCAAGTGACCTGTGGCGACGGCGGCGTGGTCGGCAGCAACAACGAGCGTTTCGGCCCCTTGTTGCAGAAATTCGGCGATAAGGGTTATGACCGAGTGAACCGCACGGGACAGCAGGTGTTTGCGACCAATTACCGGATGAGCGAGCCGCAGGCGGCCGTGGCGGCCGCCCAGCTGGGACGCTTGGAGGCGATCGCCGCGACCCGCTCGCGATTAGGCCGCCTGCTGAGTGAAGGCCTCACCAACATCCCCGGTTTGCAGCCGCATGAAGTCCACTCCGACGACCGCTGCGTGCACTACTTCTACATGTTTCGAGTGCGTCCCGAGTCCTTTCGTTGTGACCGCGCCGAATTCGTCCGGGCACTCGTGCACGAGGGAGTCGGCGCATCGGGAGGATATATTCCGTTGCCCATCTATCGCGAACAGGTGTTCCAGCAGCATGGCTTCTTTGCTGGACGCTGGCCCATTCGCGAGTTCGGCCTGACCAACATGGACTATTCGCAAGTACAGTGCCCGGAAGCCGAGGCCATTCTGAAGACCGGTATTCGGATTTCCATTCATGAAGCGATGACCGATGAGTACATTCAATCCGTGGCCAAGGCCATCCACAAAGTGGCGCGGTATTATGCCGTATGAGTCCCCTGCTCGGAATCGGAGTGCGATCATCACTTCGGCACTGACAGAAACAGGGGAGGATGGAGCAGGGAGGATTACCGGACCACCGCCGAGCGATGTCCGTTGCTGGCTCGGATCATGCGTCGCGGTCGATCCGACACTTGGATTGCGCCATGTACGGCGTGCTGAGAGGTGGGAATCTTGCGGCCGCCGATGACGGTGGTTCTGAGGGCGGCTGCGGGAGGAAAACTGGCAGTTCTGTTTCCCCCGATTCCAGGCCGCGAACGGGACCCTATTCGCAGCCCGCTCCGATTCCTTCATTCGTCCCGTTGGCGTTTCGTTTTATGTCCGCAGATCTCGATGATGTCCTCCAGCAGGCTCGACGAGACATCGTGCGGGCGCCCGGCAATGACCCGCTGCAGGGCTTCGACCAGCGGAATCCCTTCGACGCGCACGATCGCCGCGGCCAGAATCGCCGGTGATCGGCTCATGCCCGCACCGCAGGCCACCAGCGTCGGGATGCGGGCGACCAAGAAATGAGCAATCGTCTCGATCGCCGCGCAGACCAGCGCGCGTTTGTTTCCCACGCCGTCAACCAAGGGAAAGCGACAATAGACAATATCCCTGGGAAACTGAATCGGCGACTCCTCATAGGCCAAATCGACCACTGCCGTGATCCCCAAATTCACTACCGATCGGATATCACGAGCCTCGGACGCATTGCCAATCCAGACCAAATCGGGGGTCACTGTTCGCATTGTGTTCTCTATCGCGGGCCGGTGGCCATGCTGTGGCTACTGAGGGTAATCCAGATGATCGGGAATGGGTACTTGCGAGATCGCCTGGCCGGCGCGATCTTTGGCCAGTCGGGAACCGGTCAGGCAACCGTCCAATTTGCTGCGGCGGTCGGTGAAACTGCGGAGCCCCTCGAACTGCACGCAGGGTCCGGCCTTGGGAACATGGGATCCATCTTCTTCCAGGACATCGCCGGCCAGGCGGATGCCGACGGAAATGCCGGGCATGAGTCCCTCGAGCATATCGAGTTCCCCGGCCCCCATGCACGAGCCGCAGTCGGGTTCCCAGCTCGGATGGCGGTTATAGCCGAACACGAGCTCCGAGCAGATGCGGGCCACTTCGCCGGCCGCACGGGCCGCTTGGACGTGGCACAGGTCGGTCAAGAACTGAAGGTACCCGGGCAGCGTCGGGGCCAGACGTGGATCCTCCCCCGCGTGCGACTCGAGGTGCACGACGTCCAGGATCTGGTAGTGAGACGCCAACAGCCAGCAGAGCGCATCGGCCAGGGGAAACGTCGCGCCTTGGCGTTTGTCGCGATACAGCGGCTGGCCATCCGCGTCGGTAGCGTGTTGCAGGTGATTGAGCGACCAGAGCCAGAGCTGCATGGCGGCGGCAATGGTGCAGGCGCCCGTCCCGGGACGATCCGAGGCGATACGGCTCATGTCCGACATCCATTTGCGGAACTGAGCCAGAAACAGTTCGCTGGTCATGGTGGCCACCAACTGCCGGCGTTGCACCGATTCGGGCCCTTCGTAGGTCGCTTCCAGTTGCGAATCCATCCATTTCTGCGGCAGGAAGCCGGGGCAGTCCTGGGTGATCCCGAATCCGCCCATCAGGCTCACCGCCTGCCGTAACAGCGTGGCCCCCTGACCGGTATTCCACAGCTTGGTGGCTGGCGAAAGGACCTTCCCCACGGCTCGCTTGACGACGAAATCGACGGCTCGATTCGCCGCCAGTTCCGCGAGCCTGCGCTCGTTGCGTTGGTCATCCGGAGCGACCGACAGAGCCAGGAACTCCAGGGCCAGCGTTTCGGCTTCGCGAGGGATCCGGTGGGGATCGGTCCCCAGCTTGAATCCGGCACCGGCAAAAATCGCGTTCTTCTGCTGCTCCGCTTCGGCAAAGGAATCGAAATGCCGCGCCGCGGCGAACCCGAGCGAGCAAGCCGCTTCGCCGGCCGCCCAGATGTCGACCAGGCGTTGGACGGCGTCTTCCTTCGTTTGGAGCCCCAGGTCGTGGCGTGGAGAACCCGGCTGCCCTTCGCCACCGCGAAACCGCTCCCGCTGATAACGAATGATCGGCTCTATCGATGACAATAACTTGGCACCCGTCATGACCCCGGCGGGGACTCGCGTGCGGGAGAAGACCGCATCGAGGACGCGGGCATGGCTGTAATTCGGCACGATCGCGCCATCCTCGATGGTATATCCGCCGACGATCCGCGAAGCAGGGACTTTCAGATCGAAGTGTGGATCACGCGTGGAGGTGAGTTGATGAACCAGTTTATGCGTCACAGGTCCCCGATCAAATGTGCCCTCGTCGCCTTCCTCGAGGATGATCATGCAGGTTCCCTTGATGCGAGGATCATCGGACGCCACCGCTGCCACCACGAACCCGGCAAAGTCCATGTTGTTGGTGAAGCGACCCCGCTTCTGGACGTGCAGCACCGGCACCTCGCCCGCCTGAGCGTGGTCGATCCGCACTTTGCCCGACAGCATGCCCGTGTCGACACCGGCATACGGGAGCGGTTCAGTCAAACAGAAGGCCCCCCGCACCGGCTTGCGAGCCGACGACGACGGCATACTCCCCCGCAGGTACCGAGCCTTCTGCTCCTCGGTCCCCAAGGCTATGATCGGCTCCAAAGCCAGTCCCAGAGCCACCAGGCAAGTGGCCGCGCCGCCGTCGACCCAAGCCAGTTCGTAGGCCGCCAGGGCGATCGCCAGATTCTTCGGACCGGCAATGGAACCACCATACTGGGGATCGGCGAAAATCGCCGAGACGCCGGTGGCATCGAGCGCGTCGAGCAATCGGCCTTTCTCGGGCGTCCACTGGAACGTCTCCCGCTGCCCCTCCGCCACCAACCGCGCCACCAACCCCCTGGCCACTCCGCGGGCCGAGCGAATCAACTGCTGGAGATCATCACGATCCCCCCAACGCCACATGATCCGCCGAAGATCATCGGTCGGCAGCGCGGGCAAAGCGGGCGAGTTGTCTCGAAGCCGTGTGGACCCTGTCGTCATAATCATCGATTCCTTGTCGTCTTACCCCCTCGCCCCGGCGCACGCCCGTTCCGGCCCCCGGCCAGCCATGCTCCCGGCCAGCAGCACTCGCCCAGCGGCGTGAAGAGCCGACACACGCAGCGTGGCAGGCGGGGGGAAAGCCGTCTTTCGGCAGCCCACGCTGGCGCTGTGGAGAGCACTTCCGCGTCATCCGTCCGGCGCGTCGAGCGGACCGGCTGGAAAAAAAGCGACCGTCGGCTGCATCTGCATGGCCGAGCCAACGCCGGCCCGGCAACGCCTGGCCAAGATGGCTGCCACATTATACAGGTCGCTTGGGAAGGCGTGAATCGCACGGCGTGGGTGCGGCCCTGCGGGCCGAGCGAGCCTGGCAGATCGAGCGCAGCCTCAGACCGAGCGCAGCCTGGCAGATTCGCCCATTCGGTGGCCTTGACCCATCGCCCGACCAAGCCCGATAATCAGGCCGGTTATCTGGATTCCAAGAATCGCGCAAGTGGGAGCGGCTACGTTGCCTTATAATTGCATTGTTTTGGTCAAACAGGTCCCGGATACGGCCAATATCACGGCCGAGGCCATGAAGGCGGACGGCACGGTCAACCGTGGTGCGCTGCCCGCGATTTTCAACCCCGAAGACCTCCATGCGCTGGAGACGGCCTTGGAGGTCAGGGACCGGTTTGGGGGAACGGTGACCGCCCTATCCATGGGGCCGCCCAAAGCCGGCGATGTGCTGCGGGCCAGCCTCTTTCGTGGCGCCGATCGTGCCATTCTGTTGACCGATCGGCGGGCGGCGGCCAGCGACACGTTGGCCACCAGCTATATCCTGGCCCAGGCCGTCAAGACGATCGGCGACTATGATCTGGTCTTTGCCGGCCGCCAGGCGATTGATGGCGATACGGCTCAAGTGGGCCCCCAATGTGCCGAGAAACTCGGGATCCCGCAGATCACTTACCTGCAGCAGCTGGTCGATTTGCGTGAGGGGGCGGCGGGCGGCGGGCGAGTGGTCCGCGTGCGGCGCAATATTGGGCACGGCTGGGAGATTGTCGAGGCCCGGCTGCCGGTGCTGGTCACGGTCATGGATACCGCCAATCGACCCCGTCCCGAAGCAGCTCGGCGCGTCCAGCGTTTCAAGCGAGCGAAGGTGCAGGCCGAGGTAATCAATGACGTCAAAATGGCTCTTCCCAACGCCACGGACGAGGAGCGGGAGGCGGAGGTAGCCCGGCGCTGCGACCAGCTGCGTCAACAGCACCTGCTGATGGAACAGTGGGACTTGGACAAGATCGGCGCGGATCTAGCGCGGTGTGGTCTGTCGGGTTCGCCCACGAAGGTGTTTCGCGTGCAGTCCATTGTGCTGACCAAGGAAGGATTCACCGAGGTCCCGGCCACCGAGGAAGGTGTGCGGAAGATGATCCATGAATTGGTGGTGGACCATAGTCTCGGTTAGTCGCCTGGCACCGTATGTAGAGCCGTCAAGGCCGCGGATTGTCTGCGAAGAAGATACCCTTTTTTCCAGTATATTCTTGTCGAACAGGTGACACGGTCGCACGGTTCCCGCGAGGAGCGACTGTTTTTTTTTCTGGGCGGCAGTGAGGATACCACACGACAATGATCGAAGTTAACCGTGACGGCGAAGTCTGGGTCTATGCGGAGCAGCAAGGGGGCGTGCTGCGCGAAGTGGTGCTCGAACTGTGCGGGAAGGCACGGGAACTGGCGGCTGAGTTGAACGTGCCTGCCGGCGCGGTGCTCATCGGCTCCGAACTGGGCGAGTTGCCGCGGCAATTGATCGCGCACGGCATTGACCACGTCTATTGTCTGGCAGACGCCCGGCTGGAGTATTACCAGACGCTTCCCTATGCGCGTGTCGTCTGTCACGCGATCGAGAAGCACAAGCCGCAGATCGTACTTTTCGGCGCTACGCCACTGGGTCGCGATCTGGCACCGCGCGTCGCCTCGGAAATGCGTGCCGGCATGACCGCCGACTGTACCGACCTGGAGATCCAGGACGTGACGGAGCCGCGGAGCAAGGAGGTGCACAAGAAACTCTTGCTGCAGATCCGCCCGGCATTTGGTGGCAACATTATCGCCACGATCGTGAACTACGACATGTGGCCGCAGATGGCCACGGTGCGTGAGGGGGTGATGCCGCTGCGGGAACCCGACCCCGCGCGGACCGGCCGGCTCGTCCCGCTCGAAGTCGCCCTGCCCGAC
The DNA here is from genome assembly GCA_963802295.1 of uncultured Planctomycetota bacterium. GTDB lineage: Bacteria > Planctomycetota > Planctomycetia > Pirellulales > Pirellulaceae > JAJRVM01. The sequence continues at coordinate 565,958 of CAWDIM010000011.1, read as the reverse complement.
GACTTGTTCGCGCTCACCCTGATTGAGGAGCACATTGAGCCGCGCACGGTGAACCTGAAAGGGGCGCGTGTGATCGTGGCCGGCGGTGCCGGCGTGGGCAGCAAGGCCAATTTCCAGCTGATCCACGAACTGGCCAGTGCCATCGGTGGCGCGGTAGGCGCCAGCCGCGCGGCCGTCGACGGCGGGTTCATCGGCAAGGAACACCAGATCGGGCAGACGGGGACCACCGTGCGGCCGGCGCTCTACATCGCGGCCGGTATTAGCGGAGCCGTGCAGCACCGGGCGGGCATGGAGGAGTCGGCCAAGATCATCGCCATCAACTCCGACCCCGAGGCCCCGATCTTCTCGGTCGCACACTATGGAATCGTGGGGGACCTGAATCAGGTCATCCCCATGATGATCAAGTCCCTGAAGGAGCGAACCGTGACGCAGTAGGTCCGCCGGCCGAGTGGCCGCGGACACAGCCAGACGACTTTCCAACCTGAGGCCTCCGCCGCGATGGCCCGCGTAGTGAATTCGATTTTTTGCCACGCAGAACAAGACCGGGAGTGAACCGTGGGGAACTACTTCCTCGACAATCAGGATATCCAGTTCCTGTTCGAACATATCGATCTGGACGAAATCGCCAAGATCCAGGAACTGCACGCCGAAAACGGCACTGCCGACTACACGCCGCTGGACAGTCTGGACGCCGTGGACAACTACCGTCGCACGCTGGAGATCGTCGGCGCGGTGGCGGCTGACACCATCGCCCCGAATGCCGAGCAGGTGGACCGCGAGGGAAACTCGCTCAACGAAGATGGTACCGTCACGCTCCACCCCCACGTGCGCGAGAACCTCTTTCGCATGTCCCAAGCCGATCTGATGGGCTTCACGCTCCCCCGCCAGTACGGCGGCCTGAACTGCCCGAACTTGATCTATACGATGGCTACCGAAATCGTCTCGCGGGCCGACGCCTCGTTCATGAACATGTTTGGACTGCAGGGCATCGCCGAAACGGTCAATGCGTTCGCCAGCCAGGAAATCAAAGACGAAGTGCTCCCGCGGTTCGCCGAAGGGGAAGTGACCGGCGCCATGGTCCTCACCGAACCCGACGCGGGAAGTGATCTGCAGGCCGTTCGCCTGCGCGCGCATCAGGACGAGGAGGGCAACTGGTACCTGAGCGGCGTCAAGCGATTCATCACCAATGGCTGTGGAGAGATCCTGTTGACCTTGGCCCGCAGCGAGCCGCATATCAGCGATGGACGCGGATTGAGCTTGTTCATTTCCGAGCGATCCGACCGCATCAAGGTGCGGCATCTTGAAAAGAAACTCGGGATCCACGGCTCGCCCACCTGTGAACTCGTCTACGACAACGCCCCCGCTCGACTGGTCGGCGAACGGCAACGGGGCTTGATCACCTACGTCCTCGCACTCATGAATGGCGCGCGCGTCGGCATTGCCTCCCAATCGCTGGGGATTGCCGAAGCCGCTTTTCGGCTCGCCCGCACCTACGCCCACACCCGCCAACAGTTTGGCCGAGCGATCGAGGCGATTCCGCCCGTGGCCGAAATGGTCACCGATATGCGAGTGGCAATTGAAGCGGCACGCACGCTGACGTATGAAACCAGCCGCGTTTGCGATTTCGAGAACAACTATCTGCGGTTGACCGAAACGTGCGCCGAAAGGCTCGACCCCGAACAATTGAAACGCTACAAGAAAGAACTCCGCGCCCTGAAACGACTCAACAGCATGCTCACTCCGATGAGCAAGTACTACGCATCCGAAATGTGCTGCCGCGTGTCCGATACCGCTATCCAGGTCCTGGGAGGATCGGGCTATATGCAGGATTATGCGGCCGAGCGGCATATGCGCAACGCGCGCATCACCACCATCTATGAAGGGACCAGCCAGCTGCAGATCGTGGCCGCCGAGCGGGGCGTGACGTCGGGCACCTTCGAAAAATTCGTCGATGATCTCGAAGACACCGACTACCAGCTGGAAATGCTGCAGAACCTGAAGACCAAGCTGGTGGAAGGCAAGAACGAACTGCTCAAGGCCGTCGAGTTCGTGAAGACCCAGCCCTCCACCTATCTGGAACTCGTCGGCAGACGACTGGTCGACGCCGCCATCACGGTCATCGTCGGCCACATGCTCTTGGGCCAGGCTGTCAAGAATGAACGGAAACAACGCGTCGCGCGCAGGTTCATCGAGACCGGCCTGCCGGTGCTCCGCATGCAGTGCGAGCAGATCCTGACCCGCGACACCAGCGCACTGGACGAATACGAGATCCTCGCCGGTCCCGTTCCCTCCGGCCACTGACCCCCACGCCGGCAGCGGAGGTTTTGATTTCTGGATTTCGAATTGGTTTGGGTTTTCGATATTCGGATTTCGGATTTCCTGTTAGGTGGCGGCCGCCAGCCGCGTTACGATGCATCATGGTGCAGGGCCAGCCAGACCGATGGCAGATCGGGGTCGGTCCATTGCACGCGGTGCCGACAATGGGGCGGAAGGAGCAGATGGTCGCCCGGCCTCAGTTCGATGATGCGTGAGTCTTCCTCGAGCAGCAACCTTGCCGCACCGCTCAACAGCACGACCCATTCCGCACGCGGGGAATCATACCAAGTTCCCTCCGGGGTCACTTGGCCCGCGGTGAAAATCCGTTCCAGCACGAAGCCACCGCCCCGTGCCAACTCCTCCACGACCTCCTCGGCCCAGTCGCCGCGAGGCGGCACAAACAGGTTGTGGGTCTTCATGTCTGGCAATCCTCCCCAGAAACGGCCCGCTGGTGCGTAACCCTCATCCACTGGCAGTCCCCAGGTCAACGGGCGCCGGCCAGGGACAGCAGGGCAAACTGAGCGTCTATAAGGAAATGTAGACTCCGATCGCCATTCTGTCATCCGTTTTCTGTCTTGATCTCCGATTTCCGTGCGTGGCGGCCGGAAAATCGCCGCGACGGCGCACGCGGACAGTCCGCTGTGGGACGCCTGGTGGTTGGTCGGATGATGTACGACGCGCGGTTGCATTGCTGCGTGGCCAGGCGTATCCTCAGCGCTGCGAGAGAAGCGGCACAGGTGCCTGTTTCTGTCTCCACTGATCCGTGGGCGGGAAGTAACGCTCCGCAAGAGCCGGCAAGTTCCTCGCCCATCTCCTGACAAACTCGATCTCCTGACAAACTTGAGGACGCGACGGGCGAGGACTCGAGGTTTGTCGGGTGAGCCCCAGCCCCGGTTTCTCTCGCGGAAGTGGCTGCCGACCGCACGATCGTCGCTATTTTTTTTCTGGGAAAAGGACCTGGACTATGACGCTCACTCGCCGCTCGTTTCTGCAGGGGACATTGGCCGCCACGGCAGCGCTGTGGAACACTCCGCAACTGCTGGCCGCCGTACAGGAACCGGTCTGGCACGATGTTTCACAGTGGGGAGTGGAAGGGCGGGGATGGGGCCATTTGGAACGAAAACGCTATTACGATCGACTACCAGCCAAAGCGGACGGCGTGGTCCGGCCGCCGGTTTGGGACCTGAGTCGCCACAGTGCGGGCATGGTCGTTCGCTTCCGATCCAACGCCCCGGCCATTCAGGTCGACTATCAGCTCCTCTCCGCTTCACTGGCCATGCCGCACATGCCGGCCACCGGCGTCAGCGGTCTCGATCTGTATGCTCAGTCCGATGCTGGCCCGCCGCGGTGGCTGCAGGTTACGCGGCCGACCAAACAGCATGTGGAAGAGACTCTCGTGGAAGGGCTGGAGGCGACGGAGCGTTTGTACACGCTCTACCTGCCGCTCTATAACGGCATCGACTCGCTGAAGATCGGCGTGTCGGCCGAAAGCAGTTTCGAGCCTCTTGCCCCTCGCGACGCCAAGCCGCTGGTGTTCTATGGAACCTCCATCATGCATGGCGCGTGTGCTTCACGCAGCGGCATGGCCATCCCCGCGATCCTCGGCCGGCGTTTCGACCGGCCTGCCATCAACCTGGGATTCTCCGGCAACGGGACAATGGACCCGGAGTTCGTTGAGTTGCTGACCGAGTTGGATCCGGCGGTCTACTGCATCGATTGCCTGCCGAACATGCATCCTCAGCAGGTCACAGAGCGCACGATACCAATGGTCCGCCGGTTGCGCGACGTCCACCCCGACACGCCGATTCTGCTGGTGGAGGATCGCGTGTTCTCCAACGCTCAGTTCTTTCCCTCCAAGCAGCAGTTTCATCGGGACAATCATCGGGCGCTGCGCGAATCATACGAATCGCTGACAGCCGATGGCGTCCAGTCGCTCTATTATCTGGCGGGCGCAGACCTGCTGGGCGCCGATGGCGAAGGGGCGACCGATGGCTCGCACCCCAACGACCTCGGGTTCATGCGTTATGCCGCCGCTTACGAGCAAGTCCTCAGGCCAGTGCTGGAGTAAAACGGCGGGTGGCCCTTGCCCGGGTGAAGTTGCGTTGGTGCACCGCGTGCTACTCCAACACTCCAACACTCCAACACTCCTCCGCTCCGCGGATCCGTGGTTCCCGTGGGATCGGGCGAAATGGCAGGCACGGGGCGGCAGCCAGCGACCTTTCGCGGGCCGCACCACCGATTCCCTCGGGTGGGGTTTCAACTACAATGGGAACTTGAATTGTCGACAGGCTTACCGTCTCAAGGCGACCAACCATCATGTGGCCCACTGCTCTGGTCATTGTCATCTACTGTGTGCTGCTGATCGTCGCCTCGCTCGCCGGCGGCTGTCTCCCCACGGTGATGCGTCTGACGCACACCCGAATGCAACTAATGATGAGTCTCGTCGGCGGCTTGATGATGGGGGTCGCCCTGCTGCACCTGTTGCCGCATGCGGTGGTCGAAACCGACTCGCTCGACTATGCAGCCTGGTCGTGTACGCTGGGATTGCTGGCCATGTTCCTGACCATTCGCGTGTTTCAAGTGCACCAGCATGGTCCGCCCGATGACCCGGCGTTGCAGGCAGAGCCTGCCGAGGGGATCCATGCCCACCACGATTGTGAGCATCCCGCCAGCCATGCGGAGGCCGGGCCTCGCCAATTGAGTTGGATCGGGCTGTTCATGGGCCTGGCCATCCACAGTCTGCTGGACGGAGTCGCGGTGGGAGCGAGCGTGGTGGCCAGTGTCGAGCATGGAGCCGCGTGGGGCCTGCTGGGATTGGGCACATTCCTCGCGGTGCTGCTGCATAAGCCACTCGATTCGCTGTCGATCACTTCGGTCATGGCCGTGGGTCATTGGGGGGCCCGATCACAGACGGCGATCAACGTGTTGTTTTCATTGATCTGTCCGGTGGGAGTGCTTTGTACGTTTTTCGGCGTGCAGGAACTCGGCCCCTGGCAGCACATCGCGGTCGGCTGCGCCCTGGGGTTCTCCGCGGGCGTGTTCCTCTGCATTTCCCTGGCGGACATTCTGCCTGAAATTCAATTCCATCGTCACGATCGCGTCAAGCTCACCGCCGCCTTGCTCATCGGTGTCGGACTCGCACTGGTGATCGGTTTATTCGAACCGAAACATGCTCACCAACGGCAGACCGACAGTGACACGCAGCAGCATCAACACGACCACGTCGGCCACGAAGCGGAGGATCACACGCACTAAGCGCCGCGGTCGCCGGACCGTGGCGGAACCGCGGAGGACTGGCTCTTTGCCCCCCCCGCGTACGGTGCGACGCTCTTGCGCGACGCGATCCGATGGTTTCCCAGACCATCGTGCATGACTCGACGGCGCACTTCCTCTGCGCTCGCACACCGTAACGCTTGGCAGCGGCAGCGGTTGAACTGCAGCTATCGGAACTGGAGCGGCGGCACTTCTGGCTTCCCGCCCACCGATCTAAGAAGGCTCCCCAAGCACGTTGTCCTGGCGGGTCGCAGCTTCACACACTTTCATGCAGCGCCGGGACGGGGCGCGGACTCGGTCGCGACGTGAGCGTCCCCGTGCGCGTCGTCTCTTCGCCGGCCAGCTCTCCCTGCAAGTTACGCGTCACGCCAGCCAGAAAGAACATCAGCATGTGAGCCATGGGGATCAGTGTGAGGTCGTGGAACATGGCCATCACCACGTAGGAGATCAACATCAGGAGCATCAACAGTCCCGGTTGGCGTATCTCCACAGGAATGTTCGGCGCCTGCCATAACTGCCAGGATGCCCGCAGCAATGCTCCCCACATCAACAGAAACAGCCCCAGCCCAATCACGCCAGTCTCGGCCAACAACGACAGAAACACATTGTGCTGCACATAACGGCGACCCCGTTCCAGCTGCAAGGGCGTCGAATGGTCGGACAAATAGTAGTCCGAGGCCTCTTCGTACTGGCGATAGCCGCAGCCGGCGAGCGGACGATCCAGAAACACCTGCCAGGCCAGGTAAGCCAGAATGGGACGCAGACTGGCTGACTGCGACATATCCGCTACACTCACGTCCCGATCACGCTTGAAGGCGTTCAGTTCGTCCCACTTCACGACCACTGCGGTCACGGTCGCCAGGCTGACCGCGGTTACCAGCACAAGACTCCAACGCCGCGGCAGATTCGACATGGCGATAATCGTCAAACCCATCGCAGCCGCCAGCCAGACACCACGTGTCAGCGTACTGTAGACACCCGCCAGGCAGATCAACGTCAGGAGCACGAGGAAGACCCTGCCGATTCGATGCGCGCGAGGCCAGAACATCAGCAGGCTGAACATCCCCGCGCACAGAAACATGCCGTTGCCAACGGGATTCAGAAACGGGCCCCGCCCTCTTCCCAGGAATTCTGCCTGCGCATCGGAAACGATGTATCGCGGAAACACCAACGACCAAATCTGCTGCTGCTCGAATACGGCCGTGATTGCCAGGTAGAGGCCAAACGCGGCGAGAGCGGCAAACATGCCCAACATCGCCCGCGGACTGGTCGGAGCTTCGCGCGCGATCGTGTAGATGGTCAACGGCAGCAGATAGAAAAACAGCAACGAAGACAGCCCGCGCGAGCCATGGGCTCGCCAATCGTGAGTGAACGTGCTGAAAACCAAGACAGCAATGAAGGCCAGCAGCAGCAGATCGAGTCGATTGAGCGACCGCTCACGGACTTGCCCCCAGCGGCGGAAAACCAGGTACGCGACCAGCAGGACTCCCAGCAGCACGCGGTCGGCCGTCACGGGGATCGGGCCGACATCGGCATGGTAGAACGCATGCCCCAGACAGCTCCCGACAAACAAGACGGCCAGACACCCCCCCAACAATCCAAACTGGCGGAAGAAGACCATTCCCCACACGCAGATGACGATCAGGGCGACGACGATGATAGCAAGCATGGATGAACTCGCGACTCTCTCGTCGCGTCCGCAACAGACACGCAATGCGTCGGGCAATGGCGCGCCGGCAGACGCGCGAGGGCCGCTGCCCCCCCGCCTTGAAGGCCGGCGATTGATAAAGACTACGCCACCGCCGAGGGGGCTCAAGGAGGATTCAGACCTGTCCTCTGCGGTCTGCCAGCGACAGGTGGACGATCGCAGCGATTGCCCGGCGGAAAGCGATCGTAGGGATCACAGGCCCTGTGCCAAGGACCGGTCGAAAACGGTCGGTCGAAAACGAGACCGTCTCGCTTTCTTCCCGCCGGAGCCGCCAAACATCCGATGTTGGACTGCGATCGGTCTCCCGAAATAATCGCCCCCGCGAATCGATCGCGAGCACAGCATGCTCCCTTCTCCCCTCAGAGTGCACCTCCCTCGGCTCCCTCCCTGCTCCCTCTTTGCCAGCCAACCGGCCGGCCGTCGAGTCACCACGATTTCGGTTCTCGAGTTGGGCGGATGCATGCATCTTCTATCGCTCGTGACGGGGGTCTTTGTATACTCACGGATTATGGACATCGTCGAAGAACTTCTCGAACTTGTCACAGTACTGAGCGAGAGGCAGATCGCCTTTGCGGTGTGTGGCGGGTTGGCGGTCGCCATTCATGGTCGACCGCGGTTGACTGTCGACATCGATTTGGTGCTCCTCGACTCCGACATGCGGCGGGCAATTCAGGCTGTTGCGGCTGCCGGATTTGATCTGCCGACAGGCTGGGTCAAGTTTCCCGAGTGTGGACTCGGCACCGGACGCTTGTATCGCGTGACGAAGGTACTGGATAACGACTTCCTGACACTCGACCTGCTGAGTGTCGACTCGCAGGAGAATCTGATCTGGAACGATCAGGTGAGAGTGGAGCTGTGCGGTCGCGAAGTGCCCGTGTTGTCCAAATCGGCGCTGATCCGGATGAAAACCGCTTCCCAGCGCACCAAAGACCGCCTCGACGTGGAGTTATTAACCGATGAAGCCGAGTGAAGACCCCGCGGATCTGAAACGCCTGAGCCGTGGCTGGTCGAACGACATGTCCGCACCGGCAGTCCAGCTTCGGCTGGTCAAGGTATCGAAGCTGTATCGCGCCTGGAAACTACTGAACACGAAACGCAAGCTACTCTCAGCCTGCCGCACCGCGAGTCCCGACCAGCCCCCTTCAGACTCGCTGCACGACGCGTAACACCTTGGATCAGTATTCCCTATTTCCAATGATCCTAGAACTCGTACTCCTAACGCGGCCCGCGGCCGCAACCAAAACGGGAAATCCGAAATCCGAAATTCGAAGCACAGAAAAGTGGGCGAAAAGGAAGAAGGGAGGAAGGGAGGAAGGGAAAACGGAGGACGCAATGGCATGCTGCTGGTGAGAATCTGCTGGGGGCCCGCCCGCGGCCGTTTTGCCGGCAGCGGAGGTTTTGGATTTCGAATTTTGGATTTCGAATTTGTTTGGGATTTCGATATTGGGATTTCGGATTTCCCGTTTTGGTTGCGGCCGCAGGACGCGTTAGGAGTAAGAGTAAGAGTAGGGCTGCACGCCGTGTGTCTTACTCTGGTCCGCGCCGATGCGGGTGATGCACGACCTCGACTGCACGAGGCCTGCGAGCGATTGAGCGTGGAGTGCTCGATTGGCAGTGGCATGCACTGGGTGGTCCAGTGCGAAGCAAATGCCCAAGGAACCAACCGCCGCGCCGTGGCGACCAACCGTCTGGGCGCCCGCACCGTGGCCCAAGGGGAGTCGATCTTGATCTCCGTTGCTCCGTGGTGACCGTCCTTACGGGCTGGAAACCCTGGTCACTCATGGATAATCCGGGCTAGCGCAGTTCGAACAGCAGACCTTCCCAGGGCTTCCAGAGGGTGTGGATCGTCTGGCCGGCGGGGAGCACTTTTCCGGTTCGCAGATCCCGCAGCTGGGCAAACGATCGGTGCAGCCGCACGTCAATTTCCGCCGCGTCACCGGCGAGCGGATTCGAGGCGCCGGCGCTGTCCACGGAAGCTTGCCGGGACGGGTTGCTGACGATGGCCAACAGCAGCCGGTCCTTGTCGCGCCAGAAGAGCGTTTCGGCCAGAGGGACCCGCGCGCCGGCGGAAGTGACTTCGGCCCGCGGCACGAGTTCGGCCGCGGCCAGCAGTTCGCCGAGCAGGCTGCGCCACGTGTCACCTGGCTGATTCGTGCGCACGGCATTGTCAAAATACTCGGTGGGAGACAGGTTGAGATAGACGGCGGTCCCGCGTCCGACGCTTCGCCTCAGGATGACGTCCGCCGTCTGGACAGTGCTGGTCGGCCGCGCTCCATCCGCCTTCGTGCCGCGTTCCACTACCAGGCGACCCTGATCGCGCAGCACGTTGTTGGCGGGGAATCGCTCGAGGAACGGACGGCTGTATTTCTCGCCGTCAATCTCCGTGAGCGTATGGCCGTCGAAATAGCCGAGCGATTCATCGCGGCGGATCCCGAACAGATGGTCCAGCCCGCCGGCAGCCCGCCCCACCCCATGTTCATCCAACAAAGCGGTCCAGTGGTCGGCGATGACGGTCCCCCCGGCCCGCACGAATGCCTCGATGGCCCGGCACTCGGCAGCGGACAATGCCATGGCTCGACCGAGGATCAACACACGCGTCTGGCGATCCTGCAACACGCCGCCAACCACATCACGCCCCGAGACGACGTCATATTGGTATCCGCAGTCTTCGAGCAATTTGAACCACGCCACGCGGTTCTTGCCCGCCGCCTGGCAGGTGTTATCGAGCGACGACGAGCGGCGCGGCCAGGTCTTCCCGTGTGTTACGACATCGGTGGCCCAGGACGCCTGAATCGAGGGATGTGAGTAGAGCACGGCAATCGGGTCCGGATCGAAGCGGACGCCGTCCGCCAGCAGTGTGCGAGAGACATCCCCCTGCACTTCCCGGAATGTCTCCTTGTTCTGCTCAACGTACGCGGCCAGCTTGCCACCGGCGAACCAGCTCTTGCCATCCCGCTCGGGCCAGGCGATCACGGCGCGATTTCCGTGCAACAGGTAGTACCAGAGGAACCAGGCATCTTGCCGAGCATCACCGGTACTGAAGAAAGTCTGCACCCGCGGCTTCGGTTGGGGATAGCTCCAGAAGGAACGCAAGATCTCATTCGTTCCGCCAATATCATAGGCCTCGATCCACTGCAGACTGTCGCGGAGTCGATCGTAATCGTAGCCGCCATAGGGCGCCGGCTGTTGTCCTCCCACGAAACCGGCCGGTATGTCGGGTGCCAGTTCGTTCGCCACGCGAGTGAGCCTCGCACAGACGTCGGCCAACTGCCAATCCATGTAGCTGCGCCAGGCCATCCAGGGGGCCAGATTCCAGCCGGAGAATGGGGGCCGGTTGTTCTGGCTTCGAACGCCTTCAAAAGGAATCGGACCGACCTGGGCGAAGGACGCGAACGTTGTCTTCCAGGACGCGTTGAGCCTGTCGATCGTGCCATACCGGTCGCTTAACCAGCGCTGGTACATGGCGACCGAGGCGGGCGAAGCATCCACTTCCACTGGGGACGTGAATGTACCCAAGCTGACTTCGTCGTCAAAAGCAGCGGCCAGCATCGGTCCTCGGCGCGTGACAGGCAGGTTGGCCCGCAATTGACTGACCAGTTGCTCCCAGGTGGTCGCATCGACGAGACTCTGCGGCCGCTGGGCCAGACGGCCGTCCTTGGGCAACTGATCCAGCCCGGTGCGGCTCGTCAGGTGGAGCACCCCTTTGCCGGCGGCATGGTCCACATAGTACGGCAATTGCTCGCGGGCGGCAAACTCCACGACAGCCTCTTGTCCCGCCCCGTAATCGACGTGAAAGCCGGCGAAGCCGGCCTGTCGATAGAGCGCCACATCGCGTTGCACCTCCGTCTGATATTGCCACACCAGGATCAGGAACCGATCCCAATGCGGCGGTGGCGGGGTGAACTTGACCACGCTGTCGCTCGGCCGGCTCAGCGGAACGGTGTCGGCCGCGCCGACCTCTGGCAGGTGGAATCCGAACCCGACCGTCATGGTCACAGCCCATCGCAACAGGCATTTCGTCATCACGCGTTTCCCGGATCTTCTGTGGATTGTTCGCTGTGATTGCGCACGAGATCAGGTACAATCTTAACCGTCGCCAGTGGACAAGACTATCCAGCAACCCAGTGACGTGGCGTCACCGGCCGCGGACGGATCGGCCAGGGTGTTCCAGCTGTACACTCGCATGGAGAGATACACAACCATGGCCAATGCGCTCGGGCGAATCCTGGTTACGGGAGCTTCCGGTCAACTCGGCAGCTACGTGCTGCGTGAATTGCGGCGCCGAGATCTGTCGGCGACGGCTTGGAGCCGACGCCCTAACGTGGAACTATTCGGGTACCGCTGCCAGAGCGTGGATCTGTGCGAAGTGGATCAAGTGGTAGCCGCATTTCGCGCCGCGAAACCGGATGTCGTGCTTCATATCGCGGCGATGAGCGGAGTGGGAGAGTGTTTCCGCGACCCGACGCAGGCACGCCGAACCAACAATACGGCCACACGCCTGCTGGCTGAATTGACGCAGCGGCAACCGGCTCGGTTTGTATACGTCTCCACCGATCTGGTCTTCAATGGCGAAAAGGACTGGTACCGGGAAACGGATTGCCCTGCCCCGCTGAGCGTGTATGGCCAGACCAAGGCCGCCGCGGAGCGGGCCGTGCTGGGGGACCCGCGCCACCTCGTCCTGCGATTGAGCCTGCTGTTCGGACCGTCGCTCAACGGGCGCCCCTCCTTCTTCGATCAGCAGATCAAGTCACTGTTGAGTGGCACACCGAGCAAGTGGTTCGAAGATGAATGGCGAACGCCCCTCAGTCTGCAACTGGGAGCGGAAGGCCTGCTGGCAGTGGCCGATTCCGAGGTGACAGGGATCCTGCACTTCGGCGGACCGGAACGCCTGTCACGATGGGAAATGGGACAGCGGTTGGCCCGCCTGCTCGGAAAGGACGAGCGGCTTTGCCAGGCAGTCTGCCGTAGTGACCTGATGGCTGGCGAACCGCGCCCTCGCGATACGTCACTTAACTGCGACTTGTGGCAGCAGTTGATGCCTGACTTCAACCGCCCCGATTACGAAGAGTCGCTCAGCGCGCTCGAGCTTGGTTAGTTCGGACAGAGCGGAAGCCTTCGGAACTCTGCGCGGCCTGCGGCTGCAACCAATCGGGAAATTCGAAATCCTAAATTCGAAATCCTAAACAAATCCGAAATCCAAAAATCGAAATCCAAAACCTCCGCTGCCAGCAAAACGGCCGCGGGCGGGCCCCAAGCAGATTCTCACCAGCAGCATGCCACTGCGTCCTCCCTTCCTCCCTTCCTCCCTTCTTCCCTTCCTCCCTTCTTCCCTTCCTCCCTTCTTCCTTTTCTCCCACTTTTCTGTGCTTCCAATTTCGGATTGTGTTCCAAACATGCCCGCACCGTGCGCATGTTACCGACTAACACGCTAAACCGGCGGTCCGCCCTGGCCATCGCGATCGTCACTCGCTGGATGCCCGGCACAACCGCGCCGGGCCCTGTGCCATCCGGTCACCACGACCTCGCCATGGCGACGGCCGCCGAAAGTATATGCTATAGTTTCCATGGCACATCAATTCGCACAGCAAAGGCGTATCTCATGAAGACTCGTACTTGCCCCCATTGCGGCCTGGAAGTTGAACTCGAGGGACTCGGGAATGCCGCTCTCTGCCCCAGTTGCTATAACTCGTTCCCCGTGACCAGGGGGACACAATGGCCTGCACTGATCGTCCCGTTCTTAGTGATTTACCAGTTTATGCTGTATGTTCTCTGAACCGCATTGCACACTGCTAAGGCGCAGTGAATGACCGGCAGACGAAGCGGTCGGGTGACCAGTTCGCCTGCTACGACATTGCCTGCGTGATGACGGATGCGGCGATCGTCGGCACACCAGAGAACAGGGTGGTTATGGCGAACAACGCTGCCAAATATGCTGCCAGATATGTGGTGTGCAAGGTGTGCGGCACCACGTACGCCAAACCGGTCGAGGACCGTATCCCGAGCGACCGCTTTCAAACAACGGCTCGCCGTGCCTTGGTCGCGTTGGAGCCCAGCTTCACGGGTACTGATCAGCACCCGCCGGCCGATTACGAGACCGCTTGCACGACGGATTCCGTCAGTTGCTTGTGGAGTTGTTCCAACACCACCAAGTCGTGTTTGAGCTCTTCCGTGCAACTCGAAACTCGGCAGCGTCGGATGGTCGGATGCAACTCCGAAATTCGGCTGGCCACCAAATCGGTCAGCAACTGGCGTTTCTCTTCGTCGATGTCCAGCACCATGGTACACCTCCTGTGGAAACGTAGACCGTCACCATTGTACCAATTTGGCCGGTCCGTGACCCGATTTTCTCGTGTCCCCGGCACCCCACCACAATGGTATGTTGGCTGACGCTCGCAACGTACTCCCCCGTGCGGTCACAGGGAAAGGTGCAACGTGCGTTTGACGGACCGATCGAGACACAATGGAAACCCTACGGTTTCTCTATGTGACACTTGGGCAGCCGCTGGGCGAGTTTCGAGACGGCCGACGGGCTGAGCTGAGTCGCGGAAAGGTCAAGTTGCCTCAAGAGCTTCAAACCTCCCAACACTTCAACACAATCATCCGACACGGCCGTGCCGGCCAACGAGAGCGAGGCGAGCCGCCGCAGATTGCCCAGGCGCGCGATCCCTTCGCTGGTCACCGCCGTACCGGCCAGATCGGCACGGGTGAGGCTGGAGAGTCGCCGCACGGTCATCAACGCCTCGTCGGACAAGGATGTATCGCGGGCGTTCATATCGGTCAGATAGGGGAGCAGCAGCAACCACTGCACGATGTCATCAGGATGTTCGACACCGCGCAGGTCGACGGCGACCGCTCGATCCAGCAGCGCTGGGCCGACGAGATCGCGGAGCCAGCCAAATTGAGGTGGCCGGGCATCTGGAATCACCTGTCCGTCAGACCACTGATAGTCCAGGTAAACGCGACCACCGGCCTGCTCGATAGCCCGCACCGCCTCGGCTTGCTTCGCCGCTTTCTGGTAGCTCATGGCCGCCCAGCCATAGAGCATCCCACCCACAAGCAGCAAACCGAACAGGGCGCGCAGCACCATTCGGCGCGAGCGGCCGCCCGACGAATCACCCGCCGCTGTGGGTTCAATTTCGGCAGTCATGATGGGCCCATGCTATGGCTTGCGACTTAACGCCGACGGCGGCCGCAACCAAATTCGGAAATCCGTGATTGTGCGGCGGTGTGGCAGCAGCATCCGCGAGCAAGACTGTCGATACGGCAGGCCCGGCAGATGTCGTGACGCCGTACACGGCGGAAACGACAATCGAAAAGGGTAAGTGGGTAATGGTGAATTATTGACGGTTAATGTCCCCATACTTTCCGAATGATGGCGCCACAGGAAAAATGCAGAGGGGAAAAAAGAGAGGAAGGGACGAAGGGAGAAGGGAGGAAGGGAGGAAGGGAAAAGTGCACGCCACGTGATCGTCGCGATCGGTACGCGTCACATCGATCGCCGCACCATTCACCATGACCCATTCACCATGACCCATTGTCCTTCAAATCATGGGACACGTTCTCCCATGCCGCCAGCACGAGGGCGTGCCAGGTGTGCGTCTTTCCGTGCGTCCCGCGATCGTACGACTCAAATTAGCGATCGATCTTTTTCAGATCAGGCAGTGCCTTCTGCAGTTCTTCGACCCCCTCGTCGCTGATGGCGGGACAGAATGTCAGCTTCAATTCCCGCAGGCTCTTGAGCGGCGTCAGGTAAGTCAGCGCGTTATCGGTAATTTCGTTGGAGCTGAGGTCGAGCGATGTGAGATTGGTCAACGTTTTGAGATGATCCAATCCGTCATCCGAGATACGGGTTTTCTCCAGGTTCAATGTTTTGAGGTTCGTCAGCGTGCCGATATCCGCCAGTCCATCGTCCCCCACGCGTGTAAACCAGAGATTGAGATCGGACAGCTGCGACAGACCCTGGAGGCGTTTGATTCCCTCGTCGTCCACCCAAGCACATTCGCTCAGGTCGAGCATTTCCAGTCCTTTCATGTTCTCCAGGCAGGCCAGGCCGGCGCTTGTAACGCGTGTGTCCCGCAGACGAAGCCGGCGCATTTTGGTCAAGCCGGCGAGGTGCATCACACCCTCATCAGCGATGCTGGTACGAAACAGGTAGACCTCTTCCAAGTTCTTCAGTTCGGCCAGCGCGGCCAGCCCCTGGTCGGTGAGGCCCTTGCAGTCATCCAGTCCGATCGCTTTCAGCTTCGCCAAGGACTTCAGGTGCGTCAGCGCCTCATCGTTGATGCCTTCGCCGAACAGTTTGAGGTCGACCAGGTTCGTCAGCTTGCCAATATGCTGGACGCCCACCGCGGTAACCTTGGCGCAACCGCGCAGATCGAGTTGACGCAGGCTGGTCAATTCGCCGAGGTACGCGACGCCTTGATCGGAGATCTGGGGACAGCGTGTCAGGCTGAGTTGCTGCAGCTTCTTGAGGCCTGTGAGATGCGCCAAGCCGGCATCGTTCACACCCACACGGACCAACTTCAGCGTCTGCAAGTTGGCAAGTTTGCCAACATACTCCAGACCGGGATCGCTGATGGCGCTTTCACTCAAATCAAGGGACTTGATGGCAGGCAAACCGGGGAGAAATTTCAGTACTTCGTTGTCGACCGCCGGGTTGGCCAGCAACACCGCCACCACATTGCCCTTGCCATCCTTTTCCACGCTGCCGAACTTCTCGATGGCCGCCAGAGCTGCAGGATCATCGGCGGGAGTCACGTCTGGAGTTTTCGCCGCGGCATCCCCGCCCCCGGCTGACTCGTCAGCCGGGGTTTCCGGTGCCTTGCTCCCGTTGGACTGGGGAGGCTGCTTGGCGGACTCGGAGCGACACCCGGTCCCAAAAACCAAGACCATCAGACAGGCGGCGACAATCCCGAGACGGACGATCGAACAATTCATGACAACTCACTCCAAGTTATTTCCGATGATGCAATCCGACCCGGTGGTCAGAGGAGATTACGCTCTATTTCTTACGAAACCTCAAAAAGTAGTTCTGCTGGAACAGTTTCACTTCGTCCACGAATTCGAAGCCGGCGGCTTCGATCTCTTTGCGGAAGACCTCCTTTCCCGCTCGTACATGCCCGAGAATCCAATCGGAACTGACGCCCTCGATCCGTTCGAAATCAATCAGGCAGATCATCCCGTGAGGGCGCAGGGCTTTGGCGATGGACTGCATCGTCAGCTGCGGAAATTCAAAATGATGATACGTGTCGCAGATAAAGACGAGGTCGACACTGTCGGGAGGCAGTTCAGCGGAATCCGGTTTGCATACGATGCCGACAACGTTGTGGAGCCCCTCCTGACGACTGGTCTGTTGCACGTGATCCACGAACTTGGCGGCGATGTCGACGGCATACACGCGTCCCTCGGGCCCAGTCCTGGCGGCCAGCATACGTGTGAAGAGCCCTGTGCCCGCCCCGATATCGGCGATCGCCATCCCTTGTTGGATGCCGCACGCGGCTACCGCTTCGTCGCGCTGATCATAGATCTCGCGTCCTTCTTTCTCGAATCGCTCCACAAAGGAATCGACTTGCGGGTCCTCGAACTGCTGGTTGATCCCCGGCTTGACACTCTCTTTCTGTGCCTGGGCGGAACCTGGCAACACGATCTGCAGGGCAACCGCGACAAGCAGGGGGACGGGGCTGATGACCGGGCGACGAATGCTGAACCGACAACTCATTAGTGTTGATGTCCAATCTGGGAATGAAACGGTTAGGACGCTCGGGTGCAGACACCAGGCGAATGGCCACCGGAGCCGGCAATCGCCTCGGGCAACCTCAACCACCCCCCTGTGCACTGGGGCGGACAGACACTCGCTCGTCGTGTCCCGTACCTGCTTGCCGCTCGACAACCTCGCGTCGGGCGACCTCGCGGCGGCGGAGACGGGCACAGCCATCGGCCCCGCACGGTCAACAGGTCATTGAGTCGGCACGGGAGGGAGGTGGCCGCCGCCAGCAGCAGGTTACAGTGTACTGACTGATCCGAAAGACTGGCAATCCTCGCCGGCCAGCGAAAACCGACTTCCGCCCGTCGGATGCGCCTGACGACGCGAGGTCGCCCCGCCAGCCGAATTCGGCTTCCCGTGCCCTTGCGGGCCCGCGCCCGGGCCGGTCCCTCCTTCGCCAACTCGGTCGACAACTCGGTGCCTGTTTCCCAAAAGCAACACTATAACCAGCCCAGCCGCTGTGACGCAAAGCCGCCAAGCGTCCCAGCGTCCGCCCCGCGTGCGGTAGTAACCCGTTATTCGAGCGGGAGATACAACCGCACATTCCCGGCGAATCGGCAAGTCCCTGTGGAAAAAAATCAACACGGCCATTTGCCCGCCGCCAATCTGTGGTGCATGTTTAGGGAGATGGATGTCAGGTACCCACCACGAGACATCGTAGCGCGTGGCAAGACGTGGATCAGGTTTCCACCAAACCAGGGTTTCAACCTCGCCGTCCATCCCCGCCCATTTTCCCCCCCGCATTTTCCTCCCTACGGAACTCCCCCAGCGAAAAAGGAGTTGACCATGTTCCGACCATTTGCCGTTGCCGCGCTGTGGCTAGTGCTTTTCACAGCAGCGGCGGTTGCCCAGCCGGCCGATCTGCAGCCCAGTGATGCGAGTGTTGTTCCTTCAACCTCGGCACTCACTCCCGCACCGACGGCAACTGATCCTGGACTCGCGACAGCGGCCAGTCACGATTGCGGCTGCCAAGGCCAGGCGATCAGTGAGCCCTGCACGACCTGCGGTCCCCAACCGCGAATGCGGCAGCATGGCTACTACCGAGCGATGCGCCAATCCATGGCCGACGATCAATGTTGCGGTGACTGCCTCGGAGGCTTTGGTCCTCTGTGGGCGACCTATTGTACCGATAAGCAACGATGCGGCGGCTCGACGGCATGTGAGAGCGGCCGGGTCTGTGCGCCCGCGCCCCTGTGCGCTCCCGCCGTGCGACTGCGACTCCCGAGCCTCCCACGGCGCGGCCTGCAGAGACACTGCGGGTGCGATCGCTGCGGGGGAACGACCGCGTCATGTGACTGTGACACGATGGAATCACCCTCATCGACCGAGCATCCGGTCAATATTGGCAGTCCTCCCGAGCCGACCGAAGCTCAGCCCTCGGCGCCACCGCCAGTCCCCTCGGATACGGAAGCTCCAGCCACCGAACCGGAAAACAAGGTGACTTCGGCCCGCCGCGGGTGGATGAATCGGACGATCGGTTGGCGTTCCAGTCGTTGACCCTCTTGAACGTGGCTCGACAGCGATATCCCCCCAGGCAATATCGCCCCAGTCGAGTAGGCAGCCGTCGAGCAGAAAGCCGTCGCGTGGACAGTTGCTGGACAACCCGCAGGGAGGTCCCTGGCGGTGAGCCAGCCTCCGCTGCTCCTGAAAAACACGCTTCCCGTCGGAACGGACAATCTGGGGAGTATTATCCGCAACCCGCCGGGCAAGTCATTTAACGGGCGAGTTCCACAAGAACTCGCCCGTTTTTTTTCGCGGTGGGGGCTCTATGGCGACGACGACAGGCCGCGTCAGGCTCGGGGCAGGGGCACGGCACGACGCGGCCGCTGAATGACGAAAAATCGGCAGAATCGGCTTGAGTGACGCGGGCGAACTGGCCGATACAGTTACTACAAGAGACCGGGAGGGCGGGATAGCCATCTGGTGAATCCCGTTTCAGGATAGAGGTCATGGTATGGCGACGGAGCGACGTATCATGACCTTTTTTATGCGCTGACGGCGCCGGCGGTGGGCATCGCGCCCCGCGGCTGCCGGCAGCCTGTGCGGGGCAACCGAATCGCATTCCAGGCGGTCCTGTTCTGAAAACGACCGTTTCGGTGACATACGCATGTCACCGGTGCCGCTGGGCGGACGATTTTTTCTCCGATTTTCGCTCCGCAGTCCCCTGCATTCTCTTCGCGCCATCCCTGGCACTCCTCCACAATGAACCTCGTTGTTTGACTCTGTTTCTTTTCCACTTACAGAAAGGAGACATGAAATGAAGCACGAGTCATTGCGCAGGTTGTTGGTTGGTCCGATCGCAGCACTGTTGTTGGCCACGTGGCTGGCCACTGCCGGGGCGGCCCAAGAGCCACCTCCGATTCCGGGTGCGCGAACCACCCGGCAATCCGGAAGTGACGGCGAAGGAACGCAAGAAGCCGCGGGGACGCTTACCCGCGTACTTCAGCAAGGTCGTCACGGACAAGCAGCGCGAAGTGATCTACGAGATCCAGGCGAAGTACAACGACGAGATCGCCAAGCTGAAGGAGCAGTTGGAGGAACTGTCGACGAAGCGGGACTCGGAGGTCGAACAGGTGCTCACCGACGAGCAGCGCGCGGAAATCGCGAAGCTCAAAAGTGAACGGCAATCGCGGCGCAGCGAATCGGCAAGGGAGGATGCTGCCGAAAACGGCCAGTAGTCTCCGGTCGGTGCGCAGCCGGACCGGGATCGTGCGGGTCCCGACCAGTCCGCCCGGGAGACGATACCTGGGGACTTGACGGGGACACGAACAGGGCCGACTGCCACGGGCCGGCTCCGAGCGGGCACTTCAGCCGCTCGCGAGATTCTCTGACGCTACCACTGACGCGATCACGTTTCCGGGTGCAGGGACGTACCCGGTACGCGGGCAGTGCATCGCCGGGTCGCGGTCCTGCGGACCGCCCCGCCCGCCGGGAGAAGCTCGATGATCCGGCAGGACGCCGAAGCGAGTTCGGCGGAATGTGCTCAGTACACCGAGCAAAGGCGATCGCAATGTTGGGCGCTGCGCGATTTCAGTCGTGCCTGCCGGCATGCGGATTCAGGTGCATCCTGGCCTTGATCTCGTTCTTGAGCTGATCGAGCACCGACGACTTGTCCGTCTCCTGGAGAATGCGTCGGACCACGGCCTTGGCCGCTTCGCCTCCCCAGGAACTGCCGTGTTCAAAATAGTACTTGGCAGCCTGTCCCACGATGAACGAGCCGTACCCGGCTGCGGCACCTTGTGGCACGGCAGTCAACACGGTGCCATATCCGAGGGTCAGTCCCTTGAAGGCCGAAGACAGGACGTGCGTGGTGGCTTCGCCGAGCATCACCCAACCGGCAGCTTTGACAATCGACGTAATCAGGCCGCGGGCGTGCATCGTGGACAATTCGAGGCCGTAGATGTGAGCCAGGGTTACCACCATGGTGGCGTCCACGGCAGTCCCCCCCAAGACATCCGCCACCGCGACCGGATTGAGTGCCACGGCAACCGCTTTGAGTCCGGCGTAGCTGGCAATCACCTGCCGGGCGCGGCGATCGCGCATCTGCACGCGAATCGCGGCCACGCGATCCGTCTTATCGGCAGCGTACATGGCGGCGTTGAGCGTCAGGAGCTCCTTCCCGTCGGCAGCCAGCACTTCCAGGATCCGCGCCTTCAGCTGCTCCACATCCGGGGGCGGTTTGCGCCATTCGTTGCGCTGACTGCCAGCGGCCGTCTCGATGATATACTCAATTTCGCGCGGATCGGCGGCGGCGAACACGATGTTGTCGGGCGACACCCATTCCGCCACTCGCTCGTCGCGGAGCACCTGCAGCAGTCGCTGTCGCTGCTCACGCGAGTAGAGGTCGATTTTATTGAGGACCAGAATGATCGGCTTGTGCACAGCCGCCAGCGCCGTCAGCGCCGAGTATTCCGTCTCGTTGAGATCCGAATCGGTGATGAACAAGATCAGGTCCGCACGCTGCGCAGCCTGGTTCGCCATCACGGTGCGATCCTTGCCACCCACTTCATTCAGACCGGGCGTATCGACCAGCACCACCTGCGAGCCTGCCAGCCCGGGGACGCAGTAGCCGGAACCTCCCCAGGACACGTGCCAGATCTCCTTGGTCCATCCCCCTTGCACGTCGACTTCCGTCACCGCCTCCCCCACCAACGCATTGATGATGGCCGACTTGCCCGTGCTGATTTCGCCAAACACGGCGATCTCCACACGCCCACTGGTCAGCTTGGTGAGCATGTCCTGCAACTGATTCAGTTCGCCGTGCAACTTCTGTTTTTCCTCAGGCGAGCAGCGGCGCAGCTTATCGAGCGTCCGCTCCACGGATGCCACGGCATGCTGGTAATGTTCATCGTTCAGGACGCTAGATTCGTTCACGGGAAAATCCACGCGGGTTGTCATCGGACACATGTCTCGTTCGAAGCAAGGGGCCAGTCCACACGGCCTGTCCCGTCTCACGGCATCGCGATCCCTGTCGGCAATCGCGAACACTCCCCCTCAAAACCTGACTGCACGCGCGTGTTTGCACGTGCCGACCACGATCTCCCGGCGTCACCTCGACTCCAGAAACCACTGCTTCCGCCTCCCACTCGCAATCGATCCCGCCAACGGGTCAGTCACCGTCGCGTGTGGCACCCTGCAAATGCTGCCGGGCCGACTGCAGGAGTTTTTTCAATTCCGCCGCCGTCGTCACCTGTTGCCATTCGCGGCGAGCCAGACTGGCCATGCCCCCTTCCGGCTGCTTCATTTCCGCTTTGAAATAGGCGATGAAGACGGCACCGATCCAGCGCGTGATGACCGCCTGGACCAACCCCTGCAGGACACCGCCGGCGAGCGTCCCCACACCCGGGACCGTTTTCAGCAGCGAGGCGACGGCCGCCGTCACCGCCGGCGTCGCCGCACTCACTCCCAATATCCCCAGTAGATTCTTGCCCAACTGTCCGAGCAGGTTCACGGCCACTTGGAAGTCCACGTCCTGGTGGTAGACCTTGGCCAGCTCGACCACCATTTTCACGGATACGGCACTGCCGGCAGCCAGGTCCAGCAACGGCAGCGGGCTGACGGCGGCCGCGCCACCGGCACCCCACATATACCGGTCAACCAGCTCCCAAGCGCGTTTGTCCAGCGCAGCTTCCACTCGGCTGCGTGCCGATTCGACCAACCCGCGCGATTGCAGCAACAGGTTGGCCAACAGCAGTTCGCGACCATCACATCGGACAACTGCCAACATCCGCGTCGCCAAGGCGCCGATATCGGGGCAGACGTCCACCTCCTCCTCAAATTCCTCGCCGCTGGCCACCAACCGCACTCGCTTCCGCTTGGTCGGCAAGGACCGTACGGCCACAACATCCTCCGGCGCGATCAGCCCTTTGACCTGGTGTGACAACTGCCCCAGCAGCGCTGCCCTTTCGTCCGCTTCGTACCAATCCGCTTTATTCAGGCAGAGCAGCACCCGCTTCTCCATGGCTCCCAGACGCTGCAGCAGCTGAAATTCCGAGTCGCGCAGGGGGCCGTCCACCACCAACAAGACAAGATCGGCATCCCGGGCAGCCTCTGCCGATACCACGGCATGCTCCTCGCCCTCGACTTCCCCCAGCCCGGGCGTATCGACCAGTCGCACTCGATCAACTCCCGGCCAGGGAATCTCGTTGCGGCGCAACGTCGTGCCGCCTCGTGCATCGGTGACAAAGACGTCTCGGCCGGCCAAGGCATTGAGGAGCGATGATTTGCCACTGGAAACCGTGCCAAACGCCACAATTTCGAGCGTCTGCTCCTCTCGCTTCTCTTCCAACTCGCGTATCAGCGGCTCCAACTCCCGACGCACCTCATCCGCTGCCGCGAAGTCGCCTTGATACTCGGCTATCGACGCCAAATTCTCGGCGATCTCGCGCTGTTTCTCGTCCGCCGATAGTTCACGGGGGCTTCGGTCGCGACGCTGGCGGCGCACGGCTTTCCGGCGCGAACGCCAGAGCAGGCGTCCCACAATCCAACAGGTCGCCCCCAACAACAACAAGGCGCCCGTTCCCACCACGCTGAAATAGACGATCACCCAGACGCGTCCCGCGTCCTTCACCAGCTGATACTGCTCCATGAGCTTGGCGGGCAAATAGAGCATGGCAAAACCCACAAACGCCAAGAATACGACCAGCAACAAGCCGTTTGTCGTGCGATTTGGCTTCATGAGGGTATCCGGTGGGCAAACTCACTCACATTCATGGATGGCACGCCGCTGACCTCCATCGTAATCCGAGCCACGTACTGCCGGCAGCCGTGTGGGCCGGAATCGACACAACCCAACCCCTTTCGGTGGCTGGCGAGCACGGATAGTCGTCACAGTCCGCTGATCGTAGGTTGCCGTGAAACCGTCCCAGACCACGCGCGACGGACATTCTCAGCTTGTCCCGCACATCCACTGGGCGGCGGAAGAGCGGTGATTCGACGTGATCAACAAGGTTCGGCGCTGCACGCAAAGAGATCTCGCATCCAGCCACTCGCCACACCGGATGGCGGCACGTGGTCCGCCCACACCGTCCGGATCCGCGGCTTGCCGCAACCCATCCAGCCGCCTTTACGACGGCGCCGACCACCCGCCGTCCTGATCTTAGCACTCCTTCCACGCCGTGGGCAACGTTGGCCCAACGGCGGAATCCGCGAGGAAAATCCGAGCCACCCTCGACGAAACGACATCGATGATACATGCAGGCCCGCCCCCGCACCGATGCTCGCCGGCAGCCGCATGCCTCCCTGGTTGGGACGACCCCTGAGTCACGGCGGGGCCAGCTCCGGGTGCCACCAGACCGCCACGACTCGAGAGCGCCGAGGCGAACCCCACTTGGGAAGCCGCAATCCTCGAACTTATAATCTCAGACTGTAAGAAGAGCGTTCCATGTAGCCGGTACAGCCGCACCAGCAAGCCCCTTGCCAGCGGACAAACGTGTTTGCTCCATGTTACGGCTGACTTGGCAAACAAAGTGGCTCTTCCGGCGTGAAGTCGATTTCCAGCGGCGGGCGGGGTGCCACTTTGAGTTAAAATGAACCCTTTGCCACACAGCTCACTATAGGTAAGGTAAGTGTCTCGGTGTACGATCCCCGGGGGGACGCGAATTCCGCAGGCCAGGCCCTGCCCTGCGGAAGGCAAAACCCCCACACGAGTCGAGAAACCCATCCCAAGTGGAGGGGTTTTGCAGCCCATCAGGTCGGAGAAACCATTTTGTTGGGACCCGTATTCGCCCGCGAGGCGGTCACCACGCCGAGGCGTCCGCGCCACTTCCTGTACCGCACGCTCTATGTCACCGGCCTGCTGCTGTTGATGTCCACCGCCTGGCTCCGCGTGACCGGCACGCAGATCATCCTGAACGTAGGGGACATGGCGCGGTTTGGCACGATACTGTTTCAGATTCTGGCGCTGCTGCAGCTGGCCCTGGTGATTTTCTTCGCGGCCATGGGAGCCGCCAGCAACGTGTGCCAGGAGAAGGACCGCCGGACGTTGATCCTGCTGCTGTTGACCCGCATGACGAATTCGGAGCTGGTGTTGGGCAAGTTGTTCGCCAGTCTTCTGAACATCTTCTGCATCCTGGCTGCCGCGCTGCCCGTCTTCATGTTGGTCACGCTGTTCGGAGGTGTGTCGTTCATACAGGTGATACGGGTATTTTGTGTCACGTTGGCGAGCGTGTTAGCGGCGGGCAGCTTGGGAAACATGCTGGCCCTGTGGCGTGAAAAGACCTTTCAGACTTTGTCGATGACGGCGTTAGCCCTGGTCATGTGGCTGGGCATCTGGGAGGGGGTCAACATCGCCGTGGGCTATGTGCCGCTGGGGGGCATGTCGGGGCATGCGTGGGCCACGATGTTCAGCCCGTTTCGCGCCGTGCTGGCGGCAGCACACCCGGCGATGGATAGCAGCACGGCGGGGCAGCTGCTGACGGACGAAGTCACATGGTTCGTGATCAACGCACTGCTGGCGACTCTGTTGCTGAATCTCGTGGCGATTCTGCGGGTAAGAATCTGGAATCCGTCGCGGGAGCTGCGTCCCGGCCAAGCCGCTCAGGACGAGGACGCGAGCATCTGGGGTGTCGAGCACGACCTGGAACTCGCTCCAGCTTCCGCTGCCGACTTGGCTCGGGACCGGCACGTTGACTCGCGAACCAGGCGTCGAGCGGGAACCAGCCGCGCGGTGTGGGACAATCCAGTGCTCTGGCGCGAGGTGTGTACGTGGGCCTATGGCCGCAAGGTGTTGATTATCCGCATCGTTTACCTGCTGCTGTTCGTCATGGCCTGGGCGGCCATGTCCTGGGCGGTGCAAGCCGAGTTGGCGGCCGGTCCGCGCGACGAGTATGCCACATTGCTGCCGGCGGCCACGGCGCCGATGGCCGCTTTCGGTTTGGTGAGCCTCGTGATTGTCAACGCCTTGGCGGTGACTTCCATCACGAACGAACGGGACGGCCAGGCGCTCGACTTGCTGCTGGTCACCGATCTTTCCCCGAAGGAATTTGTGTTGGGAAAACTGGGGGGTGTGTTGTGGGTCACCAAGGAGATGGTGATACTGCCGATGGTGTTATGCCTTTACCTCTGGTGGTGCGGCGCGATTCATTTGGAGAACATGGTCTACGCGTTGGGTGGCTTGGTCACGATGAACATCTTCGCGGCCTCGCTGGGAGTACATTGCGGGATGACCTACGCGAATTCACGATCGGCGATCGGCGTGAGTCTGGGGACGGTCTTTTTCCTGTTCCTGGGTGTGGCGGCGTGCATGATCATGATGGTCAAGTTCAGCAGCAGTTTCCACAATCAGCTGCCGCCGTTTCTGGCGTCGATTTTGGGGGGTGGAATCGGGTTGTACGTCGCGCTGGGAATTCGCAATCCATCGCCGGCCATCACGCTGGCCGCCTTATCGCTACCTTTCGCAACATTCTTCGCCATCACGAGCTTTCTGCTGCGCAATCAGGAGCTGACGGTATTTCTGGTCGTGGCTGTTGCCTATGGGTTTGCGACCGCTGCCATGTTGGTGCCGGCGGTTTACGAGTTCGATATTGCCATGGGGCGGACCAAGGCCGCTGGTGACGAATGAAGTGAGGGACGTTGTTTGCCGCAGGGGCCTGCGAGTTGGGGGCTGTCAGCTGGTGGGACCGCGTTTGCTCGGCAAGTCTGGCACTCAGTATCAAGGATGGATGTCCGTTGCACGCACTGATTGACATGTCGCCCTGGCTGATCGCCATGGCGGTCCTCATCGCCTGCTCGGCGTTCTTTTCTGGGAGCGAGGCCGCGCTCTTCTATCTCCGCTGGGACGACCGACGGATCCTGGCGGCGGGAAACCGGTCGCAACGCGCGGCCTCCGAGTTGCTCAAATCCCCGGATCGGCTGTTGTCCGCCGTGTTGCTCTGGAACCTGGCGACCAACATGACCTATTTCGGTATCTCGTCGATCGTGGCGCTGCGTGTCGAGCGGGAGTCGGGTAGTTCGCAGGCCATGCTGTTTTCCGGCGGCACACTGTTGGTGATTATTTTCGCCGGCGAAATGCTCCCCAAGAGCATAGCGGTATTAAGCTCGCGCCGAATTGCCGGCCTGGTCGGTAGTCCGCTGGCGGTGGCCGTGCGACTGTTCGATCCGATCATGCCGACGCTGCGGATGGTCAGCCTGCTCTCCCGCCGCTTGCTCTGGCCCAAGTTCGCCACGGAGCCGTATCTGGAGGTCAGTGACTTGGAACGGGCGATTGAACTGTCCAGTTCCGACACACCTGTCATCGAACAGGAACGAGTGACGTTGCGCAATATCGTGATGCTGTCGGACATTCGAGCGGACGAGTGGATGCGACCGCGGACGCAGTTTATCACGTTCCAATCGCCCGTCTCCCTGGCCGACCTGCAGGGAAAAATGACCCCCAGCGGTTACCTGCTGGTGACAGACGAGAATCGCGAGGACATCGCCGCCGCCATCGCACTGAGAGATCTGACGGAGGTGCCGGCGGAAAACCTGGAACGGCTCGGCGAGCCGGTGATCTATGTGCCGTGGTGCGCCACCGTGGCGGACGTGCTGCAGCAACTGCAGCGATCGCGGCGCGAAGTGGCGGTGGTGGTGAATGAGTTTGGCGAGACGATCGGGATTCTGACCTTCGCCGATATTCTCGCCATGCTGTTCCACCAGAATCCCAGTCGCACGGATCGCCTGTTCGATCGGGAGCCGATTCAGCAGGTTGCGACGGGGGTGTGGCATGTGACCGGCATGACCAGTCTGCGACGACTGGGGCATTCGTTTCAGGTGACCCTGCCGACCACGACCAACGTGACTATTGGGGGCGTGATCCAGGACCTGTTGCAGCGATTGGCCGACGCGGGAGACGAATTGGATTGGGGGCCGTTTCACCTGCGAGTACTGAAAGCGCCGCAACGCGGCCAACTGTTGATCGAGCTTCAACTTCTGCCGGCAGAGGAGCAAGTCACATGATCTGGCTGGTCCTGCCCCTGCTGGCAATCGGCACGTTTCTGAGCGCTTTCTTCAGTGGCACCGAAACGGGCTTTTATCGCGTGGCACGCGTCCGCTTGTTGCTCGACGGCCTGGGTGGTGATCTGGTGTCACGCATGCTGTTGCGGCTGACCAATCACCCAGCGTTGTTCGTCGCCACCGTCCTGATCGGCAACAACGTGGCCAATTACCTCACGTCGCTCGGCATTGTGCTCGGAGCACACGAACTCTTCGACAATTCACAGTTGGCCGAGACGGTCGCCCCACTGATCCTTTCCCCCTGGGTATTCGTGTACTGCGAGCTGTTGCCGAAACAACTGTTCTATCGGTCCCCCAATCGGCTGTTGCGACGCGGCGGGCCGCTGCTGTTCTGCTTCACCCTCCTGTTCTCACCAGTGGCGTTCGTCTTGTGGGTCCTGGGATGGCTGCTGGAGAAAGTGGTGGGGCAGGCTCCCCTGCGTGTCCGGCTGACGCTGGCCCGCAAGGAACTCCAGGAGGTCCTGCAAGAGGGGCAGGAGGCAGGCATCCTGCACACGACTCAACGCGACCTGGCACGCCGACTGTTCGAACACGCTGCCGAAGTCGTCGTGAACTACAGCACGCCGCTGCCACGCGTCGTGTCCGTTCCGCTGGGGGCCCCCAAAAGCGAAGCCCTGCACATGGCTCGACGCAATCAGTCGCCAATCGTGCCCATCCGCCAGAGTCAGGGGCGGGAACTGATCGGCTACGTTCGCGTCATCGACCTGGAACTCGCCAGCAGTGCGACGATCGACGCCGTTTCGCCCCTGCTGCGATTCCCCCGCCACGAATCGCACCTGTCGGCGCTGGTCCGCATGCAGTCCGAAAAGGTGGATGTCGCGATCGTCGAGGACCGCAAC
This sequence comes from uncultured Planctomycetota bacterium, assembly GCA_963802295.1. Classification (GTDB taxonomy): domain Bacteria; phylum Planctomycetota; class Planctomycetia; order Pirellulales; family Pirellulaceae; genus JAJRVM01. The sequence goes on along the minus strand of CAWDIM010000011.1, from coordinate 537,568 downwards.
GGCAACGCCATCGGTCTGCTCTACGCCGATCGACTGGCCGACGCGTTGTTTCAGGATGCCTGAACAGGCCGGTCCCGCCGATGTCCCAGGTGGGCTCGTCAACCACTACGACTGGCGTGTGACAAGCAGAGGTCCGGGGCCGCTGTCGCCCGCAGCCGTTTGTGATCAGCCGCGGTGGTAGCCGAGTGCGCGGATGACGTAGAGCATTTCTTCGAAAGTGATGAATCGCCGGCGATGCTGAAGCTTGTATTCGTCAATAGCGCAGGCCAACTCTCGTGCGTCCGGGGACAATTCGGTGTGGCTGTTGGAGAACTGCCGGCGTTCAACGCCCGGAGGAAGGCCGATCCCGTCAGTGCTGCGGCGATCCACAAACGGTTCGGCGGTGGGCATGGAAAGTTGCGTCATCATACACCTTTGGTATGGGTGGGCGAGCGTGGCGTCCTATCGAGTGCACTGCCCCCACTGGTGTGCGTTAGGAGCCAAGTAAACGTAGACCGCAAAAGCAGTCCAGTCAAATTACATCTGCCGACCACCCGGGATATTCGTACCCTGGGCGGCCTGCCCGTCCCAGGCCGGCTCACCCCGCATTCCTCCCGGCCACGAACGTCCGATGGGCCGTCCCATGCAGACCCGCCATAACTCTCCACCGCTGTCCCGTGGCCCCGCTGAGCAGGGCCCCAGTGCAGAGAAAAATTCCCTCGCTCGGCCCCGCAAGCGTCGGCAAAAGCCCTACAACCGATTGTCTTGCAGACTTGCCAGCTGACGATTTCGCGCGATCAGCTCACTCAATTGCGCCGCTTGCGGGTGTTGCGGGTCCGCTTCCATGGCTCGTTGGAGCGTCATTGCCGCCGCATTCCAGTCGCCGGTCCGCAACCGTGCCTCGGCCAGTTGATAGAGCAAATCGGCCGACTGCATTCCGCGCGATTGGGCCAATGCCAATTGACCCGCCGCCAGCTCATGCCGCCCCAATGCCGCGCAGGCCAGCCCCTGCCAATAATGCAACTCTGCCGGCTGTTCTCCCGGTGGATACGCACTGGCCAAGGCCCGCAAAGTGGAAAGCGATCGCTGAGGTCGACCATGGCGATAATTGACCTGCGCCACGGCCATTTGCACTTCCGGATACTGCGGTTGAATGCTCAAGGCCCAGTGGTAGGCCGCCAACGCCTCTTGCCAGCGTCCTTGCCGCTGCCGGACGTCTCCCTGCAAACGGTGAGCGCTGGCCAATTCCCGGCCCGAGCGGATGACGGTGTCCGCCAGTCGGTCGGCCTGTTGCAGGTCTTTTTCGGCCAGGTACATTTCTCCCAATCGCACCGTCAACTCCGGTTCGCCCCCCGACAGTCGCACGGACTCCCGCATGTGCTCGATCGCCTCGCGCCGCGAATCGAGATTCCACAGCGTCTCGGCATATCGCCAGCGAACTCGCTCGTCCACCGGGCACACCTCGACCGCCTGCGCAAAGAACTCCTCGGCACGCCGCCAATCCCCCGCGTGGTAGGCGTCCATTCCTTGTTGAGCGATCTGTCGCGCCGTGACCACGTCATCACGCTGCCAACGCCGCGCAAATCCGCTGCAACCGGACAACACGCTGGCAACCGCCAGCAGCAGGGAGAGCCAACCGAGGGGCACTGCCCTACGGCCAGTGGCGTTCAACGCCAACCCCGCCGCTGAATCGAGCCCGGCTTCGGACTGCCTTCGTCGCTTCGGCACCCAATTCCCAGCCATGAGTAGTCCAGACGCGAACGATTAGAACAAGACGAACTAAGAACGAAACGAATATGAACGGGCCGCACGGGATCTATGGCGACAGCCCGGCATTGATCGGTATCGCCCCCCCCCCAATTGCTCCACCGGGATACCGTCGGAACTCGCGGGCACGGTACCAAATGGGGGCCAGACAGGCAATAACGAATTGCCCTCGCGCGACGCGAAAAAACGATCCGGACCAACCCTGCCCGCCCCCGTGTTACGACCACCACAAGAGTCGCTATGATGCCCCTGCAAGGTGTCAACCTCGTCCCTTCCCAGACAGCGACAAGAAGAGCAGAAAATGGTCGCAACTTACGATCGCTTCGGTGTGCGATTCCTGTACCCGGAGAACTGGACGGTGCAGGAAGAAAATCCGCAACCGCAAACACACTGCGTGACACTCCAGAGTCCCGGTAGCGGCTTCTGGATGCTGCAAATCATGCAGACCAGTCAGTCTCCTGAGCGACTGGCCGCCGAAGTCCTCCATTCTTTCAAACAGGACTACGACGAGATTGAGGTGTCGCGCGTGGATGACGAAATCCAAGGAACTCCATCGGTTGGCTATGACTTGCAGTTCTATTGTCTCGATTTCGTGGTCAGCTCCACCGTCCGCAGCTTCCCCCTGATCGATCAAGTCTGCGTCCTGGTGTGTCAGGCGGAAGATAATGAATTCGAGCGTATTGGGCCGGTCTTCGATGCAATTACTACCAGCTTGCTCCAGCAGTCCAAACGGGTCGCCAATTGACATGCGAGATCACAAGATCTCACGGGCGTGGCACTTGCCGACGGAAGTGGCGAGAGAGCTTGACTTGGTAGTGGTTTGAAATAATTACAATTCAAAGGGCCGCTGCAGTATTTCTTTCAGACGCTGCCGGATCACCATTTGTCGCAGAAATCCCGCCTTTTCTTCAAGCTGCGACGATTCCCTGCCGACTGTGGCACGATTCCTGCACTGGAGGTCCTCGTATGGTAACAAGCTGATGCGACCCAGTCGGCTGTGGCAAACGGCCGATCGTGATAGCAGAGCCTACCTGACGTGAAAGGCGACCTCCACCCAATTCGTGTGGTAGCCTTCATCGAGCTAATGGAATGGCGGCCGTTGGGTATCATGGACGCGCCGTGGATCTTAGCACCAAGTCGCCGGCGTATGGCGACGCTCATCTCCCTATGTGGGAAACGCGTTTTTTCACGGTTCGAAGGCCCGGTTGGAATCCCGCAGCCAACCGGGCCTTTTTTTTCTGGTCCCGGATACGGCCACGCAACGGTCTGAAAAAATGGCCCGTCACAGAGTCCTGAATCGGGTTGCCTGGTTCGATGGATTCAGCGTCCCCAGCCCAAATTCACACTCCTTCCTGGATAGGCGTCCATTCGCCGCCAAGGTGCGCTGTGCCGCAACGCGCGATTAACGGTTAGGGTGGCTGACGAAGACTCGCTAAATTCGGTATATTTGGTAGGTCTTGACGGACGATTCCAACCCCCTATGGAGGGAAGTACATGGCCACTGAGAGTATCTCTTGCACGGCGCAGATCGGAGAAGCTGCTGGCGATGTGTGGCACGCCTTGGACAAAGGCGGGCCGATGACGATGACACAACTGGCCAAGGCCGTCGGCTCCCAACGCGATACAGTCATGCAGGCAGTCGGTTGGCTGGCGCGGGAAGGCAAGGTCGAGCTTGAGGAGGCGGGGCGCAAGCGAATCATCCGACTTCGCTAGCGGGCGGTATCTTCATAAAGCGGCAAATGCCGATACGTTACCTCCAGCGACAGCAGGTTCATGGTGGTCACATACAGCCGCCCGGCATAGGCCGACCATTCATCGGGAACGGGCTTAGAGGGATCCCAACTGCCAGCCAAATCGCCTTCTCGCAGTTGCGTGCCGACCAACAGCGGATGGAGTCGCTGATTCCAGGCACTCCAATACTGACCTCCCATGTGGAACATGACCTGCGTGGCATAGTACCAGTAGTAGGTATCGCGTTGGGGATTGGACGTGGTGCCGATGGAGGGTGGATATTGCAGCAAGTGCTGAGCTCCTCGCACCATATTGGCGTTATCGCGGCGCCAACCGGAATACAGTCGCATGAGCAGACCTACGCTCGTCATGGTTCGCGTCGGCTGCCGTCCACCCCGCTGTTCAGCTGTATCCGGAGCAAACGGATTGTAGCAAAAAAGGTATGGTTGAGCGGTTGATACTTGCGCTCGGTCCAACCACTGGCGAATTCTCGCATACGTGTCACCGGGTACCTGGAGATTCGCTAATTCGCCACTCTTGAGCGCCATCATCATCCAGCCGGTAACGGACGTATCAGAACCGACACCGGGCGCATACCGCCAGCCACCACGTTGCGGATGCTGCGACTGAGCAATGAAATCAATGGCCTTTTGAGCGGGTTCGCGCAGCGTCGCGTCTTGCGTCATCCCGTAAGCCTCACAGAGTGCCAGGGCTGCGATGCTATGGCTGTACAGCGCCACGACGCGGTTGGATTCTGCATCCATTGCCACGAACAAGTTCCCATCGGGCCGCTGATTCTGCACGAGGAAATCGACTCCACGCCGCACCACATCAGCATAGCGATGCGCCAGGTGGTGATAGCCCGCCCCCTGGAACGCGAGCAGAGCCAGTCCGGTGGCGGCGGTATCACTGCCGACTTGCGGCAAGCCATCCCGATCCGCGAAGCGGTCGAGCGTCCACCGGCCATCGGGAGTCTGAGCGCGGCTGAGGAACACGAGTCCCAGTTCAATAGCCTCTTCCGTGGCCGGACCGGCCCCACCCGCGATATCTCCCATGGCATCGCCGCGTCTTTCCCGCCGCCGAAACGACTCCGTAGGCACAGCAGCCGACGTATTGAATTCGGGCATACCGCCAACGCGTTGCCGGGTGAAGCGGGCCACTTCCAATTGCACCTGATGGCTCGTCTCGGAGGCGCGACGATCGCTCACCCCGACCTCCACCGTCACCTCACGTGACAATCCCCCCGGACCGATGACGACGTCGCCTGTACACGGGCATGGCGGTCCCGCTCATGCGACTCAGTGGACCGGCATTCGGCATGCGTGCGATGGGTCCCGGTTCAGAATCCTCGTCTGAGGGTGCCGCGGCACCGGCCGCCAGGCCCTCGAGTTCGACGGCCAACTCCGCCACCGGGGGGAGCAGCGTGGCGGCGCGTTTTTCGAGCGTATCCGCTGTTGCGTTGTCAGGCATGGCAGGGCCATCGGACGCGGTGCCCGCGAGAGCACGACGGCGTGGCCCGACGCCGGGCGCGTCGCCTTGAGCGGCATCCACGATCGCGGCTGCCGCCAGCGCACCGACGGGGGAGTCATTGCGCGGGGCATCGACGCCATCGGCCAACCTGGTGATCAGCATCCCCTGCGTGCTCTGCGGCTCGGACTCCGAGCGACCGCGAGACGACGGTGCGCCCGCCATTTCGGAAGTGTCAGCCCGGACATTGGCTACCAATTCGGGCCCTTGGGCCGAGCGTGTCGCAGTGGCAGTACCACCGCCAAGCTGTGGCGTGCCGCTCATCGCTTCGACCGCCTCGGCACGTCCCGCCAGGCTCCCGCCGAGACGATCTTGCGGTGCCGCCGACGACGCACTGGTGTCGGCCACGGGCGCGCCGGACTGGCCCGTAGCCTGCTTGTCGACCGCGCTGGCTGCCGCATTGGCCGCGATCGTCGCCGAGGGGAGTTGGCGATCGCTGTGATCGGCCGCATTTCCGGCGTTTAGATCAGCCACGCCGGTGATCCCGTCGGGTTGACGGTCCCGAGACGCTTTTTTACCCGCGAAAGGGACCGCTGCCGCGTCCGTGCTGATCTCAGGCCCATCGGCCGCATCAACCGCTCGGCGACTGGAAGCGGACTGAGACAGGGTGGGAGCCGCCAGCACGCCACCCATCTCGGCTGGCGGACCGCCGGCCGGCGAAGCGTCGGTACCCGGCCGGGCGTACACCGAGGCATTCGGATGGCTCTGTATGTCAGCGGAACTCGAGAGCGCCGCTCGCATCGGTCGGCGGAGCCGCCGGGGCCGAGCTGGCTACATCGGCCACGAGGGACGCGGCAGGCGCGACATCTGCGGTGCTGCGCGGAATGACCCGCGTCTGGGCTCCGGCCGAGCGATCTGGCTGACCTCCGCCCGAGGCACGACCCACCCCCATTTCGGCCACCGTGGTCGTGGGTCCCAAGTCCACTTCCAAGGCACCTTTGGCTGCGGTGATCGCGCCGTGCTTGGCGTCCGAAGCTGCCTGGGTGAGCGCGGCGCTGGCACTGGCATTCATTTCACCCGGGTCTCGGCTCCCCGGGAGCGTCGCCGGGGTCAGTGGAGTCGCCTGCAGAATGGCGCTGGGCTGGAGCTGGCCGGCGCGGCTAGTCCGCACCAGGGCCGGCGTCTGCGGCGAGAGTGCGGGCCCTTCCGGTCCAGCCTGCTCAGCCTCCGCCCGGTGAGCTGAGCCCGATGCCACCTGGGCAGGACTGGCGGCCGCGGGATCGGCCTGTCCCAAGTTGGCCGAAGCGCCCTGACCGGCGGTCCCCATGTGGGCTTTGCTCAGCGCCAAGGACGATGGTCCGGCAGCGAGAGACGGCGGTCCCGGCACCGCTGCGTCGCGCGCCAGATTTTCGATGGGCACCGGCGAGGAAGTCTCGACTGCCTCCCTGGTCGCGCGACGAGCAGGCTCTTGGGCGGCGGCCTGCGCGCCGAAGGACGGGCGAGCGGCGTCCGTCAGGCGGGTCGGTTGGCGCGGGGCCGATTGCGGTTGCTGCGCCGCCCCGATCAGCTCTGTCGACGGCAGCGCTCGCTCGGCCGCGGTATTCCCGGCCGCTGATTTGGGCACGTCGGCCGGCGAAGCAGCCAACCCGCTCGGCGCCGCGCTGGCCGGTTCCCGCGATGTCGCTTCCGCAGCCACGGGACTCACACGCTGTGACAGGGCCCCCAAGGCGGTCGCGGCGGCCGGCTCACGGCCCGGCAATTTCGCGCTGACCGAGTCCGTCGCCGGCAGGTTCGCCGGCGTGGCGGCCCGCGCAACAGTGGCCGGCGCGACACTCGACGCGGGAAGCTCGGGGGAGCTGGATGACGGTGTGGGAGCGGCGCTGGCTTGCGCCGCCGCAGGCTGCTCCAAGCGGGTCGTGGGCGTCGGTACGGCCGATGCGGCGTCGGGCTCACTGGCCGTCGCCGTGGCCGGCACATCGGCAATGGTCGCCACATCGGGTCGCGGCGTCTCGCGTGGCTGCCGGTTGGGCACCGAGCGAGGAGTCTGTGCCAGCGATGCTTGTTCGGGTACCGGCTGCTGCGGTGTCCGGCGGCGCGTAACCACTTCATTGGTCAGCTCTTGGACCGGCAATACGGCTTTTTCATGTGCCACTGGCGAACGCGTCTGCTGCTGGCGGGCCGCCGTGTTGTGGGGCGCTGCGGCGTCGGGCTCGTTCTGCCGCGCGACGGCCGGTTGATCGGCAACCTGGACGTCGGTGCGGGGCGTGATCCCCGAACTCGTTTCGCTGCGGCGCATGCTGGCAGCCGAGGGAAGCTGGCGGGGCGCAGCGGACGACTGCGTCTTGCGCGCCGTCTGGTCGGTCCGCGCGGGCTGCGGCATGTGCGATGCCGCGGGAAGCGCGGAACGATCGACTTCCACCGCCTGCTTGGCGCTCTGAGTGCCCGCCGCTGCCGGCTCCACCAGGTCCGGTCGCCGCTCGGGCTCCCGCCGCACATCGGGCACGCGCACGGCTTGTGTCGGCAGGGGCGTCAGCACCGTGTCGCGGCGGCTCAGCTTCGACATCTGCTCGCTTTGACGCGGCAGCGCCGCCGCGGGCTGGTCGCGCCGAATGACGTCCGGACGAGTCACTCGCTGTGGATCGGGGGCCGCTGGCGGCTCGACTTGCACGTCGACCGGCTCCTCCTGGACCGGCTCCCGGGGTGCCGGCTCCAAGACCGGATCGGGCAACTTCGTCTCGACCGGCTGCTCCAGGTCACGCTGGGTGCGCTGCCGCGGATCGTGCTGCCATGACGCGTAATCAGGGACCTTGACACTCTGCCTGGGCGACGGCTGCCGCGCCGACGCCAACACCTCCGTCCAGACACGGTGAAAAACATCCGTCTCGATCGAGAGGATCAGCAACACGAGATGAAACATCAAGCCGAGAACCAGCGCCAGTTGCATCGACCGCCGCAGCAGGCGATTGCCCGTCACGGCCAGCGTCACCAACAGCGTCGAAATGACTAGCGGAATGGCGATCAGCCACGTCCAGGCATTGGCGTACCAGTGGGGACTGTCCACGCGGAAGTAGGCCAGTACCGTCCCGGCGAGAAAGCCTCCCAACACGCAACAGGCGATGACCAACGGCCACAGCTGGTCGTCGAGCCCGCGATAGCGAGCGGGGTGGGTCTTGCGGATAATGCGACGTGTCTTGGCCATGAGTGATTATCTGTCGTTCTCTGCCTCGCGCCCCCCAAAGGGAATGGCGTGCCGTGGCGAACACTTCTTCGCGCCTATTCCAGAACGCGAAGCACGAATGTCGAAAGTTAAACGACGCGAGCGACGCTGCCCGCTCCGCTTCGGCGCTTCTCGCTGCTATGGCGACTTCCCATCTCTGTCCCTGGGGATTCCGTATATTGAATTCCGTGTCGGACCCGCGAGATTCGCTTGGCGAATTCCCGCTTCGTCCAATGCCCCTGGCACGCGATACCCCTGGCACCCTGCGGCAACTTAGTCCTGCTGTGTCGTCACCGAGTAATCGCGAATCCCGGTCCGATTACAGAGATTCATGACCGCTACGACATAATCAAATTGAACGCGCTTATCGGCGCGAATCACTACCGATTGATGGACCGGATTATTGGTCACCGACTGGCGGAGAATCTCTTCCACTTCATCGCGAGTTACGACACGGCCATCTACGTAGTAGTCCCCCTGCTGATCGATATTGACGAACAGTTCCTTGGGCTCTGCGATCAAAGGCTGTGCCTCGCTGGCCGCCGGCAGAACCACGTCCAGTTCGTAGTCTTCCTGGGCAAATCGTGTCGTGACGAGGAAGAACACGAGGAGCAGGAACACAACGTCGATCAGCGGCGTCAGACTGAGCGACGACAGGGCGTTTCCTTTTCTTATCTTGACGGCCATCAGGGTTACCTCTCCAGAGCGGCCAACAGAGGTGCACGAGCAACGCGGATTCCCTCAACGTCCCCGCAATCGACCGAGCAACAAGCCCGAAATTCGAAATTCAAAATGTCTCCATGACCAACAAAATCCACCACAAGTCTGACATCACGGCCAAACGGCAGCCTCACGCCTCACGCCTCACGTCTCACGTCTCACGTCTCACGTCTCTAACTGCGGCGAGGTGACGAAGCCACTTGAGGCGGCTCCGGGGGACCGGTCGACGACTGTCCGTCTCCCAGCGGTTGGCCGAACCGCATCCGCCCTTCAAACCGCTCGATCTGTGGCAGCAGGCTGAAGAGCAGTTCGTCGATCTGGTGAAACAACTTCTGGATTCTCCCTTCAAACAAATGCGCAAAAATGGCAGCCGGGATGGCCACCATCAGACCACCGAAGGTGGTCACCAAGGCGATATAGATACCGGCGGCCAGTTCCTCGGCCTTGTTCTGTCCCGGCCCCAGCATCGTGGTGCGATGAAAGGCATCGATCATTCCCCAGACCGTGCCGAGCAGGCCGAGCAAAGGGGCCACGCCCGCGGCGAGGTTCAGCCACCGCACGTTCGCATACAACCGTTCCGCCTCGCGCTCGCTCGCTTCACCGACCGTATGCTCCACTTCACTGTGCGGGCGCCCGATCTTGAGCAGCATGGCCCGCACGACATTGGCAGCCGCCGAAGGGTATCGTTGGCAGACGCGATACGCCTCGCGCGGGTCAAAGGACCCTTGCGTTCCCGCCAGACGCCCCAGGTCGTGGACCAGCGCATCGGGCAGGATGCGGGCTCGCCGCAACGCCATGCCACGTTCGATGGCCAAGGTCACAACCAGAATGCTGAGCAGTCCGATCGGCACCATGAACCAACCGCCCTTCACCAGCAAGGAGAAGAACTTGATGCCCTCCTCTTCGCTCACGCGCACGGTGCTGGCGGCTTCATCGGCAGATTCCTCTTCCGCAGCGGATTGGCCGGCCGCCGGACCCGGGATTTCACCAGCGGCGGGCTCGGTCTGAGCGTCGGCGGCGGCATCCGACTCCTGCGCCGAGCGCCGGCCGGCCAATGCGGCGCCGACCACATCAGGCCCAGGCATAGCCCAACCACCAACACGCAAGTTGGCCAGCTTCGAGTTTCCGTGCGAGCAAGCATGGACATTCTCCAGACGCTTGTGAGTGCCTTACGGCGAGCAGCAGCCCGTTTCGCGGGAAAGGGTCGCAGAAAAAACCGGTCGCAATATCAAATGGGTGGCGGTCGCCGCCCGCGTTCGCATTCTAGGTAAGTGGACTCGGAAATCACGGCCGTCACCCACTCCTCCGGGGCCTCACTCCTCAGCGTCTCATTCGTTAGGGCCCCAGTTTGGCCAGTGCATCGAGCCGTTTCTTGGCCTCCGCAGCCAATTCATTCTCGGGGTGCGTCGCGACCACGTACTGGTAAAATTTCTTGGCGTCGGCGATATATTTCGCGCGCAGGGCAGGCGACTTAGCTTCCTGGATTTGAACTTCCGAGCATCGACCGGCCTCGTAGCCGGCTTTGGCCTGCCAATTGCGCAATTCGGCCGGCCCCCCCTCGCCGACCGCCCGGAACATTGTCCGCTGGAAATCCTTGATGGCGTCGGCGTATCGTTTCTGCTGGAACTCGACCTCACCGACCATGAATTGCGCGCGCGCCGACCACATCGCGTGACTTCTCGGCAGCCTGCTGGAAATCCTTGATCGCGTCGTCCAGTTGGTTCAGCTTCTGGCGGGCTCGGCCACGCTCAAAATACGCCTCCGCCAGATAGTAACTGTCAGGGAATTTTTCAATCAGCGGGTTCAGGAAATCCACGCTTTCCTGCCATTTCTCCAATTGCCCGGCGGCTTGGGCAGCGTGCAACTGTCGCAGCACGGCAATCTGCGGCGACGAGGCTTCGCGACCGAGGGCCTCCTGGTAAGCGGGAAGTGCCTGAGCGAAATCGCTGAGCCGCAGCAGGCTCTCGCCCTTCATGAACCAGGCATCGGACACGAGTTCCCCGTCGCCATAGGTTTTCAGCAGTTCCTCGAATTGCGTCAGCGCCTCGCGGTATTGCTGCAGCTGATAGTGGCTCCACCCCAGTTTGTAGATGACTTTCTCCTGCAAACCCGCATTCTTGGCCCGCGCCGCTTGCTGATAAGCCTTGACGGCGCCGGCGTAATCCTTCTGCGCGTAACAACTCTCGCCGACATGGAAATTGGCTTCCGCCGCGAGGGGGTTGTCAGGGTACTTTTCGGCCAGCGTGGCGAAAGTTCCGGCGGCGGCCGCCGCGTCGGGCAACAACTGGTAGGCCCAGGCCAGCTCGTACAGCACCTTGTCCACGTGTGGATAGTCGGGAAACTGCTTGAGCAGTTCCGCATAAGTATCCACCGCTTTCTGATACTGCTTTGCGAACGCTTCGGATAATCCGCGTTCGTAAAAGGCATCGGCGCGCTGTGCGCCATTCGGGTTGGCGGCGAGATACTTGTCGATGTCCGTAATGGCCTCCGCGTATTGCTCCGCCTGCCGGTAGCACATGCCCCGCGCGAACAACGCATCATCCGCCAATTCATGCGCGGCGTGCTGGTCAATCAGTGCCGAAAAACTGGTGTTGGCCTGGTTGAAATCACCAGCCTTGAGCAGTGACCAGCCTTTGCCGTAAAGGGCAAACGGCACGTACGGTGATTGGGCGAACCGCTGCAAGACCTGGTCGTACGCGGTGACCGCCTCAGCGTACTGGCCCCCCGCATACTGGTATTCCCCCAGGTGATAATACGCCTGATCCAGCAGTTCGCTCTCGGGATAACTGCTGAGCAGATTGCCCAGCGACGCGATGGCCTCGGGCAACTGACCCTGCCGCTGCTGAGTGCGAGCCAGGTAGAGCAGCGTTTCATCCGCCTGCCGCCACTTGGCGTCGGTCAGCAGGGCATCGCGCAGCGAGGCAGCGGCGGCGTCGAATTGATTGAGAAAATACTGGCTGGCACCGACCAGGAACAAGGTCTCCGCCTTCAACGGCGGAGTGGGCATTTGTGCCACCACGGGGGTCAGCAAATCCACGGCTTCCTGGTACTTCTTCTGCAGGTAGATAACGAGCGCCAGCCGCACGTGCCAGAGAGGGTTGTCGGCGTGTTCCTTGGCCGTGCCGATCAAGTCGCGGTAGACGGCCTCCGCCTGGACGTACTCCTTCTTCTGCACGTGACATTCTGCCACCACATACTTGACTTCCGGCAGCAACACATGCTGCGGATAGGCAGCCAGGAACTTGCTCGCCAGATCAAACGACTGATCGTATTGCTTGAGCTCAAGTCCGGTGAAGGCCGCGTTGTAGAGCGCCACAGGCCCCACTTCATGGCTCGGGTGAGCGGCGGCGATGGCCAGGTACTCCGCCAGCGACTCGGCCCGGCGGCCCTCGGCATCGTACAATGCATCGGCTTTGTCCAGTCGCAGACTCGGCGCAAACGCATCATCGCCTGCCTCCGGCAATTTGCGGTCGGCCAGCTGGAGAGCCTTGTCGACCTCATGGTTGCGCAAGTAGATGCGGCACAGCCAATGAGCAGCCTCGACCGAGCCGGCTCCCCCCGCTACCACCGCTTTGTCGAGCCATTGAGCGGCCTCGGCGAATTTCTCGATGCGATAATAGCAGCGACCGGCCGACAGCGTCGCTTCCGCGACGTTGGCCGAATCGGGAAAGCGTTCGCTGAGCGCCGCATACAACGCCGCGGCTTCCGCCAGCTTGTCCTGCTGGGCCGCGCAATAGGCTTGCCGCAACAGGGCATGGTCGGCGGCCGCGAAACCCGCCGCCGCGACCACTTCGGCAAATAACCCCTCGGCGGTCTTCGCATCGCCGCCTTGGAGAATCGCCTCCGCCTTGCGCATCCGCACTTCCGTCACCAGATCGCTCTTCGCAAAGTCGGTGAGAAACATATCGTAAGCTTTCGCGGCCTGCGCCCATTGCCCGATCTCTTCGAGTGTTACCCCCAGCGCATACAGCGCATCGGCGCCAACTTGGAATCCGGATAATCCGTGACGAGCTTTCCGTAGGACAGGGCAGCGTCCTTCTTCCGGTCCAGCGCGTACAGTGACTCCGCTTCGAAAAAGATGGCCTGATCCACGTTTTTCCCCGCCGGAAACGCCGACTTCAGCTTATTAAACGTCTCCACCGCCTGCGCGTACCGATCCTGGTCGCCAGCGACGGCCAACGAATATTGACACCAGCCCAGATTCAGATACGTGTCTTCCAACAGCTCGGACTGCGGATACTTGGTCAACAAGGCCTGGAAGTCCGCCACCGCCTCGACGTATTGCTTGAGCTGCACCAGACAGACGCCCCGATAGTGGAGGGCTTTGGGCGCCAAGGGATCGTCGCCAAACCGCTCCAAAAACCGCTTCCATTCCTCGGCCGCCAAGTCAAAAGCGCGGTTATTCTGGTAGTTCGCGGCATCGGCATACATGGTCTGAGCCGCCGGGGACGACTGAGCCGCGGGAGCGGCCGGGGCCGGCTGGACCGGCGCGGAAGACTGAGGAGCGGCTTGACTCCCCTGCCCTGCGGCCTCGGCTGGCCAGAACACTACGCCCTGCCAGGATACTACCAATGGCCAGACTACCAATGGCAGCCATCGGCCCACAAGTTCTCGGGTGCGACGATTGATCAAGCTCATCTTCAACTTCCTCATCCATCGGCTGCCTGTACGTCGGAGTGGTCAAGTGTCAACCACACGATTGTCAACCACACGGTGACCATTGGGCGAGTCGCGTGTCAGCGTCTCCTCTGGCGCACCACTGACGATCGCGTCAATCTCCACGCTGTGGCGACGACAAATCCAGTCTAGCGGCTCGCGTGACAGGCGAGAAGCAACGCGGGAGGTTCGTGGCGAAAACGCCGGCCAGGCCAGGGACAACCGCTGCCCCCTCGACTCCCCCTCCCCCATCCCGGGGTCAGCGCCACCGACTGAGAACGGATTCGCGATCTGCGCCAGAAATCTTGCCCCAGAAATCTGGGCACAACAAATCTGGCCCAACAAATCTGAGCTGGGATATTCCTGATGGTGCGATCAGCCAGTCAGTCAGGGCGACTTACGCCGTCATAACTCCCCCACAGCCCCCAATTATTGTCGCGCCGACCGCCACCTGGCTCTCGCTGGTTGCCGGAACCCATTGGAGCAATTACGCTTGAGACATAACGATTCTGTCGGACTGCGTTGGCCGGCCGTTTCTGGAGCACTCGCAGGCGATGACATATTGTGGCTCGCATTCTCGTTACCGGTGGCGCCGGGTTTATTGGCTCGCATCTGACTGAATCGCTGTTGCGGCGGGGTGACGAAGTGGTGGTCGTCGACGACGAATCGACCGGTCGCTACGAGAACCTGGCGGCGGTGCATCAGCACCCCCAATTCTCCTTCTTGCGCGCATCGATTGGCGACAGATCCCTCGTGGACCGGTTGGCGGACGACGTGGACGAGATCTATCATCTGGCCGCCGCCGTCGGTGTGGCCCTGATCGCTCGTCAACCGATCGAAACGATCGAGCGGAACATTTACCCCACGCAACTGCTGCTCGACAAGGTGTGCGACCGGGTGCGCCGCGGGGAGTCCGTGAAGATTTTCCTCGCGAGCACCAGCGAGGTATACGGAAAGAACCCCAAGTCGGTATGGGATGAGGACGATGACCTGGTATTCGGGTCTACCACGCGGGCTCGCTGGTCGTACGGCGCATCCAAGGCCATTGACGAGTTCTTGGCCTTGGCCTGCTGGCGGCAGTTCCAGGCACCGGTGGTCGTGGGCCGCTTTTTCAACGTTGTCGGCCCTCGTCAATCAGGCGCTTACGGCATGGTATTGCCCCGCTTCGTCCAATCAGCCGGCTGCGGGCAGCCGCTGGTTGTGCATGACGACGGTCGCCAGGTCCGCTGCTTTGCCCATGTGCGGGACGTCATCTCGGCAGTGCTCCAATTAATGGCCGAGCCCGCTGCGGTGGGGCGTGTGTTCAATATTGGCAGCGATCAACCGGTGTCCATTCTGGAGCTGGCACAGCGCGTGATTGCCCTATCCGGATCCTCGTCCTCGATCGACTATCAGAGCTACACGCAGGCCTACGATCAGGACTTTGAGGATGTCCGGCGACGAGTCCCGAACCTGGCGCGATTGCGGTCGACCATCGATTTCCAGCCGGCATACGACCTGGATGCGATTATTGGCGAGCTGGTGAGCCCCCCCACCAATGGACGATCTTCTTGACATTCTGCCCCCCGGAAGGTCGAATAAAGGAGTTGCCCGAAATTCACTTGCGCGCGCTGGCGAGGGGTCCTCAGCGGATTCCGCGCTGAGCGTATGTCGGTTACTTCTCATCTGCCGGCGCTGTCGGGCTCAGCCCTGCGCGTCCAGGACGAACCAACACGAGGCACGGGCGAGGAGAGGCTCCATGATTCAGACGTTTTTGTTTTCATTCGTGTGGCGCACCCCTGCTCGCCGCGTCCGCCGTTCGATGCGACGGCAGGCCATGACGCTCGTGGAAATGCTCGTGGCGATGGCCCTGTCACTGATCATTATCTTGGCTGTCACGCAGGTCTTTCGCCTCGTGGGAGACAACGTGCTGGCCAGTCGTGCCACCACGGAAATGGCGGGACTACTGCGGGGGACCGCCGATCAATTGCGGATCGATCTGGCGGGAGTCACCGTCCCCGTCCGCCCCTGGACGGAAGCCACCTCGGGCCATGGCTATTTTACAATCGGCGAAGGTCCGTTCTGGGACCTTGGATTGGGACCCATGGCAGCCCTGGCCCCCCCTTTTCCACCGGTCGATCCGAATGACCGCGCCCCAAACCGTGGTTTTCGGAAACCAGCGTGGGCGACTTCGACGACGTGTTGATGTTTACGGCGCGCGTGGAAGGGACGCCATTCCTGGGGCAGGTTCTCGGAGTCGTCTCGGCCGGTCCCGCTGGCCGGTTGATCGTTAACTACACGCCTGGTAGCCCGGCCCGTACGGTGATCGAATCAAATATCGCTGAAATCGCCTGGTTCACCAGATTCAATGACTGGAATGACAATGATCGACCGGATCGGGGTGAATTGACATTACACCGCCGGGTCTTCCTCGTGCTGCCCAATCTTGATCTTTCCGACCCGAATATCCAGGCTTTGTTGCCTGGCGAGTTCTACCACGGATTCGACGTCTCAGTGCGTTACGAGCAGCAATCCAGCGGCAATTGGGTCCGATACCCGAACTCACTGGAAACGCTCGCGCTGCGTCAGAACCGCACGGGGCATCAGGTCGCCGGCGGTTATCCGGTGGGGGCCGGGCCGTTCATCAGTCAAGCGTTTCCGTACCCCTTATCGCGTGCGTTGCTCGTCCCGCAAGGGACGGTGATCGCCTCTGGCACCGACGGGGCCTGGGGAGATGCAGGCTTCAATGACGACAACGACGCGTTGAACGTGACGGACGACATACTTGAAGCCGGACATTTCGGTACCGACGACACCACGCAGCCCATCGAATTGCTCGGGACCCCTTTGGCGATCACTTTGGGCGAGTCGTTTGGCGGTGACGTCGTCCTCTCCAATTTGCTCGCGTTCGACGTGCGAGTCTTCGATCCGACGGTGACGGTGCAGCAGGCTGCGGCGACTCCCACCCCAGGCCGCATTGGCGCCTTTGCCCGAAGCGATTCTGCCCGGAGACCCCGGGTATCGATTAGCCGGTACCACCATCGCACAGGGGGGCTACGTCGACCTGTTTTATGCGCGGTATGTTGTACCGCCACTGCTGGTATGGCCCCCGCCCACCCCACTTGAACCATCGATCGCCTCAACCTTTGCTGGCCCACCACACTGGCGTTCCGGTCTGGCCCAGCGTCCGTTGAATCCCCTGACCCCACCCCGTTATTGGGGATATCCTCCGACGACAATGACTCATCCGGCGGTCTACGACACGTGGACCACGTTCTACGAGCAGGATGGAATTGACCAGGACGGCAACTTGGGTATCGATCAGGGTACCAACGGAGCCGACGACGACAATGCGATGGGTGTGGACGACGTCGGGGAACGTGAAACTTCGCCCCCCTACCCGTCGCCGCTGCGCAGCGTCCAGGTCCGCATTCGCATTACCGATCCCGACTCGCGGCAGGTGCGACAGGTAACCGTCACGTCCGATTTTGTACCCGAGTAACTCAGCGGTCCACACCGACGTGCAGTCTCGGCCCCACATCATTCGGCTTCGCGAACCGTGGGAAACGGCCACCCAGGCTGTTTCCCCAGCGGCTAGCCGCGTGACGCTGCGGCGGCGGTTCAATCGCCCCACCGGCCTGGATGCCCAATCACGCATCGTGCTCGTGATCGCGGGGCTGCCGCAACTGGCAGCGGTGACCCTCAACACCCGGCCGCTTGTCGGCAGCGCGCCGTCACAGGGCGATTGGCAGGGCCAGATCCCTGCGGATCTGCCAGCACAGAACACACTGCAAATCGACTTGGAGGCGTGCCAGCCGACCGACCTGGAGGCGATCCGGCTCGATGTTCTCGCCGCGGGCAAGGTGCGGCTGGAAATCCATGACTGCTCGAGCCCTGCTCCGCTCGATGCACGTACGGCGTTGTGAGTTAGCCCAGAACCAGCAGCCAACGCCGGCTTTCGGTTCAACGCCCTCGCTTCCAGCAGCAGACCGAACTCCGCTCTACTTGGAAAGTTCGACGATGCGCAGATTGCGAAACGACAGATTCGTGGTCGGGTCGTGCCCCTGGATCATGATCGTGCCCGGTTCCAAGCGGAGCCCTTGGCGGGGGTTGGGATCGGGTGGGCGCGAGTCGATCCAATCGCTGACTTGATAGCCGTTCACCCAAGCCGCCATGTGGGGACCGTCGGCGATGATCGTCATGTGGCACCATTGGAGATCGTCCGCCACCACACGGCGAGCATCTTGACGGCGAAAGAAGCCGCCGGTGCCGCAGTCTTGGGGCACCGTACGGTCGCCATCCTTGAATCCGTTGTGGATCTGGCACTCATAGCCATTCATCTGCTCGCCCGGAATACAGCGAAAGAAGATCCCGGAATTCAGCGCGGCGGCATGCGTGATGAACTCAAGCTGCATCACGAAATCTCCGTAACTCTGTTGCGTCTCCAATTGCCCCCGCCCGTTCACCACGTTGAGCGTCCCCGTTTCCTTGTCGACGGTGAATTGGCTCGGCATTTCCGGATACGACTTCCAGCCCAGCAGATCTTCACCGTTGAAAAGGCTCCGCGTCCCCAACGGTTTCAATTTGATATTGCGAAAGGCGATCTTTCCCTGGTTCAACTGCAGCCCAATATGCCCCCGCCGCAGTGGTCTGGGGTCGGTATAGTCGACTACTTGCTTACCATCGAGTTGCACGACCACATGCCCGTTCTCGACGCGCACCTCGTACGCTTGCCAGTCAGCGCGGAACAGGTTCTCGGTAACCGCCTGGCGAGTCACCAGACTACCGGTCGGAAACGGATTATCCATCCCTGCGATGTTCAGCTCATAGCAGTCGGTGGCGACATCTTCCGGATTCATGGGTGTCGCCAGAAACACACCGCTGTTCGTATCTGGATCGCTACGAAATTCCAGCTTCAAGACATAGTCCGCAAATTGCGTAGTCGTAATCAACAGACCTTTTTCACCTGTTTCGACCACGATCGCCCGATCCTCGACGCGCCAATCCGCCTGGTTCTCGTGTCGCCAGCCGAACAGCGTTTCACCGTCGAAGAGTGCTATCCATCCCTCCGCCAACTCGTCCTCGCTCAACAACAGCGGACTCCGGCCGGCAGGTTGCGGCGCGGGAGTCTCGGCACCGCCTGTCGCTGCAACCTCTGACGTGGCCGCTTCCGCGTCAGGACCGACACGATTCGTCGTGTTCACCGCGGCTTCGGGGCGACAGCCGGCAACCAGAAGCAAGACAGTCAGCAAGGGCATGAACGCTACCGAGAATTCGCTCTGACGCTTCACTGGTTATTCCTTCATCTGGGTCCGATAATCCAACCGGCCCCATTGTGCGACAAGCAAGCGCAGGTGTCGAGTCGGGGGGCGACTGGAGCCTGCCCCGCCTGAGAATTCCGTCCCGGTCGCCGCATCGTGGGTCCTCGCACCACCGGCGAGCAGATTCTGGTGACACGGCGGGCAATCTACCCGTGAGGACAGGATAGCAGCCTCGCACGCAAGCAAGCGGTCGACTGGAGTCGCGAAGGCCAAGCGGTGATGCGGGCCGCGAAGTCGAGAAATGAAATAAGGAAGAGGTCGACCGATCGGCCGACGAGGGGCAGAATCGTCGAACCAAACAAAGCCGACCTCTTCCAAGCTGCAATGTATCGCGTCTGTTGAATGCTTGCCGAGGACCGAGACGGTTGGCCCCACGTCCACCGCTCAGCCAACGTGCATGCTCCCAATATACTCATGTCCCAAGATGACACCAACACCGGGTCCACGAAAAGCCCACACGAAAAGCCCAGCCGCGTTTCGAGTGGCACCTACCGACGTTCACCGCCGCAGGCGCTGCACGCATGCCTTCCATCCGACTATCGAGCAGAATCACTGCACCAATGTTTCGAATTCTAAGATCTCCAGAAAACCACGCAAGCCATTCGCGGCCGTGGAGAGTGAATTTGGCCGCTTTTGCTCGATTCCGTGATTCTCGTAGCAATCGCGCAAACTCGGCGGGGAAGGCGACATGGAAGGAGCCCATGGTGCGGCCCGTGGCCCCCCTGGCCGTTGGTCAACGCCGACCGGTTCAGCGACCACATCAGACATCGCCGACCCGCGACCGGTCGGGCCAAACGTCGGGCCATTCATCGCACCGGAGGAGACGCTCGTCAGGCCGGCTCAGCCAAGTTCGATATGGCGAAGTGGTTTGGGCAACGGGAAATGAACTTCTTCGTCATACAACGAGCGAACGTCCACACTCGCCTGATACAGCTGACACAACAGATCAACACACTGCTGCACCACCGACTCGGGGGCACTGGCCCCGGCGGTCACGAGCACGGTTTCGTGGCCGCGAAACCAGGAGGGTTGAATATCGGCGGGGCCGTCAATCAAGTACGCCCCCACCCCGTACTCTTTGGCCAGTTCCTGCAACCGGCGACTGTTGGAGCTGTTCTGGCTGCCGATCACCAGCACGACGTCGGCGTCGCGAGCAAGCTCTCGCACAGCCTGCTGTCGATTCTGCGTCGCATAGCAGATGTCGTCACGCGGAGGCCCTTTCAGTTGGGGATACCGCTGCCGCAATCGATCGATGATCCGCTTCGCATCGTCAACACTTAATGTTGTCTGGGTCAGATAGGCTATTTTTGCATCGGCGGTGAAATCCAAGCGGGCGACATCCTCCTCGGTCTCAACCAGGAAAATCGCCTGCGGCGCCTCGCCCATGGTCCCGATCACCTCGTCGTGTCCCTCGTGGCCAATCAGGATGATCGCATAACCTTCACGAGAAAAACGACGCGCTTCCAAGTGCACCTTGATCACCAGCGGGCAGGTGGCGTCAATCGCCCGAATACCGCGTCGTTCTGCCTGCTGGCGGATCATCGGTGACACGCCATGGGCTGAGAACAACAGGGTTGAGCCTTCGGGCACCTCGTCCAGATCGTCGACGAAAATCGCTCCCTTCCCCCGGAACGATTCCACCACGTGACGGTTGTGCACGATTTCGTGGTACACGTAGACGGGCTCGCCAAAGGCCCGCAGCGCCAGATCCAGGCTCTCGATCGCCATGTTGACGCCCGCACAGAACCCGCGCGGACTGGCAAGGATGACTCGCATGTTCGACAATACTCCGGAAATCCACCCGCGCGGGTGTCACCTTGCGGTCCAATCCACGCACGCACCACTGTCGTATCATAGACCGTGCCATCCGCATCGCCCAGGCTCCCGGCCACGGCTGATGGAAGGCAGGCCTGGGTCAGCGGCGCCCGCCGCAACCGGTTCTTGGCCTGCGCAGACGCACAGCGCCGGTGGCACCCCATCCCCACAGCACGCTTCGACCAAGCCCTATTCGCCCGCCGCAGCCAGCTGGTAACATGACGGGCCTCTCCGCGGCACGTGGCCACCATTCTCCGTGGTCCTGCCCTCGGCCGCCGGCGGACGGGAATTCACCAATGACCAATGACCCCTGGTTCTCAACCCAGTTGCAGCGATATGGCCCGGACAGCGGCGCGGCAGCCTGCCTCGCGCTGCCGCAGGCCCAAGCGTATTGTCGACGGCTGGCGCGGCGCCACTACGAAAACTTCGTCGTCGCCAGCCTGGCGCTACCGCGATCCGTGCGATCGCATTTCTACAACATCTACGCCTTCTGCCGCTGGGCCGACGATCTGGCCGACGAGGTCGACGACCCGCAACAGAGTCTCCGACTGCTCGATTGGTGGGAAGGGCAATTGGAGCAATGCTACGAGGGAGAAAGTCGCCATCCCGTTTTTGTCGCACTGGCGGAGACCATTCGCCAGTACGCTCTCCCTATCGAACTGCCGCGGCGGCTGCTCACGGCATTTCGTCAGGATCAGCGGGTAACGCGTTATCCGACGTTCGAGGACCTGCTCGGCTATTGTCACAATTCGGCCAATCCCGTGGGTGAGATGATCCTTCTCATCGGTCGTTGTCACGAGCCTCAGTGCGTGTCGCTCTCGAACAAGATCTGTACCGGCCTGCAACTCGCCAACTTCTGGCAGGATGTAGCGCGCGACTTCGCTCAGGGACGCGTGTACGTTCCCCAAGAGGATCTCGCGGAGTTCGGTTGCCGCGAGTGGGACATCGCGCAGCGGACCGCCGGCCCGGCGTTCTGTCGTCTGTTGGCGATGGAAGTCGAGCGGACTCAGCAGTACTTCCGCGACGGTGAAACGCTCACGCAGTACGTTCCCCCTTGGCTGCGCGCTGACGTCGAGCTGTTTGTGCGTGGGGGCCGGGCCACCTTACAGGCGATTCGCCAGGCCGGCTATGATGTCTTGCGTCGTCGTCCCAGGATCAGCCGATGGACACAGCTCGGACTACTCGCGGCCGCCGGGACCCGGCGGTGGCGAGGCGTCTGGCCAGGATGCCGTACATGATGATGCCGTTGCTCGAAGCGAGTTATCGGGAGTGTGGCCGAGTGGCCCAGCAAGCTGCCTCCAGTTTCCACTGGTGCTTTCGCCTGCTGCCGCCGGCCAAACGTCGCTCCATGTGCGCCTTGTACGCGTTCGCGCGACACAGCGATGATCTGGCCGACAACCACGAGTCGGTGGAACGGAGACGGTCGGCCCTGGAAGCCTGGCGAGAACAGCTCCGGCGGGCTCTGGAAGGACAGTGCGAGCAGGGAATCTTCCCGGCACTCCTGGACACAGTGCAGAGGTATGCCATTCCGCACCAGTACTTGCTCGATATCGTCGCTGGCGTGCAGATGGACCTTCAGCCGGCGCAGTTCGCCACCTTCGAGGATCTGCGTCTGTACTGTTACCGCGTGGCATCATCGGTCGGCCTGGCATGTTTGCACATCTGGGGATTTTCCGACAACGCGGCCCTGCCGCTGGCGGTAGATCGGGGCATCGCCTTCCAGCTGACCAACATTCTGCGGGACCTGCGGGAGGACGTCGCTCAACAGCGTATGTATGTGCCGCAGGAGGATCTGCACCGCTTCGGCTGCTGCGCCGCCGATCTGCAAACGGATCAGCCTGACCAGCGGGTGCTGTCGCTGCTGACATTTGAAATCGAGCGTGCGGAAGCCTATTACCGTCGATCGAAAGAGTTGGTGCATTATGTACACCCCGATGGCCGTCGTATGTTACGGCTGATGACCGCCACCTACTGGCACCTGCTGCAGACGATTCGCGAGCGTCCCCGCGCCGCCTGGCAGCAACCCATTCGCCTGAGCCTGGCGGCGAGGTTGGCCATCATCCACTCCGCGCTGTTCCCTTGGGGCACGGTCCGCCGCGGGACATTCTAGGCGGGCTGTGGTCCGTGAGTGGATCGGCAAACGCGACCATGAACCACGGAAAGTTGGATAAGCATGTATCCTGCCTCGGCCATGAATGACACCCGCAGCCTAATCCAACCATGACACACCAACCAACCATAGCCGTGATCGGCGGTGGACTCTCAGGACTTGCGGCCGCAACCCTGTTAGGTGAAGCGGGCTGTCAGGTCGAACTTTTTGAGTCCCGCCGGATCCTGGGTGGTCGAGCCGGATCGTATCAGGACCCCACCACCGGCCAGTGGATCGATCACTGCCAGCACGTCGCTATGGGTTGCTGCACCCATTTCATCGATTTCCTGCAGCGTACGGGCGTGGACGAGTACTTTCGGCGCGAGCGGACGCTCCATTTCTTTGACCTGCGCGGGCGGCACGTACGGCTCCAAGCGTCCCGCCTGCTGCCAGCTCCCTTGCATCTGGCTCCAACCCTGGCGCGCACCACCTACCTGACGTGGTTGGAACGCGGGCGAGTAGCCCTGGCGTTGGGACGACTCGCACGACTCACACCGGACCCTCTCGCTGGCGAAATGACCGTTGGCCGCTGGCTCGCACAACAGCGGCAATCCGCCGACGCGATCGAACGATTCTGGAAACCCGTGCTGGTCAGCGCCTTGAGCGAATCGCTCGACCGAGCCTCGCTGACCGCCGCCCGGCAGGTCTTCTGCGATGGATTTATGGCCCATCGCGACGCCAGCGTTTTGCTGCTGCCGTCCCTTCCGCTCAGCGAACTCTACGACCAGTTGATCGCCTCGCGTCTGGTACACGGGGGACTGCGGATTCATCGCAGCATGCCCGTGCAACAGATCGACCGGATGGCAAGTGGCCAGCTGCAACTGCAGTTCGCACATGACCAACGACGGCTGTTTGACCTGGTGATCGTCGCCGTCCCCTGGCGGCAGATCACGCGACTGCTGTCCCGCCCGATCCTGGCCGCAATACCGCAATTGGCTCAGGTCGATCACATAGAAGCCGCTCCCATTACTTCCTTGCACCTGTGGTTCGATCGCCCGATCATGGATCTGCCGCACGCGGTGCTACTGGAACGTCTGGCACAGTGGATCTTCCGCCGTCCTACCGAGTCACCGCCTGAAGGCGAGACCACGCACTATTACCAGGTCGTCATCAGTGCCTCACGCCACATCACGAACTACCCACCCACCGAACTGATCGCACGCGTGGTGCATGAACTCACCGCGCTGTGGCCGCAGACGGCCGAGGCCCATCTGGTCAAGTCACGGTTGATCACGCAGCGTGAGGCGGTATTTTCCGTCGTGCCCGGACTGTCCCGCCTGCGGCCGCCACAAAAGACTCCTGTCGACCGATTGTTGCTGGCTGGCGATTGGACGGATACCCTCTGGCCCGCCACCATGGAAAGTGCGGTCCGCAGCGGTTACCGCGCCGGTCGGGCAGCCTTAGAAGCCCTGGGCCGGCCAAGCAGCTTTCAGGTTGCCGAGTTGCCTCGCAGCTGGCTGTTCCGGCTGCTGGCAGGCGGAGGGGCTAAACCAAGCTAAGACGAACGTCGCCGCACCATGAACAGGTCGGATGACCACCTTCCCACGGCACCATCCGCGGTGGGAACTGCGCCGGCCCGACTCACTCTCGCAGGACAGCATCGCCCAGGCTCAAAACCGGCACCGCCACATCACACGTTGCCGCCAGCAGGGCTATCCTCGGCGGGACCGTCTGGTGCGGGACCGTCGGCAGTTGGCACCGCCAGTTGTGGGACCACGCCGACGAGGAACTTGGCCAATCGATCGGAGGCCTTGAGGGCGGTCTCGCGCAGATTCCACATGTCCTGGATGCTGCGCGGGCGGTGAAACACCGCCCGCGTCACCGCTCCCAACTTGGCGGCGAGGGTCGTCTGGTCCAGCAAATGTTCGACTTCCCGTGGCAGGCGGTCATCCAGTTCGTCGCTGATCACGCGCACCGACAGAAATCCAACTTGTCGGCGACGGCACGCCTGCGCTACCGCCATCGTTTCCATGTCACAGGCCGCGGCGTGATACTCGCCGGCCAGTTGCACTTTCTCCTCGCGATCACGGACCAACTTATCCAGCGTCAAGAGACTCCCCACGTGTAACGAGGGAGTCGCATGCACAATCGCCGGATCGATCTTGAAGCCGATTTCCAGCGGGTGCTTGTGCTGATCGATAATCGACGTGGCCATCAAGATATGGCCCCGCCGCATCTGCGGCATCAAAGCTCCGGCAAAGCCAGCCGATATGATCCACTGCGGGCGAAAAATCTTGATCGCGTCCTCGGTCGCCTGCGCCGCCGCCTCTCGCCCCACTCCCGATTCGCACACGACCACGCGTCGCCCCCCCAACATGCCCGATCGCTCGACGAACGTGGCACAATGGGTCGTCACGGCGTCGGTCATCTGATCGACAAGGCCACCCGATTCCAGCGCGAGCGCAAACATCATGACGATGTCACAGTGCGGCTCCGCCGCCGGCGTTCCGCTCTCCTGCCCCTCGACCTGCGGCTTCTGCCGAGCGCGCAGCACCGGCTCCGCGACCTGCTTGGCGCGATCCACCGCCTGCCGCACCTTGTCCTCTGTCACTTGATCAATCAGATTACTGACAACCCAACGCAACCACATCGCTTCGCCGCCTTCAGTCGCCCGTGAAATCCTCTGCTCGAATCCAATACGAGCCACCGTCATCGCGGCGGCACGCCACACGCTTTGCGAATTGGAAATCGATGCAGACTGCCGGTGTGAATACTACCAGACTCGCCCCGAGACCTTCACCAGACCAACATACCCCAATCGTGTTCCTGCCGATATGGGCCACGCCAGTCAGACGGCCGGGCTCGGTAAACAGACGCGACACCCCAACCGCATCTCGGAGCACCCACAGCCGGTCACGAAATCGGAGCGCAGGAACAACGGCTCCCGAGTCTGCGATCCCCCGGGCCCTCCGTCACGGCGGCGTCCCTGGCGGGCAAGAAGTCCGCGAGAATTCCAGCCGAGAACTCAGAGAAATCCGAAAAAGAGTCCTGACCCCTTTTTGTAATCTCTCGACCGTCACACTCAACGCGCGCGAGATCCGGGGCTATGTTCCGGAGGAGAGTCCCACGTTTGGCACGAGAATCCGGCGGGCATGGGCCCAATCGCTCGACGCACTGACAATCGCGGCAAAGGCGGCTGTCATTGCCGTCGTGGCCATGACACCGTGGTTGATCGCGTTGGGCACCCCGCTTGGGGTCGCTGTTATGCTGCGCCGGCGATGGTTACGCCGTCACCGCGAGGCAAGTACACGGCATTGAAACGCCAGGCGATGGGCTATCGCCGTCTAGTCCGTCGTCTCGACACCTGCCATTCGTGCCGACGACTCAGAACGTGAACGGAGATGCGTTCGACTCCCGCTCAACCAGCGCAGCGTCGTCCACATACCGCGCCACGAACCCAAGGTTGCCTGGACGGCACTCGGTTCGTAGCCGCAGTGCATCATGCAGTCACGACAATTCGAATTGCCGCTGGCCTGACCGTACTCCTCCCAACGAGTCGTGACGAGCAGTTGCTGGAACGAGTCGCAGTATCCCTCGTTCACGAGATAGCACGGCGTCTGCCAGCCAAATACGTTGTACGTCGGATTGCCCCAGGGAGTGCACGGCAATTCATAACGCCCCTGCAGAAATTCCAGGTAAACCGGTGTCTGGTTGAAACGCCAATTGCGTTTGCGCTGCTGCAGAACTTGTTGGAACAACTGCTCGGTCTGCTGGCGGGCCAGAAAATGCTCCTGGTCCTGGGCATCGGCATAGCGATATCCCGGCGCCACCGTCATGCCCTCGATTCCCAAGGCCATCAAGGAGTCGAAATGGGCACACACCTCCGCGGGCTCGACCCCCTGAAAAAGCGTTACGTTGGTCGTGACACGAAATCCGCGGCCCAGCGCAACCCGCATCGCCCGCACCGCGATGTCATACACGCCCTCCCGCCCCACCGCGCGGTCGTGCACCGCTGGCGGGCCGTCCAAATGCACTGACAGAACAAGTCGCTTCGTCGGTGCGAACCGTCGGAGCGATTCCTCCAGCTGCAATGCGTTGGTACAGAGGTAAACGTACTTCTTCCGCTCCACCAAACCAGCAACGATCTGATCGATCCGCGGATGTAACAGCGGTTCACCCCCGGCAATCGATACGATCGGTGCCCGACATTGCTCGGCGGCCGCGAAGCACTGCTCGGGGGTGAGATGCCGCTTCAACACATCGACCGGGTACTCGATCTTTCCACAGCCGGGACAAGCCAGATTGCAGCGAAAGAGTGGTTCGAGCATCAATACGAGCGGATATCGCCGGACGCGCCGCGCCTTGTTCCATAAAACGTGCCGTGCGACCGCCACCGCTTGGGATATCGGTACTGTCATGAAACGAATACTTTGCGGCCTGCGGTCATAATCAAAATTCGGAAATGGGAAATCCCAATGTCGAAAACCTAAACAAACTCGAAATCCACAACGGAAGAACAGAAGCCTCAGCTGCCGGCAAGACCACGGTCACCGGCCGCCAACAGATTCTCACCACGCAGCCTACTACCGCGTCTCCCTCTCCCTTTCTCCCTTCCTCCCTTACTCCCTTTCTCCCTTTTTTCTGTCATTCGAATTGTTGGTTTCGCATTGCGTGCCTGGGATTTCCGGCTGGCCGCCCCAGGAGGTGCGCAACGCCTGCTGGTAGCGTCCCAGCGCCAGCAGCGGGAAGTAGAGCGGGTACATGTGATAGCGCAGATAGAAGACTTGCGGAAAGCCGGTCCCGGTGAATTCCGGCTCCAGCCAGCTGCCGTCCGGACGCTGTGCCGCGCGAAGGAAGTGAATGCCGCGCTGCACGGCAGGGTGCTCGTGCAGGCCGCAGGCCAGCAGCCCGAGCACGGCCCAGGCCGTTTGGGATGGCGTGGCCCGACCTTGACCCCGCGTCTGGGGGTGAGCATAACTTTCCGGGGACTCGCCCCAGCCGCCACAAGGTTGCTGATGGCTCAGCAACCACTCGGCCCCCCGCTGCAGGTCCGCGTCGTCCCGAGAAACGCCCACTTCCGCCATTCCCACCAGGCACTGCCAGGTCCCGTAGATGTAGTTGACCCCCCACCGCCCGTACCAACTGCCATCCGGCTCTTGCCTTTGCCGCAAATAGTGCACGGCTCGCTGCACCATCGGTTCGGTGAGCGTCGCTCCCCAGCGCGCCAGTGCCTCGAGCACTCGTCCGGTGAGATCGGGAGTGCTGGGATCGATCATGGCGTTGTGGTCCGCAAACGGCACGTGACAGAGGAACTGTCGGTCATTGTCCTTGTCAAAGGCCCCCCAACCGCCATCAGAATTCTGCATCGCCAGCATCCACCGACGAGCGCGCTGACAGGCATCCACGGCTTGGCTGAGCAACAGCGCGCGGCGCGAGCTTCTTCCAACTGGGACGCCACCGTTTGCACAGCCACGCGATCGGGCCACACTTGCGCTGACTCGCGATCGGGCATGTACTGCTCGCCCAGAGCAGCCAGCACCATGGCCGTATCATCCACGTCGGGATAGAACGCGTTGTGGTGCTCGAAGTACCAGCCACTCGGCTCGGCCCGCACGGTCAGCGACCAATCGCCTGGCCGAGTCACTTCGCGGGACAACAGCCAGCGCGTGGCCCGCGCGACGGCCGGCTCATCTCCCGGCTCTCCGACCCCAGCCAGCGCACGTAAGGTGAGTGCCGTGTCCCAGACCGGAGATTTACAGGGCTGCAACCGCACCGTGGTGCCGTGTTCGACGTTCTCGTCGGCAATCACCAGATCTTCCAGTTGCTCGTGACAGTAGCGCACTTCCGCGCTCTGGTCGGAGTATCCCAGGCATTTCAGCGCAATAACACTCCACACGATCGGCGGGAAGATCGCGCCCAGCCCGTCGCTATCCACGAACCGATCCGTCATCCACTGCGCTGCCGCGCGAAGTGCCCGCTGGCGCAAGGGACGCAGTCGCAGCCGTTCGCACGTCTTCAGCAGACGATCAAGACCACGAAAACACCGGTCCCAAGTCACCAGCCGACGGGAACTGACCGCCCCGGGACGCCGCAATGGGGGCCACCGCAGCGCCGGCCGCACACACAACTCCTCGATTCCCAGACGCGTGGGAAGCGGTCGCACCGGGCGATGCGCCCACACAATCGACAGCGGCACCAACATGGCCCGCGACCAGGCACTCACGCGATAGATATTGATCGGGCTCCACCTGGGCAACAACACCGCCTCAGGCGGCACCGCCGGACAAAGATCGAAGGGAATCTGCCCCAACAGCGCCAGGTAGAATCGAGTGAAGCTGTTCACCTCATCGGCGCCGCCGTGGGCCACTATCGCTTCGCGCGCCAACCGCAGCGGTTCGCTGCGCGGATCGTGCCCGGCCAACTTCAACGCAAAGTAAGCCTTCACGCTGGCACTGATTTCCATCTCTCCACCTGGAAACAGCGCCCAGCCACCCTGCGGCAATTGCTCGCGCAGCAGGTACCTCGCTGCCTGCTGGACCAGCGGGCGATCCAGTTGGTCCAACCAAGCAAGCAACAGAATGTACTCGCTCTCCAGAATCGTGTCGCCCTGCAGCTCGCCGCACCAATACCCTTCCTCATGCTGCTGAACCAGCAGGCACTGCCGCGCCCGCTGGATCACCAGATCCAGGTCCGGCGACTCGCAGGTACCGGCTGCGCGGGACAACTCGCCGGCTGCGGAAGAGGCAGAAGCAGCCGAAGACGCGGGATCGTTGTGCGATGACTCCACCGAATTCCTTTCAACTCCATTCGTCCGAAACGGCTCTCGCTATCGCCCTGCACACGCAACGCGTTCAACTTATGGAATTCGCGCGGTCTATTCAAGATCAGTCGACATCGAGGCGCACGGCGAACAACTCGCCATCCGCGGGATCCAACCCCGGCACATCCAGCCGCTGAAGCAATTGCTGCTCCAACTCCAACTCCTGATGGACCAACTGCCGAGTCACAAACTCACTGAAACCATAGTTGCCCGGTTGACGATAGCGCTCAATGTCGGCCCAATCGATATAGACGTACGAGATCTGCAGTTCCCGCAGGCGAGCGCACCGCGCCGACACGTCGCGCTGCCGAAAAATCTCCTCAAAGATGCAGTCATCAAAGCACGTATTGTAGAGCACCGGGAACGGTAAGTCGAATGCCGCGGCATCCCCCACCAGCAACACGCGACTTTCCGGCGCAATCCAGTCACGCATAAAGGCGTGTGCATTCAACCGATGTGCATTGGACACCAGCAACATGCGGGAATCGTCGCGCAACTGCCGCAACGCGACGAAGTAGCGGTTATCACCCGTCAACGGAGAAGCGACGAGAACGAAATTGGCCAGCAGACCGCCGGCCAGCACGGTCCACATGATTCGTCGCCAAACGACACCACCGGACCAGGCTGCTCCGACGCCCGCCAGCAGCACCATCAGCGGCAGCGCCGGAACCCAGAAGCGGTCCAAGCGGTGCGTCAGCAGCCACCACGCAACCAGGATGAAGCACAACGGACCCGCCCAGTAGGCCAGCTCGCGGTACCTGCCGGACCGCCAGAACACGAGGGCGACAAACGGCACAATCACCGGACTATGCCACACACTGCGTCCCAGCACATTGACCGTCGCTTGCCAGGCTTGCGACAACGAATACCGATTCCCGCGCCCGTCCCGCGGTACCTGATGAGCCCGGCGCCACTGCGCGTCCTTGGCTGCCGTACGCGTTTCGCCACCGAATACGTCAAAGAGCAGCGGATAAGTCGGGTTGCCGCTCAGTGCCCAGTTCTTGCCGAACCACAATCCACAGGCAGCCGAAACGGTCAACAGAAAGACCAGGGGGATGCGCACGCGATACATGCGACTTCCCAACACCGTCACGATCAGCAATGGACCGACGATCAGGAGCACCGAAGTGTACTTGCAGGCCACGGCCGAGCCGGCCATCCAGCCGGTCAGCATCAGCAGTCCCCAACACGGCGCACCGGTCTGGCGCCGTCGGTCCCACCAGAGTCTTCCCGTATAGACACCCGCCATCAAGTAATAAGCCATCACACCTTCGTTCAAGCCGTTGATCGATACCATGACGATCCACGGAGTGGAGACATACAAGAGCGAAGCAACGATCCCCACCGTGCGAGAGAAGTAGCGGCAACCGGCCGCGAAGATCAGCAGCGCGGTCAACAACGAGAAGCTCGCCATCACTACCTTGCCGGCCAGTGCGCCCCACCACCATGCCGGGTCACCGGTCGAAGTGGCCATCGCCAAAGTGACCAACATCTCGGCGCCCAAGGGCATATTGCCATATACGTTGTGTGGCAGAAACGTCACACTCCCCTGCTGGTACCATTCTTTGGGAACCTGCAGGTGATATTCCAACACATCGAAGTCAAACGGCGGCAACACCGCTCCACCCACGGTCACCAGCACGAACGGCACGGCGGCCCACCACCAGCGAGGCCGCCACCACGCAGCGCATCGCGCGTCCACCGCCGCCTCGGCCCCTGCGCAAGTCGCCGGCGGAGGCTGCGGAGCTGCCGACCCGCGAATCAGCCGCTGACACACGCCACGACGCCAGGCGCGCCAGGCAACCATGGCCAGCAACATCAATCCAAGCAGCAGAAAGATGAACGGTTGCCGCAATCCGCCCAGCAGCCCGATCACCAATGTCGCCACGGAGAGTCCGCTGAGTCCCAGTCCCGTGGCCAACGCCAGGAATTCCGCGCACTGCAAGCGTTCCCCGGACTGGCAGTGAGGCAGGATCAGCCATCCGAGCAGAAACGCCGCGCCGACGATCCCGCCCGCCACGCTCAGCGGACCCAGGCGATCGAGCATCGCGAACTCGCCGTGCGGGCGTCCCAGCCAGTCAGAGATCAGTTCGTCCGGCACCATGACGAAGCCCAGCGGCCGGTATCGCTGCCGGCCCGGCACGAATTCGGCGCTGTAAAACAACAGCAGATAGGCGGCCAGGCAGAGCAGGAAGCCCGTCGACACCAGCACGACCCGCGTCGGGGAGGAAGCACGGTCAGCCGCATCGGTCCGATGAACTGGCGCCGCGGCCACGGGATCAGAGGTCGTTGCTTTGCGACGTGGGGCCACGATTTCGCCTTGTTTTGCCCGGACGGGAACGAACGGACTGCCAAAGAAAGATGTCGCCGGCAACCTGCCAAGCGACCTGCGCCAAGCTATGATTATAAACAACCGTGTGCAAGGCGGCTTGCGGGATTGGCCGCGAGTCGCTTCGCGTCACCAGGGCGGGGACCTGGAAACGCCAGGGCCAGCCAGACAGCCACCAGCCAGACAGCCACCAGCGGAAGGCTCACAGCCGATGACCAACGACGCACGACGCCTGCAGGGCATCTTCACGCCCAATATCGTACCCCTCGACTCGCGAGGCGACATCGACGAACGGGAACTGCGCCGCTATGTCGATTGGCTGATCCAGCGCGGAGTCCATGGACTCTACCCCAACGGGTCGACCGGTGAATTCACGCGTTTCACGGCCGCAGAGCGACGCCGAATAATCGAGATCATGGCCGACCAGACCGCTTCGCGCGTACCGATCCTGGCCGGGGCAGCCGAAGCCAATGTGCGTGAGACCATTGGCGCCTGCGAACATTACCACACGCTCGGCTGTCGGGCCGTGGCCATCGTGTCGCCGTTCTACTACAAACTGACTCCGGCCGGCGTCTACGCCTATTTCAAGGAGATCGCCGACCACTCGCCCATCGATATCACGCTGTACAACATTCCGATGTTCGCATCTCCCATCGACGTGCCGACCGTCCGCCGGCTGGCGGAAGAATGCCCGCGTGTGGTGGCCATTAAGGACTCGTCGGGGGATCTCCCGCACATGATGAGGATGATCGCCGAAGTGCGACCGCGGCGGTCCGATTTCAGCTTCCTGACAGGCTGGGACGCCGCGCTGATGCCCATGCTGCTGATCGGTTGCGACGGCGGCACCAATGCGACGAGCGGCGTGGTCCCCGAAATCACCCGCAAATTGTACGACCTGACCATGGCGAGACAGCTGGACGAGGCACGCGATCTGCAATACCGCCTGCTGCAACTGTTTGACGCCATGCTCTATTCGGCCGAGTTTCCCGAAGGCTTTCGCGCGGCGTTGCAATTGCGCGGGTTCCAGACCGGCGCGGGGCGGCAACCCAAGTCACAGAGCCAACAACTGGAACTCCAGACGCTGGCGCGCCAACTGCAATGCCTGCTGGCCGCGGAAGGGTTCGCCGACGAACCGGTCGGAGGTTGCCCGGTCGATCGCCAAGTCGACGCCGAGCAGGTGGCACGGATCGTCCAACGGATCGTTACCGAGCTGCGCAACCGCAGCTGCTGAGTCCGAGCTGCGTGGTGGCGTCCGATCATGGGGAACGGTGCAGCTGGGAGTCAGCGTCAGGCAGCCGTGGCCCGGACGATCCGAGGGTGAGCGCGCTGCAGATCAAGATCACAAGTGGCAGGTGATTCCAGCCCGGACAGCCTCTCAAAGGCTGATATAACGCAGAAAGTTGCGAACCGGCTGCCCGGGCTTGTACAGCTTCGGCTGACCGATCAACCCACGCCCGACCACGTACCCATCGGGAACCGACGGCGCTGGTGGAACAATGGCGGTTGGTCGCAGCACGCGTACCGGCTCGGGGCCGGAAAAGCTGATGATCGGAGCGGGATATTCAATCACGGTGGCGACATCTGGCTCGTACCCACGCCATTGTTGTGGCGTGGGGAGGGGCATCAGCCGCGACGCGGCCGGAATCACGGCAATGGGATCGCGGTCCGCTACCGGCAAGTACGTGCCATCGCCGGCCGGCAAACAAACCGGTTGACTCGCCGTGTCTGCCGGACTCTGGCAACATACGGGAGACGCTGTCAGGAGGATCGGCTCGACCCGCCCATAACGCTGCGGAGCGACATGCTGAGCGGCGGCGGATTCGACGGACAACATGGACAAGGCCAAGACTGCTGAATACCACACGGCGTTGTAACTCCTCATCGTTGCACCTCGACTCAACAAACCACCGCACCAGGTAACCGGTGGACGTTAACGCAAGCCTCGTGCCGAACCGGTTGATTCTTTTGCGGGCAGGGACATCCAACCCCCTCGGTATCGCGACGCGTAGTCCCTTTTTCGGCTGATTTCACGGCGTTTTCACAGATTGTGCGACGACCGGAGTCACCCCACCGCGTCCGCCATCCCGCACCGCCAGGAACGCTTCGGGGCGTGTAATTCTTACAAGATCAGTCGTCACGCCAGAATTCCGGTGTTTTCCAGCGAGCCTTTGCCGCAGCGCGTGATGGATTGATGGGTGCAGGGTCGAAGTCGGTACGCACGTTTCCGCGATCGACCAGCTTCCGCTGGAACAGCCGGGTACACGAATGGGCGCCTGACAGGCTCCTCGAGAGGCTCGGCGAAGGGGGGGCGGGGGGGTCTTTTTGGGCGCACAGCAGCCGCCCGTCGATGTCCTGTCATGCGACTTCCGGCCGGCGGCCAAAGCACCGCAGCAGAAGCAGCATGGCCACCAGGCCGAGCACCTGCAGCGGCCAAACGGACAGGCCGAAACCGACCGGCAGCGTGCCGCAGACAATCGAGATCGCAGCGACGGCCAACGCATAAGGAAGCTGTGTCCAAACGTGCGCCACGTGGTTACAGCCGCTCGCTTGCGACGAGAGAACCGTCGTGTCGGAAATCGGTGAACAATGGTCTCCAAAGATGGCGCCCGCCAACACGCTGCCGATCGAAGCAACCAGCAACGGCGAGTAAGGATCGGTTGTTCCCGTTTGCGCGTCCAACATGCGGAACGTCGCCCCCACGACGATCGGCATCAAGATCGCCATCGTCCCCCAGCTGGTCCCCGTCGAAAACGCCACGCAGGACGAGAGGATGAAGACGATCGTCGGCATCCACCGCACATCAATCGAACGCTGCAATACTCCCCCCAGATACTTGCCAGTCCCCAGGTATTGCTCACTCGTAATACCGGAGATGGCCCAGGCCAGCCACAAGATGGTGAGGGCGGGGAGCACCAATCGAGCGCCGTGGAACGCCGCTTGACGCGACTGAGAGAAGGTCAGTATCCCCTCCAGAGCCGCCATGAGCACCGCGACCAGCAAACCGGCCAGCGAGCCGTACACAAGCGCCAGATACGAATCGCCGCCGTTGAAGAACTGGATCAGTGCAGACCACGGGATATCCATGGTCAGGGCGCCGCCGGCCTTTTGCGCGCCGGTCAACAACAGCAACCACACCGTCACTCCCAAGGTGACGAGCACCGGCACCACTGCGTTATACCAGCGATGCGGGACGCCGGCCTGCTCGCCGCGTTCCTCACTGTCGGCCCTGGCGGGCGACTCCAGCGGCTGGCGCAGCGCCTGTCGTTCGGCCTGCAGCATGGGGCCGAAATCGCGACCCAACAGGGCCATCAATGGCACAAACAGCAGCGCCCATAACACGTAGAATCGATAGGGAATCGTCGCGACAAACACGCTGAACGCGTCCACCGTGCCCGGCGGCAGGTCGAGACCGTTCAACCCGGTCTGAATATAAGAGATTTCGCCGGCGACCCAGGTCGAGACGACGGCCAGCCCCGCCACGGGAGCGGCCGTCGAGTCGACCAGGTATGCCAGTTTCTCACGCGAGATTCGCAGCCGGTCCGTCAGCGGCCGCATGGTGTGACCGAGTAACAACGTGTTGGCATAGTCGTCGATGAAAATCAACAACCCCAAGACCCAGGTCAGCATCTGCCCGCTGCGTCGCGTGCGCGCCAAGGGGGCGAGCGCCTGCACCACGCCTTGCATCCCACCCATGCGCTGAACCACTCCGATCATCGCCCCCATCAAGGCCGTGAATACGAAGACGCGAATATGATCGGGATCGCAGAGACTGGTCCAGAGGTGTTTTTCCAGCAGGTCCGCCACGGCCGTCAACGGATTCCAGTCCGCCGACCAGTCCTTCAAGATCAAGGCACCGATCGCCGAACCGAGCAACAGTGAGGCGACGACGCGCCGCGTGACAATCGCCAGGATAATGGCCACCAGCGGCGGCACCAGACTCCACCATCCGTAATCCATGGCGATCCCTCTATTCCTCGCTGGCGCGTGCCACCTGCAACGCGTCCTGCACGCGCAGCGGAAGATGGATGGTGACAGTCGTGCCTTGCCGCAACTGGCTGGTCACATCCATGCGCCCGCCGTGCATCGTGACGACGCGCCAGCACTTGGAGAGCCCCAACCCCAAACCGCGTCCCGCTTCCCGCCCGGAAAAGAACGGATCGAACAGATGCCGCCGCACGTGCGGCGGTATGCCCGGCCCCGTGTCGCGAATCACAATCCGCGCCCACCCCTGCAGTTCATCCGGCGCCGGTTCGGCCGGCCGCACCGTCAGCTCCAATTCCCCTTCAGCACCCAACGCCTGCAGAGCGTTGACACACACGGCACGGATCGCCATCGCCAGTTGCGTGGCATCCACCGACAAAACCAGCTGCGCCACGCTGCCGGTGTGAATCAGCTGCGTTCCCTGCAGACGCGCTTCATCGGCCAGTTCGGCGACAACACCGGCCACAAGTTGTACCAGATCGCTATCGTGCCGCACCAGTTCGGGCGGTCGCGCGAAGAACATCATGTCAGCGATCATTTCGTTGGCGCGGAACGCCTGCGTATTGATGATGGCCAGCATGCGGCGCCGCTCCGGATCGGACTCTTCCGAGAGCAGCGCCTGGGCACGGGTGGAGATATTCGCTAACGGATTGTTGATCTCATGACTGGCGCCGTACGCCAATTCGCCCAGCGACACCAGCCGCTCTTGCTCCAACGCATGCTGGAAATCGTCTTCCAACTGGCCGAGCCTTCGCAGCCGATGGGTCAGGGAGATGAGCGGATGTTGACGGGCGTCGACCACCCTCCCGGTCGACTGCCAGCGGCGGCGAGCCAAGAGGGCCTCGGTCACGTCGATGTCCGCCACCCGACGTCCCCTCCGGCTCGACTCGCGCCACAATTTCGTGGCCCGCGCCACGTGCTGCACCGTGCTGCGGCGCGCCGGACGGGATCGTTCGCGGAGCAGTTCCGCCAGCCAGCCGGGGAGACAGCCTGGCTGTTGCCGGGTGACCGAGACGCGCGGCCCGCAGCTGCGCAGCCATTCGGGCGCATTGTGGAGCAAGCCGAACAGAAACGCTTCGGCCGCCACCGCGTCGTCAGCCACTTGGTCCGCCGCCAACGTCGCGACGGCCACGGCATCCGCCGCCAGTTCACGCCAGCGGACCCGCATATCCCGCTCCGCCCGCGGCTCAGCCAGCTCCGCCGCGGACCACTGCAGAAGTTGGAGCGCATGCCGCGCGAACCACCGTGCCAGATCCAACACACAACGCGGAAAAGGATCACCCACCGCCGGGCTTCCCACCGTGCCTTCGGTCGAACCGGCATTCGCCCCCGCCGGAGGTGCTGCCGCCACGCCACTCGACATCCCCGCAGCGCACGCCACCCACAACGTCAAAGCCGGATCGACCGACATTAACTCGGCCACCAGCGTCTCACGTTCGACAGGTTCATTGAGCAGCAATACGCGCACGAGTTCAAACGTGGCGTAATCGTTCAACGGCAGACGCCACGAGGACGAACCGGTCGACAAGCGAGGCAAGCGTGGTGTTTGAGTGGCCGGCGGCTTGCTCACCCGATTTCTCCCGGAGTTCGCCCCGACATCGTCAGCCGGTCAACGCTCGCTCCATTTCCAGCAGGTCGCAAGCCCGATCGAGCAAGCGATCCACCGTGAACGGCTTGTGCATGAAGTCGTCCGCGCCGGCAGCCTTTAAATCGGCCACCTTGCCCTGCTCGACCATCCCCGAAATGCAGATGATCTTCACAGCTTCCAGTGAGCTGTCGCTGCGCACACGCTGGCATACTTCCTTGCCGTTGATGTCGGGCAGCATCACGTCCAGCACCACCAAGTCGGGACGAAACTCCCGGACCAACATGCCGGCGTCGAACCCGTTGTTCGCCAACCGGACATCGAAACGGCCGTCACGCTCGAATACGTCCGCCAAGAGTTCTACCAGCTCCTCGTCGTCGTCGACGATCAGGACCTTCCGCTTCCCACTCTCCAACGCGTCCGTGGGAATGCCATTGTCCCGCATGAACGCAAACAGCTGATCACGAGGAATCCTGCGGAATCGGCTGCCCGGGACTCGAAATCCCTTCAACGATCCGTTGTCGAAACAACGAATAATCGTCTGCTGGCTAACCTTGCAAATTTTCGCCGCTTCACCAGTTGTAAAGACAGTTTTCGTAGACATGGCGATGAACCATCCCTCCTCATCGATGGCCGGACTAGCGTGCTCGAAGGTCCCCATTCTCTGCTGGTAATCCAAGGACTTACCAGAACCCCCGTCCTTCCGTGATACGCCACGTCGCTGCTAGCCCCTAGCTCCCTCGTTAGTTAAGTTCCGCGGTGTACGTAAATAGCACACCTCCCTGAACCGTATTCAATTGGCAAGTTCGTCCGGTTCTTCCAGGATTACCGAATTTGCCAACCGGAGAGATTATACAACTCTGGAAAGAACAGTCAAGATTGATGCAAATTACACAAGTCTATATCAAAAAACAACTTACAACATGAAATTGGAAAACGAGCGAAAATGCCTGTCAGGGATGACGGCTGTCGACCGCCTGGCTCGAACCTTCCCATTTCCCCAGCGGGACGCTGACAGGGGCCTTGGCAAGCCTTGTTTAAGAGCCTCTGCAGCGGGCCCATTCATCGACGGATGTTGATCATCCGATATATCCACCCACCACTGAGATGGACGCGACGAGTCAGGCGGAGCCGCGACTGGCCAGGTAGGTCAACAGCAGGGCAATGTCGGCCGGCGTAATCCCGCTGATACGACTGGCTTGATCAACATTCAGTGGTCGGATCTTGGCCAGCTTCTGGCGAGTCTCCGTGCGCAAATGAACCAGCTGCATGTAATCGAAGTCGCTGGGTATGCGTTTTTTGGCCAGCCGCTGTTGACGTTCCACCTGCTGCAACTGGCGTTCGACATAGCCGGCGTATTTCACGTCGAACACGATTTGCTCGACCACCTCCCACCGGACCGGTGCCAGATCGGGGGCTCGCGACACGATATCATCCCACGTCACCTCCGGCCGGCGGAGGATCTTGGTGAGCGTAACGCCATCCTCGCGCCGCGCATCCAACAGTCGCTTGGTGGCCTGGATGGACTCTTCTTTGGCGAGCAGACGGCCCCACCGATGCTCATCCACCAGATCGACCTGACGCCCGATCGGCGTCAGGCGCCGATCCGCATTGTCTTGTCGCAACAGCAAGCGATACTCCGCGCGGCTCGTGAACATGCGATACGGCTCGTCCACGCCCCGCGTGACCAGATCGTCGATCATCACGCCGATATACGACTGGTCGCGACTCAACACGAGTGGCTCCCGTTTGGCCAGGGCCAGAGCGGCATTGGCACCGGCCAATAAGCCTTGGGCGCCGGCTTCCTCATAGCCCGTCGTGCCGTTAATCTGGCCGGCGAAATAGAGCCCGGAAACGACTTTGCTTTCCAGGGAAGGAAACAACTGATCGGGAGGACAATAGTCGTATTCGACGGCGTAGCCGTACCGCATGATCTGTGCCTGCTGCAGGCCGGGGATCAAGCGAAACATGGCGTCCTGCACGTCGCGCGGCAGGCTGGTGGAAATCCCGTTCACGTAGATCTCGCGAGTCCGCCGGCCTTCGGGCTCCAAGAACAACTGATGTCCCTGCCGATCGGCGAACCGCACGACCTTATCTTCAATTGACGGGCAGTAACGTGGACCGCTCGTCTTAATCTGCCCGCTATACATCGGCGCGCGGTGCAGATTCGCTCGAATCAGCTCGTGGACGGCCGAATTGGTATGGGTGATCCAACAGGGGAGCTGGTCGACGACCAGCCGGTCCGTCAGGAATGAAAAGGCGCAGGGTGGCTCTTCGCCCGGTTGCTCTTCGGTCTGCGAAAAGTCGACCGTACGGCCATTGAGGCGTGCGGGGGTGCCGGTCTTGAAACGCTGCACCTGCACACCCAGTCGCTGCAGCGCCAGGCTGACTCCCGCAGTCGTCCCCTCCCCAGCTCGCCCGCCTGCCGTCTGGGCTTCGCCGGTGTGCATCAGGGCTTGCAGAAAGGTCCCGGTCGTGAGCACGACGGCCGGCGCCCGAAAGATCGCGCCGCCCCGCACCCGTACCCCCCGCACCGTTGACGTGTGCGGCTTAGACACGGACGAGCCATGCTGATCCACCCATAGATCTTCGACCGACTCCTGGCGCAGGGCAAGATTCGGCTGCGACTCGACGATCTGCTTAATGGCCTGTTGATAGGCTGGTTTGTCGGCCTGCGCCCGGGGGCTGTGCATGGCCGGGCCTTTGCGGCGATTGAGCAACCGGAACTGAATGCCGGTCGCGTCGATCGCGCACCCCATCGCTCCCCCAAGAGCGTCGATTTCCCGCACAATCTGCCCCTTGGCCACCCCGCCGATCGCCGGATTGCAGCTCATCTGAGCCACCGTGTCCAGATTGGTGGTCAGCAGCGCGACGCGAGCTCCCAGCCGCGCAGCAGCCAGCGCGGCTTCGGTCCCCGCATGCCCGGCACCGACCACTACCACATCGTAATCGTATTGGATTTCACTCATTCCCAGCTCTGCCAACTTCCTCCAGGCGTATTGCCTGACTGGAAATCATAGTGGCACAAGATGGGGAAATGGAGAAGCCCGCCGCCAGGGTCAAGAGAGTGCCGCGCGGGGCCCGCAACGGAACAAGGCCAGACAGGCTGCCGGGGGAGCGACGAGTCCGTGGCCCTGGATATTCCTCGAATCACCCTACCCGATGACCGTGTACATCCGACAGCTCGGCACACGTGCCGCCGCTTGATTTCCATGCCCGACTTGCCGCGGGAGTGGGCCAACTCGTGGCCCTACGGACACCGAATCGGTCAGGTTTCCCAAGCAGATGAGATTCGGTTCCCCAGAAATAACACTCCCTGGTGCATCCACCTGGTGCATCCTCATGTCCTCCGTTACGCCGCCTTCTTCACGGCGGAGGGGACGTGCAGATTGAACAGTCCGAAAATATCTTCTTGTGTCAAGCCAAGATTGCCAGGCCTTTCCGTTTCGGAAAAAACGGTGTCGAACAACTGCCGTTTCTCTTCCAACACTTGGTGTATCCGCTCCTCAATCGTGCCGAGCGTCAGCATGCGTGTGACGGTCACCGGTCCGGAAGCTCCGATCCGGTGGGCCCGGTTGATGGCCTGATCTTCCACGGCCGGATTCCACCAGCGATCGAAGAGAAACACATAGCCGCAGAACTGCAGATTCAGGCCTACGCTCCCGGCTCCATAGCTCATCAACAGCACGTGATGCGACCGGTCACGTCGAAACTGCTCGATCACGTCGTCCCGTTTGCGAGCCGGTATTTTGCCATGGTATTCCAAGGGCTTGAATCGTCGCAGTCGCTGCCGGATCACTTCCAGCGTCTTGACCCATTGGCTGAAGACAATCGCCTTCTTGCCGCTGGCGGCCACCTCTTCCAGGTCCGCTTCCAAGCGTTCCAGTTTGATGCTCGCCCCTGATGCGGGGTCGAAATTACAGATTTGCTTGAGCCGAAGCACTAACTCGAACACATGCTGGATGGTCAGCGCCTCGCCCATGTGCGACAGCCGTACCACTCCCTGCTCTTCAGCGGTGCGGTAAGCGTCCCACTGCTCGCTGGTCAGGTCGAGCTCGGCATCGCGATAGAGTTTGGGGGGCAAATCGGTCAGCACCGTATCCTTGGTGCGCCGCAGTACGTAGTCGCTGGCGGCGCGACCGATGCGCCGCGCACGCATGTTGCTGTGGAGATAACCGGGGAGGACGAAATCGAAGATTGCCACCAGATCCTCCGGGCTGTTCTCGATCGGCGTGCCGGTGAGAGCCCAGGAGCGCGACCGCGTGATGGAACGTACGACCTGGCTGGTCGTGCTCGAACGGTTCTTGATGCGTTGTGCCTCGTCCAGAATGACCAAATCAAATTGCAGCCGCTTACCGTGAAACAGGTCGGCATCGCGGAGCATCAATTCGTAGTTGGCGATCTTCACCGGCAGGTGCGTCTGCTCCCACTGCCACCGCCGACGCTGCTGGTCGCCTTCAATCACGTCCAATGGCAGCTCCGGCGCCCATTGAGCGAACTCGCGCTTCCAGTTGCTGACCAGCGGCTTGGGACAAATCAGTAGCACCGAGCGGATCTCGCCGCCGCGCAGCAGGAGCCGCGTGGCGGTGATGGCCTGCATCGTCTTGCCAAGCCCCATTTCATCGGCCAGGATGGCCGCATAACGGGGATAGAGAAACGCGACCCCCTGGTACTGATAGGGAAACGGCTGAAACGGGAAACTCAACTGCCCGGATGTGACCAGCGACTCAAGCGGCGGCTGCAACAAGTAATACAGACGATCTTGTAACTTGACGATGTCGCGGGGCGGCTGAAAACGCGTTCGACCAACGCTCCGTCCCGCCAGCTCCCCAGCGGCCGCCACCGGCGCCTTGCCACGGGGCGAAGTCACCTGCTGCCCCGCCGGTTGCCCCCATCCCGGCAGTTCCGGAAACGTGTAACTCCGCACCGCTATCGATGGCCGACCAATGCGAATCGACACGGTTCTGGGGACGGCCGTCTCGAGCGGCGCGCTGTGGACCACCACCTTCGTATCGCGCTGCAACGCCGTCATCCAGCCCGTGGCGAAACAACGCACATCGCAGGAAAGATCCAGCGAAAACGTGGGAATCGCCGGCAGCCTCTCGGCAGCATGTCCAGCGGATCGACGATCAC
Source organism: uncultured Planctomycetota bacterium (assembly GCA_963802295.1). Classification (GTDB taxonomy): domain Bacteria; phylum Planctomycetota; class Planctomycetia; order Pirellulales; family Pirellulaceae; genus JAJRVM01. Next base: position 494,979 of record CAWDIM010000011.1, on the reverse strand, counting down.
CCGGCGGTAGCGGTACGGAAGTCATGACGGATGGAGTCCTAAGCAGCAAGCCGAATGCCAATACCGCCGCGCAAATCACGCCGGCGTCGCCTGCGTGGCGATCAAACCATTACTTCTGATCGCGGCCCGCGGCCGCGTCGCTACCGCGCACTGCTGCGTGCCTCGTCGATCGCTTCACGAATGCGCCCGAAGGGTTCGTCCAGGTCAATCTGGTCGGCGAACTGCGACCAGTTGCTGCGCACCGTCTCACAGTCCTGCCGATGGCCGTCGGAGCACGCCACGTGGTATCTGCCAAGCCCGAAGGGGAACAGTCCGAGGCCGGTGGGAGCGGGATGAGGGTGGGCCGAATCGTACCGCAGCCGGTCGGCGCGAGCCGCGGCAACCACCGAGCCAACGTCGTGGACGCCCACTGGAGCGGCCGCCGTCGAACCGCCCAGTACCAGCACCATGGGGGTCGAGACGAGCTGGCGGGCGGCCATCGCCGGCTCAACGTCCGTAAACACGGCCACCGGAGCGGATTTGGATTTTTCCAGCAGCGTCGGCCCGATGCGCTCCCCATAGAGGTATGGGTCCAACGTCCGGCCGTAAAGGATCTCCTGAGCTCGACTGGGTCGAACCGGCGCCGTGCAGTGAAATTCCAGCGGACGTCCTAGCGCGTTGAGCACCAGATAGCCGCCAAACAGGCCGTGCTCCACATCGCGCGTAATGGTCAGAAACCCAATGGCGGGCAATGACTTCTGTCCGCTGGTAATTGTCATGCAGTCTCTCGTGAAAGCCACTTGCGAGCATCGTCTGGCCGCTCATTCGTCGCTGGCGCGGAGGCCTCCATCGACCGCCGCTCGCCTCCGTTTCAATCGGGTCGTGTCCCCCCGCGACTTTAACGATCATTCGGATTGCACCACCCTTCACGCCCCGCCGCCCCGCCGCCAGCCGCCCCTTTCTTTCACTCGACATCCGGTCAGGATCGTTTATACTGAGGTCTCACCAGCCCAGGAGAACTGTGAATGACACCGGATCCGCAACACTTGCCCATGTTTCGAATCGACGTATCGGCCGATGCATCATCCAGTCATTTGGACGACAAAATGGACACCGGCGACTTGATGGTTGCACTGATGCGGCAAGTCATTTCGAACCAGGAACAACAGAACCAACTGTTGAGAGAACTCAATAATCAACTTAGTGCTTCGCAACGCCAACGGGCCCAAGAGCTGGGTCAGTGGAAGGATGCGAATCCGGAATTGGCCCGGTGCTGCCGGTCCGCCGCCGAGACGCTGAGCCGCGTGCAGACTCAATTCCTGCAGAACTTGACGGAGGAAATTGAGATGCACGAGGATTGCCTGATGGACGGCGAATTCATGCTCAACGAATTCGTTGACCGATTTGGACCCCGCTTGGCTCACCTCAACGGTGTGCTGCAAGTGCTTTCACAGTTGAGCAACACCCCAAACTCGCCGCGATAGCCAAACCTCCCCGCCCGTGTAAATTGCGAGAATTCGCAGCCCTACCTACAGCCACGCTGTGCGTTTGTGTGTGCGCGGTGGCGCGTCGAGCCAAGATGTCGAGGACTCGGAGACGGACCAACGTTGATTGAGTCGCGGGCAAATTGGATCGCGCATCACTGTCGGCACAGCAGCCGTGCGGCTTGGCAGCTTGCCGTTCCAACCTGAAAGCCGCACGGTGTTACGACACGACGCCTGGCCACTGCACATGCCAATTCGCTACATCCCTCGTTTTCTACTGCTCGCGGTCTTGGCGGCGGGCACCGGCTGCGGGCACTTCGAATCGGTCGAAACGCCCCCCCTATTGTCCACTGCGGGACAAGCCGAGTGGTCACCGGTCGGGCAGTGGACTGGATACCGGGGTGCCTTACTGCAGGGGGTCGCCGCCGACAGAGGGCTGCCGACCCAGTTTGGCGAAGGCCTGCACACACGCTGGGCAGTCGCCGTGCCCGGCGTGGGAAATTCGTCTCCGATTGTGTCCGGCGACAGGGTGTTTCTGACGGCGGAGAGTTCAAGCCAGCCGCCCGAATTGCTGGTGCTCTGCTTCGACCGCAACTCGGGGGCGATTGTCTGGCAGCAGTCCGTGGGAGCTCCGATCGGCGGGACACACCGCAAGAACGGATATGCGACGGCAACCATGGCGACCGATGGCCAGCGAGTCTACGCCACGTTTGGTGCCAACGGCGTGTTCTGTTTCAGCCTGGACGGCCAGCGGCTCTGGAATTCGCCCTTGGATCAGCTGGAGCACGAATGGGGCCACGCGTCGAGTCCGGTTCTGTGGGGTGAGCTGGTCCTTCAGTTGGCGGACGGAGCACAGGGCAGTCGGCTCGTTGCGCTGCATTGCCACAGTGGGGAGGTGGTCTGGTCGACTGAGCGGATGAGTACCGGCTCGTGGACGACCCCGGTGCTCGTGAATTCCAGCGTCGGCGGTCCGGCACGGTGGGAGGTAGTGGTCAATGGCACGGGGAGTTCCAACGGGGCTCCGGGCTTCGTGATTGCCTACGATCCGGCGACAGGCGTCCCGTTGTGGCATGTGCAGGGGACAACGGATATTCCCTGTCCCGCGGCGATTGTGGGAAATTCACTGATCGTGAGCACAAGTGGTCCCAACGGCCCCATCTTTGCCGTGCGGCCAGGTGGACAGGACGACGTCACCCAGTCCCATGTCGCCTGGCGGATCCCCTGGGGCGGCGCCTATGTGCCGACAGGTGTGATTGTGGGCCAGTGGCTCTATCTGATCACGGACGGGGGGACTTTACGTTGCCTGGCGCTGGCGGATGGTCACGAGATCTGGGAGAAGCAACTGCATTGCAGTTATAGTGCCGGCCTGGTCGCGGGAGACGACAAGCTGTTTGTCGTCAGTGAGCAGGGGGATATTCACGTGCTCTCGACGGGCGATCGCTGCCAGGTCCTGGCAGTCAGCCATTTGCATCAGCGCTGCCTTGCTACGCCAGCCATCGCCGACGGCGCCCTGTTTGTGCGGACCCAAGAGAATCTGTATTGCTTTGCCAATGCGCACCCACTGGCCGGCCAGTCCACTCCCGCATCGGCCGAAACGCTCACGCCCGTGTCCACGACGGTCGAGCCGTTGGTGACTCCGCTGCCGAAGTAGCACTCGCCGGGCTTCCCCTGGCGATCGGCAACTTGGCGACGGGCAACTTGCCATAGTGCCGTCACACGCTAGAAAGTGTTACGATTCCCCGTGCGCACCGCCTCTGTTTCGGCTACCCAGAGTCTCTCCCCCGCGAGATCATTCCCCTGGCTGGCCGGCCGGCTGAAAAACACCCCGCCTGAGCGAGTGAGTGCTTGTCGGTGGGCCGGGGTGGAGGGGCACGAAGAGGAGGCACGAGCGTCTCGCCTCGCGTGGCCTCGCGCCTGGCTCAATTAGCGATTGAGGAAGTGACATGAATGCAACGTCCAGTGATACTCGAGGACCAGCCCCCACGGCGGTGGCCGAAGCCCGCGCCAAGTTGGATGCCCATGCGGTCGACATGGTGCAGTGGCATTTTCACGAGTCGACGGGTTGTCCTTTCTGGCTGGAGAAGAAGTCCACACTGAATTTCGATCCGCTGAAAGATATCCGCTGTTATGACGACCTGCGGAAGTTTCCGCAGTTTGAAGACGAATGGCTGCGCGGCGGTCCCGTGCGGCGGTGGGTGCCCAAGGCGTTTGCCGACAAACCGATCTACGTGTTCGAGACGGGAGGCACGACAGGTATTCCGAAGAGCCGGGTCGTGATCGATGACTTTCGCATCGACTACGAGCTGTTCAGTGCCACATTGCCCGATCGCTATTTCCCCAAGGGCTCAAATTGGCTCATGCTCGGCCCCTCCGGGCCCCGCCGTCTGCGGCTGGCGGTCGAGCACTTGGCGCAGTTCCGCGGCGGCATCTGCTTCTGCATTGACTTGGACCCCCGCTGGGTCGTAAAGCTGATCAAAAAGGGCTGGATGGAGCACCTGGAAGAGTACAAGAGACATTGCGTTGAACAGGCCATCACGATCCTCACCGCCGGCCACGATATCCGCTGCATGTTCGCCACTCCCAAACTACTGGATGCTTTGGCAACGGCCTTGGAAGAGCGGGGGACCAGCCTGCCCGAGGTGGGTGTCACCGGCATTTTCTCCGGCGGCACCGAATTCACTCCGCAGTGGACCCGTTACGCCGTCGAAGAATTACTCCACGGCCCACCCGAGGAAGGTGGCGTCTACATGACCCCCACCTACGGCAACACGTTGATGGGCCTCGCTTGCAGCAAACCGGTGACGGCGGCCGACAAATACAAGATCACCTACTACGCACCGCAGCCGCGGGCCGTCGTGGAAGTGGTCGATTTCGACGATCCCAACCAGGTGGTGGGCTACGGCGAGACCGGTCGAGTCAAGCTGACGACGCTGACGAAGGAGTTCTTCGTGCCCGGTTTCCTGGAACGGGACGAAGGCGAGCGGGAGCTGCCCTTCGACGCGTACCCGTGGGACGGCATCAGCGGCGTGCGTCCCTTCCACGGCGTAGCATCCCAGACCACCGTCGGCGTGTATTAGAGCGTTCGTCGATAACAGACGCGCACGGTGCACGCCTGGTTGGAAAGACATCCGAAATTCGAAATACGAGATGAAAAAAATCCCCAACAAATTCAAATGACAGAAAAAAAGGGAGTAAGGGAAAAAGGGAGTAAGGGAGTAAGGGACAACGGAGCACTCGGGAGTACGCTGCATGGTAAGAATCTGCGGGTGGCCCATGACGGTGGTTTTGCCGGCAGCGGAGGTTTTGGATTTCGAGTTTTGGATTTCGAATTTGTTTGGGATTTCGATATTGGGATTTCGGATTTCCGATTTGGTTGTGGCCGCAGGCCGCGTAAGGATTTCGAATTTAGGATTTCGGATTTCCGGTCTTGATTGCGGCCGGGGGGCCGCGTCAAGGGGCTGGAGGCGGTCGACCAGTGGGGTGACCGGATAGCGAGGCGGTTCGCGATGGCGTGATGGCGTGATGAAAGAGTTAGACAACAGGGCGTGGCGGGCCGTCGGGCCGACCACGAGCGACGGCGGCCAAGGAGACTTCATAGCGTGCTCACCATTCCGATCCTGCGTTGGGGAAAACCATACGAATCGTTGGAGGTGGATGAGGTCGTCCATTTTCGCACGGGAGAGCCGATCGCCCGGGTCAGTCAGGCCAACGGTGGGCTCATTCAACGCGACATGCGGAAAGCCGATCAGGCCAGGCAGCTGTTATGCGAGATCCCCAGCCGGGAGTTGATCGAGCGGTTGCAGAGGGCGGCCGAGTTATACGAGCACGGCACGCTCGCGATAGGTGACGGCCAGCAGTCGCCGGAGGATTTCGTCCACCAGCAATCCGCCTCGACGGGGCTGCCGCTGCACATGTGCAAGGCGAACATGGCCAAGAACTCGTTCGTTCTGACGCACATGGACCAGATCCTGGATTGCCTGACGCGCGGCCTGGACTTGGACATTCTGACCCGCGGCCATGGCAGCGAGCACCGCGGTGTGGTGGTCAGTTATCAGGCCCAGTCGCCAGTGCTGGGCGCCGTGCTCCCGTCCAACTCGCCCGGCGTGCACACGCTGTGGCTGCCCGCGATCGCTTTGCAGCTCGGGCTGGTCCTGAAACCGGGTCCGCAGGAACCGTGGACGCCGTATCGCATGGTGGCCGCCTTTATTGAAGCCGGCGTTCCGCGGGAGGTCTTTGGGCTCTACCCCGGTGGTCCTGACGCAGGTGCCGCGTTACTCGCGGCCGCCCCACGAGCGATGATTTTCGGCGGGCTGCCCACCGTCCAGCAATACCAGGGCAACCCGCGGGTCCAGGCGCACGGTCCGGGATTCTCCAAGATCCTGCTGGGGGACGATATCGTCGATCACTGGGAAGAATATCTCGACGTGATGGCCGATAGCATTTATCTCAACAGCGGCCGGGGCTGCATCAACTGTTCCGGAGTGTGGGCTTCGCGACACACGCGCGAGATCGCACAGGCATTGGCCGACCGACTGGGTCCCGTCGAGGCTCTGCCTCCGGAGGACCCGGCGGCGGGTTTGGCGGCCTTCACGGTAGCGGGCATGGCCAGAGGCGTGTGGGAGATGATCCAGCGAGACCTCCGCTCTGCAGGCGTCACCGACATGACCGCTGCGCATGGTCCGCGTCTGGTCGAACTGGAGCGGTGTGCGTATATCCGGCCGATGGTGGTGCACTGCGAGTCCCCCGACAGCGAAGTGGCTGGTCGCGAATACATGTTTCCCTTCTCGACTGTCGTGCAATGCCCACAAGACCAGATGCTGGCCAAGATCGGCTCGACGCTCGTCTGCACCGCCATCACACGAAACCAAGCTTTCATTCGCCAATTGACCAATGCCACGCACATCGACCGCTTGAACGTGGGGCCCATCCCCACCACCAAACTGAACTGGCTTCAGCCACACGAAGGGAACATCATCGATTTTCTGTTTCGTTCCCGCGCGTATCAGATTTCCGACGAGTTCCTCGGTGGCAACTCGTGATCGGTAACAACTCATGAGCAGTGTGCCCTTCGACTTCCAGTTATCCACGCGCATCGTATTCGACGTCGACAGCGTCGATCGGCTCGGTCAGTTCGCGCGTGAATTGGGCGCCCGGCGAGTGTTGGTGGCGAGTGACCATGGAGTCCTGGCGGCAGGGCACACCGGGCGGGGCATCGCGTCATTGCGGGAGGCCGGCTTGGTGACGCACTGTTTCGACAAGTTCCACGAGAACCCTTCGACGGACGACATTGCCATGGGGGTGGAGGTCGCGGAGGAGTTTCGGCCGGACTTATTGGTCGGATTGGGCGGCGGCAGTTCAATGGACTGCGCCAAGGGGATCAACTTCCTGCACACCAACGGCGGGCAGATGAAGGACTACTGGGGTGTCGGCAAGGCCCATCAGCCGATGCTCCCCATGATCGCCGTACCGACGACGGCGGGGACCGGCAGCGAAACGCAGTCGTTCGCGTTGATTTCCGATGCGCAAACCAAGGTCAAGATGGCGTGCGGGGACAAGCGAGCGGCCTTTCGCGTGGCGATTCTCGATCCCCGCCTGACGCTCACTCAACCGCCCCGGGTGACGGCGCTGACCGGCATCGATGCGCTGGCACACGCCTTGGAAACACTCGTTACCAACAAATGGTCACCCATGTCACGCGTATTCAGTCGTGAAGCGTGGCGATTGCTGTCGAGCAATTTCGCACGCGTCCTGCACGACCCCACCGATCTGGACTCGCGCGGCGCCATGCAATTGGGAGCCTGCCTGGCCGGGTTGGCGATCGAGAATTCGATGCTGGGAGCGGCCCATGGACTCGCCAACCCCCTGTCGGCCCGGTATGGCATCGTCCATGGCCAGGCAGTGGGGATCATGTTGCCACACGTTATTCGCTTCAACGCCTTCCAGGTGGCCGAGATCTATCGCGAGTTGCTCGAATCGGTCGACTCGTCCGGCGCCGGGCCCTCCCCCGTCGATGGGGCGGAGGGCTTGGCTGAATTCCTCACCGGCGTGACGACCCAAGCCGGCTTGGCAACCCGCCTGTCACAGTGCGGTGTCGAAGAGTCGGTGCTCCCCCAACTGGCCGGCGAGGCCGCTCGACAATGGACCACATCGTTCAACCCGCGTCCGGCCGACGCGAACGCCCTGTTACAGCTCTACCACCAGGCCTTCTGATACAATGCAGTGAAGTTCGTCCGGTGACGTGTGCCCGCGACGACGTGTGCCCGCGACGACGTGTGCCCGCGACACTGTCCAGACCGGGGGCGCCCGGGGCGGGGCGTTCGGCGGCCGACCGGCGAACGCGATGTCCCGCCGCTGGGATCGGATGGACCATCCGCGCACGGTGCGTGCATGGTTGGAAAGAAATTCGAAATCCGAAGCACGGGGTGAAAAAAATCTCCAACATATTCGAATGACAGAAATGCCAATGACAAAAATGGGGGAGGAAGAAGGACGGAAAACGGAGGATGGAGAGCGGAACATGGAATCGCGGGCGGAGTAGTGAGAAGCGGTTTGCGGCTCGTGACTGTGGTTTTGCCGGCAGCTGAGGTTTTCGGTTTTGGATTTCGAATTTGTTTGGGATTTCGATATTGGGATTTCGGATTTCCGGTTTTGGTAGCGGCCAGCGGCCGCGTTAAGAGAGTCACGCAACTCTTTGGGAAGCGCTGATATGCTACGCCTCAGACACGTTGAATACTCTGCGTTGCTAACGGTGGTACTCAGTTTCGCACCGGCCCTGGGGGCGACCGAACCGCCAGCCGGCAGTGCACCGCCAGCCCACTGGCCGGTCTTTCGTGGCGACGCGCATTCGACGGGGGTCGCACAGGGTGAACTGCCCGAAAAACTGGAAGTCGTCTGGCAGTACCAGGTCAAGGATGGAGCGTTTGAATCGACACCGGTCATTGCCGACAGCGTCGTCTATATTGGCGACTTGGACGGTAACGTCCTGGCCCTGGACCTGAAGACGGGGCAACCTCGCTGGCAGAAGAAACTCGACACCGGATTCACCGCAGCGGCGGCGATCCGCGACCAACGGCTGTATTGCGGAGATATTGACGGTCGGATGCACTGCCTGGACGCGACGAATGGGACGGGCATCTGGACACTCGACTCGGCCGCCGAAATCAGCTCCGGCGCGAACTTCCATGAGGGGAATGTCCTGTTCGGCTCACAGGACGGATCACTCTATTGCGTGGAGGCCAAGAGCGGCACGCTGGTGTGGAAATACTCCATCGAGGACCAGGTGCGATGCACGCCCACCGTGGTCCAGGGGCGGGCCTTCCTGGCCGGCTGTGACGCGGCGCTGCACGTGATCGAATTGACGAAAGGGACGGAGCAAGCCAGCGTGGACATCAAGGCACCCACGGGAGTGACACCCGCGGCGGTGGGAGACCAGGTCTTCTTTGGCACCGAGGGGAGCCAGTTCTTCTGCGTCGACTGGAAGAAGGCGGCTGTGGTTTGGGCCTTCGAGGACTCCGCGCGGCAGCAACCGCTACGCAGCTCGCCGGCCGTGACCGGCGAACGGGTGGTGTTCGGCGGGCGAGCCAAGAAGGTCTACTGTCTGAATGCGAAGGATGGCCAGCTGATGTGGGAGTTTTCCACGCGTCAGCGAGTCGACTCGTCACCCGTGATCGTCGGCCAACGGGTCTTTGTGGCGGCCGCGGACGGGCGTCTCTATGCGCTCGACTTGAACACGGGCAAGGAAATGTGGCAACACGAGTCTGGTGGCGGATTTACGGGCTCGCCCGCCGTCTCCGACGGCCGGCTTGTCATTGCCAGTGACGAGGGTGTCGTCTATTGTTTTGGAAGCAAGTCGGAGCCAGTACGGTAGAGGGGAGCGGGTCGGGACTCGGGTCTGTCCGCTGCCGAACGACGTGCCGGCTAACCACCCACGGATCGTGCCCGGCAGAGTCGAATGGCGCCCGGCACAAGAACCAGCCAGAAGCGAAACCAGCCATGCCTACGGACACCACCAAGACCGAAGTCGGCAACTATTTCATCTCGAACTACCCGCCGTTTTCGTGCTGGCAGGCCGAGTTGGTCGACGAAGTCCGCCAGGCGATGAGCGTTGGGCCGGCCGACGTCCCGCTGGGGCTCTACCTGCACATTCCCTTTTGCCGCAAGCGGTGCAAATTCTGCTATTTCAAGGTCTTCACCGAAAAGCGTGCGAGCGACATCGAGCAGTACATGTCCGCTTTGGCGCGCGAGATCGAGTTGGTCAGTCGCCTGCCGGTGATGGGAGAACGCCCCTTTCGCTTCGTCTATTTCGGCGGCGGCACTCCGTCGTTCTTGAGCGTGCGGCAACTCACGTCACTGGTCGACCGATTGCGCGAGAGTATTGATTGGTCACTGGCCGAGGAAGTGACGTTTGAGTGTGAGCCGGGGACATTGGCCGAACCGAAAGTCCACGCCCTCCGTGAACTGGGGATTACGCGGCTAAGCCTGGGGGTGGAGAACTTCAGCGACGACGTGCTGAGCGAGAACGGGCGGGCGCATCTGTCGGCCGAGATCTATCGCGCTTGGGAGTGGATCCAAGCGGCCCAGTTTCCCACCGTCAATATCGACTTGATCGCCGGCATGGTGGGTGAAACCTGGGACAACTGGCAGGACAACATCCGCCGCGTGCTGGAACTCTCGCCCGACAGTGTCACGATTTACCAGATGGAACTCCCCTTTAACACGGTTTACTCGCAGGACATACTGGGGCACAAGATCGAAACGCCGGTGGCTGATTGGCCGCAGAAACGGGCGTGGGTCAACGACGCTTTCGATCGGCTGTTGGCCGCGGGTTACCACGTCTCGAGCGCCTACACGCTGGTCAAGGACCCGGCCAAGGTAAATTTCAGCTATCGTGACAACCTGTGGCGCGGTTCCGATATGCTGGCGACGGGGATCGCCAGTTTCGGACACATTTCCGGCGTGCATTACCAGAATGTGCCGCAATGGGAGCAGTATGTCACCACGCTGCTGGAACAGAACGCACTGCCGATCGGTCGTGCCTTGCGACCGACACCGCACCAGCGATTGGTCCGCGAGATGATTCTGCAGTTGAAACACGGCCGGCTGGATCGCGACTATTTTCGCGGCAAGTTCGGTGTCGACATCGTATCACAGTGGCGCGATGCCTGGCAGACATACGTGGCGGAGGGTTTATGCACGGTCGACAGCGATCACGTCACCCTGACACGGGACGGGCTATTGCGAGCGGACGGATTGCTCCCCGCGTTCTTTGAACCCGAGCATCAGGGGGTCCGCTACACATGAGCGAGCTGGTATTCATGATGGGGGAGTTCGCGGCCTGCATTCCCACCGATCGCCAATACTGCTCGAATCACATGTGGGCGCAGCGCTTCGGTCATGTATACCGCTTCGGCTTTACGGCGTATGCCGTGCGATTATTGCAGGACGTTTACTTCCTGGAATGGTGTGTCGATGACGACACTCCCGTCTCCCTGCGGCAGCAAATCGGATCCATCGAGAGCAAGAAGGCCGAGAGCGATCTGTATGCGCCGGTGGCCGGTCGCCTGGTCCGATTCAACGCAGCATTGATGGACGATCCGTCAGCCATTAACGTGGACAAGTATGGAGACGGGTGGCTGTTCGAAATGGAGACCGGCGGCGAGAAACTCCTCTCGCCGCAGGGTTACCTGGGGCACCTGGAGAGCGTGTGGGAGATCACTCAGCGCACCATCAAGGGACAACTGAACTGATCGTGGGGGGCCCGCCGCGCGGGTAGCGGCGAGCTTGGGGGCGCCACGGACACGGCTTGCGAGATCGTAGCTGCGCACACGTGTGCGGGCCGAGGAATCGGAAACGTGGTGAGAGGAATACGGATCGCGGAGTTCATCCATGACGGTGCATGACAGCGTCCCACGGCGGCACCGCTCAAGCCTCACTCCACCAGCCACCAGCCACTAACGTGAGAACACTCCCATGGCACAACGCATCTCGGTCGTCCTTTCGCAGGGCCAAAGCAGCAACCCGGCCAAGCGCAAGCTGGAAGAGACGATTGTGGCCGAGCTGATGATGACCAACGGCATCGACATGCTGGTGATCCCTCACCTGTATGATCTCCATCCGGACGGTTCCGCCATGCTCGTGCTGCAGGGATTGCACGGCGACTTCGTGCTGCTCAGTTGGCTTTATCCGCGAGCGGCTCATTGGACACTCGATCGGTACGGCATTCGCGGCCGGATGGGCGAAACGGCACTCAAGTCGGCGTGGGACGAGCGCAAGAAGAAGTGGGAGAAGCAGACCAAGGAGTATCGCCCCGACGAGGGGACGCCGCGGGTGATCGACGAACGCCCGCTCCCCAACCGGACCATTTACCACTTGGACTTGCGGATGGAGCAGTCCGCGCAGATCTACTTGGATGAGATCAAGCGATTGGCGGCCGAGCAATCGACGCAGGTGGTCAGTTTGCAGGGAGGCCTCAATGGGACCCCCCATCCAGCCGTGCCACCGGCCCAGGCCGCTGGGCCGCAACCCACGGTTATCGAAGAATCAAGTACCCGCCGCTGGTACCCGGTGATCGACTTCAGCCGCTGCACCAATTGCATGGAGTGCATCGATTTCTGCCTGTTCGGCGTCTACGGCGTGGACCAGCAGGAGACCATCCTGGTCGAACAGCCGGACAATTGCCGCAAAGGCTGTCCCGCCTGCAGCCGCGTATGTCCCGAGAACGCCATCATCTTCCCCCAGCACAAGACCCCCGTGATCGCCGGCGACCCGAGCATCGGCGGGGAAATGAAGATCGATCTGTCGCAACTGTTCGGCAAACCCTCCGACGCGGAGACCGCCGCCCGGGAACGCGATGAACATTTGCGGCTGGCCGGTCGCCAGCCGGTCGGAGCACCCGTGGACCATCACAGTGGCAAGCCGACACAGGACACGAAAGACGAACTCGACGAACTGATCGAGGAACTCGATCAACTCGATCTTTGACCCGTCGCCGTACCCCGATCCGCACTGGCGGATCGTCGACGACGACCCCCTTTACAACGCGCTGCCGCCCGGCGGCATGCGCAATGCCAAAGAGACCATCCTATGTACATCCGCATGGCCAAACGCATGCTGTTCGAGACCAATAAGCGGCTGCTCTGGAAACTGGCGTGGAATGCGGGGTTCAAAGGCATTCGCTCCATTCGCAAACACCGGCAGCGGCTGCAACGCGGCGAGTTCTATCCCCCCTTTCTGTACATCTCCATCACCAACAGCTGCAATCTCCGCTGCACAGGCTGCTGGGTGGACGTGGCCGCCAAACAGGAGAAGATCGAGGCCGATGCGTTCCATCGGTTGATCAACGAGTCGCGTGCGATGGGGAACGCTTTTTTTGGCATCGTCGGCGGCGAACCGTTTCTGCATCCCCAGCTGCTGGATATCCTGGCCGAGCATCCCGATTGCTATTTCCAGGTTTTCACCAATGGCCACTTCCTCACGCCAGAGGTCGCCCAGCGGATCCGCCGGCTCGGCAACATCTCGCCCTTGATCAGCGTCGAGGGGAATGAAATCGTCAGCGACCAGCGGCGCGGGAAACAGGATGTCCTGAGCCGCACGATGCTGGGCCTGCGCAACTGCCTCGACGCGCGCGTGATCACCGGCGTCTGCACCAGTCTCTGCCAGACCAATATGGATCTGCTCAGCGAAAAATGGCTGGATAACCTCATCGACATGGGGGTGCTCTACACGTGGTTCCACATCTATCGACCGGTGGGGGCGGAAGCGGCGCCCGAACTCTGCCTGACTCCTCAACAGCAGAAGCAGGCACGGCGGTTCGTGGTGGAAATGCGCCATAAGAAGCCGATTATCATCATCGACGCCTATTACGATGGCGACGGCTACGCACTCTGCCCGGCCGCCACCGGATTCACTCACCACATCAGCCCCTGGGGGGACATTGAGCCCTGCCCGGTAATCCAGATCGCCAAGGACTCCATTTACGACCAGCGTCCACTGCGCGAAGTGCTGGGAGAATCCGCGTTCTTGCGGGACTTCCGCGAGACGGCGGCCACCTACACCCGCGGCTGTATCGTATTGGAACGCCCCGATCTGCTCCTGCAGTTGGCCGCGAAACACGGCGCCAAGGATACCACCGTGCGTCAGACCGCGTTGGAGGAACTGCGGGCCATGCATTCACGGGCCTCCCAATTCAATCCGGGCGACGAGCTGCCGGAAAAGAACTGGATCTACCGCATCTTCAAGCGGCTGTGGTTCAACGACTATGGCGCCTACACTGACCATTTCCGCCGCGACGATTGGCTCGACCCGCGCCCGCAATACCAGTCGCCCCCAGGGGGAACGCCACCGGCCGCAACCAAATAGGAAATCCGAAATCCCAATATCGAAATCCCAAACCAATTCGAAATCCAAAACTGAAAACCTCCGCTGCCGGCAACACCACGGTAAACGGCCGCCCACCGCTTCTCGCCACTCAGCCGCTGCACATTCCTCATCCCAATGTCGCGATAACCAAGACTCCCCATCCCAGCCGCACATGACAGCGCAACGACCTACGACTCCCTTCCTCCCTTCCTCCCTTCCTCCCTTCCTCCCTTCCTCCCTTCCTCCTCTTTTCGTCTCTGGCTGCCATCCCCGCATCCCGCCTAGTACCAGCTTGGTCTGTAATGCAGACCGAGTTGCAGGATCAACTGGATCAGCCGTTCGTAGGAGATGCCCACGGAGTGAGCCGATTCGGCGAAGTCCTCGCCATACGAGAGATTGGGATTCGGATTCGCCTCGAGTACGTAGACTTTACCTTCGTCCGTCATCCGCAAGTCCATGCGGGCATAGCCACTCAAGGACAGCACCCGAAAGACCCGTTTGCAGAGCTTGGAAATGGCTGTCTGCTGGGACTTGGAGAGCCCTTTGGCCGCCTTGGTCTCGACCCCCAGTCTTTTCTGGTACGCGGCATCCCATTTCACCCGCCGGGTGGCGATATTCGGGACGTCGTCAGGCAGGTGCTTGAAAGTCATCTCCCACACGGGGAACGTCTGCAGGCGCCGATTCCCCATCACCCCCACGTACAGCTCGCGGCCCTCGATGTACTCTTCCACCAGGGCGTCGGTCTTCAGCTCTTCGTGCACGTACCCAATGCGATCCCGCAACGCGTCACCGTCGTAGACAATCGACTTGCGGCTGATCCCCAGCGAAGCTTCCTCGATCACCGATTTGACCAACAGCGGAAAGGGATAGCGTTTGCGGAGCTTCACGGTGTGGCCGCGTTCGAAAACCGAGAACTGCGGCGTCAAGATCCGATGATAGGAGAGGATCTTCTTGCTCAACGCCTTGTCGTGGGCCAGCATCAAACCGCGCGGGTTACTCCCCGTGTAGGGGAGTTTCATCAATTCCAGGAAGCTGGCGATGTGCTGGTCGAAGACCGCCACACCGTGGAATTCTTCGAGCAGATTGAAGGCGATGTGGGGGTGCCATTCATCGATCGTCTTGCGCACCACCCCCAAATCGTCGCTCACCCCCAGTGGTTCGGCGTGATGCCCCAGGTCTCGCAACGTGACCAGGACATCGTACTCCGTCTTCCAGTTGAGCATTTCCCGATCGCTGACCCCTTCAATGCTCTCGGGTGGCACCAGCTCCTCATCCATCAGGACCGTCACGCGGAGCTTTTTCATAGCGCGATCTTATGATGCCCTCGGTGCAGATAATTCATCGTCTGGACGGTCAACATCACCTGCGCATTGCGCTTCGCCACACGCTCGGGCAGATGAACTCGAAGCTTCAAGGCGGCACAGCGTTCGATCATCTCCCGCAGGACCTGATCAATCGTGTATTTGTATTGACCGGTCCACTCGGCAACGACTTGCAGCAATTCGTTGCGGTGGCGGCGCAGGAAAACGGCGGCAGATGTGCGTCGAGCGAACTCGGGGGCATCCGAGAACAACCGAAGCAACTCGCGATCAAACGAGTAACTCGCGTCGAGACCGTACCTTTTTCGCTTTTCAGCATAGTGTGTGCGCAACGTCTTGCGAATCCGCCGCACCGGCTCGACCCGCTCCCGCGACACGCACACCGGGCGTTGTCGACGCATTTCGGAGAGCAGTTCGTCGACGAATTCCAGCTTCTTCAGGGCCGGCCACCCCTCATATTGGGCACGCCAATTCGACCGCGGCTTGACCCACACGGCAAACGTCTCCGCGAAGTCCTCGTCCGGGTGACTCTGCGCGTACCAGTTGTCCAGGTGCCGTACGAAACTTTTGCTGTACGGTTTCGGTTGGTACTCTTCCGGGTAGGGGAGGGACGATTTCCCAAACACGGCTTGCCAGCGACGCCGACGATGCAGTCCGTACGCCGTATCGAGGGCATGCCCGGCCTCGTGCCGCAGAATCCGCATGCACCACTCCCGCGTGCCCCCCTCGACCTCCAACATCTGCATCCGTTCCAGGCGGCCCAAGCGCGGGTGAGCCATGTAGAAGGGAATCGCCACTCCCGGCACACCCTCGGGCGAGAACCAGTCGTCCGAGAGCCAGCAATGGGGACGAAACGTGATGGCCCGCATCTCCAGCTCCTCATAGAGCCGCCCAATTTGCGGTTCCAGCGAACTGCCTTCAATCTCGATCCCCAGATCGCAGATTCGCCAGTCCAGTAGCTCCTCGTCCGGGAGTTGCACCCACGGAGGTTCGCCCCGCCCACTCCAACGCTTCTTCATCGCAGATCGACCGTCAATTTTTTTCCGTGACACCATGTGATGTTGTACCCACCAACAGCAGCGAGAGACGACTGGGTGATCCACCTACCTGAAACGTACTACATCATCGCGCTGCAGACAAAACACTCGACTATTCTATCTGCAAAGAGTGAGTCATCCAGGCCAAATGCATACCTTTTCAAAAAACTTCGGCAGAGTTTTCGTGTAAACCATGCGCACATCGTGAGCGCTGGCTGGAAATCCGAAATCCACGGCAACCGAGTCGAAACACAATCCAGTGATAGAGGACTGTGGTGCGTAGTCGGTCCGCGATGTCCGAGGTTGGGCGCAGTGCATGGGGGTCATAGACGCCTTCGGATTTGGTGTTGGTCTGGCATCGGCGAATTCCGGTGTCGGGAGTTTCCAACACCGGATTCGCTTTGCTGGCCGGGGCCCGCATCAGCAGGACGATCCACTGCTGCGTACGGCAAGCCTCTGCTGGTCCAGCGGATTCGCACTGGCCGCGTGCGAGGCGACCAGGCCTCCCGCTGGCCCCGGCGTTGGCCTTTCGCTGGCGCAGGAAATCTCCCTGCGGCTCGTTCGTGAGCTCTTTCCGGACATCGGCCTATCGAGCCTGGTACTTTACTTGTTTCCGCCTCAAACTCGGCAAAAAGGCGGAAATCCGGACCCGGGGAAGTCCCGCGTGAGAGGCTTCCCGGGTCGGAGCGTGCTGTGACCGCAGCGCTGCGGTGGCAGCCAGCCGTGCCGATCCGAACGCTCGCCTGCACCCGCGGTGGGTTCGCCCGCGTCAGTACGTTGGTGCGTCAGAGTGTTGGTGCGTCAGTGCGTTGGACAAGGCTGTTGACGCCACGCTAAACTGGCAACGTAGGCCGCGTCCGGCCCATGCCCCTTCAGCGGGCAGTTGCCCGGCGCGACAGGGAGCTCGGGGGCTTATCCCGCGCAGGAAGGGAACCCGCGTCTGGAGGGAAGTACCATCCCCGAAGTGTGCGCGTGGGGGCCGATTTCACACGAAAACTCCGGCGAACGTGTCATGCTCATGATTGATTGGGACCATTTGAAAGCGGCTTACGAGCAGGCCCGCACGGACTTGCTGGCCGAACGGACGGCGGACCTGCATTGGGTCGGAGAGCTGTCCACGTCGGCCTTGTCGACCGCGACGGCCATCAGCGCGCTGGCGATCGCCGGCCGAGCCCACACGGGCGGCGGCACGGGGCCACCCGGTTTCGGACAAGCAGCTGATGGACGGCGGGTTGACTTGGCTGCTCAATCACCAGAACGCCGATGGTGGCTGGGGCGACACGGACAAGAGCCATTCGAACATTGCGACGACGATGCTGGTTGTGGCGGCGATCCATTTGGCGGAGCGGGCTGGTGGGTTGGCCACGGTGCTGGCGCGAGCGGCCGCGTATCTCGATCACCAGGGGGGCATCGCGGGGCTGCGCCAACGATACGGCCAGGACAAGACGTTCGCCGTCCCGATCCTCACGAATTACGCCTTAGCCGGTCTGGTGGACTGGTCACAGGTTGCACCGCTGCCCTTTGAACTGGCCTGCGTGCCTCAGCGACTTTACCGCTGGGCGCGGATGCCGGTTGTCAGTTACGCCGTCCCGGCGTTGGTGGCGATCGGCCAGGCAAGGTTCTTTCATCGTCCTCCCCGCTGGCCTTGGTCTCGGCTGCTGCGGCGAGCCGCGGTCGAGCCGAGCTTACGCGTATTGCAGCGGATGCAACCGCAGAGCGGTGGGTACTTGGAGGCGGTGCCTCTGACGAGCTTTGTCGCGATGAGCCTGGCGGCATCGGGCCGAGTCGACCACCCGGTGACACGGCGGGGCCTACAGTTCCTGCGCGATTCGGTCCGGGACGACGGCAGCTGGCCCATCGACACGAATCTGGCCACCTGGCTCACCTCACTCGCGGTCCAGGCGCTGGCGGCCAGCGGGGAAGAGGTGGTCGGCCTGGCCAGCCTGCCCTGGTTACTGCACTGTCAGCACCGGCGACGGCATGCATTCACCGGCGCCGCGCCAGGCGGATGGGGCTGGACCGATCTGTCGGGTGCGGTACCGGATGCTGACGATACGGCCGCCGCCCTGCTGGCGCTGCGGCGATGGAGCGAGTCGCCGTCCTGCACGCCGGCGGATGGCCGATCCCTGGAAGATGCCGCCCCGGCGGCCGTGCGTTGGTTGTTGGATCTGCAGAACGCCGACGGGGGCTGGCCGACTTTCTGCCGCGGCTGGGGCCGACTGCCGTTTGATCGCAGCGGAGCGGATCTGACGGCGCATGCCATGCGGGCCCTGCACGACTGGCGCGCCATCCATCCCCGCCGCATCGATCGTGCCCTCTCCCGTGGCTGGCGGTATTTGGCGCAGCAGCAGCGAGCCGACGGGAGCTGGGTTCCGCTCTGGTTCGGCAACCAGGATCATCCGCTGGAGGAGAATCCTGTGTTTGGCACGGCCCGCGTGCTGATGGCCTACGGCCAGCTGCAGCGCGGCGACACCGAACCGGCGGTACGGGGTTACAGGTGGTTGGAGTCGGTACAGCAAGCCGACGGTGGCTGGCACGGGGGGAAGCCTGGGACAGGCCCCGTGGTGGGTGATTCGCCCAGCAGTGTCGAGGAAACGGCCTTAGCGGTCGAGTCGCTCCTGCTGCTCGACGGGCTGGGCTCCCCGGCCTCGGCTTCCCGGCAAAACTCGCTTTCCCGCGGACTTCAGTGGCTGGCGGACGCCGTTTTGACGAATCGGCACCGGGAAAACGCTCCGATCGGTTTCTACTTCGCGAAGCTGTGGTATTATGAGAAGCTCTATCCCCTGGTATTTGCCGTGGCAGCCTTGGGACAAGCCATCCGCCGAGCCGGCCCGCCACCGGCGCACTGCACCCACGGCCACGGGGATACCGCCTGCGGCAATACGGACAATGCCCGCGGCGAAACGGACAATGCACCAGCAAGTAAGCCATCCCGAGAGAACGACCCTGGAAAGGCCAATCCGAGTACGCACCGCTGACATCGCACCACCGTTTCAACGCTTTTGCCCATCATCCGCGAGGACGCTATTTTGGCTAGTGCATCTGTGACACCCGCGACATCGGCCAATGGTGCGGCCGCGGCCGCTGCGACGAATGCTGCTCTGCGGCGACGGAAAACCACCCATTTGAAGCACGTTCCCGAATCCCGCGAGCTGCGTGACAAGATCCAACAGCGTTGTGACGAGGTGGCGGCGCGTTTGGATAAGTCCCACCCGCTCGCCAAGGACGCGATGGAAACCATCGCCCGCGCCACCCTCGACGATCTCTCGCTGGCCGAGGGATATGTCGGCTGGACCATGGTCATGTTGGCATCCGCCTTCTGGCGCGACCAGGTGGCGTCCATTCCACCATCTCGCCGACTGTTCCTGCTCCCCCACTGCCTGAAGCACACCGAGCAGTGCACGGCCGACTACAACGAGTTTGGCTTGGACTGTAAACGGTGCGGAGCGTGCAGCATTGGCGATTTCCGCTCGATCGCCGAGGAGATGGGCTATCGGGTATTGGTGGCGGAAGGATCCCCCATCGTCATGAAGATCATCCTCAGCGGCTACATCGACGCGATTATCGGAGTGGCCTGCCTGAATGTGCTGGAGAAGGCGATCGACAAAGTCCTCTTAGCGGGCATTCCTTGCGTTGCCGTGCCGCTGCTGTCCAGCAACTGCAAAGCCACTTCCGTGGACGAGGATCTGGTGCGCGACATGCTGATGCTGCGACAGACTAAACCGGCGACCGCCACCACGACCACTTACGTGCACATCATGCGGGCGGCATCGGGCATGTTCGAGCCGCAGCGGCTCGAACAACTGGTCCCGCGATCCCGCGGGGGACCGCGTCTAAGTCGAGGTGAACGGCCAAGGGATCTCGGCAGTGGAGCCGATTGCCGCCACGGAGGCCATAGCCTACGACTTCCTGGCCAGAGGCGGCAAGTATTCCCGCCCCTTCATCACACTGGCCGTCTACGATGCGCTGACGGGCGGGTTGGGAACTTCGCCGCAGGGCGCTCAGCACCTGACTCGCTTCTCCGACTCGATCTATCGGACCGCGATGTCGATCGAGACGTTCCATAAGGCCTCCTTGGTGCACGACGACATCGAAGACGATGATGCCTTTCGTTACGGTGCCGCCACGATTCATCGGCGGTTCGGGACCCCAACGGCCATCAACGTCGGCGACTACCTGATCGGGATGGGATATCGGCTGGTGAGCCGCGAGTCCAAAACGCTCGGTGCCGAGGTGGTCAGCGAGGTCCTCGACTGCCTGGCCGACGCCCACACCAAATTGTCGGAAGGGCAAGGTGCCGAACTGCTCTGGCGCGACTCGCACGACAAACGGCTCAAGCCCATCGATGCGTTGAAAATCTATGCGCTGAAGACGGCGCCCGCCTTCGAGGCAGCGATCCTGGCCGGTATCCGCCTGGCAGGGCCGTTGCAGGAGTACGTCACGCCGATCAAACAATACGCGCGAAATCTCGGCGTCGCCTTTCAAATCCTCAATGACCTGAACGACTGGCGCGGCGATCAGCACAATAAGCTATCCACCGGCGGAGATATCCTCGGTGGCCGGCCGACGATTCTCTGGGCACTGGCCCTGGAAGGCCTCGACGCTCCGCGACAGGAACAACTGCACAAGCTGGTGGACGATTCCGATCAGCATGCCGACGATCGCATCGCCCGTGTCCGCCAGCTCTATCAGGAAGCGGAGGTCTTCGACAAAGCCTGCCGACTGGTCGACAAGTATGAGCAGCGGGCCCGCGAGATCGCCGACCAGCTGCAGCCCGCTCCACTCAAACGACTGCTCGGCTACCTGATCGAAGCCGTGCTCGACCGCCCCGACGACCCGCTACCAGGTGTCGCAGCGCCGGAAGTTACGACACTTCACTGAAGGATCCGCGGGCATCGTGAACGACCACCAATCCGTGATCCCTGATCTCCAGAGTCTGGTGACGCTATTCAGCCCGTCGATCGACGCGGTGGGCGACTTCGAAGAAGTCGCTGCGACTGCGCTCCCCCATCTTTCGGCGCCTGCTTGATCACCATGACCATATGACGGTGACGCTGGAAACGGTGCATGGCTGCACCGTGGCCGTCGAAGTGAAGCGCCGCCGGCTCTCCAAACAGCACTATGAGCGGAAGAGCATTTTGCGCAGGGCACGCGGTGGCCAGGTGCTGCAATACTGCGTCGTCCGGCTGAGATTCGCCTATCTGGACCTCTCGGTGCGGGAGGAGATTGAAAACGAGCAGATTCCACTGGGCAGGATCTTGATTCATCACAACATTCTTCGACGCGTTCAGATGTTCGCGTTGTGGAAGATCCAGACCGGCCCCGAACTCTGCCAGGCGTTTGGGCTGGACGAGCCGACCACCACCTATGGCCGCACGGCGCTGATCTACTGCAATGGTGAACCGGCCGTGGAATTATTGGAGATTGTCGCCCCGCAACCGGAATCAGCCGGCGACATGGAAAGCGTGCCCGACGAGAGGGGTAAATGAGTATTGGAGGATTGCCGCTCGCCACGCTAAAATAGCCCGCTCCGATACTCCACCACTCCGATATTCCGCCACTCCGCTCCCCCCCTCCACTCAACCCTCCGAGACTCGATGAACGATCACTACGACACGATTGTCATGGGCGGCGGCCCCGCCGGATCGACGGCTGCCGCGCTGGTCGCCGAGGCCGGATTCGCCACGCTCCTGGTCGAGCGGGATAAATTCCCCCGTTTTCACGTCGGCGAGTCCCTGATGCCGGAATCGTATTGGACCTTCCAGCGACTCGGGGTGCTGGATAAGCTCCACCGCAGCTCTTTCGTCCGCAAGGTCAGCCTGCAGTTTGTCAGCCACACGGGACGACCATCCCAGCCGATTGTCTTTCCCGACCACGATTCGCGAGACTGCTCGCGCACCTGGCAGGTCGATCGAGCGGAATTCGATAAGCTGCTGTTCGACCACGCCACCGAAAAGGGCGCCGAAACCTACGACCAGACGCGCGTCCTGGATGTTCTGTTCGAGGGTGACCGTGCCACCGGCGTGCGACTCCAAACCGCAACGGGCGAGACGCGCACCGTGCGTGCCCAAGTCGTCGTGGATGCGACGGGGCAGCAGAGCCTGCTCGCACATCAACGGCATTTGAAACGAGTTGATCCGAGTCTGCGCAAAGTCGCAGTCTGGGGATATTATCGCGGCGTTCAACGCGACGACGGTGACCTCGGCGGCGCAACGATCATCCTGCACACGCAAGAGAAAAAATCGTGGTTCTGGCTCATTCCGCTCGCTAACGGCATCACCAGTATCGGCGTCGTCGGAGATGCCGATTACCTGCAGCAGGACCGGCGCGAGCCATCCGAGATTGTCGAAGACGAACTGGTCCGCTGTCCGGCACTCACCGATCGGCTCCTGGACGCGGAATTGGTCAGCCAGTTCCGCGTGGCAAGCGAATTTTCGTACACCGTGGCACAAGGCGCCGGCAACGGCTGGGTCTGCGTGGGCGATGCCGCCGGGTTCATTGACCCCATCTACTCCTCGGGCGTCTACTTCGCACTGGTGACCGGCCAATGGGCGGCCGAAGCGATTGTCCAGGGGCTGGCAGATGGCGACCTCTCGCACGCACAACTCGGCAAGTGGCTCCCATCCTTTCAAGAGGGAGCCCGCTGGATCCAGCAACTCGTCCGATTGTCTTACACCGCTGAGTTCAGTGTTGACCGGTTCCTCCGCAACCACCCGCAACAGCAGGCCAACCTGACCGACCTGCTCATCGGCCGCGTGTTCCATGAGGGCGCCGGCAAGCTGTTCACCGAGTTGGTCGCCCCGGCGCCCCCGACGAGAATACGCAACGCGAACGCGACGGCCTGACCGCCCGGCGCTGACCTGCTGGGCACTGGTTTACGCCGCGTTAGCTGGTGAGAATCATCCTCCGCACTTGCGCGAAAGGGGGGACCCTGGCACCGCGCAACGCGGGCCGCGGGATGGTCGCGGCTCACAGTATACCCGCCTTTCTGGTGGGTAACCGCTCGCGATTTCGAGTCGTCCTGCTGTTTCCCCTGGGCCCAGCGGCCCTCGATGGGATACGGGGTCGGTAATTTGCCGGACACGACCCTGGCTGCGGTGGCTTGCGTTTTGGAGCGAATTGCGTAAAATGATCGATTCGCAAACCGGAGAAATGGTCGAACGGTCGCCGACAAGTTCGGATATGATAAGTAGTTACATTCATTGAACGAGTGATCATGAAACGTACAATTAGGCCCCGCAAGCGGGCCAAGACGCGCGTTCGCGGCAAGAAGAAAGATCCGATTTTTGTCGATGGCCAACGGCCACGTCCGATGTATGTCGACTACAAGGACGTGGAACTACTCAAGAAGTTGATCAATCGCCACGGCCGGATCGTGGGGCGCCGTAAGACGGGCTGCTCGGCAGCCAGTCAGCATGCGGTCACGCGGGCGATCAAGCGGGCTCGATTCATGGCTTTGCTGCCCTACACGGGCGAATAGGCGACCTCCCGGAAATCCGCAAGCCTGTTGGCTGGGAAACCGCCACAGGCTTGTTTTTTGCGCTGTACGACACACAACGGAAGGTCTGTGATACGGGACTGACCATGCCGGCACCCTACCGAACATGTCGTCGGGTGGAATTCCGCGACACTGATGCAGCGGGGATCATGCATTTCTCGACCTATTTCACTTACATGGAGGAGGTCGAGCACGAATTGCTGCGGCAACTCGGCACAAGCGTCGTGCTGCCGCTGGAGGACCGGCAGGAGACGGGCACGATCAGTTGGCCGCGCGTGGCGGCCGAATGTCAGTTCCATGATTCTGCCCGGTTCGAGGATCAGTTGGAAATCGAAGTGTGGGTGGTCCGCATGGGGACATCGAGTGTCACGTACGGTTTCCGATTCCGCGTGCAACAACGGGAAATCGCCACGGGGAGCATGACCACTGTCTGCTGTCGGTTCGTTTCGGGCCGGCCTCCCCAGCCGATGCCGGTCCCTGAGCAACTTCGCCGGCAGCTGAGCGAGTTGGTGACGTCGTGACCCTGAAACCAAGCTATCTACAACAGCTCACCGTCCGACTGGCCATGGGCCTGGAGCAGGTACCGGAGGAGATTCGCCGACGGCACGCGGACTACTTCAAACGGGCTCAGCAGCCCGATGGCGGCTTTGCGGGACGCATGGGCGGCAGTGATGTGTACTACACGAGCTTCGCTTTGCGGGGTTTGGCCATTCTCGGCGAATTGTATGGGGAACTGGCCGAGCGTGCGGCCGATTTCCTGCGGCGGCGTCTGCCGTGTGAAGAGAAGCTGATCGACCAGATGTCGCTGATTTTCGCCGCCGCTTTGCTGGACGCGGCTGCTGGAATTGACGTGTACACTCCGGCGGGTGACGCCTGGAAGGAAGCATTCGCCGCCCGGCTGCACGCATTACGTCGTGAAGACGGCGGCTACGCAAAAGGCCCCGATGGAGCAGCCAGCAGTACATATCACACGTTTCTGGCCCTGCTCTGCCTGGAACTGACCGGAAGACAAGTCGACGCTCCCGAGCGAATTGTCCGTTTCATCCAGACGCAACGCGATCCGCTGGGAGGATTTCGCGAGATCCGCGTCGGCAAGCGTCCCGGCACCAACCCGACGGCGGCAGCCATCGGCATCCTGCGCATGCTCGACGCCTTGGACGACGAGACGCGGCTGTCGACCGCCGCGTTTCTGGCCGACATGCAGGACGACGATGGTGGCCTGTTGGCGAACTCGCGCATCCCCATTGCCGATGTCTTGAGCACGTTCACCGGCCTCCTGACATTGGCCGACCTGGACCAATTGCAGACCGTCAATCGGCCCGCGGCATTCCGCTTCATTCAATCGGTGCAGCATGGCGAGGGGGGGTTTTTGGCTGCGATCTGGGACGACGTACGCGACGTGGAATACACATTCTACGGACTCGGTTCCCTCGCCCTGCTGGCCTGACGTGGCACCGACGGCTGTGAGCCAAGCGATGCTCCCGGTCCGCTGCAAATCGCGCCCAGTCGGTGGCTCAGGCCAGAGCCGGCAATATGCCTGCGATCGGTCCCAGGGGCAAAACCAGCTGACATGACGGCCCCAATACGGGTAACATGTTAGAGTGTTAACCTGTAACATGTGCGCATGCTTGGAAAGAAATCCGGAGCACGAAGTGCGAAAAATCCCCAACAAATTCGAATGACAGAAAAAGTGGGAGAAAGGGAGGAAGGGAGGAAGGGAAAACGGAGGACGCAATGGCATGCTGCTGGTGAGAATCTGCTTGGGGCCCGCCCGCGGCGCTTTTGCCGGCAGCGGAGGTTTCTGTGCTTGAGTTTTGGATGTCGAATTTCGTTTAGGATTTCGATATTGGGATTTCGGATTTCCGGTTTGGCTGTGGCCCAGCGCCACGTTAGGTTGATGATCGTGTATGACCTTGTGCCAGTCATCCAATCTGAGAGAGCCTCGAGCGACTGACATGCCCGACTTGATCGTGGACCACGTTTCCAAGAATTATCCGACTCGCACGGAGCCGCTTCACGTGTTGCGGGATATCTCGGTCGCCTTATCGGCGGGCGAGAACCTGGCCATCCTGGGCCCCAGCGGATCGGGCAAGAGCACACTGCTCTATGTCATTGGCACGCTCGAGCCACCGTCGCAGGGCACGGTGACGATAGCACAGCAGAACCCCTATACGCTGACCGAACCACAACTGGCTCGCTTCCGCAACCAACATATCGGGTTCATCTTCCAAGAGCACCATCTCTTGCCGCAGTTGTCTGTGCTGGAAAACGTCTTGATTCCGGCACTGGCAGAGGGACCGGTCAGCAGCCAACTCCGGCAGCGGGCTCACGCTCTGCTGGAGCGGGTGGGCTTGCAGGACCGACTCGAGCATCGCCCAGCCGAGTTGTCCGGAGGCGAACGCGGACGCGTGGCGGTGGCCCGAGCGCTGATTCACAAGCCGAAATTGGTGCTCGCCGACGAACCGACAGGAAACCTCGACCGAACGAACGCCCTGTCGGTGGCCAAGTTGCTGCTGAAACTGCCGCGGGAGGAAGACGCCATGTTGATCGTGGTGACGCACAGCTTGGAATTGGCCGGCCTGATGCAACAGCGTGCGCATTTGGATAACGGACAGCTAGTACCAGTGGAGCCGCAGAGCCGTGAAGCAGCGGGCAGTTCGTAACGTCTCAGCTCCCAAGAGGTCCGGGCCACGGCCACTTGCGGTGCCATTGGCGATCGCGTTGAAAACGGTGGCGGATCGTCAGCCGTTAATAAAATAATTCACCATTCACCATTGTCTTCGGAACCATGCAGCGAAAGCCCGGTTAGCCAGGCCAGCCCGGTGCGCCCGTTCCACGATTTTCCTCGCGTAAGTGACTGCCGACTGCTGAGCGAACACGAATCTCCAGCAAGTGAAAGTGTTTGAATATTCCGTGCCTTGGATCCTGGGTGTTGAGCCAAGGAAATCCCCGAACTTTCGGCAAGGTCAAATAGAGAGTCTTCCGTGTCTTTCCTGAAACTGGCGATCCGCGGCCTGCTGTATCACTGGCGCATCAACGCGACCGTAGCCTTGGGCGTGGCCGCCGCCACGGCCGTCCTGACAGGTGCGCTGGTCGTGGGAGACAGTGTGCGAGGAAGCCTGCGCGCCCTGACGCTCGATCGTCTGGGGCGGATCGACCAACTCTTGATCAGCGACCATTTTTTTCAGGCGTCCTTGGCCGGGCAGCTGCAACAGCAACCGGCGTTTCAGCAGCATTATCGGCAGGCGGTCGGCGTGATGCTGTTTCCCCAGGCAACGGTCGAGCGGCCCGGTGACGGCCGCACGACGCGTGCGGCGAATGTCCTGGTGGTCGGCAGCGGACTTTCGTCGGGAAAGTCCGCCGGCAGTTCTTTCTGGGACCTGGGAGACGCCTCCTCTGTGGCAAAGCAATCACCGGCCCCCGGAGAGATCATTCTCAACCGTCAACTGGCCAACGAGTTGGACGTGAACATCGGTGACCAGGTAACACTGCGTCTCCCAAGATCCGAGGGAATCCCGGCTGACAGTCCTTTGGGCGAGAAGACAGACCGCATCCGCAGCCTGCCGGGGCTCAAAATCATCGAGATCGTCGAGAACCGGGGCCTGGGCCGGTTCAGCCTGTACCCCAGCCAGAGCGAGCCTCGCAACGCGTTTGTGGCCCTCGAACAACTCCAAAGTGCGCTGGACCAGCCCGACCGCATCAACGCGGTTCTGGTGGCCGGCGCCGTTGAACAGACGGTGCCGGACGAGCGCGCCAACGAGGCCTTGGCAGCCGCCCTGCATCCGTCGCTCGACGACTTGGGATTGCATCTCAAGCACCCGCGACTCACCTATGCCGATCCTGCCAGCGGTCAGGAAGTTGTCGTCTACGACTATTTCAGCCTCAGTAGCGACCGCATGATTATGCCTCCAGCGGTGGAACAAGCGGCAGCGCGAGCGTTGAGCCAGCATGGTGGTCAGCCGGTCTTCACTTACCTGGCGAATTTGATTGAGCCGGTCCCGCCGGGCGATCGCCCCGCCACGGCGCGGATTCCCTATTCCATGGTTGCCGCCATCAATCCCAGCGCTGACTTTCACTTACGCGACCTGCAGCATCAGCCGATCGGCGCGCTGGCCGACCATGAAATTGTCCTCACTAGCTGGGCGGCCCACGACCTGTCGGTCGGTCCGGGAGACGAAGTCCGGTTGACCTATTTCCAGCCCGAAACCGTCCATGGAGCCTCGGAAGAATCGCACGTGGTGCTGACAGTCAAAGCCGTGACGCCCTTGACTCCACCGGCTGAGCCCTACTTGCCTTCGCATCAACATCACTTCACCGAACCTCCCACCGTGGCCAATGACCCCGACTTGACTCCCGAAGTCGAGGGGGTCACGGACCAGCGTTCGATTGATGACTGGGAAGTGCCGTTCACGATCGATTACCGCCTGATTCGGTCACAAGATGATCAGTACTGGGAGGAGTACGGGACGACACCCAAAGCGTATGTCTCGCTGGCGACCGGGCGACGATTGTGGGGCAGCCGATTCGGGCAGTCGACAGCGTATCGTGCGGCAGCCAGTGCCGGCCTGACACAGCTGCAATTCGAACAGTTGCTACTGGGCGAACTGAGGCAAGACAGAGCGGCGTTGGGATTCGCATTCCAGCCGATCAGGCAACTGCAGGTGGAAGCTTCGGAGGGGAACACCCCCTTCGACGTGTTGTTTTTATTATTGAGTTTCTTCGTCATCGCTGCGGCGCTCATGCTGGTGGCGTTGCTGCTGCGATTGGGCTTCGAACAGCGAGCGAGGCAGGCAGGTTTGCTGTTGGCGGTAGGCTGGAGCCAGCATCGACTGCGGTTGTTGCTGATCACCGAAGGGTTGGGCATCGCGATCGTCGGCGGTGGCTTGGGGATTGTGATTGGATTGGGCTACGCCGCCGTAATTTTGGCGGCGTTACAGAGTGAAGCCTGGTGGCTGGGAGCCATCGCCACGCCGTTTCTCGAGTTCCATTGCTCGGCGCTTAGCCTGGCGATGGGTTACCTGGCGGGCATCTCCGTGTCGATCCTGACCATCTACTGGTGCGTGTTTCGGACCCGTCGAGTTCCCGCTCGGCAACTGCTCTCCGGCAGCGTATCGTCGGTTGACACCACGTACGCGGCGCGTTCCCGCTGGCCGCAGCTCGTCGCCCTGGCTCTGATCGTCCTCTCGATCACCATGGCTTTCTCGGCCACACATCTGAGTGGCGAAAAACAGGCGGGCATGTTCGTCGGATCGGGTGCCTTGATTCTGCTGGCCCTACTGCTGGGGATTTGGAATGCGCTGCGGCAAGGGGGACGCCGCTTGGCCCCGCTGACCGGTCACGCACCCTTGGCGATGCTCGCGGTGCGCAGCGCCTGCGCAATCCGACGCGCAGCACACTGACCATCGGACTCATTGCGACCGCCAGCTTTCTGATCGTGGCGATGAGCGCCTTTCGTTTGACGCCAACGCAATCCGGAACCGGCGGGTTTGACCTGCTGGCAGAGCTCTCACAACCGATTTTCGCCGATTTGAACAGCGCGAGCGGACGTGATGAGCTGTTAGGAGACGCGGCCTCGGCCCTGAGGGAAAGTGTCATCTACACGTTTCGCGTACGGCCCGGCGATGATGCCGGTTGCGGAAACCTGTACAAAGCGCATCAGCCGCGGATCCTGGGAGTACCTGCGGCCTTTGCACGGCATTTTGACGAGCCCGGCAGCGGCGGATTCGTTTTCGCCTCGTCGGCTGCCGCCGACGACCGGGATCGCCAGAACCCCTGGCACCTGCTGAGAGTGACTCCCACCCCGACGGGCGAACCGATCCCGGTCGTACTGGACAAAGACACGGCCATGTATAGCCTGCAGCTTTACGGAGGAATCGGCCAGAGACTCACCTTCGAGTATGATGACCGCGCGGTGGAGTTTCGCGTTGTCGGCCTGCTCACGCTCAGTGTCCTGCATGGCAGTCTACTGATCTCCGAAGCGGATTTCCGCCAGCTTTTTCCCGACCTCAGCGGCTACCGCTTTGCCTTGCTGAGAACGCCTCCGGGGGACGTGCAGCGGGTCACTGAAGTGCTGGAAGACCGGCTGGGCGACCAGGGATTTGATGCGACTCAGACAAGCGTGGTGCTCGGCGGTCTCATGGCGCTGCAGAACACCTATTTGCGCACTTTCCAAATGTTGGGCGCCCTCGGCCTGTTGCTGGGCACCTTTGGGCTGTCAGCAGTGCAGTTGCGCAGCGTGCTGGAGCGGCGAGGCGAGATGGGGCTGCTGCGCGCGGCGGGTTTCCGGCGGCGGCGATTGGCGCAGCTGGTGCTGCTGGAAAACGTATTCCTCCTGCTCGCCGGACTGTTTGTGGGAGTCATCGCGGCACTGATTGCGGTCGTCCCACACATGTTTGGCGGCGGGGCCACGGTGCCGTTTGCCGAATTGGCCGCCTTGTTGGCCATGGTCTTGCTGACCGGTTTGGCGGCCGGATTCCTGGCGGCCCGCGCCACGTTGCGGGTGCCGGTCCTGGCCGCTTTGCGTGAAGAGCGATAACGTCCCACAAGGAACCATCCACATGACCAAGGTCGCATTTGCCGTAGCTGCCCACCCCGACGACATTGAATTCCTGATGGCCGGCACACTCATGTTGTTGGGCGAGGCGGGTTATGAGCTGCACTATATGAATCTCGCCAACGGCTGCCTCGGCACCACCCAATACGACACGGCGACCATCGTGGCGATGCGACGAGCCGAAGCGATGCGGGCCGCCGAGCGTATTGGGGCGACGTTCCACGAAAGTATCTGTGCCGACTTGGATGTCTTCTACGATCGCCCCACGCTTTCCCAGCTCGCCTCGGTCATGCGCGAGGTGGCTCCCGACGTGCTGCTGACGCATTCGCCCGTGGACTACATGGAGGACCACACGAATACCTGTCGCCTGGCAGTCACGGCCGCCTTCGCGCGGGGCATGCCCAACTTCCCCGTCACGCCGCCGCGCGACGCCATCCTGAAACCGGTCACCGTTTATCACGCTCAACCCTATTCCAATCATGACCCACTGCGGCGGCCGGTACCGGCCGAGTTCTACGTGGACGTGACCGATCGCGAGGAAGACAAAGTGGCCATGCTGGCCAACCATGTCAGCCAGAAACAGTGGCTCGACGAAAGTCAGGGACTCGATTCTTACCTGCAGGCCCTGCGGGAGCTCGATGCCGCGGTGGGAAGGATGTCGGGGAAATACGCGTTTGCCGAGGGCTGGCGGCGCCACCTGCATCTCGGTTTCGCCGGCCCCACGGACGATCCGCTGCGGCAAGCCCTGGGTCACCGCATTGTCGTTGCCGCCGAGCCCACGCCAGGATAAAAACGATGAACGACTCAGACATCGTCGCTCAGTTTCTCGCGGCCCTGGAGGACTGCAAGCGCCTCTACATTCAAGCGGGCCGCGCCGCCCTGGAAGATCGCCCCGACGCCGATGAACAGACCCGCCACACGTTGATTCGCCGAATGGTCGATCTGCACAAGGGCCTGCTGATCAAAATTTACTCGACCATCGCCTGCGCCGACTCGCGGTGGAGTCGCAGTGAACGTGAATTGGCTTGCGAACTGATCGACCACCTCTGGCAACAGCGATTGGCCGGCGAGGAGTTGACGCAAGCATCACGACGTCTACTCCAGGACGCCGGCAAACTGAATTGGTACAGTCTGGTGCGTCCGTTCGACCAGATTGCCAGGATCCGCAACCTGGCCGCCGACCTGCAGACCGTCGTGATGCGCGTCGCCAATCTGGTGGCGAAATCGGATGGAAACGTCACGACAGAGGAAACCAATGCGCTGCGGATGCTCCAGCAGGAAATCGAAATTCATCTGTGCCGGCTTTCCCTCGACGACGAGCCCCTCGGCGATCCGGCGTCCGGCAGCGAAGCGATCAAAATCATCTACCAGGAAACCAACTTGTCGCGCGGCAGCGCCGGATCCCACCAGGCGGACGAGCCAGGGGGGGAACCCCGGACTTTCCCTCTCCGCTCGCACCCGCCCCGGGACGACGGAGGCAGAGGAGCAGGCGGACACACTGCAACAAGCGCTCCGCGATCTGGACCAACTCGTCGGTCTCGACCCGGTCAAACGCGAGGTCCGCACACTCACCAATTACCTCAATCTGCAGCAGCATCGGCAGGCCGCCGGCCTCCCCCAACATCCGCTGAGCCTGCACATGGTTTTCAAAGGGAATCCCGGAACCGGCAAGACGACCGTCGCCAGAATCGTGGGCCGCATTTTCAAATCACTCGGCTTGCTGCGGAAAGGGCATCTCGTCGAAACCGACCGGTCAGGCCTGGTCGCCGAATATGCCGGCCAGACAGGCCCCAAGACCAACCGCAAGATCGATGAAGCCCTCGACGGAATTCTGTTCGTCGACGAAGCATACAGTCTCGTGACACCCGACAAGCCGGATGCCTACGGGGCGGAAGCCATCCAGTCGTTGGTCAAACGCATGGAAGATGATCGCGCTCGGCTCGTCGTTATTCTGGCCGGCTACCCCGATCCCATGGAGCTGTTGCTGCGAAGTAATCCCGGGCTCAGTTCCCGTTTCAATACGCAGATGCTGTTCGACGATTACTCGCCCGTGGACTTGGGACGTATCTACCATCGCCTGTGCCAGGCCAATGCATACGTGGTCCCCTCGACGGCGCGAGCCAAGTTGCTGTTGGGATTCCACTGGCTCTACACTTGCCGGGACGAGCATTTTGGCAATGGCCGGCTGGTGCGCAATACCTTCGAAAACTCGGTCCGCCGGCTGGCTAATCGAGTGGCCTCGGTCGCGCCGGTGACCCGCGAGTTGCTGACCGTCCTGACCACCGACGATATTCACTTGGAGCAGGTGCCGGACGACGCCTGGCAGCCTCTGGAAGACAACCGCACGCGTTTTGCCGTCACCTGCGAATCCTGTGGGAAGACGGCCCATGCCCGGGCAAATCAGCTGGGAGCGACACTCAAATGTCCGCATTGCAAGGCGCGGCTGATGGCCGAATGGGGCTCGCCGGTGATCACATCCTAGCCTGCCCGTCCTGCGCTCCCTTCCGCTTTCGAGCCGCTCCGTAGACAGCCCCCACGCCGTCAGGCACCACCGGACCACTCGCCCACCCCCGGCAGCACCACTGCAAGGGGTGCTCGGTATGTGCTACACTCGCCAGCTTCGGGTGTTCCATGCAAACGGAGGGGCCGCCGGTGCGAAAGCTCCACAAGTGTGCAGCTTGGCCTCCTTCGCATGTCGACCTGTGTCTTTGTTCTGGGAGTTGCCCGCCATGAAGAGCATGCTGCTGATTGCAGCCGGAATCGCGGTCACCATAGCCTGCTGGGGCATGTACGGCCCGGCGATGCACGAGGGCCAGGCCGGCCTGGGAGGCAACCGCCTGAAGCCCTTGATCTGCGTGGGCTTGGCCTATTTCCTGGTGGCCATCGTGGTTCCCACCGCGTTCCTGATCTCACAGGGTCAGCTGAAGGGAGGCTGGAGCAGCGCGGGAGTCAGTTGGAGTCTGGCGGCCGGCGCCGTGGGAGCGATTGGTGCCATGGGCATCATCCTCGCCTTCACCTCCGGTGGCAAGACCATCTACGTCATGCCACTCGTGTTCGGCGGTGCGCCGGTCGTGAATACCTTCATCTCGATGTATTGGAGCAAGTCCTGGAAGGATGGCATTAATCCCATTTTCTTCCTGGGATTGGCGCTGGTGATCATTGGGTCCGCCACCGTGCTCACTTTCGCCCCCAAACCCTCGAAGACCGTATCGGCCCAACCGGCCCTGACGGAGTCCGCCACGCAAACGCCCCCCGCCGGGCATTGAACAGGGAGTACACGGACCATCCTTCGCCGACAACCCCAGCACTCCAGCCACCAGCCGTCCGCTCCCAGGCGGCAGTGATCGGCATCATCTATAGAACAGCTAGAACAGCGCGATGCGTATTTCAGAAATATTCCGTTCGGCACAAGGAGAGGGGTTCCTCACGGGAACCGACAGTGTCTTTGTGCGCACGAGCGGCTGCAATCTTCGTTGTTGGTTCTGTGATACTCCGCATGCCTCGTCCCAGCCCACGGGCGAAGACATGTCGGTGCACGACATTGTGCAAGCCGTGCTCGCTCACCGACTGGAACACGTCGTGCTGACGGGTGGCGAACCGATGTTGTGGGCGGAATTGATACCGCTGTCACAACAACTGCGCGATCACGGCTGTCACATCACCGTGGAAACGGCCGGCACACTTTATTTGCCCCTGCACTGCGACCTGATGTCGATCAGTCCCAAGACGTCCAACTCCCTGCCTCGCGAAAATCAGCAACCGCGTTGGCGGCAGCGTCACCAGCGGACTCGGCATGCCCCGGGCGTCATCCACAAACTGGTCGCCCAGTATGCCTATCAGATCAAGTTCGTGGTGGATCACCCGAGCGATGTGGATGAAATCGAACAATATCTGCAAGAGTTTCCGCAAATCGAGCTGAACTGCGTCATGTTCATGCCACAAGGAACGACCCGCGACGACCTGGCCAAAACGCAATCCTGGCTGGAGCCTCTTTGCGAAAACCGCGGCTGGCGATTCTGCCCGCGCAAGCACGTCGAGTGGTTTGGCCTGGTGCGCGGCACATGAATGGCGCGGTCTCTTCTTGCAGACCATTCCTTCCTCCAGACCCCATTGTCGCAACACCCTGGTGCAACACGACCAAGTGACCATTGACCACCTCCGGCCGGAGTCATCGAGAGAATGTCCGATTCCTTTCGCGATCTGCTAGAGACGTTTGAAAATCAGTTCCCTCAGCGCGATTACAAAATCGAAATCGTGTGCCCGGAATTCACCTCTGTTTGTCCGAAGACCGGCCAACCCGACTTCGGACAACTCACGATCACGTATACTCCCGCTCGACTCTGCGTGGAACTGAAGAGCCTCAAGCTCTACCTGCAACAGTTCCGCAACGAGGGGATCTTCTACGAGAACGTCACCAACCGCATCCTGGACGACCTGGTGGCCGTGCTGCAGCCGCGCCGCTTGACGTTGGTCGCCGCCTTCAGTCCCCGTGGCGGGATTCACACCCATATCACCGTCAAGCACCGACAGCACCACCGCAGCAGGAGTGGCGACGAGTGAAATAGAAGCCTCTCTGTGTGAAAGGTGCAAATCGGGGAGCAGGCATAGCGAGCCCAGAAGAAACTCACGCGCGGCGCGACACGTCCCCTCGCCATCCCAAGCCTCAAGCTTAACGCGGCCGGCGGACTGGCACTTTGAGTCAATAACTCCGATGTTCGGGCCGTGTCTGCCAGAGGGCAAACAAGGCGAGACACTCATCGCGTAAGAGCCCGGGGACGAGTCGAACGCGGCTCCCACCTAATCGCAACAGATCGGCTGCCGCCAGCTGCAGTTCATTGAAGCCGGCCTGCTGAGCGTCGTGGATTGTCGCTCCATAATAGACGGTGTGCACCTGCGCCCAATGCAGAGCCGCCATACACATCGGGCAGGGTTCGCAGGTCGAGGCAACGATGGCGCCCTGGAGATGAATATCGCCCGTCGCCTCGCAGGCACTGCGCAGCGCGTTGATTTCGGCATGCGCAGTGATGTCCGTGGTTGCCAGCACGGTGTTGTGCCGGCAGGCCAGCAGTTGATCGCTGCGGACGATGGCGCACCCGAAGGGACTCTGCCCCTGCCCGACACCTTGACGAGCGATGTCGATCGCTCGCCGCATCAGTTCTTCCGGTTCCATCGGCGGTGGTTCCTCATGTGAATCGCATACCGATCAGTCGCCGCACACCCTTCGTTGGAGAATCCAGTACATCGCGTCCAGGTAATCGGCAGCTTCGTCCAACGGCATCACCAGCGGGGGGCTGACACGCAGCACTTTACCGGCCAGCGGTCCCAGCAGGTGAATCGCCCGGCCCTCGTCATCTCCCTGATAACACGCACGGACGCAGTCATTGGCCACTTCGCCGGCCGCGCGATTCCCGATCGCCTGGCACTCGACGCCCCACACGCAACCTTCTCCCCGAACGTACGCGACGGCGGGCGTCTGCTTGAGCCGCTCGAGTCCGCGCTGCAACACGACGGACAGAGCCTGGCCGCGCGTCAGCGCATCGCCGGTTTCGTACTCGTCGAGCGTCGCCAGTACGGCGGCGCAAGCGAGCGGATTAGCACTCCACGTGTCCGAGCCGGCGCCATAGCCGAGCGTCCCCAGCACAGCGGCACGTCCCACCGCCGCGCTGACCGGCACGCCATTGCCCAAACCCTTCCCCAGACAGACCACGTCGGGCTCGATCCCGTATTGCGTATAGGCATACATCGGCCCGGTGCGGCCAAAGTTCGATTGGATCTCATCCAGAATAAACACCACATCGTGCTCGCGACAGAATCGCTCCAATAACTGCAGATACTCGGGCTGGGGATGATAGGAACCACCGCCCCCCAAATACGGCTCACTGATCAGGCAGCAGATACGCTCACCCCACTGCGAGTAGGCCTGCTCCAATGCCCGTTGATAGGGTGCCAGTTCGAGCGGTTGCTGCCGCAACTGGACGTCACGGCATTCATCGATCGGAAATGGAATGAAGTGAACGCGCGGATCCCGGTCAGGATCTCGTTCGCTGCCGGTCACGGCGTCCGCCAGCCCTTTCTTACCGTGGAATCCGTAGCGCGTCGACAGCATGATGTCCCGTCCGCTCCGGTACCGGAGACTCGCCCAGAGCGCCTTCTGGATCGCTTCACTGCCGCTGGCAGCCCACAGCACTCGCTCCATCCGCCCCCCCCCTGCCTGTGCCCGCATATTGGCCAACAGCCGCTCGCAGCAAACTACCTCCAATTCGGTCAGCGCGTTGTAGGCGGTCAGCGGCAGCATACTGAAAAACGGTTCCGGCGACGCCAGATCGGGTAGCTGCAGGTAATCCAGCACCCGCCGCCACCAGCGCACCGGATTGTGTCCCAGGTTGGCGACCAGAACACCCGACGTGAAATCCGCCAACTTGCGCCCTTCTGGCGTCCAATGATACGACCCGGCACTGCGGCTCAGCACAGCCAGCGACGGGGTGTACGTGCGCTGACCATGCGGTTCAACCTCACTCAATCGCTGCCTGAGCTGATTCGAAGCGGGCTCCCCGTGCTGAATGGGTGGGTGGACGGGCAGATTCGCGGTGACCGTTTCCTTAGCTGCCATGAAAATCGTCTCTCCTTCCACGCGCGGTGACCGCCGATTCCACTGTGTCGCACAGCGCCGAGCGCGCAGTGGTGCGTAATCCTCGCGGCGTGGCCGCCCGTTACTGCGGTTTCGCCGATCGCTGAGGTTTTGCGTATTGGATTTTGGGTTTTTGGGGGTTTTTGGTTTTTTGGGGGTTTGAGTTTTGGATTTCGAACTTGTTTAGCTTTTCGATATTTGGATTTCGGATTTCCTGTTTGGTTGTGGCCAGCGGCCTCTGTGGGTGAATGCCGCTCTGATTCGTGTCACTGACCGGCCGTTCCTGTCTGGCGGTCTGCCTGGCCACTCCAGGCTTCAGACAGGAGGCTGATACAACACCTCGGGAGTACCGCACCCGACTTGGTAGAGCACCAGTCCGCCACGCGGGTCATTGACTCGGACAACGCAGTCGGGCGCTCCAGTCGCGTGGCGCTGCAGAATCGCCTCCAGGGCCTGTACCGCGGCAATCACCTGGCGATCCGCCGCTAGATCGTTATAAGTCAGCTGCCGCATCTCGGCCAGTCGCTCGGTACGGTCCGACAATTCGCCGCCATATTCCACGTACGCCACTTCCCTGGCAAATCGCTCCAGCACTTCGAGCCCATATCCCCGTCGCGACCGCCGACCATCCGGCTCGATAAACGACCCGTTGTAGTGATTGTTCAGCGATATTTTCATCTCCGTCGGCGTCTTTCCCTCGATAGTGCATTCGACACCTCTGCGGCGACTGTGGCCGTTCCAGACGCCATTGTCAAATCGGAATTGCACCTCCTGTTCCACATACCCGGGAAAGTTGTCCGGTGTAACCCAACTGGTGTGGATATCAAAGGCCGCTTCGCGCCCATCGTCGTAATGGTATACGACGCGCATTTGAACCGAATCCCAGGTGCGGCTGCTCGGTGTCTCGATCAGGCCGCGTTGGCCGGTGGCACTGATCGAGTACAGTCTGCCGCCGAAGGTGAAATCGATCAGCTTCAGATAGTGCACGGCAACATACGTTCCGGGATTGCGTCCCGAGATCCACTGAGCGAACTGCCGGCCCGAAATCTGCTTCGGTTCCAGCAACGTGCAATAGCCATTATTGACGTGCTGCAGGTGGCCATCGACGACCAGGGTTCGCAGTCGCTTGTGGTCGGGGTCGAACAGTTTGTGGTAGACCACCTTGGCCAGCGCACCGTGGCGCTGCGCCAGTTCCTGCAACTGGTCCAGTTCGTCCAGCGACAACACCGCGGGCTTTTCGATCAGCACATGTTTGCCCGCCTGCAAGGCGGCTCGCGCCCCATCGAAATGCCGATCGTCCGGCGTGGCAACGCAGACGAAATCGACATTCGAGCCGAGCATTTGTTCGACCGCCTTGGGCTGGACATAACTGGCGAAGCCGCGCATGGCCGCCGGCGCCGCGGCGCGGTAGGACTCGGCCCGCGCCCCGGTCCTACTGGCCACCGCCGCCAACCGGACACCGACCACGCCGAATCGACGATCATAGAGATCGCGAGCATGTACCGTCTCGAAGAAGGGACGATAGGTCTCCTCGAAAATCATCCCCATCCCCACCATGCCGGCACGCAGGCAGCGGGACGACTCACGGGGCGACGCCTGATGTTGCTGTGTCATGCTCACGAAGATACCGCAATCCAGCCGAGCTTGCCAGCGTCCGCCCCCTTGCGGCGTCTGGCCCGGGCTCTGACAATGACAAGATCCCTTCCCGTGAACTCGAGCAGGTGGAGTTGCCCATGACTGTCAAGCCGAGCGTCATACTGAGTGGCTTTGCCGACGAAGCTGCCAACCAGAAAACAGCTGAGCAACAGTTTTCGGCATTTGCCGCGCTGGGGCTCCAATACTGCACCTTGCGGTTCGTCGACGCCGGCGGCGGCGTCAAGAACGTCATGGACTTGAGCAAGTCCGAGATCGGCCGAGTGCGGCATCTGGCCGGCGAGTACGGCCTGAATGTCTCATCCATCGGCTCGCCGATCGGCAAAGTCAAGCTGCTGGATGTGGAAGATGGCACGAAGAACCGTTATGTGCCGTTCGCTCAGTACCTGGCCAAAGAGGTGAAAAAGGCCTGCGAGATGGCCCACGCTTTCGAAACCAAGTTGATACGCGGATTCTCCTTCTATCACCCGCTGGGAACCGACCCCTGGGAACATGTCTCCCAAGTGGTGGATCAGCTGAGCCAGATTGCGGAAGCCTGCCACCGCAGCGACTTGACGTTTGGCGTGGAGCTGGAGGCCAATTTGGTTGGCCAATCGGGTCAGCTGTTGGATGAGATTCACCGCCGTGTCAATCACCCGGCGATGCTGTTGATTTTCGACGCCGCCAATGTGGTGGTGCAGGGTTACTCGCCGGACGAAGTGTTCGGTCAGTACCTGGCCATGAAGAAGGGACTCGGCTGGCTGCACATCAAGGACTATCGACATCCCCGACCAGCCCAGCGTACCGGGCACGTGGACGAAGAAACGCTGAAGCACTTCGTGCCGGCCGATATCGGTGACAGCGGTCACGAGGCGATCTTGCGTGACTTTGCCTCAGCCATTCCAGCCCTCGAACGACGGCTGAAGCGGCGGGGAATAACCGGTGTCTTCCTGGATCTGGAGCCGCACGTCAAGGGAGGCGGGCAGTTTGGCGGGTTTAGCGGACCGGATGGCTTCGGCGTCGCCTTGCGCGGGCTCTGCCGCACCTTGGATTACGTCGGGATCAACTACCACCTGCGCAATTTCGAAGACATCCTCGCCGCTCGGGGATTTTGATTAGAACTCGCGCTGCTCGTCCGCCGCCTCGGCGGGCAGCGCACGCTTCAGACGCAAGCAGTTGAACAGTTTGCCGAATCCCCGCACGAACATCGACAATCCGAACGCTGCTCCCACGGCGCCCCCTATCGTTTGGCTGTTGAGCGTCCGGGGACTCATGGCGATCAGCAGGCAGCTGGATGCCAGGCACACCGATGCGACGACCAGTTCGCCCACGGCCACGGTCAGGAACCGTCGTTGATCGCTGCTGTGAATCGCGTGTCGTGCCGAGTGGTTCGCCAATTCCCGCATGGCCAACAGATCCGCCGCCATTTCCGGTGTTGCCGGCCGGGAGGCTGACGACGACGTGGACTCTCCGCCCGCGGTGCTGGCGGTATCCGAGCCCCCCTCGCCAACCCCCGGTGGCGCGACGTGGGACGACGTCGCGGGATCACCGACAGGAGTTGTTGCTGCTTCGGACGCGGACCCCGCCTGCTTCGCTGGCTTGGGCTGATATCGCACCACAGGTGCCTCGTCGACCCCGTCTCGCCCTTGGGAAGCCACGCGTTTCAACAGCCGTTCCATATAGCGTTGAATGACCCCCTCTTCGTCGTTCTCATCGGACTCGCCCGGCGCAGCAGCCAACATACTCCACGCCTGCTCTATCGGCGACGGTTGATCTGCCTGAGTCTCTTCGACCAGAGCCATCGCACAGGACGACAGGTCATCGGCGTCCAAGACCAATGTCTGCTCCACGATGACCGGCGGGACAGCCGTCAGGCCTTCCTCCGCAGGCCGCTCCACGGACGATTCTGCCGCCACACACTGTTCCGCCGCGGGCTCATGATCAGCAAGCGGCGTGTCGACTGACTCGTGAACGACAGGCGTTTGGTCGGCCGCCACTTCACCCTGAGGCGTCGCCTGGGCCGCGTCCGCGGCATCATCGCGCCGGCCGCGCTCGGCAAACTCGGCGGGGCTCATCATGATGGTGTGGTTCGCGTCCGAGGCATTGCCTGGGTCGAGCCGCGTCGAATCAGCAGCGGCAGCCCCCTGGGCAATCGTCAACGGTTCGTTCGACGACAGCTCCGCCGCAGCGCGGCCGAGTCCCGCTGGGGACATCGGCATCGTCTGGCATCGCGAGGGCGAATCGTCGCCGATGGCCAAGTCACCCGTCCGCTGGTTTGCCGTCCGCTGGTTTGCCGTCCGCTGGTTTTCCGTCCGCTGGTTTTCCGTCCGTTTGCGTTTCTCGATGTCCTTCCGGATCACCTGCTTGGCTTCGTCCAGCTGGGACAACAGCTGTTTCCCCTCTTGCTGCAGCGAGTGGATCAGGAACTCCGCCTCCTGCATCTCTTGGTTGTGCTTGGTTTGCACCTGTTCCAACGACGTTGAGCGTTCGGACAATTCGCGCTGCAAACACTCGCGGTCCGCATGCCATTCATTGCGGACGCACTGGTGCCGTTCGCGCTCTTGCTGCAGTTCCAGCCGCATGCTCTCCGCAATGTCCTTCCACTTGGAGAGCTCCGCCAGGTTTTCATCCCGCTGCCGCCGATCGTCCTGCCCCGTGAGTTCGACCGTCGCCAGTTTCCGCGCGGCCTCTTGCAGCTGCGATTCCAGCTCGGTCACTTGGCGCGCCGCACTCGCGAATTTGTCGTGCGCGTCCAGCTCGCGTTCGTGCGCTTCCTGAGCATCTCCGCGCAATTGGCGTTCGTCGCTTTCCCAACGCTCGCGCTGCCGCTGCCATAGTTGTCGTTGTTCGTCGAATTCTCGCTGCAGCGTTGCCAGTTCCTCGTCGCGTTGTGGTCCTGAACCAGGAGAGAGCTCCTGGGAGTCCACAGGCCGCTGCCGCTGCTGCAATTCCGCTTCGAGAGCCAGCGTTTGACTGTGGGCTGCAGCGAGCTGGGAGGTCGCTTCGTCCAACCGCTGCTGCATCTGCTGCAGTTGCGTGTTGAGCTGTTGGCGAGCCGACTCCCACTCGTCCTGCCGCTGCTGCCACGGCTGGCTTTGCTGCTCCTGAAGCTCCCGCCTCACGACCGTCAATTCGTCCTCGTACTGCCGGACCCGATCGGCCTCACGCTGCGCCGTCTCGGCCGACAGTTGCTGCTGGCGCGAGGATTCTGCCAGCCGCGCTTCGAGATCGGCAGAGCGGGCGTGGGACGACTCGAGTTGCCCCATGGCGTCGGCGAGCTGCTGCTGCACTCGCCGCAGCTGCTCATTCAGTTCGTGGCGGTTGGACTCCGACTCACCAAACTCTGCCTGCCGGCTCTGTTGTTCCTGGAGCAACTCCGCCCGGGCTGCCGCCAACTGCCGGCCATGTTCATCACCCTCGATCCTGAGTCGCTCGGTCGTCCCATCCAGCTGCGTGCGAGCCTCCCGGAGTTGCTGTTGCAGCTCGCCGAGCTGCGATGCCAGCATGGTGGCACGCTCCTCGGCCTCCGCAGCCTGGGCCACCAGATGCGCTTGCTCGGATAGCTGAACGTCATGTCGCTGCTTGAGCGATGCCAGGTCGAGCCGCAGTTCGTCAATGATCTCACGATAGTCGGTACGCGTATGGTACAGGTGGTCGGTCTGCTTCTCGGTGTCCTCGAGCAGGTCATTGCGCGCGGCTTCGACGCGTTTCAAATCGCCAATCAGTTGGACGTATTTCTGCGTCAGCTCGCCGCGTTCCTGATCACCCAGCTCCACTCGCAGGGCAAGTGCCGACTCCAATTCCTCGCGCTCCTGGCGGCATTTCTGACAGACCTGCGGTGGCGAATGCTCCGCTGGACTCCCCCCGTCCTGCGCCGACTGGACGTCCCGCGGCGACTGGACCGACTCGCCCGCCACCGGGTCCGTTGAGTTCTGGGCAGTGGGTGCCACCGCGGTCGGAGGGTGTTTCAAGGGAACGAGCGCGTTGTCGTCCCAGGACAACTCGAGGACCTCCAATTCGATGGGGCCGATGTCCAGCCGGTCGCCCGGTTTGAGCCGCGCGTCGCCAAAGCCCGCACCGTTCAGGCAAGTGTCGGGGGACCAGCGGCGGATGAACATCCCCTCCCGACCGCGGAGAATCAAACAGTGGAATGGTCGTACGCCGGCCGCGCACAGCCGCAACGTGCAGCTGGGATGCGAACCAACCACACATTTTGGGGAACGGATGCGTAGAATGCGACCGCCGTGTTCGGGCGATCGCACCAGAAGCGTGAGGAGTCCGTGGGTGTCGCCCAACAGATGACTGCCTCGTTCGGCAACGGTGGTGGCGGTGAACATAAGCATCCTCTTGCACGTGATTCCCGCCGCCAACGATGGCCCTCGGTATGACGCATTGGTGCCGCGCAGCGGACGGAAATCTCCATAGGGATCTAGCTTACGGTCACGCACCGGTCAAAAACGGGGTTCCTTGGTGGCGGGAGTCTCAAGACCGGATAATCGGCAAATCTTGCCGGATTGCCAAAAAACTGCTGCATCTCTTTGCCGGATTTGACGATTATCGGATAGCAAACATGGACACCCGACCAAGACCCCGCGCCGCAAGTACCCGGAGGGTGCCATGACAAAAGTGTCCGCCAGCAAAATCGTGCCCGTTTTCGCGCGATGAACGAGCGTTGGAGGGGTCCTACCAGAGCATTGATAAGTGATTGGATTCAAATGAGTTAGTCTTTCTCGTTCGTGAACGAACCGGGTTTGGAAAAAAAATCCCATCACCGGTTCGGGTTATAGCCGAGGTGCGTACTATAGTTTGGTTATCGCATGCGGTACCGACCGGCACCGAACCGTTGCTGATAACGGCGATCAGTGGCAGAGAGTGAGGCACTTTGAGGAAGGTTCGGGGCGTAAGCGACTGGTGTCTGGCGCCAGTTTCGAAATCGACCCCAGCCCAAGGGTGAAAAAAAAAGATGGTGAAAGAAATGGGACGTAAAGAGGCGATTTTGAAACTCCGACAGGTACTCCTGCACCGGCGCGACGCTCTGCGGAAAGCCCTGGCAGGGGATCTCAGCTCGCTCAAGGAGCTGCGCGAGCAGACTTCCGGGGATATGCTCGACGCGGCACTCGACTCGGCTCAGGACGAAATCAGTTCGCAGCTGGCCGAGGTGGAAAGTCGCGAGTTGTCACAGATCGAGAATGCGCTGGAGCGGATGCGCGATGGGAGCTATGGGATCTGTGAAATGACGGGTAAGCCGATCCCGCTGGCCCGCTTGCAGGCGCTGCCCTATGCGACGATGTGCATCGAGGCTCAACGAGAGGCTGAGAAACGCGGCTCGGCCGGCGGACAAATGGCCAATTGGGGGCAATTGATCGACCCCAATCCGGGTGATCCCGAAGTCCTTCTCAACGATCTCGAAATGGATGTTTCCTAGCCGGCTGGGTAGCTCGTCCGCCGAGGGTGCCGTGCTGATCCGCGGCGGGGGCGGGTCGGCTGTGCGCCGACCGTCCCTTGCTCGACCGATCCCGCTGGAGGCCACTGAGCCCCACGGCAGGTTGCAGGCTGGCGAACTGGATGGCAACGATGGCACGAGCCGCTGCTCGGTCCACAAACAGGCGACCACTTCCGTCGCCAGGGAGCAGCTCCGTACTGAGAAGTGGCGCGTCAGGGGCCAGTGCGTTGGACACCGCGCGGCATCAAGACTTGGCTTCATGCACTGTTTTGATGGGGCCGTTCTGCCGATAGTAAACCGGGTTGGCAGCGCACCTCGGGACGCCAGACAGAGCCAGCCGAACGAAACCATCAGGGACTCGCACGGACAACATCCCCCCAGGATCGACCCAGGTCGCCTATCGGCCCATGTCGCCTGGAGACAATTCACTCAGAGATGACGGAAGGATTGAGCGGATGAGAGCGTCCCCCGTTGACACACGCTGGATTGGCGCGCGCTTTGTCAG
Source organism: uncultured Planctomycetota bacterium (assembly GCA_963802295.1). Classification (GTDB taxonomy): domain Bacteria; phylum Planctomycetota; class Planctomycetia; order Pirellulales; family Pirellulaceae; genus JAJRVM01. The sequence goes on along the minus strand of CAWDIM010000011.1, from coordinate 450,544 downwards.
ACCTGCCATCGTGTTGGCTGTGGGCCTCGTGCTACTCAGCACTGCTCGCGTCGCTCAGCCGCAATTCTCCCTCACTTCGCAGCCTTCCGATGCGGACCGCGAGCGGATGTATCAGGAAGTGGCGGACGAGGTAGCCGCCCTGCAACGTCAGGGAAATATCCTCAAGACGGTGATCCTCCTTTCCAGGCCAACGGTCGTCCACATCGAGGCGAAGAAGACTCAGGATGGCTTTGGACGCCGAGCGGTGGAAGAGGCCGGGTCGGGAGTGATCGTCCAGTACAACGACAAGTACTACGTGCTGACCAACCGGCATGTGATCAAGCAGGCGGCACTGGCCAACATCCATATTCAATTGGCCAGTGGTCAGGTCATTTTCCCCACCCGCGTCTGGGCCGATGTGGAAACGGATGTCGCCGCCATGGCGGTGGAGGCCCCAGGCCTGACCGCGGCTCGACTGGCTGACAGCAGCAAGGTGGAGATGGGCGACTTCGTGCTGGCCGTCGGCAGTCCCTTCGGGCTCAGTCACAGTGTCACCTACGGGATCATCAGCGCAAAAGGTCGCCGCGATCTGCAGTTGGGCGTCGAAGGAGTGCGTTACCAGGACTTCTTCCAGACCGACGCCGCCATCAACCCGGGGAATAGCGGCGGACCGCTGCTCAACCTCCGCGGTGAGGTAATCGGTATCAATACCGCCATCGCCAGCAGCTCGGGAGGTAATGAAGGAATCGGCTTTACCATCCCCATTAACATTGCCATGTCGGTCGCCCAGCAATTGATAGACCAGGGGAGCGTTGTCCGGGCCATTCTCGGCGTGCAACTTGATTCCCAATTTGATGACGTGCTGGCCCGCAAGATCGGCCTGCCACGGCGGGTGGGAGCCCGCGTGAATCACATTACGCCGAGCACCGCCGCAGCCACCATCGGGATCCAAGTGGGTGACGTCATCCTGGCCTTCGACGGTGTCCGCATCGACGATGATGATCATCTCGTCAACCAGGTCAAGTTGACCCCCATCGGCAAGCACGTTCCCGTCGTCGTCTTGCGCGACGGTCAGACGTTAGAGTTCAACGCGGTCCTCACCCCGCAATCCGATTGAAACGGTCGCGTTCGTTTCCCTTCCAGTTGAACCGCGCCTGGGACGCGAAGAGGCCCGGCGCACAGACCACGACGCCGATCGGGTTCCGCTCGGGGCTCGTGAATTACGGGGCTCGTCGAATTACGGGCCGATCGCTGTGGCAGCTCCAGCCAGCGCCAGTGAATTGACGATGCAGTTGACCACTTTCTCGGCATCCAGTTGGCTGGCCACGTCCATATTGGGACGCCATCGCGGATTGGGGCGCCGGTCGAAGACGGTCGTTCCCATGGTCAGGTCCCCCCGCGTCTCGACATCGCCGGCCATCTCCGCATACTGGAACAAATCCGGCTCCAACACCGACACCAAGGCGACCACGTCGTGGAGATAGATGCTCTCCTGACCCATGCGCTGATGATAAGCGCGGTAGATAAACGGTAAGATCCGCCGCAAGATGGCACCCACCCGAGTCGACTCGGCGGGCAAGCGATCGATCAGATCCAAAGTGAATTTGATCAATCGAGTAACATCCAGCGGGATCAGCACCTTGGTGACCGGCGACTGAAACACAAGCCGGGCACTGAGGGAGTCATAGTGCATGTTGTATTCGGCGGCAGCCGTCACATTCCCGATTCCGTTGACTGACCCACCCGTCATGACGATGCGATCGACCATCGTCGGCAAATCCGGGTCACGCTGGAAAGCGCGAGCCACGTTCGTCAAAGGTCCCAAACAGATGATCGTCACACGGTGCGGCTCGGCTCGGATGGCATCGCAAATCACTTTCTCTGACGGATGTTGATGGTGCAAGCGCGACACGACGAAACCGGCGTTGCCCAGTCCATCCTCGCCGTTGATGTGCTGCGTATTGGTTCCGGCACAATGCTCCGGCACGCTGGCAGATCCCAAGCGTGGAAAGCGCAGGGGATCCAATTGCTCGATAATGGCCTGGACATTGCGACTGCCCTGCTCCGCCGAAACGTTGCCAGCCGTGGCCGTCACCGCGACAACTTCCAGTCGTGGATCAAACAAGGCCATGGAGAGGGCAACGGCATCGTCGATGCCCGGATCACAGTCGATAATCACCTTCCTGGTCATTTTCTCACTCGCCGCAACTGTTTGCAGAATTTCAAGTTAGAACGCCGCCCATTATCGCAACTGGCGATTGTACTGTTGATAATTCCCGTCAACAACCCTCTGTGCGTCCGGCGGCCAGTCGCAGAATCGGCCCACCTGCTCTAGAATCGGTCCCAAGTCCTGTCATCGGTGCGCGATGCCGGGCCTCGTTAGGCTCGCATTTCCGCCCCTGCCCCATGTCCCTGGCGGTCCGCGTTCCTTAGCCGGCCAGTAATAGGCGGCCAGTGACCGTCGGCCAGTGACCGAAGATGAGTGTTTCGACGTCTCCCCTACCCTCGCTGGAGGCTACGTTGTCGTGATCCAGGAATCGATCGTACGCGTCCAAGCCGGTCAGCATCTCACGATGCAGGAGATGTCGGAGGTCATGAATCAGGTGATGCAAGGCCATTGTGACCAGCAGCTGATCGGACAATTGCTGGTCGCACTGCATCACAAAGGGGAAACGGTTGACGAAGTGGCCGGCGCCGCGGCGGCATTGCGGCGGCATATGACGCCGATTCAGTCATGCCGCGACGATTTGCTGGACACTTGCGGTACGGGGGGTGATCGCTCGGGGACATTCAATATCAGTACCGCCGCCGCCTTGGTGACGGCTGCCGCCGGCTCGCCCGTCGCAAAACATGGCAACCGCTCCATCACCAGCAAGTCCGGCTCGGCCGATGTGCTCGCGGCACTGGGCGTGAACATTGAAGCGGACGTTGCGACGGTGCAGCGGTGCCTGGACGAACTGGGAATCTGCTTCTGCTTCGCCCCCCTGATGCACCCCTCCATGAAACACGTATCGGCCGTCCGACGCTCGCTGGGTATACCCACCATCTTCAACCTGCTCGGACCGCTCTGTAACCCTGCCTCAGCGCCGTTCCAGTTATTGGGAGTGGGGCGTCCCGAACTGCGTCCCCGTTTGTCCGCGGCCCTGCGACTGCTGGGGACCCGGCGGGCCGCGGTCGTCAACGGCAGCGACGGCCTGGATGAAGTCACCCTCCACGGCTCGACCTACGTGACACTGATCGAAGGCGAGACGATCAGCGAAACCACCTGGTCCCCTCACCAATTCGGACTGCCGCAGTCCACCCTCGAAAAGCTGTTGGTCGAGGGTCCGGCGGCCAGTGCCGCGCTGATTCACGACATTCTGAGCGGAACGCCGGGACCAGCTCGAGACATTGTCGTCGTCAATTCCGCAGCCGCCTTGTGGCTCACACGCCGCGCCGCGGATGTTGTCGAAGGAGCCGCGCTGGCGGCCGAAGCAATCGACCGTGGCGCTGCGCAGCGGCTGCTGCAGCGACTGGCCGAGGTGAGTCGGTCAAGCTAAGCCAGGGCCGACTGCCGGGGCCCGGACCTGCGTGCGTTCGCACCCATTGGCTCCTGTGCCGACGCATGAGTGCAAACGCTGTTCGATCGTTGGGGAGAGTCGTGAATGGCGCCGGAGCAATTCGGCGCCGATCGAGTGGCATCGTGTTGGTCATCGGACTGCCGCATTGCGTGCCTGAGTCGGATGTGGGGCGACGAAATACTCCTGTTGGCCCCCCTTCCCTTGAGCACACTTCACCTTCGACTTGCCCCACGACGCGGCAAAGAATAGACTGGCACGGATCGAGCCACATCCCTGCAGCACGGAGGTGATAGCAGTATCGCATGTCCTCTGAGGCACCTTCGCGCGGCGACACATTTCTGGCTCGCATACTCCGCTATCTGACTCGCAGTCTGCTGCGGATGCCGCGCGTTGTGCTGGCCACTGGTATCGCATTGGCCATTTTCTCACTGGTCCTGGCGGCGACCCGACTGGGATTCCACACCAGTCGCCTCGATTTGCTCAACCCGCAGAGTGCCTACAATCAGCGCTGGTTGGCCTATCTGGATGAGTTTGGTCAGGAAGACGATGCCGTGTTGGTGTTCGAGGGAACCCGCCGCGAGACGGTCATCCACGCCATCGATCGTGTCACTCAGTCTCTTCAGCGAAATCCCGAGTGCTTTCATTCCATCTTGAGCAAGATTGATGCTGAGCTCCTTGCGCGGCAAAGCCTTGCATTTTCTCGATCAAACGAATCTGGGGCGGGTCCAACAAACGGTCGCGAGCCTGCAGGGCGTGAGCCAGGGACGCTGGGCGCAGCTCGAGCTATCGACCATGCTGCGAGATTGGAACGACCAGGCGGCTCAGCTTGCCGCCGTACCTCACTCCCCGCAGACCCCAGCACCGCAAACGGATCGGCAAGTCAACGATCTGGCCCAACAACTGGAGCGCATTCTGCGCGGACTCGACCATGCCTTGCAGGGGCCACCGCACCAGGTCCCACACCTCACCGCGTCGCTGCTCAGTGCTCCCGACCATCCCCTGGCCCACCTGCCCGTTGACAAAGATGGGTATATTCTGTTTGACCAGGGACAGACGGGCCTGGTGCTGGTTCGGCTGAAAAAAACCACCGAGGGCCAGTTTGCTCAAGGTGCCGAGGCGATTACGTCCCTGCGGGAGATCATCCAGGACCAGCAGACGCAGTGTCGGGACGTCGCCATCGGACTGACCGGCCTGCCCATCCTGGAATACGACGAGATGAGTATCAGCCAGAGCGACATGGTGCTGGCCAGCGTGCTTTCGCTCCTGGGTGTTGCCTGTCTGTTCGTGGCCGGTTTCGGTGGCATCCGACTCCCGCTCCTGACGGTCTGCTCGCTGCTGTTGGCGATCGGCTGGTCGTTCGGGTACATCACGCTTGGCATCGGACATCTGAACATTTTGAGCATCTCGTTTGGCGTGATCTTGATCGGTCTGGGGATCGATTTCGGCATCCACTATGTGGCCCGATACACCCAGTTGCGGGCAGCCGGCCAGGAGTGCACCAAGGCCCTGATCGAGACTTCGGCGGGGGTGGGACCGGGCATCATTACCGGCGGTGTGACGACCGCCGTCGCGTTTGCGGCGGCAGCTTTAACGCAGTTCACCGGCGTCGTCGAACTCGGTTTGATTGCCGGCGGTGGGATCCTGCTCTGCATTGTCGCATCCCTGACCGTGCTGCCGGTCATGATCCGCTCGCTGGATCGCGACCAGTCGCACTGGCAGCCTCCGCGTCCGCTTCCCTTTGCCGCCCTTTGTACTCCCGTCTTGTGGTTCCCTCGCACCGCCCTGCTCCTGACGGTCGTCGCCACCGCTTGGCTGGGCTGTGGCATACCGCGACTCGCGTTCGACCACAATCTGCTGAACCTGCAGGCAGCCGGACTGGAGAGTGTCGAGTGGGAACATCGGCTGCTCGAGTCAGGTGATCATGGCGTCTGGTTCGCGGTGTCCATGACCAGCACACCGCAGGAACTGGCGGCCAGGAAGGAGCGATTCGCCAAACTCACATGCGTGCAACGCGTGGAAGAGATCAGCTCGCTATCGCCCGCGGCCGATCCCCAGAAGTCGGAGATCATCCGGCACATCCACCGAACGCTCGGCAACTTGCCCGCCGAAGTTCCGCTGCTCCCGGTCGCACCGCCGCAGGTCTTGCAGCAGGAACTGCGGCGGACCGAGTCGATCGTCCGCAACCAGCCCCAGACGCCGCGCGCACTGCAACCGTTGATCTCTCAGGTGACCAGCCACCTTGAGCGGCTCGATCCGACCGATTGCTCGCGGCGGATTTCGCAGTTCCAGCAACAACTGGCCCGCGAACTGCTCGACCAGCTGCGGCAACTGCACGACGTGGCCAACCCGGAAGCTCCCACGACCGGCGATCTGCCACCTGCGCTGCGCGACCGTTTCGTCGGGCAGCACGGACGCCACTTGTTGCGAGTCTATCCGCGCGGAAATGTCTGGGACATGGAGGCCTTGACCCAATTCGTTACCAGCCTCGAAAGCGTCGACCCGCAGGTGACCGGCCATCCTGTGCAAGCTTACTACTCCTCGCGGCAAATGCAGCAAAGCTATGTGCACGCGGCCATCTACTCGGTACTGGCCGTGATCATAATCCTGATGCTCGATTTGCGCAGCGTGCGGCTCGTGTTGCTGGCTATCGTGCCGATGGCTGTCGGTATGCTCCAGTTGTTCGGGCTGCTGGGCTGGCTGGGAATTCCCTTGAACCCGGCTAACCTGATTGTCCTGCCACTGATCCTGGGAATTGGCATTGACGATGGTGTGCATATTGTCCACGACTTCCTGCACGCCCGGCAAACCTACCGCATGTCTCCCTCCACGGCTTCGGCCGTTGTGCTGACCTCGGCCACCACCATGGTCGGCTTCGGAAGCATGATGATTGCCAATCACCAAGGCCTGCGCAGCCTCGGTCAAGTACTCTCGCTGGGCGTCTTTCTCTGCCTGCTCACCAGCCTGGTGACTCTGCCGGCCGCCTTGGCCATCATTGCCCGCAGGCGGCCGTCCGTCGCCAACGGTGCTGAATCCAGCGGTGCTGAATCCAGCGGCACACCGCCAACCGGTACAACGGCCAACGAAGGCGAGCCAGCAACCAGCGGCACCGCAGACCTCCATCGGCCCCGCCGCCACCGCCCCCTTCTGGAATCCGGCACGCGCGATCGCCGAAAAGAACCGGAGTGACGATTCAGCGGCTTGGCAAGCCACGACCGCGAGAAAGCACTTCGAAAAGGCTGGCCTGACAGAAATCGACGCCCCGTGCACCGTGGGGCACCGTTCTCGCATGCGCCAGCCAACGGGGTGAGACAGGTTGCTGCCTGGCCAGCGGGGCCTTTGCGGCACACGGCTGAATCGAGACGAAAATGGCATAGAACAGTGCCGCGAAGACCAGGCTCCTGCCTGATCGTGAATCGAATGGCCGGTCGCCCTCAAAACATTTGGCGGCTCTTCGCCACACGTTGATTTGTTGATCGGGGATTCACTATTAGCGATTCCCATCGGATCTGGTACTGTTCGCGGGCGGGGACAAAGTGCGGACGCGGGCCGCCCCCCCCTTTTTAATGGCAACAAGGCCAGGGGAACGGGGCGTTTTCGCCCGCGGACGCCGAGGTTCCCTCAGCCGGTACGTTTTTCCGCTTCAGCGCCCCCCCTGGTAGCCGCCATGTGAGCGGTCCGGCTGGCACCGCCGCAGTCACTTCCCCTCCTGGCGGCACCCTGATGGGCCGGGGCCGGGTTCACTTGGAGAAACGTAATTGCTAACCTTATAAGTTTGACGAATTTCCCGCCCATGCACTTTCCCTTGGAGTTACCTGCATGTCCAAACCCCAGCACAAACTGAAGAAGGCCAATCACGGCCGCCGGCCTGCCAATGCGAAAGCCCGCAAAGCCAAACGCAAGACTCTCCGGACCTAGATTCCCCTCGCGACGGAAGCTGCCCGCCCCTTAGCCCAACGGTCGGCTGAGCGGCGAGCGTCCGCGTCTGCGCGGCACCTGAGGCCTCCCCGGTTTCGGCGGCACGGCCAAAATACACCCAACGACTCACTGATCCTCTCGCGAGTCCAAGCCACAGGTCGTGCCCAGCGTGCCTGAAGACGGAGTCATTGAGCGGCCCCAGAGCGGGTCGTGGCGAGTGGTTCCACGAATCTGCATCTCCGCCAGGATGTTGAGGTACTTATCGTGTCGTCCAAAGCACTGCTCTACGATATCTCCCAAATCGACTTCGGCAACGTCGTGGCGGACATCGAGGCGATACGCAGAGTCAATCCGCAGCGATATGAGATGGAACAACTGACCGCCGTGGTCTATGAGGACCTGGAGCAGCAGGTGTGCATTGGCTACAAGGATATCTCGACCGGAGAATTTTGGGTCCGCGGGCACATGCCCAGGATGCCGTTAATGCCGGGTGTCATGATGATCGAGGCCGCCGCCCAGATCAGCGCCTATTTCGCTCAGAAATACGACTGCCTCGGCGCCAAGATGATTGGCTTTGGCGGCCTGGAGGAAGTCCGGTTTCGCGACCCGGTGATTCCCGGTGATCGGCTGATTCTGATCAGCAAGCTACTTAAGTCTCGGCGCGGTCGCATGATCGTCTGTCAATTCCAGGGAGTCGTAGGTGAACGGATTGTTGTCGACGGAGTTCTGAAGGGCATTCCGATCCCCGTCGACATGCTCTCACCCAATGCATAGCGGTAGCGATGGGGACCGATTCTGAACGCGACCGGCTCGCGCAGCTCAAATTCGGAAATCCGAAATCCCTAGAGCGAAAACCTAGAGCGAAAACCTGAACAAATTCGAAATCCAAAACTCAAGAGCAGAAACCTCCGCTGCCGGCAAAACCGCGGCGGGCGGGCCACCAGCAGATTCTCACCACTGGGCATGCTATGGGAGGTTCCGTCCTCCCTCCTCCAGTTGAATGGTCTCACCTCCCCAGCGCCACCTCAACCGAAATTCTGATCCGATGGGCCGCCGAGCGATTCCCAAGATTGATCCGCAGTTGGACTTAAGCCGGTGGCTCGTGGCCGAAGATGATCTACCCGAGCGGATTCCCGACAGGGCGTTGTTCGGCCGATCCGCGCCGCTCGAAATCGAGGTGGGGAGTGGCAAGGGGTTGTTTCTGGCGCGCGCGACGCAGCGATCTCCGGACCATGATTTTCTGGGGATTGAAATCGCGGGAAAATACGCTCACTTTGCCGCAGCCGCGCTGGCCAGGCAGGCGATGGCCAACGGCAAGCTCATTCACGGCGACGGAGTACGGATCTTTCGGCAACGCCTGCTCACTGATAGCGTGGCCGCCATCCATGTCTATTTTCCGGACCCGTGGTGGAAGCAGCGTCATCGCAAGCGGCGAGTCCTGCACGCCGCGTTTCTGCACGATGTGCAGCGAGTGCTGCGACAGGGCGGTATCCTGCACTTCTGGACAGATGTGCTCGAGTATTTCGAAGCCACACTGAAGTTGATTCGCCTGGAAACGGCCCTGCAAGGCCCGGTCATGCTGGACGAACAGCCGGCCGAGCACGACGAAGACTTCCGCACCCATTTCGAACGCCGCATGCGCATGCACGCTCAACCCGTCTACCGCTGCCAATATCGCAAGACCTAACCGGTTCGGCCTCCAGCAAGCCTCACACGCGCGACGTCTCGTAGGTGCGATGACCGCAGTTCGCAGTTCCTGTCCGCGATTGCTCCAACGCGATTTGGTAGAGTCGCTGGCCGCAGGCTGTCGGATATTCCGAAGTGATGCAGGCCTGGCAAAGTTGATCGGCATCAAAACCGATGGCTCGCGAAATCGCTTCGACCGGCAAGTAGCGCAACGAATCGCATCCCAACTGGGCTGCCATCCGCGTCTGTACGTCATCGGTCAGCAGGCCATCCCGCATGAACTTGGGGGCAAATAATTCATCGACTTTGGACATGTCGATGCCATAGAAACAGGGAGCGATAATGGGGGGGCAGGCCACCCGCACGTGAATCTCTCGCTCCCCCCAATTCGCGAATCCGGTCCAACAAGACTTTCATGGTCGTCGATCGGACAATCGAGTCTTCGACGAGAAAAACCCGCTTTCCTTCCAGCACTTCGCGCAGCGGCGTGTACTTGGTCTGCGCTTTCCTCTCCCGGTCCATACCTCCTTCAATGAAGGTTCGTCCCGAGTATCGGTTGCGGATCAGGCCTTCGCGCGAGGGGACCCCCAGCTCGAACGCCATGGCATCCGCCGCCGCCTTGCTGGTGTCCGGCACCGGCACCACAATCGTATTGCCGTCCTTCAATTCGATCCGGCCATCGGCTTTTTCCAGCCGAGCCAATTCGACCCCCAGCGCCGTGCGCGAAAGGTAGACGCTGCGCTGGTCCAGCGTACTGGCTACATTGGCAAAATAGACCCACTCGAAGAAACAATGAGCCCGCCGCGGCGAGTCGGCATATCGGCGGACTTGGAGCTCGCCGTCGATAATCGTGATGGCCTGCCCCGGTAGTAATGGCAGAATGCTCGCAGGCCTGAACCCGAGGTTCAACAGTGCCACACTCTCGCTGGCCGCGGCGAACAACGGACCTTCCTTGGCATAACAGAGCGGCTTGATCCCCAGCGGGTCACGCGCCACGACCATGTCGCCGCACGCGTTCAGAAAGACCATGCTGTAGGCGCCATCAAATCGCTGACTGATGTTGTGCATCACGTCCAACAGCTCCGGCTTCCGGTCCCCCGATAACTCCCGACTGATCTCATGCATCATGATCTCGGTGTCGGTCTCTCGAGCCAAATGGTGATCGCTCCCATCGAGCAAACGATCACGCAGGTCGCCGTAATTGGCCAACTGCCCGTTGAAGGCAAAACTGAACCACTTGTATTTCTGCAAATGATGTCGCTCAAACGGCTGAGCATAGCTGCGATCGTCCTTGCCGCAGGTCGCATAGCGCACGTGCCCGATGGCCGCACGCCCCGCGTACTCCTGCATCAGACTCTCCCGCTTGCCGCGATGCGACAACCGAAACACCTCGCTTACCGACCCGACATCTTTGTGGGTGTCGATCAACTGCTGGCGACCTGGATTGAAAGTGGTCATGCCGGCGGCCAATTGGCCGCGGTTCTGGATATCCAGGAGCATCCGTGGCAGCAGCCGAGACACCTCGCTGGGGAGGCAATCGACGCACAGCGGACTTACTTCGGTGCCGGGCAAATGGTAAATCGCGGCAATGCCGCACTCGTCGTGGATTTCGCTCATGAAAGCCTATCTCATGCGACGCCGTGTCGCCTGACGTCCTGTCGTCTCCGGAATCGCAGCGAGGAAGAGAATTCCGGCGGGGGGCACGCGATATTGCCGTGATGTGGCCTGGGCCATTACCTGAACGGGCAGGCGACAACTAAAGGCCCGCCATCCGTTTAGGCACGCCCAGCGGACTGCGCACTTCCCGCTGGACGTCTCCCGCCTCCAACAGTGCTATTCTATTGCTCGACCGCCGGATCCACAACCAAGCGGCCCGCCAGGAGCACCTCGCCGCACTCCCCGCACACCACCGAACTCCTTTCGTAACCGCTACATTCGTCATACAATAAATCCCCTCAACCTGACCCAGTTCCACCGCGTAACCCGCTCGCCACAGCAGGTGCTACCCCAACGACCGGCGCCAAGGAAGGCCAGCCCCACTAAGAACTTCCAGCGCCACGCCTTCTCCCTGCTCCACGTTCCAGCTACATTCACTTGGCGGAAGACCAGTGCCAAAGCGAAAATCGATCGTCTTGGCCGCACTCTCGTGGTTCCAGGAGCCCCGCGGGCCCGCAGCCCCACTCGCTGCCGGAAGATAACCGAATGATGAATGATCTTGTACGCCAGGAAATCGCCACCGCCGCCGACACCATTGTCGTTAAACTGGGGACGCGAGTACTCACCCATGCGGACGGGACCCTTGATGAAGACCAGATCTCGCGATTAGGTGACGAAGTCTGTCAGCTGATTGATCTGGGACACAAAGTCGTGCTGGTCAGCTCCGGAGCGGTGGGGGCCGGGATGAGCCAATTGGGGCTCACCCAGCGGCCCGCCGACGTGGCTCGACTGCAGGCCGTGGCCGCCGTGGGTCAGGCCCGACTGATCGAAGCCTACGACGGAACCTTTCGCAAACACGGCCGCACGGCCGCCCAGGTGCTGCTGACGGCCGACGACCTGGACAATCGCCCTCGCTATCTCAACGTGCGGAATACCCTGCGGGCGCTGCTCGACTTCCACACGGTTCCGATCATCAACGAGAACGATACCGTCGCGGTGGACGAACTGGTCGCCACGTTCGGTGATAATGACCGCCTGGCCGCGCTGGTGACCAATCTGCTGCGAGCTCCATTGCTGGTGATCCTGTCGGATGTGGAAGGGTTGTTTGACGGCGACCCCCAGCTGGAACAATCGCGACTTATCTCCACCGTCACCGAGTTGGATGAATCGGTGCTCAGCTGGGTCCGCGACCGTCGCTCGGGACTGGGAACCGGCGGGATGGCCAGCAAGTTGAATGCGGCGCGTATCGCGACCACGGCGGGCGAGAACGTGATTGTGGCCAGTGGTCGGCAGCCGGGGGTGCTCCTGCGCATCGTGCGCGGAGAAGAAGTGGGTACGCTGTTCCTGGCGCAAGGGAAATCGATTACCCCGCGGAAGCGGTGGATTGGTTTTTCCGCTCAGCCATGCGGCCGGATCACCGTGGACGCGGGGGCCCATGCCGCCATCGTCAACCAGGGACGCAGTCTCTTGGCGATTGGAATTGTGGAGGTTACCGGACAGTTCCACAAAGGGGACCTGGTCACGCTGTGCGACCAACAGGGCCACGAAATCGCCCGCGGCTTGTCGAATTACCACGCGGACGAAATTCAGCGGATTCGCGGCCTGCGGAGCGACCGGATCGCTCAGGTGCTGGGCCATCGACCCTATGAAGAAGTGATCCACCGCGACAATATGGCCGTGTTTGTCCAGTAGGAGTCACCTGCACCTGGAAAAAATCCCGCGTCGTTCCCACCGCGCATGGTCCGCGCCGCTCTCCCATGCGGAATCGAATTCCCGGCACTGCTTGGTGGCAGCCTCCCGCCGTATTGAGACCTCCTGGGATGCCGGCCAGCGTTCCTTTGTTTCGTCCCTCGATGGCCCCCGGCCCCAAAATGACAGCCGACGGCACAGTGTTTCCGTGTCACGGCCGTTGGTAACAGCCCCGGCCCGGACAGGTTGCCGGCCAGCGATTTCTGCTGACGACGCCTCATCGGAACATGGAAAGATGCGGTGGAACCGGCTAGGATTTCTCCTAGAAGGTCAGCCTGCCGCTCGACTGAGTCTTGGTACGTTTCCTCTCCGGTTCACTGCCCAGCCGGCGAGACGACGCGGCCAAAACGGTAGACATGACCACCGGTAAAGAGCTCGCTGCTGGCTGGACATTATGTCATCGGTCTTTGTGTCCCCCATCACGGCCGCACAGCGGCCTCATCTGCCAGGAGTTCGTCGCGGAAATAGCATGGTCTGGGGGTAGCGCTGAGTGAGGTTCCGATTCACTTGTGGCCGGCTCGCACCTTGGCAAATGAGGACTTAAATGCAGAATCGATGGTGCTCGCGATGAACATCACGTTCGCCTGTGGCCGGTGTGCTCACCAATTCGGTGTGGCGGAAACGCAGTGCAGGACCTCGGCCGTCTGCCCGCAATGCGGCTACGGACACTGCTACCGGTTAGGAGTGCCTGGAAACCCCACGCTGGAGAATCCTGACACCAGGATTAGCGAGCCCCCAGCTGGACAATTGGCTGGGGCAGCGGAAACCGGCGAGCGAGAGCTGCCCAGGGAGCTGACGCCGGCCAACGAAGTGGCGGGGCGTTCAGGCGGCCAGACGAATGGCGCACTCCGCGTGCCGGTGCCGACCGCGCGAAGCGAATATGTCCCTCAGTCCAGCGTGCGGACAACCGCGCAAAAGACATTCATCGCCGTCGTCGCCGTCTTGGGGTTGGCAATTGCGGGCCTGGCCATGTACTCGCTGCGACACAGGACCAGTCAGGATACGGAACCAGCTGCGGGCCCGCTGTTGCCCGAAAAACCGCAAACGGCAGCGAGCGACTCGCGAGAAGCCGGCAGTGCGACCGCCAGTGCGGAGGTACCACGCGAGCAGGTGGCTCGCTCGCTGGAGGAAGCCAAGCACTCCATCGTCGAATTCGTGCTGCCGTTGGGCATCGGAAATTTGACTCAGTACGGAACCGGCTTCTTGATTGACCGTCGCGGATGGGTGGCGACGAACAATCACGTCATCGCCCGCGCGACGACGGATGCGCGAGTCGAAATGGTAGACGGCAAACAGCTGGAGATCGAGGGGATCATTGTTCGAGCGCCCCAGCTGGACTTGGCGATTGTGAAACTCAAGGACCCTCCGGCCGACTTGACTCTGCTTGACATCGGCTATGAAGGGGACATCGCACTCGGTCAGGAAGTGTTCGCGTTCGGGCATCCCTATGACGCGTCATTCTCGCTGTCGAAAGGGATCGTCAGCCGCATTCTATCCACGCAGGAATGGTCCCATCGCTCACCTCGACTGCCGCTCGCGCAAAGACAATTTCCTGACGACATGATCTGGATTCAGCATGACGCCAAATTATCGCCAGGCAACAGTGGTGGACCGCTGATGGACGAACAGGGGCACGTGTTCGGCATGAACACGTTCGTGCATGTGAAAGCGGAATTCGGCTACGCCAGCCACGTAAAATATCTCCGCGAACTCGCCGGTTCAGCTTCGGACGCGCTGGAGCCTTTGCCCGAGGCCCGCGAGGCATCGCGGACCGCTGTTTCCAGCCAGAAGATTCTCAGTCTTTTCGACGCGGCTTCCGCCTGCCAGTGGCAGCCGCAGACGGCTGAGCAGTACGAGAGTCTGGCGGAATTGGCCAAGCAGATGACCTTGGCAAAACATGCTTCACTTGCGCAGAGTCAGACGACAAAGCAGCAATTGGACGTGATCCGACGTGTTGCCGAAGTGGCGGATCGGCAGTTTGCGGTGCTGCAGAAGTTGACCTGGAGCGCCCGCCAGCTTCGCTCACTCGCTGAATATGCGGATGGCATGCTCGACAATGCGGGGGGAGGGATTTTCGCGTACGGTTCGATTCTGGGGACGGTACGGCAGCAGAACATCAGTGTGCTGATGAAAGTGGACGGGACGGACGACGTCATCGTCTTGAGCGGTGGCGCGGGGCTCGCGCAGATACGGCAGAACACGAAATGTCTGGTGCTCGGATTCATCTTGCCGCAGCGGGTGAATATTCAAGACAAGGCTCGGTCCGTCAGTCAACAAGCGCCTGTCGTGCTGACATACTACGTATTGCCGCTGCGGGTGGAGAATTGACAGGCCGCGCGGTCCATGCCGGCACCGAGCCCGCGGAAACTCCTGCCAAGTCGGCGTGATGGTTTCGATTCCCATCCCCTCCACGAAATAACACAGGCTCTGCCCCCTTGTCGCGTCAGACTGGCGTTGGCCCCGCTGCCCAGTGGTGGTACGATCCCGACCCTCTGGGCCTGGGTCGCCTGTGTGCTCGCGAAGTTGTGCGACGGACGAACCAAAGCTCCTTGGTCAGCAGGATTGGTTCAGCCAGGAGAAATGCGATGCGATGGTCCGCCGTATGTTGTTTACCGGTTCTTGCGATCGTGGCAGTCGCGATGGCCGAGGCTGATGAGCCGATCGCCCTACCGTCGCCTGCCGCACCGCGCGTTGCGCACGACACAACTCCCCGGCAGCCGCCTGTTCCGCTTCCAGTTCCCGAGGCACCGGTGCAGCAGGTTCTGCTCCATATCAAGCTTGTTGAATTGACTGAGGAAAATCTCCGCCGTTTGGGTTTGGATTTCTCGCAAGCGCAGCTGCTCCAGGGACTGCCTGATCTTAATGGCTCTCTTGAGGCCCTCGGCAAAGAGGGACCGATTCGCGTGCTCGCCGAGCCGACGCTGGTGACTGTCATGGAAAGACCGGCTCGATGCCGTTTCGGCGGCCAAATCAAGCTCTGGAACCTCGGCCCCGACGGGAAGCCGGCCGAGCGTGCCGAACACGTTGGTACGTGCGTCGATTTCGTTCCACACCTGATCGACAAACGTGATCTCCGGATCGAACTGAAGGTCGAAGTCTCCGAAGTGGACCGCACGAAGTCGGTCTTCGTGGCCGGAAAGAAAAACCCGGCGATTCGCCAGAGAGTCGTGGACACGGCCCTGGAAGTGAAGCTGGGCGAAACCTCCGCTTTGACTTGTCCCATGCACGCCGTCGGTGGCGCGAGAATCGACCCGACATCTACGGTCATCGTACTGCTTGTGACGGTGGAGGCCGTTGACCCCATGGCCGCCGTGCTCCCCTCTGACCGTCTTGGACGGTAGTGGTTTCCAGCTCTCTCCGAGCGCAAATTGGTAGGGACGTGACCGCCGATCCATCCGTGGGCAGAGCCAGATCATGGTAGCGAACCCGTATCAAGCTCCGAACGAGATGGCGCAGTCATCCACTGCGGATACTTAACCAGAGGATGGTGACCATCAGGCATGTCCAAAACTCTGGCCGCTGGGCGGACCAAGGTCAAAGTGCCCGACATTACGGCAAAACCGGCAGTTGTGGCATCGCAGTGGAGTGCAGAAACGCGGACCGACAAGAATTGGGTGCAAATCGAGTGTTGGGGCACTTGGCGCTCCGCCAGAAACGACGTAACTTGTGGCTATTAAACACTCGCCAGAGTGGCGGAATTGGCAGACGCGCTGGATTCAAAATCCAGTGCCCGTTAAGGGCGTGTGGGTTCAAGTCCCTCCTCTGGTACTCCTTACGAGAAAACGACTTACAGCAAATCGCTGTGAGTCGTTTTTTTGTGGTGCCATGTGGTGCGTATGCAATCCGTATGCACACATGTCGCCGACATGGTGAGAGCGATCACGATATTCGAGGGGACGGCGATCAAGGTATGTGAGGGGATTGGGGTGTGAGGTGGGTGGGAGTACCGGTGCCTCTTCTCTTTCTGTCCCGGTGGCGTGGTCAGCGTGTGATCCACGGGATGCTATGTCCCAGGGCATGACAGAGGTCGACCATGGCTGGGAAGAACTCTTGCTTTTGGACAGCAGCCCAAAGTTCCAACTGATTTCCGTGGCTTTGACACTTGTGGCAGTAGTAACGCTGAGTCTTCAGATTGACGGAGAACGTTCGAGCGCCGGGCGAGGTGGAGCGGTGAACGGGGCAAGGACCGTGCAGTTGATCGCCGGAGCGCGTGACGGGCTGGAAGCGAAGTTGCGTCAGGACCTGCTGCATGGTGATTCCCTGACGCAGACGATTGAAGTCGATGCCGGTCATCGGTTTCCTTTCGGAGTGAGGGATCGTGCGAAAGAAGACCGTTCCGTTCCCTCTTCATCTCTATAGGGGGAACGGGAACGGTCCTGGTGAAACAGTCGGGGAGGTCAGCTGACGCGGTGCCAGCCACTGGACGTACGGCAGAGCTGCCCTGATTTTTCCAGCGACTCGAGGACGCCCCCCAGTCGCTGGTTCTGCACCGAGAGCGTGGCGCGGAGCTGGCCGCGCGTCAGCGTTGTGCCGTGGGGCAACAACGCCAAGACCTGGTCAGCCAGAGTCCGTGTAGACTCCTCGGGGCGCTGTGCAACCACCTCCAAGTGCGTCATCTCGGGCGGACTGGCTACCAGCTCCAGCGAGACGGATGGCGAAGCGGGCGCGGTGCGATGCTCGCTCGAAAGCACCAGACGATCCCTGGCGCGGCGGAGATAAAGGTTGGAATCTCCGAACGCGTGCAGATCGCTGGAACCGCGCAGTCCCTGCCCCGCGGCCACTCCGCCCGTCGCATTCTTGCGGGTGTGATGCACCAGCATCACCGAGAGGTCCAGTTGCCGCTGCAGCTCGCGGAAGTAGGCCAGCAGCCCAGCCACTTCCGTCGCATTATTTTCGTCCAGCCCGTGCAGCCGAACGAGGGGATCCAAGAGCAGCAACCGGGGCCGCAGTCGCTTGGCCGTCTCCAGCAGCTGTGAACGGTGCGGCTGCCGATCGAGCCGCAGCGAGGCAGCCGTAATCACGTGGATGTCCACGCCGGCCAGTTCCACACCGCGATGCCGGGCCATGCCCTCGACACGTTCCCGCACGACGGTCAAGGCATCCTCTGCCAGGTAGATCAGCACGCTGCCGGGCTGCGGCACGACGTACCGGCCCAGGCACGCCGTGCCCGTGGCCACGCTCAAGGCCAGATCCAGACCCAGCCAGGTCTTCGCGCATTTCGGCGCCTCCGATGACCCCGACCGAAGATTCACCCCATAACGACTCGACCAGCCACCGTTGAGCATTCTCTTCCCGTGCGATCTGATCGACCCGCACCACGGGCAGTGCGTCAGGATGAGCAACGACCATCGTCACACCCTCACTTTCTTTTTCGAGGAGGCGGAAGGGCGATTCGCTCGGTACAGCTCCAGGTACAACTTCTCGTCCAGCTGTTCGGCCTCGGCGCCAGCCCATGCGCCAACAGATCCGCACCCATGGTCATCAAGAGCCGGTAGTTGCCTGCGGCGTGGTCGACCAACGTGTCCATCAGCTGAGCCGTCATCAATGTCGCGTTACCCGCTTTCGACAAGGCGTGACGCAGCAGCGCGAGCAGTTCGTCCCGCGACGCGGGCTCGGTGTGAAGCCGCGTGCGGACGCGCGTTCCCAACGGCACGAGGTCCTCCTGACGCAGTAACTCCAACAACCGCCCGTCTCCACAGAGGATCACGGTCAACAGGCTCGTGGCGTCGAAGTCGGCACTGGCCAGGATCCGCAGCTCGCTCAGCACGCTCGGGTCCATTTCTTGCGCTTCGTCCACCAGTAACACCGGCTTGATGCGCGTGGCAGCTACATGGGTCTTCCAACGTTCCCGCAAGGCGCGAAAGCCGCCCCAGCGATTCGACGGCCGGAGCTGGACCGAGAAGATGTCGCCCAGCTCCCGATAGAAGTCCGCGCTCTTGGACTGCGGCCGTTCCAGCACGCCCACCATCACGTCACGCAGCGCCGAGAGCCGCCGCGCCACGATCCGCAAGGCCACCGACTTGCCGGTTCCCGATTCGCCCGAGATCAAGGCGAAGCCTCCTTCCTGGACCAGTTGTTCCACACGCCAGGCGAAGCTCTCGATGCTCGCCGTCACCAATAACGCATCGTGAGAAAGCTCGGGCGTGAACGGGTTCCATTTCAGACCCCAGAGCGCGAGTAATTTCTTGGCACTCATGCGGCACCTCCTTCCTCGGCCTGCTTCGGTGAAGTGTTCTTCGGCAAGTAGCCCGGCGGCAGACCCGTGGCCGAATACTCAGCCAGGATTTGCCGCAGCAGCGGCGGCAGTTCGGCAGCCGATCGCGGGGGCTCGCCGGCCGCAACATCCTCGGGCCGAGGCTCGAGAACCGCCCGCCGACCATCGGCATTGGCGGCGCGATCCAAGGGAAAGAGGCGGGCCAGAACTGTTCCCTCACGCGGGTCCACCAGATCCACCAGGCTGAGGTCCCAACGCGGATAACGCACCACCAGGTCGCGGAAGTGACGATAACGATTCGGGATCTCGAACCGCACGCCCTCCAGGGAGATCGTGCCGTCGCTTTGCCGCTGCCGTCGCTTCACATCCCGGCGAAACGCCGCCCGCAACGCGTCGGACGAAGGGCTGGGCCGCAGCACGTCCGGCGCATCGGCGAACCGCTTCGCCGGCGCACAACCGATCTCGCGGTGCACGCGGCGGTTGTACTCGATTTCCACCCAGGCCTGGGTGGCCTGGTTCAGAAACTCGAGCGTCAGCTCCCGCACCTTCCCGAGCATCTCCATGAGGCGTCCTTCCAGCTGCGCCCAGAAACATTCTTGTTTACCGTTCTGATAGGCGGAATATGGCAGTGTCGTCTCATGCACGATACCCAGCCGTAACAACCCCTGCGTGAATTCTTCCGCCAGCATGGCCGATCCGTTGTCGCTCATCGCGCCCCGAGGCAGACCGCCCTTGTGAACTGCCTGCGAGAAGCCATGCACGAGGTCCTCGGTGGTCTCGGACAGATACCACTGCAGGTGAGGACAGTACCGCGAGTGATCGTCCAAGATGCCCAACGCCAACGGCCGCTGCCACTGGCCACGCGGCGTGACCACCTGCAGCGAGCCGTGATGGAAGTCGAGGTGCCACAGCGCGCCGACGTACTCCGCCTCGTAACTGCGGATCTCGCGCCGCTCACGCCGCTGGGCCGCCAGCAGTTCGCCGGGATACTTCTTCGGATTCAGACGTGGCTTGCGCAGCAGGCCCCGAGCCACCATGTACCGCCGAAGCGTGGAGTAGGACTGCAGCGGACCGAGCTTCGCCTCAGCCTTCACCAGCGCCTTCAGGTTGTCATAGTGCAGTTGATAGGTCCAGTGCGGGTAGTCGTGATACTGGTTCGCCAGACATTCGATCAGTTCCGGCTTCAGAGACACCTTCCCACAATCTTTCCGCACGGCACGCCGCAGGACTGCCACCGGATCATCCCGCTCTTTCCGGCGCGGTACAGCCAACGTTCCAGCGTCTTGGCCGCGAAACGCTTCTTATGACCGGTCACCGGATGCGTCCACGTAGTGGCAGCCAGGGACTCCAGGGCGGCCCAGAGTTCTCCCCGCGCTGGCGGTGCGCTCAACAGCGTGCCCACCACCGAAAAGCGGAACCGCGCCCACAAGGCAGAGGTGGATTGAGTCACATGTTTGGTCATCACAGATCCTTTCGCATCGAGTACACGAGGTGAAAAACGACTGTGAGACCATCTTGGGTCGGTCCGCCCGCATGCTCTAGGAGCATCTTCTGCGGGGATTCAACTTTCACGAAAACCCCTTGATCGCCAAGCCCCCGGTGATCGTGATCGGCGAGAGAAATAACAGCAGTTGTTTCCACTGCCCGTGACAATCCGGCTGGTGCACGAAGGCCTCCCAGAGCGCCCGAGGCAGGTCGGCGATGGCCATGCGAACGAAGCGACCGCGGTTCACTTTCCAGAAGGGGGTCTGGGAGAATTGCTCTTGCCAGAATTCACGCCACCGATCAATGGTGCGCCGATCGACGCCCAGCCACTGCTGCAGTTCGCGGACCCGCCGGGGCGAAGGCCCCTGCCGCATAGCGGCCACCAGGATAACCACCACGCTGAGATAGACCTTACGCCCCAAAAAACGGACCGATTGCGGCGTGGTCCGCTTGCGGCAACCGTCCCGATTGCAGCAGAAGCTCAGGCGGCAGTTGTAGGAGTCCGGAAGATTCTCGCCTCCGCGGGGCTTGCGGGGATAATTCGCACGGTGCAGCCGTCCGCCACAGGGGCAGCCCTGGGCCTTGGCCGTGGCGGCAAGACCCTTGTCCACGGTGAAAAGAAACTCCCAGAAGCTGGCGTCACGAAGCAATTCATGATACATGGTGGAGTACTCCGGTCGTTGTGTGGTAACAACTACGGAGTACACCCCTCGGAGACCGCGATCAAGGGATCAGGCTCTTCGAGGGGATTTTTTTGAAATCCTCACCCAACTCGCGCAGAAATCGCCTAGAAGCCCTCTCAGATCTTGCCCACGCTCACATGGCAGCGATATTGCCCACCGAAATCTAGCTGGACACTTGTCCTTTAGCCTGCCACTTCCGTCCGCCCACTTTCCGCCCCCTTAGCCCCATCCATCCAGCAACGTTTCGGCGTGCTTCGTTTCCCCATCAGCGCAGTGACACCACAGGCAAGACCACCGGAGACGACGCCCAAAGCAGGCGGCACAAAGACGGCATAGATTGCCACGGGGTGGTTCGTCGTTATCCCGTACCCCTCTTCGGTCGAACCGGTTTCGTGCCGCTCGACGTGGACGGACTTGACCCAATCCCTGGGCGAGAACGGGCTGTAGGTGATTGAGAAAAAGAGTAGCAAGAAGGACATGCCGAGCACGAAGCCACCGATGCCGCCGATCAGGCCACCCCAGAAGGTCGAGGAAAGCACTCCCATGGGCTCGCCCGCACTCTCCAGTCTCCCCTTGGCGGCGGACTCCTTCTGCTTCGTTTGGTGCTGTTCAGCGTAGCGGGAACGGGACTTCGCCGCCTTTCGCCGCTGCATGATGCTTCCCAAAAGGGCAACACCGACACCAATGAACCACCCGCCGTGCGCACACCACGTTGTGATTGTGGTGTCGGGGGCATGTGTGCGGTCAGAAGTAATGAAAGTCACGAGTAAGGCGAAGAATCCGAAGACATTCGCCCCAAACAAGCCACCTACGGCCATGGTTAGAAGCAGAACGTATCCCTTGACCACGAGTGCGCCGATGTTGTAGAGCATGGCATCTCTCCCGCTGGAAGCGACCCGCACTGTTGCGATGACGGTGCCTCTTGGCACACCACATCACTCCTCAAGCTCCGAATCCTTTTCGACACTGTGCCGACAGCAGCACGACGAGCGAGATGATTGGGAACAACCACTGAGGAAGATGGTGGAGACTTTACTTCTGGCAAACCGACTTCCCCTCCATGCGAACGCAGACTTCGCCGCTCACATCTTTCATAGTCGATTTCCATTCAATCGTGGTTTCATCACGCAACTGTAAGGTCAGCACGCCAGTAACGCCCTCGCCACGCACGATCTGGAGAGAAAGCGTTCGGCTACTGCCGTCCCAAGTCCCAGCGTTCTCAGTGACTCCTTCTGGATGGAAGTACCAGAAACGGTAGACCTTCTTGGTCGTGTCATACGTCAACATCCCGGTGGCGAGCAGCTTCCCTTGTTGGTCGAAAGCACTCTCTCGGAAGTAGCGACCTCCGAGGATCGGTTCCCTTTTACAGATCGTGGTTGAACGGGTCTCTTCAGGCGTCCATTTGGCTACTTTGTTGACCGTAAGAACCTCCCAAGTTCCGAGCAGTCCCTCCAGGGCTTTCATTTCAGGAGGGGCACTGGATTCTTGGCCCCGAATGTCGGCGTGCATCAGCACAGCAAAGATCAAAGATGCAGTCATGGGAAACATGCGTTTCATCGGAGTCTCCTGGTCGCAAGTTGATGTGGAAGTGTTACGCCTCAAGCTCGGAAGCCTCTTGGTCGTCAAGCTGCCGTTGCTTCGATTTCTTGTCAAACCGGTAGCCGACCCAGAAGCCGATCACGCCGAACGTGACTGCCCCAAGGGGTGCGCCTACCGTGAGCGACATACCCAGGACTGCAAGCCCCGTCATGCAGCCTTTGTAGTAGATGGCATGGAACACCGGATACGATCCGTAGAATCCAGCGAACGGGCCGATCAGAAAGCCTAGCGTGGTTAGGATCGCTCTCATCATTGAACACCTCCTTCGCCGCTGAGCACCGATGATCGTCCCTTTTGGCAAGAAGCTCTCTCGGTGGCGTGGCTACGGCAGTAAGCTGGAATATTTCTCCATTCCTGGCCCCCATCTGTGACCACAAGCTCCGCAGGTCGCAATCCAATCCACATCGTTTACGATACAGCCGAAATGCGTCTTGACCCCGGCCAGAGCCCCACACTCGGGACACTCGATCTTCGGCTCACGGTCCTGCGAAGTCCCTTCCTCAGACGGTGTGGCCTTTGCCCCTATGTCGAGCCGGTAGCCGACCCAGAAGCCGATCACGCCAAACGTGAGGAGCCCAATGGGAGCCCCGATCAAAAGTCCTCCGAAATGGGCTCCAAAACGCCACATGCAATCGTTGTGGTGGTTCAGGTACGTCAGCCAATACGTCAGGAAGTATCCGACAAGTGGGCCAATCAAGATACCTGCGAGCGTGGCAAATACCTTCATGATGGTTGCCCTCTTTCGTCGCCGATCCTGGCCACTTGGCCTACCGGGCTATCGTTCCCGTCGCAGTGTGGGGGCTGGATCAAACGCCGCCGAACAAGAGCAAGCGGTAATCGATACACGAGGAAGAAGATGGCGGCGACGATCACGGCAAATGCAGCGACCACCGCAGCGATTGCCAAGGCGATCATCATGTAGAAAGAGAGCAGATCGAGCCAATCAGGACTCATGCAAAGCTCCCGCTAGAAGTCACGCCGGTGCGGCCCCGAATCCTGGCAGCTTCATTGTCGTTCGATGTTGAGACGGCCACAAGATACAACGTTGCCCACTTCAACGGTTTCGGCGACCGATTCCCGCCACTCGTGGCGAGAAATTCCAGAGAATGTAACGCTGGAGAAGTTCGCTCCCCCACGCAGCGGGTCATTCGTTGCCGACTGACTGCCTGACATCAGTTGGCGAGTTATACTGGTAGCGCAACGTCGCCGGTCACAGAGAGAGGCGGAACTGGGCAGGGTTGCATTCAATCTGCATCCTCGGTCCTCTTCGTCATCTTCGCTGAGGGCACCTCTCAGAGAGAAACCGACCATGGCATCCAAGACAACACTCACCTACGTGGCGGCAACGCTGGCAGCCATCTTCGTGTTCGCCGGTGTGATGTTCCTGGTGGTCGTTGTGGGCCTTTGCCCGCTCGATGTGGAACTTAGTCGGATTGAAATGATCCAGCGTTGGGCTGTCGGCGGCGTGCTGGCACTGGCCGTAGCCGTCTACTCGTTTCGAGCAACCGTGAATCGCCAGCCGACAGAGAAGTCACATCCATCCTACACCGAGATCGTAGAGACAGAGGCCGACAGCGAAGACGGATAAGGGAGGAGAACCGATGCCCACTACTCAAAGACGCTGGATCACTATTGTGAGTGCGTGTTCATTCGCTTTTGGCGTAGCAGCCGTCGTCTGTGCAGCGCTTCTGTATCTATCTCCAAAAGACGGAATAGCCGTCATGTTCGTCTATTCCTCCTTGGGGTGCCTCGTGTTTTCGATAATCGGTATCGTACTTGGACTTGTCGCTCTCATTGGATGTGCGGGACGTTCATGGCTTGCCGGTCTCGGTGTCCTGGTGTGTGCGATCCCACTTACCTATTGTGTTGTCCTCAACTGGGACAACCTCAGGGTACACGAGCGGCCCGGGCACAATCCAAACGCTCCACCAACTCCTGAACCGGTGAAGAACATCGGAGAAGCGGCGAAGGAGTGAAGTACAGGCCCATAGGTCGGACCAAGGACCGAAGCGGTATTGTCGTCGAAATCCCAGAGAGGTGCCGTCAGTAATCCCCGCCGCCATGGCCTAAATCTCGTATCGCCTCGGCAACGGTCAACCGATCAAGGCGATGCACACTTTTCAACCCGGCAACCAGAACCGGCAACACTTCGTGGATCTTCATGGCGTCGATCTTGCCGATGGCGGCTGCGCCGGCGATCCGCACATACTCCCTCTCGTCATCAAGCCACTTCTCCAAAATTGGAATTGCGGCGTGAGCCTTTTTGCCGAACCGTGCCACAGGTTCGACGGCGGCGATCCTGATGATCCGATCAGAATCTTCTAGGGATTTGATCAGGGCGGGGAGGCTTGCGTCGATTGGATCGAGTTCGGAGAGGATTTCAACGGCGAGGAGTCGCAGATTGGGATTGCTGTCGGAAAGGGCGGTGATGAGATCAGGGGATTCCAGTAGTCCGAGTTCCTTCAGTGCGGTGATTGACCTATCGACCCGCTCTGGAGACATGAGGTCGGAGTAGCGACGGAGAATGGAGAGGACTTCCGTGCTGGTCATCAGATTTGTCCGCTTCACGATGGTGCCGTTTTATTCACAGCAGTTGTTTCAATATTGCCATACTGCCACTCGTCAGATTGTCTTTCCCCGTCGCTATTGGAACAGCCATGGCATGAGCTTCATGGCGAGATGAGTCAATTACTCTGCGTTTTCGGTGGCAACCCGCTCTTGTCCTCCTCGTCCACAAGATCCAGCAGGAAGTCTGCCAAGAATTCAAGCAACTCAGCAGATGGTGGACCATCAGGACCAACGACAGTGATTTCAGGGCCGATTCGCTCAGTGATTGCCTCACTCTTCGACGCTTCTTTCTTCTTCCGCTTCGGCCTTCGAGATCGCTTTGCCATCATGTTAACCTCGCTGCTTAATGGTTTATCACAGCGACTATCCTTCCCAAAGACAATGCCTCCACGTCGGTGCTGCGACAACTGATCTTCCAACTGGTCGGAACGGTGATTCATCCCGAAGACGGTACGGTGTGGTCATGGGAGCGTGTTTGATCACCAGCCACGTTCCACATGGCGCTCGGCTTGGATAATGCCTACTATGGGTTATCTCTGGATGCTCCGTCAGGCTGTATGTCTCCGTCAGCTTGGATTATCTGCACACCTTCTCCTCGTTTATCCCACACAGAATCTATTGACAGATCTTCAGCACAGTCCCATGATGAGGCAAGTACCCGACGACATCTGGTAGATGGGTTTGCCATGCCTGACAAACGACCCTGTGCCTGTGAAGGACATACGCTCAATCGTCTGCTCCAGCCCACGGTAATGGCACTGTTGGCGGATGGACCGCAACACGGGTATGCGTTGGTGCAACGGTTGAGTGAATCCCCGTTGCTCGACGGGACCAAGCCCGATGATACGGGAGTCTATCGTCTGCTCGATGCGCTGGAGCGGCAACGGCTGGTTCGCCATGAAGTCGAGGAGTCGGAACTGGGACCGAGCAAGCGGGTCTATCAACTGACTCCATCGGGGAAGACGTGTTTGCGGAAATGGATCAATACGTTGGATAATTATCAACGAGCGATTGCCAGCTTGGTTGCGATGATGAAAGAGTCGCAGCCCATGGCTTCAAAATAGCGGGATTGGTGTGAGACCGGTTTCGGTACTGAGTTCATTGCTGGGGAGGGGATTGAAATGAAAAGTCTACTTGTGTCCTTGGTGGCTCTGGGGATGGCGCTGGTGTGTGTCAATGGAGCGGTGGCAGACGAGGTGATCACGATCAAAGTGTCACCTAACGTGATCAACATCGCCAATGAGACAACGCAGTGGGTGACCGTTCACACGGATATTGCCTACGGCGCTGTGGCTGAGGCAAGTGTTACCCTTAACGGAGTTGAAATCGCTTGGTCGAAAGCCGATCTTCAGGGGAATTTTGTGGCGAAGTTTGTGGCAGGTGAAGTGAAAGCCTTGGTGGAACTTGATGCAGGCGAGAAAGTGACTCTCACCCTGGTGCTCTCGGGAATCACGAAGGAGGGGGTGCCGTTTTCAGGCAGCCAGGATTTGACGGTCATGAACGTGGGGCCGAAGAAGTAGCCATCTTCGTTGCATTCCGTCGATGCGAAGGGGAGTACGGGACAGTAATGACCCTGGTTGGTGCTTGTGTTCAGCAGGGTCAAGAGCAGGTGGAGGTGATGGTTGAGACATAATCTTGAGCATCATCTCCACCGTTTCGTGGATCTGGGTTTTGAGTCGCTTTTGGAGTTCGTTGTCGGGCATACGAATCCTCTGATTGTGATAGTCTAACGGACCCATCAAGCCGGGCTCAATTATAGATCCACCTCCCGCATCGTCTCGTGATACTTCTTCTCCAGGTCACCATCGAGGGCGACGTGCTGGTAGACAGCCAGGGTCTCCCGGCGAGCATGGCCGGTGATCAACTGCAACTCGGCGTCGGCCATGCCCGAGTGCCGAGTCAGCCACGTAATTGCCTGATGGCGGAAGGTATGGGGTGTGGCCTGCACACCGGCTTCCTCTGCATACTTCTTCACGATCTGCTGGACCCGGCGTGTCGAGTATTTGCCAGCCCGGCGAGTCTGGAACAGCCATCGGTTGTGGGGATGGGCGGCGATATGGGTACGCAACGCTGTGGCAAAGCTCTTGCCAAACAGGACATAACGATCCTTGCTGCCTTTGCCCAGATTGATCCTAATTTTGCAGAGAAGAGTAGACTGTCGCTTAGCAGCGACACGTTACAGGGGATGAGACTCGGGAGACGTGGTTTTCAGCGGGTTCCCGGCAGGCGATATTGAGGAGAGTGACAGTTTACAGCCAGAGAGGGAGCAATGGGGCACAGACAGCCAAAAGGTATCCTGTCCGACGTGGGCAGCAGTTGCTTTACCAGCATGATTTTCATTTGGTACCGGAGCCCGGTGTCCAAGCCGTCTCGGGCTGCCTGCATTCCCGTGGCATTCCGGCTGGCGTGATCGGCAACACCATTTTAAGGACGATGCCATTGGTTGTAGTCAGCCATTGGCAAAATGCCTGAGCGTCGTCCCAGTCGATATTAACGACTGGGTGTTCACCAAGTTGATCTCCACGCCAAGTGCTCCAAGTCTCTTTCAAGTCAATTCCTGCAAATACCTCTTCGCTGATCCCGTGTGGCCTTTCTCCACTTGCCAGTGCCCTTTCAGGTGCAGTTTGGTACGCAGTTGCTTCAATGAATTTCTTGAAGGCTGTTACGGTGACCTCGGTCTTTGCGAAGTAAAAGGGGCGTGTGATTCGGACTCTATGCTTTGGTGATTCATGCCTCACGAAGCTGAGCACGTATCGGTTGGTTAACGCCGAGCCCTCTTGTTGTGTCTTTTTGACATTCTCCTCCGAACTCCCCATCATGAACTCGCCGGGCGGAATCAGAATGAACTTCATCCCGATGCTGTTCTCGATCTCGACTGAGACGCCCAAATGGTCTGCCCATGCTTGTTGATGTTGCTTGGCTTCTTCAGGCGTGAATGGGGCAACGGCTAGGGGAGGAGCGTCTCGTGAAGCGATAGCCTTGGGTGCTTTCTTGAGTGACTCCACAACCTTTGCGAACTGTGCCCGACGTGCATCTTCTTCGGCACGTAGAGTGGATTTGATGTAATCGTCAATATGCTGGGAGATTGAATCGGGGAGGTCGATTGTCATTGTTGGGCGGAAGCCAAAGCTGCCCACTGCTGGACGACCAAGGATGAAGCGACGTGCGGATCGGCAGAGTTTCCATGAAGAGTCGTATCCGTTACCCCGCAGTACATGAAGTTTCCCGGTGTCTGGTCCAGTCGGGTCGTACTGAGGAGCAATATGGTAGTATTCAGCATTGTAGAAATCTGAGCACCATTCCCACACGTTACCGTAAATGTCGCATAAGCCAAAATAGTTTGGACGCTTGAGTCCAACTGGATGCGTTCGTAACTCGTCGTCGTCGAGCCAAGCGACATCCGTCAGTTTGGTACTATCCTTGCCAAAGAAATAACAGGAGGTACTGCCTGAACGACAGGCAAATTCCCATTTAGCTTCGGTTGGTAAAGCGTACTGTGCGTCTTCGAGTCTCGATAGCCAATCGCAGAAAGCAACTGCATCATCCCAAGACATCTGGCCTACGGGATGCTTATCCGTCTGTTCAAAGCCAAGATTTTTCCACGTCATCTCGAAACTAATCTGCTCGCTCCGCTCTTCGTCTGACTCGACCGTTGAATCTTCCGCCGATATTTCAGCGTAAGTCTTGTACTGCGTATCATCGGCGAATTTTCGGAACTGTCCAACTGTCACCTCCGTGTTTGACAGGTAGAACGGGCGTGGGAGGGTGACATGGTGAATTGGGAGTTCGTGTGCGAACTCTCTCACGTCGAAGCTCTTATGCAATGCCGTAACTGTCTCTATGCCCTCCTCTGTACTCCCCATCATGAATTCGCCGGGAGGGATCAAGACCATCTTCATGCCGATGGAATTCTCGAACTCCACAGGAATGTCGAGATACTCGGCCCACGCCTCCTGATGTTGTCGAGCTTCTTCGGGGGTGAACGGAGCAACGGCGAGTGGAGGAGCGTCAGGGGGATACAAGGACAAAGGTGACTCGGCTTGCTCTGACGCCGTTTCAGCTTCGGGCCATCGGGCCACACCCTCTTCATTACCTGGATCGGTCGATCTGGGCCTCATGGGACCAATTTTGATTTCGCAATTGGGAAGCGACTCACGGAGTTGTTTAATCCCGTTCTCGGAATACGAATTCCGCAACGGAAGAATGGTAATGAACTCTAATTGTTGAAGCCGAGCAATCTGCTGCAAATGCTCATCGGTCACATTCCAGACTATCAATTCTTTAAGTGTCGAGACTTTTCGCAGCACCTCAATGGCCTTTGTTGTGAGCATGGGGCCTGAAAGATTGAGTTCGTGGAATCGTGGCAACTCAGTCAACGTGGCTAACCCCACCTCGGTGACTTCGGTGTCTGCCACACTCACGGACTCCAAATCAGGGAGATTGGTCAGCAAGGCAAGCCCCTTATCGGTGATCAAAGTATGCGAAAGGTACAAGATCTTGAGCGTGGGGATATTACCGACAATCTGCATTCCGTCGTCAGTAATCTTGCTAAACTCCACGTCGAGGAAGGCCAGAGAACGCAGTTCTTCAAACCGGTGCAAATCTTCATCTGTTACTTCTTTATCTCGAAGCATGATTCCTTGAATGACGAAACCATGCTTCGGGAGATCATCTAACTTTTTCACTTGAACACTTGCGACTTTGAACGACATGCGATGCACCAAGTCTTCCGACTGGGGATCGTCGGAGTTGGAGACGCCGCTTTCGGAAGGCGACTTCGCCAAGTAGATGTCTCCACCTCGTTCTAGTACCCACTCAGCAACTTCCCTGTGCAGGTCGGCAAGATCGCCCGGTGGGGCAACGGCGAAAGGAGAAGCATCCGGCAAGCGGCGACACATCCAGATGTCTCTTCCGCCAATGCCGCCCGGACGTGTGCTGGAAAAACAGAGGATCATGCCGTCGCTGGAAATCCAAGGAAAGTCGTCGATAGAATCTGAATTAGGTGGAGATCCGAGCGCTGCTGGTGGTTTGAACGGCCCTTCAGTATCCACTCTGTGACTCACCCATATATCCCGCCCCCCATTTTCTCCCGAGTTCTTCGTGCAAAAGAGAGTTCTTTTATCTGCCGTCATCGTAGGCGTCTGCCCGACCATGAATCCCTCAGAGCCCAGAGACACAGGAGACAGAAAGATGGAGTCTAAAGAGTCCCGGTCTGCAATCAAGAAGTTCCCATCGGCGTAAGCGGGAACACACATGATCAGAGAGAGCCCATCGCTGGATAAATCCACTGACTCAGTTGGCCCAGCGACACCGGGAAGCTCGAACTTCTCCAGTGGCCCAAAGGGCTGATCGATGCCCGGCCTGCGGGTACGCCACCACTCGATTTGAACGTCATCTTGGATGCGGGTATCTCTGCGCACAAGTAACTCCAGCCCGTCGCCAGAGAGTTCGTACCACTGCTCGTCATTCTCCGAATTGATGGCTCCACCGAGATTCACGGCTTCGCCGAACGGTTCGTCGATATCATTCCGCTTGCACTCCCATAAGTCGAATAATCCAAGCCCGCCCGGTCGTTCGTGAGCAAATACCAAGCACAACTGGTCTTCGCTCAACTTAGGGTCGCTATCCTGCTCCTCACTATTCACAGTCGGCCCCAGATTAATCGGTTCTGACCATCGCCACTTCGAAGCGTCGGGCTGATTCACGAAGGTTGCCGATCCGTTGGCCCGGGTGCCAGGGGGATCGGCGGCATTAGGAGCTTCTGGATCACTGGGCGGTGTGGCCTTCCCCGCCAACACAGTCGCAGTCGGCGACGGTTCGAGCGTTACCGCCACCACCTCAGTGTCCTTCGCCCTAATGACAAACTCCTTCGTAAATGTCTCGAACCCGCCCTTACTGACCTTCAGAGTGTGCCTTCCCTCGTCTACTTCGACCTCGACGGGCTGACCGTCATTGGGCGTAGTAATCGACACCTTTCCATCGTCAACCTGGACCTCGGCATTCGGCTCGTTCACTTCGACCACAAGTGTCCCTGCGGGAGTTTCTATCCTGAGAATAACCCCGAGAACAATGGCCACTGCCACCAAGAGCAACGCCACTGCCCCAGCCACCCCCCAAAGCCAAAACTTCTTACCCGAAGACCGGCCATCCATGGCATCCAATCTGCGCTCGACTGCATTCTCCGACTCTTCCGGCACTCTGCAACGGCCCAACGCCTCGATCAACTCCGTCATCGACCGGTAGCGATCTTCCGGCTTCTTCGCCATCATTTTGCGGTAGACGGCGAGGACATCCGGGGGCACATCTTCCCTTTCCTCCAACGCCGGGATGGGCTTGTCACGATGGGCAAGAATCGTATTGACGAGAGTGGCTGCTTTGTACGGCGGCTTACCGGTCAGGAGGAAGTGAAACGTGCAGCCGAGGCTGTAGATGTCCGACCTGGCGTCAGCCTCGTGGCTATTTGCCGCCTGTTCCGGGGACATGTAGGCGACCGTCCCCATCACATGGCCCACGTTAGTCAATGCGTCCTCCGTCTCCGTGGGTAAGACATCGGATGCCTCCAACCGAGCTAGTCCCAGGTCGAGCACTTTGACCGTCCCATCGGCAGCCAACAGTAGATTGCTTGGCTTAATATCTCGGTGGATGATGCCCTGGCTATGGGCGTGTTCCAGGCCCAGAGCCGCCTGGAGGATATAGTCTGCCGCTTTGGCGACGGATAACTTGCCCGATTGCTTGACGACCTTGTGCAGATCCCTGCCGTCCACGTACTCCATGACCAAGAAGTGAACGCCGTTGGATTCATGGGCGTCAAAGGTCGTCACGATGTTCGGATGGCTCAGCTTCGCTGCTGTCTTGGCCTCACGCCGGAAGCGTTTGACTTTTTCTTCGGAATCAACAGCCGAGGGCGGCAGCGTTTTCAGGGCGACCACTCTTTCCAGCGAGCGATGAAGTGCCCTGAAGACCAACCCCATACCGCCACTGTCAAGCACATCGAGGATGGTGTACCTGTCGAGGAGCAAAGGGTCATTGCGCTCGGTAAGCAGCACCGAGGCTTGATACTGAGTCAGCATCTTGCGAATCACTAGTTCACGAGCGAGTGCCCGTGACGAAATGGCAACGTCGGGTGACACGCTCTTCTGGACCGATTTCACCTCTTCGCTGGCCATCAAGCCGTTGGCGGTAACAGCGTGCAGGAACTCCTCGGGAGTCAACGAAGATTCGGGGAGATCGCTTCCGAAAAACGAAAGCGTGCTGAACAGACTCGGCGTTTTCGGATCACCCGCTCCACGGTCATCCGTCTCGAAATTCGAGTCCGTGCTCTTCGAAGACTCCAACCGATCCTTGTACTCTTCGACAAGTTCTGGGCAGTCTGCGCAGACAATCTCGGGTGTGGCGTCAGAGCCTTGTTCGAGCAGTTTGGCTCGCCTAGCCAGCAGTTCACCCAATTTGTCGTCGTCGAGCATCTTTGTACCCAATCAGCAGAAAGATCGGCTTCAACACGGCCTCGGAAGCGTAGCCTATTGATTCTTGTCCTCCAGTTTACTATACACCGGGCCTTGGTTTCTTGAGGGCTTACGAGGCGCTACGAAACCAGGAAGTCTGGGAAAGGGCACTCAACAAGCCATTCGTTGAGCGAATTATGACTTGCTCGGGTCGCCGGTTCAATTGCGCCCCCAACTCTGTGGCAAGCGGGAGTGTCACCAGAGCACCATCCTTCCGCTCGTCATGAGACCGCCACCGACCGTCTGCGGGGTCATTCTGGCAACTTAGGTATCTGTCATTGGTAGCTCCGGTTCAACCTGCCCCTAGATCCTCGACGAATCGGGCCGAGGGCGTGGGGATCAGTACGGGCGGCATGACGCTCATTCATATGGCGACCAGCCAGCCAGAACGTATTGAAGCCATGGTCCTCATTGGGGCTACCAGTTACTTCCCGGAACAGGCTCGAGGGTTCCAGCGTGCCGCCAGCCCTGACAAGCTCACCGAGGAACAATGGGCGTTCTACAGAGGCTTACACACACATGGTGACGATCAAATTCGAGCTTTGTTGCAGCAATTCCATGATTTCAGCACGAGTTACGACGACATGAACTTCACTGCTCCATATCTCTCAACGATTCAGGCGAGAACACTGATCCTGCACGGAGACCGAGACGCCCATTTCCCTGTGGCGATTCCGGTGGAGATCTATCGGGCAATCCCTAAGTCCTATCTCTGGATCGTTCCCAACGGTGGTCACGTTCCAGATATGGATAATTCACCGATGAACTACGTGGAGGTGTTTCTCCAGTTCTTCAACGGTGAGTGGGAGAAGAACAACGCTCCACGATAGTCCAAAAAAAATGGTCTCGCCACGGTTGGTGATCAGTTGACCTGTACAACTAGGACATGAGTTTTCATGCAAGTTCCATTCCTTACAGGATTGCTGGTGAGTCATTTCTTCAACCACGAACAGGGTCGTCAAATGAAACAGTCGATTTTACTTGGTAGTCTGGCGATGGTCGTTTGCCTTGCCGGATCGAGCATTGGACAGGAAAAGACAGGTGCGGCAAACGCCTTGCCTGCCAACCAGGAACAACTCAAAGCGTTGACCTACTTTCTCGGCACATGGGATGTGACCGGCGAGATCAACATGGCGGGCCAGCCATCAGTGCCTATCGTTTGTGAAAGGCAGTTCAAGTGGGACTTACACCCAGCGTGTCATACCAACCGTAGACCATTCCGATTACGACGAGGTAATGATTCGGAGACGAAAGAGGAGCCATGAACATTCGCTGCCGATCCACCGTCTGGTTCTTACTTCTACTCGCCCTCGTTGGTCTTTCCAGTTCACAGGTCACTTCTGGTGCCGACGACGGCTACCACCGGCCCGACCAGGACATCAGCAAATGGGAGCGGACCAAGCAGGACTTGCTGTGGGGCTTCAGCAACATGTACCAGCCGTGCGTGCGGGAGATTCCCGGCGAAGACTACCGCTTCAAAATGTGGTTCTTCGGCTGGGCCACTGGCATCGGCAACGCAGGCTACCCTGGCTGCGATGCGATCTTCCACGCCCGTTCCAAAGATCTCAGAACATGGGAGGTGTACTCAGGTGATGATCGGTGGGATGCCACCATGGACCCGAAGCTCTGGGTTCCGGTGATCACCGCCGACAACAAGCCCTACGACGACTGGCACAACGGTGACCCTTCGGTGGTCTTCAAGGACGGTCGCTACTACATGGCCTACAGTGCCACGGGCAGCACGGACAAAGTGAAGTTCCACCCCAACAACATGCTCTTGTGCATCCGGGGAGCCACATCCGAGGACGGCATCCACTGGACGAAGACCGAGCAACCGCTCTTGATCGAACCGCCCGAGGCACAGAACCCGACCACGGGCAAAGGCTGGACGGGCGATTTTCATCGGCCGAGCCTGATGTGGGATCAAGGCAAGTGGCGGCTCTGGTTCGACTACTGGCATCCCACCATGGGCATTTGCCTTGGATATGCCGAGAACACAGGGGAGTTCGCTACGCCAGGTGGGTTCCAGGTGTATCGAGCGGGCACGGAACCGCTCCTGGTCAACTGGCCCAATCCCGAAGTGGTCAAGGTCGGCAATCGCTTTCATTCCTTTGCTGATCCCATCGATCCACGCCGGAAGTTCGATCACATCAAGTACCCGATCAGGAATCGGGCGATCTGTGAGGCGGTGTCAGACGATGGCCTGAACTGGGAGATCGTCGGGTTCATCCAGCCCGAGGACGATGCACCTGCCACCCACGTCCCGCAAACGCTGGTCACGGACCATCGATGGGAAGCAGTGGCTCTATCTGTTCTACTCTACCCAGCGAGGTGGCGAGCCGAACTACGACTACCGCTACGACCGCATTCGGGCCATGCGGCGGGAGATCAAGCCGTGATCGCCTATTGAGGCCTGGAAAAGGAGATGGAAAATGAAACTCGTTTTTTTCTGCTTGCTGGGGTTCTTATGCACCACGGAACTCTGTGCGGATGAAACTCCACGGCCTCGAGGGACGGTAGACGACCTATACTATGCCGTGTTGAAAAACGGGGTGGAGTTGGGAGACAAAGCCGAGACGCACCGTTACGTCAATCTGCGTGCGGGTGCGATCAAGACCGAACAGGGCTGGAGCGTCGTGGACTTCGCCTCAAGCTTCTTCAACCCGAATGCAGAGGAAATCACCGTCGCCATGACGATGATCAGCGACGATCCGAAGTTCCTCTTCGCCAATGGGCAGGTGGGCACGTACACGAAGAGCTACAAGCTGCGGCCGATGCAAGGCACGACCGACAATATCTACATTGGCTCTCCCAAGTTCGGCAAACCCGAGTGGCCCGTGGCTCCGCTGACCGACTTCATCGGCTCAATCGAGTTTACCAGTTCTCAGCCCTTCTATTACTACCTCCTCGCAACGGGTATCGGCGAGGCTTCGGATGCGACCGATGCATATTTTGCTGCGTGGAAACCGTGGCGGGGTACGGTGCGAGCAGCGTGGGATGTCAATTTCAGGCAATTTGTGATCCCTTACACCAACTACTGGCACAACGAGAATAACTGGCCCATCGGCTGGCACTCGGAAATGACGCTCAGGAACAACACGGATCAGCCGGTGACCTACACGCTCACCCTGCGGGGCAAACTCGAGGACTTGATCGAGCCCAAGCCGCCTGAGGATCCCCAAACGGAATGAACTTCGACGACTTCCGCCGTCGAGCGGATCGCGTTCGACCAACACCGCTGGAGACGGTATTGGCATGCTTCCAGGCGGTCCGCGATCCACGGGATCGGCACAAATGGCACACGGAGCAAGGCCCCGTTTCGGTCACGGGGCCGAAGTTCACCAACTGGCACCGCAACGTAGGAGGTGGAGGTGCCATTGACCTCGTGATGCACTTGGCCAAACTGGATGCCCCTGCCGCGGTGGCATGGCTGGAGCAGCATCTGCCTGTCGACCATGCCGCCGCGGGCGGCGCGGCCAACGTCGTCATCAACGGTGAGTTCTGCATCGAGCATGGCTGGGTGCGCCCAGCTATGGAATCGAGATCGGGCTGCCGCAGGACTGACCGTAGCCGACGGCTCGTCGAACGGCGTCGGCTGTTCACGCAACAATACCGCCGCTGGTCCTATGCACGCAAATCCAAGTCCGTGATATCTCCACGCCCGGGCGACGGTTAGGTAAATGCGTCGATAGGCAGTAGGAATCCGGTACGGCGGTCATTTGTCTCCATCTGGTGCAACACGTTTAGACACTAACTTGATATCGTCCTTTCTTTCGCCTTTCGGGCCTGTGAGGTTCGAAAACGTGTTGTGAATTTCCTTGTCCTTTAGGACCATTGTCAGGGTGTAGTTGCCCAAGTAATGATTTCCGTGAATTGGGACAACTTCGAACACCCCTTCTCCTTTGGAGACTACTTTCTCCACAAAAGCCATGCCCGCTCCTGGTACCACGCTGTAACGTTCAATAGACTTAGATACGGTGTTCCACATCCAGAATTCAGGTACATCTAAAACGGTCCACTCCTGCGTCGAAATATCGTCTCCGATTTTCGCACGCCGTATCTTGCCTTTGGCGACAAGCATTTTTTGGGTCGGCGACCAAGAGTACGTTGTCATTATTTCGACGTGCCATCCCGTGTAGTCGTTGTCAAACGACATTGTCCATGTGCCGATGAACGGCTCAAGTACCTTAAGGTGCTCATAGGCGACGTTCTCCTCGTCCTCTTGCGGTTGAGCGTAGCTCAGCGAGCCAATCGAAAATGCTGCAATCAGTACGGACAACTTTCCCAACAGTTTCATGGTGACATCTCCCAAGAACAGATTTGTGTAATCGCACTCGATCCGTGGACTGCACAGGAGCAAGCGGCGATACAGAAAGTGCTTGTCAGGATCACGTTATTACCTCTTTGCGCTGGTACGTGAGACTGACCCACACGCCGTCACTTCTCTTCCGCTGACCTGACTCGCTTGCATACATACCAGTCCACGTCTTCCAGTTTCTCGCCCTGGGGTCCTTTACGGTCGATGGCTCTAATGCGAAGGTCAGTGTCCGTTATCGTCAAGGTATTGGTGCCCGGCATAAATGGGGATGTGTGATGAATTGGAGTTAACTCGAATACGCCCTCGCTCTTCGGCAGCACTTTGAGGATGAAGGCCGCACCGTGTTGGGGAAATAGCCAGTACTTTTCAATGCAGTCCGACGTGCGGTTCCAAAGGTAGGAAATTCTCGGCCCCCCTTCGCCCCATTCCTGTGTCGAAATATCCTCTCCCTTGTTTGCACGCCTCTGCTTGCTGGTCGAGACGATCATCTTCTTGGCAGCCGACCACGAGTAGGTCGTCGATATTTCGGTCTGCTCGCCCGTTTCATCGTTGGTCCGAGTCAGTGTCCACGTCCCGAGGATAGGCTCCAACACTTTCAGCTTCTCATAATGGACGTTCTCCTCTTCCTGTGATTGGGCATAGCTCAACGAACTCATCGAAGCCGCTGTGACCAGCACGAACATGACTTGCAGCAATTTCATTGTGACATCTCCCACGGCACGGTGTGTATATCACGTTCACATACGTAGGTCGTTCCGAAATACGATAGCGATGAGGAGTTTACCAACTCCGAAGCGGTGATCAAGCATCCGTATCTCCTGATGCAGCGAGCGGTCAGGCAGCCCTCGTACCCTCGGACAAGTCAACGGGACATCGGGGCTGCGACCTGAAATGGTATCCGGGGCCGTGGACGGATTTCGCCGGGGGATAACTGCCCCCCCCCTGTGGCTGCCGCCAGTGACCGTGGGACTCTTGCCTGGGGCTGCTATTGAGAGCGATCACGATATTCGAGGGGACGGCGATCAAGGTATGTGAGGGGATTGGGGTGTGAGGTGGGTGGGAGTACCGGTGCCTCTTCTCTTTCTGTCCCGGTGGCGTGGTCAGCGTGTGATCCACGGGATGCTATGTCCCAGGGCATGACAGAGGTCGACCATGGCTGGGAAGAACTCTTGCTTTTGGACAGCAGCCCAAAGTTCCAACTGATTTCCGTGGCTTTGACACTTGTGGCAGTAGTAACGCTGACTCTTCAGGTTGACGGAGAACGTTCGAGCGCCTGGCGAGGTGGAGCGGTGAACGGGGCAAGGACCGTGCAGTTGATCGCCGGAGCGCGTGACGGGCTGGAAGCGAAGTTGCGTCAGGACCTGCTGCATGGTGATTCCCTGACGCAGACGATTGAAGTCGATGCCGGTCATCGGTTTCCTTTCGGAGTGAGGGATCCTGCGAAAGAAGACCGTTCCGTTCCCTCTTCATCTCTATAGGGGGAACGGGAACGGTCCTGGTGAAACGGTCGGAGAGGTCAGCTGGCGCGTTGCCAGCCACTGGACGTACGGCAGAGCTGCCCCGATTTTTCCAGCGACTCGAGGACGCCCCCCAGTCGCTGGTTCTGCACCGAGAGCGTGGCGCGGAGCTGGCCGCGCGTCAGCGTTGTGCCGTGGGGCAACAACGCCAAGACCTGGTCAGCCAGAGTCCGTGTAGACTCCTCGGGGCGCTGTGCAACCACCTCCAAGTGCGTCATCTCGGGCGGACTGGCTACCAGCTCCAGCGAGACGGATGGCGAAGCGGGCGCGGCGCGATGCTCGCTCGAAAGCACCAGACGATCCCTGGCGCGGCGGAGATAAAGGTTGGAATCTCCGAACGCGTGCAGATCGCTGGAACCGCGCAGTCCCTGCCCCGCGGCCACTCCGCCCGTCGCATTCTTGCGGGTGTGATGCACCAGCATCACCGAGAGGTCCAGTTGCCGCTGCAGCTCGCGGAAGTAGGCCAGCAGCCCAGCCACTTCCGTCGCATTATTTTCGTCCAGCCCGTGCAGCCGAACGAGGGGATCCAAGAGCAGCAACCGGGGCCGCAGTCGCTTGGCCGTCTCCAGCAGCTGTGAACGGTGCGGCTGCCGATCGAGCCGCAGCGAGGCAGCCGTAATCACGTGGATGTCCACGCCGGCCAGTTCCACACCGCGATGCCGGGCCATGCCCTCGACACGTTCCCGCACGACGGTCAAGGCATCCTCTGCCAGGTAGATCAGCACGCTGCCGGGCTGCGGCACGACGTACCGGCCCAGGCACGCCGTGCCCGTGGCCACGCTCAAGGCCAGATCCAGACCCAGCCAGGTCTTCGCGCATTTCGGCGCGCCTCCGATGACCCCGACCGAAGATTCACCCCATAACGACTCGACCAGCCACCGTTGAGCATTCTCTTCCCGTGCGATCTGATCGACCCGCACCACGGGCAGTGCGTCAGGATGAGCAACGACCATCGTCACACCCTCACTTTCTTTTTCGAGGAGGCGGAAGGGCGATTCGCTCGGTACAGCTCCAGGTACAACTTCTCGTCCAGCTGTTCGGCCTCGCGCGCCAGCCCATGCGCCAACAGATCCGCACCCATGGTCATCAAGAGCCGGTAGTTGCCTGCGGCGTGGTCGACCAACGTGTCCATCAGCTGAGCCGTCATCAATGTCGCGTTACCCGCTTTCGACAAGGCGTGACGCAGCAGCGCGAGCAGTTCGTCCCGCGACGCGGGCTCGGTGTGAAGCCGCGTGCGGACGCGCGTTCCCAACGGCACGAGGTCCTCCTGACGCAGTAACTCCAACAACCGCCCGTCTCCACAGAGGATCACGGTCAACAGGCTCGTGGCGTCGAAGTCGGCACTGGCCAGGATCCGCAGCTCGCTCAGCACGCTCGGGTCCATTTCTTGCGCTTCGTCCACCAGTAACACCGGCTTGATGCGCGTGGCAGCTACATGGGTCTTCCAACGTTCCCGCAAGGCGCGAAAGCCGCCCCAGCGATTCGACGGCCGGAGCTGGACCGAGAAGATGTCGCCCAGCTCCCGATAGAAGTCCGCGCTCTTGGACTGCGGCCGTTCCAGCACGCCCACCATCACGTCACGCAGCGCCGAGAGCCGCCGCGCCACGATCCGCAAGGCCACCGACTTGCCGGTTCCCGATTCGCCCGAGATCAAGGCGAAGCCTCCTTCCTGGACCAGTTGTTCCACACGCCAGGCGAAGCTCTCGATGCTCGCCGTCACCAATAACGCATCGTGAGGAAGCTCGGGCGTGAACGGGTTCCATTTCAGACCCCAGAGCGCGAGTAATTTCTTGGCACTCATGCGGCACCTCCTTCCTCGGCCTGCTTCGGCGGGGCGTTCTTCGGCAAGTAGCCCGGTGGCAGACCCGTGGCCGAATACTCAGCGAGGATTTGCCGCAGCAGCGGCGGCAGTTCGGCAGCCGATCGCGGGGGCTCGCCGGCCGCAACGTCCTCGGGCCGAGGCTCGAGAACCGCCCGCCGACCATCGGCATTGGCGGCGCGATCCAAGGGAAAGAGGCGGGCCAGAACTGTTCCCTCACGCGGGTCCACCAGATCCACCAGGCTGAGGTCCCAACGCGGATAACGCACCACCAGGTCGCGGAAGTGACGATAACGATTCGGGATCTCGAACCGCACGCCCTCCAGGGAGATCGTGCCGTCGCTTTGCCGCTGCCGTCGCTTCACATCCCGGCGAAACGCCGCCCGCAACGCGTCGGACGAAGGGCTGGGCCGCAGCACGTCCGGCGCATCGGCGAACCGCTTCGCCGGCGCACAACCGATCTCGCGGTGCACGCGGCGGTTGTACTCGATTTCCACCCAGGCCTGGGTGGCCTGGTTCAGAAACTCGAGCGTCAACTCCCGCACCTTGCCGAGCATCTCCATGAGGCGTCCTTCCAGCTGCGCCCAGAAACACTCTTGCTTACCGTTCTGATAGGCGGAATAGGGCAGTGTCGTCTCATGCACGATACCCAGCCGTAACAACCCCTGCGTGAATTCTTCCGCCAGCATGGCCGATCCGTTGTCGCTCATCGCGCCCCGAGGCAGACCGCCCTTGTGAACTGCCTGCGAGAAGCCATGCACGAGGTCCTCGGTGGTCTCGGACAGATACCACTGCAGGTGAGGACAGTACCGCGAGTGATCGTCCAAGATGCCCAACGCCAACGGCCGCTGCCACTGGCCACGCGGCGTGACCACCTGCAGCGAGCCGTGATGGAAGTCGAGGTGCCACAGCGCGCCGACGTACTCCGCCTCGTAACTGCGGATCTCGCGCCGCTCACGCCGCTGGGCCGCCAGCAGTTCGCCGGGATACTTCTTCGGATTCAGACGTGGCTTGCGCAGCAGGCCCCGAGCCACCATGTACCGCCGAAGCGTGGAGTAGGACTGCAGCGGACCGAGCTTCGCCTCAGCCTTCACCAGCGCCTTCAGGTTGTCATAGTGCAGTTGATAGGTCCAGTGCGGGTAGTCGTGATACTGGTTCGCCAGACATTCGATCAGTTCCGGCTTCAGGGACACCTTCCCACAATCTTTCCGCACGGCACGCCGCAGGACTGCCACCGGATCATCCCGCTCTTTCCGGGCGCGGTACAGCCAACGTTCCAGCGTCTTGGCCGCGAAACGCTTCTTATGACCGGTCACCGGATGCGTCCACGTAGTGGCAGCCAGGGACTCCAGGGCGGCCCAGAGTTCTCCCCGCGCTGGCGGCGCGCTCAACAGCGTGCCCACCACCGAAAAGCGGAACCGCGCCCACAAGGCAGAGGTGGATTGAGTCACATGTTTGGTCATCACAGATCCTTTCGCATCGAGTACACGAGGTGAAAAACGACTGTGAGACCATCTTGGTTTGGTCCGCCCGCATGCTCCAGGAGCATCTTCTGCGGGGATTCGACGTTCACGAAAACCCCTTGATCAACAGGGCCCCGGGGAGCGTGGTCGGTGCGAGAAATAACAGCAGTTGTTTCCACTGCCCGTGACAATTCGGCTGGTGCACGAAGGCCTCCCAGAGCGCCCGAGGCAGGTCGGCGATGGCCATGCGAACGAAGCGACCGCGGTTCACTTTCCAGAAGGGGGTCTGGGGAAACTGCTCTTGCCAGAATTCGCGCCAGCGATCGATGGTGCGCCGATCCACGCCCAGCCACTGCTGCAGTTCGCGGACCCGCCGGGGCGAAGGCCCCTGCCGCATAGCGGCCACCAGGATAACCACCACGCTGAGATAGACCTTACGCCCCAAAAAACGGACCGATTGCGGCGTGGTCCGCTTGCGGCAACCGTCCCGATTGCAGCAGAAGCTCAGGCGGCAGTTGTAGGAGTCCGGAAGATTCTCGCCTCCGCGGGGCTTGCGGGGATAATTCGCACGGTGCAGCCGTCCGCCACAGGGGCAGCCCTGGGCCTTGGCCGTGGCGGCAAGACCCTTGTCCACGGTGAAAAGAAACTCCCAGAAGCTGGCGTCACGAAGCAATTCATGATACATGGTGGAGTACTCCGGTCGTTGTGTGGTAACAACTACGGAGTACACCCCTCGGAGACCGCGATCAAGGGATCAGGCTCTTCGAGGGGATTTTTTTGAAATCCTCACCCAACTCGCGCAGAAATCGCCTAGAAGCCCTCTCAGATCTTGCCCACGCTCACCACGAGCGCATTCAGATTCGTCATCGTGCCGTTCTGCCAGAGAAAGGCCGCTTGCGGCATCCTTCCCGTCACCGTCGACGTTCCAACCACTTGACCGCTGCTATTGACGCCGTTGGCCCAACTCTGGCCCACACCATTGAGCGTGCCCAGGGGCAGAAATCCGTCGGTCACATGCCACGCAAAGGCCGCTTGAAGCATGCTCCCATCGACACGGTGATAGAAGTGGCCGGCAAGCCACTGCCCGTCGGCGCTAATGGCCGTGGCTTGGGAATTGAAGTCCAGCGAAGAGGATGGTCCGATCGGGACGATTTGCAGATTGGTACCGACATCGAAGGCGGCCATGGCGGCTTGGCCGTTGATGGAACCGGCCATCTGTCCATTGTCGTTAATGTCCTGCGGCGTGAAGTCACCTAAGAGGACCGGCTGTCCAGACCTGTCTTGATCGTCGAGTCGCCAGAGCGCTCCTCCGTTACCCGTGCTGCCCACGATTTCACCCAGGTTGTTGATGGCACTGGCATGAGCCCCTTGGCCGATTTGGGGCAGGGACTGTAGCGCGCGGCCGGGGACAAGTACCCAGGCGGGATCGTTGGCATTGTCGCTCTGATCGGTATTCAGCACGACAATCCCCTCGTCGTTCACATCCGTGGCCGAGGCTTCCCGAGCCCCGGGAGGCAGGCCGAGCTTGATTGTGCCGGTGGCGAATTCTCCGTTAGCCGCGACATCCCAGAGAGCTGACTGCGGACTTGGGACGTGCGTGTGGCCGACAATCAGCAGACTGCCGGTAGCATCCGGTTCGCACAGTGAAGCGGCATTGCTCTGAAAGCCTCCCGTTGGGCGAAATGCGCCGAGGAGATCGACAAGTGTGTAAGGATAGGTCTGTCCCCCGCCAGGTTTGATCTTCTGCGCGAGAGCCGGACTCGGCGTGAACAACGCCAGCCCTGCGGCACAAAGCAGCGCGACCGGTATACGAAACGCTGTCATAATGCTGTCCTCACTTTCTCGGCAGCGGCGGCACGCCGTGAGCATTCCTGCTGCCAT
This sequence comes from uncultured Planctomycetota bacterium, assembly GCA_963802295.1. Lineage (GTDB taxonomy): Bacteria > Planctomycetota > Planctomycetia > Pirellulales > Pirellulaceae > JAJRVM01. The sequence continues at coordinate 406,950 of CAWDIM010000011.1, read as the reverse complement.
TGGTAAGACCGACCCCCATCGACACACCAAAGGACAGTGCGAAATCGCGGACTGCCGCACCTCGCAATATTTCAAATGTTACTCTGAGGAGCAGACCATGTGCTCCGGTGCGCGCGATACCAAACGGTCAATTCACGGCTGATTCCCCATCCAGCCTGGACTCCAGACGGCGTTTTCCTCCAGCGCCCGGTTCGAGTCGGTTTTCGTCACATTGACCGGCGCAGACCCACCTGCACTCTTGACCCGAAAAATGTCGATCGTCGTTTTCGTTCCGACGTTCCGCGCGTCACTAAAGCCGATTTCGGTGCCGTCCGGCGACCAGGTCGGGCGGACCCGGTCCGCCAGCACCGTCGCCACGGGCCAGGATAGGCCGCTCTCCAATGAGAAAACGTCAATTCGTCTGCCCGCGCCCAGCGGTTCTGCATTTGCCGGCTTCGTGAACCAGGCCAGACAGCTGCCATCCGGCGACCAGACAGGCTGGCTTTCTGCCCAATCGGTGGAAGTCGTCAAGAGCGACCAGTCACCGGCGGAAATGACTTCACCGTCGGCGTCGATCGAGACACTCGCCAGACCGATATCCGAGCCATTGCCGCCGCCAGGAGGGGCATTTCCGTTCACCGCAAACGCGACCTGTCCCTGATAACCAGACAGTTCGGGGACAAGGTCAAGGGAGAAGCAGGGTTTGCTGAACCCGGCATAAACCGGATCCCTCACGATGTCGAGCAACTTCGTCACCTCTCCGGTTGCCACCTGGAGTGCCCAAATTGATCCCTCGGAAACATAAATCAGGTGACTTCCGTTGGGCGACCAACTCATTGCTCTGGTACTGTTTCCTGTCTCTGGAGGGGGCGTCGTGAAATCTGTAAATGAACGTAACTTCATGGGAGGCCGGCTTCCATCCGCAGGGACCGCCAGGATGTCGCCCCAAATGTAGCGCGAATCGTATTGCCGAAAAAAGGCGATTGTTCCTTGATAACCGATGGCAGTTTGATCGAGATCGGGTGACCATGTCGCGAGAAGGTCACGGACGTTACTGCCACTACCGCCTGGTGAAGTCAATCGCTGTTTTGCACTGCCGTCATACTTGAGCAAGAACAACCCGCCATCACCACTCGCCTCCATATAGACAAACGCCGGATTACTGAGCGCCGTCGCTCCTCCTCCTCCTCCGCCGCCACCGCGTTGGGCAAGGGCGGTCAGTGGAACGAACGTGATTGCGATCGCGGCTGCGACCAACATGGATCGAGTGTTCATGCCCATCGAAAGACTCCTGAGACTTGCTTGAGGTCCGCGATACAAAAAACCATCTATCGCGGGGCGCGACACCGTGTCCCCGGATGATGGCTTCCCGACCGGTGAGAGATTCCTTGACGGCCTGTGTCTCACGCCCCGGATCGTTTTTATTTTGGTGCAATCAAAATCCTGCTTACCGTGCATGGTCGGCGTCACGCGATCTTGTTCACTTCCGGTTGCCACACCAAGAGACAGTGCGAAATCGCGGACTGCCGCACCTCACAAAATTCAAGAATTGGGGCTTTTTTTTTATCGCGTCGGACCGAAGCCGTTGGCTTCAGTCTGTAAGCCGGAACAAGCTTGCGCCGTTCCGGCATGACCGCCGCACCTCTCCGAAACGCCCGTAAATATGCGCCGGAACTGCGCAGACTTGTTCCGGCCCACACGCTTGTTCCGACCTGCACGGCTACACGGCTGATGGGAGCGTCTCATTCGGGTGCCGAGGCTGGCAGTGGTTGTGTTGGGTCGGCCGCACCTTCGATCAAGGCTTTGGCCTCGCGGTGAAACACACAGGCCATGAGCCATTCCTCGCAGGAAAAGCCTCTCACCACCGCCCCCGACCATTCGGCAGGCGGCAGGCGCTCGAGTGTCCGCAGCCAAATCTCGGACTTCTGCCACCAGCGCTGCGATTCTGCGGTTTCGCCGAGTTGATGACAGGTGATCGCCAATAAGGGCCACACGATACTGTCAACTTGCCACGCGCTCTGCGAGTCCAGACAGCCGAGGAGTGTGGCCTTGGCTTCATCAAGACGGCCAGCCCGAAGCTGGGCCAAGCCGATCCAGCGTCGCTGCCATCGGTCGTGGGGACCCTGCCGGCCGAGTTCTTCGGCGGCGGCCAGCAACTGCGGCACTATGGTCTCGTCGGTGGGGGCCAGTCCGCAGAGCAGTGTCCGATGATAGGCATCCCCAGCGTCAGTGGCGCGGAGTCGCTCAAACTCCACGCGATCACCGCGCAGCAGGTGTACCGCAGCGAGGTACGGCTGGAATCCGAATTGCTCCAATTGCCGGCATGGGGCGGCGAGCGACTCTCGTTCCCCGTTGCGGAGTCTGGAGATGATCCGGATCGACAGCAGTTGTCCGTCCGTTGGTCGCAGCGCCTGCAACGCGTCATAGACCGATTCTCGACGGGCAACTTCGGCGTCGATCGTACGCCCCCACAGCCAGCGCGGTGGATTCTGCTTTTCGATCAGGGTCAGCGCGGCATTGAAATCCGTCGCGGCCCGCTGTGGATCGTCTCGCTCGGCGAAGAAGAGGGCCCGCTGCGTCAGCACGTCGGGGTCGGTGGGCGCCAGTTCCACAGCCTGGCTGAAATCGGCCTCGGCCTCGCCGAACCTCCCCAGTTCGGCCAGGCGTTTGCCGTGGGCAAGGTAGGGCTGACCGTACTTCACTTGCTGGGCGCCGTCGCGAGATGCAAATAACATGGCGTGATCAAACGCCGCCGTCTCCGGCGATTCCGCCCATTTCTGAGCCATCATCGCTTCGTACCGCTGTTTCAGACCAACGCTCTGAGTCGTCTCGCCACGAATGGCCCGTTCCGCTTCAGTGAGCAGCGTCAGGAAAGTGGCCCAGTCGTACCACCACACAAAGGGTTGCGCGTCGAAATCCGCTCGATCGTGCTGTTGCGATGACTCCACGTAGGCCGTGGCCACGGCCAGGCCCTCGTCAAGAAACTGCTGAGCCGCGGCTGCATCACCTGCGTGATGCGCCAGAAGTGCCCGCAGCAGTCGATCCTGTGAGTTCCATTTTGCTTCGTCCAGAAGGGACGAAGCACGTTCTCGGTGGTTCGCGCGGTAGTTGACCAACGCCGCCCAAAACAACGCCCACGGCTCGCGATTCGCGGCTGCATATTCCTCGGCATACGAAACCAACTGCTCGGCATGTGCATCAAACACTGGATTCGGCGTTTGGGCGCAGAAATAGGCAACCGCATTCTTTGTCGACGCGGGTTGCGATTCACTCCCGGCCGTCACAGCAGCACAAAACCGTTCGTATCGCTGGTGGTCGCTCGCCAAAGCCAGGACATTCGCAAGTAATGGGTGCAGCACACCCGACAGGTCGAGCTGGTCAGCTGCGGGCAACTGGCCAAATGCTTGTGCGGCTGCGGCAAACCGCTGCTGTTCCGCCAGCAGGATGGAACGATCGCGCGGCGTGTCGCCGACACGAACGTAGAAGTCCGGTGTAGTTGCCTTGACCAGGATCGTGTTGCGACCGGGGTGCAAGACGATCGGCACACGGTGGAATTGTTCGTAATACGGCTGGGCCGGATACTCACCCGGTACATAATCTTCGATGAACTCTCCATTGACCCACAGCCGCAGCGGGCGCGACTTGTGGATCATCAGCAGGACGGTCCGCTCCTCTGGAGAGTAAACGTGCGACAAGGCATACATAGACGCTTTGTCTTTCTCACCAGGAAGACTCGTGAGATCGACCCGGCCCCACTGCGTTGTTGGTACGGATTGCCACTTGACCGGCTGATCCGACAGCCCGGTTTGCGGATCAATGACACGCACCGGTCGGGCCGGATCGGGATCCACTTCCGGCGGACAGAACTCCTTCAGTTCCGCCGGATACGGTCCCACCACCCACCAGCCTGCTGTGAGGAACTTATTGAGTTCGTTGGGGGTGAGCGATGCCGCCTTAGCGAAGTCGGCATCCGCCTTCTCCTGCTGACCCTTTTCCGCGTACCACCGGCCCCGGTGGATCCAGGGGAGCGGGTTGTCGCCGGCCCACTTGGTAACCTGCAACCACGCATCTTCGGCACCGGTGATATCGCCTTGCATTTCCCGCCATTTCGCCCGCGCCTGCCATACCTGAGGATCACTACAACTGCTCAGATCTGTGTTAATGAGGCGTTCTGCTTCGGAACAGAGCAACTGGAGTGTAGCTTCACGATTCCAGGCCGCCACAAATTCGTCTCCAACGGCGGCTTCAGCGGCTTGACTTTCCTTCCACTGCTGAGCTTTGTCGAACCAGACGCGAGCTTCATCCGTTGCGCCCAATTGTTGATAGGTCATGGCCAAGAACAGCCATGTGTAAGCGGGCGACGAGGATTTTTGCGCCGAGGGTTCATTGAGCAGGCGGTTTGCCTCACTCAGGTGTCGCAGGGCTTCGTCCAGACGTCCTTCTCGATAAAGCACTGCTCCCGCTGATGTTAGATACCCATCGTCGAAAGGCAGGCGGTCTAATGCCCACTGAGCGCGCGCAATGACGTCGCTCCAATCATCTGCTCCCCGCTCATTAAGAGCCGCAGTCCAGGCAACGAAGCGTTCGATTAATGGGGTGTTCGAGGCGGGGATGGCGTGGCGCATACGTCGGCATGTTTCGGCAAATGCGGCTTCGTCTCCGCTGCACAGCTGCGTCAAAGCGAGTTCATACCAGGTGCGGAAGTTGCCTGAGTCGAGCTCCACCGCTCTCGCCAGATCGCGAGATGCCTCCGACCACTGGCCGCGTAGCGCATGGATGTGACTCCGCGCGATGAAAGTGTCAGAATCTGCGGGAGCCTGTTCTACTCCTTTTGTTGCTATTCCCATCACGTACGTTTCGAGTGTGGTGGGAACATGACGAAGCGAGGCGACCAATTCAGCCAGCTCGGCCAACTCCCCCCCTGTACGCGATTGCAGAATCGTAAGGGTCTGGACATCCGCTGGGACACTGTCCCATCGTCCCAGTTGAGCGTTGAGGCGGACGCGGCGCAGATAGAGTTCCGGATCACCGCCGTCGAGCTCGATGAGGGATGTAAGATAATCGACGGCGGCTTCTTGGTCTTTCTGGGACTGGGCAATCTCGCTTTGATGCCGTTGCCAATCACGCTCTTCGTCAGGTGTCGCAGTGAAATCCTCTATATATTTCTCACGAAGGCCCGTCCACATCTTTCGGAACGATTCACCATTTAAGGGAGTCACATTGTCGGCCGCGTCGAGCGTGGCACCCGTCGTCACCTGTACGACAGCCCGCAGATCCTCGAAGGGCCGAACTTCATGCGGCAATTTCCAGACGCGTAGATGAAAGTCACGGGACGTACTGGAAAGCCGTGATCCAGCTGACGAAAAGGCCAGGTGCAGGACGCGATTACCGTGCGCGATGGGCGGGCTGATGGGTTCGCCTGTGCGCAGGTCCCAGAAGCGAACGTATTGGGCCTCCACGCCCCGAATGTTGTTTGTGCCGGTTCCGGTCGCAATCCAGCTCTCGTCTGGATGCACGGCCAGCGCCGTGATGCGTCGCCCGGCACGGATCTCGGGCCCACTCGGCTGCCCGGTATCAGACTGCCAAAGGCGAACTACACCATCCAACGACACGGTGAGGAAACGACGGTCCTCTTCGAGGAACTGCACCCGCTCAACCATGCCGCGGAATCGGATCTCCGGAGTGACGGCTTGCAGCGTATCCAGATCGAACACTTGAGCGGTTCCAACACCGGTGGTGTCTCCCGTTCCCACAAGCAGCCGTTTGCCATCGCGACTGGTCTGCACTGCACGGGGAATCAGTTTCAGCGGCATTTGCCGCACGAGTGCCAGATCGGGAAGTGAACGAATCTCGACGCACGTTGTCGGACCGACCGAGTACGCGTCTGACAACCCAATGATCCAATACCGGCCATCTGCCGTGACGGTCTGGGTCATGATGTTGGAACGCAACTCCAGCGGGCCAACGGCAGGATGGCCCGTAGCGGCATCAAGGACCACTACTTTCGACCTTTTCGGGTATCCGCGCGGAAAACAAGCGGTATAGCCCAAGACGTGACGGCCGTTGGGAGAAAACGAAGCTCCGCTGAGCGCCGCAGAGAATGGCTCATTCCGTCGCGTGAAATGGACTTCCTCCTCGGGATGACCGGACGGAAGTGTACGGCAGCCCGTGTATTCAAACACGCTTTCGCCATTGGCAGCATCTCGCACGGCAATCGTGCCATCCACCCCGGCCGTCACCAGTCGCGTTCCGTCCGGACTTGGCCCACCAAATTTGGCTTGGCTGCTGTGCCGTAGCGGCTGCATCGCCAGTTGCCGTGTGGACAGATCGTGCACAATCACCGCGTCGCCAAATCCAGCGACAAACATCCTCCGCTCATCCAGTGAAAACGTCACCTGAGGTGCACCATGGGAGTTGTAGCGACGTGTCCATTCAGGTGCGGTTCGCGCGGATGCCAGATCCCACACACGTACCCCGCCGGCGAGGCTGGCCGTCATGAGCCGTCGGCCCTGGAGGTCAAACTCCGCGCAGGACACCGAGTCAGGATGGCGAAGCAACGGAAGGGCCGGCGAGCCGTCACTCACATTCCACACGCGTATCTCTCCGTCCCGAAAGCCAGTAACGAGCCGCGAGCCGTCGGGAGAGAACCGGGCAATCGCGAGCGGCGAGTTGCCTGGCAACGGGCTCGTCAGTTCCTCGCCGGTCTGGGCATTCCAGAGGCGTGCCTGTGTCGCCAAGCCCCATGTCACCAACTTGTTCTGGTCCGGACTGAGAACCAACCCGTTCACCTTATCTGAGTTCCTCGGACGCGGATATGCGAGCTTACCGTCCATGAGTCCAACGACTTGGGCAAAGCAATCGACAATTACGGCGAAGCGTTCGTCGGTCACTGCGATCGCGTCTCGCCACTGTGCCCCCTGAAGTCCCTCGTCAAGTGGCACGCTGGCAATGAGTTCACTCGAATCGGTATCGTACACGACGGCCAGATCAGGTCGGTGGCCGTGCACTGCGGCCACCAGGTAGCGCCCGCTGGGGCTCAGCCGCGCGGCGGCAATACTCTCGCCGGCCAAGTTCAGCAGAGGCGTTATCGCTTTGCCGTTTGTCGCGTCCCAGACCTGCACTGATTTCGGCGCATGGATCACATACAGGCGACGTCCATCGCGACTGAACCCTGCGTTCCATGGCCGTGCCTGCACCCGAGGGAACTCGACGATGACTCGGCCGCTGTTGCTGTCGAGTAATCGGGCGATGCCCGGTTCGTCAAGCTCGACGATCTGACTTCCATCCGGGCTAAGTTGACAGAAATAGCCACCCAAAGTCGGCCCTGCGGTGGTCCCCGATTGAATGTCCCACACCGTGGCTTTGGACTGGCCGTACAGCAGTGCCCAGTTGCCATTTGGGTAGACCTGAATCGTCTCGACCTCATGCTCAGGATACCAGACCTGAGTGAGTTTGGGACATCGATCCAATGTCGTCGCGATACGAAGTCGATGGATCGCCTCCTGCCGCGCATCGGCGTGGTCAATTTCCAACGCCTTGATAAACCAAGTGAGGGCGCTCGTGAAGTCGGCTTGGTCCACCAGTTCTGCACCACGGCGTACGTAGAGTCTTACCAGCCGATGTTGGCTTTCCAAGCTGAACCGGCGCACCTTTTCGAAATTCTCCTCGGCACGCTGCCGTTCCATCTCGGTCTGCTGCTGAGCGGTCTCTGCTGCTTGCCGCTGCGTGTTCGCGATCGTTTGCGCCTCCACCGCAGCCTGACGCTGTTTAGCCTCGTCCTCGCGGGCATGCTCCGCCGTTAGCCGCTGTTCCGCTTCCTTGATGCGCGCCTGGTCGGCTTCACGGTGCGCCACTTGCTCAGATACCAGCGCCTGACTGGCCTCGCGTTCGGCCGTCGTCGCTCGGATCGCCTGCCAGATGCTGATCGTCGTGCCTAGTAACAGGGCGCTGGCCAGCAACGCCGCAGTTGACAGGGCAGCCCGATTCCGCCGGGCAAACTTGCGGAAGCGATACGTGGCCGATGGAGGACAGGCGACGACCGGCTCGTCGTGCAGATAGCGCAGCAGGTCCATCGCCAAACCGTTGGCCGTCTCGTACCGCCGATTGCGGTCCTTGTCCAACGCCTTCATCACGATCCAGTCCAACTCGCCACGCAAGATCCCGCTGAGCTTTCCCGGCTCCGTCCGGCGGTTGGCCGCCACACTGGGCAATGTGTCGATCGTGCTCAGGCGCGTACTGGGCTTGGGCGGTTCTTCCTCCCGAATAATCCGCAGCATCTCGTCCCAGGCCGCCGAACGCAGACGTTGCTTGTCAAAGGGGGTCGTGCCGGTCAGCAGTTCGTACAGCAACACTCCCAGCGAATAGATGTCGCTGCGGGTATCGATGTCAAGCTGATTGACCTTGGCCTGCTCGGGGCTCATGTACTCCAGTGTCCCCACCACCTGGCCAAAGCCGGTGAACATCGTCCTTTCGGTCAGCGAGTGACTGGTTGCCTTGGCCACGCCGAAGTCGATCACCTTGGGGACCGCTTGTTGATCGTATTCCGCCACCAAGACATTCGACGGCTTGATGTCGCGGTGAATGATGCCTTTCTGGTGGGCATGCTGAATCGCCTGGCAGACCGGCAGGAGCATTTCCAGACGCTGGCGGGGAGTTAAATGGTGTTCGTCACAGTACTCGGTGATGGGTTGGCCCCGGACCAACTCCATCACGAAGTACGGCCGGCCACCGTCGGTCGTACCGGCGTCGAGTACGCGGGCGATGTTCGGATGGTCCATGAGCGACAGCGCCTGCCGCTCCGCTTCAAACCGTGCGATCACCTGCCGCGAGTCCATGCCCGGCTTGATGATCTTGAGGGCCACCTTGCGGCGAACCGGCTCGTGCTGTTCGGCCATGTACACGACGCCCATGCCGCCTTCACCGATTTGCTGCAGCAGCTTGTAGGGGCCGATCTGCATGCCGGGGCGCTCCAGCCGCGGTGTATCGATCGTGCGACTCTCCCCCAGACCCGGCGGGGGCGCATCAAAGGGTCCTTGCGAGGCTTCATGGGCTGCCAGCAAGTCACGGAGGCGGCGCAGCAAGTCTGGATTGCCCGCGCAGGCCCCCTGCACATACGCCTCGCGTGCCTGGGGCGCGGTCTGCTCCAAGGCGGCCAGGAAAATGGCTCGTTCGTCGCTCTGTTTGCCGTTGGTCATTTCCGACTCCGGTGTGTGCACTCAGGTCAGTCACGAATTAGGTACGAGGAGCACGCATGTCCAAGTGTACTTACCCTTGTCGTACTTGCGACCGTAACTGGCGATGCAACCCTGCTCATTGATGCTGAAAGTCAAGGTCATCCGCCACTCCGGCTTCGTGGGCACCAGTTCATCCAGCGCAGCCGCTGTGAAACCGCCAATCGCAGTGGGCTCCCACAGCGTTCCGACCCATCGCAGGCTCGACGTGGGATTGTCGGGCATGAGCGAGTTCCCGACCACCATGTCGTGCGAATTCCGCTGCCAGGCTTCAGCGCTACCGGCGGTCGCCGAAGGCAGAAATTCGACATCGGCTTCGGCGTTGACCTGATAGGTCGCCATGTCCAGACCGTCGGCCACCACGGCGATCCCCACGATCTCGCCCGTGTCGCTAATGTCGACGGGATAGATCCTGTCAACGCCGGGAGGAGGAATGAGCGGCGTGATTGTGCTGGTCAGCACCTGATCATCGTTGAAATAGAGAAACATCATGAAGCCTGTCAGCACTCCGTCAAAGAGCCCAGTTCCGACGATCTCGTTCTCGTTGTTGACATCTTCGACGGACAACTCCGACCATCCGGAGTCGGGCGGGAGGACCGACTGCAGTGCGCGGGGATTTGCGTCACTGGGGCTCCACAGTGTGGTTTGGCCGCTGACTTCCGTCTGACAGAATCCGACCATCCAGCCGGTGTCATTGATTTCGTACACGTATCCGTAGCGATGACCGCTGAGCAGGGGAAGTTGCTCATGGCGATAGCCTGTGGGGGCCGAAGCGTCCGGCAACCACCGCGCAGGTTTGGAGATACGATGGTTGTTGTCAATCGGTCCCTCAAACACGCTGGCAGAACCAACAATGATCCCCTGGGCGTTGATATCGTGGGCGTTGCTGTCGGCGTCGAGCGACATCCCGTCCGTCGGTTCTGGAAGCAGCGAACTGGTGACCGCCCGGGTCGCGACGTGGACGCGGGCCACCGCGGCAGTTACGTACCCGGATTCGGCCCCTTCACCCACGACCGTAACGAACCCCTGTGAGTCGACGTTGGTCACTTGGTAGGCCCGCACACTCATCGCGGGAAGCTCGATCACCGCGTAGCGAGCCGGCGTGGTCGTTCCGCCCCCGCCTCCGGGCTTGCTTTTCTGTGCGAGCGTCGGACTGGATATGAAAGACACAAGCCCTGCGGCACAGAGCAACGCGACCGGAATACGAAACGATGTCATGATGCTGTCCTCGCTTTCGCGGCAGTGTCGGCACGCGGTGAGTGCTCCTGCTGCCCTTGGCAAAACCGACTCTCGAAGGCACACCAAGAGACAGTGCGAAATCGCGGACTGCCGCACCTCACATAATTCAAGAATCGGGGCCTTTATTTTCTTCAGCGCGGCGGGCCGGAGCCGTCTTGTTTCAGTTCCGTGTGCAGCCAGGCGCGGGCGTAAGCCCAATACCGATCGGCAGTGGATGAGGAAATCCCCAGCACTTCGGCCGCCTGGGGGATCGTCAGGCCCGCATAGTAACGCAGCTTGACCAACTGAGCGGCGACGTGGTCGAGGCGTTGAAACCGCTCCAGTACGTCATTGACGGCCAACACATCGACGGACGGTTCCGGGGCCGCGATCTCCACACCGTCGACCGGAGCGCGCCGCACGGCGCCACCTCCCTGGTGACTCTTCTTGCGGCGTGCCTGTTCGACCAGGATGCGTCGCATCGCCTCGGCGGCAGCCCCAAAAAAATGCCCCCGGCTATTCCAGCCTGCCGACTCGTTGTGCTGGACCAGCCTCAGGTACGCCTCGTGTACCAAGGCCGTTGCCTGCAGCGTTTGGCCGGGTCTCTCCTGGGCCAGCTTGGCCGCCGCCAGCTTCCGCAGTTCGTCATACACGAGCGGCAAGAGTTGCTCTGTGGCCGACGGGTCGCCGGATTCGATCTGTGACAGGATGCGGGTGACATCGGACATGGGGTTCGCACCAATTAGCCAGTAGCCAGAAGTGGACGCTGATTATAACGTCGCCTTCCCCCGTCACACGTAAGAATTCCGGCTGCCCGTCATCAGCGGGGCCCTGTCGGGCCAACCGCCGCAAGAGTGGTCCGATTATCTCTTCAGTTACCCCGGGAGTGGCATTCGAGCCCAACTCCCTATGCGTAAGTCCCGTTTTGCCATCTCAAGGTGCCGTCGCCCCGTGGGAGCCGAGGTTATTGACACAACCGCCGACCCCGCTGTAGGGTTGCCCACTTGTTCGCATGACATAAAACACCTTCTGACCTGCAGACTCCCCGCAAGTCGTTCTGTGATCGTCCCGGCGGTTCCCTGAATCGGCGGGACTTTGCTGGACATTGGAGCGGCGGTGGCGCACACCGAGGCGGTTTCTGCCAGGTCCGTTGCGCATCCAGGTCTGACAGACCTGTGGCACTTCCGCCTCCGCCCGAACTCGCATGGGTGAAGCACAGGTCTGAAGTTCTTGGCTCGCCGTAAGTGCACCAGGTGGCCCACACCTCCGCGCCATCAATTTGATTCACTAGGTCGGACAAAATCTATCTGGATAGCGTGATCAAAATGATACAGCTGCGATTCGCTTCGTGCATTGGGTGATCGCGACCGAAGCAGGTAACGGCGGCAAACCAGCGTGCCAAGGAGGGCGTGTCATGTGTCGCCGAGGCCGAGACAGTTCGTGACGCAGGACGACAACTCCTGCGGCAGAAGCGATTCCGGCTTTGCGCTCAGCGGACTAACCGTCCTGAGCCAGTAGCCGCGGTCAATTAGTTGGCGAGGAGACTGCGACCGAATTGGCAATGTGCGGTTGCCAACCTGCACCGTTCACATCGATCGACGCAGCCAAGCTCCCCGAGCTGGCCAAGGCAGGTATCGTTGGATTGTTGGACGGCACGGTGATTATCGGCGAACCACCTCGCCACCCAACCACCTCACCACCGCGCAGACAGCAGCCGCGTGCACAGCCCCAGCTTCTCCCGCGCGTCGTCCAGATCGCGGAGCTCGCGGGGGAAGTAGGCTGCCAAGCCCTTTCCTGTCACCAAGGCCGCCAGGGCGTCCACATGCTTCCCGAGCGACGGGAGAGCCTCCGCCGGGCTGGCCGACTTCGCGGCGGCCTCCACTGACTCAAGCAGCGAGTGAACCTGCTCCTCATACTCCGCGCTGAGCGTCTGCGCCTGGTCGGCGGCTGAGTCCTCTTCCTCGAAGCCGGGGGCAGCCAGCAGGTTGCGCCCGGTCCCGTTCCCGCTCGAGAGCGACAGGTCGTCGAACCATGCCGCACCCTGGGGCTGATGGAATTCCAGCAGCACCATGGCTGTCTGCACCGGGCGGGTGGGCTCCACGCGGATGCTCTTCTCCTCCCAGTCGTGGGTACCTGGCGAAAAGAGCACGGTGTGCACCTCGGGCCACTGGCCGTCTTGGTAGTCCAGGTAGAGGTGCATGCAGTAGACGTGGCCCTCACGGGCGTCGAAGTGGCGCCGGCGCGCGGCCGGGGTGTCGAGGACGACCTTCTCGGAAGTGGCGACTTCCTGAGCCTTACTGAAGGCACGCACCACAACGGGCTGGGACGCGGTCTGGTTGAGCGAGACGAACTGCGCCGCGCCTTGGCGGTTGAAGTATTTCCACTGGGGCATCGTGGCGGTGTACGTGCCGCCTAATGGTGGTCAGCGAGTCAGATTCCGGTGGGATGTTGATTTGTGATTCTGCCGACAGCGGCAAGGGTTCTTCCGACGCTCGCGGGACAATCACCTGTGAATCGGCAGACATTGTCTGCGCTTTTTGAGTGGACGATTCGACAGTGGGTGGACGGGCGACGACGCCGAGTACACTGTGATTGAAATCCGCAGACAGTGTCTGCGGAATCGGCCAGCTAAGATAAAACTGCCGCATCTGTTCCAGATTCCGCGGGGAGTACCCTCGCCCGAACCGACAGGACAAGTCCTTTGACAACCGCTCGATCAGCTCCGTACCGTAAGCGGCACGCTCCTGTCCACCCTGTTCCCTTTCGACGATCCGCCGCCCGATCTGCCAATACGTCGCAGTCATCACTGCGTTAACGGCGCGCCGACGCGTGGCGAGCCGATTCCAGAATGGTCACGACATCGCGCAACAGAAATTCGTAGTCGCCCGCGTGCAGCCAAGCCCTCGGCGGGCCGCGGCTTCCTTTTCGCCATTAGGACATCCTTTTCAGTTCCTGCAGAACTCGCTTCACGGCGCGAGTGGCTCTCTCCAATTTCACCACACCGATCAAGCCACGGTGAAGCTTCGGGGCCACTTTATCCAGTGTAGCAATTGGGGAATTGAAAGGCGACGCGCGACGCCCACCCCCACTCCCGATTCGTCGGATTGGTGCCACGCCATAATCGGCGCAGGGCGGGCGACGCGAGGGAAGTCAACCGCCGCGGCAGACAGTCGCAGGGTAGCAATATTCCCGTTGGGTCAAAATACCGTGGCGGGCAGTTCAGTCCGTGAAACACGGATGTTCCTGGCGACCAGCCGGCGGATTTTCAGTCGGGACACGAGAGCGTTCCGACTTGGAACCGGCGGATTGGCGGACTCTCGAAGCGAGTCCCACACGATAGAGAGCTGCGGCGCGCACGCTGATCGCGGCGACTGCTGCTCTCCCGGGGAAAACGACGCCACGCTCAAGCTGCTGCTCGGTGGTAGTATCGCAACAACCCGCCGAGTCGTTCGCGGCACTGGATCTCGCCTTGGTGCAGGTCCATCTCGTCATCCGGTTCGATCAGTTTGTTGCCCAACCCTTGGTGATTTCGTTCGCCATGGTAATGAGCGAGATAACCGGTTACGGCTCGCCGCAGCGCCGTCTCACCGAAGAAGATCATTCTCAACAGACATTCTTCCTTGATACTCTTCATGAATCTCTCGATGTGCGGCGAAAGATTGGGGGATCGGGCATGGAGGCTTGACCGAGATAGTCAGCAAGCCGCGGCGCAAATTTTGCGGCAACGTCGAACAACTGTATCCCGGTCTGCCGGGCAAGCGATTCTGCCTGCTCCAGATCCTGAGGCGGCACCGTCTTCGCGTGCTGTGCGTACGTAGAGCATAGTTGATTCAGTCCGTTTTCGATCGCGTCGAAACGAAACAGCTCTTGCACCAGTGACTCCTGGAATTCCCGTTTAGCTTGCTGCAACTGGGACTCACTGGGAGCAAGGCGCTGAGCGTTCTCGCTGAAAGTCTGCACCACCGGATCGGTGCTGACACTCGAGCCGCTGATTCTGGACCGCAACACGATCCCTTCAAAACTCTTGCAGCGGCTAAGGGCGACATAGACTTGCCCGTGCGCGAAGGCGGCCTCGGCATCCACGATCGCCCGCTCGAACGTCAGCCCCTGGCTCTTGTGGATGGTGATGGCCCAGGCGAGCTTGAGTGGATAACCGCCCTCGCTCAGAGGCAGCCAACGCCGTTGAAGCGAGGCCGGGCGGAAGTCTGGGCCTGCGGGATTGTCCGAACCATCGGCTGGGCGAATATGTTGGATGATCCCAAGAGTTCCTCCTACATGAAGCTGATCGACATCGACCCAGAGTTTGGGGTAGCCCACAGCACCGGCCAGGGCAAGTCGATGGCGATCAAGAGGATGTTCGGCATAGGGCGGCTCAATGTCGAGTGGACCCTGCGAAGCCGCCTGGGCGACAATCCTTTGGTCTGGCAGGTGTGGGTCAGGGAACAGCTTGTGGACATCCGGCAGGAATCCCGAGAAGAACAGGAGAAGGCGTTTCGGCAGGGCCTGATTCCATACATTCCAGCCGACCGAGAGAAACGGAACTGATATGCCTCCGTCCGACCTCCTCGGCCGCACTGCAAACCACGTCCAGACCGTCCTCTCGGGCGACGGGACCGGTCATGACTGGTGGCACGTTTACCGGGTCTGGACAATGGCAAAGCGGATCGGCCATTGGAGAAGGCAACCGTAATCGCAGCAGATCGAGGCCCGTTTGGTCGTGGACCTTTTCCTCAACGGGTTGAAAAATCCGCACTTCTCATAGAACGAACACCCAATGGTGTTGGCGACGAACACTTCGACTTCAAGTTCTCCAACACAAAGGACTGCCAAGCAGCACCGGCTGGAATGGTGGCACCGAGGTTGTCGTGCGTGAGGAATATGGCCCGCAGCACACCGCTGGCTGCAAAAGCTCCTGCCAATTGGCTCAGGATATCGGGCATGACAGACTTCCCAGGAAACCGTTTGGCGATCCAGTAGCCCAAGGTCACAGCGGGATTGAGGTGCGCACCGGACACATCGCCAATGGCATAGATCATGGACATGACCACCAAGCCGAACGTCAAGCAACGTCGACAAAAGCCGTCTACTTCCCGGCGTGAGTGACTCTTGTTCGTGTATGTGAATGGGTTCGGGCGAAGGATCTTGGCTCGATCTTCAACAAGACGGCGGCTTCATCCCTTGTAGCAGCCCCGTGGCCGCAGGGCAATTGCGGCGAGTCGGCCGAACTGTCTACTACTTTACCTTCCTGCTTTCTTCGCCAGAACAGTTCGCAACCGTTCGATGGCAACCTCCTTCGCTTTGGCCTCAAACTCTCCGCAGCGGCGGAACTGATCCACAATCTGCTCCCCGCCTGGCTGGACTGAAGAAGTGATGATCACTCAGCGTCACCTGACACGAAAACTGAATCTACTCAGGCTCCTTTTTTCGCTTTTCGTATCTTGGATACCTTTCGAGGTTCCATTTCTTTCACGGATTCATCTTCCCAAACGATCACAGGCGTGCCGGACTCTTCGGCACGCTCAATGACCTTTTTAGCTGCCTGCTCGAAGGCGGCGTCCGCCAACTTCGTCAGGGGTTGCTCAGTTGATTTCTTCATGATCGTTCTCCGCCTGTTGTTCGATCCGGCAATAGAGCCGCTTCTGCTTCACCGTAAGTTGGTCTCGCTCTTTGGCAGCGATCAATTTCGGCGGTAAACTGGATGCATTGTAGAGCCACCAGCCATCGAGAATCGGACGGTACAATCGAAACAGGTTTCGTACCCCCGCCGTATAACGACGTCGAATGTCGTCCGGCGGAACGCTATGCCCACCCTGTTTGACTCGATTCGCCACACGGGCCACCGCCATACCCGCACTCGGCAACCACAGAAAGAACAGCACGACCCGATAGCCACCGCTTCCCCTTTCGGACCTTATCAAAGTTCGTTTCGCTTGCCAATGAGCCGAGAGTATCGCGAAGACCAGCCGCAAGTGACTTGCCACGAGTCCATATCGTCGACGATTGGATCTCACCGCCAGCCCGAGGGAAGGCGACGCACCTGTCCGCAGCATGGGCGGAAAGGGTTCCCCCCCGACACTTGGTCGTTGCCGCCGCCTGTTGCAGCCGCCCGGGACCCTGCAAATAGGGTGTTGCAGAGTTGCTTCTTTGCTGGCCTTCAAGGTCTCGCTTTGCGAGACCTTGAAGGCGGATTTCCCGCCCCGCGAGAACGAAAAGGTACATGTTCTCGGCCGCAGTTACTGAAATGCTGTGCAGTGTGTGCAGGACCGATGCGGAGTCCGTCCACGGGGCAGCTTTCGACCACACACCCCTCTCCCGGCGTGCGTACAACCGGCGGTACAACACATCTTCTTCGGACGCCGCAAGACGTGATGCGTCAAGCGTTTACGGCATGCTTCGCCAAAAATTCAAAATCCAGTGCCCGTGAAGGGCGTGTGGGTTCAAGTCCCTCCTCTGGTACTCGAGTATAGGTAAGGACTTGCGACGATTCGTTGCAGGTCCTTTTTTCATGTCTGCGAACCCCGGAAGAAGTACGCGCGGGCACAGCAGCTCGTAGAACCCATTCGTAGCAACATACGCGGTGGTGATTGGTGGGGCGTAGCGGCTTGCGAAGTTCTGTCTCGTGAAGTCGAACCGCAGCTGCGGGAGTTGGCAGAGTGAACGTTTGGTTGGAGGGCAACGCACGGATCTGGTCCGTTCCTCACCGTGTCGGCGCAGCCTGTTCAATACTAGCCCGGGCAGTCAAGTTTTGTCAAACTGGGCAAGATCGCCGATTGAGCACCGCTCGAAGCACCGCAGTCATCAGCTGTCGACGCAACTACTTGTGTTGTTTGGTCGTTGCCCGATCGGGGCCACGGACTCCGGACCCAAAGGTTACAGGTTCGAATCCTGTCGATGGCGTCCGCCCCCGGACGAGGTGGGATTATGTGGCAGTTCGCGCGGCACCGGCAACGTATTGGTCGCGCGCGCGACGCCCGCCGGACCGCCGCCAGCCACGAATGCATCGACTTCGTGGCGGACCGTGACACGTCGCTGAAAGACGACTTCGTTGGCTCCCATGCGACGTCATTCCTTGGAAGCTGTGTCTAGATCCTGCCCGCGGAAAGGCGAACTCAGGTTCACCGTGCCCTGGGAGGTACGTCGCCCCAGAACAATCTCGGGGGAGCACATGGCGGTGCGGCCCCGCCGGCGTGATACAATCGCGGAGGGGTGGATTCTCGCGCGAGGCAACGGCCATGTCCGATGTCACCCGCATCTTGTCGCAGATCGAATCCGGCGATCCAACGGCGGCGGACCAGCTTCTTCCTCTGGTGTACGAGGAATTGCGGCAGCTGGCGGCTGCCAAGCTGGCCCACGAAAAACCGGGGCAGACGCTGCAAGGGACGGCGCTCGTTCATGAGGCGTACATCCGTCTGGTGGACGTCGAGAAGGCTCAGTGTTGGGATTCTCGCGGGCATTTCTTCTCGGCAGCGGCCGAGTCAATGCGACGCATCCTTGTCGACGCCGCTCGTCGAAGGCGGAGCCAGCGACGAGGCGGCGAACGCCACAAGCTGGAGCTTCTCGATGGGGATCTCATCGCAGCACCAACAAGTGACGAATTGCTCGACCTAGACGAAGCGCTCGACAATTTGAGTTCGATTGATCAGCAGGCGGCTGAGATCGTGAAACTGCGCATATTCGCAGGAATGACGATTGACGAAGTGGCTGAAACGCAGGGCATCTCGGCTCGGACGGTGAAGCGTTCCTGGGCTTACGGCCGAGCGTGGCTAGCGCGCCGGTTGGACGGGCCGACGGACCACAACTCATGACCGGCCAATCGTTTCGGACATTTCTGTAATTCTCTGGCCCACTTTGCGCGCCGTTTACGCATTACATATCACCTTGGGCCATCGGCGGCTGAGGAGAAGAAGACGTGGCCGATAATCAACTGGACGAAAAATCGATATTCCTGCGAGCGATTGAGATCGTTTCCGATGACGAACGCGCTGCATTCTTGCAGTCAGCGTGTCGCGACAATGATCCGCTTCGCGCCGAAATTGAGGCCCTATTGCGCGCCCATGCGAAGCCCCAGCGATGGCTGGATGCCCCAGACGCTGGTTCTCACACGATCGACCAGCCCAGTGCCGGGCAACCCGGCACGCAGATCGGCCCCTACAAGGTGCTGCAACAGATCGGCGAAGGCGGCTTCGGCGTCGTGTACATGGCCGAGCAGAGCGAACCCGTCCAACGGCGGGTGGCGCTCAAGATCATCAAGCCCGGCATGGATACTCGCCGAGTGATCGCCCGGTTCGCAGCCGAACGACAGGCCCTGGCCGTGATGGACCATCCGAATATCGCCAAGGTCCATGACGCCGGCGCAACCGACAGCGGCCGACCCTATTTCGTGATGGAACTCGTCCACGGCGTTCCTATCACGCAGTACTGTGACGAACAGCATCTGTCACCAAAGGAACGTCTGGATCTGTTCATCCCCGTGTGCTACGCCGTGCAGCATGCCCACCAGAAGGGCATCATTCACCGCGATCTCAAACCTTCCAATGTGCTGGTGGCCCTGTACGACGATAAACCGGTGCCGAAAGTCATCGACTTCGGCGTGGCCAAGGCCACGAGCCAGAAGCTGACCGAAAAGACGATGTTCACGCAGTTTGGCCAGGTCGTGGGCACGCTGGAGTACATGAGCCCTGAACAGGCCAACCTGAACCAGTTGGACGTCGACACGCGCAGCGACATTTATTCGTTGGGTGTCCTTCTGTATGAATTGCTTACCGGCACGACACCCTTTGACCGCCAGCGACTGCGCAGCGCCGCCTTCGACGAAATGCTGCGGATCATTCGAGAGGAAGAACCACCTAAACCCAGCATGCGGCTGAGCACCAACGACACGCTGCCCGCCGTGGCCGCCACCGCCCGCGTGTCACGGGCGCAATCACGCGTTGGCAACCACGGCACCTGCCGTACTCTTCCACAAGCGATTCGTCGCCACCTTGAGTCCAGACTATGTATCGACCACTCGCGTGTGATACATTCGTGGCTACAGGACCAGCGCCGGGTACGATAGCCGCTTGACTGGGCAGATTTCCCGTGGGTCGGGCTGATCCGTCCTGGGGCGGTGGAGAAGCGCGAGGCGTACGCTCTTGGTAGCTGACCGGATCACATAGCCGCTTCGTCTGCTCTCGTTCTCGCGCCTCGCGATTACTACGAATCAACAACCTGAATCTGCAGCCGTTTGCCGACGACTTCGGCGTAGCGTAAGAGGGTGTCGATCGTCGGGTTTTCGTTAGCAACGTTTTCCAGCTTGGACAACGCGGACCGATCCATGCCCGTTCGCTCATAAATGTCGGCCAAGCTTAACCCTTTGGCTTCGCGGGCGGCTTTCAACTCTTGCATAACCGCGGCCAGCTGCTGGCGGCGGGACTCACAACGGGCCTGCTGCGCCTTGGCGATGATTTCCGGTTTTTCCAGTTCGACTTCTTCCCGGATCTTGCGGTACTTCGCCGCTTCTTCCGGTGTCAGCTTGCGATGACGCGTGATGTGCTTGGCCATGATCTGCTGCTCCTAAATGGGTTCGGGAACCTCGAACGCGGTGACGGGGTACACCGTGTCGTCGTCGATCTGTTCGTAAATGACGGTGATATAGCGGCCGTCCAAGGTGTATCCAAAGATCATGGGCCGCTGCGATGAATCGCTGGTGTCGCTACCCACGGGATGATCGAATACGTGGGCAACGTCGGCCTTTTCAATACCGTGCTCCGCCATGTGCTGGACGTTGCCCGCCTCGTCCTCGTCCAGATCCCAGATGATTGCCACGTTCATTGAACGCCTCCAGCGTGTAGCAATATATTACCACACTACCAGCGAGGTGGCAACGCTGAGATGCAAGCCATGCCCTATCTCTGGTTTGTCTTGGTGAATCTCGATCACGCTTATACGAAGGCCGACGCCGAGAGACGTCGGCCTTTTCGCGTTCTAGGGCCATTGCTGGCAACAAGTTGCGCCGAGAGGTGGTAGGCCGCGCTCTCGGTCTGCCAATCGCCCGCGACTCGGGCTGATCGAAGCGTGGTACAGGCGGGCGCAGAAGACAGGGATCGGCATTCTGGCACTGAAGGCAATGGCACACCAGAGTTGGTGCAGGCACTCCAAAAAGACCAAACGACAGTGGAACAAAGCGTGGTATGAACCATTCGACGAGATCGACACGGCGGCGTTGGGCCTGCGGTTCACGCTGCACTTGCCGGTGACGGCCCTGCTTCCACCAGGCCATTGGGAACTGTTCAAGATGGCGTTGGACCTAGCACAGGCGGGAGCGTTGACGCCGCTGAACGACCGGGAGCAGAAGATCATCAAGCGGATGGCGGGAAAGTCTGAGCCGCTTTTCCCCCTGCACGAGTAACGGAAAAGGAAAACAGACAGGTCGTGGCGTAAGACGCAGACGCTGTAGATCCGCAAGCCAGAAAAGGTCTTATGTGCAAAATGCCATGCGACTGGTCGGCTGCCGGTGGTAGCAGGGTTGAGCTATGGCAGCAGAGTCACATGCGGCATAGTTGACGTGGGGCACACAACAGCGATATTGAGTGAAATGCTACGTGCCATCGCATATGGTCGTCCGGCGCTGATCTGTTTCACCGTAACACCCCGCACTTGTCAGGTGTACCATGAACAAGCGTTACAGCCTTGTAATTGTCGTGTCGATTGCCGTTTGGGTTGCCACTTCGTGGGCGGAAGAGCCTCCGTACATCACGACAAAGACGCCACTTACTTTGCTGAGTGCTAACGACGGTGAAATGGATATCCTGTGGCGAAAGACACCTGAAGGGCTCATCGACTACGAAGTTAAGACCGAGGACTCCTTCACCGTAATTCGGCTGGGACCGGACCATCCACCGATCTGTAAGACGGTTTACGGCACTGTCCCATGCACAATCACCGGGACCCCCACCATGGCGATGTCAGTCGATGGACGTTACGGGTTGATCACGAATCATGGAGCACGCTCAGAAGCGTTAGGGCCGATTACTTATCGTAACAGCAAACCGCTGACGAATGAGGATCTTCGTGAAGCCGACCTGACAAAACAGAAACTGACTCCTCAACGATCTGATATGATTTCGTTGATCGACCTGTCCACGCCAGATTTCAAGGTCGTTGACCGAATGCTCTTCGATGATAACCCCGTACATGTACTCGTCCATCCAGACGGAAAGCACTTCGTAGTAGGTGCGTTCAAACACTTCTATGTCGTCAAGATCGAGAACGGGAAGCTTGTCGAGGTCAGCCGTAGCGTACACGGAAGGGGCGGGCCTTGCTTTTGGATTGCTCCTACAGGAGATCGTTTACTCGCTACTCAGGGTGATTTGGACGATGTGGACCGACCTTCCGCCGTTCACTTATACTCGCTCAGCCCGAATGCTGTGACTCATCTAAGTGAAGTCATGGTTCTGGAGGGAACAGATACGCAATTGACTCCTACATCGCACATTTTGCGAATTAGCTTGGATGGAAGAATGGCGTTGGTGTGCCAGAGAGCGATGGGGGATGCTGGAAACCTGTGTGATGTTCTGGTCGTGGATCTCACAAGGACTCCGCCCGTCATAAACAACGTGATCAAGCAGGTTGGCGATGGCGTAGAGAGTTTTGCATTCCATCCCAACGGCAAAATGGCTGTGGTCACTTGCCTTGCCAAGTTTAACAACAGTATCGCCGTGCTCGATATTCAATCGACCCCGCCACGAGTGCTCTACTATCTCGACACTGGCGGATGTGCCCAAGGGATTGAGTTCACGCCCGAAGGTGACAAGCTCTTTGTTGGGTCCGCGTTCGCCAACCGTATCGAAGTGTTCGACGTGATTGGCGACTTCACTCTGCGTAAAGACCCTCGATTTCTAAAGACCGGTCACGGCCATTGCAGTCTCACAATCGGTAAGACGTGGCAAGAGTAGGCGTCCCAGGTCCGCAGGGCGAGAACTGAGAGGCGTCGAATGCAACGAATGACAATGGTGGCTGTCGTGGCCTTGCACTACGAGCCGTGGGAGCAATTCGAGGTCGGATTTCTGTACGACTACAATATCAGCCACGAGTTGGCCATCTGGGTCAGGATCGCCATGGTCTTCAAGGAGTTCGTCAAGCGGCACTCGTCAGTGAACAAGCGTCAGTTGATTGGCGAGTTGTGCAGGTTGTCGGCGGGAACCGATCAAGAGATCTTTGCCGAGTTCTCTCCAACGGATTTGAGGTCCGGGGGCGGCACCAGCCACCTCAGCCAGTCAGTCCTTCGGTTCAGAGCCTTGCCCACCACCCTGGCAGCAGCCCGGAGGATGGACGAGCTTACAGGCTGCGACACCCAATGCCGCACCCATGATCGGTGCCACAAGATAGACCCACAACGCAGTCACGTTGCCAGACACAACTGCCGGTGCCAACGAGCGAGCGGGATTCATCGAGGCACCACAAATCGGACCAGCGAACAGGGCCTCGAAGCCGATCACGCCGCCGACTGCAATTGTTGCCATGAGTCCTTTCTCTTTGGCTCCGCTGGACACGGCCAGGATCACGAACATCAACATGGCCGTCAGTATGATCTCCAACACAAAGGACTGCCAAGCAGCACCGGCTGGAATGGTGGCACCGAGGTTGTCGTGCGTGAGGAATATGGCCCGCAGCACACCGCTGGCTGCAAAAGCTCCTGCCAATTGGCTCAGGATATCGGGCATGACAGACTTCCCAGGAAACCGTTTGGCGAACCAGAAGCCGAAGGTCACAGCGGGATTGAGGTGCGCACCGGACACATCGCCAATGGCATAGATCATGGACATGACCACCAAGCCGAACGTCAAGCAACGTCGACAAAAGCCGTCTACTTCCCGGCGTGAGTGACTCTTGTTCGTGTATGTGAATGGGTTCGGGCGAAGGATCTTGGCTCGATCTTCAACAAGACGGCGGCTTCATCCCTTGTAGCAGCCCCGTGGCCGCAGGGCACTTGCGGCGAGTCGGCCGAACTGTCTACTACTTTACCTTCCTGCTTTCTTCTCCAGAACAGTTCGCAACCGTTCGATGGCAACCTCCTTCGCTTTGGCCTCAACCTCGACCGTCACGTCCAGGTTGTACCAGCACTGTGGAAAGTCTCGGACGTTGATGAAGTCATGGTGGCGAGATGGATTCGGTCCCTTCCATCCTTCCAGCGGACTGGAGATGTGGAAGAGCGGCTCGCGATTCCAGGTCGCCACGGCTTGGTTCGTGGCCTCCTCAACGCTCAAGCCATCGGGGTTGCAGCGATGATGGTGGACATCATAGACCAACGGGAGGCCCACTGACGTACAGAAGGTAAGAAGGTCGGCGGGACTGTAGCATTTCTCGTCGTTCTCCAAGGTGAGCCGTTGCCGCACCTGGTCCGACAGCCGGTCAAGCCCTCGGCGAAGTTGCTCCAAGGCACTCGGCTTGTCGCCATACACTCCACCGGCATGAATGTTGATCACGTCAGCCCCGACCCACTCGGACACTTCCGCCTGATACGCAAGCTCGGCGATGGAATGCTCCACAACTTTCGGCTTGGGCGAGTTCAGCACGACAAACTGATCTGGGTGAAAGGTGATCCGCAGTCCGTTGGCACGGGCAAACTCTCCGCAGCGGCGGAACTGATCCACAATCTGCTCCCCGCCTGGGAGGTCGCCCAGATCATAGCCGACCTCTGGGTGAGTCTTGATTGGGAGGATCTGGCTATTGATGCGAAAGCACCCGATGCCGTGGCCCGTGCAGTATTGCAGGGCTTCCAGCAACGCATGGGCATTGCTCAAGCAGATGTCCGCCAACTTGGCGAGACGCTCATGTTGACGGAGCTTCTGCACGGCCGCAGCGGTGGTCGTGCGGAACTTGATCGGCTCGTCTCGGAAGATACAGCACAGCCCCAGGCGGATCATGTGGATTGATTGTCCGTCCGTGTCTTGACCAACTTCGACTGTTGACGCAGCGTCATTCGACCTGCGGACTTGCTTACTGGAGAACTGCCTCTCTGAGCTTGACAGCCAACTCCTTGGCTACCGCCAGAAGAGCCGAATCCTCCTCAAAGGTCTTGACACCGACCGACGCTACGGAAGCGTCCGGCCCGTGCAACATCTTGATGCCGGTCATCGAACAGTCATCGCCGTGACCGCAGCGAATACAGGGGACGTTTCCCTGAATGACTAACGTCCCCAGGTTCGTCATTCCTTCTTCCATCATCCAGAAGGCGATCTGGGAGGCCGCTGTCTCGGCAGCGGGTGGCAACCCCGGAACCCCAGGAGGGCAAGCCGTGGTGATAACTGCCACGCCCGCCTTGCGAGCGTTGCCACCGATCCGGTGCCGATGGCAATACATCCGCTCCATGAAGGCTTTGGTCCGGGCATCCAGGCTGCTATACGGCGTGAATGCACCGAGCACGAAGGCCGAGGCTTCTTGGAAGAGGTCGGCCAGTGCTCGACCATCGTCCTGCACAACGCACTGGTTCGTCTTCACACACCCAAGGCACGCCCGGCACGGAGCCACCTCCAGGTCGCTCAGCTTGACGAACTGCGTGCTGAGCTCGGTGAGTTCCAGAATCCGACGAACGGCCCGATCCGTGTTGCTATCGGGTACAGGACTACCACTGATCCCCACAACCTGAATTCCCACTGAGCATTTCTCCAAGCAACAAGGTCGTATCCGAGCACGACGCCAAGCATCTCTACGTGCTTGGCCTGCATCGGCACGCCTGTCATTCTACAGGGTATCGGTCCATGGGCCATCAGTCGCTTTCCTGCGGGTCGGTGCGTGGCTGGATTGGCAGCGACAAGCCATGGCGGGTAAGATCAGCTTGTCGTCTGTGACATGAAATGCTGTGTCGTGCATCGCCAAGGGCTCAAACAGCCGCTCGTGCAAGAATTGATCGAACGACTGGCCACTCCACACTTCAACCAGTCTGCCCAACACGTCCATGGCTACGCTGTAGTGCCACAACGTCCCCGGCTGAGCCACCAATGGCTGTTGACGTCGGTCATGGCGCCAAGATACCTCGTTTTGGGGTGGCGCAGCGATTATAACGGAGCGTGATGGCGACTCCTACGGCGGCAACAGTGATCGTCTGTGGTGAGCCCCAGCACCCGTAACATACCATTCGCCGCGGCGCAGGAGCCTGCGTGACAACTCACACCAACGACCTAGGGTTTATGTCGACATGATCGAGGATTCTGACGGCGGCAAAACAAAGCGATTGGGCGACTTTGAGATCATCCGGGAGATCGGTCGCGGCGGCATGGGAGTGGTCTATGAGGCTCGCCAGACTTCACTCAGTCGGCAAGTGGCCCTGAAAGTGCTTTCCAACAGTCTGGGGTTGACGGGAAAGGCGGTGAAGAGGTTTCGCCGGGAGGCGGAGGCGGCCGCCCGACTACATCACACGAATATCGTGCCCGTCTACGTGACCGGCGAGGAACAGGGCGTTCACTATTACGCGATGGAACTCGTTGAAGGCCTTTCGCTTGATCACATCATTCGACAAATGCGGGATGGGCAATCAGGAATGTCTGGTGTTGATCCGGCACGTCGCAGTCCTGATTCGACAAGTTCGGGCGATTTACCGGGATGGGTTTCCGAGACGCTTCCATACCAGAAGCCAGCCACAGACAGGGCAGCGGAGGCGGCGGCGGCCGCTGGGACGTGCCGAGCCGATGCGGGCGACAGCATCTCATCTGGTTCGCAATACTTCGACACCGTCGCGAGGATGATCGCGGACGTAGCGGACGCGTTGGAGCACGCCCATAAACAAGGCGTGATTCACCGCGATGTGAAGCCATCTAACCTGCTGTTATCCCCCGACGGTCGACTAAGTGTCAACGACTTCGGATTGGCCAGGATGCTCGAGCAGCCGGGCATGACGATTAGCGGGGAGTTTGTCGGTTCGCCACTGTACATGTCACCGGAGCAGATCACGGCCGGCCGCGCCCCCTTGGACCACCGCACCGACATCTACTCCCTAGGTGCTACGCTCTACGAATTGCTGACGCTTCAACCTCCTTACCCGGGCAACCAGCGGGACCGGATCATCGCGCAGATTCTTCACAAGGAGGTGACGCCTCCGCGGCGCAGTAACAAGCGCATTCCTCGCGACCTCGAGACAATCTGCCTTAAGGCGATGGACCGCGACCCGGATCGCAGATATCAGACTGCTGGCGCAATGGCAGAAGACCTGCGAAGGTACGTCAACCGGCACGCGATTTCCGCCAAGCGAGTTGGGATCGTCGGTCACACTGTGAAGTGGGCGCGTCGGCATCCCTCGCTTACAGCATCTTTGCTCGTGACGGTGCTTGCGTTGACTACAGCTGGGGTTCTGGCATACAGCAACTACACATCCCGCGTGCGTTTTGAGGTTCGCGAGGCAGAAAGAAACCTCACGGACACCAAGGAAAGAGCGTTTGCGGCAGCCATGGCGGGTGACTTTACTGGAGCGGAGAAGTATATCAAGCAGGCCGAACTGCTGCACGCTTCAAACGGCTGGGTCCGAACACTGAGAGGACAGATTCTGCTTCATCAGGGTAAGTATGACGAAGCAATCGATGAACTTAAACACGCCCAAGATCTGTTGGACAACAGCACTGCTGTTTACGCATTGCTCACTCAGGCGTACGGCGAATCTGGTGACGAAGATACATGTCGAAGACGCATCGCAACCCTGCGGCGGCGGAAGGCTCAAGATTTCGAAGACTTCCTGTTCAAGGGCAAGGCATTAGCATTCGCGTACCCTGACGAGGCCCTCGAGAATCTGGACGCAGCCTACAATCTGAATCCCACCAGCATCGTTGTGCGGCTGCTCCGTAGCAGGGCGAGACGAATCTATGCCATGAATCGTGGTGACGAAGAGTCCGCGGCTGGCGCCCGCGAGGACGCAGTGGCAGCCAAGATCGTCTTGGTTGACAATCCGATCGCCGTTAGCGAGTCTATCCAGGCCACACTCGTCGCCGCCAACATCGCAAAGGAACAAGGTCATTTCAAGGATGCGGAGGAGTTCTTGGCAGAAGCCGATATCGAAGGAATTGACAAGCGGCTGTTAACGCACTCCGAAGTCCGCCGAGCAGTGTGGCAGTACTGGCTCTGCACCGAGCAAGATGACAAAGCCGCGGAAGAGATCCTTCGCGCGCCGTTGGGGAACAAATCTCAGGATGCATATCTAGCAATGCTCGGTACCATCGACCTTTACCGCCAAGAACGTGACGACGACGCGATCAAAGTCTACAAGAGTGCCGTTGGACCGGTGAAAGACCTGAGCCAGTTCGTCGCAGCGTTCATCCAGATGGATACCGAAGGACGAGAATCGATCTTGGCAACCTACAAAGGCGATCTTGAGAACAAGAGTACCAATTCGTACATGATCTTCGACTGGGGGGTGCTCAAGCTGCTCCTGGATGATCATGCCGCGACGATGTATGGAATGCGACTTCGAGACCTGATGAGAGACACTCCAGATGCCGTGGGGCACGACCATCTTTACGCGTTCGTGGGCGGGGAAATCGGCCCGTCAGAACTCAGGAGTGAGATCGGGCGGAATCGGAGCTTCGACTGTATGGCATACTTCTTGCTGGGCATTGAAGCACTGGCTGCGGGAGGTCGCGCGGAGGCCAGGAAGTCTTTTGAGGCGTGTGTTAGGACCGACTATTTCAACTTCTACGCATACCACTTAAGCCGCGCATTCCTGGTCCGCTTGAAAGACCCCCAGTGGCTTCCGTGGATCAGCGCCCCCGAGTAGACCAGGGGGGCCGATCACGGTCATGGGAAAGATCTCAATCGTGATTCATCCACGGGTAAATTCGTCTTGATCGTACGGTTCCACGCGGTGCTTCTCCCGTCACTGCCTATCCTGCCGACCTGCGTGTGCTCAGCGTGTTGCCCTGCTCATTCGCCGTACTCGGCAGCCCCGACCCACTCGGACACTTCCGCCTGATAGGCAAGCTCGGCGATGGAATGCTCCACAGCTTTCGGCTTGGGCGAGTTCAGCACGACAAACTGATCTGGGTGAAAGGTGATCCGCAGTCCGTTGGCACGGGCGAACTCTCCGCATCGGCGGTACCAGAACTGATCCACAATCTGCTCCCCGCCTGGCTGGACTGAAGAAGTGATGATCACTCAGCGTCACCTGACACGAAAACTGAATCTACTCAGGCTCCTTTTTTTTCGCTTTTCGTATCTTGGATACCTTTCGAGGTTGCATTTCTTTCACGGATTCATCTTCCCAAACGATCACAGGCGTGCCGGACTCTTCGGCACGCTCAATGACCTTTTTAGCTGCCTGCTCGAAGGCGGCGTCCGCCAACTTCGTCAGGGGTTGCTCAGTTGATTTCTTCATGATCGTTCGGCGTTTCTTCCGGCTGCCGTTCGTCTCACGACCACGACTTGCCGATTGGACTTGCTCCCAGAACTCGTCGTGCTCAATTCCGGCACCTTCCTCAACGCGACGATCTGCTGCGTCGAGGATCGCGCCGAGTTTCCGCGAATGACCCAAGAGCAGTCGCTCCAGTTCGTCGTCATCACTGACGCCGAGTAGCACGGCAACCGCGGTGCCGTTCCGCGTGACCACTACGGGCCCCTCCGAGCTTGCCCTGAGATATGAACTGAGGTGGGCCTTAACTTCGGCCACAGACGCAATTTTCATAATTCCACTTCCTCACCAGCGATGTACAGTCGGTTTCGCTCTTTGACGGCAATTGCCAAAATCCGTACCTGGCCCTGCTCGACATCCACTCGATAGAAGACCCGAAAGCGATTGTCCGGCCCTAATCGCAATTCCCACCGCGCTCCCAGTTCGATCGGCAGCCGCAGCGGCTTTCGGTTCCGCGTCACCCTCTCGGGCTCGGATTCCAGTTGTTCTTTGATGGCGGAGCGGATCGGCGAATGATGCTTCACGTCGATGGCGGCCAGATGTCGGCTGACCTCCGGGTCGTAGACCAATACGTAGGGTGATTTCTTCCCCATGACCACAATTATGGTCATAACGCCCGAAACGGTCAAGGCCGGGGTATGCGTAGCCACACTGGAGCAACGTGCCCGCGTCTCGCCATCGGCCACGAGCAGTTCCCGCCAGACACTTGCGCCCACGAGCCTCTGGTGAGGCTCGACACTGGCCGCCGGTCAAGTGCATGAGCTCGGAAGGATCCGCGTCGGTGTGCACCAGGTATAGATGCCGTCAAGTCACCGTTGAGCGTTGACCGCCGGGTCGGAGGTTCGAGTCCGATTCGGGGAGTCTCTTGATTTTCGGGTCTTCACCAGAAACGATGGGTGAATAGTTGAGCGCTTTGATGGTTTGGCAATTGGATTTTTGGAGGCCTGGCAGGGCAAAAGAATGATGTGGGTATCAGCGACAACGGCCCGCAGTTCATCTCCAAAGACTTCAAGCAGTATGTGCGTCTGCGGCATGAAGCATGTGCGGACGTCTCCCTACTACCGCCTGCACCGCATCTCGCTGCCGATACGACTCTGGACAAACCAATGTCGAGCGTGATACGGCCCCTTTGGCTGGCGAGTTAGAACGCTGTGGCCCAAGTCGTTCAAACGCGTTGTGGCGACTGGCTAGTTCCACGGCAACTCCGTCAGCCCTCGCCCTTTCACCGCCGAGTGTCCGCCCTCGACTGCCTCGGCGGCTGTGAAGAGTGCATTTCATGTAATAGGCGGACTTTATTATTTTGTGCGTTCAAAGGCGACTTTCACAACGATCGCGTCTGGGTCACCCGGCCGGTGTATTGTCAGCACAGATTTGTCACGCTCGGCGGGAGTGACCAGGATCCCCAAGAGCTCCCGCTTGCCGTCGGCGGACACTCTCTCCATGGTGCCCTTGAGGACCTTGCCGACCAGACTACCCTGGATCGTGCTCAATGGATTCCGATAGACAAGCGTGGCGGTCGAGCCATCGACATAGAATGCGACCTCCTTGAGAGCTTTCAACTGAGGATCGTAGCCACCAACGGCCTGAAAGAACGGCTTGCCGTCGGCGGTCGCCGTGTGATGGAATGACTTTCCGCAAGCATCCAACTCACAGGTCCATGTTCCGGTGCTTCCTGCTCCTTCTCCTTCGATCACCGTGGTCTTCCACTGGCCGGCAAAGTAATTCTGCTGCATGGCGATGTAATCATCTGCCCCAGGTTCCTTCTCCAGGGAGGCTGTCCGGATGAAGCGCACGTCGAGCTCTTCCAAGCCGGAGGCCGCTACGCCCTCGGTCTTGAACGTCCATCGGTCTGCCCCTTCCTTGCGAAGTACACATGTGCCCTCCACGCTCTTCCCATCCAGCGATCCCGTGTATCGGCCCTCCAAAACACCCGGGCTGTTTACCTTGGTGCGTATATGTTCCAACCCCGGATCTGAATACAGAGCGTGGTAGACGATCTCGTTGGTTGCCGAGTCCCAGGCCCATAGTCCAATGCCAAAGATCAACTTGTTCGGTTCGGGACGACGGTATTCCACCATCAGGCAATGGTTTCCCGGTGCCCATTGTATGCGCCAAGAAGACTTCATGGGACCCTTGGCACCGGCCCCTTCAAGCTCCCAATCTCCGACGAAATAATTCAACTCCTGCGCGATCTCGTCGGGCATCGGTGACGAGGCGGCACCGGCATCGGCTGCCACGAGCGAAGACGCTAACAAGATTCCGGCGTGGCTGAGCACGACGACTCCGACAATCAATGGATTAGCCAAAACGCGTTTCATGTTGAACCTTTCTCTTCATGACATGTCCACACGGCGCGGCACCAATACTGCTCCGAGCAACACACCCGAAAGCCCATCGCGGGACGAATATACCAGCACGGCGTGCGTAGGCAAGCAGTCATCCCCCATTAGAATCCCAACTCTCTTCGTTCGGCAACGAAGTGTTAACGTACTCGGCGCATCGTTGTCTTATCCGGCGTCCTTGTCAGGATGTCTCCCGTGCCAGCAGTTGGTTCGACCAGGGGCCGAACGGCTCGCGAGACGGACGATCGGAATGGCGAAGGGCTGGTTGGGAGGGCGATCGTCCTCACCCAGCCGCCACGTTTCTGTTGGGAGCTGGCATTACGTGGCCATGGTTCTATAAAGCGTGTAATACCAGAGTCTGGCTGGAGCAACACGTAATGGATCAACACGATCGGACCGAAGTGTGGGAGGCCTCGGCACGGAGGAAGGCCGATTCGGAGGGCAAGGCCGTGGGCGGTTCCTTGGAGACAGATCGGCCCGCAACCACGGATCGCGCCGAATGGAGTCTGGCATGCGGGGCGGTCCCCGACCGGATTGGGAAGTACCGGGTCCAGCGCGAAATCGCTCGCGGCGGGATGGGGGTCGTGGTGAGCGCTGACGACCCCGACCTCGGCCGGGTTCTAGCGATCAAGGTATCGCTGCAACACGCCATCAGTGACGCGGGCCACTGGCGGTTCATCGAGGAAGCACGCACCACGGGCAAGCTGCAGCATCCGGGGGTTCCGCCGGTTCATGACGTGGGTCGGCTTCCCGACGGACGGCCTTATTTTGTCATGAAGCTGGTGGCCGGTGAGACGCTGGCAGCCCTATTGGCCCGACATGGCGACGCGCGACCCGATGGTGCGACGCTGTTGGACATCTTTTCGCACATCTGTCAAACGGTGGCCTATGCGCATTCCCGAGGCGTCATCCACCGTGACCTGAAGCCGCTGAACGTCATGGTGGGAGCATTCGGCGAAGTGCAGGTTATGGATTGGGGATTGGCCAAAACCCTGGGAGCCCCCTCGTCACTGTCCGCCTTGTCGAAGACGATGGCCGAGGTGGACGTGGCCGCGCCGACTCCGCCAGCGGCTGGCGAGCATGGCCTGGAGCACGACCTGTTGACTGTTCCGGTCCCTTGCCTGGAACGAGAACCGCAGGCCGTTGATGAGCGTGGTTTAACACATGACGGGACAGTGTTGGGCACTCCCGCCTACATGGCTCCCGAACAGGTGCGCGGCGAACTCGACAGCGTCAGCCGTGCCAGTGACGTGTTCGGACTGGGGGCGATTCTGTGCGAGATGCTGACCGGCAAGGCGCCGTTTGCCGCGGACCGGCCTGACGCGGTTCTGGCGCTGGCGTTGCGGGGCGAACTGACTGACGCGCGAAAGCGGCTGGACGAAAGCGGGACCGACCCGGAACTTGTCGATCTGGCCAAACGATGCCTGGCAGAATCTCCGGCAGATCGGCCGACGGACGCTTCGCAGGTCGCGGCGGCCGTGGAGCGGCACCAGCACGAGGTCCAGGAGCGACTGCGGCAGACCGAATTGCGGCGGGCACAGGCGGAGGTTCAGGTGGTCGAGTATCAGAAGCGGCGTGTCGTGGAGCGTCAGCGCCACCGACTCTGGCTGTCTCTGGCCGGCATGGTCCTGCTGCTGGTTTGCGGTGCCGCAGGTACGGCCCTCTGGTACCAGCGCGAACGAGTTGCCCGTGAGGCCGAGCAGTTCCGATTGACTCAGGAACGGAGCGTGCGACAGCAGCGCGTCGAAGGCGGCGTGCTGGGCGCCCTTGACGAAGCCGATCGTTGGCTTGAGCAAATCGATCAGCGTCTGGCAGACGACAGGAGCGCCGCACGCCTGCTCAGTTCGATTCCGGAATGGCAATCAATGATCACGGCAGCGACGGCGGCGCAGGGGAGGGCTGACAAGCTGTTGGATGTCGACGCGACGCTGCTGTCTTTCGCCACGCGGGAACGCTTGGAACGCACCCGCACCGCCCTGGCGGCAAGTCAGCAGCAGTGGGCGCTGGCGCAGAGTCTGGATCAGATCCGCATCGAGTCGAGTGCGCCGGCACGCGGGAGATTGGCCAATGCCCTGGCGGAGGCGCCCAACCGCTACCACGACGCCTTCGCACGCGCTGATTTCAGTCCCTTTGGCACTCCTGAGGAGGCGGAATCCGCAGCCGTGCGCATCCGTCAGTCACCGATCCGGTTCGCGCTCGTTGCGGCACTCGATCACTGGGCCTTGGTTACCCTTATGAACGTGAATACGTCGAAAACGAACGCCGAAATCAAACAGATGCTCGCCGAGTCGGGACGCCTGCTGGAGGTGGCGCGGTGGGCCGACCCGGACCCGTGGCGTGATCAAGCTGCGCGACCTCGGCACATGGCTGGATGATCCCGCCCGACTCACGCAGTTGGCAGAGACGGTGGATCTCGAACGCCAATCTCCACAGTTGCTGGATATCGTTGCCAGGTTCCTGCCAGGCCCGGCCGAGATTCAGTTGCGGCAGCGCGCGCTGCTGTACCATCCCGGGGACTTCTATCTCACGTTCAACCTGGCCTTTGCGCTCCCCTTGGGCAGCGAACGCGAGAACTGCCTGCAGGCCGCGCTGGCCATTCGTCCCCAGAGTTCCGTAGCCTGGAACAATCTGGCCTGGGCCCTGGCGGAACGTGAAGAGTGGGATCGTGCGCTGGTCGCGGCGGAACGGTCGCTCGCCATCGATCCGCAGTCTGTGTCGGCCATGACGAATCGGGGAAACGCGTTGGCAAATCTGGGACGATCGGCGGAAGCGATTCAGGTGCAGGAACAGGTGCTCGCCAGGCAGTCGGACTCCGCTGATCTGGCGGCGACGCATGCCAATCTTGCGCTGGCCCTGGTGATCAACAAGGAACTCGAGCGGGGCCTGGATCATGCATGCAAGGCCGTCGGACTCAAACCGGATTTCGCCAACGGGCACGTGGCGCTCGGTTACGCGTTGCTCGAGTTGCGGCGGTGGGACGAAGCTGTCGCCGCCTATCAGTCGGCCGCCGAACTGGATGCCGCCAACGCCGTCCGGCTGGTGGCCGCGTATCAGACCTGGGGAAGAACGCTGCTGTTGGAAGGCCGGTCGGCGGATGCGGTGGTGCCGCTCCGCAAGGCGACTGAACTGTCGCCTACGGATTTCCAGTCTCTCGTTTCGCTGGCGCAGTCGCTGCGTCGCGCGGGCGATTGTCACGAGGCTGTGCGGACTTACGCCCGGGTTCTGGACGCGGGCGACCAGCAGGCGGAATTGGAGCGACTCCCGGGATTGGACAAGGCAGCGCTGATGGGTGATGCGGCACGCGCTGCATGGACCGCCTGTGAACAAGCTGGTCAAGGGGATGGTTCGCTGAGCGGTGAAGATGCGGCACGCATGCGGCAGCACGCCCGCGACTGGCTGACAGCCGCGGTGGCCCACCTGCGGTCTGCGGCCGCGCAACCGGAGACGGACAAGACGCGGCTGCGTCAGATAGCGGCCAGTTGGGTTGGCCCTGAGGACGGGATGACGAGCGACTCGCCCGACGGCCTGACGCATTTGCCGGCGGAAGAACTCGCCGCATGGCAGTCGCTGTGGACCCAGGTCCGGCAGTTCGCAACCAGCAGCGACGACGCGAAATAGCCACCCTTTCGACGGAGCGATCGCGATCAGGACAGAGGACGAAAAGCCCCCGCGTTGACGCGGCGGGAGGATCACGTTCCCACGACGCCGTGTGCGCCCGAACATGTGCGCGTCGTGCGGGCATCACACAGCGTAACACTGTAACACTCTAACGAGCTAGGACCTCGAACCAATTACGAGCTACCGCTCGAGCTTTGTTTGCCCGCTCCCGTTGGTCGCTCCAACTTGACTCAAAATGCTCACGGCTCACGCTGTGTCCCTTAAGTGGCCTAACCCCTGGCGTTCCGTGTCTGCGATACTGGGCGTTGCCTGCCTTCATCCTCGGGCTGGCGGTTGACGGGGAGATTTGGTGTGTTCGCCACGATTGGGCCGCACATCGAAGGGCGCGATGCGCCAACAACACACTGGGCACGTCGTCGCCGGCGTGCTCCAAGTCACACCATCGTCAAGCGAACAGGTCACGAACACTCGCCGGGTGAGCGAGTGCGCGGATGCCCGCCCCGGTCAGAGCGGGCATCCGCCGGCAGACGGCATCCGCCGGCTCGCGAGCGACGACACGCCGGTCGTCGCCCGAGTAGTCCAGCCGTCCTGTCGTGTCAGCCTTCCTCGACCACCTTCATTTTCATCAGACGTGCCAGATGCCCGATACTGTCCATGTGGTCGCCGTAGAAAACCACGCGATGCAGCAGCGTCATGGCGTCCTCGGTTTCCAGGACGCTACTCCAGTTGACCGCCATCTTGGCTGCATCGCGCACTTCCGTGACGATTTGCGTGCGGCAGGCCCGCACCGACTTCTCGGGCACTTCGATGATCTTGCCCGTGGAGGCCAGGATGGTGTCCAGGTTCACCAGCTTGGTGCGCGTGATGACCTCCCCCACGCGGTACTGGACCTCGGGCACGCAACCGCTGCCTCCCACTTCCGAATGTCCGCGCAGCAGGTACGGCGCGGCTGGCCAGCGGGCCCATCCAACTGCAGTGGAGCGGTGCAGTGGGCCGTCCAAAGAACGTTGCGCGACGTATCGAACGTGGCGTTGCCCTGGAAACCGGGACGGTTAAAGGCGTATTGGAACAGCAGCATGGTCAGCAGCGAATCCATGTCGCCTTCGCACGCAGCCGGGATCCCGCAGTCGCGCAGACGCGTGAAGCCCAGGCAAGGGAAGCCTTTGGACAACCAGCCCATACAGGTGCCGATGGCCAGCCCCTGGGCTTGTTCCCGCTCCAGCAGGTTCTGCAGTGCCACACTGACGCGGGCCGCCTTCACGATATCTTCCTGGTTCGGCTCGACGATGGCTTTCGCTTCGTTCGTCCAGCGTGTGGCCTCGGCTCTGATGGCCTCCTCATCGGCGGCGGCAATCAGGTCGCTGAACGTCTTCTCGTCCACGGCCACAACCTCGGCTCCCAGCCGTTTCTTGATTTCGTCGGGCAACTGGGCCGGTGCCGTGCCTCGAGCCGGCGGGAAGAGCAGAATGCGGGTCTGCTGCATCATCGGAATGACCCGCAACAGGCGGATCGCTCGTTCCAGTTCGTCATAGTCGCTGGTGGGCAGAAGACTGACTGGATGGCCGCGACGCTGCCAGCGATGAGGATACATCCAGTCGTGGCCGCTGGCGGGCAAGGAGAAGACCAGCATCGGATGTTGCCCGTCGAGAATCGGCTGCACGACCTGCGTCAAGCGGAAGCAGTTCAAGTTGATCGCGAGCACCGGCGCGTTTGGTCCGGCTTGCTTCAACAACGCGGCCGTCTGCTCCACGTTGTTCGATTCGCCGATCAGCAGTTCGACGTTCCCCAGGTCTTTCTCCGCCTGAGCCAGACGAGCTTTCATGGCGGTCATCTGCTGCAGGTCGGCGTTCCAGCCACGGTCTTCCGGGCCGGGTGGTCCGGTGAAGATCACGCAGATCCGCGAGTTGCCTCGGGGCTTGGGGGGCGAATCGGAGACCCACGCGTGAGTCCAGGCCGCACCGGCCAGCATCACACCGCCGGTCGCAACGCCGGTTCCCAGGAATTGTCGTCTCGTGCATTGTTCACACATCGGAATACCTCCCTTCGACTGAATCACGCCTCGACCGCTCAGCCATTGCTCTCGACGCGCAGTGTACCCTGACGGCCTCATCCAGTTGAAAACAACCGCAAGCGGGCTGCAAGCACCGAAGGACCGGAATTGGAGGATCCGCCGTCCGTCCGCCCCGCGCACCACGCGCCGGAGAGAGCGTTGAACGACGGCGTGCAATCGCTGGCCGCGGCTGCGCTGCCGTGCCGGCCCCCAAGGGATCGGCTGGCTCGGACGGTGTGTCGCCGTGCGCCGGACCACGTTCCAGGAGTTCCGCGGCACCCTTCAGCCGTGCCACTCGAGCGTTATCGCCGGAGGCGGCCGGAGCGAGCGCATTAAAGCCGGACAGTTTCGCTTTCAGATAGCAGGCACACGGGTGCGGCGGTGCGTACAGCCGGCCGTTGCCGGGCGTTATCACTCATCGGACAGACTGAATTAGACGGCAGATGGTAGTAACGCGGTCAATGAATTGATAAGGTGACGAGTGCCGCCCGAGCACCACGTGGTCAGGTGGTTCGATTCGCCGGGCGAAGGCGGCAGCGACTCGGTACACGCGTTACTGCCTGGCTCACGATGGCGTTTCGCCTGGTTCGAAGAACATCCAGTTTCCGGAGAACCTGATCATGAAACCCGTGTTTAGCCTCGTTCCTGTCGCACTACTGTTGGCCCTGGGAGGGTACGCGCGAGCCGCCGACCGGTTGCCGAACGTCGTGGTGGTCTTCTGCGACGACATGGGCTGGGGTGATGTGGGCTGCTTCGGCAACCCGACGATTCGCACACCCCAGCTGGATCGCATGGCAGCCGAGGGCCAGAAGTGGACGCAGTTCTATGTTGCCGCGCCCGTCTGCACACCCAGCCGCGCGGCGCTGATGACCGGCCGCTACCCGATCCGCAACGGCATGACCAGCCGCAAGCGAGTCGTGTTGTTTCCCGATTCGGGCGGTGGGTTGCCTGGCGAGGAAGTCACGCTGGCCGAATTGCTGAAGCAGAAGAACTACGCGACGGGCATTTTCGGCAAGTGGCATCTCGGACATCTGCCACAGTATCTGCCGACGGCACAGGGATTCGATACGTACTATGGTATTCCGTACTCGAACGATATGGACAAGATCGGCGGGCCGAACTACCACGCGGAAATCGTCAAGGATGCCAACTACTATCCCGAGATCGCACATTACAACGTGCCGCTGATGCGCGACGAGAAGATCATTGAGTGCCCGGCCGACCAGAACACGATCACCAGGCGGTACACTGAGGAGGCGATCAAGTTCATTCGCGCCAGGAAAGACCAGCCGTTTTTCGTCTACCTCCCCCATTCCATGCCGCACATTCCACTGTTCGCGTCCGACGCGTTCCGCGGCAAGTCGATCCGCGGGCTGTACGGTGACGTGATTGAGGAGATCGATTGGAGTGTCGGCCAGCTGCTGGACACACTGCGCGAGCTGGAACTCGACAAGCACACGCTCGTGGTGTTTTCGGCAGATAACGGCCCCTGGTTGACCTTCCAGACGCACGGCGGATCGGCCGGGCCGCTGCGGGCCGGGAAAGGGACGACCTTCGAGGGCGGGCAGCGCGTGCCGACGATCTTCTGGTGGCCGCAAACCATCCAGCCTGCCGTGGTGTCGGACCTGGGTTCGACGATGGACTTGATGGCAACGCTAGCGGCCTTGACCGGCACGGTCCCGCCACAGGATCGCAAACTCGACAGCTACGATCTCTCGCCGGTACTGCTGGGCAAAGGTCGCAGCCCGCGCCAGGAGATGTTCTACTGGACGCGAGGCGAACTGCACGCGGTACGTTCCGGACCGTGGAAACTGCACGTGAAGATGCGCGAACCGGTCAACTACGGCCAAGCGATCGTACCGGACAAGCCGGAGCTGTATCATGTGGAGCGTGACATCTCGGAGGCATACGATGTTGCCAAGCAGCACCCGGAGATCGTGGAGCGGCTGCTGGCCCTGATGAAGGAGCACGAGGCAGACATCGAGCCGCACGAGGACATGCTGGCAATCCCGCTGAAGAAACCGGGCCAGCCCATGGCCGCTCAATAGACGCGGGACTCAATCGTTGCTCAGCGAGACAGTGCAAGCACTCTGCTCCTGATGGACTTTCGGTGGCCGATGAAGGGCCCCGGATTGAATTACCCGCGAGGCGAATGGGTGGCAGTAGGCTCGACGGTGCGCAGAAAAGCATGAACCGGACGAGGTGAGTGCGACGCCAGCGTTGAATGCACGCTATCGGCGCGCACGGCGAGCGCGGCGGAAGTGGGCGGTCAACAATTTTGACCGACGGTCATGCAACAGCACGTCGCCATTCTTCAGGCGGCTGCGGGCAGCCCTCAACGCGTCAAGACCAGCGGGATCCTGAATCTGACCCAACGCGTCCGCCGCCAGAAGGGCCACAGGCGCCTGCTCTAGCACCGTCCAGCCTAAGTCATCTTTCGCGGGAAAATGAAAGTACAGGCTCCCTTTGGTGATGCCAGCCGCCGCAAGCACCTCGTTGACAGGCGTATCGCCAAATCCTTTCCGCTGAGTGAGTCGAGCTGCCTCGGACAGCGGCCACGAACGACCTATCGTCCGCCAGCCACGAGAGAGTCTTACAGGCCAGTGACAAGGACTTTGACCGCGTATTCCAGCAGTCTGTGGGAATGGTGCTGGTCGATTTCTATGCGGATTGGTGTGGCCCCTGTAAAATCCAAGGTCAAATCCTCGAGCAACTTGGACAATCCACACGGGACATCACGATCATCAAAGTGAATGTTGATAGTAGTCCGGCCGCCAGGTTGGCGAGAGCATCCAATTCGAGGCAGTGGGCTGCACGCGACAGTTGCAGCTTACCGAAGTTCTTTTCTGATTGACACGAAAGCCATGGAGGAATATGGCATGAAAGCAATTTGGAATCCCAACATGCAGTGTCGGACACCCATCGCGAACATCTTGGGAAGCGGTGTTGCTTTGCTGGTCGGGGCGGCCCTCTCCCCATTGTTCGCTCAGCAAGCCGCCTCGGATTTTCGTCCGACTCGCATGCTGGGGCCACAGCCCGTGCTGACGAATGTTCCGGTGAAATCGGTCCCCGAGATGAACGGAATACTGAACCCATCGGAACTGGTGCTGGGCGTCACGGTCGGCGGCCAGTCGCGGGCCTATCCGATCAATATGCTCACCGGGCCCAAGCGTGAGATCCTCAACGACTCACTGGGGGGCCAGGCGATTGCCGCCACGTGGTGAAACCTCTGTCACAATGGCATCGTGTATGCCAGACGCGTGGACGAGAAAACACTGACGTTCGGTGTGTCGGGCATGTTGTGGAATCGGAGCCTGATCGTGTACGACCAGGAGACCGGCAGCCTGTGGAGTCACATCCTGGGCGAGGCCATGCAAGGTCCTTTGCAGGGCAAGAAACTGAACCAAATTCCTTCCGTGATGACGGACTGGCAGAGTTGGAGGAAGCAGCACCCCGACAGCACCGTGGCCGCGCTCAGACGGACCAGCCAGGAATACCGTCGAGAATTCTATCGCCAGCCCGAGCAGTTTGTGTTGGGTATTGTCGAACAAAGTCGGTCGAAGGCGTGGGGCTTCGAGCAATTAAGCCACAAGTCCGTACTCAACGACGTTGTCGGCGATCGTCCGGTTCTGATCGCGTTCGACGACGCGAGCGTTACGGCCAGAATGTACGATCGCCGCTTCCACGGTCGCCTGCTCACATTTCAATTGCAGGATGGGAATCTGGTCGACAGCGAGACCGGCAGCACCTGGCATCCATTGACCGGACAAGCACTGGCCGGTTCGTCAGCCGGAGAGCATCTTCAGGCGTTACCGGCGATCGTCTCCTTCAAGAAGGCCTGGTACCAGTTTCATCCCGATTCGGAGACGGGTGGGGGCAACTGAAGAGCGAACGCGGACGTCTCGCGAAATGCCGCGGTCGGGGGTGCCATCGTGCACTGCGTTGGAATAGGACACTTGCCGCCGTCGGTGGTGAAACTGCAACATTCGGCATGGCATTCTGATTCAGCTTGCCGTTGCGGCTCAGGGCTCGTAGATCGGAGCAATCCGGCGGTCTCTGCGAGCACGGTTCGCATTGCTCGTTGTTCAATTCCGCATCCATTGTCGACGTGATGCTAGCGACCGCTATGGGGTTGAAAAACGTCGGTGTGTGGTCGGAAGGCGTACCAGGCAAACCAGAACGAATACTTCCAGCTGACGCCTTCGTCCGCTTCCACGACCCGCAATGTGTTCGCTGCGGGATTGAATTGGATCGTCACGTTTCGACCTCCCACACTGTCCTGGATCGTGGGCGGTTGGCCGGTCAATGCGATTGCGACATAGGCCCGCGCAGCATTGTGCGTCCAGATTCCCAGCACCGGGGTCTTAGCGGACAGCACGTTGCTCAGCGGGCGAACTGGAAACATCAGTCTGAGTGGGCAGCTTCGAGAGCAGACACCTATTAAGGTCTCGACCAGGTCTGCGCCGGAGATCAAGCCCTCCGTGAGAGTGTCGAGACGCTGCTGCTACCGGGACTGCCCTGATTGGCGAGCCCGGCGTCGATCCGCTTGATTTCCAAAGGACGACAGTCAACGGCTCGTCCACTGGCATCTCTGCTTTAATCGCTGCGTGCTCCGAGATTCCCTATAGGATGGCACCACAGTTCCGGCAGATCTTGCTATCGCCGGTCACCCGCTGCGAGCATTTCCGGCAAATACGCACGCAGTGGTCCTCCGTTTCGTTGGCTATGGGGCCATCTGCCCGAACCCTCCCGATTCCCGAGACCGAGGGGTCCTGGTGTTTCAACTTATCTGCTAACCGACCCTCCAGGTCCGACGCCACAAGCTCGTCGAACGTCACTTCCAGGCCCTTCTTCTTCGCATGGATCAACGCCAGGGTCAGTTTCTCCAGATCGACGCCCTGCAAGTAAGCCGACTCCATCTGGCGGCAAGAAACCGCCACTCCCGCCTGCCTGGCCATGATAAGCGCGTCTACGACAACGTTGACTTCAATGCGACGAAATCGCATTCCCACGATGTTCAACACCGAGATTGGCATCCCCGACGTGAACGCCCGTATCCACGGTCTGAAAGTCCCAATCATGACGATCAAGATCAACAAGAACACCAGGACGAATACAACTGCCAAGGCCAGGGTAAGGAACAAACTCATGGTTTGAGCGGCGGGCATGCGGCACCTCCTCGCGAAGTCGTTTCAACCGGCGGTCCTGTGTTCCGATTCTCGCCACCGGCCTCTGAGGATGACGTACTTTGTTTGCTAAGTCTCCCTGTCAGCCGAACGCCGGTGCAGGTCAGGCTACGAATGCCTCCCCGCGATGTCAACCACCGCCACTACTCTTTGGGGGTCTCGTGGAAATCCTCTTGTCGTCTGGCTCCCATTGCGATGCCGCTGCGGCGAGCCGTCCGAGATGGAGGCGAGTCGAGTGACTCGGAAATCGAACGATCCTTGGACACGAACTGCCGGATGGCGTAATCCAGATCCTCCCGGCTTTGGCCGTTTTCCAGCCGTTCAGAGACGCCACGCGAACCGCCTGAAAGAATGCCACATCATCACGGATAAGCCAGAACAGGAATTCGAATTGCTGCTCCAACCTCGATTTGTCTTGCAGAACGCATCGATTGTCCAAGATGAAACGGCGGTTGACACTCATGTTGTGTGTCAACCGCCGTGATCGGACTCGTCAGGCGCTAAGTCAGACCTCAGAAACGCCTCGCACCCTAGCGTTGGCCACCACGACCCTTGCCCTTGGCAGCCCCTTGACCGTTTCCCATGTTGCCGAAGCCGGGTTGGCCCTGCCGCATCCGCTGCTGCATCATTTGCATCCCCTGCACTTGTGTGGGGTCAATCGCCCCGGCGTAACCCTGTCCACCGCACGAACCGTCTCGGAGACGCAATTGTTGGCCCATCCCGTTCTGTTGTCCGTACCCCATCTGGTTCCCCATGCCAGACTGCATCATGCGATACCGGTTCTGCATCATCTGCCGCTGCATGGCTCCAGCTTGAGCCCCGTTGCGGTTCTGACTGG
This sequence comes from uncultured Planctomycetota bacterium, assembly GCA_963802295.1. GTDB lineage: Bacteria > Planctomycetota > Planctomycetia > Pirellulales > Pirellulaceae > JAJRVM01. The sequence continues at coordinate 364,122 of CAWDIM010000011.1, read as the reverse complement.
CTGCGGAACCGCCTCGCATTGCACGTTGACCTCCCCCGCCACGTCCTTGGGCGAAAGCACTCGGTGCGACGAAGGTCATCACGGACAACATCAACCCGATTGTAGCTAGCAGGTTCTCATTCGATCAGTCTCCCCTCGTTCTGTTAGTGTCGAGGCAGTCCTTGCCGAATAACGAGCGGCAATCCATTCGGCCGCCCTGTAACCGACTGCGTTTCCTCATCGCCTTTCACTGTGCAAGCCACAGTCACAGATTGATCTTGCAGGGTCTTTGGAAACGTTGATCTTTCTTGACCAGCGGAAACTGCGTAAAAATTGCAGGCCTCCACTCCCCTCGATCGAGCATTTTTTTCCACCCCCTTTGCCGAATGGCGTTGCGGGTCTCGCAGAGCGTGTTGATTTCCGGCACGATTGCGAATCCCTGCGGCGCAATTCACTCTTTCTCACAACTGACGGTGCGACAATTAATGCAAAGCGTGTGCCAACGGGCAAGTGACGGCCTTATCAAGTGAGCGTAACCATCTGGAACGACCTCGAAGGCATCGTGCGAGTCCTGTTCGTGCCGGTGGTGACACACCTTCACCAATGGTGTCTCGGCTCGCGTAGACGGCCACCCACGCGTTGCCGAATGACACCAATTCTGTTGACGCCTCGTCCGTAACGCTCTACGATGAGAGTACTATCCGATAACGTCTGATACATCAGTTCTGCCATGACATCACAGTGATCCTGTGCCTGTGAAGGGCACACCCTCAACCGATTGCTACAGACCGCGGTGATGGCGCTGTTGGCTGATGGACCACAACACCGTTATTCCCTTCTGGAACGCCTGAGCCGTTTGCCGCTGATGAGTGGCACGAAGCCTGATGACACGGGTGTCTAACGTCTGCTCAGCGAACTCGAACAGCAACATCTGGTTCGGCACAAGGTGGTTGAATCCGAACTCGGGCCAAGCAAACGGGTCTACCAACTGACCCCGTCGGGCAGCGCATGTTTGAGGAAATGGACCGACAATTTGGACGATTATGAACGAGCGATTGCCGGCTTGGTTGCGATGATGAAAGAGTCGCAGCCCATGGCTTCGAATTAGCGGGATTGGTGTGAGTCCGGTGTCAGCTTGTCATTGCTTTTTTTCTGGGGAGGGAGTCGAAATGAAGAATCTACTTGTGTCCTGTGTGGCTCTGGGTGCAATGTTGGTCTGTTCCGGCGCAGGACTGGCAGGTGACACTGTTGTCAACATTCAAGTGTCGCCGAACGTCATCAACATGAAGGCTCCTGTGCCTTCGGTGACAGTTCACGCAGACATCCCGTACTCCTTGGTTGCAGGCGGTGTTACCCTCAACGGCGTCTCGGCATCCAGTCTCTTCGCCGATGACTGCGGCAACCTGGTAGCGAAGTTTCCGGCGGACGCCATCAAAGCAGTTATCGATGTTGGGACGAGTGTTGAAATGACGCTCGAGGGCACTCTGGACGTTGGCGGCACATTTGTGGGAACGGACTTCGTCAAGGTGATCTCCGTCAAAGGCAAGTAGCTTCGTCCGTGATAGCCACCGATACCTGTCGTGCTGGGCAGCGATACCCGCACGACAGGTTTCCTGGTCGGCAGAGAGCCACGGTTCATCTCGTCGAAAACGCCCGCCGGTGATTCTGCGAGGCCCGTCGCAGGGTTCAAGTCTCCGTCCAAAGCAACGTGCTGGTACGCAGTCAGGGTTTCCCTGCGGGCATGGCCGGTAATTGGCTGCAACTCAGCGTCAGCCATCCCGGAGTGGCGGGTGCCCTTCCTGACAATGGCTATCGTGCCGAACCAGAAAGGGACGGCCACATTCTACCAGCCAGCAAGCGGGAGGAACGTGGACGGCCCAACTGCCGCTTCTTACTATCAGTCAGCCTCTCTTTGCTTTTGCCAACGTTGTTTACGGGTTGAAGAAGTCAGAATCGGAACCTTATGCTCGCCCGACCGAGCAGTTTTCGATCAGTTCCCTGCTGCACACGACTGCCCCTCTGGAGCTGCAACGGGCCGCAGTACAAGCGACGGATACAGCCGACCCACTGCTTGAAGATTTCACACACGGATGGCGGGACTGGTACACGCTTTCGGCAGACAACCCATATCATTGGGAATACTCCTCACGCAAGCTAAGCGATCCAAAGTGGCAGGGGCAAACGAGCCAGTGGCTGACCATCGAGGTTCAGGCCGAACAGCCGAACGAACTGGTGATCGTGCTGACCGAGAATTTCTTTCGGTCTTACCGTGGTCCGCAGAAGGAATGCGTGGCGGTCGCGAAGCTCAACGGTGGTGGGAACTCCCACACCATCTCCCTGGAGCCGGGCGATTTCAAGACTGGCGACGGCGAGGCTCTAGCGTTATGGCAGAACGTCGATGTGCTTAGTCTGCGGGCCTACTACGAGAAGGACGAGAAACTGTTCGGAAGCAAGAACTGGGCCGGTTCACAGCCGGTGTTTCGGAAACTGTGGTGGTCATCCCGCACTATCGACGACCGCAATTGACCTTGGCGTGGACGGGCACGTCAGCGGTAGTACGGCGTCAACCCCACCGAGTCGTTCCCCACCAACTGCAAGTGTCGGGAGCAGACACTCTGCTCCTGATGGATTCTCGGTGGCCGTTGGAGGCCTGCAGTTTGGTTTGCGCGCGAAACGAATGGCTGGCAATCGGCTCGGCGGTGCGAAGAAGACGATGAACACGGCGGCGTTGGCGCGACACCAGCGACGATTGCAGACTGTCGGCGCGCACGGCGAGCGCGGCGGAAGTGGGCGGTCACAAATTCTGTTCGACGATCAAGCGAGCGGCATCAGTATTATGCAAACAGCCGGCGGCAAGCGGACATCCCCTTCAGGCAACGACGGCCCATTCTCTGAGCTACTTCGGCCAGGGCCGCTGGCGAACCGATGGCGTGGCAGAAGACGCTTTCGTAACGCTGGAATGTATCGAGCCAGGCCTCCTCGTTCACATCCAGATAATCCAACAATGTCTCCACGTCCTTGGGAACCGTACTGCGCTGGCCACTACGCAGTTGCCGAGCGGTCCACTCCAGCAACCGCAAGTAACTCTCCAGCGAAATCGGCAGCAGTCCCAGATCCGACGCACGGCGGCCCCAGCGGGAGGTGAGCGCGATCGTCTCGTCCTCCAACGTCCCTTCACGCAGGGTCAGCTCTCCCAGCCAACCATCCGCTCGATCCGGACTGTTGGAACGCTCCTCTTGCGCCATGATCCGCTGATAGGCCGACGTGTAGCGGGACGAGCGCAACGAAACGGCTTCACCAGCCTTGATGAGGTTCAAGTCCATATACAACGCACAGACCAACATGCCGGCGAAATCGACACATTCCCGGCACTTGAAGCGAGACTCGAAGAACCGGCCAGTGCATTCGTCTTCTTGATTGGCGCGGCGGGCAATATTTTCGCACAGGATTCCCATAAACCACGAAATATTGCTCAGCCGACGCCGCAACTGCTTGATCCGCTTCTTGTCCCGCACGACCTGTTCAATGCGTTTGTCGCTGACTTGCGGCAGCTCGTCCGACATGCACTTGGCGATCTTCATGGCGGTCAGGTAGCGGCGGGCCACCTCGTGGGGCGACCAGCGGCGGGCCACATCGGGCCGCGAGCGGAGCATCAGGTGCAGATGGTTGCTCAGTTCCGCGTGGAATTCGACTTCGATGGCGAACAGCCCGGCGAGCTGTTCTTCCCGGACCAGGATCCAATCGCGGCGATGGGAGAAGTCGCGGCCGGTCAACGGGTCCCGGCCACACAGAAAGGCGCGGCGCACGCAGCGGGCGCGGCAGTGATAGACGGCTCGGCGATCACGACCCAACAATTTACGACGAGCGTAGGCGACCATGAGGCAATCCCTCCGTGTGCGGGCAGTGCCCGGAGCGCCCGCGGCCGCGGCCGCTGAGGGCCCTGTGGGGACGCTCGGGAAACACTGCGCAAGAGAAAGTGATTGCCCGCCTTTCGCTCGCCAGAACCGCCGTTATCTTACCCGATCCGGGGCTGCATGCAAGACCCGCCGCAGCGGGGTGTCGGTGACATACGTATGTCACCACACAAGCGATGATGGCACCGCTGAGCATGCTCGGCGTGCGACCATAGACGATCGTCGGAGGGCCCGCTGCGGGATGGAACGCAGGGGGAAAGCAGGGTGTCTGCTTCCCTTGCTGAATAGAACGATCCAATAACACTGGCGCTGTGGTTGGCGCCGTGGGCATCACCGGGCGGTTCTTTCAAGTTCGCGTAGCTGATCCCGCTGTAGCTCAAGCCCGATCAGGTCTCAGGGGTCCTGCCGAACATTTCTTTACTTCGTCCGAAGCCTTGGCGACTTCGACAAGGCGGCAGGGCCTCGGCCACCGCTTCGATAGTCCGCCTCGTTCCCCGGACCGCGTAAGGCCATTGATTGCGGCTGGACCGCACCGGACTACTTCTTGATGGCTGCCTGTTTCTGTTCTTGTGCGCGAATCGACTCCTCGGCTGTGCGATAGAGCAGCTGGAGTTCGATATCACCGTACAGACCCCAGCGACGCTTTTCGATCGCTTCGGCCAGCAGCGGCCTGGTCCTGTCCAGGTACATGCGGGCCTCCTTCAGGCGGCCTGCTCGCGCGTGAAAGATGGCGAGGCGGGAACCGGTCCACTCGTTGGGGAACTTGGCGAAGTCCTCGGTGACCTGTGCGGCTCGCTTGTCGAAGCGACCGGACCACAGGAGCAGCGTCTGCAGCACTCCCTCGGCCCAGACGGCGTGCTGTGCATCGGGCTTCGCTTGTTCGGCAAACTGCAGGGCTCGTTGAAGGACGTCGCCGTCCGGCGGGGCAGGCTGACAACACCAGGCCAGCTGCCAGCGTGGAATCACCGGTGGGTAGGCATCCGCATACCGCTCGAACAACTCCGCGCACCGCGCCGGTACGCTTCCTCGTCGCCCGCTGCCAGCCGCACGAGTCCGAGCACTTGCCAGACGCCCGGGTTGGCCGGGCCCAACTGGATTAACTTGAGCAGATCCTGTTCGGCCCCAGACCACTGTTGGCAGGCTGCTCGCACTTCGGCACGCTTTTCATACAGCTGGTAATTGTCCGGCTCAAACCGAATGGCCTTGTCCAGGGCGCGGGCAGCGTCCTGCCAATGGGCATTCCGCGCGAGCAGCTCTGCGCGATTCCGATAGTGCCCGGCGCAGTCCGCACCCAGCTGAACGGCCTTGGCCCAGTCGCTTTCCGCCTGTTCCGTTTCCTCCCGAGTCTCGAAGACGAAGCCGCGCTCAGCGTAGCTGAGCGCGCGGGTCGGATCGAGTTCGACAGCGCGGTTCGCATCGTTCAGCGCGCGCTCCATTTCCTGCTGTTCGAGCCAGATGGCGGCGCGGCCGGCGAAGGCCCGGCCCAGCTGGGGCGTGAGCTGGATTGCCTTGTCGTACTCCTCGACCGCCTCCTGGAAGCGAGCTTCCAGGCTGAGCATCTCACCGCGAAAGTGATAGTGGGCTCCCACCTGTGGCTCGATGGCCACGGCGGCCGCCCAGTCGCTCTGGGCCTGGTCAAGCTGTCCGAGGCGAGCGTAGCAAAATCCCCGCTCGCACAGGGCCACGGCGTGTTCCGGCTCCAGTGCGAGAGCCTCCGAGAAGTCGCGAATCGCCGCTTCCCATTCCTGAACCGCCGCCCGAACTCGCCCTCGCTCGAACGCCGAGGTCTCCTGCGACTTGCGTGTGAGCATCATGATCCGGCCGGTATCGTGGTCAGTACAGATGATGTGCTGGCCGTCGGGTGTCACATCGATGCCCGCTCCTCCCCAGTACTCGCACGTCAATCCCTCGGCGATCGTGTTGACGTTTCCGGTAGTTCGGTCCACGCAAACCAATCGCTGTTTGAAACTGTCAACCACATACAGATGGCCGGTCGTCGGGTCCGCGGCGATCCCCGTCGGCTGCAGCCACTCGGCCGTCGCGACCGGCTCACACGTTCCGTCATCTCGAAGCCGAAGGATGCCCTGCTGGCGATCCGCCAGATAGACTTCTCCACCCGCCATGGCAACATCCAGAGGAACGCTCAGTGGTCCTTCATCAGGGGCGTCCTGGTGCAGGAGCGTCTGCTGGGCCGGCTGATCGATGGCAAACGAGTAGACTTCATCCGATCTGAATTCCCCACCGTGATTGACGACGAATGCTCGGCGCGCCGTTCCTGTCTCGCCTCCCGCGACCGTATCCGGGACCGCCAATCCGACGGGATGCGTGTTGTCGTTCGGCCATGCAGACACCCAGCTCTGCGACTCCCCAGTGCCGTGCGCGATTCGGCCAATCCGACCCTCGTTATCTTCGCTGAAGTACACGTCGCCAGTCACGGGGTCGACGGCGACGCCTGCAATCTCCGTTGCGGCGGCGACTTCTTCGGCGTTGCCGTTGGCATCGATGCGGTAAATCCCGTTGACCAGATCCAATGCCAGGCGATCCAGATACTTATTGCCGGGCTCCCGTCGACCGACGTACAGACACCCTTCACGCGGACTGTAATGGGCAGACACGGCTCGCGGGAAGATCAACAGCCGACTCAACTGCCACCCGGAGTCGACGATCCTGAGCCACCAGTGGCGGTCCTCCAAGGCGAGTTGCCGATGACGCGTCTGTTCTGCGTCCGCCGATCCCCGCAGATCCAGGAGACCGGCCAAAGACTCCGAGTCGAAGAGTGGTCGGTCGGTGCAGAGCGCGCGGTCCGGCAAAGGCATCGCCACGCAGAGGCAAGGAGGGGACAGCCCGAGCAACGCGGCTGCTTCCCCGCCAGCCCGCTGCATATCGCGTCCCAGCGGGTGTTTCCACATCCAGGTCACGGCCTTGTCATACCACTGTCGAGCCTCCACCTGATTGCCCAACTGCCAATGGGTCATCGCCAGGAAAAAGAAGTCGCAGTCCTTGCCACCCGACTGCAGCTCGATCGTTTTCTGCAGTGCGGCGAGCGCGGCGTTCCAATTCCCGCGACGATATTGGGCGACTCCCAGCGTGTTCCAGATCGCCCCATACTGTGGCGCCAGTGCCAGGGCCCGCTCAGCTAGTTTCACGGCCTCGTCAGGTGCCCGGGTTTCCGCATCGGGACAGGTTACGAGAAACCAGGCCAGTTCGTTACAGGTAAGTGCGAGCCTTCCCTGCATGACGGTTGGGGCATCCGTCGCCGCGACTGCATGGTCGAGGGCCGCCAGAATCTGGCGGTAAACTGACGCGACTTCGCGATACCGGCCCTGGTCCGAGTACAGATTCGCGAGTCGCCGCAAAGCCGACCGCATTTCCGGGTAGGCCGAGCATTGGCCACTACGTCCGATCTCCAGCACTTCCGCGTACAGCTTCTCCGCCTCGTCCGTACGCTGCTGTCGCTGGTACGTATCTGCGAGCCCGTTCATGCTGACGAGCGTATTGGGATGCTCTGGACCGAGCACACGGCGGCGTCTCGCCAGGAGTTCCAAAAAGCGTTTTTCCCCTTCCGTAGCCAGCCCCCAGATCGCGTGCTGAAAAGCCAGACCGCATTCGCAGTCGAGAGTCAGGGGGTGGTCATCGCCGAGAGTCTTCTTGGCGATCTCGAGAGCGGCGTTTTTCAGTGGCCACGCCTCGGCTGCCCGTCCTCTTCCGTTGTATAGGTTGGAGAGATTGATCATGTCGGTGAGCGTGCTGCGATGTTCTGGGCCCCGCACGCGCCGATTCACTTCCAGATTCTCGGTGTACCACTTCTCGGCCTCGTCGAGACGTCCCTCCCGTTTGCACAGAACGGCCAGACAGTTCCGGACATTCAGGGTTTCTTCGCTTTCCGGTCCCAGCACGCGGTTACCCGCATTCAGCAGCTGACGAAAGAGTAGCTCTGCCTCCTCGTTACGCCACTGCTGCAGCAAGCAGGTGGCCAGACCGCGCATGCTGCTAAGCGTCGCCTGATGCTCTGGACCGAGTTGTGTTTGCCTCAACTCAATGGCTTTCCGGAAATGGCGTTCGGCTGCCTGGTACTCACCCAGCGACCGAAGGACCGTGCCGAGCGTGTGATGGACGGCAGCGGCCACCAGCGGCTGATCGGCAAAGCGGTTTTCCACCTGAGCCGCGGCCCGTTCGACGACGGTGAGCAGCTTGATGTCTCGGTCGGGCTCCTTTTCAGTGTCGGCCTGAGCCAGCAGATCCTCGGTCAGGAAGGCGTTGACTGCCTGCGAAATCGCCGCGGCCGTCCTGGCGTTGTCCGCTTCTTCCTGCGCGCGCCGCTCGCCCAATTCGGCCCGCGTCGCCTGTTGTCGAGCCCGCAACGCCTGCCACGTCGTGCCGACCAATCCCAGCACCAGGGAGACTGCCACGACGGAGGTCGTGACGAAAGTCACCTTGTTGCGCCGCGCGAACTTGCGGAAACGATAGATGGCCGAGGGGGGCCCAGCCTCCACGGGCTCATGCCTCAGGTATCGTTGAATGTCCCTGGCATAGGCGCTTGGTGTTTCGTACCGCCTCGTACGGTCCTTCTCCAAGGCCTTCATCACAATCCAGTCCAGGTCCCCCTCCAGGGCGCGGCGCAGGTGCGTGGGGGTGACCTGACGACGACCCGAGGCGGTGGTGGCCGCGTCTCCCAGAGAGCTGATGCGGGTGCTGGGCTTGGCCGGCTCTTCGTCGCGAATGACGCGCCGAATCTCCTCGTAAGCCGCCTCGCGAAAACGCTCCTTGCTCAGCGGTGGTTCGCCCGTCAACAGCTCGTACAACAGCACCCCCAGCGAGTAGACGTCGGTCCGCGTATCCACGTCCTGGCCGCTCAGTCCGGCCTGCTCGGGACTCATGTACAGCGGCGTGCCCACCAGCTGCCCCAGGCTCGTGAAGGCCGTCTTATCTGTCAGGCGACCGCCGACCGCCTTCGCTACACCAAAGTCGATCACCTTCGGCTGCGGCTGATCGTCCGTCTCGACGACCAGGATATTCGACGGCTTGATGTCGCGGTGGATAATCCCTTTCTGGTGCGCGTGCTGCACGGCCTGGCAGACAGAAACAAACAATTCCAGCCGCGCGGGGATCGAGAGCTGATGCTGGTCGCAGTAGTCCGTGATGGGAATCCCGGTCACCAGTTCCATCACGAAATAGGGCCGCCCGGCATCGGTGGCTCCGGCGTCCAGCACATGGGCGATGTGCGGGTGGTCCATCCGCGCCAGCGCCTGCCGCTCGGCATCGAACCGGGCGATGACATGCTGCGTGTCCATGCCCGGCTTGATGATCTTTAAGGCCACGTTCCGCTCGATCGGCTCCCGCTGCTGCGCCCGATAGACGACCCCCATGCCCCCTTGGCCGATGACTTCCAGCAGCGTGTAGGGACCGATCTGCGTACCGGGCCTTTCCATCAGCGGGTCGATCGTTGCCGCGGGATCGCGAGCCAGCCCCAGATCGATGCGCGGCCGGTCGAGCAGGCTGTCCGGCTCGTCATGCACGCGCAGCAGCGCTTCGACCTCTGCGCGAAGCGCGTCGTTGCAGGCACACGCCTGGGCCAGAAACGCGTCCCGCTCCTGGGGCGTCGTTCGCTCCAGGGCCGCCAGAAAAATGTCCTTTGCCGTGCGCGGAGTTTCGGCCATCATGAGATCCTCGAAATGCCCGCCCGGAAAACAGTGCGACAGAACGGCGGCAAAAGGTCTCACGGAATGTTCAGGTTTCCGCACCTCCCTCGCCGTCGCGCAGCGCGAGGCGCAGCCGCGCCCGCGCGTAAGCCCACTGCCGGTAAACGGTTGCGCGCGATATCCCCAGTGCCTCGGCCGTCTCTTCCAGGGTCAGGCCAGCGAAGAAATGCAGATTGACGACGTTGCCCGCCAACGGATCCGTGTGAACCAGCAACTCGACCGCTTCGTCGACCGCCAGGATTGTGTCCGGATCGGGGCCGTCCGGCTCCGTCACGTCAGCCAGCCGAGCGGGATCCAACTCCAGCCCGCCGCGGCGCCGGTTCCTTCTCCGCGCATGCTCGACCAGGATCCGCCGCATGGCCTCGGCTGCGGCGGCAAAGAAATGGCCGCGACTGCTCCAACTCTGTGCCTGCTCGACATCCACCAGTCGGACATAGGCTTCGTGTACCAACGCCGTCGCCTGCAGCGTCTGTCCGGGCTTCTCCTGGGCCATTTTGGCGGCCGCCAGCTTCCGCAATTCATCGTAGACCAGCGGCAGCAACTGCTCGGCGGCCTGACCGTCACCTTGTTCGATCCGCGAGAGAATCAGTGTCACGCCGTGTGATTCGCGGGCTGAATTACTTGGTTCGCCCACGGGCAGTGTGGGATCTGGTTCATCCCTGGCAGCCTCACCTCGTGAATCATCGCGAAACATCGCGTTTCTCCACTGCCCCAGGAACGACCAGTCCAGCACGTTGGAAGTATGGCAAGTCAGGCGGCCGCCGTGTCCGGCGCTGATCATGCATCCACGAATATACCACATCCGACTGGGGAGTCGGCATTCCCAGTGCGAAATCCGTCGAATGAAGCTTCGGGAGCAGACACTCTGCTCCTGACGGACTTTCGGTGGCCGTTGGAGGGCCCCGGATTAAGTTGGCCGCGAGGCGAATGGGCGGCAATGGGCTCGGTGGTGCGAAAAAGAGCATGAACAGGGCGAGGGGGGTGCGACGCCAGCGGCGAATGCACGCTGTCGGCGCGCACGGCGAGCGCGGCGGAAGTGGGCGGTTACAAATTCTGTTCGACGATCAAGCGAGCGGCGTGGGCCTTACGCAAACAGCCGACGGCAGGCCGACATCCCCTTCAGGCAGCGGCGTCCCATCCGCCGGGCCACTTCGGCCAGGGCCGCGGGCGAACCGACGGCGTGGCAGAAGACGCTCTCGTAACGCTGGAACGTATCGAGCCAGGCCTCCTCGTTCACATCCATATAATCCAACAACGTTTCCACGTCTTTGGGAACCGTACTGCGCTGGCCACTGCGCAGTTGCCGAGCGGTCCACTCCAGCAACCGCAAGTAACTCTCCAGCGAGATCGGCAGCAGTCCCAGATCCGACGCGCGGCGACCCCAACGGGAGGTGAGCGCGATCGTCTCGTCCTCCAACGTCCCTTCGCGCAGGGTCAGCTCTCCCAGCCAGCCATCCGCTCGATCCGGACTGTTGGAACGCTGCTCTTGCGCCATGATCCGCTGATAGGCCGACGTGTAGCGGGACGAGCGCAACGAAACGGCTTCACCGGCCTTGATGAGGTTTAAGTCCATATACAACGCACAGACCAACATGCCGGCGAAACCGACACATTCCCGGCACTTGAAGCGAGACTCGAAGAACCGGCCAGTGCATTCGTCTTCTTGATTGGCGCGGCGGGCAATATTTTCGCACAGGATTCCCATAAACCAGGAAATATTGCTCAGCCGACGCCGCAACTGCTTGATCCGCTTCTTGTCCCGCACGACCTGTTCAATGCGTTTGTCGCTGACTTGCGGCAGCTCGTCCGACATGCACTTGGCGATCTTCATGGCGGTCAGGTAGCGGCGGGCCACCTCGTGGGGCGACCAGCGGCGGGCCACATCGGGCCGCGAGCGGAGCATCAGGTGCAGATGGTTGCTCAGTTCCGCGTGGAATTCGACTTCGATGGCGAACAGCCCCGCGAGCTGTTCTTCCCGGACCAGGATCCAATCGCGGCGATGGGAGAAGTCGCGGCCGGTGACCGAGTCCCGGCCACAGAGAAAGGCGCGGCGCACGCAACGGGCGCGGCAGTGATAGACGGCTCGGCGATCACGACCCAGCAATTTACGACGAGCGTAGGCGACCATGAGGCAATCCCTCCGTGTGCGGGCAGTGCCCGTCGCACCCGCGGCCGCTGAGGGCCCCGCAGGGATGCTCGAGAAACACTGCGCAAGAGAAAGTGATTGCCCGCCTTTCGCTCGCCAGAACCGCCGTTATCTTACCTATTCCCGGGCCGCATGCAAGACCCGCCGTAGTGGGGTATCTGTGACATGCGTATGTCACCGCACACACGATGATGGCACCGCTCAGCATGCTCGGCCTGCGACAAGGGACGATCGTCGGAGGGCCGGCAGCGGGGATGGAAAGCCGGGAGGAAGCAGGGTGTCTGGTCCTCTTCGTTGGTCCTCTTCGTCACGGACAACGGAGGTAGACCGTCAGGGTGATTGGAGGTCACTTGCCTCTTGCCATGACTCGGCCGGCGGGTGGTGATCCCGAGGCCGTGTCGCGTCGGGAACCATCCGCCATGCCCAGCCCGATGAGATATCTGCTGCGCTGCCCCTCAGGCAAGCCTGAACAAGACTGGACAGCGTGAATACATGCTGAGCCCGACAGTAGTGAGTAGAAAGCCAGGAGGGCCACCGATGAGTTTCAGGACCGTGATCGGCACCACCACGCGAGGCCGGCGAAACGGCCGCCACCGCAGCGGGGATGCGACCTTCAGCCGAGACAGAAGCAGGCGTGTCCCACTGGCTGCCGCTGATCCCCATAGGTGTCTGGTGCAGAACGCTTCCCCTTGGGAAGCATAACCACCAGCAGCGAAGCACAAGCAGAACTCAACGTAACAGCGACCGATCGGTGCCGCAGGAAGAAGCCGAAGTCAAAAAACACAAAAAACTTTGGCCGCGCTCGGAGTACGTCTTATTGACTCGGGGACCTTAATAGGTGTCTGCTCCTGGCATGCTCCTTGCCTGCGCTCGCGCAGAGCGTGGGGGCGTCGCCATCCGTTTTGCCACTTCCCCCCGCGGTCTGCGCCGACCGCAGCTACGGGCCGCGTCGTTGCTGCGCTCGCGCAGAGCGTGGGGCGTCGCCATCCGTACTACCACTTCCCCCCGCGGTCTACGCGACCGCAGCTACGGTCTGCGCGACCGCAGCTACGGGCCGGGTGGCACTGGCTGAGCGAGCCGAGTGAACTCTGCCACGAACGACCATCTTCCTGGCGAGCGGAGCCAGAGTCCCCGTACCAACAAGAGTTCCCACATCTCGTTGGGATCCGTCAGACAGGGGATCCGTCAGGCAGGCTTGTCCCAATAAATTCTCAGGCTGTGATGGTTTACAGGTGCTCGCTCATATTTTCTCGACTCACGGGAACAGCAACTCGGCGGACTGCCGTCGGTCGATGGTTTAGCCTCAGAAGCGATCAACTGGCCTGGTCGCCGCCGCACACTGGCTCCGCTCGCCGTGACACCTGCGAGCGATGGTGACGTCAATCCGGCTCGCTCAGCCAGTGCCAACTGTCACCGCCGCACACTGGCTCGCTCGCCGTGATACATGAGAGAGAGGGTGATGTCGATCCGAATCGCTCAGTCAGTGCCACCCGTCGCTTTGCGACGAACGACTACAAAAGGTGCCATGAATCGCTGGACTTCGAAGTCCCGGCGCAGTTCATAGGTGTTCCAGGCAGTTCTGTACTTATTCTCCAGTGTCTGGCTGCTACCTGGATTTAATTGGATGGCGGACATGCCACGCTACTTTGGAGAATTGAATCATTAACTCTCTGGAGAGGCGACATTACCATCGTTGAAGCCGGGGAGACAATCAAGGCGAAGACCGGTCTAGTCAATAAGAGCCAATCGAATTTGTCTACGAAGTTGAAATGAACAACGGCGATACGGCCCGAGTCGTATTTCGTCAGGTGAAGACGGCACGGAAGAAAACGGCCATAGAATAGACAACGTCATGGGCTGTCCGCAGCCAAGATCTTGCCCAACCGCTTGAGCTGCTCAACGTCCTCGGGCCGCATTCGACCGCTGTGGTCCGGTGCCGTCGCCAATAGGACATTGGCTGCACCCCGGTCGAAGCCCAGCTTGACCTGCTTGGCTAAAGCCTCGGCTGAAAAGGGGCGACTGGGAACGAAGTCCTTGCCTTCGCCATACGTGAACCAGCAGGACGGTCCAATAGGGTCGTATTCGTACCCACCCTCCCGGCTTTGGGAAACCAGGCTGTACTCGAAGGGCAGATAGTAGGTCTTGGCATCGACCATGCGGAACGAATCATGGCCGACGGCCGGGGGCGGAACCAGTTCCCCATTGACCACATCGGTTGGGAAATAATTGATCTTCGTGCCGTCCTGAACGTGCTGATTGAACATGACAATGGCATTGGGCTGGAGGCTCTTCAGGGCATCGTAGATCTCCTGCGTGCTCAAATCTGGCGGTGCCCAGTTCATCATGTCCATCCAGAAAAAGGGGATCTCGCCGTAATCGTTGGCCAGTTCGTGGAGTTGAGCCAAAATCACCGCCCTGGCGTTTGGGTCGGGTTTCCATTGGCCGCCCCAGAGACAGTAGTAGAATGCCGGGACTATTCCTTGCTTCCGGCACTCGGTCACGAACTCTCGGCAGACATCCGTCGTGTTGCCGCTGTTGGCCACGTCGAACTCAGTTGTGGGGCTGTCCCAGAGCAGGAAGCCGGAAGTGTGTCTCACTGTCAGGACGGCGTATTTCATTCCTGCCTGCTTAAAGGCCGCAATCCATCCGGCGACATCAAGGTGCTGCGGGTTGAAAGTCTTGGGGTCGGTAGCGTTGCAGATCTCGATGCCGCTGAATTGATTTGAGTTGAAGCAGACAAACGCTCCGAGCCGGTAGGATTCCCATTTCCTAATCAGGTCCGTCCTCACCGTCACTGGCGAGTGTTTTTGGGAGAAGTCGAAACGATAGATCGACTCTGAGCCACCGGTGGGCATGATGCGGAGTATTGAGGTGGTGCCTTCTCGGACTTCGGTGACGACCGGCTCGCCGAACGCTTGGCTGCCAGCCCAAAATGCCGCCGCAATCAGCAAGAACGACCGGTGACCAAGTTGGCACATTGTCTGAGTTCCTTGAAGGGATTGATTTCAGCTGCCATTATACGTCTTGTCGCTGGTGTTGGCAGGATCAAGGCAGATTTTCGGCATCCGACACTCCATAAAGCCGTACCGCCCCCGCAGCGAAAACAGATCTTGAACCGGCATGCATTTACCCTCAGTAATGGTTGCAGGAACTTCGACCGCCTACTTCTTCGGCGCACCCGATGCGGCCACACACTTTCTTTCGGTGATCCCCTGCCTGAGTCTTCATCGCACAAGCCCTGATCGGTGAGAAATCACGTTTCCATGGCATCCACAAAGACACGAATTGCCGCCAAGTATTCCCTCGCATTTGTCCAAAATATCGTATTGTGATTACCGACCGGGAATCGCACAAGCCGCTTCTGCGCAGAGCCCGCCCACTGGAAGTTTCGTTGGGCGTGTGAGATATCGATCAGGCCGTCGTTCTTCGTGTGGAGAATGAGCAACGGGTGCTTGTACTTCGACAGTTTGTTTTTGTGATTGAAGTGTCGCTCGACTTCAGCAATCACGCTGCTTTCCGTCACGCCTGCCGCCGTCATGTCTGCATATGTCAGAAAACGTTCGGATGGATCGGCGATGCCGCTCTCTAGGATCAGGCCACCTATCGCTGGCTGACGGTGAACCAATTCGATGGCGTACAGCGAGCCAATGGACCGGCCAAAGGCGATCACCCTTTCCGGGGTAAGCCCCGCTGCGGTAATCGCTGCTTCACCGTCACCGAGCATGGCGACCAACCGGGCTTGGCCAGTGGAACCACCGTATTCCCGATACTCCACGAAGAGCGAATTCAGGCCGAGATCTGCCAACAGATCGGCCATATCCGGAACGTAGTCGGCAACCGCTTCACCATTGCCGTGAAAATGAACCACGGTGTATTTGTCGGGATCAATGGTTCTTCGGTAGCACGCCAACTCTGCGCCCGTTACATGGACCATGAAGGGATCTGCGACGCGCCGTGGTTGCGGGAACAGGTAGCGACCACTGATGGCCGGACGATCGAGGATACTGTCTCTGGTTGAACACATTCGCTCACACGCCCTTAACATCGCCTCCAGGGATTCGGCGTCGGCCAAGCGGTGCTCGACACCAACCTCGATCAAGGTTGAGTCAACGAGACCGCTATTGCGCAGAAGCTCTTCCGAATCAGCGAACGGCACTGTCTCATCGGCCCGTGAGTGGAGAATCGTTGTGTTCGGTTTGACCTTCTTGGCAGTTCCCCAGGTCATCCAGGCCGGGCAGAGCAGCACGAGCGGCGTGTCGCCGCTGTCGATGTTCATGGCCACGGCCCCGCCACGGGAACTGCCGACGACCACATCGGGCTGGTGCTGGTCGAACTCTTGTTGAGCGATCTGGACGGCGGCCGCGAAATCATCATCGGGGAGAGCGGGATTGAGAACGGTGTGGCCGTGGTCCTTGAGACAGGTCGGCTTGAGACCGCCCGGAGTCGATTGCCAGCCGTGGAGGAAGAGGATCTTCATTGAGAAGGAGGCCGTTTACGGCCCGGTTCCTTGTGCTGTTTGCCGCACCGAAGGTTGCTCTGCCGGTGCATTCGCTATCCTGTAACTGTTCGCTATACCCGATTTTAAGTTGCTGGAAAAGTGGAGGGGATGGGATCCGTCAGGCAGGCTGCTCCCGATTTACTCTCAGGCTGTGATGGTTTACGGCTGCTCGCTCAGATCTACTCGACCCACCGGAACAGCAACTCGGCGGGCTGCCGTCGGTTGATGGTTTACCCTCAGAAGCGATCAACTGGCCTGGTCGCCGCCGCACACTGGCTCCGCTCGCCGTGATACCTGAGAGCGATGGTGACGTCGATCCGGCTCGCTCAGCCAGTGCCACCCGCCACCCGCCGCACACTGGCTCCGCTCGCCGTGATACCGGAGAGCGATGGTAACGTCGATCCGGCTCGCTCAGCCAGTGCCACCCGCCACCCGCCGCACACTGGCTCCGCTCGCCGTGATACCTGAGAGCGATGGTGACGTCGATCCGGCTCGCTCAGCCAGTGCCACCCGCCACCCGCCGCACACTGGCTCCGCTCGCCGTGATACCTGAGAGCGATGGTGACGTCGACCCGGCTCGCTCAGCCAGTGCCACCCGCCACCCGCCGTTCGGCATAATCCAGTTCGAGGTCAATCACGACCGGATCATAGTCCATCCAGATGGCCACATCGTTCTTGGCATACGACGGAACGTAGTATGCCCCGCGCATGGTACTGAGATCGTCGACGGCCAGTGCGCACGCGGTCGATAGGGCCAAGAAAGAAATGGTCACTAGCGAGCGCGTCTTCAGGAGATTCATTGGCAGTGCCCCTTCTTCATCAGCGTGCAATGTCAGTAGCCGCCAGTTGGCCAAGTTCTTCTCCATGGGCAGAATGCATGGCCAGCGTCACTTTGCGGGCCGCGGCGGGAACGACATGTTCAGCGGACAACAGGAGCGGTTGCCGGGGGGACACCGACCCAAGGTTCACGGTCCCACAACGGCGGTTAGCTTCGTCGAAGAACACGGCGTCGACACGGCCCGTGTAAAACACGCCGAATCTTCCACCAATTCTCAACTTGTCTCCCGCGCGACGGGCGGTCAACGCCTCGCACGTCACCCCCACGGGCACGCAGTCCAGAACCGGGTAGTCGCCGCCGATCTGGCAGGCATACCAGTCATAGTGCCAAGCGTAACTTTCTCCCGGTTCGAGTTGTGCAAAGGGGCTGATCATTTCGCTCTCGAACACGTAGGGATTCTCCACTGGATCGTCCTTCATCACGTTGTCCTTCCCCCATGCGCGAAAGCTACCCCGACCGTTGATCCAGAACTCGACGGAAGAACCATCGGGATACTCTCGCGCCGGCTCAAAGGTGAACCGCTGCACGAAGACAGTTCCGTCTTCGCCATTTACGGTGGCGATCCACCCCGCGGGGCTATCCAGGCCGATCTTGCCGACCTGATACTGGTAGACAACCCGCATCATGCGGGCCGCGGCGTCGGGCTGAAACGAGGGGTTGTCGTCCGCGCCGAAGATCACACTGTAGCCCTTGGCAAACCGGCTTTGCGGATTCATTGGGCAGTAGGCGATAAGACGGGAGTTGTAGCCGTTGGCGTCCTGCCGGGCGGCGTTGAGTTGGGTGTGCGACCAGATACCCCATCGCCGCGGCTTATCGTCGATGTTAGTCATGGTCACGTCGAAAGCGACGTGCGATGAGCCGTCCTCAACGCCGATCGTCCGCGAGAACTGGATCCCGCTGCGGCGGTCCTTGCCGCTTGTCAGTTGGACCGATGCCGCCGTTCCCTTCTCGCCAAGCACCACGCAGCGGTACGGACTCCCGTCCAGCACGGCGTCGGGCGGGCCGGGCCATTGTTGATCGTTGTCCCAGCCCTGGGGGGCGGGCCAGAGCTTGTCGCCGCCGTAGTTCAACCACTCCCCCTGAGGCCCCAGGCCGGTCGGTGGCGGGGCCTTACCCGCAAGCTGCGGATTGACCCACAGGATCGCCGCATCGCCCAGCCGGAACTGCACAATCCGGCCTCCCACGGCGGGCACGACCAACACCTCGACCACCCCATTGCGCAGGGACATACCCTGCCAGCCGTCGTGTTGGGTCTCGACCGCGACAGCCGCAATTGCCTGGTGGGGGATTGCCAGAAGCAGCGTGCCGACACACAGGAGCAGGGCGATGCGCGGAATCGTGTGGCGTGAGTACAGGCTGGAAGGGGCGCAGGGAAAACAGGTCTTCACAGTTTCTCTTCCTATTTGCGATAGATCGCCGTAGTGTAGCCAAATTGTCCGAAACTGGTTATGCACCGCACACTATCTCAACCAACGCGCAACTGGGACGAGTTGATGATACCACGATAGCAGCCGTCGTCCCGGCTAAGCGACATTCCGCGCCTGGTTTACCGTGCCATACATTCCCATCAGACTCCTTGTTGCGGGCAGGCGTGATCAATGGGGCCAGGACCATTCCCAGATGGCATCATTCTACTCCACACCCAGACAGCCACTTTCGATTCCGTGGTCCGGAAACCACGGGGCAGTGACCGCAGCAATCGGTGGTTTGCTGCACAGCCAGATGGTCCCCTTTCGACCGCTCCCGGCCCGGCACCATCCAGCGCCCCTAATCTGCCCCGACCGATCCGCCAGGTCAATTCGTTTGTTGGCGCGCCGAGTAACGGCTGAGTTGACCCCGCGGCAATGGCGTCGAGCGCCCCCGCGTTCATACCAAAGCCGGACCGCCATTCCCGATCAGGTTCAGCCTTTGGTTCGACGAATGTCACAGCTCCCGTTCCATGGATTCTATCAATTCCCGCAGCCTTGTACCCAACTCCGGCAGGAAACGGTCGCACCAGCTCTCATCGATTAGCCCCACTTCCAACAAGTCCAACAGATGGACCTTGTCCTTCAGGCGGAACGAGGTGAGTTTCATCCGCACCAAGGCGTCAAGTGCGGCAACCGTAAACCCAGGTCCCGCTTCCGACTCGGTCACGTCGGGGGCGGGAAGCAGATAATCCGCCCGGATCTTTTCCCGCGCGAAGACAATATGAATTGCGCTTCGGACAGATCCATTCAGCCCATCCAGAAAGAGGTCAACACCTGAGACTTTCTGATACACAAAGCCCACCGACTGGGCAGCCTCGATGACGCGTTCGAAATCTTCGCGTCGAACCAACAGATCCACGTCCTTTGTGTTACGTACAGCCTCGACGTCTACGCGCGCGACCCAGGCCGCGATCGCATTGCCGCCAATTACGGCATGCTTAATCCCCGCCCGTTCCAGGACAGTGGCTATTCGACTCGCTCGTTCTCGCACGGCATCCACGGCGGCAATCATCCTTTCCCAGGAGAAATCTCGCAGGTGGGTAGTCATCATCCTGAGTATTCCCGCAGCACTAAGTCGCCGCTCACGTATTTGAACACAGGCTTCGCCGGACTTGTTGATGGCAAGTTCATGATAACAGGCAGAAGCGTCGGTTACCTATCAGGATCTTCCCGCGGCACACACCCTGCAGCTCTTGCATCCCCGGTCGCACCCAACACGCCCCCCCCTGCCGGGCCATGGACTGTGTCGGCAGCCAACGTTCGTTTTCTGCCGGGCGCTGCCAAACCTCCAGTCTCGCCACAACTTTGAGTGCAAGGGATTCAGAGTGCCGTCTCGTCCATCAAAACACCGGAAACTCGGAAAAAATGAGCGGATTCTCTCAGCCGGTCGCCGAAAGCGAAACGGAATCCGCCGAAGTCTACAAAACGAGGTATCAAAGCTACAAGCATGTCAGATACGCCACATCCGATACCTGCCTGCGATAGCAGTGAATATCACACAGCTATTCCGCTTCACTCCCTACTCAGAGATGATGATCATGGGCATCGCCGGTCCAGCGCGGCGTCGATCGCTTCCCAGAAATCGCGTCGCATTGCGTCGGCGTCGATCGCCTCAAACACCTTGACGCGTCGGGGATTGTCGGGAAACTGCTCGACCTTCTCGGCATCGTGGATGATCGGAGCGCCGACGACCACGGGAGTAGCGAGTTCCGGACGCAGCAGTGCCTCGATCAGGGCGACGTCCCACATCGTCTTCGTCTCGCTGTTGGCTGTCCGAGGAAACGTTTCCCAGCGCTCAACCAACAGATCCCAGACGGCACCGCGTCCCTTCAAATGCTGATCCACCTCCTTTTTCGCCAGTTTCATTTCCACACTGACCGAACGAGCCGGCATGTGAATGTACTCCACGTCCGACTCAAAGATCGCCTTGACCGCATGAATGTCATTCTTCCAGTTGAAGATGCCCCGTCCGAGTTGCGGCGTTCACTCGGTGACAAAGCGGTAGCCGACTCCTGGTTCCGTCAGGATGTAGCGTGGACGGGCCGGGTCTGCTTCGAGTTTGCGGCGGAGACTGGCGACAAACACACGAAGGTAATGCGTCTCTTGGGAATCCAGCGGCCCCCAGACTTCCCTCAGCAAATAGCGGTGCGTGAGCACCTTCCCCGAATGCTTCAGCAGGGTGACCAGCAATTTGTATTCCAGTGGTGTCAAGTGGACTTCCTGATTGGCTCGATAGACCAAGCGGGCCGCAAAATCGACTCGTAGTTCGCCCACGGAGACCGACGACGCGTCGGCAGTAGTCCGATTGGCATGCCGCAAGGCCGTGCGCATCCGAGCCAGCAATTCACCCACACCGAAAGGCTTGGTCACATAGTCATCAGCTCCCGCATCCAGCGCTTCCACCTTCTGCTGCTCTTGATCTCGAGCCGTCAGTACGATGACAGGGGCACTGGACCATTCTCGGAGCCGACGCAATACTTCCTGGCCGTCCAGATCTGGAAGCCCCAGATCGAGAACGACGAGATCAGGTGGCTGTTGGGCCGCCGATCTCAGCCCCTCTTCTCCCGTGCTCGCTTCCACCACACGGTAGCTCTCCTCAGTCATGGAGGCCCGCAGAAAATGTCGGATCGGCTGCTCATCCTCGATGATCAGGACTAGGACGCTACATGGCTGCATGATGCATTGTAACCCAGAACAATACTCGGAAATTCGTTCATTCCACCACGACCTGCGGGACGTTCTCGAACGCCGGCAGGCGGAGGGCGAATTCGGCGCCCCCGCCGGGCCGATTCGAGGCGGTGATCTTACCCCCGTGGGCCTGCATCACCGCGCGGCAAATCGCCAGTCCCAAGCCGCTTCCGCGACCCGCATCGAAGGCGGGCGAAGCACGATAGAACTTCTCAAAAATGTGGTCCTCGGTGCCGGGAGTAAGTCCCGGGCCGTCATCCGTCACGGAGATGGCGATCCATTTCTCCTCGTTGGCTGCCGTAATCGTCACTCGTGTACCCACCGGCGTGTAGCGTGCCGCGTTTTCCAGAAGGTTGACAAACACCTGTTCCAAGAGCAGGCCATCGACCTGGATCAACGGGAGACTGGCCGGAATCCGCACATCCACCGGATGATGTTCAATCGCCTGCCGGGTACGATGCAGAGCCGAACCCACGATTTCCTCTAATACGTGCCACTGCTTACTGGGTGTGGACGCTCCTGATTCGAGCCTTGACATTTGCAGGATATTCTCCAGCAAGCGACCAAGGCGATTGGCTTCCAGGAAGATCGACTGCAGCAACTCGCGGCGGGTCGTGGCATCTGAGTGCGGGGCTTCCAGCAGGCTGCTGCTGGCACCGGCAATCGTGGCGAGCGGCGTTTTCAGATCATGTGAGACACTGCTCAGCAGCGAACTGCGAACCTGTTCCGTTTGCGCTTGGATCGTGGCCTCGGCGGCAGCCAGGGCCATCTGATCTCTCTCCAAAGCCAACGCCAACTGACCGGCACACGCCTCCAGCAGTCGCCGTTGATCCGGCTGCAGCAGTCGGCCCGGGTCGGCGACTCGCACAGCAATCGCCCCCACGGTTTGCTGCGAGGCAGAAAGCGGCACAAACAAGGCCACGGCGTTCGGTAATGTGTCCGTCCCCGCACCGGCGATCTGGTTGTGCTCGATGACCCATTGTGCCACGAGGACACTCACGGGGTGAGCGGCAATGGTCTTTGCCTCGCCGAACACCAACTCCGGAGTGTCGTGCTGGCGACTCGCATAAATGGCCACCTCCGCGTCGTAGATGTCCGCAATCTGTTTGGCTGCCGCTGCCACGAGAAAGACTCGTCCCGACAACGAACTCAACTGCCTGCCCAGATGATACAAGGCTGACGTACGACGCTCCCGCAGTCGAGAACTCTCGACTTGCCCTTTGAGCCGAGCTGTCAGCGTGCTGATGGCCAGGCCGATGGCGAGCATCACGAGGAAGGTCAGTACGTACTCCGTATCGGCAACGACAAAAGTGTGATGCGGGGGGACGAAGAAGAAGTCAAACACGAGTACCGACGCCACACTAGCCAGAATCGCTGGGCCACGCCCATGGCGAAAGGCAACATAAGCGACCGCGGCGAGGAAGACCATGACGACGTTGGCTTCGGCCAGGTGCAGCGCGGCAAACAACGCCGCTACGACACCACTCCCAGCCACCATTCCGCTGGCGAAGAGGTAGGGGAGCCAACGGTGGGAGGTTGACGCCCGACGAGCCCGCACCGTCACCTCCGGCTCTTTCTCGCCGTGAATGACGTATACATCAATGGCACCACTGTTCTCCAGCAGGGTGTCGATGACCGTGCCGAAAACCAGCCGTTTCCAGCGTGGCTGATGGGTTTTGCCGATGAACACCTTCGTCACATTGCGACTGCGAGCAAAGTCCAGAACGGTCTCGGCGACATGCTGTCCGGGGAGAGTCACGGTCTCGGCTCCCAGTTGCTCAGCCAGCCGGAAGTGCTGGGCAATCTGCTCCTTCACCGCATGACTGCTGGCCATCCCACCCAGATCGACGGAGACGGCCATCCACGGTGCATCCAGAGCCATCGCCATCCGTTTGGTGGTCCGGATCACTCGCGCCGTAGTGGGACTAGGCCCGATACAAACGAGCAGTCGCTCGGCGGTCGCCCAGGGCTGCGGGGCGGCTTTCTGGCGTCGGACCGACTCTACATCGCTGTGGAGACGTTGTGCCGCATGGCGAAACGACAACTCCCGCAGTGCGACCAGATTCCCTTTCTGAAAGAAGTTCTGCATCGCCCGTTCGGCCTGTTGTGGAATGTAGACCTTTCCGGCCTCCAAACGAGCGA
Organism: uncultured Planctomycetota bacterium; assembly: GCA_963802295.1. GTDB lineage: Bacteria > Planctomycetota > Planctomycetia > Pirellulales > Pirellulaceae > JAJRVM01. The sequence goes on along the minus strand of CAWDIM010000011.1, from coordinate 340,749 downwards.
GCAGCTCTTCGGGAGAAACGTCCACCAGTTCCAGGTCGTTCGCCAAGTCAAACACTCGGTCGGGCACCGTTTCCCGGACCTTGATCCCCGTGACCTGCCCGATCACATCGTTCAGGCTCTCGATGTGTTGGACGTTCAAGGTGGTCCAGACGTTAATACCTGCTTCCAACAACTCCTCCACGTCCTGCCAGCGTTTTACGTGACGAGAGCCATCGACATTGGTGTGGGCCAATTCGTCGACCAGTAGCAGGTCGGGACTCCTGGCAAGAGCTCCATCCACGTCGAACTCCGTTAACAGAATGTTTCGGTACTCCACCTGCCGGGCGGGGATGGCTTCCAATCCATTCAGAAGCTCTTCCGTCTCGGGACGCCCGTGCGGCTCGACGTATCCGACAACGACATCACGCCCGTCAGCCCTCGCTCGCTGAGCGGTCTCCAGCATGGAGTAGGTTTTGCCGACTCCCGCGGCATATCCGAAGAAGATCTTCAACGAGCCTCTGCGGGCGTGAGCCTCTTCGGCTTGGACTTGGGCCAACAACTGATCGGGATTCGGTCGAGTCAGGGTCATTGATTCACTGTCATTGGTTCACTGCGGGCTCCTCGCGACGCACGCAATTACAACGCCTTCCTGCCTGTTCATCATATGGCTCGTAGATCGCACACGCAAATGACCGAGCGCTCACGCAGGCAACCAACCGATGGAAGCCAACCTTCGACTAATCCCGCCGTGCGCTGGCATCCAGAGCAAGGTTCAGCCGCAGGACGTTCACGCGTGGCTCGCCAAGCAGGCCAAATTGCCTCGGTTCAGCATGGCGTCGGACAAGCTCACGCACTTGCTCCTCCGACAATCGTCTGGCGGCGGCCACTCGGCGCACCTGCAACTCGGCGGCGGCCAGGCTGATGTGTGGGTCCAAGCCACTTGCCGACGACGTAACGAGGTCCACGGGAATGGCGGTGATCCCCGGTTCATATGCGCAGGGCATCGATCCGAGCCGCGGCTTTCCGCTGCAGCTCCGGGTGAAGCGGCCCATAGTTCGAACCACCAGACGCCGCAGCGTTATAGGCAACAGGCAACGTAGCCGAAAGTCGCCCCCAGAAGTAGCTCGGTTGACAAAACGACTGACCAATGAATTCCGAGCCGACGGCCTCGCCGTCCCTGTACTGGATACTGCCATTGGCTCGGTCGGGAAATGCCACTTGAGCGACGGCAGTCACGAGACACGGATAGAGAACGCCGGTTACGAGCGTCATCAACCCCAAGACGATGATCGACGTGCGAAATTGCTGAAGCATGGCTGACCTCCTGCAACAAGCCGCGTGCTACTACGCCAGGCCCACAGCGGCGAGGAATAGATCGATGGCCTTGATACCCAGAAACGGAACCAGCAGACCGCCCAGCCCGTAAACCAACAGATTGCTGCGAAGAAGTTGAGCCGCACCCAAGGGCCGATACGTCACACCTCGCAGTGCCAGCGGTATCAGGGCGATGATCACCAGGGCATTGAAAATGACAGCCGCCAGGATCGCTCTCGACGGCGACGACAAACCCATTAAGTCCAGTGCCTTGAGCGCGGGATAGGTCGAGGCAAACGCTGCGGGAAGGATGGCAAAGTACTTGGCCACGTCGTTGGCGATACTGAACGTGGTCAGTGCTCCCCGAGTCATTAGCAGCTGTTTCCCGATGTTGACTATCTCAATGAGCTTCGTCGGGTTGGAATCCAGGTCGACCATGTTACCCGCTTCCTTGGCCGCTTGTGTTCCTGAATTCATGGCCACCGCCACGTCGGCTTGGGCCAAGGCCGGCGCGTCATTGGTCCCATCGCCGGTCATTGCCACCAGCCTTCCACCTTGTTGGTATTGCCGGATGAGGTTCAGTTTGGCCTCGGGGGTCGCCTCCGCCAGAAAATCATCCACTCCCGCTTCGGCGGCAATGGCGGCTGCCGTGAGCGGATTATCGCCGGTGATCATCACCGTTTTGATCCCCATCAGACGCAATTCACAGAATCGTTCCTTAATGCCGCCCTTCACAATGTCCTTGAGTTCAATCACGCCGAGAATCTTGTCATCTCGACTGACAACCAAGGGCGTGCCACCAGTCTGGGAAATCTGTTGAACCACCACACGCACGCCTTCCGGAACGTATCCTCCCCGAGACCGAATGTGGCATTCCAGGGTCTCCGCGGCACCTTTGCGGATCTCATGCCCGTCAATATCCACGCCGCTCATACGAGTCCTGGCCGAGAACGGCACGAAATGCGGATTGATCTTTTCCAGGTCGCGACCTCGCAGCCCATACTGTCTCTTTGCCAATACCACGATGCTCCGACCTTCGGCGGTCTCATCAGCCAGCGACGCCAGATGGGCCGCCTCGACTAACTCCTGCTCCGTCACGCCGTGGGCCGCGACAAACCGCGTTGCTTGCCGGTTACCGAGCGTAATGGTGCCGGTCTTGTCGAGCAGCAGCACATCGACATCCCCGGCCGCTTCGACCGCCCGCCCCGACATGGCAATGACGTTGGCCCTGCTCAAGCGATTCATCCCGGCAATCCCGATGGCAGACAGCAGGGCTCCAATCGTCGTCGGTGCCAGGCACACCAGGAGAGCCACGAGAACGGTGAGCGTGATGGGCTGCCCCTGACCGGAGGCCCGGACACTATACATCGAGAACGGCAGCAGCGTGACCACCACGAGCAGGAAGACCAGCGTCAGGGCCGCCAACAAGATGGCCAGCGCAATTTCGTTGGGCGTCTTCTGCCGTTTAGCTCCTTCAACCATCGAGATCATGCGATCCAGAAAGCTCTGGCCCGGCAACGTGCTGACTTGAGTGATGAGCCAATCGGAGATGACTCGCGTCCCCCCCGTGACGGAACTTCGATCCCCGCCGCTTTCTCGCACGACCGGAGCACTCTCACCGGTCACCGCGCTTTCATCAACGGAAGCGACACCTTCGACTACCTCACCGTCTGCCGGAATCGTCTGGCCAGCCTTCACCAGGACCAGATCGCCGATACTCAGCTCCGATGCCGGCACCTCCTCGGTCGAGACCAGTAGTCCAACCGGGCCTTGCCGCGTGGCGTTAGGGAAATCACGATCTCTGCCGCCGTGCCCCAGCACGGCCGACCGTTCCACCAGGCGGCGAGCTGTCACGTCCGAGCGAGCCCTTCGCAATGACGCCGCTTGCGCCTTGCCATGTCCTTCGGCAATCGCTTCCGCAAAGTTGGCAAAGAGCACCGTGAACCAGAGCCACACGGTCACCCCCAGGATGAACCCCGAGGGCTCCCCGGCCATATCCGACAGCGAGTGCAACCACAGAATCGTCGTGAGGAGGCTTCCCACATACACGACGAACATGACGGGGTTACGAAACTGGGAGCGTGGACCGAGTTTCTGAAAGGATGCCACAACGGCCCCGCCCACGATGTTCCAGGCAAACTCCCCTACTGCATTCTTCTGCATGACTTAGTCCCTTCGCTTATCAGGAGCCCAGCATCAGTTGTTCCACGACCGGCCCCAACGCCAACGCCGGGAAGAAACTCAAGGCCCCCACCACGATGACCACCGCCGCCAGCAGCATGACGAACAATGGCGTGTGCGTCGGCAAAGTTCCTGCTCCCGACGCCACGTGTTTCTTGGCCGCCAGCGAACCGGCCATTGCCAGCACCGGGATCATGACCCAGAACCTTCCCACCAGCATCGCCAGGCCGAGCAGTCCGTTGTAGAACGGCGTATTGACCCCCAAGCCGGCAAAGGCACTGCCGTTGTTGTTCGAGGCTGAGGAGAAAGCGTAGAGCACCTCGGCAAAACCGTGCGGCCCCGCATTGAAGATCGTCTCTCTCCCTTGGTCGGAGACCACGGCACAAGCCGTGCCCAGAAGCACCATCGCACAGGGAAGGATAATCACCAACGATGCCATCTTCATCTCGAAGGCACCGATCTTCTTGCCGAGATATTCCGGCGTTCTGCCCACCATCAATCCGGCCAGGAAAACTGTCACGATGGCAAACACAAGCATCCCATAGAGACCCGAGCCAACGCCCCCAAAGATGACCTCTCCCAACTGCATGAGCCACAACAGGGCGAGCCCGCCCAGCGGCGTGTAGGAATCGTGCATGGAATTCACCGACCCGTTCGAGGCCGCCGTAGTGGCCACGGCCCAGAGAGCGGAATCGGTAATACCGAAGCGACTTTCCTTACCCTCCATGTTTCCGCCCGACTGCAGATGGCTGGCGGTCTGATCGACTCCGAGTTCGCCCAAGACAGGATTCCCCCGCTGCTCGGCGTTCACGGCGAGAGCGACCAGACCCAGGAACACTACGGTCATGGCCGCTAAGATGGCCCATCCTTGCCGCCGGTCGCCCACCATCTCGCCGAAGGTGTAGCAGAGGCTGGCCGGAATCAACAGAATGGCCAGCAGCTCCAGAAAGTTCGACAATGGTGTCGGGTTCTCCAACGGATGAGACGAGTTGGTATTGAAGAAGCCACCGCCATTGGTGCCGAGTTGCTTGATCGCCACTTGCGAAGCAGCGGGGCCGACGGCGATCCGCTGTGTGGCAACCCGATGGCCCTCGGCATCGACGATGGAGTCTAGCAAGGCTATTTCCCGGTAGGGACTCAGTGTCTGAACCACCCCTTGCGACACCAGAACCAGTGCCAGGACGAGAGACAACGGCAATAGTATGTACAGCGTGCCCCGAGTCACATCGACCCAGAAGTTGCCAATCGTGGATGAGGTGGTACGAGCGAACCCTCGGATCAAGGCAATGAGCACTGACATGCCTGTGGCAGCCGAGAGAAAATTCTGCACCGTGAGGGCCAGCAGCTGAGTCAGGTAGCTCAGCGTGGTTTCGCCGCTGTACGCCCTGCCAGTTCGTGTTGGTCGTGAAACTCACGGCAGTATTGAACGAGGAATCCGGTGAGACCGCAGGCAACGACTCCGGGTTAAGCGGTAACACACCCTGAAGCCGCTGCATGACGTATGCGATGACGACGCTGACCAGACTGAAAGCGACCACGCTCCCGACGTATTGCCGCCACGTCATCTCTTCTTCTCGATGGATCCCGCCGAGCCGATACACCAAGCGTTCCCCCGGCCCCAGGACACGCTCCAATAATGGTGCGCAGCCGGCATAGACCCGGGCCGCGTAGAGCCCCAGCGGTCGTACGCAAGCCAAGAGCACGACCATGAAGAGTCCGATTTGCACCACAGCGTTTGTCGTCATGAGAATCTCTCCGGGGCGAGCAGGGCCACGCAGAGGTAAACACCAAGGAAGAGAGCGATCCCCAGCGATAGAGTGACTGTCCAGTCCACGACTAATCCTCCGATTGCAGGCACGTAAGCAGGCGGACCAAGAGCATCGAACAGCCGAAGAAGGCAACGACGGCGATGAACCACACAATATCCATGTTTCTGTTTCCTCATACACGAACCAACTGAATTAGACCCAACAGCACATCAAAAGGGTGTTAATTCTGGCGAGACAGACATAAAGATTTCGTAAAGATGCGTGGCAAGTGACATCCTCTCAGCCGCCTCTGCCGACCGTTTCCTTCGCGGAATTCTGGCTTCATCTGCCCAACGAATAAAAGCATGTTTGTTGCCGCAACCTAGTGGAGCCCAAGGGTTTATTTGTGCATCTGATCTTTTCCTGAGACGCCGAACGGACCAACTGCCACCACGCAACTTCCGCACACAATGCGAGCCGCTGACCAAGAGCGCGGCCGTACTCGCTTTCGGTTGATGGATGCTTGGATTCGCACTAACATTGCGCATGATCAGTAGTCCACCGTGCCTGCCTGTGGTCATCACGAAGAAACGAAGGATGAAAGACCCTGTCGTCCAATTGACCAGATACCTAGTCATTCGCGCCGCTGCCTGCGTGGTCGTGTGCGGACTGCTGGCCGCCATCGATCAGGCCGTCACGATGAGGGTCACCCTCGAAAGCGTGACACCCGAGTCTCGTGGTATCGTCGTCTCCTACACGGCGGGAGCAGAAACACACAATCTGAGTTTGGACGTTAGCCGAAAGGCGGAGATCACCTTGAATGGCAGTCAGGTTGCACTTGCTTCGCTGGGGCCACAACAGGAAGTAATGCTCGAATACGACAAGAGATTGGCAGTCGTCACGAAGATCGCTGCCAAGGGACCGACACAGCGATTGAGAACAACTCTTGACGTTCACACGGCCCACCACAAGTGACGTGTTCGACTGTTCTGAAGCCGTGGAAATCGAAGGATATCCCCATTTTGTCTGTCGCCATCCCCACTACGCATTCGTCTGCGAAAAAACTCGTCGTCGTGAAGAGCGACGATGAGGTTTGTCGCAAATCCCGCATTATGGAAGTGAGAAACGACGTGCGCTGCGTTGCCCACCGCATCCCGAGGCACACCCGTCCAGTCGTTCGATATCAGCCCGAAACTGCTTCACACACAGGCTGGGTAACCGTTCTCCAGCGATTGGACCGCATCCCCAGAGTAGCGGCGTTGCACTGGAATTAAGCTAGGAGAGATCATCGTGCACGAACAGAGTGTCGCACTGTTGAATAACGCGGTAGCGGATGAGCTATCGGCTTCTTACCAGTACATGTATTTTTATTTTCACTGTGACAACCAGGGTTATGACCCGCTCGCTGCGCTGTTTCGACAGACGGCGATGGATGAGATGCTCCACATCGAGCGACTGGCCCGGCGAATACTGTTTCTCAGGGGTGACGTGGAGCTGACGCCGGCGTCCGAGGTGAAGAAGGTCCACGAGGTGGAGAAAATGCTCCAACTGGCGAGGAAAATGGAGCAGGAGACGGCCTCGCATCATAACCAACGGGCCAACGCGTGCGGAGCGAATGCGGATGCCGTCTCCAAGAAGTTGTTCGAAGACCTCGTTGCCGACGAAGAGCGGCACTTTGATCAATACGACACCGAACTGGGAAATATGGATAAATTCGGAGAAAAATACTTGGTTCTTCAGTCTATCGAGCGGAGTAAGAACCGAGCAATGGGGTGACTGGTTGACTGGCTCACTTGTTCTGCCACACGGATCTGATGACGCCATCTTAGACGATGCGGCGATGCCAAGGTCTCCAGGCGGACGATGCCGAGCATCCAGCGCAACGGTAGAACTTTGGGATGCGGTGAAGCGGTCCAGTGAGTTGACACCGGCCTGTCAGGTTGCCGACAATGGAGCAGTGCAGGCTTGGAGACCTTCCTTGCGGAGGTTGACAAATTGCCCTCCCCCCACCCACACTGGAGAAATCGCCGCCATGACGCAAGACCACCCGTCGCCGCCATCCAAGATTCAAGAGACTTCACGCCGAGAGTTTTTGCGGTGGACCACGGCCGCCGCAGCCGGTTCCACCCTACTGGGTGTCGGTATCCCCAGAGTCCACGCGGGGGAGAACAACACGATTCGCTTGGCCCTGATCGGATGCGGCGGGCGCGGAAGTGGGGCAGTCGGCAATGCCATGAACTCGCCTTTCGGGCCGGTCGAACTGTATGCCATGGCCGACGTCGCGGGAGACCGGCTGACCCGGTCCCACGAAGCCCTCACCGCGCAGTTCGGCGACCGGATCAACGTACCCAAGGAACGGCAATTCGTCGGCTTCGACGCCTACCAAAAAGCCATCGACTGCCTCAGCCCCAACGACGTGGCAATGGTGACCAGTTTTGCCTACGTCCGCTCCCTCCATCTGGAGTACGCGGTGAAGAAGGGAGTGAACGTCTTCATGGAGAAATCGTTCGGGCCTGATGCACCGGCCTTGCGGCGGTTGATCCAGGCCGGCGAGGAGGCCAAGAAGAAGAACCTCAAAATCGCTGCCGGTCTGCAGTGCCGACATAGCGTAAACCGGCAGGCACTCATCGAGCGAATCCGCGCGGGAGAGTTGGGCGAGCTCATCCTCCTCCGGGCGTACCGCATTCATCCGGCCGGGGGCATGGGCGAGAAGCCAGAGGGTATCAGCGAGCTGATGTGGCAGATCCGCAATTTCACCAGTTTCCCGTGGGTCTCCGGCGGACTCTTCGCCGAGATGAATATCCATCAGATTGACGAGCTCTGTTGGCTCAAGGGAGACTACCCCGTTATCGCCCGCGGCATCGGGGGTCGGAAGTTCAACAGCCAGGATCGCAGCCAGGAGCTCGACTCCCACTCCATTGAGTGGACTTTCCGCGACGGAACGAAGGCGACCGATAGCGTCCGTTGGCTGGGTGGACACTGCTTCCAGGAATTCGCGACGTTCGCGCATGGAACCAAGTGCGCCGCCCAATTCTCGGGAGATATCCACAAGGGTGATGTCTGCATCTTCAAGGACCAGCGGACCGCGGCGGACAACATCGCGTGGCAAGCGCCCGAGGAGAAGTACAACCCCTGGGATGCGGAATGGAACGTGTTGCTGGAGAATATCCGCCAGGATAAACCGCAGAACGAAGCCGAGCGGGCAGCGCTCTCGAACTTCGCTGACCTCATGGGCCGAGCCGCCGTCAACTCGGGCAAGGAGATCACCTGGGACGAGATGACGAAGTCGACGTTCCAACTCTATCCCGGCAGCATCGACGACTTGAACTACGACTCCGAGCCACCCGTCAAGCCGGACGAAAAAGGCTTCTATCCCGTCCCGGAACCCGGCGTCTGGAACGAGACCTGAGCCGTGCGGCACGGGCATGGCGACCTCCGCCGACAGTGAAAAGGTCGATCACCAGACCTGTGTGATCTCGGAGTCCGATTGAAGAAGTCCTCTTGATCAAGACCAACAACAACCAGGAGTATCAACGATGTTAAGAATAATGGTGTCGCTCGTGTTCGTCCTTTCGTGGTGTTTTGCCGTCGACGCGGCTCCCCTCGTCACCGCCTACCAGAAACTCCACCTGACGGATAAGTTTCATTGCGAAGGCGCCTACTACGCCGACTTCAATCGTGACGGCGCCCTGGACGTGGTCTCCGGACCCTACTGGTATGCCGGACCGGACTTCCAGCAACGGCACGAAATCCGCGAACCGCAGGAGTTCGATCCCAAGGGATATTCCGACAACTTCCTGACGTACACGGGCGATTTCAACGGCGACGGCTGGGCGGACATCTTGTATGTGCCCTGGCCGGGCCAGGACGCCTCCTGGTATGAGAACCCGGGCGAGCAGGAGGGGCCTTGGACAGCGCACTTCGCCCTGAAAAATGTCGGCAACGAATCACCCGTGTGGGGCGACGTAAACGGCGACCATCGTCCTGATCTGGTGTACAACATCGACGGATTCCTGGGCTACGGCACCTGGGACCCGGCGCAGCCGGGTGAGCCGTGGACATTCCATCCGGTCAGCACTCAGGGAGGTTATCAAAAATACTCGCACGGCGTGGGCATCGGAGACATCAACGGCGACGGTCGCGTCGACGTACTGGAGAGCGGTTGCTGGTGGGAACAGCCCGCCGACCCGCAACCGGGACAGCCATGGCCCCGCCACGATTACCAGTTTGCCGACGCAGCGGCTCAGATGTTGGTCTACGACATCGACGGGGACGGGCTGAACGACGTGGTCACTGCCTGGCACTGCCATCTCTACGGCCTGGTCTGGCACAAACAGAAGCGTGACGAAGCCGGCCAGATTGCCTTCCAGCAGCACGTGATCCTCCCCTCGGAACCCGATCTGAATTCGAGTGACTTGCGGATCAGCCAGTTGCATGCCTTCGACCTGGTCGACATGAACGGCGATGGACTGCAGGACGTGCTGACGGGCAAGCGGTTCTGGGCGCACGGCCCCGAAGGGGACAAAGAACCAAACGCACCCGCGGTAGTCTACTGGTTCGAGTTGCAGCGCGGCGCCGGCGGCGAAGTGAAGTTCGTGCCGCACCAGATCGACGACGATTCCGGAGTCGGCACGCAAGTCGCCGCCGTGGACCTGAACAACGACAAGACGCCCGACGTTGTCGTCGGCAACAAGAAAGGCACCTTCGTGTTCCTCAGCCAGTAACAGGAGATTTCGTGTCCACACGTTAGGCACCTGGGCGAGAGATCGACAAGGGATTGCCGATGTTGAACACACCCTGGAAGGGCGATCATTCGAGCACCTGTCGGTTCCCGTCTGATTGGGGATCCGGCAGGGGTGTTGCCGCGCACTCTTAAGCCTCGCTCTGAATGCCTTCGATATAGCCCCTCGCGCCGGTCTGGACGTTGGCTGCGTTGGCTTCGTCGGTGTCAATGTGCATGGCGAGGGCGAAATTCGGGTCCACGCGCACCAGCACGTCGCCGAAGACGAGTTCGCGGTCGCCGGCCACGCGGATACGTACGACGGACTTGTCGCGCACGCCGTAGCGGAGCGCGTCGGCGGGCGTCATGTGCACGTGGCGCAGCGCGCAAATGACGCCACGCTCGAGCGTGACGCTGCCGGCCGGGCCTTCGAGCGTGCAGCCGGGCGTGTCCTGGATGTCGCCCGACTCGCGAATGGGCGGATGGATGCCGAGCTTGAACTGCTCGGTCATCGCGATCTCCACCTGCGTGGCCTTGCGCCGGCCCCAGCACGCGCACGCGTTCGATCCGGCCTTTCGGACCGACGATGGCGAGCTGTTCCTGGCAGGCAAACTGGCCGGGCTGGGAGAGGTCGCTCTGGCGAGTGAGTTGGTGCCCTTCACCAAACAGCGCCTCGACATGTTCCTGGCTCAGATGAATGTGGTGGGCGGAAACCTCGATGAGGAACGGCTCGGTCCGCTGGGCTTCGAATACCCGTGCCAGGTACGAGCGGCTCAACGCCCGCAACGTCTCGCGAGCAATCATCCGCTCCTCGTCCGTCGGAACGACGAGCACGGTCACGCGGGAATCGTCGGTCGAGATGCGGCAGACTTCGTCAAAGCCGCGAGCCTCGCGGTTGCGCGGTTCGTCAATCTGGATGCCCATGCATTCGAGACCCTGGAGCGCCAGGGACCGAACGCCTGCGCTGCCCTGTCCGATGCCGCCGGTGAAAATCAACACGTCGAGCCCGCCCATGGCCGCCAGATAGGCGCCGATGTATTTCCGGACTCGATAACAGAAGGCCTTCAAGGCCACCAGGGCCCTGGGGTCGCCGGCGTCGGCGGCGCTGCTCCACTTCGCGCATGTCGCTGGAGATGCCGGACAAACCCAGCAGGCCGCTGCGTTGATTCAGCAGTTCCTCGACTTGGGCGACATCGAGGCCCGCCTCGCGTTGCAGGTAGGCGATCGCCCCCGGGTCGAGGTCGCCGCAGCGAGTGCCCATGATGAGCCCTTCCCCCGGCGTGAAGCCCATCGACGTGTCCACCGAACGGCCGTGGTCCACCGCGCAGAGCGAGGCGCCGTTGCCGAGGTGGCAACTGACGATTTCCAGTTCATTCACGCGCCGCTGGAGGTGCTGGGCCGCACGCAGAGCGACGTAGGAATGCGAGTTGCCGTGAAAGCCGTACCGGCGCACGCCGCCGTTCTTCGTAATACTCGTACGGCAGGCCGTACAGATAGGCGTAGGACGGCAGCGTGTGGTGGAACGCGGTGTCGAACACGGCGACGTGCGGCACCGACGGGAACACGCGGAGCGCCTCGCGAATGCCGGCAACGTTGACCGGATTGTGCAGCGGCGCGAGCGGGTTGAGGGCCTCGATGTCCTGGAGCACCTGCTCGTCCACCATCACTGCCTCGGAAAACCGTTCGCCACCATGCACCACGCGATGGCCCACCACGCTGATGTCCGATGCTTCGCGGATCACCCCGGTCTCGGGCGCCGACAGTTCGCTCAGCATCGCCTGGAAGGCATCGCCGTAGCCTCCCTGCGGCAGTTCGCGCTTCACTTCGCCGCCCGGCCCGCAATGGACCAAGCGAGTGCCGCTCGCGCCGATGCGCTCGACCAAGCCGTGCGCCGATGTTCGGCTCGTTGGACGTGTCGAAGAAACGGTACTTGAGCGACGAGGAGCCGCTGTTGATGACGAGAATCTTCTCCGGCCGCTCGCCTTTCAGACGCAAGCCGTAAGGATCATCGCTCTGGCGAAACGCCGCCGCCGCCTTGGCCGGGTCGGCCATCACCTGCTGGAAACGATCGGCGATGGTCCTGGAGATGTGCTGTACCGCGCGGGGGTCGGTCATGATGGCCGATTGGAAGACGGCGACCGGTATCCGCAGCACTTGGCAGCGCGTTTCGGCAATGACATCGGCCATCGTCTTCTCGCCGCTCATCAACGCCATTTCGCCAAACGTATCGCCGACCTGGAAGACGCCCGATCACCTGGCGCTGGCCGCCGTCGCCGAGCACGGAGACCGCCAGGTCGCCCTCGAGCAGAACGCCCAGGAAGTCGGCGTCCTCGCCGAATTCGACGACGGCTTCGTGGGGTTCGTACGAGACGACACGCGACTCCTTCACCAGTTGGTCGAGGCGATCGTCGGCGAAATGTTGGCAGAGGCCGACTCGCTGCTTCAGGAACTCGATAAGTGCGGGATGTTTCATGATGCTCTGCGAGTCGTTTGTTCCATGCTCCGGCCGTTCGAACCGCGACAGGCCCTCCGCTGAGCTGATCTGGCTGTCGCTTGCCGTCCCCCGCGGTCTACGCGACCGCAGCTACGGTGACGGCCGCGTCTAAGGAACCAGGGCTTGCCTGCGCAGAATACACTACTTTCCACACCCCACAACAGAGGGCGCCGGCCATTCGATTCCCAGGTGGGTGAGAATCGGCACCCCAGCGGCAACTGCGTAAGGCGAGGCACCCAGAAGGCATACCGGTCGCGGTTACGAATCTAGTCGACCGCTCTGGATGTGCCCAGTTCCGCCCGCAAAACTCCGGCCCTGGCCGGCGGTACGTTTCCCGCCTATGCTTGGCCAAGTAAACTCAATTGCTGCGGGCCGTATGGCAACTGCGGTGCCGACCGAAACAAGCCCAAAGGACTTCAGATGATGCGGCTTACCGATGCCCAACTGCGTCAGTTCCAAGACGACGGCTTTCTCATCGTGCAGGACTTCTTCGCCCGTGAACAACTCCAGCGCGTGATCGACTGGATCAGCGGATTGGTCGACGATCTGGCGCAGCGGCTCTTCGCGGCCGGAAAAATCCGCGACAAATACGCGAGCGAAGGCTTTTACACGCGGTTAACGAAACTGGAAGAGGAGTTCCCCGGAGCGGCGGTGCTCATCCATATCCACGGCGTCCTGGGCCAGCCGTTGGCGGACCTGTGGGGATCGGCAGAGCTGCTGGAGGTGATCGAGCAAATCCTGGGGCCGGAGGTCGCCGGGCACCCGGTCTGGAACGTGCGGTCGAAGACGCCCCGCAACCCCCTGGCCACCGTCCCCTGGCACCAGGACACGGCCTACCTGGCCCCCGGCGCCGAACACACGCTCCAGCCCACCGCCTGGATTCCGTTCATCGATGCCGACAAAGTGAACGGGACTCTCCAGGTCCTTCGCGGCGGTCACCGCAGCGGACAGGTCTTCCGGCACCGATTGGAACGGACCCACGGCCACGAGAAGTCCTGGTATCTCCGCATCGCCGAGGAAGACCTGCCGGCAGGGGAAGTCGTCACCTGCGAGATGCCGATGGGCTCCCTGCTGTTGATTAACCAACTCATCCCCCACCGCAGCACGGAAAACTTCTCGGACAAGATCCGCTGGAGCGTGGATCTGCGGTGGCAGCGGCCCAGCGAGATCTCGGGCTTCGAGCAGGTCAAGGAGTGTATCCTGATGCGGACCGCTCGGGATCCCAGCTACCAGATTGACTGGACCACCTGGGCCCGGCAGAACCGTATCGCCGACGCAATGGACACGAAGACGGCCGATCCGTTCGATTCGTCGGTCACCGGCCCGTGGCTTCACCGCTGGTCCGGTACCGGGGATCCTGATCCTGGTGCCGCCCCCCGCCCTTAAACCGCAATCCCCAGCCAGCTCGTACCCACGAATACCCGCTGGAGTCGATCCGTCGATATCACAGGTCACGTCGTCGCTTGTCGGCCCCTGTCACTTGTGGCCGAGCGTCGGCACCTCGACCACGGACAAAGGCGCGACGATCGCCCATGCGAAACGGCGCCCCTGCGAAATGACACAGACCGCTGGCCACAAGACCACTGCATGACGCGAGCAGAAAGACAATCGCCCTTCTCGGCAGCACAGCTGGGGAAGGGCGACTGAATTTGTGCCAATGGTCGTTTTTAGTAGCGTTTGCCTCCGCCGCCATAACCCCCTCGGCCACCACCGCCACCCGACCTGCCCCCTCGGTCTTCCCGTGGTTTGGCTTCATTGACGGTCAGTGCCCGCCCGTCAATTTCCTTGCCATTGAGCGCTTTGATAGCCGCCTGAGCCTCTTGATCCCGGCCCATCTCGACAAATCCAAAGCCCTTGGAACGCCCCGACTCGCGATCCACGATCACTTGAGCCGATTCGACGGCTCCGAACTCCTCGAACATCGTTCTCAAATCACTGTCGGTCGTACCATACGACAGGTTTCCGCAGTACAACTTTTTCGCCACGTTGGGCCTCCTTCAAGAACACTCACGCAAGACCAGCCAGGCCCACAGCGGGCTGCTGCCGTCGCATGACGATGCTTTAACTGTCTGATTTGTGACCAAAAACGGCAAGAATGCAAGGGGACACAGTCTGAAGTTCGTCGTGGCGAGCAGCGCAAGGGGCGTCTAAGGCACTCCCTTCGTCCCCGCGGTGATACGGGGCAAACCGGGAGGTGGCCAACTCTGATTGTCGCATTCTCTACCAACGGCCCAGGAAGCTCTGTCCCCAGAATTCGGCGATGTCATCGATCATCCAGCCGAATGTGAGACAAACTCAGTTGTGAGACAAACCCAGTTGTGAGACAAACCCGGTGCCGGAGCGACCATTGTAGCATGCCCCGACCCCGCAATTGAAATTTGGCAATCTCCGGAACACTGGGAAAATAGGAGCTTTAGCCGCTCATCCGGAATTTTGGACGTTCGGACGCGATGATTGGATTGACTCGGCGATGGCCGAGAGGAACGTGGCCCGGCCGATCGGCGTGGCCAGGCAACCATCGCAGCCGGCGGAGCGACGCTTCAGGTCATCCCCTTCCATCGCGTGCGCGGTCCGGGCCAAGGATGAACGAACCGTCAGATGCTCGTGGGATTGTGGCATCTGGCTGCGGAATTCATGACGAGAGCATGCCTCCCCCGCGCACCGTCCCCACGCTTCACCCCGCTGGCTCAGGAGGGTGATCGCCATAGGCCGCTGCTTCAAGAAATTGGGAGAACGATTGACAATGCCGGACCAGGCTATGAAACTCGAGCGAGGCGCAACGTCACCGCAGGTCTCGGCGGCCACGAAGATTTTCAGCCCCTGCGAACCATCCGCAGTGATTTTGATCAGCAGACGTAATGGCGAGGAATTGACCCGTGAAACACCACTCCACTCGCCTTTCCACCCAATTCCGGCTGGCCGCTGTGGCGTTGTTGTCCTGCGTTTTGACCGCAGCTGCCGCCGAGACGGCGATCGCCCAAGAACCGGCTGCCGCCACCACGCCAGACAACCGCATCGAGTTCGGTTTTGAGACGGGCGAACTGCAAGGATGGCAGGTGGTTGAGGGCTGGTTCGAGAACCCGGTGTCCGATCGGGCTGAGTTTCACAACGTCTATCCCGAGGTTCCGGAGAACCGCTACAACAAGCAGGGCGGGTATTACCTTTCCACGGTGGAGTGCAAGGCTGGCCCCTCCAATGACCAGATGACGGGAGTGATCGAGTCACCGGTTTTCGTGCTCGACGAACCGCTGATGACGTTTCTCGTCGGTGGCGGTCAAGCGGAGAACGTCTATGTGGCCTTATGCACTCTGGACGGCAAGGAGGTTTTCCGGACGCGCGGTCGCCAGACGGAGATCATGCAGCGGATGGAATGGACGGCACCGCAACTGGTCGGGCAGCGGGTCTTCCTGCGCGTCGTGGACGCCAACACGGACGGGTGGGGCCACGTGACATTCGACGATTTCGCGGCGTCTGGGAGGATCGACGAGAGAGCGACGGTCGAGCGGTTCTCCCAGCGTAAGCCGATCCTCGGCGTGGTGGGCTTGGCTTTCTCGCCGGACCAGATCGACGGTCTGCGCAGTGCGATCCGCGATCTGGTAACGACGTTTGGCGAGCGTTATCCGCGCGGCGCGGAGTTTCTGGCCAGACTCGAGATCATTGAACAGCGCCGGCGTGAGAGCGCCGACCTTGAGGCCGTAGCTGAGTTCGTCGAACTGCAACGGGAAGCGCTGATCGCCAACCCGCTCGTCAGTGGCCAACCGATCCTCTTCATTGTGCGTCCCCAATACCGCAGCAGTTACCATGCGATTGACACGCTCTTTCACACCGACGAAGCCAACACGCGCGACTTCGAGGGGGGCGGTGCGATGAAGCTCATTGATTTCTCCGAAGGCGGTCGGACGCGAACGATCCTGGAGGTGCCGGAAGGCATCGCACGTGATCCGGAAGTGCATTTCACGGGCGGGAGAATAATTTTCGCGCTGCGCCGGCACGCGGGAGAGGACTGGCACATCTGGGAGATCCATGCGGACGGCACCGGCCTGCGGCAGTTGACGAGCGCGCCGGGCGTATGCGACTTCGACCCGCTGTATCTGCCCGACGACACCATCGTGTTCTCTTCCACGCGCGAGCCGAAATACAACCAGTGCAGCCAGGACATTGGAGCCAACCTCTACCGCATGGAGAGCGACGGCGCCAACGTTCATCAGCTTGACCGCAACAACCTCTTCAACAATCAGGCTTCGTTGCTGGACGACGGCCGAGTTCTCTACGCGCGATGGGAATACGTAGACCGCAATTTCGGCGACGCGCACAGCCTGTGGACAACCACGCCGGATGGCGCCGACCACTCGATCTTCTGGGGCAACAACACCGCCGTGCCGGGCGCCGCATACACCCCTCGGCAAATTCCCGGTACGGGGCAGGTAGTCTGCATTTTCGGGCCGCACCACGACCACCTCTGGGGCGCGATGGCCATCGTTGATCGCCAACGGGGCGTGGACGGTCAAGCCGGCGTCGTGCGGACGTGGCCGGCCGCGGCCGTGAATCATGTGCGGATCGGGGGCGGATTCGACTGCGATCATGCGGTCGAGGCCAAGCTGAAGTACGCCGACCCATATCCGCTCAGTTCCAAGTACCTTCTCTGCTCGCGCATGACAGGGCGCGGCTGGGAGATGGGGATTTATCTCGTGGACGTGTTCGGCAACGAAGTCCTGCTGCACGTCGAGGGTCGCGGTTGCTGCGACCCGATGCCGCTCAAGCCGCGAACGCGTCCGCCAGTCATCCCCGCGCGGCGAGACTTCGCGAGCGAGAAGGGGTATTTCTATGTGCAGGACGTGTACCAGGGTACGCACATGCAGGGTGTCCAGCGCGGCGCGGTGAAGAGCCTCCGCGTAGTGGAAGCGCCGGAAAAGCGGACCTGGTCGCCCGGCAAGTGGTTTGGCCAGGGGTACACCGCACCCGGCATGAACTGGCACGGCTTGGAGAACAAGCGGATCCTGGGAACCGTGCCTGTCGAAGCCGATGGCTCCGCTTACTTCGCCGTGCCGGCGGAGAAATTCGTTTATTTCCAGCTACTCGACGCCGACGGCATGATGATCCATAGCATGCGCAGCGGCACGTTCGTGCAACCCGGCGAGCGCACCGGCTGTATCGGTTGCCACGATCATCGCCTGGTACGCGCCCGCCGCCACCCTGAGCATGCCGCCGCTGGCGCTGCATCGTTCGCCGCGCGAACTCGACGCATGGCACGGCGAACCGCGGTCGTTCGGATTCACGGCGGAAGTTCAGCCCATCTTCAACCGGCATTGCCTCGCGTGCCACGACTTCGGCACGGAAGGCGCGAAGTCATTACTGCTGGCTCCCGACCGCGACCTGACCTTCAACGCGGCCTACATCGAACTGTGGCGCAAGAACTTCGTCCAATGCATCGGCGCCGGACCTGCCGAAATACAACAGGCTTACGCCTGGGGTTCACATCCCAGTAAACTCGTGCAGGTGCTGCGGGCCGGCCATTACGACGTCCAGCTCAGCCCCGACGAGCTGGAGCGCATCATTACGTGGGTCGACCTCAACGCGCCCTATTACGCCACCTACAACTGCGCCCACCCCCAGAGCGTCAGTGGTCGGTGTCCGCTCACGAGGCCGCAGTTGGCGCGTCTCTGCGAACTGGTCGGCCCGCCATGGGTCTGGCAGGACGAAGGTTCGTCGTTCAACAACTTCGCAACGACCCCAGGCATCATGGTCAGTTTCGACCGGCCTGGACTCAGCCCGTGTCTGGCCAACATTCCGGACAGCTCCGATCCGAGGTATCGCGAAGCGCTCGCGATTATCGAGGCAGGCCGGGAAATGCTGGCTCGGCATCCCGAAGCGGACCGGCCCGGATTCGTACCCTGTGAGGAAGACCAACGACGCGAAGCGAGGTACGCTGCACGCCGCCGAATCGAGCAACGCAACCGGAAAGCCATCCACGACGGCAACAGGGTCTACGATGATGGAATCGCGGAAGAATCCCCGGTGGAAACCAGGCCCAACACCGGGCTGCTGCCGGAAAACTGAACGGGACAGTTTTGGCGAGTGAAAGCTGAGCGCCGAGCGTCGCATCCTCCTGGCGCGTCACCCTCTCGACACGCTCGTGGACCGGCCTTCGTTCCGGCGTTTCCGCCGGACAGGTCTGCACCGTCGAGAGACGAGAGCGCCGGCAACATGGCATCCAATGCCCAGGCCTGCGATTCTGCCTCCGTGCGACGTCCCGGAACCCCGCGGACCGCTCCCGACTGGCAGCCGCACAGACGGCACTGATGCTCCAACGCATGGCAATTCCTGGCCAAACCGCTACAATCCTCTGCCATGCGCCCCAGTCCAGCGACGCGAGAGAATGGCCTCCCCGCACCGCCCGCCGAGCAATCCGCGGTCGCGACGGCGGGGCCTGCGGCCGACCGAGTCCTCGCATTCTCGGCGATGGTCGTGATTTACGGCCTGGCCTATTTTCAGCGGACGGGCGTTCCCGGGACGATTTTCGACGAACTGCAACACGACTTTGACCTGACCGCCTCGGCGGTGACGGCCCTGGGAGCCGTCTTTGTCTACGTCTACGCCGGCATGCAATTGGTGGCAGGCTTCGCGGCCGACGGCTACGGCGGACGCCGCACATTGCTGTTTGGCGGCGCCATCATGTGTGCGGGCGCGGTGCTGTTCCCCTGCGCGCATTCCACAGTCATGCTCTTCACGAGTCGAATATTGATTGGACTCGGATCGAGTTTCGTGTACCTGAGTATTGTGAAGGAAGTGGACACGCTGTTCGCCCCCCGCCATTTCGCCGGCTTGTTGGGCCTGGCAATGTTGGTGAGCTACGCGGGGAACATTGCCGCCACGCTTCCCTTCGAGCGTGCGGTGCATGCCTTTGGCTGGCGTCATACGCTACTGACCGTAGCGGCCGCATCGCTGGTGGCGGTGGTCGCAGCTGGGGTGGTATTACGCCGACTGCCGCATCTGCCCATTCGTCGCGAGGGTATTCCTCTGAAGCTGGCCTGGAATGTCTTGCGCAACCGCCGTAGCCGAGCGCTGCTGGTCTGTGGCATGATCAATTTCCCCATCGCATTTGTGATCCAGGGAGTGCTCGGCAAGAAATTTCTGGAGGACACTGCGGGATTGAACTCGGCGAACGCCGCATCCTTCGTGTTGGTCATGGCCAGTGTCAGCGGCTTGGCGGCCGTTTGTGGTGGACCGGTCCTGCGGCTCACGGGCCAGCGTCGCAAACCGGTCATTCTCGTCGCCACGGGCATGATCCTGTTATCCACCGGACTGCTGCTCGTCGCCGTGCTCACGGCTGCGCCCAGTTGGGTGTACCTGGCAAGCTACGTACTGCTGGCCATGTCCATCCTCGGCCTCCCTGCCAACTCGGCAACCATGAAGGAAGTCAACCGTCCCGACGCGGTGGCCGTCACCATATCCGTGCTCAACACCGCGGTGTACGCTGGTGTCGGTATCCTGGGAAACGTTGCCGGTTTGATCCTCGACGCCTTTGCAGGGCGGGCACTGGTGACCGACGCACGCATTGCGTACCCTGCCGCTGCGTATGCCACACTCTTCGCCTGCCTGACCGCCTTGGCACTGATTTCCACGTTGATCACGATCTTCCAAGTTCCGGAAACGCACGGGCAGACCGTCACCTTGCAGGACATCGAGCGTGAGTTGGCGTGAGTAGAGGGAGCATGCCCGCAGTCCTGCTGACTGGCCAAGTGCTTCGCCAGCGAAGTCCTCACGCGGCCGGTGGCCATAGCCAGACAGGAAATTCGAAATCCTGAATTCGAAATCCTAAACAAATTCGAAAGACAAAAACTCAAAACCTCCGCTGCCGGCAAAACCACAGTGACGGGCCGCCGCCAGCTTCTCACCACGGGGGCACGCTACCGCCTCCTCCCTTCCTCCCTTCCTCCCTTCCTCCCTTCCTCCCTTCCTCCCTTCCTCCCTTCCTCCCCTTTTTCTGTCATTCGTATTTGTTGGGGATTTCGTGCTTTGAATTTCGGATTTTCGTTCAAACATGCGGGTACCGTGCGCGCGGGCTGCAGAATGGAATTGTCGTTCGGCGTCGCAGGACATGGTGGGCGGTGGATGCGGCACAAACGGAACAAATTCCGCTTCACGTAGGGTCGCGGGGGGCGGCCGCATTACGAAGGACCGGAAAGATTCCCGTCGGACTCTTGCAATTGACCGCTAGAGCCCGAAAATACGGCTATTCCAACTCGTATCCTGATGGAGGTATCTCATGCCCGATTCGCACCTGCACGCACACACTCGTTGGTATCACGGGCTGACGGGCTATCAATGGTGGGTCTTGGCCATCGCGGTTTTTGCCTGGATGTTCGATTGCATGGATCAGCGGCTCTTCGTCCTCTCACGCGCCCCGGCGGTGAAGCAACTGCTCAAGGAGGAACAGTACAAACAGAAGATTCTGCCCAGCATCCAGGCCAAGGCGACGGAAGAGATCAATGCGGAAGTGGCTGCGGGCGAACTGACCGAGTCAGAGGGGAAAGAAGTATTGGAGGCGAGAATCCAAGCCAAATTGGAGTCCGCCCATTCCAATCGGGCTGCGGATTTCGGTAATATCGTGACGGCGCTGATGGTGATTGGCTGGTCCGTCGGAGGATTCGGCTTCGGCATCTACGGCGACCGTTTGGGCCGGGTTCGCACGCTGGCCATCGCCATTTTTGTGTACTCGATCTTCACCGGCCTCTCCGGCTTTTCCGTAGGGCTGATCGACTTCTGCATTTACCGGTTCCTGATGGGATGCGGGATCGGCGGCGCATTCGCCACCGCGGCGACGTTGATCGCCGAGACCATGCCGGACCACGCTCGAGCGACAGCACTCGGCTTGTTTCAGTCACTGTCGGCCTTGGGGAACATCGGGGGATCGTGCATCGCCTGGTTCGTCGTTTCCCCCGACCTGGACACGAACCTGTTCGGGCTGTTAGGCACCGCCGTCGCCGGCTGGCGAATCCTGTTTATGATCGGCGTGCTGCCAGCCCTGCTGGTCGTGCTGATCATGCGAACAGTTCGTGAACCGGACGCTTGGTACGCCGCCAAGAAAACCGCCTCGCACAACCTGGAACGGCAGATGGGGGACATCCGCAGTTTGTTCAGCGATCCACGGTGGCGGCGAAACACCGTTGTCGGACTGTCGCTGGCCGTCGTCGGCGTCATCGGCCTGTGGGGAGTCGGTTTCTACTCGCCTGAATTGATTGATACGGCCCTGAAAGGACTGCCAGTTGCCGCGCGTTCGGCGGTCAAAGCCAAGGCCACCGCTTTGCAGGACGTGGGAGCTTTGTTGGGAATGTTGACGTTCACCTGGGTGGCAACGCGGATGGGTCGCAAGCTGGCCTTCGGCTTGGCGTTTGTATTCTGTTGGATCGTCGTCTCGTCCGTGTTTCTCCTTCTCCGCGAGCCCTGGCACGCCTACGTGATGTTACCCTTGCTGGGATTCGCCACGCTGAGTGTCTTCGGCGGATATTCCATCTACTTTCCTGAATTGTATCCCACGCGGCTGCGGGCCAGCGGAACCGGCTTCTGCTACAATGTCGGCCGCGTGCTGGCGGCATTGGTCATCATTCTCAAGAACCCCATCCGCAATGCCTTCGAGGGCATGGGATTTTCCGAACCCTTCCGCACCGTGTCGGTACTCCTGGCTGGCATTTACCTGCTGGGCCTGGTCGTGTTGATCTGGGCGCCCGAGACACGAGGCAGGCCGTTGCCCACGGACGATTAGCCATGTCCATGCGGGCGCCACACCAAATCCCCGCGACCCCCATGAGGTCGGACGAACTGCCGTAGCCCACAAACCGGCGCGTCGAATTGGATGCAACCAACCCGGCGCCGGTGCGTGACGCAATGTGACGCTTGAGACTACGTCGGTCCTGTGGCATCCCTTCAGGATGCCATTCTCTCTGCCCAACGCGTCCCCGGGGTGCGCCGCGAAACGCGGCGACCCCGGGCTTCGGGGTACCACCACGTTGTGGTGAAGAATCACCTCCATACCGATAGCCTGACGTCTGCACTCCGATGGCCTGGCGTTGTCATACCGATGGCCCGACGTCTGCACTCCGATGGCCTGGCGTTGTCATACCGATGGCCCGACGTCTGCACTCCGATGGCCTGGCGTCGTCATACCGATAACCCGACGTCTGCATTCCGATGGCCTGGCGTGGTCACAGCAACCTTGGCATTCTCGGCGGCTCGAATATACGGCAGATCGAGCACGACAGACGAACCATCACCTCGTTTCAGGGAACTGAAACCGGCTTCGTACAGCATCTTCCGAGCGGCAGCCATGTCGAGTCCCCGGCTCAACGAAGTGTCGGCCTGCGTGTCCCGAGGATTCGCTCCTGTTTCGGCGTAGACCACGTTGGCACCGGCGGCCAAGCCCAGCAAGTTCGGCTCGTGGACCGCGATATTCTGAGTTTCTTGACAGCCCAGCGTGGCAAGCGTGACGACGGCCACGACTTGGGCGAGCCGCAGCTCGGAAATCTGCCCCCGCTCACTAATCGGCAGTGCCGGCACGTAGACCCGTCGCATCGCCGCATGCTGGAAGCAACCATACTCGATGCCGAGAAACATCTGCTCGACAAGTTCTTCGGGCGTATGCTCCGGACCAATAGGCTCGCAACAGTAGTAGAAGTCGAGCCCCGCATCCCGGATGACCTTGAAAGTCTCCTTCCGCTCTTCGGGGTCAAGCCGAGTATCCGTACCCTCTCGAAGGCGACACACGTGGTAGGCGCCCGAACACCCGCTTCCTTCAATTGTCGCGCCTGTGCGATGCCGAAGTCGCCAATGTTCACCACGATTTGGGTCTGGGGCGGGATAGCTGTTCGGATATCGTCGATGACGCGGAGCAGATCGTCCAGAGAAAACTCGTGCATCGTCATCAGGAAGATGGCGTAGAGATCGCCCGATGCTGCAAAGGACCGGGCCCTGGCCACGATCTCCTCCGTCGTCAAGCGGGTTCGCTCGAACGTCGTATGCTCCTCGCCGAACACGCAGAATTGGCAATTGCCGGGACAAGGAACCGTCTCGACGCCAATTTGCCCGAGCAGCATTGCTTGATGGCCAAAGCGGCGGCGGGATACGGTGTCGGCCACCGCCATGATGGCCCTGGCCTCGAGTGAAGTAACGGGGAAACTGAGCAGATGGGCACATTCCTCCTTGGTAGGTGCCACTGCATCAAGTGCCTGACTCAGGATCCAGTGAAGGTGATCCGGCAAACGCATGATGTGTTCCTCGACGTGATTGTTCCACTGCACTTGCGCGGAACGGAAAACAGGGTGAAAACACCTTCTAGCTCATCATAACTCATACTGTAAGCAGGGCATGCCATGTAGCCGGTGAAGCCGCACCAGAATGCCCCGTGTCCGGGGAGAAAGGGAGAAAGGGAAGGAACGGAGGACCGAGTTGCATGCTCCCGTGGTGAGAATCTGTCGGCGGATCATGACCGTGGTCCTGCCGGCAGCGGAAGTTGTTGTCGGTAGAGCCCCCCAGGTTTCCACTGGGCTCGTCCCAGTGGGACCACAACTGGCCAGCTACCAAACCAGGTTTCCACTGGGCTCGTCCCAGTGGGACCACAACTGGCCAGCTACGATCCCAGGCCGACACCGGCGCAGACGAATCCACGCCTCCCCTGCCTGTGCCTGAAAAGGAATCGCGTCACGTACGACGACCTGCACAGCGTCCACGCTAGGCGTCGAGTCGTGCAACTATTCTGCTGACCGCTTCTGCTGGAGCAGCCACTGATACAGTTCGGGGTCGGCATAAGCCTCGGTCCACGAGTCATGTCCCGCTTCCGGGAAGACGGTGAACTTGACATTGCCGCCAGCTTTCTTCATGGCTTCGACCATGATCTCTGACCGCTCGAGGGGGACCACGTTGTCTTTCGCCCCGTGAAACACCCAGGCCGGAACCTTGGCGAACGCCCGAGTCCTGATCGGCTCGCCACCGCCACAGATGGGCACAATGGCAGCGAATCGCTTTGGCTGGTGCGCAGCCAGAGACCAGGTGCCGTAACCGCCCATGCTCAGTCCCGTGACGTAAATGCGATCCTGATCGACCTTGTACTTCTCGACAATCTCGTCCAACAGTGCCGCCAATTCGAACGGCTCCCACCAACGACCTGCAGGACACTGGGGCGACACGACGATGAACGGCAAGTCCTGCCCCGCCTCGATGAGTTTCGGCGGGCCATGTTTTTTCACCAGATCAAGGCTGTCTCCCCGTTCCCCAGCACCGTGCAGGAACAGCAGCAGTGGCGCCGATTCCTGCTGGTCGTAGTCCTTGGGCAGTTGGAGCAGATAATTCATGCGGACTTTCACGTCCCGAGCCAATTCGCAGGGCACCTGGCCGGAGGCCTGGGCCGAACTGTCCTGGGGCGATTCAGCTGCAGCCGCCGACAGTACCTGGCCATAGACAGCAGCACCAACCAGCAGGGTCACGATTCGCAACGGCAGTCTCTTCATAGCGGTCACTCCAGATTATCGTTCAGTTCATCGTCCGGCAGGGTCCCAACTTGGACAGACCACCGCGTCACTCGCCTCTGTCCCGCATTTCCAGCAGGCACGCCAGCGTGTTCGACTCTCGCGTCCCCCCAAAATCGTCGTCCTCTCACATTTCCAGCACGATCCGGAACATCCGGCGGAGAGGCTCAGCGGCGCCCCACAGCAATTGATCTCCAACGGTAAAGCCGGTCAAGAAATCGGGACCAAGCTTCATCTTCCGCAACCGCCCGATGGGGGTCATCAACGTGCCGCTGACGGCCGCCGGAGTCAGTTGCGTGAGCGTCGACTGCTTGTCGTTCGGGACAACCTTGGCCCATGGATGATCGGCGGCGATCAGGTGTTCGATGTCGGCAAGGGGGATATTTTTCTTGAGCTTGATGGTCACACCCTGCGAGTGACATCGCATCGCGCCCACACGCACGCAGATACCATCCACGGGAATGGGAGGATCGCAGCCGAGGATCTTGTTGGTTTCGGCCATTCCTTTCCATTCCTCGCGGGTCTGTCCGTCGGCGACCGGCTTATCGATCCAAGGTATCAGACTAGCCGCCAGCGGCGCGCCGAAATGCTCCACCGGAAACTCCTCGGCGCGAATGGTCGCCGTAACGTTGCGGTCGAGATCGAGAATAGCCAGAGCCGGCTGCCGCAGATCGTCGCTGGCCCGGCCGGAGATGACCGACATCTGTTCGACCAGTTCGCGCATGTTCTTCGCGCCGGCTCCCGAAGCGGCCTGATACGTCATGGAGCTGATCCACTCGACCAGGTTCGCACGCAGCAAGCCAGAGAGTGCCATCAGCAGCAGGCTGACGGTGCAATTGCCCCCCACATAAGTCTTGATGCCCCGTTTCAGCCCGTCGCGGATGACATCAAGATTGACCGGGTCAAGGACAATGATGCTCTCGTCCGCCATGCGCAGCGTCGAAGCCGCGTCGATCCAATAGCCGCGCCAGCCCGCGTCGCGCAACTTGGTGTAGACCGCTGCCGTATAATCCCCCCCCTGAGTCGTCAGGACGCAGTCGAGCTTTTTCAGCTCGTCAATCGAATCCGACGGCAGCAACTTCGCACCGTCCGGACCTGCTTGCCCAACCTGCGATGTCGAAAAATAGACAACTTCGCAGTTCGCCAGATCGTCCTCAGCAGCCATGCGCTCCATCAAGACGGAACCGACCATGCCGCGCCATCCAACAATACCTACACGCATGATATTAGTCGAATTCTCCCTCTACGAATTACCGTCGGGCAAGTAGTCTGTCGCCCCAACATACTATCGGCGACCACTAGCCATTTCGAATTCACTCGGATTCACACCGGCAACCACAACTGCCCCATCCCTCGTCGAACACACCATTCGCGTGCCCCCCGTCACGAAGAAATCCCCACCGAACAGGACGTTGGCGAGTGGCCTATGGAGCGGCAGTGCCCCTTTATCGAGGGTTTCTGCTGCTGTCGACAGGCGAGCGGGCAGCGGGGCTCCCATGAGCATTGTAGTGAAAACTCTCTCGCTGTGAAATCACAACCAGGCATAGGGGCCATCCCCGATCGGCCCACAATTCCTCCCACTCGTCTGGCCTTCGCCGGCTCACCGAATCGGGACGGATGACACAACGCACTAGGGCCCAGGCCCTGTCGGCGACAACCGGCCGCCGGACGGTGACGGGGGAGCAACTACAGCGCCGCTTCGCATTCGGCGACTTTGCGGATGTAGAAATCGTCCGTGAGCAACCACTCTTCATAGAGCGTCTTGAGTTGTCGCAATCGCCCGGCGACCTGCCGCTGACTGAATTTCGAGGCTTCTTTGGCCAGTGCGGCCGGTTCGCTGTTGGGTTTCTGTTCGGGGGGAACTCGCGCAGGGGGTGGTTGGTACGACGGATCGAACACCATCACTTGCAGGTCCTCGGCGGGAACAAGGTGACGCCAGAGGAACGCCTGCATCCAATCTTCCGCCGGCCTCACGTCATTGACGATCACCTGACCCTGGATCGTGGCGGTGCCCTGGATGGCCAGACGGACCGGCTGCTCGGTAGTCACGAGTCGAGTGCGGATGGGGAATCGCACGGAGTTCGCGCCGGCAGGCAGGGTCACGGCCGCCGACGCGAATCCCGCCGGCGGATCCTTGAGGCTCAGCTTGATCTCGTCGGCAAAGCCATCCTTGCGGATGGCATGCACGGTCACGGGGGCGGCATTTCTGCTGCGCAGTGCGAGCGATGACGGCACCGCGTACAGAGCGAAATCAGGTCGGGGCGCGCTGAGACGCAGACGATAGGCATACGCTTCGCCACCGGCGCGAGTCGTCTCGCCCAGATGGATGTAGTAGGCTCCGTCGGCAGGCAGCGTGGCTATCAAGTAGGAATCGGCATGGTGCGTGTTCAACCCGGACCCCAGGTCTTCATGATCGTCGCTCAGCGCCACCACCTTGCCGGTCGTATCGGTGAGCATGAGCACGGAGTCCATCGGCGAATCGAGGCGACGAGCGGTGACTTCCGCCACGATCGTGTCGCCGGCGCGGCCTTCCAATTGAAATACATCGCAGTCATCCGGCTGATCCATGCGCCCATTGACAATGACAGGAAGCTGCACCGCCTGTGCGTGCGACCGGTCATTATTGGCTTCCTCCTCCAGACACTCCGGCAGAGTGTCCACTGCGAACGGCACGGAATTGGACACGAGACCGTTGCCGCTGGCAGCGACCCGGTACACTCCCGGCAGCGAGGTGGCGGAAGGGGGCGACAATTCGACCTTGTCGAGATTCCAGCCCTGCATCGCGATCGTTGCGCCACTGCCTGTGCGGGCGCCCAAGGGAAAAATGCCGGTCACAAACGGCAGCTCACCAACGGTTATGCGATAAATGAAATCCTCGCGTCCGCGGTAGATGGCATCGCGGATTTCGAGCACATATTCACCCTCTTTCGGCACCTCAAAGAACAGCGTCGGATCGGGCTTGAATCGGAAGTCATCGTTGAACGCCACCTCTTTCCCGCTCGCTTCGTAGAGCGTCAACACCGGTTGAAACCAGCCGGGTACGGCGTCGGCAATATACGGGATCAACTGACGAGCTTCGGTCGAGACGACCAGCCGTTGACCTTGGTGCGCCTCGAAACGGTAGCGATTCACTTCGCCCGAGCCGATCTGACCGTTCATCGTGCATGGCAAACTGATGCGCGATTCTTCTTCGTCCCGAGGCCTGTTACGTTGGCCGAGCTGCTCCTTGCCGAGTACCTGGACGGCGCAGGTTTTCATCGGCTTCCTGGCGACTTCGGGAACCTGGCCGACGCGGAAACCAAGCGGGTTGGTGACACCTCGCTGAGTGACCAGCCTGATTTCCCGCGCCGGGTTCCGCGTCAGGCGCTATCGTGACCTCCACAAAAGCCAGATCGGCATGCGAAATGCAAGCGGGCGTGTTGACGTGCTGAGCCAATCTCTGTTCGATCTTTTCAATCAGGTCGAGCGTCGCCTGATCCTGCTGCGGCACTTCGTCAACGTTCTGGGGACTGGGCGCCCTCAACTCCTTGAGCTGTTCACGCAACAACGTGAATTCCTGGTTGCCAAGTTGCCTGTGGTAATCGATCAGCTTGGCGGTAATGCCCGAGCCGGAAACGAGTACATCATAGAGGCCATTGAGCCGCTGCCCTCCCAACCGGATCTGAAACGTGGAACCTTGCTGCCCCCCGGCCGGATACACGTAGGCAATATACGCTGTGTTGCGGGCCTGCCCCCAGGCTTCGGGAACCGTCGCCAGCAAACTCAAGATCCCCAGCATCGAAAGCCAATAAGCCCTGTTCATTCGTCACTCCGCTTTCTGTATCTCGCGCAGTCCCAGCCGCAAGGCAGGCATCACATGATCTCTGCCAAGAGCCCCGCCCTCTTGCCGCCCTCCGATTCCGTGGGCAACACGCGCGCCTCCAAACCCAAGGGATGCGGCAGCTTGGCACTGGCGTCGATGCCGGCCAACTGATAGATGCTGCCCAGTAAGTCCGCCGGATAGACGGGCCGGTCCGCGACTTCCGCGCCGGTGGCATCCGACGAGCCCACCACATGCCCGCCCTGAAAACCGCCCCCCGCCACCAGTACCGAAAACACCTTGCCATAATGGTTGCGACCACCATTCCAAGGCGGCTGCCAATCCACCTTGGGACCTCGACCAAACTCGCCGCAACACCAGACAAGGGTCGTCGCCAGCAGCCCACGGTCGTGCAAGTCCTGCAACAACACTCCCAGTCCCTGGTCCAATTGTGGTGCCTGCCGGCGCATCGTGGCAAAGTGATTGCTGTGCGTGTCCCAACCCCCGGGATAGTTGATGACCACATAGGGAACACCCGACTCGACCAGCCGCCGCGCGACCAGACAGTCCTGCCCGAACGTGTGACGGCCGTAGCGATCTCGCAGTGCCGGTTCTTCACGAGAGAGGTCGAACACATCCTTGCCCGAGCCCAGGATCAGCTCATAGGCCTGCTCTCTCCCCTTCTGCGACTCGGCCACCCGTCCACTCGCCGCCATCACCCTGCCCATGGTATCCATCTTGTCGAGCAATGCGCGGCGTGCTCTCTGCCGGTCGTCTGAGATCCCCCGGGCAATGATCCCCTCCACTTCAAACCGCGGTGCATTCGGGTCTCCCCCCGTGGCAAATGGTTTGTACTTCGGCCCCAGAAAGCCCTCTTCGGAAAACCGGCCCTGAGCCCGCGTCAACACGACGTAAGGAGGGATCAGTCCCGTGTACTCGGGACCTTTCAGCAATGCGAACACGGCACCAATACTGGGATACGCCAGACGCTCGCCGCTGGCATGTCCGGTCTGCATCAGATAGGCGGCCGTTTCGTGGCCATTAATGCCGTGCGTCATGCTGCGGATCAGAGAGAACTTGTCGGCCTGTTTGGCCAATTCCGGAAACAGAGCGCCGAGTTGAATGCCAACCACGTTCGTGTTGATCACATCCTTGAAATCCCCCATGTACTCACGCCCCGACTCCGGCTTCGGATCCCAGGTGTCGTTGTGGGACATGCCACCCCACAGGAAAACCTGGATCACCGACTTGGCAGTGACCCTGGCAGGCTCTTCCTGCGGCCGGGGCATCGCCGCCGGCAAATCGGCACCCAGGCAATCGGCCGCCAACACCCCTGCCACGCCAGAGACACCGCGCCGCATGGCCTCGCGCCGCGTCATCGCCGCACAGCCGCTCGATATCCGTTTCTCGTTCATCACATACGTCTCCCGCGGCTTCACCGCTCAATACTCCGATTCGATCAGTGCCGATAGAGAAACTCGGTGCTGTTCATGAGACACCAGACGATGTCCACCAGGTTGTCACGGTTCTTCCTGCCACGCAGTGCGCCATACTCATGGATATTCTTCACTTCTTCCGTCCGTCGGTCGCCGCGAAAGAATGGTCAGGTAGAGCTCCTCGATAATGGCCTCCCGGCCGCGGCGAGCACTGAAAATCTCCCGCAGCCGGGGACCTTGTTCCAGCTTGGCCTGGATATGGCCGGAATTGAGCAGATGCAGCCACTGAGCCCGGCTGAGTTTGTTGACACGTTCGTTCTCCATGCCGGTGGCCCGCGCGGACCGCCCAAATAACGCCAGGAACGGACTGGTGATACTGCCGTCCGCGATACAGATCGCGGGAAGGTCTCGCGGAATATATGTGAAGGGCTCGGGTATGGGACTTGTGTAGAGATCCGACGTGCCGGTCACCTTGTTGATGGCGTCAATCAAGACTTCAGCCTCCAGTCGACGCAGCGGGTAGCTCGCAAAAGCTGCCTCCGCTTCCGGACTGCTCGAGCGGGACACGGAGGAAAACTGATAGGTGGTCGACGTCAAGATCAGGCGATAAAGTTGCTTCAGGTCGTAGCCGCTGGCGATGAACTCCCGCTCTAACAAGGCCAACAACTCGGGATTGCTCGGTGGATTGTCCTCCCGCATGTCATCCGGCTCGTGCACGATGCCGCGTCCCAGCAGCCACGCCCAGACGCGGTTAACAATACTGCGGGCAAACCAAGGATTCTCCGGGGAAATCAACCAGTCGGCGAAGACCCTCCTGGGATCCAGGTCCGGTGGTAATTGCACCGCTGTCCCGTCGGGAAGGATCGCGGTGTTCGGTGCGCCGCTGGGTTCCCACAGGGGAACTGCCTCCGCTGGCGTGGCGGCCAGCGCGGAAAGGCCGACTTCCGCCGTGCCCGGTACGCTGTTGCCCGGCACGCTGCTGGAATTGAACGGATCCCAGAAGACGATCTCCTCCTTCCATTCACTCGTGGGCTTGTAGCCGATCTGTGAGAAGAACACCGCCATGCCCGATAGGCGACCTGCCGGCCAATTCTCGGCTCGCGATCCCATGAACGCCAAGGCTACGGCGTGGGCCGTGCCTTCCGGAGCCTTGCTCTGTATGGCCCGGTAAAAGTTGACCTGTCCGACGCGGTAATTGCTGCCGCTGGAAGTGAGCAGTTCCCGGACGAACTGGTCGTACGGTTTGTTCTCGGCAAGGGAAGCTCGGATCCAGCGGTGGTAAGCCTGAGCGGCATTCGGCCAGAGGTTGACCGGGAACTCCGCCTTGATGCGCAGGATATCACCCCACTTCATCGACCAGTAATCCGCAAACTCATCTCGGTCCAACAGACGATCGATCAACAGGCTGCGCTTTGTCTTCGTGTTCGAATCATCGATGAACCTCCTGGCTTCCTCCGCCGTGGGGAGCGTACCAATCACATCCAAATAGGCTCGGCGGACAAACACCGCGTCGCTGCAGATGGCCGGCTCGATCTCCAATAATTTCAGCTTGGCGAAAACCAGTTCGTCGATCTTGTTGTGAGGCGTTACCAGTGCCGGACTCTCGAAAATGAACACATCACTTTCTTCCGCTACCGCACCTGCCGCCACCACGAACAAAAGGGCCGCCGACAACAAGACACTGTTCATGTTCCGAGCCACAGCAATATGAGCGTGTTCCAGTCTCGATACAATCAGTCATCTGAAGTATATCAGGCACAAAATGGCGAAACCAGTGCGACGAGCACCCGCGACACCACCCACTTTGACTGTGTTCGATTTGACTTTTCGATGTCGGTAACCCGATACTGAGCACTACAGGCTTGCTGATGCTGCGTCTTCCCCGGCCATGTGATCATTGAGGTGAGGCCATGAAGCTCGAAGTTGGTCTGTGCACACTCGCGTTGTTTTTTGTTGGTGGTGCTCGCGGTACGACTATCTGTCAGGCCGAAGCGCCGGTTACCGACAGCCCCTGGGGCGAACCGTCACGCATGAATGATGGTTGCCGAGTCGAGATGACCGGCGACCACGTGACGATTTCGATTGAGCGGGGCCCGCGTGATTTGAGCGCCGAACTGAACGTCACGGATGCCCCGCGCGTCATGCGTGAAGTGACGGGCGATTTTGTCATCCAAGTTCGTGTGTCACCCGACTTCAGATTGCGAGGTCAGTCCTTGATTGAAGGGAGACCGGTCTTCTGCAGTGCAGGTTTGCTGTTGTGGAAGAGTGACAAGGACTACGTGCGTCTCGAGCGAGCGATGTACGTCCAGCCAGAAAAGCCGGTGGTCGACTACATGAGTTTCGATCGGCGCAAGGCAGGACAATGGGTCATCAACCGTAACCGGCCATCGGTTAACCGCACGGCCGGTAGTTGGCACCTTCGGTTGCAGCGACGCGACGGCGTCGTGTCAGGTTCGATCAGCGAGGACGGCCACGACTGGGGCAGTCCGCAGACCATCGAGATTCCGGATTTCCCCACTAAGGTTTTGGTCGGCGTGGCCGTTTGCAGTACGTCCAAGGCTCCCATTTCAGCGACTTTTGATTCGCTCGAATTCCGCCCGCTGGACCGGTGACGAAGCAGGACCGCTGTCAGTCGTAGATGTAAACTCCACGGTTGATCGTCAACATGGCCGGCCTTACGGAAATCGAGGCCGGCGCACAACTGGGAAGACAATGGTGAATGCCCAACGCGACCGCTGGCCGCAACCAAACCGGAAATCCGAAATCCTAAATTCGAAATCTCAAACAAATTCGAAATCCCAAGATGAAAACCTCCGCTGCCGGCAAAACCACAGTCCTGGGCCACAAGCGGATTCTTACCATGCAGCCTACTACCGCGTCCTCCGTTGTCCCTTTGTCCCTTACTCCCTTTCTCCCTTACTCCCTTACTCCCTGTTTTCTGTTTACGGCAAACGGCCGAATCGATACAACCATTCTTGGGTCCGCGAGACGATGAACGAGCGAGTATGATGACCATGCCACGACCAGATATGGACCAGCAACTTAGCCGTCGACGATTTCTCGGCGCATCCGGTGCTTCGACCGCAGTACTGGTGCTCGCGTCCTGTGCCGAGGAAGAGACCTCTGCGACGGTGGAACCGACGACGGACGTGGCGCCACGGGTGCCGCCCCCGCCTCCGTCTGAGACCCTTTCCCGGGCCGACTTCCTGGAGTATCTCGATACGCGAGCCGAATTCAACATGCAACGCTGTCACCATTGCGCTCAGGCCTCATTCTTGACACTCCAGCAAGGATTCCGATTGCCGGGCGACAACATACTGAAGGCTCTCACCCCCTTGCCAGGTATCGCCGAGCGCGGGGAAACTTGCGGGGCGGTCGTCGGTTCACTCATGGCGCTGGGATTGGTGTTCGGCCGCGATCATCTCGAGGATGTCGTGACGTGGCAGACTTCGCTGGTCCCCGCCCGCGCCTTCTGCGCCGGTTTCGAAAAGGAGTTGGGAAGCACCCAGTGTGGCGATCTTCTGGAAAAGCACATGGGGCGCCGCTACAACCTTGCCGACCGCCGGGAGCGCGGCGAGTTTATCGCGGCGAATCCTGGTCCCAGCGAAGTATGCGGCCGGGTCGTCAGAACCGCCGTGCGACTAGCCGCGGAACTGATCCTCGACGACCGGAAACCGGCGAAGTAAAGGAACGGCCCCCGGTGCTTGCGGCAAACGTGCGACGAGGAGACGCGCTCACCACGTCCGCACGCGCATCCACTCGACTTCCAGGCTTGCTGCCTTGGCATGGGGCGCACCGGTCAGACGCACATGGATCTCGGATGATTTGTGAGTCGCGTACACCGTGATGCGGCGGAGCAGCGCGGGAGCGCCGCCGTAGTCGACCCCTGGCCCGTGGTCGTTTCCACCATGACGCAACCGGATGTAGACCTCGCCTGCCGGCCCCACATGCTTCGTAGCATCGACTATCCTGAGCCAGGCGGCATGTTTCTGATTGTCCCCCTTGGCAGGGATAATCTGGCTCGGCGACAGTGCCTCGGTCCACTCATGCGCGTCACGAGACAAGTCGATTCGATAGTTGTTGCCGACCAGAAATTCCAGATGGCACTGGTCGACCTTCGGCACGACCAATCGGTAAATGGCGTGTCCAGCGGGTGTTACCGTGCGGCGATGGTCGCCGACGATCTCGCTGCCGGTGGATGACTGCACATAGGCGACGTCATCCGGCGGGGCCAGCTGCAGCGTGCGCACCAGTTCGTCCCTCGCGCCTAGCAGAAATGAGAGGTCGAGGGAACGCGTCGTCGGCGTCTCGCACCAGGTGTCGAGTCGCGGAATCCAATGTTCACCGTCCGGTGAGACCTCGACCAGATAGCTCCCTCGCGCGACGCGGAGATCCAAGGCCGCACCCGTGGCGTCGCCGACGTCGATGCGCTGCGTGATGCAGGGTGGCGTTTCTTTCTGCCCGGACAGGTCCAACTCGACGGTCTTGAACTCGCGGATCGGTAACAGCTCGCCTGTCTTGAGTTCGCGGATTTCCTGCCGGCCGGGGAGAAAATAGGGATTGTCCACGATCGGCGCCCAGGTCGCTTCAAACTCTCCCGTCTCGCCCAGTTTGGGAAACGCCCCCGTCGGCAGCAGGCGTTTAGGCTCCCGCGGCATGTTGTACCCGCGGAGCATAAAACCCACCATGTCTGGCTGGGCGTCATCCTGCGACCACGGACCCGCACCCGCGTCGTTCCACAGGTCGGCCACGGGTATCTCGGCGTGGTGCCAACCGTTGGGAACCTGCAGGTCGATCAACTGGTCGACTCGGTCTTTGAGTCCCCAGTGTCCCCACACCGCCATGGGGAGCGTGCCGGCGTAGACATCGAATCCGCCGGGCGCCTGGAGCGGCTCGCCGTTGCGGTAGACGCCGTTGGGATCGATGGTGTAGACGTCCATGGCGCGTTCGTAGGCTTCCCGGTAGGCTGGGATGCCCGTCGCCTCATATGCCAGCCAGGTGGCTTTCATGTTGTTGAAGTGCGACCACCCATCGCCCCACGCTTTCCCGTCATAACCGCCCTCGGCTGATAACAGGCGGTCCATCGTCGACTTCACCCATAGGGTGTATTTATCGATCATGACCCGGTCGTCGAGTGCCTTGCCAAGTTCCACCATCCACGCGGCCGCTTTCACTTCAAAGAACAGCCGGACGAATCGCCGGCCCTTGTGCTCGGGCGCGAGGAAGGCATCAACGGCGTTGGCTGCCTCAACCTGGGCGGTGCGTGCCAGCGGATCGTCGTATTTCGTCAGCATGACGGCTCCGGCAGCCAGCCCCGCAGGAATGGCATTCACCAGTTGCTGCGATGGAAACCCGTTGTGCATGAGCCGGCCTTGGGCCAGGAAGCACTCGGCATTGCGAAACACGTACTCCATATCGTCCGGGTTGATCCAGTGGAAAGGATAGAGCCAGACTCGCCCTTGGGCGACACCGTCCTGGTTGGGGAACACCAGGCGCAATTGCCCATATCCGTCCTCAGCCACCGCCTCGATCGCGTCCGGCCGGCCGTCCCAGATAACGAGGAGGCACGAACCGTATCCCGGACAGGCCCACGTCGTGTTCTTGCGCAGCACGAGGTAGCGGCAGTTCGGCGTCGCCATCGCCTGGTCACCATCGCGATCCGAACGCCATTGCGTGACGCGGTCTCCAAAATCGATGATGCCAGGCGCCTGCGCATCCCACAACAACGGGATGTGCTTGCCCGGTTGGCCAATCGAGATGGCCAGTGCCTCGGCCTTGGACGATTCATACGCACACTCGATGGGCATGTCCTCGTCGCTCAGCCAATACCGTCCCTGGAAATTGACCGACAGTACGTCGCGGCGAAATGCTCGCTGAAACACGAACGGCGACTCGTTCCAGTACGCCGGCGACCTCGCAAGCGCGGGCGTGCCGGCGTTCACGGGAGAGTCTGCGTAGGCAAAATCCTTCGGCTCCAACCACGCATCCCCAAACTGCGCTCGGAATCCGACTGTCACCAGTCCCTGGATGTCGTCCCCCAGATTCGAAAGCTGCACCCGCCCCTCTCCGCCAGAATCATCGAAGATGACGTACGTCTTCCCGCCGCTCCGGTGCCGAAAGAAGTGGTAGCCCTGGGTCCCGGGAATGTGCGCCGCCAGCATCCCTTTCACGAACCGTCGCACCGTCTCCAGCCTCGCTATGCCAGAATACCTGTCCTCCCAGACAAATGCCTCCGCAATCCTCGCCGCGTCGTCCGGAAACTGAAGGTGCCACGCATCCCACCGATTACTGTCGAATCCCAGGTGCGTATAGCTCGTCGTGTTGAACCGCTTGTCCAGCAGGTTCTCGCAGTAATTCGCTCCCAGATAATTCAGTTCCACCGCCGAATATGGCCGAAACAAGTGTCGCCGCTCATCGCGTGCCCCGAGCGGAGGCTGCCCGCCAAACCACTCTTGCGGCGCATCCGCGGCGGCCGAGACAACGGTCGCGAACAACTGCATACAAGTGACAATCGAGACGTACAACTTGCGGGCCCTCCTCTGGTCATCAAAACATGTTGACGATGGATTCCCGGCGAGTGCGCGAAGGGAGGCTCCGGCGTGCGACCAATACTCCTCAGACAAACAGACCGGAACTCGTCGCGCGGCACCGCCTGGCAAAGGTGGCCAGATGCTCAGTCGCTCGGACGCCGGTTCCACGTCGCCTCGCATGTGGCCGGCAGGACGGGTTCACCCAGTCCGTTTTCTTCGCGGACTAATCCTTGGACTTCGCGCGCGGCTTTCGAGTTGCTTTGCCGGCAACAGCCTTCTTGCCGGCCTTCTTCCGCTGCAACGCTGTCGGCATTTCTTCCACATCCTGGCTGATCGCCGATTTCGCGGCGACCTTGCGCGTGGTTCTCTTCGCCGCGGTTTTCTGGCCTGCTGGTTGCGGCGACTTCTTCCGGGGAGTTTTCTTCTTGACGGATTTTTTCTTGGCGGATTTCTTCGCCGCCGGCGTCTCTCCGAGCGCCGCGGCCGTCACCTTTTTCGCCCTCTTCGTGCGAGGCGTACCCGTCGCCGCCGCGGCTTCGGATGTATCCAGGTCAATCCCAAACACACCCGACAGGTCTCCGTCCGAAAGCCGTTTCGACTTGCCTCGGGTCGTGGCAGCCGATACGGCCGCCTCCGCATCGGCGTCAATCAGTTCCTCGTGGTCGACCCCCCGCAGTTTGAACAACAATTCCGGTTGTCGATCCAGCCGAGCCCCCACGCCGTAGAGGACCGCCGCCACGTGCTTGCACATGACGGCCCAGTCCGGACAACTACACGACAACGAGATCTCTTTGGGGCATGGGAACAATCCGTCCTGCGGGTCGGTGACGACTTCCATGACGCGGCTCGATAGCTTGCCCTGCAACAGTTCCAGTAAGGAACCGACTTGGCCGGCACACCGCTGCTTCACAGCTTTCCATTTCTTCGCCGGCAATGTCTCGATGCGGATGCGAACGTTGTACAGTCGCGAACCGGCCACCTTGGCCAGGATTTCGCCTGCGCCAATTTCCAAATGGCAGACCGACCCGTTGCGGACATACGTACGGCCGCGCGGCAAACGGTTCTCGTAGTCGCTAAACGACTCCAAATGATCGCACCAAGATTGGCCCCAGAAAGTCCTGGCAATCGTGCGACCCTCAATGACCACCGGCTGAATATTTGCCCCCTTTTTGCGCAGCGAAGCCATCTTTTCCTGAGCTTGTGCGCGGCGTCGTGCCACCGGGACATAGGGTCGCCAACGAAATCCGCTCCAGGCCATCGATGTTCTCCTTCCTTATACCCGACTGTTCGAACACCCCACACGTCGTGATGTTGCACGCCAAGCAGCCAACCGTCTCCCGATCAATAAACCAGACACCGAAGTACTCACAAAATCGCACGAAGACAACTCCACCGCGCCAGCGCTCAATTCCGTCCAGCCATTCTTCGCGCGTGCCGCCCGCTCAATCCTCCCTTCCTCCCTTCCTCCCTTCCTCCCTTCCTCCCTTCCTCCCTTCGTCCCTTCCTCCCTTCCTCCGCGGCGAAGCCAGTCGCCACTGATTGTTACATATCGGCTCGGTCCACGTCGAGAGCAACCAACTGGATCAACTCGGCGTCCGACATTTCGGTCAGCAACTTCTCAGTTCCACCTTCCAGCACATCCGCTGCCAGTTGCGACTTATCGGCGATCAGCGCGTCGATTTTTTCTTCGATCGTGCCGCGGCAGACGAACTTATGGACCAGCACGTTGCGGTGCTGACCGATCCGGAATGCACGGTCCGTGGCTTGGTTCTCGACGGCCGGGTTCCACCAGCGGTCGAAGTGAATGACGTGCGAAGCCTGCGTCAGGTTCAATCCCGTACCACCCGCCTTGAGCGAGAGCACGAAGAAAGGTGGGCCATCTTCGCGTTGGAACTGGTCGACCAGGTACTTCCTGCGTTTCACACCGGTGGTGCCGTGCAACACCAGGCCCGCACGTCCAAACGTCTTTGTCAGAAAGCCCGCCAGGGGTTCCGTCATTTCACGGAATTGGGTGAAGACGAGTGCTTTCTCTTGGCGCGAGGCGATTTCTTCGCAGATCTCCGCGAGCCGCACGAACTTGCCGCTGTCCTCCGGCCGGTAGAGCCCGTCGCCCAGTAACTGGCTGGGGTGATTGCACAACTGCTTGAATCGCATCAGATAGGCCAGCACGAGCCCGCGCCGCTGCATCCCCTCGCGGTTCTCCAACGCCTCGGACATTTCGTCGACCATCTTGGCGTAGAGCACGGCCTGCCGTTTGCCAAGACCACAAAACGCTCGAACCTCGGTCTTATCGGGCAGGTCGGAGATGACCCGCTTGTCGGTCTTCAGCCGCCGGAGAATATACGGCTGGACGAGTTGCCTCAGCGGGGCAAATCGCTGCTGTTCGCGCGCGCTCAATGCCTTGATGAAATCGTTGAACTTCTTCTGCGATCCCAGCAAGCCCGGACAGAGAAAATCGAACAGTGACCAAAGATCCGCCAGACGATTCTCGACGGGCGTGCCGGTCAAGGCGATTCGAGCCCCTGCCCGAATTCGCTTGACGGCTTTCGTCTGTCGCGCAGCCGGGTTCTTGATGGCCTGGGCCTCGTCGATAACCACCAGCTGCCAATCGACCTCCAGCAGCCACGCTTGTCGAAGCAGCATGGCATAGGTGGTGAACACGGCGTCCACGTTTTGGATCGCTCGGTCAGGTTGACTGGCCAGTCGATTGAGTTCATCTCTGGGTGTCTCGGAGGGGTGAACGTACAATGCTCGAAGTGTCGGCGTGAACCGCTGAAGTTCGGATTTCCAGTTGGCCAGCAGCGACGCCGGCACGACCAGCAGAGTCGGCTTGAGATTCGGCTTCCTTTTCAGGGCCGCCAGGAGGGCCAACACCTGCACTGTCTTGCCGAGTCCCATGTCGTCGGCCAGACACGCGCCCAGGCCTAGGCGGGACAGTAGCGACAGCCAAGCCACCCCCGTTTCCTGATATTTCCGCAGCTTCGCGTTCAAGCTTGCGCCCGCCGCGACTTGCTCGATGCCCTCGGGGCTGCGCAAATCGCGGAGCACTTGCCCCAGCCATTTTCCCGCATCAACGAACGACCACTCGCGCCGCTGGTCGTCGGCGGTGCCCTCCGACAAGTCCGCCGGCACACGGCCAGCAAACGCATACCCTCCACGAACGAGATCCCGTCCTGAGCGTGTTCTTCCACCTTCCGCCAATGGTCCAGCACTTCCGCCAGTTTCTGCCGGTCGACTTCGACCCACTGCCCCTTGAGCAACACGAGCCCGTTTTCGGCCGCCATCAATTCACGCCACTCGGCTTCGGTCACTTCTTCCTCACCCAGAGCCAGATTCACGCGGAAATCCAGCATCGAGCTGGCGTCAAAGGTCTTCTGCGTTCTGTCGCCGATCGTCACCCCTACTTGTGGCCGCGGCCGTTTCTTCCACCAATCGGGCACGCGCACCAACACGCCACTCTCCTCAAAGACCGGAATCTCCTGGAGGAAACGGTAAGCCTCCCGAGGGGTCCAGGCCAGCGGCTGGTAGAGATCACCCGATTCGACCAGTTCCTTGACGAACGAACTCTTCTCCGACGCCAATTGAACCGGTGAGAGCAGCTTGATGAGTGAGTTCCTGTCTTTCGCGCCAGCATACTCGCGCAACGCCTGGCTCAGCGGCTGATACTGCACGCGGGCACCCGCCGAGAGCTTGGGAGCGTAGGTAGCCAGAAACGCAAAGGGGTAGTCGGGATCCCGGCGGTTTTCCGCCAGATGAAAACAGACTCGCCCCACTGCGTGCCACAGGGCGGCTCGCTCTTTCAAAAACCCGGAGAGACCGTGGCGGTGCTGGCTCACCTCGCACCGCACCCAGGCGTCCAGATCGGCCCAGATGTCGCTCAGCACACGTTCCGTCAGATATTCGCCCCCCTGCAAGGGCGGAACGCTCAAGAGCATGCCTGAAAGTTCTGACTCGGGCGGCGGAACCACTTCGGCCGCCACGTTGGCTACGTCCGGCTGATGACAGAGTTCCGTGAGATATCGCGCACCGAAATCTCGCCAATAGGCAATGGATGGACTCGGGTTATCAATTCGCTCAGTGGCCAGGGCCAGAAGCCCTTCCGCCTGGCTGGAAGCAAAGTGGCGGGCAATCTTCTTCTCCCACCTCTGTTCGGTGACGACGTCCGGCGAAGTCTCTGGCAGCTCGCCTCCTTCCAGAATTGATTCGACCGCCACGAGGTGTCCTGACGGTGTAACGACAATACGTAGG
This sequence comes from uncultured Planctomycetota bacterium, assembly GCA_963802295.1. Classification (GTDB taxonomy): domain Bacteria; phylum Planctomycetota; class Planctomycetia; order Pirellulales; family Pirellulaceae; genus JAJRVM01. The sequence continues at coordinate 299,782 of CAWDIM010000011.1, read as the reverse complement.
TTCATCGATCTCTCGTTCCCCCTCACGCGGCCGGCGGCCGCGTTAGGGGAGAAAGGGAATATGGGAACAAACGCTCGCGGGTGATCGTCGCGATCTATATCTGGGCATGGTCCAACCTATTGGCTAAGTGAGTTTACAGGATTGTTGCGAGTTTCTGGAACTGCGAACGTCAGACATCGGCGACCAACCGCCGCGTGGCCGGCCCAGGTGAACTGGCACCGATTCAGCTATGGTCTTCTCAACGACCAGACAATCGTATTGCTGCCGCTCCGCAGGTCTGCGAGCGGACCGGCGAGAGGACGCGGCCACGGCTTGCCGTTGATGTCCGTGTCAATCGTGATCGGATGGCCGTGCCGATCTTCGATTGTCTGGCCAACGGTCGGAAAGACACCGACTAGTTTCCCGTCGACCTGGGGCCCTTGGAGACGCAGCGGCGCGTCATTGACCGAGAAGCAAATAGTGGCTCCCTCGAGCATGATCTTCGACCGCAAGTCCCGTCACGTGAGCATCGACCACGCTGTTCTTGTCGCCAAAGGAACTGGGCTGTGCCCCTTCCAGGAAAACATTGTAGTCGGACACGTAGCCGGGTGCGGTCTTCACCGAGTCGAGCCCTCGTCGAACGAAGAGGTTGTTATACCACTTGTCGTCCTGGGCCGTGCCCGTCTTGCGTCCAGCGAGTTTCGTGGTGTGCGGCTGGTAATACTCCGATCGGCGTTCGAGATCGGGCGAGTATTCGTAGGGGCAATCGACGAGCAGGTTGTGCGCAAAGACGGTCGCCTCTGAGTTGCTGCGAATCTCCTGTCCGATCAGGACGTTGTTGTCGACGAGGATGGGGCCGTGGTTCATCTCCAGAAAGACCGTGGCGGCTTCCGTGTTGTAGATGACATTGCGCGTGATCCGGATCCCCTGGTTGCCAAAGTCGATCCAGATTCCAAAAGCACCCTGCTCCTGCCGATACACGCCGCGGATCAGATTGCCGCTGATCACGGTATCCACGCTGTTGTGGAACTTGATCGCCGCGGTTTCCCAACCCCCGAACTCCCGGCGGTAATTGGTGTCTTCGATCAGATTGCCCGCGATCACACAGCGAGTCGCTCCCTTTTGACCGGCAATTCCGGCCTGCCCGCAGCGCCGGATGACATTGTTGCGGACGACGTGGTCGCCAAACGCGTCGATATCGCGGTAATCGACACCCGGCGCGTGTCCCAAAATGATGCCGACGCAGCGGGCGTTGGTGATCGTGCAGTTCTCGATGATCCAGTGCTTTCCCATCCGCGTGCCGACGGCGCCGGTTTGCAGTTCCAACACGGGCGGCGCCCAGTTGGCGGCGGCATGGGCGAATTGCAGCCCATCGATCGTGATGTACTGCAGGCCACTGATGTCCGGCATGAACAGGCTCTCGCGAACATTGATCTCGGCCACTTCCGCATTCGGATCGGCCTGGCCAAAGTTCGCGCGGATGATCGTGACCTGTCTCGTTTACCTGACAGCACCAGCTGTGCGTTCGCTTCGCCGAACCTCGTCGGCCGTCTGTTTCTCATAAAATGCCTCGCCGTTGAGATAGACATCCCCCCGATGATGCCACTGGCCGTAATTCAGCCAACCTCCGGAGACTTGCAGAGCGTAGGGATTGTAGTCGCCGAAGAATGTGTTGGGCAGTTCCACTGTCCAAACACCATCTTCCTGCCGGGTCCAGGAGACGATCTGCTCAGAACCTTTGATCGTGGCCACCTCGCCCGGAGCGGCACGATAGGTGATTCGATTGTCTTCGCCCGTTCCGCCACGAACCGGCTTGACCCATTCACGATAAATTCCGGCGTGGAGAGTGATCAGATCCCCGGGTTGCACGATCTTCCGACGCCTTGGCGATGGTCAGATAGGGCCGGTCCTGGCTGCCGGAACCGGCATCGTCGCCCGACTTCGCAACGTGAATCTCACGCGCCGAAGCGCCCAGCACGCCCGACGATAACAGTATCGTGACGCATACCCATCGGCAGATAGCTGGTGTGGCAGATTTCATTTGTCTGTCTCCGGTTTCAAAGTAGGCGCAGGAGGATCGTTCCCCGGTTGCCAATTCGTTGGTAAGCAACTGGGCGTTCCCAGCACGATCACGATCAGCATGCATCGCAATCAATAGACGTCGTCGCACCTGCGGAGGGTCATTCGCCATCCCGCGGGGCTCGCAAGTGCAGATCGAACCAATCAGCGAATTCCTTCACGTCCCAGATCATGGTTAGCCAACCATGAGATCCACCGGGATGCACGACCAGTCTCACTGCGCGTCCGCGCTGGGTGGCGGCGTCGCGAAACCGCTCAGACTGGTCCAGCGGCACCAGCGTATCGGCGTCGCCGTGGTAGATGAGAGTCGGTGGCAGGTCGGCCGTGACGTAATAGATGGGTGAACTTTCGCGACCGATCACTTTCCAGGCGGCCATCTTGGTTGCATCCGGCCCAAAAGCCTTCACAAAACTCTTGGGGGGTCCGCCGTCTCCCGGATTCTCCGTCGACTGGCCCAGATTCAACAGATCGGTCACCGGATAGAAAATTGCCACGGCCTGTACGGCGCTGCTCTCGCGATCGATCGGATCCTGAGCGTCGCTAAGACCGGGTCCGCCACGCGTGGCCAACATCAGACTGAGATGTCCTCCCGCGCTCCCTCCCGTGATGCCGATTCGCGCCGGATCAATCCCATACTCTTTGGCGTGATGCCGCACAAAACGCACTCCACGTTGCACGTCCTGGATGATCTCCATCACCGTCGCCTCGGGCTGCGAGACGTGACAGACGGCGAAGACCGTATAGCCGCGCCGCAACACCGGCGCCATCAACCAGACCGGCGCCGTCCCGGGAGTGCCAGATTTCCAGCCGCCGCTGACCACCAGTACCACGCCCAGGCCATTGGGGCGTGCCGGTCGAATCACATCGAGCGTGAGCGACTTTCCGTTGCGTTGCCCGTAAACCACGCCGTCCGAGCGTTGTACGGTCGGATGCAGATACCACCAACCGGCGGCCACAAGTACCACCAGCACAACCATCAGTGAAGCGATCGTCAGCAGCGCAAGACGAATCCAACGCGGCAGCCACATCCAGAGATTATTCATGTGATCTTTCACCCAGCTTCAAAGGGCGAAGCGACTGGCGCCTCTGCCCACGGCAAACATGACCCGGCAACACACTGCCACAGACGGTCAACAACTGCCAGCAGTGTACATCTTCACACGAAGCGAGTCGAGCGAAACACCGTGGGACGCGGGTACAACAGGGAGACCAAGTGGCAGGATCCCGGGGACGCACACGAAAGGCCGACCACCCAGATCCGACGCGTGATGACACGAAACGAATCCGACTGCCAGCAACCCGAATGACCACACCGGGAAATCGCGGCAACGGCGGAAAACCAAGCTGCGAATCAACGTGATGCACTTCGGTCAGTTGGCTGCGCAGCCTGACCGATGACCGCTGGCAGAATAGTCGCCAACACGGGCAGAGCTTCCTGCCTGCTCGGCAGTTACTGGAGATCGAGGTCGATCACCTGGTGTCCCAGCTTGACCTCCCTTGTGAGGGGAGTTCTTGATGCGGACGCGTAGCCGTCCGAAACCCGCGACGGTCGCACCGGCGTTGCGATTTCCGACTCTTCCACTTCGGCATCCACCGTCCCATGGTCTCGGCGAACGATACCCGTGGCCACCGACAGGTCTTGGATCGTAACGCGATGCCGCCCCACCACCACTCCCTCCTGCTGGTCGGCGAAACGGAGGCGATAAACGCCCTGTTGGTCCGTGTAGCCCGTGGAATGCGGTCCCGACTCTTCCTGCCCAGACTCGGGCAGGTAAGTCACCAGACAATTCTCCAACGGCTTGCCATTGAGCCGCAAGGTACCTTCGACCGTAGCGGCGGATTTGTTGCGGCCGCAACCGGACAGCGGCAGTAGCGCCAGCGCAAGCGACACGATCGTGAGCCAATCCTTGCCTCGAATCATGCCCATTGCCGTCAGAGCACTCCGTCTGATGCGTAGTAATCTGCTCATGGCTCAGTCACCACCTCAGCGGATTGCCGCGTGCTCAAGGCCCGGAGAAGCGACAGCGGCATAGTCTCTGAATAGAATCTCACCGCCCCGTCGGCCGTGGCCAGATTCGCTCCACCCGGATGGTTGCTCCCGTAGGCACAGACCCGCAGGTCGATGTAGTACTTGAAATCGGCGGCACTATTGGCCGGCGGAATCGCACTACCGCGGTGGTCGTAGTCAAACGGCAGTCGGTAGTTGATGGGTGAGTAGCTGCTGAGCGTTACATGAGCCAAGACCAAGCGAGTTGCGCCGCACCAGTTTCCATAGAAATGAAATTCCCAATCCCACCCGGGCGGTGCGAACGTGTCGTAATTCGGATCCCAGCGACTGCGTTCTCCGAACAACAGCGTGCTGCTCGTACCGTCTTTAACGTCGGCTATACATACCGGCTGTTGGTTCGGCAACGGCTGCGAATCGGGTCCCGCCATGAAGAAGATCCCATCCGTCTGCAGGAAACCCGAGTCCGGATGATACGATCTGGTTCCACCGTTCCCTCCATAGCTGGTCACCTTGATGTGGCGCGGGGGCATCTGAATTCCCTGGATGTGCTGCGAGCCGTAATCCAGCGGATTCTCGCTCTCCGGTTCCGACGGGCAGAGCAGATTCGGGCCGTGAGCCGCCAGTGATTCAGTGTCTCCTACAAACACCTTGTCCGGATCCCGAAAATCCCAGCGGTCGTAGAGATGAGTCATCTCGAGGTAGGGGAGCAGGTAGATAAACAGACTGTAACCGCGTTTGCGCGGCTGCGGCGAAGTGAAATTCCACCCCGACATGAAGCCGGGAGGAAAGGCGCGCGTCGCGTCATGATAGTTGTGGGCCGCCAAGGAGATTTGCTTGAGCGTGTTGGAGCACTGCATGCGGCGGCCAGCTTCACGAGCCGCCTGCACCGCCGGCAGTAACAGACTCACCAAAATCCCGATGATGGCGATCACCACCAACAGCTCAACCAGCGTAAAACCACGCCGTGCCCTTGATGAAGATGCGTTCTGCCCCGGACATTCGTTGCCACAGAGCCCGGAGCCACTCCGGACCGCGGACCACGTCCGCTTGCCAGTCGTGGTCACAAAATCGCAAGGAGCCATGTGTCGCGACCCTTCATGATTTGATCCCTTTCGCGAAAAAGAAGGAGAGCGACATTGCTCTCCGAATACAGCCGAGCACAGTCTTCGGTCTGCGTATACTTGATGACCCAGCTACCGGACATCGCAGCGACGCCCCCGAATTTCAGATTCAAAATATCGCACCCGCACGGCAGTCGCAAGATCTCGCCCCACCAGAATCCAACCGCCGCCTAAGGGCGCAAGGCAACAGGCTACCGGATTTCCTCGACTGTATGCCTCCTAACGCGGCCGGCGGCCGCAACCAAACCGGGAAATCCGAAATCCCAATATCGAAATCCCAAACAAATTCGAAATCCAAAATTCGAAATCCAAAACCTCCGCTGTCGGCAAAACGGCCGCGGGCGGGCCCCAAGCAGACTCTCACCAGCAGCATGCCACTGCGTCCTCCGTTTTCCCTTCCTCCCTTCCTCCCTTCCTCCCTTCCTCCCCTCCTCCCTTCCTCCCCTCCTCCCATATTTCTGTGATTCGAATCTGCTGGGGATTTAGTGCTTCGAATTGCGGCGATGCTGGACACGTCCGTGATTCTGCCACAATCCTTGCCCACGAGAACCGAAACGCTGGCGACCTGCCAGTCTTCCCCCCCCGCACGGCGACGAAGACCCGCCAACACTCAGTCCATTTCCTCGAGGGACGAAAGCAGGTTCTCGACAAAGGCCTTCGATTGCCGCCGCCCGAGGGTGTAAAACCACAGAACCAGGAATGGCGGCCACAAGACGTGCAAGATCTGCAGCGTTTGAAGCACCTGCCAGCGCACGACTGGGTTTTCACTTCGCACAACGAAAAACCAGATTACCGCACCGACGATCAGAATGACTGGGAGTCCGAGCCCCCAGATAATGCTCAGCGCGATCTTTTTCAATCGGCGCACGAGCCCCGCATACCCGATGCAATACTCCACACGAACCGTGCGGTCCCCCAGGGGAACGAAGCGGAAGTCAGCTTCGCTGAAGTGCAGTCCGGCGGGCTGGTTGCGCAAAAGGGAACCGATTCGCGTGAGCGACACTCGGTCCGCAGTGTGCTCAGTCACTTTGAATTGCGTTCCCAGCATGCCCGTTCTTGACTGTCGAATCGCACGCACCAGGGTTTCCGACAAACTCGCAGGATCACCAGGGAGTTTCAGCTCGCCGGTGTCCGTGTCGAATTCCGCCGGCAGCTCCATGCGAAAACGGTCTGATTGTGTCGGGGCCCGCCCGAGCCGAATCGCTCGGATCAATGACCAAAGCCATACGCCACATCCGACGGCCATGATCAAGGCAAACAGCTGACTGGCGGTAATCGAGCTCATCACTTGCACCACGGATCATCCGACCGACGCCGCTTCCGAACGGAACGTGACACGTCAGGGCACATCACGATTCTCTGACAAACTGCCGGCCGAATCAACCAGAAAGTGTGCTCGGACCTTAGATATTCCAGATCACAAAAGGACGCGTTGCCGGCTGGCGAAGCGATACTCACACCCTGCGATCAACGCCGGGACGTCGCGAAAATTGCTGTGGCAACAGACGCGAACCGTATGCTCTGGTGCGTTGGCGCTCGGCCATCCGAAACGCAACGAGCAGCCGGATGAGCAACTGGCTCGCTTGTCACCCTTCGGTTCACTAACGAACGGGACCTCACTTCGCGCGAGCAGCGCGACGAAAGTCGTACCAGCCGAGAATCCCAATGAAACCAAGCAGGACCAAGATGACCAATGCCATCTCTCGGCCGCCCACCATCCACAGTAGCAGTGCTTGCAGCACCAGCAGGCCATACGCTATCCAGGTCCGCAACCGCCCACGTCCCACGAGAAACGCATAGCTGACCGCGATCACCGCGACGGGATAGGCCAGTATCAGGTATTGACACAATACCAGCAGGGGATGTCCTCACCCAAATCCAAGTGCGGAGCACAAGAAGGTGGAGAAGACCCCGGCAATCGGCAGTACTGCCAATACCAAAGCCACATGCCCAGGCTTGTTGTCCATGGTATAACCCCCTCTAAACGCGGCCCACGGCCGCAATACGTAAAACGGAATTCATTCCGTTTGTGCAGCCCCCATCATCAACCACTTTCCCTACGTAAAACGGAATTCATTCCGTTTGTGCAGCACCCACCCTCAACCACTTTCCCCGACATGCACCGGCGCGTCCCGCTCAACAACATGCCTGTACGGCTCGCGGACCATCCCGCCTGACGCTCAACACAAACATCAGAATCGAATGTCTCCGAGACCAGCCGACACGCAAAGCCTGACTTCACCGACAAACGCGGCTCCCGCAAGGGCGGAATTCCCGTTTTCTTGGTACGGTGGCGAGAAGACGCGTCCCGCTGTTCACGGTGTCGATGACGCGTCCTGTTCAATCACGGCCGCAACCTGATTGATCTCCTCGATCATTCCGGCGGTGACGGGGGGCGGGAGCTCCAGTTCCTCGACGTCATTGGGTGTCGGGATGCTATCTTGCCGATCGATCCAGCGCCCGTTCTCGTCCAATTGCATGGTGCCCAAGTCGCGGTCCAGGATCATGCGAGTGGCATAGTGGTTCAACCACACGCTCATGAAGTTATTCTGCGTATTGCGCAGGTCGGAGAGGGCATTGAGCAGATCCATGGCGGCGGTGTCACCGAACTGCTGCGGTTTCTCGCCGGGAGCGGCCGGCGGTTTAGGCTGGGAGAGGTTTTCGCGAGTCAGGTCGACGCGCCGGATGGAAATCGCCACGGCGCGGCGCTGAATCTCCAGGTTGGTCTGCAACTGCTCCAGATTGCGTATCAGGTTGCGCATGCTCTGATGAATTCCGTCCACGAACTGGATGAACTGGCGTCGGTCTTGACTGTAGTCAACGAGTGCCTGGCGGTAGTTATTGCGTTCCAGCAATCGAGTGAAGGGTGGGTCGACTTGCAGTGACGCGCGCATGGAACCGGTCTGGCTGCGGAATTTGACTGGATTCTCACCCGTGGTCGTCATGTCGGCGTTGAAACCGACGGTTACGTTCGACTGCAACGAGTTGGCGTTGAAGGCAATCAGTCGCCACGAATCGACCAGTGCAGCGCGATTGTTCATTACGTCCAAGCGGTTGGCCAGTGCGATGTCGAGCGCTCGGTGCGGGTCCAGTTTGACCGGATCGAGAATGACCGATTCGAGTCGCGCACGGGCTTGCACCAGTGAGGCTTCTTCCACCAGGCGATCGAAGTCGCCAATCCACTCGACGATCTTACGGATGGATTCGCCCGGAGGTTCTTGTCCGATCCTCTGATCAATCGCGTCCATGGTGGCGGCAAATGACGCGTAGCGTTTCTTGATCTGGGCGAGCTTATCACGCTCCTGCTCCATCTCGGATCGGAACACGGCGATTTCGGCCGGCGGCATGCCCGATATGCGCGTGGGCGTTTGCTCGTCGAAGGTCTTGTAGTCGTCGTCGATTTCCTGGAAATGAATATCCAATGCCTGCTCGATGCCACGCGACGCCCGCACGACTTCCTTCAGCTGCTCGACCGACGGTTCCGGCGGCAATTCGCCAATCGCTGTTCGCAGGGTCACGACGTCTTGGCCGATGGCGGTGGCTCGCGGATCCAGGAACTGGAACTGTCGAATCAAGCTGTCGTCCAAGGTGACCGGCAAGTCGGGTGGAAGGCCCATCGTGCTGACCTTGAAATTGTCCAACGTGGCCTCGAACGAGTTCTGGGCCTGCAGCAAGGTGGCCTTCTCGGTCTCGATGGCTTGCCGCAGGTTGTCGACTTGGATCAGCGTGATGAGCCCGGCGGCGTGGTAAGACTCAAGCTTGGAGAGTTGATTGAGTTGAAGCGCCAGGCTGTCTTCCGTGTTGCGAAGCTGCTGGAGCTGTTGCAGCAGTCCGATGAATCCGCCCACTGTACCAGCACCACCGCCCGCGAAACCGGTTCCGGCACCACCCCCGCCGCTCGTCCCCGTCCCGCCGAAGGTACGTCCGAATCCGGTGGCCAACCCCACGCCGCCCAGACCGCCCGAGCCGGTCCCGGAGAAACCGGTCAGGCCCGTGCCGCCCAGGAAGCCACCGCGTCGCGACGGACCCTGGACCCCCAACTCTCCCACCGCCACGTTCGTGTAGAAGCCGTGGCGATACCGCTGGAACGACCGCAGATTCGCCAGTAAATTCCGTTCGACAATCGTCAGCTGCTCCAACGCGATCCCTCGGCCAGCGCCCCGCAGCAGCGGCTGGATGATGTTCATGTTCAACAAGGAGCCGGTGGCATGGGTGTCCGGACCGGCGAACGTCCAGACGGCCGAATTGGCGAATCCGGTGACAATCTCGCCGGCCGTGGCGAATTTTTTCGCGGCCCACGCGTCGGTGGAAGTGCGCAGCGTGTTCTGCTCGCCGAGAATGAGGTTCCTCGCTCCACCCAACCCGCTGCCACGGTTGGATGGGAGACCCGATCCCTGGAGTTTTCCAAGGTGATCAAAACGGGTTGTGTTCCCGCCAAAAAACTGCACTTCGAATCGGAACCGTTCCGTGCTCACATCCAACGCGGACAGATAGATCGTCTCCAGCTGAGTCCAGTAGCTCGAAGAGTGAATCAGCGACAACTGCAGCGACGAATCGAGGTCCAGAATCACTTCGCCCTCGTCGTTGAATCGCGCATACTCAACCAGACACTCTCGCCACTTACTGTTGTCCAGTGTCGGCCGGGTTCCGAAATCGTCCCAGTGCTTCCACCCCTTCATGCCGGCCACATCGCGCATGAACACGTGCGAGGAAGGGTCGTCGGGAGGCATCGGCGGCTGATCGGGATTGCACTGGTCGAAGTATCGGCTGCGCGAATCGCCGTACACATTCCAGGGACCGGTATCCCACTGCGGGTTCATCGCGCCCTTCTCGGCGATCAGATCATAAGCCTGTTGGTCGGCCGCCAGCCGATAGCGACGCCGTGTACAACCGGTCAGCACGACGGTACTGACCAGCAAGGCCAGGCAAACCAACTGCGTGAAACGAGGTGACCGAGTCGCCAATTTGATCATGGGTCTACATCCAAACGGCAGGTGAATCGGCAGGGTAACAAGGTGGGAACGCGGGCCGGTGCAGTCGGCGCGGACCAAGTGCCGTACGCTCTGGTTGTATCGATTACGGCGCCGATGCGACGTTAGCCGGACTTGTCGAATACAGCACGTGTTCCGGTTCGTCCAGAAAGACCGGTCGTGCCTTGCGACGCGGTTGTGCCGAGTAATCGGCCGACCTGGGTCATGCCGAAATGGCCTGCGAGAGTCGCCCGATATCTCCCCGGCAAGACGCCCTAACTCGTGCACTGATTGAAAGTTCGGTTGACGGTAAGGAAGCTGCTTGCGAAGTGTCGAAAGGTCAATTTCGGGAAAACCGGACAAACAAGGAAACCCGGTAAACTGCGAGCAGCGGACCGACGAATCCGATTGTGACGGCGACCTGCTCGACGTGGCAAAGTATGACGATTGTAGCGAAACTGCCGATTCCAGCAGTTTTCGAGCGATCTTCGGGAACAGGCGCACACGGTGCGCAGGTGGTACGGCGCAAGACTCGAAACGCGTGGAGGGGGGAGTGAAGAACCGGGGCGTGATCAGTCCGTGAAATCCGTTGGCATGAAGGTTGCTAACGCTATTTCCCCAGCTCCACGATCCCACACAATCCCCGCCGGGCTTGCCTGAACGACCGGTTCGTGCCTGAAATGCGCCAGTGGATGCGCGTCCACTGCGCAGAGAATATCCCAGCTGTCGTGTATTGGGGAGAGCCAGATGGAGACTCAAATGGTGTTTGATTCGTATCAAACTGGCGATTATTACGACGAGATATTTTCGGACAACGGCCATCCCCGACCGCCCAGCGCCGGCTTTGTGCAGCGGCTGACGGGGTTCTCGGAAGGGGAATTGCAGACCCGGCAGAAGGCAGCGGACACGGCGTTGTACAACATGGGGATCACGTTCGCCGTCTACGGGAACAAGGAAGGCACGGAGAAGGTGTGGCCGTTTGACATTGTTCCTCGCATCGTCGGCGCGGACGAGTGGCAGATGATTGAGCGGGGCCTGCAGCAGCGAGTACGGGCGTTAAACCTGTTCATCCAGGACATTTACCATCAGCGTCGGGTGTTGCAGGACAAGATCGTGCCCGAGTCGTTGATCCTCACTGCGGCAAGTCTGCGCGGGCCGTGTATGGGACTGCAGCCTCCCAAGGGAATCTGGTGTCATATCACGGGCGTCGACCTGGTCCGGGACCGCGACGGGCAGTTCTACGTATTGGAGGACAATCTTCGTTGCCCGTCCGGCGTATCGTACGTACTGGAGAATCGCGAGGTGATGAAGCGGACGTTTTCGAACGTGTTTCAAGGAATGTCCGTGCGGCCGGTCGAGGATTATCCGGAACGGCTGTTGGCGATGCTCTTGAACTGCGCCCCGAACGGCGTCAGCGATCCGACAGCGGTGGTGTTGACACCCGGCATCTTCAACTCGGCCTACTTCGAGCATTCCTTCCTTGCGCGGCAGATGGGCGTCGAGCTGGTGCAAGGATCGGATTTGACGGTAGTCGACGGCTTTGTCTACATGCGGACCACTCAGGGGCTGAAGCGAGTGGACGTCATCTACCGACGCATCGACGACGACTTCCTCGACCCAAAGTGCTTTCGTCCCGACTCGTGCCTGGGTGTCGACCACCTGATGGACGTCTACCGCGCCGGGCGAGTGACCTTGGCCAACGCGCCCGGCACGGGCATCGCGGATGACAAGGCCATTTATGCTTATGTTCCCCGCATCATCAAGTACTACCTGGACCAGGAACCGATCTTGCCGAACGTCCCGACGTATTTGTGCGACGAAGTGGAAGACCGAAAATACGTATTGTCTCATCTGGACGAACTGGTGGTGAAACCGACCAACGAATCAGGCGGTTACGGCATTCTGATGGGACCTCGCGCGACGGTCGCCGAGCGGGAGCAGTGCGCCGCCGCTGTCCGGGAGAATCCCCGCAATTACATCGCCCAGCCGATGCTGGGCCTCTCGACCGTGCCGACGATCGTGGAGGGCACCTTGCAGGCCCGCCACGTCGATTTGCGGCCATTTGTCTTGTGTGGCCCGGAAGAGACTTTCGTCTTGCCCGGCGGTCTGACACGCGTGGCGCTGCGCGAGGGCTCCATGATCGTGAACTCGTCGCAAGGGGGCGGCAGCAAAGACACCTGGGTGCTGCGGGCGCCCCAGAACGGCAGCGTGAAGCAGGGGAACGGGGCATGTTAAGTCGCGTCGCGGACAGCGTTACCTGGATGGCGCGGTATATCGAACGGGCGGAAAACGTCGCTCGTTTCATCGACGTGAATCACAATCTGGAGATCGATCTGGGTGAGGCGGTTGGCGAACAATGGGCACCGTTGGTCTACACCACCGGCGACGAAGTCGCCTTTCGCGAGTGCTACGATAAGATGACGCGAGCGAACGTCATTCGGTTCCTGGCTTTCGACCGCGAAAACCCCAACTCGATCCTATCGTGTGTTCAGGCGGCTCGGGAAAACGCCCGCACCATCCGTGAAGTGATTTCCGCCTCCATGTGGGAGGAACTGAACAAGTTCTACCACTTGGTGCGAGCGGCGGCGAACGAATCCGGGCTGCTGGAACAGCCGTATGAGTTCTGCCATCGAGTGAAGACGGCCAGTCATCTCTTGGTCGGCGTGACGGACTGCACGATGTCGCACAGCGAAGCCTGGCACTTCGCCCGCATGGGACGCCTGCTGGAGCGGGCCGACAAGACCTCCCGCATCGTGGATGTCAAGTATTTCATCCTGCTGCCAAACGCCGCGCTGATTGGGTCTTCGCTAGACGTTGTGCAATGGTCCGCCTTGCTCAAATCAGCCAGCGCCCTGGAAATGTATCGCCGCGTCTACGGTCGCATTGCGCCGGTGCACGTCGCCGACTATCTGATCCTGGATCGCGACTTTCCGCGGTCCATCCACTTCTGCGTGATGAAGGCCGCCGAATCGCTGCAGATGATCACCGGCAGCCCCTCCGGGACCTATCGGAACTCGGCCGAGCAACGGCTCGGATTGCTGCGGTCTCAAATGAACTATGTGAGTATCGAGAGCATTATTGAGCGAGGCTTGCACGAGTATATCGACGACTTCCAGATCCAACTGAATCGCATTGACGGGGCGATCTTCGAGGACTTCTTCGCCATGAAACCGGTGAGCAGCTCGGTATCGGTCCAACGCCAGTTCGCGTAAGCTATATTCCAGTTGGGTTCGTCGCTCCGGCTGAATTCTCACTGGGGCCGAATTCTCACCTGGGGGTTCGCTCCCCTCTCCGCCTAGCATGCAAGGTGTTCGGGAATGACCATCCGCGTCGCATTAAACCATCTGACTTCCTACACGTTCGATCGGCCGGTCGTGGTGTCGCCCCACCTGATCCGGCTGCGTCCCGCCCCGCACTGCCGGACGCCCATCAAGGCCTATTCGCTCCGCATCACCCCCGACGGACATTTCCTGAATTGGCAGCAGGACCCACAGGGAAATTTCGTCGCCCGCCTCGTGTTCCCCGAGCGACTCTCCAAGCTGCAAGTGGAAGTCGATGTCATCGCGGAAATGACCGCGATCAATCCGTTCGACTTCTTTCTGGAACCAGAGGCCGAGTATATCCCGTTCGCCTACCCGAACGTGCTGCTGAGCGAGCTGGAACCGTACCGACGGATTGAACCGGTGGGTCCGCAGCTGGCCGAGTACCTGCACGGCGTCGACCGATCCAAACGCAAGACCATCGACTTCCTGGTCGACCTGAACAGTCGCCTGCAACAGGAAGTGGACTATGTCATTCGCCTGGAGCCGGGCATCCAGACCTGTGACGACACACTGACGCTGGGTACGGGATCCTGCCGTGACTCGGCCTGGTTGCTGGTGCAGATTCTGCGGAACCTGGGATTGGCCGCCCGCTTCGTCTCGGGATACTTGATCCAGTTGGTGGCTGATCTGAAACCGCTGGAGGGCCCGGCCGGACCAACAGCCGACTTCACTGACCTGCACGCCTGGTGCGAGGTCTACTTGCCTGGCGCGGGCTGGGTCGGCTTGGACCCCACCTCCGGACTGCTGGCGGGGGAAGGCCACATCCCTTTGGCCTGCACGCCAGAACCGGCCAGCGCCGCGCCGATTGCCGGCGCCACGGATATCTGCCAGACCCAGTTCGACTACGCCATGTCGGTTGTCCGCATTCATGAAGATCCACGTGTGACCAAACCGTACACCGAGCAACAATGGCAGGCGATCCAGGCGGTGGGAGATCAAATCGACATGCGTTTGCACGACGATGACGTGCGACTGACAATGGGCGGCGAACCGACGTTCGTGTCGATCGACGACATGGAAGGAGACGAGTGGCGGACGGCGGCCGTCGGACCGATGAAACGAGTTCTGGCCGAGCGACTGTTGCTGCGATTGAAGGACCGATTCGCTCCCGGCGGCCTGCTGCACCTTGGTCAGGGCAAATGGTATCCCGGCGAGCAATTGCCGCGCTGGGCGCTGAGTTGCTTTTGGCGGCGGGATGGCGAACCGATCTGGCGCAACGCCGATTTGTTTGCCGACACGGCCAGGGATGGCGGCAGCGGTTACGACGAAGCTGAAGCATTTGCCCGCGAGCTGTGTCGACGATTGGCACTGGACACCCGGTTCCTGATCCCGGCTTACGAAGACGCCTGGTACTACCTCTGGCGAGAACGACGCCTGCCGGTGAACGTGCACCCGCGCAACGCGCGACTGGAAGATGAAACCGAGCGGTTGCGTCTTGCGCGCATTTTCGAACAAGGACTCGGCTCGCCCGTCGGTTGTGTGCTCCCCTTGCGCCGTACCTGGTGGCAGGGCGAGCCACGTTGGGAGACGGGCTGCTGGCCGGTGCGGGCGGATGATCTGCTGCTGATCCCGGGCGACTCGCCGATCGGACTGCGATTGCCCCTTGATGCGCTCCCCTGGGCGGCCAAGCCGGAATATCCCACCGACTCATTCCCCCGCGATCCGCTGGAGCCACGCGCGCCGCTCCCCGTATCCGCGCACGTCCGCCAGAGCGTCTCGTCGCAGGATGCTGCCGAGCCCTTGCGACCGCAGCAACAACAGCAGCAGCAGCCGGTACCTCGGCCCATGCTGCAACATAGCAGCCCCCCAGCCATTGAACCGTTCGATGGCCATCCGGTCAGACCCGCGAGTTACGGCCGACACGACGCGGCTGGCACGGTGGAGCACGACCGCCGGGAGTGTGAGAGGGGTGACCTGCGGCAGGAGGCACGGGACACCGCCGGCACCGTGATCTGTACCGCGCGTATGTGTCGAACCTCGCGAGGGCCGCCTGTGTGTGTTCATGCCACCCGTCGACCATCTGGAAGACTACCTCCTCTTGATCGCGGCGGTGGAAGATACTGCCGAGGCACTGCGTATGCCAGTGATCATCGAAGGCTATACACCTCCCCGCGATCCGCGTATCGAACACATCAAAGTGACACCCGATCCGGGTGTCATCGAAGTGAACGTGCACCCCGCGCACGATTGGCGGCAGTTGGTGGACATCACAAGCGCAGTCTACCAGGAGGCCCGGCAGGCTCGCTTGGGCACCGAGAAATTCGATTTGGACGGCAAGCACACCGGAACCGGCGGCGGCAACCACGTGGTACTGGGCGGCCCCACTCCGGCGGACAGTCCGTTTCTGCGGCGACCGGATCTATTGCGCAGCCTGATCGCCTACTGGCACAACCATCCGTCGCTATCCTACCTGTTCGCCGGTACTTTCGTCGGGCCTACCAGTCAGGCTCCGCGAGTCGATGAAGGGCGACGCGATGCAATCTACGAATTGGAGATCGCCTTCCAACAGATCCCGGACAGCGGGCCATGTCCGCCGTGGTTGGTGGACCGCGTCTTTCGCCACCTGCTGGTCGACGTGACGGGCAACACGCACCGGGCGGAGTTCTGCATCGACAAGCTGTATTCGCCCGATACTGTTGCGGGCCGCCTGGGATTGGTCGAGTTCCGGGCATTCGAAATGCCTCCTCACTGGCGCATGAGCCTCACGCAACAACTGCTGCTGCGCGCACTCGTCTCGCGGTTCTGGCGACGTCCGTACAAGCACAGACTGGTCGCCTGGAACACGGCGCTGCACGACCGCTTCATGCTGCCTCATTTCGTCTGGCAAGATTTTGAAGATGTGATTGCGGAAACACGCGAGGACGGATACCCGCTGGAACTGGATTGGTTCGCGTCGCATTTCGAATTCCGCTTCCCGGTGATCGGCGAGTTTGCTCAGCGCAGCGTGCAGGTGGAACTGCGTCAGGCGATCGAACCGTGGTATGTACTGGGCGAAGAAGGCGTCACCGGTGGTACGGCCCGCTACGTCGATTCTTCGGTCGAGCGATTGCAGGTCAAAGTCAATGGCCTGACCGACTCGCGGCACTGCGTCGCCTGTAACGGGCAACGAGTTCCGTTGCATCCCACGGGCGAAGTCGGCCAGTTCGTAGCCGCCGTGCGGTATCGCGCCTGGCAACCTCCCAACTGTCTGCATCCCACCATCGCCGTCCATGAACCGCTGGTGTTCGATCTGCTGGATACCTGGAACGAGCGGTCGATGGGAGGCTGCCAATACCATGTTGGTCATCCGGGCGGGCTCAACCCGGAGACATTCCCGGTCAATGCCTTGGAAGCGGAGAGCCGGCGAGTGGCCCGGTTTTTCAAACTGGGACACACGGGTGGCAGCATAGCGATGCCCGCGGAACATTCCAACCCGGATTATCCACTGACGTTGGATTTGCGGAGGAGCGCCAGTCGTGGCTGAAGGTCGACACGGATCGTACCGAGTACTTTGGTCATTGCGACCTTTGGATGGCGGTATCGAATCAGCCGTTTGCCTTGACTGCTCGTCAGGGGAAGCTGGCGTCCAGCGCGCCCTCTTTCGGGCGCAGGCGAGAACGCATTCCATGGTTCCCAGGATAGTGAATAATGCATAATGGTGAATGGTGAATGCCGGACGCGGCCGCCGGCCGCGTAGAGTGTGGAGGGGGCCGGACCCACAATCCGGCGAGTTGCCGCGGGAGTTCCTGACTTGCACAAGACTGCCATTTCCCTCTTCGAATCCTACGCCGCCACGCGCGGCCTCTACGACGAGATGCTCGACGTTGACGGGCAGGTGCGTCCACAGTGGCAGCAGTTCCGCGGGCTAGTCGAGGGGCTGGGTCTGGACGAATTCTCGCGACGGTGGGAACAGGCCCAGGCGCAGCTGAACGAAAACGGCATGGCGTATGGTGTCTACGGCGACGATGAAGCGGAGGGCCCACGTCCCTGGAATCTGGATGCCTTGCCGTTGTTGATTCCGACTGCTCAATGGCAGCAGGTGTCTGCTGCGTTGGTGCAGCGGGCGCAACTGTTGAACTTGATTCTGGCCGACCTGTACGGCCCGCAGCAGTTGTTGGCTCGTGGTTTGTTGCCTCCGGAAATCCTGTTTGCACATCCCGGATTCCAGCGACCCTATCACGGTCACGTCCCCCCCGGCGGCCGA
Organism: uncultured Planctomycetota bacterium; assembly: GCA_963802295.1. Classification (GTDB taxonomy): domain Bacteria; phylum Planctomycetota; class Planctomycetia; order Pirellulales; family Pirellulaceae; genus JAJRVM01. The sequence continues at coordinate 282,119 of CAWDIM010000011.1, read as the reverse complement.
TACCTTCACATGTACTCCGCCGACCTCGCTCGTTCGTCGGACGGCACCTGGTGGGTGTTGGCCGATCGCAGCGAAGCGCCGTCAGGCATGGGTCATGTGTTGGAAAACCGTATCGTGCTGTCCCGCATGTTGCCGGACGTATTCCACCTGTGCCAGATCGAAAGGCTCGCCCCGTACTTCATTGCCTTGCGGGAACTGCTGACGCAACTGGCTCCCAATCATCGAGACAATCCACGCATCGTCCTGCTCAGTCCGGGACCGGGGACACCGAGCTATTTTGAAGACGCCTATCTGGCCCGCTACCTGGGTTACACCTTGGTCCAGGGAAGCGATCTGGCCGTCCGCAACAGCCGCGTGATGCTCAAGACTCTCGGTGGACTGGTGCCGGTGGATGTGATTTTGAGGAGGACCAACAGCGAGTCGAGCGATCCGTTGGAATTGGACGGCAAGGGGACGGGAGGGCCGGCGGGGTTGCTGCAAGCGGTCCGCGCCGGACAGGTGGCGGTGGCCAACTCCGTGGGTGCCGGGCTCGTGGAATCTCCCGTGTTTCAGGCGTTTATCCCCCGCTTATGTGAGCAACTGCTCGATGAACCGCTCAAAATGCCGAACATCGCTACCTGGTGGTGTGGCGATCCGGAGTCTGGCAGTTATGTACTCAGCCACCTGGACGAACTGGTCATCCGTCGCGCGTTCCGGCGACGGGGTGATGAACTGGCGTTCAACCGAAATCTGAACCTGCTGACATCCGACCAGATGGCACGGATGATCCAGGCATCGCCCCGCGATTTCGTCGCCCAGGAACGCGTCGAACGGTCGACAGGCCCCGTATGGTCAGCCGGTCAATTGGCTCCGGCACACATCGCATTACGAGCCTATCTGGCTGCCACCCCCGACTCGTATATTGTCATGCAAGGCGCGCTGGCACGTACTTCCGCGACTCCCCAACCGCTGGACATGTCGATCTTGACGGGCGAAGGGAGCAAAGATGCTTGGATCGTTTCCGACGAACCGGTGAGCCAGGTCAGTCTGTTACGATCGCAGGGAAGCGGCATGACCCTGAAACGCAGCGGTGCGGAATTGCCCAGTCGCGTGGCTGATGATCTATTCTGGCTGGGGCGTCAGCTGGAACGGGCGGACGCGCAGGCCCGTTTGCTGCGCACGTTCGTCAGTCGACTGACCGACGAACTCTCCGCCGACGCCGTAGCGGAACTCCCCGCCATGTTACGAGCCTTGGCGAAACAAGGTCAAATCGAACCCGGCTTCGCCGTCGAAGGCATGCGCGACGCCTTGCCCGCCATTGAGCGGGCGTTGCCGAGTGCGATGCTGGACGAAACGCAGAGCGGCAGTCTGCGCTCCACGGTCACGACACTCTTCCACACCGCATCCCAGGTGCGAGATCGTCTGTCGCTGGACAGCTGGAGGATCATTCGTAGCATCAACAGCCGCCTGCGCTGGCCGGTGGGGCAGAGCGAGTTCGAAGTGAGCGATGTACCGGCCGTGCTGGACCAGTTGATCATCGGCCTGGCCGCGCTCAGTGGCCTGGTGATGGAGAGCATGACACGATCCCTCGGCTGGCGTTTCCTGGATCTCGGCCGCAGAATGGAGCGGGCCCAGCAGACCACCTGCCTGATTGCCAGCATGCTGGAGCATCAACAGGATGTGCCGGGACAGCTCCTGGAGGCGTTGCTGCAGGCGGCCGACAGTTCGATGACCTACCGCTCCCGATATCTGGCTGACCTGCAGGTCGCAGCCACCTTGGATCTGCTGCTGACCGACGAGACGAACCCGCGCAGCGTGGCGTACCAACTGGTGGCCGTGGCCGAACATGTAGAGAGCTTGCCGCGCGACCGCGCAGCCTCAACTGGACGAAGAGCAGCGGCTGGCCATGACCCTGCTGCACAATATCCGCATGACCGATGTGACGGCGTTGGCCGAGAGTTACAGTCTGGGCCAGTGGCAACCGCTGGGCCGGATCCTGGAGGACATTGAAGAGCGGTTGCCCAGGCTGTCGGAGGCCGTCTACCATCGCTACCTGATCCACGCCGGTCCCGCGCGGCAGCTGTCTGACATCCGACCGGAGACAGCGCCGTGAGATACAGGATCACGCATACCACGAAATACGCCTATAGTGAACCCGCGCCTGTCTGTCACAACGAAATTCGTTTGAGTCCCCGGGAGGACGCCCGACAGCGGTGCGAGGAACATAACTTGCTGATCAAGCCCGACCCAGCGAATCTGGGCAGCCGCGTCGACTACTTTGGCAACCGCTTGAAATTTTTCTCCATCCTCGAACCCCACCGTCGCCTGACGGTCACCGCGATAACGCGACTGGACGTGGCCGCGAACGCCGTTCCCGACGCGGCCACCTCGCCTTGCTGGGAATCAGTGCGGGACGCTTTGCGGCAGGATCTTTCCCCGGCAGGTCTCGCCGACTTCCAGTTCGTCTTCGATTCGCCGCGAGTCAAGTCAGCTCCGGTGTTGACCGGTTATGCCGCCGAGTCCTTTCCACCACGACGGCCCATCATGGCGGCCGTGCTCGATCTGACGGGTCGGATCCACGAACAGTTCACGTATGACCCGAAAGCGACGACGGTCCACACGCCCCTGGAGGAGGTATTTGCGACGCGCCGCGGCGTATGCCAGGATTTTGCCCATGTGCAGATTGCCTGCCTGCGCGGTCTGGGACTCGCCGCCCGGTACGTCAGCGGTTACCTACGTACGCTTCCCCCTTCGGGAAAACCACGACTGGTCGGCACCGACGCTTCCCACGCCTGGGTTTCGGTGTATTGCGGTTCGGCCGGCTGGATGGACTTCGACCCCACGAACAATGTGATTCCTCATACCGATCACATCACGCTCGCCTGGGGCCGCGACTACGATGACGTCTGTCCCATTCGCGGCGTCTTCGTCGGCGGCGGACAGCACGCCATGAGCGTCTCGGTCGATGTCGAACCGCTCGCTGATCCCCCCGCTACGTAACCCCGCATTCCCGTGCCACGGCATTCGTTCAGCCGCATCGGCTGGTATCTGCGAAGCACATAAGGCAGGACGTCGGACCGGAGGTAGACATTGTCCATGCCAAACCAGGTCGGCCACCATGTGCGGGTCAGCCAAGAGTGCCGCATCAACTCACCTGGCGGGAACTTGCGAGAGACGTAAAAATCGACGACACCCAGGTATCCGCCCGGGCGGAGCAGCTGCCAGGCATTTTCCAAAGCGGCAATCCAGTCGGGGATCATGGAAAGCGAATAGGAAAAGGTGACCAGGTCCGCGGACGCCCCGGCCGGGCGAAACGTCTCGGCGTCGGCCTCGACAACCTCGACATTCCGCCACGCGCGGGCAGCTATTCTTTCGCGAGCCAGCTGTAACAGGGAGGGGCACAAATCCACCAGATAGACTCGCCGCAACCGGGAGAGGTACCGAGCCGCATACTCGATATTCTCGCCGGTTCCGGCCCCCATATCACACCAGACATTTCCTTCGGACATGGGGAGCGATTCGACCAATTCGTGTCGGCCGTGCAACAGTCGCCGGCGAAACGTGTCGTAGCTGCCGGCTTGGTCTCGATAGAAGCTCTCCAGACGCTCCTTATGAGATGCACCGCGTATGGGCCACAAGCTCAGTTGCATAAGTGTCTTCAACGTTCCCAAGGAATTCATCTTCCCGGTCACCTCCTTCCGAACCTGTCATTCTCGTCACCACCCGGTCCTTCTCGAGCCTGCGCGATGTAGAAGCTCCCGTAGGTGTGCACACGGTCTTGAGCATGCAGGTGTGTCGCCAGTTCGTGGTCATAGCACAGCAACTGGCCAAGTGACACGGGGGCCCCCGCCAGCGATATCGTCAAGGGGTCCACGAATTCGACACTCGGCGCCGCGCTGCGCCAAATGACCCGCGTCCCGGGCGCCGCTCGGTCCACGATGACCTGCCATTCACGCTCCAACAGGTCGCGGCTGCGATCGTACAGCCAGTCCATGTGGTCCAGCAGAACAAACCGGGAAATGTTCGAGGAGCAGCGGCTGAGAAAGCCGAACACCGTATCTGTGTGAATCTCAACTCGATCCACCAGCCCTTCCTTCAGTCGGCGAAAATTCTCCGGCTTCAGATACTCGGGACAGCAGTCGCGCGTATACTCTCCCCTGATGTAGACTCGCCAGAAGTAATTGTCCTTCAACGGCACGTTCGTCAGCAGCTCTTCCACTTGATTGACAATGTAAGCCGCGACGCCTCCGGGATACATTGAGTCGATCTGCCGGCGTTGAGAACGTGGTACGCCAAGCATCGCCAAGGCGAAATCGCGGCGTGTAAGCCACTTTAACAGCCGACCCCACAAAACCGGCTTGACCCGGGTCTCGTAGATCTCTCGCTGCTCCTCGAGTGTTGATGAATCGAACAACGCATCAATATCCTCGCGCAGCTTCGCCACTCGATCAACGTACTCGGCAACGTGCACATCGGAGACGAGTTCGTCCACGAGACGGCGGATGGCCAACGGCTGCTGGTGGTTCACGGAGATCGCTTTGACCTGGTGACCAAGTACGCCAAATGGCTCTGCCATCTCGGTGACGTTGGCTACGAACTGCCGCTGCGTCTCAACATCATCGTGAACTTCGTGCGCCGCCTGGTGCGTCGGACCGAATATTGGTCGCTGAGCAAAGCCGTCAAGCACAACGTCAAGCAAACCTGCAGCTACATGGGTGACTTCGGAAGATATCTGGCGGCCTACGCTCGGGAACAGGGCTGTGACGGCTGCGTGTGCGGTCACATCCACTCGGCCGCTTTGCGGTCGGGCCCGGACGGATTTCTGTCCGCCAATACCGGGGACTGGATAGAGTCGTGCAGTGCCCTAATCGAGGACGCGGCGGGCCAGTTGTCACTGTGGCACGCTGGTGATCCCTTGCCGCTCGAAGAATGGACCGACCAGGTGTTCGACAGTTCCGCCGAGGAACCGCTGGTGGTCGCCAGCCAGTTGCCGGCACGCCGGCACAGCGCGGCGTGAACGCAACGCCCATCCGCACCCTCCTCATACATCCAAGGGAAGCCGCGTCATTCAGACACGCGACAGGCGCACGGCACTCTCTCACTGCGATGAAGTCGCACCCTGTGCACTCGACGCGCTGTCACGTTCCGGCGCCGGCAGCCAACGCTCCCCCACATTGACACATTGACACGTCTGAAGACATCACGCCAATGCACACGCATGCGATGCGAGTTTCATCCGCACCGACGCGACGCTGAAGCCATCATACCTGGTTATTGTCCTGTGAGGGCTCCGTTAGTTTTATCTCCGCCTCCTTGTCAAACGTGCCCCACTCGCCGTATCACTGGTGGGTCTTGTCGAGTCGATGATGGTACGGCATCACCGTGCGCGAGTCGTGCCCTCGCGTCAGGCGTTCGCGTGTGAGTGCCCCTAGATGTTTGAACGTTCGGGCGTTGATATAAGGCATCGACAATGCCTGCAACCTCACATGTCGCGTTATTGATCGACACCTCTACGTCCTGGGGTTGCGATCTGATCCACGGGATTCTGGCGTATACGCGGCGGAACACCAACTGGGTTGTGCACGGTACCGATGTCCCGGCGAGTCCTCGAGCAGAAATTCCGCCTGGCGATTGGCCGCACTCCCGCGGCCGAAATTCGCCGGAGGAAGATCGAGTTGGCCAAGAGACTTCTCGAAGAGTCGCAACTCCCCCTCTCGACAATCTCGCGCAGAACCGGTTTCCAATACGCGGAGGTACTCACACGCATGTTCCAACGCGAAACCGGCATGTCTCCTTCCGCCTACCGCAACCGTATGCAATTGCGACTCGGACGCGCCGACTCGCACGCGGATCAGCAGTGATGGCTTTCGCCATCTCCCGCATGATCTTCCGCGCACGGCGACTGCTCATTTTCCCGCTTTCCTGCCGCGAACAACATAATCGATGGCGGCGGAGAAGTGGTCGTCACGCAGAAGTTGCTGGACGTCAACTGGATTCACGTGCTGATCGAACTCAAGACGGCCAGTGCATTCGACTCGATCGCCGGCGGATTCTCAGCGGTGCTCCTTCAGGAGAACCCACAGCAGGCACGAAACTGTTGACGGAGCTTCTTGACGGCATGCGGAGTCCACATGGCATAAAGCGCCTGCCGCAGATCCTCATGGGCCTTTGTTTCAGCCAGCAAGATACCGCGAAAAAAGGCCGCCTGCTGGAGGTCGTCCGTTGTTGCCACCCAGTCGCTGAACAACGCCTTGGCTGTGGCATGATCGTTCACCATCCCCATCACGTCCTGGAACGCGGAAACCTGACGATAGAGTTTCTGGCGAAAACGCGGCGCAAAGGCGACCGCGACGATCTCCATCGTGTATCGCAGCTTCTTGGTGCGGATACGGAGTCTGTGAAGGGCTTCATCATCCGACAAATCCGCTTTCGAAGCCCGCAAAAACTTCTTGACTACCGGCTCGAGGTAACGGGACGCCTGCCAGGCAAATGTCGGTTCTGACTTCCGCGACACTTCAGACTTGATGGCCTTGAGAAGGCCGGCAATCCGCTCGCTGAAGCCCCCCGCGGCAAGCTCCCGATAGAGCACCAGCATCGGCTGCTGAGCTTTCTCCCGCCGCTGCCGAAGGGTGTCGGCGATCTGCCGGCAGGTCTCTTCGCACGAGCCCGTTGCGCAGCGCACAAACTCCGCACAGAGCACATCCAAATTGCGGGCTTCGTCAGCCGCCACTCGCAACCGGCGCAAATCCGCCAGCAAATCGCCGCGAACCGCATCGGAAATCAACTCCGAAAACACTCGCACCGCCTCGACTGCCCGCCGCGTGGAAACGCGCAAGCTGGTGCACATACTCGATGTCCTCGCCGCTCCTTTCAGCCGCCAGGGGAATCCAATACCAGACAGCAGACAAACGCGACTGCAGGATGTGATGTGCCGCTTCGTGCAGCGGTTGTTTCGCGGAAACCCCCTTCACCCACTTGTCATCCGGGGCTGGCGTATCGGACGCGGACATAACGACCTCCAAGACATGTTGAGGAACGTCTCCTCAGGCCGATGGAAGGGGGCCGCACATCCCATGTGTGCCCGAATTGTCAGCTGCGTACCATCGAGAGTAGTGAGTTTTATGTTAGCAGCAGGCTGCCAGCCCCGCAATTGCTCGGTTGGCAGCCAGTATGTATTGTTAAGATTCCATTAAGACCCCTCCCGCATCCGCTTGCCCCTGCCGCAACCGCGGGCCACATCCGACAGTGATCAAACCGGCTACAGGCCCGACGCCTAACAACCCGATTCGTACGTCCCCGACGCGCACGGTCCGGAAGCTCGTCTTCCGCGACACCATCCCTCCAACAAGGCGAACGCGGTCATCGCAAGGGCCATTGCAAGGGCGATGAACAATCCCCGTGGCGGATGACCACCGATGGTTCTGATATGGGTGGTTCCATTTTCTTGTGCGCCGCCAGTGAAAGAAAGCGACTGCACATGACCCGCGCCTTTCGGCTCGTTCCGAGCAACTCTCTCCAAACGCTCGGAGGCGGGCCAGGGTAGCGGCCTGCCGTCGACGGAATGCGACAATGCACCGACGGAAGGGAAAGACTCTGGCCAAGGGTGACTCAAGTCACCCGCGGTTCCCCCTTCATCGATTGCCGTGCCGTCAGCGTGATGCGCCGATTTCAACCACCCGTTGTCAATGGCCCCGCTCACGTTGGCCTCAACCAACTCTGAGAAATCGTTCACGTCGAATATCGAGCCGGCGACATGCGGGCCGCCAAGATCTTCCGCCCCGGCCACCGAACATGCACAGGCGAACGCAATCAGCAGCGACGCGAAAACGGCGGCATTCTGTCTCATTGAATTCCCTCCCAGCAGGGGCACTGTCGCGTACTCGTAACGGAAATGTTGTGGGGCGCCGTGCCGAAACAGCAGACGCGTTAGTGTTACCACGTTCTCGTTAGGAATGAATGAGAATCGCGTGACGCCGCGACTAATGTGCGTGTCGTTCCGACTCACGCGGACGCGGATGCCCCTTTACTCAACAGCTGCTCAGCAGGGATTAAACCAAGTCGCAATCGTGACATCACGGGACGTTAGGAAATCGGAAACACGAGTCCGCTAGGCTGGTGAGACAATCGTTGCTGGGCAGGTTAAAGCCGCTTCCTGCCGCACCACGATCGCATCCACAGATCACAAGAGGTGGTACAGTGCCATGATCGCCAGTTTTCCTAAACACCGCTGCGTCGTCTGTTATTGTCGCCGCCACGCGCGTCACCGCCGACGAGTACGGTGAACCGCTGCCCCTGTGCGAGCGGTGCCCCTCTCCGGAAGAGATTCGACTGCGAACGGCGGCCCTCCGCGCCACCTGGTCGGACGAGGAATACTGGTGCCGTTACTACCAGTGCGCACATAACTTCGTGCGGCTTGCGCAGGACGTGAGGTTTGACACACCCGTCAGCCTGGCCGCCCCACGTGCCCACCGATCCGTCTCGGAAGAGACCTGATGTTCGAACAACTCGTGGGAGATCTTCACGGCGTGTTCGATCAGGAAGCCGGACGCGGGTTTCTGGTCGAGGGCAAACGACTTTCGCCGCGAAGGCAGTGCGGTGCATCGACAAACGACGGCGCCCCGGAAGTGGTCTTGGCGTTTCTTAAATCGTCGGCCGAGACAAGGCAATCACCCTCATCGTTCAGCCCGTCCGCCCACGTCGCGGCTGATAACCTGTGTCGGTTATAGCGATTTCAATGACTGCTCGACAGCTTGGGGCGGCACTTTGTAAGGATTGTGGCGAAACTGCGGAGTGGCAATGTCGACGATGAAAGTGGCAGTTTTTTTTGCGCCGCGTAGGATCGCGGCTTCGATGACTCACTGCCAATCAACACGCTTCGCGAGCGGAGCACTGGAGCAGCACGGATGGACGCGCGTCACGTTTTGCGGAGCGTAATGGGGGTCTGCCTGGCGATCGGCCTGTCGATCCCCACCTGGGCACAGGACGAAGTCGGCCCGAGCATCGCCGAACTGCAGAAACTGATTGAGGCACAAGGGAAACGGCTCGACAGCCTGGAAAAATCCTCCAAGCCGAAGCCGGTCACCCAGAAATGGTCCGGCCGCGTCCATTACGACTATTGGGGCTTCCCCGACGAGTCGCCCTTGGTGAACTTCCTGGAAACCGGCGATCCCCTGGAGCAACCGGGTGACATGACCGGTTTCCGCCGTCTGCGATTTGGCGTGGCCGGCGATATCTACGAAACGATGAACTACAAAATCGAGATGGAATGGGCGGTTCCCGAGGATCCAGCAATCAAGGATGCCTTTTTGGGATGGACGCAGCTGCCGTTCCTGCAGACGGTGCTGCTTGGCAACCAGAAGCGGCCTTACGGCTTGGACCATTTGAACAGCTCCCGCTACAACGTGTTCATGGAGCGTCCATTTCACGTCGAGGCATTCAATCAGGATGCTCGTCGAATCGGCTTATGTTCCTACGCCGTCTCGAAGAACGAGCGTTGGAACTGGCGTTACGGCTACTTCCTGATGGACGATCTAGCCTTGGTCGGCGGCCAAAGCACGGACAACTATCAGAGTGAAATGGCCGGACGACTCGCCAATACCATCTGGTACGATGAGGTGTCGGAAGGACGCGGTTACGCACACTGGGCCGTGTCGGGTTCACTGGCCTTTCCGGGTGGCGGTCCCGACGGTCGTTTCCGCACGCGTCCCGAAGCTCGCTCGCGCCAGCGGTGGATTGAAACAGGTGACCTGGACGCGAACCGCTACTCGCTCTTCGGGCTCGAAGGTGTCGTGAATGTGGGCGCACTGCAGGTCGTGGGCGAATATCAGATCAGCGATGTCAATCGGAACACCGCGCCGGACCTCACCTTCGACGGCTGTTACGTCTACGTGGCCTACTTCCTCACTGGCGAGCACACGCCGTGGGAACTGGACAGCGGCACACTGGGACGCGTGAAACCTTTCGAGAACTTTTTCCTCGTTGATCGATGCGGCGGCGGCTGGGGCCATGGCTGGGGTGCCTGGCAAGTTGCCGCCCGGTATTCCCACGGTGACTTCTCGGATGACGATGTCCTCGGCGGCGTCGGCGACAGTGTCACGATCGGCCTGAACTGGTGGTGGACTCCCAACAGCCGGATGCAATTCAACTACATCCACGGTCGGATTGACGACCGCGACCCGGCGACAACGGGCGGGCACGCCCTGCCGGTAGGCGTGGCGAACGCCGGTGATTACGACATCTTCGGCGCTCGCTTCATGGTTGATTTCTGACCTGCTGTGGAAGCCCCCGTGCGACGACACGATGATCACCTGGACTTGCCGCTAACTTGACCAGAGCCCTCAGGGAGAAAATAGAAATGTACCGTCTCACAACCGTTTTCCTGTCGTGGGCCGCCATCGCAATGGTGAGTGGCACCGCACACGGCGGTCAGCAGTGTAATGGGTCCTGCCACACAACCTGTCCCAAGTGCCACACCTGCTGTGTCCTGAAGGCCGAGTGCGGCAAGGAAGAAAAGTCGTGTTGGGAAGTGGAATGCGAAGAAATCTGCATCCCATGCGTAGTCTTTCCGTGGCAGAAATCGAAGGCCAAACATACCGGCCACGGCAGCGAATCATGCGCCGTCGGCTGTAGCGGGTGCTCCACGGTTAACAACGGCGCCCGCGTGAAGACCGTCAGGAAGCTCAAGAAGAAAACCTACGAATGCCCGCAGTGCAAATATGAGTGGTCTCCCGACGGCAAGGGTAACGGCTGCTGCTCAGCAGGATGCTGCACGGGCGACTGCTGCGAAACCGGCTGCGACGCCGGTTCGCTTCCAGCCGGCGAGCCGGCTGTCCCGCCGGCGAAGGAAGCCTCTGACATTCCATCGCCCACGCTCTATCCGCCCCCCACTCAACCCGTAGGCAATGATCGTGCGACGGCGCCCGTGAAGCCCACCACACGACGCGTGCTCAGCGACCGTTAGCGCGGTCGATGAACAACCCCTGAGGTCGGAACGACAAAGGAGGCGATGTGACTTTCGTGTGCGTCAGCTCTGGCATGATCTCGACCTTGGTTCAATGTGGAACGATCGCCGCGCGCAGCGCGCTACGATTCTCGGCACGCGCAAATGCCTCGTTGACTTGCTCGAGCGGGAACACGGCGTCCACGAGTTCGTCTAATGGGAATCGTGCACGCTCGGCCACGGCAAAATCGACGGCTTGCACAAGATGTCGCGGATGGTAATTGTGAACGCCCCGCACGGTGACCAGTTTGCGTATCAAGTCGTTACCATCGAGCTGAAAGATGGAGCCGGGGTTAACCAGCCCGCCGAGGACATACCGGCCTCCCGTTCGCAACAGATCGACCCCCAGGGGGACGACCGCCGGATTCCCGGAGACTTCAATCACTACGTCCGCGCCGCGCGACTGCGAAAGTTCGCGAATCCGAGCCGTCAAAGCATCGGCGGGAAGGCCGCTGACATCCAGCGCCTCATGAGCTCCGAATCGCCGAGCCAAGTCAACTCGCGCAGCAACCGTATCCAATCCGATGACGAGACGCGCTCCGCGGGAGCGGGCTATCATACAGGCGTACATCCCCAGTAACCCCAGACCCTGGACCACCACGACATCACCCGTCTCCAGGCCGGCCGCCTCACAGACGGAGATCATCGTGGCGCCCCCGCAGTTCAATGGCACAGCCTCTCGGTCGCTGAGCGAGTCCGGCAGTTTGAGTATGCCGGTATGCGGAACAATATAGCAGTACTGGGCCAATCCCCCGAGCAGGTGTGGGTCCCGACCGACCGCCTCGTGGCCATATTTGCCCAGCTCACGACTCTTCTGCGGCATGCTGCGCACATCACAGAAATAGGGATCATCGCCCCAGAAATACTCCGTCCATGTGATCCGATCCCCCTCGGATAACCGATCGCCACGCAGGTCACTGCGAATGTCAGAACCCAATTGTGCGATCACACCGACAATCTCGTGGCCGAGGATCCCCGGACACGGGTTTGGGCGCAACCCCTGCCAGGAATGCACATCCGAACGGCAGATGGACGACATGGATATTCGGACCAGCACTTCCGTCGTACGCACGTCGCGCAACGGATACTCACGAATCACAAAGGGTGACTTCGGCTGGTCGTAAACGGCTGCATTCGCGTGGCGCAACACCATGACACCTCTTCTCACACGCCGTTCACGGCGAAATCAAACACCTGATGGCTCCGCAGTTTACCCAACGCGGCACGCGCCACATACGGCGCCGTCAGCGGACGATTGATGATCAGCGGTACTTCCGCTTCCCACATGCTGCCGTGACTGCGCAGTCGTTTCCCGCACAGGCCAGCCACGTCGTGCATGTCGGGTCGAGTTCCCAGCGCGATTCCCTCTCCCGCCATGACCGCGAAGTCGGCTTCCACCTCCCACGGGAGCTCCAGTTCCTCGACAGCCTCCTCGCGCGTCCACACCTTGACGATCCCGTCGAGCGAAAGCAGAAATTCCCGCATCGGCTCAGCCGGCAGATCGCGATGGCAATAGACGCGGACAAACCCTCCCAGCGCCCCGTGATGCCCGACAAAAGCATCCGTAATTGGGCAAATCACGGTGGTGCTGCGTTGGCCATAAGCTCGATCCAACGCGTCCTGCAGCCAGATCACGCGGGGCCTCCCCTGGGCGTCAGCCATGTCGGTCATCCCGTGGTCGGCTGTGAGTGCCACAATCGCTCCGGCTGCCGCAAGTTCACCGAACTGCTGGTCGAGTTCGGCGTAGAAACGATCCGCCAACGGATGCTCCGGGGGATATGCGTGTTGCACATAATCGGTCAGAGACAGATACATCAGCTGCGGCCGCACGGTCTGCAACAGCCGCACTCCGGCCCGCAGCACGAATAGCGACAGATCGGCCGAATACATGTCCGGGAGCGGCCGTCCGACATATTCCAGTACCCCCTCAATGCCGTTCTCGGCCAGGGAAACTCGGTCGGCACACTGTGCGGAAAAATTGATAGCCCGTCCCGGGGTCACCGGCATATCCTTGCCAAGCTGCGCGAGCAGCTTATCCTTCGCGGTGATCGAGACCACGGCGGCTCCCTGCCGAGCAAACTCGGCCAACACTGTCCTGCTGCGCAGCATCTCCGGGCCCGTCATGGCCACCGGCTCGCCCGTACCTCGATCCAAATGGTAATTGCCGGACACTCCATGGACCGACGGTGGCGCGCCGGTCGCAATCGACATGTTGTTGGGGCAGGTGAAACTTGGCATCGTTCCCTGGGCGAGCGTGTGAAACCCCTCCGCCATGAACCGCTGGATGTGCGGCAGCAGGCCGCGCGCACAACCACTGGCAAGGTAATCCGGGTCACCACCATCAATACACACAACGACCACCGGATCACGCGGCCACTGGTAGGTGACTCCGTTCAAGTGCACAGGCATTCGATCTCCGTCCACGACAATCGTTCCCCTCTCTTCTCGCGCCACACGCAAAGGCCAGCGTGTCATGTATGTCGTTGCACTCGAGCAGCGTCAAGTGGCTTGCGCAAAAACACACATATTACTAGCCGGCATTTAACTTGACCCCCGGTATATTCTCCTCGATGCTGAGCTCCGCCTTCGTATGCGCGCACAGCGCCTCACAATAGCCGCCACCGCAAGGATCCGCCAGTGACCGTGAATGACCGGAAGTCGCATCCGTTTGGAGGTATTATCGCCGGCGTCATCGCGGCATTCATCACATATTTCTGCATGTATGCCTTTCGCAAACCCTTCACGGTTGGTACGTACACCGGTCATCAGTTGTGGGGGCTCGACTATAAGATCGTGCTGATCATCGCGCAAGTGCTGGGATACACGCTGTCGAAGTTCGCCGGTATAAGAATCATCTCCCAAATGCCTCCGGGAAAACGCATCGCGGCAATTCTCGCCTTCATCGGCATGGCTCAATGCGCGCTGGTTCTGTTCGGCCTGATCCCACCCCCCTATAACTTCTTCTGCCTGTTCCTGAACGGATTACCGCTGGGTCTCATCTGGGGATTGGTTTTCAGTTTCGTGGAAGGTCGACGTTACACCGAGCTCTTGGGAGCCGCCCTGTGCCGTCAGCTTTATTCTCTCCTCCGGCGTGGTCAAATCCGCCGGCAGACTGTTGATGACCAACTTTGACGTGAGTGAATTCTGGATGCCCGCCGCGACGGGCCTCGTCTTTGCCATCCCTCTGTTACTGGCCACCTGGGTGCTGTCCAAGATGCCTCCGCCGACGGTTGAGGATGAACAGCTGCGCACGCGTCGCATTCCCATGAGCAGCCAACGAAGACGCGATTTCTTCAGTCGCCTGGCGCTGGGGATCATACTGCTCGTTGCCATCTACGCGACGCTCAACACCTATCGCGATTTTCGCGACAACTTCGCGGTTGAACTGTGGAGCGCATTTGGATATGCCAACGCGCCCGCGGTATTCACATTATCCGAAATACCCATCGCGATCATCACCTTAGCCTCTATCGGCTCACTGATGCTGATCAAGGACAATCGGCTGGCATTCTGGACAAGCCTGGGAACCGTCCTGCTGGGTGCTGGCCTGATTGGCATGACGACGTTCGCCTATCAGTCTGGCTTGCTCAGCCCCACGGCCTGGATGATCGCGGTGGGACTGGGAATGTACGTGCCGTACATCGCCTTTCACGTGATGATCTTCGAACGCTTGATCGCCGTGTGCCGATACGAGAGCAACATCGGGTATTTGATGTACATCGCCGACGCGTTCGGCTACCTCGGCAGCTGTGCCGTGATGCTCTACCGGGATTTCGGAGCCAGGCAGTTGAGCTGGGTCGATTTCTTCGCGGGAGCGAGCTACGCCATGGCGGCCACCTGCCTGCTGCTCACCGGATTATCGGTGGTCTACTTCCGCCGCAAGTTGTTCGAGGTGCACTCGGCCACCGTTTCTGTCGCTTCGGCGCCAGGGTACGCCGAGGCACAGTAGCCAACTCCGGACACGTTGCGCACGGCTCAGTACCGTTCACGACGCCGCTACGGCGACCGGAAGTGCCTGCCCGGATGCTGCTTGACTGCGATTCTGCTTGACTGCTGAGACTCGCCGTTGGCCTGCCGACTGCAGCAGAACCGTCAGGTCGCGTGCCCTGCCCCCCCCCGGCCAGGCCTCGACGCCCGACACTGCCCTCGCCCGCGTCGCGGCGGTCCGAGTGCGGACACTTTTCCGGCCCTTCTTCCATGCTTTCTTGTCACAGCCGCCCCGCAGCCTCTATCAGATGGTGAACAGCGAGCCGTACAGGGCCGCCGACGCGGTCCATTGCCCATCCTTCCCGGCAGAGTTGTTCGCATCCTCCACCCAGCAAGGGGTTAACGAAACATGAAACGTGCATACCTGACATTGGCCGCGAAATTCTCTTGGACATGCATGGCAGCCCTGGTTGCAGCGGGCGGCATAGCATCGGCGGACGAACCAAGACTGCTGCATCTGCTTCCATTGGCACAGCCGATAATGAGTCCGGCCGCTGCCGGCGCGATGCAGACAACCGCCAGGCAAAATCGCCTACCGGTCCGAGGCTCCCACAGCCTGGCCGGCTCGAACAGGCGAGTCGGTCAACCGACGCGCAGAAGCATCTACCCGTTCACGCCGAGATTCCCCCAGCGCGTTGGCTCCCGAAGCTCGGCGCTAGAGTCCGGACCCGGCTCGATGACCGGTGTGCCGCCGGAGTGGTTCATCCTCCATGCCACACGACGGGACTTGGATCATCGAGCGTCAAGGTGACCGTCACGACGGGACTTGGGAGATCGTGCGCAAGGGGAGTACCTCGTCAACCGGCGGAGGGAAGAGTCCCAATCAGGGCTCCGCACCACCGAGTTCCGCGTTTCTCGAACCCAATGACGACGAACCGAAGCGTACGCCGCCAAGTTCCCACCGCGTGAGGGCTCCCGAAGCGAACCCCACTGGTCCGGTGCGAGTCCGGGCTCCCCAAGCAAACCCACCTGCTACCGTGCGAGTACGAGCCCCCGAGACAAATCCATCAAGTTCCGTGCGCGTGCGGGCTCCTGAAGCCAACCCACCGAGCTTCGATCGTGTCCGGGCCGAGCCCGCTCCCGACCTGCCTGCCGCTACTGGTGGAGCGGACAAAAACCCAGGTCCACAGAATCCCGGCGGCAACCCGGGCCCGGGGGACAAGGGTGGAAAAGGAAACCAAGGTGGCAAGGGTGAAAAGGGTGGTAAAGGGCTTTTTGGCTGGATACCGGTTCCAATCCCCTACCCTGCCGGCGGCTACGGTCAGGCCGGCTACGACAACATGGATTATGAGACGATGAGTTACGGCGACGCCGACTGTGGAGTCGCGGGGACATTGTATGAAGAGACCAATCCAGACTATCCGTCAACCGCCGAGGACGACTACATCAGTGATCCGACCGACTCCACGGTGACGGACGTTCCCGCCAACCCGGCACCGGAGGCCCAGATCAACATGGCGATTGTGAACCCCCGCGAAAACGGCGTCGCTCTTCACTTCCTATTGGACGGCGACTTGCAGAAGCTCGAGGCAGGCACACGCATCGACTTCGTCGCGACGCGAGTTGTCGAAATCAGGTTTGACCGAGGGGAGCAGTTTGGGCGGGCTCACTACCTGCTCACCGAACACATCTACACGTTCAAACCGACTGTCCGCGGTTGGGAGTTGTTTCGAGCCAAGTACGTCCCTCCGAGTGAGCAGTAGCGTGCGGACACTTGACTCCAAGTCATGACTTGAATCCGGGTGGAATCCGCTGCAACCGACATCCGGCGGATTCTCACGTGCGGCATCTTCAATTATCCTGTATTCGATGGACTTGTCCGATTTCGCACTCTGACTGGCAGGTGATCATGTCGCGGTTCTTTTCGTCGTTCTTGCGCCATCCCATTGCCACCGGGGCAATCGCACCCAGCAGTGTTCGCCTGGCCAAGGAGATGGTCAATTGGATTGACTGGGATCGCGTCCGCGTGTGCGTCGAATTCGGCCCCGGTACGGGTGCCTGCACCCCCACGATACTCGACGCGATGCGGCCAGGCACTCGATTTCTTGCCATCGAATTGAACAACGATTTCGCCGGCATCATGGCTCGCAAGTTGCCCGCTGTCGAAACCATTAACCGCTCAGTAGAGGATATTGAAGAGATCTGTGAAGAGCGCGGGATCGCCAGCATCGACTGCATCATCTGCGGACTCCCCTGGGCTGCGTTTTCGGCTGACCTTCAGCACCGCCTGATGAATGCCGTCTTGTCGCGAATGTCGGCCGGCGGCTACTTCGCCACGTTTGCCTACCTCCAAGGTACGATTCTGCCGGCCGGGATTCGCTTCCAGAAACTGTTGCGTGAGTCTTTCGGCGAAGTGCGGCAGAGTCGCACTGTCTGGCGCAACCTGCCGCCAGCGTTTGTCTACCAGTGCCGCAAGGCGTAATACCCGCTGGGTCGGATGACGGCGGCACAACACCGTCCTGCCGGCATGCCACACCAGATAGGCAACCACATTCCGGTCTGCCGGCGCTCGATGTTACGCTTGGGAACAGTGTCGCGTTGCAGCCGTGCTCGCAGCCGCACCCGACCGCTACAGCGATTGCAGCTACAACAGCGGCAGCTTCTATTTGGCGAGTCGTCGCAGCGCACGTTCGCGACCGGCGGCATCAAGCCGTCTGAGCGAGATCACCTGGGCGCGATTCTTCCCCTCGGTGATCAGGCAGTCGATCTGCGAAGGAGCGAGGAAGTACATTGATCCGCTCTTGTTGAATTTCGTTCGGTCGGCCAATACCCAGACTTCACGCGCATTGCGGGCCGCTCGCTTCTTGATCGGAATCTCCTCGACTGTCGCATGCGTCAGCCCGCGTTTGGGGTCAATGCCGCCGGTGCCGAGAAACGCCCTGTCCAGCGCGTAGGTAGCCAGCGACTCTTCCGTTTGAAAACCAACCACCGACATCAGGTCACGGCGAACCTGTCCTCCGAGCAGAAACAGCTCGATGCCGTCCCGGCCGTTGAGCCGGTCAACCACCGTCAGCGAATGCGTCACGACCGTCAGGTTCTGACGGTGCAGCAGGTATTCGGTCATGGCGAGCACCGTCGTGCCGGCGTCCAGGAAGATCACGTCGCCATCCTTCACGAAATTGGCCGCCGCCTCGCCAATCTGACGTTTGGCCGCCCCCTGTTGCGTCCGGCGAGCGACGTAGTCGAGATCCACTTGTCCAATGGATTCCGTGACTGCTCCGCCATGCGTACGGCGTATCAACCCCTCGCTCTCCAGCACGTTGAGATCACGACGAATGGTCATCTCCGACACCTGCATGACGCGAGCCAAGGCCTGAATCGACTCGTAGCCATCGCGTGCCAGCAAGTCCAGAATCTGGCGACGTCGCTGGTCGGCGGAAACCATAAGCAATTCCTTCGTTCACCTGAATCGCGTGGTGCAATCGTGGGGAGCGGTGGTATCTCGCGTAACGAAATGTTCCCGACCGGACGCATTTCCCTTGGCACCCCAGTCCGCCCGGGCCGCCACAATTGCGGTGTCCATTACCATGGCCGCTGGCCCCCCGGCGGGCTCGGCTACGTTTCGTCGAGCCGCACCTGGCGTGCATTTCGACTCGACTCGCGCATGGCTTCAATGATCGCGGCCACACGATAACCATCTTCAAACGTCGCCACCGCGGCCGGCAAGGGCCCACCCGCGGCAATGGCCCGCAAGAACTGTGAGATCCCGATGATGTGCCCGTGCTCCCAGCCCAAGTCGTGCCCTGCCGGCCACCAGTCACTGGCGTACGGATGATCCTGCTCGGTCACCGACACCTCGGCGAAACCTGGCATGCCTTCGCCGTGCAGGCATAGCCACAGTCGGCTCGGGCTCTCCAACGTCCACCGCACCGATCCGGCCGATCCGTTGATTTCCCAAGCGAGTCGGTTCCTGTGACCGCAGGCGACCGCCGATGCTTCCAGCACACCGATCGCACCGCACGCGAATTCCAACGTGGCCGCCGTCCCTTCATCGGCGACAGCCCCCGCACCTCCCGCGGTAGGGAGTGCCCGGTCGCTATTGAAGGTCCGCACCAGAGCGGAAACCGACGAGATTTCGCCGACCAGGAAACGGCACTGATCGATGGCATGACTCCCGATCCCCTGCAGCACACCACTGTGCGGCCATGCCGAGTACCAGACTTGTTGCGGTGCGAGAGCCGGATCGTGCCCCGCCATCTGCAAGTAACTGATGCGCAGGTGATGGAGCGTTCCCAGCCGACCGGCCTGAATCATTTGCCGTGCCAGACATACGGCGGGAAAACAACGGTAGTTGAACATGCACATGGCCAGTCGGCCGCTGGCACGGGCCGCGTCCCGCATCCGCCGAGCGTCCGCCAGGGACACCGCCAAAGGCTTTTCGCATATCACGTGCTTGCCGGCCTGCAGCGCCGCAATCGTAGGCTCGACGTGGGCCGGATCAGGCCCGCAATTGTCGAACAGATCGATGGCCGAATCATTCACGATCTCACGCCAATCGGTGCAACTGTTCGCAAAACCAAATTCCCCAGCCCGCTGGTGGACCGCCCGTTCATGGCGACCGCAGATCCTCGCCAACTCAGTTCGCACGCCCAGCGATGGATACATGTAGTCGATCGTGCGAAAGGCGTTCGTGTGACAACGCCCCATGAAGCCGTATCCCAGCATGCCGACGCGGACAGTTGCGGTCAACGTTGCATCCTCCCTAGTGCTGCCCTGGACACGCGAAGCGCCGGAGCAGCGGAGCAGTGAGCGACACCCTTAAGCGTATTGGGCGGCAGCATGCGCGCACGGTGAGCGCATGTTTGAAACAAATCCGAAACTCGAAGCACGAAGCACGAAATCCCAAACAAATCCAAATGACAGAAATACCAATGACAAAATCAGGAAAGCACGGAGGCCGGAACATCCAGTAGCATGTCCAGTGATGAGAATCTGCTTGTGGCCCATGACTGTGGTTTTTCCGGCAGCGGAGGTTTCTGCTCTTGAGTTTTGGATGTCGAATTTGTTTAGGATTTCGATATTAGGATTTCGGATTTCCTGTTTGGTTGCGGCCAGCGGCCGCGTTAGGCATTCACCGTTCATTGTTCATTGTCCTGGGAACCACGGGATGCGTTCTCAAGTGATCCCAGTAAAAGGCCGCTCCATCGCTGTTTCACTCCGGTTCGACGCCGCTGGTGGCGGCATACTCGTTCCAATGCCGCTCCAACTCCTCGCCGTTGAGCCGTTGTGGATGCACGATGATGCGGTAGGCCAGGCGAAATTCCCCACCGGCTTTGAGCGTGTATGGCTCGCTCCACAACGGCGAGGGGCTGAAGTAGCCGAACGGGATCTTGTCCTCCAACACGCAGTGCCACTGAGTCGGATGACGCAGCGACGTGGGATGTTCAAGAATGGCCAGGCCCATTGTCTGACCACTGCCATGGTGAACCGAGCTGAAATCCAAAGCACGAGCGTGTTTTCCGTGCAGGTTCTTGGCGAGTGGATCGGCGCCTGGAGCATCCTCTCGTCCCTCGCTATCGATGAGCCGCCAGTCGCGCGAGTCCGGCGCGATCCGCGCGGACAACCCGGCATAACCGCCACCGGCCGTGCCCCCCTGCAGCAACAGATCCTGCTCGCCGGCCCGAAAACGGCTCTGCCAGTCAATTGCATAGCCACCGCGATCGTCCGGCGCTGACATGCGCACGACCCGCGTCTCCGTCAACACAGCCTGTTCGCCCGGCTTGTGGTACGCCAGGGCCAGCGCAATGCGGGCCGAAAAATCGTCGCCCGTGCTGACTTCCGCCGAGGTGACTTCGGTCAACCCCTCGGCTCGTCCCGTGTCCTGGTCTTCTTCCCAGTAGTTGACACCGTTGATCCCCTTCCAGGCAAACCATAACGCGTGGTGCCACGGATGGTCCGGCGGACTATCCCAGACCAGCGAGGTGCCGTCGAGCAGACCCACCGGATCGAAATACGGTTTGGCCACGTTCGGACCGAAATGCAAAGCCCACACGACTCGCGAGTAGTTCAGCAGTGCCAACGATCCCTCTTCACGACGCCATGACAGCTTGGGGGGTCCGGCAGGGAGCGGTACGTACTGCGAAGGCTCGGTGCCAGTATCAACGTCATAGATCTCCAACTCCCGGATTCCCGGCGACCCACCGTAATAACCCGTGATCGCCAGCTCCAGGGCGGAACACTCGACGCGTGGAAAACTGACGAGAGTCTCGTTGGTGCGCTGGTCATACTGCGCATCGGTCACGCTCTTGACGACCTGATCGTCACAGCGGACCTCGAAATCCTGCGGGCTGTGCGATTGATAGGCATGCCCAACGATCACTACGGTATTCACTTTCGTCGGCCGGTCAAAGTCCACGCGGAACCGGTACAGCGGCTGATTGTCGGTCTCGTCCCAGTAAGTCGCGCGATTGCCGTCCACGGCCGCCGCGTCGGCGCCCGAGCCTCCGTCCGGCTCCAAATCATCCGGGCTGCTCACCTTCGCGCGAAGGGCCAAATTCACCGACCGGGCCGCCGCGCGCAGAGCGACATCCGCCAATTTGACCGTGTCCGCATTCTCGCTGGTGGCAATCACCTGCTGCATGGCCCCCTTGACCTCGTCGCGGTGGCTGTCAGCCAGGCTGTAGCCAATCCTCGCGGCGGCCTCGGCCGCCGCTTCCCGCAACACGGCATCCTGCTTCATCAGAGCGGTGGCCAGCGAAAGCGTAGCAACACCTGGCGATCGAGCGACCTGCGACAGCAGGACGCGGCGTTTGCCAACATCGCTTGTCCGTGCCAAGCAGTCCTGTAACCAGGCTGCGATCTTCTCGTCCGCAGCTTCGGTTCCCAACGACTCGCGCAGCAACTGGAGCCCCAGAGACTGCACGTGAGAATTTTCATCCAGCAATGCCGACACCATGGATTCCTGATCCCCGCCGGCGGCGAGCCCCCGGAGCGCTGCCATGCGAATCGCCACCGTTGCCGACCGTCGACAGAGCGCTTCGTAAATCTGGCGGGCATCCTCCTCGGCCCCAGCGCCAGCCATGCGTTGGGCGCAAGCCAGCAGCGCCCGGCCAAGGACATCCCAGCCGATCCTGTCCGCCTCGGCCTTCATCAACGCTTGTGCACACGCAGCATCGCCGACTTTTCCCAGCGCCGACGCGGCAGCACGAGCCACCTGCACATCGCCGTCGCCCAACAGTCCAACCAGCGCCCCGGTACTGCCGCTGTCGCGCAACTGGCCAAGCGAGTGGATCACACCGAGGCGGGACCGACCGTGCGACTTGCCAAGTGCATCGCGCAGGGCCTGGCGGGCTGGCTCCGATCCAATGCGCAGGAGGGCGTTGCATGCGTGTACCGCCACCCGCTCGTCGGCCAAGTACATGGCAATTGTCGGCACGTGTGCATCGCCACCCACCTCGGCCAACCGATCACAAACAAACGCCTGGACTTCGGGCGGTGCAGCGGGTTTGCTGACAGCCACCAGCCGATTGGCCAGGTCCTGGCGAACCGCATCCCGTCGCGCGCCGGTCAACGAGTTTGCATAGGCAGCCCACTGTTGGACCACTGCCAGCGCATTGCGCGGCTGGCCGTCGCGATAGGCGGCGACTCCCGTGATGGCAGCGTCCAGATCGCCGTCGGTGACGACGGCCGCGGCGGCCGTGTGGGGCCAGTCCTCGGGAATCGGAATCGTGACGTCGCCCGTCGCGGCCCACTCGAGGCCGCGCAACATCAGCGTGCGCCAGCCGATGTTCTTCATTGCATGCACATCGTGACCCAGCACGATATTCAGTCCGCGTCCCTGGCCCAACGTGCTCGGAACTACGACCGGCTCGAACTTGCCGGTTCCGCCATAATCCGGCTCCGAGAAGGCTTCGCACAGCGGGTGGATCTCTTCGCCCGTCAAGTTGACCATGTTGTGCCACAGTTCATCCGTGATCCAGAAATCCCGCATCCCGCGCGTGATCGGGTGAGTGTTATCGCGCAGCGTGACTTTCAATGTGTGGTATGCGCCGTGCGCCGTCGTGTCGAGCCCCCAGGTCAGTTGCACCAGATGCTGGAACTCGGGCCAGTCCTGGCTCGTCGCGCTGGCCGCGTGAAAAACGACCAGTCCGTGGCCGGCCTTGATCCACTCGACAAAATCCCCCTCTCCCTGTGCGCCCCACTGATGCCCGCTCATCGCCGGATAGGCCGACCAGTTGCTGGCGATCACATCGCAGCCGCTGAGCAGTTCCGCCGTGATCTTGGCCGGGTCCTCCAGCACACCCACCACCCGGAACCTTGGACATGTGTCGAGCAGTTGCTTCAACTCTGGCGTGGTCGACCGCCAGTCGTGGTTGTTGGCGCCACTGAGTATCAGCACGCGCAACGGCTCGGCCGCCGTCGCCGTGGAGGCCATGACCATTGCCAGCAACGCAGCGAGAAGGCTCGAGATCCGCCAGGGACTGCACTGTTTCATCGCTCAATACTCCTTACAGATGCCAGGGACTGCGCATGGCGCGAACGGTCATTGCATTGGCCTGGGCATCGCCCACAAACTCTTCCCGCACCGGGTCCCACTGGAGCTTGCGCCCCAGCCGCATGGCAATATCGCCCAGGTGACAGATGGTGTCAGACCGGACCGCCACGTCGATCGGGCAGATGGTAGGCCGGCGCGTCTTGACCGACTCGACCAGATTCGCCTGGTGGTGGCGACTGACCGGCAGATGAATCTCGTCGGGACCGATTCGTTCTTGCAGAACCGCTGCCGGTTCAGCACTGATCTGACCGCGGTCCACATGGATCCAGCCGTCCGAACCTTCAAAACGAATCCCGTGGCGGTTCTTGCCCCCATCGCTGGTGAAACTCAGCTGCACGCCATTGGCATAGGTCATGTTCACATCCCAATTCAGAGCCGTGTCGCACAGACCGTCCCCGGTCGGAAAGAGACCGGATCCCTCGATTTCCACCGGGCCAGTCAATTGGCTGCCGTTGCCCCATTGAGCGATATCGATATGGTGGATCCCCCAACCAGCGATGTAGCCGAGCGCATACGAGCTGATATGGAACCAGTGCGGCGAAGCGATGCGTTTGGGAGTGTACGGGGCCCACGGCGCCGGCCCCAACCACATGTCGTAGTGGATGTCGCGGGGCGGCGGCATGATCGGGTAGCCAGCTTCCCCCGTCCGTTCGGCGAAGCCCGCCGGCGCCGAGACGCGAATCGTGTGCACCTTGCCGATTCGTCCATTGAGCGCCAGTTCACAGGCCTGGTGGAATTGCGGCATCGAACGCTGTTGAGTGCCGAACTGGAACATGCGGCCATAGCGCTGCACTTCCTCCCGCAACGTCTGGATCTGCTGGATGCTGATGCCCAGCGGTTTCTCGACGTAAATATCCTTCCCGGCGCGCACCGCCGCCAGCGCGTGCAACACGTGCCAGTGATCGGTCGAGGCCACCGAGACGATATCGATATCCTGCCGGTCCACCAGATCGCGAAAATCTTCGTACAGCGTAACTCCCTGACCGGCGCCGGCCGCCGTGGCTACGCCGAGCGCGTTTTCTCGGGCGGCCTGCTTCACGTCGCACAAGGCCACCAACTGCACTTCCGGCAACTGCAGAAAGAGGTTCATGTCGTGCGTGCCCATGTTGCCGGTGCCGATGCAGCCGAGTGTGATCCGATTACTGGGAGCGACCGCGCCGGCGAGTCCCAGGGCGGATGGCGAGACAAACAGCGGGAGGGCTAAGCCGGCGGATGCGCCGACCGCGCGTCGGAGGAAGTTACGGCGAGTGGTGCGAAGGGGTTGCATCATGGGGTCTCCTTGCGAATCCTCAGCGGCCAGCTTGCCTGAGTGCGAACGGCAACAGCGCGTCGTAAACCGGAGACGTCGTTGCGACCAGCAAGCATTCTGGGCGTTGTTTTCGAGCGGGGATGCGACCGAGCGTCTTGTATCGTAAAAAAGTCGGATGTAAGATGTCAATCACGATGTGCGGTTTCTCACACAGCGGCGCCGGGGCCGCCGAAAACTGACAATGCGAGGCCTGTCCTGATGGATCTTGGCAAGGCAATCCGCCTGGGGCGGCTGTTCAGTCACGCGTCGGGCCGGTTCTGTAGCGTGGCGATCGATCATTTCATCGGATACCAGGCCGGTCTGCCCGAGGGCTTGCGCGACCTGCGTTCGACTCTTGGTACTCTGGCAGCCGGCCAGCCCGATGCCGTGACCATGCACATTGGCGTGGCGAAGTCGCTCTGGCCACCCTTTGCCGGCCGCATCCCCTTGATTTTGCAATCGATCATTGGCCGGCTGGATGACTCGGCAAACGAACATCTCTGCTGTCCGGAGGACGCGGTGCGACTGGGGGCGGATGCGTTTGCCACCTGTGCGTTCGTGCGAGGCGCGAGCGAGGCGGCGTATCTGCGGCGCGTGGCCGATTTCGTCCGCGACGCGGAGCGATTTGGCATGCCGGTCATCGTCCACACCTATCCGCGCCGTTTCCAGGGACAGGCTGCGGAAGTGTCGTTCGCCCCCGAGGACATTGCCTGGGCGGTCCGGTGCGCTGTCGAGTGTGGTGTCGACGTGATCAAGGTGCCCTACTGTGGCGAGCAGGCCGCTTACGCTCAGATCGTCCGCGAGTCCCCCGTACCGGTCGTCGCGGCCGGCGGCCCGCGGGCGTCGACACTGCGGGATGCTTTGGCCATGGCAGCCGAGGTCGTCGCCAGCGGCGCGAAAGGCATGACGGTGGGGCGCAATATCTGGGGCTTTCCCAAGATCGGCTCGGCATTGGCCGCCTTCAAGATGGTCATCCATGAGACGCTGGATGCCGAGGAAGCGGCGAGACGAGCCGGACTGTAGGAGGCGGTTATGCCCTCCCCCGTTTTTCCTTGTGGCGAGCGTCGGGAGGATTTTCGCCGAGCGATCCGGAGGCATACATGTCCACGCAACTCACGCTCACGACGCTGGACGCAGTTGTCTGTGCGACGACGCTCATCGGTAGCATGTGTGCCGGACTATGGCTGGGCATGCGCAAGACACTCAGGGGGAGCAGCGACGGCTTTTTTCTGGCCGGCCGTCAGCTGACCTGGCCCATCGTCGGCGCGTCGCTGTTTGCCACGAACATTGGCGCTGAACATCTCGTCGGCCTGTCCGGCGACTCCTATCGCTATGGCCTGAAGGCCGGCACGGTGGAACTCGGTACGGCCATCTGCATCGGCATCGCCTGCTGGGTACTGTTTCCCACCTATATCAAGAACCAGGTTTTCACGATTCCCGAGTTTCTCGAACGGCGTTATGACGTGCGCGCGCGGCTGTTCTTTTCGGGCCTGATGCTGCTGATTTGCGTGATGACCAAGATGGCGTTCACGCTGTTTGCCGGAGCGCTGGTTGTCCACAGCATGCTCGGATGGGACGTCATGAGTGTCGTCGTCTTACTGTCGCTGGCGGCCGCGGTCGTGACGATCTTGGGCGGTTTCGCGGCAGTCGCCTATACGGACAGTATTCAGACGGTCATCATGATCTTGGGCTGTACGCTCATGCTCTTCTTCGGCCTCGACAAGGTCGGCGGTTGGGATGCGCTCGTGGCCAAGGCTGGCGCCCAGATGCACGTGGCCGGGGCGATCGACGACCCCCACTATCCGTTCTGGGGGATCATTCTGGGCGTGGTGTACGGCGGTCTGTTCTACTGGGGCATGGACCAGGTCAACGTGCAACGCGTGCTGGGAGCCCGCGATTTGGACCAGGGACGTTGGGGCGCCATGTTCGCGGCTCTGCTCAAACTGACTCCCATCTTCATCTTTGCGTTGCCCGGAGTAATCACGTATGCGCTATATCCCGGCCTGTCCGACGAGGAGTCGAAGAGCACGTTCGTGGTGATGCTCAACATGCTGCTGCCGAGTGGCCTGCGAGGCCTGGTCCTGTCGGCCTTGCTGGCAGCTCTGATCTCATCGATCCTGGCCGTGATGAACTCGGTTTCCACGATGGTCGTACGTGATTTCCTGCTGTACTTCAAACCGGGCCTGGGTGAACGAACACAAGTTTTGTTGGGGAAATTCATGGTCTTCGCAGCGGCGGTGGCCGGCGCCTCGGGCGCATACCTCGTCTCGCAAACACAGGACGGCCTGTACAAATACCTGCAAGCCATTTCGTTCTACCTCTGCGTCCCCTTGGTCCCGGCGATCTTCTTCGCCATCGTCAGCCGGCGAATTAACATGACCGGGGCGATCTGGAGCGTGCTGGTCGGCAGCGTGATTTCCACGCTCTACGTCATCGACGGGATATTTCCGGAATTCGGGCGCTCCAACTTTGGCTTCCTGCACTTGACGCTCACCGAGAACTATACATTCCGCGGCTTGTGGGAAGTGCTCGTCACGACCGTCGTCCTGTTCGTGGGCTCGTATGCCACGCAGCCGCCTTCGCCCAAGAAAGTGGACGGGTTGACGGTCGATTGGTCGGCGCCGGTGGAGTCCTTTCGCGGGCTCTCCGACTGGCGACTGCAACTGGGGTTATTGTTGACCGTCACCGTATGCCTCTATGCATGGTTGTGGTAACGATGAAACCAATGAATTCACTCGAGCGTGTGCAGGCGGTCCTGCAGGGCTCCACACCCGATCGCGTGCCGGTGGGACTGCACAACTTCCTGATGGCTTGCCGGATGGCCGACGCGGACCTGTGCGACATCCTCCGGGACGGTGAAGCCCTGGCTGTCGCGCAGTTGGCCGCCTGGCGCGAGTTTGGCCACGATGTGATCATGCACGAAAACGGCGTGCACGCGGAAGCCGAAGCGATGGGCTGTACCGTCCGCTATCAGAGCGGCATTGCCCCGCATGTCGATGAGCCGATTGTGCATACGCTCGACGATATCGACCGGCTCCGCGTACCCGATCCCGAATCGACCTTTCCACTCCATGAGGTCCTCAAGGCAACCCGTATCATCGCCGCGGAAACAGCCGGACGCGTGTTTCTCAACGGACGTGCCGACCAGGGTCCCATCGCGCTGGCTCTCGAGTTGTGTGGTCCCGAACGGTTCCTGACGTGGGTGGCCGAGCCCGAACGGCGACCGGCGGTCGAGCGGCTGCTCGATATCTGCAGCCGCATGAATATTGCATTTGGAGAAGCCCAGATCCGCGCCGGCGCTCACAGTTCGACCATCGGCCTGGCCGGTCACAGCCTGATCTCGCCAGCCACGTTTGCCGAACTGGAATTGCCGCGCGCGCGAGCATTCTGCTCAGCCATGCGGCGCTGCGGCGCGACGGGCTGGGTCCACGCCTGCGGCAACGAGACCAGCATGCTGACCCATCTGATCGCCACTCAGGCCAGCTGTATCGAACTGGATCCCGGCACCAATCCGGCAGTCTGCAAGAAGGCCACGCACGGCCACGCCAGTGTGCTGGGCATGCTGGATCCGGTACACGTCCTGCGCGACAAGCAAGCTCAGGATGTCTATCGCCACACGCGCGAAATCCTGCAGCACATGGCCCCGGGCGGCGGGTTCATCGTCGGCCCCGGCTGCGCCCTGCCCCCCGACACGCCCGCGGCCAATATCCACGCTGTCATCGAATGTGCCAGAACGGCCGGACGCTATGCCGCCGATGGCAGCTTGCCCGATCTGTGGTAGTCGAGTCGCGTCGTGAAGGCGACACACACCGCGAACACAGACGCTCAATACAAGGCACCAAGTGCGAAGCACGGAATTTCAAATACGAAAATCGAAATACCAGACAAAGACGAAGGACAGAAATATGGGAGAAAAGGAGAAAGGGAGGAAGGGAAAACGGAGGAAGCAGCAGCATGCCTCCGTGGTGTGAATCTGCTGGCGGCCCATGACGGCGGTTTTGCCGGCAGCGGAGGTTTTGATTTTTTGGATTTCGAATTTGTTTAGGATTTCGCATTTAGGATTTCGAATTTCCTGTATGGTAGCGGCCGTCGGCCGCGCTTAGAGAAGATGATGACACCACGCCAACGAGTGAGCACTGCATTACTGCATCAGCAGCCCGATCGCACCCCCTACCACATTGTCTTCACCAAGCAGATGCACCAGCGGATGGTCGACTACCTGGGTGATCCCGGTTTTCTCGACCGCCTCGGCAACCATTTCACAATCCTCCGCGCCGAGCCGACGGGGGCGCGAGTGGAGGTTCGGCCCAATATCTGGCGAGATCAGTTCGGCGTGCATTGGGACCGGAGCGTGGACCAGGATATCGGCGTCGTGATGCAATACCTCGTCACGCCGGACACTCTCCATGAATTCGCGTTCCCCAACCCCGACGACCCGTCTCGATTCGCCGCCTATGCAAATCTGCGGCAAGACTATCCTGACACGTTTGTCGTGACAAACATCTCCTTCAGTCTGTTCGAGCGGGCCTGGACGCTCTGCGGCATGGAAACGCTGTTAATGGCCATGATCGACGACCCCGACTTCGTCCATCAGCTGCTGGATCGACTGCTGGCTTGGAACCTCCGATTGATCGAACATGCGTGCAGCTACGACATCGACGCGGTGATGTTCGGCGACGACTGGGGGCAACAGCACGGACTGATCATGGGCCCGGCCCTGTGGCGCGAATTCATCAAACCGCGGATTTACCAGATGTATCAAGCGGTCAGAGCGCACGGCAAGTTCGTTTTCATCCATTCGTGCGGAAAGGTCCAGCAACTGTTTCCCGAGCTCATCGCATGTGGACTCGACGTCTTCAATCCGCTGCAGCCCGAAGTGATGGACGTAGCGGCCATCAAGCAGCAGTACGGCGCACAGCTGAGTTTCTACGGAGGTATCAGCATCCAACGCACACTCCCCTCTGCCACACCGCAGCAGACCAGGGATGAAGTGCGACGCCTGATCGATGTGCTTGGCCGCGATGGGGGCTACGTCGCCGCGCCCGCCCACGCCATCCCCCCTGACGCCCGCGTGGAAAACGTGGCCGCCATGATCGAAGTGCTGCAGAACCAATAGCGGCACCGATGGTGGAATCCGGTCGCTCTGCGATCGGCTCCCCCTTTCCGACAAGAAGATCCGCGAGAGAGCGGTGCTGCTGAAGGACCCTGGCATTCACGGTTGGCGCACCGGTTCGGCGGGTCCGTTGATGACGGCGGGATCCCAAGGCACACCCCACAGTTCGTACCAGGACGATAGTCCCCCCAGTTCGCGCACAATCCGTTGGTCAGGTGCCACGAATTGGACTTCGCGGGGCGCGGCCAGCGCCACCAGTTGTCGGATATCGAACGACTCCAACAGTCCGAAGCAGAACATCTCGGGGTATTGCATCGCCGACCAGTTGTTCTCGATTGGCTGCTTGAGACTGCCGAGAGCCTGGTGCAACTGGACGCTCGTGATGGCACTCTGCTCCAACCCCGCCGCGACCAAGGCGATCAGGCTGGACCGCGGCCCGACGCCGACAACGGTCAGCGGCCCAGCGGTGTATTGTTGATTCATCCAGCGGGCGACGGACCGAACTTGGGACGCCTGAATGCCCAGCGGCCGTTGGCCGACCGTAGCGGTGGTCATGGCAAACAGCGCCCCAATCGAGGTCGGTGGCCGGCCCGGACCTGGATCTGACTGGCCGATGCAAAACGGATCCATCGTCACGACTCGCCAACCGCCGGCGAGCATTGCGTTGACCTGATCCGGCACACTGGCACGGCCGCCATCGGCCAACAGCAATGCGCTCTTGGACGCTCCTTCCCTGGCAAATGCCGCAACGGGCACCGTCCAGTCATCGCCCAGCGTCAGCCGCCAGAACTGCGCCGTGACGCCATGCTTGCTCTCCACGTCCAGGTGGTCCGGCACCGCGTCATAATCCGTCGCGCGCACGATCGCAGCTAATCCCTCACGCGCGGATTGTTGCCACTTCTCGGCCTCGTCCCTCGTCGTCGGCAGGCCGCTGGCGATCGGTAGATCAGCCGCCAACTTCCCGGCCAGCGAATGGAAGTCCTCGTTCTTCTCCGGCAACTCGACCGACAACTGTTCGGCAGTCTTCAATTCGTCTTGACAGGGGATCTCTTCATCGCTGAATCCGGGACCGCCGGCGTAGAAGAACTCGTGCAGCAGGCGATAGAGTGCTTCCCGATTATTCTGTTCGTAGTTGTGCGTTCCCGGATCGTAATTGACATGGGTGCGCAGCGACCCGGCCTTCCCAAACAGACAGAACACCGGATGTGCCGCAGTCAGCAACGGCCCCAACGCGTACCCCGATTCAAAACAGCAGTCGTCGGCAGCGTTGTAGATGAGCAAGGTCGGCCGCGGAGCCAGCATCGCCGTCAAATGCGTGTAATCGACCAAGGTAGCCAAATCGTTGGGCGTCTGTTCCGAGTCTCCCAGGTCCTTGTGGTGCACGGTGCGTGTCAAGAAGCTTGAATACCCCGCAACCGGAACCGACAGCTTGACGCGAGTGTCCAGAGCACTGATGAAAATGGTCTGCCAGCCGCCGCCCGACAACCCGGTCACCGCCACCCGGTCCGGGTCCGTGTGCTCCAGGCTCAACAGTACGTCGAGCGCCGCTTCATCGACAGGTAATAGGGAGCCAAGCCGCTTGTGCCGCACAAATCCAACTGGTTCATCGAACCGTGGTCAAAGCCTGGCGTCCGGAGCTGCCCCATGCCAACCCATTCCACGTTCAGCGCCAGCATGCCGCGGCGCGCCTGGTTGATGCAACGCGTCTGCTTCGGCTCGTACGCCTTCCCCTCCGGTGAATGACCGTTCACGTTCAAGATGGCCGGCACACGGCCCTCAAGTTGATCTGGTTCGTAGAGGAGCGCGGGAATCCACATGTTGGGAAGCGCTTCAAAACGCAACTTTTTGATACGATATCCCACCCCGCCTGGCATCGTCTCGAGCCACTCTACGCGCGTCGTCGCATCGCGCCACACGGCGGCTTGGCCACGGTAGACGACCTGTTCGAGCACCGCTGCCCGCAGTCGGTCGGCATCCTGGCACCATTGATCCGCGGAAGTAACCGCCGGCATGCGCGCCACGCGAACGTCACAGTACCGCCGGGCATCTTCCAGCACTCGCTCGTGCTCCACAATCTCACGCTGCAACCAGACGGCAATATCGTCGCGTGCCGCGTCACCCATCACAGAGCGGCCAGTGAGTGACATCATGGCCACACCGATAACTGCCGTAATTGACCACTTTGACTCCAGCATGGAAAAACCTCCCAGTGCGGCGCAGGGCCACCACCAATCGAAGTCCCATGCTCACCGCACGGGTTTCAAGCAACGCTACTTCTTATGTCCGCGCGAGGCCTCGTCGTGGCACCCGCGATCGACGGCGGTCCCACTTACGGTGATGCCCGACGCGTCTAAGCCCAGCCGTGGACGGCGACATTCAGGTTAACCAGGGCCAATCGGACAATCAACCAGACTCGCCGTGGAGGGCAAGACAGGCGTTTCCAATTGAACGACGCCGATCGTAAGAACGCTGCGTGCCGGCGCTCGTCGCGACCGCTGCCGATAGTGCAACGCAATGTGCGGAAAGCCGGGCACAACCGACACCGGCGACACAAGAAACAGCACGGGGAGGTCCAAGCGAATTGGACCTCCCCGCTGGAATGAACCAGATTGCGGCTAGTTCAACGTCTTGCCAATTTCAATGATGCTGCCTTTACCACCGTCGATCTTGAAGGGCTTGGCTTCCATCTCCACTTTTACTTCATACTTGTCAGCTGGGTCAGTTGGTACTCGCCACGAGTACGAGCAGGTGAAACCTCAGCCATATTCGAAGTTGCCGGTATCGACTACTTCGCCCTTCTCTGTGGAAATCGTGAACTTCGGCTTGTCAGGTCGGCCGCCGTTGACCATCAAGTTCGTGCAGACTTCCCCGGCACTGCCGACCAGCGACATGCTCAACGAGACTTTGTCGGCTCCCTGCCGGTATCCGACGGAGACGTCTGGCCGGTACGGCTGGCCGAACGGCAATTCGACCGTCTGACCCTCCGTAACCTGGACCGCCGGATAGTCGCGTTTGGCGCGGGCGCTGACCATGGTAAACCGGGGCGCCGCCGACGGCGGTGCGGCACCGGTGATGGCGCGCCTGAGGGTATCAAACAACGATCCTTCCTTGGGCTCTTCCTTCTCAGGCTCCTCGACGCCGGTCTTGTCAATCGTATAGGAAGCGAGTTTCCATTGACCCGCCGGCAAGGGAGCCTTGCCCGTTTCGTCGCCCACGACCTTCAAGAACCCTTGCTCACCGTACACAATCGCCCGATAGCCCTGGTTCACGTTGGTGATGTAGCCGACCGGTACCGGCGACGGCTCCAGCGTCACTTCATCCCCCGCAGGCGTAATCTTCAGGTCGAGGAATCGACCGCCAAGATTGACCTGTTTGGCAACGTAGTGCATGGCATCGTTGCTGGTCGCATCGTACGGGTTGGCATAGCCGTCCGGCTTCGTGTCGGGTTCCATGATATACAGCATATCGCCCTGTGAAGGATAGACGGTTCCATCCGCCAGCTGGACATCGTTATCGATTCCGGACTGGTCGTCATAACGACCGTTGCTGTTGAAGTCCACGACAACAACACGATACTTCTTTCCATCGATGACCATCTCGCCTTCGCGGTAGGCCGCCGCACTGAGCGAAGCGTTGGCATACGAGTACTGGGGCGTCGCATACGAATACACGCTCATCGTGAACGCATACTCCAGCTTCACTCCGTCCGCTTCAATGGTCAGTTCGACACGGGAAACGACGAGCTGATGTAGTTGGACGGCAGACCTCTTGCCGTCGTCGATTCGACCACCGGATCATCGGTCAGGTCACCGTTGTGATTGGTGTCGAAGTAGAGTCGCTGGTAGGCGACGTTCTCCATCAACTTCGCAGTCGCCGCAGGTTGCTCAGCCGCATCCCCGGCCGCGTCAACCTTCTCTTCGGATTTCGCTTCGTCCTTCTTCTCGGGTGTCTTCTCCTCGTCCGCATCCTTCTTGGCCGCGGAGTCCATGACGAAGCCAAAATACTGCGAACCGAGTTTCGCTACACCGCGAAAAGGATGCTGCGAATTGTATTGGCTCGGTTCCTTGCTGATCACTTTCGAGAATTCGGGAGTACCCTCTTGCCGGGATCCTCCCACCATCCCTTGCGGTCCGCCAATCTGCATGAAGAAAGATTGCGAACTCGAGTATTGAAACCACTGATCAACAGTCGCACTTCCCGATCGTGCCATCCTGTCGAATCGCTTGGTCTGCAGCTTGCACGTTTCCGCGCCGGCCGCGATCGTGAGTGCAAGCCACCCCACTATCGCAACCCCGCCGGCTATGTAACGCGACCACTTCCTCATAAGCATAGCCCTCCAATAAAGATACGTTCGACTGGCCGCGCCCAGGGGCACAACTCAGCACAACCGGCTCCGCACAGCCAGCTGTTCCAGGTTCGGCATCCTTGGATGCCGGTGCCATCGGCTCGGCCCAGTCACGTCACGCGGTCCGCGGACCGCACAGCATCATGAGGCTGTATTCTATTCCCCATCCTGAAAGGTGTCGAGCGACAAAAGTGGAGGAGAAACGTGGAGAATCGTACGGCTGGCCGGAAATCGGCAGCCAATGGCCTGCTGGAGGCTCTGCGCCAGGTCAGTCGGCTGGCGGCTTCTCACCGATCGTGACCAGTTCCCGCGTCGACTCCTCCGCCGGAGCCGCGGCTCAGGACACTCGACACGACCACACTCTTGCACTTCGCGCAATCCAGGCAGCGAATGCACTGCAAGTCCCCAGCGATCTCGCGCGGCCCGCCACCGTAGCGGCAGAGCGACCGGCAGCGGTCGCAGTCCGTGCAACTTTCCTTCTGCACTCGAATGAACACGAACGAAAACAAGTTGCACAGACTGAAGATCGCGCCCAAGGGACACAGGACGGTGCACCAGGGACGCCAGGTGAAGAGCATGGCCAGCAAGACTACCAGGAGAATCACTGACTTGGCCAGCGTGGGCCACACCACTTCCTGGCCGGCCACCGCCAGCTGCACGGTATTGGGGACCGCCGCTTCCAACGCACCAGCCGGACAAAGACGGCAGAAAAACAGAGCATGTTCCTCGCCCCACACGTACGGAACAAACAGCACCAGTCCAATCAAGACAACAAACCGGACGTGCCGCATCCATCCCGGGATCGTGAACTTGGGTGTCGGAATACGACCGACTAGATCCTGCAGCAACCCAAAGGGGCAAACCCATCCGCAGACGAAACCGCCCAGCGTCACGCCCGCGATCAACAGTACCCCCACCGCCACGTAAGGGAAAACGTGTATCGCGCTGAAGTTCGCCAACACTCCAATCGGACAGGCAAACGTTGCCAGCGGACAGGAATGACAGTGAAAGACGGGCGAACAAAAGGTGTGCAGCCGTAGCATCAACGGATCAAGCCAAGCGATCAGAAACGTCGCCTGAATCCAGATGCGCCAAGCGGCAAGCCGGGCTGTCATCGAACGGTACTTTTTCTTGGCCATGGCCACCACGACCTCCTGTCACTTCACTCACGTAGGGCAAAGCGACGGTGGTTCACCACTATAGGTTCTGCGCAGTTCGCCCGACTCAAGAAGCACCAGACCACCGATCGTCACGTCGCGAACGATCGCCATCTCCCGCTCGTCCTTGCCGACGAAGATTTTCTGCTTCACCTTCTGCAGTTCCAGCGGAGGCGCACCAAAAGGTGACAGGGCGTCCAGACCGCCCAAACCTGGCGGCATGCCTTCCATGCCCGGAAGATCCCCCATGCCGGGCATACCCGGCATGCCCGGCAGACCGTCCATACCCGGTGGTCCGCCCATGTCGGGCGGGGGCGCCAGCGAGATCTCGATCTCCTGCTCCTCAAACACGTGCGCAGTATGCTTCGCCACACCATGCACGAGCGCGGCAATGCCAACAGCCAGCATCACCATAGGCAGAATCGCGCGCCGCAGAATTCCCCACATCCCGTATTCCTCAACCACCAGCGCCGACCTTGAGTCGCCCGATGTCCGAACCCAACCTGCAGGCCCGCACGCCGAACCGATCTCTTAATGAACGCACCACCCGGCAATTCCACCACCCAAATTCCACCACCCAGTGTCGTCCCGATCATCCCGGGGCCTCCGCGACACTGGGCAGCAGAGGAAAAAATGGCGGAGGTGAATGGGAATCGAACCCACTCGGAGTCTTCATCGGACCCCGCACTGATTTTGAAGACCAGGGGCACCACCAAGCACCTCTCACCTCCGCAAGGTTGGCATCGCCGACTGCCAACTCGCTGCCATTGTACTATCATCCCGGACTTTCGTCTGCTCCCAATCTGGTTCGGAATCCCCACTTCCGGCCTGCCGCCTCTCACCTCGGCTAAACGGTGTACCAGAGACGTCTTCCGTCAACCCGCACTCTCGGATCTCGGCCTACAAGCGAAATGGATTCCCACCCAGCCCCTCACCCTCGAACTCGCTGGCCGCGGTGGGCAACCCGTCACGGTCGCCAATGCGACAGAACCCCTCACGATAACGCTCGCGATAGCAAGGGGTGAACATGCAGAGCAACGCGACCGGCAGGTTCAGTACGTACAGGACACCGGAGATGACGACCGAAGCCATCAGTCCCTGAAGCACCATGAATAACAAGTCCTCCAGAAACGAAAAGCCAACGCCCCCTTCCAACACAATCATCGCCACCAGGTAAATGGCCGTGCACAACCCGCAGACAAGCGGAATCCACAGCATGGGCCAGAACAGCAGCAGCAGCGGACGGCAGTTTCCCCGCGAACACCACCCCGTGAGTGCAGTGGCTGCGATAAGCGGCACCAGGCATATCACCCAGAAACCGCTGAGCGGTCCGGTGATGTCCGATGACGCCCAGAAACCGAAATGACCCACATACGCGACAACACCGACCGCGACGATTGTGCCACACGCCACAAAAAATGTACGCACTCGGTCCGCTCGCCGCAGCCACGGTCCCATCAGCCAGACACTGGCCCAGGCAATCCCCACGGCCGTCAGAAATTGTCCAAACATCTCCAGTTGCGATGAATCGGGAATCATCACCAGGACCAACAGCCAGAACACCACCAGCGCCAGCGGCAGCAACAAGATCAGCCACGCCTGTCCCGAGCGGTTGTGCTTCGGCACGAGGGCCAACAGCAACAGCAGCGTCCACAAGGGGAGTCCGGGCACGTTGTAGTACCAATGCCACTGGAAATACACCGGCTGCCCCTCCGCGGGGCCAAGCTGGCCCAGATTCTGCGTCGCCACGATCTTCAGTTGGCCGCTGCCGGTGGTTGTGGGTGCTCGCCACGAGCACGCGCAGGTTCCACCTCAGCCATAGTCGAACGAATCGGAGCCGAGCACCTGACCGTCCTGATAGACCGTAAATCGAGGCGGCTCGGGACGCGGAACATTGCGACCCACAAAAGTGTAACTGCGTCCGGCGGCGTCGACCAACTGGTAATCCATTTCCAGAAACTTGCCGTGGCGCGTCACGGAAACGCTCGGAGAAAGGGGGGCCCCAATCACTAGTTGGCTGGACTTATCACGTGCCAGTTCAAACCACTGCTCCTCACCCGGCATGGGGCCCGTCGCCTGATATTCCCCTTCCAACTCAACGCTCTCGACATAATATCGCCCCGCCGGCAACTGCAAACTCTTGCCGGGGCGTAGGTGCTTCTC
Organism: uncultured Planctomycetota bacterium; assembly: GCA_963802295.1. Lineage (GTDB taxonomy): Bacteria > Planctomycetota > Planctomycetia > Pirellulales > Pirellulaceae > JAJRVM01. The sequence continues at coordinate 244,594 of CAWDIM010000011.1, read as the reverse complement.
GCCCGCCACCGGGCCCGACGCGTCGCCCATTCGGATCAGCGTTAAGCTGAGGATCGAATGCCCCTCGATCTTCAGTTCGCAGAGCTCCGGCTGCTGAACCACCGCTTCCGACTGGGAAAACGCCGCGGGCGGGACAGTGATGAACGAGCATGCCAGAGCGATGGCAAACGCAGACAGACTCTGCTTGACAGGCATCGTAACGGCCTCGCTAAAGTCGGATGGTACCAGAGTTCAAGTGCTGACTAAACACGTCTGACGACTGACTGAATCGCAAATGTCCAGTCATCAACCGACAGCCCCCGGGAACCGGATGATTATCCGGGTTTTCCTCTGGCTCCTCAAGCTCACATTCCCTGTTGGACCAGCTTCCCTCCGGAACCAGCCGGGGGGGATTGGCCGAGCTTTCGTGCGGCGAGGAGGGCTGCCCCCCACGCGCAAGTCAATTGTGGCGAGGCCGCTGTCACGATTGTGTGTCCCAGGGAATTGCCCAGTGCCAGATCCATCCCGGGGACAAGCGCGACGCCACCGGTGAAAACGACAAGAGCCGTCACCTGCCGGCCAGCCATCGCGGTCACTCGCGCCGCAATGGCGGATTGCACTCCGGCGACAATGTCCGCGGGCGAAATCTCCTGGGCCAACAACCCCACGATCTCGGTTTCCGCGAACACGACGCACATGCTGCTGATCATCGCCGGTGTGCGGCTCTCGCGGGCCATCTCTCCCAAGCGTGCCAGCCGCACCCCCAGGCGCGTCGCCACCACTTCCAGGAAACGTCCCGTCCCGGCTGCGCAACGATCGTTCATCACAAAATCCGCGACGCTGCCGTCCGCGGCCAGACGTATGAGCTTGCTGTCCTGTCCACCGATGTCAATGACCGTCCGCGCACCCGGCACGGCGTGAGCGATACCGGCAGCCTGGCAGGTAATCTCCGTGATCGTCGCATCCGCACTTCGAATCAGCTTCCGGCCGTACCCGGTTGCCACGATGGACCGCACATCGTCACGATGTATCCCACACTGCTGCCGCACGGATTCCAGCAACTGCCGGGCGAGCACATCTTGCTCCACCCCCTGATCGACGACACCAGACCCCATAACTTGCAGGCTCTGACCGTCAATCAACACGACCTTGATAGTCCTTGAACCGGCGTCAATACCTGCACAAATCATGGCTTTCTTCCGTTCCTAACGGTTTCCATCAGCGCTTCGAGGCGCGTCCTGAGCGTCGGCTCCATGGAATCGATCAACGACGGTACTTCGATCTCCAAAACGGGCACACCGAGTCGACGCCGCACAGTGTCGCCAATGGTGGCATCCTCCAGCGCGCAGTGGCTCGCCCCGGGAATTCGCGAAATGACCAGTGACTCGGCGCCAAAAGCTTGCATATCCCGACACACTCGTTCGGCTCGATCGGCGGGCGAGCCGACCATCGGATCGGCCAGTGCCGTGCGAGCCAAGGCTTCCAGTGGTGGTACGTCTTCGGGAATCGGGTCCAACGTGTGTGAAAACAAGTACTCCGTGCCGCACACTCGACCACCGGCATCCTCCAACAGATTCATCATGCGTAGGTCCGCGACGGGGTTCAGCCAGAAGACCCGAACCGCACCACTAGCTGACAGGCCTGTGCCACGGAGAACACGTCGCTCGACTTCTTCCAGCAGCATCCCCAGCACCACCAGACACTCATTCTGATCTGAACAGAAATGAATCGCCAGCATTTCGGCGATCAGCATTTCCAGAGCCGGCAAAGGGGACAGATGAGCGGTAAAAACCAACTGGCGAAGGCGTGCCAGGAGTTGACGTACGCGATTCGCTCTTGCAATGCCCTCGCGCAAGGCATCTTCCGTCAATTGTCGTCCGGTATGGGACTCCAATAACCTCCACACTCGCCGTAGTTCGCTCCGCACGAAGGCAACTTGGGAAGCGGGAGCCGAAAAACCTCCTGGCAGCATCACGGCCGTTTCGCTTGGATCGGGTCGGCGGCGATGGGGCATCTCCCACCAGAACACCGGATGACCGAGTTTATCGAGACGCTGTGCGATCGCTGACAGATCATCACACGTCGCCCCCACACTGCAGATGAGCAGTTCGGGAATGGGAAAATGGGCTCGACCGACAAATGCCCCCAGTACTGCCCGCACCGGACAAAATGAATCATCGATCCCCAGTGTATCGGCGATCTCGAGCAAACCAGCGGTCTGCTGCATGATACAAGGAATCCACCACGCCCCGTCCGGATAGAACGCGATGACATCCGGCAGAGCGTAGGCCATCACGGGAATGGTTCCCAGGTCCTTCAGCGTACCTATCAACTGCTTGCCAGAGCGGCGCAGTTCGTGCAGCCTCTCTTCTTCGGTCAGCAGGAAATTCCACAGGCGTAACGCCGCCACGGAATTGTCCATCCGCAATCTCAACAGTCGACGATCACCGTCGTCCACATGCCGCCGCAGACAACCGCCATAAGCCGGCTCGCGCATACCCTGGCGGCAGAGATCCCGATAGCGGAGATCCCATTGATCGAGCGTAAGTCGTGCCGGAGAATCCATCAGCGCAGCATCTCGAGGAACGCTTCCAATCTGCCAGAAGTACGGGCGGCCGCATGGCCATCACCTTCGGCTACATCAATGTCCAGCAACGGAACAGGGCTCCAACGCCGCATCACGTCCAGTTCCGCATGCCATAGATCGCAAAACAGTCGCCGCCAGAACAGGATCCCGCGAGCCCCGCGTGCGACGATCCGCGTGCCGAGCCAATCGTATAAGAGTGTATTGGGGCGGCGAAACACGTCGGGAATCGCCGCAAAATAGATGCGTGACAACTCCCCCAGCGGATCATCCGTCAAACGCCCCCGATCAAGTGGCGCCGGCAGAGTCCGCTCACCCCACTCGCTGGCATCCAGCACGATGTTTCCCCCGGCGGCCGCTACCAGCTCAAGAAACACAAAATCCTCCGACAACAACGGGCCACCGACCAGTGCCAGCGGCACGCCGCCGTGCGCCGCGCCGGACGCCTGCGACGTGCTACTCCATTTCCCATCGTCCCGTAACTCCGCCAGCCTCTCCGCATAGTGGACGTCGCAAACCGTTGGCCAGTTTCCGCGGGCCGCCAACCTCGCCTCTTCGTAGCGTTGCATCATTAACTGCATGTGGGATGGTGACGGCGCCCGGCCTCCAATTGACTCGAGGAATCGGCCAAGTCGGGCTAATTCGTCGCGGTAAAGCTCTCGCACCTCCGCACCTTCCCACGTGGATGGAACATTCAGCAGAAAAACTGGTGGCTTGCCGTTGCCGTCGAGATACGCCGCCGTGTATCGCATCTGGTCACAGATCGTCGTCAGCACGAACGCATCCACACCGGGTGGCTCGAGCATCGGCTCGATCAGCAGGTTCGCGCAGCGGCAGACGCCGCGTTGAGCACCCGTTACGGGCCGCGAGATTCCCGGCAGCCACACGGGACGCAGACCGTGCGCGGCAATCCACTCTGGCGGAACAAACGGACTGCAATATGCCACTTTCATCATACGGCGCGAATCGTCTCAAAAAGTGCCTCCACTCGCACACCGATGCGAGCGGAGTCAGAGGGGGAATAGTCGGTCTCAATCCGCAAATAAGGAAGTCCCAACTCCTCTTCCACAAAACGTTTGACCCGATGAGATTCCACATCGTACGTCAAGCACGCCTGCCAAACCAAATCGATCACACACTCGCAGCGATACAGCCGAGTCAACTGTCGCAACGAATCGAGGCGACGATCATTGCTGGTCATGACCGAACAGGGCAAATGGAAATACTTCTCGGCCAACGCCACCAGCGGGTCGGGTGTCGCCGCATCCACATCCTCCAGGATCGGCTTCAGCCCAGTGCAGTTTTCCATGGCGACGACCAGGCCGTGATTCTCTTCGATGATCTCCAACACGCGTTCCGCTCCATGGACGATCGGAACGCCCGTCATCAATACGCGCACTGGCAACTCTCGCGCACCGCGGTCCGAGGGGAGGCGGAGCAGTTCCAAGGCCTTTTCATACTGCTGGAAATCACTCTCCAGGCCGGAAATACTGCTCTTGAGCGTGATGAGTTGCCGGCCGGTCAGCGGGGGCCGATCAGTCGCCATCAGCAAGGCTAACTCGCGACGCAAACGTCGCTCACGATTCATCACCGCAATCGCCTCGCGAATCTTCTGGTCCGTGATCGCCACCGAAAAACGGTCCGCCAGAAAAGCACGAAACTTCCTCAATTCACTCAGCCAGTGCGCCAGCGCATCGTGATCGTCGACCTTCTGAGGCAACTCGAGGACATACACCGGCCGAGCCTCACTCATTAACTCGTACATTTTCTTCTTGCCATCGCAGGTCGTTTCGCCCACGACCAGATCGGCCATCTCCAGAAACGGGTTGCTCCTCTCGACATGGTAGCCAAATGTCGATTTGATCAACGGGCAAAGGTTGGCCGGCAACTGTGTCTCGGCGGCCGGAATCGTCTCGCGAGAGCCACCACAGAGACAGACGGGCACGCCGCCGGCCGCCATAATCAACTCGCGCGGCGTGAACTCGCACAGAATCCCCACAATCGGCCGCCCCTCCCGCTTGGCTCCCCTGGCGTGCTCCAGGCAATTCCCAACCATCCGCTCGAACCAGGCAAAGGGCGTCTGGGTCGCCGGCGGTTCCGCCGCTGTGCACTGAACCTCCGCTGGCGAGAGGGGACTACCGGAACATTCGTCCCGGTCCGTGCCTCCACACGGCTTCCCGGATGGGGAATTTCCCCCACCATCGCAACACGTATCGTTCATTCCGCCACCTCTCACCGATGAGTAAGACAGCACCGCTCGAATATGCCACCGTATCCGCTGAGACAATTGGGCCGGACGAAACGGCTCAGGAACAAATTCTCGCTTGGTCCCTGGCCCCGCTGGTGAGAGCATAGGGTGAGGGAACAAGAAATCGTCATCGCCGATCGCGTGCGTGGCGGTATTTGCCTACTTCTCCACGTCGTACTTGCTTGTTACCCAGTCACTTGTCGTTCTCATTTCGTCCGAGCATCACTATCCCTGGCAGGCGTAGCGACAAACCCCGCTTCCCGCAGGCAAGTGCTCCCCTATCACGCTCGGCCTGCCACCGCCACGAATCGGCCCTGCAGGACTTTCCCTTGCTGAGCAAGTTGCTGCAGAAATGTCATTTCGGCAATGATCGCGTCCAGTATCTCGGCTTTGAAACCGACGATGCGCAGGGCATCGGACGTCAATTGCATCCGCAACATGGCCACGTAAAGTTCGACGTGTGAGGCAAAAAGCCCCGTGTCCTCACAAACCACCACATCACACCCGTGCTGTGAAAGCAGTCGGGCGTAGCCATCACCATCCAGGATATTGGGGAATTTCATGAATTCTAGCAGACGCCGAGCCTCCGGCTCACTCATGCCAGCCGAACCTGCGATCCAATCGGTAAAGGCAATCACGCCTCCCGGCTTCACGAGCCTCACCGCTTCGCCAATTAGCGCCCTTTTGTCGACAACGTAGCACCAGGCATCTTCACCCCAAACAAAGTCCGCAATACCACTTGCCAAGCCGGTGTGGCACGCGTCCGCGGCAACAAATTCCACCTGGTTGGCCAGGCCTTCCTGGCGGCAGCGCAAACGCCCCCGCTCGACCATTTCCGGCGTGGCATCCACGCCACACATTCGCTGGACACCTTGTTCCCGCACCAGAAAACGCATCCCAGCTCCGGTGCAACAACAGAGGTCGATCCCCAGAGACGCCTGGCGGATTTCGGCTTTGTCGGCCAGTCGTTCGGACGAGTTACGTCCTCCAATATGGACCTGCTGCCCCATCAACAATTCCCAAAGTTCAAACTCTGGACCGCTGTAAACGGCCTGAACATCGCTCAGCGTAATCGCGATGCCGGCGGGAAACATACCTTCTTTGTGCATGACCACCCTTCTTCGTGTATGAAGCACTCGCAACTGAACTCGCCGAGGGCCAGGCAGAGGTGGGCCCGGGCAATATACCCACGGGTAGCCGGGCGGCCTCAGCCACCGCGATCCAGCGCGCACCCGCTAGTGCCTTGTCAAGCTTAGCCTTGGTGGTGGGGGTCGCGTGCAGCGAGCCCCCAGCCACCCCAGTTCTCAGCATCGACGCGACACTAGCCAGTTGTACACATTCGGGGTCCAAGACGAAAGAGAAAAGGACAGCGATACAAGCGGTATAATTTGCCGTCAGACGGTCGCGCGGAATTCCCGCGCTGCGCGGTCTGGCCGTCCGCCACCTCTCCGCTCGTTGCTTGACGGTCCTTCGGGCGGCGAGTTAGAATTCGGCGTGCACGGCGACAATTCCTGCTCCCCTCGCATCGTTCCACCGCCCAAGGATGAGTCCAGCCGCACGCAAGAGAAGTGTGCGATGGACCATGGAATAGGCAACATGTCTTCTCGCGACCAGAGTCTGTATCGAAACATCCCGTCGGTCGAGGCACTGCTGGCGGACCCGCAGCTGCAACAGTGGGCGAACCGGCTGCCGCGGGATGTGCTGCGATCCGCCGTGCGGGTCGCGGTCGACGAAGTACGAGAACGGCTGGTGGCCATACCCTCTGGCGAGACCGATCCACAGTCGCTGCATAGCCGGATCGTCACCCGCGCGGTCGAGGCGATTCGTGCGGCGATGCAGCCCCAGTCCCAGCGAGTGATCAACGCCACAGGAGTCATTCTGCACACGGGACTGGGCCGAGCCGTCCTGCCCCCGGCGGCCATGAAACACCTGGTCGATGAGCTGTCAGGCTATTCTCTGCTGCAGGTAGATATCGAAACCGGCCGGCGTGGGTCGCGAGATTCCCGCATCCAGTGGCTGTTGCAGCAGCTCACCGGCGCCGAGGCTGCGACGGTCGTGAACAACAATGCCGCCGCGACATCCCTCGTGTTGAACACGATTGCCGCCGGAAAAGAAGTCATCGTGTCCCGCGGGCAACTGGTCGAAATCGGTGGCTCATTCCGTTTGCCGGAAGTGATGCAGGTCAGTGGCGCCACGCTGGTCGACGTCGGCACGACGAACAAGACTCATCCGCGAGATTACGAGCGCGCGATCACCGCGAATACGGCGGCCATCATGCGTGTGCACCCAAGTAACTACAAGATCTCGGGGTTCACCAGTGAGGTACCGCTCAAGACCCTGGTCGAGATCGCGCGGGCCCACGGAATCATTGTCTACGACGATCTGGGAGCCGGCCCGCTGATTGACGTCTCGCAGTTCGGGTTCAAGAGCGAACCGACACTCATGGAATCGGTCCGCACTGGTGCGGATCTGATCAGTTGCAGCGCCGACAAACTGATTGGTGGACCGCAAGGAGGAATCATCCTGGGACGAGCCAAGTGGGTCCAGGCGGTCCGCAAGAACCCCATGGCCCGCATCGTCCGGACCGACAAGATGACGCTCGCGGCACTCGAAGCAACCCTGCCGCTGTTCCTCAACGAAGCCGACGCGATCCGGGAAGTCCCCACACTGCGATTGCTGGCCCGCACGCTCAACGAGATTAATCAGCAGGCTCAGCGCATCGCCAGCACGCTGTCCCAACGGCGAGTGGCGGCGGAAGTATCGGTCATGAAAGGGTATTCGCAAATGGGCAGCGGCTCGCTCCCCGCGCAGAACCTGCCGACGCGACTGGTGGTCATCGTGCCCAAGAACATGCTCCCCAGCGAACTCGGCCGGCAGTTGCGCCGACACAAACCGCCGATCTTTACGCAGACTGAAAGCGGAGCGAGTGCTGATCGATCCGCGCACGCTCCTGGACGGTGACGAATCAACTCTGCTCGACGGATTGGCCACCGTGCTCGGCACGGAAGGATAGAAGACGGCATGCCAGGCTCCCAGATCAACATCACCCTCGGCACAGCGGGCCACATCGACCACGGCAAGACCGCCCTGGTCAAACTCCTCACCGGCTGTGAAACCGATCGACTCAAGGAGGAGAAGGAGCGGGGGATTTCGATCGACCTGGGATTCGCCCCCTGCACGGTCGGCGACCTGGAGATCGGGATCGTGGACGTGCCGGGGCATGAAAACTTCATTAAGACGATGGTCGCCGGTGCCTGCGGCATGGACGCCGTAATGCTCGTCGTGGCGGCCGATGATGGGGTCATGCCCCAGACGCGCGAGCACATGGAGATCCTCACGCTGCTGGGTGTTCGCCATGGCTTCGTCGCGCTGACCAAGATCGACCGCGTCGAAGCGGAACACCGCGAGATGGTCCGGGAGGAAACCCGAGCGTTCCTGCAGGGGACGTTTCTCGCCGACTCACCCATCTGCCCCATCTCCAGTATCACTGGTGAAGGCTTCGACCAGTTCTATGCGACCTTGACCGGCTTGCTTGACTGCGTCGCACCGAGATCGCTCGACGGCGTCTTTCGACTGCCGGTCGATCGAGCGTTTTCGGCCCGCGGTTACGGAACCGTGGTGGCGGGAGTGCCCTCTTCGGGGTCGATCGGCCTGGATGAAGAGCTGGTTCTGCTGCCGGAAGGGGCGCTGAGCACCATCCGACAAATCGAGGTCTATGGGCGCACCAGTGAAATCGTCAAGGCGGGACAGTGTGCAGCGATCAACGTACGGCATTGGGATGCCAAGCGAATTCGCCGCGGCCACGTGGTGACGCTCCCCGGCTACTTCACACCTCAGCAATGGTTCGTCGGACAATTACAGCTGCTGCCCCACGAAAATGTCGCGCTGAAGAATGCGGCACAACTCAAGCTCCACACCGGCTCGTCGGAAGTCACCGCCAGCGTCTACCTCCTGGAAAATAATCGCCTGGAGTCGGGCCAGCAGTGCCTGGCTCAGTTCTACACCAGCACTCCATTGGTGGCCGGACCCGGCGACCACTTCATCGTCCGCTCGCTGTCACCCGTGCGGACCATCGGCGGCGGCGTGATTATCGAAGGCGCTGAACGCAAGCTGAAGAGGACGGCGCCAGGCCTGGTGGACGGCTTGCGGCAGCAACGCGAGGTAATGGCAGACTCGCGCCGCTTCATCGAATATGCCGTGAGAAACGCGCCGTCCGGTGCCGCCAACGAAACCGAAGTCGCCGTACGCACGAAAACACGCTCCCAGGAAGCCCGACAGGTGCTGGCCACGTTGGTCCGGGAAGGCATCCTGCGGCTCTTGCCACCCAATTTGCTGATCCATCGCGATACGGTCTCAGAGCTGAGCGGCCGCGTGGCGGAAACGATCGAGCAGTTCCATCGCGACGCGCCCGCACGTGCCGGCATGCCCCTCGATCAACTGCGCGAACTGCTGCGGATCGAACGCCCCATTCTCGATCACATCCTCGCCGAGATGAAGGCCGACGGTCGGCTGCGGGAACAAAACGGCTTCTGGGCCTCGGCCGGCCACTCGGCTGAATTCTCAGGCAAAGACGCCCACCATATCGAAGCCATCGATGCGCTGTTCCGAGAAATGTTGTTTCAACCACCGGGCATCGAAGAGATCTGCGACAAAGTCGGCGTGAAGCCCCTGGACGCCCAGCGATTAGCTGAAAATCCTGCGAGAACATGGGCGGCTGGTGCGTGTCGACCAGGATGTCCTGTTTCATCAAGACGCGATTGATGCGGCCCGTGACAAACTGGTCGAGTACATTCGGCGGGAGGGGCGTCTGGAGAGCGTGAAGTTCAAATACCTGCTCGACACCTCGCGCCGCTACGCGATCCCCCTGCTCGATTATCTCGATACCCTCGGAATTACCCGCCGTGATGGTCATACCAGGTACCTGAAAGAGTCGTAGGGAACCCTGTCCTCGCCCACCACGTGAAACAAACGTCACCCCCCCACGAGTGCATCTTCTTACTCTTACTCCTAACGCGGCCGCCGGCCGCAACCAAACAGGAAATTCGAAATCCCAATATCGAAATCTCAAACAAATTCGAAATCCCAAAATTATAAACCTCCGCCGCCGACAAAACCGCAGTCATGGGCCACAAGCAGATTCCCACCACCGGGAATGCTATTGGGGGTTCCGTCCTCCGTCCTTAACGTTTTTGTCATTAGTATTTCTGTCATTCGAATTTGTTTTGGATTTGCTGCTTCGGATTTCGGATTTCAAACATGCGCGCACGTGCGCGCATGTTACCGACTAACACTCTAACACTCTAACTCTGGTCCGGCCTGGAAAATAACGGGGGAGTCCATCTTGACCTCCGCTGCTCTGTGGTGACCGTCCTTACGGGCCTGAACCCCTGGTCACTCACGACTAATCCAGGTTACTCCTACCCCTCTCACCAAGCACGACACTCAAGATGCCCACTCAGAAAAACACCCGCAACAAGAGGCACGCCTGATCTCGCCCGACAAGCGTGCAGCAATCCTCCCTTCCTCCCTTCCTCCCTTCCTCCCTTCCTCCCTTCCTCCCTTCCTCCCTTCCTCCCTTCCCTCGGACATCGCCATCAACCGGCCGTTTTGCCGCGTCCGAGGCAAGGGAGGGTCGTCTGGCGGTCAGAGAGCCAGCGGCACCCGTTGTCGGTCACAACGACCATCTCTTCCAAACCGAGGCAACCACGACCGGCGGCATCGCTGATACTCGGCTCAAGTGTCACGACGTTGCCGATTTCCAGTACCCGCCACGGTGTCTTGCCGTACCGTGGCCACGCCGGACCGAGAATACCGCCGCCGTCATGGGCGCTGCGGCCGACATGATGTCCCAGCGCATGTCCGTACTCCGGATACCCGGCTTCGACAATCGTCCCGCGGGCGGCGGCATCGACTTCACAGCCAGGCACGCCAGGCCGCACGGAGGCGGCGGCGATACTGATCGCTCGCACAATGGCGTCGAAGGCCTGGCTCACCTCCGCGGGTGGCGCCCGTTCACCATCACGCGGCACGTACCAGCATCGCTGCAAGTCGCTGCAGTATCCTTCATACTTCACTCCAAAATCGATGTGCAGGACGTGTCCCGGTTCAATCTTCACGTCGGAAGGCAGACCATGTCCCACCATGGACGAAGGTCCGCTGTTGACGATCGGGCACGGATGGTGCCACGCCGGTTCGACACCATGGCGATCCGTCGCGGCCAGCATGAACTCGGCAATCTCTCGTTCTGTCTGTCCACAGCAGGCAAACTCGCCTACCTCGCGGAAAATATTCTGTGCAATGTCAACGGCGGTTTGCATCCGTGCGATTTCCAACGACGTCTTTCGTCCCCGCAAGGCGGCCACGACCTCCTCCGCGCTGACAAAACGATCCAGGTAGGGCGTACCGGCGAAGTAGCAGTGCAGCAGCAGGAACATCCCGTGTGACAGGCCGTCGGCCGAGTAATCGTCGACCGAGAAATTGAGCGCGAGCGTGCGCGGATCGAGCCGCGCGATGGTCTCCACCAGCGGCTCACGGATCCCCTGGACGTAGGTGACGACGTCGGTCCAGATGCCGGCCGAACGGACCGGGCCGTCGTCCAACTTGCCGACGACGGCGATGCGATCACCCGCACGGGTGACGATCAGCGCCGTTTGCCAGGTAAAGGACCCGTCGTGCAACAGTGGCAGCGTCTGGTCGCCGCCGTGGCTGCTCTCTCGCACGAACACCATCCACGCATCCAGGTTCAGTTCGTTGAGAATGGCGTGCGCCTGCTCGAGCTTCTGGGCAATGATGGATGACATGCTCTGGTTCCTCCTGGTGAGGGGCTGACCGATTCGACGGTGATGCCAACCGAGAGTCGGGCAGCATCCCGCAAAGTGCGCGCGCTACCCGGATGCTCCTGTTGTTCGAGCGAGTTGCTCGAATGCCCGCATTTCGACCGGACTACCGACGATCAGCGGCGTCCGCTGATGGATGCTGGTGGGTTGAATCTCGAGTATTCTCTGCCGGCCGTCGATCGCGACGCCGCCTGCTTGTTCGAACAAGAACGCGACCGGATTCGCTTCATACAACAGCCGCAACTTGCCCTGCCGGTTCTCCTCGGTGGGCGGATAGAGAAATACGCCTCCTTTGAGCAGCGTGCGGTGAACGTCGGCGACCATCGAGCCAATGTATCGCGACGCATATTGGTGTCCGAGTGCGCCGCTGCGCAGCCGATCAATGTATTGGCCGTACAAGGGCGGAAACGCATCGCGATACGCCTCATTGACCGAGTAGTACTTGCCCTGTTGTGGCATGTGCATGTTCGGGTGGCTCAGAATGTACGCGCCAATCGCCGGATCGAGCGTGAAGCCATGGACACCATTGCCGGCACTGTAGACAAGTATGGTGGAAGACCCGTACACGACATATCCCGCAGCGATTTGCCGGCAGCCAGGTTGGAGCACCCAGCTTTCCGGCTCATCCAGCCCCACTCCTGCAGGGCGCCGCAGAATCGAAAACGTCGTGCCGACACTGACGTTGACGTCGATATTTGATGAGCCGTCCAGCGGATCGAATACGACGGCATACGTGGCATCCTCGGAACCCCCGTGGACGAGCAGAGGAGTCTCGTTTTCTTCGGACGCTAAGACCCCGATGATCTCGCGAACACTCAGGCAATGGGCGAGCACTTCATTCGCGTAGACGTCGAGCTTCTGCTGCACCTCTCCCTGCACATTCACTTCGCCGTGGGAGCCAACAATGTCTGACAAGCCTGCCCGCCGGACCTTGGCTTGAATCAACTTCGTGGCCAACGTAATACCTGACAGTATCGAGGAGAACTGCCCCGAAGCACCCGGAAACCTCGCCTGCTCGTGCAAGATGTGCTGTTGTACCGTGACAATCGGTTCACAATATGTCGTGTTGAAATGTGTATTCATCGGATGTTCTCATCGCGGCCGGCAGCCGCCACCAAGAATAAAGGAAAACGGAAACTCGAAAACCCGCCGCGGTCGAGGGTCGCCATCCAACTCGGAAATCCGCACGTCGGATGTGAATCGTGCCGTCATCGTGCCGACCAAGGGGAAGAGAAGATATACGTTCCGGGAACGACTTTCAACACGACCGCTTCCGACTCCTCTCGCAACAGTGTAATCCCCTCGGCCTGCGCGACAAGGCATCCAGATTCACGAACGCTGGCGGCCTGGCTGGTCGGCACGAATACCGTCGCCACAGTATTCGGGGGGTACGACAATTCGCCACTCAAACGTCTCCCGCTCGATCTTCCAGTCGCTTGCGATTTTTCCGTACATACTGTTGTGAGACGCGCGGACCCACTGCAAGTTTCCCACGGGTCGTGGCCGGAGGATCACGTGCTTGAAGCCGGGTTGGCGGGGATCACAGTTGATTCCGCCGAGCGTCTGGAAACACCATGCCTCAAAATTTCCCGACAGAATCTCCTGTAGACTGCCATCTTCCCCCTGATGCGCGCGGTAATTGTGAAGAAAATGATCGTAGAATCGAGCGACGCCAAATACCCAGCCTTCACTTTCGGACGTCTTGGCCGGATGTCCCGACCAGGGCATGCGCTCGTCCCGATCCGGCTCCATCGGTACGCTCCGGTTCTGCATGCGGGTCCCCCACCGAGCGTTCGAGAAGATGCGATTAATCAATTCGTTCGAGCAGGAGAATTCCCCGACCCGCTCGTGATCCGTGTGTGTGACCAGGCCCGCGAGACAGTCCTCCGTCAACACGCCGGGATACCCTTCCACCTGAACCCAGCGGGTCGCATTTCCGCGAAACCGCGGGTGCCATGTCTCAGGCCCCGCTGTCTCCGGCCCCGCCCCCTTCAACGTATAGACGTCGGTGTTCTTCGCGCTGCGGTCGTTCAGGAAATTCAGTGTTCCGTTGGGCAGCACATTGAAGCTGGTCCGCATGGTCACGCAAGTCCCGGCCGGCCCCCTGGCATTTAACTGCACCACGCCATAGAAAGCCTGCCCGAAATCGGCCATCCAGACATTCGGCTGCGGCTGCGTCACTCGGATCGGCTTGAGCTTCTCCGTGATGCGAATCGGCTCGATCATCTGCGCCTCGAGCTGGCCCCCGGGAGCGTCCACGAGATGAGCAGATTGCCACTTGGAATCGTCGAACCCCGGCGCGTCCCAACCGGGCATTTCCAATCGCGCATCGTATTGCTCGCCGTCAAACTCACTGCTGGCGATGATCGGTCCCGCCGCGGTCAGCTTCCAAGATGGGTCCGTGACGATGGTCCGGCGTGTGCCATCATCGAACTCGACCTGCAACTGCAGCAGCAGTTTCGGGTAACCGTAGGTCTGCATTGGCATCGGGTCCTGAGAGCGAGGGGCGAAGAAACGCCCGTTGCTCAACACGACACCCAGGGCGTTGCGTCCCGTCGTCAGCTGCCGCGTCACATCGAACGTGTTGTACAACAACCGTTTGTCGTAGCCGGTCAGAGCGGGATTCATCAGCTGGTCACCGATCCGCTGGCCGTTGACGTGCAGGTCGAAGAACCCCAGGCCACAGGCGTAAATGGTCGCTCGTCGTAACGACTCGCCAGCCGCCGCCGGATCGCCAAACTCCCGCGACGGATGGAGGTGCGATCGCCCTTCGAACAACCCGATATCGACCCCCTCGACTCCGATCATGGAAATCAAGTCCAGCGCATGATCGTGCGACAGCAGCGGAAATGCAAAATCGGCGCAGGCTAACGGGTAACTCATGGCCACGTCCTCTCAATGCGGCCCGCAGCCGCTACCAAAAAAAAATAGGAAATTCGAAATCCTAAATCCGAAATCCTAAACAAATTCGAAAGACACAAACTCAAGAGAACAAACCTCCGCTGCCGGCACAACCACAGTCCTGGGCCGCCAGCAGATTCTCACTACGGGGCATGCTATCCCCTGTTCCGCCTTCCCTCCTTTCCCGTTTTTGTCATTGGTATTTCTGTCATTCGAATTTGTCTGGAATTTCGTGCTTCGAATTTCGAATGTCTTTCCAAACATGCGCGCATACTACAGATTAACACGCCAACTCGCCCCCTGACTTAGCCCGTTCGACAACGTCCCTCATGATTCCCAGGACCAACAATGGACAATGGTGAATGGTGAATACCTAATGACGAGACTCCCGCTGTGACGAGTATAGATCCCGACGATCACCCGCGAACCCTTCCTCCCTTCCTCCCTTCCTCCCTTCCTCCCTTCCTCCCTTCCTCCCTTCCTCCCTTCCTCCCTTCCTCCCTTCCTCCCTTCCTCCCTTCCTCCGTACGACAATGAACGGCAAATGATTAGCGACGACGGACAGAGCCTCAGCCGGAATCGGCATTCCATTCTGCCGCAGCCAGGTAACCGCCGTCCACGACGACGGTCGTGCCCGTCACACCAGCCGAATCCTCGCAGGCCAGATAGAGAATGGTGCGTGCGATCTCGCCGGGCTGGAGTGCTCGATTCATCGGTACTCGCCGAACCCGCTGACGCAGCAGTTCGTCACCTTTCGGAGTCGAGCCGAGGTGTTCGCGAAGCATCGGCGTATCGGTAATACCGGGACATACGCAATTACAGCGCACGCCATACGAGGCATAGTCCAGCGCGATCGATCGCGTCAGCGAGAGCACGGCTCCTTTGGATGTTGTGTAGGCCGGGGTCGCCGCCTGACCGACGAAGCTGCTGATCGATCCGACATTGACGATGTAGCTGCTGGCATTCGCACGGAGATATGGAAAGCCGTACTTAACGGAGAAGAAAATGCTTTTCACATTCACGGCCATTAACCGATCCCAGTCCGACTCGTCGTACTCGTGCAACTGACCAACTTGCACGATCCCGGCACAGTTTACGATCACTTGCAGGCCCCCGCCCACAGCGGCCGCGGACTCCAGCGATGACTCCACTTGATCACTGGAAGTCACATCACAGGCACTGAACAGGGCGTGGCCACCTGCGGCCGTAATTTCACTCGCCAGCCGTTGTCCTTGCCGAGGTTGCACGTCCGCGATGGTGACAAGAGCTCCTTCACGGGCAAACAGCTTCGCGGTGGCGGCCCCGATTCCCGACGCCCCACCGCTGATCCACGCGACCTGTCCGGCAAGCCGACCAGTCATAACTTGTGCTCCACTGGGAAAACCGGTAACACGTCCGAAGGCTCCAGCCCAAGGGTCCCGTGTGCCATTGCACCCCATCATTGGTGCGGAGGTGATCCGCCCGCAGGCTGACGCGTCGCCAATTCGCCGGGATACTGTCCAGCTCACTTCCAGGGATTGCCTTCGGGCGTGGCACAAGCCGCGTCGACGACAATGCGTTCCGGCATGGGACCGGCATACACCCAGATCATGTCCATGGCCGCCGATCCTTCGTTCAGGAAGTAATGGACGCGTCCCCGCGGGATCATCGCCGTAGTGCAATCGCCAAGGACGTATCGGCGTCCTTCCCTGCTCGCGACGACGCAGCAGATCCTCCACACTGGTAGCGATCACGCCACAGTGCTTGCCGGCGCCGCGGATCAGATCTTTCAGCTGCAGAATCTGCTGGGCAACTCCTGGACCTTCCCATTGTCCACGAAAACCGGCGCTGGCCGAAAAATCCGCCGGCCCGAAGAAGAAGAGTTCGGCGCCATCCACGTCACACATGGCCGCCACCTCGGCGACGGCAGCGACGTTCTCAATCACCGGTACGACCAGCACCCCCTCATTTGCCTCGGCCGTGTGCTGCGCCAAACAGTGTCCCCACACCGTCGCTCGCTCCCCCCCCATCCCGCCGCCCCTGGGGTGGATAGCGACAGTCGCAAACCGCTTCGCCCAGCTGGCGGGCCGTCTCGACCCACGGAATGACAATCCCATCAGCTCCAATGTCGAGCGCGCGTTTGGTGAGCGACGTGCTCCGCTCGGCAATTCGCACCAGCACCAATGTGCCACTGCGCACGGCGGCCCGCACATGCTCATTAATCTCCTTCCAGTCCAGATGCCCGTGCTCGGCGTCCACCACCACCCAATCCAACCCGAGCGCCACGGCCATTTCCGTAATGGCGGCGGATTCCAGTGTGACCCACAGACCGACCACGGGCTCGCCCGCGGCAAGCTTGTCACGAAAGCGTCGCTGCGCTGCCGGTTTCATGGCACGATCTCCAATTCCGTGGGCCGCGTTTCACCTGCAATGATGAAATCGGCTTGCAAGATTCCGATCTTACATCGCGCAGTATAGGATGCCGCCACCAGGGTGTACAGCAAGCCCCGCACCTCATCGTGGGCTGAATCGAGTCGCATGGTGCCGAGAACATGCCGCTGCCCTGCTTGCGACTCAGTCGCCCGCCGGCCACCGGTACAGGCGTTTCAATCACCAAAACACGTGCCGACCAATCTCGCACAACGGACCCACGAATGATCGGGAGGGATCAGATTCTTCTTGCCAGCCACCTCTTCCAACAATACCGGCTCCACACCATCGCGACGCGCGGCGACCATCACGCCGTAGACGCGCTGGTCGAGTAACTGAGCGCAGGCCGTCCCCAGTCGCGTGGCCAACAGGCGATCGGCGGCCGATGGCGTGCCGCCTCGCTGCAAATGCCCCAGAATCGTCAATCGCGATTCCATGCCCGCCCGCTGCTCCAACTCCTTGGTCAGACGCATCGTGTTATCCACGTGGTGGAGATGAAACTGCTCCAACTCCATCGACGCCTTCTTGTTCTCGGCCTTCGTTTCCGCTTCTTCCTTCTGCTTAACCAGCGCCGTCACGATATTCGACTGCTCGACACTCATCGCGCCCTCCGCCACGGCGACGATACTGAAGCGCTTTCCTCGACGCGCTCGACGGCGGATGGCATCCGCGACGCTGTCGATCGAGTAAGGGATTTCCGGGATCAGAATCACGTCCGCCCCACCGGCGATCCCGGCCCCCAACGCCAGCCACCCCGCTCGATGTCCCATGATCTCGACCACGATGACCCGATGATGACTGGTGGCAGTCGAATGCAATCGATCAATGGCCTCGGTGGCGATGCCCAAGGCCGTGTCGAATCCAAACGTCGCGTCGGTACCCGCCACGTCGTTGTCGATTGTCTTGGGCAAGGTGACAACATTCAGCCCCGCCTGCTTCAGACGCAGGGCATTCTTCTGCGTGCCGCCACCACCCATGCAGACCAGCGCGTCCAGATGATGCCGGTTATACGTGTCGACTACGGCACCCGTCATATCCTGTATCGTGCCGCCGATGTACATCTTGTGAGGCTTGTCGCGACTCGTCCCCAGAATGGTCCCCCCGTCGGTCAGAATATCGGACAAGAGATGATTGTCGATGCGCATCGTTTGGTCTTGTACCAGTCCGCGAAAGCCGTCTCGGAATCCGATCATCTCCATGCCGAGCGATTCCAACCCGGCTTTCCCCACACCGCGAATGGCAGCATTCAAACCCGGGCAATCGCCCCCGCTCGTCAGCACGCCAACGTATTGCGACATGTGTCACACCCTCCGCGTATTACGCAAGTTTCCACGTGTTTGCCATTTGTGACGAGTCAGTCGTTGGTCGGCACCTACCCGTGGCTCGACCGAATTCCGCTTCGCCCCCCTGCCTCACCTCACGGAATATACACAAATCTCCTGGCCGTTGCGCGATAATCAGCCATTTCCAATAATTCACATGCGCATTGCAGGGAGTCAGGCTCGGGCGTGATTGTGACCTTGGCGAGGCACGACCAGCCACGCCGGGCATCGCACGTCCGATCGCCAGCGACTAATCAACGCTTCCGGAACTCGAATCGAATTGACAACTCGGGGCGGCAGTCATATGGTGTCCAGTGAGGACTAAACTGGCGTTCGGTTCACTATCCGGCAATCGTGACGAGGGCCGGCAATCGTGACGAGGGGAACATCATGGCTCATCATTTCTCCCGCTCAGACCATTCGCTCCGATCTCGTAACAGGAAGCTTGTTGTCGAATCGCTCGAACAGCGCTACATGCTGTCCGCCGATGGCCTGGATTTGGCTTCCTTGATGCCCGAGTTGCCACAGCGGCTTAACCTCATGATCATGGAGAACCTCCAACAACGCGCCGCACAGTCCGGCGTGAGGTCGACTGATCTGCTGCGCATCCCCGAACTGCGCAATCCACTGGACGTCAGTCTGGATGGACGCATTTCTCCGATTGATCCGCTGATGGTCATTGACCAACTGAACCGAGGCGGGGCACGGCCGATTGCCGATGACATGACGCATCAACTGGGCCAGTACGACGTCAGCTGCGACGGAAACATTTCGCCGGTGGATGCGCTGCGACTGATCGATGCTCTCAATAGCGGTCAGGCAACGCGAGGCCCCTGGTGGCACGTTGAAGGTGGCGCAAGCCAGATCGTTGCCGATGTGTTGGAACATGTTCAGGACGAGTTGTCCGCGCACGGCCTCGATCGCGTTGCCGATCATATTGATGATATCACCGACGAGGTCACAGCCTATGTCGATTCCGTCCAACAGAGCGTGCTCACCTATCTTCGGGAACATGGCTACGACGAGAGCGTCGACGCAATACTGGACGACGTCCGTGACGCTCGCGGATTGATCCACGAGCATCTGGCCTATGCGAAAGATCTGATCCGCCAGCACATTGAATACGTTGAGGGTGAGCTTTACAGCGACCTGACGTTGGAAAATGAAGTGACCATCACCAGGGAACAGATCGATGCTCTGCTCGATCGACGGTTGTCCGACGACAGGGGACTACCTCGGCACGGAGAGCATGACACGGTGATCTGGCACGTGGACTACGTCGAAGATCTGATTGATCAACACATTGACTATTTGAATCAGAGCCTGGAAGTCGATCAAATTGGTGAGTTGATTGGCGGGCACGTCGACTACATCGTGCAACTGCTCGACATTCACGACGTGGCGACTCCCGATCTCAGTCACATCGGTATCATCCTCGACCACGTCCAACACGTTCACACCTGGCTCGACAACCTGGGCGAGGGAGAGAACGTGGAGGCCCAGTATGAACACGTCGACATCCCCCAGACCGTCCAGGAGCATCTCGATGCCGTCTCGGATCATGTCGGCTATGTCCTCGAGTTGATCGATCAACACCTGGCACATCTGCAGGTCGACGTGCAGGAACTGGTCGATGCGCAACTTCAATTCGTCAGAGATCTACTCGATCGGCTCGGCCTCTGATCGAACAGCCACGTGGGAAAGGCCAGCAGAGCAAACCGCCGAACCACACACAACAGACAGGCCACACACAACAGGTAGGGCAGTACGCCGTTGGCCATCCGACTGTCGCGACATTCACCTGGTGGCCGTCGGCGCCGCCGGGGCCTGGGTGACGGCGTCGGCCTCGGCGCCCTCGGCCGTCTGGACCACCGCTGCGCAGCGGTGAAGATCGTTGCCGATCAACGCAATTTCCGTTGATTGACTCCCTTCCACACGCAGGAATGTGCCGGTGTCCCCTACTGGTCGCGTCCCTTGGATCAACGCAGAGCGAGTCTCCTGCAGCCGGATCAGTGACTCGGCTTCGCGATTTCCTGCTGTCTTGAGCGACGTGATCTCCAAGTCCACAACATCATCGCACGTGATCGCAGGACGAAGATCCGGACTGGCCAGGTCGAACCGGACATTGTTGAGTGTCAGTCCTTCGACATGTCGGGCATAGAGGCCGTAAGCCGGCAGCACGCCCCACATGAAATACTCCGGGTACTGATCCTCCAGTTCAGGAAAGTTACGGCGAGCCGCCTCTTCCAGGGTTCCTCCGCCCGGACACGTCACGTGAATATCGCTCAGCGTGACGCCCTTTACGCAGTGTCCAGGAATGCCGCAGATCGAGATACATTGGCGCTGCTCACCTTCATGCGGCCTGGCGGCCACTTCCACCGGATAGTATCCGGCAATACCCTTGCGCAGTGTTTCGGGATCCATCACACTGGCCCGAATATTGCTGAACATGATGTTCTTCATCTCCCCATAGGGGTACGCCTCGTCGCGCTGTTCATTGTTGTAATGATGGTTGCCGAACCTGAGGGAAATGGGGCAGCTGACATTGTTCATGACGATGTTCGAGAAAGTCATATTCTCCATCGTTCCGTTGCCACTGATCTGCAGCTTGATCCCACAGCCGTAGGTATCGTAGATCACGCAGTTCGACACGGTCACGTCCCGGATGCCGCCGCGATGTGCTCCGCCCGATCGAATCGCCGCCCAGCGGGTGCTCATTATACAGTTGGTAATCACGATATTCCGCACCGGAGCATCATCGAACATGTCCTGAAAGCAAATCGCATCGTCCTCGCATTCGAGGATACAGTCCGAGATGGTGACGTTTTGGCTGCCCATCAGATCGATGCCGTCGTTATTGAACTTCGCACGATTGTGAATCGTGATGCCGCGAATTCGCACGTTGTCACAGCGCAGAAAATGCGCGCACCAGGCGCCGGCATTCCGCAGGGTGATTCCCTCGAGCAGCAGACGCCGACACCTGACCAGCCGCGCCAGCATCGGCCGTTGGCCCGCCGAACCGTCCGGAGCAACGGTCGGAAAACCCGCTCCTTGGCCATCGATCACGCCTTGCCCAGTGATGGAAATATTCTCGGCATCAGCGGCATAGAGGAGGCATTTGTCGATCTGACTGGCATTCACGAATCCGCACGGTTCGATATCCGTAGCGTACTGCGTCAAATCGTTCGTCCCCAGAATCGTGGCCGTAGGGGCGAGGTGCAGGTTGACGTTGCTCTTCAGAAAGAGCGTCCCCGTCAGATACTTCCCCGAAGGGACCACTACCGTCCCACCTCCCCCCGCGCTGCACGCGTCGATCGCAGCCTGGATCGCGATGGTATCGAGCTGCGTGCCGTCCCCGCTTGCGCCAAACGCGCGGATGTTGTAGATCGGAATACCGATCGATGCGTCGCCCTGACCCGGCCTCGCCGTCGCGCCGGGCCCTTGCGGGTCAGCACCGTAGAGCAGCGGACAAAGAACCGACGCCCAGACCGCCAATGATCCCCATAGCATGCTTCGCAACACGGCTTGACGCTCCTGTGGTGTGCCCCATCGTACACTCAGATCATGTCATGACACAGACACCTCTTGCTCTTAATCTTAATCATAATCTTAATCTTAATCTCTCCCCCCCCGCTTCCCTTCCAAGCTCTCCCTCGAGATTGCCGCTGATCACGACATCGCCAACATGAGGTTGGCGAAGCTGACCGAGTTGCGAAGAGGAGTAAAGGTTTCGCGTGTAGGATGTGCGCACCGTGCGCGCATGTTTGGAACAGAATCCGAAATTCGAAGCACAGAAAAGTGGGAGAAAGGGAAGAAGGGAGGAAGGGAAAACGGAGGACGCAGTGGCATGCTGCTGGTGAGAATCTGCTTGGGGCCCGCCCGCGGCCGTTTTGCCGGCAGAGGAGGTTTTGGATTTCGAATTTGTTTGAGATTTCGAAATTGGGATTTCGGATTTAGGATTTCGGATTTCCCGTTTTGGTTGCGGCCACAGGCCGCGTAAAGATTAAGAAGAGGAGGGCCGGTCATAGTGTTACCTCCCTAGCCTGTTCAAAGGAAGCAGGGGGGGGATGAGCGGATTCTGCGACTGAGAGAGAAAGAGTACTCGCGACGGTTCGGTCGCAATACGCGGGCGGACTAATTGACGGATCGGTCGTGACTCCGTGGCACAACGGCCCCATCGCCGTTCACTCAACCCTCACCTGCACGTGGATTTCCCCGCCGCGCCGCGGGCGAGTGATAATGATTGCATCACGTGTGAACGCCTCGTGCGGCTGCTCGTCGCACAATACGCTCTTGATCTTTCGGCCAGCAGGCAGACGCGGATACAGCACAATCCTCTCCAGGCTCCGCGCAGCCTGATCTCCTTGGGGCGAGACACCGACACGGATGTCGACAACCGAGCCATCCTGGCTGGGGCGGATGTCCAATGTCAGGCGGCCGAAATGCGTGGCCAATCCTGACGCGGAGACACGATTTCCCGCCTGCTGCCAGCGGTGCGGCACGGCGGGGGTGATCCACAGATCGGCCCCGTCCTCGAACACAAAGAGCTGCCGGAACAGATTGATCCACTGGGCGTCGGCCCAGAAGTGCGGCTGGTCCCCTCCCGCAATCACGTTGGCGTACCCTTCTCCCCAGCTGAACGTTCCCCCTGCGGTGTCCGTAAAGGCGCAGAAGTAATCGAGCGTTCTCTCGGGCTCGCCACGCAGCAAATATCCCACCGCTCGATCCACGCCGATATAGGGCCAGTAGCTCCCCTCCCCTTCGCTGTGCATGCCACCGCCCCAACTGTTGCTCATTCGCTCCATCCGCCGCACGGTGGCCGACAGCATCGGATCATGCGGTTCAAGACAGCGACACGGCCACAGCAGGCAATTGTGAGCCCAGAACCCGTACATACCGACTCCTGCGGGTTCCACGCCAAACCAGAGCTGTCCTTCATACAGTCCGGTTCGTTTGAAAGTTGCCGCGAAAGACCTGTGCAGGCTGCGTTGCAGTTCCTCACACTCCTGCGTGAAGAGGCGGCAATCGTCCTCGTTACCGAGCGAGCGAGCGGCGTCGGCCGCCTCACGCAATCCCAGCACAGCAAACCCGTTCATATAGTACATGTGCATCCCGGCCCCCACCTCCAGCACCTCCATTCCGCCCGGCTCGATTAAGCCATAGCGAGCGTCGTCCGGATTCTTGACTTCCTGCATGTGCTTGTGCCGCGAGTTGACGATCCACATGGCACCACGGCGGAGGTAGGGATAGGCGGTCTCGGCGAGCCATTGGCGATCGCCGCTTAACTTGTAGTGCTGAACCAGGGCCCAGATATTCTGGCCCTGCGTGTCAAATTGCCCTGGCCGAGTATTCCACAAACCACTCTGGAGCATGCCAAGTTGAAGTGGCTTGCCATCGAAGGCAATCAACCCCTGCGGCACGTCTTTGACATCCATGCAGTAGACCCGCAACAGGCGCTGGGCCTGCTCGTGCAAACCGGCTAGGTCGTAAGCGTAGATAACGTAAGCCTGGTCGCGGTAAGCATGATCGAAGTAAAAGAAGGGACTGCATGTGTTGTAGACCACGTCCGGGGTGATCGCCACGTCCAGAATCGCGCGAGTGGCTAACCGGGAGAGATAGATGTCCGTGAGAACGGGATCCGGCAGTTCGAAGCCCGCGGCCCGCGTGAAGAACTGGTGCCAGTATGCGCGGACCGACTGTTCGGCGGCATCCGGCGCGAGCGATTGCAGCGCCCGCACCTGCTCCACAGAGCAAGGCGGGACACCTTCGCCCGGCAGCACATCGCGAAAGGCGTGGGACATATAGCCCATACTGACCGGCTGGCGGCGGTGAATGGCCGGAACCTTCAACCAATAGGTTTTGGTCTCGCCAGCCGGCACCTGGGCCCGGCAGTGGAGCTTAAGTCGCGAGAATCCCAAGTCGCTCTTGTCATAGTCTTGATTCTGGGGCCCCTGTTCGGGCGTCGCTCCGACGTTAATGTGCCACACGCATTGCGAATTCAACGCGCCGCTATAGACCGCTTCGTCGCTCGGGACATCCGTCCCTTGCGGCAGGACATAGATGGCACTCAGCCGCGTGTGGCGGATGCGCGACGCGGGAGCCACCCCGGAAACCACCTCGATGTACCCATCGCCATCCAGATCGCAGGCGCCGTCAAAGCGAGCGCACAGCGGTTGCGGTTTCTCGGCAATGTACTGCGCCCAATCGAGGGTCTGAGACGCCGATCCCTCGACTTTATACTCAAACACCAGATCACCCGCCTGCTTGGGCTTCTCCAGCAAGAGGCCGGAGATGTGCGGCGACGAAACAAGGTAGATCAAGTACTTCCTGTCAGGCTCGGCCTTCATCCGGTAGACGACCGGCAGGCCATCAAGTCCCACGCGGCAGGAAGCCACGGCGGGCTCCGTCGTGCCCGGCCCTCCCCCCACGGCGTAGGCTTTCGCTCGTTTGTCGCAGAGCCCCCAATCGCGAGACGTGAGTTCAGCCACGATGTCCCGATCAGCCAGCAGAAACGGGGCATTGCCGAGACCCCGGACCACGCCTTCGTCCAATCGCATGTCGGGCGGACCTTCCAGCGTAGCCGTCAAATGGCTCTCGGCAGCCACGGCCGTCCGGTTCTGAACCTGCAACTTGTACAAATCGAAGTTGCCGTGCTCGGAACTGGGCACGGTCATGACGGAAACCTTGTAGAGCAGGCCATCGCACTGCCAGCCACCCCAGATAGCCGGCAGTCGACCATCGACCAGCCCCATGCGGAAGCTGTCGAGTGAATCAGGTTTGGTTTCCTGTTGGCCATCGTCATGACGAAACACCAGGTCAAAGGCCGGATAGCGCACGTGCATGTCCCGCCCGATGGCGTTGAAGTCGAGGTTGCCGACGACGCCGAAAGTGCTCCATTCGTTCGCCGCGCTATTGCGTCCCGGAGCACACTCTTCAAAGCTCGCATCGAAAACCGCCACGTGCCGGTCGTCATAACCCGTCAGGCGCAGCGGCTGATAGTCGCCGGTTCCGACTTGTGAAGCCAGCGCCAGCTGGCGGCTTTTCCGGATCGCCTGCAAGTCCGCCGACGCCGCTCCGGTAATCGCTGCGGCGCGGAACCGCGCCGCGGTTCCTTCCCACGGCGACGCGTAGAATTCGGTAATCTGGGCACTGTCCCAACCCAATAACTTGTGCATATCGTCGTACACATTGCGCTCGACGGAAGTCCACTGCCGGGGAAGATCAGCGGACACGAAGATCTCCACGGTCGGGTCGGCTGACGCCGGCTCGCTCCATCCGCCCGCCGCATACCCGAGGTACCGACGCTGGCCCGTGTCGGGATGCGTCAGTAGAATCTGCACAACGCAGACCAGCCCAGCCTCCTTCCTCCAAGACCAGGAAAAACGCGTCGAAGGGGTGACAAAGAGCGGCTGATCGATCTTCATCCCGACTTGCTGACCGGTCACGAGAAAATGCTGAGGATCATCCGGCGTGGCGTCGACCAGCTGAATAGTGCCCGAACCAAGCGGTGCGGAAACCGGCCGAGTTCCCAACAGCTCGACATCGAACAGCGTGTCGGGGGCCGACTGGGCATCTTCCACAACCGCACTGCGATAAAGTGGTTCGTCTCCGCTGCCGCAATCCACTGCCAGCAACAGACCGAGAGCAAAACTGATCGAGAACTGAGCTGCAACACGACGCGCTGTCACATCCGAACGTCTCACGATGCTACTCCTGCAAGTTGAGCCGAGGCGGGAGGATCTCAAATCACGGCGAGCGGCCTTCGGGCCCCTGGCCTCTCCAGGGCTCAGCCACCGTCTGCTTTCGGCACCGTCATCCAATGCCACGAACCGGCAGCGACCTCGCAGAACCCATTCGCGCGAGCTCACTCGACTCCCACGCAGAACAGGTGCTGCTGGCCGCGAATGAACAGCCGATTCGCGGCCGGCACGGGTGACGCGATGATCGATTCTTTCATGTCAATTTCTGCCAGCAGTTCGAAATCCCTTTCGACTTTCGCCACGAAAATGACCCCATCTTCCCGCGCAGCGTAGAGATTGCCGCCAGCAATCACGGGCGAAGCGTAGTAAGCGTTGCGGTTCTTGGGTAAGGACTGGCTCCAGACCGTCGTGCCATCCGCGGGATCAATACACTCGATCTCTCCATGATCCCGCAGCAGGTAGACTCGTCCACGAAACACCGCCGGCGTCGGGACGAATGTGCCGATATCGTCGCGATTCCAGATCCGATGTGTGGCCGTCACATCACCCGCGCCACCCAGTCGCACACCATGCAACCTGGGGTCGCCGCGATCGTTGCGTCCATAGGAAACCACCACGATATCACCCGCAATCACGGGGGTGACGATGGCCGGCCACATGGCTTTGGATGCGGGATTGAAATCGCCACAAGTCCACAGGACCTTGCCGTCTGCCGCGTCGTGGACCGTAATGTGTTGTCCGCCCCACACCAACACCGCCTCAGTGGCACCATGCTCAATGACCACCGGCGTCGTGTAAGCATGGTCACCTTCTGTCGGGGTCTGGAAATTCCGCGGAACTTTCCAACGCAGATCGCCTGTCACCTTGTCAAAGGCAGCCAGCCACGATTCTCCATGGTGCATGCGGGCCATCACCACGCAATCTCGCGTCAACACGGGAGAGGTGCCGTGATCCCAAAACAGCGTGTCCGGACCAAAGCGATCCACCAGGTTTGTTTGCCAGCGGATTTGGCCATTCAGGTCCACGGCGGCCAGCGTGCCGCTCTTGTAGTAGACGAAAATCCCGCGCCCATCCGTGATCGGCGACGGGTTGCTACCCGACCCGTTGCGATGCTTACCCGCCTGTTCCTGGCCAAACGTCGCCTGCCACACCACTTTCCCCGACCAGTCAACTGCCAACAGGGCATCCAGCCCGTTGACGGGTGCCGTTACATACACGCGCTGGTCCCAAATGATCGGCGTCGAGCAGCCTTTGCCGGGGAGTGGCAGTTTCCACAATACGCGATCGGCATCCCACTGTACCGGATACGTTCCACTTTCCCTGCTGCCGTCACCGCGCGGCCCACGCCATTGCGGCCAGTCGGCTGAGTCTGCCGCCCGCACGGATGGTACCAACCACAGACAAACGACGATTGAGATGGCGAGTTTCTGGTAAGACATTCGACGTATTTACTCCCTCACGCGGCCGGCGGCCGTGACCAAACAGGAAACCGGAAATCCGAATCTCGAAGATCTAATCAACTTCGAAATCCAAAACTGAAACAAGAACACCTCCGCTACCGACAAAACCACAGCCATGGGCCACCAGCAGATTCTCACCATGCAGCATGCTCTTCCTTCCTCCTTTTCTCCCTTCCTCCCTTTCTCCCTTTTTCCCTTTTGTGTCTGTGATTCGAATTTGTTTGAGATTTCGGATTTCGGATGTTGTAACCCGGATTCCAGCTCCGCCCCGTGCGTGCATCTCGCACGCCACAACGCCAGACTAGCTGGCCAATTCGCGCGTATACTCGGCATCGGCACCGATCTCGTCGGAGAACCGCGGGTACATGCCGACAATCACACCATCTTGCGGCTTGATGTTCTCGAAAGCGAACTGAAACGCGGCGCGTACCATCGCCGGACTTTCACAGAGCCGCCCGGCGCCCAGGATCTTGAAGCCCAAGCAGGGCTGCGATACCTCACGCATCACCCGCGTCATCACGGCCGGATCCGTTCGATAAAATGGGTAGGCGATCTGGAGCGTTTCCGGAGCCGAAGCGGCGCCGGCTTCATGCGAGTCCGGACGCGTCAGGTAATAGAAGCAGCACATGAAGAAATCAACTTCCCAGCCTTCGTCAGCAATCTGTTTGATGCAGTCCGGATTGTGTGCCGAGACTCCAGCCAAGAGCCCACGATCATGCACATCCTTGACATAGTCATGCACCTCCTGGCTCTTCCCTTCCCGAAACAACCGATCGGTCAGACCGCCGTGGTGGACCAGCGCAAACGGCTCGGTATCGCGAATGACCCCGTCGATCTCCTCACGTCCCGCGTGAAGGCCGAAGAACTGCATGCTTGATCCCTCTTCCCGCACGCGTTTCAGGACTTCGATCGTCGCGTCGTTAACCGAGAATTGATGGGCATTGATACCCGCCCTCTCGCAGTCCAGCAAGAACTGCACGGTCTGGTCCGCTGAAAAATACTCCTTCATGTGCTGGTCCATGTGTGGACCCAGGTAAGAATGGCCGCCAATCGGATTCCAGCCGGCCACCAGTCGCGTGACCGAGTGTTTTCCCAGCGGGATCGTCGGCAAGCGAGCAGGCGCAGTCGGCGCGTCATCGCCGACCGCGGCGCGACCGGTCCAGGCAAGTCCTGACGCAGCAGCCAACCAACCGAGCTGTGACAGGAATGCTCGGCGTTGCATTTCCGATGGATTCGTGGTGGGACACATTTCCGCAGCCTCCCAGACAGTGAAACGGATATCTCGCCCAGCATTCTACCAAATGCTCGAGCTTGGATACCACTGGCGCTGCCGGCAGAAACCACCGTCATGGGAGGTTGTGTGGATACTCACGACATGCTATCTAGCATGCTTATGGCTTCATCCCAGCACGCCCCGTCCCAGAGAACTGCGGCCCCGGCTTGTCGCGCCCCGCTTCCGCGCCGCCCGCTGGAGTGGTTTTCGGTTTTTGGCCCGGGGGCCATCATCGCCTCGTTGACCATCGGAACCGGTGAGTTGATTTTCTCGAGTCGCGGCGGGGCGATTTTCGGGTACGACGTACTCTGCCTGTTTTTCGTCATCTCGCTCCTCAAATGGGGCCTCGTGGTCGCTGCCGCCCGTCACATCGTGCTGACCGGAGTTCACCCGTACCAGCGTTCGATCGAATTGCCGGGACCGCGGGGCTGGTTCCCGTTCGTGCTGTTTCTGATCGCCGCCATTGCGTTGCCCATTTGGATCAGCTTTCACAGCGGCGTACTGGGGAATCTGCTCACCTGGCTGACCGGTACCAGCCACATGTTCCACGGTGCCATGGACTATCTGTGGGGTGCCCTTGTCTTGGGTGTTGTGGTGGCCATCACCTTATTCGGCGGTTACACGACGCTCGAACGGGTCCAAATGGCGATCGTGGCGGCGATGGTATTGGGAGCATGCGTGACGCTCGTCATCTATCGACCGGATTGGCTGGCGATGCTCCGGGGCGCGGTCGTGCCTCACACGCTGGCCTATCCTCCGTGGCTCGATGCCGCATATCCGCACATCGCTGCCCAGCCGGTGTGGGTGGAAACGACGCGTTACGTCGGTGTCATCGGCGGAGCGGCTTTTGACTACATGGCCTATACATCCTTCACTCGCGACAAGGCGTGGGGGCAGGCCGCCGCTGGTCCCGCGTCGTCCGCCCAACTGCGCGAAATCGCCAGCGATCCGCAGCATCCTGCGCGACGGTGGGTCCGCGCTCCGTTGGTTGATTGTACTTTGAGCTTTCTCGTGGTGATCGTCTTCACGGCCGTCTTCGTTGCCTCGGGTACCATCATTCTTGGTCCGCAGCACCAGCTACCCGACGAAACGAACTTGCTCGGACTGCAATCGGCATTCGTGACGGGACTGCACCCGTGGCTCCTGCCGCTCTACGTCGCCGGCGCGTTGCTGGCCATGATCGGAACCCTCTATGGCACGTTGGAAGTGGCCTGTGCGATCGTCTCGGAAATGGCACGATGCGTGAGCGGCCCATTCGCCACGGAGCACGCACGCCGCATACGCCAAGGGACCATTGCGTGGTGCGCCGTCGGGGCGTTCGCAATCCTCGTCTGGTTGAGCGTTTACCAGTCAACGGGCGCGGCGGGCAAACCGCGGCTCCTGCTCGCGATCCTGACTCCCGCCAATCTTTTCACGGGAGTCCTCGGCTGCGGCCTGTTCTGCCTACTGAACCTGTGGATAGATCGGAAATTCCTCCCCCGCGGATTGCGGTTGCCAACCTGGCTGTGGCTGCTGAACCTGGTGTCGGCCGGCGTTTTTGTCTTCGTCGGATTGAAAGGCTACTGGGACGATGCCAGTCGCTGGTACGCGATTTCGACGCTGTGCGGCATGCTCCTGCTGGGTGTCGCTGGTGGATACCTGATGAGCGGGTGGAAACGCCGACGGCCACGAGACAACGACTGATCGGTTCACCCGGTGCAGGCTCGGTCCCGCGCGCGATGTGAGGGACAGATCGACGCGTAACAAGCACTACTTGTCCAGAGCGCGAGGGCATTCCGTTCCCCGGTGGTGTCGGTCTTTTTCCACTGTGGGATCGCTGCATCTGGGGCATATGAGCTGTTGATTTCACCTGGATTTGTGTTAGGCTGCGCGACGCGGTGCGATAGTGCCTACAGTCGAATTCACTGGGGGAATGTCCATGATGTACGTCGACGTCCACTCACCTCCGCGGCACGCAGTGCAGCCGGAGACCGCCCTGCACATGCCGGCACGATTCTCCGTCCGATTCGGCGTCCTGGTCACCTTTGCCTTGAGTGTGCTGCTGACGGCGGCAGGGATGGTGCCCTTTCCCACAGCCTCTGGAGCAGACATCGCGGCAGCGCCGGAAGCGAGTATTCGCGTCGACGATGGACATCCCTGGCGGCCACCGTTCGGAGTACAGCGAATCGGCCGGCCGCTGACCGCAGTGGTGGAAATCACGACGCAGCGACAACCGGCCCACGAATATACTCTGGTCGCTAACTTGCGCGGCAAGGAGATCAGCCGCTCGGTCCTCGAACTGACTGGCCAAGCACCATTCACGTGCCGCGTTGCGCTTGACAGCTGGCCAACTCAACTTGTGCTCTACGCCAAGCCTGAGCAAGGCGAACCAATTGAACTGGCGCGCGAGATAATGGAACCACCGTCGCTCGAGGCAGAGGCGACCGCCAGACCTGAGACGGTGATCAATCCCGTGGATCTTGGCGCGATCCTGGTCCCCTCCGACTATCTGCTGTTAGCCGGCAACCAGACCGGGTGGATTGAAGGTGCTGCCATCGTCCGCCGCGACGATATTGGCGCCGCTGGGGTGACTGCCTGGTTCAACTCGGATCCTTCCCAGAAGTCACACGTGGAGCTGGCTTTCGAGCCGGATCGCCGCGCCGAATTCCGTCTTGCTCTTCCCGCCGTGCCCAGGGATCGCGATCGCGATACGCTGTTGGTGAGTATCGATACGGCCGGCGGCGAGCATCTGTGGCAGAAGGAAATCACGACCACGCTGGTCCAGCAGACGCCCGAGTGGCCCCGGTTCGGCGCGGTGGAAACGAAGCTTCGTTACGACGCTCCGATCTCGGTGCGTGCGGACGACGGAACCTACTCGCCCATGCGCTACGAAGAAGCGTGGAGCCCGGAGTTACACGACGTTGTGGTGGCATTACCCAACGGCTCGCGTTTCGTGTTCTGGCGGGGTTCGAGTTATGTGCCGTTTTGGGCCGGCCGATGCAACACGGGACTCAGTTACGAATGGGCCGAGACCAGCCCGCCTGCCGATGGGTTTACCGATTGTGTCGAGCCGCTGATGGACAAGGAACTGCGTTACGGTCGAGTGCGGATCATCGAGTCGACCCCCGCGCGCGTGCATGTTCGCTGGAGTTACCAGTCGTGTGATTTCCAATACAAGGTATGGGGGGACTCGGCGGTCGAGGACTTTTACTTTTACCCCGACGGGTTCGGCACACGCGTCCTGACGCTGCAGAGTGAACCGACGGGCGACTATGAACTGAGCGAGTTCATTATCTTGACGCCGCCGGCGACGTATCCATTGAGCGTGCTCCCTGCCAACCTCGTCGACGTGCTCTATCTGGATGGCGAGAAGCGTGAGCTGACATTCCCGTTCTTTGCCGGGGAGCAGGGAGAAAAGACCCAGTCGCGCGACGTCGCGGCCATCTATCGCGTGCGGCTGCACAACGACGAAACGCTGGCGGCCGTCTATTTCAATCCGTTTGACTTGAAGTTCCCTCCCGCAATCTTCGCGCCGTTTTTCGATAAAGGGGAGCTGGTGACTCCGACCTATTGGGGCAGCCACTGGCCACTGGCTCGCGGTAAGACCACGGGCAGCGCCATCGACGACCGGGTCCAGGTCTCGCCGTGCCACAACAGCGTTATGAGTTGGGCCCGCCACCGCCCGCCCCCCTTGCGGACAGCACGACTGGACACGCTCGATACGCTCGGCCGCTCGAAGTCCATGATTGTGCAGACTTGGGTTTGGCTGATCGGCATGAGCGATCAGGACGACGCGCGACTGCGGCAATGGGCCCACAGTTTTTCTCTCCCTCCTGCCTTGGAACTCGATGGAGCACGCCTGGAGGCCGAGTCGTATATCCCCGAGCGTCGTGCCATCCGGTTGATCGCCCAGTCCGACTGCGTCACGATCAGATTGAAACCGTTTCAGCCATGTGTTCATCCGGTGTTCGAAATCTGCCGCGAGAGCGGGGTGGCAAGTCAGGCGGCAGCCGGCCGACCATTCGCCCACATTGACGTGCAACTGGACGGACAGCAGCTCGCCTCACACGAATACGCCTGGGACGGAGTGACGCTGTGGCTCGACAAGACGCTCGGCAATTCCGTGCTTCGCCTGACCTTCGCCGCGTCTTCAAAGAATTGACACGACTGAGTCGCTAACAGGGTTGTTTGGCTACGCGATACGGACTCCGATTGGCGATGAACATCGTGGCTGACAAAGAACCATCTGGCCCAGGCTTCCACCGGGTTTACCCCGGTGGGGCCACAACTGGCCAGCTACGCACCGCGCCCCAGCACAGGCTTCCACCGGGTTTACCCCGGTGGGGCCACAACTGGCCAGCTACCGCACCGCGCCCCAGCACAGGCTTCCACCGGGTTCACCCCGGTGGGGCCACAACTGGCCAGCTACCGCACCGCACCCCAGCACAGGCTTCCACCGGGTTTACCCCGGTGGGGCCACAACTGGCCAGCTACCGCAATATACCATTACACGAGTCGGACCTTGACTGGGGACACGCCGCAGCAACATGAGGAGCCAGAACCGTGATGACTATCCAGAACGTTTTGCCACTGCGACTTTCTGCGATCTTTGTGTGTGTGCCACTATTATGTCACTGTCTTGAGGCGCCCTGCAACGAACCGGCCGCACAGGCTCCCGCCACAAACACCTTCTTCTTCATTCCGCACACGCACTGGGAAGGGGCCGTGTTCAAGACGAGGGAAGAGTATCTCGACATGGGGCTACCGAACATCGTGCGGGCTCTGCGGCTCCTGAAGACGTATCCCGAATATCGGTTCGTGCTCGATCAGGCCTGCTATATCAAACCGTTCCTGGAACGATATCCGCAAGAGAAGGAGACGTTTCTCCGATTCGTGCAAGAAGGTCGGCTGGCGATTGTGGGGGGGACGGATGTGATGCTGGACGTGAACATGCCGAGCGGCGAGTCGTACGTGCGGCAGGTGCTCTATGGGAAGGGGTATTTCCGCGAAGCTCTGGGCATCGACGTGAACGTGGGCTGGCAGCTCGATACGTTCGGACACCATGCACAGATGCCGCAGCTGTTGAAGCTGGGCGGCTTCAACTCGTTCTGGTTCTTCCGCGGGGTCGCGGACTGGAACACCCCCTCGGAGTTTCTCTGGGAGGGCCTCGACGGTACGCGGATACCCGCGTTCTGGCTCCCGCATGGTTATGCCCATACCTACGGTTCACCAGGGACTCTGCCCGAGTTCAGCGAGTTCATGAAGTCACGTTATGACGCGCTGGCTTCCTTCTCGCGCTCGCCGGCCCGCGTCGGGCTCGCCGGTGCCGATGTCTGCCAACCCGAAGAGCAAGTGGCAATCCTGACACCCCAGTTCAATGCCCAGGCTGACGCCCCCTTCGAGCTGCGTATCGCCCTGCCTGCCGACTATGAGTCTCTGGTAGCGACACGTTCGGACAGGCCGGTTGTGGGAGGCGAACTGAACCCGATCTTCCAAGGGGCTTACAGCAGCCGCATCGAACTGAAGCAGCGGACGCGAGAGCTGGAGCGATTGCTCACCACGGCCGAGAAACTGGGAGCGATGCTGCAGTGGCTCAAAAGGCCTGTCGACAACGAGCTTCTCTGGCGCGCCTGGGAACCGATGTTGTTCAACCAGGCCCACGATCTCATGTCCGGCGTGATGACCGATCGAGTCTACGAGGATACCATCCGCAGTTATGACTTCTCCTGGCGCATCGCCAACGATGAAGTCATCTCCAGATTCCGCAGCGCAGTGGACCACATCAACACGCAGGGCCCGGGCATACCGATCGTGGTGGCGAACATGTTGAGTTGGCCGCGCACCGATATCGCCATTGCCAATGTCGGCTTCTCGGCCGACGATGCCATGGATTTGAAATTGACCGCACCGGACGGAACCGAGACTCCCGTTCAGGTACTCAACAGCGAGCGCTACGCCAATGGAGCCCTGCTGCAAGCCCAAATCGCCTTCGTGGCTCGCGACATTCCATCTCTGGGCTACTGCGTCTATCACCTCCAGCCGCACAAGACACCGCCTGCGGTAATTCCCGCGGCAACCGCTGACACGGTACTGGAAAACGAATTCTATCGCCTGAAGTTCGACCCGGCTGCCGGAACGCTCGCCAGCCTGCGCGTCCGACCCGACGACTGGGAAGCGGTCGGCGGTCCCGCCAATATCATCGCTCGCGAAGAAGACCACGGCGACCTTTGGGAACCGTATCGACCGTTGGATGGCGGCAGTCGCATCGCCATGAAGACTCCCCACGGCGTGCCGGAAGCCGGCAAGGCGATACTGAGCAGCCAACAGGCCGGAGAGGCGGGGACGTTGACCCGCGGACCAGTCGTATCCGAGTTTCGAGTAGCACGTCCCTTTGGCGAACAAGGAAGTTACAACACGTCCGTTCGCCTCTATCCCGGACTGCGCCGCATCGACATACGGACCGAGATACTGAATCAAGACAAATTCGTCCGCTATCGCGTCCTCTTTCCCACGACAATTCGCAACGGGCAGAACGTACACGAAATTCCGTTCGGCGTGACGCAGCGGCCGGCAGGGATCGAGTTCCCGGCACAAAACTGGATCGATTACGGCGATGGCCGGCGGGGCCTGGCGCTGCTGAACCGCGGTCTGCCTGGCAACAATGTCGCGGATGATACGATGATGCTGTCGCTGCTGCGCAGCACGCAGATCGTTGCCTACGGCTTCGGCGGTGGCTACGAGCCCGGCATGTCATCCGACACGGGCTTTGAAGTGGGGAAGAAACTGGCATTTGACTACGCCCTTGTCCCCCACAGTGGCGACTGGAGCGAGGCAGCCGTCTATCGTCACGGCCTGGAGTTCAACCAGCCACTTCTGTGCTACACTGTGGCCTCACACGCCGGTGAGCTACCCGAGCGTTGGGGTCTGCTGGACGTCAGCGCCCCGAACGTTATCGTCTCGGCGCTCAAGCCAGGGCGGGATGGATCGGCCGTGCTGCGAGTGTACGAAGCCACCGGTAAACAAACGTCGACGACCATTCGCCTGGCGGCGCACGTGCTGGGAGCAGAGGAAGTCAACCTGATGGAAGATCCCGGAACCGAACTCGCCTTGACCGACGACACTTTGCAACTGGACCTGCGCCCCTTTGAGATCAAGACTATCAAGCTGCAGCTCCCCTGAGCATACGCTGCAACACCCTCACCACCAACGGAACGAAGACAAGTATGCCCCTTGAGTCGATTGATCGCTTAATGCATCGCTGCCGGGAGGGCCGGTTCGCCATCGGCTATTTTGAAAGCTGGAACCTGGAATCACTGCTGGGGGTGATTGATGCTGCCGAGCAGACGCGATCCCCGGTGATTATTGGCTTCAATGGAGAATTCCTCAGCCATCATGCACGACTCGCTCCCGAACGACTCGAACTCTACGGTGCGTTGGGGACCGCCGCGGCCCAGTCCGCGCAAGTGCCATGCGGCTTGATCTTTAACGAATGTTCCAACGACCAGTGGATTCTCCGCGCGACGGAAGTCGGTTTCAACCTCGTCATGCCCTCTGATCCTTGTGCGTCGGGTGAAGAATATGCCCGCCGCGTGCGGTTGCTTGCCGCAGCGTGCCACCCGCGAAACGTCGCCGTGGAAGCCGAGATCGATGAGCTTCCTTGCGGAGCATCGGGACGCGTGGAAGGATCGGCACAAATGACCGACCCGGACGTTGCGGCTAGTTTCGTGGCCAACACCGGCGTCGATTTGCTGGCGGTAAGTGTCGGAAATGTCCACATCCATATTGGCGGCGAGAAAGACCTGGACTTGCAGCACCTGGCCGCGATCCGCGATCGCGTTCCGGTGCCACTGGTCCTTCACGGTGGCACGGGCATCACGGCCGACTCGCTGAACGAGGCGATTCGATTGGGAGTGGCCAAAGTGAATTATGGAACGTACATTAAACAGCGATATTTGACTGCCTTGAGAACTGCCTTGGCACAGGATCTGTCGAACCCGCATGAACTGCTCGGCCTGGGAGGCACTCCCGACATCTTGGTCGCCGGCCGATTGGCTGTCCGCGACGCCGTCCTCGAACGAATCGAGTCTCTGGGATGTTGTGGTAAGGCCACACCTTGATAGACACCGTACATTACGTTCCACGAGAGTCCGCCGCGCGGGTATCCTAACGCGGCCGGCGGCCGCAACCAAACAGGAAATTCAAAATCCAAAATCCAAAATCCTAAAATCGAAATCCTAAACAAATTCGAAATCCAAACAATCAAAACTTCCGCCGCCGGCAAAACCACAGTCATGGGCCCCACACAGCTTCTTACCATACGGCATGCGACTGCCTCCTCCGTTTTCCCTTTCTCCCTTTCTCCCTTTCTCCCTTTCTCCCTTTCTCCCTTTCTCCCTTGTCTGTCATTGGAATTTTTTCGGTTTTTTGTCGCTTCGGATTTCGGATGTTTTTTGAAACATGCGTTCACCGTGCGCATGTTCTCAACTGACCCTTGATCAACTAACACGATAACACCCTTTCACCGATCGCCATCCCGGGGGAAATCTACCGTGCGTGTCGAGATGAAGATGCCGGATTTGGCGGCGACGGAGTCCGAAATTCGGATCGTGCGGTGGCTCGTCGCGCCGGGGGAGACGATCGAGCGCGGTCAGATGTTCGTGGAGGTCGAAACCGACAAGGCGACGATGGAGGTCGAGTCGTCGGTCACTGGCGTACTGCGGGAAATTCTCTGTCCAGCGGGCGAGACCGTGGCAGTTGGTGACGTGATCGGCGCGCTGGACGCCCAACCGATACCGGATTTCTCGGCTCGGTCGTCTGAAACGACCCCAACGCCGCAGTTGCAGCCCCGGCCGCGCGAGCCGGAAATTCCCGCCCCCGCGGCGTCCGTCACGCCACCCGCCCCAAGGCCAGGCGGCATGTTTGCTCGCAACCGAGCGGCAACGGCCGCCGCGAAGACATCGACGGGACCAGATATCACGTTGAGCGTCGCACAGCGCACCGCCGCTCGCCGTCTACAGGAAAGCAAACAATCGATACCGCACTTCTATCTTCAGACCACCTTTGACGCGGCGGCGATCGTCGCACGGCGTGCCGCGGCCATGCCGGCCAAGCTCGCCTGGGACGCCTTCTTCGTCCGCGCGGCTGCTCGCGCGTTGGATCGGTTCGAGCGCTTGTGCTGCCGCTTGGATGGCGACAGACTGGTACGACTCGAATGCGATGCCATCGGCGTGGCCATCGACCTGGCCGATAACCTCTATGTCATACCGATCACCTCCCCCTTGAATAAGTCAGTCGAGCAAATCTCTGACGACATTCGCGGCGGACTCGAGCAGTTGCGCGAGGGACATCCAGATGCTCGGCGGATCCGCCCTGCCCTGATGACAGTCACGAACTTGGGCATGTGCGACGTGGAGAGCTTCATTCCGATTATCAATCCACCGGAAGCGGTAATTCTGGGCGTCGGCAAAGTGAAGCCGGTGCCGATAGTCGACCAAGACGGTCGCGTGGGCGTGCAGCAGCGAGGCCAACTTACGTTGTGTATCGACCACCGAGTGGCCAGCGGCCACTACGCCGGCCGATTCCTGGGTGAACTCGTCAAGGAACTGGAGGCAATCAAGTAGTCCGCAACAGAACGCGATAGCCGCAAGCCAAACCCGCGAACTGAAGCGCCCGTTGCCGAACAAGTACGAATGACAGAAACAAGGGAGAAAGGGAGAAAGGGAAAACGGAGGCCGCATTAGCATGGTGAGAATCTGCTGGTGGCCCGCCCGCCGCGGTTTTGCCGGCAGCGGAGGTTTCTGTTCTTGAGTTTTGGATTTCGAATTTGTTTAGGATTTCGAATTTAGGATTTCGGATTTTGAGTTTCCTGTTTGGTAGCGGCCGCCGGCCGCGTTAGGAGCGATTATCGTGCCCACGCCACCAACCGGGGCATCCCCGTCGCCGCGACAATACGACGCGCGCTTCCTGCTCGACCTCTATCGACGCATGGTGCTCATTCGCGAATTTGAAGATGGTGTCAAGTACCTGTTTCTGGAGGGCACGATGCCCGGTACGATCCATCAGTGCCAGGGTCAGGAAGCAACGGCCGTGGGAGTCTGTGCCGCGCTGCGCGACGACGATTTCATCACCTCGACGTTTCGCGGCCACGGACACGCGCTGGCCAAGGGGCTCAGCGTTCAGGAACTGCTGGACGAGTTGTTCGGCGCGGTGACCGGCTGCTGTAAAGGCAAAGGGGGGAGCATGCATGTGGGAAATTTTGCCAAGGGCATGATCCCCGGCATCGCCATTGTTGGGGGCGGAATCCCGGTAGCTGCCGGCATGGCGCTGGCATTCAAGATGCAACGGACGGGGCAGATCGCGGCCTGCTTTTTTGGCGACGGGGCAGTCGCCGAAGGGGCATTCCACGAAGGTGTCAACATGGCCGCCATTTGGAACCTGCCGGTGATCTTCGTCTGCGAGAACAATCTGTACGGCGCCAGCACGCACGTCTCGAAAGTGATGCGCGATACGAATATCGCTCGCCGTGCCGGCTGTTACGGTATCCGCGGCGAGCAGGTCGACGGCAACGACGTACTGGCGGTGTACGAGGCTGCGCAGACCGCGGTTCAGGAGTGCCGCACAGGCGCTGGCCCCGTGCTGCTGGAACTGCTCACCTATCGTCGTACCGGCCATTCGCGCCGCGACGCGTGTCACTATCAGCCGCCGGAGGAACGGGACGTCTGGTCAGCGCATGATCCGATCGAGCGATTCGCTGAACAGCTCACACGCAACGAGGTGGCCGACGAGACCGCCCTGGGGGAAATTCGGCAGCAGATTATTCGCCAATTCCAGCAGGCCGTCGACGTCGCTCGGCAGGCACCCCATCCCGACATCCAGGAACTGACTACCGACGTATTCGCATGAAGTGGAAGGCATGAGCATGGCAAGACGTTTAGGAATCGCCGAGGCTTTGCGCGAGGGTATTGCCGAGGAAATGCAGCGTGATCCTCGCGTGTTCTGTATCGGCGAGGATATCGCCGTGCCGGGTGGCTGGGGTGGCGCGTTTACCGTGACACTCGGCCTGGAAAATTCCTTTCCGGATCGCATGTTCAATACCCCCATCGCCGAACTCGGTTCTTTTGGCGTCGCCTGCGGCGCGGCCATGATGGGCATGCGCCCGATCGCAGATGTGCAGTATGGCGACTTCCTGCTTTTGGCCTTCGACCAGATTGTCAACAACATCGCCAAGATGCGTTATATGTCCGGCGGGCAGATTTCGGTACCGATGGTGATGCGCGCCCCGGTGGGCGCCACCGGACGGGGCAGCCAGCACGCGCAGAGCGTGGAGCGATATTTCATCGGAGTCCCCGGCCTTAAGGTCGTCGCCGTGTCGGATGCGTACAGCGCCAAAGGGATCCTCAAGGCCGCCGTCCGCGACGACAACCCGGTGATGATTTTTGAACACAAACTACTCTACGGTTCGAAGGGCATGCGAGCCGAAAGCGGCGCTGTCGATGCGACCAGCGAGATCCCGGACGAAGACTACACGGTCCCGCTTGACAAGGCTGCGCTGCTGCGCGAAGGGACGGACGTCACCATCCTGGCCTGGTTGCTGATGCGTCACTTCTCGATGCAGGCTGCCGAGCAACTGGGTGGCGCGGGCATCAGCGCCGAAGTGATTGACGTGCGCAGCCTGGCCCCGCTCGACTTCGACACGCTCGGCGCGTCGGTCCAGAAGACCGGCCGCGTTGTGATCGTGGAAGAAGGTCCGCTGAGCGGATCGGTCAGTGCCGAAATTGCGGCCGCCCTCACAGAGCGTTTTGGCGAGTATCTGCGCTGCCCCGTGCGCCGCGTGGCGTCGGCCGACGTCCCCGTTCCCTTCACCCCCGTGCTCGAAAATGCCTACCGCCCCGACCCGCCCCGAATCGTCGCAGCGGCCCAGGCCCTGATGCAGTATTAGGCACGGCGTGAGCCCTTAACGCGGCCTGCGGCCGCAACCAAGACTGGAAATCCGAAATCCCAATATCGAAATCCCAAACAAATTCGAAATCCAAAACTCAAGAACAGAAACCTCCGCTGCCGGCAAAACCGCGGCGGGCGGGCCACCCGCAGATTCTCACCATGCTCATGCGTCCTCCCTTCCTCCCCTCCTCCCTTCCTCCCTTCCTCCCCTCCTCCGTTCCTCCCTTCCTCCCTTCCTCCCTTCCTCCCCTTTTTCTGTCATTCGGATTAATTTGGTATTTGCTGCTTCGGATTTCGGATATTTTCGAACCATCGAACGGCAACAATCCATATGGCAGTGGCGTTGGTACGTAGGCTATCGGCGATATCGGACGTTGGCTAACGTAGCAGGCGCGCGTCGGCCCAATCCGCATGGTCGGCCGCCAGGTCGCCAGTGTCGCCAACAATAAGTTCGAGGGTCTGGGCGCCGGAGATATCCAGGTCGATCCAATGCGGGGGAGTTTCCCGAGTCGTCGGTCCGGACTCCCACTTTTTGGCACCGTCGACCCAGACTTCAAAGGAAATGGTGGGATACGTGTTCCAATCCGCACCGGCCCAACTTTGGAAACGACGGTACTTGCCTTCCAACGCGTAAACGATTTTCGAGGGGGCATGCGTACCAAGCCCGCGTGCGCGGGGAGTGCCGCCGACGATCATCGGCTTCTCCCACACACTCTGGTTTCTCTGCAGCGTGCCGTATCCTTGCGAGACCGATACCGGTTCCAAGGTATCGAGAAACAGGCCGTCGATACGCTCGACCGGACGCGCCATGCGCTGTGTCGCCGCCGGCAGTTGTGCGACTTGGGCCGGTTCAATCAAGACGACACTGTCGAGCGATATGGTCTCCGGCTGTGGCAAGTCGCCAGCGTCCGTTTGGGCGGAACCTGGCTTCGCGGCCTGCACCCAGACAGACACAGTAGAGCTCTCGCTCGCTGCAAACAGTCCACCGGAAATGTGGTTGTCACCTGCCACCAACGGAACACGCAAGAAAGTCCAGTGCTCGTGTCGAGGGAGCAGCGTGGCAGACCAACCGGCATCGGAAAAGACCGAACTGGCCGGCACTGCTTGGCCGTTAATCGTCACCTGACAGATGGGACTGGCCGGCGACTTCTCTCCTTCACAGAGAACGAGCAGTTCCGCAGCGGGTGCCGTCACTGTCATGTCGACGTCGAGGGTCACCTGCACGGCGGAATCTGCCTCGCCCAACAGGCTTGTCCAGTCGGGACCGAATGCCGCCACGTGGCCTTCGAACGCCACACGTTGCAGCCGGCAATCCGATCGGATGACCTTCAGTTGCGAACCGATGGCCGACGTCGCCGGCGGCAATTGCCCGACGGCTTGAGACGGCTGGATCGCCAGGACAACTGTCTCATAGGGAGCCAGCGGCACTTCCACCGTATCGCCCACTTTGAGTCCTTGCCCGTAGACGCGCGGTTCGGGATACAGGCTGACCATATCCAACTGCGCCGCTTCACTCCCGAGCCCCAGGTGCTCGTGCAGTGTCAGGGAATACGACTGCCGTGCAATCCACGGATTTCTCAGCGCCACCAGAGCGCCCTGGTCGGTCCGATGCAGATAGCCGTAGGGCTGGCGGGACATCGTTCCCTGGTCAGAGAACTGCGGAATTGAATCGCTCTGCCACGACACCGGCAACAGCGGCACGGCGTGCCCCAGCCTGTGCGAATGCGTTCGAGTCCATTGCAGCAGATCCGCCAAGTCCTGCCACCGATCGTCGCTCATATAGCGGGGATTAACATAAAGGGGCAAAAACATGTGCCCACGCATCACCGTCATGATCGCATCGTTCAGGTACGGTTCCGCCGTCTGATGCACGACGCCCAGCACTTCCTGAGCGGCGCTTGGAATGGGCAACAGCTCCGCGCCTTGGAGATTGAAATAGTCGCGGGCGGTGGTGTAGCTCTCGCGATAGACGGGTGCCGGTACTCGACCGACCGGCGCGTCGTCCCCGAACGTGCCGATGACCGAGTTGACGTGCAGCAGCCACCACGGGCTGGGATTGTAGCCGAAGCAGGTCGTTTCAATCCACACCTGCGGATCGGCCTGGCGAGCCGCCTCGACCGCGGCAATCACACCGGCCGCAATCGCCTCACTCGAGCACTCACCTGGCTCATGCCCGTGATCCGTCGCCGGGCAAACGAGACTGCAGCCGTCCAGCTTCAGATGGTGGATGTCCCAGCGACTGACCAGCTCCACCAACGCATCGCGAAATCGTTCGCCGTATCGCTTTCCCCCCAAGCACAACAGACGGACGGTGGCGTTCTTGTCACTGTGGCTCGGTACCGTAAACGACTCAAACCCCTGCTGCTGCGCCCACTCATTATCGACGGCGCCCGAATAGTAA
Source organism: uncultured Planctomycetota bacterium (assembly GCA_963802295.1). Classification (GTDB taxonomy): domain Bacteria; phylum Planctomycetota; class Planctomycetia; order Pirellulales; family Pirellulaceae; genus JAJRVM01. The sequence continues at coordinate 201,562 of CAWDIM010000011.1, read as the reverse complement.
CTGCTCGGCGAGATCCACAGCCCCAGGTGGGCGTTCATCGCATGGGCCGCATCGCGGATACTGGCAAACCCCTCAGGAAATCGTCCGGCGTCAATCTCCCACACACTCTTCGGATTCGACCAACCCAAGTCAATACAGAACGTATCCAACGACACACCGTGGACTTTGTTGAGTTTCTCGTCAAACACTTTCATCAGGCCCAGTATATCTTGCTCGGTATAGGGAACCGGTGACGTCCACCAACTGTTGTAGTTGACATGCAGCCCCTTGGGAGCGGGCCGCTGTGCGGCGATGTACTGCTGAAACGCGTGAACCTCCCGACCCGGTAGAGCCATTCCGTACACCGCAGGGCGCGATTCGTACCAATTGAGCGGTTGCAGGCGTTGGCCGGGCCGATGTGCCAAGACAATCTGTTCGCCTTCGCAGCGCGTCGACGCGACAGGGTATTCAATCCCCACAAACTGGCTGGGCAGAAAAACCGGATGGCTCTGAGGACCGCCCAGAATCACCAGACCGCCCTTCCCGTCCGGCGATTTACCGTGCGTCCACATAGGCCGCCCCTGCCTGTCGATACGGTCCAACACGATTTCCTTGAGCACGTGGACGTCGCCGGAATCGACCAGCCGGAATCGCGCCGTTTTCCGCAGCACTGACTCGGATTGCGACCAGCGCAGAAGCAGTCGCACCTCCATCGTTGCCGTGCCAGCAAGCCGAATGGACGGGTAAGCTACCTCCAACGTCTGGCCCTCAGCCAAAGAACCCGACGTTCCTGTAGGAGCAATCCCCCCCACGGCTTCCTCATCCCCGATCGCAAACGTGGGGGCTTGCAGTGACACCAACAGACTCCTTTCATCGGTCTGGATGTGCAGCACGTCCCCCCGCACGTCAAATCGCGGGGACACCTCGCCGCCCCGTAAGGAACTACCTGGCGACCAAAACGCGCCTAGAAACGACAGCAGAAACCAGCACGGTGCGTACTTCCCCACGGTGGTGCCTCCCGATAGTAGAGATCCGCTAACGCCGACCAGTATACCACCGCCTCCACTAAGCAAGTACCTGTAGCGTGCGCCAAAGTGTCCATTGGCACAATCGCCGTTGGAAGGAACAACCCCATACTGAGTGAATCACGGGTCCCTATCCGTTGGGCAGGTCGATGAAGTCGACCTTGTCCGTCAGTTCGCCGCGAACGTTATCTGCCCAACGGACTTGGTGGAAAAGTCGGGTCATGGACGCGGTCGTGCGAAGTGCCATGCCAAGGAGACTTGTTCTCACCGTCGGCCTTGTGCTGGCGGAGGACCGGCACGAAAACTGGACCATTGCTGATCCCGCGCGTGCCAATGTCAGGTCTTGGTTGGTATCAAGAAATATTTGGTGACGGGGACATTTGGATGGAGAATTCGTTTAAGATTTCGATATTCGGGTTTCGCATTTCCGCGATTTTTGGCGGCCAGCAGCCGCGTAAAGTCACAGATCATGACAAAAACTGAAATGCTATCGATATCGCTCTGCCTGCTGGGACTGCTTGCCGCACGAGCGGTGGCATCGGATCCGACAGCACCGTTTGAAACCGACGAACACACGCTGCTGTTGTATCATTTCGACGAGGGAGAAGGCCCGTGTGCCAAGGACTCCAGTGGCCACGGATACGATGGCCAGATCCAGGGTGCGCAATGGTCCGCCGGGCGATTCGGCAGTGCGTTGCGTTTCGACGGCGTGGACGACTGCGTCTTCCGCGAAACCACTGAAGCGATTCGAGGTTTGAAACAACTGACTGTTGAATGCTGGTTCAGGCAGGACAACCCCACGGGGCGTCAGTTTCTCGTGGGCCATGATATCACGTTTCACGTCGACTTGAGCGAAGGAAGCAGCACATCGATTTCTCTGTACCACGAGGGGGCCAGCGTCGCCAACGCCCAGGGGCTGCGTCATCAGCAGATCGGTGCCGGTTTGGGCACTGTGCGGCTCAACAGATGGCACCACTTGGCTGTCACTTTCGATGGCCACCGGGTGAGTTTCTTGCTGGACGGAAACCTCGTAGCACGCAATGCCGGCGGCGATGAGTTTCTGTTGGGTGTACCGTCGCGCGGACTGTGGGTCGGCTGTTACGTCGGCAATGACTTCTGGTTTCACGGGCAGATCGACGAGGTTCGTGTTTCCAGTTGCGTGCGATACGACTCCGCTCATCAACTGGCGGTGGGGCAGAAGGCGTTTGAATTGCCTGCGAAACCGGCGCGGCAGAAAGCGGTCCGCCAGCCACAGGTCACGGGGACGACAGAACTGAGCCTGCGAGTCAAGCGACTGTATGGGGGTGACTCGGCAGGTTGGATTTCGCTCAAGCCACCCAACAAGCCCGCCGTGATCGTTGGCCGCTTCGACTTGCACGGCATTGCCGACCAGGCGGAACACGTGGTTACGTTGGATGTGTCCGACGAGTGGTGTGGGGACGGGTTGTATATCGTGGGAGTGGAACCGATCGGCAGCGGCTATTGCAGCGTCGTATCGGCGAGGCTTGTGCGCGGAGATTCAACCGTTGCCGGCTGGACAGGCGACATACCCTCGCGTCATACATTTGATCCTCCCATCCTGCTGCCGCTCCCGGTTGGCGCGCCGACTGAACTCGAACAACCGGGTCGGATTCTATTGCTTCCCGATGCAGCTGATCGCGTGACTGGTGATCTGGACATTGGTTCCGACGATCCTCATGATCCTCCTTGTGTATTCGGCGACGGGCAGATCGAATATTGGACCCACGTGCCGCGCATGCAGGCCTATCGTGTCTACCTGCGCTACGCCTCCCCTAACTCGCGCCCTTGCGACTTGGTCATCGATGGCGGCGACCTTCATCCGTATCACATGGCCGCCAGAAATACCTGCCTCGGTCCATCGCTCAGCGACGCACTGTGGGAATATCAAGGTACAACCAGTCTGGCGGCCGGCCTGCACTGGATCAGGCTGCAGGATGTACTGCCCGAGATCGTCGCATTGCGGCTGGAGCCGGTTGAACCGCTGGCACCCGCAGCAATCCCGTGGCAGCGGTATGCGGTCCCTGCCGATGACCTGTTAACCCGCGCCACGTCGTGGCACGTCCGCCCCCTCTTCGGTCGGACAAGTGAGGCGACTTGTATCTGTGACGAGAGTGGAACGCCAACACTGAAGTTCGCGGCCGCGTTCACCAATACGGACCGCAGCGAACTGTTCGCGGGAGACTGCGTGCGACTGGTCCACACCGGCACCTGGGATCTGGAGCCCTTCGGCCGTTTGCGCTTTCGCTTGACGGGTCAGGGATCCGGGCATGTTGTGTCCTTGTGGGCCGTCGACGCAAAACATGATGAGAAACTCCTCTGGCGCATGCGCGACATCAACGCCGGCACGCAGGACATCAGTGTGCCCATCTCGTTCGAAGGAAATGACGTATTCGATCCCGGACACGTGACGGCGATCTGTCTGGAGTTGGACGAAGGGAACTCGCGCGCGGACCAGCCGAACCGCATAGCGGGGGCGATGATCAACCCTGTGTTCGATCGTCGCGACGTGGTCGTGCCGTCACCCACCCACGCCCATGATCTCGCCGCTGCTCGGCAAGCAATCGGGAATATCCTGGAGCATACCAGGCCGCGTGCGGCACCCCAGTTGACAGGCCGCTTTCGGCCCTGGACCACACCGGTGGTTCCCGAGGAGCATCCCTTGTTTGAGGCAAGTGATCCGAAACCGGTCACGCGCCGCACGCTCGGCTACGAATTGCACTGTACGGGAGCACGCGACATAGGCTCCATCGCACTCGATCAGTTCCACTCATTCTACGACTTCGGCGATGTCTGCTGGCCACACATCGGGATCTGTCCGCAACGCAACGCATTTTCGAGCGACGAGGCGTATCGGACCGCGCTGCAGGAAATGGAAAAGCGGCTCCAGGATGTCCGCGATCGAGGGCTCTATCTGTTCGATATCTGGGGTTACGTGCCCTTTGACAGTCAATACCCTTCCAAGTTCGCACCCGAACATCACGAAATCCTGATGAGGATATTTGGCGACAGGTTCCTCGGCTATGACAACGGCGAACAGGACGGTCGATACATCGGCGGCTATGCCGACCGCGATCCGCACACGAACCGGCGTGAAGGCTGGGAGAATTTCGTCAACTGGGACAAACACATCTGCGACGACAGCATGAACTACATGAACGCCACCGGTTCGCTGAACTTCTCGCATTACTATGGCGATCGCGACTGTCGAACGCTGGGGCTGGAAACGGCGCAGGGGCTTCCCAGCGATACGCTGATGTTCGCATTCTTGCGTGGAGCCGGCAAACAATACGGACGCCTGCTGACGCAAGCCACGTCGATCTGGAATCGCTTTGGGTACAACATGTATCACGGTCGCAAGACGGAGGGATCCAACGGATATGGCTATGGCCCCAACAAGGGATGTTCACTGAGTCTCCACAAACGGTTGTTTCTGTCCAGTTACCTCGGTGGACACAGCATCGTGGGGTCGGAGACGTCGCAGTTCACGGCCGACACGCTCCCCCACGGCGCGCCCGAACTGAGCCCGTTGGGCAAGCAGCACCTGGAACTGCGCGAGTGGTTCCGACAACATCCGGATCGCGGCGTCCAGTACACGCCGGTCGCTTTCATGCTCGATTTCTATAACGGCTGGAACATGCCCCGACACCTCTATCGTGGCGACAAGTACAAAATCTGGGGGAAGCTCCCCTACGAGAAAGGAGATTACCTGATTGACGGCATGTTCCGCATGATCTGGCCCGGCTATGAAGATTGCAGCTACCTGCGCAACGAACGGGGCTTTCTCACCCCAACCCCCTACGGCGACATCTTCGACGTGATCACGAATCGATGCCATCCCAGCATCCTCGCGCAGTACCACACGGTGGTCCTGCTGGGTGACGTGGAACTGACGCCAGACATCGTCGTCAACCTGGTGTCGTATGTGCGTGACGGCGGGGACCTGGTCATCGATGCCCGTAATGCTCGAGCACTGCCGGAAGCGATCACTGGAATTCAGCTCCGCGAGCAGGCGAAAGCCTGCCTGAGTTGTCTCCCGCGGACGGGAACCCAGTTCGATGAGCAGCCGTACACGTACACGGTTGGCACACCGCTCAGTGCATCGTCACTGTTGGTCAATGAGCACGGCCATCCGCTCGTGACCGTCAACCGCGTGGAGCAAGGTCGTGTCGTGGTCGGCACGGTTGATTACTGGATGACCGATCCGCTCGTTTACTCCTTGAGCGAGATCGTCCATATGGAACCACCCTACCGCATGCTGCAGGGTGTCCGAGCGGTATTTGGCGAATACTTCGAATCGTTCAGTCCTGTGGAGCTCAGTCCGGCGGGCCTGGGAATTACGACCTGCTGCTTTGATTTGGACCCTAAGCGGTTGCTGATCGGACTCATGAACAACGAATTGTGTGCCGACTGGAAGGGAACGTTCAGCCTGCGAATCGGTGAAGTGGCTGCGGTGCACGAGCTGCGAAGTGGCCGGGAACTGGCGGTAGATCAACTGCGCAGTTTGGAGGTCGCCGCGGGTGACGTGGTCATCCTGGACATTCGCCTGCGTTAGTTCCGCTAGTCCTGTCGGTGCGGCAAGTTCGCCTCACAACACATGCCTCGATCGGCTACGATCACGGCGATCGTGGCCCACCCGGGCGAGCCTGGCCCACCCGACTGACCGACTGTTACGGGGCCGGCTTGCGGAAATCCACGACTGTCAACGAGTGTCTTGGCAACGTGAGTTTCAGCGGCGCCCCGGCAAACGCCTCTTTTCTGTCCGCCACACGAGGAACGACATTGTCTGGTTGGTCTGGGCTATTCTCCGCTCTGTAGGACTCAGCGCTCAGTGTCGTGATCGATTCGACTTGAAACGGCGCGAAGCCTGGGTCAATCTCGGCTTGAACATGCCTGGTGACGCTGCGATTGATCAGAAACAGGCTCACGCAATTTCCATCCACGGTCCGATAGGCACCCGCATCCACGTAGGGCACGTCGGCCATTTTCGGCACAATTCCCATGGCGCGCGTCGAGTACATGGGCGCGACAACATCGGTCTGCAGAACCGCTCGCCGCTGCATGGCCGAATACATTCGAAAGACGTGATAGACGATATTTCGCCACTCTTTGCGTTCGGGCCGCTGACCGCGAACTCCGACCAGAGCGCCAAACACATCCTGACACAGGGGCAGGTGATTGGCGCTCGTCAGTCGCGGTTCCGCCAAGAACACGTTATACAGGCAGGCCAGATAGAGGGCTCCGCACAGCGAACGATTCCAGGCGGCATCTTCCACCATCCTCTTCTGATCGAATGGATATACGAGCGGGCCGTATTCGGTGACCTGCAATTCGACGTGCTGGCCGCCGCCGGGCGCGTGTTGCTCGATCAAGGCTTTGGTCTGTTGAATGTTATCTCGCACGTATACCGATGCGCCCATGAAACACTCTGCGTAATCGTCGTCCGGGTAATTTCTCGAGAACCACCCGATACCGGACGACCGTATCACGGGCGCGTAACCGTTGTGCACATCGATGAAGTCGATTTTGTCCCCCAGTTCGCTCAGGATAGTCTTCATCCAGTCTGGGTGTTTGTTGAGATGCATGTTGCCCGTATCGTGCAAGCCGATGACTCCCAGCCTGGTACCGGGTGCCACCGCGTCGATCGCCGTTTTGCACCGCAGATAGAAATCGACGTATTCGCGCGGCGACTTGTTGATCGGCAGTTTCTTGACCGGATCGTTCTTATCGGCCATGTAGATTTCATTTCCGACGGCATACGATGCCACTTCGAATCCCTGTTCAGCAAAGTACTTCACCCAGCGAGCCGCATCTTCAGGCGTGCCGGTTCCGGCGTTCAGCGTAATCGTGGCCGGGATCTTGAGTTCTCGACATAATGCCATGAATTCGTGCGGTCCGAAGTGCGGGTATTCCGGTTCACCCTTCTCGGGCTGGCTGAACGGGTTGGGAATCGGCGTTCGTGGGTCACCCACGGCATGGTGCCACAGGAAGAAGTCAGAAAGCGTCCCGCCGGGGTAGCGCAGATGCGTAATGCCGGCAGGTCGCAGCAATTCCAACAAGGTCGAATCGAACGACTTTTTGTCAGGCAACCACAACCCCATGCCGCTGTTGGTCCACTCGATATTGTCGCCGAAGATCAGCGGTCTGACCGTATTCAACACCTGCTCGGTCACACGAATCGTCGCCGAAAACGGACTACTCTCGTTGGCTGTATCCTCGGCACAAGATGCAGACGACACGAGACATGACAAGCCAGACAAGAAACACAAAACAGCCGTCGGACGCATTCTTATCGACATGTGAATATCATTCTCCCCCTACGTAAAACGGAATTCATTCCGTTCGCGCAGCATCCACAACCCGCCACTTCCCCCTACGTAAAACGGAATTCATTCCGTTCGCGCAGCATCCACAACCCGCCACTTCCCCCCTACGTAAAACGGAATTCATTCCGTTCGCGCAGCATCCACAACCCGCCACTTCCCCCTACGTAAAACGGAATTCATTCCGTTCGCGCAGCATCCACAACCCGCCACTTCCCCCTACGTAAAACGGAATTCATTCCGTTCGCGCAGCATCCACCTGTCATCCACTATCCTTCCAATGCAATACGCCCCACCCGCTCTACCTGATACGTGCACGGCACCTGGATCAGACGAAAAAAGCACACGGGGCGACGTCTTAGACGAAGCCAAGAAGTCAAGGCTACTTGAGGGCAGGGATGAAGGGCAACAAGATCTGCTGTCTCGGATGGCCAATCTGGCAGGGCGAATTCAGGATTCTGCATTTCCCGCGTCCCCGATTGCGTGGATGCGTCCGCCGGAAGGGTCAAGGGCGACCTTCAGTGTGTGCAGTCGCCAGTTGTTCGACATCCTGTTGATTCAGCATACCACTGTATATCCGCAGATCGCTCAGTCCTCCGTGGTAGTTATTGGCGGGGGCAGTTTCCCAGCGATTCCATGCGCCGATGCGAAAGCCGTAAAGATCCAGTTTGCAGGCCAGGCTCAGCCGCATATCGTCGACCAATCGGCCGTCAACATAGAACCGTACGCATCCTCCGTAGCGGGCATCGCACACGACAGCCAGGTGGTGCCACTTGCCGTCGGCGACCGATATCTGCCCCCTGCGATGCACCCAGTTCCAGTCGCCGACATTCACGGCAACATTGGGTACGCCCTCCGAGAGAATACTCAGATGCACCGCTCCTGGTTTCCCATCGTGGCAAAATAGCAGTGGATTCCACGTGTTGCCCAGCGTATCGGGCTTCACCCACATCGCCACGGAAACGGCTTCGTGCGTTCCCAGCCCAGCGCACTCGATGTAGCTGTGGCCCGAAAACTGAGCGGTTGGCTGACCCTGTGGACCCGTACAACTCGTGATATTGACCGCGCCTGTCGCCTGCTGCGACTCGGCACCGTCCACGACCACACAAGAGGCGGGGTCATTCAAGGGCCATCTGGCAAGCAGTCGTGCCGGGAGCGGAACGGGGCTGGCGAGTCCGGGAGTCTCAGGAGCGATACCGCAGGCCGAGTCCAAGGTGGGGACCGGCCGAAAATCCGGTTGCCCCTGGTAAATGAGATTGCGACGACCGAAATACGAACCGTAGTAGGGGGCTCCGCAGTCGATCCAGGTGACGAGCTTACCCCACTCCTCGCTCGACAGTGCAACATCGTAATGGCCTTTCTGGAGCAGTTTGATCAGCCGGCTATTGTGTGCAGCGTGAGCGTACGGTGGAGTGACTTCCGCATGCTGCATGGAATATTCAATGCCATCCCATTCCTGCAGCTTGTGCACCCAGCCATTCTGGAGAAGGTTTTCATACGAGCGGCTGAACAACGTCGTCAGTTCACCACGCAGATCGGGTGCCGCGTTGGGATCATGACCATCGTGGCACCGCACGCAATACTGATCCAGGAGCGGTTGCACGTCGCTCGGATAGTAAAGGGGGCGTGGAGCTACGTCACCGGGTTGAGCTGAAAGCGTGGCTGGTGGTTTCGCGAGTGCGATGGCCGATCGTGATACGGGAGCCTGGGTACGATGTTCATGGCAGCCGATACAGGAGCGCTGCTCGCCGGCCGTGAAGTTGACAAATGTCCTCATGCGTTGAACCGCCATCAGGTTTTTGTCCAACGCCTGAAAGAACAAGTTCCGGCCGGCAGGGACCTCGAAGCACGCCGATCCGTCTTCTTCCACCGGTACGACGCCGTGCAGCACGGCCACCCAGATGTGGCTGTTCCAGCTGATGGCGAGATGACCGCCAAATCCATCGGCGGCACGATCTTCATCGCGGATCGGGTCGACTTCGGCAGACCAAGGCTTTGGAACCTGCTCGACGACCCGCAGAAACTTGATCGTTCCGGGCTCGACCCCTTCCAGTCCCCGATACACATCACTCATGAATACGGTAGCTTTGTCCTTGCCGGCCACGGCTTCGGGGCGGGTAGCGGGCAGGACCGCGGGTCTCGTGCGCGGCTGCAGCAGCATCGGCTGCCAGCAGGAGATCTCCGAATCCTGGTAGATCGGCACACGGTTACCAAAGACATCCAACAGATAGATGCCGTACGCCGACTGGTCGTTGTATCGCTTGTCCGGGTTACACGAGACCAGCATGAACTTGTCGGACAGCGGAAAGGGATCGGCGTACAACGGACCGTAGATGTCTTCCCGCCACACGCCGTTGCGAAGCTGGTAGAGTCCTCGCAGGCTCTCCGTCCTGACGTTGGGTGTCAGGTTCGTAATGGGTTCAAGGGTGCGTTTGCTCTTGTCCAGATTGAGCAACAACACCGGCCCCACCCCTAGTGGTTCGTGCCCACAGCCGATGCAGACGGCCAATCGCGGATGGCCGGGCACTTGCCGAGCTTGCCACAGTACGCCGGGGTTCGCCACGTTATCGCCGTAAAACTCTTCACTCGCCGACCCGTCCGGACGCACCGTCCACAGCGGCTGCACTGCGGCGATCCCCTTGTAGACATATTCCCAGCGGTTATAGAGGATCCGTCCATCTTCCATCATGGTCGGAGTGAACTCGCTCAACGCCCCATGCGATATCGGGCGCAGCTTGCTGCCATCCGATTCGACCCGAAACAGATTCGTGCAGGCCAGATAGTGACTGGGTGTGCAGAGCACTCCGTGTTCGCAGCGTGTCGAGGCGAAACAGATGCCACCGTCGGGCAAATAGCAGGGGTGCACATCGTCCGTCCAGAAATGATATCCCTGCAAGCCGTAGAAACTGTCACCAGTGCTGGTCCGGCCGTACGCGGCGATCCGCTCTTCTTCGTCATCCGGAACGGGGATCACTTGCCGCAACTCGCTACCGTCCGTTCCAACCTCATAGATCCGAAATCCTTCGGGACGCGGTCGGCGATAGCCGAACACGATCCGGCGGGCGTCAAACGACAGATCGTAGCGATCGAAGACACCCTCGGACAACTGATTAGCGAGTCCGCGAACCTGACCGTCGGCCAGCGACAGCACACACAGATTCCCACCCCAGCGACTGATGTGCTGGAAGTCGTCGTAGTAGTGCTTGCTGTTGTACGTATACCGCTTGACGAATATTATCTCCGCATCGCGCAACATCGGGTTCCGCTCGACGAGCATTTCCCGTTGCCACCGCGGTATCGCCGCCATGAGTCGGCGAGTGGGTTCATTGTCCGGATCGAGCCGTTGGGCAGCTTGCGAATGCAGTTCCTGATCAAATGCGTCCAGACGAGTCGTGAATTCCACAGCGGGGTACGCGTCACCGCAGGTGCGACCCAACTCGGTTACCGCGCGGCGCAACCGGGTGCTGTCGCCGTGGAGCGTAGAGAGTACGGATGCTTTGACGCACACATCGAGCCACCGGATGTCGTTTCGATCGACGGCGCCCGCCTGCAACTGAGCCCATTCCGCCTGCAGCAAGCGACCGCCCTCAGCACACTCCGCGGCAAGTTCGCCAAAGAGTTGCCGCTCCGCTTCCAGGTCTTGGGCGGCAAACCAACCCTCCTTCGCAAACCAACCCGCCGGGACGACGTTCAACAACGGATTCTCCCGCGGCGGAAAGTCGCGGCGCAACTGCTGCCAGAGCCAGGCAGTCGGTTCCGGGGCGGCAGAGAAATAGAACGACAGCTCGCTGCCGAGAGCCTGCCGCACAACAAGCTCATTCGCACCTTTCTGCAGGTCGAGGTCCACCAACATTTGATCGACGCGAGTGCCGTCGACACATTCGCCGCAGCCGTAGCGTCCTGATACGAGGTGTGTATCGGCCGAGGCGATCTGGCGGCCATTGAGCCACACATCGAGGTGCTCGCCGCCGCCAATGCCGATCGTCAATCGCACCGGTTCGGTGGCGCGAACGGTCCTTGTCAGGTAGGCAACGGTGCCTGACGATCCGCCAAGAAAGTTCGTGGGCTGACCGTCCACAAGACTCTTCTGCTCCGTCCACAGGGCCACGCCACCTTCATGCTTGGCCGACAACTTGACGCGTTCGCCCTGCCACATCCACTGCTCCGCGTCAGAGGCGGGCAACGGTGGTGTCGCCAGCCACGAATCACAGGCGACCGTGGCACGCGACGCTGGCTGGTCCCTTAGCCACGCCGTGTAGCGCTGGCGCGCCGTCAGCATGGTCTGTTGCAGATTGGCTTGCCGGACATATAACGAGGTCGTTACGTGCGGCTCTTCCCCGGCCGCGATCCGCGAAGAAACAAGCACAGCCAACAGCACGATCCAACGCGTTCTCGTCAACATGATGGACTTCCCTGACGGAGTATCGCGGCTGGGCCCGCCGGAGCTCAGCAGCAGCGGCTTAAAACGTAAACAAGTGGCGGTTTCCTCAGAGCCTCCGCGGCTCCAGCTACCCTGCCAAGCACTCTCCTCGAACTCGTCGAATCACTCGATCGAACCGAAACTCGTGTGAGCCGAGCACCACAATCCAGGCCCGTCACCGCGGCCGGCATCGACCCGATGCATCATAGCCGGACAGCTGATCGCAGTCATCGCCACACGTACGATCACCGGCGTCAACGTCACTGGGATTGATGATCGGCATATCCCAAGTATAACCCTGCGCGTAGACAATGTTATGCCACACGCGACGAGCCAATTCCAAGCCGCATCCTGCTGCTGGCCGTTGTCCCTGCAGGCCATCGCCAACATCAACGCCTCGGGGGGGATTTACGAATAGATACCAGAACCGCCCACTGCGGCCGACGGGCTGTCAGGATGTACGCAGTCAATCGGCAGGTATCAAGTTGATCGCGGCGTTGCCATTGTAGTCCGTGTCGAACGAGTATACGCCGCAGGACCACGTTCGGTGCGAATATGGCCAACGCTATGGGCCACCGCTATGAGTATATCGTGATGTATCGCACCGCAACCACCCGCTGATTGAAACCCGATAGCTGCCAAGTTATCCTGAAACCGCGATCGTCATGACCTTTCAATTGCGCGAATCCTGGAGAAATCGCCCCATGTCGGCTCAGCTCGTTTCCCGGAGGCTCCTGCCGGGCGTCGCGGCAACTGCGGTTCTACTGCTACTCACGGCAACCAGCTTGCGAGCCGGTGTTCCCGGCGCCGTGGATTCGTCCGAAGAACCTCCATCGGAATCGGTGCGCACGTGGACCGATGCGAGCGGGAAGTTCCAGATTGAGGCCGTGCTGCAGGGAGTCGAAGCTGGTAAGGCCCGCCTGCGAAAACCGACTGGTCAGGAAATTTCGGTACCGGTCGAGAGACTCAGCCTGGCAGATCAGCAATATGCCGCACTGCCGGCCGACGAAGAACTGGTGGGTGTTTCTGTTCTACTGACAGCTCCGCAAGGTGAAGGATCGTTTCTCACACTTCACAGAGTTCCGCCAGCGGTGCTGAGCCGTCCTCGGCACTTGTCGCGTCAGGAACTTCGTGGCTCGCGGCGTGCCTTGCCACGGCAAGCAGGGAACTGCCGAACCTGGGCGAGCGGCGACCAAACAGCCATTGTTCAGCTCGGCACAGACCGTAACAGAGGCGGTTGACAGCTGGCGAGGGAACCCGCGGCTGCCGGGGTGGCGAGGGTAATGCCCACTCTTTCACACGGATCGCCAGTTTCACCGGACAGGTCCAGTGGAACGTGTACTGCATGGTATCGAGTTTCAGCGAGGCCTCGGACAACACGTCGCTCAGGCTCTGTTTCGTATACCGAGTGAAATGATGGTTCAGGTCGTCGTGCGAGGTCCAGAGCGAGCGAAAGGCGGGAACGTGGATAACCAGCAGGCCTTGTGGTTCGAGCAACCGACCAGCGTGCAACAGAGCGTCCAGCGGATCGGCGAAGTGCTCCAGCACATCGAGCATCAGGATCAAGCTGAAACGGCCGGCCGGCCGATATCCTTCGTCGAAGGGGCCGACGTAAATCCTGTCGCGCCAGGGGCTGTCCTTCGCAATCAGCTCTCCGCACACCTCGACTCCCTGCACGTCGCCGAAGCGAGCCAGAGAATCGAACAACAAACCGTCGCCGCAACCGATGTCGAGAATCCGCTCGCGGCCGGGCTGCGGGCAGTACTCGCACAGCAGGCGCAGGATCGCCGCTTCGCGGGCCCGCCACCACCAGTGCTGCTGATAAAGCGTCCGATAACCGGCTGCGTAGTCACTATTCATGGGAGTGAGTCGTAGTTGCTAATCGTGAATTGCGTGGAACGTCGGTCACGGTCGACGCCCGGACCGAAGGGCTATCGGCAGTTACATCTGGCGATCGTCGAGCGGCGTTCAGCACGCGGTCCACGATATAGAGAGGCCGTCGTTTGACTTCTTCATAGATCCGGCCAACGTACTCGCCGATAACGCCCAGAAACATCAGTTGCACACCAGCGAAAAAGGCCATGGAAATGTAGAGTGCCGTAAACCCGGTAGGTGATTGCCGCAGCACGAATTTGGCGAACAGACTGTACGCCGCGAACAGGCATGCTGCGGTCACAGCCAGACCACCGGCGAGCGTGGCGGCGCGTAACGGCACGACGGAAAACGAGAAGATGCCGTCGAAAGCCAGCTTTAACAACTTGCGGAAACTGTATTTGGATGCGCCCGAATGGCGGCGCGCACGTTCCACCGGGATGCCAATCTGTCGATACCCTGCCCAGGTTCTCAGTCCGCGCAGGTATCGATGCCGCTCGTCCGCATGCCGCACCACATCGACGACACGTCGCGACATGAGACCGAAATCCCCGGCACCCATCGGCAGGTTGATGTCGGCCAGCGCCGTGATCACTCGGTAAAAGGTCTCATAACAACAGCGCAGCAACCAGTTTTCCTTGCGGTCCTGGCGAATGGCGTAAACAACGTCGGCTCCCAAGGCATATTGTTCGAGAAAACGCGGAATGGTCTCGGGCGTATCCTGCAGATCTCCGTCCATCGCCACGACAACGTCACCGGTGACGAAGTCGAGTGCCGCGGACAACGCCGCCTGGTGTCCAAAATTCCGAGATAGTTCCACGACCGTAACTTGTGGATTGATGTCGGCCAGCGTCTCGAGTATCTCACCGGTACCGTCCGAACTGCCGTCGTTGACAAAGACGATTTCGTGGGGGCCGCCGGGGAGGTCCCTCAGCACCGATTCAACGCGCCGATGGAGTTCCGGCAGAACCGTTTCTTCGTTGAAGATCGGGATCGCCACGGAGACTTTGGGGACACGATTCATCTGCGCCCTCGACCCTTGAAATAGACCATTTCCCACAACGTTACGCCGCAACGGGCCACAACGTACGGCTCAAACACGATCTCCTCAAATGCTTCGCCGAACAGTTCCCGCCAGGCTTCCAGAGGACGCGGATAGTCGCCGCGATCGGCCCGGGCCAACAGCCGCGCCACCGAGGTCCGACGAGGCAGAACAAGCTCCAGGATGTGAATGTGTCCGTCTGCAGTGAGCTGGGCGTGTACGCTCCGCAGAATGTGCCTGACCGCCGGGGTGTCCAGGTGGTGCAGCAGACTATTGACCAGCACAAAGTCAAAGCGATCGTCCGCGGCGGGTTGGTACGTTCGCACGTCCGCCACCAGAAACGTACCGCGATGGCGGCGGCGCGCGGTCTGTATGTACGGTTCGCTCAGGTCGATGCCCACGTAATCCGCGTGAGTGAACTCCGACGCGTTGGTGCCGGGCCCGCAACCGACATCCAACACACGGTGCGCGGCAGCAATCTCATGGCGACGTGTCAGTGGCGCAAGTTTGTCGCGCACAAACGGCGCCTGCCACAGCCGATACACGGCGGGAAAACGCGTCAGGCCCGACACACCTCGCAATTGACCCACTTGCCACCTTTACCTTTCACAATTGGCCGCAACCTTTGGAGCGGTAACCGGCGGCCATCGCTGGTTGATGTTCGCTCACGAGATGCGCCTCTGCCCCTGGCAAACCCCCTTGAGCCTCTCGACCGGCGTTATGCGCCGGAGCTCCCTTCCCGCGCCGCGCCGCCTCGGCGGCCCCATGACAGGCTGCCGTGTGGAGCCCTTCGCGGCGCACGACGCACGCGCTGCAAGAGCCCGCGGCACAAGCAATGCGCCCACGTGGGGAGCAAACCCAGAGAACTATAGCTCACCCCAGAGAGAGCCCCCCTACGGCGACAACCCTGTCGCGACAACCGATCCATTCGGCATATTCCTCGCCACCGCCAAGACCGTCACGTGGCGCCGGATCGTTCGCAGTCCCCCGACGATTGCCCGACACCAATCGCCTCCCGCTCGCTCGATGTCACCGCCAGAAGACTGTGAACAGTTTGGTCGGAGGAGCGTCGGGCCGACGTGAACCCAAGAAAACCTGCTGATGCGGGTACAGCACAGACAGTGCCCCAAGCGTTCCCTCGGCCAACGCCTCAGAAAAGGGAGGGTGGTGGTTGATGACGACGACATTGATTTGCCGGCGCTGCAGCATGTCGAGCAGCGACTGGCGTCGGTCGCCGTCGCTCTCTTGAAACAACTCGTAGAAGGTACGCGTGGGGTTCCTCCTGCCGGAAAGGAAATAGACTTCCGGACAATCTGGCGCCGCGTAGATGTATCCACCCTCGGGTGTCAGTTTCTGAATCAACTCGACGAGTTCGGTGTATACGCGAGCGTCCTCCCGATACACGTGGAAGTGACAGCGAGCGAGGTTCATCGTGGCGGTAGGAAAAGCGGGCATCTGCAGCCCGTTAAGCAGTCGCGGGTCCGGCTGCGGAATTCGCACCACCGCCGCGATCAAGGCAAAGACCAGCAGAGCGGCGAACAGTGCCTTGGGGGCATATGGTTGGCACGTCACCAGGTACAGTACGGCCAGGATCATCAACGGCGCAGCGTAGAAGAAATATGTACCGTACGCGTACGGGTACTGAACCAGGCTGCACAAGGCGGCGGCTGCCATGACCAGAAACAGGGCCGTCCGATCCTCCACGGCGCGTCGACTGACGAGCAGGCAGACGCCTGCCAACACCACCAGGGGAATCAGGTTCCGCATGGCTTGAAACAGGCACAAATAGCCCCCAGGCGACTGCGAGGCGAACAGCACTCCAGTGAGCAAAACGGCAAACGCCCACAGCACCACGGGTCGGTTGAGAGATCTGGCCGGCTTGAACAAGCCCGCCAGCAGTATTCCAAGTACGGGCAGAGATAGGACCATCCATTTCAGATCGGGGGGAGCCAGTGCCGCGTGTGCCAGCCGGGCTGCCGGTAGTACAAACAGGCCGCGATAAAGATCCTCCAGGCCCCCGGTCATTGCGTAGGGGAGTACGAAGAGGCCCAGTATCCAGGCGACTCCCAGGCAATATGGAAGCATCAGCCTGGCAAGGTCACGAATCCGCGCGGCCGGCGCAGTACGCCCTGCACTCCACACTTGAAACACCAGGCAGGCGGAAATCCCGATTAGAGGCAGAGTGAAATGCGCCGCGTTGGCCAGCGGATTGGACCCGCGAGTGAACAGCGCACCTAACCCTGCGAACAGCACGCACGCCACCGTGATCACGATCGCATACACGCGTGAGCGACCGCTGCCTCGGACACCCGCGACGGACGATTGGTAGGCAATATACAGCAGTCCCACTGCCACGAAATACAGCCCTGTGATCTTCATCAGCAGTGAACATCCGGCGCAACATCCAGACCAGAACAGCCAGCGCCGCTTGCCAGTGTCGAGATGCTGAAGCAATGCCAGCAGTCCGAACGTGGCGAAGAACAAGTTGTACCAGGATGGCAAGCCGGCCGAGTAAAGGGGAACACTCAGCGCGGCGCACAAGAGTGTAACTGGTACCGCCACCCAGGCGGACGTAACACGAATCGCGATGAAGTAGACTGCGGAAACAAATAGGCCGAAATAACAGAGCAGCATCCACCGCATCGACTCGGCGCGGACCCCCAGCAGACGAAAAGCCATGGCATGGAGGTATCCCAAACCGCCCGTGTACGGCTCATCGAAGTCGCGGTGCTGCATCTCGCCATCGAGAACGCGCTCGGCAGTCTGCCCCAACTGCCCGGTATCGTGCGGAACCCAACCGCTGTGCAATGTGTCGGCCAGATACAACACGCTCAACATCACGGTCAGGACACCGGCGACCGACGTCCGAATCGCCAGGCGTGCAGTGGGGCGAATTGTGATCAGTTTTGTGGCAACCATCATGCGTTGCGCGTCTGCGCCCGTTGCGACTCGCGTTGCGCGGCGACTCAACGAGTACCAAAGTGGCCGCCGCGCCGCGTGGGTTGGACGGAGGCCGTGAATCCGACGTCGCGATCGAAATCACTCGACGCGACGCGGCACATGGGACTCTACGTCTTTTTTTGCCACCAGACGCACCATCTCTGTTCGGCATCGAATCTCGCTGACATTTCCGGTCGTCTTGGGCTCATGACGGTCGTAACGACTCTCCGCGGACGCCACGCCGTTGCGGCCGCTTGCCTGATCGGCGGCTGCCGTCCATGAATCGATGAAACGCATCACTCCGCCCCGGCCACATCCACAACGCCCAGGCCACTTTGCCGATTATGTCGATTGTAGCGACAGCTCGGTGCGGATTTAGTGAGTGGCGCCCCCCTCAGTTCTTGAATTCGCGCCGCCAGAGGTGTTACGTTCGACGTATCACCGTTTCATCCAGCCAAGTTGCTGTAAGGGGCAAGACCGACATGATCCACCCACATTCACGCCGATCGGACCGCCAGAAGTACCAACAAACCAAGTCGCTGGTTCGTCGCGCAAAGAACCGTCGCAGGCGCAGTCTCTGTGCGGAACGACTGGAGGACCGCCGCATGCTGACCGGGGCGGACACCGGCGACAGTGGCCCCGCGGGAGGCTTCATCGTCGATGCGGAGCATTACGATTCGGGCAGCTTGCTGATACGATTCCGGGACGATGTCCGCGTCCAGGAAACAAACTGGGGTCCCAGTCGAACGCCATTTCCGTTTGCCATGAACGTTGGTGCGGGGTTCGAGTTGCTGCCGAGCTTGCACAAGGTGGCACTGCCGGACTACGTCGACGTGAAGACGGCGCTGGAACTGCTGCGCGATCACGCAGACGTGCTGTACGCGGAACCGAACTACCGCATCCAACTCAGTGCCACGCCCAATGACCCTCGCTTCGATGAGTTGTGGGGATTGAACAATGAGGGGCAGTCGGGGGGCACCTTCGATGCAGACATCGACGCCGCGGAGGCCTGGGACGCCACCGTCGGCAGTAGTGACACGATTGTGGCCGTCATTGACACAGGCGTCGATTACCTGCATCCCGATTTGGCCGCCAACATGTGGGTGAACCCCGGCGAGATACCCCATAACGGACTGGACGATGACGGTAACGGATTCGTCGACGACATTCATGGCTATGACTTCGCCAACCATGACGGCGATCCCATGGATGATCACAATCACGGCACGCACGTGGCCGGCACCATTGCCGCCGTCGGGAACAACGGAATTGGTGTGACAGGCATCAACTGGCACGCACAAATCATGGCCCTGAAGTTCCTCGACGCGAGCGGCAATGGCGACACCGACGATGCCATCGACGCCCTCAACTATGCCGTGGCCAACGGCGCCAGGATCTCGAACAACAGTTGGGGGTTTAGCGACGGCTTTGCACAATCCCTCTATGACGCCATCCAAGCCGCCCGCGACGACGACCACGTGTTCGTGGCAGCGGCCGGGAACGGGAATATCTTTGGTTTCGGGATCAACAACGACTCCCAACCGTTTTACCCCGCCAGCTATAATCTGCCGAATATCATCTCCGTGGCGGCGGTCGACCGCAACGACAGCAAGCCCTTGTTCTCGAATTACGGACTCACGACCGTCGATCTGGGCGCCCCCGGAGTCGACATTCTGAGCACGGTCCGCAACGGCGGCTACGGGCTGTCGAGCGGCACTTCCATGGCCTCGCCCCACGTGGCCGGAGTGATCGCGTTAGTCCGCGGTCAGCACCCGGAGTGGGGCTACGCTCAGGTGATTAACCAGGTGCTGCAAACGGTCGACCCGGTGAGTTCCATGGACGGCAAGACGGTCACCGGTGGCCGGCTCAACGCCGCGTCCGCCGTCGGTGTCGAGGTGGTCCCCGCGCCGGAAATCCAAGTGCTGCTCGGCACGCAGAATGTGGCCGACGATGCGGCAGTGATTGACTACGGCAACACTCCCCCCGGACTGCCGATCGATTTCACTTTTACCGTTCAGAACAAAGGTGTCATGCCGCTGAATCTCGCCGAACCGATTACCGTCCCCACCGGCTTCAGCCTGGCAGCCGGTTTCGGCTCCACCAGACTCGAGGTGGGAGCAAGCACGACATTCTCTGTGCGTCTGAACGGTGATGTCGAGGGAACCTATATTGGCGAAGTCAGTTTTGGCAACGACGATCCCGATGAAAATCCGTTCAACTTCACGGTCAACGGCACGGTGGCTGTGCCTCCAGCAGTTCAGATCGTGGATAATGGCGACAGCGGATTCGATTCATCCGGTGAATGGTATGTGTGGACGGGCCAAGGTTTCCAGAATGATGTGCACGAAAGCCTGCCCGGTACAGGCACCGACACCGCTCGATGGACTTTCCAGCGACTGCTGCCAGGCACCTACCGGGTTGCCGCCACGTGGGCCAGTTATACGAATCGTGCCACGAATGCTCCGTTCACAGTCCTGGACGACGACCTGTCGCTGGGAACCGTATTGGTCAATCAGCAACTCGCACCCTCCGGTCTGAGTGATGCGGAAGCTACCTGGCAGTATCTGGGCGGGCCTTATACGATCGACGGCAACACGCTCGTGGTTCAGTTACGTGACAATGCGGACGGGAGGCTGAACGCCGACGCAATCCGCATTGAGCGAATCGACCAGACGCCGGAAGTGGAAGTGCGTCAGCAAGACACGATGATCCCCGACAATGCCGGCGTGTTCGATTTTGGAGCAGCCACGACCGGAGTGCCGCTGAGCTACACATTCACGGTGCAGAATGTCGGAGGCAGTGCCTTGACATTAAGCGAGCCAATCAGCGTTCCGAGTGGTTTCTCGCTCGTCTCCAGTTTCGGCTCGACCTCGCTGGCCACCGATGAAACAACCTCGTTTACCATTAAGCTGGATGCGGTTTCCGCCGGCATTTACAGCGGCGAAGTGTCGTTCGAAAACAATGATGCCGATGAGGCGCTGTTCAGCTTCACCGTGCAAGGTACCGTGGCGGATCCTCCGGCCGTGCAGATCATCGACAATGGCGACGCGGCATTCAGCACGGTAGGGGCGTGGACGCGGTGGACGGGACAAGGGTATGAGAATGACATTCACGAAAGCCTGCCCGGTGCAGGCGCGAATCTGGCGGGCTGGACATTCTTGAATTTGCTTCCAGGCTACTATCGCGTCGCAGCGACCTGGACCACGCACTCCAATCGGGCCACCAACGCACCGTTCGAAATCCTCGATGGGGCCGACTCTCAACAACTCGTTCTGGTCAATCAGCAAATAGCTCCCAACGACTTCTCCGACGCCGGAGCCAACTGGGAGCTGCTCGGTGCACCCATTCTGGCCAACAACGGCAATCTTGTTGTGCGTCTCAGCGATGCAGCCGACGGCCGCCTGAATGCCGACGCGATCCGCATCGAACGCGTTGTGCAAGCACCGGAGATCCTGGTTTCGGCAGCAGGCACGGAGCTGATCGATGGTGTCAGCACCTTCGATTTCGGCAATACCCCGCCGGGTATTCCCGCGATCAGGTCGATTACGGTGGAAAACACGGGCACGGAGGCCCTCGTGCTCGACGAACCGATTACGGTCTCGGCCGGTTTCAGTCTGGTGAGTGGCTTCGCGAGCACAACGCTGCAGCCGGGTGAAATGACTTCGTTTGTCATTCGCTTTGACGCGTCGGCCGACGGTGCAACGACCGGTGAAATCGCCTTCGGAAACAACGACCCCGACGAGAATCCGTTTAGCTTCTCGGTCACCGGCGCTGTGCAGGTTCCTCCCGCCGTGCAAGTCATCGACGATGGAGACGTCGGATTCGTTACGGTCGGCGAGTGGACGCGGTGGACAGGCCAAGGATTTGCGAACGACATCGACGAGAGTCTGGCGGGCACGGGGACCGATGTCGCAAGTTGGACATTCACGGGACTGATGCCCGGCCGTTACCGTGTTGCGGCCACGTGGAAGGAGTATTCCAATCGGGCGACGAACGCGCCGTTTACGATTCTCGATGACACGACCCCTCTGACGACGATATACGTCAACCAGCAACTGGCACCCAGCGGATTCTCTGACGCGGGAGCCAGTTGGCAGTACCTGGGGAGCGTGCATCAGATCGCCGGCCACACGCTGACCGTGCGATTGAACGACTCAGCCAACGGCCGTTTGAACGCGGACGCCATCCGGTTGCAGCGACTCGATCCAGTCCCCGAAATTCAAGTCTCGCAAGGCACTACCAGCCTGGTCGACGCTGTGAGCGTCGTGGACTTCGGCAGCACCTCCATCGCTGCGCCGGTCAGCATGACGTTCACCGTGACCAATCTCGGCGGTGAAGTACTCAATCTGAGCGAGCCAATCAGTGTCCCCGCGGGCTTCCGTGTCGTCTCGAGCTTCGGCACGACAGCATTGGCAACTGATCAGAGCACGACATTCGTGCTGCAATTGGACGCCACAAGTGTTGGGACATCGAGTGGCTCGGTCTCCTTTGGAAATAGCGACGCGGACGAGGGTCCTTTCGATTTCGCTGTTCAAGGCACGGTCCTGAGTCCCCCTTCCGTCGTGATCGCCGACAACGGAGATACCGGATTCACTGCCGTCGGTCAGTGGCAACGCTGGACCGGGCAGGGTTATCTGTCCGACATCCACGAAAGTCTGGCCGGCACCGGAGCGGACGTCGCAAGCTGGACGTTTCCGAATCTGCTGCCCGGTACATACCGCGTGTCGGCAACATGGACTGCCTATACGAATCGGGCTTCCAATTCGCCGTTTACAATTCTGGACGATGCAACAATCGTGGGGAGTGTGACGGTCAACCAGCGGCTTGCTCCCAGTCAGTTTGCGGATGCTGGAGTTTACTGGAACGACCTGGGGAGTTCGTACCAGATCAGCAGTGGCAAGCTGGTGGTGCGGCTTTCCGATAATGCCAATGGACGAGTGAACGCCGACGCGATCAGGATCGAACGCCTTGCTGGCGTCGCGGGCGGCGCTTCGTTTGGCGATAGTCTCGACACGTCTGCAACGGACACGTCGCATCAAGCCTTTCAGGCACTGGTGACATCGGCCGTTGGCACCCTTACCGCTTCTGCACAATCCACAATTGGGTGGGCGGAATCACTCCGCGACTGGGCAAGGCACCCAAGCCTGTCGGGAGGCCGGAATGGACTTGACAGTGTTAGAACCCTGAGAGAGCGATTGTTCACAGACTGGCCTGAGCGTGAAGACCTATTGGATGAATTGCTATCTCTCCTGGCCGATGAGTCCACGACGCTCGACATTCGTGCGTCCAGGTAGTAAGAGACCGCCGCCGCTGGCAAGACCACAGTCGTGATCCGCGGGCAGATTCTCGCCACGCAGCATGCTATGCTATCTTCCGTACTACGTTTTCCCTTTCTCCCTTTCTCCTTTTTTTCCCTTTCTCCCTTGTTTCTGTCATTCGATTTATTTCGGGGGGGATTTGGCACTGCGGATTTCAGATAGTGACACGCGATCACCGTGTGCGCATGTCATGGACTAACACTTGATGCAAGCCTGGGACGATAGACGGCATGAAACGACGAACCGGCAAGGCGATTCTGCTCGCCCTGACTAGCTGGACTGTCTCCTCGCTGGGTAGCGCGGCGGAATTGGAATGTCGCTTCGAGCGTGGCTGGCCGATCGTGTGCTGGCAAGGCAAGCCCCTGACCCGCGTTCTTGATACTCCCGCGCTGGCGGTGAGCGTAGACGACCACGCATGGCCCGCGGGGAGAGTTCCTGACTCCGGCGAGCCGGAACGTGCCACGTATCGGCTGCCGGCCGGTATCATCGTGGACGAACTTCAACCCTTTAGCGGTTTGCCCCATTGTCTGGTCCGCACCCTGCGATACGAAAACAACGCGGACGTTCGGTGCGATGTAACGGGCGCGACATTCCGAATTGCGCCGCTGACGACTACCAGCGCGCCGGCGTGGCAGGCGCAGTCGTTTGCCATGCTCCAGCTTGGCGAGCGTGGTCCGACGTTATGCATGGCATTTACCAGCGATGAAGACACATTTCACGTTCAATGGAAGCCAGGCGAAGCGGTTGAGCACCACAGTAACGCGGCCTGGCGACTCTCGGCGAGCGAGTCCGCGGCAATCGGCAAGCAGTATATCTGGGTTGTCGACGGCGATCTGGAGGAAGCGCGACGGACGGCTCAACGGTGGTACGACGCGGTAGGATTGACGGTTGCCGATGACGGCCCCGACTGGTTTCGCGATTGTATTCTGTACCAGGCCAGCGCCGGCGGCAGCGTGGACTCGCGATTCGGCGATGTCGGTGGTTTCGAGAATTTTGCCAAGCAGCTGGATTACATTGCCGACCTCGGCTGTAACGCGTTCTGGCTGATGAGCGTTCACACCCACAAAGATCCAGCTCACCCATTGGCCGGCTGGAATCTCTACGGACCTCGGCGTTACGACGAGGTGGATCCGGCCTATGGTGGAGAGGTTGGCTTGGAGGCACTCGTGGCGCAGATGCGTGAGCGGGGATTTCACATCCTGGGCGAAATCGTCCCCCACGGCGGCACAGCCGCATTGCCCGCTTCCCATCCCGCATGGTGGACCTATGGCCGAGACGGCACGCGCGTGAACGTGTTCGGGCAGTCGCCCGATTACTCCCATCCTGAGTGGCAAGACGCGATCGGCCGGAGTATCGAGCAGCTCACGGCACAGTTCCACTTTGAAGGTTATCGAGTGGACGTGGCGCCGGGATTCGGTGTCAACTGGCATTCGTCGCTCAATACACCGCATGTCTCGCGTTCGACAATGGGTGGAGCGATCGGCATGCTGCAGGCGATTCGCCAGGGCGCGCTAGCGGGTGGGGCGGAGCGACCGGCAATCATTCCCGAATCCATGGAGACGCCTCAATACGCGCGTGCCGGCTCGATCGGATACGGATTTCCCCTCATCCGATTCCTGGAACAAAATCCGCCAGCCGCTCTTTCACCAGCCGAGCTGAATCGTCGGTTGCGTGATTTCTTTGAGCGTGAAAGCGGCTCACTTCCACGCGGAATGATCCTCCTGCGCACGCTCAACAACCACGACACCGTGGTAGACCATGGCCGAGCCGACCGGCGTTTTGGAGTGGGTCTCCAGCGCGCGTTGACTGCCGTCTGCACGGTTGTGGAGGGAGTCCCGATGATCTATCAGGAACAGGAGGTGGGGTCCTACGAATATTTCCGCCACCTGTTCTGGGCGCGCCGCCGAGTGCCGGAACTCCGTCGCGGCAGCGCGGATTACCTGAGCATCAAGGCAGCACCCGAGATTTTCACCGTGTTGCGTTCCATGGACAACCTTCATGCCGTGGGACTGGTCAATCTGTCATCACAGACAATCTCGACCGATGTCCAATTGCCCAGCCCACTCAACCTTCCTGTCTCTGCCACGTTTGCCGAAGTCATTACCGGCGAGACCGTCACCGCCAACGCGGGCTGCTTCCGCTGGGATTTCGCCCCTTTCGCGACGGCGATCTTCCGATTCAGTTCGGAACCATTGCCCGCGGTCCCCGCGGAAAGACACCACGTGGTCCCGGCGAACCGGGAAAACCACCCGCAATTCACCTGGCACAACCATGCGGGAGACCTGCAGTTCGCTTATGGCACCGTCACAGGTCGGATCATCTCACACGGTGGGCCTGTTGAGTGTACTCCACTGCCTGATGGTTCCCTGCGCGTGACGCGGAATTTCGACCAGTCGGTTCCCCAAGACTTCACGATACAATTCGATGGTGTTGAACGTTGGAAAGTACAGAGCATGACGGGCGACTATGCCGACCATCTGCTACGCCGCCACTACCCGTGGCCGCAAGGCCGATTTCCTTGGGAACCGAACCAGGTCTGGGGCCGTGAACCTCACAGCCTGTACCACGGCGTGTTGCCACTAGGTCGCGTCTGGCAATCCGCCGTCGCTCCGTTAGTTGATGGCGGGGCGATATGCCTCGCCGGCGCGGCCGGCAGCGGCCTGGTTCTGCGCAGCGCTGCACACGCAGGAGTCAATATTGTATTGGCGGACAGTGCAGCAAATCCGCATCTGGCCGCGGATGGCATGACCCTCTCGTTTCTGTCCTCGGACTCGGCGCTCAACCCGAACTGGCTAAGACCCTGGCAAAGCGCCGGTTGGCTGATGAAAGTCCCCGGCGACAACCAGCCGCAAGCGGCGAGATGCGATCTTGTGATCGGTCCGTTCCAGGATCTCGCGCAGGATATACCGCCCCTACCCTTACTACCAGTGCCGGGCTGGCCGGAACCCTCGCTGGGGCCCGGCAAGCATCACTTTTTCGAGGACCGACTCTGGCTCGAGGACCCCAATACCGTGGTCTTGCCGCCTGTTGTCATTGACCAAGAAGGAGACTTATTGGCTGTGGGTTCAACTGCGACACAGTGAACGATCAGCGCGGGATACGGAGCTGACTCAACAGTACCGAATCTCCTGTGATGGCCATCTCGTCTCTTTCACTTGGCAGAAACTGGATGTATTCCACACCGGCAACGGCTACTTCGGCTGGGCAAAGATCAATTTAGGTTCCCTCTCCAGTGGAAATCACACGCTCACGCTGGAAACCACGCATTCCTGGTGTGCGGTACGACGACTGCTGCTGCTGACGTCAGATGAGATGTATGTACCGCAATAGCGGTGATCCCAGCACGCAGTCGCACGATCGTGGGCTATTGCTGGAAGAATTTCAGCAGGATCTTGGACAGTATCTGCTCGCCATATTCGTTGGCGTGGACGACATCCCGATAGAACCGATGCGGGTGCACGTTGGATGAACGGATGTACTCGGCCCAGGGCGCGGTCATATCCAGGTAAGCACATTTCTCTTCGCCGGCCAATTGCCTGAGTGCTCGGCCGTACTCCCCCGTGCCGGAGTGTTTAGCGACGTCGAGTTCTGCCGGCAGTCGCGGGTCGGCGGTCCCGAACGAACCGGTGGCGAGCACAATCTCCACATCCGGCAGTGCATTGCGCAGCTGACGAATCACCGCGCGAATGCTCTCGATATCCTGCTGGCTGATACCACCGATGAACACGAGATTCGGCGTCAGCGGCACGACGTACTTGCCAATGCGGTCATCTTCCTTGTAGTGCTGACAGCCGCCACCACCCCGCACATAGACGGTGGCGCGGATGTTCGCCTTCGGATACGCTTCGCCGAGTTTGGCCACCCAACCAGATCTCATGGTGTCGTTCACGATGCTGTCACCGATGGCCACCAGCCGGAGGTCCCCACCCCCGTTGAGGATCCGCCGTGTCCGCTGCAGATACTCCCAGTCACCAGGTGGTGCGGTAAACTCCCCTTGCGGCATTTCGTGCTGAATCTTCTCAATCTGCGCAAGGGATCGCTCGGGGGTGGAAAAGAGGTAATAGCCCTCCTCGGGTTCCCGAAAATCCTTTGCCGACTGATCCGGTGGAAACTTGGCCGGCAGGGCACCTTCGGCCGGGAACTTCACCGGTGAGTCCGCCAGCATATCGGCATGAGTTGTCGACATCCGCACGGCTACGCAGAAAACGGCCAGGCATAAGATCAGGCAGAAGATACCGGAGCGGGTGGACATGACAACACCTTTGCTGAACTCGTGTCACGAGGCGGGCGACATTTTCGCAACCGGTCCCGCCGGCTGCAAGCACCGTTGCGGGGCGTATGGCAAAACGGCTGCAACTGGGGCGGTTCCAGCTACGATGATACTCTTTCACGACCTATCGCTGAAGACTCAACAACATTCCCTGTCCGGCGGCCAGCCAATTGTTCTCGCCGGCCCACTCACTCGTCTGTCCGGTGTACGAGTTGGTCTGCAGGATGTTGCCATCCTGCCGAAAGCGAAGGCCGAAAGGTGTCGACGTCTGCAGGTCCTTATTGACAACCATCACGTACGGAGTGCCGTCAGGTCCTTCGAATTCACCGACGACGAACCGCCCCGCTCCGCTCAACTCGGCCACGAACTTACTTTCGGCCAAGGCTCGACAGCCAGCGGGCACATCCGGGTGATGGAACACTCCCACACTTCTCAACTTGATCATGGTGGGCGCGAGCGCGTGGATCTGCAGGTTCACATTACGCAGCATATCCCAGGTGGGTGTCTTGTGGCCGAACTGGTCGATGGGTCCCAGCCGGTAGTTCCCTGAAATCGGCGAGTTATATGTGAAATAGCAGATCCCTCGACCACCATAGGCCAGTGTCGTATAGGCCTGGAAGCGCAAGCCGCCAGGGGTCGGCTCTGCATAGTTGAAATGGGCCGTCGACAAGACGATATTCCAGAACGGGAGACGATGGGCCATCGACACGGCCCGCACCGCCTCGAGGTTTTCGAAGTAGCCACTTCGCAGAGTCCCATCATCCATGAGGGCGTAGTGGTCGTAGCTGACAAACGGGGGCTTCACAGTCTTGACGTATTGCTCCAGGTACTCCTCGTATGTTTCCGTGCCGAGTTGTTCGCGACTGGCATAGTTGGGGAACAAGTTGATAAACGGTCGAGCTGTTGGTGAGGCCTGCTGGAACGCCGCCACGAATCGACCAAGGACCGGAAACATGCGTGCATTTGGTTCGTCACGTACATAGTATGCGTAGGTGGCCGGATGCTTCGCCGTCTGGTCAACCAAGGCCTTGACATCCCGCGTGATGGACGCGTCATCCTGATCCACCTTGCGGTCATCAACGTGCGTGGGCACGTAAGAGATGACTCCCTGGAGGCCGGCGGCGGCCACCGTATCGAGATCCCCGGGTGTCACGAAGCCGGCTACGTTGAAGCCGCAGTCGTAGACGTCACGCAAAGCCTCCGCGTCGCCATTGACACGCCATGCCAGGATCGCAAAATCCTCTGGGGATACGCGAGCCGGCGTCTCCTCGGCTCGTAACAATGCCGTCGATATTGCCACCAAGACCAACGCACAAAGCGATCGCGTCATAATCTGTCTCCTCGTTGTTGACTCCTCACCGTACAGATTCGCCTGACCGAAACTACCGACACCGGACACGCGCCTGACATCACCACGTGACGGTGCGGCGATCCTCACTTCTTCGTTCTGTCCTCCGCTCTCCCTGGTTTCTGTCATTTGTATTTCTGTCATTCGACTGTGTTCGGCGTTTCGTGCTTCGGATTTCGGATTTCAGACTTCGGATTAAAAACATGCGATTACCGTGCGTGCACGCTACCGACTTGCATTGGATTGCGTGGAAACTCGACGCGATTACCGCTGTCCTTGCGAGTATCCTCCAATGACGCGGCATGTCATCGCTCGATCTCGAACTTGGTCGGGTCTCCCTTCACCTCCAGGAGAAATACGCCGCTGATCGTGCCGAACTGCTCGAAGTCGAAGATTTCGCCGACAACCCGCTTGTCGCGAGTGACTTCGAAGATCTGCGGTTGTTGACCAACATAACCATGCCCACCCCAATTGCAGACGACGGTGTTTCCATTGGGCAATCGTTGCATGCCGGCCAGGAAGCGAAGTGGATTCGCCGGCAAATCATGTTCGTTGATTTCCCAGACGACCTTGCCGTCCACGTCAACTTCCACGACGCGATGTACGTCACCGGTGGCGATCAGCGTGTTACCGTTGGCCAGGCGAATACCGCCAAACGCCATTTGCTGAGGAATGTCGCGGACAATGTGGCCGTCTGCATCGTACTCGCGAACCACACCGTCCTGATATTGTCCGACGAGATAGTTCCCGCTGGCCAATTTGCGCACACATCGCATTTGCAGGTGTGTGTCCCGACATTCGGTCTGTAACGGCACTCGTTTCGCAATCCGCCCCTGGCGATCCACTTCGACAATCTGCATCGGACCCGACTCGGCAACCATCACCAGACCGTCCGGCAACGGTTGACAGGCGTGCACCTCGTTGGACTCGGCTGTCGTGTATTCCCAGACGATTTCCTTGTTGCGAGTAACCTCTTTGACGCCCTTGACATGGGAGAACAGGATGTTGCCACCAGGCAGAACCCAGACATCCATGGGTCCGGCAGCGGGATACTGCCAGGTGATCTTGCCGTCTTTATCGACCAGACAGATCTTTCCGCCGCCATAATCGGCACATGCAAACGGCTTTCCGAGTGTCAATCGTGGTGTGGCACCGGGCGCGGGATTCTGGGCTCCCGCAATACTCAGGACCAGCGTGAGTGACGCGAGCAGAGTCATCGCTGCCACGCGTGGGAATCGCCGCGTGCGCCGGCAAGGGACCACGCTGTTCGCGCCGAGTGGCAACAAATTCCAGAAACGCTTCATTGTTCTTCTCCGACACGACTGAGGAGGGCACGACTGAGCAGGGCGGTGGCACGACTGAGGATGGCAAAACCGCAGGCAGGCTCGCGACTACTCCTGTCCCGCGGGGCGAGGGCCTGGCATGGGCCGCCCGATCACCCGCCGGCTGCGACCCCATGTGGCGAGGACTCATCGTAGTATGCCAGGGGAGGGAAAACAACATGTACCACACCTCGGCTGCCCCGGTCACCCATGCTTGTGCGGTCCCGATTTCGGCGTTTAATGCCGCACCAGGGGAACGGGAGGCAGCCCACTCACCGCCGTTGCCACACTCGCCACTAACCGGTAGCGGACCACAGGTGCAGTGCCAATTGCTGCTGCAGGCCGCCTTGGCCAATGACCAGCCGGTTACCGACGCGGCGTCCGCGAAGTCACGGCCACGCAGATCATAGCCAACTCACGATCGACGCACGAGGCACCTGCCGGAAGAAGGGGGCTGCTGGCACCGGCGCGACGGGAGTGCTACAACGATAATCATCCAGTGCTCGTGTTTCTTGGCTCGCCCTGATTGACCAACCCCACACTCGGCCCGCAGGATCTCAGCGATGACAGTCCCATGTTCTTACTCTTACAGCGCCGCGCACCGGACATCCAACTCGAATCCAGGACAGCCGTCGACGAGTTCGACGCCGCTGAGTGATTCATCACCGGGTGGCCGCGATGACCATCGGTTTTCTGCAATGCCGTCACTTGGCTCGCTTGCAGGGTTACTACAGCGTCGACGTCTGGCCGGAGTGTTATTGTGCGTATTCCTGTGCGGCGTCAGCGGCCTGGTGAATGGACCTTTGGCGATCGCTCAAGGGGACCCACAGGCGGCTCCTGCCGTGACAACAATCGACAGGGCGTTCATCTCGTTTCGCATTGGCGTACCGCAGTGGATGTCGGACGAGCGATACGCAGCGCTGCTGGAACTGTTCGAACAGTACAAGGGAGTCACCGACGAGATCACGTTCTTCACCTCCGCCACGCATCCACCGCTGCCTCTGGATGAAATCGAACGACGTTGCGGCATCCTGGCGCGACGCGTCGCACAGGCGAAGCAACTCGGGTATCGAGCGGGAATCAATGTGCTGGCAACCATGGGTCACCACAACGAGAACCTGCCGAATTCGCTGTCGGGAGACTACACGCGAGTAACGGACATCGATGGCAACGTGTCACTCGGGTCCTGCTGCCCGAACGACCCGCTTCACCAGGAGTATGTGAGGCAACTCTACCGGCTCGTGGCTCAAGCCAACCCCGACTTCATCTGGATTGACGACGACATACGGCTGAGCGGGTCACATGCCGATTGGACTCACCTGCTTCTGCGACCGGTGTCTGGCAATGTTCGAGCAGGAGACCGGCACGAAGTATACTCGAGCAAGTTTGAAAACGGCGCTCTTCGAAGGGCCGGCCGAGCCGCGGATGGCCCTTCGCAAAGCGTGGCTGGCGCATAATCGAGCGACGATCGAGCGACTGCTGGCCCTCATCCAGCGCACCGTGCATGGACATCGGCCCGGCATGCCGCTGGGCTTCATGACCGGCGAACGGTTCTACGAAGGATATGATTTCGATCGCTGGGCCGAAGTCCTTTCCGGCCCGGAACACGCACCGGTATATTGGCGGCCGGGTGGTGGCTTCTACGAAGACTCGTCGACCGGCGGCCTGGCGGGCAAGTCGCACGAGGTGGGACGGCAAGTGTCGCTCTTACCCAGGCATGTTGTGTCGATCCAATCGGAGATCGAGAATTTTCCCTATCACCGATTGAAGAAAGCGGCGCACATTACGGTACTGGAAGCTGCTTCGCACATGGCAGCCGGCTGCACGGGCGCCGCCTTCAATGTTCTCTCGGGAAATGACGAGCCGCTCGATGAGTTCACACCGCTGGTGGCGGCAATTCGTGACGCCCGCCCACTGTACGATCTGGCGGCCAGGCATCTGGGACGCGATCGGCCCGTCGGCGTGTTCGCCGCCTGGGACAAGAACTCGTGGGCCGCCGACGTGGGGATGCTGGGCCAAGCGCCGTCGATATGGGAAATCGGCTTGCCGGCGGCGTATAGCCCCGCGGACGCCGCCGTCACGTTGCTGTTTCAGCAGAGCATCGCCACCATGTCGGACGAGCAGATTCGCGACGTACTCTCCCAGAGCGTTTACCTGGATGCGGAAACGCTCGACACCCTCAATCGCCGCGGATTCGGGCCACTGACCGGCATTGCCGTCGAGAGAGCGATCCATGAAGACTGCATTGAGGAACTGACCGATCATCCGCTCAACAGCCCATATGCCGGCCGGCAGCGCGATTGCCGGCAGTCGTTCTACCACCTCCCGGGCCATGTTCTTCGGCTCGCCCATCCCCAAGCACAAACGCTGGCTCGCCTGGTGGACTACACGGGTCAGGAGAATGCCGCCACAAGCATGGCATTATTCGAGAACGAATTGGGCGGGCGGATCGTCGTGTGCGGCTATTATCCCTGGAGCTTTCTTCACAACCTGAGCAAATCAAGCCAGATGAAGTCGGTGATGCGATGGTTGTCACGCGACCGGTTGCCCGCCTACGTCGCTTCGTTTCACAAGGTGAACCTATGGGCTCGACAAAAGGATGATGGACAGTTGGCTGTGGCCATGATCAACTCCAGTTTCGATCCAGCGGTGGAACCGGTCGTCGTGCTGAAGACCGCCAGTGAACAGCTCACAGTATTCGACATGCAAGGTCACAACACGATTGTTTCCGCCACCGGGATTGACGGCCCCTATCGGATCTTTACTCTGCCGACCATCGCACCCTGGACCATGCAACTGCTGGTCACCAATCGTTAGGAATCGCTTATGTACTCACTACTTCTCACCACCGCATTGATTGTCGCTGCACAGACACCCGAACTGGCCGTCGACTTGCAGTCTCCCACGGCCGGCGAGAGTTGGGTCTTTCCGGAAGGCACGTCCACGATCCGCGACGGCGAGTTGGTCTGCGACGGACGGAAGCAGATATCGCGAGCTTTCTTCGAGCCTCAGGAATGGGACGACGTTTCGGTCACCGCTCGATTTTTCGTCGAGCCTGAGGACGAAGGCGTACTGGCTTGTGGGTTCATGGTGCGCGCCGCCGATGCAGGCACGTATTACTATGTTCACTTTGACCGGGCGCAGGCGATTCTGGTGCGCAGCGAACCGGACAATTCGTGGATTGAGCTGCACAGGGTCGGCAACCTGACGAAGCCCGCCGGGCAATGGCACCAGGGCCAGCTCGAATGTGTGGGCGACACGTTGAAGGTATTCTTGAACGGCACGCTGCTCTACGAGTACCAGGACCAGCACCTTGCACGCGGGCGCGTCGGATTCTATGCCAGCCAAGGTCGTGTTCATGTAAAAGATATCGTCGTGCGAGGTGTCGCGCACAAACCGACCGAGAGGCTGCGCGTCCCGCCGCGATCGTTCGTGTACGTCTGCCAGGATGGCGGAGCCGGCGGCTACGAAGCGTTTCCTGACGTCTGCCGACTGCAGGATGGGCGTCTGCTGGCGGTCTTTTACGACGGCTATACGCATGTATCCTTGCCCTCCGACACACTGCCACACGGCGGTCGAGTCACTTGCTGTACGTCCAGCGACGAAGGCCAGACGTGGAGCGAGCCAGCGGTTTTGTACGACGGACCTCTCGATGACCGCGATCCATCCATCGTGCAACTGAAGAACGGCCGTTTGATCTGCAATTACTTCTCGTTGGGAAACAGCGATGATCCGAAATTAAGCTGGATTGGCCACGGGGCGTGGCTGGTCACATCCGACGATCTCGGCCGCACGTGGACGGCGCCTCGGCAGATAACTCCCGACGCATATTGCAGCGCCCCCATTCGCGAACTGTCTGACGGCCGGTTGATCGTGGGACTTTACCGTGAAACGAATGGTCTTTCGCACGGGGCCGTAGCGTACAGCGATGACGGAGGCGATACTTGGAGTGCGGTAGTAGACATCGACAACGGCGGCTACAAACTCGACGCTGAAACGGACATTATCGAACTCCGGGACGGCACGCTCTATGCCGCTCAGCGACCGACCATGTGCTTCTCGGTATCCACTGATCGAGGACGCAGCTGGAGTGTCTCGAAACCCATCGGTTTCGAAGGGCACTGCCCGTACTTCCTGCGCACCCCCGACAACATCATTCTGCTGGCCCACCGACTCCCGTCGACCAGCCTGCATTACAGTCTGGACGAGGGGAAGACGTGGAGCGAGAATGTGATGGTCGATAATGTGATCGGCGCCTACCCTTCCATGGTCAACCTGAAAGATGGCTCGGTGCTGATCGTCTATTACGAGGAAGGTGCCGGGTCCAGCATTCGCGCCAAACGGTTTCGTATTACGGCCGAAGGCATCCAATGGCTGCCGTTCGCGGCGGAAGACGGCGAATCGGGTGCGAAATCCTCGTGAGTTGTGACAGGACGAACGCTCCAAGAGACACTGCTGATCACACGGGCGATCCCACACGGGTAGTCCGCCCCTTTGTAGAATGGAGAGCAGCTATGAAGTGCGTCCCTTCCTTCTTGCTGGCAACTATAGTCGCCGCGTGGCATTCTCCGGTCCATGCTCAACCGCTCGTGTACGAACGATTCGAGAACTCGGCCGCCGGTACCGTTGAGGGTGGCGTGCGTTTTGTCGAGGACGTCGTCGGGTCTGGCGGTCTGGCGGTGGACAATCGCTACTCGGCTTCGTTTGACGGCCAGGCGGAAACTGGCGTCAACTATGGTCTCGACAAACAGGTCACCACGGTCGATTTCACGGTCGAAGCGTTTGTGAAACTCGCCGAACGGGGCCATTATGCGGCGATTGCCGCCGACTGGAACGAGGACGGCGATAATCGCTGCTGGGCGTTTGTCGTGACGCCTCGTGGCGGCCTGCGTTTTGATGTGTCAGCGGACGGTCGTTTCAGTGGGGGCAACAAACTCGAAACCGCACCGCGTGTGATCGAGCCGAATCGCTGGTACCACGTCGCGGCAGTCAGTCAGGGCAGCACGAGCCGCATTTTTGTCAACGGCCACCAGGTTGCCGAAACCGTCCGCGCCAATCCTGGGATCTTCACTCAGGATCACGCCAACTTGAAGATTGGGAATGTCGACCGCTTCGCGACAGCAGGGCCTCGTCCTTGGCACGGCTGTCTGGATGAAGTGCGCATCTCGCCTCAGGCCCTGCCACCCGACCAGTTGATCAAGACCCGCGACCCGCTGCCCGTGCCAACAGGGCCCGTGCCCGAGCAGTTCGCCCTGCCCTTCCAAGCCACCAACCGGGAAGAAGCTGTGGCCTGGCAGAAACAGGCCCGCCAACGACTGTTCGAGCTCGTCGAGCGTCAGCAGCCACGCCAAGGGATCGACGACGTTCCGCTCGACTTCCAACTGGGCGAAGCGGTGCGGAAACAAGGCTACACAGAGTACTCAGCGTCGTTTCAGGGCAACGATGGAAAGACGCGATTTGCCTGCCTGTTTGCGATCCCCGACGGCCAAGGGCCTTTCCCTGCCATGGTGGCCCTGCACGGCCACGGTGGCAAAGCTGAATTCGTATTTGATCCGACAACGATCTACCACGGATTCGCCGATCGGTTTGCCCGCGGCGGATACGTCGTGATCGCTCCATCGTTTCCACACCGCGACTACTGTGCCACCATGTTATGGGACCTGATGCGGCTGGTCGATATTCTCCAATCGCGCAGTGAAGTGGATCCCGAGCGGATCGGTGTCGCTGGACTTTCCATGGGTGGTGAATGGACGATGTGGAGTGCCGCCTGCGATCCACGGCTGAAAGCGGCCGTTGTCAGCGGCTGGATGTGTACGACCGAAGGAGTCTTCGCAGTACCCAATTGCGAATGTTGGGAGCTGCCCGGATTCGTTGACCTGATGGACGTGTGCGAAGTCCACCTGCTGATCGCCCCACGCAGCGTGCTGTTCGAGAGCGCTGACCAGGACCCCTGCTTTCCACTCAAGTACACGCAACAGGGATTCGCCCGGATTCGTGCCGGCTACCAACTCTTTGACGCGGCGGACCGAGTGCAACAAGACGTCTGGCCCTCCGGCCACGAGTGGCATGGCACGGTCGCCTATCCGTTCATCGACAAGGTGCTCGGAGGCCACGCGTCCGAAGTCCCGCTCTAGTTCTTGTCACCGGCCAGTCGTCACACCGTCCGGTTTCCGCCGCGGCTTGGCCCGGCGGGACCACAACTGGCCAGCTACCGCGACCAAAACGCCCCTCCGGTTTCCGCCGTGGCTTGGCCCGGCGGGACCACAACTGGCCAGCTACCGCGACCAAAACGCCCCTCCGGTTTCCGCCGTGGCTTGGCCCGGCGGGACCACAACTGGCCAGCTACCGCGACTAAAACGCCCCTCCGGTTTCCGCCGCGGCTTGGCCCGGCGGGACCACAACTGGCCAGCTACCGCGACTAAAACGCTCGTCCGGTTTCCGCCGCGGCTTGGCCCGGCGGGACCACAACTGGCCAGCTACCGCGACCAAAACGCCCCTCCGGTTTCCGCCGCGGCTTGGCCCGGCGGGACCACAACTGGCCAGCTACCGCGACCAAAACGCCCCTCCGGTTTCCGCCGTGGCTTGGCCCGGCGGGACCACAACTGGCCAGCTACCGCGACCAAAACGCCCCTCCGGTTTCCGCCGTGGCTCGGCCCGGCGGGACCACAACTGGCCAGCTACCGCGACCAAAACGCCCCTCCGGTTTCCGCCGCGGCTTGGCCCGGCGGGACCACAACTGGCCAGCTACCGCGACCAAAACGCCCCTCCGGTTTCCGCCGCGGCTTGGCCCGGTGCAAACAAACTCGGCCAGCGATCGGCGGTAGCATGCCAGTTGTTGTCACACCGGGGCAAGCCCTCACTGTACCACACATATGGCGGTCGAAAAAAAAGGAGAACGGGTCAAGAATCGGGCCCGAACGACTGCCATGCGGTTGACAGATCGTGGAGACGTTGCAGGCCGAGCCACAACGTCTGAGTCCCCGGCTGTGTGGATTTTCGAATCACATATCCTCCGAGGCTGGCTACCAGGCGGATCATGTCGTTCAACTTGGGAGGCGTGGCAGGTGGTTCGCTGTTGCGGACCGTCACCCATACCGACTTCCATTCGCTTGGCTCGAAAACAACTTCACAATCCAGATCTGGGCATTCGCGGCTCAGGCGGCACAGATAGAGTACTTTCCAGGCTACGATCGAGTAGACTGCCAGGCAATTGAGCAAGCGACCAAGCCGCTCAAAATAGCGTGACTCGATACGACACCCCGACTTCAACGTGCGAAAATATATTTCGATTTGCCACCGAATACAGTAGTTGGCAACAACGCGTTGGACCTGTTCTACCTCATCGATTGGTAATGTGGTGATGAGAATCCATTGGATCGGTGTTTCACCTTGAGGAGGATCCGTTTCTTCGACCAGCACGACGTTGACGGTTACCTCAGGCAACTGACGGTCGAATCGGTGAGGTGGCCGCAAGGTGACTGTTGTAGCTCGAACTTCCGCCTCGGCAATGCGAGCATCTCGCTGGGCGCGTCGCTTGCGTGAGTCCCCTTGGATCTTGGGCTTGCGCCGGCTAACGTCGATGCTCGTTTGATACAAACAAGGTGTCTCACGCACGGCATCTAGCAAATGGTTTTCGCGATCACTCAAGGCGCGGTCGTGGGTGGCACGCACCAGAAGATGCAATTCGCGCTGACGACGAGTTGTTCGAGGTTCGGAAAACAACTCGTAAATGTCGGCTTCACTGTCGGCAACACAGACACATTCCGTTTGCGGACAGTTTTCGGCCACTTCGCGCGAGGCTCGGACCCCTTCCAGCCAGCGCATGCTCTCTTTTTCTTCGATGGGAATCTTTCGTCTTCGCTCTCTCTTCTCTTCCGGCGTAGACTCCGTATCAACTTCTTCTCTGGCCCAACTCTTGCTCCACACGGTTCCTAAGGGCAAGCCATCCGTGCCAAAAGCAATGAGCGGATGATAGAACACTCCGCAACGCGACGCGGCTTCCAGCGGTCCTGCTCCGCTGACCTGTTGTGCCGGTCGTGTCAGATCCAATTCGGTGGTGTCTTGCACCAACAGCACGACAGCACGTTGACGGATGCGCTGGTGTGTCAAAGAGATATGGGGCTGAACAATGGCTTCAGGGGTGACTTTCCGGTTATCGAAGAACCGATAAGCAGCTTCCATCTCCGCCCGGCCCTTCGTCGCGGCGGGGATGCTCAGATTGGGCTTGTCGCTCAATTCGTCGACAATTATGCCAAGTCGCTTCGACAACCGGTTATCGCCAAAATGCGCGCAACGAACTTCATCCGCCAGTGATTCTGCCATCGAGAGAACCTCCGTGAGAGTAACGAACAATCCATTCCTCACGACAGTCCCTCGATCGTGTAACGACAATCATTCGCCACTCAGACGCAAAAGTCCACC
Organism: uncultured Planctomycetota bacterium; assembly: GCA_963802295.1. Classification (GTDB taxonomy): domain Bacteria; phylum Planctomycetota; class Planctomycetia; order Pirellulales; family Pirellulaceae; genus JAJRVM01. The sequence continues at coordinate 163,264 of CAWDIM010000011.1, read as the reverse complement.
CATTCGCAAACACCAACACTTCACGCGGTGCTCAGCAAATCAACCCGCGATGTGTGGTACAGTGAGGGGCAAGCCCGGTGCAAACAGACTCGGCCAGCGTTCGGCGGTAGCATGCCAGTTGTTGTCACACCGGGGCAAGCCCGGTGCAAACAAACTCGGCCAGCGCTCGGCGGTAGCATGCCAGTTGTTGTCACACCGGGGCAAGCCCGGTGCAAACAGACTCGGCCAGCGTTCGGCGGTAGCATGCCAGTTGTTGTCACACCGGGGCAAGCCCGGTGCAAACAAACTCGACCAGCGCTCGGCGGTAGCATGCCAGTTGTTGTCACACCGGGGCAAGCCCGGTGCAAACAAACTCGGCCAGCGCTCGGCGGTAGCATGCCAGTTGTTGTCACACCGGGGCAAGCCCGGTGCAAACAAACTCGACCAGCGTTCGGCGGTAGCACGCCAGTTGTTGTCACACCGGGGCAAGCCCGGTGCAAACAGACTCGGCCACATTCGGCGTCACGCATGGTGGGCGCATCATCACGGCCGAATGATCACCGGGGCGGTGGCAACGCGCGGACGGATGGGCAAGCGTTCGATGCCCGGAAAATCGGGGTCTGCCAGCGAACGTACTTCCTCTTCACCCATATACGGGCAGCAAGCATCAATCCAGGCAATCAGGCGATGCAACTCAGGTGACGGCACTTTGACATCATAGTGTTCGCCGCTGCCGGCCAATTTGATCAGGCGACTACTGTACGAGAGGAATTGCATTGGCGGCAATGTCGTCAGGGCAATTGGATCGTTCTGCCCGTAGGCACTCTCGACCGGTATGGCCCGCGCGATGCCGAAGCCTGGCCCTCCCCCGGGGATCGGATTGCCCCATCCCGCTTCTCCGACCAGCGTCAAGTAAGGTTCTTTGAACACACTGACTCCCGGCCTCAACGCCAGGTTCGGATCGGCAGAATCACTCTGGCCGCGATGGCATTGCACGCAGTAGCGGTCCAATACCGGCTGAACAAATCGTTCATAACCGATACTCTCGGCTCCCCACTCGGGCGGCGACAATTCCGTCGGTGGTCGGACGAGTGCCAGTCCGGCGCGCATCGGCGGTGTCGTGCTGTGCATTTCGTGACATCCCACACAGCCACGCTGCTCGCCCGGCATCAGTCCGGTAAAACTCCGCATGGTGTGCAAACACCGTCGCTGGTCATCCAACAGCTGGAAATACAGTGTGACACCGGCCGGTGCCTTGAAGTACACCGACCCATCCTCCTCGACGGGTACTTCCGATAGGATCCGCTTCACGGCCTCCTCCTGGATAATGGACACGGGAGGTCCGGAATGGCGATACATCTTGTTCCAGGTCGAGTAGGTCTTGTAGTCCTGTTGAAAAACTCGCAAGTACTTGACAGCGCCCCGCGGCAGGTCGGGCACGCCTTGATACACATCAGCGCTGTAAAAGACACCCGGTTCGTTCGGCTGGCGATCATTCCCCGTTCCCGGCCAGACCACACGATCCGGCTGTTGCGGCGGAACAGGTCGCGGCTGAACGGGAATCGCGTGCCAGATGTTATACGTTCCTTCGTAAATCAAATCCCGGTTACCGTGCACGTCCATCAGGTAGAGGCGGAACTTATCGCCGACGCCGCGCGCGGAAACAAGAAAATCCTCCGCCGAGAGTGGATAAGCGGTCTTGTAGCCGGTGTAGCGTCCCGAGGCATGATAGTCGGCTGCCTCCGGAGTATCTTGCGGTGGCAGACTGACCTCGGGCCACGCCAAGTCCGCCGTGACTTTCGTCAAACCGTGTGGGTAGTCGCGGCCCTGATCCGGATCAATGATCCCAATCGAACCGGACCACCAATCGTGATGCCCGACGCCCGAGAACATCACGCGTTTGCTCCCCGGGATGGGCCGCGGTTCGGATAGATGATCGGGCCACACCGATTGATTGCCCCAGAAGTGGGCCGTTCCCGTGCCGTCCTGATTGGTGGTCCACAGCTTCTGCAGTCGCCAGAGCGGTTTGTCGGTATACTCCCAGCGCGAATAGATCACTCGACCATCGTTCAATAAGGCGGGGACGAAATCGGGTTCGCCATTGTAGCTGATCAGGTATACGTTGCTGCCATCCGCGTCACAGCGGGCCAAGATGTACGAGTAAATGAACGGCCCGCAGCGCACGTACGAGTTGCCACGGGTCGTCGTGAAGAGGATGTGACCGTCGGGAAGATAGATCGGATCGACATCGTCATATTCGCTATCCGTCAACTGCCGCAATCCCGTGCCATCGACGTTCATTTCGTAAAGGTGAAAACTCTTCTCGTCATGCGGCTTGAAGCAGAACAGGATTCTCTGGGCGTCGAACGACAAGTCGGGGCGCCAGAAGCTGCCCGGCTTGTCGGGCGCCATGTGCCGCACCGGACCGGCGGGATGCAGTCCGTCCAGCATCAGCAGCCGACCTCCCGGCATGGCCATGATGCCCATGCGATGGATCGCCTCGTGCCGCGACTCCGGCCCCTGGGGTAGCGGCTGATCGATGAACAGCAGCTGTTGGAAGTTAACCGCCGGATTCTTCAGCAGAATATCGCGTTTGATCTGTCGAATGGAGAAATACAGGTCCTTCACCAACGGATCCGTGTCGGCATACACAGCCAGCGGATCGTCCTGAATATCGGCTTGCACCAGTCCCACGGTTTTTCCCCAGGGACCACCGCCATAGGGTACCGCGACCGCAGAGAACAGCCAGGTCGAGTCATCGTATGCAGGCTGCTCCCATCCTTCATGCAGCTCGCTCGCTGCGCGCCAAGAGTCGTCGGAGACCAGCGAAAACTGCTTGTCGCCGGCCAGCGTACCGACGAGCCGGACGATCAAGCCCGCCGGGTTCTGACTCGGCGCGGGCTTGTTCTCGCGCGCACGGCCACTGTATTGTCGCCCGCCGTCAGGATCTTTCCGACATCAAAGACACCTGCCCGCTGCCATGTTTCATGTGTGCCCACGCGAGTGCCGTTGATGAATACTTCGCAAGCGTCGTCGGCGGCGATCCGCAGCACTGCCGACTGCACGTCCGCGGGCAGGGTAATCCGCCGGCGAAAGAACCTGGCCGCAGCCGGCGCGTCGGCGACCGGCTGGCCTTCGGGATACCAAATCCAGCTCGGATCCGCGACCGTTTCATTCACCGTCACGCCTCGAGACGGTTGATTCCGCAAACCTGCCAGACGCACGTCGAGCGCATCGAGTTCCTTCATCTCTGCGGACAGGTCCAAGGTCGGCGATTGGCGGATCAGACGTGCGGCCAGCTCCCGCGTCCACCCGATCTCCTGGGCCGAGCGCGACAACAGCGATTCCCCCATGGCCTGAAACAACCAGTCGAGCTGCATAGCGCGAGCCGCTTCCTCGACCGAGAGTGGACGGGTCTCCGGCGTCCTCGCTTCACCCGGCAGCAGAGGCAGATTGTCGGCCGGCAAGGTGCCGCTGGACACAAGCAAGAAGATGAGGGCTGCCACACATGCTGCATATCGCCGAATCGCTGCTGGACAGTTCACGGGCGAAGCTCCCTTCCAGAATCTCGGGGATCCTCTTGGCACTGATCTTGGTTCAGTATACCGGCTGAGCAGCCCAAAACATATCACACAGCGTGGCTTGACTGGGAACCTGCCCATTCCACCCGCCAACCACTCGTTCCTGCCAGCAGCATGAACGGTGAACACTTGACAACTCGTTGAGCGTGCCCGGAAACCGGGAGGGCGACGAGTATATCGTGAGCAGCAAGTGTTTGACATCCCCGTTGTACACCGCGAGAATCGACTCCCGAGGCACGTACTGGAACCACGCTGACGTCCGAGAAAGGCAAGGCAACCATGGACCGACGACAATTTCTGCAAGCGGCCACAGTCACCGGCGCATGTCTGGCCTCTCACACGCTGGGGACCCAACCGGGACTCGCGACCGCCAGTCATGAAGGCCGCAAAAACTCCTACGACTATCGAATCGCCTTTGGAGCGTGGATTAACGACATGCGCAGCGATCCGGTACCCTTGACCGACTGGCCGGCACATCAGTTTGACCAATGCACGGTCGACAGTACGATCGCCGTGATGGACGTAATGGCCGAGCACGGCTGCCAATATCTCGACGCCTTCGGCCTGTGGGCCACGCGTGCCTATCCGGTGGACATCGTCAGCGCTTTCCAGGACAGCGAGCGCAAGGTATTGCTCGACAAACTGTTCAAAGCAGCCGACAAACGAGGCGTTCGCTTGTTCCTGCCGTTGGGACTGATGACCTGGGGTTACGACGAGATCATCGACAAGGACCCGGCGGTTCGCCGGCAGGACGGCGTCGAGAACCCCCATCGATCGGCCATGTGCGGAGCTCAGGAAAAGTCGTGGTCCTATATCGAAAAGCTGATCGACACCGCCATGAGCCAGTATCCATTTGCCGGCATCCACATGGAATCGGCCGACCAGGGTTATTGTAGCTGTCCTTCGTGTGCGGGTGGACTGGGCGTCGTCGGCTACAACGCTCGGCTCAATGCCCGGTGTGCGGATTACGTCCACAGCAAGTACCCGGGCGTGATCACCATGACCATTCCCATCAACTGGCTACCAGGCGCCATGACCGCCGTGAACGTAACGCCGAAATTCACTCCGGAAGAGATGCAGCACATCATCGAACTGAGCAAGCACATCGACATTTTCATGGACCAGGGCCACCAATGGACATTCACGCCGACTGACAGGATCGCTGACCTGCACTGTGCTTACGGCACGTCGGGCGGGCGGTGGCTCTATCATTCGGCGCGGTACGATCGACTGGCATTCTTCGTACCCAGTCCGCGGGAAACCGTCGAGAACATCCGGAAACACCACGCGCTGGGGGTGCGAGCCTGCTTGTTCTACCAAGGACCCATCGTCAATCCAGGCGTGGAAATCGACAAAGCTGCCGGCTTCATGGCGTTGGCGGATGTCGAGCGCGGCTGGCAAGACATCTTGGATGAGATCATTGCGACGAAATACCGGCCGCGCAAGGCCGAAGCGGGGCAGAAATTGAGTGAGTTGCTCTGCTTGGTCGAACAGGGGTTCTTCTCCCAATGGGAAAACGCCGACCAGCGGTTCTGGGATGTCTGGAAGATCCCCCCGCGCTGCGAATGGAAACTGAATGACGCGTTGTTCGGTACTTCACCCGATCCGGCCATGTACCTGCTGGAACCGTACCTCACGCCGGAAGGGCGAAAGAACTACAAGGCTTCGCTCGTTTCGGCCCTGGCATTACTCGACGATATTCGTCATGATTTCGACGATGATGGACGGATCGAACGCGCGCGTCGCTGCCTGATCATGAGCTGCCACCTGCTCAATACCGTGATCGCAGCCAAAGGGGAACCGGGCTGGAACTAAACCGGTTTCGGAGATTGATGAAATTGCGCAACCGCGTAATACTAACACGGTCGCTGGCCGCAACCAAACAGGAACTCCGAAATCCCAATCCCGCAAACCTTGACAAATTCGAAATCCAGAACTGAATCAAGAACAACTCCACTGCCGACAAAACCACTGTCATGGGCCACAAGCAGATTCTCACTACCGGGCATGCTATCGCGTCCTCCCTTCTCTCCCTTTCCTCCCTTCCTCCCTTCTTCCCTTTCTCCTTTTCTCCCATGTTTTCTGTCATTCGAATGGCGCTGTCACTGCGGCAGCTCGCACACTCCACCACGATTTGAGAGAGCACGGACAACCCCATGAACTCGGACGACTTGGCAGAACTTTGGTTTGACTGGGACCGCCGGGAGCAGTTGATTCGCCATGTCGTGTCGCAGCGACTGGGCGAACAGCCGCCGCCGCGTCTTGCTGACCAGGTTGTGGCCACCTATTTCCTGGCCTTGCGATCCAAGAAGCTGGAAGAGATCGGAGCTGAATTTAGCTACCATGCGACCAGCGGCATCAAGCACCCGCTGGCTGGTTCCTTGTTAGCCGAGTGCACTGGCCGGGCAGTGGGCGTCGATCGGTTTGACCAGACCGGGCGGCTGGGCCTGCTGCATATGGCTTACCCGCTCAAGATGCTGCTCAACGAACAGGGACATTTGACGTCTTGCGATTTGCTTCACACGACCGCCGGCGCGATTGTCTTCGACGTATTCGAGAATCAGGACGTACGACTGGTCGGTCTGCAGATCCCGGACCACGTGGTGCGAGCTTTTCCGGGGCCGGCGTACGGTCCACGACTGCTGCGGAGCAAGCATGGTTTTTCGGCCGACGAACCGGCGTTTGGCACGATTCTGAAACCAACCGCGGGGATCACGCCGGACCAGGTTGGTGAACTGGTTGAGCAGGCGGCTCGCTGTCCGCTGTTCTTGTTCGTGAAGGAAGACGAGAATCTCTATCCCAAGCTGGATTACTCGCCGGTCCGGCAGCGTACCGAGCAGGCGATGGCGGCCATCCAGCGGGTTCGCGACCAGCGAGGTGGCAAGGGGATTATTTTCGCGCCACATATTACCGGCAGTCCGCACGAGATTCTGGAAACCATCGAGGCGGTCATTGAGGCGGGCGCGACGGCGGTCATGTTGAGCGAGACGTTCAGCACGGGAACCGTGCGAATGGTGCGTGAAGCCACGAAGAACCGCGAGCAACCGCTGGCGATCTACGGCCACAACGCCGGCATCGGTACACGGGAACGATGTATCTGGCGCGAAGTGATTGATCTGCTGGCTCGCCTGGACGGGATTGATTTCCGTCAGACTGCGCCGGTCCGTCCCGGTCCGCCGTTCATTCGTCCTTATGGCGCCGCCTGGGAAGCTTCCGAGCGGATATTGACTGCGCCGCTGCCCGGGGACCTCAAACCAACGATGATCGCTCGTGCAGGTGGATTGGATCAGGGCAACATCATTATGAATCTGCAGGATGCCGAGCGACGTGGTTTGACGTCAGAGATCCTGCTGTTGGCCGGGTCGGCCATCAATTCGATCCGCAATCCCCGCGGCCACACAGACCCGGCCTACGGCGCCGAAGCGATGGTGCAGGCGCTCGATGTGCACCGCTCGGGGGTGCTGGGCGACACACCGATCGACAAACAGACGCGGGAATTGATGGAGATCGCCAAGTCCCAGAAACTGCTGGCGCTGCAACACGCGTTACAACAGCGTTACCCGGAGGAGTTTTCATGAAGAAGGACGAGCGACGGCTCAAGGTCGGGGTATTGGGATGCGGTCCGATCTCGCAGATTGCGCACTTCGATGCGTGCCGCAAGGCGCGAAATATCGATTTGTACGCCATCTGTGACCTGGCCGACGACCTGCGTGGGAGGATGGCGACGCTCTGGGAACCGCAGGTCGCGTACCGAGACTATCAACAGCTGCTGGCTGATCCACAAGTCGAGGCGATTGTAATCGGTGTGGCGGACCAGTTCCACGTACCCCTTTCTCTGGCGGCTCTCGCGGCCGGCAAACATGTGCTGGTCGAAAAACCGCTCGGCACGCAGATCGAAGAGTGTGAACGACTGCGGGACGCCGTCCAGGAGTCGGGCCTCGTGCTGCAGATCGGCAATAACCGGCGGTTCGATCCGGGCATCGCCTACGCGGCGAAATTCGTCCGGGAAGAGATCGGCGAGCGAATGAGCTTCAAAGCCTGGTACTACGATTCCGTCTATCGATACACGATGACGGATAATCTACAGGCCGCGGTCGTTCACAGTAGCCAGGCCCGCCGACCGGAAGGGGATCCCAAGGCCGACCGGCGGCGATATTACGTGCTGACGCATGCCAGTCACCTGGTCGACACAACCCGGTGGCTGGGGGGCGACATCGTCGCTGTTCGAGCTCGACTGGTCGAGCGTTTCGATGCCTACTGCTGGTTCGTGAGTGTCGACTTCGCCGATGGCAGCCTCGGCCATATTGACTTGACGGTGGCTATTCGCGGCGATTTTGAGGAAGGGTTTCGCATTTACGGCGAAAACGGCAGCGTCAGCGGCCAGGTTTATCTCCCTTGGTTCCACAAATCGAGCGTGGTGGAGTGCTTTTCGACCAAGGATCGCGCGTACCACCGTCCCCTGGGGGAGGATGCGTACACGTACAAGCTGCAACTGGAGGCGTTCGCCGATACCATACTTCACGCCGCGCCGATGCAAGGCGCCACCGTTGACGACGGTATCGCCGCCATGCGTGCCCTGGTCGCCATCGCCCGTTCGGTGGAAACGACGGAGCGTATTCTGTTGTCTGACGTGACGGGAGCCGTCTGATGCAACTCGGCATTTTCGCCAAGACATTCGCGCGTGGGACCTTGGAAGACAATCTGGACGCCGTGCGCGATGGCGGCTTTCAGTGTGTTCAATACAATCTGGCCTGCGCAGGTCTGCCCACCTTGCCGGAGGTGATCGATCCTCAACTGTGCGATCGCATTCGGCACGCAGTCGCCGCTCGCGGTCTATCCATGGCCGCCATCTCCGGCACGTTTAACATCATCGATCCCAACCTTGAGCAGCGGGCAAGTTGCTTTCGACGTCTGCGGGTCTTGGCCGAAGCATGCCCTCGGTTGGGAACCTCCGTGATTACGCTCTGTAGCGGCACGCGTGATCCCGACAATATGTGGCGGCGTCATGCCGATAATGATCTGCCGGAAACGTGGCGCGAACTGGTGCAATCGATGCGAGAGGTCGCTCGGATCGGCCACGACACGGGAGTGACCATGGCGTTCGAGCCCGAAGTGAACAACGTGGTCGACAGCGCCCGGAAAGGGCGACACCTGCTGGACGAAATCGCATCGCCCTATCTCAAGGTGATCCTGGACGGCGCGAATCTCTTTCACACCGGCGAATTGGTCCGCATGCGGGAAATCCTGGACGAAGCCAGCCAACTGCTCGGTCCGGACATCGTCGTGGCGCATGCCAAGGATCTGGCACGCGACGGTGACGCGGGCGACATGGCTGCCGGTACCGGCCTGTTGGATTACGACTACTACCTGTCCCGTCTGCGCACCGCCGGTTTTGACGGACCTCTGATCGCTCATGGATTGACGCCGCAGCAGGTACCGCGAAGCGTAGAGTTTCTCAGACGGAAACTGCAGCTGCTCCATAGCGATGAAGGCCCATCTTGACCAGCCGACCCAAGGCCATCCGCCTGGAGAAGTCAGCACCCATCCTGATGTCCTTGCCACCTGATGTCCTTGTGATCGACCCCACGACTGTCGTCGACCGATTCCTTCCGCTCGTATGCGCAACCCGTTCAGAACATCTGGATACACTTGCATGCCGTTCTTTGATCATGACCATATCCGATTCCATTTTCGCGAAGACGGCCAGGGTGTGCCGTTTGTGTTTCAGCACGGACTGGGCGCCAGCGTCGAACAGCCCTTCGGTCTGTTCACGCCGCCGGCAGGCTTGCGAATGATTGCCATGGACTGTCGAGGGCACGGCAAGACTGAGCCGCTGGGCGACCCTCACGGCATCGGCATCGCTTCGTTCGCCGACGACCTGCTCGCCCTACTCGACCATCTGCGGATCCCCTGCGCGATTGTCGGCGGCATTTCCATGGGAGCCGCCGTTTCGCTCAACTTTGCCTTGCGATTTCCCCTGCGCGTGATCGGTCTCGTTCAATCCCGACCGGCGTGGCTGGCCGACCCCAATCCGCGCAACGCGCAGTGGTTCGGAGAAATTGCCCGGTTGATTCGCCAGCATGGAACTCGGCAAGGCGCCCTCCTGTTCCGCCACTCGGAAACCTACCAGCAAGTCCTGCAGGAATCGCCTGATGTGGCTCAGTCATTACTGAATCAATTCGCCAATCCGCGTGCGGAGGCCACGGTCGTTATACTCGAGCAGATGAAGGGGGACAGGCCTTGCGAAAGCCTGCAGCAACTGTCTCGCATTGAGGTCCCGACACTGGTTCTGGCCAACCGCCAGGACCCGGTCCACCCGTTCGAATACGGCCAGAAGATCGCCGCCACAATCCCCGGCGCTGAATTTCAGGAACTGACCGCCAAGTCGGTCAGCCTCCGACGTCACCAGGACGACCTGACAAAACACCTCGGCGGTTTCCTGCACCGGTTCATCCCCTGATCCCCCCCAAGGCGCGAAAATTCGAGACATTCTTCGCACTATCCGGCGTCAGGTTCATCCCGACGCGACCGCCAACGAACAGGAAATCCGAAATCCCAAATTCGAAATCCTAAACAAATTCGAAAATCAAAATACAAACTCAAACACAAGCACAAGCACAAGAAAAAACCTACGCTGTCGGCAGAACCGCAGTCATGGGCCACCAGCGGATCCTCGCCACCGGCCATACTATCCCTTCCTCCCTTCCTCCCTTCCTCCCTTCCTCCCTCCCTCCTCCCTTCCTCCCTTCCTCCATTTTTTCTGTCATTCGTTTTTGTTTGGGATTTCGTGCTTCGGATTTCGGATGTGGCAGTTCGGATTTCGCGCAGATCCCCGCGACACACAGGTGTGGCCCCGCCGGACCCTAGGAATTGCCGCGTCAGACAGCTACGATGAGCATTGGATAGTATTGCGGCCCGACGGAGTCCGCTGTTCAAGGAGTCTGGGGATCATGCTCAAGTGTTCCACGTCGTTGTGGTCAGCCGATTTGTCTAATTTGGAGGCGGCCATCCGCTGGGCCGAACCCCATAGCGAACGATTCCATTTGGACGTGGCCGACGGACATTACACACCCGCCCTGTTGTTCTTTCCCGATCTGGTCAAAGCCCTCCGACCGCACACGCGGATTCCCTTCGAAGTGCATCTGATGACCACTTGCCCGGAAAAGTGGATCGAACCGTTCGCCGATGCCGGGGCCGACATATTCATATTCTGCTATGACACCATTCGCGATTTTGCCCCATTGCTGGCTGCGGTACGCCAGCGCGGCAAGCTGATCGGGGTGTCGCTGCAGATCACTGAACCGCTCGAACTCCTCGATCCTATGTGGAGTGAACTGGATCTTGTCACGCTGATCGGCACGACGATTGGAACAAAAGGGACATCGATGGACCCACGGGCCGAGTCGCGAATTCGCCAGGCGCGAGACATTGTCTCGAGTCGCGGATTGAGGGCCGACATCCAGGCCGATGGAGGCATCCGACGCGATACGGTGCCACGGATCCACGCCGCCGGCGCGGATTGGATTGTGCCGGGATCGCTGATGTTCAAGGAAGATCCGGCCGACATGCGCCGGTGGCTGGCTTCGCTGTGATGCATGTGCCAGATGTCAGCAGGCATGGAAGTGCACGATGTGCCAGGGGAGAGTGGGAGGCGGTCGAAAACGGGAGAGAGATGGGGAGGGGGCATGAGTAAGGGTAAGATTAAAGTTTTCGCGTGTAGGATGCGCGCACCGTGCGCGCATGTTTGGAACAGAATCCGAAATTCGAAGCGCAGAAAAGTGGGAGAAAGGGAAGAAGGGAGGAAGGGAGGAAGGGAAAACGGAGGACGCAATGGCATGCTGCTGGTGAGAATCTGCTGGGGGCCCGCCCGCGGCCGTTTTGCCGGCAGCGGAGGTTTTGGATTTTGAATTTTGGATTTCGAATTTGTTTGGGATTTCGATATTGGGATTTCGGATTTCCCGTTTTGGTTGCGGCCGCAGGCCGCGTTAAGAGTAAGAGTAAGAGTAAGAAGCAAATTGGCGGGGTGAGGGAATGGCCGGGATATCGCCTTGGAACTTGATGATTTCATCTCGACGGGAACACACCATGAGCGTTCTGCCATCATTCGTGGGAGTACTTGCGGTACTCGTTCTTGGCTGCCAAGTGGGCTTGGCGAGTGAATTACCTGGCAAGATCCAGTCGGCTGCCTGCAGCGCGCCACCCACGATTGACGGAGTCGTCCAGGAAGCTGAATGGAAGGATGCACCGGCGATCGACTTTTCGATGAAGATGGTTCAGCGGGACGTATCGGCCGTGACGCCGCGGAGGTGCCAACTGCGCGTCATGAACTCGGCCAACGCCCTTTACCTCGCGGTGCAAGTACCCGACGAGACGGTGAATGACAGCCTCACACCCATGAATATTGACTGTGCGGTGATCGTATTCTGCCGCGGCGCGGAGTTGCAGGCGGGTGATGATCGCAAGCTTGTGGCACCGGGTCTGTATGCCGACAAACACTTCGCCAGCGTGGGCCAGGATGCGGATGATAGCCACCAGGACGGTCGCGCGGCGATGCTGCGCGACCGAGGGATCTGCACGATCGAATGGGCGATCCCGCTCGACTCAGGGGACGTCCACGATATTCAAGTCAAGCCGGGCGATGCCGTGCGTCTGAACCTGGCTTATCTGGACGCCTTTCAAGCGGATCTCAGCGGCACGCAGGCCGGGATCGCATGGGGGGGCGATCTCGATCATGCGGAGAACTGGGGAACGCTGCAACTGGCCGCCAATGTGCCAGACGACGGCAATCGAGCGTTCAAGGGGCCGGCCTGGATCGAGACGGTTTGGCAGCATCTCCCTGGCCCCGTGGCGAACCGTTTGCAGCTGATCGATTCGGCTCCAACAGCCGGGACATCGGAACCTGTCGCCAAGGCATTACTGGAATACACCTACCTGGACACGCAGGGTCACGAGACCCTGGGCAAGGCGAAGATTTACTTGCCGTCCGTGGTGCAAGACGGCAAGACGCAAGTGCCCCTCTATTACTCCGCCGGATACGAACTCGACGATCGCTCCGCGTCGATTCACGTCGGCCGGGGATACGCTGTCGTGACACCGCGGGACTTGAAAGCCAACCCTTTGGTGCAAACGCCCAATCCGGACATCGCCCTGCTGCACATCGCGAGAGCCCTTCCCTTCGTCGACGATGCGCGGGTCGTCATCGGCGGTGGTAGCGCGGGGGGCTACATGACCCTGATGCTGGCAGCCGAGACATTCCCGTTGGCGGGCGCCGCCGCGGATGTGCCACCGGTGAATTGGGGTTATAACGCCGCCTTCTTCCTGCAGACAAAGAACTGGCCGACGACTAACGACACGGCATCGAAGCAGCCGGAAATGCCCGTGTTCCATTCCGTCGCCACGATCGCCCAACAGGCGGCACCGGTGTACGGCGACAATACCGATGAGCCGATCTACTACCAGCACTCTCCGCTGAGCCAACTGGACACAATCACTTGTCCGGTGATCGCCTTCTGGTCGACCGCGGATATGCTGGTGCCGATCGATCAGATTGGTAAGCAATGGGTTCGACCCTTCGATCCACAAGCATTCCCCACCGGCTTTACCATGGATCCGGAACAGCTGTGTGCAACTCCCGCGGGACGCCAGCGTGCCATGGATGTGCTGTCCGCACCCGAATATGAACTGTTCGTGTTGTCCGAGCAGCAGGTCAAGCAACGGGTAGCCGCCGGCGACGGGAAACAAGAGACGGCGGAACTGCCCTTCAGCCGCACCAAACGCTGGTCCATCACGATCCTGGACGAAGGCCGGCCCGAGCCACAACTCGGACATCTGAAATACGCCGTCCCCTGGTCTCGCTATGACTTCATCGATCATGTCGCCACGGGCGACATCCCCGCGGCTCAACTTACCCTGGTCAAGCTGCAGCGTTTGATGGACCGCTATGCCGGGAAGCAATGGTTGCCCTCACGGCTGAAACATCTCGATGTGGCTGACAGTGAACGAGCGGATGTGGTCCGCGGCCTGCGGCTGTACGTGGCAGAAAGTGACGAGAACGCCACGCTGTTTCAACAGCTCTACAACCAACTCGACGACGACCGGAAAGTGCTGGAGCCGGAAGTTCGAGCGACGCTCGGGCTGGTACTCGCTCCCTAGCACAAACTCGCTCCCGGACCAGAAACGTGGTGCCCTCAGTCACCCCCTCACGTCGATATCTGCCCGCGCGACGGCGAGTCGCAATGATGGCAATGTCTTACTGCGTCCCCCGATCCACCCCAAGGCTCGAGCGACTTCAGGCTTCAACACGAGGGCCCGGACCGAAGTGAGAATCGCCCAGAGCAGGATCGCAAACAGAGCCGGGTGACGAGCCCAAGAATCAACATTGCCCAATATCGGAAACAAGGCCGCACTGGCGGCCAGCAGTAACGTTCCGTCCATGAGACGTCCCTCGTGTTGGATGATTGGACCACTGGAAAACCAAAGTGTGAGAGTTCTCTGTCGAGTGTTCACCACCGTCGAATCTTCACCACAAGTCAACGGCGATTGATGTAAGGCTTACAAGGTTAGTGGAAGGTTTACAGGCCCGGCGAAATTCGACTGCGCGCCGCGTGGTCGTTCGTCCTCCTGAGTGTCACGCGGCAATTACCGCAACATTCCGTGGTTGTACTGCTGCTCGCGTCAGCCGTCTGACAACCGTTACGATCAACCGTGGATCGGGTTAAGCAGTTCTTGTGCCACCGCGAAAAAAGTGGTGCTGTCGGCCTGCGGGAACGAGTTGATCGCTGACGGAGAATCGACCGGGCGAGGCTCGCCACCCCCCCTCCTGACGGACGCGATAAACCAGGTCAACTGGGAAGCCTGTTCCCGCGACACGCGTCCGCCCAATGGTAGGGAAAGGAGCTGTCGATACTGATAGTGATGGCGTTAGTGGCTGCGCCGAAGGAACCAACAGTAAGGGAGTCGAGCAATGGGAAGCGGACATCGGTTTGGTTGGGGAGTGGCATTGACGATGCTCATGGCATTTCCCGCCAACGCAAAGGAAATACCGGGCAGCAGTACCAGCATCAACGCCAAGAGTGTTTCACACGGAACCTTGGGAAATTGGTACACTAACACGGCAAGTCATGTTGATGAGGATTGCGGCGACTGCACAAGCGGTTGCGATGCTTGCTGCGAAGACCCTTGCTGCTGTGCTCCGGTGTGGCAGCATCACAGTGGCGTCTTCGCGGAGATTCTGTTCCTGCGACCCGGGAATGTGGACTTGGTGTACGCGGTGGAGCAGACCAGTTTCGATCCAGCTCTGGCCTCTCCGACAGGGCCGGTAGGCCGGGCGAACATTGACAACGGAACCGGCTTTCGGATTGGCGCCGGTTGGGCGATTGACGATTGTGCGAGCGTCGTCGCGACATACACCTGGTTCAACAGTGACACGCAGGACGTGTTCAGTGCGACTCCCGGAAACGTCTTGAACCTGGTCGTCGGACATCCGAGCGTGGTGACTTCCGGTGCAACGAGTGTTTCGGCCTCCGCTTCCTACGACATCGACTTCCAATTGCTGGATGTCGACTACCGCGCTCTGTTGTGGGGCACTTGTGATTCCGCCATCAACTACGCAGTCGGCTTGCGTTACGCTCATCTGTCCCAGGACTTCCTGGCTTCCCAAGAGATTTTCTCGGCCGCCGGATTGACCAGCGTGGACACGCAGATCGACTTTGACGGCATGGGTATCCGCTTCGGACTGGACGGAGTCAAACGTCGTCCGGGTACCGGAATACTGTTGTACGCCAAGGGAGACGTCAATTTCGTGGGAGGCGAGTTCAAGGCCAACTATCGGCAGACAAATCAATTCGGTGGAGCAGCCGTGATTGGGAACAACCTGGAGGATTACCGGATTGTGACCATCCTGGATGCCGAGCTGGGGTTGGGTTGGGAATCGCAGAGTGGACGGCTTCGTGTAACCGGCGGCTACGCCGTCTCGGGCTGGTTCAATACGCTGACGACCGGATCGTACATCGACGGTGTCCGCGCCGGATCCTATACCGACTTGAGTGAAACCTTGACATTCGATGGTCTGGTGTCTCGCGTAGAACTGCGGTACTAGACGCATAGCCCTCAGGGCCCGCTGCGAGCCGGGCCGATGGGTGCAACGGCAATCAAGGGACAGGATCTGACAGCGGCCCGCGCGGGCCGCTGTCCCGGTGTGATCGCTGCGAGTGGCCGCTGTGCAAACGGCCACTCCTGTTCTTTCTTGCCCGAGTCTTGCCCACCGCATCTCACAACCGATTTGACCATTCGGATGACACATCCTCACCTAGAATCGCCAGCAAGTCCTCCAGATCATCATCCTCTTCCCATCGCTCCCAGGAACTGGCTACCGGCTGCTCGTCGCCGACCAACCATGCATTTCCGACGCCGTGAATCGGGTCATCAGAAGCGCTGGTCGCCCAGCGGGCGGTCGAATCGGCGTGCACGGAATCAGCGTGCACGGGCTCTGCCCCTTCACTTTCCAGCGGCGCAACGCCAATCGAATTCGCGGAACTCGCGGCGAGCGGGTACGCAGCCGTTGCGCTCGACGAAGTCCCCGCTCCATCAACACCGTGTTCCCCCTCACCCTCGCCCACATGATTCAGGACGCTGATCACCGTGAGCACGTCGATGGGGGAAATGACACCATCGCCGGATACGTCCCAATAGGGCGCTGGAACGTCGTACTCGACCATCGATGCGGGTATGACCACAGACCCCATCCGGTTGAGCCGATCGATCACGATCAGCACGTCGATCGGCGAGACATGGCCATCGGCATTCACATCCGAGGGAAGAGCCGCGTTCTGGTAACTCAGTAGACGCCCGCCCGACGAACCGGAGCCGCCAGCTACCGGTGGATCGAAATTCCCGAAGATCGGCAGCGAGTAGCGATCGCCGAAGTTGGCGAATTGATCGTTCCCCAGTGGGTCAGGACTGTAGGGATCGAACAAGGCGGATGCCAGTTCGTTGGGGTTCTGAGCGATGCGATCGGAAATCAGGAAATGCCATTCGGCCTTGCCTTCCCCGATCTTATCCGAGCTGCCGGCCACCCAGAATCCCAAATCATCGACGCCATCCAGATTCAGATCGCCAGTCACCGGCCGCTCGATGAAATCTGGAATCCCGAACGCAATGGTATCGTCCGCGACTCCGTCGCTGTTGAGGTCCAGGAAGTAGACGTCCTGTCCTGGGTCAAACGTGATCAGATCATCAATGCCGTCCCCGTTGACATCACCGACGGCGGGAATGCCGCGCATGGTGGTCAGGATCGTCGTATCGACATTCACATCGATGATATTGTCGCCATTCGTGTCGAGATGCCATCGATCACCCATAAACAACCCGATTTCGTCCCCAGGATGCGCGGGGGCGAAATCACCCGCCACGGGCAACCCGCTGGTCGATAGTCCGGTCGCGGGCGAGAAGAAGTCGGGCACTCCGTTGTGGTCAAAGTCCAACAGGAAACGATACTGTCCGGTCAGGGGATCGACGCCAAAAGCCCCTAGTTTGTCGAAGCCCGAGGCTTGAGCGGCAGCAGCCGGAGCGAAGTTGCCGGCGAAATACGCGTCGGATTCGACGCCAAAACGGAAGATCAGATCCTTGTTGGTCGTGTCGCCGTCTCCCGCTGGATCGTACGTCAGATTGCCATTGATATCGACGTAGATGCGAGTCGAGGCGGTGACACCGATCTCTGGCCGACTATCAACCGTGAACCGCGCCACAAACTCTCCGCCGCTCACGCCGTCCCCGGTGGGAAACTGCGGCAGCTCAAGCGGCTGCACCGCATTCGTTTCGCCATCCAATTGGTTTTCCGCCGGATCGGTCAGACTAGCCGAAATCCACAGCGTGTAGCGATCGTCGGGAAGCGGCTCGAAAAAGACCAACTGGATCGTCGCCGTCGCCGGAAGTCCGACCACCGGTGGGTCGTTGATCACCACGACGTTCCCCATCGGAATCGGACCGTTGTGATCTCCCACCAGCAGATAGTGTCCCGGATGCTGGGCAATGGCCAATTCCAATGCGGGATAGAGGTCGCCGGGCGCGCGAGGAGGCGGATCGGTCACGGCAATCGTCAGACTGGTCACCGGTGGCGTCGGTCCATCCACACTCGGCTTGGGATCGAACAGATCGTAGACCTGCCCTGTGATATTCACCGAATCGATTACAGGTCCGAACAGGTCCACTTCCACGATGTTCAGGTCGTAGACATTAATCGCGTCCTGGGCCCCGACAACTCGCAGGAAGTAGCTGCGATCCGCCAGCATGCTGATGGCCACGGACTCGTTGTCGGCGACCGAGTTTCCTTGAGCAAGGAAGTTCCCCTGCTGGTCATACACGGCAATATCCAGATTGCCGTTGTTGGGGAGTCCCGCTCGTCCGTTCGTCAGCGTGGTGATTTGCTGGAACAGAACATCGAACCGATAGGTCCCTGTCTTTTCCGGCATGAACTCGTACCAGTCCTCGTCACCAGGAACATTACCCAGCGGTGCAGGCAGCGCCACCGTTCCCGGCGTAATGCTCAAGTCTGTCACGAACAGTGGCGCGATTCCCAGGTGTGTGGAGACTTGTCGAGCATCGTTCAATTCGAATTCATCGGGCTTGAAAACGAACAGGCGGCCAAGCGCGTCGCTGCCCGTGCCGCCGGTAATCGGATCCAGCGGCGTGATCGTCGTTTTCTCAATGCCGTCATAAGCAATGGGGGCCAACGGCCCTACCGTGATAGTACCGCTGCTTCCATCAAAGGCCTCCCGCACAACCACCAGGTCACCTAAACCGTCGTCATTGACAATCAAGCGGTCGCCGGCATTGCCGCCGCCCCCCTCGACCCACACGGGTAGACTCTGCGCGGGGTTGGCCACCATGCCGTCCGCCTGATTCACGCGGATAATATCGCCACCCAGGCCCGCATCGACATGGATCGCGTCCATGAAAGCGATCGTATCGGCACGCGTATCGCCATTGACCACCGAAACGAGACTGATCAACGAATCCTGGCTGATGCTCAGCAGATCCGCGCCGGCGTTCCGTGAATGACGACGGTGTCAAAACCACTGCCGCCATCCAGCATGTTGTCACCGCTGAGCCCTTCCAGCAGGTCGTCACCCGTACCACCCTGCAGTGAATCGTCTCCACCACCACCGACGAGCACATCATCCCCGGCATTGCCTATCAGCGTCACGCCTGTGGTGAACTCCTCGCGGGCGTCGAGCACGTCGTTATCGGAGCCGCCTCGCACAATCGTCGCGACACCGGCATACACCCGTTGCACATACACTCGATCCTGCCCCGGGCCGGCCAGGATATCGAGTATTGTCAGCACGCCGTCGCTCGTGATGTTTTCCACCGAAATGTCATCGTCACCGGCTCCCGAGTCAAGCGTCGCGACGCCCTTCTGGGCGAATTCAACCGGCTCGAAATTGTCGATCGTCACGCGCACGCCATCAGCCAGCAGCTGCGCGTCGCGAATATCAACCGTGTTCGCTTCGGCCAGCAGGCTGGCCAGTCCCGGCAGCGAACCCAGTGCAAAGGAGGGCGCCACAACATTCGTGAGGATCGGTTCAAGCTCCTCGAAGTCGATGGTCTGAACTCCACCCGCGGCGTCGGTCAAGACACTCCGACCCGACCCGGGTAGATTGCCGACATAGAGAAACTCCGTGGCCAGCGGCGCTCCCTGCGTTTGCGTTAGGATCAGCGTGTCGAACCCTCGATCCAAGCCGACCAGGGGATCACCTTCCTCGATCGACCAGCACAGACCATCTCCGTCGTAACGGATGCCACCGGCGACATCGATCAAACCGAACGAAACATCGACGGTCAGCGTGTCGTTTCCCCCTTGGCCGAAAACGTTGATCTGATGCACGGCGGCCAGCGGCCCCTGGAACTGGAGAATTCCATTGACGTAAACGTCCAACAACAGAGGATTCCCCGCGTCACGGACCAGCAGTATCTCATCATCCTGATTGACTTGGTTCTCGTCCCCACAAATATTCAACACCCCCTGCTCGTCCACCACCTGCGACACGTTCTCGATCTTCCACACACCGCGACCGAACAAGCCGACAGCCAACACATCGCCTTCCGAGGGTGGATAGTACTGCAGATCGTTCACCGGCGCGTTGGGCAGATTCAAGCCCATCTCCGACCACTCCGAATCGCTCAGCGGATTGATGGCGCGATAGACTCCGTTCTGCCCACCCACGAGCAGAACGTTGGCCGAGTCGGTCCGTATGAATTCGATCGTTCGCAGATCGGTCGCCAAGGATGGCAGGTTGCCGGTCAAATTGGTGAACGTCACCGAAACGCCGGCGTCGTCCGTCTGAGCGTGAAACACGGATCCGTTGAGATCGACAATATAGGCAATCCGCCAATCCTCCGGGTCCATCACGATGTCGGCGACCGGACCACCGCCGACCGCGCCAGACGTGTAGTTCGAGACAACGCTCGGTAATCCGCCGGCCGTGGTGCGCAGCAGCAGATTGCCTCCGCCACCTACCCACAGCACGTCCTCATTCGGCACCCCGTCAGCCGTGCCGCCATACGCAATCGGTGACGACTGCGGGTATCCAGCCTGCCGGACCGCTCCGACCGGGTTGGCCGGTGCCCATTCGTCCGGATCGGGATCCGGTGCTCCGTCCCCGTCATCGTCCAGGCCGTTATTCGTCAGGTCGATCAGGCCTCCCAACGCGGTGAAGGTATCGCCGCGGTCGGTGGATTCGTAGAGAAAGTTGGTGCCGACCAGCATGCGGGACGGATCGACGTTGTTCAGCGCGTAAGGCTGTACGAACTGGAAAGTGTTGTCAAAGACCAGATTCGTGCCCAGCAATAACGTACCGGGCCCGGTTAACGTGCGGCCCCCCGTGCCGACGACCACCTGGCCCGGACCGACGGCCGCACTCTCGATATTCGCATTGTCGATCGTCCGGCGCTGCAAACCGCCGCAAGCTGTGAAGTTCTGCGCATTGGTGTAGAGGATGGTTTCATCGGGATGGGCCGTCTGATCGTTGTCAGCCGCCACCACGGCACCATCGCAACCCTGGATCAAATTCCAGTCAAACGGAAACAGCGGATCCCCCGTGTCGCGCTGGCGAGACGTTCCGTTGTCCTGCGTACCGACCAGCAGCGTGCCGTTCAGCGCATCGTAGGCCACCGAATAGGATTCGGTGACACGGATATCTCCGTTCATCGATTCCCATCGGCGACTGGCCGCCACGAGGTCCGGATCGAATAGCCGGTAGATACCACCATCATCCACGTTCACGAGCGAGAGATTTCCGTTGGCGTCATTGGCGAAGGCCAGGTCACGGGTATCTGCGTGCGGACGCGAATTGTCCACCGTCCCGCTATCCGCCACCAGTTGCCAGGCGTCCAGCGCGGGATTGCCATCGTTCGCCACGAATCGGTAGCGCGTCATTTGCGGAGGGGCCAATGAACCATCGGGTGCATCGCCTCCGACAAACAGCACGTTGGAGTTCGTGGGATGAGCCAACATGGCAAAGTGAGCTCCGGCTTGTGCTCCCGGATTGATCACCGGCATATTCTGCAGCTGCCGCCAATTGGCACCACCGTCCGTTGAGCGGAACATGGCGAACACGCGATTGGTCCGCGCATTGAACGGCGGAGAAGGCAAGGCGACATCGTTGCGAATGATCGCCGCGTACACGACATTCGTGCCGCCATTGTCGTGCACAGCCAGCTCCGTGCGGAAATTCGGCGCCCCGATTCCAGTGATCACGTTCGCGCCGGTGCCGTTCACCAATTGCCAGCTCTGGCCGATATCGTCACTGCGAAACACTCCCACACCGGGCAGGGCGGCGTAATATCGGCTGGGATTGCCGGGATCCGCGACCAGGTGACTGGCAGCCCCCGCGGGCAGGTTCAATTCCCCCACTTCGTCCACTGCACCATCCGCGTCGTTATCAAGGCCGTCCGTCGAACCGTCTGTGCCGGACAATGATACGAAAGTGGCTCCTCCATCCGTACTGCGAAAAACACCGCCAGCGCCGCTATCGGACGCCACCAGGATAATCTCTTGCAAGGTACCCGGATCGTTCTGGCCCGTCGGCACGACGCTCCGAATTCGCAGGCCCAGCAATTCGGGCCCCACCTGCATCCAGGAACTGCCGAAGTCGGTGGAACGCAACAGTCCGATGGCCGAACCACCGTCACCAAATCCCGCACTCGTCCGACCAGTCCCCGCGTAGATCGTCGCCGCATTCTGCGGACTGATCGCCAGGGCGCTGATCGAGAGGGAAGCGAATTGGTCGGTCAGCGGTTCCCATGACGGATACTCCTCGGGATTATCAACGACCGAGTCGTTGTCGTTGTCGACTCCATCTGTGGGCGAATACGTGCCGGTCGTGGTGCGCCACACTCCACCGTTGACCGTCCCCACATAGATGTTATCGGAATCGGCGGGATCGACCACCACCGCCTCGATGGCCCCGGCTTGAATGAACCCATTGGACAAGGTAATGGGCCCCGGACCCTGTTCGGTCCACCCCAGAATGCCCTGGAAATCGACTGCCAACAATCGTCGCGCCTCGAGAGATTCACAGGTCAAATGCTGGAAATACGGCTTCCGCTTGCCGGCCCCTCGTCGCCGTGCTTTCGAGGATCGCCGGATGGCTGTTCGCAACAGCCCCTTTCCACTTGACTGATCAAAGCTGCGCATGATGCAACTCCTGCAGAGGCCCAAACGTCGTGCCGGTCGCGAGCCGCGGCCCGCCGTGCTCGACGCACCACCGGCTGCGCTAAGCAGCCGCTATCGGCAGTCAGAAGACCTGACAGACGCCCAGAAGGATACCGAGAAAACTCAGACGCACCGACTCCGTATTCTTCGTAGACGCGTCTGGGGATTTTGCCAGTCGCCGGCCCGCATTCTGCAGGCCGGCGCGGGGGGCCCGGTCCCGGACCAAGCCCTCGTTCGGGAAATCGCCTGCGACGCGGCATGCCCGCGAAGCTCCACCGCCGGCTACCTGCCACTCGCCACCGTCCTGGGCGCCACGCGGCGGCGCCGTGATTCCGGCAAGACGAAACGCTTTGGCTTCGCCGCTCCCCTAGCGCGTGCCGCACGTGCCTCGCCAAGAGCCTCACGGGCGAACATCCCCCCCGACAGTCGCGGCGGCGCCGTCGCGAGCTACCGTTGCAGACGCCGCCATGAGCACTGGATCTCTGCGGACAGTGATGCGGAGGAGCCTCTATTTCCGCCAGATGCAGCGGTAGTTGAAACGCCGATTCGGAGCGCTGTCGCCGTTGATACACAACGAAATGGGGTCGGCCAGATCGGCCGGATTGTCGCTCCAGTGGAAATCGAAATTCACCTCGTCACCCGTCCCGCCAATGAGTGAACGTGACAACGCCAATTCCAGCGATTTGCCGGCATGGCGAATCGGCAACTCCGCTTGCTCCACCCAGGGATGCTCGGCATTCGATGCATCGTAGCGCATCAGCGTCGTGGTGTTCGCATCGATCACCCTCTGATTGACCAGGTAATCGTAGCCAAACCACCCCGTGTCGTGATTCTGGTCCGCATCGATCAGGAGCAACATCCAGTTGGTGTCCGTGTGCGGAGTCAGCTCGCCGTTTGCTTCGGCGTAGAAGTAGACGTGGTCCTCGTCCACCGCGACTTTGCAGGTGACGATATCGTTGCGGCCGGAATTGTTCTGATAATGGAGTCCCCCGTACCCTTTGTGATCGCGATGAAACGTGTCGCCGACAGCGTCGCGGTACTCGACCTCGACGGCCTGCCAATCGGCGAAGTTCCCGTCGATCTGCATTTGGCACAGGCCGCTCAACTGCGGTATGGGACGAATCCCCTTGTAGCGGCGAATGTTCTGGGCCATTTGCATGTAGTAGTTGTCGGTGTACCCTCCTTTCATCGGATGGACGCAGCGATTGAACTCAGAGTTGTACTGGTCGACAAAGAAGTACTTATTCTGCCGGCGCATAAACGGAAAAGTCTTGTCGGCACCAGGCGAATACTTGCCTGCCGTCCACTCGTTCCAGTCATTGATGTAGAGGAACTGCGGATTGACCTGAAGTGCCTCGTCCCAGCGTTGCTGGAAATAGATGCCATAGCCTTCGGGATTCGGCACTGTCTCACCCAGCCAGGGAACGAAGGTCGGCACCGGCAGATCGAATTCGTTCAGTTCCGGTTCACCGTGTTCACGGGTCCAGCACTTGCCGGTGAGACTTGACGGATGCTGCGCCGGGGTCACGGCCGCTTCTTCCCTGGTTCCTTGGTGCGTCGAGACCAGGTCCTTCACATCCATGGCTTGAACTCGTTTGTCCCCCATGTCATACCCGAAACTCCAATTGTCCTCCGTCCCAATGAAACGCTTTCCGGCCCATTCGTAGTACCCCCACCACATCGTTCTCAGAGTGAAGAACTCCTTCACCTCTTTCGTGTAGTCCTGGTAAAACTCCTCGCTGTAATCAGGGTCGCCGAAATGCGGGTGATTCACATCGGTCTTGGCCGCGGGATCATAGTGCAGGTTGGGGTGCTGGGTCACTTGCCCGTTAGCGTCCACGCCGGGCGTGCCGTTATAGAGCAGCAGCGGCTTCCCGTCCCAATAGAACCACAGGTCCTGGTATTTCTCCGTCTTGTAGATTCTGTCATACAGATCCTGGACCACCGTAATCGCCGGGCCATTGAAAGACCAGAAACAGAACCGCGGGACCTTGTTTCCTTCCGCCTTCATTCTCTGCATCACCGGAAACAAGACATCCCACTCGTCCCAGTAACGTACCGCATTCGTCACGTCCATCACCAGCACGTCCACTCCGGCATCCGAAAGCATGGACATATCCTTGCGAATGACGTATTCGTCCTTGCTCAGAAAATACCCGACCTCCGGTTCGCCCCAGTGGTAGGACCCTTCCGTCCAGAGAGGATGATGGGGATCGATCCGCGCACCGGGATCGGCCGCGAGTACCTTGGTCACATCCGCCGTGTAAGGGCTCTTTAGATTGGCCAGGTTGTCGCTGTGCCACGTGATATAGAAAATCCCCACCACACGCCGCTGATCGTTCTTCACGGGACCCACCGTCGCAAAGTCGGGCATGGTTCTGCCCAGCGCGTCGGTCGCCACCCAGGTATCGGAAAACAAGTCGCGATAGTCCGGTTCCTCAGCCCAAACAGCGCTCGAACCGCACAGCAGAACCAACCATAGCGTCAGGGAATGTCGTCTCATGAAATGCTCCAATTTGGCGGGACCGCCGAACAACGGGAAAGCTCGTGGCGCGATAACAATCTGGCCTGCTATGGATCGCAATGTTATGCCGCTGCTGTTTCCTCGGTTCGTGGCTTGTAGTGGTGTGGTGTCGAGAGAATGCGCAGGAACCAAAACATCGGCTGACAAAAAACGAGTCTTCCAGCAGAGATGGTTCTATCCCCTGTCTTCTTGTCCGTATTCGAATCGCGCTGAAATTCGGAATCCCATCCTTTCAAGCAGAGAAATCGCCAAACAAGAAAGGCCGGTCACGAAGTCCTGCAATGGG
Organism: uncultured Planctomycetota bacterium; assembly: GCA_963802295.1. Lineage (GTDB taxonomy): Bacteria > Planctomycetota > Planctomycetia > Pirellulales > Pirellulaceae > JAJRVM01. Next base: position 138,182 of record CAWDIM010000011.1, on the reverse strand, counting down.
GTTGGCTGACTCGACAATCCGGGGTCCGCCCCCCCCTATTTTTCGGGGTGGACGGCGGAGTGCAGGTAAGTTGCTGATGGCGATACATGATACCATGCCCGCACGGGAGATGCGACCACCGAGCGATTTGCCTTAACCAGGAAACCCGGATATAGCTGCGCAAGCGCAGCTGCGACGCGGACCGTAGCTGCGGTCGCCCAGACCGCGGAGGGAAGTGATGGTACGTAAGGCGATTCCCCCACGCTCTGCGCGAGCGTGGCTACGACGCGGACCGTAGCTGCGGTCGCCCAGACCGCGGAGGGAAGTGATGGTACGTAAGGCGATTCCCCCACGCTCTGCTCGCGCGAGCGTGGCTACGACGCGGACCGTAGCTGCGGTCGCCCAGACCGCGGAGGGAAGTGATGGTACGTAAGGCGATTCCCCCACGCTCTGCGCGAGCGTGGCTACGACGGCGCGAGCGTGGCTACGACGGCGCGAGCGTGGCTACGACGGCGATCTGGTCCCGCGGGAATCCAGGCTAGGGGGCCGACGTCGGCTCCGACGGCGCCACGGCAGCAGGTTCCTCGAGCAGCACCTGCACCAACGACTCGAGATAGCCATAGTCGTGGGATCCGACGACCTTCAATCGCACCTTGCCCGTTCGATCAATAAACAGGGTTGTCGGAAATGCTTCAAACTGGGGCACCTGGTTCTGCAGTTCTTCGGTGCCGATCGCACAGGGATAGTTGATTCCGTTCGAAGTCGCGAACTCTTGCACTTTCGCCTTGGCCTCATCCGCCGGCATGTTTTCGTAGTTGATGCCGATCATCTGAAACCCTTGAGGACCGTACTGGTCCTGCAACTTGACGAACGAGGGAATTTCCGCTCGACACGGAGGGCACCACGTTCCCCAGAAATCAACGATCAGCACCTTTCCCTTGTAATCAGCCAGTTTGATCTGCGTGCCGGTGAGATCCTCGATCTGAAAATCAAACGGGAAAGTCTCCCCTTTGGCCAACTCGTCGCGGGCCGCCTTCACGATGGCCTGTCGCGCCTGCTCGGCCCAGTTCGCCAGATCCGCGTCGAACCCGCTCAGCGCTCGGACGTTCGCCAGATCCGAATCGTTCTTGATCGCCTCCATGTCATTCCACCCCCAGAGGATCGCCTGCTCCAACGTCGCCTTGGCCGCGTCAGCATTGCCATCGAGCGACTGAGCACAAGCGCCGTTGTAATAGACCATGGCCAGCACTTGCCGATAGGTGTCGGGGGGGTCCGGGACGTCCTTGACTAGCTGCTGAGCCAATTCGAATGCGGCACGAAACGAGGTGAGGGCCTGTTCTCGATTCTGGCGTGACATCAACATCGCGCCGGCAGTGTTCAACAGATAGATCTTCTGCATCCTGAGATCGCCCTCAGTGGGGTTCTCGCGCAGTTCGTCTTCACATTGTTTGTAGGCATCTGTCAGCCCCTCATTCCCCACGTCGGCGATCAGCTGTTCATAAGGGTACGGATTGACTGCCGGAGTCTCCTCGCCGGCCGCTTTCCCCGCTTCGCCCGTGGTGGCCGGCGTGGTGGGCTGGATCGGCGGGGGGGGCGGCCCGACCTCGGTCACCTGCTGCTCTTGAGCGGGCGTTTTCGGAGCTTCCTTCGGCCCGCAACCTGGTAGTAGCAGAAATCCTAACACTCCACACCAGAAAATAGTCGTACGCATGGCGTTCACCACCTCGCGAGTTCAGGACGAGACCCCCAGATCCGTTATCTGCGGCGGAACGAGCATTCTAACGGCGAGCAGCGCTCGCTGTAAACGGTTTCTCCGACAGCCCGATGGCCGACCGTCGGCGGCGAGCTTGGCACACACGACACTTGGCCAACCGGCGTTGTCAGGAGCCTGGTCGATTGTTAGGTTGTCACTTATGGTCCAAGGGCCACTGGCAGGCAACGTCGCCCCCCCCTCGCCCCCCACTCGCCACGCTTCACCACTCGCGAAAGTGCAGTTGATCCATGACCCCCGAAGAATTCCGCCAGCATGGCTACCAGGTCATCGACTGGATCGCTCGTTACATGCAGGAAGTGGACCAGTATCCCGTACTGTCACAGGTCGCGCCGGGCGAGATCCGGGAACGGCTGCCGGCACGGGCGCCGGACCGCGGCGAATCGTTCGAGCAGATGCTGCGCGACGTCGACGAGATTTTGATGCCGGGCATCACGCACTGGCAATCGCCGAACTTCTTTGGCTTCTTCCCAGCCAACAATTCCGGTCCTTCCATCCTGGGTGACTTGCTTTCGTCGGGCCTGGGCGTGCAAGGGATGATGTGGGCCACCAGCCCCGCCTGCACGGAACTGGAAACGCATGTCCTGGACTGGCTGGTTGACATCATGCAACTGCCGCGCGGCTTTCATTCGTCATCCCACGGCGGGGGTGTCATCCAGGACTCGGCTTCCAGCGCTGCCCTTTGCGCTCTGCTCTCGGCACGGGAACGATGTACCGGCTACGAAAGCAATCGGCGCGGCATCGACCGGCGTTTGACTGCCTACACCTCTACTCAGGCACACTCGTCCATCGAGAAGGCGATGATGGTCGCCGGATTGGGCCGCGACAACTTGCGTCTGATCGATGTCGACAAACAGTTGAGTCTCCAACCAGGGAAACTCGAGGCGGCTATCGAGGCGGACAAGGCAGCGGGTCATCAACCTTGCCTGGTCATCGCCACGGTCGGCACGACGTCCGTGGGAGCTTGCGACCCCTTGCCGGCCATCGGGGAAATCTGCCGGCGACACGCTTTGTGGCTGCACGTCGACGCAGCCATGTATGGCACGGCCGCACTCTGTCCGGAATTCCAGGCGATGTTCCAGGGACTCGAACTGGCCGACAGCTATTGCTTCAACCCGCACAAATGGATGTTCACGAACTTCGATTGCGACTGCTTCTTCGTGGCGGATCGAGCGGCGTTGATACGAACGCTCAGCGTGCTCCCCGAATACCTGAAGAACAAAGCCACCGAATCGGGAGCCGTGCTCGATTATCGGGACTGGCACGTGCCACTCGGCCGTCGCTTCCGGTCCCTCAAGCTCTGGTTCGTGATCCGCCACTACGGCGTACAAGGCCTGCAACAGAAAGTGCGCCAGCACGTCGCGATGGCTCAGCAATTCGCCGGCTGGGTGGATCAACATCCGCAGTTCGAGCGTGTGGCGCCCACCCCGCTGAATCTCGTCACGTTCCGGCATCTGGCAGGTGACGTTGCCACTCAGCAGATCCTGGAACACGTGAATCACACCGGGCGCGCCTACCTGACTCACACCAAGCTGAACGACCAGTTCGTCATTCGCATGTCCATCGGGCAGACCAACACTCAGATGGAAAATGTCCAGCAGGCATGGGCTCTGCTTTGCCAGGCAGCAACTGAATTGTCGTAGCCACGCGGGCGGATGAGCGTGTTAACCAGTAACCTGCGCGCAGGTCTGGAGACAAATCCGAAATTCGAAGCACCGGATGAAAAAAAGGCCCAAACAAATTCAAATGACAGAAAAAAAGGAGGAAAGGAGGAAGGGAGGAAAGGAGGAAGGGATAGCATGCCCCGGTGGCGAAGATCCGCTGGTGGCCCATGACTGTGGTTTTGCCGGCAGCGGAGGTTTTTTCTCTGGAGTTTTTGGATTTCGAATTTGTTTAGGATTTCGATTTTGGGTTTCGAATTTCCTGTTTGGTGGCGGCCGCGGGGGGCGCACGCGGCTGGAAAGCCTGCCCTTTCGGACCCCTATTGTGCCGAGTTCCTTGGGTGGGAGAATGGAGTCTGTTGAGCGGGCAGGCGCGAGTAGCTGGCTCGCTGGAACCGCGGCCGACGAGGATCACGACCATCGATCCAGAGACCCAGCCAGATCCGACTCTAACGGTCACTGTCAGGGAGAGTTCCAACAGCTCTCTTTTCAGTGATGACGCCGGCAGAATCTCGGACTGATTACGAGACGTTCCACACACACACTCCGACGAGGATTCGACCATGAGCCGCATCAGTTGCCTTCTCTGGTTGGTTGGTTGTCTGACGGTGGCCCGTGCCGTGGGGGATGACCAGGTGGCAGCCGGCAGCACGACGAACAGCCAACCGCACAGACAGCTGCGGAACATGTTCGTCATTAACGAGGACAACAGTCATTTCTTTGGCACGCGCCAGCCGGCGGAAATGACACGGGAAGGGCTGCACGCCTTTGTAGACCAGTACGCCGCCACGAGTGTCACGCATCTGTTTCTGAATCCCAATGCCATGCGGGCCAGCTTCCGCAGCGGTACGCGAGATGCTATTTGGGATCCGGTAGACGGAAAGGAACCCCAAGACCTGTGGCCGCAGAATGCCAAGCTTCTGGAGCAGTCCGGTCTGGATCCCTACACGGTCTGGATTCAACGCTGCCGCGAGAAGCACATTTCGCCCTGGCTGTCCATGCGAATGAACGACGTGCACAGTGTCGAGGAGGCTGACAATTTCATGCACTCGACGTTCTGGCGCACACACCCGCAGTGCTGGCGAGTGCCCAATGGCTCGCCCAGTCCCTGGGTGAATCGAGCCATGAACTACGCACATGCGGAGGTACGTGAGCATCACATGTCGTTCGTGAAGGAACTGCTCGAACGGTACGATCCGGACGGCCTGGAACTGGACTGGATGCGATTCGGCTATCATCTGACGCCGGGACGCGAGCGGGAAGAGAGCGAAATTCTGACTCAGTTCACGCGCGACGTGCGCTCGCTGACCAGGCAATGGGCTCAGCAGCGCGGACACTCGATTCTGCTGGGAGTACGGGTCCCGGCGCATCCGGATGCCGCCGCGGGCTTGGGCATGGATGCCGTATTGTGGGCCACCGAAGGACTCGTCGATCTGGTGGTCCCCTGCCCGTTCTGGACCACCTCCGATTTTGACATTCCGGTTGAGCTGTGGCACGAGCGATTGGGGAGCGCCGCCGAACGTGTGACGATCGCACCGGGAGTCGAGTACAACGCGCGGCCGTGGCCCAGCGGGGCAGCCGTGGCCAACGACTTGCCGGCGCTGCGCGGCTTTGCCGCCTCGGCTCACCAGCGAGGTGCCGATAGTCTGTACCTGTTCAACTGGATGGACAGCGAGACGCGGCCCGTCAGCCAGTCACAATATCGCGAACTGCTGCGGGCGGGCCTGTCCAGTTCAGCGGTGTTGGGAGCGCCCCGTCGCCACTGCATCTGCTTCCGTGACACGGTGCCACCCGGCTTCCCGGCCGATGTGCAGCTGCCGGCCGAGGCGATCGAGGGCGGCCAGTTCCGCATTCCCATCGGGCCTCGGCCAACCTCCGGACAGGTCTGGGCCACTGTCTGCCTGGCCCAGCGCGACGATGTCGCCGGGGCGATCTTGAAAGCAGCACTCAACGGGCACGCGTTGGGGGAGGGAGAAGAGGTGGCCAACCTCGAAACTTACGGGGGCAGCCCGGCCCGCGCCGTTCGGTTTCTCTGCCCGCTCGATATCGTCCGCAGCGGCGATAATCAGCTCCATGTGCAGCAGCTCGCCGGCACCCCTCCCCAACAGATCGTGTGGGTGGAGATTTACGTCGAGCCCTGACAGGCCCGGCGAGCCCGTGAGCTAGCGATTGATGTGCACGACCGTGGCCGGTGGAAACCCGTTGAAATGGGTCGAGGACGCGTGCGAGTAAGCGCCGATGTTCTCGCTGTAGACCAGGTCTTCCAGTTCGAGCTCGGGCAGGTCCTCGGCCAGCGAGATGGTATCCAAGGCATCACACGTCGGACCGAAGACGGCGCTGCCGCGTGCCGCTCCCGTTTTGAAGGCCTTCAAATGGTATTGAATGTGGTCGAAAATGACGCCTGAGAAGGTGTGGTAGACACCGTCGTTAATGTAATAGCAGGGCCTGCCGTCGCGGACCGTTTTGCCGATGACTTTGGCTACCGCCGTGCCGGCCGTGGCCACCAGGAACCGCCCCGGTTCCGCCAGGATCTCCATCTCGGCGGGAAACAATCGGTTCAGTTCGGCATTCACGCACTCGGCCAGGTCCCGGAAGGGCCGTACGTTATTGTCGTACGGAGCTGGAAAGCCCCCCCCGATGTCGAGAATTTTCACCAGCGAGTAACCTCGGTCCCACGCTTGCTGAAAGATCGGCGCCACCATGTTCAAAGCCCGCACGTAGCTCTCCGGATTGTTGCACTGGCTGCCCACGTGAAAACTCAGCCCTTCCACACCCAATCCGGCGTCGAAAGCAGCTTCGATCAACGTGATGGCCTCCTCACAAGCGGCGCCAAACTTGGACGACAACTCGACCACCGCGTCCGCGTTCGGCACGCGGATCCGCAGCATCAGGCCGGCGTGAGGCGCGAACCGCTTGATCTTGCCGATCTCCGCATGATTGTCATACGTTACCAGTGGCTTGTACGGATCCAACTCGACAAGCGTCTGATTGTCCTTGATCGGATTCGCATAGACGATCTTGTCCCAGATGTAATCCTGCCGCTGCTTGTCCGGCATCGACTTGATGTTCTCGAACACCAGGCGAAATTCGGCAATCGAAGCCACATCAAAGCTGGCTCCGGCGCGGTACAGCGTCTCGACAATCGCCGGATCGGAATTGGCTTTCACGGCGTAATAAGCCTGCACACGCGGCAGATGCTGTTTGAATTGCCGGTAGTTCTCGCGCAACACGTCATGATCCACCACGAACAGCGGCGTACCGTGCTGGCCTGCCAGTTGCTGAAGCCTCTCCAGAGTTGCCATTATTCTCGGTCTCGCACCAGGAAGTTCTTGAATTGCCAGGGGTCCGTCAGATCCAATGACAAGGGCGCATACCCTTCAAACGCGTTCGTGCAGTACTTCAACGGCGTCCAATCGGACGGGGTCGAGATGAGTTTGCCCAGGTATGGCTTGGAAATCTCCAGAATGTAGTCATGAGGCAGGTCATCAGGCAGACAAATTCCCTGCCGCGGATGCTCCAGCATCCACCTGACGGCCGCGACAACCGAAATGGCCACCTGCATCGTGGTCGCGTTCTGGTGCGGTACCATGCGACGCGACTGCTCGATACTCAGACTGGTCCCCGTCCACCAGGAATTGAAGGCATGCCCCATCACCAGTGCGCCCAGGATGTCCGAACCACTGATGATTTCGTCCCCCATGATCCGCACCCGCGACTGCAGTTCATATTCGTATCCGCGCAGCTCACTCAGCGACACGATCGCCGCATCGCACGGACAATAGGCGTAATGGACGGTGGGACGGTAGACGGCCTCGCCGTTTTCCCGGACGGTCAGCCGATCCGAGATGGTGTAGGCCTCGCCATGACGAATGACCATCCCTCGAATCGAGTAATTGGGGACCCAGGAACGAACCCACGTATTCATCCCCATCTGCGCCATGCAGATCTGATTGCGAGGACCTTCCTCGTGCTCGTAGGCAAATGGCGGCAGCTCCTTTTCGTGCGTCCCCCAGCCCATCTCGGCCGTCGTCGTCCCCTCTTCGTGAAATCCCTCCACGCTCCAGGTGTTGACGAATTCGTCAACTTCCTTCGGTCGACTGGAAATCTGGGTGTCGCGTTCCGAACAGTGAATCACTTTCACCCCCAATTTCATCGCCAGTCGGTTGAATGTCCGGTCGGCCATCAATTGGGAGACTTCCTCAGCGTCGCGGCCCGTCACCATCTTCTCGGCCACCAGGCGCTCGCCGATATCCAACAACGCCTGCTTGGTGAAATGCGAGATCAATCCGGGATTGGCTCCGTGCTCCAGTATCGCTGTTGTCCCCGGCTCCGACCACGACTCCCGCAGTCTGCAGAGGTTCTGGTGGCGCCAATAAAGAGTCCGCTGGGTCGGGTGCGAGTAGATGGAATGATCGTACGGGTCCCATACCTCGACCGATGTGTTGATGTACAGCACGTCACGGTCATGACACCAGCCGACGATCTCGCAACAGTCGATGTTCCAGGCCAGGTCGATCAGCAGGTCTCCGGGACCCAGAAATCGGCCCAGTACCTCGCCGAGGTTCTCCGGCGTTATCTCCTCGCGCACGAATCGTACGCCCTGTTCCGTCCATTGTTTCAACTGCCCCGCGCGGTCTTCAAAATCAAGTACGGTGATATTGGACAACGGGACCCGCAAATGCCTCACCAGAATCGGCAACGTGCATTGCGCCACGGATCCATATCCGACCATAAGTACCCGCTTACTGAACTCGACAGGTGCATTCGACACGGCTCGATTTCCCCTTTCGATTACCGAGTGCCGGCTAACATTGGGTACGACCTGCTACACGACTCTCGCATGACCGCTGGTACCGCAGTCGGGCGACGCGACAGATGACTCACCGCCCATCACCAATCCCATCCCCATCAACAACTCGAAAAACGCTACGGCTCTCGGGTCCTTCACCGCTCAATCAGATCGCTTCGGAACGGTTGAGGCTTGCCACAGCACTCTGCCTCGCTGTACCGCTGTACCGCTGTACCGCTCGAACCACCGTCGGCAGCACAGTGAGTCGAGCCATTCGTCTGCCGTCGCTCAGCGCAGGCTCAGCAGCCGACCTCTTCACGACACCCCAACACGAATCGCCGAAAGTGCCACCACGGAGGGGGCGATACTGGTTTCCAGCTGCATCCGAGAGCCATTTCGACGCGTATTTTCGAATTCGCCATCGTAGCACACGTGTCCCTCGTTTGACACATGGTGTTCCGGACAAAAGGTTGGCGAAAGATGCCGGCATGTGGGGTGTGAGGGGAACGTCCGAGGGTCGATGCGCGTCCGCCACTCGTGCGCTCGGCCAGGAGAAGTCGGTGCCGCGCTGCTACCCAGGCGACCGGTATGTCGAAGTGGTCGGCCTGGATGACTTTGCTGCGGCCACTCGCTGGTGGAGGCCGCCGCGAAATAACGCAAAAAAATGGGGCTGCCAGCCGCTCATCGCGGCGGGAACGCCATCTGGCTTGCATCGCGGTGGGAACGCCAGCTGGCTTGGGCGAAGCAGACGCCGCGGGTATGACGTTGGTGTCGCAGTCCACCCGCGGTTGACGGCGTTTTCCGCGAGTCTCGAGCATATGGCTCATACTGTCTGTAACTAGAGCGTTCCACGTAGCCGGTGAAGCCGCGCTGGAATGCTCCTTGTCCGCTGAAAAGGGCGTTTACTTCAGGGAGCGGCCGCCGCGGACAAGATCGAGGCTTTTCCGGCCTGCAATCGGTTGGCAGCGGCAGGCGGGCTTGCGCTTGGAGATATTAAATCTCCGTTAGCCGGACCAAGGCCCTCGTGAGGCCGCCGGGGCAACGTAGTAGACTGGGGCACAGTTGCATCGAAAAAAGAAGTCCGTTGGGGGAATCAGGAGTTGCCGTAATGGCCGTTTTCGCGAGAAATACACTGCTGTTGAGCATCGTTGTGGGTTCCATGTTGCCGAGCCGACAGGTTGCGGCCGACGACCATCAGCCCGTCAGGAATGTGATCATTCTGATTGCCGATGGCTGCTCGAGCGAACAATACACGCTGGCCCGCTGGTGCAAGGGAGCGCCGTTGGCGCTGGACGAGATGCTGGTCGGCGGCGTGAAGACGTACATCGCGGACTCCGTGATCGCCGATTCCGCCCCCGCATCAACCGCGTTTGCCACCGGCTTTCGCACCAGTGACAATTTCGTCGGCGTCGGCCCCCAGTCGGGCACGCTGAGGAAAGACCTGGAGCCATCGGAGGACCTGCGGTATCGCCCGCTGGCCACCGTGCTGGAAGGGGCACGTCTGCAAGGAAGGTCAACCGGTATCGTGGTTACGTCGCGAATAAGCCACGCCACGCCGGCGGCGTACGTGGCGCACGTGCCATCACGGAAGCTGGAAGAGGACATCATGGAGCAGGCGGTCCACCAGAATGTGGATGTGGTGCTTGGCGGCGGCAGAGATTACCTGCTCCCCCAACCGGATCCGGGCCGGCGGAGTGACGGAGAGAATCTGACCGTGTTGCTGCAGGCGCGCGGGTACTCGCTCGTGGAGGATCGACTCGCTTTGGAGGCCGTCAAGTCGGGCAAAGTATTCGGGACCTTTGCGCTGGGGCCGATGGCCGCGGAGATTGACCGGCCGCAGACCTGTCCCCAGGAGCCGACGCTGGCAGAGATGACCCACAAGGCGATCGAGCTGCTGTCGGCCGACCCGGACGGGTTCTTTCTCATGGTCGAAGGGAGTCAGATAGACTGGGCAGGCCACGCCAACGACCCAGCTCACTTGCTGAGCGACCTGGTGATGTTTGACCAAGCGGTCGAAGTGGCCCTGCAGTTCGCCAAGGGGGACGGCAGCACGCTGGTGCTCGCTTTGTCCGATCACAACACCGGGGGCATGTCGATCGGGAACCGCCTCACAAACAAGAGCTACTCACAGACGGGGATTGAGGAGGTCATCGGTCCGCTCAAGAAGATGAAGACCTCAGCGCCGGAGATGTGGCGAAGGCTGTGCGCTCCGCGCGAGCCGGCAGAGGTTCGAGCGGAGCAAATCCCGCCGCAGCAGGTGCAGCAGGTAGTCGAGGCGTGCTGGGGTGTGCCGCTGTCTCTCAACGAGGCTCGGCAGCTGCTCGACATAGCCGGCCAGGATCCAGAGAATCCGCACAACGCGTTTGGCGCGATGATCTGTCCCAAGTGGACCAGCGTGGGCTTCACCAGCCACGGGCATACGGGCGGAGACGTGCCCCTGTTCGCCTTCGGTCCGGGTCGGCCTGTCGGCCTGTTCGACGGTCCGGAAATCGGGAAGTTGACGGCCCGCGCTCTCGGCTTGAACTTGGATGAGCTGAACAATCGGCTTTTCGTCGACGTGCAGCGAGCGCTGCCCGACGCGCGGGTGAGCGTGGAGGGTGGCGAGCCCGGCGGCCTCGTCGTACGAATCGTGCTCGGTGACAAGACGGCCGAACTCGCCGTCAACAAGAACCTGCTGGTCCTCGCGGGGCAATCGATCGAGCTGGAAGGCCTGGTGGTCTACATGCCGGACACCAAGAAAGTGTACCTGCCATTGCAGGCTGTCCAACTCATCGCTGGCCAGCCAGTCTCCCTGCCCGCCATTGCCAGGTAGCGGCGACTTCGTGATGGACCTTCCGGGAGAAGTGGGGACACCCTACATCTCCCACTATCTGGCGCCGCGCATCCCCCTCCAGCTCGGCATGTGGCCAGTGTGCCATCCGTATATCCCAACAGGTTGCCGCGTGGTATTCTGCCTGCCGTGCCAGCGGTCGACCATGCTCGGGACGTCATGGTGATCCGCCGTGGAAGGAACGGCGCGCGTGGTCGCGCCGGCGGGGATGAGCCTGGTGGTCGGGGTGTTCTTCATTTCGTTACGGCGCCGCCGCCAGAGGAGATTGGCCATGCATGTGATGGAAAGTGCGCCCGGCGCGGAAACAATCATCGATGGCCGGACCTACCTCTATTTCTGTGGCACCGGCTATCTCGGGCTGCAGGGTCATCGCGACTTGATCGCGGCCGCCTGTGAGGCCACGCAGCGGTACGGACTCGGTACCGCCACAACACGTGCCGGTTTCGGTAATTCGCCGGCGGTGGTGGAAGTCGAGCGACGTGCGGCGGCATTTTTTGGCAGCGAAGAGGCGTTCTATTTCGCTTCCGGCTATGCCGGCAATCACGTGCTGCTCTCGGCCTTGGCACCGTCAGCGCACTTGCTGTTGGTGGACGAGCACTCGCATTATAGTGTGGTGGACGCCAGCCGTTGTTTTGACATGCCGGTCGTTCGCTACTCGCACGCCGATGCCCAGTCGCTGCGCGAGGCACTCAGGCAGCATCTGCCGGCGGGGCAAGTGCCGATCGTCCTGAGCGATGGCGTTTTTGCGGCGCGGGGAACGGTTGCGCCGGTGCGTGAGTATCTCGATGTACTGCAGGAATACCCTGGAGCGATGCTGTGCCTGGACGATTGCCATGCGTTGGGAGTGTTAGGCGAGCATGGGCGGGGCACTTACGAGTATTGCAGCGTTCCTGATCGACGCGTGAACAGCGAGTGCGGCCACGGCCTCCTCGACCATGCGGCTCCCCGATTATACGCCGTCGGCACGCTGAGCAAAGCTTTCGGCGGGTATGGCGGCATCCTGAGCGGAACCAGGAACTTGATCGATAGTGTCAAAACCATGTCGCATTACTTTCAGGGCGCTAGTGCTCCCCCCACACCCGCGGCGGCAGCCAGTGCCGCAGCCCTGGCAGTGGTCGCGCGAACCCCTGGCATCATCACACGCGTGCAGGAAAACGCCCGCAGTCTGAAACGGCAACTCCGGGCGCTGGGCCTGGCAGTCGACCACTCACCCGTTCCGATCGTGAGTTTGGAACTGGGCGATGCCGAAAACATGCAGCGCATCCAGCGGGCCCTCTCGGACGAGGGGATTCTGATCGCGTACATGAGCCGTTATTCAGGGCTCGGCAGCAAGGGGGCTCTTCGCATCGCCGTCTTCGCCACCCATACTGAGGAGATGCTACTCAGACTTTCTGCAGCACTCGGGAGACAGTTATGAATTGCCGTTACAAGCTGATGCCGGGCCTGTCGGCCATGGTCTTCATCATCGCTTCAGCCGCCTGTAATATCGCCTGGTGCCAGGACGAACCCGTACAGCCTCAGGGGGCCGTCGAAGTAGACTATGGCCCCGCCACGGACCAATTGCGACAGATCATCGCAGACGAACTCCAGCGCGGAATACTCACGGGCGTTTCCGTCGCCCTGGTCGATGGCCAGCGCACGGTATTTTGTGACGGATTCGGTCTGGCGGACCGCGAGCGTCAGATCCCCGCCAGCGCCGAGACAGTCTACCGAGTCGGGTCGATCTCGAAGCTATTCACGGCTATCGCCGCCATGCAACTGGTGGAACAAGGCAAACTCGACCTTGACGCGCCGTTGTCCAAGTGCCTGCCGGGAGTTCGGATCGTGGTGCCCTTCGAGAACGCCACTCCCATCACGCTCCGCCAACTCATGTGCCATCGTTCGGGCATCGTCCGCGAATCGCCGGTGGGGGGATACCTGGACGATTCTCAGCCGAGCATTGCTCAGAGCATTGCCAGCCTCGAATCGTGCGTCCTCGTCAATCCTCCCAACACGAAGACGCGGTATTCGAACATCGGTGTCACCATTGTGGGACAGGCTGTCGCGGCCGCCAGTGGAGCTCCCTTCCAGGATTATGCACTGAAGCATCTGCTGGAACCGCTGGGCATGATGCAGACTGGTTGGCGGGTGGACAACCGGGTGAAAAACCAGCTGGCGACAGGATACATGCGCGTGGCGGACGGCCAAGGGAGTTTCTTTCACCGCGCAGCGCCGCCGTTTGAACTGGCGACGATTCCCGCCGGCAATCTTTACTCCAGCGCCATGGACATGACTCGTTTCGCCATGATGCTGCTGGCCGGGGGAACGACGCCGGCTGGACGCATCATCCAATCCGAAACGCTCGCTCACATGTCCACGCCTCAGCTCACAGAGAGCAAGACGGGGTTCGGTTTGGGATTCTTCGTCGGCAGTCACGGCAAGTACCGCACCATGCAGCATACGGGAGCGGTGTACGGTTTCAGCACTTCGATTGTCGTTCTGCCGGAACCGCAGATAGCGGTCATCGTCCTGGCCAATGAGGATATTATTCCCGGACCAGTCAAGAGTATCTCGGATGCGGCATTGGGATTGATGCTCCACGCCAGGACGGGCGAGGCGATTTCCGCGCCTCCCGCGACCGCCGCGATGGAGATTACGGACCTATCGCCGCTGGTTGGCCGTTTTGAGTCCGCCGTCCACTGGGCCGAGACCATGCTGCTTGGCGACCAGCTGGTGGCCAATATCGCCGGGCAACCGATGATTCTGCGTCCCACGGGACCGTTAACGTTCGAGGCGGAAGGTCGATTCGTGCATCGCGGGAAATTGGAGTTCAAGCGTAATGAGCGGGGCCAAGTGACCGGCCTGCGAACGCTGGACCAGGATTTCGCGCAGGTCAGCGGCGATGAACCGGCCATCCCCGCGGCCTGGCAGCCCTACCTCGGCAGCTATGGCCCCGAGTTCATCCCGCTCGTAATTTCGGCCCGTCACGGCCACCTGTATGCCATGACCGAGAACATGATCGACTATCGCTTGACGCCGGTTAACCAGACGGTTTTCAAAATGCCGGAGGGACTTTACGCGGATGAGTACCTGGTGTTTGAACTCGACGAGACTGGGCGGGTCCACGCCGCTACGTTGGCGAACATGACCTTGCCGCGCCGCCCATAGCGCGGACTGCGGTCCGTTTGACGAAGAGGGCAGGTGTACTCCGTTCCTGTCGACGTCATCAGTCCCAGATCCCCCTGACGATCTCCGGCGTGGACCGTACCGCGCGGAGCATGACAATCAGACGCCTCCAGCTCACGAAGCCCGGACACAAACAAGCCGGGACACGAACAAGCCGGGAATCACGGCGGAGATCATTGCCCATGAAGACGCTCATCAGCCCCGACAACGCCTGGCTTTTGTGGGCCGTCATGATTTCCGGCACGTCCATCTCGATTTACCTGGAGCAGACGTACAAGTGGGCCGCCAAGCTGAGCGGCCCGGTCCTGGCGCTGGTGATGGCCATGGCCCTCTCCAACGTAGGGATTATGCCGACCGAATCACCCAGCTACGATTTTGTCGATGCATTCCTGGTACCACTGGCCATCCCTCTGCTGTTGCTGCGCGCAATCTGTTCCACATTGCCGCGCAGACGGGTTGGATGTTCGTGGCCTTTCACATCAGCGTGGTGGGGACCATCCTCGGCGCGGCGATCGCGACCATCCTGCTGCGCGGACACATCGACAACATCGCTGAGGTGGCGGGCATTATGACGGCCAGCTACACAGGAGGAGCGGTCAACTTTTTTGCCGTGCGCGAGTCCTTTCAGCTCAGCGAGGATCTGGCCGATCCGCTGCTGGTGGCCGACAACTTCATCATGGCCGGCATGTTCATCGTGATGCTATCGATCGCCGGCAGTCGCTGGTTTCTGCGGCACTACACAGCTCCGCACTCGCAGCAATCCGACCAGGTTGACGCTGCGGCGACCGCCACCCTGCACTGGTGTCCCAAGCAGATAGGCCTGTTGGATATCGCCACATCCTTGGGCATCGCCGTGACGATCGTGGCCCTTGCCAGTCAGATTCACGCCTACGTGGACCAGACATATGAGACGTCACTGGCCACGTCGATTTTCGGTAACATGTTCGTCCTGATCACCTTTCTCTCCATGCTTGTCGCCACGTTACTTCATCGCTGGGTGGAGAAACTCAACGGTGCCGAAGAGATGGGGAGTTTCATGTTGTACCTATTTCTGTTCCGCGTGGGGTTGCCGGCCGACCTGTTGGCGGTACTGCAGAACATGCCGCTGCTGTTTCTGTTCTGTCTGATCATGGCGGTCACGAATCTGGTGGTGACACTCTCGCTGGGAAAATTGCTGAAGATCGATCTGGAGGAACTCCTGTTGTGCGTCAACGCCACGCTGGGAGGCGCTCCGTCCGCGGCCGCCATGGCGATCGCCAAAGGTTGGTCGGCACTGGTCCTGCCGGCGATTCTTGTCGGCATCTGGGGCTACGTGATCGGGACATTCCTGGGAGTGATGGTGGGCGAGTTGCTGATGCGGCTGGTCTGACGCCGGGGCGCGGAATCGTCGGGTGGTCTAATGCCAGCCGGAGTCTGGTGTGCCGGCAATCGCCTTCCTGCTCGGTGCAGGCAGCGATGCCGGCGGGAAACTTGCTCGGCGCACCCAACTCGCTACGCACTGCTCCAAGGCGGCGTCAACGCTGCTGGCAGGCAGGACAATAGAAAGTCGAGCGTTGAGCCTGCACGATACGCAGGACTTGCCGCTCTCGGCAGGTCGGACAAAGCTGTCCGGCACGATCGTAGACCCGATGATGATTCTGGTAACCGCCGGCGCTGTTGAGTGCGGTCCGGTAGGTGCCGTCGGCCAGCGTCGAGCCTTCGTAACGGATCGCTTCTTCCAGTACGATCCGCATGCTGTCGGCCAGCGACTGCCATCGCGGGCGCGTGAGTCGGTGGCAGGGAGTTGCCGGATGAATCCTGGCCACGTGCAGGATCTCGGAAGCGTACAGGTTCCCGATGCCGGCCAATGCCGATTGGTCGAGCAGCACCACCTTGATCGGCGCACGACGCCGCACAAGTCGCTCGCGTAGTTGAGCGGCATCGAGAGCGAGCGCGTCGGGGCCCAGTCGCGGCGGTCCCAACTGCTGCTGAATCTGCGTGCGGCTCAACAGCCGCACAGACCCCAGCCCGCGCCGATCCCAATACCATAACTGCCGGAAATGCGACACGCGTTCCCCCTGCAAATCGACACGCAACCGCAGATGCTCCTGACTGGGCGGGTCAGCCAGCAGGACCAGGCCCGTCATGCGCGGCTCGAACACGATCGCCTGATCACCGTCGAGCCACAGCAAGAGCCGTTTTCCCAGCCGATCAATCTGTCGCACCGCCGTGCCCACCACGCGTTGCTGGAAAACCGGCAGGGACGGTGATAGGCCGATCGCTCGCAGCTTGCAGGGTGGCCGATGCACTCCGGCAATCCTCGAGCCGACAATTTCCAACACACCGCGCCGCATCGTCTCGACTTCAGGTAGCTCAGGCATCGGCTTGTCTCACGCGTTACGACTCAGTTACTTCCCCTGGGCATTTTTGATTATTTTCGGTTTTTCCGTGAGGGGTACGGGACACAATTGGTGATTCATCAGAGGGGGGACGCGCCATCTTTCGTCGCCGGCCGTCCGGGCAACGGACACTGCGCCGTCGTGCGGGGAGCGCTCCACCGGAAAACGCTCTTTACGCTCGTTGAGATCGCGGAACGACGAGAACCGCTCGTCGACTCGACCCCCCATCCACGCAACACGAAATCCGAAACAAGCACGAAATTCGACATTCCGGTCACCGCCACGACGGCGTCTGTCGGCGGCGATTCGCGCTGCGGCGGCGCTTTCGCCAGGGCGCCGCAGGAAATGCCGGAACGCCGACCTTGTTTCGTCCGTGGAGTTTCGGATGTGGAACTACCGCGTGGCACGATACCCCCAGCAGCGGGAACTTCCCTGCAGGAAGCAACAATGAGTTGAGGCGACGAGCCCCGGAGAGAGTGGGATGGACAAGTTCTTTTTCTGTCGCGGCAAGGGTCAAGCACCAAGGACCTGGAACGGCCTGCCACGTTGGGACGGGAGACTGCCGGAGTGCTTACGCCTTTTGTGGTGCTTCGTGCTGCTCTGCTGCCCCACGGCCGGCGCGGAGGTGCGAACCGGCAGCCCCTCCGACAGCGGGTTCAGAGTCTCGCAACGCAGCAGTGAACCGGTGTTGATCGATCTGTCCAAGAGAGAGACATTCGTCGCACTGTCGATCCAGGCTGACCCGCAAGATATTGAGATCACCCAGGTGGAGGCCAGAAACCTACCCTCATCCCATCATCTGAACCCCCGCGGCGGAGTCATCGGCTATGGGGAACCAGTAGATATCGTTTTGAAAGAACCTGCCGGCGTGCGGATCCGGTTGGCTCTCGTGACCAGAGGAGACGAACTGGCATTGCGGATATCACCGCAGGTCGTGCTGGGAGATGGCGAAGCTATCGAACTGACTCAGGATCGTATCGAGCGTGCCGCCCGATCACTTCAGCGGCGCATCAAAGACCTCCATCGACGACTCGCGGCTCTGGCCGCGGCGCGACGTCGACTGCAGGCATGGCTGAATTCTCCCGTTAACAAGCCGCTCGATGCCGTGAAAGCGGCCCGCGCAATTGAAAGGACTCGAACAGGAGCTGCAGCTGCAACAGCTCGCGTTGCCGGCAGCAGAGAGCCAGTGCCGGGCGCTGCAGGAAGTCGCCAAGTTCGCCGCCGAACTCCATGGTCACGCCGAAGTGCGTTTCAGCGTGCAGACCCGCCGGAACCAGCGCAAGTAGCGGGGAGGGAGTCAGAGTAGAGTTTTCGCGTGTAGGATGCGCGCACGGTGCGCGCATGCTTGGAACAAAATCCGAAATTCGAAGCACAGAAAAGTGGGAGAAAGGGAAGAACGGAGGAAGGGAGGAAGGGAAAACGGAGGACGCAATGGCATGCTGCTGGTGAGAATCTGCGGGGGCCCGCCCGCGGCCGTTTTGCCGGCAGCGGAGGTTTTGGATTTCGAATTTTGGATTTCGAATTTGTTTGAGATTTCGAATTTGGGATTTCGGATTTCCCGTTTTGGTTGCGGGCGCAGCCCGCGTTAGGAGTAAGAGTAAGACGATTGGCTTTTTTTTCCGCTCATGACCAACCCAGCGGGTCGCGGGCGGCGCGGGCGCACTCCTGGGGAGCCACCCAGCGGTGGAGGGCGGAGGGCCAGGGACGCGGCCGCCGGCCGGGATTGTTGCAGCATTGCCGCGGGGCAACTAGACTGAGAAGGGACGTTTCGCGCAGCCAGGAGTCATCTATTGCGTCTTATACCTCTCAGCTTGATCCGAGTGAGTCTCTTGTCGATGGCTGTGTCAGGGCCGGTGAGCGGCGTGGCGGTCGGCGCACAGCGAGAGGAGGCATTTGAGGCTCTGCGCCAGGCCATGGTGCAGGCCGAAGTGGCGGGGCGGGGCATACGCGATCCGCGTGTCTTGGACGCCATGCGGGAAGTGCCGCGACATCTGTTTGTGCCAGCCAACCAGCGCAAATTTGCCTATCAAGACGCGGCATTGCCACTGGGCAGCGGCCAGACGATCACCTCTCCCTTCGTCGTGGCCTACATGACGGAGAAGCTCGAGCCGCAGCCGACCGACCGGGTCCTGGAGATCGGTACTGGGAGCGGCTATCAGGCATCGATTCTCGGGCGTCTGGTCGCGGACGTATATTCTATTGAGATTGTCGAGCCGTTGGGACGGCGGGCCGCCCGCACGATTGAGCAACTCGGCTACAGCAACGTGCACACGAAGATCGGCGACGGATATCAAGGCTGGCCGGAACATGCCCCTTTCGACAAGATCATCGTGACCTGTTCTCCGGAACAGGTGCCGCCGGCTCTCGTGGAACAATTGAAAGAGGGTGGTCGACTCGTGGTGCCGCTGGGCGAGCGTTTTCAGCAGACGCTCTATCTTTTCCGAAAAATCGACGGCCTATTGCAGCAGGAGAAGCTCGAGGCGACGTTTTTCGTGCCGATGACGGGACAGGCGGAAGCGCTACGAGTTCGCAAGGATGACTCGGGCATGCCGGCAATCGTAAACGGCGACTTTGAGGAACTGGCGGGGGCTGGCGACGTCAAAGGATGGTTTTACGTCCGGCAAGCCGCCATTGTCCCTGAGCCGACGGCGACGGGCGGTCGGCATGTGTTGGTGCTTGCGAACAGCACGTCAGGCCAGAACTGTCACGTTCTTCAGGCGTTTGGCATCGATGGACGCACAGTGTCCAGTATCGAATTGACCGCGCACGTGCGAACGCGTCGAGTTGCCAGCACGGCCGGCAAGGCAGCCCTGCCACGCATCGAAGTCACTCTGTATGACGAGAGCCGGGGATCGATCCGGCAGGCCGCGCTCGGTCCCTGGGAGGGTGATCGGGATTGGTCGCGGCAGAGCATCAAGATTCCGGTGCCGGGGCGGGCACGACTGGGAACGGTCCTGATCGGCATGTTCGGAGCCACTGGCGAGCTGATGATCGACCAAATCAGCATCGCTGGCACCTCGGCGACACCTAGTCGCACCGAGGGCGAATGAAACCCTAGAAGGGTGATTGCAAAGGGGTGGGGGGGGGTTAGACTCAAGTCATCGGTTATCTACGCATGATCAAGTTTGGGTCTTTTCGGCAAACTGGCGACCGAGTCTTCTCGGCCGGATGAGATGCACGAGGCGTTCCCGCAAGTCTATTTTCTTCATACTTCGACAGACTTGGCGCTACCTCGGGAGAGTTTCGGGACAGTTGGTCGGTATCTGTCCGATAATCAAGCAGCTCGACCGTTCTAGGAAGGTGTTGGAAGTGAAGTCCGGTTGAGCTTAGCTCTTCTTGTCTCTCTTTCTTTGTCGCTCGTAAGCGACGTCTCACGCAGACGCCTTGGTCATCCGCGCGAGCTCAAGCCACGTTGACCGCGGCGGTGCCTGACTGCAAATTCTGCCTTTGTATGGATTGGAAACAAGGCCTCATGGGATTCGAGCCCGCAGCCCGCCCACGTCTGTTGCTGGTCACACGTCTGCTGCTGGCACTCGCCGTTGCTGGTTGCTGCTGGGCAGTCGGGAAGGGGGAGGAGCTCGTTCACAAGCGACACACCGAGCGATCGGCACATTTCCTGGTCCACACCGACCTGCCCCAGGACGAAACCAGTAAGCTGTTGGAGAGAATGGAGGAAGTGCTCGAGCAGGCGGGCGATTATTGGCGTCGGCTGCCGACCGGGCTGATCGAGTGCTACGTGGTGGAAGATCTCAAGAACTGGCCGGATGGAGTGATACCCCATCCCATGGCCGCGTTGATCGTCGATCGAATTGGTGGTGTCACGTTCCTGGACGAAGAGGGAGCCGGGATTCACGCTCGCAGCAAGGTATTCGTGCTTTCCTCGTCGCGATTGGGCGTGGCGGAGCATGAAGCGGTACACGCATACTGTGGTCAGACGTTTGGGGTGACGGGCCCGGCCTGGTACCGCGAGGGAATCGCCCAGGTGTTCGCCTATGGCCATCGGCAGGATGCCGGCGTTCACTGTCCACCGGAAATGCTGGCACAGCTGAAAGCCAGCCAACCGAAAGCCATCTGCGATATCGTTCGCGGGCAGGCCTTTGCTCAGCAATTCGCCAATTCGCTGGTGGACAAGTTGCAGGGTCAGCAACACCTGGTGGGCCTGGACCCGGTGAGCAATTGGAATGAAAAGAACGTGCGGGAATTGGATCAGCTGAAGGAAGAGTATGCCTGGAGCTGGCTCGCCTGCCACCTGCTCTATCACAATCCCAATTATGAAGCGAAGTTCAAGGCCTTGGGGCAGAACTACCTGGGCAAACAAACCGACACATTCGGCGAGTTGTTTGGCCCGGTCATTGACCAACTGGCTTTCGAATACGAATTCACGCTCCGCCACTTCGAACTCGGCTATCGAGTCGACCTGTGTCGGTGGGACTGGAACCGGCGATTTCGTTGCGCCGAGAACGGGCGCAGTGTGAGTGTCAAGATCTCGGCTGCGCGGGGATATCAGGCATCAGGATTGCGAGTTAACGAAGGCCACGACTATCAGTTTGCAACGCGAGGTTCGTGGCAAACAGATCCCCCGGCCGCGGCCACCAATGCAACCGGCGACGCTCACGGTCGCGGACGCCTGGAAGGGATCTTGTTGAGAGGCTACCGATTGAGCGAGCCTTTCGAACTGAGTGCCGAGGGGAAATTCCGCGCTCCCGGCGACGGACTGCTCTACCTCCGCTGCCGTGATGACTGGTCGCAATTGGGCGACAA
Organism: uncultured Planctomycetota bacterium; assembly: GCA_963802295.1. Lineage (GTDB taxonomy): Bacteria > Planctomycetota > Planctomycetia > Pirellulales > Pirellulaceae > JAJRVM01. The sequence continues at coordinate 116,848 of CAWDIM010000011.1, read as the reverse complement.
TGACGGCAGCATCGTGGTCGTGCTGGGACGAGCGAAGTAAGCCGGCGGTGACGGCGGATTCGCACGCCGCCTGGGTGACGCGGGGAGTGTCCTCGGCCCGCCCGCCGATCGGTGCTGTTCGCTTGCCGCCTGCCTGCCGCTGGGACCATAATCCCCCCTCAGTCGCTTCGCGGGGTCAGGACCGGATCACCGATGAGACGCCCCCTCGCCGCTGTCGACTCACCCTGTCGAATCACCGGCCTCTGCGGCTGGACCCGGCGATTCGATCATGGAGCCGGGCACTGGCTGGCCCGCCGCGATCACGGCCGAGCGCTATCCAGGTTCGCTTGTTTGATCTCATAGGCGCGATCCACTGGCACATCATCGAGGGATTGATGCGAGCCGTCAGGCCAGTGCACCGTCACGCGTCTCACGCTGTCCGCAGTCCCCAAGCCGACGGTCACGGGCAACTCGCTTTGCGACAAATAGCTGCGGGTCGGCATGACCTGTCGACGCAAGGCGTGTCCCCCTAGATCAACTTCGATCCACGCGCCAATGGCGTCACGATTACAGTGCGTGCCGACCAATTTGAATCGCAGCCAGTGGTGATGTTGCCGCTGGTCATTACGCAACAGTCGAGGCGGCTGTCCGCAAGCCACGATGAGCACGTCGAGATCGGCATCGCCATCGATGTCGGCGAAACTGGCGCCGCGGCCGACAAGCGGCTTCACGAGGTCCGGACCGCAGAGATCGGCCCGCACCGGGAGGAATTCCGTGTCGTGCTCGCTGCCGCAGTTCCAGAAGAGCTGGGGAGGTTGGGCATAGTGCTGGCTCGGCTGGACACGATTGATATCTTCCTCCAAGTGTCCATTGGCCGCGAACAGATCGAGGCGTCCGTCGAGATCATAATCGAAATAGAAAACACCGAAGGTCAGTTCGAGTCGTGTGTTCGGTCCCAGGCCCGAGGATATCGACTCGTCCACAAACCTCATGTGCTTGCCGTACGAGACATAGAGTGCGGTCATTTCGTTGGCGAAGTTGCCGATTGCCACACCGATGGCATCATTGTTGCGAAACCGAGCCACGTCGATGCCCATGGCCCCACGCGCATTACCGTCCATGTCGAAAGCGATTCCGGTCATGGCACCGACCTCTTGAAACGTCCCATCTCCCTGATTGCGAAACAGGAAATTCTGCACCGTGTCGTTGGCCAGCACGATATCGATCCGACCGTCCTCGTCGAAATCCGCGAAGGCGACCCCCAGCGACTTGGCCATCGGTACTCCGGTGTCGGGATTGCACACGCAGAGGCCCGCCTCTGTTGCCACCTCACGGAACCGGCCATTTCCCTCGTTGCGATAGAGATAGGGAAACGATCCGGCGAAGCTCTGCGGACGCCCGTAGGCTCGACCTCCGCCCGTCAACTGGAAGTTCTGCGACTCGTCGTACTCGCGCGTCCATTTGACATAATTGCAAACCAGCAGATCGAGGTCACCGTCACCGTCGTAGTCGAACCACCCGCAGCTCGTGCTCCATTCTCCTGGCTCTCCAGCCACGCCCGCTTCGGCCGTCACGTCCCGGAACTTCCCCTGGCCGTCATTGTGGAACAGGCGATTGGTGCCCAGTGCGGACACAAACACATCGACGCGACCGTCCCCATCGTAGTCGCCAACGGCGACTCCCATCCCATATATCGAACCGTCCAGTCCGGAGCCGGCAGTGATGTCCTCGAACTGTCCCGTGCCGTCGTTGCGGTAGAGGGCCATGGTGTCGGCCGCCGGACGCTCACCCTCGGCACTATCGAACGGCCAGCAATGCGAATTGATGAACAGGATGTCCTGGTCGCCGTCGTTGTCACAATCGAAGAAGGCGCAGCCGCTGCCCATCGTCTCCGGCAGGAGTTTTCGGCCCCGCGCCCCATTCTCGTGGTTGAACCGGATACCCGACGACTCCGTCACGTCGGTAAACCGCACGGCAGGCACTTCTGCCGGCGATGTCTCGCGCACGCGGGCTTGCGCCAGTATCGTGGTCTTCACAGGAGGTGGAGGATCGGGGCGAGTCAGTACGAAGACGGTCCCCCCGGCGACGGCAACGAGCACCAGCAGGACGACCAGCGACCAGCGCAGCGCGGTGCCGATGACCGCGTCATCGCGTTCTTCCGTTTCGCTGTCGAATTCGTTTTCCGTGACGCTAATGCGATCGCTCATCGTTCATTCACCTCGTACTATGTTGGTCGATGTAGTGGGTTTCTCGATGGCGAGAAAGCCGGGCGCGCCGGGCGCTGGAGCGGATACTTGACAACCGCTTCGGCCGCGTGATTGGCGGCCGGGTAGAGCTCGCGTGCTCGCCGGACCGCCTGGCCTTGAGCGTTGTCGTCGGCCTTGTAACGGCGATGCAACTGCTCGTGCAGAAGTGCGTTCTCCCCGTCGCCCATTTCGGCATACAGCAGTTGCAGGTTGTGATGAGCGGTCACATCTTCCGAGTCGATGGCCAGTGTTTTGCGGAACGTGGCGACCGCCTCCCCCCACAGCTGTCGAGCGTCGTCGACGCGACCTTGCCTGGCGCGCAGACGCCCGAGATCGAACTGCGTTTGACCGAGCAGATTAATCACTTCGATATCGTAACTGAAATCGAATTTCCGGCGTTGCATCTCCGGCGTGCGATCTTCCAGCACGCTACGAAGATTATTGATCGCGTCATCCAGGTGGCCTTGCTGCCGGTTGACCACGCCACTCAACCACGCCCACGTCCACCGCGGGAAACCTGCTGACTGATCGTAGGCCGCGGCCCGCTGCAGTGCCGCCACCGCTTCATCAATCCGGCCCTCGGTGTTGTAAACGCGAGCCAGGTTGAGCGGGCCATCCCACCGACCTAGCTTCTCCACTTCCGTAAACGCTTCGGCAGCCTGCCGCAGTTCCGCCTTCCCCTTGAGCAGCAAGCCGATGCCGTAATCGTTCCACCGTTGCCAGGCGGGCAGCTCACGATCCGGGTTCGTCACGCTCGTCTCCACGCCCGACACCGGAAAGGTGAGGCGGTCGACGGCCAACGTCGTCACCGGCAGATCGTTGCGGTAGGGTTGACCCGGCTCGTGACCTCGAATGATGCGGCCGAGCTTCTCGTTGCCGCGAGCCACGATATCCATGAAGCGCTGATCGAACTTCCGGTATTGCAGCTTGAGCTCCACGGTCACCGGATCGTGCAGGTCCAGCGGCAGTTGCAGTTCGTAATGCACCGTCTGGCCGGCCCCTGGCGGAATCTGGTGGTTGTAGAGTGGAGTGAATATATCCTGAGCGTTGCGGCGATCGATTCGATTGCCATCCTTATCCAGCATGAACACGTTCACGAAGTGAGCCCACGGATCGACCTCCTGGAAATTCTCGCTATCGAGAGCCCCGCTGCGGCCAAGGACGCGATCTCCCGACGTGACGGTCACATCCAGCCAGACTTCGTTGGAGTCAGCCGTTCCTTGTGTAAAGAGATGGCCCAGCGTCACCGTGCGGATGACCGCCTCCAACAGGTACTTGCCACCCGGCGTCAAGGACGGCACGGCAGGCCGCAAAGGAGCCACCAGCCGCCCGTCAATCTCGCCTCCCTCACGCAGCCCGAAAATATCCACCCGCATCACCCCTGCGAGATACTGCTGGTGCGCCGCAATCACATCCGGACGCTCCCGCAGCCAGGCCAACCCGGTATTGGCCGACGGGAAAAGGTGATCGTGAACACTCAACTCTCGCGCGCCGTCGAAGAACTTGGCACCGAAATCGCGGGAAGCCACCAGCGGCATGTGGCAGCCATTGCAGTTCGTCTCCGCCTCCGGAGGATAATAGAAACTGCGTGCTCCGTGCCCGGAAACACCGCTCAACAAATACGGATCATAATGGTTCTGCCCGCGCAGGAACTCCTTGTAGTGGTTCAGCGCGTAGGGAAGATGAACCTTGTGGCACACACTGCAGAATTCCGCCGTCTTGTGAAACGGCTTGAGAAACGTCTTCTTGTGGAATTCCGGCTTGGCCTTCACCAGTTGGTTATTGACCCACTGAAGCAGGGGATTGTCGCTGTAGGCGAACGGATAATGCTGCGGTTCTTCGATCGTGAAATCGGCGTTGCCGCGGGTGCTGTTCACATTGGTGATCGCGTGGCACACCGTGCAGGTGATCCCCGCTTGCGCCGTCGGATGATTGATCATGTCGAATTTCGGATCGTCAAAGGCCCCGCTGAAAAACGGCACCGGGTCGTGACACCCGGCGCACCAGCGTGAAGCTTGCACATTCCCGTCACGCTGCATGGCGACTTCGCGAGTCTCCACGACACTGGCCAGGTAGGGTGGATTGTTGAACGAACTGAAGCGGTGCACGCTGTCGCTCCAGCCACGGTGCACATCCGCATGGCACTTCTGGCAGTACTCGTCGTTCATCAGGGTGTATGCCGGTATGAACTTCCCCGTCGTGGTCCGGGCCAGAGACGGCTCAAAATACCTGACCCCTTCCTCGGGACCCTCGGCAAACCACTGCCGCGGGTCGAGCGTGTGGACCCAGACCATCGCCACTACGACCGTCGCGACAAACGCTCCGAAGGTGACTCCGATCCGCCACTTGATCCTCGGACCGGCCAGCCGATGGAGCCAGTACAGCCACAATGCGCCGATTGGCAGAATCACGTGCATCCAATAGACGGTCCGCCGCGCCGCCGGCTGCCTCAGCTCAAAACCACTGATCCGCATCAGCAGTAACCCACTGATCAACACCAATAGTGCGACGGCAAACAGCGCATAGCCGATCCGCACGGCCCGGCGATTGCGACGGTTGCGGGCGGCCAGCATGTGGACAAGCCCGAAACAGAGAAACGGTATAATGAGAACCAGGCCGATCGCCAGGTGCGCAAGGAACATGTACTGATAAAAATAGTCCTGATAGGTTCGGCCTTGCACCCACTCCACGGCAGTGATGCTTGCTAAATAAACGGCGTTCGCCCCCATCACGGCGACTAACGCGAAAATGGCATATAGCAACATCCGCAGCTTCGGTCCAACCGCGCGGACGTATTTCTTGCCGGTGCTCCGCTGCACCGGTGTGGTGCGTGACGACGGAGATGATGATTCAGAAGAAACAGACACGCAGTAACCTCCAATAACGATGCTCAGCCTCGACAGCAACACAGACCCGGCAAATTCGCATGTCGAATATGCCAATGACCAGAAACCGGAGAGGAGGAAGAACGGAGGACGGAGGACGAAGAACCGAACGAAGAACAGGAACTCGCTGAACTATCACCTGGCAATGTCAAGTGTTATCTCGTGGCGGGTGCTTTTGACATAGTCTGGGAGATAGGTCTATTGTGAATTCGGTATTCGGATTGGGGGTTTCCGAATTTGGTGGTGGCCCAAGGCCGCGTCAGGCATTGTGACGAGTACTGACCCAGCGACCAGCACCTGCGACCAGCGCCATCGCAGTCCGCCCGAACGAGCGGCGAAACCGGGGTGTCAAGCGACCCTGTCACCTGCTGCACTGCGGTGCGTGGTGCCATGAGATCCGATTTGCGAAGGAACGCTCTGCACAGACGGTACGCCGGGCAATGCGGTCGCCATCAGACCTTGGGAGGACGCCGGATTCGGTACGGGAACCCGGATAAGGCAGCACCGGGGCCCTCCGCATCCTTGTGAAAGCTGGCACAGTCTCTTCGCGCGTCGAGCCATGCCAGGACATCCAGAAGCTGATTATCCGCGCCGCAGGAGCGTACGGGAACCGGCGAAGACGGCGTCATCGGAGCCCGCTCACACCGTCCACCCTGGCAGGGGTTGGCCGGCAATCGCTCCCGCTCCAAGGGTCGCTCGTGAGGTAGCCAGACGAACAGACCCAGCTCGACATCCCCCGCCAACCGTTGGCTGATCGCGGCCGTTCCCGAGGCGGCGGCACCAGTGGCCATAATGCCGGATGATCCTGGCGAGGGATGCGCCAACCAGTCTCCACAACTGCCGTGGGCTCGAGAAGCCATCCCACCCGGCCACTGGCCAAGCAACAACCAGCTCGTCGCCACAACTCCCACCAACCAATGGACGTGCCCGCGCAGCGACTCGCAGCGCAAGCATTTCGGGTTCAGACTCGAAAACCGGGAAAGCAACATGGTGATTCAGACGACGCTGGATGCGCAAAATAACAAACCAGCAAATTTGTAGGCGTCTCGAGCGGCAGGTCAAGTCACACAAAACGGCTGGATTACCTGGGGGGGCCGCTGACGACCATTTGGGCCTGCGATTGCCTGAAACCATGATTTTGGGGGGCTCACAGATGAACGGCACAAGAGCCTTTGGAGCGACCGCAAGACGGGCCGGTGGCCCGTTCGGAAAAACGAACAGCCGGGTGGCCAGTTCTCGGCCAGGACGAACCCACCGGCCACCGACATCCGGTCGCGGATAAGGCCACCTGCACCGCGGACGATCCGCACGAGAGCAGTTAGTGGTCTGCGGTTCTCTGTCCCGCCGCTGGCGTAGCGTGTACGCTAGTGTAAGACGTGCTGGCTGGCGATGTACGCCGGCATCCCACAGGTCTTTCCCGGCGGTAGCAACGATGATGGTTCGAGCATGCACTTGTGTATTGGTCAGCATTTTCTGCTTACCGGTATGGAGCGAGGAAGGTACAGTCAGCAAGGTACCTGACGCATTGCGTGGCGAACGCAATCTCGATCCTTTCTACCAGAAGCACCTGTCGGTCAAGGGCCTGTCGATCTTGGGATCGCACAAGACGACGGATCACGCATTGCTGGAAGCGGCCTGGATCGTGTCGCACATGCTTGACGGGCGTGACGATATTCTGCGGGCCCTGAACGCCCAACGCGTACACATCGCCGTGATGGCGTATGACGAATACACGTCGGACGTACCGGAACATCGGCAGTTGACTCCCCGTGTGTTTTGGGATCGACGAGCACGCGGATTGGGGGGTTCGCCGGTCAGTTGCGGGGAAGAGAACTTGCTGTGCTATCCCGGCGATCCGTACGCCAAAGAAAATCTCTTGATTCACGAGTTTTCACATGCCATTCACGGCATCGCCCTCAGAGCCCTGGACCCGACCTTCGATCGGCGACTGCGGAAAGCTTACGGCGAGGCGATCGAGCGCGGCCAGTGGAAGGGGACCTATGCCGGCTCGAACCACAGTGAATACTGGGCCGAGGGGGCGCAATCCTGGTTCAACGATAACCGGGAGAATGACGCCCTGCACAATCACGTAAACACGCGGGCCGAGTTGCAGGAATACGACCCGGCCTTGGCGCGCTTGTGTGCCGAGGTGTTTGGCGAGAAGGACTGGAGTTACCGCAAGCCGATGCTGCGCGAACCAACGGAAAGGGGACACCTGGAGGGATTCGACCCGGCTCAGTCGCCTCGCTTTCGCTGGCGAGAGGAACCGGTCCCGGATCTCCCGCGAGTATTGATCCAGACCGAAGTGGGCGATCTGGAACTGGAGTTGGACGCCGTCAAAGCCCCGATCACCGTGAGGAATTTCCTGCATTACGTGCATGAAGGCTACTATAATGACGGCATCTTCTTTCGTACCGTGACCATGCTGAATCAGCCGGACGATACCGTGAAAATCGAAGTCGTGCAGGCCCAGGCCGATCCCGCGCGGCAATCGGACCTCGCTCCGGCCATACCGCTGGAACGTACGCGCGACACCGGCCTGACGCACACTGACGGGACGATTTCGATGGCGCGACTCGACGCGGACACGGCCCAGGATCACTTTTTTGTTTGCGTGGGTGATCAGCCGGAATTGGATTTCGCGGGAAAGCGGCAGCCGGATGGACAGGGCTTTGCCGCTTTCGGACGCGTCGTGAAAGGGATGGACGTCGTGCGCAAAGTCCACGCCTCGGCGGCCGATGGCCAGCAGCTCACTCCGCCGATCCGCATCCAGCGAGCCATCCGTCAGAATTGAAGAACTGCGAGGCGTTTTCGTACAGGATTTTGCGTGCCATGCGCTGCGCATCGGCGGCTTGAAAATAGCCCTCGTCGACCTTTTCCTGAAGCACCTCGCCGATGAGGCGGCGCAGCGAGTGAATCGCGCCATACGTCTCTTCCACGTGCCAGTTATCACCGCCGATCATCAATCTTGATTCATCCGGCAGGACTTCAATCGCTTCGTGGAGCGACTGCCTGAAGTACGTGGGACTCAGCAGCGCGGACCAGGTCAGATCGAGCCAGATATTTCGGTAGACGAACGCCATCCCGAGCAGATCGCGGCTCCAGGGAAATGCCAGATGCATCAGCAGAAAACGGGTGTTGGGATGGCGCTCGATCAACCCTACGGCATTCATCGGATGGGAACCACGGATCTGCGCCGAGCCGAGGTGCATTTGGACCGGCACGTTCCGTTCGCCCGCGAGCCGGCAGAGGCGATCTACCACCACGTCCCCAAAGGCTTTGCGTTGCCCCGCGGTGGGATGCAACTGGCCCCAGGCCTGGCGCACCAGCGCCTCGTCCACATCGTCGAAATTGACCGATCGATCATAAGCCAACGCATTTTTCAGCGCGACCTGATGCCGCTGCGACATCGTGTCCATCAGCACCTCGAGCATGCCCAAGTAATCGTCGAACGTGTCGAGCCGGCAGCCGATCCGCTGTGCAAACTGGTGAGCGCTGTTGCCGTTGTGATCCCGCGACTGGGGATGCCAGCCGAATGCCAAGGCGTTGAGCCGAAACACGGAGGAGTAACGCTCGCCCAATGCCTCGTGGGCGTCCAGCAGTGGATCGGTGAACGGATCAGTGATGATCCGACCAATACCCGCTCGGGCCAGCACTTCGGAACACCAACGATCGTCCTGATGACGCCGACGAATCTCGGCATCCAGCCGCTGCCAGTTGTCTGGGGTAATCCCCCCCTCATCAAGATCGTACAGGTCGGACAGTGCCCAAATGAGATTCCGGACAAAGGAACTGGAACCGCTCCCCTCGACAAACCTGGATACCTCTTGCCAACCACCCACCTCGAGGCTGGCCAACATCGGATCCTCCAGCGGCGTTTCTGACGATAACGGATATGGCCGAGCCTGTGTCCAACCTCCGTAGCTTTGCCAGAGCAGTTTGAGCAGGCCAACGTCCCGCTGGCAGAATACTTCCGGCATGTGGTGCTCATGCACATCAAATACAGGCACTTCCAGCACAAGAGAACGAACGTCGCTGTTCACAGTCGCAGCTCCATTGACGGCCCATCGCGGCATGTGGCCACAGTCAAGCAGGGAATTCGAAATCCGACTATCGCAATCTTAACGCGGCCGGCGGCCGCCACCAATCAGGAAATCCGAAATCCCAAATTCGAAATCCTAAACAAATTCGAATGACAAAAACTCAAGAGAAAACCTCAGCTGCCGGCAAAACCGCAGCGGGCGCGCCACAAGCAGATTCTCGCCATGCAACATGCCACCGCGTCCTCCCTTTCTCCCGTCCTCCCTTTCTCCCGTCCTCCCTTTCTCCCTTTCTCCCTTTCTCCCTGTCCTCCCTTTCTCCCTTTTTTCTATCCTTCGAATTTGTGTGGTATTGTCGGCGCGTCGAATTTCAAACATGCGCGCATCTCATGGACCAAGACGCTCAAGTCCCAGTTTTTCCGCTTCGACGACAATCAGCTTCTTGTTGCGACGGTTGTCGATGACGACCCATTTTCCATCCGCAGACCACCGTGGCATCGTCATTTGGCCTGCCATCACCTGGCGGGCTTCCCCGGCTTGGAGATCCAGGATACAGAGCCCCCGTTCGTCGCGCACCGCGAAGCTGCCAAATCCCAGGTAGCGACCGTCGGGGGACCAACTGGGAAGCAGACCGTCCCAGGCGGGCGTGGCGACCGAACAGATCGGCTCGCCCGACGCGATGTCCAGGACCACCAGTTTCTCGCCATTCGCCCCCTTCCGCACAATCGCTCGTGTACCATCGGGCGAGATGGCGGGATACATCGTACCGGGGTTCTTCAAGATCGTCCGGGGCGGCAGGGAGGGATTGTCGACCAGAACTGCTCGCACTTCCGCCGACGGAACATGGTAGAAGTACAACGTCTTCCCGTCTTCCGACCACGAAGGAAACCCGCCCTGGGTGAGCATTCGTGCGTTGCTGCCGTCGGCTTCCACCAACCACAGTTCCTCCCCCATCTCACTGATGCGAACAAATGCGATAGGACCGTCCGGAAGCGGAGACCAGGTGGGGTCTTTTCCATGCTCAATCAAGAAAGTTCGCTCTTGGTTGGCGATATTGACGACGGACAGTACCTCACGGGGGCCTCCATCACCGCGTTCGAAAACGCTGGACACCATGCGACTTCCATCCGCGGACAGCGCCGCTCCCCAACCTTCCAGCACCAGTCCTTCCACCTCCCGCGCGGTGTCCTGGCGGATCTGCAGTTCGGCCCGAGCCACTGGCGCGGGACGAAACGACCTTTTCCACACTGTCGCCTCGTCGCTGCGCACCACCACCTGTTCGTCGTGCATGAGGCTGCCGGAAGCGTTCTTTCTCATGGCCACGACACGATAGTAACCCGGCTGAAGCGTGAGCAGCTTGCCCGCCGCATCGTGATACACCTGCTCGCCACCGCTGACGACAATCACCACATCCGGGTCATCATTGTCGATGAACAAGGTGCCGCTCGGACGCTCGACCACGAGGTGCCGCGGCAATGGGGGTGACCAATACCTGAGAAACGTTACGGTGCCCGCCGCCAGGACCAGCACGAATCCCAGGATCAGGCCCCCGAAGAGCAGCCACTTGCTGGGCGAACCGCCAGCGATCCCCTGGTGGTGGCGAGGAGGTTTACCCTGCTCCTGTTTCTCCTGTGCCAGGGGCCGCGTCTTGGGCGGGAGCATCCGCATGGGACGAGGCGCCAGCGTCGACCGCTGCAGGTGCGCCAGGTGTTCGTTCAGCAAACGTGCCACCTCATCCGCGGTCTGGTAACGATTCTGCGGGTCCTTCGCCATCAACCGTTCGACGATCTCGCTCAGCCAGGCCGGGATATCTGGATTGACTTCCTGAATCGGGCGCGGGTCATCATCACACACTCGCCGCAGTACCGCCAGCGCGCTGTCGGCACGAAACGCAGGGCGGCCCGTACACATGGCGTACATCACGCTGCCCAAACTGAACAGGTCCGAGCGGTAGTCAATTGACTTTCCTTCCGCCTGTTCCGGTGACATGTACTGAGGAGTACCAGCGATCTGGCCGGTCTGGGTGATATTCACATCGTCCGCGGCACGGGCCAGGCCGAAATCGGTCAGCTTGACGCGTTCAATACCGTTTTCCAACAGCACGTTGCCTGGCTTCACGTCGCGATGCACAATGCCCTGCGCATGAGCAGCTGTCAATCCGAGCGCAGTCTGAGCCCCGATCCGCAGGATCTCTTCGACTTCCAATGCCCCCACCGAATCGATCTTCTGCTGCAGCGTTTGACCCTGCACACACTCCATTACGATGAAGGGCAGTCGTTGCGTTTCATCGACCGCGAAAATGGTCACGACATTGGGATGAGTAATGGCAGCGGCAGCTCGCGCTTCCCGCAAGAACCGTTGGCGAGCCATGGCGTTGGCGGCCAGTTCCGGCGTCAACACTTTGATCGCCACCACCCGACTCAACTTGACATCAAACGCCCGCAGCACTAATCCCATGCCGCCGTGGCCGAGCACCTCCATCACTTCGTAACCACCCAAGGTGCCAAGCCGATCGGGCGTGGAGCAGGAGTCGAGAAAATCAAGCTTCGAACCAATCGTACCGGATGCCGAGATGCCGGCTGCGCCGCCCAGGCCCTGGGTGGCGACCGCACCAACCGGCGAGTCCTCCAAGAAGCTCTTCGCCTCTTCGTGGGCCCGTAACAACTGGTCGACCTGCCCACGCAGACGCGAGTCCCCACGACACGCGTCGTCGAGATATCGGCTGCGCTGCTGCAGATCGGGAATTTCCAGAGCATGCAGAAATATGGCTCGTTCGCTCATCGTCGCGATCTCTGACATCGAATGAATTGTGGCCACCCACCGCGAATATTTTTCCCCCAACGCTCGGTGTGGAGAACAATGCGAAAAACCACCGGACATTCCGCCAAAAAAAAAAAAAAATTTCCTCCGGTCCCCAACAGGCACTGCGCAAGTACCAGTTCCCAGCCGATGCGGGCATGTCAAGATCAAGGCCAGGCCTTGCTCATTTGGCCTCCATTTCGCGAAATAGCCAGGCTTTGGCAAACGTCCACACACGTTCCGCCGTGCGGGTCGACAATCCCATGAGTTCGGCTGTCTGCGCGACCGTCAGGCCGGAAAAGTACCGTAACTTGACGAACTCGGCCGCCTCGCCGTCGACCGTTTCCAGTCGCTGCAAGGCCTCGTCGAGCGCGAGCATGTCGACGTCGTTCGCAGGGGCAACGATCGTTGCCTCGTCCAGATCCTGGCGTCTGTGACCGCCGCCATGCTTCCGGGCCCGGCGGCGGCGAGCCTGCTCGACGAGAATCCGCCGCATCGCTTCGGCGGCAGCTGCGAAAAAATGCCCCCGGGAATCCCAACGTGGCTCCTGAGCCACGTCGATCAAGCGGAGATAGGCCTCGTGCACCAAGGCCGTGGCCTGCAGCGTGTGCCCCGGCCGTTCGCCCGCTAGTCGAGCTGTAGCCAGCTTTCGCAGCTCATCATAAACCAACGGCAAGAGCTGCTCCGCCGCCGATGGATCACCGGATTCAATTTGCGCCAGAACGCGAGTCACGTCGGTCATGAGCGACACCCCACGACAACGAAAATGCTGAGGGATTATACCGCCGGCGTGCCGCGCGCGGCCACTTTTTTGGACTTCCGACTCCCTCGTGGCCAAACTCCAAAGAATCTCCCCGCGCCGGAATTCGAGCTCAGCGCATCCAGGGCGCAACGGTGAGAATCATCTCCCGCAGGTGGTCATGCTCCCACACCGGCGGCTTCTCGACGGTGTGGATCGAGGGACGACGGGGGCGCACAGCCCTCGTCCTGAACGGGAAACGGACTCTCCACAGCGCAAAAAACCGGGGGCCTCACAGCCTCACAAATGATAGGGGTGCCGCTGCGGTTTCGCCAATAGTCGGTTGGCATAGTCGTCGCCGACGATCTGCTGCCGGACACCGTCCCATTCGAGCTTTCGCCCCAGCATGTAGGCGAGATTGCCGAGGATACAGAGCGTGGCGGTGCGGTGGGCGATTTCGATATCCACATTCGGAAGGTGGTCGCTGATCGTGATCGATTTCAGCCATTCTCCCGTGTGATTCATGCCGAAGTCATCGTCGAGGCGCGGCGTATAGGGTTCGAATCCGCCGGCAGGAACCTGGAAGTTGATCGCTGCCGGTTCGGCCCACTTGCGAGCCCCCTCCCACTCCAACAGCAGACTCCCCTGCTCGCCATAAAACACTTGTCCGAATTCCGTCTTCCCGGCAACGCGACCCGGCTGACTCCAAATGAGCGTCCAATCGGGGTCCTTGAACTGATAGGTGACGTCCATATCGGGCGGACAATCCCACAAGCCTTTCGCGGGAGGTGTTCCCGTGGCCTCGACCGTGAACGACACCTGATCGTCCGCGTTCAGACACCAGAGAATCGTACTGAACTGGTGGGCACCCCGATCACGGATCTGGCCCCCTCCCGATTCGAGTAACCAGCGAAACGTGCCCGGGCAATAACGCTGGTTATACGGTCGCCAGGGCAGCGGACCCAACCACATATCCCAGTCGAGTTCGGGTGGCGGTGCACTATCCGCCACGGGCTGTTCGTCGACCGGATTGGCGTAGTGCCAGCAATCGACCTTCGTGACTCGGCCGATCATCCCGTTACGAATGGCCCGGCAGGTATAGTAGGCCGGCATGCCGCTGCGTCCCTGGGCCCCCACCTGCACTTTGCAGCCGTTGTCGCGAGCGGCCTTGATCATGGCAAGCCCTTCTTCAATGGTCACCGACGACGGCTTCTCCACGTAAACGTGCTTGCCGCTTTCGCAAGCGTGAACCGTCTGCACGGCATGCCAATGATCGGGCGTGGCAATCACCACCGCGTCGATATCCTTGCGCTCCAGAATATAGCGGTAGTCCGCATAGGGCTCGGTCCGTAGTCCCGCATCACCGCACCGTTTCACGGCAGCGGCCAGCCGGTTCTGGTCCACGTCGCAGACGGCGGCGACATTCGCCTTTCCCAACTCCTGGAATCTGAGACTGCGTCCCAGATGATCGTCACCCATCCCACCTAAGCCGATGTGGGCCAACGTGATGCGATCGTTGGCGCCGGGCCGGCCGGGCGCAGCGAGCACACCCGATGGAAGAATGTAGGGAGCACCGAGCAAGACACCTGCAGTGCCGAGAAACTCACGTCGCCCAACCCGCCGCTGCCGCGTCATGATGGCCATACCTTTCGTGCTGAAATGATCTTGCCTGCCCAGCGCCACGGGGCTCGGCCAGTGCTGAAGCTGGTATCCACGTTCCATTTCCGAGTCCGCCACTGGCTGCGAATTCACTTTCGCCAGACATCCCCGGAACTCTGCACGTCCGCTTACTCTCGCGCCGGTGCGACCTTGGTCTGCTTCACAGGTTTTAATTTCTGGCAAGGCAAGCCCGGCACGTCCACTCCGCGGGCCCGGAGCGACTGAGCGATATTCAGCCGGAAGTCAGCCGGAACCGATGCCAGACCTGACTTCAGCGCGGCCAACGACTCCTCACCCGGAATCCGCTGCAGCGACATTCTCGCGTCTTCGCGCGCCGTGTCGTGCGACAGCAGAGCGGCGATCGTCGGGACGGCTGCGGCAGTTCCGATTTCCGAGAGCATCCACAAGACCTCGCGGTACACGGCTGCCGGCTGTTCCTTCTCGAGCAGCGAGATCAAGTCGGCCTCAATGGCCTTCCTTTCACTCTCGGCGCCCGGCCTGCCAGCGCGGCGAACGGCCTGCCACATCGCTCGCTTGGCGGCACCCGCGGCCTCGCTGTCCGCGCTGGCCAATTGCGGAGCCACATCGCTGATCCCGGCCTGCAGTTCGGAACTGGCAAGTCCTGCCACGATGGCGGTCGTCATGGCCGCAACGTTTCCATGCTTCTTGTCGGCGTCGAACGTTCTGCCTGCACTGGACATTTTCTGACCCTCAACAATCGAACTTACCCGGTTGGTAGTCGTACCAAATGGCGTGGTGATCCATCGACAGTATATCTTCGCGAAGACCTGTCAAGCAATCGCGTCACGGTCGCTGACGCATCGGTCCGTCGCCAGCGCGAAACCAACGGCGGGATCAACACGTCACCGCACACCGCAATCGAGCGTCCAACACTCGACTGGCCAGCAGCCCGGCAGCCTCCCCGTCTTCCTGGCATTCGAGTGTTAACCGGTAACATGCGCACGGCCCAGCCAAGTTGGGAGAAAAATCCGAAATGCGAAGCACGAGATGAAAAACATCCCAAACAAATTCGAATGACAGAAACAAGGGAGAAAGGGAGAAAGGGAGAAAGGGAAAACGGAGGACGGAACCTCCCATAGCAGGCCCAGTGGTGAGCATCTGCTGGTGGCCCATGACTGTGGTTTTGTAAGCGGCGGAGGTCTTAATTCTGGGATTTCGAATTTGTTTGAGATTTCGAATTTGGGATTTCGGATTTCCTGATTGGTTGTGGCCAGCGGCCGCGTTACGGGAAACCTTGGGGGTTCTTCTGTTGCCAGTTCCAGCCGTCACGGCACATGTCTTCCAGGTTGAACCGTGCCACCCATCCCAACTCGGCCTGCGCCTTGCCGGGATCAGCGTACGCCGCAACCACATCCCCGGCCCGACGCCCCACGATCCGATAAGGGATGGTGACACCGGTGGCTCGCTCAAAGGCGGCAATTACCTCCAGCACACTCGAACCGTGGCCCGTCCCCAGGTTGTAGGTGACGACGCCCGGCTTGGCGGTCAGTTTTTCGACAGCGCATACGTGTGCCTGGGCCAGGTCGACCACGTGAATGTAGTCGCGGATACCGGTACCATCGGGTGTCGGGTAATCGTCGCCGAAAACGCTCAATCGCGGCAGACGCCCGATGGCGACCTGGGTGATGTATGGCATCAAGTTGTTGGGAGTGCCGTGCGGATCCTCACCGATTTCACCGCTCTGATGAGCGCCGACCGGATTGAAATAGCGCAGCAGCGCGAAGTTCCAATCGCGATCGCTGGCATACAGATCGCGCATCACCTGCTCGGTCATCAACTTCGTCCAACCGTAGGGACTCTCCGCGGCCGTCGTCGGTTGATCCTCGGTGATGGGCACTTGCCGCGGCTCACCATAGACCGTGCACGACGAACTGTAGACCAGGTTCTGGCAGTCGTGGCGCCGCATGATATCCAGCAGATTAAGCGTGCCGGCCACATTGTTCTGGTAGTACTCCAGCGGCTTCGCCACCGATTCGCCGACGGCTTTCAGTGCGGCGAAATGGATCACCGCATCAACAGGCTTGGCGCGAAATGCGGCCGACGTCCCTGCCGTATCGAGGAGATCTGCCTGAAAAAACTCGAGCGACTTGTTCGCCAGACACTGGACTCGCCGTAACGCCTCAATCTTGCTGTTACTGAGATTATCCACGACCACAATCTCGTGGCCGGCATTCAACAATTCGATGCAGGTATGGCTGCCGATGTATCCAGCCCCGCCGGTCACCAGAATTCGCATGATGTATCAGCTGCTTAACACGAGGAATGGGACTGTACAATGCCGCGGTTGGTTCACTTGGTATCACGACGGAGGATGCGGCGGATTTCCCACGATTCGACCAGCATCGCCGTCGCCAGGACGTTGCGGGCAGTACCTGTTATGCGATTATGATAGGACGTGCCCACACGAGCACAAGCAGAGGTGGACCGCGGCGGCCATCGCTCCGGGCGGTTGTGCCGCAGCACACCCGCCCGTCCGAAGCGACCCAGTGGACCACGGCATGGCCGGAACCGCCGCGATTTTCGCCGCCACGACGTATCGCCTCCCGGCGTCCCTGTCCCTGGCTACCGGTTCCCTGGCTACCGGTTCCCTGGCTACCGGTTCCGTCGGCAGCGGTGACTTCACGGCTCACAATTCGTTCCAGATTCCCGACACCGGCACGGGAAACTGCCCGTCCGCATTCGCCTGCACCGGCACCGGACTTTCGAACGAGAGATCGTCCAGGTAGTCGCAGAACTGGAACCGAGAATTCATCATCTGTTCCCAGGTCACCTCCTGCCCGGTATGGCAGGCGGCACGGCCCATTAACGTTGTGAGGTCAGAATAAACGGCCCGCCGGCATTCGTTGTGCGGTTTGTCCTGGCGGATACTGTCGATGAAGCTGTTCCATTCATACTGCCAAGGACTGTACGCGTCGTCCGTGGGAGTCCAGGCAATATTATCCTTGTTGATCCGTTGATCCTTGAACAGATGGACCGTGGCCGCATGCACGTTCCCCGAAAACTGCGCAGCGCACCGGGTACCGTGGATGTAGGTGGCAAAATCCTCTCGTGCCTGCTTGATACGACGGAATCCGCAGAACGCTTTGGTGCCGTCAGCAAACGTGTACTCCATCGCATAGACGTCGATATTCTGCCCATGGTCATTACTGTCCGGCGCTCGTCCTCCCATGCCAATGCACGAAACCGGCCAGCTGTCCTTGATCCAGCAGCATTCGTCGATCTGGTGAATCAGGTAGTCGACCATATGTCCCGATCCGATCCAGTAGAGGTGGATCCGGCCGAAATTCAGCTGATCCTCCATGCGATTCGACTTGTCCCCCTGCGGACCCATCCAGCCGACACCTCCCAAGCGATTGGCCCGGATCAACGGAATATCCCCCATCTCGCCGTCACGAATCTTGTCGATCAGTGCCTGGCGAGCGGGTGAATGCCGGCATTGCAGCCCGGCCGCGATCTTCACGTTCTTCTTCTCCGCTTCCTCGCCCGCCCGCAGCAGTCGGTGGAGCGTCCCTGGGTCGGACGCGAACGGCTTCTCCATGAAAACGTTGATTCCCTTGGAAACGGCATACTCCACGTGCACCGGGCGAATGTAGGCGCGCGTCGTACACATCGCGATGTCACCCGGCTTGAGCGAGTCGATGGCGCTGCGATAGGCGTCGAAACCGACGAACTTCCGATCCGACGACACATTTAGCTTGTCGGCCAGGCCCTTCTTGTTCAGTTCGTCCAGCTTGCTGGTCATGGCGTTTTCGTACAAATCGGCGGTGGCATACAATTCGATCGGCCCGCTGTTGGGAACCGACAACGCGTCGACCACCGCCCCTGTTCCGCGTCCGCCGCAGCCGATCAATGCCAGGCGAATCGTATTCTCCTCAGCCGCATGGACCTGGGGCACAAGGTGACCCAGCAGTGCGGTGCCGGCAGCAATCGCTCCCCCCTGTTTCAGAAACTCTCGTCGCGAGGATCGAAGGTCTTGTTTCGGTTGAGTCATGGGGTGCTCTCCTTCCAAGGGAACGACAATATGGCGGGAAAATGAAACTCGCGGGCGTCCTTACGCCACCAATCTTTCGGCCACCGCCAGGTAAGACCCGAGCGTTCGGGGTGGCGGCAACCGGCAAAGTCGAATCAGGAAAAGGGGCGGCTCTTCGTGCCGGATGGAGTGTTCGAGTGATCGAGTGTTAGCCCATAACATGCACACACCGCGAGCGCATGCTCCTTGTCCGAAATCCGAAGCACCAGATACGAAACGAATGCAACGGACAACCATCCCGCTGACAGAACCTCGCGATCGGAGTCCGGCACCGATCTCAGGCGACGCGCCGTAGCTGGCGTGACCCTATTTTTACCAGAGCCGAACCGGTATCCGCAACCTCGCCACTCGGTTTGGACCATTTGTTTCCGACACACCCACACGGTTGCGCGCGATTTGTGAGCGGCCGGTCTGGATAGCCCCAGCCGCGAGTGATTGGTCGCCAGAGCCTCGGCCGGCCACGTTCCCAGAACGGGAAGAATCGCCATGCCATGCCGATACCACCGTCCGTGTGCGAACGACGGCCAGGGACTCAGCGGTCGACCACCAGCTCGCCGGTGACCTACCGTGGCACCCCTTCGACGATCGAGTGTCCGCACTCGGTGTGAATGACTTGCGACAGTCGAAGCCCGGACTGGTCGAGTAACGAGGCAAATTCCGCTTCGGTCCGTTCGTGCCCCGGCACCAAAGTCAACATCATGAGATCCATCAGGGCTTTCTGCGGGCTCGGTTCATTGATCGGCTGCAGTACGACATCCACGATCAACACCCTGCCATCGGCGCGCATGGCCTGTCGGATATTCTTGAGGATCTTCACAGCCTCTTCATCGCGATGGCTATGGAGAATCCCCTTGAGCAGATAGACATCGCCTCCCGCGGGCACGCAGTTGAAGTAACTGCCACCGACGATCTGGCAACGTCCAGCCACAGGACTGACGCGAAACGGCATGGCGGCCGCAACGACGTCCGGCAGGTCAAACAAGATGCCGCGCAGCCGAACAAAGCCCTCGAGAATGCCTCGCAACAACGCTCCGCGTCCGCCCCCCACATCCACCACGAGTTCGCATTGTGAGAAGTCGTAGGCGTCCACGATCGCGGGGACCATGTTCGCCGCTCCCGCATTCATGGCCGAGTGGTAGATTTCCGCGTCCTCGCGGTTCAGGGCCATCAGTTCCTCAAACGGGCGACCGAAGATGCGAGCAAAGGCGTTTTCACCCGTCTGGATCGTCTCTAACAGTCGACCCCAAGGCCGCCAGACAAAAGGAGCCCCCAACATGACGGCCCAGGGATGAACGCCGCTGGGATCTCCGGCGCGGAGTGTGTTCCCCATGTCCGTCAGGCGGAAACGACCCGCTTCGAGCTCCTGCAGAATTCCCAAACTGCACAGGCGCGCAGCAGGCGCCGCAGTGCCAACGGGTGGGTGTTGGTCGACGACGCCAGGCACTCCACCGAGTCCACACCGCTGGCGACCAAATCAGCCACACCCAGCTTCGCGGCACAGTGGACCGCCTGCGCGGCTAAAGCGCCCGGCCAGATCAGTGAGAACAAACGCTGCTTGGCCGACGCCCCGTTCGAAAGTGCATCCTGGTTCGTCATGCCTGCGATCCCCCACGAAACGGCCTTCGCACTGTTTTCAGCCAACAACGGTCTTCAGCCAACAGAGCGGTGGCGACCGTTCATGGAATTGCGGCTCAAGAGCAGTCTCTTTGTAGCCCGCCTGGGCTGCTTCGCAACTGAGATACTCCACACGCGGGCCTTCGCCCGCAGGGGAATGCAGATGCCGGAAATTCGAAGTCCGAGTGCCGAAATGACGAAGAGAGCCGATTCGAGCCAATGCCTGGGATCGCCATGCGACCCTGCAACAGCTCTTTCGTCTTCGCCGCGTCCAGCGTCCCCGTCCTCCGTCGAGTGACTGAACGACGAGCCACCAGCTCACGAAAAAAAGCCCGCCGGCATTTCCGGACGGGCCTTTTCCTCGTAGGTCAGATCCGCGCGTCTATTGAACCTCGAATCCAGCCAAATGAGTGTTCGTCGCAGCGATTTCGTCCAGCTTCGCCTTGTAGTCCAGATCTGGTTTTGTGACCTTAAACGAACAGGTGCGTTCCGTCGGATTTGTCTCGACGTCGACGATCCCCGCAACCGCTTCCAGAGCGCCTCGGACCGAGGCGGCACAACCCCCTCAGACCATGTTTGGCACTTTCAGGTTCACCAGGGTCGCCGCAACAGTAGCCACCTCGCCCGATTCCCCCTGAGTACTTGACGTCGTGCCTTCGGTTGTCGACTTGCCGGATTCCGAGGGCGGACTCGGCGGCTTCTTCTCAGTCGCCGACTGGCAACCGATCAGGGCCACCGCCAGACCCAGCGCCAGCAGTAAGTGCAGACCTTTTCTCATAACAGACTCCTCGCAAACAAAGTTCAAAATCGGAACACAAAACCAGTAACCGTATTCTAACCGGGTGACGCGCCCCGGCCACTCACCTGACGCGAAATTGAACCATTCGCAGCCCAAATAGAAGACGTCCGAGCAACCAGCGGTTGCTCGGACGCCCTATTACGTTTTCACGAGGATCAGAAGAAAGGCCGTTATGAACCCGACTGATCCTGCGATGTCGGCTGCGCCGGCGCTTCCGCCTGCATCAAAGCCGCCACGGCGGCCTTGTACTTGGCGCGCGCAAGACTCAGTCGCGCGGTCACTTTGCAGGCTGATTTCTCGTCGCCCACGCAGAAGACCGTAACATCGCCCGAATCCTTCGCCAATTGCTCGGCTTCCACCGGACAATGGCACGATTTCTCGCCCACAAGGTAGGTCAACTGGACCTTCTCCATGGCCTCCTTGGCTGCCTTGGCGATCTGGGCAGCGGTTCCTTCGCAGCAAGCCTTGCGGCCAGCTACCGTAATGCTGCCGCTCTCCTGGCAAACCTTCGGCTCAACGTATGCCGATACAAACTGCTCGGTCGCGTCGGCTAGGGCCAGCTTGGCCTCGCCTTCGTTCTCAAAGGTCTTGTCAGCCACGACAAATTGAATCGCCGCCCCGGCATTCTTCGCCAGTTCCGCTGCGGCCTGCGGGCAGCCAGTCTTTTCCGAACCGACGAGATACGCCATCTGAGGCAGTTGCTTCATGGCCGCCGTAATGGGACAGTCCTTGCAGTCCGCGCTGCAGGCAGCGCCGCAGGCCTTGGATCCACAGGCACTCGAGGCACACGCCGCACCGTCACCGGACGTCGCTGACGTCGCTACCGCACAGCTCTTGCTGTTTGGACACGAGGCGCAAGCACTTCCCGCGCACGTCCCCTCCGAACCGGCCTGCGCCACGTCCTTGCTCGTCGCGATCGTCGACGGACATCCTTTGCAGGCAGTTTCATTTCCCTTGCAGGTCCCACCAGCACACTCGCCTTCCGAGCAGGCCTTGGCAGTCTCCTGGGTGGTCGCCGTCGCCGGGCACTGACCGCAGGGCTTCTCACTCGCAGCGGTGGCTGTTCCACATTTTCCGCCGGGACAGCCCTGCGATTCATCTCCGGGCGGCATAAAGGCCGCCGAGGCAACTGCGGCGACGAGGACTGCAAACAGACCAATTGACTTCAACATGCGCACATCTCCATAGAAAAAACAGACACGAAATACAGCTTGGCTTCATTCCTTTATAGTCAGCACGCAACCCGTACCGGTTACAGAAATCGAGCCTCGCCGGTCGACCCAGGCACTCAAGGGACCGCACAGATCGCGTAGTACCCCCTGCACACACCACCTGGATCACACTCCAACCTGCCCCAAAATTAGTAAAATCCGTCGCCACCGTCAATTGTCGATTTCGCACCACCCCCTTTACGGAGGTGCAAACCGACTGGTTCGAAGAACCCCCCAAAGCGCCAAAACGCAACTAAGTTTCGCGGCAATTTCTCACCATTCCCCATCAATGCTCATTGATGGATGTATCGCCGGGCCAGCAGATCCTTCGCTGCCAGGACTCCGAACCGGATTGCCAGCCTGCTATCATGCCTGGGACAAGCGGCCGCCGGTTCGACTGCTCGGTAATGGGCGTCCGCCGTCCCTCGCTCGGCGGGCGCTCCGTTGTCCTTCACGTGGACGGCCGACAACCGCCGGGCGGTCCACGATCTTCCTCACGCGGCCGCTGGCCGCAACCAAACCGGAAATCCGAAATCCCCATCTCGAAAACCTAAACAAATTCGAAATCCAAAACTGAAACAAAAAAAACCACCGCTGCCGACAAGACCACAGTCATGGACCTCCAGCAGATTCTCGCCGCCGGGCATGCTATCGCGTCCTCCGTTGTCCCTTCTTCCCGTTCTCCCATTTTTTCTGCCATTCGAATTTGTGTGGGATTTGCTGCTGCGGATTGCGGATTTCTTCCCAAACATGCGCGCACGGTGCGCGCATATTACCGACTAACACCCTGTCTGTCCTGCCACAGGAGTCTCCGACAATGACCGGCTTCTACCTCAAACTCTACCTCTACGGCATAACACTGATGGCCTTCTTCGCGATTGACATGCTGTGGCTGGGTCTTGTGGCACGAGGGTTCTACAGAAACCAGCTTGGCTTTCTGCTGAGCGACAAACCGAACTGGTACGCCGCCATCGTGTTCTATCTGCTCTTCATCGCCGGGTTGCTGGTGTTCGCCGTCGTTCCGGGACTTCAAGCCCAATCGTGGACGAAAGCCGTGGGACTCGCGGCCCTGTACGGGCTGATTACATATGCGACGTACGACCTCACCAATCTGGCCACCGTGAAGAACTGGCCATGGATCGTCACGGTGGTCGATATGGCTTGGGGAGGCGTATTGGCCGTGACCGTCGGTGCCATCAGCTTCGCCGCCGGCCGCTGGTTGCAGGTGACGTAACATGGGAGCCACGACGAATGGGTCGATGAAGGCCGTTTCGATTGCGATGGAGCCTTCCGTCGCCCGTGGAACTGCAACCGTTGTTGGCCCTTTCGGATGTGGAACGTGCGCTGCGGGCGCGGATGTGACAGCGTACGATTCTGGCAATGCTTCCCGCGCAAGCGAGTCCCCGATGAACAACCAGTTCGACCAGGCTTTAAGTGACAAGCCGCAATGGGTAAGAGACGCGGTTTTCTATCAGATCTTTCCCGATCGATTTGCCCGCAGTCAGCGAATCGCCAAACCGGCCAACCTGCACTCGTGGCAGTCGGCTCCGACCCAACAGGGCTACCACGGTGGCGACCTGCTGGGAGTCGTGGAGCATTTGGACTACTTGTCGGATCTCGGTATCAACGCGATCTACTTGACGCCGATCTTCCAGTCTGCCTGCAATCACCGTTACCACACACACGACTATCGCCAGGTTGATCCGCTGTTGGGTGGTAACGAGGCATTGCGGGAATTAGTGGAAGCTTCGCATGCGCGCGGAATCCGGATTGTCCTGGACGGTGTTTTCAATCATGCCAGTCGCGGGTTCTTCCAGTTCAACGATGTACTCGAAAACGGTCCGCACTCGCCTTGGTTGGACTGGTTCCAGATCGAAGGTTGGCCGTTGAGTCCCTACGACGGTCGGCAGCGGGCCAACTACGTCGGGTGGGCCAACAACCGCGCGCTGCCGAAACTGAACACGGACAACCCGGAGGTACGCGAGTTCCTGATGGGAGTCGGCGAGTATTGGATTCGGGAATACGACATCGACGGCTGGCGACTGGACGTGCCGGCCGAGATCAAGACACCGGGGTTCTGGGAGGAGTTTCGGCGTCGGACTCGGGCCATCAAGCCAGACCTTTACATCGTGGGGGAGATCTGGCGGGAGGCCCCCCAATGGCTGCGTGGCGATCGCTTCGACGCCACCATGAACTATGTGTTTGCCGCGGCGACGATCGCCTATACGGCCGGTGAGCGGGTCAGTGAAGCGCTGGTGCGGGATCGGTCGTATGATCCGTTCCCTGGCATCGATGCGGTACAGTTCGGCGAGCGGATCCAATCGCTCCTGGCTCAGTACGATTGGGCAACGACGCTGGCCCAGCTGAACCTGCTGGACAGCCACGATGCACCACGCGTCCTCAGTATCGCGCGGGGAGACCGAGCGACACTGCGATTGGCCACGCTGCTGCAGATGACCTTCCCCGGCGCTCCTTGCATCTACTATGGTGACGAGATCGCACTGCGCGGCACCAAGCGATACGATTCCCACCATCGCGACCAGGATGCGCGGTGGCCGTTTCCGTGGCACGACGAGCAGGAGTGGGATCGAGAGATGCTCGCTTACTTCCGCGCTGCGGTGGCTCTCCGCCATCGTTGGCCGGCCCTGCGTCACGGCTCGTTGACACAGCTGTATGCCGCCGGTCAGCAGTACGCATTCCTCCGACACGCCGATGCCCAGCCGTTGACCGTCCTGCTCAACGCGGCCGACGACGCGGCGTCCGTGGCGCTGCCGGTCGCCGGGTATTATCCCGAGGGCACGCGGCTGGAAGCCGTGTTCGGACCGATCTGCCACGCCTTCGTCACCGAGGGAGAGGCTCGCTGCCAACTTCCGGCGCGGTCCGGTGTGGTCTTGGCCGCGACGTAGATCCACCGACGGACATCCGACGGAAGCTCACTGGTTCAACGCGTCATTGCCAGAGACCGCTCGGGGGAAACGGCCCCATTCGAGATTTCACCGAGGCATCGGTGGCTAGTCCGAGCTTCTCGTAGAGTTCTCGCCGTCCGAGCAGGTCCTGCTCCAGTGCCTCGCGTGCGTCCGGGGGAACTTCCTTGGCGGCGTGACGCGAGCACCACGCCGGCGCAGCGGATCGCCTGGAGCATGCTGCGGGTCAGTTCGGCAAATCAACGGTCACCTGGCCGCAGAACAGATCGTGTGGATCGCCGCGCTGTGCGAGGGTTCGTGCCATCACGTCGATCGTTCGCGCAGCGACGCCGGCAAACAGTGTTTGCCCTTGCGACACGATCGTGATCGGCTGATCGAGATCAACCATTTCGTCGCACAGCAGAATCGTCAGTCGTTTGACTCCGGTAGCCTGCAGGTCGAATTTCGCACCGTCGCGGTTGGCCGTCACCTCGGCACGATCGTCGATCGTCTGAGGATCGACCGCCAACCAATAGAAACGCGAGTGCCGCACGTCGTCCTGCTTCCACACGACTCGCGCCGGCAATCGGTTTCGACGATACTGGGCCATCCAGGGAATCGCCGCGGCATCTTCGCGATCCATCCAATGCCGCTTGTCGGGGTAGATCTTCGCCCAGTGCACATAGCCTTCAGGGTCGGCCGCGTGGAGTTCCGCCAGTTGCTTTTCCCATTGCCGAGCAATTTCATTGCGGTTGTAGGCCGCATCCAGGCCGCCGACGTGCAGCGTAAACGGGAGATTGCGCAGTCCCAGCGGCGATGTCTCATTGGGATGTCCCGCCATCATGGCCGCCGCGGCCAGGCGGTCCGCCATGCGCGGAGCGAGTTGGAAAACTCCATCCCCGCCGGCCGAATAGCCCATGATGTAGACTCGGTCTGCATCGACGTTCTCGAAAACAATCAGGTTTTCGATCAGCCGGCCGAACATCCGGTCGATGTGATCCTGGTGCCACAGGTTCCAGGTATCCGTCGGCGCGGGGGACAAGATAGACGCCCTCCCGCAATTGGTACAGATTCTTTTGATTCTCCCATTGTCCGTCATTGACTCGAGCCGGCGCACCTCCCCCGCCATGCATGGAGATGAACAAGCTGCGCCCCGCCTCGGTCGGTTCGCCAAACACCTTGTAATAGAACGGCATTTTCAAAGATCCATCCACCAGCTCGCGAGCCTCCATTTCCGCGGCGCGGGTCTGACGAATCCGAGCAGCATGGTCGCTCCACAACAACTGCCGGGCGCGCTCGGCGTCGCTCCTGGAAAGTGACACCCTGGCAAATTCCTCACCGTCCAACGGCACACGCTGATCAAACTCCACCGCCAGGTATTTTTCCAACCCTGCCACGGCGGCCGAAGAGGTTTCCGGTTGGACTGCCTCGGAAAGGCCGGCAGATGGCGTCTCGTCACCGCGCACCATCGGCGCCCAGGCGGCGGCAATGGCCACGATCCAGGACGCGCAGAGAAGTTTTCGAGGAAGATGGAAGAATCGAGCACCGACGCTGCGTAACATATTGCCTCCCCGGAGGGTTGGTGGTGAAGCCTGAAACACTCGCTGGACAATTCGCGTGACGCTGGGACAGTGGTGACACCCAGGCCAGCAGCAGCTCCACAGCCCAACGGCTTGTGTCGGCCACGCACCCAAGGTCACGGCCGCCGGACCAGCCACTACCATCATAGGACAATGAACGGATGACCGAAACAGCTCGCCCGACTCGGGTTCCGCCGGGCTTCGAGCCGGCCGGCATCCCCTTTGGCACCCGCAATGCCGGGCCGAGGGCCAGACATCAACGGAAGAAGCGGCGAACCGGTTTGTGGCACGTCGCTCGCAGGACAATTGGGCGGGGGCGCCGAGGCGGGCCCCCAAGAACACCCTGCGCAAGCCAGAGAGCGTGGATGCGCAGCCGCGCGTCCGCGCTGCGACCGCCAGCCGCAGCGCGGAGCTACGCACGCCTTACTCGCCAAAAAATCCATCAACCTGGATGCTGGTCGGCTCAAGCCTCTTCCAGCACCTGCCAGCCGAGCGCATCGCTCAACGCGTAAACGGGATCCTTCAAATCACCGTAGACCGTCACGCGATGCCAGCCCCACTGATCCCACTGCGTGAAGAGCTTCTCGATGTCACCGACCGGTTCGACGGCCAGCTTCGTACGGCAGGCGCGATCATCAGCGACGTTCTCCACCGCCTTGCCGCGATGCAGCAGTATCAGCTTCCGCTCCGGAGCGAATTCGACCGTCGTGGTCATGTAGCCCAGCGGAAGTACCGAACGGACCGAAGCCCCCTGCCGATCCTCGGAGTGGGTGAGAATCTCGAACGGATTCCGGGTCCCCTCGGGACCCAACACTCGATTGGAAGCCACACAGTGGGCGTAAATGATCTGGCGCTTGGCGGTGTCGATCACCGGATCGGAAATATATCCCGGCCGTCCCTGCGTCAAGATGTTCATGGCCACCATGGTGGCCGTCGACCGCACGTCACATTCGCAGGCCCCGATCAAACCTTCGTTCTGCAATTGATGGAATCCCAGACACGGATAGGCGTGGATGTGGTTGCCATAGAACCCACCCAGACAATTGATGGTGATCGCGTTGGCATTGTGCTTCTGTAAGACCGCCTTCTGCGCCAAGTACATGGCGGCGCTCACCTCCAACGTCTCGCGCGACACGTCCCGAATCAACTGGGCATCCTTCTGCCACATGTCGGCGACTTCGCGCGACTGATCCTTATCGGCCAACTCCCAGGCTTCATTGACCTCGCTGAAAGGCACGTTCACCATCTCGATCCCCAACTCCTGGGTAATCTGCGGCGCGATTCCCGGCCAACCGCCACCTACCGCCAGGATCTTGGACGTCTTCATTTGCCGCAGGCACTCTTCGGGCGACAAGGTCTTGAGCGGATCATCCGTACAGAGGAGATCGCTGGGCGCGGGCGTTCGTTCGCCGCGCACGCGGCCGGTGGCCGCCACGAACTGTTCGGCCGAGCCCCCCTTCTTCATCACCGAAAAACATTTCACCGCGGCGATCAGATCGTCCATGTTGGACGAAGCGACGAACCCGGCATTGGGCGACTTGGCGCGAAGAAACGCCGCATTGTAGACCAGGAACCCGCCACTTCCGCCATATTGGAAATCGACATACAGAACCGGCTTGCCCGTCCCCGCAATCGACTGCACCACCTGATTCCAACAATTCAACTGATAGACGATGTATCCGTCGACGGGTGCCGCCTTGTCCTGCTCGACGATCTGCTTGGCCTGCTCCTCACCCGTAGCCAGCGTCGGTACGAAATCGAATTCCGGACACTGTCGCGTCAACTGAGCGTTGATTCGTTTCATGACAGGTTCGAAATCAAACCCGACATTCGGCCAGTCCGGACCAGGCTGTTGGGCGCATGGAGCGAATAGACGACGCGAATGCGCAGTTTCTCCCGGTCCTCGCTGGCCCGCAACGGCTGAACCGACAACGCCAGACCCGCAGCCCCCGCACAGGCCGCACAACCTGCAGCCAGGAACTTCCGGCGGTTCATCCCACAACAGGCACATCCCGATACGATATCAATTGTCTTCATGGACTCGTCTCCCGTGACCTTTAAGAAAAAGATGGCATGAGAGAGCCCAACTCGCGACCTGACTCGCATTGTAAGCGAATTCGCAGCCCAGAGGGGGCCGCGGAACGCGAAACGGGGCATTTTGACCGTCCACCAACTGGCAGCACCCGCCGAGCGTCTCTCGGCTTGACCTGCCCTCGGACTCCTGTTCGCTGTACCGGGTAATGAGCCCTGGTGGACCTGTGACCGGCGGGGCCCGAACCGCCCTGCGTTCCAACCCGGTCAGCCTCCCTCGGCCACACCACTCGAGTGGGATACCGCTTTCGCCGCTGGACGAGTTATGCCATGCTGACGGGTAACATGCGACGGCTGGGACGGATCGCAGCCCCGGTCGCCACCGACCACCCGGCCCCGGGGAGGTGACGAGACGGGTAGGTTACGAGAGGGCGAAGTGACAAGACAGCCGCTCCGACGGTCCGGTCACCGCAGGGCGAGAAACACCATTCTCCGAGTGTTCCAGCTATATTCCGAGACAGATCGTGCCACGCTCAACTGGAAAGGACCCCTCATGACGATTCCGGGATTGACCCTGCGAACCGGTGACACCATCCCCGCCATCGGTTTGGGCATGTGGAAGGTCGATAGCGCAGCAGCTCCATCGCTGGTTCAGCAGGCCATTGCTTGTGGTTATCGGCATTTTGACTCCGCTTGCGACTACGGCAATGAAGAATCGGTCGGTCTGGGTCTGCAGCAGGCCATGCGCGACGGCTCATGCCGCCGTGAGGACCTGTGGATCACCTCCAAATTGTGGAACACTTTTCACCGCCGCGAACATGTGCGCATCGCTCTGAAAAAAACCCTTGGCGATCTGCAACTTGATTATCTGGATCTCTATTTGATCCATTTCCCCATCGCCCTGCGGTACATCCCGATGGAGGAACGCTACCCACCCGGCTGGTTCTTTGAACCGGCGGCCGATAACCCGCACATGGCAGCCGACAACGTGCCGATTTGTGAAACCTGGCGAGCGCTGGAGGAATTGGTGCGAGCCGGCCTGGTCCGAAACATCGGTGTCTGCAACTTCGGATGTTCCTTGTTGCGGGACCTGCTCTCTTATGCGGAGATCCCTCCGGCGGTGCTGCAGGTCGAGTCGCATCCGTACCTGGCACAGAAGAAACTCCTGCGCTTTTGCCACGAACAGGATATCGTCTACACCGCCTTCTCACCGCTGGGTGCTTTGTCCTATTTCGAGTTGGGTATGGCCAAGCCCGAAGACTCGCTGCTGCACGTCCCCTTGGTGCGTGACATCGCGGCGCGGCACGGCAAAACACCCGCCCAGATCCTGCTCCGCTGGGGCGTTCAACGTCGCACCGTGGTGATCCCCAAGACAGCCAAAGAGGGGCGTTTGCGTGAGAATCTGGCGATCTTCGATTTTGAGCTGTCGGGCGACGAGATGGCACAGATTGGCGACCTGGACCAACACCGACGCTTCAATGATCCCGGCGTCTTTTGCGAAGCGGCCTTCAACACGTTCTTTCCGATCTACGAATAGACGGGCACGCATCAATGAGTGTTTGGCATCGGTTTCGGATGGGTCAGACGAGTCCGTTGAGTGCCGCCGAAGGAGCTCTCACAGTGACACCTTTGGGTGGGTTAACCTGGGCCTCCAAGCCGAAACTGGGGCGATCCATCTTGGACCAATTATCGTAGGGCACTACAAAAATCCACGAGGCGCACTACAAAGTCACGAATCATCCTGGCGCGGCGTTCGGCCGCGGCCAAACAGAAAATTCGCAATCCCAATATCGAAAACCTGAACATACTCGAAATCCAAAACTGAAACAAAGAAAACTCCGCTGCCGACATAACCACCGTCATGGGCCACCAGCAGATTCGCACCATGCAACATGCTACCGCGTCCTCCGTTTTCCCTTCCTCCCTTCCTCCCTTTTTCCCTTTTTCCCTTTTTCCTGTCATTCGCATTTATTTGGGATTTCGTGCCTCGAATTTCGGATGTTTTTCCAACACGCGTTCACCGTGCGCGACAGGTGACAGGCTAACACTCTAACGCGAGAGAGCATTTTTCATGGCGCGACTAACGATCATCATTGGGTCACTTCTTACGTTGCTGGGCGTGGGGATGTATGCGGGTCTGGCGGTCGCGGAAGCGAAGGCGGTCAGTGTCACCGCACTGATTCCCGCAATGGCGGGGATACCGATCCTGCTGTTCGGATTCGTGGCATTGCGCGAACCGTGGCGGAAACACGCGATGCACGTCGTCTCGATCCTCGCCTTGCTGGGTCTGATCCTCCCCCTGGGACGACTCGGCATGCAAATGTCCAGGGGATTGGAGGTCAAGCCGACGGTCCTTACCTCGCTGGTGTTCATGGCGGCCCTGAGCGGTTTCTTGCTCGTCGCTTGTATCCGCTCGTTTGTCCGAGCCAGACTGCTGCGGTCAGCCGCGGAATAGTCCGACAGCTACGGATTCGTCGCTCTCGGGTGCCAGGGGTGCCGGAAATGAAGCGGCGGGCGACTCGCCCGCCGTCCACGCGCCCCTCTCCAGGCGAACGGCTGGGTGTCCTTCGGCAGTGTTCCAGGTTTGAGCATCGGGCAATTGCGCTGTTGCTACACCCGCGTCAGCTCCCGTTAGTGCCGGTCGACGATGGTGGCTCACCGTAATCTGGCCTTGGCCGTGCGAGCCGATTCGACCTACAATACGCCAGCCGATACGCATCGATCGACGCGGGAAATCGGAGCGGTTCTCTCCAACCCGGATGGTTAGCATCATGTCCTGCCCCTTCTGCATCAAAGGCGAATGCACCGGTCGATGTAAGGACGAAGAGAAGCCATCAAAGAATGAGAAAAAGGGGAAAGAGAAAAAGGGGAAGAAGAGCAAAAGTAAGAACAAAAAATCGAAATAGGCAACGACCCGCCCGGTATCTGTCCCAGGTTGCCTGACCCGCATGCTGACCGAGAGGAAACACATCCGGTGTGCCATGTTTTCCGCCGCGCCGGATTGAAAACGGCTGCCTTCATCTGTCATAGTTGATGCCAGCGGCGCAGCAGATTGAGCCTCGCACACGATCGTGCTCGCGGTAGAGGGTGTTCGCGACAGAGGGTGTTCGCGACAGAGGGTGGCAAGTCGCAGCAAGCGAAAGGTCCGTATGTTTCTGGGCGTTACGAATTACCAGCAGTTTGGCGGTCGGCACTGGGATACGGCGGCGATGAAGAACCTGATGGCTCACGCCGGCGTGACGGCACCGCATACGGGGCAGCCGCTCTCGGAAGCGATGTGCCTGGGGATCGCCGGAGGGATAGGGGCCGGTTATTCCTTCTGCCCTTCGATTCCCAAATATGACATGCAATTCGGTGATCAATTGGCTGGCCGGCCGCTGCAGTGCGAAGACAACGAGGAGTATTTCTCGAGGCTCTATTCCCGCGGCAGTGGCCTGTCGGTCGTGGGGCGCTATCGTGTCTACACAACCGGGGCCGATTACTACCAGGGATTCTTCGATCGGCTCGGCGTGAAAACCATCGTTGCGGAGAGTGGTGGAGTCAAGGCGGCGCTGAGGAATCTGAGCGAAGTCCTCGCCTCCCACCAACCGGCGGTCGTCTGGTGCGCACCGATGCGCAACTCGTTCCTCGGCTGGACTGGTACCTGCGGCATGTACTCCATGGTCGTGCACGGGATGGACGAGGAAAAGGGCGAAGCCTACATCGGCGACAGAGCTCCCACGTCACTGACGATTCCGTTGGAGGAACTCGCTTGGCTCCGCAACAAAGTCTGCTCGCACAAGAACCGGCTGCTCACGGTTGAACCGCCCAGGAAACTCACCGCCGCCGTGTGCAAGAATGCGGTGCTTGACGGAATCAAGGCCTGTGTCGACGAAATGTTCCGGCCCAAGATGAAGACCTATGGCCTCCCCGGATTGATGGAGTGGTCGAAAGCGATCACCAGCCCGAAGAACCAGAAGGGATGGCCCCGCATCTACCCCGGCGGTCGCATGTACCTGGCCCTCCGCGACACCTATGATTCCATCGAGACCGCCGGCACCGGCGGCGGCCTGTTTCGGCCGATGTTCGTCCAGTTCCTGGAGGAGGCGGCGGAACTGCTGGGCAAGAAAGCACTGGTCAACTGTGCCAAGTCGTACCACCAGCTCGCCACTCAGTGGAGCCAACTGGCCGATACCGCCTTGTCGGATGCCGTGAAACCGTTTCGACGCACGAAAGACCTGCTCCGCGCACGTACCAACTTGTTCGAGCAACAGGGACAGCCGGCCACCCAGGAACTCGAGGCGATCGCCGAAGAATTGCGCCGCATTGAAGTCGGGCAACGCAAACAGCTGGCCCTGGACGAAAACGCCACGGCGGACTTGCTCGTCGATCTGCAGGAGATGATCGCCAACCTGCATGCCGCCGAACGAGCTGCCGTGGAGTCGCTCAAGAAGGTCGTGAGCTGATTGCGGATTGAGAACATGTTGGAACCGTCCCGACCGTTATCGGATATCCAGTTTGTGGCCTTCGACCTGGAGACGACAGGCTTGTCCCCACACGACTGCCGAATCGTCGAGTTTGGGGCGGTTCGGTTTCGAGGGGACGCCTCGGAAGTGGAGTGCTTTGAACAACTGGTTGATCCCGGATGTTCCATTCCGCGTGGTGCGACACGGATTCATGGGATCACTGACGCGATGGTCAGCGGCATGCCGACCACCGCGGAAACGCTGCCGCGATTTCTCGATTTCCTGGGGCATGACAACTCGGTCGCCATGGCACACAATGCCTCGTTCGACCTCGGTTTTCTCCATGCGGCTATCGGTGGCGATAAGTCGCTGGTCATTGCCAGTTCGGTAATCGACACGCTGCAACTAGCGCGGCGGACGATTCCAGGAATGTACAATTACCGCTTGGAGAGTCTCGCGACGGCTTTTCAATTGGCCGACTCGGAAGACCACCGCGCCTTATCCGATGCACGGCTGGTAATGGGCTTGTTCGGCAAGATCATCGAACTTCGGCGAGACCTGAACAGTGTACAGCAACTGTTCGCGTTGGCCCCGCCCATGACGCGCGCGGCCGGTAGGGGAAGCACGGACCGCTTCAGCTACGACCATCGGCATCTGGCGTGGGCAATTCAGCAGCAGTGCACGGTGGTCATGGTCTATGAGGGTGGTACGAAGGGACTGACGGATCGGCGAGTGACGCCGCGCAAATTGGTCACGGCGTATGGCACTCGCTGCCTGATAGCCTATTGTCACAGCGACCGAATGGAGAAGACCTTCCGGCTCGATCGCATACGTGAACTGCGGATCGAGGAGGACGGGGGGCCAGAGATCGGAACGTTGGAAACGCGGTATTAATTTGGCGGTCTGTAGCGGTAGGGTGTGCCAAGCTCGCCGGGTCACGCAGTCCACGACCGACGACGAGTTCGGCGAGCGCCGGCACACCAGAATTCGTTCGGCACAATATCGTGCACCTCGGACGTCAGCTGTAGGGTGTGCCAAGCTCGCCGGGTCACGCTGTCCACGACCGACGACAAGTTCGGCGAGCGCCGGCACACCAGAATTCGTTCGGCACAATATCGTGCACCTCGGACGTCAGCTGTAGGGTGTGCCAAGCTCGCCGGGTCACGCTGTCCACCATCGACGACGATTTCGGCGAGCGCCGGCACACCAGAATGCGTTCGGCACAATATCGTGCACCTCGGGCGTCAGCTGTAGGGTGTGCCAAGCTCGCCGGGTCACGCTGTCCACCATCGACGACGAGTTCGGCGAGCGCCGGCACACCAGAATGCGTTCGGCACAATATCGTGCACCTCGGGCGTCAGCACGTCGGCAACCAACGGTGGCGGCATTTCGTTGACCGGCTGTGACAGTTACCAGGAACGGCACGCATGCTGGTGTGCCGGCCCTCCCCTTCTGAGCCATCACCAAGGCAGCGCGGTATCAGGCGAGCTTGGCACACTACCGCTGCCCTCGCCAGCCGTCGCGGCGCAGACTGTGCGTTCTGCTCGCGGGCGAATGAACGGTCGGTCCACGCATGTCCGCGGCACGAATGATCGCCTTCGAGGATGTGGCCCAAAATATGGGCGATCCCGGTTTAGATCGCAAGGTCCGGACTCCGAGGCGATCCCCGTTCGCCGCCACTGCGGACATCGGGTGCGCGCGATCGGCCTCCGCAGTCTTGACATCCGGCGGGAGTGGCCTAAAACAACGCGGACGGTCCTTCTTCTGATGTCTCTTCCTCTCCCCTAACAACACAACTCGATTGCCGTGGAGTCGATTATGGGTAACTGGTCTGCGAGCACGCTATCATCATGGATGCATGGGGCGGTGGTTGCCCTGCTGGCTGTTACATTGGTCGGGAACGCATGGTCGCAGGATGGCAATCGTGGAATCCGCGTGGCGGATTCTCCGCTGCGGACGTGGATCAGTTCGGACGGGAAGTTCACGGTGCAGGCCCGACTGATCGAAATCACCGCCGCAGAAGTGCGACTGGAGACGGCGCAGGGGAAGTTGATCAAGGTGGACGTAGCCAAGTTGTCAGCCGAGGATAACCAATTCATCGAATCGGCCAGAAGTCAGGCCGGCGGGGCGGAGAACCAGAGCATGGCTCCCGGGGCGTCTGAGTCGGTTGGGGCACCTGAGACACCGGCACGCTTCGCTGCGGGAGTCGGGCTGAGGCCTTCCGTGGCGGATTTACCGACGATTCCGTTAGAGAGTTCGCACATGGTAAGGATGTCGTCTGGCAAGTGGCAGAAGCCACCAAGTGGACCGGTCAAGTCGTTTCAAGTGCCTGTTCCTTCCATCCATACTCGCGTCACTGCTTTCGAATGCAATCGGGACGATGGACTGTTTGCCGTTTCCTTTGCCGATTCGTTCGGCGCGGTGATCGCGAAGCCACCTGCTGCGGCGAGGGGAAAGCGCCCCAGTGCCGGTCCATTGCCGTCGCTTTCAGCGGAAGGCGCGGTCAAGAGTTGGGTCGATCTGGTAACGTTGGCCGACGGCAAGTCGCGTGGCCGATTTCCGCTGCCCAACGACCACACACAGGTCGGTGATATCGATCCGAGCGGCGGTTGGATTCTGGCGTTCGACGGAGCGTTGGAAACCGATCCGCAGGTGATGATCCTCGAGATCCAATCATCGGCTGCTCCCGTGCGGCTCAGTTGGCATTCGACGAACGAGCGGGGACACCCGAACGGTATTCTGGCCGCCCGCTTTTTGGCGAACGGACATGTTGTGACCGGCCATCGCGACAGATTGGTAGTCTGGAATACCGATCCCCTGGAGCCACGATTCGTCGTCAAGAATCAAGCTTTCGAGTGGAAGCTGGCACCGGATCGGCGACACGCCACGGCGACCGTCCAGGGGACGATCTTCGAGGTCGACTTGTGCGAGGGCGTGTGCACGGGCGTGTTCAGCGGCAGCGCTCCTGCTGGCCCTTCCGGCGACTCGAATTCGATCGTCTCCCAGGATGGCAGTCGTGTCGTCTCGTTCCGCCCACGCGTCATCACGGTGGCAGACGCCAGCGGCGGACTGATCGACGAATTCGACGTGCCGATCCTCTGGCCCAAATCACAACTCAGCTGGGCGGATGAGCAGATCCTGCAAGTCAACTCTCCGACCTCCACCTTTTACGTTGACCTCGCCAATCGCGTTGTCTTGCTGGAAGTCGTGTCTACCGCTCCTGAGACGGCCAGGGGTCAATGGCAGACGACCATGCAGCAATCGGCGAAAGGACGATTTCTGCTGGTGTCGCGAGATGCCACGGATGCTCAGGACATCGATTGGGCCGGACTTCGCGCGACGTTGCCTGCCAAGGGTGACGGGTTGTTGGTGCTGCAGCCAGGGGATCGAGTGCGACTGGCAAACGAATTGGTGGCTGATCCGAGTGAATTGGCGGCCGCCGAGCAGCGTATCCGGGAACTACTTGCGGCGCGTCAGATTGTCATCGATGACAGCGCGCAGGACGTGCTGATGGTCCGATCTTCGACTGCCACGGAAGATGTGGAGTACCGAGCGACTGGAGCCGTGGCGGGGGGGACCGGTAATGTCGCGAGAGTGAACGTGCGCACCACGACCCGTGCTGTCGAATTCGCGCGTAACGGCAACGTAGTCTTCTCGTTGGCAAGCGGCACGGGGGCCGCCTTCATGCTCGAAATGCGTCAGGGGGAGACCGCACAACAGGCTGCCGATCGGGAATCGCGTGTCGGTGCTGGCTTCTGGCAATCGATCGCATTGCCGAAGCACGTGGCGATGCACCCGGGCGGTCAGCCGTGGCGACGTCTGATGGTGACTCGCCAAGGAGTGGTCGAACTCAAGTGAGTGCGCACACCGACACGGCGTACGGTATCTCCGCGCCGGGCGGCACTTGGAGCGTGAGGAGCACCGGCTTTCCCCCTTCTGCTCGTCGGGTTCGGGTGGTCCAGCAGTAGCCGTAGCCGTAGGGTGTGACAAGCTCGCCTCCCAAAACACTTCCCCGCCCCGAAACCTCATGGCGAGCGCCGGCACACCAGAATACGGCCGGCAATCAGAGGGTGTG
Source organism: uncultured Planctomycetota bacterium (assembly GCA_963802295.1). Taxonomy (GTDB): domain Bacteria; phylum Planctomycetota; class Planctomycetia; order Pirellulales; family Pirellulaceae; genus JAJRVM01. The sequence goes on along the minus strand of CAWDIM010000011.1, from coordinate 79,792 downwards.
GACAGAGAGTAAAGTTTTCGCGTGTAGGATGCGCGCACCGTGCGCGCATGTTTGGAACAAAATCCGAAATTCGAAGCACCGAAAAGTGGGAGGAAGGGAAGAAGGGAGGAAGGGAAAACGGAGGACGCAATGGCATGCTGCTGGTGAGAATCTGCTGGGGGCCCGCCCGCGGCCGTTTTGCCGGCAGCGGAGGTTTTGGATTTCGAATTTTGGATTTCGAATTTGTTTGGGATTTCGATATTGGGATTTCGGATTTCCCGTTTTGGTTGCGGCCACAGGCCGCGTTAGGAGTAAGAGTAAGAGTAAGATTCATAGAACACGGCCATCCGCCGGATCGTCGGTTCTACTCTGGAAGAGCTTTGGCCAATCGATGGTGGCGTCCCCGAAGGCCATGACGGAGGGGTTTCGGAGTCGCTCTTTGCGATATTCGAGCCGAGTGCCGGCGAGGTCCGTGAGCTGGCCACCGGCCGCTTCGAGAATGGCCTGCGCGGCGGCGGTATCCCATTGCATGGTCGGTACGACGCGGGGATAGAAAATCGGCTCGGCCCTCAGCGACCAGGCAAAACTTCAGCGAGCTGCCCATGCTCGTTACACCCGCGCCCGCTAGTCGCTCGAGATACGCTTCCACCACCGGGCCCGCATGATCGCGACTGGCCACCACCGTCAATCGCTCCAGATCGGCTGGCCGAGTGGAAATTGCGAGTCTTTCGCCCCTCGGCCGGCTGTACCCAGGAACCGGTCAAGTCGGCGCATTGCACGCCCAGGTAACTCGTCCCGGACACCGGCACGTGAATGACTCCCAGCACGGGGTAGCCGCGGTGGATCAACCCGATGTTGACGGTGAACTGACCCGTCTGTTTGAGGAACTCCTTCGTGCCGTCCAGCGGATCCACCAACCATAACCACTCGTCCGACGCCCGGCTAATGGCTTCGCCTTCGGCCGATTCTTCCGACACCACCGGGATCTCGGGGGTCAGTTTCGTGAGTTCCGAGACAATGAATCGGTGCAAGGCCCTGGTCGGTGCGAGGCCCGGTCGGCCAGCGTTAGCGGCGAATCATCCGCCTTCCGTTCGACCGGCGTATCCTGCCCGTAGAATTGCACCGCCTGCCGACCAGCGGCCCAGGCAATGTGGCAGATGGGACCTAAGAGTGACGGCAGAGAAGTTGGCATCGTGTTTTTTTTATTGCAGTGTTACTCTTACTCTCTGTCCACACTCTACGACTCTGTTTGCCGGCCGCATTCTGGTGTGCCGGCGCTCGCCATGAGGTTTCGGGGCGGGGAAGTGTTTTGGGAGGCGAGCTTGTCACACCCTACCGCTTCTACCGCTTCTGTTCCTTCTGCTCCTTCGTGGGAAGACCGCTGCATGCGAGCCCTGGAGGCAGATACCGCAAGGTGGAGCGGGCGGGGGACATTCACTCCAATTTCTTTCCGACGTCGCTCTTATCAGCACTTGGCGCTTGCGGACTCTCACATCGATTCCAGACACTCTGAACACGACTGATTCCCAGATTCCAGATGCGGGCCCGAACGAGTAGCTGTAGGGTGTGCCAAGCTCGCCGGGTCACGCTGTCCACGATCGGTGACGATTTCGGCGAGCGCCGGCACACCAGAATGCGTTCGGCACAATATCGTGTACCTCGGGCGTCAGAATGTCGGCAACCAACGGTGGCGGCGTTTCGTTGACCGGCGGCGACAGTTGCCAGGAACAGCACGCATTCTGGTGTGCCGGCGCTCGCCTTCTGTAACATCGCCAAGGCAACGCAGTATCAGGCGAGCTTGGCACACCCTACCGCTACTACCGCTACTACTGATCCTCAACTGCGTTTGCGTTGAAATTCCTTCAACACCTCCTGCAGTTGTTCGGTTTGCAGACGGGGCCCCATGCTCGAGACGATGCGGGACGCCGCCAGCGATGCCAGAGCGCCGGCTTGCGGGTGGCTCATGCCTTGCGTAATCCCGAACAGAAAGGCGCCGGCGAACATGTCTCCCGCTCCCACCGTGTCGACAGCGCGGGTCGGCTCCGGAGCGATTGCATGCAGCGTATGACCGTCGTAGACGATGGCACCATCCGAGCCGCGAGTCACCACGAACTCGCGCGCGATCGTCTTGACATACTCCACCGCAGCTTCCAGGCAATCCGTCTTGGCAATTCGTTTCGCCTCGTCCTCGTTGGCGAATAGCAGGTCGACGCCCTCACCGATCAGCTCCTCGATCGCCGGCCGGAAAAAATGCACAATATTCGGATCCGACAGAGAAAAGGCGATCCGGGTGCCACTGGCACGCGCTTGCCGCACGACGTGCGAAGCTGCCGTCCGGCTGGCCGGGCCCGTAACCAGGTATCCTTCGATATAGACGTAGCGGGAGTCGGCGATGGCCGCTGTATCCACATCCTCCGGCGAGATGTCGGCAGAGACGCCCAGGAACGTGTTCATCGTTCGATCGGCATCCGGGGTTACCAGCACCAGGCAGGTTCCTGTGAGCCCCGGCACCATCGTGCGAGCCGCGATGGTGGTCGCCACGCCCGCTCGCGTCAGATCCTCCTGGTAGAAGCGTCCCAGAGCGTCATCGGCCACTCGGCAACAATAGAACGCCTTGCCCCCCAGTTGGCTGACCGCAATGATCGTGTTGGCAGCCGACCCGCCGCTGCCGCGATGGCTTAAATGGGCCCCGAGGTTTTCCACGATCCGCCGCTGCTGCGGCTCGTCGACCAGCGTCATGACACCCTTCTCGATGCTCAACTCGCTCAGCTGTTCCGGGGTGACTTCGTATTCGATGTCGACCAACGCGTTTCCCACGCCAAAAACGTCGTACTTGCTCATTCCACCATCCCATCGACTGAATCAGACTATTTCGGTCCGATACCGCTTGACCGCCCGCGCGACACGGCGCCGCCCAAAACACCTCCACTTCCAGCGCGCGTCTCTGCTGAGCAACGGATTAGGTATCCTGCGTGTCGTCCCTCGTTTTCACGCCGGATGCCTCGGCCGCAAAAGAACAACACCCGACGCCAAGCTGTGACCGAGCACTGGCCGGCCCGAACCACGCACTACAAGTGGCCATACTATCCCACAAATTTCCCGTTTGCTCTACCCGGCCATGGAAAAGTTGATTCCGACACGCACCACCCTGCGCGAGTGCGTCCAAGGGCGGCAGGGCCGCGCCCAACGCGGGAGCGAAGTGCGTGTGACAAGCGCGTCGGCAGATGGCGCATACCAGAGTGACCGCCGGCCAATTCCTACTCGTGACCGAGGGACTCGGCCAGCCTGAGCTTATTGATCTTGCCGGCGGCATTTCGTTCGAATTCTTCGATCACGCGCAACAGTCCCGGCACTTTGTGCGAAGGGAGTCGTCGCCGGCACCAGTCGAGAATCTCCCGCTCATTGAGCGGCTCGTTCGTGCGAGCCGAAATGAAGGCTGCGATGACTTCTCCCAGCATCTCGTCGGGCACACCGACGACGGCTGCCTCGTGGACATTCGGATGCTCCAACAGGATCTCTTCGATTTCCTTGGGTGCGATGCGATGAGCACCCGACTTGATCATTTCTCGTTTCCGCCCCACGACGTAAAGAAAACCTTCCACATCGCGCAGGCCGAGGTCGCCGGTGTGGTATCCCTGTTGGTCCAACACGGCCGCCGTATCCAGCGCATCGTCCCAGTACCCTTCCATGATATTGGCACCTTGCGCAACCAACTCTCCCACTTCGCCGACGTCGGCCGGCGTGCCATCGTCGCGACGCACGGTTAACGTCACTCCCGGAATCGCCTTGCCGATACTGCCGATCTTCCTGGGCAGATCCTCGGGGGGCAGATACGACAGGCGTGCCGAGGCTTCTGTCGCGCCGTACATGATGAAGATCCGCTTGCCGGGCAACGCTTCGATCAGGCGGCGCTGCAACTGCGGCGCCATGGCGCCGCCGGCTTGCGTGACGTATCGCAAGTGGGGCAATTCTCGCTGGGCAAGAGTCGATCGATTCAACAAGATCGCGAACGTGGAAGGAACGCCCGAGAAACCGGTCGCCTCGGATCGCTCCAAAGTGTCGAGAGCCCTTTGCGGAAAGAGGAATCCGTTCTCGATCACGATGGACCCGCCGGCGGCCACGTGCGTGTTGAGCAGCGACTTGCCGTACACATAGTGAAAGGGGAGCACGACCATCACACGATCATAAGGCGTCAGTTCCAGGTACTGCACAATCGACTCGGTGTTGGCCACGATATTGGCATGCCTGAGCGTGACCCCCTTCGGCTTGCCGGTACTCCCCGACGTGTAGACAATGGCTGCACGATCACGCGACGACAGCGACTGACACGGGGGGTTGTCCGGAGCCTCCAGCAACCGTTGCTGGTCGATGAATCGCCACCGCGCCGCGCCCGCTTGGAGATCCTCGGCGGGGACTTTCTCGCCGCAATCCACCGCGACGGGTTGCCCATTCTCGGTCCTGCGCTCCTCGGTCCGGCTGTTGCCGATATGCGGGCCGTGCCACTCCTGCCCCCAGCCGACAACGAAGTCCAGCGAAGCCAGATCCTCCAAGCCGGTGATCCGGCGTGCCATGCGGCGGCCGCAAATCAAACCGCGAGCTCCGCAGAGCGTGAGCAGTTGACGGTGAGTCACCCCCTCGGCTGATGCGTTCAGAGCCACCACGATTCCGCCCGCCTTCAAGATCCCGTAATACGCGGCTACGTATTCTGACGAGTTCACCGCCAGCAAGCCGATGCGATCCCCGCGCTGCGTTCCCTGATCCAGCAACAGGTGAGCCACCGCGTTGGCGCGTCGTTCGATCTCGGCGTACGTCACTTGCTGGCGACCGTCCAGCACCAGCACCGCCTCGGGCCGCTGTTGCGCCTGGTGTTCCAGCAACTGGTGGACCAACTGAATCGTCACGATCATTTACTCCCAGGCACGATGCCGGCCGGCCAAGACATTGTCGGTCACAGGTCATCCACTAACAGAGGTCGTTCATGCAGATATCGGGCGGCACGTCGCTTGGCATCGATATCGCCGTAGACTCGCTCCACCTGCTGGGCCGTGAGCCCAATGGCATCGGCGACGAGCTGGCTGGGAAGATCGTGATTTCGGCCGTACAGACAGGCATCCATCAGGTCATAAGGTAGCGAGAAGAAGAACTCCTCCTGTGTCTGTTCCAGCGAATAGGTATCGGTGGTCGGTGGTCGCCGCCGAATGGCAGCGGGGACGCCCAGGTATTCCGCCAGTTGATAGACCTGCGACTTGTAGAGGTGGGCAATCGGTTTGAAGTCGGCGGCCCCGTCACCGAGCTTGACAAAGAACCCCTGGTCGTACTCCAACAGATTCGGAGTACCGGCCACCGCATACCGCAGGCGATCGGCATGGTAATACTCCATCATCTTCCGCACGCGTTGTTTGAAGTTCGTGGCGGCCAATACCTCCTGATAGACATCCAAGGGCATCCGCTGACGCACCTCCAGCGCGTCCGGCGTCTGGATGACGACCCAGTAGACGCGATAGGGCGAGTCGCCGAAGAGGCTGGGGAGCACGATTTTCCAGCGGCACTCGGGCCCGAAAGCCGGAAACACCTTGCGCAGTGCGGCGTCCCGCCGACGATAGCAGCCCGCGCCGGCCAGCGAATCGGAGATATTTTCCAACGACGCGGCGATTCCATACTGCTCGGCCAGCAGCCGCCCCAGCGACAGGCTGTCGTCGGACGAGTCCCGCTCGGGCATGAATAGTCCGAACACTCGCTCGGCACCCAAGGCTCGAACGCACAGCGCCGCCGTGACACTGCTGTCGATGCCCCCCGAGAGGCCCACGACAGCGCCCTTGCGGCGGAGTCGCTTCAGCACCTGCTGCTGGATCGCGGCGACGATCCGATTCGTCTCCGCCACCACATCCATCTGTAAGTCGTCCAGGCAAAAAGCCGGCGTCGCCATTGATTTGATCATCTGCGTGACTCCCCGCTCATTTTCCCGAAGTGACGGGCACATTCTCTTGCTTACGGACGATGAATTGCACGAGACCGTTGATCGAATCAAGATTCTCGGGCACCAGATCCTCGTCCCGCACCTTCAGCCCGTAGTTCGACTCCAGGTGGGCAATCAGTTCCAGGACGCCGGTCGAGTCGATGATGCCATTCTCCATGAATGAACTGTCATCCGAATACTCGGTATCGACGCCGAACAAGAAGTTTTCGTCAATGTAGTGCCGTAGCTCTGTGGCGAATTCGTTCATGAGTGTGAATACTCCTGGGAGACACTTTGGTTAAGGCACAACGGGCGTCAGGCAGGGCGTCGCGGACTGCTGCGCGACAGAGACACTGATCGGCACCGCCGGCCCACTGGGGAAGTTGTGAATGAATTGATCGACCAGTAATTGCGTGGACAGGATCGCCACCAGGGCCATGTTGTCGCGCGTCCCCGTCGCGTTCCCGCCGTGGACCTTGCGCAGCAGATTCGCGACCACCTCCGGCTGGAACACGCCGGCACTGCGCAGTCTCTCTGGTGACAATAACTCGCTGACATAGGGTTCTCGCACCGACCGCCAATCTTTCGTGAAGAAGCTCTTGGCGTCTGGCGATCGATACGGCTGCTTGGTGCGGCGGGCCACCCGTGGCGGCACGAGATCGCGACACGCTCGCTTGAGCAGGTATTTCTCGTTGATGCCTTTCATGTTGAGTCGAGGCGGAATCCTGGCGGAAAATTCGGCCAGTCGGTAATCGAGGAACGGGAAACGTCCCTCTACCGAATGCGCCATGGCCACACGATCACCCTGGGATGACAAGATGTAGCCGGGCAGCAGAATGGATGTCTCCAGATACTGGGCTTGATGCAGCGGATGCCATTGAAGAAAGTCGCGCGGCAGGCCGGACGTCAGTTCGCCTCGATCACTCCACAGATCACTCGCCACGCTGAATTCAGGCGTCAGGAACCGCTTCACTTGAGCGGTCATGCCCCAGCGGGGGAGGTGTGAAAAAAACGGGCTCGCCAGATCTTCCGGCCTGGTCTTGAAGAAAGCTCGCCGCATGGCAAGCGACTGCGACTGCATGTCGGGCAGATAGGGATAGAGTCGTTCAAACAACGCGACACGCATTTCCGAGTCGGGCTGCCTGGCGTGGAAGCGGCGCACCTTCGCTTCCTTGAAAATATCGTAACCCCCCAGGAGTTCATCCGCTCCTTCACCGGTCAGCACCACCTTGAATCCCGAAGCATGCACCAGCTCGGACAACAGCTGTAACGGCGCAGGGGCCGTGCGGAGCAGGGGCTTCTCCGCATGCCAGATCACCTGCGGGAAGACACGGGCAATGTCGTCATAGCCACAGTGCAGTGCGTGGTGTTCCACACCCAGCGACTCCACCACCGCCCGCTGGTACTCACTCTCATCGAACTCGTCGTCTTCAAACGTGACCGAAAATGTCTTGAGTCGATCGCCCGAGAAGCGTTGGGCCAGCGCGGCGGTGATCGAAGAATCCAGACCGCCACTCAAGTAGGCGCCCACCGGGACATCCGCGCGCAGCCTGAGCCGCGTGGCATCCGTGAGCAGTTCTCGCAGTTCCTCGCTCCACTCGGCCGCCGAGCGCCGTCGCTCTGGCGCACCGTAGTCAAGTTGCCAATACGGCGTCACCTGCAGTTGGTCACCTTTCACTTCCAGATTGTGCCCGGGTGGCAACTCCCACACTTCGCGAAATACCGTTCTCGGTGCAATGGGCGACCAGCAGGTGAGGAACTGATCCAACCCATGAGGATCCAATTCACGACGCACGCCAGGATACGCGAACAGCGATTTGATCTCGGAGGCAAACAGAAACGTGTCGCCTGCCTGCGTGTAGAACAGCGGACGGATTCCCAATCGGTCCCGCGACAGAAAGAGATGGTTTCTGCTCCGATCCCACAAGGCAAAAGCCCACTGGCCGTTGAAGTGCTCCACACACCGCTCGCCATATTCGGCATACGCGTGCAGGATCACTTCCGTATCGCACCGAGTCTGGAACCGGTGGCCGCGTGCCATCAAGCTGTCGCGCAGCTCGACGTGATTGAAAATCTCGCCGTTGAACGTGACGACCAGCCGGCCATCGGTCGTCTGCATCGGCTGGCGGCCGTTCGCCAGGTCAATGATGCTCAAACGTGCATGGGCGAATCCCAAGCGTTGATCAACATATACCTCCGCGGCATCGGGCCCACGATGGCGGACGAGCGCAATCATCGAGCCCAATCGCTCGCGACAGGCCTGCCGACCATCGAAATGCAGCATGCCGGCAATTCCGCACATAGTCACTTTCCAATCGCTTTGAGTTCGTCTTGCCGCCGCGGCAGGACCCGCATCTTCCCACCAAGACCACCGGCGACGCCCGGCTGTCTCCGGCGCCGCAACGGCGCCCCGCTGCACAATTGACTGAGCATCGCCGGGCGCAGCGCACGACAACGGAGGCGACTTACGCGGCCGCCGTCCCTCGCACGACTGTCCGTTGGATTGCCCTGGTGGTGCGTCAGGGAGCAGCCAGTGGCCTTCGTCATGGCTCGCATGGCTGATCTCCCGAGTCTTTTACCGCTGGACGTGTCGCTTACTGAGGTCTAGAGTTCCAAGACCGTCCCAAGTCGTCGCTGCGGCACCGACCAGGGGCACAAGACTCCGAGAAAAGGTACGTCATGAGATTCCGGAGTCGCCCATTCCCGACTCGAATAATGGGCGGTGGCCTTCCCCATACGCCGGCAGGTGATATTCAGGCATGACAATCGCTACACGCATTAGCACCGGACCTGTGGCCAGACGCCTCCGGCGGGCTCTCCAGCTCCGCCGCACGCGGGGCATTTCGCGCGTGCTTTACGCCAGCCTGCGGCGCGCCTGCGCCCTGCCGCTGGTACGCCGCTGTATCGGGATCTGCGCCACCGATGTGTGGCGCCTCCCGCTGCGACCCCCAAGCTCCCCACCGCGGCCCACGTCCCTTTACACGATTCACCTGGCGACACCTGACGACCTGCCGGCACTGGTCGAGTACTTCGGCAACTCCGATCGCATTGACAGACGTTTGGCCCGCCGGGACATGTGCGTGGTCGCGATCAGCCAGCAGCAAATCGCAGCGGCCGTCTGGGTCTCTACCGGTCCCAACGAAATTGCCGAGGATTGGAAAGAAATGCGGTGTACTTTTCGCTATCCGATGGGAGTTGCTTGGGCCTACGACGGTAAAGGGACGAAGATCGGAGCGTGGGGCACCATGATGAAACAACTTCCCGCACTATTACGGAAATCTGGTATCGACGAAATTGCCACAATCATCGACTGCGATAACTGGCAGTCGTTCGACGCTCACAAATCGCTCGGCTTCGAAACAGTGGGGATTCTGCTCTGCCTGAACATCTTGGGCTGGACCCTGCACGCCTACAAGCCAGCCAGGCAGGGTTGGCGGCGGCTTCCCCCCACCATCGGGCAGATCGAAGTCGTCTAGCCCACCTTCGCGGCAAAATTCCACTACGACCGCCAAGAATCGCCCGCCACCGACGAACTAATCCCCAAGGTGGCTGCGAGTGGCGTCTCGCTCCGCAAACTCCGAGACTCGAAGCACCAAGTACCAAACAAATTCGAATGACAGAAGAAATGGGAGAAAGGGAAGAAGGGAAGAAAGGAAAACGGAGGACGCAGTGGCATGCTGCTCGTGAGAATCTGCTTGGGGCCCGCCCGCCGCGGTTTTGCCGGCAGCGGAGGTTTTGGATTTCGAATTTGTTTTGGATTTCGAATTTGGGATTTCGAATTTCCCGTTTCGGCTGCGGCCACAGGCAGCGTTTAGGTTTTGGATATTGGGGTTTCGGATGTCCTGTTTGACAGCACGTTACGATCGGAGACGCTCACGATGGTCCAGTTGATTTCGATGCCCTGGGCGATTCCCGTAATCTTCGGCTGCCTCGTGGCGATTGTCGCGATCATCGCCAATTCAATTTCCACGACGCTCCGGACCAACGCGGAAATCGGTCTCAAGCGGCAGATGGTCGAACGGGGCTATACGGCAGCTGAAATCGAACGTGTGATGCGGGCCTCATCAGGCGAGAGCGAGCCATGTAGCTCCGAAATCTCGGCGGACACCGTGCCCCGAAAACCGCCCAAGCAACACGCCTTGTAGCCTTGTAGCACCCCCTGCGGTCCGTGCCCATTACCGCGGACGGATATGGATCGTCGTGTCGGCGCCAGCCACAGCGATCTGTTTTCCGTCCGGTAGAAAGACCACGGTGTACAGGGCGTCGCGCGACATTTTCTCCGCCGACACGCTCTGAAAATCATCGGCTCGCCAGAGTCGCAGCAGGAAATCATCACCGACTGCGGCGAGCCACTTGCCGTCCGGCGAGAAGACCGCGGCATAGAGTGCATCGCCATTACCCGACAGCACTCGAACGCACTTCCCGGAAACCACGTCCCAGATCCGAATGGTCGAGTCCTGACTGGCGGTGACCAACCACTTGCCATCGGGTGAGAAGCCGCAGCGATGAACGTCGCTCGTGTGACCCTCCAGCACTCGACACGTACCGTCAGTCAGCTGCCAGAGTCGTACCGTCTTGTCGCGACTGGCCGTCGCCAACAGTTTCCCGTCGGGCGAAAAGGCGACGCCATAGACAGGGAATGTGTGCCCCCGATACTCGGCTGTCAATTGCAGAGTTGCGGCATCCCACAGACGGCAAGTGGTGTCGCCACCATCGCCATGGCCGCCGACCGAAGCCAGTTGTTTGCCATCGCGTGAATACGCCACACAGTAGACCGCGTCCGTATGTTCCTTGACTTCGTGCAGTTTCACTGCGTCGGCGACCGTCCAAATCGCGATGGCCCCCCCGCCACTCCCGGTGGCCAGGAATCGACCGTCCGGACTGAAAACGGCGGCATACACGGGCCCTTCATGTGTCAGAATATGCCGCACTTTTTGAGCACGCCAGTCCCAAATCACCGCCGTGTTATCGCCCGACGCGGTGGCCATCCAGTGGCCGTCGGCCGTGAAGTCGATGAGGTAGATGTTGTCCTCATGATGTTCCAGCACCAGGTTTGCCAATGCCAGCTCGTCGCCATCGGCCGACAGTGGACGATCGCTGGAAGAAAGCCCCGGCACGAGGCAGGTCATGACTGTCAGGCACACTATGGTCCAGTTCCGCATGGCGGCATCGGTTTCCGAAGGTTTTCAAGTAGGGTTCGGGAGGCAATCCGATTTGACGAGGGAAGAGCGGCACAGTCATTGCGCCGCGAGTTCGGGACACGTGAAGGCCGCAACCAACTTGGCCGCAATGGTCAGTACGCAGGATGGGCATGAGCAAGTCGCAGCCGGTTCCGCACGGACTGGCAACCGCAGCTACTGGGAAGAGCTGATCACGCGAATTCGCACGTAGACCTGGGTCCCCACCGGTGGAGCCTTGGCCATGTCGAAGCGGACTTTCGGTTTCGGGTCATACACGGGAAATCGGTTGTCGGCGATGATACCGCCAGGGCAATCGCACGGGCAGGCAATACAACCGGTCCCCGAACTGTGAATGGCTCCGCTTCCGTGGAAGACAAAATGCGGCGTCCACGGCTTCTCAATCTCCTTGTTGTCGACGGTAATCGCCTCCGTGACAAAGTACTCGTACGGCCGCTCCACCCACTCCCCTCGCTCGTTCTGCCAGAATACCGACAGGACGACGGGATCCCCCTGCAGATAATCTTCCGGACGCGTCTCGGTTGTCAGACCGCTTCGCTTGCGTCCTTCCTGGATACTGTAATGGAGCGTGGGCCGGCAGCCCAATTTCATCAGAGCGTCAAACACCTGCTCCGTGGGCACATCGACCAGAAAGACGAAGAAGCGGGCCATTTTCGCGTCGCCTCCCGCCGCCTTTTCACAACCGGCAAAGGCTTGGATTCGCTGGCCAAATTCGTTGATACATGGCTTCCCTTCCGGAAACTGAACCACTGCGGACAAGATCACTTCACTGCGATCGAGATCAGCCACCACGGTTCCCCGAGCAGGAAGTTGGCCGGCCGGGACCTTGGCCGGGCCATTTTCTGGCGAAGCGTTCACCTCAGCCATGCCGATGTCCGCCATGCTCATCCCCGCCACCAGGATTGCCGCGCAGAACGGAATTCCCGTCCATCGCCGGAATCTCATCATGTTGCCACACCTCTCTATAGGGGAGTACTCCATGCGGCCGGCGGCCGCAACCAGAATCGGACCCACAATTGCGCGATCGCCGAACCACGACGGTTACCACCCGGCGCATGCACCTGCTCGGCCGCGGAAACATGTCGGGATCGGAGCGGCTTCAGTTCCCTTTCAACTGCATGTTCCACAGCAGCTTGGAAACGTACAGCTGCAGCTCCGGATCCTGCGTGCACTTGAGCACCTGCTCCAGTGCGGCCCGCGCCTCCTTGGGATGCGAGTCTTTCATGCCTTCCGCAAGACTTGCCGAGGCCTCGACGGCGTCAGCTCGCAGATCGGCGTCGTCCAGCAGAGAAAGGGCGAGCGTCAGCGAGTCGGGAACTCGCACGGCGGTGAGCCGCGACAGGATCAGCCGTTTATCTTCGGCTCGCGTGGCCAGCTGCATTGCTTCCCGCAGTCCCGCCAAAGTCTGCTCGGGCTTCTCTTTCGCCTGGCGGACAATCACTCGTGCAAATCCTCGGACGGCCCAAATCCGGTGGGCGGACGACTGGGCATTTCGCGCCAAATCCAGCAACTCGTCACCCACGCTCGCGTCGGGCCAATTGCAGAGCGCTCGGACAGCCGCATCCCGCACCGACTCGTCCGAGTCCTTCATTGCGGCAGCGACAACTTCGCGAGCGGTGGCGCCCCCCAGCAGTCCCAAGGCCGGCAGCAGCGCCGCACGTTTCGCCGCATCCGCGCCCGGCAATTCGTTGACGATCGGCGCGACACGCTGATTTTCGTCAGCGATCTGCGAACAGGCCTTGAACACGGCACGCTGAGCGGCCTCGCGTTCCTTGCCGGGACGCGTCGCGGCAAGACTCTTCACCAACTCGGCGGCCAGTGCTGCATCGGCCACAGTCTCGAGTGCCGCAAATGCGGCGATACGCACCGACTCATCGGGCGCATGAGCCAGCTGGAACAGAACCGGCTCGGAGTTCGCGATCTGGCGGGCGGCTATCGCGCGCACCAGGATGACTTGTTTCTCGGGCGAAGCGCTATCCACGCTGTGTAAGATCGCAGCATCCGCGGCCGTCCCCGGCAGACCCAGAAGAGCCGCCTCGGCGGCCGCTCGCTCAAGGGGTTCGCCACTGGTCGCATGCGTTACCAGCAGCTCGACATCCGCGGGCTCGCCGCAACTGGCCAAAGCGCCGGCAGCGGTCGTACGCAGTGCTGCATCCGCATGTGCCAAACCCTGCAACGCGGCCACGCGCACCGCCGGTAAATTTCGACCACTCAATGCATCGAGCAGACACAATTGGCCGGCGGCAGGCAGCTCGGACATGTCACCGGCCAGCTCTTGGGCCAATTCGGCGTCGGCATGTTCACGAACATATTCGCCGGCACACCGCCGCAATCGCTCGTTGTCCGAAGCCAACGATTTCATGAGCTGCGTGCGAGCCTCAGCGGGTTCGGCCCGGACCAACCCCAGCAGTACGGCGCATTGAATCTGCTCAGCTTTACTTCCCTCCAAAGCCCGGAAAATGTTCGCCGCCGCAGGCAATTCGCCCTGCCGCAACCGCCGCTGGGCAATTCGCAAACAGGCATCGACCGTCGCTTCCTGCTGATCCGCATCGGCAGTTTCCCGGAACGCCAGCACCGCCTCAGCTGCCTCGGGAGCATCGATGGCGGCCAGTGCGGTAATCGCCGCACGCACCACTGCCGGATTGTCGTTCTTCAGTTGAACCAATAGGTCCGACACGCTGGCCGGATCACCGCGACGCCCCAGGGAATTGATCACGCCGATCTTCCGGTCGCCCTCGAGTTGTGGTAACGCATCACCCAGGGCTCGTGTCGCCTGCTCTCCCGCAATTCTCTCCAAAACACCGCGTGCCATGTGTGAGAGCTCAGCATTCCCCAACAGCGCAGCAAGCGCAGGAACCGAGTGCTGCGTGCCGATCTCGCCCAACTTCCGGCAAGCATAGTCTTTGGCCCCACGGGGAGCATCGCCTGACAGCACGCTCAATAAGCGATCCTCCAGATACCGCCGCGCCTCGGGCTTGCCGTGCGACAGCACAATCGCCACATCGATCGGAGCCAACGCATCGCGACCCGGTCCCCAATCGTATTTCAGCAGCGCCGCGAAGGCGGCATCGAGCGGATCGTCCTGGGCTCGCACCCACCGCGTGCTGCTGACAACCATCATCAAGGTCAGTCCCAGGCAGCACAGCTTCGGCAAGCTTCGCAGGCGGCCTGGCAGGTATACCGGAAGCGATCCAGTCTGGGTCCCTATCACAGCAGTGCTCATGTTCGTCTTCTTCTTTTTTCGTGTCGCAGGTTTCACGTCCGAGTTGTCAACGAGCTCGAACCTCTACGTGGCCGGCAGCTGCACTCATTGTGAGCTGTCGGCCAACTCCGCTCGTCCATTGCGATTGGTGCGTGTACAGGGGACGAATCGGGATTGCGAAATCGCGGCGGCAGGGCAACACGCCGTCGCTGATCTGGCAGATTGGATATCGTCCTTTCTTCAATTCCGAAAGCTAGAATTCTTCGCTCGTCGCCCGCCTCGTGCTTCGGACTTCGCATGCAGGGCGGTCACACCTGCCGACGAAAATCGACGCACGCGCCCCCAGACGTCCAGATTCTGGACGCCTGGATCATCTTACAAACTCCAGGGCTCCCGTTTTGCCCGATCGAGCCATCGGCTGGCTTCTTCGTCGCCAATGATCTCTTCCCGCTGTGGATCCCACTTGATGGGTCGATTGAGCCAATAGGCGATATTGCCCAGATGGCAGACGGTCACGCTGCGGCAGCCGATCTCCACGTCGGCATGAGGCCTCTTGCGACTGCGAACACACTCCAAAAAGTCGTCGCTATGTGCTTTTGCCCCTTGGATGGGGTCGGCGGGACCCGGCGGCAACCGCCAGGGCGTATCTCCCCCCTTGCGCCACCGCGCCGACATACCATGCCCCCAGGCATCGGATTCGCTGCCGATAAAGGCAATCCCCTGCTGACTCAACGGCGACTCGTGCGTCATGATCGCCCCGTTGGCATAGCGGTAAGTGAGCCATTTGACATCCTGGCCATTGGGCGGTGTGATCTCGACCGGTCCGCTGCCGTCCATTCCGAGGGCCCATTGAGCGATGTCGAAGTGGTGGCAGCCCCAGTCAGTCATGCCGCCTCCGGAGTAGTCTCGATAGGGGCGAAATCCCTTGTCCGCCAAGACTGGATGGAAGGGACGCCAGGGAGCTGGCCCCAGCCACATTTCCCAATCGATATGATCCGGTACCGGCTCGCCAGGCAGATTGCACGGTACACTCGGCCCGCCACAACTGACGTGCACCTCACGAATCTCGCCAATAATCCCGTCACGCAACGCCGCGCACGCATGCTGGATATTGGTGTAGGAACGACTCTGGCTCCCAGTCTGCACGACGCGTCCGTATTGACGCCCCGCCTCAACCATCGCCCGCGCTTCCCGGATCGTCAGCGACAACGGCTTCTCACAATACACATCCTTCCCTTGTCGACATGCCTCGATCGTCATGATCGCATGCCAATGATCGGGTGTGGCGATCGCCACGGCGTCGATGTCGTCACACGCCAGCAATTCGCGAAAATCACCGTACATGCGGCAATCCTGGTTCCCGTTCGCCGCGTCAATCGTTCGCTTCGCTTCCTCGCGGAATTTGCTGTTCACATCACAGACAGCCAACGCCTGACAGGCGGGATTGGCGAGAAACGAATGCACCAGCGAGCCGAAACAGCCCTGCAAACCCTTCCATCCCACGCCAATGAACCCCATCGTTATTCGCTCGCCAGGCGCAGGACGCCCCGAACCGAGTGCGGAGGCTGGCACGATGAGCGGTGCGCAACAGGCCGCCATCCCCGCACCGAACCCGGCACACAGAAACTGCCGCCGCCCGAATGTGTGTCTACTCGTCATCGCCGTCTCCCGACAGGACCTCGCACTGGATCGAACTCACTTTCACCAGAACCACGCACACTCGAATGTATCGCCTTCGCATTGGGTCGTCCCACTCACTGCGGAACATCGCCCTCCCTGCGACGTGTGCCATCCCAACGATTACAGCTTACACGGCGCCCCGTCGGCCGGAATCTCGATATGCATCGCCCAGAGGATTCCGTTGACCAGCATGCGCCGAAACTCCTCGCGCTCGAACAACTCGTGAAAGTGCCCCAACGTGTTCCCGTACGAACGACCACCTTCCGCGGCGGGACGCTCGTAGCACCAAGCCACGGTCTGCGGCTGGCCTTTGACCGAAACCTGCAGAACGGGCTTGGCCTCGGGCAGGAATTTCAGATTCAAATAGTACTCGTCCAACAATGAAAACCCCTTCCAACCGCAGCACGTGGGATGGTCCGGAGCGATCTGTTCGACTTTCGATTCGGAAATGTCCAAACCGGAAAACGCAAAACTGAACAACCCACCCAGATAGTCCATGTAACGACGGCCAAGCTCTTCGTTGTTCTGGTCTTTCAGCCCGGTCGCCCAATGCAACGCAACTAAGCCAACGCCACGTTTCATCAGACTCTCGAATTGATCATGCTGGGGGCCTCCCAGCAGAATCTCCGCACCCGGACTGCTGTACAGTACAATCGCGTTGACACCTTCGAGAACCTGGGGATCGCTGGGCCAGCCATCCGATACGACCGCTTCCACA
This sequence comes from uncultured Planctomycetota bacterium, assembly GCA_963802295.1. Classification (GTDB taxonomy): domain Bacteria; phylum Planctomycetota; class Planctomycetia; order Pirellulales; family Pirellulaceae; genus JAJRVM01. The sequence continues at coordinate 63,059 of CAWDIM010000011.1, read as the reverse complement.
CCGGCCGTCTGCCGCAGACACTTCGCCAATAATTCACATTCGGGCAGGTAGAGATGAGTTCCCGGCGGATGGTCCGGCTGATGCCCGATCAACACAACCCTCTTGGTGGGGGCCTTCGACCCTGCTGACGGCGCGCCACTATCCTGCTCGTCCGCGCGGACGGTTATCGCACACAACGACATGGTTGCCAGCAGGACTCCCAATGATCGAAATCCCTGCACAGCCAACACTCTTTGCCAGACATTGCTCGTGATCATCACCATGAATCCACCAGTCCTGAGAGAGAAAACGGCACTCACTTCCACCAGTAAGCTAAGCTCGCGGACGACCCGTTGCAAGTGTTCCCCCCTCGTGTCTGCGCTGGCCGCAACCGGGAAACGCCGCGGCCAGCACGATTTCGCCATGGCCCACCTTCTGGCGAAAGCAGCTGCGTGCCCCCAGTTTCTCGACAAAGGGCCGCATGCGATAATCGCTGAGTCCATTGATCATGAGCTGACTCACTTCCTGGAGGTTCCCAACAGTGACCAAACGAGCGATGAATTCGGACCATGCTGCTGCGTTGAGCCGTCGCACCTTTATCGCCTCGGGCACGGCAGCCGCCATGGCCGCCGGCGCGCTGGCGGTACCCGTCAGTCATGCACAGCAATCGGATTCGCCCCAGATTGTCACACCACCGGCAGGAAAGCGAATCCTGCTGTCGTGCAAACTCACCATGATCCCGGAACTGCAACCCGGGGAACCGTTGGCGGATCGACTGCGCCGCGCGGCGGAAGCGGGCTTCGATGGAGTCGATCTGGATGACGCGGGTAAGTTCACACCGCAGCAAGCGCGTGATGCCGTGAACGCATCCGGCGTGTTCGTGCACAATGCGATCAATCACGACCACTGGAAAATGCCTTTGACCAGCCCCCAGGAGGAAGTGCGAGCCCAGGGACGCGCGAATGTCGAACACTGTATCCGCGTTTCGCATGCCGCCGGCGGCAGCGGAGTGCTGCTGGTGGTCGGAGTCGGAAGCGACGGACCTGAGGCGGAGATTGCCGAACGTTGCCGTACCGAAATCAGCAAAATGTTGCCACTCGCGGCATCGCTCGGCCAAATGATCCTGATCGAAAACGTCTGGAACCGCATGTTTTACGATCACGATGCGCCGCCGGACCAGAGTGCCGATCGGTTCGTACAGTTCGTCGACAGCTTCAACAGCCCCTGGGTCGGCATGTATTACGATATTGGCAACCACTGGAAGTACGGACAACCGGGCCAATGGCTGCGCCAGTTCGGCAGACGCGCCGTCAAACTGGATGTCAAGGGATTCAGCCGAGCGGACAACAATTGGACCGACATCGGCGCCGGGGATCTCCCCTGGGCCCAAGTGCGTGAAGCTCTGGCAGACATCGGCTTCACGGGCTGGGTCACGGCGGAAGTCGAAGGGGGAGACGTCAAACGGTTAACCCAAGTGCGCCAACAGATGCAGGAAGCCTTCGGCGTGTAGCTCTTGGGCTGGGCCTGCCCCGAGGCTTCTCGCTTCACTCGCCAGCAACAACTTCCCGGCGCGGCCGCGCCGGAAGATACGTGTAATACTCGCCGAGCGTAGCGGGCCAGTTAGCGTCCTACCGGGACGAGCCCGGTAGTAACGTGCGTGATGCGCACCGCGGCAGGTAGCGGGCCAGTTAGCGTCCTACCGGGACGAGCCCGGTAGTAACGTGCCTGATGCGCACCGCGGCAGGTAGCGGGCCAGTTAGCGTCCTACCGGGACGAGCCCGGTAGTAACGTGCGTGATGCGCACCGCGGCAGGTAGCGGGCCAGTTAGCGTCCTACCGGGACGAGCCCGGTAGTAACGTGCCTGATGCGCACCGCGGCAGGTAGCGGGCCAGTTAGCGTCCTACCGGGACGAGCCCGGTAGTAACGTGCCTGATGCGCACCGCGGCAGGTAGCGGGCCAGTTAGCGTCCTACCGGGACGAGCCCGGTAGTAACGTGCGTGATGCGCACCGCGGCAGGTAGCGGGCCAGTTAGCGTCCTACCGGGACGAGCCCGGTAGTAACGTGCCTGATGCGCACCGCGGCAGGTAGCGGGCCAGTTAGCGTCCTACCGGGACGAGCCCGGTAGTAACGTGCCTGATGCGCACCGCGGCAGGTAGCGGGCCAGTTAGCGTCCTACCGGGACGAGCCCGGTAGTAACGTGCCTGATGCGCACGCGGCAGGTAGCGGGCCAGTTAGCGTCCTACCGGGACGAGCCCGGTAGTAACGTGCCTGATGCGCACCGCCGCAGGTAGCGGGCCAGTTAGCGTCCTACCGGGACGAGCCCGGTAGTAACGTGCCTGATGTGCACGCCGCAGGTAGCGGGCCAGTTAGCGTCCTACCGGGACGAGCCCGGTAGTAACGTGCCTGATGTGCACGCGGCAGGTAGCGGGCCAGTTAGCGTCCTACCGGGACGAGCCCGGTAGTAACGGCTTATAGACCCATCTGTTGGCGGCAAGTCCAGCAGTAGCGGGTCAAAGCCTTCGATTTGGAAGGGGGATTGTCGGAACGAATTGCCCGGCATCTCGAAATAGGGTTCCGTGATCGCCTGCTTGATCGCCGCTTCATCCGTTTTCCCCGCGTCGTATGTGATTTGCACGCGAGCCGATCCGGGGCCGGGCCAGGCGGCAATGCGTAGATAGCCGCCGACGGCGAACAGATCGTCACGCTCCAGGAAATAGGCGAGTAAATTCGCGCGACCCCGGCACGTCAAATTCTCGACCTGCAGCTCCACCGTCGCCACCTCCGCCGGCCGCTCGCCCCAGTGTTTCACAAACGACGGCACGGGCACCAGGTACGAGGCCGTTACCGCTCCCATCGTACAGCACAGCAGAATCGCCACGAGCACAGACTGCGGCCAGCGTCGGCCCCGCGGCCAGCGCGGTCCCCACCACAGCGCCCTCTCGCGAGATTTCGTCGACGGACAGGACTCCACGCACGCGAGACAACCAATACAACGGGCGTGGGTCACCTGATCCACTCGATCCACGGGGATGGCCATCAGACACCGCTGAGCACAACGACCGCAATCATGACACGCCTGGATGTCTCGTTGGATGCGAGTCCAACCGAATCGCGAAACCGGATTCAGCACGGCGGCCAACGGACAAAGCCAGCGACAGAACGGCATCATCACCAGGAACGAACCGGCAATGATCGCTCCGCTGACCACGTAAGCCCAGTACGTAATGTCCTCACCATGCCGACTGATGAGTGCATAACAGGGATCAAAGCCGCGAAAGATCAACTCGCCCGCTCGATAGGTGAGGACCAGAATCACGACCAGCAGGGCGTACTTAAGCAGACTTAGAACCCGATCAACACGCGGCGCAATGGCAACTGCCGGCAGACCGAACCGACTCGCCGCAATACGAATCCACTCGGAGATTGCCCCGATCGGACACATGTACCCGCAGAAAGCCCGACGGACCAAGAGGGTGGCGGAGAGCACGCCACCGAGGATGAAAAAGTTGGAAACCCCCAGCGAGCAGAGCATATTGCCTTCGGCGGCATACGTGTAGATGGCCTCCACGCCGCCGAAAGGACACCACCGTTCGCAGTTGGCATCCAGCAGGAAGACGCCCAAGAGTACCAGGACCAAAAAGCAGCCCTGGACGATATGCCTCGTCCTCGTCACGATCAGTCTCCCTTGCCGGGCAGGTCGCGTCACAACCTATTTGGCCTGATCGTGAGCACAGCTGCCACGCATGGGGCAGCTGCTGCAGCTGCTACCACCACTGCATTTCGATTCCGGTACCTTCGATTGTGTCGCGAGGGCTCGCGCAAATGCCGGCTCGTCTGCCAGGGCCGCGAAATCTATGCACAGCTTGGTATGCGACTTGAGCGGATCGAGCCGACTCGGCGGCACCGCTTCGAAGCAACGCACCAGCGTCGCCAATGCCTCGGTTGGCCTGCCCAGAACGGCCTGAGCGCGAGCCGTCAGGAAAAGTGTGCCGGGATCGTCATTCGAGGCCGACGGCAGTGCGGCAGAGAGCCGTTTGGCTTCATCGTGGCGTCCCTGCCGAGCCAACGACACACAAAGCAGAGCCTGACTGGCGGTTGTGGCACGCTGGGGCCCCAAGCCAGCCAGCACTTCCGCCGCGCGTGCGGATTGCTCCAGCGAGAGCAGCGTTTCAGCTAACTGCACCGCCGAGTCCGCCGACTTCAACCGCTGGAACATCGCCTCGTCCACCGGTAACGCTCGTGCATGCAGGCCCTGTGACGTGTAGAACGAACTTAATGCCAGCGCGGCCTTCTCCCACCGTTGTGGATCCTCCTCGCTGTCCACGATCGACTGAAGCGTGACGGCTTGGCGAGTGACCAGATATTGCTGGAGATACTGCTGGTTGTCGCGTTCCAATTTGACGGCCGTGGCCAAGGCCTGCACGGCGGCACGAAGATTCCCGTCAGCCACCAGCCGCTGCCCTTTTTGAAACGCCAGCTCGGCTTCTCCTCCGGCGGCCCAACAGTTCGTGACCCACAAACAACAGGCCATGGCCAACACGACGGATTTCCAGAACCTGATCGGCATCGCTTGCTCCTCCATCACCCACGGCGACCCCATGTCCGCCCAGCGTAAGTGGTTATTGGTTAGTTGGACAGCGTCACTTCGTATTCGATCACGCGCCATTACTGGCCATGGAGCCTACGGTGTTGGCAATTGACTCACGCCAAGGGGGCGTTGTCCGACCGATTGCAGACGCCCCGCGTCCCGCCGCGTCGGCGCCCCCGACGGACACGACATCGCAAGCCCACAAATTGCACCTAGCCATTGGCCACTACCACCCTCACACCAGCTCACGTACCGCCCGCGGGCGACAGGGAGGGCATGGCCCCATTATGGCCGATTTGGCTCAACGCGCAAACACCAGACCGGGTATGCCGCTGGTAAGATGAGATCTGTCGACTGTCATCGACTGGTGAAGCACAGAGACTTCAAAGAACTCTGGCGGGGCACTTCGTGCTAGCGTTTCAGCCAAGTCTCCCATTGGCGTCGCGTTGCCAGCGTGGCCCCCGTGCGACGGTAACCCGCCACCCGAATTTCAGTTCGGCCGAGAGCCCCCGAATTTCGCTCCGACTATTGCAGAGCGGAAATGCGCACGTTGGGAATGTCCAACTCCTGGCACACCGCCAGCACCGCTGCAACGTGCTCGAACCGGCATTGCTTGTCGGCTTTTACCAACACAGAAAGTGCGGACTCGCGTCCCTTGTTCGCATCGCGCAGTGCAGGCTGAAACTGCTCAAGTTCAACCGGCTTGCCGTCCATCGTAATCTTCCCATCCTGGTTCAACTCGATCGTGATCTCCCGATTCGCGACACGAATCGGTTCCCTGGTTGCCGGGGCGGCGGAAGCCTCCACCAGTGGGGTGAGCTTGTCAAGTCTCGGCCGTGCCTGGTCCGGGTCCAACACCCGCGACCGCACGGCTTCCATCTGGGCACGGGCCTGCTGCGATTGCCTCATCGCCCGCTCGCGCTCGACCATCACCTGGACGTGGCGCGACTCGCTTCTAGCCATCGCAAAAAAAGCCACACCGCCAATGACGATCAAGCTCATGAATAGAAAACCAACCACCAGGAGAATGCCGATGATGGCACCGACCGAGCTTCTTCGACGAGGAGGGGCGTATGGTTGCATGGTGATCCACCCAAAGCTGGGTCTCCGATTTGTCCAATTCAGGCCAAGTCAACACGACCAAAACAGGAAGTCAGGTGGTGGACGATACCGGTCAAGTCTGGTGAGAACCGCTTTGGTCCCCTGGATTCAAGTCAGCGTGCCTGTTTGGACGCACTTGCACGAGTCTCGGATTTGGCGCAACGAGACTCTCCCAGCTCCCTGCCATCTCATGCTGGTGATTCGCTGGTACTAAGGCGATCTTGCGCGTCGGCCTCAGCTTTTTTCTCCAGATACAGAAGCTCGACCGGGACATTCCCCGCCGTGCCGACTGCGCCGCTTCGAATCAGGCGACAAGCAGCTGGCTACTGGTTCTTCTTCCACCACTCGAGCCACTGATCGGCATTCGTACCGAAATCCTGGCTCGTGATGGCCTTGAGTGCATCGGCGGCGGTCGTGCGGACTTGCTCGCTGTCGTCCGTGAGCAGTTTCATCAGGGGCTCCACCGCGCGCCGGTTACCGGTGGTACCCAACAGCCATGCCGCTCGTTCGCGCACCGTCGCACGGCGGTTCCCCAGTCGGTCGATCAAGCGGTCAACCAGCGCGTCACCCAAAACCCCACCGATGGGCTGCCCTTCTTCAGTGGCCGCTGGTGGCTCTGCGGCGGCATCCGGATCGCCTCCGCTGGCTGCACCACCCACGCCGCTTTCGACCTGTACGCGGACGGCTTCGATCAAGGGGGCCAGCCCGGGGAGTCCGAGCTGCTTCAGCACCTCCTGCGCATTTCTGGCCGCCACGTTAACATCCACCCGTACGACATTGCCTGGCAGCGGCTTGTCGGTGGTTCGATCCAGCAAGTTCTCAGCCAGAAACGAGACGGCCGGCAGCGCGTCGGCCCCCATTTGCCCCAACAATTCGGCCGCACCAGCGCGAACGGTCGGGTCGGGCGAAAACAGCTTCTGGACATGCACGCGCACGTCCGTCGGCATGTCTGGCGGTATTGACTCGACCCCCGTTTTTTCGGCATGGACGAGCAACTGCCGGGCGATCTGCACATCCACGTCCGTGGTCGTGCCGCGGTATCGCTTGCGAGCCTCCTCGGGAGAGATTCCTGCCCGGTCCATCCAGATGGCGATCTGGACGGCGGCCAGCGTCGGTTGGACACCCGGTGGCGGATTCAGTATCCGCGCCACACGACTGTCCCGCATAGCCAGCGCCAGCGAACCTCCCTTGCGTGGTGCCTTCTTGGCATAGTCGAGGCAATAGACTTCCAACAGAAACGACCTCTTCTGCCCATCGGCCAGGACCATGACTTTGCCGGGTCGGTATTTATTCTCCCCCGTGAACTCGCCTTTCAGTTGCCCCACGCTCACATTCTGCTCGCTATTTTCGGCATTCAGCAAAACGGTACCGGGAACGACTTCAATCTGCAGATTCTCTCCTACCAGCCGCTGCACTTCCACTCGCACAGTCGGGCCGGTCGCCCCTCCCCGGCTCTTGACGTCAACTTTGACTTTTCCGAGCCGAACCGCATCATGCAACGAGATAGCGGCATCAGCCCACAGAGTCTGCGGAGCCGCCCAGCAGAGTGCGGCCACCGTGGCGCAAGCGATTCTTAGGAACATGGTTGTTCTCCTGTGCTGTTCTCCTGTCGCGATCGAAAATCCAGAGTGCGGACGCGATGTACACCATTGTACCTATGACTAAACGCCACTGGCTACTACATCGAACAGCAACTGCGACGTCTTTGACGCCAAGTCGTCAGCTAACCGCCTGCCAAGCCGGTTCCGAGGGATTTCGCGGAAGGAAACGGCGTGGTCCAATTGCTTCGTCGATCACAAGTGGTACAAAGAGTGTGTGCCAGTTGCTTATCGGAATGTGCCGGAGCAAGCCACTGACATGAGCGGATTCCCGGCGAGGCGATAACTCATGCCAGCGCATCATGCAACTCAACGAGCGACAACCAGCCAGCAACTCGACGAGGCAGTGGCGGCCTTGCACGCGCAGCGTGCCCGCTACTCGCACTCGCCCATTGCCACTCGCATTGAACTGATCGAAGGGTGCCTGGAGGGAATTGGCCGTGTCGCTCGCGACTGGGTCGACATCGCCTGTGAGGCGAAGGGAATCCCAGCCAAGAGCCCTCTGCGAGCGGAAGAAATCCTGGCTGGGCCAATCGCTACCGTCCGCTACCTGATGCTCATGCGGCAGACCCTGCGCGACATCCAAGAGCACGGCTCACCTCGATTTCCAGCGGCAGCGTACCTGGGTGACGATCAGCGGGTTTACGTACCGGTCGTGCCCGTGCCGATGCTCTTTGACAAACTGACGTTCGTCGGATTTCGTGCCGACGTGCGCATGCGGGAAGGCATCACACTCGACAACTTGGCCGATCACGTGGCGACGTGTTGCCGATTGTCCACCCGCGATCCCGCCCCTATCGCATTGGTGCTGGGAGCCGGCAACGTATCCAGCATCCCAGCCACGGACACTTTCTCGAAGCTGCTCCAGGAAGGAAGTCTGGTGCTGCTGAAGATGAACCCCGTCAACGACTACCTCGGCCCACTCTTTGAACGCGCCTTTTCGCCACTCATCGAGCAAGGCTGCCTGCGGATCATCTATGGAACTGCCGAGTTGGGTGCGGCGGCGATTGAACATCCGCTGGTGGATACCGTGCACATCACCGGCTCGGTCGAATCGTTTCACCGCATCGTGTGGGGAAGTCCCCGCGACGCCGGGCACCCCACAGTCCCGCCGGGGCAGCCCAAGCTGCGGAAGCCGATCTCCAGCGAGCTGGGCAACGTCAGTCCGTGGATTGTCGTCCCCGGAGCATATTCCCAACGACAACTCGCGTTTCAAGCCCGCAACGTGGCCGCTTCGATCACGAATAACGCGTCCTTTAACTGCATCGCCACCAAAGTCCTGCTCACCTGGCGAGCCTGGCCCGATCGCGTCCGCTTCCTGGAACTGCTCCAGGAAGCACTGCGTGACACCCCTCAACGCACCGCCTATTATCCCGGCGCCCAGCAACGCTTTGATCGATTCGCGGGCGATGTACCGCGCAATCCGTCCGAGGAAACACTCCCCTGGACTCTGCGCTGCGACATCCGTCCCGACGAAACTCCTCATTTGCTGCTGGAGGAATCGTTTGTCTGCGTGTGTGCGGAAGTCGCGTTGGACGCCCTTTCGCCTGAACTTTTCCTGCAGCAAGCGGTGGACTTCGCCAATCACCGCCTGTACGGAACCTTGGGTGCCACGGTGACGATCCCACCCGATTTTCTCCGCGCCTCGAACGACACACTGTGGCGGGCAGCCGTGAATCGGTTGCGCTACGGCGTCGTAGGCATTAACCATTGGTCCGGACTCGCCTACGCACTGATGAGTCCCCCGTGGGGTGGCTACCCTGACAGCACACTCGACAATGTGCAGAGCGGTATGGGCTGGGTCCACAACACGTTCATGCTGCAGCAAGCCGAGAAGACGATTCTGTCGGGACCACTCACGATGTCCCCCCCGCCCATCTGGTTCGCCGGACACAAACACGCCGATGCCGCCGCCTGGAGCCTGCTGCGACTCTACCAAGACCCCACGCGGATCCGCTTACTGCCGCTGTTCTGGAATGCGGTTCGTAGCTGACTACTCAAACTGCCAGCGGACCGTACCCTGTCGCCCGTGAAGCCGCACCAGTAGGCCCGCTGACCGCTGCAACCCTGTCCGCTGCCGCCGATATTCACGTCGCGCAGCATGGCCAGTGGTGAGCATCCGCCTGTGCCTGCGGTTTTGCCGGCAGCGGACGTTTCTGTTCTTGAGTTTTTGTCTTTCGAATTTGTTTAGGATTTCGAATTTGGGATTTTGGATTTCCGGTTTGGTTGTGGCCAGCGGCCGCGTTTAGAGTACGAGTAAGAGTACGAGTAAGAGTACGAGTAAGAGTACGGGGGGGGAATTGGGATCTGGCTATCAGACTTCGGTCCAGATGCCAGGGACCGGCACGCAGTAGCGTCCCTGGTCGTCGGCTTGGACCGGCGGCGGCGAATCATAGTCCATCCGGTCGATGTTGGGACAGAACTGAAATTCCGACTTGATGACCTCGTCCCAGGTGACAACCTGCCCGCTGTGAACCGCCGCGCACCCCATCATATCCACCAGGTTGGACTCGGCAGCACGCTTCGCTTCGTTGTGCGGCGTGTCGTTGCGGATCGCCTTGAGCAGCGCAATCCACTCGGCTTGCCACGCTGTATGCTCTTCCTCCGGCGCCTTCCACGCAATGTTATCGGGAGCGATGCGCTGATCGCGATAGATCTGGACCGTGGCGGCGTGGATGTTCCCGGAGAACTGCCCCGCGCACTTGGTGCCATGCACATACGTGGCGAATTCGTTGTGGCAACTGTTCAGATAGCGCACGACATCGGTCGCCGGACCGCTTGTAGCTCATACACCACTTTCTTGATATTATGAAATACCCTCCCACATTCAGCGTTTTGAGAGCCATCTGATGAGCCTGGCCAAACGATCCGTCCATTGTCTGACCTTTTCCCTGACCGCGTTGCTGGCTGCCGCCACGCGCGCAGAGCAACCGCCCGCCCAGCCAGGTGTCGGCGTGGAGGTGCAAACCGTTGGCAAGCTGGCGGACGGAACCACGATCGACCAATACACACTTGCCAATCGCCAGGGCGTGACCATTACCGTGCTCACGCACGGTGCCACCATTACCGGCGTAATGGTCCCCGATCGCCACGGCAAAGTGGATAACGTGACACTGCACCTGGACCAGCCCCTGGATTACCTGAAGGGCCATCCGCTGTTCGGGTCGATCGTCGGTCGCTATGCCAACCGGATTGCCAACGCTTCGTTCGCGATTGATGGGAAGCAGTTCCACCTCACCCAGAATGCGGGCAAGAACCATATCCATGGCGGCAACGAAGGATTTCAGCAACTCGTCTGGTCCGCGTCACCCATTGTGCAAAGCGATCGAGCCGGCATCGAACTGACTCACACCAGTCCCGATGGCCACGCAGGGTACCCGGGCACACTGACCGTGAAATTGCACTATCTGCTCACGAACGATAATCAGCTGGTCCTGGAGTATTGGGCCACAAGCGACAAACCCACACATGTCAACCTGACCAATCACGCGTACTGGAATTTGGGAGGCATCCGCTCAGGCAGTGTGCTCCAACACCTGATGATGATCAACGCCGAGCAGTATCTGGAGGCCGATCCGCAACGGTTCCCCAGCGGCACGTTGCTGTCGGTCGAGAATACTCCCATGGATTTCCGCACACCGCACACCATCGGATCGCGCATCGAACAACTGGCCAGCAAGAATTACGACGACTGCTACGTATTAAGCAAGAGATCAGACCAGGGACCATCCTTGGCTGCGCGAGTGGAGGAGCCGGCAAGCGGACGAGTGATGGAGGTCTTTACGACGGCTCCCGGCGTGCAATTCTATACCGCCAGGGGACTCGATGGCCGAGTGGGTGCCAAAGGAATATCGTACGGACCCTATCATGGCTTCTGTCTCGAAACACAACACTTCCCTGACTCGCCAAACAAACCCCAGTTCCCCCCCACGCTGCTGCGCCCGGGCGAAACCTACCACCAGGTAACGGTGTACCGATTCAGCGTGCTCAATTAGATCCGGGCGGCAACTGCGCATGACTGAGATCGCAGTGTTGCGCAGGGAGGGGGAAGACAATGGTGAATGGTGAATGACTGACGGTTAATGGTCCAATACCGTTCGAACGACAGTGCAAAGTGAAGAGTGCACGGGCACTGGATCGTCGCGATCGGGACTTTTTTGCATCCGCATTCTGGTCATTCACCCTAACGCGGCCTGCGGCCGCAACCAAAACGGGAAATCCGAAATCCCAATATCGAAATCCCAAACAAATTCGAAATCCAAACTTCGAAATCCAAAACCTCCGCTGTCGGCAAAACGGCAGCGGAGTTTTTCCTTTTGAGTTTTTGTCTTTCGAATTTGTTTCGGATTTCGGATTTCGGATTTCCTGATTGGTCGTGGCCGAGCGCCACGTGAAGGCACGCACGGAATGAATTCCGTTCTTCCGTTCTACGACTTATCGCGGATGTGCCCCACCAGCAACCAGCCGCTTTCGACCGTCGTAAGGGATGCATCCAACGTGCCGAGATACTGGCGAATCTGCTCGAAGGGGGGCAGTTTCGAGCCGTCCAGTGTGGGCTTCTCTTCCTCGATCGGCTCGCCTCCCAGGAAATTATTGATCATCCCGCTCAGGCTCTTGCGGGACACAATCGACCTGCCGACTCGCAGCAGTTCGTACCTCACCTGCATCCAGCTATCGAGCCGGTAGAATGCGATGCCGCTCGGTTCTCCCGGCAACTGCTGTTTCCAGAGCGTCTGCGCGGCTTGAAAGGCCGCGTCGTCCGCCAACGGCGATTCCACTTTGTTCTGCAGTATGGTGCTGACTATGTCAAAATCGTTCGCCATGTACAGATGACCATGGGCCACGCACATGATCCACAGCAGCGCATCCTTGTCGTCCTGGGACGTGGAGTAATAGCACGTCGTGCCCGCGATATCCCTGGTGGAGATCAGCGGATCATCCTGCATCGCCTTCTTCAGGCCGGCCTGCAATTTCGTCTCGTCCGACGCCTTGGCGGCCAGCACGACCTGTGGCGATTCGGGCGTGACCGGCAGTGTCTCCACCTCCAACACCAGAGCGGGTCCGGCCAGGTAGGCAAGTACTTCCTTGTTCAGATCCAATCGCGGACCATCCTCGTCGTCGCGCAACGCCGCCAGAATATCCCCCCAGGTCCCTTCGACTCCCTTGGCAATCACTTCGTCGAAAAACGGCGCCAGGTTCGCGTAGACGGAATCCGCGTGGAGATTCAACACGCTGCAGGCGGCGACTTTCGAGCCGATCCAGGTTTCCAACTGCAGGGCGCCGTTCCGCAAATCGATCATCTGCATCGACTTGGACCACGGCTTCGGCGCGTAGATGGCCGCGATGAACTGCATGTCGGCCTGGGGACCGCCGAAATAGACTGTCGCTCCGATCGCCGACAGCGCGTCAAAACCTTGGCTCCGATAAAGCTCAGGAGTCGCGTCCACCTCGATCTTCTTCTGCTCGGCTACCTTGTGCATCAACTCGACACAATCGAAAGGAACCGTGTAGAGCAAGGCATGCGGTTCGCCCTGCGCTGCCGCTCGGCATTCGCGCATCACCTGTTGATAGGATGCCAGACCGCTCAGATTGTCCTGCTGCTCGACCCCGACCCGCTTCACCATCCGCCGAGCAAGGTCCAGCTGCCGCACCGCCACAAACACTCCCTCGCGAATGAAATAGACGAGCGAACCAGCTTCCAGCTCGCCGCGCTTCGGCAGGTGATACACCGTCAACGTCGTCCCCTCGACGTCCTCGCGAGTGGCCGAGATGCCTTGCTTCGACATGGCGGCAGTGATCTCGCCCTGCAACCGCTTCACCTCCGCATCCTGGCCGGTCACATCAGCACACAGGAGTGTTGCGGGAGCACCATCGACATCAAACACGGCCCAGGCGACCTCGCCACTGGCAACGTTCTGGAACTGGCTCCAATCCACTCCCAGGTCAACCCACATCAGCCCCAGCCAACTGGCACGCGCCCGTTGACGCAACTGCCTGGGAAAATCCTTCAGGAACGGACGCATCCCTTCGTCCTTGAGCAACCGGCCCACGCCCGTTTGATCGAACAGCGGCTTGGAAACCGGGTAGTCCACAATCGAAAAGTGCAACTTCACGTCCGCCGGCAACCACTGCGCCGAGGGAAGCGCACCTGCACCGGCGCGCCAAGCAGCAGTATTGCACACACGAAGCATGCATGCCGGCACCAGCTTCCCTGGTCACGTCGTGAACTCGTCATCTCACTATCTTCCTTCTTAACGTACCGCTCGGCCACAACCAAACAGGAATTTCGAAATCCTGAATTCGAAATCCTAAACAAATTCGAAAGACAAAAACTCAAAAGAAAAAACTCCGCTGCCGGCAGACTACAGTCACGGGCCACCAGCCGATTCTCACCAGCAGCATGCCATTCTGTCCTCCCTTCCTCCCTTCCTCCCTTCCTCCCTTCCTCCCTTCCTCCCTTCCTCCCTTCCTCCCTTCCTCCCATATTTCCATCATTCGAATTTGTTTGGGATTATTTTCATCTCGTGCTTCCGGATTTCGAATTCTCTCCAAACATGCGCATGCTACCGACTACCACTCTAATCGCTATGCGTGTCACAACCCGGCAGCTCACAAAAAACCGGCCTCGGCCTACACATTGATCGTAGGCGATCGTCTATCCTGCTGAAACCTGGCGGCTGCCGCCACACAGCGGGGCACACCGAGGCATCATCACTATTACCTGACGCGGCCAAACGCTGAGAGTCGTGTGCGTGCGATTCGGCGCCGCATGGCGAGTGCGTCACACGCCAAGGACCCGCCCAGCGACAATTGTGTCCTACGATCATGCACATCGCAAGGAAAGAGAAAGCGTTCGTATCCGGCAGCAGCCCCCAAAACCACCGAAACCGCTGCGCTCAGCGGCAACTACACGCCGGAAGACGGATAACGGGGATCACGGGAAATTGACGGCCGCCGATTCCTTGCTTGCTTTTCGAACCGAAAAAACGGTATCGTATGGGCGATCTCTCAACGATTGTGCCACCCTCGGCGGCAGATGGGCTCGTTCCATCAGCCCGCACCGGTGGTGGCCGGCCAGAAGGACGAGAAACTACAGAGACGAGCGAATCTGGGATAACGTGGCTAACCCACGTGGCGGCTGCAGCGGGCCGGAGGGGTGCCCTGCTCAACCATCCGGCCACCGGTTGCCTGCCCCCGGGTTCTGCTCACCCTTGACTGGAACCTCTCGCTCAGCAAGCTCAGGTGGAGGGAAGTGGCATCCGCAGTGAGGATCGGGACGCGAAATGTGCCACGCATGTGAGGTTCGCGCGCGAATTAATCTTGACCTCAAAACGATCAACCCAGCAACAGGATGGGACATTCCAGTTATGACCATCGGCCGTTTCTTCGGACTCTTGCTGACCGCCGTCGTCATCGCAGCACTCGGCTACGCCGTCAGCTACTGGTATCCGTTTCCCGTCTCGGGTGCGACGTCACCAGACCGGCCGCCGGCACCCGCGCAGCAGGAGGCCCCAGAGCGGATCAACGCTCAGGGGCGTTTGGAGCCCGCCACCGGAGTGCTGGCGGTGGGCGCACTGCCGGGCGAGCAGATCGTCACGCTCAACGCGCGTGTTGGCATGCGCGTCAAGAAAGACGATGAACTGGCCGTGCTCGGCAGCCAACAGATCCGGGAAGCGGAACACCAGCTGGCATTGGAGCGACTGAAAATCGCCGATGCGCAGCTGCAATCGGAATTGGCCCTCGGACAGTTTCGCATCGCGGCCGCGCAACTCGCCGAACGGCAAGCCGAAGCTCGCAAAAAGGAGATTCCTCCGGCGGACCTGGCACGGGTTGCTCAGCAACGTCGAGATCTGGCGGCGGAAAGGCTGCAGAAACTGGAGCAGCTGCAGAACAACCCCGTCACGCGCGACGCCATTACGGAGTCGGAACTGGAAGAGCAGCGGCTGCTGATCAAACAGATCGAGGCGGAATTAAAGCAGAACGAAGGCAAGTTGCAGGCCGCCGATGAATCGCAGCTGCTGGCCGCCGAGGCCGCCAAGCTCGAATTCAAGATGGCCCAGTCGACCCAGGCCGGACTCGCTACGGCCAGTCCGCTGGAGGCGCTGCGTCAGACGGCCGAACTGGCCGTGCTGGTCAAGAACGCCACGCGGGTACTGGCGCCACGCGACGGCACGATCCTGGAGGTTTATGCGCGGGAAGGCGAACGGGTGGCCAATACGCCCATTCTCCAAATGGCCGACCTGACGGAGATGGTGTGTGTGGCGGAGGTTCACGAGGTCAATCTGCGGGGAATTGCCGTCGTGGAGAAGGACGGACGACTGGTTCCTGCCAGGCCTTGCCCCGCGACTCTTCGCAGCGCGGCGCTGGAAAAGGATCTCACTGGAGATGTCATTGAAGTCGGGCGCCTGATTGGAGCGCCGGCACTGCGCGATCCCAACCCGCTCGCTCAAACCGATCGCCGCGCCGCCAAGGTGACCATCAAGCTGGACGAGGCATCCGCCAAGATCGCTGAACGCTTCGTGCATTTGCAGGTCAACGTCACCATCCACCTCAAGTCGACGGATGACCAGTAGGGGCTGGACCTGCCCGGAGCGCGGTGGTGATTTCGACACTCCTGCGTATTGGAAACGAAGACTGTACGGCTATGCACACACCGATCGCCCTCCACAACCTGATGCACGGCAAATGGAGAACCGTCGTGTCGACCAGTGGTGTTGCCCTGGCGATCATCCTGGTCTTCATGCAGCTTGGTTTCCTGGGGGCCGTCGGAGCGACGGCCACTCAGATCTACGACCGGCTGGTCTTCGATGTCTTGCTCCGTTCCCCCGATTATTTTCACTTCTGCGATCCGCGGGAGATTTCCCGATCGTACCTCTATCAGGTTGCCTCGATGCCGGAGGTTGAGTCGGTCAAGCCATTGCACGTGACGTTGGCCACCTGGCGGATTCCCGCCACGGAGAAGACGCTCAAGAAACACAAAGCGGGCGAACTGCGCGGTATCGTGGCCATGGGGATCGACCCGTCGGCCAACGTCTTTGATCTGGTGGAAGTCGAGCAGCAGACAGGCAAGCTGGCCAGTCCCTACGATCTGCTGATCGACCGCAAGACGAAAGGAGCCGACTACGGCGCGCTTGACGGCAGATGCTTTGGCGACCAGGATCGCGACCGGGAAGTGGAAATCTGGGACAAGAAATTCCGGATTGTCGGCCACTTCGAACTGGGCGCGGGATTGGCTGCCAACGGTTCCGTGTTGATGAGCAGCGAAGGGTACGGCCGTTTCTTTCCCACGGACACCGTCCGCAACGTCAATTATGGCCTGGTCCGACTCAAGGAGGGGATCGATCCGGTCGAATTCTGTTGCGAATTGCGGCAGCGTTTGTCGCTTCCAGGTCCCGCCAACGCGGCGCATACGGAGGCGGAGCCGCCGGCCACGCCGGTGGCAGTCCTCACACGCGACGAAGTCCGGTGGTACGAACGCGCTCGCTGGCTGCTCGAAACACCCATTGGTGCGATCTTCATGGCCGGAGTCGCCGTCGCGCTGGTTGTGGGGGCGGTCGTGGTGTATATGGTTCTGTCCAATGACGTGGCCAATCACCTGCACGAATATGCCACGCTCAAAGCGATGGGATATACGAACAACTACCTGAGCGGGGTCGTCATGCAGCAGGCCCTCTTCATGGCTCTGCTCGGCTACGTGGTCTCGCTGGCCTGCGCGGAGGTCCTGTACCACGTCGTCGGTTACCTGGCGAATCTCCCCATGGAGATGACCTGGCTCATTCGCTTGTTCGTCTTTGTCCTGTCGATTGGCATGTGTTGCATATCGGGGCTGGCAACCCTGCGTAAACTGCGCAGTGCCGACCCGGCGGATCTGTTTTAGCGGCATCTCGGGATGGCAACATGACCGGAATTGGACGCACACCACTGGCCTGGAAGAACTTGACGCACAACCCGCGTCGCTTGCTGGTGGCCGTGTCCGGCGTCACGTTTGCGGTGGTGCTCATGTTCATGGAACGCGGCTTCCAGAACGCCTTGTTCGACAGCACGGTGGAACTGGTGCGCAACTTTGACGCGGACATCATTATCACCTGCCGGTCGCGCTATTCCTTGTCGGCCAGCAGCCGCTTTCCGCTGGGCAAGTTGACCGTCGCACGCGGCTGCGACGGTGTCCGCGCGGCTTATCCGATTTATCTCGAAAGCTACATGGCCGGACTCCGCAAGCCGCGGCAGCGGAGTCGCCCCATCCGGGTGGTTGGATTCGATGTGCGAGCGGATTTGTTCATGCCGCAGTTGATGCCCACGCTGCGAGAGTACCGCCCACTGCTGCTCGATCCCGACACCGCGATCATTGACGTCAAGAGCAAGGAGTCCATTTACGGGATCGACCCGGCCCAGGCCGTTCCCAGCTCACCCATGAAACTGGAACTGGCCGGCAAGAGCATCCAGTTGGTAGGGACGTTCCAGCTCGGAACCGACTTTGCCAACGACGGTACGCTGCTGATGAACCTGGACAATTTCGCTGCCTATTTCCCCGCGCGTGAGTTTCCCGCCAAACCGCTCTCGACAGTCGACCTGGGACTGCTGATCTGCGAGCCGGGGACCGATCTGGCTGCCGTGCGCGATCGATTGCTCGGCGTGCTGGGAGACTGCGTCAACGTCACCACACGCGACGAGTTCGTCAAGAACGAGATCTCCTTCTGGGACAACAACACGCCGATCGGTGTAATATTCAAGGTCGGGGTGGTCATGGGATTCATCGTCGGCGTGTTGATCTGTTATCAGGTGCTTTTCAACGATATCTCGGACCACATGTCCGAATTCGCCACGTTGATGGCCATGGGATACAGTAACGGTTATTTCATCTCCCTGGTCGTCCGCGAGGCGGTCTACCTGTCGCTGTTCGGCTTCGTCCCCGGACTGGCCATCAGCTGGTTGCTCTTTCTCGGGATCACGGTCGCCACCGGATTGACCATGACGCTCAATCTCCCGGAAATCGGGCTCATTCTGGCCATTACTCTGTGCATGTGCATCCTGTCCGGCCTGTTGGCCGTACGTAAACTGCTCGCCGCCGATCCGGCTAGTCTGTTCTAGTCCGAATGACCGAAACGGAGAACGGAGAATGGAACATCCAGTAGCATGCCCAGTGGTGAGAAGCAGCTTGTGGCCCAGGACTGAGGTTCTGCCGGCAGCGGAGGCTTTTGATTCTGGATTTTGGATTTCGAATTCGAATTTGTTTAGGTTTTCGATATTGGGATTTCGGATTTCCGGTTTGGTTGTGGCCGAACGCCACCTTAGGATTTCGGATTTCCGGTTTTGGTTGTGGCCGAATGCCACGTTAGGAACGGATACGCCGTGAATGCTCCAGACCAGACCCAGGCGAGCCGAGACGACCGGCATAACGACGACGCCAGCGACGTAGGCACGACGTCCCAGCGCGCCACGTCAGCCTCGCTGCTGGCGCGGGTGTCGGATGATCAATGCGTCATTCGCGTCAAGGATTTGAACCACTATTTCGGCGAGGGGGAGACACGCAAGCAGGTCCTGTTCGCCAATTGTCTCGAAATCCAGCGCGGCGAGATCATCATCATGACCGGGCCGTCCGGTTCGGGAAAGACAACCTTGCTGACGCTCATCGGCACGCTGCGAAGCGTGCAGGAGGGAAGCCTGCAAGTGCTGGGCCAGGAACTGAACGGGATTTCCCGGGCGGCGACCACCGAGTTGCGAAAACAGATCGGCTTCATCTTCCAGGCACACAATCTGTTCGGTTCCCTGACCGCCTTCCAGAATGTGAACATGGCGGCCGAATTGGTCGGTATGCAGCGTCCCGAAGCCAAGCAGCGTATCGAACAACTGCTCACTCGACTCGACCTGGGTCAGCGCATCCACTACAAACCGCGAGGACTCTCGGGCGGCCAGCGACAGCGAGTGGCCGTGGCACGCGGACTCGTTCACGGCCCGAAAATCATCCTGGCGGACGAACCGACGGCGGCCCTCGACAAGAAGACCGGCCGCGAAGTTGTCACCCTGTTTCAGGAACTGGCTCGTACGCAAGGTTGCACCATCATCATGGTCACGCACGACAACCGGATCCTGGATGTGGCCGATCGCATTGTGAACATGGTGGATGGCTACATCCACAGCAACGTACTGGTCCAGGAATCGGCTGCGATCTGCGAGTTCCTCCGCCAGTGCCCCCCCTTCGCCGACCTGACGCCCCGCTCGCTTTCCGAAGTTGCCGACCAGATGAAGGCCGTGCTCTACTCGCCCGGTACCGCCATCATTCGGCAAGGCGACGTCGGGACTGAGTTCTTCCTGATCCGCAAGGGAAACGTCGATGTGACTCAGAAGGACGCCACGGGCGCACGGCACGTGGCCACGCTGCACGATGGAGATTTCTTCGGCGAGATCGCGCTGCTGGAAGACCGGCCTCGCAATGCGACCGTCACCGCCCAAACCGAAACACTCTGCTACATCCTCTCCAAAGACGAGTTTCGCCAGGTGCTCAGCCAAAGCCATACCTTCGAAGAAGAGCTGCGCAAAGCGCTGTTCGAACGGCAATAGCGACCACGGGGGGGGGACGTACAACGGAGTACGGAACATGGCATCGCCGGCACAGTGCCGAGAATCTGCCGGTGGCTCGTTACCGTGGTGTGGCCGGGACGCGCGGAAGGTAATGGTCAGTTATGGATGCTGCGGGAACGGAATGAATTCCGTTCTACGTAGCTGCGCACGATAGGTGGCGTGCGGTGTGATCCGCGCGGCGGGCACCGATTTGCCGGGACGCGCGGAAGGAATTGGTCAGTTATGGACGCTGCGGGAACGGAATGAATTCCGTTCTACGTAGCGTCACTGACAATGCAGGTCGCGTAAAATGTCGCTCGGACGACATGGTTCGTGCGGCGAACGCCCTGGTTCGTCGGGCTGTGAGCCGTGCGCGGCGCATTCCTGGCCGAGCAATCCCATGACGCCGCGCAGCCTGGCATGCGCCATTTCCAGCAGAATCAGCTTGTGGACCAGGTCGGCTTTCGCCTTCAGCAATTCCACGCGAGCATTGACAATATCCTGGTAGTCGCTCTTCTGCAGTTCACGGCGTGATTGCAGTGACGTCACGCGTCCCCGCCAACTCTCCAGCACATCCCTGGCAATGCCGACGTCCAGGTACCGCTCCTGCACGCTCACCACTTCATTGGCGACCTCCAAGTCCAGCTGTTGCTGGCGGACCTGGTAGAGCTCGCGCAGTTGCTGTTTCCGCAGGCTGAGTTCGCGGTCGCCGGAATCGTCATGCCCCACCACGGCCACGACTTTGGCCAGGAAACCAAGCTTCACCGGCTCCTGGCCCAGCATGGGGCTGGCCACTCGCAGCAGACCACGCGCCACGTCCAAATCCTCGACATCGCCGCTGTGCAGCATTCGCCGGATCGCCTTCAGCTCGAAGTCATGCTCGCGGGCAATCTCCATCGCTTCGATTAGCGAGTAGCCGACCGGACGCGGCTCGATCCTGCAGGCTGTCTCAATCGCTTCGGGTGAGAACGGATCTTCACCGATCAGCGTCTTGACCTGGGCGGTCAGGCGTGTCTCGTTGACACGTAACTGAGCCTGCTGGAGATTGAGCTGCAGGAGATTGCGATCCAGTTGCGTCCGATCGGTTT
Source organism: uncultured Planctomycetota bacterium (assembly GCA_963802295.1). Classification (GTDB taxonomy): domain Bacteria; phylum Planctomycetota; class Planctomycetia; order Pirellulales; family Pirellulaceae; genus JAJRVM01. The sequence continues at coordinate 42,147 of CAWDIM010000011.1, read as the reverse complement.
CCATCGGCACTCCGGCCCCGAGCAAACCATCCACGGTCCGCCGCACACGATCCAGTTCGCTGTAGCTCTCACTCAACACGGAATTCTGCAGGTGGATTTCCGCCAGTTGGTAGTAGGCCAGCAACGCTTGCTCGGCGGCATCGTTGCGTTCCTGGGCGGCTCGATCCTGCAGGATGGGAGGCAGCAGATTCGATGGAGTGCGCCGGCGATGGCGGTGGAGTTCCCGCTGCAAACTAGCCGCCTCTTTGTCCAGAACCTTGGCGATGCCACAGCGGGAAGCGGCCAGGCAGGCGCATTCGGCGTCCGTCAACGACCGCGTGGCCGCAGCCAGGTTGAACTGTGCCAACTGCGACTCGACGTCCTCGTACCGCGGCACTTGCTCCGCATCCAGCTGGACGCCGTGCAGGCCGGTCGGCAGCTGGTCCACACCCGCGGCCGCCGCCGCGTCTCCCGCTGGGAGGACGCTACAGCCGGGCAGCAGACTCAGAAGCGCCGCGGTCAGAAATAGGTGAACGATGAAGGACCGCATGCGCGCATACCGCCTCACAAAACGCAAACAGGGAGGGCTCATCCACCGCTGCACATTGTTCTGAAATCGGCACTTTCGGTGAATGACTCAAGTCTTTCACAACCGCCCGAATCCGGATTTCACGCTCGTTCGGAAGCCCGCTTCAGCTCCCACCCGACGCACAACGACTTGCGCGCCCGCATTCTCCACCCCGCTTTCCCAGTCTGACATTATCCGGTCGTGAATGACGATAAAAAATTCCCGCGGATTGTGTCCGTGCGTGCGGGGATGGACGTTCCCCTAGGCAGGGCCGGCCGTGCGCGAGCGATCCGAGCGTCCCTGCCGCACGGCGCGCGCGCGAGGCTGAGGCATTCACGGCGAATAGGACGATAACGGCAAGACGAACGATTAGCGAAAGACACACGATTACGATTACTAGTACCCCAGTTCCACGAACTGGGATTGGCCGTAAAATGGACGACGTCATCCCCGGCGGATCGCCCCGTCGCCGCATGCGCTGACGCGTTTCCTGGACCCACACAGCAACGGCTGCCCCCTTATGCGATTCCTTCCCAGCGGTATCGAATTGCCGGACGAATTCGGGCAGTGGGTGCTGAGGCGTCGCTACTGGATCCTCTTCTTCGTGGTGCTCCTCACGGCGGTGGCGGCCATCCAAGTCGCCAGGATGCCTCTGCAGACGTCGTTGCTCGAGTCGTTTCTCGAGGACCCGAGTGAATACGAGCGGTTTCGCAGCCGCTCCGAGCAGTTCGGTGGAGACAGCGATGACCTGATCTATGTGGCGACCGAAGAGAACGACGCGCTCTTCACGCCGCGGACGTTCAACGCGATTCGAGCAGCCGCGCAGCACCTTGAGCGACTCCCCGAAGTTGCGCGTGTGACGAGTCTGGCGGACGCCTTCTGGATCAAGGAAAAGAACCAACTGACAGCCCGTGAAGTGATCAATCGCACGATCGCTCGCCGACAACTTGCAGCCGGCAAGTTACGGCTCAGAAACGACCAATTGGGTGTCGGCAAATACTGGCCTGAAGAACCGCCGGAGCAGGCTCGGACCGATCTGGCCCAGGTGCGTGAGGCGATGTTGCGGGACGAACGAACGGCGGGCCTGCTCCTTTCCCCGGACGGCACGACCCAGATCATGGTCGTTCAGTTGGTCTCGGCCAACGATCTCGCCCCCGACGCTCAAATGCAGCTCAAGGACAGGATCGCCGACGTGATTCGCGGCGAAGGTCTCGGAGCGAGCGGCGTCTATTCGGCCGGCATGATTATTTCGCAGGGCTGGATGTATGAGGAAGTCGGACGTGCGCTGCGCGTGCTCTTTCCCATCGGCTTGACCGTCATCTGCGTGACCGTGTACCTGCTGTTCCACCGCCTTTCGGTCGTGGTAATGACCGCCGTCATCGGCCTGATTGCCATCACGTGGGCGATTGCCGCCACGTCGGTCGTGTTCGGGAAACTGAGCGTCCTGGTGGCGGCCGCGCCGTTGGTCATCATGGTGATCAGTACGTCCGATGTGATTCACCTGGCGACCGCCTACCGAATCGAATTGGGAAAGGGCCTGCCGCGCGACGAAGCGCTGCGCCGAGTGATGCGCGAAGTGGGTGGCGCCTGCATCTTGACGAGCGTGACGACCTTCGTCGGGTTCATTTCGCTGATGACGATCCCGGCCCCCAGCACCAGGCATCTGGCGTTGGCGGCTTCGGTGGGCGTGGCCGGGGCTCTGCTGCTGGCCATTACCCTGGTCCCCATCGCCTTCTCGTTCCTGCGGCCCTTGCCGGTCGACCGTGAGGCGGGCTTGCTCCGGATCTCCAACGGCCTCATGCAGGCGATGGTCCGAGCCTGCAAGTATCTCAGCCTGCATTACAGTTGGTCGGTCATCGTGATCTGTGCGGTGCTACTTGTCGGCGCATTGGCCAGCCTGCCGCTGATGCACATCGACATCGACTATGCGCAGCGATTTCGAGCGGGCCATCCGCTGCGAACGAGCATGGAGTTCTTCAGCAAGGAACTCTCCGGCTCCACCAATATCGAGGTATTCCTCCGCCACAGACAAGGAAGTGTCGTCGATCCCGAGAATCTGCGAGCGATCGTCGAATTCGAGCAGCAGGTTGCGCAGCTGCCGGAAGTGACGGCAGTTCATTCCATTACCATGCTCTTCCGATTGACGGATGAAATCCTGCATTTCGGGACCGCCGACGGGCTGCCTGATACAGCGACCATGGCTCACGCCTGCGTTGGCGTGTACCGCGATATCGACCAGCAGCGGCTGGAAACCCTGCTCGCCAAGGATATGGATCAGGCCCGCATCAGCGTGCAGCTCAATGTGACCGGGTTTCTGGCGATCACCAACGTGGCCCACAAGGTGGACGAGATCGCGCACCGGACATTGGCTGAATCGATGCAGGTCGAGACGTCCGGTACCTATCCGATCATCGGCAAGGTGGTGCGCCGCATGGTGCGGAGCCAGTTGCTGGGGTTGGCCACCTGTTTTATCGGCATCTCGGCCATCATGGCCCTCGGCCTGCGTTCGCTCAAGACGGCCCTGTTGGCTCAATTCCCCAACATGCTCCCCATGGCGTTGATTCTCAGCTTTCTGACGCTTAGCCGCGACGTAGTAGACGTGGACATGCTGGGCCTTCCCACGGTGGCATTGGGCATCGCAGTCGACGACACGATTCACTTTCTGCATCGCTACAAACTGCAGCTGGCCAGATCCTCCGACCGCCTGGAGGCGATCGACAAGACCTATGCCTTCACGGGACAGGCAATCCTGCAGACCACTTTGATACTCTGCATTGGACTTCTTCCGTTCGCCCTGGGATCGTTCCTCACGATCTGGATGCTGGGTACATACCTGGTCACAACATTACTCCTGGCCGTGCTGGGTGACCTGCTGTTGCTCCCCGCCATGATCAAGGTCGGCCTCATCAAATGACGCTACGGCGTCCCCTCGGCTCCGCCCGCCTTCTCGGCTCCCATGGCAATCCAGCTGTCGTCCACGATCAGTTGGGTCACGACCAGTTTGCCGAACGTGTCCGCCGGTCTTGGCAACACGAAGGATTCCAACTGGTAGGTCTTGGCCAGTTCTCGTTCCAGCATACTGGAGATCACCCTGCGGGCGGCAGTTTCGCGCGTCCCCAACCGTCCTGGCCCTTCCGATTCGAAGCGGGGGGGGGAGATCTCCGGTTCCGCCACTTGCGTGGCCACGACCCCCGCGGCGGAACGCTGCAGGCGATAGCGGAGCGTCACGTTCATGGGAGCAATCTTACGACGGTTCATGATGTAGTTGCTCGCCCGCAATTGCAGCGTGACGACCGAATCGTCGACGCGACAGGTCACGGGCCGTTCGTCCGCAAACGTCATGTACACCACATCTTCTTCGTTGACGGACGGAGCGGAGGACTGTGTGCCGAACAATCCGTTCAGGAAATTCCGGATCTCGATTTCGCTCAGCGTACGTCCCGCCAACATACCGGCCGCCAGGTTGTTGATGGCGGACTCGTGCAGCACAAAGCCGAGCGCCCCGGCACTCCGGCGCAAGGGGGCTGCCGCGGAGCCCCCAGCTGACAGGTCGTGGCCAGCAGCATCTCCAGCCGGGCACCGCTTTCGCGACTGGAGGCCCGAAACGTCCGCGGAAACATCTCACGGCGCACAAGCGGGTGGCGAAATCGCGTGAGATAGGCCCGCTGCAACTCGTCCAAACGGGCCTGAAGTTCACTCGCAACCTGCACCTGCAGCTTCTGCTCGGCATGGCGCGAAGCAATGCAGTCGCCCAGTTCCTGTGTCTTGGCCGCCCGCCGTTTCGCCGCGCGCGTTACCACGCCACTTACCAGCCGGCTGTGGCAGGTCGTCCACATCGCTGTCGGCCTTCCCGTGGCGGAAACGTGTGCCAGCGTCTCGCCCGCGCGAAACCCCTCGGGGCCAAAGAGAATCTCGCCGCTCACCTGCACTGTCGCATCACCCACCATCTCGGCTCGCACCGGACCGTGGTATCCCCGCCCCGCTGTCGTGGCATCACCGCGCAACCTGGCCTGCAGCTTGACCCCTTCCTGACTGCCAACCGGAAACGCCGCCATCGTGCCAGTCAGGTGCGACGTCCCGTAAATCGTGGTTCCCAACACGCAGTCGGTGAGCGGATCGACGCGGTCAACCTCTTCTTCGGTCGTCTTCGTGATGAACTCGTCCGAGACGAAGACATACAGATTCGCATGGGGCGCCAACCGTCGCACTGCCGCGACCACCGTGGGTATCTGCTCGTGCCGGTCCAACCACGCCAACTCCCCTGCGATCTGTTCCAGCGGTACAGCCGACTGGTCCTCACGCATGGACGCGACCAGCCGGGCCAGCTCGCCCAGCCGCTGCTGGTACTGCTCGGGCAACTGCCGGTCGCCGCAACGCAGTGCTCGCTGGTAGCAGCACGTCAGCGCCGCGCGAACACGCATGATGGCGGGCAGTTCCAGCCCGCCTTGATCGCTGCTGAATCGCTCCAGGACCGCCGACAACTCCTCGAGGTCCAACGGTGCTTGGTCCGCCACCTGGGCTGCCAGCCGATCCCACAGGAGATACTCTTTCCAAGCCAAGCCATGTGCAGACGCCCCATCGAGGACTTCGGACAGCAGGCGAACCTGCGACGCCAATTCGGCTTTGGCTGCGGCGACGTCGCGCTGTGTAGTCGCCCGAAATGCGCCGTGGGCCTGTTGAATCAGGCCTAATGCCTGCTCGATTTCGTCCGCGCGAAGTGCCCGAGGACAGCACCAGATGCAGCCGAGCACTGCCAGAAAAAAGAACTGATTCACGACCCGCAGCATCATGGTCGGTAATCCTCAACCGGGGCCCTCGCTCGGCTGTGGCAGAAGGACGCGCTGGTGCGGATGGTGAGAAGATGGAGCATGTCACATAGATCGGAATTTCGCGGGGCCAAGAAACATCGAAAACGCCCTGTCACCTACGCGTTTTGAACACGGACCGGCGGAAACATCCAGTCAGTGCGATCATAGCGACCCGCCACTCATCATCCGCCTTCTCCTATGATTGTGAAAGCCCTCAGAAACGTCAAATCCCCTCGCCGCCGGCATTCCCGCCGCTAACGGACCGGACCGGTGGACATTGGTCCGCGGATGCCAGCCGCCCTATTCAGCCAGCTTTTCGCGGTGGCCTGTACCCCCCGCTGATTGCCGTGATTACAATTCTGTCAGTGCCCGTGACGCTCTGGTGGTCGTGGCCGAGGAATTGCTGATGAAGCGGTACGCCTTTGTTGATTGGGAGTTGGTTCGCAGCACTCCGCTGAGGCACGCCTATCGGTGTGGCTGGCGGGACCTGATTCGCAATCGCCGCAGCACACCCCCCAACTCACGTACCATGCGGCGCCACATTTCGATCGAGTGGGACGGCAAGGATCGCCTGACCGTACGCACCGGCAAGCTCCTGACGTCCAAGAGTTCGTGGACGAGCGACGATGTGCAGGGGATTGTGTTCGGCATCTGCGAGCACCACACCACTTCCGTCAAGACGCACTCTCGCTCTGAGGGCTGGCTCTGGTTCATTCACCTGACGGGCAAGGCACACGCGGCGAATCGCCAGCGTGACATACTCGCCGAGTTCCTGGTCGCCCACCAGCACGACGCGCCGTCGACCAGTCATGCAATGGTGCCGCACCGCGTGCAGGAACTCTTGAAGTGGCTGGAGCACTGTACGGGGCATCGCGTGCACGGCCCCGTACTCGTCACCGACGAAATTTCGCGGCGCAAGATTCTGTCGCACGTGGATTGAACGGCACGCCGAGGCATGCAGGCACCCGCCGTCGCAAGCCATGGACCGCCACGTCACGGACCGCCACGTCACGGACCGCCACGTCACGGACCGCGATGTCCTGACATCGTCGCCGACCACGACAAACAGTATCCTGACACTTCCTCTTCCGTGCGGTGAATGTGTTGCGGGTTCAGCGTGCTTCGTTTTGGAAATTGCCGACCGGCTGATCGTCCGAGAACAATGCGTCCCTCCATGGTGCAGCCCTGTTTGGACCTGCATTGCCGGGGGTGCGAGCAAGCGACAGGAGTCCTATAATCGCGGTGGCCGGGCCGAGTGTTCGCGAAGCGGCCGGAGGGGCGAACGGGCCGATTCGCCGCTGGCACGCCATTGTCCCGTGACGAAGGCCCGCCGCATGCGGGCTGCCTGGGTGCCGCTTGTGCTTCCAGCTTTTTCATTGTTGCCCTGTGGGATGAAGAGGAAACCATGTGGAAACGGACAAAGATCGTGGCCACCGTCGGTCCTGCCAGTGCCTCGCCCGAGAGGTTAAGAGAGTTGATTGAAGCCGGCGTGGATGTGTTTCGCATCAACTTTTCGCACGGAACGTGGCAACAGCACGAGTCGGCTCTGCAGATGATCCGGACCGCTGAACGAGAGGCGGGCCGGCCGGTGGCGATCTGCGGCGACCTGTGCGGCCCGAAGATCCGCGTCGGCCCGATTCAGGGGGGACAAGTGCAGCTGGTGACCGGTCAATCGTTGGTAATTCAACGCGCAGCGACCGAGGGTCATGCCGCCTGCATCTCGACCACGCTCCCGGAACTGGTCGACGCTGTCCGCCCCGGCGAGACAATCATGCTCGCGGACGGTCGTCTGCAGCTGGAAGTCACCGACGTCCAGCCGCCTGACAGGTTTGTCTGTCGCGTGCAGGTGGGAGGTGACTTATCGAGCGGCAAGGGCGTGAACCTGCCGCAGACGCAACTGAATATCTCCGCGTTGACGGAGAAGGATCGGGAAGATGTCCAGTGGATTGCCAGCCATGATTTCGACTATGTCGCCCTCTCGTTCGTGCAACACCCCCAAGACGTTCGGCAGCTCCGCGAGCTGCTGAGTCAACGGGGATGCGACGCCCGGATCATTGCCAAAATCGAAAAGCCTCAGGCCATCAGCCGCATGGACGAGATCATTGAGGCGACCGATGCCATCATGGTGGCGCGAGGTGATCTAGGGGTCGAAATGGATTTCCCGTCCGTCCCCATCACGCAGAAGAGGATCTCCCACCTGTGCGAGAAGGCCGGCAAGCCATGCATCATCGCCACCGAGATGCTGGAGAGCATGATCACGTCGCCACGGCCAACTCGGGCCGAAGTGTCGGATGTCGCCAATGCGGTGTTCGACCGCGCTGATGCGGTCATGCTGTCCGCCGAGTCGGCCATCGGAAAGTACCCCGTCGCAGCCGTCACCGCCATGCGGCGCACAGTGATGGCCGCCGACGCGTTTCAAGACCAGTACGGGGCACCCGTTCACCTGGCCTTGCACAAGGCCAGTACGACCGCCGCACTGGCCGGTGCCCTGCGGGAAATCATGCGCATCCAACCCGTCGTCGCCATCGTCGTGTTCACCGTCAGCGGCACGACCGCTCAGCTGATCGCCAAGAACCGCCCCCCCTGCCCGATCGTCGCCCTCTCGTCCAGTTTTCATACCCTCCGCCGCTGCTGCCTCTTTCACGGAGTGAGGCCTCATCTGACCGAGACACCGCACGATACCATTGGCGCGGTCGCGCTCGCTTCGCGCGTGTGCACCGACCTGCAGGTCGCTAAATCGGGCGAGCGGATTATTGTCCTGGCCGGCCACCCGTTCGATGTGCCTGGCAACACTAATGGATTGGTCGTGATGACGATCGAGTGAAGTGCGAGGTGCCAGGTGGTCCTGGCCGAGCTGAAAAAAAAGCGTTGTCGACTTGATATGGGGCGTCTATCGCGTCGTCTGTCGTGCATGACCCGTCGCCCTGGCAGGCACCTCTCGCGCCTCCTTACTTGGCACACTCGCGAACGTACCCCCTGGTCCCCGGGACAATGGTGAATGGCAAATGGCAAAAGCCTCACGCGGACGCTGGCCGCAGCCAAACCGGAAATCCGAAATCCCAATATCGAAAACCTAAACAAATTCGAAATCCAAAAACTCAAGAACAGAAACCTCCGCTGCCGGCAAAACCGCGGCGAGCGGGCCAGCAGCCGATTCTGACCACTGGGCATGCTAGGGGAGGTTCCGTCTTCCGTCCTTCCCCGTTCTGGTCATTGGCATTTCCGTCATTCGAATTTGTTGGGGATTGTTGGCACTTAGTGCTTCGACTTTCGGATTTTTCTCCAAACAAGCGCGTACCGTGCGCGTCTGCCACAGGTTAACACTGGAATGACGAAACGACAGATATTATGAAGGGCATAGACAGCGCCCGCCTCCCTTCCTCCCTTCCTCCCTTCCTCCCTTCCTCCCTTCCTCCCTTCCTCCCTTCCTCCCTTCCTCCCTTCCTCCCTTCCTCCCTTCCTCCTGTGCCCCGCGGCCATGCTACTGCCCGGCGAGTTTTTCCAACGTCTTGCGAGCTATCGTGTTCACCTCCGAGCGAGGATCGTCCTGTAGCTGCTCGAGCAGTCCCAGGTAGGGCTGCATCTGGGGGCCCAACTTGACGATCAATCGCATCGCCCCCATTCGCACCTGCCGCAGCTCACTTGTCAGCAATCGCACTAACGGTTCCGCGTACGGGCCCGGATCCGGGGCGATCGCCGCCAATGCTTCGCAGATTGCCAGTCGCACCGTCTCATCCTGGTCGCCGATCGCCGCGATCAGTGTGGGGGTAGCCGGCTGTCCGGCGGAGCCCATTTGTTTTAGCCCACACGCCATGTGGAAACGCACTTTCGGGTTCGAGTGCTGCAGATATTGCAGCATGATCGGCAATGCGGGGAGGCCGATCTTGCCCAACGCTTCTCCGGCGGCGCCGCGCAGCGCATCGGATTGCTCAAACTCCAGGGTCTCGATCAGCGCCGGAATGGCCAGGGCCGCGCGCGACCGCATCGCTCCTAGCGCCACCAGCGCCTTGCGCCGCACCGATTCCGATTCCCGCACATCCCGCACGGCACGCATCAGCAGCGGAGCTGCCAGATCAGCATCCGGCCCCATCAAACCGAGGGCTTCCGCCGCCAGTTCCCGAAAGACGGACGCCTCCGCGGCACTCACCTTGCTCGGGTCGAGTCCCTCGTATTGCAGCAAACGAATCAACGCCCCCAGTACATCCGGATGCGCCGACCCGATGCGAGCCAGAGCCTCGATGGGAAGCGTACGATCGGCCTGCGGGATGTCTTCGTCAAACAACAGATCGATCAGGGCTGGAGCAGCATCCTTGGCATGTACACCGAAAAGTCCCAAAGCCCGCGCCGCCCACGCGTACGTCGGCTTCCCCAACTCCTTGCGCTGCTCAATTTGTGCGATCAGCAGCGGGATTGAGTCGCTGGCCGCCGGCCCTAAACGGCCCAATGTCATGGCAAACGGGCGTCGCTCGTCGGCCGATAATCCGCTGTCCTGAATGATCTCCATGAGCGGCGGCACCGCCGATGCACTGTGCGGATCCGTCGGATCGAGATATCCCAAGCGGTCGTGCCATTGCTCGAGCGTCAGGCCGCCATAAAGCTTCCCCACACCATCCTCCGCCACGGCCAGGGCGGAACAACTGACGATCAAGACAATCGCTGACCAGCACATGTTCGTAGATTTACCCACAGGAAAGAACACGAATCCTCACGCTCCGCAGCGTCGCTTCCCGCTGCCGTCACGATGTCCCGCCACCGACCTTCGGATTCCGGACATGCGGATCGGCATTGTCCCAACTCGCGTCAGATCCCGCATGTCGGCCCGCCAGGGCGTCCCAGGATCAGGGCGTCCCAGGATCGTGCGGCCATGCTTGCTGCCTCCCTGCGATCGTCTCCGATCCACTGACCATTATTGCAGACGGGGCGAGCCTGTGTGGCCCCTCCGATGGACGAGCGTGATTTCTGACACGCATTGGCTCCTGGGGGCGACCAATTGCGGACGCAGGGAAGACGCCCAACAGAAAGCGACGCCACCGGGCGCAATTCGGCGACAACGGTGGTCGGCCACCGTCGCCGCATTGTCAATGGCTCAGTGCCAAGCCCAATAGACTGGCCAAAGCGAGCAGGGCCAGGGGGAGCAGGGAACGACGTCGCATCGCGATTCCATGCTTCTGGGCCAAATCGCGGACCGACTGCTTGGCTGCCCAGTAGGTCACGTCCGCTTCCTCTTGATACACCTGGATTGCATGCCGCATACTGCCTTCACGCAGCAGCATCAGGATTAAACCGATTCTGCTTTCTTCCACGATCGCGCCTCTGCCCGAAAGAACTCCTGTTAGATCGGAATGCCCTACGACGAACTCGGCGAATCTGCGGGCAGCAGCGATGAGTCACGTGCACCCCAAAGAGAATTACCCGCCAATCAAGGCCCGGTCAAAGCGAAACACCCTCATTTGACCAATAGCTCATCATCCCCCCCATGGATCATGCCGGTCGGCTAAACGGCGCGCTGCGTTCAACTCGCCAGAGGGAGAACGGATTTCACACCCATGACGGACAATCGCACGGAAGCGTCGCCGGTGTACAACTCCGTACAATCGTCGTCGACAGCAGAACATGCGCCGCCTTACGCTCTTCAGCGGGCCGGTGAACGCCACCAGAGAGTGCCCCCTAAAACGGACGAGGTCCCCTGCCCCAGACTCGGCTCAAGCGTCGAGCTGCAGACACATCGTCGGCCAGATTTGGTCGTTTGGCACAATCCGTGCACTACCATCGGTGCCATGCTGCGATTTGGTCAGGAATGCCTCTGATCGGGCTGAACGGCCACTTGAAATCGGACAATTTGGCTGAATGCGGATCGAACGTGCCAAAACGGCACCCGGCAGGGCCCTGTGCTCCGCTGGACAGTCGCCGTGCGGCTTCGATGTCGGCGTTGGGCCAGAGAAAACCCACCGATACGGTCGGATGACCTCGCGCAGCTACCAGAGGCTGGTCGCGGAGCAATACGATATTCTCGCGCCGATATCGAACTACGGAGGATGTCCATGATGGCAGACGAGTCGGGCATTGGGCCCGAGTCGCTGCTGGCCGGGTGCCTGGATGGGAACCGACGGGGATTGTGTTTGTCGGGGCGCAGTTGGCTTGCTCAGAGCCGTTTCCCTGCTGGTCTGGTGGTGTCTTGTGCTCTGCAATGGCCAATAATATTGGGACAGGCTTCCCGTCTGTCGACGCGATTTTTGAGGCACGATGCCTCAGCCTCGAAACAACAGCCTCGAAACGAAGCGGTTACGGAACTCCAAGGAGGGAAGACATCGGCAAATCCGATGGCATCGGGCAACCATGTTGCCACCAGACACGTACTGATAGTAAGTCATTTTGGCCGCAAGACGGGGCGGAGTAGATATCGATGAAATCCTGGAAAATCACTGAAATCGCCGGTATTGGCGTGTACGTACATTGGTCCTTCCTGATCCTGCCGTTGCTGATCGCCGGATCGGCGCTCTCATCCGGGTCGGGCATTGCGGCGGCAGTCGAAGCGGTGCTGTTCGTACTCGCGATATTCGGGTGTGTGCTGCTGCACGAACTGGGACATGCGCTGATGGCCCGCCAGTTTGGCATCGGGACACGGAGCATCACGTTACTGCCGATTGGCGGAGTGGCGAACCTCGACCGCATGCCGCGGCGACCGCTGCACGAATTGGCTGTCGCCGTAGCAGGGCCCGCCGTGAATGTGGCGATTGCTGGGTTGCTCGCCGTGGTGCTGATCACCGTCGGAACCCTCAGCACCATGTTCAGCACTGCGGCCATCAGCCAATCGTTTCTGATGCAACTCTTGTGGGCAAATGTCGCCTTGGTCGTATTCAATATGCTGCCGGCTTTTCCGATGGATGGCGGTCGCGTTCTGCGGTCGCTGCTGGCCGGCTTCATGCCTCACTTGCGAGCCACGCGCATTGCCACCGCGGTGGGGCAAGTCATGGCCGGCCTGTTCGTCGTCGTGGGGATCGCCACGGAGCATTGGATGCTGATATTCGTCGCCGCCTTTGTATTCCTCGCGGGGCGTGCCGAGGCCCAGATGGCGCGGGCCAAAGCGGCGATCCACGGTTGGTCGGCGGGCGACGCCATGAAGCGGCAGTTCCATATGGTCCCAGCAGATTTCACGCTGCAAGAGGCGGCCACTGCCGTGTTGTTCACACCCCAGGACGACTATCCGGTAATCGAAGACAATCGCCTGGTGGGAATGTTGGCAAAACAGCAGGCACTGCAACTGCTGGCGCAGGGACGCGGACACCTGAGGGTACGAGAGATCATGCGCAACAATGTACCGACACTAGACCGCCATTTGTCGCTGGAAGAGTCCTTCGACCAGATGGAAACGGGCAACTTCAGCAGCCTGCCCGTGGCCGATAGCGGTCGACTGGTCGGCATCCTGTCGGCCGACACGCTGCGTGTCTGGATGTCGGGCTGGACAAGATTCCAGCCAGCAGTAGCCGAACGTTACTAGTACTTCGGCACTGGCAAACAAGAAATTCCGGGGTGGCCGGGGTCGCACGAAGTGCCCCCAGCCGGGAAAAACTGGGAGCTCGCGTGGCTCGGCCCCCAGGCACCCAACCTCCCATTGCTGCCGGTGACCAAGGCCTGCAGGTGCCGACGAACTAGGCGTCCGCTGGGCGAGCGGGTGCCGATCCGCCGACCTGCCTGACCAGGACGCCCGACGGAGGCAGAAGACTCGGAAGCGAAGTGGATTTGCGTGCCGGGGGGAATTCTTCCTGACCCCCATCCGAATGGCGAAACAAGCTCGAATCTCGCCCTCTCCATGCGATCCAGGATCGTGCAGTTCCCCTTAGGGGCACTCGATCTTCGGTGCTTTCCGCAAGCCGATAGCCAGCATGATCCAGTACCATCCGTTGAAAATCATCTCAATGCCCACGAACATCCCGATGGCAAACAGTCCGGACAACGGCCATTCTCGGAAGATCAACAGTCCCAGCAGCAGCGTCACGGCCCCATTCAACAATGACCAACCCCAGAGGGTGAAGCGTTCGGACATCGAGTAGACGATACGAATCAGGCCCCCCACCAACAAGAACGCGGCGATCAACAACGTAAAACCGGCCGCCCCTTCCAGTGGCTTCTCCACCAGTATGAAGCCGACCACCGCGTACAAGATTCCGACCAGCAGTTGCAGCATGAAGCCGCTCCACTTGCCGGCCCAGAAGGCACTGACGACCTGAGCCATCCCACCCACCACCATAATGAACCCGAAGACCGCCACAGTGACGGCCGTCACAAAGGGCGCGCTTCCTATCGCGACCGCTCCCAAGACCGCCAGACTGATCCCCAAAATCAGAAACCACCACCAATGCTGCTGCATAGCGGCCAATTCGTGACAGACCATGCGACCGGGGCCCGAAACCGACCCGATCGGCATGTTGGATGGTCCCGATGTCTGCGCACTCATGATCATTCTCCGGCGGAGGAAAGGGCAGTATTCACATCTTGCTCGCGTGACCTCGCAATTCTAGGTCATCGGTGGCGATTGGCAAAACTCGCCGCAAAGACGTCGGAATCGCGATATTCGAGCCTTTCGCCCTGTCCCGCAGGACACACCCGCTGGCCACAGCAGTGACACTCGCCAGAGCGAGGCCCGCCACGCCCGGAGTCCATGTCCGCTCCACACGCCTGGATCGCCCCAACCTCCGGGGCGGCGGGACGGTCTCCAAGGGAGTCATGGCGTGCGAATCCGCCCATGCAATATCGCACACAATCCCTGGATGCGCAAGGCGTGCTAGCGCCACGGATCGAGAAAAACCGCGGATCGGCGGCAGGATCGCCAATCGGCACGCAAATCGCACCTGACTCCCGACGCTGCCGTGATACGTCTCCCGGATTGAGAAGCAGACCTCATGACCATTCGTGTACTGCTGAGCCGACCCTGACGAGGGACTGCTCCAGACCTACCAGGCGTTCCTGAAACGCGCGGGACTCGAGATCCGCGTGGTGACTACTGGCGAGAGTTGCCTGACCATGCTCGACAGCTTCGCGCCGCACGTGCTGGTGCTGGAACCCGAACTCCCGGACAGTTGGGGAACTCGGATCCTCACTCACCTGCGCGATAACTGCACGGGCCCGCTCCCCATGGTCATTGTCTTGACCCGCCACGAGATGGATTTAAGTCGGTATCGGATCCACTCCCATCATCTCAAACCGTACTCGATGCACCACCTGGCGACCGGCATCCGCGAGGCAGCCAAGACACTGAGCGAGGACGTTTTGCCACCGCCAGCCAACGATACCCACAAGCCTTGACGGGACGGGCGTATCGAGGCAAGACGGTCGCCGCACCACGTGCCAGACTCTCAACACGCCGGTTCGGTTCACGATACGGAGATAGCCGGCCAGTTCCCACGGCAAACGGTCAGCGATCGAAATTCTCGTCGACCAGCGCCTTCATCTCCGCTTCGAAGATCAACAGGGCATCGAAAGCATCTTCGTAGGTCGCGTAGAGCGTTGGATCAACCAACACGCCCCCAAGCCGCTCCGCCTCCACTTCGGGCGAGGTTGTGCCATCGACTTCGACAACCGTCAATCCATCATCGGTTTCAATGACGACATAAGATTGCATGGGCCGGCTCCTTATGGTTGATAGCCGGTGCGCAATGGCAGCCATGGGCCGTACTACCCCGCGCACGCCAAATGGGATGGCAGGGGGTTGCGAACATGTCGTCGCCCCCAACTCCGAAAATCCGCACAGCGAAATCCGCGGCCATCAGGCTGGCTCGAAATGCCAATATCCGACATGCCAATGTCCGAAACGACTCCCACCAATCCGCCGCGGTCGCGATTTCCTGTACCTGTCACTGGACAAATGGACATTCGCAATGGATGCGTACCAGCGGGCTTCGGATTTCGAGTCTGGGCCGTCCGTGTACCCCAGGATCGAGCAACACAAATTGAACATCTCGACTGAACGACTGTACCGGAATTTTAGCGTGACAGATCCGGGTGTCTACTGACAATCTCCAGCCGGCGGTTCTCAGGAACGCGGTTTTCTGAGAAAATAGTCAGGCAACCACGATCACTGCGCAGCCGCCCATTTCGCATTCGTGTGGCGTGGCGTGATGTACAGAATTGGGGGGGGACGAACGAGTCCGCGGTGACCGGGCCATCCGATGACCACGCTAGAGGAACACTCACAGCCATGCTGGAACGATTTCTTGGCACCGACGAACCGCTGGTAGTCAGCTGGAGCGAAATGGGCGCCGGAGCCCCCACTTTAATCGCCCTGGCTCAACTGTGCAGCCGAGCGCTCGTGACGGGGCAAACGGCGACGCCGCAACTGTCGTCGGAAGCGAAGGCGATTCTCATCGCGGCTCGTCAGCGTGGCATCATCGAGGTGAAAGGAAGCAATACAGCCTATGAGTCGCCTTCACGACTGCTCACGGTCTACGTTGAGATCGACGAAATGTCCAAGATCCGGTTCCGGGACCCGCGAGACCCCAAACAGAACATCCGTTTCCTGAACGGATTCCGCGAACTGTGCGCCAGCGGCCTGGTGATGCATCATCTGTATCATGAGTTTTCCCTCACTGCCAGCGGGTTTGACTACGCCCAGGGTATCGACTCCGAGGGCCTCGAACCATGGCTCGAACTTGGGCAACCAAGCGGCGGGGAATGACACCTGGGTCAGCGTTCCCCAACCGGATGCGGTGGGTCGTCCGGCTCACGGGAACTGGGCTTTCGACCCCACGGCTGATCACTCAACGCCCCCCGCCCCAGGACAGGCCCGTCGACCGTATCGGCATCTCTCCCGGCACCACACACCCCCCTTTCGATCTGAGCGTCAAACAGCTAGGCTGATGCCGGATTGACCACCTTAGAACGAGTTCCGATAGGGTCGACATTTCGTTTTCTTTTTTTGGTGCGAGGTAGGTGCAAAATGAGTGTCTTAGTCACGAAAGAGGCCCCCGATTTCCAGGCTCAAGCGGTCATGCCCGATGGCTCATTCCAGACCGTGAAACTCTCGGACTACCGCGGCAAGTATGTGCTGCTGTTCTTCTATCCCTTGGATTTCACCTTCGTCTGCCCGACCGAGATCATTGCCTTCTCGGATCGCGTGAAAGATTTCACATCGGCTAACGTCCAGGTACTCGGCGTGTCAATCGACAGTCACTTCACGCATTTGGCTTGGCGCAGCACCAAACGGGCGGACGGTGGACTGGGGCAAATCGACTACCCCCTCGTCGCCGATCTCGACAAATCGATCGCCCAGGCGTACGACGTGTTGCTCCCAGCGGGGATCGCCCTGCGCGGCCTGTTCCTGATCGACAAGGATGGGATCGTGCGGCATCAGGTCGTCAATGACCTGCCTTTGGGCCGGAGCGTGGAAGAGGCATTGCGGATCGTCAAGGCGCTGCAGTTCGTCGAAAAGCACGGCGAAGTCTGTCCCGCCAACTGGCAGGAAGGAAGTGCCACGATCAAGCCGACCCCGAAGGGCAGCAAGGAGTTCTTCGGCTCTGAATATTCCGGCAGCTGATTCCGCCGCGGGCCCCCCCTCGAGGCCCCGCTTCGACGGTGGCTCCACAGCGATGGCCAAGCCACTGGGCCTGAGAAAGCACTGGGCCTGAGAAAACACTGGGTGTCGGTCCTGTCCCGCCGCGACAGGACCGACGCCCGGCTCCTTGACCTGAGCGTCCACCTGCCTGGGCCCCCTCTCCTACGCTGACGGCCCCCGGTTTCTGAGGCCGGCACCTCGTCGAACACCCTCCCGACAATCATCCACTCAATAAATGGCATTTGCCAAACCGGCGATCGTGACATAGGTTTTCAATAGAATCAGCTTTCCCGTGCGTCCCGCATTGGGGGCAACGCACATGCAACCAACTCAGCTACGATAAGCGTGAGAGAGCTAGTCGATTTATTGAGCCGACTGCGCAGGCCTGAGAAATCTGGTAGTCCCATTTATTCGCAATTATTCGCCAGACTCGACGATCTGCCGCCATGGCTTCGACTAGTACGACGTGCGCCGATATCGTTGCCATAAGTAGAAGAGTGGACGACACCATGAGATTCCTACTCCGATTTCTCCGCGAAGAGGACGGCCCGACGGCCGTCGAATACGCGGTCATGCTGGCTCTGATCGTAATCGCGTGTATGGCCGGTGTTCAAGCCATGGCACAGGCGACGGCCAATAGCTTTAATGGATCCAGTGCGGCCATTGACGCAGCACTCAACGGCCCCTAGCACCGGTAGTTCCGGTCAACGCTTGGCGTCCAGGGGGCTGCCCGCCGAAAAGGAGGCGTGCCCCTCGACACGGCTGTTGGTCAGCGGTGGGGTCCTGCTGCGGCTGTCATTGGATCGCGCATAGCGCAACTGCCTGCGGATGCCTGTCCGTCCGGACGGGTTATGCAGGGATACTTCTGGTATCTGAACCTGGCCAGCAGGTGGTGAGTTCCAGGTCGATTCGCCAGATGACCGTCCACGTCGTTCGTTCAGAAACGAATCGCGTGGCTGGCGATCTGCGACACGATCATCGCTCGCCGCCTCACGGCAGTCTCAGCCGGCCCAGCACCGACTTCTGCGCGTGACGAAAGTGAGCGGAAGATGCGGCAGGCACAGAGCGGAGGGCGGGTCACAACCAGTGGCGAGGAGGACGGACGGCCGGCAGATCGGCGGCCGGCCCGAATTACCACGGCGAGTTGCTGCCAGTCAGCGACGAGACCTCCTCCAAGCGACGCCGCAGATCCTGGCACACGCGGGCGAAGGACTCCGGTGACACGACTGATTCAGACCGGTCGCTTTCCTGCTGTGCCGCGGACGAATCCCGTTGTGGGGACCATGCTTCGACGGGCCCCCCTACTCTTCGGCTCTGATGGCCGTCGTGCCAATAGGCGAGATTTCGGCCCTGCTGTTTCGCGACATAAAGGGCTTCATCCGCGCGTTTGACGAGATGGCCGGCAGTTTCATGCATCAGACATTGGGCGGCCCCGATGCTGACCGTCACGTGCAGTTTTCGCAGTTCGTGAGTGAACGGAGCGTCTTCAATGACGTGTCGAGCCCGCTCTGCCGCCAGACAGGCCTCGTCCGCCTCCGCACCGGGCAGAATCACGGCCAGTTCTTCGCCACCGAATCGTGCGACGAAATCCGATTCCCGCATGGTCTGGCGCAGCAGCTTCGCCACTTGTTGGAGCACGGCATCCCCCGCCTGATGACCGTAGGTGTCGTTGAACTTCTTGAAGTGATCAATGTCGATCATCATGACCGATAGTGGTCGGGCCTGGCGTCGCCACTCGGCCAGGCGCCGAGCCAGATCCTCGTCGAGCGCCCGCCGATTGGGTAACCCCGTCAGAGCGTCGGTCCGTGCTTCGGACATGTACGTCGAAATCTCCCCGGCCTGCTGCTTGAGCATGTGTTCTGACTGGTTCAGACGCTCCTGCAACTGCTCGTTGGCCTCCACCACCTGCGACAGGAGCCCCAACGTGGCGATCCGCTGCGGCTCGTCCAACTCCTCGGGATGATGGCGGAACAAATTCGACACACCCGACACCACGGACCGATACTCGGACATGTCATCAGCCACGCCGTGTGTCCAGTCCACGAGTTGCGACAGAACGCCCGCCAGCCGCTTGACTTCGGTAGCGTCGGGGGAGGTGCCGTGAGCGTGCCTTCTCCCCAGGACCAGACCAATCGCCAGTCCGACACATAGCAGGATGGTGGCAAAAGCCCCGTCTGTAAAGAACG
Organism: uncultured Planctomycetota bacterium; assembly: GCA_963802295.1. GTDB lineage: Bacteria > Planctomycetota > Planctomycetia > Pirellulales > Pirellulaceae > JAJRVM01. The sequence goes on along the minus strand of CAWDIM010000011.1, from coordinate 23,058 downwards.
TGGACAACTGTCCCATCAGATCGGTCGCCATATCGACAAGTCCTGTTCGTTCCGCTGGTAGCGATCGTTCGAGAAGCTGCAGCCGCAACGTTCCTAACGATCACGCCCCCCATGACAGCTCCGGGGCACTCGGCGCTGATCAATGGTAGGTCATAACTCACCCTGACGCCCCGTAGCGGATGAGACAACTTGACGCTTGCCGGTCCACCCCCCATACTCACGGGCGTCAAATCCAGCACGACTCTTGTCCGCTGACACGGCTGGAAGGACCTCGAGACAACTGATCCTATTCGTTATCCTATTCGGGATCGGAACACATCCTATTCGGGAACGGAACACGGCGGTGCAGATAATCACTTTCGAAGACGAGCACGTCTACGATTTGTTCCCCGTTACACTGGGCCGGCCGGCGTATGCCGTCCTGTGCGGGAGTTACCGGCTGATCGACTGGATCGAGAAGCTCGATCTCGCACCCAAGGCCCTGGTGCGCGACTATCTGCAGGATCTGCAGGCCGCGGACTATCCGTCCATGGAGGCGTTGTCGTCGGGCACGCCGCTCGAACCAACCCTGTGGATCAATGCCCGACTGGTCCCCTCCCGCGCCACGTATCGAGCGCTGCGGGCGCTGCGTGATCTGGCCGAACCCGGTGTGGTGCGGGCCGGATCGGCCATTGCTGCCATGCTCCTCCCCTCGTCCACCCCCATTCCCCCGGAGGATCTCAGCGTATCCTCATTGGGAAACTACTTCGACCGGTGCGGGATCCGGGACCTGAAACCCTTGGACGTGGAACTGCGACTGCTCGAGTATCCACACCAGTTGATCCAGTACAATCAGGATACGCTGCTCGACAACCTGGAGTATCGGCTCAAAAAGGGGACGTATCAGGAAGTCGCGGACGGAGTGTTCGTGGCCGAGGGGGCGAAGGTCGGTCAGTACATGGTGAGCGACACCCACAACGGCCCCATCGTGCTGGAAAATGATGCCCGGGTCGGTCCCTACGTTCATCTGAGTGGACCAGCACACATCGGAGCCCGTACGCGAGTGATTGAACACGCCGCCATCAAGGACTTCGTTTCCATCGGACATACCGCCAAAATCGGCGGAGAGGTCGAAGCTTCGGTGATCGAAGCCTACACGAACAAGCAGCATCACGGGTTCCTTGGCCACAGCTTCCTGGGAAGCTGGATAAACCTGGGCGCCGGCACTTGCAACAGCGACTTGAAAAACACCTACGGCGAAGTGAAGATGCACTATCACGGTCGGCAGGTGGCCACCGGCATGCAGTTTGTCGGCTGCATCATGGGCGACTATTCCAAGACCGCCATTAACACCGGCATTTTCACAGGCAAGACAGTCGGCGTTTGCAGTATGCTGTATGGCTTTGTGACCACGAATGTCCCCAGTTTCGTCAACTATGCGCGCCTCTTTGGACAGATCACCGAACTCCCCCCAGACGTGATGATTGCCACCCAACGCCGCATGTTTGTGCGTCGCAAAGTCGCTCAACGGGACTGCGACCAGCAATTGATCCGCGACATGTACCGGCTGACCCGCGACGAACGACAATTGGGAGGCGATCCTCTGGCGCTGTGACCATCGGTGGCGCCGTGGCCAACGGCCACGCAACTGGGCGGCCATCGCCTGGCACAGCCTTGTAATCCCAACCTGTAACGATCACGCCAATAGATCCCATGTCACTATCTGCATATTACGCGGCTGGCACCTTCGGCCTTTCCTTTGAACTGTACCCACCCCAGACAGCCAAGGGCGAAACGGCTCTGCTGCGACATGTCGAGCAGTTGATGGTCTGCAACCCCAGCTTCATCACGTGCACCTACGGCGCCGGCGGCTCGACTCGGCAGAAGACACTGGAGATTATCGGCGAGGTGAAACGCAACTGGAAGCTGCCGGTCGCTTCCCATCTGACCTGCGTCGGCTCGACCGTCGATGAGCTGCGCGCCTATTTGGCTCAGGCCCAACGCGCGGGCGTGGACCACATCGTGGCACTTCGCGGCGACCCGCCGCGAGGCGAAGCGACTTTCCAGGTGCCGCCGGGCGGTCTGCGCTACGCGAATGAGCTCGTGACACTGATCCGGGACGAGTTTCCCCAGTTCGGCGTCGCCGTTGCCGGCTATCCGGAAACGCACCAGGAAGCGCCCAGCCCGGAAATCGACCTGGCGAACCTCCGGCGCAAGGTGGACGCCGGCGCCGAAGTCGTGATTACGCAGCTGTTCTATAACAACGAGGATTTCTGGCGGTTTCGCGAGCGATACGAACGGGCGGGAATTCGCGCCCCCTGGTGCCTGGCATCCTGCCGGTCTACAGCCTGTCCCAGATCCAGCGAATCACCTCCATGTGCCGCGCGAAACTCCCGCAGCCGTTCGTCGATCGACTGACCCAGCACGATGATCCCACCTGGCAGTATCAGGTGGGCGTGGATTTCGCCTCGCAGCAAGTCTCCGAACTCCTGCGCCAGCAAGTCCCTGGACTCCATTTCTACGTGCTCAACAAATCCCACGCGGCCATGGCCGTGTTGAAGGCGGCCCAGCAGATCTGAAAAAAAACAACGCGGAATGCGGTCGCTGCAAGACCACATTCCGCGTTGACGACGCGCAACTTCCAACCGTCTCTAGGCGTTTCCAGCCGCCGCATCCTCGATCTGAGCCATGTCAATGCCTTCCAGAAAGCCGGCCAACGCTCGGCAACGATACGGCTGCTGCAATTTCCGAACGGCTTTCGATTCGATTTGCCGAACCCGTTCGCGCGTCACGGAAAAGATCTTGCCGACTTCTTCCAGGGTGTAGCTGTAACCGTCGGCCAGGCCGTAGCGGAGCCGCAGGATCTCTCGCTCGCGATAATTCAGCCCTTCCATCGCTTCGGCGATACGATGCTTCAGCGACTCCTGATTCGTCTCGTACAGCGGATCGTCGTCGCGGTAGTCTTCCAGGAACTCGCCGAAGTAACTGTCGTCGTGGTCGCCCACCGGCTGGTCGAGCGACAATGGCTGACGGGCCATTTTCATGATACAACGCGTATCTTCCAGCGACAGACCGGCTCGCATGGCAGTCTCTTCCGGGGTGGGATCTCGGCCCAATTCCTGCACCAGATCGCGGGTCACGGCACGCACCTTGCTCATCGTATCGATCATGTGCACCGGCACGCGAATCGTGCGGCTCTGATCGGCAATGGCCCGTGTAATGGCCTGGCGAATCCACCAGGTGGCGTAGGTCGAGAACTTGTAACCCCGAGCGTGCTCGAACTTGTCCACCGCCCGCATCAGACCGGTGTTGCCTTCCTGGATCAAGTCGAGGAAACTGAGGCCCCGGTTGCGGTACTTCTTGGCAATCGACACCACAAGCCGCAAATTGCCGGCCGACAGAGTCCGCTTGGCCGCATCATAGGCGTGCTGGAATTCCACCGTCCGTTCGATCCGCCGCTTCAAAGTCGCCGGACTCTCGAACGTCATCCGCATGAAACAGTGAAGCTCCTCCCGCAGTTCGTCGATCGAACGACCTTGCACATGCCCCGTCACTTTGGCTTCCGCGATCTGCAGCATCAGCACCTGCATCCGGTGAGAAATCTCCCGCAGCTTGTCGAACAACGGCTGCAACCGATTTGTCCGCAGGTTCATCTCCTCGACCAGTCGCACCGCCTTGTTGCGGCGACGAACCAGTCGTTTCCAGGCCAGATGACGCTGATGACTGGTGTACCGTTTGCTGACGGCCATGCGGAAGTCACGCTCGTTGCTCACCAGCAGATGATTCAGAGTCTGCACGTTGGGACCAAGCCGTCGCATGATGTCTCGCTTGGCCGACGTGTTGGTGACCGATACTTCAATGGTCCGATCCAGACGCAGCTGGCCATCTCGGACTTGCTTCAGAGCCTGCAAAGCTCCCTGCAAAATGAAGTCGTTGGCCAGCATGGAGTGACGATAGCGACTGCGAGTCGCCTCGATCTGACGGGCCGCGTCAATCTCCTCGACACGCTTGAGCAACGGGATCTGCCCCATCTGCATCAGATACATGCGGACCGGATCGTCGGTGTTGTCGACCGTGCTCCCCGTCTGAGCAGAATCCCCCAGTTCACCCGCCGAGTGGAATCCATCCAGGTGATCCGAATCGTGAAAGCGTCCGGCCGTCGACTTGGCGCGCTTGCGGCGAGCCGAAAATACTCCGTTGCCATTGTGCGCCGCCGCCGGCGCGGCATTTCGTTGAGTCGTGCCCGGCTGGCTTTTCTTGAGGACGGTCTTGCGTGTCGTTTTGGTCAAGGTGCAGCTCCTTGAGCAAGCGTTGGGCGGCCTGACAGCCGCGTGTTGATGAGCATCGGTCTGTTGACAGCCTTCCCTAATGCACTCCCAATGCCGATCCGCCAACGAAAGCTCACACATTTCCATAACCTCCACTCCTTCAATAACTTAGAGCAAGCACACCAAGCTGCCGCCGGCGGCCAACATGCGGCGAAAAATCAACACGCGTTGCATTTTGGATCCACGCACCTCGCGGCCGCAAACACGCCGCCCCCCGCCGGCCGAGGCCGCATGCGAGAGCGAATCGCGGTGAGTCTTCGTGACGTCAACGCTTGGCGCCGAACAGAATTGCCGTTCTACGTCGCAGGAACTGGGCGGCCGTGGCTGCCGCACAAACGCCGTGCATTCCGTTCTACGTTCCGTTGCGGCTACCGGTCGGCCATTGCCACCTCATCACCTCCCTGCGTTCTGCTGTGCTGTCACGGCACTGGCGGCGACCGACACCCCAGATGGCCGCACGGCGCGCGGCCGTCATTTCCCCAATCGCTGATGCCGGTGAAAAGGACGCGGCATAACCGACGCCGCATAATGACTGTTTCGCTGTTCCCGCTGCCGTGCATCGTGCCGGACCAGCGTCATCACTCGCGACTTCGATTCATGAGGAAAGTTGACAAGGCTCGACAATCGTCGAGCCCTGCCGAATATAAAAGTGCAAAAAATGAATGTTCACTTTCGTCCCCGCTGCGTGCCCAACTTCCATTGCATTGCGCATGCCAGCCGCCAGAGAATACACGAGAAACGGCACATTTGCGTCCAGAAGCCTCGGATCACCGAACGGGCAAGTCTGCCATCAGACGGCACGCCGGGCACAAAAGGCTCTCAACTTGAGATCAGCGTCTCGGATTGGGAATCGAGTGTTGCAGCTCAAACTGGCAAGAAAGATCACGCCGCCCGGATCCGCAACTTCAAGAACAGACTTCACGCGAATGTGACGCCGCAGTGAGTTGTTGTCCGGCCACTCCAGGCAGGAGAGACTTTGGATCGTAAGCCGCTGAGGGGAGATGCGAGCCCGCACAAGTCGGGTCGTTAGCGGTCAGATAGAAAACCCGGCGGACGTACCCCTTTGTGTCGTCGCAGCGTGGCGCATTGGGAGTGAGTTTCGAGTAGCCGACCACACGCCCTCCCTCGCCAAAATAAATCGGTCCGCGGCGACTGCTCGCCGTACGCACGGTCTTCACTCGCACATATGGCAGTGAGTCGCACTTCTCCAGCCACACGATGCTCTTCTCGTACAGCAACGGGTCGTCTTTGCGGTACGCTTCCAGGTCGTCCGGCGAGAGGAGGCGGATGACCTCCACTGCCCCCCCCTTCAATGCTCGAATTCGCGTCTTCATCCTCGGGCCTCTTCTCATTACGGCGGTCATCGTTGCTCGCGCGTCCACCTGGCGGCAAACCAGTATCGCTCACCACCCCCCCACAGGAGCGAAAAGGACCCTTACTCAAAGCGCCCCGGACCGAAAACCAGGCGGACCGAAAACCAGACCGTCAACAGCGTGCTGCTTCTCTGTCCACTATTGTAGTCCGAACTCGGCCGATTCACGCGGAAATTGTCGCGTTTCAGGACCGCAAAAAAAACTGGGACGCGACCAACCCTTCGGCCAGTCGCGCCCCATCAGCGGGATCACACTTCTTCGCATTTCGCTCGGTCAACTCGCCCGGCGGACCGCAACCCTTTGGCTTCCAACGAAAGCACAGACGAATATCACAAGCCGATAAGATCAGCAGGAAACAGCCTCTCCTCTGTCCGCCCACCACCACAGTTTCCTGAAGTCGCATCCGGTCTCCCGACTCTCATGTGCTTGCGCCGCGTCGAGCGATTGACGTCCGTCCCTTTATGCAAGGCCCGTGCCAAACCGCTGGCGGATCTGCTCGCTTTGGTTCAAGCTTTTGACGGACAATAACTTACGACCATTTGCCTCGTCCGACGGGCGGATCGGAGATTGCAGGTTTTTTCCCAAAACGAGACCCGCGTCTCGGATTTGGACGGCTCAAGGGCTGACGGGGCCGTCCAGACTGTTGGCCAAGGCCCCGCACGAGGGCACTCTTTGGCCGAGGAGACACGGTCAGCGATAGTCGGCGGCCGCGCCGAATTCCTACGCCCCAGTCAGCGTGCGCCAGTCTTCGACCATTCGGGGGACAGAGTGCGACCGTTGGGTGTCTTGGGTGTCATGCAAGTGCACTGCCGCAGCGGTTGCCAACCAGGCCCCGCAACGCGTTACAATGGGTCGAGCATTGACCTCTCCTTTTTCATCAACTCCAAGGTTGGCCATGGATAATTTGGTACGCGTCAAGGTGCACGCACCCAGTGGTACGATCATTCTGGACCGCGGCGACAAGTGTAATGCCCTGTCACGGCTGATGATCCTGCAGCTGCAGCAGGCCTTGGAAGACCTGCATCAGCAGCGCAGTGTGCGGGCGGTGATTCTGACGGGCGTGGGAGCCGCGTTTTGTGCCGGAGCCGATATTGCTGAGATGCATGCCACCTACACCGCACACGATGTCCTGGAACAATGGCAGCGAGATACGGTGCAGTACCAAGCATTGCTCGATTTCATGCTCCAATTCCCCAAACCGATTATTGCGGCGGTGAATGGTCCCGCTGTCGGCGTCGGCGCCGGACTCGTATTGGCGTCGGACATTGTGTTGGCGACTTCCCAGGCCCGTTTCGGATTCCCCGAACCTCGGCGCGGGATTGTCGCGGGCATCTCGTCACCACTGCTGGCCTTTCGTATCGGTGCGGGGCGCGCGGCCAATCTGCTGTTGACCGGCAGACTGATCGCCGCTGACGAAGCGCTCGCGATGGGTGTCTACCATAAGGTCGTCGACTACGACCTGCTCTGGGCCGTCGCTCACGAACAAGCCGTCCAGTGCAGCCTGTCGTCGGCTGAAGCTTTGCAGCTGACCAAACGCATGCTCAATGAAACCATCGGCGAGCATCTGAGCGTCCAGTTGGCAGCCGGAGCCGCCGTGAGCGCCACGAGTCGCACCACCGATGCCGCCGCGGAAGGTATTGCCGCTTTCGTCGAGAAACGCGAGCCCAAGTGGCCCTGATCGCCCTCCCCCAGACAATGCAGCAGGACACCAATGGCCGCATGGTAAATAAACACCGGGAGCCTCTCCCACACGAAAGGCTCCCGGTGCAGTCCTACCAGACTCAGCGACGTGGAGTACGATTTGGAGAATTGGCGGCGGCGAGTTGGAGTTCACTCACAACAAGCTGCGTGATGTCGAGATTCCGCTGTACGATTACCGATCGATTGATTCCCTGGGCGACAGCTTGCGGATTGTTGGGATCGATGGATCCGCTTTCGAACCGCAATACCAGCCCGATATGATGCCGCTCCGCAACACGATTCACGGCGGACAGGATTTCGTTGTAGACGGTGTAGTACTGTAGCGCCTCGCGCTGCAGAAAGTCTTTCTTTGCTTGCCGAGCTTGCACCTGCAGGTCGGCCACCTGCTGGGCAATTTCCGATTCCAGGCGTCGATAATCGGGGCTTGATGGACTGAGTTCGGAAAGCTGCTTGTTGCGTTTGGCCAAGTCCGCTTGCTTGGCCTCAAATTCCTTCTCAATCTGCTTCAGTTGCTGCTGAATCCCCTCGACGTTGGTTTTGAATGTCGGGTGTCCCTCAAAGACCTTAGGAAGATCCACGACGGCCACCAAGGTGGACGGAGCCATGGCCGGGGCGGGCGTCTGAGCTTGCACGATCGAATGCGTGCCGGCCGCTATCGCGAAGCAGCCTAGCGCCAGACAACAGTAACCAAAAGAAGGAAACGACCTGTTTTTCATGTCAGCACTCCTTGCTCATTCATCTTTGAGTTTCCATACACCTCGTTCATGCAACTCGAGGTCCAAAGCGAATGACGCTGTCTTTTCAGAGCACGCTAAAAGCACTTCCCGTGCCAAACCCAGCAAGCACTCTGTCGGCGAGCCGTTCCATCGACTCTAAACGGCTTGCCGTATTGACGTTACGCAATCTTGACCGCCGACGCCAGAAAATGTCAGGCCAAAGGGTCGTTCCCGTTTTTTCAAAACGGTTTGTAAAGACGTCCATTCGTCGGCTCAGTCGTGGGCGGACAAGAACGGCGCAACCCCGGGGACGCCGGCCGAGGGACACCAGCCGGGATCGTTCATCATGGACCAGGGTTTCAAGGACGTAAGAACGGTCGCCACAGACACCAGCGGCCAAACGGCGTGCAGCCTTACTCTTACTCTTACTCTTACTCTTACTCCTAACGCGGCCCACGGCTGCAACCAATCAGGAAATCCTAAATCCGAAATCCTAAATTCGAAATCTCAAACAAATTCGAAATCCCAAGATGAAAACCTTCGCTGCCGACAAAACCACTGTCATGGGCACAAACAGATTCCCACCACCGGGAATGCTATTAAAGGTTCCATCCTCCGTCCTGGCCCGTTTTTGTCATTAGTATTTCTGTCATTCGAATTTGTTTGGGATTTGCTGCTTCGGATTTCGGATTTCAAACATGCGCGACGGTGCGCACATCCTACACGCGAAAACTTTGCTCATACTCTTACTCTTACTCTTACTCTTACTCGTACTCTCCCGCCCTCCAAGCCCGATCTACGGCAGTGGACTCGGGCCGGTGGGCCGGGCGTCGAGTGGTGCAAAGAGGAGTAAAGTGTTCGTCGTTAACATGCGTGCACATGCGCAAGTTTGGAACAAAATCCGAAATTCGAAGCACAGAAAAGCGGGAGAAAGGGAAGAAGGGAGGAAGGGAAAACGGAGGACGCAATGGCATGCTGCTGGTGAGAATCTGCTTGGGGCCCGCCCGCGGCCGGACGCTTCCCCACGTCAGTACGGAGTGTTTTGAGGCCATCTGCGTGTCAGCCGCTACCGCTTGCATGGTTACACGGACATCGGCAACACGCCTGAATAATCCGGGCCGGCAGGGTCCTTCCCCTTGCACCCATTCACCAGCTCCCCTCGTGCAGAGCCGTGGCAACCAACGCCGCGTGGCAGCCGGCGAGCTGCAGCGCCCGCAGGTCCTCCGGATTGCGCACGCCTCCGCCCGAGATCAGTTCGCTCCACCGATCCTGCTCGCACAACCTGCGACAGAGCGGCAAGGTGCTCGGCCCACGCCGCTTCCCCACGCTGAGCAGATCCAGCACAATCAGTCGGCGGAAGCCCGCCGACCAAGCCAAGTCGGCAATCTCCCGCGGCGCGGCACCGGAAAGTGAACGATCTAATATCAGTGGCTCTCCATCCTTCAGATCGAGACTCAGCACCGACCGCTGGCTGCCGATCAGCTGCACCAGCAACGGCCATTGCCGGTGATCCACGGTGGATTCGAGCCCCACGACGATGCCGCTTAACGCAGCATGCCGCGCGTCGAAGTCCAGCAGAGGCCGAGCTTGCTGCGGCGTGGCAACTCCGGCATCCACGATGACCCGCATCCCTGCTGCCGCGATGGAGGCGAGCGCCACCAGATCGGGCGGCTCACCGGCGATCGCATCCAGGTCAGCAACGTAAGCGTCCTCGATAGCGTACGATTCGACGAACGCCCGTGCCACATCCCCCGGGGACGACGATTTCGTCAGTTGGCTCGCAATTGGTCGATACTCGTCTCGCTGCCCCGCCACGCCATGAACTACCTGCCCGCCTTTCAAATCCAACACGGCATAGATGTGCACGAATCCACCATTTTCCCTTACCACCAATCGTCGCCCACGGTGCGTTCTTTGTACAACGGCATGTGACGATAGTAAACCTCCAGGATCATCGTGCACATCGCCGTGGTGTAGAGCCGCCCGCCCTGGACGTTATGCTGTTCCGTAAAGAACCAACTCCCGCGTTCATGTCCCTGACGTGGCCTGCGTTTCGATCAGGTAGTCCCGCATCTTCTCGTTCCATGCCGGCCAATCAGGACCACCAAAATGATGCAGGACCTGGGTGGCGTAGTAATCGTAATAGACATCGCGCGGGGAAGAGCCCTGCTTGACGAGGAATTCCACGCCACGCTGCAGCCGATCGTCGTCCCGGTGCCAGCCGGTGTACATGCGGATCAGCAGACCCACGGCGGTGGGCCCCGGCTTGTTGCTCCGTTCCATGTAGCCGTAGTACGCCCCGCCGCCACTCTGGACACTGTCGAGAAACTTCTCGCCCAGCGTTATCACAGGCGAGGGGACGTCGAGCCCCGCCAGACTGGCACTCTTGAGTGCCATCATCTGCCAGCCGAAAACGGTCGTGTCGCCGGGCTGTTGAGGATAATAACGCCAGCCTCCGCCCGAGTGCTGCGCATAACAGATGAAATCCACAGCCCGCTGAGCCGGTACGCGGAGATCGGGATCCTGAGTCATCGCATAGGCTTCACAGAGTGCCATGGTGGCGATGCCTTGGGAATACATCGTGCCTTCCTGCAGGTCAGCACCATTGGGCGTCATGATAGCGTGGTTCTTCAGATAATAGAGCCCGTTGTGGACAACGTCTCGGTATTCGCCCGACATATGGGTGTGGCCCGCCCCCAGGAACGGCAGTAGCGCCAAGCCGGTGGCGCCCGTCGTGGTTTCCGTACCGCCCGGATTCTGGCATTGGTTGTTGCAGGGACCTCCTGTGAACTTGAGACGCCAACCACCGTCCTGCCACTGATGAGCGGCCAACCAGGCCAGTCCCAACGCCACGGCACCCTCACTCTCGGGTGTTCCTCCGCCGGCGGCCAGACGCTGGGCCTTCAATTCACCCACCCGCCCTTGAAACCCGCCCCCCGTCCGTCCCGTTGATCTGAGCAGCGCCTCTTGGCGAGCAGTGGCGAGCGATTCCGGTACCGGTGTCGTGGCCCGCTTGTCCTCATGCGCAAGCGGATCGGCCGACAGTGGAAGGACCATGTTCGAGTCGATCGGCACGAGCGACGCGGCCGACTCCGCACTCGCGTCGTCCGTGGAGGTAATCCGTGTCGATTCCAGATCTTCCGGTGACAGACCTTCGTCGGTCGGCCGAGACACCAGCAGCGTCCGATAGGCGCTGGTCGGATCCAACGCCACCAGCAGCGCCAAGACCAGAATGAGCGCCACGTGGAAAACGCAACTCACCATGAAACTCGCCATGCCGCGCATCGTGAGATGCTGGCGCCATCCGCGTGTTGACTGCGAGGGGGACGATTCCGCGTCAAGGATCGCGGCGGGGGGAGTGGCTGCGGCAGGCGCGCGGTCCCCACGCGGCCGGCGGAGCTTGTGGCTCGAGCCGCTGGTCCGCCGGCAGCCCATTAACCAGCCGGAGGGAATCGGAGGAGTCCGAGGACCGTTGCTTGTGACGCATCAAAGGGATTTCGAAAACGGAGGAACATTCGTGCCCTGACGCCGGCCCCCGCCCCTTCGGCCAGCCACCACCGGGACGGTGAGCCATTGCACGTCGCGTCAGAGCGGAAATTCTTCCTCAGCAGCCTGCTTTCCGTAAATCGGCAGATGGCGATAGTAAACTTCCAGGATCATCGTCGCCATCGATGTGCAATACAAACGGCCACCCTGATCCCCGTGAGCCGTGTTGGGAAAATACCAACTCCCCTTGGCGTGCCCCTTCTGGTCCTGGGCGGCCACCAGCCGATCACGCATTTTGGAATTCCACGACTCCCAATACTGGCCGCCATAATGGCGCATGACCTGCGTCGCATAGTAGTTGTAGTACATGTCGTCAGTCGGTCCCCACTGGTGCAGGTACTCAACTCCCGCCTTTAACGCCGGTTCGTCGTGCTTCCAACCCAAGTACATGCGGCACAATAATCCGACCGCCGAAGTGGCCGGCCCCGCCCCCGGCACCGTATAACCATACAGCGCCCCGTCTTGCTCTTGTACGAAATCCAGGAATTTCGACGAGCCCAGAAACGTCTTGCGGGGGACCCGCAAGTAGGCCATATGCCCGCTCTTGCAGGCCATCAGCTGCCAGCCCAATACCGACGTATCGCCGGCCTGCTGCGGAATATACCGCCATCCACCGCCAATCGGATCCTGCGCGTACACAATGAAATTCAGGGCCAGCTGAGCCGGTTGCATGAGGGCTTGATCGGTCGTCATGGCGTAGGCTTCGCACAACGTGATGGCTGCCAGCCCATGTGAATACAGCCTGCCTCCTGAATCGCTCAAGTCACCCATCCCGTTACCCAGCTTCATCTGCTGTACAAGGAAGGCCAGCCCTCGTCCTACCGTCTCCTTATACTGCCCTTCCTGATGCGTTTGACCAGCGCCCAGAAAAGGGAGCAGAGCCATCGCCGTCGCCCCATTGCGGGAAGGAGCAATCCTGCCCGGGTTCCTGCATTGGCCCTTGCAGGGGCCCCGCGTATGATCAAAATCCCAACCGCCATCTAGCTCCTGATGAGCGGCCAACCACTTGAGCGCGGCGGCCACCGCGGCCTCGCTCCCTTCGCTCCCACCAAACTTGTCCACCATTCCCTTGCGGGCTTTCGCGCCACGTGCTTCTCCCAAACCAGCCCCCATGCCTCCGCCGACGCGATCCAGTAAGTCTTCACTGAAATTCGCCATCTCGCCGAAGTCCTCGAGCTTGATCTGTTCCGGAGCCGCACTCATATCGTCCAATGACGGCACATCCAATTCCGCCGTCGACACGCGCGAGTCGGCTGACTCCGCGGGCGCTAGACCAGTGAATACGTCCACGTCCAACGGATCAATCTCCTCGCTCGCAAGATTCTCAATGTCTTCCACGTCGGTGGGATTGGCCACGGCTACGATGTTCTTCTCCGGCGGCCGCTCCGGCAACGTGATCAACGCCAGCACAATCAACAACGCCGCGTGCACCACCATGCTCACCAACCAACTCGGAACCGCATTGAATAACAGAAAATGGTTGGCGGTCACCGCCAGGAACAGTTTTGACGGTTCCCGATCCGGTTTGGACGGTGCCGACTCCACCTCGCCCGTCGATGGTGCTCCCCCGAAACCCTGAGTGGCCGCGGGTTCGTTCGTCACACCCGCTGCCCCTGGATCCGCCGCAACTGCGGGCTGGGATGTGGCCGCCGGGCCGGTCGTCGGCACCGGGCCAGCCGCCGCGCTCGGTTTGGCCGCCGGGCGGGCCACCGGCCTGGCGGTCGGTTTGTCGGCTTCGGAACCGGGCGGTGCAGACTCGCCGCTTCCCCCCTTGAGTGTCATGGGCTGCTGCTTCGCGCCGCCGCGATCGTCGGTCTTCACGTCCCCCTGGGAACTCGGCTGCTGGGAACTCGGCTGCTGCAGAGCGCCGGTCGATTTCGGCGCAACGTCAGCCCCCTTGTCGTGAGGTGGCGTCCGAGCGTCTTCGGAACCCGACACGCAGGAATCGCTGGCCATGGCCTACTGCTCCGAGATAGATTGATCGACGAGACAAGAGCCCCCAGGCGACTCGGCAGAGCGGCTACACCACTAAACTAGCCGATTCCCGGTCGAAAGCAAGGATTGGCCCTCACGCGCGGATGCCCGCTAATTCCCGTCACCGCACAGGAAGCGGATCATCACCGCGCGGCATTCGCCCCCCCCTGCCGAATGATCGCGCACGCAGCTCCAACGCGAGTGTCGCCCACCAACAGCCTTCAAATACGTGCCACCCGAATGAGTGGAACCGCGCGAGGAACTGCAGGACAGCACTCGATCGCACGTCCCGCAGACCGCCAAAACCAACGCATCGACTTCTCGGTGGCCCGAGCGCTTTCTGCGTGAGCCGACAGCTCAGTCAGGCTCTCGCCTGCCCAACAACTGCCCGGGACAATGGGAACCGGTGCGAAGTGCTCGTTTCTATTGTCGTTTAAGTTGAGCTTTCTGGCAACGTTTATCGGATGGCGGCTACCAGAGCCGGCCTGGGGGAGCGTGGCGGGCAGCTCCCCGGATTACCATGATTGCATTGTCCTGAGGTCCCGAGTCGGGGGCAGCAGGAGCCCTGTGACAAACGGGGGTCGATGGTTTACAATCGGAGGTTCGCTCGTGGACCGGGGCCCCCCCGCCTCGATTGCGTCAGGTCTGCTGTGAGCGTGAAACGAGTAGGCCCGCCTGCTTGCCGTTGGCGGTCCCTCTCGCCCCCAGGCGGCCAGATGGTCTTGGTGCCGTCCGGCGACGACAGCGGGTACGTGGTCGGCGCCCCTATTGGGGTGCCGTTTGGCGATATTGGTGAGAGAATCTGCTAGAGGACCATTCACATGGCGAAGAGCAAGAAGAAGGCCGAAACGGTCTTTCTCGTTTGCGAGGAGACGGGAGACTACAACTACTCGATTCGGCGCAAGCCGGGTGGCGAGAAGTTGAAGATCAAGAAGTTCTGCCCGCGTCTGCGTCGGCACACCGTGCATATCGAGAAGAAGAAGTAGAGGCAATCAGGGTCGTAGTAGTAATCACTACTGCTACCTGAACTGCGTGCCGGGCCCCGTTTGCCATGGGCATGGCGCAGGGCTGACAGGTCGTGCCGTCCCTGGAATGCGGGGGTGCTCGGGCATCCTGGCAAGGCTCCGGCACTTCTCCGGACAGGTGACCGATCGTCGATCAAAGTAGTCAAGCCGCCGCCCATTTGGCGCAGGCTGAGTACTGGGCTGCTGAGTACTGGGCTGCGGTGGCGGAAGCGGCACCGGTCAAACAGGGGCGACATGGATAAGAGATGGCGTTTTCTTCCGCATGATCACGATCGGATTGCTGTGCTCGAGTCGCGCGCACAAGTCTCCCCGATCGTGGCCCAACTGCTCCTGGCGCGCGGCGTAACGGACCTGCAGCAAGTCCGATCATTTCTGGATAACAAGTTGACGGGCCTGCGTGAGCCTGATCTGCTGCCGGGATTGAGCGAGGCGGCGGACCGAGTGCACGCCGCGATCCAGGCCAGCCGCCGTATCGTCATTTACGGTGACTACGACGCGGATGGCATGACCGCCACCAGCTTGCTGTACAATTGCTTGCGACTGTTGCGGGCCGACGTTGGCTACTACGTTCCTAATCGCTTTGAAGAAGGCTACGGGCTCAACAACGACGCGCTGCGGCAATTGGCCGAGTGCAAGACGTCGATGGTCATCTCGGTGGACTGCGGGATCGGCAGTATCGAGGAAGCGAGGACGGCTGCCGAGTTGGGCTTGGAGCTGATCATCACCGACCACCATGAACTGTCTGACGAGTTGCCGGCGGCGGCGGCGTTAGTGCATCCGCGACTGCCTGGCCATCTCTATCCGTTCGGCGGGCTGTGTGGAGCGGGGGTGGCGTTCAAGTTGGCATGGGCCATCTGCCAGCGTGCCAGCAGCGCTCAGAAGGTCAGTCCTCCGATGCGGGATTTTCTCGTGGCCGCCATGGGTTATGCGGCACTGGGCACGGTGGCCGACGTGGTACCGCTGATCGACGAGAATCGCATCCTCGTACACCACGGGCTGGTCAGTCTGCAGCGGCACACGCAGCCGGGCCTGGCCGCATTGCTGGCAGTGACCCAACTGAACAAGAAGCAGCGTCTGACGAGTGAGGATCTGGGGTTCACGATTGCGCCGCGGCTGAACGCCGCCGGTCGGCTCGGACAAGCGCAGCTGGGAGTCGAGTTGCTGATTACTGAGAATGCTGAGCGAGCTCGCGCGCTGGCCGATTACATTCACCAGCTCAACAGCAGTCGCGAGAGCCTGGAGCGGAGCATTTACCTGGCTGCGAACAAGCAGGCCAAGGAGCAGTTTGATCCGCACAATGATCCGGCGCTGGTGTTGGCCGGAACGGGCTGGCATGCCGGAGTGATCGGCATTGTGGCGGGGCGACTGGCGGAAAAATACCATCGGCCGGTAGTGATCATCTCCTTGGATCAAGTGGGCGTGAAACCCGGCACCGGTTCCGCTCGCAGTGCGGGCGGGCTGGATCTGCATCGAGCGTTGTGCGCGTGCAGCGAGCATTTGCTCAGCTACGGAGGCCACGCCGCCGCGGCCGGACTGAGAATCGAAGAATCGCGAGTGGAGCAGTTCCGCGCCGATTTCTGCGATCACGCGGATGCGGAAATCCGGGACGTGGATCGAGTGGCCGAGATCCGCATTGACGCCGAGGCGCCGCTGAGCCAGTTGACGTTGCAGACGGTCCAGCAGATCGAGCAATTGGCACCCTTTGGCGCCGGCAATCCGCGCCCCGTGTTGTCGGCCAGTGGCGTGTCACTGCCGGAACCGCCTCGGCGCATGGGAGGTGGCGAGCGGCATTTGTCGGCCAAGATCTGCCAGCATGGCGTCACGTTGCGGTCGGTCGCGTTCGGGCAAGGCGACTGGGTGGAAGAATTAGCGCAGGTGCAAGGGCCCATCGACATCGCCTATCGACCGGTCATCAACGAGTTCCGTGGCCGCCACAATGTCGAGCTGCATCTGGTCGACTGGCGTTGCACGGCCAAGGCGTAGCCGGCTACCCGAAAGAGTGCCGGCCCGTAGCACGGGACTTTGCGGGGGGGATACTCGAGTGGAAGGCGGTCGCAAGTCGCAAAAAACGAGTGAACACGCCGAGTTGCTCAAGTGTCTGGAAGTGTGTAGGATGTGAGCCTTGTGGGGCTTGGAGGGCCCGCAAGACAGACCGGCCCACAGAGGGGGCCAGTACAACCGACAAAACTCAACACGCCATCGGGGCGTGGCTCAGCCTGGTAGAGCGCTGCGTTCGGGACGCAGAGGTCGCTGGTTCAAATCCAGTCGCCCCGACTTGACACAAGTCATTACCATACAAGGGATTACGTCGACGAAAGACGTGATCCCTTGTTTCGTTTCTTGGCATTTCTGATACCTTTTCTGATACCTTTTGTGTTGGAAAAGGAACAATGACCCCACCCCTTCCCTCCTCCAGGAGACGCCCCCATTTGTCGAGAGAGGATTGCTTCGGGATACCGCCCTACCCCCCGACCTATCTGTCACGCCAATCCTCGGCGGAACACTGGACGCTCCCGTCGCCGACAATCCCCCCGAGCTTTAAGCAGCACCGTGGTTGGTATGCTTTCCAAGTTCATTGAGCGGAACACTGTGGGTGAGTGCCTCTTTTCCGATCGCCTGATTCTGTGCGATGGCCCTGACGGTCTCGAGTGAGCTTGCCCAACTCATCTGCGGCTGGATCGCCGAACCCCTCTGCAGCGTGCTCGTCGGAGGCAAGACAGTGACGCGTGTGGTACGTTAGTCCCCATGACCAACGTCACCTGCATCCTCAGCCCAGATCGAATCCGGCGACCCTGTCCGCCGCCGAACAGTTCCACCGCTAGTCTACGACGAGCTACGCAAATTGGCAGCCGCCAAGCTGGCCCATGAGAAACCAGGGCAGACGCTGCAGGCCACCGCGCTGGTACACGAGGCATACCTGCGGCTGGTGGATGTCGAAAAGGCCCAGCAGTGGGATAGTCGAGGGCACTTCTTCGCTGCTGCTGCTGAGGCGATGCGGCGGATATTGGTGGAAAATGCTCGCCGCAAAAGGGGGCTCAAGTATGGCGGCGACCTGAGGAAGGTCGATATCGAAATCGCCGATCTCCCTACACGTTTGGCGGCCGAAGAACTGATCGATTTGAATGAGGCTTTGGAAGAACTTGGTCGGCAAGACCCGATCAAGTCGCGATTCGTCACGCTGCGGTACTTCGGTGGTATGACTATCGAACAGGCTGCTGAAGTCTGTGGTATTTCCAGGGTTACAGCTCACCGATACTGGAGATTCTGCCGTGCGTGGTTACACCGAAAACTGAAGATTGGCGACACGTCCGATTCACTTGGCCAAAAAAATCTTGAAAAGGATGGAGCGCGCGAAGATTAGTTTTCGCATTGCTGCGTAGACAAGCCACGGCCTACCTTCAATGTGGGAGTTTCGACCATGATCGCGGAAGAGATCTTCCTGAAAGCCATTGAGAAAAAGACCCCCGCCGAACGTGCGGCCTACCTGGACGGTGCGTGCGGGGACTTCACCGCGCTCGGTGGCGAGGGCGGCGCGTGCGAATGAACACCACAACCTGATCGCCCGGTTCCCCAATGGCCGTGGCGATTGGCTGATGCTGAGCGTGCACATGGACACCGTCGGCACGGACGTGGGCATCAAGCCGCAGGTCCCGCTGACGGAATCATCTTCTCCGACGGCACGACCATCCTCGGCGACGACAAGTCGGGGGTGGCGGTCATCCTGGAGATCCTCCAGTCGTTGCAGGAGGATGGCGCGGCGCATCCGCCGCTCGAAGCCGTGATCTCGGTGAGTGAAGAAACTGGGCTGCAAGGCGAGGTGGCTGGACAAGGGCAGATCCGCTCGCGAGCGGTATCATCCTCTATGGCGGCGGCCCGCTCAGCAACATCGTGGTCAGCGCACCGAGCCAGGATACCCTGCGCGTCACCGTCTACGGCCGCAAGGCGCACGCCGGTGCGGAGCCGGAGAAGGGGATCAACGCGATCCGCGTGGCCAGCGAGGCGATCGCGGCCATGCCGCTCGGCCGCATCGACGAAGAGACGACCGTGAACATCGGCGTGATCCAGGGGGGCACAGCGACGAACATCGTGCCGGATGAGGTGTTAATCCGCGGCGAGGCCGCAGCCGCAACGACGAGAAGTTGGCGAAGCAGACCGCGGCGATGGTCGCGGCCTTCGAGGACGCCGCAGAGCGAAACGGCGCGGCGCGTCGAGGTCAAGATTCAGCGTTCTTACAACAGCTACGCTCTGACCGAAGAGACCCCGATCGTGGCGAAGACGATGGCGGCCATCCAGAAGCTCGGGCAGACGCCAGTCCTAAGAGCCAGCGGCGGCGGCACCGACGGCAACATCTACGCCGAGCACGGCATCTATTGCTGCGTCATCAGCACGGGCATGAGCCAGGTGCATACGACCAACGAAAACATCGCCATCTCCGCCATGGTGGCGGGCGCGCAGTTGTTGCAGGATATCGTGGCGGCACGTTGACACGTTTGCACGTGCCAACGTTCTAACGTTCTAACGTGAACGGGAGGCTCCATGTCCCGCCCACTTCCCGTGATGTTCATCCACGGCTTGAACGGCGATCCGGGCGACTGGACCGACAGCGGGTTCCGGCAGGTTCTGCTGGCGCAGGGCGATCTGAGTACCCGACCTGGTGCGCCTCTTCCGCTACGGCGTCGCAGAGGACGGCACCTATAACAACCGCGGCGATCTGCGGCAGATCGCCTCACGGCTGGCGGGCGCGGGGCTGGACGAGAAAAACCTGCTGACATCGAGCGTGGACCGTCTGAGCCAGGATTCCGCAGCGAAGGGCGGCCCGGCGCAGGTGACGATTATCGCGCATAGTCTGGGCGGGATCGTGCCAGCCGCTACTATCTGAGCCGCCGATCGGCCCGACCAGTTCGGGACGAGCTATCGCGGCAACGTGGGCCGGCTGATCACCATCGGCTCGCCCCATCGCGGGGTGGATCCTGTTAGCTACGAAGCTGGTGCCGCGACTCGCTGGGCTGGCGCTTCATTCGCCTCCTGGAGAGGCTGGGACTGGCGCCGGCGTTACCGGCGAGTGCCGTGGAGCAATGGGAAGCCACGCTGGCGAGCGAGCAGGCCGAGGCGCGTGTGCGCATGGTCGCCACCCCGGATGCGACCGGGCCGCAGGAGCGTGTGCTGCTCACCGACACGCCCATCTACCAGCAGTTGGCTCCCGATAGCTCGCTGTTGAAGGAGTTGAACACGCCCGGCATGATGCCGTCGGGCGTCGAGTGTCACTGCTTCTACGGCGACATCCGGGTCGGAATCGCTGTCCGGTGGCGTGCAGATGGCTTCACACTGTTTGACTGGGCGGTGAGCTTCGGCGACTTCGCGGTGCCGGCGCACAGCGCGGAGAATCCCGCGTGTCCTCGGCCCCGCATCCGTACGTCACAGAGCAGCGCATCGATCTGAGGCTCCGCGGCGCGCCGCCGGCCGAGGAGCGTGCCCTCAACCCCGCCCTGCCCGAAACCGCTCATGCCAACCTGCTGTCGAACGGAGCCGTCCACGATGCGGTGCTGTCTTTGCTGAACAACTAAAGTAGAGAGCCCTTCCAGGTCTGGCAGACCTGGAAGGGCTAGAGTCCGAACAAAAACCGAGGAAAATCATGCGCGCATTTCTGGTTACGTGGCGAAGCCTGCTCAGCGTCTACAACGAGCTCTTCCTGCTGATCGGCATGAGCCTGCTCTGGTGGCTGACGGGAGGCTTCTTCCTCGCTCGCGGTTCTGGTGGGCTATCCCATGCTCTACATCGGCGGCCCATGGTGGCTCGCTCCGATCCTGGCGATCCCGGTTGGGCCGGCGACGGCGGCGTTGGCGCACGTCACACATCGGGTGGCACGCGAGCTGCGCGCGGATCGCAGCTTCTTCTTCGAGGGCTTCCGCGAATACTGGAAAAGGGCGCTGGGCGTCAGTGCCATCCTGGCGGTCGTGACCTCGATCCTGATCCTCAACCTCCTCTTTTATGTTTCGCGGCCCGAGCCGTTCGTCCAGGCGCTATCGTTGCTGTTCATCCTGCTGCTTGTCTATTGGTTCAGCGTCCAGATCTACGCGTTTCCCATCTTGGCCGGCATGAAGGAACCGAGCGTGTTGGGCGCCGTCAAGATGGCGCTCATGATGGCCTTCGCCAACCCACTCTTCTCCGTGCTGCTCGTGATCATTGCGGCGCTCCTGACCGGGCTGAGCGTCGTGCTGGCGGTGCTGGTGGTCGTCATCTGGCCCGCGATGATGCTCCTGCTCGGCTCTCATTCGCTCAAGCTGGTGGTCGAGCGGGCAGCCCCTCCGATCGAGGACGGCAGCGAGGGCGACGTTCCGAAGTGAGAGGCGAGTGTGAGGCCGATGCGGTCGGCGTCAAGCGTCAAACGTGAAACGTGAAGGGTTGTCCTCACGCTTGACGTTTGACGTTTCACGCATCGCGCCGATCGACAGTCCATCCGTTCACGCAAAGAGCTTCGTGATCTTGTCCGCCGCATAGCTCGGCCAGGGGACGCGCTGCCGCCCTGCGTCGCAACCAGCCCGTCCTCGGGCCGGGTCACGCGGCCGATGCGCGCCGTGGGATAGCCCGCCGCATCAAGCGCTGCAATCAGCTTTGGCGCGGCCGCTTCGGGAGCCGTCAGCAGGATCGACCCGGACGCGATCGTGCCCAACGGGTCCAGCCCGAACTCGCGGCACAGCGTTGCGCCCTCGATCAGGATCGGGATGGCGTCCAGATCGATCGCCAGCCCGGTGCCCGCCGCGCGTGCGATCTCCAGCAGCCCTGTCACCACGCCGCCCTCGGTGGGATCGTGCATCGCGTGCACCTCGGCGGTCGCCGCGGCCAGCCGCGCCGGCGCCACCACGCTGATGCCCGGCTCATGCAGGAAGCCCTGAGCACGCTCGATGAACGCCGGGCTGTAGCCACGCTCACGCAGCGCACCCGCACGCTCGAGCCGCGATCAGCGCCGTCCCCTCGATGGGCACAGGCTTCACCAGCAGCACCACGTCACCGACCTGCGCGCCGGCCGTCGTGATCAGCCGGTCCGGCGTCACCTCCCCCAGCATCGTGCCCGAGACGATCGGCCGATCCAGGTTGAGCGTGATCTCGGTGTGCCCGCCCGCCAGGCTGACCCCCAACGCTACACACGCGTCGTGGATCTGCGTAAAGATCGCTTCGGCCATTTCCGCGGTGGCCTGGCCGGCCGGCAGCAGCACCGTCGCCAGGAACCAGCGCGGCTCCCCGCCCATCACCGCGACGTCATTGGCGTTGACGTTGACCGCGTACCAGCCGATCTGGTTGGTGGCAAAGGTGATCGGATCAGTCTTGGCAATCAGGTAGCGGTCGCCGAAATCGAATACGGCGGCGTCTTCGCCGGTGCGCGGCCCGACGATGATGCGCGGGTCGTGCGGTGCGAAGCGGGTCAGCAGTCGTTCCAGAAGCGGCAGCGGTAGCTTGCCGGCAGGCAGAAGATGAGATTCAGAGAGCATGTTCCCTCGGATGGCGTGTTGCGTGAGGTGAGTATATGTCACCCGCGCATGACTGTCAACGCTGTTTCGCGCCTGCGCGGATTTAGAGTATAATCTACCTGTCGTTTGACCGCAGCCTCCGGAGTTTTCATGCTTCGGAGGCCTATCATTCGCAGCCATCATCGGCCGGAGGTGGAATATGGCTCGTGTCTCTCCCGCCAGAATTGCCCTGGCGGCGCTCTTAATCGCGCTGACGACTGTTTTCACGTTGTCGATTCGCGTGCCTGTTCCAGTGACGCAAGGTTACGTCAACCTCTCTAGCGTCGCGATCACCTTCAGCGGCTTGATCTTCGGGCCGTGGATGGGCGGGGTGGCGGGCGGCATTGGCGCGGCGCTGGCCGACCTGCTCGGCGGCTATGCCCAATTCGCTCTGCTCAGCCTAGTCGCCCATGGATCGGAAGGGTTTGTGATCGGCTGGCTGGGCCGCGGCCGCAAGTCGATCGGCGGCATGATCCTGGCTTGGCTGGCCGGCTCGCTCGCCATGGTTGCCTGTTATCTGATTGGCGAGGGACTCTTCCTGACCGGCTGGCCTGCTGCCATCGCCGAGGTGCCGTCCAACGCGTTCCAGGCGCTAGTCGGCGCCATCGTCGGCATTCCGCTCGTGTTGGCCGTGCGCAAGGCCTATCCGCCCATCGATCGGTTGGGCCAACCGAAAACGTGGACGGAGTGATGCGTGACGAGTGAAACGTAACGAGTGATGAGTGACGAGCAAGATTCACTCGTTACTCGTTTCTTGTCATGTATCACGCATCACGTTTGACGTTTGACGCCCCACGCACTACGTGACATCGTGCCCCCAGACATCCTCATCAAGAACCTCTTCTACGCCTATCCGCCGCTGGCCGAGGGCGATCAGCCTGTTCCCGCTCAAGCGGATCGACCTCCAGATC
>CAWDIM010000010.1:302500-621140 GCA_963802295.1 uncultured Planctomycetota bacterium | reverse complement strand
CGGAAATCAAATTCCCATCAACTCGTGGGCGCTTGGGGTTTATGACACATTCGGAAGCTGGTGTTTTTCGGGTCTCGGCGGGTTATAGCGGTTTGAAACTCGCTCGCGACCGATACGTGTGGCTATCACTCTCCCTGCGCTGCGCAGACGCGGCTGGATCGAGTCGGACAAACACCGCGTCGTCCGGTAAGCGGGCGCAGGATTTCCCCAAGGCCTGCAGCATTTCGCCGTCGTTTGTGCGCAACATGTGCGCAAAATTCACAACCGCGCCGCAACTTCCTGCCTGAACAAGACTTGCACAGGTAAGCATCGGAATGAACATCCGTTAGTCACCCTGCTGGGTTACCGACGACTGCCGCCGCCAGGAAGTGGTCACGTGGATCGTGAATCTCCGACGCGTCGAGCATCACCGCTTGCCGACTAGGGTGTGGGTGCCCCGCCCGCGGCGGCGTGTTCACGGTTGAAGATCGTGATGCGTTGGATTACGTCGGGATAGGTGGCGCTGGTCATGGTGAATTCCGGCTGCCAGGGGAAATGCCAGACCCAAAGCGCCATCAGTGAGACTTTCTCGGCCTCCATGGCGTCGATGCATTGGCAGAGCCAGCGTCCCGTCGGATCAGCCGTGTTGTCGGGCGACGCACCTAGTTCGCCGATGAACACGGGCGATTCGGCGGCGTGTGCGCAGCGCACGACCCTTCGCATCGTCTCGATGACCGTCATGTCCTGCCAGGGCACGTTGGCCTGCTCCGGCGCGTCGTTGCCATAGAAATGAAAACTGAACACATCCAGCGGTTCCGGTTGAGAGGCCAGGTTGTTGGCGAGCCATTCGCGCCAGGTGTCCGGCCGGAACCGGAAACGTCGGAAGGTCTCGCGGCGGCTGGTGCATTCGGGCCGCACTTGCGCATCGCCGCTGGTGACCATGTGGTGTGGGTCCAGGCTCTTGATGAAGGTCGTGTGCTCCCGGTAGAGCAGCAGGTAGTCGGCCCAGTTGAGGGTGTCGTCCGGGCTACCGGTTTCCCGCACGCCGGTGGTTCCCGGCGGATATACGCCGGCAGGGAGTAGTTTGCGACCTTCCATCTCCACGTCGGCATGCAACATGCCTTCGTTGACCAATTCCCACATGAGGACTGTCGGGTCGTCCTTGTAGCGTGTCACGAACTCCCGCATGTACTGTCGGACCCAGTGGCTGGTCCTGGACTGGGGGTCCAAGATCGCCCGGCCTTTCTCGCCCAAGTGCAGGTATGGCCCGGGGATCGTGCCCAGGCTGGGAACGAGCTTCAGGCGGTGTTGCCGGCAGAGGCCGAAGAGTTCATCCATCAGCATCCAATAGCGTGCCGGGTCCCGGTCGTAGAGCAGCGCCTGATCGCGTGGATAGCCTGGGCTGGCGAAGAAGCGAATGAAGGCCACACCGCTTTGCTCGGCATCTTCGATGCCGGTGACGATGGCCTGGCGGGCCTTCTCGGGCGTGCCGAAGAATTGGGGAATGTGGAACCAAGTGCCGAAGTAGGCCTGGTGCAGGTTGGGCATATTGACTCCGATGGCCCGGTACTCGCGACCATCAAGGTAGAGCGCGTTGCCTTGGCGCGTTACATGCCCCTCCGTCGCGTCTGCCGACAGCGACAGCAGCGCCGGTCCGAGTGCCGCGAGAACCACGGTTACGGTCTTCATATTTGGTTTCCCAGGGTCAGGTTGCAGAAGTCAAGGCGGTCATCGGGCGGGGCGGAACGCGACATGTTGCAGGCCGGTGCCGAGTCGCGGAGATCCCGGCTTCGCGGCCCTGGCCGGACATCCCTCGGTGGAACCTGCAAGCTTCATACAAAGGGCCTGTCGGGCACGTTTGTTGCCACGTTATGCCAGCTCAGTCGCACACTGTCTCGCGGACGAAAGTACCATTGGCCCGGTGCCCCAGTTGTTCGGTGGCCAGCTGATCCGCCAGGAACCGATACGAATTCTGATGCCCCGCCGTCCTTTACGCAACCGTGCGACCATTCTTCGTGTGACTGCTCCCACGTTCGTTTCACTTCGTGGCGCGATCCAAGGTAATCATCGTCGTGTCCTGAAAGAGTTGTTGTGTGCCGGCAACAGCTCGGCCAGGTATCCCCTTGGCGACTCCGCCCAGCCGATGAGTGGCCGGCGGGCACGCTGACGCGAGTGATTCCCGATAGACGAACAGGAGCAGAACAGGAGCAGACACTCTGCTCTTCGTGGATGTGCGGTGGCGGTTGGAGGCCTACATATTGGCTTGCGCGTGAAGCGAATGGGTAGCAATGGGCTCGACGGGCCGCGAGCGGAGCATCAGGTGCAGATGGTTGCTCAGTTCCGCGTGGAATTCGACTTCGATGGCGAACAGCCCGGCGAGCTGTTCTTCCCGGACCAGGATCCAATCGCGGCGATGGGAGAAGTCGCGGCCGGTCAATGGGTCCCGGCCACAGAGAAAGGCGCGGCGCACGCAACGGGCGCGGCAGTGATAGACGGCTCGGCGATCACGACCCAACAATTTACGACGAGCGTAGGCGACCATGAGGCAATCCCTCCGTGTGCGGGCAGTGCCCGTAGCACCCGCGGCCGCTGAGGGCCCCGTGGGGACGCTCGGGAAACACTGCGCAAGTGAAAGTGATTGCCCGCCTTTCGCTCGCCAGAACTGCCGTTATCTTATCCGATCCCAAGCCGCATGCAAGACCCGCCGCAGCGGGGTAGCGATGACATACGTATGTCACCGCATAAGCGATGATGGCACCGCTCAGCATGCTCGGCCTACGGCATCAGACGATCCCCGGAGTGTCGCCGCTGGGGTCGGAAGCAGTGTGGGAAGCAGGGTGTCTGCTTCCGTGCAGGCTCCTTCCGTGCCCATTACCTACCTCCAGAACAATCGAGCCTACAGAAATACGACGCCTACCTCGCAGCCGGGTACCCGATCGGCAGTGGTGTCGTCGAAGGAGCCTGCCGCCACGTGATTAAAGACAGAATGGAACGTAGCGGCATGCGTTGGGAAGCGGAGGGGGCCCAAGCCGTCCTCAATCTCCGCACCATCTACATCAACGGAAATTGGCAAGACTTTATTCAGCATGTGTTAAAAGTGAACAAGACAGACTGTATGGGGCAGCTGCATAAAGCGCTAGACGAGTTGCAGCCTGTCCGGAATACGTATGGGTAAATGAAACAGCCGAGGCCGTAACGATCAAGCTCAGCAGCGCGGGGCCGAGTACGCTATGAACCTGGGAAAGCCGACATGCCCCCGCCGTCGCAGTATGGTTAGGCGTCTCCTCTCGTGACCTGAGAGTCAGTCAACGGGGCTAATTGGTGTTCTTGTTCCTCACATGCGACACAACATCTACTGCCGCACCAAGCGCAGCGCCCAATGCAAGGCCTAGTGCGAGTTGGCCAAATGCCGCCCCTAGCGCGACGCCTGCAGCAGCACCAACACCGATTCCAGCACCTGTGTAATGCTCTCTCAATCTGGACTTCGGTTCAGAATCTTCGCTCATAACAACTTTCTCGGAATATGTGTTGATACCAAGTGAGACGCCGAACTTGTATTCATACGGCCGGATTTGCACGAGTCATCGGCACATTATACTTTCCGGACAGCACTTACAATATCTGGAGGGTCAGATTCTTGCCGAGACTTCCAGCCGACATCCGCATCAGTCTTAAGGAGCGAGGCGGGCCAACATACCGCATCGAACTCGTTCAGTTGCCAGTAGTGGGACGCCGGTACTGGGTTCGCCGGAACGGCAAGCACTCGACCGAGGTGCCAGAGGCAACGGCGACCCAGATCGCATCCGATGTTGGCTGGTCGCGAAGACCTGAGCCACTCAGTAGTCCTGCAAATCGTTCGTTTGATCGGACGCTCCCGATCAGCTGTTTCTACCCGCGCTCGCCCGGCCATCCAACCTCGACCGTCGGGGTGGGGAGCAGAGTGTTTGCTCCGCGTGCGTCGCAGCTACGCTCGCGCAGACGTAGCTACGCTCGCGCAGAGGTGGCTACGCTCGCGCAGAGCGTGGGGGCGTCGCCATCCGTTTTGCCGCTTCCCCCCGCGGTCTACGCGACCGCAGCTAGTGCGCCTGTGAAGGCGTTTGATCAGAAGGGTGAAAGTCCCTTTCAGGCCAGACGTTACCGGCCTGTAGTCGATAGTGGTAACTGCGTTTCCGTGAGGAAAGGTGGAGAGCAACCTGAGACGAATGACCAGTCCGTAACGAAAGTGAACTCGATTCGGCCAAGCCTGTCGGGGAGGATCCTAGCAATTTCCGAACCCTGGACCGTGCGACGGGTAAATCCCTCGATCCTCTGGATCTCCCCGTGGGATAGACACGGCCAGCCACGACGCTGTAGTAACGGATGAAAGCGAGCGGGGCGAAATGGCAGTCAGGTGGTTGGAGATGGAATGGTCAGAAGGTCAAACGAGATAAGCAGGGAGATCTGCCAGATATCAGGAAGCGGACGACGATCCGTAACGAAGCAGTGGGGGACGCTGCTCACTCAATGGCCCAGGCCCACCAAGGCGTATCGTCCTTGGAACGGGAACGAACCCAACGATACCGGGATCGTCGGTGGATGCGATCTGGCAGAAGTCAGAACACCCATAGTAGCGAAGAAGCCGTGCAGCAAAACGCGGTGGAGCCAAGGGGTGTAGGGAAGTAGATGCAGATGACCAAACGTCCGAACAAACAGACCCCGACCACACAAGGAACGGGTCAACCAATCGGTCATAGTGCCGTTCGCGGCTATCCCGACCGGAGAGCTGCCGGACATCCGGCAATGGGCTCATCGGAACGTTTGGACAGAACGCATGTTGACGGCACTTTGGAGAACAAAGTGAAGGGAGGAGTATGGCACACTCAACGGTGGCCCAATGCCTTCTTTGCGAAGCGATGGCATCTCAGCCTGAAAGACGCCCACGCTCGTTTCGGTCAATCCACAGGAACCTACTGACTGGAGAGCCGTATGCGGGAAAACCGCACGTCCGGTTCGGAGGGAGGGGAGGCTCAAGCCAATGAGCCTTCCCTACCTCTATCGGCCTGGCACTTGCCAAGGGTTTCACCGCGTCATGCCCCGACCCGCTTCACACGCGGTCAGCTACCAGGAAGAAACAAGACCAGGGTGCTCCCGTCTGCTCCCGTCTGCTCCCGTGGCGTTCTGCTCTCCCGGTGCTCGCGCGTGCTGCGCTCGCTTTGCTCCTTGCAAACCATGCGCTTCCTATGGGAGAATTGGGGGAGCGTCCGCCGCGGCCACACGAAGCAAGGACCCTGTCTGACATGAAAACCCCTCTCGCGATCGGCCTCTGTCTGCTGGTGCCCGTTGTCGCGTCCGCCGTCGGAGACGAAGTGCCGTCGAAGCCGAACATCATCCTCATCATGGCCGACGACTTTGGCTACGAGTGCGTGACGGCGAATGGAGGCGAGTCGTATCACACACCCAACCTCGATCGGCTGGCCGCTGGCGGCGTCCGCTTCGAGCATTGCCACGTGCAGCCGCTCTGCACGCCCACGCGTGTGCAACTCATGACGGGACGTTACAACGTTCGCAACTACCTGAAGTTCGGCACACTGCCGCGATCGGAAACGACGTTCGCAAATCTCGTCAAGCAGGCCGGCTACGCCACCGGCATCTGTGGCAAGTGGCAGCTTGGGCGGGAAAAGGACTCGCCGCAGCACTTCGGCTTCGAGGAGGCCGGCCTCTGGCAGCACACCCGCCGCCCGCCCCGCTACGCCAATCCGGGCCTCGAATACGACGGCCAGCAGAAGGACTTTGCCGCGGGCCAGTACGGACCGGAGTTGATCAACGACTTTGCGCTGGACTTCATCACCCGACACAAGGACGTTCCCTTCTTCCTCTACTATCCGATGATCCTCACGCACGCCCCATTCCAACCGACCCCGGACAGCCCGGATTGGGATCCACAGGCCGTCGGCGAGGCGGTAAACCGCGACGTGAAACATTTTGCCGATATGACCGCCTGGATGGACAAAATGATCGGCCGCATCGATGCGAAACTCGCCGAACTCGGCATCCGCGCGAACACGCTCCTGATGTTCCTCGGCGACAACGGCACGCTCGGCAGCGTAACCAGCCGGCTCAACGGCGCCGACTATCGCGGCGGCAAGGGCACCACCACGCACCGCGGCACGCACGTCCCTTTCATCGCGAGCTGGCCCGCGGTGATCCAAGAAGGCCGCGTGAGCGGCGACCTGATCAGCAGCACGGACTTTCTCGCCACGATCTGCGAGGCGGCCGGCGTGGCCGTGCCTCCCGACACCGACGGCGTCAGCTTCCTGCCGCAATTGCGCGGCCAGCGTGGTACTCCGCGCGAGTGGCTTTACTGCTGGTATTCGCCGCGTCAACAGGCGAACATGACCGTCCGCGAGTGCGCGTTTGACCGCCAGCACAAGCTCTACCGCGACGGCCGCGTCTTCGACCTGGTCGTCGACCCCGACGAAACGACTCCGCTCGCGGGGGAACAGTTCGACGGCGAGACGGCCACTGCGGCGAAGAAGCTGCAAGCCGTGCTCGATCGGTTTCAAGACACCCGTCCCGCGGAGCTCGACCGCCAGTTCGAGCAGAGCTTCAAGGGCTTACCAGCCGCCAAGCTGAAGGAAGGACCTTGAGAGCAATAATCCCTTTTCTCTTGCCCGCCATGATCGGATACGTGGACGGCAGAGACGCGGACGGTCGTTAAACTCGTACCCGACGGATCGCCTCTCGGCTGCCATGAGCCCGCGTGGTAGGCTGGAGCGTGGTCTATCCAGGGGACAATCGATGTGAGATGTTAGACACAGTGTGATGCGGGCAACGATCCTTGGCACACCACCGTCACGTCACGCTCTGTTCCATTCCCAGAAAATCACGCTTTCCCCCCAATCTAGTTCACCCGCCTTCGACGAAAGCACCGACCATGAAAGTGAAGACTATCCAGATGACTGCCGTTTTAACGATCGGTCGCGCGGCGTTGTCGTTGCTGCTGTGTATCAGCGTCCGCGGTTCGCTGGATGCCGCTCCGCCGCCGACGGCCGGCGATCGCGTATTCCACGTCCGCGACTTCGGCGCCGTGCCGGACGGCCGGACCGAATCGGGAGATGCGATCCGCGCGGCGATCGCAGCGGCAGTGGCCGGGGCCGGAACGGCCGACGCGCCGGTGGAAGTCGTGCTCGAAGCGGGCACCTACCGAGTGCGACACGACAATCCGCGCGGGTATTGTTTCCCGATCCATCAGGCAGCCAACCTGACCGTGCGCGGGGCGGGCCCGACGACCAAGATCGTCATTGCGGATCCCACGTTGGGCGCCTTCCAGTTCGGAATCGGTCGCCAGGTGACTCTGCGCGATCTCGCCATCGACTATGACCCGCTGCCGTTCTGCCAGGGAACGGTCCGAACGGTGGACATCGAGGGAGGTTCCTTCGATCTGGAGATCGAGGCAGGCTACCCGACACCTGACGCGGAGAATTTCCTGAAAGCCCACGAGCCTTACGGCAAGTGGGGCATGATCATGGACGCGACCACCCGCCGTATTCGAGCAGGTACGCCGGACCACTATATGACTCCGCGCTGGGAACACCGCGACGGTCGCGTGTGGCGGTTCTTTACGGGCGCTGAGCACTATCGGCGCAACCTGGAGCAGATGCAGATCGGAGACGCGTACGTCCACCTGGCGCGAGGTTACGGCAGCGCGGTGACGGCCCAGGGGTGCGACGGGGTACACATCGAAAACGTCACGGTCCACGCGTCGCCCGGACTGGCCGTCGGGTTGATCGGGAACCGGGGCCAGATCGTCGTACGCGGCCTGCAGGTGCGGTTCGCGACGGACACGAATCGGCTGATCACGACCGATGCGGACGGCGTACATTGCCAGCAGAACCGCAGCGGGCCGGTGATTGAGGATTGTTATTTCGAGGGGATGGCGGACGACGCGATCAACATCTATGCGCCACCCAATGTGCTGCGCGAAATTCGTTCGCCAACCCAATGGCTGGTCTCACCCAACTGCCTGATTCATCCAGGCGACCGGCTTCAAGTGCTCGATCCCCAGACGGGTCGCCTGCGGGGCGAGGTGCGCGCGATCGGTGGGACGTTGGAGCAGCGTGCCTTTCTGCTGACGCTCGACAAACCGTTGGCGGGCGCGGTGGCGGGTGAAGACCATCGCTCGGCCGATACGCTGTACAACATCGATGCCTGCGGCGCCGGCTTCCAGATCCGCCGCAACCACATGCATGGCAACCGGCGTTATGGCTGCCTGCTGCGCGCGGGGGGCGGCGTGGTGGAAAACAACATCTTCGAAGACACCACGGGAGCGGGGGTCGTGCTGACCAACGAGCCCGACTGGCCGGAAGGCCCGATGCCGTGGGGGATCACGATCCGCGGCAACCAGTTCTTGCGTGGCGGCACCTGTTTGGGCTACGCCGATTCGGCGCACGGCGCGGCGTTATCCGTGCGCGCCGCGCGACTGGGGCACGGCCTCGCGGACGCCGAAGCCATCCGCGACGTGGTCATCGACGACAACGAGTTTCAGGATCGAGCGGGGACGGCCCTGTTCGTGGGCGGCGCGACCAATGTGTCGGTCAGCAACAACCGCATCCGCGCGGCGGCGGACGCTCCGCGGCGGCGCCCGGGCCCGGCGATCCTGATCGAGCGCAGCTCCCGCGTCACCCTGACCGACAACTCCGTGTCCGACCCGCGCGTGGGCACCATCGCCGCGCTGGAGATCGGCCCAAGCGTGGCTGCGGCGGAAGACGGTGTGCGAGTTTCAGGGCTTGACGCGCAGCTCGACCCACAGGCGCGATCGATCCTCGACCAGCGCGGGGTCGGCGCCAAGCAGTGATCGGTCCGTTCCACGGTGGACGTGAGCTCCAGCTTCGTGACCCGGCCGGATTGTGCGTGCCCCGGAGCCCCGTCACGCGGCAAGTGTCTGTGGACCTGGCCCGGCCGCTGGCCCAAGGGCCTGAAGCGGGCCCAGACCGCGGCCAGTACGGACCGAGCCTGATGGCGAAGCACGTACGAGCAATCACCGACCGTGGCGAAGCGATTTTCGACAAGAACTGACAGCGGATGGAGACCTGGAATGAACACACTTGTCGGAATCTGCCTCCTGGTATTTCCCGCGGCGGCTCCATCAGCTGCAGCGGGCCAACCTGTCGGCGGCGCAACGATTATGTGGGCGACCGGCGCACGCGATCCGAGCGGTCCTCCGCAGGGCAAATTGCTGAGCGACAATGCCGGCTACTGGGGTGACGTGGTACTGACCGGCGTGACGTACACCTACGAATCGAACCCGGACAGCCCGTACGACAAGCTCATGGACGACGCGGCGCAGTTTGGCCGCCGATTGCTTGACGGCCGCATCGAGGGCAATTGGTGGGTGCCGGTCGGCCAGCATCCTGGTCGCGAACTGGTTGCGGTCTTCGATTTCCACCGGCACTGCGAATTCATGGAAGTCGACACGATCGCTTCACGAACTCCGAAAACGTCACTGACGATCGAAGTGCGCAACGCAGAGTCGGATCCCTGGACGACCATGTTCGTGCAGCCGCTCGAGCAATCTCCCAACCAACCGCTGACCCGCGCGTTCCTGCCTGCCAACGCTGCAGGCCGATACCTGCGACTGTCCGTAGGGTCGGACGGCATCACGTGGCTGGACGAGGTCCTGGTGTGGGGCACCGCCAAAGTGTCGCCGCAACATCCTGAGCACATCGCACCCACGTACCGCCGGGATCTAGCCTCCGGCACGCTCTGTTCCATTCCTGGGATGAAGGCGACAGAGTTCCCGGCTGCCCGGCTTGCCGCGTGGCGCTCTGGAAATTGGCCAACACGCAGCTGCCCCGGCGATCTGGTCGACCACCGCGCAGGCCAACCCGCGGCAGCCGATCCTGCCGGAACAGGGAGCGATCAATCCGACCGTCCACGTGCTCACGGCGCGCAATGAAACCGAGAGCCGTTATCTCGCGCTGAGCAACACGTCGGCCACCGACTCACTGGTCGTGACAATCGATGACATCCCCCTACGGTCCGTGATTGCGAACGAGCCCGCGGCACGCGTACAGGCGAAGCTGCTGATTGGCGGGGCGTTGCCCACGGCCGCTCCGCAGCAACCGCTGACGGCCGAACAGCGACTGCGGCTGATGATCGATGCGGACCTGCCGGCGGACACGGCCGCGGGCGATGAAGTCGGCATCCTGCCGTTCTTCGATCGCGGCCAAATGTTGGGCCGCAGCTTGATGGAGCGGTATCTGGCCAACGGAGTCGAAATTCGGGACTTTCCGCGCGTGACGCTGCCACCTGGCGGATCAGCCGTGTTCATGCTGCGGGTCACGAGCACCGGCGCAGCGGCCGGACAGTATGCCGGGTCGATTTCGGCCACCACAGCTGACGGCCAGATGGTGGCCACGCCGCTGCAGGTCGAGGTGGCCGAACTCACACTGCCGGACCTGGACTTGTGGGTTCACAGTTGGGGCAACACGACGGCGCAGTTCCCCTTCGAAACGCAGAGTCGCTTCGAGAGCGACGCCCGCACGAGCCGCGAACTCGGCGTCACCGCATTCCTGGGTCTTCCTGCGCCCGGCAGCAAGGCGGCGCTGTTCGGATCGATGGGACGAACCTATTACCACGCCCTGGGAATTCCGGACGAATACGTGCATCGAGGCTATGCCGGCCAGTTGCAGCCCGAGCAACTCACGGCCGAAGACGAACGACGCGTCGCGGAACATCTGCAGGGGTTAGTCAAACAGACGCAGCAACTGGGTCTGCGCTACGACGACTGGTGGGTGGAACTGTGGGACGAGCCGCAGGAGAACAACACGGCGATCTTCGAGGCACTCGCACGCATTCTGCGCCGTACCGATCCGCAGGTTCACATCTACATGAACCCGTTGTTCTGGCGTCCCGGCCACGCCCCGGATGACGTGATCGTTCAGCATCTCGACCCTTGGTACAACAAGTTGATTGACGTTTCGGTCCCGATCACGAGTCTGGTCGGCGACAACCGCGCAACGCGCGAGCTGTGGTCGACGCCACGATACGTCCGCGCCTTCTACATCCATCCTGCGGCGCGCGGTGGTCGTGCAATGGGATGGAAAGCGTTTGACTTGGGCTACAACGGTTGGGGCTACTACTGCTACTACGCACCGCGCGGCAATCCGTGGGACATTCGCACCTGGTCGGAACTGGGCTACAGCTACCAGATGGTCTTTCCCGGCCCTCAAGGTCCGATCGTCATGCCGATCTACGAGGAGATGCGCGACGGATGGGAAGATTACCGCCTGCTGGCCGCCCTGCGACAACGCGGCCAGGAAGATGCTGTCCAGCAACTGTTGAGCGGCTACCGAGACGGCACGCCGCTGCCCGAACTGCGCACGGTCGGCCTGCGCTCGGTGAAAGCACGGCCGTCCCCCCAACCACGCTGACGTTCCCGACCTCCGAGCGCGAGGAGCATATCCACGTGCAGGGAACGGACTACACGGTGGGTCTTAGCGGGAGTCCGCCCACGATGCTGCACGCGGAATCCCAGATCGTCCAGTGCACGTTCGTCGAAGTGCTGCCGCGGGGCCGAGCTTCCCATCAATCCGTTGGATGTCGGGAAGTGGGAGAACAAGGTTTACCTAGGGCAGGCCGCGTTCGACCGCGATCCCAAGCCGCACTTTCAGAGTGCGGTGCCTCGGCACCGCTTTCTTTCTCGCATCCGTCGGAAATCATGGTAAACTCCGTGGGCTGGCTACGGCCGCAGCGGAGAGACGCAGATCACCGCAGCGATCCTAGCGCAGAGCATTGCAGTCGCGGGGTTCCTGAAGGATTTCCCGGAGATCGCTAACCCACAGGAGAGGTCGTTGTGCATCTCACTCGATTCATGCTGTTCGTGACCGTCGCGGCCGTACTGAGCCCTGGCACTGCCGTTGCCACCGACGAGGCACTGCTGGCCGCCGACGGCACGGCGCGGATGCCGATCGTGATTTCACCGCATGCCTCGCCAGACACGCAGGCGGTCGCTGCCGAATTGGCGGACTACCTGAAACGCATTACCGGCGCAGCATTCACCGTCACAGCAGGCGACGGCGCGAAGGGCATCGTGCTGGGGACCATTCATGAGTTCCCCAATCCGGCCTTCGCCAAAGCTTTGGAGATCCGTGACGGCGTGGACGGCAAGGAGGCGTATGCGATTTCCACTGGCAAGACGCGCGTGCTGCTGCTCGGCGGTGCCGATCTCGGCGTCTCGCACGCCGCATACCGCTTTCTCGAGTCGCTCGGTTGCCGCTGGTATTTCCCGGCGCAGGAGTGGGAGGTCGTGCCGGCGATGTCGAGGCTGGCCGTCGCCCTAGAAGAGGTTGATCGGCCCGTCATACTCTCCCGCCGTATCTGGTACATGAATTTCTACGAACCGGAGACCGGGAACCGCGCCATCCGCGATGCCCAGGCGTGGGCGCGGCGGAATCGCATGGCCAGTTCGCGGGGCATCCAGTGCGGGCATGCCTGGCAGTCAATCATCGCCGATAACCAAGCGGTCTTCGCGGCCCACCCCGAGTATCGGGCCCTCACCGGAGGAAAGCGGCAGGGTGAACAGCTCTGTGTGAGCAATCCCGCGGTGCGCACGCTGGCCATCGACTGGTGCTCGACCAACTGCGCAAGAATCCGTCGCAAGACATGGTCTCCATGGAATGCTCGGATGGCGACGGGCAATGCGAGTGCGAGGAGTGCAAGAAGCCGGAAAACATTTCCGACCGTGTTTTCGGGCTGGCCAATGCGGTGGCGAAGGCCGTCAGCACGGAGTTCCCCGGCAAGATGGTCGGCCTCTACGCCTACAGCGAGCAAGGTGAGCCGCTCGAATTTTCCCTCGCTGCCGGACTGATCGCATGGTACCGCAACCGTGCTGAGGCCGAGTACCGCATGGAGGATGCCATGGGCAATTCAGTCGCGAAGGCCCGTCTTCCTCTGGACGGCCAGCCGCATCCCCTGTCGATCGCGGTTCCGCAGGCGGGACTGTATTGGTTGATCGTGAATGACCAGAGCACGGCCTGGAATGTCACGGTGGCCGCCGGCAAACCGGTCTCCGCTGTCCTGACGCAGGATTACCACCCCGCGCATCTGGGCCACATGCAGCGGATGTATTTCTATGTCCCCCAGGGCACGCGGCAGGTTCAGTATTTCTGGAGTGGCGGCCCGCACAGGGTCTACGGGCCCGACGGCCGGGAACGCAAATGGGTCACCGACAGCGGAAAATACATCACGATCGACGTGCCGCCTGGCGAAGATGGCGCGGCGTGGTCTTTCGGCGAGTTGGCTCTAGGCGACCTTTACTTCTGCAATGTCCCGAGCTATCTCGCCGCATCCCCCGATGCACTGCTGCTCCCACGTGAAGTGATGAAACGGGACCCATCCAGCCACCGGTGATGCACGCATAGAGTGTTAATCTGTAACCTGAGTGCACAGTGCGCCCAGGTCTGGAGAAGCATCCGAAATTCGAAGCACTAAATGCCAAAAATCCTAAACAAATTCGAATGACAGATTGCAGGTGACAACACCATGACTGCTTCGCTTTCCAAATCTGCTCGGCTGACCGTCTTGTTGGCGGCCACCACCGCGCTGCTGTTCGACGGCGTCGAACTGGGTCTGATGCCGGTGGCCTCGCTGTCGGTATCGCAGAGCCTGCTCGGTGCGGACTACACGCCGACGCTCGGGGGCGACTGGTTCGCACGTTTCACCGCGGCGTTGATGCTCGGTGCGGCGGTGGGGGGGATCGCGCTGGGCAACCTGGGCGACGTGGTCGGGCGCTCACGGGCGCTGGGGATCAGCATTCTGTTCTACTCCGCGTTCGCCGGCCTGGGAGCCCTGGTCCGGACCCAGGAGCAGATGCTCGTGCTGCGGTTCCTGGTGGGGCTGGGCGTGGGCGGCGTATGGCCTAACGCGGTGGCGCTGGCCGCCGAGTGCTGGCCGGACAGGTCGCGTCCGGTCGTGGCCGGGCTGATGGGCGCGGCGCTCAACGGCGGCATCCTGCTGCTCTCGCAGATCGCCCGCATCTGGCACATTACGCCCGATTCCTGGCGTTGGATCTTCTGGCTGGCCGCGGCCCCGGCCCTGATCGGCGTGCTCGTGATCTTCTGGCTGCCCGAGTCGCCGCGGTGGCTGGCCAGCCGAGGCGCGGCGCGCCAGCCCGCCGCCCCGATCCGCGAACTCTTCCGGCCACCGCTGCTGCGGCTGACGATCGTCGGCATCCTGCTCGGTGCGATTCCGATGATTGGCGCGTGGGCGGCCAGCAAGTGGATGATTCCCTGGGCCGACAAGGTGGGTGGCATCAGTTCGGCCGGCTACAAAGGGGTGACGCAGGGCTGGTGGGCCCTCGGCGCGGTGCTGGGGAGTTTCTTCGGCGCCCAGATCGCCGCCTGGCTCGGACGCCGCCGCGCGTATGCCCTGATCAGCTTCGGGGCCACCGCGCTGACTCTGACGATGTTCCTCGGCACCGCGCCGCTAAAGCCGTCCTTCCTGCCGATCGTCTTTGCCCAGGGATTCGTGGCCACGTTGTTCTTCGGCTGGTTACCGCTGTACCTTCCGGAACTTTTTCCGACGCACGTGCGCGCGGCCGGCAGCGGGATCGCCTACAACGTGGGGCGTTTCGCGACTGGCGTGGGAGTCCTGGCCGCCGGCGTCCTGTTTACGGCTTTCGGCGGCTCATACCCGGCCGTCGGCGCGACTTGCGGACTCGTCTACATCCTCGGCCTGATCGCCATCTGCTGGGCGCCCGACACGACCGGAAGACAACTGGAGGACTGATCACTGACCGACGTTCTTTCAGTGGAAAGGACATGCTGATGCGACGATTCCCCTCTGTCCTGATCGCAGCCGTGGTGGCCTTCGAATGTTAGACCGCCTATTTGAGTCCGCAGAACCTGCGCCCGGTAGCCCGTGAGGGCCGCGTGCGACCCAGCTGATTGAGTCATGTCTGTCCCGCAACTCCTGCGGGCCCAACGGGCCCGACATGCCGTGGCCCGGTACCGTAACGGCAGGAAAACGGACTCGCTTCAGGCGTTCTTGACTACACACCCATCCGGCCCGTCTAATACACACGGGCGCGGAATGGCGATTCGCTTTGACAGAATCGCAGATAGCGGTCTCAAGCGAGAGAGGAGAGTCCACGAATGGTCAACCGCGGGATTCGATACGCTGCCCTGTTGGCGTGCTGCTTCCTGGCGTCACGACTCGGAGCAACTGAACCCATGGCGTTCTCGGTCGATGAAAAGACTCAGAGCTATACGATCACCGAGGACGGGCAGTCCGTCTTGACCTATCGTTTCGGTGAAGTGCCGCTGCCGGCTGGTGTTCCGGCAAGCCATTTCGGGAAGGCCGACACGCCGTACAACGGTGCGTACTTCACGGACGGAAGCCAGTATGGGGGCGCCAGGAGCGACTACATCTTTCCGCTGTACGGATTTCACGGTGAGCCGCTCACGTCCGACTATCCCTTGGATCATCTTCATCACCGAAGCCTTTGGTGGAGTTGGTGTGAGGTCCGCCACCGTGACAAAATCGGTGACTTGTGGGCGGTCTGCAAGATCCGCGCATACCCGGTCAAGATCACGAAGATGGAAACCAATGCTGAGGGGGCCGTGCTGCGGGCCGTCAACGTGTGGCGCTATGACGATGACCCGACGGATGTGGTCAAGGAGACCGTCACGATTCGTGCCTCGAAGACTTCGGGAGCAGTTGGCGCTCGGAGCCGCACGATCGATGTCGACGTCAGGCTGGAGGCGTTAGTCGATGGTGTTGCCATTGCCGGCCGACAGCAGGTCGATTACGGAGGGTATGGCGGAATGACGGTCCGCTTGCATCCGGACGTGCAGGAGTTTTCGCTCCGCGCGGTGCACCCTCATCCCGACAAGTGGCAGGGTGACGATCTGGCGATCGTGGAACGCGTGACCGACCGCGCCAAGTTTGGCGACGCGGCGTGGATGGCGTTGTATGGCAAATATCCAGCTGCCGGTGTGACAACACCTGACTTCACGACCGTTCTGATGCTTGAGTCGAAATCCACGCCGCTATACCCGAACAACTTCCGCTATTACGGCTCCCCCTGCGTCTCGTTGGCTTTTCCGGGAAGGACCGTGTTTCCGCTCGAGACAGGCAAGCCGCTCGATTACGGCACACGCTTTGTGGTGTGTGAGGGAAAGACGACCATCGAACAGGAAAAGGCTGTGAGCCAAGCTTATCAGCGATGAAGGACATCACAGCGCAGGGCCGGGTGCAGGACCCGTCTCCCGATTCATCCTGAGGTCCGAAGGACCGGCACACTGCGTGCGTATGTCGGTTCGACACGATCGCGTACGACGGAGAGTCCCCCAATGGCGAGAGCAACTCAGCGATCACTCGTCGCCTTAACCGCCGCCATGTTGCTCGCGCCGCTGGCCGGGCTGTACGCCGCTGAGTTTGCTGCCACGGGGCCGACGAAGGAAACCAGGCTGCCGCCTGACAAGTTTCTCGGTGCGGTCAAAGTGACCTTCGATCTCAACCCGACGACGATGTCCTTCGACCTGCCGTGGCACTTTTGCACGGTGTCGGAAAACGGCCTCAAGTTCGCGCATTTCGCCGCTGAAACCTACGACCCGCGCGAGTGGGACGGTCAGGGTGCCGACGCCTCATTCGAGGCCGGGATGGACATAGAGGGTCGGTATGCGCGCGTGTGGATCGAGCACCAGTCCGCCGCTCGGATCGTCGTTCGCGTGCGTTATGCCCTGACCAACTCGAAGTATGAAATTGCCCACGATGACTTGCCGACCGGCTCACCCTACAACGATGGCAAAGGAGACTGGGGCGAAGAGTGGTTCTACATCTATCCCGACGGCACCCACCTCCGTCACATGAAGGTACACACGGCCCTCGCGGCCATGAGCCAGCCCTACAGCTTTTTCCGCGAGCCGCCGAATGTGGTGCATGAGTTCATGGAGTCCGTCGTCATCGGGCCCAAGGGGCATGTGCCCACCGACGACATCCACACTGATCCGACGATTACGCTCTTCAAGATGTTCGGCAGCAGTCCCGGTGTCATCTATGCCAACGGCAGAGCGATGGATATCCCTTACCAGATGCCAGCCGGACCGCCCGCCGACTACGGCGACTTCCGCGATGCAAATATCATGCTGCTCCACGCGAAATCAACATACCGCCCCTTCACCATCGGCCTGCCGTATGGAGTGAAGGCCCAGCCTTACAAGTGGGAAGAGATCAAGACGTATCCGTTCACGACATGGACCGGCTACAGCGATCCGAGCATCGGCTATGTATCGGCTATCGGGCGCCTCGTCAACTACTGGCACTTCCGTCGCACGGCCACGTCGCTGGAGCAGGTCTATCTCCACGGCATGACCGGCAGCCAGAAACCGCAGCGCGAAATCCTGAAACTCGCTTGGTCATGGATTTCTCCGCCCGAGCTGCAACTGCCCGACGCCAGGAAATCGCCTAACGACAGTACCGGGCAATACAACATCTTTACCTACGACCAGACGCAAAAGGCCTACATCGTCCCGCGAACGAACACCGGCCCGGAACCGATTAGCTTCGCGCTGGATGCCACCTACGACGACAAGTATCTGCAGGGCACGATGTGGCTGGTCAACCCAGCCATTGTCGTGCCGAACTGGAGTCAAACCGAGACAGGCTTCGGCTTGGAACTGGATGGCAAGCTGCTCGCCAACGGCACCGATTACCGCTTTGGCTACGAGCAGACAGACGATGGCAAAGACCTCGTCATCTGGCTGCACAAGACCATCGATTTGAATAAGATTGAAGACCACTTCGTGGAGATCTCGATCGTCCCACAAAGCACGAAACAACCATGAGCATTTCTGTGCTCAAGACCACGAGCCACGCGGTTGGATAGGATCCCGCTAACATCACGCCAAGAAACACACCCAACGAA
This sequence comes from uncultured Planctomycetota bacterium, assembly GCA_963802295.1. Taxonomy (GTDB): domain Bacteria; phylum Planctomycetota; class Planctomycetia; order Pirellulales; family Pirellulaceae; genus JAJRVM01. The sequence goes on along the minus strand of CAWDIM010000010.1, from coordinate 603,256 downwards.
GCCGGCCTATTACCTGCCTGCTTTCCATTCTGTGTCGCCCGTGGACACGAAGAAAGGCATTCGCTCAGGACGAGGATGTCTATCAACCGTAAGGAAGACAACGGCGGCAACTAAGCGATTGACGTTACGCCATCGGCAGAACGCGATTCAGGGCGACCTGACACGGTTGTTCTCCGCCGCTTGCGTAACTGATCGCGCATGCATTTCGCCGCCGAGTTCCCATTCATGCCGGAGCCCATTTCCGCAGCCGGCACGTCACAAACCGAAAAAGGCCCTGCGAAACGTTTCATTGGTCGCCATAACTTCGATACAGTCCATCAATATGTCGGCTCGTACTGCGGTCAACGTTCGCCTATCATGAAAGTCCATGAAGTGGCTATTTGCTGGCATCCGTGTCGATTTTTCAGAGGGGGACATTCACATGAGACATCAGCACTATCTGAGAACTCTGCTGGCCCTGCTCGTGTTGTTCATCGGATCCCTGCGCGTCAAAGCCGATGACGTCATCGATCAGATACCGGACGACGCGCTGGCGTATGTGGTCGTCAAGAACATGCAACAGGCCGGTGGTGCGATCAGCCAGGTGGCGCAGCGGATGCAACTTCCGGCACCCGATCTCTTGCAGATGGCTAAACAGCGTCTGAATCTCGTGAAGGGCGTGGCCGACACCGGGGATATGGCATTGGTGTTAGTAGGTCGGCTCTCGGGTAGCCCCGTCCCCGTGGTCTTCTTGCGGACCACCAACTACGAAGAGTTGCTGAGCCAGCTGAATCCGGTCGAGCAAGAGGGGCAAATCAGCCGCGTGAACTTGGGGGGCGAAACGACGCTCATGGCCAAGAAGGGCGCGTATGCGGTTTTGACCTCACCGCTGTTCCGTGATGGACTGCAGCAGGTCATCGAGTCCAAGGCGAGCGTTCAACGTGATGATCGACAGCAGGCATTCACGCAGCAGGCACAATTGTACGCCGTCGTCGCGGACTCCGGAGTGAAGCTGCTCTCGCAACAAGCGATTGCTGGGCTGCAGATGCTGAAGCAGAACTTGTCGCAGGCGGAGCCGCAAGCCGAAACGGTCGTGGCGGGCCTGGCGGTTTACGAAGAACTGTTCAAGTGGGCATCCAAAGAAGTCCGACAAGTCGTCCTGGCGCTGCGGATGGACGACAGCGGTGCCGTGGCTCTGATGAAACGTGTCGACTTCCAGAACTCCGTGGAGTGCGCCGTGGGGGGGTCAGCGGCCAGCGCCACGAAGCAACTCACACAGTTGCCCACATGGCCCTACGTCATGGCGTTTGCGGGAGAGTTAGGTGACTCGAAAGCCATGGAGAAGTGGATTCAGCTGTCGATCGATTTGATGCGCGCCATGCCCGCCGAGGAGAAGCTAACCGATGAGCAGATTGAGAAGCTAGTCGAGGTTTCTCACCAAAGCATGGCGGGGGTGCGTGGAATGTCTTTCACCTTCGGCGTGCCTCAACAAGGAGATTCTATTTTCAGCCGCATGGCGATCGTGATGCAGGTGAAGGACGCGAACGCGTATATCAACGAATACCTACAAGCCATGCAACAGATGCGGGAGATCTTCGCCGACCATCCGGGCATGCCCTACCGTATTGTCAAAGCGGAGAAGGTCCAGGTCGCCGACGGGCAGGGAATGAAAGTCGTAATGCAGATCTTGCCTGACGCCTTTGGCCCGGGCGACGATCAGAGTAAGGAGATGTTCAATAGTCTACTGGGGACAGGCGGAACGATAGAGGTTTACGCCGCGCCGGTGGACGCTAATCGTGTTGCGCTCGCATACGCGTCCGAGGAGAACTTGCGAGAAGTGATGCAAGCCGCCAAGGAGCCGTTACAGGGATTAGGCACTGCCGAAGGGGTCCAAACCACCGCCCAGTTGCTGCCGGATAAGGCACAGTGGGTAGGCTTCATCAGCCCGCAAGGCATGCTGCAGTACTTACAACGGATGATTGAAACGCTCATACCGCAGGAACAGCGAGAGCAGATACCTCAGATTCCGGACTTCCCCTCGTCCCCGCCGTTGGGATTCTCGCTGCATTACGACGGCCAATCGCTGGAAGTTGGACTGATTGCTCCCGCGGAGAGCCTGACGGCACTGGGCCAGTACGTCCAAGCGATTCAACGGTCGGTGCCGCGCTAAGTCGAAAGTCTCATTCGGTATCCTGTGCGCGCCGTGCGCGGATGTTGTAGCACGGAACATTCGTTCTTCGTTGGGGAATAGGGAAAGGTATGGGTTCTGCACAGAACGGAATACATGCCGAATGCCAGGAAAAACGCACACGTGACTTGCCTCGCCCTCATCGTCATCGTCACAGCGACTGCCCTGCTAGCGCTTCGGCACGCACCTGCGGCCGAGTCATGGCGGCTGGCGAACGAGACGCCGGCAATGGGCCTCGAGGGAGAGGGCAGCTTCACCATCGCTTAGAAACACCCTGCCTCGGACCGCGTCGACACCGTACAATCGCGGCAAACGACCCGGTGGAATATTCCTCCGCGGACCGCGGTCGTGCTTAGGATTCAGTCTGCGGGCAGGTAGGTTTCCCCTGTTTCGATCTGCGTACGAATGAGAAAACCAAGACCTCTCGCGGCGGTCAACCAAGCACTCCGGAATTGACCAGAGTCTGACCGAGGAGCTAATCATGAAGACTCGCACAAGCTGGCCGTTATTCCTGTTCGCGTGCGTCTGCGCGCTGGAGGCCGGAGCGGACGATCAACCCGCGCTGCGGGACGAAGTCCAGAATTTCCAAACATGGACACGAATCGCATTACTGGGAGAAGCCCCGGCCGCCCCCAAGGAATTGACCGGCTTGGAACTGCGGCGCCAGGACTACGGCAAGCTGGGCATCCGCCGGTCGTGCATTGAAACGCCGATGCAGATCGGACAGCAACGGTTCGAGCACGGGCTGGGATCGCATTCGGTCAGCGAGATTGCAGTGCACTTGCCTGAGCCTGCCGCGCGATTCGAGGCCGAGATCGGCATCGACAACGACCGCAACACGTTCGGCCGCGAAGGGACAGTCGTTTTTGTCGTGCAGGCCGACGGCAAGGAGCTTTACCGTTCGGCAGTACGTCGAGGCAGCGACCCGGCCCTGCCGATCCGCGTCGAGCTGGCAGGCCAACGCCACTTCACACTCCACGTGCTCGACGGAGACGACGGACCGAGCTGCGACCATGGCGATTGGGCCGACGCAGCGGTCGTCTACGCGTCGGGTGAGAGGCAGTACCTCGATGAGCTGCCGCTCGTACGCAACGATGTGCGACTGGCTGCGGCGTTGCCCTTTTCTCTCCGATACGGTGAGCGGCATTCTCGCGAGCTGCTGGCCGGCTGGAAGCGGACAGTCGAGCAGCGAGCGTCCGGCGACGGTCGCCAGCAGTGCGTGGTCACGTACACCGATCCGGTCACGAACCTGGAAGTGGTCAACGAGGTGACGCTGTATGACGAGTTGCCCGCCGCCGAATGGATGATCGTGCTGCGCAACGCCGGGAACCAGGATACTCCCATCCTGGAGAAGATCCAACCGCTTGATCTGCAGCTTGATGTTGCGCAGGGTGGTGAGATCGTCTTGCACTACGCCAACGGCAGTACCTGCTCGCCGACCGATTACCAGCCCTTGGACCATCCGCTGAAGCCGGAGTCGGAGATCGTGCTCCAGAGCGTGGGGGGGCGGTCTTCCAATGGCCGGCTGCCGTTCTTCAATCTCGATTGGGGCTCCGGCGGTCTGGTCGGCGCGATTGGCTGGTCGGGCCAGTGGCAATGCCGACTGGCACGTGATGCCGGCAACCATTTGACCGTCGAGGCGGGGCAGCAAACGACACGCTATCTTCTCCATCCTGACGAGAGCGTACGCACGCCGCGGATCCTGTTGGTCGGTTGGAGCGGGGATCGATTCCGCGGGCACAACGACCTGCGGCGGATCATCTACCGTTATCACACGCCGCTGCTGGCAGGCGAGAAACCGCTCCCGCCCACCCAGTGCAATACCTGGTTCCCCGTCGGCGACGACGGCGGCAAGGCCAGCGAGCAAAATCAAATCGAGTTGCTGGAGGCCTATCGGGGATTGGGTATCGAGTATCTGGTTATGGATGCCGGCTGGTATGGGACCACGCCGAACTGGGCCGAAAACACCGGCACTTGGACGCCACGCACCGACACATTTCCACGCGGGCTGAAACCGGTGGGCGAGGCGGCCCGGCGCTGCGGCATCCGCTTCGGTTTGTGGTTCGAACCCGAGCGGATCGTGCCCGGCACGCAACTCGATCGCGAGCATCCCCAGTGGCTCCTCAAGGTCGACGAGTCGGGCAACCGGCTCCTGAACCTCGGACTGCCCGAGGCCCAACAGTGGTTCGTCGACTTGGTCTCGCGCTATGTAGACGAAGTGCCGCTCGGCTATTTTCGGCACGACTTCAACATCGATCCGCTCCCTTTCTGGCTCAAGGCCGATCCGCCCGATCGCCAGGGCATCACCGAGATCCGCTACATCGAAGGCCTCTATAAGGTGTGGGACTCACTGCGAGCCAAGTACCCGGATCTGATGATGGAAGGCTGCGCAAGCGGTGGACGTCGGATCGACCTGGAGAGCATCGGGCGTTTTCACACTTACTGGAAGACCGACCTCTACGGCAACCTGCTGGCCAATCAGTCCCACGTGTGGGGCATGAATCTCTACCTGCCGGCTCACCTGTTCAATACGCCGCTGTTCGACGTATCGCCGACCCCGCTCTACCCGCCCAGCCTCGTGGCCGATGCGGCCGTGTTTGATATGCGGACGAATCCCTATGCCTTTCACAGCCTGATTGGCGGCGCTCTGTGCGCCGGCTGGGACCCGCGGGCCGCCGGTTTCGATCGCGAGTTGGCCGCGGCTCGCATCCGCGAGTTCAAGGCCCTGCGACATCTCACCGTCGGTGATTTCTATCCGCTGCTGCCCTACACGCTCGAGGCGGACCAGTGGATCGGCTACCAGTTCCACCGCGAAGATTTGGACGAGGGACTGATGCTCGTGTTCCGCCGAGAGAAGAGCCCGTACGCGGCCGTCGATGTGGCACTTCGCGGCCTGACACCGAAGCGGCTTTACGAGTTGACGTTTGCCGACGGCGGCCCGCCGCGCCGCGCGACCGGCGAGGAACTCGCGCGTTCGCTGCGCATCACCATCGACCGCTCCCCCGGCTCGTCCCTGATCCGTTACAGGCCCGCAGCTGTTGAACTGCAATGACGTGTCATCGCTTTCCTTGGGCCCTGGAGAAACGCCTGGACGCGAACCGGACAGGGCCAATCGTCATCGCCGCGAAACAAATGGAAAGCGGCGACGAGTCGTCGCCTCCATCGGGCTTTGCTAAGATAGTGTCCGGTCGGAGAGGCAAGAGATCGCGGTTGAGCAAGGAGTTCCAAGATATGGGATTGAGGCTGGCCTGGGGCATCGCGTGGATCTGGGGAATCACCGCAACGCTATCGCCTGCGAAGGCGATGGCCGAAGAACAGGCGACGAAGTCGGTCACGGCGACATGTCCGGCTACGGTCGTCACGGACGATTTCTCCGACGGTGACTTTACTCACAATCCCCGTTGGACCGTGCAGTCCGGCTCTTTCGAAGTCCGCGCTGGAGAGTTGACGTTCGGCACGGAAAAGGATGCCGCCATCTGCCTGGACCTCGGTAAGGTCGCGTGGAACACGCCGTTGAAGGCCCGGCTACGACTGAGGCAGACGAACGCCTCAGGAACAGCCAGCTACCTGTTTGGATTGGCCCTGACCGACACCAGTTCTGGCCGAACTCAGGAAATCAGCGCCAGCCCCCATCCCGGTTACTTCGGCACGTCCGGCTTCTACGATGGCGCTACGGTTGGCATTCAAGGGGCCATGCTCAACGGCGACACGGCTCCGCAGACCCTGGAGCTCACCTTCGACACAGATGACAATTCAATGTCACTTGTAAAGGACGGCGTGGAGGTGTTTCGCGGTACGAACCGCATGGAGCTGTCCCGGGTGAACCGCCTGACGCTGAAGTCGGGCGGCACGCTCACCTGGCTGGTGGACGAGGTCCGCGTGGAGTTCACCCCCGAGGACCCGACTCGGGTCAACCGTCCAGGCAGCAGGGCTGTACAGACGATCTACACGGCCGGTGTGCCGCACACAGACAAGAGTGGCCGGCCGTTGATGCAGTTCACACCGGATCAGTCGTTTCTGCAATTGGGGATCTGGGGCAACCCGATCGGCGAGACTTGGGGCACGGATTATGACTTGAAGGTGCTCACGGAGGCCGGCTTCAATACGATGTGGCCCTGGGCCGGCAGGGCGCCGGACGACGTGCTGGAGCACGCGCGGGCTGCCGGATTGCAGGTGATCCTGATGCATGCCATTCCGGACGATGCACTGGCCAAGATCAAGGATCACCCGAACCTGCTGGGAAATGTCTGGGCGGATGAGCCGACCGGAAACTTCTGGGGCAAAGACATGGAGGGGCCATACCAGGCGTTCCTGCAGTACAAGGCCAACGCCAATCGCCTGGCTCCCAACATGCGCGTATTCATTAATGACGTGCCGTGGATCGACCCGCCCGCGACCGAGTGGTGGACGAAGTGGAACACGGCCGGCGACGTATCGTGCCACGACAACTATCCGATCAAGCACTCCGCGCGGACGCGGAGCATCAGCGCGATCGCGGACACCGTCGGTTTGGCTGTGGCGGTGAACAAACAGCAGAGTCCGGTCTGGCTGATCGTGGGCGCCTTCGAGCAGCCCGGCGGCGGCAGTTTCACTTTCCGGTTCCCCACGCCGATGCAGCTGCGAGCTTGCGTGTACGCCGGGCTGATCCACGGCGCGACGGGGATCTGCTACTTCACGTGGGATACGTACGTGTGTCGGGACGGCAATGTCATCGGGATGTCGCCGGAGCCGAAGGTGGCCTACGTGCCCAATCCTCGTCAGGAAGGCTTCACGCATCCGACTCCCGCAACGCCGGCGCAACTGATCGCGGCCAACGCGCTGTGGCAGATGGCGACCCAGGTGAACCGGGAGGTCGAAGAATTGGCACCGTCCATCCTGTCTCCCACTGTGGCGACCAGCTCTTGCGATTACTCGGTCGGTGTGGGGCTAAGCCGAACGGAGAACCCGATCCACTGTCTGTTGAAGCCGCACCCGGACGGCGGCTACGTGCTGTTGACCGTGAACCTCGAGGATACCGTGGAAACCGTGCGATTCACTTTCTCCACGAAGCTGGCTGCACTCGAGAAACGGTTCGACAACCAGCCAGCCCCGGCGCTGCTGGACAACGGTCTGGCGTTCGAAGATCGCTTCGAACCGTTCGAGGTCCATGTCTATCGACTGAAACCGTGAGAACCATGAACACAACCGTCAGAACTCGCTGCAGCATGTGGCGCCGCAGCGCCATCAGCACGAGCCGGAATCGCTTCAACAGAAAGAAAGACGATGAACGCAAACCACGCCAGAGCTGAGCTGAATCGGCAAGACGTCCTCCTGCAACACAGGACCACGATCTTCGCGGGCGCATTTCTCATGTTCGCCACCCTTTCCACAATCGGCACCGATCCGATGCGCGCGGCCGATCTGCCGGGCGCCGGACCGGCGGCAATCGACACGACCTCTCTCGACACACTCCAAGGCCAACCTGTGGATCTTGCGCCTTGGGCGTATGCCTGGCGGGCCGATCGAGCCGTGCAGGAAAAACCGGAAGCCGATTTCATCCCCCGGCGTCTGGAGCGCATCGACACCGTGTATCGACCGGCTCTCGCTCAAGTGGGTGCCGCGGCGCTCAAGAGCGAGCACTATGACATGCCGGACCTGCTCACGCCGTTGCCGCCGAAACCACGTGGTCGATTGGTTGCGGGGCTGCTCTGGTCGGTGCGACTGGCGGACTATCGGGTGGAATTGTGTTGGCCCGAGGGGCAGGACGTTCCCTCGCCTGATACCGTGGAAGTGCGCGTGTATCCCACGGCATTCGGCTGGTTCGGTTGGTGCAACGATGAGGTGTTGGGCCAGCCCGAAATCTCAGCCGACCGCCGGACTTGGACCTACAACCACGTCGACGTCGCGGAGATTCCGACCGTGGTCGGCCGCACACACCGCAGAGGTACCGCCACGGAAATGGTGGCCGTCTTCTGCGAGGACGATAAAACGCCCCGTGGAGGCAAGTCTCCCGTGCCGAGCATACGTTTGATCAGCCCGACGGTCGGGACCTGGAAACGAATGGACGTGGAGATTGAATGGGGATTCCAATCCGGATCCGAACAGGCCGAAGTGGACGGACGGTTGGGATCGGATCTGAGCCTGATCGGCCCAGTTTCGCCGTTGGCCGGCGATACCGGAACGACCATCACCGGCCCGCAGGCGTGGCAATCGCGCGCCGCGGGCGAGGGACGGCGCGGAATCGTGTTGCCGCTCGTGTACGTGCCCGGCGATCGTCGTCTCCTGGATACGCCCGCCGTCACCGCGTCGATCCTGTTCGACACCACCGCGCCGGGCCCCCAGGTTCCCGATCCGACAATGGATAGCCGAGTGACGCTCTGGACGAAGACAGGTGGAGTCACGTTCCGACCGGTGGATGTCGAGCAAGGCCCCGTGCTGATCCCGGAACACGGGCTGTTCATCGCCAAGGCCGGCAGCGGGACGACCGCGCGGCAGTTCGCGGCGGAACTCGCGGCCAAGAACCTCAAGAGCATCCGCCAATTGACTCGCGAACATAGCGAGGTCGCCTCCTGGGACGAACTCGTGCGCGAAGCGCGCCTGTGGCGTTGTCCGGCAGGGACCGTGTTCCCACCGTTTCCCACGGAGGAAGATCCGTCCATGCAAGTACAGCTTTCGGACGCGCGCTGGACGGATGCCTGGCGCGCCGCCTCGCATCAGTTGCGCGGTCGGCATATGTGGGGCGGCCTGGCGTTCGAAGTGGGCCGAGTGGCCCGACAGATGGACATGGTCGGACTGCACGACGAGGCCGACAAGGTGTATCAACATTTTCTGCCGGCCCCCGGCGCCAAGGCCGACGGCGATTATTCCGACGGCGACGGAGCTCTGGAATGGGCGACCAGTGTGCGACATGGCATGGGATACAGCCATGACGGCACCCACGCCTCGACGGGCCGCCTCCTCTTCGGCATGGCCGAGCGGTACTTCCTGACTGGCGACAAGGAGTGGTTTCAGCGCCATCGCGTTCGATTGCAGGCGGCGGCCGACTGGATCATCCGCCAACGGAACTCCTACATGCAGGACGTGCCCAACCGGGATGAGCTGTTGGTGGCAGGCCTGATGCCTCCGCAGATGCTGGGCGACTACGCTCTGCCCGCCAGCGACTGGCGCTGGTACTATTGCGACAACGCCTTTTCACTGCAGGGGCTGCAGCGCTTCGCCGACGCGTTGTCGGAGTTCGATGCCGAGGCCGGTCGGAAGTATCGCGCCGAGGCGGAGGCGTTTCGCCGCGACATACGGCGAGCCGTGGAGCGGGAAGCCGCCCTGTCGCCTGTACGGATAGGACGCGATGGGGTCTATCGCAGCTTCGTTCCGATTGCCGCCTATACGCGAGGTCTGATGCTGGCCTTGGAATATCCGTCTGTCGGACGTCCGCAGGGCGATGTGATCCTGGGGGCGTTGCCGTTGGCCGAACCGTTTGCGGCGTTGGAAGCCAAAGATGCCCGCATGGTGGGCACGTTGGATGTCATGGAGGAAGTCGGCACCTCTGCCAGCGCCGTACGTGCGATTGCGGACGCGCGGAAGCAGAAAGGGCTCGCCACTGCCGACGCCTGGTTTTGGAACTGCTATGGAGCCAGTCTCCCCAAGGCCTCGCACAATGCCAACATCTACCTGCTGCAGGACGACGTGCCGAATTTCCTGCGGTTCTGGATGAACTCCTATGCCATCATGGTCTTCGGTGACGGCAAGATGTCGGAATGGGGTGTGTGGGGCCACTACGCACCGCAGTGCGATCATCCCGACAACGGCACCGCCGGTTGGTTCCTGGAAAACTTCCGCAACCTGTTGGTGATGGAGGAAGGCAGCTCGCTGTGGATCGCCCGCGGCACGCCCCGGCCTTGGCTGGAGGCGGGCAAGCAGATCTCCGTCAAGAACGCGCCGACCTATTTCGGAACCGTGGCCTACGAGATCGTTTCGCACGTGGATCGCGGCACGATTACCGCCACGATCGAGATTCCCTCCCGACAGACTCCGCACAGCGTGCGCGTACGGCTGCGGCATCCGCAACAGCGGCCGATCCGAAGTGTCATGGTGAATGGTCAGGTATGGACAGAATTCAACCCGGACAAGGAGCTCATCGAACTCACGGGGTTCACGGGAACGGCCGTGGTTGTCGCCAGCTACGGAGAATCAGAATAAGGCGGCGACGAGTCGCCGCACTCCCAAGGCCGGTGTCACAGGTCAGAGCGCACAACGGAATCCGATGGTGGCGCAGCGGTCCAGGCCGGGGGCCAACAGCAGGAACTTGGCATGCGTCTCGATCGGCTGCGGACCCGTCGGGAAATACCAGATCGAACCCTCCGCTTTCCATCGACAACCGCCTCGCAGCATGACGAAGCGTGTGTGACCGTCATCGCGCACACCTGCGGTCCACTCCCAGACTTCACCCCGCTGGAACGCTTCGGCGTGTTGCACGGCGCCGCGATGCCACTCCCACTCACTTGGCAGGCGCTGGCCGGCCCAAGCCGCGTACGCCCGGGCATCCTCGATGTCGATGTAAACGACCGGCTTGTCGCGCAGTTCCTCCGGGCATGCAGCACCTTTCCAGTGCTTCAGAAAATTGTCCGGAATGCTCGGTCGGTAGCCGCTGTTGCGGAGGAATGTCTCAAACTGTCCGTTCGTGACTGGCGCCGCAGCGATCTGGCAACTCGCCACGTCGGCTGTCACGTGGTGCTCCAATGGTTGATCGTGCGGAGTCCCGATCAGGAACGTGTCCCACTTGTCCGCCGACGTACCCGGATCAGGATAGCAGCCACATTCCCGCCGCATGTGTTGCAGTGTGAAATTGAATCGGCCGCCGTCGACCGTCAGCATGCCCGGTTGAACGCAGCCGTCGCCTGTTTTCCGAACCGATGCAGTCAGCGGGTCGATGATCGGATCAATGACGTTATTCGCGCGAATCCAGTCGTCTTCCTGGGGAGTCGGTATACGCCGCAGCGCCTCGTCGCGCTGCAGCGCAACGAGCCCGTGTAATGACTCGTCCGACGTGCCGCGTGGAAACGCCACGACCGCACCATATCGGGTGAGCGGCACTTCCAGGCGGAGCTTTTCGCCGATCTTGGTGGGCGAAATCGGGACACCCAGCCACAGATCGACGAATTCTTCATCACGATGATCGACCTCCAGCACGACCGAACTCACGTCGTCTCCTGCGGGCCGGACGATGGTCCACAGTCGTGTCCCGTTACGTTCCCAACACGAGGCGTACGTACCCGGTTTTGATGTGGGGAAGTACGGCAGCCAGTTCCCTTGGGAAAAGTAGTCGGCGAAATGCCGCCATACGGGTGCCATCCTCCGCAGCGTCGCGCGATCTTCCGCATTCCACGGGTTCCAGTAGCCAAAGATGTTCTCCCACACGAGGATGCCGCTTCCGTTGAGCCAGGCGGCGGCCAATTCGTGTTGATGGGACTTGTCCCAGCGGCGAATCTGATGCTGCATGTGTCGCGGTTCGATCCACTTCAAATGCAGCACGCCGATTTCCGGAAACGCCTGGAGCCACTGGGCCCATGACGCGCTGCACTGCTGCATCTCGGCCATCGACGGATGGCCCTCCGGTTCAAAGGCGACTCCCGGACGGATGGCGTCGATCGCCTTCCGCAGGCCGGTGGGCGCAGCAAGCATCGTATCCAGAAACAGACCGTCGGCCTGCGTGGCCTCGATTAGCCGGGCCAACGCCTGGTCGTCGCTGTCCGGCTCACGGTCGGTACCGGTGTCCCACGGATTGTACGGCAGGAACACGCGGACACCCTGCCGTTGGAACTCGCGCACCGCACCACGAACGCCTTCCAGGCCTCCAGGCAGATCGCGGAAGAAATCGAATTGATTGCGCTGATCCGCACCGATCCGCGGGTAGGCATGCCAAATCACCACAGAGTCATACCCGCCGAACTCGCGCATCGCATCGGCACACAAGGGTCCGATCCGATACTCCAGCTGGGCGGGATCCCAGAACGCGCGGTCATAAGCGAACAGAAAGCCGCACACGAAGTTCCGTGTCATCCAGTGCTGGTCCTCGCGGCGGTAAATGGAGTCGTCGAAGTCGAGTCGCGTGGGCAGCGTTGCGCAAGTGGTCGCACGTCCGTTCTCGCAAGTCGGTTTTCGCCACGCACAATTCCAGTCGGCGCAGCGCCATTCGGCCCGGCGTCTTGTCGAACGTTCCGTCCATTCCCAGGATGGGCCGTGCCCAGCTCGCAGCGGCGTCGAACGGTGGGACGGTGACGGTCATCTCGAAGGGCTGCCAGCCGTCCTCGTGCCTCAGCGTGGCCGTCTCCACGACGCCGGACCAGCCCTGCCAGGCTCCGTCGAAACCGGCCGTCCGAGCCAACCAGTCGAACGCCAGACAAAGTCGGTTGTTGCCTTCCAGGGAGCAGGCCTCGCCACGCAGTCGCACTTGTTCACCCGGAGCGAGCTCGAATGCCCAAGCCCAGTTGCGTGCCACACGCGTCCAGGCCCGCACACCATCAAACCGCATGTCGATCGCGACAGCCGTCGGATCGTTCAGTCGAGTGCGAACGGCCGTGCGATAGTCTTGGAGCGACTGAATCCATTGCGCCCAGTCTTCGCCCGGTTGCGGCGCTGCAAGGTACTGCCCATTGCGTCGAATCGTCTCACATTCGTAGCCGGCCGGCATCCACTGACAGCCTTCGTCTGCGGAAAAGGTCGCCGCGGACATGGGAATCGAGCACAGGGGGGGCTCGTCTGCTGCGGAAATCGCCCCACAACCGGCGAGACAGATGCCCATAAGCTGCCACAGTCGCGTTCGGATCATGACGCCTTACACCTTTGACTATTTGCCTGTTACGCAAGGGAATTCCCAGCTGATTCTAGCCCCCGTCGAACGGCGGCCGCAATCGGGAAAGGAAAGCGGCGACCAGTCGCCGCACTCCAAAGGTGGATGCGGATTCGACTGTTGGCCTGTCGTCATGGCCGACTGCATGGACGATGATCGCTGCGGTAGAAAGTGATAGCAGCGCGGACACCTCCCGCTCAAGGACCGAGTGATGTGCGGCGCTCGCCGGCCTCTGCCGAAACATCATCGCCGCAGCCACGACGGCAGTCACCGTGCAACGCAAATCAGGCCAAGGGAACGGGGCGATAGAACCCTTTACCGGCTGTGACGCGAAAAAGGACGACAACGGCTTTGACCAGCCCGAACCCTCGCACTACCCCTCTAGCGTGGGGATCACGAGAGCCGACTGACGTACAAAGTGCGTCATTTACTTGCACAGTTTCAAGGAGAATGGTACTGTGCATCGTCGTGAATCATGTTCTAGGCCCGACAAGGCAGCGCGAGGCAAAGGCCAACTCGCCAGAGGATCGTTTCGTCTGCAAGGTGACGACGTGCAATCGCCCATATCGCTGTTGATGAAATACTTGGACGAAATTGGGGGACGCGCTACCGTCCCGACTCTGGACACCGAAGCCGCGAAGTCACTTCCGGTCTTCATTGGCCAGACTTACGACATCTATCGGGGGGACCTGTTCGACCGGGAATACGCATTCCTGTTTTGTCGGGGCGAAGATCGACCAACTCCCGCCGAGGTCGAGAAACACCTGACACTGGCGAGGTCAGCCGTCGGTCCAAACGTGGCATTTGTCTTCTTGACACTGCCTACCTTTGATCGAAAGCGGCTCATACAGCGTCGGATTCCATTCGTTGTGCCAGGAAGGCAAACCTACCTTCCAGTCGCGCTGATTGATCTTCGAGAGAAGCCGAAAGGGGGCCACAGACACCTTGGCAAGCCAAGGGAGCATCTCTCGGCTCCTGCGCAGGTGCTGCTTCTCTATCACCTGCAGAGGAAGGAGGACTCCGGCGAGTGGCCCCTGCGCAAATGGGTGGATGTTGTGGGATACTCGCGGAGCACTCTAACCCGTGTCTACAAAGAGCTTTCAGCGGTCTCGCTTTGCACGACGGTGGCCAGTGGTCGGCATGTCACGTTGGCGTTCCCCCGCGAGCGTCGGGAGCTATGGGAGTTGGCGCTACCGCATCTGAGGAGTCCGGTGCGAACGCGGTCGCGCGCCAGGGTACAGGATGAAAAACTTCAGATATACGAGGCGGGGATGACGGCGCTCACAGCGCTGACGATGATAGGGCCCGGTCGTGAGAAGGTGTATGCGATGTCGTCCGCTGCGTTCGAGTCAGCACGCGAGGATCGGAAACTGGTCCAGGCCGAATATCCCGAAGAAGGCACCGTTCAGATTGAACGGTGGAAGTATGCTCCCAGCCTTCTATCCCCTGACAGCCAGACGGTTGATCGACTGTCCCTATACCTGTCGCTGAAAGACGACCTTGACGAGCGAATCCAAGCCGCGCTAGCAGAATTGCTGGAGCAGATGCAATGGTGAACGGCCTGGAATATTTCTTAGCGCATTTCGCGGGATTTGAGAACCACTACATCTTAATTGGCGGAACTGCGTGCGATCTGTGGATGGGGGAGTTCGGGCTGGAGTTTCGGGTCACGAAAGACCTGGACATTGTTCTGGTTGCCGACTCGCTTCCCGCAGCGTTTTTCGAGACGTTTTGGGCATTCATTCGTGAAGGACGGTATGAGAGTCTTGAGCAGAGCGAAACAAAACCGTCGTTCTACCGCTTCAAGAAGCCCAAGGACTCTCGGCACCCCGTAATGATTGAACTGTTCTCGCGCAATTTCCTTCCGGTTCCCGAAGACTGCCATTTGACTCCGATACCGGCTGGAGAAGACATTTCCAGTCTTTCCGCCATCCTTCTCGGTGACGACTACTTCGACTACATCGTTAGTTCCCGCACAACAATTGACGGCGTTCCAACGGTCCCCGTTCAATGTTTGATCCCGTTGAAGGCGCGTGCCTATCTGGATCTCGCCGCTCGAAAGGCTGCTGGGGAGAACATCGACCGCGATAAGATCAAGAAGCACCGACATGACGTGTTCAGGCTCTATCGGACGCTCGTTCCTGATGCTCGTTTCGAGCTTCCCGTTCCGCTTCGCGTCGACCTTGCCACATTTCTTGAGAGCCTGCCTTCAGATTCGCCCGAATGGACGAGCATTCGGGCTGCGGTCAAGGCACCATTGCCGGAGCCTGAGCTAGTGATAACGCAGATCCGGGAGAATTTCGGCCTGGGCGCGACGGCCTAGCGATTTCGGTTCTAGGCAGTGGCTCCAATCGGACTGCGGCGAGCGCTTCGAGAGCCTCCACCGACACACGAACTGCCATAGGTTGCCGCGTCGGATAACAGCCCACGAAATGTCGGATAAGGGCCAATATAAGCCTCCCTTTTGAACTCGGAACGGCGAAGGCAGATTCTCACTCGTGAACACGGCGATGAACGACGGAGCCCGTCTCCGCCCAAGCAGCCCGGCTGCCCGCCGTCCGTGCTCGCACTCGCCACCGCAGGCTAGCCGCTGGTGTCGCACTGCCGTCGCGGCAGCGGTGGTGGTTGTGGTACAAAAGTGTCCTGGGGGGAATGCCATGTTCCATCAAGGAAAGCTGCCGCACCATGAAACCCATCTTGACCCTGCTCACCGCCCTGCTGTCTGCCCCCCTGGCCGCGCTGCACGCCGCCGATGCGGCGAAGGAACAACCCAATATTGTTTTCATCCTCGCCGACGATCAGCGGTGCGATGAACTCGGCTGCGCGGGTCATCCCCTGATCAAGACGCCGAACCTTGACCGTCTCGCGCGCGAGGGCGCGATGTTCGAGAACTCGTTCGTCTCCTCGGCCTCGTGTCTGCCGAACCGCACGAGCCTGCTCACCGGGCAGTGGGAGCGGCGGCACACCGTGGGCTGGAACAGCGGCAGTGCGCTCGCGCCAGACCAGTGGGCCGCTACGTTGCCGATGGTGCTCAAGCGGAACGGTTACACCACCGCCTACCTCGGCAAGAACCACACGCCGGGTCTGCGCTGCTGGGACTTCGATTATTACTACGGCAACCATCTCGGCCACCTCGGCTTCTATCCGAAGGCGGCGCAGCCCATCTTCAACAACGCCACGGCCGACACGCAGCCGGAGATACTCGGCGAGGGCGCGGGAAATTTCCTGGAAGCCGACGCGCATTTTGTCGAGCGGGCCGGAGAGCGGGCTGGCGTGTTCCTGCGCGAGCGGGAAAGGAACAAGCCGTTCTTTCTCTATGTCTGCTTCAACGTGCCGCACAGCCACGGCACACGCTCGATGCAGCAACGGCCCACCGACGACGTGCTCTACCGCACGACGTATTGCGACCTGGAGACGCAGATGCCGCTGCCGCCCGGCTACATCGCTGAGGCCGACGTGAAAACGCCGAAGCTGCCGCCGAACATTTATGCGGGAAATCAGATCGCCAGCTACGACTACCGCCGCACGCCCGAGGCGTTGCGCGAGCAAGGTGTGCGCATCTGCCAGACCGTGACCGGTATTGACCGCGTGGTGGGACAGATCGTGCAGCAGCTTCAGCGCCTCGGGCAGGCGGACCACACCATCTTCATCTACAGCTCTGACAATGGCATCCTGCACGGCGAGCACGGCTACGGCGGCAAATGCCTGCTCTACGATCCCTCCATCCGTGTGCCGCTCATCATCCACGATCCGCGGCTGCCTGCCGAGCAGCGGGGACGACGCGTGCAGCAACTCGTCATGTCCCAGGACGTCGCGCCCACGATCCTCGACCTCTGCGGCATCCCGGCGCCCGCCACGATGCAGGGGCGCAGCGTGCGTCCACTGCTGCGCGGCGAGCCCGTCGAGTGGCGGCGCGACTTCTTCTGTGAGAGCCTGATTCTGCTGCAGGATTACCCGCTCATCCAGGCCGTGCGCAGCGCGGACTGGAAATACATCCGCTACTGGCCGAATCGGGAAGAGCCGAAGGACTATCGCGAACTCCTGAACCTCGGACTCAACGGCGAGTCGCCCGCTTACGAGGAACTCTACCACCTCGCCGCCGATCCTCTGGAGCAGTCTAATCTCGCCACCTACCCGCAACACGCGTCGCAACTTGCGGCGATGCGCTCGCGGTGCGTCGAGCTTCTGCGCGAAACCCGCGGCGACCCGCGGGTGCTTCCGACGATCCCCACGGCCCAGTGGGCCGGCGAAACGCCCGGTGGCTGGCAGGACGTACTGCCGCTGCTATCAACGAGGTGACATGTGTGAAACCCTTGCTCGCTGTGCATGGGACGTGCTCCGCGAGTCGCAACGGAAATCTGCCAGGACGGACCCGAGGGAACAGGCGAAACCGGGAACGCAAGAACGGCAACACGGTTCCTTGATTTCGATCGGCGATAGCCGTAGAGTAAGGTGCCTTTCACTCGTCTCTGTTCCACAGAGGAATAAGTCCCATGAAAACCGCACTGTGTATCATCATGGCTCTGCATGTCGCCGGTTCGTTATCTGGCGGACGAGGATTGGCGGCAGTTTCGTGGGCCGACCGGAGAGGGACACACGAGCGCGAAACATCTCCCTCTGACATGGAATGAGAACC
This sequence comes from uncultured Planctomycetota bacterium, assembly GCA_963802295.1. Taxonomy (GTDB): domain Bacteria; phylum Planctomycetota; class Planctomycetia; order Pirellulales; family Pirellulaceae; genus JAJRVM01. Next base: position 585,628 of record CAWDIM010000010.1, on the reverse strand, counting down.
AGAAGATCGTCTGGAAGACAGCCATTCATGATCGCGGATGGTCTTCGCCCGTCATCTGCGGAAATCAGATCTGGATGACGACTGCGACGAGGGAGGGGCACAAGCTGTTTGCCGTCTGCGTGGATCGGGAAACAGGGAAGATCGTCCACGATATTCACGTTTTTGATGTCGAGCAGCCGCAGCTGATCGCTGCGGAGAATACCTACGCCACACCGACGCCGGCGATCGAGCCCGGGCGGGTCTACGTGCATTTCGGCACCTACGGCACGGCTTGTCTGGATTCCACCACGGGATCCATCGTCTGGACGCGGCGCGATCTGAACTGCGACCATGAATCCGGGGCCGGGCCCAGCAGTTCCCCGTTCCTCGTTGGGAAACTTGTTGATCGTGAATGTCGACGGTCGCGATGTTCAATACGTGATCGCTCTCGACACTGCCAACGGCAAGACCGTCTGGAAGACGGACCGCTCGTTCGATTACAGCACGGTTCCCGTGAACATGCGGAAGGCGTTCACCATGCCGCTTCTGGTTCCCCGCGGGGCCGGGCGGCAGCTTGTCAGTCCGGGAGGGCAGGCCGTCTACGCGTACGATCCCGTGACGGGGGAGGAACTCTGGAAGGTTCGGCACGGCGGCTTTTCCTGCGTCCCCGCGGCCGGTGTATGGACACGGGCTCGTGTTCCTCGTCACGGACCACGATCATCCGGAGCTGTGGGCGGTTCGTCCCGACGGAACGGGCGACGTGACCGACAGCCATGTGGCGTGGAAGGAGACACGGGGCATTCCTTCACGATCGTCCCCGTTGCTGGTAGACGACCTGCTGTACGTCATCAGCCGTCAAGGCGTTCTCTCCTGTCTGGAAGCGAAAACTGGGGAGGTTGTCTGGAAGAATCGAATGGAGGGCCAGTATTCGGCTTCCCCAATCCACGCCGACAACCGCATCTATTTTTTCAATGAGAACGCCGTCTGCACGGTCATCAGGCCGGGACGGAAGTTCGAAGAGCTGGCTGTCAACCGGCTGAACGAGCAGCCGCTGATGGCGAGCCCCGCGGTGGCCGGCGATTCGCTCTTCATTCGAACCGAAAAGCATCTCTACCGCGTGGAAGAGACTTCTTCACATCGTTCGGTGCGTTGACACGGAGCGATGAAGAGCGTCGCCCGGTCAGACTTGCGGCCGTCGACAGGAATCACTTCGTCGATTTGTAGTCGGCCATCAAACACCAACCTGGAGATCACGCCATGAACGCTTCCATGTCCCGTCGCCGATGGCTCGGCCTTGCTGCCGCGGCCTCCGCCGGCGCCGCCATCCAGCGAAACCTCGCCCTGGGCGCCGATGCGCCGCCTCCGGCCGCGAGGCCGCGTCTGGCAGTGTGCATCGACGCCCTGTTTACGGACGTGCCCTTTGAAGAACGCCCCGCCAAAGTGAAGGCGGCGGGACTGGACGCCTTCGAGTTCTGGGGCTGGCGGGGGCGCGACATGGACCGCCTCGCCCGGATTCGCGAGGAACTCGGCATGGAGGTGGCAGGCTTCGCCTGCGACACCGGCGGCCCTCTGGTGGCCCCCGGCAGCGCCCAGCGGATCATGGCACCGCTCAAGGACACGCTGGCGACGGCCCGGAAGCTCGGCTGCCGCCAGATCATCGCCCAGGTGGGCAACGAACTGAAGGACATCCCCCGCGCCCAACAGCACGAGAATTGCGTCGAGGCCTTCCGCGCCGCCGCTCCGTTGTGCGAGGACGCCGGAGTGACGTTGAGCATCGAAACGCTCAACGTGCTGGTCGACCACAAGGGCTACTACCTGGCCACGTCGGAAGAGGGCTTCCGCATGGTCGACGCGGTGGGGAGCCCCCGCGTCCGCCTGCTGTTCGACATCTACCACCAGCAGATCACCGAGGGCAATCTGATCGCCAACATCACGGCCAACATCGGGAAGATCTCCCACTTCCACGTGGCCGACGTGCCCGGCCGCCACCAGCCGGGCACCGGCGAGATCAACTACCTGAACGTCTTCCGCGCCATCGCCGCCACGGGTTTCACCGGCTTCCTCGGCCTGGAGATGTGGCCAACCGTGGACCACACGCAGGCCGTCCGCGAGTCGATCTCGCTGCTGGCGGAAGCCACGGCCGACCAGAGGTAGCGAGCCCCAGCGTTTTCCGCGGCGCACCACACCACCGCCACGCACGCAGTCGGACGCGGTTTGAAAGGTGATCTTCTCGCGAACGAACTCACCGCCATCGACACGTTCCAAGCCACACGGCAATGCTCAGCTGACGCATAAGCGACTCCCCGTACATGGCTTCGACGACGGTTGAACAGGCAGGCGATCTGGAGTGGATTTCGGTCCACCTTCCGAAACTTCTTACCCTGAATGGGAAAACCTTCCGGCAGAGCGGCCGGGGCGCCACATCCTCGACGCGGCGGAGCGGACGGCAGTGGGGCAAGGCAACCGGTTTTCGAGGGTTACCATGGTACCTGTGCGCGGAGCCGTCCGGTACGGTACGATACGATACAAGACGATAGGGAACACGCCCACAATCTGGAGAATACGACTATGGACCGGCGATCGTTCTTGAAATGGGGTACTTCGGCCGCCGCGGCGAGCGCTGCGATTTCACTTCCCGCGTCCGAATCGAATGCGGACAGTTTGCAGGACCAGGAAAATGTGGCTGCGTCCACTTCGCCGCCGTCGATCGTGATGAACTTCTCCGCCGACGACCATCGCCGGCGTCTGACGAACATCGGCCTGTGCACGCAGAAGATCCGCACCTGCCTGCGCAAACACCTCGTCACGAACTACCTGCCCGGACAGTGCGTCTACAATCTGGGCGAGTACCCCAGCCGCACGCCTTGGGAACCGAGTGAGTACGACGAGCAGGAACTCGACCGGCTGAAGGATCATGGTATCCAGTTGATTCATGTGATGGATGAGTGGAACGACCGATATGGACTGTTTGGAGGCAACAAGCTGACGTCGGTCAATCCTGCGGGATTTCGACGCTTCGTTTCGATGGTGCACCAGCGCGGGATCAAGATCCTGGCGTACGCCTCCAGCGGCTATTTCGTGGGGAGCGATCCAGACTATCGGCTCGAGTGGTCGCGTCCTGGCGACGCCTTCGGCGGTTGGTGGGACCTGACGCGGTGTGTACCGAGCAGCCCGGGCTGGCGCGCCTACTTCTTGCCGCGGATGGTGCAGATCATGGAGGACTACGAAGTGGATGGCCTCTACAACGATTGGGGCTATGTGCCGAACGCGGATCGGCGCATTCCGCAGCCCGCGCCGGATGAAATGGTGGTCTTCGACGAAACGCCACAATATGACGGCGCCATGACCGACCTGCTCGGATTAATCTATTCCGAAATCAAACGCCGCGGCGGCATCTACAAGATGCATGCCGACTTCTCCAATCAGCCGCTGACCGGCGGGCTGAAAGTGTACGACTACCTCTGGGTCGGCGAAGGAGTGGACAATGTGGAGGGACTGCGCGAAGCCGTCAAGAATCATGAACCGTATGTCGTGCCTTGCATTCACGGGTCGATCGCCAAAGTGAACGGTGTCAACGAGCATTTCCTGCATGCGATTCCCTACATGCAGTTTCCGTTGCTGCAGGGAGGCCGGCCACTGACTGGCGAACGGGCTGTCGTACCCATTCCGCGTCTGCCGGGCGTCAAGGAAAACGGTTTCTACGAAGCGGCTTGGAAGTACTATCAAGAACATCCGGACGGGCCGTACATCTATGGCGGCTGGGACCCCATTCCTCCCGATCCGCATACCCGCCCCGAGCATTCGCGGTGGTTGAAGCAATACCAGGCGTTGACGGAAGAGGGAACTTGGGCCTACCTTGAAATTGCTGACTCCGCCTTGTTCAACGGCCCGTTGCCACAGGGAGTTGTCGCGTCCGTGTTCGCCAACCGCGAGTTGTATCTGGTGTTGGCCAACTACGGCGCGTCGCCCCAACACGTGGAAACCGTCGACGCCTTTGTGCAACTGGACCCACAGCAGGGGGCGCCGGCCAGGAAATGGACTCTGCCGAGTCGTTCTTTGCAGATTTTTCGTTACACCGCGTAGCGACGTATACCCGTATGCCAACTTGGCGGCGCTGGCTCGGGTCCTTGCACGCCGACAGCGTGCCTGGCCCTGAATCCCAGTGCTCGCTGTGACAAAAGGTGGACACTCATGATCCGACACATGTCATCACTCGGCTGCCTGGCTCTGGCCTTGGGCCTGTGCAGCGCATTGTCCGGGAGCGACCCCGAAGCGACTCTGCCGCGAATGGACCGCCGCGTTCCGTCCCCCTTGCCAGACCATCCGGGCAACATCTATCTGTTGGGTGAGCCGGTTTTCATTCGAGTCGGAGCAGAGATCCCTGAAGCAGCGGTGAAGTGGACCGTATTGAATGCGGAACGAAAACCGGTGGCGACGGGCGATCTGGTGGCCGCCGGCAAGCGACTGGACGTGATCGCGGCCGGCGCGCTGCCTGTGGGCTGGTATCGCGCGGAATTCATCCGCGCGGACGGCCAACCTGCCGGCTGGACCTCCGCGGCCGTGTTGCAGCCTCTCACGGAACCGACGCCGTTCGATTCCCCGATCTGTTTGGATACGGCCATGGCCTGGTTCGCGCGCGATGACGCGGCCGAGCAGGCTCGTCACGCGAATCTGGCCGCGCTGGCCGGCGTGAACTGGGTCCGGGACCGGATCGCGTGGCGCGAGATGGAGCCGGAGCGGGGCGTGTACGCCGGCCACCCGAACAACTACGATCACGTGGCGCAGGATTCAGGCGGACGCGGGCCTCCGCGTCCTGCAGGTCTTCCACGATTCACCTGCGTGGGCGGGCGACAAGCAGCTGGATGGCGAACATACGCGACGCCATTTTCCCCGCGACCTGCGCGACATGTACCGCTTCTGCCGCGAAATGGCCCGGCGATTCCAGGGCCAGGTCCAGGCCTGGGAACCATGGAACGAAGCTAACATCGAGATGTTTGGAGGTCACACAGTCGATGAAATGTGCTCGCTACAGAAGGCCGCCTATCTGGGCTTCAAGGCGGGGGATCCCGCAGTGCTGGTCGGCTGGAACGTCTACACCACTCTGCCGACGATGGAGCACACGCAGGGACTCGCGCGAAATCAGGCCAGCGCGTACTACGACACGTACAACATTCACACGTACGAGTGGCACCACGAGTACCGGCGACTGTGGGAACCGGCACGACTGGCCGCGGGCGGCAAACCGCTGTGGGTCACCGAGGCCGATCGGGGCCTGCCTTACGACACCGAGGCCCCCTGGTTCGATCACTCGCCTGAAAACGAAATGCGCAAGGCTCGGTACATCGCCCAGGCTTATGCCTGCAGTCTATCGGCCGGAGCCGCACGCCACTTCCAGTTCGTGCTGGGAAACTACGCGGAGGATTTCAACCACACGCAGTTCGGCATGTTGCGGAAGGACCTGACGCCGCGCCCCGCCTACGTGGCGTTGGCCGCCGTCGGCCGCTTGCTCGCCGGGGCCAAGTTCGTTGGAATCTGGCAACGTCCTGATCAACCCGATACGCACATCTACCTGTTCCGCACCCAACGCGCCGGCGCGCCGCAAACAGTGATGGTCATCTGGGCCGAACGCAATGTGGATTGGCCCGCACGCAACAAGACGACGGCGCCTTGGCCACTACCCGACACTCTGCCGATCACCGAGTTGTACGATTACCTCGGTCGGCCGATTGCCAGACCGCAGGAAATCGGCGGCGCGGCGGTATTCGCCGTTTGCTCCACGCTTGTGGAGTTGCCCGATCTTGAACCGGCCGGGGAACCGACCGAACTCGCGACGCCGCCAAGCGTCTGTCCGGTCGTGCTGCAACTGCAGTTGCCGAGACCGCAACGCGCGAAAGTCCATCCGATTGAGTGGTCCCAGGGCTTTGAGTATGAAGTGCCGGCGGGCCAGGATGTCGCGCTGGCTTTCTACGCTTATAACTTCTCGGCCGGCGCGGCTGATGGGATCGTGCGAGTCACGGACTTGCCTGAGGGGTGGGTACTGCAACCACAACAGTGGCCGGTGCGTATTGAACCGATGGACCGCACTCGTTTCGATTGCCGTCTGGTGATACCGGCCGGATCGGCCGGCGAGGTGGTGTCGGGGACCGTCTGTCTGCAAGGTGATTTGGGGGCAGCCGGCCAGAGCGTTCTGGCCTTTGCGATACGAGGCAAGAAACCGTAAGGCGCGGTTCGAAGAATACCATCAGGTGGATGCTGCACCATGACGAATGCTCACCAGTACTTGCGAGTCGCACCAGCGTGTTCGGCGCTGGTGCTGCTGGTCTGTGTTGTGGCAGGGGCGGTGGAACCGCCCAAGATCGAGGTGCTGGAACGCGTGGACCTGCCTGGCGGGCTGGTGCGCGAGCGGCTGCATCTGCCGGGTTGTGATCCTGACGAAACCGTGCCGGCAATCGCGATTCACCCCGCGGCGAATGGCCCCTTTCCCGTCTGTTTTGTGCTGCACTATTTTCGGGGCGATAAGGAATCGTGTGAACCGTGGTGCCGCGATCTGGCGGCACGCGGCATTTTCGCGATTGCGATTGACGCGCATCTGCACGGAGAACGTTCGATCGCGGGACTCTTCCACGGCGATCACATCGCCGAACTGGGGGAAGAGTACAGCATCTGGGTTCATCAGACGTCGATCGCCCACACGGCGCGCGATGTCTCGGCTATTCTGGACGCGCTGGGGAGCAGGCCTGATGTGGATCTGTCTCGCGTGGCCGCCACCGGAATGTCGATGGGTGGAAGCACCGCCATGGTGCTGGCCTGGCGCGAACCACGCGTGCAGGTCGTGGCCAGTATGGTGGGAGCCGTCGATTTCTGGTGGGACGTGATCAAGATCCCCCCCGGGCCCGAACAAGATGCAAAGAAGGCCTCGTACGGTCCGCGACTTCGGGAGCTCGTGGTATCCCTGGATCCGCGCACGCGATTGGCGCAGATCCCACCGAAAGCCGTCTGCCTGCTCAACGGTGGTCGCGATGGACTGATCGACGTCGAGTCCGTACGCAAGTTCGTGGCGGAACTCACACCACTGTATCGCGATCAACCGGATCGGTTTCGCTTTACGCCGTTTCCCGACACGGGCCATGAAGTGACCCAGGCGATGTGGCGCGTAGCTCAGGAATGGATCGCAAGGAATCTGAAGGCAGGCGGTGTGGGCCTGCGCAAGATCTCTGAATGAGAAGCTGGTTCCGGGTACCGATTATCGACTAGTCGGAGCTGGTTCCGGGCTTCCCTTTACGCCTGGATTTGTCGCGTGGCGCAATGCACACGGTGCCTTCGCGTTTTTCAACTTAATTGGTTCCGCAGGACCTGCGCCAGTAGCCCGTGAGGGCCGCGTGCGACCCAGCCGATTGAGTCATGTCTGTCCCGCAACTCCTGTGCGGGCCCAACGGGCCCGGCATGACGTGGCCCGGTACCGTAACGGCAGCGAAACGGACTCGCTTCAGGCGTTCTTGACTACACACCCGTCCGGCCCCTCTAATACACACGGGCGCGGAATGGCGATTCGCGATGGCGCAATCGCAGATTGCGATCTCAAGCGAGAGAGGAGTCTCCACGTCGAAACGGCGAGACATCAAATGGCTGCCAATACGAAGTTGATCTTTCATCAAGCGCACAAGCACCATGCGAAATCGACGTCTTTCACGCGGAGCCGGCAGCATTCGCGCAGGCGCATACCGGTCCCGTTCGCCTGAAACACGATGCAAAGATTTGCAGTAGTCGGGTAGACGGGCGGGTCGCGCCGCCCAGCCCCCACAGCACCTAGCATGCGGGTCCGCACGAGGCGGTTCCACGAAGGGGAGCAAGTTGTGCCCAGCGGGTCTTCAGGCTGAGTAGTCCCTGCAACGGCAGCCAGGCATTGGTCAGGCCGACTCCCGTAGCGCTGGATTTCGCCATGTGCCTGGGGCCTTTCCCACTTCGCGCGTGACCGATCGCTTGTCGCCGCGGAACTCCGAGACGTATGAGCTCTCGTCGGCGCGTGCCGGCATCGCCAGCGATTCCAGCAGCATATCCGCAGCCGACGTCGCAGATGTTGAGTGAAGTAGCGGTTCACCACAAGCAGCGAATCGAAAGCAAATCCCACGATGACACAAGGCCGCGACCGAAGTCAGGGGGTCGGATCGACATCAGGGGGTCGGACTGTGCAATTGAATTGCATCGCGTACAGGTCGGCCTGTCGCAAATAGAATTTCAAACGGATGGGTTTGCCTTGGAGCTTTCGCAACGTGTCGTCGCGCTCCCAAACGACGACATGGTCATTTCCATTAGTGCGAATAGGCCGGCATTCGGCGAAAGACAGCCCACTTATCTCGTTTCCCTTGTCGTCGAGTACGCACACGCGGCATTCGCCCTGCGACGCATCCACATTCAAAATGAGTTCGGTACCAGCCAGCAGGATCGGCTTGGTCAACACAGTTCCCTCGGCCTCTGTGGCGGAGAGACTAACAAAGCCATCGCGCCGCAGGGAGAGTTTCAGGAAGGCATCGTGAATGCCGCTGTCATACTCGGTGCCGCCATAGGCCGCTCCGCCATGCGCTGTAAATCTCGCCGTGGCGAAATGGACTACGCGGTCGTCATGCAAAGACAGACCGTGATCGACAAGGGCTTCGATCACTTGGCGATCGGCAATCTGAAAATCCGAGTTCAGATAGTACTGCGTTCCGTACCCACGCCAAGTCACACCGTCGCGGCTCACCATCAGTTCGCAACCTGGACGGCGGTTGGCGGCAGTATCATAGCGCCAGGGAAACGCTACATACGTGTCGGGGGCGGCTGGGTACTTGGCGGCGCGACTGCGGTAGACCTGGCCGAGTTCGTTGGGGGCGAACGCGATCGGCAACTCGTCGGTCAAACTTGGCAGGGAGAAGATCCCGCGCCGAACCCCAGGTCGTGACAGCCGCTCGAACGGCCATGTGACGAACAGGTCTGTCGATTCAGCGCAGGCACACGCCCGGCCCGGACCGCGTCCAACGTCGGTCCACGCCCCCTCATGACGCAGAAAGGTCACGAACGACATCCGCTGGTCGTCCCAATAGGATTCCACCCCGCCCCCCGTATCGAACGGCAGTGCCAGAGTTTCGTTTCGCCGCCATCGGCGCAGATCCGGCGACGTGTAGACGTAAACTCCCCGCTGCATCTGCCACGCGACATACAGAAACCGCTGCTCAGGTGCGTCGGGATGAGGATTCTCCAGTACGCTCCCCTGGGCATCGTCCATCATTACGATGTTATTGTCGGTACGACCATTCCACGGGATCAGGCCAACATCGGGTTTCGTCCAACACACACCGTCTTCAGACAACGCCAGGCAGGTGGCTTGAGGCTTCCCGCTCCACATGGTTCCACTCGTGTAGATCATGGCGAACTTCCCGTCCACACGAAATACGGACTGAACGTCGGGGACGCCAGGTCCAAACCGCGCCCCCGGCTCCCATTCGCGATCAACCCGCAAGTTCGTGATCACCCGCTCCGGCTGGTGGACGCGAAACGTCACGTCCTGCCGCTTGTCGATCAGCGCGTCATCCAGGAATACGTGCCGACGGCCTCCCAGATTCAGAGGTTTGTCCGATACCTCCACAGGAAAGAGCGGGTTCCAGACTGGGCTTCCTAAACGCCGTGGCTCGACACGTGCTGCAAAGGTCCCCGGTGGGACAAAATCATCGCGGTAACGGCAGCCGGAAGACATGCGCAGTTCATCCAGGCAGCCGCATAGTGGCTGTTCACCCGCTCCATCACGGGCCAGCGTGAATTGCCGCAGATGTCCTTTCAACGGCAGGAAGCCTCCCCGTTGCGGGAGTGGCTGCAGCTTCCCGTTGATGAAATGGCGAAGCTGGCGGTCGCGGGCGACATAGCTGAACGCCACGTGAGTCCATGCGCCGTCGAGGTTGAGCTGGACAGCGTCCGTGGGAACTCGCAGTTGGAAACCTGCCGACTTAAGCAGCCCCGCGGGAACGATGCCTCCTTCCGCGTTGACGGCCCCATCCACGGCAAGAGCCGTCTGTTCCGGACTGCTGAGGATGAAGTAGTTCCGATCCGGACCCATCCAGATCGAATTCGCGTACGATGTAATGAGGTCTGTCGCTTGATTCGACAACGCGAGTAACACACCGGGGACGCTTTGCGAACCCCGTGGCTGGAACCACAACTCAATTGTCCAATCGCGATACCCCAGGTTCAACGCTTCGGGCGGTGGCGCAGCTCGCAGCCGATCGTCCTTGTCGCAGGCGTACAATTCTCCGGTTGGACACGCCATTTCCGTCACCAGCCCGAGGGCGGCTCCCGATTCGAGGGCCCGACCGAATCGCCCGCTGACCAGCCGTCCCTGCTCGCGGAGACGCAGATCGATCTGACGCTCGCCCGCATCAGTCAGTGTCACAGCCGGATAGTCAGGATCGTCGAACAGCCACAGCGCGATTGTGCGAGGTTCCGAGGCCATGGCGGTGCTGCCCAACAACATCCAGCCAAGCAGGACCAAGTGACGTCGGATTGCATTCGACATGGAATCTCGCTCCAGTGGTCGCGGCGCGGCAGCGCCGCTCAGAGTAGTCACCATCGATTGTTGCCTCGACTGCGCGTTGGGGCCGTAACACACCCCCTCGCTCGCTCATTTTCGCCGAATCGCCGCGCGAAATCCAGTTGCGCCGAGTCCCCACGACCGACAAAGAGCAGAAAAGGAGCAGACACCTATTAAGGTCCCCGAGTCAATAAGACGTACTCCGAGCGCGGCCAAAGTTTTTTGTCTTTTTTTGACTTCGGCTTCTTCCTGCGGCACCGATCGGTCGCTGTTACGTTGAGTTCTGCTTGTGCTTCGCTGCTGGTGGTTATGCTTCCCAAGGGGAAGCGTTCTGCACCAGACACCTATGGGGACTCTGCGGCAGACAGTGGGACCGCCTGCGACTGTGATCGGCTGAAGGACGCATCCCCCCAGCATGCGGTGGCGGCCGTTTCGCCGGCCTCGCGTGGTGGTGCCGATCACGGTCCTGAAACTCATCGGTGGCCCTCCTGGCTTTCTACTCACTACTGTCGGGCTCAGCATGTATTCACGCTGTCCAGTCTTGTTCAGGCTTGCCTGAGGGGCAGAACGCGCAGCAGATACCTCATCGGGCTGGGCATGGCGGATGGTTCCCGACGCGACACGGCCTCGGGATCACCACCCGCCGGTTGAGTACATGGCAAGAGAAAAGGAGCAGAAAAGGAAAAGGAGCAGACACTCTGCTCTTGATGGATCTGTGGCGGCGATTGGAGGCCTACAGTCTGGTTTGCGCACGAAGCGCTGGGCGGCAATCGGCTCGGCGATGCGAAGAAAAGCATGAAGGGGATGACGTGCGTGCGAAGCCAGTGGCGAATGCACGCTGTCGGCGCGCACGGCGAGCGCGAAGGAAGTGGGCGGTTACAAATTCTGATCGACGATCAAGCGAGTGGCGTGGGCATTACGCAAACAGCCGGCGGCAAGCGGACATCCCCTTCAGGCAGCGGCGTCCCATCCGCCGGGCTACTTCGGCCATGGCCGCGGGCGAACCGATGGCGTGGCAGAAGACGCTTTCGTAACGCTGGAACGTATCAAGCCAAGCCTCCTCGTTCACATCCATATAATCCAACAACGTCTCCACGTCCTTGGGAACCGTACTGCGCTGGCCACTGCGCAGTTGCCGAGCGGTCCACTCCAGCAACCGCAAGTAACTCTCCAGCGAGATCGGCAGCAGTCCCAGATCCGATGCACGGCGGCCCCAGCGGGAGGTGAGCGCGATCGTCTCGTCCTCGAGCGTCCCTTCACGCAGGGTCAGCTCTCCCAGCCAGCCATCCGCTCGATTCGAACTGTTGAAACGCTGCTCTTGCGCCATGATCCGCTGATAGGCCGACGTGTAGCGGGACGAGCGCAACGAAACGGCTTCGCCGGCCTTGATGAGGTTTAAGTCCATATACAACGCACAGACCAACATGCCGGCGAATCCGACACATTCCCGGCACTTGAAGCGAGACTCGAAGAACCGGCCAGTGCATTCGTCTTCTTGATTGGCGCGGCGGGCAATATTCTCGCACAGGATTCCCATAAACCAGGAAATATTGCTCAGCCGACGCCGCAACTGCTTGATCCGCTTCTTGTCCCGCACGACCTGTTCAATGCGTTTGTCGCTGACTTGCGGCAGCTCGTCCGACATGCACTTGGCGATCTTCATGGCGGTCAGGTAGCGGCGGGCCACCTCGTGGGGCGACCAGCGGCGGGCCACATCGGGCCGCGAGCGGAGCATCAGATGCAGATGGTTGCTCAGTTCCGCGTGGAATTCGACTTCGATGGCGAACAGCCCCGCGAGCTGTTCTTCCCGGACCAGGATCCAATCGCGGCGATGGGAGAAGTCGCGGCCGGTCAATGGGTCCCGGCCACAGAGAAAGGCGCGGCGCACGCAACGGGCGCGGCAGTGATAGACGGCTCGGCGATCACGACCCAACAATTTACGACGAGCGTAGGCGACCATGAGGCAATCCCTCCGTGTGCGGGCAGTGCCCGTAGCACCCGCGGCCGTTGAGGGCCCCGTGGGGACGCTCGGGTAATACTGCACGCAAGAGAAAGTGATTGCCCGCCTTTCGCTCGCCAGAACCGCCGTTATCTTACCCGATCCCGGGCCGCATGCAAGACCCGCCGCAGCGGGGTGGCGATGACATACGTATGTCACCGACGAAGCGATGATGGAACCGCTGAGCATGCGCGACAGACGACAAGGGACGATCGTCGGAGGGCCCGCTAGAGGGGCGGAAAGCAGGGACGCGGCGAAGCAGGGTGTCTGTTCCGCTGCTGCTCCGCTGCTCTTGCTCCGCGCCGTTGGCAATGGAATTGGCGGCGAAGCAGGGTGTCTGCTCCGCGTGTCTGCTCCGCGTGTCTGCTCCGCGTGTCTGCTCCGCGTGCGCGTGCTCCGCGCCCTCGGCACGTTTGCCGCGGACGCCACCGTCGTGTCGGCTTTCGGCAACCATGAGAATTCTGGTGGCCCGGGTGCGCTCGGGGGCTACTCTCCCGCTGCGGCCCAGGCGGCCGCTGCGAAGTACCGAACCTACTTCGACGTGCCCGATAACGGCCACACGAACGTCGAGGTGGCTCCCGGCATATTCGCGGACCACACCGGCCGCTACCATCGCGTGAGCTTCGGGCCGGTGACACTCCTCACGATCGACTCGAGTAACGGCGGCGTCGACAACACGGCCAGCGACACAAACTTCCATCTCGCGAAATCCGCCCATCCGCAAATCTCCGACTACATGCCTGGCTCTCGGCAGTACCAGTGGCTCGAGACTCAGCTCGCCGCAGCCCAGTCGGCCGGCCAGATCGTGTTTGTGCAGTACCACCATGCGGCCTACTCGTCGGGCATTCACGGACGTCCGGCGGGCAACGACACCGTCGCCGAGGACACGCAGTCAGGCCAGCCACTGCGTGTCATCACGCCGCTGTTGACCGAGTATGGTGTCAAGGCCGTTTTCTCGGGACACGACGAAATGTATGAACATGGATCGTGGACGGAATCCACTTCTACGACATCGGCATCGGTGGCGACGGCCTGCGGGGAATCGAATCCGGGACGCTCAGCGATGCGAGTGCGTTTCTGGCCCACGCTGACGCCCCCGAAGTGTGAGCGGATGACGTGTTTCTCTCGGGCGGCAAGCACTATGGCCACCTGGAAATCGACGTGATCTACAACCCGCGCGGGCTCTGGGACGTGACGATCACACCGGCCTACGCGTTCCCCCTGTTATCGGCAGAGGACCCGGGCGTGATCCTCTCCTGGGAACGCCGCACGTACGACGATGTTGTGACCTTCACAGCCGTGCCGGAACCGTCCGCGATCGTGTTGGCGCTGGTCGCCATCGCCGCGGGAATCAGCATCTGTGGGAGGCGATGCTGTTCACGAGCCAAGCCAGCGCCGCAGGGCGATTAAAACCTGCCCGGCAGGGTGCTCGCCTTGCGAACCCTCGACCGGTCGCGCCGCACTGAACTGCAGCAGATTGCACAAACCGCGATGCGCGGCGGCGGGAACGCGAACGTGAGCGAAGTGATCTGGTGCACGCGACTGCCTTTCGCAGCGTGCGGTGAGCGGGGCCGGCGGCTCGCAGGATCCGAGCACCTGCCCAAGATCCGGCGCGCTGGGCAGGCGCAACGAAACAGGCGAGCAACAAGCAAGTGCGAACGACGGTCAGGGAAGATGATCTTATCGTGCGTGTCCTGGCTCAGTTCGTTCCTGCGGGACGAAAGACGTCGCGTACCGCCTCGAGATACTTCATCCCATGGACCTGGTCGGGTTCGAGGTAGCTGCCTTCGGTCCACTCGTTCCAGCAGTTGATGTTCAGGATCCGCGGGCCGCCGGGCTGAGACAGGAGGCGGCGTTTGGTGATCTCCAGCGCTTCCTGGAACCGCTCCGGCGTGTTGCCGCCGATGGTGTGCATGAAGGGATACCCGACGTTCTCGAATTCGTCATCCTGGTTGGCGCGCGGACTGGAATCCCAACCCATCGTCACGTTCGGGAAATACGGCACGCTGAACTTCCGCGCGGCTTCATTCCAATACCGGAAGTACGTGTCGCGGACTTCGTTGTAGTCGGTCTGCAATGCTGGCAGCTGCACGTGGTGAATCCACACATACGAGGTGACCGAGTCAAAGCCGAGATCATCGACCAGTTGGGCGGCGTCCACCGGCTTCTGCTCGCCTGGAAGTATGGGCTGCCCCCAGACCACGGCGTTCAGATGCAGGCCCGGCAGACCGGCGGCCACGGCCTTCGCGCGGAACTTGTCGAGTGCCGCGCGCGTCGCCTCCACGCTACCGAAACCATCCAGCAACTTGGTCAGCTCGTAAAAGGAAAAGTAGGGCCGCCCGTCAATCCTCCAGTAGGACGGATGCTGGAAGTAGGACTTGATGACGTGGTCGCAGATCTTCTCAAAATGCTCCGGCGTCACCACGCCGGGATAAAGAACCTGCTGCTCCGTGCCGCGTTTGTAGGGATGGATTTCCAGCCAATCGTGATTCGCCCACATGAAAGCGAACTTGAGGCGCGCATTATTCGACGCCTGCAGAAAGCCGTTGTCGATCGGGCGATCGAGAAACGGGCCGTCGTTGTAGTAGTACCAATCGAAGATGAATGCATCGATGCCATGGTCGGCAGCCGCGTCGATCTTCTGAGCCATGACCTTGGGATCGGACTCGTCCGTGTAACCCCAGAGCGGCACGTTCGGCTGGTGATGGCCGGGAAAGCGGGGCCGGGCCGCCCGGACCAGTTCCCATTCGGACCATCCCGGCCCCTTGCTTTTCTCGTTGCGTGGATCACCCGGGTGGTAGTTGCCGAAGTAGTAGCACGCCACCGTGACAGGTGGTCCGGACTGGGGGGGCGGCGTTGCGACCGGTGCGGAGGAGTCCAGTTCCTTGATCGCGACGGAAACGTTGTCGAGGCCGGGTGTGGATTGGGCCGCCTGAAAGGTGATCACGATGGACGTGCCTGCGGGAACTTGCTTCGCGACCAGCGTCTGTTGGGTCCCTGCTGAAAAATCATCGCCCGCCAGTTGTAGGAAGTCTCCATCCAGAATCGCCGCTCTCAAAACGACTGGGGCGTTCCAGGGCTCGGACACGTCGAACGTGAGCACGACATCGGACGGCTTGGCCAACGTCCCGACACGCTGGCGGAGATAACCCAACGTCGATGGATTGCAGGTCGGAGGAGTCGCACCGTCTCGAGCATGGAGGGCATAGGAACTGCCTGATCCGCTCCATCCCTGGGGCAATCCGCTATACCATGCGTCGCTCCCCTTGGTCAGACCGGTGAGGTCGCTGAAGTCTCCGTTGACGACTTTCCACCGCGTCTGCGCAGTGGCGGAATGGCTCACCAGGAGCAGCAGGAGACAGGTGAGCAGTGCGACGCGGTCTGTCATCGGTGTGTGGTTCATCGAGTGTTCCTTCAGCATCGAGCGGGACGCTCACAGGCAGGTAGATGACGAGGGGAGAGAATTGGACGTCCGTACATCTGCGGCGGCCACCGGTGCCCCAGGGGGAATCTGCCTTCCTACAACCAGTCTGCGAACACAGTCAGGGGACAGAAAACCATCTGATATGCGATGCGCACCGTCGCAGCCACACAATCGTTTACCCAGTCTACCTGTTCCATCACGGGAAATCTACCGCTCCGCATACTCAGCGCCCAGCATGAAGCATTGACAAATCACTAAACTAGGATGGCGTAAAGTCGGCCACACTGCGTGGTCTCAAATCCGCGGTCCGAATACCGACCCACGAAACAAGCACGCTCCTTCACAATGCTCCTGGCCGAACAATGCTCCTGGCCGAAAGGTATTCCATCGATCTGCGTCGGCTTTTCCCGCACGTTTCGCTCGCCGGCTCCGCCGTTATCTTACCTGATCCCGTGCCGCATGCAAGACCCGCTGCAGCAGGGCAATGATGACATACATATGTCACCGAAACAGCGATGATGATACCGCTGGCATGCTCCCATAGCGACTGGGACGAGTGTACCGTTGGCCATGGAATTGGCGGCCGAGCAGTGGCGGCCGAGCAGGGTGTCTGCTCCGCTGCACTTGCTCCGCTGCACTTGCACGTGGGCGATGTGCTCGGCCGCCACCAGCCGGGCCCCGGCGAGATCAACTATCAAAACGTCTTCCGCGCCGTCGCCGCCACGGGTTTCACCGGTTTCCTCGGCTTGGAGATGTGGCCTACCGTGGATCACACGCAGGCCGCAAGCGAGTCGATTTCGCTGCTGGCCGAAGCTACGGCCGACCCGAGGGCGCGAGGCCCAGCATCTTCCGCGGCGCACGAAGCCACCGCCACTTACACAGTCGGACACGGATACAGCTCGACGTTCCGCGGCGACCTGAGCAGGAGGGCGTGAACGACCGTCCTGCGATCAATGTGCAGCCTCCGCGTTGACGACACCCTAAGTCCGGGCCAGGTGCGACCAATGGGAATCGATATCTGCCGCCAGCAGATCGAGTGTCTCACGCAACTCGTCGCTTTCCACCACGGCGCAACTGCCGTTGGCGAGAGCTGGCCGCGCGGGTCCCCGCGCCGCAACCGGAATCCAGTCCTCCAGCGCAAAGTGCGGATCGTCGAACGGCGAGCGGGAGCCGCCTCGCACATCGGCGCGCGGCCGGGTGATCGCGACTGGACTGGCGGCCCCGCCTGCTGCCAGACAATCGACCGCCGCATTCTCGGGCAGACCATATACGGACGCGAGGATCGTGGCACCACGCGGCATTTCGTCGGTCGAGGAGTGAAAAGGGGTCAGGACTCTTTTCCAGGTACAGGTACTTTTCCCGGTATGGCTCGGAGCGTGCTGGGCAGTGGACAGTCCTGCCCCAGGTTGCCGGTCCGACCGCAACCGTATCATCGGCGTCTTCGACGTGATCACCAAGCGTCACGCTGTCTTTGCTGGCGAGACCGTCGATACCCGGCAAGAGCGGGAAGGCGGTGCGGCGTCACGGATGGCGTGCGATGCCTCGGCATCGCTGTTCCTTGTTCTTTGTTCTTTGTTTTGTGAAGAGGGTGGTCCAGGGAATGCCGTCGCGTAGTGCGACAGGTCTCCTCGTGCCCCTTCAGCCATCACCCTCCTTCGAGTGCGTCTCGGTTCCGCCCGGGACTTGAGTGCGGTGTCCGAATTCCGTGTGGCTGATGTCGGTCAGCGAATGGTCGCAGCCGATGGAGTGCGGCGGGATCAAGTCGGCGGTGCGAAGAGTTCCGCGGGATGCACTTGATGCATCCGATGAATATCCGTCACGTCGTTCACGCTATTGCCCTTCTCTGACAGCCACCGGAATGCCGTCTTCGTGCAGGTTGTCAGCGAGTCGTCCCGCGCACATAATGAGGCAGCAACAGCCCTTTGAATTCCGCGTCCGACACTCCGAGCGATTCATCATGCAGCGAACTCATCTCTTACTGACGGGGTTGATTGGCAGCGCACTGTATGCCAGCAGCGGGCCGTTGCCGGCCGCCCGCCCGGACGAACCAGCTGAACAACTGACTGCCTTTGTGATCCAGGCGGCCAAAGAACCGGTCTCCGTGCGGCTCGATGCACAGCTGACTCCAGAAGCGCGCGAAATCGCTGCGATGCTCCTTCCGCGGCCCAAGTATCTGGATGTGAGCGGTGGCACCGTCTCACTTGAGCAGGGGGCAGGGAGCGAAACGCGCCCGACCGAGCCAGGCGTCAAGTCCTCCTGGGCCGTCGACCCGTCCGTCGCACTGCAGCAAGTGGAATGGCAGATCGAGAACGCCAAGAATGGCGATCATCTCTTCGTGATCGGCGATCCCACGGACTTGCCGGCACTGCCCAACGGTACAAACGCCGAAGAAGCTTATGTGCTGCGTATCCAACCGTCGGGCATCATGGCGCACGGCGCTTCGCCGGCCGGCATCTTCTACGCGGCGCAAACGCTGCGTCAACTGCTCCGGATATTCTCCGCGGAAGGCCAGCTCCCCTGCCTGACGATCGTCGACTACCCGACGTGCCGGACACGCGGCATCTACATCGAAGGCGGCCAGGAACGGTTCGGACGGATCGTGGCCAAGGACTATCTGATCGAACAGATCCGGCGTCTGGCTGAATTCAAGATGAACACGCTGGTCATCGAGTGCTACAACTTGTTCCCGTACGCGTCCTTTCCGGCCTGTGCCGATGAAGGAACGCTGTCCGAGGAGGACTGCCGGGAGATCGTGGCAGAAGCCAAACGCCAACACGTCACGATCGTCCCGTCGCTGCAGACGTTGGCGCAGGCCAGCGAGCTGGTGTGGAATTGTGACGAGGGGCGGCCTTATCGTGAGATGACGGCGTCGGGCTTGATCTGCCCGTCGAATCCCGACCTCGATCCGTTCATCGAGGGTCTGTACCGAGACCTGCTGCGTCGCTTCGACGACTCGCCGATCATCGGGATCGGCTGCAGTGAGATCGACATGCAGTGGCAGCAGCGGTACTGCCCCGCGTGCCAACGGCGCATTGATGCGGGTGAAACGGTGCGAGACCTGCTGCTGGGGCACGCCGAGCGATGTATCGCGGCCGTCCACCGCGTGGCAGCCGGACTGGATCGTCCCGTACGGCCGTTGATCTGGGCGGATGAGTTCTACATGTACGGCCCGGGCAAGGACTGGGTTGGCATTGAGCGGATCCCGCACGACACGGTCATGGGCTACTGGAAATACTGGTCCGACTACACGGGCATCAACGGCCTGCTCGAGCGAGGCTACGATGTGCTCGGTATCTCGGCCATGTACAACCACACTTTCTATCTGGCGGACCTGTCGCCCGAGCAGCCTGCCAAGCTGTGGCCGCCGATGGAGCAGACCGGCACCCGCAACATTACGGCGATGTTGGGCCAGGCAGCGGCGGCGCGCCAAGCTGAAACGGACGGCCGGTTCTGGGGCGTGGCAACCGCTTCGTTCTCCAAGCACCGCCTGCGGGCGTTCGATTCGATCTGGTACGGCTTCGCACTCAACGGATACGCGACCTGGGGTGACCCGTGCGGTGTGCTCGACGATTATCAGGCGACATACACTCAGGCCTTTGTCCGCCATTTCTACGATGCGCGCACGGAGGACGCCGCGCAAACGCTCGCGCGCGTGTACACGCAACTGGATCAGTGCAAGTCGGCACTCGAACTGGCCAATCAGACGCTCGGGGACGTGGTTGGTGTGGTCGACACGCAGGAACCGGGTTACCTCGGCAACACGCTCATGGGCGCGCTGCGCAAGTGCGCCAAGCTGATCGCTTCCGGCGGCGACGATCGCGCGCGTGTGATGCGAATCCGCGATGCGGCGGCACAAGTCGTACAGGATGCCACCACACTGACGGAAGTGCTGGATACCCAGAAGCCGCTCGTAGGTCGCCAGCGGGAACTGGGCGACCTGCGATTGGCTGCGGAGAAGATGGCGGCGCATGCCGAACGGCAGGTGCTGCTGATCGATACTCAGCTCGCATTGCTCGCGGCGGCGGACCAGCCGAACGAACGCGTGCCGCAGATCCTGGCCGGCGTGCCGCAGCGCTGGTCGGCACAGCGCGAGCGAATGCAGCACATTCTCGAACAGTCGCTGCCGCTCTACTCGCGCGGAGATCCGCTAGGCCTCGCCGCGCTCTTGGCGGACATTACCAGCATCGAGTCACACCTGCAGAAGCTGGCAAGCGGCAGTGAGAGCGATTCAGCTGCGCAGCGCCAAGTGCTGCTCGACGAGCGATTTGAGCGACTGGACGATTCGCGGTGGCTGTTGCTCGGTACCCCGCACATCGTCAACGGGAGTCTGGAAACCCGTGCACCCGGTGGCTGGGAACATTATACGGGCATCGCCACACGCCAGGAATTCGAGTTGGACGATAGACGCCCGCTCGTGATTGAGTTTGCGCTCACGCCGTTGGAGATGGGCATCGACAGCCAGTTGTTGGGATCGGCCAACGAACAGGGAACGGCATCCTTTCGGTTCTCTTTCTACGGACCCGGGACGCGATTCGGGATCTACACGCAGAGTTCCCAGCCGTTGAGCGGTCCTTGGGAGAACCTCGAACCGGGCTGGAAACCGCGTGCGCACAGTCCGATGATCGAGGCCAAGGAAAAGTATCGCGTGCGCGCCGAGTTGACGCGGCACGCCTGGCGCGTCGTGGTCTGGCCGAGCGACGCGCAAGCTCTGCAGCCGCCGCTGTGGGATACCGGGCTCGTGCCGATGGATGATCTAGCCACGACACGACTCGTGTTCGCCGACGTCGAGCCCCCGGGACACACAGCCGCCTCCCGCTGGGGCCCCATCACCATCTGGCGCGCGCCCTGAGCACACGGCAGACGAGCATAAAGGAGCATAAATAAAGGAGCAGACACTCTGCTCCTGATGGATGTTCGGTGGCGTTTGGAGGTCCACTTATTGGTTTGCCCGCGAGGCGATCGATGGCAATCGGCACGGCGGTGCGAACAAGAACATGAGCAGGGCGGGGTTGGCGCGACGCCAGCGACGGCTTCGGGAGCAGACACCCTGCGCCTGATGGACTTTCGGTGGCCGTTAGCGAGCCCCGGATTGACTTGCCCGCGAGGCGAATGGATGGCAATGAGCTCGAAGGTGCCAAGAACAGCATGGACAGGGCGGGGTGGGTGCGACGCCAGCGACGATTGCAGGCGGTCGGCGCGCACGGCGAGCGCGGCGGAAGTGGGCGGTCACAAATTCTGATCGACGATCAAGCGAGCGGCGTGGACCTTACGCAAACAGCCGGCGGCAAGCGGACATCCCCTTCAGGCAACGGCGGCCCATCCGTTGTGCTACTTCGGCCATGGCCGCGGGTGAACCGATGGCGTGGCAGAAGACGCTCTCGTAACGCTGGAACGTATCAAGCCAGGCCTCCTCGTTCACATCCATATAATCCAGCAATGTCTCCACGTCCTTGGGAACCGTACTGCGTTGGCCACTGCGCAGTTGCCGAGCGGTCCACTCCAGCAACCGCAAGTAACTCTCCAGTGAGATCGGCAGCAGCCCCAGATCCGATGCGCGGCGGCCCCAGCGGGAGGTGAGCGCGATCGTCTCGTCCTCGAGCGTCCCTTCACGCAGCGTCAGCTCTCCCAGCCAACCATCCGCTCGATTCGGACTGTTGGAACGCTCCTCTTGCGCCATGATCCGCTGATAGGCCGACGTGTAGCGGGACGAGCGCAACGAAACGGCTTCGCCGGCCTTGATGAGGTTTAAGTCCATATACAACGCACAGACCAACATGCCGGCGAAACCGACACATTCCCGGCACTTGAAGCGAGACTCGAAGAACCGGCCAGTACATTCGTCTTCTTGATTGGCGCGGCGGGCAATGTTTTCGCACAAGATTCCCATGAACCAGGAAATATTGCTCAGCCGCCGCCGCAACTGCTTGATCCGCTTCTTGTCGCGCACGACCTGTTCAATGCGTTTGTCGCTGACTTGCGGCAGCTCGTCCGACATGCATTTGGCGATCTTCATGGCGGTCAGGTAGCGGCGGGCCACCTCGTGGGGCGACCAGCGGCGGGCCACATCGGGCCGCGAGCGGAGCATCAGATGCAGATGGTTGCTCAGTTCCGCGTGGAATTCGACTTCGATGGCGAACAGCCCCGCGAGCTGTTCTTCCCGGACCAGGATCCAATCGCGGCGATGGGAGAAGTCGCGGCCGGTAAGTGGATCCCGGCCACAGAGAAAGGCGCGGCGCACGCACCGGGCGCGGCAGTGATAGACGGCTCGGCGATCACGACCCAACAATTTACGACGAGCGTAGGCGACCATGAGGCAATCCCTCCGTGTGCGGGCAGTGCCCGAAGCACCCGCGGCCGCTGAGGGCCCTGTGGGGACGCTCGGGAAACACTGCGCAAGAGAAAGTGATTGCCCGCCTTTCGCTCGCCAGAACCGCCGTTATTTTACCCGATCCCGCGGTTCATGCAAGACCCGCCGCAGCGGGGTGTCGGTGACATACGTATGTCACCGACGAAGCAATTACGACACCGCTCAGCATGCTCGGCCTGCGGTCGTGGACGATCATCGGAGGGCCCGCGGCAGGGATGAGAAGGCAAAGGGAAGCAGGGTGTCTGCTCCGCGATCTTCAGCAGCGATCGACTGGTCTGGTCGCCGCCGCACACTGGCTCCGCTCGCCGTGATACCTGAGAGCAATGGTGACGTCGATCCAGCTCGCTCAGCCAGTGCCACCCGTCGCTAGCATGTTCGGCATGCGGCAAGGGACGATCATCGGAGGGTCCGCGGCAGGGATGAAAAGGCAATGGAAAGCTGGGTGTCTGCTCCGCTGTCGGGGCACCGCCATCCGTTTCGCCACTTCCGCCGCGGTCTGCGCGACCGCAGGTACGGTCCGCGTCGTAGCGATGCTCGCGCAGTCGTAGCCATGCTCGCGCAGAGCGTGGGGGCACCGCCATCCGTTTCGCCACTTCCCCCGCGGTCTGCGCGACCGCAGCTACGGTCCGCGTCGTAGCGATGCTCGCGCAGTCGTAGCCATGCTCGCGCAGAGCGTGGGGGCACCGCCATCCATTTCGCCACTTCCGCCGCGGTCTGCGCGACCGCAGCTACGGTCCGCGTCGTAGCGATGCTCGCGCAGTCGTAGCCATGCTCGCGCAGAGCGTGGGGGCACCGCCATCCGTCTCGCCACTTCCCCCGCGGTCTGCGCGACCGCAGCTACGGTCCGCGTCGTAGCGATGCTCGCGCAGTCGTAGCCATGCTCGCGCAGAGCGTGGGGGCACCGCCATCCGTCTCGCCACTTCCCCCGCGGTCTGCGCGACCGCAGCTACGGTCCGCGTCGTAGCGATGCTCGCGCAGTCGTAGCCATGCTCGCGCAGAGCGTGGGGGCACCGCCATCCGTTTCGCCACTTCCCCCGCGGTCTGCGCGACCGCAGCTACGGTCCGCGTCGTAGCGATGCTCGCGCAGTCGTAGCCATGCTCGCGCAGAGCGTGGGGGCACCGCCATCCATTTCGCCACTTCCCCCGCGGTCTGCGCGACCGCAGCTACGGTCCACGTCGTAGCGATGCTCGCGCAGTCGTAGCCATGCTCGCGCAGAGCGTGGGGGCACCGCCATCCATTTCGCCACTTCCCCCGCGGTCTGCGCGACCGCAGCTACGGTCCGCGTCGTAGCGATGCTCGCGCAGTCGTAGCCATGCTCGCGCAGAGCGTGGGGGCACCGCCATCCATTTCGCCACTTCCCCCGCGGTCTGCGCGACCGCAGCTACGGTCCGCGTCGTAGCGATGCTCGCGCAGTCGTAGCCATGCTCGCGCAGAGCGTGGGGGCACCGCCATCCGTCTCGCCACTTCCCCCGCGGTCTGCGCGACCGCAGCTACGGTCCGCGTCGTAGCGATGCTCGCGCAGTCGTAGCCATGCTCGCGCAGAGCGTGGGGGCACCGCCATCCGTTTCGCCACTTCCCCCGCGGTCTGCGCGACCGCAGCTACGGTCCGCGTCGTAGCGATGCTCGCGCAGTCGTAGCCATGCTCGCGCAGAGCGTGGGGGCACCGCCATCCGTTTCGCCACTTCCCCCGCGGTCTGCGCGACCGCAGCTACGGTCCGCGTCGTAGCGATGCTCGCGCAGTCGTAGCCATGCTCGCGCAGAGCGTGGGGGCACCGCCATCCGTCTCGCCACTTCCCCCGCGGTCTGCGCGACCGCAGCTACGGTCCGCGTCGTAGCGATGCTCGCGCAGTCGTAGCCGTGCTCGCGCAGAGCGTGGGGGCACCGCCATCCGTTTCGCCACTTCCGCCGCGGTCTGCGCGACCGCAGCTACGGTCCGCGTCGTAGCGATGCTCGCGCAGTCGTAGCCATGCTCGCGCAGAGCGTGGGGGCACCGCCATCCGTTTCGCCACTTCCCCCGCGGTCTGCGCGACCGCAGCTACGGTCCGCGTCGTAGCGATGCTCGCGCAGTCGTAGCCATGCTCGCGCAGAGCGTGGGGGCACCGCCATCCGTCTCGCCACTTCCGCCGCGGTCTGCGCGACCGCAGCTACGGTCCGCGTCGTAGCGATGCTCGCGCAGTCGTAGCCATGCTCGCGCAGAGCGTGGGGGCACCGCCATCCGTTTCGCCACTTCCGCCGCGGTCTGCGCGACCGCAGCTACGGTCCCGTCGTAGCGATGCTCGCGCAGTCGTCGCCATGCTCGCGCAGAGCGTGGGGGCACCGCCATCCGTTTCGCCACTTCCGCCGCGGTCTGCGCGACCGCAGCTACGGTCCACGTCGTAGCGATGCTCGCGCAGTCGTCGCCATGCTCGCGCAGAGCGTGGGGGCACCGCCATCCGTTTCGCCACATCCCCCGCGGTCTGCGCGACCGCGGCTACGGCCTAGCACTTGCCAAGAGTTCCGCCGGTCATGCCCGGGCCGTTCCGCAAGCGGTCAGCTGTCAGAAAGAAACACGACCAGGGTGTATGCTGATCTGCTCCGCGATCTTGCTCTCCTTGAGGCGCTGGCTCGCTTGGGCCATCGATGGACGCCGACTGGGGCAACGCCCGGTGAGGCCGTTACCGTTTGTTCCACCATTGAGCAGCAATGTCGTCGACCAGGTCGTCGAGCAGATCTTCCAGATCCTCTTGCGGGAGCGACAGGTATCGAGCGAGCCGGTAACTGGCGGCGTCGCCAGCAGGTGCTACCGGTCGATCCACCGTCACCGGGGCGCAGCACCGTCCACAACTCCGCTCGCACGACCATCCCCGCTCTTCGCCGCTGACTGAAGAACGCAATACACGGGACGTGCTGTGTTCGGGGACCGCTCCGCCGGCCCACAAATCGCAAATCCGCGCGTCCGACGGCAAAGGCTGCAACTGAGCCAACGGTATCCGGCTGCTCTCCCCTTCCCCATCCCCCGTCGCGGAATCACGAGGAATGCGCCGAGCCCCATTTCTGTTCAGGTCGTCAATGACGATCAACACATCGATCGGTGAGATTTTGTTATCGCCACTCACGTCGAAGTAGCAGGGGGGCAATTGAGGTGGAAGGGGTGGAACGGCGAGGGCACGGGCCCCGGCAGTGTTGAGCGAATCGATGAGTAGCAGGACGTCGATCGGCGAGACGTATCCGTCGTCGTTAACGTTGACATTGAGATGTGGATTCTGCCACGGTCGCGGATGCTCGTTCCTGGCCGGTGCTCCGCATACAGTCACGATTCCGTCGGCCTTCAAATCGCCGTCGCCCCGCGCGCCATCGACAAAATGCAAGTCGATCGCCTCTCCCATGAATACCGCGCCCGTGTCTCCCTTCGAGACGAAGGGATACCAGCGTTCCCACAAATCCGGCGTGGCGCCAAACATGTAGTACGCGTTCAGATCCGCAGTCGCGTGCGACAACACTTTCACCATCACGGCCCCGCCGGGCGGCACACCGGCAACGGTGAACTCGAAGATCCCGGCCACGAAATTCATTCCCTGCGGTAGTCTCCCGAAATGATGGTCTGGAATCTGGTGACTGTTTTCAAGGGTCTGTCCCTTCCGGGGCGATGATCGTCACGTAACCTGACGTGCCGGGAAAGAACAGCGAGCCGACGTTGGTCTGGGCGCTATCGGGCAAGCCGTCGTAATTTCCATCCCCATTGTTGGGCCCAGCATTTTCCTCCTCATCTGCCACTCCGTCTGCATCTGTATCGGGGACAATCCAGACCGCATGATCTTCGACTTCGCCGTCCGGAGCCGGGCCGTCGTAGGGCAGAATCTCCACGCTGCTGAATCGAAAACGACTGATCGCCGGGAACTTCAGATCATCGACGGCCGCGTCCGGGACCTGGAACGCCAAAGTGTTGATACCCGCAATTAGGGATTCTCCCGCGAAGATCTGCTCGCCGTCATCGTCCCAGTCGCCGTCTCGGTTGAAGTCCATCCAGGCGTTCAAGTAACCTGCCGCCGATGCAGTCATCGTCGCGTACGACGTGGTGTTGCGCACCAATCGCGAGAGAAGGACCCCGTCTTCGTCGGCACCGTGGTGGCTATCGTCACCGACGGCGAATTCATCCGGCAATCCATTCGCTTCAATATCCACTTTCTCGCCCAGATACATTCCCGGGGCAAATGCGTGGCGAGCGCCATTGTTGACGAACAACGTGGCGTAGTGGGTTTCGGCCGGTACACCACGGCGCACAATGTATGCGCCCCCAGAATCGATCAGTCCCAAATGGTCGTCAAATCGCGCTCCGATCATTACTTCCGTGTTCTCCACCGCTACCGTGACACTGGGTCGGTAGGGATCATGAGCGATTCCGACCGATATCTGTTCGACTGGCCGCCATTGGGTACCGTCCCAGCCAAACACATAGGCATCCGTGTCACCGCCAATTACAATCTGATTCCCCGCCAACTCGACATCCCGGCCAAAGTGACCATCTCCAGGCTGTTCGAGCCGCTGTTGCTCACGCCAGACTCCGGCCTCCAGCGCCAGTACGTTCACAGCTCGCCCCGGTTCAGAAATCACCGCTCGGTCTCCAAACAGCGAGACGGCCGTGCCGAAACTGGTCTTGTGGTAGGGCTCGGCAGGCACCAGTTTCTGTTCTTCCAGCCACTCCGTTCCGTTCCACCGAAAAGCGTAAACGGCACCCGCGTAATCGATGTCTCCAAGCTGATGGGCCGGCGCTCCAACGAAGATCCAATCGCCGGAAATCGATAACTCACTGCCAAAGGAATCGAGTGGCATTCCGTCACCAGGCATCAACTGCTGCTCCAGCTGCCACTCCATTGCGACTTGCTTGTACACGTAGACAGACTCGTTACCTCTTGCGCCAACAACCATCCGATCGCCAGCGACTTCGATCGTGCTGCCGAACCACGACTTTCTCACTTCGTTAGTCAGTTTCTGTGTTTCGGTCCAACTGGTACCATCCCAGTGGAACACGTAAGCAGCCCCCGCCTCCGACCGCGCTTCATCGCCCCACAAACTGCCAACCACAGCCCAATCGTCGGACAACGCCACCGAAATGCCAAACTGGTGATTGCCATTCAGTGGATCGGACGGTTCTAAGTAGTCAAACGGCATCCAGGTACCGTCCCAGTGGTACATGTAGACCGTTCCGACATCGGACGCTGGCGCACCGACCATGGCCCACGTCCGGTCAATCGCGACGGACGTACCGAAGAACTCGCCAGCCTGCGGCGCGAAAGAGCCCAGTCGCGTAACCAGCGAACGATTTGATACATCGGGCGCATCGCCCCAATCCAATGCCTCGATCACGACTTCATAATCTTCGACTTCCCCATCCGCCGCCGGTCCCGTGAACGTAGCAACGCCCCCCTTGCTGTAGCGGAATCGGGCAAACGTCACCCCCAACTGCGCGTCGTCCGGCACCAAGAAGCTCAACTGATTGACCCCGGCCAACACGTCCTGATGATCAAAAATCCGATCCTGCACGTCGGACCAGCTGCCATCGACTCCGAAGTCGATCCAGGCATCGAGTCTCCCCGGGCCGGAGGCGATGACTTCGATCGTACATGCGCTTCCCGGCACCAAGGCAGACGTGAAAATAATTCCGTCATCATCATCGCTCAGGTCGGACTCATCATCACCCAGCGCGCGCATCGGGCTGACCGTTGGGGTCAGATTCGACTCCCGTACCCAGATACCGCCCACCGGCGTAGTGATAGGCTCCACCACTGGCCATCCATGTGGGGTACATCGGATCGGGAGCATCCCCGAAGTCACGATCCAACACTCCCGCATCCCACGATAGGTCGATCATTCCCTTACTGACCGTAAAGACGGAGGTTACTTGAGTGGAAGGGTCTGGGTCGCTATCGCGTGCAGCACTGTGCCCCACGCCGGGCAAGGTCAAAGACAGGCCAGGCAACATATCGAACCGCAAAAAATACTCACCCGGTGGCACCCCCAAGAACGCGTAACGACCATTCGCGTCGGTCACAGTGGACGTGACGAGTGCAGCTTCTCTGCTGATACCGCCGGGCCGATAGAGCGACACAACGATATTCGCGACGCCCGTCTCGCCGATGTCTTGCAGCCCGTTGCCGTTGGCATCGTTCCAGACATCATCGCCAATCGCCGCCAAAGACCCCTCTCGCCACAAACCTGCATCCCACTGCAGCGCGAGTTCGCCGGCCGCGAGAGAAAACACCTCGGTCCTGCCGCTGTGCGTCGCAGCATCGCTGTCGTGCTCGTCAGACTCTCTCTGGTCAACGAGCGTGAACAGATATCCCTCAGGCCGAACAAACTCGACATAGTATTCACCCGACACGAGATCGCGAAACGCGTACTGCCCGTCCAAATCGGTGGTCACCGTCCGCAGCAACTCAAAACCGCCCGCAGTCGACCCGCCGTAAAGATGGACGATAACGCCTGCGAGTCCGTCTTCTCCGACATCCTGATAGCCGTCACCATCCGCATCGTCCCAGACGCGTTCGCCGATCGCCGGGAGGTAGCTGCCGAAGTCGATGGCAGAGACCACCTCTCCCACAGCCAACAGAACCATGTGTGAGCCGTCGCCTGAGCCGTCGTCTGGGGCCGAACGACTCCAATTCGGCTGGATAACCTGCGCGACGCTATAGAGTCCTGGCACTAAGCCGTCGAATTGATAGCGGCCATCTGCACCTGACACGGTGCTTCGTTCATTCGGGGCCAGCACGCCATCGTTGTCCGCGTCGAGGAAGATGGTCCACCCGGCCAGTGCTGGTTCGTCGGTATCACGGTCGCCATCCCCATTGAAGTCATTCCACACCGTGCCGCGGATCTCTGCTTGAATCACGTTCGATTGGAATAGTCGTCCGGCAAAGATGTCGGAACTTCCCTGGGCTAAGTGGATATCCGTGCCATCCGTCGGGTCAAAGTCGACAAGTTTTTCGAAAAAGCCCGCTACATACGCGCTGCCAGCGGCTACGTCCATGGCATAATCGTTGCCGGTGCCGCCCACTACCTGCGTATCTCCATAAACTCCGTTAAGTGAATAGCGAGTCACAAAGATGTCGGACATACCTTTCGATACGAAGGCGTCGCCGCCGCCGAACGGGTTGAAGTCGGTGACACCGTAGAAGCTGCCCGTCACCAACAAGTCAACATGATCGGCCACCACCAAGCCGCGACCGTAACCGGTCGCTGTACCGCCAAACACGCGTGTCCAACCATACGAACCATCGTGGTGCAGTCGGGTCACGAAGGTGCTGTAGCCCCCCGGCGACGTAAACGTGTCGCTTTGACCGACAGGATCAAACACGACCGTATCCTGGAACGCGCCGGTGAGATACACATTGCCGTGATCATCCACGGCAACACCTCCAGCTTCTTCATCGTCGATACCGCCGATCGTCCTGGTCCAATCGTAATCGCCGCCGGCACTCAAGCGAGTGACGAAGACATCATAGTAGCCGGCCGAGTTACGTAGATCGGTCCCTGGTCCGGGATCAAAATCAGAAGTACCGAAGAACAGTCCGTCCAAAACGATGTTGTCCTTCGCGTCCAACGCGACGTCTTTGGCGAGGTCGGTGCTTGCTCCGCCAAACGTTTTCACGTCGATGAACGCCCCGTCCGCACGGTAATGAACCAGATAGACGTCATTTTTCCCTGTCGAAGTGCGTTTGGCAGTCCCACCCACCGCATCGAAATCAACTGTCTTCCAGAAACTCCCGGCAACAAACACGTCCCCCTTACTGTCAACGGCTACCGCGTCGCCAGTGTCGCTCGACGTTCCTCCAAACGCGCGTGTCCAATGGTGCCGTCCGTCCGCGCCCAGTCGAGTCACGAAGACATCGTTGTATCCATTCGAAGTGTAAGTACCTCCCATTTCCGATCCGTTGAAATCGACGGTCAACCGGAATTCACCGCTTATCAGCACGTTATCTTCCGAGTCAATGGCCAGGTCAAATACCTCGTCGGCGTGTGTGCTGCCAACGGTCCAGGTCCACAAGTGCTTTCCTGCCGGAGTATACTTACTGACAAATGCATCGCGGCTGCCCACCGCCGTGTACGACTCGGTGCCATAGGGACTCGGATCGAAATCAATGGTCCCCTCAAAAAATCCGCCAATAACCATATTGCCCAGCGAGTCGATTTCGATCGCCCGGGCCGCGTCGAAGCCACTTGACCCAAACGTGTGCGTCCAACCGTACTTGACCGTCGCTTCACCACTGCCAGTCAGCTGGACAACAAGCGTGCCATCTGCCGGACTTGGATCATTGGTGACGATCATCAGTGTCGCCGGATGCTCAGCAATCGACTGCGGTGCATACGTGATCGTGGCCACACGGTGTGAGCCAGCGGCAATGGTGGCGGGTCGATCGCCAGCGCCATCCCACGAGATCGCGTAATTGGTCAGATCGCTCAGCTCAATCTCGCTGATGGTCAGATCGGAACCTCCCGTATTGGCGACCGTCACTTCGTAGGACAGTGTTTCGCGAAACGCATCGTGCGCACCGAAATCGACAGCTCGATCGTGTGCGTCGCCCTGGCTATCCGTCACAGCCACGGCTGGCAGACTCGCGTCGATAGCTAGTCCACTGACCATCACGTCATCCAGATACCAACCGGCATAGGCGGCTGTGGCATTGGTCGGCCCCATCCCCCAGCGGACGTAAACGGTTGGTTGATCGTCGGCGACGGCAGCAATGTCGATGACCCGGTAGCTCCATTGATCGGCAAACAAATGCTGCGCGGGGTTCTCGTAGACGGTGCCCCAGGTGATGCCGTCATGCGAGACCTGGACAGTGGCTCGATCACCGGGGGCGGCCTCGACACTTAACCACTGATAGAACGTCAACACAACCTGCTCATACCCTCTGGTATCGATCGCGGGCGTGGTAGCGAATTCGCTCGACATGCCGTTGGCATAGTCGCCGTGGAGGTTGTACCCCAACACATTGGCTCCCGACACGGCCTCCGCGGGACCCGGCACCTGCGAGCCGCCGCCTTCCGGCATTCCCCGTTGCCACTGGTATGGTGGCGTTCCAGCGTCCAGAGTCCAGAGCGGGTCGGTTTCCATGTCGGCAAAATGCAGAGGCTCGACCACCATGAAGCTGGCACGATACCGGTCGTGCTCGGTTTCACCTTTCCGACCATCCGCGTCCTGATCCATCGGATTGAGACTTGGCAGGTCGTCCGTGATGTAAGGTCCGATCACCATGGTGTAGAGACCGCTATCGACCAGCGGTGGTGTGCGGACGACAAGCGTAAAGACGTCCTTCCAGTAGAAATTTGTCAACAGTCTCTTCAGGTCGCTGCCTCCCGGGCCGGCAAAGCTGGTCACGTCGGCCATGCTGAAGGTGTCCCGCTGCATTGGTTCGCTGAACGTGAATTCGATATCCTGTCCACCCGGTACGACCCGCCCGAACGGTGCATGGCGCACGACGCGCGGACCGCTCGCCTCGGGTCCCAAGTGAATGGAGTCCAGCGCCATCCCATCAGCGGGAATCGTGTCATTCGACTGCTGTTGAAAGCGAATCTGCGTCTCCGAAGTGTAGGACAGGTCGAGACTGTCCAGATCGAAAGAATGCCACACATAACCGTTGGTACTATTCGTGTGTACCAGATGCATGATGTTCCGCCAGGTTTCACCATCGTCGGTACTGATCGAGATCTTATCCAACCCAACATCGTCATGGTCATCCCATTCACGATTTGCCCAGCTCAACTCCAATCCGGACAGGCCGGAAAGGTCCACATGCAGGATCAGTTGGTTGAGCGCCTGGGGTACAGTCGCAGCCGAATGGTCCATCACCACGTGATATTCCCCTTCGAACGGGCCACGCTCACGTGTAATCGCAATTCGACCTCCTACATCGGAGACAGCTTCCCAGCAGTCAGCAAAGTTGCCGGTCTCCCAGCCTTCCAATAGAGGCGGCCGGGCTGGAGTGATGTAGATGACATCGGCCACGTCGATACCAATGCCACGATTGGCATTGTTGTCGTCGTCGAGTTCGTCAATCTGTTGGCCGGCGTCGATGACCATGCCCAGATAGTAGTGGTTTCCACCCCCCAGTGGATCGCTTTCCGGCACGACCAGATCAATGTCACCCCGGAATTCCGAATCGCCAGCCAATAGTGACACGCGAAAGTCATGGTGCTCGGCCGAGTCATTGTAGTGAGGATCGTTGGGAGACAATGACAACAACATATCTGCCGACGCGTCAATGTAGGGGTCCTCCGACAAATAGAAGCGGATGCTGACGTCCTCCGCCGGATGAGGAGTTGCGTTAGCGATGGAGAAGGATGCTTGCACCGTGCCGGCCGCGTTCTGCAGATTCTTCTCGGATACGCTCAGCGATGTGCCGGCCAAATCGGCCAAGGCCGGTACCACCTGTATGTCGTCAAATGCCATGCCGTCGTGAGGCACCATCGCCTCACCATGCTGTTGGAACCGAATCAGCGTGTCTTGTACGAAGTAACATGTGGAACATCCCACCTCGTACCAGCGCTGTTCGTAAGTGTTTGTGCTGCTCGTGTCGGTCAGCTGAACGATACGACTCGGACTTCGCAAGTCATCGAAGGCGAAATCGATCCGATCGGCCGAGTCATCGCCGTCATTCCACTCGCGATTGGCTGCACCCAGCAGTACTTCGGACTGACCGGATAAGTCGATGTGCAGGATTAGCTGATTGGATGAATCGAGTCCATAGAATTGATTGTGATCCAACACTACGTGCGAGTCGCCGGAGTAGGGGTCGTGAGCGGATGTGACCTGAATGCGTCCGATACCCGCCGCGGGAATCACTTCCCAATGCTCATCGAACCCTCCTGATTCCCAGTCCTCCAGGAATGGAAAGGTCGCCGGCACGGCGTACGTGACATCGATAAGATCGATGGTCAAGCCTCGGTTAACATTATTGGCTTCGTTGTATTCGTCAATCTCTCCACCGGCATCGATCATCATGCCCAGATAGTAGTGGTTCGTGCTACCGAAAGGATCCGTGGCTGGTGCGCGCAGTGCAATGACACCGCTTGTCTCACCCAACCCCGGTACACCGGCGCCAATGCGCAGTGCGTCGTGACCGCCGGCTGAAGGAGCCAGCGGCACCAGGATATCAGCCGGATCGTCCGGATCGATGATCGGATCTTCCGACAGGTAGAATTGGACATCCAATCCGGCGGTATCGACGAATGTGTTGTTCGCGAGGGTATAGTGGACCGTCGTATCTCCGCCACTCAAATAGAGGTTGCGATTGACGACGGAGAGGGACGTTCCAACCAGATCGGGGCCGATCCCGTGCCCAGCAGGCACGATGCCGAAATTCACTTCCGGCAAAACCCGCCCTTCTTCCACAACCACACGTTGCCACTGCTCGCTCGGCGACGTTGATTCCCAAACAGCCGGCAGGTCGAAGGCGACCCGAAATTCACTGCTGCCGAGACCGAAGAGTCGGTCAAGGTCTCGGATCCAGTAGTTCCCGAACTCATCCGTGACGGCGGCAGGTTGCAGGAGAAAGGCGACCGCACCCAGGCAGACCTCCGACGAACCGGCATTGCTCGAGGCAATGGCGTAGGCAATATCAGCCGACGGTCGTGTGATCTCGACGACGTGTAGCGCGCCGCTGGCTAAACTCGGGGTCACGTATGTTTCGAGTAGTTCGCCTGCCGCGTTGTACACTTCCACTTTCGCACTTCCCGCCGAATCGCCTCCGTAAGCTTCTACCGATACGTAGCTGACGGCCGATGCAAAGTCGACTCGCAATTCGGCCCTGTCATCCTGCCAGCGTGCATTCCAACTCAACTCGCCCGACGTACCCATGTCGCACCAACTCAGCCGCATGCGCTCGGGGTGCACCGGATCGGGAACTACGGCAGCCACGTCGTATCCCGAGACATCACTGCCGGTCGCCGTAATGGTCATCCAGGAGGACGCTGAGTTGACCACTGTCTGCGGCTCGAAAGTGAGAGGATAGACGCCGATCAGCGTTTCAGCTGCCTGCCAGAGTGATGAATCAGTAGAAGTCTCCAGACGCACCTCGACGCCACGCACGCCCTGCTCGTCGGCGTCGTAGCGGCCATCGCCGTCGGCGTCGTGATAGATGCTACCGCCCAGGCGGGAAGTAGCGGCAATATCAAGACGTTCCACCGGTAAGTATCGGGCGGGCGTGGTTTCGCCCAGAACGGTAACAAACGGCTCCGCGCCAGGCTCAATGGCGAAGGCGATCTGACTGGGAATCGGGTCCAGGGTAGCACCCGCCTGGAAGTGGATACGTCCGAACAAGGAAAAATCTCCCACGCCGGCGTCCCACAGATTCGTGGTGCCACCAAAACTGCGAATCCGCCCCACACTATCGTCGACGACACCGGTCACGTTCCGATCAAACAGACCGTGGTCGACGTCCAAAGCGAGGGCATCGACCAGGTCCGTGTCGTAGATAATTTCGACACTGCCGCTACGAACAGCCGAGCCGACCGGGGCTTCGAGCCAGAGTTCAAGGTAGAAATCGGAGCCGGGTGAAATGGAGTCGGTGGATGGCGGCAGGTCAACCCGCCGTTCGTCTGAACTCGGCGTATAGACAATCAACGGGTGGATCTGAATGGGTGGCTGAGTGATCGGGTCACGGAAGAGGAAAGCGTACATGGCAGCGAAATCGGACATCGATTTGCCACCGTGTCCCCGACCTTCCGAAATATAGACCTCATACTCGAAATCGTTGGTGAAAGGGATGCGACTTAACGCCGCGTCGTAGACCATCTCGTACATGTTTACTGTCCGCTGGAGCCGGCCGTAGCCCATTTTGCGGGCAAGGCCGGAATTATTCATCCAGTCGTCGGGGGCTTTGTCGCTGTCGCCGACCCAGAACATGATCCGACTCGACAGGAAATCATCCACATTGGCCACCAGGTCGACCCCCTCCGGTGCCGGTTGACCCGGGTTGGGACCAATTCCGTACGGATACGGAGTGTTAGGTTCTATGGGCGTGCGGTACGCAGGCGAGCTGACCACGGTGGCGTCCAGGAAATTGGGATGTGCCCACAGAAACCGCTCGGCAAACTGGCCACCACCCGAGTGACCGTAGAGGTAAATGGGATGATCCTGCACTCCACCCAACGCGTCTCCGAGCAGTGAGACGATCTGCTCAATCAGATCGATCGTCACCCCGTCCGCCGTGCGGCCATCGGCATTGTCCCCCCAGCTCAGCCGGTTATACCCGTCGTAGTCTCCGCCAATCGTGAAGTATGGCGCGACGACAATCACATTCTCGGAGGGCGTGTCGGGAAGTGCGAAGAATTTCGACCAGGCATGTGTGTACCCGTCGATCACACGGTCGCCACCGTGCACCGAGAGCAGAATCGGCGTCGTGGCATCGATGTGGCCGAACATCCCCAAACGATACTGGAAGTCAGCATCCACCTCGCCTGGGAGCGACAGTCGATGAAACACCCCCGGTTCGAGCGCAAGAGTGAACAACTGCGGCTGGTCGGTCACCTGAACCTTATCAATTGCCCATCCGTGCTCCGGAAAGGAACGCTCGCCATACTGCGAGAACTTGATCTGAACCGCGCTATTCAACTCAAGACCCGCCGTGGGAAAGTCCGTGTTGATGCGAGTGATTTCAGCGGCGAGGTCATATTCGTGCAGCAGCCACAAGCCGTCGCCCGAACGATTGATCGTACCGGCCAAGGCACGATCGGTGTCGGTACCATAATCGACGTTCGGATCATATGTGACATCGCGCAGCTTGTACCAGTGAAGCCCATCATTGCTGATCGTAAGCCCGTCTCCCTGGGCTTCGGCCGGACGAACGGTAGAGCCGGCGGTCACGACATGCTCGTCACCCAAAGGGTCATTGCCGTCTCCTGCCGTTTCATTCAGGATCCCTTCGAACTGGTGAAAGGTGAGCAAAGGGAGGACTGCACTCGTCAAATCAAGCGAGAGAATCGCCTCGTTCAGGTCGGCGCCCGCAGTCGTCGCCGCGGAATGAAAGAGTAGCGACCGACCGCCCGCATTGACCGAAACCAGATCCGTCACTTCGGTGTTACCATCGCCAGTAAGTGACGGTATTCGCCAGTGTGAACTCAACCCCGCTTCAAAGCTGTCGACGAAGGTGAAACCGGCTCCGTCGAGGCAGATGCGGGGTTCGAGTCGTTCCAGGTGGATGGCTCGAGACAAGCCTCCGCCGCGCCGTGTAACGCCAGGCAACCGCGAATGGCGACGCTGGCGGTGGCCTGTGGGATCACTTGCCCTGAGTCGCTTGACCTGACCCGTTTCCCGTTTTCGGCTGGTTGTCATGAAAATGCTCCAAAAACCTTCGTTCGTTTCGGGCCTCAGCTCGTGATCGCCCCCCTCACAGTCCGACTATTGCGGGTTCTCCGGCAGACAAGGCAATGCAGAACTCCCAGGTCGATACCGAGGAGCCATGTCGACCCGCTTCTGTACCAGCCCTTTACCGACAAGTGGCGGCCTGAACCGCCACGAGTTTCCTGGCACAATCTTGCGCTGAGGCGCTGCTGAAATCGCACAGACACTCCTGTGGGTGGCATGGTATGATGGACGCGGCGGTCAGGTTGGCAGCTGGTGGAGATGGCCATGGCGGAAAAGGGAACGGTCACACAGTGGTTTGAGAACGTCGAGCAGGGGGACGCCGCTGCGGCGCAGGCTCTGTGGGAACGCTATTTCCCGGAACTGGTGCGGTTAGCCCGGGAGAAGCTGCAGGGCACATCGCGCGCGGTGGCTGACGAGGAAGACATTGCGCTGAGCGTGATGGACAGTCTCTTTGACGCGGCACGGCAGAATCGTTTTCCCAATTTGGCGGATCGCGACGATCTTTGGCGGTTGTTGATTCGAATGACAGCGCGCAAGGTGGTGGATCTGCGGCGTCACCAGTCACGACGGCGGCGTGGCAGTGGCCGAGTGCTCAACGAGTCATCGCTGCAGCGTCCCACTGCGGATCTGCCCGGCCAGGGGCTGGCCCAGGTTGTGGGAACGACTCCGACCCCTGAATTTGCGGCCATGGTGGCTGAGGAGTATCGACAGCGACTTGAGCAACTGGAGGAACCGATGCTTCAATCGATCGCCATCGCCAAGATGCAGGGTTACGAGAACCGGGAGATTGCCGAGCAACTGCATTGTTCCGTGCGCACGATCGAACGTCGTCTCGAGCTGATTCGCAGGAAATGGGATGAGAGCCAGGCCCATGCCCCATGACGATCCCGCCCACAGCAACGTGCTTCCCTTGGCCGTTCTCGAACGAGTCGATGAGAAATGTCTGCAGTTCGAAGCTGCGTGGACGCTGGGACATCCTTTGCCGCTGGAGGAGTTTTTGGCCGATACGCAAGGTGCCGAGCGCGCGAAAACTCTACGGGAGCTGTTGCTGCTGGATGTAGACTATCGGCTGCGCAAGGCGGACCACCCGATCGTGGCCGAGTATCTACTCCGCTTTCCGGCCGACCACGACACGATCGACGAGGTGTTCAGCCAATTGGCGACCGAATTGGCTGGCGAGACAATGGCGGAACCCGGTGGCGAGCCTTCCACTCACGCTCGTATCTCACCCGCGAGCGACTCCACACGTTACCGAGTGTTGCGTCCACATGCGAAAGGGGGTTTGGGCGAGGTTTTCCTGGCCTACGACAGCCAGTTGAACCGCGAGGTGGCACTGAAAGAGATCCAATCGCGGCATGCCGACAACGCCGTTCGGCGGGCTCGGTTCGTGATCGAGGCGGAGATCACTGGCGGCCTGGAGCACCCGGGGATCGTACCAGTGCACAGCCTGGGAGTTCATCCTGACGGGCGTCCCTACTACACCATGCGGTTCATCGACGGCCAACGGCTGACGGATGCGATCGCCCATTATCACCAGCCAATTACGACGCGCTCGGCGGCCGAACGATCGATCGAGTTTCGCAAGCTACTGCGGCGGTTCATCGACGTGTGCCAGACCATTCTGTACGCACATAGTCGGGGCGTCGTACACCGCGATCTGAAACCCGAAAACATACTGATCGGGAGATTCGGTGAGACACTCGTTGTTGATTGGGGACTGGCGAAGGCTGTGACGAGTGGACCGAAAGAGGAGGCACACACCGCTGAATCACCATTGGCCCCGCAGTTGGCTCCAGGCGATTCGTCTGCCACGCGGGTCGGGTCGGCGATCGGCACTCCGGCCTTCATGAGTCCTGAACAGGCGGCCGGGGAGGTGGAGCAGATCGGTCCTCGCAGCGACATTTATGGCCTGGGAGCCATCCTCTACGTCATTTTGACGGGTGAGGCGTCTCTCCCCCACGCGACCATGCCCGGTACCACGCTGCCTGACATGCTCGAGGCCGTGCGGACCGGCGATTTTCCACGGCCGAGCCGGCGGCAGCCGCGTACGCCGCAAGCTCTGGAGGCCATCTGCCTGAAGGCCATGGCACTCGATCCCGACGACCGTTATGACTCGGCGCGCCAGCTCTCCGAGGATATCGAAGCGTGGCTCGCCGATGAATCGGTCTCTGCGTACAGCGAGCCCGTTACCGAGAAGCTGGGCCGATTCGTGCGTCGGCATCAAGCGAAATTGATGGCAGCTGCAGCCGTCCTCTTCATCCTGTTTGCCGCGCTGGCGATCAGTACCGCCCTGCTCGGCGCCAAGAACCAGGAACTGACCGAAATCAATCGGCGCGAGACCGAGGCTCGCCAACAGTCCCAGCAGCGCTTTCAACTGGCTATGGAAGCCATTGAGAGTTACTACACGGGTGTCAGCGAAGACGTGGTCCTGCGTGAATCAGCCTTCAAAGATCTGCGCGAAGATCTGCTGCGCAACTCGCTCACTTTCTACCAGAAGTTGCGTGATGAACTGGTTGGTGAGGGGGGTGACTCGTCGCGTAAGTCCCTGGCTGAGGCCCTGAGTGCCATTGCCGAAATCTCACGCCGCATTGGACTGCATGACGAAGCGGTACGGGCCATCGACGAGGCGATTCTCATCCGCGAGTCCCTGGCAGCGGCGGATGCGGGAAATCCTCAGCTGTGGAGCGATCTGGCAGACGGCTGTAACCGTGCAGGGAGCATTCACGAATGGGCTGGTCAGAAAGACCTGGCGGAGAAAGCGTTTCTGCGGGCGGCCAGGTACGTCGAAACGGCCGTTGGACTGCAGCCGCACAACGATCGGTTCCAGAGCCAATTGGCGCAGTGCCAAAACAACTTGGGCTGCATCAGCCCTGCTGACAAGGCTGTCAATTACTTTCGTCAAGCTGTCGCCATCCACGAGCGACTGCTGGAGAAATCTCCCGGCAACACGCAATACCGGTATTGCCTCTCGAAACACGTCGGCAATCTCGGCAAGATTATGGATGACACGGGAAGTAAGGAGGAAGCTGTCGGCTACTTCCAGCGGGCCGTCGAGATCGACACACTTCTTGTCACGCAGCACCCGAGCAACGTCGACTTCCGGGAGAACTTGTCAAGTCATTGCTTCTTCTTGTCGAACCTGTACCGATCCCTGGGACAGGGGAGTGAGGCACTCCAGTACATGCGGCAGGCGGTCCTCATCGATGAACAGTTGGCAGCCGACTTTGCCAGCGTCAGCGACTACCAGTGGGCTCTGCTCAAACGGTACAACAATCTCGGTCCCTTGGAGCAGAATCACGGCGATCCGGATCGCGCCGGGCAGATTGGCGAGAAGGCGATCGAGATCGGTGAGCGATTGGTGGCTCAGCACCCCGGCACCGCGAAATTCGCCACCGTCACCGGCGCTGCTCATTGCAACCGCGGCAATCGCTTGTGGTTGGAAGACAACACCGAGGCGGCGATCGATCACTATGACCGAGCGATTCAGCTGCTGGGACCGGTCCTGCAGCAGGATGACCGAAACGGCAGTGCGAGACAGTTTCTGCAAAACGCACATGCCGCACGAGCCCGAGCCCACTGCGCGCTCGGGCAATTCCAGCCGTCCCTTGCCGACTGGGATCGCGCGACTGAACTGGCGCCACTCGATGCCACCTCACTGCGACTCGGCCACGCTCGTACGCTCGCCCTCTCGGGCGACCACCAGGCGGCAGCCAGCGAGGCGCAGGAGTTAGCCGATCGGACCACGAAGCCCGTCGTGCAATTTGAAGTGGCGCGCGTTTTGGCGGTCGCCACCGCCGCCGCGCAGAACGATCGTTCGCTCTCGGATGACCAGCGCGCTCAACGTGTGGATGACCTGGGCCGGCGAGCCGTCCAGTTGCTGCAGCAGGCAAATCAACTCAACTTCTTCCGCGAACCGAATCACTGGAATCGCCTCAAGAACGACCTCGACTTCCAGTCCCTGCACCAGCGTGATGATTTCCGGATATTGGTTGAGAAGAGCCGGCTAAACTGAACGTACCCAGGGTGCCACCGGTCTTGCCCTTGCTGCAGGTCGTACCGACGGTCCATTCACAAGTCGAACTGTGATGGATGAGAACGCCGGAAGTGCGAGCGGACTGTTCGCTGAACGATATGATTTTGACTCGCACCGTGCCACATGGCCCTTCCGACTGGCGAACGTGGCTACCGTACCCGGCCGCAATCCTGCGGCGAGACGCCGCCGCCACGTCTGGTTGCGGCCGGCAGAAGCCTAAAGGATACCTCTAACCATTCCCCGCAATCAGCAGCGATGCGACGAGATTGTTCACAATATGTGCCAGGGTGGGCGGCCAGACGGAAGCACTTCGCAGATAGAGCCAGCCGGCCAACAAGCTGAAAACAAACACGCCGACGGCATTGGTCAACATCGCTTCGGTCAATCCACCCTGTGATAACCAGAAAGGGAGATGAATTCCCGCGAACAAGAACGATGTGAGCAGATTGGCGCCCCACCCCGGCAAACAGCCTGCAAGTTCTTTCAGAATCAAACCGCGAAACATCATCTCTTCGAGCAATGGCGACACAAAAGTGAAGAGCAGGCCGCCAATCGTGATGAAAGACGAGAATCCAGCAACTGTAAGTTCCTTCCCTCCCAAGATGGTCTCATAGCCGATCGCGGCACCAAGGAATGCAGCGATGATGACGACAGAGAATATCCACTGCCGCACAGATGGCACAACGGAG
Organism: uncultured Planctomycetota bacterium; assembly: GCA_963802295.1. Classification (GTDB taxonomy): domain Bacteria; phylum Planctomycetota; class Planctomycetia; order Pirellulales; family Pirellulaceae; genus JAJRVM01. The sequence continues at coordinate 544,237 of CAWDIM010000010.1, read as the reverse complement.
AGGCCGAGATATTGGCAGGGCGACGAATGCCGTATCCAATAGGCAAATCCCACTGCCGGTAATCCCCAGAGAAACAGTTTCACCAGGCTCGAATAGACTGCGCTGTGTAACGGTTTCAAACGACCCGTCGATCGAATAGAGATACGTGGCACGCACGGACCAGGCGGAAAAGAAGCAGATGACAAACAGTGAGAACTCAATCAGTGAACGTCGTTTGGTGGTTGTCACAATAGGGCTCTCCCCCTGGGTCATTGATCGAGAGCCGCTCACTCGACAACATCAGCCGCCCTGCCCCACTCTCCGCCAAACACGAACTCGGCGAGCGGCTTTCGCTGTCGTGCAGCGAGGTCGCGTTCTCGGTACCCCTCGGGCAAGATACTTGGATCGGCAGGATAGCCAATCGCCAGGCCCGTGAAAGGCTGCACTTGCTCGGGAATCCGGTACAGCTGACGAGCCTTCGCGGGGACAATGCCGATCATCTGATGGACAGACAATCCGCGGGCAGTCGCCTCCCAGGTCAAACTGGCGCTGGCGAGGCCGAGATCATGTACCGCAGCCGGGTTGGGTGTGCTGTTGCGAGCGAAATTCAGACTGGTACAGCCCAGTGCCAGCACCGGGGCCGCTTTGGCCCACACTTGATTCGCCTCGACGAGACAGGAGAGCAGCCGTTCATACTCCGCTGGGTTCCGCTTGGTTGCCACGATGTAACTCCAAGGCTGTTCATTGTACGAAGAGGCGGCCCAGCGAGCAGCCTCCAACAGCGAGCGGAGGTCATCGTCGGACACTGGCCTGTCCGCGAAAGCATACGGGCTCCAGCGTCCTGCGATAAGATCATGAATGGGGTGAGCGGGAGTGGCTCGCTTGTGCATGGTCATTTCAGTCGCCTCGCGTCGGTTAGAGGATGATCGTTCCATCTCGATCGAATATTGTATGCTCTGGCCTTGCCGGGCGGGACCCTCGACGCATCATGTGCGTCGCAGGAATATGTAGTAGAATGTGGGCATGACTTCAACAGGCTTCAGCCTGATTGTGATCCATTTTCTCGAACCGAACATCGGATTTCCGCCAGTTGCTTGGCATCGCCTACCTGTGCCTGCTCACTGGTACGACTGCGGGAGCAGAACAAGAGCCATCTTTGGGCGAAGCCTCCCACGCGGCAGGCGGCGGCGGGTGGCACTGGCTGAGCGAGCCGGATCGATGTCACCATCGCTCTCGGGTATCACGGCGAGCGGAGCCAGTGTGCGGCGGGTGGCGGCGGGTGGCACTGGCTGAGCGAGCCGGATCGATGTCACCATCACTCTCGGGGATCACGGCGAGCGGAGCCAGTGTGCGGCGGGTGGCGGCGGGTGGCACTGGCTGAGCGAGCCGGATCGATGTCACCATCACTCTCGGGGATCACGGCGAGCGGAGCCAGTGTGCGGCGGGTGGCGGCGGGTGGCACTGGCTGAGCGAGCCGGATCGATGTCACCATCACTCTCGGGGATCACGGCGAGCGGAGCCAGTGTGCGGCGGGTGGCGGCGGGTGGCACTGGCTGAGCGAGCCGGATCGATGTCACCATCACTCTCGGGGATCACGGCGAGCGGAGCCAGTGTGCGGCGGGTGGCCACTGGCTGAGCGAGCGTCACAAAGGGGTCAGGATTTTTTTCCAGAAGAGCCCGACCCGACCCATTTTCCTTTCTGCAGTTAGTCTTTCTGCAGTCAGTATGGAGCACGGGCCCGGGCACTTCATCTCTCCAGCGTGTGTTTTTCGCGTTCACCCGCCTCGTCGTTGCGGCCGGTTCGCTCATCGGCGGCGAACCAGAAGGGATGCACCACATTCCGGTTTTCGATTCCTGCTCGACGAAGACCCATGCCGATGGCCAGGCGGGAGCCGACTATGGCAAAGCCCCCGCCGATGGTCAACGGTCAACGTCATCCGCTCGCGTGGCCAGTGGCAGAGCTTCGACATCATCTTCAAGGCCCCGGTTTTCGACGGCGACAAGGTGGTCAGGTCTTCTGCTGTGACCGGTGCGGACGTCGGCATTACGCCTACGATTAGCTGCAAGAACCGACACTGTCCCAATTGCCAAAGGGACGATACGGATTTGCCGTCCTGGACCTCTCCGCAGGCTTATACTCAACTCCACCCCCCGATATCTCTGCAGGACCGCGCACCCTCCAGGCGTTCTTCCACGGCGCGCATGCCACTCGACTTCTCGTCTGGCCGAGGGTACAAACTCCAAGAGCGAGTCGACCAGCATTCTGTCCCACCAGAGTTGTCATCGTGTTGGGGAAGGCCCTCCGTGGCGTTCCCTCCAAAACTGACGGAGCCGATACCATGTTTACTTACTTTGGTTTGCGTGTCGCGAGAAAAACTTGTCTGGCAGCCATCGTGGCCCCCCTCTGCGTGCTGAGCCTGGCGTTACCGTATGCCTCGGCCGCCCTGCAAGTGGGAACGGCCATCGCGGACATCGCGCCGACGAAACTGCCGGTCCTCATCACCGGCGGGATCCTGGGCCGCACGGCCGATACGATCCGTACGCCCCTCTGCGCCGGGCGATGGTCCTTGACGACGGCCACGAGCGGATCGCCATCGTGGTGGCGGACAACTGCGCCATGCCGCGCGAACTGATCGACGAGGCGAAACAGTTGGCCGCCGAGCGGACGCGAATCCGGCCCGATCGGATGCTGATCGCCTCGACCCACACGCATAGCGCACCGTCCTGCGCCGGGGGTCTGGGGACTGACGGCGAGCCGGAGTACACCGCGCAGCTGCGCGGCAAGCTGGTCGAGGCGATCGTGGCGGCCGAGGCCGGCCTGCAACCAGCCCGTGTCGGTTGGGCGGTCGGCGACGCCGGTGATTACACCGCCACGCGGCGCTGGATCCGTCGCCCCGATCGGATCGAAAAGGACTCGTTCGGCAACCCGACGGTGCGGGCCAACATGCACGCCGCCGCCGATTGGGATAACGTGACCGGGCCGGCCTGCCCCGAGGATCCCGCCCTGTCGCTGATCGCTTTTCAGTCGCCCGACGGGCGGCCGCTGGCCATGCTGGCGAATTTCTCGATGCATTATTATTCCGACGAGCCGATCAGCGCCGACTATTACGGCCGGTTCTGCGATGGTTTGCAGGCGCGGCTGAGCAAGGACGGCGCCGCGCCGCTGGCGATCATGAGCCACGGTTGCAGCGGCGACATCTGGCTGTGCGACTATGAAAAGCCGCCGGGACAGCGCAACGAGAACTGGACGATCGACAGCTATACCGGACAACTGCTCGATATCGCCATGAAGGCCTACGCCACGATCACCTACCAGGACGCCGATCTGGCGATGGTGGAAACGAGGCTGCATCTGCCGTACCGCGTTCCCGACCAGCAACGGCTGGAATGGGCACGGCGGATCGTCGAGGCGATGGGCGACCGCCCGCCGGCCGATATCTCCGAGGTATACGCCCGCGAACAGATATTCCTGCACGAGCGGCAGGCGGCCGACGTGGTTCTGCAGGCGATTCGAATCGGAAACATCCTTCTCGCCGCCACGCCGACCGAGACGTACGCCCTGACCGGATTGAAAGTGAAGCTACAAAGCCCGCTGCCTCAAACGATGGTCCTCGATCTGGCCAACGGGAGCGACGGTTACCTACCGCCGCCCGAACAGCACGTGGTGGGGGGGTACAACACCTGGCCCGCCCGATCGTCCTGCCTGGAGGTTCCGGCCGAGCCGAAAATCGCCGAGGCTTCATTGCAGCTCTTGGAAACTGTGACGGGCCGGGATCGCCGCGTTTTCGCGCAGAGCCAGGGCCCCGCCGTACAGGCGATCCTGGCGGCCCAACCAGCGGCCTACTGGCGGTTGGACGAATGGGCGGCCCCGCGGGCGGCCGACATCTCGGGCAACCGCCGCGACGGCGTCTTCGAGCCGGGCGTGGTCTTTTTCCTGACCGGTCCGCGGGCCGATGCGTTCTGCACCGGTGGCGAGGAGAATCGGGCGGCCCACTTCTGCGGCGGCCGGTTCGACGCTCGGATCGACGGGCTGGCGGACCGCTATGCGGTTTCCCTCTGGTGCTGGAACGGCATGCCGCTTCAGGCCCGGCCGATCACCGGCTGGCTGTTCTCGCGCGGTCACTACCATGGCCTGGCACCGCATGGCGATCATTTGGGAATCGACACGGCGGGCAAGTTGATCTTCCAGCGCGGCGACGGAACGGGCGAGAATGCGTCGGCGCTCGGCCGCACGACGCTCGAGCGCTGGACCTGGAACCAAGTGGTACTGGTCCGCGACCATGAAAAAATCCGCGTGTATTTGAACGGCCATCCCCAGCCCGAAATCGACACCACGATGTCGGCCGATTTCCCCGCCGGCCTGGACCAGATTTTCCTCGGCGGCCGCTGCGACAACGATTCGAACTGGGAAGGCCGGTTGGACGAGATCGCCGTTTTCACGCGCGCCCTTTCGCCCGAGGAGGTCGAGAAGTTGTTTGTACCGTAACAGACGCTGGTGCTGTTTGGCGATCCCTCGCTGAAACTGCCCAGTATGCCGACGACTGACAAGAGGCACCCCGTTGCGACTGGCGCGAAACAGCTCACATGAACAGCGTGCTGCGTCAAATCGCAACATGTCTGGTGCGACTGACACGGCACTTCCAGACTTCCTGGAAAAACTCTTGGCAGCCAACTTCCAACGCAATCCCGTGATTACTGAACCGCCCTGACGAAACGTCCACACGAACCGGCACACATTTTGCTCCGCAGTTGGCGATGTTGACTGCGCACCCGAGCACCTGCTTGTGTTGACTCCGATGGTCACCGCCACTGGCGGCATCGGCTGGTTCACGCCGCGCAATCGACGGCCAGTACAGCGGTTCGCGAGAGGGGCCCACATGGCTCAACAGGCCATGTTATCTGTTGGAAGGAACGCACTGCCATGAGACATTTGCCGACAACGGTAATCTTCTGCCTGCTGGCTTTCGGCTCGATCACCTGCGCCCAAGAGTTGTCCTCCGTGGAACAACCCCAGCCAAGCCGAATTCGCCTCATCACGCTCTATCGCGATCGCGCCTTGGTCACTCGCGAGATATCCGTGCCAGCCGGTGATCCACTGCGCACTATCGATGTCCCGGACTTACCCGAGTTGATCGTTAGCGACAGCGTGTTCGCCGAAGGCGATGACCGAACCACAGTCCGGGCAGTACGGGTCTCGGGCGTCCCCGCAGTTGAGTCGCAGCGAGAAGAAGTGTTGGCACTGGACAAACAAATCGAGGAAATCACTCGGCAGCGAACCGAAACGCAGCAGATGCTTGACGTGATCACGAAGGACATGGATTCCCTTGAGCAGTTGGTGAGTTTCTCCGTCATCAAGGGGAATTCCGACCTGAACCATGGCGTACTAAACGCCGAGACGCTGACCTCGCTGACGACCTTTTCGATGAGCCACCGGCGCGATCTAGCCGCCCAACAATTCCAGTATCAGATGCAATTGGCGGACTTGAATAAGAAGTTGGAACTGGCTGAGCGGGGAGCGAAACCAGGCTACCAGGGCCGAACAGTCCACGGTTTACCAGGCCAAAATCTTCGTCGAGACGGCCCCAGACGAAGACGGAACTGTGCGACTGAGCTACATGGTGCGGGGATGTGGATGGTCACCGCAATATACCGTGCGCGGCCGACTTGGCCAGCCGAGCTTTGAACTCCGATACAGCGCTGTGGTCCAGCAGATGAGCGGCGAGAATTGGGATAATGTCCGCCTGATCCTCTCCACCGCCTCACCATCCGTAAACGCCGCGCGGCCGCTCCTGACCCCACTGCGCATCGTGACGGTCGGCCCGTCCCAGGCCGATGAAAACACCGCTCCTGGCGGCATGCAACGTGATCCGTTCGACGAATCCACTCTACCCGAACCCAACGGCGACCTGTCACAGGTCGTCCAATCATTACGTCTGCAACAGCGCGATGCCGAGACGCAACTCGCAAACGAAAATGAGCAGTCGGCCGTGGTATCCGATCAACGAGATTTAGCGCTTAATTCGCTCGCGGGAAAAATGCAGCAAATCGAATTACAGGCCGAATCGAGGTCGTGGCAGACGCTGGCACCAGACGTAACAGATGATATTGCCAGCCAAGTCTACACACTAACGCAGCCCGTGAGTCTGGATACTCGGCGTGAGCAGCAGTTAGTACAGATACTCGAGACCCAGTTGGCCGGGGAAATGTTTCACGTCGCCACGCCGCTGTTGAGCACGTACGCCTACCGCGAAGCCGAAATGACGAATACAGAGCCGTTCGGTTTGCTGGGAGGACCGGCCGCAGTCTACTTGGACGATCGTTTCGTCGGCCGCACGGAAATTCCATCGACGGCCAGCGGCCAGCGGCTGACAATCGGATTGGGAGCCGACCAACAAGTCCGCACGCGACGCGAGTTGGTCGACAAGCAAGACACAATACAAGGGGGAAATCGTCAGCTGAAATTCGTCTACCGGTTGGTACTCGCGAATTTCAAAGACCAGCCGATCGCAGTACGGTTGATCGACCGGATGCCCATCACACGTCAAGAACAGCAACTCTCCATATCACTCGAAACGCCTGAGCAACCGCTGTCTGTCGACGCTCTGTATCAGCGAGTTCTCCGGCCCTCCGGCATTCTCCGTTGGGACCTGACGCTTCCCGAAGGTCGCCACGGTAGCCAAGCGTTCGACGTCCAGTACAGCTACACGATGGCATTTGACCGCGGCCGGATTCCCGCGACACAGGATATGCTCTCCGAGATGCGGGCGGACTATCGCGATATGAGACTGCCGGCCGGAGGCATGGGAGGCATGGGAGGACTCGGCGGCGAAAATTAATGCGGTGCAGACTTTCTCACGGCGGAGCGCGAATTCACCAGCTTCCCCTTGGAGGCAATGAACCCGATTTCCGCCCGCGCTCGGTCGGCGCAAGCGTACGTGGCGCGTGATCGGCGGTAGCTGGCCAGTTGTCGTCACCACGAGAGTCACAATCGCATATCTGGCGAATGCCAGCCCTGGTCAAGCCTGCAGGGGTCAACATATCTTACGGCGAATCAGCTGTGCTGGTCAGCATGCCACTCCCGTCCCTGACGCTAGTGCGATCCGGCACGACATTATTTGTCAGCCCAGTCGGCAGGGTGAGGGACTGCCGCACGGTGGAGCGCGCACGCAGCGCAGTGTCGCACGGGAATTGTCGCGCCGCTTCAGGAATGACGGGGGGTCGTTGTGCGGGATTCGACCGTTTGCTAGGCTGAGCGGACACTGGGGAGCCGTGTGTGAGTTCCATTTGCGAGGAGCGTCGTGGTGCTCGCCGTGCGCCCCCGAATTTCGTTTTCCTGATTGGACAGCGACATGTCGTGCGAGAACCGATTGACGTCGCAACCCGCAGCGGAAGCGAGAGGGAACGCGGTCAGTTCTTCCCGCGCTTGCGCTTCGAGTGACCATCGGAATGCCGAGTGACGCTGTCCGATGACAGGGTTTTTAAGACTCACACTGCAAGTGGAGCGTTCCATGTAGCTGGTAAAGCCGCACCAGAATGCTCCGTCTCCGCTGAACAGGGCGTTTACTTCGTGTAGCGGCTGACATGGCGAACAGGGCGGCTTTTCCGGCGTGAAATCGGTTGGTAGCGGCAGGCAAGGTTACACTTCGAGGTAAGAGGTCACATTGAAAGTGAGGTGCGCGATGGTGCGTCGTGTGCGGTGGCTGGTGTGTTGGATGCTGGCGATGACGATGGCATTGTCTCCCTGCGGCGTCTACGCTCAACAGAAGCGGGCGTCGGCGCCGGCTTCGGCGACAGTGGATCTGGGCTACGTAACACCGGGCGCGGTGCTGGCTGCCGTGGCTTATCCGCGCCGCGTGCTCTCGGCGCCCGAAATGGGAATGCTGCCCATTGAGGTCATCTCGGCAGCGGCCAAGAAAGAGCTGGGGATAGAGCCGCTGGACGTAGAGCAGTTGATGTTGATCGTGGAGCCACCCACGGCAGGACCGCCGGGGTTCGGCCTCGTCGTGCGCTTCACGAAGCCCTATCCGCTGAAAGACCTGAAAGTCCCGGGCAATGTTGAGTTCGAGGACGCGCAGCTCAACGGACGCCCTTACCGGCGAGCCCCTTTTCCCCTGCAGCCGGGGCTGTACATGCCGGACGACCGCACGTTGATTGTGGCGACTGACTCCATGCTGCAAGGCATGCTCAAGAACAAGCAGGCACCGGCCAAGGGACCGCTGAGCCAGTTGGCCTCCAAGAGCGGGTTCGCGGCTGACCTGACGATCCTGACGGTCCTGGAACCCGTGCGTCCGATGGTCATGGCGCAGCTCGCTCAAGTGCCGATTCCTCCGCAGTTTGCCGGCGCGGAACGGCTTCCCGAACTGATCGATGCCGCGAAAGTGGAATTGACCGTGGTGGGCAAGATGCGGTCGGCACTGTCGTTGCTGGCCCCCTCGGAGCAGTCGGCCCAGGAATTGGAAGCCTTGATCGGCAAGTTCATGCAACTCGGCCAGCAGATGATCCTGGCCCAGATGGCCGCCGAGATGGGAGAGTCCGAGGACCCGGTGGAGCAGGCTTCGGCTGCCTACGCCCAGCGCATGACGAAGCAGATATTCGAGATGTTCAAGCCGACACGAACAGGGAGCGTGCTGAGCCTGTCCCAGGAGGGTATGGTCGGCAACCAGACGGCGGTGATCGGCGTGCTGGTGGCCCTCCTGCTGCCCGCGGTGCAGGCCGCTCGCGAAGCCGCACGCCGGATGCAATCGTCCAATAACCTCAAGCAGATCGCGCTGGCCATGCACGTTTATCACGACGTTCACAAGACCTTTCCGCCTCGGGCGAACGTCTCGAGTGATGGGAAGCCCCTGCTGAGTTGGCGAGTGCACATCCTGCCCTTCCTTGAACAAGAGGCCCTGTACCGCGAATTCAAACTGGACGAGCCGTGGGACAGCGAACACAACCGGCAGCTCATCGAGCGGATGCCCGCCGTCTACCGCAATCCTTCCGCCCGTCCTTCGCAGACCCATGCCAGTTATCTGGTGCCTTCCGGAAAGGGCTCAATCTTCGAAGGGCAAGATGGGACGTCGATAGGCTCGATCACCGACGGAACATCCAACACGGTCATGGTGCTGGAAGTCAACGAAGATGCTTCGGTGATTTGGACCAGGCCGGATGACTTCGCCTTTGACGCGGCCAAGCCTCTGGTCGGACTGGGCTCGGCCCATCCGGGCGGATTCCTGGCGGCGCTTGCCGACGGCTCTGTCCAGTTCTTGTCGGCGACAATCAATCCCGATACCTTCCTTCGCCTGCTGATGATGGCGGACGGTAATCCGGTGCAAGGCTTCTAATGCGGACGTGACTGACGCTGGCCCCGACAGGCGACGCAGGACGTTCAGGCGAGCTGCCGGAAATCAACCGGCGGCTCGCTCTGTGGGATCGGGCGGTGTGCCGTTTTACCGGCCGAGACGATCGAGAAGGCATCTCACGAACTGCAGCTGCGAGTCAACCGCACACAGGAGGTTTCGATGAACATCCAGCGACGTGAATTCCTGAAAAGCACCGCGGCCCTGGTAACTTTGGCTGGTCTGCCGGCGGACTCTTCTCGCGCGGCGGGGAGCGACACGGCGTATCCGTACCTGGGACGCACCGAGGACTATGCCGAGTTCCGGATCATCGAACCGGGACTGACGATCACGAAAGTGGAATCTTGGACGCGAGGCTCATACGGCGTCGTCCGAGTTACGACGAATGACGGGCGCGAGGGTTACGGACAGCTCTCTTCCTTCGAGCCGGACATTACCGCCACCGTATTGCACCGGCAGGTGGCCCGGCACGTCCTGGGCAGCGATCCAGCGCAGATCGACGCGCTCGTGGACCGCGTCATCGACGCCAACATGAAATTCCCGTGGTCTTACGTCTGCCGGGCGCTGGCCGGTGTGGACACGGCCATCTGGGATCTCTATGGCAAGATAAAAGGCCAGCCGGTGTGTGAGTTGCTCGGCGGCCGGACAGATCCTTTCCCAGTCTATGGCTCCAGCATGCGACGGGACATCTCGCCCGAGGACGAGGCCGCGCGTCTCGTCAAGCTGCGAGACGAACGCGGCTTCCAGGCCTTCAAGGTGCGCCTCGGCGTGCCCACGGGCCACGACGGCGACGCCGCACCCGGGCGCACCGCGAAGCTGATCCCGGCGATTCGCCAGGCGGTGGGCGACGAGATCCGCCTGCTGGCCGACGGCAACAGTTGCTACACGCCGTCCAAAGCCATCGAAGTGGGACGACGCATGGAGGACAACCGGTACTACTTCTTCGAAGAGCCTTGTCCCTACTGGGAGCTGGAGTGGACGGCGGAAGTCGCGGCGGCGCTGACGATGCACGTCTCGGGCGGCGAACAGGACAATGATCTCGCCCAGTGGCGTCGGATGATCCGGCTGAATGTCGTGGACATTCTGCAGCCGGACCTGTGCTACATCGGTGGCTTCACGCGCGCGTGGCGAGTGGCGAAGATGGGCGAGAAGGCCGGCAAGCTGATCGTGCCGCACTCGTCGCACTTGTCGCTGATCACACTCTTCTCCCTCCACTTCATGGCCGCGATCGCGAACGCGGGACCATTCGTCGAGTTCACAATCGAGAGTGACGGCAACCCGGGAGAAACCTTCTTCAGCCCGTCGTTGGAAGTGAGAGACGGCAAGGTAAAAATCCCCGACGGACCTGGCTGGGGCGCGACGATCAGTCCGCAGTGGATTGACAAGGCAGCTTATCTGAAAAGCGAAAAGGCAGCGTAGCACAATGCTGAGGGATCCCGGCACTGACACGATTGACTGACGCCAAGTCGCCTGCTGCCGGGTTGCGGGGGGCGCGTAGTGAGGTGCTGTCCTGTGTGCGAGGAGATACAGACATGCGTGGTACGCTCTGGCATTGCTTCCTGATCTCGCTGCTTGCCGCGCCCGTTCTGGCCGGCCACACGGTGACGGTGACCCAGCCGGTCCTGGTGCCTGAGGACGGCCTGTTGCTGGGCAATGGCGATCTGTCAGTCAGCGTTTATCAGACCCGCGACCGGATCGTGTTTCGCTTTGGCAAAGGGGATGTCTGGGACCGTCGCGTGGATTACTCGGACGATCCCCAGCCGCCGACGATCCAGGAGATCGCTCATGGAATCGCTGTCGAGCGTTGGAAATGCAATCCTTACGGCGACGGCGAAGCGGTGGCACTCGGCGGCACGGACAATCCGCAGCGCATGAAGGAGTTGTGTAAGGGCACTCCACCGAGCTACATCCGTCGTCCGTACCCGTGCCCGAAACCAGTCGGCGAGTTGGCCCTGCAGCTGCCCGCCGACCTGCCTGGACTCACGGTGCGACAGGAGTTGGCGATTGAGGAGGGCCTGTTGCGCATCGCATGCGTCTGGCCCTCCGGCGTGGAAATGAATCTGGTATGCTTCATCCCACCTCAGCCCAATGTCCTCGTGGTGAGGTGGGAACTGACGCTCTGGAGCAAAGAAACGGAGATCGGCAACAATCTCCCGCCGGTCTGGTTCTGGCTCTATCGCTGGGCGGACCCCACGATCAAGGAGTTCGGCCAGCGATTCGCCGGCGAGTACCTCCACGACGGTTTCTCCGCGTACCCCGATGCGGCCAAGTGCAGTCCGTTGTCTTCGCCCACAGTGCGTCGCCTGCAAGATCGTCTGGCGGTGGAACAGACCTTTCCTCCCGAGCCGACATTTCCGCAGGGTTTTCGTTATCTGATGGTGCCGTTTGTCTCCGAGGGATCCGTTCACCAGGTGGACATGAGTGCCACAGGCGAAGCGCGGCTGCGCGTCTGGCCCCCGGTCGCGACTCGCGCCGGCTGGATTGCCGTGGCGGTTCCGTCCGAGAGTGACGCGGGGGGCGCGGAAGCGGAACTCGCCCGCATCAGTACGCAGTTGGCCGACCAGCCCGCCGAACGACTCGCGGAGTGGGAGCAGGCCGCGCGGGCGGAAGCCGCCCGGTTCTGGTCACGTTCCGCCGTGCAGATCGCGGATCCGCTCATCGAGAGCCTCTGGTATGAGACCTTCCACGCGCGCCGCTGCACTACCAGGGCCGGCAAGACGCCACCCGGCCTGTTTCTGCCCAGCACCGTGCTGGACTACTCGCACTGGCACGGCGACTACCACACCAACTACAACTACCAGCAGCCGTTCTATGCCGATTATACGGCCAATCAACTCGACCTGGGCGACGCCTATTTCACGGGCATGGACTATCTCTTGCAGATGGGGCGGATCATCGCCGCGAAGTACTACGGTACGCGCGGAGTCTTCATCCAGCTGACCGGTTACCCCATCCAGGCGACGGACGACGTGCTGGGCGCCGTGCCGATGGGGCGGATGGCCTACATGACCGGCTGGGCAGCGAACCAATATTGGTGGCGGTACCTCTACACGCAGGACCAGCAGTGGCTGCGCGACGTAGGCTATCCAGTCCTGCGCGACTGCGCGCTCTTCTATACGGACTTCATGCGGAAGGGTGACGATGGACTCTATCACGTCTTCCCGTCGAACCAGGGCGAGGACGGTTTCTCGGGCGACCCCAAGGACTACACAGACCGCGCGCAGGTCATGCGCCATCTCCGCTACTGTCTGCGCAGTGCGATCCAGGCCAGTGAGGTACTGAACATCGATCCCGACCTGCGTGAGCAGTGGCGCGACCGCCTCGATCACGCGGCGGGGGACGACGGCCATCCGCCGGCCAAGCTCGCAGGATTGGCCCGGCACTTCGCCGAGGCCTGCCCGCCGGAATTCGGCGACGGGGCGCCGCCGGCGAAACCTGTGGACGACAGCAGCCCCGAGGCCTGGCCCGGCCCGGGCAATTGGGTCGACCTGTGGTACGCCGGTCAGTATCCGATGCTTGCGCTGCCGAACATCCGCAGCGGCCGGCTCGATCCCGAGCGGGCCTTCGTCGGTATGAAACGCATCGTGGAGCGCTGGCGGCATCCCAACGGGCTGATCTGGGCGATGGCCGTGACAAACTATGGTCACTGCGGTGCCTGGACTGAAACGCTCGGCATGGCGGCACCGCTGCAGGAGATGCTGCTGCAGAGCTACGGCGGCGTGCTGCGCGTCTTCCCGTGTTGGCCCGCCGGGGTGGCGGCCAGCTTCACGACCCTGCGCGCCGAAGGCGCGTTTCTGGTGAGTGGCAGCTGGAAGGATGGCCGCGTCACCTCGTTGGAGGTCTTCAGCGAGAAGGGAGGCACGTGCCGCCTGTTCGCCCCCTGGCCCGGCGGAATAGCCGTCCAGACCGCCGCGGGCCAGCCGGTCGCCTGCGAAGACTGGGCGCCTGGCATTCCCGCATTTGAGACAACGGTCGGCGAGAAGTACTCCGTGCGCCCCAGGGAATAGCCGGCTCTCGCTCCGCGAGTGCGCTCCCCGCGGTGTGACGGGTGTCCCTTTCAGCGCGCCGGCGGGCGGACCTTGCGCCCGTTCAGAACCGCACCGATGTCGCCATATCGAACGAACTTGTCGGGAGATCCCCTCTCAGGACTGCAATCGGCAATTGCGGGTCGCCACGACCCGACGCCTCGGCCGCCACCTCTCCTGCCGCATCCTTCTCCCGCTGGCGCGATCGTTCTACTCGATCTGCCCAGGGATAGACGCAGCCGTTGATCGGGCCGAGCATGTACACGCCAAGCAGACATGGCACCAGAATCCGTACGGACCGCTGTTTCAGCAGGCCCAGCACGCCGCGTCTGCGCCACAGCATCATCGTGAAGAACCCGCTGACCAGAAAGAAGAGTTGCAGCCGGAATCCGTGGACGATCGTAATGAACGTGCCAAACCACGGACTCGTGTTCACGTCGTGAGGAGGCCTTCCCCAGGGCGGACCGAATGACATCGCTGCGTGCAGGGCAATCCCCAGCAGCATGGCAAAGGCGCGCAGTGCATCCAGGTCATGTCGCCGCGCAATCACCGTCCGCGGTGCCTGTTCATGGTCGTTCATTGGCCACCGTCGAGTCTAAACACTACGGTCTCATTCAATTGTGCCCCAGAACAAATCGTCCGTCGTCCGCGGAGTCACCACGTGCGGCGCGTGTGTGTCGCTTCGTCCTCGGAGTCCAGCTGCCACGTGATGGCAGGTGCGGTGGCCGGGACGACGACGGTCAGCGCGGCCAGGCAGTTGAGCATAGAGTGGAATCCTGTCGTCGAGTTCCGCTGCCGCCCGCTGCACTGCATTGACACGGCGAATGTCCCCCTTGACAATCGAGACATCGGTCTCCCGCAACGATGATCGTCCAGACGCTGTGTGTCTGCAAGACCCCTGAGGAGCTACGGGAAATGACGAACAGCAACACTGTATTCGCCGGCGGGCGGGACTCTGGCTTCGCGATGCGTCGCCGGGCCCAATGTGGAGTTCCTGCCATAGCCGGCATGCTGGTGCTGTCTCTGCAGATTGCCTGTTACGCAAGCGAGACTTCGATCCAGCGGCATGCCGTCAGGGAGTTTGCCAAATACGCCGAAATGATCACCGGTGCGGCACCCCGCATCGAACCGGCCGGGGTCTGCTTACAGGAAGACACCGCTTGGGTGGTAGTTGGAGCAGGGCCCGTCGCCGACGACTTGCAGGCAAAAGGGCTCTTCCAGCTGCCCGACGAACTCGGCGAGGACGGCTTCCTGATCAAATCGGTCCGGGATGGCGGCAAAGAGTACGTGGTGCTCCTCGGCGGCAGCCCCCGGGGAACGCTCTACGCGGTGTACCATTACTTGGAGACGTTTTGCCGCGTCGGTTTCTTCGGCGATGGCGAACGAATTCCCCATCTCGACGAGCTGCCGATGTCGGACCTTGACGTGGTCTCACGGCCGCGCTGGCCGATGCGGCAGTACATGATGGACTGCGACTACACATCGTACTGGTGGGATCATGAGGAGTGGCAGCGCGAAGTGGACTGGGGAGCGAAGCACAAATTCAATGTGCTCTCGTCGAACATCGATTTCACGGCGACGTGGCGCAAAGTGTGGAAGCGGTTTGGTGTGGATGTTCCGCCAACCAGCCTGTCCGCGCCGCCGTTTCATCCTTGGGCTCTCTGGCACAACTGGGCAATGAAGCCGCCCTATCCCGTTGCCTTCCAGGAGTACCAGGCCGAGCTGGCCAAGCAGTACGTCGACTATGGCCGCAGTCTGGGGATCAGGATGGCACCGAACTTCACAGGCTTCATCGGCCAGGTTCCCAGAGATTTCTACGAAGCCTATCGCGACCGGGCGCGGTTCATCGAAGTCGGCTGGGTCCGGTTCGAGCCCCCGGGCGTGTTCCTGCATCCCGAAGATCCGCTCTATGGACAAGTGGCCCAGGCTTTCGCCGAGGAGTTCATCCGACAGTATGGCACGGACCACCTCTGGGCCGGCCAATCGTTCTGCGAGATGCGGCCCGTGGAAGACCCCCACGAGACGCTGGCCTACGAGGTCGCCGTGGCGAAGAAGAACCTCGAGGCCATCCGAGCGGTGGACCCTGAGGCCGTCCTGTTCACCAATTCGTGGACGTTTCTGGACCGCGGCAAGGAGCACGTCAAGGCGTTCCTGGATGCCTTGCCGGATGATGCCTATCAGGTCTGGGAAATGCCCAGCGATTACCAGGGTCGCCAGCGGCAATATCGAGAGCTGGACTACTTCCATGGACAACCGTGGCTCTTCGGTTTCCTGTACTCGTACGGCGGAACAACCATGCTGCACGGGGATCTGGCCGACCTGATCCGGCGCGGCCAGGAGGTGGCCTCCGACCCGCGGGCTGACCGGTGTCTGGGAATGTGCCTTCAGCCGGAGGCGCTGCGTCACAACCCCCTTGCGTTCGACCTGCTGTCGCGCGTGGCCTGGAATCCGACGGAGTTGACGCTGGATGCGTATCTCAAGGACTATGCCGAGCGCCGCTACGGGGTCGAGTCGGCTCCGAATATGCTGGCCGTGCTCCAGGAACTCGCGGCGAGCGTCTACGGCGAACCCGGCATCGAAGTTCCGCTGTACATGGTGCGCATCGGCAGCCAGCATCTGGACCCTGCCAGGCCCTCTGCCCTCGACCAGGCGAAACGGTTCATTCCGCGTCTCCACGGGGCTTTGCAGATCGCCTTAAGAGAATCGAGCCGATTGCAGTCCAATGCCCTGTACCAGCACGACCTGATCGACATTGCCAGGCAGTATCTCAGCGACCTCTTCAACCTCCACGTCGCGCAGCTGGCCAGTGCCTGTCAGGCCCGGGACCGGGAGGTATTCGACCGCGAAATCGATGCACTCCGCCAAATCCTTGCCGACCAGGAGATGCTGCTCTCCAGCAGCGACTACACCTGCCTGGCACCCCTGCTTGCCAAAGCCCGAGCGCTGCCTGGCGCCGGCAGACTACGATGAACGGATCCGGGACATCCTGACCGTCTGGGCAGGGAAGATCCTCGACTACGCTCACCGCGACTACTACGAACTGGTCCGCTTCTACTATCGCCCGCGCGTCGAGGCTTTCCTCGCGCACGCTCAAACCAATTTCGGCAAGCCGGACGGAGTCGTGAACGACCAACAACTTGAATCGCGTTACCACGAGATCGAACAGGCCTGGGTCCAACACGCGTTTCACGTGGCCGAGTCGGAGAAGTACGCCCGCGGACCGACGCAAGCCGTCACAGAGATTGTCGCACGATATCACCCGGACGACAGGCCTGGCGAGTGACCACCCTTCAGTCTCCGTCATTCGTAGAACCATTTCACGGGAATCCCCTGCAGCCACAGCGAGATTCCCTCTTGGTAATTGAAGTAGGTGAGCAGGGCTCTGTCGTCGACGAAGGTAACGGACGGGTACGCGAAGGCGTCCCCCGGTGCGTCGGCGAGGTTGCGGAAGTGCTCCCACGTCTTCCCGTCGTCACGCGAGATGGCCGCGGTGAGCGGGTTCCGCGCACGAGGACTGCCCAGGTCGTTGTTCCAGACCGCGAGCAAGTCGCCGGTCTTGGGGATGCGCTCGATAGCGATCGGCGCCGCGGTGCCGCGCAGGTCCGTGAGCGTCGCCTCGCCCCACGTCACCCCGCCGTCCTCGGAGATGGTCTGGTATTGCCCTCCGAGCCCCGTCCGCAGGAACATGAGCACCCGTCCATCACTGCGTTCAACGGCTGCCGGTTCCCAGCAACCGCCACCGGACGGTTTCACAGGCTGACCCTCGCACCAAGTCGCGCCGTCGTCGTCGGAGATCAGGCAGAAGGCCGTCTCCAGCGTGTCGCACTCGACGAGGATTCGGCCCGTCTTCAGACGCAGGGCGCGCCCCGATGCCGTCTCGATGTACCGCTTCTCGCCCGTGAGCTGCCGAGCCGGGCCGAAGGTCCGGCCTTCGTCCTGCGACGTCCGCAGCATGACGCGGCAGTCGGGCGTCTGGGGGCCTCCGACCTCGACGTTCTTCTGCAGGTGGAACAGCGCGAGGCCGCCGCTTTTCAGCCGCAGGAAACTGACCTCCATGACGTTGCACTTGCCGTCGTTCTCCACCAGCGTGTACTTGTCCCCCCACGAACGCCCGCCATCGGTCGAGACGCGTCCGACAATCCGCGCCGCGCCGTCATCCGCGCCGCTGCCCGCGCAGAACTCCGTCCACCCCAGCAGCAGCCGTCCGTCCCCCAACTCGATGATGTCCGACTCGCTGTTACGCGGGTTCCTCGCGGTGGCCGCCGCGATCGTGAGCCGGAAGACGTCATCCTGGCCCGCCTGTGCCCTCGCTTCAGCAAGACCAATGATCGGCGCCGCGACTGCCAACGCGGTTCCCACCAACAGACGGATTGTCCAATCGTGGTTCACGGCTTGCGATCCTCCTTCCCGGGATGATAGTCTGATTTGCATTCACGGGTCTTCTGTCCTGGCCGCTTTGGCGTCCACGGCTTGCTTGGCGCTGACGGGTCCGCGGGTACAGCAGTGCTCCGAGCGATCGCACGTCATTGTCGGTGCGGCGGGCTATTATACGTCACCCGCACAGTGATTGCCCACACCCCGCACCTCCTCTGGGTTGACGAAATTCCTATCAGGAAAACCCTGACAGTTATCAGTGACCACGTATACGCGGAACTCGCTGCAGACCGCCCTCGGAAACGCCTCGGCCTGGACGATCCACGAAATCACGGGTGAGAAGATTCCGGCCGTCGAGCCGGTGATCGTGTGGGTCGACGGCTGGTTTATGACTCCAGTTCAAGAGCAGGACGATGCCAGTCGTGACGTCAGCGGTAGCTGACCAATACGTGGACCGTGCCGGTCAACCCTGTGAGTTCAATGGTCTGCTTGTCCACGTTGAACTCGGACCAGGTCTTCCCATTCACAGTGACACGTTGGATTGGTGCGGCCACCGGATGCCGGAGTCGCAACCTCACTGATTTGGGCGGATCGCGCGCCGGCAATTCCACTTTCGCGGCGATGGAGCCGTGATCCACATCGGAAACGATCTCGTAGGTCACCGGTCCGAAATGTGTCGGGGCATTCTTCACGACGATCTGCTGGCCCTGTGTCAACCAGGTGCGCGGCGTACCTCGGGCGATCCACAGCATATCATCTTGTTCCATGACCAGCATGTTTCGCATCCGCTCGAGAAAGGCAGCCTCCTCGAAGATCTTGTCCGGTGGACCATGCACCGCGTGCTCGTTGAAGACATATCCACTGCCGGGCAAGATGTCCACGGCATAGCAGTTCAAGAACGACCGGATAAAACTCGGGATGTCGTCAGCAGCCAGATGCATGTTGGCTGTTCGTTCCAGCCCGCCTTGATACTGCCAACCGGCAAGGAACCAGTCTCGATCGCCAACGTTGGTGTTCTCCAACAGCAACCGATCCTCTAACACATCCAGATACCCCTGCACTCGCACATCGTCCGGGGGCAACAAGCCGGCTGGGCTGATCAACGCCGCGGCCGACTGGACCGTTTCCCAATACAGTGGTCCGACATGCGAGCCCGAACCGTCGCGCTGCCATCCCCAAGCACCGGTCGCTAGGCCACGCACGTAGCAGGCGAACGGGATCACGGAGTGGTAAGTGCCGTCACGTACCGGCACCACCGGTGAGAGCGCAATGGACCGCTCGACCGCGGCCCGCAAGTCCTGGCGATATGCTTCGGCCTCGGCTAATAGCCCAGCGCCTTCCGCCGGGTTGACGGCGATCAGGGTTTTCGCCAGACGCAGCAGGGAGACCCAGTAATAGGCTTCGCATTCGTAAAACTGCATCCACAGACCGCCACTGTCAGGCGTCACCTGCAGTGCCGGCTGCAGGCCCTGGCACCACAATCGCTCGCCACCCGGAACCATGTCCCGGACCGTACGCCGTTGGCGCGCCATCCACTGAGCGTTGGCCACGATGCGCGGCGCGGAGGCTGTGAGCCACTGCGAGTCACCGGTCAAAGAGTAGTGCTGAGTCAGTGCCCAACCGATGGAGCCGGGACCAAACGCGTGGACACCGTCCATGTGACCGCCAACACCCGGCGGACCGACGGCGTGCGTGAGGCATCCATGTCCCTCCGAAAACAGTCCGTTGGGCCGGTCAGGCAGCGCCCATTCGTGATGACCGGTTGAGTCCGGGTCCATCGGCAGCGACAACCATTGCTCGAACCCGTCTGCGGCCGCCTTGTGCGACCCCATCAAGTCCAGTGCCGCCAGAATCAAGTAGGTCTCGGCGCCCAGAATGCCGTAGGGATGGTCATTGAACCACATTCGTCCGGACTGCGGATGCGTCTGCGCATGCCGCGTCAGATGCCAGGCTCCGAGATTCCACTGAGCGGTCAGGCGTGCGCAGGGAACCTGTACCTGCATGGCCGGCTCGGATCCTGGCGGCGGTGCTGGATGGGGGGGCAGATCCGGACCGCGCATCGCGGTGACCGCGCCTTCCCACGTCTGCTCCGGAGACAGCTGCAACTGCTGACGAATAGTTGTCAGTTGTCGCATGCGCAGTTCCTTGATGAACTGCTGGGCACTGCCGGCCTGCGAGGCAAGTTCGAGCGGGGGGGCCGCAGCAGGCACGAACGCCGGAAAGACCGCTCGCTCCGAGTAGAAATGCCAGACAGCGGTGTGATCCTGTCCATCCGCATGAGGATTGCTGGCATGGAGTGTGTTGACGACGTCCTCCGTAAGGCTCCAGGTTCTCCCCTGCCCGCCAACTTCGCGAATCCACAGTTCCGTGACGACCGTGTCGCACTGATGGGCGCCGTTGCGTCCCACCACCAGCGAGATCAGATCACCCGGTTCGACATCGAGCGCGCCCAGTACGCCGCCTGCTGCGCTGCCGGCGATGACTGCGCTGCCCTGTCCCTCCGTGGCACCGTTGGCCAGGCTCTGGCGTTCCGACTTGCTCTCGTGCGCAATCTGCCATTGGATACCATTGCTGCCGCCCTGGGCATGTGCCACCTGGGCCACAACCTTCACCTGTCCGGCAATCGGACTGCACCAACCGACAGCCACATCGACTTCCGCGCCCGGGTGCATGGCGACACAGCGTGCTGGGAACGTGATCCCTTGCACCGAGATCACTGCAGCGGTCGGGTTGCCTCCCAACCATGGTGTGGCATCGCTGCCCCAACCCAACAAGCGATTGTCCCCGGCAATCGTGACCATCTTCTCCGTAAGCATGATCCGCGGCACACGGAAGTCTGCAGCCACCGCGGCCTGTGGGGGTGGCGGCTCTGAAGTCCGACGCACGAAGAACCCATATTCGGGCGCCAGAATCGGACCGTTTTCCAGGTCCGCGGCCAGGAATGAGAAATTGCCAGACTCGGTCCAGATGGTGACAATCGTCCGCGCGACGTCGTCACTCTGAGTGGTGAACGGTTGCCGGCGCCGCCACTTGGATCTGCCCATGTACACCAGGCTGGCCTTCACGCCGCGGCGTGCCCCGGCCGTGCGCGGAGATTGCCACGTGCTTGGAGTTGTCACCGTCGTACCGGTGTCAC
This sequence comes from uncultured Planctomycetota bacterium, assembly GCA_963802295.1. Lineage (GTDB taxonomy): Bacteria > Planctomycetota > Planctomycetia > Pirellulales > Pirellulaceae > JAJRVM01. The sequence goes on along the minus strand of CAWDIM010000010.1, from coordinate 523,382 downwards.
AGTCGAGCGGACTGAGGCCCGCGACCCGCCCGTCATAGACTTCCACCCTGCCGCTGTAGTCTTTCTCCACGCTGCTCTGGTCGAAGCCCCATTCGATTTCGAGGTCCATTTGCTTCCATGTATCCGCCACCAGCACACGCACTTCGGGTACGGCGAAGTCCGCTGCACGCTTGCTGTCGCTCAGGCTGATCACGATGCCGCACGTATTCACTTGCAGCTCATATACCAACGTGTTCCCGTCTGCCGAAACGGCTGGTCTCACAGCCTTCTGCGCCGCGCCCAAGTTGTTCCACCAGGAACTTGCCGTGCTCAGTGCATCCAATGTTGTGATGACAAGTTCCTCGGGAGCTGGTCGGCTTGCGGCATTCGCCGCCCAGGTCAACTCCAGTTTCTGAATCGGACGGATTTCTTCCCACAGCAGTCCGCACAGCACTTGAGCCAGCGCCGGCGTGCTCACATCCAACGGTTGGTTCAGCGGCAGGTTGGCGAACCGCATGAGCGCCAACCAGCTCTCGGGCGGATTCTCCTCACGCGGGCGATCCGCACGATACTCGTAGGCGCTCGAGGCGATGTCGACCCCCTGGCCGACCAGCTTCTCCAGATCCGCCAGCGCCAGTACGCCGGCCGCCGCGTTCGATTGTTGTTCACCGATGACCGCACAGGGAATGGACCACGCGACCGCGATGAGCAGTGCGATCCCGCTGCGGCGAGCGATTCTTGCTCGAACAGTCTCGTTTGATCGCATAAGATTCCCCTTGGTTTGTTGTGTAGTCCTTTGTTCGAACGGCAGGTTCAACCACAAAGGGTACAGAGGACACCGCAAGTAAAAAGGGGTCAGGACTCTTTTCTGAAAAACAGTCCTGACCCCTTCTGTGCTTCATTTTTTGTGCTTCTTTTGTGCTTTCATTCCCATCCGTATCAGTCGTATGATACGGCGCTGCTGGGTCTGATGGAACAACCACACGCACTTCGCTCAGTCATGCCTACGGTAATCCGCGACTGCGCCCCTGCTCGTTCGCTGTGTGTGCGAGTGACAAGCGACTGGCTCTTTGATAAGCTCAGGGTGTTCGCTCTGAGCCTGTGAGTGTTTTTTCATACTGCTGACATAGCTCAGCAGCACGCAAACAGTGCATCAATCGGCAGAGACTCGCGGAGAGCTGGAAATGTCCATAGACACATCAAAGCGTCCTGTTAGTCGACGCAGTTTTCTCTCTCAGATGACTTGCGCGGCTTCGACCGTGGCGGCCCTTGCCGCATCTCAGCGGATGTTTGGCGGTGAACCGCCAGCGGTCACAAACCCGCGGGCAACCGACGGTGACACCCGGTGCGAACCCAACTGGGATGAACAATTCACATTAACCGTCGGGGAAAAAGCGGGCGATTTAACCGGCAGCGGTGACCGAGTCATCCAGGCGGCTCTGGATTATGTGGCCAGGCTTGGCGGGGGCACCGTCCAGGTCCTGCCCGGAACCTATACGTTTCGAAATGCCGTGGTGCTCCCTTCGCGCGTTCGTCTCGTGGGTAGTGGAGCGGATTGTGTGATCACGCGATTGCCCTCCGCACGAACTCCACTCACGGCGGATTCAGACTGGTATGACCAGGAAGTGATGCTGAAGGACGCGGCTGGTTTTCAGGTTGGTGACGGCGTGGTATTCGAAGCCATAAATCCCCACGACGGCGGCCCGACAGTCATCAAGCGAACCCTGGTTGCACGAAACGGCAATCGATTCAAACTGAACGACGGCCTGCGAGAAAACCTGTGGATCTCAGGGAGTCCGACATGTGCGACCCTGTTTCCACTGTTGACCAGCGAACATACGGAAGATGTCCTGATCGAGAACATCACTCTGGACGGTCATCGCGACCAGTGCGAGAACTTCAACGGCAATTACGGAGGCTGCATCTTCCTGCAGGACTGCAACCGCTACACAATGCGGGGAGTTACTACGCGAAACTACAACGGCGATGGCATCAGCTTTCAGATTTGCCATGACGTGGTTGTTGAAAACTGCCACAGTCATGACAACACGGATCTGGGTGTACATCCGGGATCGGGATCGCAGCGTCCGATTCTTCGGGGCAACCGCATGGAACGCAACAGCCAGGGGATCTTCTGGTGCTGGGGCGTCAAGTATGGCCTGGCCGAAAACAACATCATCGACGGCAACCGACTTTATGGTGTCTCGATCGGTCACAACGACACAGACAATGTGATGCGAAACAACCAGATTCGCAACAGCGGAAAGGTCGGGCTGCTGTTTCGTGATGAAAACCGAGGGATCGATTTCTGGGCCAACCGCAACGTGTTCGAAAACAACGTCATCGAGAACAGCGGTGATGATGATGGCGTCGCAATCGAAGTAACGGGGCAGACCAAGGATATCCGTCTTGTCGGCAACAGTCTCACAGAGACTCGCGGCCCTGCTCGTCGGACAGGGATTCGAATTGGTGAGAAAGCAGGAAAGATTGTCATGGCCGACAACACAATCACGGGCATGGCAACCGCTGTTTCGGACCAGCGAAAGGGCTGAGCGCGATTTAATGACGCTGCGCCGCAGCGGAGGCGAACGGCTGCCATCCGAAGGTGAGCGGCGCACAGCGTGCCTGATCGGTCATCCAGGCGGGCACGCAACACCGATCATCGACGCTTTCGACGAGCAGTTGGTCCTTCCGCCCTTTGGCATCGAGCGGAACTGCGCAGTTCTTGACCGAAGAGCGGATGTGGGCGATATTCGATTCTGACCGTGTGGGGATAGCGGGCATTACCTGTTAGCGCCGATGGCCGACCACTTCCCCCTCGCCCCCTTGTTTCACCAATTTGTCCGGGCTACGCTCAGGATTGTGGTCAGAAATCAAATATCCACTATCCCTCTCAAGACTTCTATCCCTTCAACCTCCCGGCGCACCCTGTGCACAGCGCGTTCGGATTCCTGGCGACCGGACCAAGCCGCCGTCGGCCTCATTTTGAAACCTGCAGGAAAAGACCCAACGTGATTAAGCAACTCATCGCGGTAGCCGTTATGCTGGTTACCAATCCCGCCATCGGCTCCACCGATCTTGTTCCCATCGTCGAGGATATCATTCCGGCCGGGATCACCGCTTCGTCCGAATTCAGTCCGTCACAGACAGTCCACAACCTGATCAACGGATCCGGACTTACCGGCGAGCGCCATGACGACCATGCTTCAGCGGAGACCATGTGGCATACACTCGATAACCCCACGGCCACCTCGCCCGCCACAGGAATTCCCCCATATCCGGCCTGGATACGGTTCGATTTTACAGAACCGAAAAAACTCGATGAAATCAGCATTTGGAATCACAACCAGTCTGGCCTCACCGACCGCGGATTTCGCCAGACCGTGATCTACGGTTCTTCGGACGGCTCGAGTTGGCGACGGCTTGCCTCCGCCGACCTCGAGCAGGGAGGATCGGCCGCACAGTCCATTGCGATTTCCACGGATACTCCGCTCCAGGCGCTGATCCTGGCAGCGGTATCGAATTACGGCAGCGCCTATTACGGGCTCAGCGAAGTGAAGTTTACCAGTAACCGGCGAGTTCCGCTTGATGACGTCCCGTTCCCCACTGGCATGACCTGCCGGCCGACCAGCATTTACCGGCATCGCCCTGACGGACACGCGGGACGCGAAATCATCGTCCGGTTCAACGGAGCGAGGCTTTACGGCCAAGGCGAGATCGATGTTGTCGTCGCCGGATATCCACCGGAAAGCGTCAAGTTCTCCACCGATCCCAGGGGCGTGGCGGAACAGTCCGTCCTTCTCCCGCCGGATGCCTCGGTCGACCGGGATGCGCAGGTCTCGATAGGCGTCCGCTCCGGCAAGCACGGAATTCGCGACTCCCTCGTGGTTCCGGCCCAACGCCAGTGGAAGATCTACGTTATCCCGCATTCCCATGTGGACATTGGCTATACCAACACCCAGGACAATTGCGAATTCATCCATACCCGCAACATCCTCGAAGCCATCAAGCTTGCCAAAGAAACCGCTCATTTCCCGCCGGAATCCCGCTTCCTCTGGGACACCGAGGTCTCCTGGCCCGCCGAACGACTGCTGGCCAACGGCACCGAAGACGAGAAGCAGGCCATGCTCGACGCGATCAGGGAAGGGGTCATTCATGTCGGTGCGAGCTATGTGAACGACAACACCTCTGTCACCGCCGATGAAGAGTTCGCGGCTCTGTTCGGCCCGACGCAAGAGATCGAGAAACTGACCGGCAGACAGTTCAAAACCATGATGCAGGTGGATGTCCCCGGCATGTCCTGGGGCACCGTCCAGGCCGCCGCCCGACACGGCATCCCTTATGTGCTCCTGTTCAATAACGGGTCCACCCGGGTGGGCCTCTCGATGGAGCTTTCGTTCCACCCCTTCTGGTGGATCGGGCCTGACGGCCAATCCAAAGTCCTCTGTATCCAGGCCGGCTCTTATGAGCCTTGTGCGCTGATCAAGGGCAAGCATGTCTGGCCATCGATGATGGGACAGACCGACCGGAGCAAGCTCCCTGCAGTAGTCAGGACCGAGAACCCCCGCGAAAACTTCATCGACGCCTACCTCTGGGGTACGGGACTCCCTCGACATAACAACATACTTGAGACGCTGGAGCATGATCCGCTTTACCCCTACGATATCCTTCCCATGTCCTGGGCACTGGCTGACAACACACCCGTGGACGCCGACCTCCCCTATGCCGCCAAGAGCTGGAACGAGCAGTACGCCTATCCGAAGGTGATACTCGCCAGTTCCACCGACATCATGACCGCCTTCCACGAGAGATATGGCGACATCATCCCGGTCCGCACCGGCGAGTTCACCGAATACTGGTCCGACGGTCTCGGTTCCGCTGCCAGAGAGACCGCCATGAACCGCAACTCCAAGGAACGTCTGATCCAGACTGAAACCCTCTGGTCGATGCTCCGCGCCGGTCGGCCCGCGCCGCGCGCCGATATCAATGAAGCCTGGCGCAACATTCTCCTCGGCTCCGAGCACACCTGGTGCTTTGCCGACCCGACAGCTCCCCTGCAGGATGTGATCCAAAAGGTCAAATTCGGCTACTTCCAGGAGGGCCGGGACCGCAGCAAAGCACTGCTCGCCGAAACCCTCGAGCCGGTCACCGATCCCGCGGGCAGGACCATCACCGTGTTCAATACGCTTTCCTGGTCGCGCACCGGGTTGGTGACTCTGCCCGCAGGCATTACCGCCGTCCAAGACGTTCCCACGCAGAGACTCTCCACCGGAGAAACCGTGTTCTTAGCCAGAGATGTCCCGGCAATGGGCTCCAAGTCTTTTGAGCCCACCGCGTCAAATACGGATACCCCTTCCGATCTCAGAGTCGCCGGCTACACCCTCGAAAACGCCCTCGTCAAGGTCAGCATTGACCCCGGCACCGGCGACATCATCGGCTTGGTCAGCGGCGGCGTGGAGTATGCCGGGGGCCCGCTGAATTCCTATCATTACCTCAAAGGCGATGGCGCGCCGGAGACGGCCACGGGCCCGACCGACGTGAAAGTGTCCATCAAGGAAAACGGACCCGTGCTGGTCTCGCTGTTGGTCGAATCGCGGGCGGAGGGCTGCCACTGGCTCAAACGCGAAATTCGCCTGACGGCCGGTCTGCCCGCTGTGGAGATCATCAACACCCTCGACAAAATCGCCGTCACCGCCAAGGAGGGCGTCCATTTCGGGTTCCACTTCAACATCCCGAACCCCCGCAATCGCATGGACATCCCCTGGGGTGTCGCCGAGGTTGATGCCGATTTCTTCCCCGAGGCCAACCGCAACTGGATCTGTTTCCAGCGATGGCTCGACATCTCCAACCAAGAACGCGGCGTGGTCTGGTGCTCACCGGACGCTCCCCTCTTTCAGCACGGCAACATCACTGCCAACATCATGGGAGGCGGGGGCCTTAGCTCTCCACCCTGGATTCGCAGGCTCGACCCCAGCGCGACGATCTATTCCTGGGCGCTCAACAACCACTGGTTCACCAACTTCCCGCTGAGCCAGGAAGGGGTGCTCACTTTCCGTTACGGCATCCTGCCGCGCCACACTCCTTACGATGCCGCCGTCGCCAACCGATTTGGCATGGAACAGGCCAGCCCGCTGATCGCCGTTCGAACCGCGCAGGCGGTCGACATCACGCCGCCGGTTTCCATCGATAACCGCCGCGTGGTCGTCTCCAGCCTCAAGTCCGAGCCCGAAGGCCTCGTCGTCACCCTCCGCTCGCTCTCCGACAGGCCCGAGACCGTCACCATCACCCGCTCCGGCACCCTCGAGGAATCGATAATCGAAATGCTCCCTCAAGGAGTCGACAGCGTGACTTTCAAATGAATAACGTTTCCCGAAGCAAAAAGGGGTCAGGACTCTTTTCCGGCCGCGTAATCCGCAGCTGGGAAGCAAAGGCAGCCGGAAAAGAGTCCTGACCCCTTTTTTCTTTCGAGTGTGGTGGGAGGACAGAGATGGGACGCGGGAATTTCCCTCAGCATGCCCCCTGTGGCGGGCGGCAGTGGTTGCAGCGCGGGTGGCCAGTCGCGCTGATCACAGCCCTGCTTGCCGGTTCGACAGGCGCGGTCAACGCCGAGCAGTGCGGTTTCTACTCGATCCCGGCCACGCGGGCCTCCAACGGCGCCCCAATCGAGGTGCGTCTGTCGATCAAGAACGACACGCCGGCAGACCGGACTTATGATGTCGACTTCTACGTCGAGGAGGGAGGCCGCTGCACGAAGATCACGCCGGCGCCGATATCGACACGTGTGGAGACCGGGAAGTGCGGCCTATATGTGACTTCATGGCCACCCACGGGGTGCGACGGCCAGTGCATGCTGCGGTATGTCGCCCAGGACCGCGAGTCCGGATCGAAGGTGGCCTCGGGGGCATCATCCCTCACGATCGTTGACAGCGGCGGCCGTTACCGATCCCCCGCTACCGCGACTGCGGCCTGGATTGAACCGGGGGCGCTGGCCGGGAACTTTACCAATACGCGCGGGCAACTGATCGACCGCATCCACGAGATGCACGCCCTGGGCATGGACCTGATCATTGTCGCCTATGTCGAGGACATCGCGTGGGGCACCGGTGCGTATTACCGGAGCAGCATTCCGCAGTTGGCGCACGAGGTCCACTACGACGACCCGCGGTACCAGGGCGACGCCAGGTACCACGTGCTCGAGACTATTCTGGAAGCGGCAAAGGCCAACGGTCAAAAGGTGGTGCTCGGCCTCGGCAGAGGTCCCGGCCCGCCGGATTTGCCCGAATGGATCACGTCGGATGAACACAGATCGACCCACTGGCGGTTCTTCGAACAGGTCGCCGCGGAACTCTGGGCGCAGTATGGCCGAGAGGGATCCGTTCACGACTACGGCGATACCATCTGGGGCTGGTTCCTCTCCTGGGAGTGCGGCACTTTCGACACGAATGCGTGGCGGTTCTATGAAGGCTGTTGCGCAACACTCCGCGCGATCGATCCGGCCAAACCCATCCTCATGTCTCCTTGCCCGGTCTACAACCTGGGTTTCCCGCCGTTTCCAGCGGTCTACCCTGATGGCACAACCTGGGCGTCGAACCTTGCCCGAAGCGACATCGACATCTTGATCTATCAGGACGGTGCGAGTTGCGGATTCGATTTCGATGGCGCGACGCCGAATGACTGCCGCGCCACTTGGAATTCCTGGGAGGCCTTACGAGACAACGCCAAATTCGAGATGGCGAACATCGCTGCCCGGCACGCCGGCACCGGCAAGCACTTCTGGAGCATGATCGAGATGTGGCGGCAGGACGCGTCGGGCAAGCAGTGGGCTGGCACGTGGGACGAATGCTCTCAGCAGATCGACAGCGCGCGACAGCACGCCAGTCAGATCGTGCTGAACGAGTATCTGGCCTATATGGCCAGCCCACGGAACCCGTGGAACTGGATGAAGCCCGGTTCGTCGGAGTTGTACCAGGGCTACGAGGCCTGGTACCAACGCAACCAACTCAAGTAGGCCGCAGTGAAGGGTTCACGATCAATCCGCAGGGGTGGCAATCTCCCCCTTGTTTCGCGAGTGCCCCCGGTTAGACTCAGGCCTGTCAATGGAAATAAAATTCTCTATCACGGAAGGCCGTGGACCCACGTGGCGCTCCCTCGGCCCCCCGCGGCACAAGTTGATAAGGTGGGACTAGGGCGCGGCGGACCTGTTTGACCTCTGCGCGGCCGACCCCTGCGAGACGCGCAGTCTCGCGGGCGAGGCGGGGCCCGCGGACCTGAGAAAGGACCTCGAAGTGCTCCTGACAGCCAATGCGCGGCCGCCGCGGCGCGCTTCCCAACACCCCACCGGAAAGGGTAGGTCCATCGTGGAACTCCGGCACCTCCTGCTCCTGTGCGGCGCCCTGGCGTTCGCGGGATTCGGCCATCCCCCACACCCCGGCCCGGCCCAGTCCCCGGCCCCACCGCCCGTGACATACACGGCCGCCCCTCTCGTCTTTGCGCCCGCTCTGGCCAAGGAGTCGCCCTTGGCCCCGCCAACTCCTGCGCTCGAGTCCGCCACCGCCGAAGGCCGCGCCGTGACCTACCCGCCGCCCAACGGAGTCCGGGCGTCGGAGGACTGGGAGGTGCACGCGAACGGGCTGCCCGTTTTCGTCCACGCCACCCGCGTGAAGCGGGGCGGACCCGCATCGGTGGCCTCCTTCGACTTCAGCGGCAAGGTGGACCTGGAGTTCACGTGCCACGACCAGATCCCCAGGGCCGTGGCGATCCGGCCCCGCTCGCTCGGGATCACGCCGACCGTCGAGGGCCAGAAGATCCGCGTCTCGCTGGACAGGCCCTGCCGGTTCACCGTGGAGGTTGGTGGTGACGAGGCCAGCCCGTCGCAGATCGAGGGGCAGGTCCGGTCCCTCTATGTGTTCGCCAACCCGGTCGAGACGGACCAACCCGACCCTGACTCACCAAACGTCCTCTACTTCGGTCCCGGCCTGCATCGGCCGGGAACGATCGAGGTCAAGACAGGCCAAACCCTGTATCTCGCGGGCGGAGCCGTGGTCCACGCCCGGGTCACTGGCTGGGAAGCGAACGACGTCACGATCTGTGGCCGGGGGATCCTCCACCTCGGTCATGTCCCGGTGCCAACCGTCATCGTGCCGGGCCAGGAGTTTCCTGCGATGCTCACGCTGACCCGGTGCCACGGCTTGCGCATGGAGGGCATCACCCTGCTGGACGCCGCGGTCTGGACCGTGGTCCTCAAGGAGTGCAGCGACGTGCGCATCTCGAACATCAAGATCGTGAACGGCCGCTACTACTCCACCGACGGCATCAACCCCGTCAATTGCCAGGACGTCGCCATCGAGGACTGCTTCTTCCGTTGCACCGACGACAACATCTCGGTCAAGGGTCTGAACTGGGACCTGCCCTCGAGGAACATCCTGGTGGAGCACTGCACGTTCTGGAGCGACAACAACAACGCGGTCGTGGTCGGGCCCGAGAGCAAGTGCACGCTGCTCGAGAACGTGACCTTCCGCAACTGCGACATCCTCTACGTGCACGACAACCAGGAGATCAAGGCCGCCATGAGCGTGATCCAGCTCGATGACACGAGCATGACTAACGTCACGTTTGAGGACATCCGGGTGGAGCGCGCGCAGGGCCGGCTGGTGAACATCTTCTTCACCCACGAACTCTTCAACATCCCCGGCGAGTGCCGGGCCGGCGGCACGATTCGTGGCGTCACATTTCGGAACATCTCCGCCCCAGACTGGCCGTTCCCGCCCTCCGAGATCAAGGGCCTCGACGAGAAGCACGTGGTGGAGGATGTGACCTTCACGAACCTCCGCATCCAGGGCCAGCCCATCCGCGACGCCGGGGCCGCGGGCCTCCTGCTGCGCCACGCCCGGAACGTGCGGTTCGACCCGTGACGCCCAACCAACCGCTCTCACGATGGAGTCTAGTTCTGCTCTTTAGCCGAAAAAGAGTCCTGACCCCTTTTTCTCTTAGGACGACGTTGCCAGCTACCGTCCCTGCGTGCCGAAGTACTCGTAGAGCGTGCCGGCCAAGCCTTCCCCGAACGAGATCCAATGGCGGCCCGTGGGCCGCGCGTTCAAGCCGGCAATCCAGTCGCAATTGAACTCCTGAACCGCGGCGTCGACGCCGAATCGCTGCAGCCAGCCGTCCGCCAGCGTGAAGACGGTGGCGGCCCCCGCGGCCGTCCTCCCTTCGGTGAACCACGTGTGTTTGCGCAGGAGAGTCTCCAAGGCGATCATGCGATCGAGATAGTCCTGCTCCTGCGGCGGCGCGGACCGTGCGGGGCTCAATCGGCCGTAGCCGTCGTTGTGCAGCTCCAAGGCCAGGTCGGGACAACGTCCGGCCGCGACCATCCCGGAGAGCCACACTTCCAGCGCGTGATTTTCCGGGGCGAGTTGCGGATCGGCAGGCTGATCCCAGTCACGATTGAGGTCCTTGCCCGCCAGGTTGAAACGCGTCCTGCCGTGGGCGACACCATCCTTGTTCGCCATCGGCAGCACCCACAGGCAATAACGCTCGCGGAACGCCTGCGACTCGGGCACGTCCTGCAACAACCGGTTGACCAACCCCTGCACGACCCAGTTGCCGGCGGACTCCCAAGGATGTGCCCGCGCCCGCAGAAAGACATGGTGCGGGGCAGCCGGATCGCCGGCCCGCACGATCTCGAGTGTGCGACCTTCCACCGTCGTGCCGATCGGCGTGATGGCGGCGAGCGGATGATCTGCGATCGACGAGAGCCACTTGTCGAGGTCCGACAGACGGTAGGGTTCGATCCGAGCCACGTAGAGCTGCGGACCGGGCATTTCCACGTCCAGTGCCACGCGCTGACCGGGTATCGCGCGGGTCGCCACCGGCTGCCACGTGACGCCGTCCGGCGAGATCACAAGCGATTTGAGCTCGCGAGCCACCGAACCGGGCCGCCCGTTGTAGATATTCTCCAGGTTCTGGAACTCGATCGTCAGCTTCGCGCCAGGCTCCGCGTCCACGCGGAAGTGGATGTGTCCCGCCGCGCGATTGGGCGAGTTGCGTTCGTGATCGAATAGCAGGTGCACCTGGATCGATCCATCCGGGGCGAAATCGTACCAGACCGGCGAGGCGTTTTCGAAGCCGCATGCCAGGTGCTGGAAACCACTCGGCCCGCGGGGCGTGTCGGTCGTCATCGGTTCGGGCAAGGAGAGGGGCCGGTGCCGCGGCAGCATGGCGCGGAAATCGCCCAGGTTGTACGGCCCGATGCAGGGGCGGTTCAAGTCGACTTCAGCGATGGCCACCGTGCCCCAGGCATCGGCTTGGGCAATCGGTTTGCCGGTCTGGTCGAACACGGCCGAGATCATCCACGCCTGGCGCGGTTCCATGAACGTGCTGCTCACCAGATAGACATGGTTCTCACAGGCGCGGGCCTGGGCCAGCAGCGGATTGCAGCCCCACACGGGCCAGGCAATGATCTCCGCGCCGCGTTTCGACAGCTCGCGCGCGACTTCGGGAAAGAAGCCGTCGTAGCAGATCATCATGCCGACCTTGCCCAGCTTCGTGTCGAACACCGGATAGTCGTTGCCGGGCGCGACTCCGGACTCCACTTCCGAGTGTGGCAGGCAGACCTTGCGATACTTGCCGATCAGTTTTCCATCCGGACCGATCAGCACGGCCGCATTGTAGATCAGATGCCCGTCTCGTTCGTACAGACTCAGTACGACGTGCAGGTTGTGTTGGCTGGCGAGTTCGCCGAAATAGGCGGTCGTCGGGCCAGGTATCGGCTCGGCCAATTCGTGCATCTTCTGGCTCACACCCACGGACGTGATCGTCTCGCCCAGCACCACGAGATCGGCTCGCTGCTGCGCGGCGGCTGCCAGGAGCGGCGCAAATTCCTCACAGTTCTGTCGGGGCGACTTGCCGGCAGGTTGGTAGTGCACCGTGGCGAGCCGCACTGGGCGCGGAGCAGGCGGCTCGGTTTTCGCGAAATCGACATCGCTCCATTCAACCCGTCCGTGAGGGGCCCATTGCAGGTGCAGTTCCACGACCGCGCGCGTGGCCTTGGTCGGAACACGGTAGATCCCGGAAACCGACGTCCAGCCTTGCGTATCGGTTGCTCCGTCAACGGGGAATTCCGGCTCGGCGGTGGGCACGTGCCCCCAGGCCTTCACTTGGTCCTCCGGAATGTCGGCCGACACCATGTGTCCCGCGTCATCTTGCCACCGCACACGCACCAGCGCGCTGCGGCGCGGCACCACCAAGTTGTCCACCTTGCGGACCGCGTGAAACCGATAGTAGTCGCCGCCGCTCACGGGAAATGTCTTCTCAAACCACCCGTCGAGCCCGTCACGGCGGTCGTGCGCGATCACCCAACTCCCCGTGCCGTTCGGTCCACCCGTCGGCTCGAAAGAAAACGCGGGGCGCAGCTCGTCGCGCGGCGAGACCGCTCGCCAGCCCTCGGGCGGCTGGTCCGCGTTGCAGGCCAAAGCGAGCAAGAAGGGAAGGATCATGATAGAGTCGTTGATTCGTTGCATGGCTCAGTTCACTTCGGGATCAGCGTATCCTGTGGACACCGTTCTGCGCTGCGCAACCGTGCCTGTTGAGCACCGGGAAGTGCGCGACGGCTTCCATTGTGATCGATTCGGGCGAGGGAAGAAATGGTGCCTGCCACGATTATGGCGGTCGTCGAGGCAAGGTCGTCGAGGCAAGACAGGCGCGGCGCGGTTACGTCGGCCGCGGCGCTGATCGGTCGCGAATGGCGGCAATTCGACGCGAAGTAGTCACCCGCTCGACAAACTCGCACCTCAGGCGTCGTCCGAGGGACGAAGAAAAGATAAGAAGCGTAAACACGAAAGACCACGTGTACGTAACGATCCAGGATCGGTCAAAGTGCCAGCTTCGGGAGGACGTGGCCGAAACGATCTTCTCTCGAAAGGGATTCGCGGAATCGATCTGGAGCGCGTACCTACCCTACGACGTCCCGATGAACTTCAGGAACACTCACCGGAGAAACCGCCATGCATCGGCTCACATACTGGAATGTCCTTCTGTTGCTGTTGGTGCGTTGGTCGACGCTGTGGGCCCAGGATGGCGTATTCGACTGGCAGCAGGGGCGAGAACTGCATGCGGGAGTTCTTCATACCCGCCTGGCAGCGGAGCAGCCGAGAAGGATGGTCGTCCATGGCGTGCGGATCGATGCCTGGACTCCCGGACTCGGCCTGCACACGACATCGCGGTGCGACGAGTGGATCGCAGGGAAGACAGAGACCAACCGGCAGACCAACCGGGACTTTCTCCGCCGTTCGCGCGCAGCCGGCATCCCCACCGTGCTGGCGATCAACGCGGACGCCTTCGCACCCTGGCCCGCGCCGTACGATCAGCCGACGCTCCCCGCGAAGTGATCATTCGCGACAAGGAGTCCTGGACGCGCCTGACTGCCGTGCCCGATTCGGTCGTTGAAGCTCGCCAGGAATACCGGCAGCCCTCGTCAAAGATCCAGACCACCAGGAGGCGATTTGCGGACAGGAAAGGAAAGGCATACAATGTTGCGGCGCAACCTCCGGAGATCGTCGAGCAACGACTGGCGAAGTTCAGGAAGCACAAGGTGGATACCGAACCCCACGAAGACTGGCGGGCAATTCCGCTCACAGCTTGAAGTCTATCCGGTCCGGCAACGAAACTCACCGATCTCCTTCCCGTTCGTGTCAGCTCGACTGCGTGCGAACCGTGATCGAGCCCCGTTCCTCCTTCCTGCGCGCCGATCACGTGATTCCAGTCACTCTACGAGATGTCTGCCGATGAATAAGCTAGTGGATGGCCTGATCCTGTGGTTCGGAATGACACTCAGCGTTTCAGCGCAAGAGCCGCTCACTCGGTTGCCAGAACCAGCAGACTCTTCCCGACCGATCGTGGGTGCGATTCGCTGGGATGCCTGGTATGGGGAAGGTCCACCCGTGTCGGAAGTCGAGAAGACACTCGGTCCCAAGAAGTACCATTTTCGGCTGCCGTTTTTCGCCCAGGTGATCTCGCCCGGCGAGGTGTCGATCAATGGCGATGCACAGGCGGTTATCGAGCAGGAAATCACCTATGCCGCCGAAGCGGGATTGGACTACTGGGCCTTCGTGGACTACTGGGACCAAGGGAATCTCGGGATCGCGTTGCGCCGGTACCGCGAGACCCCGGACAAGAGGGGAATCCGCTATTGCCTGATCGAGGAAGGCCGACGCTTGGATCAGATCGGTACGCAGGGCTGGCCACGTCTTGTCACACATTTTCAGGATCTGAACTACCTGAAGGTCCTGGATGGCCGCCCCTTGCTGTTCGTGTTCGGCTTGCCGGAAAAACTGGCCAAGGCAGACTTCGAGAACCTTGCTCAACAGGCGACCACCGCGGGGGTAAAGGAACCCTACATAGTGCTGATGGGCTGGAACCCGACAGCCGACGCGGTGGAGATGCAACGGTTCGGCTTTGATGCGCTGTCCGCCTACGCGGCTGGTGCAGGATATCAATGGGAGCAGTGGCCCTATGAAAAACTGACAGAACATGTGCGCACCGCCTACTGGGAAGTCTGCCGCCGGGAACGGCTCGAGACGATCACCTTCGCCACCGTCGGTTGGGATCCCCGCCCGCGCGTCGAACATCCGACCCCCTGGGTCCGCGTCACGCCCCAGCCCGATCCGACACCGCCCGAGCAACAGACGCCTCTTGTCGATGCCGTGACGGCCACGCACGAACAGCTTTCACAGCATCTGCGGGAGGCCCTCGCCTGGACGCGAGACAACCGAGACCTCAATCGCGCCAATGCGATCATCATCTATGGATGGAACGAGAACGACGAAGGGGGATGGCTCATTCCGACGCTCCAATCCAACGGTCAGATCGACCGGACTCGAGTGGATGCGATTTCGAAAGTACTGCGGGAGCCGACAGCAGGTGGCGCCGGCACGTCGCAATAAGTGATACGCGATGGTCACTACGGCGACTTGCCTGGCGCACTCTTCTACGTGCGACAGCCCCAGGCGGATCTCGACGGCTCTGCTCGCCGACCACCGCCTGGGGGCCTCGCGGGCTCTGGTCAGCAAGGCTGCAACCTGCAAAGCCTCGGGGGCATCGGCTCGCACGGGCATCGGGCAGATCCGCGATGGAAGCGCGGCAGCGAAGCACGCTACCGCGCAGACGCGGTTCGTGACACGGAGCTTGGCGCTCGACACGGTCGGGTTTCGGTGAAGTCTCCGGCGATTCGTTCGGTCGCGAAGAGCGGGATCGGAAGCCTGGCATCTTCGCGCAGCGCCGACGATCAGGAGCGCGATTTCCCCAGACGATGGCTCACCCGCGGTTGGTTCTTGCATTGGTCCTCGGCTTGGTGGAGAATTGCCGGTTCGGATTTCGTGGGTTTGCTCTGGCGAGCACGCCGTCCGCGGTCCAGCCAGGTTACCGGCTGCCGAATCCAACGGCTGAAGCGCGAAATCGGAGACGGATGAGAAATCCCAGGGAAGCGTCGCGTGACCTGCCGACACCAGAAGGAGAACTACCCGATGACCTTGCAACGTATCCGCATCATGCCGTGTCTGGACATGCAGAACGGCCGAGTGGTCAAAGGCGTGCATTTTGTCGACATTCGCGACGCAGGCGATCCGGTCGAGTGCGCCCGGGCCTACTGCGACGCGGGTGCCGACGAACTGGCGCTGCTGGACATTACGGCAACGGTCGAGGGTCGGCGCACGATGCTCGACGTGGTCAAGCGAGTGGCCGATGCCACGACGGTGCCCTTCACGGTCGGGGGCGGCATCGCCGATGTCGCCACGGCGGCCGCCGTGCTGGAAGCCGGAGCCGACAAGATCTCGACCAGCAGTGCCGCTTTCCGTCATCCACAGGTCATTGCGGACATGGTCCAGGAGTTTGGCCCGGCGAAAGTGACGGTGGCGATCGACGTGGACCGCAATGACGCGCTGCCGTCGGGCTACGAGGTGTACATTGACGGCGGTCGCACGGCAACGGGTGCCGATGCGGTCGAGTGGGCCAAGCGGGTCGATTCATATGGCATAGCGGTGATCCTGCCCACCAGCAAGGCCGGTGACGGGGCCAAGACCGGTTACGATCTGCCGGTGATTCGCGCGATGCAGCAGGCCACTTCAGCACAGATCGTCGCCTCGGGCGGCGCCGGCGAGCTGCATCATTTCCTGGAGGCCGTCGAAGCGGGGGCTACGATCCTGCTGGCCGCGTCCGTGTTCCACTTCCGGTTGATCGAAATCCCTGTACTGAAGGATTACCTGCGCGGACACGGCATCAACGTGGACTGACATCTTGCGGCACTGCACCAGCAGGCGATCTCGCGGCGCGTCCTCCGAAATGGCGGTGACCCCAACTGCTGGTGCAGTGGCCCGGCGGCTGTCGGCGACCCGATCGCAGAGGCATTGCCTGCTCTACCGAGTCACCGATGGACGCGGGAATAAACTACCCGAGGCTGGTGGCTCACAGCGCAGTATCCGACAGTGCGATGGCAACACGTGCCGCGAGAAAGCGGTCCCCGGAAAAACCTGAGCCCTTGCATTGACACCGTTTAACTACCCGGATAGTATTACCCAGGTAGTTTTGCGAACGAGCTGGCTTGCATGGCAGCGTGGAACATGGCTGAGCGACCGACGTACCGACTGGGCGACCTGCAACTCAGGATCATGAGGGTCTTGTGGGAACTGGGGGCTGTGCGCGTGGTGGACGTGCAGCGGCAGCTGAATGGCGACCGGCTTGCCTACACCACGATCGCCACGATGCTGCGAAAGATGGAGGATCGCGGGCTGGTTCGGCACAAGGAGCAGCAACGGACGTTTATTTACGAACCGCTCGTTTCGGCGGACGAAGTCACTCGGTGCATGGCTGACGACATCGTGGACCGTCTGTTTGACGGGAGTCTGGCGGATACGGTCAGCCACCTCCTGCGGACTCGCGAGGTGAGCGTTGACGAGCTGGAGCAGCTGGAGAAGCTGATCAAGCAGCGGCGCGGGAAGCGGGGGTAGACTTGCGGGCGCATGGAGTGACACCACGGCATGCCGTTCGCTCTCGATGGCGAGCGGAGGTTTTTCCTGAGGCAACGGTAAATCATGCACGACATGCCATCCAGCGTGTACGGACTCGTTCCGTGGCTTGAATCGACCGTGGTGTTGGCTGTGGGTACTGCCGTCGTTGCGGGCTTGTCCTGGGTGGCGTGCGGGTGCCTTCGATCCTCGACAGCGCAGCGAACCCTCTGGAGGATGGCAACGCTGGGTCTGCTGCTGTTGTTGCTTGTCGAGTTGACCGGTGTCGGTGCGGTCCTGGTGGATTTCGTTTGCGTGCCGCTGGTGGCTGGAGCGAACGGCAGCCGTGGGGCGAATCGAACCGCGCTTGCCGACGGGCAACACATCCGGGGCGAGGCGGCCGGTCGGGCTGATTCTCGTCAGCCGAGCAACGGAGCAGTGGCCATCGGACCCGCGGCAGACCGCGTGCCGGAATTCGAGCACGCGAACAGAGTGTGGCAACAGCCTGACGCCGCAGTGCGGGACCATCAGGGGTTTGACGGTGCGCGCGTCACGGAGCAAGCCGTGCCGGCGGCGGGGCGCGAGCAGTCGCGACCCCGGCCTCACGATGCTTGGGCGTCCGGGAGCGTACTTTCGCCGGTACCCGTCGAGTGGTGGACAAGTAACCCCGCAGCGCACTCTGCCGTGTTGCGGGGGACCACGGGCGGCGATACCCAGCGCGAGCTGCACGTCGGCGCGTCCGGCCGAGAGCCATCGGAGGACGTGCGTCGAGCGAACTCGCCGCCGTCTGGCGGGTCATTGCCGAGCGCATCGCAGGAAGCGCGACGCATGCCTTTCTGGGTTCCGTGGCCCGTGGTCCTCTGGGTGGCCGTGTCGGTGATGGTGTTGGGGCGGATCGCAGCCGCCCGCATTCGCTTGCGCCGGTTCTCGCGCAAGGCCACGGTGATCGACGATCCCGAGTTGCGGGAGCGAGTCCGGCAACTGGCCCGGCAGCTCGGTTATGAGCGAGATGTCCGCCTCGTGGAGGCGCCGGCGTTGTCTGTGCCGGCGGCATTCGGGACGATGCATCCGACGATCGTTTTGCCGCCCTGTCTGGCGCGGCAATTCGACCGTGTGGAGCAAGACGCGATCCTGGCGCACGAGTTGGCTCATCTGGCCGCCGGGGACTCGGCCTGGCGGCTGGCGAGCAGCGTCTTGTGCGGCCTGCTCTGGTGGCATCCGCTGGTATTCGTCGTGCGGCGCTATCTGGAAGCGGCCAGCGAGGCGGCGGCGGACGAGGCCAGTCTGCTGGTGCCCAACGGCCCAGACGTCCTGGCCGGTTGCCTGGTGACCTTCGGGCGCGCGTTGGACAACTCCAGCCGACTCGGCTGGCTCTCGATAGGAGGTTCGCCCTTTCGTTCCCGGCTCGGCAAACGCGTGCAGCGACTGCTCGAATTGCCGGCTCGTTCGTGGTGCCCCGGTCGCCGCCGGCGGGGCCTTGCGTGTTACGCCGTACCGCTCGTGTTCGTCCTGACAACAATCCTGTGTACCGCCTGGGCACGTCCCCGGGCAATTCTAGCAGAAGGAGAGACGATGATGACCCTGTTGAACAGTACCTGGCGGCGCTCCCTGGCCGCCGCTGCAGTGGCGCTGCTGGCGCCGCTGGGTAGCACCGACAGCACGGCGGTTGCTCAGCAAGGCCCGTCGCAGGAGCGTGCGGAGCGAGGCGATCCACGACCGCGCGAAGAGATGGAGGCTCGCCAGAGGGAACGGGAGGAACGCGAGAGAGCTGAACAGCCTGATCGCCGCATTGACGAAGAACGCGAGCGACATCAGCGTCCGGAACAGCCCTTGGAAGACATCCTCCGAGAAGCCCTTGAGCTGCAGAACAGAGCGTTTGACATCGAGATGAAACTGCACCTCATGAACGACGACGAGCGGGCGCGGGCTGAGGATCTCCAACGCGAACGAGAGAAACTCAATCAACGTCTCCGGGAAATCAAGGACCGCCATCCGAATCCGCCGCCCGAGTTGGTGCGGATGTTCCTGGAACGAAGGCTGGAGATGCTCAAGCGGGGCGTGGTTCGCCTGCGCGAAGCGAACCGCCACGAGGTCGCGGAGACGATGGAGCGAGAATCACACGAGGTCGCCCAGGAACTGGAACGTGTCGCGCGCGGCGAACAACCCGGGCAGGAGCGCGGGCCGGATCACGAACGAGAGCGGCGCATGCGGCACTTGGAAGTCGCCATTGACAATCTCCATGCGGCCGGCCTGCACGACGTGGCGCATAAACTCGGCCAGGAAGCCGAACGGATGATCCGCGAACAGGGCCCCGACCAGCCCCGTCCCGACGGACCACCGCGTCCCGATGGACCACCGCGTCCCGACGGACCACCGCGTCCCGACGGACCACCGCGTCCCGATGGACCACCGCGTCCCGACGGACCACCGCGTCCCGACGGACCACCGCGTCCCGATGGACCACCGCGTCCCGATGGACCACCGCGTCCCGATGGACCCGGCCCGGTCGAACAGGACCTGCGCGGCCAGATGGACCAACTGCGTCAGGAAATGAACGAGCTGCGCCGCATGATGCAGGAACTGCTGGAACGTCCACGCCAGCGCTAGCCGCCGGATGAGCCGGTTCGAGCCCGGTTCTTCCGGATGGGATCGTGCGAGTCACGGACTTGCCTGCCGGGTGGGTACTGCAACCACAACGGCGGCCAGAGGTAACCTACTCTTGTTCCCGCACCAGGAACACGCGCTGCGTGTAGACGGCGTCCACCTGGTGCGGGTTCTTCCGCGGGGCAATCCAGAAATACATGCCGTTGAAGCCCTGGAAAACGCTGGAGCCAGTGGTGATCCAGCGGCAGTCGTGCTCGTCGTAGGCGCGGGGAGAGTAATGGATCGTCCTTCACGCGCACCGCGGCGGCGTCGAACAGTACCGTGGCGCTGTTCGCCGTCGGCAGATCCATCCACGGCGATGTGTCGTGCATGTAACGGGGGAGGTAGACGCCCGACGCTGTGACGTCCGTGGCGAAGCCAATCACTTGTGCGCTTCCTCTGTCTTCCGTTCGGCCATTCTCTTTTGACCAGCCGCAACCGACTCGGCGAGTTCAGCGCTGAGGATGTCCCCCTGGTCGCGCCGGCCCTGGGCGATCGCGTCACGAGCGGCCTGGACCGCCGCTTCGGCACCGTCGGGGACCTGATCTTGCCACCAGTTCATCCGTTCACTGTAACACCAGACGTACTGGTCGCTGGTGGTCAGGGCATAGTAGACGTTGTGCTCGAAGAACCGCAATCGTTCCGCGGGTGTCAGGTAGTGGCTGAGATACTGTTCTGGGGCGGGCGCAAGTCCAGCATCTGGTCCACGTACAACGCCATGCCGGCTTGGACATTCACGGCGTGCTTGGCTCGCAGTTCCTCCGGGACGAGGCCGAGCGAACGTTGCCGGATCGTGTGATAGGCGCGGAAGAACTGCTCGCGATTCGTCATGTAGTACGCCAATTCATACCCGTCGATGATCCGCGCCCCTGGGGCAGCGGCTTCGAGCGCCCCGTTCCAGAACGCGGACAGCAAACCCCAGTGCTGCTGCGACAGCCGCTGTTGGCGGTCTTGCAGGTCGGGATTGTCGAGCAAGTCGCCGAACAGGCTCTGATGGAAGAACGTCAGCACCCGCACATTGGGCAACTCCGCCTGGAGGGCCGCCATGAACTGAGCGCCCCGTTGGTGAACCTGGGCCTCAACCTCGGCGAAACTGCGGTCCCGATTCTCACCCGGGTAAGCCCAAGGGTTGTCGCCGTACGGTTCGGGATCGAACACGAGGCCGACACAGCGGCCGATCCGGGCCGCTTTCGCACTCAACCGCAGGTTGGCCGTGATGTTCGTCCACTGCTCGTCATTGAACCAGTCCATCTTCCAGTTATTGGCCGCATAGAGGCAGAGAAAATTGTCCGTGAACGATTTCCATTCGATCGCGGCCAAGTCGTCGTACTGCGGCTGGAGCTGCGTCTCGTCCCAAGGTCGCGGGTCAAACGCGTGGTTCCATTCACGCAGCCGGAAGATGACCCCGTCGAAGGGTTTCGTCTCCATGGCACGGATCTCTTTTCGCACTTGATCGGGATAGGGCACGTCCCACCCGTATTCGATCAGCTTCTTCGCCGGGCGTGCCGGAACGGGTGGCTGAGCGTGCAACGTAGTCGGCGCAACCAAGATACAGGTGGTGAGGAGGATAAGCGTGTGCTTCATGTTGACTCGCCTTGTGACTTGTCAGCAGCGGGAGCGACCGACGTCGACTGTCTGACATCGACGCCAGTGCCTCGCGTTGCTGCAACCGGACCCCGGGGTGGGCAAACGAACCATACGGCTGTGTATATGATCGCAGAAACCAAGCCTCGTGGCACGATGGGGATGAGTTCCGCAAGGCAGCAGCTTGGCGTACAATGCAACCGGTAGGGAATCGGCGAAATCATCCCCTGCGGCGCCGCACCACCACACGGGACGAACGGGAAGGGCAGACCATGCCACTGCACAACTGGACACGCGTCAAGTCGGGAGTTTACCACAACTTCCATTTTCGCTGGATCGCGGCGATCATGGACCGGCTCAACGCCGGTTTGCTGCCTGCCGGCTATTTCGCGATGGCCGAGCAGATCATTGGACAGCCGGAGACCGACGTGGTGG
The DNA here is from genome assembly GCA_963802295.1 of uncultured Planctomycetota bacterium. Taxonomy (GTDB): domain Bacteria; phylum Planctomycetota; class Planctomycetia; order Pirellulales; family Pirellulaceae; genus JAJRVM01. The sequence continues at coordinate 501,747 of CAWDIM010000010.1, read as the reverse complement.
CACTGGAAACGTTCGCCGACGCGACGCCGCGACAGGGCGGCGAGGGGAGCGTGGCGACAGTGCCCCTCCGCTCGCAAACCCGGTTCGTCGTGCAGTATCCGCCCGAATCGCAGCGCTACGCTCGGAAGACGCACCGCGTGGTCGTGCGGCACGAATTGGGAAGAGTCGTGGCGGTCGTGGAAGTGGTGTCGCCCGGAAACAAGGACCGCCAGCACTCATTGCGGACGTTCGTCGACAAGTGCGTCGATCTACTCGACCAACAGGTGAACTTGCTGATTATCGATCCGTTCCCGCCCGGCGCTCACGACGCGGGCGGTATTCACCAGGTCATCTCGGCCGTCTACTCCGACGAACCATTCGCGTTGCCTCCGGACAAGCCGCTCACCTTCGTTGCCTATCAAGCTTCGCCGCTCTTGACCGCTTACGTGGAACCGATTGCCGTGGGCGATCCGCTGCCCGACATGCCGCTTTTCCTCCATGACGACCAGGGCATCAACGTGCCGCTGGAAGAGACGTATCAAGCCACCTGGCGCGTGCTGCCCAGCGAGATTTGCCGTTTGCTGGAGCCAGCCGGTTGATCATCTCGTCCGGTCGCCTCGCCACGCTGGAGAAAACCAATCGACGCGAACGCCGTCCGCTGCACAATGGACATGGAGAAGGGGGTGGCACTCAACTTGAGAAACCGGGTCTTTCGGCAGACAAGAGCGGCTGTCGTGTTCCTGCTGACGCTTGGCCGGAATCTGGACGCGGCCTGGGCGCAGCCATTGCCCGTGGCTTTGCCTGTCGCGCATGGCGAGGCGGCCCCGTGCTGAGGAAAAGGCGAGAACCCATGGCGACAAAGCACCCTCTCGGTCGACGTGAATTCCTGAAGGCCGCTTACGCCGATTTTCTCAGCCAGCTGTGATCGTTGTCGTAGAGGCAATAAGGGAGTTTTACCGAGAGAGCAGGCGAAGAGGCGCATCGCCGTGCTCCGCCGATCGCGGGTTGCGGATGTACAGTCGCACCAGCGCGCCGAGTTCCGGCTTGGGTGGCTGCGCCAGCGCAACTCACCGGAGAACTGGTGTGGCACGGCATCCACGCCGATAATCTCGACCCCAGAGGCAGACGGCTGCTGCGTGGCCAAGGGATGCGAACAATTCGGCCGGCGTATTAGACAGCATCAGCACTTCTCTCACGCATGTGATACACTAAGGACCGCCATCCGTCGAATGTGGACGAGGTCGTTGTCGATTACACTCCTGGAGGGCCCTACCATGAGACACGTTTTCCTGTTTGTTGTCCCGTTGCTGATCCTGGCTGGGTCGGCGGTGGCCGATGAGCCCCAAGTGCTGTTTGAAGATACCTTCGACGAACAACTCGGCGACGGCTGGACGTGGATCCGCGAAGACAAAGACACCTGGCGGATCGAGGACAAGGCGCTCGAGATCCGCGTCGAGCCGGGCGATGCCAACACGGTCAAGAACGCGCTGGTCCGCCAGGCCCCCGATCGGTCCAAGCAGAAGTTCGCCGTGGAAGTGACCATCACCTTCACCAGTGATCCGACCAAGCAGTACGAGCAGGGAGGCATCACCTGGTACCACGACGACAAGCCGGTGTTCAAACTCGTCCACGAACGGATTGACGGTGATCTGTGGATCATCCCTGGTCGCCAGCCCGCGCGGGAGAGAACCGTGCAGTTGCGGTTGATCGTCGACGGCGAGAACTGGACAGCTCAGTTCCGCGAGGATCTCCAGGGCGAATTCCGGACCGCCGAACAAGGCAAGCTCCCGCCGCCGGGCAAGGACATGATCAGCCTGCAGTGCTACCAAGGTCCGCCCGACGCGACCCACTGGCTCCGCTTCGACGACTTCCGCATCGTCGCGCTGACAGACTGACTCGTGACTCTCCTCACGGCGCAGTGGCCGGGCGGCGTTCGGGAACCCGCTGCCGGAAACCTTGCCGGTCGAGATACGGCGACACGGGTTTCAACTCGGGCTTCATGCTGCCTGGGTTCAAATCGTCTCCGCTACGGAATCTCAAGCCATCGTATCATTGACGTTGGCACTGGTGCTGGGCGCGGAACGATGATCAACCTCGCTCCGGTCTTCGGCACGACACCGGAAGAGGCCCACATCACGGCGGTGGAGATTTGGGAGAACTTCTACGGACCCGTACAAGAGGAGCTTGATCCTTTCCCAGCGGCGCACTTGGAGAATGCGGAAGCCCAGGCATTTGCCGATCGCATGCAACAGGAAATTGACCTGTAGAAAGCGTGCGGCGACCGCTACGGATACATGTTCTATCACGGTTACGCCAATCAGGTGGCAGTCGTCTCCTTCTTTGCCGCATCCAGGGCCGCCTGGAGTGCTGCTTCCTCTTCATGCGTCAGCGAGGTCTTCAGCACTTTGCCGCCGCAGCCCTGAATCTCCTCCAAGACCTTGTCCGGGGTCGCTTTCCGAACCAACACGAACAAGGCCGAAGATCCCGGCTGCATTGTCGAAGCCAGTTCCTTCATGAATTTGTCGTCGATGCCCAGATCGGTCAGAGCGCCAGAGATCGCTCCCGCCGTGGCACCAATGGCAAGCCCGAACAATGGGCTGAGGAAGATGGTGCCGATCAGCAATCCCCAGAACCCACCGCTCGTCGCACCCGTCGCCGTCAAGTTCACCGCTTGGTTGAGCTTGATCTTCCCATCCGGCTTGCGGATGGCGACAACCGCATCCTCCAAGTCGATAAGGTATTCCCGCTGAAGCTTCAGCAGTTTCAGCCGAAGTTCTTCCGCCTGCAATTCGTTCTCAAAACCGATCACGACGAGGTTAGCCATGGGTCAAGACCTTTCAATGTTAGGAACGTGTGACGACCGCCTTGCGTGTTCTGGCAGCCGGATTATACCAGGACGCCTAAGTCCCTAGAACCACTGCGGTTGCTCGATTGGCTGATCTGCGGTGGGATCGTCCATCCTTCGTGCATCTGTGAACGTGCTATTGGCTCTTGAGAAACGCCTTCTGCACAGCATAGAAGGCTGGTTTGGCCCTGCCGCCCATCCCGAGCGTCCTTTTCGGTGTGAACCAGTATAATGTGGGTCCGCCGGAGCTGCTCGCCAAATACTGGCCGCGGGGTGCGGCAACTGTTCGTGATGGACCTTGCGGACCGCAGCGAGCGGCAACTCACCGCCCACCAGCGAGGCCACGCAGCGATGCGGCCACACTGGCAACCTGTTGCCTGCTCCGATTGACAGACGCCTAAATGGACAAACCTGCAAAGGACAACTCCCATGACTCGATGTCGACTTGCACCCGGATTGCTCGTAGGCCTGATGGGCCTGGTCGCGGCAACCGCAATGGGCCAGACGGCTGGCGGCGAGGTGATGAAAACGCTGTACGTTTCGCCGGCAGGTGACGACGCCAACCCGGGTACGCAGGAACGGCCGCTGGCCACGCTCGGCGGGGCTAGGGACGCCGTCCGCGAGGTCAACCGGAACATGACCGGCGATATCGTCGTGAATCTTGCGGGCGGCACGTATTCGATCGCCGAGCCGATCGTTTTCGACCATCGCGACTCGGGCACGGGCGGCCACAAGATCGTCTATCGCGCCGCCGATGGGCAGGAGCCGGTTCTCAGCGGCGGCCGGGCCATTATCGGCTGGCAGCCCGACGCCGACGGACGCTGGAAGGCGTCGACCACCCTGAGCAACTTCCGCCAGTTGTACGTGGACGGGAAACGGGCCGTGCGGGCACGGGGCGGCGCGCTGCCGGGCGCGGAACTCCACGGCCAAGACGGCTACCAATCGACCGCAGTCGAGATGGCCGGTTGGAAAAACCAGCAGGACATCGAGTTCTGCTACTACGTGGTTTGGTGCCACACGCGGTGCAAGGTGCAGAGCATCCAGCGCGAAGGCGACCATGCGGTCGTCACCATGCTCCAGCCCCACTTCACCAATGCCCGGGTAAAGGAGGGCGTGCAGGTGAATCTGCCCAGCTACATCGAGAACGCCTTGGAGTTGCTCGACGAACCCGGCGAGTGGTATCTCGACCGGACCACGAAGACCGTGTACTACATTCCTTTGCCGGGCCAGGACATGACCAAGGCCCGCGTCGTCGCTCCGGCCGTCGAGAAACTGGTCGAGTTGCGGGGGACTCTGGACCAACCGGTCGAGAACATCCACTTCGCCGGCATCACCTTTGCGGAGGCCGGCTGGCTCCTGCCCAGCGAGATCGGCTTGGTCGACGTGCAGGCGAACTTCCTGCTGAATGGGAACGAGCCGATGCGGCGCCAGCACGGCATCACGGCCGTCCACAACGAACAGCTCAAGAGCCCAGCCAATGTGGTCTGCCGCGCGGCCCAGGGCGTCCGCTTCGAGCGGTGTGCGTTCACGCGGCTGGGCGGGGCGGGAATTGATGTCGAGTTCGGCTCCCAGAACAACGTGATTTCCGGATGCCGCTTTCACGACATTTCGGGCACGGCCGTCCAAGTGGGCGATGTGCTGAAGGACGACCATCATCCCGACGATCCACGCAAGATCGTCAAGAACAACGCCGTGGTGAACAACTCCATTCACGACTGCTGCGTGGAGTACATGGGCGGCGTCGGGGTGTTTGCGGGCTACACCGACGGCACAGTCATCGCGCACAACGAGATCGCGCGGCTGCCCTATTCCGGGGTTTCTGTCGGCTGGGGATGGGGCGAGGAAGACGCCGGCGGCGGCCACGAAAGCTACTATATGCCGTTCAAGTACGACTCGCCCACGCCCGCGGGGAACAACCGCATCGAGTACAACCACATCCACCACGTGATGAACCCGTTGCAGGACGGCGGCGGGATCTACACGCTGGGCAACATGGCGGGCACGGTGATCCGCGGCAACCATATCCACGACAACCCCGGCGTGCCCGGCGGGATCTACCTGGACGAAGGCAGCGGGTTCATCGAAGTGACCGGCAACGTGGTCTACAACGTCCGCACGCCGATGAACTACAACAACCGCAATCAGAACCGAATCGCCACCTGCAACGAGCACGACAACTTCTTCGGCGTCCGCCCGGGCGGCGCTCCGCGCGCTGCGGGCAAGGTCGGCAAGGCGTTGGCGGGCGACGGGGCCAGCGTGTTCCATTCGGTGCCGCACTCCGACAACCTCGAGCCGAAGCACCTCACCCTGGAGGCATGGACTCAACTCGACGCGTACCCCGGCGGGGACGATCCCCGGCGCTGGATCGTCAACAAGAACACCCACGAGTTCACCGAGTCGCACTACGCCCTGGTCATCGACGGCCGGAAAGTGGCCGGTTTCTTGAACATCGGCGGGGGGCAGCAGAATTATTACGAAGCCTACACCGACGACGTGCTCGAACTCAGGCGCTGGCACCATCTGGCGATGACCTACGACGGATCGGTGCTCAGAGTCTACGTCGATGGCCGCGAAGCGGCGGCCAAGAAGATCGACAAGCAGCGCGCGCCCGGCGACACGCCACTCGATATCGGTCGGCGCCAGGACGGTTATATCTACTTTGAGGGCAAGATCGACGAGGTACGCCTCTACGCCCGGGCTCTCTCGGCCGAGGAGGTCAAGAAGAACGCCGCGGCCACCGGCTCGGCCGACTCGCAACATGAAGTCGTCGCCCCAGGCTTGGTCGGGCATTGGAACTTTGAGGACGCGCCGGGTACTCTGCAGGAGGTCGAAAAGATCATCACCAAGGCCGGCCTGATGCCGGAGTATTGGGATCTGTTGGAGAAATAGGTATCTCGCATGAGCGTACTAAGGAGCCATTCAATGGCAGCCGAGATTGATTTGTCCGACTGCAGCCGTCTCGTTCCGCCAGACACAGCTTCGACTCGCGAGGAGGCTGCGAAAAGACCGGGACAACCATGTCGGGACCAGCGAGATTCCCCGCGTATTCGCGGTGCCTGCTCGGAGCCAGTCCCATCTTCTCGCCGCGGTGGAGCGAACTGGCTCCGGCACCCCGCCGCTCGCCTGGCTGGCGTTGTGCTATCGGCGGCTGTGTTGCTCGCCGCCGCACCGCCCGCTGCGCCCGTCACGATCACGGCTTACCGCAACCCGATCCTGTTGACTTGGGAGGAGCGGATCGTCGAGAACGAGCGGCTGGTGTTCGAGCCAATCCGCCCGGCGGTCGATTGGTCGGCGCCGTTCCAGAGACCGCCGCTGGCGATTCGGGTAGACGGCAAGCTGATGCCGATGGCCGGTCGCCAGCCGTTGTTTCGTGACGAGAAGGCGCTCTCGCAAATCCCGCTCGAAGCCTGCAACGTGGGGGAAGACGAGCCGGTGCCGCCGGGACCGGAAACCGCCGTCAAACCGATCGACGTCGGCTCGCAAAGCCAGTTGTTCGTGGACCGATATCTCATCGAGAGCGAGGAAGCCATCGAGCTGGTCGTCCATCCGCCGAAGAAGATGGAGCGGGTGCTGGTGCCGGAAAGACCCTGGGAAGCATACCGGGTTCTCGTGCAGAGCGTGCTCCGGGACGGCGACGTGTACCGGATGTACTATTCCTGCATTCCCTCGAAGCCCGCCGGTAAGGGCCAGACGATCCAGTGCCGGAATTGCAGGCGGGAGGTTCCAGACAACACGGTAATTTGCCAGTGCGGCTGGTGCCCGTCGTCGGAACTCCAACAGCGGATGTTCGGGAACCTGGCTTATGCTGAGTCCCAGGACGGCATCCACTGGGAGAAGCCGGATCTCGGCCTCAGAGAATTCGACGGAAACAAAGCCAACAACTTGCTCCCCAACGCCGGCCCTGTGGTCTCGATGGTTCCGGAACCCGTCCCAGGCATGAGGTTCCTGTCCCTTCCCGCCACCGACGACATCATCAGACTCGCGGGATCGCGGGACGGGAGGACGTTTGAAGTCCTGGCCGAGGGACTGTCACCGTTCCTCGTGGACACAGCGAACCAGATTTTGTGGGACCCGAACCATGAGAAGTATGTCGCCTACCTGCGGGGTTTTCCCGGCCGGCGGGTGGTCGTTCGCGCGGAAATCGACGATCCGACCAAGGCGCCCTGGCCTCACAACGAAGGAGCCGACCTGAACGTCAGGAAGGGCTCCAAGTACGTGACCACCGAGTTGCCCATCGTGATGGATGGAAACACGTTGGGCACTTATGAAATCTACAACCCTGCCTTGAACATCTATCCCCACCGAAAAGGCGGCGTGTACCTGGCGTTTCCGACGGTCTATCGCGCCTATCCGCACCAGCCTGACCGCCCGCACCACAACTACAACAAGGCGCCCAACGACGGCATGGCGGAGATCTATCTGCTGGTTAGCCGCGACGGCAAGAACTTCACGATTCCCGCCAAGACTGCATACGTCAGCCCCGGCACGGAAGAGGAACCGGATCGGGGCTACCTTTCCATGGCGGTCGGTATGATTGAGAAAGGTGACGAGCTGTGGCAGTACTACACCGGCGTTGAGGTGACGCACGGAGTGGTCGACCCCGACCGGCGCAGCGGCACGGGCGGAGCGTATCGCTTGGTCCAGAAACGCGACCGGTTCGCCGGTGCCCGGGCAGGACACGCCGGCGGCGAGATCGTCACCCAGCCACTGGTCTTCTCCGGCAACCGGCTGGAAATCAATGTCGACTGCGGCGGACTGGGGGAGGCCTGGGTCGAGATTCTCGATGAGGCGGGCCGACCAATCCCCGGTTTCGAGATGGACCGGTTCGATGTGATCGACATGAACCATGTCCATGCCCCGTGTGCCTGGATGGAAAACCTGGATGTCGGCCCATTGGCGGGACGGCCGGTCAAGCTGCGGTTCAAGCTCCGCGCTGCCACGCTCTACTCCTTCCGCTTCTTGCAGTGAGGTACCGGCGTGAGGACGCCCACGGCTCTCTGGCTGTTAACCTCAGGGCTTTCTGATCCTTTACAGAAAACAGGTGAATGTCATGCAACTCGCCAGCCGTTGGGTCCTCGGTCTTCTGATTCTTACAACCGTCTCCTGGGGAGCCGGCGTCTCAGACACCTTCGCTCAGGTCTCCGCTCCCATCGAGCTCAGCAACCGCCGCGAGCTTTTCATCGACGACCACCTTATTTCCGAGATGAAACAGACCCAGTTGTTGGTTCACCAGCCGGTCCGCGAGGAGATCGTGGCCGAGTGCGACGCCCCCTGGGAAGGCAACGGCTGTGGGTACTACTCGGTCCTGTTCGATGCCAAGGATTCGATCTACCGCATGTACTATCACGCCTGGCAGATCCCGACCGGTGTGAAGGGCGAGGAGCCGATTTTCCCGCTGACGATCGCCTATCGCCAGAGTCGCGACGGGATCGTGTGGGAGCGACCGAACCTGGGCCTCTGCGATTTCCAGGGCTCGAAAGACAACAACATCATCCTCGACAAGATGGGTGATGGCTCGCAGTGCCATGACTTCTCGCCCTTCATTGACGAGAACCCCGACGCTAGGCCAGAAGCTCGCTATAAGGCGACCGGAGCGAGCATGCAGACCGATCAAGGCGTCTGGGCTTACCAGTCAGCCGACGGTATTCACTGGACCCCGATGGCTAACAGCCCGGTCTTCAGCAAGGGGGCGTTCGACTCCCAGAACATCTCCTTCTGGTCTGCGAAAGAACAGCAATATGTTCTTTACTACCGCATCTTCTCCGAACCGGGCTTCCAAGGCACTCGGCTCGTCAATCGAGCTGTGTCGAAGGATTTTATCCATTGGACTGACGAAGGGCCGATCACATTCCCCGAGGGCGAAGGTCCGCAGTTCCTGGCCCAGTACTACGTCAACCAGATCAAGCCCTATGACCGGGCCCCGCACCTCTATATCGGTTTCCCGGCCCGGTATGTCGACCACGGACTGACGCCATCCACCAAACAGTTGCCCGAATGGGAACTGCGGGAACAACGCATGACCGTGTCTCCCCGTTACGGAACGGCTTTCACCGACTCGGTTTTCATCACCAGTCGTGACGGAAGGAACTTCCGTCAGAGCAACGATGTCTTCCTCGCTCCCGGGCTGCGAACGAAACACAACTGGTCGTATGGCGACAACTACATCGCCCGGCACGTCGTCGAAACAGCCTCGACCAAAGACGACTCGCCACGTGAACTCTCGCTCTACGCGACCGAGTCGTACTTCACCGGGCGGAACTCGCGGCTGCGGCGGTATTCACTGCGAATCGACGGTTTCTCATCGATGCATGCCAAGCTTCAGCCGGGCGAATTCACGACCAAACCGATCACCTTCACCGGCAAAGAACTCTCGCTCAACGTCGCCACGAGTGCCGCCGGAAAGGTGCAGATCGCCCTCCAGCACCCCGATGGTTCGCCGATCCCCGAATTCACTCGCGAAGACTGCGACCTGATCTTCGGCGACTCCCTCGACTACCGCGTCAGCTGGAAGGGCAACACCAGCGTCGCTGCCGTAAGCGGCAAGCCCGTCGTACTGAAGGTCTGGATGCAGGAAGCGGATCTGTATTCGCTGGTGTTTCAGTAAAGGAGAGGTCTTCGTAGATCGTGGTTGCGGACAACTCGCCGCCGGCCTGCAACAGCGAGATGGGCGAGGTCTCCGGGACGCGGCGGACGGCCGCCGAAGCGCTGCAGAAGTACCTGGCGAAGGCGAGCGGCGTTCGCCTGCCCATCGTGTCCGCGTCAGAAGCGCCAGCGGAGGGTACGCTCGTCCTCGTGGGCGCAGCGCGGTCAGTGACCGCCATCAGCTCGCACTGCCGACGAAATCGGAGGGTCATCGGCGCCAAGACTCTGTACACCGCCTCGGGCGACTATGCTTCGCTCCAGATCATGCCGCGGTCCTATGAAACGTCGTATGCGACCTATAAACCGGCCACCGATCGCTGGTCCGGCTGGAAAGAACTGGAGATGCCGGAAGCGAATGGAAAATCCTTTCCTGCCGGTTGTGGCTGCTCACAGTGGCTGGTGAAGCCCGACGGCGCGTTCTTTTGTCGGCCGAAGATCCACACCGACCGGTTGCTGGCGACGTGGCAAACCAAGGTCTGCGGGAATTCACATGCGACCGTGCTCGGCAGGGCGAGGGCCGGCGTGCCGCCGAACCGCTTTGTCAGGCCCTGGACTTCGATGACCCTTTGGCCGCTACCGTTCCTGGGCCGGCTGCTCCGGGGATGACCTGGTCTGCGTGGATCTCGAGCCGTGCCGGCATTCACGGAATTCACGCGTATGCGCAGGAACTCCTTGCCATCGCACCCGCCGCCGTTCATGATGATGACCGTGGAACGTGTGCCAGGAGTGGCCATTGGCCATCCGCCGAGCTCCCACGAAGTCTATCGCCACGGTGACGCCATGAAAATTGACTCGGTCGATTTTTTCTATTTGGCCATGCCTCAAGTGCTGGACATCGGCGATGGCAGCCAGGATGCACTGCTGGTGCGTGTGCGCGCCGGCGGCTACACGGGTTGGGGCGAGTGCGAAGCGTCGCCGCTGGTGTCCATTGCCAGTCTGATTTGCCCCATGTCGCACAGCGCCTGCAAACCGGTCCTGGCCTCCGTGCTCAGGCAGCCGCTGGACGACGTCGACGATATTGTACGAGTCGGACACCTCGTGCGCGAGCAGAGTCTTGACCTGCTGCAGGCCGACCACACGCTTTCGGGAATCGATATGGCGATGTGGGACCTGCTGGGTCAACGCTATGAAACACCCGTCTATCGCCTGCTCGGCTACGACACGGCGTTCCCGAAGATGCCTTACGCCTCGCAGCTGTTTGGCGACACTCCGCCAGAGACCTATCAGAAAGGTCGGCTCGTTGCCGAACAGGGCTATCGCGCAGTGAAATTCGGCTGGGGGCCGTTTGGCCGAGGCGAAGTCCAAGCCGACATCGATCACGTGGTCGCAGCGCGCGAGGGGATCGGCGCCGACGGGGTTCTGCTGATCGACGCCGGTACTGTGTGGGGCGACGATGTCTGGCGCGCCGAGCAGTGCGTCCCGGTGCTGCAACAGTGCCAGGCCACGTGGCTGGAAGAACCGTTCGTCAGCGGCGCGCACACGGCCTATCGCACGCTGGCGTCCCACGCCGGCAGCGTGCGACTGGCAGGCGGAGAAGGGTGCCACAACTACTACATGGCGGAACACATGCTCGACCACGCAGGACTCGGGTTCATCCAAATCGACGCGGGACGCATCGGAGGCATCACGGTGGCGAAACGAGTCGCGGAGGCAGCCCAGGCACGTGGCATAACGTACGTCAATCACACGTTCACGTCGCACCTGGCACTCAGCGCGTCGCTGCAGCCCTATGCCGGTCTACGCGAGCACGTGATCTGCGAATACCCTGTCGAATCGAAGTCGTTGGCTGTGGAATTGACGACCGGACACATTCCACGCGACGCCGAGGGGCAGGTGCGGGTTCCGGAACGGCCGGGCCTCGGCGTTACTCCCGATTTGAACGCGATCCAACGCTACCTGGTTGATACCGAGATTACCGTGGCTGGGCGAGTCATCTACCAGACACCCGACCCACAGAAGTAGCAGGGCCGCTCGAATCCAGGTACATTGACTACCAGCGAAACAATACGCCTGTGAGACTTCCGGCATGGAATTCATCCGAGTGAGGGTTCTGCCAATGTGCGCTAGACAGTTGCTGCTGGCCGTGGCGATGACGACTGGTTTGTTCGCAGCCTGGGGACGGCAAGTTGCGGCCTTGGCCGAGGACCCGCCAGGCAAGTACCTGTCGAGCGATCTGGCCGACCGCATGTCGGGCATCGTTCAGGGGTGGGGAGAGCTTGGCATGGATACCTCGGTCAAGCCGCTGCACCAGCCACCCATGAAACTCCGCATCAAGGACAAGGAGTATGAGCATGGACTCGGGCACCACGCCAGCGGTGAGATCATTGTGGATCTGGGCGGTCAATTCAAGACGTTTCAGGCGGAAGTCGGCATTCAGTGGCAGGGCGGACAGGACCAGGCTTCGGTGATCTTTCGCGTCCTGGCTGATGATAAGCTGGTCTTTGACAGTGGCGTGATGCGCGAAGGCGACGCGCCGCGGCTGATTGAAATCTCGGTAGCCGGCGTGGACGAACTGACTCTGGTCGCGGACGAAGCGGGCGACGGCATCACGTGCGACTGCGCCAATTGGGCCGATGCCCGACTCGTGGCCGACCCAGCCGCCGCCAAGCGTCCGCCGGTGACGGGCGTCGACATTGGCCCGTTCGGGCACGTCGCCACCTGGGATCCGGCGCGGATGAATGGCACAGCGGCCGATCGCGTTTCCGAATTCCCGGCCGAAGACGTGCGGCTGTTTCGGGATGTCCTCCCGGAAGCGGATGGCAGCTACCGAGTGCCGATACACGGCGAAACCGGCTGCCTCGGACTGCGGTGGGAAGAGAATCGGCTGCTGCGGCAAGCGGTCCTGGAATTCTCGAATGCCGCGGCCCTACCCGCCCCCAAGTCCATTCAGCTGCAAACCTGGTCTGGCGAGTCCGCCTGGCAGGGCACTTGGGACGCGGTCCTCGTCCAGCCTGAGCAAGTGGACAATGGCCTGGTGTGGAACTTCAGCCCGCGCAGCTCATCGCGCGGCACGCAGAAGATCCGTTGGGTGTTCGACGATGTCCGGGCGCCGGTCGTCGTGAAGGGCGTGCATGCCTACTCGCGCTCCCGGTGGGGAACACTCGACCTGCGGATGGAATCCACGAAACCGGCGGCAGGGGCCCCCGTACCGCTTACGTTGCTCAACGGTCTGTTTGTCGGCCCGCCTCAAGAGGATCCGTATGGACGAACGTGGGACAGGTCCCGGCCGCTGACTGCCACAGTCCGTTTCGCCGTGACCAAGCGTTACAAGGCCGACCGAACCGTCTTGCAGTTCCAGTTTCCGGATGCGGCCTTCGGTGTAGCCCTGGAGGACCTGGTGACCAACGACTGCATCTACATTCCGCATGCCGGCGTGTTCCTCGTGCGTGAACCTGCGCCGGTGACCCGCGAGGAATATCTCGGCAAGATCGCCGGCCAGGCCACGCTCTTGGCGCAGGTTCGCGACAGGCCCGACCAGACGTTCGCCCAGGCGCTGGAAAAAGTCCACAATCCGATCCAGAACCTCGGCCCCATGATGCTGTCGCTGGCCTGTGACTGTCGCAAGTTCGTGGCCGAGCGTGAAGGACGAGTGCTGTTCGACAGCTACGAGAAATTCGACGACCCCGAGCGACCGATTCCCAGGCAATGGCAGCTCGTCCCGCGTTTCGGCTGCGACCAAGGGCAGCCGATCTCGCGGCATCTGACCGGCGATTGGCTTCCCGCCCCGACAACGACGCGGACGGAGGGTGGCGTCACGTACCAGCAATGCACGTACGTCGCGCCGGTGGATGCGGCGGCACCACCCGACAGCCCGCAATGGGTCCGTCAGCGTGCCGTCGCTGTCGTGGATTTCTCGGTCGCGAGTCGGAGCCAGCAGGCTTGCGAAGCCGCCCTGGAACTGACATTAAGTCCCGGTGACGAAAATGTGACACCGATCGCCTGGGAGCAGACACCCGACGGGTTGGTCGCCAAGGCGGGTGATCGATTGCTCGTGTTGCTCGACACTCGCAAGCTCGCACCGCTATCCGTCCGTGCGGAGGCCGCCACCGTTACGATCTCCGGCCAATTGCCGGCTGGCGGCACTGTTGAGTGTGTCGCCTATCTCCCGGCTTGGCCCGCCACGATCGCCGACAGCGGGTCGCTGCTGCAGTCCGCACCTTACTTTCCGCGCTTCGAGCAGTACTGGAAGGCCATGCTCGAACCGGCCACGCAGATTGAACTGCCGGATGGACTGCTGACGAACGTCATTCGTGCCTCGCAGGTCCACTGCTTGCTGGCGGCCAGGAACGAAGATGGCGGCCGGCGCAGTTTCGCCGTGGATCAGTTCCGATCGCTACGGACCGTTGGAGAGCGAGGCGAATTCGATCGTGCGCGGCATGGGCATGCTGGGGCACGATGAATTCGCTCGTCGCAGCCTCGATTACTTCGTCAAACGCTATAACAGCGCCGGGTACCTGACGACCGGCTATACGATCGTGGGTACGGGCGAACATTTGTGGACGTTGGCCGAGCATTTTCAACGCACCCAGGAGCAAGCGTGGCTGAAGGCGATGGCCCCCGACGTGGCCCGAGTGTGCAAGTGGGTGATCGCCCAGCGCGCGAAGACCATGCTGCTCGACGGCCGCGGCGAGAAAGTCCCCGAGTACGGTCTGTTTCCGCCGGGAGTGACTGCTGACTGGAATCGCTACGCGTACCGGTTCTACAACGACGCTCAGTATTGTGCCGGACTGGAGTTGGCTGCACGGATGTTGAGCGATGTTCAGCATCCCGATGCGCAGGCCTTGCTCGAGGAGGCCCGGGCCTACCGCGAGGACCTGCTGCGCGCCTATCGTTGGGTGCAGGCCCGCACCCCCGTCGTGCGGCTGGACGATGGCACTTGGGTGCCCGGTGATGCCGCGCTGCTGGACTGTCCCGGCCGCGTGGAGGATTTCCTGCCGGGTGAGGACGGCAACCGCAGCTGGGCGTATAGCGTCGAAATCGGCACGCATCACCTGGCCGCCAACGGGATCCTTGACCCCACCCTGCCGGACGTGGCGTGGATGCTGGACTACTTGGAAGAGCAGCAGTTTTTGCGGACGGGCATGGGGGATTACCCGGAAGCCACGAATCGCCAGGATCCCTACAACCTCGGCGGGTTCGCCAAGGTCCAGCCCTATTACGGGCGATTCGCCGAAGTGTACGCAGCTCGTGACGATATCCAACCCTTCATTCGCGCGTACTTCAATGCGATCCCCTCCCTGCTGAGTCTGGAGAATCTCTCGTTCTGGGAACATTTCCATAACACGGCCGGCTGGAACAAGACGCATGAGACGGGCTGGTTCCTCTGCCAAACCCGCATCATGCTGGCACAGGAACGCGGCGCTGAGCTGTGGCTGGCCCCGTTTGCCTCCCGTGCCTGGTTCAACGACGGTCAGCGGATCTCCGTCCGCGAGGCACCCACGCGCTTCGGGCGAGTCAGTTACACGGTCGAGTCGGCCGTCTCGCGCGGTGAGATCCACGCCACGATCGAGCCACCGGGACGGCAGCCGCCGCAACGGATTGTGCTGCGCGTGCGACACCCGGAGGGAAAACCAATCCAGTCGGTGACCGTCGACGGCAAACCGCATTTAGCTTTCGATCCGCGGAAGGAAACGATCACCCTCCCACCCGTTCGTGCCGCCGTGGGCGTGCACGTGCAGTACTGATTCGATCGAGGAGCAGCCATTCGTGGTTACCAACAAAGTCGCACTGGCCTGCATGGCTCATCCCGATGACGCCGAGTTCACCTGCGGCGGAACGCTGGCCCTGCTGCAACAGAATGGCTGGGAGATCCACCTTGCCACGATGACCCCCGGCGATTGCGGTTCAGACCAGTTGAGTTCGCAGGAGATCAGCGAAATCCGGCGTGTGGAGGCGGCCAACGCGGCAGCCGTGCTGCAGGGCCAATACCATTGTCTCGAAGGCCGGGACGGCTTCATCTTGTACGATCGGGCTGCCATCACCGCCACCGTGGGCCTGATTCGCCAGGTCCGCCCAACGGTGGTCTTCGCCCACGCGCCGCACGATTACCTGATCGACCATGAGATCACCAGCGCCTTGGTCCGCAACGCAACGTTCTTCGCCGGCGTACCCAACCTCACGACCGGTTCGCTGGCCCCGCTGCGACCCGTCCCCTACCTGTACTACACCGATCCTGTGGAAGGGAAAGACCCGCTGGGCATCCCCGTCAATCCAACAACGATCGTGGACACCACCAGCGTGATCGAGGTGAAGGCCCGCATGCTCGCCTGCCATGCCAGCCAGCGCGAGTGGCTCCTGAAACAGCACGGCATGGACGAATACATCGAGGCCATGAAAACGATGGGCCGAAAACGCGGAGAACTGATCGGCGCCGCATTTGCCGAGGGGTTCCGGCAACACCTGGGACACGGCTACCCCCAGGATAATTTACTGGCCAGCGAACTCGGGAGTCGAATCCACACCTGGCAGGACTCAATCGCTGGCCCCTCCGAACCAGGTCTTGGTTCGTAGATCGTAGATCCACGACCTAAGACTTAACGCGGCCTACGGCCGCAGCCAATCAGGAAATCGGAAATCCCAATATCGAAAACCTAAACAAATTCGAAATCCAAAACTCAAGAACAGAAACCTCCGCTGCCGGCAAAACCACAGTCATGGGCCACAAGCAGATTCTCAATACTGGGCATGCTACTGGATGTTCCGGCCTCCGTCCTTCCCCTTTTTTGTCATTAGTATTTCTGTCATGCGAGTTTGTGTGGGATTTTTCGCATTGCGTGCTTCGGATTTCGCATTTCGCATTTCGCATGTCTTTCCAAACATGTGCGCACCGTGCGCAGATGGTACAACATAAGACTCTGTGAACCAGACATGGTACCGCCAGGCCGTTGAGCCGTCAGGAGGTCATTTTGTGACGCGTTGGAAGGGAACCAGCTACGTATTCGGCATTGCGTTCGTCGCGTCGGTGGGTGGGTTTCTGTTTGGATACGACCTGGCGATTATGGGTGGCGCCAACCAGTATCTCAAAGAACAGTTCCAGCTCTCTGAGGCAGGATTCGGCTTCACGACGGCCAGCGCAGCGCTGGGCTGTGCGATGGGCCCGTTCCTGGGGGCTTGGCTGTGCGATCGCTGCGGGCGCCGCCGCACGTTGATCGGTGCTTCCTGGTTGTTGGCGATTGGAGCCGTGCTTACCGCCTTGCCGCGCGACATTTACACGTTTAACGTATTTCGCATCGTCGGTGGGGTGGGGGTCGGACTCTGTTCCATCGCTTCACCGATGTACATTGCGGAAGTGGCCCCGCCGCGAAACCGTGGCGGACTGGGCTTCATGTATCAACTGGCGATCGTGGTGGGATGCGTTCTGTCGATTCTCGTCGCCTACGTATTGGCCGGCTGGTTACCGGAAACCACCAGTTGGCGCTGGATGTTCGGCTCGGAAATGGTCGCCATCCTGGTGTTCATCGTGTTCCTGGCGATGATTCCCGAGACGCCGCGCTGGCTGGCCGCCCGCGGCATGGAGCCGCAGGCCGCCGCCGTCCTGGAGCGGATTGGGGGGGCGAACTATGCGGCAGAACAAATCGAGGAGATCCGAGCATCGCTGCGCGAGGAAACGGGCAGCTGGCAGGAGCTGCTGGAGCACGGCATGCCGAAGGCTCTGGCCGTAGGGATCCTGTTAGCGATCTTCAATAACTACACGGGCTGGAGCGGCATCTACAACTACCTGCCCACGATTTTCAAACAGGCGGGCTTCGTCACGAAGACGGACGCCATCTTCCAGTACCTGTTGGCTTTCGCGTTCATGGGTGTGATGACCCTGGTGGCATGTTTCGTCGTCGATCGTGCTGGACGTCGCCCACTCTGGATCGGCGCGTCGGCTCTGATGGTCGCTGCCAACGTGCTGGCCGGGTGCTTGTTCCAGCTGAATGTCACCGGGTTCGTCGTGCTGTTGGCCGTGTGCCTGTTGGCCATTCCCCATTCCTTCGCCTTAGGCCCGCTGCCCTGGCTGATGATGTCTGAACTCTATCCCACTCGAATTCGCGCGCGGGCCGTGTCGATTACGACGACCGTGCTGTGGATTACTTCGTTCTTCCCCGTGCTGCTGTTCCCCATCCTGCAACGTTGGTCGGAACAGGCGTTCGGCACCGTGTCCGGCGTGTTCTGGATCTATGCGGCCATCTGCGTGCTGTCTCTCCTCTTCGGCTGCCTGTGGCTCCCCGAAACCAAGGGGCGATCGTTGGAGGCGATCGCCGAGTCGTGGAAACACTGAGCCCTGCACGGGAGGAATCATGCCGGACGACCAGACACGTCGTCGATCCGGCCGACGACCAGACTTACCGCTGGGAGGACTGGTCGAAAAGGAATGACGACCGGATAATCGCGGCAACTGGCTTCAGGAAAAAGACTTACAGATTTTTTGCGGTCGCACATTAGGCCATGCACGCGGGCAGGTATATCTCAAATGTCACCTAATCCAATTGACTCCAGAGACCAATAAGGTACCATATGATACCTTTTCGTGTCCTGACTTCACGCTGTGTGTATCAATTGGAATTTGCCGATGGCCGCGAAGAAGGCCGCCATTGAGACGCTGAAGGAGATTTGTCGTCTCGCGGCGGATTCGTCGCGTGTCCGAATCACCCAGACCGCCATGTACGATCTCATGGCCCGACAATTTACCAAAGCAGACGTCTGTGATGAGATCATCCAATGGATCAACAGGGGAGACGTCGTAAAGGAGACGACACTTCACACCTTTCCAAATCTCGTTGGCATGCCCGCATACGAGCTCAAACTTCGGATTAACGGTGCTTTATTCTACATCAAGATGACTCTCGTAGATCTCGGTAGCCCTAGTGAGTACATGCTCCTCATTTCGGCCCATCCTGATCATTGACACAAGCTGCAAGACCACGTGCGAGAACGGCCACATGTCGACTAACCGATGCGCTATTTGTGGAAATGAAACGCTTGAACGAAAGCAGGGCGAGTACGGATTCGACCCGCCTCCTAACGTTCCCGGCGGCACAATACTCATCCAGGATGCTGAGTGGTTTGCTTGTAGCAGTTGCGGAGAGAGCATTCTGCCAGACGGCCTGACCCAATTGATTGAGGTGGAGCAACGTCGCCGACTTGGATTGCTCACACCGCCAGAAATCAGGACTGTCCGTCAGAAGACAGGACTGTCGGCAGTTGAAATGGCTCATCTCCTAGGGATCGGCGAAAAGAGCTACACGCGATGGGAAAATGGCACGTCGATCCAAAATAAATCAAATGATACGTTGATTCGATTGCTTGACAAGAATGCTGCGGCCTTCGCTATCGTAGATGCTGAACGCAACCCGGATCGCAACAAACTGCTAACGGCGTATATTTCCGATTTGAAGACTCTTAAGGGGCAGAATCAACACGCCATGGCAGCTCACGGTGGTGATCTCGGTATTGCGAACACCGAGAGTCTTCGAAAACGTCTCCGAGAGGTTGTCGCCGTACACGGAAGAAGGAAATGAATACCTTCAACGCTAACTATCTGGAAATTGAACCTCGCGAACTTGTCACCCACTTGTTGCGAGAATCAGGTCAATTCGAGCGAGACGCTTTGAATGTCGCTGATATCTTGGAGTTTTTAGGTCTTCAGTATGCGAGCTTCAATTTCGATCTCGAATTGCCGAATGAAGCGAAACAGACTATCGGGAACGCACGTCCACGGGCACTCATTTCATTTACTGACCGTATCGTTGCGACAGACTCAGAACTGGATGAGAATCGAACACGGTTCAGTGTGTTGCATGAAATTGGGCATTTTGTCCTGCCCAAGCACGAACATTCCCTATATGTCTGCGATGACATTGGACTTAGCATGGGAGCTCGACTCGTCCTTGAGAAGGAAGCCAGCGAATTTGCCGCCGACCTCCTATTCCTGGGTGATCGTTTTTTATTGGAGGCCAACAGCCACGACATAAACGCAAAGACAGTCAAAGAGTTGGCGACCAAGTATTCCGCGTCATTTGAAGCGACGGCTCGTAGGATTGCGGAAAAGAGCATTCGCCCTTGTATGCTCGCTGTGTTCACAAAAGACGAGCGACAAAGTGGCGAGGAACTGTCGCAGCGGCCGACATGGTCGGTCCGCTACTGTGTCGCATCAGCGACATTCAGATCTCGGCACTTCGAGAGCATCTCCGGCAGTATCCCAGCAGACGTGGCCGCATATGTCACTGAGACGGGGCGAGATATTGCGGATAGTCATAAGATTGATGTATCTATCCAGTCGTCTGGCGAAACACTGCCTGCCATCTTTTCGGCCGAGTTCTTCAGCAACACCTACAATGTATTGTGCTTTCTTGTTCCGCGTTGAATCGTGTACGCTCAAAGAAATCGCCATAGAATTCCATTTCACCGTGTGGCAGCGATCGCATTTCCTTTTCCCAAGGGACGGCTACGCCTTTGGATTCCGGTTGGTGATCCTGCTAATTGCCGGCCTGTTCGTATACGGTGTGCTGAAGGAGTTCGTCGAAAGCGGGGATTTCTGGAAGATATTGTCCGGCTTGACCCGCGATCCAGCCCTGACGGTCCTTGCTGCCCGCGTGATACCCTTTCTTGAATCCCTCACAGAGCCAGCCTGGCTTTTCACCCTCGGCGCCTGACTTGGGCCATACCCGAGTCTCACTGCACTCGAAACGCCGCGACCACGGGCAATTGTTCGGCGCCGTCCGGATAGGCGGCCGCCAGCAGGAGGAACAGCGTCTGCGACTCCGGGTGCCAGCAGGCGCCTCGGACACTGCCCTCCAGGCCGGCGTTGTCCCAGGCGTCGAACGCGCCGCGAGGCTCGTGGGGTCGCTTGCGCCCTTGCGCCACGTCGGCCAGATCGCGCGGTGAATAGACATACAGCCGGACCCGCGTCGTCTCGCCAAAGGTCTCTGTCTGCCGCGTGTATTCCAGCTTGCCACATCCCTGGACGGCCCAGAAACATACGCCGGCTTTCCGCGCCGCTTCGATCCACACCGGCCCGGCGCGCACACGATCCGCCGCCCAGTAGCCCGTCTCGCCATCGGGGTCGAGGCTCCAGACGTTCGCGGCGTTCTGGTAATCCGCTGGGCGGCGCTCGCGAAGCCCCTTGTCGGTTGTTCCCAAGGGGCCGAATTGCAGCAGTCGTTTCGAGGGAGTCGATTCGCTCAGCTCGCGCACAGGCAAACAGGCTCGGGCCAACACTGCTCCCCTGGCCCGAACAATACCCGCCGAAGCCGACGCCCAATGACTTCCCTGCCAGGAACCGATCGGCAAACCACTGCGGGATGTCGCACAGGCCCCCGCCCAGCAGCTGCGGCGAACCGCCCTCGACGCCGTACGTCTTCCCGTCGACGGCCAGGAACGGACCTTCCGGCGGAGGGACCGCATACGCCGCTCGGCCGGTCGTGATGACGCGATCGCCGAGGACAAACACACCGGTACATTCCGGCTGCGCGGCGTCCGGATGCGCTTCCCGCACGGGTCGGTACAAGTCGCCGAGATACTCACCGACCTGCAACAGTGGCCAGGCGGTCATCGGTTTCGTCGCCGCGCCAGGAGTCTCGGTGGCGATCAGTTCTTGGATCGGGCCGCCCAGATGATTGTGGTGAGTCGTGTAGAACCGCCACTTGGCTCCGTCACGCCGGACGGCCAGGCCCCCGTTGCCCCACGCGAGTGAACGGTCCTCTGGCTGACGGGTCGCTGCCGGCACACGCCACCCGCCAATCAACTTGAAATCGGCGGCGGTGAGCAACGTCTTGGTTAGCGGATCGGCTGCGGATCCAGCACCCGTACTTGACGATTCCTTATGCTGCGCGAGCGTAGTGGCAATGCAAATCGACTCAGTCACCACAACGCTCCCCACGAGCATGCCCAGCAGCCCGGCCACACCGCACCGCCGAACACGATTCGTCTCGAACATAGTCGACTCCTCTCGAAGGGCCGTCCGGCATTCTACTGTCCGCCTTCCACCGGACACAAGCGAAACCATCGGCGTTGAGTAACGCGGGCCGACACGCCAAGCAACGGGTCCTGATCCATGCAATGGACTCCGCGTCGCTTGCCCAGTTATGACGACCGGGCAAGCGACATGATCTAAAGCTCGATGGCAACAACACCGCCGAACACGACAGGCGACTCATCGTCTGGATCGACGCTCGTTTTCCGGCAGTCGTTCCAGCGTATATTGTCCGTCAGCAATCGGCTTGCCTTCCTCCTTCACTCCGGTCCAGGTTATGACTATTCGCTTATCACCAAATTCAGTACAAGCACTCGTGGATGTGGCCGTTTGGGTCTTTCCGTCCTTGAAAAAAGCCTTCGTGTCGAATGTGCCGATAAGACCCTTTTCGAGTCGTTTTCCCTTCTCCTGCAAGGGTTAAGGTGCGTTTGGATCTTGCCACGAATGGCTGACACAACGGCATTAGAACTGCGGCAGGTCCGACAGTCAACAATGCCACACCTTCCATCGATCCGTCCGTCCTTAAGAGTGGCGGCATCAGCGAGGATTTTACCGATGAGCACATCGGTTGCATTGCACGCCCCACCGTGCAATAGTGACCAGAGGCGAACCGGCTGCCGACCGTTGGTTGTGAACACGGCACATGGCTCCCACGCAAACGCCCCATTCGATCCAGGCATGTGCTTGGACTTCGCTGGTGCCGAGGACTGCCCTTGGTTCTTCGTCGGCAACCGGAAGACGAGGCTGTGGTGGTCACGTGACGCTTGGGGCGAGGATCGCAGCAAGGCGAGGCTCTCCAGCGATTTCACCGAAACGAGGCACGCTTTCGCAATGGGGGACTGAAGATGAACAGATTGGTGAGCACCTTAGCTGTCACGTTCGTCGTGATGGCGTCACACGCACAAGCCGAAGCGGAGGTGGTGATCCAGGCCGAAAATGCGGCGATCAAGACCGAGGGCGGGCCTGTGGCGGGCGGCTGGAACCTGTGGAGCAACGGGCACGTTGGGCAGGCAATTCGCATCACTACCGCTGGTCAGTACCGCGTCATCGTGCGTGCCTGGGGCAGCCCGGCCGGCGGCGTCTGGCCAGAAATGGCTCTGCTCGTGGACGGCTTGGCGGTCAAGACCGTGAGCGTGGAAGGTGCCCAACCCAAAGACAACTCGTTTGAAGTGGAACTGGCTGCCGGGGATCACGAGATCGCCGCCGCATTTCTGAACGACGCTCTCGTGGGCGAGGAAGACCGCAACCTCTATCTCGCTCGTATCACGATTATCTCGCCCACTGGGGCACCCAATCCGACCTTTCCCAGCGTAGAAGAAATGGCCGAAGCGGCTGAAGCCCGCGAGCAGGAAGTCGTCGCAGCGACCAAACCGGCCATCGAGAAAAACCGTAAGGCCGACGCCAAGATCCGCGTGGTCGATGCCGCAGGGCGCCCCGTGCCCAGCGTCAAGCTCACAGTTGAGCAGACGGGCCACGACTTCCTCTTCGGGGCGAACATCTTCGGCTTCGACCGCTACAAAACGGAGGCCCAGAACGCCGCCTACAAGAAGCGGTTCGAGGAGTTACTCAATTACGCTACGGTTGGATTCTACTGGCGGTGGTATGAGCCGCAACCGGGCAAGCCGAACTACGAGTACACGGATCAGGTCGTCGCTTGGTGCCGGGAACATGGAATTCGAATGAAAGGGCATCCGCTGCTCTGGGCGGACGAGGCGGGCATCCCCGTCTGGTCCCAAGAACAACCGTCACCGGCGATGCAGCGGCGGCGGGTTGAGGAGATTATGCATCGCTACCAGGACCAGATCGAGTTCTGGGAGGTTGTCAATGAACCCTCGCACTTGCCCAGCCTCAAGATCGACGATCCCTATCGGTGGGCTCATGAAGCCAATCCCAAGGCTTACCTGATCGTGAACGACTACCATGTCTTACCCGATGGTGCCCCGGCGTTCTTTCAGTTGCTCTCGGAGGTCCAGGCGAAGGGTGTGCCGTTCGATGGCATTGGTATCCAGGCCCACGAGCCTCGGACGATGAGGTTTCCGCTGGATCGGGTGCAGAAAGTTCTCGACCAATACGCAACACTCGGCAAGGAACTCCACATCACCGAGTTCGAGCCAGCGGCAGCCGGGCAGAAGATCACCGGCTCGCACCGGCAGGGCGTTTGGGACGAGGCGACTCAGGCGGACTACGCGGTGAAGTTCTACCGAGTCTGTTTCGCTCATCCCGCCATCAAAGCCATTACCTGGTGGGACTTGGGCGATCAGGGCTCCTTTATTCCGGGTGGCGGAATGTTGCGTCAGGATCTGTCGCCCAAGCCGGTGTACGAGCAGTTGAAACGATTAATCCATGAGGAGTGGAAGACCAAGACTTCGGGCACGTCGGACGCCGAGGGGCGGTTCGCCTTCCGGGGCTTCCTGGGGACGTACCGGATCACTGTTGCGATCCCCGGCAAGCCCATCAAAAAACAATTTCATCTCGGCAAGGGCGATGTCCAAGAGATCACGATCTCGCTCGACGAGTAGGCGGCATTAGAAAATTCCCTCCAGTCACGAGTGGACTCGCATGAACAGTACTCGACATCTCGACAGCGGGGACACTCGGCGGACGGCTGGTCATCCTTGGAAGCAGATCAAAGGTGAGGCGATGACGGAAAGAGTCCTGCACGGCACACTATTGATTCTCCTGCTCTGGCTTGCCTGTTGGGCTCTGCCATGTGCCGCGTTCGCTCAGGCAGCCGGATCGGATAAGAACTTGGCCGTCAACTCGTCGTTTGAGGTGGCAGTGCCAGACTCGCCGGTTCCGGCAAGCTGGGCTGGAGATACTGAGGTCTACTCGCTCGACAAGGATGTGTCCAAGACCGGCAGAACATCACTCAAGTATGTCAATGCCGATTCCCATCGATACGTGTTGTGGACACAGACAGTGCCGGTGCAGCCCAGATGGAAAGTCCGCTTTGGCGTGTGGATCAAGGCCCAGGACATCCAGGGCGAGGAATCGGGTGCGACGATCTGCCTGGAGTGGCAGGATAAGGACGGCAAGTGGCTGGGTGGTGCATACCCAGCTGGTGTCCGTGGCACCAACGACTGGACCCGAATCGAAACGATCACTCGTTTGCCCGAGGACGCAGCATCCTGTATGGTCGCCTGCTATGTCCGCCAGGGGATGACGGGCACGGCTTGGTTCGACGACGTGGAGGTGGTCCGTATTGCCGACCCGCCGATGCAGAGCGTACTTCTCGCGCCGGTCTATCGTGGGCAGGTCGTGTCCGCCACACCGAACGAGGCTCGGGTGCGAGTGCGGTGGAATCTGCTGGATCATGACCTCAAGCTGAGTGACATCCGTGTCCATGCCGCTCTACTCCAGCAGGACCGCAAGCTGCGAGACACGGTGGCCCAACCGCAAGAAGACCAGCCCCTCCACCTCGACCTCGCCATTCCTCTCACGCTCTTGGAGCCGGGACGATATGATCTTGCGGTAACGTTGGAAGGGCCGAGCGGAACGGAACTCCAGACCGATCACCACGCCATCGATTGCCTGCAGGAAGGTCAGCAATTCACTTGCCGCATTGATGAGAATCGCCGTCTGCTCGTCGACGGAAAACCCTTTTTCCCACTCGGGATGTATTTCAGCAGCATCGACTCGAAAGACATCGAAGAATACGCCACGAGTAAGTTCAACTGCCTCATGCCTTATAGCCCGCCAACTCAACAGCAGATGGACGTGGCTCACAAGCATGGGCTCAAAGTGATCTACTCGGTCAAAGACTGGTACGCGGGGTCGGAGTGGTGCCCACCAACGATTCGCACGGTGGCGGATGAGGAGCCGCTGATTCGTGCCCGAGTTCGGGAGTTCCGCCATCATCCAGCCCTTTTGGCTTGGTATCTCAACGACGAGCTTTCGCAGCAATTCCTCCCGCAACTCGAAGCCCATCAGCGGTGGGTATCGGAGGAAGACCCGAATCATCCGACGTGGATCGTGCTCTACCAGTTCAGGGAGGTTGCGGCATACCTCAGGACGTTCGACGTGATCGGGACTGATCCGTATCCGATTGGCCGCAGCCCTGCCTCGATGGCGGGCCAATGGACGGCAGAGACTTTCCGGCAAGTTGAACAAGCTCGTCCCATGTGGCAAGTGCCTCAGCTTCACAACTGGGCGAACTACGCCAAGTCGGACGCGGAAAAGAAGGGTGGCCGAACGCCAACGTACGAAGAAGTCCGCAGCATGGCTTGGCAATGCATCTGCGAGGGAGCCACTGGGCTGGTGTTCTACTCTTGGTTCGACGTGAAACGGAATCCCGACGCGCCTTTTGACGTGCAGTGGTCGGGGCTCAAGCGACTGGCAGAGGAGATTGATCGGATGGCACCGATCCTCCTCTCGGACGAGCCAATGCCGTCGATCCGTGTCCAAGGAGAACAGCCTCGTTGGCTGCATTGGCTTGCCCGGCAATCTGGGGGCAAGACGTACCTCATGGTGGTCAACGATGGGGATGGCGAAGGGGAAGTCTCTTTCCGCCTGCCGTCGATCCCCAAGAGCGTCCGATTGATTGGCGAGGATGGCTCGATCCAATCAACCGGCACATCGCTCCAGTTCGAATTGCCTCGGCTGGCAGTGCGTTGTCTTGAGATGGAGTGAGGACAATTGAGACAAGATGGTGTGGCCGCAAGGCGAGCCTCTTTAGCGATACCACGGAAGCGAGAGATGTGGTGTGGGGGCTGAGACCGCACTATTTCTGGATCTCGCCGCACCACCTCCCCAAGCCGCATGCGATCAACATGCGGCTGACGGGACCACGATTCGGCTGACGATCCACGATGCTATTCGAGAAAAGCAACGTAACGTCCTTGCCTAGACGCCATCCTATTTCGAGGCGGTTGCCAATCCAACGTACTGGTGAAAGGTCTTGCCGATGTAGCGGTGGTAGACGCTCAACTGACACATTCCACAGGATGTCTTGCCCCCTTTACACGGATAAATTCAGGCACCCTGTATTCTGCCAGCCCGCTGGAAGCGCGGCGATAGCATTGCAAGCGCTGGCAGGTGCGACAAATGGGCCGGGTCCAAGAACAGAGTGTCTGGATACGGCATCCTGGCGGTCGGGCATTTGCCTTCTCAACGAGTACCTGGCATGTCCGGCGACTGCGCCCTGGGCGCCGCGAGATGCAGAGGTGTCTGCCTCCTCGTGCCTCTTCGTGCGTGCCCGGCCTACTTCCCATCCAGTTGCTGGACGACCCGATGTACGGCGCCGACAATGCGATCCTCAACATCGCCGGCCCAGCGCCAAGCCGGGCGACCGTATTCGTCGAGGTGCGGACCACCTTCATAGCCGCCCTCCTCCCAGACGCGTCGGGAGGGGATGTACGCGGCCATGTCGTTCGCATATCCGCAGACCCAGGCCTTTCGCCCGAACTCGCGTTTGAAACGCAGCGAGTAGTCCACCACCGCCTCGCCGCCCAGGCCGATCAACAGCAACTCCTGCCCGAACTGCCATGCCTGCACCGGGTATGGGTACGAGGTCGGGAAGACCACTCCCTCGTCGATCATGTTCAACATGCGAGTCGCCCACCGAGCATGGAGCTCGCTGTTGCCGTGGGCCACCGGCAGCAGAGCCTCCCGGGTCACCAGCGACTCATAGGGCAAGTCCACGAATTCAAAGGCCGTTTGCATGCCGACCGTCACGGGCTGCATCGGCTTGGCGAGGACCTCTTCCACCGCTTCGGCCAGCATCCGCCCGTACGTCTCAGCCAGCTCGAGCTTCTGCCGCGGGATCGGGTTCTGGTCGGCCCCGCACGCGTTGAAGAACATCGCGGTAGCGCCCGAGTGCCTGGCCTCCAGGTCCACCTGCGCGAATCCAGGGAAGTCGCCGCACCAGGTGTTGAAGGACAATGTGGTCGGGTGACAGGCGTAGCCGAACAACACGCCCCGTAGCCCGTCATCCTCGCCCCGAATCGCCAGCACCGGCACGTAGTGGTCAACAACGCCCTTGAGCGGCTTGCCCTCTGCCAAGCGCTGCGCCACCTCCGCCTCGGTGTTCTCCCGGCGGTTGACTGCGAACGTGCACTGCCCCTCACCCTTAAACAGCCGCGCCGGACGCAGATTGCTCAGCGCCTCCCCCACCGCCGCAACGACCTGGGTCTCCATCCACTCGGTGTACTCGTCCACTAGCCGCCTTTGTTCATCATCCAGCGGGTAGTAGTCCACCAGATCGTCCTTCAGCACGGGGCCGCAGTGGTTGTGTGAGAAGGTGATCATGAACTCTGCGCGTTCGAGCCCAAACCGTTCACGGACTTTCGTGCAGAGGCTCTCGTAGATCGTCTTGGACATCCCCATGTGATCGGTGGTCGCCAGCACCACACGTTTCCCGGCGGGATCCTCGAGAGAGAGGACCTTCACCCACAAGTCGTGGATCTTGCCGTCTGGCGGGCGGGCGGTGCCATAGCCTGCCAGCCACACAGGAGTCTGCGGCGTGATGACGGCCTTCGCGATGCCCGCTTGCCACTGGTTGGCCTGACATTCCGCGGGGTTCTGGACACACGTGATGAGCAGGCAAGTCCATGAGATGCCAGTGAAAAAACGCATGGTGGATGACCTCCGGATACTGCCGTGCCGGATGCAACCTCGGCATGAAAGATCTCCTACAGATAACTGATCTCGATGCGGTACGCCAGGACCTTCGCCAGCAACAAACGGAGTCAGGACTCGAAAATGCCACCTTAGCCTGACCATTCACAGGCTCAATGCAGGCTCGGTGGCTGTGTTTCGTGGCTGTTTCCGTGGGAGGAACACGCAGACGGCCACGTCGTCGGTCAATCCTTGAGTCCTGGCGCCGTTGCTACTCTACCACGTGATTGCCCGGACAACTCCCCCTCGCCTCCTTGTTTCACCAGTCCTTCCCGGCTACGCTCAGGTTCGTGGTCAGCAATGCAGACCCGGCGTCGGAAGAGGGATCGTGCGGGCGATTCGGCGAGCCGCAGGCGTGGAAGAGACGACGCGGCTCGCTGTGCACCGGAGGATCTGACATACCAGGAGCGCGATGCAGATGAACTGGCCAATTGGTCTGGCTGCGATGACGGTCTTGCTGGCCGTCCCGGCGATGGGCGTTGAGCCCACGGACGACGAACTGACCACCGCGAGGAAGTGGGTGGCCGACCATTTCAAACAGGTTGGGAAAGCTGAGCCGTCTGCCACCAAGCCGGCGCCTCCCAAGCCGGGGCTCTACGTGATCGCCAACTACGGACCCGTGCAGCGGAACCAGCGGGACGGAAATCCGCTGCGGATCGCCGATCAGACCTTCGAGAAGGGGCTCTACTGTCACGCGCACAGCAGTATCCTCGTGCGTCTGCCCGGACCGGCCAAGAGCTTCACGGCGATGGTCGGAGGGGAGACGAACGGCAGCTTCTCCGGAGGCACGACTCAGTATTTCGTGCTCGTGGGAGAAACCGAGCTGTATCGCTCAGCCGTCATGCCGCGTGGACAGGCGGGGACCTCGGTGGGCGTGGACCTCGGCGGGGCCACGGAGTTCACCATCCAAGTCGGGGACGGTGGTGACAACATCAACTCGGACCAGGCCTGCTGGGGAGACGCCAAGGTGACCCTGGCCGACGGCGCCGAGATCTACCTCGGGGATATGGACATCACGGAGTCGGCGATGCGAGTCCGTAGGACCGGCGCCCCGCCTTTCTCCTTTGTCTATGGCGAGAGAACCTCCGACGAACTGCTCGGTGACTGGGAGTTCACCAGGAGGAGCAGTACGCCGGACGAGCACAGGTCCGAGACGATCCAAACCTACACGGACCCGAAGACAGGCCTGCAGGTCCGGTGCGTCATCGTCGAGTACAAGGACTTTCCCACTGTCGAGTGGACACTTTACTTCAAGAACACCGGCCAGCAGGATACCCCCATCATCTCGGACATCCAGTCGCTGGACGCTCGGTTTGCGAGTCAAGGCGGGGACTTCCTGCTCCATCACTTCGTCGGCAGCCCGTGCCAGCCCAACGATTTCCAGCCGCTGGAGGCTGAGCTGGGACCGAACGCCGACAAACGGATCGCGACAACCGGTGGGCGTCCCACGAATAGCGACATGCCCTACTTCAACATCGAGACCGGCAGCAACACGGGTGTGATCGCCGTCATCGGCTGGTCGGGACAGTGGTCCAGCCGGTTCATCCGGGACGAGGGCCACGCGCTGCGGGTCTGCGGAGGCCAGGAGCTGACCAGGTTCAGGCTGCACCCCGGCGAGGAGGTGCGAAGCCCGATGTCCGTGCTGCAGTTCTACACGGGAGACTGGCACCGCGCCCAGAACGTGTGGCGGGCCTGGATGGTCAAGCACAACCTGCCGAAGCTGGACGGCAAGCCGATCCGACCGATCGCCTCGGTCTGCACCGGCAACAGCTATCCTGGCATCATCACGAACGCCAAGGAAGAGATGCACTTCCTCCGCCGCTACATGGAGGAGGGAGTCGTGCCGGACTTCTGGTGGCAGGACGCCGGCTGGTATCCCTGCGGCGAACCCGGGAACTGGGGACTGACCGGCACCTGGGAGGTCGAGCAGTCCCGCTGGCCGAACGGCATCCGCGAGGTCAGCGACTGGCTGAAGACCCACGGCATACGCACCATCGTCTGGTTCGAACCCGAGCGGGTCGGCGGGCCCGGAACGTGGCTCCACGACAACCACAAGGACGATTGGCTGCTCGGAGGCGCACTGCTGAATCTCGGCAACCCGGAGGCCAGGCAGTGGCTCACCGACCACATATCCAACCTGTTGACCGAGCAGGGGATCGACCTCTACCGGCAGGACTTCAATATCGATCCCCTGGGATGCTGGCGGGCCAACGATGCCGACGACCGACAGGGCATCACGGAGATCAAGCACGTGGAAGGTTACCTGGCATACTGGGACGCGCTGAAGGGACGGCACAACGACATGCTGATCGACTCCTGCGCATCCGGTGGTCGGCGGAACGATCTCGAGACGCTGCGCAGAGCGGTGCCGCTTCTCCGCAGCGACTATATCTTTGAGCCGGTCGGGGAGCAGTGCCACACCTACGGGTGCTCCTTCTGGTGGCCGTTCAACGGGACGGGCTTCCTGACGCAGGACATGTACCTGATCCGAAGCCAGATGTCCCCCGAGTTCACGATGGGCGTGGACACCCGTCCGACCGATCAGAGCTACGATGTGCTCCGCAAGGCGTTCAAGGAGTGGAAGCAGGTCTCGCCGTGCTACTTCGGCGACTACTGGCCGCTGACAGGCTACAGTCTCAAGAACGATGTCTGGCTGGCCTGGCAGTTCGACCGGCCGGACCTCGGAGAGGGGTTCTTCCAGGCGTTCCGCCGAGGGGACTGCCCGGAGGAGTCAATCACGCTCAAGCTCCGCGGGCTCGACCCGAACGCCACCTACACGGTCACTGACCTCGACAACCCGACTCCGAAGCAGATGCAGGGCGGTGCTCTGATCAACGGCTTCCTGGCCAAGTCGGCCGAGAAGCCCGCCGCGCTGATCTGGACCTACAAGAAGGTGGGACACTAGCACTTCACGCGCGGCATCCGACGCGCGGCACAACGGGAGCGCAACGCCCCGTGCAGCAGGGATTCAGCCCGTGGCGTGCAGCGCGGACAGCAGGTCGTGGGCCGGCACGAGCACCAGGTTCTGCGCGAGACGCGACGCCATTTCGAGTCGTTGCCCAACGGTCAAGTGCTCTACACGCGTTGGGAGTACGTCGACCGCAACCAGATGGCCTTCCACCACCTGTGGATGACCAGCCCGGACGGCACGCGGCAATCGGTCTTTTTCGGGAACCTGCTTCCCAACACCACGATGATTGACGCGAAGCCCGTGCCGGGATCGCACCAGATCATCGCGTCCTTCTCGCCCGGCCACGGACTTCGCGAACACGATGGCATCCTGACACTTGTTGATCCGCGCACGGGACCCGACAACGTCGGGGCCGCGGTGTCGCTGACGGCGACGCCGACATATCGTGATCCGTGGGCGTTTTCTCCTCACTTGTTCATGGCGGCGTCGGGCGGCGAGATAGTGCTGCTCAACGACGTCGGGCTGGAACAGACTCTGTATCGTCTGCCGCCGGAAGATCTGGCCGCCGAACTGCAGTGCCATGAGCCGCGCCCGGTCACGGCGCGTGCCCGCGAGCCGGTGATGGCGACCAGTAGCGATCGCGCGGTACCCACCGGTACTGTCGTGTTGGCCGACGTCTATCGCGGCCGCAATCTGGGCGGGGTGACGCCGGGCAGCATCAAGAAGCTGCTGGTGCTCGAGACGCTCCCCAAACCCATGAACTACACCGGCGGCATGGAGCCGCTTTCGTACGGCGGCACGTTCACGCTCGAACGCGTGCTGGCACCGTTGGCCAAGTCGGCCGGCGGTTTTGAGTCGTGCGGAAAGGCGGTCTTCGCGAACACGGACGACCCCGACTACACGTCGATCCTGACCGCCCTCCGTGCCGCGCGCGACAAACTCGAGGCGATCGGCCGCTTCGACATGCCTGGTTTTCGCCCGCGCGGAGTACGTGCGTGAGATGCAACGGTACGGCATCCTCAGCGCGGACCATTCGCTCGACGCGCCCCTGG
Source organism: uncultured Planctomycetota bacterium (assembly GCA_963802295.1). Taxonomy (GTDB): domain Bacteria; phylum Planctomycetota; class Planctomycetia; order Pirellulales; family Pirellulaceae; genus JAJRVM01. Next base: position 469,747 of record CAWDIM010000010.1, on the reverse strand, counting down.
ACGTGTACGCCACCGACCGCGCTTACTGGGCGTCACACTGGTACAGGCAATAGCTCTGTGCCGCAGCAGGACAAGGAACTGACCGTCCGGGCGCTACCGCGGAACAAGACGCGGCGACCACGCAGCACGTACCACAGCAACGATTCCGCCTCAGTCTGCCGCTTCCGCAGTTCCCGAGCCCGAGTGATGGCCTGTGAAGTGTGACGTTGTGGCATGGTTCTTCTTCCCCCTCACCCCATCCCTCTCCCCCACCTCGTTCGCGAGTTGCGTTGCCGGCACTAATCAGGACAACCACCGCGAACGATGCGGGGAGAGGGGGCAGGAAAGCCGTTTCGCGCTCGAATTGTACGTTGTGTCAGGTAAGGGTACAACAACGACCAACGCCGCCGGGCGTGTGGGCCCCGGCGGCGTGGTGTGTGGCAGTTCGTGTTACGACAGAGCACTCGGCGGACTACATCCCGAGGTCGGGGAAACTCAACAGTTCGAGTGGGTCGGAGTCCCACTGGGCGAACAGGTCGTCCACTTCCGTTGGCGGTGTTGTCATTGGCCACGCGGTCGTTCGCGAGGCGGTTCGCTGGAGGCACCCACGGTGTAGCTGAGATCACGAGTGGAGGATTCCACTGCGCGTGATTCACTCCGCCGCACGGTAGTCGATGCGGATCTTCTTCACGGGCTCAGTCGTACATGCTGGCCAGGGCCGCGTCGTTACCACGCAGGGCTGCTTCGGCGGAGACGGGCTCGGCGAGAACCGGTGTCTCGGTCGCCAGCAGGCTGCCCGGAGCGGGCGGATCGGCGATGCCTTGCGGGTTGGTGTTGCCAACGGCCAGGGCGAAAGAGACGTCGGCCGCATGGCTGCTGCCGTTGGCAAACGTCGCAGCCGCGTTGTACTGATACACGCGGTCGGTCCCGTTGTCGACGATCCAGATGTTGCTGACGTTGGCCGGATCAATCGTGATCCCGGTCGGGCTGGTCGCACCGGCGGTGGTGATGGTCCAACTGCTGACTCAGCGTACCGGCGGTGGTGTACTTGAACACCTTGTCCGGTGGTGGAATCGTTCACGACCCACAGGTTGACTCCGTTGGTCACGATGTCTTTGGGACTCTTGTTGGCACTGTTCAGACTGAAACTGCTGGCGCAGTCCAAGTGCCGGAGAGGCGTGCCGCGCCTCCGGCGTACTTGTAGACCTTGTCGCTGTAGGCATCCACGATCCAGACGTCGGTGCCGTTGGTGGCAATGCCCTCCACGACGGCCTTGGTGCTCAGCGTACCCGCAGTCCAGGAGCCGAGCAGTGCGCCGCTGTTGTTGTAGACGTACACCTTGCGATTGGCATCGACGACCCAGGTCTTGTCACCCGCGATCGTGCTGGCCGCTCCGCGCGGGGCGGTGTTGCCAGTGTTGAGGCTGTACGACTCGATCGACGCCACCGGTGGGGTTGTACTCATAGGTGCGATCCTGCGAGGCATCGTTGACGACATAGAACTTGGTGGTGAGTGAGGCGTTGCCGAAGTTGATTCCTGTAGCATCCTGGCCCTCTGCCAGCACGACCTCGATGGCTCCCAGGGGCACAGGGATTCGCTGTGACAAAGACGTCGGCAGTGACGTAGTATGTCCCAATGGTGCCATTGGTATCGCCGGAGACGAGGTTGCTGGCGCTAGAGTAAAATGCCACGTAGCGGCCATCGGCGCTGATCGCGGGGACAGATGAATTGCCGTTTCCTTGTGTGCCGTCGGCAGCGAGGCTGACCGCGCGATCGTGTCCGTCTGGCGGTCATACACAAAGACGTCGAGATTCGCCGTTGGTGTCGCCGGGGACGAGGTTGCTGGCGTAGAGCTAAACGCCACGTAGCGGCCGTCGGGGCTGATCGAGGCGTTCCGACAGCCGTTCTCCTTGCGTGCCGTCGGCAGCGAGGCTCACGCGCTCGATCGTGTGTGCCTGGCGGTCATACACGAAGACGTCAGACGATGCCATTGGTGTCGCCGGGGACGAGGTTGCTGCTGGAGGAGCCGAGACGTCACATAGCGGCCATCGGCGCTGATCGGTCGAGCGCCATAGACATACGAACTGCCGTTTCCTTGCGTGCCGTCGGCAGCGACGCTCACTCGCTCGAGCGTGTCCGTCTGGCGATCATACACGAAGACGTCGCTCGTACCATTGGTATCGCCGGGGACGAGGTTGCTGGCTGAGGAGGAGAACGCCACATAGCGGCCGTCAGCGCTGATCGTGGGCGATATTGCACGAGCTGTCTGCTTGCGTGCCGTCGGAAGCGATGCTCACCCGCTCGATCGTGTCGTGTCTCGCGGTCATACACGAAGATGTCCATCGTGCCATTGGTGTCGCCGGGGACGAGGTTGCTGGCGTAGACGTGAAATGCCACATAGCGGCCGTCGGCACTGATCGAGGCGTCGTCGCGAATGGCCGTTTCCTTGCGTGCCGTCGGTAGCGAGGCTCACCCGCTCGATCGTGTCCGTCTGGCGGTCGTACACGAAGACGTCATCGCATGCCATTGGTATCGTCGGGGACGAGGTTGCTGGCCGTCGAGTCGAAATGCCACGTAGCGGCCGTCGGCGCTGATCGAGGGTACAGTACGAATTGCCGTTTCCTTGCGTGCCGTCGGCAGCAACGCTCACGCGCTCGATCGTGTCTCGTCTGGCGATCATAGACGAAGATGTCGCCACTTGCCATTGGTATCGTCGGGGACGAGGTTGCTGGCGATGGAGTAGAATGCAACATAGCGTCCGTCGGCGCTGAGCGAGGACGTACCACGAACTGTCATTTCCTTCCGTGCCGTCGGCAGCGACACTCACCCGCTCGATACGTCGGAACGGCTCCCCATTGGAGACGTTTGCTGCCAGCCCGGCTGCTGGACCTCGGCCACGGTATAGGTGCCCGCGGCCAAGCCGTCGAAACTGTAGCTGCCGTCGGCAGCCGTGGTCGTGGAGGTTTCGCCGGTGCCGAGTTGGCCGTTGCCGTCGGCATCGAGGTAGACGGTCCAGCCGCTCTGGCCGGACTCGCCGGTGTTCTTCACTCCGTCCGCGTTGAGGTCATTGAACACTGTGCCGGAAATCGTCGCCAACAACTGGCGATCTTCCAGACGTTCGGCCTGCAGGACGCCGGTGGCGGCAGTCGGGCGTGTTTGCGGGTGCGGGAGCCGCGCAGTGAGGCTGCCAGATCCCGACGCGATTTGGACGTGAGAGAGGTGCGTGTGGGGCATCGTACGTTCCTTTTCGTTAAGTGCCGATCGGGCTATACTGTTTTGCGAAACTGAACACTGAAAACTGAACACTGAACTCTTACTTAAAAACACCATCGCCCGGAGCGCGCAGAACGAGCCGCTCGGGAGATGTCTGGCCCGGTGAGGACTGTGGTTGCTGCCTTGGACCTCACCGGGCATTTCTACTTCTTGATGCGAAAACGTTCATCGCGTGCTACGTCACTTCGGTTGCTCCTCTGCTTTCGGCGCCTCCGGTGTTGGCGTCGACTTCGGTTGTTCCTTCGCCTCCTCGACTTTCGCCGCAGGCTCGGGTGCTGGCTCGACAGTCGGGTGGTGTCACGCCCAGCAGGGCCGCCGCTTCGGCTTGGAATCGGCGCAGTTCTGCGTCGTCTGGTTTGTTCGTCTGCGTCCACGCGACGGCCTTGTCGTACCACTGCCGGGCCTCTTCCTGGTTCCCCAATTGCTTGTGGGCCATGGCCAGGAAGAACCAATCCGAGGCGGTGCCGCCGGAGCGGAGTTCCATCGACTTGCTCAGCGTGATGACCGCTTCTTTGCATTGGCCGGCCCGGTACTGGGCCACTCCCAGCGTGTTCCAAAACCCGCCCTCATTGGGTGACATCGCAATGGCTTTCGTCGCATACTCAAGGGCCCGATCGGGATTCCACACGCTGCGATCCGGGCAGGTCGTTAATAGCCACGCCATGCCATTGATGTCCTGCGCGCGCAGTGTCTCAAGTTGATGTGCTCTTTCGTAATCGGCGATCGCCTTGGGCCACTCGCCGCGTTGCGAATAGAAATCCCCCCGTACTAACCAGAGGCTGGCGCACGTGGGGTCTAACTCAATGGCCTTGTCGCAATCGGCAAGTGCCTTGGGCCACTCGCCGCGTTCCGAATAGCGATAGGCCCGGAATATCCAGGGGAGGGCGCTCTTTGGATTTAACTCGATGGCCTTGTCGTAATCGGCGAATGCCTCGTCGAGTCCGATCAAGTTTCTGATATATCTGACCTCGCAAGACATAGACTTGGGGACAGTCAGGTGTGATCTTCGCTCGCTCGTCAGACCACCGCAGTGCTTCCTGATGCTCTTTCAAATTGCCATAAACTGTGATCAGTCCGTCCCAGTCGAAGAAGGTCCATTCCTCCTTGTCCTCCTTGACGCCCGCACTTGTGGCGAGTTGCAGTTCCTTGCTTGCCACGTCGTTCTCTCCCAGACAGGTATGAGCAAGAGCGCGCCAGGTACGCAGATGGACAGTTCCCATCGAGTACGTGTACGTGTAAGGTTTGGGCTGTAACTCGATCGCCCTGTTGAAGTACTCGATAGCCTGTCGAGGCTGGCCGCGCATTTGGTACGCACACCCGGCAAATAGCGGGAATTCAGGACGCGCACGATCCAGTTTCTGCCCCTTGTCACAGGTGGCCAGGACGGATTCGAGTGTGCTATAGCGTGTCTGCCAGTCGGCAAGAATGGCCAAGGCAGATACGTTGTCGGGTTCCGTGGCCAGCCACTCGTCGAGCAATTGCTTTTCACGCTCAGAATTCTTCTTCCAGGACACATCGAATAACTCGGTAAACTGAACCAACGTCAAGCACAGGGCTTCGCTGATCCGTGTGTCCCGCGGTCGACCCAGCAGGGCCTTCTCCAGGTCGGCGACCGCCATATCGTAGTGCCGTCTCGCCGTTTTGCGCACCGTCAGGTTGTAGGCGATCCGCCCGCGATGGTAATACAAAATCGGGTCGAACGGACTCATGGCGATGGCCTGGGTGAGCAATTCGACACCGCGCTCGCTGTGCGGCGTGGCGAGCGCTTCGGCCACGAGGGATTCCACCGTGTCGGGACCTTGTTGTTTCCCGAGTTCGCGATGCACCTGGGCCTTCTCCCCTTCGCCGACTTGTTGCGCAGCAGTGGCCAGCAACAAGTGAGTCGTCGGCAAGTCACCCCCTACGCATTGGAGCGATTGTTCCAAGTCGCCGATCGCGCTGGCGTAACGACCTAAATCGCAAAGTGCGCTGCCGCGGTACAGCAGCAGGCGAGCGTCATGGGGGCGGTACGTAATTGCCTCGCTGAGCAATTCCACGGCCTTCGCATAATTCGGGCTGCGCCCCCCGCTGAGGCGTTGCGACTCGTCGATCAGGGCGGCGACGCGTTTGTCCACTTCCGCGGCATGCAACTTGGCTGCCAGTTCTTCACCCAGCGCGTTCGCCTTCTCAGCGAGCGGTCCGACGTCATGTTGCACCGCCTCCAAATGCCCGCGCGCGTTCGCCAACTCACCACCGGCGGCGGTGTAGTCGGCCGCACGGAAAAACGCTGCGGCTGCGGCCAAGTGTTCTCCCGCGTCTCGTTCCAGTTGCACGGTCCGCCGATAACTGGTTCCGAACAAGACCCCACTGGCCACGACCGCCACGGCCAACACGGCTGCCGAGGACCAGACCAGCGGTCGATGGCGGCGCACCCATTTCGCAGCATGATGAGCCATCGAAGGCGGACGGGCCTGGACCGGTTCGTCGTCCAGATACCTTTGCACATCCGCCGCCAAGGCGCTGGCCGATGCGTACCGCCGATCCCGGTCCTTGTCCAGCGCCTTCATCACGATCCAGTCCAGGTCGCCGCGCAGTTGCGAACTGAGCTTGCCGGGCTCAATGTGACGACGCTCGGAAATCGTCGACAGATCGGCCGCCTGCAGCGTGCTGACCCGCGCACTGGGGCGTGGCGGCTCGACTTCCCGAATGATCCGCCGCATTTCATCGAAACCGGCCGTGCGGAGCGTGTCCTTTTCAAACGGCGTATGGCCCGTGAGCAGTTCGTAGAGCAGCACGCCCAGCGAATAGATGTCGCTGCGCGTATCGACATCCACGGCGCTCTGACCAGCCTGCTCGGGGCTCATGTACAGCGGCGTGCCCACCATCTGACTCTGGGCGGTGTAGAACGTCTTCTCGGTCAATTGCTGGCCCACGGCTTTGGCGATGCCAAAGTCGATGATCTTGGGCACGGGCCGGACGTCATGCACTTCGATCAGCAAGTTGCTGGGCTTGAGATCGCGATGGATCACGCCCTTCTGATGCGCGTGCTGCACGCCGTGGCAGAGCGTGACGAACAACGCCAGCCGCTCGCGCATGGTGAGTTGCTCGCGATCACAGTACTCCGTGATCGGGGTTCCCTTTACCAACTCCATCGCAAAGTAAGGTCGACCCGCATCGGTCGCACCGGCATCGAACACCTTGGCGATGTTCGGGTGATCCATCAGGGCCAGGGCTTGCCGTTCGGCTTCGAACCGCGCGACCACCTCGCGCGTGTCCATGCCCGGCTTGATGATCTTCAGGGCCACCTTGCGGCGGAGGGGTTCTTTCTGCGACGCCACGTACACGACCCCCATGCCGCCCTCGCCAATCTGCTCCAGCAACTTGTAGGGACCGATCTGGGTACCGGGTTGTTCGAGGGGCGGGTGGTCGATCGTCACTGGAGTTGCACCACCGAGGAATTTCCCGGCATCACGGTGTGCCTGCAGCAGTTGCTCCAATTGGGCCCTCAGGTTGACGTCGTTGGTACAGGCTCGGTCGAGGAAGCCACGGAGCTCTTCGGGCGTTTTCTGATCGATCGCTTCGAAGAAGAGGGACTTCACATCAGGGTTGACATTGCTCATGGATGAGCTCCTGGGAACTGCTGCTCTATCCTTCAATGCCCCGTTTAGAGACGGATTGCACCGAGAATCCGGAAATTCTCCTCGAAAATGGACGTTCGCCGCGATACCACCCCCAGCCGGGGGCTCTCAAGCGTCTTGACTAAGTCGAGCGTAGAGCCAGGCTCGCGCGTAGGCCCAATGCCGGTCGGCGACTCGCCGTGTCATTCCTAACGACTGTGCCGCTGCCTCCAGGCTGAGCCCGGCGAAGAATCGCAGCTTGATCAGGCTGGCGCACAAGGGGTCCTCGTGTTCCAAGCGTTTGAGGACTTCGTCGAGAGCTATGAGATCTTCCGCAGGTGTGTCGAGGGCCACTTCGATCTCGTCGAGGTCAATTCTCTGACGCTCACCACCTCGCTTCAGACGCTTTCGATCTCGGGCGCGGTTTAGGAGTATGCGCCGCATTGATTCCGCAGCTGCCGCGAAGAAGTGGCCTCGGGAGTCCCAGTGTTGGGCCTTGTCCGCGTCCACTAGCCGGATGTATGCCTCGTGGACCAGAGCCGTGGCCTGCAGCGTCTGTCCGGGCTTTTCCTGGGCCAGCCAAGTCGCCGCCAGCTTCCGTAGCTCCTCATAGACCAGTGGCAGCAACTCTGGAGTAGCCGAGGGATCGCCTTGTTCGATGCGTGCCAGGATCATGGTCACGTCGCCGGTCGCACGGACTGGCGCCGTAAGGTCGGGTTCGTCACCAGCACGGTCCTGGGGTTTGTCATCATCGGCCATCACGATTCCCACTGTTTCAGGAGCGATCAGCCGGACCCTGCTTGCGAGCCGCCACCGCGTCCGCTGCTGATCCAGTAGCCGTGAATGTACCACAGCTGCCAGGGGGAAGCACCGCCGTCCAGACGGGATCGCTCGTGGCGGGGCATTCGTCTCGTCGGTACCCGGCAACCACCCTACGTCGTTACCGTTCATCAGCAAGTTGAACAGTCTGTGTCGCATGACGACCGAACGGGAGATGGCGGCGTTGCAGGCCATTGATCAGATCGAGAAGGGGGAGGCGGTGGAATACGAGGTCATTCCGCTATGAGGGACACCGCCGAGATCATGCAACGCCAAGGCACTGTCACTCTTTTGGAGTCGATAACGACAGCGGCGACGAAACGACCAGGAACGGCAGTTGCCTACCGCCTATCACTCGCTCCGTTTACGCGGCTACTCGGTCCCAATCACGTCGGAGACTTGACGGTACAGGCCATCGAGAAATTCGTCGGCGAGCGTGTCAAAGATGTGAGTCCACAAACCGTCAATAAGGAATTGAGGACGCTCAGGGCCGCGTTGCGATACGCTGAGAAACGTGGCTACATTCTGCGAGCGCCTGCGTTTGCGGATGCTTGGTGCAAGATCGACCAGAAGACGCCGGTCTGCCTGACCGTAGATGTGCAGCAACAATTGTTGGCTGCGGTGGACAATGAGAAATTCGCTCCCCGTGCCGCGTCGCGTGATTGGTGGCGGGTCTTCATCTTGCTCGTTCGCGAAACGGGGGCTCGGCGTGGTGAGTTATTGGGCCTGACCTGGGATCGACTGGATGAAGTGGGCAAGGTAATCAAGATCAGTGCCGAGACGAGTAAGGGTCGCAAGGACCGCACCTTGTACCTGCCGGATGCGGCGGACCTGTGGGGGATACTGACGACGTGGCACGATCAGATCGGCGGGGAGCGGGTCTTACCGTGGGACAAGCCGACCTATCGCCAGTTCTACACGGATTGGCAGCGGCTGCGGGCTGCGGCGGGTGTTGTGGGGGTGGTCCCCAAGAATTTGCGAAGTACTACAGGGTCCGAGATGGTGGCTGCTGGGGTGCCCACGTTAGCGGTCAAGGACTGGCTCGGGCATTCGTCAGTGGTTACGACCGAGCGATACTACTGCAACACTTACGCTGCGGTTCGCAAGGCGGCGGGGCAGCGGGCGAAGTGGCGGGCCGGAAATTCGTGAACGGTGGCAGTACCGGTGGCAGTACGCGGAGGCCATGATTGGGTATCAAGAGGCCACGATTGACTACGGTCGGTCGTGGCCTCTGTCGTAGATGGAGTGCACACCGAAAGGCCGGAAACCCGGTTCCTGACCGTGTTTGGGGTACCTCTGACCATTCGGGACCACAATCAATGCGAGAGACAGGATTTGAACCTGCACCCCTTGCGGGACTGGATCCTAAGTCCAGCGCGTCTGCCAATTCCGCCACTCTCGCGGGCGTTGGTACACAAGAGTTTAGGTCAATTCCAAGCATGACGCCAAGGGGGTGGCCCGCAGCCGATCAACAGCCGTCGATCAACAGGGCGTCCGCTCCCACCTGAAGACGCGTCGCGGCAATTGACACTTTCCAGTTTTCTTGACGGACTCCCGGTACGCCGGGCAGGCACTTCCAGGACCAGTTCGCGACGTGCAAAAAAAAAACAAACGCTCGCGCCAGGCCAGTACTCGCAACTCGCCACCGCCCTCCCGCCTCCGCCGTCGCCAAACTGATCTGTCTTGCTCCAACTTTTTCCAGTACGCTGGCCGTTCATCCAGATCGGCGCGTTGCCCAGCGCCTCGGGGCCCGAACTCGGCGACACGCGGTGCAGGCCAACCGTCTTCCAACGCCTTTGCTACCAAAAACACCACAAAGACAATAAACAATACGCCCTATATGGCCATTAACGGTTATCAATTTCCTCTAGACAGCCTAATTGTAATATCTGTTGAACATTATTAGATTAGCGGATGAGTGCTGGACCGCGGTGTGATCCACGCTCGCTTGGCGAGCGCTATTCGGTGACCAGACGTATCGGCTCGGGGAGAGACATCATGAAGTTGTCAGTTTGTTTCGGGGTGTTGCTGGCGGGATTGTTCGCTTGTGTTGCCGGGGAGGCACGCGGCGAATTAATCGTCAACGGAGGCTTTGAGTCCTCGGGCGGTTTTCAAAGCGACTATACAAAGGTCGTGATGAATAGTTCCAGTGCCCCGGAAGCCCAGTATGGTTTGGAACTGAAACCCGCCAGCTGGAACGTGAATTTCGCCTCCTTTGGTGATCACACAACGGCAGATATCCACCACGGTCAGATGCTGGTTGCCAACGGCAGTCTGCAATCGACTGACAGGGTTTGGGCCCAGAGCATCAGCGTCCGCGCCGGATGGGTCTATGACATGTCATTTTGGGCGGTGAGTGCGTTTACTGACACGGATCCCACGGGCGATGGGCTGGTCGACACACCGGCCAACTTGGTGTTTGAGGTGGATGGTGCTCAGCTGTTCTCGATCGACTTGACGGGCCAAGCGGCCGGCGCATGGAACCTGGGAAGCGGTCAGTTCACGGCCGCGACCACGGGAACGGTCAATCTGCAGATTCGCAACCTGACGACTGTCGCGTACGGCAATGATTTTGCGATTGACGACGTGAGCGTCTTGGTGGCAGTACCCGAACCGGCTTCACTGGCGTTGTTCGGGATCGGCTCAGTCGTCGCGGTGGGCGTCTATTCGTTGCGCAGGCGGCGATCGATCAGCAGCTAAGCGGAATCTTCCGTCGAAGAAACGCAGCAATCTGTAAACAGTGCAGCAGGAGCCCGCGTCGGCCACAACGCGGGCTCCTGTTTTGCACTTCGGCGGATCCGGACGACCCGCAAGTCGTCCCTCCACGCTCGCGCATCTATTGTGCCACGTAGCACATGAACGACCGATAGGTCAGCGTGACCCGGTGTGACGCCGGGGGTGCCGGACCATCCAGGTTCGGGTAGATATCCCGCGGTGATGGACTGGCGGTATCAATGAACAATCGCCACCGTTTGTCATGCGTAACGTGCGGAAAGGTGAATTCGCACTGATCGGGTGTCGAGTTAAACAGCAGCAGGAGATCTCGCGCGTTGCCGGTCGGATCGTCCGTCCGATCGGGAGCACTGAGCAGGCACATCAGCGTCAGCTGCATGCTGCCCCAGTCGATATGCTCGCCATGGGGACCGAACCAAGCCACATCGGGCAACCCGTTGTGGCCGTTGGCATGACCGGTGAGGAACCGCTTGCGCCGCACCGTGGCATGGCTGCGGCGGAACCGGATCAGCGTCTGGACGAACCGCAACAAATCGGCATTCTGTTTCACCAGCCGCCAGTCGAACCAGGAAATACTGTTGTCCTGGCAGTAGGCATTGTTATTACCGAGTTGCGTGCGGCGACATTCGTCCCCCGACACGATCATCGGCACTCCCTGGCTCAACATCAACGTGGAGAGCAGGTTCTTGACCTGCCGCGCCCGCAAGTCCCGCACCGCCTTGCGACGGGTCGGCCCTTCGACGCCGTAGTTGTCACTCAGATTATTGTTCTCGCCATCGCGATTTCCTTCGCCATTGGCTTCGTTGTGCTTATCTTTGTACGTCACCAGGTCGTTAAGCGTGTACCCGTCGTGGGACGTGATGAAATTGATACTGCACGAGGGAGGGCGTCCGGTGCGCATGTAGAGATCACTGGAGCCGGACAGGCGTGTGGCCAGGGCTCCCAGCGTACCGGCGTCGCCGCGCCAGAACCGTCGCACGTCATCGCGATAGCGCCCGTTCCACTCAGCCCACCGCAGGTGATCGGAAAACGAACCGACTTGATAGGCGCCCGCCGCATCCCACGCCTCGGCGATCATTTTCGTGTCGGCCAACATGGGATCCTCGGCGATCATCTCCACCAGCGGAGGGTTGGGAACGAGTTGCCCCGCGCGATTACGGCTGAGAATCGATGCCAGGTCAAAGCGGAATCCGTCCACGTGGTAGTTGTGCACCCAATGGCGCAGGCAATTGAAGATCATCTCGCGGACGATGGGGTGATTTCCATTGACGGTGTTGCCGCACCCCGAGTAGTTGCAGTAGCGGCTGCCGCCGTTGGCGATGTGGTAGTAAACGTGGTTTTCCAGCCCTTTGAACGAGAGCACGGGCCCCAGTTCGTTCCCCTCGCACGTGTGATTGAATACGACGTCCAGAATGACCTCGATGCCGGCCTGGTGGAGCGCCTTGACCATCTGCTTGAACTCCAGCACCTGGCAGCCCGGTTCGCTCCCCACCGCGTAGCCACGGTGCGGGGCGAAGAAGTTCATCGGGTCGTATCCCCAGTAGTTCGGTCGCTCGGGAACATTCCCCCAGATGTCTCGGATCGGGAACTCGTGAACGGGCATCAGTTCGACGGCGGAGATCCCCAGCGATTTCAAATAGGGAATCTTCTCGATAATCCCCAAATACGTGCCCGGGTATTCCACCTTGCTGGTCTTGCCGCGAGTGAAACCGCGCACGTGCATTTCGTAGATGACCGTTTCCGACAGGTCCCGCCGCAGATGGCGATCGCCTTCCCAGTCGAAATAGTCGTCGATCACGACACACTTGGGGGGACGAATAATCCCGTCATCCGACTTGAGAAAATGCCCCGCCAGGGCTTTGGCGTACGGATCGATCAACCGCGCCTGGCCGTCGTACCACAGCCCCCGTTCCGGATCGCGGGGTCCATCGGTTTGGAAATGATAGAGTTGCCCCGGCCCGATCCCCGGCACAAAAACGCTCCAGACGTCTCCCCAACGATCCGAATCGCGATCGAAGGGAATCACGTCCGTCGGTTCTCGGTCGCTGACGTGATCGTAGAGCAGCAGCCGCATAGCAGTCGCCGTGCGGCTGAAGACCACAAACTGCACGCCGGAGTCGTGCAGCAGCGCGCCATACGGGAGCGTATGGGTGAATTGGAAAACAGGATGGGGATGTCGCATCAGCATAGACTGGCCTCGTACCGGTCCCGGGTGAAGATCGTCGGTGTACCACCAACCATACCACCGGGAGATATACGAGGCCCGATTGCCGGCCGCTTGGGATCAAAAATCCGAGGGATTCCCGTCTGTCGCAAGACCTGGTGAAACTTCAATGCCGAGCCAGACTATTTCGCCAAGGCAGACTCTACACACCAGGCAAGAACCCCACGCACCAAGCTCACCTCTCTCTCGTCAATCCATCAATCCTTGAACTGTTCGTGACAATCGTCACAAGTTCGCACCAGTGGCTTGAGCGCTTCGGTAGCCGCATCCTGCTCGCCGCGGCGAACCGCGTCCAGTACATCCTTCGCCGCATCACGCATCAACGCACACAATTCAACCCACTCTTCACGATCCGCATCGTCTCCGCAATACGTCTCGTCAAACATCGACACGTGGGCGATCGCCGCCAGGGTCGCAGCCAAGGCGGCAGCTTTGTCGGCCGTGCTGGAAAATCCCTTCGAACGTACCGCCCCCCGCAGACTCGTGTTGAGCAGCGGCACCTGCAGCATGATCTCCTGAATATTCCCTACACTCTTCCAAGGCAACTCTCCCCCACCCCCCGGCGCTTGCAGGGCGGCGACCAGCTCCTCGTACGCCACCTTCGCCTCCTCGAGCCGCTCGGCTTTGTTGGCCAATTGCGTCGCAGCCTTGATCACCTCAGCAGCGGGCTGCTTCAGACTGTTCTCGTCGTCGTGCTTGCCCAGCACCAGCGCCACTACCGCAATCGTATTGGCATCCTTCACCACGCGTTTCGCATGCGTGTCATATTGGGCTTCGTCTTCCAAGTCTTCCTTGATCCGGGTCAGAAAAATGGAAACTTGGTATTCCAGGTCCTTGGCCGGCGCGTAGGAAGAGGGCTTTCGCCTGAGCTCTTCCGACGGCGGCTCCGCCAATAACACAGCCGCCCACCCCACGAAAACCACAACCAACATGCTCCCTGGCAGCCACAACTGCCGTCGCTTCCAAGTCATGCGTCATTCTCCCTCAATCCAATGCGACCGAAGTCGCCGGCTGGACAGCTTTCCCTTCCTCGTTCCACAGTCGCCGATTTTTCGTGTCAGCTGGCCGCCTAGCTCTTACCTCAACTGCCCAATATACCCCACAACACACTTTTCCGGCAAATGTCACTCGCACCCTTACCGGCACCGCTTAACATACCGCATAGTGCCTGTGGGGGCTATCTCAATGGACCCAGCTTATTGCCGTTCCGTACCGCCTTCCCCCGCCGACTGGGCCGCCCAATAGCAGAACTCTTGCACGCTGATTTTTTTAGCGGACTACCGTCTCTCGTTGGTTCCCTCGGCCAGCACGGCCTGCGGAACAGCATTGATATGATTGCCCGGACGAAAAACAAAGGATAGCTCTTGTCGCCGCAATAGCCAGCTTCCACCCAACACCCCTCCTATAGCCACCCGATTCTCCCAAAAACCACGCCACAGCGGGGTGCAGCAGGGGCAATCAACTTCTTGGCAGCCCTTGGGTGCAACCCTCCGGATCCTGTGGACGTCGGCCATGGCCACACGCCACGGGAACCAGCACATCCAATGCCGCGCCACCCAGCCGGCTGCCGTAACCGAGCGATGACGAACTGGCGTATCAACGACGCAGAGCAGGAGCGGCGTGCCTGCAACCGGTCCGCGGAACGGCACCATGGTGTCCGTTTGCAGGGGAGGCACGCGGCACTTCGCAGAGCAGTTGCGTGGCGCGCATCCGCATCCGCGGTGGAGGCACCATCCGTCGCACAATCGACAACTACAATCATACGTCACAGGTGTCATCCCGCGTCCGAGCCGTTCGAAGCTGGTCCGGCCCCGACTATTGGCCGACTGGAAGCAGGTCGCGTGACAACAGGTCATGCAGCCAGATCTTGTGCCGAACATCCGTGGGCCGCCGCGAGCGAGGAGTGTCCTGGAGGGGCACGGCGGCAGCAGCGCACACCGCCCGCCAAATCCGCGGTGCGAGCCGGCACGCAGCGGTTTACGGTGCGTTGACAACTCGCGCGCAGGCCCCGTAAAATTCGAGCTTTGTAACTCCAGGACAGGCACAGGCGATGGGCAAGGCAACTTACAAGAGTGCGGGCGTGGATTTGGACGTCTATCGCGAGTCCATGTCGCGATTGCCGGCGCTGATGCATCGCACATATTCCCCCCGCGTGATGCGACTGGACGGTGGATTTGCCGGCCTGTTTCAGCTTGACTTTGGTAACCGGCTCTTTGCGCGACATTACGACGAGCCGGTTCTCGTCTCGGGCACGGACGGCGTCGGCACGAAACTCAAGGTCGCTCGACTGACCAACATCCACAACACGGTCGGGATCGACCTGGTGGCGATGTGCGTCAACGACGTGATTTGCTGTGGGGCCGAGCCGCTCTTCTTTCTCGACTACGTGGCCATGTCGCATGACGATCCCGATGCGCTGGAGCAGATTGTGGAAGGAATCAGCAACGGCTGCCTCGACGCGGATTGTGCGCTGCTGGGGGGGGAAACGGCCATCATGCCGGACATGTATGCGCCTGGCGACTACGATCTGGCGGGTTTCGCGGTCGGCGTCGTCGAGCGGAAGCATTTGATCGACGGTTCACACATTGCGCCGGGCGACATCGTCCTGGGAATCGCCTCGACCGGACTGCACTCCAACGGCTTCAGTCTGGTGCGCAAAGTCGTGTTCGACATGGCCGGTCTGGGGGTCGACGACGAGGTGCCCAATACGGGGGCCACCGTTGGCTCACTCCTACTGACCCCCACCCGCATCTATGCCCGCGCCGTGCGCACCGTTCTCAAGCACTACAAAGTGAAAAGCGTCGTGCACGGGATCGCGCATATCACCGGTGGCGGCATGCTGGAGAACATCGAGCGGATCGTCCCTTCGCTAGTCGACGTCCGCATCGACCGCCACAGCTGGACCATGCCCCCGGTGTTCCCCTGGCTGCGGCAACTGGGCGATATCGATCAGGAGGAGATGTTCCGCGTCTTCAACATGGGAATCGGCCTGGTGTTGATCGTAAGCAGCTACTATGCCGACGCCATCCGACGAATCCTCCAAGACGAGCAAGTGACCAGCTGGCCAATCGGCGAGGTCGTCAGCGGCAGTGGCCACGTCGTGTGGGCGGAGTGAGATGCGGGCGAGGGGGGCAGGTTCGCTCAGCTGGCCGCCGATACGCTGGCGGCAGTAGTGGCCAGCCCGACAGCCAGAGCGCCCGGCAGCTCCACCTGCACATCACTCGCCTTCACTGACGCTGCATGCTACCAACGGCTCAGCGCAGCTGCGCCGGCGGCGATTGCACGGTCACTGCTCCGGTCGTTGCTTCGCCCGAGGGCCCGGCTTGCTCCAGGGCATCGAGCACCTGTTGTTGCGTGACCGGTCCGTCCAACGTGATGGGATCACCACCGGCACCGGGATAGACCGCGATAAAGGGAATCCCCGCCGCCGAGTTACCGAGTTCCTTAAGCAGTTGAATGATGTCGGGGGGATTATGAGTCTTATCGGCTTTAATGGCAATCACGCCGTTCTTGGCTAACAGCGCTGCAACGTCTTTTCGATTCAAGGCGACCGCCTCGTTCACTTTGCAGGTAGCTCACCAGTCGGCCGTGAAGTCCACCAACACGGTTCGCCCTTCCTTGAGATGTTGATCCAAAGTGACCCGCGAATACGGCTGCCAGTCGATCAGGTGCTGGGGCATGAGAAAGACAAATCCCAATACCACCGCAGCGGCGATCACCAACAGACTGGCGGCCCATCCCTTCAACTTCGTGCTCAGATCGGCGGTCATGGGCGTTCGACCGATCCACCAGCAGGCAATGCCGATTCCCAATAACAGCGTCAATGTAGGAATCACGTACTTTTCCGGCACCGATACGAACAGGAAGACGACGGTCCCCATCAACAGGAAGCCCATCAGTTGCTTGAACGTGTCCATCCAGGCACCAGGTCGAGGCAAGAAACTGATCAGTCGCGGTGCGATGCCGATCAACAAGTAGGGCGCCGCCATGCCCAAGCCGATGGAAGTGAATGTGAGAAAAGTGAGAGAGGAAGGCTGCCTGGCCGCCCAACTGACAGCGGGAACCAACAACGGACCAGCACACGGAGTGGCCAATACGGTCGACAACACTCCTTTGCTGAAGGCACCGACAGCTCCTTCCTTTTGAGCCACTCCCTGTATCGTATTGGACCCGACGAACCCCGGGATGGGAATTTCCCAGACCCCCAGAAAACTCAGGCCGAAGGCGAACACGACACCAATCATGGCAATCAGAAAACGCATGTCTCCAAAATGTTCGCCCCAGTTATGGTTCGCCATGGCCGCTGCCGCAGCAAGAATCCAGAACACTGTCATCAGCCCAAGCGAGAACCAGAGATTCAGCGCCAAGATCTCGCGGCGACTGCCTCCCGACTGCTGCACAAACGACATGACCTTCAGACCGATCACCGGCAACACGCACGGCATCACATTCAAGATCAAGCCGGCAAGAAACGCCAATCCGAGCACGGTCAGGACCGATTTCTCGGACCACGTGCCGCCGCTGGCGGGAATCTCACTCTTACGCGACTTCCTGGCATCCGCCTGGGCGGCGGCTTCCTTGGCAATCTTGTCGTATTTATTGGGCGTAAACGCCAGCGTTACCTGCCCCTTCTCCGCGACCTTGCCAATCGCCACCTTCCCCTGAAAATCGGCCGCCAAGGGCAAATCGCAGGAGGTGGGAGTGCATGCCTGAAAACCAATTCCCCCCGCGATCTCGTAGACACCTGCTTCCGCGTCCTGGGGGACCGACAAGGGAATCGTCCAAGAGACCCGCTTCTCATGGAAATACAGGATCGGCTCCTCCTCCAGTCCCGACTCCTCTTGCTTCGGCTGGGCGGACGCGGCCACGTCACCGTACGACCAACCGGCCGTTTTGCGCAGCACAATCAACGTCGGCTTGGAGATCTTCTTCGGATCGGTCGCCGCATAGTGGTAAATGTGCCACTCGCCGTGGAGCTGCGCCGTCAGCACCAGCCGGACCGTATCTCCGGGCGCCGCCACCTTGGGCTCCAAATGCCCCGTGATCGTGACATGCCCCTCAGGATCCTGGAAAACACCGGCGGATTTCGGGGGCGCGGTGTAACCGACGAAACTCGCTGTCACCTGCTCGTCCGCAATCAGTTCACAGGCGCCACTCGTCGCACAGGCCTGTCCGTTCATCACCACGTGGATCTGCAGCGCATCAGCCTGTGCGCTGTCGGCCAGGCTAATGGGCGCGGTCCAAGTCACCTCATCCGAGAACTGTTCGATCCGCACCCCGGGAAATACCGGCTCGGAATGGATCTGTGGATCACGATCGGGGACGAAATCGCCGACAACCTGGAAATCCGGAGAAGTGACAACGGCAATCTCCATGGGGCGAGGGCCGCCGGCCGGCTGAGTGGTCGAATATACGTGCCACCCCGGTTGGACCACGGCGCGGATCGACAGCGTACCACGTCGAGTGCCTTCCTCGATTTGGTACGAGCCCGAGAACTCGACCTTGGCACCAAACAAATCATTGCCCGCAGGCGCTGCGAAGGACGGCAACGTCTGGAATGACTCGTCAAGGCTCGGTGGCGCTTCACTGGCTGTGGGCGGGGACTGCGCCGCCACTGCGGACGCACACAATGCCACCACCGCCAACCCCACCCACCACGGCGCGAATACTCGATACATGGGCGATCGGTCCTTATTCCTCAAAGTGAAACCACGCCTGCCGCTGCCAACCGACTTCACGCCGGAAAAGCCACTTAGTCTGTCAAGTCAGCCGTAACATGAAGCCAACACCCTTGTCAGCTCGCAAGGGACTGGCTGGTGCGGCTTGACCGGCTACAGGGAACGCTCTGCTCACAGCTTGAGTTCCTACAAATCGATTTCTTCCGTGCTGGCCGGCTGCCCCCGGACGTCCGCGCTGCCATGTCCTACAACGTTCGAGCCCCCCCCTTGCGTGAGGGTACTATCCTCACGATGCGCGGTAGACACTTCGCAGCTGGCGCTCTGTCCCAGCGTGGTTATGGGATGGGGTGGCTGGCGTCAAGTGAAGCGAGCCCCCAGCCGCTCCCATTCTTCGCCTTAACAAGGCACTAGACGCAGTGGCCAAGCGATCGGTTACGCTCCCCCGATTTTTAGCGCGGGCTGGGAAACCCCTCTGCGCGGCCCGCTCCAACCAACGCAGCACACTTCTAGTTCCAGCGCGGTGATTCTACCGGTTGTCGAGCGCATGGGTCAACGGTATCGCCCCACCGCCCAATGGTCGGCGAAAGGCCACCGGTTCTTCACTGAAAAATTGTTCGAGCCTGGCCATTGCGCACAACCTGCATGACGATTACTCCCCCTGCCAACGGTTGAGCCGAGCCACGATCTGGTGTAACCGTTCTTCGACACGTGACCACGGTGAGAATTGCCGCCCATCGACGAAAATCCACTTCAGCCAGTTAATGCCCGACAGCAGGACCGTCGTCTGGTCGAACAGCCGCACCAAAGCACGTTCCTCGCGCTGAAGGGAGTGAATCTGCTCGTAGGCCTCCAGACCGATCTGCCACCCGGTCGGCTCGTCACCTGCCAGGCTACCCAACAGTCGCGCAATGTCGCTGGTCCGGGAGTCCACTCGCAGATTTCCGAAATCGATCAAGCCACTCACTCGTTCCCCCACGAACAAAACATGGTCATGCCACAGGTCGCCGTGACAAATTTGTAACGGCACGGAACGATTCACGACACTTTGCACTCGAACGGTCACACTGGGAGCGAGCAGTCGATAGCGACCGAGAATCTGGTCAGCCAGTGCTCTCGCGACGCCGCCCCCCTCCTGTCGAGCGTGATAGGACAAGCGTTCCCAAAGCCCCTGGTGCAATTCGCTGAGCAGAAGTGCTCGACTGGCCAGGGCCGGCGAGGGGCCCTGAACGACCCCGGGCGGAACGACCTGGGCCGCGCAGGCATGAAACTGAGCGAGCGTGGTGAGAGCCGACCGCAAACGGTGCGGCGTTGTATTGGCGCCGTTGTCAACTTGGCCGGGCAACCACGGCGTCAAGTCCCAGAAGCGATCCTGCCAGTCCACCCAGGTCGTGGACTGAGTTGTCTCCAAGGGGACAGGGAGGAGCCGGAAACCGCGTCCGTAGATCGACTTGAGTGTCTCGTGCATCCACGCCAAACGGCTGCCGTCCCGCATTCCTGGCGGCCAGGCACGGAGGCAGAGACCACCCCGCGGAGTCTCCAAACGCCAGACATCCGCGCCGCTGAAACCGCCCGCCGTCCGGGGCACAGCCTCTCCGGTCACTGCCACGGCGGGATATTGGGCCAAAACGTGCGTTTGAACGCGTGGCCAGAACTGGCTGTTGGTCGTCGTGTCCCCGATCTTTCTTCCCTCCCTTCCGCCTGACGTGTTATCCTATGTGACCAGCATCGCAGCGTGACGAGCGTGACGGTGACGAACTGACAGCCGGGGGGGCCCGCCCTACCAGGCTTCCCATTGTCGTCGTCCGCGAGTAGAACACGCAAGCCGCGTCACCTAGTATACAGAGCCGACTGGGTTGATTTCCTGATGTTGGTGTCGGGTCTGTGCCCACAGTGATTCTCGACTGCGCACAGCCTGACGAGCGTACTTGGGGGCGGCATGAACTCTGCCACCGTTGAATCTGGGCGTCAAGGAGAAACACCCCGTGAAGATGATCATCGCCATTATCCAGCCAACGAAACTCGCGGCGGTGCGCGAAGCACTGGTCAAGATTGGCGTGGAACGAATGACGGTGTGTGATGCCCAAGGTTTCGGACGCCAGCGGGGTCACACGGAATTCTATCGCGGTGTCGAATACAAAACGCTCCTGCTGCGCAAAATCGCCCTGGAAATCGCCGTGAACGACGATTTCCTGGACCGCACGATCGACACCATCATGAGCGTGGCGCGGACCGGCGCAGAGGGGAACATCGGTGACGGAAAGATCTTCGTCCTGCCGTTGGAGGGCGTCACGCGGATTGGTGGAGCAGCCACCGGGCCGGAAGCCGTCAATTGAGCCGCGATAGGTCTACCGGGTACGCGAAATCCGATGCCACGCCGCCGCCAGCGTCCGATTCAGCCTTGCCCTTCGACATCCACGCCGGGGACTCCAGCCGCATCGATTGTCAGCGGCGGAAGACCGTAGCGAGTCGGCTCGTCTTCCAGGTAAACGTTGTCAAATTCGATCTGGTCCGAGTCGCGTCGCAGCAGCAGATAGGCGGCGCCGGCCGCGCACCAGAGGAAGCTGTACCGGAAGGCGGCGGCCACACTCAGCACCAAGGCGTTGAGCGAGGCGATCATGGACATCCCCAGCAGAGCCGGTCCACTATCCTCAACTCCCCCGCCGCTCCAGACTTCCAGCCCCGATCCCCACGAAACGGCCCAACAACTGCCGTAGACTGTCAGTTGCGCAAAGGCGCTGGCCACATAATACATGATCGAGCCGGCGACCAACGTGATCAGCATGTAAAAGGCATAGTGGAGCGGGCGGCCGAACACGTAACTGTAGGATCGCTGCGTCCCTTCAAACACGTCGCCCATTTCCTCCGCGCTCAGCGCTCCCCACATCAACGGCCATCCCAGCAGAAGACCCAGGACAATGATCGCGAATGTCAAGCCACCCACCAACACAAGAACCCACAAGAGTGAAGCCAACAGGACTCCCACATCCCAGCGCATCAGCCAGCCCACCGGAGTCACCAGCGCGGCAACGATCGCGATACCGGACAGGGCGAACAGCGGCGCACCGACGAAGGCCAGCAGGCGGCGGCGGACGAAGCGGCAGGCATCCAGCAACCCTTCCCGCTCTTCGCGTCCCAGCCGCATCACGGCGATCCGCGTAATGGCTCCGCCAAAAAAACCCCAGACCAGCAGGTTCCACAAGCCTCCCAGCCCATAGTAGCAGAACTCAGACCAGCCAATCTCGTACCTCAGCAGCTGGCGCAACGGAGCCACCAGGCAAGCCACGGCGGTGAGCATCGGATTG
Organism: uncultured Planctomycetota bacterium; assembly: GCA_963802295.1. Lineage (GTDB taxonomy): Bacteria > Planctomycetota > Planctomycetia > Pirellulales > Pirellulaceae > JAJRVM01. Next base: position 448,143 of record CAWDIM010000010.1, on the reverse strand, counting down.
AACAGATCGCCGACGCGCCACGACACACTGATCGTCGGTGAAGATATTTCGCCCTTGGGCGGCACCACAATCGCCTGCGCCAGCGGGTCGGAGATCGCCGCGGCCGCCACCGCTCGCCCACCGGCCGGCATGACGAATCCGGCACCCCACCAGCCGAGCGGCATCAGCAGCGTACCCAACGTCGCCAAAAACAGCATCGGAATGCTGATGGACAGCCGCAAAGCGCGGAAGATCATCAACCAGGGAAAAATCTCACCCCAGGCCACACTCCGTACCGTCCCGGCTTCGTCCGCCATGATCTCAACTCCCACAGAGCTCGAAAAACTCCCGCACAGCCCTCGAGACAACCCACACACCGGTCGGGCACGGACCTCTCGAAACGCGCGCAGACTCCGCGCAATGAGCAAGCACAGCTTTCCCGTCCCTTCGTCCGGCTCGCGGGCTGGTCTCATTGCCGGCCCTTGCCAACTGGCTTGCGATCAGCAGCATACAGCGCCGAGCGAACGAGTGGAACAAGTCGCCCAGGAAGGTCGCCTCGAGGCGGGACGAATGTCTTCGAAGAAACTCCACAGGCCGGCCAAGCCCACGCGGAGCATTTTTTTTTGCGGACTGATCTCCAGCCCCCGAGCACACGGTGCGCTAGAACAGGATCGCTGAAGGGAGAAGGCAGGATCTGACGCGGCCGCTGGCCGTAGCCGAATGGGCACATCCGCAACCCCATCTCGAAAACCGAAACAAACTCGAAATCCACAACTCAAGAACAGAAGCCTCAGCTGCCGGCAGAACACAGTCCTGGGCCACCAGCAGCTTCTCAGCAGCAGCATGCCGTTCTGTCCTCCGTTTTCCCTTCCTCCCTTCCTCCCTTCCTCCCTTATTCGAGTTTGCAGGGATTATTGGTGCGGCGCATGTCGGATTTCCAACACGCGCTCACCGCGCGTGCCCGTCTGGGACGAACACGCGAATTCAGTAAGTCTCGTCATCCTCGTCCACCATCGTCTCGTCGACATCGGACTCGGGATCGACGGGCAGACTGTATTGTTCGCCCAACCAGCGTCCGAGGTCTATCAGCCGGCACCGTTCGCAGCAGAACGGCAGAGAGTCGCTCTGGTCGCTCGGAAATTTCCTGGTGCAGGTGGGACAAACGAGGGTCAGCATGGCAGCGCGTCCACGGGGCGGCGAAGAACCTACTTCGCTTTTTGTCCATCCGACTTGGAAGTCGATGAAGAGTCCGCTTTGCTTTTCGTTTTGGACTTCGAATCCGCCGAGCTATCGGACGGCGTCTTGGTATCTTCAGCGGCCCGTTTCTTATAGGAATCGCTGCGATAATCGGTCTGATAGAAGCCGGATCCCTTAAAGACGACCGCGGCACCGGCGCCGATCAATCGCTTCAATTTCGGCTTGCCGCATTCCGGGCACTTGCGCATGACAGGAGAGCTGATCGACTGAAAATGCTCGAACAGGTGATCGCAGGCAGTGCACTGGTAGTCATAGGTCGGCATAGACATCTCCGAGGATCAGAGAGGCGACGCAGCGCAGCGGATAAAGGTCCGCGGGTTGCACTGTCCGGCGCCCCTCAACAGTTTTATCAGACTTATCAGAACCTCTTATGGTACTCAGCAGACCAAGGAAGACCACGGCTTCCTCCATCCATCGACTGCTTTGCCCGAGTCGTGGCGTCGCGAGGCCCGCGCTTCACAACCGCCGTTGGCTCGTCGCAATCACCTTGCTGGTACCGTCCGTTTGCTCGGCATATTCTCCGAATCTTCCATGTCGTTCCGCCGTCGATCGGACGATCGGCAGGAAACGCCTTACGATGCTGCTGACTGTCCGTCCGGTTTGGCCGCCGCGACAATCACCTGCGATGGGCGAATCACCCGTCCATGCAGTTGGTAACCACACTGAGTGACCTGCATCACCATCCCCGGTTCATGTTTGTCGCTGGGAAACTGGGCAATGGCCTCGTGGAAATGCGGGTCGAACAGTGTTCCTTCCGCCGGAATTTCCTCGCAGTGATAACGCTGCAGGATGGCCGTCAGCTGCTGCAGCACCAACTTCACACCATCCAGCAATCCGGCAGCGCCGTCCGTTGGTTGGGCGGAGTCGACGGCACGTTGCAGGTTATCGATGACTCCCAGCAGATCGCGCAAGAGGGGGAGGGAGGCAAAACGTCGTTCCTCCTCGAGCGTGCGTTGAGCCCGTTTGCGGTAGTTCTCCAGCTCCGCCTGCACCCGCAGCGTTTTCAGGCGCGCGTCGTCCAGCTCGGCCTTCAGCGTCTCAACGTCGTCGGCCCTGTCCACTACCTCCCCGTCGTCGGGGAGTATATCGGCCAGCGACTCCATCACTTCGTCCGCAGCGGGATCGGATGGCGGCGTGCCGGTCGATGCATCGTCCAACAACGACTCATCGGGTACCAACGATTCATCATCTGACTGCTTCGACATCACTTTTCCTCAATCTCCTCATCCCCGGCGGGAGCGAAGTAGTCTCGTAGTTTTTCCAGAAAACTCTTCCGGTGCGGCGTCACCTCGGCGCGTTCGAGTTCCGCCAGTTCGCGGAGCAGTTCTTCCTGCCGCAGGTTCAATTTCTTGGGGACTTCAATGTAGGTCCGTACCAGCAAGTCTCCCTGGGGACCACCGTGTGGATCGGGCATGCCGCGTTTGCGCATGCGGAAGACGTCCCCTGACTGCGTCCCTTCAGGGATCGCCAATTTATCGGGACCATCGAGCGTGGGAACTTCGATCTTGGCCCCCAATGCCGCCTGCGTATACGTGATCGGGAGTTCCAGGATCAGATGGCTGCCATCGCGATGAAACAAGGCGTGTTCACGGACCGACACAAAGCAATAACAGTCCCCCGGCGGCCCGCCATCCGGACTCGGCTCGCCCTCACCCGTCAGCCGCACCCGCATTTCATCATCAATTCCGGCGGGAATGGCCACGTCAATCGACACGTTGCCCGCCTCGTAGCCCGAGCCGCGGCATTGCGGCAGGGGTGCGATATCACCGACCCGCTGCCGCGGCAGGAGGGACAGGTCGTCTGCACGCGGAGAATGCCGGCCGCCTGCACAACCTGACCGTGTCCACCGCAGCGGCGGCACGTTTCGCGGGTCGAACCGGGCATGGTCCCCGAGCCATGACAACGACTGCACGGCTTGCTCCGCTGAAACACGACGGTCTTCGTGACGCCCCGGGCCGCTTCCTCCAGGTCCAGCGTCACCTGACAACGGATGTCGTGACCACGATGCGCTCGGCGGCCGCGGCGGCCACCGCCAAAGAAATCCCCGAAGACCCCTCCACCGAACATGTCACCGAAGGCATCCAGGATGTCATCGACGCTGTGGAACTGTGTCGCGTTGTTCCCCACGCCGGCATGGCCATACTGGTCGTATCGCGCCCGCTTGTCGGCGTCCGACAGCACTTCATAGGCTTCCGCGGCTTGCTTGAATTTGGCCGTCGCATCTTCGTCACCGGGATGACTGTCCGGGTGATACTTGATCGCCAGCTTCCGATAGGCAGCCGCGATCTCCTGGGGCGTCGCGGTGCGGGCCACGCCCAGTACTTCGTAATAACAGGCTTTGTCCGGCATGGTCGCCATGGCACGTATATACGAACGAGTCGTCTTACGCCTTGATGAACAGTTCTCTGGTCTTTGGCTGGCCGGCAACGAGCGATCCGAGGCCGCTGCGTCCCCAGCTCCGCGTTTCCCCGACAGGGAAAACGACACCGGTCGTTAACCGGCATCCGCCTCTCAAAAATAGGCCGTCGAACCCGTTGTGCCGCGAGAATTCCGCTCTCGCCCCCTGGCCGACTCCTCCCCGCCACGCTCCCCCTTCCGCTCCCGGCACCCTCGACCGGCCGAGGCCACCGGCGGAATCCGAGCGGACCTTTGACAACCAAGGGGCCACTTCGCACGAAGTGGCCCCTCAGGATGTTCGTTCGCGTACTGCGCGTGTGGACTGGGCGAGTCCTACGACCGGCCCAGATCCGAGAACCCGCCCCACCCTCCGGGTCAGGCGACGCTCCCTTCCACACGAGTCTTCTTCTTGTCCTCTTTGTCGTAGGTCGTCACCAACGCTTCGGTCGTCAGCATCAATCCGGCGATACTGGCCGCATTGCTCAACGCCGTTCGCACGACCTTGACCGGATCGATGATCCCCGCCTTGAACATGTCGACGTACTCACCGCTGTTGGCATCGTAGCCGACGTTCAACGGCCGCTGAGCCACCTCATCGGCGACCACCGAACCGTCAATGCCGCCGTTGTCGGCAATCTGCCGCAGCGGCGCGTCGAGCGCTCGCAGCACAATGTCGACACCAATCTTCTCGTCCCCGCGGGCCGCGCCGCGGGCCGCCGTCACGGCCTCGACACAACGCATCAGCGCCACGCCACCGCCAGGCAGAATCCCCTCTTCGACGGCCGCTCGCGTGGCATGCAGAGCGTCTTCCACTCGCGCCTTCTTCTGCTTCATGTCGGCTTCCGTTTCGGCACCGACCGAAACCACCGCCACGCCGCCCGCCAACTTGGCCAGACGCTCTTGGTACTTCTCGCGATCGTAGTCGCTGTCAGTCTGTTCGATCTGGTTCTTGATCTGCTCGACACGCTTGTCGATCGCCTTGCGATCACCGCCCCCCTCGACAATCGTCGAAGTGCTCTTGTCCACCGTGATCTTGGCGGCGCGGCCGAGATGCTCCAACGTCAGATTCTCGAGCTGAATGCCCAGGTCCTCGCTGATCAACGTGCCACCGGTCAACACCGCGATGTCTCCCAGCATCGCCTTGCGGCGATCGCCAAATCCGGGAGCCTTCACGGCACAGACATTGAGCGTGCCACGCAACTTGTTGACCACCAGCAGCGTCAGCGCTTCCGACTCGACATCCTCGGCAATGATCAGCAGCGGTCGGCCGCTCTGTCCCGTCTTCTCGAGTATCGGAATCAATTCGCGAATGTTGCCGATCTTCTTCTCGTGGATCAGGATGAAGGCGTTCTCCAGCACACACTCCATCGTCGACGTATCGTTGATGAAATAGGGCGAGATGAATCCCTTGTCAAACTGCATGCCGTCCACGTATTCAACATTGGTGTCGCGGGTCTTCCCCTCTTCGACCGTGATGACGCCGTCCTTGCCGACACGCTCCAGCGCTTCGGCCAACAGCTCGCCAATCGCCATGTCATTGTTCGCACTGATGGCACCGACATTGGCCACTTCGGACTTCTCCGACACCGGCTTGGCCATTTCGACCAACTTGGCTTCGGCGGCGTCCACGGCCTTTTCGATACCGCGCCGCAGGGCCGCCGGATTGGCCCCTGCCACGATATTTCGCAACCCTTCCTTGAAAATGGCACGCGCCAGCACGGTCGCTGTCGTCGTCCCGTCCCCCGCCAGATCCGAAGTCTTCTGGGCTACTTCGACGACCAGCTTGGCACCCATGTTCTCGAAACGATCTTCCAGTTCGATTTCCTTGGCCACCGTCACGCCGTCCTTGGTCACCGACGGCCCGCCGAACGACTTGTCAATGATCACGTTGCGTCCGGTTGGTCCCATCGTCACAGCGACGGTGTCGGCCAACTTATTAACGCCCTGCATCATCTTCTGCCGGGCGTGGTCTTCAAAAAGCAGTTGTTTTGCCACGCTTGAAGGCCCTCTTTCTCATGTGAATTGTTGGTTTGATGGATGGATGTACGAGCCGGGACCCGCTCGCCCCGGCCTACCGCTCAGGCCCATGACTATTTGATCACCTTGGCCAAGATCTCGCTCTCGCGGAGAATCTTGACTTCCTCGCCGTTGATTTCGATTTCCGACCCGCCGTACTTGCCGTAAATTACTTCATCGCCGACCGCCACCGACAACTCGCCCCGCTGTCCGCTGTCGAGCAACTTGCCGGGGCCGACCGCCACGACGATACCCCGCTGCGGCTTTTCCTTCGCGGTGTCGGGCAATACGATCCCCCCCGCCGTCTTCTCTTCAGCCTCGATCGGCTCCACTACCACACGGTCATCTAAGGGTCGAATCTTGATCTTCGCCATAGTCGTGATTCCTTCGCTCGAAATATTCGCTATTGGTTTGTTGGTCAAATTCCGCTGTGTCATACAAATTTCAATGAGGTGTATCGCCTGCTGCAAACTGGGCGATTACATCATGCCGGGCATGCCACCCATGCCACCCATGCCTCCCATTCCACCCATGCCACCCATGCCGCCCATGCCGTGACCGTGCGGATCACCACCTCCGGGAGGGCCTTCCACTTCCTTGGGAATCTCCGTCACCAGAGAGGACGTGGTGAGCAGCAAGCTGGCCACGCTCGCCGCATTCTGCAGCGCCGTGCGGACCACTTTCGCCGGATCCACGACACCTGCTTCCACCAAATCGCAATAGGCGTCTTTCTCGACGTTGTAGCCGTCGTTCTTGCCTTTCATCCGTCGCACACGATTCACCACGACCGCGCCGTCCGAACCGGCGTTTTCCGCGATGGCGCGCAACGGGTACTCGAGCACTTTGCGCACGATCTTCACTCCCAGCAGCTCATCGCCGGTGAGTGTCAGCTTGTCGAGGGCCTTTTCGCTGCGCAGCAAAGCCACACCGCCGCCCGGGACAATCCCTTCCTCGAGTGCCGCCTGGGTCGCGCTGCGAGCGTCCTCCAACAGAGCCTTCCGTTCCTTCATTTCCGTTTCGGTTGCAGCGCCGCAGCTGATCTGAGCCACACCGCCGGCCAACTTGGCCAGCCGTTCCTGCAACTTCTCTTTGTCGTATTCGCTGTCCGTCTGTTCGATCTCGCGCCGGATCTGATTCGCTCGGCCGTCAATTTCATCCTTGCTGCCGGCGCCGCCGACAAACACGGTTTCGTCGGACGTAATGCGGACCCGCTTGGCGCGTCCCAGGTCGGTCAGCTTGACGCTCTCCAAATCGATGCCCAAATCCTTGAAGATCGGCTTGGCTTTGGTCAAGATCGCAATATCGCCCAACATCGCCTTGCGACGATCCCCGTACCCAGGCGCCTTCACGGCAACCACGCTCAGAATGCCGCGCAGCTTATTGACCACCAGGGTGGCCAGTGCTTCGCCTTCCACATCCTCGGCAATAATCACCAACGGCTTGTTCGCTTTGCTGATCGCTTCGAGCAGCGGAATCAGATTCTTGTTGGACGAGATCTTCTCTTCGTGGATCAGCACGTATGCATTGTCCAACTCGACTGCCATTTTGTCGGGGTCGGTAACGAAATGGGGGGAGAGGAACCCGCGGTCAAACTGCATCCCCTCGACCACTTCCATCGTCGTCTCGGCACTCTTGCCTTCTTCGATGGTAATCACGCCGTCTTTGCCCACTTTCAAGAAAGCGTCGGCCAACACGTTGCCGATCGTCGGATCATTATTGCCGGCGATCGTCGCGACCTGCTGAATATCTTTCTTGCTCTTGTCATCAATCGGGGAAGCCTGCTTCAGGACCTCCTGAGAAACCGCCTCCGTGGCTTTCGCGATGCCACGAGCCAAAGCCATGGGATCGGCCCCGGCCGCGATCATCTTCAGCCCTTCACGAAAAATCCCCTCGGCCAACACCGTCGCCGTGGTGGTCCCATCGCCCGCCACGTCGTTCGTCTTGCTGGCCGCCTCTTTGAGCAGTTGAGCGCCCAGATTCTCGTTCGGGTCATCCAACTCGATCTCCTCGGCGACCGTCACGCCGTCCTTGGTGATCTTGGGCGAGCCCCAACCCTTGTCCAGCACTGCATTGCGACCGCGCGGACCAAGCGTGCTGCGTACGGCGCGCGCCAGTTTCTCGACGCCTTTCATCAACGCCTGCCTGGCTTCGTCATCAAAGACCATATTTTTCGCCACGTCCGGATTCCTCCTGTTGCTTGCGATATCTATTATTCCCACCGTCTCGGCTGACCGATCACGCCTGCGACCGTCACGACGGTCCGGATTTCTCAGCCCTCTGTTGCTCAGCCCTCGGTTGCTCAGCACGTCTGGCGCGGGACCACCTGTCAGACCCCGAGCCGCGCCCTGCGGCACTGCGTGTGGCAGACCCCCAGTCATACCGAGCCACATATGCAAGCTTTGTGCCAACCGGCAAGAGAATCGACACAAACAACTGCCATTAAAGACCTTACGGTATTCCGCGTGGAGTCCATGGGGTCGGGGCGGGGAGAGCGAGTGCCATTTTGGCAGTCGCCTTTCACGTTACGGCGTGAAATCGTCGCCCGGCTCGATTTCCATGGCGAAGTTGGCCAGCAGGTCCGCGGCCCAGTCGAGGTCTTCCAGCGAAACCGTCTCCACGGCACTGTGCATATACCGATTCGGAATGGCCACCAGGCCCGTGGCCACGCCACCGCGGCTAATCTGCAGGCTGTTCGCGTCATTGGACGTGGCTCGGCCAATCGCCGCCACCTGAAACGGCAGTTTCTCGCGCGCTCCAATCTCCATCAGTTTGCCGGTCACCACTGGATTCATGTTGGGACCGCGAAAGATGACTGGCCCCTTACCCAAGGAAATCTCGCCCCGCTGCCGCTTGTCGATGGTCGGGCAGTCTGTGGCATGCGTGACATCGACGGCGATCGCCACCTGGGGCGCGATATCGAATGCACTCGTCTTGGCTCCCCGTAATCCAATCTCCTCTTGCACGGTGGAAACCGCGTGCAGGGCACACCGCAGTCGGCTCCCCTCCACGCGCCGCAGGGCTTCCAGGACAACCCAGAGCCCTGTCTTGTCGTCCATGCCGGGGGCATTTGCCAGTTGATTACGCAGCGGCTGAAAACCTAATTGGAGCGTGATCGGATCGCCCACAAACACGATCTCGCAGGCTTCTTCCCTGTCCCTGGCCCCGATATCGAGCCAGAGTTCCTCGAGTTTGACGACTTGCTTCCGCTCCTGTTCGTTGAGCAGGTGGATCGGCTTGCGGGCGATCACGGCGGGCACCGGCCCTTGCCGGGTCCAGATCGTCATCCGCTGCCCAATCAACTGCTGCGGATCCCAACCGCCGATGGTCTCGGCATAGATATATCCGGAATCATCAATCTGGGTCACCAGCATGCCGATCTGGTCGCAATGGCCGGCGAACATGATCCGCACGGCAGCGTCCGGATTACGACTGGCAATGACGTTCCCATGCACATCGGTCGTCACGCGATCGGCAAAGGGGGCGGCATATTCCCGCACCAGATCCTGAACCGGGCGCTCGTAGCCGGAGGGACTCGGGGTCTCCAGCAGACGCTGCAGGAAACGGAGTGAACTTTCATCCATCGCTATTCGTCTCGTCCAAAATACAAAGGGTGGTTGCCGACAGGGACAAGGCACCGTCGCCTGGGGCGGGCTGTTGCATCGTGCCTGGCTCAGTATCCCCGAAGATGGCCCACGACGCCAGGACAGCAAGGACCCAAGAGAACAGGCGGGCGAATTAGGCGGTCCACGGGTGCTGCTCCGCCTTTTCGGCTGACATGGGGGGAGTTACCATGTCGTTTTCCGCTCACGCTGTGTCCCCGCCCCAGCGGCGTCGGCCCAGCCGAGACACGAACCGCCGAGACACGAACCGCCGAGAAGCGATATGAGTAAGACGAAGGTAGCGATTGTGGGGATGGGAACCGTCGGCACGGGCGTGGCGCGTTTGTTGCTCGACCACGGTGACCGCACCGCGCGGCATGCTGGCCGGACTCTCTGGCTTGAGGCGGTTGTGGATCGCGACGTCCACAAGCCGCGTGCCGTCGACCTGCCCGCGGGGGTACTCACCGACGACCTGACCCGGATCACGCAGAACCCGGAGATCAAGGTGGTGGCCGAGCTCATCGGCGGTCTGGAGCCGGCCCGTACCATCGTGCTGGAACTGCTCCGCAGCGGTAAAGATGTGGTGACGGCCAACAAGGCGCTGCTGGCCGAGCATGGTGGCGAGCTGTTTGACACGGCCCGGTCACTGGGACGATCGATCGCTTTCGAAGCGTCGGTGGCGGGAGGGATTCCCATCGTGGCGAACATCAGCCAATGCCTGTCCGCCAACCAGATCACATCGTTATGGGGCATTTTGAACGGCACCAGCAATTTCATTGTGACGCGAATGGACGAGGAAGGGGCCGCTTATGCGGCCGCCGTCCGGGAAGCTCAGAGCCTGGGCTTTGCGGAAGCCGATCCCTCGATGGACGTGGACGGCACCGATGCGGCTCAGAAGCTGGCGATCCTGGCTCATCTCGCGTTCGGCGCTCGCGTTCATTGGAGCGACATCCCGCGTGAAGGCATCGACACGTTGAACGTCGCCGATTTGCGGTACGCCAAGGAACTCGGCTACCGCATCAAGTTGCTGGCCGTGGCACAACTCACCGGCGGCGTATTGGAGTTGAGCGTTGCTCCGACGTTGGTGAAGATCGGCCGACCCTTGGCCGAAGTGCGCGAGGCCTACAACGCGATCAGTGTCACCGGCGACGCGGTGGGAACGGTCTTTTTCCATGGTTTGGGAGCCGGCCAGATGCCAACCGCCTCGGCCGTGGTGGCCGATATGATTGACACGGCAGTCGGGCGCACGGCGTTGACCTTCAAAACGCTCGAACTGTGGTCGCAGCGCCAGGCGCGAGTCGACATCCGCGACCACGCGCACTTGAAGGGGCGGTTCTACTTGCGTTTCATGGTGGAAGATCACCCCGGCGTAATGGCGCAGATTACCGGCGTGCTGGGGCGCCACGAAGTGTCGATCGCATCGGTCATTCAACACGGCCCGGATCCCCGCAGTGACGGGTCGTTCGTACCGTTGGTGATCATGACGCACATGACGACCGAGGGTGCCACGGCGATGGCGGTGGAAGAAATCGACCGACTCCCCTGCGTGGTTCACGGGAGCGTGCGCATGCGCGTCCTGGATTGATTTCGGTGTGGAGTGAGTGATCAGACAGCATGGAGTGAGGGGGGAAACGGACAGCCATGAAATACGTCATCATCATTCCCGACGGCTGCGCCGACGAACCGCAGGACGCGCTGGCTGGGAAGACGCCGTTGCAGGCGGCCCACGTCCCCGGCATGGACGAGATTGCCGGCCGCGGCGTAGTTGGGCGAGCCAACAACGTACCGCGGCATCTCCCCCCCGGTTCCGACGTGGCCACGATGAGCCTGCTGGGGTACGACCCCACGCGGAATTTCACGGGCCGAGCGCCCCTGGAGGCCGCCGCCCAGGGAATCCCGTTGGGTGCCCAGGACTGGGCGATCCGCTGCAACCTGGTCACGATCCAGGGTCAGGTCATGCGCGATTTCACGGCGGATCACATTTCCACCCACGAGGCTCGGCAACTGCTCGCCGACGCCCAGCAGGAATTGGGCGGGAGCCCCTGGGAATTCCATGCCGGGGTCAGCTACCGCAATCTGCTGCTCTACCGTGGCGGCGAGTCCGCCGCGCCATTCAGCGCGGAGACCCGCACCACCCCACCTCACGACTTGACCGACAAGAGTGTGGTAGACGATTATCCACGGGGGCCCGGCAGCGATCTGTTGAGCGAGGTAATGACGCGTTCCATCGAGCTGTTTGCCGACCACAGCGTCAACGTCACCCGGCGGCAGGCGGGCCGGTTGCCCGCCACGAATGTCTGGCTGTGGGGAATCGGGAAACGTCCTTCGCTGCCGGCATTCTCCCAAGTCTACGGCAAGCAGGGTGCCATGATCACCGCCGTCGACCTGCTCCGCGGGCTGGCCACCCTGATCGGGTGGTCGCGCATCGAAGTGCCGGGGGCAACGGGCTACACCGACACCGACTATGCCGCCAAAGGGCGTTACGCGATCGAAGCGCTCGCCGCGACCGACCTGGTGTGCGTCCATGTGGAGGCCACGGACGAGGCTTCGCACGAAGGAGACGTCGCCGGCAAGGTCAAGGCCTTGGAGGAAATCGACCGGCACATCGTGCGGCCGCTGCACGATGCCCTCGAACGACTGGGGGACTATCGCATCCTGATCTCACCCGATCACCCGACACCGCTGCGGACCAAAACGCACAGTCACGGAGCGGTCCCGTTGGCGATTTGCGGCGCCGGCATTCAAAAGGACGAGGCCAGTACCTATGATGAGCGATCGGCCGCCGCGTCGTCGCTGGCGTTTGACGAAGGATGGAAGCTGATGTCCTGGTTTCTGGCAGGAACATAGCGTGCCGCTGCTGTCTCCGGCTCGGCCGCGGCCCCCAAGCGTGCGACTGCCAAGCGTCTGTTGAAGAGAGGGGAAGCAAGAGGTTTTATGACACTCATTGTGCAGAAATTCGGTGGGACCAGCGTCGCCGATGGCCAGATGATCTTGGCAGCGGCGCGGAAGGCCATTCGCGCTCAGCGCGAGGGCCATCAAGTGGTCATGGTGGTCAGTGCGATGGGCAAGAACACGGACATGCTCGTCGATCTGGCGCACCAGGTGAACCGGCGTCCGCCCGCACGGGAAATGGACATGCTGTTGTCCACCGGCGAGCAGGTGAGCGTGGCGTTGATGGCCATGGCCATCGACGCGTTGGGCTATCGAGCGGTCAGCTTGACCGGCGCGCAGATCGGGATCATCACCGACAATACCCATACCAAGGCTCGCATCCGCTCCATCTCCACGGCTCGTATTCGGCGGTTGCTCGACGAGGGGCACATCGTCATCGCGGCCGGGTTCCAGGGGATCGACGAGGATCACGACATCACGACGCTCGGGCGCGGTGGGAGCGACACGACGGCCGTCGCTCTGGCTGCCGTGCTGCGCGCCGACCAGTGCGAAATCTACACCGATGTGGACGGAGTTTACACGACCGATCCGCGCATCCTGCCCGAAGCCCGGCGGGTGGAACAGATCAGCTATGACGAAATGCTGGAACTGGCCAGTCTGGGGGCGGGGGTCATGCACAACCGCTCGATCGAGTTCGCCAAGAAGTTCTCCGTACCGATTCACGTGCGCAGCAGCCTGAGCGACATCACCGGGACGATGATCGTGGCAGAACCGGAATACGCGGATCAGCCAGTCTGCGGCGCGGCGATGACGCCCAGCGAAGCGCGGATCACGATCGTGGGAGTTCCCGACAGGCCCGGTACCAGCCTCGAGATTTTCTCGCGTCTGGCCGACCGCAAGGTGACCGTCGACATGATCGTGCAGAACGTCGGTGAGGAAGGCAAGTCGGATATCTCGTTCACGGTCCCCAGCAGCGAACTGGAAATCGCCCTGCAGGCGGTCCAAGAAGCGGCCGACATCGTCGGAGCGGGAGAAGTCACGCACGACGACTCGGTGGCCAAGGTCTCCGTCGTCGGATTGGGCATGGCCAAGCAGACGGGGGTCGCCAACCGCATGTTCGCGGCATTGGCGGCGGAGGGGATCAACATCCAGATGATCACCACCAGCGAAATCAAGATCTCGACGCTGGTCGAACGCGATCAGGCCTTGCCGGCCCTCCGCGCCGTGCATTCGACGTTTCAACTGGAACAAGTGCCGGCCCTCGCGGCAGCAGCTTCCCCGCCTCAGGCGGCGGGACACCACCAGGCCAACGGACTCGATGCGATCAACGTCGTCGAGCGTCTCCAGGAAGCCGACATGGAAGAGCTGGTGCTCAACGACATCACGTTGGACGAATCCCAGGCACTGGTGACCATCATCGGCGTTCCCAACCGGCCCGGGGTGGCGGCCCATGTGTTTCAGAGCGTCGCCGGTGCGGGCATCTTTGTCGATATGATCGTGCAGAGCCACAAAGGGTACCAGGGACGCATCAGCGTCAGCTTCACGGTCCCCAGCGATCAACTGAAGGACGCCCTGAAAGTCTCCCGGCGACTGGCGGACGAGTTTGGCTGCCACAGTGTCACAAGCCGACCTCAGGTGGCCAAACTGGCAGTGTCGGGTATCGGCCTGCGGAGTCACACGGACGTGGCGATTCGCATGTTCCGAGCACTGGCCGAAGCCAAAATCAATGTCGACATGATCAGCACCAGCGAAGTGCAGGTGAACGTCGTGGTGGACGGCCACTTTGGCGCCGCGGCACTGGCAAGACTACAATCCGCCTTTGCCAATGTGCTGCGTTGATCGCCCGGCATCAGGAGTCGAGCACGTCGTCGAGCACCTCTTCGGCCACGTAGATTGGCAGCGGCGGGTCACAGGTGACGGCGATGGCAATCGCGTCGGAAGGGCGCGAATCGATCTCCAGCATTTCGCCGTCCTGCCGGATCCGCAACTTCGCGAAATAGGTGTGATCGCGCAGATCGCTGATCACGACGCTGTCCAATTCGGCACCCAGTGATTCGACAATATTCACCAGCAGATCATGCGTCAGCGGTCGCGGTGCGCGATAGGCCTTGACGCGGCGGTCGATACTGGTCGCTTCAAAGATGCCGATCAGAATCGGAAACTGACGCTCCCCGTCCACTTCCTTCAAATAGATGACCTGCTGTTCATTGATTTCGCTGATGATAATCCGCGACAACTGCATTTGGACCGGCATAGCGGACCTCACTATCTACAAACCGAACGCTGCCGCACCCCGTGGTTCACCGAAAAGAAACCGATAAGACGGGTACTATCTCTTAATCAAACTTACCCCAGGAACAGGGCGGGTTCCATCCGCCACCGCTGATTATAGGGCGCCGCAAGGGGGTGCGGCTAGTGCGCGGCTGCGCCACCCGCACAAATTCCAGCGCGTCGACTGCGCGGCGCTCGGTTCGCGAGTTGCCGGGAGACGCCGCGTGGTCAAAAGCGGCAGGTCATGCGCCACGCAACGAGGTGAGGCTGGCGTTGGCGGTGCCGAGTTGTTCCCGCAGCTGCAGCAGGCTCTCACGCTCGCGTTGGACCACGTCGGCCGGCGCACGTTCGACGAAGCTCTGATTGCCCAGCTTCTTCTCCTTGCCGGAGATCATGCCCCGCAATCGCTCCACTTGCTTCTCGAGCCGCTGGATTTCCGCCTCGACGTCAATCAAACCGGCAAGATCAACATAGACTTCCATGTTAGCGACCTGGACGGTGGCATTTGTGCGGGGCGGCTGCACATCGCATCCCATGTCGCCGATCTCGGCCTGTGCCAGCGCCGCGAAATGGTCCTGCATGGGCCGCAGCAGAGCGGCGATCCGCTGGTCGCATTGCACGCTGAACAGAATCGCCTGCCGGGGAGCGATATTCTGCCGGCTGCGAATCTCCCGCAGCGCCGCCAATACCGCCGAGAATTGCCGGAATTGTTCCTCGATCTGGGGATCGCGGCGCCGAGAGTCAGCCACCGGCCAAGGTGCCACGATCAAGCTGGCCGACGCCGCCGCGGGAAGGGGGAGCCCACGCTGCGGCGCGATGGTCCCGAGCAACTGCCAGATTTCCTCGCTGATGAAGGGAATCATGGGGTGGAGCAGACGGACGATCACATCGAGCGCATAGGCCGCGACGCGTTGCGCCACGACCCGCTGCGCGGCCTTCGGAAACCGTCCCTTGATCATTTCAATGTACGAGCTGCAGAACTCGTCCCAGCAGAAATCGTACAGAGTCCGCGCCGCATCCGCATAGCGATATTCGCCCAGCGCGTCGGTCACCTGCTGCGTAACCGTCGTCAGCCGGCTGAGTATCCAGCGATCTTCCAAGGCCAGCTGGTCCGCGTCGACTTCCCCGGCCGTGTAGTGCTCCAGATTCAGCATCACGAACCGAGAGGCATTCCAGAGTTTGTTGCAGAAATTGCGGGCCCCTTCAAAACGCTCGCTCACCACGGCGCCGCGCTGCAACAGCCGGTCTTCTTCCTTGCGGGCCCATTGCGTCTGGAATGGCTGGTGACACTTGTCACACACGATCCGCGGCATCTCGCGATTCTCTTTGGTCTGGTCGAGCAGCTGATGGCAGTGCGGGCATTCGAACTGCACCGGCATGCGCACGTCCTGCATTTCCGTGGTCAGTTGGGCCAGGCCGAACCGCAACGCGTCGGGACCAAACTTGTCGATGACATCGATCGGATCAACACCGTTCCCCTTCGACTTGGACATCGTCTCGCCATAACCGTCCAGAATCTTCGGATGGATATACACGTCTCGAAACGGGACCTCCCCCATGTTGTTCAATCCGGTCAACACCATCCGCGCGACCCACAACGTGATGATGTCCCGGCTGGTGATCAGCACGCTGGTAGGATAGAAGTACTCGAGCGTGGGATTCCGATCGGGCCAGCCGAGCGTGGAATGGGGCCACAGGGCGCTGCTGAACCAGGTGTCCAACACGTCCTGTTCCTGTACGAAGCCATCCTGCTCAAACCGCCGGGCGAGGTTTTCGTCGGCGTCATCACCGGCGTCGGCGTCATCGCGCAGGCAGATGTGCAGCGTGAAGGTCCTGTCGCGACTGGCTTCCCCCAGTGCGTCGTCCGACTGTTCCAGCTGGTACGCCAAGCGACCGCTCCGCAGGGCGGGATCGCTGTCGAGTCGGCGGGCATAACCGGCCAGGGAGTCGGCGTCGGGAAAAGCACGCGACCAGATGGGAATGCGATGGCCCCACCAAAGTTGCCGGCTCACGGGCCAGTCACGTTTCTCGGATAGCCAGTCGAGGTATCCTTTGGCATACCGCGCGGGGACAATCCGCACGCGTCCGTCACGCACCGCTCCCATCGCCGACTCGGCCAGCTCTTCCATCTTCACAAACCACTGGTCGGCCAAATACGGCTCAATCGGTGTCTTGCTGCGATCCGAATGTGCCAGGTCGATCTCGCGATCTTCGACCTCGACCAGCAGTCCCAGCCGATCGAGATCGGCCACCACGTGGCCACGCGCTTCCAGCACCGCCTGACCTTCGTAAGGGCCGGCGTTCGCGTTGAGCGTCCCGTCGGGATTGAGAATATTGATCATCGGCAGATGGCACCGCCGCGCCACGTCGTAGTCATTGGCGTCGTGCGCGGGGGTGACTTTCACGCAGCCGCTCCCCAGTTCCGGCTTGGCCCACGGGTCGGCCACCAGCGGGATGGGGCGGCCCAGCAGCGGCAGCTGCAACATCCGTCCGTCGCGGGCCATGTCGCGGAGCTGTTCCAGGTGAGGCAGGACTTCCAGACGGCGGCGCCCGATGTCGGCCAGCTGAGCGGCCAGGACTTCCCGGTCGCGCGCCGGTGCCGCCGCCACTCTCTCACGCATCTCTGCCTCGGCCCGCGCCAACGCTTTGGCCGGATCGGGATGGACCGCCACTGCCGTGTCCCCCAGCATCGTCTCTGGCCGCGTGGTGGCAATCGTCACGTGCGTCGGTTCGCCGGGACGAGCATCGATCACCGGATAACGAAAATGCCAGAAGTGGCCCTGCACCGGTTCGTGAAACACCTCGTCATCGCTGACGGCCGTCTGCAGAAACGGATCCCAGTTGACCAGCCGCTTACCCCGATAGATCCACTGCTTGTGAAACAGGTCGAAGAAAGTCCGGCGGACGGCGCGAGCGCAGGTGTCGTCGAGAGTGAAGCGAAGACGCTGCCAGTCGCAACTGCACCCCATCGACTTGAGCTGCTCGATGATCCGCTTCTCGTAGGCGGCCTTCCAGGCCCAGATGCGGTCGACCAGCGCAGCCCGGCCCAGGTCGTGGCGAGTCTTTCCCTCTTCCTCCTTCAGACGCTTCTCGACCACCGCCTGCGTGGCAATTCCGGCGTGATCGGTCCCCGGCATCCAGAGCGTATTGAAGCCCTGCATACGCTTCATGCGGATCATGATGTCCTGCAACGTGTTGTTCAGGGCGTGCCCCAGATGCAACGCCCCGGTGACGTTGGGAGGTGGAATGACGATCGCGTAAGGCTGGCGATCGGCGGCCGGTTCGGCGTGAAAATACCCCCCCTCCTCCCAACGTTGATAGATCCGCTGCTGGGCCGACGCGTGATCGAAACGGTTTGGAAACGTCTCGGCGGAAAATGCTGCTGGCATCGCGTATTGCTTCCTTCTTCTGCAGCGGCGTCGACGTGGCAAGTCCTCCGCAGCTGGTCCCGGCAGCGTGCCACTCCCCGGGGCAGGCCCAGTCCAGCCACGATCCCTCGTCACCTGTCAGCCGTCAATCATCACCACTTACTCGCCCCGTATACCACTGCTGCCGCGGGCGATGGCGTGCAAGTTCACGCACCCGTTGGCACCCAGTTCCTCCCGGTGCAGCTTGTATTCAAACGCATCCACCAGCGCCATCCAGCTGGCCTCTATGATATTCTCGCTCACCCCCACCGTGCCCCAGACCTGCTGCGAGTCGGCACTCTCAATCACGACCCGGATCCGGGCGGCCGTCCCCGCCTCGGAGTTCACCACCCGCACACGATAATCGATCAGCCGCATATCGCGGAGCGTGGGATACGAACCGTTCAACGCTTTCCGTAACGCCGCGTCCAGCGCGTTCACCGGACCGTCTCCCTCCGCGACTTCGTGACGCAACTCGTTGCCGATCCGCAGCTTGACCGTCGCTTCCGTCAACATTTCGGTGCGGGCGTCGGCACTCACCGCGACGTGGTATTTGAGTCGCTCGAAGTGCGGCTGAAACTCGCCGGTACAACGTCGGACCAACAAGTCGAATGTCGCGCCGGCCGCCTCGAACTGATAGCCCTGATTCTCCTTGGAAACAACTTCGGAGAGGATTTTCTCCATCAGCTGGCGGTCGCGCTGGATGTCGTACTGGGTGGTCAGGGCCACAATGTTGGAGCGCCCGAAAGCTCGCTGACGAGAATCCGCCGTTCGTTGCCGACGGCTTCCGGCGCAATGTGCTCGTAACTGGACGTGGCGCGTGCCACCGCGTGCACATGCATCCCCCCCTTATGAGCAAAAGCACTGGGGCCGACGAAGGGCTGATCGTTGCGAAAATTCATATTCGCAATCTCGTACACGTAGCGAGACAACTCCGTCAGTCGCTCCAGGCCCCGTCCGGACAGCACCTGATAGTTCCGCTTCTTGAGTGCCAGGTTGGGCATTACGGAAATCAGGTCGGCGTTGCCGCAGCGTTCGCCGAATCCGTTGATCGTCCCCTGCACCTGGACGGCACCGGCATCGACCGCGGCCAACGAGTTGGCGACCGCCAGTCCGCAATCGTTGTGACAATGGATGCCGACCGCCGCGCCACGATCCTCAACGGCCGCGATCGCCAGCCGGGTCGCCTCCGCAACCTCCTCCGGCATGCTGCCACCATTCGTGTCGCACAACACGATCAACCGTGCTCCCCCTGCGGCCGCCGCGCGAATGGTCTCCGCGGCATACTGCGGATTGGACCTCCAGCCATCAAAGAAATGCTCGGCATCGTAGATCACTTCGCGTCCACATTGCACCAGATAGGCGACCGAGTCGCGAATCATGGACAGGTTCTCGTCGAGCGACACGAGGAGAACCTGTGCGGCGTGAAAATCGGACGTCTTGCCGACAATCGTGCACGTCCGCGCCGCAGAATCCAGCAGCGCCTGCATGCCGGGGTCGTCCTCGACGGCGATCCCCTTGCGCCGCGTCATGCCAAAGGCGCAGACCCGCGAGTGCTGCAGTTCCAGCTCCTGCACTCGGCGGAAATACTCAATGTCCTTCTCGTTCGAAAGAGGATACCCTCCCTCGATGTAGTCGACGCCAACTTGATCGAGTCGCTGCGTGATCTGCAGTTTGTCCAACAGCGACAGACTGATCCCTTCCCCTTGCGTGCCGTCACGCAGCGTTGTGTCGTAGATCTGAATCGTACGCATGGAACTTCCTGGACCTCAGGGGATCGCGCGGCCGCCTCGATGGATGTCGGCCGCCACGACCCGCTGTGATGATTCGGGTTTCAATAACAGGTATAAACCTGAAACAACAAAAAACCCTGAAACCCGCTACGGGCCTCAGGGTTGAAATCATCGTCGAACCGGTGTCTCCCTCAGGCCCGTCCGTCGCCTCCAATGATGACCACCACGCCGACGCTTTGGCCAAACGCCGGAGACCGGATCAAGCTGGCGGGCAGGACGCACATCGTGGGAAACCTCCTCGGGAGTCGAACGCATAACAATACGCTTCGACTCGGGATGTGTCAACGGCGGATCGTCACCGTTTGCGCCGGCGCAGGGGCGTCAGGTCCTCCACTTCATCCTCGGGATCGTCTTCCTCGGGATCGAAGTCCTCCTCGTCCTCCTCGTCCTCCTCGGGGTCATCCTCCGCGGGGTCATCCTCCTCAGGGTCATCCTCCTCGGGGTCATCCTCCTCAGGGTCATCCTCCTCGGGGTCATCCTCCTCAGGGTCATCCTCCTCGGGGTCGTCTTCCGCGGGGTCGCAGTCCTCCTCGTCCTCGTCAGAGTATTCCTCGTCAGCCTCGTCGAACTCGTCTGACTCGTCGGAATCCTCGTCCGAATCTTCGTCCTCGTACTCGTCCTCGTCGACGTACTCGAATTCCTGCTCCTCCTCCTGCTCCTCGTCGTCCTCGTCGTCTTCCTGCTCCTCGTCGTCCTCCTGCTCGAGGTACTCAGCCTCTTGGTCGACGACTCCGGATCCGTACTTTTCTTCATCTTCTTCGTCGTACTGGTCCTCGTCGGCGGCGGCCAACAGGTCCCTTTTCGCGTCCTCGTCGGACTCGAACGGGACTTCTTCATAGGGCATGCGTGCCACCCCGGGAGAACGGGCCGGTTGTGCCCGGCTCCGGGATGCCGGCGCGGGGGGACGCTGCAGCGGATCCAGATCGGCGGGACCGGGATCGGGCAGCACGACATTGGAGCGTCGCGGCTTGGGGGCGGGGGGCGGCGCCGGCTCGGATTCGAGCCCCTGCATACGATCCCAATCGGCGGCCGAAATCACGACTTCGCGGGCCTGCGAGCCGTTGTATTCGCCCACGATTCCGTCCTCGGCCATGAAATCGATCAGGCGTGCGGCGCGGCCGTAGCCAATGCCCAGTGCCCGCTGCAGCAACGAAACGCTGCCGCGTCCCTCGCGGACCACGACGTCGATCGCGCTTTCGTACAGTTCATCCCGCTTGCGCAGCTGTTCCGCATCGGTGGCCGTCTCGGGCTTGTCGACCTTCATATTCACGAGTTCGTTGACGAAATTCTGTTCACCCGTGCTGACCACAGCCACGATCGCGTTGATTTCGTCGTCGCTCAGGTAAGTCCCCTGGCCGCGCAGGAGCGTGCTGGTGCCGGGCCACAGGAAGAGCATATCCCCGTTGCCGAGCAGTTTGTCGGCCCCCATTTCATCGAGCACGACTCGGCTATCCGTCCGGCTGGCGACCTGGAAGGAAATCCGCGCGGGCAAGTTCGACTTGATGAGGCCGGTGATGACATCGACGGTCGGTTTCTGGGTCGCCAGAATCAAGTGGATGCCGACGGCCCGGCTCTTCTGTGCCAAGCGAATGATATGCTGTTCCACTTCCTTGCCGGCCGTCATCATCAGGTCGGCGATCTCGTCGGCCACGATCACGATGAACGGCAAGTGATCGGGAATCGCATCGCCTTCTTCGTCCGTTTCCGGCCGCAGCCGTTCGATCAACTCTTCCTTGCCGAGCTGGTTGTAGCTCGTGATGTGTCGGACTCCGGCGCGCGCCAGCAGGGCGTAACGTTCTTCCATCTTGTCCACGGCCCAGGCCAGAATGGCTTCGGCTTTCCGCATGTCAGTGACGACCGGATGCATCAAGTGGGGGAGGCGACCGTAGCCGCTGAGTTCCACCATTTTCGGGTCGATCATCAGCATGCGGACTTCGTCCGGCCGGCGAGTCATCAGGATGGACGAGATAATCGCATTCAGGCAGACGCTTTTGCCGGTCCCGGTCCGGCCGGCGATCAACAGGTGGGGCATGGTGGCCAGATCGACGGTCAGGGGCTTGCCGGAGACATCTTTGCCGAGGAAGAGCGGGATCTTCATCTTCTTGATCTTCCCGTTCGTCTCCTCCATGACCTCCCGCAACCGCACCACTTGCCGCATCTCGTTGGGCACTTCGATCCCGACCGTGTTCTTACCCGGGATCGGCGCCACGATGCGGACGCTGGGAACGCGCAGCGCGATCGCCAGATCGTCGGCCAGGCCCGTGATCCTGGAGAGCCGCAAGCCGGCCTCCAATTCGACTTCGTACTGCGCGATGACCGGACCGGTTTCGATTTCGACAACCTTCACATTGAAGCCGAAATTGGCAAACGTCTGTTCGAGGATTTTGGCTTTTCGGCGCACCTCCTTGGATTGCGATTCGAAACAGATGTCGTCGGCCCCGATCAAGAGTTCGAGGGACGGCAGTTGGTAGTCGTGCGAATCCGCCGGGAGGCTGGCCTCGTCCAGGCTCTGCATGACCTGCTGCCGCTCGCTCTTCGAATTCCCGTGGCGGACCCGCGGGCCGGCGGCTGCGGCCGACTTTCCCTGCCGCGGCTTCTTCGCGCTGCCCGCCGCCAGCGTTGCGGACGCCGCCCCCTCTTCCTCTCCTTCCTCGACGCCGGCCGGAGTCTCCTCCTCGTCCCACTCCTCCGCCGCCGCCACCTCGTCTTCGTCCTCCTCCTCCTCGTCCTCGTCCTCGTCCGCGTCCTGCTCGAGCGACTCCATCGCCACGCCACCAATTCGGATCGACAGTTCCGCATCCGATACGTCGCTGCGGCGTCCCGCCGCGCCGCTCGACTTGCGAGCGGGAATCAACGACCGGCCGCTGACCACCCCCGACACCGTCGCTCCCAGGACCAGGTGAGCCACGTGCATCAGGGCGTAATCGGTCGACAACAACAGGCCACCAAGGATCAGGCTCGTCGCCAGAATCAGCGATCCGATCGTCGCAAAATGCATTTCCAGCAAGCCGGCGCCCAACGCGCCGATGTAACCCCCGGACCCGATCACCGGTCCAGGTGACCAGTTCGGCACGACAATCGCCGCCACCACGGTCAGGCCGATCAGGGACAGACACCAGCCGAAACTGCGAATCAGCGGCGCGTCGATGCTGCGTCGCAGCAGCAGCAGTGCATCGAGCGTGCCCAGGGAAACGACCAGATAGTAGGCCCCTACGCCCAGTCCGGTCAGCAACATGCTGGAGATCAACGAGCCCCATTTGCCGCAAGCATTCTGCACCGTCGTGTTCTGCGGCTGCACCAAGACGTCGGGATGATAGAGCCGATCCAGTGGAGCCACCAACTCCACCACCGGATCCGCGGGATGGTACGTCAACAGCGCGAGCGCAAGAAAGACGACGACCGCCAGAAGGGCGAGCGCGAAGAGATCGAGTCGAAGATTACGTTTTTCGGTCATGAACGCGCCAAACGTGAAAGCGGAATGCCGGTAGTATGTCACCGGCAACGGCAACCCTGGGCGCGTCCGTGCCCGAAAACTGATCCGTGTGGTAGGCAACGTGGCCGCTGATCGGGCCGAAAACAGAGCTCGTCCGCCCGGACCGCGTTGCCTCGCCTGCGCGACGCCACCTGTGATGGCTCGCCACGTAGAAACAACTTTCGGCTGGATCAGCTGCGAATCCACAATCTCCTGTGCCGCCGCGGCACCAATTGCCTGCTGGGAAGGACGAGCATTTCTGGCGTCGTATGCAAAATCGGAGAAGTTGCTTTCCCGTATGCGTTCCCCAGGGCCCGTCTTGGTTCCCCAGGGCCCGTCTTCGTTCCCCAGGGCCCGTCTTCGTTCCCCAGGGGAAGTCTAGCCCGCCCCACGCCCCGGTGAAGGCTCAACCAGACCGCCCGCCGTCAATTTCCCGAACCGCTGGCGGGTCGTAACGATTCGGCAGCTTGTAGCAACGGCGAAAGCCCCCGCTGGTCGATGAATCGTCCCTGGTCACCGGTCCCGCCGGATCCGGACTATCCACAGCGGAACCGGTTTACGCGGCCGGCGGCCACAACCAAACCGTCATTCGAAACCAATTCAAACGACAGAGACTTCAGAAAAGACCCCTCGGCTGACTTCATCACGGCCATGATTCGCCGGCAGATTCTCACCCTGCAGCATGCTACCGCGCCCTCCCTTTCTCCCTTTCTCCCTTTTTTCTGTCCTGCGAATTGGATCCGTCTTTGGTGCTTCGGATTTCCATTTTTGGACCATGCCCGCACCGTGGCGAATGGCCGCTTTAACTGGATGGTTAACTGGAGGGAAAGTACCGATGCGGCTTGAGCGCACCCTGGGGCGTGGCCGACAGCAGCGCGACCAGGTGCCCACCTCTGTCCACAGCCGCCGCCAACGGGGCAGCGGCCGGAAGACTCCCCGCAATGCAGCGTCCTTGGCTGAGCTCCATAACCTGCTCATCACTCACTTCCAGGCACGGCAGATGCTCAACCGCTCGCCGCGGCGGCAACATCCACGCGTCAATCGACTCACGGGTCAGTTGCCGCAGCGAGCACGCCTGGTCCAAAGTGAAATCGCCGATGGCGGTGCGTTGCAGAGCCGACATAACCGCGCCCGTGCCCAACGCATCGCCGAGATCCCGACCGAGCGAACGAATGTAGGTTCCCGAACCGCACGTGACTTCCACGGTCAATACGGGATAGGTGTACTCGGTAATTTCCAGCCGGTGGACGGTCACCCGACGCGGCTCCAACTCAACTGCCTGACCGCGGCGGGCCAAGGCATAGGCTCGTTGCCCCTTCACCTTCAACGCCGAGAAAGCCGGGGGACGCTGCATGATGTCGCCCACAAATCGCGGCAGCTGCTGCTCAATCTCGGTCCGCGTCGGTTGCGGAGCCGACTCGACAGGCACCACCTGCCCTTCGGTATCCTCGGTGTCGCTTCGACGCCCCAGCAGAAACGTGCCGCAGTATCGTTTGGGCAACTGCTGGACATACTCGATCAATCGAGTGGCCTGGCCCACGCCAATCACCAGCACACCGGTGGCCAGAGGGTCGAGCGTGCCGGCATGGCCCACCTTGTGCGGGCGCACCAGTCGCTGCACTTCGTTGACCACGTCGCGCGACGTCACGTCGAACGGCTTGTCGATATTCAATAAGCCAAACATGGGATTGGACTTTCCTTGCCAAGCGGACCGGCATCGATGGGCCATGGCGCCATCCGCGCTCGCCAGGCCAGCCTCAATGGGCAGTTTTCTCATCTATCAATGCGACGTCACCATGACATCAGAGCGATAACACTTCTTGCGCACCGCCAGCCTCGCGGGATTTTGCACGCCGCTAGAATCCCGCAAGTGGCGCGATTTCGCCAGTCGGTGCAGGCATGGCACGACAATTGCTCCCTTATTCAGCGCGGATGATACGGCCTGACTTGCGGTGACGCTGTGTCCACATCGGTGTAGAATTCGGGCAATCATCGGGAGGGAACGACGATGCAACGACTCCTATTTCCGTCAGCTTCGATTGTATTGGCATTGGCATTGGCATTGGCGACCCATGCACGTGGCCAAACCGAACCTCCTGATCAACTGCCCCCGCTGCCGGCCGAGGCGTCCGACCCGGATCTGGATGTATTGACGCGGGGCCCGGTCCACGAAGCGTTTGCCGAACAGACCAGCCCGAACCCTGAGCCGGGCATCACGGCACCGCATGCGCCGCCGGACGCCGTCAACGAGATTCCTCCCGACCTGCGACCCGAGGGGGACGACGTGGCCTGGATCCCAGGATACTGGTTCTGGGACGATGATCGCAATGACTATGTCTGGGTTAGCGGTGTGTGGCGTCGCCTGCCGCCGGGCCGCCGGTGGGTACCCGGTTATTGGCAGCAGAATGCGGACTCTTACCAGTGGATTGCCGGGTTCTGGAGCCCCGATACGGCGGACGCGGTCGAGTATCTCGAAACACCACCCGAAAGTCTGGAAACGGGCCCTTCCAGCCCCGCGCCATCAGACGATTACTTCTGGACCCCGGGCGTCTGGTCGTGGAATACCGGCACATACCTGTGGCAGCCCGGCTATTGGAACACCTATCGCGATGGCTGGACCTGGGTCAGTGCACGGTATGTATGGACGCCCCATGGCTGCGTCTACATTCCCGGCTATTGGGATTTCAGCCTCACGCTGCGCGGCCATTTGTTTGCCCCCGTCTATTACCGCACACCGATATACCGACGTGCCGGCTATTTCTTTCGCCCGGTCTGCTGGATCGGCTACGAACCCTTGCTGCTGCATCTGTTTGTGCGGCCGAGGAGCCACCATCTGTATTTTGGCGACTATTATGACCCGTTGTACCGGCAGCGGCACTTCATACCCTGCCACGCCTTCCACTCGCGCCACTTCGGCTACGCGTCCCTCTACGTCTATTATCAACACCACTATCGCAAGCACGGCATTGACTACGTGGGCCGTGTCGGTCAGTGGCACAACTACTATGCGAAGAATGTCCAGCGCCGGCCCCCGCACACCTACGGGTTGCAAGTCAGGCGGCCGTTGACGACACTCACCTCCGAGAAAAACCTGAATCAAGATATTCTGGCTCGACCCTACGCCCGGCGGACCTCCGATCGCATTGCCGGACGAGAGCTGGTGCGGGTGCCGACGGAACATCAGCAGAAAATTCGGCGCGATTCGGAGCAGGTCATCGAACTGGCAAAGACCCGGCAGCGATTCGAAGTCTCCAACCGGACCACTCAGCGCGACAAGACGGGGCGCGACCGCCACACCTTGGCGGCACAAGATCGGCTGAAGCTCCCCCTGGCCTCCTCGTCCACATCCCAATTGACCACAGCCACCGCGACCGGATCACGGCATCGCATACCGAGCGATATCGCGCGGATCAATCGCGGTGCCATCCGCTCAGACCTGCCCACAATCCGCGGACAAGATGCGGACCTGGGGGGCAAGACGACGCGGCCGCGAACCCCCAGTCGCGATAATCCAACTGACCAGCTGCGCGACGGCAATGCGCTGGGCAAACTACGGGACCTGAATACGAACCGCGGACAAGATGCGGACCTGGGGGGCAAGACGACGCGGCCGCGAACCCCCAGTCGCGATAATCCAACTGACCAGCTGCGCGACGGCAGTGCGCTGGGCAAACTGCGGGACCTGAATACGAACCGCGGAGACACTACCCGCTCGTCCACTCCGTCGGAAACGTTGAATCGCCGACAAAGGGACGCGGCGCTGCAACTGGGCACGCAGCCCGCCACGGAGCTCGTGCCCCGATCGTCCCCCAGCGACACAATCCGACTCCCTTTAAGCCGCGGTCGCACGACGCTTCCACTCGCTTCGGATCCGTCGGGACAAAGCGGAGCGAGCGGGTCGCCGACAATCATGCGGCGTCCGAGTTCGGGGAATGGCTCGGCAGCGCACGGCTCACATGGCTCCTCGTCCTCGGCAGGAGCATGGAACGGCGGTGCCCTACGCGCTCGCGCGTCCCAGGGACTGCGCGAGCCGGCAGCGGGATTCTCGCCTGAGCGTCAGCGGTCCACGATCGAAACAGCTCCCCGCGCGAACAAGATCACCACACCTCCGCCGAAGTTCCGGCTGCCGGAGGTCAAGACCCCCACCACGCAGCACAATTCCCAGTCATCCAGCGGGCAGTCTCTCAGGTCGCCGTGGTCGAGATCGAGTCGCGTGGAAGCGCCCCGCAAATCGGCAGAGTCGATCCGCCTGCCGACGTCTCAGTCGTTTTCCAGCCGTGCCAAGATCGACGTTCCCGCGGGTCCCCCGTCCACCCTGCGGCGCTCGGCGGGGGAAGCGTCCTCGTCCGCTCGCCTCTCGAGCGGATCGGGTGGCGAGCGTGGTGCATCGTCGATTCGCAGCTTCCGCGGCGGCGGTCGCAGCGCCGAGGGGGGGAGTGGTTCCAGCGGCAACTCGAGCGGCGGCCGCGGCCGAGGTTCCAGCGGCCGCGGTGGTTAATCGTACAGATCGTGCAGTGGGCGTTTGTCCGCCTGGCTAAATGGCCGGCTTCCCCCTATCTCCCAGGCTCCGCGTCCGTGGATTGACCCCGCGGCATGGTGCCAACCGCCGCCTCGCCTTGGACGGCATGGAGTCGCCGCCCCGGCACCGTACGCCGGCAAGTGGACCAGCCGCCCACGTGCTTTCCACGCGACCTCCTCTTGCTCGGCGAGGAAAAACCGACTACTAATCGCCGAGGCGGATGGCGATCAACGATCAACATCCGCATTGCGATAACTGGCTCGGAAGCCAACCACCCCGATGCCGTGTCACGGCCGAGCATCGGGAAACCGCCCTACCAGCGCCGTTCCCGCGCCGCGCCAAGCTGCCAGCGGGTCTGGCATCGCGGGCACGAGTGCCGCTGGTTCGGCCCCTGTGCAAATGTAACCGTGTGGAAATGTAACCGCAGCACGAGCAAGCCACTTGCCAGACAGAAGGCGATCCGACGATGAAACGTACTCAGAGCCACGCGGTCTTTGCACGAGCCAGGCAGCTCATGCCGGGCGGAGTAAACAGCCCGGCGCGAGCGTTCGGGGCGGTGGGTGGCGAGCCGATTGTCTTCGAGCGGGGCGAGGGCGCTTATCTGTTCGACATCGACGGAAATCGATATATCGATTACATCGGATCGTGGGGCCCCATGATCTTGGGGCATGGTCACCCGCGAGTGACGGACGCGGTCATCTCGGCGGTGCGTGGGGGAACCAGCTTTGGTGCTCCCACCGTGGCGGAAAACGAACTGGCACAGCTGATCATCGACCTGGTACCGTCGGTGGAGAAAGTCCGCTTGGTGAACTCGGGCACCGAAGCCACGATGAGTGCCATTCGGCTGGCCCGCGGGTTCACGCAACGCGATCGGATTGTGAAGTTCGCCGGGAATTACCATGGACACGTTGACAGCCTGTTGGTCGCTGCCGGGAGTGCGGCCGCGACGTTAAGTGTGCCGAATTCACCCGGCGTGACGCGGGGCACCTCCCAGGACACGCTGGTGCTTCCCTACAACGACGTGGATCAGCTCCGCCAGGCCTTCCAACGTGAAGGGCGCACCATCGCGGCCGTGATCGTCGAGCCGGTGGTGGGGAATATGGGCTGCGTGGTGCCCACCACCGCCTTCCTCACGGCGCTGCGCGAAGTGACGCGCCGCGAGGGGGCTTTGTTGATTCTGGACGAGGTGATGACCGGCTTTCGGGTCGGCCTGGGCGGTGCACAGACGCTGCTGCAAGTGACTCCCGACCTGACCACGTTGGGCAAGATTGTCGGTGGCGGCATGCCCATCGGAGCCTACGGCGGGCGGGCCGACATCATGGAGCATGTGCTGCCGGCCGGCAAGGTATTTCAGGCCGGCACACTCAGCGGCAATCCGATTGCCACTGCGGCCGGGATTGCCACGCTGCGCGAATTGCGGGAAAACCCACCTTACCAACGGCTGGAGAAACTGGGATCGCGACTGGAGGCCGGGCTGAGTCAGGCCTGCCAGAAAGCCGGGATCCCACATCGCGTGACCCGCGTCGGGAGTATGCTGACACTGTTCTTCAACCCGGATCTGGTCACCGATTGGGAGGTGGCGAGTCGCTGCGACACACAGCGTTACGGCCGTTACTTCTGGGGCTTGATCGAGCGAGGAGTGTACATGCCCTGCAGCCAGTATGAGGCGTTGTTTATTTCCGCAGCGCATCAGGAAGCGGACATCGATGCGACGATTTCCGCGGCGTCCGAAGTGCTGATGGCCGAAGAGCAAGCCGGCTGACCAGGTCGCCATGGAGCGGCCATGGGGCGGCAAGAAGGACCTCCCTCTTCTTCAGTCCGCTTTCGACTTCTCTTCGGCATAGCTGGGGCGGTAGTATTGGGGTTGCAGCTGCAGCAGGTCGTCGCTCTGACCGGCTTGATGAGCCTGCCAGGCCAGCCGACCGGCGGTCGAGGCGAGCGGGATCCAACATGTCGGCTCGGCCCTCGGCTGGTCGGCCAGAAACGGTGGAGCAAGGCGGGACAAGACAGGGCCGGTGAGCACGGTGCCGGAGTTGAGCAGCGGGGCGAGCTCATCCCGATCGACAATCTGGCAAGGCAACATGGTCTGCCACTCACCGTCCCGCGCCCGTTGATAGACCGCCAAGAACAGCTGGCGACGCTGGGCATCCATCAGCGCGCATGCCTGGTGGGTGTCGGCTGGCAGCTGCTCGACCAAAACGCGGAGCGTATTCAAAGCAATCAGGCGAGATTGTGTGGCGTAGGCGAACGTCTTGGCGGCGGTGACCGCGATCCGCAAGCCGGTGAACGACCCAGGCCCATTGGTCACCGCGACAAGTCCAATGCTGGCGGGGCTCCAATCGGCCTGCTGCAATAACGCGGCCATGGCAGGTGCCAACGATTGTGCCGCGCGGCAGTTCGACGACAGGGGCGTTTCGTGCACCACATGGTTCCGCTCCAGCAGGGCCACCGACCCCTGCTCAGTGGATGTGTCGAGCGCGAGAATTCGCAATTTACAGCTCCTTAGCAGGTCGTCGACGCCGGTTCTCCGGGTTGTCCGACTTGGCAGATCGGGCCCAGCCTGAATCCCATCCAGTTTGCCGGCTGGGATCCTCGCACAACGGCCCAAAAAACAGCCTGGAAACTCCCCTGGCACCTGGCGCGATCACCGGCTCTCGAGTTCCCACCCGCGCGCCCTTGCACGCCATGTTGCACCGTCCTAGACTTCCGTAGTAGATTATTTGGTTTATATTTACGTCAACACTCGCCGTTTTTCTGGCATCACCCCCCCAGCGGTTCGTCGAGGCGTCGCGACGGAAAGGTAGCAGGTTGTGAAGCGGGCCCTGATCAGTGATATTCACGCGAACGCCGAAGCCTTGCAAGTGGTCTTGGAAGACATTCGCCAGCAAGGGGTGACCAAAATCTACTGCTTGGGCGACATCATCGGCTACGGCCCGAACCCGTGTGAGTGCCTGGACCGAATTATCGAATCTTGTGAGGTCGCTATTCTGGGCAATCACGACCAGGCAGCCTTGTTTGATCCGGACGGCTTCAATCCCGTGGCGTTACAAGCAGTCTACTGGACGCGCAGCCAGTTGGAGCGGCGGGATGGCAACCCCGACCAGGCCGATCGGCGGTGGGATTATTTGGGCGAGCTGCCCCGGTCCTACAGCGAGGGGGATGTCCTCTACGTGCACGGGTCACCACGCGAGCCAACGAACGAATACGTCTTTCCCGAAGACGTCTACAATCAGCGCAAGATGGACGCTCTGTTCGACCGCATCGAACGCTACTGTTTTCAGGGCCACACACACATACCTGGCGTGTTCACCGGAAGCGGTGAGTTTATTACGCCGGAAGAATGCGATTATCACTTTCGCTTGACGGGTGAGAAGGCGATGTTCAATGTCGGCTCGGTCGGGCAACCGCGCGACAGCGATCCGCGAGCCTGCTATGCCATCGTGCATGAAGGAAACGATCCGAGAGTGGAGTTTCGCCGCGTGGAGTATCCATTCCCCACGACCATTGAGAAGATCTACAGCATCCCTAATCTCGACAACATGCTGGGCGATCGCCTCCGCAGCGGGCGTTAGCTTCGTCGGAGTTGGCTTCGTCGGAATATGTCGGTCAGGTGTCCGCGTCCTCTCGGCAGGCAGACGCGACATGGCACATGACTGGCTCACAGCACCAGCAATGAAACACGGCAGCAGGTAGTCATCGTCAGCAGCCGCCGACCCGAACTCTGGCGCGAGGAAGGCCGCAGTGAAGGGCGCCGGCAGCAGAGTGCAGGAAAAATTCACGATCTCGACTTGAGCCAGGGGCACGTTGATCGACGATTCCCGTCGTCGTGCTTGCGGATCACCCGATCATCGCTCTCCTGCTCCACCACCCCAGCATCACGCGGGCGACGAGTTGTACCTGATATTCCAGAGTCTCTCGGCAAATTGTACAAGGACGCGGTGGCGTGAAACGAGCCATTCTCAGCGACATCCACGGAAATCTGGAAGCCCTTACGGTCGTGTTGGCCGACGCCCGCCGGCGCGGTGCGGAACGGATCATTTGCCTGGGTGACTTGATCGGATACGGCCCGAACCCTCGCGAGTGCATTGACCTGGTGATGCAGTTCGATGTCTGTATCCTCGGAAACCACGACCTGGGTGCCTTGTTCGACCCGGAAGGATTCAGTAGCGGGGCCGAACGAGCGATTTTCTGGACGCGCAAGCAATTGGAGGACAATTCGGGCAGCGCTCAGACAGTGACTCGCCGACTGGATTTCCTGGCCGAACTTCCCCGCAACCACCGTGAAGACGGACTGTTGTTTGTGCACGGCTCTGCCCGTAATCCGCTCAACGAGTACATCTTCCCGGAGGACGTCTACAACACACGCAAGATCGAGAAGATCTTCGGTGTGGTCGAACGCGTCTGCTTTCAAGGTCATACCCATGTCCCCGGCGTGTTTACTCAGCAGATGCGCTTCCTGAATCCCCGCGAGTTGGGCTACCAGTATGCGCTGGGTGACGAGAAGACGATGATCAACGTCGGAAGTGTGGGACAGCCGCGCGACGGTGACCCACGCAGCTGCTATGTGTTTCTGGACGACCGGGTCGTCCATTTCTGTCGTGTCGAATACCCTTACCAGCAAACCATCGAGAAGATCTACGCCATCCCGGAACTCGATAATTTCCTCGGTGATCGACTGCGGGAAGGGCGTTAGTGCTTTCTCACAGCTACGTTTTGGGGTGGCCATGGCGCTCCCCGTGCAGTCATAATCTCGATTCGCTGCTCAGGATTGGGCCGAGCCAGTGCTACCTGACCCCAAATGCCAGCGTGGACTAAGCGCCGGAGTCCGCACCGGAGCAGAGTCCGCACCGGGCCGGAGCTTCGACAAGTCCAGTGGTTCGCTGGCGGGGGGCTGAAATTCGTCCCATTCGGAAACCGCTTATGGACCCGCCGCAAGAGGGAGCCGGAACAGGGGCAGGCAAACCAAGCCGAAATCCATCTCCCCTTTGCAAGATCCTCCCGTCGTCCGAGAATGACACTCTAATGCTCTGGTGCGTACCCCCACCTGACGGCGGTCCGCTCATCCCATCCAAATCCCAAAATTGAATGCTGAGGCCAGCGTACTCGTGGAAAAACGGCTTGTCATCTTCCTGGTTTTGTCCATCGTCATCCTGACCGGTCACACACTCGTCTCTCGATTCTTGTTTCCACCCCCACCGCAGGTTGCCCGACAGCCAGCCGACCGGCCGCCCGCGGTGCCGGGAGAGGGAAAAGAAGGGAAGAAAGCCGAAGAAAAACAGCCGGACGGCAAGTCAGGAGAAGCGGCGAACAAGGCAGAGGCGGAGCTGCCGGACACGGCTGAAAAAACCGACCCCGCCGCTCCTCAGACCGCCGGTCCGGACTCGCCCGACGTGGCAGCACCACCGGTGGCAGCACCTCCGGTGCCCCAACAGTGGGTCTCGATCGGCTCGTACGATCCAGCGAGCGGCAGTCACCTGCTCGTCACGGCCAACAATCTCGGGGCTTCGATTGAGCGGGTGGCATTGGTCGAACGCGACGCGAAAGGGCAACTTCGCTATCGCGACCTGAGCAAACCGTACGGGTATTTGGGAATGCAATGTGGCAACACGCCCGCTGGTTGCGTGGTGAAGGTCGTGGGAGCGGGGACTCCGGCAGCGCTGGCCAAACCCGACAACGGGACGCTGGCGGCCGGATTTGTCGTCGGTGACGTGATTCAGATTGTCGACGACACTCCCCTGCGAGACACGGCGGACTTGGAGACGTTTCTCGGTGGCACGCGGCCGCAGCAGCTGCTGACGTTTGTAGTGCGTCGTGAGGGACTGGCGGCACCTCTCAAGCTGACGACGGCGCTCGGCCAATATCCGCTCGAGTTGGTGGAGCCCGAGAGTGCGGTGGGTGAACTTCCCACGCCCTCGTATCTGCTGGGGATACGCAGCATTGGCAGCCGAAAGTCATCCCGCGAGGGAGACGAGCTGCCGGAATTCGCGGCGCTGCGCACCGGCACCTGGGAAGTGGCGCACCCCGAACCGAACGAAGTCGTGTTTACGCGGCGGGTGAAGGTTGATGCGGCAGGGGGTGACGAACTGGAATTCGTCAAACGTTTCCGGTTGGGAACGCCGGCTCCGGACACGGATACCGGGTTGAATTTCGCCGGCTATCACCTGCAGATGGTTGTTGAAATTCGCAACTTGGGGAACGAACTGCAAACGGTTTCCTATGCCCTGGACGGCCCGAACGGATTACCGCGCGAGGGATGGTGGTACACGACCAAGATCCATCCCAAATGGGGTGCGGCCGCGCGCGGGATGTCATTTGGCGCGTGCAGGGAAATCGTCACAGCCTGCGGAGCGCCTCGCAGATCTATGAGCAAGCCGAAGAGAATCCGGATTACCCGCTCGTATCGGTCTTGACCGACAGTCCGGCCGCCGGTGAACGGACGCTCGATTATCTCGGTGTCGACACGCAGTATTTTTCGGCGGTGCTGATGGCCGGCACCATGGCGGAACCGAGGGCATTTACTTGCGAACAGGCCTTCGCCATGCCGGTCGGCAAGTTCGCGGAATTGTCCAGCCGCGGCGCCAAGCAACTCAACACGAGCTTTCGAATGGTGAGTGTCGCCAAACCGATTGAACCGGGCCAGAGTACCACTGACGAGTACTATTTGTTCCTCGGACCGAAATCGCCGGAGGTGCTGGCGGCTTATCAGCTCTCGGACATTATCGAATATGGCTGGTTCGGCTGGATCGCCAAACCGCTATCCTGGCTGTTGCACAAGTTTTATGTGATCTGCCGCAACTACGGCCTGGCCATCGTTCTATTGACCGTCCTGGTGCGAGGGGCGATGTTCCCCATCGGGCGCAAAGCGGCTCACAATGCCCAAGTCATGCAGGAACTGGCTCCGGAAATCAAGAAGATCAAGGAGAAGTACAAGAACGACCTGGAAAAGCAAGGTCAAGCCCAGCGCGAGTTGTGGAAGCAGCACAATTTCAATCCGCTGAGCGGTTGCTGGCTGATGTTCCTGCAGCTCCCGATCTTCATCGGGCTGTATCGCTGCCTGTCTGTCGACATTAATCTGCGTCAGGCGCCGCTGATCCCCGGATTGCAATGGTCCTCCAACCTGGCCGGCCCCGATATGGCGTGGAAATGGCAAGGCCTTCTGCCCGACATGCTGGCCAGCGAGACAGGCTGGTTAGGTCCCTACCTGAACATTCTGCCGATCATCACGATCGTCCTGTTTATTGCCCAGCAGAAGATGTTCACTCCGCCGGCCACCGACGATCAGACGCGGATGCAGCAGAAGATGATGAAGTACATGATGATCTTCATGGGTGTCTTGTTCTTCAAAGTCCCGGCTGGCCTGTGTGTGTATTTCATCGCGTCCAGCTTGTGGGGAATCGGCGAACGAAAACTGCTCCCCAAACCGGGTACGGACACGGCCCACAAGAGTCCGCTCCCTGACAAGAAGTCGTGGCTGCAGCGATTGAAGGACAAGGCGGAAGGCAAAGCGGAGATCGACGCCGCCGAAGTGGCGCGGGAACGTCGCAAACGCCGTCGCCCGTGAGATGGACGCGACCGACACCGGGGGTGCTGGGGGGATTGGAGCACTGGAAGATGCGGCGAATCGTGCCACAGCTCCCCCCGAACGCAGACGTTGACTCACCGAACATGACTTTGCACGACTCTGCCGGCACTGCATGGCGCCCCTTTCTCGCAGCGACACTCAGTGCTTGGCCAACATCCAGCAGCGGAACTCGCTTATCCAAGCAGATTGCGCGAGGTGGGGAACACCGTTTGTGAGCGGCATGCGAGATTCCTCCGCGCGGCAGCCCGCGATGGCGCAACCAACTCGCTCGGATTTCAGCCTGCCATGACTTACTGTATCGACGATACCATTGTCGCCGTGGCTTCGGCCCCCGGGGGGGCGGTGCGGGGAGTCGTTCGCATCAGCGGGCCAGGTACGCTGCCGTGTCTGCTGCAGTGTTTTCACCCGCTCCAACCACCCGCTCTGACTTCGACTGGTCAACCCACCGTCATCAGCGGCCACCTGCAATTGGCCGAACCGATGGGTCCCTTGCCAGGTGATCTGTACTGGTGGCCGACCCGACGCAGCTATACGCGTCAGGTCGCGGCTGAATTCCACACCGTGGGCTCTCCGCCGCTGTTGGACGCGGTCTTGCAGCGGCTTTGTGAATGTGGCGCTCGCCTGGCCCGTCCCGGTGAATTCACGTTGCGCGCGTTCCTGGCCGGCCGACTTGATCTCACGCAGGCCGAAGCGGTGCTGGGAGTCGTCGACGCGCAGGACTCGCGAACGCTCGCCACGGCGCTGACGCAACTGGCCGGCGGCTTAGCCGGACCGCTGAGCCGACATCCGCTCCGATCTGCTCGATCTGCTGGCGGATCTGGAGGCCGGCCTCGACTTCGTCGACGAAGACATCGCCTTTGTCCGCCCGCCAGAGATCGAACGCAGGTTGCAGCGGGCCGCGCAGACAATGACCCAGATCCTCGCACAGATCTCCTCCCGCGGAGCAGCGACGAGCGAACCGCGAGTCGTACTGCGCGGCTGGCCCAACGTGGGCAAGAGCAGCCTCCTCAATGCCTTGACCGGCAGCGAAGCGGCCATCGTCTTTCACGAAGCCGGCACCACTCGCGATTACGTCACACGCCCGTTCCAGTGGCATGGCATCGCCGGTATCCTGGTCGATACGGCCGGTCTGGAGGACCCTGCTGACCTCGATCTCCTCGCCGCCGCGGCACAGCAGGCCACCGAGTCGCAGCATCGTCAGGCCGACCTGGAGTTGCTTTGCCTGGATGCCACGCGACCACTTCATGAGCGGGAACGCGCGATGCTGCTGCAAGGCGGCGGCACGAATCGGTTGGTGGTCTGGACGAAGATCGACGCGGGAAACATGCACCTCCCTGCGAGGGAAGGGGAACTGGGTACCAGCAGCCGGTCTGGCGAGGGAATCGACCTTCTCCGCCAGCGCATCTGTGACCGATTGATCGCCGCCAGTGCGCCGCCCACCTGCGTCGTGGCATCCACGGCCCAGCGTTGCCGGCAGAGCCTGATCGAGGTGGCCAAGCATCTGGACCATGGGCGCCAGTCGATCGCCCAGGGTCTTGGCGATGAACTCGTGGCGTTGGAACTGCGTGGAGCGCTCGAACAGTTGGGGCAGGTCGTCGGCGCCATCTACACCGATGATATTCTGGACCGCGTCTTCAGCCGATTCTGCATCGGCAAGTAACGCTGAGCCCGAGCCCGCTGGTTTCACCGCCAGAATTTGCGGGCTCTTGGGTCACAGCGCCGGCCGGCTGCGGCGGGCTCAAAGTACGGAATGCACGGGATTTGACGAGTCGATAGGCTCGGCAAACGCAATCGTCTGCGCCGCTGTCAGCGTTGAGGGGGGTCGGCGGGCGACGGACGGTGCCCCGGCGAAGAGGGAAACGGGCGACGGCCGCCAGCGGCCGCGGCGTTCCGCTGCGGCGCGCACCTCACCCCCTCTCGAGCATGGTAGGGTTTGAAATTCCCCCGCCATAACGATACCCTGCGTAGGTAACAGAGTGTGTGTGCATTCTGGCCTCGACCTTGAGGCATGCCAACCCTGTGGTAACCCACCTACCTCAACTCGCCTGGGTGACGGACCTAAGCATTAATTCGGGCAAACCTCACGTACTCGGTGACCCGCTGGATCAGGTGTTACTTGGGTGCTGATCTCAAAGCTGAGTATGCTTTGAGCAGACGGCAGAATCTTTCATCCCGCAACTGCGTGCAAGGAGTTCCTGCAATGACAAGCCGAACGAATCGTCGAGACTTTTTGAAGACCACGGCGGCAGCCGGTGTTGGTTTTTGGGTAGCGGGTGGCGTCGCTATTCCGGAGAGTCGCGCGGCGATCGAGACCATCAATTTCGCCTGCATTGGCGTGGACGGCAAAGGAAGTTCCGACTCGGCGGACTGCGAGCGCAACGGCAACATCGTCGCGATTTGCGATGTGGACGAACACAGCCTGGCGAAAGCCGCCGACCGACCGGGCTTTCAGAAGGCCAAGAAATACACCGATTTTCGCAAGATGTTGGAGGAAATGGGGAAGGAATTCGACGCGGTCACGGTGAGCACGCCGGACCACACCCACGCGGCCGCCGCTTCCATGGCGATGCGGATGGGCAAGCACTGCTTCACGCAGAAGCCCTTGACGCACACGATTGCCGAAGCGCGCAAGTTGGGCGAGTTGGCGGTCGAGAACAAAGTCGCGACTCAGATGGGAAACCAGGGCACGGCGAACAACGCACTTCGGCTCGGCGCGGCGGCGATTCAAGCGGGTGTGATTGGCAACGTGAAAGAGGTGCATGTCTTCACGAATCGTCCAATTTGGCCGCAGGGTATTGACCGCCCGGACAAGTCGGATCCGGTTCCGTCGCATCTGCATTGGGAAGAATGGCTGGGCCCCGCCAAGTTCCGTCCTTACGTACAGGGCATTTATCACCCATTCGCATGGCGCGGTTGGTGGGATTTCGGTACCGGCGCGTTGGGCGACATGGCTTGCCACACGGTCAACATGCCTTTTGCGGCGCTCGGTTTACGTGATCCGGTTTCCGTGGTAGCCAAGACATCAGGTCACAACAAGGAGACGTATCCCGGTTGGTCGATCATTGACTTCGAGTTCCCGGCGACCGACAAACGTCCGGCGGTCAAGATGGTGTGGTACGATGGCAAGATGCTGCCTCCCGTGTCGTTGCTGGAAGATAAGAATCTGGCCACTTGTGAACCGTTGGTCAAAGCGCTCAACTGGAAGGCCGGAGTCAACTCACCAAGCGATTTCATCACCGGCTCGCTGTTGATCGGAGACAAGGGTGCGTTGTTTGGTCAGGGCGACTATGGCGACGAAATGCACTTCATTGGCGTCGACGCTCCCAAGGGGCTCGAATACAAGCGGTCGCCCGGCCATTTCAAGGAATGGGTCAACGCCATCAAGGGGGGCGAGCCGGCCATGTCGAACTTCCCGAATTACGCCGGTCCGCTGACCGAAACGATTCTGTTGGGCAACCTGGCCGTCTGGGCCGACGGCACGAAAGTGGAGTGGGACGCGACCACCATGTCGGCCACCAACGCGCCGGAGCTCAAGAGCATTGTCTTCCCGGAGTACCGTGAAGGTTACACGCTGTAGAAGTTATCCTGCGCGCGCGCAAGCCTGTTCGCGGGTCGGGCCCCTCTCTCGACCATCCTCGCCATGGGGATGCCGAACTGCCGC
Source organism: uncultured Planctomycetota bacterium (assembly GCA_963802295.1). Taxonomy (GTDB): domain Bacteria; phylum Planctomycetota; class Planctomycetia; order Pirellulales; family Pirellulaceae; genus JAJRVM01. Next base: position 409,298 of record CAWDIM010000010.1, on the reverse strand, counting down.
CGTTGCGCGCCTCAGCTCAGGTTCGAGCCAGAGTGGTATCAGCCGCGGTGGCCGGTGATCTGCCGGTCACCCGCGGCTTTTTTATGACACGTCGGCGCGGGCCGCCACCCGAGCCCAATACACTGGACAGATGGGGTCACCCTTCGCTGGGGTCACCGTTCGATGGCCAGGACCAAGGCGCGGGCCAGCCGAAACTCGGATACTCTCGCGGAGAATCCCCGTGAAAGGAGAACGTGGCGCACGATGATCCAACAACGCCGAATCTTGATGCCGCTAGGCGACGCCACGGAAGCGCTCGACACGTTCTATCCCTTTTTTCGCCTGCCGGAGGACGGGTTCGACGTGGTGGTGGCCGGTCCGGAAGCGCGTCTGTACCACAGTGTCTTGCACGAGATGCCACCCAACCCGGACGTCCCCTGGGATATTACTCAGGAACGCCCGGGCTATCATATTCAGGCGCAGCGGGCCTTTCGCGACTTGCACCCCGCGGACTACTGCGGCATGTTCCTCTCGGGAGGCCGCGCCCGAGTACCTGCGTTACGACCCTGACCTGATTCGAGTCACGCGCGCAATTCACGCGGCGGGCAAGCCGATCGCGTGTGTTTGCCATGGAATCGAGATCCTGACGGCTGCCGGCTGCATCAATGGCCGCACCGTGACGACCGTGGCCAAGTGCGCTCTCGACGCCCAACAAGGGGGTGCACAATACGTCGATCAGGAAGTTGTCGTTGACGGCAATCTCGTGACCGCCCGTACCTGGCATGATAATACGGCGTTGATGCGCGAGTTCCTCAGGTTATTGCGGCAGCAAAAGGGCTGAATAGGATGGCGTGAAGCGGGGGCATTTCGGAGCCCCCAATTCGAAGTCCGCATCCGGAAATCCGAGACAAGCCGGTTGGTGCGAAATCCAAATGACCGAGACGACTCACACCGATCCAGATCGGTGCTTCCCTTTGTGTTCGCGATGTTCCGTCTCCGTCGTTTCGTTCTTGAAACAGCTGATCCGGGACATCTTCCGCCGGGGAATGTTTCTCAGTGGCATTCTCCTCCGGGGCATTTTTCGCGGTTCGCATTTCGGATTGCGGCCGCCGATGACTCCCCAAGATCGTGCGACTGGCCTGCGGGGCGCGACAGCTAGTGTGTGGATGGGCGCCGTCTGCATATTGTTGGCCAGTGGTCCGGTCAACGGCGCGGATCCGCTCCCCTCGTTCTCGGACATCTGTTTCGAGCTGTCCAACAGCGATGCCGCCAACAGCATCGGCGAGCCGTGGCAGGAGTGGCTACAGGACATCCCCGGCGAAGAAGGCGCGCTGCAACTGATTCCGCACCGGTCGGGCCACGGGTGCCGGGTGCAGGGGTTGGTACGACTCGCTGCGCCCTGGCTCGATGCGACGGTGCTGCGTCTGGAATTGTGGCAGCCACAGCGTTTGAGTATTCATCTGTTTCACGGCGACGGCGGGGCGACTTTGGTGTTCGACAGCAGTCAGCGCCGTTGGACTGCCTACACGACGATCCGTCAGGCAGGCTCCCGCCGGCCGAAAGACCTGACGCTGGCGGCCACCGATGGGGAAAGAACACGACGCAGCGAGTTTGGAGAACCGGTTCCCGTCTCGTTGCATTACACCAGCGGCGAGCTGGTATTGACGCGAGGGGATATTGTCTTATTGGGACTTCCCTTCCCCGGTTTGCCGCAAGAGGTCTACCTGGACGGACGCACCGATATCCGGTCGATCGCCATGACGCGTTGTGCGGAGCTCCCGTCGGCCGCGGTCAGTCTGCCGGAGGTTGCCATTGCGCCAGCCGCATTAGCATGGCGTGCCAGCCTTCCGCCAGCGGCACGCTACGGCGCGACCGACGCGGTGCGCATGGCATTGGAGGCAAGCCAAGCCGAGTCGGCGGGCTGGTTGACGGCACCGCTGCCCGGTCGCGGCCCGCGTGAGTTGGTGTTGCATGTCAGTTCGGCCAAGCCCGGCACCGGTATTTTCCTGGCCCCTCACGCATTCCAGAACCCCGGGCCGGTCATTCATTTTGTGCGGAACCGGAACGACCAGCGCACGTGCGTCGTGCTATCGGACAACGCCGACTCGCACGAGCGCGATTGGAGCCCCGTCCCCTCGAACCTCGTTCCTTACGTGGGCGACGACGTATGGATCCGGCTCGTGTTCGGCGCAGGCTTCCTCCGCTGGTGGACCAGCACCGACGGTCATCATTGGGCCGAGGCGGAACAACCGCGGGAAACGCTGACGCCCCGCTGCACGCAATTGGGACTGTATCATGCGCGAGGGGTGGCAGGATGCCGCATCGAACTTGATCGCATCCTGATCCGACCTCTCACGCAACTTGCCGCCGACGTTCCCCCGGAAGTCCTAGACCTGGCATACGGCGCGGTCGACCAATTGGCGGTCGATCAGGACATGATCGCGTGGCGGGCGTCGGTTGCCCAGCAGCGAGCCGAAGGGATCGCCCCCGCCTTGTGGGAACGATCGTGCCTCGTCGCCTCGCTGGGCGTTGGGTGTGCTCCCCACTTGGGTGCGGAGCTATTGCAGAACAGATTGGCGGACAGATCGCTGGCCCTGCAGTCCCTGGCCCAGCGACTGCAGCTGCTGTCCGAAGCGGCTCTCCTTTCCGACAGTCGATTCCCGCCCGATAGTCGTGTGTTGGGACCGGAAGGCTATCTCCAGCTGGCGGAGCAGGCGTGGCGTCAGCGCGGCGAACTGCCCTTTTCTTCGATTCGCATTCCCTTGCTGACCTCGGAACTCGAGCCCGGATACCTCGTCGAGTGGAAGATGGAGCGGATCATTCGCGATGAGTTGCTGACGCTCATCCACGAGGGTCGCTGGGAATCACTCCGTCACCAATGTGTCGTGCTGAATTTCTTCGGGCTCCACCGCTACGACCCGTTGGTAGCGTGGGGGGACCAGCTCTCATCCCGACAACTGGGCATGGAGCCAGTGATTACTGGCCGCCGAGTTCCGTCATTCAACTGGCATCCGTTGTTGAGTGAGGAAATCAGTCGCGACGTGTTCAATCATCAAGTGGAACTCGACTGGCTGCTCGAGTCCGGCTCGTGGGAAGAAGCTGCGCAGCTCGTGTCACAGCTGGACACGTCCAACGCACGCGGTCTGGCAGCGGCGTCGGACGATCCCTCGCTGCTAGTCTCCCTGCCGGTAGCCGTGCGTCGAGCCCTCGACGAGAACCCTCGTTTGGTCGAGCAGTTAGAGCAAGATCATGGCGATCTGGCCCGCCTGCGGATCGAGCAGGCTCAGCGGGGAAGGAGACCGCGCGAAGTGCGGCAGTTGGCGGAGCGATTCCACGGCATGGCCGCTTCCCGACAAGCCCTGCAATGGCTAGGTGATCAAGAATTGGCGCGCGGCCAGCCCGAACCGGCACTCAGCTGGTATCGGCAAGCAGCGGCGGTTCGCGCGACGATGGTCGACGACGGACTGAACGCGCGGCAGCTTCTCGCAGCGGCTCTGGCCGGCCGAGGCAGCGACGCGGCGATCCGGAATTCCGTCCAGCTGGGCGAGGTGACCATCACGGCCGACGAGTTGGCCGGCATCGCGGCCGAATTGCGTGCCAGGCAACCCGGTCCGAGCGCCGCCACCACAGGCCTGTTCGCGGCCGCAGGACCGGTCACCGGCATCACCACTCCCGTGCGGCACCCCCTGCCGCTGGTTGTCGGTAAGGATCCCGACAAGGAAGTCCTCGCGGGTGTTCGTGACCTGCAAATCGACTGGACGGGCCGACAACTCGCCGCCCAGATTTCCCAGGGCTTACTGCTGGTGAACAATCGCTTTCAGTTGATGGCTTTGGACGAGCATTCCGGTGAACCGCGATGGGCGAGCCAACCGCTTCACGAAGTCATGCTCCGCAGCCAAGACTGGCCACTCGTCCCCATGGTCCCCTTGGTGTTCGACGGTCTGGTGATGGCCCGGCAGCTCGACGGTGACGTTCCACGACTGGCCTGCTGGAACCTCGCGTCGGGCACACTCCTCTGGGTTGGCCAAATGGACGAGCACGTGCCGGTCTCGGATCCATTTCTGCTCGATCAACAGCTCGCCGTGCTCACGCTGGATCGGCAGCGATCCGTCGACAGCATGCTCCAGTTAAGGTTGTTCAGTCCGCGGACCGGGCAACCGACGCGATCCTATCCTCTGCTGCGTCTGCGTGACAGTTGGTGGCAGCGGCTGGTCTGCCAGGTGTCGGTGAGCGGAGACCGCTTCTTTGCCGTGCTGGGAGGAGTGGCGTTGTGCGGTGACAGCGAAGGACTGGTGCGCTGGATTCGGTCGTGGTCCGCCACGCCGCCCGAGGCCGATCGCACTTGGGTTGCTCAGCATCATCAGCCACCACTCTTGCGCGACGATCAACTCATTTTAGCGCAACCCGGCGTGCGTAGCGTCGAAGCGATCGACGCGGCGACCGGCGTACGACGCTGGCAGACCATCATGCCTCACATACATCAGATGGTGGGGACCGTCGCCCGCTCCGTGATCGTTCATTCCGGCACGGGGATTTCGTCGCTCGATATCTCGACCGGGCGCGTGAACTGGAAACATGCGGTTACTGACCCGATCCTGGCGGCCGCGTACGACGCGAACGACGAGATCGTGTATACTCGGGCTCGCCAAGTCCAGGACAACGACGTGAGGTTGCAGGTGGAGTTTGTCTGGCTTGATCCAGCAACGGGCAACGTCGTCAAATCGTTGATGGTCGAGAATCTGGCCGGTACTCGTCCGAACCTGGGGCCGCTGGTGACGGGCCAGGACCGGACGTGGCTGTTTTTCAGCGACGGCGTCTCCAGCGGCCAGCGAGAATTGGTGCAATTGCAGGCAATCGAAGCTCAGCCCGACAGACCTTGACGCGGCTCCGGCCGCAACCAGACGTGACACCTTGCCCGGCGATCCCGCAGCTCCAACAATGGTGCGAGATCCGAAATCCGGAGCCTTACATCCGCAGAGGATTCAGGGGAACAGTGGTGCAGCGAGGAGAATACTCACGATGCGACATCCAACAGTGACCCTCGTGATGGGCGCCGCGACATTGATTTGGCTGTTCGTCCCCAACTCCCTGGTCACGACTCTGCGCGGAAGGCGAATGGGAGATTACGCCGGGGAGCAAGCAGGCCCTGGCCGAGGGATTAGAGTGGCTGGCCAAGCGTCAGGGCCCGGACGGAGACTGGGGCTGCCACGATTTGGGACTCGTTAGCTTGGGGGCGATGGCATTTCTGGCAGCGGGACATGCAGCGGGCCGCGGTCGGTACGGAAACGAGGTGCAGCGGGCGCTCGACCATGTCATCGACCATGCCAAGCCATCTGGACTGCTGAATATCTCGAATGCCCAACGCGACATGTACAATCACGGACTTGCCACCTTGGTGCTGGGCCAGGCGTACGGCATGTCGACGATGCGTGACCAGCGGTTTACCGCGACCTTGGACCACGCCTTGCGGTTGATCGCGTTGACCCAATGCGACGACGGCGGATGGGGTTATCAAGCCGAATCGCGTCCGCGCGGTCACGACCTGAGTCTGGCAGTCATGCAGACCAAAGCGCTGCGCAGCGCGATGGACAGTGGCCTGGACGTGCCGGCGGACGTCATAGACAAGGCGGTGCGCAGCGTGCGGGAACACTATTGGGCCCGCAATGGACGCGACAGCCAAGCGGAAGCTCAGCAGCGTGAAGGGCCGGGACAGTTCACCTACAGCAAGGGAGGAGGCGGTCCCACGCTGGCAATGGCTGCGGCCGGAGTCGTCTGCCTGCAGGAGTTGGGGTGCTACGACGACTGGAGAATCGGCAAGAACATGGAAGTGATCACGGCGGCCATTCGCCGTCTCCCCGCCCCCAACGCCGGACAGGGCACCATGCCGTTCGACGCGTACACGCTCTACTACGTCGGCCAATCGCTCTATCAAAGCGGCGGCGATGACTGGCGGCAACACTACCCGATCCTGCGAGACTTCCTGGAAGCAACGCAGCGTCACGACCCCGGCAACCCCGACAGGCATGGCAGCTGGGTGGACCGCGGAGCCGACGGCAATGGACGGCTCAGCGGAACCAGCGGTGATCTGTATGCGACCAGCGTCGCCTGTTTCCTGCTGGCCATACCGAACCGATTCCTGCCGATTCTGCAGGAAGGCCGGATCGAGAGTCTTCGTCAGAATCCCGCGCGTAGCCGCCCATGAACTGGCTCCCCCATCTCTCGAACGGCTACCTGGCACTCGCCGGCCTGATCTGTGCGGCCGGCCCGGTGGTGATCCATCTGCTCAACCGCCGACGCTTTCGCCAGGTGGAGTGGGCGGCCATGGGCTTTCTGCTCGAGGCCCTCACACGTCAACGACGCCGGTTGCTGTTGCGGGACCTGCTGCTGCTCGTCTTGCGGACCGCCGCCGTCTTCCTGTTTGGCCTGGCACTGGCTCGACCTTTTCTGACCGGCGATGGTTCGTCGATCGATGCGCACAGCCCTCGGCACTTGATCCTGCTGTTGGACAACAGTCTGAGCATGGGCTATCGGCAAGTCAACGAGACGCTGCTGGAGCGGGCCAAAGATGAAGCGCGAAAGCTGATCGAATCACTGCCGGAGGGGAGTCAAATCACCCTGCTCTTTACGTGTGGACGAGTCGACGATGGCCGGGGACCACTGCGCCGGAAATCCGATGCATTGGATCTCCTCGAGACAGTCGAGGTGGCGGACGGCGTCTCGACCATCGGGCATGTCATCAGTATGGCCCGCACCGTCCTCGCGACGGCCGCACCGTTGACCGATCAAATCGTGCTGCTGACTGATTTGCAGCGCAGCAACTGGCCGGCCGAGTCTGCGGCCGATCCGCCCGCTCAACTTCCACCCCTGAACATTCGCGACGTATCCGCTCGGCCCTGGGACAACGCTTGGGTGGCCGACGTGCGACTGCGCGATGACATCGTGGATCTGGACGCCCCGGCCACAGTCTTCGTCACGATCTGTCATCGAGGGACTGAGCCACGTCGTACCCAGGTGACCTTGGCCATCGACGAACAGGTGATTGCCTCGCGCTCCATCGAATTTCCGCCGGGGCCAAGCGAGCGACAGCTCACCTTCGAGTGCTCTTTCGCCGAGACGGCCGTCGAACCGGGTGCGGTCGCCTTTGTACCGTTGTGCGCCGCCATCACGCCGGACCGACTCGCTCTGGACGACCAGCGAACCGTGATGATTCCCGTCGTCGCCTCACTCCCTGTCGTCTTCGTGGATCACGTCCGTGAGAGTGACGAGGATCCGGCGCTCAGGCGACTGGGGGAAACCAGACCTCTGCGTCAACTCCTGGCGTCCAGCACCATTCGGACGGGCCAGCGACCGCTGGTCGACATCCAGCACGTGACGGTCGACCAGCTGAGTCGAGCACTACTATCCACGGCCCGACTGGTCGTCGTCGCGGGCGTACCGGATCCGAGTCCAGGAGTCGATCTCCTGCGCGAGTATGTCCAACAAGGTGGGCCGTTGCTGATCGCGACGGGTGCCGATTTCGACCCCGTCGCCTGGAACGCCGCGGCTTGGCGCGGCGGCAACGGCATTCTTCCGGGCCGTCTGGTCGAGACGCCCGTCGGCATCACGCCGGAGGAGGCGGTTGATACGGTCATCGAACCATTTTCCTTGTCGTGGGAAAGTCTGCAGTCGGAGCCGCTGCTGCGAATCCCCGGACTGTCGGCCGAGGAACTGCAAGACCTGTATCGCGAGCCACTCTTCTTCCGGTTCGTCGCAGTCGAACCGCCGGTGCCGGCTGACCAAGCGGTCGAGAACAGCGAATCGAGCGGCGCCGCGCGACTCGCTGAACCGCAGTGGCTGGCCTGGCAAGCCCCCGCGCCGGAGACGGACATCCCCGGGGACAACTTCGGACGCGTCTGCGGCCGCTTTGACGACGCCCAGCACTCGCCGTTTCTGCTCGCCAAACGCGTCGGAATAGGACAGATCTTGTTCACGACCACCGGCTTCCTCCCCAGTTGGAATAACGTGGCTCAAACGAATTCCATCGTGCTCTGGGATCACATCCTGCGCACGTTGCTCCGCTCGACGCTGCCCCACCGCAATTACACACCCCAGCGACAATTGGCGATTCCCCTGCCGGTTCGTGCGCGGGGGGCCAAGGTGCGGCTACAGCGACCTCAATCGAGCGGGCCGGACAATGTCCTGGATGTCGGATTCATCGGCGAGGATCGCTTGGGCGTAACCATCGTCGATGCCTGGACACGCGGTCTGTATCGCCTGCAGTCCGCGGCCGGTGATGACGAGAGCGACAAGCTGGAACTGCGCGGCTGGCGCGAGACGATCGCCCTGAACGGGGATGCCGGCGAATCGGACCTGACGCCGCTGACCGACGACGAATTTCAGAAGCAAGTACTCGATACTCATGTCGGCCAGCTCGTGACCGGCGACACACTCTCAGCAGTCGACCATTCGGCACACGGCAGTCCCTTCTGGTGGTGGCTTGTCCTGACCGTGCTCGTCCTGTTGATCGTTGAACTCATCCTCCTTGCCACCCCGACCTGGAAATGGCCATCGGCCGGTGACGCATGAGAAATCACCAATTGGACAGCCTTGCTCCGGTTCGCGAGGCAACCGTAGCTCACCAGTCATCGCTCCACCGGGACAAGCCCGGTGGAGGCGGCGCGTATGGACGAACGCTCGAGGTAGCGATCCAGGCATCGCGCCACCGGGACAAGCCCGGTGGAGGCGGCGCGTATGGACGAACGCTCGAGGTAGCGATCCAGGCATCGCTCCACCGGGACAAGCCCGGTGGAGGCGGCGTGCCAGCGGCGCTGTCGAGCCGTGCGGCAATGACCAATGACCAATGACCAATGACCAATAGCAGTTAACTCCCATGATCGCGCGTTTCACAGGATGGCTGTTGGGACTCGACCGAGTAGCCTCGGTGGATCGAGTGCGCGGATCGCTCGGCGCCGAGTGGGCAACAACGGGCTCGGGGCCGTTCTGGTTCTGCCTGGGACTGATGGCGATGGTCGCAGGGGTGATTCTGTTCTATTGGAAGTACCAACGACTCGGCAGCTCGCCAACGCGTGGCATATTGGCTGGCGCCCGGATCCTGCTGCTACTGCTGTTGCTTGTAACGATGGCCGAACCGATGATGCGCATCACGGTTTCGCGCGACGAGCTTCCCGAGTTATTCGTCGCCTTGGATGCCACCGCAAGCATGGCCCTGCGCGATGGCTACGAGACGAATCAACTCGCGGCGTTGGCAGCGGCCACGGGCCTGGGGGACACGCTCTCGGATGGGCGCCCGAGCCCTTCCCGACAGGACTACGTGCGGGCCTGGCTGGGCAGACGAGCCGACGGTGATTCCGGCGCGTCTCTGCTGGCCCGACTCGACGCGGCAGGATCGTGCCGACTGCGGCTGTTTTGTTTCGATGGACAGACCGACAGTCAGGTACGGGAGTTGGCCTCCAACCAGGGCGAAGCCAAATCTATCGATTGGCAGCAGGTTGCCGCGCAGCTGGGAACAACTGGTCAAGTGACAGCGCTTGGCTCGGTGCTCCGCAGCCTCAGCCGTCAGCCGGGTCACCGCCAGATAGCAGGGGTGATACTGATCAGCGACTTCGGACAGAACGCCGGCGAGCATCCGTTGGACAGCTCCGATGCGGCGGTCAAGTCGCCGCTGGATGAATTGGGAGTGCCGGTTCACACGATCGGCGTGGGAGCCGTTCGCAATCGCGACCTGGCGGTGCAGATTCACACGGAAGCCAAGATCCGTCGCGGCGAAAGTACGATCGTTAGCGTGCGCATACAGCAGTCACAGCTCCGCGGTGAGACGGTGGTCGTTCGTCTGTTCGCCCTCGCGTCGGCCAGTGACGTTTCCGCTGGCCAAACGGAAGTGGTTGCCGAGCGAGAAGTGAAGCTGGACGACGAGAGTCACATGCTGGAAATCCCCTATCTTCCCGCGCGAGCGGGAGAGATCCAGCTGCGCGTCGAGCTGCCCATACTGCCGGGCGAAGTCGTAGTCGACAACAACGCGGCAACACACCGAATTCAGGTCATCGACGACTTCATCCGCTTGCTCTATGTCGCCTACGAACCGACCTGGGAATGGCGATTTGTGAAGGAGGTGTTTCACCGCGACCCGGCGGTCGGGCTGCGTGGATTCCGCACTTACTTGGCTTCGTCAGATCCGCGAGTGCGACAGTCCAATCCGCTCTTTCTCCCGGCGCTGACCCAAAATCGGAGCGACTTTTTCGCCACCGATGTCCTCTTTCTGGACGACCTGCCGAAAGCGGCCCTCACGCCCCGCTTCTGTGCCATGGCAGAACAGTTCGTCCGCGATCTCGGGGGAGGCCTGGTCGTCATCGCTGGGCCGCGTTTCGGTCCTGCGCAACTGATCGACACGCCGCTGGCCAAGATGCTCCCCGTCATCCTCGACCCGCACGCGAGACTACAAGACCAGCGTGAATTCGCCATCCAGCTGACTCCCCGCGCGCGCGAGTTCCCGTTCATGCAACTCGATGACGACGCGGCCGCGAACCAGCAAGCCTGGAGTACTCTGCACGACCTTCCCTGGTATCAGGGTGTGACGAACATTCACGAACAGGCTGTCGTGTTGGCTCAACACCCGACCGACAAATGCCTCGACGGCAAGACCCCTCAACCATTGATCGCAATCCGCCGCTATGGTGCGGGTGAAGTCGTGTACCTGGGATTCAACGAAACGTGGCGTCTGCGCCGCCAATACGGCGAAAAGTATTACCGCCGATTCTGGCTGCCGCTGATCGACCGTCTTGGCTTGAGCCACGCTTTGGGGGCACGCAAGCGTTTCGTCGTGCGAATGGACCGACCGCGGTATCGCATCGAGGACGAAGCCGTTGTCAGCGTGCAGGCGTATGACGATAATTACGAGCCGCTGGAACCGGGCGACTTGGAAGGTGAATCGCTGCCAGCAGAATTGCTGCAGGTGAATGAAAATGGCGACACGAGTCCCGTCGACACCCTGCGGGTGGGTGCCGTCCGGCCGGGCCTGTTCGAGACACGATTTCCGCTTCACGTCGAAGGGGTCTATCGCATTCGCGTCAAAGACCCGATTACCGACTCCCCTGCCGAGCGACAGTTCAGCGTTACGGGTGCATCAGCCGAAATGCGATCTAGCGTCCGTGACGAAGCGCTCCAAACACGCATTGCGGAACAGTCTCATGGCTTCAGCTGCACGCTGGCAAATGCCAACCAGTTGCTCGATCACATGGAAATGACTCCTTACCGCTGCACGGAACAACACAACTATGCGATCTGGAAAACGCCTATGTGGTTCATCTTAATCGTGGCGCTGATGCTCGGAGAATGGTCGCTGCGCAAATGGATGCATCTGACTTGAGCAGACGGTTAGGATTGTCGTGCATGAGGGCTCCGGTTTCTTCGCGACGACCATGTGGCAATTATCCGCAACCTGACAAAGAAAGCCCGTTTCTTACGAAACATGAATGTTGACACCGCTGGGTCACGTCACCTTGTTGACGACAACCGTATCGAGACGCCACTCGCAGAGGTCCGGCACCAGCTGGCTCGGTTGAAGCGTGCGCGGCGATGGCGACGCTGGGCGTGTGGAGCGAGCATATTCGTTTCCACCATGATCTGGATCCTGACTGCGACATTTGCTCTGGACGCGTTGTTTGAACTGGACGTGTTGCAGCGTGCCACGGTTTCTCTGGCCGGGTCTACGATACTCTTGGCGGTCGTGCTGTACCGGGTCCGACCTTACTTGGCCGTGCGTGAAACGGAAGTGGATCTGGCACTGTTGGTGGAACGTCTGCATGCCCTGGATACGGATCTCGTGGCGGCAATTGAGTTCACCCGTCCGGCGGCGGCGGCTTGGGGCTCAGCGGCGTTGCGCGGTGCAGTCATCCGGCAGATGGAACATCGCGGGAGTGAACTCGACATGGGTCGGGCCATTGATCGTCGCGCGGCGCGGCGCCACCTCTGCCTGCTGGCCCTGGCCGGCACTCTGTTGGCGTGCGTGGGTGGCCTGTTTCCTGCTCATTTCGCAACCTTCTGGCGACGGCTGGCCTGGAGTGACGAGCATTATCCGTCGCAAACTCGGATCAGTCGGATCGAAGTGAATGGCCAACTGGTCTTGAGCGAAACGGGTGCTGCCACTCCGCGTGCTGTGCGGTGCGCGGAGCAGGCACCGGTCGAGGTTGTCGTGTCTTGTCAACGCCGCCCTCCCGCAGCCGGTGAATTACTGGTCCGGGATTCCCACGGCGGCCCGGCGCGGCGAGTGTCGCTCGCACGCCAGGCGGCGGTTGACACGGCGGCGGGAACAGGGGAAATCCTCTTTGCCGCACAGCTTCCTCCCCTGCTCGACTCACTGCGGTATCAGGTTTTTCTGGGGGACGCCTGGACCAACTCGGCTGAAATCGAGATGATTCCGCTGCCGCAAATCGAGCTGCAGTTGGACGTCGAGCCCCCCGCCTATGCTCGCGCGCAAGCGTTCGCTGAGCCGCAGCCGGGGGCCTATCGCGCGACGGTCTTGCAGGGTTCACGTGTCGACCTGACCCTGCGGTGCGTGAACGGCAAGCGGCTCAGCCGCGTATGGGCCGACGTGTACTCATCCTCCCGGCACGTGCGACAAGAGTTGGTGAGGAAGGACGCGGAAGCTGCCCGCTGGCACTTGGACGGCGCCACCTGTGAACCATTGCGAAGCGTCGAGGAAGCCATCCGTTTCGAACTGTCGGTAACAGACGAAGATGGCCTGCAGCCGATGCGGCTCCCCAACGGTGAACTTCGGGTGCGGGCCGACATGCCGCCGGAGGGCGTGGCCGCCACGATTCACCGCCTCGTACTCCCCGCAGCCCGGCCCAGCCTGGCATACCGTGTGCTGGACGATTTCGGGATCAGCCGACTCCGTCTGCAAATTCAGATTCAACGTTACCGGAGCGGTGGCCAGGAAGCGGACGCTGCAGCGACTCCGGCCGAGACCCATTTTTTGGACATCGGCGGTATCGACTTATCCACTCGACGCAAATCAACTGCCTTATGCGGGGCGCTGTGCGCTCGACCTGCTCCCCTGGCAACTCCGCACAGGCGATCGGTTGAAAGTGACGCTCGAGACAACCGATTATCGGGGCACATCCGCCGGTGCCTCGGCACTGAGCAACCCGTTATACTGGGAGGTTTCTGACGAGGCCGGCGTGCTGGCAGCCATCCTGGCGGCGGACCAGCGAACCGAACAGGACCTGGATGAGATGATTCAACGGCAAGTCGGATTGGGAGATGAACCGTGACATGCGCAGGCGGCCAAGTCAATCGCTCTGCTCCGTATCTGGCGGCCCTGTGCCTAGCTTCGTTGCTGTTCGGCGGTAATGCCGGAGTGGCCGACGAAGCAGAGATCAGTCAGCGCCGGCGACAGCAGCAGCTGACGGTCGATGCCGCGCGGCAGCTGATTGCGGAGATACTGGACGTACAACTGGAGCAGTTCGCCGAAAACGGCCTCACCTCCTTGCCCGTCTACCGCGATATCTCTCAGATGCGATCCAACCTGGATCAGGTGTCAGAACAAGAGATGCGCCAGATCGTGGAACTTCTCGGTACGGCTCAGCGCACAACCGGCCCGCAACAGGCCGAAGTCGCTCCAGCAAGCTCGCGCCACGGCTCGCAAGGTCGTGGCGGTGCTGATGGCGGAACGTGATCGGCTGCGACAGAGACTGAAGGTGGCCCACCTGCAAGCTCAGCTGAAGCAGTTGATCGACCGGCAGCTGGCGGTACGCGCCGAGACGCGACGTCTGCCTGATCTGGCCACCGATCAGCGTGATACCGCGACCCTGTCGGCACTGGAGGGTCAACGGGATACCCGGACCCTGTTTCAGCAGCTGCTCGAATCACTGCAGACCGCCGGGCAATGGCCGAATCGTGAGGGGCAGGCAGCATCGGACAGTGCGCAACAACTGCGGGAAAAGCAAGTCGAGGGTCTTCTCACGCAAACGGAATCCAATCTGGCGCAAGGAGACTTTGACGGAGCCGAGCAGCACCAGAGCGAGATCCTCGACCAACTCGCGTCGGTATTGACAGCCCTCGAAGCAGCACAGGGACTGGACCGATTCGACCCGTCGACCGCCTTGGAGAAGATCCGCGACTTGATGGGAGCCCAGCAACGACTGGCGGACGATACGCAGGAGGTCGACACGAGCGACCCGGCCACATGGGATTCCCTTTCCCAGCGGCAGCACGATATCCGCCAGCAACTGGAAGAACTGACTGTTTCCGACAGCGGGCTTCCCGCGGCGGAAACATTGTTGCAGCAGGCCCAAGCAGCGGCCTACCGGGCGGAAGGCCAACTTTTCGAAGGCGCCCGTGAGGAGGCCATGGACCAACAGCAGGATGTCTTGCACAAACTGGATCAGCTGAAGAGTCTGCTGGAATCGACCGCACCGACCGATCACCAAGCCATGGATTCCGCGAATGAAGCTGCTGCGTTGGTCGAGCAACTCGAGCAGCTCGAGCAACTCGACGGTGCGTTGGCGGAACTCGCCGACGAGCAGCATCGGATCGTCGAAAACGCGTCGACGCAGCCCGCCGACGCTCAACAGGCCCAGCAGCAAGTAGCCAGCCAATTGGCGGAGGAAGGCCAACGAGATCCACTGCCCCCAACCGTCCGGCAATCCGTGCAGCAGGCAGCGGACGAGGCCAGCCAAGCGGCCCAGACCATGCAAGACCACTCGCCACAGGCGGGATCGGCCCGCCACGAGGCGGCGCAGGCGGCGGAAAAGGCCTTGCAGGCCGCCCGCACCGAGACGTCAGCTCAGTTGCAGGCGGCCCGCAGTCAACAGCAGCAAGCGGGCGCCCAGTCGCTGGCCTCCCAGCCACTCGCTACCCAGTCGCTGCCCCAGGCCCCCCAGGCGACGCAAACAGAGGCGGCGGACAAGGCCGGCCCCGCCTCGCAGTCGCCCTCGCGCGATCCAGCGGCCAAACCGGGTACCCCGACCCGTCCGGCTGATTCCGAGCGCGCCGATCCCGGCGCGGTGGCAGCACACCGCACGGTGGCAGACGGCCAACGCTCGGCCGACGACCACGCCATCGCGGAAGGCCAATCGGCCGCAGATGCTCCCTGGTTCGCGCGCCTGCCAGCCGAATTGCGGGAAGCGATTCGCTCGCGCGGACGCTCACAACCGCCGCGCGGTTACGAAGAACGATTGCGACGCTACTTCGAAAGCGCCGACAAGTAAACCATTGCCGAGAGTCACTTGCATGAGTCACCCGACATCCAGTGAAGAATTGAACGCCGTCCAACGCTGCCATCGGTACTACCAGCAGATCCGAGAACAGCTGGCCAAGGTCATCATCGGCCAGGACGAGGTCATCGAACAGGTGTTGGTGACCATGTTCGCACGGGGCCATGCCTTGCTGGAAGGTGTACCCGGACTGGCCAAGACGTTGCTCGTCAGCTCCCTGGCGCAGGCGCTCGACCTGAAATTCAAACGGATCCAGTTCACGCCCGACTTGATGCCCAGCGATGTGACGGGGACCGAAGTGATCCAGGAGGATCCTCACACCCGCGAACGGGGCTACCACTTCCTGCCGGGCCCCATTTTTGCCAACTTCGTATTGGCCGACGAGATCAATCGGACTCCTCCCAAGACACAGGCCGCCATGCTCGAAGCCATGCAGGAGCGGCACGTCAGCATTGGGGGAGAAATGCACATGGTCCCCGCTCCGTTCATCGTGCTGGCGACCCAGAATCCGCTGGAACAGGAAGGCACCTACCCGCTGCCGGAAGCCCAATTGGACCGCTTTCTGCTCCATATCCGTGTCGATTATCCCAGCGGCGCCGAAGAGTGGGAAATCGCCCGACGGGTCTCGTCAGGCAGCGTGGCCGCCATCGAAGCCTGCCTGACCGGCACCGAGATCCTCGACATCCAGCAACTTGTTCAACGTGTCCCGATCAGCGATCAAGTCCTCGGCTACGCCTGGACGCTGGTACGCGCCTCGCGCCCGGTGCGCCGGAAGCGCCCGACTTCGTCAACCAATGGGTCAGCTGGGGAGCTGGACCGCGCGGACTGCTCACGCTGGTCAATTGCGCCAAAGCGCGGGCGCTGCTGCATGGCCGGCATCACGCGACGATCGGCGACATCCAGGCGCTCGCCGGTCCCGCGCTGCGCCATCGTATTGCCGGCAACTACGCGGCGCAAGCCAATCACATCGCGAGCCCGCAACTGGTCGACATGTTGCTGGAAGCCATCCCGGCTGATCGCGCTTACGAAAAACCGGGGGGAGCGAGATGAGTGTATTGTCACGGTATCTGGATCCCGTCGTGCTGGGCCAGATCGCGCAGCGGCCGTTTGAGCCGCAGGGTCTGGTGTGGGGGAACCTGGCGGGAGCGCATCGATCGACCCAGTCCGGCTTTGCGGTCGAATTCCAGGGGCATCGCGAGTACGTGCCGGGGGACGATCCACGACATATTGACTGGCGCGTGTTCTACCGCCGCGAGAAATATTTCGTAAAACAGTACGAACTGGAAACCAACTTCGTCTGCCACCTGCTGTTGGATGTGAGCGCTTCCATGCGATTCGGCACCGGGGAGCTCACCAAACTCCTGTTCGCGTCCCAGGTGGCGGCCATGCTGGCATATTGTATCGTGCGTCAGAATGACAAGGTCTCGCTGGCGACCTTTGATGACCAGGTCCGCGGCTTCGTTCCGCCGAGTAATGCGATGCAGCAGATTGTCAAGCTGACTCAGCATCTCGAGCAGATCGAGCCGGTGCGGGAAACGGATATCGCCCGCTGTGTTTCGGATCTGGCGGGCCGGATGGGAAGACGCGAGATCGTGGTCATACTGAGTGATTTCTTTGGTGACCTGGACGCGTTGGAGTCGGCCATTCAGCGACTGCGGTTTTCGCAACATGAAGTCGTGCTGTTGCAGGTATTGGACCATGCGGAACTGAATTTTCCGCTCTCCGGCATGGTCAAATTCGTGGGGCTCGAGATCCCCGACTGCGTACTGGCCAACCCCGACGACTTGCGCCCAGGTTATCTGGCGGCTTTGGGTCGCTTTCAGGCGAGGCTCGACGACCTTGCCCAGCGCAATGCGACGGAAAGGATGGTCCTCGATACGTCTCGCAGCCTGGGCGACTCACTGGTGGACTATATGAATCGGCGGAGCACACTCACGAGAACGGGGCGAACGGGCGGTTTCCACATGAATCGGGCCCGGTGGTTGCCGCGGATGCCTCGCGGCAAGTAGAATCAGGAGCAAGCAGTGGGGTCCGCGAGCCATCCAGCATCTTTGAGGCACGGTCGTGTTGTTCGCGCGTTCCCATTCGTTGAAGTGGCCACGACTTGGTATCGAGTCGCGGCGACGAGTCAGGTGGCTGCCAAACGACCAGCGACGCACCAGCGGGTGGTCATGCGTTGTTGGCTCGCACCCCGGCCTCGTCGGCGGTGGACGATCCACGGGTTGCCGAGCCCCGCATCTCTGACGGGAGTGGGAGACTCCCCTGCAACTCGCTGCAGTCGGTTCCCTCGACACGACGAGTCGGCGCCGTCCCTGGACTCCCCCATTCAAACAGTGACATGGTCAGACAGTGACAATCGTCAGACGGTAACTTGGTCCACTGGTACTCGATGGCAGACAGGTTGAGAACCCGCTTGAGGTCAAAGGCATGCGATACTCGTTTCGACTCGCCGAACTGCTAGGTCACGTTCCGGATCCGCGGAAGCGACCTGGTACGATCAAGGCGATTGTGGAATACACTGGCTTGGATCGTCACCAGGTGGCGGCCCTGCTGAAGAATGAGGTCAAGTACATTCCGCTCCAGGCGTTATCGCGACTATGTGATTACCTGATCGAGTACGGACATGTCTCGGCCGATCAGTTGCCGGGAGCACTGTTCGCGGTCGAGCCGGAGCATTTCTGGGAGTTGCTGCGCGCCGCCGCCGCCTCGAAATGTGTTTAGGGGTCCGCGCCGGTGACGAAGACTGGCCGGAGGGAGCTTGGGTGGTAGCCTCCGACTCGGTGCTGTTGGGCGAGTTGCTCAACGGTGTTTCCACGCTGGGGGGGACCGCCAAGCACCAGGAAAAGCTGCAGGGAATGGAGCACAAGCCAACCGGCCTGTCGCCGCATCCGGAACATCTCAAGCAGTCGCTGGTCTGGAGTCCAGGACAAGTGGCGCCGCGAGAGGTGATTGCGCGGGCGACAGAAGTCTACGAGCAGTTCTGCGGGCCGGGGAGCGACAAGGCACTGCTGTGCCTGGGGAGCATGAAGAGCAACCCCGTGGCGGAGTTGATCTTGGCGGGCGCCTTTGGCTGTGAACCGTTCGAAGCGGACGCGGCGGTGACGGCTGGACGGGAGCGAAAGTGCCCGTTTTTTCTCCGCTACCGGGCCGATGACCCTCACCCGCCGTCCTGCGCAGGGGGGCTGCAGTTGAGCCAGAGCGAGACCTCCACGTCGCCCGGCATCTACTTCGAGACGCACGACGGCAGCTGGGAGTATTGCGGCTGGGACCAGCCGGAACACGATACGGCTTTCGTTTTCTACATCCACCGCGAATCGCAGGGTCGTCTGGAAATGGTGCTGGGTGGTTTTTCCGGGCGAGCCACCCGGTTGCTCTCCCGCACGCTCGCTTCACGAGCCGAGGAATTCTGGCCGCCGATTTACTCGAAACATGGTATCCAGGTCGGCGCGTTCATCGTCAAGTACAATTTCTCCGAGGAAGAACACATGCCCGACCTGTTGCAGACGGACTTGATCGCCGGCACCACCATCATTCCTCTCGATCATGACGTCATCGCCCGCCGGCTCGACACCGGCCGAAGCGACTGATACGGCCGCACCCATTTCGCGGCTGACCGCAACCCCCGAATCTGTTTCAAGGTGACCGCGAACGGCTATGGACTTGACCGACCAAGCAGCCCTGACAACGGGCGGAATAAGAGGAATCGGCGCGGCGATCTGCCGGGGACTGGGCCGCTACGGCGCGCTGATGGCATTTGCCGCGCGTCATGATGGTCCGACAGCACGGCAGGTGATAGGCTTTGTGTCAGTTTTTCCACGGTATCACCACTGGGAGTCGCGCGGATAGTGAATCGAACGAGTTGTATGAGAGCCAACGAAATCCTTGAGTCGTGTCTGTACGTGGACAATCTCGATGCGGCGAAGCAGTTCTACGAACATGTCCTCGGTCTGGAACTGTTCGAGTACCGTGAGAGGCGGCATTTGTTCTGGAAATGCGGCCACCGCATGCTGCTGTTGTTCCTGGCCAACGAATGTAATGTGCCCGATTCGACGCTGCCGCAGCATGGTGCTCACGGCGCCGGACATGTCGCATTCGCCGTGCCCGACCACGATATTCCCCAGTGGAAGGTGCATCTCCAACGCTGTGGCGTAGCCATTGAACAGGTCGTCGATTGGCCGCAAGGGGGCCGCTCGCTCTACTTCCGCGATCCGGCCGGCAATAGTCTCGAGGTCGCCAGCCCCAAGATCTGGGGGCTCGAAGAACCGCTTAGCATTTCTCTGCAGTGAGTATCGTACGGTCGAGGAATAACGCATGAAAACGTATTTGGTTGTCACGATCACCTGCCCGGATCGGCCTGGTATCGTGGAGCGTATTACTGAGAAAGTGGTGAGCTTCTCCGCGAATTGGGAAGACAGCCGGATGGCTCGGCTCGGCGGCGATTTCGCCGGAATCGTGAAGATCAGTGTCGCCACGCCGCGTGCCCAGGCCCTGACGGAGGCCTTGCTGGGACTGGCCGACAAGGAGACCACGATCGCCGTCAAGGCCACTCGTGAGGATCCGGTCACCACGCCGGCTCCGTTCACTCTGCTCAATCTCCAACTGACCGGAGCCGATCACGAGGGCATCGTCCATAAGGTCGCCGCCTACCTGGCCCGGCAGGGAGTGAACGTCGAGTCGATGGAGACGAGCGTATCCGCGCCCCAATGAGTGCCTCCCCGTTGTTTGAGATGAGCGCGGTGATTAAAGTCCCGGGCGGCATCGCGCCGGAGGAACTCCGCACCAACCTGCAGCAGATCGGCGAAGAAATGGGAGTCGATATCGAACTGTCGGGTTGCGCAGAAAAGTCGTAGTAGTTGTAGTTGTAGTTGTAGGTAGGGTGTGACAAGGTCGCCACAGCCAGATGATCGTCCCCGTCCAGAAGCGTCGTGGCGACCGCCGGCACACCAACAGGCGGTCGGCAGTAGTAGCTGTAGTTGTAGGTGTGACAAGTTGTTGTAGTTGTAGGGTGTGACAAGGTCGCCACAGCCAGATGATCGTCCCCGTCCAGAAGCGTCGTGGCGACCGCCGGCACACCAGCAGGCGGTCGGCAGTAGTAGTAGTAGTAGTAGGTGTAGCTGTAGTTGTAGTAGTTGTAGGGTGTGACAAGGTCGCCACAGCCAGATGATCGTCCCCGTCCAGAAGCGTCGTGGCGACCGCCGGCACACCAACAGGCGGTCGGCAGTAGTAGCTGTAGTTGTAGGTGTGACAAGTTGTTGTAGTTGTAGGGTGTGACAAGGTCGCCACAGCCAGATGATCGTCCCCGTCCAGAAGCGTCGTGGCGACCGCCGGCACACCAGCAGGCGGTCGGCGGCGGCCAACGGCCAGTCAGTAGGAGCCCCTGAGATGAACCAGCGCGTAACGCAGCATTGCATGGCCTGTGGTCTGTTGGCCACAGCCTGGCTTCTTGTGCAGGCCCCCCTCTTGCCGGCTCAACAACCGGACTGGCAGCCGCAGGTGGAGATCGAAGAGGAGGTGTATTCATTTCAACCGGCCAACAACGGTGCCGGGCCGATGTGGTGCAGCGGTTCGACCTGCCTCGTGCGCGGCCCCTACGGTCTCGTGGCCAGCGGTCTGGAGACTTTGCCGCAAGCCAAGCCGCTGAACAACTGTCGTGGTCTGCTTTTTCAGCGGACGGACGATGGCTGGAGGCCGTTACCGCTGGACGACACCCAGCGGACCCGCGAACCTTGTCCGGTGGCGGGATTTCACGATGGACGCGTATTCGTGTCGACCAACCCGACATTGACCGAACCCGACGCCTACAACGGTCCCGCGCGACCGGAGATCGTCGCGTTGAACCTCGCCAAGGCGGAACCGTCGCCGGAAATCCTGCAACCCCGTTGGCAGGGCACGCCGGCGTTCTCGGAACACTCGTATCGCAGTTTCGCCGCGGACGGCGCCCGCGGCGAGCTGATACTGCTGCAGAATATCGATTACGACCGGGCTGAATGGACATTTCGCGCCGCGGACGGACAATGGTCGGCGGCCGGTCAGCTGACATGGCCCTGGGGTCAGGAGTACGAGCAGCCCGAGCCGATTCGAATCTGCTATCCCAATGTAATGCTCAAGAATCGGGCGGTCTATTTCTGTGGTGTGAGTGACATTATCGAACCGAACGCCAAATGGCGTGCGTACAAGAAGGCGCTCACCGGCCGCGACTGGGACTACGATTTTCGCCGCCTCTTCTTCACCTGGTCCGATGATATCACCACCGGCCAGTTTCATCCTTGGATTGAGATTGCCAGCCGCGACAAGACCTGCGGCTGGATCCAGCCTTGTGACATGTGGGTCGCCGAGGATGGGCGCGTGCATCTGTTATGGTCGGAACGCGCCCTCGATGAGCGACTGCGGCAGGAGTTCTTCCCCGCTGCGAAACAGTCCCAGGCCTTGAATTACGCCGTGGTCAAGGACGGAGAGATCGTATCGCGGCGATCGCTCGTGCTGGCCGAAGAGGGTGGCGGGCAAGAGACGGCGGGGTTGGCTCGGTTCCAGGTCACCGAAGACGATCGGCTGTTCGTGTTTTACTATGCGAGTGGCACGAACCGCGAGGGCCGAGGAATCTCGGAGAATCGCGTCCTGGAGATCCACGCAGATGGTTCATCCAGCCCATCGGTCACGGTTCCCTTGCGCCAGCCCTTTGTCAGTTTCTTCACCGCCACCGTGCGGGCAGGTTCCCCGCCCTCGCACGTCATCGATCTGCTTGGCCATCAGGCCGGCCGCAGCAACACCATCTCGCATGCCCGCGTGCGACTCTGGTAGGTTTCGCCGATCTCTCACCACAACAAGGCGGCACGACACAACCCACATCGTGCGTTCGTGTCCGCCGCCGCACGAGGGCGAAAGGGTCCAAGCCGACCAAGGACTATCCCAGCAGGTCTTGGATCACGTGTCCCTGCACATCGGTCAACCGTCGCTCGAGACCGTTGTAGTAGTAAGTGAGCCGCTCGTGCTGAAACCCCAGGATGTGTAGCGCGGTGGCATAGAAGTCCCACACCGTTGTCGGATTCTCCGCGGCCCGCCTGCCAAACTCATCGGTCGCACCGTAACGGACTCCCCCCTTGACTCCCGCGCCCATCATCCAGCAAGTGAAACCATCGGGATTGTGGTCGCGCCCGGTGGTCCCCTCCTGACGCGTCGGCATGCGGCCGAATTCGGTCGTCCAGAGTACTAACGTATCGTCGAGCAAACCGCGCTGTTTCAGGTCCGTCAACAGCGCCGCAGTCGGCTGATCGAACACCGGGCAATGCCGCTCGTAGTCGGGTTTGAGCGTCTTGTGGGCGTCCCAGTTCAGCAGACCGTCCACGCCCGATGCGCGCGACGCACAATAGAGGTTTACGTAACGCACACCCTGTTCGAGCATTCGTCGCGCGAGCAGGCAGTTGCGGGCATAGGCGGCCTTCAAGGGATTGGCATCTTCGGTGCCGTAAAGTTGCAGCGTAGCGGCGGTTTCGCCCGACAGATCGGTGACTTCCGGTGCGGACAATTGCATGCGAGCGGCGAGTCGGTACGCTTCGATACGGGCCTGCAACTGCGTATCCCCAGGATGTCGTGCAGCATGGCTCTCGTTGAGCACTTCCAGCAACTCGCGAGTCGCCGCTTCCTCCTCCGCAGTCACCTGTGGAGGCAACTGCAAGTTGCGGATCGGCTGCTGAGCGTTCATGACAATCGCCTGGTGTTGAGCCGGCAGGAACCCGTTGCTCCAATTCGCCTTGCCGTTCGGCGGTTCACCCCGTATATCGGGTATCGCCACGTAGGTCGGCAATGTGTCGTTGGCGCTTCCCAAGGCATAGCTCATCCAGGCTCCGGCGCCGGGGAATCCTTCCGTGGCGTGCCCCGTGTTCATAAAGATGCAGCCGGGACCGTGCGTGTTCGTCTTGGAAGTCATCGAGTGAACGAACGCGATATCATCGACGTGTCGCGCCATGTGCGGCAGCAAACTGGAAATCTCGTGACCACTTTCACCGCACGCCACAAACGGCCACGGACTCTTCATCAAACTGCCGTTCTTCCCCTGGAAGCTGACAAAACTCTCCGCTCCCGGCAAGGGTTGCCCGTCGTATTTGTCGAGCGACGGCTTATGCTCCCACAAGTCCATGTGCGACGCGGCACCGGGGCAGAACACCTGCAGCACCCGTTTGGCTCGCGCCGGGAAGTGCGATTGGCCCTGGCCCGGTCGCCAGGCAGCAACGGTTTCCGGCGGGACTTCATCCCGTTCGCCGGCCGGCAGGTCTCGGCCCAGCAGGCTGGCTGAGCGAAATCCCCATCAACCCCGTGTAGGTGTCATTGAGAAACCTGCGTCGCGATAATACCGCTGCCTGCCATGACTCGGCGTTCCTCGCTTGGCGTTCATTCGACATGTGTGCTTGTCCTGTTCAGACGCTTAAGGCGGCCGGCGGCCACAACCCAACAGAAAATTCGAAAGCCGAATATCGAAATCCTAAACAAATTCAATAATCCAAAGAATCAAAAACCTGCGCGGCCGGCAAAACCGGAGTCGCGAGCCGCCATCGGATGCGCACCACCGGGCATGCTACACGACTCGGAACCCAATGTCCTATTGGCCACGACATATGATACGCGCCAACACCTGACAGCGCCCCGTGACGGTGCAGAGGCCTTCTATTCGTCGGTCCGTCCTCCGTTCTCCCCGTTCCGATGGCGGATATGGAGACCGTGTGCGCCACGCCCAAACGCTGTCAAACAACATCTCAGTCCACGTAAATCAGTTCGTTCGTGTTCAGTATTGCGCGGCATAGAGCCGGCAGGCCTTGATTTTCGACCACGGCCACGGCCGCCGTGAGTTCGCGCTGATCAGGATGGCGGGCGAATGCCAACTCGAACGCGCGTGTCACCTGCGCCACCGTGATATCGGTTTTCGGACCGTCACCGTTTCCTGCCGGCTCCATGTCCCGCCGAATCCGCTCGGCAAGATACCGCGCCAGATCGATGCTGAAGCTGTGATTCATCATCGTCAGCGCCTGGAGAGGCGTTGTCGTCGCGCCGCGGCGAGGGCTCGCGAACGCGCAGTCAGGCGCATCAAACTCCGTCATCATGTCGATGACCATGGCCCGCGCATTCTGGTGGTAGACCGACCGTCGATAGGTTTCCGGGCCGAACTGGTCGAGCGGCACATAGGTCGCCACGTTATCCTGCAAGTAGCGGTAGAGGCGAAATCCCGGCCCTCCGGCCGTGACGTCCAGCTTGCCGGCAACCATCAGCAGTGTGTCTCGGATCTCCTCCGCCGAAAGCCGCCGCGGCGGAAATCGCCAGAGGTACCGACTGTCCGCATCGATCCTGGCCGCCGCTTCACTGAAGTCACTCGCCTGCTGATACGTTTGCGATGTCATCATCAGCTTGTGAAGGCTCTTGAGTTGCCAATTGGCAGACTGGACTTGCAGGGCGAGCCAGTCGAGCAGTTCCGGATGCGTGGGTCTCCCCCCCATGAACCCGAAATCGCTCGGCGTGTCCACGATGCCCGTCCCAAAGTGATAATGCCACAGGCGGTTGGCCAAGACGCGAGGAGTGAGCGGATTGTCCGGCGCCGTAATCCATTCGGCCAGTTGTCGGCGACGTTCTGTCTCCGGCGCGTCGGCGGCGAGTTGGTAGCCTTGTGCCACGCGATCCAACGCGGACAGACTAGCGGGCACCACACCCTCCCCGGTCCGCTGGGGACTACCGCCTATAAAGACATGGAATGGCCCGTCGGCCGGTTGAAAAGTGCCGATCCACCAGGCCGGCAGCGGCGGCACGGCGGTGATCTGCCGATCTAGCTCGGCCAGCTGAGCCGTCAGGTCAGCCCTGCGTTGCCGTTGTTCCGGCGTAATGATGCCTTCGACAAGCCGCTTGTTTCGATGGGCTTCCGTCACCGGCTGGCGAGTCCTGGAACTGGCAACTTGCTGCCAATCCATCCCATCGACCGAAACCGCGATCTGGTACTCGCCCACGAACGTGCCAACGCTCTGGTCGCCGGCCGCGCCAGTTCGGTCGCTGGAAAAGACTACGCGGTCAATCGTCTCACTCTGCGCGAGTGTGATCACGAGCTCCTCTCCCGAGGCGATCCAGGGCGCGCCGAATTCGCCGTCCACGGCCAATGCCGCGCTGTAAGCATCGGCGAAGTCCTCGGCCCTGGGACTGCTTCCCTGCGCCTGGCCGCCATGGCCGGCCGACGCCACATTTCGCGGCGCTGCTTCGCTGGTCCATACTTCGAACTCGTCAATGCGATAACCGCCGCCCGCATTCGGATCGGTATCCGTTCCTTGCACGGTCAGACGCACGTACCTGGCCGACACCGGCGGAAATACCTCTTCGGTCCCGCGACGATCTGCCGGCGGACGAGTCCAGTCACGCGTGAATTCCTCCGCTCGTTGCCGCGCGGCGACGGTCACCTCGTGCTCCAACTGTGAACGTTCCTGCGCCAGCTCTTCCTTCCGCTGGATGAGGGGAGCCAGCTGCTCGGCCCGCTGCCGCTGCTGATCCGTGGTGCCCATTTCCCGACTGCCGTGATGGACTCCCGCAAACGTCGCATAGAGACTGTAGTAGTCACTCTGACGGATCGGATCGAACTTGTGGTCGTGACAGCGACTGCAGCCGACAGTGACCCCCAGAAACGTCTCGCCCGTGGCCCGAATCATGTCGTCAATCGTGTTGGCCCGGATTTGTGCCGCCTGCTCGGCATCCTGATTGCCGACGTCGTCGTAGGGACCGCAGACGAGAAACGTCGTCCCCACCTCGACATCCGGCTGGCCCGGGCCGATCACGTCGCCCGCCAAATGCTCGCGAAACAGCTGATCAAATGGTTTGTCGTTGTTGAGCGACCGGATCACGTAGTCCCGAAACGGCCATGCGTTGTCGATGATCTGGTTCCGCTCAAAACCGTTGCTTTCGCCAAATCGAACCACATCCAGCCAATGGCGACCCCAGTGTTCGCCGTAGTGTGGTGAAGCAAGCAAGCGGTCGAGCAACCGTTCGTAGGCGCCTTCCTGCTGGTCTGCTTCAAAGGCCGCGATCTCCTCGAGTGTTGGCGGCAGTCCTGTCAGGTCATAGGTGACACGACGAATAAGCGTGCGTCTGTCCGCCTGGCGCGATGGACTGAGCCCGTGTTCGCTCAACTGCGCGAATACAAAGCGGTCGATTGGATGCCGCGACCACGACGGCGGGATTCCATCAGGCTGCGGCGGAGTCGCGTGGGCCAGCGGCCGGAGCGACCACCAGTCATATCCGGCTCGCGCATCCGTCGTCTGAGCGTACAGGTCCAACGACTCGGCGGGGAAATACGCCCCTTGGGACACCCACCGCTTCAGAATCCCGACCTCGTCAGCCGGGAGTGGTTCATTGGGGGGCATTTGCTCCGACTCGACATACTCAATCAACAGACTCTCGTCCGGCTTGCCCGGCTCCACAACCACTCCGCTCTCGCCTCCTGTGAGCAGCGTTGCCTTGGACCGCAAGTCCAATTCGCCTTTCCGGTCGGCGCCATGGCATGGCAGGCAACGGCCCGTCAGGATCGGCTTGACCTGCTCGTTAAATTCTCGCTCCGCCACATCATCCGCCCACGCTGCGGGGAGCTGCGCAAACAGCACGAGCATGGCGATGATGAAGGCGCATGCGACCGCCGACCGTGGAGCCAGACTCAGCGAGCGGACACAAGCAAGGCTCCCGATATTATTCCTGGAGTGATCCTGCCGACGGCCGGCCTTTCCCCAACGCCGTAGCGGCGCGTCTCTCCCTCCGAACATCAAGCTGGGCAAGCTGTAGCGGTTCAACGGCTGGTAGCGAATTGTCATAGCTGGTTGTGCCGATGCTATCCAGAGACTGGGGTGAGAGTACCGAAACGCTCAATTTTTGTTGAGAGAGAGAATGGACTACGTCCAATTTTTGGAACAGATTCGATCCCTCATTCGAGAGAAGCTCATCCAACTCGGCGGTACCGCCGAACTGCCGCCGCGCGAAACCATGCTGATACGCGATGGCTACTTCTGCGGACGGCGGTTCACCAATGAGGGCCTGCAAGCCGTCTGGTTCATTGAAGAAAACGAAGTCAAGTTCTATGATCGCGATGGTGCCATCGTCGAAGTGCTGGAACTGACCGCCGAGAACGTCGTCGGCCACCTGCGCCAAGCAGCTTGAACCACGACTCGGCTCTCAATCAAACAGACATTTACTCGCTCTCCCTTTCCGTCCGGCCCCCTGCGCAGGTCCGGCTCCTCTTCCAATTGCCCGATCTAGTTGCCGGTCGCCGCCCTGCCCACCACAACGGCCGATGCGCAGTCGACCGATGCCAGGCGTGCTTCTCGGTTTGGACCGAGAAAACACCGTTGTGCCGCGTGAAGAAACGCCACCTGCCACAGTCGGCTTCCGCATCGACTCGACCAGCGCGAACAGGTCCGCGGCAGGTGTCACCGCAACTCGTGCCGGCACGACCCCGGTCCAAATCTCCCCACTTGGCGGCAGACCTGCAAAACGACACAAAGTGAGCCTTCGCAGGAACTTGGCGCGGCAACCCGCCCGAAATCGAAACCGCCCCGTCGCACGGCAACAACTCTTGCAGGGCAACAACTCAACCGTTTTTGTAGTCCTGGCGCCCGCTTTTGCCACTTGCTCAGCACACCGCCGAAGGTGCCAGGCGCAGTCGAAATGGATGCCGTGACGCCCGGCACCCAGCCCCCCGAGACACTTCTGCGGCGGGAAATTTTTCGGCGCTGAACGGGCCGCTGCGGTCCTGGGGGGATTGCAACCGCGCACGAGGGCGGTATGGTGGCGAAAGTGCCGTGGATTTCGCGTCGGTAATTCGCTTCCCAGGTGCTGGGGCCCGTTGAGCCAGTGCAAGTCGAGATTACGAAAGAGGAGCAAACGGAAGATGAGTGGGAATTCACAGAACCTGGCAAGAGTAGTGCTGCTCGTCGTCCTGACAACGCTGTTAAGCAGCGGTGGCGGCTTGGCCAGATCGCAGGAGTCGGATCTCATACACCAGCCCTATTCGCTGGACACGGGACTGCTGTCACGGTCGATTTCGTTTGAGAATCCGACCGGGGCACCAGGGCAAGGGGGGCAAGCCGCCAGCCCGCTCGGAGTCGGTCGCAAGGGAGCACCGGCACGGACCATTGAGCCGGGTGAGGAAGTGCAGCTGTGCGATATCGAGGGCCCCGGCACGATTCGTCACATCTGGCTCACGACAGACCGCGAGCCAGTCGCTCAACGTGCGATGCTCATTCGCGTCTGGTGGGACGACCAGCCGCATCCGAGTATCGAGTGCCCCGTGGGCGACTTTTTCGGTTTTGCTCACGGCAAAATCACTGCCTATCAATCGGCCGTGCATTCCGTCGGCGAAACGGGTGGCCGGAATATCTGGCTGCCGATGCCCTTTGCCAAACGCGCCAAGATCACCTTCATCAATGAGGGCGCGAAGGAAGTTCCGCTCTTCTACCAGATCGATTACACGATCGGCGATAAGCACGCGGCTGGCGTGGGAAGACTCCACGTACTGTTTCGCCGCGAGAACCCCACGACCGAAAAACGGGACTTCGAACTGCTGCCGCACCGCCAGAACAAAGGCCGATTCATCGGTTCCGTGATCGGCATCCGCAATCTGCACCCCGATCAGTGGTGGGGCGAGGGAGAAGTCAAAGTCTATATGGATGGCGACACGGATTTCCCCACGATTTGCGGCACGGGCAGTGAGGATTATGTCGGCTTGGCCTGGGGCATCCAACAAACGCCGTTCCTCTACAACGGCTGCAGCCTGGATCGCAAACACGATGAATCAGGCAAGGTCTTCGTTTCGATGTACCGCTGGCACTTGCCCGATCCGATCGCCTGGCAACAAGAGGCCCGCATCGCGATTCAACAGATCGCCTGGAAGCAAGGGCTGTCGGAAACCGTTGACGATTGGAGCTGCGCAACGTTCTGGTACGAACCGGTTCCCAGTGCACCGCTGCCGGCGATCCCCGACCTATCGGCCCGCACTGCCGATATCTGGTCGGACAAATAGCCACAGATGGAAGCCTGACGCGGCCGCTGACCGCCACCAAACAGGAAATTCGAAATCCTAAATTCGAAATCCTAAACAAATTCGAAAGACAAAACTCAAGTGAAAAAAGCCACCGCAGCCGGCAAGGCTGCGGTCACGGCCCCCAAATTGCCGCGTTAACCGTCCATTGATCACCGTTCGCCATCAACTGTTGTCGGCGGACATTTCGCTATGCCGCCTCATGAAAGCGTCAAGCTCTTGTGATACCTGCCGGTATTTGGACTCCAGCGATTCCCACAGTTCCACGGGCCGCTGAAAATTGGCTGCCTCGCCCGCCTGCTCCAGCTCGCAGGCAATATCTCCCGTACTGAGCGCGCCCAAGCTGTAAAAGGCGCTCTTGATGGTATGCGAAGCGCGGTGCAGCAACTCCGCATCCCGATCGATAATGGCCTGCTGAATATTCGCCAGCAGCACGGGCGCTTCCTGGCGAAATGCTTCGATCACTTCGGCCAGTAACTCCGCGTCCCCCCCGGTTGACTCACTCGCCCGTTCCCAATCAATGAGGCCACCGAGCGGACCGGACACTTCCGCGAAGCGGGATCGCACAGGAGGCGTGTCGCCTCGCGTTCGTTTTTGATCGTCCATGGCACACATCAGCTCCTTGTTGCTAGCTGCGGCACAACCGAATGCACCCGCAGGTATTGTTCCAACCATGGATAGGAATAGTGTGGGACGCGACCCGACAGGCCGCAGCCCCTCATTGGCAGTCCCCCGCTGCTCCCTCCATCCGACTCTAGATTGTACGTCCTGCGTCCGAGCAAAACAGGTCCTTGGCAAGGGGTCGGCACAGGGGTCATACGGCCCCGCTGCACAACTCTTGTTCAGCCGCACACCACCGCAGGGGAACTCAGGCAGCGGGAGCATCGCCACGATCATACCGCTCGTTCGCCGTCCGCAGCTTGACGCTGGCCGATACGAGCACAGATTTCGAAATCCGCCAGCTCAACACGCCTCGCTCCTGCCAAATCGGGGACTGCCGCCGACAATCACTATCTCCCAGGGCTGTCATTGGGGCCAAGCATTGGGGATTTTAGACACTCGGGTGTGTGACGCGGTGTGCGCAGCGGATGTGCGATTATGGCCGCCACAGCGGATCCACCGACTCGGATCGAACGACTCGACTCAATCGCCGGCCATGATCCAGGCTTCGTTCAGCGCGGCGTGCTTCATACTCTTTCCCTCGTCCACGAAGAAGCTATAGACGACGTGGATCGTCCCGTCGTGTCCCTGGATCACGGCCGGGTAGTGAAATGCCCCACTCTCGCGCCGTTCCAGATGCCGTGTCCATTTCCAGCTCTCTCCCTGGTCGTCCGAGATCGACACTGCCAGGCTCTGCCGCCCGCGTGTCGTGTCGTTGTAGACGAGCAGCCAATGGCCATTGGCCAGCCGGACACCGTCGAGCCCGGATCCGGGATTCGGCAGCGACGAATTGTCGACGGGCCCCCACGTCAATCCGTCGTCCGTCGAATACGACACGCGAATCCGGCCTCGCGGACCGTTCTCGCGCATATACGCCACCAAGGTCCCGTCATCGCGGCGCAACACCGCCGGCTGAATGTTTCCCCAGCCCATCAAGGGTTGACTGGCGTACCAGGTTTCCCCTTGATCGTCCGAAACCGCCATGATCGAGATCGAGAACGTGTCGGTGTAGAGCGGCAGCAGAATCCGTCCGCTGGGCAAGACGGTCGGCTTGCACCGTGGTTGCCAGCCCAGCCGCTGATACAGCTTACTGTGCAAACGGAGTCGGACTTCGTCGAGCTCCTCCTGCCGCTCTTCCAAGAGGGCTCCGGGCAATTGCGCCAGTGTCTCGTCCAGCAGTTTAAGTCCCGCTGCGGCGAAATCGTCCGGTTTCAGCAGCACGAGGCCACTGCGCGACCAGACTGGCGGTCCGGGCCGGTCGTAGTCGGTGGAGATACGATAATTGGTCAGGCACGACTCCCAACTATTGGCGAGAATTGTGGGCCAGAACAGCCAGAGACGCTGCTGGGCGTCGATCATCATGCAGGTATTACAGTCGGGGAAGCCGGGCGTGTCGGCGATTACAAACGCCTCGCTCCAGGTTTCCGCCCCGCGGGGCAAACGGGCTCCCCAGACCGCCACGTCGTCCGCCGTCCGTTCGCCGCTGCCACGGTACCAAGACACCAGCAGGTCTCCCCGGGCGGTCTCGACGATGCCGGGAGCATGGTTATGATCCGCGCGCAACGGGAAAACCAATTCCGCCGAGTAGCGTGGCTCTTCGGCTGCCACGGGACCACAGAACGCAAACCCCACCAGCACCGTATAAAGCAGACCATTCATGGCACGTGCAGCCCTCGCCGGTCAAAGATGTTCGGTAGTTCCTCCATGCGGCGCATGTCGCATTCCGGCCTCTCGTGATGTGCCGGGATCGTGCAACTCGATTCAGCACCCTTCCCCTTGTACCACATGGCGACCGAGCCGCCAACCGAACGGAGGCGGCTCCGGTCCATTTCTCTCCCGGCAGGCGGTGTCCCAGTGCGCCGGCGCCGGACGGTCGCTTGAAGCAACTCCAGGCCACACCTCACTAAACGACGTAAACCCAAGTGCCATCAAGCCTTAAAGATTGACAGCCAACCTCAAGCCAACTACAATGAGCTCAACTGTTTAACTCATCTTACTGTGCGGCCGGCATGCCACCGCTCCTCACGTACCGGAAGGCCGCGGTCTTTCGGAACGAGCCGGGCGTTCGAAATAGTAATACGACAATGTGTCCGCGCCGGTCCTGGATCATATCTGGCGTGGTTTGCCGGGTCTTTTCCGAGTCGCGAGTGCTTGGCCTGTGTCCAACGATTCCTCTAGTCCCGAAGCACCTACGGACGGCAAACTGGTCCGCGCTGCCGACGCCCCCACGAAGGTGGAACCAGCGACGTCAGAGCCGAGGCCAGCCGACGCCGACCAGCCGACATTTCCGGAGGACGGTGGCAGTGCCCCTGGCGGAAATTCGTCGATGCCGGCAACTCCCGCCCCACCGGCGGTCTTTGACAGCCAGCAGACGGTGATCTCGAAACGCCCGCCCGTGTCTCCCCCCGCTTTTCGCCGAGCAGCCAGTCCGTTTGAGATGGGCCAATCGCTGGAAGGCGAGAAGCTAAACCACTTCCAGCTCGAGGAGTTTGTTGGCGGAGGTGGCATGGGAGCGGTGTTCCGCGCCACGGACACGATGTTGGGCCGCACCGTGGCGGTCAAGGTCGTGTCGCGCGACCAGACCAACGAGGATACCCTGCGGCGGTTCCAGAACGAAGCGCAGAGCGCCGCCCGACTCGATCACCCGAACATTGCGCGCGTCTATTATGTCGGCGAAGACCAAGGCTGGAACTACATCGTCTTTGAGTATATCGAAGGGGTCAACGTTCGCGATTTGGTGGAGCACAACGGGGTCCTCGCCTTGGAGGATGCCATCAGCTACACGTTACAGATGGCCGAGGCCTTAGAGCACGCGTCACAGCGCGACGTGACCCATCGCGACATCAAGCCCTCGAACATCCTGATCATGCTCGATGGCCGAGCGAAACTGGTCGACATGGGGCTGGCTCGACTGCAACAGGTCGAGTCGTCGACGGACGATCTTACCGCCAGTGGCGTCACGTTGGGGACGTTCGACTACATTTCGCCGGAGCAAGCGCGGATCCGCGCAACACGGATGTGCGGAGCGACCTGTATTCGCTCGGCTGCACCCTCTACTTCATGTTGACCGGCCAGCCTCCCTTCCCCGATGGCACGGTACTGCAGAAGCTGTTAAGTCACAGCAGCGACGAACCACCGGACTTACGACAGTACCGCCCCGATGTGGACGAGGAAGTCTCTCGCATCGTACTCAAACTGCTCGCCAAGCAGCCCGATGCGCGCTATCAAGCACCTCGCGACTTGATTGGCGAATTACTGCTTGTTGCTGACCAGCTCAACCTCCCCGGGATCCGCGCCAACAGTACGATCGTTTTGACTGCGAGCGAGCCGAGGCACTCGTGGTGGGTACGTCACCTGCCGTGGGTCGTCCCAGTCACCCTGCTTGTCCTGTTCGTGCTGGCCCATTTTTGGATCGACACGCGCCCCGATCCTCCCATTTCGGCCGTGCCGCAACTGGCGGTCAGTGGAGACCGCGGCACTGCCAAGTTACAGGGTATTCAAGGTACGAAGCGCAGCGGGGACGGACAGCCCGCGGCTGACGCGCCGGTCACGCCCAAGCAGGCGGATGACGCGAGCGCCCCGCGTGATACCGTCCCCGCCGCCCAGGACCCAACCAGCGCGGAGACCGCCGCCCCGCCCTCGACGACGCCGCCCCAACCAGCGGTGAAATCGCCAGCCGAGCAGTCCGAGGCACCCGGCCAGGCCCTCCCCGAGAAAGAACCGCCGGCCCCGCCCCCTGCCGTCGGCGCTGGGATCGCGCCGAAAGAACCGCCGCCGCCCGACGCGACGCTCCCGGATCGCTCCGATCGCCGCGCGACGGCCAATGGCGTCAGCGAACCAACGGCGGTACCGAGCCAGCCAACCACCGCCACGGCCACCAAGACTCGCTTCGTCGTGACTGACGAGAAGCTCGAAGCGTCGCAGGGTCTCGTTGCCGTGGGAACGCTCGAGGAAGCCCTGCAACGGGCAGCTGAGTTGTCGGGAGATGCCGAGATCGAACTCCGTTTCGACGGCGTGAGACTGCTCGCCCCGTTGACCCTTGATGCCAATCGGTTCGCCGACCATCGGATTGCGATTCGCGCGGCGACCGGTTTCACACCCGCTGTTGCGTTCCGACCTTCTCGTGAAAACCGCCCTCCCGGCGCCCCCTCGTCCATGATCGAAATACTCGGCGGACAAGTGAGCTGGCAGGGGACGCAGTTCTATTTCGAAGTTCCTGACCAGGGAGACGGTCGTGAGCGATGGTCTTTGTTTCGCCTGGACACCATCGACCGCATCGAGTTCCGGCAATGTTCCTTTACCATCCGCAATGTCGATCCCCAAGGCCTGACCAGCGGACAACGAGTGTCGTTCGTCGAATTGGTCGGCCCGGGTGATCTCGGTGGATTGCTGCTGGGCGGCGTTTCGTTCACCGGCGACACACCTGCCATCTGGTTGGAGGACTGCATTGCCCGCGGTCAGGCGCCGTTCCTGCGGGCTGAGTTTGCCCTGCCATTTTCCTTTTCGTGGAAAAATGGCCTGTTGGTCAGTACCTCGCGATTGTTCGAAATCGGCGGCTCCATGGTGGAACCGCGTTGGGAACACGGCGCCATCAAGATCTGGCTGCAACGACTGCTGGTCGTGGCGGATCAAGGAATCGGTCTCGTGCGAAGTGACAGTGTTGCGCCGTATCAGTTGGGGTTGTCCGTGAATTGCGATGATTGCCTGTTTGCGACCCAGGTCGCATCCCAGGCCACACCGCTCTACACGCTGCGCACGAATGCACCGCCCGCCCCCGACTCGATTCCACTGGTCATTGGCGGCAACAACAACTACTACAAGAACACCAAGCTCGTGTTGCGGGTCGAATCGAACGGGGATCGTAACGCGATCGACGAATTCACGTTCGACGATTTGAAAGGACCTCAGCCCCTCCCCTGGTTCACCGAAAAGAGTCCGCTGCCGGCACCGGCCACGATGTTCTCCTGGACGCCACCGGCGCAGACTTCCGACCGCCAGTCATTACACGATTTCATCCCACCCGGGATCGGGGATGGCTGGTTCACGCGGGCCTTGGGCATCACTCCTTCACTGCTCCCCAGGCTGCCCGATTTTGACACCTTACTGTTTCGTGAGAAGCCGGTGTCCGGCCCCACACCGGGACTTCCGCAGCCGGCTGAGCCCGCGGCTGGCACCCCACCGGCGACCGCCGTGGATCCCGCGTCCCCATCCGCCACACCCCAACCAGCTGCGGGTGCTCCCCTCCCCCTGGTGACGCCCTCTCGAGACACGCCCCCGGCAGAAACGACCCCGACAGACACGCCCCCGGCAGAAACGACCCCGCGAGAGTCGGCCCCCGCCGAGCCCATACCGCGCAAAGGTCCGAACGGCACCCCGCGGGCTCCGGCGGCGCGGTGAACTGACGCGAGCGGCAGGACAGCTCCCGGACATCGGCTGTGCCCTTGCTGAACAACTCGCTGTCTCTGGCCGCGCCGGCAGACAGGTTCTGCCCGACGAATCGCTCACTTGACAGGCCACGGGTCGACAGTTTTACTGAACGTATCCCGCCGGGCTCCGCTATGGTGCCTGTTTGCCCCGCGACGTTCGCTGTGTGCTGGCGGTTGGTGCGGCCCTGCATCAGTAACTGCATTCCCGTTGGAGATCCCTCATGAAGAAACTCTGTTCACTGCTCGTCTGCGCAATTGCCGTGGTGGTCCTCTGCAATTTTGGCCAGGTCAATACCGCGTACGGTTACCCGAAGTTTCTCAAGGCGTTCCAGCAGAAATACGTCGGCGACAAGAAAGCCGGACAGACGGAAGAGCAGCAGGCTTTGGCGGCGGAAATGAAGCGAGTCAAGACGTGTAATGTCTGCCACGACCCCCGCCCAGATGAGAGCGGCAAGCCCCAGAAGAAGAACCGCAACCCTTACGGCGAATTGTTGAACAAGCATTTGACCGAAAAGGACAAAAACGACCTGGAAAAGGCCGTCGAGATGCTGGGGAAGATTGAAGGCGAAAAACAGGATAAGGATGCGGAAAAGACCTTTGGTGAACTGATCAAAGCCGGTAAGGTCCCGTTCGAATACAAGGACTTCAAGCCTGGCGACGAGGACGAGGACGAGGACGCGTCCAATTAGTTCCTAGTTTCGCAGCTTGATCAATCAGCACGTCGGCGCCGCGGGCCAGGGGCCGGCGTGCCTTTCTTTGAATCGCCGGCGCCGAAGCGGATACCCCTGCGCCGCTTCCCGCGGGTGCCGTTGGGACCGTACGTCAGATTCCCCCGACGAGGTCCAGCGTCACCGGCAGCCACCTCTTGGCAAGGCGGCGGTCGAACCGTTGCGACGTTCAGTCGACCCGCAACTCGACGAACGCCTGGAAGGACTCGCCCGGCGAAAGAACGCGCAGCCCGGCACTAATGCCCGTACGCTCCAATCGAAACGGGTCGGGAACACACGTGTAGGGCTCAATGCAGATGGCCTGGCGATGAGGCGGAGTGTAGACAACGCATTCGCGAAACGCTCGGTCGAACGTGAGCGTCGCGCATCGACCGCTGGCCGGGTCTTCAATTGCCGCCTGGCACTTTCCGTTGTTGAAGATCAGATCGGAAAACACGTTGTCCAATGTCAACGAGGCAAATGCCTGCCCCTGCTGCACACGCTGCGGGGCGTCCAGTGGCAGCTTGTTGCCTGTGGCATTCATACCCACGAGCTCCCAGCTGCTCGAGACAGGGAGTTTCACGATGCACGAGTCTGCCGAGGGGCCACCGATGGGAAGCGAGAAATAGGGATGCGTTCCGAGCCCGCACGGCAACGGATGGTCGCCGGGGTTTTCCAGCCGGAAGCTGGACGCCAGGCAACTGCCTCGTACTTCATAGGTGGCGGTGATGCGAAAATCGGCTGGCCAACGAGCGAGCAACGCAGGGTCGTCGACGGACGCTTGAAATTGCGCGACGACGCGCGACGCCTTGTGCTCGATCACCCGCCACGCTCGCTCGTGCACGAAACCGTGGATGGCATTGCCTTGACCATCGCCCGCCTCGAGCGCATAAGACTGGCCCTGCCAGGTGAGCGTCGTGCCGGCGATCCGTCCCGGGAACGGAAACAGGACGGGGATCCCACTGCCTGACGCCCGCTTGTCCCCCTTTTCGAAACCGGGTTCCGACCAGATGACATCCAGTGGTCCAGCCGCACCGGGGACCTGGAACTGGAAACAATTCAGCCCGAGGCTCACCAGGATTCTGGCCGATGCCCCGGATTGCGCGTCGACAAGCGATATGATCTCGGCAGTCATGCGATGGCTCTTCCTTCTGGTATGCGGTTATCCACAAACATGGTAACAGAAGTGCATCCCGCGTGCAGTTCGTCCTGGCACAGCCGACACCTGGGAGATCAGGCCGTGAGTTGGCGGACGGCGGACGCGGTGCCGCGAGACGACGTCTGGGCACCCCCGGCGACCAGTAGCATCTCCCGGGCGCACCGCCGCGCGTCGGCTTGCGAAATCAAGGGGCCTGCGGTATTATTCCTGACCGGCAAGACGCCATCGCGTCTCCGCCACGGGCGATTAGCTCAGTTGGCCAGAGCACCTCGTTTACACCGAGGGGGTCGGGGGTTCGAGCCCCTCATCGCCCAC
Organism: uncultured Planctomycetota bacterium; assembly: GCA_963802295.1. Classification (GTDB taxonomy): domain Bacteria; phylum Planctomycetota; class Planctomycetia; order Pirellulales; family Pirellulaceae; genus JAJRVM01. The sequence continues at coordinate 371,796 of CAWDIM010000010.1, read as the reverse complement.
TATCGTAAGTCCTGCCGACAGCAGATCTTGCATCTCGTCAAATGGTTTGACGATGCGGCTTTCTCAGCCTCGAAAGGTGTGAATTCACACCGCAGAGGAGAAAACCGCCATGTCAGACCGCACACCCCAGTACCTGCGATACCGCAAACGCTACGCGCACTGCAAAATCGATGGGCAACTCTTTCACCTCGGCTTGTACGACTCCGACGAATCGAAAGCGAAGTACAAGCGTCTCCTCGCGCAGTGGGCTACCGTACTGGCGGACATGGTAAGCCTGCAACTGATTAGCGGGGCGAGAACTGGGGAAATCTGCTCATTGACACCCGCCCAGATTGACCGGAGCGGTGACGTGTGGCTGTATCGACCAGCGAAGCATAAGGGGGCGTTGCGGGGGAAACCGCGCGTGATCGCGTTTGGGCCGAGGGCTCAGGACGTTTTGCGGAAGTATCTCTTACGGCCAGACGACAAACCTTGCTTTTCTCCCCGTGAAGCCCTGCGGCAGTATCTCGAACGACGAGAGCATGAGCGAAAGACGCCGTTGTCCTGCGGCAACACGCCTCAGCCGGCTCGCCGCCAACGACGTCTGGAGGAGGTGGGCGAGGGGTATGATGTGATGAGTTATCGACGGGCTATTCACCGGGCCTGTGACTGGGCCTTTCCTGCCCCCGAGGGACTCGATGGCGAGCAGCTGCGCAAATGGCGATCCACACACCGCTGGAGCCCGCACAGATTGCGGCACACGAAGGCCACACAGATTCGAGAGCAGTACGGCCTGGACGGCGCACAGGTCGTTCTCGGGCACGCACACGCCCGTGTGACCGAGATCTACCGCGAACTGAATGTCGCCAAAGCCGTGCAGATCGCCCGCGAAGTCGGTTAATCGCCCGCTCGCGACGGCAATTGGTTTGGAAAGCGGGTTTCCCGCTTATTCCATTTCTGTTTGGACGGCGCACCGCAGAGGAGCGTCCGCTCACGGCAACTGCAAGGGGCACGCCAATATGCACGCACGACCTTGGGATCGCCGCGACCGCCCGCTATTACGATTATGCCGTTCTCACAACGAACGTGAGAGAGTTTGGGCGAGTGACGGACCTGACAGTCCTTGGACTTGACGCCGAAACATGAAAGATGGCGATCTGGCTGACTGCATCCGCGCATCGTTGCGAAGCACCTTCGGCGTGACCGAAGTTCCGGCGCCGCACACCCGGGCGACTCTTGAGTGTGACCGCTATGCCGGTGAAGACCTTGCCTCAGCCTAAACGCCTGCAGCCTCAACCGCTGAACACCTAATCTCTCGGGCGACGCATCAACTGGCCAGCGAGTGAAATCGATCGCAGGTTTCTCAGCCGCCACAGAACCTCGACCTCCTGCGGCTGTATCTCGGTCCGTTCCAAGGAGATCACGGACACGGTGTCGAGCCCCGCAAAATACTTCAGCGACCGAGCGGTAATGGGCGCACCGTCCAGGATGATTTCATCCAGACGCTCGTGCTGGCGGAGATGGACGAGTCCCGGACCTTGCACGTGCGTCCGCGACAGATTAAGCCGCCGCAACCGGGGAAAATGTTTCAGTTGCTCCAGCGACGCGTCGTCGACCGGAGATCCAGCCAGCACCAATTCGCGTAAGTTTTCCAGCTTCGTCAACCCGGCCAGTCCGCTGCCCGTGGCCTTGGTGCCGATCAACCACAACCCCATCAACTCCGTCGATCCCGCAAGATGTGCCAGGCCTATATCGGTGACCTGCGGAACATCGCGGAGGTACAACCACATCAGCGGACGATTCGCCAGCGCCCGCAAACCACCATCCGTCACCTGATCCCCGGTAATCTCCAGACATTGCAGCCCGTCGATATCAGCCAAGAGACCGAGCGACACATCCGTTACCTGCGTCGCCTTGCAGCGCAGCGAAGTGAGATAGTCCAGCCCAGCTAAATGACGTAATCCGTTCTCGGTAATATCAGCCCTGTCCAGCCATAGATCGTCGATATCCTCGATGCCCGCCACGTTGACCAGACCGTCGTCCCCACCCACCCACTTTTCTCCGACTTCTACAACGGGGAAGCCCCAATGATATTCAAACCCGAAGAAGTGGCGATTCGTAACCACGCCTCCCGAAGCACGCACGCGTTCCACTGCAGCCAAACGTCCAGCGGTAACAGGACCGTCCATCCCGCGTCTCAACCCAGACAAGCCGCGCGACGACAAACCTGACCAAATAACAACTACGCCAAGCAGGGTAAGCAGCGCAGCCCATACGACTGCAGCATGGCTCCCCCTGGCAGAAGTCCCGTCATTCATGTCCTGAACTCGATAAACATGGTCTGTGCTGGCTTATTGCTTTTCAAGGACAGCGGCGCTGCGTGCCGCGACATCGGCTGACGTTATGTATTTCCGCAATTGCCCGACAGACACACTCTTGTCAAAGAAGCCGATGGAACCATCCACGAGTGCCACGAGCAGTCCTTCACCGTCAATCCCGTGCACGTGGGACGCTGTTAGATCATCGATGCCTAGATCACCCGGTTCCATCCAGTGACAATCGAATCCGGCAATCTCCATGATGAGAATAGTCCGGCCGTCGAATTCGGATATCCTGTTGATGCGAGATCCGCCAAATACAGCGCCGGCCCCTGAAATCCCCACAACATTCGTGTTTAGAGGCGAGGTTTCCCGCCGTTCCGGAAGACAGTAACACTCCATCGGCCGCAGCGAAAAGTACTTGGCTTCGGGATCGAACCACGGTTGATCGTAGTCGACCTCGACCATAAACCCGGCGATATACGGAAGCAGATGATATCTCCAACTCGCCAGCGGCCTCCCCACATCGTCACGCCGAACAGCTTCCGGGAAACGCTTGTAGACATCGTGAAAATTATGGAGACTCAAGGCGACGGATTTTAGCTCATTTTCGCGTCCTGTTCGTCCGGCACGTGTGCGTGCCAATTGAATCGCGGGCAGCACAAGCGTGGCAATTGCGATGATGAGCGTCAGTACAACCAGAACTTCGACACGCTTCATACCACTTCGGTGCTGACTCACCATGGTTCACCGTATCTCTGCTGGGCAGAAGGAACACAAAATGCTTTGATCAGGAGATCCGCGGCAGCTATATTACCACGGACACCATTATGGAAACGACCCATGCGCTGCAATTACATTCACCTTCTGCTTGTACTGGTGGCCTCACCGGCGGTGGGCGGCCAGGCGGATGATGATCAGACGGCGGATCTGCCACGAGTTCCCGACGTCGTCTACATTCCGACACCGCCCGATCTGGTCGACGCCATGCTGCAGTTGGCGAAGGTCACTGAGGATGACGTGGTGTTCGACCTGGGCTGCGGGGATGGGCGCATCGTGATTGCCGCAGCCACACGCTACGGTTGCCGCGCGTTCGGCTGCGACATCGATCCGCTGCGCATCGACGCCGCCCGCAAGAACGCGCGCGACGCGGGCCTGAAACACCTGGTGCAAATCGAGCAGAAGGATCTGTTCGACGTCGACTTGAAACGAGCCACCGTGGTCACGCTGTACCTGAGCCCTGGCTACAACCGGCGACTGATTCCTCAACTGCGCACCATGGCCCCGGGCTCCCGAGTGGTCTCACACCAGTTCAATATCCACGGTCTGGTACCGGAGAAGGTGGTACGAATGAAATCGCGGCACGATCCTCACGTCCACGTGCTGTATCTCTGGACAACCCCCTTCTAGCGACTGGACATTCGGGGGATGAGCAACGGTGCTGGCCGCTGGCAGGAGGGATCGAGGGATCCTCGAACTCATTTGACGCGTGCACATACTATGCGCACACTTTCATTGAGTCAGAACATCGGCTTACCTGCCTTCCCGAAAAACGGCGTCTGTAATAGTGCGAAAGGAGCAGACACCCTGCTCTTGGTGGATCTGTGGTGGCGGTTGGAGGCTCGCATATTGGCGTGCGCGAAACGAATGGATGGTAACGCGTTCCGCAGCGTCAAGAAGAGAATCAACAGGGCGAGGTTGGTGCGACGCCAGCGGCGATTGCACACTGTCGGCGCGCACGGCGAGCGCGAAGGAAGTGGGCGGTTACAAATTCTGATCGACGATCAAGCGAGTGGCGTGGGCCTTACGCAAACAGCCGACGGCAGGCCGACATCCCCTTCAGGCAGCGGCGGCCCATCCGCCGAGCCACTTCGGCCAGGGCCGCGGGTGAACCGATGGCGTGGCAGAAGACGCTCTCGTAACGCTGGAATGTATCGAGCCAGGCGTCCTCGTTCACATCCAGATAATCCAACAACGTTTCCACGTCCTTGGGCACCGTACTGCGCTGGCCACTGCGCAGTTGCCGAGCGGTCCACTCCAGCAACCGCAAGTAACTCTCCAGCGAGATCGGCAGCAGCCCCAGATCCGATGCGCGGCGACCCCAGCGGGAGGTGAGCGCGATCGTCTCGTCCTCCAGCGTCCCTTCACGCAGGGTCAGCTCTCCCAGCCAGCCATCCGCTCGATTCGGACTGTTGGAACGCTGCTCTTGCGCCATGATCCGCTGATAGGCCGACGTGTAGCGGGACGAGCGCAACGAAACGGCTTCACCGGCCTTGATGAGGTTCAAGTCCATATACAACGCACAGACCAACATGCCGGCGAAACCGACACATTCCCGGCACTTGAAGCGAGACTCGAAGAACCGGCCAGTGCATTCGTCTTCTTGATTGGCGCGGCGGGCAATATTTTCGCACAGGATTCCCATAAACCAGGAGATATTGCTCAGCCGACGCCGCAACTGCTTGATCCGCTTCTTGTCCCGCACGACCTGTTCAATGCGTTTGTCGCTGACTTGCGGCAGCTCGTCCGACATGCACTTGGCGATCTTCATGGCGGTCAGGTAGCGGCGGGCCACTTCGTGGGGCGACCAGCGGCGGGCCACATCGGGCCGCGAGCGGAGCATCAGGTGCAGATGGTTGCTTAGTTCCGCGTGGAATTCGACTTCGATGGCGAACAGCCCCGCAAGCTGTTCTTCGCGGACCAGGATCCAATCGCGGCGATGGGAGAAGTCGCGGCCGGTCAATGGGTCCCGGCCACACAGAAAGGCGCGGCGCACGCAGCGGGCGCGGCAGTGATAGACGGCTCGGCGATCACGACCCAACAATTTACGACGAGCATAGGCGACCATGAGGCAATCCCTCCGTGTGCGGGCAGTGCCCGTAGCGCCCGCGGCCGCTGAAGGACCCGTGGGGATGCTCGGGAAACACTGCGCAAGAGAAAGTGATTGCCCGCCTTTCGCTCGCCTGAACCGCCGTTATCTTACCTAATCCCGCGCCGCATGCAAGACCCGCCGCAGTCGGGTGGCGATGACATACGTATGTCACCGCACAACCGATGCGACACAGCCAGCATGCTCGGCATACGACGATGGATGATCGTTGGAGGGCCCGCCGCAGGGATGAAAAGCAGGGGGGAAGCAGGGTGTCTGCTGCTCGCGCCGCAGGGATGAAAAGCAGGGGGAAGCAGGGTGTCTGCTGCTCGCGGCAGCTACGGGCCGCGGCGCAGCTACGCTCGCGCAGAGCGTGGGGTGTGCCGCCATCCGTACGGCCGCTTCCCCCGCGGTCTGCGCGACCGCAGCTACGGGCCGCGGCGCAGCTACGCTCGCGCAGAGCGTGGGGTGTGCCGCCATCCGTACGGCCGCTTCCCCCGCGGTCTCCGCGACCGCAGCTACGGGCCGCGGCGCAGCTACGCTCGCGCAGAGCGTGGGGTGTGCCGCCATCCGTACGGCCGCTTCCCCCGCGGTCTGCGCGACCGCAGCTACGGGCCGCGGCGCAGCTACGCTCGCGCAGAGCGTGGGGTGTGCCGCCATCCGTACTGCCGCTTCCCCCGCGGTCTGCGCGACCGCAGCTACGGGCCGCGGCGCAGCTACGGGTCGGGGGCGTTACGACTCACTGGTTCGTGGTTCGACGAGCGCTTTTGCGTGGAGGTTTTACGATTCTGAACCCGTTTCTGACAGACTGCTCAGGGTAAACGCTGCCGCCGGTGTGACGCGAGCGGTGCGGCGTTCTGGCCCGCCACTGCTCGCCAACAGCCAGCAGGAGGTGTTATCATGGCGATCAGCGTGGCGGAGTTCGCGGTCGCGACGAACCGCAGCCCGGGAGGTTTCCGTCGGCTCGCTCGGCCACAGCCTCACAGCCGTAGTGCGTGGGACGCGTCGTGTTGGTGTCTGCCTTGCCTGCGAGAAAGATACCGTGCCGAGCCGCCGCGGCTGCCGAACTTGCCGTCGCTCCGTGCCAAGCGGAAGCGCCGGCAGGGAACCTGGTGCCCGCCATCCAGCCTGACACTGAACTTCAATCGTGCCGAAAAAGGAGAGTCCGATGGGTGACCGCAAAGCGAATCGCCGTGAGTTTCTGGGAACCATGGGCGCCGTGGGCGCCGCATCCGCGCTGATGGGTTCGGAGACGGTATGGGGAAATCTACTGCGCGACAAGCCGGAGAAGCTGGCCATCGATGGCGGCACGCCGGTACGAGACAGCGGCCTGGGATCCGAGCCCTACGGCACTCAGTTCTACGATGAAGTGGAGGAGCAGGAACTGCTGGACGTGCTCCGTTCGCGGTCGCCATTCCGTCACGAGGGGGGCAAGGTCGTCCAGTTCGAACGGGCGTATGCGGAGCATATTGGTGCCAAGTTCGCCCTCGGGGTCACGTCGGGTACCACCGCTCTCTACGCCGCCATGGCGGCGTTGGAAGTCGGTCCTGGCGATGAAGTGATCCTGCCCGCCTGGAACTGGTATGCCGACTACGATGCGATCGTGTTGAGTGGCGCGTTGCCGGTCTTTGCCGAGATCGACGATTCCTTCGGCATCGACCCGAAAGACATTGAACGGCATATCACGCCGCGCACGAAGGTGATTATCGCCGCGCACTTGGAAGGCTGCCCCTGCGACATGGACGCCATCCTCGACATCGCGCGGCGTCACAAGCTCCGGGTTCTGGAAGACTGTGCCCAATGTGCGGGCGGCCGGTACAAGGGCAAGTACGTGGGGACGCTGGGCGACATTGGCATCAACAGCTTTCAGTTGAGCAAGACGATCACGGCGGGAGAGGGGGGAGCGGTGGTCACCAACGACCCCGTGCTTTATGAGCGTGCCTTCCGCTTCCACGATGTAGGGTCCCTCGGACGAAGCTGCAACGAGAGCGTCGGCCACGGCGTGCTGGCCGGTTTCGCCTCCTGCAATTTCCGCATGAACGAGTTCACCGGCGCCGTGCTGTGCGGCCAGCTGCGGAAGCTGGAGACCATCTGCGGCGCGCTGCGGGCCAACGCCAAGAAAGTGCGCGGGGGGATCGCCGATCTGCCGGGGCTCAAACTCCGCAAATCGGGCGATCTGGAAGGTGACCTGGGCATGCGCATCTTCCTGGACATGGGGAACGGTGAGCGTCGTGATCATTTCCTGCGGGCCGTGCGTGCCGAGGGTATCTCGGCCAACGGACCGGGTGGATCGGCTATCCTCCCCACCGACGAGCGAGTGGCCAACAAATGGACGGTCCATGCGGAGTGGCCCTCGTTCAACACTCCCCAAGGACAGGCGATCCAATACGGGCCCGAGTGCTGTCCGCGGACGATCGACATTCTCAGCCGTCACGGCGGCGTGATTATCGGGCCGCGGTACACGGTGCAGGACGTAAACGATGTGATCGCGGCCATCCGTAAGGTCTACCTGGCCATGTACGAAGCGTGAGCACGGTCTCGACATGCCTCACGAGTACTCACCCACAGACGGGCCGGTCGCACTTCCTCGCGGCACGGCCCGGACCGGTGAGCAACTTTTGCGAACGGGAGGCAATCGTCCGATCAGAGTCAGCGCTCGTAGACCATGACCTCGACAAGGTGTCGGCCGGTGTTCGCCGAATTGTGGGGCATGGTGACGCGCACGAACCGCGCCGCGTGCGCTGCGAACTCACTCGTGTAGCCTGCTTGCGTGGAGGGGAGTGTGTTGTCGCGTCGATCCGCAACGACCTGCCAAGTCTTCCCGTCCAGGGAAGTCTGAATCGTGAAGCCAATATGGCGTTGGTCCCCGTAGTACGACACGACCACGACGCGGCCGATGGATGTCGGCTGCTCTAGGTCGACTTGCCACCAGGGATCGCCGTCGACTTGCACGTCGGTGGCCCAAAAGGCGTCCGTATCACGTGTGCGGCCGTCGTTGGCCAGCGCTGCAGGATAGGGGGGCAGCGCTGATGAACATTGTGTCGGCTTGCCGGTCGACAAGCTCACGTGATCCGGCGCGGCAGGCTTGCCAAGCGTCTCGCGATACTTGGCCCAGATCTCCCGGCTGACCAGCACCGGATCTCCCACAGGATCCGTCGAGTAGGTTTCCGTCTGATGCGTCCACGCTTCCTCCCAGGCACGAATTTCCTGCTCAAAGGCCGCCGCATCGAACGGCTTACCTGTATCGAGCGATTCCACAAGCCGGTCCAGAAACAGCTCCCATCGCTTCAGGTAAAATCCGCGGATGAGGCCCGACCATTGGCGGTAGGCGTACTCATGCAAAACACTGTCCCGCTGACCCCACAGCGTAATCAGGTTGCGAGCGTTCCACTCCAGCAAGCGGCGTTCGTCGTCAGTGGTCCCCCAGCGCCGGGCATCATGGAGCCAGTTTCCCAGCAGGAACTCACGACGAGTGCCGAGCAATCGATCGAGATCTCGCATCAGTTCCAAGTACTGCCGGCTCGCTTGGCGCAGCAACTCAAGGTCCTTGGCCGAGTAGGCGTCGACGACGTCCGCATAATAGTCCCGCGCCAGATCGCCTAACGCTTGCCGGACCACATGCACGATATCGAACTGGTATGTGTCGGCACCGCCCAGTTCATCGGCACAGGACAACAACAGATCGCAAGCCTGGGCCAAACGCTGTGTTTCATAAGGGATCGGCAAGCTCGCCTGCAGCGATGGGCGTGAGTAGATGACTGACCCCGAGTAACCGGGTAACTGGTAGACGGTGTGCCGCAATAATTCCCAGCCCTGTTCCACTTTCTCCACGCGTCTTCCGTAACGGCGCTGGACGAACTCGGCCAGCCACGTATCGAGTTCGGGGAGCTGATCGCGCCAGATCATATCGGTCAGCAGGTCGTAGACCACCGGGTTGTAGCCAAACCCTTCCATGATCAGGCCGACCCCTCGCAAATCACCCCGCGCGGAACTGGTGCGCGCTGAATTCAAGTTGTGGAGGATCTGCGGCAATCCACCGTAGAGTCCGACGCGTCCGCCGAAATTGTGGATAATGCACCAGACCCACGGCTTGCCGTGAAAGGCCTCGGTTTTGTCCCACACGGGGGCCGCCTCACAGAAAAGATCCAATACGACCATCCGCTCGTCGGGAACGGCGTCCAGCAGTGCCTTGGCCTGGGGCGGCTGCCAGAATGTTGGATTGTTGAAGAACAGCCAACCTTGCATCACCCACACGGCCCGCGGATCCGCCGCCTGCATGGCACCCAACACCGCGCGACTCATGTCGGCCAGGAACTGCGGGTCATTACTCGGTGGCGACATCTCAATGAAGGTGTCGGAGGCGTACAGATGATCCGTGCCGTACAGGCGCGTCTGCTCCTCGACAAATGCCTTGCCGATCTGCTGAAACAGCGGGTCGGTAGGAGCGATGAACTGCGTGCCGGGAAACTCGCACCAACTGGGAAGCTGCTGAAAGGTGGCATCCGGGAACCGCTCGCGCAGCGCAGCGGGAACATGGCCGGTGAAACCTTGGAGCACCGGCGTCATGCCCAGTTCCCGCTCTCGCGCAAGATCTGTTTCTGCAGCTCGACGTGACTGTCGATCCAACTCGACGGCAAGGGGCCTCCCCAACCGTCGAGACATCCCATCCAGCCAAATGGCAGAAAGCCGGGGCCAACAAAGAAGTCCGCCAACTGCTTGTCGGTCAGTCCCAATTGTCGGTACACGTTCCGCCACACTCCCTCCTGTCCGGTGACGGCCAGCGGCATGTTGATCCCGTGCAGTGCCATCCAGTCGATCATGCGTTGCCACTGCTCCCAGTCCCACCATGCCAAGGTGTAACTGAATGCGCAGAAGTTGAAGCAATACCGGTACTGGTAGGGACATACCCGCTGAATTTTCTCGGTCACAGCCGGCAACGGCCGGGGGATGCTGAGTTGATCGCCATTGAACGAAAGGTGGCAGTGGCAGACGTGCTTGAGATACCAATTCACTCCCGAAGCGATGGCCACGCCACTGGAACCGCGCACAACGATCTTGCCGTCGGCACTATGCACCTCAAACACATCGTGCCCGTCTGCTGGGGAAATCGTCTCCAGCACAAACTGATCGGCGGCTTCCGGGATAACGCGCTCCAGAACACCGCGTGCGGCCACGTGGGGAGCTGTCGCTGAGCCAGCTCGCAACTCCCGTTGGCAATTCGCCACCACTCCGGCACACAGCACGGCCATCATCGCCAAACGAGTCATCGTGTCTCCCTCGCACAAATGAACCTGGCTGATCCTGTTCCGCAGACAGGTTCCTATTGTCTGACGGTCCGAACGGCTCGTAAAGCCCACTCAACAACCCTGATCGCTATTCTGTGTCCGAATCGCCGGGCCAACGGCAGTTCCTTGCGCAGCGTGAGCATCCAGGACAGCAAGGCGGTCTTCGCCGACCTGCAGAGGATATGCCAGGCAGCCACGGTAATCCAAGCGGAACAAGCGATCAACCACTTCGCCACCACGTTTGAAGGCCGCATGCCTGAGTCACATGGCAAATAGCGCACCCTGCCGCCCGACACAAATGAATATCCAGGGCCATCGCGTGCGATGCACCTCCACTCTCCACTTTTCACTTTGCATCTTCCCTTTCTCCCTTTCTCCCTTTCTCCTTTTCTCCCTTTCCTGCCTCCCGCTATTCGTTCACGGCGCGCCTATGGTTATGGGTCGCGCCGTATTTCGGAAGCGTTCGACGCCGCACGAGCGAGATGCTAAACTGGCTGGCGCAATGAACCTGGATGGGTTCCAGGCCGACTCGAAGTGGTGGACATCGAAGGAAGGACAGCGTCTCATGGGCGAACCCCCGGCAGAACTTCGTAGCCAGCGCATCTTGCGTCGGCCAGAGTGGTCCATTCAGCGGGCCGTGTTCAAGTCGATGGGCTATAGCGACCATGATCTGGGTCAACCGCTGATCGCAATCGCTAATTCCTGGAACCGTGTGGTGCCTGGGCACTACAACCTCCAGCTGGTGGCTGATTACGTGAAACAAGGCGTGCTCCAGGCGGGCGGAACTCCGGTCGAATTCGGTTTGATCGCCGCCTGTGACGGAGTGGCGCAGGGCCACGTCGGCATGCACTACATCCTGCCGACGCGCGAGTTGATCGCCAACGACGTGGAGATGATGGTGCAGGCCCACCAGTTCGATGCCGTCGTGTTATTGGGTTCGTGCGACAAGATCGTGCCAGGCTTGCTGATGGCGGCGGCTCGGCTCGATGTGCCGGCGATCGTGGTGGTCGGCGGACCGATGGAGGGGGGCTGCCAGTTCGACGGCCGGGTTTCCGACCTCACCTCGTTGACCGAGGCTCTGGGCATGCTCAAGGCCGGCAATCTCGAGCCCGCGGTGTACCGCGATCTGGAAGACCGCGTGGCGCCCGACGTGCGGCTCCTGCTCGTTCTTGGGGACCGCCAATACGATGTGCTGCGTGGCCGAGGCGATGGGCATGTGCCTGCCAGGCTCGGCGACCATTCCCGCCACGCACGCCGCGCGGCTGCGCAGTGCCCAGGAGGCGGGCCGGCAGATCGTCGAACTGGTTCACCGCGGTATCACCGCCCGGCAGATTATCAATGGCCACGGTATCGAAAACGCTTTCCGTCTCGGCACGGCGATCGGGGGTTCGACGAACCTGGCGCTGCACATTCCGGCAATTGCCTACGAGGCCGACTGCCGACAGATCACGATGGACGTGCTGGAAGAGCTGGCGTGCAGCACACCCCACGTGGCCCGGATGAATCCGGCGGCGACGAGCAACGTGCCCGACTTTCATGCCGCTGGCGGTGTGCCGGCTGTCATGCAGGAAATCCTGCCGCTGCTGCACGCCGACGCCATGACCGTGACCGGCCGAACCGTGGCCGAAAATGTCGCCGGTGCCAGCCCGCCCGACAGGCAGATCATCCGCTCACGGACCGACCCCTGGAGCACTCAAGGTGGCTTGGCGGTCTTACGGGGCAACCTGGCCCCGCGCACCGCGATCACGAAACCAGCGGCCATCGACCCCCGTCAGCACGTCTTTACCGGCCTGGCCAAATGTTTCGACAGCGAAGAGGCAGCCAACCAGGCCATTCTCGACGGACTGATCCGGCCGGGCGAGGTCGTGGTGATCCGCTACGAAGGGCCCAAGGGCGGCCCCGGCATGCGGGAGATGTACACTTCCATGAAGCTGCTTTACGGGCGCGGGCTGGCGCTCGAGACCGCGGTGGTGACCGACGGGCGATTCTCGGGGACCAACAAAGGTTGCTTCGTGGGACATGTCTCGCCCGAGGCGGCCGAAGGCGGTCCGCTGGCGGCGGTCCGCGACGGCGACCAGATCACGATCGACATCCCGCAGCGCCAACTGCAACTGCACCTCAGCGACGACGAAATCCAGAGCCGTCTGGCACGCTGGCAACGCCCGCCGCTGCGATTCACCAGCGGGTACCTGGCCCTCTACGCCCGCCTCGCTGAGTCGGCCGATCAAGGGGCCATTATTCGTCACCGGCAACCGTGACAGCCGTGGTCTTCCCGCCTCCAGTTCCCCCGCGCGGCATCGTTCCGTCGGCGAGTCATGGAGACTCACGGCACGAGTCCCATGCCGAAACCCGCGGCCCGGTCGTGCGTGAGTCCAAGGAGCGGCGGCCCAGGCCGTGTCCGCATCACATGAGGATGTCCTTGATGACCTGCGCAGCGTTCAACGCCGCTGAGCTTCGCGTCGAGCCCCTGGAACTTGACACTGAACGCCTCATGTTCGATGCCCAGCTGGTGCAGCATCGTGGCGTGCAAGTCGTGCACATTGCAGACGTTCTCGACGGCCGCGTAGCCCAGTTCATCCGTCGCGCCGTAGACAAGACCGCTGCGGATGCCTCCGCCAGCCAGCCACACCGTCATCGCCTTGTTGTGATGATCGCGCCCATTGCCGCTCTGCGACATGGGAGTACGGCCGAACTCGCCGGCCCACACGACAAGCGTGTCGTCGAACATGCCACACCGCTTGAGATCCGTGATCAGCGCCATGCAGGCACGGTCAATCTCCTTCGCCTTGAACGCAATGCCGTCTTTGATATCGCTGTGATGATCCCAGTCCTTGTGGTAGAGCTGGATGAACCGGACACCGCGCTCGGCCAGTCGGCGGGCCAGCAGGCAGTTGCCCGCAAACGACCCGTCGGCTGGTTGGCAGCCATAGAGTTCCAGCGTCTTGGCATCTTCGCTGCGAATGTCCATCAGTTCGGGGACACTGGCCTGCATCTGGAAGGCCATTTCGTACTGCGCGATGCGGGTGGCGATTTCCGGGTCGTTCACCAGGGCCTGATGCTGCCGGTTCAGCTCGCCCACAGCTTGCACGTCGGCGGCCTGTTGCGCGGCTGAAATGCCTGCCGGGCTGGACAGATAGAGCACGGGATCGCCCTTGGACCGCAGCTGCACACCTTGATAGCGACTCGGCAGAAACCCGCTGCTCCACTGCCGCGCGGCGATCGGCTGATTCTGTCCCCCGGCACCCAGGGAGGTCAGCACGACAAACCCCGGCAGGTTCTCCGATTCGGTCCCCAGTCCGTACGTCACCCAGGCCCCCATGCTGGGACGTCCCGCGATCTGTGAACCGGTGTTCATGAACATGTGGGCCGGGTCGTGATTGATGGCCTCGGTGGTCATCGACCGGATCAGGCAGATATCATCGATCACCGAGCCGAGCTGCGGGAACAGCTCGCAGATTTCGACCTGGTTCTGGCCGAATTTCGCGAAAGGGTGTTGCGGACCATAACAGATGAGCTGTTGTCCCTGGAGCTGGGCGAGCTGCTGCCCTTTCGTGAAACTCTCTGGCATCGGTTTGCCGTGCATCTCGGCGAGCTGGGGCTTGTGGTCGAAGGTCTCCAGCTGTGAGGGGCCACCGGCCATGGTGAGCCAAATCACGCGTTTGGCCCGCTGCGGGAGCGGCAGCGAGGTCAGGACCCCGCGTGGCGGAGCCGCCTGGAGCGTGGCCGGTCGCAAGAGCGAGGCGAGTGCCACGGCCCCCAGCCCGCTGCAGGCGGTACCGAGAAATGCACGTCGTGTTTGTGGGGTGATCGAAGAAGACTTCATAATACTTCGTCCCGAGCGAATGCGGTTCACGTAAGAATACCGGTAATGACCTGGGCGCGCTCGACGCCGGTCAGCCGGGCGTCGAGGCCTTGAAACTTCACACTGAATGACTCGTGGCGGATACCCAGCTGGTGCAGCATGGTGGCATGCAGGTCGTGCACGGTGCAGAGATCTTCGACAGCCGCGTAGCCCAGTTCGTCGGTCGCGCCGAAAACGCAGCCGCGCCGAATCCCGGCGCCGGCCAGCCAGATCGACATGGCCTTGTTGTGGTGATCGCGGCCGACCGGTCCCTTGTTCGTCTGCGACATGGGAGTGCGACCGAACTCACCGGCCCACACGATGAGCGTATCGTCGAACAAGCCGCGCATGCTGGAGGTCCTTGATCAGCGCCGCACAGGCCTGGTCGACTTCGCGAGCCCGCAGCGGAAGCTCTTCCCGCAACAGGCTGTGGTGGTCCCAGTCGCGATGATACAACTGGATGAACCGGACGCCGCGTTCGGCCAAGCGGCGGGCGAGCAAGCAGTTGCCGGCAAAAGATCCGTCGCCCGGCTGGCAGCCATACAGCTCGAGCGTCGCGGCGCTTTCGCTGCACAGATCGACCAGCTCCGGGACGCTGGCCTGCATCTGAAAGGCCATCTCGTACTGTGCGATGCGCGTGGCGATCTCTGGGTCCTGCACCAATGCCTGGTGCTGCTGGTTCAGCTGGCCCACGGCACGCACGTCGGCCGACTGCTGCTCGCGTGACATCCCGGCCGGACTCGACAGGTAATCGACGGGGTCGCCCTGCGACCGCAGTTGCACGCCCTGATGGCGGCTCGGCAGAAAACCGCTGCTCCACTGCCGGGCGGCGATCGGTTGTGGCGAGCGGCCTTGTCCCTGGGACATCAGCACGACAAAGGCCGGCAGGTTCTCCGCCTCGCTCCCCAGTCCGTACGTCACCCACGCGCCCATGCTGGGGCGGCCGGCAATCTGCGAACCGGTGTTCATGAACATGTGAGCCGGGTCGTGGTTGATGGCCTCGGTCGTCATGGATCGGACCAGACAGATATCATCGATCACGGAACCGAGATGGGGCAGCAGCGAGCTGATCTCGGTCCGATTCTCGCCGTGCGGCACGAAGGGAAACTGCGGCCCCAGGCAGACGAGCTGTTGCCCTTGCAGCTGCGCGAGTTGTTGCCCCTTCGTGAGACTCTCGGGCATGGGCTTGCCGTCCATATCGGCGAGCTTCGGCTTGGGATCGAACGTCTCGAATTGCGAAGGCCCCCCGGCCATGGTGAGCCAGATGACGCGGCGTGCCCGCTGCGGCAACGGCAGCGAAGTCAGGACCCCTTGTGCCGGTGCGGCCTCCAGCGCCGCCGGTCGCAGAAGCGAGGCGAGCGCGACGGCCCCGACCGTCTGGCAGGCCCCTCCCAGGAACACCCGACGTGCGAGTTGGCAACGGTTATCTGACTTCGCCATCATGACCGGGTTATTGTCTCGTGAAGGTTCAACAGGACTCGAGCAATGTGCGTCCACGCCGCCAGTTCCAGTGAGTCAATGTCCGGCGGAGCGGGCGCGAAGCCCACGTTCAATAATGCTCCGGCGGCCTTGGGATCGGCGCGATAGACGGTCCGATGAAGGTCCAACAATTCAAGCATCGTCGCGACCTCTTCCGCGCGCGGCTTCCTCTGCAGCGTCAGCTGCCAGGCGTGGGCCAGTCGCTCTTCGGGCGCCCCGCCGCACTCCTGGAGCACGCGGGCGGCCAGGCTGCGCGCGGCTTCCACATACGTCGGGTCGTTCAACAGCACCAGCGATTGCTGGGGGATGTTTGAACGGTTACGCTCGGCGGCACACTCCTCACGACTCGGGGCGTCAAAGGCCAGCAGGCTGGGATGCAGGAACGAACGCTGCCACCAGATGTAGAGACCACGCCGGTATTGGTGTTCTCCTTGGTCAGGCACATAGTCCCGTGGGGGAAAATTGAGATTCTCCCAGTATCGGTCCGGCTGGTATGGCTTCACACTCGGGCCACCGATGGTGGGCACAAGCAACCCTGAAACGGCCAGTGCCGTGTCGCGGACCAGTTCCGCGTCGAGTCGAAACGCGTTCTGGCGGGCATGCTCGCGGTTGTACGGATCGGCCGCCATCAGCTCCGGCGTCGCCGTGGAGACTTGCCGGTAGGTGGCGCTCGTCACGATCGTGCGGACCATGTGCTTCATGTCCCAGCCACTGTCCATGAACTCGCAAGCCAACCAGTCCAACAGGGCCGGATTGGCCGGTGGCTCGCCCTGCGCTCCGAGATCGTTCAATACCTTGCTGAGTCCAGCGCCGAAGAACTGATGCCACAGGCGGTTCATCGTGGTACGCGCCGTGAGAGGGTTTTCGCGAGCCACCAGCCACTGGGCCAGGTCAAGTCGCGTGAGTGCGCGTCCTTCCCTGGCCGGCTGCGGCAGGTAGTCTGGCAGCGCGGGCTGGACGACCTCGCCGCTTTCATTCATCCAGTCTCCACGCGGCAGGATGCGAACGACGCGTTTGTTCGGCGTGCTGATACTCACGAGGCATTTTGGCAGCGAGTCGTAGAATTCTCTCCGTTCTCGCTCCGCCTTCGCCACAGCGTCGCGTTGGGGGGTGAAGAGTCGCGTCACAGTACCTCGGTAATAGTCCTGCACCACCTGCTGTTGCTGTGGGTCCCGATTCGCGCTTCTCAAGATATCACTGACTTGCCGTGCGGCTTGCTTTGCTGCATCGGAAGCCTGCGCATCGGGACGCAGTTCGGGCAACGTGACGTCGTACGCCACGATATCCGCTTCCCATTGACGTTGGGCCGCGTCGAGCTGAGGTATGATCGCCTCGAACGCTTTGACCGCTTCCGCGCGGCCGCCTCCAACGTGGCCAGTTGCTGCTCCTGTGGGGGCGTGATGACGGTCATGCCGTCTTCACGCCGGCCCAGAATGGGCTCCTCGATATCGGCGAAAAACGCACCGAGCGAATAGAAATCCCGCGTGGTGAAGGGGTCGAACTTGTGATCATGGCATTGGGCGCAGCCCGTCGTCTGCCCCAACCACACCGTGCCGATCGCACGTACGCGATCCGCCAGCATGCGGGCCTCGTAGTCCTTCGGCTGCGCACCCCCTTCCTCCGTACTGAGCAACAGACGATTGAACGCCGAGCCGACGCGAGTCTGCTGATCCGCGTCGGGGAGCAGGTCGCCCGCAATCTGTTCGATGGTGAATCGATTGAAGGGCTTGTTGTCGTTGAAACTCTGGATGACCCAGTCGCGGTAGGGCCAGATGTTGCGAGGATTGTCACTGTGATAGCCGATAGTGTCGGCAAAGCGGACCACATCGAGCCAGGCGATCGCCATCCGCTCGCCGTAATGGGCATCCTGGAGCAGACGATCGACCAGGGCTTCATACGCGCCGGGGGACGAGTCGTTGGCGAACGCCGCCACTTCTTCGGGGGTCGGCGGAAGCCCGATCAAATCCCAATAGAGGCGGCGGATCAGCGTGCGGCGATCCGCTGCGGGGGATGCTTTCAATCCGATCTCGGCCAGTCGCGACCCTACCAGGACATCGACACCGTTCTCCCCCGCGGCGATATCCGCCCGGACCGGCGGTTCGTAGGCCCAATGCCGCTGGTACGCCGCTCCTTGTTGGATCCACTGCGTGAGAATCTCCTTCTGCCGTTGCGTCAGTTCCTTCCGCGAATCCGGCGGCGGCATCCGCTCGTCCGGATCATCGGCCAGGACACGTTCGATCAGCACGCTCTGTGCGGGCTGGCCCGGAACAAAAGCTCCATAGGCGAGCGCCTCGTCACGAACGTCGAGCCGCAGGTCCGCTTCGCGGTGGCTCGCGTCCGGACCATGGCAGAAATAGCAGTTGTCAGCGAGAATCGGCCGCACGTCACGGTTGAATTCCACTTTCTCCGGCAACGGTGCCGCGGCCCGGGCGGTCCCCAGCCACACCACCAGCACAGTGAAGAAAAGACACCCGATAACGCCACTTGCTCGAGAGCACGACGCGCAGCAGCGACAATCTGACATTGGCCGTACCATGGTTCGATCGCACC
This sequence comes from uncultured Planctomycetota bacterium, assembly GCA_963802295.1. Lineage (GTDB taxonomy): Bacteria > Planctomycetota > Planctomycetia > Pirellulales > Pirellulaceae > JAJRVM01. The sequence goes on along the minus strand of CAWDIM010000010.1, from coordinate 353,475 downwards.
TCAATCCCGTGGAACACCAGAACCGCAACGACCGCTCGGTCGCGTACGGTTGATTCTATCACGCGAGCTTTCTACCGGAAACCGTGGCGGGCGGACCGCAAGCAGATCCTCACCACTGGGCGAAGGTCCCGTTTCGCGGCTTCCCGGGGGATTTCTTACTGGTGAATGGTGAATGATCTATGGCTGGCCGAGCGATTGTGCACAGCATGTTGCCGGAATCGTCACCAGCCCCACACCCGCGCATTGCCTGTCGCCTCGTTAACCACTCACCATCCATAACGGACCATTGAGGGACAATCACGCGAGCCACTTCTCGCAATAGGCAGCAATAGGCAGCAGGATTCTCCCAGATACTGATCGGCGGCTCGACTTGGAGTTAGACGACCACTTCCACTTGTCCGCTCTTGATCGACCGCTGCTCAGCCTGCACGATCTTCATGGTGGTTTCGGTCGATGCGATGGTGTTGAGCAGCGGCTTTTTGCCCTCGGCCACGCAGTCGACCATGTACTTGATTTCTTCGAACCAACCATCGGTAGCGGCGACGGAAACTTCTTCGGCCGAGTCGTCCGTGTAGAGCATTACCGGTTGTGGGCGTTGGATATCGAAATCGAGCGTGCCGAGTTCAAAGACCGCCGTATAGCCCATGTAGAAGGGCCAAGTCTTGTGCTGGTGCCAGGCGCCGATCGCCGTCACCGCTTCCACCTTGGTCTTGGGATAGTAGTAGTTGGTGACAACATGATCGACACCGCGGTCGGTGGTGCCGCCGATGGCCCCCACGGAGCTGACCGCTTTGGGCTGGCCGAACAGGAAATTGACGTAATCGGTGTCGTGGACATGGAGGTCGTAGATTGCGCCACCCGAGATGGCGGCTTCCAAATACCAGGGGCTCCACAATCCCTTGCCCCCCTGACGGCGCAGCAGCAGGCTTCGGCATTTGCCGAGTTTTCGGTTTTGCACGTAATCCTTCAGCAGCACGTATGCCGGCCAGAAGCGGATGCACTGAGCGATCATGACTGCTCGCTCGGCGTTCTTGCCGGCCGCGACGATCGCGGTGACATCCGCCGGCTTGACAGCCATGGGCTTTTCCAACAAGACGTTTTTCCCCGCCTTGACGGCGGCGAGAAACAGGTCTTTGTGGTCGCACGTTGGCACGCAGATATCGACCAAGTCAAGTTCGGGATCCTCGATCAGTTTGAAACCATCGTCGTAAATCCGATCGAACGACGCGAGGTTCGATTGAAAGCCCGTATCGCCCAGGTTACCGGCAACTCCGGTATTACCGGCCCGCACCTCCGGATTGATGTCCGCGAACGCCACGACTTTGGCCTGGGGCAGTTTCAGATACGCTGACAGGTGCATGCGGCCCATGAATCCCATCCCGATGATGCCGACTTTCACTGTCATAGCCCGTATCTCCTTGCGTCGAAATGAATGCGTGGTGCATGCTCGTCAACCACCGCGCCCCCCCGTGTATCTGAGCCGCCGGCAGATGCACGCGGCCGCGAATCCCACCATTGTCTGCCGCACGCCCAGGACATGTCAATCGGCGTGCTCCGCATTCTTTTTTGCGGCGGAAGGGGTGAAACCTGATTTATTGTTGGGCCTCACACTGGTATGATCGACGGCTTGGCGGGAGCCACGCCCGCGGCCCGAACGTGGAGTCGTTGAGTCAATTTCCGCACGGCAGATAGCGTTCCAGAGAGGAGTCAGGTCGCCATGTCGAACCTCCTGCAGATCAACTATTGGACCATTGGCGGGTTCGAGGGGCACAAGCCGATCCGCCAGGCGTTAGAGGATGCCAAGGCATGCGGCTATCAAGGATTGGAGCTGACTTTTGGGGCGGGCGAACTGACTCCTGACACCACGCGTGCTGCTTGCCAGCAGATTCGCGAAGACGCCCAACGGCTGGGCCTTCCGCTCACAACCATGGCCAGTGGCAACTACTGGGGGTGCCCGTTGTCGTCGGCCGATCCCACCCAACGCTCGGCAGCCGTGGCATTTACCCGCAAATACATCGAGGTCGCTCACGCATTGGGGATCCGCACGATCCTGGTCATCCCCGGAGCCGTGGACGTACCCTGGGATCCTTCGTTTCCCGTCCTGCCGTACCAGCAGGTTTGGGACAACTCCACGGCGTCGCTGCGCGAACTGCTTCCATGTGCCGTGGACCACGACGTGACCCTGGCGCTGGAAAACGTCTGGAACAAATTTCTCGTTGGACCGGTCGAGTTCCGCACGTTCGTCGATCAGTTTGCCAGCCCCCATATTGGCTGCTATTTCGATGTCGGCAACGTGGTCATCAACGGTTATCCACAAGACTGGATTGAGATATTAGGATCACGAATCGCCGCCGTGCACGTCAAGAACTTCCAACGGGACGACTGCGGCGGCGTGTTGCACGGGTTTGGCGACGACCTTATGCAGGGGGACGTGGATTTTCCCGCGGTCAAGAACGCTCTGGCGAAGATCAACTATGCTGGTCCGATCACCGCCGAAATGCTGCCGTTCTGCCGACTCCCCGACATGGTGCTGCCGGACATGGAACTGGCACGCGATACGGCGGTCAAGCTGAAACAGTTGTTTGGTTGAGAGAGGAGGGACATGGGATGCAGAACACTCGCTGGGGCATCATCGGATTGGGGTGGTTTGGGGAAGTCCATGCAGAGGTTCTTGCCACGACCACCGGGATCGAGTTAGCCGCACTTTGCACTCGCCGCCCGCAGCGTCTGGCGGAGTTGGGCGACCGCTTCCACGTCGCGAAGCGATATACCGACTATCGCGAGCTGCTCGCCGATCCGGATATCGACGTGGTCGGGATCACGACGCACATTCATGACCATCGCGACATCGCCATCGAGGCCCTGCGCAGCGGCAAGCACGTCTTTCTCGAAAAGCCCATGGCTCCCACACCGGCCGACTGCGATCAGATCCTCGCGGCGGCGGCCGGGGCGGCCGGCTACTTCATGGTGGGGCATATCTGCCGTTTCGATCCGCGCGTGGCGTTGGCCAAACAGGCGATCGACGAGGGACGCATCGGCCGGATCGTTTCGATGCATGCCCGGCGCAACCTCTCGGTCACCATTGGCCGCATGGTGCTCGACAGTATTTCCGCCCTGATGGGCGACGGCATTCACGACGGCGATCTGATGCTGTGGTTCAGCCAGGCGCGCCCCGTAAGCATCTATGCGCAGGAGATTCACCCGGGAAACAACAAGTATCCCGACGGTGGCTGGGCCATGGCCCGCCTGGATAACGGCGCTATTGCGGTCATCGAGTCGATTTGGCACCTCCCCGAAAGCTCGCCATATCAGATCGACGCCCGCATGGAAGTGATTGGCACGGCAGGGGCTATCTATATCAACTGCGGCGAGGCGGGCCTGGAAATCCACGACGCCACGGGAAACCGCTGGCCCGACACGCTGTACTGGCCCAACGTGTTTGGCCAACGGTTCGGAATCCTCCGTGCCGAGCTGCAATATTTCGCCAATTGTGTGGCGACCGGCTGCCGACCCGCTCGTATCTCGCCACAGGAGTCGCGGGATGCGGTGGCCTTACTGGCGGGCGCCGAAGAGTCGTCGAAGACCGGCCAGATATTCTTCTTCTGAACCCCGGGGAGATTTTTCACGATGCAATTCGATCACATCGGCATCATCACGCAGGACAAACACGACAACGAAATCTACGTGGCGGCCACGAAAGTCTGGGTCACTGACTTCCGCGAGAACCCGTTTCATATCGAATGGCTGCGGTTCGAACCGGACAGTCCGGTGACAGGTCCGGTCCGCAACCTGCCTCACGTCGCTTATCGCGTCGACGACATCCGCCAGGCCGCCCAGGGTCTCGAGGTGCTGCTGGAGCCTTTCGACGCCGGCATCGCCGTGGTAGGTTTCTATCAGACACCCGATGGCGGCGTCGTGGAGTTCATGGAATACCCCGACACAGCCGCGTCGTCCGAGATGGCTCCCAAGGACACTTCGAGGTAATGACCATGCCCAACTCGATCCGACGTGTACTGGTGACCGGTGCCAGTGGAAAACTGGGCGCTCCCTTGTGCGAAGCACTGCTGCAAACCGGCTATCAAGTCCGGGCCCTGCGTCATCGCAACGGTGTTGGTGTCGCCGGCGTCGAAGAGGTGCCGGGGGACGTCGCCGACGCGCGCTTGCTGGAAGAATTGATCGCTGCCAGCGATGCGGTGATCCACCTCGCCACCTGCAAGGAAGACCGCGAAGCGCTGATCAACGTCAGCATCCAGGGGACGTTCCACTTGCTGGATGCGGCCATGCGCACCAAAGCGCCGCAGCGTGTGATTCTGGCCAGCGGCGATGCGGTCAATGGCATCTACTTCAACCCGCAGCCGATCCCGATCCACGAAAACCTCCCCGTGGCCGCCTACCCGGGATACTACGCCCTCTCCAAGGTGCTCGAAGAGGCGATGTTCCAGCAGTATTTCCATCAAGCCGGCGTCCCCACCGTCTGCCTCCGCATCTCCTGGATTCACGCCGAGGACGACATACTCAACCATCTCACCGTGGCCGGCGACAACTTCGGCATACCCGTCTGGAAAGACCTGATGGACGACCAACAGCGCCAACTCTACGCGGCGGGTCGGGACGCGGCCGTGGCGGTGCGTCACCCTGACGGCCGCCCTCTGTTGCGTCATATCGTCGCCGTCGAGGACTGCGTGCAGGCGTTTCTGTTGGCGCTGGAACGCGACGACGTGGCAGGCGAGACCTTCATGATTGCGATGACCGATCCGTTCAACTACGTCGAAGCGGCGCGGTATGCGGCCGAGCGACTGGGAATCGACGTGTTGGAACTGGTTGACCCGGTGGGACAGGACTTCTGTATTGACACGACCAAAGCGCGGTATCAACTCGGCTATCACCCCCACTATGACATCTGCCGCTTGATCGACCAGGCCATCCAGTTCCGTCAATCCGGCCGCCAGCGACGACAACGATCCGGCTATCAGGGATAACCCGGCCCAACCGCCCGCGTCTGCCGGCGGATCGTGGCGCCGGTCGATCGCAGCGGCGACATAAGGAAATCATCTCATGCATCTGAAAGACAAAGTCATTCTCATCACGGGCGGCACTTCCGGCATCGGTGAGGCTTGCACGCAGTTGTTTGCCCGGCACGGCGCAAAGGTCGTGGCCATGTCGATTCAGCCAGAGGCTGGCGCGGCACTCGCCCGGCAATTGACCGAGGAAGGACTAACCTGCCTGTTCCACTGTGGCGATACAAGCGTGGAAGCAGACGTAGCCGCCGCGATCCAACTCGCCGTACAGCAATTCGGCCGCTTGGATTGTGTGCACGTGAATGCCGGAGTGCTGCGCAACCAGAAGATCACCGACATTACACTGGAAGACTTCTACACCTTGATCAATGTGAATCTGCTCGGGCCCGTTCTGGTCGCCAAACATGCGATCCCGATCATGGAACGGCAAGGGAAAGGGGTCATCTGTTTCACCACCTCCGTGGCCGCGGAGATCGGCTTTCCGGCGCATGGCGTCTACTGCGCGTCGAAAGCGGCCGTGGTGGCTCTGATGCGGTCCCTCACCACCGACCACAGCCCGCAAGGTGTGCGATTTGTGGCGGTCAGTCCCGGAACCATCGACACTCCCATGCTCGCCGCCTCGTGTGCCGGCTGGGACACGCCCCAGGAGGTTCTTTACGCGCAGGTCGCCAAGAAAATCCCCGTCCAACGCATGGGCCAGCCGATGGACGTGGCACAGGCCGTTGGCTTCCTGCTGACCGATGATGCCGGCTTCATCAATGGCAGTGTCATTCACCTGGAAGGCGGTACGCTCTGCCTGCCGCCGTGGTAACGAACCGATACCGCAGCATTCGTTTCGGATTATCGATGGCGGATGGCGGACGGCGAGCATGCACGCGAGGTGCGCGCATGTCACGCACGGAAACTCCAGATCACGTAGATCACCTATGAGACGCTTTCAACGGGAGGGGAATATCATGCTCACTTCACTTTCACTGCGAATAACCATTCTGTGCGGGATCCTTGCCGGCGTGCCGGCGTGGGCCCAGGAGCAAGTTTCCCCTGCGCCGGTGCGTGTGGGGATCATTGGATTAGACGCGCACGCCGTGCCCTGGACCACGATTATCTCCGATCCGAAATCTCCCCCCCCCATCCACGACATGAAGGTGGTCGCGGCCGTCGCGGCATTCAGCCCCGACATCCCGTTCAGCGCGGACAACATCCAGCAGAACACGGCCGCCATGCGCGACATGGGCGTCGAGATCGTCGAAAGCGTCGAGCAGTTGCTGCCGAAGGTCGACGCGGTCATGCTGCTGAGCATTGACGGTCGTCCCCACCTGGCGCAGTTGAAGCCGGTTTTCGCCGCTCGCAAACCGGTGTTCGTCGACAAACCGGTGGCCGCCTCGCTGGAGGATGTGGTGCGCATCTTCGAGTTGGCGCGGACCAGCGGCACCCCCTGCTTTTCCAGTTCGTCGCTCCGTTTCAGCCCCGGTATTGCCGGCATGCCGAACGATCCGCGAGTCGGCAAGGTGTTGGGCTGCGACGCCTACAGTTCCAATGCTCCCTTGGAGCCTAGCCATCCCGATTTGTTCTACTATGGGATCCATGGCAGCGAGCTGTTGTTTACCATCATGGGCCCCGGTTGCCAGAGTGTGACGCGTGTGAAGGCTCCGGCGGCCGATTTGGCGGCCGGTGTGTGGAAAGACGGGCGGCTGGGCACCTATCGCGGTATCCTGCAAGGTCGAGTCGGCTTTGGCGCCACGGTGTTTGGCGAGCAGGGAATCGCCCCCTCCGGCGACTTTGACGGCTATGAACACCTGCTGATCGAAATCGCTCGCTTCTTCCGCTCCGGCCAACCGCCCGTGTCAGCCGAGCAGACGCTGGAGATCTACGCCTTCATGCAGGCCGCTGACGAAAGCAAGCGTCAAGGCGGAGTACCGGTCAGCCTGGAGAGTGTGCTGGAAAAGGCCAGGCAGGCAACGGCTGAACAGTGAAGAAGACTTGTGAAGAATGCCACGGCACCGGAGAGAACTGCTACTTCAAAGGCGAGAGTCGCTTCCTGCTGTCCCGCGAGGAGTGTCCGGCATGCTGCGGATTGGGGTTCATCGAGACAGACGAACCCGAGGCCAACGATGCGTCCGTTGATGGCGATGCTCAGACGCAATGAAACAGGCCAGAGCAGTCTCTGGCCGGTATCCAATCAGCACCGAAACATCCGTCCCGCTTCGGTGCTTGCCGCTTGCCACCTGTTCCAGCCCGGCTCTCCGGGCATTCGTTACAGCCCGAGCATCGAGCGTAGTTGAGCTTTGTTGGCCAGGCCAACGTGTTGATTGATCACCCGGCCTTGCTGGAATACCATCAGCGCCGGAATGGACTCGATACCGTACTTCGTGGCCAGACCCGGGCTCTGATCGACATTCACCTTGACGACCCGGACGTTGGGAAACTCGCTCAGCGATTTCTTCCAGTACGGGAGCGATCATCCGACACGGGCCACACCAGTCGGCATAGAAGTCAACCAGCACCGGCTCGCTGGCACCCAGAACCTTCTGCTGGAAATCTGCGTCGCCGGCATGCTCGACTTGATTGACCTTCTTGAGCGATTCAGACATTTCGTTTTCTCCGGTTGTATCGTTTGTTGTGCGAATTTGGCGCAGGCCGCCGTGCGACACGGTGGCCTCTTGAGGCGTCGCAGCGTTGCGGTTCGCGTCTAAGGACGCGGCCGTGACGGCAACCGCACTGACAATGACCAGCAGTCCTCCGATTCTCCCCATCTCTGCTCCCTTTCTCTTGACGCGGCCGACGGCCGCAACCAAATAGGAAATCCGAAATCCCAAAAAACTCAGAAACAATCCTCCGCTGCCGGCAAAACCACAGTCATGGGCCACCAGCAGATTCCGACCACTGGCCATGCCATTCTATGCTCCGTTTTCCCTTCTTCCCTGTTTTTGTGCTGCGAATTTGTGTGGGATTTTTGGCATTTCGTGCTTCGAATTTCGGATTTATTTCAAACATGCGATCACCGTGCGTGCATGTCACCGACGAACACTCCATGAATCCGACTTCGGCAGACGTCCTGCGTCACCAACTATACCCATTCAGACGCCGCAGGAGACGGATGGTTACAAGAGACTCAGGTCTGGGAGCGGGAGCGGCAAACGACGGTGCGGCATCACCACGCGTCACCGGGCCACTGCCGGTATCGAAAACCCAAATCCAAAGCCCGCAATTCCGACCTGATTCAAGTCCGGCCACCTGAACATTGGCAGGGCCAGCGGCTGCGCCGCATCAGGCCGTGTGCACGTTTTCGCCAACAGCTGTTTCGGTCGTTTGCCCGGGGGACATGCGGATTTATTGTGGATTCGGGATATCGGGCCTCGAATTTCGACACCGCAAAATGGCACTTTCGAACCTCTCCGGACTGCTTCACCTCGCGGGGGTCCTCCCGGACACGCTTGGCCCGCCTGTCCCCGGCGCTACAATACAGCGAGCAGGTGCGGCCGCCACGCAGCCGGGGACTGGCAGCTCAGAGGTGGCTCTTTCCCACGAATACCAAGAGGGACCCGAACCCCATGTCAACGACGAGCATCCGACCTGCCACGTTGCGCGAACTGCGTGAGAGTGGCTGGGTGTCAAAAAGCGTCAAACAGGAAATCCACGACAATTTTCTCCGTATGCTCACCACCGGCGAGGAGCTGTTCCCTGGTATCATTGGCTATGACGACACGGTCATTCCCGAGATCAACATCAGTCTGCTGGCCCAGCACGACATGCTCTTTCTAGGTGAGAAGGGGCAGGCCAAGAGTCGGCTGATGCGTCTATTGATCCGCATGTTGGATGACGAAATCCCCTACCTTGCGGCACCTGACCTCCCGGTCCACGAGGATCCGTATCGTCCTATCACGTCGGCCGGGCGGGGACTTCTTGCGGAGCTGCCCGAAGACGAAATCCCGATTCTCTGGTGGCGGCGCGAGGATCGGTATGCCGAGCGGCTTTCGCCGGGCACCAAGTTCGCCGACCTGATCGGCGAAATCGATCCGGCCAAATTGGCGCGCGGCACCAGCATGTCGGCGGAAGAGGCGCTTCACTTCGGGCTCATCCCCCGCATGCATCGCGGCATCTTTGCCATGAATGAACTGCCCGAACTGGATGAACTCGTGCAGGTCGGGCTCTTCAACATCCTGGAAGAACGCGACGTGCAGATCCGGGGCTATCCCGATTCGTTTCGACCTGGACGTGCTGATTCTCTTTTCGGCCAATCCCGCCACCTACAATCGCAGCGGCAAGGTGATCCCCCAGCTGAAGGACCGCATCGGCTCGGTCATCCACACGCATTACCCTCGCGAGCGCCAGTTGGGGATCGAGATCATGGAGCAGGAAGCCGCCATCGACTTGGATGGCGAGTTGCCGGTCGTGGTCCCCTATTTCATGCGCGAGATCATCGAGCAGATCAGCGTTGTCGCTCGCCGGTCGAAGTACGTGGACCAGCAATCCGGAGTCAGCGCGCGGTTCAGCATCGCGAACTATCGGACCATGGTGGCCAGCGCTCGCCAACGCGCCGCCGTGTTGGGCGAACGCCCCGCCGTCCCGCGGATCAGTGACCTGGGACACCTCCACTCGTCGGCGCTTGGCAAGCTGGAACTCGACATGATGTCCAGCCACCAGATGTCCGAGCGGCAGGTGTTGGAAGCGATCGTGGCGGAAGCCGTGAAAGACGTTTTCAGTGAATACGTCGATCGCCACGGACTGAATGATATCGCGGAGATCTTCTCGCGCGGCGTGAAGATTGAAGTGGGCGATATGCTGCCATCCAGCAGCTACGCCGACCGTCTGCAGCGAGTCCCTCCGGTCTGGGACAAGGCGTTCGAAGTCAACGCGTCTGATGATCCGGCGGTGCGTGCTTCATGCGTCGAGTTCGTGCTGGCAGGGCTCTACAGCTCGGACCAGATCTCTCGTTCCCAACGCCAGGGACGCATCGTGTACGAACTGTAGCTGCGGATGCCACTGGCTGGCCGGTACCGAGGTCCCCAGAAGGAATGAATGGATGAACGAAACACCACGAACCGTCGGCGGAATCATCCATACTTACCAGAAGTACGACCCGCAGAATTTCCCCAGTCCGACGCAGCCCCCGCCCGATCTCGTGTCAGGGGCGATGCAACACCTGCTCTATTACGGCGACCGTCGCCCGCTGACGGACGAAGAACTGGCGAATGCCGTGCACATCGATCCCCGCCAAATCGCCGGACTTGGTCCGAGTATCGACGCGTTGCTGGAAATGCTGCGGCTGCGCAAGGAGAAGATCCTCAGCACTTACGAGACGGGCACGGTCCAGGACAAGGCCGCTCAGCGGTACCAGGAACTTGGTCGCCAGATGCGTCCCCCGGCCGGCCTCAAGAAGAGCTTTGACAAGTCGTTTGCCGACGAACAGATCTATGAGTTGGAACGTCTCTGGTATCGTTTGCCTGATGAGCGCAGCAAGTTTGCTCGGCAACTCGTCCAGCTGGCGGCCAGTCTGGGGGACAAATACCAGATCGACGAACTCGCCGCCAAGTACCTCTTCACCGGCAGCGTGCCATTGACCATCGAGCAGGCCTTGCGGGTCAAAGAAGAGCTCGAGAGAATCGACCGCTTGCTGGCACAGTTGCAGGAAGCGGCCAAGACCGCGCAGGTTGGTCTGATCGACCTGGACGAGCTAGGGCAGTTCGCCGATCCAGGCGACCTGCAGCAACTCCGCGAACTGGGCCGGCAAATCGAAGAGTACATTCGCGACATGGCCCAGCGGCAGGGATTGGAGAAGAACGCACATGGTTACGAACTCACCCCCAAGGCGTTTCGGTTGTTCCAGGGCCGACTGCTGGAACGGATCTTCAGTGATCTGCAGGCCGCCAGGACCGGTCGACATCAAGGACCAGTGGTCGGCGAAGGGGCAGTGGAACTGCAACAGACTCGCCCTTACGAGTTCGGAGATTCCCTGGCCAACCTGGACATCGTCAATTCCATGATCAACGCGATGGTGCGTGGCGGAAACCGGCTGCCTATTGAACTGCACCCCGACGATCTCGAAATCCACCACACCCGCAATACTCCCAAGTGCGCCACGGTCGTGCTGTTGGACATGAGCGGTTCGATGCGCTACGACGGGCTCTATGTCGATGTGAAACGGATGGGACTTGCCCTGGATGGATTGATCCGCAAGGAGTATCCGGGGGATTACCTGCAGTTCGTCGAATTGGCATCCTTCGCCAAATTACGCCACTTGAGTGAGTTAGCGGCCCTGCTCCCCAAGCCCGTCACGATCACCGACCCGATCGTGCGGTTGCGAGCGGACATGAGTGACCCGGAAATCACCGAATTCGACGTCCCGCCGCATTTCACGAATATCCAACACGGCCTGCAACTAGCTCGCCGCTTGCTGGCTTCCCAAGACACTCCCAATCGCCAGGTGATCTTGATTACCGACGGTCTTCCCACAGCTCACTTTGAAGATCACGTCCTGTTTCTTCTTTACCCTCCCCACCAGCGGACGGAGGATGCCACGCTGCGCGAAGGCGGGCTGGCGAAACGAGATGGGATTACCATCAACATCTTCCTTCTTTCAACCTGGTTCCAATCGCGGGAAGACGTGCAATTCGCCCATCGCTTGTCGCAACTGACATCCGGCCGTGTCTTCTTCACCGCCGGCAAGGATCTCGATCGATACGTCGTCTGGGATTATCTCAAGCATCGCCGCGAAATCGTCGGGTAGCGCGCAGGGTGAGCCATCGCCGCGTTACCGCTTGGCGGGACCTGCGCCAGTGGCCGCCAGCCAGCGCGTCGGCACTCGCCGCTCCGGGCCTCGACCACGCCACGCTGGCAGTGACAAACTTGTCGCGTCCTGCGAACGGGGTGTTAATCAAGCGATCGCGTGGCCTTTTCGCGATTGCCACCGACCATTCCGCGCATTCCTGCCGCGCAAAACGAAACTATCGTGGCCCCAAGGGGTTGACTCAAGCGATACAATGTCAACAACTCTGCTGAAGCCCCGGTCACCACAGCTAGGGATGGGACCTGGCAGGCATTTCGCCTCACTGACCCGAGCCTGTGAATTGATACACGAAGTTTTCTCCGGCCCTTCGTGTGCTGTCCACCATGCCATTGTGAGAAACCGTGCTCATGATTTGTCCCGGCTGTAAGTACTCGAACCATCGGCAGTGGTCTTCCGGCCGGCATCGCCCGTTACTCTGCTTGCTGCTGATGGCCATTACGGGAACCACTGCCGGGGCCGTGGACCTTTCGGAAGCACGGCAGCTGTTTCTCACTGGCCAATACGTTCAATGCGCGGAGGCCGCCGTCGCGACCATGTCGCAGGGGTATCACGGCGAGGATTGGCCGCTGCTGAAACTCGAATCGGACCTTCAGCTGGGGAGATATGCCGACGCCCTGCTGACGTTGGAAGCGGCCTTGAAGGAGTTCCCCAGCAGTATCCGGATACGGTGGCTCGGCCACCGAGTGCTGCTGCTGAATAATCTCTCGGAGCGGGCGGTCGAGATGCTCAGTCAGATTGGCGACCTGGCCACTGATGCCACGCATCGCTACAGCGACTCGGCCAATCGCGTGACGTTGGGCGAGTATTATGCCGATCGCGGTGCGGATCCGCGACGCGTACTCGAGACGTTTTATGATCCGGTCAAGAAGGACCAGCCTCAGTTGGCTGACGCGTTCATCGCGGCGGGCGAACTGGCCCTGGGTAAGAGCGACTTTGCCTTGGCAGCCGAGGAGTTTGCCAGCGCATTGAAGCGTCAGTCGGACAACCCCGACATTCACTTCGGACTGGCACGGGCCTATGCCTCGAGCGACACGAAGCAGGCCAGCGCGAGTCTTCAGGCTGCCCTGGCGATCAATCCGCGTCACGCCGCTTCCTTGTTGCTGGTCGTGGACAATCACATCGATGCCGAGCTGTATGCCGAGGCCGAGAAGGTCCTGCAACAGGTGCTTGACCTGAACCCACACCATGCCGAGGCGTGGGCGTTTCGTGCCGTGTTAGCACATCTGCGAGCCGACGCGGCGGGGGAACAGGAAGCACGCGACAAAGCGTTGTCGTCTTGGGCTCGGAATCCGCGTGTCGACCACTTGATCGGCCGCAAGCTGTCGCAGAAGTACCGGTTTGCCGAAGGGGCCGAGTGCCAGCGGCGGGCGATTGAGTTTGACAAGTTTTTCATGCCGGCTCAGCTTCAACTGGCACAGGACCTGCTTCGACTCGGCAAAGAGGAGGAAGGTTGGCAGCGCGCGGAATTGGTATTCGACGCCGACCAGTACAATGTCGTGGCTCACAACCTGGTTCGATTACAGTCACATCTGTCACGGTTTCGTACGCTGGAAAACAGTGATTTCGTGCTGCGAATGGACGCCACCGAAGCGGCGATTTACGGGCCAGCGATGCTGGATCTGCTGGGCGAAGCGAAGCAGACACTCTGCGCGAAGTACGAAATGCCGATCGCGGAACCGGTGACCGTCGAGATCTTTCCGCAGCAGCAGGATTTCGCGATTCGCACGTTTGGCCTGCCTGGTGGAGACGGATTCCTGGGCGTCTGCTTTGGCCGAGTCATCACCGCCAACAGTCCGGCATCGCAAGGTGTTGCCCCAGCCAATTTGGAGAGCGTGCTCTGGCACGAATTCTGCCACGTTGTCACGCTCCAGAAAACCCGCAATCGCATGCCCCGCTGGCTGAGCGAAGGCATTTCGGTCCATGAAGAACGGGTGGCCAACCGAGCGTGGGGCCAAGCCATGGACCTGCTCTACCGCAAAATGATCCTCGGTGGGGAACTGACACCGGTCAGCAAGTTGAGCGGAGCCTTTCTCGCTCCCCGATCAGCCATCCATCTGCAGTTCGCCTACTTCGAATCGTCGCTGGTGGTCCAATACCTGGTGGAAAAGCACGGCCATGATACGCTCAACCGCATCCTGACCGATCTGGGTGTGGGCATGCCGATCAACGAGGCATTGCAGCGTTACACGGGATCCATCGACGCCTTGGACAAGGAATTCGAGGCATACGCTCGCCAACTCGCCGAACAACTCGCTCCCCAAGCCACGTGGGAGGAAGTCGATCTGCCGCCGTCCGCGACGATCGACGCGTGGGCGGAATGGGTCGAGCGGCACCCTCACAACTACGACGCCCTCCGTCGCTATGCCCGTCAGCTGATCGAGGCTCGGGACTGGGATGCGGCAACGAAGGTTGTGCGGCGTTTGCTTGAACTCTGTCCGGATGCTGCCGGCACCGACAGCCCCTCGCAACTGATGGCCGTCATCAGCCGTGCCACGGGCGACACAGCCAACGAGCGAGCCATGCTCGAGCACGTTGCGGAGCGGGAGAGCGATGCCATTCCCGTCTATCTCCGGCTGATGGAACTCGGCGCGGCCGCGGGCGATTGGCCGTCGGTCGCCCGCAACGCGGGGCGCATGCTGGCCGTCAACCCCTTGGTACCGGCTCCGCACCGTTTTCGCGGCGAAGCGGCCGAGGAACTGCACGATCCCCAGGCGGCGATCGAGTCGTATCGAGCCCTGCTCGAAATGGACCCCGCGGACCCGGCGGAATTGCACTATCGCTTGGCGAAGCACTTGCATCACCTGGGACAGAATCGGGAAGCGGAGCGACACGTACTGATGGCACTCGAAGAAGCGCCCCGTTTCCGCAGTGCACATCGACTGTTGCTCAGCATCGTCGAACACCGCGAGCAACACGCCGCAGATCCGGCCCCCCAACAGGATGCCGGCACGGCGCCGGCGGACCAGCACAAGGGAGACCAAGCGAGCGAAAATGACGGAAAGGAAGACCCATGAACCGCGCTGTCATCCTCTCTGCCTTGCTGCTCTTCCTCACCCTCTCGGTCAGTGTCAGCGTCGCTCAGCGGTGGCGGCGGCGCCAGCAACCGGCGCGGGACAGCGGCGGTGCGATCATTGATCGACGGGGAGTCGAATCGTGGCAGGTGGCACCCGGGTTCAAGGACGATACCTTCACGTTTGTCCGCATCGCTTATCAATCGTGGGGCGGAGGCTGGTACAATCGGCGGTGGGACACGGATGGTCCGGACAGCGAATTGAACTTCTCCTTCCGACTGCAGCAGCTCACATCGATCGCGGTGAACCCCGAGCCGATTGTGCTGACCCTTACCGATCCCCGCCTGTTCGATTATCCCTTCATTTATATCGTCGAGCCTGGTTACCTCGAGTTCAGCGAGGATGAAGTGAAGGCACTTCGGCGCTATTTGCTCAACGGCGGCTTCCTGATGGTGGATGACTTCTGGGGAGAGGCCGAGTGGTACAACTTCGCGAACGAGATGCAGCGCGTCTTTCCAGATCGCCAATGGCAGGATGTTCCCTTGAGCCACGATATCTTTCACTGTGTGTACGACTTGAAAGAACGACCGCAGGTTTCGTCCATCGGAGTTGCCGAAAGCGGGTACAGCTACGAGCGGGCGGACGCCCAGGAAGTGCACTATCGAGCCTACCACGACGATGAAGGACGCATGTGCGTCTTCATCTGCCATAACACGGACCTCGGCGACGGTTGGGAACGCGAAGGCATGTCGGAATGGTATTTTCGTGAGTATTCCGAAAAGAAAGCCTACCCGCTGGGAATCAACATCGTTACCTACGCCATGACTCATTAGTGGAGTGCGCATTGTGTCAACCGGAGTCGAAACGTTTGAAATGCAGCAGCAGGTCGTCGAGCAATTGCGGGAAAGCTGCGACCGGATAGACGCCGAACTGTCGAAAGTCATTATTGGACAGAAAGCGGTCACCTCCCAACTGCTGATCAGCTTGTTCGCCGGCGGCCACTGCCTGATTACTGGCGCTCCGGGGCTGGCCAAAACGCTGCTCGTGCGATCCCTGGCCCAGATCTTCCACCTCAAGTTCCATCGCATCCAGTTCACTCCCGATTTAATGCCGGCCGATATCACGGGAACCGAAATCCTGGCAGAGACGGCCGGCGGACATCGCGCACTCCAGTTCGTCAAAGGCCCCATCTTCGCCAACGTGATCCTGGCCGACGAAATCAATCGCACCCCTCCCAAGACCCAGGCGGCTCTGCTCGAAGCCATGCAGGAGCATCAGGTGACGGCGGGCGGAGTGCGGTATCCGCTGGAAGAACCCTTCTTCGTCCTGGCTACGCAGAATCCGATCGAAATGGAGGGCACGTACCCCTTGCCCGAAGCTCAGCTGGACCGCTTCATGTTCAACGTGAAAATCGATTACCTGCCGGAAGACGACGAAGTGGCCGTTGTCACGCAGACCACTTCGGGAAAGCCCGCCCCGATCGAACCGTTGTTCACCGGTGAGGATGTGCGGCGATTCCACGAGATCGTCCGGAAGGTTCCCGTGGCCGAAGACATAGTCCGTTACGCCGTACGACTGGCTGCCGCCAGTCGCCCCAGGCAGGAAGGGTCGCCTGATTTTGTCAACAAGTGGGTCAGCTGGGGAGCCGGATTGCGGGCAGCACAATACCTGGTGCTGGGCGCCAAGTCGCGTGCGCTGTTGAGCGGCCGTTCCCACGTCACACTCGAAGACCTTCAGGCGCTGGTCCATCCGACGCTGCGTCACCGCATACTCATCGGTTACCGAGCCGAGGCGGAGGGCGTGTCGGTCGACGACGTGATTGAGCGACTGCTGCGAACCGTGGCGGAACCATCCTGAGGCTGAGCCCGCCGGGGCTCAGACGACGGCAGCCGGGCGAATTACGCTACGGTGGACATCTCAAGTGCAACAAACGATGAATGACTCTCGCAACCACATCACGGACCAGTCGCTCTCCTGGATTGACCCCGCCACCTTGATGCGGATCAAAGGCCTGCAACTGCGCCGAAGGTGGTGGTGGAAGGTTTTTTCAACGGTCTGCATCGCAGCCCGTATCATGGATTCTCCGTCGAGTTCAGCGAATACCGCCCCTACACTCCCGGTGATGATCCGCGGTATCTCGACTGGCGACTGTACGCCCGTACCGACCGGTATTACGTCAAGCGGTTTGAAGACGAGACCAACTTGCGCTGCCACCTGCTGGTTGATTTGAGCCGATCGATGGGGTTCGGTTCGCTCGCCTATACGAAATTCGACTACGCCCGCACGCTGGCGGCCACCTTTGCCTACTACCTCGTGGCGCAGCGCGACGCGGTGGGATTGCTGACGTTTCACCAGGAGATTGCCGAGTACCTGCCGGCTCGGTTCAGGCCCGGGCACCTGCATCGCCTGCTGGTCTGCCTGGAAAACACCTTGTCAGGCGCAGCGACCGACCTTGGTCGGCCCATGGAGCACATTGCCGACCTGGTCAGCAAGCGCGGGCTGATCGTCCTGCTGTCCGATCTGCTGGCGCCCATCGACCAGCTGCGCACACATCTCTCGTACCTGCGATCGCGAGGTCACGAAGTGGTGATCATGCGGGTGCTCGATCCCGCCGAACGAGATTTCACCTTCGCCGACGCTTCCCTGTTCGTCGACATGGAGAGCGGCCGCCGCATGTACGTCGATCCGCGAGAAATCCGCGATCAATACCTGCGGCGATTTGCCGAACACTCCCAGATGCTCCACGAGATCTGCGGCGGACTCGGCATCGACCTGACCGAGTTCACGACCGACCGACCGCTGGAACTGGCGCTGTACGATTTCATCCAGGCGCGTTTGCGGCGCGGTCGCACCATCGCTCGCAAGCAGATCCTGCCGACTTCCACGCCGCCACGGGAGGGTGCGTCATGAGCCTGCTGACCCCCCTCTACATATTGGGACTGGCGGCGATTTCTCTGCCCATTCTGTTTCATCTCATGCGACGCACTCCCCAAGGCGTCCAGCCCTTCAGTTCGCTGATGTTCATCGTCGCCACACCGCCGCGTTTGACCCGCCGCAGCCGAATCGACCAGCTGCTGTTACTGCTGTTGCGTGCCGCGATCGTCGGCCTGCTGGCCCTGGCATTCGCTCGACCGTTCTTTCGCCAGGCGGCCACCGCCGATTTGCCGGACCTCTCCGGACGGTTGGTGGCAGTGCTGATCGATACCAGCGCCAGCATGCGGCGCAGCGGCATTTGGGAACAAGTGGCCGGGGAATTGGAGCGAGTGTTGAAGGATCTCGGGCCCCAGGACTCGATCGCACTTTACCAGTTCGCCAACCGGGTGGAACGGATCGTCAGCCTGGATGAATCCCGCTCGCTCACCCTGGAAGGAAGACGCGAACTGGTGCGAAACCGCTTTCGCCAGCTGCAACCGCTCTGGAGCGACAGTCAGCTGGGAGCGGCGCTGATTCGCGTTGCCGATGACGTCGATGCCGCGGAAGACCAAACCGAAACGGCGTCACCGAAGCAGCTCGTCGTTATCTCGGACCTGCAGGAAGGGAGTCAGCTCGAATCGCTGCAGGGTTACCAATGGCCGGCGTCGGTCCACATGGTCGCGCGCCCAGTCGACGCGCAGGGAACGAGCAACGCCAGTCTACAGCTGTTGGATGCTTCGGACGAGGCGGATCATGAGCAAGGCGTGCGTGTGCGTGTGCAGAACGCCGCCGATTCTCGCGCTCAGCAGTTGGCAGTCTGTTGGGGCAACGGAGATGGGGAACCGCTCGGCCGGCAGATCGCGGTGGCGGTGCCACCCGGCGAATCGCGCGTCGTGCGTGTCCCGCCCCCGGCCGCGGAGACAGTCCCCACCCAACTGCTGCTGACCGGCGACGATCATGATTTCGACAATCACTACTACGTCGCCGCCGCGGCCCGAACCGCAGGGACCATCTTGTACTGCGGCGGCGAAGCAGCAGACGACCCGGAGCACATGCTCTACTACCTCACGCGAGCGCTCACGAACGACCGCTCTCAGCAAGTGGAGATCGTCACAGCCCGCAGCCCAGCGATGTCTGAGCTGGAAGCAACGAAACCTCTGCTGGTGGTCGTCACCGGTCCGCTCGAACCGGCCGCCCAAGATTCGCTGCGCCGGTATTTGCTCGCCGGCGGAACCGGCCTGATGGTACTGTCGTCAGCTGCGGACTCTGCCACATTGGCGGCGCTGACCGGGACGAATCTCGGCGAGACCGAGGATAGGCTGCCGAGTGATTACGTGTTGTGGAGCAATATCGATTTTGGACATCCGTTGTTCAGGGCTTTTGCCAATCCCCTCTACAGTGATTTCTCCATGATTCACTTCTGGTCCTATCGCCGTGTGGTCCTCCCCGCCCAAGACACCTGGAAGACGTTGGTGCAATACGACAACGGTGATGTCGCGTTTGCCTCGTGCACAATCGACAAAGGAACGCTCTACCTCCTCACGTCGACGTGGGCGCCTGGCGAGAGTGACTTGGCGCGCTCTTCGAAATTCGTGCCGCTCCTCAGCGGCATCGTCCGGCGCGACGCCCCCTCGCACGGCGCAAGTCATGAAGTCGACGAACCAATTATGCGGCCGTTGGCGGCGGCTGACAGCGAGGTCACGGTGGAAAGACCTGACGGTTCCCTCGCACCGTTTCCCGACGGTGAGCCACGCTACGCAGGAACCGATCAACCTGGGCTCTATCGATTGCGTTACGGCCAGGACGAACGAGTATACGCCGTGAACCTGGCTACGTCCGAGACCCGCACCGCACCACTCGACGTCGCGCAACTGGAGCAGCGAGGTGTGCAGCTGGGCGCCGGAGAATCTCGCGCCAAGGAATTGGAGGCCTTACGGCAATTGCGCGACATGGAATTGGAGGCCAGGCAAAATGCCTGGCAGTGGATGATCGCAGCGGCCCTGCTGCTGCTGATTCTCGAAACGATTCTGGCAGGCCGCTGGGCCGTGCGGCAGCCGCCCGCGGATGAGCGGGAAGGGGCGGGACGCAGGCTGTCACTCGAATCTCACAACGAATGACCAAATATTATCGTCGACCCATGGGTGGAATTTCCATACGCATGCGGAGAGGGGAGCACATGATCGACCGAAGACTCCAGCGCCAACTGGACGAAGTCGCGGTAAGATATCGCCGCATGCGAGCGGCAACATGGCTGGCGATCGTCTGGATCGTGCTCGCCACCGTCGCCGCGACTCTCGTGAGTCTCAATCGCAGCGTCGGATTCTATGTCAGAGGAGAAGCCGTCGCCTTCGTGGTGATCGGCAGCCTCGTGACATTCGCCGTCTGGTTCCTCGCATGGCGCACCGGTCGCGACCCGCACTGGCTCGCACGCCGCATCGAAAACAAGTACCCGCAATTGCAGGCCCGCTTGCTGACGGCCGTGGAGCAGCACCCGGAGCTGCCGGATGGCCGCTTCGGATTCCTGCAGACCCAGGTGATCCAAGAGGCCGTCTTTCACGGATATCGCCACGATTGGCGGCGGGCCTTGCCCGCTCGAACGTACCTGGCGAGTCTGTTGGCGAGCCTGTTGGCCGCCGGCATCGTCGTGGCAGCCACCGTCGGACTGTTCCGCGATCTGGAACCCCGAGACTTCAGCCTGACGCCGCTGCTTGGCTGGACACGGCAAGAGGCACCACCGACCCCCACCACGCTCGTCTCGGTCGACCCTGGCGACGTTTCCATCGAGCGTGGCACCAGCCTGTTGGTGCTGGCACAATTCGCCGGGCAGCTGCCAGCCGATTGCACGCTGGAAACAAGTGACCTGGCCGAACCGGGCGGGCGGCCGATACTGATGAGCCAGAGCCTGCAAGACCCGGTCTTCGCAGGCCGCATTCCTGTCGTGGACCAGGACTTCCGATATCGAGTCCGCTACGCGAGCGAGTCGTCGCCCAACTACCAGGTAACGGTCTTCGAGTTTCCCGCCCTCGTGTCGGCGGACGCCGTGCTCGATTTCCCGGCCTATACGTCCTTGGACACAAGAACGGTCCAGGACGTGCGGCACATCACAGCCGTGGAGGGAACGACCCTGACGCTCTTGTGCCATCTAAACAAACCGGTCGTCCGCGCGCAATTGCGTGACGCAGACGCGCCGGCCATGGACCTGGAAACCGATCCGGCCGACCCGACAACGCACACCATCACGTTCCCGCTGACGAAGTCGCGGCGTCTGTTCCTGCATTTGGAGGATGACGCCGGGCGGGCCAACAAGCTGCCGCCCGAGTTTGTGGTCACGGTCACTCCCAACCGGCGTGCTGAGATCGCGTTGGCTTTCCCGGCGCACGATGTCGAAGTATCTCCGATCGAGGAACTGCAGCTCGCGGCGAAGGTCTGGGATGACTACGGACTGAGTCGTGTCGGGATCACCTACCAGCTTGGCGACGCGGCGCCGCAGGACATTATCCTCGGCACCTCCATCGTCACGAAAGAAGAGACGCTAGTCCACTCACGTACTGCCGTTCGAAGAACTGCAGGCCACCCCCAACCAGCTGCTGACATACTATTTCTGGGCCGAGGACATGGCCCCGGAGGGACACCCGCGGCGGACCATGAGCGACATGTTTTTCGCGGAAGTCAGGCCGTTTGACGAGATCTACCGTCAAGGCCAGCAACCTCCCGGCGAATCCGCTTCACAGCAGCGTCCGCAACAGGAGCAGGGTCAGGGACCGCAGGGATCCGGCAATCGAGGTACAGCAACTGGCAGAGCAACAGAAAGAGATCATCAACGCCACCTGGAATATCCTGCGCCGAGAGGAAAGCGAGCAACGTTTCGCCCACATTTCAGGAAGATGTGGCGGTGGTGCGCGACGCGCAATCGACACTGCTCGATCGCGTGACCGAATTGGCCCAGCAGATCAACGATGCACAGGCACAGCAACATGTCGCCACGCTTACCGGCGGAAATGCGTCAGGGAGTGGCTGAGCTGACTCGCGCCACGGACGAGTCGATGGCCACGCCGCTGCCAACCGCACTCCGCGCCGAGCAGGCGGCCTATCAGACCCTGCTGCAACTGCGGGCGCGGGAGCATGAAGTGATTCGCGCCGACATGCAGAACGCCCAGCAATCGCGCAGCGCCGGTTCCAGTGGCGATCGTTCGCAACAGCAGCTGCAACAACTTGCCCTGTCCAACAACGAAAACCGCTACGAGACTCAGCGCGAAGCGGCACCGCCAGCGGATCCATCCGAACAGACCGAACAACGCCAGTTCCTCAACCGGCTCCGCGAACTGGCCCGCCGCCAGAATGACCTGAACAAACGCCTGCAGGAACTGCAGGCAGAGCTGGAACTGGCCGCCAGCGAACAGGAGCGCGAAGAACTGTTGAAGCAATTAAAACGATTGCGGGAACAGCAGCAGGAGATTCTCCGCGACACCGACGAACTCAACAGTCGCATGGACCAGGCCACCGATCAGGCGGCGGCCCAAGATCCGCAACAGCGTTTGCAGCAGGCCAGGGAGAACGTGCGACAGGCCTCGGAGGCGCTGGAGGAAGGAAGAATCCCGCAGGCCCTCAGCTCTGGCACCCGTGCCCAGCGGGGACTCGATGAGTTGCGAGACGAATTCCGCCAACGAACTTCTGAACAATTCGCCGACGAAGCGCGGGACCTGCAACGGCAAGCCGATGAACTGGCCCAGACGCAACGAGAATTGGGCCGGCAGCTCAGCCCCCCAGATCCGCCGGCGGCGGACGAGCCGCGATCATTGCGCGACGCCAGCCCTCGCGCGGAGCTGCTCCAGCAGCTGCAACAACAGCACGAACGTCTGGATAACCTGTTGGAACATATGCAGCACACCGTCCGTGAAGCCGAGGAACCACAACCCCTGCTGGCCGAGCAGCTCTATGACTCGTATCGTCAGGCTCGCCAGGATCGGCTCCCCGAGAACATGCGGGAAACGGAACGATCCGTGCAGCGTGGCTTGCTTGAAGACGCGCGGCAACTCGAGTCGTCGGCGCGCGAAGGAATTGAACGGCTGCGTGATTCCATCCAGCAGGCCGCCGAAAATGTCTTGGGAGACGAGAGCGAAGCGCTGCGACGGGCTCGCGACGAATTGAGCGATTTGTCGCAAGAACTCCACAACGAAATCCGCCGTGCCGCTCCGTCCGACGCGAATGCCACGCAGCCGGACGCGGCAACCGAGCAACCTGGGGAACAGCAAGACGCGAACGGCCGGCAGCAGGGCGACCGGCCAGACATACCACAGCACAACGCTCCGCGTGACAACCCGCCGGACAGTGACAACCCGCCGGACAGTGACAACCCGCCGGACAGTGACAACCCGCCGGACAGTGACCAGCCGCCGCGATCTGGCGATGCCGGACGTGACCCTGCCGCGGCCCCGCGCCTGCGGGGGGGGAATGAACCCAATCCCAACCAACCGGAGCGCACGGCCGGGCAAGACGGGGAGTATCGAGGCCCACTGACGGGATCCGCTTTCCGTGACTGGGCGGACCGACTTCGCAACGTGGAGGAAATGGTCAGCGATCCGGCATTGAAATCGCAAGCCGCCCGGATTCGCGACCGTGCGAAAGAAATCCGCTCGGAACTCGTGCGACATTCGCAAGAACCGAATTGGGATCTGGTGCGGCTCACCGTCGCCCAACCACTTACGGAGCTTCGTGACCGGGTCCATGAAGAGCTGCAGAAGCGGATCTCGAAGAAGGCCCTCGTGCCGATCGATCGCGATCCGGTCCCGACTCCGTACGTCGAACAGGTGCGTCGCTACTACGAACGCATCGGGAGTGGCCAGTGATCCTCGGCTCTCTCATTATTGGTGCGCCTGCTTGGATCGTGCCGGCGGTTGTGACGGGGGCGATCGCGGCGGTGGCGGTGTTGATCTGCTACTGGCAAGCCCCGGCGCGCCGTTCGGTGCGTCTGGTGGCGGCCGCGCTGAAACTCCTCGGCATCGCCGCACTGGTGCTCTGCCTGATCGAGCCGCTGTGGAGCGAGAAGCGACCGCAGGAAGGTTCCAACCTGTTCGTACTGCTGACCGATGACAGCCAGAGCTTGAACATGCATGACCGCGGGGATCCCGTGAGCCGGGGGGAGCGCGCCAGAAAACTGCTCGATCCTGCCGCTTCCTGGCTGGTCCGCTTGCGACAAGACTTCGACGTTCGGTGGTACGCGTTTGACAGGCGTCTGCGCGCCGTGCGCGATGTGGACGAGTTGACGTTTTCCGGCAGCGGCTCGGCGGTCCGCGGCGCGCTCGAGACTCTTGCGAGCCGATATCGCGATCGCCCCGTGGCGGGCATCCTGCTCCTCTCGGACGCGATCACGACCGACCGCCTCGACGCATTGCTCGGCGACGCGACACTCCCCCCAGTCTTCCCGGTATTGCTGAGCGGCGACGAGCCGGTGCGAGATGTCCGGATCACGAATGTGTCAGTGAGTCAAACGAATTTCGAAGCGGCTCCGGTCACTCTCGTAGCCTCGATCGAGTGCGTCGGATACGACGGCGCATCGCTTGTCGCGCAGTTGTGCAGCCAATCGGGCGAGGTGTTGGCAAGCCAGACGCTGACCGCAGTGCCCGGCAGCGCACCTCCCGCCGCTCGCTTTGAGTTTCGCCCGGAAGGAAGCGGCGTGCTATTCTACGAACTGCGTGTCTGTCTGGCCGGCGAAGAACAGGCTTTCGAGAACGCCAAGACGACCGAGGTCACGTTGGTGAATAACCGCCAACTCGTCACCGTCAACCGCGGAAAAGGGCCCTACCGGGTGCTCTACGTCGCGGGGCGTCCTAACTGGGAATTCAAGTTCCTGCGGCGAGCGATCGAAGAGGACCAAGAGATCCAGCTCGTCGGCCTGGTGCGGATCGCCCGGCGCGAGGCGAAGTTCGATTTTCGCGGCCACCTCGGCGAGAGTACGAATCCCCTGTACCGCGGCTTCGGTAACCAGGCCGATGAACAGGCTCAACAGTACGACGAGCCGGTGCTGTTGCGATTGGGGACGCGAGACGAAGTGGAACTGCGCGGCGGTTTCCCACGCGCTTCCGAAGAACTGTTTGCCTACGATGCCATCATCGTCGACGACTGTGAGGCCCAGTTCTTCACGCAGGATCAGCTCTCCCTGATCCAACAGTTCGTCAGTCAGCGCGGTGGGGGCTTTCTGATGCTCGGCGGACAGGAGTCGTTTGACGCCGGTGAGTATCGTCACACGCCGGTCGCGGAATTGCTGCCCGTCTATCTGGACAGACCCAACCTGGCCCCCCTCGATGATCGATACCGGTTAGTGCTCACGCGCGAAGGGATGCAGCAACCGTGGACCCGCTTGCGCCAACGGAAGAATCGGAACGGCAGCGTATGGAAATTATGCCGCCGTTCCATCTCCTCAACTTGATCGACTCCATTAAACCGGGAGCCGCCGTACTGAGCTTCGCCCGCACCAGCACTGGCGAGGAATACCCCGCCTTGTGCGCCCAGCGATTTGGCCGTGGCCGCGCGCTGGCGCTGGCGATCGGCGATCTGTGGCGGTGGGGTCTGCGCCGTGAACAGGATCAGCCCAGGGAACTGGAAATCGCCTGGCGCCAAACCCTACGCTGGCTCGTCGCCGATGTTCCCCAACGTGTCGAGGTGGACGTCCAACCAGTGCCGGATGATCCGCAAGGTACCATCCAGGTCCGCGTGACGGCCCGCGAAGCCACGTACGAACCACTGGACAACGCGTCGACCAACCTTATCGTCAAGGACCCTGACGGCCAAGTCATGACGCTCGCAGCACAGCCCAGCGATACGGAACCAGGCATCTATGAAACGCGTTACGTGCCCGCCCAACGTGGTGCCTATCGAGCGGATGCCACAGTGACCGCCGCGGACGGCAGCGACGTGGGAACGTGCGTTGCCGGCTGGACCGCGGACCCCGCGCAAGGAGAATTCGCATCGCTGGAGCCCCAACGCCACCTGTTCCAACAACTGGCCGAGCAGACAGGCGGAGAAGTTATCTCTTCCGACCGTCTGGCGGCCTTCGTCGCGGATCTGCCCAACCGCCAAAACGTTATCACCCAACCGTGGATCTACCCGTTCTGGCATCAGTGGTGGATCTTCTCGCTGGCCGTCGTCTGCCTGGTCAGCGAGTGGGGACTCCGACGCTGGAAAGGTCTCTCCTGACGCCAACACTTCCGCATGGCCCACTGTACGAGCACAACCTATGCTGATGATACCCCTCCTGATGTGGTTCGCCCTTTCTCCTCCGCCCGCGTCACCGCCGAGTGATGCGCAAATCGCATCGCCGGTGCCCGGACAGTCGCTGATCGTCGTCGTCGGAGCCGAAGGCGAGGAAGTATACGCCCCACAGTTTCTGCAATGGGGGACTCGCTGGCTGGATGCGGCGAAATCGGCTCACGTACACTGCGTCACGATCGGCACCGAGCGGCCCGGCGATGCGTCAGACCTGCAGAACCTCGAGACGGCGCTGTCCGCCCAGGCCAGGGAACATCCCGAGCCACTATGGATCGTGCTCATCGGACATGGAACTTTCGACGGTCGACAAGCGAAATTCAATCTCCGTGGAACCGACCTGACGGCGGAACAACTCGCTCAATGGCTCACACCTTTTCGACGAACCGTGGTCGTCGTGAACTGCGCGGCGGCCAGCAGTCCCTTCATGGGCGTCCTGGCCGGTGAGAATCGGATTGTCATGACGTCCACCAAGAGCGGTTATCAATACAACTTCGCGAGGTTCGGCGAGTTCCTGTCGCTGACTATCGGGGACCCGCAGGCAGATCTGGATAAGGACGGTCAGATTTCCCTGCTCGAGGCTTATCTGCTGGCCTCTTCGCGTGTCGACGAGTTCTATCGACAGGAAGCTCGTTTGGCTACCGAACAGGCTTTGCTGGACGACAACGGCGACGGTCGCGGTACCCCGGCCAGCTGGTTTCGCGGTGTCCGAGCCGTGAAGAAACCGCAGGACGATGTCTTGGCCGATGGGCTGCGAGCCCACCAATTGCACCTGGTCCGCAGTCAGCAGGAAGAGCACTTGCCCTCGGAACTGCACGCGCGACGAGACGCCCTGGAAAGACAATTGGAGGTATTACGCGCAGCCAAACTCCAACTGGATGCGGATCATTACTACGAGCAGTTGGCTCCGCTCATGGTCGACCTGGCCAGGCTGTACGCTTCGTCGGCGGACCCCTTGCCGGCGGGCCAATAGTTGCCCGCCGCACCATCTTCCCCCCCCGCACTTTTGCGAGTTCGCGAGTTCCCCACGGCCGCAGCCGCTCTCAAGGCGTGGGGGGACCGCGCGCGCATTGGACATTGACGAGCCCCGGGGTCCGGACTACGATAGCCAAGAACGGACGCGTCCGTCCGGCCAGCTCCTCCCCGAAGCGAGTGCCACCAAAGAACCCCCGAACAGAGGGACCTGCCAGCGTGACTGACCTGAAGCTTACCGAGATCGAGGCCAACCCGCGGCGAGCCCTGGTGTTGCAGCACGCGATTGAGACGTTTGCCCAAGGGGGGTTTCGCAACACAGATGTGCAGGTGATTGCCGACCGTGCCGGGGTGGGCAAAGGCACGGTGTACCGCTATTTCGGCAGCAAGGAGGAGCTGTTTTGGGCAGCCACGTATGACGTGCTGGTACGCCTGAAGGAGTACATGTTTGACGCGATTGACCGGATCGAAGACCCGCTGGAAGCCCTGCATGTGCTGGGACGTGCCCACGCGGACTTTTTCCAGCAGAACCCGTCCTTCCTGGAGATCTTCGTGCTGCATCGCGCGGAGTTCCGCGGCACGGTTCCGCCGTTGCACAAGGAGTATCACGAGCAGATGATTGGCCGCCTTGTGCAGTTAGTGGAGCGGGGAATCGCTGAGCGGTCAGATTCGGCCGGCCGATCCACGGGGCATCGTAATTTCGCTGGGTGCCGTACTGTACGGCACGATCATGTTTGCTTGTCACGTGGAAGATCAGTTTTCGCTCACAGCATTGTCGGATTTATCGGTGCGGAGTTTTGTGCGGGGCATTCGCGCGGACTGAGCAGCAGGCTCACGAGGATAGTACACTATGAATTGGCGTTATACGGTCTTGGTCTGCATGCCCTTGGCGTGGGGTTTGTCGGGTTGTCGCGAGCAGGCGCTGGTGGATGTCGCGAAGCTGGAGCCGCCGCCCCCGTTGGCGGTCGACGTCGTATCCGTCGTCAAGTCACCGATTGATTCGTCCATCGAGCTGACGGGCACGCTATTTCCGTGGAAATTCGCCACGATCGCTTCCGAAGTGACGGGAGTGATTGAGAGCATTTCGGAATCGGGCGACAAGGTGGACTACGAGATCGCGGGAAAAGCCTATTCCAGGGTCCTCCCGTTGGACATCGGACATCAGGTGCAGGCGGGTGATGTGCTGATCAAGATCAGCTCGAGCGAAGCGGAGCTGGCGTTGCGGTTGGCGGAGGCCAAGAAAGCCGCGATGGAGATGGAGTTGGCGAATCTCTATGCCTGGAAACGCTCGGAGGAAATTGCTCAGTTGAAGGCGCAATGCGAAGAGTGCGAGGCGGTGTTGGTGGATGCCCAGGCCGATTTGTCGCGCGCCACGGCGCTGCTGGGGCGCAACGCCATTTCGAAGAACGAGGTGGAGGATGCGAGGCGTTCCGTCGCGACGGCCGCCGCGGGGAAGAAGCGAACCGAGGCGGCCTTGGAGCTGGCGACGGCCGGCCCCACGGCTGAACAGATTGCGGTGGCCCAGGCTCAGTTGAACATGGCCACGGCGGAGGTGGCACTGAAGCGGGATCTGCTGGACAAGTGCACCATCCGCTGCCCGTTGGAGTCGGCATCGATTGTGGAGCGGTACGTTGGCGCGGGAGATCACGTGACGGCCAATCCCAGCACGCCCCTGATGCGGATCGTCGACTCCAGCATCCTGATGGCGCAGATCAACGTCCCGCAACGCTATCAGGGACTGGTCAAACCGCATGACATGGCCACTTTGACCGCCGAGGGAAATCGCGCGACGGAGAGCGATTCGGGCGACGTGCAGGCGATGGTGGTGCTGGTCAACGCTCAGATCGACCCCGAGACGCGTACGTTCCGCGTGCGTGTCGGCATCGACAACAGCCGCAACGAGTTCAAGGCGGGGACCTTTGTGAAAGTGAAAATCCCGATCCAGGCCGCCAGCGACGCGGTGGTGGTCCCCTCGGAGTCGATCACGTTCACCAAGGGAGAGCCGGCGGCGTTCGTCGTGAAGGACGGAGTGGTGGAGAGACGCCCGGTCGTCTTGGGCATTTCGAATCGCACGCATTATCAAGTCATCTCGGGTCTCTCGGAAACGGAGCAGGTTGTGACAGGGGACCTGTCGCTGTTGGCCACCGGCTTGCGAGTGCAACCCCAATCCCCCGCCACCGCATCCCCGACCATTCAGGCCGTGGCCCCCGCGGCGCCCGCTGCCGCAGCCGCGACCTTGGAAGTCACAACCCCCGTAACAGCGCAGTCGCAAGGTTGAATCGATGAAGATCGCCGAAGTATCCATTGCGCGACCTGTCTTCGCGTCCATGCTCATCCTGGCCCTGGTCGTGTTCGGGGTGACATCCTACAGTCGCATGGGCGTCGACTTGTTTCCCGACGTCGATTTTCCGATCGTCACGGTTTCCGTTCCCTACGAAGGGGCTGATCCGGAAACGGTCGAGACGGAGGTGACGGACAAGATTGAAGAGGCCGTCAACACGATCGCCGGCATCAAGACCCTGCGCTCGGAGAGTTCGGAAGGTTTCGCCCAGATTTTCATCGAGTTCGAACTGGAGGAGGACATCAACGTTGTCAGCCAGGACGTGCGGGATAAGGTCTCGGGCGTCCGCGGCGAACTGCCACGCGAAATCGATCCTCCGATTATTGAAAAATTCGATCCCGATTCGTCCCCGATTCTGGCCATCGTGGTGTCGGGCCCGGTATCGGTGGGGGAGCTGAGCGAATATGCCGACGACGTCGTGAAACGCCGTTTGGAGGGCATTCCAGGCGTGGGGAGCGTGCGTCTGGTCGGCCAACGCGAGCGGGAAGTCCGGATCTGGCTGCGCGTCGATGCTCTGCGCGCCCATTCCCTCGCGGCGAAGGACGTCCTGGATGTGCTGCGCAAAGAAAACGCGGAACCGCCGGGGGGACGCGTCGAGACCGACACTCGCGAGATGATTGTCAAGACGCGGGGGAAGATCCAGAAGGTGGAGGACTTTGCCGACCTGGTGGTGGCGACGCGCAAAGGAGTTCCCATCTATCTGCGCGACGTGGCGTGGGTGGAAGACGGGCTAGAGGATTTCCGCAGCCTGGCCCGCCTGAACGGCCAACGGGCGGTCTCGTTACTCGTGCGACGACAATCGGGCTGCAACATGTTATCGGTGGCCACCGAGGTGAAACAGCGACTGCAGGACCTCGAGCAGGAACTCCCGCCAGGCTATCGGCTGACGATTGCCCAGGACCTCTCGCGATTCGTCGCCGACAGTTTCCACGAGGCGAAGGGGGAATTGTGGCGAGGCGCTCTGCTGGCCATCGTGGTGATCATCATTTTCCTGCGCAGTTTCCGCGGCTCGTTCATCGCAGCGGTCACGATTCCGACCACCATCATCGGCACATTCACGTTCATGTCGACGATGGGCTTCACTCTGAACATGATGTCCATGCTGGCCCTCACCATCTCGGTGGGCATGATCGTTGACGATACGATCGTGGTCTTGGAAAACTCGTACCGCCACATGGAAGAAGGGAAACCCAGGATGCAGGCGGCACGCGAGGCGATCGCGGAAATCGGTTTCGCCGTGATCGCCACATCGCTGGCCATCGGTGCCGTGTTCGTACCGGTGGCTTTCATGACCGGTATCGTGGGACGGTTCTTCTACGAATTCGGCCTGACCGTGGCGTTTGCCGTGGCGATTTCCACCTTCATCGCCGTCACGCTCTCACCCATGCTCTGTTCGCGCATCCTGAACGTGACCAAGGAACATGGCCGCGTGTTCAGCATGTTGGAGAAGCTGTTCCAGGCCATGGAGGGGGTGTATCAGCGGATACTCCGCCTGGCGCTGCGGCATCGCTTGGCCGTGCTCACGATTGCGGTGCTGGTATTCGTCGGGGGCCTGGCACTCACTCCCTTCCTGGGCAAGGAATTCGTCCCCGTGGCGGACGAGGACCAGTTCAACGTGCAAGTGGAAACTCCCATCGGGACGTCCATCGAAGCGACCGGCACCGTGCTGGCTGAAATCGAACGACGGTTGCAGGGTTTGCCCGGCGTCACCGGCACATTCACAACGATTGGCGCGGGCATGGAAGGACGCGTGAATGTGGGCACCGTCATGACCCAACTGCTTCCCAAATCCGAGCGACCGTTGGGACAACATGACATCATGCTGCTGGCTCGCTCGCGACTGGCCGACTTGACCCACTTGAAGATCAGCGTGGAGGACATCCCGCGCGTCGGCGGCGGCGGCTTCCGCTCGTCCCCCTTGCAATACAACGTCCGCGGCACCGATCTGCAGGCCCTGATCGCCGTCTCTGACCAGATGGCTGATGCCGTCGCCAAAGTGCCCGGGATCGTCGATGTCAACTCGACGTACGACTCGGGAAAACCGCAGGTCGACGTGATCATCGACCGTGACCAGGCTGCCGACTTGGGAGTCTCCGTCGACGATCTGGGACAGGCCATCCGCACGTTGATTGGCGGTGAAGAAGTCACCAAGTTCGAGGAAGGTGGAGAAACGTACGATGTGCGGGTGCGGCTGGCGGAAACCGATCGAGACCGCCCCGACTCCATCCTCAGCTTGCCCGTGCGAACGTCGAACGGACAATACATCGAGTTGAGGAACCTGCTGCACGTCCAGGAAGAGACCGGGCCCGTGCAGATCGACCGGCAGGACCGAATGCGGCAGGTGACGGTGATGGGCAACCTGGAACAATCGAAACCGTTGAGCGCCGCACTGCAGGACGTCCGCCAGATCGAAAGTGAAATCGGCTTGCCGAGCGGTGTCACCTCGGCGTTTACCGGAGCGGGTGACATGATGGCCGAGTCCTTCGCCAGCATCGGCTTCAGCATGGTTCTGGCGGCCGTCCTCATCTACATGGTCCTGGCGGCTCAATTCGAAAGCCTGATCCACCCCCTGACCGTTATGCTCTCGCTCCCCTTGTCCGTGGTCGGCGCCCTGGGCCTGCTGCTGATTACGGGACGAACCCTGAGCATTTTCGCCATGATCGGCATGATCATGTTGATGGGATTGGTGACCAAGAATGCCATTCTGCTGGTGGACTACACCAACCTGCTGCGATCGCAGGGGATGAACAAGCACGACGCCTTGATGAAAGCCGGCCCGGTACGACTACGCCCGATCCTGATGACGGCCATTTCCACGATTGCCGGCATGATCCCCGTCGCCATTGGATTGGGATCAGGGGCCGAGACCCGCGCTCCCATGGGCACCGCGATCGTCGGCGGAATGGTGACCTCGACCATCCTCACGCTGGTGGTGATTCCCGTCATGTATAGCGTCATGGATGACATCGCCGGGTGGACCAAACGACTCATCCTGCCCGCCACGGTAATGGGAGCCGTCGAGGGTCGCGACGACAACCAATCCGGTCCTGGAAGATCGTTCAGGATCCCGCGACGCAAGACGAAACGGCCGGCGGAACTGCCCGTGGCTGTCTCCGAGGACGCGGACACACTGGTCGGAGGCATTGAAGCGGATACCGTCCAACTCGGCAGCACCCGGGAGATTGGCGTCGACGATCTGGACACGGACCAAGTCTTCCGCAACTGAATGGACGCGCGCTCGATCGCCTGCCAGGTCCGCCAGGCACAAGCAAGCTCTGCCGCCACACTCGGCGATTTTGCTGCCAAACGGGACTACTTCGCCTGTCGATTCCCAGAGACCGGTCCCAGTGACAGATTTCCAGTGACAGATTTCCAGAGATAGGGCGTCCAGCCGCTCTGTAACCCCACGGGACGCACACGCGTCTGAACTGGAAAGCGGCGGCACGGTGGTTGGTCAGCACATCCGCTGGCATTGCCCGACCACGGCTGCGGGCCAGGGCCGATCCCGAGTTGCCGGTGCGGAACCGACTAACTGGAAAAACGCACTAGCCCGGCGGAACAGGAAGTGAATCAAAACTGTATTGGTAGCCGATACTACCAGGAGAAGACCTGTTATCGCAGTAATGCTGAAGTACGGCTGTTAGCTGCAGACCAGCACATTCACGATAACCCTATACCCACTAATAGTTTAGCACACCATCCAACCGACCTATCGTCTGATCGACGTTGCCGGTACACTGGCGGTCCATTTTCGCCGTCCCATGTACCGCAACCTGTGTCGATGCGACGCTGAGCCGCAGCCTGGTGGGTACCCGATGGAGCTTATACCGTGTCTCGGTTACCGAAACAACTGCGTTGGACGCTCCTGCTCGTGGGGGCTTACTGCCTCGCCGTTTCACCCTTGCTGGGACGAGCTGGGGACGAACCGACGGTGTCGAGCGTGACGGATGTCGAGCCGTCGGCGGCCGCTGTGCCCGCGTCGGTGGATCAGCCCTACTTCGATCTCGATGCCTACCTGGATAACGGGCAGGTGGCGGGTCGCCCACGGGATTGGCAGTGGCAGCTGTTGCCCAACAACTTGATCTACAAATCGTACCTGGCCGGTGTCAAGGAAGCGCGCAGTGGCACGACGCTGACGTACATTCAAAACGACGGGTGGCTGTGGGAAGGTATGTTGGGAACTCGCATCGGCCTGTTGCGGTACGGCGACCACGATCCGGTGCTGCCGCAGGGCTTTCAGGTCGACGCGGAAGGAGCAGCCAATGTCCGTTTGGACGTGGACGATGACGTCAACGTCCGGGCTACCGACTATCGGGTGGGAGTGCCCTTTACGTACGGTTTTGGATCGCACCAGACAAAGCTCGCTTATTACCACTTGAGCTCCCATCTGGGGGACGAGTTCGTGCTGAGCAACCCCGGATTTGATCGTCTCAACTGGTCACGCGACGCGATTGTGTTGGGCCACTCCATCTACTTGACCGAGACGCTGCGAGTCTATGCCGAAGCCGGCTGGGCGTTCCATACCGATATCTGCGAACCTTGGGAATTCCAGCTGGGACTCGACTGGGCACCCACGTCTCCGACGGGCTTTCACGGTGCACCGTTTTTTGCCGTCAACGGACATTTGCGACAGGAAGTCGATTACGGCGGCAACCTCACGGTGATGACCGGTTGGTCGTGGATGAGTGACCGTGATCGCCATCTGCTGCGACTGGGCATGCAGTATTACAACGGCAAGAGCAATCAGTACTCGTTCTACAACGACTTCGAACAACAGCTCGCTTTTGGTATGTGGTACGACTTCTAAAAAAGTCGTTTTGAGTCGAAGTCCGGAGTGTGTGCTTCCTTGCCGGTGCCGCCCCGGTCAGTCGGCAGCACCACGTTACGCGTGCCGGACCAGTCCTGGAAAGATGTCCAGATCGAGCGATTCGACGGCGCCCGCCTTGAGTCGTTCGACCGCAATCGCACCCATGACCGCATTGTCGGTACACAAGGCCAGCGGGGCCAGGTGCAATTCGATCGCCGCACCCGCCGCCGCCTGGCCGAGCTGGGTGCGGAACAGCCTGTTGGCTGCAACTCCTCCCCCGACGCAGAGACGCCGCACACCGGTTTGACGCACGGCCAACATGGCCTTGCCGACCAGACAGTCGACGACGGCCTGCTGAAAACTGGCCGCCAAATCGGCTATCTGCTGGGGCGGCAAGTCGAGTGCGGCGAAGTCGCATTTCCCCATCCCCGTAATGCGATATCGCACAGCCGTCTTGAGGCCACTGAAGCTGAAAACCAGCCGGGACGAGTCGTGCAGGAAAGGACGCGGCAACGGATAGGCTTGCGGATTGCCTGCTTCCGCCGTGCGCGAGATGGCAGGCCCGCCGGGATAAGGCAAGCCCAACATCGACGCCACCTTGTCAAACGCTTCGCCGGCGGCGTCGTCGATGGTCCCCCCCAGCAATTCGAAATCACTGGCAGTGCGGCAATAATACAGACTCGAATGCCCACCACTGACAATCATCCCGACACAAGGAAATACCTCCTGACCGCTGGCGATCCGACAAGCGTAGACATGGGCATGCAGATGATTCACCGCCAAGAGCGGTTTGCCGAGTGCCACGCAGAGTGTCTTGGCCGCTACGAGGCCGACCAGCAGCGAACCGGCCAGGCCGGGTGTGTTGGCCACGGCGATCGCCGATAGATCGGACAGTTGAATACCGGCTCGACGCACCGCTTCGTCAATGACCGGAATGATCCGCTCCACATGCGCTCGCGCCGCGATTTCCGGCACCACGCCGCGATACCGCTGGTGCAAAGCGTCTTGTGAGGCAACCACTGACGACAACACTTCCAACTGGCCTGTCACCACGGCCGCGGCCGTTTCATCACAGGTTGTTTCGAGGGACAGGATGAGCATCATGGGGGGTGGCGTCTGACGTGATGAGTCACAGATTTCCAGCGGCCTGCACAGGCGTGGCCGGCGGCTCGGCGCCCGATGTCGTGATTGGCGTCGCGGACGTGATTTTGGCCCGCACTGCCTCCAAGGCCTTTTCCAGCTGAGCGTCGACCAACGGCGACGGCGGCCGCTCGGTGTTCGCTTCGGCAGGTTTCGCTGCGGCGTCGCCGGCATCCATCGGCTGGACGGCGGCGTCCTCGACCTCCCCGCCTTCCGCCGGGGACTCAACGTTTTGGTCCGCCACCGCAGCGTCCGGCGGCGCCTGCTCAGGTTCTTCCGCCGCCATCAATTCATCGCGTCGCGAGAACATCATCCCCAAATTTTCCATATCCCGATTGGTGAATTGCACCGCAAATCCTTCATCCGGATGCACACCCCATTCGTCGCTCTCCGAAGCGCCGACCTCGCGATGGATGTTCTTGCCACTGGGGCGATGATAACCGGCCGTCGTCAGCTTCAGCACGCTCTTGCCTTTCTCCAGTTCAATAATGTTCTGCACGCTCCCTTTGCCCCACGTTCGTTCGCCGACGATCGTGGCGACTTGATTGTCCTGCAAACAGGCCGAGACAATCTCGGCCGCGCTGGCACTAAATCGGTTCACCAACACGGCTACCGGAAACCCCCGCGGGATAATCGTCCCTTCCTCGCGCGCATCCCAAACCTGCTGCGGCGTGCTGCGTCCTTCGATGCTCACAATCCTCCCTTCGTGCAGAAACATGTCGGAAACCTTGATCGCCTCACTCAACATGCCACCCGGATTGAATCGCAGATCGACCACCAGGCCCTGCATGCCCTCCTGCGTTAGCCGCGTCAAAACCTGCTCGAGATCTCGCGACGTGGTGCGGCTGAACGCCGCGATCCGCACATAGCCAATCTTCTGGTCCTTGTCGCACAGAAAATCCCACGCACCTTCCTTGTTGCGATGAAATCCGATGACCGTCGGCTGCTCAATGCGCTCGCGCACCAACTTGATCGTCTCGGCCCGCGTCTCATCCGGATGTAGCACAGTGACCGACACCTCGGTGCCCACTTCGCCCCCCATCAATTTGATGGCATCGTCAATGGACAGTTCGCGCGTGCTGGTATCGTTGATCTTGAGAATCCGGTCCCCGGCACGCAACCCGCCACGCCAGGCCGGTGTACCGAACAAGGGGCTGATAATCAGCAAATGCCCGTCGCGTTCTGCCACCTGAATGCCAATTCCCACAAACTCGCGTTCCACGCCTTTGCGGAACTGGTCGACTTCCTGCGGCGCAATGTAGTCCGAATAAGGATCCAGCCGCGAGATCATGCCGTGGATCGCCGCTTCAATCAACTCGCGGTCAGTCACCTTCGACTCGACGTATTTGTCCCTCACCTGCTCGAGCGTGTCGGCGAACAAACGAATCAATTCTCGCTCGTCTGCCAATTCCTTCTTTCGCTCATCCGCCTGCTCAACGGCCGTTGCCGCCGCTGTTGGTTCCTCCGTATCGGCCCCCCGAAGGACCCCGGCGACCGCCGAAAAGAACGTGAAGCAAAGCAGCACTCGCGACAATGAACTGACTCTCACGAGACGTTTCGCCATGACACACTTCTCCGCATCCGATCCACAACGGTTGGCACGCTTCGGCCACACCCGGGCACCATACCGGTCTGCCGCACCGGCCTGCCACCCTGGCCCGCCCTTTTCTGGCATCGTCACGGCGTGACGAGCTGACGACCGCTCGAAGTATACGGCACGCGACTCGAACAGACAACCTAAGTCGTTCAACCACACACAGTAAGGGGATTGAGGAGTGAGGCGTGAGAAGTGAGGCCGCCACCGTCCACCGGCCCGTAATCAGAAGTGCCTCAGCATGGCGACTCCGTCGTCCGCTCGCCCTACGCCACCGTGGGGTGCGTTACCGAGCGACCACGCCAACCTAGCCGGCCCAAGCCACACCCTGGCGATTCCCTGTGGCGCCGGCGGATCGCCCTCCCCGCGGACTTCGGCAAAGTCAATGGGTTCATGAAATAATAAAAGGTGCCGCTCAGCGAGCGGCACCTGGGAAAACAAGGGGTGTTCAGCATCGTCGTGCTGCCAGATCAATTGTTGTTGTCGTCGTCATCGTCGTCGTCATCCGGCAGCTCATTGGTGGCACCACTGCCGAAGTTAAATGTGGTGACTTCACCAATCTGCGAGAAGAACGGCATGGGTGACACGCGAACATAGCGGCGATCAGCCGATACGACGGCCAAGGCGGAACCTGGATTGGCCATCATCATGGCACCCGAGGGGAGCACCGTGATATCGGGCTGGAAACCCACCGGACCGGCACCACGCCAGCCTCGCTGCTTGGCTCGATCCCGATTGAAACTCTGAGCAGCCAGCGAGTCTTCATAACGACTCAGCTGCCGCGTCACCAGCGAGCGATCCAGCTCGACCTTGGGCGGCTGTATGTTCGCCAACTGCTGCTGCGCCAAATGCTCGGCCCGGCGACCGTTCGCCACGTCAAACAAGACCACCGCGTCCTTTTCACCTAACGGAATCTGTGCGTGGATGTGCGGGCGATCCGGGTTGTTCGTGCGAATATCAACGGTCACTTTGCCGGCCGTAACCGTCCCCCACACGCGGCGTACGAGCATCCGATACTGGCCCGTGAATCCTACCGGACACACATACGTTTCCGTGTAGCCGCCAGAATTCTGACTAGCCCCCAGCCCATAGGAATCACCCAACATCACCCCACCGGCCGTCGTCCGCGGATTGAGCAATGAGCAAACCGTCCCAGCCGGTTCCTGCACAACCAAATCCACGTCCGCATCGCCGGTCCACGTGACCGTGGCCGTGACGTCGCGTGCCCGAGCGTCTTCGATGGCCTTTTCGTATGAGTCCGCTTCATCGCTCTGACCAGCTTGCCGCAAACGTTCGACCGTGGCCTTGGCTAAACGCAGCGCACGATCCTCCACTCCGCTCTGCACCTCCGGCCAAGCCTGACTCAGGATACCGAGCGTCGCCCAGCGAATGCCGTCCATGTCATCCAGTCGTTTCGCGGACGCCAGTCCCAAAGCGTAAGGCTCGGGACGGAACGGATTGGCAAAAGCCACTTCACGCAACAGCTGCAAGGCGCGTCGATCCAGCCCCACTCGCGCCATGTAGATCGCAACGTCCATCATGTCATCCAGGTCACTCGACAAATCAACCGTGGACATCAAAGCCCGTTCCACGTCCGCTGGCGGACAATCCGCCGCCAGCATGGCCAAGGCCAAGGCCTCGTACATCCAAGGCTGTCCTTGTGAACTACGCAGGGCGGCCGAAATCATCGGCACGATTTCCCCATATTTCTCCTGGTTCGAATACTCGCGCGCTGTGGCCCCAATCTGAAGATTCAGCAATTGGGCCTGGGCATCCGAATCGCCCTGATGCTGGGCAAAGAACCTGTCCCAGGCGTCATCCCACGACTCGCCCTCGCCCCGTGTGATGGCGATCGGCTCGACCGGTTCCGTGGGCACCGTGGTCGATGCGCGATCCGCGCCGTCTTGAGCCGCAGCCGGTTTCTCGGTGGCCTGAACCGTGGCGGGTTTGGTGCCGAGCGTGAGATCCTCTTCTACAGCGAAGAAGCCGCCCATGCCGCCCATGCCACCCATGCCTCCACCCATGCCACCCATGCCACCCATGCCACCCATGCCACCCATGCCACCCATACCACCGCCCATACCACCCATACCACCGCCCATACCACCCATCATCCCCCCACCCATACCGCCAACAATCGGCAGGACGAGGTCGGCAACCGGGTAGACCTTGGTGAGCAATTCGCTTTCGGCGGCTTCCGGAGTCGTGATCTTGAGCACCTCGTCGCGAATCACGTAGGTCAATTCCAGTTCTCTGAGCATCAGTTTCAGCGCGGAGCGAAGCGTCACGCCGGTGAGGCTGATCGTCACGGGCGTATCGGAGCCGAGCCCGACGTCATCGAGCGCTTTCTTGTCGATCATGATGGGGATATTGTTGGCGGTCTTCAGGTAATCCACGACTTCGGATAGAGGAGCTTCGTTGAATTCCAGAATGGCTTCGTCATCCAACGCGTCGTAGATCTTGCGCTCCGGGGTTCCGCCACCCAGCAGATCCATGGCTTTGTACTTCTGGCGATCGACCGAGATCCGCTCCCAGACATCGGCATCCGGGTACACGATGGGCGGTTCATCGGCCACAGGAACCGAGGCCCGTTCCACCTCATAGAGGGCGTTGACAAGTCCGCGTTGGCGTAACTGACGGAACTTGCGGATACCGGTCAACTGCCGCAGGATGCTGGCATTCATGCGAGCCGATTCGCCGATGGCGTCGCCTGGCAACAGGTTTTCGATCGGATTGGCGATCTCATCAATCGCAGCATCAAAGTTCTCGGCGGCCGCAGTGCTCTCTCCGGAGAGTCCCAGGCGGATACCTTCGTCGACCAATGCATCGAATTTTTCCATCAGGTTTTTCACACGTTCCCGCTTCGCGCTGAATTCGTGTGCCAGTCGCTGGGCTTCATCGGCAATCGCTCGATTGGATTCCGCCTGCCTGCGCGTCTCGTCATTCTGCACCTGCTGGCGCCCCGCTTCCCGCATGGCGGTGACGAGACGATCACGCAGCTGAGCCCGAATCTCGGGATCCAAGTCAGGAGACCGCTCGACATTGTCGAGTACGGCCTTCAGCGATTGAATCGCTGTTTCGGCATTGACGCCCATCGTCTTGCGCGCCAAGTTCAAGCCTTGCTCGACCTCGGCCTGAATTCGTCCCTCCCGCACTCGACGGTCGGCTTCCACCGCGTCCAGCAGTTTCGAGGTCGGATCGAATTCCGAGAGCAAGTCAGACTGTTCGTCACCGGCCGCCGGCGCCTCCGTTGCGGGCTGGGCCTCCGCAGGAGCCTCGGTACCGGGATCGCTGGGCGGTTCATCCTGATAGCTGACAAAATGCATTATCTCGGGTGATTCCTGGACTTCGTCCGGGATCTGGCCGACCATGGAAAGATCTTGGGAGCCGGCGAAAATCACGCGTGCCGCCTCGCGCAAGCCCGCCGAACCAACCGTGGGGAGGGTCAAGCCGCCATTGTCGCGCGCCTGATCGACCAGCAAGGGCAGAAACGCGAAGTCTTCGCTCGAGCGTTCCGCCACCAACTCCCACGACAACTCCAACGTCTTGCCGTTGGCTTGCACGGTCATCGCCAGCTGTTGCGGCGCATGCGATTCCAGTTTGCCGATCAGAATCGTGTCACGGTCGGTACGCAGGGGGGGCATTGCCGCGGGATAGTGCTCGACAATCCCGGGCGGGAAACGCACCTCCTGGGGCCACAGCACGGTCTGCTGTACCGCTTGAGCCAGCCCGGAGCCGGCCAGCTGTGACGACGACTCGTCATCGCTATCGAGGAACAACGCGCCGCCAGTTTGATTCGCCAAGGCGGCCAGAAATGCCACGTTCCGCTCCGGGCCGATCAGGAAACTGAACACGCTGGCGCGACGCGCGATAAGCTGCTCAACGAGCTCCCGCATCTCCGGGTCAGCAAACAGATTCGCGCGGCTCAGGCCGTCACCAATGTACACAATG
This sequence comes from uncultured Planctomycetota bacterium, assembly GCA_963802295.1. GTDB lineage: Bacteria > Planctomycetota > Planctomycetia > Pirellulales > Pirellulaceae > JAJRVM01. The sequence goes on along the minus strand of CAWDIM010000010.1, from coordinate 312,679 downwards.
GCGCGCGAGTTCTCCGACGGCTCACCCAGTTTGGCCACCGCCGCCTGCAGACCGCCGACCATGTCGGTCGAACCAAGCGGCGCACGCAGCTTTAACTTCGCGGCCGCCGCGCGGATCTCCTTGCCGCCAGCGTCCACAAATCCCTCGCTCATCGGCACCACGTCCAGATCCATGGCACACAACATCACGCGATCGTGCGGATCCAGGTGGCTGAGCAGGGAGTCCAAGGCCAACAGACTATCGTCCCGGAACAGCCCCCGCTGGCTGGCGGAAGTATCCACCAGAATGACCACATCCTGCAGACTCGTCGCTTTCGGGCGGACCTGCGGAGTCACGCTCAACGCAAAATACGACTCACCCGTCGCCTTGTCGTAAGTAGCCAACCGAGCTCCGAAGGTATCGGCCGGCGCGTCGGACGCCCGGACGGACGTCAACAGAAGTCCGCTCAGCACGAGGGAAACTGGCAGCAACACGAGACTACGTTTAGACATAGTCGCAACTCCAAGCACAGAAGTGAGTTTCGAAAGGGATCTCTTCCCGTCCCAGACCGGAAAAGCCCGCCTTGCCTACAAAAAGAGCGCCTGACCGCCCCCGATATGCCCCCATTCTAAGCTGGCCAAATTGTTTCTGCTACACAAAAAACGCCAATTTGGGATATCCAGATAAGACAGGGGTAATAACAACGGTTATTCCTGCCTCACCATCCAGCTTCTACTGGCTCCTCCCCTCGCCGCTCGATCCACCACGACCGGCGGCACCCACACCCATCGCCCCCCAAAATCACCCAGTTCCCTGTCCTGTCGCCCAGCTCGTTCCTCTCGCCGCCACTCCCGCCGTCGCTCGACTCGTTCATACCAAGCAAATCACAAGCCAAAAACCAGCACGAACCGGAGCAATTCACTATTGCTCGCTCTCATCCCTTTCACATTATAGTACTTAGGGAAAGCGACAGGCCAAGAAATTCGGCCCCTGAGTGGTTCTGCAGTGATCTCGACAGCCTGGGCAGTCCCCCCGCATGTTGCCCTTTCTCAACCAACTGTTGCGGATTGCAACACGGCCTGGTCGCTCATGTCCAAGTGCCGCTCGTTCCACGTTCGACGGACAAACCAGTCGTCATCGCCACGGCCAGAAGCCAATCCCGAACAGAAAGCAACTGTCGGGTGCACCCTGATAAAAACGCCCTCGGTCGCCGGGCCAACTTGCCGCATCGCCTGTCAGCATCTCAGGGCACCGGCGCCGGTGGCCAGGTCGTGGCACAAACCAAACAAAAAACCCTCCCCGTTTGGGCGGGGAGGGTCAACGAGCGTGAATGACTGCTGAATGAGTCCAAGGTTCGGTCGAAATAATAGGCTCGGAACAGTTCTAGGTGTGTCGCACCAGAGGACTTCCGCGTGGGGGGCGGACTCTGTGGCCACGAGCACCTTCTTTGATTGTTGTCTAACGCTGGTCCGCTGACGAATCCTCGACGAGCGATACCCGTGCCAAGGTCTCAGCGGCCATCCGCTCGAGTTCCGGCGACAGTGAGGCCCATGCCGTCTTGGCCTGGTCGATTGCGTGACCTGCCCATTGCAGGAGCGTATCACGATCGATGGAGGACAGAACGGAAACGGGAACTTCACTCTCCGACCCCTCCGCGACAGCCTTATTCGCGCTGTCATGGTCGTGGCCAGTCATCGGGTCTTCGAACACCCAGGGCGTCTCTTCCAGCGCGATCGGCATATCCGTGCCCGCGTAGTATCCCGCTTCGAATTCGAAGAGGAACACGTTCGCATCGCCTGGCTCGACCACCAAGTCCGAGGGTTGCTGAATCATCACCAGCAGTGCGTGACTGACGTCATCTTGGAACTGTTGCAGGTCGACTCGGTCAACGAGCGACACGAAGCGGCTGCGCACGTCACTGACAACGGTGCGAAGCGCGTCGACGAAACGCGAGCCTGCGAACGAGGCGAGCGACTGCCGTCCCCAATCCGCAATCTGCTGGAAGTCGACTTCCAATCCCATCGTCACGTCGTCATCTGCTTCGTCATCTGACTGAGTCGCTGGACTGTCAGAGCCGGATTCTTTCTGGTACTCGTAATCATAGCCATGGCCGTAACCGTAGCCATAGGGATAGCGACCGTAATACTGGTGATCGATATCCGAATTGTCGGTATCCGGAGTCTGTTCGCTGCCGCTGCTCGGCGCGTCGGTCGCCGCAGGTGCAGGTTCGACATCGCTCTGCATCGGTGCGTTATCGTAATCGTATACGTCGTACGAATCGTATGGATCGGTCGCCGTTGACGGAGGCATCGCACTGGGCTGGACGTTACCTTCCTCGAGCGGGCTTTCCTCTAGCGGACGTTCGTCATACGGCTTGTAATAGTCATACTCATACCCCTCGTACATATCGTAATCAGGGGCGACCGAAGTGGCTGGTTCCTGCGTCGGGGTTGACTGCGGCGCCACTTGATTCTGCGCGTTCTCGCAGGCGCTTTCATATTCGTAACCGTAGTCGTAGGCGTGGTACGCTTCGTCGTCGGCCGGCTGAGCAACCTCCTGCGACTCGTCACTGGGGTTCGCCACACTGCTGCTCGAATCGTCCGCGACGGACGCCTCTTCACAGCTGGGGGCCTCATCGTGGCAACCGCGATCGTAGCCGTAACGATACGCTTCGTACCCTTCGTAGGCGTCGGCCGGCTGGCTGACCTCCTGCGACTCGTCACCTGACTCCGCCACACTGCTGCTCGAATCGTCCGCGACGGACGCCTCTTCACAGCTGGGGGCCTCATCATGGTCAGCAGCATCGTGACCACAGCCGTAACCGTAGGCATCGTACGCTTCGTGGTAGGCTGGACGGTAGCGATGGCTGTAGCTTTCGTACGCTTCTTCCGGACAGGCTGGCGCACTGACAGCTTCCACTTCCTCTTCGGACAGTTCCGCGCTGGCCGCGGCATCGGTATCCGCTACACGCTGCTCGCTGACACTCTCGCAGTGGCCGTAGGGAGCATTTTCGTAATCGAACTCGCGAACCTCTGCCAGTTCGTCGGACTCCACGGCTCGCTCACCGGCAAGTTGCGTCCTCGCCAACTCCTCAGTCGCATAGTCGTGATGACACTCCGCCCCGTACGGCATGCAGCCGTGCCCGGCGTAGTGATAGGCGTCATAGGGGCGCACGTACAAGTTCGAGTCGTCCGCCTCCGGTGTGCCACTCGGGACGGATGTCACCGGTTCACCAGACTCCTGAACTTGCGCTTCATCATGGCACGCATCCCCCTGAGGAAGACATGGATTGCTATACTCGGAGATGTCGCCACCATCCTGGCCGACGTGCGCATGATCCGAGGAATCAACCGTCGCAGCGGCCTCGACAATCTCTTGTGTTGGCTCGTCTTGGACGGTGGTCGCCGCATCGTACGAGGGAACATACCGGCCATAACCATACTTCAGATAGTATTCGTTTGGAGAACTGTTGGCGGGCACGTCATTCGCGGATTCGGTGCGGTTGTCTGCTGCGGTAACCGGCGGTGCCGCATAGTTCGGGCAACCGTGCCGATAGTAGTCGTACCCGTAGTAGTCTTCGTAGGCGCCGCAGTGTGGGCTCTGGGATTCGGCCGAGTCATGGGGGACTTCCTTGGCCGTGGCTGCCAATTCGTCCGTCGGTTGACCGACTGGCTCATCCAACACGACCACCACGGATCGGCCACTCAAGTCGTCCTGTGCAGCGTCGGCAGCGGTGCACATCCCTTCCCTGACGGAAGGCTGCTCTTCTCCATACGCCTCCATGCAACCGTCCGCAAACGGACTGAGATTGCTGTAAATGGGTCCGAATCGGTAATAATCGGTACAAATTTGGGCTTGGGTGCTCTCGACCACGTACAGGGCGGATCCCAACGCGGCCATCAGTACCACCCACAAAAGACAAGCGCGAGTCATTCCATTAATCCTCCTGAAGAACATGCGACGCGCTGGCTGGAGATATTCAACCGTTGACCGCCAGCTTCCATTGACGCTTGCGCCGGACACGGGGCATCCATGTATCCTTGCTGATGTATCGTATCGGAGCCCCATAAATAGGCTCATTAGGTAAATGGTGCGGTGTTGGCAAAGAGCGCAAGCTATAGCCCACTTTGCGCGACCAGATAATTCTGGAAAAGAATATTGGCGGCAGGGGTCATTCCGCGTGTATGGACTGCGACGGGGCCGCCGGAGGGCAGACACCCCGCCGGAGGGCAGACACCCGACCACTGAGCCGGCCAGCGGAAGCCGTTCGCCGTGGTAGAGGGCCTTTCCTGCTGCTGGGCCGGTCTACGCAAGTGTTTGCCAATACGAGACATCGAGCACGACGCGGGCGGCGTGGCGGCAGGGGCTCGAGACTCGGCCCACACAGTTGGACAAAGAGCTTACGCCAACTTTTGACCACGCCGTTGGCCGTGAGTCGTTGGACTCTCTGAACGAACAGCTGAACTTGCTTCGAATTCCCGAGAGGGCTAAAAAATGGGGAGAATTGGCAATATTGTGATGGCTGCATCGATAGACAGGTTCGTTCGAAGTGGGATCGAGCAGGAGTGGAATTCATGCACCGTAAAATGTTCCTCTTGGGCACCACCTGTGCCCTGGTCGGCGTCACCTTGGGCAGCCTCTTTCATCCCACTGACGGCCCAGTCGATCTGGTGGCGGATGAATTGACGACAGCCGCCCAGTCGGCGCCTGACACCACCGCTCCTTTCACTCCGGAAGAACTGGTTAACATCGCCGTCTACGACAAGGTCAACCGGAGTGTCGTAAACATCACGACACGGTCCGCCCGTACCGACTTGTGGTACACGGATGTGATGCCAATGGAGGGGTCAGGCTCCGGTTCGGTCCTCGATAAAGAGGGGCATATTCTCACGAATTACCACGTCATTGAGGGGGCTCAGCAGGTTCAGGTCACGTTAGCCAATGGCAAGTCCTATACGGCAGGCCTTGTGGGCCAGGACCCCTCGAACGATATCGCCGTGCTACAAATCGAAGCCCCGGGCGACGAGTTATTCCCCATCATCGAGGGAGATTCTGCGCAACTGCGCGTCGGCCAAAAAATCTACGCGATTGGCAACCCGTTTGGGCTGGAACGAACGCTGACGGTCGGCATCATCTCAAGCCTCAACCGAACACTCATGTCGCGTAATAAGCGCACCATCAAGTCGATTATTCAGATCGATGCCGCACTCAACCGCGGGAATTCCGGCGGTCCGTTGCTCGACAGCCACGGTCGCTTCGTCGGAATGAACACGGCGATCGCCAGCAGCACTGGCGAAAACACGGGCATCGGATTTGCCATCGCCGTCAACACCATCAAGCGTGTGGTCCCGCAGTTGATTGAGTTCGGGCAGGTGACGCGTCCGGACCTCGGGATTGCGCGAGTCGTGGAACGTGGCGACGGTTTACTGATTGCCGCACTTTCTCCCGGCGGGCCGGCTGAACGCGCGGGATTGCAGGGTTTTCGGTTGGTCCGAACCCGCAAACGACAGGGGCCGTACATCCTGGAGCAGACGAAGATCGACCAGAGCCAGGCAGACCTGATCGTTGCCATCGACGGCCACAAAGTGCAGACAGTCGACGACATGTTGAGTCTGATTGAGCAGCGAAAACCGGGTGAAATCACGCGGGTGAGCGTGCTGCGCAATGGCCAGCCGGTGGATGTGGAAGTCACGCTCGGGACATCCGAGTAGTCCCGCACAGGCTTGCCGTGGCGCGGTGAGCGGTGACAAGTCCCCCTTGCACCCCGCGGGATATATCGAAACCTCCGTTTTCGGCCGGGGTTCAACTTGATGCCGGATGCCAAATTCGTGCTTCCCGGCATTTCGGCAGTAGCTGAAGCGGCGTCTACCAAGGATAATGAGACGCGGGTGACGCGGGCTGGGGCGCAACTGCGGGCCCCGCGAACCTGGAAATTTCCGCTACGGCCAGTTCGCTGTGAAGATCCTGGCCCCCCCCAGGTAATGGAAACCAGGTAATGGAAACCGAGTCCAGGGGGACTTATCGGACCTATTTCCTGGTCAGGAATACCGTTTTGTGTCAGAGCAACACACGAGATGTGCCATGAACAACATCTGGATGCCGAGAGTCGCTGCCTGGATCGGCGTTGTACTGCTGGTCCTGGTAACCACCGTTGACGGAGCACTCGCCCAGGGGCGGGGTGGAAGAGGCGGCGAGGGTAGCGACGGCGAGAGTGGCCGGGGCGGTCGCCGGGGCGGTCGAGGCGGTGGACCGGAGTTCATGCCCGGTGGACCTGGCGAAATGCCGGGTGGCATGCCCGGTGGGCCGGGTGGCATGCCCGGCGGGCCGGGTGGCATGCCCGGCGGCTGGGGAGGCGGACCGGGCGGTATGCCAGGCGGACCGGGTGGCATGCGTGGCGGCTTTGGCGGGCCGGGTGGCGGGCCAGGCGGTTTTCTGGCGCGGATGGATACCAACGGTAACGGCATGCTTGATCCAGAAGAAAGCCAGGGGCCGGCTCGAATGTTCCTGGATCGCATTGCGGGCGAAGCCAAACTGGACTTGTCGCGGCCGATCCCTCTGGACGCCGTGACCAAAGCATTTGAAGAGATGCGAAACCGGCGTGCGCAGGACATGGACCGGGACCGCGGCCGGGGCGAGGAAGGCGGACAGGGCCGCGACGACAACAATCCAGCTGCGCAATCAGCCCGAAGTCGAACCGCTGGTGCCGGGCTTCGGCGAACCGGACCTTTTCGATCCCGTGCCCGGCTTCGGCGACCTGGGGGAGCGATTTGCGGTCAAGATCGAAGAGCAGGACATGCAAGAGGCGATTCGTACGATGGGACGCAGCGATGCGAATCAAGACGGTGTCCTGGATAGTGACGAGATCCGTGGCGGTCGCTGGGGACAAGACCCGCTGCAGACCGACCGGAACCGCGACGGTAGACTATCGATCAACGAGCTCGCCCTCCGCTATGCGATCCGCCGCAACGAGGAGAGCGGTGGCAATTCCAGTGGCACCCGAACAGCTCGTCGTGGAACGAGTGTGCGTGCCGGCGCCGCCGGCCCCCCCAGCCCGCCGACGGCCGAGCAGAATGATCGCCAGAACCGCATGGTGGATATGATCTTCCAACGCTACGACGGCAACCGCAGCGGCGTTCTGGAACGCGAGGAATGGGGTTCCTTCCGCTCCGACCCGTCGGGCTACGACACGAACAAAGACGGAAAGATCACACGGGAAGAATTCGCGGCGGGCATGGCTGGACAGTTTGGTGGCCGCGGTCGTGGCGGTGAGGGCAACGATCAAGCGCGATGGTTCGCCCGCAATGAGGGTGGACGCGACGCGGGGGGGGCTGGGGACGGTGGAAGGCCGACTCCGGCGGCCGCTGGTGATTCGCCTCCCGGGCCGTCCAATCGCAGGTCTTTTCGCTCGGCTTCGGCGACGGAGCGGTTGTCTGCCTTCGAAGGCCTGCCGGAGTGGTTTTCGCGATCCGATGCCGATGGAGACGGGCAAGTGCGGATGTCCGAATACGCCACCTCCTGGTCGGATGACGTAGTAGCGGATTTTGCCCAGTTCGACTTGAATGGAGACGGCATTGTCACCCCCAAGGAGTGTATGAAAGCCGTCGAAGCGGGAGCCGTCCAAGGAGTCGCGTCCGCCCCCAGGTCGAGCAGCGAAGGCCGCGGCAGCGGACGAAGTCGCGATCGGCGGTCGCCTGCGCCGGAGGGCGACACGAGTCCGGTCAGCACTTCACCAGTAGCGGATGCGCCGGCAGCGACAGCCGGTGCTGAGCAACCGGCGGGGGCCGCTGTCACCGGCGTGTCCTCCCAATACCTGAAGTATGCCGTCGGCATGATCGCGAAGTACGATACGAACAAGGATGGAGTCCTGAAGGCGGATGAGTGGACGAAGATGAACAAGGACTACTCGACAGCCGACACGGACCAGGACGGCCGCATCACGCCGGCTGAGTTGGCCGTCACGTTCTCTCAGGCAAAATAACTGGCGGCGTCCGTATAGCAGGGACAGGGATCTGCCCCCGGCACAGCGGCGTGGCTGCGCGCCGCGAGCGAGTGCCTCTCTCGACCGTCGAATTTGGACCAGCTGTTCGGTGGATCGAAAACAACGGCCACCGCTCACTGCCAGACGACCGTGGCGGCGCACAGAATCCGGGCTCCTAACGCTGCCTGCGGCCGCAACCAATCAGGAAATCCGCCATCCCAATATCGAAATTCTCAACAAATTCGAAGTCCAAAAACTCAACAACAGATACCTCCGCTGCCGGCAAAACCGCGGTCACGGGCCACCAGCAGATTCTCACCACGGGAGCATGCTACCGCGTCCTCCGTTTTCCCTTTCTCCCTTTTTTTCTGTCATTTCGAATTTGTTTGCCATTTCGTGCTTCGACTTTCGGATTTCACTCCGAACAGGCGCGCAGGTACTCGACTAATGCTCGGATACGGCCGTTCGCTCAGATGTGCGGTCTCTTGTCCCCATCGGGGTCGGGCGGTCCCGCGCACGCGTTACTTACCGCCAGCCACTTGCACCACAATGAGAGCTTCCGTTTGAATGTTTCCGCCGAACAGATCGGAAGAAACTCCATCGCGGAGGTCGAAGTCAAAGCCGTTGCGGCTCCCTCCCTCCAACCCGGTTCCCGGCGCTAAATGTTCGGCCGATTCCGGTAGTTGCGTAGCGAGTCCACCGAGTCCTTGAGAGGCGGCCGATGGCATGCCGTGCCAGGCGGGGGAGAGCATCAGGCGATGGGCGATGGCGCCACGCGGCGCCGGCCGAGTTTCGCCGGAATCGCCCAACGGTGCCGCCGCGAAATTCGCCAGCTGCTGCAATTGCTCGAAGACAGCCAGATCACCCGGCTTGATCGCTAGATCCAGCGTGACTCGCGCAAACTGAGTCTTGTTCTGCCGCATATATCGCCAGAGATTGTCGATGGCACCTCCCCGAGTCACCACGTATACCAGATTGAACGGAACCGGTGTTGCGGACTTCCGGGGCTCCTGGGTCCCTTCAAAGAAGCGGCTCTGCAGCAGAGCCTGCTCCAAATCCGGAATGACATCAATGTTCGCATCGAAAGCAATCCCGAGAGCATTCAAAGCTCGTTCGAAACTCCCCTCGTCAGCTCCGGCACGTGTCAACTCAACATTGATGACAAACAGCATTTTCTGCGTTCCCGCGGGCGGACCGTCCAGCGCGTTGATACGACCGGGAACCTGCTCGCCAGGCAGCGGTGAGGAGGCGGGGGGGGGCACCGCATCTGCGGGAACATCCGCTCCGGTCGCCACCGACGAGCCCTGGGGAACCGAGGGAGGGTGGCTATCAGCCATAATCGTCCCCCGCTGGCCAAGTGCAGCGTCCGCTTCGTTAGCCGGCACCGTGGAAGCGGCCTGACTGGCGGCGGCAGAGCTGGCGACGGCAGGGGCGACCACTGCATTCACGGCGTCACTGGGAGCGTCAGATGCCACGCTTCGGTGTGCGGAAGGCGACTCAGCCGCATCGCCATCCGGTGTGCCAACGTCTGCCTGACCGGCACTCCTAGCCAACTGCTGCTGTCCTGTGACATCATCGCCCTGGACCTGTTGCCGCGGGGCATTCGACTGGCTCGGGTCGGTCTTGGCGAGGGTCTGCATATCCCGCAGGACTCCATCACCAGCGCCGTCCCTGGAAAAACCGTAGAACAGTGCCGCCAGCAGCGTGGCTGCCGCAGCCAACGCCAAACCCGCCTGCCATCGACGCACGCCGGCGGCCGGCTGTCGAGGCGGACAACTTGGCACTTGCCGGCCCACGCCTATCGCCGGATCGATTTGGCGAGCAGCCTCGAGGACGCGCTGCGGAAAACGGTCGCTCAGCCGCAACGAGGGCAACGCCCGCATCTCGTCGGCCAGCGACTTGATTTCATCCAAAGTCTGGCGGTGGGAGTCGTCGGTGGCCAATAACTGTTCGACGCGCGCAAGCTCGTCCGGACTCAGTTCGCCATCCGCGTACGCACTGATCAACTCGTGTGAATATTCATCCCGCTGATTCATAAAGCCTGCTACGGTTTGTCTTGCGTTTCAGCCGCTATGCCATGACGAAGGACCAGCACCCGAAATGGAACCCTCGCGACGCGTTGATCGACGGAGCCCAGACTCGATGCAACACATCGACCGTGGGTTTTGTCATCAAGGGACGCTTGCGCTGTCATTTCTGCGGGACCAGATCCCCGTCAAACA
>CAWDIM010000010.1:0-297500 GCA_963802295.1 uncultured Planctomycetota bacterium | reverse complement strand
CGGACCAAACGCAGTGATGAGGACGCGGGGCATCCACACGGCTCCTATCTCGAACGCTGCTCTAGCCCAAGTAGCACAATGCCGGACTTTGTAGCAATGTAAGCATGTGTAGCAATGTAAGCATGTCCGCTACGGCTTGGCAACAACTTCCCGCCCGTCGAGGCAAAATTCTGGCGGGTAAAACCGCTGGGAAGAGGGTATTATTCGCGGTAGGATGGATGCCGGCCATGACCGCCGAGAACGAGCACATAGGTCCGCCCTCACGCCAACCTGGTGGCCCGCCCGGGGATTTCGACTGAGCGTGGCCGGCGTCTGCCTGGCAGCCCGGGCTTTCGTGCTGATTGTCAATCCGCCGGTCTATTTCGGCGGCCCACAAATCGGTTCTAGACTGCCGCGCAGTAGTTTTCCGGGCCACCGCAGTACACTTCCGGGCCACCAAGGTGCAGACATGCTGGCGAGGCAGATCCCGGCACGCGTTCCCCCGCCGCGCGCCATAGAAACAGAATTCGCCCGGCTCACCACCCGGCCGCTTCAGCGAAAGTGAGCCGCCGCCATTCAGACCTGCTACGGCGCGGCGGGACGTGTCGCCGTACGATAGCGGCAACAATCGGGTGCACAATCGTCCGGCGCCGGCCCCAACGTACCTACCACAGGCCGTTCACTCCGATTGTGTACCCGTTCCTCGATCAGTTCGCGGATCATGGTCACCAAGCGCGGATGGGTGCCAAGTGTGGCGGCGCGCGTGATGGCCAGTCCGGCCCGCTCCGCTGCCTGCACGGCTTCCACATCCAGGTCGAAGAGCACCTCAATATGATCGGATAGAAACCCGATCGGAACCAACACGACGTGCCGCACATCCGCGCGGACTGCCAGGGATTGGATGGCCTCGCATACATCCGGTTCCAACCATGGCTGCTGGGGAGGGCCGCTGCGACTCTGAAAGACTAGTTGCCACTCGCCCGGTCGCAGCTGTAAGCGGCTCGCTACCAGCGTGGCCAGGTCCGTGAGTTGAGCAACGTACGCCGAGGCCTCCGCCATCGCCACCGGAATACTGTGGGCAGTAAAGAACACGCGTACGGCATTCCGGTTAGTGGCCGCCACCTGCCGCATCGCGGCTTCAGCTCGCTCGACCCACCCATCGACGAAACTCGGATGGTTGAAACAGGTCCGTAATTTCGAAACCTGCGGAGCCGAGGGGCCAACTTCACGGCGCGCTACGTCAATCGCGTCCCAATACTGACGACAACTCGAATACGAGCTGAATGCCGTAGTGAAGAAGGCCAGGGCGTGCTTTATTCCATCGGCCGCCATCTGACGCAGCGTGTCGACCAGCATGGGATGCCAATGGCGATTACCCCAATACAAGGGAAGCTGCAGCTGTGCCTGCGCCAATTCTTCCTGCACGGCACGAATCAACTGGCGATTCTGCTCGTTGATCGGGCTAACCCCGCCAAAGTGGTGGTAATGCTCCGCAACCACCGCTTTCCGCTCGGCAGGCACATTGCGGCCCTGCAGGACGTTCTCCAGAAACGGCATAACGTCGTCGGGGCCCTCCGGCCCACCGAACGATACGAAAAACAGCGCGTCGAATGGAGAAGACGTCACGTTCAGCTCACCAACGTGCTATGAAGCCCAGCAGGCCGACTGGTTCCGGGTATAGAAATGACCCCAACGGGACTCGAACCCGTGTTGCCGGCGTGAAAGGCCGGTGTCCTAGACCGCTAGACGATGGGGCCGTCGCCAAACGGGGCATCTCACCCCAGGCAATCAACGGTATACAAGGGATGCCCTAGATCCGTCAAGGGTACTCATTGGCACGGGTAGCGCACTGATGACCCGTGCGAAACGAAAGAATAGCAGAACGACGAGGGAGAATGGCGAAAGAAAGGAGCTACCAGAACGGTCGCGCGCACTACGATTCGGTCGTGCCAGCCTCACTGGCGGCGTCCTTGTCGTGCGTTAACTCATTTCGCTTGATAGCTTCATAGACCTCCCGTCGGTGCACGGGGACTTCCTTGGGCGCTTCCACACCCAACCGCACCTTGTCCCCACGAATCTCGACGACCACGATCGTAATATCATCGTTGATGACAATACTTTCGTTCTTCTTGCGCGACAGCACTAACATCGTTCCATTCCTTTGATCATCCGGCGATCGTTCTACGACGCCCGGGCACACTTCGTTCACCGACCAGCGTGTCCGTCAATCAATTTCCAATATACCCGTGGTTCGAAGCGGTGATCTCATAACCGCTTACGCGCACAGCAATCCTTCCTTTCACTCTACGTGCTGGTTTTTGGGAGTCAAGCAATCAGAACCAGACGTATTGGATTTTCAGAGGAATTTCGTAATATTTTCAGGCATGACTGCTACGGGCCGTGCGTTTTACCTGTCCGGCCGACTTTGCCAACCCCAGAGCGCGGATCGCTGGAAATTCGCAACTACTTGAAAAATAAAGACTTATACGAAACACACAACCGTCCGACAGGATGGCTCTCAGACGTTGGCTGCGGCTTCGTCGACACAACCGCACCACGTGTGAGACGATCTCACGAGGTCCGATTCTCCCAGCAGCATGGCTGGCCGGGCTGGGCAAATTCAAGCCAAAGGTAGGGGACAGTGCGCCGTTTGGGAATTTTTCAGCTGTAGCAACGGGAATCCATGGCCGTTGGAGGCGTGGACGCAACGTGCTTTATGGGCTGCTCGCCGCCACGGTCGATCCTGGCAAATGGGGTGAGCCTGCGGAAGTACTGCCCCGAATTCCTCCACTCGCCTTTCGGCTCGATCCCGATCGGCGGGGCCCAGTGGCGCGGGACGGTGACACCTCGCTCGCGCGAGGTACGAGTTTGGTGTTCGTTCGGATGGGGCTTGTCAGGACCTGGCAACATTTTGCGGTGGTGTTCGAATCTGCGGCTAGACGGCTCGCAGTCTGAGTACCGGCCCTGCGGTGGCGAGTCCCGCGAAGTTCGCCATCCGCCGCCGAACAATCCAGCGGCATGAAAGTCCGACAGATGTTAGAGTTGAAACAGACGGCAGCATGTTAATCGGGCCGCACTGCTCCACGGTTGCGACCATCTGTTTGCTGTCTATAATTCACTAGGGAACGTCGGGCTTCTCGGCCTGCGAAGCGGGCTTGCTCTTCTGGATAGTCGTTTCGACGCATCGCCCCCCTGCGTGCGGAAGGCAGTAATCGATGCTGAATTGGCTGCGAAACATCTGGTTGGCTGTGTCGACTGTGGCGCACGGTCTGTGGGTCACGTTGCGGTATTGGCTGGTTACCTACCGGCCGTCTCGCGGGACTTTCACGGAGAAGTTCGAGTACCCCGAGAAGCCGGTACCTGTAGCGGCACGATATCGCGGCTTTCACCGCTACGATTTGACGACGTGCATTGCGTGCGACCAGTGCGCCAAGGCTTGTCCGGTGGATTGTATCTACATTGGCAAGGAACGCGTCACGAATGGTCGGGGATTTCGTGTGACGGGGTTCACCATTGACTATTCAAAGTGCATGTTTTGTGCTTTGTGTGTCGAGCCGTGCCCGGTCGACTGCATTTTCATGGGTGCGACGCATGATTTGAGTTGTTACAGCCGGGACGGGTGCATTGTCGACTTTTCTCGTCTCCCGCTGGAGTTGGCCTGGGGCCGTGCGACGCTGAATCCCACGGCGGTCGCCGAGTCGAAATCAATCGTGGAGCCGGTGCACGGAGGACCGAATCAGTAGAGGCGTTTTTTTGACATGTTGCGTCTCGAATCAGCAATTGCTCGCGTAGATCGCGAATCATATCTTTGTGGAGTGGCCTGAAACGGTGAGCAGACAGACAATGACGGTAGATGCGTACCAGCCGAGCCGAGTGTTCACGATTCCCCAAGCGAACGCCATGTTGCCTCTCGTGCGCGCGATCACCCGCGATCTGGTGCATTTATCGCGCGAAGTGGTCGACCGTCACGAGCGCGTCGAACACTTAAAGGCGGGGCGGGATATCACGTCTGGCGACCTTTATGACGAGGAACTGGCTCAAATCGAGGATGAATTGGCCAAGGACCGCAAGCGGCTGCACGATTTCGTGGACGAATTGCGTCAATTGGGTGTTGAACCCAAGAGTGGCGTGGACGGCATCGTCGACTTTCCAGCCATGTTGGATGGTGAGTTGGTGTACTTGTGCTGGAAGTTGGGTGAAGCGGAAATTCTCTATTGGCATGCCCTCGACAGTGGATATGATGGCCGGCAGCCTGTGGTGGCGGCCATGGTGGGCGGGGCATCGAGCCCGGACGTCTGCTAGGTGGCCGCAGCGCGTCGGATTTTCTCCCGGCACAGCCACAGACCAGCGGAGCCCCTGACTTTAGCCGGCATCTCTAGTGGACGAGCCGCCCAGGCCCGCGGAGCGGCGGTCTGGCCACCGCGTGACCCCGCTTGCAATCACTCACCGCGACTCTAAAATGCTAGATCCCTTCGTCGCTGATCCCCGCCGTGCGGTGGACTCGGCGATGGCTTGTGATCGAACCGTTTCTCCGGCAGGTCGGCACGGTTCACCCCTTCGGTGCGTGGTTTTCGCGGTAAGACCGCAATGCGATTCGTCTTCCAGCTCCATAGAGCGAGCGCGACATGTCGGATGCCGTGACATCTTCGTTGGGCATAGTGGCCTATTTAGCCCTCTTTGCCACCGTTGGCATCCTATTCTTGTTCGTCAATCTGTTGGTGGGCAAGCTGATTCGGCCCAACGACCCCCATGCCGAGAAACTCGAGATCTACGAATGCGGCGAACCGGCTGTCGGTTCCAGCTTCGTGCAATTTGATCTTCGCTTCTATGTCGTGGCACTGCTGTTCATCATTTTTGACGTGGAAGTCGCCTTCTTCTTCCCCTGGGCCACCGTATTCGGCAAAGCGACTCACCTGGGTGAATTGGCCGAGCAACGTCAGGTGGTGGTCGAGCGAGATGCGACTTTGAGCCTGACGCCGCCGGCCAACGCTATCTACCAGGAAATGGGGATCGCAGCCACGAGCGTCACGGTCCCCACGCAGGTACCTCGTAGTCTGGCAGCGCAACTGCCCGCCTCGCAGTCGGGAGTTGCTCAGAGCACTGCGATCATTGCCCGAGGAGCGCGTCAGCTGGCGCTAATTACGATTGTCGATATCGCCATCTTCTTTGCGGTCTTGCTGGTAGGCTTTGCCTATGTCTGGAAACGCGGCGATCTGAACTGGGTCCGCGCGTACAAACACGGCGTGTCGGCGGCCAGCGGAGCGGGAAGGCAGGGCGAGGAAGTTGATTTGGAGCAGGCACTTTCCGGTTGACAGCCCGTGGCACATCAGCCACGTGCGGTGGTTCTCGTCAGCCTGCGGCTCACGTGCGAGCGGCATGGACTAGGGCATTGCGGACGGAGCCGCGCGTGATAGGACGATTGATAGCCCTGTGAAAGAACGGGCGATGGTGCGATGCGCTGCACGTGCGCACTCGTTTGCTGAGCTCTTCACGGCCGGCAGGCCGGGGGGGCACACGTGGGCCGCCGCGACGTACGCGAAACGGTCGAGGACACTGAGAAAATCTCACCTGGCCGCGACGAAATGCAGCTGGAGCGATAGACGAGGCGGTGCGATGACGGTAAACCAGCAACTCTTTGACCTGTTGAAACAGCAGTTCGGTGATTTGGTCATGGCGGTCCAATTGGACGCCCTGGACCCCTGGATTGAGCTGAGACCCGAGGGTTTGCTCGACGTTTGTCACTACCTGCACGATGCCCCCGATCATCAATATGATTTTCTCAACTGCCTTTCCGGTGTGGACTATTTTCACAGCGATCCGAAGAAGGCAGCCAAGGCCGGCTGGGAACCGCATCTGAAGTTGGTCTATCACTTGTCGAGTACGGTCACCAAACAGCGGATCGTGCTCAAGGTCTCCCTCCCGCGTTGGCGAGATGGCGTCGAAGGAGAATTACCCGAAGTACCCAGTGTGAGCCACATCTGGCGGACCGCCGATTGGCACGAACGGGAAGTGTACGACTTGATGGGTGTCCGGTTTACCGGTCATGCGGACCTGTGCCGAATTCTCTGCCCCGAGGACTGGGTTGGTCATCCCCTGCGCAAAGACTATAAACCACCGGAATTTTACCATGGAATCCGCGACCATTAGAGTGGCAGTCGAAGAAGTGTGAGTTAGATCCTCCCGACAGAGTCATTTTGCCCGCGCGCCGACTGCGGAAGCGACCCGTGCGGAAGCGACCCGTGTCAATGCGAGCGTCCGTGTGAATGCGAGCGGTTGAGAACGAGTGACGTATGGCCACCACAAACGATCCACGCATTGTCGAGTTTGATGTTCGCACGGACGAAATGCTCGTCAATATGGGCCCTCAGCATCCCAGCACGCACGGGGTCCTTCGACTGGTCCTGCGCACCGACGGTGAAGTTGTGTCGCAGGTGGAACCGCACATTGGATATCTGCACCGCTGTGCCGAGAAAATTGGGGAGAATGTCTCGCCTCGACAGTGGATTCCCTACACCGACCGGATGGACTATCTGGCCGGCATGAACATGAACCTCGGCTGGTCGCTGGTGGTCGAGAAACTGCTGGGCTTGGAAGTGCCCGAAAAAGCCCGTCATTTGCGGGTGCTGATTGTCGAATTGGGACGGATCGCCAGTCACCTGGTGGGCATGGGCACTTACGGGCTCGACTTGGGCTCGTTCAGTCCGTTTCTCTACGCATTCCGCGAGCGGGAGAAGATCTTGGATTTGTTCGAAGAAGTCTGCGGGGCGCGGCTGACTTACAGCTACCTCACGCCTGGCGGGGCCACGGGAGATTTCCCCACCGGCTGGCTCACGAGGTGCGAGCGTTTCCTGGATGAATTGGCCCCGGTGATTTCCGAATACCACACGCTGTTGACCTCCAACGCCATTTTCGTCAAGCGAGCGGCGGGAATTGGCGTGTTGCCGGCCGACCGCGCGATTAGCTACGGTTGCTCGGGCCCGGTGCTGCGCGGCAGCGGGGTGGATGTCGACCTGCGACGGGACGGGGAAGAGTGGTACACCCGCATGTATCGCGACTACACCTACCAGGTGATCGTCCAGCAGGACGGCCAGTATCCGCGGGACCACGACTATCCGCCGGTCCCCCGCGATGCGGTACTCGGCGACTGTTGGCACCGGTTCTACGTACGGATGTTGGAAGTGGTCCAGTCGATGGACATTGTGCGTCAGGCGATCGACAAATACAGCACGGCCGCCGGCGACTGGGGCATCCCGATCAAGATCAATCACCGACTGCCGGCGGGCGAAGCGTACCTGGAAACGGAAGCTCCCAAAGGCCAGATGGGTTTCTACATAGTGAGTGATGGGACGGCGGTGCCCTGGCGGGCGCGGGCCCGCAGCAGTTGCTTCTGCAACTTATCAGTGACCTCGGAACTGTGTCGCGGGTGCCTGTTGGCTGATGTGCCGGCCATCGTCGGCTCCCTGGATATCGTACTGGGTGAAATCGATCGTTAATCGGCTTCCGGCCCGGCTGGCGAAGCGAGCGCAGGGCGAATCGGGGGAGCAGAAACGGGGGGCAGAAACGGGGAGTAAAAGCGGACGAAACGGTATGGGAGGCGGCCCTCCGGGGGCTTGTCGTGACCCTTTGTCGTGTGCCATAGTTGAGGTTTTTTGAGGGCATCGCGTGGCCCCTGGGGCGCGTCGGCTGTGGCGATTGACACGGCGACGGGTCGAAAACGAAACGAATTTCGAGACAAAACCGTGGTTGATTTCTTTGCCCATTCGCTGGGAGCCCCCCTGCCGCTCGCCTATGGTCTGGCTGCGTTGATTCACTCTGCGCTGCTCCTTGCGCTGGTAGCCGTCGCCGCGTTGTTCTTCATTTGGCTGGAACGCAAGGTGTCCGGGCGTATTCAAGACCGCTTGGGACCGACGCGTGTGGGCGGCCGGTTCGGTTGGCTGCAGACCTTGGCCGACGGTCTGAAGTTGCTCAGCAAGGAGGACCTCGCGCCCCAAGACGCCGACCGGCTCCTGTTTCGCTCCGCACCGTACGTCAGCTTTGCAGCCAGTTACACCGCGTTTCTCGCGCCTCCCTTTCTCCAACGGTTGGGTCGCCTTGGATATCAATATCGCGGTCTTCTTTATTGTCGCCGTGCTGGGCCTCGAGGTATTTGGCGTGATCCTCGCCGGCTATGCCTCAGGCTCCAAGTGGTCGCTGTTTGGGGCCATGCGGGAAGCGGCACAGGTGGTCAGTTACGAAGTTCCGTTGGGAATCTGTGTGGTGGTTCCCGTGTTGCTGTGCGGCACGATGAATCTGACGACCATTGGCAACATGCAGGCGGGCTGGTTCACGAACTGGCTGATCTTTCATGACCCGTTCACATTCGCCGTCTTCTGGGTCTATTTCACCTGCGCTTTAGCCAGCGTCAACCGCGCCCCTTTCGACTTGGCGGAAGCCGAGAGCGAATTGGTGGCGGGATTCTTGACCGAGTATTCGGGACTGCGGTGGAGCTATTTCTTCATGGCGGAGTATGGCTCGATGCTGCTGGTCAGCGGCGTGGCGGTGATCCTGTTCTTCGGGGGCTGGAACGGACCGATTCCGATTTTCCACTGGCTTGATTGGACGTACCCGTCGGGCGATGCAGCCTGGCATCTGACCGGCTTCCTGGCGAATCTTGCCGGCTGCGTCAATTTCATCTGCAAGGCTGTCTTGGGTGTCACGGTCATGATGTGGGTGCGGTGGACATTGCCTCGTCTGCGGATCGACCAGGTCATGACAATGTGTCTGAAATACTGCGTGCCCCTGGGAGCGATCTGTTTCGTCGGAGCACTGACCTGGCAGGTGGCGGGCTGGCCGAGCCTCAACAATTGGCGGCCGGTGACCGAGGCGGGGGCAGCGGCTGTGCGGGAAACGTGGGTGCCGACGCCGCCGGCGGAGGATCCACCTGAACCGCCCCCGACGGTGGCGGCCGCACCGCCGCAGGGCGACGAAATGGCGGATTCCCCAGCGAGCCAGCTGCGACGCGTCCTGTCGCGAGAATCAGCGACATGGGACGCGCGGCGGACTGCGGCGGTGGATCGCCCCACGGGAGGTGCACGCTGATGTTGCTCGCGACTGCCGATTGGTATTCGTTCTTTTTCGTGCTGTTTGGCGGCATCGCCTGTTTTTTTGCCGCGGCCGTGTTGTTCACGAACAACATTGTGCGCATGGCGTTCTACCTGACCCTCTCGCTGGGCGCCACGGCGGGCCTGTTCTTTCTCGCCGGCGCCGAGTTTGTCGGCGCGATGCAATTAATGATCTACGTTGGCGGCACGCTCGTCTTGTTGATTTTCGGGGTCATGCTGACCGCCCAGGCGCGTTTCATTACGATGCGCACGCGCAGCGGCGAGTGGATCCTGTCGATCATTGTCGGGAGTTCTCTGCTCCTCCTGTTGCTGATGGCCGCCTTTGGCGTGGAGGACTGGCGAACGCGCGGCCAGGCTGACTCCTTGACGATCGCGGATGCGCAAACGGCGACCGCCATCGGGGCGGCATTATCGGGCGTGCGGGTCGACAGACTCAATGTGCCACCGGATCAGCAGCAGCGTCAGCAAGGCATGTCGGGATACTTGTTGCCGTTCGTCATCGTCTCGGTCCACTTGCTGGTCGTGCTGATCGGTGCGGCGTATATGGCCCGCTCCAAAATGACGTCACGCCGGCGCGGGGAGAGCGGCGCAGCACCGGTCAGCGGCTTGGGGGGCGAGTCGGCGGCAACTCCCTGATGGAGCAGGCAGCAGGCGGCGTGTGAAGTTGAGCAAGGCACGGGCAGTTGGGAAGCAGGTGAAGGCCAAGACAAATGACTCCACTGATCGGCGAAATTACCGTATCACATTATCTCGCGGTCGGCGCCGTGCTGTTCGTCACCGGCGTGCTCTGCATGGCCACCAAACGCAATGCATTGGGTGTCTTGATGGGCATTGAACTGGTGCTCAACGGCGCCAACGTGAATTTCGTGGCCTTTGGCAGCAAGTACCTGCGGGCCGAGTCACTTGGACTCGACGGCCATCTGATGGCTTTGTTCGTGATTGTACTGGCCGCCGCCGAGGCGGCCGTGGCGCTGGCGATCGCGTTGAACTTCTACAACAACCACACCACCATCGATGTCGACAAGGCGGAAGACTTGAAAGGCTAATGGACGCATTACCTACACTCCTGGGCCTCGCGGTACTGCTGCCGCTGGCCTCGTTCTTCGTGTTGCTGACCACCTCCCGCTGGCTCAAACCGGCTTGGGGGGGTTACATCGCCACGGGCGCCATCGTATCGGCGGGCCTGTTGGCCGCCGTGAGCCTGGTGATCTGGCTCTCGCACCACCCCCTCACAGCCCCCCGGCATGGCGATGCCGAGCACGCGGCGACGACCGAACCTGCGGCGGCGTGGACGCCCCGCGTGTCCGGTGATGGTTCGCTCGCTGCCGACCCGCACCGACGGTCGATTCAGCCGGTATCCCTCTCCGACACACATGGCCCGGCCGGTGATGAATCCGCATTCGCCGAGCATGCGACGGTAGCTCCCCTGACCGGTGATTACTACTTGCTTGGCCAGTTTGGCAAGTTGCGGATAACGATCGGCTACTACATCGATGCGTTGACCGTCGTGATGTTCTGCATGGTGTCACTCATTGCCTCCTGTATTCACTTCTATGCGATGGGATACATGCACGAGGAGGAACATGAAGTTACGGACCGCCTGGTGACACTGCGCGACGGAGCGCCGTTGAAACGCCGTGGACGCTACGCGTGTTTCTTTCAATACATGTCGCTGTTCTGTTTCAGCATGCTGGGACTGGTGCTGGCCGGCAACGTGGCGATGGTTTTCGTGTTCTGGGAGCTGGTCGGAATCTGCTCTTATTTCCTGATCGGTTTTTATATTGAGCGGCAGAGCGCTTCGAATGCCGCGAACAAGGCGTTCATTGTCAATCGCATCGGCGACTTCGGCATGCTGATCGGTTTGATGGCCCTCTGGTCCGGATTGGGCACGTTTGCTTTCGGGGACATTGACAGCAATGGCAATGGGGCGATCGAGCGTGGTGAGCAGGGCATTTTCTCGCAGGTCCGCCCGGCCGAACGTCACCACGAACTGGTGACGCCGGCAGGCATGGTGCTGGCGTCCTCGCGCGATACGATTGCCCAGTGGGTCCGACAGCATCCCCATGCGACACCGGCTCAACAGGACGAGTTCTTCGCCAGCGAAGTTGCGCGGTTGAGCGTGAGCGGAGAGGACGCCACCGGCGCGCGCCCCGGCTACTGGCTGCTGATCGTCGCCGGAGTCGGTATCTTCTGTGGCTGTGTGGGCAAGAGTGCTCAATTTCCCCTGCACGTCTGGTTACCCGACGCCATGGAAGGGCCCACTCCCGTGTCGGCTCTGGTCCACTCGGCGACGATGGTCGCCGCCGGCGTTTATCTGGTCGGACGTTTCTATCCGGTATTCGCCCCGGAAGTCCTGCTGGTCATTGCGATCATCGGCGTCATCACGCTGTTCATGGCCGCCACGATTGCGATCACCGCCACAGATATCAAACGGGTGCTCGCCTATTCGACGGTCAGCCAGCTCGGTTACATGATGTTGGCGTTGGGGGTCGGCGGATGGTTGGCCGGCATGATGCACCTGGTGACACACGCGTTTTTCAAGAGCCTGCTGTTTCTCTGTTCGGGTTCGGTGATCCACGCGGTGCATTCAAATGAGATGACCGACATGGGGGGCTTGCGGAAGAAAATGCCCATCACCGCCATCACCATGTTGATTGGCTGCGTGGCGATTACCGGCCTGGCCATCCCCTTCGTGATTGGGCTGAGCGGTTACTATTCGAAGGATATGATCCTGGAACAGGCCTTTTCGTATTGGCGATCGAATGAATCATTATTCGGCGGGTTTTTCTTCCTGGCGGCGGCCGGGGGTGCCGCCATCACGGCATTCTACATGTTCCGGCTCTGGTTCATGACATTTGCCGGACAGCCTCGGGACGCGCACCGATATGCCCACGCTCACGAGTCGCCTCGAGTGATGTACATTCCGCTGATCATTCTGGCGGTGTTTGCGGCCGGTGTCGCGTGGAAACTCCCCTTTTCGTCCCTGCACCCGCTGCAAGGCCTGCTCGAGCAAGCGCGACCGGCCGGTACGGCGGCGACGGTCCAGGCTCCGCTGGTGGGACTGACCTGGCCCAACGAACACCTTGCTCACCTGGAAGTCAATTACCGGTCGATTGTCGTGCCGGTCACCTTACTTGCGTTCTGCACGGCGGTCGGTGGCATGTCGCTCGCGATGGCCATGTACTTGTTTGGGGTCATGAAACCGAGCGAGGTGAGTCGGCAGTTTTCGGGCGTCTACCGGTTTCTCCGCAACAAATGGTGGTTTGACGAGCTGTACGATTTCGCGTTCGTGCGCCCCACGCACCTGCTGTCCCGGCTGGCCGCCTCGTTTGATCTCCGTGGGATTGACTGGCTGCTCGACACGCTGGTCCTGTTGACTGCGCGGTTCGCGCGGTTCTGGGAATGGCTGCTGGACAAGAAAGCGATCGACGCGTTGGGAGACGCGTTGGCGGCGAGTACCTATCGCGTGGGCTTGTCACTGCGGAGCGTCCAGACCGGCAGCCTGCGTCAATATGTGCTGTTTCTGGTAGTCGGACTGATTGCGGTATTTCTGATCATTAGCTTTTTCTGGTCACCAACGTTTGCCCGTTAGCAGGCCAGGACGCGCGAAGCTCGCGTCTTTTCCCTGCGGACGACAACACCGGACACGATGATGAACACGTACGTTTTTTGGCTGAGTCTGCTCGTATTTCTGCCGTCCATCGGTGCGCTGATCATTGCCTTCCTGCCGAAGGACCGCGTCGATGCCTTGCGCGGCGTTTCGCTCGGCGCCACGGCACTGACGTTCTTCGTTTCCATCGGCGCGTTTCTTGTTCCCCACTTCGGGAACACACTTCGACACGAACGTCGCGACGATGCAGAACACATTTGTCCTCAGCTGGATTCCTTCGTTCGATATCTCCTATTCAATGGGCATCGACGGCATCAGCCTGCCACTGATTCTGCTGACGACGCTCATCAGCTTGCTGGCCATGGCGGCCAGTTGGTCGGTGACGAAGTATGTGAAGGCTTACTGCATTCTGTTCTTGATTCTGGAAACGGCGATGCTGGGAGTGTTCGTGTCGCTCGACTTCTTCCTGTTCTTCGTCTTCTGGGAAGTCATGCTCTTGCCGATGTACTTCTTGATCGGGGTTTGGGGCGGCCCTCGCCGCGAGTATGCCGCAATCAAGTTCTTTCTCTATACGTTGGTGGGCGGCGTGTTCATGCTGGTCGCCATTCTGATGCTGTATTTCAAGAGCGATTTACGACCACTTGCCGAACTGTCCGATTTGAATGAGCGCAATGTCAAACCGGCGATTGTCTGGTCGGATTTGCACGTTTCCGACGCGGCGACGAAAGTGCTGCGGGAAGACCCGACCAACGGCGGCCACCCGCTGCACACGTTCAACATCCTGGCGCTTGCCGCCATGGGGCAGCAGACGGAGGTGTTTTCTCCCGAGTGGCAGACGTGGGCGTTTCTGCTGCTGTTTATCGGCTTCATCATCAAGGTCCCCTCGGTGCCGCTGCACACCTGGCTACCCGATGCGCACGTGGAGGCGCCCACACCGATTTCCATGATCCTGGCTGGCGTGTTGCTGAAGATGGGTGGCTACGGCATCATCCGAATCTGCTATCCGATTTGCCCGCACGGCGGATTTGATCTTGCCTACCTCGTCTGCGCCGTGGGCGTCGTCAGCATGGTGTACGGGGCCTTCGCGGCGCTGGCACAGACCGATTTCAAACGCATGGTGGCCTATAGCTCAGTCAGCCACATGGGCTACGTGGTGCTCGGATTGGGTGTCTGGTCCGCCACGGCCGGCACGGCCTACAATCCGGACTACTGGAACATGGGCGTCAAGGGAGCGATGTTCCAGATGATCGCCCACGGCATTAGCTCGGCTGGCATGTTCTTCATGGTGGGCGTTGTCTACGATCGCGTGCATCACCGTGATTTAAACGAGTTTGGCGGGCTGTTTGGCAGAATGCCGGTTTACACGGCCCTGTCGATTGGAATTTTCTTTGCCGCGCTCGGTCTGCCCGGTCTGTGCGGATTCATTGGCGAGGCATTTGTCGTGCTGTCCGTGTGGAATTTTGATCGCACCCTGGCCATCATCGCGGCCTCGGTCGTTATCCTCACGGCCGGTTATATCCTCTGGGCCGTGCAGCGAGTCTATCTGGGCCCCGAGTATCGCGGTCCGCACGACGAAGCGCTGGTCCCGAGCAATGCGCGAGAAAACACCATTGCCGGCGTGCTGTTCGTATTGGCGATTCTGCTGGGTGTGTTCCCCCAGACCTTTGTGTTGCGGTACATGGACGGCACCGTGGATCGACAGGTCGAGAGCCTGACGCAGTGGACCAAGACCGTCAAGCAGCCACAACTGGCCACGCCCGATGGCGAAACGCAGCGGGATGCGGTGACATCACAATCCGATCACGTTTCCCCCTTCGTCGCCTGGGAGCCCCCTTTCTCCGGCACGGTGCGGCCGGCTATCGTCGTCACCGGCATAGCGGCAGAGGCGCGGGCGGAGGGGGCGTTGGCCGGCGATGTCCGCGCGCCGGTGTCGGACGCGGCGTCGGATAGACCAATCGGCGAGGGCCGTGAGTAACTTGGCCGTTCGAGATCGTTACATCGAGAAGGAATATCCGTGAATCTGCACGACTTGGTCAGCCAACTGCTGATTGACACGAAAGGCCCGCCCGAGGCGGGCCTCTGGCGCTGTACCGCGGACTCGAGCGTGGGGGTCTTTCTGCCGGAAATCACGCTCTGCGCCGCCATCGTGCTGATTCTGCTGGCGCGTCTGCCTCGCTGGGGCGTCCGGATCAATACCGCGTGGATTGCCCTGGTGGGCAGCCTTGTGGCGCTCTATTTGGCGGCGCCCTGGCAACTGGCGACCGACCCTGCCTGCCCGCGGATGGAGATCTTCACGGGCATGCTGGTGTACGACGGCTTCTCAGTGTTTGTGCGGAGCTTGCTGCTCGGTTTCCTCGCCTTGTTCGTGGTCTTCATCAGTCTCACGAGAACGCCGGAAAAAGAGGACGGGCCCGACATCCATGTGTTGCTCCTAGGGGCAACGCTCGGCTTCTGCCTGATGGTGTCCGCCAACCATCTGCTGATGGTGTTCCTGGCCATCGAGATGGCCAGTGTTCCCTCCTACGTACTGGCCGGCATGGCCAGGCGGGAGCGATTGGGAAGCGAGGCCGCATTGAAGTACGCCGTGTATGGCGCAGGCGCGGCGGGGATCATGCTCTACGGCATCAGCTTGTTGGCCGGACTGGTCAATGCGGTCCATTTGCCGACCGTGGCGGTGAATTTGTCGCACATGTTGCCGACGATGAACTCGCCGCAACTGATGGTCCTGGCCCTGGCAACGTTGATGATTGCCGTTGGGTTGGCCTTCAAGCTGTCGGCAGTCCCCTTCCATTTCTGGTGTCCCGACGTCTTTGAAGGGGCCAAAGCCGAGATCGGTGGCTTTCTGAGTGTGGCTTCCAAGGGAGCTGCATTGGCACTGCTGCTGAGGGTCGTGATCGGCATCGGTTGGGTTGCTCCGGCGGGATTTCCCCCGGGGACCACAGCGGATCGCGCCGGGAGGTCGCGGCCTTGCCGCTGGAGCAGGCGGAAGACCGCGCCGCCGGCTTGTTCGCGGTCGCCGACTCACCGGCGAATGACTTGGCGGCGGCCGAGACGGCCAACCTGAACGACTCCTCAGCCTCGATGGCCGCCGTTGCGGCCACCGACAACGCGAATCTGGAGCGTTGGCGATATTTCGTCAGCCGGCTGATCGCGTTGCTGGCCATCGTTACATGTACGTTCGGCAATTTGGCGGCCTATGGCCAGACGAACATCAAACGGATGCTGGCCTATTCCACGATCGCACATGCCGGATACATGATGATGGCCGTTCCGCCCATGCTGGAGCTGCTCACCAGTGCTCCCCGGGACGCCCAACTCGCCGCCGCCTCGCTGTTGATCTACATTTCGGTATATGTCTTCATGAATTTGGGGGCCTTCGTGATTGTGGCGCTGTTGCGGAATCGCATGCACAGCGAGCAGATCGCGGACTATGCGGGATTGCTCCGGCGCTCGCCGGGCGTCACTCTCTGTTTTTCGATCATTCTGCTCGGACTCGTCGGCCTGCCGCCGCTCTCCGGCTTCCTGGGAAAATTCGCCGTCTTCGCCGCTTTGACCGACGCCTTCCGGGCGACTGGCGCGGCGTACCTGATGGTCCTGCTACTGGTGGGCGGACTGAATACCGCCATCAGCCTTTTTTACTATTTGCACGTTGTGAAAATGATGACGATGGCTCCGGCCACGGAGTCGCGAGCGTCGGCGTCCATTCCGATCTTGTCCCCGCCAGGACTATATGTCCTGTGCCTGACTCTCCCCACGGCGCTGCTGATTCTCGGGTGGGAGTGGCTGAGCGCAGCGGCGATGGCCGCCACTCGAACACTGTTCGTCTGAATTGCCTGGCACCGTCCGGCATGGACAGAAACAGACGACCCTGTAGTATGAACATTGAGGGAACGTGCCACCCTTGTTTGGCGCCGACACCAGCCCAGCCACCGGCAGCAGCAGCAGCAGCGAGATTTCGAAATAGCCGAGACTGAGCGTCCAATTCGAATCACGGGAATAAGGGAGAAAGGGAGAAAGGGAGAAAGGGAAGAAGGGAAAACGGAGGACGGAACCTCCCCTAGCAGGCCCCGTGGTGAGAAGCTGCTGGTGGGCCGCCCCCCGCGGTTTTGCCGGCAGCGGAGGTTTTATTCTCTTGCGTTTTTGTCTTTCGAATTTGTTTAGGTTTTCGATATTCGGATTTCGGATTTCCGGTTTGGTTGCGGCCGGCGGCCGCGTTACGAGGGGAGTCGACACGGAGAGTCCATCCTCGGCCAACTGACTGCGCGGCAAGCGATTTTGAGGGAGATATCCACTTTTGCACACGTCGACCACCAGTGAAGTTCTGAACCGCCTCTGGATCATTCATCAATACTCGCTCCCCCATTACTTGGCGTTTGCACCGCCGTGGTGGCAGGACGGAGACGCCCCAGAAGCACAGTTGCTGGGAGATATCGTGCGCGACCAGCAGCGATTGGCTGACCGCTTAGGCAAGCTGGTCGTCGATGGCGGGGGTTCGCCCATTGCGGGGAGGTTTCCGGGACGGTTCACGGCATTCCATGATCTTAGTTCGAAGTTCATGTGGACCGAGCTGACTCGATATCAGGTGCGTACGATCGAGGCGATCCAACAGTGCATCGACCAACTCCCTCGCGCTTCGCTGCCGGAAACACTTGCGCAAGAGTCGCTGGGCGTCGCCAAGGCTCACCTCGATTCCATTCACGAACTGAACGACGAACGACCGTCGGGTATTTCATGAATTCCGCAGCCGGCACGATCGAACTGTTCGACACGCACGCCCACCTGGATGATGAACAGCTCCGAGACAAGCTCGACGAACTGATGCTTCGCGCAGCGGAGGCGGGAGTCGTCACAATGCTCGCGGTCGGCACGACGGCCGCGTCGAGTGCCGCAGCGGTGGCGATCGCCGAGCGATGGCCGCAAGTATATGCCGCCGTGGGTATTCAACCGAATTACGGCGCCGCAGCGACTGCGGAGGAATGGCCACGCATTGTCGAGCTGGCAACGCATCCCAGAGTGCGAGCAATCGGCGAAACAGGACTGGATCAACACTGGGACTACACCCCCTTTGATGTGCAGCGCGAGCTTTTCGAGCGGCACATGCAACTCGCCCAGCAAGTGGATCTGCCGCTGATCGTGCACATGCGAGATTGTGGGGAGGCCGCCGCGGCCATGTTGCGATCGGCTCGCCGCCGCGGGCCGCTGCGGGGCGTGATGCACTCGTTCACGGGGGATCTGGAGACGGCCCAGCAGTGCCTCGAACTCGGGCTCCACATCAGTTTCGCCGGGATGGTGACCTTCAAGAAATCCGACGCCTTGCGGGCTACCGCGGCGGAGATTCCCGCCGACCGCATCCTGATCGAAACCGATTCACCCTACCTGACTCCTCATCCCTGCCGCGGGCAACACCCCAATGAGCCCTCGCGGATCATCCACACCGCCAGGTGCCTGGCCGAAGTGCGTGGTACGACCCTGGCGGCCTTCGCCGCGCAAACGACGTCGAACGCCCGGACGCTGTTCGCCTGCCACGAAGAATCCTGACGCGGCCGGCGGCCACAACCAATCAGGAAATCCGCAATCCTAAATTCCAAATCCTAAACAAATTCGAAAGACAAAAACTCAAGAGAACAAACCTCCGCTGCCGGCAAAACCGCGGCGCGCCGGCCACCAGCAGCTTCTGACCACGGGGCATGCCTTCTCTCCTCCTTCTTCCCTTTCTCCCTTTCTCCCTTTCTCCCTTATTTCTGTGATTCGAGTCTCCCATCTGCTCTGCGCGCGTGGCAGCCGTATTCCACGACGCTGGCGCGATGTCCCACGTTTCTCTTTCACTTGCTCTCGCTCATTTGGGCTGGCTGATGCGTGACAGGGCACTGAGGCGTCGCACCACTTCCGCGCGATCATTGGTTTCGTCGAGCGTTTTCATCTGGACGTCCGACCAGGCCGGCGAGTGTGCCATGTCCAGCACGTGCGCCAGGTAAGGGGCGCACCCGAGTTGTCGAGCGAGAGGCCGCAGATGCTGCACCAACTCGACAACCACTTGCGAAATTCGCTCCACTTGGAAGGTATAGGTGTTCACCATGGACGCGCCGCGTCCGAACCGGCACGCTCGCCATTTGTTCTGGCGTACCATCATCGGGTGGCAATCGTGCTGATAGGTTCCCTCGTCGATCTTATCCGACAGCGACTTGATGAGGCACTGCGTCAAAGCGGCGACGCCGAGCACATCGGCCAGATCGCCCGGCATGTCGCAGACACGCACCTCTACGGTTCCGAACTGATGGTGTGGCCGAATGTCCCACCAGATTTCCCGCACCGTATTGATGAAGCCCGTGTCCACCATGTGGTTCACCAGCCAAACATATTCACTCCAGTTGCGCATCAGGGTCGGCAGGCCCGCCGTGGGCAAGCCTTCCATGATCTTGGAGCGGTGCGAGTGGAGTCCCGTGTTGCGGCTTTCCCAGAACGGACTGCTGCAGGTCAGCGCCAGCAACGTGGGAAGATGCCGCATCATGCGATCACAGATCATCACCGCCTTGTCTCCCGAGTCGACGCCGACGTGCACGTGCAGCCCAAAGGTCACCAGACGACGAGCCATCTCCTGCAGGAGCCCGACCAGGTCGTGATACCGCTCATTGGGCGTGATCCGCTGTTCTTTCCAGAGTGAAAACGGATGCGTCGCTCCCCACCAGAGTCGCAGGCCCAACTCATCGGTAACCTGCTCGACACGTACGATCTTGCCGCGCAAGTCCGCTTCGGCGTCCGCCACGCTGTCACAGACATCGGTGTTGATCTCGATGCAACATTGCATCAACTCGGGCTTGAACGCCGTATCAGCGGCCTGCAGCCGTTCGAGCACGCGGTGTATCGAGCTGGACAATTCCATCGTCCGAGCGTCGACCAGGCCCAGCTCCAATTCGATCCCCAAGGTGGGACGCTTGTTACTGTGGAAGTGCAGTTTCGGCATCGCTATGACCTCCCGCGACGTGTTGGCCGCCCAGCTGCGCGGCAAAGCATGCTGTCCGAGCGCAGACTACAAGTTCATAGGCTGGCCGCCACCGCACTCCCGCTCTCTGGCTGGCCCCGCTGAGGATCGGCCCAGCAGACGGCGGTGCGAGCCAGCACTCGCGCTCCGATCCGCAGCGATTCCTCATCGACATCAAAGCCCGGCGTATGCAGCGCGCTGCCGCCATGACGATCCGAGGTGCAGCCGAGGCGAATCATGACCCCCGGCGCATGATCGAGATAAAATGCGAAATCCTCACTTCCCATACTCGGGCGGTCAATTTCCTGCAGACCATCGCGTCCCAACACCTCTCGCACGACCTGCCGCATCAAGTCAGCCAGCTGGGGATCGTTAATGACCGAGTGCGTACTGGAACCGGCTCGCACCTGAATGCGAGTGTCTGACGTCCGGCCAACCCCCTCGGCCAGCCGCTCAATATGCCGAAGCGTGGTCGTGCGAACGTCGCCCGCCAACGTTCGAATCGTACCGCGCAAGATGACGTCCTCGGGAATCACGTTGGCCGTGTGCCCCCCAATCACTTGGCCAATCGTCACGACCACCGCGTCTCGGCTGTCGGTCACACGGGGGATAAACAAATAGAGTGAATTGACGAGCTGAGCGGCGGCCGCAATCGGATCGCTGGCCTCGTGGGGGCGAGCGGCATGCCCGCCGCGCCCCACAATGTGAAATTCGATCTCGTCCGACGTGGCTGTCATGGCGCCATTGCGCAGTCCGATGCTACCCAGCCGGCGCGTGGGGTCGACGTGCAGCGAGAAGATCGCCTGGACGCCCTCCATGGCCCCCACCGAGATCATCTCGCGGGCTCCCTGAGCCGTCTCCTCCGAAGGCTGAAAAATTCCGCGAATGTGGATCGGCCACGGCAGCTTGTCCTGCTGTGCAAACTCCCTTAGCGTAGTCAATACTGTAAACACGATGGCGGTGTGGCAGTCATGGCCGCAAGCGTGCATCACACCATCTACCTGACTCCGATACACGACCTTCTTCTCGTCGCGAATGCGCAGCGCGTCAATATCCGCCCGCAAGCCGAGCAACCCTCGCGCCGTACTCCCGGCCGGCAGCTGCGTATCGGCAATAACACCGCGACCGTCCGGCCCCATCCGCACATCCAGGCCGGCATCCCCCAGCTGCTGGTACAACGAGAGACTCGTTTCACGCTCCTGACCCGAGACCTCCGGATGCTGGTGCATGTGCCGCCGCAGCTGCACCATTTCGCCAAACCGCTGATCAATGGTCTGGTCGAGTTCCTGCCGCCAATCGGTCGCCATGTCGTGTTCCACTCTGTGAAAATCGACGTCGATCGCCCACCGTCCCGGCCAGCGCACGGGGCCCTCCAGTGTCGGCCAACGGACCAGTCATCCTCCGTGGCTCCTGAAAGTGTACGCACTGGCAGCTCGGCAAACCACCCATTGCGGACTGTGTTCCCCACCGGCAACCCCACCGGGTGAACAGCAAAATCGCTGGCAAATCGACCATGGGCGGGCGTTCGGAGAGGCGGATTTCGCACTTTTCCCGCCCCCGTCTTCCGATCCGCCACTCGGCAGGCCGTCCGCTGGACGACGATGAATTCCGAGAAAACGCTGGCCCCTTACTCGATGGCGCCAGCCCTCCGTCGAGCGTCACTCAGGAGACGAATTCCGGGCGCACCAGCGTGGGAATCAGCCCTGCCGCATGCCCGCGCTGCAACAGCGTGGCGACAGCCTCCCGACCGCGGGAACCGAAATCGAGCGTCCAGTCATTGACGTACATGCCGACGAAACGGTCGGCTTTCGCTTCATCGAGCCCTCGGCCAAAGGAGAGCGCATACTGCAGCGCCTCGCGGCGGTGGTCCAAACCGTACCGAATGCTCTCGAACAGCAAACGATTCACGTCCGCCATCGCCTGCACGCCAAGGTCCTTGCGGATCGCGTTGGCGCCCAGCGGCAGTGGCATCCCCGTCTCGTGCTTCCACCACTTTCCCAGGTCCACGATCAGGTGGAGCTGATCCTGCATGTAGGTGAGCTGTCCTTCGTGAATCACCAATCCGGCATCCACTCGCTCCCCTTCGTACTGGCCCGCCGCCGTGGCTGCCAGAATCGCGTCGAACGGGACCACCACATATCGGAAATCGCTCCCCAAACAGAGCCGCAAGGACAGAAAGGCGGTGGTCCACGTCCCGGGTACGGCCAGCACACGGCTACTCAGATCGCCAATCTCACACACATCGCGTGCCACGACGATGGGACCGTAGTCATCGCCCATGCTGGCTCCGCACGTGCAAAGCATGTACTTGTCGGCCAAATAGGCATACGCGTGCAGGCTGACCGCCGTCAGTTCCAATTCAGCCCGTTGAGCGCGTCGGTTGAGCGTCTCGATATCAACGAGCTCGTGCTCGAACGAATACGCACCCGTGTCGATTCGATCCTTGGCCAAGGCGTAAAACATGAACGCATCGTCTGGATCCGGACTGTGCCCGACTCGGATCAATCGCTTGGTCTCGCTCAACGTAGGACTCCCTCGCTGCCTGAAGGAACTTCGAATCCCGGTTCTCCGGCCGCCTGTTCACGCCTCGATCGGGCGATCGCGTTACGCGGTCTCCCATCCACCCCCGGCGACGGGATGGAAGGTCGAATTATAGCACAAATGTGGCCCCTCTATTACCGGTCTGAATCGCGTTGTACGGCAGCCTGCCGCCTCCCCCCGGGCCCAGCGCCGGAGACTGCGAGGGGGGCGTGTGGTTCTTGCGTGCGGATTTGGGAGAGTGGCGAATGCGCGGAGCACGATCCGCAGCGAGCACCCGTTCGCGCCGATCACGAACCCCGAAAACTCCCGCCCGGCAGTCGCCCCCTCGCCACTGCTCGCTGGGCTCCACCTGAGGCGGCTCTACCGCACCGGGCCAATCCCCTGTCGAATGCTGCGCACCCCAAAGAAGACCGCAGACGACGGCCATCGTTAACTCGCTGACCGCGCCGTTTCGCAACCCACTGGCGCAGGGCGCATCATGCTTCCAACGAGAACCGTTCCATCGCGAGGAGATTGCGGTGAGGGACACCGGGAGCGTGAGGCTCGATGGCGGGCATGCCGGCAGCCGAAATTTCCTCGCGAGAGCGTGGAGACCCTTGGTCACGCCGCGGGTCCTCCGGCATCTTCTCGCAGACTTGCCGCCACGTCTCGCGCTCCGCCTCCAGCACTTCCATCACGTCCTGGAGGATCTTCTGATCGTGGTGCACGGTCACCAGGGCAATCTGTCCAAAAAGGAACTGGTAAATGGACTTCACTTGACGTGCCACCGGCAGTTCATCGGTCCGTATGGCGGCGTACAGCTCACTCACAATATCGTGACATCGTGCCAGCGCGTCAAAACGCCACTGGGGATGCTCCTGGTCGTCCCAGTGCTCGATGGCCTGGCGCGCGAATCGCAACGCTCCCTCGATCAGCATCAGGCGGAGTTTCTGCGGAGTCGCCGTCAGCACTTGCGTCTCAAGGTATGTGTCGCGGGCGGAGTGGGTCATGCGAAGGTCCTTTCGAGTCGTGCGCCGCAACATTCGGGAACGATGCCACCACGTTCTATATTCGAATTCTGCGGCGTCAAATCCGAAGCAAATTCGCCTGACAAATGACTTAACGCGGCCTGCGGCCGCATCCAAACAGGAAATCCGAAATCCCGATATCGAAAACCTGAACAAATTCGAAATTCAAAACTCAAGAACAGAAACTTCCGCGGCCGGCAAAACCGCCGTACCGGGCCACCAGCAGATTCTCACCACCGGGCACGCTAGGGGAGGGTTGGTCCTTCCCCGTTTTCGTCATTGGTGTTTCTGTCATTTGAGTTTGTTTGGGGGTTTCTGCGTTTCGTGCTTTGAGTTTTGGATATTTTTCAAATCGGCGCGCACCGTGCCGCGCATGTTGTCGACGAACACTCGAATCCCGGTAACTCGTATTGTGCGGTCCGTGGAGGATGCCGGATGTTAGCGTGAGCCGGCCTGTCTTGGCGATCGCGAGATGTGGCTTGTGGACGTGTTCAGCATGTCGTTTGTCGGATCTGGGATTTCCGGCACTGTTGGATTGTGGCCGCCGGTCGCGATACGCGGGTCATTACGACGAACTATTGTTGGTCAAGGTGGTGATCGGCGCGATCGATTCGATGGCGGACAGGTTGGACTGGATCTTGGAAATTACCAGCTCCAGCTTGTAGTAGTAGTTCATTAACCGCTCTCGCTCCTTGTCCAACCGTTCGTTAAAGAACTCGATCCGATCGGTATTGGCATCGATGCGTTTCTGCAGGGTCTCCGTGCGAGCCATCAGCAAAGAGGAATCGCCTTCGCCGGCCAATGAGTCGATGGTGGCGTTGAATTTGGCCACGAATCCCGTATCCTTCTGGGTGAAAAACTGCTGCACCCCCTCGGGATCCTCGGCGAACTTGTCCTGCAACTTCAGTTCATCGAGTTCGAGTTTGCCTTGATCGTTGACGCTGATCCCGAGTTCCGCGAGCGACTCGATCGGTCCGTTACCGAAGAAGCGGCTGGTGACCAGCCGGGACATTCGTGACTCGATCTGCAGCGTCTCGTTCGAGCCCATCAGGATGCCGGTGGTCCCCGACTCGGCATCGAAGTACGTCAAATCGTCAATTTTATCCCGCAGTTTGTTGTACTGCTCGACCATCATTTTTGCGGCACTTACCAGGTTCTGATCGCTCTGGGCCACCGAGATATTGACGGGGGTGTCCGAGGCGCCGTTCACGGTCAACTGCACCCCATCGAGCACGTTGGTGAACCGATTCGAGCTGGATGTCGCCAGAATGCCGGCCCCCAACGCGTCCGCTGATCCGACCTGCAGGATGGCGTCTTGAGCGGACACGATATCTTGGAACTGGAGGCCGAACTGAGACGTATCCAGCAGCATTTCACCGGCGGCGCCGGACAGTCGGCTGGAGAGCGTAATGCGATACGGAGTCGAACCGCTTCCACTCTGAAAAACACTCGCCGTCAGGCCCATGTCCAAGGCGTTGATCTTGTCCACAACATCTTGCAGAGTGTCCTCGGCATCGATTTCCAGCGTGGTGGTCGTCGCGCCATCGATCACCTGAGTCAGCGTTCCGCCGATGTCGACTTCGGTCGCCTGTCCCAGGATTTTCAAATCGCCCGCCGTCCGCCCGGAACCGGATTCCCGCACTTCCATGGTCCCTTCGCCGCCGCCGGTATCGATCAGCAGAATTCCGTCGCCGGTAAGGTTGATGCGCGCTTCGACGGCAAGATCGAGCCCGTTGATCAAATCGATGACATCCCCCACCGACTCGGCCTCCGCGGTCCTCAAGTTCACTCCACCGGTCTTGCCTGTGGAGTCCGTAATGAGAAACGAGCCGAGACTGACCCCTTTGCCGTTGTTCAAGGTCGCCAGCGCCTGGTTCTCGTGAACGACCTGCAGGTGCAGTGAACCACTGTCCACGCTCTGCTGCGCAGCATCCACGGTCAGTTTCAATTTATCCGCCGTGTTGGTCGCGTCGGCGTTGGCCACGATCAGGTTGCCGGTGGTCACTCCGGTGGTGTCGCGCAGTGCGATGCCGTTGCGCGCCGTATTGATGGAAGCCGCCATGCCCACGCCGCTGCCGTTGATCAATTCGATGACATCGTTGAGCGTTTCGGCAGACGCCAGGTTGACGGTCGCCGTCGCACCGCTGCGATCAGTCAGACTGAGTTGGCCTAGCGATCCAAGACCGCTGCCTCCGCCGAGGCTGGTCAGAAGCGGTCCCTTGAGGCCGCCGATCAGACGCCGGCCAGTGATCACGTCGCCGGCCGCCGCGGAGGTCAGTCCCAAGTCTTCCGCCAACGTGCCTCCCGTCGCACTGGTAACCGAGAAGGTCCCGCCGTTGTCGGTGGTGAGGTCCGTGAGCACCAGGCGGGTTCCGTCAGCCCCTACCGCGGCGCGAAACGTGTCGGGTCGGCTGCATTGAGAGCAGTGACCAGGTCGCCCACTGTCTTGACAGCATCATTCTCCAGTTCAATCTGCAGCGAAGCACTGCCGTCGCGAAATTGAATCTCCAGGTCAGGCAGCTCATCCCGGATGCTCAGCCCAGCATGATCGTTCAACTGGTCCAATCTCAACTGGTCGTACAGTCGCACCAGGTCGTGTCCCGTGGCCTCGCTGGCCGCGACGTCAATGTCGGCCAGGCCCAGATCGGCAGCCGTGCTGCCGCCACCGACCTCTCGCACGCTCAGATTCGTCACGCTCAACCCTGTCTGGTCCACCAGCCGAATGGCATCGCCGTCCGCGACCGCCAACACGTTGAGGTTGTCGCTGTCGTTAATCTTCTTCAACACGTCGTCCACGGTCAGGGCAAATCGCAGGTCGACGACTTCACTGGCACCACTGCGGTCGGTGATTCGAATTCTCCCCCGCTCGACGCCGGTCCCGCCATTGAGTCGATCCAGCTCCAAACTGCGATCAGCGAACCCACCAAATCGCAAGCTCAACGAACCCGCTCCTACCGGGTCTTCCAGGCTGGCCACGCCACCGCTGATCACTTGATGATTCTGCGCCGTGCGGACCGGTGTGAACTGGTAGTTGCCAGGCGCTGGATTGCCGGTCACCGATGCTGACAGCAGCGTGGTGTTGCTGGAGGTCGCGGTTCGCTGCTCATAAAGGGACACATTGGCCAGCTTGTTGGAGGAAAACTGCGTGGCGATCGTCAATGCCATGAGTTCGCCGATCGCCACTTGCTGCTGTTGCAAGGCCGTGGTCCGCGTTTGGAGTCGATCGCGGGGCTTCTGCGCGATCGACATCAATTGGTCGACGATATCGGTAATCGGCAGTCCCGTCACCAGGCCGACGGAGGATTGAATAGTAGGCATGCTCTTCGCCCCGCTCCCCGAAATATGTGAACCTAGGCCCGCGCTTCCAGTGTTATCGGTCTGGCAAGCTGCGGACATTGAGGAGAGTCTATGGAAAACGCCAGGTGCCCTGTCCGGCGACAACCGCGTGCCGGCAGGGAGGCACTGTTCATGTTTTGCGAGGGGAGAGCTATCGGAGAGGAAAGAGCGAGGCGGACAGGGACTCTCCGCCGGGTGGTTGCGCGATTATTCGTCCGCGGCGTACCGCATTGTTCTATGCGGTTGCCCACCGTACTTGCCCGCGGCAACCTGGCTGTCGATGTCGGGATGGCCGAGGGAGGCCTGGAAACTCATAACAAACACGCCGGCCCGAACATTGCTGCGTCGAGCCGGCGTGCGTTATTGTCCCATACTATTGTCCGCTTCCACCGGGCGACTACCGCAGCAGCGACAGCACGCTTTGTGGATTGCTGTTGGCGATCCCCAACACCGAGGTACCCGATTGCACCAGAATTTGGGCTCGCGTCAACGCGGAAGACTCTTTCGCGAAGTCCGCATCGCGGATCGAGCTTTCGGCATCGGTCAGATTAACCAACGTGTCGGTCAGCGACGCGATGTTGGTTTCGACCGTCGTACGCTGAAAGGCACCCAACCGCCCGCGGAGAGTGGCGACCTTGCCAATCACTTCGCTCACCACGCGGTAGGCTGCGCTGGGGTCTTCAGACAGCGTCTTATCGCCGCCCGAAGCCAGTTCATACAAGCGGCCACTCGCACCACCCATCTTGGCTGTATAGAGACTCTGGATCCCCATACGAGCCTGCTGGTTGCTGACCACATCGGGTCCCAGCTGGAACAGGGCACCACCGCCGCTGATGTCAAAGTCGAAGTTCGTACTACTCCCCTCATCCACGGTAATCGCCAGGTCCAAGGTGGCCGTGTTGATCGAAAGCGTGTTACCGTCACCGTTGGCTTTCACGCCGTTGACTGTGGCCTCAATGTCGGTTCCCGTGGCCCGCGAGAGGTTGTTCACCCAATTGGCTTCGAAGACTCCGCCAGTACCTTCGCTGATGACCTCGGTGTCGACAATCCCCTTCGAACCGTACTCAGTCGAATTGAGGACCAACGTGCCGGAGTTCTGCGATGCCACGACTCCGGTCGCATCCGACACCAGGTTGATGGCCGAAACCAGCTGATTGACCGACGCGTCTTTCTGGAAGTTGAACACCTCACGGCCAATGGAACCGCCGATTGACAGGACCAAGTCGCCTTTGAGCACGTTTCCGCCGGTCGTTCCGGTGCTCTGGTTCTGCTCCACTTCTTCCAGGCCGGCGTGGATGACTCCCGATCCGCCGGACGCAGTCGCGGTGAAAATGCCGGTGACCGTGCCGGCACCTTGAATGGCCGCGGCCAGGGCCGCCGTCGTCTGCGGGGCCAAGTTGCCGACGGTAATGGCCAATGTCTTTTGCGTGTCATCATACACAGCCGCATTGGCGGCGCCGGACACGACGCTCACGCGCACGCCGTTATAGTCGGCCCCCGCGTCGACAGCGTCAAGAGTGATCACATCGGCGGATGTGGTCCCCTTGTTCGCTACGACCGCATCCGCGGCAGCAAAATTCCCAGCCCCCGTCGAGCTGGCCGTAAACACGTTTTGCGTGTCGCCATCGGCGTTGATGGCGGCCGCGATCGATGCGACGGTGACTCCCGTGGCAAAGTCCGCATTGACCGTCAGCGTGCTGCCGTCATAATCGATGGTCGTGGCACCGGCTTGAATGAACGCTACCTGGACGCCATTCGCCTCGCCCAGGTTCTGAGCATTGAGGTGCAGGAACGAGCCGGTCGCATTATTCTCGATCGAGATGCCTGATGTGAGCGTGATATCGACCGTCGCGTTGGCACCGACCGTGAAGCCATCGGTATTGCTGACTTCGGCCACGGTGGCAGCCGCCGAGATATCGACCGATACGGCCACTTGTCCGGCGGCACCCAGGTTCGCCTGGTCGATCTGCACGTCGCGGACGGTCGGCACCGTGTTGATGTTGGTATTGAAGGCCAGGCTGCCGTCGAGCAAGCGACGCCCCTGGAACGTCGTTGTCTGGGCAATGCGGTTGATTGCTTCCAGCGATGAGTCGACCTGTAACTGATTCGCTTCGACCTGTTCGCTGCTCAACGTCCCGACGTTCGCGGCTTCGACCACCAGCCCGCGAATGTCATTCAACAGGCTGCTTACCTGTCCCAGAGCGCTGTCGGCGGTGCCGATCAGCAGGTTCGCTCGCGTGCTGTTGGAGATCGCTTTGTCGATACTCGTCATATCGGCTCGCAACGCCTCACTCGCAATCAGACCGGCCGGGTCATCCTTGCCGGAGTTGATTCGCAGACCTGTGCTCAAGCGAGTGAGCGATTGCTGCAAGTCGGCAGAGCTGCGCGACAGTGTGTTTTGTGCAACCAAAGAGCTTACGTTCGTGTTGATCCGGGTCATGCCAGTTCACCCCTTACTCGTTTGAAAAGGATTCCTCGTGTCCAATCGGATGTGGGGAGTACTCCGAATTGGCATGGCTGCTCGGCCCGCGGGACACTCGTCCAGCATCGGTACGCAGCCCTCTCAGTTGTACTATTGCATTGTTTCAACAAGTGGGCTAATCAGAATCCTAAAGATCCTAAACGACCACCTAGACCTAACCAGGTCTACAGCAAACATCGTCCCGACAAGATGACCACTTTAGGCAATCCACCAGGATTAACATGGTGTCGCATCGACTATCGGGAGGGTCGTAGCGGTCACACAAAGTGCGCCGACTGGGCGGGTACGATCGTGCCGCTTCTGATCATGACGGCCAGAAAACACACCGTTCCGCGCCCGAAAAGAAAAACAGGCGTGCGGAAAAGCGGTCCCGGATCGGCCGCGTCCGTCGGGGTTTCGACGTCAGATCTGGCGACGTCCGATCGGACACCGTTGCATGTCGCCAGCACATACTATCGGCTGGCAGGCCGACGAGATACCACCGCAAAGAGGGCGGAAATAGCAGGAGGCACCTGAGAGAGGTGCCTCTTGGCACTCTCCTCGCAGGCGAGAAGAGTGCCGTGACCGGGGGCGCGGCCACGGTCAACAGGCCGTGGCCGGCCGCGTCGACAAGGTTACTTGCCTACGTCTCGTGTTTCATTGGGTTGAATCTGACTGGCCTTGCGGTTTTCCCGCTGAATGGCCTCGTACACTTCCTGGCGGTGCACCGGTATGTCCTGGGGCGCATCAATCCCCAGTCGCACTTTGTCGCCACGTATGTCGACTATAGTGACGACGATTTCGTCGCCGATCATGATGCTCTCGTCACGATGTCTCGACAGAACCAGCATCGTTGGCTCCTTCCCTCTCTACCAAGTCAATCTGCGGCTGATCGACGCAGGGCCGTGTGGGATAGTGCGTGTCGCACGAATATATAGCGAATGGGGTGACTCGTTTTCGCACGCACACCCGACAGCAGACGCTACACTGTTTCAAACGCCTTCGGGAACAACTCGGCAAGTCGAGCCAACACGCGCGGGAGTGGCAATACCGACTGCTTGTGCAAATATCGGTAGCCACGCAACGCAAGATCAATGAACGCCCATCCGGTTGGCGTTATTAGGACGGCAACGGCTGTATCACGCACTCTTGCGCAGTTGTGCGGACCGGTTCGTCAGTTCCACCTGCAGCGGCTGCTCGTCGGTCGTCACGACCTGGCAGCCGAGCCGCCGATCAAGATTGATCAGAATGGGAGCCCGCAGGTTCATCACGCAGCCGCCGTTTCGTTTACCCACGACACACAGAGCGTACAATCGGTCTCGTTCGGCCAGAGCCAGCGCAGCCAATTGGCTCTGTCCGACGCGAATCCGGTAGTCCTCCACGAACCGCCGCGGACTCACGACCGCCAGAGCCGTGGCAGGATGATCGGCACTCTGCAGCCAGCCCACGGCACTGCTGAGAGGATCCGCCAACAATACCCAGTGCCGGCACTGCTCGAACCCAATCACACCGTGGGGGAAGTGCAGTAGATCATCGACATCGACGGCGAGTGTGCCAAAACGCGTGGTGCTGATCTGCATGATTGAACACCCTTGACAAAGGTGACGGGCGCCATGGCCGTCTCAAACTCCCGCAGGCCGGGAATCGGACTGAGTTGAGAGGGGACCTTGCGGTTATCATCGGCACATGTTTACCGCTACGGCCAGTAAAATCGGTACAGAACGTCCCTCAGACGGCGCGTGTCTTGTTACAGGAACGATCGCGGACCGAGTCCCTGGCGAAACGTCCGCCGAATGACAAAGGGCTAACCCCAACTCTTAGAGAAAGTCGAGCAAGGAGAGGCTGTAGAGACTGGCGATGGACCGCAGCGAAGCTTCATAAGCGGCCTGGCGAGCGGTGAAGTTGGTGGCGGCTTCCGCGAAGTCGACGTCGATTTCCCCTGACAACGCCACTTTCAGTTCGACCTGTTCGTCCTGGTTACGCGTGGAGAGCGCGTCGAGCCCTTGTTCGTGCGTGCCAATTGCGGCGCGACCGAAATTCAACCGGTCGAAATCCGCGTCGAGCATTTCGACGATGCGTTCGAGTGCGGCGGCATCGTAATTGTCGATGGCGTCCGAGAGCCGCAGCAGCGAGTTGAAAATGCCTTGTGTTTCGATGGGGTTGGCGTCCTGGCCGAGCAGGGATTCGGCCGTGCCGCCGGCCGTGGTGGCCGCCACACCCGCCGGGGCGACGAGCGTGCCGGTGCCGTCGTTGCCAGGATCCACCGTCCGATCCAGCGCGGCGCTGAATGTCCCTTCCGCGGCCACGGCGGCAATCACCGTATTGGCCGTCGTCTGACCATCTTCCATGTCGATAATCAACCGCCGCGCGACGGGATCGTAGAAGGCCGTGGCCGAACCGCCACCCAGTGTACTGCGCAGCTCGATCTCGATCCCGTTCATTCCCGTGCCCGCTTGGGCGGCGGTCAGCACCAGTGCCGTGTTGGTGTCGTGGGGTGGCGCGAATGCCAAGGAAGCCGCGGCGTTCTGGGCGGGTGGATCAACCGGCGAGGAACTCAACTCCCCGTGGGGAACCAACCCCAGATACCAGGCCGCAAAGCTCTGCGGCGCGCGCACGATGGACAAGGACTCCCCCGTGGCGGGATTGTCGTCCACCAACTCGATGCCGTTCCCCACGGCGGCCAAACGTGCCACCACCGCCGTCGTCGGATCCAAATTTCCCGGGTGAGAGTTGATCAGGTCCAACACGTCGCCCACGGTCTCGGCCGACGAGACGTCGATCGCCAGTTCCACGCCGTCGTTGCGGCGAATCGTGAAATCAGTTCCCTCCACCGCGTCGATGCCGCGGCGGTAATTGAGTTGCGAAAGCGGAGTGTCCAGGTCGAGCGAGCGCAGGCCCAGGTCGGCGGCGGTCGTGCCGCCGTTCTCGCCGATCGAAAAGTCGCCCCCACTCAATCGCGAGCGGACATTAATGCCCGTCCCCGCGCGATTGATCTCAGCCAACACCATGGCCTCGGATCCGTTGAAGATATTGAGCAGATCCTCGACGGTTTCGGCACCTTGCAGGTCGAGCACGTGCGTCTGGTCGCCGTTGGTGATCTGCAGCCCTGACTGCCGGTCCCATTCCACGCCGCTCCCGCCGACCGTGATTGTCGAGGCGGTCACGTCAACCACTCCCGATCCCGCCAATGCCGTGCTGGACGAGTCCTGCGCGTCGACTTGCGCATCGAACAGATCGTTGATTTGCGTGTTGGCGCGCAGCGCGGCGACGACCTGATTGGCGGTGGTTGCGCCCGGGGCGATGTGCACGTAAACGGTATTGGCCTCGCCACCACTATTGCCCGTATTGCCCCGCACTCCCGCGTCCCCCGCCAAGACGGCGGCGGCAGGATCGTAGCCGTCCCCCCGCGACGAGTCGCGGCTGGCGGTGAAGACCCCCGACCCGTTGATCGCGGCCACCACGGAACCGACCGTGGTTTGGTTCGTATCGTCAATCTGGATGCGGAAGGTACTGCTCCCCGCGTCAAAGGAAACCTGGGCGGCATCTCCCAGGTCCTGACTCGAGTCGATCTCGATGCGCACGTTGTTCCAGTGGGATCCGGGCGAATTGGCCGTGAGAATCAGATCGTTGTTCAAACCGGTCAAGGGCAGACCGGCCGTCGCCGCGCGCGCCGCATCGAAGAACTCGGCATACTCGTTTCCGGCCCCGAGACCGTTGGCGGATTGCAGCAGGTTGTCGTCGACCAATTGCAGCCGAAAACCATTCATGGCGGGCCCCCGCACGCGGGCTGCCAGGATCACGTCGTTATTGCTGCCCGGCGAACGCACGGCTCCTTGCGCGCACTCCCAGGATGTCGTCCAGCGAAGTGGTGGCCCGCAGCATCGGGTCGAGATCCGCGCCGATCACCGGACTGTCGGCGCGTCCGCTCAAACGCACAATCCCCAATTCGGCCGCCGTCGTGCCTCCTTGCACGTCGCGCACGATCAGGCTCCCCCCACCCGCCGCGTCAATCTCGATGATCAACCCTTTGGCCCCGATCGTTACCGTCAGCTCGCGGCCCGCCGGCGGGTGCGACTGGATCGCACGAACGAGGTCCCCCAGGGTGCGAACGCCGGCCGTCGACACGGTGCTCACGTGCGTGCCGTCCGAGATCACGATACTCCCTTCGGTAATCCCCTGACCGCCGTGCAAATCACTCAGCCGCGTCCGCGCAGTGAGAATCGGATCGAGATCCGCGCCGGTGACTTCGCCCGAGACCGCGCCGAACAGCTCCTGGCCCGGCACATTGGTCTCGAACAACATATCGACATCGGAGTAGGTCCGATAGACCTTGTCGTTGCCGACGTAACTCACGAACTTGTCCACCGATTCAAACGGCTGACTCGTGGAACTCGTTCCGCCAAACAGATAACGCCCGCGATAGGCTTGATTCCCGACGTTCAACATCTGCTCGATGGTCGAGCGGATCTGCAACGCCATGGCCGCGCGTTCCTGATCGCTGGTGGTGCTGTCAGCCGCTTGAATGGCCAAGCCGCGAGCCTCCGCCAACAGATGCGAGACACTCCCTAACGCCGTATCGGTCGCCCCAAGAAAGGACTGACTGGCCGACAGATTCGTCCGCAGCTGCACCTTGTATTCCAGCATGCGCTGCAGCGACACCGCTCGCCCCGCCGACGACGGATCCTCGCTTCCCAGCTGGATGCGACGCCCGGTCCCCAACTGCTGCTCGACATCCAGTAATCGCTTCTGCTCCGTCTGCAGCTGGGTGAGCAAGCGGCGAGTCAGCAGGGCATCACTCGTGCGTCCCGCGGGAATCGGATAGACTGCCATGTTGATTCACGCCCCACCTGTGGCCGACACATTTGGTTCCGAAATCGCGTATACGAAGCCGTGGCGACATTACAAATTGACCAGCACCTCGAGCAATTCGCTGATCGTGGCAATCACCTTGGCCGAGGCTTGATAGGACCGCTGATACGTCAGCATATTGACCGCCTCTTCGTCCAGACTCACGCCACTCAATCCCAGCGACTCCCCTTCCAGTGTCGCCTGAAAGGAGCGGTATCCCTCCGCCACGGAGCGGGACAGCGCCGAGGCTTGAGTCGTTTCGCCCATCCATCGCTCGTAAACCTGAGCCAGCGTGGACCCGTCGCGGGTGTCCAACGGCATGGTCAGCATGTTGGCCAGCAACTCGCCGTTCAGTGTGTCCGCGCTAATCCCTCCTTGACTGATGGCGAATTTGCCCGAGTCCTCCAGCAATACCTCCCGCACGCCGATATCCGACCCCACGGTACCGGTGAAAAAGGAGTTGATCCCGAGTGCGGCCAACACGCCGCTCGAATCGCTCGAAAACGTGAAGGC
Source organism: uncultured Planctomycetota bacterium (assembly GCA_963802295.1). Taxonomy (GTDB): domain Bacteria; phylum Planctomycetota; class Planctomycetia; order Pirellulales; family Pirellulaceae; genus JAJRVM01. The sequence goes on along the minus strand of CAWDIM010000010.1, from coordinate 263,125 downwards.
CAAGTCGGGTGATGTGCTGCGCAGACGCAGCTGTCCGTTTACCTGGATCTGGGCCGACATACCGTCGATGGCGTTGAGCGACTCCGCCAGACTCGCATAGGTCGTGTCGTCGTCCATGCCGGTCAGCTGTATTTGCACCTCGTGCGTCTTGCGGAGACCAGTGTTCTTGTTGACGATTTCCACCTGAAACGAACCATGCACCGGCGAGAAGGTCAGGCCCGCTTCGTCCAGCGGCACTCCGATCTGGTCGATGCGATGCTCCGAGATAATCTCGTCAAAACCGCTCAACCCCTGCCCGGAAGCATGCAGCTTGTTGAACTCGAAAACCAGCGTGCCGGTAAACGCATCCAGCTGATCGAGAAAACCCGCCAAGATCTCGTCCCGCGCCGTGAGCAGACCGGCCAGCTCTCCGGAGGATGCGCGGAGCACCGAATCGGTGTTCGACAGCCGCAACTCGACCGCCGCCAGGCCGCGATCCACCTGCGACACCGCCTTCACCAACTGCGTGGCACCGTCAAAGACCAGGTAGTCCCCCCCCACGAAAACGTTCACCGCGCCCGTCGCCTGCTCGTCGACGTTAATGTTCACGATCCGCGCTAAATCCTCCAACGCCTTGTCCCGTTTGTCACGCAGCCCCACCGCATCACTAACGATCGCTCCCCCCTGCTCTGTCTCGATGATCTGCACGTTCAATTTGGCGATCTCAGTCACCAATTGATTGATGTCGCCGGCTACATGGAGAATCCGATCGTTGCTCATCTCGCGCAGATCTTGCACGCGGCCATCGAGATGCCGGATCTGGTTGGCTAACCCCTCGCCTTGCAGCACCGCCATGTTGCGCACGGCGGGATCCTCCGGTTGATTCAGCACGTCGTTGATGCTGTTGAAGAAATTGGTCAGCGCCGTGCTCAAGTCGTTGTCCGACAGCTCGCCAATCGCCGATTCCAGTTCGACGTAGATCTGCTCGGTCGCCTCGCCGCTGGCCATGTCGCTGGTGGCCGTGCGCAACCGCTGCTGCAGGTATTGATCTACCTGGCGCACGATCCCCTGTACCTGCACGCCACTGCCCGCAATAATCGTCCCGCCCAGCCGCTGGGTCGGCGCGGGAGTCACCACCATCTTCTCACGCACGTAGCCCGGCGTGTCCGCATTGGCAATGTTGTTGGCCGCGACCTGGACACCGGTCTGCGCGGCAAACAAGGCGTTCTTGGCCAGCTGGATGGTGGACAGTAGTGTCATGGCCGCACAATGTCACCTCAAAAGAAGTGGCACCTCAGAAAGAATTTTTGAATTTCGATATGGATTCCTCGCCCAGTCGGGCGGATCAAGGGCTCCCTGCCTCGCGCGCCACGGGCACACACGAGTCGAGGGACGGGGGAGGAACTGCTCCACACCACCCACTCACCTCAACCTGTCTAAGCCTCCTGATCCACCAATGCGCCACTGGCGGTATGACCGGCACGGTTGCCATACGTTGGCTGTAATCGACCACCGGTCGCAATAATCTCCAACATCTGTGAAGCGTGCAGGAGCGCTTTTTGTGCTCAGCACCCAGTTCACCAGGCAATTGTGTTGGAGCAGGGTCATGCGCGCGGATGCGTTCTTCACCTCGCGGCCCAGGTCTCGCTCTGATCGCCGACCGATTCGTGACGCCAGGCTCCCCAGATTGACCGACGGCAGGCCCTCCTGGGCGGCCTGCTGCAGCAGTTCCCCACGACGATCGTGGCAGGCCTGCAGCCGCTCGCAGAGTGCCAGTTCGGCGGATTGCAGTTCTTTCATGCCCGGCAGATCGCCGTCGCACATGCACTGGCGTTTGCGTGCGAGGACGGCCAGCAGTTCCTCTTGGACCTGCGTGAGGTCCTCGAGCAGGCCGGCCAAGTCACTTTCCCACGAGTGGTCTGCATTGGAGCAATTCATAGTTTCGGCCAGGGGTTCCAGGGTTATTGTCATCGCGACTCAAGGCCTCGGCAGTTTGAACAGTTCATACATGGGTCCGGAGAAGGTGTCCGCACTGGCGTCGCTCAGTTTTTCGGCGAGCACCTGATCGAGTTGGGACTGGAATACCTCTTCCGTCCGTCCCCCATGCAGGTAGGCGGGTTTATCGACTGTCTTGCGCATGGCGCTCAACATCTGACTGAAGAACGTTTGACCGACAAAATCCTGAAACGCTTCCTTAAGTTCCACGTCACCGGTCGCGTCGGTGGATTTTTCTTGGGCGCGGTTCAATTTCTCAACGTCCGCGGCCGGTACCTGGCGCCAGGATGTTTCCCGCACGGCTGTGGCTGACGATGCAATGTCCATGGGATGACCCTTCCCGGAGTTATTCGTAGATCACTCGGCCGTGAATCGCTCCTTTGCGATCCAGACTTCGAATGATGGCAATCATATCCTTGGCAGGTACGCGGAGGGCATTGAGTGCCTGGACGAGCGCCTGCAATGTGGGAACCGTTGTATTCTCGGCGGGATCGAGACCCACGAACTGGCTGGCCGTCACACCGTCTCCGATCTCCACCACCATGCTCTGATGCGTGATGGCGTTGGCTTCAATCTCCAGGTCGGCGCTCATGGCGATCACCCCGGTGGTTTCGTTGAGCACGACGGTCGCCATTTCGGGAATGCCGGGGAGCGACAGTTGCAGCACCATCGAGGCGAATTCGACTGGCCGGTTACGATACTGCTCGGGGATGGCGACTTCGATACTCAGTTGATCGATCGCCCGCGCCATTTCCCCCTGGGAGGTGCCGAACGTCGACTCGTTGATCTTCATGGCAATCTCGTCAGCCACCGCGAATCGAGCATGAAAACGATTCAGGACCAGCGTGATGTTGCCGTCCTTGACGAAGGGGTTCATCAGGGTCGCTTCCAGACGGCAGCCCACCGGGATCTTGGCGTTCGTGGCAATCTCGGGGTTAGCCAGCTGAACACCGCCGCTGGCGTAGGCGTAAACGCGTGCGTTCTCGGGATTCTCTCCGGGTGGAATCGGGCCCAGCAGGGGTGTCAACAGCAGCGTGCCGCCTTTGAGACTCTTGGCGTTCACGGCGCTGACAGTGCACTCCAATTCATCGCCCTGGCGTCCCCCTTGTTCGGGAATCTCGGCGGTTACGACGACCAATGCGACGTTTTTGGCGTCCATGCCGGCGGGCCCCGATTTCTGCCCCTGCCCACCCCCCGAACTCGCGCCACTGGACAGGGGGATTCCCATGTTGGTCATGATCTGCATCAGGCTCAGCGCCGTCGGGCTGAACGCACCGTCACCCGTGCCTTTCAGGCCCACGACCAGTCCCATGCCCTGCAGCGAGTTGCGTTCCTGACCTTTCAGTCGGCAAATGTCTCCCACCTTCAGCACGCCCCACGCCACGCGCCCTCCATCAACCGGCATGACGAGGGCAACGAACAGTGTGAGAGTTCCCCAGAGGGACATGCCATGTCCCTGGAAAACGTATCGGCGTGGAGGAAGGGAAGCGATGGTCTGATGAGTTGGTGCGGTCATCTTCGTCCAGTTCCTGCGTGAGCAGGTCTCTCCAGAAAGTGTGCCTGAGCAACCCGACTGACGGCGTGCCATCGTGCGGAACCGCAGTCTAGAACGGCTGGAATAAATCAAAGATCTTCTGGAACCAACCGCGTTGGTAGCCGGACGCTACGCTGCCCGTTTCGTCTTTGCGAATGTCAAGGTTGATCACGTCGCGGGAAAGCACGACATTGTTCGGGCCGATCGCCTCGGGGCGACAGAGTCCGGAGAGCACGCAGTACCAGCATTCTTCACCCAGCTTGATCTTCGAGCGTCCTTCCAGCACGAGGTTTCCGTTGGGACGGATGTCGACCACCTCGCAAGCCAGGTTAAAGGCCAACGACTCGCTGGTTTCCAATTCGCCGATCGACCGGTAGTCGGACCGCAATTCTCCTCGCATCCGCGGTTCCCCTTCGCTCTGCGGATCGGGCCTGACGCTCCGCAGTCCTTGCAGCGTGATCCAATCCTTCAGTCGCGCATCGTAGCGGGCGTCTTTGCGTCGCCGCAGCTCTCCATCGGCCGCCATGCGAGAGAGGACGTCGACCCGCACGCTGACGATATCATGCTTCTGGATTTCCCTGGGAGGCGGCAGGGGAGCATACGTCCAACTGCCATCCTTGAGCGTCAAGTCCAGTTCGTCGCTCGGGCCACGTTCCACCAGTTCGCCCTCGTACGGGCTCTCTTCCGGGTTCACCTGCGCCGTCACGGGCCGGCGGGCAAACAGGCTCGAATTCTGCGCCCAAGCAGCCTGAGGTGGAAGGCTCGCGCAGGCACAAATCGCCCCCGCCAAACAGCACAGTACTCGCTTCATATTCACTCTTCCCTCTTCACTCTTCCCTCGAAAACTCGGTTCCCGGTCTCACAGACATTCCGACGATCTGGATGGGCTGCAGGGCCTGGTGATCGTTTCCTTCTTGCCGGCTGCGCGGCACGGCGTACGTGGGTCACTTTGCGGTCGCCGGTCGGGCGGACATGCTACCGACAAAGACCTCGGCTGTCTGATAACCGACTACGCGAGCCAAGAACCGCGCCTTCGATTCGTCCAGCCTTTCCACGGCAATCGTGTCTCCTTCGGCGCCGTCATTGATCGCTCGCGCCTGGATCTTGACCGCCACGCGACCGCGGCGGGCGACAACCTCTATCGTGTCGCGCCGATTAACCAGGATCGGCTTCTCCAGAAAGCTCGCATCCATCGCCTCTCCAGCACTCATCGCAATTCGCACCTGGCGTCCCACCGCGTCATCGATGCGTTGCACTGCAATGCCACTCGTCGGCTGATCCAACACGTGCCGGACCTCCACATCGCTCACCTGGACCACCTCTCCCCGCGCGAGCGGACGAACGGGAACCACGCGTTGCACCAGTCGAGCGGTTTCCACTTGAATCGGTATGCGCACGGCACCTTCGCTGGCATGGAAACAGGCCACCAGCTGATGACTCCCTTCGTCGGCCGTTGCCAGCCCCTCGACCGTCACACTGGTCCACTGCTGAGGCAAGTCCTTGAGAGACTGACGATCCACTGCCACCTTGACGCTCCAAGGTGTCGTGGCACCAGCGAGTTGCTGCAGCTTCTCCTGCACCACGTCCGCCAGACGCTGTTCGACGGAATCGACGATCGTACTGCCCCCCGTGGAACGATAGCCGGCAGGCAGCACCAGCTTGCGCGGGTTCACCTTCGCCGGACGCGCGGGCGACGAAGCTGCGGGAAGCGTGACAATCGCCACCTGGTCCTGGGCTGCATAAGAGATAATCGACCGCGATGCTCCGCGAAACTGGCATCCGGACAACTCCACGCCGCGGTCAAGCAGGATCTTGCGGATCTGGCTCACGGTCAAATTGCGGCTGTACGAGCGACTCGGTCCCGGAGCCAAGACAATCTGGCGAAGGGGCTCGGAGTCCTTCTCATCAAGTCCCGAGATCGTCGCCACGTCACCCAGCCGGACCATCGCCGCACGACTAGTCACCTCTCCTCGCAATTCAATTTCCCAGGCCCCGACCGGCGCCGGCGAAAGCAACAAGAGGAGCAATGCCAAGACGACCTCTGCTACGACCCATCGTTTCATCGCTGACATTCCCGGTTTAAGCGCTTCCTGACACGTGGCGAATCCCGTCCCGCAAGTTGTCGGCATCGCGGCTAGTAGCGCCGCAGGTTCGCCACCAACTGCAGAATCTGGTCTCCCGCCTGGACGGCTTGGGAATTCAATTCAAACGAGCGCTGAGTCGTAATCAGGTCGATCAACTCCGTGACCGGATTGACGTTGGACGCCTCGAGCATGCCCGACTTCAGGGTCCCCGTGCCGTCTTGTCCGGGAATCGCCACCTGCGCGGTTCCCGAAGCTTCGGTCTCGGCGTACAGGTTTTCACCCAGTTTCAGCAGGCCTTCCGGGTCGATGAAAGTGGCCAACTGCAACTGGCCCGCATCCTGGGCTGTCGTGTCCCCCGTCAGTTGGTAAGTCACCCGTCCGTCGGACGAAATGGAAACATCCTGGGCCCCTTCCGGAATCGTGATATTCGGCTGCAGCAAACGCCCCACGGAGGCCGAGCCCATGACCAGCGCCCCGTCGCGATTGATGCTGAAGTTGCCGGCCCGACTGTAGACGATCGAACCATCCACATCTTGCACCTGAAAGAACCCCGGTCCGACAATCGCCACGTCCAGCGGGTTGCCGGTGTCCAGAAACGCCCCCTGCCGAAAATCGGTCTGCGTGCTGGAAACCGCGGTCCCCAGCCCAATGGCGGTTCCCGTGGCGGTGATGCCTCCCGATTCATCCGTCGTTCCGGGCATCACTTCCTGCCGGTAGAACAGATCCTCAAAGTTGGCACGGGCCGCTTTGAATGCCGTCGTATTGACGTTCGCCAGATTATTGGCGATCACGTCCAACTTCGTCTCCATCGCTTCCATGCCGGTGGCGGCGGTATACAGCGTCTGAACACTCATCGATTTCCTCGCTACTTGCTGAACGCGGGCCTTGCCCTCTAAGAAAGCCTTGCCCTCTAAGAAAAACAGGTGCCGGACATTCGAACGCTCTCCTGCCCGGACTCGGTGTCCTGCAACCCGCCGGCCGCCGGACCACGCCGCTCGTCCACCCGGCATGCTTGGCGCTGCCGTGACGAGCGAGAGCCGGCCTGCGGATGCCCCGCCCCGGCGATCGGCGTGCCTATCGTGTTCGCAAAATCCGGCTGATTAACGAACCGGTCATCTGGTCGCTGTTCTGGATCATCTTCACGTTGGCTTCGTAAGCGCGTGATGTCTCAATCAACTCCACCATCGCCGACATCGGCCGCACCCCCGACATCTCGAGCCAGCCTGGTTTAATCTGGCGGTCTTCACCGGCAACCGGCGCGATTGGCCCGAGCGATCGAAAGGTGTTTTCCCCCACTCGTACCAGGTCCCCCAACGACTGTGGCCTCACCATGGCCAGCAACTCGCCGCCGCCGCTGTGATCCAACCGACCGTCGTCTTGAAACGACGAGGGCATATTCGGGTTGATGACAATCGGAGTCTCCTCGGACGAAAGAACCTTGAAGCCCTGTTGCGTGAGAAGCTCGCCTTCGGCATTGACCTGAAAGTCCCCGGCTCGCGTCAGCAGTTGCTGACCGTTGTCGTCCACCAGAAAGAAGCCGTCCCCGGCGATCGCTACGTCCCAGTCGCCTTCCGTCTGTTTGTATTTGCCGGGAGCATAGTCGGTGATTGTCTCGGTCATCGACACACCGCTCCCCAGGTCGTTGATGTCGCGGCTTCCCGGATAGTCAGTTCCATCACGCACGGCTCGGCTGTACCGCGCCTGCAGCACCGCCAACTCTTCCTTGAAGCCCGTCGTGTCGACGTTGGCCATATTGTGCGACAGCACTTCCATCCGTTTGCTCTGCGCGTCCGCCCCCGCCGCCGACACATACAATCCGTATTCCATCGCATTCCCTCGCTCGCAACTTCTACCGGCGTCCCGCTGGCTCCCGCTTACCGCCGCGCATGTGGTTCGCCGAGCAACTCCTATGCAAGGATCGGGCCAATTGCCGACAAAGCACTCGACAGCAGAGACTGCTAGCGTGGCTAAGGCAAGCACAGAGAAGCCCTTGCGCTCTCCGCTCCGGACTTTCCATCAGCGTTCATACGGACCGCGCGTCAATGACCCATACGCAGAATCTGCCGATCACGACCGGCAACCTTCGCCGAAACACAACTCGCCGATACAAACGGACCACCACCGCCACGGGACTGATGCCGCTGGACGGACGGACTGGACGCCGATGGTCGCGACTCGGCGCTCCCCGCTGGCGATGGTGAATGCCTTCCCGCGCACAGGCCACCGCGCCGGTAATATCTCCGACCACAGCAGATGTCGCGCGATGACCAAAAACCCCTCCACAGTATGGGCAAACAGTCTCTACAGACCGTTCAGATACCCTGTCATGGTTCGCATTGGCGCGGCAGGCTGCGGTGGCGTCGAGAACTTGCGACTGCCGGTCTCCGACACGCAAGCGTCCAGCAACACTGCGTATTACAATGAACCCGCGTGATATCGTGCGGGGGCCGCGCGATCCGCCCGAGAACGTTTAGCTTCGACTACGAGAAGGCCACAGCCAATGCACAACCAGACAAGAATTCTCTTCCGAGGCTGGATCGCCCAGATACTGGCCACGGCTCTTGGTGCAGCGTACTTTTTTGGCCCAAATCTAGCTGGCCCGAGCTTTTGTGGCCCGAGCTTATATGGCCAGGAACCGGCCGACACGAACTACGATGAGTCCCAGGTACCGGTATACGAGTTGCCCGACCCGTTGATTTGCTTGGATGGCGCACCCGTCACGAACCCGGAGATGTGGCGCGAGAAACGCCGCGGGGAAATCGTGAGTGCCTTCGCCACGAACATATATGGGCGCACACCGCACATGGCAATGAAATTGCGATTTGAAACGACCAGCGTCGAACCCCAAGCGTTGGAGGGACTGGCCACCCGGAAGGAAATCACCATTCGCCTGTTTGAGGAGGCCGACGCGCCGTGGATCGACCTGTTGTTATTTCTACCTAACCAGGCCTCCCAGCCTGTCCCCGTTTTTTTGGGCTTGAACTATGGCAATCAGGGTGTCCACGGCGACCCGACGATCAAGCCTTCGCGTGAGTCAACGAGCGGGCGGGGAGAGCAGGCAGCTCGCTGGCCCTTGGAGTTATTGCTGCGACGCGGTTACGCCATCGCCACATTCGCGGGGGGCGATGTCGAGTTGGACCGTCACGGCTCAGGATGTCGCTATACACCGGAAAATTGGAGAAAAGGCGTTCGCGGCTATCTGCTTGCCAAAGCGGGCCGCAGCGAGCCGGCGGACGACGAGTGGGGTGCGATCGGCGCATGGGCATGGGGGCTGAGTCGGGCCATGGACTACCTGGAAACAGATCCGGCGATCGACCGCCGCAAGGTCGCGGTGTTCGGGCATTCACGCACCGGCAAGACGGCCTTGTGGGCGGGAGCTCAAGATGAACGCTTTGCGCTGGTCATCTCCAACAATTCCGGCCAAGGTGGTGCATCGCTGGCGCGACGACGTTACGGCGAGTCCGTGGCCGCTTCCAATTCACTCTCCGGGATTTGGTATTGCCGCAATTATGGCCAGTTCGCGAACAACGAACGGGCACTCCCCGTCGATCAGCATATGCTCATTGCGTTGATGGCGCCGCGCCCCGTCTACATTGCCAGCGCCGAGCAAGACCGGTGGGCCGATCCACGCGGCGAGTTTCTGGCGGGAGTGCATGCCGAATCGGTCTATCGATTGCTGGGCCTGACCGGACTTGGCGTATCCGAGATGCCTCCGGTCAACACGCCCGTCGGTCAGAGCATCGGCTACCACATCCGCACCGGCGATCACGAGATCACGCCGTACGACTGGCAGCAGTACCTCAACTTCGCCGATCGACACCTGAGGCGTGATTCGCCGCAAGAGGAATGACTGGCGAGCTACGTGCGATCAACACCCTGATGTCCTGCCACCACCGGCCCCGCGCCGGTGGAGAAATGACTGGCGAGCTACGTGCGATCAATACCCTGATGTCCTTCCACCACCGGCCCCGCGCCGGTGGAGAAATGACTGGCGAGCTACGTGCGATCAATACCCTGATGTCCTGCCACCACCGGCCCCGCGCCGGTGGAGGAATGACTGGCGAGCTACCATCGTGTCCACAGATCCCGTCGGTCGAGTCCCAGGCATCGTGTCCAGCCGCCGCGCCGATCCGACCGAAACGAACCGCGGTTGGCTTCGAGCGATGCACGCAGATGTAGATGTAGAGGTGTGCCAAGCTCGCCGGGTCACGCTCTCCAAAGTCGTTGACGATTTCGGCGAGCGCCGGCACACCAGAATGCACTGGCCGGCGACGACAGTTGCCAGGAACATCACGCATCCTACCGCTACTGGGACCATTCCCAGATGTAGGGTGTGCCAAGCTCGCCGGGTCACGCTCTCCAAAGTCGATGACGATTTCGGCGAGCGCCGGCACACCAGAATGACTGCAGTAGATGTAGGGTGTGCCAAGCTCGCCGGGTCACGCTCTCCAAAGTCGTTGACGATTTCGGCGAGCGCCGGCACACCAGAATGCACTGGCCGGCGACGACAGTTGCCAGGAACATCACGCATCCTGGTGTGCCGGCGCTCGCTTGCTGAGTCGTCACGGAGGCAACGTTGTATCGGGCGAGCTTGTCACACCCTACCGCTACTGGGACCATTCCCAGTCCAAATCACCGATGTTGTGGCACTTGAAACATTCGGCGGGGAAGGTCTTCTTCCCTTGGCCGTGGGCGGCCTCGCCATTCTTTTTTCCTCGGATCCGCTCCCCCTTCATGTCGAACAGCGGTCACCGCGGCCGGGTACCCGACCGCGTGGAGTACCAGCAGTCCGTCTGCTGCCAGTGCCAGGCGGACCCTGTGCCCGCCGCCGTACCTTCCGCTTGCGTCCCATCCACCTCCTCCTGCATTCCTCTTTTCCTGCACCCCGCCCCGGTGTGTTGACGGCCTCCCCGGGGGCACCGATACTGCAACTGCATTCGGCTACCAACCAATCTGTTCACAACGATCCGGCCCAGGCCCTGGAGTCCCCCGATGCCAACCATCTGCGGCCACGGAAGAGCTTTTCCCTTCCTGTCATTTTTCCGTCACTTACTACACAGAATTGCTGCATTAATACTTGTCACACTGCCTCTAGGTTTGTCCATATATCCTGAACAATGCGGGGCAATAACGCACAATGACAGTGTACCTAATATCGTACTCATACTTGCCGACGACCTGGGCTGGTCTGACCTGGGGTGTTATGGTAATCGGTTCATTGAGACACCAGCCCTCGACGCCTTGGCGGTTGCGGGGGCGCGGTTCACCGCCGCCTACACGGCACCGGTGTGCACGCCATCCCGAGGGATGATCCTGTCGGGACAATCCTCGGCCCGGACGGGGCTCTACAAAGTCCCCTTCCAGGGCAATGATCGCCCGTGGGCCAGAGTGACACCGCCTACCGCATGGGGTGATCGACCGGTCGGTGGCCAACCGCTGGGTGCGGTATTGGCGGAGGCAGGTTACACGTCCAAGTTGGTAGGAAAATCGCACGTCCCACCCGCCTTCCTGGAAAGGATGGACGGCGAATCGAATCCGGAAGCGGCTAGGGTCGCGTTGGGCGATTCGTTCCACCAGAAGCTGTTGGAATTCGCGCAACGTAATCCCGAAAAGCAAATCGGGCCGATTTGCCTGCAGGCCGTCGAGTTCATCGCATCTCACGCCGAACAACCGTTCTGTTGTTATGTCGGGCACCACGCCCCCCACATTCCCCTCGTCGCGCGCGACGACTTGAAGCGGAAATACGAATCGAAATGGAAACGGCAACCGGTCCGCATCCACCCTCATTATGCGGCCATGTGCGAGGCGCTGGATCAGTCCGTGGGGTTGATCCTCGAAGCGATTGACTGCCTGGGACTGGCCAACAATACCCTGATCGTTTTCTTCTCGGATAATGGTGGAGTGAACCGGTGCTTTTATGACGGGAAAGGGGACCAGATCACGGATCTCAGCCCCCTGCGAGGCGAAAAGGGAGGCCTGTACGAAGGAGGCATTCGCGTACCGCTGATCATCCGTTGGCCGGGGCAGGTGAAGCCCGGGTTCGTGTGCGATGTGCCGGTGATTTCCACCGATTTCCTGCCGACGTTCGCCGAGGCGGCGGGTGTCCGCCTGCCGCCAGAACAGGTCGTTGACGGTGTGAGCCTGGTTCCCTTGCTGCAGGGACGAGCGGGCGTCAGCCACAGACAACTCTTGTTCTACTTCCCGGACTACCACCACGACTTCCCGGCGATGGCGATTCGGGACGGCGATTACAAGTTGATCGAATCCGCGGAGGACGGCCACCACGAGCTCTATGACCTCACCCAAGACATCGGCGAACAGCGGAATCTGGCTGCCGTCCTGCCGGCCAAGGCGGAGGAACTCGGCAAGCTGCTCCACAGCTGGCGAGAATCACTCGGTGCCAAGCTCGCCACGCCAAATCCAGACTATGACCCACATCGGCAACACCTGCTCCATCCGGACGCCGAAGAAGTGCGTCAACAATACTTGCCGACACCATGGCCACCGGCGAGTCCAGAGACTAAAAATGAGTAGGTCTTCATTACCAAACGCCCGCAACGCCCCTCCCCAAGAGAAACGTATGAGTTACAGCGTGAACCAGCCGCACTCCATGCGCAGCGCGCACAAAAAATACAGAGCGGAGATACCATCAGTGAAAATCGTGATCACAGCATGTCTGACGTTGATGGTTTTGACTTCCACCGGTGCGGGAGCCGTCGCGGCCCAAGAGACGACGGTCGCAGCGCAACCTGACTACCCCGTGACGATCGGCAGTTTTCCGCAAGAGATGCGGACTTTTTACACGCAAGGGGATGGACTGCCGAGCAACGACGTGCTGGACGTCGCCGTGGCACCGGACGGGGCCGTGTACGCCGCCACCGCTCGGGGCCTCGTCACGCTCCGCGACCGTGCCGCGCACGTGTGCAAAGCCACGCAGGACCAAGCGGTCTCGAGTGTGGCAGTGGTCCCCTCGGGCCACGTGTTCGCAGTGGTAAGCGGCGCATTGTATCAGCTTGCCAAGGACGGCGGTCTCACACGAACCGGCCCAGGCTCCGATCCCGGTGACGGTACGGCACGCGTGAGCGCAGCGGGCGGCACTTTGATGGTCTGTGCCGGGAAGCGAGTCGACGCCTATAACGTGTCGGAAACCGGCGATCTCACGCACCTCAGTCGCTGGGACACGCCAGGGGTGGCTTTGAGCGCCGCATTTCATGCGGGCCAGGCCGCCATTGGTGCGGAGACGGCGCTGTACATGGGCCGCGGCGGGTCGAGCGCAGCGGTGTTTCCAACACAGGGGAAGCGGCGGTGGGCGCTCGCCTCGGTACGCGGAGTAACCTTTGACGACGCGGGACGCTTGTGGGCGGTCAGCCCACAGGGAGTGGTCTGTTACAGCGACACTTGGACACTCTACGAGGGCCAGGACGGCCTCCCCTACAGTGACCTCACCTGTGTGGCGGCCGGACGCGACGGCACCGCCTGGTTCGGTACCAGCATCGGTGCCATCCGGTTCGACGGCCGAGAGTGGTATTATCGGCAGGGCCGACGCTGGTTGCCCGACGATCGAGTCCGCGCAATAGCGGTGGCAGCGAACGGCGATGCCTGGATCGCCACGGCCGGCGGGCTGGCTCATATCCACTTCACACCCATGACGTTGGCGAACAAAGCAGCGTTCTATGAGGAGGGAATCGACCAGCACCATCGCCGCACCGAGTACGGTTATGTGCTCGAGGTAAGCGTGGCTATACCGGGCCAGAAAACGGGTATCCGCCAGCACGATAGCGATAACGACGGTCTGTGGACCAGTATGTACGGCGCGGGCGAGTGCTACGCTTATGCGGCAACGAAGGATCCCCTGGCCAAACGGCGCGCCACACAGGCCTTCCAGGCGTTGCGTTTCCTGCAGCTTGCGCCGGTCGGCTCGCCGCACGAACCGCCCGCGGGGTTCGTGGCTCGCACCGTCGTTGCGACAACCGAACCGGATCCCAACCAACGGGAGAACTACACACTGGAAGGCCAGATCAAGCGGCAGGCTCACGATGCGTTGTGGCGTGCCTATGAGCCGCGATGGCCGCGGACCAGCGACGGAAAATACTACTGGAAGAGCGACACCAGTTCGGATGAACTCGACGGGCACTACTACTTCTACCCGCTGTACTACGACCTCGTCGCCGAGACGGAGGAAGAGAAGGAACAGGTGCGCACGGTGGTGCGCAAGCTGACCGACCATCTGATTGCACACCACTACCGCCTCGTCGATCATGCGGGCGTCACCCGCTGGGGTGACTACAGCCCGCCCACCCTCAACGGCAATCCCCTCTGGTTCACTGAGCGAGGCCTGAAGTCCATCAGCATGCTGGCCTACCTGAACGTGGCCTACCACATGACGGGCGACGAGAAATACCGCGAGCACCACCAGCAGCTGCGCCAGGATCATCATTACCTGCAAAACGCCCTGGCCGGCGAATACCAGCGGGGAATCGGGTCCGGCAACCAATCCGACGACGAAATGTTCCTCATGTGCTACGACAACCTCATCAAGTACGAACCGGATCCGGAACTCAAGAGCTGGTACCTCGCCTCGCTGGCCAACTGGTGGCGATTGGAAGAGCCGGAGATGAATCCGTTCTTCAACTTCACCTATGCCGCGTTGGCCAGGGATCAGAAAATCACCATCCAGTGGGGCACCTTCGACGTCTCGCCGTGGCCGAATTGGCTGGAGGATTCCATCGAGACCCTCAAGCGTTTCCCCCTCGATCGCTACAACTGGGCGCACCGGAACAGTCATCGCGAGGATATCATTTTTCTGTCGGAGCATTTAGCCGATGCTTTCGACGACCGGGTGCAGCGCACGAAAGGCTATCGCGTCAACGGAAAAGTCCTGGCGGTGGACGAGCGCCATTTCCATCACTGGAATCACGATCCGTGGCAACTCGATTGCGCCGGGGATGGCCGCAGCCTGGCCAACGGGGCAGTGTATACGCTCGCCTATTACCTCGGGCTGTATCACGGATTCATCGCGCGGGACCCGGACCCGATGGCACCTTGAGCGGGACAGCCGGCATCGCATCCGTCGGCTGTGCGTCGATCACCCTGTTGCTCGCCCGCATCGTCGTTCTCACCGCGGGGCAGCAGCCTCGGCCAATCGCAGTCGTCAGTTCGCCGGCGCAGCGGCCGCCCGCTGGAAGTCCGCCTCCAGCTCCTTCCAACGTGCCTCCATCGCGCGAACTCGGTCGGGATGTTGCCCGGCCAGATTGTGCGCTTCGCAGCGGTCGTGGCTCAGGTCAAACAATTCCCAGGCGTCCTGGTCCTCGCGGGCGGAGACCAGTTTCCAGTCGCCGATGCGCAACGCGCGGTTCCCTTCGTGGTGGAAGTACAGCAGCCGTTGGCCGATGGCACCGTCGCGGGCAAACGCCGGCACGATGCTGCGGCCCGGCCGCGGTACGACGATCTGCTCGCCCGACGAATCCGGCAGCTGGCCACCCGCCAGCTCGATCACGGTCGGCACCAGGTCAATCACATGTCCCACGTCGTGCCGCAGTTCGCCGCGGGCCGGCAGGCCCGCGGGCCAGTGCACGATCAGCGGCGTCGAGATGCCGCCCTCGTGAACCCAGACCTTGTGTCGGCGAAACGGAGCATTGCAGGCACCAGCCCATCCGGGCCCCAGACAGAAGAACGAGCGCCATGATCCCGGCTCGGCCGCCGTGTCATGCCCCTCGCCACGCACGAGCAACGTGGCGTCCGCCCCGTTGTCCGACAAGAAGAAAATAACCGTGTTGTCCGAGGCATTGATCGCCCGCAGCTGGGCCAGCAGCCGACCGATCTCGCGGTCCATCCGGTCGACCATCGCCGCGTGAAGGGCCATCTTGGTCGCCTGGAACCGCCGTTGCTCGTCGGTCAAGGCATCCCACGCCATCGCGTGCGAGATTTCGCCGGGGCCCAGAGTGTCGAGCACCTTCGGCACGAAATAGCGCGGCTGTAACGCCGTGTCCAATGGCGCGAGATCGCACTGAACGATCCCCATTTCCCGCAACCGCTGCCACCGCTCCCGACGCACGACGTCCCAGCCTGCCAGATACCGATCGCGATAGCGGGCGATGTCATCCGGCAAGGCGTGGAGCGGAAAGTGAGGAGCAATGAACGCCAGGTACAAAAAGAACGGCTTATCCGGGTTCTGGTCGGCATGATCCTGCAGGTAACCGATCGCTCGATCGGCGAACGCCGTGGTGGCATAGTACCCGCTGTGGGGCGCGACCGGCGGCAACTGGACATCGTCTTCATAGTGTTGGGTGGGCGAGAAATAGCGATCCCAGTCCTCGAACCAGTACGAACGATCAAAGCCGCCGTCGGCGACCGGCCGCGGCGCGCCGGTCACGTGCCACTTGCCCACGTGGTAGCAGCGGTAACCGCGCGGCCGCAGATAGTGAGGCAGCAGATGGGTCCAGGCGGGGAGCCGGTCGCGCGGCGGGTCCATGCGGATCTGCTGAGGATAGTAGCCCGACAGGATCGCACTGCGCGTGGGCCAACATCGTGCCGTGTTGTAAAAGCGCGTGAAACGCAAACCGCCAGCCGCCAACTGGTCCAAGTGCGGCGTGGAAATCTCACCGCCGTAACAGCCCGCGTCCGAGAATCCCATGTCGTCCGCCAAGATAATTACGAAATTGGGTACACTGCGTTGTGGCGTATTTCCCAGACATGTTTCCGGTGATAGTGACAGTATCTGGGTGCCAGTGATGATTAATAATGTAGTGATTCTGTGCAGCAGAAGACGCGGAAATGCCGGCCTGCGGTGGAGGTGAGGGAGGTGGGGCAGTGAAGTGGGCATCGAAGGCCTCCTGTCACACTCAAAGGATGTCGCGAAGGTGCCGGTATTGGGCGGAGACTACTAGGTTCGTCTGCTGGCGGGGCAGTAGCGGTTGCGGTAGCGGTAGTAGCGGTAGGGTGTGCCAAGCTCGCTCGATACTGCGTTGCCTCTATGATGACTCAGCAAGCGAGCGCCGGCACACCAGAATACGTGATGCTCTTGGCAGCTGTCGTCGCCGGCCAGTGTATTCTGGTGTGCCGGCGCTCGCCGAAATCGTCGTCGATTGTGGAATGCGCGAACCGGCGAACTTGTCACACCCTACCGCTCTTGGCAGCTGTCGTCGCCGGCCAGTATATTCTGGTGTGCCGGCGCTCGCCGAAATCGTCGTCGATTGTGGAATGCGCGAACCGGCGAACTTGTCACACCCTACCGCTCTTGGCAGCTGTCGTCGCCGGCCAGTATATTCTGGTGTGCCAGCGCTCGCCGAAATCGTCGTCGATTGTGGAATGCGCGAACCGGCGAACTTGTCACACCCTACCGCTCTTGGCAGCTGTCGTCGCCGGCCAGTGTATTCTGGTGTGCCGGCGCTCGCCGAAATCGTCGTCGATTGTGGAAAGCGCGAACCGGCGAGCTTGTCACACCCTACCGCTACTACCGCTACCGCTTCTACTGCAGGAAGTTGTTCGTCAGCCCAGCGGGTCGCGTTTGGGCAACACGACCGATTCTTCCGGCCACTCGCGCAACCGCTGCTTCCCCTCGTCCGGCAGCTCTTCGTCGCTCTGCACCGACGCTTCCACGTTGCGTGCCAGAATAATCGCCTCTTGGATTGCACGATCGATCCACGAGGAAACGTCTTCTTCCTTCTGCACCCATCCCGCAGTGACGTAAGCCGCATAAATCTGTGCAGCTGCCAGCGTCACAGTACGTTTGCTCGGTTGAAGCGTCACATTGGGACGTGGCATCAGTGTTTCTCCGATCAACACATCTGAGAGTTCTTGCGGAGCCGCGGAGAATCGCCAACGGCCATTCTCGTTCACATCATGAATTCGGCCGGAAACTACCCTAAAAAACAGCCGACCCAACACAACAGCACTGCCCGGTTGCGCCCCGCGCACCCGAGTCGGTGGAGCCAGGTCCCGTCAATTATTCCCGAGCAGTCGCGACTTGTCCACGCATCTGCCTCACTGAAGGGCAGAATCGGCCAAGGCTATCGTGCGCCGGCACGCGTCGCAGCACGTTCGACACACCATCACTCGGCGGGACCCGGACCCATAGAAGGAATGATCGCCGTTTTCACGCGATCCCATTGAGATCATGGATGGCACGAACGGCGATCTCAATGTCTTCTCGAGTATTGCTCCAGCCCGGCGAAAGTCGTACGGTACCATCTGGAAATGTCCCCAGATGTCGATGCGCGGCAGGAGCACATTGGAGTCCCGGGCGACACAACACGCCATACTGCTGCTCCAACCGCGTGGCGATCTCATCCGGCCGTAAGCCGTCGATCGTGAACGAGGCACACAGTGCCGACGCATCCTGGGCAGCCGCATCGATCGGCGACTGTAGCTTTACTTTGGCCAGGCACCGGATCCCGTCCAGGAGCATCATCGTCAACTCCTGCTTGTGCGCTCCCAACAGGTCATGCTGCTCGAAGTACCGCACAGCGCCCAGCGTACCGGCAATACCGTGCAAATTCAGCGTACCCGCCTCGTAACGATCCGGACGGAAACGGGGATGCTCCAGCGACTCCGAGCGACTCCCTGTGCCACCTTCCAGCAGCGGTGCCACGTCATACTCAGGGGCCAGGTAACACAGGCCGACGCCCGTCGGTCCCAGTAACCCCTTGTGAGCTGAACAGCTGAGGAAGCTGACCGCGTCACGCGTCACATCGATCGGCAGCACGCCGACCGTCTGAGCCGCATCAACCAAGATGGGCGTCGCACCAAACACGTCCCGTAACGCGCGCAAATCCTGAATCACGCCATTGACGTTGGAGGCGTGAGAGACCACGACGAGCGCCAGCGGCTTCGCGCGAGCCAGTCTGCCACTGGCTTCCAGATCGATGCGGCCAAACGGATCAGCGGGCAACGTTTCCAGCGCGATGCCAAGCCGTTGTACCAAGCCCATCAACGGGCGCATGACCGAGTTGTGTTCCATGGGTGAGATGGCCACGGTCGCCCCAGGCTGGAGGAAGCCCTTCAGCACCAGATTCAGGCCCTCCGTGCAGCCGCGTACGAAAACCACGTCTTCCGAGCGGGACGCTCCAATGAAAGAAGCCAGTGCTTCACGCGTATCAAACACGATCCGCGCCGCCTCGACCGCTGGTTCATGTCCGCTGCGACCCGCATTGGCCATCAAATCAGTCAAGGCTCGCACCATGTGTTGGCACACTCCCGGCGGCTTTGGCCAACTGGTTGCGGCGTGGTCCAGGTACACAATCGGGCGGGACAAATCGGGGCTCACTCGCTGAAGGGATGTATGGAATCGACCTCTAAGTCCAATCGTGAAATCGCCGCTTCCACCTCGGCGCGGTCCTGCCAAGCGAAACGCAACGCAGTACCGCAATCGCTCGACAGATGCCGCGGCGTCGGAATCGCCTTGCACTCCAGGCCAGACTGCCGCAGTGCTTTCTGCAGGCGAAAGACGGCGTGCATCGTGAAAAACAACACCACACCCTGTTCGCCCATCTTAACCCTTTTTCACATGCACCACGCAGCAGTCATCGTCCCGTTTCGTCACCTCGACCGAGCAGGCTCGGGATTGGGCAAAACGAGTCACATTCTCGCAACTCGTGGCCGTGTCCACCACGATGTCGATTGTACCACTTGCCAATCCGTCGATGGCCTGCTTTGCCAACAATACTGGTTCGGGACAGGAAAGCCCTCGCGCATCGACTATCTTATCCGCCATGAACCACCTCGCTTGTGCGGATCGTTCTTCAAATACACAACCGCAAGCCATCTACATTCGCTGGGTGCGCACCGTCATGCCAAGCACCACACAGAAGACTATGCCAACCATCACGGCGATCTGGCCGTAGATTCCCGGACCGCCAATCATCAGCGTGTTGTCCACCATCTTGTCGGGTACCGCCGCCAGGAACCAGTTGTGCGTTACTCCCGCCCCGACCAGCATGCCGCAGCAGAAGATCGCGGCGTCCCCATCCCCTTCACCGCTTAAGAAGAACTGCCTGCCAGGACAGCCTCCCCCCAACACAAAACAGAGTCCGGCCAGGACCATACCGAGGAAATTCCAGGCATGGTTCATATGCGAAATCGGCATCCCTCCCCAGCCCATCGTCCAGGCCCCGGTACACACATTGAACACGAGGGCAGTTACGAGAAAGGCCGCAATACCCGTGAGCAAGTGGAAATCGCGAATGAGCAGAACATCGCGCAGAGCGCCCATGGTGCAGAAACGTGTACGCTGGGCCAGCACACCGATAAGCACTCCGGCAGCCAGACTGATCCACACGGGAGCATGCATGGACCCGGGACCCGTTTGGGAAAAGAAGATCGCTTCGCCCGCCTGGAATGAGGTCCTCGTCAGCAGCAAAGCGAGCAGCAGGCACATTAGACCCGGAAACATCCAACCGGCAACTTTGGGCATGGGGTGGCTGCGGCCCAGGCTGTAGCCGGCTCTGAGGAACAGACAGCCCACTGCGACACCGCCCGCCAAGCCCGCCATGCCGACAAGCGAATTCCAATCACCGCCGGCCAACCGCAAGAGGGCCCGCCACGGGCACCCCAGAAATACCAACGCGCCAACGGCGGCAAACGCACCCAACAGAAATCGCACGATCGGAGCACTGCCTCCCCGCGGTCGCCATTCCCGGTAGACCCAGGCCGCCACGAGCGACCCCCAGACCGCACCCATGATCTCGGGCCGCAGATACTGCACCGCGGCAGCGCGATGCAAACCCATCGCTCCGGCCATGTCACGGGGAAAACACACCATGCACAGCCCCATATTGCGTGGATTCCCCAGCAACTGCAGCAACGCAGCCAGCAGACCAATGGCGCCGCCGGCAGCAATCATCCCCAGGCGCGAAGAAAAGAACCGCGTTATTCCCACTCTTACCGTTCCTTACGTCGGCCCACGATCACGACCGTCCGACCTACCAGTGCGAAGGCCTACGGCACGGGTCAAACACAGCCCAGCCCAGTACAGCCCAGCCCAGTCCAGCCCAGTCCAGTCCAGAGTGTCCAACCGCCCCGCGTCATTCGCTCCGGTAAAACCAGTCCGCCGGCAAGATCTTCAGCTGCAACGAATGACCGCCCTTGTAGTTGAAGTAGGTCAACAGTGCCTCGTCCTTGACCCAAGTGACGGCGGGATAGGCCCATGCGTCGTCCGGAGCGTGCTCGATGTTACGAAACCGCACCCACGTGCCTCCTTCATCGCACGAAATGGCGGCCGTCAGCGGATTTCGGTTGCGGTTCTGCGCGTCAGCCGTGCCGGGGTTGTGATTCCAGATCGCCAACAGATCGCCCGTACTGGGAATCCGGCTGATCGATACCGGCGCGGCGGTGCCGACCAGCTGCGACAGCGTGGGCACACTCCAGGTCTCGCCACCATCGGTCGAAACACTCTGGTACTGTCCTCCCAAACCGGTGCGCGTCAGCATCAAGACTCGGCCGTCCTTCAATTCAATGCAGGCAGGTTCCCACGAGCCGTCGCCCGGCTTGATACGTTGTGATTCGCGCCAGCTCTCACCCTCGTCGTCCGAGAGATAGCAATAGCTGTCCCCCCCTTCCCAGGCCTCCAGCAGAATCCGTCCCGACCGCAAACGAATCGAGCGGCCGTTCGTCAACCCCGTATAGACTCGCTCCGGACTAAGCTGCTTGGCCTCGCCAAACGTCCGGCCTTCGTCGCGCGACGTGCGCATCATGACGCGGCAATCCTCACTCTCCGAGTTCTTCTGGCAGTAGAACAAGGCAATGCGGCCGTCCTTGAGCCTCAGGAAATTCACTTCCATGACGTTACACCCGCCATCGTTGTCGACCAGCGTGTACTTGTCGCCCCAGCTGCGCCCGCCATCGGATGAGATCTTGCCGGAAATCCGCGCCGGTCCGTGGTCGGCGCCATCGCCGGCGTAAAACTCCGTCCACCCCAGCAGCAGTGAACCATCCTTGAGCGGAACGATCGCCGCCTCGCTGTTACGCGGGTTCGCTGGCCCCACTGGAGCCACGATCAGGTGGAAGGGTTCGTCGGCCACCGCAATAACGGCAACCGCCCACAGCAGACCAATCCGGATCAGCATACTCGACACTCCCAGGCGACAAGTGCAGTGAGTCTGTCACCCCACGAGGGGGAACGACCGAGACGACTCGCGAAGTACGCCATACCGGCACGCTTCCCCGCGAACCATCATCACCGGTCATTGTAGTGATTCGCCGCGAACGGAGCGAGAATGCCATCAGGCACGACGCCAGCCCCGGTCCGCGGAATTCGTCGTCTAGCGCCGCTCGCCGCGAGCAGCGGCGATCAATTCACTCGCCCCCTGCGCGAGCAGTTGTCCGGCGGCTTCCGCGCCCACCGTGGCGGCATCCGCGGGCGACCCGCTCACTTGCGCAACCAGACGCTGCGTGCCTTGGGGATGCAGCACCGCCGCGTCCAGGTGCAACAGTCCGTCGACCACGCGTCCCCAGGCGCCCACCGGCGCCAAGCATCCACCGCGCAGCGCGGACAGCAGTGCGCGTTCCGCGATCACGGCCCTGTGCGTATCCGGGTCATCCAGCAACTGAACCCACTGCCGCGTAGGCGCGTCCTGTGCGCGCGTCTCCAACCCCAACGCGCCCTGGCCAATGGCGGGTAGCATCCAAGACTTGGGAAGAACCTGCGTGATGCGACCCGCCAACTCCAACCGCCGGAGACCCGCTTCAGCCAGCACGATCCCCTCGTAATTCCCCTCGTCTAACAACCGTAATCTGGTGTCGACGTTGCCGCGAATGTCGAGCACCGACAGGTCGCCCCGCACGTTCAGCAATTGGGCCCTCCGCCGCATGCTGCCCGTCCCCACTCGGGCGCCCCGCGGAAGCGCGTCGAACTGGTCGACTTGATGGCTGACCAGGACGTCGCCGGGACTCTCACGCCGTGGCACGGCGGCCAATGATAAACCGTCGATCGGCTCGGTGGGGAGGTCTTTCAGGCTGTGGACAGCCAAGTCGATTCGGTCATCCAGTAAGGCTCGCTGGATCTCCTTGGTGAACAGACCTTGCGACCCCAAACCTCCGAGGGGGCCGCTCCGCACATCTCCCTGAGTGGTAATGTGCACCAACTCCACGACGGCCCCGGCCCGCTGCAGTTGATCCGCAACCCATTGGGCTTGCCACCGGGCCAAGGCACTTCCGCGAGTCCCGAGCCGCAATACCTGCCGTTGTTCCATCACCGTTCCCCGCAGTCTCCCAGGCGTGCTCACACGTCGTCAACGACCTGACCCTTTGACAACACTTGTCCAGCTTGGGGAAATTATCGCCCACTGTCCAGGGGACGACAGCGAGTTCTTTCACGCGGCGAGGTAAACCAAATGAATGACGCGTCGGCCAGAAATGGCGCATGCTCTCTCTGAACCGGCAGCAGCGACTTGAAGGGACCTCTATGACCGACGTCCTTGAACCGACGCTGCGGTTATCGTTCGTCCCCCGCGCGCTCCGTGGGAGGCCTCTCGGTCGGCTGATCGCCGACCGGCTTGACGGCATCCCCGTTCTGCGACGGCCCTGCTGTCGGGCTGCGGCCAAGCAATCGCTCAGCCACGCCGGCGTCCGGCTCAACCACGTCGGCCTGCAAACGCCGGGCAATCGCCTGCGAAATCTTGCCGCTCGCATCGCTCGACTGCTGATTGGGCGGTACCACCACTCCACAACTGACGATGAACTGAATCGCCTGATCCAACGTGATATCGAGGTCGATGGTCTCACTCTTGCGCACAGTCACTGTGAAACCAGTTGCCGGCATAGGGGAGGTCGGCATCAATACGGCAAGAACAGGCTCGTTGGCCGCCGCGCTGATATCCAACATACTCTCGCCAGTCACAAATCCGACCGACCAAATGCCCTTTCTCGGATATTGCACCGCCACCACGCGATTGAACTCGATCTCGCGTTCGGTGAATATGAAATCGGTCACCTGCTTCACCGACGAGTAGACGTTGCGCACCAACGGCAGGCGATTGATCAAGGCCTCGACCGTCGTCACGACGATGCGCCCCACGCCGGCAGCCAAGAACCTGCCCAGCAAATACAGCACGGACACAAAGACAACCAGGAATACCGGGATGGTCCTCCATCGCGGCAGGTACCGTATTTGGGCAAAACGCTCGTAGATCTCACGAGAAGTCGCGGTCGATACGCTCAGCTTGCCTGGACTCGCTTTCACTTCGTCATAGACATCATCAGGTAACCACTTGTGATCATGCGTCGGTACGTAGTCCGTATCGTCGTATCGAAAAGAAGTGATCCGCCAGGAATAAGCGCGAGCCGTCGTCTCGATCCCCTCCACGCGACCGGCAGCGAGCAACACTTTATCGGGCGGAACACGTTCGTTGCTCCGATCGACCACGACAATATTCTCAGGATCGGCATCGATCGGAATGCGGTTCTTCACGCTCGATCGCATGGAGAATAACACGACAACCTGACCGATCCCGGTTTCGATCGGCTTCAAAACGTAACTGTCAATCGTCGCCCAAGCCCAGATGAATAGAACCAGCGTCAGCAACGGAGGCAACACGACACCCAGCCCACGCAGTACCGCGCGGCGGAATGGCCGTGACTTGGCCTGCTTCTTCGGATTCGGCGTCGGCGATGTTGTACTGCTCATGGAATTCCGTTCATTCAGTTCAGCCGCAGTATATTCACACCTGAGCAAACACGGCACAGATCATCCAGACTGTGCGACCGCTTGCCAACCGTCGGGGCCTGAGCCCGCCGGTCAGGCGGTCGACTACAGAACACTGGCTCGCATAACTTGACGATTACCCAGCGATTCCGTCAGATCTCCCACAAATGGAATGGATTGTTTTTCCTCGTGGCCAGTCCGGCCCCCCCACCGAGGCCCCCACACAAAACACGGCTCCACGCGCCCCCCCGCCGTGTTAAATACCCCGTTGGATATCTCACCATTGACCGGTGCCGCGCGCGACCACAGCTACGGCCACACTCGCAGCCCCCGCCTGTCGCAGCAGACGTGCCGCCTCGCTGGCTGTGGCACCTGTGGTGAGAATGTCGTCGACCAACAACACACGCCTGTCAGTTATATCGTAGGCCGAGGAAATCGAAAACGCGCCACGCACGTTACGAAAACGCTCATCAGGACGTAAAGTACCTTGCTTACGAGACTTACGACGACAATGCAAGACCTGAGCCAACAGCGGTAACGAGAGCTGCCGGGCCACGACCCCGCCGAGCAGGCGAGCGGTATGGGTGCCACGCCTAAGTCGTCGCCACCAATGCATGGGGACTGGCACCACCAAATCCGGCTGCCAGAGGGCCAATTCACTCGCTATTCGCTCCGCCAGCAACCCCCCAATCGCCAAGGTCAGCGGTTCGTAAGGGTACCGTTTCATCCAAATCACGGCTTGACGCAGATGGGACCGGTATTCTCCCAGAGCCGCCGCACGGTCAAAATAGTAACGACGATCAACGCAGCGTGCACAGCACTTCGACGGGCCCCCAAGGTGCGGCAAGGGATTGGCACAGCGGCTACAGGCCGGGCGCAGAGGGCCGACTAGACGTGCGACACAGGCCTCGCACAGCATGGCAGAGTGCGCTGCTCCTCCGCCTTCCAGACGGATGCCGCAGAAGGTGCACGCGGGCGGAAAAAGCAGATTGCCGGAGGCGCGGAGAGTGTTTACGATGCCCGTATGGGTCGCGCCGGCAGCCCTCTCTCCGGACCGGAGAAACCACGATAGCGCGAAGGCAGGTCGCATTCCCTCAACTCCTGTGCTGAAGCACCCGCCCAGTCGCCCGAGAATGGCCGTGTCGAACTTGCTGCTGGCAACGGTCCTACACGCGAACCGCGCCGCCCGCCCAGAGGCCATCCACGCCAACGACAAATGGCCAGCCACCATGATCCTATAAAAACAGCGTTGAGAGGGGAAGTCACGCTTCAGATCCGTCTTGATGGGTTTGACAAACTAGCCTATTGTACCGACTTTACGCTACACAACTCGCCCCGGAAAGTCCGTGGCGGTCGCGAAACTGCGCTGTGGAAGGGGGGTGTCCCCACCTTTACGCAGTCCCGTCCAGCTGCGGGAAAGGCAGATTCCCGTCGTTAGGGATTGCCGGGAATACTCCTAACGCGGCCCGCGGCCGCAACCAAACAGGAAATTCGAATTCGGAAATCCTAAATTTGAAATCCTAAACAGATTCGAAATCCAAAAGATCAAATAATTCCGCTGCCGGCAAAACCACAGTCATGGGCAGCTAGCAGATTTTCACTACTGGGTATGCTACTGGATGTACCAGCCTCCGGCCTTTCCAGTTTTGGTCATTTGAATTTTTGTCATTTGAATTTGTTTGGGATTTTTTGCATTTCGTGCTTCGAATTTCGGATGTTTCTCCAAGCACGCGCGCACCGTGCGCGCATGTTACAGGTTAACAGTCTAATGGATGGCAACCGTTACGACGTAGCGAACCGCCAGGATCGTGCAAGATCGAGTCCGAACATGTCTTCAGAATTACGATTGAGCCATCGAGCGCAATGGGCGGAGGGTCAACCCATCAGCGACCTCATGTCCCGGGCCCTGGCCGAACCGGGGCTGATTTCGTTGGCGGCGGGGTTCGTCGACCAACAGACGCTCCCGGTGGAGGCAACTCGTCAAGCTTTGCAGACGATTCTGTCGGATGACGAGTCGGCGCGAGCCGCACTGCAATACGGAACAACTCCCGGTTTTCCGCCTCTGCGGGAGGCACTGCTTCAGCGGCTGCTGCAGAGCGATGCTTGCTGTCACGAATGGTCGATCGATCAAGTTGTGGTGACGGCCGGCAGCAACCAACTGCTGCACCTGGTCAGCGAGAGCATACTCGATCCAGGCGACATTGTACTTTGTGCGGCTCCCACCTATTTCGTCTATCTGGGCACGCTCAGCAATCTTGGTGCGCAGAGCTATGGCGTGGCGATCGATCAATACGGCATGCTGCCCGAATCGCTGGACGCGACTTTGCAGCAGTTGCACGGCGTCGGCGTTCTGCCTCGTGTGAAGGCCATCTACCTGGTGCCCTATTTCGACAATCCCAGCGGCATCACGATGCCGCTGGAGCGACGCGCGCGGATCGTGGAGCTGGCCAAACGCTGGTCGCTGTGCCATCCCATCCACGTCATCGCCGACGAGGCTTATCGGGACCTGTCGTACGATGGAGTCAAGGTACCGAGCACGGTGACGGTCGACGATGAGGGGGACACAGTCATTCTGGCGGGGACTTTCTCCAAGTCATTTTCGCCGGGGATTCGCGTGGGATGGGGTATTCTACCGCGGCATCTGGTTGGTCCCGTCTGCAGCCAGAAGGGGAATATCGATTTCGGATCCCCCAATTTCAATCAACACCTGATGTGTCAGGTTGTGAACCAAGGCCTGTTCGATGCGCACCTGTCGCGCATTGGCGGCGAGTATCGGGCGAAACTACACGCGATGCTGGCAGCACTGGACGAGCATTTCGCGGGGATCGACGGCGTGCAGTGGCGGCGGCCACACGGCGGCCTGTACGTCTGGATGCAGCTGCCCGAGGAGATTTCCGCCAGTCCCGACGGGCAGTTGTTCGACGCCGCCATTCGCGAAGGAGTGCTCTATGTGCCGGGTGAGTATTGTTATCCGGCCAAGGGAGAGCCCGTTCGTCGGAATACGCTGCGACTGAGCTTCGGCGTGCAGACACCCGCGGGAATTGCCGCGGGGATCGCCTCGCTGGCTCGCGCGGTGAGGCAAGTCATGACCTGTGGCGTGTAGTGTCGCTGGCCCCGCCAGGGTTCAGCGGCAGTGAAACAGATACGGCAATGCCGCGGAAGCTGCGGCGGCTGCCCCAACGTCGGTGGAAATGGAATTCCCACATGTTGATCTTCGACCGATATGTACTACGCATGTTCATGAAGGTGCTGCTGGTCAGCTTTCTGAGCATGACCGGGCTCTTTGTCGTGATCGATCTCTTCGGCAACCTGGACGAGTTCATGTCTTATGCGGAGCGTGAAGGGAGTCTGGTAGCGGTCCTATGCGATTACTATGGGGCACGCGTACTCTCCTTTTTTGATCGCACCAGCAGCCTGCTGGCTCTGCTGGCCGCGATCTTCACGGTGACCTGGTTTCAACGCTCCAACGAACTGACCGCGATCATGGCCGCCGGTATCTCGCGTGCCCGCGCAGTACGTGTCTTGATCGCGGGAACGATCATCGTGGCGCTGCTGGCAGCGGTTAATCGGGAGGTGACCCTGCCGAGGGTGCGGAACAAGCTGACGCGCAACGCACAGGACTGGTTGGGCGACAAGGCCGGGCGATTGAATCCACGGCGGGACAATCAGACGAACATTCTGTTGGGGGGAAGGGCCACGGTGGCCGCTCGTCGGCAGATCACTCAGCCGAGTTTTCGCTTGCCGCGCGGCTACCCTGAATTCGGCCGGCAGTTGGTCGCCAGCGTGGCCACCTATTGCGACCCCACGCCCGAGCATCCGGCCGGTTACCTGTTGGAAAATGTGACGCAGCCGGAAGACCTTCGGCAAATCGAATCGCGTTATCAGGAAGTCGGCGCGGAGCCGGTCATCCTGACGCCGAAGAACCACCCGTGGCTGAAGGACGACCAGTGTTTTGTGGCGAGCGAGGTTTCCTTCGACTACCTGGCGGCCGACTCGGCGTGGCAGCAATACGCCTCCACGGTGGAACTCGTGTCGGCCTTGCGGAACCCCAGCCTCGATTACGGCGCCGATACCCGGGTCACCGTGCATCGTCGGCTGACCCAGCCGGTACTCGACGTGACGCTGTTGTTTCTGGGGCTCCCCCTGGTCCTCTCGCGATCCCATCGGAATCTGTTCGTGGCCGCCGCTCAGTGCCTGCTGTTGGTCGGTTCGTTCTTCGTGGTGTCGCTGGCTTGCCAGGCGCTGGGGAACACGGTCATGATCCGGCCGGCGCTGGCGGCCTGGCTGCCGTTGTTGATTTTCGCGCCGCTCGCTTATACCGCGGCGGCACGCAAGTGGGAGTAGTGAAGCACGGCCAACCTGCACTCAAGCAGACAGCCCGGCCACTCCAGCGACCGGGCTGTCTGCATTGTCTTGCGCGGCCGGGTCACGGCCCGCCGCTTTACTGCTCTTCAATCAACTGCTTGAGCATATCGCCGATTTCCTTGGTGTTGTCAGGTCCCGAGCCGACCTTCACCAGCCGGATCTTCCCCGTGCGGTCAATCAGCACCACTTCGGGAATGCCGGACACGGCATAGTACTCCGAGAAGTCCCGTTCCTTCTGCACGGCGAACACGTGCTTCAGCTGATGCTGTTCGGCGAACTTGCCGAGCATCACGTGTTCCTTTTCGTGCATTGCCTGCTCGTTCTCGGGAGTCACTTCTTCGGTGGAGCGTTCCATCTCGTTCTTTTCCTCATTCCACACGAAGTTGTAATAGCCAGTCACGCCGATCATCGCCAGGCCCTTGTCCTTGTACAACTCATTCCACTCTTGCAGATGAGGAAACGTGCTGATGCAGGGACCGCACCAGACGGCCCAGAAGTCGAGAAACACGACCTTGCCTTTAACATCCTCGTCCGTCAATGGCTCTCCGTTCACCCACGCATCGGCCTTCAGTGGCGCTGCATCCTGGCCGATCAAGGCCGCCAGTTTCTTCTCGCGCTCAATCTGAACTTGAATCTGCTGCGCCAAGCGGTCCCAACTCTGCTGCACCTGGTCCATCATCTTCAAGGCGTCTTCGTTGTCCTTCACCTTGTCGCGAAGCGTCGTCAGGAAGCTCTTGGCCTCTTCGATGGAGGCCGCGGCCTTGGACATGTCCGTGCGCGCCATTTCCGATGCCGTCTGCATGATCTTCTTCGCATATTGCGACAGCGCCTCTTGATCGAGCGGACTGGCCTCCAACTTCTTCGTGATCTCCTCCAACGGGGTCTTCGTCAGCAACAGACGGTCTTTCATCGTCACTAGATAGCGTTTGGCGTTTTCCAGCAGTTCCTTTGCCTTCTCGTCGTCCGGCGTGACATCCCCCAGCACCGCCGCCATCTCCTCCAGCTTCTTCAACGCGGCATCCGCATCGGCGACACTCGCCTGCTGGACTTCCGCCAGCCGAGTGTTCATGTACTGAATGATGAGCTGTACATCATTCGGGTTCTCTTTGAGCTTCTTCGCAGGGTCATCGGTGGTAGCATCCTGGGCAAACACCGACGTCAGAGCAAACAACAACAGGGCACAGAATGAGAGGCACCGCAACTTCATCTTTGACTCCACAATGGGGCAGGAACGGCAGGACAGCCAGGGAGGGCCAGGAGACACAATAGTCTTAAATTAGAACGGATGGGGGGGCTATCAGGGAACCCCACCCGCGTAGATATTTGCCCCCTTTTGTCGGTCGCCGTTGCCGGTCGCCTTCACCGGTCACCAGGACCGCCACACCGCCAGCGAGGCGGTCAAGGCCGGCCGCCTCCCCCACGCCCAGACCTACTCGGCGATAGCGGCAGCCGGCGACACAGGACGGTCGCCGCCCCCCCGACCTCCCCCGAGCGTCCCTCGACCTCCCCCAGCCCCGTTAAGCAGAACGACTGTCGGGCGAACCGAATTGCCTGGAGGCTTCCACCAGCACGGTCAGATTCTCCGGGGGCACGCGCGGCGACACCGAACAGGCACTCGACAAAATATAGCCGCCGCCGGGACTCCCGACCCGCAGTCGCATCAGCGCGTCCTGACGCACAAACTCCCGCGATTGGCCCAATAGCGTATGGACCGGATCAATGTTCCCTTTGAAGAAGATCTGGCTTCCCACCCGCTGTTTGGCGTCGGCCAGATCGACCGTCCCCAATGGAGGTGGATCGAGCGTGTCGATGCCCTGAATTCCCGTGGCAACCATCCGCTCGAGTCGATCACCGATCTTGCCGCAGGTGTGCGTGTAGACCGGCAGGCCGGTTTGAGCCACCGCGTCGACCACCTGCCGTTCGTACGGAAGAACGAACTCGGCATATTGGCTGGGAGAAATGAAGCCGCCGCCGGCGAATGCGGAGGAAATCAGGATCGCGTCGACTCCCCGGCGAGCCTGCCGCACGGCCAAGTCGGCCGTCCCGACCGCGTACGCGGCCAGGATCGCGTGCACTTTGCCGGCATCGTCCAGGAGGTGCATCAATGCCTGTTCATAGCCGAACAGCTCCATGAACTGCGTCCAGGGCGAGAAGACCTCGCTGTGCACCGACACGTCCTGGCCCACCCGGCTCACGACCAGGTCGATGGTGCGAAAGAGGTACGCCGGCCAGTAGTCGTCGCGTCGAGCCTGATACGGGTCCAAACCGAAGTAGAAAGGGTATTTCAGCCCGCCGACGCCATGCGGATCATCGTAATAGATCTTCTGGGGATCGACTTCTG
The DNA here is from genome assembly GCA_963802295.1 of uncultured Planctomycetota bacterium. Taxonomy (GTDB): domain Bacteria; phylum Planctomycetota; class Planctomycetia; order Pirellulales; family Pirellulaceae; genus JAJRVM01. Next base: position 232,190 of record CAWDIM010000010.1, on the reverse strand, counting down.
CGAGTGTCGGCACGCACCGCCCTCGAGCCGGAAAATAGTGTGCGTTGTCATCGGCTGGACAGAGGGCGACATCGCCGTTGCGGAAATGAACCGTCTGACCTCCGTCGTGCGCGGTCTCGATTCGGCGGACATGCCGCATCCAATCAGGGTCGGTTCCCAACAGGTTGATCAAGATCCCGTCAAATTCGTATCGCTGCTGGAGCGTCACCAGCGCTTCGGCGAATCCTTCGCTGGTAAACCAGGTTTCCACCGGCGTGAGATGCGTATTGAGCAGATAGTGCCCGACGGCCAACTGGCACATGACGGGCACTCGATCGACCTGTTGATGCCGCATGGCGGCAGCGATGCGTTGCTTGCCGTTCACCGTCGCACACCTTTCGTGCTAATCATTTCGCCAGGAAAATCCCACTCGTTCCCCTCGTGGACAGGGTCGGAGCAGTTCCCGCCGGGAACTGCCGGAAGCCGCGGCGATGCCCGCCGGCATCCCCCCCCTTACTCCGCCTGCCGGTCAGGTGTGGGGGATCGCTCGATCAAGGCGAGCGATTCCTGCAAGAGAATCTCACCGGTCATCTCTCCCAGAGAAGTCCTCGATATGTAGTCATACCGAGGAAAACTGTGGAAATCCACCTTGGTCATGATATAGCCCAGAGCGTCATGCGTGAGTCCAAACAACAGTTGATGGTCCCCGCGCATGTGGCGTTTCAAGTAGAAACCGATGTTCGGCAATGCCTCGCCCGGAATGGTCAGAATCTGTGCGTTCGACACGTTGAGCAGACTGATCCGCGTGGTAACAGCCCGCTCCTCTGCGTGCGGATACTGCAGTGGCGAGTGCTCAATCACAGCCCAGAGTGCATCTGACTCGACGGGAAAACGCACTTCGGCCGTGGTGCAAGCTAACGCCGGATCGTCCTGATAGGGCGCGTCGGCGACGATGCGAATCGCCTCGTCGCCCATCAACTGGCCAATCCGCACACATTCGTCCCACGTCCGATCATCCTTCCAAACGCCTCGCAGCGGATCCTTGGGCTCAGTCAAGTTGCGGTTATCGGCGGTGACCATGCCACCCTGAGCGCCATTCATGAAAATCGCCATGCCCCCCACCGCCGATTCAATCCGCTCGGTGAGCGGTCCAATCAGATCGGGACTCAAAATGCCCGCCTCGTTTCCCAGCACCTCCGGATGGATCGCGTAATTCACCAAGGTGAACAGATTCTCCTCGTCGGCGTTGGCCGCCTGAATCACGCTCATCCGGCGATCGTAAAGATCCGGGGCGTAGTAGTTGTAGGCGATTTTGCCGCGCACCTCGCCGGTCGCGACCCGAATCCGAGCCCCCTGCAGGGCATCCAATGCTTCATTGATCGCCTCGGCCGTCCGCGTGCACACCAGCTGGATGTAGGCCAGATCGCCCGTATGCCCCCCTTTGCCATCCGGAAACGCATAGCAATCGGGGGCACTGTGCGTGTGGGTCGAACCAATGAGGATGTTCGCTGCCGGTATTCGCGGCACCGCGGCTCGCACGCGATCACACAGTACCGAAGGAAATCCCAACAAATCCAAGCTCACAATCGCCACCGTCACGTCACCACGCTGCAATACAATCGCGCGAGCCGCCAGGTCGCCGCGTTTCTCGACCACCGGCGAGGTTGGCCCAAAGCCTCCCGATACCGGTAACAGCGGATGGGGTGTGATAATGCGCTTGGCCGCTCCCGCTTTAAATTCCTGGGCGTGGAGCACACTTCCCACGCACAGCACCATGGATGCAAGGAGCATCGTTCTCGAATTCACCATCGTCTCACCTCAAATCGCAAGTCGTAGGATTGCACCGGCGTCCACCACATCATCGGCGGCCCACAGACCGGCCGATGCCGCCCACTAGCGGCCCTTCCCATCAGGCAAATGCCGCTCAGGATCGGCCGACGAGCCACATCCACGCGCACGGTAAGGACCTGTGGCTTCGTGACGAAACCGCTTGCCGCCAAGCGGCGCGAAGTTGCCCTATCGTCGCACGCCGGCCATCGGCAAGGAAGCGGCCGACCCGAGAATTCCCGTCGCCAAACCTGCCACAAGGTAAGCCCCAGCGGCCGCGGGAAACGGGACCCAGGGCCCGCGGAAAGACGATTCAAGTTGACCGAACTCGTCTGCTTTCCTATAGTTAGACTACTTGTGGGTCACACTGCGGCGATTTCGAGTTCAGCGTCCAAGGTCATCGTGCGCGCATGTTATCGACTTAGACTCTACTATAGGCAGCTGCGATGAGCGTCGGCGAAGGTTCGGGTACCGGTTTCGCAACCATGCGAGGTCGAAACTATCCCACGATCCGGCAATTCACTGTCTTCCTGGAAAACCGCGTCGGCCAACTGCTCGAAGTCGTCCGCCGGTTCGAGGGAAGCCAGGTGCGGATCGTCGCGTTGTCGATCAATGACGCGACGGAATGTGCTTTCGTCCGATTTCTGCTGAGCCATCCCGAACAGGGCCGAGAAGTGCTCGAACGAGCCGGGCTGGCGATGATCGAAAGCGATTTGATCGGCATTGAGCTCCCTGAAGGATCGCAACCGCTCTTGCAGGTCTGCACGGCCCTGCTGCAGGCCGAGATCAACATTGTACAGGCCTACCCGCTGATCGTGCGCCCACACGGCCGACCCGCAGTGGCACTGATGGTGGACAATATCGAACTGGCGATGGAAACGCTCGACGCCAAGGGCTTCCGCATGGTCACCGAGGGCGATCTGGCTGACATGGAATAATTCGCCACTGGCTGAACCAGATCCTTGGGTGGGCGGCCAGGACGCGGAGTATGACCCGATGCTGCCGGAACGCGTTGAATCTGGCATCAGGTGACGACCGCGAGGGCGCGCGTCATGTCCCGGGCGCTCGATCGGGCCCACTCCCGACTCTGAATTTTCGACGGTGCAAGGCACGGATTGCCCACTCGGGCCCTGTCCCCTTTCGGTGCGGGTACTTGGGGCGGCAACAGGGGGACTGCCTGCCGGGGGCACGCAACCGGGCGGCGACTTTGCTTTCCGACATGACCAGCCCGAGACTTACCACGGTTCTTGACGTTGGCGTCGAGTCTGCCAAACTAGTGCTTTGTGTTGGCCAGACGCGCGGGGGTGTCGCTTGTTGACTAGGCATCCTGCGGAAGAACGGGCTGCTGAAGAACGGGCTGCTGAAGAACGGGCGACGACAGGCAGGATGCCGGTGCCACGTCCCAGGCTGTGACATAGGACGCGCGGAGGATCACCGTGACGAACTGGGGATTCCTTGCCGCTCAAAAAGACCAAGATCGTTCGATAAGCGTTTCCTTCCCCTATTTTGAGGCGGGCGTCCTCCCATGACGCTTGCCGCTGAGTGCCTTCATGCCAATAGATATCACCTGTCCCGGATGTCGAACACGATTCAAAGTCAGCGACAAGTTCGCTGGTCAGAAAGGGCCTTGTCCCAAGTGCAAGACAGTGATTCAGATCCCGGCAAAGGGAGAGGAAGTCGTTGTCCACGCTCCCGAAGAGTTTGGCCCGAAGAACGCGGCGGGAGTCGGCGTCCTGAAACCGATCTCGCGCAAGGAAACCAAGCTCTCCCCGCTGATGCTGGTCGGCATTATTTCGGGGATTTTCACCGTGTTGGTGGTGGCGCTGCTGCTGCGGGGACTGGAGACCATTCCCCCATGGCTGTTGGGTATCGGGGCCTTCGTGATCGCACCGCCGCTGGTGTGGGGGGGATACGGCTTTTTGCGCGACGACGAACTGGAACCTCATCGAGGCAAGTCATTGATATTGCGTGTGTTGGTCTGTTCCGTCCTGTATGCGTTTCTGTGGGCCGTCTATGCCTGGGGACCCTCGTTGGCTTTCAGCCTCGACCAACTCGAACTTTTCCACTTACTGTTTATCATGCCGCCCATTCTGGCTGCCGGCGCGCTGGTGTCGCTGGCCACGCTCGATCTGGACTTCGGGACCGGCCTGATCCATTATGCGTTCTATTTACTGATCACCATGGCCCTTTGTTTCATCATGGGATTGAACCTGCTCGGTGCGGCGCCGCCAGCCACCTGAATGCCTGACGCTGCAAGGAGAGCGTTGCCTGCGGCCGATCAGGCGGCACCAGGAGGCCCCCGGTCCGCTGCACAGGGCGTTCGCGTCGTGTAGCGGCTGACATGGCAGAGATGAAGGCTTTGCCGGTGCGAGATCGGTTGACAGCGGCAGGCGGACTGACACTCTCGGCAAGAAAAATACCCTGTGAGAAGCTGGCACGTTCTGCGACGCGAAGCCTGGCATCCGAAGCGCCAGTTCCGAAAACCGGCCCGATATTTCGAAATACAGCAACAACCAACGATGTCCAAAACGACGGTGCCCGATTTGGTTCGACGAGTTGACGCGTGGGCCGGCTTCACTGGTTTGGTCGTGCCGATTTCAGACGCTCGAATTTGGCGGGGAGATCGTGCATCGGGTTCGAAATTTCCGCCGCCCCCGACGCGTCGGAATCGGGCGTTTCCCGATCACGGGGAGCCCGGCATCCCCTGGGGCAGCATCTGCGGGGTGGGCGGATGAATTCCATTGGCGACATACCGGAAATCCAAGGGCTCGATCGGCGCTGCCACCTGATCCGCATTCCGCAAGAATGCGATGTGCCCCTGACGCCCCGCGTTCAGCAGATCATTGACACTCCCGAATTTCGACGGTTGGGACGAATCAGCCAGCTGGGACTTGTGTCGCTGGTGTACCCCGCGGCCCACCATACGCGTTTCGAGCACTCGCTGGGTGTCTACCGATTGGCCCTGCTCTACCTGAAACAGCTTTCGTACGATGAGCGATTCACTTCGTTGATTTCCCGCGGTGATGCGGAACGGTTCATTGCCGCGGCGCTGCTGCATGACCTCGGTCACTGGCCGTTCTGCCATTCCCTGGAGGACATGCGACTGGCCGGCGTGCCGGAGCACGAATTGTTTGCCAACAGCTTTCTGCTGGAAAGCGAAATCGCCGAGACGCTGCGCACGGACTGGGGCATTGCCCCTCGCGAAATTGTGTCCATCCTGTCCGAGAAGCCGCGGGATGTGAAATCACGACTGCTCGCCAGCATGCTCTCCGGCCCCATCGACGTCGACAAAATGGACTATCTGATGCGCGACAGCCTGCACGCGGGCGTCCCCTATGGCAGGAACTTCGACCACCAACGCCTGATTGGCAGTCTGTGCGTCAATGAAGCGGGCGATGGCCTGGCCATCAGCGAGAAGGGACGCACGGCCGCAGAGATGATGGTCTTCGCACGATACGTCATGTTCAGCGAAGTCTACTGGCACCATGCCGTGCGGTGCGCGACCGCCATGCTGCAACGCGCATTCTTCCTGCTCCGCGAGCAGCTCGACCTGGACACGTTGTTTCGGCACGACGAGCGCGAGATGGTGGCCCGCTTGAGATCCGCGGCGGATGACCATGCGGCGGCGGACTTGCTCGACGGCCTCTTCGGCCCGGTGCGACAACTCTACAAACGATTCGCTCAGTACAGCGCTTTTCAGAATCCCGGGCATTATCGCCGCTTGGCGCGCCGACCCTATGCATTCCTCGTCGCGTGCGCCGAGAATCTGGCCGACGTGCTGAGCAGGCAGATGGCGGTGCAAGTTGAACCGCATGAAGTGCTGATTGACGCTCCGCCGGTCACGCTGGAGGTGCAATTCGACATACAAATCCACTTCCCCAAAGAGCCTTGCTATCGCACGCTTGGAGAAGTCTCGCCCGTCGTCGAAACGCTGGCACACCAACAGTTTGACGACTATGTCAAACGCGTTCGCATTTTCGTGCACCCGCGACTCAAATCGTTACTCGAGAAGATTCCGGATCGCCACGAACTGGTCCGGGAAGCGGTCGACATGACGCAGTGAACGGGCGTTGCGGCCGGACAATTCCCCGCCCTCTCAGCGTGAAAAAGGCCTGCCGCCCTCTGATTTTTTCCCCGTTGCACCTCTTCACCACCGTGCACAAAACGGACATGATGTGGAGTCGGCCGAAAGCGGCCAACGTCGGTGGTGCCTGCGTGTTCGGCACGCGGCCCAACCGCCCTTAACGCCGCATTAGCGGCGAAGAATCCCCCGTTACCCCGCGCAGCGGACCCGCGATTGCCAGCCAACCGAGTGAAACCGAATTGTCCGCACCTCCCTTGCCAGCAAAAAAGGAACGGATCATGGCCAAAAAAACGATTCAGGACGTTGATGTTCAGAACAAGATCGTGTTGATGCGCGTCGATTTCAATGTGCCGCTGGACGACAGCCAGCAGATTACGGACGACACCCGCATCCAGATGGCACTGCCATCCATCCAGAGCGTGCTGCAGCGCGGCGGGGCGCTGATCCTGATGAGCCATCTCGGCCGCCCCAAGGGTGAGCCGAGCGATGCGGCTAAGTACAGCATGCAGCCGACGGCTCGGCGGTTGAGCGAATTGTTGGGACAGGACGTGGTCTTCGCCGCAGATACGGTTGGCCCGGATGCCCAGGCCAAAGTCAAGAACTTGAGCCCGGGGGGCGTAGTCGTGCTGGAGAATCTTCGCTTCGATTCACGCGAAAAGAAGGGGGATGCCGGGTTCGCCAAGATCCTGGCCGACATGGCCGACATCTACTGCAACGACGCGTTCGGAACGTGCCATCGCGAAGATGCCTCCATGTTCGCCGTTCCCAAAGCCATGGGAGACAAACCCAAGGTGGTCGGGTTCCTCGTGGCCAAAGAGATCGAGTACCTGTCCGACGCCATCGCCAGCCCTCAGCGTCCCTTCGTGGCGATCCTGGGAGGTGCCAAGGTCTCGGACAAGATCAACGTTATCAAGAACCTGCTGGGGATTTGCGACAAAGTGCTCATTGGAGGAGCGATGGCGTACACTTTTTCGCTGGCCCGCGGAGGTCAGGTGGGGAAGAGCCTGGTCGAGCAGGACAAGGTCGAACTGGCCAAGGAGCTGCTTGCTGCCGGCGGTGACAAGTTGATGCTGCCGGTCGACACGCACTGCGGCGATGCGTTCGACGCGAACTGCAACAAGATGGTCGTCCCGGCGGGTGAGATCCCCGACGGCTATCAAGGACTTGATATTGGCCCGCTGACTGCCCAAGCATACGCCGCTGTCGCGAAATCGGCCAAGACCATCGTCTGGAACGGTCCCATGGGTGTGTTCGAGATGCCTCCCTTTGATGCAGGCACGCGCGCGGTCGCAGCCGCCATTGCCGAAAGCTCGGGGATCAGCATTATCGGCGGTGGCGATAGCGCTGCCGCGATCAAACAGATGGGCTTCAGTGACGACGTCTCGCACGTCAGTACCGGCGGCGGCGCGAGCCTGTCCATGCTCGAAGGACAAGAGTTCGCCAGCGTCAACATTCTGGACGAAGCATAAGCTGCCGATGCCATGAAACGACTACGAGGCGAACCGCTGAGCGGTTCGCCTCCAGCGGCGTCCCAGCCGATCAGTCCGTTTTCTGCAGACAGAACTGCAAAACGTTGTGCAGTTCATATCGAGTCGTGCGGGAATACTCGATGTCCAGCCAGACGATGCCGCCTTTGGCGTCCAGCACATAGGTGCGAGGAAGCTTCTTCTGGGCGAGCTTCGCAAAATAATTCTGCTGTGGATCGAGCAGGCAGAGCGTGTCTTGACCGAACTCCTGACAGAGCTGTTGGTAGTTTTCCGGAGCCGGACCGACGTGAATCGCGATCGCCGCCACGCCCTGTCGCGTGAACGGCGCCAGGTCATGCGCCAGCTCTTGGAACTGATCCAAAGCATACGGATTCGCGGCATCCCAAAGTACGACGACCGTATGCTGCTTGCCGAGCGACTGACGGACGGAATGCTCCTTCCCGTCGCTATCCACCGGGAGACCGTCCGGCATTTCGTCCCCCACGAACACCAAACACGACTGACGATGCTCCTGACTCATGGAGACGGTCGGCAGGAAGACCGGGAGGGGAGCCAGCGAGATCTCCGTCGTCGACTCATGTTCCCCTTCCTTAGCCGCTCGCCGGCGGGCAAACTCCCGCGAAAGACGCTGCAGTGGTTCCGGTTGCGCACTCGGTTTCGCGTCGACCCCCTGGTTCTGCCCGGTGCCGGCCTTTTCCTGCGGCACCGCAACTGGCTCCTGCTGCGGCGAGCCTGCATCCGTCTCGTTCAGGCCGCTCTGACTGGCGGATGCCAGTTCAACCTCGCGCGGTATCTCCGAAGCGGGTGCCGGTGCAGGGACAGGCGGTTGCTCCTTCGCCACAGGCGCGTCCGGCGTGGCCGCTGTCTGCGACTCGACGTCCGTCAGATTTTCGCGCGGCGCACTCTCAACTTCCGTAGGCGGTGGCTGATCCGACTCGGGCAATAACTGCGGAGCGGCAGTCGGTGCGGGTGCGGATTCAGGCTCAGGTGCAGGCCGTAGCACTTCCGCCGCCGCATCGATCGTCGCGACGAGGGACGCTGGATCCTCGAGTGCCGGCGCCGACGGTACCGACGACTTAATCAGAGCTGTTTCGCCTTCCTCGGCAGATAGCAGCATGAGCTGGTTCTGTTGGGGACTGGACGGTCGCGAACACGCGACAATGACGATCAGCACCGCGGCAACGGTGATTACAACACCCAAGAAGACTCGCGATAACGCTGAAGAGACCGGCATAGGGCAAACCTCTGATGGACTTTGTTTCGGACATCGCCATGGGCGCGCCGGAGTAGCCGCGCAATCGTGTCGGGCTATTTCTCTTCCGCCCGGATTTCGATACCCAGTTCCGTCAACTGACGCGTGTCCACGCGACCAGGCGCTTCGGTCATGAGATCGGTGGCGCGCTGCGTCTTGGGGAATGCGATGCAGTCGCGGATATTGTCGAGCCCACCAAACAGCATCACAAACCGATCGATCCCCAACGCGATACCACCGTGGGGAGGAGCGCCAAACTGCAGCGCTTCGAGCAAGAATCCGAAACGCTCCTTGGCCGTCAGTTCGTCCATACCGAGCAGATCAAAGACCTGTTGCTGGACCTTGGAATCATGAATTCGAATCGTGCCGCCCCCGGCTTCTGAACCGTTGATCACCAGGTCGTACGCCTTCGCCCGGCACTTGCCGGGATCGGTATTGAGCAGATGCTCGTCCTGCTGTCGAGGTGAAGTAAACGGATGGTGCATCGCCACCCACCGCTGCTCCTCCTTATCCATGTCAAACATGGGGAACTCGACGATCCAGGAGAAGTGCATTTGTCGCGGATCGTATAGATTGAGCTCCACACCGAGCCGTTTGCGCAAGCCATACAGAGCTTTGCACGTCACCTCCCACGAGTCGGCCACGAACAGCAGCACATCGCCGGCCACGGCTTCCATCCGCTCCCCGATCCGGGCCAACATCTCGTCAGAGAAATTCTTGGCTGCGGATGACTGCAGCGTTCCCGTGTCGTCCACGCGAAACCAGACCAGCCCCTTCGCCCCGAAGTCCTTCTTGACGTATTCAGTCAGTTCATCGATCCGCTTGCGCGAAAAACGCTCCGCCGCGCCGGGAGCGCGGACACCGCGGACGAATCCCCCCTGCGAAACCGCCTCTTGGAAGACGCGAAATTCGCATTCGGCTGCCAGGTCGCTGCAATCGATCAGCTCCATGCCGAAACGCAGATCGGGCGCATCGTGCCCGAACCGCTGCATGGCTTCGTCGTAGGTCATGCGCGACAAGGGAGTCGGCACGTCGAGGCCGAGGATCTCCTTGGCCAGCCGCGCAACCAATCCGTCGACCATCGCCATGATGTCGTCGGCATCCACAAAGGACATTTCCAGGTCCAGCTGAGTGAACTCCGGCTGGCGATCCGCGCGTAGATCTTCATCCCGAAAACAGCGGGCCACTTGGACGTATCGATCGTATCCCGCCACCATGAGAATCTGCTTGTACAATTGCGGCGACTGCGGCAGCGCATAGAACTTGCCGCGCTGAATCCGACTCGGTACCAGATAGTCGCGCGCCCCCTCGGGTGTGCTGCGGCCCAGGACCGGCGTCTCGACGTCGATGAACTGGTGCTCGTCGAAATAATCGCGCATCGTCTTGATGATGCGGCTACGCAACATCAGGATCCGCTGCATCTCCGGCCGACGCAGGTCCAGAAACCGGTAGCGCAGCCGAAGATCCTCGCCAGGCAATTCCTGCTGCGCCGGAGTGAAGGGAGGATTGTTGCTCTTGTTGAGCACCTCCAGGCCCTGGACCCGTAATTCGATTTCGCCCGTCGAAAGCTTGGGATTCACCGTTCCGTCCGGTCGATGCGCAACGGTTCCCGTCACGCGCACCACATATTCGCTACGCAGCAGTTTCGCCTTCTCCACGATCGGGCGGCCACTTTCCGGGCCGGCGACGACCTGCGTCTTGCCATAGCGGTCGCGCAAGTCAAAGAAGACCGCCGCGCCGTGATCGCGCGCCGTGTCGACCCAACCGCATAGCGTGACCACTTGACCCACCGATTCGACGTTCAGTTCGCCACAATTGTGCGTGCGTAACACCAGTACAATCCTTGTTGCAAAAAAAAAGGAGGGTGATCACCGGCGGGCTCGATGGGACATCCAACTCCCGCCGCCGTCACTTTCCAGCAGTCGTCACTTCCCAGCAGTCGCCACTTCCCAGCAATCGTCACTTCCCAGCGGCCGCACTCGCGCCGGATTCCCCGTTGCCCATTCACACCAGGACCGGTGATCGCCGCAGCGTGGCCCACCTCCGGCGACCTCGAATTCGCGCGACCGCCATCCAATCTCCGGCACGACGCTCCCAGCCGCTCGGCCAGCGGCAGGTGCCGGCCGGTCGCCAAGCAGGCTCGCCACAACCGCGCAGATGATTGTCGTACTCGTCATTCGCCGAGGATTTCTTCAGTGATTGGAAGGCTGGCCGGCGAGGTCAGTCACCACACCGCCAAAGAACCGGCAAACCTCGCATTTTAGACGCCCGGCAGCCTTCTGCAAAGGTTGCCTCACCACCCCCGGAAAACCGCCGCACCCCGGCCCTGGCCCAAGCCGGGGCACGAAAACGGCCGACAGCCGGGAACGCCGCGTGGCCTTCCACCCGCCATCCGCAGACCGCTGTCCCAATCAAACACCCTGGTTCAAGACGCACAAGACCGAAAGGCCCCGCACCACGCGACAACGGCATCCATGCGATGCTGTCGCGCGCTCCCGTCTTCGTCCCGCTGGATTTGAACATGTAGGGTCCGCGCACGCTTCAGATCGCGCAGGCCGGCCGCTCATTGCGCCCCAGGATCGTGTCACTCGATCTGGCCGGCCGCACTCCCCATGTCCACCAGTCGGGCCGCCATCTCTGACGGCGTGGCCTGCCCGTCCTGCTCAACCCGCCGACATTCACTCAAACTGCGAAACCACGTCTCCTGCCGCCGAGCGAACTGATGGGTGCGAACGCGGACCCGTGCCTGGGCCTCCCGCAGTGACAGTCGACCCAACAAATACTCGATCGACTCCCGATAACCGACCGCCTGGGCCGCGGTACGTCCTAGCTCGCCGAAGCGGTCCAGCAATCCGCGCACCTCCTCCAACAGTCCAGCCTCAAACATCCACTCCACCCGCGCGTCAATGCGCTGATGCAAGGTCATCCGCGGCCATCCCAAGACGAACACGCGACACCGCCCAGCAGGCGTGCCCTGCTCAAACTGCAGTTGCTGATGGCTGATCGGCCGGCCCGTGATCTTGTACACCTCCAGTGCCCGGATGATCCGCCGAATGTCGTTTCGATGGAGCTTCTCGGCCGAAAGCGGATCCACCTGCCTGAGCCGCTCGTGCAACACCTCGATCCCTACCCGCCGCGCCTCCTCTTCCACCTGGGAGCGAAATTCCCAATCGGCCGGCGGGCCCTGGTAGATGCCCCGCAACATCGCCTTGAGGTACATGGGCGTGCCCCCGACCAACAATACCTCCCGGCCCCGCGCTCGGATTTCGCGAATCAATCCATGGGCCGCCGCCACATAGTTCGACACGCTGAAGTCCTCGACAGGATCAAGCACGTCAATCAAGTGATGAGGAATCGCCCGCAATTGCTCGGCAGTCGGTTTGGCCGTTCCAACGTCCATCCCGCGGTATACGGCCATGGAATCCAGCGAAATGATCTCGGCCCCCAACAGCCGCGCCATTTCCATGCCGACGCTCGTCTTGCCCGCGGCCGTCGGACCGGTCAGATACCAGCAATCCAGCACAGGGGGCATGATCAAAGAAGCTTCCTCGCCGCGCACGCCCTCCCACCCGGCAGATCCCAGGGGGGGCTTCCCGTCTGACGTCGTTGGTCGGGCTGTCGTGTTCATCGATCTGGGTTCATCGATCTGGGTTCATCGATCTGGGTTCATCGATCTGGGTTCATCGATCTGGGTCTCGCTGCGATCTGCGTGCTGCCAGCCTGGCCCCCCGCGAGGCAGGAAATGGTCACCAGGGCGGCAGCGGGCCGAGGTTCGATCAGGTCAGCAATTGCCAGCAGTCCAGGCACCCTTTAGGATGTTTGGATTGTCCAGACGCGGCCCCCCCTGTGGCTGCCATCCGTCGGTCGCGCACAACGGCAAGAGCTTTCTGAAAGATGATACACCGGGGCAAGCCCCTTCGTACATGGCGCACCGATGGTTCGCTCGCATGGCCCCTCACGTTCCACTCTCCAGGCTTCGCTGCAAAGGCTGATCCTCCCGTGAACGGAAAACCCGCAGTCCTGTCACAACTCATGACGGTCATTCAGGACCGCAAGGCGAACCCGCCGGCGCGTTCGTATACCACCTCACTCTTCGCCGGTGGCGTCGCGAAGATCGGCGCGAAAATCGTGGAAGAGGCCGGCGAGGTGGTTCAGGCCGGCGCCGAAAGCGGTGACGACGGTCGGCAGCATCTGGTCCACGAGGCGGCCGACCTCGTTTATCACCTGTGCGTCCTGCTCGGCTACCGCGATGTCCGCTGGGAAGAAATCGAAATGGAACTCGGCCGACGCTTCGGTATCTCGGGACTGGACGAGAAGGAGTCACGTCATGCATAAGCTGCGCATCGGCCTACCCAGCAAGGGGCGTTTGGAAGAGCAAGCGAGCGAACTGCTGAAGCAGGCGGGACTCAGTTTTCGCCGCCAGCCGCGCAGCCTGTTCGCCTTGGTCGGTGAGCTGCCCGTGGAAGTCACCTTCTTGCGTACCGACGATATCCCCGTGCTCTGCGCCGAGGGAGCCATCGATATGGGAATCACCGGCAGCGACCTGGTGGCCGAAAGCGGCGCGGACGTGATCACGCGCATGAACCTCGGCGTGGGGAAATGCCGACTGGCGATGTGCGTCCCCGAAGATAGCTCGGTGCAATCACCAAACGAACTGGCCGGCTGCCGCGTGGCGACGAGCTTCCCGCATATCACCGGACAATACTTGCAGGGGCACGCCACCGCCGTCCATCTCGTGTCCCTCTCCGGCTCTGTCGAAATCATGATCGCACTGGGGGTCGCCGATGCCATCGTCGACCTGGTCGAGACAGGCAGTACCCTCGCCGCTAACCAACTGCGCATGCTCGCCGAAATCGGACGGTACGAAACCGTCCTGATTCAAAACCATCAACCACGCGATCCCGAAATGGCCGATCGCGTCGTGCGCCGATTGCAGGGCGTCGTCATCGCCCGCAGCTACTCTCTGCTCGAGTACAATATTCCACGCGAAAACCTGCCGGCCGCCGAACAAATCACCCCCGGCTTCAATTCGCCCACCATCAGCGCACTGGAAAATCCTGACTGGTGCGCCGTGCAAGTCATGGTCAGACGCAGCGAAGTGATCGACGTCATGGAACGCCTCGAAGCCATCGGCGCATCTGCCATTCTCGAAACCCCCATCAATAATTGCCGACTGTGAGGGATGGTGATGATGCGCCGCCGCGGTAGCTGGCCAGTTGTCGTCCTACCGAGACAAGCTCGGTAGAAACGCGAGTAACGCGCACGCCGCGTAGCTGGCCAGTTGTCGTCCTACCGAGACAAGCTCGGTAGAAACGCAAGTGACGCGCACGCCGCGTAGCTGGCCAGTTGTCGTCCTACCGAGACAAGCTCGGTAGAAACGCGAGTGACGCGCATGCCGCGGTAGCTGGCCAGTTGTCGTCCTACCGAGACAAGCTCGGTAGAAACGCGAGTGACGCGCACACCAACAAATGCGCCGCCATACTCCCGTAACGCGAGCTGGCGGCCGCAACCAAACCGGAAATCCAAAATCCGAATATCGAAGACCCAAACAAATCCAGAAATCCAGAAATCAAAACCTCCGCTGCCGGCAAAACCACAGTCCTGGGCCACCAGCAGATTCTCACCAGCAGCATGCCGTTCTTCCTCCCTTCCTCCCTTCCTCCCTTCCTCCCTTCCTCCCTTCCTCCCTTCCTCCCTTCCCCCCTTCCCCCCTTCCTCCCTTCCTCCCTTCCTCCCTTCCTCCCTTCCTCCCTTCCTCCCTTCCTCCTATCCGAAACATCTCACGCCGTTGCAGTAAGTGGCACACACACTGGAAGCGTCGTCGAAGAGCACTGCATAAGGATCACGCTTGCGAAGGGGAGCAGTCTCGATCCGGACGATGACCAGATCGGCCCGTTTGCCACACTCGAGACTCCCGACACTGCGCGCGTAGCCCAGCGATTCGGCGGCCGCCAGCGTCCCCAATTGCAGGATCTGCCGTGGAGCGACATCCGAATGCAGACGCGCCGCGAAGCGGAGTTCCTCGAACATATTCAAGTTCGGGCTCGACGCGCAACTGTCGGTCCCAATCGCCAGCCGCACGCCGCTCTGCAGCAGTTGGCTCAGCGGATACCGCGCATGTCGAAAATAGTGGTGCGTGCGAGGGCAGTAGACGGCGGTCATGGACGTTCGGTGTTCCGCCAAGAACTGCCACTCCGAGGGATTGAGGTAATTGCCGTGGATAATCAGGCTACGGTGAGCGCCGCTAAGTCGCCGCAAATAGTCGATCGGTTCGACGCCGCCCCGAAAGGCGGTGTCGGCCCACGCGCCGAGCGATTGCAGGGTGTCGCGAAACGGACCGGTTCCGGTCGCCAGAAGCTCGAGTTCCTCTTCCGATTCAGCCAGATGCATGGCCACGTTGCAGCGGTGTGTCCGCGACAGCGCGGCGACTTCGTCCACTAATTCGGGAGCCGCCGTGTAGGGAGCGTGGGGGCTGAGCGCGGCGTCGATACGAACGTGGTCGCCCATCCGCCGCTCGATGTGCCGCCGCGCGATCGCCAACTGTTCGGCACACCGGTCGCCTGAGAGTCCCATCACTTCGCGAAAGACACACACACACGCGGTATCACACGACGACGGAAACTCGCTTAAGTCCCACGTGGCAATGTCTCCCACCGTCGTGACTCCACCGCGCAGGCTGGCGTTAAGTCCGGCCTGAATCGCCTCCTGCCGACGACGGGGCCAGGCATCCCCGAGCGCCGCGGCAGCCTGGCGGCGCTGCGCGACGAGAGCGTGAATCCAACCCGGAAACGGCATGCCTGCCGCACCGAGCGGAGTGCGACAATCACTCAACTCCAGGTGCGTGTGCGGGTTGATTAACCCGGGCATTACGGCGACATCTCCCCAGTCCCACGGAGGCCCTGACGTGAGATTCTCACCGATCGCGACAATGCGATCACCCTGGATCGTGATGACCCCACCGTCGATCGGCGGCGAGGAAACGGGCACCACGAGACGCGCTCGCAGCGCAAAACGAGTGGTCGGATTTTCTCCCGGCACGGACAATGGATTCTCTTCCGAATGCATCGACAACACTCACCTTGGCCACGTTCGCGGAGATCGTCCGCGCGGATCACGTGGCGCAGCCCTGCTTCCCCCCTACGCTGGCGGCCGTGGCTACCGTCACCAAGTTTTCACGCCGGCCGTTTGATGGCTCAAGGCCTTGTGCAACTCCTCTTCAGGGGTCTGAGAGTGTGGCAAACGCCGGAACCAGTTGAGTATCAACAGTGACATCATCGCACCGAGCAGCATCAGATGCCAGCGATAGACAACCGCCTCGCCTTGTGCCAGGAACAGCCAGCCAAACCAGGCACTCTCCTGCACGGCGGAGCCGCAGCCGAACACCACCAGCAGACCGAGCGAATTGTAGACCAGGTGAAAGACAATACACGGCAGCAAGCTGCCGGTCTGCACGGCGAGATAGCCGATCACCATCCCCACCATCGCCGCGCTGATCGACTGCTGCAAGATCCCGTGTGTCACGCCGAAAAAGAGGCTGCTGATAACAATCGCGCCCCACTTGCTCCCCAGATGCCGCAGCCCGGAGAGAATGAACCCCCGAAAAGCCAGCTCCTCGCAGATGGCCGGCGCGAGTGCCATGAGCCCAAGAATGTGCCAGATGCTCGGCGCGGACGCCATCAACTGCGTGATGCCGGTTAGCTGCTGCAGGACTTGTTCGTTGATCGGGTAGAGCTTCTGAATCCCTTCGGTCACCAGCATCGCAACTGGGTGAATCGCCACGGCCAATAAGAACGCCATGCCGAGCGTGGCGGGACTGGCCGACTTCAACAGCAGTGTCGCGCGCGGACTGCGGGTCAGCAGCGCCGTCATCACCAGCACCGGCACGCCCACCAAGAGTACCAACGTCACAAACTGCATGACGGCAAAATCGCGCCAGCTCTCCGGCGCTTGCGCCGCGAACGTGGCAAAGAACCGGATGGTCAACAGGATCATGCCACAGGCGATGGCTTGGGCCATGCTGGGCGTGGCGCCGCGGTCACGAAAGAGATGCCGCAGCCACAAACGAAGATCAGCCCGTTCGCTTTCACGGAACAATACCGATTCGTTGTTGAACTGGTCCACGGCCCAGCGGATGGCCAGGTATACGCAGCCTGCCGTCACGAGCAGCACGGGTGGGGCATACACGGCCGCATCCGCGAACTGACCCTCGACCAGCGCCCTGAGCAACAACATCATGCCGGTGATCGGCACCAGACTCGTCCCCAGATTCAAGTCGACCGCTGGCAGCATCGGGAGGATCATCAGCGGCAGGGAAATGAGCAGCAGCGGCATCAGGTAATACTGGCCCTCTTTCGTGCTGCGTGCAAAGGCGGCAATCGCCAATGCCAACGCGCTGAACAAAGCGGATATCGGAATCAGGGCCAGGAGCAACCACAGCAGTGCGGACACCGGCGGGGCCCCAATCGGAAACTGGCCCGGCTTCAGCACAATCACCGCGGTCCCGGTGATGGCCATGCTGAGCAGATTCAGCAGCGAAGTAGCCGCGCTGAAGCCCATGATCGTCAGCAGCTTCCCCAGCACGATTTCACTCCGCTCGGCGGGACTGGTCAACAGCGTCTCGAGCGTACCGCGTTCTTTCTCGCCCGCACACAAATCGACCGCCGGATAAAAAGCCCCGGTCAAGGCCCACACGAAGACGATAAACGGCAGCACCTTCGACCAGAACGCGGCGCGACGACTCATCTCGACCGACACGTCGATATCCTTGATATTGAACGGATCGGTGACGTTGGGCGAGATGTTTCGGTCCGACAGATACTGCCGCACAATCGCACGCTGCCAGGTCGACAACACTCGGCGAATGCGCGCGTTGGTGATGCGAGACCTGTCGCTCGCCGCATCGAAGATCAGTTCGGGAGTCGGCAACTGCGTTGCCTTACCGGCAGCGTCCCCCTCGAGCGGCGCACGATCGGTCGAACGAAAACGGGCCAGCGCCTCAGCGAACCCGGCCGGGAACCGCACGACAGCCGCGTACTTGCCCCCCTGGATCTGCTCGCGCGCGTGCTCCGCAAAATTGACCGGCGGCACGTCGGCGGGGACTGGGCTGACGATATCCAGCGTCAGCAACCGCGACTCGTCCGCCGTCAACAGATCCGAGTGAAACGATGCACCGTCCAACAACGGCGGGTCCTTCGGCAGATACTCGGCACCCACAATCCAGATGCGTGTCGGCTGCTCATGCATGAACTGCGACACCTGCAGGAAACTCATCCCCAACAGCGGATAGAGGAGCAGCGGGAGCACCGCGATCGTAAACAGCGTGCGACGGTCGCGCAGCTGATCGCGGACCTCGCGAAAGAAGATCAACTTGACGTTCGTCCGGTTCATGCGGATTCCGTTGTGCGCCAATGTGACATGCCTGCCGACGCCACCGCCGCCTTGCTCTTACGAGGCCGCGGATTGTGCCCAGCGACGTTCGTCGTGTTTGGATATCAGCCCGAAGAACAGTTCTTCCAGGTCCTCTTCGCGATGTATCTCCAGTAACTCATCCAGCGAGCCTTCCGCCAGTATGCTCCCGCGATGCATGATCGCAATGCGGTCACATAGTCGTTCCGCTTCCCGCATGATGTGCGTCGAGAAAATCACGCACTTGCCTTGCTCACGCAACTCCGCCACCGTCTTGAGCAACGCCCGTGCCACCAGCACATCCAGCCCGGCCGTCGCTTCGTCAAAAATCAGTACCGAGGGATCGTGCACGATCGCGCGGGCAATCGATACCTTCTGCTTCATTCCCGTCGACATCTTCGACCCGAGCACGTCGCGGATCTCATTCATCTGCAGCCGATGGAAAATCACCTCCATGCGATCACGCACCAGCTCCGCCTCCAGGCCATATAGCCGGCCAAAGTACTCCACCATCTCCCAGGCCGTCATCCGATCGTAGACCGCCGTGTTCGTGGATACAAAGCCAATCTGGTGCCGCACCAGAGACGGCTGCGTCAAGACGTTGAATCCGTTGACCGTGGCGGTCCCCGAGGTGGGTCGCAGCACCGTGCTGAGAACCCGCAGCACGGTCGTCTTCCCCGCGCCGTTCGGACCCAGTAGACCATAGATCTGACCCGGAAACGCATCGAAACTAACACCACGCAACGCAATGAACTGCCCGCGGCGTAAGTCCGCATACGCCTTGGTGAGCTTCTCCACGTGTATCATCGCGTTGCCTGTTGTCGATTTGTCGAATCCGCGAATCAATCGCGCCGCCGCTGGCACCGAGCCCGCTGACACAGTCTTATAACACAACTTAGCTTACGCGACGAGCCATTCCCTCACCGGACGATTCCGATTAACGCGATCATAACGAATGCTCTTGAGCCAATCCCGGCGCATCTCGCCCATTCTGCGGCTGGCACCGATCACTACGATGGCCCGGCAGGGCGGAGAGTCGGAAATCCGCCAGTCGAAACACCACAGCGGAGAGAATAACGACCGACAGACACCCGCCTCGTTGCGAATCCACCGCCAGCGTCGTGGACGGGGCAAAGGAGAGACTAAGATTACGATTACGATTACGATTACGATTACGATTATGAAAATGCACGTACCGCTGGCCCGGATTACTCAGGAGTGACCAGGATTTCAAGCCCGTAAGGACGGTCACCACAGAGCAGCGGAGGTCAAGATAGACTCCCCGTCGTGCACAACCAGCATCAACGCAGACCACAGAAAGACAAACGGCGTGCAGCCCTACTCGTACTCTGACTCTTAACGCGGCCTGTGGCCGCAACCAAAACGGGAAATCCGAAATCCCAATATCGAAATCCCAAACAAATTCGAAATCCAAAATTCGAAATCCAAAACCTCCGCTGCCGGCAAAACGGCCGCGGGCGGGCCCCCAGCAGATTCTCACCAGCAGCATGCCATTGCGTCCTCCGTTTTCCCTTCCTCCCTTCCTCCCTTCCTCCGTTCTTCCCTTTCTCCCACTTTTCTGTGCTTCGAATTTCGGATTTTGTTCCAAACATGCGCGCACGGTGCGCACGTCCTACACGCGAAAACTTTACTCGTACTCTCCCGCCCTCCAAGCCAGATCTACGTCAGTGGACTTGGGCCGATGGACCGGGCGCCGAGCGGTCGCGTGGCACGAAGAGGAGTTCGAGAGTAAGAGTAAGAGTAAGAGTAAGAGTACAAGTCTATGCGACAGTGAGGATTTCGATGATGTCCCTGCTTCACTGCGTGACGGTCTCTCGGTTCGCCTCGATCGCGCGCTGCTCCTGCTCGTACCCCACCAGCTCGTAGAACACGTTGCGCTGACGTGGGGTGAAGCCGAGTTCTTCAATGGCCGCGCGGATTTGTGACAGCGTCAGGAAGTGCACTGTCCCGGCCTCCGCGACCACGTTCTCTTCGATCATCAGACTGCCCATATCGTTGGCGCCGAAGAGGAGGGCCAGCTGGCCGATCTTCAGCCCCTGCGTTACCCAGCTGGACTGGACGTTGGCGAAATTATCAAGGTAGAGTCGGGCCACAGCCTGCGTCTTGAGATAGTCGACCGGACTGGCATGGGGAATGTGGGACAGGGCGGTGTGAGCGGGCTGAAAGGTCCAGCAGATGAAGGCGGTGAATCCGCCCGTTTCGTCCTGCAACTGTCGCAGCCGTTCCAGATGTTCAATCCGCTCGGCCAGTGTTTCCACATGTCCGAACATCATGGTGGCCGAACTGCGTCCTCCCAGTTCATGCCACACGCGCATGACATTCAACCAGTCATTCGTGAGGGCTTTGCCACGCGTGATTTCGCGTCGCACGCGATCGACGAGGATCTCCGCGCCGCCGCCGGGGATACTCCCCAACCCAGCCTCGCGCAGCCGCTGCAGCACCGTCCGCAGCGGCAGCTTGGCGATCTTCGTGAAATGATGAATCTCGGGCGGACTGAATCCATGCACATTCACCTGCGGAAAGTGGTTCTTGATGTCGCGCAGCAACTCCTCATACCAGGAGAACGGCAGCGTCGGATGCAAGCCTCCCTGCAGTAACAGCTGATTGCCGCCCAACTGGATCGTCTCTTCCACCTTCGCCAACAGCACGTCGCGCGGCAGCACATACCCCTCCTCACTCTTGGGAGGACGATAGAACGCGCAGAAATCACAGACCGCAGTGCAGACGTTCGTGTAATTGACGTTGCGATCAATGTTGTACGTGCGATACGGCTCTGGATGCAGCCGTCGAGCGACTGCATCGGCGGCCTGGCCCAGGCCGATCAGGTCGTGCGACTCCAGCAAGCGGACGCCTTCTTCCGCTGAGATGCGCTGACCCGCAATGGACTTCTGCAGAATCGTCTCAATCATGACGTAAGCGTTCCCATGGTCTGCGGTAGGAAGGTGGCAGGAACAAACCCCAACTCGCTGGCGTAACGGTGGAAGAGCCGCAGCCCCCGCAGTTCGGCAACCCCCAACGTGAAGTGCAGGTTGTCGCGTAAATAAGCCAGACAAGCGGCCGGCTCCAAGGCCGCGCCCGCCGCTTCCGCCAGCGCGATCGCCGGGAGGTGCGTCAGGCCTGCGTCGCGACACTGACTCAACGCCCGCTCCAACTCGCCCGTATCGACACCCTCGCGAGCCGCCCAGATGGCAAATACGAAAGGCAATCCAGTCCAACGGCACCACTGCTGGCCCAAATCCCATTCGTCCGCCAACTGCCAGCCCGCCGCATGAATCGCCCGGTCGCCGATCAGCAGGACCGCGTCACTCCGGACCGCGTCAGAATCCCACCGCTCGCCAATTGCCAGCGAGGTGACCTGGGGCGACAACCCATGCTGGTGACGGAGCAGAATCTGGACCAACGCCACGCTCGTCCGCGATCCCTCATCTAATGCCAGCGTCTGGATCTCGGGGATCGGCACGCGGCTCCATAGCTTCACACTCAACACCGGGCCGCGGCAGGCAATACAGGCGTCCGAGACAATCGTGTACCCGGGATGCTGCAACGCTTCCACCGACGGGATCAGCGCCACATCCAGGTCGCCGTCGGCCAGACGATCGGCCAGCCGACTCGGCAGATCCAAAATCAACTCAGCCCCTCTCGCGAAATCCGCGAAGGAGTAGATGAGCGGTTTCGTATTCAAATATGATACGGCCCCGACTCGCAACTTGCGTTTTGCCGCTCTCTGACTCACACACCCACTCCCCGTCCGCGGCCACCCCGACGCTGCGGACATGATCCACGCCGCTCACCCCGGACAGATCCGGGGCGAATGGCCTGTGCCACTCGCGAAACCGTGCAGTATAACCGAGCCAACTGCCGCTATCGACGAGGACCGTGACGGTCCACATCCATCCGCGGCCACTGCCCACTCCCCAAACCAACTCCGCCCAGGCCCCACCCTTCACAGCCAGCTAACCGCAGACCCGACCGCTTCCTTAACACCCCACAGTCAGACACTGCTCTGAAACGCCGGCCTTCCTGCGAGGCACCCGCCAGCGATGGCAAGCACCAAGACCCCTTCGATATTCGACAACCCTCCATCATCCGGAGGACGCTTTGAAAAGAAACACCGGTATCGAACCAACGCCGGACAGCGCCGACCGACTACCGGTCACGAGCTTCCGTCGTGGGAAATGGCGATGCTTCGACAACGTGTCGCAACTGGTACTTCCCATTTCGAAACCGCGCCAACGCACGGACAAACTGCCGACCCAACAGAAAGATCCTGGGCGGCCCAAGGCCGCCACGATGCGCACCGCATCACCGCATCACTATATCACTCCTTCGCTCCATCGCTTCCCAGAGCAGGCCAATAGTCAGGCAGCGGGGCGAGCATTGTCTTGAGTTGACGGGTCATGGGATGATAAAAAGTGAGCTGGCGGGCATGCAGTGCAATGCATCGTTCGCGAGGATCCTCGCAGGCGGGACCAAACGTGCCCTGAGCGCCGTACTGCCAGTCACCCATTACGGGGACCCCGCGCGATGCGGCTTGAATCCGAATCTGATGGAAGCGTCCCGTCTCGAGCGTCAACTCGACAAACGTGTGTGTGGCCCAGCGCTGTCGCACACGGTAATGCAGAATCGCCTGCCGACCGTCCGCCTGATCCGCTGCGACAACTTCGGCCTGCGCCGCATTCGGTATTTTGCGCACACAGTCAATCCACGTTCCTTCCTCCGCCTCCACCGCTCCTTCCAAGAGGGCCCAATAGACCTTGTCGACCATCCTGCGTTCGAACTGTTCCGACAGTCGCCTGGCGGCTCGCACGTGCCTGGCCATAACCAGCACGCCGGAGACGGGACGATCAAGTCGATGCGGGACCCCCAGATAGACCCGCCCCGGCTTGTCGTCACGCTGCTTGAGAAACTCCTTGATCCGTCTCTCAAGACTGTCGATGTGCGGGGGCGCTTGCGTCAGCACTCCACCCGGTTTGGAGACAACCAGGCAGGGCCCCTCTTCATCGATGATATCGAACCCGCTGCCAGGCATTTACACGCTTCCCGCGGCAGGCACGACAAACGGACGACGGTAGCAGCGCATCAGCATGCAGTCGGCTTTCTGATTGTCGCGAAATGTCTCGGCGCGACTATCGCACTCCAGCATCTGCCCCATCTGCAACGCAGTGGCGTGGGGATCCACGCCGTGATCCATCAAATGCTGCGCTGTCCTCGCCAGCGTGGCGATCAGATCATCGGCGCCGGCCAAGCTCGCCAGATGCTGCTGGGCCGCAGTGAATGACATGGTGTCGCCCAGCCGATAGGAAATGTTACTGGTGTGCGCCAGGGCACTCGACACGTGCCCCTCTTCAATGTCGGCATTCAGATGCGAGCAACTGCGCTGGCGCACCGCCTGCAGGAAGTTCGCAAAGTGGAGTTCGCTGCCGCCACCACCGTGAAAATGTTCGGTCACGCGACCTTCCCGGTCGAACGCCGTACCGTGGTGATAGCTGGTCATCACCACGTAGCCGTCCGTCCCTTCAAAGATCACTCCGACGCGCACGCCGCGCAGTGGACGACTCTCCAGACCTCGTACCTCCATCACAATCGAACTGTCACGATAAGCATGGACGGTCACCAAGGTGTTGGTGGCGTGTGCCAATTCGCCGCCGCCAAACCCCCCGCCAAAGGAAATCACCGACTCGCTGATCGAGGGCTTGCTCAATCCCCACCGGCACAGATCCAATTGATGCACACCCTGATTCCCCAACTCACCGTTTCCGTACGGCCACTGCCAGTGCCAGTCATGGTGAAATCTGGGCCGAGTCAACGGAGCGGCTGGAGCCGGACCTAACCAAAGGTTGTAATTGACGTGGCGGGGGACGGGATACGATCCCGTCACGCAGACGGGAGTGCGGCGTTTGTAGCAGAGGCCCCGCGCAATCCGGACGGCGCCGATCTTGCCGCACCGCACATGCTCGATCGCGGACAGCATGCCGGGATTCGACCGGGCCTGCAGCCCGGCCTGGCAGATGCGCTGATAGCGGCGAGCAGCCTCGACCATCCGCCGTCCTTCCTGCACGTTGTGGCTGACCGGCTTCTCGACGTACACGTCCTTGCCGGCCTGCATGGCCCAGATGGCCGACAGCGCGTGCCAGTGGTTGGGGGTCGCCACACTCACGATGTCCACTCGCGGATCCTCCAAGGCCCGCCGCAAGTCCTCGACCCAGACAGGACGCTGGCCCCCTTGCCGCTTGGCAACCTGCTCGGCCCGTAACGAACCAACCTGGCTGTCCACATCGCAGACATAGAGTACACGAGTGTCGCGGCGTCCGGCGTAAAACCCGAGGTGGCTGTTGCCCCGCCCACGCGCCCCCACGACGGCCACTCCCAGTTGCTCGTTGACGCTACGGCCCGCTTCCGGCAGACCCGGCCACACATCGTCGGCGCCCGCAACGACCGCCGCCGCGGCCGCCGCCGCGAGCATCGATTCTTCGAGGAACTGACGTCGATTTCGTTTCGTCATCATGCGGGAGCGACCAGCGTGCGCACTGCCAAGTAGAGACGTCCAGGACACCGGCTTTCCATCATAACGCAGGGACATCGGCCGGGCCTAGTGCGGCCCCGCGGCGAGTCGCCTTCGAAAGACGCCTCAGGTGGACTCCCGGCAGCGCCCCTCGCCGACAGCGTCCCTCTCTGGCAGCGGCCCTCGCCAGCAGCGTCTGCCCGTCCGTCATCCGCCAAAACGGGCCAACAACCGATTAACCAACGGGGGAGCCAGACGATCAAGCCAGACGAGCAACTTGCCGGAGGGTGACAGGATGATCTCGTGCCGCCCCCGCCGCATCGCGCACAACGTCTGGCGGGCAACACGCTCGGGGGTCATGCGTCCCACGCTCGGCACGCGACGCGTGGCAGTGTTTTCCAGCAGGTGATCGAAAAACTCGCTCTGCGTCGTACTCGGACTCACCAATAACACGTCCATCCCCTGGCCGGCCAACTCGGCTCGCAAGGCGTCACTGAAGCCGTGCAACGCGAACTTGCTGGCACAGTACTCGCTCTTCTGGGGAACCGCTCGATGCCCAAGCACGGACGAGATATTTACGATCAGCGGGTTCTTCCCGCCGCTTAACAGCGGCAGTGCCGACCGAATCAACTCGACCGGCGCGAAGAAATTCACTTCCATGATCTGGCGCAGCCGCTGCTCGCTGGCCGAAGCAAAGGGCCCCACCCCCCCCACGCCGGCATTGTTCACGAGAATATCGAGCCCCCCCAGTTCCAGGCGAGCGGCCTCAAGCACGCTCTGGCGCACCCGCGGGGACGTGATATCCCCGGCACACTGCACGACCACCGGCCCCCGCTCCCGCAAGTCCGCCACCAGCAGACGCAGCCGGTCCTCGCGGCGGGCCGTTACCACCAGATGGGCTCCGGCCCGATTCAGTGCGCGTGCCAGGGCACCTCCAATCCCGCTCGACGCGCCCGTGACAATGACCCGCGCACCTTCCAGCGTCCGTCTGCTCATGCGCTCACGCTACATCTTCGATGGCGCCGGGCGGCCCCTCGGCCTCCACCGCCGTGTCGTGAAAAGTCACAGTCGCTTCGTCCCGCGAAATCCGCCCCAGATACTCCTGCGGCAGCCGGCAGTGAATCGTCACGCGCACACCATGAAACTGCCGAGACAATATCTCGCCGTGACGCGCTAACATCGCCATCAGCTTGCCATTGTCGACCCCCATCTCCACGTCCACGTCGCGGAACGAGCGACTCAATGCATCACTCACGGCCAAGGCCAGACGCTCCATCCCCGCGCCGGTTCGAGCACTGATGGGCACACCGTTGGGATAACGCCGCAGCACCGCCTCCAACTGCTCATGTGACTGCAGTGAGTCGATCTTGTTCAAAATCAGCAGCGTTCCCTTCTCTTGTATGCCAATCTCCTCCAGCACGTCGTACACGGCCGAGATCTGATCGAGCACCGCCGGGCTGCTGGCGTCCGCCACATGCAACAGCAGATCGGCCTGCCGCGCTTCCTCCAGCGTGGCCTTGAAACTGGCAATCAGTCGGTGAGGCAAATTGCGAATGAAACCCACCGTATCGCTCAACAGGACAGGCCCCCAGTGCGGCAACTGCCAGCGCCGGGTGCGCGTGTCGAGCGTGGCAAACAGCTTGTCCGCCACCAGTACGCCGGCGGCAGTCAACGCATTCATCAACGTGCTCTTGCCGGCATTCGTGTAGCCGACCAGCGAGACGGTCATGTGGTCGCGGCGACCAGCCACCTGCCGCTCCTTCCGCTTCTCAATCACACGCAACTCGTCGCGCAAGTCATGGATCCGCCGTTCCACCAGACGCCGGTCCTCCTCCAACTGCTTCTCGCCGGGTCCGCGCATGCCGACCCCCAGCTTCATGCGCGACAAGTGTGTCCAGAGACGCTTCAGGCGGGGCAGAGAGTATTCAAGTTGCGCTAACTCGACGGCCAACCGGGCTTCGTAGGTCTGCGCGTGCGTGGCAAAGATGTCGAGGATCAGCTCCGTGCGATCAATCACCTTCACCTCGAGCTCCCGCTCCAAATTGCGAGTCTGCCCAGGAGTCAGATCGTTGTCGAAAATCACCACGTCAGCGTGGTGCGTGTCGACCAACAAGGCCAGCTCTTCCACTTTGCCACGCCCCAGACACGTGGCCGCATCGGGGACCTCGCGTCGCTGCGTCAGTCCGCAGACCACCGTGGTCCCGGCCGTGGTCGCCAACCCCTCCAACTCCTCTAACGGCCTGTCGTCAAATCGATGATTGGGAAGAATCACGCGAGCAAGTACAGCTGTCTCGCTCGCAATACTCTCGGCACGTTCTCGTTCATGCACAGCGTTGTACAACCTCCTTTGAGTAGCAGTCGATGGCATAGGCGCACCGCGCACCCTTCTGCCAATTCCCAAATCCGAAACGGCTATTGCCCCATGTCAAATATGTCCGTGTGACCAGAAATCCACTGGACAAAACTCGTCATGCGCGGTCTGTCGTCGAGGTCGGTAAGGAGATCGCCCTGCTACCTTCAGGACTCCTGCCGACTGCGCCGGCCATATCCTCGCCAATCACGTTCCGCCAGCTACTGCCATTGTAAACTCGTCTGTACCTCGTGGGGGGCTCGCGTCGCTCCACGCCAGCTCCCCAACTCCCATTCTCAGCCGTGACAATGCTCTTGCCCCCTGCCCCCTGCCCCACCCCACCGTCAGTCCCCTCGGGCGTGGCGGCCAGTCCAAAAATTCGCAATCGCCGAACCGGTGAATTTCCGAATATACCCGCCCGCCCGGAGTTTGCTAAGCCACTTCGCCCGCGCCGGCCCCCCGCCGCCCCGTCACGCTCCCAGACGCGTCGGCAGCCACGCCCCCCCACACAGAGCATGCACCGGCAGAGCACTTCAACACTTCCAACACTTCCAACACTTCAAGACACTCGCAGCAATTGTCGGTTCACTCAAAACAACTCGACCCAACCACCGTGCCGGCCACCCCGTACGAAGCTCCCACGACAGGAGCTCTCAAGGCCAGGACTCTCACAGCTCGGGCCCATACCAACCGAGATCGGCCGAAAGGGAATCTCCAGACCCGGCGCGGAGCGATTTCACGGCCGCCCCGCTGCGGGCGGGCGTCGAGCGGGACAAGTATTATTTTTTTTCTGACGTTTTTCGCTGGCCACGCAACTGGACACGTAGTCCAACGGGAAAACTCGACCTGCCTAAAAACTGCGCAGTGACACCACTGCCTCACTGCTAAGCAGTCGTGCCTCATTCCAGTGCACAGCGGTCATGATGCTGTAAGTGCAAGCAATGCAATGACATCAGTCCGACCCTTGACTCGCTCGGCACGATTGGGGCAACGACGCGGCCGAGAGGCTGCGAGGAATCCACATTCGTCGACATTTCGTGAGCGCGAAAAAGGAAAGGGAAGGAACCAAGCATGAATGAAACGACCTTCACGGCCAGTTTCGAACAGTACCAGCACCTGGACGATCGCAAACAAGAGGCTTACCGCATCGCCCTGGCGCTTTACAAGCAGAATCCGGATTGGGTGACCTACTTCCGTGAAATCCTCGGCATTGGCGGCGTGGCGCGGCGTTTGTTTCCCGAGGACAAAGACCTGTTGGAATTTGAGAAGACCGAAGAGCACGCCGAGATCCAATTGATGCTGGCCCGACTGCGCCAGAACAGCGACAACCGCGCCGAGGCTCAAGAGCCGACTCGCGTGATCACCGTCCGCTTGCCCAAGAGCCTGCACGAGGCCCTGCAGGCCCAGGCACACCTGCACCAAACAAGCATGAATAAGCTGTGCATTTCCAAGTTACTGCAGGTGATTGACGATGAATTCGCTGGCCAGGCGATCAAGGAGCAGGAGGACTCGCCAGCGAACCCTCAGCCATCGCCACCCGCCACAACCATGATAGAGAAGGGCGAAGGGGACCTATAAGCCGGGTTCTGTCACCGGCAACCGGTGGGTACCGGCTGTCGGGCGATGGCCATTTATCTAGGGCGCCGATTGCTCGGCGCCTCGAGCAGCCTACCCGGGTGTCGATGGCGGACCGGACGAGTCCGCGATGGTTCGCAAGCGGACCATCTGCACCCTGCTTGGCCTTGCTCCGAGTGGGGTTTGCCGAGCCAACTGAGTCACCTCAGCTGCTGGTGAGCTCTTACCTCACCGTTTCACCCTTACCGCACGCGACCCACCGGGGCCGCGTGAGGCGGTCTACTTTCTGTTGCACTATCCCGGACCTCACGGCCGGTCGGTGTTACCGACCACCCTGTCCTGCGGAGCCCGGACTTTCCTCTCGCCCGCTTGATGCGGACCAGCGGCCATCCAGTCCCCTTCGAACCCTTCACGAATAGATTACCATATTAGCCGTGGAAGTTCCCATCCCCCGGCGGTGCCAGCGAACATGATCCCCACGCCACCACGTTCGCCCGAGCGTGGCTGAGCGAGGCGATCATCCTCCGGCTGCGTTATGGAACCGACGGATTATGAAGTGGCCGAAATCACTCACCGCATACCTCGCCCACCTGCGGGGCCCGACCCAGCAGGAGATCGACCATCAGCGGCACGAGCTGATCCGGCACATGCCGGCTCCCACATTCTGGCTGTTCGGTAAGACCGGCAGCGGCAAGAGTTCGTTGGTACGACTGCTCACACACGCCGATCAGATCCAGATTGGCAACGGCTTTCGTCCGACCACGCGGCAGACGGACCTCTATTTATTTCCCGATCCCGAGATGCCGGTGATGCGGTTCCTGGATACCCGCGGGCTGGGCGAGGCGGGCTATGACGCCCAGCAGGACCTGGCGGAACTCAAAGAACAGGCTCAGGCCATGATCGTCACGCACCGCCTGCTCGACTTCGCGTCGGAAGCGGTCATTCGTCCCCTCCGCACGATCCGACGATCCGCGCCGCAACGTCCCATCCTGCTGGCTCTGACCTGCCTGCACGAAGCGTACCCTCAGCAGCAACATCCTCCCTATCCCTTCCACGACACCTTGGCGCCCGCGGGAGTGAAGGCAGAGGTGGCTCGCCCGCTGGCAGCTCAGCAGACGGCATTCGCCGGTTTGGCGGATGCCATCGTGCCCGTCGACATCACGCGCGCGGAGGAGGGATTCGAGCCGGCCGACTACGGCGGCGAAAAGTTCCTGGAGACGCTCCATCAACTGCTCCCCTCGACCTACCGGTTCTCGATGCAGCGAATGCCTGACATCCTCACGGACCTGAAGGACCTGCATGAGCGAGCGGCGATGCCCTCCATTCACGGCGCGGCGACCCTCGCCGCCACCGCTGCCTTAGCCCCCGTCCCCTGGGTTGATATCCCGGTCGTGGCGGCGATCCAAACGCGCATGGTCTATGCCATTGCCCGCGTCTATCATCAACAGGGATCCGTCCACAGACTCCTCGAGATGCTCGCCGCCGCAGGCATCGGATTCGCCGCGCGCATGGGCGTGCGAGAGCTGCTGAAACTCATTCCCTATGTCGGCACCATCGCGGGTGGAGTCTTGGGAGCCGCGATGGCTTACTCCTACACCTACGCAATCGGTCGCGTCTGCTGCTGGTATCAGAGTAGCGTCCTGGCGGGACACGAACCAACCAAGGCGGAGATCACGCAAGTCTTCCGCGAGCACTGGCACAAGGGTCAACAGATTTGGAAATCGATGCGGCAAACCGGGGCAGAGCGATGAGACGCGCGTTTCGCGCTTCGATCATCGTGTTTTTCCTGACCCCTTTCGTGCTCGTCCTGCTGGCGGCGGGGCTGGTCTTTCTCTGGGAGAACCCGTGGCTGCTCAAATGGCTCTGGATCCCTGTCCCCCTTTGCTGGGCCATGGCCTACCTGTTGCTGAGACTGGTCAAGCGGCACCACGGCCCTCTCTGGCAGCCGCGCACCACAGCCTTCATGCACTGGACCGATCGCGATCGGCAAGCGTGGCAGAAAGTGCTCCGCTACGCCGACCAGACCGGCGCCGGCGCCGCGAATCGGTTCTTCGAACTGGCGCTGTATGCGGAGACCTCCTGGGACTTGGCTCGTCAACTGGCCGAACACTACCACCCCCATGCCACAGACCCCATTGAGAATCTGACCATCCCCGAAATACTCTCGGCCACTGAACTGGCCATCTCGGACGTCCGCCGCTTCGTGGAACAGAATATTCCCGGTAGCCACCTGATGACCATCCGTTGGTTGAAGAAAGCACCGCAGGTGACGGGCTACTGGAATCGCCTCCGACCCATCGTCTACGCCGCAACAGTGATCTGGCATCCGTGGAACGTGCTGTCGCGGGCCGCGGCCAATGAAACCGTCGTCACTCCGGTGATGGACGAGCTGAAAAAAGAAGGCATGGTGAACCTGTATCGCGTCTTCGTGCTTCAGCTGGGAAAGTACTTGATCGAGTTGAACAGTCATCGCTTGATGGTGGGACCCGACCGCTGGCGCGAACTGTGCGCCGCCAGGTCGTCAGGCGGCGCGGCGACCACTCCGCTCCCGATGAAGTCCGCCGCCGAATCGACCACGGTCACCCCCTTGCAGATCGCCGTCGTCGGCCAGGTGAAAGCGGGCAAGTCGAGCCTCGTCAACGCACTGATCGGCAATCAACAAGCCGCTGTGGATATCCTCCCTCTGACGGCATCCATCGATAAGTACACCATACACTCCGCCGGCGCAGCCGCACCGCTGGTGGTGCTCGACACCACCGGCTATGGCCACGAAGGGCTCCAGGCCGACCGCGTGGAGGAGACGATGCGAGCCGTCTGCGCATCGGCGATGACCCTGCTGGTCATCAACGCCTGCGACCCGGCTCGGCAGCCCGACTGCCATTTTCTGCGGACAATGGACACCTGGTTTGCGGCACATCCCGAACGCAGGCCCCCGCCGGTGCTCGTCGTGCTGACACACATCGACGGTCTCTCACCCACCCTCGAGTGGTTGCCACCCTACGATGGCTGGGTCGAACCTCATCCACGCCGACCCAAGGAGCAGAACATCCGCGCGGCAGTGCTGACCATCCAGGATCTGCTGCAGCAGCGTGTCGAGGGCGTCATCCCGGCCTGCACCGACATGGATCATGGACGGGTTTACGGCGTCACGCAGTGGGTCGTCCCCGCACTCCTGAACCTGCTCCCGCAGGCCACCGCCAAACACCTGCTCGACGTCCTCTACGACCAACGGGACGCGGGACACTTTGCCAAACTGATGACCCAACTCTGGAGTGCCGCCTCGCTGCTCGCCAAGTATCACTTCTGCGGTCCTGAGGCACTGCTGCCTGATCCTGATCGAATACCCAACACGAAGCACACGGATTGAAATGGCCGCGGGATGACCACTTACGGCACTCGCACTTGCCATCCGCCCCTTGCCCATCGTGCACACACCTTGTTGCCGGCGCGCGTCGTCGTACTGGTCATCACCCGCGTCTTGTCGCCCGCCCAGCGTCGCACATTCGCTCGATCCATCGGATTTGCCGCGTCCCACCCCTTCGCCTCGCGCTGCCGCAACAACGCTACTCCACCGCGGCACGTTGGAACTGTTCGTCCATGCAGTCCAGTACGTGTTGCCAACCCTCAACCAGATCGTCGCGAAACAGTCGCATCTGCATCGTGTGGAGGTGTGTCGGCACCACAACGGCAACTACCGGGTCAACCTATGGGAGCAGCCCGAGTCCATGGTGGGCTTCGCTGTGGCCATTGGTGCCCGTATTCGGTCGTCCTACTATTTGAAGGTCTCGGATACAGGTGAGATCATTCACAGCAATCCGCCACTCATCAATCTCGGTTCCTCAAATTGAAGTGTCCACTCCCATACATGTGGGCAGGTGTCGGACAGCAATGGACATCGCGTCATTCGGGCCGCTGGCGAGTCAGCGACTATCGGGGCATGGCCCGGTCCACCGACAGGCATACGGCGGGAGGAAGGCCATTCCTGACGTTGCCCAGGTGTCACCGGCGCAACACGCGCTGGCAACCACCGCACCCGCAGAGCTCTTCCACGAGCGACATGTCGGCGTCCAGATTATGCATCTACCACCCGCGTGTGGTACATTCGTGGCGACAGGATCAGCCCCCGGCACGGTACCCGCTTGACGGGGCATACTTCCAGCGTACCGGGCTGATCTTCCCTGAGACAGTGGGAACCGCGATGGTTAATGATGACAAACCCCAGGACCGTGCTGGTGACGAACCCGACCGTACGGCACCCACCCGTGCGATCGGCGACGTGACGCTGATCCTGTCGCGGATCGAACAGGGCGAACCGCAAGCGGCGGAACAACTCTTGCCACTGGTCTACGAGGAGCTGCGGAAACTGGCCGCTGCCAAGATGGCCCAGGAGAAACCGGACCAGACGCTCCAGGCTACGGCGCTCGTGCATGAGGCGTACATCCGGCTGGTGGATGTGGACAAGGCTCAACATTGGGATAGCCGTCGCCATTTCTTTGCGGCCGCCGCCGAGGCCATGCGGCGGATTCTGGTGGACGGAGCGCGGCGTAAGCAGCGGCTGAAACGCGGCGGTAATTTCGAACGCGTGGACCTTGACGAGTTAGAGATCGCGGTCGACGGTCCAGAACCTGATATCGTGGCACTCGACGAGGCACTGGGCAAACTAGCGAAGGGGCACCCTGTGGAAGCCGAGCTCGTGAAGCTACGGTTCTTCGCAGGCATGACCCTGCAGGAAGCCTCACAAACTCTCGGACTGTCCAGCGCAACTGGCGACAGGAAATGGGCTTATGCCAAGGCCTGGCTCTACCGCGAAGTCACGCCACCCAGCGAACTCTGAACAACTCTACCTATCTGCCAAGTTTTTTGAGGTAATTCTTCGGCGAAAGACGCATGGTTTTATAGAGGGACACGTCGAACCTGCCACATTGCTGGGATGTGCCTGATGGAAGAACAAACGATCTTTTGCGAAGCGTTACAGAAGAAAACACTGGCCGAGCGCAACGCGTTTCTAGCACAAGCGTGCGGGACCAATGCAGAACTGCGGCAAAGCATTGACCTACTGCTCAAGGCCCATGGCAAAGCTGCAGACTACTTGGAGAAACCTGGCGGTGCAGCGGCCCTGACCATCGACCATGCTCCCCTCGAACTGCCCGGCACCCAGATCGGTCCCTACAAGTTGCTGGAGCAGATTGGCGAAGGCGGCATGGGCATCGTGTACGTGGCGTCGCAGAAAGAGCCTCTCCGCCGCAAGGTGGCTCTGAAGATCATCAAGCCCGGCATGGACACGCGCGAGGTGGTCGCGAGGTTCGAAGCCGAGCGGCAAGCCCTGGCCCTGATGGATCACCCGAACATCGCCAAGGTGTTCGATGCCGGTGCGACCGACGCGGGTCGACCTTACTTTGCGATGGAGTTGGTAAAGGGAACCCCGATCACGGAGTACTGTGATCGCCAGCAACTCTCGACCCGCGAGCGTCTGGCGTTGTTCGTCACGCTTTGCCACGGCGTGCAGCACGCGCATCAGAAGGGCGTGATCCACCGCGATCTCAAGCCCAGTAACCTCCTGATTGAAGTGCACGACGTCCGACCGGTCCCCAAGATCATTGACTTTGGCATCGCCAAAGCTGTGGGCCAGCAACTGACCGAGAAGACGTTCTACACCGCCCAGAGTCAGATGGTGGGCACGCCGCTGTACATGAGCCCCGAGCAGGCCGGTCAGAGCTGCCAGGACGTCGATACCCGCAGCGACATCTATTCGCTGGGCGTGCTGCTGTACGAACTATTGACGGGCTCCACGCCGTTTGAGAAAGACGCGCTGCGCACCGCCGGTTTTGACGAGATGCGGCGCATTATTCGGGAAGTCGAGCCACCACGTCCCAGTGCGCGGGTCAGCACGCTGCAGGCAGCCGATCTGTCGACCATTTCTGACCGCCGTCATATTGAGCCGGGTAAGCTCAGCCAAGAATTGCGTGGCGAATTGGACTGGATCGTGATGAAAGCCATGGACAAAGATCGGGATCGACGCTACGCCACAGTGAACGACCTGGCAGCCGATGTCGAACGGTATTTGCACGACGAACCAGTCCAGGCTTGTCCGCCTTCGGTCGCGTACCGGTTCACGAAGTTCGCTCGCCGCAACCAGGCTGTCTTGGTGACTGGTGCGTTGTTCGCCCTGCTGTTGATCGTGGGTACAGGGATCAGCGTTTGGCAGGCGATCCGAGCGACCAACGCCGAAGTGGCTGCGATCACCGAACGCGATGAGAAAGAACAGCAAGCCATCCGAGCGACGCGCGCCGAGCAGGCCGCGTTGGCCGATCGCGATGCGAAAGCCCGAGCTGAGCAGCAAACCGCCAAGGCTTTGCTGACGGCCCAGGAACGCCTGCAATTCGGTCGGCAGGCCGTGGACGACATGTACACACAATTCGCCGAGAAGTGGCTGGCGCAGCAGGCAGAGTTAACGCCGGTTCAGCAGCAATTCCTGGAAAAGGCCCTGGCGTTCTATCAGCGGTTGGCCACCGAAGAAGGTGCAGACCCGGAGGTCCGGTTCGAGGCGGCCATCGCCGAGCAACGTGTGGGCGAGATCCAGACTAAGCTGCAGCAGCATACCGAGGCGGAAGCGGCCTACCGGCGGGCCATCGCACTTCTTGTGCCATTGGCGCGCGAGGCGCAGGAACCGGCCAAGTACAAAGTAGGGCTCGGCGAGTCGCGCAGTTGCTTGGGATGGCTATTGCTTTTCACCGGTCGGCCCCAGGAGGCGGAGCAAGAACAACGTCTTGCGTTCACGCTGTTCCAGGCCTTGGCCACTCAGTTCCCCGACGAAGCCCAGTACCAGCGGTGCCTCGCTATGAGCCACGAAAGACTGGGGCATACGCTGCACGGAATTGGAAAGTTCAGCGAAGCTCAAGCGGTGTTGCGGCAGGGCATTGCCCTGTATCAGTCGTTGCTGACGCGTTCTCCCGACGACCGCACTCTGAAATTTCAACTGGCGAACACTCAGGCATACCTCGCCCCGGTCATCGGGGACACCAGTCCCCAGGAGCAGGAGAACATTTTTCGAAGCGTTGCGGCTAGCGCTGCGGAGCTCGTGGCAGCCGATCCCGCTAACCCCGAATATCGTGATTTCCAGGCCGAAATCCTGCAGTCCTGGGGCGGGGTCTTGTTGCACTTTTTTGCCGAACGCTTGCCCGAAGCAGAGGCCATTCTGCGACAAGCTTTGGCGATACGTGAGGGACTCGCTCGAGATTTTCCACAGGTGCCCGGGTACCGATGTTCGCTGGCCCATGCACTCGGCAATCTTGGAAGTGTACTACGCTCTCCGACCCAGTCCGAGGAGTCGGAGCAGTTTCAGCGTCGGTTTCTGGAAACCATGGAGAGGCTGGCGTCCGAGTATCCGAAAGTACCCAACTATCGGAGTTCCGTCGGCGCTGGCTCGAATAACATAGCCCTCCTTCTGATGGACCGAGGGAATTGGGCCGACGCTCGCCAACTGCTGGAGCAGGCGATTGTGCACCAAAAGGCGGCTCTGGAGATTAACCCCGGGGCGAACGAGTACTCGAAATTCCTGAGCGCGCACCTGGAAAACTTGACTCAAGTCCAGCTCGCTCTGGCAGACTCAACGGGAGCCGCACGTACGGCAGAAGCCTGGGCGCATCACATCAATAGAAATGCCGAGTGCCGCGCACTGCGCACGGCGCTCCACGGCGAACTCCTGATCGCCAATGCGCAACAGGCACAGCAGCCTGATAACGATCCGCAGCGACGGGAGTACGTCGTGGCAGAGAATCACCTGTTGTTCCGGGCACTCATCAAGGACGCGGTCCAGCAGTCGGTGGATGATCCAGACCAGTTTCATATCGCCGACTTATTGACCACGGCCCCGGAGCCACTTCGCGATCCAGAACTCGCGCTGAAATTGGCCCGGCGGGCGGTGGAGCTAAAGCCAGGGGACGGCATGTGCCAGCAATCACTGGGCTGGGCGCTGTACGGCTCGGGCGACTTCCCAGGCTCCATCGAGACTCTCAACGATGATGTCGAAAACGGTTTCGTAAATGCGATGGCCTTCTGGCAACTGGGTAAAAAGACGGAGGCCAGTGCCTACTTCGCAAAGACTAGCGAATGGTTGAAGGGCTACGAGCAGCGGTGTGAAGAGGCCCTGAAGCAAGGCAGTGTCAAATATCCCTTGCCGGTACAACTGAAACGTCTCCAAGCCGAAGCGACTGCCCTGTTGGGAGTGACGCCGCCTGCGGTCGAACCAACACCCGCACCAGAGCCCGCGGCGAAAGTCGAGGAGGTGCAGGAATTGCCCAAGGCCGCGCCTGCACCCGAGGCGGCGAAAGCAGAGGAGAAACCGCAGTGACATAGCACACTACGAATCGCTGTTTCAAGAAAGAAAAATGCCCGGTGAGGTCCTAGGCGCCAACCGTGTTCCTCACCGGGCCAAACATCTCCCGAGCGGCTCGGTCTGCGCGCTGCGGGCGATGCCTTGTTGTTAGAGTCTATCAGGAAAGTACTTGCGGTCGGTCCCCTCTCCCTCTGGGAGAGGGGACCGACCCGGACACTCCGCTGCGGCATCATAGCCCAGCTGAAACTTTACGACTGAACCTTTACGAAAGGAACGTACGATGCCCCACACGCACCTCGCTCAGTCGACATCGCGTCGAGATCTGGCAGCCTCACTGCGCGGCTCTCGCCCACGCAAACACGCCCGACTACGCCACCGGCGACTGCAAGCTGAACATCTGGAAGATCGCCAGCTGTTGGCGACAATTTCCGGCACAGTGTTCAATGACCTCAACGCGGACGGAGTGAAAAACACCGGCGAGTCCGGCCAGAGCGGCTGGACCGTCTACCTCGATGCCGATGGCAACGGCCAACTCGGCACGGGCGAAACATCCGCGACCACGGCTGCCGACGGCAGCTACAGTTTCGGTGAGCTGGCCCCGGGCACCTATAACGTCGCCGAGGTTCAGCAGCCGGGCTGGCAGCAGACGTCTCCGTTGGCGAACGTTCCGGCTATTGAGCGAGTGAGTGTCGCTCCGGATGGTACGCAAGGAAACGATTTTTCGCAAAGGCCGTCGTTCAGTGCTGATGGCCGCTATGCGGCGTTTTTCTCTAGCGCCAGCAACCTCGTCCCCGGTGACACCAATGGGGCGCCAGACATTTTCGTCTATGACCGCCAAACCGATGCGATCGAACGAGTTAGCGTTGCTTCCGACGGTACACAGGCAAACAGTGGGTCGACTGGCTCATCGATCAGCGCCGACGGACGCTATGTGGCGTTTCAGTCTACCGCCAGCAACCTCGTTTCGGACGATAACAACAGCACCTACGATATCTTCGTGTATGATCGCCAGATGGACACGATTGAGCGTGTGAGTGTCGCATCTGACGGCACACAAGGAAACGGCCAGTCAACTATCGCCGGGATAAGTGCCGACGGGCGCTACGTGACTTATAGCTCTGACGCCAGCAATCTCGTCTCTGGCGATACCAATGGGGCTGGCGACGCCTTCGTGTATGATCGCCAGATGGACACGATTGAGCGTGTGAGTGTCGCGTCTGACGGCACACAAGGAAACGGCCGTTCGAGTGGCGGGTCGCTCAGCGCCGACGGCCGCTACGTTGGGTTTTACTCTATCGCCAGCAATCTCGTCCCCGGCGATACCAATGGGGTTGGCGACGCCTTCGTGTATGATCGCCAGATGGACACCATCGAGCGTGTGAGTGTCGCGGCCAATGGTACGCAAGGAAATGACTTGTCGTATTCCCCCTCGCTCAGCGCCGACGGTCGCTATGCCGCGTTCACGTCTTATGCCAGAAACCTCGTCTCCGGTGATACCAATGGCTTTGGCGACATCTTCGTATATGATCGGCAAACGGACACGATCGAGCGCGTGAGCCTTGCCAGCGATGGCACACAAGGCAACCACGAGTCGACCTCCCCTTCGATTAGCGCCGATGGCCGCTTCGTGGCCTTCCATTCTTTTACTAGCAACCTCGTGCCCGGTGATACGAATGAGGTGTCAGATGCTTTCGTGTGTGATCGCCAGACGGACATGATCGAGCGGGTGAGCCTTGCTTCCGATGGCACGCAAGGGAATCGCCCTTCGGGTAACGCCTCGATCAGCGCAGACGGACGCTATGTGGGGTTTACTTCCGTTGCCAACAACCTCGTCTTCGCCGACACCAATGGTGTCAACGACTCCTTCGTTTCAGCAAACCCCTTCGCGTGGCCGTCCGGAAGCCACGTGGTCACATTGGTCGAGGGCCAGACCGTTTCCGGTATCGACTTCGGCAACGCCTCCCCACCAAGTTCTATGTCGTCAACGACGCGACTCCAGAATCTGACCTACGAATACGACGCCAGTGGTGGTCTGGTCGAATCGTACAGCCTCAACACTGGCAACACCGCCCCGCGCGGCGCGGCCAGCACAGTCCGGGTGACAAGACCTGGGTCGTCGATGCCAATCGCAAGGTGTACGTCTATGACGCCAGTGGCGGACTGCTCGGCTCGTGGACTGCTGGTACGCTGAGCACCAAGGCCGTCGTGGAGGGCATTGCCACCAACGGCACCGACATCTGGATCGTGGATGCTTACAGCGACAAGGTCTACAAGTACGCTGGGGCCGCGACGCGCCTCTCCAGCAGTCAGAATGCAGCCAGCAGTTTCAGCCTGAACAGTGCCAACAAGAGTCCCAAAGACATCGTGACCAACGGAGTGCACCTGTGGGTCGTGAACGATTCCACCCCGGATAAGGTGTTCAAGTACACCATCGCCGGTGCGCTGGTCAGCAGCTGGACCATCACCACCGCCGGTGCGACCAGCCCGACCGGGATCACCATTGATCCGGCCAACGTCAGCAACATCTGGATCGTCGACAACGCGACCGATCGTGTGTATCAGTACAACGCTGCGGTCAACTTTGCCAACGGCAGCAGCCATGCGGCCGACGTCTCTTTCGCCCTGGCCGTTGGTAACACCAACCCGCAAGGCATCGCCGATCCGCCCGCTCCGGGCAGCCTGCTGGTGGCAGAGACACCCGTTCTCGCCGAGCCCGTCTCTGCCGAAGCAACCCCGCGTGGTAACGACGCGGCTCAGGCCGACATGTACTATGAGCCCCTCAAGAAGATCCGCATCGACACCGTGCGGCGGAGTGAATCACGCACTGTGGAATTCCCCACCCATGATCTCAGTTACACCGTGGGGGCCTCCATGAACCGCCTCGCGAACGACCGCGTGGCCGATGACATACACCACACCGAAGTGGACGACCTGTTCGCTCAGTGGGAATCCGACCCGCTCGAACTGTTGAGTGTTCCCGACCTCGGGATGTAGTTTTGAAAGACGACGTATCGAGTGGCTGGGGTCACAGACTCGATCCCAGCCACTCATCGGCTCGCTACGACAGTTTCATTCGTCCTATGTGCATGCGTTTACTCAAGCTTAGATCACCAAGTGATGTGTCACTCGAGTTCTGCCCGACACCCTCTGTATTGTCGCCGGCACCACCGGCCAACCAACAAGGAGATGCAATTGAGTACCCTTCGAACTACCGCCCTGCTTTGTGTTTGGGCACTGGCCCCGGTCATCCCAGCGTTTGCCGAAATCTACTCGGCGAACGATCCCTCAATCAAGAACCCGACCGACGGTATACATTTCGTCACGGGCACCGGCAATGTGACCATTGATCCGGTGCGTGATCTGGCTTGGCTCGACATCACTCTCACGACGGGTCTGTCTTACGACGATGTACTACCCGAACTCGAAAAGGGAGGGCAGTTCGAGGGCTACCGTGTGGCGAGGTCAGGTGAGGTCGGGACATTGTATGAGGCGGCTGGGATTTCTCAACCCAATTACCATACCGCGGATCAGTCCCCGGCCATTTCCTGGCTGCAGTCGTGCTGGGGGGTTACAGCCGCGAATACGTCGTGGCATGACCCGCAGAGCGGGAACACGTATCCTCCTGGTGACTTGTCCGACGTGATATCGAGCTCAAAATGGAAATACAACGGCACGTGGTTGTACGAGGGCGGAATATTACACAATGAGTTGGAACCCGGGGCGGTCGACCTAGTCTGCGCATGGATGCAGGATCGGCCCAGTTCGTATAAGTCGCTGACGACCGGCATTGCATTGGTCCGCCCCGCATCCGAAGTCCCGGAACCGAACTCACTCGTGCTGGCGTCTTTGGGCCTGCTGGGCGGTTGCGGAATGGCGTGTGTCCGGCGGCGTCGCCGTATGCCCGCGTAACAAAGCCGCTGACCCGAACCGAACGGCCAGCCAAAGTTGCACCGTGTATGCCGCGCGTGATCCA
The DNA here is from genome assembly GCA_963802295.1 of uncultured Planctomycetota bacterium. Taxonomy (GTDB): domain Bacteria; phylum Planctomycetota; class Planctomycetia; order Pirellulales; family Pirellulaceae; genus JAJRVM01. The sequence continues at coordinate 191,400 of CAWDIM010000010.1, read as the reverse complement.
CCGGTATCAGCGGCCGGGTGACCGAGATCGAGTCTGCGAGTACCCAGCGAAGCGTCTGCCTCGCGAACGACCGCGTGGCCAATGGCAAACGCCACACCGAAGTGGACGACCTGTTCGCCCAGTGGGACTCCGACCCACTCGAACTACTGAGTCTGCCAGACCTCGGGATGTAATCCGCCGAGTGCTCTGTCGTAACACGACCTACCACATACCACGCCGCCGGGTCCCACACGCCCGGCGGCGTTGGTCGTTGTTGTACCCTTACCTGACACAACGTACAATTCGAGCGCGAAACGGCTTTCCTGCCCCCTCTCCCCCGCATCGTTCGCGGTGGTTGTCCTGATTAGTGCCGGCAACGCAACTCGCGATCGAGGTGGGGGAGAGGGATGGGGTGAGGGGGAAGAAGAACCATGCCACAACGTCATACTTCACAGGCCATCACTCGGGCTCGGGAACTGCGGAAGCGGCAGACTGAGGCGGAATCGTTGCTGTGGTACGTGCTGCGTGGTCGCCGCCTGTGCGGCCTCAAGTTCCGGCGGCAGTTCCCCGTGGAGCCCTTCATTGCTGATTTCGCTTGTGTGGAAGAGCGCTTGATCGTGGAAATTGACGGTGGTTATCACGACTACACGTGCGCGGATGACCAGTCTCGACAACGACGGCGCGCCAGAAGCGGTCCCCATGACAGGGCCAGCCCCCTCACCCCGTCCCTCTCCCCCAGACTTTCCGCGGTCCGAGTTGCGTGGGTGATGCTCGCCGCTCGCCGCGGAAAGTCCGGGGGAGAGGGGGCAGGAAAGACCGCGACAATCACGTCCACACGGAAGTGGACGACCTGTTCGCCCAGTGGGACTCCGACCCGCTCGAACTGTTGTGTGTCCCGGACCTCGGGATTTTGTTTTGAAAGACGACGTATCGAGTGGCTGGGGGCGCGGACTCGTTCCCAGCCACCCATCGGCATCGGCTATTCAGGCCGGGAAGCACCGACGACCCGCACGCCCGCTTTGCAGGTGTACGCCGATTTCGAAATGAAGGAATCCTGTCGCATCCTCTCGCTATCTTCGAGGTATACTTGACAGTGACATGGAACCCGCCGTCCACCAAACACGACTCGGCATTGCCACCAGGGCCATCACCGTCTGGTTGATCCTGATCGTGGCTGAGATTTTCCACGGCATCGCCCGTGGCATTTTCCTGGTGCCGCACGTGGGCGAATTTCGGTCCAGCCAGATCGGCGTGTTCACTGGGTCGATAATCATCCTGGCCATCGCCGTCGTCTTCGTGCGATGGATTGGTGCCACTCGCCCAGCACATTTGCTCATGGCGGGCTTTCTGTGGCTGGCACTGACGTTGACCTTCGAGATCCTGTTCGGTCGATTCGTGGTGGAGGCCTCGTGGGAACGCCTGGCCGCCGACTACAACGTGCTGAAGGGTGGACTGCTGCCGTTCGGGATGTTCGTGCTGATGCTATCGCCGTTCATTGCGGCGAAACTGTGGGAGTCGAGGGTATGACTTGGATAAACTGGCACAACGGCTTGGCAAAACCGAGTTGGACGCCCGCACCGGCGACTGTCGGCCCGATCTGGCAGATTCTCTTCCGATCTAATGCCGCTTGCTGATCGGTGCCGAAATAGTTGACCCGGCGGCGGATTTTCTTAGCCCATTGCCCCGAGGCGGCAGGTTGCCATAATGTGAATCTATTAGTTTGCGGTTTTGTTTCCTTGGCAGATGCTCTCGCCATGTTCCCTACTTCGAGGTAGTACCAGCACCTTCCAGAATACCAGTTGGTATGGCAGCTGACAGGATGCGGAGAGGAGTACCGGGCGTAGTTATCCCAGAGACCCCAATCGACGAACATCGCCGTTATCCCGAAAAAACGGCCATTTGCCCTCGTAGCTCAGGTGGATAGAGCGGCAGTTTCCTAAACTGCAGGTCACAGGTTCGAGTCCTGTCGGGGGTATTCGCCATAAGTCCTTCCAGTAGCAGCAATTGCATGTGAAAGACCAGCGGTACGATGGGATCACATCGTGGCGGCAGGCGGCAATCGTAACCACTTGGCCGCCGTCGATCGACGAACCAAAGGCGCAACACGAACCGCCGCCAGCCCCCAAGCCCCCACCTCTCGACGGGATCCGCAATCCGGAACCTGGCCCGGTCAGATTCAGCCGATGTCGGAAAAAGAGCGGGCCATGAACATGAGAGGAACCATGTCGCCCAGAAGGCGACTTCCTGTTCGTGCGATTGATGCGGCGATCACCGGAATGATCGAGGCAGCGCGACTGGTCCAGGAGTTCCGGGGGCAGCAACGTGCCAGATGGTGGGGAACACCGCTGCTGCACCGTGACGTTCGCCGCGCACGGACACTCTCGACGGGCGTCCGGACCTGGTCAGAGCGTCGCACGTTCAGGCATCAACCCAAAGCACATGTCGCTTTGCGGAAATCGGTGGATTCCCAAACCGCTCGACACCACGCACAGACCGGTTATGGACCGGAGTCCGGCGTTCGCCCGGCACTGACTTGTGCATTTCGGCCCATTATACTACCGGTGTTCAATTTGCCTTGCCTTGCCGTGATCTGGAGTCGCAAACGTACCTGAAGGGATAAACGTTCAGTCGTTTTCTTGCGCGGGACTTCCTCCTGACCCTTCACAAGGCGACGATTTTGAGTTGGCAGAGGAATGACACGTGAATTTCGACGTCATCCTTGACGGGTGGCCGACCTTGTCGGTGATCGCAACCACGCTTGGCCTTGCCGGAATTGTCGTGTGCCTCCTGGTCGACGCGATCTGTCGGCTGACGACTCGCGCCCAGCGACGCCGTGAGGAGTACTTTGCGCTCATGCGAGACCACCTGCGCGAGATGAGCCAACGGGATTAGTGGTGAACACCGTCGCGGGATACGCGCAGGGGCGGATCGGCAAATGGGACATTTGGATTTCCGATGATGCAGCATGCCCAATGGTGAGAAGCTGCTTGTGGCCCATGACTGTGACTTTAGCGGCAGCGGAAATTTTTTCGGGTTTTCGGGTTTTCGGGTTTTTGGGTTTTTGGGTTTTTGGGTTTCGGATTTGTTTAGTTTTTCGATATTGGGATTTCGGATTTCCTGTTTGGCTGTGGCCAAACGCCACGTTAAGAAAGAAACGTGGACATCCGGTGCAAGACACGAACCGATCCACGGTCGTTTCGCTTGACATGCCTGGACCGCTGTCCGTACTGCGAACCTCGGCCAGGGTTGTCGCATAGCCCCCATGTGAAGTGGTACAATGTGCGAATGCCGCTGTCAGTGGTGGGAGTGGATAAGCCGGCCACGGCGAACTCTCGCCGACCCGATGGCCGACATCGCTGAGGCGGTATGAAGCTGGCAGCGGGCCACTTCCAGGCGACGGCCTGGCGGCCACTCGACCACACTCACGAGCAGACTTACTTACTGAAATGGGGAACACACGATGGCCAACGGACGAAAACATGACGGCCGATCTGATTCACGTTGGACTCGACGACAGTTCCACGGTGCCGTGATGGGAGCTGCTGCCGGGCTCTTCGCGGCACCGGGAATCGTGCGAGGTCGAAACCTCAATAGCAAACTGAACATTGCCATCATTGCTTCCGGGGGGCGCGGAGGTGGCAATCTCTCGGGCGTCGCTTCGGAGAACATCGTGGCATTGTGCGATGTCTTCGAGCCGAATCTGGCCCACGCCGCTCAACAGTATCCGCAGGCTCGCAAAGAAGTGGACTTCCGCAAGCTGTTTGATCACGAGAAGGAGTTTGACGCGGTCGTAGTCAGCACCTGCGAACATACGCATGCGATGGCCACCATGTTGGCGTTGAAGCACAAGAAGCACGTCTACTGCGAGAAGCCGCTGACGCACGATGTGTACGAAGCGCGTCAGATCCGCCTGGCAGCGCGCGAGGCGAACGTGGCCACGCAGATGGGCATCCAGATTCATGCCGGGGAAAACTATCGGCGGGTGGTTGAAGTCATTCAGAGTGGTGCCATCGGGCCGGTGCGCGAGGCGCACGTGTGGGTCTCCCGCGCCTGGGGTTGGCAGAGCGAAGAAGCGGCCAAACGCCACGGCGATATCGTGTATGTCACAGAGCGGCCGCGAGAAGCGATGCCGGTGCCCAGCGGTTTGCATTGGGATCTCTGGCTGGGACCGGCGCCGGCACGCCCCTACAACGACATCTACTTCCCGGGACCCAAGTGGTATCGCTGGTGGGATTTCGGCAACGGCACCATGAGCGATCTGGGGAGCCATTTCAATGATCTGCCGTTCTGGGCGCTGGAGTTGAACGATCCGCTGACGATTTGGGCGAGCGGGCCTCCCCCGCATCCCGAAATCGCTCCGGCTTCCATGCAGGCCACCTACGAATTTGGCGCGCGCGGCGATCGGCCTCCCGTCACCATGACGTGGTACCAGGGCGAGAACAAACCGGAGATATGGACCCGAGGTGAGATTCCACAGTGGGACAGCGGTCATTTGTTCATCGGCGAAAAAGGAATGCTGCTGTCGGATTACGGCCGCTTCATGCTGCTGCCCGAAAAGGACTTTGACGGCTATCAACCTCCTGAGCCCACGATTCCTCGTGTCGATTCGCATTACGCGGACTGGCTCGACGCCTGCAAAAATGGGACCCAGGCGAGTGCCAACTTCGAGTACGCAGGTGTGCTCACCGAGGCGAACCATTTGGGCAACGTGGCGTATCGTGTCGGCAAGAAGCTGCACTGGGATCCGGTGAACATGAAAGCTGTCGACGTCCCCGAAGCCGACCGGCTGATCCGTTGCCCGTACCGTGACGGCTGGACACTCGGCTGAGGCGGCGTTCGCTCTGAAGCGGCTGGTCTTATGTCCCCCGCCGACGCGCGGACGATGCGACGGCGTCTGGTGTAGCCCTCCATAGCGACCGGTTGCGGTCGGCGGACAGGTGTGTCGCTTGACGCGAGAGCGGGGCCCGAGCGGCGACATGTTCCCGGCGAGCCAACGGAGAATCCCCGTTCCACGGGCGCGATGAAAATGGAGAGATGGAGAAAGGGAAGAAAGGAAAAAGGGAAAACGGAGGAGGGAGCATCGAATCGCCTGCCCGGTGGTGAGCATTTGTCTGCGGATCATGGCTGCGGTTTTGCCAGCCGCGGCGGTTTTTTCTCTTGAGTTTTTGTCTTTCGAATTTGTTTGGGATTTCGAATTTAGGATTTCGAATTTTCCGGTTTGGTTGCGGCCAGCGGCCGCGTTAGGAAGAAGTGATATGTCCGCGGAACTTCGAAAACGGTTGTTCGCTGAATTGGATGCTTTAGTGCTGATTGATCCGCACACGCACATCAATCCACATGCCCCAGCCTCGACATCGCTGGCCGACATTCTGGGCTATCACTATTACACGGAACTGGCCCATTCGGCCGGCATGCCGAAGGCCGACATCGAGCAACCCGGCTTGCCACCGCGTGAAAAGGTCGCGCGGCTGATCGCACACCTGGGCCCCCTGCGGAACACGATTCAGTATAGCTGGCTGGTGGAAATCGCTCAGACCTTTTTTGATTTCACGGATGACCAGGTCACGCTTGACAATTGGGAACCGCTGTACGATCGGTCGGTCGAGCGGATGAGCGAACGGGACTGGTCCGCGCAGGTGCTGAAGAAGAGCAAATTGGAGGCGGTCTTTTTGACCAACGACTTTGATGATCCCTTGGAGGGCTTCGATACCAACGTGTACATTCCCTGCCTGCGGACGGATGACCTGGTGTTCAACAATCACGATCCGGCGATTCGCCGGCGTTTGGCGAAAGCCACGGGCATCGACATCTCGCACGAACAGTCGCTGCGGGACGCCTTGGGCCGGCTCTTCGAGCACTTCGTGTCGCGCGGCGCGCGAGCCTGTGCGATTTCGCTCCCCCCGGACTTTGCGCCCAGCAGGGTCTCTGATGGACGCGTGGCCACGGCCCTGGAAAACATGCTGGGGGCGTCCGCGGAATGTGACGAGCGGGATCGTCGCGCCGTATCGCAGTTCATCTTCTGGACACTGGCGGAGTACTGCGCTCAGTACCACTTGCCGTTTGACCTGATGATTGGCGTCAATCGCGGTGTCTACGCGGCGGGCGTCTTTCAAGGGCGGGACCTGTACGATAGTCGCGTGTCGTTAATCCAGTACCGCGAACTGTTTAACGCTTTCCCACAGGTCACGTTTCCCGTGTCGGTCCTGGCCAGCGCCACCAACCAGGAATTGGCCAGCTATGCCTGGATTTTTCCCAATGTAGTCACGAGCGGGCACTGGTGGTATTCGAACACACCGGCGCTCATCGAGCACGATCTGGCTACTCGCTTGGAAGCGGTGCCTGGCACGAAGCAGATTGGATACTACAGCGACATGTACAAGCTGGAGTTTGGACTGCCGAAATTCAGCATGTACAAGCGGGTTCTCGCCAAGGTCTTGGCCGAACGGTTCGTGGTCGATCGCGGTTGGTCGGAGCGGCAGGCGGTGGCGTTGGGCCAGCAGGTACTGCGTGGCAACGTCGAGCAGGTTTTCTCGCGATAGCGGCCGCCGCGTCGGTGGCCGCCGGGGCCCGCAATCCTGCGGCTTCGAGGCCGGTTTCTCCCGTGCCCAGGGGCGGTCCGGAGTGTACGGGAACAACGTTTCCGGCAGGTCCGAGGCCGATTTTGGGAAATTCGGCGAATTTTCGCGAACCAAATTGCCGATGCGCCGTCTAACGTGTTGTACCGATCGTAGGTTCGCCGAGTGGGGAAACTCGCTTGCCAACCGTTGCATCGGCCAGTATTCTTGAAACAGGAAGTTGGATCAGAGCCGGGGGGGAGCCAGTCTCGTAGTGAGATGGGCCCCTTGGCAACGCGAGATTTCTCGCCGTTCTTTTTTTCTCTCTCGAACTGCGTGGATAGCGCAGGGGAGGATGAGCAAATGCGTAGTAACGTCACCACATCCGTCGTCAGCGTGGCCTTCGGTTTTGACCGCCAGCGCCCCAACACGCGGATCGCCATGTCGTTGTTCGCAGGCCGCCTCCAGCGCATCCATGCCGGCGCCCGGCTGCCCCAATGGGAATCCGCGCGCGGGAACTATCGGGGATCAGCGATATCCCCGTCCCGTTGCGGGCTACCAGCGGAGCGGTGTCTCGGTGGGCGCTTATTGGGTCACACGTCGCACAAACGCAGCTGCACCTGCAGATCGCGTTAGTGTCGGCAGTGTTGAAGTTCTAACAGACCCAATCGATGCCCTGGCGAGGCGCTGGAAGCGGCGGCCGCGTAACGAGACGTTACGTCGTGCGATGTCCGCGACGAGGCGTTTTCCTGGTGGAGCTAGAGGATCGATCGAGAGAGAAGGAATCATGGCAACTTGCACCCTGGATGAAATCGACAGAATCCGCGTCGCGGAGCTGGTGGTTGCCGCTCAGGCGGGCGACCGAGACGCATTTGGCGAGCTGTTCGAGTGGTTTGAGCGGCAGGTTTTCGCCATCGCCATGCGGCGATTGGGAGACTTCTGCGAAGCCCAGGAGCTGTGCCAGGATGTGTTCGTGCAGGCCCTGTTGAAGCTGGATCAATTGCGCGATCCGGCCTGCTTCGGCGCCTGGATCCGTTCGATCGCACATCGGATGGCTATCAACCGTGCGATGCGACGCGGCCCGGACCTGGCGGCCGAATCGGCCATTCTGGACGCGGTCGGCGCTAATGACGCGACGCCGCTGAGCAACGTATTGGCCGGCGAGCGATGCGACCAACTGCGCAGCGGCTTGGCTCGGCTGGGCGAACTGGACCGGCAGACGCTGGAGGCCTTCTATGTGGAAGGACGGTCGCTGCAGCAGATGAGCGGTGATTTCCAGGCCCCGCTGGGGACGATCAAGCGGCGTTTGCACGTCGCCCGTAAGCGACTGGCCAAAGAAGTGGAGCCGTTGACTGCCGTGTGAGCACGGCGGCGGCCAACGTCGACGAGCCGCCGCCGATTGTCGCGTGCGGCCAGTGACGCCCGTGTCGATGCAGGATCCTGGGACCTGGTCGGCACGGGCTTTCTTTGTTTGTCCGCGGAATCTCCCACTGCGACGCCCGGCAAGGCCAGCAGCGTCGCCGCCTGCCTCGTCCTGGAAGACTCGCCGACACACGGGTCACGCGGGCTGGGAAACCGAGAATCGGCCACAATCACCTGGTCGCTTGCGGACAACACACAGCACTCCGCGGCACCCTTGGCGGGGGCGAAGCTTATGGCTGGCGCCGCAGTCCCAGGCCGATGGCCGCCACACTCCAACCCGCGATCAACATGACTCCGCCGCTGGGCACAATCGCCCAGTGGATCGCCTGAGAGGTGAAGACGATCAGGTACAAACCACCCGAAAATAGAAGCGTCCCGAGCAGCAGCAACCAGCACGCGCCGAACAGCGTCTTCCCCGGGACGTTGGCCAGGATGCTTCCCAGGATGATCAAGGCCAGGGCATGGTACATCTGATATCGCACCGCCACCTCTGCCTGATCCAAGCGACGGGCAATCTGTTCGGGGTTGAGTCCCAGTTGCTGAAGCCAGGCTTGCAGGCCATGTGCGTGATAGGCTCCCAAAGCCACCCCGAGTGCCGCGAGGACCGCACCAAGTGACATCCAGAACTTACCGTGCATGCAAATACCTTTCCTTAACGCGGCCGGCGGCGGCAGCCAATCAGGATACCCGAAATCCTAATCTGGAAAACCTAACGCGGCCGCTGGCCGCAACCAAAACAGAAAATCCGAAATCCCAATATCGAAATCCCAAACAAATTCTAATCGAAATCCAAAACCTCCGCTGCCGGCAAAACGGCCGCGGGCGGGCCCCCAGCAGATTCTCACCAGCAGCATGCCATTGCGTCCTCCGTCTTCCCTTCCTCCCTTCCTCCCTTCCTCCCTTCCTCCCTTCCTGCCTTCCTCCCTTGCTCCCTTGCTTCAAAATTTCTGTGATTCGAACTTGTTTGGCATTTGCTGCCTCGGCATGTTCCACGTGATTAACCAAAGAAAGCCGCCGGCCTTTGCGGGGCCGGCGGCCATGAGACGACTTGGTTATTCAACAGCGTCGGTTACTGCGTACTATCGTAACCGGTTTGCTGCAGTTCTTCCTCTTCCTGGATGATAATACGTGGCGTCACCATCATCATCAGACTTTCCGTTTCACGGCCGATGCCGACGTTTTTGAACAGTCGATTCACATAGGGCATCTTGCTGAGCATCGGCACGCCGCGTTCGACGCGTCCTTCACTCAATCGCTTGATGCCGCCCAGCAGCACCGTTCCGCCATCGGGAACACTGACCGTTGTCGACACCGAGGTGAAGATGAAGGTCGGCAGCTGCACGGTGGTGCCTTCGCGTTGCACGATCTCATTGTCGCGGCCGATTTCCTCGCCCGTTTCCGGATCGGTGACGATCGAGCCGCCATCGGTACTGGTGCGGCCCTCGAAGGTAAACTCTCGGACCGGGCCAATGCGGCTGAAGAAGGGGACCAGCGTCAAGCGGACGAAGCGACGGTCTGACGAGACCACGGCTTGCACGTTGAGTTGAGTACCTTCACTCAGCACGACAATGACAGGTTGTTGAGCTGCCGCGAAGTCGCCGACGACCGGGATGATGCTGGTCACGAACGGCTGTTGCGACTGGTCCGAAACCGAAGCCGTCTGGCCATTGAACAGCGTCACCTTGGGTGCCTGGAGCACATTCGTGCGTTGGTCACCTTCGGCGGCCTGCAACAGGAAGAAGACTTCCAGATCGCTGAGGATCGCGAACCCGAAATTGGCGGCACTACCGGCGTCAAAGCTGCCAAATTGTGGCAACGTAGCGCCAAAGCTCCCCTGCGTGAACTCGAGATCGAGATTCGTGGTGGGCCCTGACTGATTGATGCCGAAAATGGCGCTGGGACCGGAATCATCACCGATGCCGCCCGTACGTTCCGAACCGCGGATGCGGTCGACATTGACGTTGTCGTCGATCGTGAAGTCGAAGTCGACCCCGATCCGTTCGAAGAAGTTGTCATTCAAAGTGATGAATCGCACCTCGATCGTGACCTGCAGGTCCTGCAGACGTCGCAGCTGATCCAACAGATCTTGAATCTGTTCATGGACTTCCTGCGTTTGGCTGATGACGAGGCTCAAGTTCACCGGGAACTGTTCGATGGCACCCGCCCCACCGACTTCGTCCCACGAGTCCGGAGCGATCGTGCTGGTAATCAGCTCGATCAAAGTGTCGAAGTCGGCGTAAGCCGCTCCACCCATGCCGCCAGGACCGAATCCGGCGGGCTGCTGTTGCTGCGAACTGAGTGACGGAATCATGCCGCCGGCACCCATTTGAGCCAACACCGAGGTATTGGTATTGGCCGCGCCCGCGTCATTCGCGGCAAACGTCAGCGGAACGCGCCCCATGGGCATCGCGCCGGTGCCGTAGCCGAGAGAGTCGTGAGCGTATTTGATGGCGCCGGCCAGTCCGGTATTGTAACCCGGCACGAAATTCGGAATCGGAATCACCAGGTCAGCCACGTTGTAGACTTTCGGATGCACGTTCGAGTCACGTGTCTGTTCACTGGTTACTCGCAGCACTTCGTCCTGAATCACCCAACTCAGCCGCAGCGGCGCGAGGATGATGTTCAGGGCGCTCTTGAGTGAAATCTGCGAATTCAATCGAATGGTGACCGGCGTGTCGGTCGTAACGCCCTCGGCGGCCATCCCGACCGAATCCAGGACGATGGGGACCCCCGACAGTTCACTCAACATATCCATGACTTCGGAGAGCGGGCGGTCGTTGAATTTCACGTCGACCTTATTGCTCATCGATTTATGGATTTCCATCTCGGCCTTGGACAGGTGTCGGCTCTGTTGTTCGAGCCGAGAACGGCGAGCTTCCGAGAACTGCTTCCAGTCCTTGGCGGTTCCGAACAGGTAGGGTTCGCGATCGTCGGGCGGTATGGAGGATTCATGGACGGCGGTCATCCCCTTGTAGAATCCCTCTTCCTTCTTCTCGTCGATGGACATTTGCTCCTGCATGCGGCGGACAAATCGGCTTTGCCACAGCAGGTTCTGGACCACTTCGGCATCGGGAGCGAGTTCGCGTGCTTGCTTGGCCACCCGCTCCGCTTCCGCGTAGCGCTGATCGTCCAGCAGCTGATTGAACTCGTCCACGAGACTGGCGAGCTTATTCTGGACTTCCTGCTCGCGCTGGGCGTCCAGTTGCAGGCTCTGCACGATCTCGCGATTGTGCTCGGTCAGTTCAATGTCGGACCGGTTCAGTTCGATATACTGCTGCAGGCTGTCGACACTCCGATCAACGAGCGTCAGCAGCTGTTTCTTCGAACTGGGATCGACTTCCGAATCACTGATCCGCTCCCGCAGTTTCTCCAGCCGGACCAGAGCTCCTTTGGGATCCGCTTCACTCATCCGCTGCGCCTCAGCTTGTTCGCTGGTGATCTCGCGATAGAGCTTCTGGCGGAGCAGTTGTTGTTTGGAATCAACGGCTTCCAGGGGAGTCGGTTCGGTCCCCTCGGCCGTGGGCGCCGGTGTGGCGTTGGCCTGCAGCAAGATGAGTTTATCCTGCAGCTGCTGCCGCGTTTGGGGATCGAGTTCGCGCTCGTATTTCCAGGCGTCGCGGAACATCTGCACAGCCGTGGCCCGGTCATGGGCCTCGAGTGCCCGGAGCCCGTCCTGGAAGAGTTGCTCGCCGGCCGAGGCAGGCGCGCCAGGCGCCGACTGCGCGTCGGACGGCACGGCAGGTGTCGGCTGCAGTGCCTGGGCTGCCATCGTGCGTGAGGCATCCCTGGCAGGATCGTAAATGCCCTGCGTCACCGGAAAGGCGCCGCCGCGACTGTCATCTGTCGCAACCGCGTTCTGAGACTCAAAATTGCCCGCCGGTACCACCCCGCCGCCCTGATGATTCGTGGCCTTATTGACTTCCAACAAGACCATCCAGGGCCGCGTGTCTTCCGGACCGTAGGCCGACTCGGGGACCAGGGTTTGCGCTTCTTCAGCCATCGCTTTGGCCGCGGCCAGATCACCACGCCCCAGCGCGGCCCGCGCCTGAGCGACCAGACGAAGTGCTTCGGCCTTGGGATCCTGCACACCTCCTTCTGGAGGCGGCAGCCGGCGGGGCATTGGGGCCGCATTGTCCGACAGCGTCAGCCGGGAACCACTGTCGGTGATTCCCCCTTCCGCGCCGAGTGTCTGCCGTCGCAAGGCCGCGATCTGAGTGAGCACCTGCTCCGGGGTTCGGTCAAATTGTCCGTACGTTGCCCCCAGGTCTCTGGCTTGTTGTGCCAATTGCTGCGATTCATCAAAGGAGCGGTAATTCAGCAGTCCCGTGGCCTGATCCATCAGGAACTGGGAAAACTCGCGCGTATAAGCGGTCGCATCCGAACCCGGGTTCGGCCCTTGTGAAAACCGCGCCGCCTGGCGAACTAGTGCTTCCACCTTGTCCGGCGAATCGGCGTTCAGCGGATAGGTCAGTCCCAGTCGTTTGGCCTGTGCGGCCAGAATGCCGGCTCGTTGGGCGTCACCTTTGGCCAGTGCCTGGCGCGCGCCCAGCAACAACTCGCTGCTGCGCGTCTGGCGTTCGTCGCCTGATCCGTTCATCGCCAGCGGGCTGCCTGCCGACTCTCCGGTTTCAGGCAGGCGAGCCAGGGTGTTGGCCCTGTCGGCCGCCGGTCCTTCGACCGCTGCCGCACTGGACGTGGGCGAAGGCATGTCGGCCTGGCCCGCGTAGGGATCCGTCGGCGGCTGCTCACCCTTGCCCCGATTAAAGAGTCGGTTCAACGGGTTCGTGGAGGTCGTCTTCGTGGCATCCGTAGATGCCCGCATCTCCTCCAGGTCTTTCCGTACCTTGGCCGGCGTGTCCTTGAAGCGAGCAAAGAGCGGATCGTAGCTCACGTTCTGCTTCTCTGCACGTTCAACACAATACTCGGCTAACTCCAAATTGCCATTCTTCATGGCATCGCGCGCCTGTCGGAGCCATTTTTCAGCTACGCGGCGGGCATCTGACGAGCTGCTTTGGTCCGCTTGTCCCAAAGCCATCCAACAAACTTGCGTGCTGCCGACCAGCAGATCCGGTCCGGCCAGCACAGACGACACCAATAGCGTGTACCCGAAGGCCACGCAACAACCAAGTAGTCTCGCGGTCGCACTCAACGCGCTTCTCCTTCCTCGAGATGCACGAAACCCCCGAATGCTGCCGGACACGATCCGACACCACATGCCAGCCGTCGCGCTTCCATGCGCAAGGCGTTGAGCTCAACGCCCACCGCCAGGAAAGCGAGTGAACGATGAGCGCGGTTTAACGACGAGCTGATTTGACCGGTCGTCGCCGATGGGTTTCGACAACCGTTGACAGGGAAATTTTGGGATAAGAGAGGAGGTAAATACTGGCCCACGGAATTGCGGTCAAGACCAGTTTTTTCCGGTCGCGAAAATTCCCCAACAAAAGAGCCCCAAATAGAAGAACTCGGTGCGGAAACGCACCGAGTTCGAAAAGCACACGTGAGGCACGCGCAGGAGGCAGGCGTGCGTTTAGCGGCGTCCTCGTCCGCCACCACCGCCGCGGCGTGAACCACCACCCGCTGCGCCGGGCATCGAGCCCCCTCCGCCTCCCGGCATACCTGCACCCGGGCCACCCATGCCAGGGCCGCCCATGCCCGGTGCGCCCATGCCCGGGCCACCCATGCCCGGTGCGCCCGGACCGAGTTCGCCACCGCTTCCGCCCATGCCAGGATAACCGCCGCCGGACCCGCCGCCCGGACCGAAACTGCCCCCTCCCATGCCACCCACTTTGACTTCATCCTCGAGCGTGAACCGCCGGAAGTTCTCGTAGTCATCCAGCTCGTTGTGCACCACGAGATTTCCCTGATCATCCATCAGCATGTATTCGCCAATCGAAGTGACTTTGTTCTTGCGGTCACCGGGCAAGTCATCGCCACCCCGCATATCGACGACCAGATACTGGCTGTTCAGTTCGAAGTCCTTCAACAACTTGACCACCAAGGTCACCGGATCAAGAATGTCGAACGGCGGTTTCGTGTTCAGCACACTGCCACGATAAGCCTTGACTTCCTTGGCCACGTCGATGGCACGCACATCATTCCAAACGACGGGCACCACTGAGCCGCTCACGTCGCTCTGCAGGACTTGCGTCCCGTCCACACCCGCTGCGGTTCGCACTGGCGTAACCTCACCCACATAAGCGCGAGCCGTCGACGGGAGACTCACCGGCGCACTGGGATCACTCCACTTAGTGGTCACATAGTAAGCGTTCTTCGCCGCGGCATCCGCTTGCTGCTTATTCAATCGATCAATCACTTTCAGAGACAACGTGCGCCGACGCGGCGGCATGCTGACGAAGCCATTGATCGGGTCGGTATTGGGATTGTTGGGGTCTTCGATAAACAGCCGAACGCGATAGCGATAGACACGTCCGGGCTCGACGTCCATATCAAAGAAGCGAATCAGTTTGAATTGAGCCGGTTCTGCGCGAGTCGCATAGCTTCCTCCGTAGCTGCTGCCCGGCATGCCAAACCCTGGGCCCCCCATGCCCGGCATCATGCTGCCGCCGCTCCCCATGCCCGGCATCATGCTGCCGCCGCTCCCCATCCCCGGCATCATGCTGCCGCCGCTCCCCATCCCCGGCATCATGCTGCCGCCGCTCCCCATCCCCGGCATCATGCTGCCGCCGCTGCCCATGCCCGGCATCATGCTGCCGCCGCTCCCCATCCCCGGCATCATGCTGCCGCCGCTCCCCATGCCCGGCATCATGCCGCCGCCGCTCCCCATGCCGGGGTAGCCACCCGCGCGACTACCGCCGCCGATGCCGCCACCTGGCAGATCCGCACCAGCATCATCCTTTGGAGTCGTCTCCGTATCGGCTTCCTCGTCCGTTTCCAGCGTTTGCACGGTGGGTACTATCGTGCTGCGCGGCACTTCCGAATGCAGCATGACTTCTTCCATGTTCCGCAGCATGATGGGCGGTCCCGGCATCGTGGCATTGGGATCCACGTAGTTTGGATCGGCAACTTCCTGCATGAAGCCATCCCATTTGCCATCTTCAGCCATTTGGCCGGCTTTTTTCGGATTCATGATCGGTTGCCAGTCGGACTCAGCAGGCTCCTTGCTCGGATCGTCCGTGACATCGACACGCTGAGCCTGGAAGAAAACGATGCGTGGTGCGTCGCGCACTGGATCATATCCAATTGCCTCGCCCAACACTCGTTTGAATTCATCGGCCTGCTTGCGGTAGGGGGCCAAAGCTCTCACCGCAATGACGTGCTGCGTCTTGCCGACAGGCTTCCCCGCAACCGCCGATCGCCCTGTCGAGCCGGGGATCATACTCCCGCCACTCCCCATACCCGGCATCATGCCACCGCCACTCCCCATACCCGGCATCATGCCGCCGCCACTCCCCATGCCGGGCATCATACTGCCGCCATCACCCATGCCGGGCATGCTGCTTGCCGTCCCCGTCGGTCGGTAACCTTCCACCTTGTTCGCGGGGTATCTGCGTGCTGGCGGGGCCTTTCGATCCTTGTCTTTGCGGTCATCTTTCTTGCGGCCCGAAGTGTCACCCGTGCCAGAGCCATACGGTGACCCGGACCCCATGCCGCTTCCCATGCCAGGCATCATACTGCCGCCATCGCCCATGCCGGGCATCATGCCGCTACCGCTGCCGCCCATGCCGGGCATCATGCTGCCACTGCCGCCACTGCCGCCGCCGCGCGGCCTGCGGGGTGCCTTGACTCGCTTCGGTTTCTCTACGTCGGCCGGGGCATTTTCCAAATCGGCCAGCGGGCCTTCCTCCTCACTCCGCACACAGAGCGCTCCCGTGAATGCGGAAATCTCGAACTTGGTCGGCGGGAAGAGTTCGGGGTCCTCGCGTTTCATACCGGGGCGGCCGGCTGGAAGATTCCATGGTTTGTTGGTCTGGTAGATGGTCGCGACCAGCGGATTTCTGGCGATATCGACGCGGGCGACATACTGTCCCCCCTGACCTTCCCGCGGAGTCCGTTCTTTTCTGACATTATCATGCGTGGGACGCTCGATGTTGTTCACGGCCGTGGCGGCCAATTCCTGCAATTTATCAGGTGTCTTGCCCGTCAATTTCGAATCCAGGCGATAGCCCAGAAAAATGAAGACGAACACAAACACAATGGAGATGCCAAACACGAGCTTCTCGACGTGCTGGATCACCAGTCCCTTGAAACCGCCGGAACCTAGGCTCAATTTTCGTTTCTTCATTTCCGCAAACTCCTTGGCGATTTCTGCCTCGCCTCATGTCGATGGGTCAGCGGCAGACAACCATGCCACCGGACGACCCCGCCAGCCAAGCCCCTCGTTCCTGGCCCTGATTCCGATCTGTATCACAACTCCCATTATTCTCGTTCGCCCCTGGCACCAGGCAATGGCACCATGAAACCAGGGTGGCTTACTAGCCCCCTTCAGCGCCGGCCGGGTCCGGGGCGGGCCCCGCGTCCCCCGCGGCGTCGCCAGTGGGAGCCGCCGCCGCTTCGTCGGCCGCAGCCGGCGGCGCAGTGGTCCCGTCAGCCGGCGGAGCAGTGGTCCCGTCAGCCGGCGGAGTGGTCGCGGCGGAGTCACTGTGGCGGGCGATTCAGCCGCGTCATCGGCCCCCGGCAGGGCGTCCCCAGGTCCCAGGTCCGCAGGCTCTGCCGGGGCAGGATCAGCGGGCGTCGCGTCGGATTCGTCCGCCGCTTCGGTGGTGGTCCCGTCCGCCGCCGGTGCATCACTCGCTGAAGCCTTCTTTTCATCCAGCCCCAACTTCACCGGATCGACGGGATTGTAAATGTAAATCAAGCCATAGATTTCCACCGTCGCATCGTAGGGCGAATCGGGAGTTCCCGAACTCTGCCCTCCCATCCCAGAACCACCACTCCCCATGCCTCCCATGCCAGCCATGCCAGCCATGCCTCCGTCGCCCATCCCGCTGCCCATCCCGCCGCCCATCCCGCCGCCCATCCCGCCGGAACCCAACGACATACTGCTGCCGCCGCCCGATCCTAGCGACATGCTGCTGCCGCCACCGGCACCCGAGGGTGCACCGATGCCGCCGCCCATGCCCATCGGTCCGCCGATACCGCCCATCATGCCACCGAAGCCTCCCGCCGCTCCGGCGGGAGCGTTGATCCGCACTTGACGGACCTCCACGGGGAGACGGGCGTTGGACAACTCGCACAATAGCAGCGGCACTTTCAGCACGTTCATTTTGAAACGAACACGCACGGGCATGCGTTT
Source organism: uncultured Planctomycetota bacterium (assembly GCA_963802295.1). Classification (GTDB taxonomy): domain Bacteria; phylum Planctomycetota; class Planctomycetia; order Pirellulales; family Pirellulaceae; genus JAJRVM01. The sequence goes on along the minus strand of CAWDIM010000010.1, from coordinate 174,192 downwards.
GGCCACCGCCAGGAACGCGTCGGCCGGCTGATTGGATGCCATGGCCGTTCGCAACCGTTCACCGGTCAGCGATTCCATCTTGTCGTCAACGTAGCGACCACTTGCCGGATCCGCCGTTTTTCCCATGCCTCCCGAACCGGACCCCATGGTGTACGGGTTACTAGACTGACTGCCGCCACTGCCGGGCATCGAGGAGGCCGAGCCAGAACCTGAACCAGATCCCGTCGACGAGCCGGCCGAGGACGGCCCGGTCATCCCCGACGTAGTATCCATGGACGACCCCATACCCATTCCACTCATCATCCCCCCCATACCACCACCGCCAGCCATTTCACTGCCGGACTCAATACTCCCCACCTGTTTGATTCCGAGGGCAGAAGCGCCCAGATCGATGGCCAGTATTTCTTTAACGGCCGCATTGTATTGGGCATCCGCATCGCCATTGGTAGCCTTGATGACCAGCATCAGTGAGCGGAGCACCCACAGGTCCTCTTGCGCGTACAACACCTGCAAGGTATTGGGATAGGTCCAGAAGAAGCTGTTCGCCTGCAAGGCCGCTTGATTGGTCTGGCTCCACTCGACAACAATTGGGCTATCCGGCGCATTGCCGCTGGCCGACATGCCACCGCTGCCCATGCCCGGCCCCATCCCCATGCCGGAACCCATGCCCATGCCGGAGCCCATGCCGGGGCCCATGCCGGACCCCATGCTCATCCCACCTCCCATACCCATACCGGGGGCGGGCATCCCGCCTCCCGATCCCATGCCGGGGGCGCCACCGCCGGCTCCGGGATAGCCGCTCCCCATGCCACCGGGCATGCCGCCGGGCATGCCGGAGCCGCCCTGGGAAGTGGCATGCCAGACCGCTCCGATAATCTCCGCCAGTTTCGGCAGCTCATCGCGAATGTAATCGCGATAGCGGCTGCGAAATTCCGCTGACAATTCTTCCGCGGCGGGCGTTGGATACTTGACCTTCAATTCGATCGGTTTGAGCGGTTCGACGGCGTTGATGAAATCCTGATACAACTCGGACGGCCACACCAGAACGTCCTCTTGTTCGCGGTAACGGATCCCCCAGGCATCCTGAACCTGTTCGGCTTCCGCGCGCGTCAGCGCGTTCATCATCTCGATCGTCTTGTCATTGGGGTGATTGGACACCCCGGCGATCCGGGACGCGGTGGAATAGGCGGTCGTGATCTTGGCCACCCGAGTATCCGTCTCTTTGGTCATCGACGACGTGGCCATGAACCAGGTACCCACGTAGAGGCCCAGGATCAAGACGCAGAGAATCCAGAAATGGTATTTTTTGAGCATCGCGAAGGCAGTTTTCAGCTGATCCATGACTTATGCACCTCCCCTCGTGTTGGCGGCAATACTTCCGTCGCCTGCTGGCGGCGCACTCGTTTTCCGTTTCTCCCAATCCTCGGCCTGTTTCTTCAGGCGGTCGGAGAGGAGTGTTTCCTTCCAGGAGAACTGCAGGGTGAAATCATACCGGGGAACGGTCAGCATGGGCTTTTCCTCCGGGGTCTCGTCTGGTTTTGTGCCCGCCGCATTCGACCCCGCGCCGGCAACGCCACCGCCACCGGGCGAAAGACTGCTCCCGCCACTCGTACCCGGCGAACCAGGCAGCCCCCCTCCGGAACGCAAACCGCTGCTGCCCGCGTACCCACCTTCGGGCGGCTCATAATTCGGATTCGGGACTTGGAAGCTCTTGTTGATGGGCGGATTGGTGAGGACCAAGGGAAAATCGATTCCCATTTCCTTCATTGTGAACACGACATCCACCGTGCCCTGGGCGGCCACCGTGATGGGTGCTTCGACACCTTCCAACTGCAGCTGATAGCCGGCGGTCGGATCGCCGGCGGCGCCGTCGACCGACGGTCCAACCGGCGTGATGGCAGTCACATGTGTTGGCATCACTTTTCCGTCCGGAGTCTGGTACGTCACCAACACCCCCGGAAGAATTTTGGCCACCGGCACGGGAAACGCCAAGCTGCCATGCTTCAGGTTGTAGATGACGGTGTTGAGGACATGCGTCAGCCCTTCCGTCCGCCGGTCGTCGTTAAAGAAGTGGTAGCACTTCAGCTGGACCACCCACCCTTCCCCCTCGGGTCCTTTGGGTTCGGTCGCGGCAGTGGTGGTGGTGGTAGTGGTGGTGGCGGTGGTGTCCGCCGCGGCCACTGGATCGGCAGGCGCATCGGATCGCGATTGTTCGATGTATTTATTCTTGACGATATCGGTGAACCAATCTCCGAGCTTGTCGAAAAACTTGACATCGATCTGGTCCACATGAATTTCCCAACGCTGATGGAATGCCACCTTATCAACATCCGGGATCTCACCGGGCTGCAATCCCGGGGTGACCGGCAGCGTTGCATTGAGAGTCCTCAGCATTTCCAGCCACAGAATCTTGCGATCGGCGTTACCAACCAATTCCTCGCCGATGGCCGTCACGCGTCCCAACTGCGCCACCAATTGGGAGTCTTTATCCTCGAACTCTTTGCTGAGTGTTTCGGCCTGAGTGATGCGCGCCGCGGCGTCCTGCCAGGACACGCCGCCCACAACTCGCTCGTCGGCCGCCTGATGCAGTCGCCCGTAGTAGAAGAAGACGTTGAAGGTACAAGCCAGCAACAAAGCCCCGACCGCCGCCACCGCCCAGGGCTTCTTGGACCGCACCAGTCGGTCGGTCATAATCTCGCGCGGGACGAGGTTCGTCCGCAACTTGGCCACACTGAGACCCTGCAGGCAGAGTCCATAGCAGACACCAAATGACAACTGGTTGTCACGGAACGCCGGCGAGGAGATCACAGCGGGACCCGAGAGGCGTGAATAGGTCTCGAAATTCTTCACCTCGTATCCCAGGTTCTTGGCCAGATACTGCTGCAGCCCGGGCAGTTTGACCGCGTTGCCCAACACAATCACGCCACCAATTTTCGCCTTGCGGTCGATTCCCTGGAAATAGCCGATGGACCGCTGCACCTCCGTTACCAGGTCGTTGAAGACCGGCCGCATGGCCTGGAAGACCATCTTCGGATCTTCCGCCTGCCGCGCGTTCCGCTTCAAATGCTCCGCCTTGGCGAAGGTCAATTTCAATTCCTTCGTCAGCTGCTTGGTGAAGTGATTACCCCCCAAAGGCACGCTCCGCTGCCAGACACGAAAGCCGTTCGTGATCACCAGGTCCGTGGTGTCGGTCCCCATGGACAAAACCACCAGCGAAGGAGGCGGATTGTCCGGATCGTAGTCGTCCGGCAGCAGCTGTTCACCCAGGATGTCGTAGGCCACGAAGTTGTAGATGCTCAGGGGTGCCAACTGGATGATGTCCAGCTCGACACCGGCATCCTGAAAGGGTCGCATGGCACGAAAGACCTGCTCGCGTTTCATCGCGAATAGACCGACTTCGGTTTCCAACGCGTAGCCGTCGACTTCGGCGCCGCCACCCATTTGCTGGAAGTCCCAAATCACGTCTTCCAGCGCAAACGGAATCTGCTGGCGCGCCTCGTACTTGACGATTTCCGGGATCTTCTTGGCGTCCACGGGCGGGGGCTTGAAGAACTTCGCCAGCCCGCTCTGGCCCGGCACCGCCAACGCCACGCGGTAACCCTTCACATCGTTACGCGATAGGAACTGCTGAATCGCATCCTGAATCATCTTCTCCGGTTCCGCCTCCGGCTGGCTCAGGATCTTCGGATACTCGATATAGTCAAACGCATCCGCCACCACCTCCCCGCCTTCCACCTGGCAGCGCAGTGCTTTGAATGCCGCTTGGCCAATATCGATCCCCCACACGCCGGCATATTTTGCCATCGGTCGTCCCCTCAAATCCGAGTGTCATCGGCCTCAACAAGCGGGTTGCTGCTCGGAAGAACCTCACGCAACGAATCACAAAACCGGGCTGCTCGTCCTGGTGACCCCTTTACATTGTCCATGCAATCAGAAAATGGAAAAGAGCTAGACAAGAGCGGATACAGAAAGGGTATCACCAGATTCTCTGTTCTTTTCCACTGTACAAAGGACTTACGCAAATTGTCAATCATTTCCCCCCAGTGTGGGCTAATTCTCGGGATTCTCCACCGCCGCCGACAGTTTGGTGGGTCCCTGCCGACGAAACAAGCGGTACCTTCCTCGACAGTGGCCGGACCGGTCGATATTGTGAAAGGCTTGCCGCCCCAGGGATTCCGTGCGCCCGGCCGCCGTCTGACAACCGAACATTTTCTGGCTCCGCCACTGACGACTCCATGACATACCGGGAAACCTGCGTTTTGCTCCCCTGCCACAGCCTGGAAGACTTCCCCATGCACCATGAAGGGGAGGCCGCGGACGGGCTGTTGTCCGCCTGGACCGCCTTGTGGCACCCCGCGCTGCTGGCCACCACCGGCTTGGCTCCCCGTTGGCAACGCGGGGATAACCCCCCGACACAGCTGTCCGACCTACTGATCCTGGTGCCGGGAGTCAGCCAGAAGGAACTCCCCACTGATTTCGCCCAGCGAGCGGCCCAGGAGGGGGCGTTTCTGATCGCAGGCGATTTCCCGCGTGACGAGCTTCTGCACCGAGCGCTCGAACCTGTCGCCGACTTGGCGCAGCGATTGGACGAGGACTTGGTCGCCGATTTCCTCGCCTTGGGTTACTGTTACCTGCAAGTCGAGTTATTGACGCGACAGATGCGCTACAGCACGAATCTGGACGAGCTCCACTTCTTCAAACAGGTCGTGGCGGGAGCCCAAGCCGCGGCCGCCGGCGATGTGCCGACGGCCCGCGACCACTTGTCGTCCTGCTTCAACCTGCTGGCACAGGAACGGGATCACTACTATGCGGTCGACGTCTATGTGCTGGACCTGACACTCGTCGCCCCCACCACGCTCGGCAGCCCTCTGGAAGCACAACTGGCCCCCAAGATACCGGTGAATCTGCTGCTCAACGGTGAACTACTCACCGCCATGCGGGTGCACGCCCCCGACTGCCTGACAGCGATCAAACGCGGGCTGCAGGACGGGTACGTGGGACTCGTCGGCGGCGAAGTGGCGGAGCACAGTGCGGCCTTGCAGAGCTGCGAGACGGTGTTGAATCAGTTGCGTCAGGGGCTCAGTGTGTTTCAACAACAGTTGGGCCAACGCCCCAAAGTCTATGGGCGCCGGCGCTATGGAGTCTCGGTCCTCTACCCGCAATTGCTGGGCCGACTGGGGTACGTTGGTGCGCTGCACACCGCGTTAGAGGACGGACAGTACCCGGAAGGCTCACAGCTGAAAATTCGGTGGGAAGGTCCCGATCGCTGCGCGATCGATGCCATCAGCCGCGCTCCGCTCGACGCCACGCGCCCCGCCACATTCCTCGCGCTGGCCAGCAAGCTTGGCGAGACGATGGACATGGATCATGTGGCCACAATCTGCCTGGCGCACTGGCCGCAGCGAGTCTGCACGTGGTATCACGACCTGCGCAGAATTGCGCGCTACGGCAGCATGCTGGGGAAATTCGTGACCGTGGACGACTATTTTCGCGACACGGACTACCCGGGACAAACGGAGCAGTTCAAAGCCGACCAGTATCGGTCACCTTGCCTGCAGCAGGCGGTCGCCCGGCGCGACGTCGATCCGATCTCGTCGACCGTGCGCTATTGGCACAGACGCTGCCTGCTGGCCGCCCAGCAGGCACAAGACCTGCTCGCCACGGCCGTCGGCAGATACCCCGTCGATACGACCAGCGCACTGATCGATGAAGTCGATGCGGGCATCGGCGGAACGGTCGCGGAGGATCTCGACCAGCGGCTGGCAGCGTCACAGCAGCGGGCCACACGGCAATTCGCCGAATTCCTGCCGCGCGGGACCGGCCCCCTGGAGACCGGCTACCTGGTGATCAATCCCGCCAGCCACGTACGTCGAGCCGCGTTGGATCTGTCGGGACTCCCCAGCCTCCCGGCGGACTCCCCCCCCATCTATGCCGCCGACCACCGGTCAGCCCACAAGCACGTGGTGGTCGACGTACCCCCCATGGGATTCGCGTGGATCACCGGTGCCGCCAGCCGTAAGCCCCCGCGCGCCGAACAACGCCTGTTGGCCGAGGAGGGGCGTTTGTTCAACGAGTTTTTGGAAGCGCACGTGAATCCGACCACCGGCGCTCTGCAGGGCCTGTATGAGTATGAGAAGCGTGGTAACCGGCTGTCTCAACAGCTGGCACTGCGTTTCCCTCGCCACGCCCCACCCGTCAAACGACCAGCCACCTACACGACCATGGCGGCCGATCGCGTGGCCGTCACCGCCGCCTCGGCCGTGCTGGGCGAAATCACCGTCGAGGGACGACTGCTCGACCCGCGCGGCGAAACGGCCGCCACCTTTCGGCAACGTTATCGCGTCTGGCGAGGCAGTCGCGTTCTGCAGCTGACGATCGATCTGGACCCGTGTACTCAGTTGACGGACGATCCCTGGAATTCCTACTTTTGCTGCCGCTGGGCCTGGGCCAACGACACCGCCACGCTGTGGCGCGGCGTAAATCAACTCCGCGAGCGCGGCGAAGCCAAGCGTCTGGAAGCCCCCAACTATATCGATATCGATGACGATGGCCGCCATACCACACTGCTGACCGGCGGTCTGCCGTTCCATCGACGCAGTGACGCCCGCATGCTCGATAGCATCCTGATCGTCGCGGGGGAACGAGCCCGTTCCTTCGAACTGGGCATCGGCGTCAACCTGAAATATCCGCTGCAGGAATCGCTGGCCTTCATGACTCCGCTCCCCACCCAGAAAATCGAGGCTCCGGCCGTGTCCGGTGCGGCTTCCAGCTGGCTCTTCCATATCGACAGCCGGAACGTGCTGGCCACCGCGTGGATGCCCCTGCTGGAGGAGGGCCAAGTCGTGGGATTTCGCGTTCGACTGCTCGAAACCGCCGGACGAGCGGCACGCGCCAAACTGCAATCGTGTTATCCGATCACCGTCGCGCGAAGACGCGATTTCGTCGGCGAGAACATGGGAAGTTGCCCGCTTGAGAAAGGTGCCGCGGTGGTCGAAGTGTCGGCCAACTGCTGGATCGAAGTGGAAGCCCGCTGGTAAAACGGACCCGCTCGGGCGCCGGAGTCATGGACGGTTGGAGTCATGGAGCGAGGGAGCGGTAGAGCGAGGGAGCGAGGGAGCGACTGGCACCACCGCCATAACGGCGCCGTTCATGCAGCCAGTAGGCCACCTCGCCTGGCGGCCGCACCCCGCAAGCCTCGTACTTCAACAAACGAAAGGTGCTCGCGCAGCGGATGACGATCATCGTAACCATTGATGGACCGGCCGGGGCAGGAAAGAGTAGTGTCGCGCGCGGCTGGCCGCACGCCTGGGGTTCTGTTTCTTGGATACGGGAGCGATGTATCGCGCCATTGCCCTGGCTGCCAAGCGAGAGTGCCTTGCCTGGCGCGACGAGCCAGCGATTGCCGAGTTGGCCGGTCGTGTGGCCCTCACTTTCCGGGGAGATCGAGTCCTGTTGGGGGACGAAGATGTGACGGAGCAGATTCGCACTCCGGAGGTGACCGACAACACGCGCCACGTCGCCAACAATCCGTTAGTCCGGCGCAGCTGGTGGCGTTGCAGCGTCGTCTGGCCGCGGGCGTCAACGTGGTGACCGAGGGACGCGATCAAGGAACGGTGGCGTTCCCGCAGGCCGACTGCAAGTTTTTCCTGACCGCCTCGAGCGAACAGCGCGCTGCGCGCCGCTGCCACGAGCGTCAGGCGAAGGGGGAAACCGTTTCCCTCGAGCAAGTGCTGGATGAACAGAATCGTCGTGACCACGAGGATCAATCGCGGGAGGTCGGACGGTTGATACCGGCCGACGACGCGATTCTGGTCGCCACCGACAGACTCCAACTCGAAGAGGTGGTGGACGAATTGGAGGGTTTACTGCGTGCACGGCTCGGCGACCGACTGGAACAACGATGACGGTTCGTGCGATCCTAACACGGCCCGCGGCCGCTGCCAAACAGGAAATTCGAAATCCTAAAGGCGAAATCCCAAACAAATTCGATAGACAAATACTCCAGAGAAAAAACGTCCGCTGCCGGCAAAACCACAGTCATGGGCCACCAGCAAATTCTCATCACGGGGTATGCTACTGGAGGTGCCGGCCTCAATCCTTAAGCGATTTTGTCATTAATAGTTCTGTCATTTGAATTTGTTTTGGATTTCGTGCTTCGGATTTCCAATTTCTTTCCAAACATGCGCGCACCGTGCGCAGATCGTACAACGTAAGACTGTAAACTGACCATCGCATCCGGTTATGATGCGGCTCTCGGCACGGCAGAGCCCGCCTGGTGTTCCCAATTATTTCGACATCGGTTACTCCCATGCACATGCAACGCCCCCTGTGGAAGAGCGCCGGTTATCAATCCATCAAGACCGCGTTCTGGATCATCGCCAAGATTTTCTTTCGTTTCACTTGGCGTGGAAAGGAATTTTTCCCCAAGGAGGGGGGCGCGCTGGTCTGCTGCAATCACCAGAGCTACTTCGATCCGGTGCTGGTGGGGATCTGCTTCCGACAACAGCTCAATTTCATGGCCCGCAAGACGCTGTTTGACACGTTCCTGTTCGGCCGCATCATTCGGTACCTCGACGCGATCCCCGTGGATCGCGACGGCATGAGCTTGGGGGGGATCAAGGAGACGTTGAAGCGGCTCAAGAAAGGGGAAGGCGCCGTGGTCTTCCCCGAAGGAACTCGCTCGCTGGACGGCAAGATCGGCCAGCTGAAGCCGGGGTTCTGTGCCTTGGCACGTCGCGGACACGTTCCGATCCTGCCCGCCGCGGTCGATGGAGCCTACGACGCGTGGCCCCGTTCCAGCCGCTTCCCGCGCTTCACCAAGGTCTGCACGGTATTCGGTCCGCAGATCTCCCTGGCGGAAATCGAACAGATGTCGGACGACCAGTTGGTGGCCGAGTTGCGGCAGCGAATCATCGAGTGTCATCAACAAGCACGGCAGCTCCGCGGACTCCCGCCGGCACACGTAACTTGAGCCGGCTCTGCCGCGGGACGCAGCGCGGGGCTGGCCAGCACTTGACCGTACCAGCGGTACCGCTCATCCCGCGTCTGCCGCCGAGCCCGTGCGTGTGCGCCAGTTCCACGAGTGCCGCTCCGCCACGGTTCGCTCAGAGTTCCCATCCCGAGCGGTACTCGCGGCGCAGATACTGATTGGCGCTTTCCTCGTTGGTGATCTTCATGTTGGCACTGTCGAACAATACCTTTTTCCCCGCGCAAGCGCGACGGTCCCCAGATTCACCGTATCCGTCATCGCCGCCGCATGCAGAAAACTGCCGGGCGACTCGCCACCGCCGCGCACGGCCTCGATCCACCCGCTGGCACGCTTACCGGAGCGTTCCATTTGAGCCGCGTCGGTATCGGTCAGGTCCAGCGAGGCGACTTTCCCCTGGGAAAACAGCCGCGGCTGCTGCCCCTGGAATCCGGCCAGAATCGCACCCTGATCACCCACCAGCAAGATCCCCTCCCGCTGCATCTCGACATCGTGCCTCTCGACTTCCGCCGGGCACCGCGGCTTCATGCCACCGTCGTACCAGAAGAGTTCGACGGCCGGACGATCACCGCGTTCGGCGAACTGAAAACGCAACTGGCAACCGGCCGGGTACGAGAAATCATTGGTTACCGGATGGCTGACACAGTCGTCGATAGCGCAAGCATGCGTGGCCCATGCCTGAGCACTGACAGGGGGATCAAGTTCCAGAGCCGCCAATACCGGCCAGAGACTGTAAATGCCCATGTCGGCCATGCTCCCGCCACCAAAATCGTACCAGCCACGAAAAACGGTGTGGGTGTAATGCGGATGATACGGTCGCTCGAGAGCCGGGCCCAGCCACAAATCCCAGTCCAAACCTGCGGGGACGGGGGGCCGATCCCGAGGGATCTCGGTGTACTGCGGCCAGACCGGCCGATTCGTCCAGTTGTGAATCTCCCGCAAGGTGCCGATGACCCCGGCTTTGACCCGCTCACAAATCAGTCGATTTCCTTCCGCCGCGCCATAAGCCAGCAAGTGCGTGGCAACTTTCGCCTGGCGGGCGGTTTCCAGTACCTTGCGCCCTTCTACCAGGCGGTTGGCGATCGGCTTGTGCATCATGACGTGCTTGCCCTTCTTCATCGCCGCGATCGCCACCGTCGCGTGTAAATGATCGGGCGTCATCACCTTGACCGCGTCCAGGTCCTGTTCCTTTTCCAACAGCTCCCGAAAGTCCGCATACGCGCGGCACGCCTCATACTTCTGATCGCCTCGCTGCCGGCCATAATAGGTGTCAACGACCAGCCGCCCGATTTCCCGCCCGCCCGGACAACCACTTTCCCCTTCGCGCCAACGGGAATCACCCAGGTATTCCCGTATGCGATTCCGCACGCTGTGCTTGCCCCACTCCACATAATCGTTGCTGTCCGTGTTCGGATCGCAGACCGCCACAATCTGGATCTCCGGATTCTCCAGCAGACCTCCCAGTTCACTGAAACCTTGAGTCCCCATCCCAATATGAGCCAGTGTGATCTTCTCGCTGGGAGCCACATAACCCGGCCCGCCCAACACATGTCGGGGGATGATCGTAAAGGCACCCGTCACAGCGGCCGATCCCAGGAACTTGCGGCGATTAATGTCCAATGGCATGAAACGGCTCCTCAATCAAATGGCGTGAAGTTACCAATGACTAACAATCTAAGGCGCATGCAGGAGGCCGTCCACAATGTCACCATGAAAATGCAAGAACAGAACAAGAACAAGAATTGGTCCGCCCCGTCTACCGGGAATGCGGCACGAGCCGACAAGAATGGCAAACGCTCAACGTTTCCTGGGAAACATTGAGCGTCTCTGCCTCGGGCATCGGGTATTTTTTTGGGGGGTTGTCAGACAAGGCTCAGCGTTTGCGGTTCGTGCTCTGGGTGCTCTTGCTGCGTTTGGCAGTCGAACTGCGCTGCGTCTGCTGTTGTTTTCGTTCCACAATCGAATTGATGCGACTGGCATTCACCAGGAACAACTGTGGATCATCGATCACGAAGGGCGTCGACCAGGACTTGCCGTCATTGCGATTACACACATTGAAAAAGAACGTGCGGAACTGCTCGGCACGGAAACTATAAGGATACTGCGATGTGAGATGGTCCTTGGCGGTCAGCGGCTCAACACCGGCATGGGCGTAGTAATGGACCATCCCATCACCGGTGACGGACATGCCGAGCGTCCACCAGCCGAATCGGTCAATCTCCAGCACCTGAAAATCGCGTCCCAGGCGGTCGCCACGCACCTTAATGAAGGCTGAGTCCTTGTCCACCTTGGCGTCGGTTTCGCTGCGGAAGTGAATCCACATTCCCGGCCAATACGGTTCGCTAACGGCTTCGGTCCCCGAGGCGAACAGGCCTTCTCGAGGTTTCTGATTGGTGGCCGATAGTCCGAGTCGGAAACCGAAATGCGGCCCCGAACGGTTCTCCCACTGCTCCGAGGGCGGCAGATATACCCGGACCACGCAGTTGGGCGTCTCCGAAGGCCGGATACCCGTGCCTAGTCGCGAAATGCAGTCCACAATCAAATCGTCCTGCTGAACGTCGAATGAGTTGCGGCCCGGCACACCTGAATGCAGCGTCCGCATCAGCAAGGCATTGGCGCTCTCCGGCAAACCGTTCTCTGGCGTGGGAATCACTTTCACCACGTCCGGATCACCCCGCTCGGGTCCCTCAAACCAACGGCGATTCGCCGAATATCCCATGGGAGAGCGAGTTTGCCCGTCGTTCTCCCGCGAACTCTTGGGACCCTTGAGGACATATTGCCAATCCGGCTCTTCAAAATTGTCTCCGACATAGTCGATCGACTTTCCCGTACCGGGGACAACACCCTGCCCCACCACAGGGGTAGCCTGGAGACCAACCATGCTCGCAATCCCGACGCCAATCAGCAGAAAAGTGCGTTTCATGAGCCTGCCATCCTTCACCATCTGAAACGAGAAACCGGAGTTGATGTTCCGCGCCAATCCATACAGGCGTCACAATCGTCCTCCTTGCTGAGTATCGGAAAGGCATGGCCCCGAACTTATTGAAGATTCGCTGAATTGACGCGGCTCGGCACAACCTTCGTCGCACAGAGAGCCGAACACCGCTGAACGACTCGGTTTGCGCCAACACGGACGTTGTGATCGAGCCACGAAAAACTTGGCGTCTTGCCCCGCGCTGCCGCCCCCGGCCAATCGAAGACAGCTGCGGCATGTTGCAGTTTCGCAAAAGGAGAACGAACGCTCGTTGCAGCCGTGCAATTGCCTGAGCAAATTGACTGAGCAATTGACTGACGGATTCTCCTTGCCCCACGCGACACGACGGCGGTGACGATCGGCGCTCGACGCGGGACGGTATGCAACCATCCACTCACAACTGGTGAAGCGTGCGATGTGAGCCACGCAGTCAGTCCTGGCTGAGGACCAGGAACCCGCGCCCGATTTCCATGGGTCCGATACTCCGCAGCAAGTACGGGTTCCTGGTCGATTACGAAAACCTCTTACGGCCGGCAAGTCTGCTCCTGCCACCGCGAATGTTATACTGCAGCTCTGCTGAACGAAACACTCTGGCAGTTGCCCCCTGCTCTATCAGGACGAAAGGAAGTGGTTTTTTGGTCGTCTGCCGAAGGGCCGCGGCGCATTGTCTCACAAAAGGAGCATGATCATGCCGAATTTATCGCGTTTTGCAGCGTTCGCAGGTCGATCTGAGTGGGGTATTGTGGTCGGGCTCATGTCGGTGGCGGGCGCGATCGGCTGCTCTTCCGCGTTGTCTCAGACTCCCTCGCTCGACGCGAAAAGTCCGCGGCAGACAGTCAAGCTGGTGTTCATCCATCACTCGTGCGGCGAGAACTGGTTGGCGGACTCCAACGGGGGCCTTGGAAAGGCGCTCGGCAGCAATAACTATTTCGTGAGCGACACCAATTACGGATGGGGGCCGGAGGCAATCGGAGATCGCACCGACATAACCGACTGGCCGCAATGGTTTACAGGCCCGCAAAGTGGCGAGTATCTGCAGGCGGTGTATCGCGAAAACGAACAGCACAGCGAGTATACGCGCAGTGTGGCGGATCCCGGTGGCGAAAACGAAATTGTGATGTTCAAATCCTGCTTTCCCAACTCGCATCTGACAGGCAAACCGACCGATGCGGCAACTCGAGGAGAAGGTCTGTCGGTGGCCAATGGGAAGGCAATCTACAACGAATTGTTGGCTTACTTCGCCACGCGGCCCGACAAGTTATTCGTCGTCGTCACCGCCCCTCCGGTGCGGGACGACACTTTCGCCGCCAATGCTCGCGCGCTGAACAAATGGCTTGTGTTGGACTGGCTGGCGAATTACCGCGGAAACAACGTGGCCGTGTTTGATTTCTATAATGTGCTCACCGGCCCCAACAATCACCATCGGATACGTGAAGGCCAGGTGGAGCATATCTGCAACCGAGGCGGGAACACGCTTTACTATCCCAGCGATGGCGATGATCACCCGTCGGACGCGGGGAATCGAAAAGCAACTGACGAGTTTGTGCCACTGTTGAATTTCTACTACAACAGATGGACGGCGACCCGCCCGAAGACGACACCGGCCCATGCGGGGCAGCAGGACAAGCCGGCCGCCGAAATGGCAATTGAGACTCCGCCGGCCGAAACGCCACCACCTCCAGAGCGTGCGGTCACCACGGCAAGTGGCCAAGTGATCGATGATTTCGAGCGAGAACCGATCGCCTGGCAGGCCTTTCTCGACGGCGCCCGGGAGACCCGGCTGACATTGACCCGAGACACCCGGCGGAAGCACGACGGCGGAGCCTCGCTGCATGTGCGCTATGAAGTGGCGGCGGAGGGCTGGGCGACCTGCGGTCACGTGTGTGACCAGCCTGCAGATTGGCACCGTTTCGTCGGCGTGCGTTTCTATCTGCACGCCGGGAAGGCCGGTCAGGAGGTGACGGTGATCGCTTACGGAGGCAAGTCGCCTGACGACCTTCTTCACTTCGAGCATCGGTTCCAGGCTTCTCGGGCCGCGGCTGAGGGATGGGAACGGGTCGAAATCCCGTGGTCCCAGTTCCGCCCCGCCGCCTGGCAAGAGAACGGGAACAGAAAGTACGATCCCCAGCAGGCCATGGGAGTGGCGTTGGGCTTCGCCAGCAGCGAAAATCAGCGCCATGCCGGTGACCTTTGGATCGATGACGTGACGCTGATTTCGCCGCCCCCCGCCGCCAATGTACCGACCGGCGGCGCACCGAAGTGACTCGCAGGTCACGAGAGTGCCAGGCTCGGCCGACAATGTAGCACGCTCAACGCGTGCCACAACGGGCGCCGGGCGCAACGGGACTGCACGTGCGGGAACGACGGTGCGGTATCGGTGGTGGTCCGCCACGTTGAGACTTCCTGCGGCACAGCTCGCACCCTATCACATCACGTCTGGCAGGCATCGGCATTTTTGCTATCATGGTTGCACGGTTCGCGGGCCCCTCCCCTTGCCGACGGTTATGAGTTTTGCTGCCCGGTGGTGGAAAAGAGTCGAGACCAGTCTGGCTGCTGCGGACTGTTCTGTGACGTGGAGGGACCGATGGGACGAACTTTCCGACCCGCTTGAGTGTCATCCATGTGCGGGAATGGACGTGGGTGCCTGGAGAGGTGGCAGAGTGGTCTATCGCACTGGTCTTGAAAACCAGCAACGTCGAAAGGCGTTCGTGGGTTCGAATCCCACCCTCTCCGCTTGATTTCTAAACGCTCGTCACAAACGGTTGTATCACGGCCACTCGCGACGAGCGTTCTGCGTTTGTCCCCGTCACTCTGACAAACCGGCGCCTGTTTGGACGCTTGGCACGCCCAACGGCCCAATGCTCACCGATCCCGTGCAGCCACTCCACCTCGGCCGCCGGGTGCCTCTACGGGGGCATGCGTCGTGTTGAGCCGCAATCCGATGATATCGCTGCCTCCACGGAGTTTCGCGATCGATTCGCAATACGGTCGAATCCCGGCAGGAACCAGAGAACTGGAACGCGTCTACAGGTTGACGAATCGTGGACCGATCACCAACGTACGTTCTCAGGTTGGTGCTGGCCCTACTTGTTCTCACTGTCCGGCGACAAGTCCGCCGCTTCTTCCTCCGGCGGTCTTCGCGTTGCGAGGCCAGCATTCTCGGAACAGCCGTTGGCGACATCGTCATACCACCGCTTCCACTCGGCCTTCGCATTATCACACCAGTCCACCGCGTTCTCGGATGAGGCACAGAGAAATTGTAACCAGGAAGCGCAAGGAACCGTTGTCCATGAGCAGCCGCTCTCCACGAATGGAAGTAGATGTAGTTGGGTGTGACAAGCTCGCCGGGTCACGCTTTCCCCAGTCGACGACGATTTCGGCGAGGGCCAGTACCAACAACCAGTAGCGGAGCGGAGCAGGCCAGCACCGTCCCAGCCTGACAACGGCCAGCAGCAGCACGGTGAGCAGCGAAGTCTGCCAGACGGCATGACAGACGAACGGGAACCAGGTCGCGGTCGCGCTGTGGAGTATCGGCAGGAGCAGTTGCATGGTAGTCACTCCTTGAGACGGTTCTTCTGCCGGAGTCGGTCGAGCAATCGCTGCAGCTCCGCCACTTCGGCTCTTGTCGGCGGCCGGGTCTCAAAGAGCGAGGCGACCAGCGCCGGTTGATTCCCGCCGAAGATACGTTGAAGCACGTCGCCGATGACGCGTCGGTACGTCTTGTCCGGACGTCGCAGCGGCGCATAGATGAATGCCTTGCCGACGGGGCCTTTGTTTCGCTTCACCATCCCCTTGGCTTCCAGACGTCCCAACAGAGTCATCATGGACGCGTGTGCCATGGGGCGGTAGTCCAACATCGCTTCGCGGAGCTGGCGCACCGTGGCTTCCCGCAACTGCCACAGACACGCCTTGGAGGCTTTTGACCACGACCTCCGGCAACTCGGCCTGGGACGGTTGGTCTCCAAGTTTCACGCCATTTTCGTGGAGGCACATCGCTTCGCACCCGTGTTTCGATGCACACCACCCAGTAGTGGAGCACTTATCTCGATCCAGTGAGTTTTACATTCATGTGTATTTACAGCACATGTCTATTGACAATGTAAAGTCGCAGCCGATAATCCTGGTGGGAGAAGTATGAGCTTCGTTCTGGTGATTAAGCGGTGGAGGGTATGGCCGAAAACGAGTATCTCGAGTCACGCAAAGCTCGAAGGTGGTGTGCGGTTGTCCTGCATGTATCTTTCGCAGGGTTTCACTGCACCGCGCAGGCGTTGAGGACTTTCCCGAGATCTACGATCTCGACCGGCATAGTCCCGTTTTCGACCGCAGCGGGCCGAGGAAGTTGAAGTACCTGAAGGCGTTTCTACTTTTCGTGGACCACCTAGCAGACCTGAATGAGAATCGGCTGCCGATTGTTCTTGTTCGGCATTTACGGGAAACCGATATGCTGGACTCCGGTGTTTCAGTGCAGTCCTGCATCGATCTCTATCAAAGATACAGGACCGAGTGGTGGGGATTTCCTACAAGAGCCCAATCGAACGGTTGCCAGTGGGCCAACTTGATCGACCTGCCTGCAAGGGCAGCTTAAATATTGCGGAGGTGTGCGATGTCTGAATTGAATCAGATCGACCCGAGGGTGCTTGGGCAACGGATGGCCGAGGCCCGCAAAGCCCGAGGAGTTACTCAGGAGGATGCCGCAAAACACTTGGAATGCAGCCGCCCGATCTTGATCGCCATTGAGAAGGGGACTCGTCCCTTGAAGGCACAGGAAATCGTCAAACTCGCATCGTTTTTTGGTCGTTCCGTTCATGAACTGCTGCGTCCAGGCGAACCGTTGGTGGACATTCAGCCACACCTGCGAGCCGTTGCCGGGCGAACGAAGGTGGAAAACCCAGAACTCGATCAGGCGATTTCCGAGCTTCAACGGTTCGCTGAGGATTATCTTCGGCTTGAGCAGATCATGAATGCTCCCTTGAAGCTGAACTATCCTCCTGAAGTGCGGCTGAGCAACCAAGTCAATCCCGCTGCTTTTGCCGAAGATGTGGCGGTGCAGGAGCGTCAGCGACTTGGGCTAGGCGATCAACCGATCATCGATCTGCGGAACGTTCTGGAAGCCGAGGTCGGGCTGCGAATTGTCTACCAGAGTCTTCCCTCACCGATTGCTGGTATGTTCGCCTACATCGGAGAATTTGGGGGCTTGATCGCCGTCAATCGGAAGCACCCGCCCGAACGGCGGCGGGCTACGATGCTTCACGAATACGGACATCTCCTCGTTGATCGTCACAAACCGGGAATCGACTACCTCGCAACTCCTGTGAAACGACCTGCCAGCGAACGCTTTGCGGAAGTCTTCGCCATGGCATTCCTCATGCCAGCTACGTCGGTTCGTCGCCGATTCAACGAGATCGTCAACACAACGAACGACTTCCAGATTGCGGATCTCTGCCGTCTCAGCCACCTATACTTCGTGTCGCTGGAGGCGATGACGCTTCGCCTGGAGGGTATGGGACTGATTCCACCAGGAACCCGAGCGCATCTCAAGGAATCCCGTTTGGAGGTACGAAAGGCCACCGAGGTTCTTAGTTTGCCGCAGCATCCTGCGAACGATGAACCTCTTTCGGATCGTTACAAGTACCTTGCTGTCCACGCATTCGAGCGGGGGGAACTGAGCGAAGGACAACTGGCTCGTTTCCTGCGTTGCGATCCGGTGACTGCGAGGGAAACGGTAGCACGTTACCTGACTTCTCCCGAAGTTTCGCTTGACGGTGAGTATCTGGTGGTGTCTGGTCAAGCTGCGTCGCAGTTCTCTCTCCTCTCGGACGGAAAATGACCGAGGAGAGGAACATGCCCCAGCGAATTGTGGATGCCTGCTGCTTGATTAACCTCTACGCTTCCGGGGGTTTTCTTGACATTCTGCGGGCGTTGGAAGGAGCGATCTACGTCCCAACCCTCGTCACGGAAGAATCGCTTTTTGTTCGGAAAGAGGACGACCAGGACCAATCGAATTTAGTTCCCGAGGGCATTGATCTGACGGACGCCCTTACTGAAGGGCTGCTCCATAAGTGCGAAATGGAGAATGAGGTTGAAGCCGAGCACTTTGTCCGATTCGCTGCGGCCGTCGATGACGGTGAAGCGATTTGCTTAGCACTGGCAAAGTGCCGCAATTGGACGGTAGCAACGGACGACCGAAAGGCAATTCGTTTGGCGAACGCTCAGGGCATCACCACGATTACGACTGCGGAGATCGTGAGACTTTGGGCGGATGGCTGCAATGCGAGGGATGACACTGTGGCGGAAGTCCTTCGGCGAATTGAGCGGTACGCCCGCTTCAGCCCCCGAAAGGGTTCACCGTTACAGGAATGGTGGAAAGGACTGTCCCCACCCTCTGCCCACTAGGCAGAGCAATCCGCACTCATCGTTCAATGGTGCCGATACCCGCAGAGTGTCTTCAGGAGTATGGCTCTGTTCCAACTCTCGCGTGAGTTGGGCCAGCCTTGCGATTCTCCGATTCTGAGAAAGGTCTTGCAGGTGCATGATGTTCTCACAGTGCTCGATCAATCTGTCGCGAAGCGTATGTCTGAAGTGCCCGGGCCGGGCTCTGAAACGCGGCAGTGGTTCTGTGAAGCAGGAAACGTGCCGAACACGTCAACTATTAACGCGTGTCGACTTGATGCGCGACGATCTACTTGCGGCAGGCTACACCCGTTCTTGCCCGGTTTCGCCGGCGGCTGCCATGCCGCTTAACTCATTTCAACGCCTGTTCGATCCGCGATTTCACATCCATTCCATCCGCCTGGCCGAGCGGATGGCCGCGCCAGAGAATGCGGCCATCGCGGCCGATGAGAACGGACTGCGGCACGCCGTGTACGACGAACGCTCGAGCGGCTGGACACTCGAAGTCCGCCCCCTCGCTCCCGCCCGACCAGAAATGTTCCAGTCCGGTCCAAGCACGCTGCTGAATGTGCGTCCGGACGCGAGTTTGGTCCGAGTCAATACTGACGGGAATGATGGCCACTTGATCCTTCCAGGCCACGCTCTGCTCGACACCCAGTGCATTGAGCGCAGACTGCGGCACCTGGCATGGGCCACACCACGTCGCCCAGAATTCCAGAAACACCACCTTACCACGGAAGCTGCTGAGGAGCACGGTCTCCCCGGTCGTCAAACGCGTCAATTCCACGTCGGGGGCCATGTCTCCCTTGCCAGGGGCCAACACGAATTCAAACCGCTCCGGCGTCGCCTGTTGCGGTGAAGCCAAACGAACCTACCCGCTCGCCGTCGACGCTCACCTGATACGGTGGGGACGAAGACGCCGGCAGTGTCTCGTCCGTGATGCCGGTTAGCACAATCTCGCCCGACTCCGGCACGGTGCCGGAGAATACCACCTGGGCCCCGTAGTGACCGTCAAACCGAGTGACAGAGACCGTGCGGCCCTTCGCCGGTCCACCCCCTGGAGTCGTAATGTGAAGCGAAGCCGTGCGCGTCCCACGATAAGCGTTGGGGTCGATAAGGCACCGAGCGAAACTCCACTCGTTCCGTCTGGCCATCTTCGAGTGTCAGGATCTTCCGGTCGTAGTAAACGCCTGCGTTGGTCTCGGTGCCGGGAAGCGGCTTGCTGTCGTCAGAGGGCTGTGTGCGCACGCTCACCAGATAGTGGCCAGGGGCCAAGTCCGTCAGCGTAAGCCGCGGAGTGAGCAGCGTGCCCTCCGAAGAAGCGACGTTCAAGTAGCTGTCTCCCTGGATTTGCCACGCCACATCCAGCGACGCGCTCTTGAAGAATGAATCGGCGTCAGGATAGTCGCCCGGCTCGAAGGAGACGTCGAGCGTCACAGGACGCGGAAGGTCGATCTCCAGGATTCCATCCTTCACGTCAGCGAGAGTGAATGGTCCGGTCTCGAAGTGCTGGAGGAATCCGGGCACATGAACCGCCACGTGAAACTGCGGCGTATCGTCGGCCAGCTGAAACTCGAAGAGCCCCGCGCCAACCTCGTTCAGGTTGAGCAGGTTGAAATCCGAACCCGCGCCGCCTCGACGATTGCTCGGCTGGCGCATGATGCGGACGCGGTATTGCAGATCGTCAAAGTAGACTTCGGGCAGCGATCCCTTCGGCCACACCAATTCTTCGGGTACGATGAATCGCAATTGGACCTTGTGCCCACGCCGGAGAGTGACCGTCGCTTCGCCGTTGCTCAGCCGATCTCGCTCCGCGCCCGCGAAGCGTGCAACCGTCGATGCGTAGCCTTCGGCGCGCACCAATACTTGCAGGGCCGCTGCCCCGCGATACTGCCATGGCCCGCCCAGGAAGACCAGCCCTTCACGACCAGTCGACCAGTTTCCATATCCCTGATCCGCCGTATGCACCATGACTTCCGCGTTCGACAATCCCTTGCCATCCTCATCGACGACGCGCACGCGAAGGTCGGTTACTTGGGACAGATCGGGGGCGGGCTTGGCTTTGGCGACGAGTTCGATTTCGGGGAGATCGGCGTTCTCCGGCACTGTAAAAGACACCCTCCCAGAAAAATCCGATGATTGGCTTGACAATTGTGGTGTCGATGCGAGAACGGCAAACAGATGCGCCGAGTAATCGCCCGGAGGAATCGGGTCGGTCGTGAAACGTCCCTCCGAGGTGATCGGAATGACGTCGAAAGCGACGGACAACCTGCCGAGCTTCCCCTCCTTTCCAACCAACTCTTCTGGGCCCGGGTAAGTGATGGTCAAATAGGCGTAGCGCAATTCGACGTCTTCGAGACCTCGCACCAAGCCCGTAAGCGGCCGGCCCGTCTTTCGTTCCAACCGGATGTTCGCCTGTTTCGCGGATTCGATCTCAACCAATTGCCGGTCCGCCCCCGACATTAGCACGCTGTTCGCGCCGGTCTTCGTCTCCTGATGGCGCTGCACCGCATATTGCCCGGGTGGAAGGTGCTCGAAAGACGTTTCGCCCGGATTCTCCAGAGAGAAGCTCGACATGTGGAATCGCAATGAGTCGGTGATCCCGCTGGCACCTTTGAATGTCTTCAGCTCGATCATGACCGGCAGTTTGGCGGGTTTGCTGGGCAAATCGCACCCCACCGCCAGACTGCCGGCCGCGGGCAGCCTGACTTCGACGTGGTCGCCTTGTGCCAGGCTTTCGCGCGAGACAACCCAGAACAACGGATCGTCGGCAATTATTCCCAGGCGATTGGCCGTTCCCAGCTTGCGCGCGATGGCGAAGGCACCCTCCTGGTCCGTCCGCGTCGACGGCGGACGCGGGCTTTGCCTCTCTGGCACGAACCAGGTCCGCCGGTCGGCGTCGACGATGACGCGCTCCGTGCCCAGCAACAGGACCTCGGCGTTGGCGACAGGGGCGCCGCGATGATCGACGACGCGGCCTCTGACCGTCATGCCTTCGAGCCAATCTGAGGTCGACGCAGGTACCCCAGTGTTGGCATCGGCCGCAGCGTTGCCGGCCGTCGATTCGGCCCGCTGCGCGGGCGGCACGGATGCTCCGCCATCCGACCGCCGCAACCCCGGTAGGAACACGGTCGCCAAGACGGCCAGGACAAGAAACCCTGAGAGCGAAAGTCGCGACGTCCTGCGCAACGTCTGATCCATAATTCGTTCCATGCGCCGGCCCAGAGGGTGGAGGCTGTCACCGAACCCCAGCGACAGTCCCGCCACTGGCCGTTCAGTGAGCTTCGATGCGGCACTTAGCAGTGTGTCACAGTAGGCCTGACCAGTGGTGAAATTCCGCGTCAGCAGAAGATCGTCGCAGCAGTCTTCGCGCACCTTGCGGATCTGACGGTTCAGAACCCAAAGCAAAGGATTGAACCACCAGACTGCCGTGAGCGCAAGCTGGACCCAGTTGATACAGGGGTCGCGACGACGGTGATGAGCCAACTCGTGCGCTAAGACAGCGTCCAACGCCGACGCCTCGAGCGAGGCCATGGCGTCGGGCAATATCACCACGGGGCGCACCACACCGAAGGCGGCCGGTCCGCTCGCATCGTGTGACAATAAGAGACGGGGCGGATGTCGCAGGCCGAGCCGTGCGGAAACCTCGATGAATCGTCGCCACAGCTCACCATGGGACAATTCGGTGGCGCCGCAAATCGCACGACGCATGACAAGCAGGTTCCACAGGATCCAGAACGTAACGACCAGCGCGCCCATGGCGTGCAGGAGCATCAACCAGACCTTGACGTCTGGGACCAGCGATGAGGATGGCGATCGTGGCACGACGCTGGTCCCTTCCGCAATGGAATCACTCGGAGCCAGTACGGTGCGAACACCTTGCGGCGCCGCAGGCAGATCCGCCAGGATCGGATTGGCCGTTGTCGCCGCGGGCGCGTCGGTCGTGCTGGCCGTGGCCCCCACCGCCGGTCCCACGTGGCTGAACAAACCGGTGGGCATCGACAGCACCGGCGGCAGAGCGAACTTGGCGAGGGCCAGTACCAACAGCCAGTAGCGGAGCGGAGCAGGCCAGCGCCGTCCCAGCCTGACAACGGCCAGCAGCAGCACGGTGAGCAGCGAAGTCTGCCAGACGGCATGACAGACGAACGGGAACCAGGTCGCGGTCGCGCTGTGGAGTATCGGCAGGAGCAGTTGCATGGTAGTCACTCCTTGAGACGGTTCTTCTGCCGGAGTCGGTCGAGCAATCGCTGCAGCTCCGCCACTTCGGCTCTTGTCGGCGGCCGGGTCTCAAAGAGCGAGGCGACCAGCGCCGGTTGATTCCCGCCGAAGATACGTTGAAGCACGTCACCGATGACGCGTCGGTACGTCTTGTCCGGACGTCGCAGCGGCGCATAGATGAATGCCTTGCCGACGGGGCCTTTGTTTCGCTTCACCATCCCCTTGGCTTCCAGACGTCCCAACAGAGTCATCATGGACGTGTGTGCCATGGGGCGGTAGTCCATCATCGCTTCGCGGAGCTGGCGCGCCGTGGCTTCCCGCAACTGCCACAGACAAGCCATCACCTCCAACTCGGCATCAGGTAGTCGTTCTTCGGACATGGCATGCTTCGACGGCGTAGGATTTCAGTTTCACTCACCCGGACGGCAAGCGTTTCTCGTCAGAATATCGACCAGCGTCAAAAATAATATCGACAGACGTCGACATTGTCAAGAGCCTGCCCAATGATCCGTACGCCCTGTCAGTCGACGGCTTCCCTCACGAGCGGCCGTCGGTCGATGTGACGGCAGCGGATCAACCGATACCGCCGCGGCGACCGCGCTAACCTGCTTCGGCGACAACGCTGTGACTGAAGCTCGATCAGTCTGCCACCGGTTCACAACAGGGTTCACAACAGTGCCTCAAGGTCGCGAAAGCGCGACGTTCGAGTATGACAAAGAGTGGCTGACTAATTCGTTGCGATTCTCCTTGGAGCCTGCACGGTATCTCGGCCCCGGTCCGCAGCATACGGCCGCCGACCAAGTCATCTTCGGTGCACTTGGAGATCCAAGCTGCGAAGTTCGCCCTCCAGTTTTTCACCAATCTGAGCAATGTCGATTTCCAGCCTCAGCTTGTTGCCGCATGCATCCCACGTTCCCTTCCAGGTTGTGGTCGAGGAATCCTGACCGGAAACACCTGGGATGCGTACAAGCAGCATGAATAGAATAGACATCATCATTCTTTTGTCCCCAAACTTGAACCGTGCGATGTACTTCCAGCACGCGTACCCGACCACGACTACGCCGCTCGCGCCGACAGCGACAATTGAGCCAACTTGCGCGACCCCCCGCTCTCCGAACGCCCATAGAGCGGCAGAGGCAAGAAACGCCAGTGTCATCGCCCACCCACTGACACGCCCCAAAGCCTGAGCAACTTTCGCGTCGCCGATCGTGGTCGGCTGTTGACCAAGCAACTTCGGCATGACGTTGCAATAGGCGGCGCAGACAAGTGCAATGAGTACGCCGACCGCTCGCTCGACCGACTCGCTGCCAATAAGCCCCTCTCTGCGTGCGAGACTCAGCAGCAAGGACGAGCCGATGAGTACGGCGGCGAGCTTGAGCGCGAGTAGAAGGTACTTTCCATTGGTAGAGGAAGTGGGATTCTCGTTCATTCGGATTGTCCACCTTGGGTTTCTTTGGATTCTAGGGCCGTAGTTTCTCCGGGCTCACCTCCAGTTGCGGGCTCACTTCCAGTTGCAGGCTCTGCGGAACCGATGCCGAATACCTGAGCGAAGCCAAGCAGAACGTCTTCGAGAACCGACAATTTAATTCGATAAATGATGGTCGTCCCTATCTTACGTGCCTCGATCAGGTCTGCTTCACGCAACACCGCAAAGTGTGCCGACATGGTTGGGCGCGATACGGGAAAATGCGCCGAAAGCTCTCCGGCAGACATCGGTTGCTTGCGCAGCAACTCCAGCACCTTGCGGCGTGTCGGGTCGGCCAGTGCCCTAAATACAGTGTTCATGTTCGCAATTTAGCTAAATACCGAAATAGAGTCAATAGCTATTTCGATGATTGACTAAATTTGTGAAGTCGCCGGAGAATTAGCGGTTTTGTCCCTGTTTTGGGCCATCGTTAACGGGCCCAGCGACCTTCGCCGTGTATCTTTGAGCACTGGTATGCGTGGGGGACAGTGCGTGGACGCGGCGAGCGTGAGCACCCGACTCATGGATATCTGCTGAAGAAGATGCAAGAGCGACGACGGCTCATTCGTCGTCCGCGAGGATGTGTTTGTCTCTTATCAGAAAGCTGACAAGCGAATCAAACGCTCGCTGGAAAACCAACTGCGCCGCGATCGATGAGATTCCACAACCCGAGTGTGTGTGGATGGGAACAGAAAACCGCTATTCAGTGCCCCGGGCGATGTTGGCTGACGACGGCAGCTTCAAGGAATATCTGACCAACGTTTTCTTGCGCAATCAGGTGGACGCGATCCAACTTCTGGCGGTCGCCGGCACAATTCCGTTCCACGAGCCGATCCTTTGGCGCCACGTATTAGTCTATCTTAAGGGCTATGGAAGCAGTGCGGTCTGAAGGTCGCCCCCTATGCTTATGTCTCCCGGAGAAATCCAGTGAATCAGACGGACAGATCAACAGCTAAACGTGACGACTCGATCTCCTCGCGGCGTCAGTTTCTCGCCGCGTCGGCTTCGGCCGCTCTTGTCGCCGGGACAATCCCCTCCTCGCCAGCTGCTGAAGAGCCGGCGGTTGTTCAGAAGTCGCCTTCCGCCAAAGAGCCCATGGCACTGGCGGCTCGATTCAGCAAATTCCTGAGAGTGACCGACGTGGCGGACGCCCTGGATGCCGTCGGTCGCTCCGACGTTACGCTGATGGATCGCGAGATACGTCCGCTGTGGATGGGTATGAGCTTCTGGGGGCCGGCCACCACGCTGCGAGTGCTCCCCACGAACCGCCCCATGCCGGTTATTGAGCGGGACGATGCCCTCAAACAGCACGCCATCTGGAATGAAATGGGCGGCATGCACGCCACGCTCAGTGTGAAGCCCGGCTATGTCGTCGTTACGTCGACCAATGGGGCTCGGGAGTGTGGCTACTGGGGCTCTAACAACTCCATGAGTATGCAGGCACAAGGGGTCGTGGGAATCGTCACTGATGGTTACGCCCGCGACACGGAAGAAATCATCCTGCAGAAGAACCCGGTGGCCTGCCGAGGGATCGGGCGGACGATTATCCCAGGTCGAGTGGAGCTGATGGAGGTCGACGTACCCGTAGGCTGCGGCGGAGTCTTGGTCCGGCCCGGCGACATCGTCGGCTGCGACTGGGACGGCGTCGTGGTCGTCCCCCTGGAAGTCGCCGAGGACGTGCTGTGCATTGCCGCCCGAATCGCCGTGGCCGACAAGAAAGGCCGACGACAACTCTATGAGAGGCTTGGCAGAGAACCGGACGAAACCGTCGACTGGGAAGCAGCCGCGGAGTTTTTCCAGGATCTGCTGTGAGCACTTGCGCATCACAAGCGTCGGCAGGAAACGGAAGGTGCGATCCGCTTCCCTCGCTCACTCGGACAAACGGCTGTCACAGCCCGAGGCGATACCGCCGGGCGCGCTGTACGACTTGCGGGTCTCGGCTGATGGCGGCAACCCTGTCCAGCAGCGGGCCGAACTGCTGCATGTTGGGATGCCTCAGCTCGCGGTGGTGGGCCAGTTCAACCAGCGATTGGCACGCTTGCTGGGCCAGGTCCGGCTTGTCGAGGAATGTGGCAATCCACATGACACTCTCCAGCGAGCGCACGCTCCCGGCGCGTTCGACGATCAGTCGCTGGTCTTCCAGCACATCGGCCTGCTGCATGGCGGTCTGCAGCATGGCCAGCGTCTCACTCTCTGGTCGCTGGCTGGGAAGGGAAACGACTCGCACGTAGGCACGCAGGGCCCGCCGTCGAAACCGCTGGTCCGTCGACTTCGCAGCGATCGTCACCAGGCGATCCGCGACGCTCGCATCGGGCCAGTTGCAGAGGGCTCGCACGGCCGCGTCTTTTTCATCCTCGCTCCCACTGGCCAGGAAACTCTCGATGACAGGCAGTGACTCGGGATCTCCCAGCCGTCCGAGCAATGGGAGGCACGCCAGCCTGTCGGCTGCACTGAACCCTTCCATTGCTCCTTTCACGCCCCGCATTCGAGCCGCCGCGTCCGGCTCTTTGCCGCAGACGATCACCAGCGTTTTCTCCGCTTCATCTCGCTGCGCGCCACTCTGGGCTTGCAGCAGCACCTTGAGCAGTCGGGGCAAGTCCGAGCTGTCGGGGTCGGCGATGCCGCGCAGTCCGTCCATGGCCAGGGTATACGTGTCTGGATTGCGGTCCATGGCCAAGACAACCAGCGAATCGATCGCGTCGTAGTAGCGCCAGCGTTTCAGCACGTCGATCGCGCCTCGGCGCAGCGACGGATCGTCGAGCGCTGCGAGCAACGCGGGCCCTACGACCTCGCGAGATAACTGCTCGAGCGACTGTCTAGCCGCCTCGGACACCGCGTCATCGGACCCCAGGGCCGCAATCAACCGGGGCACGGCCTGGTTGTCTCCCACGGCGCCCAATAAGCGGATTCCCGCCAGCCGCAGCTGAGGATTGTCGCTGTCGGCCAACTGCAGCACTTTGGGAAGCACCGCCGTCCTGTCTCGTTTCGCCATGACATCCACGACCGCGACAACGCAATACGTGGGCAACGTGGCCAGATCCGCACTGAGCGACGCCAACTGTTCGCTCGACAGCGCATCCAGGTGCCCCATCGCGACACGACGCTGGACCGCATCGCCATGCAGGAGCCAGTCGGTGACCGATTTGGCCGAGCCATCCTGCTGCAGCGACAGAAGCCCCTCCAAACCTGCGCGGCGGAGGGCCGGCCGCTGGCCGTCTTGCGACAGGCGAGTGTAAAGTGCCTGCACGACCTCCCGCTTGCCAGCCGCGGCCTGGGATCGCATAGACTGCAACAAGGGCGCCGCCAATTCTGCCGTGAGCGGATCCGGAGCCTGCTCAGCTTGCGTCCAGAGTACATCCAGCGCGCGATCGTCACCGATATTAGCGAGCGCCCGCCACGCCGCGGCTTGAACCGCGGTATCATCTGATTTCGCCAGACGCGCCAGTTCGTCGACGCTGGCCGACTCTTGCCGCTTTCCCAGCGAATTGATCAACCCCACCAACTGCTGGCCTCCCAACTGCTTCGTCGCCGAAAGGAGGGCCTGCCGAGCCGCTTCGCCCGGTATCGATTCGAGCGCATTGCGAGCCATGGCGGAGGTGTCGTCTGGCAGGAGCAGTCGCGCCAACACGGGCACTTCCGCCTCGGTGCCAACCTGCCGGAGCTGGAAACAAATGTACTGCCGGGCGGCGAGCGTCGTGGAGGATGCATCAACCAACTGGGCGAGACGCGCGGCACACTGGGCACGACTTGCCGGCGTCGCCATCGAGTCAATCACGGCGCGGTCGACCAACAGCAAGGCCGCCATGTCCTGGCCATATTCGTATTGAGGCAGCTGCAGCCAAGCTTGTTCGAGCGGCATTTGAGCGGCGACATAGGGCGAGCCCCCCAGGGCCAGCACCAGCGTGCCCCACAGCAGTACAAACGTCTTGCGCCTCGCGATGCCAACGTCCCCGTTGCCAGCGTGCATAACAGTTCTCCTCGTCCTATGTCACAGCCAGTAGAGTGTGCCGCCCCATACGTAGAACGGAATTTATTCCGTTCCCGCAGCGTCCACCACTCTCCATTTCCTTCCACCCGCAACGGCCACGCCGTGCGACTCGTAGAACGGAATTTATTCCGTTCCCGCAGCATCCACCGCTTCCCATTTCCTTCGACCCGCAACGGCCACGCCGTGCGACTCGTAGAACGGAATTTATTCCGTTCCCGCAGCGTCCACCACTTCCCATTTCCTTCGACCCGCAACGGCCACGCCGTGCGACAACATGCGCGCAGCGCGCAAATCACATCCACTAACACTTCAACACAACACGTGAAATAAATTCAAATGACAACAACTCAAGAAAGAAACCGCCGCCGGCAACACCACAGTAACGAGCGACAAACCACTTCTCACCACTCAGTCCCTTCCTCCGTTCTCCCTTCCTCCCTTCCTCCCTTCCTCCCTTCCTCCGTTCTCCCGTCCTCCGTTCTCCCCCGTTCTGTCATCTACATTTCAGTCAATCGGATCGGTGACGATGCGACCTCAGACTCACACCTCCCACGGGCTGCGGAGGGCGCGATCGAGCATCTGGTTCGCCTCGTCATCGTGGACGAAGCGATCGGCGGCCGGATCCCATTGCAGTTTACGGCCCAGCCGCAAGGCAATATCGGAGACATTGCCCAGCGTGCTGGCAGCCTGTCCCTCTTCGACCGGTGACACCGGGTCTTGGCGCGTGCGAATGGCCCGGAAAAAGTCGGCCGTATGAGCGGTATAGGGATCTTCATACTCGGGGCTGGCATGCAGCGGCGAGTCGTTCGGTTTCAACTGCACCTGCAGCAACGATGCCGGCTCGGCCCATATGCCTTGGCGATTGACGTGCACAGAGCCTTCATCGCCAGCGAATTTGCAGCCTTGCTGATTCGGGTTGTCGGTATTCGTGTAGCTCATTTTCAAGCCGCTTTCCCAGCGCAGT
Source organism: uncultured Planctomycetota bacterium (assembly GCA_963802295.1). Classification (GTDB taxonomy): domain Bacteria; phylum Planctomycetota; class Planctomycetia; order Pirellulales; family Pirellulaceae; genus JAJRVM01. Next base: position 145,207 of record CAWDIM010000010.1, on the reverse strand, counting down.
TGCATTTGCCAGGAGATCCAGGTATCGGTCATTCCTTCCGTGGGGAGCACGCCGGTCCCTTCGATTTCGAACGGTTTGGCGAAAACTTCGGGGCATCCCCAGCCGGCAATGTCGAGATGGTGCACGCCCCAATTGGTGATGAAGCCGGCGCAGTAATGCGAGATCATGTACATCGCCAGCCACTCGCAGCGCCGCGTATCGAACGGGATCAACGGCGCCGGCCCGGACCACATGTCGTAATCGAAACCGGGCGGGGGCTCCGAAGGCGGCTCGGCCGGATACGAACTTCCTCCCGGCGCACCGACGAAGACCGTGTGGACCTGGCCGAGATAACCGTTGCGGGCCAACTCGCACGCGTGACGAAAATGGGGTGAGCTTCTTTGCTGCGTGCCGGTCTGAAACACGCAGCCATATTGCCGGACGGCGCGACGGATCTTGATGCCTTGGTTGATCCACCGCGTGACCGGTTTTTCACCGTACAAGTCCTTGCCCGCCTGAATCGCCTGGCTGTAGACGACACCGTGCCAGTGATCGGGAACGCAGCCCCACACGGCATCGATATCGTCGCGTGCGAGCAACTCGCGAAAATCATTGTAGATCTCGCAACCGCCATACTCTTGCTGGCCGGTCCGCTGCGCGTAGAATTCGTCCACTTGCCGCTGTGCCAGCATAGCTCGCTCGCGGCGGCAATCGGCAATGGCGACGACCTGATGGTCGGGCAGCGGTCGCATGGACATCAGAGAACTGCTCCCCCGGTTGCCCACTCCCAGCATGCCGATTGTGATGCGCTCGCTGGGAACGATCTGCTGATTGCGTCCGAGCACGGCGGCGGGAACGATCAACGGAGCGGCGACGGCGGCTGTCGCGGTGCGCAGAAAATGCCGGCGAGAATAATGCACGGCACCCTGATGGGTCGCCACCGCTGAACGCGGACGCGCTTGGTGATCCTGGAAATTCGTTGTAGACATGCCGAACCCACCTCTGTCAGAGAATTCTCTATTTGCCATCGCCCCACAGCGCATCGATCAGCTCCACAGTCCGCTCAGCCACCGACTGGCCCCGGCCGTTCCCCCAACCGGCCCGGCACAGCGCACGGCACGCAGCGGCGGAAGTGGAGCGTGAGCGAGGCTTCTTACAACAGCGAGTTAAGATGCTCCAGGCTGCGTCGCGCCTGGTCAATCGTACCGCATTCGACCGAGAAAACGATGTCGCGGGGTGCCGGGCGACAGATCTCAATGACGCGTTTCCAGTCGATGATGCCATCGCCGCAAGCACAGCCGACCGGGGTGCCGGTCACCTTGCCCCGTTCCGCGTCGGAATGCTCGACGCTGATGTCCTTGGCGTGCAAATGGACCAGGCGGTCCCGGACGCGTTCCAGCCAACTGTACGGATCCTGCCCTGCCAGATAGGCATTCCCGGTATCCAGGTTGATGCCGATCGCCGGCGAGTCGACCAGGCCGTAGATGCGGTCGAGTCCGTCGGGGGTTTTGGAATATTGGGCGTGGCACTCCAAGCCGATCAAGACACCGCGCCGCTCGGCCACGAACGAAGCTTCCCGCAGCGTGTATTTGATCAGCACGAAATCCTCTTCCTCCGTGGTCCAGGGAGCCTTGATGCCCTCATCCGTATTGACGACGGGAGCTCCGCATTCCGCCGCGTAGCGGATGGCCATCTTCAGGTATTCTCCATGATAATCGGGGCGGCCCAGTGGGCCATGAGCCTGCAGACCGGAGATCTTCAGACCGCGCTGGGCGCACAACTCCTTCATCACCAGCGGATCATTGAACATGGACACCGTGTGATAGTAGCCCGCCTCGCTCATCAGTTCCCGGCCGAAGTGTACCATCGGTTCGACGTACTCATAGCCCATCTCGGCGGCCTGATCGAGCCCCCACTCGAACGGTTTGTCGTGATGGCGCGTCGCTTCCAGGTTCATGCCAATCCGAATCTGACCCATGCTTAGATCTCCCATGTGTAGGTTTCGCCTGCCGTCTACAACTGTTTGCTTATCCGGCCGCCGAGCATCTGTCAATCAAGGGCCCCATGAAATGTGGTTCCCGCCGTCAGATTCGCCATTGGCCATCTTGACCCGCGTTTCATCACGAGCGATCATCGGGGGCAGCTTTCCCGTACGTCTCGCGCTCCCTTGGCTCCCAAATGCGAGGATTTCACCATGGTCTCGGCCAGAGAGACGATGAGCTCGCGGCAGCGTCTTGTCACGGCGCTCAACCACCAGCAGCCGGACCGAGTTCCGATTGACCTGGGTGGAAATCAGACGGGCATTCACAAGTTCGCCTACCAGGCGTTGCTGGAGCGACTGGGCATCGCGGAAGAGATCGAGATCATGGATGCCGTCCAGCAACTGGCGCGGCCCAGTGAGGAAGTGCTCACACGACTCCACGTCGATACCCGCTACATCCACGCCGGCGCCGCAGCCGGATTTGACGGGACCATCGTCACGCAGTCACGCGACGGCCAGTTGTGGCACGACCTGGTCGATGAATTTGGAGTGCGCTGGTCGATGCCCGATGCAGCGCCGCGTTACATGGACATCACGCTTCATCCGTTGGCGGACGCCACGCTTGCCGACGTGGCCGCATACCCCTTCCCGCAAGGAGACGATCCGGCGCGCTTCGCCCACTTGCGCGAGCAAGCGGTGGCAATCCGCAACGAAACCCCCTATGCGCTGATCAGCGGCATCAGCGGCGTGGTCTACGAAACGTGCTGGTACCTGCGGGGGCTGGAACAGTGGTTCATGGACATGCTGGAGCAGCCGGCGTTTTGTGAAGCACTTATCGACCGCACGCTGCAGTTCTGGATGGATTGGTTTCGCCTGTTCCTGACCGAAGTGGGCGACCTGGTCGATGTGATCATGATCGGTGACGATATTGCCGGGCAGCGGGGTCCCCTGTTCCAGCCCGACTTCTACCGCCGCGTGGTCAAGCCGCGACAGAAGCAGCTCGTGCAGTACATCAAGTCGCGGACCGACGCCAAGATCTGGTATCATACGTGCGGCAGCTGCCGGGGCTACATTCCCGATCTGCTCGATAACGGGATCGATGCGCTCAATCCGGTTCAAATCAGCGCTGCCGATATGGCACCGACCGACCTGAAGTCGGAGTTCGGCTCGCAACTGACCTTCTGGGGTGGCGGCATTGACGCGCAACACGTGCTGCCGCATGCCGATCCCGAAACCGTACGGGAACACGTCCGGCACAACATCGAAATCTGGAAGCCGGGGGGCGGGTACGTGTTCAACAACGTTCACAACATCCAGGCCGGCGTGCCGGCGGACAACATCCTGGCCATGTACGCCGCGGCCTACGAGTTCGGGTTCTACGAAACGTAGGGTGGCGGCCGGAGCCCGCGTCGGCTCGCAGCGAGCGCTCAGGACAATCGGCGGCAGCGGGGCTGGCGAGAGCCACTGCCGGAGCGCGGGCTCCCGCCCAATCTCACTCGGCACCTCGTATGCCCGCTTGGCTTCCGCCCCAACGGTCGTCGTCACCGCCATGCGCGCACCGCGTGCGGAGATCTTCGACGAACGCTCGCTGAGGCGAACGGGCCCATCACTTCGGGTCCTGCTCCAACACGGCCTTGGCATGTCGAGCGAGATGGCCGCGCAGGTCGTGCGTATAGTCCTCCAGGATCCGCCGTCCGATCGCCTGATAGTCACCGCAGCGGTAGAGGGCTCGCGCCAGCATGATTTCGCGGAGTGCTTCACGGCGCGTCCGTTCGGCATTTGTCCCACCGCTCACCCCTTGCTGTTTGGCCGTCGCCACATCGCGCTGCACGTGCCCCGTCATGCCATCCTTGGCGAGCAACTCGGCCAACGGTTGGGCGGCGACCGGGTCGGCCAGCATTTCCACAGCCAGGCCCACCGCTCGATGATGCGAGAAGTCGTGGCGGGCATTGAGCAATGCCATCTTTTCCAGGATCGCTGGCAGCGACCGCCGATCCCCCGCCTGCCCCAGCTGAATGATCAGCACATCGAGGGGACTCAACGCGGCCCCAAACTGCCCCATGCCGCGATAGTTCCAACCTTCGTCCCACTGGTCCGCCCCGCGGACCTCCTCGACCAGCGTCGCAACACCATCGTCAGCCCCCAACGTGGCCAGGGCTTTGGCGTACGTTAACCGATCGGCGCCGGTGGCCGCTCGATACGCCTCGCGCAACAACGGCAGGGCACGAGCGGGGTCGGTCAGAATGACCGCCGCGCCGCGTCCTTCCTTCAGCTGCCCGACGGCGGCCGCCATCGCCTCCGTGGACAAGGGGTAGGAGTCCTTGTCGTCCAGCACGGTCGGCGGCAGGTTGCCGATCTCGACCAGGTGTTCCTGCAGGCGTCGAATGTCCACACCTCGGACCGTCGTCTCAGCATAGTGGGCCATGGCCGCGGCGACCCCCGCCGCATAGCCGCCGTTCTGAATGTCCGCCTGCATCCGAATCAAAGGAATCGCATCGCGATGCGCACTGATGCTCAGCCCCGTCACAATAATCCCTTCGAGCCCTCTGGGCAGCAGGGCCCGCAAAGGAATACAGACGCCGATCCCCACTTCTTCCGGATGCTCCAGCAAGAAGTACGGATCAATCGTGTAACCGTGCGTGTCGAAGTTGCTCCACGCTCGCACCACCGTATCGGGATAGGTGCGCTGATTCATCTCGTCCAACACGCTGATGGTACAGTCCCCGACGATACGACGCCGTTCCCGGGTATCGATGAGCCGGCCTTGATCAAACGCTCCGCTGTACTTCTCTTTCGAGTAGACGAACATCTGCCAGACATCGACCATATCCGTCTCGTCGACGATCGTGAAGTCGGTGTTATTGTATGCTCCGCCGAGTCGGCGACCGGGGAGGCCCGTTCCCTGCATGCCGAACTCCGAGGAATCGGTGTAGGTGCACTCGGCGCCGGCGGCGGCCGCCACATCAGAATTTCCCGTGGCGTCGATCACGGTGTGGGCCAGCACGACGCCGCGCCCGGCCGGCGTCGCGACCACGGCCCCCAGCACGCGATTGCCGTCCGCGAAGACGCCACAACCAATCGTTCCAAACCAGATATCGGCCCCCGCTTTCAACAACTCCCGTCGATACCATTCCTTCTTCGGCTCCACCTGCCACTGGGTCGCTCCGTCCAACACGGTGGCCGTGAAACCGACGCGATTCCCCCAGTAGTAACTGGCAATGGCCCCTTCGGTCCCCACGCCCCCCAGCCCGTACAAGTACTCGACGACCAGTGTCTTTGCGCCTTGTCGAGCGGCGGCGATACCCGCCGGAGCGCCCCCAGTCCCGCCACCAATGACGACCACATCGTACGTTCCCAGCACGGGCACAGCCCGCGCCGCTTGCGGGATCTTGCGATACTCACCCGTCGGTCGCGCCCCTTGCAGCAGTTCGCGCACATCCCCCTCCGCGACCGGTTGCGGGCTGGCCTGCCCCGCCAGCGCCACGCCTTGCGGCTCCCGCATCTGTGCGGCCCGCGCGGCGGCAAGAGCGCCAATTTGCTCGCCGTAGGAGATCAAGTTCGTCGGACGCAACAGGCTGGCCACCAGCGGCGACGGTATGTCGGCGTGCCCGCTCAAGACGAACAACCGATCCGACTCGGCGGGCATGAACGACTCCAATGGCAACTGCGCAAGCGTCTCAATACCGCCCGCCCGCTGGCTGCGAATCGCCTCGGTGGGGCTCACAACAGGCACGTCCGACGTGTATTGCTGCTCGGGATCGTAGGTTTGCGTGCGAGCCGTCTGGTCGGCCTGCATGAACGCTGAAAACGAATCGCCGATTGGCAGTTTCATCGTGTACTCGAACACCGAATAGACGCCGCCGACAGCCGCCGTTTCGCTTGGGAAGAGCATACGGTAGGGCGCACAGGGCTGACGCACTTCGACGCCCGGCCCCGCATGCGGCTCGCCCCCAATGACAACCCGGCGCAGCGTGCCGTGCGTCGGCAGAGTCTGGTGAAACGTCACGCCTGCCAGACGGGCCACCAGGGCCGTGGGAGTTGCATCGATAATCTGCCTGGCAATCACCGCCTGCCGACCGGCTCGATTCGCCATCACGATGCCGCAGGGCCGCCCCTGCGAATCGCGCAGCAGATCCGTGGGAAGACAACTGTACAAATACTCCACTCCGGCTGCCAGCAGCGCGTCGTCCAGCACCTTTTTGACGTGCAGCGGTCGCGGTGGCGTGGGCGATAGTACGGGATTCTCCGCCGGGGAGAGCGCGGGCCCCAGTATCTCGATTTCCCCCAACAGCATCCGCCTGTGCGGTGGGGCAATGCGCACCTCACACTTGACATACCGCGCCGACAAGCCGAGCGGCACGGAGAGGGCGCTGACATCTTCAAATGGCAGGTTGTTTTCGATCACCGTGGCCTTGGTCCAAGTCGTCGAATCGTCGCTCGTAGACACCGCCACGCTTCCCACGTCAAAGCCGCTGCCGGGGTCGGCGGAAGCCTGACGACGAAAGACCGCGACACGCACCCGCTCGATTCGCTGCGGCGAACCCAGATCGGCCACAATGCAGGTGTCGGCATCGAATTGCACGCTCTGCTGAGCCGCATTGGACCACTGGCCGTCGGTCAATCGACTGGGCGGAGTTGAGTCACGATGGCTGGCGGCACTCGGTTGGTCCGCTGCATAGGAAAACGGCAAGCGATTCGGTTCGACACTCAGCACCAGCTCATCATCGTAGATCCTGCGTGAGAGCGGCGAAGTGGGGACTTCGCCGGGCTCCAGCCACATCTGCAAAGTGGCCGTCATGTCTTCCCCCAGGTATGGATGCGGTGCCGCGAGAAACACCGTCGCTCCCTGGTCGGCCGCCGCCACCGCCGCCGCCACCGCGCCGGTCGAGCCGCCCACGACGACAACATCCACCGCGGCCGCTACGGGGATCTGCCGAGCCGATTCGTTGACGACGTCGGCAGCACGTACTACCTGCATCGTCACCGCACATGCCAACCCCAAAAAAATCATGCCGCCGCGTGACACGTACCCGTTCATTGCCGTTGCTCCTTCAGTGCCGTGGGACCAGCACCGCGGGTCGTCGTCCACGGAGGCTGGCTGACGCGTGTATCGTATCACGGCACCTGGTGGCCGCCAACCAATGCAGCACGTGAGCGTCGAACAAGAGTCCGCCAGCAGCGTGCACCGGCGCGGCCGCACATCGGCAACCAAGCTCACGTCGGGCTGGAATTGCTGAAGAAAGCGAACGCCACCGCGTCAAATGCCCCGCGCATGACGATGTCGACGCAAACGTCCGGAAGGGAATGGGGCGAACGTCACCCAGCGGTCCAGGGTGGATCACGATTCTCGGTCACGTGGGGGCCCAACCACGAGCATGCCAACCTCGCCAGAATTGCGCGTGAGCCTTGCGCCGACGCTGGCGGGCATTTCGTCGTGCGACGGCCAGAACCGGCGGGCCCAACCACTCCCGCAGACGGATATGGCGGTGTGCGGCATGGTCACAAGTGGCCCGCCGTGGGATCGAGTAGTGGCGCCTCCCACGTATCGGCAAACGTCCATACCGCCTGATTAATAGGAAAGTACCAGACCGATATTCGGACCGTGGTAGACCATCTGGCCGCTGTGATTGATCAGCGTCGGACCTGTCAGCAGCATGTTGGGGTCTGTCTCGAAGTTATTGGCACCCAGCGCCAGTCCGGTGACCCACAATGCGTTGTAGCCCGCGAAGAAGGTCCAGGACGGAGCAAATTGATAATTGCATTGCAGCGACAGATCGCCGACGAATGAGGTGCGATCGATATCGTCGGCGCCGGTCGCCGCATCGACTCCACCTCGACCGTCATTGACCGTGAATGAGCGATCCAATTTGGCCCGGTTCTGGAAAATCCCCCCCTTCATTTCGAAATCGATCCAGCAGCGGGGCTGGATCAGGAACTGGCTGAGTAAGCCGACTTGCACGCCAATCATCTGGTTGTCGGTATCGACGGCCAGGAAGTTACTGCTCACGGCCGGTCCGGGCGTGGTGGATTCGGTCAAATAGTCGAACTGTTCGCCGATCTGCATATATCGGCCTCCCACCAGAAACGAGGCTTCGTAGTCGCCGGGGCGCATGAGAATCCGGCGACGCAAGTTCACTTCGCCGTTGTTCAGTCGGGAACTGAAACGCATCGAAGCGAAGTCGTTGTAGTCCAGTCCCACGACTCCGTCCGGGTCACCAAAATCGGTGAACGGCGAATAGAGATCGCCAAATCCACCTTCCTCGTTCAGATCCAAGTTCCGCACCGCCACCGAGTCGTCCCAAGAATGCGAGCCAAAATAGGAAAACTCCACGCGATACCAGCTTCCCAGCGATACGCCGACCAGCGCTCGTAGGCCGGCACTGAATTCCGATCGAAAATCACCGGTCCCCAACGCCGCCGGCCCTCCCGGTCCCAGCGTGGCGAAGTTGAACTCGTCCTTCGAGTCGCGGAACAGCGCCAGCATCTCCACTTTGCCATACCAGACCGGCGGACAGCCGTTGGTCGCCGGCCCCCACGCGCGACACGACTCCCATGAGCCAAGCAGCGGATCATGCCAGTAGAGGTTCGTCCCGGGCTCTTGCTCCAGGGCCGGACGCTCAGTCTCCCAGAGCTGAGGCTTACGAGACGTGGCGCCGAAGGTCTCGGCAGCCCAAGCCGGCGTGCAGGCACTCAAAACGGTCAATACCGCGAACGAGGCCCATCCGTTAAATCCGCTGAATCGATTCATCTTCGCGGTCTCTCACGAGGATTCTGGACGCATTATCCACCCGCATATTAGCTTCGACGGGAATCTTCCTCCGCCGCAGACTTTATCGCACAGACGCTATAATCGGAATAAACTGCCACAATTGCCCATGAATTGGCGGAGTAAACCCACCAGAAGCGGGGAATTCGCCGAGCGGGGAGCGAACGCCCCCCGTCACCCGCCACGTCGCGTCCGTTTCTGGGCGATCCGAGCAAGTTGGCATCTTGTGCCGGTGCGGGCAGGGGCCTTGGCCATGAGAAAAGGCCTCGCCCACGAACAATGTGCCGACGGACGGCTCACGGATTTGCCGAAAACAAATCCTGACGGTCGACACCCGCCTCCACAGCGGCGCGGCCGGTGCCCGGTTGGACAGCGCCAGATAGCGGTGGGCTGCGGAAACGGCCGAGCCAAAACGATGCTGGCGAGCCAGGCATCACGTTGGTCGGGTGCGCGAGGTTTTCTGCTCCACATAGGTGACCAATTCACGAATATTGGCCACTTGCGTGATGTCCTCGCCAATACGGATGCCAAATGCCTTTTCGATCTCCGCGGTCAATTCAGCCATTCCCAGGGAATCGATTTTCAACGCGTCAAACGTATCGTCGATCTGAGGCAGTACACCGGTCTTGGCGTGGATGAGTTCGAGCAACCGGCTTTGGATCGGATTGGTCGGCATGGGCATCTCCAATGCAATTCGGCTCGAGGGCGCGGTCCCATGTGGGTATCGTAACGTAGGTATCGTAGCGTAGTTATCGTACTGGGTGACCACGCAATTGAAATCCACTTTACCCATTTCCCCTGAAGCAACCAATCTTCCGTCGCCGCGACCAGCCGATTGAGGCGTGCAGGCGGTGGCCATACCGAGGCAGAGCAGCAGTTTCGCGACCAGGGGCCGGCGGTCGGCTCCACGACTCGCCGGGTTAGCTCGCGGGGTTAGCCGGCCGGGGTGGGGTTTTCGCAACGGGTTCTCATTCCGTTTGGGCATGGAAATGGGGGTACGCCCTGGTGTATGCTAGGGGGGAGAACTCCACCGCGTGGTTTGGTTTTGGCACTATACCTCTTCAATCGCGGGTGATGAAATGGAAAAGCACTTTGAGGAGTGCCTTGCTCGGCGTAGCGCTGCAGCCGCTCAACTCGCCAAACAGGCGCCTGATCTGCCTGCCGAACAAGTCACCTACAGTCTCGTCTTTGGATTGAATTCCTTACGTGCGCTGTTGTTCCAGCGGATTCACGATGACGTGGAAGCCAACGTGGGGAACGACTCGATGCTGCTACCCATCTCGGTCGAGGAGAGCGAGCAGGTGGCCAAATGCGAGATCGAGTCATTTCAGGCGGCGGTGGCGGCACTGGCGGTGCGAGACCGCCACTACACGAACTGCGATATGAAGTGGTTCGTGAGTTGGCTCGCTCATCTCTGTTTGGGAGAAGCCGTGAACGACATGAAGTGGCGGCGGCGCATTCGCAATTACTTGGCCATGTCGGATGACGAGTTGCGACTGAGCTTTTCGCGCAACCTGGAAAACGTGTTTCCCGAAGCGCGGCTCGCCCCGCTAATCCTGTACCGACTCTTCCCACTCTCCGTCCGCATCGTCACGGCGATTGCTTTCGGGCATCACTTGGATGCCGCGGAATTGCGGAACCGGCAGATGCTGTGGCTGCCTGCCATTGGGGATTGCCCCGAGTGTCACGGTCGCCCGCTGGACAACGGCGATCAATGTGCCGTCTGCGGCAATCCAATTTGGACTTATCACTGGCTCTGTGCCGACTGACAGCGGACGGGATGGGACGCGGTGCCATCATCGGGCGTGCGGCCGTGGAACGGCTCGTGGGGTAGGCAGGCGGGGGCCGAGTTCCACTAATTCTAATTCTTGTCAGCGGCCGCGGATTCGGCGGGGACCGATTCAGCGGACACGGGCTGCGCGATCCACTTTCTCCACCGCGAATGCAAGGCGCATGAATTGCGCAGAGGCAGGCGAATTGAGGCGGGGATTGGAGCCTTGCGCCGGGCCCCTTGGCTGACCAATACTCACGCGACGACGCGGCGTGATTGCGCGCCACCGTTGCACTCGGTGAATTCCCGCTGGATGGCCGGTTGACCTGCGGAGCGGGGCGTCGAGAATCATGGTTTGTGGAGTATGGTTGGAAGAGCGCCGGGTCGGACATCCGAGTTCCGCAACCGGGTGACGACGCGGCGCTATCGGATGAACAAGGTCCCGGCTGGTCGCGGTCCAACGTGCCAGCGACGTCCGACGGCAGGCTCCCGGCTGGTCGACATCGGCAGAGCCAGGCGACGGTGACGACCGGGGCCCCTCTTTCCTGGGGCGTGTCAGCAGGCAGGAGCGGTGAGAGCGACTGGCAGCTGTTTGTTTCCGTACTGATTCCCGCGCACGGTTCGCGTCGGATGCACCTTTTGAGGAGAATGAGACTAATGCCGACTACCCTATCGCGTCCCCCCCGAGTCCATCACAACTTCAAACGCGTGGCGATTGTTTTCGCCGGCGGCCCGGCCCCGGCCGCCAACGCGGTTATTTCGACGGCAGCCGTGTCCTTTCTGCGTAACGACATTGAAGTCCTCGGCATTATGTACGGGTATTCGAACCTGGTGGAATTCGGTCCCCAACATCCGCTGCAGGAGGGGCGCGATTATGTCCTGCTGGATCATTCGCGATTGAAGCGCACACGCAACAGTCAGGGGATCATGATTGGCTCGGCACGCACCAATCCGGGCAAGCACGTAACCTGCAAGGCCGACCTGGACGACGCCCAGAAGACGGCACCGCTGAAGACCGTCTACGACGCGCTCTGCTCCTTGGGAGTTGATGCGCTCGTTTCGATCGGCGGGGACGACACGCTGAAGACGGCCAACAAGTTTCAGATGTTCCAGGACCGGTTCCCCGCGGGGACCAAGAAGATTCCGGTCGTGCATGTTCCGAAGACGATTGACAACGACTACATGGGGATCGACTTCACATTTGGCTATTTCACGGCGGTGGAAACCCTGGCCGGTGAAATTCGCAATCTGTTGGCGGATGCCGAATCGACCAGCAGCTACTTCCTGGCGGAAACGATGGGGCGCAGTGCCGGCTGGATCGCTTACGGTGCCGCGGTGGCCGGCGAGGCCAGCCTGGTGGTGAGCGTGGAGGACATCACGGGCAAATACCGGGTGGAAGAGGAGGTCGAGAATCCCAAGACCGGCGAGAAGTCGACGCGAGCGGTCATGAACATCGACGACACGATCAAGCGGATCGTGGCCACCATGCGCGTGCGGGAAGAATCGGAAGGCAAAGGCTATGGCGTGATTGTGGTGGCCGAAGGGCTGGCCGAACTCCTGCCGTACGAATACGTCAAGAACGTGCCGCGGGATGAACACGGCCATCTGAGCATTTCGCACATTAACCTCAGCGAGTTGTTCAGCCGGTTGATTAGTGCCGAGTACTCGCGGCAGACAGGCAAGAAGAAACGGGTGAAAGGCCTGCAGCTTGGCTACGAATCGCGGTGTGCCCGTCCGCAAGCATTCGATGTGATGCTGGGGAGCCAACTGGGTGTGGGTGCTTATCGGGCCCTGGTAGAGGAGCAGCGCAGCGGCGTGATGGTCTCCGTCTCGGGCCAGTTGGATCTGCACTACGTGCCCTTCTCGACGCTCGTCGACCCCGAGACCCTGGTGACCATCGTACGGTACGTACGACCCGATTCCGATTTCCACCAGTTGGCTCGCTTCCTCGAGACGTATGTCAACGACTGACCGGCGCCGGCTTGGCGGGAGTCTTCGCGATCTTGGGACGTTTGCCCCGTGGCGGTGATGGTGCGCAGCTCGCCTGCTACAACGTGACCTTCCTGATGGTTGCACAAGCGAGCGCCGGCAGACCCTGCAGCAAGTACACCTGCCACGCTCGGGCAGGGCGCGGCGGACGAGCGTGGCGGACAATGTTCGCAGACCAACAGGGGTCGCAGACCAAAGGCAACGGGCGGACCAAGCTGGTCCGCCCGTTGTGACATCTCGTGTCTCGTCCGGCTGAGCGGCGTTTAACCGGTGGGGAATTCACTGGTAAACGACGTGAGCGCCTTCATGTAGTTGGCGCGTTCAAAGGCGCTCGGGTCGGGGCTATTACCGCGACTCAAGCTTCCCTTCATCTGCTCCACCGAAGCGTACTCGTGTTCCTCCAGCCACCGCTCGACTTCCTCGAGCAATTTCTTGACGTAGGGAGGGCCATAGCGCAGCAGGGCGGTGGCCATCTGCACGATGTCGGCACCGGCCAGCAGTGCCTTGATCACATCGTCGGCGAAGTGCACGCCACCGGTGGCGGCCAGCGAGATATCGGTCTGATCGCTGAGAATGGCGATCCACCGCAAAGCCAACCGCAGTTCGTGCCGGCTGCTCAGCACCAGATTCGGTGCCACCTGCAGCGTATCCAGGTCGATATCCGGTTCGAGGAACCGGTTGAACAGCACGAGGGCATCCGCACCGGCATCCGAGATACGCCCCAACAGGCTGGGCATCGAAGTGAAGTACGGACCGATTTTGACCGCCAGCGGGACGGAGATCGATTCCTTGACGGCGGCGACCAATTCGGCATACCGCTGCTCCACGTCCAGGGCGGCCATGTGCGGATCGGTGGGGATGAAATAGATATTCAATTCCATTGCATCCGCGCCGGCGTCCACCATCGACTTGGCATAGCTGATCCAGCCGCCGACCGAGGCTCCGTTGAGGCTCCCGATCAGGGGAATGCCGACCTTGGATTTGGCCGTCTCCAGCAGTTCCAGATATTCCTTCGTCCCGGTGTTGTACGAGTTGAGTGCGGGAAAGTAGGAGAGCGATTCCGCAAACGACTCCGACTGGTACTCATACAGTTTGTTCACTTCGTGCTCGTCGTGCACGATTTGTTCTTCGAACAGCGACGGCAGGACCGCGGCCGACGCTCCGGCGTCTTCCAGACGCTTGAGCGTATCGGCATCGCCGCATAAGGGACAGGCCGCCACTACCAATGGGTTTCGCAACTTGAGACCCATGTATTTTGTCGTGAGATCAATACTCATGCTTCCACCTCATCCAGTTCGTCGACGATATCGCGCTTCACACCGGCCATTTGCTCGTAGTAATGCCACTGATCGTCGATGTCGCGTTGGGCCAGTTCAAACAGCTGTTCTGCACGCTTCGGATTGGTTCGCGTCAGCATGGCGAAGCGAGCTTCCTGCATCGCGAAATCCTTGAAGTTCGACGTGGGTTTGCGGCTGTCCAATTGGAATGGAGTGCCTCCTTCGTGCGCTTCGCGTGGATCGTAGCGATACAGGGGCCAGAAGCCGCACTGCACGGCCTCCTTCTGGTGCGCCATGCCGGTGGTCATATTGACACCATGCGCCACGCATTGGCTGTAAGCCAGGATCAGCGACACGCCGGGATAGGACTCCGCTTCGCGGAAAGCCTTGATCGCCTGCATGGGGTTGGCCCCCACGGCGATCTGCGCGACGTAGACGTTGCCATAGGCCACGGCGAGCATGCCGAGGTCTTTCTTGCGAGACGGTTTACCGGAGGCGGCAAACTTCGCCACCGCTCCACGGGGCGTGGCTTTGGAGGCTTGACCACCGGTGTTGGAGTAGACCCCGGTGTCGAGCACCAGGATATTGACGTCGCGTCCCGTGGTCAGGACGTGGTCGACGCCGCCAAAGCCGATGTCAAAGGCCCAGCCATCACCTCCCAGGATCCAGACGCTCCGGGTCACCAGGACGTCCGAAACCGCGGCCAGCCGCAAGGCCTCGGGCGTTCCCAGCTGCTGACACTTCGCGATCAGCTCCCGCACGCGCTGTCGCTGAGCAGCGATTTCCGTTTCATCCTGCTGAGTCGACTCGATCAGCGCCGTGACCAGGTCGTCGCCCAGGGCGGCGGCCTGCTGCTTCAGCAGGTACACGGCATAATCGCGTTTCTGATCCACGGCCAGGCGAAAGCCCAAGCCGAATTCGGCGTTGTCTTCGAACAGCGAATTGCACCAAGTCGGACCGCGTCCCGCGGAGTCCACCGCGTACGGGGTCGTCGGCAGGTTGCCGCCATAAATGGATGAACAACCGGTCGCGTTGCCGATCATCATCCGATCGCCAAACAACTGACTCATCAGTTTCACGTAGGGCGTTTCCCCGCAACCGGCACAGGCGCCCGAGAACTCGAACAGCGGCTGGAGGATCTGGGTTCCCTTGACCGTGGCGGTGTTCACCTTCGTGCGGTCGTATTCGGGAATCCCGAGAAAGAACTCGAAGTTCTGCCGCTCGGCGTCCAAATGATCCAGCTTCGGCTGCATGTTGATGGCACGATGCCGCACGGCTTCCTTGCTCTTCGCCGGACAGACTTCCACGCACACGCCGCAGCCAGTGCAATCGTCGGGGGCTACTTGGATCGTCACCCGCAAGCCCGCAAAATCCTTCCCCTTGCTCTCCTTGGATTGGAACGTCTCCGGCGCTCCGGCCAAAGCCTCGGGGGCAAACGGCTTCATGCGAATGGCAGCGTGCGGGCACATCAGGGCGCACATGGCGCAGTCGATGCAGATCGTCGGATCCCAGATGGGGATGTCCAAGGCGATACTCCGCTTCTCGACCTTCGCCGTGTCCGTCGGGAACGTGCCGTCGGGGGGCAACGCGCTGACCGGCAACAGGTCTCCCTTGCCGGCCAACAGGATGGACGTGACGCGCTGGACGAAGTCGGTACCACCCGGCGCCACGATCGGCAGACGCCCGATCGTCCCGGTGACGGCCGCGGGGACTTTCACCTGGGCGAGTTCGCCGAGCGCTCCGTCGACGGCGGCGAAGTTTTTCTTGAGAATCGATTCGCCCCGCTTGCCGTACGTCTTGTTGATGGCGTACTTGATCTGCTCAATCGCCTCTTCCCGCGGCAGGATGCCGGCCAAGGCGAAGAAGCAGGTCTGCATGACCGTGTTGATGCGGTTGCCCATGCCCGCTTCCAACGCGACCTTGACGCCGTCCACGACGTAGAACTTCAACTGCTTGTCGATGATCTGCTGCTGGGTCTCGATCGGCAGCTTGTCCCACACTTCCTCCGCCCCGTAGGGGCTGTTCAACAGGAACGTGGCGCCCGTGTCGGCCATCTCCAATACGTCCATCTTTTCCATGAAGACGAACTGATGGCAAGCCACGAAACTGGCGCGTGTGACCAGATAGGAGGAATTGATCGGGCGGGGGCTGAAACGCAAGTGCGAGACCGTCACCGACCCGGCTTTCTTGGAGTCGTAGACGAAGTACCCCTGCGCGTACATGGGAGTGTTTTCGCCGACGATCTTCACGGAGTTCTTGCTGGCGCCAACCGTCCCGTCACTCCCCAAGCCGTAGAAGACCGCCCGAATCACGTCGTCAGCCTCGGTGGAGAATTCGCTGTCATACTTCAGACTCAAGTGAGTCACGTCGTCGACAATGCCGATCGTGAAATGGCGTTTCGGCTGGTCCTTCCGCAGTTCGTCCAACGACGACACAACCATGGCCGGCGTGAACTCTTTCGACGACAGACCGTACCGGCCGCCAATCACGCGGGGCATCACGCGCCCGGCCGGCAGCTGCTCGACGAGCGCCGTGATCACGTCCTGGTAAAGTGGCTCGCCAATCGCCCCCGGCTCCTTCGTCCGATCGAGCACCACAATGCCACGCACCGTGGCCGGCAACGCGGCTAGGAACGCCTCCACCGCGAAGGGGCGATAGAGCCGGACCTTGACCATGCCCACCTTCTCGCCACGGGCCACCAGCGTCTCGATCGCCTCCTCGGCAGCCCCCACGCCCGATCCCATCATGATCACCACGCGGTCGGCATCCGGCGCCCCGACGTAGTCGAACAGATGGTAATGGCGACCGATCAACGCGGCAAACTTGTCCATGTACTTCTGAATGATCGCCGGCACCGCGTCGTAGAACGGATTGCTCGCCTCCCGCGCCTGGAAGAAGACGTCCGGGTTCTGTGCCGTGCCCCGAATCACCGGTCGATCGGGGTTCATCGCCCGCTGACGAAATTCCGTGATGTACCGGTCGTCAATCATCGAACTGATGTCGTCCGGATTGAGCACCTCAATCTTGTTCACCTCGTGCGAAGACCGGAACCCGTCAAAGAAATGCAACACGGGAACGCGAGCCTCGAGCGTGGCTGCGTGCGATACCATGGCCAGGTCGTGAATCTCCTGCACACTGTTGGAGGCCAACATCGCCCAACCCGTGCTGCGGCACGCCATCACGTCGCTGTGATCGCCGAAAATCGACAACGCGTGCGTGGCCACCGTCCGCGCCGATATGTGAAAGACCGTCGGCAACAGCTCGCCCGATATCTTGAACATGTTGGGAATCATCAACAGCAGGCCTTGCGACGCCGTAAAGGTCGTCGTCAATGCCCCCGCCTGCAGCGAACCATGCACGGCCCCCGCCGCCCCCGCTTCGCTCTGCATCTCAATGACGTCTGGGACCGTACCGAAAATGTTCTTGCGTCCCACCGCCGACCAGGCATCCGAAAACTCGCCCATCGGCGAGGCCGGTGTGATCGGATAGATGGCGATGACCTCGTTTGTCTGGTGCGCTGATAAGAGACGCAGCCTCGTTTCCGTCGATGGTGACAAATGATCGTTGACTCACCAGTCGCTCCTCTATCTACACAAACACCCCGCAGCACCCTGAAGTGCCCCGCACTGGCACCTCATCAGCTGCTGGAAACCACCGCGAACTTGCCGCGGACCGTGCCAACTATTCGTAATCGCGCTAATCCGCACATACATAGCCAGCGCCAAATGAGCGGAATCGCACAAAGTGAGCATATAAGCGCGCGATCCACCAACGGATTCGTGCGTAACACGTTGGAATAGACACACTTTCTCATTCGCGAGCCGATCCTGCAACCCGCCACCAGCCCAGTTCCTGTGGACAACGCTCCCGGCCACCGGCCACCGCCCGCAAAAAAACGATTCCACGCCGGCAAGGCCTGTGGGATGGCCACGTCTGCCACGACTCGAAATGAGCAGGCGTGACGGCGGACAAGCCGTTTCTGGTGCGACGGGGCCAGGCTACCGGGAAGCGTGCGAGTCACTGTGTGAGTATTTTTTTTTTGCGAAAGGGGCTCGCCCGTAATGAGGGGATGCGACTGCATCGTGGCGCGCTCTCTTGCCAGTGACCCACCCCCCCGATTCACCTCGCACCACCTGAAAGCGTGGAGCTGCAGATTGCACAGGGTGGACGGGTTGGCGGCGCATCATGAACCGCCGCCGACCGGGCCGCGAGCCCCAGTTCCGCTCGCTTGACGGCGCCGCCGCTGGACCGTCACAATACCCATTCACGGTCCGCAATGTGTTCTGGTCCTGTCGTCAGTCCTTTTGCCAGCTAGATCGACGTACCGCCGATGTCCACTGATCATGACACCCCCCGCGCGCACAGCGTCCCTCCGGAGCGGCCTCGCGCCATCGAACCATTACCTGCGGAAATCACCTCGATCCAGCCAGGCGGAGGATTCTGCATGGCCTGTGAATTGGCTTGGGGCCGCTGGCGTCGAGCGTACCTGGGCGCCTGTCGGAAACAGTATCTGGCGCGGATGCGGGCATGCCGAAGGGGGGGGCAGGGGAACTATCCCCACGAAATTCTCGATCCGCGGGACCTGAAGTTTTACTGTAATCAAGGGGATATCCACTGGGACGAAGCGGACGACCCGTTTGCTTGGCGAGGCAAGATGCGGCTGGCTCGCGTTGGTTTCGCGGAAATTCTGCTGATCGGTGGCGGTCTGCTCGTGCTTGCGGCGTTATTAGGCTGGTTCTATTGGCCGGTGGCGGTGATCCCGCTGATCCTGGCCCTGTTTATTATCTCGTTCTTTCGCGATCCACCGCGGCGGATACCGGCCGAGCCGGGGAGTGTTGTTTCGCCCGCCGATGGTCAAGTGTTTTCGATACGGGAGGTGGCGCAGGACGAGCAACTGGGCGGACCGGCGGTCGTGATTGACATCTTTCTTTCCGTGCTGAATGTGCACCTGAACCGAACGCCAATTGCCTGCCGCATACTGGGAATCAGCTATCGGCAGGGAAAATTCCTCAACGCATTGCGTCCGGAAGCGGCGCAAGAAAACGAATCGCTGGCGGTGCTGGTGGAATCGACCGTGGCCCCGTTGCGCGTGATGCGGGTGCGTCAGATCACGGGAGCGATCGCGCGGCGCATCGTCTGCTGGGTCCGGCCGGGGGATGACTTGCCAAAAGGAGGACAATTCGGGATGATCAAGCTTGGATCGCGTACGGAACTCACCATTCCCAGGGAGCCGGGGCTGGAGATCCGCGTCAAGGAGGGGGAGAAAGTTCGCGCCGGCTCGACGGTGATGGCCTGTTATACTCACGACGAGGCTCTGGCCGGCTCGGTCGGCTCGCCCGCACCCAACTCGCGCCCACGGGCCTGGCGGCGCACGACGGGTCATGACCCGTTTCCGCTTCGCCTGCTCGCGGCTCGCTCCACGCCGGGGAATCCGGCGCTGTCGCGAGTCAATTAGGGATTGCCGAATGCGGCGCACGAGATGACTTCTCGCACGCGTCGAAGCTACCGTCATTGTGGTATTTGCGCCATGCATAAGAAGATTCGACCGCGCCGGAAGATTCGGAACATCACTTTCCCGGCCCTCCCCACTGCATTCACGTTGGCCAACGGCGTGTGCGGCCTGGCGGCCATCACGGTGGTTACCAGCCACGTACCGAACCACTCACAGATTGATCTCGCCTTCTACGCGGCGATACTGATCTTCCTGGGGATGGTTTTTGATGTGCTCGATGGCCACATTGCTCGCATGACGAAGCAGACCAGTCAGTTTGGCAAGGAACTGGACAGTCTCTGCGATGTGATCACTTTCGGCGTCGCGCCGGTGTTCATCATCCTGACTTACAACGACGTATTTCAACGGCGGTTCTTGTGGGGGATCGGTGTGCTCTTTGCCGTCTCGGCCATCCTGCGGTTGGCGCGGTTCAACGTCCACAAGGACGAGCACGCTCCGACCAATCACTTCCAGGGCTTGCCGACTCCGATGGCCGCTGGCGCTATCGCTTCTTTTGCCATCGCCATGCCGTCGCTGATCGAATTGACGGACGTGATGATGCCCGAAGCCTCACAGGAACTGGGGCGACAGCTGATCGCCGTCTCCATGTTCGTGGTTCCCATTTTGGCGGCCGTGGTGGCATGGCTGATGGTGTCCCACATTCACTACCCGCATATTGCCAGCGAATTGTCGCGGCGCCGCAGTTTCTCGCAATTGGTGGAACTGGTATTCGCGATGGTCGTCGTCATCACTCTCAAGGAATTCGCCCTGCCCATCCTATTCGGCTATTTCGTCCTGGCGCCCCCCATCAACCAACTGCGTTTGCGCGCGACGTCCCGCAGCCAGCAAGTTGCGCCCGAGCATATCACTCCCGGCCCAGCACCCGCTGAAGACGTGTGAGCCAACGAGCGTTGCCCGAGCGCGGACGGCGCCGTCCGCGGCGCATGAGGCGCGGCGGCAACGCAAACTCAGAAAAACGCGGAAAAACGCCGCCTGAACGCTCACCGGCGACAACAGTAGAAGAAGGCGGGAGGCAGATTGGCCCACACCGGCTTGCTGATCCGTATGTCCGAGAAATAGCCCTGCAACTTTCTGCGGAATCGATGTGCAGACGGAAGCACCAACCCCTGCAGGTACCCAAAGGTAATGAATTGACCGCCGGGACGCAGCACCTGCATCGTGGCATCTAAATAGGCCGTCTGATCTTCATCCGAAAAAACGGCCCACGGTAATCCGCTGACAATGGCGTCGACCTGTTCGACTCCGTGGGCTTCACAATGGCTCTTGACCTTGCCGACACTCCCTTCACACACGCAGATGCCGGGGAATCGAACGCGCAGCAGACCCGCGAATCGAGCACTGATTTCGATGGCGAGGAAGCGCGTGTTGGGCGGCAATTGAGCCACGATCTGCTCAGTGATGGCACCGGTTCCCGGGCCATATTCGATCACGGTCGCAGTGTTCGGCCAATCGACGGATGACACCAGATGCCGTGCCAGATTCGGCCCACTGGGAGCCAACGCTCCCACCGATTTCGGATGACACACCATTTCACTGAGAAATCTACGATAATCGCGGGCGATCATAAGATCCCGTCTCCTGAACTCGCCACGTTAACGTCACGCACAAAACGCAGCACCGTACGTTGCCATCGGGCGCGCACATTCCAGACAATATGACGGGATTTCGATCGCGTGGCAAGGCATAGCACAAAGGTCGGACGGCCGCGACAATCCTGACACCGGCGTTCCAACTCCCACGTTTCGTCCGACTTCGTAGTCGCAATCCAAGAGGTCCCCGAGCCGCCCCCCCTTCTCCCTCCACCGGCCTTGTGCCGGTGGGGGAACGACTGCTCAGCTACCGACCATCCCCCAGTCGCCCCTTTCTCCCTCCACCGGCCTTGTGCCGGTGGGGGAACGACTGCTCAGCTACCGACCATCCCCCAGCCGCCCCCCTTCTCCCTCCACCGGCCTTGTGCCGGTGGGGGAACGACTGCTCAGCTACCGACCATCCCCCAGCCGCCCCCCTTCTCCCTCCACCGGCCTTGTGCCGGTGGGGGAACGACTGCTCAGCTACCGACCATCCCCCGCCGCCCCCCTTCTCCCTCCACCGGCCTTGTGCCGGTGGGGGAACGACTGCTCAGCTACCGACCATCCCCCAGCCGCCCCCCTTCTCCCTCCACCGGCCTCGTGCCGGTGGGGGAACGACTGCTCAGCTACCGATGATTTTCGGACGCGGCTCTTCTCTTCGGTGGCCTCGACAAGATGCCGGCATGCTGGTTGCTTCGGAATTCGGCCACCGGAAGCGTGGGGCCGGTCGGCGGTAGCGGACCAGTTGTGGTCCCCCTGGGGTAAACCCAGCGGAAACCCGCGTGACGTGCAAGCTCGGCGGTAGCGGACCAGTTGTGGTCCCCCTGGGGTAAACCCAGCGGAAACCCGCGTGACGTGCAAGCTCGGCGGTAGCGGACCAGTTGTGGTCCCACTGGGGTAAACCCAGCGGAAACCCGCGTGACGTGCAAGCTCGGCGGTAGCGGACCAGTTGTGGTCCCACTGGGGTAAACCCAGCGGAAACCCGCGTGACGTGCAAGCTCGGCGGTAGCGGACCAGTTGTGGTCCTCCTGGGGTAAACCCAGCGGAAACCGGATGCAGCGCAGAACAACATCAGATTCGTACGGGGCCGACAGTGGCGGGTTCGAGACAGGCAAACGGACTGAAGTCCGCTCTAGGCAGGGTGGCTCAGAGGGCCATTGTTTCCCGTTCGTCAATGGCGTTCACGAGCGCGGCCACGACGTCCATCGCGGTAATCAGGCCGACCGGTTTTCCGTCGAGATTCAACACTGGCAAGCGATGCACGTGTTTCTCACACATGATGCGGGCCGCGTTGAGCAGCGTGTTCTCGGGTTGCACGGACCGCACGACGACGGACATCTCTTGATAGACGCGGTCGGCCGCAGCTTCCTCAGGCCCGGTTCCCCGCAGAACGTGTTCTCGTTGGACATAGTCAATCGCGCTGAGAATTCCCACGCAACGTCCCCGCTCGTCGATTACCGGTGCCCCCGAAATGCCTTTCTCCACGAACAGATCGGCAGCCTCTGACAGTCGCTGATCCTTCGACACGCAGACTACATGACGGGTCATCACATCCTTGACTTTGAGCGTCAGCAGTCGGTCAACAGCACTGTCCATCATCCGCTCCTTTCTCGCGTTGGTCGGCGAGATCGCATCCGTCCGTCACTCCGCTTCACATCGGCCAGCTACCTGACAGAAATGATATAGGAAAATCCCCGACGCAACAGCCACATTCAGTGAATCGGTCCGCAAACTCATCGGAATTGTCAGCTGCGACTGGCAGCGCTGCAAAGTGGAATTCGCCACCCCCGAGAGCTCGTTGCCCAACACCAACCCCAATCGCCGGGGACGGGACACGCCGGGGAGTCGTTCCGCTCCCGGATCCAAGACCGTGGCGGCGATGTGGAATCCATATCGAGCGCGCAACTTGACGAGGTCCTCATCAAGCTGGACGGACTGGTATAGATTCAACTGCAGGCAGGTCGCCATGGAGACGCGTAACACGCGACGCGACAGCGGATCGGCCGAGTGGTTTCCGATCACCACGAGGTCCACGCCGAAGCCAGCACAGTTGCGCAGGATGCCGCCCAGATTCTCCGGATCCCGCACCCCACAACAGACGACGGCCGTGGCCGGCTGCTCGGCCGGTGGAATGCGCGACCAGCAATCGTCCCATGTCGAGCGCAGGCCACAGGCCAGAATGCCGCGGTGAAAATGAAAGCCGGCGATCGACTCGACGATCTTGAGCGACGTGCAATAAACGGGTACCGCCGGTGGAATCCGCAGCCGGCCGAGCTGTGACTCGGCCACCAGTAGCGACTCGACCTCGTAGCGGCTCTCCAACAACCGCTGCACGACCAGATCCCCCTCGGCAATGAACCTCCCTTCCCGGGAGCGCAGTTGCTTGTTGCGCAAATCGAGATAGGGGGCCACGCGGGGGTCGTCCGGAGACTCGATTGGTATCAGCGGCATGGTGGGGGCGCGATTCCAGCATCCAGCGAAAACGGACGGCCCGCTCAGGCGTGCCAAGCGCGAGCTCTCCGCGACTCGTTCCTGGCAAAGACTTTGTTCGCCAAGGCAACGTTGTCGGCCACCTGAAAATCGAACATGCCGACGATAATGAAATCGGCCCCATTGCGCACGGCGTAGGAGAACCCGAAATCGGGACGAACGGCGCCCGCGGCCAGGACCTTGAAGGCCACCCACGGCTTCTTGACCTGGGCCATGTAGGCTACCGTTTCCTCCGGATTCAGGCAGAACATATTGTCGTTGTATCCATCACGATTGTCCGATTCAGGTGGCAGCTGCCAACAGAAATCCTTGCGGTGCTCTTTCGGAGTGGCAGACCAATAGCGGTCCGTATGCAGCGTCTTCACGTAGTAGTCGGGATTCAAGTTCTGTTCTTCGCTCAGCACCACGTTCTTCAGCGAATGACCCCCAATACCTGCCTTCAGTCCCTCCTGCTTGATCAGATCCAACGCCTTGCCAAGCGTGTCCGCGTCATTGTCGCGGGCACACTTATCCGTGACATTTCCGTGCGTATACAGCGTCGTCGCCCCCTTGTCCACCAGCTTTCGCACCTGGTCGCGCATCAGCGGCACATCGGTGGTCGGGGACATGCAGACCATCGTCTGAATCTTCCCGCCGCGTTCACGTTTGTATTTCTCCACCACGTCCTGGCAGGCAGGGTCGATCTGAATGGTGTTGATTCCGTGTTGCTCACCCAGTTCCAGAGTTTCAAAAACCTTGGCTTCGTTGTTGTAGGCCTTGAAGAGCTGCGAGACGTAGAGCAGATCTCGCGAGTGGGCCCAGCCGCCAATCAGGTTGCCGCCCAGCAGCAGGCGACTCATCTTCAGGTCGCCGATTTGTCCGACGGGAAACCCCGCTCCGGCCGTCGCCACCTGCTCCGTCCCCGCCGGCGATTGGGGGTCTGTTGCTTGTTCATCCTGTTCCTCTTCGAGCGCGGCCAGCAGGATTCGTTCCTCGAGACTGTAGACAGCCCCCATCCCCGCGGCTCCGGCGAGTGCCTTCCCCAGAAAATCCCGTCGACTGGTACCCTTGGACATAGCTCTGTGCTCCTGAGGCGGCGAAGCCGCCGATCAAAGGGGGAAACGATGGTCATCCTTCACGCGGGAACTTCAGTTTAGCAGACAACGATCACCGTGCTCAATTGATCTCGATCTGTGCCAGTGATCGTGAGCCGTGCCGGAGCCCGCGGCCGACAGCGGGTCTACTTCTCCGGAACCGCCGCGGCGGGAGGCGGCTGACCCGGCATCGGTCGGGGTCCTGGGCCACCGGGGGGTTGGTTCGGCGGCGCGGGGGACTGAGCGTGTTGCCCGGCCGCCTGCTGGTCCGACAGGACTTTATGGAGGGCCTGCTGCAGCCGGGAACCATCCGTGTGGGGGTTCAATTTGACCACCCGGATTTCGGATACCGGCTTGGCCGCGTCGTCTAATGATTCGATCATCCCGGCCACCACCGCCATCAAGTTGTCCCCTTCGGTGGAAACCAGCAGCGTATTGGTGACGTCGTCCACGCCAAAGGAGAGCTTTCCGTCGAACCGAGCTGACGTACGCGTATCGCTCGGTGACGGCTCCTCGCCAAACCCCGACATGGAAATGACCGTCATGCCATCACCCCGCGGTTGCTTCCCCTGCTTGCTGGCATCCTGCAGGGCGCGATCATTGGAACTCAGCAAATCGCGATAGGCATCCTTGATCGTGTTGGCCACCACGCTCGCCTTGGAATACTTGATAAAAAACAGCTTCGTCACGCGGGCCTTTTGCGAATTCACCGGCTCCGGTACATCGTACAACTCGATCAGTTCCGCCACGGTCTTCAGTTGCTCGGCGTCGGCCCCCTGCACGAGAATGGTATTCGTGTCGAGATCCGAAATGAACTTGAGCGGTTTACGTTTGGATAATCGGCGGTCATCCTCGCTCGACGAGCTACTCGAAGGCATTCCGTACATCCACGACATCATGCGATCGCGGCGGCGATTATCGTCGGAGTCCTGGTCCTCGAAGAACTCCTCAAGATTCAGCACAATCCAACTGGCCGGTGCACTCTTGAGGTGAAATATCTGATAGTCTTTGGCCGCTGGTGCCAGACGCGTGGCCAACTCCTCCAGCGTTTCCAATGCCAGCGTGTCGCGAGACGCGGCCACCAACCGGCCGTCGGGCCCGATCGAGATGACAATCGGCGCCGGACCTGACTCGTCCTGGACCCGCGACGGCCGAGCCTCGGGGGGTGCGATCGCGGGAGCCTGCTCTGACCGCTGCGACGGGCCTGACTGCGGCGATTGGTCGATGGCGGCCAAATCGAATCGGCTCGGCTGCGCCAGGGCGACGCGCTGCGGGAGGAGCGCATCGACCGCCGTCGTGTGCACCGCGTCGGCCTCAGCGGCCGGTTGCTTGCCGGCCGGTTGCTCGGCCGGTTGCGGAGACGCGGAGGGCTTCTCGGCTTCCGCGTCCGCTTCGTCCCGCGGTGGCAGCACCAGCGGATTGGGCGAAAGCGAGTCCCAGTCGCGCTGTAACCGCTCCAGAAACGCCTTCGTTTCGAGCCCTGGGGGGATGTCCAACACGCGCGTCAGGCCACCACGCCCGGTCTGTGGCACTTCGCCCAACTTGGCCAGAATGCTGACAACCTCCTCCAGTTCCATTTCATTGGCGCGGACCAGTAGCCGGTTGTTGGCGATGTCGGCATCCACACGGAACTCGTCACTGGCCGGCTGCTCGTTGCGACCCCGTCGGGAACTGTATCCGTATCCGTAGGCGTAGTCCATGTAGTCCGGGCGCGACGTACGCTGATTGGTGGCCCCCGCCATCAGATATTGGATCGTCCCCGCCACTTCGTCGGCGGCCAGCCGTCTAAGCTGGATGACCTCCACACGTCGCGCCGAGCCATCCAGTTTCTCGACCGTCGACCGGATCGTGAAATGATCGGCCGGAGTGGCATAGGCAATGATGGCACGATTCGCTTCGTCGACTTCCAATTGCGTCGTCGGATCGAGTCCGCCGAGGTCCTGCAGCGACTGCACGAGCTTGCGCAGGATCCAGTTGTGCCAGTCGATAGACCTGCATGCGACCCAGGAAGGCCTGCAACGACCCAGCCCCTTCTTCGGCCACATCCATCAACTTGATCGCTTGCGCCACGGTGGCCATCTTGTCGGGCGGCGCCTGCACCAGCAGGCTGTTGCGCCGCCGATTGACAATCATCCGCACCGGCTGCTCGGTCGTCGCTCCCGGTCGCGGCTGCCGACGACTGCGGGACGATGCCCGTCGCTGCCCCGGCGGTTGTCCCGGCATTTGCGGCATCTGCTGCTGCATCTGCTGCTGCATCTGTTGTTGCATCTGCTGCTGAGCCTGCATCATGGCCTGCTGCTGTTGAGCCATTTGTTCGGGCGTCATCCCCATCGGCAGCCCGGAAGCCGGGGTGCTCATCCCCAGGAACTGCGTCAGCGACAAGCGAACATCTTCCGCTCGTGCATATCGCAGGACAAACTCCTGGACCAGGCGGCCCTCTCCGTCCTCCTTCAGCTGCTCTTCCGACAGCAGCCGATCGAGATCGCGCAGATTCACCACCGCATCCATGGCCTCAATCCGGTTCGTCGTCGCGAAGGGGAACAGCCTGCCATTCTTGCTCAATAGCGGCTCCAGCTCCTCGGCCGCCTCCTCCGCCAGCATCCAGTCCAGGTCGAACATCACCCGCACGAAGTCGTACTGGCCGAGCCGTTCAAGATCCTGCGAGTGACACTCGGCACCAAACTGGCGTTAATATCCTCGCACTTCACCACATTGAGAAACTCGTCCTGTTGCAGCATCGTGAAACCACGAGCCAGCAGCAGGCGGTTGAGCAGATCGCGCAATTCGTCCACCTTGTAGCCGCGCTGCGTGGCGATATTGAGATGATCGCTGGGCAACTCCTGCCAGTCGACACTCTGCCCCGCAATTTCGCCAAACCACTCCAACACGTCCGGCCAGTTCTGACCGCGAAACTGAAATCGCACCACCCCGTCCGCGTCGGGTCGTACCTTGAACTCGTCGGGATCGGCAGGCGTCGCCGGCTTGTCAGGCCGTTTGACCGTGCCGCCGCCCGGCGGTTCACTGCCCGGTTGGCCAGGCTGGCCCGGCTGTGGCTGGCCCGGCTGCGGCTGGCCCGGCTGCGGCTGGCCCGCACCAGGAGGTGGTTGCGCACCGGGAGGAGCGTTGCCCGGCATGGGCTGCTGGCCCGGCTCGGCGTGTATGGGAACGCCGGATTTCTCCGGCGGGACAATCTTCGGCCCATCCCCCTGCGCAGGAGCGACCTGAATCACTTGTACCGTCGGAGCTGCGCTGGTCGCCGGCTTATCTTGTGCTTCGTCAGCCACCAGTGGCGCACGCAGCACGCACAACAGGATCGCCGAAGCGATCAGCACTTCTCGAAATCTGCCCATCTCGACGTCCACGAAATATCTGCCTTTCAGATGGCGCAAAGCCCCCCCGGCGAATCAACATGCACGATATCATGCGGCTGCGGTTCGTGCAAATCGTCGAAAATCCTCGCTCGAGCCGGCCCACACCTCAGACATCCCCCGCATGGTAAAAGTTCCCGGCACAAAGCCGTCGAGCAAATCCAGCAGGTCTCCCCCGGCCCGCGTCCCCCGCCCGAAGCCACTCGAGGATCGGGCCCTGCAGCAGCCGGTTTGCCGCAACCGCACCGAGTAGGACCGCAGAACCATTGCCCGCCCCCCCGGGGGGCTACGAGCCTCGGCAACCACACCGCGCCGTGGCAAGCCGCCAGAACCCCGCTACGATAAGGAACATCGGTGTCTATTCGGCCGTCCGCCGGCCGCGATCCGCCACAGACGATCACGGGGGGCACTGTCCGCTATCGTTCCCACGCCAGTGGAGCATCAACCGGCTAACACTCACCATTCGCCCATTAACCACTGACCGGTGACCAGTCCATGCAAGTAGTTATTGCCCATTTCCATCTGAATCGCGGGGGCGTGACGCAAGTGATCGGGAATCATCTGCGTGCCTTGGCCAATCCACGGCGGGCCCATTCGGTAGAGCGCGTCGTCGTGTTTCATGGCGGGGGGACGGAGACTGGGTGGGACGACGAGATGTCGGAACTGGGAGGGTTGGCCGTTTCGTTCCACGAATTGCCGCAGTTACAGTACGATGCGGGGAGCACGGCTGAGCCCGAGCGGTTGGCGAGCTGTCTGTTGGCCGCACTGCGCGAAAATGGCTTGCGGGCCGAGGACACGGTCATCCATTTCCACAATCATGCCTTGGGCAAGAACCGGTCGGTGCCCGGCGCCATCGCGATCCTGGCTCGGCAAGGCTTCGCGTTGTTACTGCAGATTCACGACTTTGCGGAGGATTTTCGCCCGGACAACTATCAGGCTTTGGTCCAGGCGCTCGCACCACACAATCCAGACGAACTCCCGCAGGTGCTGTACCCGCAGAGTCCTGCCATCCATTATGCAGTCCTCAACGGTCGCGATCAGAGGATTTTACGTGCGGCGGGGGTATCTGCTGAGCGGCTGCACACGCTTCCCAACCCGGTGGTGGGTCCGGCGCAACTGCCGGATCGCGTGCTCGCTCGTCGCCGAGTGGCCCGGCATTTCGGCATGGGTGACGACGATCGTTACGTGTTGTATCCGGTGCGGGGGATTCGCCGCAAAAATCTGGGGGAACTGCTGTTGTGGGGTGCGGCCCATCCCCGGGGTGTCCGCTTTGCGATCACCCTGCCACCGCTCAATCCCGTCGAGCGTCCCCGCTACGAGGCCTGGCGAAAACTGGCTGGCGACCTGCAACTACCGGTCCTGTTCGATGTCGGCGGATCGGGTGCAGTCGATTACGCTGAGAATCTGGCGGCGGCCGATTTGGCCATTACGACCAGTGTTGCCGAGGGGTTTGGGATGGTGTTCCTCGAATCATGGCTGGCCGGACTCCCCTTGATCGGCCGCGATCTACCGGAAATCACCGCGGATTTCGCCTCCGCCGGGGTGGATTTGCACACGTTGAGCGACCAGATGCTGATACCGATCGATTGGGTCGGCCGGGAAGCGATCGCACAAGAGTTGTGGGAGAGTTACCGTCGGGCGTTGGCGGCGTATCATCGGCCGAGTCCCAGCGAGGATGATTTTCAGCGGCAATTGTCACCCCTGCTGGCCGACAACCTACTTGATTTCGCTCGCTGCAGCGCTAGACTTCAGGCATTCGTCGTGTCCCAGGTAGCCAGCGATCCCAGCCGCCGCCAACAGCTCTGGCAATTGAACCCCGCCATCGCCTCGGCTCTCACTGTGAATCGGGTGACGTCGGCCGGACCAGTCTCCTTGAATGCTCGGGCGGTACGCAGGGAATACGCCTTGGAATCATCGTGTCAGCGACTTCACCAGGTTTATCAGTCCGTGCTAGGGAGCCCGCGCGACGAGCCTCGAAGCCTGCCGCACGGTGCGGCCATCCTGAACGCGCTGCTGAGCCTTTCACGATTCCAGCCCATTCGCAACGATTAATGCCTCCGTCGCACCTCGCCATAATTCGCCACCACTGCCATCCGCTGGAGCCCATTGCCACCAACGTCGAGCCGATGCTGCCACCACAGCACGGAATCCGCTGCGTGCTGTTCGATGTGTACGGTACACTACTAATTAGTGCAATTGGCGAGCTGGGGGCCCGCGGCGAACTGGGGGCCGGCGGCGAACTGGGGACGGGTACCGCGGCGAACCGTACGGAGGCCATGGCCCAGGCACTCGACGGCGTCGGCCTGCAGGGGAACGGGCCGTTTGCCGAGGACCGCTCGCACGTCGCGTCAGCGGCGGTCCGCTGCTTGACCGAAGCGATTGAAATGGCGCAGCAGCAGGCTTGTCGGGGCGGGGTCGATTTTCCCGAGGTCGATATCCTGGCCATCTGGCAGCAGACGCTCCAGCAGCTGGCCGACCAGCAGTTGCTCGACACCGACGGGAACGGCGTGGACATCGCCCGTTTAGCCGTCGAGTATGAAATGCGTATCAATCCCACATGGCCCATGCCGGGAGTGCTCGACTGCTTGCAGGAATTGTCGGCGCGACACAAACTGCTGGGGATCGTGAGTAATGCCCAGTTCTTCACCGAACTGCTGTTCCCCGCCTTTTTCGATCGGACCCCCGGCGAGCTGGGTTTTGATCCGCATTTGCAGTTCTATTCGTATCAGCATCAACGGGCCAAGCCGGGCCGGTACTTGTACGAACTGGCGGCCAGGGAATTATCGCGGCGGGGCGTCCCTGCCGGTGACGTACTGTATATTGGGAACGACATGCTGAACGACGTCGCGGCGGCTTCGCAGGCCGGATTTCGCACCGCACTTTATGCGGGTGACCGGCGCAGCCTGCGGCTGCGCAGCGGTGACGATCGCATCCAGCGAGTCCAACCCGATCTGGTGGTAACCCATCTGCGGCAGTTGATGGGTGCAGTCGAATAGTCGACGACTATCAGCGGCACGATGTCGCATTGGAGGATTCGCACTCAAATGGGGAGTCGTATCGGTTTTGTGGGGACACGGTTCGCCGGCACCGACGGCGTGTCTCTCGAAAGCGCCAAATGGGCCGAAGTGCTGTGGCACCACCGGCATGTGAGCTACTGGTACGGGGGCAAGCTCGACCGCAGTCCCGACATCAGCATGCACGTTCCACTCGCCCATTTCGGGCACCCGGACATCGAGTGGATCAACAGCCGTGTGTTCGGCGCGCGCATGCGCTCGCCCGAAGTCACTCGGCGCGTTTTCGCCATCAGCGATTTTCTCAAGGGAACGCTCTACGAATTCACTCGCAAATTCGATATCGATCTGCTGATCGCCGAGAACTGCCTGACGATCCCGATGAATATTCCGCTGGGGATCGCGCTGACCCATTTCATCGCGGAGACCGGGTTTCCCACGATTGCCCATCATCACGACTTCTATTGGGAGCGAGATCGCTTTTCGGTCAATGCGGTGGATGATATCCTGTGCACCGCCTTCCCCTCCTCGCTCCCCTCGATCCAACACGTGACGATCAACTCGTTCGCCCAGCAGGATCTTTGCCATCGTCGTGGCGTGTCGTCCGTGCTGGTACCCAACGTGCTCAACTTCGAACAGCCTCCCACGGAACCGGATGAATACGCGTCGGATCTTCGCCGTGAAATCGGGCTGGAACCAGACGACATCATATTCCTGCAGCCCACCCGGATCGTACCTCGCAAAGGCATCGAACACGCCATTGCGTTGGTGGCGGGCCTCAGGAACTCCAAATGCAAATTGGTCGTCTCACACGAGGCAGGTGACGAGGGACACGATTATATGCTCGCTCTGCGCGACATGGCCGAGCAAGAGCATGTCGACCTGCGGTTTATCAGCACGCGCGTGGGCGAGATCCGCTCGTTGAACGATCAGGGCCAGCGCACCTACACACTGGCCGACGCCTACTCGCAAGCCAACTTCATTACCTATCCCAGCCTGTATGAAGGATTCGGCAACGCACTGCTGGAGGCCTTCTATTACCGCAAGCCGGTGCTGGTCAACCGCTATTCCATCTTCGTCATGGACATCGAACCGCGGGGCGCCCGCGTGATCGCCATGAACGGATACGTCACCCGCGATATTATTACGCAGGTGCAGCGAGTGATCGAAGATAGCGACTATCGGCGGGAAATGGTCGACCACAATTTCGAACTGGGCAAAGCGTTCTTCAGCTACACCGTGCTGCGGCGCAAACTCCGGGCCTTGATCACCAACGTCACCGGCGCCGAAGATCTGTAAGCAGCGGCGTTTGTCATGGGACATGGCTCATGGGACATAGCTCATGGGACATAGCTCATGGGTCATAGCTCATGGGACAGGGCTCATGGGAGATGGGCATCGCCAACGGCGGCGTCACCCGTCATCATGGCGAACGTTTCCCGCGCCCCCTCTCGAGAGCCGCATGGGCCTTGAATCCATGACGATTTGCGCCACGATACGTCCGGCAGGGTTGTGCCAACTTGGTGTGCGTGATGTCAGCGGTGGGCGGTCGCCCGCAGGACCTCCACTTACTTCCGCTGCCCAGCGGAGACGGCCAGAAGAGGCAAGGGAGGGAACATCATGACGTTGGACGCGTCGATCCAGGAACGCCTGCTGAGGGGACTCTGCCGCATCTACGGTCAGGACGGCGTGAGTTGGCTGCCGCGTGTGGTGCAGTTATTGGAGCGTTACCAACACCTGGGCGGAGTCTCCCGCGCCACCCGCTGGGACGAGCGCGACGTGGTGCTGATCACTTACGGAGATCAGATTCGGCAGGATGACTGCACACCGCTGGCGTCGTTACGCCGGTTTCTGATGGACTATCAGCTCGTCGATGTCTTCAGCACCGTCCATGTGCTCCCCTTCTTTCCTTACACGTCCGACGACGGTTTCTCGGTGATCGACTATCGCGCCGTCGATCCGGCACTGGGAAACTGGCAGGACATCGGGGAGTTGTGCGAGCAGGTGGATTTGGTATTTGACCTGGTGCTGAATCACGTGTCACGGCAGAGTGCCTGGTTCCAGGGCTATATTTCGGGCGATCCGCGGTATGCGGATTACTTCATCGAAATGGACCCGGCGGTGGATCTGTCGGCGGTCACCCGTCCGCGCAGTCTGCCGCTGTTGACGCCGGTCCAGACGCCCGCTGGCGAACGCCACGTATGGACCACGTTCAGTGGCGATCAGGTGGACTTGAACTACGCCAACCCGGCCGTGTTGCTCGACGTACTGGACGTGTTGTTGTTTTACATCCAACAAGGGGCGCGGTTCATTCGTTTGGATGCCGTTGCCTACCTGTGGAAGGAAGCCGGCTCGTGCAGTATTCATTTGCCACAGGCACATGCGGTGGTCAAGCTGATGCGAGACGTCGTGGAGCTGCTGGCCCCGGACGTGGTGTTGTTGACCGAAACGAACGTGCCTCACGCCGAGAATATCAGTTACTTCGGCGAAGGGGATGAAGCGCACATGGTCTATCAATTCAGCTTGCCTCCTTTGCTCGCGGACGCGTTGCTGCAGCATGACGCGCGGGCGCTGGGTGACTGGCTGAGCGGTCTGGAGGCCGCTGGAGCGGGCACGACGTTCTTCAATTTCACTGCCTCGCACGATGGTCTGGGTGTGCGTCCACTGGAGGGGCTCCTCTCCGCCCCGCGTCGCGAACAGCTGGTGCAAGCGGCTCGGCAACGCGGAGGACTGGTCAGCACCAAGCGCAATCCCGACGGCAGCGATGCTCCGTACGAACTGAACATCACTTATCTCGACCTGCTCTCGGAGTCGGCGGGTGGCACCGCGCAGATTCAGACGCGGCGATTTCTGGCGTCGCAGGCCATCACGCTGGCCTTGCGAGGCATCCCAGGTGTCTATTTTCACAGTCTGGTCGGCTCGCACAATGACCGGACAGCGGCGCGGGCCAGTGGCATTGCGCGTCGCATCAATCGCCGCAAGTTCGAGCGAACCGAGTTGGATCGACTGCTTCTCTCAGAGGATTCGCTCCAGCACCACGTCTTCTTCGCTTATCGGAAGTTGCTCGCGGTCCGCATCGCGCAGCCGGCTTTTCATCCAGAGGCTGCGCAGACGGTGCTTGCCAGCTCACACAGCGAGTTATTGGCGTTTCTGCGCACATCACTTGACGCGACCGAGCAGATTCTCGTGCTGGCGAATGTGAGTGATCGGACGCTCGCTGTCGACCTGTCGCCTTGGAACCACCTGTCGCTCGGTCGGGACCTGCTGACGGGAATCTCGCCCACGCTGGACACCTGTCAGCTGGGGCCCTATCAGGTCGCCTGGCTGACAGCGGCAGGAGCCTAGGACGTTGGTCAGACAATGCCATGTCGACGCACGACGGTGCGGATCGCGAGGTGGCACCAGCCACCGTGCTCAGCGTAATTGCCAGACAGGACAACGCCTTTTCGATCGGCTGGAATGATCCTGAGCACCAGCGGATTCTCTTCGCGAATTGGCTTCCCATCGCGTACAATCACATCGCGTACAATCAGACACGCAGATGAGTGATCGACCGACAGGGGACGCGAGATTTGCCACGACTCGCGGTCGGACCAACGCAGCTACCGTGGAGACAACGAA
Source organism: uncultured Planctomycetota bacterium (assembly GCA_963802295.1). Taxonomy (GTDB): domain Bacteria; phylum Planctomycetota; class Planctomycetia; order Pirellulales; family Pirellulaceae; genus JAJRVM01. Next base: position 110,801 of record CAWDIM010000010.1, on the reverse strand, counting down.
ATGCCAGATTTCCATCAGAACGGGATCATCACCACGTTGCATGATCTGGGGACCACCACGCGCGAGCAGTTGGAGGCAATGCTGCTGAGGACCACCCGCAACTTCAAGATCGGGCTGGTGCTTCCCGTCACGGCGTCGGACATGCGGGGGGCACCTTTTCGGCAGATTATCGAGCAATTGCGCGGTGCGACGTATATCGACACGATCGCAGTCGTCTTGGGAGTCGCTCCGCAGCGCGACGACTATCGCGACGCGAAGGCGATCGTGGACCAATTGGGGGGCAAGGCCCAGGTGCTGTGGACCGACGGTCCCGCGTTTCGCGCGCTCTACGACTTGCTGCAGGACGGCGGATTCCACCTGTCGACACCCGGCAAGGGCCTTTCGGCATGGACCGCCTTCGGCTATCTGCTGGCGGACCCGCAGTTGAAGGCGTTCGCCCTGCACGACTGCGATATTGTGAATTACGATCGCACGCTCTTGGCCCGGCTCTGCCTGCCGATGGCGCATCCCAGCGTGGATTTCGAATTCTGCAAGGCTTACTACGCGCGGTGCACCGACCGCATGCATGGCCGCGTCGTCCGCCTGCTCGTTTCGCCTCTGCTGCGCGCGCTGATGTCCATTATCGGCGAAGATCCGTTTTTGCGTTACCTCGAGAGCTTCCGCTACCCCCTTGCCGGCGAGTTTTCGCTCACGGCCAGCCTGGCGCGATCCAATCGCATTCCCAGCGACTGGGGCCTGGAAATCGGCACGCTCGCCGAGGTCTTCCGCAACACATCGACCAAGCGTGTGTGTCAGGTGGATCTGTGTTGCCTGTACGAACACAAGCACCAGGATCTATCGTTGACCGACCCGGCCAAAGGGTTGATGAAGATGGCCACCGACATTCTGACCACCATCTATCGCACGCTGGCCAGTCGCGGGGTGGTGATGCAGCCAGGGCACTTCACGACGCTGCGTTCCGCCTACTTGCGCACGGCTCAGGACACGATTCGTCATTACCATGCCGACGCGCTGGTCAATGGTTTGGAGTTCGACCGGCACGTCGAAGAACAGGCAGTGGAAGGATTCGCCGAGCGCGTGACCTTCGCCGGCGACGTGTTTCAACGCGACCCGTCAGGAGGCGAGGCAATTCCCAACTGGACCCGCGTGCTGACCGCCTTCCCCGACTTCCCTCAGCAGTTGCGTGCCGCGGTGCAAGCAGATGCACAACACAATGGCTGAGAGGTGCTGATCGGGGCAGAGACGTCTCACGACGCCATCACGCGCGAGCGATTGCCCGCTGAGGATGGCCGTCCTTGCTCCCGGTCAGTACGTCGCGGTAGACCGCCGCGACCTGCTCGGCCATGCGGCGATCCGAAAAGAGCTGGGCGTGGCGTTCGTAGGCGTTTTCCCGCATCGGTTGCCAACTGGAGGGATGCTCGATAACGGCGCCGATCGCGCGTGTCAGATCCACCGCGCTGGCCGGCTCGGCCAGCAGTCCGTCGACACCGTCACGCACCGCTTCGGGGACTCCCTCGACTCGCGTCGCCACAATCGGAACGCCGGCAGCCATGGCTTCCAACACGACCATCGGTAGCCCCTCGCCAAAGAGACTCGGGAGCACAAACAGATCCATCTTCGCCAGCTCGCCGCGCACGTTCTGCGTGAAGCCGCTCCATTGGATCAGGTGGTCGACGAGCAATTGGTCAGCCAGGTTGCGGATCGTTCGTTCATACGCGGGCGTTTCGAATCCTCCCACCGCGAGCAATCGCACCGGGACATTGCGGCGGTGCAGTTGGGCCAGGGATTCGAGCAGCACTTCCAGTCCCTTTCGCGGGCGGAAAAGGGCGACCGTCCCCAACACCCACGGTCCTCGTGGAACCGACCGCGCCGCCAGCGGCCCACCGCTCGGAACGCCATTGGGAACGATCGCGATCCGCTCTCCAGCAATTCCTTCGGCGGCCATATGGCGTGCCAGGCTTGCCGACACCGCGATCAATCGATCGACACCTGTCAAGCTGAATCTCTCGGTAGCGTTATTGAGCCAATTCCGCAACGCGTGTGTCGAGTCGCGCGACGTCGGGCTGTGAACGTGATAGATCAGCGGCAGGTGCGTCATCATCGCCGCTACTCGCGCGACAATCAGGCTACGCGGCGTGTGTGCGTGCAACAGCACGGCTCCGCTCTGGCGGACAAGACGTGCCAACCCAAAAGCAGGACGCATGTCCATTCGCGCGCGCATCGGCAATTCGTACAGCGGTGCAGCCCGATCGTGCCGCAGCGAGCCGAACTGCCCCGGTTTCGTGCACACGAAACTGACGTCAAACCCAAACTCCGGCAGCCGCTGAGCCAGCAGATCCTGCACGCGTTCGGCCCCTGAATAATGTTCGCCGTTGATCACATGGATCACGCCAAGGTGACCATCCGGATTGAGTGCCGCGGAAAGAGAGTGCATGAGAGCCGTCGAATTGTGAGGATCGTAGGGACCTTGCGGCGCACCGCGGCCGCGTTGGCCGCGGGCTACCTTCGGTCAATCCTAGCTCACACGCGGCACCGCGGACGGTTCGCTCGGCCGTTACATTGCCTCACTGCCTCACAACAGGCGCGCCAAGGGGTGCGACGTCCGGCCAGCGGTAGCAGGCGTCTGGCGGGGGGGCCATTGTTGTCGCCGCAGCGGGCGCGGGTGACTCGTGCAAATCCGGTACCCTGGCCTAAAACGAAAGAACCGGCTGCGGGCGGCGCGTCTCGCGCATGCCGGGACAGATCCTGGCGGACTTCCAGACCCGCGAAACAAACATATCGCAACTTGCCGATAGCTGAGTGAGTCGCGTCGCGGGCCGTGTCCGCAGCGCAGCGTCACTTCCGCTCGTACGTGTCAGCGAGCGATTCACCTCATAGCCTCACGCGGCCTGCCGGCCGCTACCAAACCGGAGGCTCCGAAATCCCAAATTGGAAAGACAAAAACTCAAGAGAAAAAACCTCCGCTGCCGGCAAAACCACAGTCCTGGACCACTCGCCCAGATTCTCACCACTGGGCATGCTACTGGAGGTTCCGTTCGCCGTCCTGAAGCGTTTTTGTCATTATATTTCTGTCATTCGAATTTGTTTCGGATTTTTTTCATCGCGTGCTTCGGATTTCGAATGTCTTTCCCAACATGCGCACCGTGCGCGCATGCTACAGGTTGACACTCTATTATCAGGTGCGCAGGGGTTTGCTGGACCAGTGGTCGCGATACTCGCGTGTGAGCAGCTGGGCGGCTTGGGGGTCGCCCACGATACTCTCCGACTCACCGTCAAACCGCAGGTTGCGCCCGGTTCGCACCACGATGTTGCCGAGGTGGCAGAGCGTGGTGGAAACGTGTCCGACCTCGACGTCGGCGGCGGGCTGTTGGCGCGTGCGGACGCAATCCAGGAAGTTCCGAATATGGGGAACGATTCCTTCGTCGGGGGTCTGTTCCTGCTCTTGATGAACGAGATCCCCTTGGCGGTCGAAGACGCGAAAAGCGTAGCGTCCCCCTTCCCAGCGTCCTTTTTCGATCATGCCCTCGGTTCCAAAGAAGCACATCGTGTTTTCCGACTTCTGGTAGCCGTAGGGTGTCCAGATGCGTTCTGCCCAGTGGATGACCTTCTTCCCAAAGTCGTAAGTGAGGAAGTCGGTATCGGGGGTCTCCTTGTCGTCGTCGAATCGCAGCTTCCGTCCCATCCCGCTGACTTCCAGCGGATGGCCCACATCCAACACCCAGCGACAGATATCCAGCCAGTGGGCTCCATTGTCACCCAATTCGCCCGCGCCATAGTGCCAGTTCCAGGCATAGGTGCGGTGAAAACGATTTCGATTGAACGGCAGCATGGGAACCGGACCCGTCCAGAGGTCATAGTTGACCCCCTCCGGCACGGGCTCGTCGGGGATCCTGCCGAGATCGGGGCGCAGTTCCGTGTTTTCCACCTTGGCCAGGTACACGTCGCCGATTTTCCCGGATTGTACATAGTCGACGAGACGTTGCGTGACGGGGCGACTGCGGCTCTGACTCCCGACTTGGACGACGCGCTGATGCCGCCGCGCCGCCTGTACGGCCAAGCGTCCTTCGCGCACGTTATGCGACATCGGCTTTTCCACATACACATCCTTGAGAGCCTCGCAGGCGAGAATGGTGGCCGGTGCATGCCAGTGGACGGGTGTGGCGATGACAATCGCATCGACCCCCTTATCGTCCAGCACGGTGCGGATATCCTCGACCAGCTGAGGAGTACGGTTCTTGGCTTGCTGCACGATCTGGAGGGCGGGACCGGCGACATGGCGGTCGACTTCGCAGATGTACGGGATGTCCACGTCGGGCTGCGCGGCGAACAAGCCGGCCAGTACCCGGCCTCGCCCATTGACACCCATGATCGCCACCGAGACTTTCTCGGACGGCGCGTCACCGATTTCGGCACCGGCCGTGGCCACGGCGGCAGCCATCCCGGCGGCTCCGACGCTCTGCAGAAATTCTCGTCTCTTCATCGTCTTCGCTCCACTCTGCTTGGTGATGGGTTGATCGCTTCAATCGCATACGCTATGGCGCTACACGGCCCCTGCGACCGCAGCGGGGCGGTCGTCCTCGCTGCCGGTTACGTCCGTCTGCTGCAGATCGCCCGACCCTCGCCCCCGTGGCCTACCTCACCCCCGACGCCAACAGCAGCGTTTCGTGGACGGCCAGCTCTTGTTCCAGCGTGACAGATAGTTGTCTCTTACCACGCACGGCCGCGGCAAGCTCCGCGAAATCGCCGACGAATCGTTCCCACTGCGGCCATTCTTGCCGGTTCCTGCCGGACTGATAGGGCCCTGCCGCGCGGGCCAGATCCAGATCGAGGGTCGGAGGTTCAATCGGACGAATGGTGGCTGTGCCACTGGTTCCCATCACTTCGAATGCTCGGTAGGGCGCCGAAGAGGGCTGAAATGTTGCGCTGTAAATCGTGGCCATGGCCCGTGGATACTCCAGCACGGCGAGCGTATTGTCTTTGAACGAATCGCCAGGGGGCCCGTCGGTGCGCAGGAACGGCGTAACCTTGTCGGGTCGGCCCAGTAGACGCACCACCGCATCGACCATATGGCTGCCCAGTTCGTACATCGCGCCCCCCTGGTACTGGCCCCATTCCGCCGCCGTTCCAGGGCCAACTGGTTGTTCAGGGTGGCCCGGACCAGGTAGACGTCCCCCAGCCAGCCCGCGTGGGCGGCCTCCATCACCGCTTGGAATGCGGGACTGTGACGATACTGGTATCCGCCCTGCAGAACCAGGCACTTCTGCTGAGCTAATTGAACCACCTCCTGGAATTCGACCAGGCCAAGGGAGGGCGGCTTCTCGAGGTGTACGTGCTTTCCCGCGGCCAAGGCCATTCGGGCATGGCGCGCATGATCGCGGACCACCGATTCCACGGCAATGACGTCGCTCCCCCCCAACACCTCGTCCTGAGGCAACACGGGATAGCCCTGACCGGAAACCCGCTCGCGAACCTGCGCGTCGTCGTCCCAGACGCCCGTCAGTTCGAAGTCCGGATGGTCGCGCAGCAGTGCCAGCTTCGGTGCCGCGTGCGAGTAGGCCGCACCCAGAAATCCCATCTTCAGTCTGGGCGGAATGTCCGGTGCCGCTTCCTCTCCCTCCGCCATATTTCGTACGGTGGAGCCCAACACCAGGCCCGTGACGCCGTAGATGAAAGATCGTCGATCCATATTGGCCATCTCCGCGATTCAAATAGCTGGATTATATGCTTTGGAGAACGGACGGAGCAATCAACCCAGACGGCAGCTACGGGCCGACCATCGGCGACTCCATGGGACGCTGTGGGGTAACACTCCCCCCCAGCATCCTCCGTTAAACCTGCCGGCCGCTTTGCCTTCATGCGACTGGGCAGTCACGCCACTGTGTTGCCGGGTGGCACGTTGTGGCCTTCGAGCTAGAAAACAATTGGACATCGAAGCGACATGACGGAATGTCGAGTCTGCTGCCAGTCCGGCAGGCCTCGCCCCGACGGACTTGAGGTCGCACGCGCGTCGTGAAGACCGGGCCAGCTGGCTTCATGCACATCCGCAAGCGCTGCGAGTCCGGCCAGTGAACTGGCACCGACATGATGCGCACCACGCCTTGGTTCGCGCTAACCGGCGTGAAAGTGCGTCGGGGCCGATCCAACCGGGAGCAACGGGACCCGTTTCCGCTCTGGCCCATGCGATCGTTGAAGCGTGACAGGAAAACTCTTGCCCTCAGGTGGTGCAGTGAGCGCTGCCGCAGCTATAGGAGCCCCTAACGATGAAACGTCGTGAATTTCTTTCGAGCATGGCGGCCACGGGACTATTGGCCGGGCCGGCGATCCAGCGGCTCTGGGCCGCCGACACACAGGCATCGTGTCACCCGACGTATGCAACGGTCCGGGATGCCATTGAGTCGCCACCCGAAAAACTGGCGTTCGTACCGGCCATACTCGTCGGCACCGCGTCCAAGCATCCCGATTACCTGGCGACGGTCGACGTGGATCCGGCCTCGAAGACGTACGGCGAGATTGTGGGTCGGCTCTCGATGCCAACGGTTGGTGATGAGCTGCATCACTTTGGCTGGAACGCCTGCAGCAGTTGCCATGGTGAGGCGCATCGACGGTACTTGATCGTTCCCGGCTTGGGGTCGGGCAACATTCACATTCTCGACGCCGCTGATCCCAGGCAACTGAGGCTGCACAAGACGATTTCCGGCAAAGAGATTGCTCGCACAGCGAACCTGTCAGCGCCGCACACCGTCCATTGCCGCGCGGATGGCATGATCATGATTTCGATGCTGGGCGACGCGGACGGAAATGCTCCGGGCGGATTCCTCGAGATGGATGCCGAATTCAACATCGCGGGGCGGTGGGAAGCGTCCTTGGAGCACATGTCGTTCAATTATGACTTCTGGTATCAGCCGCGACACAACGTGATGATCAGTAGCGAGTGGGCGGCGCCCAATACGGTGAAGAGGGGATTCCAGGTCGACGATGTGGCAGCTGGAAAATACGGTCATCATTTGAATTTCTGGGATTGGTCGGCGCGACGGATCGTGCAATCGGTCGATCTGGGCGAAGGTGGCAGGATCCCGTTGGAGGTGCGGTTCCACCACGATCCGGATAGCACCCACGGATTCGCCGGCGCGGCTTTAGGGAGCGCGATTTTCCACTGGTACAAGCAAGGGGACCGATGGCAGGTGGACAAAGTGGTCCAGGTGGATCCGGTCGAGACAGCAGGTTCGCCGCTGCCGGTACCGGGCCTCATCACTGACCTGGTATTGTCGCTGGACGATCGATACTTGTATTTCTCCGACTGGCTTCACGGCGACATTCGCCAGTACGATGTGCAGGATCCGGCGCATCCTCGACTGACTGCCCAGCTGTGGTTAGGCGGCCTGCTCGGCCACCAGAGCGAATTACGCAGCCGCAACGTTACCGGTGGTCCACAGATGCTGCAACTCAGCCGCGACGGCCAGCGACTCTACGTCACCAGTTCGCTATACAGCGTCTGGGACAATCAGTTTTATCCCCAGATGGCCGAGACAGGTTCCTGGATGGTCCAGATCGACTGTGACACGCAACGGGGCGGCATGCGGTTGAACGAGCGGTTTTTTGTCGATTTCGGCCAAGAGCCATGGGGTCCCGCCCGAGCGCACGAGATTCGGTTCCCCGACGGCGACTGCACGTCGGATATCTGGGTCTGACGAAGTTGTCCCTGACGAAGATGTCCCCGGTCTGCGCAAGTGCCAGGAAACGACCGCCGCGTTTCCGTTGTGGCGACTGTGTCGCCGGAGCTGACGCCGGCGTCAACGCGTCAGCTGGCTGATCAGCGTCCAGATTCCGGCGACGAACATCCCGGCGGCGGAGACCCACAAGCACACGTCCCAGCTGCGGCCCGGTTCCACTCGCCGATCACCGCAGCGATAGCGGAAGAATAACGCGGCGATCGCCAGCATCGGCAGCATGATCGCCTGCATGGCACCGCTCAACAGCACCAGCGCCGTGGGGCGGGGAAAGAGCAGGTAGATCGCCAGGCACGCCAGCGGAAACACACCGCTCAGCACCGTCACCAGCCGGCGATATTGGCGCTCGGACTGGCTCGCCAGTCCCAGTTTTCGCAAGGCATCGGGAAAGACGCGGGCGTGGCCGGCATTGGCCACGAAGTAGGTCGAGTACAGCACCGCAAAGGCGCCGCACAGAAACAACGCCTGGGCCGCGGCACCGAATACCGGTTCGTACATGACCGTGAGTGTCTGAATCAGCTCGCTTTCCGCAGGGACCAAGCCGGCACGCCCCAACACCGCGGCCCCCAATAAATAGAAGGCGATCGTTGCGAACGTGTACACGACCATGGAACACCACGCGTCCCAACGCATCACGCGCATCCAGCCGCGCGCTCGTTCGCCCCAAGCATCCGACTTGTCGCGAGCGCCCGTGAACCGGGCGTATCCCTTCTCCAGGCACCAGTACGGGTAGGCGATCAACTCGGCGGCACCGACGCCAATAATGCCGAAGGTGGCCAAGGCGGTGGCCACGGGACTCAGCCCCGCCGCACCACCGGCGGCAGGCAAACGAAACCGCATTCCCTCCACGATATCGCTCCAGCTGACCGACCAGGTCGGATGCAATTGCAGCATCAACAGGTTGGCCACTGTGACGAGCGTGAACATGGCGACAATAGCCGTCGAAATCGCTTGAATCGAGCGGTATCGGCCCAGCACCAGCACGACCGTGGTGATCAGCGCCACCACCGTCGCCCACATCTTGTCGTCCGGTGGCGGCGGAGGACGATGGCCCAGAGCCTGCAGGCGAGCTTCCCCCAACTCGCTCACCAGCTCGGCTTGCCGACGAGCGATGAGCTGGTCGAGCGCGGCCAGGTCCTGCTCAATGGTCAGGCGATCGGCGGAGTTACCCTGGAACGCGCCCGCCTGCTCGCTCCGTTGGAGTCCGGTCAGCTTCACTTGCCGGGCCATCTGCAAATCGACGAACTCGTTGAACACACGGCCGCGGTCCGTCAACGGGACACTGATCGCCAAGGCCTGCCCGACCGCCCCCACAATGCCGCCCAATTGGCTGATGCTGGCCACAAACATCAGAAACCAGTACCAGACGATCCAGTTGCTCCCACCCCAGCGAGCACGCGGCCCAGGCACCCGATTCAGTCCGTCCATGGTGGTCTGGCCGGTCACGATCGAGTAGCGTCCAAATTCGACTTGTACGAAAACCTTGATCGTGCATCCGATCAGGATCAGCCACAGGAGTGTGAAACCGGCTTTGGCTCCGGTGATGGTCGTGGCAATCAACTCGCCCGATCCAACGATCGAGCCGGCGATGATCAGGCCGGGTCCCAAGCGGCGAACAATGCCCCAGACGGTCTGGGGTGGCGTCTCCACCTGGGTTTTCTCCTGCTCCGGCCGATCCATGTCGTCCCTCCTCAAAGCGTCCCCTACGTAAAACGGAATTCATTCCGTTTGCGCAGCACCCCTCACGTTCCACTTGGTTCGACGTAAAACGGAATTCATTCCGTTTGCGCAGCACCCCTCACGTTCCACTTGGTTCGACTTCCCCTTCGGGTCGACCAGCCCTCCGAGGGCGGATGGCGTCGCGCAACACCCCGTTTCTTCGCCTCGATCCGGCCATCGGCTCAGCCTGGCGACGCCCTTACGGTACCATCAGCCGCCGCCGGGCGAAACAGCGCCGCCGGCACACCTGCGGCTTGTCCCGAGTCGCCGCCGGGGGGCGGACGAACGGGCGCGCGGGCCCGGGGCGGGAGGAGGCCAGCGGTGGCGACCCGGACAATCGCTACAATCGACAAAGTTTCCGTAAAGCTCCGGCGGTTGGGATGCCGATCAGTCAAGTTGAAAGCGGGACCCCACACGAATTTGCGTCAGATTCCCGCCACCAACGCCGGGCGGACCAACGGAGTTCGAGCGGCGGTTCATTCTGGATTGAGGTCCACACCGCCCCGTCTGTCACGAACGGAAGGCCCCATGAGACAACGGTTCTGGAAACGACTTGGCGGCACTCTGCTCTGCCTTGGGCTGGCGATTTCTGCCACGGGCTGTGCCATGTGTCACACTGAATTCGACGATGCGTATTCCGCTTACGGCGGCATACGAGATCGTCAGGACCGTTTTCATGGACGAGTCGGCTCGATCCTCAGCGACCCGGCGATGCAATATGCCGAACCGGGTGGGATGAGTGACACGCCGACCGAAGAAGACCTCTATCGCAATCCAACTGAATCAGGTGACATCGAAGGCGCGGAAGAGATCTGACGGCGCACTCTGTGTATTTCTCTGGCCAGGCGGAGTTATGGCCCGCTTTCGGACCTCTCCCACCGATGGCGGTACGGCCTGATACTCCCAAGGATGCCCGACAAACGCTCGCGCGAGCGACTTACTGCGGCGGGCTCAGCTCTTCCAGTTGATCGAGTTCCTGCTGTGCCTCGCGGCTGGTGGGATCCAATGTGAGAACCTGGCGCAGCGCTGTGCGAGCTTCAGCCAACTGGCCCAGTCTGTGGTATGCCATGCCGAGCCCCAGGAAGGCGCGGGGCAAATCGGGCCGGAGCTCCACCGTTCGCTGAAAGCAATCCCGCGCGGCCGTAAGATCCCCAAGGGCCAGGTAGGCGGTGCCAAGATTGTAGATCGCTTCGGCGAACTCCGGATCCGCGTGGACCGCTAAGCGGAGATGTTCGATGGCCCGCTCGTAGTCGCCCAGGTGCAGATAATCGCAGCCGAGGTTGTTGTAGACGGCATCAAAGTGCGGATCCAGTTTCCGGGTCGCCTCGTATTGAACCACCGCCACGTCGTAGAGTCCTTCCGTATCCAGCTCCACGCCAATGTTGTAATGCGTCACGGCCCGCAGGCTGTCTCGCGAGACGATGGGAAGATTGGCGAATATGGCCACCATGACACAGGCCATGACAGCGACAACCACCTGCCAACGGGCGCTCCGCCGGACGAACTGCTTCCCTTCCACGATGCCGGCCGCCGCGAACAGAATGAGGGGGAGAGCGAGCGGATAGCGATAACGTCCCACCACATAGAAGGCCACCACGCTGCACGCATAAAAGGCGATCATTAGATAGAGAGGCAGGAGACGGCGACGTTGCGTCGCCGTGCAACAGATGCCCCACACGGCCAGCGGGAGCAGCACGCCGAAATGCAGCACGTATCCGCTCAGTCGCAACAACCAGGACCATTGAGCGTAAGTGTACTGGTCCTCCGTATCCACTAACTCGGTGGCGTTCCAGGTATAGACGAATTTCCGCCCCAGCAGTTTCAACCAGGCGACCGGCTGCTCACGCACAAACTGGATCGCCTGGGAGGTCCAGAACCGAGAGATCTCGGCGGGGGAAAGGGGCCGTCCGAGCTGCTCTTCGGCCAGAGCCTGCGCGTCCAGGCGTTCATACCTGGCACTCCCCCGCCGCTGGCGCAGCGGCTGGTAGGTCCCGTTAGCGCGGGGATTATTGCCGATATACAAATTCGGCCCGAACTGAGATGTCGTGAGATGGAATTCACCTCCGATGGCGTAATTGCGGACAGCCACCGGCATCAGGACCAGCGCCACGCCTCCCAGAAACCAGACGCCCCACTGCCACCGAAGCGCGACCCTCGCCCGCTCGAAAAACGCCAGCCAAATGAGCAGCGCCGGCAGCAGCACAAGCGCGTTCTCGCGCGTCAGAATCAGCCCGCCGAGCGTCCCCCCCAGCACGCACCACAACCACCCTGTGGACTGATGCAGCAACGCTCCGCAAATCAGCAGCAGCAGACACAGCAACAGCGTATCGAGCACCGACTTCTGGACCAGGGAATCATAGAACAGCGCCGGTGCAAAGGCCGCCAGCACGAAACCGGAAATCACCCCGACACGCTTGGAGAAGATCAATCCGCCAGCCCCCGCTGAGCAGGACACACGAAAACGCGCCGACCAGCGTTTGGGTGACGCGAATCGAGAACATATCGTCACCAACCACCCGGTAGATGACCGCCAGGAAATAAGGATAGAGGGGAGCCTGGTAAAATACTTCGTTTCCCAACCACTCGCCGCTGGCAATCTGCCGGGCCCAGATGTCGTAGCTCGCCGCATCCCCCATCTTGAAGGGAAAGAACGGCGCCGGCAGGATCTGCACCAGATGAAACAACCGCAACGTCAGCGCCACCACGAAAATGGCGATCCCCCAGCGAAACCAGCCACTGGACGAGTGCGAAGCGCCGGCGACGGCGGCATTTCGAGTAATGCTTGGAGGGCTGTCTGGATTCACGGTGAAGACCTACGGGAACGGGTCGGCTAAATCGAGTTGCGCAATCCGGCGGCGGTTTGCCAGGCCGATATCCGAAATCCGCGGCACCGCATCTTAACGCGGCCAGCAGCCGTTAGCAGCGTTGGCAAGTCGGATTATCCGCTGTAAGAGATGCACTCAGGGTGCGCACGGGGTATCGAATCACACTCTGATTGTACTGCATTGGTCCCCACGTGCAGCGTGGCTCAGCCACGCTTTGTCGCACCACGAAATTCTCGGCCGACCATCCTATCAGCCGACCGCGGTCGGCGGGGCATCCCAGGACGCGGCATCCCAGGGCACGGCATCGAGCAGTTGGTCAATGCTCCCGATCAAAATGTCCGCGACGGCATCATCATCGTAGTTGACCGCAATTCGGCGAAGGCCGACGGCACCGGCTTCCGCCAACATGGCCGTGTCGCGGCCAATGAACCCGAGTTGGGAGGGTACCAGACCGGTCGCTTCGACAGCCAACTGAAAAGCCGGCCGTCCCGGGAACTGGCGCCACATCTCGGGGACCGACAGGACGCTCTGAAAGTAGGATGCGAGCCCGAGCCGTTTCAGTCGCGCATGGACCTCCGACAGACTGAAATGGGCACTGCTGAGCAAGGTCAGCTGGATACCGAGTTCGGTGAGTCGCGTCAGCACGTGAATCACGCCGGGCAACGGCAGGATCTCTGTTTCGTACTGGCGGTAACGGGCGTGACTGGCAGCTTCCACCTCGTCAATCTGACCGCTCGTGAGCCCGGCGGAACGGAGAAACAGGCGAAACGCCTGCCAGTAATCGAGTTCCTGCCGTTTCACGCGGACCAGGTAGTCGCTCTGCCAGGTGCGAAAGAACGGAGTGTAGGTCGTGTGCAACCCTACATGCTGCACCAGCTTGAACAACCAGCGACGCCAGACAGAATCGTCGTACAGCACGCCGCACAGATCGATCAGCAGACCCGCAATGGGCGGCGCAGGGTCGCGCAGTCGCCGCAACAATTCTGACGGCCTGAGGGAATGGCGACGAGCGCAGTCGGCACCTATCGTGCTTGTCGAGTCCATGGTCGCCCGAATCCTTTCCGAACCTTGGACATGTCGCTTGCCAGCGATGGCCAGTGCGGTGGGTCCGTCCACCGTGACCGCATCGAGTGCGAACCGAACCACACACCTCGGTCGCTGAGCATGCAATCTCGTTTCCGAGTGAGCAGGAGTCTAGCACTGGCAACGAGAACGGGTCAAGACGAAGTCGGCTGCGGGATCCCCAACGCTTGATAGATCCGGCAATCCGCTGCAGCGATTCGGCACGGAAGCGGCAACCCGAGAAATCGTGCGATTGACTGTGTTCACCCGGCACCGCCACCGCATATGTCCCCGCGGAAATCGCCGCCCGGCACCCGTTCGCGCTGTCCTCCAGCACCATCACCCGACACGGCTCCTCCCCCAAACGAGCACAGGCCGTCAGGTAAATTTCCGGGTCGGGTTTGCCGCGTTTGACGTCTTCCGCAGTCAGCAGGAATGCAAACCGCTTGAGAAGATCGAAGCGAGACAACACGTCCGCGACAAACGACAATCGACTGCTGGTGGCCACGGCTTTGGGGATTGCCGCCTGCTCCAAAGATGCGAGCAGCGTCAGCAGTCCCGGCATCGTCTGTAAACCGGCATCGAGAACGCTGGGAAACAGCGCGTCCGTCTCGACCTCCAACTCGGCCACCGTCGTGTCCAGTTGGTGCCAGTCGATCATGATCTGCAGCGCGACGGGAGAGGGACGGCCCATCATCGCGTCGAGCAACGGTTTGGTGAACTCCTGACCACGACGACGCAGCAGTCGCGACCCGACTTCGATGTACAGGTCTTCCGTATTGAACATCAGACCGTCCAAATCAAACACGACCGCCCGCAACGACTCTTCCGCGTTCATCAGCAAGTCCTCTACTCCCCAGTGGGAGAACGGGTTTGGCAGCTGGCAAAATGGCCAGCCGGCAGCGATTCGCCCTTTCGAGTGTTAGCCCGTAACATGCGCACACGGTCGGCGCACGTTCTGTATCCGCAACCCACAGCAACACCTACCAAACAAATTCGAATGACAGAAATACCCAGACCGAAACGGGGTAGGACGGAGAACGGAAGAGGGAAGAAGGGACGATAGAAGGACATACCCAATGGTGAGAATCTGCTTGCGGCCCGTGGCTATGGTCTTGCCAGCGGCGGAGTTCCTGGCTTGATCTTGAGTTTCTTGTCATTCGCATTTGTGCACGATTTCGATATTCGAAATTCGGATGTCAGGGTCTCCTGTGGTGGCGGCCGCCGGCCGCGTCAGGAAACCGGATACCCGAAAACGTTTAAGAACAGGTTTAGCAGGCGGGGCCGAAAACGCACAGTGGGGTAGGTCGAGCTTGGTGAAGAACGAGCCAACCATGAATCGGCACCAACCCTGGCGGCAGCCGCGGCAGGTGGGGAAAAGTCGGGACCGGTGCCCCGTCCTGAGGTGCCGCGGGGGACTGTCTCACTCTTATCCGATGGGCATCGGCGAGGAGATCGCAGCTTGACTGGGATCGTGGCCCGCCCCCAGATAGCGCGAAGCCAACACAATTGCCTTGCCGAGCGGTCGAGGAGGGGCCAGCAGGAGCCTGCCCATCGAGTAAGACGCCGGACACCACCGCCGAACCGCGTCATCCAAGGGCCCTAGAAAGTCGATGGCGTGTGCGTCTCCCGCAGCGTGCAGCCGCTGGAGCAGCAAGTAAACAAGTACATTTCCCGGCCCAAAGCGTCGGAATTGAGGATCGTAAGCAACCTTGTACGAGTGATAAACCCGCTTGGCAAGCCAACCGTATTCGAAGGCAAGCTGGTGACCGTCAAGCTCCAGCGATACCATGGCCAGCTGCTGCTGCAACGCCAGTTGCCGCGCCTGATCGTGAGCGAAATGGGCGGCCTGAGCATGAGAGAGCAGGGCCGTGCGGGCCCCACCCTTCCAACCCGCATGTTCCAATCGCAGCCCTCGGTCGAGCAGACGCACGGCTTCTGACTCGCTGCGCGGAAGCGTGAAACGAAGCTGCAGCGAACCAAGCGATTCCAGCCCCCGCAGGGACCGACCGAGCTGCTTGCGAAGTCCTTTGGAGAGCAGCGATCGCTGCTGAGGCCAGCTTGCGGCCAGCTCCAGCCGCCCGACTTGATAGCGGACGCGCCGCTCGACACTCCAGTGGGCACGCTCGGCAGCCGCCACCAAGGCTTGCCACCAGGGCGAGTGTAGCGGTATGGATGCAAACCAGTACACGGGACAGGCCAATTGATGCAGGCCTTCGATCAGACAATCACAGACCGCGCACGGATCCGCGCCGGGATCCAACAGCAGCTGCCCGGCCGACGACCATTCATTACCGGGCACGTCCAGGCAGGGCACCAGGTGCCCCTTTCGCCGCGGCAACAGGGGAAGCGCCGCCACGAACTGATCTCCCCGGCAAACCACCACGGCCTGAAACGGCTCCCGGGGACAGAAACGGTCGAGCCAGGCAGTGATCAAGTCGGCGTGCGCCGTCGGGTGCGTCACCAGGCTGCGACACCACAAATCGTCCCATCGCTCCACTTGGCCGCGGAAAGACGGCAGATTCGGCAGGTACAAAATGGTGAAGGGATGGGACATCGTGTGTTGCTGCTGTTCGGCTCCCCGCAGCGGCGCGGCCCCGCTGCCCCGCTGCAAATGCAAATGCAAATTCGTCGACGTGGCGCTATCCGGCAAGCCCCCGACAGGCCACACAAGCGTGCGTCACGAAAGCATGCGCACGAAAGCATGCGCCACGAAAGCATGCCATGTCCGACCGAGGATTGGCTGAGTTTCGCGGTTGGGGGACCAGGGTTCGTTCGATTCCAGGCGGAGAAATCGTCATTTTCGCTACCATCCTCAGCGCACCAGGGCGCCCCGCTACCGAGACCGCTTCGTTGACGCCACGCCTCCACCACCACTAGAATAGGACATGCGGCTCAGGCGGACGGGATAAGTCCTTGTTCTCGATTCTCTTCTCATGCTTCCGACCGGTCCCTGAGACCACCGCGGCGCGAAGCCGGATCGGGCAGCGTCGTGGGCTAGGTAGGTGGGTCATGAACGATAGAAGTGGATTGCTCACCCTGGCAACGTACCTGACGGCCGCCGCGGCCATCGCGGTGGTGGCCTGTCTGGGAATCTTCAAATACGGCGTACCGTCACCCTTGCAGGGGATGGACACGATCCCGGCGGACCCCGTGCCAGAATTCGCGGTGGCACATCTCGATTTGGCTCCCCAGGGTTCTCCGAGCGCCGCGTCCGGCTTCGACCAACACCGAGTGCGCATCCTCGAGTCAATGTTGGCGGACAAAACGCGGCGACTGCAGGAACTTTCTCAGCTGCTTGCGCTGCAGCAGCAGGAATACGAGAATCTGAAACGGCGGTACGACGATGCCATGATGGTGGCGTTCGAGTCACTTTCTCAGCCGTCGAAAGCACCAGCCGCCGGCGAGTCGGCCGCGAACTCGGATTCGTCCAGTCCTGATGACCAGTCGCGCCTCGAAGCGCAATTGGCGATGGCGCGAGCGGTGCATGAAACGACGGTGAGCGATCTTGAGACGCTGCAGGACGAACTGACCCGCGCCTATGAAGAGCTGGGGCACACCAAGGAAGAGGCTGGCCGCGAATCCACCACTCGGCTGCGCGAGGCCCTGGCGCTGGAGGCCGCCACCGCCGATGTGCTGCTGCGCATAGGTAAGGACGCCGTTCCCGCACTGAAGGAAGCGTTGACTCACGACAGCCCCATCGTCCGCCGCTGGGCTGCCACGGCATTAGGCGCTATCGGGACGGACGCCGGCGATGCCGTCCTCGCGTTGACCGAGGCGTTGGCGGACGCGGATCCGGGCGTCCGTCGCGCCGCGAAAGCGGCTTTGGACGCGATCGAGCGCTGATGTGAGCACACGCGGCCGGCGGCCGCGTGTCGATTTCGCGTGGCGGATGTCGGGTCCGTTTCGGACCACCGCCGTCGGCACAATCCCGCCGATCGTGCCCTGACGCTGCGCTGGTTGATTCCGCATCCCTGCCAGCTTCCATCAGTACTTCTTCAACACTACGAAGCGGTTTTCTGCCGGCGTGGCAACGAGCAGCAAAATGCCTTTTTCCAGTGACTCCTCGGCGATCGCCTGCCGGAACTGATCGACGTTCAGGACATCCGTCTTGCCCACTCGCAGAATCAACATCCCGCGGATGATGCCTTTTTCCCCCGCCATGCCGTTGGGGTCCACCCAGGACACCAGCACCCCCGTCGTGCGGTCCTCATAGCCCAGTTCCCGGGCCACTCGCGCATCAAGATCCTGGACCTCCATTCCAATGACAGCTTCGGCATTCGTCTTGGGCTGGAAACGCCGCTGCGCACCATTCGCTCCTCCCTCGGCTCGACCTTCTGATGCGGGAAGCTCCTCGAGTTGGACACTGACCGTTTGCTCACGTGAATCGCGGAGGTAAGTGAGTTGTGCCTGCGAACCGACCGATAGCTTCTCCACCGCTTGCTGCAGGTCGGGCGGAGTGTTGATCGGTGCCTTTTCAAACTTGGTGACGATATCCCCCAGGCGCAGCCCAGCCTTGTCGGCCGGCGAACCGGGGAAGACGTTCATCACCACCACTCCTTGCCCCACGCCAACCCCCATTTGCTCAGCCAGTTCGGCAGTCACGGCCACCACGCCCACACCCAGGTACGATCGCTTCACACGGCCATCGCGTACCAGTTGGCCAGAAACCCACTTCGCCAGATTCGCGGGCACGGCGAAGCCGATTCCCTGATAGGCCCCCGTGCGAGAAGCAATGGCAGAGTTGATCCCCACCACCTCGCCCCGCAGATTGACCAGGGGACCACCCGAGTTCCCCGGATTGATGGCCGCATCCGTTTGCAGAAATTGCGCACGTTGGGCCGCACTCAGTGAGCGTCCCTTGGCACTGATGATCCCCGCACTGACTGTCGCCTCCAATCCAAACGGGCTCCCCACCGCCAACACCCAGTCGCCAATCTGCAGCGCATCCGAGTCGCCCAGCACGGCGGCCGGCAGTGGCTCCGCGGGATTGATGCGCACCACGGCCAAGTCGGTCTCCGGATCCGTGTGAATCTCCTGGGCCGCGTACTCGCGGCCATCGGACAATTCCACCAGCACACGATCCGACTCGGCCACCACGTGGTTGTTCGTCAGAATGACACCTTGCGAGTCAATGATCACGCCGCTCCCCAGCCCCTCGCGCCGTGGGATGACCCGCGGACCGGCACCACCCTCGAAGAGATCCTCCCACGGTGTGCCCTGAAACGGGTTTTCCCGACTGCCTGTCCCCAACTCGGACCGGGGGCTGGCAGCGGTCTTGATCGTCACGACCGTCGGCAACACGCGCGCCGACGCCTGCCGAAACGCTCGCGACAACGACTCGGCGTACGCTGCGGCTTGCCCGTCCCCACGCGAGTCGAAAGCAGGCGGCGCCAATTCAGATGCCTCCGGCCGACCGATGGTGGCCGTCTCTTGCCCCGTGCTCGCTTGCAGGTGAAATACCCCGAGCAGTCCGAGAATACCCCCCAAAAGCCAGACCCCTTCAGTGCTTCGCAAACGGCCATTCATGATTTCACTCCCCTCGCTCGAGTCCTATACGGTGCAGACCTTGCCTCGTCGGATATGGACAGTTGGTGGACACACCGGCCTGGCATTACGAGCCAAGCCCCGCTCACAAATTAGGAGTGCCCGCGTCACCCATATCATGAACTAATGAAATGATACGAATTTGGGTCGCCGATGGATCGAATGCCGAGACCATCTGAGGGAGAAAGGCGGGCATCCAACGAGAACGTCCACGGATCAAACACTGATGCGGCAATTGGGGAGCAGTCTCTTCCATAGCCCCATCGGCCGGGTGCCACGGGCCGAGCCGCGTGTGAGCGATCGACGTTGACCGTTGCAGCTCGAACGGACCGCGGAAGGCCGGAAATCACGGGTGCCGTCGGCAGCCAGGGGTAATCCCCCGCACCTGGCCCTCCGCGAGGATAGTCGTTGGAACAGGGCCCTGGCCGTCTGGCGTTCGAGAACCTGGGCCCCCGCCGCGGTGCTTGGCGGAAGGAAAGCCGAATGGCTGCGCGGCGGCCGCGCCAGCCAACCCAGAACCTGGAGCGGTTAGGTTGTATTGCCTGTCACACAGTCCGGTTTACCCAACTGTCCGGCTCAACGCACGCGTTGCAGAACGATTTGGTATTGTCAGAGAGCGGGCCTTTAGCACATACTAACTCTGGCCGCAACCCCAGACCGAGAGTATACTGGGAGGTCGGCAGGCAACGCTGGAGGCCTGCCGCCCACCCGTCGCACGGCGCCGGATGCGTCGAGTCACTCCGCGGTATATACCATCTTTTTTTTCTGGTGCCTTCTGGTTCGGGCTGACAGTGTTGGTTTGCCCAGCCCACGCGACCAGGCTCCCCAGGTGTCAAAATGTACGAAACATATGAGATCGAGGACGAACAATTCGATGATCCCGCGCCCTGCGACGCAGGGCGTGTGACGATGGATCTGGAGGTCGATGATGACGCGGACGACATAGCCGATGACCCCTCCTCGGCATGGGACGACGACCGCGCTCAAGTGGAAGCGGACAACATTACGTGGCCGGACGACCCGCTGCGGTTGTATCTGAACCAGATCGGCAAGATTGCGCTGCTGTCGCACCAGGAGGAAGTAGCATTGGCGCGGCAAGTGGAGTTGTCGCGGCGGCGTTTTCGCCGCGAACTGCTGCAGGTGGCGTTCATCCTGAATTCCGCGGTCCGCACGCTGGAGCGCGTCCATAACAAGGAACTGCCCTTTGACCGGACGATTCAGGTTTCGGTAAGCGACGCGTTGGAGAAGCACCAGATTACGGGCCGCTTCCCGCATAACTTGCGGACACTGCAGGTGCTGCTGCTGCGAAATGCCGACGATTACCGGATTGCCATGACGCGCGGCACCACGATGGCACAGCGCCGCGACGCCTGGAAGGGGTTGATTCGCCGCCGTTGCCGGGCCGCTCGACTGGTCGAAGAGTTGGGACTGCGGATGGAACATTTCGAAGCGATTTATCCACGGTTCGAGCGTGTGGCCAGACGGGTCGCGGACCTGTCCCGGCTGCTGGAACACGCGTCCGCCAGTGGCGGGGGCGAGTTGGCGAAACATCGCCGCGAGCTGCGCCGGTTGCTCCGCATGACACACCACACGACCGATGGACTGCAGAAACGCTGGAAGAGCTTGCATGATGCGTTGGCCAGCTATCAAGAGGCCAAGAAAGGATTGTCTCAAGGCAACTTGCGGCTGGTGGTGTCGATCGTCAAGAAGTATCGCAATCGCGGAGTCAGCTTTTTGGATCTGATTCAGGAAGGCAACGCCGGCTTAATGCGAGCGGTCGAGAAGTTTGAATACCGGCGCGGCTTCAAGTTCAGCACCTACGCAACCTGGTGGATTCGCCAGGCGGTCACGCGAGCGGTAGCCGACCAGAGTCGCACGATTCGCGTGCCGGTCCATATGGCGCCAGTGATCGCCCGCGTCAAACAGGTGTATGGCCGTCTCTATCATGACTTGGGCCGGGAACCGACCGTTGAGGAGACCTCGGAAGCCACCGGCCTGTCGCTGGACGAAACGCGGCAGATCCTTCGCATTCGGCAGATGCCAGCGAGCCTGGACCAGGCGGTGGGGCGTGGTGAGGACAGCAAATTCGCCGACCTCTTGACGAAAGAAGATGCGGAAGAGCCGGCCGCCGGGGCCGGGCATCAGATGCTGCAAGGCCGCATTCGCCATCTACTGCAGACCCTCGGTTATCGCGAACGGGAGATTATCAACCTCCGCTACGGGTTGGGGGATGGCTACAACTACACTCTGGAAGAAGTCGCCTCCATCTTCAAGGTGACCCGCGAACGCATTCGCCAGATCGAAGATCGAGCTTTGCGAAAGCTGCAGGAACCGAGTCGCAGTGCGGAGCTGGTGGGATTCCTCGACTGACCTGACGCGCTGCAACGGCACATCAACCGGGGACGGACCGATGGGTCCGTCCCTTTTCGATGGCGCGGCTGGCCACTATCCTCGGCGGCAAGTGGTTCGGCCGCGGCACAACGGCAACCACGCAAGTCCCGTGTTGAGCCACTCGCCAAGGGGCACATCGCTGCCGTGTCGCAGCGTATGCGCAGGCGAAATCCCGGCACGGATTCGTGCGCCGCAACCGCGCCGGACGGCATGCGCCACGATGTTCACTCAGGCGAGCGTGGAACACAGCCCGCGGCCCGCTCACTGACTTGTTCCCCGGCGGTTCCAGTAGGCCGTTGCGAGCGAGTGCCTGGCGGGATAAATTCATAGTCGTTCGTGGCGCGCTGAAGCCCCGCTCAGACCGCCGGAAATGGCTGGAATCCATGCGCTATGGCGCCACCGGAACGCGACGCATTTATAGGATGACCTGGTGACCCCGGGAATACGGCGATGCACACATTGACGAGCGAGGAAGAGGAGCGACTGGAACAGTTGTTCCAACGCGTCCAACAGGAATCCAAGACATTTGTCGGCTATCCTTGCACATGCATCTTCGACTACTCCGAACTGTATAAATTTCTCCAATTTCCCATTAACAACGTAGGAGATCCCTACGCTCCGAGCACCTATCGCGTCAACACCAAGGACCTGGAACGGGAAGTGCTCGCCTGGTTTGCCGAGCTGACACACGCCGATCGCGGATCGTTTTGGGGATACGTCACCAACGGCGGCTCCGAAGGCAACCTGTACGGACTCTATCTGGCTCGCGAACTGATGCCCGACGGCATGGTGTACTATTCGGAAGACACGCACTACAGCGTGAGCAAGAACTTGCGCATGCTGAAGATGCCCAATATCATGATCCGCTCGCAGCCCAATGGCGAAATCGACTACGACGATCTGCGCGAGACGATTCGGATTCACCGCCAGGTACCTCCCATCATCATGGCGAACATCGGTACCACGATGAAGGAAGCGATCGACGACATTCCAAAAATCCGCACCCTGGCCCGCGAACTGGCGATTCCCCGCTCCTATATCCATTGTGACGCCGCGTTGGATGGGATGATCCTGCCGTTTGTGGAGGGGGCTCCGCAATGGGACTTCGGTGCTGGAATTGACAGCCTGGCGATCAGCGGACACAAGTTCATCGGTTCTCCCATTCCCTGCGGCATTGCCCTGGCCAAGAAATCCAATGTCGATCGGATCGCCCGCTCGATTGAATATGTCGGGACCCTGGATACGACGGTCACCGGATCGCGCAACGGGATCACGCCGATCTTTCTCTGGTACGCGATCCACCGGTATGGCCGCGACGGGTTTACCGCGAATGCCCGCCGATGTCAGGAACTGGCTCAATATGCCGTCGACCGTTTCCAGTCACTCGACGTCGCGGCCTGGAAAAACCCGCACGCCGTGACGGTCATCTTTCCCCGACCACCCGAAGAGGTGCTGCAGCGGTGGCAGATCGCCGTCAAGGAGGACTACGCTCACATCATCTGCATGCCCCATTTCACGACCGAATTGATCGATACGCTCACCGGTGATATCGCTTCGGCCCTGCATCAGGAGGCCACTCGATGAAACAGATCACGATCGTCACCCCCGCTCAAGCAGGCCTGATGGCCGAGATCTCCGACCAACTCGGCAAGGCAGGCATTAACATCGAGACGCTCGAGGCTTTTGTAGTCCGGGACTGGGACATTGTGCAGCTGACGGTCAGCGACTACGACCGAGCCCTGCGGGTGCTGCGCGATGCCGGTTACGACGCCATCACGGAAGATGCGGTCGTCATCAACGTGAAGGACCAGCCGGTGCGCTCGCCAAAGTCATGCGTCGCCTGAATCAAGCCGGCGTCGACATGCGGAGCATGCGCATCCTCCACCGCCAGGCTGGTGAAGCCATGGTCGCCATCTCGATGGACCGCAATGACGACGCCATGCGACTGATCGACGACCTGTTGGTGAACCGCAGCGCGGATTGACCGCCACCTGCGATCGGGCTGCGCGCCCGTCGCGGGTTGAGGTAGTCGCCAGAGCGCGATCGGCCGACGACTCGCCCTAACCGTTTGCGCCGCGGTGGGCCAACTCGGCCATTCTGTCCGGCCAGCCTGTCGGTCGAGTCACGCACGCTCGGCACTCGCGGGAGAGGAAGCCTGTTTCGCGCCAGGATGCGGGGCGATCGGGGGGGGCACGACAAGCGATTTTGCCACGGCATACGATTTGCTGCCTGTGAGTCTAACGATGCCCGAATCCACCTTTCTGACAGACTTGGGGCGTGCTCGCAGGTTCATCGGCGATCCATCCCGCCCCCCCCGATCGCACCGACTGTGGCCCGGGGGACGTTGGTCCCCACACGGCCGGTTCCCCGCAGCTTTCCCGGCCTCGGCTCGCAGCGGTGGCTGTTGAGCCGGCCATGTCGGCATGCGGATGTCGGACTTTTCGCTTCCACGTTCGGTTGCGGCCATCGGCCGCGTTGCGGAGTATTGCTATGAGTTTTCGCTTGGAAAAACTGACCATCAAAGCCCAAGAGGCCGTGCAGCGCGCACAGCAACTGGCCCACGAAAAAGGGCATCCCGAAATCGATTCGCTCCACCTTTTCATGGCCATGCTCCAGGAATCGGATGGCATGGTAGCGCCGATTCTGCAGAAGATCGGTGTCCACCGAGGCCAGCTGGATGCAATGCTGCAGGCCGAGCTGGGACGGTATCCACGAGTGAGTGGAGATACGGCACCCAACATGGGCAAGGACCTGGCTCAGGTCCTGCAGACTGCCCAGCGAGAGGCCGAGACGATGAAGGACGAGTTCGTGTCGACCGAGCACCTGTTGCTGGCACTTACCAAGGCCAGCTGCAAAGCGAAGAACCTGCTGCAGCTCAACGGCGTGCGCGAAGCCGACATCCTGTCGGCGCTGAAGAACTTGCGCGGCAGTTCGCGCGTGACGGACCAGACGCCCGAGGACAAGTTCCAAGCGTTGCAGCGGTACGGAATCGACTTGGTGGAACGAGCGGAACAGGGGAAATTGGACCCTGTGATCGGGCGCGATCAGGAAATCCGGCGCGTGATCCAGGTCCTTTCGCGGCGTACCAAGAACAATCCCGTGCTGATCGGCGAACCGGGAGTGGGCAAGACGGCGATCGTCGAGGGGTTGGCACTGCGGATTGTGGCGGGTGATGTCCCCCAAAGCCTCAAGAACAAACGGCTCGTGGCCCTCGACATGGGCGCATTGATTGCCGGGGCCAAATTCCGCGGCGAATTCGAGGATCGCTTGAAAGCGGTGCTGCGCGAAGTGACGGACGCCGGCGGTGGCATCATCATGTTCATCGACGAACTCCACACTGTCGTCGGGGCCGGCGCTGCGGAGGGGGCGGCCGATGCCGCCAATCTGCTCAAGCCCTCCCTGGCCCGCGGCGAATTACGCTGCATTGGCGCCACGACGCTGGATGAATATCGCCAGCACGTCGAAAGAGACAAAGCCTTGGAGCGGCGGTTCCAACCGGTTTACGTGGGCGAACCAACGCTCGACGACACCATCGCCATTCTGCGCGGACTCAAACCGCGATACGAAGCTCATCACGGCGTGAAGATTACCGACTCGGCATTGGTCGCGGCCGCCAAGCTCTCGATCCGCTATATCCCCGATCGATTCCTCCCTGACAAAGCCATTGACCTGGTCGATGAAGCCACGAGCCGGCTGGCGATGGAACTGGAAAGCGTCCCGGGGGAGATCGACGAGGTGCAGCGGCGCATTCGCCAGCTGGAACTGGCACAGCGTCAGTTGGCGGAAGAGACAGAAGATTCGGCACAACAGAAGCTGGTCGACATCGAAGCGGACATCGCCGCCCAGAAGCGGCTCGAAGCCAGCCTGCGGGAACAGTGGGAAGCCGAAAAACTCGGCTTGGGCGACGTCCAGAAGGTGCGGCAGGACTATGAACAGGTCGCCTTGGAATTCGGCCGCCTCGATGCCAGTATCAAGGAACAACAGTCGGCAGGCCTGCCGGTCGGGGAACACGACTACCAGCGACTCTATGAGCTGGATTGTCGGAAACGGCAGTTGCAGGAGCGGATTCAGGAGGAGGAGAAAACGGACGAAAACCGGGACGCACACCAACCTGAACGGCGGCTGCTGCGACAGGAAGTCACCGAGCAAGAGATCGCCGAAGTCGTGAGTGCCTGGACCGGTATTCCCATCACGCGCATGCTAGAAACGGAACGCGAGAAACTCCTGAAATTGGAGGAGGGTCTGCATCAGCGCGTCATCGGACAAGATGAAGCCGTGAGGGCGGTCGCCAACGCGGTACGGCGCAGTCGCAGTGGCCTGCAGGACCCGGACCGCCCCATCGGATCGTTCATCTTCCTGGGGCCCACCGGTGTCGGAAAGACAGAACTCTGCAAAGCCCTGGCGGAAACACTCTTCGATGATGAACATGCCATGGTGCGCATCGACATGAGCGAGTTCATGGAACGCCATAGCGTCAGCCGGCTGATCGGAGCACCTCCCGGCTACATCGGCTACGAGGAAGGTGGAAAACTGACCGAGTCCGTGCGGCGACGCCCCTACAGCGTCATCCTGCTGGATGAGATTGAAAAAGCCCATCAGGACGTTTTCAACATCCTGCTGCAGGTATTGGACGACGGTCGCTTGACCGATAACCACGGCCGCACGGTCGACTTCAAGAACACGATCATCGTCATGACCAGCAATATCGGCAGCCAGGCGATCTACCGCATCACCGAGGAGGGTGGCTCGCAGGAGGATATCGTCCGGGCCGTCCAAAGTGTGCTCGAAACCCGGCTACTCCCTGAATTCCTCAATCGCATCGACGAGACGATCGTGTTCCAGCCGTTACGACGCGATCAAATCCGTCAGATCGTCGACCTGCAAATCGTGCGGCTCGCCCGGATGGTTGAGCAACAGGGGCTTTCGCTCGACGTCACTGAAACCGCCCGCAATGCCATCGCCAACGAAGGATATGACCCCACCTACGGAGCGCGTCCGCTGAAGCGAGTCATTCAACAGCGAATTCAGAACCCGCTGGCCGTGGAATTGTTGCGAGGCGAATTCCGCGAAGGAGACTGCGTGCGCGTCGACTATGAAGAGAGTGCATTCACGTTCTCGCAAGGTGATGCCTCGATCCCGTAGTCGATTCGTCCATGACCTCCCCGCACGGTGATCGCCCGTGTGGAAAAAAACTGATATTCGAAGCACGAAATCCCAGACCAACGCGAATCATGGAAGAAAGGGAGGAAGGGAGGAAGGGAAAACGGAGGACAGAGTGGCATGCTGCTCGTGAGAATCTGCTTGCGGCCCGTGACTGCAATTTTACCGGCAGCAGAGGTTTTGGATTTCGAATTTGTTTGGGATTTCGATATGGGGATTTCGGATTTCCCGTTTTGGTGGCGGCCTGCGGCGGCGTTTAGAATCATGGAAAAATGACCTGCCCGGATTGCTTCGCCCCTTTGGGGAGAGGGAACGGGGCAAGAGTACGAGTAAGAGTACGAGTAGGAGTAAGAGTAAGAGTAGGAGTAGGAGTAGGAGTAGGAGAAAGAGAAAGAGAAAGAGAAAAAAAGTAACACGCCGCCGACGGACCGTGATCAGGGAGCGCGGACACTGAAACAATAGAGGTTTTCATCGAACCGCAGGTACAGGCGGCCGTCGATGACGACCGGGTGGGCCCAGCTCATTTCCTGACCTTCAACGCTGAACCTGCCGCGCAGTTCCAGGCCCTCGGGAGAACATGTCGCCAACGCTGCCCGACCACCTTCTTCGGAAAACAGGTACAACATGCCATCGGCGTAGCAGAGCGACCCTTTGCCAATCGCACGTTCCTGCCACTTCTGGGCCCCGGTTTTCAGTTCCAGGCAAACCCAGGTCACGCCGTGGTTACCGTAGATATGCCCGTCCTGAATGATGTACCCGCCGTGGTGACAGTCCATGTCACGCGTGGTCCAGGCTTCGGTGGCGGTAACGTTCTTGCCGCGGACATCCAGCTTCAAGCAGATGCCCCCTTGGCCATACCCGTTCGCCCAAAACAGATAACCGTCCGAAAAAGCGGGCGTCGGACAGTTGGCGGTATTGTTCGCGCTGAACGGATTCGACCACAACAATCGGCCGCTGTCGGCGTCAACGCACACCAGCCCTTCGGTGGTACCAGTGACCACCATCGGCACGCCTTGGTACTCGAATGCGTAACACGAGCCATATTGCGCACCGGCCGAGAACCCCTGGCTGGACCACACCGGGCGACCCGTCTTCTTGTCTAACGCGACAATGCAGCGACTGCCGCCCGGAGTGACGATGGCGAGATTCTTGTGGATCAGCACCGATTCGGCGTATCCCCATTCCGGCACGGTTCCACCAAATTCACTGAGCTGGCGCGACCAGATGCCTTTGCCCGTCTGGGCATCGTAGCAGCCGACCAGGCCGTTTCCCGAGACGATAAAGAGGCGTCCCTCATCGATCATGGGCGTGCTGCGCGACCCCGGATAACTCTTGTCGTGGGTCGGGCCATGGATCGTCTCCCACTGCAGCTTGCCCTGCAAATCGAAGGCGAAGAGAACCAGGCTCGCTCCCACCACGCCGCTCGTGTAGACGCTGCCATCGACAACCGCCACGGTCGAGAACCCCTTGCCAATGTCGCTGGTCTTCCACAACAGCGGCGGTCCCCCCTCGGGCCACTCCTTCAACAAACCGGTATCGGGCGACTTTCCATCGCGCTGCGCACCGAGCCAACCGGGCCAATCGGCGCCGGCGGTTCCCCCCCCTTTCGTCCGCTTGGGCGATGGCGATGCATCCTTCCGCCGAGCCAGCTCGTCACGAACATGCTGCTGGTCGGCTTTGCTCAGCTTCCCGATCGAGATGCGGGTGATCTTGCCGTCGCGTTTCTGCAAGTGCACTTGACCACTGGCGAAATCGACCATGATTGCCTCGGTTGTGTATTTGCCGGTGGCATCGGTCCAAGTACGATACTCGAGAGTCGTCGGCGGATCGGTCTGACCGGCGGCAATCGAGGCAGACAAGGCGCTGACCGCACCGAGGGCCATTATCATCTGATAGGGAAACATAAGAGGTTCCGCACTCACTGTGTCGAACGTGGCCACCGGCCACCACCAGAACTGGAAATTCGGAATCCGAAATTCGAAATCCGAAACAAATTTCAATGACAAAAACCTGGGAAAAAACCTCCGCCGCTGGCACCACCGCAGTCAGGATCCGCAAGCAAACTCGCACCAGGTTACCGTCTCCTCCCTTCTCCCTGTTCTCCCTTTCTCCTGTCATTTGAATATGACTGGTATTTGGCGTTTCGTATTTCGCCCCACCGCGGAGCTCAAGCCACAGCGTCGAGTTCGGACAGGTCAACATTCCCTCCTGACAAAATCACACCCAGCTTCCTGCCGTGCACTTCGTCACGCCGGGCCAGCAGCGCGGCTAAGGGCACCGCGCCGGATGGCTCCACGACCAAATCGGCTGCATCATACAGCAACCGGACCGCACCCACGATGTCCTCGTCATTGACCAGTACAATCTGGTCCACCCACCGCTGAATCACTTCAAAGTTCCTGCGCCCCAGACTGGTCAACAGACCGTCGGCGATCGTGTGCGGATTCACGGATGCCACCCACTGGCCCGACTTCCAACCGCGGTAGGCGTCGTCGGCACCCTGTGGTTCGCCCGCCCAGACCTGCATGTCGGGCCGGAGCGATTTGGCACACAAGAGGGTGCCGCTGAGCAGTCCGCCGCCGCCGACCGGGGTGATCAACAAATCCAGGTCGGGCACCCGCGCCAGCATCTCGCAAGCCGCCGTTCCCTGCCCGGCAATGACCGCGTCGTTGTCGTAGGGGTGGATCAACACGGCTCCCGTTTCGGCGACGAGTCGAGCGGCCGTTTCCTCGCGGGCGGCGAGAGTCGGTTCGCAAAACGTGATCCGCCCGCCATATGCCCGCACGGCGTCCACTTTTATCTTCCGTGAGGTTTCCGGCATGATGATGTACGAGGGAATGCTTCGCCGCGCTGCGGCCCGCGCCAAGGCCGCCGCATGGTTGCCTGACGAGTGAGTCGCCACGCCCTTGGCCGCCTCGCCATCCGCCAGCGAGAAGACGGCATTGCAGGCTCCCCGAGACTTGAATGCGCCCGCCGCCTGCAGGTTCTCGCACTTCAGATAGACCTCGGCGTCCAGCAATCGATCAATGGCCGCGCAGCGCACCATCGGCGTGTGCCGAATGTGTGGCGCAATGCGTTTCTGAGCCGCCCGGATCTGCTGCAGGTCCACCATGCTGTTTCCTCATCATGAAGTGCCGCATCGAGAATCGAATCGCGCTGTCCCGGGGAGCGTCACGGCAGCCGGTCCCCTACCCCTCGCGCGGAAGACGGCTGACGATCGCCGCCTGGCTCGACATTGGTCGCCACCGCATAGTCGTGACCAACAACTCGCGCCAGGTAGCCGACCGCTCCCCAGTATCCTCAACCGAGGAATCGGTTGTCCACCCCGGAGTATCTCGCATATTGTGGTGCGTGGGAATGCGGCGGTGGCAGGCTTGGTCCTCCAGGCCGTTCACCCGACGGTTCTCACCGGCGTCGCCACTGAATCAGCTGGGATTCAAACTCGACGGCACCCCGCTCGTCGGATGGATGCTGGACCCGTTGCCGCCGACAGCCGCGCGTGATAGAACCAGCGGTTGCCGCGGCCACTGCTGTCGAGCCGCTCGTGTGGGAACTGCTGGAGGACGGCGAGCGATGAACCCACCTGAAGACACGTCGATACCCGGCCCGCTGTTTCTCGACATCGAAGAAATCGACCAGTTGCAGCGAGTGGCCTGCCAGCTCATAGAAGCGACAGCCCGCCATCAGCCAAAATCCGTGACCGAATTTCCACTCGGCAGACTCCTCGAATTCCCCGTGGTGGGCGTGTTCGTGACGCTGCGACGGCAGGGCGAGCTGCGCGGCTGTATCGGGAACTTCGCGGCCTCGGCACCCCTGGGACAAGCCTTGGAGCGTGCGGCGGCAGGAGTCGTCGGACACGACCCGCGATTTCCCCGCGTCACACCTGAGGAACTGCCACACCTGACAGTCGATGTTTCCTTGCTCCACTCGCGCGAACTGATCGGAGAGAATGCCCAGCAGCGTGCCACACGCGTGGTCATTGGTCAGCATGGCCTGGACATCCAGTTTCGCGGCCGCAGCGGCCTGCTGCTGCCAAGTGTCGCCATCGATCTGAAGTGCGATGCCGTTGGCTTCCTGCAGGCAGTCTGCCGCAAGGCCCACCTGAGAGATGACGCCTGGATGGATCCCGAAGCCATTGTCTATCGCTTCTCGTCCATCAGTCTCGGGGGACCTTTCCGAAGACCGTAAACCCATCTTGCCGTCGACGCCGTCTCCCTGTTCGACCTGCCCATCGGTCTCAATTTCGTGACGGAGACGAGCACAGAGAGCGGTCACGTGCGCATCGGTCAAGCAACCCGCGAGCGGGTCTGTTCGGTGGGTTGTTCAAATACGCCTGTGCTCAAATACCGATCGCCCCGGTCCGGCAAGAGTGTGACGATGCAGCCGTGTCGCATGGATTGGGCCAACTGCAGGGCGCCGGCCACCGCCGCACCACTGGACATGCCCACGAACAACCCT
Source organism: uncultured Planctomycetota bacterium (assembly GCA_963802295.1). Lineage (GTDB taxonomy): Bacteria > Planctomycetota > Planctomycetia > Pirellulales > Pirellulaceae > JAJRVM01. The sequence continues at coordinate 79,912 of CAWDIM010000010.1, read as the reverse complement.
TCGCGCTGCGCCAGCAATCGTGTGGTGTGAAATGCCTCCGCGTCCAGCACGACGATCTTGTCGTCCAACTGCGCGGGGTCATAGATCCGGGGACAGATGGCCTCACTCATGTTCTTGAGCCCCTGAATGCCATGTCCCATCGCTGGCTCGATCCCCACCACACGCGCGCGTCCATGGTGCTGCTTGAGATATCGGCTGACCCCCATCAGCGTCCCGGTCGTTCCCATGCCAGCCACGAATACATCGAGCTCTCCCTGCGTCTGTGCCAGGATCTCCGGTCCGGTCGTTTCATAGTGAGCCAGCACGTTGCTCTCGTTCGAATATTGATCGGGCAAGTAGAATTGCCCCGGCGCGCGCTGCACGATCTCCCGCGCTCGACGAATCGCGCCGTCCGTTCCCTCGCGGGCGTTCGTCAGCACAATCTCGGCACCCAGTGCCGCCAACACGCGCCGCCGCTCCAGACTCACACCGGCGGACATGCACAACATGACGCGATAGCCCTTGGCCGCACCCATCATCGCCAGCGCGATGCCGGTGTTACCAGACGTCGCCTCGATGATCGTCTGTTCGTGCGTCAGTTGCCCCGTCCTCTCGGCCGCCTCCAGCATTCGCCGAGCGGGACGATCCTTCACCGATCCACCCGGGTTGTTGCCCTCCAACTTCCCCAAAATGCGCACGGCGGGAGGCTTGCCTGGCAGGTTCTTCAGTTCCACAAGTGGAGTATTGCCGATGGCGTCCAGCAAGCTCATCGCTCGATCCTTGTACGCGAAGATGGTGGCCCATGCCTACATCCCAGGTAAGGCAATAGCCATGGACTATCTGTCATCATCGGATGAACTTGCCCAGCCACTGTAGACCGATCAAGGCCGCCGGTCACCGAAAACGGGAAGCCTCTCGCCCCAACCAGCCCCGAAACAGCCGGGCCCCGATTGGCGGGCACCGAATGGCGGGCCCCGAATAGGCACCGAATAGGCACCCTGCGCCAAGAGAACGGGTGACCGACGCTTCCGCGGCGAGTGGGGATAAATGGGCAAGATTATGTGGCACCACCAGCGGCGGCGATCGTCGCGCTGGGAATGCTGTTGGCCGATGCTTTGGAGCGAGCCCACCCCATCGATGCACTACGGCGACTTCATACCGCGGACCATTCTTCGGCCGTGACGTGGGGCAGAAGGTGTCCGGGAGGCGGACCGTAGCGCAGCCGAGAGGAATAAATTGGGAGGAGAGCGGCAAGGGGGGGGGCAACGCATGGGATTTTGCCGGGGCCGTTGTTTTTCTCCGCTCCAATGTGCTACAATTTGGCGGTGAAAGTGGGCGGGTGTAGCTCAATGGTAGAGCATCGGCTTCCCAAGCCGAGTACGAGGGTTCGATTCCCTTCACCCGCTCCTGCAGCGAAACGTACACCCGATTGGCCGCCCGTTGAGGGCGGCCATTTTTTTTGGCTGTGCGCGTCTGTTGTGTCCCGAACCGGCAGGTGCCGTCCAGCGGAAAAAAAACACCTCTCGCCGCCGGTTTCCAGCTTCAACTGCGTGATCCTCCCACGTCGCCCGTTTCCCCCACATTCATCTTGCCGAACATCGTCGGCGTCGATTAGACTGCTCGGCCTTTTCGACGGCGGCGGCAGGACCCATTCGTTGGCAGCGCCACCACCGCAAGACATCTCATCCGGCCAATCCGCTGCGAGCGGTCTAATGGATCTATGTGCCCATGTTTGCACCTACGCTGATATTAGCAGTAAGCAGCTTCCTGACGGTCGGTCCGGACACGGTGGTGGTGAGTCCACCCGAATTCCTCGACGCGTTGCGGCCTTGGATCGCTTACCGCGCGGCAGAGGGCCACAGTTTTGCCTTTGTGTCGAACGCGGGGAGTGCCTTGGAGATTCGCAACGAGATTCGCCAGCACAACGCGGCCGGGAAACTGAAGTTCATTCTGCTGGTGGGTGACGCGGAGCCCGTGGCGGTGCTTGACCCTCGCGTTCGCGCTCGGTCGGTCCCCGCATTCATGGCGGAAGCGAAGGTCAACGTGCGGTGGCATTCGACACCCGAGTTACCCACCGACAATTGGTACGCGGATCTCGACGACGACGGGGTGCCTGACTTGGCGATCGGCCGCTTGCCGGCCGACAATCTGTCGGAACTCTCGCTGATGGTTCACAAGATCATCGCTTACGAATCACAGCGTTGTCCGGGCGCATGGTGTCAGCGGGTAAATTTCGTGGCGGGCATCGGCGGTTTCGGACCGCTACTGGATCCGATTGTGGAACTGGCCACCAAGAAATTTCTGACGGACGGAATTCCACCCGCCTATCAGACGACGATGACCTATGGCAGTTGGCGGAGCCCATTCTGCCCCAATCCCTATCAATTTCACGAAGTCACCGTGGATCGATTTAACGAAGGATGTTTGTTCTGGGTCTATATTGGGCATGGCTATCCTTACCAACTCGACCGTGTGCGCGTACCCGGCCGCTCGCACCATATCCTGGACATTCACGACATGCCCAAGATGGACAACCGTCGCGGTGCTCCGATTGCGATTTTCCTGGCCTGCTACACCGGCGCATACGATCAGCCGTACGATTGTCTGGCCGAGCAGATGTTGCGGACGCCGGGAGGTCCGGTAGCGGTTTTCGCCGGTTCGCGTGTGACCATGCCTTATGCCATGGCCGTCTTGGGCAGCGGCTTGATGGACGAGTATTTTCGCCAGCAGACGGGGACGCTGGGCGAGATTATTCTCAACGCTAAACGCCAAATGGCAGAGATCGCCTCCGAGCGTACAGACCGCAAGATTCTCGACTTGCTGGCCAAAGCCATCAGTCCCAACCCGCAGCTGCTGGACGCGGAGCGTCGCGAGCACATGCTGCTCTTCAACCTCTTCGGCGACCCGTTGATGCGCATGTACTATCCGGCACCTTTGTCGGTTCACGCGGCGGATCAAGCGATGGCCGGCACGCATCTGGAGATTCGCGGCAACAGTCCCATCACGGGAACGGGCCTGGTGGAACTGATCTGCCAGCGTGATCAGTTGCGCGCGGATCCTCCGCCGCGGCACCGCTATGAGAACACCCCCACACAGCTCAGCGCTTTCAATACGACGTATCTGGCAGCGAACGATCAGAGTTGGTGCGTGCGTCGTGTGTCCGTCCGTGAAGGCGAGTTCCTCACCGCCTTGAAGATTCCGTTGGACGCGCGTGGTACCTGTCACATCCGCGTATTCGTCGAAGACGAATCCGGGGAGCGGTACGCCCTCGGTTCCCACGAGATTCACATTACCGTCCCCAAGACCGCGGCTCTTCCCGTCCACGCCTCACTGGAAGACGGCGACGCGGATGCGACCGCCCCGAGCCTGCCGGTACGTCGTTGAACCCGGGGAATCTCCGCTCGACTCGCCGCCGGCTGTTTAAGGGTGTTCTCGGAATGCGTCAGCCGCCTTGTACAAGTTCCGCAGTTGACGCACGAGCAGATCGATGAGCCACCACTCGGGAAGCAGGAAGCCAATGATGGCGAGGAACTGAATGATGACGCGGAAGCGGGGAAAGTCGAGCGCGGGCGGTACGGCGGCGGCGTAGAGTGATACCACGAGTACGCGATTCAACAACAGCAGCGCGCAGCTGACGCCGCAGGTCACCAGCACCAAACCGCAACCCGAGCGTCTCCTTTTCCGAGCGGGATGGTGCGTCATGGGACCACGCCGGGGGTGGGGGCCGTGAAGGGTGGGTAGGGAAGCAGCCATGCCAGCAACAGGGTGGCGACCAGGCCGGTGAGAGCCAGCACGACAAGCGCCGGAGTCCAGGACTTCAGCGCTTCCACTTCCGTCAAACCGCTCATCTTCGCAAAGATCCAGAAGCCGCTGTCGTTCATCCACGATCCCAGCAGTGAACCAGCGCCAATGGCAGTCGCCAGATAAACGGGGTGGAACCCCAACGTGCCCGACGACGCCACGCCGGCCAGCATGGCGGAACCGGTAATCATGGCCACGGTACTGGAGCCCTGGGCGATTTTCAGTACCCCCGACAAACTGAAACCTAATACCAGCATCATCAGTCCGGAAGCTCCGAAATCAGCGAACACGTGCTCGATCGCCGGGCCGACTTCCGCCGTCTGGAGCATCTTGCCGAAAGCGCCGCCGCCGGCCGTAATCAGAATGATCACGCCGGCACTCATCAACGACGATTCGACTATGTGCGCCATCTCACTGCGCGACGGGCGACGTTGCAGCATGAGCGTCACGATCGCGACGACTGCCGACAGGAGGAGGGCGAGATTCGCATTGCCAATAACCGCGCTCACCTGCTGGGCTCGTTCAATCCAGGATGCGGCACCCTCTGGTGTGGGAACCTGGTTCAGGATGGTATTGGCCGAGATCAGGATAACCGGTAACAAGACCGGGGCCACCGCCAGCCACAGCGGTGGGAGTTCGTCGTCGCCCAGTGGCTCCGGCTCGGGTTCGTTGCCAATCGGACGCATGGGAATCGGCATCAGCCGGTCCGCCAGTACCGCAAACAACAACCCGGCGATGGCGGCCGGCAAGGCGACGATCGCTCCCACGACAATCATGACGCCCAAGTCAATATTGAGTTGGTGAGCCATCACCAACGGACCGGGTGTTGGCGGAACCAGTGTATGGGTAATCGCGCCACCCACGCCGATCGCCAGCACGTATAACAGGAAGTGCACTCGCGTCTTGCGGTACAGGGAGCGAGCCAGTGGGACAAGCAAGTAGAACACCGTGTCAAAGAACACGGGAATCGCCAGGAAGAATCCGCTCCCCATCAGCGCCACGGGAGCTCGCCGCTGCCCGAACAGCCGCAAAAATCCCCGGACAATGCGATCCGCCGCACCGCTGTCCAGCATGCATTTGCCAATCACGGCCGCCAACGCAATGACGATGCCGATCTTGCCGGCCGATTCGCCAAAGGCATCGGCCACCCGCGAGATTTTCTCGTCGAGTGATCCGCCCGCCAGCAGGCTCACGGCAATCGCCGCGGTGAGCAGCGCCAAGAAAGCATTGACTTTCCAACCGATGATCAACCCTAACACGATCAGGATGCCGATACCGAGGACCGTGAGCGGCCACACGACAGCTGGCTCGGCCGGCGGTGATTCCTCAGCGTCCGCAGTTGCGGCGGACGCCGCGTGATGGATGGTGGAACCCGCCGCCAGGGAAGGGTCTGCGACCGGCTTCGCCTCGTCACCCAGGGCCGACAGACTCAATCCCCATACGCAGAACACGAATGCCCGAATGCCACTCCGCCAACCCACTGGATGTCCCTCCTGACGTCCACCGACCACCACAACTCGACAACACCCGTCTTGCGTCCCCCGCGCCAACCACAAGCCTCCGACCAGGCGATCCGCCCAGCCAACACGATATCCCTGTGAGAAAAACCTTGGCTGGAGGGGTGCGGGCAGCGGCCGGCAGAAGGCGGACGAGTGCCGTTGCCTGTTCACCGCCCACAGAGCATCGCACAGAGTCCATCGCCAATCAAGTCTTCACGCAGCCCTGCCCCTGGCCTGGCTGCCACGTCCGGAGTGGCCGTCGTGGGCGGTCGATACGGCGCCGCAGCGTGATCCTACCACCAATGGGGATGAAAGTGCGTCTTGGAACGTCTGGCGATTGTGGCTATCATGTCGGCGTTATGATGACGTAGTGGAAAGCGAGCACAGGACGGCCTGATGAGCGATTTTCGACTTGAGCGGGATTCCATGGGTGAGGTCCAGGTGCCGTCACAGGCATACTACGGTGCTCAGACTCAGCGCGCCGTGGAGAACTTCCCGATCTCCGGCTGCGAGTTGCCGGCCGCCCTGATTCACGCCCTGGGATTGGTCAAGCACGCCTGTGCCGCGGCCAACCGCGAGCTCGGCAAACTCACCGCGAGCGGCCAGCGTCCGCTGAGCGACGCCCACGTCATGGCGCTGCTGCGGGCCTGCCGCGAGGTGGCCGAAGGCAAACTGGATGGAGAATTCCCCGTCGACGTGTTTCAAACCGGTTCGGGAACGTCCAGCAACATGAATTGCAACGAGGTGATTGCGAACCGTGCGATTGAGTTGCTGGGGGGCGATCGATTCGCCCGCGAGAAACCGATTCACCCGAACGATCACGTCAACATGGGACAGAGCACCAACGACACCTTTCCCACGGCCATTCACGTGGCGGTCGCCCTGCAGATCAAGAACGACCTGCTCCCCGCGTTGCGACGACTGGCGGATACGCTTGCCCAAAAGGCCCGGGACTGGGATGGGGTGATCAAGATTGGTCGGACGCACTTGATGGACGCCACGCCGCTGCGGCTGGGCCAGGAAGTCGGAGCTTTGGCACGGCAGCTGGAACTGTCTTGTCAGCGGGGGGAACAGGCCATCGCAGCGATACTGGAGTTGCCGATCGGTGGCACCGCGGTCGGAACGGGGATCAACACGCATCCGGAGTTCGGCAGCCGCGTGGCGCAGGTCCTCGCCGACGAAACGGGCATCGCCTTTGTCGAAGCGCATAATCACTTCGAAGCGAACGCCCAGCGAGATGGCCTGGTGGAGTGCCACGGCCAGTTGCGGACGATCGCGACCACGCTCTTCAACGTCGCCAACAACATCCGCTGGCTCGGCTCGGGCCCACGCTGCGGGTTCTTCGAGATTCAGCTCCCCTCGCGGCAACCGGGCAGTTCGATCATGCCCGGCAAGGTCAATCCGGTGATGTGTGAGAGCATGCTGCAGGTGGCCGCCCGCGTGATGGGCAACGATCAGACAATCACGATCTGCGGTGCCGCCGGGGGACAATTCCAGCTGAACATCATGATGCCGGTCATGGCTCACGCCACCCTGGAGAGCGTCCGCTTGATGGCATCCGCAACCCGCGCGTTTGTCGACTTCTGTGCCGCTGAAATGGAAGCCAACGAAGAAACGTGTGCCGCGAGCGTGGAAGCGAGCCTGTCGATGGTGACGAGCCTGACCCCGCTGATCGGCTACGAAAGAGCGGCCCAATTGGCCCAGCAGGCCTGCCAGACAGGTAAGACCATTCGCGAACTGTGTCGCGAGCAGGGCATTTTGCCGGAGGCCACATTGCAGAGTGCTCTGGACCCCATGAACATGACCGAGCCACACCGCTGATGCGGCGGAGGCTCTGTGGGTGGACCCCACAAGATCGTACGGATTGCCATTTTCCCTTTGCGGAGACCCTGACATGGTGGTTATGTTCTCACGCCCGCTTCGCACCTTCGGGGCGAGGCCTCGTTGGATGTGTCGCGTCACCCTCGCGTTGGCCCTCGTCACCCTCCAGGTCCCTCTCGCTCCCCTGGCAGCCCAGCAAGACGCGGCGTTGCAGGGTGAACAACTACGCGATGAGGCCCGCGCGGCCAAGACACTCGAAGATCAGAATCGGGTGCTGGAGAAGATCGAGCAGATGCGGGAGAAGGAAATCAGTGAGCCGATCCAGCAGTACCTGATCTCCTTGCAGGCATGGCTGCTGCACCAGCGCGGAGAAACCTACTCGCAGAAGGCGGCCGAGGCGAACCAGCGGGGAGATGCCCGAGCGAGTCGGGATCTGGACGCCAAGGCGATGGAGGACTTTGATGCCGCCGTCACGCTCGATCCGCAACGGTGGAAGTCCTTTCACCATCGCGGTGTCTGCTACGCCCTGGAAGGTAAATTCCAGGAGGCGTTGAGCGATTTTTCCAGGACGGTTCAGTTGCGGCCGGAATACGATAAGGCATGGTTCAATCGCGGCGAAGTCCGCTATGAACTGGGAGAATTCGCCAAAGCCGTGGCGGACTATGACGAAGCGATTCGCTTGCAGGCCGACGATGCCGGCTTCTATGCCAGCCGCGGGAACGCCTATTTTCAGCTGCGGCGGTTCCCACAGGCGTTGGCCGATTACAGCAAAGCGCTATCGCTGGATCCAGAGAACTCCGAGTTCTTCGCCAACCGCGGGGATGCGTTTCGCAGTCTGGGCGAATGGGACAAGGCGGCCAATGACTTTCGCCAGGCGATCAGTCTGGACAAGAAATTCGGCCGCGCCTATCAAAGCGCCGCCTGGCTGATGGCAACCTGCCCCGATCCGCAGTTTCGCCATCCGGAACTCGCCGTGCGGTCCGCTGAGAGAGCCATTGAGCTGGACGGCAGCGGTGAGTACATCTACCTCGACACGCTCGCGGCGGCCTTAGCCAACAGCGGACAGTATGAACGGGCGCAGGAAGTACAGCGGCGTGCCATCGAACTCTCACCGCCCGAAAACGTCGCGCCTCTCAAAGAACGTCTTCAGCTCTACGGCACCCGCAAACCGTATCGTCAAGACGTGGGCTCCACGGCTCAACGAGCTGCCAGAAAATCACGACGATAGCAGACATGCCCGTGAGCGTCTGGACGCTGTGACTGAGTTTCGTGCCGTCACTGTGGGTCAGACACCCCCGCGGACACCGAGCGGGCAGGCCGCCGCAACCGGCCGCCATCAACGCGCGGGCCGGGCCGCGGTACTGCTGCGAGTCTTGGGAGATTAAGTTCTCGCGCGACACTCGCCGGCGGCGCCGCTGCGCTTACCAAAGTGTCCAGTCGCGCCACAGCAGGATATAGACGCCCATCACTCCGTTGGTCACTCCGTGGGCGACCACACAGTCCCACAGGCTCCGTGTCCAGGCGTAAAGGCCCGTGATCAGCGTGAACCAGAGGGCAGCCGCGATAGGCTCGGCCGGATGGGAGAGAACGGCGTAAGCAACCACCATCAGCCCGCTGCCCCACGTCACCACTCCCAAGGGAATGGTCCACCAATCCGCCTTCTGCAAAAACCGCATGAGGAACCCGCGCAAGAAAAACTCTTCCAGTAGCGGCACCAACAACGTCAACGCCGTGAACCTAATGGCTAGAAAAGCCACCATCAGCCAGATCCCCTCGCCAAAATAATCATAGGGATTGAAGGCCGGACGATCTCCCCAGGTAGCCCATTGGCTGCAGCCGATCAGCGTGAGGAACTGATCCTCGAGTTTCATTCGACAAACCAGAACCCACAGGACACCACCCAGCAAGCCGACGGGAGCCGCCAGCCAACTGACGCGCAACGGGATGGCACGCCAAGCGGGGAGGACCAGCAGGATGCTGACCAGCGTCAAGACAACGCGCACAACGTAGGCGGCTGGATAGCTCAGCCATGAGGCAGCTGTGTCGCCATCGTTCCCCGACGCGGTCGCCGTCTCGGACTCGCTGGCGACCGATGGACTGGCCGGCACGGCAGAGGGCGGCACCGGCGGCTCGATCAATCCAGTGACCATGAAGACCGCAAAAGGGAGCACAAACGGCAACCAGGCATGGGCTTGAAGCATCGCTGACCAGCCCCCCACCAAGGGTCCACGGGGCTTGACAGACACAACGTCGGGGGATTGCCTGGTCACAGTACGTCCTTTTCCTCGGAATCACATCAGAAAAAGTAAAGCCACTGACTCGGAAATTCGACATGTATATGCCGAGACACGCTGCGGCCCCAGCCGAAGTTGGCCTGTCACAACGTTAGCTAACATTGAACTTCCCGTGAAGATCCAGGACTTTCCAGTTTCTGACCTTTTCTGCGGCCGGAATTGGAGTAAGATAGCAGGCGTAGTGCGCGAGACGATTATCCGGGATGGAAGGTCGTCGACGCAGCCGTCCGCCACGCGGTATCTGCCCTCATTCCCGGCATGACCTGCGAGCGGTCCGAGCCTCACCCACCCCCAATCCGGAGTCCTGGGATGTGTGGTGGGAAGCGCGTACGTGGAGTTTTCGGTCCGTCATTGCCACTGACGTGGGGATGTTGGACCGTTAATCCAGCGAGTGTTTACCGACCGGTAAACCGACCGGCTTCCGTGTGCGTGGTAAGCAGTTTTCCGCAGAACAAATCGGGTCTGCGACGTGCCTGGCTCAACCTACCTGGGGCGAAGATGGTGTATCCCGACCCCAGGCGGGCTCCGACGAACCGTTGAACATAACCGAATATTGAGTGCATTACAGGTAGACCTAACGCCGTCAACCGGCAGTGAAGACAGCAGGCCAAGGACCGCAGCGTTGCGTAACGCGTGGTGACTGGCACGCACAGAGCAGGTGGAATATGAACCTCGACCTCGTCAGAAACATCGGGATCTCCGCTCACATCGATTCGGGTAAAACGACTTTGAGCGAGCGAATCCTCTACTACACCGGCCGCATCCACAAGATGGAAGAGGTCAAGGGTGACGGATCGGGGGCCACCATGGACCACATGGAGTTGGAGCGTGAGCGGGGTATCACGATCACCAGCGCCGCCACCAGCGTTCAGTGGGACGGGCATCGCATCAACTTGATTGACACGCCCGGCCACGTCGATTTTACGGTCGAGGTGGAACGGAGCCTGCGTGTGCTCGATGGCGCTGTCCTCGTGCTGTGCGCCGTGGGGGGCGTTCAGTCGCAGTCGATCACCGTCGATCGACAGATGAAGCGATACCACGTGCCACGACTGGCGTTCATCAACAAGATGGACCGCATTGGGGCCAATCCGCTGCGTGTCTGCCAGGAACTGCGTGACAAGCTGGGGGACGACGCGATCCTGATGCAGTATCCGATCGGGGCCGGCGAGACGTTTCAGGGCATCATCGACCTGGTGACCCGCACGGCCTGTTACTTTGAGGGCGCTAACGGCGAGACGGTCCGGGAGGCGGAGATTCCGGGGGAACTGGTCGAGGAAGTTGAAGCCGCCCGCGCACAGATGCTCGAATCGCTGGCGATGTACAGCGACGAATTGATGGAGTTGCTGCTCTCCGAGGAAGATGTCCCCGTGGAATTGATCTACTCGATCACCCGCGCCGCCTGCCAGCAACAGGACGTGACGCCCGTGTTCCTGGGAACCGCTTACCGCAACAAAGGCGTGCAGCTGCTGCTTGACGCCATCGTTCGTTTTCTCCCCTCCCCCTTGGAGCGGAGTATCACGGCCCGCAAGGTGGACGACCCTGAGCAGACGGTGCACCTGTCGCCTGACCCGGACGCGCCGTTCGTGGGCATGGCGTTCAAGATTGTGGACGACCCCTATGGTCAGCTGACTTTCACTCGCATCTACCAGGGACGCATCGAAAAAGGGCAGATGTACATTAATCAACGGACGGGCAAAAAGGACCGCTTCAGCCGGATTGTCCGCATGCATGCCGACAAGCGGGAAGAGATTGATGACGCGTCGGCCGGCGATATCGTGGCCGTCATGGGGATCGATTGCGCCAGCGGCGATACGTACGCCGCGACTCCCAAATTCTGCTCGCTCGAGAGTATGTTCATACCCGAACCCGTGATCCAGGTAGCCGTCTCGCCCGCCAACCGAGCCGATGCGGATCGCTTGGGCAAGGCCCTGGCGCGCTTCCGCAAGGAAGATCCGACGTTTCGCGTCAGGACCGACAGCGAAACGAACGAGATCCTCATTGCCGGCATGGGTGAGTTGCATCTGGAAATTTACGTCGAGCGAATTCGGCGCGAGTACAAGGTCGGAGTGGAGGTCGGTGCGCCGAAGGTGAGCTACCGCGAATCTCCCACACAACCGGCTGACTTCAATTACAAACATAAGAAGCAGACCGGGGGTTCGGGCCAGTACGCCCATATCGTCGGCCGCATCGAACCGCTCGAGAACGAAATGGAATCCGACCTCGTATTTGAAGACAACGTGGTGGGAGGGAGAATCCCCAAACAGTACATCCCGTCCATTGAACGTGGGTTCCGGGATTGCCTGGTCAAGGGGCCAGTGGCCGAATTCCCGGTGGTCGGTGTCAAAATCATCTTGAACGACGGCTCCTATCACGAAGTGGACAGCAGCGATAAGGCCTTTCAGATCTGTGCTCAAGGCTGCTTCCGCGAAACGTTTCCCAAGGCGCGACCCGTCTTGCTGGAACCGATCATGAAAGTGGAAGTCGAGTGCCCCGAAAGTTTTCAGGGGGCCATCGTCGGCGACATCACGAGCCGTCGTGGGATCATCATGTCGACCGAAATGCGGGAGGGGAACGCGCAAATCATCGCCGAAGTGCCCTTGTCCGAGACGTTCGGGTATGCCACGGACTTGCGCAGCATGACCCAGGGACAGGGCACCTTCACGATGGAACTGTCGCGCTATCGCCGCGTGCCGTCTTCGTTACAAGATGCCATCGTGGCGGAAAAAAAAGAAGCGCAGCTGGTGGGAGCCCGCTGACCTGCCACGCCGCCCGTGGTCTTGCCGGTGTTTCCGCGCTGCCCCGTCAACGCGTTCGCTGCGCTCCGCGTGCGGCCTCGCACGGCCAGATCCTGCACGTGGCCAGCGGTGGACAAGGCACAACCAGCCTATTCGTTATCATCCCGCGACCTCCAGTTGTCCCAGCCCCCCCTTTCAGGCGACACGACGCTGATCCGGACGGCGAAATCGCCAACCTTGGCCTATCCTTGTTTTGAGAGGATTGGCATACTCCTCGGTCCGTTTCATCAGGCTAGTTGCCGACCACTACTGCGGGTCGGTCGGCACGTGGAGAAGTGGAACCAATGGAACACGCTGTACTGCAGAAATGGGAATATCACGTCGAGGAAACGAATAATCTCGCCGCCCTGCGCGCTACACTCTCGAGTCTGGGGAGTGAAGGGTGGGAGCTAGTGAGCGTCACCGGAGGCAGCACCGGCGAATCTCCCGGCCCGGTGAAAACACTGCGAGTGCGCAAGGATGCCTACTGCGCTTTTCTGAAACGTGCCACCGACTGATCCCCGTGCGACATCGTACTGTTGCGGAGAAAGGAATCTCGCATGTCACTCGTCTTTCTCGCACGTTCGTTACTCGAGAAACTGCCACGTCTTCCCCGACGCCTGCTTCATTGGGGTCGGCCGAAGGTGCTCCCGCTGACGTTCGACGAACTCAATCGCCACCGCCGAGAACTGCACGGAGTCGAACGTACTCCCTGCCAATGCGCCCAATGTCGCCGCGCTCGTTCGTGACGCGAGTCCCCACTTATCGACCGCTCGCGTCTCATGTTGCCAGCGGCGGCGGAGCCGACAGTAGAGCGTGCCAATGTTGCGTCAGCACACGGGACGCTCGATCAGTCTCTGTCAGGACTCCCCGCAGGCGGGCGCGACGAATGACCCCTTTCTCCAACGACCCCCGAAAATAGGCGACCCGGCTGGTGATGAGTTGACTTGCCGCGTCACACATCACCTCGGCACTTGAGACATCGGCCGGATGTACAACCTGGCCGAAAACGAGTGGGTGAACAGTCGACTGCCAGATCACCGCACATCCGGAGGGGGTGATTTCAATCGGGGTTCGGCCCCCTCCCACGGCGACTCGCAATCCGAACTCCGCGTCTGAGGGGACCCGCCAAACCTGATATCCGTCAGCCGGCATTTCGCACTGCACGATTACTTCGGGATCGCTGTCGAGCCACTGCGTGTGGACCGAGAGCCATGACTCGATCACCACCGCGCCGGACACGGGGGCATCGTCCCAAATGCGCCAATAGAACTCCGGAGACACCATCTGCCTGCTCGCGTCCGCATACCTGGCAATCAGGTCAGTACCCCGCACATAGCAATCTTCCAAGTGGACCGAGCCGCCGATGTGGTTTGGCTGCGGATGCATCTGCATGAGCGCCACGTCGGTTAAAGCATGGCGATACCACGTCAAGCCAATGATCCCGGGCCGGGGGTCGGCCAAGTCGATGCGGGCCTGGAAGCGGGCGGATTCCCAGCAAGCGGTGGTTCCAGTGAGACGCCACATCGGTCAATGCCCCTCCAAATTACCTTCACGAAACGAAAAAACCCCGCCGTCAGCAGCTAGGCTTAACGGCGGGGCCGGAACAGAGAAGAGGCCGGAATTCACCCTGGCGGGCGGAATAATGAATAAAAACGGCTTTGGAGCGCCTCGCACCGCTCCTCGTGTCTTCACTTCTTCTGATGATACCAGGATCCGCAACCGTGTCCATAGTTTGGGCCAAAAATCTCGACTTTTGCCTCTCCCCTAGGGACCTCGAGATCTCACTACCCGGCACCTACGGTCGAATATCTCGCATTGCCGGTCGAATTACCGTGAATCCAACTCAGCCACCCGTTCTGCCCCGGCGCCGATATCTTTCCCGAACACTATAATCCATGCGGTCCGCCGGTAAACCAGAAGACCCCTCGTTTATACTAAACCGACGTTTATCGGTGGCGGCCGCGGGGGCAGCAGCAACGCGATCGGGGTCTCTTCTGGACCCCACCAGCGTCGACGTGGCACCGGGGTCAAGGGCTCCGCGGCAGTGAACCCGTGAACGAGGCGAGAGGAAGGGTAAGGCATGGCACGTTTCATGGATGTCTGTAACGAGGCGGCACGTTCTGGCGGCCAGGTACTGCGGGACCTGCGCGGCCGCGTGCATCCGCGAGAAAAAGCTCCCAAGGACCTCGTCACGGAAGCGGACCTGGCATCCCAGGAGGCGATCCGTCAGGTATTGGCCGAGGCATTTCCCGACCATGGATTTCTGGGCGAGGAGGGGCCTGCCGATTCGTTTTCGACGGTGGCGGGGAAGGGGAAGGGGGAGACGGACTTCTGCTGGGTCGTCGATCCGCTCGATGGAACGCTCAATTACGTGCGGGAACTGCCCAACTACTGCGTCTCGGTGGCTTTGCGCAAGGGCCCCGAGGTGATCTGTGGTACGGTTTACGACCCGATTCTGGACGAGTGTTTTTCAGCCGCGGCGGGACAAGGGGCAACACTCAACGGCGTTCCCATCCACAGTGGCACTTGTACGCGAGTTGATCAGGCACTGATTGCGGCGAGTCTGCCGGTGGACATACCGCGTGGATCGTCCGAAGTATGTCGTTTTATCGAGGTCATGCATTGTGCTCAGTCGATACGACGACTTGGCTCGGCGGCGCTGAGCCTGTGCTACCTGGCGACGGGCCGACTAGACGCGTATTGGGCAATGTGCGTGAAAGTCTGGGATGTGGCGGCGGGGCAGCTGATCGTCCGGGAGGCTGGCGGAATTGTCTCGGGGCCAACTGGCGGCGATTTCGATCTGGATCACCCGCAATTTGTCGCGGCGGCGACGCGGCCTTTACACCGTGAGTTGCTGGAAGTGCTGCAGCGCGCTGGAATCCAAGAATAACCCGATTGGTTGGGTTGTAACGGTTCTACCACCTTTGCAGAGGAGAAACGGCACCAGAACAAGCGGGACCAGGATTTGGGTGCAGGTGAAGGGGGCGGTGCGACTGGCCAAGTGCTGGAACAGGGACGGATTTTTCTTGGTCAAACTGCCGACTCAGCCTAAACTAAGACTCTGACTCGTCTCTTGCATTTCTCGTGCAATTCCGGAACATCGTTTGCGCCGAGCGGGCGCGTTGCGCATGGGCTCGATGATCGTGCATACACGGTATTTGTTGCTGTTGCTCTTTCAGGGAGGCCTCCTCTGGGTCTGTCCGGCAGTGCGCTGCCAGGAGATCAAGCCGGACGCCCCCGAGCCTCCGTCGAGTTCCGCGGTGCAGGAGGTACTGCCACGCGGTCTGTACCTACGGAACGAGCGAGGTGTTCTGGTTTACGTTCCGGACTATCCCTACGAGCAGTTTGAGCAGTTGTTAAAGAGCCAGCACAATCCCGCGATTCCCCCGCGCCCAGCGTTTGACATGAAGGAAATGGTGATCAAGGCGGTCGCCACCGGGGACCGGCTGGAGATGGACGTGGCGTTTTCGCTCGAAGGCCGCCAGCTCGAGGGAGTCGCGGAGGGGACTTGGTACAGCGTGCCGCTCCGCTTCGGCAAGGCCTATCTCCGCAAAGAGCCCGGTTTCGAAGGCCCCGGCGGGCATTTCCTGACCTTTGACGAACAGCAGGGGGGCTATGTCTGCTGGCTGCAAATGTCGCCCGACGCGATCCACCAGGTAAGTCTGCCGTTGGTGGCGCCCATCAGCCGCGTGGGGGAGCAATCCCGTTGTGCGCTGGAGACTCCTTCTCCGTTGGCGTCCACCCTGACGATTCGCGTGGACGAAAATCCCGCGGAGGGAACGATCCGCGAGCTGACGGATGAAACCGGACGGCCCTTGGCGTTCACCGTGACGCCGGAGGGTCACGGTCTCTTTTCGGCACGCGGCATACGCGGTGATGTGTCGGTCAGTTGGCATCGGTCACGGGCAACTGAGGAGCGGGCGGACGTCGGGTTGGATGTATTCGGGACCGTCATCGTGACAGCGGATGAACTGTTGCAGGAACTGCGTTCGGACGGCCGCTTCGTGGTCCGTGGTTTGGGGGGGCCGCTGGAACATTTCCAGGTCCGCTTGCCGCCGGGAATGCGTTTACGCGAGTCGCCGGAACCGGGCTACAAAGTCCAGCCGCTCAAGGAAGAGGCCGCTGGGGAAGGTGGCTGTCAGTTGCTGGAAATCCGGTTTGACCGGCCGGTCACCGGCGAGACGCACATTCGCCTGATTGCGGAGCTGCCGTCGAATCAAGAGGATCCTTCCTGGCCTCTCACGGTCGCCAAGCTCGTTGATGCTGCCAAGGAACTCGAGCCGGCGCGGTTCGAGTTTTTGGGTGCGGCGAAACATCGCGGTCAGATCGACCTGGTCGTGAACGGCGATTGGGCCCTGCAATGGGTCGACGATCCGGAGTTTTCGCGGGTCGAGGCGACCGGCCCAGCGACACCCGGTAGTGGCTTAGCGGCGCGGTTCCGCTATCACAACCAAAATGGGGCGTTGCGTGTATCGATTCGCCAGAAGGCAGCCCGCATCAGTGTGGAGCCGACCTACGACGTGTACGTCGATGCGCGGCAGGCACGGTTATTTGCCGACCTGGAATGTCGCACCAGCGGTTCGAAAGCTGGGCCGCTGGCCATTCGTTTGCCGGGCTGGACCGTGGAGATCGTGAAATTCGCCGACGTCGATAGCCCCCTGCCCGTGGACATGAACGACGTGAACCCCTTAGTGGTTCCCGTGCCGGTGGAATCGCAAGCCGCGGGCCGCTTCCGTCTCCAGATCGAGGCGCGCCAAGACTTGACCGCCAGTGTCGTCTCGGGCACCTCCCCCTTGCGCATCGTCCTGCCGATGGTGGAAGCCGAGAATCCGACCCGCGCCAATCTGATCGTCAGTCCGGGGACGATCACCGTGATTCCAGCGGACAACGTCCTCCTGACGCCGCGTCCGCAGCAGATGCAAGCGCTGTCCGCTTTGGTGATTCCCCTGTCAACGAATGTCGACACGCCCCCGCCCACGGTGCCTGGCGCGGAGCCCCCATCTGGCCCGCTGGAGAGCAACGGCTATGAAACGGCCGTATTTCGCTATCGCGACCGTGGAGCGACCGAGCAAGGGGTGTTTGTCGGGGATTTCAAGGTTCAGCCACAGTCCATTTCGGTTTCTGTATCGAGCACGGTAACCGTGGATCGGCGGTCGTACGGTGTCGAGCAGCGTCTGTCGTATATGGTTTTGCACGAGGCGGTCGACACCCTGGAACTGGTGGTCCCCCCTGCGCTGGCGGACAGCGAACAACGAAATCTGCGCATTCTGTTGGATGATCAGCCGCTGACCCCCACCTCGGATAACGAACTCCGAGCCGGGCGGGTCCCCATGCGTGTGCGGTTGCCGCAACCGATGTTGGGTCCGATTGAAATGCGAATCGTCCACCCTCCCCAAGCCATTGCGCAACTGGATGCCGAGCAGGAGGTGAAACTGTCCATTCCGCTCGTCTTTCCTGCGGCGCGGGGGAGCAGCAACACGGCGGTCATCGGCAATACCTTGACGGTATTGCATCGGGACCCCGTCCGGGTCGCGCCGGCGGGCGGTGCGTGGACGGCCGAGGAAGGCGAATCCGAGTCCGGCAAGCTCGTGTTGACGACCGCCTCGGACGCCAGCGACGCTACGCTCAACGTCTCGCTCCGAGGGGCGGGACTGGACAGCTCGACCATCCTGGATCAAGTCTGGATCCAGACATGGATCTCCGGCACGGAGCAGCGTGATCGAGTCGTACTGCGCTGTCGTACGAGCGAGCCGCAGCTCACGGTTTATTTGCCGCAACAGCTGGACATTGACAGCGCCTCGATCGTCGTGGCCGTCGATAATCGCAAGGTGTTCGTGGAGCCACCGGACGAGGCGAGCCCGCGCGAACTGACGATTCCCATCTCTGCCACGGGATCGGTCGAGCAGCACGTGATCGAGATGTGGTACCGTTTAGCCGAGGGCCGCCCGCGGCGCGGTCGGATGACCTTGGAACCGGCCAGGTTGGACGCGGTGGACCATGTACAGCGTTGTTACTGGCAGCTGATTCTGCCCCGCGGGGAAGTCGTGGCCTGGGGCAACCAGGACATGTCCGCCGAACTGATTTGGGAAAACTGGTTCGGCTGGCGCCGACGACCACTGTTGCTGCAAGCGGATCTGGAACGGTGGATCGGTGCCGCGCGACAGGATCCCATCCCGCCGGGCACCAACAGCTATCTCTTCACCGGGTTTGGTGTGGCTCGGCAATTGGAGGTCGTGACCATCTCCCGGACGGGGGTCATGCTTGGCGCTTCGAGTCTGGCGTTGGTGATCGGTCTGCTGCTCATGTACCTGCCCGGACTCCGGCATCCGGCCTTCCTGGTCTCGGCCGGAATCGCCTTGTTGGGGTTCGCGATCACCGTGCCCGAGTTGTCGATTCTGCTGGGCCAGGCCGCTTCGCTGGGAATTCTGCTGGCCTTGCTCGCGCGTTTGGTCCGCGCCGTTCTGCTACGCGGGCCAGCGGCCGGCCCCACGGTACGTGGCCGTACTGCGTATGCGGATTCCAAGCTGGTGGAGGTTCGCATGCCGCGCACGGATGGCAGTTCGAAGATCACGACGGCCTCGGCCCCGACAGCCGTCCCGGTACCCTCGGCGGAATCGAAGTCATGATGGTCCTTCCATCCAGAACGGCTGTTTTCCGCGGCGTCGTGGCCCTGATGCTCTGGGTCGTAGGAAGCGCCGCAGCGCAGGACGCGCCGCCATCCCCACCAGACTCCGCTCCGCTCCGTTATCGTCGAGTGTATGTGCCGGCCGAAGAGTTGGAGCGATTCACACAGGGACACAGGCCCCTGAAGCGCGACGAGTTCCCTGCTCTGGTCAACCGCATTGACGCGCATCAACAAGCTTCTCACACCGACGCGGCCTGGATCCAATCGGCCGAGTACTCCGCGGTTTTCACCAGCGGACAGCTCACCAACGGACAGCTCACCAGCGGGCTGGCTCAATTGCGGGTTGCCCATTCCGCCGTCGGGACCACGGTGCTGGTCCTGTCTCCGTGTGGATTGGCGATGGGGCCGGCAACATGGCAGGGTGCCGAGGCGGAAGAGGAAGCGATCGTGGGGAGCGATCTGCAGGGGAATCTGGTGGCGGAAGTCCGCGAATCCGGCGAACTGCAGTTTCCCTGGACGCTGCGGGGCGAAACCAACGAATGGGGTGAAACGCATTTTGATGTCGTGCTGCCCCCGACGCCGATGAACCGGCTGAGCATCGATCTGCCGGGCGACTTTGAGCTGCTTGCAGACCGAGGTCTGATCTCCCGCTTCGACGAACGCGGGACGGATCAAGAACCGCCGTTGCACGTTCTGTCCGGGCGGCGACGCTGGGTCGTCCAGTTGGGTGGCACTCACCGTTTTCATTTGATCGTCGCTTCGCAGGATGCGATGCGCCGCCGCAAACAACTGGTCAGTCTGCAACAGGACACGCTGTACCGCCTGGCCGATGACGGTCTGGAGGTCGAATGTAACATCGAATTGGACGTACAGCGAGAACCGTTGGAGGCGCTGCTCCTGGGCATTGACCCGCAACTGAGGGTGACGTCCGTACAATTGGGAAACCGCGACGTGTCTTGGTCGCTGCTCGACGAACCGGACGGGCAGTCGCGGCAATTGCAGGCACGGTTCACCGAGCCGCTGTCGGGGGTTCATCGCACACTTCAGCTGCGGGCCGTCGGGCCCTTGCACACGGGGGAGACTTGGCGGCTGCCACGGATTCTGCCACGTAATGTATTCTGGCGGCAAGGAACTTTGTCGTTGCTGCTGCCGGAAACGCTGGAATTGCGCCACCTGCAGACGCTCAACGCGCGCCAGTCCGATGCTCCGCCGCCAGACTCTGCCACGCAACTCGCCGCGCGACGCTTTCAGTTGTTTGCTCCCGATGGGTCGCTGGAAATCAGCGTCGTACGACGGACACGCAAGTTCTCCGGTATCGTTGGTACGACGGTTGAACTGGAACCGAGTGCCACCACGGCGCAGGTGATGGCGGACTTGTCGAGTGTCCTGGGGCAACGGTATCAACTGGAAGCCGACGTGCCGAATGCCTGGACAATCGACAGTATCGACGCCGAGCCGGCCAACAGCGTGGAAGACTATCAGTTCACAGCATTCGAGGCGGAATCGAAGCGGCTGCAGATTCGCCTCTCCCAGCCACTCTCCCCCAGCCGCCCCATGCGATTGGTCCTTCGCGCGCATCGCGCCCCCACGCTCGCGCTACGAGCGGATGATTTTCGACCCGTTCGATTCATCAACGTGGAGGTCACTTCCCACCTGGTGGCCATCGCTCCCGACCCCAGCTTCCGGCTGGACATCAGCGGCGATGTCGAGGTCGAACAGGTCGATCCGGGAGGTTTGAGCCCCACCATCGCCAGCCTGCTCCACCCGCGCAGCGGCGGCCTGGTCTTTCGGGATGGGCAACGAGCAGACACCATGACTATCAAAGTGACCCGCGAGGATCCGACCTTCACCGCCGAGATCCACGTGCAGGCGGAAGCCGATACCAAGACACTCAGCGAGTCCTACCGGTTGACCTGCACGCCGGAATCAACGCCTTTGACTAACTTGCTGGTGTTGCTGTCCGAAGCGAGGACCGAAGATATCACGTGGTCGGTGACGACTGAGAACAATGCCCTGCTCAGCGCGCGGAGAGTACCGCCGCAGGAGATCCAGCCCACGCGGTCCAATCAGACCGGGGAAGCCTGGGAACTCGTCCTGCGAAACCCACAGGTCAAACCGATCGATGTGCGCGGACAGCGCAAGACTGCTTTCACGGCCGCCAAGAACATTGCACTGGCCACCTTACCGAAAGCCACCTCCCAGGAAGGCTGGCTGACGATCCGGTCGCTGGACGCTTCGGCATTGGCGATCAAGGCGAGCGCAGCCCGTCCGATTCCGTGCGTCCCCGCGGAACCGGAGAAATTCTCCGCGACACGTGCCCGGTACCGCTTTGATCCGTCGCGAAACGCGCAGGTGATGATTGATCACTTGAGCCCACGCAATACGCAGGCTCCCCTTTGGGCCTGGAACTGCCGGCTCAGCTCCCAAGTGCTGGCGACAGGCGAGACGCTGCACCACGCCGATTACTTGCTGGAGAGTGCTGGCGGCTTGGAGTTCGAGGTACGGCTCCCCCCCGACGCCACGCTGACCGGGCTGGAAATCAACGGTAGCGACACGTCCCGCCCGCTGCGCGACCCGGTCAGCCAGGGCTACGCGGTGACGCTGCCGTCGGGCACACGGTTTCCTCGCGTGCGCGTGACGTACAGCGCACCACGCCAGCGATTGGGGGTCTTCCACCGCATCGCCACGCATTTCCCCGACGTCGATATTCCGGTGCTCGATCGGCGATGGACGGTGTGGCTGCCCCCCGGGTATCAACCCACGGCAGGGCAACTCGCGGTTCGGCCCGCTTCAGAGCCGCTCAGCCACTGGTCGCAGCGTCTGCTGGGTTCCTTGGCTGCCGGCCCTGGCGAACATCCATTCCGGTTGTTTTCGCCGGACGATTGGTCATCCCTGTTGGAGGCTCGGGTTAGCAGGCTGGCTGCCGACTCGGACGCTGAACGCTGCCTGCAGCACTTTGGCGAGCTCTATCTGGAAATCCGGAACCGATCTGGGGCGACGCGTCTCACGTGGCGTGATCTCTTGCGCGCCTACCAGGAACGAGCCACGGAGGGGACGGACGTGCCCGTGATCTGGATCGACGCCGGCCGCCTGTCGGAAGAGGACTTTGCGCTGGACTCCCCCCTGCCAGACGTTACCAGCGTGCAGCCGCTCCAACTGGCAGACGAACTGCTCGCGGACCAGGAGCTGGTGATCGCCGCGTTGGACGAGAAGCTCTTGCTGACCAGCCAGGATGGATTGGCGCGCACGCCCAGTGCGATCGAGTCCACCGAGCTGACCAGTGTCGTGGCCGTGCGTGCCGAGAGTCCGCTGGCAGTCGCACTTCGGTCGCTCGAAACACAGGCTACGACAAAGGTGCTTCCTCTGGCCGCGTGGATTGCCACGCCCGTGGCACCGCGCAAGCCTTGGGAGGAACGCCGCGATGCCACCCGTCGCGGGATCGGCGGCAGCTATTGGCGGGCCTGCCAAGTGGACGTGGCGCTCGACGGCAGCTGTCAGCTGGCCATCGAACATCCGCCGACGCTCTGGTCGATCGGCTGGGCCGTACTGCTGATCGTGGCGGGCTCCGTCTCCTGGCTGGGAACACGCCGTCCACGGATGGTGTACCCGCTCATGGTCCTCACCGCAGTCGTCGCCATGCTGGTACCCAACGCGTGGATTCCGGTCGCCTCCAATATCTTCCTCGGCACCCTCCTGGCCGGATTGGCAATCGGCGTCCGCCGCCTGGTGCCGCCGCGGGCCAGGGCCGACCGCGATGGCTCGCGCCGCGAAATGACGCGCCAACTGGCCCTCACCGCCATTCTGCTGATCCTGGCCATCGCCATGGCGTCCGGCGCCAGGCAAGTGCGGGCGGCGGAAGGACCCGCCGAATCGGATCCGGGCCGTGCCGACCGAGTTTACCAGGTGGTCGTGCCCATCGACAAAAACCTCCAGCCGGTGGGTGATTACGACTACCTGCCGCTGGAATTCTGGAATGCCGTCCATCAGCGAGCCGAACAGGTCACGACTTCGCCACGCGACTGGCTGGTTCGTCGAGCAACGTATCGGGCCGTCTTCAACTGGACTGAACAGCGATCCTCGTTGGACCTGACGAGCATGACGGCGGTGTATCAGTTGGAGCTGTTTCGTCCTCAACAACGGATCCACTTCCCCTGGCATGAAGATGCACGCGCCGTCCAACTGCTTGAGGTGCGTCTGGCCGGACAGCCGGTCGAGCTCCTTTGGAATGCAGCGCGGACGGCATTCTCGTTCGACGTTCCCGCCGCGGGTATCACACCCTTGGAGTTTGTGCTGCTACCGCAGACACGGGAGGAAACGGGCCAGCGGAACCTGCAGTTTCCGATCCCCCCCGTCGCCCAATCGCAATTGCACATCGAGCGGCCTTTCGACGCGCCGCACATCGAAGTCGCCTCGGCCGTCGGCGATGAACACGTCGATCCGGAAACCGGTGCGCGACGCGTGGAACTCGGACCGACTCGGACAATGGCTCTGCGATGGTCCTCGGGTACCGCCAGTCGCGTCGATTCGCGCCAACCGGATGTCCAGCAACTCATGTGGCTGAAAATCCGCCCGAAGGATCGGCCCGACACTGTCGTCTTGGATACCAAATTCCGTATTCAGCCCGCTGGTGGCCGACTCGAGCAACTGACACTGCACACCGATTCGCGTCTGCGTTTGCTCCCGGCCGCGGCCGAGCAACCGGTCGAGATCACCAGCAGCCCTGGAGAAAACGGCGACCACACAGCCCTGGTTGTGAAACTGCGCGAACCGGCTGAACGCGAATTCACGCTCCATCTCCAGTTCTGGATCCTGGACACAACGGGATTGGGGAACGTGTCGCTTCCCAGGCTGGAGATCCTGGACGGCCGCGTGCAGCGGCGTTGGCTGGCGGTGAGTATCGCGCCCGACCTGGAATACAGCGCCGGCCTGTCGGACACGCTCACCCCCATGGACGCCGCCGAGTTTCTCACGGTGTGGGGCGAGGCGGAAGCGGCGCCGAGCCTGTGCTTTCGGCTGGAGGCCGATGACCCCCTGTGGAGTATCAGCGCCCGGTCGCGTCAGCCGCGGGCCGAGTCGCAGCAGACACTGGACGTCAGCATCGGTCATGCTTCCATGGACTTGGTCTTTGACGCCGACGTCGAGACCGCCAATGGCTCGGCCTTTCAACATCAGGTGTCGGTGCCGCGCGATCTGCAGGCCACGAGCGTCACCGTCACGCAGGAGGACCGCGTCATCGCGTCCGAAGCCTACCACGACGGTTCGGGAACGCTCACGCTGTTTCTCGGTCATGGCATCACCGGCCTGCATCATGTGCAACTGCGCGGCACGCAGACAATCATACCAGGAGATGCCGCCATCCCCATCCCCGCAGTCACGCTGCAGGACGCGACCACCACCCGCCATACCGTCCGCCTGTATCGACAGACCAATGTGCAAGTGAGTGTACAAGCGCCTTCCTCCTGGAAACCGGCAGCACCGGCGGGACAGACCCCCTTTCGCGAGTTTCTCGGGAGATTAGTGGCCGCCTTTGATGTGCAGGGGGACCGTACCGCTGACCTGGGCTCGGCCACCATTCATGTCCGTCCCAATCAGCCTTCGCTCGACGCACGCCTGGTCACGACCCTGCGGCGCGTGGAAGATAAATGGGAAGCCGTGGCGGATTTCCAGGCCCTCGTGGCCCCCGAACCAGAAGGCATCGTGGACCAGTTTCGATTCGAGATCCCGTCCGAGTGGTCCGAACCATTCACGCTCGAGCCCGCTTTCGACTATGAGGTTCGGCCTCTCCCAGGCCAACGCCGACATCTGATCATCCGCCCTCCTCAGCCCGTGACCGATCGATTCGCCGTCCGGATACGCGGAGCATTGGCGCTGGGAGCAAACGAACGGGGGCGAACGCCCAATATCGTCCCACTGGACGCGGCGCATGTGGACCGATTCTTCGTCCTGCCGACTCAACTCGATCAACAACGGATCGACTGGGAAACCAGCGGTCTGCAGTTGGTGTCGCTCCGCGAAGCGCTCCCCGACAGTCCCAACGATTCCCGGGCGCTGGTGGCGTACCGCGTCTATTCGAGACCCCGAGCGATCATCGCCGATATTCAACGCGTGGCGGGCGAACGGCAGATCAGCCTGGCCGATGTTCATGTCGCCTGCCGTCCCGACGCCGAAGCGTCCGGCATCGCCGCATTTGACATCGAACCTGCCGGCGCCGGCAGTTGTACGCTTGAAGTCCCGCCTGATTGTGAACTGATCCAGGCCTCCATGGATGGGATCCCCGCGGCACTCATACCCTTAGCGGAACGACGCTGGCATGTTCGTCTGGCCTCGGAACAACTCCCCCAACAGCTGGTCGTCCTTTTCCAGATCCACCGCCACCGTGCGGCCGGAGATACCGCCGAGCCACTGCAGGTGCCCTGGATCACCGATTTTGATGTCGTGCGAACCTTATGGACGGTGCACGGGCCCCGCCACACTCTCAGCGAATCGCTGGACATTGAGCCGCATCGGGTCAGCGCAGCCGTGCAGGAGGCCATTCGCTTGCGCGCGACGGCCAACCTGATCGAATCGGCGGTCGAGACCGTGATGGGCAGTCCGGCCAACGAGATCCAGGCCTGGTATGCCCCCTGGGCGGTGCGACTGGCTGGCAGCGAAGCGCGCATGGCCCGCGACCGCTGGCTTGCACCCCGCGCCGAAGTTCCTCTTGACTCAGCGGCGATGGATGCCATTGATCGGCAACAAGGGAACATTGCCAAACGGCTTAACACCTCCCCCACGCTGCAGGACTTAAGAGCACAGACCGGGCGGTATGCCCAGCCGAGTGACCTGCTGGGCTTCGCCCAGCAGGCAGATATGGATTCCCGTTACTACACCTTTATCGGCCGAGTCCCCGCCATGACCCTGGCCAGACACCGCTCGGGCCCCGGCTACGTGTGGCCTCAGCTCCTCGGTGCCTGCCTCGTCGCCGTCGTGGGAGGCCTGATCGGGTACTCCCTCCGCCAAGACCGCGTCACGGCACGGCTGCGTCAATGGCCCTGCCTGCCCGGTGTGCTGATTGGTTTGGTCTGGTGGCTTTTCGCGTCACCGAGCCTGCTGGGCTGGCTGATCGTGGCCGCGAGTCTCTGGACTGCCTTGCGCTGTCCCCTGCCAGCTCAGGTGGTCACCGAGCCCGCCAGTGACCCGCCTGCCAAAAACGGTGTGTGAGTTGTCGGCTCGCGGTCGCCCGCCCCCCTGAAAATCGAGCCAGTTCATCTTGGCACGCAAGTCGTGATTTGATAGGTTACGTCGCCGTTGGGAACGGCCTGCCGCAATGGGCTATCAGGGAAGGAGTCCGCCATGCAACCCCTTGGAAAACAAGACGTTTGTGTTCATATCCGCTGGATGATTCGGCGCGACATGATGGAAGTTCTGGAAATCGAAAACCAGAGCTTCGAGTTCCCCTGGTCGGAAGACGATTTCATCCGCTGCCTGCGTCAGCGCAATTGTATCGGAATGGTCGCCGAGCATGACGAGCGCGTGGCCGGATTCATGATCTACGAGCTGCACCGAAACCGGCTTCACATCCTGAATTTCGCGGTCGGCCCCGACTTCCGCCGGCGCGGTGTCGGCCAGCAAATGGTGGAAAAACTGATCGGCAAGCTCTCCAGCCAACGGCGCAATCGGATCCTGCTGGAAGTCCGCGAAACGAATCTCGACGCCCAGCTGTTCTTCCGCGATCTCGGCTTTCGAGCGATCTCGGTGTTGCGTGACTTCTACGACGACACGACCGAGGACGCCTACCTGATGCAATACCGCTACCGCACGGAAGCAGAAGAGGAATACGACGCGGGCGTCAACCGCATCACACGCCTGGCCGGTTAGCACGGTTGTCGAATCGGCGCGGTCTCGAACCGGTCCACTCGACCGGTCCCGCCCGTTGTCTCGGCCTCCCGATCGTCAAACACCGAACCGCCGGCCGGCCTTCCCCCGAGGCGGTTTCGTCACTGGCGGAAGGCCTATGCACCTGCATTCCGCGGCGACTTCGCCGCTCAGCCGACGGCGCCATCCGCTTTCCCCTTACGACAGGCCGTCCAAGGGAATCACCGTGACGTGCATCTGTGCCAACTCCACCACCGCAATGGAAATCGGCCAGGCCCGCACTAGCGCGCCGGGATTGAGCACCATCGTGGGCCCTTCCCGCATTTGACTCGCTTTGTGTGTATGTCCATGGCAAACCAGCTCCCAATCGCCGCTGCGGGTGACTTCCTGAAAACGGCTTTCGTCGTCGCCATGCAGTAGGGCGATCTGGCGACCTCCCAGCGAGAGTGCCCCGAACCGCCCGTGACACACCCCGCCAGCCATTTCGATGGCCTCGATCAGTAATCGACCACCGGAATCGACATTTCCCAACACATAGTGCGTAGGCCAAGCCGCAAACAGCGAGGGAATATCCGCTGACCCGATGTCGCCACAGTGGAGCACGGCGTCGACCTGCAGGCCCGTAAACATGCTGACCGCTTTGGCGGTGTTCACGACGTGACCGTGCGTGTCACTCACCACGCCGATCCGCGAGATCTTCTGCCGGCCAGTCGCCGCCTGATTGTCCGTCATGAATGCCCTACTGTCCGCTCTCGAACGCCGGATACACGGGGATGCTCAGCAGCCCGTGCTCCCGCAGGACCTGCGAGAAGCACGAACCGCTCCACCAACCAATCCAGGTAGTCGTCCGAGGCGAGAGCGATAACAACCCATCGCCTCGAACAGCCCGAAACGCTACTATCTAAGACTACCTGAGAATATCCAAAACTGTCAAAAAAATCTTACGCGGAGGTTCCTGGTTCGCACACCCCGGTCGCCCCCCCGTTTCGCCTCCCGACAGACGGACTCACAAGGGTGACCACGACCGCGGCAACGCACAACGGCTCAGTACGGGCGGTTTTACTCGTAACGAATCCCTGGCACGTAACGAATCCCTGGCACGCAATGAATCCCTGGCTTGTCATCCTCTCCGTAATTGTGTTGTTGGTCTTACTGGCGGCGGTCTGGTTTATCCACATCGTCCGATCGACTCAGTACACGGCCTCGCAGACGTTCTTTTGGCTGCTCGCCAAGTTCCTGACCAGGGTATTTTGGCGAACCAGAATCGAGGGACCTTTTCCCATCCTTGGCGCCGGGAATGCCGTCATCATCTGTAACCATCGCAGCAGCGTGGATCCGTTTTTCGTGCAAGTTTCGGTGCGTCGCGTCGTGCACTGGATGGTGGCTCGAGAGTACTGCGAACATGCGATTTTCGGGTTCTTCCTCCGGATTGCCCAGGTCATACCGGTCAACCGCGGCGGTATCGATACCGCTTCCACGAAGGCCGCCATTCGCATCGTATCCGACGGAGGAATGGTCGGCATGCTGCCCGAAGGACGCATAAATACCAGCGACAAATTCATGGGCCCCGTGCGGCCCGGCGCCATTGTCGTCGCCCTGAAGGGCCAAGCTCCGATTGTACCCTGCTACATCGAGAACGCTCCGTACAAGGGAACGGCATGGAGCCCATTTGTGATGCGGTCCAGGTCGCGAGTGACTTATGGCAAGCCCATTGATCTTTCGCCGTACTATGGCCAAGAAAAAGATCCTGAAGTGGTGCGCGCGCTGCTGATCCAATGCGTATCAGCGATCGCCGAACTGGCGGGACGCGGAGATTTCGTCCCCGAACTGGCCGGACGCCACTGGAAACCTGACGACTCTGGGGAGGTGGAATGATGGCACGCTTGGCGGGCAAAGTGGCGGCGGTAACCGGCGGCGGTGGCGTTCTCTGCGGGGCCATGTGTAAAGCGCTGGCGGCGCAGGGGGTTCGCGTTGCCGTGCTCGACGTGAGCGAACGGGCTGCTCAACAAGTCGTCGATGAAATTCATGCTCAGGGAGGTACGGCCATCGCGGTCGCGGCCAATGTCCTGAGTAAGGACAGCCTCGTCACCGCAGCCGATTTGATCCATGCTCAGCTGGGAACCATCGACATCCTGCTCAACGGCGCAGGCGGGAATAAGCCCGAGGCCACCGCCAGCCCACAGCTGTCTTTCTTCGAGATTCCCGCCGAGGCCATCCAGTGGGTGTTCAACCTGAATTGCCTCGGCACCATTCTTCCGACCCAGGTGTTCGTGCCGGACATGATCGACAAGCGGCAGGGGGTGGTCATTAACATCGCTTCCATGGCAGGAATTCGCTCCCTGACGCGCGTCGTTGCATATTCGGCCGCCAAAGCCGCCGTCGCCAATTTCACCCAGTGGCTCGCCGTGCATTTGGCCCAGCAGTACAGTCCGGCCATTCGCGTCAACGCCATCGCTCCTGGCTTTTTCCTGACGGCTCAGAACGAGTACCTGCTAATCGACCAGCAGTCGCAGCAACCGACAGCCCGAGGACAGACGATTCTGGCCCACACGCCCGCCAACCGATATGGAACTCCCGAGGATCTTTTCGGGGCGCTGCTATGGCTGGTCAGTGACGACGCGGCCTTCGTGTCGGGTACCATCATCCCCGTCGACGGCGCCTTCAGCGCATTTTGCGGCGTTTGAAAGACAACCGGGTGCCAATCCTCGCCACGCGAGCCTTGATTTTCGTCACACTCATTTCCGATACGAAAAACGGCGTCCATCCCAACGTCGCCAGAGGCCGCGCGATAATAGCATCACGCGCGCCACGGTCCTGTATCAACCTGCCCATGTCGGGACAGGCAACGCCGGACAGCCGCCGCTCGCGACCGCAATTGACGCAATACGTCGGGGATCCGATTCCCGCCCCCAAAAACGGTAAGAATGGGATGACCGGCGGATATGGTCGTTCCCTCTTGGGGCAAATCGGCAAAACAGGGAAACTCGGCGCATGGCTCCCATTCCAGGGCGCGGTAGAACTCGGCATTCACCACGCCGGCATGACGCGCGTAGACTATCGCCTTGGCGTGAATCTGGTTCCCGTGCGCAGCGGCGACAGGCGGAAGCGGCAATTCGCAGCAGGCTGCGTGATGCCACGCCATCGCCACCAGGCCCGTCGCCCGCTCCAGGATTTCGATCGAGGCGGTGAACCTGGGATTGACTTCGAGCACCCAGATTTGAGAGCCGGCGACAATCACGTCCACCCCAAAGAGCCCCCGCAGAGAGAACTCGGAAGCGAGACAATCGCCGATGCGCTGCAACTCAGCCGCTGGCCACGCCTGGAGCGCGATGGGACCGATGGAGCCCACATAATGAAAACCTGTCGCGCCGGCCCATTGGCAGCCGATCAACTGACGCGTCACCCCCAGTAGTGTGGCAGTGCCCTGGCGACCCACAAACGCGACTCCGTACGAGGTGCCACAAATGCGACGCTGGTAATAGCGTCCCGTGGGAGGGTCGTCAGAGCCCTCGTCAGCGTTGGCCATCGGATCATTTCGGACAGGGGCGGGACGAGCGGACTCGACGCCTGCGCCCGCCAGCGACGTCGCGGCAGGTCGGAAGGCCGTGTGTGGAAAGACTCCTATGTGCATCCCCCCAGCACTCCGTCTGGGTTTATGCAGCCACGTGCCCGCTGCGTCGTGAGGAGCCTCGGCCAGAATCTCCGGATACGCAATCCGCTCGCGTCCAAGCACCTGCTGCAACTGCCACGGGTCCCGCACGCGACGCAGCGTCTTGGCTGAATTTCCCAGCAGACGGTGCCGACGGGAAATCGCCTCCACCAGGTCTGGATAGTTTTCCAGTCCCCCCGTATAGCTCCACGACCTCGGGCTTACCCGCCGGGCGATATCGAGAATCTCGCGGGGGTAGTCCGCCACCCGGCAGGCCAGACACTCCGGCGGCATGTCCCGGTCACAAAACAGATCGGCCACCGCGACCCGAAACCCGGCCCGGACAGCTGATTGAGCCGCACTCCGCACACTCGCGCCGGCAAGGAAAATTTCGCTGGACATGGACACTCCCGGCGGGCTCGTTTGTCTCGGCCATCTGCCGCCCGGGCACCACGGCACGCCCGGGCACCATGGAAAACGGGCACAAGCAGCCCCCCGAACCGCGAATTTCCCGTTCGCGGCGTCGGCACGGTTGCATTTGGCGGCAAGTCTGCTAAGTTCGCGGCTTGGAAAACGATCCGGCGTCGACCGCTCGACAAGATGAACCCGACCTCGCCTCGGGTTATGGTGCGTTGGTTGAAGCAAAGTCGCAAGTCGAAGTTCCGGATCACGGAGAATCGCAACAGATCAATTCATAGGTGCCTGGCGTTTCGCCGCATTGACGCCAAGCCCACGGCTGATTCTCTCCCATTGCGGGCACGTTGGCGAGTACGCCCGAGATGGCTGCGGAGACTTGTCGGGGCCTGGGACGTCAAAGCAAAGCGAGCGGGAAAACTGGAGAAGAATACTATGTCCATGTACATCGGTGAAGCACTGGTTGGTGGTGGAGACGAAATCGCGCATATCGATCTCATGATCGGCTGCAAGACGGGCCCCGTCGGCGTGGCCTTTGCCAACGCCTTGGCTCGACAGAGCGCCGGCCACACGAATCTGCTGGCCGTCTTGACCCCCAACCTGGCGGTCAAACCGTCCACCGTCCTCGTGACAAAGGTCACCATCAAGGGTATGAAGCAAGCCGTCCAGATGTTCGGCCCCGCCCAGGCCGCCGTCGCCAAGGCGGTCGCTGACTCCGTCGCTGACGGAGTGATTCCCGCTGATCAATGCGAGGACCTCGTCATCGTCTGTGGGGTGTTCATTGCTCCCACGGCCAACGATAACAAGAAGATTTACGACTTCAACTATGAAGCCACGAAACTGGCAATCGCGAACGCCATGGGTAACAAGCCCTCGGCCAGCGAAGTGGTCGCAGGCAAAGACAGCGCAGAACACCCCTTCAAAGGATTCTGACCGATCGCCGGCCAGCGAGCCGGCTGTCGCTTGCCGTTCGCCTCGTCATGGCGACGAGCATCGTTCAACGCCGACCGGCAATCGCGCCGGCACGGCACCGACTCGCCTGCTGCCTTGTGTCCGCAAGGCAGCGGGCGTTCTTTCCTTGAGGACTCCCACGAACATGAGCAAGCCAAAGATTCTGGTTCAGCTGGACGTGGACGCTCACGCCAGTGTTTTCGATGCGGTAGTGGCGGTTGACGCGGGGGTCGAACACATTCTGGCCCACCAGGGAGTATCGCCGGCGGTGGTGCGCGAGCTGGTGCACGGCGCGATGTTCACGCGCGGTCCCAAGGACTTGTGCCATACCGCGGTCTTCGTCGGAGGCTCAAACGTGCAGGCCGCCGAGGTGGTTTTTCGGGGCGTCACCGCCTGTTTCTTTGGACCGATGCGAGTGTCGGTGCTGTTCGACGCCAATGGTGCCAACACGACGGCGGCGGCCGCAGTGCTGGAAGCCGGACGGCACGTCGACCTGGCAGGCTCTGTGGCAACCGTTCTGGGCGCCACCGGCCCGGTGGGCCAACGAGCAGTCCGCCTGTTGGCCCACTGCGGTGCCAACGTACACGTGGCGTCGCGGAGTCGGGAGCGGGCGGTGGGCGTCTGCCAGGAGGTTTTGCAGCGCTATCCACAGGCTACGCTGACACCCTTTCCGACCGCCACTCCCGGTGAATTCGCAGCGGCCCTGACCGGTACCCAGGTTCTGGTTGCCGCCGGTGCCGCCGGTGTCGAGCTGATCTCAACCGACTCCTGGCAGGCACTGAGCGACATCCGCGTGGCGATCGATCTCAACGCAGTGCCCCCCGTTGGCGTCGCCACAATCGACCCGCTGGATGCCAACGTCCAGCGGGACGGGATCGCCTGTTACGGAGCGATCGGTGTGGGAGGCCTGAAGATGAAAATCCACCGAGCCGCCATTCAGGCCTTGTTTGCCGCGAACGATCGTGTCCTGGATGCCGAAGAAGTCTTTCAGATCGGCCGCGATCTGATTGGTTAACCGCACACCAGCTGCGAGCCGCTACGATCGAGATAATCGGCCGGGTGGACCTAACCGGTGAATCCCGACCAATCCCCCCCTGTTTGCCGGACCCCGCGTGAGATTTCCTGAGCCTTGGAGCAGTCGCGGTCGATGCTGTTCAAGGCGTCCGCCGTACCGGGTACCAAGCGGAGCCCGTACCATGCTGGCACCCGGCGTCGCGCGGAGGTGTCGCGACCGTGCAGCCGACGAATCCGTCGCTCGAAGTCACTTTGGCGAGAACCGGAACCATGAAGAAGCTGGCGACCGCCCTGATGCTCGCGATGACGATGACCGCCGTGGGGCCCGCGACGGGCGTCGTGTGCGGTGGCGAACCAGCGTATTTAATCCTGCGAGCCCCGGCCCGCGAGCCCAAGGGCAGCGCCTACTATCCGGGTCGAGCGTATGAAGTATCAACGCAAACTTATGCGTATGGCTGGTTCGGCGCTAAGCCGCGTGGCACGTGGAAACGCACGACCGGATATAACTCGAATTACATTCAATGGTCCAAACGCTGATGACAACGCACCGTCCGGCTTCCCCTGTTGGTCAGCCGGACCGGCCGTCGTTCGTCTGCCGGCTATTTCCCCAGCTCGTCCGCAATCCGATCCGCTTCGTAGATCTCCCGCAAGGCCCGGCGAATAGCCTGGGAGCTGACCGATACCGCGCGATCCTGCTTATCGTCGTAGCGGAAATCGCCGGACAGTGACTGGATATTGCCGTCGAAGATCAGGCCCACCAGTTCCAGGTTGCGATTCACCACGGGGCTGCCGGAATTCCCGCCGATGATATCGGCGGTGCACACGAAATTGAACTGGGTATTCAACTCGATCTTATCTTTAAGCGCGTGCCAGCGGGCGGGAAGTTCCCACGGGGCTTTGCCGCCGTGGTTCTGTTCGTGTTGGAAAGCGCCACCGAACGTCGTCGCCGCCGGAATCTGCTCGCCATCCTGCTCAAGTCCTTTGACCGCTCCAAAGGCCAGGCGGAGTGTGAAGGTAGCGTCGGGATATGTCGAAGTCCCTTGGGTGGCAAACATGGCGTCGGCAATCTGGGCATAAGCTTGGCGCTTCTGTTCATCGATTTGCTCTTGGGCATCGCGGACTGCGCACGATTCGGAATCGACGAGGCGTGCCAGTTGAATCATGGGGTCGTCACTCGCTTCGATCGCGGCAGTACCGCCGTCGACCAGTTTCTGCCGGGTGGCCACGTCATCCAGCCGCGTCCCTTGGACCAGTTCCACGGCCCGCTCACCAGGGCTCTTTCCGGCCAGGACTTTCTGCACCAGCGGATCATCACCGCCCCGTTCTTCCATCAGAAAGGCAATCAGGTCAGCCAGTTTGACTTGCTCCAGATCCTTGTAGATGGGGGCTGGCGAGAGCAGCTGTTGGAGCAGCGATTCGCGGGCGGAGTCGCGAAACTCGCGCAATCGCTCGGCACTCGGTTTCTGATCTTCCTCGGCCATGCGAACGAGCGTCTGTGCCGTGCGGAACAGTTCGACATTCAAGGCCACGCCGCGCCTCAACAACTCGGCCTGTCGCTGCTGCAGTTCCCTGATGGTCTGCCACGCTTGTGCCGAGCCGGCGAGTTTCGGATCCTGCTCGACGGCGGCCAGCAGTGTGTCTTCCGCCCGTTGTTTGCGGGCCAAGAAGGCGGGATCCTGCAGGCCCTGCAACATGCCGGTCAGAGCCTTCCGCGAGTTCTGCACGCCGAACAGCTCTTCGTGCGCACGGCGTTCCTTTTCGGGGCTCTTCAAGCCGAATTGCTGCAGCAGAATCTCCCGTCGGCGGATGAAATTGAGTCGGTAAGGAAGTCCCACATCGCGCAGGTACTTGAGTTCAGCCAGCGTCGAAATGCGATTGGTGCGGCCCGGGTTACCGGAGACAAACACGAGTTCTCCTTCCTGGACCGCGTCGTCGGACCACTTGAGAAAACTCTTGACTTCAGCCGGCTTGTCATCCTCATAGACTCGAAAGATGCACGCATCCAAATTATAGCGCGGGTATTCGAAGTTGTCGGCATCGCCGCCGAAGAAGGCAATCGCCGCTTCCGGGGCCCACACCAGCCGCACGTCGGTGTATTTCTTGTACCGATAAAGATGATACCGGCCCCCCCCGTACAAGGTCACCACGTCGCTGCGCAGCCCCGTGGCGGTCTGGGATTCCTTTTCAATATTGGCCAGCACGGCTCGGCGTGCCGCCACCGCCTCGGCCGGCGTAATGTCCGCCTTGACCGCGGCTTGCACACGCTGCGTAACATCCTCGACCGAGATCAACTGATTCAACTCCAGGTCGGGCGCCTTGATTTCTTCCTCCATCGTTCTGGCATAGAACCCGTCCCGATAGTAATTGTGTTCGGGCGTCGAGAGCTTCTGCAGCGTATCGGCCCCCACGTGATGGTTTGTCAGGACCAAACCGGTGCTCGAGACAAAGGAAGCGGAACCGCCCGAGTTGAAGCGGACGCTCGACAACATCAGGTGCTTGGCCCACTCGGGCGTCGGCGTGAATCCATATTTTTCCTGCAGGTACTCTGTGGGCAAATCGTTGAACAACCACATTCCCTCGTCGGCCAACAACAGTGACGAAGGAAGTGCCAAGCCCAAGGTCAGCAGCGAAGCGGCGATGCGGTTGAGTGTCATGGTATTCGGTTCCTTGTCGTGGTCCTGATTGCGGTGATTCGCTCCCCGCGCGCCGGCAAGACCCCCTGTTGACCGGGCCCCCCCGCGAACGCCGAACATCGCAGGAAAGGAGCCATTATAGGGGACCGGAAGTCACAGGGGAATCGCCGCCGAGTGTCGGCCGGCGCGTGCCGATCGTCCGGCCGTTGGATCGCGAATCCGAGGTTTCCGGCCGCTGCCGTAAACCTCTGGAGCAAGCGTGCCGCCAGCCCACACAAGGACCGGGCACTAGGCCGTGGCTACGTCGCAGCAGATCGCCTCTTCATCGCTCCATACCAACTCGTCGTCGCGCAGCCAGAACGCGCTGTCGAATTCGACCGATCCACTGGGAAACTGCTGGGCATCACTGAAAATGCTCGACTCCAACCGCTCCACGCTCAGCGGAATCAACTGCGATCGCCGCGTCGGGCGTGAACTGGAGAGGTTTCCCGTGTCGCGACGAGTCAGTCCCAAACAGCGCAATTCATGCTGTAGCTGATGCAACACCTGATCGGTCGAGCGGAAGACCGATTGCCGACAGATGCTGCGGGCCACACGAGCTTTCATCGCGACGTGCACCTGAAGGTCATCGCTGTCGCAGCAAATGTCAATCGCATCCGGCGACTCAACCACGCAGAATCGCGCATGATGGTGCCGGCAATGCCAGCGGCGTTCGCCACCCATCCAGGCGTG
Organism: uncultured Planctomycetota bacterium; assembly: GCA_963802295.1. Taxonomy (GTDB): domain Bacteria; phylum Planctomycetota; class Planctomycetia; order Pirellulales; family Pirellulaceae; genus JAJRVM01. The sequence continues at coordinate 43,869 of CAWDIM010000010.1, read as the reverse complement.
CAGTCGCGACGAGGTGTCGTAACGCATCACCAGCACTCCCGTTTCCGCCCGCTGCTGCTCGATCCGCACTCCGTTGATGAAGTGCAGCGCGTTCTCACAGGCGATGATCCGTGCCGGCAGCAGGCGCGAATGGACGCCGACACATCGCACCAACGCAATCCCCCCCAGCACACATCCACTGAGCTTCCGTGGCTGATAACTCGGCCGCAGAATCCGCTCGGCAAGGTCCGGGGCAAAGCGGTAGAGAATCAAGATGCGGCGGTCCATTCGATTTGGAACAGCCGGCGTACGCATCGCCAAAGAAAGCTCCTGTATCTTGTTGCCTCTCCGGGGCATCTCACCTATGCGGCCCAATAGCGGCGTTGGGAGATGCGGGCGTGACAGCGCACGGGCGACCACCGCCCGGCGGCGTGAACTGGCTGCTTTGCCAAGCCGCCCGCTGCCACCCCCTGCTGGATTACCCTCCATTAAACCAGTCGGGAGGCCATTTGCCTATGGGAAATCCCCCCCTCCCCGCTTCCCTCCGCCTGGCACCGGGCGCCGGGGGAGTTGCGAGATCGGCGCCAGCCGGGCACACTGTGGTGACCGAGAGAGCCCGGCTACCCTTGCAGACCGTGAACGGGGGGGCCGCATAACTTGCCGCCCCGATACCAGCACTCTCGCGCGCACAGAGATTTCAGACACAGAGATTTCAGACACAGAGACAATGTCCCATCGCCTGTATGCCACCTTCCTTCAAGAACCCGCAACTGCCGGAGTCTGCCATGCATCGCACGTTCTTTCACTGGTTGCCGCTCGTCACCTGTTACCTGGTAGCGGCGAGCCAAACCCGATTGTTCGCCGAGGACGGTACCACCAACGCGCTTCCTAATCCCTCATTCGAACAGCAACGCGACAATGCACCAGTCGGCTGGCGGGCCGTGCGCTGGGGAGGTGATGGAACCTTGTCGCCTGCCGACTCCGGCCGCTCGGGCAACTGGTCGCTATTGATCTCGTCCGATCAGGGCGCCGACCTCAGCTGGTCCACCACGGTCGATGTGCAGCCCCATGCCACGTACCGCCTCAGCGGTTGGATCAAGACCGAGGATCTGCAACCGGTGGCCCAACGTCCCGGGCGGGGTGCATTATTGAATCTGCACAATATCCAATCTGTGGCAACCAACGCCGTGACTGGGTCGCAGGATTGGACTCGAGTTGAGACCGTTTTTGATACGGACAATAACGACGCCGTACAAGTCAACTGTCTGTTTGGCGGTTGGGGATTCGCCACCGGCCGGGCCTGGTTCGATGACGTGCAACTGGAACTGTTGTCAGCCGAGAACTGGCGCCCGAGCATTGCGATCGACGCCACGCACAAAGGACATCCCGTCTCGAAGTACATCTACGGCCAGTTCATTGAGCACTTGGGACGCTGTATCTACGGCGGTATCTGGGCCGAGATGCTGGAAGATCGCAAGTTCTACTATCCGGTTACTCCCCACTTCGCCCCTTACGGTGACGACCGAGTGCGAGCGGATTCGCTGCCCGTTGTGAAAAGTTCACCCTGGCAGCTACGGGGCCCGGAGACGGGTGTCAGCATGGTCCAACAGGATCCGTTTGTCGGCGAGCACACCCCGCTGATTCAACCTGGTAACGGTATCGCGCAGCATGATCTGGCGATCGTCAGCGGCAAGAAGTACGTCGGTTATGTGTGGCTCAAGGCACAGCGAGGACCGGCCACCGTCGCGGTGTCACTGACGGCGGCAGGCGATCCGTCGACCATTACCTGCCAGGAACAAGAGTACACAAGGCACGCGTTCGAATTCGTGGCGCACGAATCGACGGGACAGGCGACACTGGCTATCGAGGTCGCCCAGCACCCCTGCTTCGTGGGCACCGTGTCGCTGATGCCCGCGGACAACGTCGAGGGAATGCGTGCCGATACCTTAAAATTGCTCAAGCAACTGAACTCGCCGGTCTACCGCTGGCCGGGAGGCAATTTCGTCAGTGGCTACGATTGGAAAGATGGCCTGGGGGAACGCGATCGACGCCCACCCCGGAAGAACCCCGCCTGGACCGGTATTGAACATAACGACTTCGGCCTGGACGAGTTCATGGTGTTCTGTCGAATGCTCGACACCGAACCATACATCGCCGTCAACAGTGGACTGGGATCGGTCCAGAACGCGGTGGAAGAAGTCCAATACGCCAACGGTTCGCTCGACACCCCCATGGGCGCCTGGCGAGCAAAAAATGGACACCCTGAGCCCTACGCAGTGAAGTGGTGGAGCATCGGTAACGAAATGTACGGTGACTGGCAGTTGGGCCACATGTCGCTCGAGAAATACATCGAGAAGCACAACCTGTTCGCCCAGGCCATGCGCGCGGAAGATCCTTCACTCAAACTGATCGCGGTCGGCGACGCGGGACCCTGGAGCGAAGGCATGATGCAGCATAGTGCCGACAACATGGACCTGATCAGCGAGCACTTCTATCGACAAGAGCGTCCCGGTCTGGCTTCGCACGTGTCGCAAATTCCTGAGGCCGTGCGCCAGAAGGCTGAGGCGCATCGCGCGTATCGCCAGCGTTTCGACTCGCTCAAGGGCAAAGACATCGATATTGCGTTGGACGAGTGGAACTACTGGTACGGCCCCCACGTTTTTGGTGAGTTGGGAACGCGGTACTTCCTGAAGGACGCCCTCGGCATCGCCGCCGGTGTGCACGAATACGCTCGGCAGAGCGACATCATGTTCATGGCCAACTACGCGCAGACAGTGAACGTGATCGGCTGTATCAAGACGACGAAGACCGATGCCAGTTTCGCCACTACGGGACTCGTCCTGCAGTTGTATCGCGCCCATTTCGGCACGCTTCCGCTGCTGGTCGAGACCCAGTCGCCGCTGGACGTCGCCGCCGCCTTGTCCGACGATGGCCGCACGTTAACCGTCGGCATCGTCAACCCGACCATGCAGACCTTGGATCTGCCACTGGCGTTGCGGGGAGTCGTGCTGTCGGGTAAGGGACAGCGGTGGGAAATCGCGGGCTCCGATCCGATGGCCTATAACTCGCCCGGCCAGCCACCGAACGTGCGTATTGTCGAGGCCGATGTGAACGGGGTCCAGGACCAACTCTCCGTCGCACCCTGCAGCGTCACATTGTTCGCGCTGGAGCTAAAATAGCCGCAAGGCACAACAGGCGTCTGCCGGCGTGCGAACGCGGACGCGCGGCAAGAGAAAACAGCGGGCAGGAAGATCGTCCGACGCATGATCTTCCTGCCCTGCGGTGTTTCCTGTCGTCCGCACCAGAAAACGCCGCCCTCCTCACGCCAAGCGATGCAGCGAAAATGACCTCAGCGAATCAACGCCCGGACGCGTCTGAGTCCACGCCACCGCCTACCGGCGAAAGACCTTTTCCAGCAGATCGATCAGCTGTCGAGCGCGAATCGGCTTGGCAATGTAATCATCCATCCCCGCCGCCAGGCAACGTTCACGATCCCCTTTCATGGCATGCGCCGTCATCGCAATGATCGGAATGTGCTCGCCGGTGGCCGCTTCCCGTTGGCGAATTCGCTCCGTCGCCGCGAACCCGTCCAGCTCGGGCATCTCGACATCCATCAGAATGAGATCAAACGAACCTCGGTCCAGCAGAGCCAGCGTTTGCAGGCCATCCCGGGCGACTTCCACGCTGTGGCCCTCTTTTTCCAGCAGCCCCACGGCCAGCTTCTGGTTCACCAGGCTGTCTTCCGCCAACAGAATGTGCAGCCGGGGAAGTGGAGTGACGTTCCCGACACCGGCTGGTTGAGCAATTTCCGTACCGGCAGCACGCACGCCAACCGCCATGCCGATGGCATCGAGCAATTCCGCCTGCACCACCGGCTTCATCAAACGCGCCACGATCCCCAGTTTTTCGCAGCGCTGAACATCGCCCGGCCGGGCGCCTGACGTGAGCATGATGACGGCCGTCTCGGTCAGCTCGGCATCCTCCCGGACCCACTGCAACAGTGAACAGCCGCCGACCTCCGGCATATTGACATCGGAAATCAGGAGCCGATAGGGTTGGCCTTGTCGATGGGCCGTCCGCAGGGCCTCCATCGCCTCTTTGCGCCGGCCACTCCCGACGCCACCAGTCCCCAGTTCTTGGCCATCTCCTCCAAAATGAAGCGGTTGGTGGCGTTGTCATCCACAATCAGGACGCGAGTCCCCTGCAAACCTGTCAGCTCGACCGGCGCAGCGCTCAACGGCCCCTCGGCAGCTAATTCCAATCGGGCGGTGAAGAAGAAGACACTCCCTTTTCCCACTTCGCTCTCAGCCCAGATGTGCCCCCCCATCAATTGCACAATCCGCGCCGAAATCGTCAATCCCAGCCCCGTACCGCCGAACTTCCGCGTGGTCGACGTGTCGGCCTGGGTGAATGCCTGAAAAACCCTGTCCAGCTGGTCCCGGGGAATACCGATACCCGTGTCACGTACCTCGAACAAAAGCACGGCATCCCGCTGCGAGACGGTATCGCAGGAGACTTCCAGCACGACTTCCCCCTGCTCGGTGAACTTCGTGGCATTGCCCACCAGATTGATGATCACTTGCCCCAACCTGGTCGGATCTCCGATCAGTGAATCGGGAACATCACGATGAATATGGCAAGCCAATTCCAGACCTTTGTCTTGCGCTCGAATCGAAAGCGACTTCATGATTTCGCCGACCCGCGCACGCAGACTGAACACAATCCGCTCCATGTCCAGCTTGCCGGCATCGATCTTGGAAAAGTCGAGAATGTCGTTCAAGAGCGTCATCAGAGCATATCCCGATTCACGAACCATGCGCAGATAGTCGCGTTGCGAGTCGGTGATTTCGGTATCGAGCAACAGATCGGTCATGCCAATGACGGCATTCATCGGCGTGCGGATCTCATGGCTCATGTTCGCCAGAAAATCGCCCTTGGCCCGGTTGGCAACTTCCGCCTCCTCCTTGGCCTTCTGCAGATCGCGAAACAGCAGCGCATACGGCTGCTTCAAACCGACTCGCACGAACGCCCGGTAGATCAGATAGAACGAGACAATTTTGAGAAAGTGACCGAGGACATTCGGCCAGCCCTGAATATCCTCGTACAGCGTGAACGCCAGTTCCGACGCCACGGTCACGGCCAGCGCGGCCGCCAACAACCGGAAAACCGTCGGGTCAAATTCCTTGCGGCGCCAGCACAGCAAACTCAACCCGATCAGCAATAAACCACAAATGACGAATTCGCTGGCGATCTTGAACGGTGTCAGCACCCCCATGGTCTGCTGACTGTTGGGAATGACGACCTGCAAGTAACAGTCGGGAAACACCTTCCAGTAGAAGATCGTGCTCAGCGCAAGCGCCACGACCACGGCATAGCCCGCCATCAGGGCCACGGGTTTGATGCGTCGGTGCAGACAAACGAGCGCGGCAAGAAACGAGAGGCTTTGGAGATAACGTGCCAGGATCCACAATTGGATCCCCAAGTTGGTTGTATAACCCGGAAACACGTTCATCGTCCCGACGCTCAGCGTATGGAGCAGGTCGATAAACGCCACGAACAACAGCCCAATCCCGATGAACAAATAGCAGGTGTTGCCGATCAGGGACCGAGCGTTCCAGAAGACCGCGAACACCGTGCAGGCCACCACGATGCTGAAAATCTCCGCCAGACTGTGAAACAGCAGGTAGCTGTATACGCTGGCGCAGTAGAGTCCCAGCAGAAGACCCGCGCCGGTCAGAACCGCAACCCAGTGATTCTCACGCGCCGGGTGGTCCCCGGGTAATGACATGGCAGTCTCTCCGCAACGACAGTGGGCGTCCGACGAACCCGTCGCGTCCCCCCTTACCCGAAGATATTTTTCACTGGACTGCCCCGGCATTCGCCCGCATCTACAAACATCCGTATCCCAACCCGCCTACATCTGAACCGCGGATGGCGAGCCGCCGGCAAGCCGAACGGCCCCCTGCCGTCGCCCATGCAACCAACATACCGGCGAAATACCGGCGCACTTTGAATGGAACGTGATGAGCTGATAAGCGATGGCGAGAATCGACGTTCTGCGCTGCCCTCCATTCTACTACCGCATGCCGAAAATGGGAGTTGGGCAGGGAAGATTCTTCGCCTCGATCCAAGCGACCTCCGCCAACCATAACGGAAAAAGCCGACGAGCACTTGGCGCGTCGGCCGGAGTCATTCGTGATGTCACGCCGCCCTACGCGGCCTGCCGTAACCTTCGTCGGCTGTAGCCAACACCCGCCGCACCCATCAACAACCATAGCACGATGGTTGCCGGCTCCGGCACACTGGTCAACGTCAACGTGTAATCACCGGAATCATTGTAATGCAGCCCCATGAATTGAGGGTCCGTACTCGTCGTAATCGCAAAATTCAGTATGCCATTAACGGGCACGATCCCAGCCAACTTCGACAGATCACCCGCTCCGTTGTTATCGTCATACTGTAAAAGTGTCCCAGCATCGTCGAATATGCCCAGCAGCGTGTCGAACGTTCCCGAGGTTATCTCAGCGACGAATTCATTTCCCGGCGTTAAGCCTGAGAAAGTCAAAAAATCAACGTCGGCAAACGTTCCATCCAACTTAAGAAATAGGTCGTAGCTGCCCTCGCGAATGGCGCCCGTAAAACCGTTATCTCCAAAACTGGTAACACCCAGATTGATCGTATCGTTGGAATTCGCCGCACCACCAATCCACGAAGCAAAATAGTCGTAATAGTATCCATCATCATTGAAATCGATGAGATCCCCGCCCTCATCAAATGTGCCCAAAACGGTGTCCAGGGTATCGCCGGTGTCGATCCAGGCGATAAAGGGTGAGCCGGCAGCTGCCGGGTGCTGATAATAGTCCACGTTACCCGTCAATAACGTTCCCGACCAGCTCATGTCGTAATCGTTCGGATCGAAGCCATCGATATCGCCAATTGCCCCGTTAACGACACTGGTACCCACCGGCAGCATATGTCGATTGGAAAACGTGTTGTTCGGTTCCACCTCCACCACATCCGCCACGGCACTACCCACAGACCCTGCGACGAAAACCCACATCGCGACAAAAATCAGGTTCCTCATCCCGGTGCTCCTCATTATGATGCCTAGTCGTTCAAACAGCTGTCGGCCACAGCCACGCACCCCGCTGTGCAGTCATTGTTAACTGATTTATCTCTTCTCTGCCAGCAATTTCAATTAGTAATCGGTCAAATTCCCTGGAAACCACTCGGCGGTATTACTTGCCACTTCGCGCCCGAACCGGTCATTTCCGGCCCCCAGGCCAGGCGGCGAAATCAGGATTTCGGGACGGATCACTCAGTTTCTGGGGCGTTTTGACCACTCCCGCTGGACCACCGCTCGCGGGACATGCGTGTGCGTACCGGTCTGACATCCCGCGGACTTGGATCACGAAAACGCTCCACCTGACTGTCATTGTCCTGCTCAGCCGGGTTCCGGACATGGGAGGACCTGTCCCCAAGGGAGTTCGGTCTGGTTCCCGCCGGCGGTGGCGTGAGGCACCTTCCCAACTGCGGAGCCACGCCGGGGAGCGATGTGGCGAGGCCAAACCAGCACCCCGACACGCCTGCGTGGTCAGGCCTAAGTCGCTGGAGCGTGACGTCTTGTTCGTGGCCCGAGATGGGGGGATCCTGTATAATCCACTCGGCCGTGACCCGGACTCGCGTACCTTGGTTAACCCCGTGAAGGTTACCCCCGTGAAGGGTCCTCTGCGAATACTCTCGGGAGTTCAGATTCGTATGAGTGTGAACCGCGTTCTCCTCGTTGTCGTGGCGCTCATGATTGCGTGTGGCTTGGGGTGCAGCGATCCAACAGGTGTCCATCCCCCGGCCGCGTCCAACCCTGATGCGATGGGTGGTTCGCCGCCTCAACCGTCCGCCGATTTTGCCGCCCGACTCTCCGCGGCACAAGACATCTCAAGTGACCTGGCTCGGGTTGAGGCCTTGGTGAGCGTGGCGAAAGATGCGGCTCGGGCTGGTGACGGGGAGGTCGCAAAAAGGGCCATCGAAGCCATCGACGCCAACAATTTGGCACGCGACAATACAGCTGTGGCGGCAGCCGCAATGTTATCGCAAGCCGGCCGATTGGAGGACGCCGTGGCCGTTGCCAAGCTCATCGGCAGTGACTTGGCTCGCGACCAGACCCTCGCCCGACTGGCGAAAGGCAAGTAGCAGACAGCGCGAGCCACGTCCACTTCGCGGACGGTGTGCGGCTGGTTCTTGGCCGCTGCCCGGCGCGAGTGTTTATATCGACTGGGACAGCTTCGGCTGCGGCCCCGGTTTGCCATCATCCTCCTACTGTCGCTTGATAGGGCGTAACCAATCATGAATCTCGAGACCCCAACCTGGATCGCGGGGCTGCTGGCGTGCGGTATGGGTGTCGCATTGTTGGGCAGCGTGAAAATTGCCCTGGCACAGCGTCTTCACATAGACGAGGCGCGCGTCGGTGGTCTAGTGTCGATGTTCGGCTTCACCATGATTCCGGTGATGCTGGCGATGGGCTTCCTGACCGATCTGCTGGACAAGCAGGTCGTGGTCATTGGCGGCTCGTTTCTCATGGTGCTCAGCCTGCTGGTCCTGGCCCGATCAACCAGGTATTGGTCCACGCTGGTGGCCGTGCTGCTGCTGAGCGCCGGCTGGTCGGCGTTGGTGAACGTACTGAACGTGCTGATGCAATCGGCGTTTGGCGGCACCCAAACCTACGCGATGAATCTGGGCAACTTCTTCTTCGGACTGGGCGCCTTCCTGACACCGCTGCTGATTGCATTCCTCCTGCGGCGCACCGGCTTCGGACCGGCTTTGCTCGTGTTGGCGGCGTGCGCGCTGGTTTCGGGCGTGTTGGCGGTGGGCGTGGACTTCCAGGGGCTGTTGCCGCCGGCTGTGGATGGTGCCGACCCTGGCATCGGTGCCTTGCTGAGCGACAAGATCATGTGGCTGACAGCCCTGGCACTGCTGTTCTACGCTCCCATGGAGGCCACCATGGCGGCCTGGGCCACCACGTACCTGGGAGACCGAGGGATGGCGGAGGGCCGGGCAGCCACGACGTTATCCGGCTTCTGGTTGGCGTTCACGTGCTCGCGTCTGGCCACAGCCCTCTTGGTCGACCGTTTTCCTTTGCCCCCCGGCGGCGATACACTGCTGATCATCGCCCTGTCGATCTTGTGTATCCTGGTCTGGGCCGGCACAGTGCTGAGCCGGGGCCACGCCACAGCCGCTGCCATGGTCGTCCTGGCGGGACTGGTGTTCGGCCCCACGTTTCCGACCATCGTCGGCGTACTGATGGGCCACGTGACGCAAGACATCAGTCCGGTGCTCGGCGGACGGGCGGTCGGCCTGTTCTTCATGATCGGCGGCATCGGCTGGTCCGTGATCCCGATACTCATTGGTGCCTACGCCCGCAAAACCAACATCCAGCGCGGCTTCCTGGTCGCAGTGGGGGCCGCTGTCGGGCTCACCGCGACAGCCGTGGCGCTGCACCTCACGTCAGTTGACTGACGGCTGACGAGCGGGTGAAAGTACGCATCTCACACACCGTGCGAGTCCCGGCAAATGGCGGTGTACTGCGGTACTTGCCGCGCACCGCAGAGGTAGAACGGTGCGACAGGCTCGCGCAGAGAGACTCTCCGCCCTCGACGATGGTTACCGCGAGCGCCGGCACACCAGCATGGCTTCGGCGCGAAGACGCACCGCCAGGGCGCGCACAACTCGGTTCCCAACGGTGGCCGCACCGGGACCACGTGACGGCGGCCCATGGCAGACCAACTCGCTGCCCGGCAGGGAATTCATCGAGTGCTTTCTCTGATTACCACCGGTTTCTATGCGTTTGAGTCTCTGTGGGTCGCCCACCGGCCCGTGGGCCAACGTCATCTGCTATTTGGAACCTGCACGACGAGGACTTGGTGGTCCGAAAACGTAGACCAGCGGCGTGGGACGCACGACAAGCTCGAACAGAACCAACGCCGCACCGGTTACGAACACCATACCAGCAAAACTGGCACCCCACCACGCGGTACGAGACGGCTGGACCCACCAGATCAGATAGGGAATGAGTGGTAAATGCACCAGATAAATCCACAATGCGGTATCCACAAAATAGCGTCCCGCCCGCGTCGGCCGGTCCAAGTACCGCTGGAAGAAGCCGATGAATCCGCAGGTGGTGTACGCTGCTCCCACGCCGTAGAGAGCGAACCCGCCGAGCCGGATCCATTCAAAACCAGGCGTGTCCGTCCTCATGGCATAGGCGTTCGCGAAGTGCTGCGATAACGCGAAGCCGGCAATCCCCAGCACGAGACTCCACAGCCATGTACGAGCCAGATCGGGTAACCCGTCGCGCAACCGGTAGAACCACCAGCCGACAAGAAAATACATGAAGTAGTGCGGCCAGTCGGCATGGTATTGAAAGAAGAAGTCAGGAAAGGGAGCCAAGAAACCGAGGGGGTTGGCAAGTGACCATCCCATAAACCCGCGCGCATGAATGAGTGCCGGAAGCGTTGCCAGACCTATCGCCAATGCCATAACGTTGAACCGAATCAACGCGCGGCCAAAGCGGTCGACGGCGTCCCGCGACAACCAAGACGAGATCCAGGAGATCAGCTTCGCGGCCGCCGGTGCAATCGTGACGAAAACGAGAAGATACCACAGAAACCACAGGTGCTCGAGATTGAAGTACCGCGAATAGTCCTTGAACAGACGATCCGCCAACGATCGCGAAGGGGACGGTGGCATGGAAAAAGGCGGGGCTACCGCCGGTCCCGCGAGCCCACCCAGCGGTGGCGCCCCGGGCGCGCCGAACCCTCCAGGTCGTCCGCCGAACGGCGTCTGGCCGGGCACGCCGAACCCTCCAGGTGGTCCACCGAACGGCGTCTGGCCGGGCACGCCGAATCCTCCAGGTGGTCCACCGAACGGCGTCTGGCCGGGCACGCCGAATCCTCCAGGTGGTCCGCCGAACGGCGTCTGGCCGGGACGCCGAAACCGGCGTTCATGGCTCCCGGGGGGCCGAAACCGGGAACGGCCGCCGATCGGAAGTAATCGGTCGCCATACGCAGGCCAGCGAAGGCAGCGATCGCAATGAACAGCGGAGCACCGATCCGCCACCAGCGCCGCACCATGTACCGCTTCAGGCCGTACTTGCCCAGCATCATGTTGGCGAAGAACCCGGAAATGAGAAAGAACAGCGGCATGCGAAAACTGTGCAACCAGTTGTCAATGGACGACTTCGGGCTACCGCTGAAGTCGAATCCCATGCCGAATCCGCCGGCCATGATCGAAATGGGGAGATGGTAGAAAACGCCCAGCAGCATGGCCGTCGCTCGGACGCCGTCGAGCCCGTAGAAGCGAGTTGGCGCGACAAGGGCCGCCTCATTGATATTTGCGTCGCCACACTCGGTCCCGGAAACCGGGAATTCCGTACCACTCATGTCGCACTCCCCAGGCTGACGAAATCACGTGACAAATGTGCCGAAATCCTCACGCAGTTTCCTCGCCTGGAGAGCCATCCACAGTGTCGCTCCCTCCAGATGCAGGTCGAGACTAATCCGAGTCTTGATTCGCTTCAAGGTCCCACATGCATGAGCTGCTGCGGCCGCGAGGACCGTGAATTGAACCCCGCAATAGCTGATCCAGCACCGCCGTTCGAAAAAAAATACAGAAAAGACCATGGCATTACTGGCGGGAACATGGACAACCTGGGCGTCGATGTTGGCATGACAGTGATGCCCTGCGTTTCAGCAGCCCCCATTAACGGACTGGAAGGGGAACAGGATGAGGTTGAGACGCCGCCACGCTGCTGGTCGCGCATCGTACAAAATAGGGAGCGATTTCGTCAACCATGGGGGACTTCCGGCGCCGGGCGACGCGCCCCTCCCGTAGCTGCGGTCGCGTAGACTGCGGGGGAACTGGCAAACGTTCGGAGATTCGCCCACGCTCTGCGCGAGCGTAGCGACGACCTCGGCGAGCGTAGCGACGACGCGGCGGCGGTAGTAGAATTGACATCTCAGAGTGATCACTCTTTTGAACTGACCAGCGGCGCATATCGCATCCGCTATGATCCGCAGATAGAGAAAGACGGCTGGATCGTCATCTCGCGCGCAGGCGCTGACAGCGCTATCGGCACCAAACTTGCCCCGGGGCAAGGCCTCGATATTACTGCAGCCGGGGCCGGCGAGGGCGACATTTACCAATGGGAACCCGGCTCGCGCAAAGATTCTCGCATCTTCCGTTCCCTTGCGTACCGGTAGACGTCCGCGGCGATCGAAATCACCATCCACTCGCAGCGGCAATGGGCCGACTTCGAGGGCCGGCTCATCGCTTACACGCGGCAGCCGGGGCTATTGCACTGGACGGTCACGGCCACGGTTCGGCAGGACCGCGCGTTCTCCGGCGAGGCCACACCCGACGCACATTTCGTCGTCCCATCGCCCGACGGCAAGGTAGTCCAGCGCACCACCCACCAGGTGATCCGCTACGCCGTGCAGCGCGGCCCGAGCAACCCGGTGGTCTTCTTCCAGGACCTCTCCCTGCGAAGCCTCGTGTTCTACTTCGAGGACTTGACCTCGCTGAGCGATCTGTACCGAACAACGGGCTGCGATGTGCCGTTCGATTATCCCGTCGTCGGCAACGCCGGCGCGGTCGCGATGGGGCCCGTATCGCATTGGTTTCAGGCAGCGGCCGCGCCGGACGGTAGCCCGATCGCACCGAAGCCCTTCGAGCCGAAAGTTGAGGTGTATGGCGAGTTCGGCTTCCACAGACCCCGTGCCTATCGGCTTCGGCAGGGGGACAAACTGGTGCTAGGGGATACTTTTCTCTACGTGCGCCCGGTAGCGGAGACCGACAACGCAAGCGTATGCCGAAATTATGTCGAAATGCTGGCCAACGTGTATGAGCACATCAGCAAGCCGCCGCAGATCGCCACCGACTGGCGGCGCGACGTCGTGCCGCAGCTAGTCCACGATGTCATGCGTCCCGAAATCGCTGCATGATCATGCAAGATTGAGTCGTCGCCCCGTCAGTTCGCCTGGATCGTGATCACGGGCAGACCCTCCTTCGGCCCAGTGTCAGCCAAGGCGAGGAGGACCAGGAAGTAGGCGAGGGTCCGTTTGGAACGGAAGTCGTTCTTTTCGATCCAGAACCAGTATCCCTCGTAGCACACTGACACGAACGGGTTCTGAGGCTTCTCGCAGGAGCAGTGGGACGTGAGGAGCAAGCAAGGAGCAGAAAGGAGCAGACACCCTGCTTCCCTCTGCTTCCCCCGGCTCTCCATCCCTGCCGCGGGCCCTCCGATGATCGCCCATTGCCGCATGCCGAACATGCTGAGCGGTTTCGTAATTGCTTCGGCGGTGACATACGCATGTCACCGACACCCCGCTGCGGCGGGTCTTGCATGCGAAAGGAGCAGAAAGGAGCAGACACCCTACTTCCCTCTGCTTCCCCCGGCTCTCCATCCCTGCCGCGGGCCCTCTGATGATCGCCCATTGCCGCATGCCGAACATGCTCAGCGGTTTCGTAATTGCTTCGGCGGTGACATACGCATGTCACCGACACCCCGCTGCGGCGGGTCTTGCATGCGGCCCGGGATCGCAGCGAGGAGGGCGAGGAGCAGGCGAGGAGCAGACACCCTGCTTCCCCCCGGCTTTCCATCCCCGCTGCCGGCCCTCCGACGATCGTCCCTTGTCGCAGGCCGAGCATGCTAGCGGTGCCATCATCGATTATGCGGTGACATACGTATGTCACCGACACCCCACTGCGGCGGGTCTTGCATGCGGCGCGGGAATAGGTAAGATAACGGCGGTTCTGGCGAGCGAAAGGCGGGCAATCACTTTCTCTTGCGCAGTGTTTCCCAAGCGTCCCCACGGGTCCCTCAAGGGCCCCGGGTGCTACGGGCACTGCCCGCACACGGAGGGATTGCCTCATGGTCGCCTATGCTCGTCGTAAATTGTTGGGTCGTGATCGCCGAGCCGTCTATCACTGCCGCGCCCGGTGCGTGCGCCGCGCCTTTCTCTGTGGCCGGGACGCCTCGACCGGCCGCGACTTCTCCCATCGCCGCGATTGGATCCTGGTCCGGGAAGAACAGCTCGCCGGGCTGTTCGCCATCGAAGTCGAATTCCACGCGGAACTAAGCAACCATCTGCATCTGATGCTCCGCTCGCGGCCCGATGTGGCCCGCCGCTGGTCGCCCCACGAGGTGGCCCGCCGCTACCTGACCGCCATGAAGATCGCCAAGTGCATGTCGGACGAGCTGCCGCAAGTCAGCGACAAACGCATCGAACAGGTCGTGCGGGACAAGAAGCGGATCAAGCAGTTGCGGCGCCGGCTGAGCAACATATCGTGGTTTATGGGAATCCTGTGCGAAAACATTGCCCGCCGCGCCAATCAAGAAGACGAATGTACTGGCCGGTTCTTCGAGTCTCGCTTCAAGTGCCGGGAATGTGTCGGTTTCGCCGGCATGTTGGTCTGTGCGTTGTATATGGACTTAAACCTCATCAAGGCCGGTGAAGCCGTTTCGTTGCGCTCGTCCCGCTACACGTCGGCCTATCAGCGGATCATGGCGCAAGAGCAGCGTTCCAACAGTTCGAATCGAGCGGATGGCTGGCTGGGAGAGCTGACCCTGCGTGAAGGGACGTTGGAGGACGAGACGATCGCGCTCACCTCCCGCTGGGGCCGCCGCGCGTCGGATCTGGGGCTGCTGCCGATCTCGCTGGAGAGTTACTTGCGGTTGCTGGAGTGGACCGCTCGGCAACTGCGCAGTGGCCAGCGCAGTACCGTTCCCAAGGACGTGGAAACGTTGTTGGATTATCTGGATGTGAACGAGGAGGCCTGGCTCGATACATTCCAGCGTTACGAGAGCGTCTTCTGCCACGCCATCGGTTCGCCCGCGGCCATGGCCGAAGTAGCGCGGCGGATGGGCCGCCGCTGCCTGAAGGGCATGTCCGCCTGCCGTCGGCTGTTTGCGTAATGCCCACGCCGCTCGCTTGATCGTCGATCAAAATTGTTGACCGCCCACATCCGCCGCGCTCGCCGTGCGCGCCGACAGCGTGCATTCGCCGCTGGCGTCGCACCAACCCCGTCGTGTTCATCCTCTTCGTCGCACCGCCGAGCCGATTGCCGCCCAGTCGCTTCGCGCAAACCAATGTGCAGGCCTCCCACCGCCACCGCGAATCCACCAAGAGCAGGGTGTCTGCTCCTTCTTTGCCGCGAATCCACCAAGAGCAGGGTGTCTGCTCCTTCTTGCTCCTTCTTTGCTCCTTCTGTCCCAACGGAGCGAGAGTCAGAGACTGGCGAGAGTTCCGGCCAGCAATGCGGCCACGTGGGTACCACGGTTCGAGCAGCCCGAGTCGCGCCCGACTGGCGGACCGAGATCGCGATTTGCAGGCCCTTGGCGCAACTCGTGGGCAGAGCTGGCCCTAGATCGCGAAAAGGCCAGGGTTTCTTCCCAATGGATGGTCCGTGCCGTACAATTCTCCGTATGCATCCACCAGAGCGACGAAAACCACTCGACGAAGCAAGCGACCTCGAAGATTCGTGGAGCGAGTGGTTTCGGCTCACACCCCAGCAACGATGGGAAGAGTCCACCAAGTGCTGGCAATTCTATCTCCAAGTCGGAGGTTCGCTTGATCCCGAACCCGATAGTCAAAGTCCTTTCGACACTGTCATGCCACGAGGTCAGGCACCTGCTTATGGGCGGGCAGGCGTGCGTGTTCTACGGCGCGGCCGAGTTTAGCCGGGACTGTGATATTGTGATCGTCGCTGACGAAGCGAACCTGAATCGCTTGACGTCCGCACTTGATGAACTGAAGGCCGATTGCATTGCCGTTCCGCCGGCCGATTGGAGGTATTTGGATGGCGGCCACGCGATTCACTTCCGTTGTCGCCATCCTGACGCCTCCGGCATTCGACTTGACGTGATGACAAAAATGCGGGGCTGTGATGATTTTGAAATGCTCTGGGAACGTCGAACCACGATCCAGGACGCCGAAGGGGTCGTCTACGAACTGCTTGGCATCGAGGATTTGGTGAAGGCCAAGAAGACGCAGCGAGATAAAGACTGGCCCATGATCCGGCGGCTCGTCGATGCTCACTACTACCAAAACCGTGACGAACCGACCGAGGCTCGTGTCCGCTTCTGGCTGCGCGAATCCCGGACTCCGGAAATGCTCATTCGCGTCGCAGCCGAGAATCCGGAGATCACGCGACAGATGATCCAGGTTCGGCCACTATTGACCGAAACGCTGGCTGCCAGCCGCACTGCCCTCACAGCGGCACTTGAAACAGAACGCGTTGCGGAAATGGAAATCGATAAGGACTATTGGCGACCTCTGATAAGAGAACTGGAAGCTCTGCGCCTGGCACGACGCGACCGGAGCGAGAAACCTACCCACCCAGGCAATTGACCACCGGTCGGCACGCGGCGGACAAACGAGAAGTAAGACATCCACCTTTCTAAAGTGTTGCTCAGCGGCGCCAACTGACGAGCCACGTACACGACAAGCCTCAGTTCGGCGATTTCGCATTCAAGCTGCGAAGTCGACGATGCCGCGCTCCGAGGAAATCGGCGTAGCTCAGCCACTCTTTGACTTGACCTCGCGTGGGGCCGGTACTTCCGCCAAGGTGTAGTAAGAAGGGATCCGAATTCGCTTACTCGTTTCCGGCGATGGTGATCATTGACCTGACCACCTCCGGCCGGTCATCGAGTTTGGCCGTCGTACCATCCACCATACAAACGTTTGGCCCCCTCGGGTGATTACGGTGAATCGCCCTGCATAGCGCGACATTCTCATTCTCTCTGATCGTCGCTGTCGAGCTTGTCGGCCGACTGATCGTCGCTGTCGAGCTTGTCGGCCGAGCGCCCGGCATCCATCCGCCGCAGAATATCACGTGCGAGAACACAGGTCTCGCCATCCTTGTGATTCACAAGTCGCCGCAGCAATGGCTCCGCTCCTTGGATAGCTTCGTCCGACCGGAGCAGGTAGCGAAGCCCCTGTCGGCGATGAAACCCATTTGCGAATTCGATTTGGAGCAACAGCATTTGTCGCATTTCCGGATCACGCCACACCTCAGCGAAGTCCAGCCTTTCCTCAGCTTCGGCCAATTCCTGTTTCGCGTTTGCGACAAACTGCTTCGGCACCAGAGAGCATGCCTACCAGAAGCCCAAGGATTGGTAACATCCGTGCCCTACCCATCATGGTGGTGCTCCACTCCTCTGCAGACCACGTTGCATCGAAATAGTCGGTCCCGAATTACCTTCGATTTCCGACACCTGAGTTGGTAGGTACCCATCCAGGCACCCACGACTAACATTTTGGCATATTGGCTATCAAAATGCCAACTGCCCGTGGGGGATGTCGTTGATGGGACAGATAGCGACTGGCCGAATGCCGGGACGAAGTCAACCAACTATGGGCGGCCCGATGTGGCCCGCCGCTGGTCGCCCCACGAGGTGGCCCGCCGCTACCTGACCGCCATGAAGATCGCCAAGTGCATGTCGGACGAGCTGCCGCAAGTCAGCGACAAACGCATTGAACAGGTCGTGCGGGACAAGAAGCGGATCAAGCAGTTGCGGCGTCGGCTGAGCAATATCTCCTGGTTTATGGGCATGATGTGTTCATGTGAGATGTTTGCGGCCGGAGCAGGACCTCGCCATCCACAAATCGAGCGGTCCGCCGCTTCCCTCGAGTCTCGTGCTCGAAGCGAAGGACGATCTCGGAGACGAATTCCCGGAGGAGCTCCCGCAGCTCCGCCGGCTCCGCACCGTCGAGCGTCCCCTGGAGCTCGTCGAGAGCGTGCATTGCCTGCTCGACCTCTCGATCCGCTTCCGGGCGGGATCGCGTCTTGCGTTGCGAGAGGACCCCTAGCTCCGCCTTGAGCCGGTCCCGTTCCCGCTTGAGCTCCTCGAGCTTGCGATACACAGCGGGGACGAGATCGTCCGGAGCGTCGAGGACCCGCTCGGCTCCCCGCTCGATCTTCGCGTCGAGTGAATCGATCTCTCGCCGGAGGCGAATCGTACCGGCCGGCTTGCTGGCCGTCTCGGTTTGCTCCTTCTCGATCGCCTTGCGAATCCGGTCCCGAGCCGTCGGCGAGAAGTACTCTTCCCGGATCTTGTCGACGATCGTCGCGACCAGCGGAGCCTCGGGAATCGAGTTATGCCAGCAAGCCGCCGAGCCGGCCTGTAGGTAGGTGCGGCACATATAGAACGGCTCTCGCTTGTTGGCCCGCAACTGTCCGCCGAGCGTCCCTCCGCAATCCCCGCAGCGTAGCAGTCCACCGAGAGCGTAGGGGTGGGCACCCTTGCGGCTCGTAAGGTACGCCTCCGCAGAGTCTTCGCGACGCTGCATACGAGCGGCTTTCACGGAGTCAATATTGTCCTGCAATTCAAGATTCGTACTCAGCCTCGGGCGGTGGCGGCCTCGGTGAGCGCCGGTGTAAATCGTCGTCTTGGGCTCGCCCGCGGACGTGTGGCCGACCGTATTCCAGGGGTTCCGTCGCGAAGCGCGGCTCACCCCTGGCTATGCACGGACGGCCTTCCAGGCCGAAGAATCGCGCCTGCAAAGTTGAAGGCGTTGGAATAACGGTGGTTTATTGGCATTGACGGATTGAAGTCCATTCTTTCAGCCGGTGTCCATGACGTGACCGCATCTTGTCGCGGCGGAATCTCTGAGTGCCCCAAACGGCAAGACCGCCAAATTAACAATGACCAGCGGAGGCGCCAGGCATTTTGCGAGAACAGTGAGCCACAGCAGGTAACGCCAGTGCGCACTCGCCTTTCGCAGCAAGTAACAAGCGGCCAAAACCAACCCAAAGACAACCGAGACTTGCCAGCTTTGCCGCACAAGCATATCGGCGAACGCGTGCAACACCGATTCCATGGTGGTCCCTTCCTCTATTCGCGTTGCCCTTCGATGAGCTTCTTCAAATCTTCAAGATCTTTCGCCTGCAGGTCACTGTGCTCCGCGAGATGCAACATCAATGGTAGCGGATCGCCACCGAACAACCGTTCGACAAAATCACCTACCGTTCGCTTAATGACCTGCTCTCGGTTCACTGCCGCCGAGAACAAATGGGCCTTACCCTGTACCTCATGGCGTACATACCCTTTCTTCTCCAGCCGGCGCAGCAACGTCTGCACCGTGGCATACGCGATCGACCGTCCCTTTGGCAGCGCATCGCAGATTTCCTGGACAGTTGCCGGTTCCAGCTGCCAAGCGAACCGCAATATTTCGGTCTCAGCCGGACTCAAGGCGGGCAGCGATCTTCTGGCCATGATTTCCCTCGTACAAATGTACAACGTAGGTCATCGTACATTTGTACAACATGTCAAGGCCATCTCGCAATGAAATGAGGGCAAGGGCACACCCCAGTATCGCTCTCGAACTGGGAGCACCTTTGTTTGGTCAGTTGAGTGGAAGCGACACCTACAACGACAGCCAAACAATTGACGATTGGATTTGGCGTTCAGTGGACCGATGTGACAAATGGAGATGTTCAGGCTGTCCGCAAATTGTTCAATTTCCAACATACACGGCCACCGACCAGGATCGGCACCACCGTTGGCATTCATCTTCTTATCTCGGAATCAACGTGCCAACTGTCCGTCGGCGGGGATGTTGCTTGGACAGGTGTCGACTGGCCAGCGCGTAGTACTGTGGCAATCGCGATTCACCAGCCGCATGGGGCAAGTTGCGAAAGGATTTCTACCGATTGAGTGCTCGCAACTCCTCGATAAGCCCTGCAATGACTGGCGTCTCGAACGCACCGCGGCGTGTGGGCAGTCCGGGCCATTGAGTCCCTGACCAGCGTTTGCGTGCCGATTGTGAACGGGGGCCTCGCACCCAGGGCGCTCCGAACACATAATCAGACCAACAATTGTGGTCCGAGGGCACGGCCACGGCGCTTGAGATGTGCGGGAAGATGGCGCCTTTGGCCGTGAAGTCTCACGTGGAGGGCGTGCATGTCCGAGATGCGAGGGTTGATGGCAATACTGGTGTTCTCGGTGTTGCTGGGTCTGCTGTCCGGACTGCACTTGGTGGTGCTGGACGTGCTCTTCGGGATCAAACCCGGAGTTATCGCTTGGTCGGCCGCCGTACCGCTCGGCCTCTTGGAGATCGTGTTGATCGCGTGGCTCGCCAAGCGGCTGTCGTCGCGACGTTCGCAGTAGGAGCGATTTTGCCGCTCCGTCACGAACGGCCGCATGAACGGGCTCGCAGCGAGGCAGCAAGAAACGTAGAAATGGAGAGCCGTACACTTTCGCGAGAAGTACGCATAGCCTGGGCAATCGTGCCCTCGAACGCTCGTGATGACGTGACATCCACGTCTCGTTCCTCTGCTTGTTCACACCTGTGGGGGAAGTACCCATGTTAGCCACTCATCCACAGGAAATGTACTCACCCCATGAACAGGCCCATCGACTTTCGCCGTGCAATGTTGCACACCGGCAGGCGCGGGGGACATTGCGTTGCCGCGGCGTGGGTCGTGGCCAATGAGGCCTGTTGCTCGAAAAAATGGGAATAGGAAAACGGGTGCTCGACGCGGCTATCGGTTTGGTCCGAATCTCGAGCAGATGATCCCACTCCCCTTCCCACACTTCCTCGCTCAGAGTGTTTGCTACATCGCGAAGACGTAACCTCGCTTCATGCTTCTGCTTGGTCATTGGCGAGACCTCGCGGACGCCCGACACAGGGGAAAACCGCCGCTACCGCCGGACGATTGCATTCACCGAGTCGCCGGAGTTGAACCGCCATCAGAAACCGGTTGTTCGGCGACTTCGGTGCAATGCTTGGTTCGTTGCTTGCCCTGCCAGATCGGTCTCCCCGACTCCTCCAGCCTAGCCTGTGCATCTTTCAGGTAAGCACGCGTATCGCCGTTCCAATCGGAAAGGATCTTGCGTCTTGCCGCGTGAAGTTCATCCAATACTGGATTCGTCATCATCATGCCCCCCCAAAAAACTCAATCGGAGCACACACCAACATTCCAGAAATCCCAAGTTCATCGAGCAGTTTGTAAATCCTGGGCAACTCCGTCGCGTTGGCGATGTGTGTGCAATTCTGTGTCAACAAATATTGTACTCCCGCGAGTGCAGCCGTGGCTACGTGCAATGCGTCCAGCCTCGCACTTGGTGGCATCAGGTGCCGCCTAATGATCTCATCTGCGACTGACTCGACATCTGGGTTGGCAGGCAAAACAGGTATTCCATCCAATGCCTCTAATCGGCGTCGAGCCGCATCAGGATCTCCAAGTGAGGCCTCATCAATGACCAGTTGGGAGGTAACCACCTCATACCGTGACCTCTGTTCCGAAAGCCAACGTCTTGCCTGCTGCTGCAACGCCAACGTGGTTGGATCCGAACTTGGCTTTGCCGTTGCATGGCTGATCACAGACGTTTCGATGTAGACGATATCCATGCCCGTATTCTATCGCAACGAACTATGTAATTCTGTCGCCGGGGAAGCTGAGCTCATATCTAGTGATGATGGCGACTCCGACGGGATAACACGCGGTCGAAGCAGTCGTGAATCTAGGCCCGAAGTACTAACAAGTCAACCATTTGCGGCCGTTGGTCGCCGTGGGCACTGAGGCATTATTCCGGCGGTATAATCCCCAGCGTCCCGTTCGCAACCTGACAATGTAGTGTAACTATGTACAGTACACAATCATAGGCGTCGTCCCACGGGACGAGGACGCCTCGGGACGTCCGGGAACAGAGAGTTGTTGGACGATCGTCGCGTTTGTCGAAGGAGATCGACGACCATGGATCCCACGGCAGCAGTACCCGTCTGGCAGCCCGGTCAGCCCAAGCTTCTCGATCGCGTCCGCGATTGTTGTCGCGTCCGCCATTTGTCGCTCAACACGCAGCACTCCTACGAAGCCTGGATTCGGCGCTACATTCTGTTTCATGACAAACGCCATCCATTGCAGATGGAAGCACCTGAGGTCGCGGCTTTTCTCACCCACCTGGCCGTAGATCGCCACGTAGCCGCGTCCACCCAGAATCAAGCGCTCTCAGCGCCGTTGTTCCTCTACCGTGAAGTATTGCAGCAGGACTTCGGATGGCTCAATGACGTAGTGTGCGCTATCCGAACAGTCCAGGAACTGCTCGGCCACGAAGATGTGCGAACCACTCAGATCTACACACACGTCCTCCGGCAAAACGCATGTGCGGTGAAAAGCCCCGTCGATCGCTACTGGTCATCCGCACTTAGACGTCGCAAGAGTTAGGAACAGTGATGCTCCGTTATGCGACAATGTGCAGGGGTTGCGACCGATTGAGCGCTCGCAACTCCTCGATAACCCGGACGGCGCGAGACGGTGAGAGTGGCGAGAGTCTGGGGCGGAATTGGGGTCGAGTGGCGGACGTGATTGCGTTGGCGTGAGTCGCGCGCGAATGGCGGACCGAGAGCCACGTGTGAACACCCTCGTCGCAACTCGTTGTGAGCACTGGCCCTGGCACGCGAAAAGGCCGACGACTCTCGGCGTCGGCCTCGCCTATAACCCCACGGTCTCGCGATTTCGAAACGGGGGTTTCAAGTGGCGGGGACGACATGGGAACCGGTGACTGCGGGGTAATGGGTTCGGACGGTCACATGGTGTTCCGGTGATGATCCTCAAGCAGCCGCCCAATCGCCGGCCGCACCCGATCTGCTATGCCGGGACCACCTCAGGCCATCTTGCATCCCCATGGGCGTGAACAGTTAACCTGGCCGTCGAAAACGCGATCCCCCCAGAATCTGGCCGAGTCTGTTGACGGAATTACGGCCTTTGCTTTAACCGAACGCGGCCGCTGGCCGCAACCACACCGGAAATCCGAAAGCCAATTATTGAGAACTTATATAAAGGTCGAAATCCACACCTGAAACACACACACTCCGCTACGGACAAAACCTCAGTCATCAACCACCAGCCGATTCTCACCAGCAGCATGCCATTCTGTCCTCCGTTTTCCCTTTCTCCCTTTCTCCCTTTCTCCCATATTTCTTTGATTCGAATTCGTTGGGGATCTAGCGAGGAGCAGACACCCTGCTTTACATCCCAGCTGCAAGGCCCTCCGACGACCGTCCATGGCCGCAGGCCGAGCATGCTGAGCGGTTCCAGCATCGCTTTGGCGATGACATACGCATGTCACCGCCACCCTTCCGCGGACGGTGTTGCATGCCGTGCGGAATCGGGTAAGATGACGGCGGTTCTGGTGAGCGAAAGGCGGGCAATCACTTTCTCTTGCCGCAGTGTTTCCCAAGCGTCCCCACGGATCCCTCAAGGGCCCCGGGTGCTGCGGGCACTGCCCGCACACGGAGGGATTGCCTCATGGTCGCCTACGCTCGTCGTAAATTGTTGGGTCGTGATCGCCGAGCCGTCTATCACTGCCGCGCCCGTTGCGTGCGCCGCGCCTTTCTCTGTGGCCGGGACTCATTGACCGGCCGCGACTTCTCCCATCGCCGCGATTGGATCCTGGTCCGGGAAGAACAGCTCGCCGGGCTGTTCGCCATCGAAGTCGAATTCCACGCGGAACTGAGCAACCATCTGCATCTGATGCTCCGCTCGCGGCCCGATGTGGCCCGCCGCTGGTCGCCCCGCGAGGTGGCCCGCCGCTACCTGACCGCCATGAAGATCGCCAAGTGCATGTCGGACGATTTGCCGCAAGTCAGCGACAAACGCATTGAACAGGTCGTGCGGGACAAGAAGCGGATCAAGCAGTTGCGGCGTCGGCTGAGCAATATCTCCTGGTTTATGGGAATCCTGTGCGAAAACATCGCCCGCCGCGCCAATCAAGAAGACGAATGCACTGGTCGGTTCTTCGAGTCTCGCTTCAAGTGCCGGGAATGTGGTGGTTTCGCCGGCATGTTGGTCTGTGCGTTGTATATGGACTTAAACCTCATCAAGGCCGGCGAAGCCGTTTCGTTGCGCTCGTCCCGCTACACGTCGGCCTATCAGCGGATCATGGCGCAAGAGGAGCGTTCCAACAGTCCGGATCGAGCGGATGGCTGGCTGGGAGAGCTGACCCTGCGTGAAGGGACGCTGGAGGACGAGACAATCGCGCTCACCTCCCGCTGGGGCCGCCGTGCGTCGGATCTGGGACTGCTGCCGATCTCGCTGGAGAGTTACTTGCGGTTGCTGGAGTGGACCGCTCGGCAACTGCGTAGTGGCCAGCGCAGTACGGTTCCCAAGGACGTGGAAACGTTGTTGGATTATATGGATGTGAACGAGGAGGCTTGGCTCGATACATTCCAGCGGTACGAGAGCGTCTTCTGCCACGCCATCGGTTCGCCCGCGGCCCTGGCCGAAGTAGCCCGGCGGATGGGACGCCGCTGCCTGAAGGGCATGTCCGCCTGCCGTCGGCTGTTTGCGTAATGCCCACGCAGCTCGCTTGATCGTCGATCAAAATTTGTTGACCGCCCACTTCCGCCGCGCTCGCCCTGCGCGCCGACAGCGTGCAATCGCCGCTGGCGTCGCACCCACCCCGTCGTGTTCATCCTCTTCTTCGCATCACCGAGCCCATTGCCGCTCCATTCGCTTCGCGGACAACGCAATCTGGAGGCCTCCAACGGCTACCGAAAATCCATCAGGAGAAGAGTGTCTACTCCCTCTGCCCTGCCCCTAGCGGTTTGTTTTCATGTTTCATGAAACCTCGTCGGGTTCGGTAGTGGTCCAGCAGATGTAGATTTTAGAAAAGGGTGTGACAAGTTCGCCTGATACCGCGTTGCCTTGGTGATGGCTCGGAAGGCGAACGCCGGCACACCAGCATACGTGCTGTTCCTGGCAACTGTCGCAGCCGGTCAACGAAATGCCGCCACCGTTGGTTGCCGACGTTCTCACGCCCAAGCTGCACGATATTCTGCCGAACGCATTCTGGTGTGCCGGCGCTCGCCGAAATCGTCACCGATCGTAGAAAGCGTGACCCGGCGAGCTTGTCCCACCCTACACCTACACTTATTTCAAGTAAACATTCAATGAGGAACAGGCCAACGAATGGGTGATGGATTTTCGTCGCCAAAGGTGATCGCGTGCCGGCCGCAGATCGTTTGTTTCGGCAATGGTATCGCGACCTGATCGCCAGGCACCGAGGTTCAGCCAACCGATCGCCCATCGTCATGTGGCCATATCCGATCGAACCATGGCCAAGCGAGCCGCTCCCGTACGAGTACGATTTGTTGATCCATGCCAAGAACGGCCACCGTCCACAATTGCTCGAGCACCTGGCTGAAGTCTTTCGACGCCACATTCAGATTCACTACGGTCGCTACCGACGCGAGGAATCTTTCGAAGCCGCCCGCCGCTCTCGGGCGTGTGCGTATCTCGCGGACGATGATCACGGGCCGCTAGCTCTCCAGGAGATTCTGCTTGCCTGCTGTCCGACCGTAGGCGTACGGACCGGAGCTTCATTCGTACGGACTGGTGAAACCGGCGTATTCGTGGACTGTCTGCCACCGGGATGACAGTCTGTGGAAACGGACGAGGACGAGCGGATGCTGGCGGTCTATTTGGCAGCCATTGAGCAGGCTCAGGCGATGGATCGGGCGGATTTGCGGGGTCGGGCGGCAGAGGAACTCGAGACCGAACGCATCGCAGGCCGAGTCGTCGCGGCGTTGGGGAAAGTGGGCGACTCAATACTCGACGACGGACGTGGTGGCATCACCAGTCCACAACCGCAGGTTAATCCGGATGAACACGTGGCGGTAGTTGGGCGGATCGATCAGCGCAGACTGGGCCAACCGTCACTCGACCTGGATTGACTTGCTGGCGATCGAGCGAGCCAATATCGCACTGTATCACGCGCTGCACCACAACTCCGACATAAGCCGCCGGGCTGAAGTCGCCCGGCGGCACAGAGTATGCTGAGTCACCAACCGAAGAGAGTCGGCTGCCAACCTCACATGCGACCACGTAGTCCCACCCGTCAGTCACCATATTCCCGCGAAACGAAGTAGCTGAATGGCGCTTCGTTCGTGTACGGGCTGAACAGAATGATCGCCTTGCCATCGGATTGCCCGGCCACTCTGCTCTTGGGAACCGACAGGGTTCCGTCGGTCAGCGACTCGCGGTCGGTCGGCCTGTTTGTTGGATCGTCCACTGCCTGGAGTTGCCAGCCAGAGCCCGCAAGGTAATGGGTCTTCACGACCGAGTAGTTGGTGCTGTACGGCGTGTCGTAGAAGCTGACGACACCATTGCCTTGAGCGTCAATCGTCAGGCCACCGAACATTGTCTTGGCATCACCGAAGGAATGATAACTTAGCGGTGTGGGTAGGGTCGTCCAAACACTTCCATCAAATCGACTTCCGTACACAACGAGATTGGTGCCATTATCTTGAGTCCAGATCACGAGTGCTGAACCATTCGATGACATCGCGACTCGAATGGGTGCCGGACGACCGAAGGAATCGGCAATGACGCCACCCGATTGATTGTCCAGAAGAGATTCAGGTTCCCAATCGAAACCGTTGAAGGACCTTCCGTAGACATTGCTGGGACGGTCCTCGGTCACATAGATGTCCGCGTTTACTGTCTGCGAAGTGTACACAGCGACAAACTTATTCATACCGGTCCCCGCCAGTCGCACCGGTCCACCTTCTCCGATTTGGTATACATTGGAAAACGTCCAAATCATGTTGCCATGCGTGTTAAGTAGGCTCTCCGGACTCCAATTGACGCCGTCGTAGTGGATATAATACAACTGCCCCTCATCCGGGCCGTTTGTATCGCCATGTGCGTAGGCGATCATAAAATGGCCGTTGTCATCAGCTGCGATCGATGGCAGGATCCCCGCATCATGCAGTACTTCGGCTTCCCAAGTCTCTCCATTAAATCGTCGTGTACAGATTGCTCCTGTTGCTCCCTCTCTCCATACCACCATGGCCGTTCCATCAGAACTGTAGGCGGCATCACAATTGAATTCGCCGTCGTTATAAGAGTCAATCTGCCAGACACCGTTCGATACGTCAAACATCTCATCAATGAGCTGTGGCATCGTATCCCAACTCAACGCTGCCCCATCGTAACGAATTGCCATGACATTTTCGTTGATGCCGTTGTAGGCTCCGCCATCGTCGGTCTCGACATACACAAGCAGAAAATTTCCATTTCCATCCGATTTAAGAATAGGTGCGCATCGGAGTCTCTGTCCCTCGCCGGAGACGTAGGCAATGTCGGATGCACTGCTCCATATTGAGCCGTCGTAGTAGCTGTACTGCCATTTCTGCCATCCTTCAGCGTCCAAAGAGCTACCTACGGCCATGGCGTTGCCTTGTTCATCCATGGCGATCTGGTAAGTCACTTCATTAAGCGAGCCGACGTCGGCGTGCGATTCCGGCATCCACTGCCAGTCGCTGGCTGGAGGCACGCCAACGATCACCGGGTAGGGCGACCAGAATTCCGTGGTTCCTTCCCCATCCATTACACTGGCACACAGGAAATAGACGCCCGCATCGACACCGGTAGTATTCCATACAAGTGTGTCCGACTCGTCGTCCGGAGCCAAGTCGACGACATCGATTACGTTACTCGCAAAAGCGTCGCCGTAGAAGAATGTAATAAGCGCGTTGTCGTCAGGACTAGCATCATCCCATCTCAGTGTGAACAACCCAGCCGAATCCGGGATGGCATCGGTTGCGCTAGGTGCGAGCCACGCGAAGGTCGGAGAAGCACTTGTATTGGTGAACTTGACCCATGGATAGATCGTCGGCGTACTCTGTACGTACTTGATATTCCCTTTCTTGTCTAGCTGTAGGGCCTGCAAGCACAGCACGAAGTCACCATCCGGGTCGGCGGAGATATCCGCAATCAGTCGTGTTGCTTCGGGAATCAGGCTTGAGTATGCACCCGGATCGTTGGGATCGATCACAGCCGCCGGGCCGATTTGGTAGCGGTAGTGCGTGCCGGTACCCGAAACAGTGATGGCCAAATCGAACGCTGTCTGGCTCGATTCCTTTTCGACCACGTTGTTCACAAACTCCTGGTCCGTAGTTTCCGCAATAATCTGAGTGGGCGCCGGTTTGCCAGCCAGCGTATGCGATGTCGCCAGCAGCACCAGGCCCATCACAAAGGCCCACACACTTAGATATCGCCTGTAATACATCTCACAAACCTCCAATTCAACAATGGTGCGTGGAACCGGTTCTCCGGCCCCATGTTCGGAAATTCGGTTGTGCCCCCTGTCAAGCTGGTCCTCCAGCGACGAGCGGGCTACACTTACGTACAGCAAAGCCCCGGCCGGCGCACAGCGAGCGCTCGGGATGCTTGGGGCCGGTGAGTGCGGTGCTTGGCGGTGTCGAACTCACCGGCTGCTTTTTATTTCTATACCGATTTATCGAGCTGACTTACTTAGGCAACTCCTCATGCGGCTCACATTGCGTTCGCTATCGGGTGCGACAAAAAAGTAGAATCGCTCCAACCAATCCCAAAGCCGTAAGCGTCAACGTGCTCGGCTCGGGGACGCTTGAAATACTGGCGACGCGAAATCCCACATTGTCATACTCGGCACTAAGGCCACGGTCCATACGGTAGGTGATGGCTAAGTCTCCTTCGTCAAATTGCCATGATCCTCCGCGAGATATGCGAGAAGAAGCACTGGGAAAGGGTTCGTCCAACCACTCAAAGACATTGCCGTTCTGGTCAAATGTGCCGTAACAACTCGCGCTCATTGATCCAGCGCTTCCCACAGAAGTGACGTTCCCGTTATGTCCGTTCCAGTCGGCCCCTTCATCATAGTTAACGACGTTGAACCCCGGATTGCTGATATTGCCAAACTCGTCTGCTGAGGCAACGACAGGCAAATTATTGCTACGCGTGGCATAGTCGTAGTAGCCTCCCGTACCGTCATTGAGAGTGGGATCGTAATAGGCCGCTTTGTACCATTCGTTTTCGCTCGGTACAAACCAAGTCGCGTCGGAAGCTTGCGAGTGACGACATTTCCCAAGCTTAGTGTGTAATCGGCGGCACGTTTCGGTGTCGCCATTCCCCTGACCATTGTGCAGCCAGTTGCAGAACCGGAGCGCATCATAGAAGCTGACGCAGTTCACTGGCTTGTTGCCAAAGTTAGGCTTGACGGCGTACGTGTAATTTGCATCTGAGCCACTGCGCGTAATCCCAGCCGTTGTCCGGCTACCCATTTCTGAGCTGTAGAGACCGGTAGGATCACTGGCAGCTTTGGCATTCAGAAAAGCCGCATACTGGTCATTAGTTACTTCGTAGGTGCCCATGCGGAATAGGTAGTCAACGGTGCCCCATCCAGCACCGTGGACGTCTTTGGCGTTTCCTGGATCGCCTACAGGCACTGTATCGATCAAGATCTCTCCCCTTGCTGATTGGGCTGAAGGACCGAATAGGGACACAACGGCAGCAAAGCAGGCAACAAGGTATGCGTTTCCATAGGGGCAATTCATATTCTCCTCCACTAACTCAGTAAGTGTGTTCTGTCAAAGTTGGTCATCGCTGTTGGTCCATATGCTCTGTATATTTTTGCAAAGCCCCGGCCGCGCGCAGAGCGAGCGCTCGGGATGCTTGGGGCCGGTGAGTGCGGTGCTTGGCGGTGTCGAACTCACCGGCTGTTTCTCTTGATTTCAGACCTGCTCGACGGTTGCCGGTCTTTCGCACGAGGATTCGTCGAGCCTCACGCCTCCTTTCTGCCCGTGCCAGGAGCTGCGGGGAGCGCCCCAGTTACGTCGGGGGCGCGCTCTGCCGCAGGCGCGTCGTCGGTGCTGTTCGCGGCCACCACCGCCTCCGCCTCGCGGCGCAGCAGTTCGTATTCCAGGAGGGCGTAGGGGTTCCACGTCAGTTCCTTACTCAACTCGATCGCCTGCGCCAGGTATTCTTCCGCTTCCTCCACTTTGCCCAAACGAGAATAAGCCATCCCCAGCCACAATCCCGCCCAGGGGCGATACAGTGGCTCTCCGTCCCAGACTTCCTGTTGCAGCCGCGCGGATTCTTCAATATTCCCCGCCCGGTAGAGTATGCATGCCAGTTCATGTCGCACGCGATCATCATTCGGAGCCGCAGCCGAAGACTCCCTGGCCAACCGAACCGCGTGCCGCAGTTCGACTTCATCGATCGGTGCCATTCTGCAACACCAGGTGACCTCCCATCCTTTGAGCGGAGGCCGCGGGCTTTCGAGATAGTATCGCACCAGCTCCTGGCACACTTGGCGGTACGCGTCTGGATCACCCGCCGACAGCTGCACGATGCAGAGAGCGAACCAGGCGCGTGCGTCGTGGGATGTCCGGCCGATCACCTTCCGGAGGTCCATTTCCGCCTTGCCCCACTCGCGACACGACGCCCACGCCTCGGCACGCAAGGCATACAACTGGGGGTCGTCCGGATTGCGTTCAATTCTCTCGCTGAGTCCGTGAGCCGTTTCGCGCCAAAGAGCGTGGCGCTCGTCAATCCACTTGCCATGCGTCTCCGGCTTGTCCCAGTCCTCGTAGAGCTCGATGATCGCATCCAGCGCCTCGGTAACGCGGGCCTTGAACGGATCGGGAATCGTCTCCTCCCGCTCCTTCAATCCTTGGTAGCCGCTCAGCAGCAACGATTCAGCTTCTGCGTATCGTTCCTGTGCCGCCAGGCTGCGGCCAAGGATGGACTGGGCGTTGTTGGTCAGCCAACTATCAGGCATTTCTTGCTGTCGAATCGTTAGGCATTCACGTGCACATTGTTCCGCTTCCTTGTACCGTTTGTCCTGCAGGAGGCACGCATTCAGCTTGGCTAGTGTGCCGCTCAGCTGTGCGCTCCCGGGTCGCGCTGATCTCTCGAGTGACGCCAATTCCTCATAAGCACGCACTGCCTCCGAGTGCCGGCCAGCGGCTTCATAAAAGGCTGCCAGGTTTTCTGTCGAACCGAGTACATGCGGATGAGCCGTTCCCCACAGCGTGCGCTCGAGTGCGAGCGTGCCTTCAGCCAACTCGATGGCCTCGTCGTACCGGCCGGCAGCTTTATACGTCCCCGCGAGACTTTGGGCGGAACCCAGGGTAGAGGGGTGCTCGGGGCCAAGTACTTTGCGCCAGTTGACAGGTCTGTTCGAGCAGTGCGATCGCTTCATCAACCCGCTTCGCGCGAAGATAGAACAGGCCGAGATTATTCATGGACCGGAGCGTATTCGGGTGCTCGCCCCCCAGGTGCTCGCGTTGCAGGCGGAGAACTTCCTCCTGGAGTGTGATGGCCTCCTCATTTCGCCCCACGTCCTCGTAGGCTGACGCCAGGTTGTTCATGTTCTGCAACGTTTGGGGGTGGGCCGGCCCCAAATGTGTTCGGGCTGAGCTGGAGCGATTCTTCGGACAGCCCGAGCCCCTCTTCGCACTGGTCGGAACGCAAGTGAGCTTGTGCCAGGCCGGCCATGGCGGAAAGCGTATTGGAATGGGCGGGGCCTAGTCGCGCACGCATGCGCTCCAGCGTCTCCTTGAACAGGCGGAGTGCGTCCGCGTGTCGACCGACGTTCAGATAGCAATTGGCGAGATTGTTCATGGACACCAGCGTGTCCGGGTGGTCTGCGCCCAGTTGCGTACGACGCAGCGAGACTGTCGTTTCCAGGAGTTCGATGGCCTCGTCGTACTTCCCGACATCAAGGCCAGCGGCAGCGAGGTTGTTCATCGACGACAGCGTGTCCGGATGCTCCTTCCCCAGACGCTCGCGCTGCAGCTCAAGTACTTCCCGGTGCAATGCGACCGCCTCGTCGGGCCGGCCGGCTGCATAATACGCGGCGGCGAGGTTATTCATCGATGAGAGCGTGTCCGGATCTTCCACCCCTTGATGTGCGCGTCGCAGTTGGAGCACCTCTTCGAGGGTCGCAACGGCGTCCGTATGGCGTCCGGCATCGAGACGGGCAAGGCCCAGCAAGTTCATTGACTCGAGCGTATCCGCATGCTCGCGTCCCAACACACGCTGCCGGATGTCCCATGCTTCCTGGAACAGGCCTGCCGCCTCGCGGTGTAGCCCAAGTCCTTGATACGATTCGCCCAAGGCGTTAAGCAGCCGGGCCTTTACCAAGGGTTGATCGGCGAACTGGCTCTCCAGGTCTTTGACGGTGCGATCCAAGATTTCGGCCACCGTGATGGTACGACCATCCTGTTCCGGGTTGGGACTGCGAAAAGCATCGACCAGATAGTTGGTCACGCTTTCGGCTTGTTGTTGTGCTTGTTCCGCTTGCTGCTCTGCTGTGCGGGCGGCGTCGCGCTGCTGTGCCACGTCTGCCAATCGCATTTCCGCTAACTGTTCTGCGTTGGTGGCACGGACTGCCTGATAGACACTCACGGTTGTGCCCACAATCATCACAAGCACCATGAGTGCCACAGTGGCCAGCACACGCTTGTTGCGTCGCGCGAACTTGCGGAAGCGATACGCCGCCGACGGCGGGCCGGCGAGGACCGGCTGGTCGTGCAGGTAGTGGTCGATGTCCTGGGCCAGGCCGGAGGCGGAATCGTAGCGCCGGGAGCGTTCCTTTTCCAGCGCCTTCATCACGATCCAGTCCAACTCGCCCCGGATCAGGCCGGTCAGGCGTTGCGGTTCGATCACACGCAGCGCGGCAATCGAGGGAAGCGAGTCACTGCTGCTCAGCCGTGTGCTTGGCTTGACCGGGTCTTCCGAATCGATGATGTGCAAGGCGTGGTCGAAGGCCGCGCTGTAGAGTCGTTCGCGGTCGAAGGGCGTGACGCCGGTCAGCAGTTCATACAGCACCGCCCCGAGTGAATATACATCGCTCCGTGTATCCACATCGTTCTGGTTGAGGCGTGCCTGCTCCGGGCTCATGTATTCCAGCGTCCCCACGATTTGGCCGAACTGCGTAGAGAACTGCTTCTGCGCCGCACGCTGGTCAATCGCCTTGGCCACGCCAAAGTCAATCACCTTGGGAACGGGACGCCCGTCAAACTCCGCCACGAGGATGTTCGACGGTTTGAGATCGCGGTGGATGATACCCTTCTGGTGCGCGTGCTGCACGGCCTGACATACCGGGATAAACAACTCCAGCCGGTCACGGACTGAGAGCTTGTGCTCGTTGCAGTATTTCGTAATCGACTGCCCGTGCACCAGTTCCATCACGAAGAAGGGACGCCCGCTCTCGGTGGTGCCGGCGTCGAGCACCTTGGCCACATGGGGATGATCCATCACGGCCAGTGCCTGCCGCTCGGCCTCGAAGCGAGCGATCACCCGCTCGGTGTCCATGCCGGGGCGAATGATTTTCAAAGCGACCTGGCGTTGGACGGGCTCGGTCTGCTCAGCCAAGAAGACCACGCCCATGCCGCCGGAGCCGAGCTTTTCGACCAGACGGTAGGGGCCGATGTGCGTGCCCGGTTGTTCCACGAGGGGCTGGTCGACCGTCGCGCCGCCTGCCAGCGCCCCTTTTTCGAGAAACGAGTCAGCGTGTTCGTGGGCGTCGAGCAGGAGGTCCACCTGCTGCCGCAACGTGTCGTCACCTCCACAGGCTTCCTGCAGCAGTGCCTCCCGCTGGGCAGGGGTGGCGCTCTGCAAGGCCTGCAGGAATATTCGTTTGGCTTGGATGGGGTCGGCATTCATAACAGAGCTCGCAACAACGTCCCTCTGCAAGACAGTGCGATTGGCGGGGGAGCAAAATCCGGACAAAACCGAAAAAAATCGGAATTATTCTGCCGCGTCCGCTCGGCGCAGTGCGGCGAAGAGCCAGGCACGCGCGTAAGTCCAATGCTCATAAGCGGTTGAGCGGGCGATGCCGAGCGTCTCTGCGGCTTGTTCGACGGAGAGCCCGGCGAAATAGCAGACCTTGACCAGCTCGGCGGCCAGGGAATCGTGTGCGGCCAGAGTATCGATCGCGTCGCTGAGCACCAGCAGCTGATCGGGCGGCAGGTTGGTGACCAGGTGCACGTCATCCAGCTCCACGCGCACCGCTTCTCCCGCTTGACGACGGCGCTGCTTCTTCCGCGCGTTCTCGATCAGAATCCGCCGCATGGCCTCCGCCGCCGCTCCAAAGAAATGGCCACGACCGTTCCAGGCCTCGGCTTCCGGGGATTTGACCAATCGCAGGTACGCCTCGTGCACCAGCGCTGTCGGTTGAAGCGTCTGTCCAGGCTTCTCCTGGGCCATCTTGGCGCCGGCCAATTTTCGCAGTTCGTCGTACACCAGCGGCAAGAGTTGCTCGGCGGCTGATGGATCGCCGTCGTTCATCTGCGATAGAATGCGGGTAATGTCGGACATGGCTGTGCTCGCTCGCGAGAAACCTCTCGAGGGTGATTATACCACATTGCGTCGCTGACCACTGTATCCCATGCCTCAGCAAACGACTGGCGGATGGGGACGACGTTGTCAGCGTGCCGTAGGATCACCAACCAGGAAAGCACGCGCGCGATCCCTGCTTGTCACTGCACCGATTCCTTCCTCGATAGCAAGTCGAGCATCATGCACATCGAGGACGGCCGCGACACGAAGCTGAGCAGCATCGAAGCCATCGCCACGGCGCTCGGACTGAAGCTCGATCTTGTGGAGGCGGAAGCGTAATGACTCAGCGCGTTCACACCGAACACGGCAACGCCCCAGCAGGTGACCGAATTTGTGCGCTGCGACGGTCAGCAGATCCATCTGACGGCGTGCGCAGGACATGAACAGGTGGCATCCCACCGGTGCCGCCGGCCTGTTCCCGCCCGAATCGTGACTCGTTCAGTAATCCAGCGTCAGGATCCTGCCTTTGGTGAACGAGAAAAACGTCTTCTTGTCGGCCACCTGGATCCCCGCTGCCAGGTCTTCCGTTTTCTTCCCGGCGGCCTTCAGGCACCCCGGGGCAGGCCATCAGCGTGACGCCCTTCTTGGATAAGGCGGCCAACTGTGTGCGCGACGAAGGGAAGTGGGAATAGGTCAGATCGGTGGCGTCCTTCATCACGACTTCGACCCCCTTGATGTCGAAGTACACCAGTACGTCATGATCTTCGCACATGATCGCTGCCATGCTCAGTGCCATCAACACGCGATGCGGGTCGTCCGCGGCGTGGGTGACGTGAATGAACACGCCGTCGCGCGGTTCGTCAGCCTGCACAGGCACGGCACTGCGGCCCCAGATGCCGAGCGTCGCGCACAAGACCCAGATCCACATATGCTTCGGTCTCATGGTGTTTCTCCCTTCCCGAATCGGTTTCCGCAACAGCACATGTCAGAAACGCAGATGCGTCCCATGATCCCCGAAACCTGGGCCCACGGGAGATGGCAGGCACACCGTTGTGCTGTATATTATGGGGCGTGTGATCGGTGCCTTCAGGAGATGTCTTCGATGAAGATCGCTTCCGAGCGAGGTCTTGGCGCGATGCCGCGGTCGGTCGGTGTCCGAACCGTGTTAGCGGCCGTGACCGTGCTCGCGGTCGTTGTGCTCGGTGCGATCCTGTGGCGGCAGTACCGCGCGGATCGGGCTGCCGCCGGCCCTGCGGTGGACGTCGCGGCATCGGCGCAGGACGCCGAATCCTCTGCGGCGGCCGCCGATGCCCCCGTATTTGCCGTGGAACTGACGCCGGAGCAGTTGCAGGCGGCCGACCTGGAGACCTGCCCGGTCACCGAGCGCGACATGCAGGAAGTGCATAAGATCCCGGGGCGAATCGGCTACAACGAGAACGAGTACTTGCCCCACACGTCCCCGGTGCGCGGCATTGTCCAAGCGGTCGAAGTCCGACCTGGCCAGACCGTCCAGCGCGGCGACGTCCTGGCCGTGATCGGTAGTTCCGAAATCGGACTCGCCCGCAGTAACGTGCAGCTTCGGGAGGCGGAGCGGGAGATCGCCCAACAGGAATATGACTGGGCGGACGAGATTTCCCGCAACGTGGATAGTCTGCTGGCATTGCTGGAGCAGCAGCCCGAGATGTCGGCGGTGGAAGCAGCTTTCCACGACCAGCTGTTGGGGAAGCACCGCGACGACATCCTCACAAGTTATGCGAAGCTGCGGCTGGCTGAGAGCGCCACGTTACGCACCAATCCGCTGGGGGAACAGGGCGTGATCAGCGGGCGCATCGTCCAGGAGCGGCAGAGTGAGCGCGACGTGGCCGCCGCGAACTTCCTGAGCGTCGGCGAGCAGACGAAGCTGGAGTGCATCGGAGAAGAGCGGCGGGCCAAGGTCGCCCTGGACAATGCCAACCGGCAGGTGACGATCAGCAAGCAGCACCTGGCTGCCCTATGCGGACCGTTCTCCCACGACGCTCCTTTACCGGACGGCAGCGCGTGGAACGATCTCCCCGTGCGCGCGTCGATGGACGGAGAAGTGACGAAGAAGCATGTCGTGCCCGGGTCGCGCGTGGACGTCGCTGACTTGATGTTCATCGTGGCGAACACGAACACCTTGTGGGTGTCGGCCGAGTTGCGGGAGTCCGATTGGGAGACCTTGAAGATCGAGACAGCGGCGACCGCGCAGGTCGAGGCAGCGGCGATCCCCGATCGGACGTTTCTTGCTCGGATCCGGTTCGTCGGCTCCGAAATCTCCGAGTCGACGCGGTCGTTACCCCTGGTCGCGGAGCTGCAGAATACCGAGGGACTGCTGAAGCCGGGCCTGTTCGTGTGGGTTTCCGTTCCCGCCGGTCCGGTGCGGCACGCGTTGGCCGTCCCCAGCGCCGGGGTCCTGCGCCACGAGGGGCAGGCGTTTGTTTTCGTCAGGGACCGACCGGGCCGCTATCGGCGCGTGGACGTGGAAGTCGGACTGGAGACTCCGGACTGGACGGAGATCCGCAGCGGTCTCTCAGAGGGCCTGCAGGTCGTGGGACGCGGAGCATTCTACCTCAAGTCGGCACTGCTCCTCGAGGGAGAGAGCGAATAGCCCCCGCAGGAGTCTTTGTCGATGCTCACGAGCCTGATCGAATTCTCGCTCAATAACCGGCTGCTCATCCTGGTGCTGGTCCTGTTGATGGCGGCATCGGGACTCTACTGCGCGGTGAACATTCCGGTCGACGCGGTCCCCGACATGACGAACGTCCAGGTGCAGGTGGTCACGGAGGCCGGGGCGCTGTCACCGTTGGAGGTCGAGCAGTACGTAACGTACCCGGTAGAGGCGACCATGGGGGGCCTGCCCGACGTGCAGGAGGTGCGTAGCGTCTCCAAGTTCGGCCTGTCGCTGGTCACGATCGTCTTTGAAGACGGCGTGGACATCCAGCTGGCCCGCCGACTGGTGGGCGAACGACTGATCGATGCGCAGGGGGCCCTGCCGGCGGACGTAGAAGGTCCGTCGCTCGGGCCGCTCAGTACCGCGTTGGGCGAAGTGTTGCAGTTTGAGGTGCGGGGCAAAGGCTATTCGCCCATGCAGCTGCGCACGCTGCTGGAATGGGACATCGCGCCGCAGCTGCGTCAAGTGGCCGGCGTCACGGAAGTCAATTCCCACGGCGGTTTCTACCAGACATATGAAGTGCTGGTAGACCCCCAGCGATTGGCAAGCCACGGCATCGCGCTCTCCGAGGTGACGCGAGCGCTGGAGGAGAATAACCTCAGCGCCGGTGGCGGGTACATCGTGCATCACAATGAGCAGCGGTTCATTCGCGGCACGGCGCTCCTGCGGGACGTGGCGATGATCGAGCAGGTGGTCGTCAAATCGCAGCCGGAGGGAGTTCCTGTGCTGGTCCGCGACTTGGGCAGTGTCGCGATCGCCCCGATGACGCGTCAGGGGGCCGTGACTCGCGACGGCCGGGGTGAGGTGGTGACCGGCATGGTGATCATGCTGCTGGGGGAGAATTCACGGACCGTCGTGCAAGCGGCCAAGCAGCGTTTGGAGGAACTCGCACCGACATTGCCGCCGGGCGTGCAGATCGAACTGATCTACGACCGTGCCCAGTTGATCGCCCGCACGCTCCGCACCGTCCTCACGAACCTC
This sequence comes from uncultured Planctomycetota bacterium, assembly GCA_963802295.1. Classification (GTDB taxonomy): domain Bacteria; phylum Planctomycetota; class Planctomycetia; order Pirellulales; family Pirellulaceae; genus JAJRVM01. The sequence continues at coordinate 6,113 of CAWDIM010000010.1, read as the reverse complement.
GCGGAAGGCGGCGCACTGGTCATCCTCGTCCTGCTCCTGCTGCTGGGCTCCTTCCGCGCCGGATTGATCGTCGCGCTGGCCATCCCGCTGTCCATGCTGTTCGCGGCGAACACGATGGCGGCCACCGGGATCACGGCCAGTCTGATGAGCCTGGGCGCCATCGACTTCGGGTTGATCGTGGACAGTTCGGTGATCATGATCGAGAATTGCATGCGTTGCATTGCCCTGCATTCCGGACAGCGTCCACACATGCAGATCATCCGGGATGCGGCGGTCGAAGTGCGCAAGCCGACCATGTTCGGTGAGCTGATCATCGCCGTCGTCTACCTGCCAATCCTGGCGCTCCAAGGGACGGAAGGCAAGCTGTTCAAGCCGATGGCGCTGACCGTGCTGTTCGCACTGGCCGGTTCGCTGATCCTGTCGCTCACACTCATGCCCGTCCTGGCCTACCTCGGCCTGCCGCGCAAGATGGAAGAAAGGGAAGTCTGGCTGGTCCGCGTCATCAAGTGGTTCTACCGCCCGCTGGTCACGTGGGTCGTGCGGCGCCCGATTCGCACGACGGTCGTCGCGAACCTGCTCTTTCTCACTGCGATCCCCGTCGCGTTCCAGCTGGGTGCGGAATTCATGCCGCGTCTGGAAGAGGGAGACCTGCTGGTCGAAGCCGTGCGACTTCCCAGCGCCACGTTGGAAGACTCCATTGTGATGACCACACGTGTGGAGAACGTTCTCACGCAGTTCCCGGAAGTCCGCACGGTGTTCAGCAAGACGGGCCGGCCGGAGATCGCCAATGACGTGATGGGCGTACATCAGACCGATGTGTGGGTCATGCTGCATCCGGTCGGACAGTGGCCGGCCCGCAAGACGCGGGACGAGCTGATTGAGGAGATGTCCGCGCAGCTCACGGCACATGTCCCCGGTGTGGCCTTCGGCTTCACGCAGCCGATCGAGATGCGGGTGGACGAACTGGTGGCGGGCGTCAAGGCGGATGTGGCGGTACTGCTGTACGGTGACGACCTGGCCACACTCGCCCGGCTGGGCAAGGACATCGAACGGGTGTTGCGCAAGATCGATGGGGCCGTCGATGTCAAAGCGGACTACCAGGCGAACATCCCGACACTGACGATCTCCCCGCGCCCCGAGCAGTTGGCAAGCTATGGGTTGAAGGCGGCCGAGGTGATGCACGCGGTCACGGCGCTGGGCGGCTATCCGGCGGGTCGTGTGCTGGAAGGCCGGGCACGGTTCCCGCTCATCGTCCGGTTCCCGCGGTCGTGGCAGGAGGATGTGGAGTCGCTGAAGCAGATCCCCGTGCAGGTCGTAGGCGGCGCGCCGCTGACGTTGGGAGCGGTGGCGGACATCCGCCTGGAGGAAACACCGCCGGGGATCGAGCACGAGGCGGGGCGCCGCCGGACGTTCATTTCGGCCAACGTGCGGGACCGGGATGTCGCGTCGTTTGTGCGTGACGCGCAGCGATCCGTCGCGCGCGAAGTGAAGCTGCCAGCCGGCTATACGCTCCGTTGGGGTGGCGACTTCGAGAACCTCCAATCCGCCAGCCGGCGTTTGGTGTTGATCACGCCGCTGGTCCTGCTGATCATCTGGATGTTGCTGTTCACGACGTTCAAGTCGATGCGGCTGGCGATGCTGATCTTCGTCGCGGTGCCGACCGCCGCGTCCGGCGGTGTTTTTGCCCTGGCCCTGCGCGGCATGCCGTTCAGCATCTCGGCGGGAGTCGGGTTCATCGCCCTGTTCGGTGTGGCCGTCCTCAACGGGCTGGTGTGGGTCAGCGGAGCCGAATCGCTGCGGGCGACGGGGATGCCCCCGCGTCTCGCCGCGCAAGAGACCGCACTCACGCGCATCCGCCCGGTGCTGATGACCGCGCTGGTCGCCAGCCTGGGCTTCCTCCCCATGGCCTTGTCCACGTCGGCCGGGGCGGAAATTCAGCGTCCCCTGGCGACGGTCGTCATCGGTGGGCTGGTCTCGTCCACACTCCTCACCGCGCTGATCGTGCCCGCCGTGTATCCCTGGTTCGCGCCGCCCCCGCCCTCACCCGACGAGATCGCTCACGCGGCCCAGCTCGACCGATCGTCAGCGGACGGCGATTGACCCGCGTCGGAGCGCAGCGGCGATTCCGGGTTCATGATGTGAGGGTTGGGTGACGCGAAATGCGTTACGTTGAACGTCACCTGAACTCGCCCCTCACTGGTCGCCAGTCGTTTCCGGATCAACGCATGTTACTCGGCTGCGCCCCTCAACCTGTCTATGGCAACGGCGAGGAGAATGACGGCTCCCTTGACTACCTGTTGCCAGAACGGCGAAACGTCGAGCAACACCAGACCGCTGTTGAGCACGCCGATGATCAAACAGCCAATGACCGTTCCCAGGACGGAGCCGCGTCCGCCGGACAGAGATGTCCCTCCGATCACGACCGCCGCGATACTGTCCAACTCGTAGCCCGTACCGGCGTTGGGCTGAGCCGAGTCAAGCCGCGATGTGACGATCAAGCCGGCGATGGCAGATAGTCCTCCGGCCAGCGTGTACACCGCCACTTTGATCCGGTCGACATTCAACCCCGACAGTTTCGCCGTGCGTTCGTTGCCTCCCACGGCGTAGATGTACCGGCCGAACCGCATCTTCTTGCTTACCACCACAAACAGGACGACCAGACATGCCGATATCCAAACGGGAACGGGTACGCCAAGCGCCGTGCCCGTGCCGATCACGGCAAACTGCCGTCCCAGTCCGGTAATGGGAAACCCCTTGGTCCAGAGCATCGTCAAGCCGCGGGCAATGCTGAGCATGCCGAGGGTCGCGACAAAGGGAGGAATGCGCACCCGCGTGATCATTTGCCCGTTGAACCATCCCAGGAACAGACCGACGAGCAATCCAGCCAGCATGGCACCGTGAACCGTAAACTCCAGTTCCACGCCCAGCCACGCAATCGGCCATGGGTGTTTGATGAGCCCCGCCGTGACAGCGCCGGCCAGCGCCAGGATCGAGCCCACGGACAGGTCGATGCCGCCGGCGAGAATCACCATCGTCATGCCGATCGACAGGCAGAGGTTGACGGATATCTGCCGCATGATGTTCCAGCCGTTGGCGGCCGTGAAGAAGCGGTCGGACAGGGCCGCCATGGCAGCCACCATCAACAGGAGCACCAGCAGGGACTGGAACTTGCTGGAACGTCGCCAAATGTCTCTTGCCAGGTTATGCATGTTCAAGGACTCCTGGAACGGCGGCCCGCATGATGGCTTCCTCGTTCGCCTCGCTCCGGTCGAATTCCGCCGTCTTACGGCCTTCGCACAGCACCATGATTCGATCGGCAATTCCCAGCAGTTCGGGCAACTCGGAACTCACCACCGCAATCGCCAGGCCCTGCCGCTTCAGTTCGTCGATCAGGCGGTAGATTTCGCGTTTGGCGTTGACGTCGATGCCGCGGGTTGGTTCGTCGAGCAGCAGCACGCGCGGTTGAGAACTCAACACCTTGGCAAGCACGACCTTCTGCTGATTCCCGCCACTGAGATTTCGCACTGTTTGTCGTACGGAAGGTGTGCGGATCGCGAACCGGCCGACGTACTGCTCGGCATGCGCCCGTTCAACACGACTGCTCAACAACAACCCGCGTTGCATCTGTTTGAGGCTCGCAAGGCTGATGTTCTGTTCGACGCTCATCTCCAGCACGAGCCCGTCTTGCTTTCGGTCCTCCGGGACCAGCCCGATCCCGTGCCGCATGGCATCGCTCGGACAACGGATCGCGCATTGCCGGCCGTCCACAAAGACCGTACCGGTCGTCCGTTTTGGCCGCAGCCCGAATACCGACTCCAGCAACTCCGTACGGCCGGCCCCCATCAAGCCGAAGATACCCAAGACTTCACCCCCCTCAACCGAGAACGATACGCCGTCGACCCGCGGGAAATTGGACGTGGCCGACTTCTGCGACAGGTCGCTGACGCGAAGCCGTTTGCCCTGCGGTTTCGTCGCCGTGTGAACGAACATCTCGCTCAATTGCCGTCCGACCATCAAACGCACGATCGCGTCGTGGTTCGTCTCGCGGGTCGGCAGCGTCTTGACCAGGCGGCCGTCGCGCAACACGGTGATGCGGTCGGTGATGCGGAGCAGTTCATCCAGCTTGTGCGACACGTAGACGATCGCGAGGCCATCCCGTTTCAGTGACTCGATCAAACGGAACAGCACTTCGATCTCCTGGTCACTGATGGCCGACGTCGGCTCATCCATGAAAATCACGCGAGCCCGGCAGTTCAACGCCTTGGCGACTTCGACGATCTGCTGCTGCCCGACGCGAAGGCTGTTGACCTCTGCTCGCGGGTCGATCGTGGGATCAAGCGGGGCGAGCAGAGCGGTGCAGCGGCGGTTCTGCTGCTTCGAGTCGATCAACCCGATCGCCGACTGCAATTCGCGTCCCAGAAAGATATTCTCGGCGACCGTCAGGTAGGGGATCAGATTCAGTTCCTGATAAACGATCGATATCCCTCGATCCAAAGCCTCGCGGGGATTCGCGAACTGGACGCACCGGCCATCCAGCAGCATTTCCCCTTCATCCGGCTGTTGGGCACCGGCGAGTATGTGCATGAGCGTTGACTTACCGGCCCCGTTTTCGCCGATCAAGCCGTGAACCTCGCCAGCGTCGATCTGAAGGTCGACTCGATCCAGGGCCAGCACGCCCGGAAAGCGTTTCACGATGGACCGCGCCTCGAGCACGGGATGCTGCCCGGGAGCGGCCGTCATGGCTGCACCTCGGCGTCTTGGATGTCGAGGTGTACGGGAACCAGGCGGAGCGCATCGAAGTCACCATCGCCGCTCACCTGCACGCAGCCGACGAACCGGACGCGAGCCCCGACGCGGAGCCGCTCGCGGACAGGAGCGATGACGTTGGCTTCCACCCGCCCGTTCAACTCGGCGGACACGTTGTTGAAGTCCTGAGAGTTGGCGAACTGGTTCACGTCGACCAGGCCCGTGGCATCCCGTACGGTATTCCCCACGACGACTCCCGTGCGGATGCGCACGCGTCGTGGCCCTTCACCGATCTTCAGCGTACAGTAGTCGGCCGCCGCTTCCTCGACCTGGCCCGTGCCGCGGATGAAGAGGAAACACGCCCCGCCGAGTCCAACCCGCCGCCCGAATGTGCTTCGTGCCTGACCCGCATCGCGGTCGACGGCCGCGAACAGGTCTTCGATGTCAACGGCCTTGCCGAAGGCGCCGGGCAGCCGGTCGTTCCAAAACTCTTCTGCGTAGTCGGCAACGTTGACGGCGGCCGATGTACTGACGGAAGCCGGGCGTGCGTCTCCCGCATCGCCGAACCGCTTGATCCGAAACGGCGGGAAGAAACACCAGAGAACCGCAGCGCCGATGGCGACACCGCACCAGATGACTACTCTCCGGCGTGACACGGTCAGTCCCTCTTTCCGTAGGCCGTGAACTGGTCAATATTCTCCGCCGACACCAGGTCGACGTTCACCGGGATCTTCTGCTGAAAATCCCGCTTGCCGTGGCGGATGTACTCGTCCGCGTATTCGGCCGCAGTGCGAGCCATCAGCTTGGGATACTGCATGACCGTGGCGACGATCTTGCCTTCGGCAATGGATTGGACAACGTCCTCGGAGCCGTCGTAGCCAAACACCTTCACCTGTTCCGCTTTGCCGGCTCCCAACAGAGCTTGATAAGCTCCCATCGCCATTGCGTCGTTGCCGCAGAAGATGGCGTCGATCCGATCGTGCGATTGCAGGATGGATTCCGTCACCTCCAGCGCTTTGTTACGGTCAAAGTCCGCCGATTGCTGGGCGACCATTTCCAAGCCTTTGTACCGGTCGACGACACTGTGAAACCCTTTGGAGCGGTTCCACGTATTGTTGTCGCCCACCAGTCCCAGCAGTTCGACGTACTTGCCTTCTTCGCCAACTTGCTGGACGAAGTACTCCCCGAGCGCAACGGTGCCCGAATAGTTGTCGGACAGTAACTGAGCGGTCGCGGCATCGGTGGAGTTGATCTCGCGGTCGATACAGAAGACCGGGATGCCGGCGTCATTGGCCCGCAGGACGTTGGCGACCGATCCGTCCGCGTCAGTGGGATTGAACAGAATCGCCGAGTACCCCGCCGCAATG
>CAWDIM010000009.1:0-141417 GCA_963802295.1 uncultured Planctomycetota bacterium | reverse complement strand
GGCGATACGACTGCATGAGGAGCTCGTGCAACTGCAAACGGATTTACAGGGCACGATCACTGGCACACGATTGGTCGTCGATCAGAATTGGATCGAATTCGCAAGCTGGCAAGTACTCGGCTGAGGAGCGTGCACAGTGGCGACAGACTCTAGAGGGCCGCGTGGCTGCGGAGAAATTGGAAGCCGAAGGACAGGCTGCCCGAGCTGAGCCCTTTCGCAGGGAATACGTCCAGCTGTGTTGCGACATACTCGGTGAGAAACACCTCACTACACTGGTCAGCTACGGCGAATTGGCCGGGAACCTCGACGCCCAGGGGAAGAGCACAGAGGCTCAGACGCTTTGGCAAAAGGGTCTTGATGCAAGCATTGAAGTTTTTGGCGAGAAGCACTTGTCGACTGCGATTAATTACCACAACCTGGCCCATCATTTGAAGGGGCTTGGAAGGTATGCCGAGGCTCAGCCACTCTACCAGAAATCGCTCGATATTACCCGAACACTTCGCGGCGAACAACACCCAGATACCGCTCTGGAATACAAGGATATCTCCGAAAACCTGTCCAACCTGGGAAAGTCCACGGAAGCACAAACGTACACCCGGAAGGCACTCGAGATAAACCGTGAACTCAATGGGGAGCGACACCCTGATACGGCCACCTGTTACAACAATCTAGCCATCTATGTGGCTGACGCGGGAGACTATGCTGAAGCCCAGACGCTCTGTGAGAAGGCCCTCGATATTCGACGCGAGCTTCTCGGTGAGATACACGCCGCGACCGCTGTTAGCCATAGCAATCTGGCCACTATTCTCGAAGAACAGGGATTGTATTTGCCAGCTCAGGTCCACTATCAGAAAGCACTCGATATCGACCGTGCAATATTCGGTGAAGAGCATTTGAATACCGGCAGGGATTACAACTGCCTGGCTCGAACTTGATTGATCAGGCAAGATATGGCGACGCCCAGCCATTATTACAGAACGCTTTCGACATTTACCACAAGCGATTTGGAGAACGGCACCCGTTAATCGCCACACTCTACAATAGCTTCGGCACAAACCTGAGCAGGCAGGGACGGATTTTCAAATCACGGCGCTGGTTGGAAAGGGCGCTGGAACTGAGACTTGAATTGCTCGGCGAGCATCATCCCGACACCGCCAAATCATATAACGACTTAGCTATGGTGCTCGAATCTCAAGGCAAGTACGCGGAAGCTCAGCCGCTCTGCGAGAGCATGGTCTTTTAGTACTTTGTTGCTGGGCCCCAACCACGCAGGCACAGCCTGGAGTCAAGAGGCGCTGGGCTACAATCTGTACTGTCAGTTGAAGTACTCCGAAGCTCAGCAGCTCTTTCAGCGAGCAAGTTATCAACATCAGACGCGAGAAGTATGGCGAGAAACACCCCGATACGGCCCGCAGCTACCATCACTTGGCCGCGAGCTTGGCTGCTCAGAATGAATATCCGGCAGCTCAGCAGTTGAACGAGAAATCGCTTGAAATTAGACTCGAGATGCTTGGCGGGAAACATCCCGACACCGCCGCTAGTTACAACGCTTTGGCAACTAATCTGGACGCTCAGCGGAAGTATGCCGATGCGAGCGTTTCTACGAAAAGGCCCTTGAAATATATCGGGCACTTCACGGGGAAATGCATACGACTACTGCGGCCGTTTACCTGAACTTGGGATGCAGCCTGGCGGAATCACATCGATTTATTGACGCGGAGAAGCAGCTGGTTGCAGCTGGCGACTCTTATGAAGCAGCCAGGCTGAAGGTGGCCGGCGGTGGAATGGACGCGCAGTCTTCGGAGAGGAGAGGTCACCCTATCGGCTTCTCGCCGCCGTTCGGGCAACGCTTTTGTTACCGACCGAAGCGTGGAATGCTGCCGAGAGCGATCTGGCTCGCGGACTGAACGAAGAACATAGGGCTCAGCATAGCGGGACTCTCTCTACCGCCGATTTGAAACGCCAGCACGAATTGGAATCTCAGCGAACGGAATTGCAGCCTCGCATCCTGCAGCTTGTGTCGAGTCAAACGCTCAGCGACACCCAACAAAATGAACTCGCCGGGCTCCAATCGCGGCGGGCGGCGATCGAACGCGAGTTGGCCGAATTTTTGGCAATACTGAGCAAGCAAAAAGTCGCCTCCCTTCCAGCCGTGCAATCCGCAGTCCCGGACGACGCGGCACTGGTGCTGTGGCTAGACGTGTCTGGCGACGGCGGCCTCCAAGAGCATTGGGCATGTGTAGTGCGGCGGTCGGGTGAACCCGCCTGGGAGCGGCTTTTGGGGACCGGAGCGGAAGGGGCTTGGACTATCGCCGACTCACACTTGCCTTCCGAGTTCCGTGAGGCGGTGACCTCCCGCACGCTAACCGAAGCAGAATTGCATGAATTGGCACAGGTACTCCATTCCCAACGTTTCGCCCCGCTTGCACGACACCTCGACGGCGTGAAGACATTATATGTCGTTGCGGTGAACGAAATGGCCGGTATCCCGGTCGAGGTACTCACGGACCAGTACACAATCAGTTACGTACCATCCGGTACGTTTCTTGGCCCGTCTCAACGAGAAGGCCTTGCCCACCGGCTCGGCGTTGTTGGCGGTAGGCGATCCGATTTTCGAGAGATCGGGCAAGAAGCTCAAGCGACCCGGAGCCGCTTCCGTCGGGTGGGTTACTTGTCACGATGGTGGCCCCCGATAGTGCTGCCTTCGCAGCCCGACTCCAGCCTGGCGACGTCCTGCTGACCTATGCGGGTGTCGAACTCACATCGGTACCGCAGCTGAGCGAAGCGATTGGCGCTCAAGGGCAAGCTAGTGAGATTCCCACTTACCCTCTGGCGCGATGGCGTAACAATCACACGATCCGTAGCCGCAGGTCGTCTCGGCGTGGTGCTGGACGAGGTCCCTGCCCCGCAGGCCCTCGAGAACCGGCGTCAGACCGAAGCGATGTTGCTGGCCTTGCGTGGTGGTGATTGGAAAGACCTGCCCGGTACACGGGTCGAGGTCACACAAATCGTCAAACTGTTTGGAGAGAACATCAGTGTGCTTCTCGATTCCGGTGCAAGTGAGCAATCACTTGATGAAATCCGCGGGCATGGCGATCTGTCGAAGTTCCGTTATCTGCACTTCGCCACGCATGGGGAGGCGAACAACGTGAAGGTGCTCGAGTCAGTGCTCGTCCTGTCGCAAGACAACCTTCCCGAGATACCGTTGCCTCGGGTCGGGGAGCCACTTGTCGATGGGCAGCTCTCGGCGCGCGAAGTGCTGGAATTTTGGAACTTGGATGCGGAGTTGGTGACGCTCTCGGCCTGCGAAACGGCACTTGGTCGATCAGGTGGTGGTGACGGACTATTGGGATTTGCACAGGCTTTTCTCGTGGCAGGCAGCCGTGCAGTTTGTTTGAGTTTGTGGAGGGTAGACGATACGGCCACGGCACTGCTCATGACGCGGTTCTACCAGAATCTGCTCGGTAAGCGTCCTGGCCTGGACGGACCCATGGCGAAGGGCGCGTGCCTTGGGCGAGGCAAAACACTGGCTGCGAGAGCTATCGACTGAGGAAGTTTTGATGCTGACCGCCGAAGCGACAGAAGGCGTGGTGCGCGGTGACCGTGGCAAGGTAACGCTGGAGTCGCCCGTCATTGCGCGAGACTCGCAGCTACCGCTCTCGAAAGACACGAAGCCGTTTGCACACCCGCGATATTGGGCTGCGTTCATTCTGATCGGAGATCCGAATTGAGATTTGACCAATTCCTTTCCACGCCTTACAGCTGGTTGAGACCGCCGTATTTGCTTTCCCGCAGCGGCTGCAGCGCAGTGGCTCGATCCGCTTGAGCAGACCATTCCAGATCAGGCGATAGGTACGCACGGCGGTCTTGCGCTGGATGTTCACATCGATGGCCAACCCAGGCACGTGGAATTCAGCTAACGCAACGGGGACCAAGAAGGCATCAAACGCGTAACGTTCGTCGAGTTCAGCGAAACTCGCCTGCAACTCCAATTTGATCGCCCGCTGCTGGGCGGCAATGTCATCCTCGCTAGGCGCCACCTTCGTACGACGGTTGGGAGTTGCCACCTCACGTCCCAAAGCGCGATAGTATTCGCGCATCTGATTCGACCGATAGTATTTTGAATCGATCGGCAAAGTTGCTAAACTCACCACACATATATTCTGAGTGCGCATCCGAGTTCGGCGACCTGCCTACAGTCTGCCAATACCTGGATGAAAGCGACTATTCAGGCCTTCCGATGGAGGCCCGGACCGGCGGGGCTTCGCGATGGCACGGCCCATTCTCAGATTCCAGCAACTGGTCCAAGAAATACCTGTAATCCGATTGCAGTCGGCACTACCGCGGAGTTAAAATGGGAAGCAAATCGGACACCGAATGCCGATGCTGCTTCTCTGGTGGTTTGGAGATAATGGACAACCGAGCCGCGAGTCTATCGCACTGGAGATTCGCCATGCTACGCACCCTCGTTTGTTGCCGGCCTGAGAGATGTCGATCGCACGCTCTCTCCGTTTCGTCCCCGTGCCGGCTGTCGCTCGTTCTGTTCGTCTTTCTCTTGTTCGTGCACACATTGGCCGTGCGGGGCGAGGAAATCGGGGTCACTGATCCCCTAGGTTGGACGGGCACATTCGCCGGAATCCGGCATGGGCCTTCCTATGTCGATCCGCCTGGCAACTGGGAGTTCGTAGAAGAAGACAATCACATCGGGACACCGAACGTAGTGAGCGAAGTACCGGTCGGAGGAGATAGCTACAACGTCTGGCACTATGGCGAGGACGGGGAGTCCTATGGATTCATCACGGCCAGCGTCGGGCAGCTCCTTACGGATTCAACGGGTACAATGCGAGCTACAACTGGTATGATCCTGCACTCACGTATCAAGCGAATTCGGTTCAGGTGGGAGGCTATTTCCGCGATGAACTGTATTTCGAGACAGTTGATGGTTCACCAGGCTACCTCGAGTTTGATTTCCATACGAACTTCTCGCTCGAACTGTATCAAGGTGAAACTGGAGTGCCCGAGGGCTCCTACGCGAAATTTCAGGTCCACCTGCTCGGCTACACGGTGAGGGAGAATATGGCCCGCTCTTCGCTATCTTGAACAATTTCGACCGGTCGATTGAAGCCGGCGGGGGACCGGACTACCTGGACTTCGATGACACGGTTACCCTTTCGACGAATGCCAATGGCCATCTGCTCAAGAGTGGTTGCTTCATACCTCTATCGTTCACCGCGTGGACATACACGAACAACGGAGAAATCGACTGGCTGAATTCGGTCGGGCTCGACGGCGTGCGAGTCTATAATGCTGACGGTGAATTACTTGGGGCCGATCAGTACACGCTGATCAGCCCTAATGACCAGTACTTTCCTTTCAACAACGAAGTCCCCGAACCGGCGAGTCTGATGACGTTTGCCTTTGGATTGGTCGGGCTGACGATCCTAATTCGCAAGCGTGGCAACTGCCGACGGGCGGCATGATCGGCGGTCGCCACGGCGGTACTGCTGTTCGGGACGTCGGCCCGGCTGCGTTGTAGCTCAGCGCGTTTCCAGTGCGGCTTGATCGCAGGGCCCAGTGCAATGGCTGTGGCATGTGGCGTCGATCGCTGCCAGATGGGAGACATCGATGTGATCCCGTTTCCTCGCTGGCCGAGGCGGTGGCGTTCTTGGGCGGCACGATCGAGATCGATCCGGTATCGTCGCGGCTCGAGCAGCTCTTCAGCGAGCTGTCGCGCCATCACGATGACTATGCCGACTTGCGTGGCCAGGAGATGGCCAAGCGTGCCTTGATCATCGCCGCCGCCGGCGCCCACAAACTCCTGATGCTCGGCCTGCCCGGCAGCTGCAAAAGGGAGTACATGCCACAACTCACTACCGTCGATCCTGCCGCTGCCTTCCGCGCTCGTGTCGGTCACCGCTTATCCACATGACAGGCAAGATGCCTGTCCCACTTGCCCATTGCGGTGGAATCATCACCAGGGCGTGCCCGGGCCGTAGGGGGCCAGCTGTCCTTCCGCCGCAATCACCCCCTGATTGTTGATGCCCCAGTGGCGTCTCGGATCGTATTCCATCCCGTGACGAGTTTCACCAGCTCCTTGGCCGAGCCATCGATCGCCCACAGCACGCCGTTGTAGGAGCCTTGCTTGGTGGTGTAATCCCAACCCACGGCTTGCCCGGCATCGTTGATGCAGAGGGCGAAGTTTATGTCGTCCGACTGCCGCTCGTTGAGCTGCCCGAGAATCTCCAGGCTGCCTCCGTTCCACGCCCGCACCGCCGAGTCAGCCTTCGGAGGACTCCGTGAACAGAAAAACACCGCACACGTCGCCCAGGGCGTTGATACCGAAAGCCTCTCCGTAGCCCACGGCATCGGGATCCACGTCATCGGGGCCACTCACCAGCGTCGAGGCTGCCATCCGACTCCGATCCACCGTCCAGGTGACGGGTCTGAAGTTCGCTTGACCCACGATCGTGGCCACACCGTTGGCATCATTGTTGGTGAGGTCGTTGGCCTCGCCCTCGCCGCCTGGTAACACGAACGGATCGCTTGGCACCCCATTCACGACCCGCCATACCACGGGAACATCCACGTTCTCTGCGTTGCGGGAATGGCCAACAATGACTCCCTGGTCGTTCAGCTCGCACGCCGCACCGAACCCCGGGCTGGCAACCGGGGGAAGAATCACAGCCGGCGAGCTGAACGACTCCCAGTAGACAGCGTAGCCCTCCCCCGACTGACCCACGAACTGGCTGCAGTTCGTTGACTCCCGTCGCGCAAGTAGCCATCGGCCAGGACATGCTCCGTGACGGTTGTGCCGACGACCTCCCACAGTACGGGACGCCGTCCCTGGGGTGTGTCGATGTATCCCACGACGTCGCCCGCGTCGTTGATGTCGTTGACGTAGGAATTTGTGTTTGAATCCGTGTTCAGGGCCACCGCCGTCCAGCCGCTGGGCGGGGCGGGTTTCCCGGCCACAGCACTGTCGGGGAAGAGAAGAACCATACACAGTAGCGCCAGACCCAAGACTTGGCAGCGGCCGACCAGTCTGGTGTCCGCGGCGATGGCAAACCACCGCCCCAATGGATTCGTGTTTCTGGACATGACGAGCACTCCTTGGTTGAGTCTCGGTCCGCGCAGTACACTTGAGAAAGACCGTCTGCCCGCGCCGCGCGGACCGTGGGGCGTGCGGCTTCAGGTTCCGGCCGGTGAGTCGTGCTGGGCAGTGCTGACCTCACCGGCCGGTTGTTCGTCAATCCAGCAGGTCACTGGCCTTCGCGTTCCGTTGCGTCTTTTGGGCTTTCCGTCGGCGATGGTTTGGGTGATTCCCCCTCAGGTACCGCTTCGCTATCTGGCACGCCGTGGCCGTCGCTCGCGTCGCCCAGCAGCTTCTCAGCTTCGTGGCGGAGCAGTTCCAGCGTCAGTCTGCGGTTCCACGGCAGCGGGTCTATCGGATCGTCGAGCGTGCGTGTGGTCCAGGCGTTTGCTTTCTCCAGATAACTGCGGGACTCGTCCGGGTGGCCCGCCTGATGATGTGCCATCGCCAGGAAGTACCAAGCGTAGGCTGGCGAAACGTTTGACTTCTCGTTTGGCTCCGCCATCTGTCCGTCCGACTGCGTGAGTTGCGTGATCGCCTCCTGAGTTCGACCCGCGCGATAGAGGATGGCTCCCAAGGTCGTCAGCAACTGAAGCGACTCAAGATCAGACTCCCATGCGCGGCGGGCCAAGACGATCGCCGGTTCATAGTCGTCGAGCGCACCCGGTGCGAGAGCAAGTCCACGCGGCGAACTGGGCTTCCAAGGGGTTACTCGATTCGCCCAACTCTTGGATCGTCCTCTGGCAAGCGGCACGGTAACCGTCGTGGTCACCGGCGGCCAACCGAGTCAGCGCGAGCTCATAGTGCAGCCGCCATGGGATAGCCCGCTCACCTGCGGCGAGTTTGGCCAGATCCGCAGCTGCCTCGGACCAGCGGCGTGTTTCCAGGAGACTCACACTCCGATTTTGCAGTGGCTCGACCTGCCCCGGCGCAACTCGAGCGCTCGGCCGAAGTCGGCAATGGCCTCGTCATGCCGCCTGAGATTGGCGTACGCGACGCCGCGTCGGTTCCAGGCCGCCCAATCCTGGGATCGTTCGCTCACCGCCTTCAGGAACGGAGCAAGATAGGCGTCGAAATCGGCTTGCACCTCGGTTGACTTGCCGATTGTCCGATATCCGCGACCCCGTTCGAGGTGGTGAAACGGCTCGTCAGGCCGCAGCCGGATCAGCTGCGTGAAGTCATCGATGGCCTCGGAGTCACGGCCAAGTCTTGCCAGTGCTCTCGCCCGTGACAGCAGTTTGTCAACCGCTTCGGGCTTGCGTGCAAGGGCCTCGTTCGCCGCGTCGACCACGAGCTGAAATTCTTTACGTTGCTCGCGGAGGTCCGCCCAGTCGGCCCACGCCCTCGGGTTGTCCGGATGCAACTCTAAGCGACGACTAAAATCGGCGAGAGCCTGGTGAAGCTTGTTCATCTCCACGAAAGCCATCCCGCGATAATGATACGCTACTGGACATTCTGGCGCGACTCGCAGCCACTCGTCGCACCACCGCACTACTTGGTCATAATCTCCTATCATCAACCAGCACCTAATCAATTCGTTCCAGTCGTAGAAAGTCCATCTCTCCTTCGAGTTCCAGCGAGCCCCGTTCTCCAGGTCTTTTCGCACGGCTTGCTGGTCTCCCAGCAACACCAAGGCCTGCACCCGACCGGCATGAAGATCCACCCGTCCCATGGGGTAAACATGCTTGTATGGCTCCGGCTCCATCTCTATGGCCAGGGTAAAGCAGTCCACGGCCTTCTTATATTGTCCGTGCAGACGGTAACCCCACCCGTGGAACAGTAGAAACTCAGGTTTCTTCGGATCGAGTTGTTCACCCTTCTCGCAAGTCTCAACGACGGCTTGCAGTGGACTGTTCCGCGTGTGCCAATCTGCCAGGATCGCCAGAGTGGCCGCGTTGTTCGGCTCGCGGGCCAGCCAGTTGTCAAGCAACTCCTTAGCGCGCCCGTAGGCCGCCTTGGGGGAATCCGCAAATGGTTCACAGAACTGCACCAGGCAGAGGCCAAGAATCTCGCTGACGCGAGCATCTTCTGGGCGACCCCGCAGGGCCTTCTCGAGATCACTGACCGCTAAGTCGTAGTGGCGTTTTGCCGTCTTGCGCACCGTGAGGTTGTAGGCGATCCGTCCGCGGTAGAAGTACAAGAGCGGATCGAAAGGATCTCGCTCGATCGCCTGAGTCATTAGCTCGATGCCCCGTTCGTCATAGGGGAACGCCAGTGCTTGCGATACGAGTGATTCTTTGCTGTCAGGGTCTTGTTCGCGGGCCAGGCTTTCATGCTGTTGGGCCTTGTCGTCTTGCCCCAATTGTCGAGCTGCCATGGCGACAAGCCAATGCGCGGCCACATTGCCTTGCGGCTGAAGCTTCAATGAGCGCTCCAGATCAACGATGGCATCTTCACACTTACCCAGTTCGTAGCGGACACTACCTCGATACGTGTAGAGTCGCGCCTCGTCAGGTCGCTGGTCGATCGTTTTAGTCAGCAACGCCTCCGCCCGGGGAAAGTTGGGGTACACACCTGCGCCCAGCCGCTGAGCTTCTTCGACCCAGGCGTTGAAGCGGGCTTCCTGTTCCGCTACTTCAAGCTCCTGGGCACGTCGTTCGGACTCCAGCCGAGCCTGCTCATGCTGGCGTCGCTCTCGTTCCGCCTGTTCTGCCTTGACCTCCATTTCGCGTCTGTCGAATTCCGCTTGGCGAAGCTCGAGGCGGGCCTCCCTCTCTCGCAGCGATCGCCTGTGGGCAATGAGGGCGAAGGAGCCGGCAATGATCGTGGCTAACGCGAGGAATACACCCACCGCCAGCGGACCTCTGTTCCGCCGGGCGAATTTCCGGATGCGATAGGCCGCCGAGGGCGGGCAGGCCACCACCTGCTCGTCGTTCAAGTACCGCTGGATGTCGTTGGCAAAGCCGTTGGCCGTCTCGTACCGCCGCGTGCGGTCCTTCTCCAGCGCCTTCATCACGATCCAGTCCAACTCGCCGCGCACCAGCGTGCTCAGCTTCTTCGGCTCGGTGTGCCGATTAGCCGCGATCGACGGGCAGGGAGTGGCTGCTGCTCAGCCGCGTGCTCGGGCGCGGCGGCTCTTCTTCCCGGATGATCCGCAGCAGTTCGTCGAACGCCGCCGAGCGCAACCGCTGGCGATCGAACGGCGTGTCGCCGGTCAACAGTTCGTAGAGCAGCACCCCGAGCGAATAGATGTCGCTGCGGGTGTCGATGTCCAGTTCGTTCAGCTTGGCCTGCTCGGGGCTCATGTAGTCGATCGTGCCGACCACCTGGCCGAACTGCGTGAACATCGTCCGCTCGGTCAGCCGCTGCTGGATCGCCTTGGCCACGCCGAAGTCGATGATCTTGGGCACTGGTCGATCGTCGTACTCGGCGACCAGCACGTTGGACGGCTTGATGTCCCGGTGGATGATCCCCTTCTGATGGGCGTGCTGGATGGCGTGGCAGACCGGCACGAACAACTCCAGACGCTCGCGCGGCGTGAGGTGATGCTCGTCGCAGTACTGCGTGATGGGGATTCCCCGCACCAATTCCATGGCGAAGTACGGCCGGCCCGACTCGGTAGTGCCCACCTCGAACACCCGCGCGATGTTGGGGTGGTCCATCATGGCCAGGGCCTGTTCCTCGGCCTCGAAGCGGGCGATCACCTGCTGGGTGTCCATGCCCGGCTTGATGATCTTGAGCGCCACGCGCCGCTCGACCGGCTCGGTCTGCTCGGCCATGTACACGACGCCAAACCCACCTTCACCGATCTGCTGCAGGAGCCTGTAGGGACCGATCGAGCGTGCCGGGGCGTTCCGCGATCGGTGAGTGGTCGAGGGTGTGGTCTATGGTGTTGTCTGCTACCTTCTCGTGAAATGTGCCGAGTTTGGCGTGTGCGCACAGCAGCCGTTCGACCTGAGCTTGCAGCTCGCCATTGTCGGCACAGGCAGTCGCCACAAATGCTGGCCACCCCTCTGGCTTGTGTTCCTCAATCGCCGACAGGAAGATCGCCTGTGCCTTTTGAGCATTGCTTGTCATGCCCGCATCTCCCAATGTGTGGCTGCTCTATTGGACAATGCGAGATATCAGTGCCGTTTTTGTCACGGCACTGGAAAAAAGTGGTGAAAAATGCCAGGGTTTGATTAGTCGGCTTCGGCGATTAGTTCGGCGTACAGCCACGCTCGCGCGTAATTCCAATGACGATAGGCAGTTTTCGAGGAGATCCCGAGGGTGGCACCTGCTTCTTCAACAGACAAACCGGCGAAGTAGCGAAGTTTGACAATCGCCCCTGCGATAGAGTCAAGCGAAGCAAGCTGCGACACAGCCTCGTCAACGGCCAGCACCTGCTCGGGGGAAACACCCCCGGCAATACCAAGTCCATCAATGTCGATTTTCTGCCGGTTCCCGCCTTGCTTTTCGGTTGCCTTTCTCCGGGCAGTCTCCACGAGGATCCGCCGCATGGCCTCAGCAGCGGCGGCAAAGAAATGACCCCGCGAGTCCCACTGCTCGGCTTTCTCCACATCCACCAGCCGAATGTAGGCCTCGTGCACCAGGGCGGTCGCCTGCAGCGTCTGACCGGGTTTTTCTTGGGCCATCTTGGCCGCCGCCAACCGGCGCAGTTCATCGTAGACGAGTGGCAACAGTTGTTCGGCGGCCTGGGGATCACCGTCGTTGATCTGCGACAGGATGCGGGTGACGTCGCTCATGGGACACCTCGCGGACGCGATCAGACGACGTCATTGTACCGAAGTTGCGTGCCGATTACCTCAACTCGCTGGTTTTCGACGGGGGGATGCGAGCATAACCCGATAGCGGCCGTCGTCGAGGAACTCGAAGTGATACCGGTCTCGTCCTTGGCCGAGGCGGCCGCTTACTTCGCCGAGCACCTGGACATCGATCCGGTGCCGTCGCGACTGCAGGAACGGTTCAGCACGCTCTCACATTACGATGACGACTACTGCGACGTGCGGGGCCAAAAGTCGGCCAAACGCGCGCTGGTGATCGCCGCCGCCGGCGCACACAACTTGCTGATATTTGAGGCAATTTAACCCCTAGCGAAAACTGCTGGTTTTTGCGGGGCCTTTCGGTTGACACCACTCACTGAGACTACTTGTCGCCGGTGGCGAATGGGGCGAATCAAAATGTTTCTCATGGGGGATACGCCGTATCAGTGTGGTAAGAGTTGATGGTGGATCGGTTGGGCAGGCCGGTCAATCGGCAGGTGTCCCAAGAGAAGGAACGGGACGGCCTCGGCGGTGACCCGTGCGGATAAGCGTCCCGAGTTTACAAAGAAAGATGACAGAATAAGGACTTGACATTCTTCTCGCCGTTGCGATAGTTCCCCTGCACTCACCCACCGTGAGGGTGAAAGCGGTCGACGCTGGGGTTTTCGCTGATCGGTGTTGATCCACACGTAATATCTAAGGGCGGTCGCTTCACCAAACTGCATCACTGAAGAAAGTACATCATGAAATTCTGTGGCATCTCGCTGATCGTAATGGGTTTTGCATTCCTCCTCTGCACCGACTCTAACGCCGATCTTATTGGTGACACCGTTCAAGTGCAATCGGCAATCTCCTTTTCGGGTTCGTTTTTGTGGGTGACGGACGCTTCTGTCGTCGTTGGTGATGGATTTGAACTAACGAATTGGGGAGACCCAACTGGGCTCTTTAATATTGACATTGGCGGTGAGACTATTCTCATCCAAGGGACTCAAGGCTTCGCTTGCACCGGCGACGAGTTTCAAGGCCTTCGGTTTTCGGATCTCGATTGGCTGCCGATGGGAGGCAAACTTATTGGCGTCACTGCGGAATCATCGTTGGGCACGGTAGACCAGGGGCGAGTTGAATTTGGATCTGACTTTGTCAACTTTGATGTTCGGCTCGGTTTCAGTGACACCCTTGGAATCTTCGCCGGAGGAGACACGATACTGCTCACGCTCGACTTTGCCCCTGTCCCCGAACCCTCTACTATCGCCCTCTGGTCATTGTTTGGCCTTGTTGGTGGATTCGTTGCTTGGCGGAAACGCAAACGCTAAGCTCCATCGCCCAACCGACTGAGTCCAAACACAGCCCCGTGTGAAAGCATGGGGCTTTTTACACGGGCAGTACCCAGCACATAGAACGGTCGACCTATTGCGTCCGAGTCCAACGTCGACGGAAACGTGGAGCCGATCAATTGCCTGAGAGCTTTTCGCAATACTCGAACAGTCTCCGTCAGTGACGTCACTGGTCGTGTTGACATCGACATAGACAACGGACAACAGACGACGTCCTTCGAGTCCTTCAAGTACCAGGCGGCGGCGCCAAACGGGCCTGCGACGAAGACGGTCGCGTCGATTGTGGCTGCGGCGATGTCGTCTGGAGCGAGTAGGAAGTGCGGCGTTCATGATTGAATTCCCTCATTCATGAGATGATGCGCTGCGATCACGTCTTTGCCGGACGATCAGTCGAATCGAGAGAATCTCGCCTGCTCACTCCGCTACCGGGTCCAACCGCACGGCTTGCCACGGGATTCCGCCAGCCATGGAAGCGGCGATCTGCCCGTTGTCATTGACGATGATCGGCGTGACTCCCCAGGCGGGATCCACTGGGACGATAACTCCCGGTGCAATCTCCTCGCCCACAATGCACAGTCCCAAATCAACCATGCCGGTAGCGGGCGTGTAAATGAACGGTCGCGATTGACCTTTCTCGTTTGCGGCGGTGCCCACAATCTTGAGTCTGGTGCGGTCCGTAGCATTGTTGATGCTTTCCGCTCTACTCCATTTGCCGCCAAGCGTACCCAAATCCTTGACGCGCTCGACGCCATTTTCAAAGTACCACCAGAACGCATGCTGGTCTGTGGGCTTGAAATAGCCATAACCAACCACATCGCCGGAATCGTTCATGCCGGTCGCGACAGACCGCTTGTTGAGCACGGTGAACTTGTTCGTGAGCGGGTCATAGCGCCACGCCGCGGTGGGCGCTCCGCCGAAGCCCGCGACCTGCCGATTGTCGTCCAGCGCAGCGGGAGTCAAGTGATAGCCGTTCAGTTCGGGGATGCCAAACACTTGCTGTGTCTCTTCCCTGAAGAGAACTGTGCCACCGAGATCGCGGCCAAGCACGTCGCCATGAATGTTGATGCTGCACGGACCACCAAAGCCATTGCGCAAACCGAGGAATGTGGCAGACCCGCCGGGCACGGCGGGAGGCGTGCAACGCACACAGGTAATCTCCTCAGTCCCGCCAAGACCGCTCGCCGAGGCCCCCACAATCACATTCAGGTCGTTGATGTCTTCCGCGTAACCCATGCCCAAGTTGTCCTGCAAGTTCTGCAGTCCCCACGAATTCCACAATTTGGACAGATTCAGCAGCTCGCCATCACGGGTGTAGTGAAATGCATAGAGCCACGAAACGGTTTTGCCGTAGTACAGAGAGTCCGGGTCGTTGTTGATTGCCTGGTACTCACAGCAGCCGACCATATTACCGAAGTTGTTCATGCCGTACACTGAGGATCCCACAGCCGTCACATGCTTCAGCAGTACCTGTGGCTCCACAGGTAGCGGATCCAGCGGATTCAGCTCGGCTGGCGGGAAACCGAATCGCTTGATCACATACTTGAACGGCGGGTCCGCCGCGCCCAACTCGGTGCGGCTGCTCAATAGAGGCATCGCTGCACAGCTCACGGCAAACAACAGCCAACGTCGGTGCAGGTGACAAAACATAGTCATGACTCCTTCGTCAATGGGGTTGTCGACACTGTATCGAAGAGCTTATCCCAAGGGGGATGGCCACCACCTAAAAACTCAAATCGAGTTCGCCGCTACTCAGGAACCTGAAAACGGCAAAATCATTCGTGTCAGTCAGCTTCGTTCCGAAGCCATAGATCTCTCCAGAAGGTCCGGCAGCGACACCGCGGACGGTCATGTCCAGCCAAGCGACAGCCACACCATCTTCGCCGAACGAAGTGTCCAGGGTGCCATCCGGAAAGAGCTGCGACACAGCGTACCCATGAGCAGGGGGATCCGTGCTTTCCACATTCTGGCCCAGCACAATCATGTCGCCGTTCATGGCTACGACAGAACCACCGCCCACGGGCAGGTCCAGGACTCCGTCGTCACCAAACGACAAGTCGAGAGCGCCGGTGGAAGTGTAGCGCACGACTGATCCCCACGACAACTCTCCTTCCCCGAATAGTGCGGCAGTTGCACCCACCAAGATTCCACCGTCTTCCTCCACAAAAACGCGCTCGCCATAGCGGGCCGCATCACTCCACGTCGTGAAGACAACACCACCAACACCGAACGTACTGTCCAGCGAACCGTTTGGGTTTAGCTGCACCAGTAACATCCCCTCCACCGTCCACGAACTATTTCTTCCATAGCCAACCAGGAGTATCTTGCTACCGTGCATGGCCACAGAATGGATACTATAGTGAGAAATAACGGTGATCGTCGGCTTCACGATTCCAGAGCCGCCAAACGTGGAATCAAGGCTCCCATTTGCGTTGTAGCGG
The DNA here is from genome assembly GCA_963802295.1 of uncultured Planctomycetota bacterium. GTDB lineage: Bacteria > Planctomycetota > Planctomycetia > Pirellulales > Pirellulaceae > JAJRVM01. Next base: position 125,852 of record CAWDIM010000009.1, on the reverse strand, counting down.
ACGACCGCCATTCGCGAAGGAACGCCAAACTTCGGCTGGTAGTTTCCGGCCACCACGATCTTACCGTCAGACTGAACGACCAGTCCCGTCGGCGAGTCCGTCGGCACATCCACAGTCCCTCCTTTGGAATAGATGACAGTCGATTGAACACCGGACCTATTAAAGGTTTTGTCCAGGGCCCCATTCACGGTGTAACGAGCAATCACCCAACTACTGTTCGTCGGGTAGAGAGTGCCTCGCTCCGGCAGGTATCGGCGACCGACAAGTAACACCTTATTATCCGGTTGCAGAGTTCCTGTCGTCAGATAGTCAACATAGTTCCGGTTGTTTGGCACCACGACTTTTCCGTTGCCAAATGTGATATCCAACGTGCCGTCTGGCCAGTGCCGAGTCGCAGCCATCGCCATGCCAGCTGAGGAAACTGACTCGGCTCGGCCAAACGAAACGATGCGTCCATCGGGCATCGGCAGCACGGCGCCGCCGTAGGCGTCGTCCGCATCATGATTAAAGTCTGTTGTCACGATTCCGTCCGCGGCGTGTGCGAATGAACACGCTGCACACAGGAGCCACGCTCCTGATACGACGGCGAACATTAGCCGATTCTTCATCGTACACCTCACCTAGACTTGACCGAGTTGACTGAGAATTGCTTCGATACTCACCGAATCGGGCGCCTCATTTATTGCCCCAGCGGAATCAGTACGCACGCGCACGGTCCACTGCCGCAGATCCAGCGGTGGTCGTTGATCCGCTGCGCTGTCGGCAGAAACCCGGCCGGGAGACCGACGATGGAGGTCGTCACATTCACCATGCCTGTGACGCGATTGGTGTCGGTGTAGTACAGGAAAATCGGATTCCCGCCGCTCTTGGTGGTTGAGTGCCCCACGACTTCGCCGTAAACGTTGATGCCGGTTGCCGAGCTGCGGTCGCCACCGAGTGTCCCGAGGTCCTGCATGCCACCGGCATAGCGAAAAGCATGATCAGCAAACCGGGTGGCCGTTGACTGCCCCACGACCTGACCCGCGTCATTGACATCATTGCCGTAACTCTTGGCATCGATGGTCGCCTTGAGGAAGCCGAGCAACTGCACGCCTTCGCCCGGTTCATAGAGGACGGCCTCCGTGGGGGCCCAGTTGTTGGTGGTAAAGCCGGCAACTTTCCCGGAGTTGTTGATCGCCTTGGGCCACCAGAACCGGCCATCAGCCGGACGCGGAAGTGGCGTCATTCCACCTTCGTCCATGCACAGGACCGGTTCATTCCGGCCCGCCACGTCGTACCCAATCCCGACGACATCTCCAGCATCGTTCAAGGCTGTGACTTGCATGTAACCCAGGTACTCGACCTTTGCGGCTGTGCCCTTCACGCCGTCTGCGGGAGTGTAGCGATAGCCCCCGCCACCGCCCTCACTAAAGACCAAGTCGCCGACGATCTGCCCCCGGTTGTTGATGTCATACGCCCACCCGATCTCCCAGTTTGCCGGCATGGATGGGCATTGCGTTTCAATAAGCGTCCGCAGATCCTGCACTCCGGTTCCAGGCGTATACAGGAAAGGACGCGATGCACCACCCGGTTCGACTTCCGCCCAGCCGACAACTTGGCCCGCGTTGTTGATGCCCAGGGCCGTGCCCCCACATGCTGCGGACGTGTCGGGCAACCTGAGCAGGACGATGGAATAGGGGATGGGCTCGGGACTGGGAGGGGCTTTGCCTTTCTGAGCGGTCGCCACACCTGTGAGCAGGAACACCAGGGCGATAGCGGCCGTCGATAACACCAGCGGTCTGTGCAATTGCTGAATCATGGCTCAACTCCTTGATATGGGGGCGGACTACGCGTTCATTTGGACAAACGTTTTTCTGCAGGTCACTGTTTTGGCTTGTCGGTCTCCTTGGCCGAAGAGTCTGCTTCCTGGGGCGTTCCTTCCGGCTCGGCCTCCGCTGACTGCAGTTGCTCCAGTTCGGCGCGCCAGCGAGCGACCTCCTCGGGCCGCGACACGGACTCGTAGTGCGCAATCAGTCGCTCCAGAGCTTTCGCGAGCAATTGTTTTCGTACCGCAGGTGGCAGCGTTCGCACCTTAAGTCCCTGATATCCGTCGAGCAGTAATGGCTCAGCTTCCGCCAGTTTCCCCTGCGCCGACAAGCACGCACCCAGGATGGATTTGGCATTCCGGGGCTGCCAACCTTCCGCGAACTTCGTCTCGAGGAACGCCAAGTGTTCCCTCAGCAGCGGTTCCGCCTCGGAACTGCGGCCCAACTGCACGAGCGTGTCCGCGAGTTGAAACCGCGTGTCCGCAAGTTCAGACCGCATGACCGCCATTTTCGGGTCATCTGGGGCGAGCGTGCGCCGCCGAATGGCGAGCAAGGCAGTCAACAGCGGCTCAGCCTGATCGTACTGGCGTAGTTTCTTGTAGACCTGTGCCAGATTGCCCATCGACAAGAGCGAGTCAGGGTGCTCCGGGCCCAGCACGCGGCGTTGGATCTCCCAGACCTGTATGAAGAGCCGTTCGGCCTCCGCGCACTTGTTCTGAGCGAGGTAGACGCTTGCCAGATTGTTGGTCGCCGTCAGCGTCGTGGGGTGCTCGGGGCCATGCACGCGACGCGTGCCCTCGAGCGACTGGGTTATGAGCACCTCGGCCTCTGCATACTTGCCCTGCTGCCAGTACAGATGTCCGAGGGCGTCCATTACTTCTGCTGTGCGGGGGTGCTCTGGGCCGAGTACGCGCTGATGGATCTCGAGCGACTGAGTCAGGAGCGGCTCTGCTTCCGCACACCTATTCATACACTTGTACAACTGCGCAACGTTGGCCATCGAAGTGAGCGTATCGGGGTGATCGGTGCCCTGCACACGGCGTCGGATCTCAAGCACCTGGGTCAACAGCGGCTCGGCCTCCGTATACTTGCCCTGATGTATGTACAGGCACGCCAAGCTACTCATTGACAAGAGAGTGTCCGAGTGTTCGAGGCCCAGCACGCGGCGGCAAGTCTCGAACGCCTGAGTCAACAGCGGCTCAGCCTCCGCGTATTTGGCCTGAAGGACGTACACGTTTGCCAGTCCGCACGCCGACCTGAGCGTGTCGCTGCGCTCGGGACCCAGCACACGGCGTTGGATCTCAATCGCCTCGGTAAACAGCGGCTCGGCCTCCGTGTACTTGGCCTGATCGCAGTACAGTCGCGCCAGGGAGGACATCGAAGCGAGCGTTCTGTGTTGCTCCGGGCCCAGCACGCGGCGTTGGATCTCCAAGACCTGTATAAAGAGCGGTTCGGCCTCCCCATATTTGCCCTGATACGCATACAGCCTCCCCAAAGTGGCCATCACCTCGAGCGTGTGAGGGTGCTCCGGCCCCAGCATGCGGCGGTAAGTCTCGAGCGTCTGGGTTACGAGTGACTCGGCCTCCGTAAATCTGGCCTGACGCTCATACACATGCGTCAGATTGACCATCGAAAAGAGCGAGTCAGGGTGCTCCGGGCCCAGCACGCGGCGACTGAGCTCTAAGACTTGTGTCAAGAGCGCCTCGGCCTCCGCATATTTATCCTGATCGCAGTACGTTGCCGCCACATTGTTCATAGACCGGAGCGTATCAGGGTGCTCCGGGCCCAGCACGCGGCGGCTGAGCTCCAAGATTTGAGTCAAGAGCGCCTCGGCCTCCGCGCATTTATCCTGTTCGGAGTACATTGTCGCCACATTGTTCATCGACTGGAGCGTGTCGCGATGCTCTGGGCCTAGCACACGACGGCGGACCTCGAGCGTCTGGCGTTGGAGCGCCTCGGCCTCCGCGTATTTGCCCTGTTCGCCGTACGTTAACGCCACATTGTTCATCGACTGAAGCGTATCGCGATGCTCTGGGCCTAGCACACGACGGCGGATCTCGAGCGTCTGGAGTTGGAGTGGCTCGGCCTCCGCATACTTGCCTTGTGCGTAGTACGCATCTGCCAGGTCTGCCATCGACTCCAGTGTGTCGCAGTGGTCTAAACCTAATGTTGACTCGCGGTAATGCCGCACCTGTTCCAACAGCTGCGCCGCGTCCGCATAGCGGCCAATGCTCAAGAACGCGCTCGCCAAAGTTGCCTGTACCTCCGCGCGCAACCGCGGTTGATCGGCGAACCGCTCGTCCACTTTGCTCAGCGCCCGATCGAGTAGTGTGCTCAGCTTCAGGTTGGGATCCGGTTCCATCCTGGCCTCCAGCTGCGCCTCGGCGCCGGCCAGTCCGAGCAGATCTTGCTGGAGAAACTGGTTGACCGCCTTGGCCACCGCGGCCTCTTCGGTCGCCTTCTTCTCGGCCGCCTCGGCATTCTGCCGCTGTTGAGCCTCCGCTTCTTGCGCGTGGCGTTCCGCCTGAGCGGCTGCTTCGGCCAATTTCCGTTGTGTGGCTTCAGCTTCCGCACTGGCCAGTGCTTTCCGCTCGTTCTCTTGCGCCTGCGCTCGGCCACCGTCGCACGGATCGCTTGCCAGGATGTCCCCAGTAATCCCAGCACGAGCGCGGCGGTCACCAAGCCCGTCGTCGCCATAGCCGCCTTGTTGCGCTTAGCGAACTTGCGGAACCGATAGGCCGCCGAGGGTGGACACGCCGCCACCGGCTCATCGTCTAAGTACCGCTGGATGTCGTTCGCCAGGCCATTGGCCGTCTCGTAGCGTCGCGCTCGGTCTTTTTCGAGCGCCTTCATGACGATCCAGTCGAGGTCACCGCGTACGAGGGCACTGAGCTTCGCGGGCTCGATCTTGCGATTCGCCGCCACCGACGGCAGCGTGTCACCGCTGCTGAGCTTTGTGCTGGGCTTGGGCGGCTCTTCCTCCCGAATGATCCTGAGCAATTCATCGAGGGCCGCCGCACGCAGCCGCTGCCTGTCGAACGGCGTGTCGCCAGTCAGCAGTTCGTAGAGCACGACACCCAGTGAATACACGTCGCTGCGCGTGTCGATGTCCAGCTGGTTGCGCTGCGCCTGCTCGGGGCTCATGTACTCGAGTGTGCCCACGATCTGCCCCAGCCCCGTGAACATGGTCTTCTCGGGCAGCTGCCCACCGGTGGCCTTGGCCACGCCAAAGTCAATCACCTTGGGGACGGGGTGTCCGTCGTAGAGCGCGACCAGAATATTGCTGGGCTTGATATCGCGATGGATGATGCCCTTCTGGTGCGCGTGTTGCACGGCGTGGCAAATGGGAATGAACAGCTCCAAGCGTTCGCGCGCCGTCAGATGCTGCTCATCACCGTACTGCGTGACGGGAATGCCATTGACCAGCTCCATCACAAAGTACGGGCGGCCACTGTCCGTCGTGCCCGCATCGAGCACGCGGGCAATGTTGGGATGGTCCATGAGCGACAGTGCCTGCCGCTCGGCCTCGAACCGCGCAATCACTTGGCGCGAGTCCATCCCCGGCTTGATGATCTTGAGCGCCACCTTGCGGCGGACCGGCTCGTGTTGCTCCGCCAGGTAGACGACACCCATCCCTCCCTGGCCGATTTCCTGAAGCAGTCTGTAGGGGCCGATCTGCGTACCGGGACGCTCAGAAATGTCTGTCGATGTCTCGACATCCAGAGTCACGTCGATGGCAGGCTGATCGAGATAACTCCGGGGATCAGCGTGGGCCCGCAATAAAGCAAGCACTCGCTGGCGCAGTGCGGCGTCGTCGGCGCACATTTCGTCCAGTCGCCTATCCCGTTCTGTGGCGGGAACATTACCGGCCAGGGCGAGGAAAATCTCTTTTGCTCGTTGTGCAGTCTGGTCCATGCCAATCTCCCAGCTGTAATGCGCTCCCAAGAACTATGCGAAAAAGGCGCCGCAATCGTCCGCAAAAAAATCGGCACACTGTCGTGGTCGGCGCGTGCTACATTGCGTTTTCGATCGCGCACTGCAGCCACGCACGAGCGTAAGTCCATTGCTCATAAGCCGTTGTGCGTGAGATCCCGAGGACCTCAGCCGCCTGAGTGATGGAGAATCCGGCGAAGAATCGCATCTTCACGAGTTCCGCCGCCTGGGCGTCTTCCTCGGCCAACTTGCTCAGGGCAGCATCCACGGCAAGCAGGTTGTCAGCGCGTGGGTCGGACACAAGCAGGTCCGAGGCGAGTTCCACACGCTCAAAGTTGCCGCCCCGTTTGTGACTCTGTTTGCGGCGGGCGCTCTCGATGAGAATTCGTCGCATGGCCTCGGCTGCCGCCGAGAAGAAATGTCGCCGGCTATCCCAACGCTGCGACTGACCTGACGCATCGGAAGCCGGGTGCGCCGGATCAGCGATCAGCCGGATGTACGCCTCATGCACCAGCGCCGTCGCTTGAAGCGTTTGTCCTGGTTTCTCGTGAGCCAGCTTGGCCGCCGCCAGCCTACGCAGTTCTTCGTACACCAGCGGCAGCAACTGTTCAGCCGCCGATGGATCGCCGTCGTTGATCTGGGACAGGATGCGGGTGACATCGCTCATGGGGAGCAACTCAGTAAGAGGATCCGTCGCCCCTATTGTAACCACAGTCGATGGTGAATTCGTCAGCCCATGCTCGCCATGGGCGGACTCGAGACTCCCCCGACAGAGGTCTCTTGGTCTACCGGTGCGAACAAGGCGTGGACAGGATGAAGAGCACGGTTCCAGAGGCAACAGCGCGACGTGACGGAGTTTCCAAACCGATTGCGTTTCCTGCCAGTCGCCGCCAGGAAGACGGCGAAACCGGCCCTGTGCACATGGCGCCTCGCCGGGGAAGAAATCATGACCGCCAAGCTTGGCCTTTGCCGCCACTGCCTGCTCACCAGTTCTGCTCTCTTGGTCGCGGTGGCGATTGTTGTCGCCGTAGCCGTGATTCTGGCAGTGAGGACGGATAACTTCGCGGCAGCCACGCCAGCGCGGGCCGTTCCCGCTTTCTAGGTCAACATTGTCCTCAACCTCACCGGACACGCCGCCAACACTTGATAAAGAAGCCCAAACGCGAAAAGAAAGACGACGATCCCGGCAGTGAAGGTGCGTCTGCCCCTTGCAATTCGTAGTGATCGTAACGAAGATCAGGAGGACTTTCTTTAATACATCCCCCGGCTGCGGCATTTCGCCCCTGAGTGGCTGGTTTTGATGCGCCCGGTGACAGTCTCTGGGAGTGTCCGCTGCGCACGCTGGCTCATCAACACGCGTCACCTGATTTCAAGCCGTTGGCGAAAACAACTCGTCGGATGACTTAGCGGGGACCGGGCGGAAGGTGTTCGAGCAGATACCGCGTCATGAGCATACGCAGGTGCACCGCGGTGCCGCGGCCTTCGCGGAGCCCGTGATCGCGGTGGGGATACCCGGTGCTGTCGGGCAACCAATCCGCGCGAAACGGCTTGGCCCGAAATTCGTTTCGATCGTAGATCGCGCAGTCGCGACTCCGCGATCTCAAATGTTGGTTCTGGAACACGGTCTGCCCGAGTTTCCGACACGACAATCGCACCAAGAAAACCGATAACTAACATCCATTCAGCTCGACTGCGACTTTCCATTCAAGTGTCTTTCGTTCAAAGTGGTCAACTCATCGTTTACTTCATGAGCGCTGCATCAGTTCATCGTGCGTGCCAGTCTACCGCGCTGGCAACGAAAAAGGGGCCGGCACGCACCCCCTTTGGAGTGCGAGGACTTGTCATCGCTTTCATTTTTGGCCCTGCCGAATACGCCCGAACATCCGCCAGAGCCCCACGCGTCACGAGATATCGAGTCGTTCGGTTAACGGTCGCGACGGACATTCTCGATTTTGATAGGCTTTCGGTTCCGCGGTGCGGTCCGACCATGTTTCGGCTTGGCCAGTTCCTTCAGGAGCGTCTGCATCTGTGCGCGTCGGGCGGACTCTACGAAGAACAGGTTCGTAGTTTCACCAGGATCTTCAGCCAGATTGAAAAGCTGTCCGGTCGCGTCCGGAGCTGTTTCGGGCAAGGCATATTCTGTCAGCCGGCCCTGGCTGTAGTCGTTACCTCCGGAGCCCGTATGGTCTAGATACTTCCAGTCACCTTGTCGCAACTGAAATTCTCCCCGGAAGCTCTGAGTCAGCATATGGGGACGAATCGGATCGTCTTCTTTCTGGATACCCAGCATGGCCGGCAACATGTCGTAACTGTCCACCGCGACGTCTTCGGCAAGCTCGCTGCCAACCAACGATGCCAGAGTGGCAAAAATGTCGGTCGTATTGGTTAGCTGTGGGGAAACCTGCCCGGCCGGAATGCGTCCGGGCCAGCGGGCAATGTAGGGAACGCGGTGGCCTCCCTCCCAACCATCGCGTTTCATTCCCCGAAACCCTCCTGCCGCATCGTGGTGGTGGTCCTTTCTCATCCAATCGGTGTGAACCGTTTCGGGCCCGTTGTCGGAATTGAACAGGACCAGGGTATTGTCATCGATGCCGAGGCGCTCAATGGTGTCCAGCAGGCGTCCGACCAGCACATCGAGTTCCCGAACGAAATCCCCGCGCGGGCCAGCGTCAGTCTGGCCCATGAACTCGGAAGCTGGCAGTACGGGCGCATGAGACATCTGCGTGGAAAACACCACGAAGAACGGCTGCTGAGGAGTGTTCTGTCGGTGCCGGGTAATGAAGTCCAACACCTTATCGTAGAACAACAGATCGGCGTCGACAAAACGATAGCCGGGCGCCATCCAGCCTTCGTCATTATCCCACCGCCATTTACCACCCGGGTTCGGCAGGTCGTCACTGCGGTGCCGCTGGCTGGCCGGGCAGGAGACGCGACCGTCTTCGATGTAAACATATAGCGGGTCGGTCGTAGGGCAATTCGGTGTCACGAACGACTCGTCAAAGCCTCGCCTGTTGGGCCCGTCTACCAGAGGAGTACTCTTGTCGTAGTCGATGAGCAGCGAGTTCTCGAAGCCGCCGCCGAGTTGCTTTCCATTTTTGTCCAACCAGGTAAGGCCGACATGCCATTTGCCGAAGACGCCGGTGCGATAGCCTTGTTGCCGCAGCATTTCTGCGATTGTCAGTTGCCCGGGGGCGAGATAACTCGGTCCGCCAGGTCCTTCAAACGCCGTGGAGTTTCGCCCCGTGCGGCACACCAACTGGCCCGAGTAGAGGCCGTAGCGTGATGGCGAGCAGATAGTGGAAGGGCTGTGAGCATCGGTGAACTTGATTCCCTCTCGGGCCATTTGATCAAGTCGCGGCGTCTCGTAAGCGGCCTGGGGGTTGTAGCACGACAAATCACCGTACCCCAGGTCGTCCGCGTAAATGATCACGATGTTCGGCAGTTCCGCGGCCGCCGGACACGCCATGATCATAACAAGGATGCCCAGCCACGCGCAACAGACCGAATGAAACATTCGCTGCACTGGGATGCTCCCATTCAATTCGCTTGCTGGTTGGTACCCAGGTTGTCGCCAGCGCCCTCCACGGGCACTGTAACTGCGTCGTCACAACGGTCACTTGAGTGTAATATTCATACTCACCGGCTGACCGGCGGAAAGGACGATACAACGCTGATTGGCGTGCTGAGCGGGATTCACCTGTCCGTCGCCACTGGGAAGAACAACTTGCGAGATCTCGGAGGGCAGTTCCAGGATGACCTCTTGCGACTTGAGGGAACGCAAGGTGACGGCAACCTGCTTTCCGTCCCACTGCAGGCTCTGGATCGCGATTGCACCGCGGCACGCTACGCCTTCGATCTGGCCGGAAGGCCAGGCCGCGGGCAGGGCAGGCAGGAGTTGAATCTTGCCGACATCCGAAGCGACGAGCATCTTGATGATCACGGCCGGCATGCCCCCGCTGATGTCCATGTTCAGCAGCGAACGGTGGTTGTGCATCGAGGCCAGATTGTTCAGCCAGAAGCGGTTCACCAAGTGTCGCAGGCAATGGTAGGCCAATTCACCCTCGCCCAGGCTGGCGGACGCCTGTCCCAACTGCACCAGCCCGAACGACATGAACCCGCGCTGGTTGTTCTGCCAGTGCTTGTCGAGTTTATATGCGATGCTCTTGCGGAATGCCGCGCAGCTCGGGGCTGCGGGCGATCTCCTCCGGCAAGCCGTCGAACAGCGGGTAGAGTTGCGAACAATGTCGATGATCATCGTTGTTTTCGAGTCGGGGAGTGAGCCACTCCTTGATGATGCCGCGCTCATCGATCATGTACTCCGGCATCTTCACCAGCATCGCTTCCCAGACAGGAATTTTGTCTGCGTTCGTATTCAGTTCGTGTGAGGCAGCGATCAGATTTGTCAGCAACTCTTTGGCGACCGCCACGTCCATGGTGGCGTTGTAGGATGCCTGCGTGTCCGAGTTGCCCGGAGTGTTTTCCGGCGACTGGGTCGGCGAGAAGATGTACTTTCCATCCGGCCCTTCGTACAAATAGTCTTCAAAGAACAGTGCCACGCGTTCCATGAACGGCAGCGCGTGTCGCGCGAGATATCCCCGGTCGCCTGTATAGAGGTAATAGTCATAGAAGAAATGGGCGGCCCAACCGGCGCCGCCAACCCACATGCCGCCGGCGAAATCGGCGTTCAGTGCGTTGTTGAAACCGTGAGTCGTCGAGCGTGACGGGAGCACGACGCCGCGGGCGCCAAACAGATGCTTGGCATTGATCTCCAGGTAGGGGACAAGCGATTCGATGTAGGAAGTGTAGGCCAGCATCAACTCGGGCGTGTTGCCCATCAAGTAGGACGCGATGGCCGACGGGACATTGCCATTGTGGGTGAAATCGCTGGCCCAACCGGGAACGTAGGTTCCTCCCCAGACTCCCTGCAAGGTCGGTGGCAACTCGCCCGTGCTGCAGATGATGTTGTAGCGCGCGGCATCGAATTCCTTTTCGATCAACGCCCGGTTGGGATTCTCGTAGGTCGACAGTTCCAACAGTTCTTCGGTGGTCCGCTGTCGGTCATCGCCGCCGCCCAGATCCAGTCGCATCCGATTAAACAGCTCGCCGTGGATTCTGGCGTGGTCGTCGAGCAGTTGACCGTAGTCGGCGGACAACTGCGCGAGAGCCTGCTTCATTTCCTCCAGCTTTGACTTGACCGGATCATAGAGCAGGCGGATGTCGACCAGCAGCAGGATGCGGTCTGCATCCGTGATGGCGAGTGTGCCGTCATCTTGCGGCTTGCGTGCGCCTCCGCCAGTCACAACCCGTGCGTGACCTTCCAACGCATGAATGCTGCCCGGGTACGCTTTAGTGAATCTGTTCGTGTAGGTCAGCCCGGAGTCGCCCGCCGTGCTCTTGATATCGGAGATGTGCTCCTGGAAAACCTGGTCGGAACGCTTGTTGACGTCGGAGTCCGAATTGAACTCTTGGCTGGGTTCCCGCGGCTCGAATTTGAGAAGACAGTCGAGTGCCGCGGGAGGTCCCGTCAGTAGCAGCACGGCCACACCGGCCGCACGTGACACGAACATGCGCCGCTCAAACACGCCTCGGTCATCGGCCCAATGGACGACCGTCTCACCAGTTTGGAAATTCACCGAGCGGGCGTAGTCGCGCACCTCACCCTGCGCCTGAGTGTGGATCGCGAGATCGAAGGCCGGAACAAAATAGTCCGGGTACATGAACCCATCCTGGCCCGAGAGATCGAACTGCAACTGGCAGGCCTGCCTGTAAAGCCCGCGTGCGATGAGCCGCCGGATTTCGAACAAACGGGCCGACTGATCGGGAGGCATCACCGGAGGGCCCATCGGCAGGAACAGTCTCTCGTGCGAGAAGATGATCCGCTCCTTCAGCGGGCGGCTCAGGGCATTGGCACCAAGTGTGCCATTGCCGCAAATCAGACCTTCCTCCCACGTTCTCGCCGGTTGGGAACTCACGAATCCACGCGCGGGAACCGGCAAAGGTTCCGAGGCAACCGAATATGTCACGTTCAGTAACAAGAACGCAGCCAAAATACTCTGTCTCATGACGGGATGACTCCGTTAGCTCTAGTTTTTCCGCTGATCGCGGATTCATGTGTTCATCGGTTGGCCGTGACTACTCTACTGACGCATCAATCCCATCGATCGCCTCGGCGAAGGCCTTACCGATCTGAGCCAAGATCTTGGCGCTGCCCATGTAATGGTATTCGGCGTTGGAGGCGCCGTCCGCAATGGCTCGATCCTCGGCCGAAAACACCTGCTCCAGCGCCTGCGCCAGTTGTTGCTGGCCATCCCGAGTGATTCCCTCGAGGAACAGGTCGATGGACCCGTACGGCTCCGCGGATTTCTCGTCGTAATGCACGTTGGCATAGGCCGCCAGCACGTTGACGCCCTTCTTCATATACTTGGTCTCGTTCTCTGTCAGCATGATGGCGCGATAATAGGGTTCGGTCTTCCACCAGACATAGGTGTGAATCTGGTGTCCATTCAGATAGACGTCGAAACCTTGCCTGGCCAGGATACTGAGCCGATACGATTCACAATCGATCGCCTCCAGCTCGAAGGCCGTGCGCATCAACAGGAACTCACCGTCACCCCAGTCGGAATTGTTCTTCACGGTTGTCCGAAGGTGGTTCCAGGTACCTGTGCCAATCGGGGCTCTGCCGCGCTTCCAGGCACTGTCGTCATAATCGGGCAGGTACCAGCCTTCCATTCCAGCGGGCCGGGCCACATCACGAAAACGCTTCGTCACGCCTCTGTCCAGTTCGTCGGTTTCCTGCTGAGCATCAAAGGCAGCATAACGCCAGATCCGCTGTTCAGGCGCGGGCGTTCCGATCGCCTGCCAACCCGGGAATTTCGTCGCATTCCTGTCGAGTCTGCCGCTTTCGTCGAGCGTATGTGCGGTATCCAATATCTGGTTGTACGCGTTCCGCTTCGCGCTGGCAGGCGCCAGGGCTTCATCCCAAAACGGCGCAGTCTGGACCGCCACGACATTTCCCGCGAATTCCGGCAGGGCGGCCGGGGCCGCCATCGCCAGTCGGAAATAGTCGGGCTCTTCTCGCATCCCGCCCACCCCCATCACTCCGATGATGAATGGCATTCGAGGTGCTGAGAGATCTGTGCGCACATCCCGGATGAAGTCCGCCAACAATCGGCTGTACAGATCATAGCCTCCCGGTTTGTCTCGATCGGGATAGGTGCTGCCATCACACATATCGTTCCAGCCCTGGAACCAGACAAAGCCGGCCAATTCATAACCCTGGTGCGGGTCGTAGTCGGGCATGACCCGTTTGATGTCCTTTAAAACCTTCTGCACGTGTGCGGTCATGAGGCGGTAATAGCGGCCCGTCGCATTCGCCTTCTCGGCTTTCCATTGCTCGCGGTCTACACCGCGTTCCGCGAACTCGGCAACCTGCTGCTGGTTCAATTCATATGGTCCGGCGCTCGGCGGTCGGAAATCGGTATGCAGGCTCTTGCCGCCCCAAGCGGCCTTGATGATCAGGATCGGTTCGCCCAGCAACTTCTGCATGTAGACGCCAAAGGTAAACTCCGGGCCGATTTTGGGCTCGCCTCCCTGGGCTCCAAAGCCGGCCGTCAGTTTGCCCGTGTATTCATCGCCGTCCCCCGTGAGGTACGAGATCCACACTTTCTCGCACACCCGCGGCGTCCCGTCTTCATTCCGCATCTCTTTGAGGATAGGAGCCGTGTGCGGGTCCCGAGCCATATAGTCAAACGTGCTTACTTGCGCGTGACCTTCCATATTCGATTGCCCGGCCAGTATGAAGACCTTCAGAGGTTTTCCGCCATCTGCCGGAACGGAATCCGAATTAGGCCGCGGGCCGGCGACTTCGGCCGCGGTCGCAGGAAAGACCAGCAACGCCAACGCGAGGACAGTTAGGGAACCCCGTGTCGTGGGGCGGTTGCTAATGAGCATGATCATCTGCCTTTGCGTTGGTTATCTGTATTGAGAATGCGATGGAGGGGTTCTATTGGATGGTAACCTGTATCGGTTCGATCGTCGACATTTCGATCCAGACCACGAGCGCATTGACGCCGTTGGCCCGACGGACGACGCCTTGGCGAATGTCAACTGCGCCGTCCAAGGGCATCCCATCGATCAAGATCGACGCTGTCTCGTCCTGGCCCCAATTGGCTACAACGAAGACGGGATTGACGATGGGCGACTGCCGTGAGGCGGCCAGAGTGAAGTCGAGTTGCGGCGCGACCCCGCCGTTCGCGCGTGTGAGCATGTAGGCCCGCTGGGCTGGATCGTATGCGACTTCCAGCCCGGCGGTGAGCGACCTGGCAGTCGCGGGCTCGAGCCATGATCTGGCCAGCGGCAGAAGTTCCTCGGCTGGCTTGTCCGACATGCCCTCCAGCAGCAGCTTTTCCTGAAACAAGCCCTGCTCGCCAAAGGGCGTCGAGTCGTCCCAGAAGATGTGCGTCAGGCTGCTATGTGCCGCGTTGTCGGGAAACGTGGCGTGCCGACCGTCGGAGGTGATCTGGGCGACCGGCCAGTGGTTCCAGGCCGGAAAGGCGGAATACCCGGTGCCGCCGCGGGCGCTGTAGATGTCGCCCCCTCGAATCCGCTGGATCGTATACGGATCGAACAGGGCCTTCATATTGACAATGTGGAGAATCGCATCCGCATAGTCGACCTCCTCGGGCGGCTTGCCGATCCAGGAGTATTCTCGAATCGTTCCATCGCTCGTCGCGAGAGTCAGTGCGGGCGTCGTGTCGATGACCTCTTCGGGTCGCTGCTCGGGCCCCATAATGGCCATGGATTCCTGCCATTCATGGCGGCGCTCTTCGCCCATGTAGACCCGCATGCGCTTCACGATCGTACCATCGGGATAGATCGTCAGATACCAAGTGGACCAGTTGCCCCAGCCCGTTTTCGGGTCTTCGTATGAGATTTCGTAGCCGACTGTGGAGAGTGGATAGTGCCATTTGAGCACGACGCGTGCCGGACTCTGCTCGACGATATGTACCTGGCCGAAGACCATCTTCTTGTCGGACATCGGCTCGCAGCAACCCTTCCACCAATTCTCGTTGAACTCGTTGCTGTACCAACGTCCGTTCTCACTCACCAACATGGGAATGTAGCCTGCTCCGTGCCAGAGCACGAAACGGCAGGGCAGCTTGTCGAAACTTACTACGATGTCAGGGTGTCCGCACACGCGGAACATTTTGTTCCAGCACTCATGGAACGGCAGGTGCGCAAAGCGGGCGCCGAAGGTATTCCAGCTTGCCTCGCCCGCGGGCAGCACGCGCCGGTTCATGTCCGGGGCAATTCGCTGCGATTCGGTCAAGTTGTAGGCGGCGGTACTCTGCGTGATCTGCGTGTCGGTCAAAGCGGTATCAAAGAGGCTGATCTCATCGACCAGCCCGTCAAACGAGTAGGGGCTCGGATACTGCCCCTCCCCAACTGGCAAGTACGGCATTCGCTTCACCCCTTGGGCGACGCGCACCGGGGCGCGAGTAGCCAGTGCGAGTTGGCCCGCGGCACCTCGCGTCTCGACAACCTTGCGGCCGTCGACGTACAGCCGTAGCGTGCAGGTTTCGCCCGCGGCATCGACTACGCCGGTCAAGCGAGTCCAGCGGAAGCGAGGAATCAGCTCGTCGGCCTTAAGGCTGATCCGCCGGTCTCCATCCGCATCACGAACCGTCACCCACATGCTCGGTTTGCCATCGGCTTCCACGGCCAACATCAGGCCGTTGCCCTCCTTGTCGTTGGCTACATCCACCTGCTGTACGATCGGGCAGGTGTTCCACGGATAGGCCGCGACGGCGATCCAGGCGTCGATCGTGATGCGATCGCACCCCGGCTGCTGCGAAGAGTCCTTCGCGTACTGCACCAGCGAAGTCCAACCGTCCATCTGCAGTGCCGTCCCCGAGACGCCGCGGCGCCAATGCGCTGCATGGCCTTCGATGGGAACCTGCGTTCCTGAAACGGCTTCCCGTGTTGTCAGCCCGCTGCCTTCATCAAAAGAGAAACGGACGACCGGCTTCGGCAGGGAGTCGGGCATCGCACAATGAGGCGCGGGATCAACGGCTCGCGGTTTCTCGTCGGCAAATCCCATCACGTCGAGCATCGAAGTCGTATCGGTACTTTCGATCGGTCGCTCTTCGATGCCGCTGTTGGTCAACTGATATCGAAAGACGCGTCCCGGCGCAGCCTTTCGCCAATCTTCATAACGCGGTTGCCCCGCGAGTACGGCTCGGATCACGGCTCGGTCGGGGAACACGACGAAGTACTCGTCGGCCATCTGAGTCTGGTCGGGCAGATTTTCCGGCCCGACCTTTTCGGGCATGTTCGGCATGTAACGCCAGTGCACGATGACCCGTTCGGGTGTCGACTGAATGATGCGGACTTGTGAATATCGGTTGACCTTGTCCGGCCGCGTCGCGGGACCATCGCCTGTACGGGGAAGGACCTCCGTCAGGCTGATCTTCTTCTCCCCTGTGTCCCAATAAGGCAGATAGCTGCTGCCCCGCCAGAAGACGAGTTCCTGCGGGCCATCTCCAAAACGAACGGCAACGTCGGCGTACTCGTCAGTGCGGCTCTCGTAGTGCCACGGTTCATCGACGTTTCTTGCGGGTGTAGTAGCCGCCGAATCGGTACTGGGACGCGATGCCCCGGTCCTGCCAGGGATTGACCTCGGGGTTGATCGGCTGTTTGTACACGGAACCGCCGGAAGTCGGGGAGGGACCCTGGTCGTCCTGTGCGGAAGACGACGAAACAAGCAGCGGGCAGACGGCGAGAAGCCAGGTAACAGTCCGACTTGGCAGAAAAATCATGTTCCATATTTCCAGATCAGGATGGGATCGATACCGCGACGGCGCAGGACATGACGCCCTGGACCTAGACGATCTCGGGTGCCTGTTCGGTAACGAATTCCAACAGAGTTTTCATGTCCGTGTTTCGATCTCCAACGAACACGGCGTTTTCGGTGACGACGACCACAAGCTGATCCGATGCGACGACGACGCACTGGTTCGTATTGGCGAGAACGAGGTTCTCCTTTCCCAGCACCACGGCCTTGCCGACGACGGTATTGTGGTCGCGTTGTGTGCCTATCTTACCGGCCAGCGCCGCATGGGTTCCCATGTCCTCCCAGCTGCATGGCAGGAGGATGCTGCAGGCCCGGCTTGTCTTCTGCATGATCTTGTAATCGATCGAGCCTTTCGGCATCCGGGGAAACAGCTCGCGCAGGACTCGCTCGCGTCGGTCCGTGGTCCAAGCCTGGCCGATTTGCGTGAGGAGCGCAGTGGCCTCGGGCAGATGCGTATCGATTTCCTTAAGAATCGTTTCCGCTTTCCAGGCAAACTGACCGGAATTCCAGCAGTATCCCCCTTCGTTCATGTATCGTTCGGCGGTCTTCAGTTCCGGCTTTTCCGTAAAGGCCGTGATTCTGCGTACCTCGCAGTGCGGAAAGGCGACAGTGTCACCCAGTTTCTGCCAGCCGACGAGCGTGCTGGGTGAAATGGCGCGGACTCCGAACGCGATCAACTGATCGGGGTGCGACTCGAGGAAAGCCGCTGCGTTACCGATGGCGGCATTGAATGCTGCGGCGGGCTCGATGATCTGATCGGCCGTCAATACGATCATGGTCGCCGCCGGGCATCTCGACTTCAGTACCGTTGCCGCCAGCCCCAGGGCACTCGCCGTGTCTCGCAGGCAGGGCTCATAAACAAAATTCTCCGGTAGTATCTGAGGCAGGGTCGACTGGGCGACTTCTCGATACTTTTCACTCGTCAAGACCATGATGCGGTCGTCAGGCAACTGTCCGCGCAACTTATCGACGGTCAATTCAAGTAAAGACCGGCCGCCAAACAGCTTCAAGAAATGTTTCGGTTTGTCTCGGCTGCTCAACGGCCAGAGACGCGTTCCCGCCCCACCAGCCATGATCACCGCATAACAGTTATCGCTCAGCATGCTTCTGCCCTAACCCAAGTTCACTTTCACTTGAAATCCGCCTTCAACCGGTGACGACGATGCCACGTAGAGATATCCGACGCCGCAGCCTGAAGGCATGGCACCCGCATACTTGCGTTGGTAGTACCGGAGCCTTTTCATCACGGGCACTTGGATGGTCGGATGTTCGAAAATGGCGGGCAGCATTTTTCTCCAAGCGGACGAGCACAAGTTGAACGAAGCTCCGAGCGATTCCACGTCGCGGTTCTTGATGGCGGCAAAGCAGTCCTGCCCGGACTTCCCCAGTTGCTCGACAACCTTCCTCGTGGCAAACCGCCCGCCATCGAACGGGTTGTAGCCCTCGGGACGCGGCCCGACGCAGTCCACAATCCAGAAGTGCCGTTCGAACCATCTGGCGCTACGTTCGTCCACCAGGGAGCTCACCGTCATGGGTAGTACGCCATTGTGATGACGGAAGTCGTAGTGCAACAGATTGATGCCAGGATAGACCGATCCCCAAGCGTCCTGGGATCCGCCAATCGGGACTTTGCGCATTCTCCCAGTAGTAAAGCTCGGTCGCCAACTGGTACTTATCGATGTGGTCGGGTATACCCTGCGGGTACTTCTGCATGAGAATCTGCCGGGTGCTCGAACAGATGCCACATCGGTCGTGAAAAGTCACGGTCGGTTGAATCTGGACGACGACCACGTATCCATCGGCCAGGAAATTCACGAAGTTGTGGTCTCCCCAGCCGCCGGCCAGCGCGACACGGTAGGGGTGCAAGCGAGTTGTCTTCGTACCAGCCAGCCTTCCCATCGATCATTTCCCAGCGATAACGGCGAGTTTAGTGGAGCAAGGCGTACAAAATGCCCATGACGATAATCAGGATCGTCGCCATGATCCTTGGATCGGTCAGGGGGCCCTCGATCTTGCCGCGCAAGGCGTCCAGCGGGCGAGTCCAACAAAGGTTGTTGAGTTGCTTTTCCGACGGGGCCGGGGTCATCAGGCTGACGGTGACGTAGATCGCGCTGGACATCAGGAACAGGTACCATCCAACCTGCATGAATGGGATGCCCAAGCGTTTGGCGATAACTTGCTCGGACCCGATCAGTGGAATGTCAATCATCAGATAGACAAGGCCGATGATCACGTTGAAGAGCAAAGCGGCCATGGCACCCTGCTTGTTACCGCGCCGCCAGAACACGCCCCAGAGAAAAATCGTGGTGATCCCCGGTGCGAACGCCATCGGGATCTTGTTAATGGCTTCGAAAATACTCCCGAACTTACCCCCCTGCGTGGACCACAGAATGGCCAGCACGGCAACCACGGCTGCCGAACATCGACCGATCTTCACCAGCGTCGCATCAGGTGTGTCGGGTCGCAGACGCTTCACGATGTCCTCGGCGGTCAGCGTGGCCGTGCTGTTCAAGGCGGCCTGGACCGTACTCATCAGGGCCGCCAGCAAACCGGCTGCCATCAGGCCGCGCACACCGGTCGGAAGCAACTCCTTCATCATGACCATCAATGTGGCATCGTTGTCGTTTCTGATTTGCTCCTGAAACAGCACGTAACCAATCACGCCCGGCAATACCATCAGAAAGACCGGCAAGATTTTCAGGAATCCAGCGAAGATGGCACCGTCCCGACCATCTTTCTCGGTCTTGGCAGCAAGCACTTTCTGCACGATCGTCTGGTCCGTACACCAATACCAAATGCCCAGGACGGGATAGCCAAACAGGATCGAGTACCAGGAGAATTCGCGGAGCCCCAGGCTGCCCGGCGCGGTGGCGTCCTTGATGGGCTGGATCATGCTGAGCTGATCCGGACGGCAGGCAGCCCGTAAATCGGCCCACGATTCGATACCTGCTCCTGGCAGCGATTGAATGCCTGCGAAGGTCAGAATCGCTGCGCCCAGCAGCAACAACACCGCCTGAATCCCGTCGGTGATCATCACGGCTTTCAGGCCACCGAGGATCGTGTAGATGGCGGTGACCACCGCAATCACAACAATCGATACCAGCGACGGGATTCCGAAGAGCTCCTCAATCACCTTGGCACCCGCATAGAGGCTGATGCCGATATGGACCAACAGGGCGGACATCACAAAGATGAAGGCCAAGATGGTGCGCGCCCCCGTGCCGTAACGCTTCTCGACGTACTCCGGAAGCGTCGTGATCCGCTGCGGAAATAGAACGGCGCAAAGACGATCCCCAACAGGATCAAGCAGAAAGACGCCATCCACTCGAAGTTGCCGATCACCAGTCCGTCTTTGTATCCCGACGAAGCCAGGCCTACGAAGTGAATCGTGGAAATGTTGGCGCAGAACAGCCCTGCGCCGATCAGCGGCCACCGGAACGAACGGCCGGCAAGAAAGAACTGGTCAGAGGAGGTGTTCTTGCGATATCCCGCCAGGATTCCGACCGCCATGATCCCCAGCAGATAGGCAACCACAATGGCCGTATCGATGGCAGAAATGGATCCGTTTTCCATACAGCACGCCTCTTGGACCGGGAACTGAATCTGCTTGCCGACGGCCCCGGTCGGCACGGGCAGACCGCATTCTACGGCGGACGGCTGGAAAAGCATCACCATTCATGGCAAATTTACCGCCATCTTTGGCGGACGGCGGCAGGCGTCGGGCGCTCTGGCAGCAATGGCTCGGCGGCTTGCTTCCGATCCGGAATCCTGACAATGCGTTCATTTTCGGCAGCGTATTCCTACCGCACCCTCCGCGAAATCGCCGATGCAGAACTCGCCCAGAATCATTCTCTTGCTCGAAGCGACCCGGGGATTCGATCGCGGGATAATGGCGGGGATCGCGCGCTACTCCGCAGTGAACGGCCGGTGGACCTTTTATCGCCAGCCGCACGGATATTTGAGATCAAAACGCCAACTCGACATCAAGGAATGGGAGATTTCAGGCATGAAGACCGCTGTGGCTGGTTTGTCAACCGTGCTGGCAACTGGTGGACCCGGCTGAGCAGACCCGGTGGCATTGCATGATGCTGGAGAACTGCTGCTAAGGCGAATTCGAATTGCTCGTGCTGAACATGACACGGCAGGGTGTGTTCGGAGAACTGACTCACGGCGAGTGGCAGGCTCAACCACCGCTGGGGATTGTCGAAGTCTGAACGCCGCTCCGCTGAGTTGGTTCGCTCCGCGGGTTTCTGCCTATTCCTACGCCGGCTCGGAAGCTGGCCCAGGCGGCGATAATTCCGCAGCCGCGGACTCGTCCTCACGCGGGCGTCGTGCACGCAATCGACGACCGTTGAGCAGCAAGCCGAGCCACGTGTACCGCACGCACGTTTGATACGACGCCAATAGAATTGCCAGAGAAACCACGCTGATTATCAGAAACTTCAACCACGGACTCCAGGGCCACGTACGCACAATCGCTTGGGCGTAGATGATCAGTGGTAAATGGGCTAGATAAAGCCAATACGAAGCGTCCGACATGTAGCGGATCGCTCGGTTCTCCTTCCGCAACAGCACTCGAAACAGGCCCATCAACCCCACAATCATGGTCCAGGCATACGTGACCTGCAGTGTCACGCTCAACACTCGTCCGCCGATACCGAACAGGCCAACCGGGAACGCAACAAACAGACCTGCCGGCAGCGCCAGCCACCACCAACGCCCCAATCGCCCCTGCGAATCAGCGCCGTCGAAATACAGCGCGCCGAACCCGAAGAAGACCAAGTAATAAACCAGGAGGTGTGGCGGCACGATCAGGCCGGTCGACGTGTCGGGGCCAAAAACAGGACCGGCAAGACCCATGAACCACTGAGGCACAAAGGTCAACGGAATCAGCCAGACAAAGCGGCCGACTGAGAGCACGGGAATCCGTTCTGTGAGCGGCCAGCCTATTCGCGATGTTACGATCGCCATGATGGCGAAGATCCCCACCATCCAGCAGAGATACCAAAGGAACCACAGGTGATCAAAGATATTCGATTGAATCAGGTGATAGGACGCGCCCCCCCACTCGACTCGCCACAGGCTTGAGTTGAGAAACGCTTGATAGCGGTCGCGCAGACTCAGCGTGGGTGTTGTCGTTGCAATCGCACGTTCCGCCAACGCCGGTTCCTGCAGCGGATCCGAGAGTTCGGCCAGCAGTTCGCGGACCTTACCTCGCCCCTGCTCGAGTGTGGTTCGATCCGGTTGCGGCAGCCCCAGGTAACCAATGAGTGCCGAAGTCGTTGCCCAATCGGCCGTCGTGGATTTGATCGCTTGGTCTTGTGAGTGATTACGGGTCTTGGGGTCGGCGCCATGTGTGAGCAGCAGGGCGGCCAGTTCGTGTCGACCGAGAAATGCTGCACAGTGCAGGGGCGTGGATCCATCCCGGTTTCCACCATTGACTTGGGCACCTCGCGCCAGCAGCAGGTTGACCATGTTCACATCATCCCGCAGCACTGCCCAGCCCATGGGGGTGATACCGAATTGCACATCCGGTTGATCGATCGCGCTGTGGTCATTCAACAGCAAGACGCCAATTAGTCGTTTGTCACCCTGGCGAACCGCGTCGGCCACAGTCAGCTGCGAGGGGCCGCTGGGAGCAGCAGCAGACCGAACGGCCCAAGCCGAGACATAATGCAGCAGCGGTCCGATGGTCACAAGGCCCAACAGACACGGCAGCAGAATACGCAACGCTCGTTGCCGCAATAATGGCACTAACCCACGTTTGCGATACAACATCATCGTGAAGAAACCGCTGATCAAAAAGAACAGCGGCATGCGAAACCCGTGGATCGCCGCCGTACCTAGTCCGAACAGCGGGTTCTGTCGCGTATCCTGCACGATCCAGGGGATAGGAAAGAAACTCAACGCGGCGTGCAGGCCGATGCCCAAGAGCATCGCGAATGCGCGGAGAGCGTCCAGATCATGGCGTCGGTCGACCTGTACGGCCGTTCCCGCCGGACGCACTTCACATTGCACAATATCAGCCACTTCAACCTCGCTCCTGCTTGTCCGTGGTCATCAGACTGTCCGGCGGACATCGACATGTCCGGTGCCGATTTTACACGAACGGGGGCAGTCCGTCATCAGGCACCCTTGTATCGATCTGTATCGATCACAACGGTTTCGGACGGCCGTGAGGCGGCGCGATCCCGTGACGGACTGTAACGCGGAACTTGTTCCGCGTCTCCTCGGCCCCACGCCACCGCTCACCACGCACGCGGAGTGAATTGCGCGCTACATCGCGGGTCCGAGGCAAATTCGAAATCCATCGCGTGAGTCGGAGTAATGCGGGCCAGCTAACCCCAGACGCACGGCGCAACGGGCGTTGCCGGGCACATCAAAGTAATTGCCACCCCGGCAGACCGGCCGACAGTTCTCGGCGGCCACGAGCAGTTCCTCGTGTCCGCCTTTGGGATCAAAGTGATCGAGTATCACTTCCCACACGCCGCCGCACATGTCGGCCAACCCGAATCCGTTCCGGCCTCGTTCGCCATAATGATCAACCGGCGGCACAAAGGAAAATCGTCGCGCAAGGGAAACTGAAAAGTCGGATCGCGCCAGCTCTTGCCCGACATCGGTTCCCACGGATGTGTGACCTGTGTTGTCAGATTGTAGTGAGTCCATTTCGGGTTGAAGCACTGAGTATGGCCGCCTGGTTTCTCCGCGTCAGTGACGTACCCGGACTCTTCGACAAACCGCCGGAACTGCCCCACGGTCACCTCCGTGCGGCCCATCCAGTACCCGTACTTCACCTGCATCTGCCGCGGTTGCTCGCCTTCGTATGATTCACGTTCGGTACCTGCTTGTGCTCCACCTTCGATGCCCGTCGCCCAGGCCTTTTCTTCCGGTGTACTGCCCATCATGAACTCACCCGGCGGGATGAAGATCGTCTCGAGCACCACATCGCCGCCCAGGATCGCACGGTTCACAGCACCTTGTTTCGGCTCCTCGCACCGTATCGGTGCGGAAGAAACGGCCGCAATTGACAGCACACACACAGCACAGCTTTGTTTCGCATGGCACGCTCCCAGTGGTGGACATTCCCACCACGTTGTCTCAAAATGGACACGTTGAAGAGACGGACTCATTATTGATGAGCGCGGGACGCCACTGCAAGCAGGGCGTGGACGTTGGTGACAGATGCGAGCGGAAGCGGAAAACACGACCTTTCTCTGGACGAAGGCGAACTGAAATGGCAAGAACTCGCTCACTGAAGGGGATGCTGATGGCCATCATTATCATCCTGTTCCCACACTTTCTCACCGCAGCGCAGCAGGAACACGAGAACGTGGCGAAGGGACGCGCGTACACGATGCAGCCGCCTCCGAACTACGGGTTGTGCACCGATGCAGGCGATGCAACGCAGCTAACGGACGGCGTCTTCACGGAAGACTACTTCTGGACCCAAGCTGACGACCGTGGGCTGGCAGAGCACGCCGGTCGTGCTGTTGACGATTGACCTGGGTCAGACGCAGCCTATCGCGGGGTTATCCTACAGCACCGCTGCCGGCGTGGCCGGCGTGGCGTGGCCACGGGAGATCCGCGTCGCGGTGAGCGACGATGGTCGGCTGTGGCGGTCCCCAGGCGATCTGGTCATCCTGTCGAAGAAGAATGGCTCACCTCCGGCCGAAGAGTACGGCGTTTTTCGTTACGAGACGCACGAACTCGCCAGCCGCGGACGTTTTGTGCGTCTGGCCGTCGTCACGGACGGCGCCTATGCGTTCTGCGACGAAATCGAGATCTTCCGCGGCCCCGATACGCTTCTGACAAGCGAGCCGCAGGACGCCGATCACGGTCGATCCCGAAATTGCCACGCCGATGGGATGGTCGGAGACGCGCACCGGCATTTTTCGAAGACTGTCGCTGGACATGGGGATCGGCGCTCGCCGCCGTGGAGCAGTCCCAATTATCGCAACCCGCGAAAGGCCGCGCTGAAAACGCACTTGCAGTCGCTCAGCGCACGCGTGTTCGATGTGGCTGAGCCTGACCCGTCGACATTTCGTACGACGTTTCCCTTGAACGACACGCATGCCGCCATTATGGCTGTGCATGCTCCGGTGATGCGCGCGCAGGGACTGCCCGAGTTCTTTGCCTGGCGCAAGCACCGCTACGACCCCTTGAGTCCCCACGAGGTGCCGAGTCAACTTTCGGGTGTCCCGGCGCTCGACATCACGATGATGAAGGGCGAGGTGCGCGCGGACGCGTGCCTGTTGACGAACGCGTCCGATCGGGCCATGGACGTGCAGATCAAGATCGACTTCCCCGATTCGCCGCATCCTGCAGGGCTTTCCGTGTCGGCGGTGCCGTGGACCGATACCGTCCAACGCATGCCGGTGTCGGCGGCTTTGCCGGAGACTGCGGTCCAGCAAGGTGCATTCGTCGTCTCGGTACCGGCCGGGGTTACCAACAAGATCTGGTTCACCGTGGACTCCACCGACCATGAATCCCGGTACATACCTGGGCGCCTTGATCATCGAAGCTCCTGAGTACCACGAGCGTTTGCCGTTCCAGATCCGCGTATCGCCGATTGCGATGGGGCGGCCTCGGCTTTCGCTGGGTATGTGGGACTACACGGACGGGCCGGGCGCCTACGGGATCACGGAGAAGAACATGCAGGCCGCGATCGCGTTGGAGCGATCGCACGGAGTGGATTCGCCTTGGGCCAAAGCCAGTGCGCTTCCCTGGCCCGCGGCCACGGACTTTGATGAAGAGGGCAATCTCCGGACGGCGTTGTCGTTTGCCGCGTTCGACGAGTGGGTGCAACGATGGCCCGATGCGCGAAACTACCTAGTGTTTGCCGCGGTGGGTCGGAGTTTTGCGGGTGCCGGCATCGATGCGCCAGAGTTCGCGCCACGCGTCGGGAGTTGGGCCAGGGCACTTGCCCAGCACATGCGAGACCTGAAGCTCGACGCGAGTCAACTGGGGCTGTTGCTCGTAGATGAACCGAGTACGGACGAACAGGATGCGACGATCGTCGCTTGGGCCAAGGCCATCAAGGCGGGTGCTCCCGAACTCACGATCTTTCAAGACCCCTGCTGGGTCCAACCCGAGCAGGCCAAGCTGCAGGAAGCCATCACGCTGGCGGACATTGTCTGCCCGCAGTTGGCCATCTTCCACAGCGGAGGACCGTCGGCAATCCAGTACTACGAACAGCGACGTGACGCGGGACAGAGGCTGTGGTTCTATCAGTGTTCGGGGCCAGCTCGCGTGTTTGATCCCAGTCGGTATCATCGGTTGACCGCCTGGCACGCGTTTCGACACGGTGCCAGCGGCATCGGTTTCTGGGCCTTTGGGGATACGGGTGGTGGTGCCTCCTCGTGGAACGAGTATGCGGGTACTCGCACCGCATTCACTCCGGCCTTCATTGGTGTTGACCAGGTGACCGACGGAATTCACTGGCAGGCCGTGCGCGAGGGAATTGAAGACTACGAATATCTCAGCATGCTCCGCGACGCGGCATCGAGAACGGAGAACAGCGGTTTGCGCGCGGAAGCGGAACGACTGCTGCATGAGGCTCCGGAGGCTGTGATCGGCCGGTATCGGCCGGAGTGGGCATGGGTGCCAGGCATCGATCGTGCGCAGCCGGACATCTATCGCCTCCGCGTGCTCGCTCTGCTTGAACGCATGCCGTAGATTGGGCGGTGCTGACCCGTGTCACGATTGCGTCCTTTGCTGCCAAGTGAAGGCGACTCAAGTGATGGCGACTCAAGTGATGGCGACTGTACCGATGGGAAGGTCGCATGACTCTGGTAGGTTTCACGAACATCGACTTTTGGGGTAGGCCGAACAATCCGCTGAGGAAATCAGATGGCCGCTGAGGAAATCAGATGGTCAACAAGTCGCAACACATTGGTAGTCGTATCATTACTTCTGGGTCTTCACCAGAAACTATGGGTAAATAGTTGAGCGATTTGATGGTTTGGCAATTGGATTTTTTGAGGCCTGGCAGGGCAAAAGAATGATTTGGGTACCGGAAATGCGGGGCTGCAAGCTCGCCGTGGAGAAGGCCACATAGGCTTTGCCCCTGAAGTATGGGCCCGCGCAGGGGGAAAGGGACCAACTGGACCGATGGCGACTGCTACAAGTGGATTGAAACGCTGGCTTGGCACGCGGCGGTCACGGACGATCGGACCCTCACGGATCGTATGGACTATTGGATCGATGTGATCGCGCGAGCCCAGTCCGCCGATGGTTACCTGTCGACCAATTTCTGGGACAACCCGGCCGGCCGACTGCAGGTCCCATACAACCACGAAATGTACAAATGGACGTCGATGAAACCGGGAACGACGTATTTACCTTTGGCGTCAAACGTGCGATGCGCCTCGAACGACTCCTCGGAAGGCACAATGCGATCGACCCTGCCATTGGCAATGCGTATCGAGACAGGTGACGGATACTGCGAGTCGAGCAGGTGCGCGTTGGTGATCAGGAATGGGGAGTGCACGGAAGTTGGTCCTCGTCGCGAAGCAAATGAGGGGCTGTTTCAGTTTGTGGGCGTCTGCACATGACGGGAGTGCTGGACGCCGGCCCCTGCCTTGCATTTCCGATTGCTTGCAGAATCGCGTGCCAGTCGCCCACGCCGCATTCTACTCCTTGCAGGGCGTTTCATGTAATCGGGGTGCGTCGCGGAGCCATTTGATCGCGCACCAAGGACCTCAGGCATACTGATACGGGGCGCCTTCACCGACAGCCCTGTCGGTGGTTCTCTGGATACTGTTCGGCTCACGGGATGAATTGACGCGGCACCTGGATGATGTGGGGACTCACAAATGGCACGCCTGATTCCGATTCTGTTGGTCAGTCTGTTGGCTTCAATGGCGAGCGGCGCCGAGGTGGAAACAACTGCTCAGCGGGACGCCCGCATGGAGTGGTGGCGCGAAGCGCGATTCGGCATGTTCGTACACTGGGGCCTCTATTCCGGACTGGCTGGCACATGGGAGGGCAAACCGGTGGGCACCGACGGGTTCACCGGGCGTCTCGATCCGGCCAATGGCGATTTCATTACGCCGGAACAGCACATCCCGGCGACCGGTATGCCGGATGTGGATTGAGAGACCTGCATGACGCTCAACACCACCTGGGGTTACAGCGAGCATGATCAGGCCTGGAAAACGGACGACGTATTGATCCGGAATCTTGTAGACATCGCCAGCAAGGGCGGCAACTACCTGCTCAACATCGGGCCGAAAGGAGACGGCAGCCTGACGCCCGAGACGGTCAAGGCGTTTCAAGCGGTCGGCCGTTGGATGCATGTCAACAGCGAAGCCATCTACGGCACCAGCGCGAGTCCCTTCGCAGACTTGCCTTGGGGTCGCTGCACGCAGAAGCCCGGCACGCTCTACCTGCACGTCTTTGAATGGCCCAAGGATGGCGCGCTGCACGTGCCCGGCCTGAAGTCCGGTGTGCGCAGCGCCCGGTTGCTCGCCGGCGGCGAATCGCTACGCGTCGAGAGTGCCGATAAGGAAACGCTCATTCACTTGCCTGCCGCCGCGCCCGATCCGGTGGTCAGCGTGATTCGTATCGAGCTTGTCCCGTAGCGGCAGGAAGTGGCCTCGTGTCGCATAGGGTCTCAGTTGGCCAGACGCGCCGTGTTTGGCCTGCCGCCTGCGCACTGTGAGAAGCCGTTTGTGACAAGAGTATGTCCTGTTGGATCGCCGGTTCTCAGTCAGCCGGCTGCTGGTTTGCCAGGGCCTCGATTTCGACTGCGTTCAATGTGCGTTGATAGATCCGCACGTCCCGCAGGCCTCCATGCCAAAGCCCGTTCATACCGGTGCCCACACGTAGTGGAGCGGAGTTGTCCAACAGATAGCCGTTGGCCTGGAAAGCCGCTGTTTCGGCGACCCGCCGACCGTCGATATACAGGATCAACCGATCGGCCGATCGGATGGCGACGACATGGTGCCAGTCCGATGACAACGATCTTTCCCAGGCGATCTGACGCCCCGCCGAAAATGCGAACACGCGGCCGGAGGGAAGTGTGCTGCAGAATACTTCGCCGTCGTGCTCAGCCATCGTCCACGCGCGACGGTACGTGACGTCCGGTGTATCGTCCAACCGCGTCAGACGCTTCCAGGTGTCGCCGACTTCGTACGAATAGACTTCCGCCAGCGGAAGTGTTCCGGCCAGCAGACGACCGTTGTGCACCAGCATACCCATCACTTCGCGTTCCTCGCCCAGGCGGCCAACATCGGTCCAGTCCTTCGTCGTCTCGTCCCAGCGATAAACGCGGCCGCTCGGCCACGTACCGGTATACAGACCTCCTTCGTATTGTGCAAAAGAATAGGTCTGCGTGTTGTCCCCCAGCTGACCACAGTCGGTCCAATCCCGACCGTCAAAGCGATACACGTGGCCCCCATCGTAGCTACTGGCATACAGAAAGCCCTCGTGGACCATCAACGCTTCGACTCGCCGCGGCGTGGACGCAGAGGATTCGGGGTCGGTTCCCTGCGGAACCGGCAAGCTGCACCAATTGGATGGGCCGTCAAAGCGGAAAAAGCCGGCCGGCCGGTACAGCGACGAAGCGTACAGTTGACCCCGATAAACGACCAATCCGCCGACGGCTTCCGTCTCCGGCAACTGCCCACAGTCGGTCCAATGCGTATCCCCCTCGTAGCGAAACACGCGTCCGCCGAGTGTCGGATTCTCGGACTCCGGCAGGGCTGACCCGGCCAGTCGGTACTTGCCTGTGCCTGCGTAAAGGTGGCCTTGATGCTCAGCCAGCGCCATGACCGCATTCGAAGCATCCGGCGCTCCGCAGTCGAGCCACTGATTCCCGGCGGAGTCGTACCGATACACGCGCCCCGACTCGTTTTTTCCCGGCTCGCAGGTGCCCGCGTAGAGAATCCCCTCATGCACGGTCAATGCAAACGCTATCAACGCGTTGCCCGGCCGTCCGCAGTCTCGCCACGGTGACACGCGATCATCGTCAATACCGAACTGCAAGTGCCGCCAATTGGCCTGGTTCGTGGTCACTCCCGGATTGCTTTTCAACGTTAAATGAAAACCGCGGCGGCAGGCTGGGTCATATTGGCTGACTAGATCGCCGGGCAAGCGGTCCGCCACTTCATCCGATTGCATCCACATGGCCAGCGAGAACTCGCCGGTGCCGAGCCGCGGCGCGTCGCCGGCCGCGACTTTGAAGGGCGCCTCGACGACTGGCCAGTGGGCGAGCAAGGCCCGCTGCAAGTCCACTTCGTGCGTTTGCGCGGCACAATGGTCGGCGGCCAGCAGCTGGGCGACAATCGCGCAGCAAGACGCACTAATCAAGATCGACGACCGCGATCGACTCGCTGAGTGTGTTGGCCTCGACGAACGCACCGTTGATGGTGTGGCGAAGTCCATATGCGATCCTGACTGTCGTCGTGGCCCATCGGACGCGGACCACCTTGCCGATGACATCGAATGTCCCATTCGTTTGCGGTTAACAACCGGTTCGTTTGTGTTGCCTCAGTCGGCTTACAGGCACACAAGGTGCCCGGTACGGTCCTTGCAAATCAATCGGCCGTTAGCCAGAACTACGTGCGGCCAGACGTCTGAGGAGCTTTCGAACTGCAGCCGAGCTAGTTCACGGTGCCGCTTCGGAGCTCCCGCGATGTCGAACAGGGCGAGTGTGCCGCGATTCGCCCAAACGATCAACTTGTCGTCCTGAGTCACCACGCACGAACCGGCATCGCCGAACTCGCCCTGCTGCCACAGCAGTTCTCCCGTGCGAAAGTCCAGGCACGTAGCCTGGTGGGTGGACCAGGAGTCCTGTTCGTTGCGACATTTCTGGAAACTTCCTCAAATCCGTTGAGACCGACCACTGTCACTTCGCCGTCTCTGCCAGGAACTCAATCAACGCCTCTTGCACACCATAGTATGCCGGTTTGGGAGTGTTATCCGCTGCGAACAGCAGCGGGTGCTCGCCCCGCCGCCAGTTTTCGTCGTCGTCTCGCAAGCCCCAGAAGTGAACCTGGTTCACCCCCGCACGCAGGGCAACGGCCATCAGCTTCTTGTACTCTTCCTTCTGCCGCAGGGCGATTTGGTCATTCCATTCCTTGGTCGCGCAACCAATGTCGACTTCGTCCAGGTATACCTCCAGGCCGAGATCGCGATACTTTTTGATTTCGGTCGCCAGTCCCGCTGCATCGAGCCTCTTCGGGCCGTCCAAATCGAAGTGGCACTGCAGCCCGACTCCGTCGATCTTGACACCGGAGTTCTTCAGGTGCCTCGCCAGTTGGTAAAACGCCCGCGCTTTCCGATTGGGGCGTTCAATCGTGTTGTCGCGCAGTTCCAACTTGCCCGCGGCGAATTGCGCCGCACAGGTGAATGCCTTCCGTATGAAGACGGGGTGGCGATCGTTGATCTTGTCCTCACCGGACAGTCCCGATGCGTCATCTTCCCAACCCATCTTCACGAAGACCAACGCCGTCTGGTTCCCTGTCGCCGGAAAGTAGCTGCCGTCACTGTCGCTCCATTGCAGAGACTCGTTGACAACGTTCCACACCTGGACCTTCGACTTGTTGTCGTTACTCTCCATGATGGAACGGATACGGTCCTGCATGAGCGCCTCGAGCGCTGCGACCGACGCGAGGGCCACCACCCAGGGCGGTTCGTACTGATCGGGACCGAACAGCATGTGCTGCATCGGCTTCATGTGCCGCTCGAACAACCAGTTGACTCCGATGTTGAACTTTTGAAAGTCGTATTGCCCCATGTCCACATGCTTGTTGTCCCATCGGGCATAGTACGTGCACGTCCCGGTATTGAATTCTCGTTCTACGATGGCGTTGTAGGTAGAATCGATCCCATAGGTCCGTACCCCGAGGAGAAGTCCTGCTCGGTCCGCAAGGTTTCTGAGTCGCGGGCCTTCTGGAATGGGTTGAGCACTCGCCATCCAATGCGAGTGCAGGATGATGGCTGCCGTGATTGTCCTGATGACCCATTTCCCGAGCGTTCTCCGCGGCGTCACCATCGGTGTGTGCCTTTCCCAAGATACCTGTCTGACGTGAGGAAGTACTGGCGGCATTCTGACATACGCCATGTCTTGGTGCCAAGTCCGAGTCACCGGACTGGCTGAGATACGTTGATGATGGCGCGGCGATAGGACACCAATGGTGGTGTGCCGCTATCCCGGACAACAAGAATCACATGCACCGTGGCAGGATTCGGGTCCCGGGCGGCCAACCCCGGCAACACCACCTGCGTGGCCTCGCCATGAGTTTCCGAGAGTCGCGTTTCACCGGGCAGCGTGCCGGCTTCTGCGTAGATGAACCACGCACAGGTGACGGGTTGGCCATCGGGATCCTTTGATCCGGCGGCAGACAACGTCACGGTACCGCCCGGTATGGCGGACAGTTCGACAATCTGTGTTGTCCCGTCACCGTTGAGTACTGCGCAGGGAGCATGGTTTGCCTTCGCATACTCATCCGCCACACACCAGTCCATCCGTGCGGCAAAGTCGTGCTGAAAGTGTTCGCGCCATCGCCACACGGTGGCCGAGTCGGTGCACTCTGTCTGGCCGTTATCGGCCGTCACCGTATCGCGGCTGTCCTGGCTGTTGGTCCAGATCTTACGCGACTCGCCCGTTGGCTGGTACAGTTGATATCGTCCACCCCAACCGCCATACGCAGGATTCACCTCCCAGCCCAGTCCCTTGTCGACCAGGCCCAGAAACGAGGGGGTGTCGCCTTCCATGATGTAGGCCAGCTTGGGGTACAACGCACCTAATGGGCCATGATTGTGAATGATGTTTTCTTCCAACCAGGGATTGTCGACCAACGCAAAGCAGTGCCGCGGCCCGTTTTTATAGTGTCGGTCGCCACTGATTCCGGTCCACGTCGTGCGCCAGTACTCTTTCCAATCCTGCGTGCTGGGGCTGACGATGTAGCACAAGTCGGGAAACTCGCGCCGTAACCAGGCACCCGCGTCATCCTGATCGGAAATCGCGTAGACCCGTAGTTTCGCCACCAGATGTCGCAGTTCGTCGGCGCTGCGTTCCCGCCGGGCGTCGTCCAACGCTTGGGCCAACGTGTTTGCCCCTCCCCACACACTGACCCAAAGGGGCCGCTCATCCGGCTTGTCGGCGGCGGCCAGCAACAACTGTGATCCGGCCGTCGACTTCCCGGAACCGACGGCTGCCATACCGTATGTCGTCTGTCCCGTGGCCGTTACGCCACGCAGTGACTCAGCGGTCGGAAAACCGCTCGCGTGCACCAGAAGGTTGGGCCGGACCTGCGCATAGGCGTCAATCTGTCGGCGGATCAGATCTTCCCGTGGCGACTGCCGCAGCCAGGTACTGGTCGTGGCTACGAGCCCTTCCACCACGAACTCGTTCGAATAGACAAGAAACCGCACGAGCGACTCCTCGTCATCCGGCTCATTCGAAATGTCCGTCAGGACGAGCACCCGCTGAGGATCGGCGCAGGCCCAGGAACCCCATCCACCAAGCAACGCCAACATCCCAACTATCACCACGCAGGTACGCTTCATTCGTGTGTCTCCTGATCACTCGTCATGCCTTACGCAGACCAAAACCGGTACACATGCCCCAGTGTCGAACGTAATCTGTTTCTGCCTAAGCCGAGCACCTTGTTCACTCAGATCCTGATTGCCGTTGCAAGCATGTATGTGTACACTCCTCATTTGCTCGATGGAAGAGGCCTGCAACCTGAACCACAACTATGTGGGCACCGAGCACATCCTGCTGGGGTTGCTTCGGGAACAGGAAGGGGTCGCCGCGCAGGTCCTGATGAATTTGGGCCTGAAACTGGAAGAAGTGCGGGAAGAAGTCCTGAACCTCCTCGGGGCCGGCATCGAAGGGGGTGAGGGCGAGCGCGGCGGGCGCGAAGCGGGTGGCGAGTCGCCAGCGGCCGCCAAGGGGAGCAAGTCCTAGACCCCGGCGTTGGACAGCTTCGGCCGCGACCTGACCGAACTGGCCAAACAGAACAAACTCGCCCCGGTCATCGGCCGCGAACGGGAAATCGAACGGGCCATTCAGGTCCTCTGCGGCCGCACCAAGAACAACCCCGTTCGAGGAGCGAAAGAAGCTGCTCGCCACCGTGGACGCCCACTTCAAGGCGATGGCTGGCAAGACCCACCTGGAAACGCTGAAATGGCCGTACCTAATACGAATGACTGAGTTCAAGCACGAACGCGAGGAGTTCGAGAAGCTATACGATCAAGCCATGCAGGAGAGCGATGATAATGGAGACCCAAGTCCAGAAACAATCATCGGGTTATTAGAGAAGAATGCGGACATCGAGAAAAGGGTTGATGGTATCAAGTTGTCAGCGAATGCGGACCTGAGTGCCACGGAAACGAAATGGCGGACGGAGGCGAAGACTTATCTGAAGCAAGTGACTGTCGCCCTGAACAGCTACAGCACTGTCCCGTCGATAGCAAAAAGCTTCGGCTGCTTGCTGCCTCCGGCGAACTCAGGCCCGAGACGCATGTGTGGAAGGAAGGTATGGTTGAATGGAAGCGAGCCGACGAGATCAGAGGTTTGGTGTTCCCACCGGCGCCGCAGCAACCTGTGCCGCCACCCGTTGTGATTCCCCCTGTGGTTCAACACCCACCAGGTGCCCCCACCAACAAACCACCGGACAAAGGAAGCTCTGCGAATGCCGCGACGGGCGACGTTGGCCAAATGCTCGAAAAGGGCGGCCAATTGGCTGCTGATGCAATGGACTGGTTGCGAGAGAAGCACGCCAGGATGGTTGCTAGCGCGAATATGCACGATGTACCGCCTGACTTCGACAATGCGGCGGGAGACACAGATGCAGCGTATGTGCCGGACTGGGCACCGCCACCGTCCCGCAGCAAGCCACCGGTCGAGGATGCGAGTGGCATACAAGAGATCAACAGCGTGATTCCGAGCGAGCAACGCCATTTACTCATGAAGGGTGAAAGAGCGTATCACTTTGAATGGATGGATAGCCAGGGCGGGTGCGGCTCCACCGAATCTTCTAAACAGTTCATTTTAGTTACCGACCAACGAGTTCTTTACGAGGCAACAATCCTAGAAGGGGAAGGAGTCAGTCAAGAGTATGTGCGCACCTCTGGCTCTATACCATTGGCAAAAGTCTCCTTCGTAGGCACGAGCAGCGCTGCTGCCGGTTGTTTCAGTGCTCGGAAGGGCTGCAACCATCAGGAAACTCATCTGCTCAAAGTAGGTAGTGGAGGCGGAAATATCGTATTTTCGTTCTTTAGCGAAAAAAAGGCAAAGCGAGTCCAACACATTATCGAAACATTGATCACTTCGCCATGAACGCACTCAACTGGATAGCCATCCTAGCGATCTGGATATATCAGCGAACGCTGTCAAGACTTCTCTATCGGCGGGGCCTCCGGTGCCTACACCACCCTTCGTGTTCACAATACGGAATGTTGGCGTACAAAAAATATAAGTTTGTAAAAGCCACCGTGTTAGTGTTAAAGCGTTATCAAGACTGCCACCCGTTTTCTGATCGTCCATTTATCGATTACCCATAAGACTTGGGACGCTGCAACCACGCCTTGAGCGTGCATTCCACACGACTAATGCAATTCTCTTGGATGGGCGACTTGTCCAGCACGCTGCAATATGCGGGCCATTCGAAGCTCGATATTAAAACAGGAATCAAAACAGGGACCAGACACCCTGCTTTGCTGACTCGAACTCGGTTACTCAACGTTCGACGGCTTCAGATCGCGTTGCGGCGCGCCTTGCTCGTGCGCCCAGTGGATCGCCTGGGCGACCTGCCGGGCGTACCGGGCCGCCCGGTGCGCCGAACGGGGATTCTCGCGGACCAACCCGGACAGGTTCTGCCCGTCGACATACCGTTCCCCGCGACAAGCCTGAGCTTCGGCAAGCGAGAGAGGCCTGGAAAATATCCTGCCAAGACGCGATGACTCGTTGAGTCTACGAAGAGTGATGGAAGACAGAAAGCGACGCGGCGATGTGGAACTGAGCGCGCGATGAGACGCGGGAAGGCCGGGACAAGAACAAGACGAGCCCGGGAGGAACGAGAACGAACGGACGCCGAAATGCCGCAGCGACCGGCGGTGGCACGCTGCTGGATCAGCGAACCCGCTGCGGCACTGCTTGAGCGGGGCGGGATGGTCCGTCCTGTCGTCCTGCCGCGCCGCGCGCGGGGAATCTCCTGGGAACAAGCCGTGGCACCCTACGGGGGGGGCCTGCTTCCGGCAATCACGACAGACACTGTCTCTATCTGGTGAATCACGCTGGAGCCCCGGAATCCCTCAAGAATTCCGGAAACTTGGCGAAACTTTTATCTTTTTCCCGGCTGCGAATCCCGCTCGAAATATCAGTGCCAGACGTATGTCACCGTCTGCAAAGGGGGATCACCGGGTCTTGCAACGGTGGTGCAAAGAAGCCACAACGACCATGCGATGCTTCGAAAACGCGGGCCAACGTGAGGCACGAGCATGTTGGCCAGATTGCATGCATTCTCGCTGTTGGGCATCGATGCGGGGAGCGTGGAAGTGGAAGTCTCGCCGGCGGCCGTGCCCAAGACGATCCTGGTCGGGGTGCGTTTAGATATTGTCGCCTTCGCGGCGGCCGCCGCCTTGGTCGCTGGGGCGGCTTACGACGTTGTTCAAGAAGCTGTCGCCGTTGACAAGTCTGCCCGCGAGGATGTCCTCTTCCGTGATCCTTGACAAAAAGATCGTGTGCTGGCCTATCACGCCACGCCCTTGATCGTAGACGATGTATATGGATCCGTCTTTGTCGAGGGTCGCCGAAGGATAGCTGATTTGACCTTCGTCGCATAAGAGCATTGTGTGTGTAAAGGTTTTGCCGTCGTCGTCACTTAAGTAGGCCGTCATGCGAGTGCGCGCGGTCTTGTGTATTTCAAGCTCCCGTTCTTTGCCGTTCGCGTCGATGTAGTAGTATACGTTCTTGCCGTCCTTTTCTGTCATCTGGACGTCGTTGGCGACTAGCAACACTCGCCCCGAAGGGAGTGTTTTCAGTATGCACTTCGTGTCTATCGAGAACTGCATTGGGTAGTAGCCGCCCAGATTCCAGGTCTTGCCACCGTCAAAGGATTCGGCGAATTTCTGCCCCTTCCTGGCGCGGTAGAAGGTGAAGAGGCTGCCGTCTTTTCTGATGATGGGCATTTGCTCCGCGAAAACCGCGTCGTTATCCACGGGGAACTCGGAAACAAATAGCGGCTTGCCGTCGACGTCTTCTTTCAAAAAGCGAATTCGCACCTTGTCGGGGCTGCCGACGAATTTAAAGTCATCCATGGAGCGCATGATAGTACCGTCGGGGAAAATCAGCGGTTTCATGACGGAGATGTTTTTGTTTCCTAGCAGGCGCAGGCGCTCCAAGCGGTGTGTTCGTTTTCTGGGTCGCGCATGGTGAATTCCCACGCGGAGGAGGCGAATTCGTCCTTGCCTTTGAAATCCACGTTCCTAAGGCCTATGAAGCGGATATTGCCCTTGGGGTCCTTCCACAGCATCGGGTCGGATGCTCCGCCGCCGAGGAGCTCGCTCGGGTCGAAGACAAACACCTCCTTCCAAGTCCTGCCACCGTCTGCTGAGGTCGAAATTACCGAGAATTGGTCCTTGTGGTACGGCGCGCGTTCGGCCTGTACGTTGGAGCCGAACCAAGTGGCCCAGAGTCTGCCCCCCTCGGATATTTCTACCTGCGGGCAGCCCTGGAAAACCCTCAGATTAATGCGGTGCTTGTGGTAGGGCACTTGTCCTTCGTCATTGACTTTGAGCAGCGACGGCGGCGTCTTACCGGTAATTCCGTAGGGGAACGTTTGCGACACGTCGCCGGGCGACGGCATTGTGGTGTCGCCCAAGACGGATTGTGGGTCGACCGTTTGGGCGTTCAGCTCCGCGGCGCAGCGTGCCAGCAGGCTGGCGATGAGGCCGCAAGCCAGCAAGACTGCAGCTATCCGGCGAATACACTGAAGTCGGTTTGACATGGTAATTATCTCTCTTGGATTGCCAATGTGGCCGACAAGCGCCTGCTCTATCCGATCCACCAACCTGTTTCTTCCCGCATGCTGAAGAAGCTGGTGCGGGCCGCCTGCGCCGAATCCCCCTCTCAATCACCGGCCGCCTGATCAACGAAGGCCTCCTCCGCTTTTCGCCGCATCAACAGCGACCAGGATTCACGTCGCATCTCACCGTCCCGGTTCTCAACGCCGAATTTCCGCAGCCATTGAAAATCGAACCGGTCGGAGAAATCCTCGCGCATGTGGTGCTCGCGGACGCCCGGCGGTTCGTCGTTATTGCACGACAGAATCAGGCACTGCGAGCCGGGACGTGTCAGACGAAGAAACATCTCGCTCGTCCCGGCCGCGTCGATATGCCGCACGTGGTGATAACAACCTCGATCAAAGACCAGATCGAACGGTTCCAGATCGGGCAAGGCCAACACATCCGCCAACAGCAAAAAGGAAATCGCGATGCTCTTCATAGGCCAGGAGGCGCGTGTCGGCCGGGAAGGGCCAAGTCCACGCGCACGTATCCGGGTTGCTCGACCCGGACCTTACCAAGCGGGAAATCGGCGCCGAGTCGGCGCTGGTAAGATGAGCGGCCACGGGCGTCCCGGCGAGCGTGGCCTGGATGCGTGATTCGCCCCGGACCTCGGCCCGCAGGACCATCTGCAGAACCGCCGGGCGATCAACATGGAAGAAGACCGACAGCACGGCGTCCGGGCTATCCCACCGCCAGTTGCCTTGCCTCGCCGCCTCGCCACGGGTCAGGAAGGCATTGCCGCCCAATGGCACCGTCCAACTCACCGGCTCGTCGCCGCGGGCCTGCCCGGCTGCAGAAAGTGCCAGCACCAACAGCAGGAGTTGCTGGAATCGTCCCGTTCGACTCGAGCGTCTGCGACGCCCGTGAGATTTATTCATCAGGAATGCTCTCGGATGGATGCCAGCGAACGCAGAAGATACGTTCCGAAACCGATTTGACTCAACGCCACGCGCCCATCCTATCAGAAATTCGGTGTCCTGTCTCGGTCGTTCACCTACTGGACGTGGGTGTCCTGAAATTGACTGTAACTCACCGTAACTCACTGTAATTGAGTCTGCCTCAATCCTGTTCGGCACGGCATATGCCTTGGCGCTTTCTGTGGCAGACGCGCTGGCATCATGCGGCAATTGCTTGTCTTTTCCGGGAGTGCAGGATACGGCGGAGGTGGCCGAGAAGAAGGGGGACCTCAGGTAGTGCGCAGCGTGAAACGCAGCCTCGGACCAAGGGACGCGTGAGTCCTCAGCTGTCCTGCCGTTTCAGTTCTTCGAGATGGGCGAACAGTTCAGCCTCCGTAGCCCAGCCGATGAAGTAGAAGCAGATCATCTCGTAGGTGCGTTTGGTGGGCTGACGGCCCGTGTAGAGTGCGATCAACAGGCAGGCGATGATGGCACATTAGGTCTGGATCTCGATGCCCACAGGGTCGGTACTCAACAGATTCCGGCAGCCGAGGATCTGCTTGAGGAAGCGAAAGAAGATCTCGATCGTCCAGTCATACTGCCTCCCAAGGCACAGGCCTTTATATAGTGAACATTTTAGTGAACATAAAGTAGAGCAGTCACTTCCCCTCACGGGCCGCTGGGCGAAGCGGGCGATTTGGCGAATGGGCAACTGCGATGAAAAGTGAATCCGACTGGCGAGCGAGTTCAAGGGACAGCTGATGTTGGTAAACCCCTGCCAGCTTGCTGGCAGGTGAATCCGACTGGCGGGCTAATGGCGACGCTGCACGGAGAGTCGCGCATCGAATGTGCCCGCATGCGGCGAGTTGGATCGGCTGAGCCGTTTCTCACGGAGTCACGGAGTCACGGAGTCACGGCGGCACGGAGCTGGTTAACTCGCTTCACGTGAAGCGACGGCTCGCCTACTCCGACGGACCGGCCTCACCCGGGTTGTGACCGGCGAACGATGACGACTCCTCCTAGAATGCGTATTCCAAGCCGACGGTGGCTCCGTGAAAGAACGCACCGGAGCTGCTGTCGACGCCGAGTGACTGCACGTAGACATCCGTGGCCGGCACCGCATGACTCGTGGTTCTTGCGATCTGGGCAGGCGCCAAAGCAACGCCCTCCAGCCACAGCGCTTCGTAACCGGCCTTCAGCAGAAGCCGCTCGGTCAGCTGGAACTTGCACCGCAAGCGGACTTCGCCCAGAAAGGCGGCGTGATTTGTCGAGGCTGACTCTGCAATACCGGCGGTGGTCGGCAACGGCCGGCTACGAGATCAACGACTGGCTGAACCAGTGCCAGATCTTCGATGACGCCACGGGCCCCCACAACAATGACCTGATTCTGCAGGGGCTGACGATTAGCTTCGGCTGCAGTTTCTAACGAGGCAGGGCCTCGAACCAACGCGAGCAACCGCGCGCATCCAATTCTCTTCCTTGTCAGAATCCTCCTCCTCGAAATACTCCTTCAAGTTCAGCGTGACGATCGAAGCCAGGGTATACTTCAGGCTGAAGACAATGGAGCTGTTTAGCCGAGGGCTCCTGGCGCTCAAGGCGCTCTTGGACAGCATCGACGAGAGGCGTCTAAAGCCGAACTGACGGTCTCGGAAGGCGATGGCCAATTGTGCATGGGCCAAGACATTGTGTGGATCCCGACTCAACACTGATTCGAGATATCGAACTGCATCGTCGTTCTCCCCGCAGTGATAGCTCAAAATACCTTCCAGCAGATCGAGAGTCACGTCCGGAACCTGTGCCCGCTTGGCAAGCGTCATCCCCCGCCTGGCGCTTTCGTCGTCTCCCGACAGCGCCGCGAGCACCACCTTCTCCACGATCTCGTCGTGCAGCAGTTCCAGCACCCTCCGCGTCTCCCGTTCCTTCACCACTGCCCACGCTGCCAAGGAGAGCACGATCGCCACGATGGCCGCTGCCCCTGCGATGGCGGTCCGGTAGCGACGAAGAACCTTGCCCATCCGATAGGCCTTCGAGGGGGGTCGCGCCTCGACGGCTTCATAACAGAGGAATCGTTGGATATCGGCGGCCAACGCGCTGGCCGATTCATAGCGTCGCGTGCGATCTTTCTCCAAGGTTTTGAACACGATCCAATCCAAGTCGCCTCGCACCAACTGATGCAGCTTCCTGGGATCCGTATTCCGATGATCCGCCACGCTGGTCGCCGTCTCACCAAGACTACTGATACGGACACTGGCCCGCGGCGGCTCCCGGTCCCGCAGAATCCGTCGCTGTTCATCAAAGCCAGCCTTGTCGAGTTCCGCTTGCTGGAACGGCGTAGTCCCTGTCAGCAACTCGTATAGCAAGACGCCCAGCGAGTAGATATCGCTGCGAGTGTCCACATCCAGCCCACTCAGCTCCGCCTGTTCGGGACTCATGTACAGCAGCGTCCCGACAATCTGCTGGTGCTCGGTGTAGATGGTCTTGTCGGTCAAACGCATATTGAGGGCTTTCGCCACACCAAAGTCGATCACCTTGGGTAATGAAGCGATGGCGATGTGAAGTTCAAGGCGGAGGCGCCGATCACACCCGGCGTGATCGCTCGCACGTTCATGCTGCCTCATCCTGATGATAGTATCGCGCGGGTTTTCACCGTGCAGCGAGCGGGGAACATAGTGCTCCGGGGCGTAGTGCGACGTGACTTAACGCCAGGCAAGACGCCAGCGGCGGAATGCCGAGTGCGCATTTTGCTCAACGGTCAACCGATCTGGCCCGCAACGGACTGGCAGCAGGTGCCCACGGACCGTGCCGGGTTGCGCTACGAAAGTGCCGTGGTCGTGAAGCCAGGGAACCGTGTCGAGCATATCCTTGCGCAAAACGCGGACTGAGAGAGCGCGGGGATCGGTTGGTACGGGGTAATTGAATACACAGGCGGCTGACGACAGGAGTGTCGTGCCGGTGTGAATGGATTCTGTACTAGCAGCCAACGGCCCGGCAAGACACCAGTCACTCCAGCGGGAATAAACGGAGGAATAAACGGAGTCTGCCTCATTATTATGAAACCGGGGGGACTGCATGGCATGGGCGAGCGTTGCGCGGTGGCGCACCATGGCCCACCGCACCGACAGTGACGAATGAAAACGGAGTCTGACCCGAGTTGCGCCGGTGTGTGCGGTGGCGCAGGCCTGTCGCCGAGCGGCCGACGATCAGCAAGCGGTCCGCGGTCCAGCCAAAGTGACGCTTCCACTCCAGCGTGGGCGGATTGAACAGCCGAACCTCGCGGCCGGTTAGCGGATCGCGGTCGGAACCAATCGGCTTACGTCTTGTCCCCCCTCTCCGATCCCACATGGACGGGGAGTCTTGCGTTATGTTTGCATTTCGCATACGATGGCAGCAAGGACAAGTGCCATGAACATCATTGCCACGCGAACGATTCGGGCATACCAGGATGCCTACCCCGATTCGGCCACGGCGCTGGATGCGTGGCTGGAAGTTGCTGGCAAGGCCCACTGGGAAAGTTACAACGAGGTATTGAACACGTATGCGAGCGCCGATCAGGTCGGTTCCTGCCTGGTGTTCAACATTCGAGGCAACAACTACCGCCTGATCTGCGGTGTCGCTTATGCCAACCGCTGGGTGAAGGGAACGTTGTTTGTCAAACACTTCCTGACCCACGCGGAGTACGACAAGAACACGTGGAAACGGGACTGCGAAAGATAGAGTCCATACATGATTACGAACCTGACAGCTTACGATGCATTGCTGTTGAAGTACAAACCTCGCCCGATCCGCAACGACCGGGAACACCGTCGTGCCTTGAAACACGTAGAAGAACTGATCGCCCGGCACGGCCCAACGCCGCCGCGGGCTGAAGGCGAATTGATCGCCGTTTTGTCCACGCTGATCGAAAGCTATGAGTTCGAGGCGATTCCGCGGCGAAAGCCGACGCCTGCCGAGACGCTGGAGCATCTGATCGAGTCCAAAGAAGTAACGAAAGCCGAAGTCGCACGAGCCACGGGAATTCCCCGTTCGACGATCACGAACGTGATTTCTGGTCGTCGTCAAATCAGCAAGGAAAACGTTACGCGGCTGGCAACGTATTTTCACGTCGATCCCAGCGTATTCCTACCGGAGGGATAATGCTCGAGTTTCGGGGGAAGAACGGAAACGGGATCAGGTCTATTCAGTTTTCTTTCGCTGCAAGTCTATTTCATTCGCTTGTTCACTTCGCACCCATCTCCCCTCGACCGGCAGGGTCGGTGTGGTGGGGTTCTGTTTCCGAGGCGGGTTGGCCAACACGCTGGCCGTGCGTCTTCCCGAAGTGATTACCGCGGCCGTGTTGCTTTACGGACGAGCGCCCGCGGCGGAAGATGTGCCGCGCATCCAGGCTTCCCTGTTGCTTCACGTGGCGGAACTCGATCAACGGATCAACGCTCTTTGGCCCGCGAACGAGCAAACGCTTCAGGCGGCGGATAATAACTGTCCGGTTTTAGCTGTCTCACCTCGGTGTCGAACACCACTTTCAAGCAGAGAAGATGGGCGGCATCAACGTCGCGTTCATGGAAGGATTGTAACAGAATGCGTTCGGCACAACATCGCACACCGCGGCGTAAGAACGTCGGCACCCAACACTGGCGGCATTCCGTTGACCAGTTGTGACCGTTCGCATGAACCTCACGTGTCTTGAAACGCCAGGCAAGACGCCAGCGGCGGAATGCCGAGTGCGCATTTTGCTCAACGGTCAACCGATCTGGCCCGCAACGGACCGGCAGCAGGCGCCCACGGACCGTGCCGGGTCTCGCTACGAAAGTGCCGTGGTCGTGAAGCCAGGGAACCGTGTCGAGCATATCCTTGCGCAAAACGCGGACTGAGAGAGTGCGGTAATTCGGTTGGTACGGGGTAATTGAATACACAGGCGGCTGACGACAGGAGTGTCGTGCCGGTGTGAATGGATTCTGTACTAGCAGCCAACGGCCCGGCAAGACACCAGTCACTCCAGCGGGAATAAACGGAGGAATAAACGGAGTCTGCCTCATTATTATGAAACCGGGGGACTGCATGGCATGGGCGAGCGGTGGCGGCGCACCATGGCCCACCGCACCGACAGTGACGAATGAAAACGGAGTCTGACCCGAGTTACGCCGGTGTGTGCGGGTGCGCGGCCTGTCGCCGAGCGGCCGACGATCAGCAAGCGGTCCGCGGTCTCGAGCCAAAGTGACGCTTCCACTCCAGCGTGGGCGGATTGAACAGCCGAACCTCGCGGCCGGTTAGCGGATCGCGGTCGGAACCAATCGGCTTACGTCTTGTCCCCCCTCTCCGATCCCACATGGACGGGGAGTCTTGCGTTATGTTTGCATTTCGCATACGATGGCAGCAAGGACAAGTGCCATGAACATCATTGCCACGCGAACGATTCGGGCATACCAGGATGCCTACCCCGATCTGCTACGGCGCTGGATGCGTGGCTGGAAGTTGCTGGCAAGGCCCACTGGGAAAGTTACAACGAGGTATTGAACACGTATGCGAGCGCCGATCAGGTCGGTTCCTGCCGGTGTTCAACATTGAGGAACAACTACCGCCTGATCTGCGGTGTCGCTTATGCCAA
Source organism: uncultured Planctomycetota bacterium (assembly GCA_963802295.1). GTDB lineage: Bacteria > Planctomycetota > Planctomycetia > Pirellulales > Pirellulaceae > JAJRVM01. The sequence continues at coordinate 81,749 of CAWDIM010000009.1, read as the reverse complement.
CCGCTGGGTGAAGGGAACGTTGTTTGTCAAACACTTCCTGACCCACGCGGAGTACGACAAGAACACGTGGAAAAACGGGACTGCGAAAGATAGAGTCCATACATGATTACGAACCTGACAGCTTACGATGCATTGCTGTTGAAGTACAAACCTCGCCCGATCCGCAACGACCGGGAACACCGTCGTGCCTTGAAACACGTAGAAGAACTGATCGCCCGGCACGGCCCGAACGCCGCCGCGGGCTGAAGGCGAATTGATCGCCGTTTTGTCCACGCTGATCGAAAGCTACGAGTTTCGAGGCGATTCCGCGGCGAAAGCCGACGCCTGCCGAGACGCTGGAGCATCTGATCGAGTCCAAAGAAGTAACGAAAGCCGAAGTCGCACGAGCCACGGGAATTCCCCGTTCGACGATCACGAACGTGATTTCTGGTCGTCGTCAAATCAGCAAGGAAAACGTTACGCGGCTGGCAACGTATTTTCACGTCGATCCCAGCGTATTCCTACCGGAGGGATAATGCTCGAGTTTCGGGGGAAGAACGGAAACGGGATCAGGTCTATTCAGTTTTCTTTCGCTGCAAGTCTATTTCATTCGCTTGTTCACTTCGCACCCATCTCCCCTCGACCGGCAGGGTCGGTGTGGTGGGGTTCTGTTTCCGAGGCGGGTTGGCCAACACGCTGGCCGTGCGTCTTCCCGAAGTGATTACCGCGGCCGTGTTGCTTTACGGACCAGCGCCCGCGGCGGAAGATGTGCCGCTCGCATCCAGGCTTCCCTGTTGCTTCACGTGGCGGAACTCGATCAACGGATCAACGCTCTTTGGCCCGCGAACGAGCAAACGCTTCAGGCGGCGGATAATAACTGTCCGGTTTTAGCTGTCTCACCTCGGTGTCGAACACCACATTCAAGCAGAGAAGATGGGCGGCATCAACGTCGCGTTCATGGAAGGATTGTAACAGAATGCGTTCGGCACAACATCGCACACCGCGGCGTAAGAACGTCGGCACCCAACACTGGCGGCATTCCGTTGACCAGTTGTGACCGTTCGCATGAACCTCACGTGTTCTAACCTCTCAAGCCATCGGTTGAATCGGGTGATTCCAGTTGCTTTTTCTTCGCCTCGTCCACGGCATACCCCCATTTGAGAGTCGAATATTGCAGGTATCGGTTCACGCGCATCTCGAGGCCCGTGAGAACCTCGATACACTGTTGGTCGTAGTAGGGGAGAATCTGCATAAGAAGTACTGCGGAAATGTCTCGTGTCGGATCGATCCAGAAGTGCGTGTTGAAGATCCCCCCAGCTGACACTGCTGGCGGACCGCGAGTTGGGTGGCGGCTCCTCGACAGCCGTGATTCGAAATCCGAAGCCGAATTTGTCGCGTCCGGCGCCGATGGGAAACGGCTGTGCCACGGCGGGGATTTCGGCCGGTTGCAAGGTAACGACGAGTTCGCCAATCTGATTTGTCGTCATCGTCTTGATCGACGCTTCACTGAGGATTCGTGTGTTTCCCAGTTGTCCACCACGCATCAACATCTGCAGGAAACGAGCATAAGGGTGCCGAGGAGGAGCAGCCGCTTGCCGTCGGGAGACCAGAGCGGATTCCAGAACTTCCGCTGCGCATCGACGATTGTCGCCGAGGGCGTGGGCACCGCGTGATCGGCGTCATTCGCGCGCGAGATCGCCGATCACGATCTTACCGTTCTCACCGGACACCGCTACCTTGTCACCTGCGGGTGAGAAGGCGGGGAGGTAATGCGACCTTGCGAGCACATCTTGCTTTTCGATCGCCAACGATCCACCGTCAGTTCGGAGCCGAAACAGCGTCATATCGTACTTCCTATCGTCGCTGATAGTACGTACGGCAAAGAACTGGCCATTGGGTGCCCAGCAACCATCGACCACTGTGGGATAGGTACCGGTACATGAAGCGTGTACACCGCTAATAAGATCCTTGATGTGCCAATTGCCGGCATCTTTGTTCGCGACGCCATAGAGGAGATGGCGTCCGTTGGGAGAAGAGCGCAACTAAGCGAAACGAAGTCGCCGGGAAGTTTTGCAACCGATCTCAGTTTGCGTGTCTGCGCATCGAGATGGAGAATTTCAACTTCCCCCAGGCATGTGAGCGTCATGTTACAAAAGACGGGCGGATCGGATTGTCGGCGCAGTTTCACCCTTTTGGTTCGCTGGAGATACAGCCCCGGCCCCCAGGGTTCCCCCTCGGTACTAGGCGGCGATGCCGACAGCCTTGCTAACGGCAACGCGGCGAGCGTTGCCCCCGTGGTTGCCGCGAGGAAGGATCGGCGCGTAAGCGGCTGTTGAGCCTGCCGATTGCATCCAGCACCGGCCCATCGACTTTCACCAGCCGTCTGATGGACGTGCGGTCCCCTACCGATGATGGCCGCCGTCGGCACAACCGCGCGATTCCATGGGGCGTCGATAGCTGACCTGCCAAGATTCGTCGGTCGTGCCAACCGCGTCGCGACTTGCTTTTCACCACCCGTCCCTCGGCAGAACGCTTGCGACGGTTTTGGCGTGCCTCTCGGACTAGCCCGAAGGCCCAGAAGGACTACTTGATCGCAAGGAGACCGGAGCCCAACATCTCGCTGGACCAAAAGCGGAGTCAACAAAGACAACCAAGCCGCTAAGGACTTTCGCCGCTCGTGGAAGCCAGCCCGCCGGAGTCCGTTTCCTGCTGTTGCTCGCCAGTCGCAGCGATCATCACGGCCAACAGTGTGCGCCTGGCTTCCAGTTCGCCCGCACGGTGCATGAGGAGCCGCCACAGCAGCTGCACGCACGCTGAACTTTCGTATCGTTCACGTCGAATGGCAGCTTTCGGTTTGTCTCCATATTTGGTGCATCGCAAACGGAGTGCGCAGTCCTTCATGAATTTCAGAGAAATTCGGAACTTTGTCCCAAGATGAAATTCTCTCGACTTGGCGAAGACTCTCAACAACCTTGGACGCGTAGCAAGCGGATGACTTCGGACTGTTCGCAGCAGCTGACAAGATCGACCGGCAGACCGTGGAACACATCCGGTCCTGGTCCACAACACGTCCCGCACTTTGGCTGCACGCCGAAACCCGCCAAGCGTCCCGAGGGCCGCGGCACAAACACGCCAAGGGCTCATCCACCGGTCATCGATGGCGACCGGGAATGATGAATAGGATTCCATGACATCACACGCCACGGACACGATCGAAAACGCGTATTTCGTTTGCAGTCGGCGATACGCGGGGATTAGAATTTCAATCAGTTAGTAGGAACCATGACGCCTTACATCTACGGACTGATCATTATGTCCACCCGTTCTTTTTCGCATACTCTTGCCGATGATCACCATAAACGGAGGAAGCGGGATGGGAGGCACAAGCAGCTTTCGAGGGTCGTTGAGACATGCGAGGCGACGGACAGCGAACTTGCCATTGACGGCGTTTCAGGTAACGGCATCCGGTACTCAGCATTGGGATTGGACTAAGAGAACAACGTTTGAACCAACGCGATGTTGGTGCCAAATTCCCGACATAATGCCCAAGCGAAGCAAGGAATACTCGGAGCACCAAGAATGCGACAATCACTTACTGAAATCGCGATGATCCATGATATCGTAGCACCCTTGTTCGCGAAATACCAAGCTGTTCCGCCGTCCTCAGAACGCTGCGAACGTCCCGCAATTCTGGGACATTCGCCCCCGGAGCGCGTTCGGAGCCCGCTGATGACGAACCGTCGGCACTTTCTTCTCAAGTCCGCAACCGGTCTGGCCGCGATAATCTTGCCGAAGGCCACGCGGGCAGCGGAATTTCCCGATCTCCGTGGTCACGTCATTGTTGAGCGGTATGACGCGATCTTCTCTTTGCCCACGGGTTGGCTCTATTTCCGGCCGCAAGATGTCCAGGCAATCGCCGCAGATGGCGCGGGGCGACACCTATTGGCAACGCTAGTCGATGCTAACTTGCCGGATTTCTGTGTAAGTGGGTCTTGCACGCTTTCACCTGATGGAAGGTATCTAGCATTCTGCCGCCATCGAAAGCCACTCCCGACACGCGGCGGAATTGGCGCTTCGCTTCTACGGCAAGACGTCGCTCTGTATTCGTAATCTGCGAACCGGCCAAACGGTGAAGACCGTTCATGGGCCGTCGGCGATGGCTTTCCGCGAGGTTGTCTGGCGTCCCGATGGACAATTGCTTGCAGTATCCGCAGTGGAGCCAAAGGCTGGCCCAGGTAATGGACCACCCACGGGCAATTTCAAGCCCTTCGTTGCCTGTGAGGTCATGGAATTTCCCTTCGACGCCGAGCGAATGGAACTGGGCCAGGCCGTGCGTACTATGAGTGGTCGATTTGCGCCGGTGTTCTCTCCTGATGGACTGCTTCTGGTCACGCAGGGGAATCCCTATCAGCCGGGAAGTTCTCTTCTGGTCACGACGCGCAACGGCACGTCGCGGAAGGTGGTGGCTGGGTTTGAAGTGCATCGACCAACGTTGTCGTCAAATGGTCGCCTTCTCTTTCACGGGTGTCGAGTGGAAAGAACGAAACCGGAGGAACCTTTTGGTTTGTGGATCACCGACCTTGAAGGGCAAGAGCCAAAAGCGATCTTACAGAGCGCATACGGCAGCACGAGTAGCATGGGGCCCGTGGCGAGTTGGTCCCCCGATGGGACCCGCATCGCGACCAAAGTCGCCCCTACAACACGTCCCCTATCGCCGCACGATATCAGCGCGAAGATCGCCGTCGTCGATGTGGAGTCCGGCCAGACCACGGAAGTTCAAGACAAGGGTTTTGTCTTGCCCCTAAACGAATGCGTGCGCTGGTCACCGGAGGGAAATGCGATCGCTTATACTTGCACTGACTCTCAGGGGTCTGCATCGTACCCGACCAGCAATCTTTGTATCGCCAACAGTGACGGCAGCCACGTCCGCCGCCTTGCAGACGGCATCTTCCGCATCCTCGACTGGCGATAGTCTCACGGTACATATTGGAGGTATCAGACATGCAAGGCGATTACGGCGGCTGGTGGACCGTAACGCCATTCAAGGTTTGCCAGCTCTCGTGGGATAACCGTCAGATGGAAGTCTCGCAACTCATCAAAACTGGGACCTCGACCCTTGATTAGGTTCTCAGGGCGTGGCACGATACATCCCTACGAAAGGGAGACTGCACCATGCAGGTTCGCTGCCCTCAATGTTATTCCCCGATCGAGCTCTCCAGTGATGGCGAGCTGTCCGGCATCGTCTGCTCTGCGTGTGGGAGCAGTTTCAGTCTATTGGGCAACGAGGAGACCGCTCCGAGTGAGCACGGAGCGGCCAAGAAGATCGGACATTTTGAGCTCGTCCAGACGATCGGTGTCGGTACCTTTGGAACGGTCTGGCGAGCCAGGGACACCGAACTAGATCGCACGGTGGCAATCAAGATCCCCCGCAAAGGTCAGTTGGACCCAGCGGAGACCGAGCAATTCCTGCGTGAAGCGCGAGCCGCTGCCCAACTGAGCCACCCGGGAATCGTTAGCGTCCATGAGGTGGGCCGCGAAAATGGCACGGTCTTCATCGTAAGCGACTTCGTAGAAGGCATCACACTGGCAGATCGGCTGACCGCGAAACCGTTCTCGGCACGCGAGGCAGCCGAACTGTGTGTACAGATTGCTGATGCCCTGCAGCATGCACATGAGCAGGGAGTGATCCATCGTGACCTGAAAACCGGCAATATCATGCTGGATTCCCTGGATGCTCCCCATATTCTGGACTTCGGTTTGGCTCGCCGCGAGTCTGGTGAGGTCACGATGACGCTGGACGGCCGGGTGTTGGGAACTCCCGCGTACCTGTCGCCGGAACAAGCCAGAGGCTCTGCGCACACGGCCGATGCTCGTTCGGATGTGTATTCACTTGGCGTGGTGTTGTATGAGTTGCTCACCGGCGAGCTACCATTCCGCGGCAACATCCGCATGTTGATCCACCAAGTGATTCACGATGACCCTCCCAGTCCTCGTCGGTTCAACAGTAGCGTACCTCGGGATTTGGAGACTATCTGCCTGAAATGTTTGGAGAAAGACGCTGACAAGCGGTACCAGACGGCCAGTTCCTTAGCCGGCGATCTGCGACGGTTCTTGACTGGCGTACCAATCCAGGCGAGGGCCGTGGGGAGAATCGAACGGACTTGGCGGTGGTGCAAGCGGAACCGCTCAGTCGCCATCCTGACGGCTGCCGTTGCCACGTCTTTGGTCGTGGGCACGGCCGTGGCAGCGTTCTACGCCATACGATCCGGACGACTCGCCGAGCAGCGGAGAGTTCAGCTTTACGTGGCTGAAATGAATGAGGCGATGCTGGCGTGGAACGAGAGTAACATCAGTCGTTTTGAAGAACTGCTAAAACGCAGTCGGCCTGCCCCGGGGAAATCACGACCTGCGAGGTTTTGAGTGGTACTACTTGTGGCGACTTGGGTTGCCGTGCTGGAACTCCAAACGGATCGATTTGCCCGATGCAGCGCAGGGCGCTGTTTTCTCTCCCGATGGAAGGTCGCTGGCGGTCGCCCACGCCTTCGGTTCGCACATCACATTGTGGGATGTCCTCACCCAGAAAGCCATCGGGCATTTCGGCGAGCACGACCCGTCAGATTATGCGGTCTTTTCGGCCAACAAGTTCGTACAGTTCTCTCCTGACGGGCAGCTGCTTGCATTCCTGAGCAGTGACCTCAAGTCTGTGGTACTGCGCAACTTGGCCTCTCGAGAGGAGAGGGATGTTGTCTGGCCCGAAGGATTGATCCAGTCCGCCGCGTTCACGCCCCAGGGCAACCGTCTCGCACTGGGCTGTTCAGACGGCAGAGTGCGGCTTTGGGACATCAATTCCAAGGGCTTCGCAGACGCGCTGGAAATGAACGCATCGTGGTCCTTGACATTTTCGCCAGATGGGCAGTACTTGGCCGGATCAAACGCCGATGGACAAGTCGTCGTCTGGGATTCTGCGGCGGGGAAACAGGCGCACTGCATCCAGCACGCTACGAAGGGGATTCGCCGCGTCTTGCTGTTTTCCCCTCGCGGCCGGTACCTGGCTTCCGCCGGGAATATGGATAGGGGCAGTGTCGCCCTGGACGCGGAGGTCTTGATACTCGATTTGTCCAACGGCCATGTGAGGATACCGGATAAACTTGAGCCAGGCGTCTACTGCCTGGCCTTTTCGCCGGATGAAAATCTGCTCGCATCGGGAGGCTACCACCGGGTAATCCGACTCTGGAGTACCAATACGTTAGAATTGCTGGCCACATTGAAAGGACATTTCGGAAGCGTGCGCGGACTGGCATTTTCGCCGGACGGCGAAACGTTAGCATCCGCAGCGCTCGATCGCACGGTGATGCTGTGGGACCTTGCGGAAAGTGCGCACACTGACCCAAGTAAGGTCATCACTTTGGACGACGGGGAAATTCGTGCCGCATTGTCTCCCCAGGGCGACACGCTGGCCACGGCGGATGCAAGCCTGCCCAAGGCGCCCGGCCACAGTGAGGACCAGGTCGTCACACTTTGGGATACCTCCACCTTGACGCCACGATCCTCCGCCATCACAGCGCGTCAGGCAGTTCGGTCCCTGATCATCCTGCCACAACGGTAGAGCCACATGTCCCGCCAGCACGCATCCTTGCGCCGCGACCGGGCAGGCAGAAGCGAAATCAAACCACGGCCTCCACCGCGCAGAGCGCATCAGGCGGTCTTCTTGAGCACCACCAATGTCAGATCATCTTTTTGGAGCTCTTGGCCGCGGAAGTCGAAGACGTCGTGCATGACGCCTTCGAGGATCGCTGAAGCCTCCAGGGAAGCATGCCGTAGTAGGCTCTGCTTGAATCGTTCGCGACCGAATTGCTCACCTACCGTGTTCCAAGTCTCCGTGATCCCGTCCGTACACAGTGCCAGGACCTGACCCGGCTCGCGAAACGGGGCATGATGCTCGCAGATACGAAATGTCCGGGTCCAGTCCGAGGAGCGGACCGTCTCCCTCCAGGTCGGTGATCGTACCCGGACGCCGGATCGACGAGCAGCGCCGGATCGTGACCGGCGCTCACCCAAGACAACGGAGTCGCCCTGGACCTCAAGCAGGTAGAAAGTCATGAAACGATCGGTGTCGCCCAGGTCGGCGACCAGCTGGCGGTTCATGTCGGTCACGACTTCGCCAAGGTCGCCGGGGCGGGTCGCTCGCATACGCAGGCAGGCGCGGGCCGCGGTCATGAGCAGGGCCGCGGCCGGTCCGTGGCCTGTGACGTCGCCAACGGCAATTCCGAAACCGCGGCCTGAGAACTCGTCGCTGGGCAAGAAATCGAAGTAGTCGCCGCCCACGGCATCACACGGGATCATGCGGCCTGCCACCTGCAAGCCCGTGCAGGCAGGGAGGACCTTTGGCAGCAGGCTGCGCTGAACGTCGGCGGCCATGGCCAGGGACTCACTCAGGATCTTGTTCTGGGCGGCCAACGTCATGCGGGCCAGGGCGAGTTCGAGCTGCGCGGCCACCCGCGCTTGCACAATGGGGGGACGGATCGGCTTGGTGATGTAATCGACGGCCCCCAGAGAGAACCCCTTGGTCTCGTCGTCCGCGTCGCTCATCGCCGTGATGAAAATGACCGGTACATCGCGTGTCTGAGAGTCCGCCTTGAGACGCCGGCAGACCTCGTAGCCGTCCATCTCGGGCATCATAATGTCGAGCAACACGAGGTCGGGCCGGTCCTGGGCACAGGCAATTTCCAGGGCATCAACGCCACTGGTGGCTACACTCAGAACGTAGTCCTTACCCGGACCATTTACCACCATTTTCCAGCAGGCTGTCGAATAGCCTGCATTCGAAAGGCTTCACTTCCTTTTCAGAATCGTCGTTGACGATGTTGATCAGTCTGCGAGAACCGCTGGCTGTAAGGAGTCCTGTTGTAGGCGATGCCGGAGATGGTACCTTTCTCCCTCGATGAAGAATTCGTACCGCTACGAGCGGCACCGCGCCAATCCGCGTTCGATACCTGCTGAAAGCTGAGTGTCTGCATTCTCTCCGAAAGCTGAGTGTCTGCATTCTCTCCATAATCTCCTCATGCTCGGACCACCAGGGTCGGGGAAAACCGAGTACATGGCACGACGCCCTACCGTCCATCCTGCCACCCGCTCTTAGCGGGACAGTCCGTTGCGACGCGGCCATTGTCCTATCCCCCGTAACTAACATCCTCTTGGCTCACCGTGTGAGGGCTGGTGAACAACATCGACTTGTCGCCGGGGGACTCGGCGGGAATGGAACGACTGGCCGAGTACGTCCTGCGTTGCCCCTTCAATCTGGGGTCTTCACCAGAAACGATGGGTGAGTCGTTGAGCGTTTGATGGTTTGGCAATGGGATTTTTTGAGGCATGGCAGGGCAATAGAATGATGTGGGTACCGGAAATGCGGGGCTGCAAGCTCGCCGTGGAGAAGGGCACATAGGCTTTCCCCCTGAAGTATGAGGCCGCGCCGGCAGCAGAGAGTCTGACGTCCGAATCATGAAACGCCTGGAAAACCACGAAACTGCGTGAAAGACAGCCTCGGAACTCTGCCCACGGCCACAATCCACCCACAGATTCTGGGCGACGATGGATCAAAATTCCTATGCGTATCCTCGAGCCTGGGCTCACGGTGCAGACAGATGTGCCGATTAAGAATCTTGTTGCGTTGGTGGAGGCGGCGAGGGACTACAGGCGCGCAGAGCGCCGCATATTGGAGGTACTCAGTGACGCTGCCGCATTCTCTCACGCACTGCGCCTCGGGGGTATTGCCACCCTCGGCCTTCTCGTACCGGTGTTCGCCGCGAGCGTCGAAACCCTCCCCGACGGATTCCCGACCCGGCGCGGGGAACTGGTCTTTTTCCGGGCCAACGTCTTCGAGAGGCCTTCCGAGCATCAGGCGCTTTTCGACTGGCTCGGCCGCTTCGACCTGCTCGTCACCAACGGGCACGGCTTGGCTGACGAGCAGACGCGCAAGACGCTCCAGAGTGGAGGCAGCAAGCTCTTCCTCTATGCCTGGGCGAATGGATTCTACGTTTACGAGGCCGAGCGCCAGCAGCAGGATGGCCAGTGGCGCAGCGACCTGGTGGACAACCACCGCGACTGGCTGCTCTGCGCCGAGCCGATGGGGAGCCAGATGGGCCCGTTGGCGTACTACTTCGACTTTTCCAAGCCGGAGATGGTGGACTACTTTGCCCAGCGTCTGGCCGAGTACCGCGCGGACCGGCTACGACGGGATCTTCTTTGACTACTCCTGGTCTGAGGCCCTGCCCGATGAGGTCGGCACGCTGTGGGACCGGCTTCACCCGGACCTGCCATACGACCGAGCTCTTATCGGCTTCTACAACCGGCTGCGCGAGCTCGATCCTAGCATCGTCATCTTCACCAACCAAGCCTACCGCGCCCAAGAGCCGCTCCTGGCTGCAGCGGACTGGGACATGACCGAGAGCGCGGCCACCAGCCACGCCTGGGGTCCGAAGATCGAGGTGCAGGATGTTTGGGGGCCCGTGCCGACGGCAGAGGAGGGCCAACTGCTGGAGACGTTCTTCCGCCCGTGGGCCGGGCAGTGGGGCATCGAGGCCATCTGCGGGGGGGTCGAGGCGGCAATCGCCAGGGCCGCGCCTCGCAAGGGCTTCGTCTATCTCGACTACGCGCGGCCGCTCTACAGCAAGGCGGAGAGTGGGGCGCTGGCCGAGTCGCTGGACATCGAGGCCATCTACTACTCCTACTGCGCGGCGGCGATTTGGGGGCGCCGCACGTTCTGCAGCGGCTGGTTCGGATGGCAGCAGACCCCCGGGCGGGAGTACAGCGGCCCGCTTTACTTCGCTGATCTGGGGAAGCCGCTGGGTACGGGTCCATCCAAGCTCAAGGGCGTCGTCGTGCGAGAGTATGAGCGTGGTCTCGTGGCGCTGATGACGTCCACGGAGCCGGTGAACACCGCCTACAGGCTCTGCGAGGGGGGAGAGGGAGGTTCCTGGGACCTATTCGCCTCGGCCCCGGCGGAGAACTCCGGCACCTACCTGCGTATCCGCCTGGCCTCCTCCACGAGCCCGCTGTCAGGGGTTGAGCGGCCATCGGGGAGGGTGTATCTGAAGACGGGACGGTAGGTGGAGGCCCGCGAGTCCGTATTAGCAGCCTGCGTCGCAACGGTGAGCAGTCTGCCAATGCCGTGCGAGATCACCGGGCCATTGGGAACTCACTGCACTGGTCTCTTGATATGACCTATCGGAAAGATGTGAGTAGGTTTCCAACCGCGAGTTAGCGGAAAACTTATCCTCGTGGCGTCGCCTGACGTAACTACGGAAACGTACTTTCCCGGTAAATCTGCAAAAATCTCTGCCCCGGTTCACGGGACACCCGACGAGGAAGAAGCCCAGTGTCTTGCGTATGACCTTTACCGACACCGGCAATCCCAACGAACAAGGCTGCATTTTCCGCGGCGAAGAAGGTTCGGTCCATGTGGATCGCGACCGTATTGCAGCCGAACCCAAATCGCTGTTGGATATCAAGATCGGCCCCGATCAGATCCACCTGGATGCGGGCGCCAACGGCAGCCATTACGACAATTTCATTCAATGTGTCCGCAGCCGCCAAGACCCCATCGCGCCGGTGGAGGCGGGTCATCAGGCCAGTTATCTTGGGATGATCGCCGAGATTTCGATCCGACTAAATCGGAAACTTCGCTGGGATCCCAAATCGGGGACATTCTCCGACGATGCCGAGGCTAATGGTTTCTTGTCGACACCGATGCGCACCCCATGGAAACTGACTCGCAGTTGAAGTCGACGTGTAGAAGGCGCGATTTCCATCCCAGACGTGGGTCCAGGCAACCGGTTCTCCCGTATCCTCGCTGGATCAACGTCCCTGCAAGAGCACCGTGGTCGAACCTGAGTGTGTGTTTGCCAAAGGGAAAAAGGGAAACGCAAATCCGGCTCGGACTCCGGGCAAAACGAACCGCAAGCTCCGGCGCCACTTGTCGGACTCGTATAATACTGTTGGGTGTTCTTTCGTTTTGCATCGCCTTGCACTCGTTTATGGCTGACTATCCAATGAGTTACCGACAAATAATCTCCCTCGGAACGGTCGTTTCTTTGGCTGTAGCTTGTGTGTTCGCCTGGAGCACGATGGCGCGAGCAGCCTACGAAACGGCTGAATACAAAGTCGTCGAATCAGACGGCAAGTTCGAAGTCCGCGAGTATCCCGACCTGATGCTGGTCGCAACGACGACCAAACTCGACGCTCAAGGCCGCGACGGCAGCTTCATGAGACTGTTCCGCTTCATCAGCGGCGAGAATCAATCCGGGCAGAAGATCTCGATGACAACGCCGGTCTTCATGGAGAACGACAAGGCAGATTCCCGCGTCCAAATGGGATTCGTGATGCCCAAAGAAGTCGCCGGCAAGGGCGTCCCGGCGCCCACCGGCGAACAAGTCGAAATTCGGAAACGAGCCGGAGGACGCTTCGCTGTAGTACGATTCCCGGGCCAACTCACGTCCAAGCGGGCAAAAGAATCGGAAGCCAGCTTGCGCGCCTGGATGGAAACCAAAGGCCTGGCCGCTGCTGATTCAGCGGACGGGAGCGGCGTGGAAACCGCGGGTTACGATCCCCCCTTCACTCCCGGTCCGCTGCGACGGAACGAAGTCCTGATTCGGTTGAAGTAACTCGCCAAGTGACTACTCTGGGTCACCCTGCTCGCGTGTGAATGTCGAACTCGTTGTCGAGGGAGCCACGCGAGGGCCGGTTCACTTCGGATGTTTGGAATACACCGCGGTCGTAACGTTTAATGTTCATCGCAAAGGCGAAAGTCATGAAACGAAACTGCATCCTGGCGTGGGTCATGGCGGCCTTGCCGTTGGGGAACGCGGCGGTCCTGGCCGACGTGCCGCTCGTATTGGATGTCTGGCCCGGCATGGCCGTGGGGGACCACGGCCAGATTGGTCCCGAACGAATACGAGCAGTGGAGGAAGCCCCGACGGCGGACGCCCAGTGGCTCACCAACGTGACGCGGCCGACGATCTCTGTGTTTCGACCTGAGGCAGACAGGAATGCGCGGATCGCGCTGATCATCTGCCCCGGCGGAGGCTATTGGAATCTGGCCTGGGACAAAGAGGGCGAGGAGGTGGCCGCATGGGCCAGGTCGTTGGGAATGACGGGGGTGGTGCTGAAATATCGGGTGCCGCGCCGACCCGGCGAGCCGGAACCGTTGCCCGCACCGGGACCTCTTTACGACGCGCAGCGGGCCGTCAGCATCGTGAGAAGCCGCGCCGTGGAGTGGGATATCGACCCGGACCGGATCGGCATCGTGGGGTTTTCGGCCGGTGGTCATCTGGCGGTCATGACCGCCATTTCCTTCCGTCATCGCGCGTATGAGCCGATCGACGAAGTGGATCGCGTAAGCTGTCAGCCCAACTTCGCCATCGTGGCGTACCCTGGCTATATCCTCGCGCGGCGAGGCACAAGCGAATTGGCCGACTACCTGCGCATCCCCCAAGGAACCTGCCCGATGTTCCTGGTACACGCCAGCGATGATCAGGAGCCGGGAGCTCAACCCGAGCAAAGCCTGGCATTGTATGGGGCGTTGCGACAAGCTGGCGTGCCGGTCGAAATGCATATCTACGAGGAGGGACGACACGGGTTCGGCGTCAGAAAAAGCGAACTGCCGGTCTCGAACTGGACGCACCGATGCGTTGATTGGTTGACGCGGCGTGGCATCTTGTCCACCACGCCGATGGGGCCGGCAAGTGACGCCCTGCGCCAGCTTCCGGACCGAAACCGCGGGATTGCGGGTCGGTATCCGGGGGATCAACGCATTGCCAACGACGCGGCGGTCCTCTTCCACGACGACTTCGAGAGCGGCAATCCCGCGGACCGCTGGGATATGGTGTACCACCAGCCGAATATCCGTCTGGCCGACGAGCCACAACATGTGCATGGCGGCGCGCGGTCGCTCGAGCTTACGGTGCCTCAGCAGCACGACGAGGTGAGCAACGAACTGGTCAAGCGGCTGGTTGACGGACACGACACGGTGTTCCTGCGCTATTACTCGAAGTTCGATGCCGAATTCGATCAGGTCGGTTCCAGTCACAACGGGGGACTTCTCGCGGCGATTGCCCCGGGAGTGCCGTTTGCCACGCCAGGCGTGCGAGCGAACGGACGGAACAGGTTCAGCGCGAGCTTCGAGAACTGGCGGGGTGAGCGCGAGACGGTGTCGCCCGGGCAGTTGAACGTCTATTGCTACCACCCGCACCAGCGGAGCGACTACGGCGATCACTTCTTCCCCTCGGGTACTGTCCTCCCGTTCAGCTCTCAACCGGGTGATTTCGGGAAGCACTTCGTGTCGAGGCCGGAGGTGACGCCGGAGCTCGGACGCTGGTACTGCTACGAATTCATGTTACAAGCAAACACCGTGGGAACGAACGATGGTCGCATCGCCTGCTGGTTGGACGGAGAACTGATCGCGGACTTCCCGAACCTGCATTTGCGCGATCTGCAGACCTTGCAGGTCAACCACGCGGGAATCGGACTGCATATCAAGAGCAATCCCGCTCGCGCGACCAGGAAGTGGTACGATGATGTGGTCATCGCCACCTCGTATATCGGGCCGCGAACGCAAGCACACTAAACGTGGCAACAGCGTTTTGCGGACCTGGAACGATGGGGATCGGCCCGCGTCTGCGGACGCGGTCTACTCGTATCGCAGGCCTGCTTGCGTTGAGAACCAGGCCAATCGCCGGACGGCGCGTGAACGGTAAGCGACTGGGCGACCGAAATTTTAAGGTGGGAGAACTCGCTGTGATTCGTTTCGACACTTACTTGACATCGATCGTGACCGCGGTCGTCTTGACTTTGTCGGCTGTGGGTCTGTCGGCTGCGGGTCTCCGCGGCGATGAACCGACAGGCAATGTCAGCGCACGGGCCCGTCATGACCAGCCGCCGCGCAAGGTGATTGTCGGTACCACCATGACGCGCTGGTACAGCGACTATCCCGGTTTGGAGGGGCGGCTGGACCAGATGCGCGCACTGGTTGACCAAATGGCCGCGGAGTCGCAAACGCAGTACGGGCGGTCGCTCGATCTGGCCTTGTTTACCGAGTACGCGGTCACCGCCGGTAGACCAGGCCCCGCCGCCGAGGCCGCCGTGCCACTCGATGACAAGGTATTGTCCGCCTGTGCGTCGATAACGCGGCGTCACAACTGCTACCTGGTCTTCGGCGGCGTGTTTCTGGACGACCCGAATACCGGTGCTTGCTCCAATGCCGCCGTCATCGTCGATCGTCAGGGCGGTCTCGTCGGTCGGTATGTCAAGGTCCACCCTGTCTTGGATGACGATGGGCCCGAGGGAACGATCGTTCTGGAGGGTGGAGTGCGCCCGGGCACGGAGTACAACGTCTTCGACCTCGACTTTGGCCGCGTTGGCTTGCAGATCTGTTACGACATCGAGTTCCCCGAAGGCTGGCGATGCCTGGCGGACAAAGGGGCGGAACTGGTCCTCTACCCCACACAGTCGCCGCAGCTTACCCGCCCCGGCATGTATGCCGCCACGCACGAGTATTGGGTCGTTTCGTCGACGTTCCGGAACAACGCTTCGTTCTTCGAGCCTGGCACGGGACGTGTCGCCGCGCAGATTGTCGAACCGCGGCAGACCCTGGTCCACGAGATCGACCTCAGCTACATCATCCTGCCGTGGTCGTCACGGCTGCGCAATGGCGCGGCATTTCGCGAGGCGTTCGGGGACCGCGTCGGATGCCGCTACTCCGAATCGGAAGACCGCGGCATCTTCTGGTCGAACGAAGCCGACATGACGATTGGTCAAATGGCACGTTCGCTGGGTCTGTGCGAAACATCGGCGCAACAGCACCAACGCGCTCGCGAGGCACAGGACCGCGTGCGTGGCGGCCCGGCCCAGTGATCGTTGTTCTGGAATAGTCTCGCTTCCGCGGCGTCTGCACCGGAAGCCCTATGGACTATTCCTCCTGCTTGATCTCCGCTCCGCGCGGGCCTTTTCTTCCTTGGCTCTCCGGCTCCATCTTCCCGATCGGATTGGGCGTCTATGTGGACAAAGGGGGCAGCACGACATTGGACTTGGCACCCAGCGAAAGGGTGACCAGGACCTATGATCGACATTCGCTTTTGCCGGGAGTCAACTGGCGGTTGACGCTGCAGAATACCCGAGTCGAACGCTGGTTCCTGTTCGGACGTCAGATCGGCGGATGGCAACCACCGGCGGAAATCACGCTTGCCGGTTTCCAGGACCTGATCGTGTCACTGCTGGGCCACAACCTGAATGGTGACATCACGCTGACGCATGACCTCGCCGATCCGCTGCATGTCGGAAACGTCACCTTGAAGCACGCTGGCACGCCGGCAGGTATTTCGATGTATGCCATCTACTTGTCCGGCAGTGACACCGATCTGACGGTTTCCGGGCGGTCACATATTTGCGAACTGATGATGCATGGCGGCGGCAAACTCAAGGTCGTTGCGCGCCGGGCAAGAACGAGTTAAGTATCGGCTGCACAACGCTTGACCTCAAGGGAACGCGCAGTTGCAGGTCCACCACGTTCATTTGGGACGTCCGCTGTCCTGGCAGCCCGAAAGCAGTATCGGCGAGGCGAACGTGACCGAGAATGCCACGCTGAGCGGAGACAACGTTTCGATCATGAACGTGCGATTTCGAACCCCGAAAAGCGGGCAGGTCGATCTCCAACAGGTCACCAAGCTCGGGACTGTGGAGACACGACAGGAGGGGGGCGCCATTCGCATTCTCGAAGCTCGCTGAGTGCGGGATGGCAAACGCACCTCCACACCATTGGCGGAGCGGGATCGCTCGCGTCTCGGCAGTTTCTCGACATGCGGACGCTGCAGCAGGGACGCAGGCTCGTATTGACTCTGGCAAGCAAGTCATTGTCGGCCTGAATTGCTACCGACCGGAAACGGACGACGCGATTAAAGTTCTGAAAGTTGACAACAGCGCAGTGCGCGAGGCACAATTCCACCGTTTACAAAAGCGCAAATCTGAACGAGACAATGCGAAGGTCGAGGCTGCGTTGAGTGCTTTGACTGGGTGTGCAAAGACAGAGCAAGGCAATCTGCTCGATCTTACGGTGCAAGCCGCACGAGCGCATGCGACGGTGGGAGAAATGAGCATGGCCTTGGAAGAGGTCTTTGGCCGGTACAAGGCCGATGCACGTCTTGTGGCTAACGTATATCTGTCTGAGTTTGGCGAAGGGAATCCGCAGATTGCCGACGTACAGAATCGATTGCAGAAATTCGTGCAACAGCATGGCCGTAAACCGCGCATTTTTATCTGCAAACTAGGCCAAGATGGACACGACCGTGGGCAAGACGTCGCTGGAGCAGCCTTAAACGACATGGGGTTCGACGTCGTGTTAGGTCCCCTGTTCCAGACACCCGACGACGCTGCCCGAGAAGCCACCGCGAAGCAAGTTGATATTGTGTCGATGAGTGCGTTGGCGGCCGGTCATTTGACATTGATGCCTGCACTCAAGAAATCCCTGGCGGAAATGGGCCATTCTGAACTTCCGATCGTCGTGGGTGGCGTGATTCCGCCGCAAGACTACGCCGAACTGCGGAGTTACGGAGTTCGAGGGATCTTCGGCCCTGGCACGGTTTTGCCAGCGGCTGCCCAAGAGTTGCTCGATATCCTGCTCGGCCCGGCGAGCTGAGGATCGGTGCCGCAAGACGCGTCAATGCTCCTTTGCCTTCCACCAGCTATTCTTGCTTTCTCACTCCGCGAAACCGAAAACCCACCGCGACGTGATTCGCGATCTTGGCGCGTTATCTGGGAATCCGCTACACTACTCCAAGCTATGCGGCTGCGCAGTGCAGCAGCCGAATGGCTTGCCTGTTGCCCGATCCGCTGGAAGCCACCTGCAAGGAGTGCGAACGATGCCCGTCCACGATCTAATCCGTCTGCGAGATACATCTCATGGTCCGCTTTCTCCGCAGGAGTTGGTCGCACGGTACCATCGGCTACGTGCTGTATCCCGAAAACTCAACAACACGATGCTGCAGCGGCTCGCGAAAGATGTCCTTCACGAGGGGGGGCGGAAACTCGGTCTGCTGCACGACAACGTCTTCGTGTTCGACAGCGAGCACGAGACAGCCGTCTTGATGGACTACTGTCTCTATCACGTGCGGCGGAAGGGGCGGAACGCCGTCGAACAATATTGCTGCGACAACCCGCCGGCTCCAGGCACCGACGAGTGGTCGTGCCTGCACGCCATGCTGGACGCGATCCACTCGCTGTTCCGCGTGGACGAGGTCGAACGGGGCGTGGGGTTGGCCGTGACGGATCTGGCGACCGACGAGCAGTATCTCCTGGTGGATATCGGACTCTCAGAGTCGGCCACGCCGGGCCTCCTGTTCCTATCTGGCCTGTTGTTGTTCGAGGACTTCGCTGCGACCGGTGGAGCGGCACTCGCTCTGGGTGAGCTTCCGCAGAAGGAAATGAGTGCGTTCAGTGCCAAATGGAAACGAGTGTCCACGAGCAGGGACGCGGACTACGATCCAAGCCCGATGATTTGCGACTTACTACACAGGCAAGTGGCCAGCCAGATGCGTTATCGGGACGAGCCGAGTTCCTCGGTGCCCAAACCGCAAATGCTCCGGACCTCGCGTAGGCAACGGATGGCGATGCTCAAGGATGTCAGAAAGGCTGCCGCCATCCGCCGTTGTCCGTGCGGCAGCGGCAGGTTGTTCAAGAACTGCTGCCAGAAAAAACAGCCGTGACGGCCCGGCAGAAATGACGTGAAGAACGGGGCCGGGGAACGGGAGTGCAAGTGGTCACAGATCGTTCACTGGATGGCAGCATCCATCCCCGCCTCGGGAGCGATGGTGCCGTCCGCGCCTGCGATCGAACTGTTCGGCAGAGTCAAACTGGACCCGGATGCGGCGCATCGCATCGCCTACGCGGCATCAGAGACGGCGTCCTTCATCGCCATGATGCGGAAGGCGCATCCCGAAGCACGACTGGGCGACATTGAGCCTTACCCTGCGCTAAATCCCGACGAGATCGAGACCGCCATCCATGCCATCCAGAAAGTCCGTACGGAGCTCGGGGTGCGCGGTCCGGATTTCTTCCGCCTGGATGTGGACTGGGATTTGATGGAACAGAAGGATTTCGGCTCCTGGGCGGAGGTGAACCAAATCGCCGCCCTGTGCCGTGCGCGTGGCATCGCCTTCAGCATGATCTTCTGGGCCGCGAATCAGCCACGCCTTGTGAGGTGCAGGCAATTCGCCTGGATGGTGATACGGCGATTTTCGCGCTGCCGCACGAAGTGTTCACGGAATTGGGCCTTGACACCTTTCTGCCCCAAGAATGGGCTCTCGGCTAGTTGCATTGGGGACCGGCGAGCGGTCAGAATGTTAAACAGCATCCGTTTCGGTCGGAAGAGCCCTGGATAGGAGGTCAGCTTGTGAGAGTCTCGATGCGGTCAAGCGTCACGTTCGGCACAGTCGCCCTGGCAGGCGCTGTGCTTGTGGCTTTCGTTCTCTATGCATCCGCGGGCGATGATCCCACGAAAGCACCGGAACCCCCCGTGGTTGATTCCGGCCCGGTCGGCGGTCCTCCGTCGGACGCCACCGTGCTCTTCGACGGTAAGGACCTGTCGCAATTCCGCGGCGAGCGGAGTCCGGAACCCAAGTGGAGACTAGAGAACGGCTTCATGGAAACCACGCCTCAAGGGGGCATTTTCTCGAAGCAGGAATTTGCCGACTGCCAACTGCACGTCGAGTGGGCGGCACCGTCGACCGTCAATGGCGAAGGGCAGGGGCGCGGCAACAGCGGCGTCTATCTCATGGGCCGCTACGAAATCCAGGTGCTCGACTGCTACGACAACAAGACCTATCCGAACGGCCAGTGCGGCGCGTTCTATGGACACAATGCGCCGCTGGTCAATGCGTGCCGCAAGCCCGGTGAGTGGCAAGCCTACGACATCATCTTCCACGCCCCAAGAAAGCTCCCGGACGGCCAGGTACAACCCGGCTCGTTTACCGTACTGCACAACGGCGTGTTGATTCAAGACCATGTCCCTGTCGGGGCCGAGTCCACGACTGCGGCGCCGCTGCAAGGCCTTGTCGAGAAAGGACCGCTCTATCTCCAGGATCACGGCAACCCCGTCCGGTATCGAAACGTATGGATTCGACCGCTATGAACGCTTCGGTTGCTTGACGTCCGAACAGGCCGCACCAGCGGAGGATCAATCGGCGCCTCAATTCACCCATGGAGTCCTGGGATGAATACTGGCGGGCCGCGTTGGCCATCATCCGCAACTTGAACCCTCTGAAACATGGAGGGGCTTAGCTTGCGGCCAGCAACAGCCGGGGAATAATCTGCCTATCCGTACCGCTCCGCTCCCCTCGCTCGAATGCCAGTTCTTTGTGAAGGATTCGCCGCTGGTCGTGACTCCCTCCCGAGCCACCCTCCCAGGACAATCGCCGTGAGAAAATCCAAACTGAACCCCGCCCACGCACCCACCAACATGTGTAAAACAAACCTGACTCCCCTGATTCTTGCCGCAATTGCTGCCGCAGTCTCCCTGTGCCGCGCAGAAGACTCACTTCCCTTATTGCAGGATGGCAAGGCCCCGCAAAACATCACGGAACTGTGGGGTGGATATGATCCCCAGAAAGACCCTCTGGAAGTCGAGATCCTCAAGGAGTGGGAGAACGATGGAGTTGTCACCCGACTCGTCCGCTACCAGGTTGGCACGCTCAAGGGCGCTCCGGTGAAGATGGCGGCATTCTACTCGTTTCCCCAAGGTGGCGCACAGCTGCCAGGACTGCTCAGCATGCACGGAGGGGGCCAGTCCGCCCACATGGGCTCTACCGTGGCCGATGCACAAAATGGCTACGCCAGCATTTCGATCAACTGGGGCGGAAACAAAATGGATATCGGCCAGGGGCATTGGGATGGGCCGCAGACTGACTGGGGAAAACTCGATGCCACGCACCCGCCCCAGCGCAATACAGTGAATCACTTTGCCGATTCCTGGGCGCCGGACGAATTCACCTTGGATGCCGTCCCGTCGGCGCAACAGCAACTGGTTTCTCGTCCTGCTGGCTGGCCGCCGAGCACTCACATTCCTCCAGCAGCAACCGGAGGTGGACCCGGAGCGTCTCGGGGTCTATGGGCACTCGATGGGAGGCCGTCTCTCGACCGAGATGTGTGCGATCGACAAGCGGGTGAAGGCCGCCGTCCCATCGTGCGGGGGCTCGGGAGTCATTACGGAGACGAGCAAGGAGATGCCGCTGAGCCCGAAGTCCCAGCTTTCGGAAGTCGCGTTGGCTACCGATTGCACCAACGCCTATCTTCCCCTGCTATCAACCCCGACGTTGTGGCTCTCCCCTTCGAATGATTTTCACGGCCTCCTCGACAACATGGCGTGGAATTGGAGGAACATCCCGGACAATGTGCTGGGTATCAGCATTGCCCCCCATCTGAACCATCGTCACACACGGGAGCACTCCGTCACCATGCTTCTTTGGTTCGAGCAGTATCTCAAAGGCGCCTTTACCATGCCGAAAACCCCTGAGGTCACCCTGAACCTCAAGGCGGCCGACGGAATCCCCGCCATTTCGGTGAAGCCAGACACGTCGTTGCCCGTCAAAGGGATCGACGTTTACTACTCGGTTGATCCGCATGTCTTGACTCGGAACTGGAGAGACGGCAAAGCGGTGAAGGTCGGAGAAACGTGGAAGGCCAACTGCCCGGTGATGAGCCTCGAGCAACCGCTCTACATTTACGCCAACGTCATCTACGATACCCCGGAAAAATACCGCAAGATGGCATTTCCTCTGGGTGCTGGGAACAGCCCGACCTTTGCTATCAGCTCCCGGCCCCTATTGATCGGCCCATCGCAGCTCCAGGCCGCTGGGGTTCAGATAACCGACAGACCAGATCGGATGATCGACGATGGCTCGCGCGGATGGCACGACTGGTATCAGCTGGAATGGGCCAATAACCATGTGTGGAACGCGACGATGCGCAAGCTCAAAGATCCCAAGTGGCGCGGGCCTGCCGGCGGCAAATTCACTTTTGACGTGAAGTGCCCGGTGAATAATACGCTGGTCATCATCGCCGACTTGAACCAGTGGGGATGTTTCGCCGGGAAGCCGGCAGGAACGTATATCGCGGGCAAGACGCTCGCCGCCTCGCCAGACTGGCAGACGGTCTCCGTGGGCCTCGAAGAGATGATGCCTGCCAATAACAACATGCCGCCGACAATGACCTCCTGGGATACGGTCACCGAACTCAGCATCCGCAGCCGCGGAACGTTCCTCAAAGACGGCCAGGAGGTTAATTTCGGCGACGGAACTCCGGGCTGGGCCGAGCCCCGCGAGTTTCGGAATTTTCGCTGGGAAGGCGGTGATTATGAGGGGGCGCAACCCGTCGGGGTCGCACTGAGCGACGAGGAGCATACGAAAGGGTTCAACGACGCCATCAAGAAATCTCTTGAGCAAGAAAAGGCTGCGAGGAAATAAAGGGAGTTGTGCCTTTTCGTCGGCAAGCGACAACAAATTGGTGAGCGGGCCTTGGACTTGCTGCGGCAAGCGTACACGACCGGCGTCGGCAGTGGATTTGGCAGGTGCATGAGGCCGCTCAGAACAGGCAGCCTCCTCCCGCTGCCGCCACTTCCGTGGCAAGCTGAAACAAATGACCGCCGATGCGCCACACCTCCCACCCCAGAACGCCGAAGAAGGTGATACCGCTGGCCGTGTCCGCAAACGCCCCCCAAGACCAAGACATGGTCCGCTTGCGAACGGGCCGGGCCTCCGGGCGAACTTCCCGTCTCCGGATCGGCAAACCATATCCCGCAGTAGAAGCCACGCTGGCCATCGTTGTCGCTCCCATGTCAACTGCCCCACTCTCTGCATCTTGCCAGGGGGATTGAACCCCACGCCCTTCGCGTCCCGTGGATCAGAGTGGCGACGGGGTCTCGGCGGCCAATTGACAAGGGCTTCCGCGGCAACGACGATCACGTGCGTCGGACTACCGCTGCGGGCTTCTGGTGGCCGCGACGCAGGTAAAGACGCAGGCGAATCGAAACGCGGAGTTCAAGGATTCACGCCATGACGCAAGACATGACACCTCGGCGCGCCGTTCCAGCGGCGCGGTTCGTCTCGAACCGGCGGCCAGGCCCGATGATGGCGATGCGGCGGTGGACCGCTGCGATGTCGGTGGTTTGGACACTGTCGCTCCTCGTGGCGGGTGGCAGTGTCTCGACGGCGGCGTTCGGGGACGTGTACGGCCAACTGTCACACGGAGAAGGATTCCGTAACGTGCGAGACTTCGGTGCCAAGGGCGATGGCGTCAGCGATGATACGTCGGCGTTCATCCGCGCTGGAGATTGGGCGTGGCGGCCAAGGTACGCGTGAGAAGACGCCGGCCAATGTCTATGTGCCGAGCGGGACGTACCTCATCAGCGACACGCTCATCGTGTACCGGGCGACGATGCTGGCGGGCGATGCCGACAATCCGCCGACGCTGGTGCTGAAGAAGGGTGCGCCCGGCTTCGGCGATCCCGAGAAGCCGAAGCCGATGCTTGTGACGTACGGCGCTTACGATTCCGACCCGGCCGACCGGCAGTGGGCGATTCGCACCGACCAGGTGGGCGGCAGCACGAACAACACGTTTTTCATCACGGTGCGGCACCTCCATCTGAAGATCGAGACGGGCAATCCTGGTGCGTGGGGCGTCTTCTGGCTCGTAGCCCAGCAGACAGCTCTGCGCAACGTAACCATTGATGCGGGCGAGGGGCAAGGGTGTGTAAAGTGCTTCTGGTGGGGCGGCGGTGGCGTCATGTCGCACCTGAAGCTCGTGGGCGGGGACTACGGCTGGCACGTGCAAGAGACGAGCCAGTGGGTCGCGCGGAGCGTCGAACTGAAGGGGCAGCGCAAGGCGTCCTTGTGGCTGGACGGCGTGTGGAACTTCGCGCTGCTGGACTTCCGCTTCCGGCATACCGCGCCGATGCAGGTGCTGGGAGGGAACGTATCCTTGGTGGGCTCATTCTTCGAGGAAATCGCGGGTGGGACCGCGATCGAAAATCGTGGTGGGTCGCTGGTTCTGGCGGAAGTCGAGACGAAGGGCGTGAGCGAGGTGGTGCAGGGCACACTGGCCGGGTCAGCGTCAGGAACGACGAAGGTGAAGCTGTGGGCGGCAGGTACGGCCATGGTGAACGGAAACGAATTGGCCGGCGCGACGCACGATATGACGAGCGTTGCGGATGTGGTGCCGGGCGAATGGCCATCGCCCGCGTACCCGTTGCCGGGGCACGCCACGCGCAGTGTGAAGGACTTCGCTGCGGCGGGCGATGGGAAGAGCGATGACACGGCGGCGGTCCAGCGGGCCATCGACGAGTGCCGCGACGTGTTCTTTCCGGCAGGGACCTATGTGGTGTCGGACACGCTGCGACTGCGGCCGGACTCGCGGCTGTTCGGCGAAATGTGGTCGATCATCAAACTGAGGAGCGACGCCGCAGGGTATCAGGAAACCGCGAGCCGGAAGTCAATGATCGACGTGCCGGCCGACCCCGCGGCGACCGTGACCTTGTGCCACTTGTTCTTCCAGATGGAGACGCCCGGCGGGATCTGGCTGGACTGGCGGGCCGGCGAGAACTCGATGCTGATCGATACGCTGTGCATACCGACGAGCAGTGCGCAGGAACTGCTGTGGCGGATCAGCGGGACGGGCGGCGGGTTCTTCGAGAACTCGTGGAACCCGGGAGTCGGGCTCGACGGACTGGAAATCCTGTCCAGCGCGCGGAAGTGGATGTACGGCGTGCAACAGGAGCACTATACGCGGACGGCCGCGATACTGCGCGGGTGTGAGAACCTGGCGATCCTGGTGTTTCAATTTGAGGGAAGCTCAGCGCCGTACGTGCGGATGGAGAACTGCCGCAACGTCAGCATCTTCCAGGGCATTGCGGGGCACTGGTCGGGCGAGCCGGGACCGCTATTCGACGTCGAGGGCGGTCAGGATCTCGCACTGGTCAATTCGGCGATATGCAACAACCGGAGTGTCATCACAGAAAAACCAAACGGCTGGCAGGCTGGGCCGTCGCATCCTGGGTCACGGACGATCGCAGGGCAGACTGTCTGGGTCAAACGATAAGGAAATCAGCCCATTATCCTTGACCATTCCGTTCGGCACTTGTACGACATCATAACGCATTGTGAGGTCGGTGGCTTTGATGCCGAAAGAGTTGCGACCCTGCTTATCGTCCACTTTGTTCAGTAGTATCGGTAGGTCGATTGTATGTTGAATCGCTCGGCGTCCCTCGGGGATCAAGGCCAAGAAAGCTTCATCAAGAGCCTTTGCCTGAGTGCGAGCCAGTAATTCCGCAGGCCTGCCGGTGGCCAGAACTTCGCCCGCATCCATCGCAACCAGCCAATCGAATTGATTGGCTTCTTCCATGTAGGCCGTGGCCACAATAAAACTCATGCTGGGGCGTTGGATTCGAATGTGTTTGATCAAGTCCCATAATTGTTGTCGAGCCAATGGATCGACTCTCGTGGTGGGCTCATCCACAAGCCCTTGGAATCGCGTGCCGCTTGTTTCTGGAAGGTGCGTGTTTGGGACAAGGACGGCGTCGCCTCTTCGTGGAGCTGGCCCGCCATGTGGACGATGGGCCTGTTACGCGACGAGGATTGGCACGCGACATGGATCGGTGCCAAAACAACAGACCTGCCAGATCCAACCGTACTGGGTTACGCCACCGAGGCCCAACAAGCCGATGAGGTCATGTGGGTGCAAGTCGACCTCGGCGCTGCGAAGCGGATCGAACGGGTGGTGTTGCACCCGATGCGACACGAGGATCCTGCCGCAGGCGGATGGATCAACGGCTATGCGTTTCCACTGCGGTTTCGCCTCGATATTTCAGACGGCGCGGACTTTCAATCCTCTACCACGATCACCGACAGAACCAAGGCCGACTACACGAATCCCGCGCTGACACCGGTCACTTGCGACGCCGGCGGAAAAACCGCGCGATATGTTCGGTTGACAGCCACCAGGCTGTGGCACCGCGGACCTAATCTGCCGTACTGCTTGACCCTGGCGGAAATGCAGGTATTCAGCGGGGAGGAGAATGTGGCTCTTCACGCCCAGGTCAGCGCCAAAGACAGTGTCGAGGCCTTCGGGTGGGCAAAAAGTCATTTGACCGATGGGCTGCGAAATGCCCGCCGGCCAGCGACGCGACCAAGCCTGAGGAGTATCCCCACGCCGCCATCCTGCTGCGCAAGGAAACAACGCTCCGCCAGCCCGTCAAACGGGCCGTTGACTGCAACGATCCGTGGTGGAGCGGCATGGTGGTGTTGACGCCATGGAAGCTCTACCAGTACTGCGGCGACCGGCGTTTTCTGGAAGAAGCCTAACCGGCTATGACGGGCTACCTGGCCTGGCTGGGCAGCATCGCCAAGGACCACGTAGTCGACTGGGGGCTGGGAGACTGGATCGAGGTCGGCGCCAATGGTGGACCGCGGCGAACGGCGATACCGATCACCTCCACCTGTGCTTATTACTACTACACCACGATTTTGGCCGAAACAGCAACGGTCCTTGGCAAGCCGGACGACGCCGCGAAGTATGCCAAACTAGCGGAGGCCATCAAGGCCAGCTTCAACCGGCATTTCTTCGACGCCGACAACAGCATTCAAAATTATGGCACGCCGCTGGGGTCGGCCTACGCGGGCGATGGGTTTCCGGGACTTTCCGTCGCGTATCTCCGCTTGCCTTGGGCCCATCTTGAACCGGAAGAAGGCCGGTTCAACTGGAGCGTCGTGGATACGGTGGCGCAACGATATATCCAGAACGGCAAACAAGCGGCCTTTTCTTTCTCATGCAGCGAGTCGCATGAGGCGCGCGTGGCCATTCCCGAATGGGTGCGCGAGGCTGGCGCGAAAGGGCATTGGTGGACCTGGGAGGACGGGGTGGTAAACGATGGCGATGATCCCGCGGCGGTTTGGGAGCCGGACTACACCGACCCGGTGTTCTTGGCGAAGCTAGACCACTTTACGGGACCGGGCGCGACCAAGGGTTTTGGGGTGATGGTTCGGGGTATCTCGAAGCGATGGAGGCGTACCACGCCAGCTATATGTCTATTCACTGGTTCCCAGACGAGTTCTATCGAGAGAACGTCGAGTTGGTCACGCGCATGAATCGCCGCATGGGGTATAGGCTGCAGGTGGTCGAGGTGTCTTGGCCCGAACAGGTGGTCCAAGAGGGCGAGTTGCCTGTCGGGCCGCCGGATGAAGTTGAAGCGATCGCACAAGACGCTGCGTTTCTGTTGCCGCCGCACATCCAACCGGGCCGCTACGATTTGTTCGTAAGCGTGGGTACCCACACCGGGACCCCGACGTTGGCATTGCCGTATGGCGACGACGATGGACATCGTCGGTACCGCTTGGGGACGGTGACGATTACGCGGCGGGAAGGTGATTTCGGGGTCGAGGCTGGTGAGGGATCGTTTGTCGACGGGACGTTCACGCTTCCAGTGACTTGGACTGTTCGGCGGCCGTCGCCCGATGGGGTTGTGCCGTTTGTCCATCTCGAGCAAGGGCCGACATTCGTGGGCAGCATTGGTTTTGAGGGTGTAGGCAAAGACGCCTTCAAGGATCCCGGTGTGGTGCGTGGGACGGCCACGCTTGGGGTGCGTCCCGAATACAGCGGACAAACCTACTCGCTGAAAGTCGGACTGTGGCAACCCGGTAACACCGCGTGTCTGCCGCTCAATGGACGGCTCTTACCTGACGCGGTGCCACCCACCCGCCGCGTGACCCTTGGCGAACTCACGGTCGCCGAGGACGGACGGAGCGTCAAGTTCGTGAAGCCGTAACCGCCTGGCCAACGGCTCTTACAGGTTTAACAAATGGACCGCAAAGACCTTGTTGGCAATTTCTAACGGGAGCCCGGTTGTCGCTTAATAGGTCTCGCGATCAATGTTGCGCACAGCGTCCGACCGCAACCGGCAGGCCTTCCCCGGCACCACGTCGAGCGTGAACTCGCCCGCAATCACAGCCGAATGCATTACCTCAAAGAGAAAGACCACACAAGGCCCCCAGGAACGGCGCCAAGACGGACGGCATCAAGACCAAGCAGTCGGGCGAACTGGCACGATCGCTACATGGAGGAAGAAAAGGGGGCAGGATCGTCGGTAACTGGTCATTAGATGTACTGGTTTTCGGGAAAAGGGAGCACATGCCACAACTCCCTGCCGTCGATCCTGCCGCCATCGTCGGTCGGAAATGCGATGTCGACGCGACAGGTTCCCTTTTCCCAGAAATTCTCCAAAAACCAGAGATCAGGGTGAGATGCCGGCCTCTGCAGAAGCCCCGAGACGCGTCGGCGTTACCGGCCCAACCACAGGCCCGAATGCCTTTGATGCTACCGGGATCCTGCCCGGCAGCGGCAATTCACCAGAATTCTGGTCTACAATAGAATCCATCAGCATGAGTTGGACAGTCTTACTCAAGGAATCGGTGCTTGAGGACCTGCGATGATTCGGCCGCAAGGATGGGCGTGTTCTGCTGGTTGAAGCCGAAGCCCGCCTGGCGGCCAACCCCCTGGAGGAAAGCCGGAGCATGAAAACGCTGCGGCCCAACCCGGCCGCGCAACGCGTACTCCGGCTGTTCGGGAAATACCGCGTATTGTTCAACGTTGATGAAGGACGGCAAGAAGCCACAATCATTCTGGTTGGCGAGAAACGCGGCAGCGCGCTGCTGGTCCGCGGTCAGGAGTATACGGCGCATCATGAAAGTAATCCCGCTGAGTGAAGCCAAGGCTAATCTAAGCCACTACGGCCGCTGCTGCCACGAAGAGCCGATCATCGTCACGGTCAACGGTGTGCCCTCGTTCCAATTGGTGCCGTTGTCCGAAGACGACGACTTGATCGACAGCTTGCTGGAACACAATCCGGCTTTTCGCAACACGCTGCAGGCTCGGCTGAACGAAAGAACCATCTCGGTCGACGAGGCTCAGCAGCGTTTGTGACTTCCCTCCGAGCGGAAGTTTGCCGTGGTGGATCGCACAACGCCGAGTCGTGGGCAGTTGAGGAAGCCAGGCACTCGGAACCGGGACTATCGAGAACAACGAGCTCATTCGCGTCGTGCCAGCGCCGTACGCGGCGACATCGCCGCCGCTCAGGCCATGGGCCTTGGCAGTTCTCCGACGTGGGCTACACGCCAGAGTAGACTTGGAGCGTTTCCTGTTTTCCCTTGACCGACAACGTCCTGGGCGGGCCGAGGTTGGCGATACGCTGTCGTTCGTTTTCTGGCAGCGCTTCAAACGTAGCCTGGCTG
This sequence comes from uncultured Planctomycetota bacterium, assembly GCA_963802295.1. GTDB lineage: Bacteria > Planctomycetota > Planctomycetia > Pirellulales > Pirellulaceae > JAJRVM01. Next base: position 52,455 of record CAWDIM010000009.1, on the reverse strand, counting down.
ATGAGCACTTCCGTGTGGAGTTCCTTGTTGGCAGACTCCAAGCGTGCGGCGGTGTTCACCGTGTCGCCGATGGCCGTGTAATCCAGTCGATGGGGGCTGCCGACCGTGCCGACTACGACCTTCCCGGTGTGAATGCCGACTCCGATGCGGAAATCCGCGGCATCCAGTTCCCGCCAGCGGTCGGCCATGGCATGGACGCGTCCAACGACCTCGCTCGCCGCCCGCACGGCGCGCGCGGCGTGATCGGGCTGCTCCGCCAGTGCGCCGAAGAGCACCATGACGGCATCTCCGATGTAGGAATTGACCGTGCCTCCTTCCGCCTCCATGGCCGGCACCGCGGCCGTGAAGAACGTATTCAAGAGATGCACGACTTCTGGTGCCGTATGACACTCGGCATACGTCGTGAAGTTCCGGATGTCGCAAAACAACACGGTGGCTTCGCGCTGCGTGCCGCGCAAGTCGAGTCTTGCACCGCGGGATTCCAGTACCTGAGCCACCGCTTCTGACTTGACCAGGCCGAACATGCGGCGAATCCATCGCCATCGCAATGCGAATACCGTTCCGTAGACAAGCACCCCAAGTGCGTACGCAGACACCGCTTCGACGCGCCAATTGCCCCAACAGAACGCACACAGCACCAGCACCCGCCAGGTAATGTGATGGATCAAAGCCACCAGCAGTCCCATTTCCAGGCTGCAGCGGGCTAGAATCGTCCCCAGCAGGGCGCCGGTCACCAGAAGCGTCAGCGGCGCAGACAGCAGCCAAGGCGTGGTGATGAACGCGCGATCCAGCAACGTGGCCAATACGTTCGCGTGAATCTCCACACCCGACATCTGGAGTGCACCAGGGCGATCTCCTGTCGGCCGCATCAACCGGAACAACGAAGGAGTCGTGTACGGCGTGAAGGAATTGTCGTTCATGCTCGCCATGGTCGCACCGATCAAGACGATCGAGTCCTTGAAGAGCTCGCGGGGGATGGAGTTCGCCTCCGGCCCCTGCGAGGATTGTCTGGCCGCCGCCAGCACGTCGCGGAACGACACCACGTGCAGCGTGCCGGCCGGTCCGACGTAATTGATCCGCAAGCAGCCCTCCGCGTCAAGCGGGATGGCGGAGCCGTCAAACGTCAACTGGGATGCAGTCAACCACTCATCGGACAAGCTGCGGGCCTTGATCAGCAGGGCCAGCGCCAGGCATGCGTGTGTTCCTTCGTCGTTCGACCAACGCATCACCTGTCGCCGCAAGCAAGCGTCAGAATCGACTGTCTGATCCACGAAGCCCAAATCGGCCCAGGGTATGTCTGAGGGCACCGACCATTCGAACGGAGGTCGCACCGGTTGCTCCCCCACCAGCATCCATTGGGGTAGCACCACACGCTTCGATCGCCCAACCGCCTGGCCCATTGCCTCCAGGGACCCCGGTTGGCCTGGCAACAGGTACTCCATCGTCGTGTTGCTGCCGGGAATGAGGAAATCAACTCCGATCGCCGCGGCACCCCCGTCGTGCGCGTAGCCGACGACCTGAGCCAATTCCGGACTGAGGAACATCAGGGGCTTGTCGATCTCCTGCAAGGAATCTTCGTCCAAGGCGACGATAATCACGTTCGCGGCTGTGTCCCTCGGCCCGCGGAATGCGAAACAGCCATCGAACTCCCGTTCTTCCAAGACTCGCAACAACGACGTCTGACCCACACACCAGCAGACGGCCGCACACACGACGCCAATCACGGCCCCGCGCCACGCTGTCGTGCGATAAAAGCCGCGTCGCCAGCGACTCGCGGAGTCAACCGGCGATCGCGAACTACCTGAGGCAGTAGACATAGAGCGTCGGGGCCGATGGTTGGTTGATGGTGGAGCGATTGCACAAGGCACGAATCCGGAGCAATCTCTGTCGTGACATGCCTCGATTGGGCGAGTCGCTGAACGGATGACTCAACAGAGATGCCACGGGAAACCGCCGCTTCCGTCAGGGAATCTCATTGAAAAACTCATCCAGTTTCTTTTCCGTCGCCCGGATCCGTTTCTCGTCGTTGGTTTCGTAATAGAGTTCGAGCAGTTCCTGATAGACGGCCTGATCGGGGTTCTTCTCGGCAAGCCGTTCATTTACCTCAATCGCTTCGCGCAGCAGTCGATGCTGTTTGTACCACATGGCCGCGAGAATCAGGTATTTCGGATCGGGGTCTTCCAGCATCTTCTTCAGTTCCGCCATCGTCGCGCGTTGCGATTCGCTGGCCATGCTGAACTCGCCCTGGAAGAACTTAGAGCGTTTGCCGTCAAGCAACGCGATCACTTCCCAGGTGTATTTGCCGCCGGATTTCAGGGGCATCTGGCCCCCATATTCCAACTCGGTCCCCGCGGTGTCGGCCGACCAGATGCGACTTCCCGTGTAGGACAGGTTGAGCTTGTACTGTTTGGCATGCTTCACGGCGGGCCAGGAGAACTTGGGTTTGGGCTCCAAGAGGGTGGCGTCGAAGACGGGTGTAAAGCTTCCAGCGGCCATTTCGAGGGCCTCCGGGTCCTGCGTTATTTCGTCGTCGGGATTGGGAGGCGCGACGGAACGAGCCACCAACACGCCCCCGCGCACGATGCCACGGTTTCCCTTGCTGATCTTGCCGATCGTGGCACGGTGCCGCTCCGGTACCGACACTTGTTCCACACCCGTTCGAGGTTCGCAGCCGTGAGGGGAAATCGCGAATGTGCCGGGGGCCGCTATCCGTTCGATCTGCCCTTCTCCGCGGAAAATCAGCGTCACCTGGGCACCCTCGCCCACGACTACCCGCTCACCGCCGTAGATCGTGCCGTACAAGGCGACCGGCCGATCGAAGCTGTCGCTATCCAGGATGGTGGCCGTCCCTTTTAACTCCACGACGCGGGCAGCAGGTATCGGATCGCCAGCCCCTATCTCCCCAAGCAAGAACATCAAGGTCAAACCAAGAAGCGTCTCGTAAAGGTGCATGATTGTGTCCTCCGTTCCTCAAGCATAGGTCTCCCGGGGGTGCCATGACGGTTTCCGACGTGAATTGGGCGACCGCCGCCAGTCCATCCGGGTCGGTGGAACGCACCAGAACGATTATGAAGCGTCGGCGCATTTGTCTCAAGTCCGGCGCCATTAATGGAGTGTCGACGTCCCGTTCCCACATCGCTATGGCGGATGCTTCGGCAGCCCCGGCAGGGCAATGCCGTACCGGATTCCTGACCAGTGGCAGTGATGCAGACGAGCGCATCTACAACTGCTACGTCACCGTCAGTCCGGCAGGATACGTGGCGAAGTATCGCAAGCTGCATGCCTTCGTCAACCCGCACCTGAACACCTATTAAGGTCCCCGAGTCAATAAGACGCACTCCGAGCGCGGCCAAAGTTTGTTGTGTATTTTTGAACTTCGACTTCTTCCTGCGGCACCGATCGGTCGCTGTTACGTTGAGTTCTGCTTGTGCTTCGCTGCTGGCTGACTCGGCTAGGCGCGGAAGTTCGCCTCGTTCTTCGGCTTACACTTTGAGTCAATATTCCGCCGGACGATTAGCTCCAGACGCAGACGGCTCCGCCGGGCTGGACATTTCCTCCGTCGGCCGCGCGGCGTTCAGAAAACGCGATTGACGTAACGACATCGAGAACAAGTACAGCTGCTGCAGGTCGCGGAGCCTTTGGCCAATGGCGGCCGCCGACATATCAACGGGCGTTTGTTTGTCCACTATCTCAGCCATCAAGGCGAATTCCCAGTTGTTTGAGGTCGGTCAGGTCCTGGTCGCGGCCGGCGAGCGTTTTCATTCGCGCCAAACCATCGCGCGAAACGATCGACACGCAACGACCCTCCCATTCGACTTGCGTTCGGCTTTGCCAAACAGGTTCCAGGATAGCGGAAACCAGGAGTAAGTCGAGCATCAACACGTCGCGCCCTTCAATCTTGACGACTCGTCGAACGGTTCTTTCCCGCCGCGTTCCGGCTTCAAAGGAAAGGCTTCCTGAATCATCGAGAAACCCGACTTGGGCCGCCAATTGGACTGCTCGATCGGCATCCTCGCGGCGGATCAACAAGTCGATGTCCTTGGTTGTCCGCACATAACCATGAATCGTCACGGCGATGCCTCCGCACACCGCGTACGCCACCCCCTCGCGGTGGAGTGCGTCAATCAGCGCGCCGAATTCGCGGATGAGATCCATGAAATGCCAGTCTCACGACGTCAGCGATGTCGCTCGTCAACGGCGCGCGTACCTCGAAGGCTCGCGGGCAAGTGATAGACCACATCCCACGAATGTCGAGAAAACACGCCAACAGGACTCGAACCTCTAACTCTCGGATCCGAAACCAGATGCCCCCAATCCCGTCCGGATCGCCGCAACCGCCACAAGTGCCTCAAGTCCGATGGATTCGGCACCCGTCCGCAATCGGTCGGAACCTGCAACTCTCTAGAGGATTTTAAGCGTTTTGCAGCGGTCTGCAACCGTTTGAACGAAGAAGGTCGCAATCGTGCGCTGGACGAAGAGACCAGAGAAGAGACCAGACACCCTAATTTACTGACCATGCGGCTGAGGTGACGATTCGACACTTTGCCTGATGGCCCACATCGCAGAGCCCATTGAGGGTTCGGCAGCAACGGCCGTCGACCAACCTGAACATCCGAGGCTTGGGCGGTTACAGCGACGCCGTAGCTGAAGTCGCCAGACTTCAGCCGCGAGGGAATCTCGCTCCCCAATTCATCTGAGCCCTTGGCGGGATCACCTGCAAGCGAAGAGCTTGGACACGTAGCTGAAGCTGCCAAGCTTCAGACTGAGCCCTTGGCGGGCTCAGCTACAAAAGCAGACACCTGATTTCTTGGTTCCTTCCTGGAAGCCTTCTGTCGGGTTCATCCCGATGGAGGCAACGACTGGTGAGCTACCGTCGCGGCCAAGACTCGATCCGTCGAGCCCCAGACATGGCACACCATCGGCGCCCGGCCGAGACCGACAGAGATCCGCGGCGTGCTTCGCGCGGCGGCGCACATTGCGACGTTGACCGCGCATGGATGCGGCCTCGCCATACCGCCGCTTGGATCGATGCTTGTTCGCTCGGCCGTCGTCTCCCTTCGTCTCGATACCCAGGACTGCACTTGTGGCTGCGCCACGGCGTTTGTCCTGGGCTGGTTTAGCGCGCCTCTGGCAGGGGCTTTGTTCGCTCCAATCGCCGCAATGCGCCGGCAACAGCCCTTATCGTGTACATCACGCTTTGGGCCACGAACCCCTCAAGAATCCTGAGAACTTTTCGGTATATTTTTGCCGAGCTGCAGGTGCCGTCCCGTCAGGGAATTGGTGACAGACGTATGTCACCTCAGAAGCGACAGTCACCTGAGGCTTGCAGCGGCGGTGAAAAGACGCCACAATGAGCGTGCGACGCCTTGGAAAAACGCGGGCCAACGTGAGGCACCAGCATGTTGGCCAGACTCCATACCTTTTCGCTGTTGGGCATCGACGCGGGGAGCGTGGAAGTCGAAGTCGACGTGTCCGCCGCGGCCATGCCCAAGACCATTCTGGTCGGGCTGCCCGAAGCCGCGGTCCGGGAGAGTCGCCACCGCGTGGACCGAGCCATGGTCAACTCGCTCTTTCGTGCGGCCGCAAGATCGCATCGTGATCAATCTCGCCCCGGCTGAACTCCCCAAACAGGCCTCCTCGTTCGACCTCCCCATCTCGCTGGGCGTGCTGGCGGGCCGCGGACAGCTCGCCTCCGATCGTTTCGATCAGTACGCCGTGGTGGGCGAATTATCCTTGGAGGGGGCCACGCGCAGCGCCAAGGGAGCGCTCTCCATGGCCATGGCCGCGGCCCGGCAGAAGCATCTGCGGGGGATCATCGTCCCCGACGTGAATGCCGCCGAAGCCGCCGTGGTCGAGGATATTGACGTCATCCCCGTCTCGTCCCTGGCCGAAGCCGTGGCCTTCTTCGCGGGACATCTCGATATCGATCCCGTCCCCTCGCGACTGGACGAACTGTTCAGTTCGCTGTCGCGCTACGGAGAAGACTATGCCGACGTGCGCGGCCAGGAGATGGCCAAGCGGGCGCTGATTATCGCCGCCGCCGGCAGCCATAATCTGCCGATGCTCGGTCCGCCCGGCAGCGGCAAGACCGAGTACATTCCACGACACCGTACCGACCATCCTGCCGCCCGCCTGGACGCCGACCCCGCCGTATTCAAGACAGAGTCCACCAATTCCCGCCTGGGGGGCACTGCTGTCACACTAAAGAGCCGCTGAAAGTCGGTGGACCGCTTCGGCGGTCCCTTACTGCTGCCTACCGCCGCCTTTGGTCTCCGGTCGGATGAGGTCCTCTGCTTCTTCCATGATGATCGGAAGACAAACTTTCAAATGATCGTAGTTCTTGTTTGCCGACAACTCGCCAGCGGACTTTTTGCGAGCTTCGTCGAGCATTGTCTGTGCCTGAGCGTTATCTCCAAGTTGCTGACTCGCCATTGCCCTGAACAACAGGGAACAGACTGTGTCGACGTCCTTCCCACCTGCCCTGGCAGCAGTTGTAAGAGCGTTCTGAAAGCGACCGCATCGATAGAGCGCCATTGTCGATGCTGTCAGCGCCGCGACTTGCAGCTCAGGCTCTCCACCTTCTTGGCTGACAGCCAGACGCCTTGCCTCAGCGATATGAAGCACTTCTTCTCGATTGACGTCTGCTGACGGAGATAAGGAACACGTTACGGTCAATTCGATCGACATGTCCGCACCGCCCGGTACCCAGGCAACTGGCTTGTCGGCAGGTTGCTCCAGAAAGACCCTCATTGCCGACCGGCAGGCGCGGGTCGGTGGGGTATTCTCGCCAGTAGTACGCCATGAACGCACGATACCAGTCAGCAGCCCGATCTGCATTACCTGACTGTAATTCAATCAACGCCAGTTCGAGAAACACGACCGGATCCAAAAAATCCGTATCGAGAACCTCGGTCAAGTGGCTCAAGGCCTGGCGAGCGAAACCCTCGCGATAGTCAACCCAAGCCAGAATTTCATGTCCTGCCGTCGGAGAAATGCGCAAGGCTCGCGTACCAAGCTCCCGAGCACGAGGTAAATCGATGGGAGGTGCATCCACTGCACCGACCAGAGCCAGGGATGCTCTTCGCAGCGCCCGCCCCGCGAGGTGCGCATAATTGAATGTGCGGACATGCTTTTCACCTAGCGACTCGCGGCAGATCTGCCAAGCTTGAATGCCTTCCGAAACGAGCGAAGTGTCTGCCTTAACCTCAGCATGTCCTCAAGGAGTACAGACCTTCTGCCCAGCAGAAGATGACGCGGCGGGCGAGTCAAGTGCGTCTCTCATTCCGTGGCGACTGGCCATCGTGTCCTTTGCGGCGTGTGTCGCGCCGCCGTCACGAAGCAGTCGGTCGCGCCAACTCCGCGATGAAAAGAGCGGACCAACCACGAGAGGAGCGGCAAAACGGCCTTAAGAGACTTTTCTTAAGGGGACTTTGCCGGCCCTTTCGTGGCTTGCATTACGCCACCAGTCTATGGGAAGAATGGTGGTGAGGGTTTTGGCATGTGCACGGTGCAGGGCAGAACCGAGTACATGCCACAACACCTTACCGTCGATCCTGCCGCAGACACGCCTGGAAGCCGACACAGCCTAGCTGGCTCGATTCAAGACAAGGTCGACTAACTCCCGCCTGATGGGGGATACTAATGTGACACTCAAGAGTCGCCGAGATTCGCTGGACCACTACACCACGAAGACTTCTCAGAAAGATGAGCATCAGGGACCATAGACGAATGAAGAATTCACCCAGTCATCGCACGACTGCGGGGATCTCGGTCGGAACACCGACCTTGCCGGTCGACGATTTCAGTTCGATGCGCAGCATGGCGGGGCCGGGAACTGCCGCAGCTGGGACTCGCACGGAGTCGCCGTAGAGGATGCCTCAGCAGTGTTCGAGGATGCGCGACATTTCCGTCACTGTTTGGCCTTGCGCGTCCTTGGCGATCACCGTGACCAGCAACTCATCACGCGTGAGGTCAAGAAAATGCTCGCCGACCACGGCGAGCGTGTCCGGGCCCGAACCTGCGTTGCCGACGACCACGTTAACTTTCTGGGCCCCGCCGGCCGGCAGTCCGATCACGGGGTCGCCCCAGGTGGCGAAACTCAGCGGGCCGAGCGGGCAGGGGCGTAGTATCGGCGCCTCCTCGGGCGACTCGCTCCACGTGGTGGTGTTCATGCCCGTCGGTCCATAGCCGCCTGACATTTCCTGCTCGCCGTCCCACTGCATACGAAACCAGAAGCCCTGGCAGCCAGTCTTTGGGGAGGTCGACAACAGGAAATCCTTGTGCACGATTGCTGTGCCCGGCACGCGGATCTCGCCGATGCGGATCGTCAGTTCGAGGCCCGCCGCAGCACCATTGGCGTCACGCGTGCCGACAAACTGTTCGCCGGCCTCGGTCGGGTCGCCGTCGCCGTCGAGGTCGAAGTAGAGCACGTCGTAGAACGGTGCCTCCGACGTCGATTTGTCGGCGATGGCCCAGACTTGATATTTCCCGGCGAGGTCGAGCACGAACATCGCGTAGCGGGGAGCGACGTAGGCCGGTCTCTTGGTCAAGTGCCGCGCGAACTTGCGCGGAACCTTGGTGTAGTCGACTTCGACGTAGCCATGCCGACCCGGTCCGTTCTCACTCCGAGCATTCGCGGCCACTTCGCCATCGTCGCGTCCAGCTTGCTGAAACTCTTTGCGTCTGGCCAGCGCGTCTCGCACGTAGCGCTGATCATCTTTGCTCAATTTGCCGATCGAGATCCTTGTAATCGTCCCGTCCTTCTTCTTCAAATGAGCCTTGCCACCCTGGAACTTGAGCAAGGCGGCCTCCACCGAGTACTCACCACTGATGTCGGTCCAAGTGCGATAGTCGTCAGCCGTCGGCTCGTCCCCGACCTTCGCCGGAACGCAAGGCACAGCCGCGAACATGACCATGGCCACCGTCGGTACTCCCGCGCAGATCCTAAGTGAGTTCATCGCAAGTTTCCCCGCTTCACACTTGATCCGACCGTCGCTTGGAAGATCTCATACCGGCTCGCCAGGTCCCATCCCGCCGAGAATCTCTGGCACTTCACCGCTTGTGACCCATCCCACGGACGAGGATCTACCCCGTACGATAATTGTACCACGCCCTGACACCGAATCGCTAACTCGCGTCGACGCCTCGAATCCCCTGATCCCAAGTCAGTTTGTTCTTCTGGCGGGAGTGGAAGAACAGAGTCTTGCCGTCAGGAGACCACGCAACGAAGCCGCCTTTAGCAATTTGCCGGGCGTTTGCGCCGGAGGACTCAATCAACCAAATCTCCTCGGCCCCGCCGTCGCCGCCGGCCGTATAGGCGATATACTTGCCGTCACTTGGCGACCAGGCAGGGTCCTTGCCTATCTCGGCCAGCTCCGTTGACTTTCCGGTCTTCAGGTCGACCACGGTGAGAGCCGGAAATGTCTTTGCCGCCTGGGGGTCGAACATTCCGAAGGCGATGCGGTTTCCGTCGGGAGAGAACGTAGCCCTCCAGCCCTTGCCGATGAAACGGCCACCCAGTCGTTTAATCTCGTGGAGGGCTTCCGTTTCGCCCGGCTGTGGCTGCGGGGGCCGAGGCGGTTCCTCGACGATCTGCGGCGCCGCCGCGTCAGATGCCGTCTCTTTGAGCCTGGCCACGTCCCAAAGTTTGACCGCCCGGTCTTCGCCGCCGCTGGCCAGCAGCTCGCCATCGGGCGAAAACGCCAGAGTCCACGTTCCATTCTTGTGCGCATCCACGCTGGCGAGGCGCCGGCCGTTGGCCACGTCCCAAAGCTTGACAGTGCCATCGAGACTAGCGGTGGCGAGCGTCTTGCTATCGGGCGAAAAAGCCACGGCAAACACGGCCCCTCGATGCCCCTCGAGAACGCGTCGCACCAAGTTCTGCTGCAGATACCACAGAGTGACCTCACCGCCGTCCATGCCCGCGGCCATCGACTTGCGGTCGCTGGATGAGTCGACGGACAAAACGTTTTTCCACATGCGCAAGACAATCGCCCGCCGTTCGGCCGAATCCCAGAGCTTGATGGCACCGTCGGAGGCTCCTGAGATGAGCGTCCTACCACCGTCGGCGAAGGCCACGGAACTGACGGCACCATTGTTATCGAAGAGTGCGGATTGTTGTTTCCCGGTGTCAATCTCCCAGATCCTGAGGCTGCGATCCTCACTGGCAGAGGCCAGTGTCTTGCCGTCGGGAGCCATCGCGATCGACAGGACCCGGTCTGAGTGGCCCGTCAGCGTGTGCAGCTCTTTCTTCGCAGCCACGTCCCATAGCTTGATGCTTGCGTCCAAGCCGCTCGTCGCCAGAATTTTTCCATCGGGGGTAAAGGCCAGGGAATTGACTCCGGGCCTGACGTCGGCCGCGGCCACGTGGGTTTCACCGTGACTGCGAAAAGTCGCCTGTTCCTGGCCGGTGGCCACGTCCCAGAGCTTTACGGTCTTGTCAAAACTGCCTGAAGCCAAGGTCTTGCCGTCCGCCGAGAAGGCCACCGAGCGCACGGCCTCGGCATGCCCGGCCAGTGTGCGCAGCGGCTCCGGCGCGGGCGGTTGTGCCGCCAGCACGAAAGACGTCGTCCCGCTTGCCAAAAAGAACACGGTCACAATACACAAGTGTACAACCATGACTACCCTTCTTTCTCCCGACTCGCGGTACGGCGGGCAGAACACAACGCGGAGACAAATCACGAGTACGCATTATTGCCCTTTAAGTACGGAGGGCGAATCCGCCACTGTCTAAGTTAGGATCTTGCTGTAACTCACTACCGATGTATCTCCCCGGTGGAGGCGCGGGGCTAGATCAATTCGTCTCTCCGCCATGCACACGTCACACAGATCGAACCAGCGGACCCCCATGGCAATGAGTATGATTGCCGGCATCTGCACAAGATGAAACACTCCGTTGTGGTCCAACGGCCAGGATCCCAATGTCATTGACACGGCCTTGCTGGCTTGGATCAAAGCCGCTGTCATGGTCAACGCGATACCCAGCGCCAACAGCAGGGCACCGCGATTGCCGCGTGTCGCCAACCGCCCGTAGGCTGCCAATGCCAGCGACAGGCACATTGCTTCAAATACCACGAAGGTGACAAAGCTGCCGTCCGCGATCAGCGTACATGCATAGAACGCAAGTGTGACGATCAACATGATTCCGCAAACAACGGGGAAGGCCTTCTCTGCAAAGGAATCCGCTGTCGCCACCACAACAAACAGTCCGACGGCTAAGCCGATGGACAAGTAAAGGGGTTGCCAAACCCAGAAACGAGTTGCCGGAGCCAGTTCCAGGCCATGCGCCACCACCCCAAGTAGCGCACCGGTTGCCAGCAACAGAAAGATAGCCGTCCAAAGAAACACGCGCCGGCCACTACTCTCACGGCGTTTCCCTCGAAGGATCGCTATGCTGGCAACCGTCAACAGTGCCAGCAGCCCGTCGGTGGCGGCCGTTGTCAACTCAACGGGATTGGTATTGAGCTGCATTTTCGTTGTCTCCCCGTCTACGTTAAGGTTGGCGTGACGGTCCGGACTGTTCACGGTGAGTGATCTTTCGGTCGCTTCGACAACTCGTCCGCCATCGCCAGAAGACATTCGAACTTCAACTCGGGTTGCTCCATACGCTCCACCCAAGATAGGGCCTGAGTGATGTCGCCGATCGACACTTGCAGCGTGACGACGTCCAGTACAAGCTGATGTACGTCAGTGAGGCCATCGTGGGACTGCTTGGTGTCGAGCGAATCGCGCACTTCGGCTAAGAATTGTCTTGCCTCGTGTGGCCGCGCCTCGGTCACCGCCGCGTTCGCAAAGACAAGGAGAGTTGGGGCCTTGATCAAAGCACTTGAAATGCCCTGCAGTGTCTCCCGGGCAGCTGTCGCATCTCCCTTCTCTGCTTGCCGTTTGGCAATCAGTCCAGCGAGATAATCTCGCAATGGCGGATGCTCAAACCGTTCGAGTAGCCGAAGGGACTCTGCGATTCGATCAAAGTCGAGAAGTTCGTCGACCGTCACGATCAGGCAATCGATACGGATCGACGGCTGCTGTTCGCTCTCAATGATCTCCATGACCTCCGCCAGTCTCTCCTGGAAGCGTTCTCGGTTTAACCCGCCATCGCAAAGCCTGACGGTGATGGCTACCTGAGGCGCAAGATCGATGTTCTCGGCGAAGGCCAGCAGCTCCCTGACAGTGTCCTTCGCACGCTGAGTCTTGCCGGATTTTTCGTACGACTTGGCCAATTGGGAAACGATGATCAGTTTTCGAAAGAGATCGTTCCTACCTTGAGGATTCATTTCTTTGGATGCCGCCGCCGCGATTGTGTCGTCACCACCCTGTGCTGATCGCAGAGCGATTTCGGACATCGCCGTAAACAACGTGCTCTGGGACTTGATCTTCCCGGCGTTCTCGAACGCCGCCGCGTATTGGCCATGACGCGCCAGGCTTCTCGCGAAGACGCTTAACGCTTTGTCACGCACCGAGTCGTCCGAGAGTCTCTTCAGAAGCGCGTCTATTTCGCTGACGTTCTTAAGTCTGCACTGCCCATCGACAACAGCCAGCAGCAGCGCATCGGCGACTTCTGGTTTGTTCGCGGCCTCGATCGTTGCGTTAACGGTCTGCGAAAGCGCCTGTGCCTGCTGCGGATCGATATCTCGGTATAAAGTGGCGAGTTGGGCTAGCGCGTTGACGCGCGAGGACACATCCTGCATCTGCTGGGCGACACGCGTGGCCTTTTCGAGCATGGACGTACGACTGATCTTGTCATCGCCACGTAAATTCGTTTCAAACGCCAAGAAGATTAGCAACATCAGCAGGAAGATTCGCGACATTTTGCCCGGCCCTTTCTCTTTTGCAGCCGTCCGTAGCAGGGTTCCTTATCTGCGAACGAACGACCTCTAATCTACAGGCCCACCAACGTTCAAGTTGTCACCACAGTGCGGGCGATACAGACTCATGATCAATCCATCCACCAGATCCACAATACGAAACCTGTGATGGCCAGTGGCATGAGCAGAATGGTCAACAGGTGAGGCCAATGGAAGTCGCATTTGCGAAGCAAGTACTGGTCGGTGGCTAAGCACTGCACGCGAAAACTCCCCGCGCAGTACAGCGGGACTCCAAACAGATAGAAGCAGTACGTCCTGACGGTTGAGCCACACTCGGAACATTCGCAACTGCGGCCGACGAGACGTCCTCCGAGTAGGTAATTGAACGTCCAAAGGTCGAGCTTGCGGGGATATTCAGACGACGACTTCACGCACATCTCGCAGAACTGGTCGTGGAACACCCTGCGGATTGGCTGACAGCCCCATCGCAAATAATACAAGATGGTGGTGAGTCCGCAGGAAGCCACTCCTGTCAGGGCCAGCGCGATCGCGAGTTCTCGTTCTTGGTCGTACTGGCGACGAAAGGCATCGACGACGAAGTACAAAATCCCGACGAAAGACAGAGCAAAAAAAGCAAGGATGAATCCGCGACCCAACGTGGTGCCCCCCCATTGCTCCAGCCAGGCAACTCGGCCGAATAGCCAAATTCCGATGAACAGCAGATTGAAGAACACAATTCCAATGAATGTGCGTCGCATCACGCTTCACCCCCAGAATACCGTCTGTCGTTCTCACGGTCTCCACTAAGCAGGCTGCGAAAAGGGGCCTTCTTCGCTCTTTTTTTTCCGCACTAACCAAGTACTCCGATTCAATCACCGCTGTCGGAACCTGCCGGTTGCTCGGCCGTCATGGCCACGCAGAAGGGACCCGCGCTGCTAGTGGCGGGACACACGAGGTCGATGCTGAGCCACGGTTTTGTCAGGATGTGGGTTATCCCATACACCCAGGTACAGGCGAAGCGTCCTTTCACTCATCTTTGACACCATGTTTTGGCCGACCCACGCCACCTTTCCACGGGTAACGGCCTTCGAGTGATCGTTGTTCCACCAATCACGTACGTCTTCGCCGAGGACGATGGGGATCGTCTCGTCAGTACCATCTTCGTAGTGCACCTGGTACTGGCCGATCAATGTGCCGTCTGCGCCAGTTCCCCATTGGGTGCTTTGGAGGACGTACAGCTTTGTCAGTCTCTGGTTGACCGGGATCCCTTCGATTTCCGTGGGCAAATCGGGGCGACATCCTCTTGCCACGTGGATCAGTCTGTCAGCGATTCTGAATCTCACGCCCCCGAAAATCTGCTCACCTTGGGGCAGGTCGGCGAGGTTGTTCGGCAGGTTTGTGCCTTCGAAGCTCTCCGCAAGTTTCTGATTGGCCTTTAGCTGCAAGTCGATAGAGGTCAGTTTACCTTTGGGGACGTATGGCGGACCGAGCAACTTATCCAGGAGCGCATCCAGCTCACCACCGCTGGCGTGCAGCGAAACCACCTTGCCTTCTTTGTCCACCAGCAACGCAGTGGGAACGCGCGTCACGCCGTAGTGCACGAACATGGAGTCTCGCGCTTCTGAATCTCCGTCATGCAAAACTGCCCACGGCAGCGGTTCTTCGGCAAGGAACTCCTTCAGGTCTCGGCGATCCTGGTCCGTGCTGATGCTGAGCACCTCAAAACCACAATCGTGATACAGTTCGTAGTTCTTTCTGATGTACGGAATCTCGGCACGGCACGTCCCGGAGGTCGTGGCCCAAAAATGCACGAACACAAACTTGCCACGGTAGGCGACCCAATCGAACTTTGCCCCGTCGAGCGCAGTGCCCTTCAGTTCGATTTCCTTGCCGAGGAGCGTCAATCGGCGGGCGATCCCGTCCAGCATCCATGCGTGGGCGGTTAGTTCATCGTCTTGGCACTCTGTGAGAAGATCGGCAAAGCTGCGATAGGCCGTCGGCGTCAATTCCTCGTTGTCGGCGTCCTCCAGAATCCGAGCCGTTGCCAGAGCTAAGGCAACATCTTCTGACGTCAGTCCGTTCTTGGCCTTCGTGGCCAAGTGGGTAACCACGTCGGCCAATGTGTGCCGCTGTTGGCCTGGGCTGGCACCGGGAAAGACCCTGATGGCGTCGTGGAGCGAGAGGCACTCTTCTGCTCGAGCATTGAACTGGCTCTCCAACTCATACCCGACCGATGCGTCCCACACTTTCGCCGTTCCGTCACAGGCGGCGGAAGCCAGCTGCCGTCCGTCTGGGCTCCACGCGACTGACAAGATCTGCGCTTCGTGCGCGCGCAGGACAAGCGTCTCGTCGCCCGTGGCGGCATCGAGCACACTGATCGCTCCGTCCATTCTCCCCCACGCAATGCGTCGGCCGTCTAGTGTCCACGCGATCGCCGTTGAGGCATGCAATCCAACCGAATCCGCACGGCCGCGCGTGGAGAAAACCGGCCGCCCCTCGTTCACATCCCAAACCTGGACGTCTCTGCCTCCCGTGGCCAGTTGGCGTCCATCCGGATTCCAGGCCACCGAAAACTCACCCGATGTCGCACTTGAAAGTGTTGTGAGGATCTCGCCGGTGCTCGTGTCCCAGACGATTATCTGGCCATGAGCTCCGGCTGCTGCCAGACAGCGCACGTCCGGACTCCACGCAACAGGTTGACGCGCCCCCCCCTCTGTTGGCAACGTGAGAACCACCTCGCCATTGGTTGCGTTCCAGATGATGATGCAGTCCGAGCTTCTTGACGCCAGTTTCGTGCCATCCGGGCTCCACGCCACTCGGCAGACTTGACTTGTGTGACCACGGAAAGTCAGCAGTGCCGGTCCACCACTCGCGTCCCATATTTTGACTGTTCTGTCCATGCTTGCGGTGGCCAGTCTCGTGCCATCTCGCTCCCAGGCCACCTCCCACACCCTACCGGTGTGGCCCTTAAGCAACACCAACTCCTCACTCGTCAGCGGATCCCAAATCTCAACCGTGAATGTGAGAAATGCAGCGGCCAGCTGATGCCCGTCGGGACTCCAGCTGACCGAATTAACGACCCAGTTGTTGAACTTGTGCGTGCTCAGAGCCTGTCCTTCAAGTGTCGCGTCCCAGATCTTGATGGTTCCGTCGTCGCTTCCGGTGGCCACGCGTCGCCCGTCTGGGCTCCAAGCTGTGGCGAGCACCGGGCCGGTGTGCCCGCACAAAGTCCCAATCGGTTCCGCGGTGGCCGTGTCCCAAATCTTCAGCGTTTGATCGTTGCTTACCGAAGCCAATCGCTCCCCATCAGGACTCCAAGCAATCGAGTTCACTCCATCTTTGTGGTCAAAGAGGACAAACTTCTTTTTTTGTGTAACCGCATCCCAAACCTTGATTCTCAATTGGTCAGTTGCCCACGCCAGAAGTCCACCGTCCGGGCTCCAAACCACGGATCTGACCGCTTCGTACCCGGAAGAAGCGGGCAAATGGTGGTGTGTGTGACTCGCTACGTTCCACACGGTGACTCGATCGTGGTTATCCGGTGGGCAAGCGTGGCCCGCCGCCAACCGCCCGCCGTCCGGACTCCAGGCCACCGAGAGAATCGGTTCGGACCTCGACGCACAGAAAAGGGAATCGAACTGCTTTCCTGTTTCCGCATCCCAGGTTCTTACGGTCGAATCCTCACCTGCCGATGCCAGTCGCTTAGCGTCCGGACTCCAAGCGACCGCACGGACCGGGCCCAGATGTCCGCTGAGCGTCAGGACGTTCGCCTCCTTGACCCAGTCCCAAATGCGAACTGTCTCGTCGTCACTTGCCGAAGCCAGTTGCTGACCATCCGGAGACCAGGCCACTGCGCGGACCTGTCGCGTATGCCCGCGCAACACAGAGATCGGCTTCCCTTCAAGTGCGTCCCAGACCCTGACAGTATGATCGTCGCTGGCCGACGCAAGATGTCGGCCATCGGGACTCCACGCCACCGAACGCACCGCACCCGCGTGACCGCGCAGATTGAGCAGATACCTATGAAACAGGGAATGGAGAT
This sequence comes from uncultured Planctomycetota bacterium, assembly GCA_963802295.1. GTDB lineage: Bacteria > Planctomycetota > Planctomycetia > Pirellulales > Pirellulaceae > JAJRVM01. The sequence continues at coordinate 35,610 of CAWDIM010000009.1, read as the reverse complement.
AGTACCACTCCCAGCCGCGAAAGTCCTGCTTGCCACCCTGGGAGCGATGCGCATCCAACACTTCCCGAAGCCGCGCCACGCGTCCATCCTGCCAATCCCGCCAGCTGATGACCATCTGGGAGGAATAGAGACTGCGTTCAGCCGAGGAGCGCTCCCTGTCGGCAATTCGTTGCAGTCCGATGGTGCGCTGACGCTGTTTGTTCGCCTCGTCACGCTGCCGCTTAGCCTCAGCGGTTTCGTGGTCAGCGCGCCCCTTTTCACCAACCGCTTTCGTGGTCTGCTTGTTGGCCTCAATCGCAAAGTACGTCGAAACGGCCGTACCGACCAGCAGTGATGAAGCGACTAGTGCCGCCAGTCCAGCCGCCACCGGGTTGCAGCGGCACCAGCGCCAAAGGCGTTCAACTTGGGCCACCGGCCGGGCCTGGATCGGCCTGCCCTGCAGGAAACGTTCTAGGTCTTCGGCCAATGCTCCCGCTGTGTCGTAGCGCTTAGATGACTCCTTTGCCAGGCATTTCAGGCAGATCGTCTCCAGGTCGCGCGGCACTTGGGGGTTCAGCAGCCGCGGAGAAACGGGATCCGTATCGATCACCAGACGCAGCGTCTCGACGGGCGTGGCAGCGCGAAAAGGGGGTCGGCCCGTCAGCAGCTCGAAGAGAATGGCACCCAGCGAGTAAACGTCGCTCGCCGCGCCAATCCGCTCATGCCGGCCCTCGGCCTGCTCCGGTGCCATGTAACTGGGCGTGCCCAGAATCTCGCTGCTGCCCGTGAGCTCTTGGTCGCTCTCCATGCGCTTGGCCAACCCGAAGTCGGTCACTCGCGGCTCGTCGTGGGTGTCGATCAACACGTTCGATGGCTTCAGATCGCGGTGCAGCGTGCCCTGCTCGTGCGCGTAGTGGATCGCCTCGGCGATCTTACGGACGTACTGGGCCGCCCGGATTGCCGGCAGGGGATTCTCACGGACCATCTCGGACAGGTTCTGCCCGTCGACGTAGTCCATGGAGAAATACTGCTGGCCGTTGTGCACGCCCACTTCGTGGACCGCCACAATGTTCGGATGCTGCAGGTTGGCTGCGGTCTCGGCCTCGGCGCGAAACCGATTCACTGCCGCCTGGCTGGTCAATCGGACCGAGAGGATCATCTTCAGGGCAACGACCCGGTTCAGACTCACTTGCCGGGCTTTGTAGACGACGCCCATCCCGCCGTGGCCGATCTCTTCGAGCAACTCGTAGTCGCCGAAGTAGCGGACCCTGGTACCCGGCGGCGGGGAGGAAGCTGTCCCGATGGAGAATTCACCGAACACATTGGCCACGATCTCGCCGTCGTCGGAAAAACGTCCTCGATATTCCTCCTCGGTGGGCTCTTCGGCCTGCAGGCGGCGATAGTCCAAGTCCAAGAGCAAGAGCTGGCGGAGGAGTTCGCCCCGTTCCGCCCCTTGCGCGTCGCCGAGGTAGTCCTCGATCCGAGGCGCCTCACCCGCTTTCCAGGCCGCTTCGAACTCCAGACACCTGTTGTCAATGCGTTCCAGGACAGGCAAGGGAAGCGAGAACTCGGTGGAATCGGGTTCGCTGCTCATGGCAGGCCTTCTTGTTTCCACATCGCGCGTATCAAATGCAGACGACGCTCGACTGTGCGCAAAGAACAACCCAAACGCGCGGCGATCTCGTCATTCGTGTACCCCTCGAGCTTGGCCAAGGCGAGCGATGCCAGGTCGGGATCGGCAAGTCGCTCCAGCAGCAGTCGGCATTGCTCGACCATCGTCGCGGCAAACTCGGGTGTCGGGGCGTCGCCGATGATTTCCGCCAACGCTGCCGGGTCGTGCTCGGAGCCCGGCTTATCCAACCACGACTCTCCCTGCACTCGTCCGCCCCCGCGGCGTAGGCAGGCTTCACGGCGCCGCAGGTCGACGACCTTGCGGGCGGTCATCCTAAGCAGTAACCGCCAAAGGTCGTGGCGGTCCGCCAAATCGGGAAAGCGACCTTTCTCGGCGGCACGAAACAGGCTTTCCATCACGCAGGCCGCCACGTCCTCCTCATCCGCCACGCGGCAAGGTGTTGCCCGGAGCCGCGCGCGCGCCAGTCGCACCAGGTCAGGGAAATAGCGTTCCCAGAGCGCTCGGGCGGCGAACGAATCGGCCTCCCGTACCTGCGCGAACCAGTGCGTCACTGAACCGTCGGCAGACATATTGCAGCCCCCTTTTTGCGGGGCCATCGCCCCGCTTAATTACTATACAATTGACAGCGCTCCCGTCAACTACTGCCACCCACCGGCAATGGGCGGTCCCGTTCGGTGGTTCTTGGCGGGGAGAGCGGCGTGCTGACGGTTACTCCGGTGGAAGCTCAGCGATCGTTCACGCCAGCGGCCGCACGTGGAAGCACCAGGCGCCCTTCGACGACCGCCAGTCAGCTGCGCGTTACGTCAGCTTGGTCGCCAGACAGACTACAAGAGAAATACGTCGCACGGGGTCCCGTCCAGATCACGCCGAATTGTGAGCCGCTGGGATGAGAAGGACCGTATGGCTGCTGCCGGCAAGAGTACTGCTGACGATGACGCTCCTCGTCGAGACCGTCGAAGCTCAGGACCGCTACGGGTATTACATGGACCTGTGCGAACAGAGCAAGCGGGCGGGTGATTTTGCGGGTATGGAAGTGGCCATCCTTCACGCGCTTCGCTTTGGTCGCGGCGACGAATATGCGTGGCGATCGCTGGCTTCGGCGCAAGCCAGACAAGGGAAATGGAAGGACTCGCTCGCAAACGCCCGCAGGAACATCCAACGACACGGGACAACTGGCTGGTCGTTAGCTCAGTTGACTGAGTCGGCACTGGGGAACGGCGATTTCGCGCTGGCCAGCAGCGCTCTCGCCCAGGCACGTCGGCTACCATTCAGGACGCTTGCGGGATCCGGGGGGGTTCTGAAGGCATGCGCAAACGGGTTGCTCGCTGCCATCTGTGTGCGCACCTAGACTTTCTGAACATTGGAGGACATCATGTGGCAGCAGCGCATTTGTCTCATTGTCTTTGTTTTCTTAGTAATGCCAGTTACTCGTCAGCTCGCCGTTGCCGATCCACCAGCAGAGTTCACCAATAGCATCGGAATGAAATCGGCCCTCCCCAGAAAACAAAGACAGCTCTCAGCGACCCGGCCCCGACTGAGGAAGAATTTGTCAAGGAGTTGGAGTTTCTCGAGGGAATTTGGCTGGTTACAGGCTCAGTTGGTGACCAGCCGATCCTGGCTTCCCTAACTCTTGGCTGGGTCAGGGAAGGCAATAGGAGAGTCTGTCTTTCCGGTGGATTCCGCAATCGGTCCGCCAATGATGAGACATTCGGACTCTCGCTCGTAAGCTGGAATGCTAAGGATACGAATATATTCATTCAAGGAATCGGCACGAACGGCAGCCATCAAAGGCTGGTCTGTAAGCCAGTAGCCAAGAACCAGTGGCGCGGTGAATTAACATGTGTTGGTGGGGGACGCGAGTTCACAGCTGAGGCACACATCACCAAGACCGGGCCAACAACGCTTGTGTGTGTTGTGAAGTCAAAAACTGGCAGGTCGTACCGCATCGCGTTGGAAAAAGTGAAGTAATGGCGTCTTCGCAGCCCGAAGGGAACTGGGCCGCGCCACTATTGGAGGCAAGCTGAAAAGACGGGGTAACGCGTTCTCATGTGTCCAAGACTCCGTGTGGTAACCGACGAAGGTCGAAACACAGATTGCGCACCGGCATCGTCGATATCGTTTCCCACGATTGACTCGTTGCGCGCCGCATTTTGGGTCACCAATCCAAGTCATCGCCGCCCCGTTTGGTGAGAGCGGGCCACCCGTCGGTGTTGATCAAAAATACGTCCTTCACTTGTTTGCCTGCCTTATCGCAACTAGTGGCGTGGCCCCAGATACTCCCCCGCCAAAGGTCGTGGCGATCCGCCAAATTGGGAACGCGACCCTTCTCGGCGGCACAAAACAGACTCTCCATCACGCTGGCCACCACGTCCTCCTCGTCGGCCGCGCGGCACGGTACTGCCCGGAGATGCTCCCTCATTTTGTCGACCGGATTACGCCAGAACTGGACAGATCGCCATAAGATCGTCGACCGCAATACTCAGTCTTCTACCGTCCAGTTACCGTCTTCGTCGATTCTGATTGCTCCGACCTCACAGTACAGACGGAGTCGAACAGCATAATGAGCCAGCCACACATTCATGAAGTTACATTGCGTAGTGCGGAAATCGGAGAGGGCTGTGAACAGGTCTATTGCGTTGGCGTCACCAAACACAGGTGGGGGCTCGCCGGGAGCTGACGGTTGGGGTGTGGTCAGGCTTTCCTGCGACAACATAACTCGCCGGCTGAGCAATTGCCACAGCACGTCGCTGGATTTCCAAGCTCGTTTCCAGTCGTGCCAGCGTATCGAAAGTGCTTCTCACATCTGCCTCGATGGCATCCTGGCCAAGCATCACTTTTCGACGCGTCCGCTGGTATTGGACGATCCGCGCGGCTCGTGCGGCTGGATGAGTCTCTGCATCTTCGGACAATCGGACCTCTTGCCAGGCCGCCAACATCTGTTTCTGTTTCTGGCGCAATTCCCGATCGGCTTGTTGGATCAAGCGACACGCATTCCTGAGCTCAAGTTCAACTGGCGCGAGACAAGGACCTTCCAGGCGAATTCTCGCTTGGACGATTGCACATCGACGGACCGCGCGGTGCAACACCGCGGCCCGCGAGATTAAGGTCGAGAGGCCGCGCATTTGAGAAAGACTGTTGCCCAGGTTGGTCATTTCTCTTCGAAGTTCCCTCAACTCGTCGCGCAGGTTGAGCTTCGCCTTTAGCAGCTTCTCGCTGTCGGCGTCTGTCATATTTCGTGCCCGCGCCACGGGCAACTGTTCGAACTGCTGTAGATCCTTCTCCATCTCACTAACAAGTGACTCTGCTTGATTCAGCAGATCGGATAATTCTCGTTGCAGGCGTTGGATGACCTTCACATCACTTTCCGAACGTACTTCGTCGAACTCCTCTCTCACTTTTGTGATTCGTTCCGCGAGCTGCTTGGCCAACGGACCGATCAACTCAAAGCGGCTGCTGAGAGCTGGCTTCACGCGCACGGGCAGACTAGATGGTAGGCCCAGTATCTTGATCTTGAATGAGTCAAGGGCGTCGTGAAAGGAACTCTCAGCGGAATCAAGTTCGGCACGCTGTTGTTCGACACGTTGGCGATACACCTCTACGTTGCTCAAGGCTAGCAAGCCATTTTCGTGATATATTTCGAGCCGCGCCAGTTCTCTTGAGTGAGCCGCGAGCAGGTCTTTCGTCAACTGGATCCAGTGCTGTCGCTCGACGAGTCCAAGATACCCAGCTAGTAGAGTCGTTCCAAATTCGGACGGCGGATGAACGGTCCCGCTGCTTAACGAGCCTCGCGTATTTCCAGCCGCAACCGTGGCCAACAACTGCTGACGGCAGCTGCAGACTCTCTTGATTTCCGCATCGAGCAAATCTCGGGCCATCGTGGCACAGTTGGGCCCAACCCTCCCGTCCGCCGTGCCGCGGTGCGTCAGGAGAGCTTGATAGGCGGCAAGGAACAGCGACTCGACCTGACGTTGGTATGCATCCGAGTGAAGCACGGCTAACCGAAAAGCCGTCGGCAAATCCAGTTCCACCGCACCGTCATCAGCAGCGGTGAGATGCGAACGCCATTCTGGATTCTCGAGTGCCGATGCGTTGTGGCGTGGAAAGTTGGCTTCAAAAAACCGACTGTGTGGATTGCCCCTGAAAGCGAGTGGCGGAAGCGTCAGTTGTAGAACCACGGCTCGCTGTTGGATCAAGGCCATCGCCTGTTGATCGATCTGCGTGGGAAGAGGATCAGGCGTCTCCTCATCTTGATTTTCCAGCTGACCAACCTCGCTCGCTGTGGATACTCGATCCCTTTCTGACGCGAGTGACAATGCCGCGGCGACGGCCAACATCAAGTTATTGACACACTTGGCAGACATTTTCACCTCCCCGCGATCGCGCATGGTTCCCAACACCGAACTAGTAGCGATGAATGCAGGCCCAACGCCCCGAACCGGTCAGCGCACCGCCAATCAGGACCGGCAAGTGGTCCATTCTCAGGTTCATTGTTTCCTCGAGTTATTACCAGGCAATTGCCTGGCGCGCCTTTGCCTGAAAACGCGCTGACTCTGCCAAGACAAGTTATTGCCTATTGCCAACGTTGTGCGCCGGCATGGCGGCTTCGAGGTACTCGAAAGTCGCGTCAAGTTCGGCCGCAAAGTCGTCCTGGCAGAGTTGGACCGCCTGTTGAAGGTAAATGTGGATCACTGCGGCGGGATCGACACCAGATGGTAGCTTGACGCCGTACGCATCCGTGAATTGAGCCAGTTGCTCGGACAAAGCCCATGTCAGGTCCGGTTCGTCGAGCATCAGCAGCTGCCCGTAGAGCATTGTCTGTTGACGGAACTCTGCCTCGTTGGAAACGATCGCTTGTTCGGCCAAGTCTGGGTCGTTCCCGAACAACGGCGCGAAACTTGGGGCATAGGCCTTGGCGAGCATTGACGGGAAGCGGGGACTGCGATAGAACGCCGCCTGCGTGACCTTCTGGCCAATTTCGGGGTCCATCCGTTTCGAAAGGATTTCCAGCCCATACTCAACGAATGTATGCGTTAGTTCCAGGGCAGTCGGCTCGTCGACGAACAGCAATAGCGACGGATTTGCCTGCAAAAGATCCTGGGCCTTGGCGATCACGTAACCTTCGTCGGTGCCGTATGTGATGCCTGCGTGGTGCGCGATGGCGTCGGCGCCCCAGTGGTCATTGTGGGTGATGAAGCCATATCCCAACGCCTTCTCCATGCCGGTTTTGTGCGGTTCCCAAATGTTCTCCCAGTAGTAGTGGAGTTGGAAGTAGATCTCGCCGTCCCCGTACACTGGCAAATCGAATCCAAAATTGAACATATCAGGTGCCATGGCGCCATACATTTCGTTCAGATTACGGTCCCCGTCGGGCTTATTCAGCCGATCGGCGAGATGGGCGTGGACAGCAAACCCCCATGGATAAGCCGATGCCGTGAGAAACACGAGCCACAGTAACAACGTGGCGCCGACCATACGCAACACTCTCATTGTTTCACCCATACAAATTGAAGAACCCGATGCTACAAGAGCAAGAAATCGCCAAATCTGACTGCCGAATGAAACCGGCGTTCACGCATTTGGGAGTCAACTCTCTCGTCTCGATACGTTCCTACACGAGAATGCCCCGCCGCGTACCAATCTGCGCACAGGATGGCGGAGCAGGTGAGTCTGGGTACGGTGATCTAGGAGAACAACCGCGATAGGTATCTGCCAGCCGCCAAAAAAAACAGACGGCAGAAGAGGCAGCGTCCCGGTTCGGGAACCTATTTGGCTGTCTGCCGTTTGGCGGTCGTAGTCGGCAGCTAACGGTTAGACTGTTGGGGTTGTGTCCAGGATCAATGGTCGCCGTAGCTGCGGAAAGTCGCCTGTTCCTGGCCGGTAGCCACGTCCCAGAGCTTTGCGGTCTTGTCAAAACTGTCTGAGGCCAACGTCTTGCCGTCCGCCGAGAAGACCACCGAACGCACGGCCTCAGCATGCCGGTTGCGGGCGGTCATATTCAGTAGTAACCGCCAAAGGTCGTGGCGGTCCGCCAAATCGGGAAAACGACCGCACCTTGATGGTGTAGCGTCATGGGGACGGTTCCTTTCCTGCACAATTCGTGGCGGGGCCCGGCCGGTAACTTCGGTTGTTCTTGTAACGACTGCTGCCGGAACATCCAAATAGAGAGCGTCCGGGCTGCCAATAAACTGCACGCCGCTGCCTGATCGCCCACGACGGCGGCGCGGCGGACCGCTCAGTCGGGAAATGGGAGTTCTCGCTCGCACAGGCTGATTACTGACACTTGCGCACTAATGAAAAGGGGAGAATCATGCGTGGAAATATCACTAATCCCGGGTCGAAACGGATTCTGCCGCGCCGACGTTACGACAGGGCCGCTCGCGTCGCGAACATTCTGCCACTGCGCCTCGAGTCGCTGGAACCTCGCTACTTGCTGAGCGGCATCGACGGATTCGGGCCGCCGCCCGACGCCGCCGATAACCACTACGTGACGCACGACGTGTCTCCGGTCTCACGAAATATGGTCACCGATGACACGGGAAATGGAATTGATACATCCCAACCATTGATTGTCACCATGATCAACGGACAGCGTTTTGAACCAGATGTGCCAATCGCACTTGCGTCCGGTTCCACACTGGCGGTTCGCGCCGACGGCAACTTCGTCTACGATCCCACCACTTCACCCACACTGGGAAACATGTCACCTGGTGCCCCACCTGAAACGGATTCGTTCACCTATACGGTCTCTGTCGGGCCAAGCGAGATCATTGTGTTTGGGGACAGCCTCTCGGACGTGGGTAACCTCTACGACATCACCTACGGCGCGATTCCGCCCTTTCCCTATTGGGAAGGCCACTTCTCCAACGGGCCCGTCTGGGTCGAGCAGATGGCTCCGCGACTGAATGCTGCCTCGACTTTGGAAAATAACTATGCAGTGGGGGGGGCCGGAACGGGCCAGAGCAATATCAATGAACCTCGGGTTGGCATGGACCTGCCCGGCCTGCAAGATGAGATTGACCAGTTCCTCAGCGAGCTGGACGGTCCGGCCAGCGCTGACGTGCTCTACATAGTCTGGGCGGGTCCCAATGACTTCTTCGGTGACATGAGCAACCCGTCCGTGGTCATTCAAAACGCCGTGACCAACATCGTCAGCGCCGTTTCTCAGCTGAAGGGCGCCGGGGCCGAGCATATTGTCGTGCCGAACATGTTCGACCTGGGCCAGACACCCTATGCCGAGTTGAGTAACATGACGACCGAATTATCCGTGCTCAGTACGTATTTCAACTCAGCACTGGGAACCGCGATCGGCGCCATGCTGCCGGACGTCACTCAAATCGATGTCTCCTGCGTATTGAATGATATCGTCGACCATCCCGACCTGTACGGTTTCACGAATGCCACTGACATGTGTTTTGACGGCAGTTCGATCTGCGGCGATCCTGACCAGTACCTGTTCTGGGACTCGGTGCATCCTACGACGAAGGGGCACGCGGTACTCGCTGACATGATGTTCGAAAAGCTGATGGCAAGTGAACTCTTTGCTCCCAGTGACACGGCCACCGTCAAGATCAGCGTCAGCGATCCTACCACACCAGTGGCCATCCTGGACGATAACCTGTATGTGGGAGGCACAAGCGCCGGGGACACGATTATCATTAACAGCGTCGGTCCAGGCAAAGTTCATGTACGGGTGAACCAGAGTCACCTCGGCACGTACACACTCGCTGCCGACGACCGTGTCGTCGTGTTCGGTCACGCCGGCAACGATTGGATCTCCACGGCGGGGATGAATCGATCGACGATCCTCGAAGGTGGCGACGGGAATGACTACCTGTTTGGCGGTTCGGGGGCGGACATCCTGCGAGGTGGTATGGGGAACGACTTTCTGTGGGGGAACGACGGCGCCGATACCCTTTCCGGCGGTGACGGGCGTGACTATTTGTTCGGTGGCGCAGGTGACGACGCCCTGTTCGGAGGCAGTGGAAATGATTTCCTCTATGGCGGACTGGGCAACGACGTCCTCTGCGGCGAGGCCGGTAACGACTGGCTCTTCGGGCAACTCGGTGACGACCGCCTCGACGGTGGCGACGATGACGATTGGTTGTTCGGCGGCCTGGGTCTCGATGTCGTGCTCAACGGCGAATGGAACTTCGCGTAGCCAACAGGGTGGAGACGATAGTCCGTAGTCCTTGGTCTTGAGGCGCGGACCGCAAGTCGATGAGTCGTGGCCCGGCCCAAAGGCGACGGGCCATTCTCGGCAGTTGTGTACATTCACGGCAGCGGCTGGCATCAGGGCAGTCGTACCGCTGAGCCCTTGTAGAAGCCGCCAAACGGGGATATGTGGAGCTCGCTAACACCTTTCCACCCCGTGAAACAAAGCAACGAATCCGCAACGAGAAGGGGGTTACAGTGAAGTCTTTGCTCAGCCGTAATCGGAGGGTTCGCGTTGCTGGCCGTGGCGGCATTCTGTGTCTTCGGTTTCTTGGCTACTTTGGAGCCCACAGACAGTCCCCCCGTGGCGTTTCGAATCGGATATTCTGCTGTTGGCCTCAGCAGTATCGTCGGCGCGATTATTATGATCGTGAACGCCGTTCGCAAGTAGCTCGATGTCGCTCGTCATAATCGCGTTCTCACCCCTCCGTACGTGCCAAGATGCGGGTCATGGTCCGCCGCATACTCCGACAATACGGTTACCCACCGGATCTTTGTGAAGAAGCCACCCGGACCTTGCTGAAACAGGCGGAGCTGCTGTGTGCCGAGTGGTCGGGGTAGCGACTGGACCTCCGAGCAAGTGCGCTCGCCGTGTCTGCCGTTTCCCGGTAGTCAATGTTTGCCAGTGGTGCCGGGATTTACTCAGATACGTGTGGGACGGCACGTTTGAAACGCAGTCGGCTGCGCGGTGGATGAGACTTGCTTGCCGAAAAGGGGCTCGCGATGAAGAAATCTCTGGTGTGGTGTTTCGTGGTGGCGATGGCGGTGCTTTCGGGCGACTGCGACCGGATGACTGACCCGAGCCCTGAGCAAGAGCCGACTGCACTGAAGTTGGGGCTATCGAATCCTCCGAAGGGTTGTCGCTTGTGGCACTAAATAGACTTGCGCGAAGCTGGGAACATTAGTTAAAAGAGGAACTCACAATCACTTAAGTTCTGCGGACTATGAGTGAAAGGAGTTCCTCGTGAAGATTCAGAATCGGGTATTGAACGTGTGGCAAACCCTTTCTCGTTCGGAGCGTCGGCTTGTACGTAGTCGGGCTAAACACTCCTGCGATGCGCACTTGCGTAACCATTGCAAGATTGTCCTCAGCCTCGTGGGCGGCAACGGTGCGCGAGGCATCGCGAAAGCCGGCCTGTGCAGTATTTCCCAAGTGTATCGGGTCGCCCATCGATTTGTCGAGTATGGGCCGGCAGGCTTGGCTGATCAGCGAGAAGATAACGGAGAAACGAAGGCGGATGAGTACTTCCAGGCCATCATTCTGGAGGTCGTCGGTGGATCGTCGCCGCGGAAATACGGTTATCGGCGTCCCACCTGGACGCAAGAACTGCTGGTGTTGGTCTTGGAGCAGAAAACCGGTACCCGCATCAGTTGCACGACCATGTGCCGCGTACTGAAGCGAATGACAATTCGCCTAGGACGCCCGAAACCGATCGTGGGCTGTGCCTGGAAAAAGGCCCGTAGAATGCGGCGAATTCGCGAACTGCAGCGTGTCGTGGAGTCGGTGCCGCGGAGCGATGTCGTCGTGTACGTGGACGAAGTGGATATTCACCTGAACCCCAAGATCGGTCCGGATTACATGTTGTGTGGAACGCAGATGCCTGGTGCATGGTGTTCAGCAATGGCAATGTGTTGGCAGCCCCAACAACTGGGCCACCACGTTTCGTAGACTCGACTACTCCAATCCGTGACTGGTTCGCGAGTGGCCCGCAATAGATGGACGAATCGGGTAAGGGCCACCGTTGCCGGTGACCATCCCCACACCACACGCTATGGGGTCCGCGATAGCCGTTTTGACGAAGTGGAGCATCCTGTCTCATCAAATCACCGATTTCTGAACGAAGAGGAACTCAGTGATCAGTCACTTTCGGAGAATCTATCGCAAATTCGGAATGCTGGCGCTGCTGAGGACGTTGCTTCTCTTGTTCGGCCTGGTTGGCATGGCGGTCTTGGGGATCGTTATGCTCGGACGGTTCGATGCCGCTGTGATTGCCATCGTTGGCCTCGCTCTCGGCGCGATTTTTCACCGGCTTATCGCTGAACGGGTCGAACTACTAACCAAAGTGGTGCCCGTCGGACTCTTCATCTACGCCGTAGTGCTCTTCCTTTTTCCCAATCGGAACAAACCGAGGCCTCGTGATCTCAACGACTTGCCACCGAGCCATCCGATGATGGGACGATCTTGACGCGCGCCGCAGAGAGGGAGATTGTGGACCATTTGGCGATCACGTTCACCTACGGTCTGTCCATGAGTTTCATCCTACAACCCTGGCAACTCTTGCTGGTGGTTTTCGCGAGTTGGGTCCATCGCGAGCAGCAGAAAGTCATCGAGTTCTATCAAGCCCAGCTCGACGCCCTGATGAAAGCGCAGGGAAAGAAACGTGTCTTGCTGACCGATGACCAACGCCGGCTCCTGGCCGTCAAAGGCAAGTCCCTGGGCCGAAAGGCCTTGATGGAACTGACCACGATCGTCACATCGGACACGATCATGCGTTGGTATCGGCAGCTTGTTGCCAAGAAGTGGGACCACAGCGATCAGCGAAAGAGCGTCGGCCGACCACGAATCTGCCAAGTCATCGTCGACTTGATCCTGCGATTTGCCAAAGAAAATCCAACTTGGGGCTACGATCGCATCCAAGGAGCCCTGGCCAACGTTGGCGACCACATCTCCGATCAGACTGTCGGCAACATTCTCAAGCAGCACGGAATCGAACCGGCACCAGACCGGAAACGCCAGACAACTTGGAAGACTTTTATCAAGGCGCATTGGGACGTCTTGGCCGCGATCGATTTCACAACAGTCGAAGTGTGGACCAAAGGCGGGCTGGTTACGTACTATCTGCTATTTGTGATGGAAATTGCTGCGCGTCGAGTTCACCTTGCCGCTTGTTCACCTTCGTTGGGCGATGACTTCATGAAACAGATCGCCAGAAACCTCACCGATCCATGCGACGGTTTCTTGAAAGACAAGCGGTATGTGCTCATGAACCGCGACAGCAACCTAAGCTGCGCCTTCCGGACGATTCTGAAGGAGGCCGGCGCAGAACCGGTACGGTTACCGGCGAGAAGCCCAAACTTAAACTCGCACCTGGAGCGATTTCACTTGAGCCTCAAGTCCGAGTGCCTTGAGAAAATGATCTTCTTCGGCGAGCGGTCATTGCGAAATGCCGTTGGCGAATTCCTTTTCCACTATCACGCTGAACGAAACCATCAACGTCTCGGCAACGAATTAATTGAGCCTAGGAACGATGTTGGACCGGTCGGCGGTGGTGTCGTGTGCCGTAAACGACTTGGTGGTCTCCTTCGTTATTATCTCGACAAGCAGCTTGACGACCTGTCCAGGTGCGAACCTCAAGGTCGGTGATAGTGCAATGCGCCGATGCTGATGTGCCCGCTAGAGCCATCGATTTCTCGGCAGTATTGCGATTTTTCGGCCCAGAATGGCCGCCGTGATCGAGGTGCCCCGGTTCTTCTTCCTGCGAGATGGCCAAGCGAGTTTCTTGACCTGACGGGCTGCCTTCTTCCGGGTAAGTTACTTTCTTATCTTCCATCACACCGGCGTTGAGCTACTTTCCGATAAGTCTTGTCAGTATGCCGTCGCGCACTCTGCGTCGGAGAAAGTCGCCTATCAAACGCGAGCAGCTATTTGGTCGGCTGACTGATGAGCCGAGGTATATCCCAGAGCCTCGCCGTGGTGTCCAAGCTGGCCGTGACGAGAGTCTTACCATCGGGCGAGAATGCGACGGCAGTTATTGATTTCTCTTGCAGCGGCAGAGCAGCCAGTTCCTTACCCGTCTGCGAATCCCACAACTTGACTTCTGCCGGTTCGCCCAAGGTCCCCGTCGCGAGTAACTTTCCATTAGGAGAGAACGCCAGCGTCTCGATCTTTTCAGAGTGACCGTTACAGGCCACTTTGACCTTCCGCGTCTCAATATCCCACACTTCGGCGATCTTGTCCCAACTGCCAGTCGCTAGCGTCTTGCCATCCGGCGAGAAAGCGACGCACGTTACAGGCCCCCCGCCTTTCTTGATGGTCGCAATTTCTTTCGCCGTTTGTGCGTCCCAAAGTTTGACGTTCTCGCCGAAGAAGCTGCCCGTCGCGACCATCTTTGCATCAGATGAAAACGCCACCGACAAGACAAAGTGAGTATGCCCAGTGAACGTCGCCAGAAACTCACCCGTCCGCAGATTCCACAACTTCGCGGTGGTGTCCGAGCACGCTGCCACCAGTGTCTTGCCGTCGGGTGAAAACGCCACCGCGTTGATCCCGTAGGATGATTCAGGGTAGGATGCAACCGGGGCGGACGGCAAGTCCTCAACTTTCTTGCCCGTTGTCATGTTCCAGCGCATGATCGTCGCGTCCTTCCATCCGCCGGCTGCCAGGGTCGCGCCATCCGGCGAATAGGCGATGGAGTTCACGCCCAGCTTGAACGCGTCGAGCGTGGTCCGCTGCGCGCCCCGTGCCGGCATCCCAGAGCTTTACCGTGCCATCCCAGCTGCCCGTGGCAATCGTCACTCCGTCCGGCGAAAATGTCACCGATTTGACCGTTTTAGAGTGGCCTTTAAGCGTAAGACGCGGGCTGCCGTTCCACGCCTCTACTCGCGGGGGTTGGCTACTCGCCGCCCGCTCGTGAACGTACTTCTGGTCCGTCGCGCTCAGTCGGCCGAGTGGGAAGGAGATTATCTGGCCGTCTTCCTTGGCCAAACGCACGATTCCCTCCTTGAATTCCACGAACTCAGCCTTCACCTTGAATTTGCCCGTTGAGTCAGTCCATTCTCGCGCACAAGTCTGGCAAACCGATCAGAAGAAATGCAGCCAAGAGCGGGATCGCGGCTCTCATTTCTGGGCTCTCCGTGGTTGTGTAGGGGATACTCCGCAAGCGCCTCAACTATCGATGTTTTCAAGACCGTAATGAAGGAATCCGCAGCAGGCGCAGATACGTAGTGCGAAAAGACAATCTCAGGAACAGCACCACGGATACCGCCGACACCGCCAAGGACGATTATCATACGTTGACTCCGGGACACGCGACGGTCTTCTGATTCCGGACTTCATCTTCTAGTGTATACTGTGCATGCAAGAGCCAGCAATAGACCGCCTGACAGAGTTGTTCCGCGGGGCCATGGAGCGCCATCTGGCGGGAAGACTGGCCCGCATGGACTCCCAGCGCACCGGTGATTGCACCAGCGGCGACCGTCATGACGGCGAGCCAATGCCTGGTACTGAGCAGAATGTATTTCGTCGGAGGAAAGTTCAGGCATCAGACGGTTACCATCCCGGTCATGCCATAGGCCACACTGGTTATCGTGTTGGCGAATCACGCAATGCTTCCAGAACGCTTGCCACGACGCCTTTTGACAGCCTCACGCAGGGCACCGATGCCGCCACACAGCGTCGCGATCATGAGCCCAGCGAGGCCGAACAGTTCGAAATCAAGTGCGTGAGGCTGAACCGCTTGGGCAAGGTAAGAGATGATAGTACCAGCCGCAAAACCACCACTGAACCTAAGACGCCCGCCATACTCGTCCCAATTAGTGTTTTCCCAATCCCCATTTTCGCGACCTCCCATAGCATCGCAGTGGCGCGGGCTGCGAGGATACGGCGGTTTGCGAAATCGCAATGATCTTGGGACTCGCAGCCCTCGTGGCTGGTGTTGCGGAAAGCAGACTTCACCAACGGAAATTCCACGATGGATCCAGCAACTACGACGGCATGTCGGGCACGCGTGAGTGAATTACGATAGTACTATGCCATATCCTCGATCCGTGACCGAAATGGACGGTGAAGAAGAGATGACGGATGGACGAGGTAGACGAGATGAACCCATTCCTTGAATTCGCGAGGAAGTTGATGCTGCTTCTGCTGACAGCCCTCCTCGCTGCAGCGGCAGGCGGGATCGTCTCATTCTTGGTCGGGGGCCTCATCGAAGCACTTGCGGCTCGCTACATCATGGATCTTGAGCTTCAGGGCGTACGGGCAGTCATTTCAGCGATATTCGGGGCCATGGTAGGAGCTGTAGGTGGGATTGTGGCCAGAATCCCTGCGACCAACGACTGGACCGCCGCCGCGAAGACCATTTTCCGGTTCTTCGTTTACATTGAGGTTGGAGTTACCGTAGTATTTGTGCCTGCGCTGATCCACTATCGCTTGAGGCATGGCCGACTGTGGTGCGATAACAAGGCTGACGGCTTAATGGTGCTGTACAGCTTGAGCCTCGTTACGGTAATTGCGGGCGCTATAGGAGGATTGGTGGGAAGACGCAGCATCAGGAACAATCCGCTACGGGTGTCAAGGCTCGACCTCCTTGTCGGTATTGGGCTCTTTGGTCTGGCCGTTGGTCTCGCAATGCTTGGGTGCTATTTCGGTTGATCCGATCTTCCGATGTGATTGCAGCAATTGACAGGTGGGACATGCAACGGAAACCCCCAATTTCGGCAAAACTTGCCATTTTACTCATGCTGATGCCTATTGGTGGCATTTTGGTGTCGATCGTCGTAATCTCCTTCTGCATGCACGTTGGCCTCTTTCTGGAAGACAACTACGAGCTTCTGTTCAACGGTTGGAAAGGGATCGCAATTTTTGCAGCAGCGTTTGGAGCGGGAGGTGTGGCCCCGTTGCTGCTGCTCTGGCGATGGATTGGGGACGAGTAGTCTGATATGAATCACGACTCACCTTGTCGAGGAAGACTTGCGAGAAGAGCGGGTGCTTTCTTGACGCGGCCACCATTTCCACAGATGGCTCACAAATCGTTGGCATAGGCATTACCCTTTGCGAATACGCGGAGGGCCGATGGGCGCATCATCCTCGCTGGGCCCCTTGGCCAAAGAGTCATCAACGCCATCCCTTATCACCCACAGACTGGAGTATCGACCCGCTGTGCTCGCCGAAAAATACTCCTCCAAGGGGTGCCGTTGGTACTTACAGCCCTGCTGCTGACATGCGGGATACCAGTCTAGCGCCATTGTCACACATGACAAAAATGGAACGACTGTCTTTGGCAGGTACCGAAGTTGCGGATCTAACGCCGCTGTTCAACCTCAGGAATCTGAGATACCTGAGGACAACCTGGTATTGTACTTTACAATGAACGACTGACTGTCCCATTTATCGACCCTTTATTGCTGGCACAGGCCCATGACCCCGCAGAGGGACCGCGAGATCGCTGGACGCTGCGGAGATGCCGGAGGCATACAATCAGGTTAGCCGGGCGCGCCGAGAATGGAACGAGGTTGTGGACGCCGTTCGCAAACCGCTCGACTGGCTTTCGATCCTGACTCGATTCGGGCGACTATTTGTGGCGTGTTTGCAATCGAGTGCGTCGGGCCGATCTCAGGCAGTCACGGTTGTGATTCGTACAGAGGTGCTATCGAGTTCCGGACAAACACGAGGTGGGGTCACATGGGCACATCAGAGATGGACCCGGAACTCCGCAAGAAGGTGGCCGACCTTAAGGATGCGGATCTGAGATGGCGTAAACGAATGAATTGGTCACTTGGCTTCTGGCTAATCCCCGGCGTTATCGCGGGAGTTGGGACATGGTTCGGTCAGAAGCCGATAGATCGCGACCAAATTATGTTCGGTGGCGTTCTTGGATTGGGATTCGCTATTTGGTTCTTCGGCTGTCTGCTGACTCGCATGCTATTTCCGAGGCCTGCCATCAAGTGCCCACAGTGTGGGAATGACTGGAGTTTGAGCGACGACTATCCGCATAATATGCTCACATGGAAGTGCTGCCCTGGCTGCGGATTGCAGATGATTAACGACGCTGATTGGTTGGAATAGCCGTAACCGATCTTCAGGCCGCTCCTTTTCTTTGTGAATATAGCTCGACACCTTCGCCCTTTTTTGGAGACCGGCAACCAAGTCCGGAAGAAGGACCGTACTGGGGTGCGCGGCGAGGGACGGCGAATGCCCCACTACAGGGCTGGTTTTGACGGTCGCTCGTCCGTGTCGCAGAAAACGGTCAGTCCGGGGTTCTCCGGACTCGCCAGCATACGAACGAAAGCTGATCAGA
Organism: uncultured Planctomycetota bacterium; assembly: GCA_963802295.1. Classification (GTDB taxonomy): domain Bacteria; phylum Planctomycetota; class Planctomycetia; order Pirellulales; family Pirellulaceae; genus JAJRVM01. The sequence continues at coordinate 17,772 of CAWDIM010000009.1, read as the reverse complement.
GAGGCGGCAAGATTACGGTCGAAAACCGCGATCCCATCTATAGGTTACATGACGGCCGGAGGGTCGCGTCAGCTGCGCGGGGGATCAAAACTCCTATCAGTCTTCTATTGGTAAAGAAATGATGCCCATGCGAATCGAAAAGCTCGGCACCTGGCTTCGCCCCACCCTGCTCGCGCCCTGGCTCTCGATGATGGCCTGCGTGACGGCCTGCGTCGCAGTCGCCTTCTTCGTCGACCAACTCGACCCGAAGTTCGGACTCTTCGAGACCTGGGGCATCGGCATGCTGGCGGGATCGATCGCCACGGGCCTGATCTCCATTTCGCTGATCGCCGTGGACTTCGTGCGCGCGAAGCTCGGCACGCTCCCGCCGGTTGGGATCCGCGCCTGGGCCGGCGGGGGACTCGCCTTCGCGATCACGCTCGAACTGTACGTGCTCTTGCTTCCCGTGGTTGGCCTCCACCAGTACCTTTCCTTTGGTCGAGAGTAGGAACGCCAGCAATAGCGCGTTCTGTCGGAACTTCTCCACATTCCCGCATGTCACAATCTCGCGGCAATGCGCAGTCCACACCTTCTCGGTAAATCCTCTCACCTTGCGGCCTAGCGCCTTGGCCGCCTTGGGCGTGGCGGTGGCCAGGATCGCATCGACGGCTTGGTTATCGCCAAACAGCCGCGTCTTCTCGGCCATCATCCAGTGTTCGGTTGTGGGGTAAAGCAGCCCATCGATGGTAATGGGGGCCGGATACCACTGGCTGAGGCAGCTCTTCGTGATGCTACCATCCTTGGGCACCTGGTGGCCCCAGAAGAAGAGGAACTCGAACTGCTCACCGTCGGTTGCGCGAGCCTGGAGTTGCTGAAGATCCGTGGGGAGTGCGGGAGAGTCAGTCATGGTGCCGGGTGAGGAAATAGACCGGCTCGTCATCTATCGGTCCAACTAGCCTGGTCGGCCAAATCAAGGGTACCACTCTCTGATTTCTCCAAATATCCATGAATCTTCGGGCGAGAATTTGTGCATTTCGCTACGCTGTGGTCTACTGTTTGGCGGAATTTCGACGATTTTACGACCATCAAAATCAAGGCTGAATTTTCCAATGAAGGAATTCAAACGACGTGCATGTTTAGCCGGGATCATGGGCATGTTATTGATGCCGCTGTCACTTTTGGGACAGGAGGAAACTTCGCAATCCACGGCTGTTGAGTGGATCAGGCAAAATGGAGGGCATGTGACTTACGAGGAACATGACATTGTTGGCGTCCGCCTTGGCAGGGCAACAGTATCAGACTTGTCACATCTCGGAAATCTCACGAGTGTGAAGGAGCTAACGTTGGCAGGCACGGACGTGGATGACTTCTCAGCTCTGGAGCGTCTGACTCAACTAAAGTCACTGAGTCTCTCGCACACGAATATCAAGGATCTTTCATCTCTTGCGAAAGTAAACAGCCTGGAGAGAGTCAGCCTGGTACAAACTCAAGTTAATGACCTTTCTCCGCTAGAAAGCCTGCCCAACCTGACAACGCTCTACACGTCCGGAAACAAATTCCTCGACGTCTCATCGTTGGCTGGTTTTGTAAACCTCGAAACACTGACCCTGTCAGGCACAGACATCAGCGACCTGTCGTTCTTGTCGAAACTAAAGCAACTCACAACGTTGGCGGTTATGGTTCCCGACACCCATGTTGGCGACCTGTCACCGTTGGGTGAATTAACTCGCCTGAATTCGCTGTGGCTGAATCTGTACCGCACCAAAGTCCACGATGTGACACCATTAGCCGAGTTGACTAACCTGACCGAGCTGACGTTGTTCCTGCTGCATACGGGGGTCACTGACCTTTCTCCACTCGCGAGCCTGAAGAGACTTGAAAAGCTGAGAGTCTTAGGGTCCGAAATCAAGGACATCGTGCCGTTGGCGCAACTTCAGGGCTTGAAGGCCCTCAGCGTAACCAGTTCCGACATTGCTGATTTGTCACCGGTGGCAAACCTGCAGAAATTGGAATTGCTCGACCTTTCACATACTGAAGTCACTGATGTATCACCTTTAGTGAGGCTGACGAATCTCGTGTACCTTGGTCTGCCAAGCACGCCGATACGCGACATTTCTCCCGTATTCGAGCTGACGAGTCTGGAAGGTCTCAATCTCAGCGGCACCAAGGTAAGCGATTTATCACAATTGGAGAGACTTTCTGCACTCAAGACATTGGATCTTTCAGGGACCGGAATCAGGAGTTGCACGCCATTGATGAAACTTGACGATTTGGAGGTTCTCTCCCTGGTCGCCACTGCAGTCACTGACGTATCGCCCCTGGAAAATCTGGTGAAACTCAAGTCGCTGTCTCTCTCACGCTCGGAGGTAAGCGACGTTGCACCGCTGAGCAATCTGACGAAGCTGGAGCGTTTGGAGCTGTCACGTACGGCGGCCAGCGAACGAGAGATCAAGAAGCTTCAGAAGGCATTGCCGCAATGCCGGATAATTCGCTGAGCACTGTGAGCGGTGCATCGGGGACGTCTTTACTCCGGTGGTAAGGTGAAGTGTTTGTCACTTTCCCTTTTGCTGGAGGCTGAAGATGGCTCGGAAGAAGAGTGTGGAGAAGGAATTTTATTGGCGGGATGTGGTGAGGCGGCAGGCGGACAGCGATTTGTCGATCAAGCAGTTTTGTGTTCAGCAGCAGATCTCGGAAGCGTCGTTCTATGCCTGGCGGCGTCGACTGCAGGCAGGAACGAGAGTTGCCGTGCGATCGCAGACTGCGCGAGGCGGCAGCAGCACGGAAGGAACCAGAAGTAACAGTGACTTCATCCCGCTGAAGCTGCTGGATTCGCCAGCGGCCTGGGAACTGGTTCACCCGCTGGGCTACCGCGTTCGCGTCAGCGGGCAGGTGAATGCAGCGGCGCTGCAGTGCGTTCTCGGTGTGCTCGACGGGAGGATGCAGGGATGATTGCTCTGGCTGCACAGGTCCGCGTGTTTCTCTACCGGCTCCCGACCGACATGCGCAAGAGTTTTCATAGATTAGTTGCGCTCACCGAATCGGAACTGAAGCAAGATCCGCTCTCAGGCAGCTTGTTCGTGTTCTTAAACAGGCGACGCGATCGGATAAAGATCTTGTACTGGGGACAGACCGGATTCTGTATCTGGTACCAGCAACTCGAGAAAGGCACTTATCAGGTACCGCGTCAGGAAACGCTCGACGAGCAGGACACGCTGGAAGTGACCCGCTCTCAGTTGTCCTTGATTCTCGACGGAATCGATCTTTCATCGGCTCGTCAACGACCCCGCTATCAAATGCCACGCAAGTTGCTTTGTCCGGACTGATACTTTGCAGACAGCGCTGGCACACGTTGCCTCGTCACACGATGGTACTTCACGGATTGCGACCCTGAGCTTCTCAAGGTCGCAATCTTTTTTTTGCGTCTACTTCGAAGTGGGCTTGCGCATCAGTACTCAGCGTGTATAATGACACACACGCGTCACAATGATGGAAGACATACTTCACCAGATACGCAGTAGCGTTACGGATGACCAACTTGCTCCCTGAACTGCCGCAGGATCTTGCCAGCTGTCACGCCGTGATCAAGCGACTGCACGCCGAGTTGCGGGTTGCATCTGAGCAGATCGAGGAGATGGCTTCTATCGGGCTCCAAGAATCGGTGACACGCCTGGCGCACCTCGAGGCCTTGCTGACCGAGCACCAAGAGACCATTGCGGATCAGCAGCAGACGATCAAGAATCTGTCGGCGGATAACGCGCTGCTGAAGCGTTCCCTGTTTGGTCCGCGGAGAGAACGGTTCACTGATCCGGCACAGATTCTGTTGTTTGACGCGCAGACCCTGGAATCCGCGTCAGAGCCACCGGGCGGACAACCCACGCAGGACGAGTCATCCCCACCGAAAGAGGACCAGAAGAAAAAGAAGAAGCGCACCAGCAAGGGTCGGCAGCCACGGGTCTTCCCTGAGTTCCTGCCGCGAGAAGAAGAGAAGATCTACCTGGATGACAAAGATATTCCTGAGGTGATGCGGGACAACCCGAACGCTCGACGGTTCTTCAAGAAGATCAGCGAGCAACTGGAAATGGTTCCCATGCAACTGAAGGTTGTGGAGCGGTATCAGGAAGTCATTGCCTTGGATCAGCCGGACGAAACAACCACCATGGTTTCCGCCCCGCGGCCGCCTTCGCTGATTCAGTCGTTCGTGGGCCCCAGTGTCTGGGCGTATCTGACGGTCTGTCGTTTCGCGGATCACTTGCCGTACTACCGCATCGAAGACATTTTGGGACGGAGCGGTTTCCGCATCGACCGTAGCACACAGTGGCGGTGGATGCGTGGACTTGCCGAGGGTGTGACCCCCTTGACCGTGCTCTCCGTACGCGTCAGCGGCGCGCGGAGCGGCGGCGCGCGGCGGCTTGATCACGGCGCACTATGGCGGAGCGGATGCATGCCCCGACAAATACGTCTCGAGTTGTTACCCTACGAGCGCGACGCCTTGCTGAAGGGCAACTTCACGATCGATGAGGTGCGCGCTCAACTGGAAGCATGCGCATCGAGCGAGGACATCGAGACGATCACGATGACTGGGGTCGATGTGCACTGGTTGGCCTGCGACTTGACCCACGTCATCGTCAAGCATGGCTGTCGAGATCAGGACGTGATCGATCTCAGCGAGCGTTTGGACTACGTCGACGCGTCGGGCGACGGATCTCTCGAGGGCTGGTATTACTAACGACCGCCTCCCCTTCTGCACACCTCCGTACCCAGAATTCCGAGCACAACTCGGAGGCCAAGTCAATACGCCAGCGTTGCAACGCTCACTGAGCACTTGCGCGGAACCGCAGAATCGATCCGAGAATGCGAAAGATGGCGAGAGGTACCCCTTCTGGCGGTAGCCTCTGCAGATTAGGCAGGGGTCTTGGGGTAGGTTCACCCCGTAGTCTCTGGGATTGTAGGCCGTCGATGCGTCATTAATCACCGGCGAATCGCAGCTATGATCGGCGACCGAGATCCCCACAGCGGGCAGGTTGTCGAGGTCATCGCCGTGTCAATGCGAGCCGTCGAAGCGCGATCGCAACCCACTCGTCGGAACTGCACTAGCACCTGTCAGGTGCGCCATCTGATGACTGTTCACGGTCGGGCTTCCCGGTCTGACACTCATGTGCCACCTGAACGGACGAAATCATGGTATCATAGCCAGCATTAACGGGGGGCCCGAACTGATCAAGGGAGCCTGCAATGAGAGGAAGAAGGAGCAGACACCCTACTCCTGCTCCAACTCCTGCTCGAATCGCGGCGGTTTTTTCGAGAGGGGTGGTTTGACACGCCGGCAAGGAGCACGGGCCGCGAATGCTTCGACCTTGAGATAAAGAACCCGTGCAAGACGATCTCGGCGCGGCGCCGACTTCAAATCCGCGCTGTCGGCGCGCAGGTCGATCGCCGCATGCGGGGGAGAGATGAATTTTGCCGATCGTTTGACGCGCCGAGTCAGGCGATTAGGGAGGGCCTTATGCAAACAGCCTCCGGCTGGCGGACGCTCCCTTAAGACAACTGCGGCCCATTCGTTGGGCCACTTCCTCCAAAGCCGCCGGAGATCCGACCGCGTGGCAGAAGACACTGTCGTAGCACTGCAGCGTATCGAGCCAAGCCTCTTCGCTCACCTCCAGATGGTCCAGCAGCGTTTCCACATCTTTGGGAACGGTACTTCGCTGGCCGCTGCGCAGTTGCCGAGCCGTCCACTCCAGTAGTCGCAGGTAATGCTCCAGCGAGATCTCCAGCAGCCCCAGATCGGAGGCTCGACGACCCCAGCGTGACGAGAGCGCAATCGTCTCGTCCTGGATTGTCTCCTCGCGCAGGGTCAGTTCCCCCAGCCACCCGTCGGCACGGTTCGGGCTGGTGGGCCGTTGCTCTTGCGCCAGAATCCGCTGGTAGGCCGACGTATAGCGAGCCGTGCGCGGCGTAGCGGCTTCACCGGCTTTGATGGGGTTCAAGTCCACGTACAGAGCACAGATCAACATGCCGTGGGGATCGGCACATTCACGACACTTGAAACGCGTCTCGAAAAACCTCCCTGAACAGTCATCTTCCGCATTGGCTCGCCGCGCAACATTTTCGCAAAGAATCCCCATGAACCACGAAATGTTGCTCAGCCGACGCCGCATCTGCTGGATTCGCTTCTTGTTAAGAACCGACTGCTCGATCCGCTTCTCGTTGGGCTTGGGCAGATCGTCCGTCATGCATTTGGCGATCCGCATGATGGTCAGGTAGCGGCGAGCCACCTCGTACGGCGTCCACCGCTTGGCCACATCGGGCCGTGAGCGGAGCATGGCGTGGAGGTGATTACTGAGCTCCGCGTGGAATTCCACTTCAATGGCGAACAGTGCTGCCAGTTGTTCTTCCCGCGTGAGGATCCAATCGCGACGATGAGAGAAGTCGCGCTGCGTGAGTGGATCTTTGCCACAGAGAAAGGCGCGCCGCACACAGCGTGCCCAACAGTGGTAGACGGCTTTGCGATCACGACCCAATAACTTGCCACGAGCATAGGCGACCATGAGGCAATCCCTCCGTGCCGAGGCAGTGCCCGTAGTCCCAAAGACCGCTGGTGGACCTGTGGAGGCCAAGGAGACACTGCGTGAAAGTGATTGCCCGCCTTTCGCTCGCCAGGAATGCCCTTATCGTACCCGATCGAGCGTCTGGTGCAACACCCACCGCAGCAGGGCATCTGTGACATACGTATGTCACCGAAGGCGCAGCTATAACAGTGCTCAGCATCCTCGTCCTTCAGCACACACCAACCGCTGAAGTGGCCGGTCAGATGTCGGAAAGCAGGGTGTCTGCTTCCGCTGTCATACCTTTTCGCTGTTGGGCATCGATGCGGGGAGCGTGCAAGTGGAAGTCGACGTCTCCCCGACCGCCATGCCCAAGACCATTCTGGTCGGGTTGCCCGAAGCGGCGGTGCGGGAGAGCCGCCATCGACTGGACCGGGCCATGGTCAATTCGCACCTTCACGCGGCCGCAGGACCGCATCGTGATCAACCTGGCGCCGGCTGAACTCCCCAAACAGGCCTCCTCCTAAGAACTGTCCATCTCGCTCGGAGTGCTGGCCGGCAGCGGCCAGATCGCCTCGGATCGCTTCGGGGAATACGCGGTGGTCGGCGAACTGTCGTTGGAAGGGGCCACGCGCAGTGCCAAAGGCGCACTCTCCATGACCATGGCCGCTGCCCGTCAAACACACTTACGCGGGATCATCGTCCCCGACGTGAATTCCGCGGAAGCCGCCGTGGTAGAAGATATCGATGTGATCCCCGTCTCGTCGCTGGCCGAGGCCGTGGCTTTCTTTGGCGGCGCGATCGAGATCGATCCGGTACCGTCGCGGCTCGAGCAGCTCTTCAGCGAGCTGTCGCACCAGCACGAAGACTATGCCGACGTGCGCGGTCAAGAGATGGCCAAGCGGGCCTTGATCATCGCTGCCGCCGGCTCGCATAACCTGCTGATGCTCGGCCCGCCGGGCTCGGGCAAAACCGAGTACATTCCACGACATCCTACCCTCGATCCTGCCGCTGCCCCTCGGCGTTCGCGCAACTCCTTCGCCGGTTAAACAACTGTGCCACCGGCCAGCTGATGGAAGTGTGTGTTTTCATAGCTGGGTTCTTGTTCCTGTGGGTGCTTCCAGGTCGATCGTCCTTTGGAACTTCCGCTAGAACTGGGCCGGCATCGCCGCGCAATCGCTCATCATTTTCTGCAGGTCCGCCTTGTGCGGATTGTTGTCGATGTAGTCGGCCTCCCAGTAGAGAATCTGCTTCGCGCTGAGCTTTCGTGCGTTTTCCAACCCCGTCCGGAACGCCTCGGCGGTCGTCGGTACCCAGGCATACATCCAGATGTCGATCTTCCCGCCGGTGAGTTCCTTCAAATGTTCGTAGGCCAACTCCGGCGTGCCACCGCTGTTGGGTGCGTAGTACCCGGCGGCCACCGCCGCATCCATCAACCCTTCGCTGGCCCACGCCTCCACGTCGAGCAGTAGGCCCTGCAGATTGTCCGCATATTTGGGGTTGTCGCCGCGATAGCTCCAGGGGTGTTGCACCATGACAGCCACCGGCAGCTTGGGACTCTTCGAATTCGCGAGCTTCCGCACCGACCGCATGAACTCCGTCTGTGGCTCAGCACGGTACTTCACCCAACGCATGTCATGATTAGGGATGCTGTGGGGATCGATGCCGTATTCCGTCTTGAATCCATCGAGCAGAATGCGTTCGTATCCGTAGTCGGCTACGCCGCTCGAATCCACCTGGGGATCCCTGACATCCCCAGTCCGGATCCAGTCGAGGAAGATTCCGTCGACGGGATATGTGTCGAGAACCTCCTGGATAATCGCAAGTTTGTAAGCACGCACCTCGGGATAGGCAAAACTCAGTTGGCTGTGATAGACGCTGCCATTCCGTCGCGTCCAGCGATGCTCCGGATGGGCGACAGTGAACCGGCTGGGCCATCCCCACGCGTGGTCATCCTCGTTGATGCTGAACCAAGCGTGAATTTCCAGTCCGATCTCATGCCCATAGCGCACTGCTTCCGCCAGCGAATCGATGGTTCCGTAATGGTAGCGGTCTGTCATCTTCTGCAGGATCGCTTCATTCTTCTGCGCCCCACCTTGCCCACTTCCTCCGGTTTCGGATTGAAGTAGTTGTCGCCGTGAGGTGACCCCATCGGGTCCATGAGTTTGCTGGGGTATAGCGAACGGCCCGCGTCGAGGCAGCGCCAGTAGATCCTCGACCACCCCGTCGCCTTACACATATCCAGCATGTGCCGCACACCCGCGAGACCATCGTCGAGCCCCGACACATGGTCCTTCAGCACCCAGTCTGAATGCGTGAGCGGCGCGCTGAAGATCACTTTGCCATCGGTTGTCGGCTCGTCGGCAAGAGTCTCGTACGAGCTGCCGACGAAGCAGAACAACATCATGCCCGCAGCATACGGCATGTTTCTTCGATCATTCATCGTAGCATGTTCCTTTCACCAGACATTCTAAGCCGTACCGCGACGACCACGACACCCCTTGATTTGGATTCATGGGATCACCGTCGATGATTTTGCAGCGCACGTGTATTATCCTGGCGACAAATTCGCCTCGGCAATGGGCGAGTAACGTGGAAGGCCTGCCGTTACGACGACCAGGGATCGGCACATGACGACAAGAATCACTCGCTTGCTGTCCGTGAGTTTGGTGGTGGCCGCCGCGTCGGTGCCAACTGAGGAAAGGAAACGGGGACAGGGGGCCCCAGTTCTGCGGCGAGCGGCGGGTTTCTTGTAACGCATCATGACACTTCAGGTCGCACGGGAGGGTAAGCGACTTGTCAGTCACCGGGGGTTTACGCGAGAATGAGAACGGGCAGCACGGAGAGTACGACAGGCTATTGGTGCAGAATCGCTTTGGAGATGACCGTATGGATCGCAGGGAGTTCTTGAAAGCGTCGTCGACAACCATGGGTGCTTTGGCATTCGCCGGGGCAGCGAATGCCTCCGCTGACGACATCGTCACGACACTGGGCCGGCCGATAAGCACGTGGAAGAAACCGCTGGCTATCGCGATGTGGGACTTCTCCTGGCTGCTTAGGCATTATCAAGGGGGAGGTTTTGAGGATTGGGATCGGGTGCTGTCCCAGTTGGCGGAGCGGGGATACAACGCCATTCGCATTGACTGCTTTCCACAATTGGTGGCCGCAGATAATGAGGGCAAGATCGTCGAGGAATTCTATTATCCGAAGACGAACTGGAAACCTGCGCTGTGGGGCAATGATGCTTCGGTCTATGTTCGGCCTCGAGAGGCCTTGGCGACGTTTCTGCCGTTATGCAAGCAGTACGGAATCTACGTGGGATTGTCAACCTGGTTCCGGGAGGACGCTTCCTCCAGGCATGACATGCCGCGCGACGTGGAAGGGTTGACGCGAGTCTGGACGGAGACGATCGATGTACTTGTGAAGAACAACCTAATGGATAACGTGATTTACGTGGATCTATTGAACGAGTATCCGCTCTTTCATGGGTTTGTCTGGCTGAGCAAGGAACTGGATAAACTCGCGGGGGTGCCCGATGAGTCGGTAAAGGACGCTGCGAATCTCCTGCAGAGCCTTCCCAAGAGCAAGACCTTCAATCTCGCGCAGAAGGTCTTCTATCGCGACTTCGCCACGGCGGCCATCAAGAAGATGAAGGAGAAGTACCCGCAGCTCGATTACACCTTCTCCGTCACGGAGAACGGCAACGCGCCCTGGACGGATCTTGATTTCAGCGCATTTGGACTCTTGGATGCGCATGTCTGGTTTGCGCACAATGGGGACCTGAGCTTCGGCACCGGATACTGGGAAATGATGGGGGACAACGATATGGCCTACGCTAAAACGTACAAGGCAATCCGGGAAAGATGGGCCGCCAAGAAAGATGAGCTCATTCAATGGATGGATGGCCGGATCGCGCTCGCGGCGGAGTATGGCACAAAATACAACATGCCAGTGGGCAATACCGAAGGTTGGGGACCGATTGGGTGGATGGACAATCCAAATCTCGACTGGGAATGGGTGAAAGAGACAGCTGAGATCTGCGCTCATCTAGGAGCGAAACACAACTACCTGTTTAACTGTTCGAGCAATTTCACACATCCACAATTTCCGGGCTACTGGAACGATGTCCGGTGGCACAAAAGGGTAACATCGGTCATTCGCCAAGAACCCACTTAGCGGCTCACCGCTGAAACAGCGGTATCTCCTGGGGATTCGAACGCACAAAGGCGCACTAGCCACGCTCGCCAGAGCGTAGGATAATGCCAGTCCAACTTCTGGCGACGGTAGCTACAACCACGGAAGATGTTCTTCGCGCGATCCTCAGCAAAATGCGCCAACTTTGGGAGCAGCCATGAAATGCTTGTTCTGGTTCGTCGTCAGTTGTTTGTCCGTCGCGTACGCGTCGGCTGAGGATTTCCACGTCTCGCCGGATGGTTCGGACCAAAACCCGGCGACCGCCACCGCGCCCGTCAAGTCGCTGGAGAAGGCTCGCGATCTGGCCCGGGCGGCAAGAAAGGCAAGACCTGACGCGCCGATGCAGATCCTGCTTCATCCAGGCATTTACACGATTCGCAGGACCGTGGAATTCACGACGGAGGATTCCGCAGCGGAATCTGCGCCCTTGACGATCAAGGCATGGAGAGACCCCAAAGTCCCGAATGACTGGCCGAAACTCGTCGGCGGAGTCGTCGTATCCGATTGGGAAAAATCCAGTTTCGATAACAAGACGCTCTCGTCTGCCGGGGGACAGATCTTCGAAGCCAACTTGAAGCCGCTCCACATCAATGGCAAGTTTCGCCAGATCTATCTCAACGGTAGGCGGCAGATTTGGGCTCGTTACCCGAACTACAACCCAGCGCTTCCGTATTCCGGCGGTTGGGCATACGTCGACGGCAAACGCCCGCCAATGTACACCGATATTGAGGGCGAACCGACCGATACGGTTGTCATGCGAGCCAAGGACCAACGTAACTGGTCGCGTCCGACCGACGGTGAAGTGTGTATCTTCCCGCGGTACAACTGGTGGAACCGCATCGAACAAATCGAGCAATTCGATCCTGCGACACGTACCCTCACGTTGGTAAGGAAGATGCAGTACGCCGCCCGGCCGGAAGATCGATACGCCGTGTTCGGCATGAAGGAAGAACTCGATGCACCAGGCGAGTGGTACCAGGATGTCGAAGGTCAGAGACTCTACTTCATGCCGCCACAATCGCTGGAGAGGGCGGTGGTTACCGTCCCGACGGTCGAGACGATTTTGAACTTCACAAATGCATCGAATGTTATCGTTCGCGGACTGGAATTCACCTGTGCGGAGGCTCAGGCCATTGAACTGACGAACTGCGACAAAATCGTCATCGAGAAGTCGCTTATCCACGATCTCGGCTATTTCTCCGGGGCGGGTATTTCGATCCGCGGCGGCCATGATTGCACTGTTCACGGCTGTGATCTTTGGAACCTGGGCGGACACGGAGTGGAAGTGTCTGCCGGCGATAAGGTCAAGATGGACAAGTGCAATCACGTTGTGGATAACTGCTACATCCACCATGTCGGCCAGTTTAACCGGCACGGGATCGGCTCGATGCTCAGCAGTTGCGGCGTGATTCTGTCACACAACTTGATTCACGACATGCCCCGCTGCGGCGTGTTCTATGGCGGCGTGTTGAATACGCTGGAATATAACCGCATTCGCCACTGCAATCTGGAAATGGAGGATACCGGTTGCACCTACGGCGGCGGCTGGACCGGTGGCTGGACGACGATCCGCTACAATCATTGCACGGATAGCATTGGGTTCAATAACCACGGCCAGTTTTTCGTCTTCGCCTGGGGCATCTATCTGGACGAGTCTGGTTGCGGATTCGATGTTTATGGCAACATCGTCCAGCGCTGCCAAGTCGGCGCAATGCACCTGCACAACGCGCGAGAAAACCACATCTACAACAATATCTTCGCAGAAAATGCCTGCTCCGACCTGAATCCCGAGCGGTTCGGCACGACACACCAGATTTCGCTGCAGGGCTGGAACAATGATCCAAGCGGACTTTTTCTCAAAGACCGCGAGCCGCAGATGTTGAACGACTATAACCGCCTGGTCGAGAATCCTGAGTGGAAGAAAATGCGCGGCATGGCGGTCCCGCCCAAGGAGACCATCTTGCCGGACGGAACCGTCATGCGAGGTAACCGGATCGAGCGAAACATCTTCTATTACCCAAGCCAACCGAAATCAGCATACGTCCGCGTTTCCAACTGCAATCTGGAAGCCAATGTCTTCGATTACAACACCATTTGGAACGGTGGCAACGAATCGATCCGCACCGGTATGAAGGGCTACCTCGCCGTCGGCGCCGACAGGACCGATCGCATCCCGAATCGGGAATTCCCCGCGGCCTCGGAAGAACAGCTCAAGCAAGACGCGAACCAGACGGCGGCCCAGGGCTGGTTCTGGTACCACAAGCAGTACCCCGACGTGAAATCGGAAGTCGTTACCGACAACGAAGGCAAGCGGGCGCTGCGTTTGGCCGCCGCGCATAACCCCGAACAAAAGTACATCCAGTACGCTTGCGCCCGGTCGGATCCTTTCATGCTTGAACCGGGCAAGGACTACCGCTTGACCTTCAAGCTCCTGACGCAACGCGCCTCCGGGGCGACCACCTCGCGACTGGTCAGTGAAGCGAACGGGCTGTGGCGCGCGTTCGGATCGCAGAGTTTCGAGCCTCAAGACAACGTACGGACCCAATACCAGATTGCCTTCCACTATCCCGCCGAGGGCGAAGAGGGCTATGACTCGCGGTTGGGGGAGCTGACTATCCAGTATGAATTCCGTTCCGAGACCGGGACGGCGGAAATCAGCGACCTGGTTCTGGAAGAAGTTCTGCCGACCACCCAGTGGGAAGCCTGGCAGCAGGCAGGTGGCGACATACATTCGATCGTAGCTGACCCGCTGTTCGTCGACGCGGAGCACGGCAATTTCCGCTTGAAGCCCGAATCGCCCGCCCTGAAGCAAGGATTCGAACCGATTCCGTTTGATAAGATCGGCCCCTACGAAGACAACGCCCGAGCGACCTGGCCCATCGAGGAAGCCGAGGGCGTTCGCGAACACCCCGAGTGGCTGCAATCCGCGTCAATCAACGACTGAAGAATAGGGTTGCGAGCCATTTGAACGGTCAGGCCTCTCCTATCCAAAAACTCATCCGAACCGCAACTGTATTGACTGTAACGATCTATCGCCATCAGGGTGGAAATCGACGTCTCGCCCGCCGCCATGCCCAAGACGATTCTGGTCGGGTTGCCCGAGGCGGCGGTGCGGGAGAGCACACACCGGGTCGAACTGGCGATGGTCAATTCGGGGTTCCAGCGGCCGCACAATCGCGTGGTGATCAATCTCGCACCCGCCGAACTCCCCAAACAAGCCGCGTCGTTCGATTTACCCATCACGCTGGGAGTGCTCGCCGCCAGCGGACAACTCACGTCCGATCGATTCGAGCAGTACGCCGTGGTAGGCGAGCTGTCGCTCGAAGGTCGTACGCGCCCCGCGAAGGGGGTGCTGTCGATGGCCCTCTCCGCGGCGCGCCAAGACGGCCTGCGCGGGATCGTCGTACCCGACACGAATGCGTACGAAGCCGCCGTGGTCGAGGAGTTGGAGGTGATTCCTGTCTCGTCGTTGGCCGAGGCCGCGGCGTTCTATGACGGGCACCTCGACATCGATCCGGTGCCGTCCCGCCTGCAGGAACTGTTCCACACGCTCTCACGCTACGACGATGACTACTCGGACGTGCGGGGCCAGGAGTTGGCCAAACGCGCGCTCGTGATCGCCGCCGCCGGCGCGCACAACCTGCTGATGCTCGGCCCGCCCGGCAGCGGCAAAAGCGAGTACATGCCACGACACACTACCGTCGATTCTGCCGCCCCGCTCTTTGGGGAAAGTCCATGGCAACGCGAGCGTCGCCTTACGGCGGGCTGCGAGCCTCAAGTGGAAGCCTGGATTGACGGTTCCGATGGTCGGGAGCGGAATCGCGTCTATTGTCGGCCTTGCAAGCGAATTACCAGCCTGGCCAGCCATCGACACGCGGTAATATCCAGGCTGCCGTTTGAATCCCGCGGGATGCCTGGTGTTGCACTCCTAATCCCGCCAAGAAGCAACCACAAAGCGGGAAATCAACTTGCGGCCAGCGAGAGTCCGTGACTAAACTGTTTATCAGTTTTCAGGTCAGTCCGTTATCAGTCAGTCGGCTCCTTGCGCCTAATCGTAATCCGTGCTCGGCATCATAGCTGTTTCAGGATTCCACATCATGATCCGCCCCACGCTCTGTGCACTCACCCTCTCTCTGTGGATGGCCCTGCTCGCCACACCCGCTCGCGCCGGCGTTGCCATCGACTTCAATATCCAGTTCGACAGCTCGATCGAATCCCGTGACTACCTCTCCGACTTCTGCATCTTCTACTACGCGGACGTGCCAGGAGATCCGTATACCTTCATCTATGCGGTTAGCTACCTCATCCCGGAATATGCTTCGATCCCGGTGAACAACCCTGATTTCTTCCACTTTCGCATCGAGGATCTGGTCGTCTCCGACCCGGGCAATCTCGTGAATTACGGGGTGATGGGCACATACAACGACGTCGACACCGGCGCCGGGCCCTCGTTCTTTTGCTCGTTCTTCGACGCGACCGTGACCGAAGGCAAAACGTTTGACGACGTCTTCGCCGGCCCGGATTGGAACGCCATCGAGGGGCCCTACACCGAGGAACAGGTCCTCGCCGCGCTCACAGATCCTCTGGGAATTGCCGACCCACAGAATGGTCTCCTCATCAGCTATATGATGGCCTTCACCCTCTTTGACGCCACCGGCATCGCCACACCCTTCACAAATCCCGGTGTCGAACCCCAATCCAATACGCTCTTCCACTTCTCCACGGCGACCCCCTTCGCCACCGGATCCGCCACGACCTCAATCGTGCCCGAGCCCACCACCGGCGTGCTCACCCTCCTCGCACTCGCCGGGCTCGGCCTGACGTGCCTCGGCTCCCGCGTCCGCCACGCCTCCTGAGTACAGCCGCGCTTTCCACCGGCCCAGTGACGCAAACACGGAAGAAAGGAAGGAAGAGTAAACACTCTGATTTGGGCTGATTTTCGGGCGTGCTGTCGCGAACGGGGCTTGCGCGCCGGGTCACCGGCCGGCGCCTGCGTCTGGGCCATCTTGTTCATCCCGTCCTCCCAACCGCCGAAGGAGACGCGACCGCGGGCTGGACGGGATATTGCTTGTGCCAAAAACCACGGGCGAAGGGTCTGCGCAATACCTCCGCGCAGACCCCTCCGCCGCGACCGGGTGTCGGCGGGGACTAGTGCATTGTCAACGCTAAGTATAGGGGTGGCTGGGGACGAACAAAGTGAGCCCCCAGCCGTTAGAAAGTTGGGGGCGAGCCAAAGCTCGACCCCAGCCACCCAATCCCACGATTAAGCGTTGAAGGCAGTACGGTGAACGTGATACTCCCGCCGCGTGAACGCGGGGGCTTCCAGGCGGCGCGGGGGGGCATGGGGTGAAGGTGACGCTCCCCCGCGTGAACGCGGGGGCTTCCGGCCGCGGGGAAATCGCCACCATGTTTTCGCGTGCGCTTGCGCAGTGCACTGTCGACGAGAATCCGGCGCATCGCTTCGGCCGCCGCCGCAAAGAAGTGTCCCTGCGAGTCCCAGTGCTGGACCTTGTCCACATCCACCAGCCGAATGTACGCCTCATGCACCAGCGCGGTCGCCTGCAATGTCTGCCCTGGCTTCTCCTGAGCCAGTCTCACAGCCGCCAGTTTCCGCAGTTCATCGTAGACGAGTGGCAAGAGTTGCTCGGCGGCCTGGGGATCGCCGTCGTTGATCTGCGACAGGATGCGGGTGACATCGCTCATGGGACACCTCGCGGACGCGATCAGACGACGTCATTGTACCGAAGTTGCGTGCCGATTACCTTCACCCGCTTGTTTTCGACGGGGGGACTCGAGCATAACCCGATAGCGGCCGTCTGGTCGACCGGTTCGGCATCGGTATAGACGCCCCGGGATCCGCCTGATATCGCTGTGCCGCGCCCGGGACTGGACTACCTCGGGACGCACGCCCGCTCGCTCCGTCCAGGCTCGTGCC
The DNA here is from genome assembly GCA_963802295.1 of uncultured Planctomycetota bacterium. Classification (GTDB taxonomy): domain Bacteria; phylum Planctomycetota; class Planctomycetia; order Pirellulales; family Pirellulaceae; genus JAJRVM01. The sequence goes on along the minus strand of CAWDIM010000009.1, from coordinate 1,122 downwards.
TAACAAGGGCCGGCAGAAATGGAAGGCGGCAGAGTGTCCGGCGCGGTTGGCACGAGCCGATTTCGGAGTCTGCCTCATCAACCAACCGCATGTCGGCCAGTTCTTCCTCAGCACGCGGCCGGAAGTGGCCCCCTCAGAGATCGTCAGATCCGTAAAGGGCCGATGGCAGTATCTGATCCGAACACAGAACCCGAGCGCCTTTCGCCGCAACTACTTCGTCGGCAGCCTTGATGACGCAGCGTGCCGAGTCCTTGATCAATACGTTGCCGGGCAGACAGACAAGCACTCCATGGTTGATGCCAACGTTCAGAAGCGCCTGCAATCGTTGCAGTTTCACGATGCCATCGTGGATCTGGCCCAGGCTCAAACGACCAGCCATGGCCGATTCGTCTATCGCCTGCAAGTCGTCGTGGAGAACTTGGACGGCTTGCATGACCTACGAGAGACGGTATTGGCGGACTCGCGAGCGATGATTCTCGGCGCGGCTGCAAAGAAAAGATGACGGCTGTCGCGAATCGCAATTCTGAGCAACCATTATCACATTCTGCTGGCCACAAATGTGACAGAGTCGCCTGCGAGTGTGGCACTCTCGATCATGAACAATCTGGCCTATGTTCAGGGGATGAAGCCGGTGCTTCGGTTCAGCTACTACATAGGGACATTTGGACCCTACGATCGAGATGCTGTATGACGCAATCTGTAGCTGCTCAGTTGTCGTCCTACCGGGCCAAGCCCGGTAGAAACGGGAGTGGGATGCGCGGCGCGGTAGCTGCTCAGTTGTCGTCCTACCGGGCCAAGCCCGGTAGAAACGGAAGTGGGATGCGGGCGGTAGCTGCTCAGTTGTCGTCCTACCGGGCCAAGCCCGGTAGAAACGGGAGTGGGATGCGCGGCGCGGTAGCTGCTCAGTTGTCGTCCTACCGGGCCAAGCCCGGTAGAAACGGGAGTGGGATGCGCGGCGCGGTAGCTGCTCAGTTGTCGTCCTACCGGGCCAAGCCCGGTAGAAACGGGAGTGGGATGCGCGGCGCGGTAGCTGCTCAGTTGTCGTCCTACCGGGCCAAGCCCGGTAGAAACGGGAGTGGGATGCGCGGCGCGGTAGCTGCTCAGTTGTCGTCCTACCGGGCC
>CAWDIM010000008.1:0-134789 GCA_963802295.1 uncultured Planctomycetota bacterium | reverse complement strand
GATAGAGGTAGGGAAGGCTCATTGGCTTGAGCCTCCCCTCCCTCCGAACCGGACGTGCGGTTTTCCCGCATACGGCTCTCCAGTCAGTAGGTTCCCCTGGATTGAGCGAAGCGATCGAAGGCGTCCTTTAGGCTGAGGAACCCCCGTTCCGCAAAGAAGGCATTGGGCCAACGGTGATTGCGAGGTAGGCGTTTGAGATTGCGTCGGTGTCGCTTTAGGAGTAAGCGGCGCAGCCGACTGCGAATCTTGCCGTCATAGTTACGGAAGATGGTCCAGTGACAATGACGGAAGTAGTGGAACCAACCTTGCGTAGCCTGGTTGAGACGTTGGAGGATGACCTCCAGGGATTCGCCCGACTTGCGCGGGGTTAGTTCGCGGATGCGATCCATAAACTTCCGGTGGCTCTTGGTTCGGGGGAAACGGTATTTCCCGCGAAACGAGTAGCCGAGAAACGCGAAGCTTTGCTCCCGGGAATCAACGATATGCGTCTTTTCCGGATGTAGCGTCAGTCCATAGTCAGTGACCCATTGGCGGACGGCAGAGAGGGCGGCTTCCGCTTCTTCGCGAGTACGGCAGAGGATGACGAGTCGAGTAGCCCGGGGGAATCGCACCCCCAGGCCCTCACGGAACCGGACGGGAACCTCTCGGCTCATCCGGCTCTTATTGTCCAGACGCAGGTCGGATTCCATGTGACCACAAGGTAAAGAGCTGAGGTTCTCGTTGAGCCACGCGGCCCAACCAGTGCACAGCCTGACGTTGATGGTAGCGAAATCGTTTGAACTTGCGACGTACCCAGTACACAAGGCTGCGTTCCAGGCTCCGCAAGACGGGTGTCAGGGCCGATGGATAATATCGACCATAATAATTCACCCATCCGCGTACGAAAGGATTGACGAACGTCGCGATCTCCTCCAGGCTCTGGTTGTTGCGCGTCGCACCAATCCTCCACGAACGGACCGTGGCACGGATCGAATTCGCCGCCTTGTTGCTCACACCAGGGAGAAAGCTGATAAACAGCTTGCCCCACCGGTTCTTGGCTCGACGTGGACGAAACGTGTAGCCCAGGAAGTCGAACGAGGTATGTTCATGCGTGCCGCGTCGGTCATCGTCTTTGCAGTACACGATCTTGGTCTTCTCAGGATGAAGTTCCAAGCTGCATTCCGCCAGACGTTGCCGTATCGCCACCAGCAATACCTCAGCCTCTTGGCGGCTGCGGGCGTGCACGATGGCGTCATCGGCATAGCGTGCGAATTGAACATCTGCGAAATTACGCCGCAGCCATTCATCGAACGCATAATGCATGAACAGATTGGACAGCAAGGGGCTGATCACAGACCCTTGCGGCGATCCCTTCGTTCGTTCTTCGAGGCGTCCGTCCGCGTGTTGCACCGGAGCCCTCAACCAGCGTTCTACATAAAGTAGAATCCACGGGACATCCGTGTGATGTCGCACCGCTCGCATCACCAGGTCCCAATCGAGATTGTCAAAGAAGCCTTTGATATCCAGATCGATCACCCAGTCGCGACGCCAGCAACGCTGACGCGTCACCCCCACCGCATCCAGGGCCGACTTGCCAGGTCGATACCCATACGAGTCGGAATGGAAGTGTGGTTCGACATGCGGTTCAAGCATCAACTTCACGACCATCTGGGCGATTCGGTCCGAAACGGTCGGAATTCCCAGCGGTCGAGTCTGCCCCGTATTGCCTTTCGGAATCTCGACGAGACGGACTGGAGGCGGGAAGTAACTGCCCGACGACATTCGATTCCAGAGCTTGTAGAGATTCCCCTTCAAGTCTTTCTCGAAGTCCATCAGCGATTGACCGTCCACACCGGCCGCTCCGTGATTCGCCTTGACTTTCTTGTACGCGTCCCAAACGATCTGTTTTGGAATCGCATACGGCTTTGCTGTTGTCATGAACTCCTCCTTTGCAGTTGGTTCACTTCATTAGCTGAACAATCTGGTCCCTTCGCTCCACGTCCATTACGGACGCTTCATCACTACTACAGACCAGTCCGTCCCTGTGCCTCGCATCGGTACTCAGGTCCTTGTGGGGCTACCACTTGGACGGCTCCCTTAACATCGAGGCGACAGGTTCCCAGGTTACGCACACGAGCCTGAAACGGACTCACGCCACCTTTACGCCGGACGCCACTCTGGCAGTAAGCGGATTGCTCCAGAGCTCATCCCGGGTTAACGACTACCTCCCGGTTTTGACGTCATTCCTACGCTTTCGACGGGTCATCAGTGGTTCATTTGCATTCGTCTTTCCGTTTCCCACCTGACAAGGTCAAGCCTTGCCTTTTCCGTAACGCTCACGACCATGGCTCTTAACCACAGCCGCTTACGGTGGTTTGCAGCCTACCTCCGCAGGCCGGCTGCGAGGGACCTACCCTCATCTCGTACACACATTGCCTGGCGCACAGTCATCCGCGTACCGCACCATTTGAAAGCCGCGGTGAGCCATCTCGTGGTCCAGTGGGTTGAGGTAGACGTTGGACAGGACTGGTGAGAGTACGGCTCCCTGGGGTACACCGGCTTCCGGTGTCCAGGTCCGTAGTTCTTCCATGATTCCTTGGTTCAGAAACTGTTTGATCAATTCCAGGACGCGACGATCGCAGATCTTCTGCCGGACCATCTCCTGCAGACGATCTTTCGGAATGCTGTCGAAGTATCCTTTCAGATCGGCATCGACGACGTAGACGTAGCCCTCGTTCAGCAAGGTTTCCACGCAGCTCAGGGCCTCGTGACATCCACGACCGTGTCGAAATCCAAAGCTGCGTTCGTGGAACGTAGCATCGAAGATCGGTTCTATTACGTGGACGAGTGCCTTCTGCACGATGCGATCACGCACGGTTGGTATACCTAGCGGGCGTTTGTCCGGACTGCCCGGTTTGTCGATCCAGGTTCGTTTGATTAGCGCTGGACGGTATGTCCCTTGCTTCAGTTGTTCCTGGAGGCGGCGCAGTTCGGCCATTTCGTGCTCGGCGAAGTCCCTGGTCGTTTGTCCGTCGACTCCGGGTGCACCTTTCTTGCTCAGCACGCGATGTGCTGAGGTGTAGAGGTTGAGATCGCTAAACACCTTGTCGATCAGCGTGTGCCATTTTCCTCCCTTCACTTTGTTTTCCAAAAGTGTCGTCAACATGCGTTCTGACCAGACTGTCCGATGAGCCCATTGCCGAATGTCCGGCGGCTCGCCGGTCGGGGTAGCCGCGAACGGCACTGTCACCGGTTTGTTGGCCCGTCCCTTGTTGGTCGGGGTCTGACTGTTCGTGCGTTTGGTCATCTGCATCTACCTTCCTGCACCCCTTGGCTCCACCGCGTTTTGCTGCACGGCTTCCTCGCTACTATGGGTGCTCTGACTTCTGCCGGCTCGCATCATCCGACGATCCCGGTATCGTTGCGTTTGTTCCCGTTCCAAGGACGATACGCCTCGGGCGGGCCAGGGCCATTGAGTGAGCAGCGTCCCCCACTGCTTCGCTAACGGTTCGTCGTCCGCGTCCTATCATCCGGCAGCTCTCCCTGCTTATCTCGTTTGATCTTCTGACCATTCCATCTCCAACCACCTGACTGCCATTTCGCCCCGCTCGCTTTCATCCGTTACTACAGCGTCGTGGCTGGCCGTGTCTATCCCACGGGGAGATCCAGAGGATCGAGGGATTTGCCCGTCGCACGGTCAAGGGTTCGGAAATTGCTAGGATCCTCCCCGACAGGCTTGGCCGAATCGAGTTCACTTTCGTTACGGACTGGTCATTCGTCTCAGGTTGCTCTCCACCTTTCCTCACGGAAACGCAGTTACCACTATCGACTACAGGCCGGTAACGTCTGGCCTGAAAGGGACTTTCACCCTTCTGATCAAACGCCTTCACAGGCGCACTAGCTGCGGTCGCGTAGACCGCGGGGGGAATTGGCAGTACGGATGGCGACGCCCCCACGCTCTGCGCGAGCGTAGCTACAACGCGGCCACTAGCCGCAGAAGAGAGCAGACACCCTGCTTCCCCCCTGCTTGCCGTTCCCACTGCGGGCCCTCCGACGATCGTCCACGGCCGCAGGCCGAGCATGCTCAGCGGTGCCATCATCGTTTATTCGCCGACACTTGTATGTCACCGGCACCCTGCCGTGGCGGGTCTTGCATGTGGCTTGGGATCGGGTAAGATAACGGCGGTTCTGGCGAGCGAAAGGCGGGCAATCACTTTCTCTTGCGCAGTGTTTCCCGAGCGTCCCCACAGGGCCCTCAGCGGCCGCGGGTGCTACGGGCACTGCCCGCACACGGAGGGATTGCCTCATGGTCGCCTACGCTCGTCGTAAATTGTTGGGTCGTGATCGCCGAGCCGTCTATCACTGCCGCGCCCGTTGCGTGCGCCGCGCCTTTCTCTGTGGCCGGGACGCCTTGACCGGCCGCGACTTCTCCCATCGCCGCGATTGGATCCTGGTCCGGGAAGAACAGCTCGCCGGGCTGTTCGCCATCGAAGTCGAATTCCACGCGGAACTGAGCAACCATCTGCACCTGATGCTCCGCTCGCGGCCCGATGTGGCCCGCCGCTGGTCGCCCCACGAGGTGGCCCGCCGCTACCTGACCGCCATGAAGATCGCCAAATGCATGTCGGACGAGCTGCCGCAAGTCAGCGACAAACGCATTGAACAGGTCGTGCGGGACAAGAAGCGGATCAAGCAGTTGCGGCGTCGGCTGAGCAACATTTCCTGGTTTATGGGAATCTTGTGCGAAAACATTGCCCGCCGCGCCAATCAAGAAGACGACTGCACTGGCCGGTTCTTCGAGTCTCGCTTCAAGTGCCGGGAATGTGTCGGTTTCGCCGGCATGTTGGTCTGTGCGTTGTATATGGACTTAAACCTCATCAAGGCCGGCGAAGCCGTTTCGTTGCGCTCGTCCCGCTACACGTCGGCCTATCAGCGGATCATGGCGCAAGAGGAGCGTTCCAACAGTCCGGATCGAGCGGATGGCTGGCTGGGAGAGCTGACCCTGCGTGAAGGGACGTTGGAGGACGAGACGATCGCGCTCACCTCCCGCTGGGGCCGCCGCGCGTCGGATCTGGGACTGCTGCCGATCTCGCTGGAGAGTTACTTGCGGTTGCTGGAGTGGACCGCTCGGCAACTGCGTAGTGGTCAGCGCAGTACGGTTCCCAAGGACGTGGAAACGTTGTTGGATTATATGGATGTGAACGAGGAGGCCTGGCTTGATACGTTCGAGCGTTACGAGAGCGTCTTCTGCCACGCCATCGGTTCGCCCGCGGCCATGGCCGAAGTAGCCCGGCGGATGGAACGCCGCTGCCTGAAGGGAATGTCGGCCTGCCGTCGGCTGTTTGCGTAAAGCCCACGCAGCTCGCTTGATCGTCGATCGAAATCTTTGCCCGCCCACTTCCGCCGCGCTCGCCGTGCGCTGCCGACAGCGTGCATTCGCGACTGGCGTAGCACCCACGTCGTCCCGTTCATGCTTTTCTAAGCACCGTCAAGTTCATTGCCGCCCATTCGCCTCGCGGGCAACTCAATCCGGGGCCCGCCAACGGCCACGGAAAAACCATCAGGAGCAGAGTGTCTGCTCCTTCATGCTCCTTCATGCTCCTTCACCATGCTGGGACCTACCGTGCCGACTGGACCGGCCAGGTTGTAATGAGCCGGCGGAGTTCGCGATCTGAGAGGATGGTCAGACGCATGGCGGTGGGCCAGGCCGTGAGCCAGCCTTGACCGGCACCGCGAGGATTGCCGCGATCCATGCCTTGAGCGAGATAGTCGTATCCCCAGTCGGTGTAGTTCACGGTTTCGTCCTGGCTGCCACAGGGCGCGGGGGCAGGCCGACGAGCGAGAGCGTGCCGTCGGAAATCCCCTGCGTGGCGTTGTTCCACAAGGCCCGCGCCCGCTGCTCCCAGATCTCGCGTTCCGTATGTCGACCCAGTCGCAGTAAATAGGGGACGGCGGATACGCCAAACGGATCGGCGCACATGTGCACCGTGGCCACGCTCGTCCCACCGAATGTGTCGTAGTCGATGGCGTCCATCAGCGAACCCGGAGGGTTGGGGATCGTCTGCGCGATTTGCCAGGCGACGAAGTAGTAGGCGGCATCTTCGGCCTGGACGAGATACTGCGGGTCTTCCGTGAGTTCGAACAGACGCACGGTGCCCGTGATCAGCGGCAGGGCCGTCTCCTTGTCGATGCTGCGCGTGTCGAGCGCGCCACCCCAAAGACACCCATCGCGATAGAGCATTTCCAGATAGAACTTCGTCGCTCCCCGCGCGCAGACAGATACCGCGATTGGCGAGTCATCTCGTAGGCCGTCAAGAGCGGAGGGATGAAGGCGGCGCCAATTCCACCGCGTTCGCAGCCCGGGCCCTCGAATCGACCGTCAGGCTGTTGCAGAGCCAGTGCAGCCTCGCAGATGCCCAGCCCCACGTCGCGATACTCCGGTCGCTCCACACCACAACGACTTGCCAACGTGAAGGCGTGCAGCAGCGCCAACGCGCCATCCGAGAGCGTATTGGCGTCCGAGGCGATGCGGTGGAAACGCGCGAGAGGACCGGCAGGCACGCCAGCACCCCTGTACGCGGCGCCCTCAAATACATGTTCCACCGCCAGGCGGCCCTCGACCACACGATATCGTTCGCACTGGCCGTTTGACCAGTCGCAGGCCACCGAGTTGTCCTCTGCCACACGCAGGTTCCCCACGCCCCAGGAAGGATGGGAGCCGAGGTGTCCGTCGGGCAGGAAACGCAGATGCGCGACGGCCCCGTTGTCGTACGTCACGGTCCAGGCTCCGACGAAAGGCGCAATGACCTCTGGCGGCACGCCGCGCCCGCTCGCCGTATCTGCCACTGGTGATTCCACTCGCCGAACCCAGGCATCCAGGCAATCGATCGCCATATCGCGTGAAGTGGTATCGCCGTGGTCCAGGTAATCGACCAGCAATGCACAGGCCAGCTCGCCGTTGCGACCGCACCAGCCGATGGAGAACCCGCCGGCTCGGGACCACTGCGGGTTGTCGTCGTACCGCAGCGCCAGGTGAAACATCCTGGCCCCCTCGTCCCATAGCGACTCCTTGGCAAAGCGCACACCCATGGTCCAGAGTTCGCTCGCACTGTAGCCGGCGGACGTCTCGTGAAACGCCTGCGACCAGGCGGCATCCAGCAGGTGACGATAGCCGAGCTTGGGACGTTCCCACGGATTTACGGCCAGCCATGCCGTCACGACGTAGGACTCGCCAGGTTCCAGTTCCAGCACATTCGCACGCCCGGGACTCAACCCGCGTTCGCGGATCAGCACCCGCTGCGGCTGTTCCTCTTCCGGAACGATCAATCGATGAATCGTCGAGTCTTCCCCCGGTACCAGCGAACAGGACAGACCCACCGCCGGATCACGTACGTCCGCGAACAAACCAATGCAGTAGCGATCACCCTCCGAGTAGGTGGCGCCGGGAATCAGCGTCCGATGCCAGGCGAATGACCACGGAGTTCCTTCGTGCCCAAAACCGCGGTACACGTTGCCGGGATCGTCTTGATTTCCGTTCCAGGAGATGCCGGGTAGGCAGGCGAAGCGGCAGCTGTGGTTGGCCAGAAAGTCCATCGTTAAACGCACTCGCTGCTTCGGCTGTCCGGCCCGCAGCGTGAATGTCCGTTGCCAGCGGATCAGATTTGTATCCCGTATCTCAATCTGGTCATCCCCACGCAGCACCTCATGGGACAACGCCTGGAACCAACCGATCACCGTATCCCGTTCGTCCAGCACCGCGGCGTCGTGCTCCTGCTGCACAATCCGGTAGCTGATACGCCGCGGAGCGGCCGTCCTCGCGTTCGGTTCAACTGCCCAAGCAATCGAGATGCAACAGCACGCAAACAGCCCGGCTAACATCAGAGTGCACCTACGGGCCAGGAACTCCTCGAAACCGGAACGGTAGAAATGGCCGAATGCGGTCTCAGTGACTGACAGTCTGGCTGGCTTGATCATGACGGTTGTCGAACCCGAAGGATGGTTGCGAGTCTGGCGATCCGACCCAGTCGATTGAGTGGGGAACGTGCTTTGCGCCAGTCCAAGTTTCCGACCTCGCCGCGATTCCGCGTCTCGGCTGAATTCTTCAACGGCAAAAAGATGGCGGCACAAAAATCTGGAGTGCGGACCGTTTCGGAAGGAAGACGCACTTATCCAGGATACTCCCAACATGATCTGGAGAACAAGAACGATCGTCGTCCATGTTTCCGAGCTTTCTCGCCTACGCGCACCAGCTGCTCGTCTGTCGTTGCCAGATGGATGGGGCGGTATGGCCCGCGGGATGCTCCGCACGCACGGCAAGTTCCCGTTTCCTTGCGTGGGCCGTCTCCCATCCCGTTCGCTAACACCGCCATGGTACTTCTGCCGCGCGAACCGCCACGGACTGTTTGCCGCCACAACATGACAGAAGCGGTAATCGAAGCGGATACCCTGAATTCACCCTAGAGCGTGGCGCCCCCCGCGGTCTCGGCGACCGCAGCTACGGCTGGCCCCGCGGTCTCGGCGACCGCAGCTACGGCTGGCCGCGTCAACACCCGGTCTTCTGCTCACCTGCGTTCGATGAGTTTCGTCATCTCTTCGGTAATGGGTATAACCTCAAAATCCTTGAAAAACATCTCGCAGTCGGCCCCGCCGTGCATTTGCAGTCCGAGCTTGCCCGTCTTCTCGCACGCTTCATCGACGATATCCGACGTGCAGAATCCGTTTAGCATCTGAACCAGGCGGTCGCCGTACGCGGCCGTGCAGGTCGTGTTCCACTCGTCGTTCAGATTGCGAACCTTTTCGACAAGCTCGTCGTTGGTGACGACCCAGCCGCGACCAGGAACCATCTTGCCGTCGACAATGCCGGCCGTGTGCCAGAGGGCGGAATCCTTGCTGCTATTGGCAATTTCATTTTGGAATCCGCGCAGCACCCACGGGGCTGTCGTTTCTTCGGCGCGAAAATACAACGCGCTGTTGCCTCCCCGCATGCGATAGGTGACGCGAGCGATGAAGTCGTCGTAAGGCTTGGTGGAAATGACAAGTCCGTCCCGATCTTGATTTTCTGAATGCACGCCGCACAGAACGCCGTCTTCCGTGAAGGTCCACTCCTCTGGAAGAACAAACTTGGCGTTGACCAGCTGGTAATTGCCGTCATCACCCTTGACGAAGAACCGTTCCCACTGGCTCTCCCCCAGATCCTTGATGCGGATATTCCTCCACGCGACCGATCCGGAATCACCGGCGTGGATCTGCAGGCCGAAAAACCCCTTCATCGAAACACTGTCGAATAGATCCACGACCAGATTGCCGTTCAGCCATGTCTTGATAGAGGGGCCGACGCACTGAATTTCAACGTCATTCCACTCACCTTGCTTACAACTTGCTTCGGCGGCGTCGAGGCGATCCTGTGGCGTGAAGGCGTCGAGCCAAATGATGCCAAATTGATGGCCACGTCGCCCCTCGTCGTAGATGCGGCCGGTCAGATTGCCGCCGGGAGTCATTTCGTACTGATAACCGTAGACCCGTTCATGATCGCCCTCCGGCCGGGCAGCCGAGCGAAACTGTACACCCGAGTTGCCAGCCTCAAGGAATCTATACTGGAGCTTCAGAATGAAGTTGCCGAAATCTCTTTCCGTGCACATGAAGGTGTTGCCCGGCGTATTCGGCACGCACTTCCCAACGATGCAGCCATCCTGGACTTCATATTCCGCCGCTCCCCCTCGTTTGACCCAACCGGCGAGGTCCCGGCCGTTGAAGAGGGAAGCAAACCCTTCCTCGACGTCCGCGTCCGCCGCCACCGCGGTCAGGCCGAACGAAGCCAATTGCCCACATACCATAACCGTGGCGAGAAACTTTCTCATGGTTGCCTCGAATCTCGAATGGGGAGGGATGCTGACGGAGAGGGATGCTGTTCCCTCGGCCGTCTTGATTGTGGTGTCATTGGAGGGCCCTTGTCAAATCCCTGTTGGGGGAGAAAACGCCGGGTAATCTCGGATTGACGTTGGTGGTACGCTGGTTCGGTCTGCACAAATGTCGGCGCAAGCTGTTGCTCGATTTCGGCGGCCTCAGAAGAACGGCCTCTGCCACGAAAAACGTCGGCTTGGTCGCGTTGCCAATATACCAGCTTGTGACCGCCGGAGATTATAATGCCTGTCGGCTATCCGTTAACGGAAAAGAAGGGGGACACCATGTATCCAAGCACGTCTGCGGAACATGCCTGATCCTGCGGCAAACCGGCATTCACGCGATAAGACAAGGGTTCAGCGAGCGTTGCAGGCCCGTAATCGGTCTGGATGGAGAAAACGAGATGACTATTTGCCCGGATCTGTCACGTGCTCTGATCGTCACGGGTTTGTGGGTGATGGCAGCGATCCCTGAGGGCCAGGCACACGACAACCTGGCCTTGGACCGCTGCGCCATCGTTGCTGATCGCGAACAGACGTCGTTTGTCCAATACGCAGTCGGAGAATTGTCCGGCTATCTGGAGCATGCGACAGGCAGAGCCGTGCCCGTTACACACACCGACGAGAGTGGCGCCGCCACGCGAATTGCCGTGGGTCCGGAGATGGCGCAGCGCATTCTCGGCACACTCTTTCCCGCCGAAAAGCTCGGCAAAGACGGGTATCTGCTCAAGAGCGTCTCGCAAGACGGCGTGCTCTGGATTGTTGCATCGGGCGCGACGCCCCACGGCACGAAGAACGCGGTGAGCGCCCTGATCAAGACCATCCGTATCGAAAATGATTCGGCATCGATCCCGTCAGCGCTCGATCGGCTCGGCCAGCCGGCGTATGCCATCCGCGGCGTCCATTTCAACGGTTGGCCGCTCAACTATCCCTATTCGTTCCGCAGTTGGCGCGAGGAGGAGTGGCAGTGCTACCTGGATCTGCTTTCGTATCAAAGCGTCAATTTGTTCTATCTTTGGCCGTTCGTCGAAATTATGCCCGTGCCGTTTTCGGCCGAGGATCAGGCCTATTTGGAGGAGTGTCGCCGGCTGATCGACTACGCTCAGACGAAGCATGGCATGGAAGTGTGGATCATGCAATGCACGAATCGAGTGGCCAAGGATCACTGCGGCGCCGCCGACCCGCGGCTTCGGCCGTATTGGCGTCCCGAGTCGCAGCCCGACCTCGATCCAGGCAAACCGGATGACTTGCGGGCCATTTTGGCCTCGCGCGAGGCTATGTATCGCATTCTCGACAACGCCGACGGCGTCTGTAATATCGACTCGGATCCCGGTTTCTGCCCCGGCAGCTCCCAGGACGACTACGTCAGAGTGTTGCGGGCGTGCCGCGAATTGCTCGACCGCCACAATATTCACGGCCAGGAAGCTAAGCTGATCAACTGGATGCTCTGGGGCTGGGGACGCGAGGAAAAGATCGCGATTAAAGGTCTTGCCGAACACCAGCGAGAGGCGCTGCGTCATCTCCAGCAAGGTCTGCCCGATTCATTGTGGCTGATCTCGGGCCAGTTTCCCGAGTTTCTTCCGATATGCCGCGAGGCGGGATTTGCTGAGCGAACTGTGCTGATGCCGTACGGAACCATCGAATTCGAGCCGGCGTATCCCCAAACCAACGTGCAGATCGCCGCGATCCGCGACATGTATAACGGACCGGACGCTCAGTCCAGCGACGTGGCCGGCTTGATGGGCAACATGCAGACGCCGCTGCTGCAGTTCCCCAACATGTTCTTCTTCACCTCCGTGCTGGCCGACGCCGACTACCGAAACCGCTCCGAGCGGGAAGTGCTGCTGGAACTGGCCGGCTACGTTTACCCCAGCCACCGCGAACTACTGGCCGACGCCTGGCTGGGACTGAAAGCAACCGATCCCCGGCAGGCCGATGCCGTTGCCGACCGAGTCGCATGCATGATCCGCGAAAATGCCTTCGGAAGGTTGGGGCTCTTCTCACGCAAGGCGTTTCCCGACCATCGATTCGTAGCCGACTCGCTTCTCCTCCAGCTTCGGCTGCGTGCGGCTCAGGAACGTCTCGTACTCGGCGCGACGGCCACCGCACCGCAGTCGGATTGCGAGAAGCTGCTGGCGGAATTCGGCCACGCCTATCTTGCATGGGACACCGCGCACGGTTGGCACGACCTGTGGGGCTGGACCGCTTGGCCACTCGGCAGCTTTCGGTCAGACCCTCGTTTCGGGGCGACCGTCGGCGCGCTGGCCAAGAGCCTGGGGGATGAAGCGGCGGTCATTGCCTGTTTCGATCGCGTGGCGCAGACTCTGTCCGCCCAGCACGACCCGACAATCGTCCGAGATGGATTTGTTGCCCCGCTTAAGGAATCCGTGCTCGCCGCGCGGTGAAAGAACCCGCCGCCGAACAGCGCGTTACCGCGGAAGTCTTCCAACACCGCCGCGGTCAGAAGTGGTGACGTGGTCCGGCGAAGTCCGTCTGCCCGATAGATGAAGTATTGCCCAGCTCTTCCGAGCCACCGACAATCACTGATCCAATACACCGTGGTGGTGTAAGGAGATGTTCTCACCTATCAGTCGTTTCCCGGCCTGAGTATAAATGAGACGACTCAGCTGGCGATTGGATGGGGTGACCCGCCTTCGCCGCGTCAATCTGCCAACGTTTTCGGAAGGACGATTTATGTTGCGAGCGGGCATTCGCGTGGCCATCTCGGTTTTTCTCGGCACTTCGATATCGTTCGCAGTTGCCGGGGAGACGGGCTTGATTCAAGGATTCGTGGGCGAGCCTGCCGGCGGCTTCCGCGACAGCTGGCATACCCACCTGGGCACGGCAGCTCTTTTCGGCGTCCGCCAGAATGGCGGCTCTATCGAGTGGAAGTCCGCTCCGTTACCGCAGAACAAAGACGATGCCGGTGTCACCTTCGTCTGGAACGTGGCTCTGGGACACGGGCCTGCCCGAGGGGCGAATTTCACCCTCTTGCTCAACGGCCAGAAGATCGCTGACTTCGACGTTACGTTGGGGTCTGTGCAGTTTCCCTGCGAGGCGCAGCAGTGTCGCTTGCGGTATGAAGTCCTGTTCAACCACGGCAACGTCGACTCGTCCGGGCGATTCTACCTGACGGTCCCGGCGTCCATGGTGACGCCGGGCATGCCGGTTGACTTTCGGGTCGAGGGAAAAGATCTCGGATCCCACACATGGTTCGCCCTGCTCGCCTCCGAGGACCTACCCCGCGCAATGCCCGAGCGTACCTGGGAGCTCTTCGAGATCGTCCATCGTGATCCGCCCGGCACCCCGCCCCCGCCGCAAGAGGAGGCCACCTACGAGTGGTACGTCACCCAATATCCGGACACGGGGCGTTACACGGCGATCGGACCGCCGGGTGATCCGGCCGAGGTTGGCGTGTCGATCCACGGAGAACTTGTCGCCGGGAAAGCGACGTACGATCTACATTACGAGCCATTTGCCGGCACACCGTATATACCTGAGGCCATCTGCTTCGGCTTCGGCCGAGAAGGCCGCGTTGTCCCCGTTGGCGCAGAGGGACCGGCCAGGCAGTCGTTGGAAGAGGGGTACCTGCCGATCGTTCTCACGGAGTCGACGCACGACGCTTTCGCCGTACGCCAGACGGCGTTCGCTCGCCCCCTGCGGGGCGAGACGTATATCGCGGGCAACGAAAGCACCCTGGCCTGGGCCGTCTACGATCTTCAAAACACCTCGAAGCAGACTCAGCAGGTTGTATTTCTGGCAATCGAAGCAGGTGACGAAGCACGCCCGCGAAAATCGCTGACCTTTCAGAACGGGGTTGTCTTTCAAGACGGCAGCGCCCTTTTGACTGCCGATGTCCCCGATGGCTTTCAGGTGGAATTCGAGCCGGTGCTTTCCCCCGAGGGAAAGGCGATTGAACAGGATAACGAGCTCGACCTGTTGCGAAATGGCGGGGCCTACAATGCGCTGGTGGTGCGAGGTCGCTGCGACCCCGGCCAGAAGGTGCGAATTGCCTTCTGCCGCGTCTTCTCATTTCCAGGTATGAAGTATCGTGAGGCGAACACACCCACAGTGACCGCCGACGAACTCAGGCGGCGTTCTTTCGAAGAGGACTGGAATAAGGCCCGGGAGACCTGGAAAGCACTCGCGACCAAGGTTGCACGATTCGACACCCCCGACGCGGCACTCAACCGCATCGTAATCAAGGGAATGCTGGACGGGTACTTTCTCACGAAGCGATGGGATGGCAAGTGGACCGTCTTCGATTCCGTCTGCTATCGTTGCCAGTGGGACGATGCAAGCACGAAGTGGTTCTTCGCATTGGACTTGATGGGCGACCACGACACCTCAAGACGGCTGCTTGATACCGTCTTTGCTCGGCAAGGGCAACGAAAGCCCAAGGGGACCAGCTCGCACGAGGGATGCTTTTCCGACGTCACAAATACCGAGCAGGATTTCAGTGACGCTTCCTGGACAAGCTGTAACGGTTGGGCCCTGTGGTCAATGGCACAACACGCCCGTCTGACCGGTGACAGGGCATGGCTCTTGGCGCACAAGCAGCAGATACTGGCCGGCTGTCAGTGGATCAGCCGCGAGAGGCGGCAGACCAAGCCCGACAGCTCCTGCGCAGGGTTGATCGCTGGAAAGTTCGTTTGCGACATGGCGGATGACGGAGAGCTCAGGGGCGTCGGCCATTTCACCTACAATGATGCCATCAGCTACTTGGGCCTTCACATGATCGCGCAAGTGTTCGACGAGTGGGGTTTGCCCGAAGGGAGAACGCTATGGGAGGAAGCCGAGGCGTACAGGAACGATATCGTTACCGCTGTCGACCGGTTGACCGACAAGTCCCAGGACCCCTGGTTCATTCCCTGGGCCCTTGATGCTCCGCGGCGGGATCACGCGTATTTCAATGGCGTCTGTGGCCCCATCAATCTGGCCTTCGGCGGCGTTTTGCCGCGGAACGATGAAAAGATCGAACACGTGATTCGTTGGAACATCGAGAAGACACACAAGGGCAGTTACGAAGAGTCGGCCGCGGCCAATATGTTCTACAGCCAGGATTTGGCGGTAATCCTGTTGGAACAGGGACGTGTCGAGGAATTTCTGCGGATGTTCTATACGGTATTGGCGGCCAATATCTCGCATCAGACGCTCACGACCGACGAGTGGCGTGCCGCCACGCAACCCCATATCCATTCCATCGCCAGTCTGGTCCGCATGGCTCGCACGATGCTCATCCAAGAACGGGACGACGGTCTCTATCTGCTGCAAGGTACCCCGCGTCGTTGGTTGGAGGGAGGCCAGAAGATCATCATCAACGAGGCCCCGACGTGGTATGGTCCCCTGTCGTTGACCTGCGAGTCGGATCCTGGCAACCATCAGGTTCGCGTCGCCTTCAATGTCCCCGATCGGCTCGGGGAGAGGCCAATCCACCTGCGACTCCGCCTGCCACGGCAAAGGAAGATCACCAACGTGACAGTGAACGGTCAACCGCAGTTGGTGGTCCAGGAGGAGTGGATCCGAATGGAAGGCCGAAGAGGAAGCATCGAGGTCCTCGTTGGCACCTGCGGGGTAGGGGATCCCAATTAAGCTGGGGTCGCGTCTGCCCGTGCAGTTGTCCCCCCTGCGCTTCTCCGCCGTCAGCCGACGAGGATTGTTGTGAACCGAGCAGGCGTGCCCGCCAACGTTGATTCGAGCCACCGCACAAAACATGGCACTCGACGTCCACCTTCCGCCAGACGCGATTTGTCATCGCGCATCCCGAAGTTGTAACGGTCGATGAGCGAGTCACCACCATTGTCGCTGAGGAAGACCACGATCGTATTGTCGCGCAGACCCGACTCCCGGAGGAAGTCCTCGAGCTTGCCGAAGTTCTCGTCGGCGTGCGCCAACCAGGACATGTGGATCTGGTGCCAGTCGGCTCTCGGAGTTCGTTCCTTGTGTGCTCGGCTACCCCACAATACAATGTTGTCGGACAGGTTGATAGAAACGCATTGCTGGGTCCTCCTTTCAGGGAAATAAACGCCAGGCAAGCACTTGGTCCGGAGATTCGGGATACGCCGGCTCCGCCGCCACTGGAAGGGGGGCCTTCTATTTGGTATCACTCTGGTCTTCTTTCTTCCTGGTAGCTGACCGCTAGTGGAACGACCGGGCCATGACGCGGCGAAACCCTTGGCGAGTGCGGCGCCCCCGCGGTCTACGCGACCGCAGCTACGGGCTTGCGCGTCGCAGCTACGGGCTTGCGCGTCGCAGCTACGCTCGCAGAGCGTGGGAGAATCGCCATACGCGAGAAGCGTCCAAGGATCAGATTATTATCAGTGAAACCAGTTCCCTTCACTCCACGTGACCCGTCCTCGCTCCAGTCGTCCATAACTCGGCGGACGCGGTGGCTTGCTTCAGGACAGGCTGCACCACCTACCTTACACGCGTTACCGCGGCGGATCGAATACTGACTTTGCCGTCAGCTGGGAACAAGGATCGAAGGGGAACGCGGATGGCAACGAGGATCTTCATGCACAACTGTGCCAGTTCGACAAGCGGAAAGGACTCGTCGAACCCGAGTTCCCAGGATAGCATGGGGAGCGTTCCCGACGCGCGAATGTACGAGGGAGCTCGCACAATACCGCGCGGGCGACACGCCGCTTGCTGATTTCGCCGCAACGGCCTGGATGCGCGGTCACGTAATGTCAGAACTCCTCAAAGCAATAACCAGTAATGGAGTCGTTGCCATGACAATGACGAAGGAAGAACGAGTCTTGCGGGTCATCAACGGCCAAGGGGTCGACTATCTGCCGAGTCAGATTACCTTTTCGGACCGTACGCGGGACAAGGCGATCAGCGAAGCCCTCGGCCTGGACGGTCCGGAGATGCTCGATGACTACCTTGAGAATCACATCTACATCTCGCTGTCGGCCCACGACAAGGCGCTGTTCTATCGGAACGACCGCGACAAGATGGCGCAACTGAAGGCGCTGGACTTCTGCGGCACCGACTGGGAAAACAACGTGGTCTATGACGCCTGGGGGATGGGCGTCATGGTCGGCTCCGACGGCTTCTTTGCGTGCTTTCACCCGCTGTCGAAGACCGCGACGGTCGAGATGGCCGAACACATGCCGCCGGATGTCAACCGCGACGTGCTTTTCCAGGACGTCGAGGAAGCGGTGGCAGACTACCGCGTCCCCGATCTCACCCGCCCGCATCTGTTCGATGACATGGTCACTGATCTGGCCGAGCACTCGGGCGACTACCTGGTGATGCCGTCGGGCTATTTTGGCACCTACGAACGGGCCTGCGGACTGATGAGTTTCCAGGAGTTCATGACGAATATGGCCCTGAAACCGAAGGTCGCCCACGACCTGCTCGACAAGATCACCGAATACAAGGTGGCCTATGCAGAAAAGGTCGTCGAGATGGGGTTCAAAGTCGCCCACTACGGCGACGACCTGGGCACGCAAACTGGCGCGTTCTTCTCGCCGCAGATGTTCCGCGAGTTTATCCTCCCGAGGATCAAGCTCGCATGGCAACCGTTCAACGACGCGGGCCTGCCGATCATTCTGCATTCCTGCGGCAATATCACCAGTTTCATTCCCGAATTGTTGGAGATTGGGCTGCGCGTGCTCGAACCCTGCCAAACGTGCATGGACTTGCCGTTTCTGAAACGCGAGTTCGGCAAAGACTTGATCTTCTGGGGTGGCATTGAGACACAGAAACTGCCGAAGATGTCCCCTGAGGAAGTCAAGGCAATGGTTCGCGACAGCATTCGCACGTTGGGTGCCGGAGGCGGCCACATCATTGGCCCCAGCCAGGAGGTGATGAAGGACGTGCCACTCGAAAACGTCGTTGCCCTGCTGGAAACAATCATTCAGGAACGGTAGGCGGAGTCCCTCGATGATGTCAAGCCGTCGGCAGCTACTTTCTTCGCCGGTTTCGATGCCTCCCTTGCAATTTTTGACAGCGCCCCGCGCAGCCGCACACTGGCTCCGCTCGCCGTGATACCTGAGAACGATGGTGAACTCGATCCGGCTCGCTCAGCCAGTGCCACCTGTCCGCAGCCGCACACTGGCTCCGCTCGCCGTGATACCTGAGAGCGATGGTGACCTCGATCCGGCTCACTCAGCCAGTGCCACCCGGCGCAGCCGCACACTGGCTCCGCTCGCCGTGATACCTGAGAGCGATGGTGACCTCGATCCGGCTCACTCAGCCAGTGCCACCCGGCGCAGCCGCACACTGGCTCCGCTCGCCGTGATACCTGAGAGCGATGGTGACCTCGATCCGGCTCACTCAGCCAGTGCCACCCGGCGCAGCCGCACACTGGCTCCGCTCGCCGTGATACCTGAGAACGATGGTGAACTCGATCCGGCTCGCTCAGCCAGTGCCACCTGTGGAGCAGTAGAGCATGAAACTGGGCGAATTCATTCTGCCACTCCAACGACCTGGAAGTCGTAATTCCCCGACCCGGTCTGGAAGGTGACGTAGTGGGAGTCTTCCGCGGCGCCCGAAATCGCGGCCGCATTGTCGAGGAACCGGCCTGCTGACCAGACCGGCAAACCGCTCTCTTGGATCGACACGGAAGCGATGCCATTCTTGGGAACGCTAATGGCCGCCGTGGTGTTCGGAGGAATCGTTACCCTCATGGTCAGCGAGCCATCTTGTGCCTTCTGCCAACGGACGGCGATTTCGCCGTTAATCGATTGATAGGAGGCCTCGGCCCAGGAAAGGCCTTCGCCCACGTGCGGCTCGATCAAGACTCGCTTGAAACCAGCACCTTCGGTCTTGATGCCGCCCACATCGGCCATCAGCCATTCCACGACGGAGGCCATCAGATGGGGCATGTGGAAGGAATTCATCCGCGGGTCTTGAAAGCCCTTCTCCGGCATCCAGCTGTCCCATCGCTCGTAGACAGAAGTGGCACCGTGCTTGACGCAGTAAAGCCAGGAGGGATACGTGTCTTGCAGGAGCAAACGGTACGCCACGTCGTTGTGGCCATACTTGCTCAGCATGGGCAGCAGTGCCCTGGTGCCGTGGAACCCCGTGGTCAAGTGCCCCGCCGGAATCACCGGGTTCTGTTGCAGGGCATCCGACCGCGTCTGCGTGTGGCTCTTGTTGACAATATCATCGACCAGGTGGTCGACGGCGAGCAGGACCTTCTCCTGCGGGAAGAATCCGAAGTAGAGGCCCAAAGCATACTCCGCCTGTGTGTCGTCCCTGACTTTTCCATCCGCGGCGACATAGGCCTCGTCGAACGCCTGTTTCATGTTCGCCAACAGCTGCTGATACTTGAGCGCGTCCTCCCGCTTGCCAGTTGCTTCCGCCATCTCGGCCATATTGCTCACACTCCAGCCGTTCCACAGCGTATTGAGCACGTCGTTGTGGAGTTCGCGATTCTCCACGATCGCGAGCCAATCGCCATAACCGTTGAAGTTCGCATCGGGGCTTGAGTGATAGACGTTGCCGGTACGCAGGTGATTCGTCAGGCTGCGCTCGATATGCGCCACGTACGTTGATAAGGACTCGAAGTGCTCTTCGATGATACGAGTGTCGCCGTAGAATCTGTGAAGTGCGTAGGGCACGCATACTCCGTCGTCAGACCATCCGGGCGACTCCACGTCGCCCCAGAACGGCGAACATTGCAGATAGGCGCCCGAGGCGCCGGTCGCCTGAGCATCGACAATGTCGACCATCCATTTCGTCAGAAAGGCGTCCATATCGAACGAGTAACACCAGCTATAGATCATCTGGCCGAGCCCCATCCAGCCCAACCGTTCGGCTCTGTCGCCGCAACCGGTTGGGATGTCCACGAGGTTTCCCTTGAGCGTCCAGATGCAATTGGAATAGAGCTTATTGACCCGTTCATCGGAACACGCGAAACTCCCTGTCACCGGCACATCAGAATGGCACACGACGCCCGTGACGGTATCGAGTGTCGGGGTCTCTGTATGCCCGGAGATCTCGACGTACTGGAATCCGTGATAGGTGAACCTCGGCTCCCAAATTTCGTCTGCGCCAGCGCCTTTGAGGATATACGTGTCGGTCGCCCTGGCCTCCCGCAGGTAGTCGGTGTAGAGAGTACCGTCCGGGTTCAGCATGCCGGAGAATCGCAGGACGATCTTCGTGCCCGCCGGGCCTTTCGTTCTGATTCGCGCCCACCCTGATATCACCTGCCCCAGATCGAAGATGGTGACGCCAGGTTTCGGCTCGTTCATCTTCACAGGCTTGATTTCTTGCTGCACCCTGACCGTTACATTAGAACTTGCTTCAAGTTGCCGTTGGTCGGCTTGACTGCCACCAGCGCCCGCAGCAGCATGGACATCCATGACCAGGTCGGGTTTATGCCAGGTGGCATCGTCGCAGCCGATGAGATTCCAGTTGGGTATTTCCAGTCGGGCATCGTAGGTTTCGCCTTGTTGAAGATCCGCTTCGAGCAGGGGGCCGTACGAACACTTCCAGCTTTCGTCGGTAGCAATGGTCTGCGTGGTGCCGTCGTCGTACTGGATTTCGAGCTGAACCAGCAACTGGGGAGTCTTCCCGTAGTTGAACGGGCCTGCCCAGATGTATCCGGCATACCAGCCGGTCGAGAGGATTCCGGCGAGGCAATTGTCGCCGAGCCTGAGCATGGAGGTCACATCGTAGGTGTGATAACAGACCCGCTTGCGCAGTTCAGGCCAACCCGGGTTGAAGTAGTCTTGACCGACCCTGTTGCCGTTGATCGTGAGTTCATAGGCGCCCAGCGCGCTAGCATAGACCATCGCGCGTGCGATCGACTTGTGCAACTCCAACTCCTTCCGCCAATAGGTCGCTGGCGGGAGCTTGGTTTCAACGCCGGTCGCCAGATCTCCCCACGGGACCATGCCCATGTCGCCCAGGACTTGAGCCGCGGTCCAGTCTCGATCGTCGAACGCCCGCTGCGTCCAGTTCGGCACTTCGTCCTTGTTGCTCTTCCACGAACCATCGACATGGACGGTCTGCGATGTGTCATCCGAATAGGTGACGCGCAATCTCCCGGTCAGCGCGGCAGGACTGGGGCCGGCATTCTCCGCCCGGAGGGCCAGCGTGTTGGTCCCAGACACCAGCGCCTCCGGCGACGTCGATGTCGGTTGGCTGAGACCAGTCCTCGCCGCCACCCATTTGCCTGCCGTTGACGTGGAGAGTAAACGAATTGTCGCACGTCCCGCAGAAGGCAGCCTTCGTCACCTGCTTTTGCGCCGGGATGTCGAATTGCTTCCGGAAGAATCGCGGCCCCCCTGGCGCAAGTCCCTGGGGATTTGGATAGGCCGCCCCTTCGTCATGCCAAACCCACTGGCAGTCGGCCAGCAAGCCTTCTCTCCTCTGCGTAAGGCCGATCCATTGCGCGGACCAGTCGCCCGGCTCCAGCAGTCCCATGGACCAGCGAGCCTGCTCGCTCCAGCACGATACTCGCCCGTGGTTGTCCCACACGCGCACCTTCCACCAACAGTCCATACCCGCGGCGAGTGGTGTGCCGGCATATTCGACATGCGAGGTCTGGTCGGACGCGACCTTCCCCGAATCCCACAAATCACCGTCGTCCGTTGCCAGTTTCTGCCTGTCGCTCGACACGACGATTTGATAGGCCGTCTGAGTCAACCCTCTCTGGTCCGCATCGGGCGCCTCGAGCAGCCAACTGAGCCTTGGGTTTCTCACGTCGATCCCCAAGGGAGCAACCCGATATTCGCAGCGCAGATAGACCGGCCGGAGAGCGGCGTCTGAATCGTCACGATGATCGACCTGACCGCCGGCTAAGGAAGGCCACGCAAGCAGAAAAACCGCAGCAGCGCTGAACGCCCACGGTTCCAACGCTCCCTTGAACGCCGACGTGAGCCAGGCAACCGCGTGAAGTACTGTGTGGGTACCGAGGATGGACGCTCTGAGCATGACTGGACTCTCTTCGCTTGACCCTGCGGAACGTCTGCCGATCGGGACGTCACCCCCGCTGGGAGTCCTTCTCAGCCTACCGCAGGACAACGATTGAATCCAGCACCGCGAATCATAGTTGGGCGATTTGGGCTGATACGGCGCTCGGCGCCAATGGCGAGGCGAACCTCGGCTCACATTCCTGTCAGCTTGTATGGCATCGCTGGTTCCGGACGGCGGGCTCCGGCGGTTCTGCCTCCTGAGCAGCCTGAGTGCGCTTCAGAGAATAAGCGACCGTGTTCACTCGACTGCCTGCCTGAACAGCGCCCGTTTGTAACGCTCCATGCGGCAGGTTATCATCTTACGAGGCCTTGTCTCTGGAGATCCGCAGATGTCGACTCGATCAATGATGAGTCTCTCGACGCGCCTGCAATGCTCCGCTGGCGACCGCCGCAAGGATGGTCGTCGTGCGCGACGCCTCGGTTCAGATGAACGATGGTTTCCCCGGCAGAGTCGTCATTCTTTGGTGTGGGAGGTTGAATTATGAATCGTCGCGATTTCCTGGTCACCGTGACTGCCGCAACAGCCGGAACATTATCACCAACACCAAGTCTGCCTGCCCCACCCCCGCAGACACCACCTCCGCAGACACCAAGATCCCTCCTGGCAATACAGGAACCGTTCGATGGGGCCATCCTGCACGAACGTCATGGACATCCCGTGCTGGGAACAGGCCTTGATTCAGCCGGTCGAAAGGGACTGCGCATCCTCGTCCGGGGCGCAATGGCTGATTCTCTTGATCCGAGATCCACGACTATTCTTGTCAATGGGACTCCCGCCATTCTCAACGGCAACCAGTTCCAAGGCGAGGCTCTTCTGTTGGAACGTGAAAATGTCATCACCGTATCGATGCATTCCGGCGAAATCAGTGAAGAAAAGACAACGCGTGCCATTTGGCATCAAACTTCCTTCCCGCGTTACCGCCTGCAGGTCGATGACAACAGCTTCTTTTTGCGGGATATCCACCAGAAAGACTACAAGAGCCTTTTCGATTCCTTCTACCTGTCCATGTTCAGGAACCTGCATCAGAAGTACGGAAGCAAGTTCACGCTGAACATTTTCAACTCGACTCCAGAAAGAGATTTTGTCCTGGCAGATTTCTCCAGCAAGTATAAATCTGAGTGGGAAGATAACGCGGATTGGCTGCGTCTGGCCTTTCACGCTGAGAACGAATTCCCCGACCGTCCTTACGAAAACGCTTCGCCGGAAGAACTGGCCCGGGATTTCGATCTGGTCGCTGCGGAAATCGGGCGATTTGCCGGACGAGCCTACAGACAGCCTGGCGTTATTCACTGGGGAACGGTCAAACCGGAGGCATATAAGACGCTCTATGATCGCAAGGTGCGGGTTCTATCCGGCTACTTCGTCAAATCGAGCGACAATAGCTGGCCGGTTTGCTACCAGTTGCCCGACGCCCCATGTGAATACCTGGCCGCTCATGACGGCTGGATGGACTACAACAGCGGACTGATCTTTTCCAAGGTGGAGTTTGTCGTTGACCGCACCCCGCTCGACGAGATTTCACCCAAACTGGAACAGACTTTTTCGAATCCGAATACGGCGGAGGTCATCGACCTGCTGGCGCATGAACAGTACTTCTGGCCTTTTTACAGGTATTACATGCCTGATCATCACCAGCGACTCGACCGTGCCTTCTCTTTGCTGACCGAACATGGATACAAGCCGGTCTTTCTGGACGACGGTTTCTACGGCGCATAGATGAACTGCCAGGAGACTCAAGGAGCGTCCACCGAGTGCTGGCTGACTTGGCTAACCTGGCTAGTCTGGCGACCACTGCTCTCGCTAACGCGTTTGGCGACATCCCCCAAGGACCCACGTACCCGGGTCCACAACCGGTGACATAGGAGGATCGATATGATCCCGCACGAATTATCGCGGCGAGGCTTTTTGGGTGTGGCGGCCGGTGGAACAGCGTTCGGGCTCGTCGGCGAGGTCGGCGCCGCGTCGGGACGGTCCGATTCGCCGGCACGGCAGGCAACGCAGCGCAGCGTGTTTGGACTCGGGGTTGCTCCCCTGTCCACGGTTCGGATCGGCTGTGTGGGAATGGGGTCACGCGGACTGGGGTTGCTGGGGAATCTCTTGAGTCTGGAGGGGGTCGAGATTACAGCGGTCTGCGACATTGTGCCGGAACGGGTCGCGGCGGCTCAGCAGGCGGTGGCGGCCAAGGGTCGCCCGGAACCGGTTGGCTACGGCAAGACTGAGAGCGATTTCGAGAACCTCTGCAGTCGGGACGACATCGATCTCGCGTACATTGCCACACCCTGGGACTGGCACGTGCCCATGGCCGTGTGTGCCATGAAGAACGGCAAGCACGCGGCGGTGGAAGTGCCTGCGGCGATCACGTTGGAGGAGTGCTGGCAACTGGTGGACACTGCCGAACAGACGCAGCGTCACTGCATGATGCTGGAGAACTGCTGTTACGGCGAAATCGAAATGCTCGTGCTGAACATGACGCGGCAGGGGGTGTTCGGCGAACTGACTCACGCCGAGGCTGGTTACCTGCACGAATTCCTCGATGGCGTGCTGCAGGACCACAGTGCCATGAACTGGCGACGACGCTTCGTGCGCGAACTGAACGGAAATCTATATCCGACGCACGGGCTGGGGCCGGTCTCGCAGTACCTCGGAATTCACGGTGGTGACAAGTTCGACTTTCTGGTGTCGATGAGTTCGCTGGAGCAGGCGTTGAGCCAACGCCGCGACGCGTTGCCTGCGGGCGACCCACGTCGTCAGGAGAAGTATTCCTGCGGTGATGTCAACACGTCGCTTATCAAGACGGCGCGTGGGCGAACGATCATGGTGCAGAATTCATTTGCCCTGTCGCGACCGTACAGTCGGATCAACACGATCTGTGGCACTGCGGGGACCTTCTGCGATTATCCGCCGCGCATTCATCTGGGCGGACACGCCGCCGATTGGGAAACCGACCTGACGCCATACCAGAACCGATACGGTCACCCGTTGTGGAAGAAGCTCAGCAGCCAAGCGCGCGAATCGGGTGGCCATGGCGGCATGGACTTTGTGATGAACTGGCGGCTGATTCAGTGCCTGCGCGAGGGCTTGCCGCTGGACATGACGGTTTATGACGCGGCGGCCTGGAGCAGCGTGTTTCCGCTCAGCATCGCGTCGGTCGCCCAGGGTAGTGCACCTGTCGCGGTTCCCGATTTCACGCGTGGCGAGTGGCAGAGCCAGCCGCCGCTGGGCATTGTCGGCGCCTGACCTACCTGCTTGCTTTCAGTTCCGCGACGGCGTCGATGACCGCGTCGGCCATGTATTCCAACTGGGCGTCGGAGAGGTCGTAGAGCGGCAGGTGGGTGAAGCGGTGCTGGAAGGCCTCCTCGGCCACGGGGCAAGAGCGTTCGATGGCGTCAGTGTCGTAGCCAAGCTGTTTCATGATCTGGAATTTGTAGAGCGGGGCGAAGTGAGGAATATTCACGAGGCCCCGGGCTTCAAGCTGGGGCTTCAGGGCTTGGATGTCGCCGCCCGCTTTGTCTGGATCGATTTGCAGCAGGTAGAGATGGTAAGTCGTCGTGATGCCCTTGCCGTTGCCAGGCGGAGTGATAATCCCGTCCACTTTGCTCCAGCGTCTGGTGAGGTAATCGAAGGCTTTCTTGCGCTTGGCGATGATGGCCTTGAGGCGTTTCATCTGCGAACGCAGGCAGACGGCCTGGATTTCGGTGGAGGAGTAGTTGCCGCTGGCGAAATAACCGGATTTGCCCTTGCAGGCGGGCACGTCGTAGAGCCAATTGGGGATTTGCTGGGAGAGGTCGAGCCCGAGGAACCGCGCGCGGCGAAGTTCCGGTCCGAACTCGGGGTCGTTGGAGCAAAGGATGCCGCCTTCGCCGAGGCTGGTGATATTCTTGACCTCGTGGAAGCTGAAGGCCCCGAAGTGTCCGATCGTGCCGATCCTTTGACCCTTGTACGTGGCGCCGAAGGCGTGGGCGCCGTCTTCGATGACGGTGAGGCTGTACTGCTTGGCCAGGGCCATGATCGGGTCCATGTCCGCCGGATACCCTCCCAGGTGTACGGGAATGATGGCCTTGGTTTTGCGCGTGATCTTCCGAGCCACGTCGGCCGGATCCAGGTTGAGGGTGCGGGGGTCCACATCGGCCAGGACGACCCTTGCGCCGATGGCCAATGGCCAGGCGATGGTGGCGATGAACGTGATGGCAGGGGCGATGACTTCGTCTCCCGGCTCCAGGCCGGCGAATTTGAAGGCGATTTCGAAACCGGCGGTGGCATTGGTAACGAAGACACTGTGTTTGACCTTGAGAAATTTGCAGACATCCTCCTCGAGCCCCTCGACGTGGCTCGCGAGGCTGAGTTTGCCGGCGGGTGTGCCGACCGCGGCCAGTTTCTCGAGGTGACGGGCCAGGCGGTCAAAGCACGCTTCGTATTGCTTCTCTTTTCCTTCCGCCGGCCGGACCAGGAAACGGAGCATGTCTTGAATTTCTTCCGTCTGCACACTCTCGCCCACGGCCCCCCAGGGCACGCGGGCGGCGCCGGTGTCGTAACGGAAATCAGAAACTGCTTTCTTCTTGACCATGTTCCCTTCCTTCTCCTGTAATCATCGGAGCTGACGGTTTCCACATTATCGCGTCCCAGGAGGGATGGTGAAAGAAGCCGCTTGCTTCTCCGGTTCTGTCCCGCTCGCCAACCTCAGCAAGACCGCTCGCTGCCAGCGGCGGGGCATGCACCTGCCGCACAACGATGAGGGGGTGTTTTCTGGCCCCGTCCCCACCGCCGCGTTCGTATCTTGCTGCTGCGACAGTGGATTATGCCCTGCAGGTGTGGGATGTCGTTCAGAACACATGGAAGACCGTCGTCACCGAGCACCAGGGCTGCGCGGTGAAGACGCGTGTCCACGACTGGCCGCAGCCGCTCGAGACCCCGAAGGTCCGGCTGCTGTTCAGCGCGTCGCCCCTTGGACGGTCAGGCGCGGCTGCTGCAACTCGCGGCGTGGGGACCGGCCAGACAATCGCCGTGAGACTATCTCACGCGACGAAATGTGCCCTCCTGAGGCACCCCGTCTCGGGTGACGGTCCAGGTGAAACAATCCTGATCCTTCTTCACGGTGCGAACCGTTGCTTCATACGGCTTGCCCTCCGCATCCACACCCGTGATGGTCCCTTCGTCCACTGCATCGGATACGATTGTGTACCGCTCAATCGACCAGGATCCATCCGAGCCGAAGTCGATGAGCAAAAACTGTTTGGCGACAGGATCCCAGCCCTGGACGCGTGTCCCGCGAGGTGACCCCATCGACTCGGCGCCCTCCCACGAGCTGATCAAACACGTCTTGTCCGTGGACCAATCGGCGGTCCAGCGTCCCCGATAGACCTGTCCCTCTGCAGCAGTCACAGAAACTGCCGGCGTGCACAGGAATCCAGCCAACGACAAAGACAGTACCATGCATCTCGTCACGTTACTCCGTTGCGGTTGTGTGCTAACATCACTCGATGCAGAATCTTCAGGTGTTCGGATGGCGGCTGAGCCTGCCCTGCTGGAACCGCCGCAAGCAACGTCAGTCTTCTCAGTGGATTATGCGGTGAGCCTCCTGTGATGATGGTGAGAAACGTAGCGACCGTCGCCATTGTGAGGTTTCGGTTCGCGAGATGCAATGAGCGGTAGCCACAGGGAGAGTGTCGCATCACCTGACAGCGGCCCCTCTGCGGCGGGAAGCGGAATGTTCGACAAAGCCGAGTCGCTCGCGCGGCAGTGGCGCAAATGATTCGGGCAGGGCAGTTGCGGGAGGCGGCATGTGCTAAGGGCACGGCTTCTGAAATGCTGTGCGGGACAGGGCGGCACAAGTGACGTTGCGATTTGAGCCGCAACGCGGCGCACGCCTTCCGGCTGAAGGCCAGCAAGCGTGACGGTGATTTCCTCCAGCCCGTTTCGGGACACGCTGCAACTGCCGTCGCCCTTCAGGAAATCGTGGCCAGTCGATACCATTCCACTTTGGCCGGAATCGGGCGGCCGTGTCCGAGGGCCTCGCAGAAGCCGCGCGTTCTCGCACAACCACTCACCGGCGACTGTCCGTGGCGTCCATTCATTCATAGACGAACAAAAGACCGTCAGGTGATTCTCGAGCGTCTGGGGCACGATCGGCAACCGCTTTTCAGCGACATATCCGATGTTCGCCGCGCCCGTGCGTGACTACAGCACTAAGGTCGTTCAAGCGCGTTTACTTCTTTCTCAGTGGCTGCACGCCAGAAGCGAACCGTTTGATCCCATGAGCAAGACACCAGCGTCCGATCGTCATTGGTCAGCGCGAGTCCCACAACTGCCGTGTCGTGTCCTCTGAGCGTATACGCGCTGGTCGAGCGTGACGGTATCCCAAATCTTAATCAATCCGTCGTTTCCTCCAGAGAACAGCGTGGTACCATCGGTTGAATAGAGCAAGGCGGTGGTGGCAGTCTGGATCGTTAATGGCTGTTCGTCTAGATGTTCCATGTTCCACAGCTTGATCCCGAGAAACTGGCTGCTTATTGCGAGTGTCCGCCCATCCGGTGCAAACCGTACCCGCACCACCCCGCAGCCAAAACCAATCGGCCGTTTCCCGAGGAGATTCCCCGTAGCGGTATCCCACAATCTCGCGATTCCGTCCCAGCCAACCGATCCGAGTTTCTCCCCATCTGGGCTGAACGTGATCGAGTTCACGATCCCGGCATGCCCATTGGGAACCGACCAAATGACCGCCCCATCCGCGTCCCTCAACATGATGCCCCCCTCAGCGTCTCCGAGCGCGATCCTGTGGCCATCGGGCGAGAATTCGAGGCTGGTGATTCCCGCCGAGCCGACTATCAACTCTCGCCGCAAGGCACCGGCGTCCCAATCCCAGAACGACAGATGCCCCTGTCCACTTCCAGTGGCAAGTAGATTGGCACTTGAGACGGCCAGCGAGATGACACCATGTTTTCCGGAAAGTGATCGCTGTTCCTTGAGCGATTCACATTCCCATGTGCGCACACTGCTATTTGCTGCCTCTTGTATGATTGTGCCCGGTTCAACAGCACCGGAGATCGCCACAGATTTTCCGTCGGATGACAAGACCATCGAAAGATTTGGCGAGTCGAGGCGTAACACATCCAAAGATCTCAGCGCGTCGTCTTCGTCTACTTGCCAGAGCAGCACTGTGTGGTCGGAGCTTGCCGACGCAATCACACTTCCCCGGGGATCAAAGGCGAGACTAAAGACGGTTCCGAAATGACCTTTCAATTCGGCAACGCAAACGAAATCGGCTGTTCTCAACAGTCGTATCGTGCGATCTCCCCCACCAACAGCGAGCAGCTTTCCGCTGGGAGAGAATGCCACAGCATACACCTTCGGCAGCGCGAGCAACGTCTCTGTTCCGGTGCACAAGTTCACAACGTGTACGTCATCAAGTCCGCTGAAAACAACTCGCGTTCCATCGCTGGAAAATGCCAATGTGCTATACGAGCCGGACTGAATAGACTGGTACTTCTCTCCACCGTCGGACAACTGCCAGACTTGAAGGTCGCCCCGCACCGTATTTGCTCCGATCATCGATCCATCGTCGGAAAAAACGACCGTGTGAATAGCGTCGTTCAACCTGAACGCACAACTCGTCACTCCCGTCTGGATATTGCCGATCCTCACAAACCCCTGACTGTCACCGACCGCAAGGATTTCTGGTTGATGAGGCGCAAAAGCCGCGGCCGTGACCTGCTTGGAGGCAAGACTGTAATGGCGGTGAAATTCGCTCCTCTTGCTCGATTCCGCTTCGAACACATTCACCGTATCTGGACCGTCTGACAAAACGAGGCGGCGTTCGTCGCCACTATCGACACTGCGCAATTGTACGCTCGTCCAGTCAGAACTTGGGTAGGCCAAATTCTTACTGTCTGCGGAATAAGCCACGAAGTTGTGAGACCATTTCGGAGTAGTTGCCGTTCCCACGGTTTCCACTACAGTCGCCCGCGACGTATCGACGAGAGTCACAACTGGGCCAAACGTGTGCGCTATGGCCAACCTATCCCCACGAGGTGTGAAAGCAATCTTGCATGCCCCATCAGGCAGTGGAATGCGGCGCGCCTGTGTTGCTTTGGCGGCTTGCCGCCAGGCGTAGTACCATTCAAATGCCCTCAAGTCATCTTCGCCGAAGCCAGGTAGGTACCGTGTGAGCAGGTCATGAAGCCGAGGAATATTCGCCTCCTCCCAGGCCTGCTGAGCAACATTCATATCAGATATGTAGAGTGCCCGGCGCTTCGCGTTCGCTTCGTGCTCCGTCTTAACCCATTGAGCGACAGAGGCCGAGAGTCCGCCGAGAAGCGCAATGAATATGGCGAACAGCAAGCCCGTCACGAGTGGATTGCGTTTACAGGTTCGCCACGCTCGTTCGATTCGTGTGATGGGCCGGGCAACAATCGGTTCGCCCCGGAGGAACCGACGTAGATCGTCCGCGAATTCTCGCGCGCTGCCATAGCGATTCTGAGCATCTTTTTCCAGGCACTTGAGAGTAATCGTCTCCACATCCGCGGGTACTTGACTGGCGAGTTTACGCGGGCTGGGTGCGTCCTCGTTGATTACATGATGGACCAGCATCCGCGCATTGCCGCGAAACGGTAATTCACCGGTGAGCATTTCAAACAAGATCACACCCAGCGAATACACATCACTGCGAGCATCCGCGTTGTGAGCCGCTCCCTGGGCCTGTTCCGGTGACATATAGGCTGGCGTCCCGAGGACTTTTCCTTCGATGGTCATGGTGATTTCGCCAGCCTCGCGTTTGGCGAGGCCGAAGTCCATGATGTGTGGCTCGCCGGCGTCATCTAGCATGACGTTACTAGGCTTCAGGTCCCGGTGGATGACGCCGTGCTCGTGGGCATGCTGCACTGCATCGGCGATCTTGGCGCACAGCCCTGCGGCTTCTTTGGGCGTTGGCCGCTTGCCAGTGAGCCAATCGGCAAGTGTTACGCCTGGCACGTAGTCACTGACGATGAACAACTGGTCGCCCGCTTTGCCCACCTCGTGCACGGCCACGATCCCTGGGTGACTGAGGCGGGCGGCAGACCGAGCTTCACGCAAGAAACTCTCGGCCTCCTCTGCGCTAAGTTGTCCTTTGCGGGGCAATTTAATGGCTACCGTGCGATCCAGTTGGCGGTCATGAGCGGTCCAGACTTCGCCGAAGGCGCCGGCTCCGATTCGATCCAGCAGTTCAAAATGGCCAAGGGTCCTGTGCTCGACAGCGGCACGCGTAACCGTATCGTCCGGCAGCAGATTGAAGGAGCTGCCGCAACTGGGACAGGTCACATCGCGCAGCTGCTGGTCATCGACCAGTTCGATCGGATTGCGACAGTGCGGGCAGTGAATATGCATGAGATTAATTCACTTGGCGCTGAAAAGTGCCAGACAGCGTCGTTTTCGCACGAGCCATTCTCCGGTATCTTAAGGGCGCCGTCAAGACTTTCATAACCGGATCAATCCGACAGCTACTCTCCAACATTCTCGTCGCTTTCTGACGCCCTTCCACGGCCTTGTCTGGACTTCCACTGAGCTCACACAGTCGAACGATCTGCTCACACAATTTCCGCTGGCGGTCATTCGGGTTCGCCGGATGATCGAAAGTCCCACCTGCGCCTGCATGAGTAGTTCCCCTGGTTCGGCGAATTCGGAAAGGAAACAGGGACCAGACACCCTGCTTTGCCAACTCGCAGTCGGTTACTCGGGGCGCGTCGTGGACGTCGATCAACAGGTTCGACGGCTTCAGATCGCAATACCGATGCCGTCCTGTCGCGACTGGACGAACTGTTCAGTTCTCGCTCGCGCTTCGGAGCAGATTATGCCAACGTGCGCGGCCAGGAATTGGCCAAGGCCGAGCGTCGTTTTTCGGGGGGTGTCGCTTGACGGATTCTGGAAATTGTCACCAGAATCCGTTCTCAAGAACAACTCCGTTTCGCTCAACGGGAACTCGATCATTTTTCCAGGAGAAAGCAAGGTCCGTACCGAGAAGAGGCTGCCGATGCGAGATGTCGATCGGCGTGTGAACAAGTGACCGCTAATGGAGAAGAGAACGACACCACAAAGGCACGACGGTTGACTTGAGACAGCCCGTCCGGCCCTGTTCCTTCGTGTGCGGCGTGGTGCTGGCCATCGGGGCCTGACGCCTTTGTCTCGTCATTGGAAAGGCTCGGTACCGTGCCGACTGTAGTCCGGCTTGAGGAGCTATTGCGTTCAAGATACTTCATCGTCATCTTTGCTTTCGAGAGGTGCCTCATGAACAAGTTCTGCAGCAGTCGCATTCCCAATAGCACGTTGATGCTCAGCTTGTTGATCGCCGGCTGTACTCTTGTGGATGCAGCGCGGTCCGAGCAACCCCAGACACTGCCGCCTAACGAGAATCACCACCACATGGCCGCGCGCAGCGAGTACCTTGCGCAGATGCAGACTGCTTACCTGGCGTTGAATCGACAGCATGCCGGTACGGTGGAGGATTCTTTGGAGCGATGGGTACCCTCCTCCGACCAATCCGACTACCGCAACTGGGAGTGGTACTACTTACTGAGCCGGTCGCAAGCAGGCCTCGCTTGGGTTCTCTACGATCACATTCAGGCGGTGCGCCAAGTCGACTGGTCCAGCGATAATCAGCGTTTCGTCTCGTTGGGTGACGATGGTATCGTCCGCATCTGGGACGTTACAACAGGAAAGGAAGTCGGGAGCCTGCCGAAGACCGAAGCCAATCCCAGTAGCGTGAGTTGGTCAAGCGATGGTTCGCTGATCGCCACCGGTCACCAGGATGGTTCTGTGCAGCTTTGGGATGGGACTTCCTACACCGCCAAGTCCGTCCTGGGGCAACACGGAGCAAATCGCGGGGGTGATGCTTCGATTCCGTCAGTCGCTTTTTCGGGCAACCACAAGCGACTGGCTTCCTACGGCCGTGATCACACAGTAAAAATCTGGGACGTGGAGAAGTGCGAGTTGGTGCGTGCTATTGAGGTTGGTCCGCCGCAACCTGCGGAGCCGACAAAGGACGCGGAAGGAAAGGATGTCCCCCCGCCCGAGGACCCGCCGATACAGGTCGCCCTGAATTGTGAGGGCACAATATGCGTGAACCTCGGCGACCGGTCCTGCAGAATCTGGGATGTTGACTCGGGCAGCCAGACAATGGACCTCGGCGCGCGCACCGGCCTGATGGGGCGGTGTCTTGCGTTGAGCCCTGACGGAACGAGGATCGCCGTAGCGGGACCTTTCAATCCTTATCCCTACCACGATGTTCTCGTCTATGATGCGAGGTCTGGCGAGCGGTTGAGCACGTTGCACGGGCATAAGGAGGCAACTAACTCCGTCGATTGGGACAGCTCCGGCCGACACTTGGTCACTGCGGGACGAGATCACACGATTCGCATCTGGAATGCAGCGAATGGCGTTGAGTTGGGAATGCTGCAAGGCCATCGTGGCTACGTCTTCGATGCCTGCTTCTCTGCCGACGACCGCTACATCGTCTCTGGATCCGCTGACGGGACCGTCCGCGTGTGGGACATGGCGGCTTTCGACAAGCACACGGAAACGCTGACGACCAGTTCTGCCGGGTTGACATGCGTGGCCTGGAGCCCCGACGGTGCCAGAGTTGCATTCGGGGGCTGGGACAACATGGTCCACCTTTGGGATGCCCGCGCGAGACAACCGCTGCGCAATTTCCTTGGTCACAGCGGAGCTGTCCAGGCGATTGCGTGGAGCCCATGTGGCAAGATGCTGGCGTCAGCCAGCGCCGACAAGACAGCACGCATCTTTGACGCCGAGTCGGGGCAAGAGCTGCTCGTCATTACGGGCCACGACGCGCCGCTCGAGGGGGCCGCCTGGAGCCCGGACGGAACCAAACTGGCCACCTCCAGCGATGGGAAGGGGATCAAGGTCTGGGACGCCAGAACCGGTGCGCAGCTGAGCGAACTGCAGGGACCCGCAACCAAAGTCTTCGCCATCGATTGGTCCAGTGACGGGAGGCACCTGGCATGCACCTGCCCCGCGGGTGTGCGGATCTGGGACACAGCCTCCGAACAGAGTGTCCTGGAACGAAATTTCGGGGACTGGGTCAATGCCCGCTCGATCAAGTTCGCGTCCGATGGAAAGACTCTTGCTTTTGTCCACGGGCACGATGTCATCGTCTGCAGCTTTCCCGAGGGAAAAGACCTGACCACGCTGCACGGTCATACGGCTGACGTGTTAAGCGTCGCCTGGCATCCTGACGGCTCGCGAATCGTCAGCTCGAGCTACGACGGTACGATCCGACTATGGGATGTCGAAACCGGGCACGAGTTGATGACCCTTCTGGAAGATCCGAGTACGGCGTTTGCCGTCGCCTGGAGTCCGGACGGACGGACCGTGGTCTGTGGCGGATCGAGTGGATTGGTTCGGATCTGGTCGGCCGAGAAAGGATATGAACTGGTAAACCAGCCGCCGTTCCTGGCCGGACAGGCGACTCGAAAGTACCGCGCGGCCCTGAGACTGGCCGAACAGGGTGTCCATCAAGACGCGGCACAGCTCCTTACCGAGGTGCTTCAATGGAAACCAGACCACACCGGCATCCTCTGGGAGTTGGCCGCCGTGCACGCGCGGATGGGCGAATGGAAGCCGGCGGCCGAGAAGTTCCAACGCATCTGCGAACTCGAGCCAAAGAATCAGTTCGCCCACATCGCCGCCGCGCTGAACCTCCTGCAGTCCGAGGATGTGGAAGGTTATCGCACCGTCGCCACTCGGCTTTTGCAGTTGGCCGGCGCGGCGGAGTCGGAGACCGATGCAGGTGCGTTTCCCGCTTGGCTGTTCGTGATTGCTCATGAACCTTCCCAGGACCTGCCGGGCGTCCAGGCGTTGATCGATCATTCCTATTCGGCGACGCAGAAGAACCCCGATATGCAATGGTACACCCGCATGGTCGATCAGCGCCGGGGAAGCACCACGCCCGCCGCGATGGGCTCTGACGCGATGTTCTCGCCGCTGATGGAGTCGCAAGATCTGCTGCTTGAGGCGGTTCGCCTGCTCCAACTTGGCCAGAAGGATGAGGCGCTCAAACAGTACGAGCAAGCTCAGAAGATCATCCAAGCGCGACAGGGAAAGATGAATGGCGCGGACTGGTGGTTCGCCACCGCATGCGGCATCCTCTCGCGTGAAGTGGAGAAGCAGCTGAAGTAGCCTGTGCGTCTCCCACGTGTCTGCTCTGCTCTTGGAAAAAGATGAAGGAAATCAAGAAAGGAAAAGAAGGAGATGTGAAGGAAACGCCGGCACTCACTGCCGGCGGCGTTCATCCTGGTCCCAGTGGTGGGAAGCCCCCTACGCTTTCCGGCGCCTCCCGCGGTCTACGCGACCGCAGCTACGAGCCGCGCAGGCGATCGCTGCGCAGGGACGGGGGCCATGCCACTTCTAGTGGTTGGTTCGGCAGACTGGGGAATCTCGCGGCCACCATGGACGCGTCCTTCACCGATTCCCCAACGAACCGAAGCGGTCGCGGGCAATGCGAACACCCTTGATCCAATGGCGGTCGGTGCGACACGATTCCTTGGTGAGGCCCTCCGACCGCCCCATAGCGGAGCGCAACAAATCGGGCATCTGCTTGACAGTGTCGACCGTCCGGGCCCCTGGAGATTTCATCGCAGTCCGGCGGCGATGTCTTTGTATGCCGCGGGGACATGTGGCTGCTGGAAGTGATTGAGAAAGAACCGGGTTGATCAGGAATACTCCCACACTACTCTGCCTCTTGATCACAGGCGCAATAACTTCCACGGTCGATCAGCGCACGCGAGGACCAGACACCCTGATTCCCCCCGACCTTCCCTCCCTGCGGCGGGGTCTCCGACGATCGACCATTATCCCATGCCGAGCATGCTATCGGTTTCAGCATCGCTTGTGCGATGACATACGTATGTCATCGCCACTCCGCTGCGGCGGGTCTTGCATGTGGCGCGGGATCGGGTAAGACGACGGCGGTTCTGGCGAGCGAAAGGCGGGCAATTACTTTCGCGCAGTGTTTCGCGAGCATCCCCACGGGGCCCTCCCTCGACCCGCTTGTCGTAACTCCTTACCCTGCGAGAAGCATTGTCGCTCATGGCAGACTCAAGACTGTTCATTCCGCCGGGCTACAGGGCGATTTCGAAGCGCATGCCGACCACGATGGAATCTCGCAGGACACCAGCCGGAGTGCCGAGGTATTGCAGGTCCGCCTGCAGGCTGACCCGGGATGTGAAGCGGATTTTGTAGAAGAGCTCGACGTCTGCTTCCCGATTGGAACCGCCCGCAAACAGCTCGGCCACCGAGTATCCCAAGCCCACCACATCGTGATCGCGGGACGGCAGCAGACCCGTGTACACCAAGCCGGCGACTAAATTGGTTCCGATCGACTCTTCGCTAATCAATCGGCCCGGGAATCGCGGGTAGTACCCCGCAAAAATGGCCAGTCCCTGCATATCTTCGTCGTCGCACGGGCATTCTCGGTAGACATGTTGTTCCACCTGGAGGATGTATTCCTGTACCGCGGAAATCGGCACTCCGTGCACTTCACCTGACGACTCGTACACGGCTCCAAGCACGAAGACCCCCGGAAGCATGCCGTCGCGGAGCGCGTATGTGTGCTCCAGCTCGCCGATCAGCAGCACGGAGTCGTTACCCGAGATGCCCCAGTTGCCACCCGAGGAGAACGCGTCCCAGATACCCGTTTTGAGCCGCCAGGCGTCATTGAGCTGCGTCAGCGCGACTGCGCCCATGGACGGATCGGGAAACGTGGGAAACGCCGTCGATGGAGAAAGGCCATACGTCGATTGGATGAAATCCTCGGCCAGTCCGATGCGCAGAAATTCGGCATTGAGATCCTGTTTTCCCACGCGCAAGGTGAGATTCTCAAACAGGGAAAACTCCCACCAATACTCGCTGACTTGCATTACGTTGCGGAACGAGTCGATATTGCTCAACACCAGCACGTCGCCCACGAAGTCCTGGGTAAGTCCGCGGCCATGCGTATTCTGTGCCAGCACGTAAAACGTTCCGGGCAAGCGCGACTGCAACTTCTCGAAGTCTAACGCGACCGATAAATCAAACAGACCCTGGTATTGTGTGGCATCTTTGGTTGTCAGACCGCCACGCGTGTTCGTGAACACCTCGCCGTAATACACGGGCTCGCAACGGATGCCGCACTCGGGGCCGAATATTCGATCGGTCAGCAACGTGGACGGATCCGCCAGGGCCTGCCCGGTCGTGAACACGGCGCCCGCGACGGCGATCCAAGTGACCGTGAGTAGCCAGCGCCGCATGGTAGTCTCCGCGAGTGATGGGAAAGACGGCGACTTATTAGTCATCCATTTCGTTCCGGTTTAAGTGCATGCCGTTATCTTTTCGAATCCCGCGAGCAAAGGAGGCATCCGTACGCAGTTCTATTCGTCATTCCGTGAGAATGGCCTGTGCAAAATCGTGCCAGGGGCCGGATCGAGGCAGGTACGCACTGCGCTGACGTGAAACGCTGAGGGCTGTGACGAATGCGACGGTCGCGCAAGAGAATCCTGTTTCCACACGAGAAACGTCAGCCCAAGACAAATGGGCAGGCTGCCCGGCACCATCACGACGCCGTGGCCACGGGCATCCGCGCAGCCGATGGGACCGCGAAGATCATCGGCCCGGGTGGACCGTGGAAGAGCGGTTCGTCAAGCCCTACCTGGCGAAATACGGGGCCGACCTGCTGGATACGGCCGGGTGGCCACCGGCACACGAAGCACCCCAGCATGTCGCTTGCTCTTGTCGCGCGGGTGCCCGATAATGGTTCGCATCGGATGCTGGATCGTGTGGCCGTAGCCGCGCGCGACAGATCATCGCTTCCTCGTGCCGCGCAGGAGATCCGCCGTGAGCCGACGCGAGTTTCTCAAGAGCATACTTGCCGCTGGTACCTGTCAAACCCTTACCTCGCTGGCACCGTTGTCGACCGGGGCTGCCACCTGGGCAGCTGAATCCGAGTCAGTCCCGGAGCGTTGGAAGCCGGTGGAGCCAGTCAATCAGCCCATCGGTAAGGCACGAGGCGTTTGTCCAGGTCGCGTCGTGTGGCTGCACGACCCGGGAATGGCTCGCTGGGACGGAAACACGGCAACCGGTGGTTGGTACGAGGATCGCTTTACGGACCCCGTTCGCGCCGAGCAGATGTTGAGCGACACTCTGCGGACTTTGGCAGGGACGAAATCGGATGCCGAAGCGTGGCAGACTCTGTTCCGCCATCACAATGCCAGATGGGGACGCGGGAGCGCGGGCTATCGGCAGGGTGAAAAGGTCGTGGTGAAGCTGAACTTGAACTGTTGCCAGCGGCGAGTTGATCCGGAGCAGGGGTTTTACAATACGCCCCAGCTGACCATTGCCTTGCTGCGCCAGTTGGTGTGCCAAGCGAAAGTGCGCGAATCCGACCTCGTCGTGTACGACGCCTCCCGATTCGTGCCGGATTCCATTTTCGATCTTTGTCACGCGGAGTTCCCTGGAATTCGATTCGAGGACCGTGACGGCGGCGAAGGACGCTACCAGGTCACACCCGACCGAAACGTGCCCGTCTTTTTCGGCGACCCAGCCACACCGGATCATGGCAAGACCTATCTGCCGCAATGCGTGACCGACGCAACTTATCAGATCAACGCCGCGGTGATGAAGGGGCACAGCCTGGCGGGGGTCACCCTCTGTGCGAAAAACCATTTCGGTTCGCTCTATCGCGACAACCTGGGACAGAACGATCCGCACCTCGGCTGGAATCCCAGTCACCTGCACGACAGCATCACGAGCACGCGCCGCGCGATGGGCACGTACAATGCCATCGTCGATCTGATGGGACATCCGCATTTAGGCGGTAAAACCATCCTCTACCTGCTCGACGGACTGTACGCCGCGCCGCACCAGTCGGTGTTGCCCGAGAAGTGGCAGTCCGCTCCGTTTCACGGCGACTGGACGTCGAGCGTGCTGGCGTCTCAAGATCCGGTGGCGATTGAGTCGGTAGCGGTGGATTTTTTCGGAGCGGAAGAGAGCGTGACGCGTGTGGTGGGCACGGTGGACAACTATCTGCATGAAGCGGCCCTCGCGCCGCAGCCACCTTCCCACACGCGTTACACTCCCGCAGGCGATGGAGTGCAACTGAGCAGTCTGGGCGTACACGAGCACTGGAACGATGCGAGCCTCAAGCAATATACGCGCGACCTGGGCACCGGCCAGGGGATTGAGCTTGTGCGCGGCTGAGGCACCACGCGGAGAGGCCGGACATGACCAAACACAACCCAAACGCGGCCAGGCCCTCTCCAGCAAGGGGATCGCGTTGCAGTCGTCAACAGCTGGGGATTATAGTTCCTATCCATTATCAATGAGCGTGTGAGCACACAGGACCGGGCAGCGGGACCGCCGATGCTGTGGTCCCCCGCCGTGTCAGCAGCCGCTGCGAAGTTGGTGATCGGTATGCAAACGGTCGATTTTTTCGGTCAGCAGCAACAAGCTCGCCAGCGAACGCTCCTGCTGGTCCTCCTGTTAGTGCTCTCGATCCTGCTGATCATAGCGGCGATCTATC
The DNA here is from genome assembly GCA_963802295.1 of uncultured Planctomycetota bacterium. GTDB lineage: Bacteria > Planctomycetota > Planctomycetia > Pirellulales > Pirellulaceae > JAJRVM01. Next base: position 95,438 of record CAWDIM010000008.1, on the reverse strand, counting down.
TGGCTGTGATCGCCGCCCGCTACTTGCACGACTTCAGTTCGCAGGCGCCGTTCGTGATCGTTCAGCCCCAGTTGCTCGCCGCGGTGGTCACTGCGACGTTAGCCATCATACTGATCGGCAGTTTCTATAAGATCTGGGAACTGCGTCATGGTGGTGAGCATCTGGCCGCCGCGTTGGGAGGTCGCAGGATGAACCCCGCGACGACCGATCCGGACGAGCGGAAGATCCTCAATGTGGTGGAGGAGATGGCCATTGCCTCGGGCATGGCTGTGCCCCCGGTCTATCTGTTGGATCAGGAATACGGCATTAATGCGTTCGCAGCCGGATACACTCCCGATGATGCGGTCATCGGCATCAGTCGAGGTGCGATCGACTACCTCAACCGGGACGAGTTGCAGGGGGTCGTTGCTCACGAGTTCAGCCATATTCTCAACGGCGACATGCGTTTCAATCTGCGTCTGATCGGAGTCCTGCATGGCATCCTGCTGATCGGACTGATCGGCTGCCACATCCTCCGGTTTGGCGGGCACGGCTCAGGCGGTCGCAGTCGGGGCGGAGGCTGGATTCTGTTCGCCGGGGGAGCGATGTTCGTCACTGGCTATGTAGGCCTGTTCTTCAGCCGCCTCATCAAGTCGGCTGTGTCTCGGCAGAGAGAGTACCTGGCCGATGCGTGCGCAGTTCAGTTTACGCGCAACCCGGCCGGAATCGGCGGCGCTTTGAAGAAGATCGGCGGCCTTGTCTTTCGGTCTCATCTGCAGGCGCCAGCCGCTGAAATGGCGAGCCACCTGTATTTCGGCAGTGCTTTTGCACGTGGCGAGCGCAGTCTCTTTGCCACGCATCCGCCGCTGGTGAATCGGGTCAAAGCGATCGACGCGAAATTCGACGGGCGGTTCCCCACGATCGCTCCGATCGTCCGCAGTGAATCGATGCCGGTCGCCAGGGGCAAGGCAGACATCGGGGGCCGGTTTCGTACAGCCCGAGCGGAGAGGTCGTTGGCTGGCCTGGATTGGCAGCAGTCGGTTGCACTGGATCCCGCCGAGATCCTCGCCGCCGTGGGGGCTCCCACGATGGACCACGTCGAGTATGCGTCCCACTGGCTGGCGTCCCTGCCTGATGCCGTGCGATCTGCCGTCCGAGAGCCGTTCGGCGCACGCTGTGTCCTCTTTGCGCTGTTGCTCTCTCACGATGACGCACTGCGTGAGCGACAACTGCGCAAGCTGACACGCGACGAAGGAGAGCCGACGCGACAGGAGACGCAGCGGCTGGCGACCTGCCTGCAGTCGACTGACAGGAGCCTGCGACTACCACTGATCGACATGACGCAGGGAACGTTGCGTCAGCTGTCACCGGATCAATACGACCGCTTCCGCACGTCAGTCGGCATACTCACCGATGCCGACCAGAAAGTGAACCTGTTCGAGTTCGTCGTGCAATGCGTCGTGTTGAATCACCTGGATGGACTTTTCGGCCGCACGAAACGATCCCCGGTCGCATATTACGGCATTCGCGGCGTTGCTGATGAAGTCGTGCTGCTGATGTCAGCTCTGGCTCGTGTCGGGCATCGGGAAGCGGAGAGGGCGATCAGCTGTTTCCGCCAGGCGGTCGACCCACTGCAGCTGGGCCGACAGGATCTTGCGTTACTCGATGCCGACAAGTGTCGCTTGGGGCACATTCAAGCCGCGTTGACGAAGCTGGCGACTTGTTCGCTGCCGATCAAGAAGCGGATCCTGGGGGCCGCAGTGATCTGCGTGGCGGCCGACGGTCAGGTGACCGTGGCCGAAGCCGAATTGCTGCGCACCGTGGCCGACTCATTGAACTGCCCGATTCCCCCTCTCCTCCCAGGCAAAGTCCGCCACCTCGCAACCACCCGCGTTCCATCGACGTCTTAGGAACGATAGAATTCGAGAATGCCACGGTTGGACGTCGCCCGAATGGGCGCCGCTGTGGGAATCGTCCGTCAACTTACGCGACATCCGCGAGAGGAATCGTATGGAACCTAACCACTTGATCTTCGGCATCCACATTGACGATCGGTTGAAGCACGTACCGGACGTGCAGAAACTGCTCAGCGAGTATGGCTGCAATATCAAGACGCGCATCGGTCTGCACCATGTGGAAGGCGGAGCCTGCTCGCCACGCGGCCTGATCCTGCTGGAAATGTATGGAGATGAGGCGATCTGCCACGAGCTGTCCGCCAGGCTGTCGGCCGTCGAGGGAGTCGAAGTGAAGGAAATGGTCTTCGAACATCCCTAGGCGACAGGCACGGCCAGCAGTGTCATCTTCCTGCGGACGGGTGAGTTGAGGGTTGAAGGTCGAAGAATGTGTTCGGCACAAAATCGTACGCCCGGCGCGAGAACGTCGGCACCCAACGGTGGCGGCATTTCGTTGACCAGCTACGACCGTTGGCATACACATCACGTATGCTGGTGTGCCTCTAGCGGTTTGTTCCAGTGTTCGTGAACGCCCAGACTGGACAGTTGCAGGTGTGACGAGAGCGGTGGCGGCGAGACCGATCAAGTTCTTCACCGCATTGGCTCCCACCAGTTCGTGCGCGTGGAAGAGTCCCAGGCCAACCAGCAAGAGAAGCCCCATCCCGGCCTGGATGAATCCGACATACAGCCCAATGCCGTAGAATCACGAGAGTCCGCCAACAAGTCACGCACTAAAGTGCGTGCTACAGAGGGGGAACCACGAACTAATCGATCTTGATCAGCCCCTGAAACATGGGATAGTGGGCCTTAATGGCCTGCTTGTCCATCCAGGCCCGGACTTCGAGAGTCTTCCTGGAGCCGGAGTCGGGGCCTTTCCCGTTGTCGTTGTTCCACAGCCAAATCGGTGTTGTCTGACGCTGGACCGAGCTGCGCTGTTGCCAGGCTGTCTCAACCCTGGCCCTTGTACGGCGCGGGACTCGAATTAGAATCACGAGGGTGTCGATAAATCGGGGGGGGCGGCCTGCTGACTCGTGTGAGGACGCCTTCTCCCGCCTAAAGTCGGTTTGAGTGGGGACGAATCATGTCAATAGGATCGAGCGGGCGTTTGTCGGCGCTGGCCGCGGTGATGTTGTTCGGCGTGGCGATGCGCCCGGCCCGAGCTGCCGACGAGTTTCGTGTGCGGCCGTACCTGCAGAATCCCACCAGTCATGAAGTTACTGTGCGATGGCTGAGTGAATCGAATCAGGCCGGCACGGTCGTGATCGATGGCAAGACCTATACGTCAGCACCCGTGCAGGCTGCAACACTGGATTATCAAGCCGCTGAACCCACAGTCGATCGTTACAGCGGCCTGCCCTACCTGCACACGGTGCGCGTCGAAGGATTAGAGTCCAACACGGCGTACGATTATCAGGTCACCAACGGCACCAGTTCGCTGGGAGGTTCGTTTCGCACGCCCCTCACCTCGGCGACGGCCAGCGGGCTGACGGCTGGCCAAGGCATTCGTTTGTTTGTGTATGGCGACAGCGAAACAGAACCGGAGTCGACTGGAAAGAAGGCGGAGTGGACGCCCGCATTGGCTCCCGGCTCATCGCGACCCGATTGGGTGAACGGGCAATACGTCGCGACGCAGACAGAGGGATATGCACAGAATCTGGCCATCATTCAATCGCGAGTGGCCGAGGCCAAATCCCATGGGCTGGCCACCTTAGTCTCGGTCGTGGGAGATCTGGTGGAGAGTGGCGGTGAGCAGCGGGACTGGGATGAATTCTGGCGACACAATGCGGGTGAGCGTGGATCGCTGGCCAGCAACGTGGCGATCATTCCGGCGTTTGGCAATCACGAAAACTACGGTGGTCCTGGAGCACTCGGCCGTTACAACGCCGCAGCCGCGCAGGCGGCGGCGGACAAATTCCAGACGTATTTCGAGGTGGCCGACAACGGCCAGTCAAACGTCGAAGTGGCGCCAGGGACGTATGCCGATCACACGGGTCGATACCATCGCACGAACTTCGGTCCCGTGACACTCATTACCGTCGACTCGAGCAACGGTGGTACGAATGGAACCGCCAACGACACGAACTTCTATTTGGACAATGCCGCGAATCCCCAGATTCCGGATTACACGCCCGGTTCGGCACAATACCAGTGGTTGGAGTCGCAGTTGGCCACAGCTCAAGCCGACGGTCAAATCGTGTTTGTGCAATATCACCACGCGGCCTATTCGGCCGGGATTCATGGGCAACAGCCCGGAACGGGGGCCGGCCAGGATAATCAGTCCGGCCAGCCGATGCGCGCACTCACACCGTTGCTCGCCCAGTACGATGTCAAAGCGGTCTTCTCAGGCCACGATGAAATGTACGAACACTCGATTGTGGATGGGATTCACTTCTTTGACATTGGCATCGGCGGAGATGGGTTGCGCGGAACCACCTACGACTCGACGCTCTACGTGCAGGAGTTTTTGGCGCAGACCGATGCGCTCGAGGTGTGGAATGGCGATGTGTTGGTCTCGGGCGGCAAGCACTATGGACATCTGGAAATCGACGCGATCTTCAATGCCGACGGCCAGTGGGATGTGACACTGACTCCCGTTTATGCTTTCCCGATTCTATCGAGTATCGATGCCGGCCAGATAATCGGGTGGGAACGTCGCGTGTACGACGACACGGTCACATTCACGACCGTGCCGGAGCCGGGGACTGGCCTGCTGTTCCTGAGCGGGATCGCAGCCGGCCTGATCGTACGTCGTTGCCGCCGGCGCGGAAACCATCGTCGCCTCTCGCTCGCGAAAGTAGGTGCACGCGGTCAGCGCGAGTCGAGGTCGTGAACCGAACGGCCGGATACTTCCGCGACTTCTGCACGTTGTGGTATGGCGAGAACGTACGAATGAACTCCCATGCCTCAGGATTGTCCGGATTGCCGTACTCGGCCATCCATGATGCGCCGGCCGGATACTCTTTGCCATCGACTTCCAGAACCTCCCGCAGTTCGATCACCAGGTAGTCGTGAAAGACCGATTCGTTTGCGGAGTTGGGCGCATCGATCTTGATCAGTGGCTTATCCTTGAGTCCCGTCCGACGTCTAGCGGATCTTCTCGGGATCGATCGGCGTCCGGTCCTGGGCGTTGAAGAGCTGCCACAGGACTCCATTGTCGATCGATGCCGCGATGACTCTCACGCTCCCGTCGCAGAAGGCGGTCAGAAACCAAGGGTGTTGGGCATCGACAAGCCCCTTCTTGGGATCGGCCTGTGTCACCGGCAAGTCTTCCGGTTTAGTCCACGGTACGGCACGCTCGGGAGTCGCGGCGACAATCATCAGGGTATTCGAGGTGCCATCGACGATTTCCTTCATCGTCAGTGTTTCCTTTCCTCCAAACACGGTCCCTTCGCCGATGGGTACCAGGTAGTTCGTCATGCCCGGCTTAACATGAGCCAGAGGGTCCTGGAAGGTTGGCACGACGATCGACGCGAGCTTTTTGTTATGCTCGCTGTCCCAAGGCTCATCCAGTTTGAACTCGTCATAGAGCACTTTCTGTTCCAGATAGGGCAGGAGATGGACTCGCCAGCTCAACAGCGGTTTCCCGGCGGCGTCGTACGAGGCGGCGGGAGGGAACTTCTTGTGAACGTCGTAGTAGTTGTGCATGGCCAGTGCCAGCTGTTTCAGGTTGTTGCTGGACTGCGAGCGCTGGGCGGCTTGCCGAGCGGCGGCGATGGCGTCCGTGACCGGCTTGAGCACTAGCTGCAGCGTGTTCGCGTCAGCCGTCAGGTGGATCTTCACTTGATTGCCTTTGACTTCCGGTTGCAGGACATTGACGACCTGCGCCGCGTCAGGAATCGCCTGCTGAATGGGCGGAAGCTGAGCCAGTTGTTGGAGCGATTTCGTGATCAGCTGCTTCAATTGTTCAGCCGCTGATTCGCTGGCGGACTGGATGAGCACGTTGGCTTGCAGAGCGGGTGCAGTATCGATCGTAAGGGCGGCCCATTGCATTCCGTTGCTGATAGCCTCGCCAGTGACGAACTGCCAAGGAGGAGGGAGTTGCGGGAACGTCTCTTTGAGGACACGATGCTGATCGGGGCCCGGGGCAATGATCAGCTGAAATGGCTGGTCGGAAGCAGCTTGCAGTGCCGCAACGAAATCGGGCCGCGGTTGCGCCTCCAGCGCCTGTACTCGATCAAGTACGGCAGGTACGCCAACCAGCAGTCGATGATCTGCCGATCGGCGAACTTCCATCGCGTGCGGATTCCCTCCGCGTGCCATCCCTTTGAGGAATGTCTCGAGCGATTCCACGCCATCGGGCTTGGAAGCAGTGATGACGAAGAACGGCGGTCTGGGGAAATCCAACGTGCTGTACACAACGACGATTTCCTCTCCGCCGGCCGCCAGAAACGCTTCGCGGAGCATCTTCAGTTGGTTGGCTGCCGCGTCCATCTGCTGCTGGTCTTCAGGCTGTGTGATCATCTCCTTGAGATAGGAGACAACCTGGTCCTTCAATTCATCAAAAGGGAAACTCTTGACGTCCAGACGACCGACAATAACAGTCTGACTTTCCAGGACCGGCGCGACGATCGTCGCCCTTTCCGACGCCGGCGCGGCACCCGGCGTTTGGGCCAGGGCGGCGACTGCGAGTCCGCTCCACGTGATACAGGTCAAGAGGCAGTAAGTGACATGTCGACGTAGCATGATCTTTCCTTTTCCTTTGAGGATGTGTTTCTCAGTGGGCCTGTTGATCGCTGATCCGGAGGATGAATTGCTTGCCGAAATGTGACGCGCTCCTGCCTTCTGGCGGTGGCATTTCGAGAACGGAACGATCACCTTCCCGTCGATAAACGAACGGGTTGCCGGTAACCGGGTCGATGGGAACAGGCCAGTCGCTCTGGCCGGAAAGTGAATCGGGCAGAGCGTTGCCAGTGCTCGCGGCGGCTCGAATCGCCTCGATCACCCGCAGAGCGTCCAATTCACGCTGGACGCGCACCGGTGCAAACGTGGCACTTTCGATGGCCGGCAGGAACAAGGCCGCAATCGGTATAACACCTGGCAGTCGTCCGGGACCGGAAAGGTATCCTTCCTGTGTGAGCGTTTGAAACGAATTGCCCATCTGACGGTACGATTGCCAGTACGGCAGGTAGGTCCACTTCATCGACTCCTGATACACCTTCCGGTACGAACGTGCCGTCTGAATGGCGACCACCTGACCCACCGGCATCGCTTCCACTTCAGCAGGATCCATGCCGCTGTCAATCAGTTCCTGTTTGGCCGGGCCGTAGCCGGCGAAGATCAGGGCTGTGGCCGTGGACTGAGCCAGCAGATCTGATGACCCCGCACGTGGGCCATTATCCAGCTGACTCAATCGTTGCACCGACTCAGCAATCTGCTGCCGCCACTGGTCTGGAGTGAACTGGGCGTGCTCAGGATCCTTCAGGATCGGGAAGGTCTGCAGCGGCAGGTTCATTTCCTGCTCCAGTGCCTGGCGGAGATCAACCAATGGAGTGGGCAGGCCGGCCAATGCCCAGTACAAATTCGGGCCGCCCGATTCGATCCAATCCTGGACCGATTGATTCGTCATGCTGGCGATTGCCGCAGCCACAAGGCTGCCAATGAGCATCGGCGACTTGCCGACGTCCGTCGCGAGGCGGTAACTCATCGTCATCGATTCGATCGCCGCATCGTACTGCCGCCGTGAAATCTCCAGTCGCGTCTTAACCCGCAAGATGCGCGCAGCGCGCGTGTCTCCTGAAGATCGGGGAGCAGGAGCGACACCGCCTCGATGCCAGTCATTTCTCGCACCGGCAGGCCCCAATCGCAATGACTACAGAGAGTGGCCGCTTTCAGTTCCTGGAGTGTGTTCCGGTAGGGTTCAAGGAACGCTTGTGCTGAGTCCTGAGGAAACTGACTCAGAGGTTGATCCAGCCACTTGGCTTGCTCATCACTATACACCTTTTCCTTTTCACGAGGCATGAGCAGGATGGCGCGGTAGTAACGTGTAGCTGCGTTGCCCGATCGGATGTCGCTGTAGGCGGGAACGAGTCGGTATTGAAGTGGCGGGTCGGGCTCGGGCTGGGGTACCAATGCCAGTTCGACGGCCGGCATCGAATCGGTCGCCGGTTCTTGTGCCTGGCCGTAGTGAGGTGCGGACCAGAGACCGACCCACATCAGAACTCCTATCCATCGTGTGTGCTGATAGCGCAACATGATCCAGTACCTTTCAACCTTGCAGGTTCAACAATGCGGTCCAGGGAAATAGCGGAGACGGCGTGGCATCGGGCCGCTGCAACTGATCGGCAGCACTCATGTTATCCAACAGCAGATGCCAATCGCGGGAGCGGATAGCGTGTATCGGTGCTTGCTCGGCTTCTGACTCACTCGCCACAGCGTCCCACTTGTCGAGCAGAGCCAGATTGCGCCGAGCCAGCCGATCGAACTTGGCGGGAGCCGTGAGCCGCTGCAGGCCATCGGAATGAGCTTTCCGGGCGGAGTGCATCTTGGCAAGCTGCTGCGGTGGCTGCGCAGAACTGCTGTCCTGTTCCTGCTGCGATTGTGGAACCGGCTCGCGCGGAATGTTCACCACGTGCGACTGGCGAGGTGTTGCCAGGAGCACCGCCAGCGTGAGCGACAAGACGGCCAGGCAGGCGGACGAGAGCGGCCAGACGCACTGCCACCGCTGCTGCTGCCGCATCGACTGCCGACCGGCAAGATACATGGTCTGGGCGATGCTCAGCTGAGCTGGAGCGGGGGCGAGTGCTTTGAGCGTACGCTCCAGGTCTGTCAAGCCCCGGTCGAACTGATGTTCTTCTTGCATCGAACTTCCAACCTTTCGCGCAACTGCTGCAAACCTGCTTCATAGCGACGGTGAGCCGTACTGGTGGAAGCTTCCACCACGGCTGCAATCTGCTCGAACGAGAGTCCGCCCCAGATCCGGGCCACCACCACTTCACGCAACTCCGGATCGATTGCTCCGAGCGCCCGCGTCACCTCTTCGAGTTCAGTCGCCTCCCAACCCGGTGGAAGACTCCAGAGTGGACGCTGCGTGGCCACGACCGATTCGCGGCGGCGACGGCGCCAAGAGGATCGCTGCCAACTGATGGCGCGGTTACGCACGACCCGGTACAGCCAGGCGAGTACGTTGTCGGGAACGGTCCGCTCACGCACCAGTTGCAGCAGCGCTTCCTGCACGCAATCTTCCGGTTGGTTCGTCCACTGCGCGGCAAACAACTCCAGAGCGGCCCCATGGTCGCGCATTATCTGCTCGAGATCGTGCGGACTAATCTGCTCTGTCATCGATCACCGTGAGTAGACCAGGAACTGGTTCGATTTCGTACACTCCGTCGCACCAATCACCCATTATGACGCCACGACAGCGGCAATTTCCCACGGCCGATAAGAAATTTGTGGTGGAACTGCCAGCGGCAAGGGGGGCGAAGTTGGTGGTTTGGCTGCGGAACACCATTTCCTCCGAACAAGGCAAGGACCAAGAATCCTCGTGCACTGTAAGTCGTTGAGGAGACCGATACCATGAGTGAGCTGTTCCGGCCACGACCAGACACTCTGACTTCGTACCACGCTCGCAATGATGGGCAGCAAGAGCAGGCGGTAACGCATGTGATTACCTTTCGCGGACCGGAGAACTGAGGTCACCCAGCAGTCTGGCAGAAACGGCGTGGAAGCGGGCTCCCTGCCCTCGGTGCCGGTTACTCGACGGTTCGCACTTCGACTGCGAGGCGGTCAAGGTTACCCGCCACGGGCCGCCAGATGATCTCCTGATTGCCGAATCGGTACCGGACCATGCTTTCCGTCGGAATCACGTGCGACACCGACGCCCGCACGACGGAACTGAGAAAATCCTCGGTCAGTATCCAGCGGCCGCGTCCCTCACGACAAACTCCATCTGCGTCCACACCGTCCCGCACTGCTTCCGGTGCCAAAGCGGGCCGGGCCACGCAGATCGCTCCGCGCCGCACGCACTCAGCTACCGCCTGCCGCGTCGTCTCGCTGACCCCCACACCGGTCAAGAAGATGACTTCCGCCTCGCACAGCAGCTCCAGTCCCACGTAATGGTCATACACAACCACTCCATCCAGCGGGCACAGTACCTGGTTGGAAGTCCCGGAGGAGTCGTTCCAACAGCGGTATAGGTTGTCCTTGGGGACCACGCCACGCGTCAACAAATGCCACGCGGCCATCCACGCTTCGGTGGCAGGGGTCGACCGCCACTGCTTCGAACCGAACAACCGGTCGGGCAGATGGGGCGCGTTGATGACACGCTGACCATAGCAGCCGTCTTCCTGGCGGATGATCACCGTGCGGGGTCGCAGCGTGCGGCGCACGAACACTCGCGGATGCGACGGGACGTATTCATGAATGAACTGCTTCGCCACCTCACCGTACGGCGTCAGCTGATAGTCATCCTTGGTCACTTCGGCCAGACTGTGAAACTGGTACGGCGCGCCCGGAGTGGGGTTGTGACAGAGACTTTCGGTATAGATGCAATCCGCCCCGATGTGATAGGCCAGCAGCAACGCCGAACGATACTGCTCGGGCGAATGGCTGGGATACCCCCACAATCCCCACAAGTCGGGCGTGATCCACAACGGCGTGTCGTATTGGATCGACGCGCCCAAAGCGCAGGCGATCGCGACGGGCGACCAGGCTTCCTTGAGCACTTTCGTCCCCGCCGTAACGCCGCCACGCGCGAAGGTGTGGAACATGACCGGCGTGACATGCTCCGTGTAGAGCTCCAGACCGAAGCGCGCATGGTGATGGACCACGGCAGCGACGGCCGCGGTGTGAGCGTCGGCGGCCTGCTCCAGAGTGAACCCCGCCGGATCAAATATCGACGGGCGGTCCAGACCGGCTACGTAGTTCGCATTGTTCTGGTGGTGTTCCGCTTCGTCGTACATGAGTCCCACGAGTCGGTCGCATTGTCCCAATTCTGCGAGGATCTCCTCCGGAAACAGATAGAAGCGCCGGCCGTCGGGGCGGCAGAACCAATCGTAACCACGCGGATCGATGCAGTGTTCCGGCGAAGTGTTCCACACGGTAGAGAGCGTGTTAAGCATCCACTGCACGTCGTGCTCGGCGCACCATGCATCCACCGTGCGAATGAACTCGCGGTTCCGCTCGTAGCTCCAGCTCCCCGCCGCGTCGGGATACCACATCAACCAGAAATTGAAGCCGAACTCCCGCATCAGGGCGTTGCCCTTGGGATGTCGGGTCAGGCTGGCCTGATGCCGTGGTGTCGGCCACTGGAAGCCGATGTCGTCGAAGCCCCAGAGCAAAGGGAGTGTGCTCGTCGGAGCGGGACCGCCGGACCGCTCGACAGCGCAGCCTGTTTCTCCGCCTGCCACCGGATCCACAACGGAAGAACCAGCCGATCGCGGCTCTTCCGCCCTTCCCGGACGGGCACAACAGGAGCACCCGATAAGGACAACCAGCAGCAGTCGCTGCCGATGCCCGGGAGCGTTCATTCGATAAGGAGCCATTTGTCGATCCGAACCTGGAAGGGCCAAGTGAGGTCAAGAGGACTGAGTCTGTTGAGAAACCAGTATACTGGATCCTACCCACGCGGTGGTGCTCGATCCATCGCAGTCGGGCACGGAGTTCGATTGCGAGCACGAGCATGAGTGAGAGTAGATGTGGATGTCAGGTGTGACAAGCTCGCCGGGTCAAGCGATCCACCATCGACAACGATTACGACGAGCGCGCATGGAAGCAGCGGCACGCGGGCAGCCAGGCGCCCCCGCTGCCTGGGCCAATCGCGGCATCATCATTCATTCGTGGAAGGCACGGTGGCGACTCCGCGCGCAAGTTCCGCCTGTTCGCCCAGTTCTACGATAGGAAACGCGCCGAAACCGGATTCGAAGGCCCCTGGCCTGTGTGCCGTCATCCACAAAGCCACGTCATTCCCAGTGGGCGACGCCCCGGCCTTGATTCTATGGCTTTGCCGATCCTCGAATCAGAGGGTAGAATCGAGGGGACGATTTTGGACAGGAGGCTATAGGAATGGACTGGCGAGAGCGAATAACCGTTGACGCGGCGGTCTGCCACGCCCAAGCGTTTCTGCCTCATTTACCTCACTGCATTGCTGCCGATTGCGTGTGCGGCGATTCTCTCGATATTGCCAGGCACTTGTCTGGGAGAAGCATCGAAAGCTGACGCACCCAATATCGTGATCATACTCGTGGATGATCTCGGCTATGCGGATCTGGGCTGCCAGTCGATCCCGGCACTGCACCGGGACTCGTTCGTATTGCCCGTCTGGTGCTCAAGGACTCAAAAGGCCGTGCAGTGAAGAGCTGGATCGGAGGCAGGCCGTAGAATGTCTCGCCCCGAACATGAGAGACAGGATCGAGGGAAACCCATCACGTGCTAAGCGTTCTCATCGGAGCCACTCCTAAATGAAACATCCAGCCTCCTTGATCGTTTTCCTTCGGCTTTTTCTGTCCGCTCCGCTGCTGGACGCGGATGAGTCATCGTTGGCGAATCCAGGCCTGACCGCCTCTGCGGAGGGCAGGCTTTTGAAGGAGGGCAGGCCATGACCAGTCGCCTCACGAGACGGCGGATGCTCACACGAGCGATAGTCGGCGCGTCCGGCACCATCGGGGCTGCGCTGCTGCGACAACCCATCTGCGGTGCGGACCTGCAGGCCGACACGGGTGCAGTCCCGGACCCCAGAATTCAAGGACCGTTCCTGATTCTCTCAACACCATTCACTGCATCGGGCGCCGTGGATTTTGATGCGCTTGCCAAACAGGCTTGCTATGTCGACTGGTGCGGGTGTCCGGGTATGATCTGGCCGCAGTCAGGTGATAGCGTTGATCTGCTCACGAACGACGAAAAGCTGCAGGGCATGGAGGTACTTGCCAAGACAGCCCGCAAACTCAAGACGACCGCGCTGTGTCTGGGCGTGCAAGGCAAGGACACCAGCGAAATGCTGATGTTTGCCGAGCACGCCGAGAAACTGGCACCGCCGGCGTTCATCTCGCGACCACCCGACTCGGGAAAGACGGAGGACGATCTGCGCCGGTACTGGCATGCCCTGGCGTCGGTCACGAAACGGCCTGTCTTCATTCAGACCACGGGTGGAGTGAGCTACAAGGGGCCGATTCCCTCAGTGGACCTTCTGATCGAACTCGCACAGGACTTGCCCAATTTCGGCTACGTGAAGGAAGAAGCCGGCAACGTCATCGCTCGCACACGGGCCCTGCTCGCGGCCAAACCGCCGATCCGGCGCGTATTCAGCGCCCGGGGCGGTTATGGCTGGCTCTACGAATTGCGGCTCGGCTCGGAAGGACTGATCACCGAGCGAGCCATTTACGCCGACGTTCTCACTCGCATCTGGCAACTGCACCAGAGCGGGACAGATCCCGCCGCGGTGCGGGATGCGTACAGCAAATTCCTTCTCATGATCAACCTCAGCACGACCCATCCTGGCGACTTGCGCGGCTACCAGCTGTACCTCTGGAAAAAACGAGGAGTGTTCCAGACGATGGTTTCGCGTCACTACGGGCAGGGTGGGTCCATTCCCGCGTCGCCTATCCACTCAGAACAGGAACTGAGCAACGAAGAAATCGCCGAGATCGAGTACCGGTTCGAGGCGTTGGCGCCGTACCAGAAACCAGGATCGCCCGACTTCTCCGCGGCCGTCCAGTAGCTTCACAATCGGGTTTCCCTGGGGGACCGGCCAACTCTTGAAGAACAGCAGACAGGCGTTGGCGAGAATCACGGTTGCTCGGTCCGGCCACCGCACGAGCAGGTGTCTCGTCTCTCCTGACCCTTCGCCCGCCGGTGCCGCCGCAACAATCACAACGGGCAGACCGCGCTCGTTCGAGTCCGACTGATTTGGGCGTATCCGCGCATCCATCTCCTCCTTCGGCAGGTCACTTCACTCCCTCTTGCCCGGTCCACTTCAGCTGCCCACGGAGTTGGGCGGAAGGTCGAAGAGCCACGTAACGACTGGCGAATAGACGAGTCCCCAGAAGATTCGGATGGGCAGTGCGACGAGGAATCCCAGTAACCAGAAATAGGCCGTGGAGTGTTGTTTCTTCCGACCCTCACACTTCCACAGCAGCTCTTCGTCGATGAACAACAGTGGCAGGGCGATGAAACTGCTGTAAGCCAACGTGTAGTAGCCGAGCACGATGGGGGCCAAGAAGAACTGAGGCGAACACAGTAACGCCGTGAGGACGCCGGTGAAGATAATCCCTTCCGTCAGGCTCTTGCCGCCGGCGACGAAGAACATCTCGCGAAATGATAGCTGCCCTCGCCTGATCAAGAAACACGAGACCATGGCAATCAGGATGTAGTCGCCTTGCGCCAACAGGAAGGAGGGGATGGTGTCGGGGTGTACTCCACCAACGCCTTGACCGTTAACGGTGAGACTTGTCTCGTACACCATGCCGCATAACCAGACGAGAAAGATATACAGACCCGGCGCCCACTGCCGAGGGATCGGAATCCGTTTTCGGAGGTCGAATTTCCCGTTCGCCCACAGGCCGACGAACATAAGGCCGTACAGGAAATACTCCGCGAAGTAGTATGGCGACTTCGCCTCGGCGTTTCCGAAGCTGTTGAGCAACAGAAACGTCAAGCCCAGGGCGATCCAGATCCTCACGTCGCCCCAGCCACGACCGCACAACGTCGTCTTTCGGCTGTCTTCCGTCACGATCGCAGATCCTCGTTCGCTGGTGCCAGGAAGTGGGCAAATGAGGCAGACTCAGTCCTATCAGGCACTGTCCTATCAGGCACTGTCCTATCGGGCACTGTCCTTGCCTTGGCGAAAGCCGTGCAGACGCGTCGGCAGCATGCGGCAGCGAGGCGTGGTCTGCAAGACTGCATGATACAGCGGAGGTGGTCGAGAAGAAAGGAGGCGGCAGGAAGTCCGCAGGGTGAACCAACACCCACGGCTCATGTGAAGCTCCTCCTTTGTCTTCACTATCTTGTACCACCTGTCGATGACATCTGCCAGAAGTCTGATGATTTCGAGGCTTTTCGGCCGAGCCAACCGCGACAATCGAATTCGATTCTGTTTTCCGCCTGCGGCAGTACACATTCTGGAGAATATGTTTGGCACACCAGCGAAATAGCGATATCATACCGGCAGCAATTGGGGGCTGCAGCAGAGACACTGGTTCTCGAGGAGTTGATCATGAATGATCTGCCGGCTGCCGTAGAATTGGCACGTGACCGGATCGAGGGATTTGCCGAACGAGTGAGGACGATCCGCCAGAGTTTGCATGAGGTGCTCGTGGGGCAGGATGAGACGATTGATCAGTTGCTGATCTGCGCTCTGACCGGCTCACACGCCTTGTTGGTGGGTGTACCGGGTTTGGCCAAGACGTTGATGGTCAAAGCGTTGGCCTCTGCGTTTCAATGGAAATTCACTCGCATCCAGTTTACTCCCGACCTGATGCCTTCGGATATCACGGGCTATGAGCTGTTGGGACGGGGGGAAGACGGTTCGCCGCAGCTGGTTTTTCGTCGTGGGCCCGTGTTTTCCAATCTGGTTCTGGCTGACGAAATCAATCGGGCAGCGCCCAAGACCCAGTCGGCGTTGTTAGAGGCGATGGCTGAGCGGCACGTGACAGTTGGCGGGCAGACATACCATCTGGAGGAACCGTTCCTGGTCGTGGCGACTCAGAATCCGATCGAGCAAGAAGGGACCTATCCGCTCCCTGAAGCGCAGCTCGATCGCTTCATGATGCTGATCAATGTCGGCTATCCGACTCCGGAACAGGAAGAAGAGATCGTAATGAAGACGACGGCAGGCCCGGTGGCTTTGCCCAGCGCTTCGCTCGACCGAACGACGTTTCTGGACCTGCGCGATCTGGTGTTTGCGGTTCCGCTGCCGCCCAACGTATGCTCCCATGCGGTGCGTTTGTGTGGAGCGAGTCGGCCGGACGACCGACGAGCGACATCGATGGTTCGCGACTACGTCGCCTGGGGTGCGGGCCCTCGCGGATCGCAGAATCTGGTGCTGGCGGCCAAGGCTCATGCGTTGCTCATGGGCCGCACGGCGCCGACGATCGACGACATCAATCGCGTCGCGGCGCCGGTACTACGTCACCGGCTGATCGTGAACCACCGGGCAGTGGGCGACTCCATAACGTCCGAGAAGCTGGTCGATCATCTGCTGCACGACGTCGTATCATGACCACGCAAACACGAAGCCGTTTTCTGGATCTGCGGGCACTGGCAGCCTTGCAGCACATGCGATTCACGACCCGTTATCGCATTGAAGGCGCGTACAGCGGCCGCCACCAATCGCACCAGCAGGGAGGGGCGGGCGAATTCGTCGACTACCGCGAATACACGGGGGGCGAGGACCTGCGCCGGCTGGACTGGAAGGTGTTTGGCCGAACCGGCAAGGCATTTGTACGTGTCTATCAGGACGAAACAAACCTGGCCTGCACGCTGGCGATTGATGCCAGCGGATCGATGGCGTTCAACGGTACGGCATCGAGCAGCTCCCAGGTCGGTTCGAAGTTGGAATACGCACAGTACCTCGGCACGGCGTTAAGCCACGTGATCCGTGGCGGACAAGATCAAGTGGGTCTGGCCGTGTTGGGGTCGGAGCTTCGTCAGATGCTGCCGCCGGGGAGCACGATGATCCACGTGACGCTGCTCCAGGAACGGATCGAGCAGCTGGTAGCCGAGCCTGCTCAGACGATGGGGCAATCGCTGCGCGAGTTGTTCGAACGATCCAGTCGCCGCGGCGTACTGTTGTTGATGACAGACTTCCTGATGGACGATCTCGACGATCTTTTCGCGGCGGTACGTCTGTTTCGGTATCACAACTGGGAAGTTGTGGCGCTGCATCTGGTTCATCCTGAGGAAGAGCGTCTGCCGGACGGAGCCGCTTATCGCTTCGAGGGAATGGAAGCCGACGGTCACGTCGCTTGCTCGCCGGCAGAAATTCGGGCCGAGTATCGGCGGCGGTTCGAAACGCACCTGAGAACGGTTCGCCGGTACGCGCTGGTTTCCGGTTGCGACTACCGGCTGGTTTCCACGGCGACGCCATATTTACGCACCTTGCAGGGATTTCTGGTGGAACGCACCGGATAGGCAACGATGTTTTTGCATGTGTGGGCCTTGATTGTAGGGGCGGCCGCGATCAGTCTGCCTGTGGCCGTTCATTTCCTGACCAAGCCGCGTCCCGTGCGGTTTCCGCTTTCCACGTTGCGTTTCCTGCGTGAAGCGATTCACTTGCGGCGTGCACGGCACCGTCTGCGCGATGTGCTGGTGCTGGCCCTGCGGACACTCGCCGTGCTGCTGACCGCTCTGGCGATGGCCCGGCCTCAAGCCGGACGGCAGCCCCTGATCTCCGACGCGCACTCCGGCACCGCAACGCGCGTGGTGGTGCTCGACGTCAGTCAGAGCATGGCAGCGGTGCAGGGGGGCGTCACGGCGTTGGAGCGGGCGCGCAGCATCGCCGCCTCGCATCTTCGATATCGTCCTGGTTTGAGCGCCAATCTGATTCTCGCCGGCGCTCATCCCCACCCGATATTGACCGAACCATCGCAGAATTTCGAAGCGTTGCGTGACGCGCTGGCAGAAGCCCAGGCTCGGCCCGAGCGGTTGGACGTCAATCGAGCGATTACGATGGCCGCCGAAATGCTCACACCGGTCGACGGCAGGGAAGCTCAGCGGCTCGAACTGGTAGTGGTCAGCGACTTCCAGCGTGCGAACTGGGCGCGTGCCGATTTGGCCAGCTTGCCGCCGGACACTCAGATTCAGCTGGAATCGGTGGCCCCCGACGAGCCGCTTGCCAATCTGGCGGTGTTGCAGGCGGGATTCCGCGGTCGGACTTCTGCCGGCCGCGAATCGTTGCTGGAGGTCGAGGTGGGAAACTACTCACCGACCCGGCGTTCGATCACCGTGGAAGTGGCGATCGGGAACGCCACCTATCGCCTGGAAGGCGCCTGTGCCGCGGGACGACGAACAACGCTCACTCAAGAAATCCTGCTTCCCGAAGCAGGATGGCAATTGGGATTAGCTCGACTGACAGGCGTCCAGGATGCGCTGACGGGCGACGATCAGCGCAGCCTGGTCGCCCAGGTCGGCAGCCGACCACTGTATGCGTTGATCTCGCGTCAGCCCTCCCATCAGTATCCTTCGTCCAGCCACTACCTGGAATGCGGCCTGGTCCCCGATGTGCGCGTGGATCAACAGCACTCGGCGCAAGTGATACGCATGAGTCCCGGCCAGCTGAATCGCCAGGCATTGGCCGCGGCCGATCTGATCGCTTTGGACCATACGGGAAAACTGCTGCCTGACGAATTGACGCTGCTCGCGGGGCTGCTGCGTCGCGGACATCCGCTGTTGTATGTCGCGAGTGAAGTCGTCGATGCCACGAATCTGCAGGAGCTGACCGAACGGGCCGGCACTGATCTGCAGATGCCGGTGGATTTTGCACCGCCAACTGCCGGGGATTCGCGCCGCGATCTGTTCCTCGCGTCCGTGCGTGATGATGCACCTCCCTTCAATGTGTTTGGCGAGAATACTGCGGCCATTGTGGGAAGCATGCGATTTGCCGGCGGGCTGGAGTCACGTCGGCGGGTTTCGGCGATCGCGGACGACGTCTTGGCCACGTACAACGACGGCACAGCCTGTCTGGTACGAACTTCATCCGGTGCCGGCACATTGACAGTCCTGAATGCCGACCTGAATCGGTCCAGTCTCCCTCGCATGGCAGCCTTCGTCCCGCTGCTGGATCAACTGGTGCAGCAGATGTTAGAGCAGCGTCACAGTGAAACGGCAGCTGTCAGCGGCGAACCGCTGGTCGTGCGCTTGCCCGGCAGCGTCGAAGAACCACAGCTCCTGCGCGTGGCGGGGCCAACCGAGCAGCAGGCGGCCGGCACCTTCGGTGAGCTCTCAGGAGACGGTACCGGCGTGGTCTGGAAATGGCAGTCTGCCGGAGTGCCCGGCATCTATCGCGTGCTGCGCGAAGACGAGACGATCCTGGCGCTGCCGGTTCATCTGACCGACGAAGAGAGCCAGTTGGAAAACCTCTCGGCCGACGTGCTTGAAAACCGCCTGGCCGCCGGCCATGCCGTGCAATATCGCAGTGCCAGTGTCGGTCGCGAACAGCGGGACGTCCTGTGGACATGGATACTCACGGTAGCTGTTCTCAGTCTGCTCGGCGAACTTTCCCTCCTGTTGATTTTCCGGAGCTGAACCGTGAACGGTCTGGCATTTGAACCATACATTCCCCTGGCGCTATGGCTTCCGCTGGCACTGGTGGCCAGCGGATTGCTGGTTGCGTACGCGCTGGCCAGTCGCACCCGTTTGTATGGACGCGTCCGTCATGGGATTCTCGCCTTGATGGCCGTAGCCCTGGCTCTGCCGCTGCTGATTCTGCTGAATCCCACCTGGATCGAACCGATTCCACCTCCGGCCGGTAAACCACGTTTGACGATTCTCGTGGATCGATCGGCAAGCATGGCAATACCAGACGGCGCAGCCGGCGCGACTCGCTATCAACACGCCTGCCTGATTGCCGAGGAGACGTTGAAGGCGTTGCACGACCGGTTCGACGTGCGCATCGGATCGGTCGCTGACAGAGCGGTCTGGAGAGATATCGCGGGACTGGCACGGCAACAGCCGGATGGCATGTCAACTGACCTGGGGGCGGGAATTGAGCAATCACTCGACGATCGGCCGCAGGGTCAGGCTGTGCTGTTGCTGAGTGATGGAGTGCACAATGCGAGCGGAGGTGTCGGCGCGTTGCGGCAGAGCGTGGCCAAAGCCCATGCGATGGCCGCGCCGATCTATGTGAACACGATCGGAACCCGCTCGGGAGTCCAGGACCTGGAAGTCTCTTTGCGGCTCCCGCAAGAGATGGCATTCCCCGGACAGACCGTACCTGTTTCCGTGGCGATTCACCAGCGTGGAGCGCTGGTCGATCGTGTGCAACTGTCACTGCAACTGGATGACAAGGAGGTGGAGCAGCAGGAGGTGCGTGTCGCGGCGGATGGAACCACCGAGACGACGCTGCAGGTCGTGCAGCGCCAGAGCGGTCTGTATCGTTACCAGATCCGCGTGCAGCCACATGCGGGCGAGGTCACTAACGTCAACAACAGCGCGACGTTATCGCTGCGTGTTATCGACGAGCCGGTTCGTGTCCTGCTGTTGGAGGGGAAGCCTTACTGGGACACCAAGTTCCTGGTGCGCACGATGGCCGCTGACGTGTCTGTCGATCTGACAACGCTGATTCGCCTGGCGGAAGGCCGTTATCTGCAGCGGCATATTTCCCGGGAAGACTCCAGTGAGGGAGCCGACGCGACGGGGGGGGACGGCGGCGAGCTGCGCGGCGAACGCTGGACCATTCATCGAGACTTGGACGAACTGCTCAGCGGATCGCCGGGCTTCGCCGCCTATCAGATAATCCTCTTGGGGCGCGATGCCGAGACGTTCTTGAGCGAAGCGCGTACCAGCCAACTGAAGAAGTGGCTGGTCGAAGACAACGGTTCGCTGGTCTGCTTCCGCGGTTCGCCCGCCACGCAGGTCAGCCAGCAGCTGGCCGAACTGATGCCGGTGCGGTGGACTCCAACTCGTGAGTCGCGGTTCCGAGTCAGGTTGACCGAGACTGGCCGCCTGGTGCAGTGGCTTCCGGTGCAAGACGGCGACCAGGATGTGCTGGTCCAGCTCCCCACACTCGCTACGGTCGCGCAGCCGCAGCAGCCAAAGCCGCTGACCGTCGTGCTGGCCACGGCGGACGACCAAGCGAACACAACGCCCGTGATCAGTTACCAGCCGGTTGGCAATGGTCGTGTCGTCGTCGTGGAAGGGGCAGGCATGTGGCGTTGGGCCTTCCTGCCACCAGAACACCAGCAGTTCGATGAGACGTATGGAATGCTGTGGCGCAGTCTGATCCGGTGGCTCGTTGCCAACTCCGGGTTACTGCCATCTCAGCAAGTGGCCATACGCAGTGACAAAGTCACGTTCAGCAACAACGAGCCTGCGACGGCGACGCTTTTGACCCGGGATATTGGCGGAGGAGATGCTCCGCTGGTTGAACTGACTGGTACTGGCCTGGCAGCGCCTCGGCAGATCACGCCGGTTGCGGCTGGCACGTGGCCGGGGCAGTTTCGCGTGGTCTTCGGCGAGCTTCCCGAAGGACAGTATCGAGCCACAGTGCTCGGAGCGGGCGACGACAGTTCAGCCGTGGCGGTCTTCGACGTACGACACAACATGACAGAACGTCTGGATGTGGCCGCGCGCAGTGACCTGTTGGAAATGATTGCGACCGAAAGCGGCGGTGCTGTCCTGGAGAGCGGGCGGCCACAGCAGCTGATCGAGAAGTTCGACGAGTATTTATCCGCCAGTCGTCCACAGAGATCGGTCAAGATCATCGCTTGGGACCGCTGGTGGGTTTTGCTGACTGTCTATGGAATATGGGCCGCCGCGTGGGGCTTACGCAGACGCAGCGGTCTGGTTTGAAAGTCACCCATCGCCGGGTGCACCATTCTTCGGTACGGGAGACGCGGAGCAGAGAGACTATGCCGAGCGCACGATTGCACGATTATCTGCGACGAATCCGCCATCGTCTGATTCTGATCGGGGGCACAGCCAGTGTGTGTTGGGGTCTGGCACTGATCGGGCTGGTCCTCCTGGCCAGCGTCTGGCTCGACCTGCTGTGGGAGCTGTCACCGCAGTGGCGACTCGGCGCCAGCGTAACCGCATTGCTGGCCGGCCTGCTGTTGATCGCTCTGATGTTGACCAGAGCCATCGCCTCGGCGCGTTACGCTCATGCCGCGCGGCATTTGGACCATGCCGCCCAAGGCGGAGGGTTCATTGTCAGCGGATTTGAGCTGTCGCAGCAATTGGGCGGTCAGGGAGTCCCGTCGGGCAGCAAGCTGACCGTGGGATTGGCGAGCATGGCGGTCGAGCAGGCCACGCAGTTGGCGGAAACCGTGGCCGCGTCTCAAGCCGTCTCGTTTCGCCCGCTGCGCAAAGCGGCCGGAGCGTGCGGTGCCTTGGCGTTCTTGAGTGCACTGGCGGCGGTCTTACTTCCAACACTCACCGGGACCGAATTGAATCGGTTCCTCAATCCTTATTCGGATGTGCCACCGTTTTCCCAGGTTCGTTTTGCGGTGGAGCCGGGTGACACGCAAGTGATCTATGGATCGGATCTGGAGATCGAGGCGATCGTAGTTGCGGGCTCGGCTGAACAGCTTCAGTTGATCCTGGACGACGGCACTCATCAGGAGGTCCTTCCGATGTTCTCGGAACCGGGACAACGCTGGCGCACCACACTCACGCAGGTCACGGAGCCAACTGAGTATTATGTGCGTGCGGACCGGGCACGAAGTCGGCGGTTTCGCCTCGATGTGGTAACCGTGCCGCTGATCGAGTCTGTGCGGTTTCGAGTGACACCTCCAGCCTACACGCAGGAACCATCCTACGAGGGTCCGCTCCCCAAGATCGGACTCTCCGGTCTGCCGGGGACAAGTGTCCTCGTTTCGGCCATGAGCAACCGTCCGCTCGGCGGAGGCGAGTTGACGGTGCAGGGACGAGACGGGACGCTGGAATTTCCGCTGCAGCCGCCGGCGGCAGGAAGTCATGAAGTGAGCGGGGGATTCACGATCGACTCCGCGGGCAAGTTCCAGCTGGCCGTAACGGACGTTGCCGGTCAGTCGTCCCAGGATCCGTTTGGCGGCAGCATCACGTTATTGACGGATCAGGCCCCCTATGTGCGTCTGCTCGCGCCTCAGCAATATTCGCTGGCCACACCCAATGCAGAAGTGCCGATTGTCGCGGCCGCGGAAGACGACTATGGAATTGCGCGCGTTGAGCTGTTCCGCAGTCTGAACAATTCGCGTCCATTGCCGCGCCCTTGGGAAGTCGATACTCCAGCGCCACGCCGGTGGCATCAGCAGACGCGACTACCGCTGGCCGATTACGGATTATCGCCGGGGGATGAAATCAAGCTGTTTGTACGGGCGGAAGATAATGACCCAGCCGCCTCCAAAGGGGCGGAAACCAGCGTGGCAACGATCCGAATCATTTCGCAAGCGGAATTCGAGCGACTCCTGCGTCAACAACAGGGACTCCGGGCGCTGATGTCGAAATATCAAGCGACTCAACGACGACTTGAATCGCTGCTGGAACGGATCGCGGAGCTCAAGAAGGAAATGGCAGACTCGGACCCGGATGCCGCCGTCACCGATGCTCGTCGGGACGAACTCCAGCGACTGCTGGACGAACTGCGCGAGAACGCCGCCAAGATTGCCGAGTCGGCCGCGGAGCCGTTGCCGTACGATGCCGACCGCGAGCTGAACCAACATCTCCAACGCCTGGCCGGTGAACTGAGCCGAGCTGCGAAAGCGTTGGAGCCTTCGGCCCATGACGCCGCGCTCACGAACGCTCAGATGTCCCAACAGCTGCAGCAACTGATGCAGCAATTGTCAGGGAATCACCAAGGACTGAAGAAGGAGGCGATCGAACCGCTCGAGTTGCTCGCCCGAGTCTATCCGCTGCTGGAAGATCAGGCGCGGTTCATCGCTCTGGCACAGCGACAGCGCGATCTGGCCGATCGGCTGGCCACGATGAAGGGACAAGATGGCGATGTCCCCTCAGCCACTGCCGCTCGCATGCGCGAACTGGAAGCGGAACAAGCACAGCTGGGTGAAGAGCTGGACCGCCTGCTCAACGATATCGAAGACCATGTCAAGATTCTGCCCGATGAAGAGGAGTATGATACGCTGCGCGACACGGCCATGGCCTTTGTTTCGGCGGTTCGCGCAAGTGGGGCCGCGGAGGCAATGGGCACGGCCGAGACGGCCTTGAATGAACAGCAGGGGTCGAAGGCTCATGAGGAGGCCGCACGCGCCGCCGACATCCTGGAACGATTGATCAAGAAATGCCGAGCCATGAGCGGAGAATGCGAGAATTGTTTGTTGGCATTCCAGCCATCGCTGGGCGAATGCCTCGGCTCAACCGCCCAACAACTGCTTGGTCAGGCGGGACTCGGAGTCGGCGCAGGGGCTGGTGGCGTGGCGGGGAGTGGCTACAGCGCACAGCGGGGGGGCGCGAGTCAGATGGGGCTGTATGGAAATCTGCCGGGGATGAGCGGGCTGGCCGGTCGAGGTTCGGGTCCCGACGACTATCTGCGTGGCGGCAGTGGCGGCGGGCACGGCTCTGGAGGCGAGGATCGACCAGTTCTCTTTCCCTCCGATCGGACCGATGCGGCGTCAGCCGTCGGCGAAGGGTTGATTCCCCCCAGTTACCGCCGGCGCGTCGGTCAGTACTTCCTGCGAATTACCGAAGAAGCCGGAAACCAATAGCGCTGCGAGTGGTCAGCCAGAGCATCGATTGGCAAGCAACGTCAGCACCGAACGGAACCCACGTTCACGAGGAGACACGCCATGCTACGATTTTCACCCAAGCGGTGTGGAACTGGAGGAAGTCCAACTTCCGTTTACCAGATGAGGTGGTGCTGCGGCGGCATCTTGTTGAGCTGGCTACTGCTGGCCGCTGGTCCCCAATGGGCTGCGGTCGCGCGTTGTGCTGATACGGAACCAACGGGCAAGGCTACGGAGTCAGGCCGTCAGGAGTTGGACCGACAGGATCTCCAGGGCCACGGCCTGGAGCGGGTGCCCGATCCGCGACAGACGGGCGGTGAGCCGGATGGTGTGGTGCACGTAGCCAACCTGGTCTATGCCGGGGTCAAGAGCAGCCAGTGCTTCTCGGACCATTTTCTGATCAAAGCGGAAAAGGAAACGGCGATTTCGACGAGTCGCCGGTTCCATGCCGTCAAGCTCAGCGATGATGAGATCTACTCGCATCCGCTGCTGATCATGACGGGTGAGGGGAGTTTCGAACTGACCGAACAGGAGCGGGAGAACCTGCGCCGCTATGTGGAACGAGGAGGATTCCTGCTCGCCTCGGCCGGCTGTTCGTCTGAGGAGTGGGACCGTTCGTTTCGCCGGGAAATGGCCTCGATCTTCGCCGACCATTCGCTGCGGCCGCTGGGGATGGAGCATCCGGTCTTTCATACCGTGCTCGATATCAGCCAACTGCAGGCCAAGCACGGCACGCCGCGTCCGCTCGAGGGCATCACGCTGCACGAGCGTCTGGCGATCATCTATTCCCAGGACGGACTTAACGACACGGGGCACATGCAGGGCTGCTGCTGCTGTGGCGGCAATGAAATCACTAATTCCATCGATGTCAACGTGAACATTCTGGCGTACGCGCTAACACACTAACACGAGGATCTCCACGCGTGCCGCGTGACTGCCGGGATTCGTCGCGATCAGGTAGTCGAACCTCCAGGGTGAGTCAGGACCATGACGAGTAGCTCGCGATTCTGCTGGTACTTCGCCGCCTGCCTGCTCGTACATGTGCCGGCATGCCACGACCGCGTCGAAGAGCGGGTCGTTAAGCCGCTGCGCGTGGTGGTGAGCGGCGACACAGTCGGGTGGATCGTCCCCTGCGGGTGCACGTCGAATCAATCCGGCGGCCTGCTGCGGCGCGGCACGTACATCAAGCAACTCCGCGCGGACAACGAGGTTGTGTATGTCGACGCAGGTGGTGCCCCAGACGGGACATCTCCCTACGACGTAGCCAAGTTCGAGGCAATCATTCAAGGTGAAATGGCTCTCCACATTGCAGCGCACAACATCGGTGCCGGGGAGGCGCAGCTGGGCCCCGACCGCCTGCGGTCCATCCAAGGTGCATGTGGCATTCCCTGGCTGACCTGCAACGTACGAGATCGACAAGGCGAACTGTTGGGCGCGAGCGTGATCATGACCGAGACAACTCGAGGTCGCCTGGCTTTATTGGGCGTCCTCTCTGATTCAGAGCGAATGGAGCAGTTACAGATTGATCCGCCGCGCGAATCCATCCTGCAGACGCTGGCGGATCTCCAGGAGCGCCCCGACGCGATTCTTGTGCTGGCTTACTTGCCGAAGGCGGAACTGGAAAGCCTGGCCGCCAGCCTACCCGAAGTCGATGCAGTGATTGGAGGGCCTACCATCCAGAGCATTGCTCCACGGTATGTCGGTCCAACCCTTCTCACTTCGGCTACCAGCAAGGGCAAATACATGGCGGAATTGTCCGCTCCGGAGGTTCTGCGGGGAGGTCGCTGGGCCGGCGCGATCGTCGAACTCAGCGAGCGCTATGCGGATGATGGCGAGCAGCAAGAGAACTTGAGACGATTCTACGGTGTACTGAGGGAACAGGACTACTCAGCCTCGCAGACGTCCTTCGCAGCTAACGTGCGGTACCCGGAAGATTTCGTGGTCGCGGGAACCGAACGTTGCCGCGAATGCCATCTGGACGACTGCATTCTATGGGATAAGTCGAAGCACGCGGAGGCCTGGCATACGCTGGCCGCCACGGGATCGGAAGTCGACCCCTACTGTCAACAATGTCACACGACCAGCTACGGAATTCCCGGCGGATTCGTGTCGGCCGCGCGCAGTCGCGATCGACATGACGTCGGATGCGAAAGTTGCCACGGTGCGTCGTTTGCCCATTGTGAAGATCCCGATGTGCACACCCCTTTCTTTCGCCGAGCCAGCGATCAATGCCTGCACTGCCACGACCATGAGAACAGCCCGAAGTTCGCCTACGAAACTTATTGGGCCAAGATCACGCACGGCGCTGAACAACAGGACGCGGACGGCCAGCCGACCGGCCACTCCGTGGCCCCAGCATACGGAGCTGATTAAGATGAGTGCAAACCGCTCACCGATCCAAGCCGCCGTCGAACGGCCAATCGACACGGCGCCCGGCACCGAAGGTGTTCGCGGCCTGGATCCCTCAGGTCAGAGCGGCATGGCCGACACGACCTCGGGCGTGGAGTCGTCCGAGCAACGGTCCAATGACTGTCGCCGTGAAAGACACACGCCACAACTGGTCATCCGCTTGCCGCACACATTGGCAGTTGTGAACTGGATCTGTTGGGCCCTGTGCGGATGGCTGTTTGCCGCACAGTCGCTCACGGCCCAGGAGGAGACCGAATCCGCACCAATGGATCAAGCGGCTCTCGCGTGGCTCAGCGACTTGCCGACCGCCTACCGGGACGCGCTGGCCAATCAGCGACCGATTCTTGTGCGGGTGGGAAGCGAATCGTGTTCGTGGTGTCGTAAGCTGGAGCAGGAGCTGGCCGAGCATGCCATGCAGCTGCCGTTGAGCCAATGGACATTGGTGTATCTGGATGTGGACAAAGCGCCGGAGGAGGTACGCAAGCTGAACGTCGGTCCGATCCCCGCGCTGCGGGTGCTCAATGGGCGAGGTCGTCTGCTCACGTTTCATGATGGCTACATGCCCGCCGACGAGCTGGTGAAGTGGCTGCAGGATAGATTGGACGAAGCCTCGGCGGCAAAGGATGAACTTCCGCTGGGCGAGGACGAGCCGACCATGCTGGAAGTCATGCGTCTGGTGCGCCAGTTTGAACACCGTGATGCGACGGTGCGTGAAGCGGCCATACGTCGTCTCCTGCCGTGTCCGCAGGTGGCGGGCCGCGCCGTGGTGAAGGCGTTTAGCGAGGGGAGTTTGTCGGCCCAATTGACCAGCCTGGAGATTCTGGATTATTGGCAGGCCCCGGTCTCCGGCATCGATCCTTGGCAAAGCGATACCTTTACACCTGAGCGCAAAGCGGCAATAGACCAATGGCTGCAAAGGCTCGATCCAAAGGCTCTCCCTCCAGCTCCGCAGACGCTTAGCGATGAGCAACGTCAGGCCCTTCACGCCGATCTGCAACGCATGTCATTGGCAGACGAGGAAGAGGCGGCGGCTATTCGTGAACGCCTCGCGCGACTCGGCATGGCCGCATTACCGGAAGTTGTGTCGCGACTGCAGGAGGCATCCACCGATCAAGATCGACAGCGGCTGCTCACGCTGCGGTATCGACTCGTCGCCGGCGGAAATATTGCTCTGACGTGGCCGGGTGGGTTGGAGCGGTTGGCCGATTCCAACCCGCAGATCCGCCATCAGGCAGCCGGAGAATTGGCTGAGGCGGCCACCGACGAGCTCCAGCCACTGCTGTTGGAGCTGTTCAGCGACCCTGATCCACTGGTTCGGGAACTCAGCTTGCGCGGATTGCGCATCGCTGGCGGCAAACAGGCCACCGCCGCACTCGCCGGACTCCTCAAGGACCCGGAGCCGAACGTTCGAGCGGCAGTGCTGAAGCAATTGTCGGAAGACGCGCCACCGGCACTGATCGCCGACGTCACGGCCTACGTGAAGCAGGAATCCGACCCAGATCTGGTGGTGCACGGCGTGCGCTACTTCCGAGCAGTGAAAGACAAGCGGGTGGTTCCCGCTCTGTTGAAGCTGCTGGAACACGATAGCTGGCAGGTGCGAGCAGAAGCGGCAGAGGGAATCGGTGAGGTGATCGAGCGATTCAGGTACGAGTCGATCGGGCCGGACGCCAAGAACGATGATGAAGACGCCGACGTCTACGATGCTCTGCTGAAGCGTCTCGCGGACCCGGACGCGTTTGTCGTCAGCCGTGTAATTACCGCGCTGCAGTACGTCGATGCGGAGCGGGCGGTGGAGCCGCTGGTGCAGGCGGCTATAAAGCATCCTCCTTTGGCTAAGAAAATCGTCGCGATCCTGGCCGGTGGGAAGCATATGCGACAGCAGGCCATCCCGCAGCTGCGTGCGTTCCTGGAACAGCAAGATCCCGCATTGCAGGCGGCGGCCGTCACCGGTCTGTGCCAGGTCGATCCAGAAAATGCCAAGGACGTCCTGGTTCCAACGCTCAGCAGCTCGCACGAGGAAGTGCGAATCGCAGCGGCTGAATCTGCCCTGGCCGTTCTCCATCGCATGCGTCCTGGTCAGAGCGACGATGTTGATCCCTTTGGCGTGGGAATGCCATTCACGATGTCGGATGCCTTGGAAGATTCGACGATCCACATCGAGCGGGGTTCGGGGCTGGGAACCCGCTTGCTCGAAGGAGCGTTGCGCGTCTTCGCACCGCCGCCCCCGTCAGCGGACCGGTTGGAGCCGCCTCCTGGCATGGCGCCGACCGACGCGCCGCAGGCCGAGTCGACGACACCCGCCCCGCCCGAGCCAACCGAACAGCCGGCTGCCAAGGCGTCGGAGGCAACTGATCCAACAGGGTCGGCGCCGCCCGCCACGCAGTCCGCTCCCACTGAGGTGCCTCCGTCAGGACCGCCTGTTGGTCAGCCAATTTTGTCGTCTGAAGGCTTATCCGAACTCGACCTCCCGCATCCCACCGCGCCACTTACCGCTCCACCTTCGACGTCCGCCGAGGGCGAAGGAGGCGATCAGGCCACCGATCAATGGCTGGCGGAATTCCATGCGGGCGAGCATCGGGAAGCGTGGACCAACGAACTGGTGGCGCCCCTCACCGCCATGCTTCAGGCTCTCTCTCCCGCGGAGCGGCATGCGGCAGCCGTCGCTCTGATTCCGCTGGGACATGGCGCTGCATCGTTGCCCGTACTGCTGGCTGCGGTCACGGAGGATCGTAACCTTCTCGCCGAATCCTCCGCTGCTTTCGCATGGCTTGAGAGACCTCAGCGTCAAGATCTATTCTGGCAACTCAACGGCCTGGCGGTGAACGACACGGAGCTGGCCGCGCTGGTCAGTAGTCTGCGAGATGTGAACGATTCCGGTGACATCGACGTCTTCTGGCAATTGCTCGAACGCGACAATCTCTCGCGGGAGCTTCTTTCGGCGCTGGAACAAGCGATCCAACAGGCCTGCTTGGGAGACAGTTACTACGATCCATCGTCGATGACTCTCCAACAGCGCCGCCGGGCCGTCACGGCGATCGAACCTCATGTGGCCTCGGGCCCCCCCATGAAGCAGCTGGTGGCCATCCAGTTGTATGCCAATGTCGAAGCGGACAAAGCCACACAGCAGGCGCGTCGCCTGATGGACGACGCGACGGTCCCCGACGAGATCCGCGTTGACGCATTTCAGCTGCAGCTGCTCATTCAGACCGCCGGAGATCGCATCAAGGACGCGATGGCGGTGCTCTCCGGGACCGATGCCAGGCGTCAGAAGATCGCCTTGCAGTTGCTGGCAATGGGTGCTTCGTCACTGCGAACCCTCGCAGGAACCGGCCTCGACGCTCCCTATTCACTGCTGCAGAGCGATACGGAAGTCACCTACTTCTCGCCAGGCGACAATAAGCCGATTGTCCCTGAACCGCCTCGTCTGCTCGAAGCAGACCAAGTACGGCCGCTGCTGGCATCAAGCGATCCAGAGACTGCAGCCTATGCCGGATACCTGCTGACCTTGTTCGGGGAACAGGAAGGACTCAGGCCGCTGCTGCAGTACTGGCGAGCCCACAAGGAGAATCTCCAGTTGGCTCGACTTGTTTACCGAGCCATCGCCTCGTTGGACGATCCGCAGCAGATACCGGTCCTGCGAGACATCTATTCACGTTTGAAAGGCGAGTCGGACGCTATCGAATTCTACTGGACGATCCGGATCATGAGCGGCCCGGAGATCCTCCAGTTTCGCAAGAAGCTCCGCCAAGCGGTTGGAATGTCCAAACTTCAGTAGAGTTTCTCACTTTGGGAGAATGCGCATGTCTTGTTCATCGCACCGAATGTGGCTTGGATTGTTGTGTAGCCTGCTCTTCGCGCCGGCTGTTACTTCCGCACAGATGGAATCGGCGCTGCTGAGCGGCGTTACGGATCCGGGAGTCTCTGGAGTTGGAACGGTGGTCGTCAAGCAGCGTCCTTCGGTGATGCGCATGACCGTCCAATTAACGGAGAAGGCCGAGTCGCTGAAGGAGGCGTTGGCGCGGCTGAAAGACCGGACGGAGGCGGCGGTACTGCAGCTCGAAGCGTTGGGGGCCAATAAGGACTCGGTGAAAGTCCAGCCGGTCGAATTGGCCAGCGGGAAGACGCGGCAGCAGCAGCAGATGGAACAGGTACTGCGGATGCGGCGGATGCAGGGGCGACGCGTGCCCAAGGGGCTGGAGGTACCCGAGGTAATTACGGTCACCGCCAACCTGACAGCCGAATGGCCGCTCGACGCAAAGTCCTCGGAAGAAACATTGGCGTATACCAAGGACATTCAAGACAGAGTGACGGCCGCCGACCTTGCCGGGATGAAGGACGCCAACGATCTCACACCGGAAGCGGAAGAGCTGGATGAGGAAATGCAGCAGATGATGGAAAGCATGAGCTATGGCGAACAGGAAACGCCCCCCGGCGAGCCGCACTTCTTTTTCGTCGCCACGCTGACAACCAAGGCTCGTGAAGAGGCGATGGCTGAGGCATTTGCCCGAGCCAAGGCCCAGGCCGAGCAACTTGCCAAGTCAGCCGGCATCCAACTGGGCTCGCTGGCATCGCTCAAATGCTTCGCAAATCAGTCGGAGGCCGCCGATCCCGGCTATTACGACGACGGCAGTTCGTACCGCATCCGTATGATGCTCGCGCGGCAAGCTCAGTTGTCAGGAGAGGCCAATGCCCAGGACGAGACGCTGGTCCAGTCACCGAACCTGGCCATGTTTCGCATCGCGGTGATAGCCACTTTCCAACTGCAGCCGTGACCATTGAGGGGACGGGCACGGGCCGCATCGCAGCTACGCTCGCAGAGAGCGTGGGGGAATCGCCCGCTACGTGAAGGTGACGCACCGGCGGCCATGTGGCAGTCGCGTCTGAGTGGCCATCGCGAAGAACTTGGAGACGATCGTGGGGGAGACAGTATGACCCGCCGAATCCCAACCGTTAGTCTTCGTGTGAGTCGTTTTGTCGTGTTGGCGGCGATGGCACTCGCCATGTCCGGATGGAAGGCCGTTAATGGCCAGACCACAGACGGAGAAGTACCGGAGAATCATGAAGCGGTTGTGGTTATGCTCCCAGACAGGGCGATGCGGATCGTGACATGTTCGTTTGAGCACTGCCATGGTCCGATCAGCTCGGCACGGCGGGTGCCCGGTGGCCATGAAGTACAACACGGATCCGAGGCTGAACAGGTCGGAGCGATGGTTCAGAGGGCGACCATCCGCTTGTGCGGGCGACATGTAATGCGTCGTACCGGCGACGGACCGCTTCGAAGCGTCTGGCCGTGGAAACGTATGAGGACAGCACAGGTCACGCACGAAAGTGCGTGCTGCGTCGAAAAAATGCGTGCTACCGCCAGATTCCTGGTAGCCATCTTTCCGAGCAGGCACTGAGGATGTCAAATAGCAGAGACACGCAATCCACTCTCCTGAAAGCCCGCATGAACTTACGACGAAGGGAACTCTGCAAATGATCATCCGACAACGATTCCTCGTGCCGCTGGCGCTGCTGGTGGGCACCCTGACGACCCTTTCCCCTAGCGCCACCGCGGAAGATCCTCCGCGACTGAAGCGTGCTGATAGTTTTCTGGGGCTTCATCTCGATTTTCACGCTCAGGCAAGTGATCAGCATATTGGTCAGAATACGACGCCGGAGATGGTCAACAAGATCCTCGACATGGTCCAGCCCGACTATATTCAAGTGGACTGTAAGGGGCACGCTGGGTATTCCAGTTACCCGACCAAGGTGGGGAATCAGGCCGGCAGTTTTGTAGGCGACCCGCTCAAGGTCTGGCGAGAGGTCACGGCGAAGCGCGGCGTCGCACTGTACATGCACTATTCCGGAGTCTGGGACGGCAAGGCGGTGCAGGATCATCCGGACTGGGGGGTGATTCATCCGGATGGCACTTCTGACAATCAGAAAACCTCTGTCTTTGGACCGTATGTCGATCAGCTGTTGATTCCGCAGTTGCTCGAACTTGCGCTCGATTATCAGGTCGACGGCATGTGGGTCGACGGCGAATGCTGGGCGACTATCGTTAATTACTGCGACAAGGCCAAGCGGGAGTTCACGGAGAAGGCAGGGATCGAGCAGATTCCTACGGGGCCACAGGATGCGCATTGGTTCGAATGGACTGAGTTTCATCGTGAGGCGTTTCGCTCGTATTTGCGGCATTACCTCACCGAAGTGAAGAAGCGGGCGCCTGATTTCCAGATTGCCAGCAACTGGGCGTTCTCGGACCACATGCCCGAGCCTGTCTGTTGCCCGGTCGACTTCATTTCCGGCGACTATCCGCACAGCAACAGTGTGGTGGCAGCCAGGTATTCATCGCGATTCATGTCGACGCAGGGCATTTCCTGGGACTTGATGGCTTGGAGTTTTGCTCAGCAGCCTGGCAAGTCGGGGTGGACGCAGAAGTCCGCAGTCCAGTTGATGCGGGAAGCGGCTTGCGTGCTGCCGCAGGGAGGAGGCTTTCAGGCCTATTTCACCCAGAATCGCGACGGCAGTCTGAACCTCGACAAACTGAACTCGATGGAAGAGACGGCGAAGTTCTGCCGAGCGCGTCAGGCGGTCAGTTTCAAGTCGAAGGCTGTTCCTCAAGTGGCTCTGCTCTGCAACACGGCTGCTCACTACCGGCGCGTGAGCGAGAACAATCAAGGTCTGTTCCCCTGGGCCGTTGGTTGGCAGCGGCCCATGCTGAACCGATTGCTGGAGAACCAGTACTCGGTGGAAGTGTTTGCGGAGGCGAATCTGATGCCGGTGCTCAGCGACTATCCAATGGTGGTGGTCTGCGAATGGGAATACTTGCGCCCGAGCTCAAGGCGGCACTGGTCGAGTACGTGAGAAACGGGGGCCAACTGCTGCTGGTGGGCGAGCAGATCGGGACTCATTTTGGCGACGTTATGGAAGGTGGGAAGGTCGTCGCGGAGTCGGTGGATGGTCTGCCGATCAAACGGATCGACTTGGGCAAAGGCCAAGTGGCGGTACTATCGCAGAACGTGACCAGCGGACAGGTTCCAGCGAGCGTTGTGCGCAGCGCTGTCGAGTCCCTGGAGCCAGGGTTCGTGGTCGATGTGGACGGCTGCAGCAGCGTGGACGTGTCGGTTCGGACGACGCAAGATGGACGACTCGCGGTGCACCTGGTAAACACCTCGGGAGATCATGAGTCGGCAGGCATCATCGAGTCGATTGGCCCGATCGGTCCGCTGACCATTTCGATTCGCTCTGCCACTCGCCCCAATCGTGTCACGGTTGTGCCATCCGGTCGTGCTCTGGACTTCCAGTATCAGGACGGCGTGGTCAAGTTAACGCTTGACCAGGTGGCGATCCACGACGTGATTGTCGTCGAATGATGGTGAACTAGTTGACGAGGGCTCACCCCAGATTTTGGTCAGTGGGTACTTCGTCATTCGCCATTTCGGGGGCGGCGGCCCAGAATCGAACTCGGTCACTCTCAGCAAGACCAACAACCCGATTCTCACGGGCCGCCGCGGCCAACAGGTCAGCGGTCGTCATGTGGCGGATGAGGGTTGGCGTCGTCCGCGAGTCCGAGACCAACATCGTGGGTTCGTCGCCGAAGGATATTGGTGCGGTTACGGTTGAGAGATCGATGCACGCCAGTACGGTTGTGCCGATCGCGATCCATGCCCAGGCAGCCAAGTGCTGTGCGCACTCATGACATCCCCACTAACAAACGAATGGCGGACTATTGGTAGACCCAAACCATTGGAAAGTGGGTAATCGTCGTCTGACTCAGGCCCGGCAGATCGCTCCCTGTGGCGCAGTAAGCCAGCAGTACGCGATCTCCCACAAACTCCAACGCCGTGTAACAGAACCAACCCTGCGGGTCGACTTCAATCGGCTTGGCATGTTCCCATGTTAATCCCTCATCGCGCGACACGGCTACCGTCAGGGGGGTCCGTTTTTCGGCCAGCGACGGATCGGCCGCATGATCGTTCCAGATCATCAGGATGTCGCCCGTCTGGGGAATTCGCTCGAAAGTGGCCGGCGAACAGGGGGACATGATGTTGGTGGCTTCTGCAGGCGACCAGGTCAGTCCGCCATCGGTCGAGTAGCTGCGGTACTGACAGCCGAGATTCGTGCGGCAGAGCATCATGATCCGCCCGTCTTTCAGCTCGATGATTCCCGGTTCTTGCAGACCGGAGCCGCAATTGGGTGGTCCAGCGACCTCGGCCCCTTGCTTCCACGTCTGCCCGTTGTCATCGGAGACAAAACACATGGCCACGCCGGGACGAAACTTCGTCTCACCGGCCAGCACGTGTTGAGAGGCTGGAATCACCAGCCGCCCGCTGGCCAACTGGATGATGCGATCGTTGTTGACCACGAAGTAACCGCGGGGCGGGATGCACAAGTGAGGCGAGCTCCAGGTCTGACCTTCGTCCCGCGACAGCCGCAGGTACGCGCGGCAATCGTCCGGGGCCTGTTTGCGCAAATAGAACAGGGCGATTTCGCCGCTGGCTAGGCGAAGTAACGATACCGACATGACGTTCCATTGACCTTCATTGGCAAGAATCGTCACATCTTCCTCGGTCCACGTAGCGCCGGCGTCGCTGGAATACCGACCTGCCAGGAACGCCGCATCATCATCACCGCCGCCGCCCGTGAAATGGGTATAGACAAAGAGAATACGGCCATCGCGCAGCTGAATGAAGTCGCCTTCGGAATTGCGCGGGTTTCCGGTACCGGGTGGCAGCAGCCGGATCTTGGTGACGCCGTCTTGCTCGATCACCTCGCGCGCCGGTGACTTCACTTGCCACGGCAGGGAGGGATCGTCGAGCGCCAGCAGCACGTTCTTGCAGGTGAAATGCTGTCGCTGGGAGAAATGGTGGACCTGAGTCCCGTCGGCCACTTTCGTAGGGACATCCACGACGAAGTCGGCCCAGGTTGGCTCATTGAAGGCGATGAAGGCCAGCTTGAGACCAGCGGACCACTGATCGGGAGGCAAAGTCAGATCGGGCAACAGCACTGGGCCCGTGTCGACCTGATAGATGCGGCGGGATGAACTCAGGTTCATCGTCTTGATCGGGCACTCGATGATGGCGGTGCGGCCCGACTTCTCGTCCCGCAGTTCGGTCTGCGCTACGATCGGCACGGCGGCTTGTACGGCCGCGACAATTTCATCGGGAGTGCGCAGTTCACGCATCTTGGCGGTGCGGACGACCGGAGTGACCTGGCCCCACGGGGAATGCGGGACGACCTGCTGATAACCTTCGATCACAGGCAACTTGCGGCGGAAGATGACTGCTTCCTTGTCGCTGAAAACCGGCAGGAAGTCGTAGTTGTTCTCGTAGAAGAGGTCGTGGGTCGCGAACGTGTCTTCGCTCTTGCACGACGCGCACTGATAGTAGTCGCGGACCTCGCCGGTGGCTGGATCTGTGATACGGCAGCGCGACTCGAGCCAGAACACCGGCTGGTTACCGGCTCCACCGGCCGTTTTGACGAAGGATCGGCCGTAGTCGGTGGGAGGTGTGAGCAATTGGGCGGACGCCAAGTTCCCGGCCAGGCCGACCAGAATCATCGCGGCACACAGGGGAAAGAAAATGCGGAGGCGGCTCGATCCCATGTTGATGGACCTCCATTTTGCGTGTCAGGTGGGAACCGGCCCGTCGAGGCTCGGCACATTCGGCTATCGTGCGACGGCTGGGAGGCGGGTCCCGTATTCGCCGGGTCGCGTGACCGTCTGACCCGATTCTACAATAACGGCAACCCGCTTTCATCACGGCCTGGGCCCGTCGCTGGTCCATTATCTGGAATGGGGGATTTTTCCGACCCCTTTGCCACGCGCTGGCGCACTTAACGAGTATGACCGCAGCACTCGCAGACCAGCAGGCGAAACTGGTGGACCTGGTCCGCACACAGCAGGCCGGGCTCTGGCGGTACCTCCGTTGAAGATCTCCTACAACACTGCAACGCTCGCGAAATGCGGTATAATCGAACGCGGCCGTCACCCGCCTGGAAACACGCGAACACCTCCCTGGAGACCCACCATGCCATCCAGACCGAGTCGCCGATTGGCAGTCCTCCTCGTTGCGAACTGCAACGTCCTGGTCCTGTGCTGGTGCTGGGGGACGGTGGGCCGGTTGTCGGCCCAGCAGCCCGTGCGGTACGAAGCCGAGGACGTGACCGAGCCCCGCGACGCGTGGAACACAGACCGCTTCTCCGACACCCGGTGGAACCTGTGGTCGACCGACAAGGACGCCGACAAGAAGTGGTCCGGCGGCGTTGTACTCCAGTCCCCCCGTGTGCTCGGCGACCGGGAGCGTCCGGAAGACGGCGCGCCCCCCTTGCACACGGTGATCAAGGACCTCCCCCCGGCGAAATACTATGTGGAGATCGGCGGTGTTTCGCGGGCGATGGCCATCTCGTTCGACGGCCGCAACTGGAAGAAAATCGACGGATCCCAGCGCAACCTGGGCCTGATCGAGGTGGGAGCCGACGGGTTCGAATTGTGGGTCGACGACCGGTACGCCCACGCCGCGAATCCGGGATCGTGCTACTACGATTACCTGGAATTCACCCCCTTGCCCGACCCGAATCGGAAACCGAAGGTCGAGGGGTTTGCCGGGCAGCGGATTGAAGAACCGCTGGATCGCGGCGTGGTTGTGCTGCCAAGTGGTACAGATCATATCTATGTTGGATGGCGGCTTCTGCAGAGCGATCCGCAGGCGATTGCGTTCAACGTCTACCGCCGCCGCGCAGGGGGGCAGCCCGAGAAGCTGAACGACCGGCCACTGACCGCGACGACCGATTTCGTCGATCGGTCGCCACTGCGGGACGCCGTGGCCGAGTACTTCGTGGCGCCGGTCGTTGAAGGCCGCGAGGGGACGCCCTCGGGAGCGGCGCGTGCCGGGACGTCGACCGGCGGATCGCCGTTCGTCTCCATCAAGCTGGACGGCGACCACACGTTTCAGAAGTGCGGTCTCGCCGATCTGAACGGAGACGGCGCGTACGACTACGTGCTGAAGCAGCCGAACGCGAACGTCGATCCGTACGTCGAGTACTGGAAGCCGAGTCCCGGGACGTACAAGATCGAGGCCTACCTGGCGGACGGTACGTTCCTGTGGCGCCACGATCTGGGATGGGCCGTCGAACAGGGTATCTGGTACTCGCCCATGGTCGTCTATGACCTGGACGGCGACGGGCAGGCCGAGGTCTGCCTGAAAGCTGGTGACGGGGACCCTCGGGATGCGGACGGCCGAGTATCGACCGGTGCCGAGTTCCTGTTGGTGCTCGATGGACTGACCGGTCGGGAGCGGGCCCGGATTGCGTGGCCGAAACGGGAGGACTTTCCCAGCTACAACTACGCCTCGCGGAACCAGATGTGCGTCGCCTACCTGGACGGCAAGACGCCGGCTCTGGTTGTCGTTCGCGGGACATACAACGTGATTCAGGTGCGGGCTTACGAATACCAGGCGGGCCGGTTGCGCGAGCTGTGGAACTGGCACGACGCGGAGGAGGGGGGAGGGTACCGCGGCCAGGGCGCGCACAGCATGCACGCCGTGGACATCGATGAAGATGGCCGCGACGAGATCTTCCTCGGCTCGGCCGTATTGGACGACCATGGCGTTGGGTTGTGGTCCACCGGACTGGGGCATCCCGACCATCACTACGTCGGCGACATCGATCCGCAACGGCCGGGACTGGAGGTCTACTACGGAATCGAGACCGGTCGTCCGAGCAACGGTTGCTGCCTGGTCGACGCCCGCACCGGGGAAATCCTCTGGGGACTCGACAAGCCGACCCGCCACGTCCACTCGGTGGGGATGTGTGCCGACATCGATCCCGCCGTGCCGGGCCTCGAATGCTACTCGTCGGACACCGACGCCGAGAAGAAATCCGAACGCCGCTGGCTGTTCGACGCCCGGGGCAAGCTGCTGCGGTCCGATCTCGATTGGGGATTCGGACTGCACACCGTGTTCTGGGACGCCGACCCGCAGCGCGAACTGGTGCGGGGACGGCGGATCGTCAAATACGCGCTCGAGCAGGCGATCGGGCAGATCGAAGGCTCGGTCGTCGGGTTCGCCGACGTGCTGGGGGACTGGCGCGAAGAACTGATCGTCTCCGTGCCGGGCCAGTTGCGAATCTACTCGACCAATATCCCGGCCACGGATCGCCGGAGCTGCCTGATGCAGGATCCGCTGTACCGCCTGGACGTCTGCATCCAGGCCATGGGCTACACCCAGTGCCCGATGCGGTCGCGGTGACCGGCGGCGGAAAATCACTGCGACATTTCGGGGCCGCGCGTCGCATTGACCTGCGGGCGGGCTCCCCGTCGGTGCCCACCCGCTTCACCTACCTGGTGGGAACGTGGGACATCGTGGGCAACGACGCGGAAGGGCGGCCGATGACGGCGGATTTCACCGCACGTTGGGCGTCCGGAAAACACATGGCGATCTGGCACTGCGAGTAGTTTTTAATGTAGCTGCAGGTGTAGTAGGTGTACGGTGTGACAAGCTCGCCGCGTCACGCTCGCCACAAGCGACGACGATTTCGGCGAGCGCCGGCACACCAGAATGCGTTCGGCACATCATTGTAAACCCGGGCTGCAGATGTAGTAGGTGTACGGTGTGACAAGCTCGCCGCGTCACGCTCGCCACAAGCGACGACGATTTCGGCGAGCGCCGGCACACCAGAATGCGTTCGGCACATCATTGTAAACCCGGGCGCAGAACGTCGGCATCCAACGGTGGCGGCATTTCGTTGACCGGCTGCGACACCTGCCAGGAACAGTCCGCATGCTGGTGTGCCGGCCTTATTTTAGGAAAAACCTTCTTATGCTGCGCCGGTGGCACGATTTTTGCGCATGGCTGATAGGTTTCTTCAAAACCTGCCACATTTGCAAGGATGTGCCATGACCCTTCCTCCCGTCAAGTCAGATGGTGATTCTCTCTTACAACCGCGTACCGAGGAACTCGGCGCGGCACTGAATCTACTCCGTTCCATCATGGGAGCACCAGAGCAACAGCAACTCTTGAACCCCGATGCGCGGCCAGTTAACAGCATGGTCTACACACATGGAGTCACGTTGTGGATGCTCATTCTGCAACGACTTGGTGGCGGCAAGACACTTAATGAAGTGGTCTCGCAAATCATTTCTCACGACCGCGATTTGTTGCCGGATAACAAACGCGTCCGAGAGAACACCCTCTCGGGGAATTCCGCCGCGTATTCCCAGGCGAGAAAACGCTTGCCGCTGGAAATGCTCTTGGAATTCTCCAACCGAGTGTGCAACTACCTCGGCCAAATCAGTGAGCCGCTGATCGCTGGACAACGGGTGTTTCTCCTCGATGGGACGACGATTACCCTTGCGCCGACGAAAGTCCTGCAAGAGGCTTATCCACCAGCGAGCAACCAACATGGCACGTCGGTGTGGCCGGTGGTCCAGTTGATGATTGCTAACGAGATGCAAAGTGGATGTGCTTTGCTGCCGCAGGTTGATCCCATGTACGGACCGAACAGAGTCAGCGAAGCCGTGCAGGCGCAGCGCATTGTCCAGCAATTGCCCAGCCACTCGATCGTGATGGCAGATTCGGGTTTCGGAATCTACAGCGTGGCTCATCACGCCACGCTCGCGGGACATGACTTCTTGTTTCGGTTAACCGCGAAACGCTTCAAGTCGCTGCGGCGGAAAGCGGAGCCGATCGAGGAAGGACCGACTCACAAGACGCATCATTTGCTGTGGAAGCCGAGTGCCAATGACCGCAAGAGCAGTCCTGACTTACCCCAGGACGTATCGATCGAAGTGGTGTTACATGAAGTGGAAATTAGTTCCGACATGACGTTGTACTTGGTCAGCGGTTTGGAATTAGACGGTCCTACCACGGCGCACATCTATAACCGCCGCTACGACATCGAATTCGATATCCGCGACGTGAAAGTCACGCTGGACGCGGAAAATATCCGCGCCAAGAGTGTCGAGATGTTCCAGAAGGAGCTTTATACATCGATCGTGGCCTACAATCTGGTGGCGCAGTTTCGCCGTCAAGCGGCGAAACTGTCCCACGTGCCGCCGCGCCGCCTGAGCTTCAAAGGTGTATGGACGACACTGAAGGATCGCCTTCTCCTACAGCCCGCGTGCAGTTTTCAAGAGTGGCTTGACCGCTATGCGGACGCCCTCTATCGAGCCTCGCAAATGAAACATCCCCAGCGCAAGCAACCACGCAGTTACCCCAGAAAGGCGTATTTCCGACGTCCCAAGACTACGAAATTCCAAAAATCCCAAAGCAAGATCAAGGGACTCGAAGACGATTCATCCCCTCCTACGGAGACAAAGTAAGTGGCATTGGGCTCGCCTTCTGAGCCATCACCAAGGCAACGCGGTATCAGGCGAGCTTGTCACACCCTACCGCTACCGCTACCGCTACTGATTCCGTCTGATTCCGTCAGCGACTTCCGCCGTAACGTGCCCAACGCCCTGCTCACCGAGCGGGGCCTGTTCTGCGTCCCCAGGTCCCCCACGCTGGAAGAGGCGTCGCCCCGAGCGGCAATCTTACCCAGATTTCCCCGACACCGAGGACCGCGTCATTTCACGAGGTAGTTCAGGCCTGCCGGTGGTGGAATTTGAGCAGGATTGAGACAACGACGAACGAATATCAATTCGCCTGTTGATCTTGGCCGAAATAAAACGGGCGGCTCGAATTGTCCGCTCGCTGCGCACAGGCCGAGCCCGTGTCTCCGACACTCGACTCGCCTACAGCGGTTCCACATATTTGAAAGGTGAATGGGAAATGAACACTCGATTGTCGTCCTGGGCGGTGGGTGCGTTGATTGTCGCCACAGTCGTCCTGATCCCCAGCCGCAGTTCGGCGGTCTTTTTTTCGCTTGGTCCGTCAAGCAACGACTGGGGAGTGAAGTACGAGGTGGAGGTCACCGCCACAAGCGGCGATGAGCTGAATGTCGCATTCACGCTTGCTGACGGAGGGAGACTGAAGCCCATCTACTCGATCACCGTGGTGGCTTTCACGAAGCCGCGCCCTGATGGCGGTCGCGCGTATGTCGTCAAGGCGCCCATCGAATTAAAACCGACGAAGGACGGGAAATCCGCGGGGCAAGTGACGATACCCAAGGGATACGCAGACATCGCCACGCTTCGGATCCTCACCCTGAACGTCGACGGCCGGCGGCAAACGGCCGGCGCTGCCTATTATGACATTCCGCTGAAGAAGTTCCTGGACAAAACTCCGGTGGCGACTTCACCCCAAACGCCGCCCTCGATTGCGGCGCCGCCGACATCGAAAGTCGTCAAGTAAGTGAAGCAGGGGAACACGCTCCGCCTTGCTGCGGGCAGTCGCCGTTACTCCACCGGAGTGACGGTCGCGGCAATCTGCAGCATGGCCCGCAGGGGTCAGGACTCAATGAACGCAAAGCGCGCTTCGCTCACCGATCGGTTGATGTTCACATTGCGTCGTGGTGCCGGAAAGGCGTTGACGAATGCCTGGCAGTCCCGGAACGCACCCCAATTCCACGTATAGTCGAGCCACTCGCAATCGACTTCCAGATTCCAGAGCTCCTCGGCGCTGAACGACGATTCGGGGTCGAGCGTGCGCGCATAATCGCGGATCCGTCGCGTGAGGTCCTGGATGCTCGGCTGCTGAGCAGTCGTCATGTACTGGTCCCAGCTGATCGAGCGAATCCCCTTGTCCGCCCACTGCCGGCAGGACGCGGCGACTTCGTCCTGCCACTGCACATTGGCGGGTCCCACTTGGACACAGGAGTAGCCCGTGGCGTAGGGTGGATTGCGGCGGGGAATCAACTCGGTGTGATAGGTCCAGCCGTTATTGTCAGGAATCTTGAGCCCGTAGCGTTCAGCGGTTTTCGGCCCCGCCTGCACGACGCTGATAAACGGCGCCACGTTCACACCGATCGCCCGACACTGGGCGACCGCGTCGAGCAGCTCCGCTTCCGTGCCCAAGTGAGGAAAGGGAGTCGGCAGGGACGCGTCAAAGCCAGGTTGCCACGACCACATCACCATTTCGAGCAACCCGTGGTCCTTGGCTTCGGCGGCCAACGCGGGGAGGTCCCTGAACCGCCATACGACATCGGCGGGATCATGCACCTGATTCTGGCACATCCACAAGGTACGGTATCCCAAACACTCGCGTACGTGTCGGGGCATGGCATACGGCCGCTGGATTTTCGAACGCACCCACTGCCGATACGGCTCGATCCCTTTCGCCCACCCACTGCGATGGGGTGTCAACACCCAATTCCCGCTCGACCATTTCTCACCAGGTTTGATTTCCGATGGATGCGCGCAGAGGATCCGGAGCTTGCCCGTGGTTTGATGCAACTGAACCACCGTGGTCGTGTGGGGATCCCAGCCCCAACGCTGCGGAAACAGGCTGAGTCCGCCCTTGAGCCCACCGAGATCCAGCCACCGACCCCACATCGTGGAAAACATGCCCCCCGACGTGTGCTCCACGGTCGAGCTGTTTTCGGCGTACCACTGGTCGGCTTCGGGCACGACCAGTTCGCGAAAGGGAGCGGAACCGAAACCACAAGATTTGAGGATCGTGTGATCCGGGCCAGCGATCGGGACCAACCCTCGCAGTTCGGGAAAGATCACCTGTCGAACCGCGCGTGCGGAACGGTTTTCGATTACGCATGACAGAATCAGGCTGCGTCCATCCGGATCGGCCAGCAGGGTAACGGCCGTCGCGACATCGCCCTCGGTCGGAAAGTTATCCCGGCTCGGACCAAGTCTTCCCACGCGAATGACCACTCGATCCGGACTCACCTCGATCACCGCGTCGCGGGAATGGCGAGCTGCCAGTCGCAAGGGCTCAAATTGTTCGAGCGGATAAGCCACGTCGACCAAGCCAGCTTCCGCGGCGTCCGCAGCCAGAAGGGTGCCGGGCCCGGGATAATCCAGTCGAAGAATCGCGCCGGTCTGGCTATCCAGCGTAATCTCCAATCCATTGAGCGTCACCCGAGTGACCGCGATCGGTGGTGCCGCTGCAGTATCACTGGCACACGACACACTCGCAACCCACGCCGCGACCGCCACCGCAATCAAGGTCTTCATGTTGTGTATGCTCCCAGGTAGTGCACTGAATCAATCTTGGTCAGTCGCCCCTGACCGGCTGACAAGTGGGGCTTCCAAGTCGTGTCGGATCCGCAATTGGCCGTCCCGACGGGCTGTCGTTTTCGGAGTTACGGCTCACGTCCGCAAGCATCACACGCGGCGAGAATGTGACTGTCACTTCGGCTTACGCCCGCGGGTTGCGATTGACCAGCATTGTACATCGCTACAAGCAGCCGCAAACGCGGGCCAACATGAGGCAATGCCGTTACAAATCCTCGCCGGACGAGTAGTCCATTCCAAGCAATGGTCGGGCGCGGTTCGCTTCGCTGTTGCGCTGGCAGTCGATGCAGGTGGCTGTGTACGGCAAGGCTTCCAGTCGTGCCGCAGCGATCGGCTGATGGCACTCCTCGCACAACCCGTATTCGCCCCGGTCCATGCCCTCAAGCGCCGTATTGATGCGCTGAATCTCTTCGCTTTCCGACTGTGCCAGCAGCGAGTGGAGTTCGTCGTCCTGAGCGCCGACGGCCGTATCACTTTCGTCGCCCACCTTATCGCGATCCCAATTGGAATTGAGGTGGGTTAGGTCGCCGGCCAATCGCCGCCGCAGGGCTTCGCGACGGTTCAACAAGATCGGGCGCATTTTGGCAATCAGTTCGTCGCGTTTCATAGGCTCCTCAGGGAGAGGTTTATCAGAACTGCGCTGGACGCCAAGCGAGAGTCGAAGATGGCTCGACGACTCGCATGAAATCCTTTTCCAGCAATGACTTAGAGTCCTAGTTAGAAGGCGGATCGAACCCTTGGTGACGGGGTCGTCTGCCAGTCGAATCAACGGCGGAACGCCACTCCCACCGAGTTCGGCTGGGGCGGGGCCCCGGATGCAATTGCCGCCAAGAGTCGGTAGATTCTAGCCAAATTGCCGTTATGTGGTGCGCCTGTTCGGGAAAATATGGAGAATTGCACATGCTTCGAGCACGGGGATTCAACTTACGAGCGGACGTGGTGGTTCGTTGGGTCGCTACGGTGATCGCCATATTGGGGGCCTGGGCCGGATCGAGGCCGGCCGTCAATGCGGCGGACCAGTCGCGTCCCAATGTGCTGCTGATCATGTCCGACGACCTGAATAACTC
Organism: uncultured Planctomycetota bacterium; assembly: GCA_963802295.1. Taxonomy (GTDB): domain Bacteria; phylum Planctomycetota; class Planctomycetia; order Pirellulales; family Pirellulaceae; genus JAJRVM01. The sequence goes on along the minus strand of CAWDIM010000008.1, from coordinate 50,620 downwards.
GCTGGGCTGTTATGGACAGCAGCGGATGAAGACGCCGCACTTGGATCAACTCGCGCAGCGTGGCGTGCGGTTTGAGCGAGCCTATTGTCAGTTTCCGTTGTGTGGGCCGAGCCGCAATTCATTGTTGTGCGGGCTCTATCCGAACAGCACGGGGATCCTGACCAACGGACAGATCTTCCGCCAGACGATTCCGCAGCATCACAGCCTGCCGCACGCATTTCGGCTCGGGGGCTATTTCGCGGGACGCATCGGCAAGATGTATCACTACAACGTGCCGAATTCGATCGGCACGAATGGGCACGACGACCCAGGCTCATGGGAACTGGAACTGAACCCGGCCGGGTGTGACCGATTGCTCGAGCAGCCCGATATTTTCTCGCTGACACCCGGCAGTTTTGGTGCCAGCTTGAGTTGGTACGCGTCGCCACGCGAGGATAAGCTGCACACTGACGGCTTGTTAGCGACCGATGCGGAATGGGTCTTGGAACGCTTTGCGCGGGATCGCAGTCGGCCGTTCTTCTTGGCCGTGGGTTTCTACCGGCCGCACACACCCTATGTGTCTCCGGCTCCGTACTTCGACCTCTATCCCAGCGCCGAGATGCCGTTGGTGACAGGGATCGCAGAAGACCGCAAAGATGTGCCACTTCCCGCGTTGGCCAGCGGCAAGAAGGAACAGGACGAGACGACGGACGAACTCCGCCAGAAGGCGATCCAGGCCTACTTCGCGAGCGTCAGCTTCATGGACGCGCAAGTGGGCCGCGTGGTGGCTGCCTTGGATCGACTCGGACTGTCCGACAATACGATCATCGTCTTCACCAGCGATCACGGATATCACCTCGGAGAACATGGACTCTGGCAGAAGCAGAGTCTGTTTGAAGAGAGCGCCCGAGTGCCGTTGATCGTCGTGGCTCCTGGGAAGTGTCAGGCAGGGACGGTTGTCGAGGCGCCGGTCGGGTTGGTCGATGTCTATCCGACGCTCACCGAATTGTGTGGAGTCGCAGGTCCGCCGAGTCTGCAAGGCCAGAGTCTGGCGCCCATGTTACAGGATCCAACGACGGCCGGACGAGGTTGGGCGCTGAGTCAAGTGGCTCGCGGAGGAAAGGCCAACCAGTTTTTGGGGTATTCGATTCGCACGCCGCAGTGGCGTTACACGGAGTGGGACGAAGGCAAGCGGGGCCGCGAGTTGTACGACCACACGCGGGACTCGCGCGAGTTGACTAACTTGGCGGACGATCCGGCCCAGACGCACACCGTGGCAGAATTGTCCCGGCTATTGCGCGACGCGGTAGCTCGAAGCCTGCCCGAGTCGGGCCAAGTGCCCGCCTTGCGTCACGACACCTGGGCCCCCAATCTCACGAACTGACGGCGGCTGTCTTTGGAGTGTCGTGAGATGAAGGGTGTGACAAGCTCGCCGGGTCACGCTCTCCACAAGCGACGACGAATACGGCGAGCGCCGGCACACCAGCATGCGTGCGGCAAAAATCGTCAACCCGGGCGCGACAACGTCGGCACGCAACGGTGGCGGCATTCCGTTGACCAGCTGTGACCGTTCGCATGAACATCTCGTATTCTGGTGTGCCGGCGCTCGCTGGCTGAGTCATCACACAGGCAACGTGGTATCCAGCGAGCTTGTCACACCCTACCGCTACTACCGCTACTAACGGGGCGATTCTGGTGTAAGTTGTAGGGTGTGACAAGCTCGCCGGGTCACGCTCTCCACAAGCGACGACGAATACGGCGAGCGCCGGCACACCAGCATGCGTGCGGCAAAAATCGTCAACCCGGGCGCGACAACGTCGGCACGCAACGGTGGCGGCATTCCGTTGACCAGCTGTGACCGTTCGCATGAACATCTCGTATTCTGGTGTGCCGGCGCTCGCTGGCTGAGTCATCACACAGGCAACGTGGTATCCAGCGAGCTTGTCACACCCTACCGCTACTAACGGGGCGATTCTGGTGTAAGCCTGTCGTAAGTCAGCTGAAGATCATCGAGATAGACAGAGCCATTGCCGGCGCCTACGCCTTTCGACCCGACCACCATGAACGCGACGAATAGGATATCGCCCTCCCCGCCGAGCTCCAGGCTCGGATTGAAGGTCTGCCATCCTGCTACGCCACCATGGAGCAACGTATCGTACTTCACCTTGGTGAACGTACTGTTCGCGAGGATGACCCTGACATCGAATTTGGGATCGAGCGCCGAGGTGTTCATGACGCCTGAAAAACGCACGGCGATCGATTTGGAATCGGGCTGCGCGTCCACCCGGGTGATTATGAACGTGCTGGCGTCCTCGATCGTCTGATCGTCCTTGACATTCCAGCCAACCGGGTGCCATTGGAGAGCGTGAGAACCGCTGTGAGCCAACTCTTTCGTCACGGCGATGGCATTTCCGCCATGGCTGGACGTCATCCAAGACTTGGGGCCCATGACATTGTTGGCCGACTCTGAAAAGTCTCCGGCTTCAAATCCTCCGTTGGAAAGTCCCATGGCACGCTGTCGCGGCAGAATTTCCGGCAAAGGAGTGACTTCGCCTCTGCGGTACCGCGCAAGCGAGTCTTTCAGCGCTTCGTAGCCGGGCTTTTCACTGCCGTCCTCATACATGAGTCCAAGAGATGTCAGGTAACGCATGAATGGTTCACGCTGCAAGAGTGCTTCATCAAGATAGCCCTGCAAGGCTTGCTTGGTATGCGCATAAGGCCAATCGATATGCGACAGCCAGGAGACGCCGAGGATTCGGTCATTCTTGCCGGACAGCCAGGCGAACAACTGCCGGATGAACTGCGCCTGTAATTCCGGTGAGGAATCGATCGATTCATGGGTCGCGCAGCCGATCTCGGTAATCAAGACCGGCTTGGCGCCAGCTAAACGCAGCATGTTATCCAAGGCTACGGCGAAGTAATGGGGATGATCCGGATCGAGTGCTTTGGCGGTGGGGGATTTTGCTAAGGCGCTGTTAGGAGCGTAATAGGTGAACGCAAGGTAATCGCAATACGGTTCCAGGTCGCGCCAATAGGCCGCGGCGCCGTTGCAGCTAAGCACCACGCCGACGCGGATCTTCGGCCGAGCCTCGTGAATGATTGCGGCGCCCTTGCGGATAAAGGCGATGTATTTCGGCCACTCGTCCCTGTGACCTCCGAAATAGCTGTCGACCTCGTTGCTCAAATTCAGGAAATCGACGAAGTCTCCATATTGAGCCAGGAAAGCTCGCAGAAACGCCTCCCACCGATCCAGCAACTCCGGATCGTCAAATGGTTTTCCCTCCAAGTACTTGGGCAGATGCTTCTGATCCATGTGGACCGTCGTATTCGTGAGCGATATGACATAGCCCTGTTGCTTCAAGCTCTGTAAGTGTTTCTTAAAAGGATCTTCCCCTGCAACTCCCTTCCAGAAATACGCGCCCGGCGCGGGCTCTTTCCACTGGAAAATCGTAGTGAAAAAGTCAAGCTGAAACTCCTCGGCGAGGCTACGGTCTGTCAAGTGATCTTGATTCGGGACACCATTGAGCCCGAAGGGAACGCTAGAACTTCGTTCCGGTTTCGCTGTTTCCGCACCACATGCGGTTGTCATCGACACAGCGAACAGAGCCACGGCCACACACACACATTCACCTCGGAGTGTCGACATTTTCACGGCTGTTCTTCCCTTGGGAGGCTCGGCAGTGCCGGCGTCACTTCTCGAAAAGCAAAGTGCTCACAAAGACCTACGTTGTCCGCGGATTCTTTCTTGGCCGTCGATTGAAAGAGATCGGAGCGGCAATAGCACTAGCCTAACGGGGCGTCAGACTATCGTCAACAATCGCCATACTTCCGCCCCGCCTGGCTTCCGCCGGCTGTATCCCGACTGGGGACTCGGTCCGCAGTCAAATGGGAAATGCGAAATTCACCTATCGAAATCCGAAACAAACTAATAATCTGAATGTACCAATGACTGAAACGGGGAGCGCGCAAACCTGGTTCGTTGTTGAAATCCTACGAAACACCAGTCTCTGTCGATTGTATTTCCGTTATTCGAGTTTGCTTCGTATTTGGTGGTTCGGAGTTCGGGTTCGGAAGGGGACGGGGGGTGGAGTATGAGTTGAGCCGCACGGGCCCGACCGTGGGACGCACGGGCCGATTCATGCCCCCTCCAACCGGCGCTTTCCAACCACCGCACGATGTCTCAAGTTGTTGCATAATTGAATGAAGTGGCCCAGCGACTTTCGGCAGCCAAGAAGGACACACATCACAATGAACAAGCTCCTGATCCTCACCGTGTGCATTACGCCAATAGCCAACACTAGTGCTGATGAAATTGCACGGCCTCTGGGGATTCTCGCCAAACACGCGGACGTTGGCAATCCAGCGCTCCCGGGCGCCGTCTCCTACGACAAAGAAGAACAGACCTACACGGTCTCCGGTGCAGGCACCAATATGTGGTTTGCCCAGGACCAGTTTTCCTTCGTCTATAAACAGATGAAGGGGGACTTCATTGTCCAGGCACAGGCTCATTTCGTCGGGCAAGGAGTGAATCCGCATCGCAAGTTGGGCTGCATGATACGCACGAACCTGGATAGCGACTCGCCGCATGTCAACGCGGTCGTGCATGGGGACGGATTGACTTCTCTGCAATTTCGACGCGCACCGGGGAATGACACCGAGGAAGTACGTTCTGCATTGACGGGAGCTGACGTGATACAACTGGCGCGTCGAGGGGTGCACTATACGATGTCGGTCGCCCGCTTTGGGGAACCGTTCGTCGAATGCGTCTGCGATGACTTGACGCTGGGGGATGATGTGTTTGTGGGGTTGTTTGTCTGTGCTCACGAAACAGACATTATCGAGAAAGCAGTCTTCAAAAACGTGCGAATCACGGTTCCTGCGTCACCAGACCTTGTGCCCTACCGTGAGTATCTCGGCAGCCGTCTGGAAACACTTGATGTCGACACAGGCGACCGCCAGGTTCTAATGCGCACCCCCGAAGGCATCGAAGCTCCCAACTGGACACCGGATGGTAGCACGTTGATTTACAATTCACGAGGGCGACTCTATCGCTTTCCATTAGCCGACAAGCAACCCGTGCCGTTTGACACGGGATTCGCGGATCACTGCAACAACGATCATGTGCTCTCGTTCGATGGCCAAACGCTCGGAATCAGTCATCAGCCACGCGATAATGGCGGCAAGTCGCTGATCTACACGCTGCCAGCGACCGGCGGTACGCCACAGCAGGTGACACCTCTTGGACCTTCCTACCTGCACGGTTGGTCTCCCGATGGCAAGTACTTGATCTACACCGGCCAACGCAACGGCGATTTCGATATCTATCGCATCCCGGTTGAAGGGGGCGAAGAAGTCCAGCTGACGTCAGCAAAAGGACTGGACGACGGCTCCGAATACAGTCCCGACGGGAAGTATATCTATTTTAATTCCGCTCGCGCCGGGACCATGCAGATCTGGCGCATGCGGTCTGACGGGACCGGCCAGGAGCAAATGACGCGCGGCGAGCTGAACGACTGGTTTCCTCATGTGTCACCAGACGGGAAGCGAGTACTCTTCCTTTCCTTTTCCAAGGAAATCGCCGCTGAAGAGCATCCGTTCTACAAACCGATCTACCTCCGCATCATGCCGATTGACGGAGGAACTCCGAAAATCGTGGCCTACCTCTATGGCGGCCAGGGTACGATCAACGTCCCCTCATGGGCACCCGACAGCCAACGCGCGGCATTCGTCAGCCACACCAACTAAGCCGCACTGGCCACGGATTCCCCTCGGCGAGCTACCTCGGCCCGGGCAGCCCCACGCCAACGCGTTTGGGTGTTGCCACGACGAATGGTGAATCCAGCCGCTTTCGAGCAGGCCCAGGTGTTCTGGGGACCATCGATCCAAGAATCGGAGCGGATATCCGTGTCGCAGTGGCTGGACCTCAGTGAAACCGATGCACTGGTTTGCCTTCATGACGGGCACATCGTGGCAGAGTGCTATTTCGGCCCTATGGAAAAATGAGTCTGCCTCATTAAAGTCACAATGGTCAATCTGAGTGGCTGACCAGACCGACAACAATGTGACAAACTCGTTTTTCCCCACCGTTTTGGCAGATGAGATTGGGCGATCGCGAGTTCAGCAGTCCCGGCAGGTACGTTTTCGCGTCCGTACCTTGGGCGCCATCGGCAGTCATTGCTGCCGACGGCGCCGACACGCGGTGGGCCGAGAATCAGGATCCCGCGCTGACTCGCGGCACCGTGAACTCCATATCCTCCAGCGGTTGCCCGTCCGGATCTTTCCTGCCGGTATACCTGGTCGTGATACCCGCATCCGTGGCCGTCATGGTGATCTGTGCGGACTCAACGACAGGATCGCCCGTGGAACCCAGCAGCTTGATCACGAACACGCCATTTCCCATAAGCCTAACCTCGCAAGTGTTAACCAAGCCCCGCGCAGGTCGCACCTGGAATGACTCGATGCGTCCCTCACGGTCATTCCATACATAGTACTGCCGTTCGCCGAAGTTCCATTCCTTCTCCTTAACCGTGGCGCTCCCATCAATGCGCCGATTCCGAGACTCCCCCAAGAGCATTTTCTTCTGCTTGTTCCAGAAGATCAACAAACGCCATTCTCGCTGCTCGCCGTTCGCCTGGACCGGAGCTTCGTATCGATATTCGCCGACCAGCGGTTCCAACACCTTGAGTTTCTCGTACTGTGCATTCTCTTCGACCTCCGTCTCCTGAGCATAGTTCGCACCGGCGAGCAAATTGGCAACGAGGCAAGGGAAGGCGAATGCCAAACATGCTGACTTCATGACGTTTCTCCTGGAAATGGGAAGAAGCAGGAATCTCACGGCGACCACGACAAAGACAGGTTAGCCCAACCAAGAAGATGATATCCGCGCATGCATCCTGATGAAAAATCCAGAAGAGCCAAGTTGACCGGGGATCGGTGAAGACCCTGTGTTCAACAGAATCCGTCGTTTGGTAGCCTTCTTGCCCTTCGCAGATGCAACACGTTTTAGCGTGTAGACAGGGCTCGGGCCTTCCACAATCGCACACCGCGGCGCGAGAACGTCGGCACCCAACGGTGGCGGCACTCCGTTGACCAGCTGTGACCGTTCGCATGAACCTCACGTATGCTGGTGTGCCGGCGCTCGCTGGCTGAGTCATCACACAGGCAACGGGGTATCCAGCGAGCTTGTCACACCCTACCGCTACTGAATGGTCGCCGGTTGAAAGCCGAGAAGCACGCGGAGAACGCCAAGGGCGCACGTCCGAGGTGACAGAGACACCTCGCCCTGAAGTATGGTGAACCCGTCAAGGTGTGATCACCGCAGGAAAGCCAGTTCGCCAGAGAGGGGCACGCCAATACCTACGCAGGGTCGCCAGGGTCTTTGCGGATCGAACGGATGGTCGAATTTCCAGGATTATATTAATCCGCGCTGCAGCAACTGTTTCACCACGATAGAATGATAACTCAAGGCGTTTGCCGATTTCACTGTATCGCACAGGAAGGAGACACGGTGTGAAGCGGCCCGCGAGCACTTACCGGGGGCTGCGCTGCTCGTCCGGTTTGAAGCCGGCGATATTGGGTAGTCGCTGCCACTCCTTCGGTAGATGCCACGCCACCTCCGTAGTCCACACGGGCAGCTGAGGCCGAAGTAATGAATCACCCACGCGCTGCTGTACTCTGGACCGCCTGCTTGGGGCTGGCACTGGTTCCTTGGATGCGATTGTCCGCGAATGCCACATTGGCGAGTACGGAATACTCGAACACCGTCGAGAATATGCTGGCCGAATCGTCAGTGTTGATTCCCGAGCGAATTAAGCGCGCCCGTGAACTGTACGAGCGGGCGCGGACGATGCAGAGCGATGACCCATGGCTCGATTACGCTTATGGGCTCGTGCTATTGAACATCCGAAAATACGATGAAGGAATCGCAGCGCTCAACAGAGCTGCCGATAAAGGCCTCCACAATGACCTCTCGTTACATCGCCTCCTGATTCGCAGCCAATGCGAGAACGGCTCGCTGGAAGCGGAGTTGGCGAGTCTGCTGGACTACGCTGCGATACTCGAGGCTGGCGACGGCTCTGCGGCCGACGCCGCTGAGCGCCGGGAGGGGGCCGCGTTTCTGGGGAGGTTAGTGGGCTATCTCACCGGGCCCGGCTTGAGAAAGGCTGAATCGCAGGAAAGAATCGAGACATTCGATCAACGTTTGCGGCAGCAACTGACTGAATCACTGCGTCGGGAGTACGACAAGGGCAAGGCAGAGGTCGAACTTCGCTACAAAGAGTCCCGGTCGGCTGCCGTGGAAGCTCATCGCGAACGACAGGCGACCGATAGAGAGGAGTTGGTGAAGCGAACGGAACAGCTCCAGGCGGATGCTCAAGCCGCTGAGAACGCATTGCTCGTCCGAGGTCAACTGATTCAACAGACGCTTGCTGCGCTCACCCAGGAGGTTGCTCTGGCAAAAAGCAGCGCACGAGCGATCCAGCAACAAATTGATGCCATTCGCCGGAGCTCTTTACGTCTGTCAACAGCCGCGCTTGCACGGCAGAAATCCATGCTCGATTCCCGCGTTCGCTCGGCGGAATGCAGGATCCAGCACAACAGACGCGATTACGAAGGGCTTCGACGCCGACGCGACCGGCTCGTTCAAGCTCATCTTCGCAGCGAGCGACGATTATCACAGGGCAGCACACACCAACTGCCGGGGCAAGCACAACGTGAACTGCGCAGCTTGGACAACTACATTCCACTCGACTATCAACGCGAGTGCGCACGGGTACTTGACAACATCCGGCAGCCTCTCAAGCAGCGCTAACAGGCGAAGAGCGTTGTCCCACGACAGAGAAGTCGGACAAACGAGTTTGCCTCATTATTGTCAGTCTGGGCAGGTACTCAGATTGACCATTTCGACATTAATGAGGCAGACTCATTTCCTCACGTTGCTGGTCAAGGAAATGCCGCCACCGTTGGGTGGCGACGTTCTCGCGCCCGGTTTTGCGATTTTGTGCCGAACGCATTCTGGCTCCTATTTCACTTTGCTCACGACTTAGCAGTTAACAGAGCACCGTCTAGCGTCGAGAAGACTCGTAAGCGATCACGAAAGGTCAACTCAATTAACGTCACAACATCAGGCTGGGCGTTACATAGCATCAGCCTGCCGTTCAGCCGATGGTTAAGCAACGCAAGTTGACCATTGAAATAGGCCCCAAATCTGATCGGCTTTTCCTCAAAATCCAAGATGATTGTCTGCGATTTTGTGTGCTCCACAAGGCTGAATAACTCACGGCTGACTTCGCTGGCCTCGTGTCTGTCCATCGCAAGGTTTAAGTCAGCAAAACGAACCACAGGGATGTCGTCGATAACCGCAACAAGGATAAATTTCCAAACCTCGTGGGCCACTTGCGGGCGGATTGCTTCTTCCGTCGCCCTCAACATCACCGCCAGCGAATTGGCATCAGCCAGCCGATGGTCTGTGCCCACAACGATTAGTGCCGCCTCGGACAGCCCACTATTTTTCGCCAGTTCCTCGGAGTCAGCAAACGGCACCACTTCATCACATCGCGACTGCAAAATAACGGTATTTGCTTGGACGGAAGTGGCTGCCCCCCATCTCTTCCACGCCGGGCATAGCAGCACCATTGGCATTGTGCCAACGCCGATGTTCATTGCCACCGCCCCACCGCGACCGGAGCCGACGACGACATCAGGCTTGTGTTGATCGTATTCGGCCTGGGCGATGCGGACGGCGCCTTCGAAGTCGTCATTGGGCAGGGCTGGATTCAGAACTTCGTGGCCGTGGTCCTTAAGATAGGTCGGCTTGAGACCGCCCGGAGTTGATTGCCAGCCATGGAGAAAGAGGATCTTCACCGCAGCAACGCCGTTCAGCGTGTCGAAATGGATATGGGCAATCCCAGGTTATTTCCGTCTGCACACGTACTTGATTTCGGTCTTCTCTCCGGCCAGGGTGAGGATGCCGCCGCCACGGAACTCGTTATCGCTCGCCTCCAGTTGGGCGGTGCCGGACCCCTTCTTTCCGTCCTTGTCAACCGCTTCGAGCGTGCCAACCCAAGTACCCTTCTTATCACCGAATGAATAGTAGACGGTTCGGTTCACACCGTCCGACGTAAACCAGTGTTCGACGTATTGCTTTCGATCCGGCGACCATCCTCCAACTCCAGAGGCATGTGTAGCCGCGTCACCGTCAAGGCTGCTGGATAGTATTAAGCAGTGCTTCCCTGGGGCCCATTTTGCTGAATACTTGCCGACGAATTCCTCGCCGTTGAGCGAAACTGAAGTTTCCCAATCCCCGACGAGACAGGCCATTTCCTGAAGTGCCTCCCTGGGTACTTCGACCGCCTCCTGGGCCATTACCACCGAAGAGGAGACGACCACACACGCCAGTGTCGTGAACAAGCTTTTCATTACGTCGTTCCTTTCCTCATACAAGTTGACCAGGGCATTTCCACACAAGCGGCGAATATTCTAACGCACGTTCGTCGGCGCAGTAAAGCAAGCACCTCTGCCGAGGGTCCCGCCAAGTACTGAAAGTGTTGGCCAGACTCTATACATTCTCGCGGTTGGGCATCGATGCGGGGAGCGAGGGAGTCGAAGTGGACGTGTCCGCCGCGGCGATGCCCAAGTTCATTCTGGTCGGGTTGCCCGAAGCCGCCGTGGTCGAGGATATTGAGTCATCCCCGTCTCGTCCCTGGCCGAAGCCGTGGCCTTCTTCGCGGGACATCTCGATATCGATCCCGTCCCATCGCGACTGGACGAACTGGTCAGTTCGCTGTCGCGCTACGGAGAAGACTATGCCGACGTGCGCGGCCAGAAGATGGCCAAGCTGGCGCTGATTATCGCCGCCGCCGGCAGTCACAATCTCCTGATGCTCGGTCCGCCAGGTTCCGGGAATGCAGATCCATGGCGTCGCAAACCGGCGCATGATCGAAGCCGTGCGCTGCAATCCCAAGGTGGAAGGCTACTGCATTCACGCGCTGGCCGATGGCGACTGGATCATCGGCGCGGGACTGCTGGACCTGTGGCGCAATCCGAAGACCTACGCCTACGAAGGCACGAAAGCCGCCAGCCAGCCCCGCATCCTGTCAATCCGCGTTCGATCCGCGTAATGTCTATGCCGAGCGCGGAACAAAGCTCGAAATCACCGGTGTGAACGAACTGGTTGCCATCAGCGGGAACCTGAAAGTGGAAGTTGCCGCCGCCGGTGACGGAAAGATCGTTTTCACGAAGACCATCAAAGTCAACTTGGGTTCCGGTATCACGCCACTATTCAGCGAGCCGTTCGATACCAAGGCGCTCAAGGGAACGTATCAGGTGAAGGCCGAGATCACGGCGGACGACGGCTCGCCGGTTACCGTGAACGCATACAACTTCGACGTCTTCACCGCCGCGCAACTGGCTGTTCCCAAGCAACGAATCGCTGTCCTCGACCCGAGTGAATTCGCTGAAGCCATTCTTGAAACAAGCCGGGGTTGCGTTTGTGGAATTCGACGCAACGACCGACCGCAGCCTTCCCGTGTTTGTCTCGCGTACCGAAGCCAAGACGCCGGAGCAGCGGAAGCTGTTCGCCGAACTCGCAACGTTTATCCAAGCCGGGGGCACCGCCGTCTATCTGCAAGGCGGCGGCCCGCACGCCAAGTGGGGCGTGGCCGGAACGGCATCGCCGTTGCTGCCCGTCAGCGCACGCTCAAAACAAGCCGTCGGCACCTGGACCGGCATCCCGCACCTCGTGAAGGATCATCCGATATTCGACGGCCTCCCGGTCAACGAAATGATGGGGCCGATCTACGAAAACGTCTGGGCCGAGAACACGCTCCAGGATGTCGCCGGGGAACCAATCGTCGCGGCCATCGGCTACGACTGGTTCCCGGATTACGACCTGCGCAAACGCCACTACATCGGCCCAGGCGACACCTGGTGGGGCGCCGACTTGGCCATCGTTCCCCTCGGCAAAGGCCGTTGCATTGCCTCCCAACTCCGTCTGCTTGAAAACCTCGGCAAAGATCCCGTTGCGGACAAGCTCCTGATGAACATGATTCGCTTCACCCTTTCTTCAACACCATGAGAACAACCAACACACTCCTCACCGCCCTGCGGCTCGCGCCGCTGGCCGCACTTCCTACTGCCGATACGCTGCCCGATCCGGGCCCTCTTCGAGGGCAACTACCCGACAATGGAGGATTGACGAAGCACTGGCTTGTTTCTTACAGAGCACCGTCACACGCCGAATTCTCGGTGCTGACATTCGCCGGGACAGCATGTACTGTGGATCATGACGGATGCATCAGCCCGCTCGCTATTTGGCCGTAGCGATTCTGAAATTGAAGCTGACTGTGAACATGGATGAAACGGACCTGCAGTGACGATATCGAGACGCTTACCACTGGAACTCCATCCCCACCAGCGCTCCGTGCATGAACATGTCGCCGTCATGCTCCGGTGTTCGCAACAAACTTGGGTTCAGCAGACTGCGCGAGGCTTCCTCGCCAGCCAGGGCGACATCGCCCACCCACAAGAGCTGGTATCCGGCGCGCACTGCGATGTGCTCGCTGAGCCAGTATGACGCCGAGAACACCAGATCCCCGATAAACGGTGTGCATTCACCAGTACCTAGAAAACTGCCGATGGGGTTGTTGCCTTGGAATAACCGAGTCCCGCCTTCGTAATTGTTGTGATAGTAGCCGGCTTTGCCAACGACGCGGAGTTCTAACGCATTGCACGGATCAGTCAGCAGCAAATCCGCGCCCAACTGGCCGCCATACAGTTCGTTCTCGTATTCATAAAGCCCGGTTGCAACGTTCGCGTTGAGGACAGTCCGGAGGGTGTCGTTCAACTGCAAATAGCGAAATCCCCCCAAGATCGACAAGCGATCGCTGACCGAGTACTTGTAGTCGAGTTCGAAACTCTTGAGCTGCGTCCAGTAACTGGAACGAGCGGTCGTGCCCGCGGGGCCGGTAAACCCGACGCCGATGAAGTTGCCCGGCGTCACAATCGTGTTGTTGGCAAAGACGTCGTCTACCGAGAAATAGCGTGCCTCGATCGCATCGCCATTAAACAAACGGCGGGCGATCGTTGCGTCGACACCTGCCCGATCGTCGAAATCGAAATGTTGACCGGTCAGAAACGGCGTCCTCGCCACGTCGTTGGAAGCGATGATGCTTCCCGCACGTGACTTATCGCGCGTCAAGAATATCGCACCAACATGACCATACCAGCCTGACGTGTCGCAACTGCAACCATCGCAGCAGTCACATTCTTGCCAGTCGCAACCGCCTTGGCAGGGTGCGTCGCAGGCGGCTTCGACACAATCAGTCGAGCAGCAAGACGGCTCATTGCCTTGTAAAGGAGCGGCTGCTAGAGCCAAGCCCAGGCCAAGCACTGCAAACACTGTCCGGATAAATCCTTCCACGGTACGCACTCCTTCACAGCCAATCCACAAGGCAATCAGCACTTATCCGTAAGTGCTGGCACAACAACTATTTCGACGGCTCTTCAGACGTTTGTGCAAATTCACCGCTCTCGGCAAGATAGCTTCCCAAGGCGGAAACATGGTCATTCCGTGCAAGGTTTTCCTAATCCAATAATAACCTGCTGGGTGACTCGACACGGCCGGCAAATAGCTCTCAACCACCGGCCCGAATGGATCGACGTACGCGTTGTTGATCAGCGCGGCGCGTCCCCAGGCGTGGTTCGCTGCCGTGTATCGACGCCACAGCGACACAACGTAACGCGGGCCAGCGTGATCGGGTTCGTCGACACAATCGATACGACTGAAATGATCCAACTCGCGTCCGCCCGATTCCGCGGGGGGCCCTGGTCGCCTTGCCGCTCGGCACGTGGGACGAATAACATGACAAGATGGATTGAGGAGAAATCACAACCCCAAGGCTGTTCCGAGTCGCCCATTCAGTGCGGACCCGCTTGCTACACGTATCATCACGGAGGAAACGGGGACAGGGACATTTGCGGCGACAAGCGTGGCGAAGTGGGTAAACCTGCAGCGCGACTTGGCGGTCTCGACGAAAGTAGCCGCCGATGAAAGGTCGCTGGCTCGCGGCCTCGATCGGCACGAATCCACTCGGCAACCCCTGTATGTGATACCTTCCTGTTACCCGTTGACTCATCGGCACGGGTCGCGACGCGACAAGGATATGTGACCCGTGTTTCGTAACTTCCTATCCGTCGACGTAGGGATGGATCGACTTGCCTCGCAACTCCGTGGCTTCTCCCTTGTAGATATGCCGGTCGGTTCCGCAGATGCCCGACATCTCGACCTTGAGGATCGCAGAGTCGTGATCCATCGCGCCATGGTTAACTCGCGCTTTCGTGCGGCCGCAAGACCGCATCGTGATCAATCTCGCCCCGGCCGAACTCCCCAAACAGGCGTCCTCGTTCGATCTGCCGATTTCGCTGGTTGCCCTGGCCGACTGCGGCCAGATCGCTTCGAAGAGTACGCGGTGGTCGGAGAACTGTCGCTGGAGGGGGCCACGCGCAACGCCAAGGGGCGCTTTCCATGGCCATGGCGGCGGCGCGGCAAGGAAACTTGCGGGGCATCATCGTCCCCGACGTGAATGCCGCTGAAGCGGCGGTGATGGAAGACATCGAGGTGATCCCCGTCTCGTCCTTGGCCGAAGCCGTGGCCTTCTTCGCGGGACATCTCGATATCGATCCCGTCCCATCGCGACTGGACGAACTGGTCAGTTCGCTGTCGCGCTACGGAGAAGACTATGCCGACGTGCGCGGCCAGGAGATGGCCAGCGGGCGCTGATTATCGCCGCCGCCGGCAGTCATAATCTCCTGATGCTCGGCCCGCCCGGCAGCGGCAAAAGGGTGTACATATCACAACACCCTACCGTCGATCCTGCCGCGCCACTTCAGCGGGATATGCTGTTTCGACGCGGGAATGCTGCTGTCTCTGCCATCGATTCCGCATTGTTTCTGCTCAAACCGTGAGGTTGCCCAGTAGGTCCACTCCGCTGGAGTGGACCTGTCGTGGAATGCGTTCTCCAGTGCAGGTCCAGGCCAACGGCCTGGACCTACAACCTACCGTTCGGGGCGCTCCGAGTCTTCCGGCCTTGCACGTTGCAGTTGGCGTTCGAACAGGACCTTCGCTCTCTGCAGGTCCAACTCCATCTGCTTGACGGTAGCAGCGGCGCGCTGCATGTTCGCGGTCAGGCCGGGGTCGTCTTTCTGCTCCTCGGCCTGTTGTTGGATCGCCGCCAATTCCGCTTGGGCCGCGGCCAAATCCGCTTCTCCCTTCTGCAGTTCGAGTTCCAGCATCTTCACCTTGAGTTCCTGATCGCGGCGTGCGTCCTCCAGATGGACCCTGGCGAGCCGGACAGCGTCCTCAGCGCGATCCAGGTCGCTCTTCGGGACCGTCGCCGAGTCGTGGAGGGCTCGGATGCGTGCCAGATCGCGCTCGGCGATCTCCAGACGAGCCTGTGCCTCCACCACGGACGATGATGGTGCGGGCTCGCGAGGCTGCGGCGCCGCCGCGACTGGCGCATCGGTGTACGGGACGTAGAGTTGCGGCGGCGGTGTCAGATACCCTTTACCCGCACCATACGGATCGAAGGGACCAGGAACCGGTGACGTGCCGACCCCATAGGGAGGGAACCAATTCGGCACGCCAGAGCCCGGCATCGCTCCGTAGTACGCGCCGAGGGCGGCCGCGTACGGATTGGCACCCGGCGGGGTGAGCGGCTCCCAGCTGAGTGCATCACCTTGATTGGTCAGCTGGGCGATGCGCCGGTCGATGATCTCCTTCTTACGCTCTTCGCGCTGCTGCAGCTGATGTTCCAATTCAGCGAGTTGCTTCTGAAGTCGCTCGATCTCGACCTTACGCACTTCATGCCTCAGCTGGAATTGTTTTTCAGTCGTTTCCACGATCTGCTGCTGCAGTTTCTCGCGCTGCTCCCCTTCCGGCGGCAAGCGACGGAACTCGTGGGCCAGTTGCATCACCTGTCGCTCGAGCTTGTTGTATTCTTCCGTCAGCTTCATGACGTGCGGATCCACGGGCCGAGAGACATGCGGTACTTGACGCCCCGCGATTTGAGCCCACGTCTGGCCCGGGTATTCGGCGCCGGGCCCACCGGGCATGCCCGGCATGGACGGAAGTCCAATGCTCGCACCAGCCTGTGGCGCATCCGGCTGCGGAGGCGGTGCGGGACGCGGGGGCAGCTCGGGTACCTCACTGCCGGCCGCCGGTGGGACGGGCGCGACGGGCGGAGCGGGCGCTGTCTGGGCGGACAGCTTCGGCAGTTGTGCGATGACGATCGTCATCACCGCAAGCATCAACCACAAGAGGCCGTAACGTTTCATAATCAGACTCCTCAATGAGAGACCGAAGTTCACCAGTTCACAGTTCACCAGTTCACCAAGAAGGGCCCTGTTCGAGCATCTGCAGATCAGCTTGGATTTCCGTCAGTGTCTCCTCCATCCCGTCGTTCCAGCGCGCCATCTCGTCAGACAGCGGCGGCTCGATCGGTTCGTGGGCGGGTGTTTGCACGGCCGCCGCCGGCGCCGATCCGGCGCGCATCGGCAGGTCATCGCCCTGCCAACGGTCGCACACCAGCGACGCCACCGCCGCCAACAGGGCGATGATGGCCAGACCGGACAGCAGCACCCAACGTGCTGCGGACTTCGAACGGCGGCGCTCGGCGGCCAGTGCACTGACCACATCGGGCAGCGGCACGGCCGTTGGATGCTGCATGTGCGCCAGGCAGCGCTCCAACAGACGGGCCACTTCTTCCGCCGACTGGAACCGTGCCTCGCGCGACTTCGCCAGCAGCTTTTCGACGATCGCCACTAGCCACACGGGCACATCCGGGTTGAGTTCGCGCAGGTCGCGCGGCGGATCGTCACAGATCCGGCGCAGCACGCCCATGGTCGTGTCGGCGCGGAACGGCGGCCGGCCGGCACACATCGTGTACATCACGCTCCCCAGACTGAACAGGTCGGTCCGGTGATCCACCGCTTCGCCGCGTGATTGCTCGGGCGACATGTATTGGGGCGTGCCTGCGATCGTACCGCTGCAGGTGAGCGAGACGTCATCGATCGCGCGGGCGAGTCCGAAGTCGGTCAGCAACACGCGCTGAACGCCGTTTTCCAGCAGGATATTGGCCGGCTTGACGTCCCGGTGCACCAACCCCTGGGCATGAGCGGCCGCCAGACCCTGGGCCGCCTGCATGCCGATCCGCAGCACGTCGCGCACTTCGAGCGGGCCCTGCTGGTCCAGCTGCTGTTGGAGCGAACGGCCGGCGACGTACGGCGTCACGAGGTAGGGCAGCCGCCCCTGGGCGTTGACCCCGTGGATGGCCAGCACGTGCGGGTGGACCACGGCGGCTGCCGCCTGTGCCTCGCGCGCGAACCGCTTGCGCGCCGTGGCGCTCGTCGCGAAGTGCGGCGCCAGCACCTTGATCGCCACGTACCGGTTGAGCTGCCGGTCGTGCCCTTTAAGCACGATGCCCATGCCGCCGCACCCGATGACGCCCAGGATGTCGTACTCGTCCAACTTGCCGATCAGGGTCGCATCGTCGGTCGGCTCGAGGAAGCTCTGCACCAGATCCTGGCTCGAGAAGGCCACGTCAGCCGCCGATTCGGACAGCGGTCCGGCCGCCGTCTCCAATGACGGCACATCGTCATCCGACAGGAACTGCTG
Source organism: uncultured Planctomycetota bacterium (assembly GCA_963802295.1). GTDB lineage: Bacteria > Planctomycetota > Planctomycetia > Pirellulales > Pirellulaceae > JAJRVM01. Next base: position 32,973 of record CAWDIM010000008.1, on the reverse strand, counting down.
GGCCTCGTGCCACCAGTGGGCACCCGCCGCCAGCTGCTCCAGGTAGTCACGACACTCGTCGCAGTCTTCCAGGTGCTGCGTCACATCGGCCGTCACCGTCTCGGTCAGTTCGCCGCTCAGCAGTCGCGACAGACGCTCACGGTCGCGCAGACAACGTGGTGCAATCATCGCCGGACTCCCCTCGCACAGTACGCCATGTCTCACGCCTCACTGACCTCTTCCACACAGGCCCGCAGGCGTGCCATCACCCGGCTGCGCGCCACATAGACCGCCCCGACCGACAGGTGCAGTTGATGCGCGACGTCTTTCGCCGCGTGCCCCTCCACACTCGTCTGCCAGAATGCCTGCCAGGTGGCGGGCCGGAATTCCGCTTTCACCCGCTCCGCCGCCCAGCGGAACACGCTGCGGCGGTATTCCAGATCGAATACGACGGACTCCTCCGAGGCCGGGTCGGCGACCTGGGCCAGCAGCCGCTGAAAATCGGTGTCCCCGACCGCCTGCGGGTGGCGGCGCTGCTTGACCAACAGGTTGATCATCAAGTTGCGCGTCACCCGGAACAGCCAGCCGCGGAACGACCCGCAGGCCGGGTCACAGCGCCACCGGTCGATCGACTTGGCGACCGCCAGCAGGACCTCCTGGGACAGTTCCAGCGCGTCGGCGTGTTGCAGACCACGCTTGCGTGCCAGGCGGTACACCAGCGGTTCGTAGATGGCCACGAACTCGGACCACGCCCGCGCATCCTGCGTGTCGCGCAGCCTTAACAGCAGGCTGTGCCGCGTTTTGGGAGCATCCTCCATCGATCGCCTCGACGCACGTGGTGAATCACGGGAAACGTCACCTGCCAGGCCCTGTGTATACTCACAACGCCCGTCGGAGAATCTTACACCAGGGAGGCGGATTCCCCTAACAGAGCGGGATCGGGAGGGGGGAGGGAATGACAAAGCTCGACATACCCAAGCACGAAGGAAGCCCGAATGACGACGTTACGCACAGGGCGCGTACAGGTGCCGGTCCAGGGCGACCCGCAGCGTCTGGGCATCGAAGGGCTTGCCGAGCACTTCGTTGATCCCCGCGGTCTGGGAGGTTGGTCGCCTTGCGGAGTCCGTGCCAGCACGGAACCGCCTGCATCGGAGCGGAAGATCCAAAGACGACGCGTCCGTCGGGAAGGTAACAGGCATCATAGCAGTCAACTTCATCCGGCAGTTGTGTGACCGGACGCAGGTCGCCACCCTCCAGGGACAACTCGAACACTTTCCAGTTGCTCGCATTCGATTGTGTGAGCAGCAGGCGATTGGCTTCCCAGTGCAAATCGACTTCGCCCACGTAACTGCTCTCCGCAGGTCGATGGATCATGCGCAGTGGCAATTCGGGACGCGTCGGCGAGAAGGCTACCAGCTCGTTTTCGTAGCCCAAACGGCTCAGCGACGAATTGCACTCATGGTTCGAAGGCATGCCGATTTCGGCGCCGGCACTACGGCTGGCCCACAGTGGCTTCCCATCGTTGCCCAATCGTCGGCTGAGCAAGAGGGCGTTGGCGTCTCTCCAAGCGGGTTGCGGCACGCCGCTAACGGGATATGCGGGCAAACGCGACGACCGAGCGTAAAGAAGGACGCCTGATGGCGCACTCGGTGACAGACATCTGAACTTCGACGGGTAAAGCCTACACGAGACGGACGCTACTTCTCTCGCTTCGGCCACAGCGATTCGATGGCTCCGGGGATGCGATTGCGATCGATGTCTTTGTAGCGGATCACGCCCTGTTGATCCAAGACGTGATAGTTGGGCCAACTAGTATTGTTCCAATCGCTGACAATAGACCCCGGTTGGTTGGCGGCATCGAACCAGATCGGCCAATCCAGTTCTTGCTCGATGGCCGCTTGGCGAGCTGCCTCGCGATCCCGCCCGGAATAGACGCCGAGTACGACGACTTGACCGTCCTTCGTGTACTGCTCGATCGTCTTGGGCATCAGCGACCAGTAGCGAATCTGGTCGGTAAAGGCGAGGATCACGATCTTGCCGCGGAAGTCGGAGAGTTTCAATGGCTTGCCATCGAGATCCTGGCCGACGATATCGGGGGCCTCAGCGCCAATCCACAGGTTTTCCAATTCGTTGAGAGCCCTTGCTGCATGCTCGCCGATGGTCGAAGTTTGCCAATAGGGGATGTCGCCGTACTGCGTGGCGGCTTGCCGATAGTATTTGATCGCCTGGCGCCGCACGGTCTCGGACGGACTCCGCCCCATCTGTTTGGCCAGATCGAGATCCCGCTCGAAAACCTGGGCGACCAGCAAGCAGGCACGGCCCTGCACCTCGCGATGTGGCGACTTGTCCATTAATGTCAGGGCCGTCTCGTGCGGTATTTCCGTTCGATAGACCAAACTGTCCAGGCAATCCACGATCTCCTGGCGGTCGATATACCTTTCCATCAACCGATTGGCCGCTGCCTTTTTGCGGTCATACAACTTGGTGGCGTCGATGCCGGCGACCACGCTGGAATCACAGATCCAGATCAGTGAGTTCAATTCGACGTCGCTGTTCGGGTTCGCCTTGGCCAGCGTCTCGAACGCCACGGAGTAGGCATTGGTGGGCTCTTGCCTGGCGACGATCTTACTGATCATGCTGCGGTCCTCCGCCGCATCGACCCGCTCGCGATAAGCAGTACGATCTTCCTGGTAACGACTCAGGAGCAGTTGCAACGCTTCCTGCGGTGACAGTCCCGTGATGTCCGGAGCTGTGGCCTCGGGGATATCGCCCACCGACTGAGCGATGACCTTGGGCGTCATAAGGAAATCGGGCATGGAATGTACCTCGCCGGGCTCGACGCTGAAATGCTCGGAGCAAGCCGAACGTCCGCCGGTGGAAGAAAATCCCTCGGCCCTGATTTCGACCGTGTGTTCTTCACCCGGTACCAGGCCAGTGTAAGTGTAGCGTCCCTGATCGTCGGTACTCGTGCCGCCAACATGTTGGCCGCTGTTACGGTCCACAGCGAGACGCCGATGCCGGCTCCGGCGATCGGTTTCTTCGTGTGGTTCGTCGATCACACGTCCCGTGACGGTCCCCGCCGGCAGCAGCCGGATGTCCTGTGCAATCTCTTTGGTCTCATCGGTGGGCGGAGCGAAGACGACACGCACGACCAAGCCTCGCGATTTGTCTCGGAACAGAATCGGGATCTCGGGCTGCCGGTTTTGCAGCACGTCGGCGTAGAACCCCGCCAACACATACCGTCCGTCACGCTGGCTGGTCAACTTCACCGGCGAGTACGAGTTACCGCCGCCAACGCTGCCTCGCGGTATGCTCCCCGTGATTTCCACTCCGCCGATCGGCTCACCTTGTGGACCCAGCGTCCGGCCATAGAACAACACGTCCGGCTCGAGTTCGAAAAACACGTCGGTTTGTGGTTCCTTTAGCGTGGCATGGACATTGCGAGAAAACCGCTCGGGAACCGTGCCCGATTGAATGGGCGTCTCATAACCGGCTATGGAACCGTGGATCTTCACGCAGCCATCGCCGGGGGCTCCCATGATCCGAAACGTTCCGTCTTGATCCGTTTTCGTGTTCGCGACGGCCGCACCGTGCTCTCTGGCAACGACGTGGCGAAGCGGCACGTCGGGGATTCCGCGACCTGTTGTACGGTCGACGACTTTTCCCGTGATCAGCGCTGCTCGCGACAACCGTACTTCGGCCGCAACGTCGAAAGTCCCCTCGGTCAATTCGACTTCCGCTCGCTGTTCAATCCACTGCGAGCCATCCGGAGGCGTGACTTCCAGGGACAGGAATCCTGGTTCGAGTTGCGTGTACAGGTACTCGCCATTGTCATCCGTCAGGCCGCGGCCGGGATAGGTGAAAATCGGACCTTCGGGCAACCGGGCTCGGCGGATCGGCTCACCCGTTTCGTCGTCCACCACGCGAACGCGAAGCTGAATTCCACGGTGCAAGGCAAGCTGGATGGGACTCACCTGGACCGACTCGCGTAATCCAAATCGGGCCCGCCGCTTCGTTTGCTGGTTGACCGACAGCGAGCTGGCATAGGGCGACGGCACGTAGTAGGACGACGCTGCGGGCTCAGATAACGCAGCCGAATCGCGCCAGGCCGGATGGTCGGGATTGGCCGTCGTGTACACCACTTCGCAGTGGTATCGCGGGTCGCTGACCTCGAGCACGCTTCCGCTATTTTGCGGCAGGCCGTCCAGCACAAACTTACCTTGCTCGTCAGCGGCGGCCGCGATCTGGAAACCGGCGCAGGCAAGATCCAATGTGTTGTCGATGGTGCGAGGGTAGCTGTGGTGCGCGAGGTTCATGTTCGCGATTTCCGTCAAGGGCACGAACCGCAGCACACGGATCGTCATTCCGGTGGCCGCACGTCCTTGTTCATCAACGATGCGGCCCCGTACCGTGGCTCCCAGCTTCAATTGAAAATCGGCGGCCCCGCATTCCGACATTTCTCGCCAGGCGACGGCATATCCCTCGGCCACAACGATCAAGTCGACCGGAAGAACTTCTTGCCTGAGAATACTCAGCGGTTGCGACTCAACATTCTCGAAGCGAAACCGTCCCTTGTCATCGGACACCGTTGCAGCCAGATCGCGCGTCTTGGTGGGCGTATTGCGCCCCCAGCTCTCCCAGCTGATTGGGTGTTCGCGCAGATAGACCTTGGCTCCGACAACGGGTTTGTCGCCTCGCCCTGTGATCGTGCCGAATATCGGGTCAAGCGATACCACGCGGCCTTCTTCAAAGCGATCTTGCCGAGCCAGTGCGAGCAGGGCCGCGCGGTCCTGCGAAGGGGTGCCCACCTGCTCCGCGACGGCATCGTTGCCATTTCCAACCCAAATCTCGAAGGCCGCCGGTGCCAGAATCAGCCCGACCCACATCGCCAAAAAGCAGACGACGCCCCACCGTGTCAAACGAAGGCGAGGACCAGGTTGACTGGCCGGGTCGAGGACGCGTAACACGCGCCGTTTCAGTTCGGTCGGACACTTCCCCGCAGTGGCGGCCAGTGCCACTTCAGTTGCTGTCGAGGCACCCGAGCAGATTTCGGCCATCCGCACCAAAGCGTCGGCGTAGCCCAGTGGCGGGATACCGGCTAAGAGTACCAGATCGTCACAGCAATGCTCGCGCTCGACGTTCAAACGCCGGCTGACATACCAGACGGCCGGATGGAAGAACAGCACGGCTTCGACCAAGCGTTGCAGCAAAGCCACCGATAGCCGCAGGCAACACGCTTCCAGGGGAATGAACGCCGGAGGCAATTCGAAACCGTTCATGACGAATGCTCCTTGGCTTTGCGGTTGATCAGTCGACGTAAATCGTCCAGTTCTGCGCGGTTGATCTCTGACGCATTGAACAGACTGGCCATCAAGGCAACTGGCGAGCCATCAAAAACACGATTGACCATATCGCCAATCATGCCATTGGACACGTCGTCCCGCGAGACTATTGGCGAGAACAGAAAGGCATTACCCTCCTTGGCCCGTCGGAGATACCGTTTGCGGACCATCACCCCCAGCGTGGTAATCACCGACGTATGAGCCAAATCACGCCCGCCATCCGCCAGTGCCTGCCGGATCTCCCGCACCGGCAGCGGCGAGCGGTCCCAAAGAACCTTCAAGATCTGCAGCTCCAATTCTGTCGGATGCAACGATTTCGGCCGAGCCATGGATAGTCCTTCCATATCGAGATTCTATTTACATAGAAGATTAACAAGTCGGCGTACGATGTCAAGGCACTCTTCTATGAAATTCGAAGATATCGAGGCCAAACCGCGCGCTGCGTGAGTCCCTCTCCAACCTCGACCTTGCCGACTTCTCAAGAATCGGTGTACAGGTGGTGCCGCCCAGTACACGATCAACCTCCGGGTAGATGACTTACGACGTGACGCGTCCGCTCGGCAAACGGGCGCATCGCGTGACCGTCCGTGGGATCAAGGGGGACCGGGCCCGGGTGCGGTTCTACAATCCTCACGACGATCGCGAACGCGTCTGCCAGACGCTGGACGCGGGCGCAGACTTTGTGAAGCTGGAAATGTCCGTCGTGGATCATCCGCGGCTGGTGGTCATCGAAGAGTAGTTCTGCGATAATCCAATTGCTACGAATTCGACCAACTTGGAGGCGAACGCAATATGAATCGCCGTTTCTGCTTCTGGATATGGCCTGGGATGATCATACCACTCTTGGCGATCGTCGCCCTGGTCGGGACGCCGGCCCGAGGCGCGGAGCAGCGGCCCAATGTCTTGTTCATTGCCACGGACGATATGCGACCGCAGTTGGGCTGCTATGGCGATCCGCTGGTGAAGTCGCCGAACCTCGACCGGCTGGCGGCGCAGGGCCTGGTGTTTGACCGTGCCTTCTGCCAGCAAGCGCTGTGTTCGCCGTCGCGCATCTCGCTGTTGACCGGCCGGCATCCGTGGACGACGCGGATTTATCAGATCGGGCCGTTTCTGCGCGAAACGATGCCGGATGTCGTCACGCTGCCGCAGCATTTCAAGGAGCAGGGCTACTTCACGCGCAGCCTGGGCAAAATCTATCACGTCGGCATCGACGATCCGGCCTCCTGGACGGTGCCGCCCTGGCACTCGAAGAAACCGCGTTACGGCCTGGAGGGGACCGCGGCAGTGGCCAAGCGGCGGGCGGATTTAAAGGCGAGCGGCAGGCCGATTCCGAAGCAGGGAGAAAACGCCCCGTTCTATGGCGGCCCGGCCTTCGAGGCCCCCGACGTCGGCGACGACGATCTGCTCGACGGCGACACCGTGCGCGAATCGCTCGGGGCGCTGCGCGAACTGGCGGCCCGGCCCGAGCAGCCGTTCTTCCTGGCCGTCGGCTTCGCCAATCCGCACGTCCCGTGGGTTGCGCCACGGAAGTACTTTGACTTGTACCCCCTGGAGAAGGTCTCGCTGCCGGAGAACCGGCACCCGCCGCGGAATGCGCCGGCCTTCGCGGCGACCAGCGGCGCCGATTTTTACTGGTACGGCAACGTGCCCAAGGATCGCCAGATTACCCCCGAGTTCGGCCGCCGCTGTCTGCAAGGGTACTTGGCCGCGATCAGCTACGTCGATGCCGGCGTGGGCCGACTGCTCGACGAACTCGATCAGCTGGGCCTGCGGGACAACACGATCATTGTGTTCTGCGGCGATCACGGTTACTACATGGGCGAACACAATTGGTGGGGCAGCAAGCACAACAACTACGAGGGCGCGACCCGCGCCCCGCTGATCGTCTCCGTGCCCGGCCAGAGGACGGCCGGCCAACACACGCGGGGCCTGGTCGAGTTCGTGGACATCTATCCGTCGCTGGTCGAACTGTGCGGCCTGCCGCCATCCCAGGACGCCGCCGGCCTGGAAGGCGTCAGCTTCGCCCCGCTGCTCGCCGACCCGAATCGCGACTGGAAGCCAGCCGCGTTCAGCGAGTACCCCAAGGGCGGAAACCAAGGCACGGCGATGCGGACGGATCGCTACCGCTACGTGCGGTGGATCGGCAAGGACGGCCAGCTCGTGGCCGAAGAGCTCTACGACCACCAAGCCGATCCCGCCGAGAACGAAAACGTCGCCGTCAAACCAGAGAACCGCTCGCTGCTCGAGGAGCTGGGCAAGCAGATGAACGCGCGGCGGCCAGTCCGGCAGGGTCCGTGACGGCCAACGGAATCGCGACACTAGGGGCCGAAAAAGGGGAGTAGTACATTTTCGCCGGCAGGTTGGGAGTGGCGGGCAAACGCGTGCTCGGCCGTCGACGGCCGCTTGACCATGGTGACATATAGTGGTCACTGTGTGGCGAGCAGTTGAACGGCATCCTCACCGCGACAATCTGCGCAGATATCGCTCCATGCCGCCAGAAATGTACCACTCCCCATTTGCCTCCCCGAAGACGAACTCGGCACGCGGCAGGCTCTCGACCTCGTCAGAAGGCGGCGTTCTTGCGGTATGCGACGGGTCCAGGGCGTTAGTCGGTGCAGGTGCCAGTTGGGCTGGCGGGATTTCAGGTGAGATCTTCCGGCGAAGCCCGCGCATGCGACTGGCCGTTTGCCGCAACACAATGGTTTTTCCCGGGTTGGGCCCAGCCGCTCAGCAATACGATGCTCGAATTGCACCAGGTATTCTGGCCGCGGTGGAACGACTGCAGTACTGTCTTCATGACCTGGGGCACAGGCGAACCGGCCGCCGCTGCTTCGATCGAGATGGCAGACTGAGGACCGATTCAAAACGCACCACACTCCGCAATATAATCGAGAACATCATGCAACTCGCACGAGTCACAACCGCAGGCATGCTTCTTGTCGCCGTCACCTGCAGCGGCCGTGTCGCGGCCCAGGGTCGCTCAGCGTTCGAGGATGCCGCTGCGTATTGGTCGATGTCCGACGCCGGGACGAAGGACGCACTTCAACCCCAGGGCAACGTCATGTTCGGAGTTGAACTCACGGGCGACGAGCGCGCGGCGTCGCTGGCACGGGGCGGGGATGGCTACGCAGTGCGATTACAGGGCGGGTACCTCACCACAAGTTCCCAAAAGCCGATCCGGTTGGCTGGCAAACAGGCGTCGATCAGCCTGCGGCTGCGCGATCCGTCAGGCCGATGGGTTGGCGGGCTGTTGGCGTCGGCCTCTTCGAGCGATCGGCACGCGAACTTGATCTATGCAGACGGGAAGGAGTTCGTTTATCGCTGGCGGACCACTCCGCTCTGGCAGCGGGTGCAGGGGATGAAAGCGCCGATCGAACAAGACCTGCGCGAAGCAGAGCGGGGAACTTACGGATTCAACGGCGAGGCGAACGATGCGCATGATCTGCTCACCTACCGGGCGCGGGAGTGGATTTGCGCCGTCGTTCGCGTGCACGACGACGGAAGGGTCGTCGTCACCGACGCGAGCGGCCAGGCGGAACGATCGATCGATATCGCCCGGCAGTCGATCAGCGGCGAATCCTTCTACGTCGGCTCCAAGGTGGGGACGACAGAGTTCCTGGACGGAGACATTGCCGAGATCCTCGTCTACAGCCGTCCGCTCACCGAAGAAGAGACCCAGCGGCTTCAGCGCAGCCTGTTGGCGAAGTGGCGGCTGGGCTCGGCGAGCGCGTTGGAAAAGGCTGCAGCCGATGGACTGGTCCTGCATCTCGATGCCGCCCGGGCGAAGGGCGACGATCACGGCAACGTCGCCCTGTGGACCGACCTCTCGGGCCACGCCCACGACATGCAGCAGCCGGCCTCTGACCGGATGCCCCAACGCGTTGACGACGCTCTCGGCGGGCTCCCCGCCATCCGTTTTCGCCATGGGCAGTACCTTCAAGGACCGGCCGTCCTTGCGGAAGGGGACGACAGTTTCACCATCGTGGCGCTCTGGCGCCGCGACCACCTGAGCGGTTCTCAAGTGATTTGCGAGCAGAACGCGCCGGGGAAACAGGCAGGGCGTCGCGCGGCTCTCCTGGCGCAGGGATGCGCGGCACCGCACTACGCGGGCGGGAACTTCAACGACGGCGTGCTGCCGGTCAGCGCTCCGATCGACTGGGTCGGGCGCGACGGCTGGCACGACGTCATCGTCCGCTTCGCGGATACGATCATCGAGCTGTACGTCGACGGAGTGTTGATCGACGAGGAATGGCCACACGGGGAGCTGTATGGCTTCCAGAGTCCTTTCCTGATCGGCGCAGGATATTCTGCCGAAGGCAAGCTGCAGGCGTTGTTTTCGGGAGAGATCGACCACATTGCCCTCTGGAATCGCGCGCTCACGCCGCGGGAGATCGCGGCGCTTTCGGGCGGCGAGGAACACGTCGTTCGGCGCGACCAGGAGATTCTCGGCACTCCGCTGCTGAGCCTGCAGTACTGGAGGCCTCGCGGCAAGGCGTATGCCGGCGACTGCATGGTGACCTGCAAAGACGGGGAGTTCCACCTGTTCTATCTCTATGACCGACTGCACCACGCCGCCAAGTGGGGTCTCGGCGCCCATCAGTACGGTCACTTTTCCTCAACCGACCTGAAACACTGGACGCATCATCCGCTGGCGGTTCCCATCGAACGCCAATGGGAATGCGCCATGGGCACGGGTAACGTGATTTACAACGAAAACGACCGGAAGTGGTACGCCTTCTACACCGACTGCGGCAGCCGGATCGAGTTCGTCGACAAGCCTCAGCGCGGGGCGTGGCTCTTCCGCTCGGTCAGCGAGGACGGAATCCACTTCAGGAAAGACTTCAAACCCGTGTTGCCCGGGTTCGACAGCGACATCTTCTACGTGCCTGAAACGCGGACGTTCCACTTGATCGCCGAGGGGGGGCGAACGCATTATCAGTCCGGCGACCTGGAAGAATGGGCCGAGGTCCCGGAAAGTGAATTTCGCAAAACGGCCGAGCGCGACGACCTCAGCCGCATCTGCCCCGACACGCTCGCCTGGAACGGTTGGTACTATTTCACGGTTGGCTCCAGCCGGATCTACAAGTCGCGGCATCCACTCGGTCCTTGGGAAGAGATTCCGAAGAACACCTTCGACGGCCTGTTCTTTTCCAAGATGCACGAATTCAAAGAGGGACGGGCGCTGGCCGCCGGTTGGGTCGCTTTCCCCGGCTGGGGCGGAAACCTGGTGGTCCGAGAGCTGGTGCAGTCGCCCAACGGGGACCTCGGTTTGAAGTTCGTGCCGGAGATGATTCCCGCCTGCGGTCCGCCCCTGACGCTGCAGATGGCGGCCAAGAAGGGAGACATCTCGGGCGATTTCGCGGCGCTGCGAGTTCGCGCCGGGCAGACAATTTCGTACCTGGCGGTGGACGACGTGCCGCACGAAAGCCGGATCCGCTTGACCGTTCGCCCCGCCCCGGGAGTCGAGGTGTTCGGCGTCTGCCTCTGCGGCGAGGGGGATTACCGGGCAGGCAGCGAACTCTCCTTCCGACCGGCCTCGAACCATGTGCAGTTCGCCCATCCCTGCGAGGGCCGTCCCGCGAAACAAGAGCCGGTCGTCACGCTGATGGACGGCGACACGGGGGCGCTGCCGCCCGTGGAGGGGCTGAACGAATCGTTCACCCTCGATATCATCACCAAGGACCGGATTCTGGACGTGTGCCTTGGCAACCGTCGCACGTTCATTGCCCGCCGAGCGGATCAAGGAGGCAATCGCCTCTTCTTTTTCGCCCAAGGCGGTGAAGTGCTCTTCGAGCAGATCGAAGTTCGCCCGCTCTTGAAGGAGTAGCGGGGCGACGCACAACCATGGCGCCGCCTCGCTCTGCGCGAGGCGGAAAGTCCACGCATGCCACGCATTACCCTGACTGCGACCCGGCATCCGGCGAGGAAGAACGCAAAACAGAAACAGGCTGCTAGAAAGGCCGGGGAATAATGATGACACGCATTCTGACGATACTCACGACACTGCTGATTGCTCCACTCTCTGGGCTATTCGCCGCCGACGCACCGACGCAGAAGCCCAATATTGCCTTCTTCCTGGTGGATGACCTCGGCTACGCTGACTGCGGCTACTGCGGAGGTACCGAGATCAAGACGCCGAACATTGACAAGCTGGCCAATGGCGGGGCCATTCTGGAGTCGCATTATGTGCAACCGGTTTGTTCGCCAACTCGCGCGGCTCTGATGACGGGCCGTTACGCGACTCGGACTGGGGTCTACACTGTCGTGCGACCGCATTCGAAGTGGGGATTGCCGCTGCAGGAACGCACGTTGGCGAATGCCCTTCACGATGCGGGATACGAAACCGCCATCACCGGCAAATGGCACCTCGGTGAGTTTGACCGGGCCTACGTGCCGACGTCGCGCGGATTCGATCATCAGTACGGGCATTACTTCGGCGCGATCGACTATTTCACACACCTCCGAGACGGTTCGCACGATTGGTATCGCGACGACAAGGAACTCAAGGAAGAGGGCTACAGCACGCATCTTGTCGCGCGTGAGGCCTGCCGTTTGGTTGCCGAACAAGACAAAGCGAAGCCACTATTCCTTTACGTCCCATTCAACGGGGTGCATAGCCCGATGCAGGTTCCGGACAGCTACCTGGAACCGTATACGGCATTGAGTGGTCCGCGGCGGAAACTTGCGGGAATGCTGGCGGCCGTCGATGAAGCCATCGGGCAGATAGTCAACGCGCTGGAAAACGCTGGCCTGCGAGAGAATACGTTAATTGTTTTCTCATCCGACAATGGTGGTCCGAAGCCCGGCAGCAATCTTCCGCTACGTGACTTCAAAGGCAGCATTTACGAAGGCGGCGTACGAGGCTGCGCCTTTGCCAACTGGCCTGGTAAAATCCCCGCTGGCCAACGCATCAAGGAGCCGATGCATGTCATTGACTGGTACCCGACCCTCGTCAAGCTCGCGGGCGGAAGCCTGGACCAGAATCTACCGATCGATGGGCTGGATGTCTGGCCGATGCTGACGCAACAGGCACCGTCGCCACATGACGCCATCCTCAGCGTGCAGTCCCCAACCCGGGCTGCACTGCGAATCGGCGACTGGAAGCTCTTGAGCCGCGAAACTGCCGACACGGACACCGCGGGCGCGTCCGGGCCGAAGTCCCGCGCGAAGAAGCGGCAGCAAACATCGAAAACTGTCGAACTCTACAATCTGGCAACCGACATCAGCGAAACAACAAACCTGGTCGACAAAGAGTCAGAAAGAGTTGCAATGATGAAGGCCAGACTCGCTGAACTTCTGAAGGATGCCGTTCCCTCTGGTGCTCCAGCTGAATTGGACGCTGAATGATCCTTGTGACGCATTCAACTGAATAGTGAGCCACACGCTATGCAACACTCTGCCATTTTTCAGATTTGTGTGACCGTATCTTCGTTGTTCATCACAACGTGCGTAGTGTTCGCGGCCGATACTCGCCCCAGTATGGTCTACATCATGGCCGACGAACTTGGGTACTACGAACCGGGGTTCAATGGCGGAACGAACATCAAGACGCCGAACCTCGACCGCATGGCGGCCGAGGGCATGCGGTTCACAAATCTCTTTGCCGGGTCTTCTGTGTGTGCTCCCACTCGGTGCTGTCTGTTGACCGGAAAACACAGCGGGCACACATCGGTGCGAGTCAACGGTGGCGGGACTCCGCTGCGAGCCGACGAGATCACGATCGCGTCGATGCTCAAGCCGCTCGGTTACGCGACCGGTGGGTTCGGTAAGTGGGGCTGTGGAGGACGCGATTCCACCGGCGTCCCGGAGAAGCACGGCTTCGATCTCTTCTTCGGCTATTACGATCAGGTTCACGCTCACACGTATTTCCCGCCGTTTCTCATTCGCAACAGCGAGGAAGTGCCTCTGGCTGGCAACCATGGCGGGTCGACGGGCGAAACGTATTCGCACTACCTCATTCACGACGCGGCCATGAAGTTCATTCGTGAGCAGAGCCAGCAACGCAAGCCGTTCTTTGCGTATTTGCCCTACACGCCGCCCCACGGCAACTTCGATATCCCTGATTCGGATCCCGCCTGGGCGATCTACAAAGAGGAACCGATGGCCCGAGAACGCTCGCCGGTACGCGGCGATGGTCAGCATGGTCGATCGACAGGTCGGCGAAGTGCTCGCCCTGCTGAAAGAACTTGACGTTGAACAGGACACGCTGGTCATGTTCAGCGGTGACAATGGTGGGGCTGACTATTTTGTGTCGGAGGATCATCCGCGCGGCGTGCATTCCGCGAACAAGGATCCACGGACCGGCATGGAATATCGTGGTCACAAAGGGCAGCTCTACGAAGGTGGTTTGCGAATTCCGTTCGTTGCCCGATGGCCCGGCAAGATCGCCGCCGGCAGTGTGAGCGAGTATCTCGGTTATTTCCCCGACGTGCTGCCAACGATCGCCGCGGTGACCGGAGCTGACGTCCCCGCCGATGTGGACGGCGTCTCGATTCTGCCCACGTTGATTGGCGAGCAGGCCGCCGGTCAGACTCAGAAGCAACACGAATTCCTCTACTGGGAAATTGGCGGAGCGACCGCCATTCGCCAGGGAAGTTGGCGAGCCGTGCGACCGAAGCCAAGCTCGAAATGGGAACTTTACGACCTCGCCACCGATCCGAGCGAATCGGAAGACATCGCAGCCGCGAAACCGGATATCGTTGCTAAACTCGCTGCTCTCGCGACATCAGCTCACATTCCGGCTGTGGAAGGAACATTCGCTCGCACCGACCGCCACCAGCGAGACCGCCGCGCGAAGACTGGTCAGCAGGACAATCCGAACGCCCCTGACCCGTTGACCGGCGCAAAGCCAAAAACGCAAGCCGCTGCAATGCCGACCAAGGGGATGCTCTCCAGCAAAGATTGGACGATCGTCCGTGTCAGCAGTGAGAACACCGACAACAAGAAGTTCGCTGCGCAACGCAATCGATGGCGATCCGGCGACGCTCTGGCACACCAGATTCTCCGGCACTATCGCCCAACCGCCGCACGAATTGGTGATCGATCTTGGAGCCGAACATTCCATTCGCGGCTTCGTCTGTCTTGGTCGTCAGGACGCCAGTTGGAATGGCGCGATGATGGACATCGAGTTTTGCATTGGCCCGTCGCCTGAGGATCTTGGTGAGCCCGTCGTCAAGACAATGCTCACAAAGACAAAAGAACCCCAATCGGTCGAATGCCCGGCGATCAACGGACGCTACGTGTTACTGCGCGCCCGCTCATCGTTTGGCGGGCAGCCGTTTGCCTCGCTCGCGGAACTGGGTGTGATCGGTGAGTAGGGTGCATCGCATGGTTTTCCAGTAATGCTGGTGACAAGCCCGGCCGGGGAAGAAACGCAGGAAGAAACGCAGGAAGCAACGAAGAAACGGGGACAGGCACAATTCCGCTGACGGAGCGAGCAAGATAGGTGGATCGTTGTGGTGTCGTCGCCCAGATCGCTTGCATCCCTCACCACTCAGAGTGCCGAATCAAATGCACCTATCAATGCACACGTGTCGTTTGGGGTCAGATCATTGCTATGGCGGACCAGATTGACCTGGCATGCAGATTTCGCGGATGTTGAGGGCCAGCTCGCCGTCATCGTCCATGTCGAAGAGTGATGGCACTTCCGCCATGACCCGGTTTGCCATCTCACGAGTGCGAAATGTGAAGTGGCACTTCGTTACGCCGGTGTGGGCCTGCGTATCCTCGTCAGTGGCCCATATAAGGGGCTTATCGCCGCGATACACCATGAAAGCTTGCATGACACTTCACCCTCTCACCAATTTCTTCGGACAACAAGCTGGACCCTACGCGAAGTCGTCATGGAGTTCCATTAGGTCCTCATTACTCCGCAACAGTTCGACCGTTCTTTCGGCTTGATCGGGAGTCATGTTGCCCATGAGGTGCTGCACTTTCACCTTGGCCCGCCGCTTTGGTTCGAGCCACTTGCTGTGTTCGCGGTCGGTCGTAAATTCGGCGTCTTGCATATGAGATTTATAGAGGCCGCGCCGGGGGTGCCGGGCAGCGGTCAGTCGCTGGCGGATTGTGGATGGGCTCACGCAGTACGAGCGCGGTGGTGCAGTGCGTGAGAAGAGGGGAAGTGTGCGGCAACTGCGGTGACAGGCGCACGTCACTAACAAGAGCAGAAACTGTGATGCCGCTTCTCTGCGCGAAACCATCCGATGCCGGCGATTGAATGTACGGGCGAGGTCTATCGCCAAGAACTCTCGCCCCGCAGGGGTCTCAGGGAGGGGGCCCCTGCAGATCCATTGTCGAATCTTGCGGGTCCTTGATGCAATAGGAATTCTGTGCCTCTTTCACCCAATCGAGCGGCGAGCCGGGGAGGGATTAACGGCATCTCTGATCCTGATCAGAAAAACGCGTTGCCAGTCGACTCCGGACATTGACGCCCCTCGGCCCCGCCCAGCAACACCTGGTGGCCGTAGCTCTTGTGAGCATTCTTGATCTGAACCAGGACCGCCTTATCTGCTTACTCGCCGTTCGCAAAAACTGGGAAAGTTGCCCCAAACGATATACGCTCCGAGATTTTAGCGAAAGGCAGGTTGTGGATTAAATCAACAACTGGCTGTCGTAGTAGCACAGCTTCGGCATGTGGTACAATGGTCAGGCAGTTCTTTAGCTAGTGTCTGTCCGAAAAAGTACTTTCGCCCATAAAAATCGGGAAAAAAATCAAAAAAACTCCCCGAAGACGCAAACCAGTTTGAGTGCTGGCGCGTATGAATTCTAGGAAAACGCCGAATTCACGCGATCATCTTCGAGGAGCAAAGGATGCGAAAGTCTTACTCAGAACAGCCGCGGTTGGATTGCAGTCCTGTCTCTCTCGTAGAGTTAAACCTCGACTGCCGCGACGAGATTATACCCATTC
Organism: uncultured Planctomycetota bacterium; assembly: GCA_963802295.1. Lineage (GTDB taxonomy): Bacteria > Planctomycetota > Planctomycetia > Pirellulales > Pirellulaceae > JAJRVM01. The sequence goes on along the minus strand of CAWDIM010000008.1, from coordinate 16,746 downwards.
TCTTCGCGTTGCAACACATCTATGGTGACTGTGCAGCGCGCAAGGAAGTCATGCAGCTCATTGCGGACGATGTCAACACCGATTCCCGTGCGGATCATGGACGCGAAGGTTTTGATTACTGGCAGATCCTTGTGCTGGCCGCCGTGCGTCTCGGCTGCAATTTTAATCTCGACCGTCTCCAGGATCTCGCCGAGAACCATCGGAAGTTGCGTCATATCATGGGAATTGGGGACTGGGACGATCAGACCTCATTCAAGTGGCGGCGGATCCGTGACAACTTGTGCTTGCTGACATCCGACACGCTCGCGCGGATTTCGGACCTCGTGGTGAAAGAAGGCCACAGCTTGGATCCGGAGGCCGCGAAAACCATTCGGGTCGATTCCTTCGTGGTGGAAACCAACATTCATTATCCCACCGAAAGCAGTCTGATCTGGGACGGTCTCCGAAAGATTATCGAACTGAGCACGTTGGTCGCCACCGATCTGGAGCTTCCCGGGTGGCGACAACACACGCATCTACGCAAGAAGATCAAGCATCTACATCGTGAGATTTCACGCGTCTCGGCGAGTAAGAACCCCAACTCCAAAAAGAAACAGAAGAAACTCTACGCGAAGCTGCTGAAACGCTCGGAGGCCATTCTCGAACGGGCTGAAAAACTCCTGGAAAGCGCCGCCACAGCCGACCTCACTAACCTGGTGCGAATCAACGATATCCGCGTATTTATCCAGCAAACTCGCCAGGTAGCGAGCACGGCGTATCGTCGCGTCATCCTGGGTGAAACTGAGGTCCCCAACGAAGACAAACTGTTCAGCATCTTTGAACCGCATACGCAACTCTATCGTCGCGGCAAGGCGGGCCAGGAGAATCAATTTGGCCGCCTGGCCATGATCTGCGAAGATGGCGCTGGGTTCATCACGCATCACTACTTGATGGGGCGCAACGAGCAAGACGTGGACGTGGCGGTCCCACAAACAAAGATCTTGCAAGAACGACTGCATGGTGCCATCGAACGAATCTCGTTTGACCGCGGATTCTATTCGGACGACAACGAGAGAGAACTGAAGGAATTGGTAGCGAATCCGTGCTTACCCAAGCGTGCTGTGAACGCGTTCGCCGAGCAGATGGAGAATGCCTCGGTCGAGTTTCGCGCGGCACGAAATCGCCACTCGGGAGTGGAGTCGGCCATCGGTGCATTACAATCCGGAAACGGGGCGAAGCGATGCCGCGACCGTACCGAGATCGGCTTTGAACGTTATCTGTGCTTAGCCATTCTAGGCCGCAACCTTCATGTCCTTGGCAAGATGCTGATCGCTCGGCAGTCGCCGGACAGTCTTGCCGGACAAAGCAAACGCAAAGCGGCAGCCTAGTCAATTGAATTGCATGACACTTACTTGTCATCCCGGCTAAGCGTACGCGCACATCGTCCGCTAACGTCAGCAATCCACCGTGGCGCACCCTCTTTCACTCTCTGTTCCCCATTTCTCGTCTCATCTTCACCGCTTCGGGTCTCGCTTTTCGGCCCTGATTCGCGATAAAATACCTTTTCCCGACAGACACTGGGGGACATTCTATGTCCAAGCAACCCCCCACGCGTTCCGGATGGCGATACCGATCCGAAGGGCGACGAACACGTCCCCGGGGAAATCGCCCTGTCTCCCTCCGACGCGTCCGCTATACGCTCAACAGCCTCGGCATCGTCTACTCGGAAATGGACCGTGCCAGCGAAGCGATCGAAGCTTACCGGCAGGCCTTGTCATTTGAGGAGAAACTGGTGCAGGATAATCCGCATATCATCGCGTTCGCCGTCCATTTGGGAGGTACCTACGTGAATCTTGCAAGCCTCCAGCAAGATGGTCCCGAGGCAGCGGTACTGGAGGCGGGGAAAGCTGTAGATATCCTGGAGGAAGTGTGGCGGCACGAGCCGGGCTTGATGACATGCCAACTGTATCTGCGCAACGCCCACTGGACGCGTGCCGAGGCACTGGAAGAATTGCGGCGTTATCGGCAAGCGGCCGATGACTGGCGGCGTGTGGTGCAATTGGACGTGGGTCCCGATCGTTGGAAGTTCGCCGCGCATCACAGCCTTTCCCTCGTACTGTCCGGCCAGTTTCGCCAGGCGGTCGCAGCGGCCTGGCAGTCGCTTCGCTATCTGCTGGATGTCGATGAGTCCACCGATCGCGGGAAAGAAGTGGGGCCATCCGTGTGTCATCCTCATACCCGTCGACAACTCGCGAAACATGACGCCCGAGCGGAAAGGCGAGGTCGTCATGCTGTGAGTTGCCTATACCGACAATCCGCAGTGGCGCGACGTGATGTGGTACCACTGCCATATGTGGGACAAGGGCGATCACTACGAGGGCAATATCCAGGGCACTATGCCTGACGCATTCATGGTCGAGGTATCCGATATCGCCCAGGGTATCTCGGGCTAGGTGTCGACGACCCCCGCCAACTGACCGACGCGCCAGTCGTCGAGCGGGATCCGGAGGTCGGTTACCTCCCCCGGCACTGGAAACCGTCACAGTAGCGGATCGCGCAGCGGCTGCACCACCTTGGCTTGCGAGTCAGTAGCCTTTCAGTCCAGCGGCAACCATTCGGCGCAGTGCGATCACCGCTCTGTTGTGATGGGCGTCCAATTGCGGGAGCGAGAGCCATTTGAACTGCGGCGCATCGTCTGCTTGCCTGTGATGTCCTGCGGCAGACTGGTGACGTAACCGGGACGCCCGCTGGCGATATCTTTGACTTCAACGAGCCACGCATCGGGCTGCCGGCCAGTCACGTATCCCGCCCAGGTGCCGTCAGCCTGCTGAACCATAAGAGCCAAGAGCAGAGCCAAGAGCAGACCAAGAGCAGACACCCTGGTCTTCGAGGGGGCGGGGACGGGTGGCGTGCGTGTCGGGGTGGTCGAGAACGGTGTGGATTCACCTCGCGGAGCGGGAAAAGCCGGCATGAGGGGTGCAGCGTTGCCGTCGGATGCGCGTAAGACGCGGTGAATCCGCCGTGAAGTGGGTGCGGTTTGGCCCCTGGGTGCGCACGGGAAGCGCGGCAAGACGTGGCAGCATTTTCAAAAGTCAAACCGCAGGTCGGCCACCCGTGTCAGCTGGGGCAGCACGATCCGCGGCGCAAGCGTGTTCGTCACGTGAACGTGGCTCGGCAGGCGGCGATCCCTTTCATGTGCTTGAGCCCCATCCGCTCGGCCACCGCGGTCAAGGTGTCCGCGCGAGCCCACCGCATGCCCGAACATCTGCTCGAACTTCTCGACCGTGTCCAACCAGGCCTCGTGCTGGACGTGGAAGCGATCCAACACCGCCATCAAATCCGCGGGGATCGTATTGCGTTGGCCGCTCTTGAGTTGCTCGGCCGTCCAGAGCAGCAGTTTCACGTAGTCGGCCAGGGAAATGGGCAAGACGCCCAGGTCACAGGCGCGACGACCGGTCCGTGACATGTAGGCCAAGTTGTTCGTTCGCCAGGCTCTCCGGCTGCTCGGTCAGTTCCCCCATCCAGTCGTCCGGGCGGCCGGCGATCTCGTCGGCCAGGGCCTGGGCCCGCATCCGCAAATGGACCGAGGTATAGGGGGAACCGAGCGGATCATCCACTTCGCCGGCCCGGTACGGATTGAGATCCACGTAGATTGCGCACAGCAACAAGGCATTCTGGTCGGTGCATTCACGGCATTTGAAGCGCGATTCCCAGAACCGGCCGTGGCATCCGTCCTCATCGTTCGCGCGTTGCGCGATGTTCTCGTGAAGGAATCCCATGAACCACGACACGCTGCTGAGGCGACGCCGCAACTTGGCCACCAGCTTCCGATCCCGCGCCATCTTCTCGATGCGTTTGGGATCGGGCGGGGGGACCTCGTCGGTCAGGCATTTGGCCATTTTGGTGGCCGTCAGCCAGCGGCGGACCACTTCCCGAGGGGACCAGCGTTTGGCCACCCTGGGGAGTGTCTGCAGAATGAGATGGAGGTGATTGGCCATCTCGGCCCGGAACTCGATCTGGATGGCAAAGAGATTGGCCAGGAATTCCTCCCGGTCGATGATCCAGTGGCGACGGTGCGTGTAGTCTTTGCCGGTCTGACGATCGCTGACCACAGAGAAAATAGCGTCGGACGCAGCGGGACCAGCAGTGAAAGAAGGCTTGGCGTTCTCCGCCCAAGAGCTTGCGACGAGCATTGGCCACCATGGCGGCACTCCTCCCTTGTCTGAGTCGCTCGACCCGCGTCGCAGGAGTCTGCGCAGCGCGAGAGAACGACCAAGGAATGAATGCCCGCGTATTCCCGTCACTTGCTTCATCTTACGCGATGAGCGTGATTCGTCCAGCGGCGAGGCGATAATGTATCTGGCAGCAGGCGTGCTTGCGCCAGCAGTCAGCACCGCCATGCAACCACGCTGCAACGGTCTGCGATAGCCGGCATCTCACTGGAGCGGCCCACCCGTTCGGGCCCGCATCTGGAATCGGGGAATCGGTCGTGTTCAGAGTGTCTGGAATCGGTCTTCTGGAATCGGTCTGGAATCGGGTGTCTCTGGAATCGGGTGTCGAATCGGGTCTGAATCGGGTGTCTGGAATCGGGTGGAGTGAGAGTGTCTGGAATCGGGGATCAGAGTGTCTGGAATCGGGGTCTGGAATCGGGGATCGGTGACTGCAACGTCGCCGGCGGCCAAACGACCGGTGAGTGTGTGAATGCCCTCGACAACGAGGTTCACTTCGCGGTGATCCGACGCGATCTGGCCGCTGCCGGCCAGCACTCCGAGCGAGATGGGCAAATCGAACGAGGAAGCCTGCTTCGGTCGCCTTGACCGGGGCGAGGTTGATCACAATGCGGTCCTGCGGCCGCGCGAAGGCGCGAGTTGACCATGGCCCAGTCCACTCGGTGGCGGCTCTCCTTCACCGCCGCTTCGGGCTTTCCGACCAGAATGGTCTTGGGCATGGCCGAAGCCGACACGTCGACTTCCACTTCCACGCTCCCCCCACCCTGAATGCCCTGCTGACGAATCGTCCACCAATTGTCGAGGATGACTTGTCGACCCGGCTACGCAAAGTGGAAGATGGCAGGACGCTGGGTGTCGGGATTCCCTTGGGTCAGTCCTTGTTCAGGGCTTGCAGCAATTCACGCAACCGTTTCAGACCGCGGCGAAGCAGGCCTGCGACGGCAACCTCGGTTCTTGCCATCTCCGGGGCAATCTCGGCCGCCGATTTGCCCTGCAGGTGATGAAGCGTGACGGCCAGACGTTGAGCGTCCGGCAAGGAGTCGAGGGCGGCCGCCAAAGCGATCAGCTGTTCGTTTAGCATTGCACGGTGATCGGGGCGGGTAGTGCCGACGATCAGGCAGCTTTCCAGACACAGCGAAGGGCCTGTCAGCGCGGCCTCCCAGGACTGCTCCAATCGGGCATCGCGCTTGCCACGCCGGAACTTTCGCACTTCGTCCGCCAGATTTCTGGCCATGATGCGGCTGAGCCAACTGCGCAGTTCGTTGTTACTTTCACCTCGAAACTGGCTCCGCTCCCGGTGTGCTTCGAGCATCGTCTGTTGCACAATGTCCGAGGCGTCGATCTTCCCCTGAAGCCGCCTTTCGACCTGTCGCTGCTCCCGCGACCTCAGGTAGGGGAGCCATTGCTCCAGCGGCTTCAGTGTATCTTGCGATTGCTCCATTCCTGTTCTTCCCAGCGCTGCTGCGTCATCCCCAAAAAAAGCGGCCGAGTGATGATTGGCGACCTGTCGATCCACTAACCGCTCGCGCGTTGCACAGTTCGGACCGCCGTCCTGGGCATCGTGGCCAATGGCCGATGGTTGACGCACTCTTCCAGAAGCTATCCAATCGGCGACAATTGGCCCGCCCTTGACGGCGCCTCGCTTTCACCACGCACCACAAGCCAGGGCCGACCAAAGTCGCGACTCACACGACCTCTCTTTGACTAATTGCGCGAAGTAACGAATCGGCAACAGAAGTATTAAGAAAGTCCGTCCTGACGATCCCGCCTGTGGCGAAAGCAGTCGTCAAGCGTTGCCAGGACACGCTCTGCAGGCGTTTACTATCCTCCAGAGAGGGGTGCGGTGATTCCCGAGGTTCTTCGCCACCAGCGCGGTCAGGTTCCTTCATGGCTCGTACCCGGTCAAGGCTTGATGTTCTTGCGAAGCCTATTCTCAAACTGCCGCTTGGGCGACAAGATCCCCCCTCGCATCAGAAACCCTCCCCATGACGCATACAGGGAGACCGAGTAGAATGGGATGACGCTCTCTTCTGGCGGTCTTCGTCCTGGACCGGCCGTTTCAACATCCACGGGCACCCAGCCATGGAACCTACACGCCCGGACATTTCAACGCACACGTCGTCGGGAGGGTGCGATTCCACCGCGCGGCTTGTGGCCGCCGCCGCAGCTGGCGATCAGGCCAGCCTGGAAAGCCTGCTTAGCATTCACACACATCGGTTGACGCGGATGATCGCCTTGCGCACGGATCGCCGATTGTCGCGGAGGTTTGATGTGGACGATGTCTTGCAGGAGGTTCATCTGCAGGCCTCTCAACACCTTGCGGACTACCTGCGTGACCCCGTCGTCCCGTTTCACCTGTGGTTACGTGGGGTGGCGGTCAACGTCCTCTTGGAGCTTCATCGTCGGCATATGGGGACGCGGATGCGAGATGTCCGCGTGGAAGTGCCACTTGATCCCGTCCGGACATTGGAAGCCTCCTCGCAGGTGCTCGCGGGCCTCCTTGCCGACACGCAGTCGAGTCCGAGCAAGGCTGCGATCCGAGAAGAGCTGAAGGTCCGACTCGAGTCGATCATCGATTGCCTGTCATCGGTCGACAAAGAGGTGCTGGCACTGCGGCATTTTGAGCAACTTTCTCCGCTGGAAACGGCACAGGTGCTACAGATCAGTGAAAAAGCCGCCGGCATGCGTTACGTGCGTGCCCTGAAGAAGCTGCGAGATGCGATCAACGAACTTCCAGGCGGACTGTCTCAATGGCGACTGTGAGTACCGTCACCCAGCGGGCTCTGTCGTGGGAGCATGAGTTTGAGTGAGACTGACTCGGGTACCGAACGGCTGAATGAACTGGCACACGAGTTTGTCCTGCGCCTGCGCCATGGGAGCAGCTGACCGCGGAGCAGTTCGCGGCGGAACATCCTGAATTGGCTGCAGACATTCAAGACTTGTTCCCAACCCTGCTGTTGGTTGAAAGGTTGGATCCGACCAAGAGTGAGAGCCAGTCCGGCGGCTCACCTCGAGTGGAAGATACGCAGTGTCCGTCCGAGTTGGGTGAGTATCGTGTCCTGCGGCGTATCGGCGTGGGCGGAATGGGAATCGTGTATGAGGCGGTGCAGGAATCGCTCGGTCGGCATGTTGCGTTAAAAGTACTGTCGTCTCGGGATGCGAAGCACGTGCACCGGTTGGAGCGGTTCAAACGCGAGGCAGAAGCCGCCGCGCAGATGCACCACACCAACATTGTACCGGTGTTCGCGTGGCGAGGCCGAGGGCATCCACTTCTACGCGATGCAGTTCATTGACGGGCAATCGCTGGATCGCGTGGTGGCTGCTGCGGCGAGTTCCGAACATGATCCAGCCACGGCCACGCTGGGCACGGCGGAAACCGATTACTATCGCGCAGTTGCTCGCGTCGAGTGCGCAAGTGGCAGATGCGCCGGCATATGCCCACGGTGGCGGTGTGCTGCACCGCGATATCAAGCCCGCGAATTTGTTGCTCGACAGGCACGGGACAGTGTGGCTCACGGACTTCGGCCTGGCGCGGATGGACGGCCTAAGCGACCTCACCCTGCGACGAGGTGATCGGGACGCTGCGGTATATACCACCAGAGTGTTTTGAAGGCCGCACGGATGCACGGGGGGACATTTACAGTCGGGGACTGACACTGTACGAACTGCTGACCGGGCAACCGGCCTTTGAGACCTCCTCCGTGCCGCAACTGGTCCATCACATCTTGCATGTGCCGCCACGGTCGCCACGGGGTATCGACGTGCGCATTCCACGTGATCTGGAAACCGTCATCGCGAAAGCGATCGCCAGGGACCCCGTGCATCGTTATCAGACGGCGGCGGACTTGTCGCAGGACCTGCAACGGTTCTGTGCGGACCTGCCGATTTTGACGAGACGACTATCGATTGCCGAGCATGCCTGGCGGTGGTGCCGCAAGAACCCGGTGCCAGCATTCTTCGGCTCGCTGGCGGCGTTCCTGTTACTGGCAGTGGCCGTCGTATCGACGGTGGCCTATTTCCGCGAAAGCAAACTGCACGACTCGCTACAAGTCGCATTGGAGCGGACTGACAATGCTGAATTGCAGGGTCGCCGTGCCCTGTTCGCCTCGTCTATTTCGGCCGCGAGCGCCGCTCGGCAGAGCCGCCGGCAAGGCCAGCGCTTTGGGAGTTTGACCGCGATCCGGGAGGCCACGCGACTCCTGCCAGGTTTGGAACTGCCGGTGGACGAACAGCAAGCACGAGCCGCGACAATCTGCGTGACCTTGCCATCTCCTGCGTGGCACTGCCAGATATCAGAGAGCTGGGTGATGCGGGGAAGGGGGTCGTCCCGGATATCTATCATCGAGAGTGCCGTGCACTGCGCGACGCCACAGGTTCGTTGATCGTCAAGCGATGGCCAGGCGACTCCGTACGGGTGCGTCTGCCCGGTGTTGACCAGCACACCTGGTTCGGCTTCTCGCCCGAGCAAGGGGTGATGGTACTGGTAAACCAGCAAGCTCACACGCTTCATCGTTGGCCGTTCCAGGACGTGCCGACACCGTCCGCAGTCCGCGAGACACACGACGGGGTCCGGTGGGACTGCCAATTCAGCCGCGATGCACGGCGCGTGCCGCTGCTGCATCGAGTCAGTGAGCAGGGAATGATCGAAGTGCTCGACTGGCCCAGCGGACAGCTCCGCCACAGCCGCGACCTGTCGTTTCAAGGTGGAGATGTCGCAGCCGCCCACTTGTCTCCGAATGGCCAACTGATTGCCGTGATCGAAGGGGAGTACAAGACCGACGCGTCGCGTTTCGTCCGCGTGATCGAGGTGGACACCGGTGGCACTGCGGCTACGTTCGAGCACTCCGCTTCGGTGGAATCGGTCGCCTGGCATCCCGACTCGCAAACCTTGGCTGTGGGGCTGACGGACTCCAACGACATCCTACTTTGGAACGTCTCGCGGCAAGAACAGGTCGGTGCGTGCGACGGATCAGAGAGGGGGTGGTCCCAAGCTGTGTATGAACATGACGGGCGAGTTGCTAAGCAGCAGTTCCAGCTGGGCCAATGCGCTGGACATTTGGCATCCCTATTCGCGCCAGTTGCTGCTGCACATGCCGAGCCCCTTGCAGTTCGCTTGGAGCACCGCCGATGGTCAACTGCTCGGGGCGGCCCGCCTGGCGAGCGGCGCGCTGGCACTACGCGGCGGCCGAGCCGAGCTCCGTCGTGAACGCTGCTCGCACCCCATGTACGGGCCGGTGGCAGGCTGGCGTGAGGTGTCCATTCACCGTGACGGGCGGCTGCTCGCGGTCGGTAGCAACGACGGTGTCTCGCTGTTCGACTTGGAGACCGGAGTCGACGTGGGGCACCTGCCGGTGGGCGACCCTCCGACCCCTGGTTCATTCCCGCTACCGGCGACCTGCTGACGTATTCGGAACAAGGCCTATTTCGCTGGCCCGTTGAATTCTCCGTCCAGGATCGGTCGCAAGCCACGTTTGGCCCACCGGCGAGACTGCCTTGCGCCGCTGCCATCGGCACCGAAGTCGCTTCGGATCGCACGGGCCGAGTGGTTGCCGTGGCTGCTGGGACGACGGCCGTCATCCTGCACGATTGTGGTCAGCGTGTGATCACGTTGGACTCGCTCACCGATTGCCGCAAGGTCGCCGTCAGTCCGGACGGACGCTGGGTGGTCACCGCGAGCCACGGCGACGGATCGATCGACATTTGGGAGGGAGACTCGGGGAGCACCGATTCGCCGCCTCGGCGAGAAACTCGCGGAATCCGCTGTTTGCTTCAGCCCCGACAGTGAACTACTCGCGTTCCAGTTCTTTTCCCCGCGCATTCTCCGGACAGGAACTTGGCAGGAGCATCTCGTGCCGAATGCACCGGACATCGGGATCCACTGTTTCTCGCCCGACGGCCAACTCGTGATCGAGTTGAAGACTTCGGGAGCGACTCTCCGCGAGTTGCGAACCGGCCGCAAGCTTGGAACGCTCGATCTGCCCGACTCGCCAAGCATCTGGCACTCCTCGTTCACGCCTGATGGACGTCGTGTAGTCCTCAGTTCCAACGAGGGCCACGCCGTTTATGTCTGGGACCTCTCTCAGCTCAGCCGCGAGTTATCGGACCTCGGACTCGGATGGGATGGGCCGTCGATCCCGCTCGCAACCGCCGCAGCGACCAATCGACTGCCGGTACCGCCGCTTGTCGTGAATGTGAAAAGAAACGCCGATTAGTGGCCGCCTGTCAATCGCCGCACCGGGGCTCTGACGTGAGCAGGACTCGAGCGATGACCGAGCAATTCGGACGGATGTTGCTTCCTGCTGGAGGGGGGTGTTTGTGGATTTCTAAAATTTGTTGCATTTTGGGCGGTCAGATGTGTCCACAGCGACGCCATGCTAATTATGGCGGAGTGTTGCCTTGGCGATAGCCGTCAAGGCACTCTCTCCTCGTCCCGCAGAATAATACCGCTTAGGGAGATGATCTGATGACTGCGCAATGTCCTTGCACTTGGCCTCTGTTTTGCCGCCGCATTCTGGCGGCCGACTTGCGCGGTGAGGTGATCGTCACCCCCGTCGGCACGCCCATCTTTCAGGTAGTCGACACGCACATATACACCGCCCCCACCGACCGGGCGTCTTTCGAAGCCCTTTTCCCGAAACACTTTCCGACGAGGATTGCACATGGCCCTCCCTACGATCAGGAATTCACGGAAGGTCTGGCCATCACCGGTTACGCGGAGAAAGAGGTGTTCACGGTCGAGGACTTCACGAGCCCCAAGGCGGTCCATTTCGGGTTCGTCCTGGTACCCGGATCCAACGCCCCCCAGGGTTCCTCTTTTGATTTCGCCAACGGCCCGATCATCCCCAATGGCATCCTGCAGATCGCTGTCCGAGGCGACGTGTACCTCAACGGAGCCATCTTCGAGGAAAACGCCTTCGGTTTCGGCCTGCCTCCGGACAGTCGGTTTGATGGCGATAGTCATTTCGTCGTGGATCTCTGGGAGAACAGCGCCTTTGCCCCCCCAGGCCTTAGCAACTTGATTGGCGACTACGAGTACCGGGTCACGCTGCGTGACGCGAGCGGTGTCAACGGATTTGACGCCGTGGCCAAGTTTCGGGTCGTGCCCGAACCCGGTGCGCTGACCTTGTTTGGGTTGGGCGCCGTTGTCTTCGTCGGCTGCGTTTGGCGGCGGAAAACCCTGGCGACGCAACACTAGCCGGAGGAGTGCTCGTTTTTGACGACCAACGAGTCAATCAACAGCGATCGCCAACGCCGTTTGGATGAGGCGATCGCCAGTTATCTTCAGCTCAAAGCAGCGGGCCAGACGCCTGAGCGTGATCAATGGCTCGCTCTGTACCCGGACTTGGTGAGGGACCTCGCCGAATTCGGCCGGTGACGCGCATGGGACGAGTGCATTACGCGAGGATGCGGATCAGACTCAGGATGGACAATCGGCGCCTGCGAGTGAGTTGCTTCCACAGCCCGGCATGTCTATCGCTGGCCGCTTTCGCCTCGAGGAAAAACTTGGCGAAGGAGGCATGGGTGAAGTGTGGGTCGCTCAGCAACTCGAGCCGATCAAACGCCGTGTCGGGCGTTCAAGCTGATCAAACTCGGCATGGACTCGCGGGCGATCATCGCGCGATTCGAGGGTGAGCGACAAGCACTTGCGATGATGGATCATCCGAATATCGCCAAAGTGCTTGATGCTGGTTTGACGCAGAGTGGCACCCCTTTCTTTGTGATGGAGTTAGTCAACGGACTGACCTTGACCCGCTTCTGTGATGAATCCAGGCTGACGACCGCGCAGAGATTAGAGCTGTTCGTTCAGATCTGTCAGGGAGTTCAGCATGCTCATCAAAAGGGTATCGTGCATCGAGACTTGAAACCATCCAACATACTGGTGACTCTTTACGATGGGAAACCTGTTCCTAAGATCATCGATTTTGGTGTCGCCAAGGCGACCGCAGGTAAACTGGGTGAGGAGTCGATCCTGACAGGATTCGGTGCCGTTGTTGGCACACTGGAGTATATGTCGCCGGAGCAGGCGGGTTTTTCAGGTTTGGACATCGATACGCGGGCCGACATCTACTCGCTGGGGGTGATTCTCTATGAGCTACTAACCGGCCTTCGCCCCACTCCGAGTTCTAAGATTTGCCCAGGCTGCCTTTGCGGAAATCGTTCGATTGATTTGTGAAGAGACCCCGCAACGGCCCTCAACACGGCTCTCATCGAACGAGTTGCTGCCTTCGCTGGAGCCGTGCGACGTCAGGTCGAGCCTCATAAGCTGACGGCCATTTTGCGAGGTGAATTAGACTGGGTGGTGATGAAATGTTTGGAAAAAGATCGCAGCCGCCGCTACCCCACGGCGAATGGCCTGTCCATGGACATTCATCGCTACCTGGCGAGTGAACCAGTCGAAGCCCGCCCGCCCAGTTCGGGCTATCGATTGCGAAAATTCGTCCGCCGAAATCGCGTGCTGGTCGCGGTTGCCAGCCTCTTTCTAATAACCCTGGTGGGAGGAATCCTTGTCACCACGTCGGCGTGGCTCCAGGCTCACACGGCTGAACGTAAAGCCGCACAGGAAGGAAATCGGGCGATTGCGGTCCGCGACTTTCTCACCAAGGATCTGCTTGGACAAGCGAACCCCGAACAGAATGTGCGCGGTGACAAAATCACGGTCGAGCAATTATTAGATCTCGCGGCCGATCGTTTGAAGGACAATACGCAATTGACCGATGCGCCGGAAGCAAAGGCCGACATTCTAGCCGTGCTCGCTGATACCTATACAGCACTTGGCAACTATGACATCGAGCTTTGGAAGCGGACCGTCGAACTAAACCAAACGTTGTCCGGAAACTGGAATGATGAGAGGACGCTTGACGCGTTGCAAGGTTACGGGAAAACGTTGATGGGGGCAAGCACTATGCGGAGGCAGAAAAGACCCTGAGGCAGGTCATCGAGCGGCGTCTCATCGTTTCGGGTGCTGATGACACGCACACTCTCTTTGCCATCAACAATCTGGCGATAGCGATCGGCAAGCAGGGACATCTTGCCGAAGCTGAACGCTTGTTGCAACAAAACTGGCACACACGAATGCGTGTCAATGGCTCAACACACGCCGATACGTTGCAAGCACTGGCAAACTACACGGGTCTGCTGATGGAAAAAGGGGACTTCGCAACGGCTGAAGGCAATTATCGGCAAGCCGTAGACGCATATCGTTCGCTTGGAATGGAAAATGTGCCGAACGCTCTAGCTGCGGAAAATGCGTTGGCCTCTTGTTTGATCCACCAGAGAAAACTAGTGGATGCAAAGCAACTGTTGAGTCAGTTGATCGAGAGGAAACAGAGAGTGTTGGGCCCGAATCACGCTGAAACCCTGGGATCAAGGGGCAACCGGGCCTACGTGCTCGGCGAACTCGGGGAGATTGAAGCGGCTGTAGAAGACGCCACGGTCGTACATGAAAGGCAACAAGTCCGGCAGCACGGCGCTCAGCATCATGAGACTTTGGCGGCCAAAAATACTCTGGTGCTGGCATTGCGCAGTGCACAGCGTTGGGAAGAAGCTAAGCGTAACGCGATGGAACTTGTTGAATCCGCCAAGGGCAACCCGGACTGCAACCCGATCGGCCTCCTGACCTACACCAACAACCTTGGCTGGGTGTTAGAAGGAATGCAGAACGACGCGGAGGCAGAAAGGGTCTACCGGGAGAGCGCGACGATTGCAGCGAATACGGGCCATGCCGACCACCCCCTGGCCTTGACGACTGCCCACAACTTGGCCCGTGTCCTGCACAATCAGAAACGCTATCAAGAGGCCTACGAACAAGGACAGCAGGCGCTCGCTGGCCGCTCGCCGAACGCTGCCGCCAAATCACCCACACATTCTTGCGACAGCCAGCTTGGTGATCCGTACACTGATCAAACTCGAGCGTTATGACGACGCGGATGATGCCTTTCCAGAAATACTCTCTGCAAAACCAGGTTGGACAGACGCCCAATTGGAGCCCCTCTTCGTGGAAATGGCACGTAGTTGCCTTAGCCGTCATGCGTTCAAGGAGGCCGTCGATCTCTTACAACGCTCCCTGGTAGTTCGTGAAAAAGAGTCTGCTGGCACCTGGCAAGTCAGCGAGGTACGCAGCCTGTTAGGCGCGGTATTTCCGGGTGCCGGTGATCTGCCTCAGGCGGAACAGACGCTCCGGTTAGCTCAAGAGGAGTTGATCTCCGCGCTCGAACTCGCCGCGGCCGCGGAGGCAGTCGCGGTGCGGCAAGCCACCCGCGAGCGACTCGCAGAGCTGGAACAAGCAAAGAAGACTGCCGGCGAATGAACCGACGACTGCTGTCTGTCGACGCTTGGTGACGCGGCGAACGTCGCGAACTGATGCGGCAGGATAGCTATCAGTTGCGCGAGGGGAACGCCATTCAGTTTCGCGCGCGGCATTCACGACCTGCTTACTGTTATTGGCTGGCTTTTCGGCCTGATGGAGAGGAAGAGTTGTGCTTTCCTGAGGACCCACACCAGCCGCCCCTCCTGACCGACTGGCCGGCATATCCCACCAACGACCCGGAACACAGAGTCTACATGTTAACCGATGGTGCAGGGATCCAGGTGTTCGCGATTGTCGTGTCTGACGAACCGCTGTCGGCCTCCAGCAAGTGGTGCGAACAACGCGGCCAGAGCCCGTGGCGAGCCACGCACGACGTCACCACGTCCTATGTTCGGGTCGATTCTGACATTTGGATAGCAGGGCGGCCGCTCGTCGGTCAAGTAGGCGAACGGTGCTTGGTGGACGGATCGAAGTTGAATCCGGCGCGCTGAGCGATGTAGTCACTTGGTTGCGATCGAAATCGAAGTTTTCTACAGTGTAGGTGTGGGCGTTGCCAGCGCTGCCAGAAAAGACCACAAGAAACACTGTGGTGACTTAGTGGGAAGAACTCGTCAGTGACGCGAATTCTCGATGCGGCCGTTGGCCGCAACCAGAGTAGAGCGGATATCAATCCGTTCAGGAAATCGATGCAGTTCTACGATCGTTTGCACACCGTGTGGCGCATGTTACCGAGTAAGACTCTCACTGATTTGTACGACTCAGTTCATATTGGAGTTGGCGGAAGAGGTGCCATATTGTCGGTGGTTGGTGTCCGCAGTCACAGGTCTATGGTTTCGGTTCTATCTTTCGGCAACTGACGTGCCGTAATAGGATATTGCCGACCGGCGAGCTGCTCTGGGGTACTGTCTTGGAAGACCTCCGTATTGCTCCGATACGGTGCGATTGCCAACGACCAAGCCGTCATGCAATTGGCATCCGCTCAGCAGATCATTCCTTTGCCGTGTTTTGGGGACACACAGATGGTACGGGCACTTTTCGTGGGATTCTGCATGATCGTCTCCTTCTCGCCGTCGGTGATCGGGCAAGAATCGACGAAGCCGCCGTATGAGCGATTGCTCACGGTCAGGATGCCATTAAGGCGAGGGAACTACGCGAGCGATCTAACGCAGCCGAGATTCCGATGATTACAGCCAGGCGATACGACTGCATGAGGAGCTCGTGCAACTGCAAACGGATTTACAAGGCCGATCACTGGCACACGATTGGTCGTCGATCAGAATTGGATCGAATTCGCAAGCTGGCAAGTCTCTCGGCTGAGGAGCGTGCACAGTGGCGACAGACTCTAGAGGGCCGCGTGGCTGCGGAGAAATTGGAAGCCGAAGGACAGGCTGCCCGAGCTGAGCCCTTTCGCAGGGAATACGTCCAGCTGTGTTGCGACATACTCGGTGAGAAACACCTCACTACACTGGTCAGCTACGGCGAATTGGCCGGGAACCTCGACGCCCAGGGGAAGAGCGCAGAGGCTCAGACGCTTTGGCAAGGGGTCTTGATGCAAGCATTGAAGTTTTTGGCGAGAAGCACTTGTCGACTGCGATTAATTACCACAACCTGGCCCATCATTTGAAGGGGCTTGGAAGGTATGCCGAGGCTCAGCCACTCTACCAGAAATCGCTCGATATTACCCGAACACTTCGCGGCGAACAACACCCAGATACCGCTCTGGAATACAAGGATATCTCCGAAAACTGTCCAACCTGGGAAAGTCCACGGAAGCACGAACGTACACCCGGAAGGCACTCGAGATACGCCGTGAACTCGATGGAGCTCGACACCGATACGGCCACCTGTTACAACAATCTAGCCATCTATGTGGCTGACGCGGGAGACTATGCTGAAGCCCAGACGCTCTGTGAGAAGGCCCTCGATATTCGACGCGAGCTTCTCGGTGAGATACACGCCGCGACCGCTGTTAGCCATAGCAATCTGGCCACTATTCTCGAAGAACAGGGATTGTATTTGCCAGCTCAGGTCCACTATCAGAAAGCACTCGATATCGACCGTGCAATATTCGGTGAAGAGCATTTGAATACCGAGGATTACAACTGCCTGGCTGCGAACTTGATTGATCAGGCAAGATATGGCGACGCCCAGCCATTATTACAGAACGCTTTCGACATTTACCACAAGCGATTTGGAGAACGGCACCCGTTAATCGCCACACTCTACAATAGC
>CAWDIM010000007.1:0-541496 GCA_963802295.1 uncultured Planctomycetota bacterium | reverse complement strand
CAAGTGCTGGACAGGCACGTCACGGACATGACGTGCCTCCGCTATTCTTGGGCACCGCGCTGGACGGATCGCTCGACGTGACTGGCGTCGACTGCAGAAGTATCTGGATCAGTCGCGTGCGGTCCTGAACGGAGAGTCCGGCCAGCACGGCGGCGAGCTGCGTAAGGTCAACAGAGGGCGGATCGGAAGAGTTGGTGCAAGCATTGGTGCAAGCGCATGAATCACATGCCGCAATCCCCTGCTCTGCTTCACGTTGCGAATCGTCACGTACTCCTTCGGGACGCAGAGGTCGCTGGTTCAAATCCAGTCGCCCCGACTGTTTTTCAAATCAAGCCCTTCGGCCAACAAGTCGAAGGGCTTTCTCATTGTGGGGCAAAGAGTTACGCCGTCGAGAAAAAAGTTCAAACAGACGATTTCGAGAATTCGGCGTTTTGCCACGTAGTCCGCTGTAAGCCATTGCTCTCGCAGGCTTTGCGAAAGTTCAAACGCTTTGATGGCGATGTCGATAATTTCGCATCGACCACGGTCGGCAGCCTCGAGATTCAGCCGCAACCTTGCTGCCTTGTCTCGAAGCTGAGTCGCTTTTTCGGCGCATGCCTCGGCGTCGATCTCGCCATTCAACCGCAGGTCTAACAACTGGCTCTGCTGCTCGGAGACCTGGGCGTGAGCTCGTTTGATTTCGTCGTCCCGGAGCCGGGCCAGACGAAGTTCCTCTCCCGTCATCTGACGAAGCCCTTCCCGGAACTCCTGCCGGAATTCGTCGCTCTCGACCCGCAACTTCTTGAAAAGGGCGAGCATTTGCTCATCGAGTTCAATCTCGGTCATGCGGATTCGTGGATGGTCGCCACGGTGGTAGTTGGCACAGCGATAGTAGACGTACTCCTGTTCGCCCTTCTTCGTCTGCTTCGTTTTCGATTCGCCAGTGACCGGACTTCCACAGTGGCCGCACCGAATTAGTTCACTTCCATACGTAACCCGCTCCATGCTCCACGGCATACTTGAGCATTTCGCCGCCGCCGATGAGCATCACAAGAGGTGTCTTCTGGAAGGCGGCCAGATAGGCATCCACAATCTTCTTTTGGGTATCGAGCGTCGGCATTGGGGCATTGGTGGATTCGCTCATGTGCCACTCGCCCCACCAACCGACCGTACCGATGTCCACATGATCGATATCAGGGTGACCATCATAGCGACCACCCAATCGCTTAATGAAGTCCAAATGAGCGGCATGTACTGTGGGATCATCCAGTATGGGAACCTCCAACTCGGGACCGTCGCCATACCGAGTCACAACCACTTTTCCGCCGTTATCCGCAAGCCACTTTGGATGGTAAGGTTGGCGTGGGGAGGAGGAATAACACATCACACGAAATGCTAACTTCTGGCCCGCCTCCCGAGTCTCTTTCAGAACACCGTCGAGCATGTCGTAGGCGATCTCGCCCTGCTCGGGTTCCAATTCACGCCATCCCCAGCGGGCGTAGTGAACCGTAGATGGAATCCACGAGGGCAGGTACTTGTCGTTGTTCGCCGTCCGGTGGAAAGTCTCCCAACCCACGCCAGGATTGGCCAAGATTTCGTTCGACTCCTCGGGCACCACTCGCACCCACGCAGTCTCATCTGCCAAGGCGAAGGACAGCCAACAAAGCTGACAGACTGTGGCGAGAAGTAACATGGCATGGCGTTTCTTGCACATCATTCACCTCACTCATCTACTCTTTCTGACCACTCGGCTCGTTACCCGAGATGATCGCCCGGTCGCCGATCTGGTTGTTGATCGTCACGCCTCGCACGCCGTTGTTCCCGGTCACGATGGCGTGCTTGAGCCCTTTGCCGAGCAGGATCGACGGTTCCGGCGTGGCGAAACTGCACCCCTGCACCTGGAGCTTGCCGCCATCCGCCTCGACCAGGGCCTTGCCGGGATTGTTGGGCATTCCGCTGCTGAAGTAGCAGTTACTCAGCGAGAGGAAGCTCTGACTGTGGGAGACCACGTTTTGCACGGCTGGTCCCCAGAAATTGCAGTTCTGAAGCCGTACGGACCCGGTGCAAGTCGGGTTGATGACGATTTCAATCGGGTTCTCTCCAGTGAAGGCGACAAACTGGCCGTTGGTGATGAGCAACCCCATCGGTTGGATCTCGTCCACCACGATGCACCGATTGGTAGCGTCCGCCCCAATCCCGCAGAGTTGACCATTCATCGCCCCGTGCTCGGTGGCAATGAATCGGTAACCGATGTTCGCCGGGAAGATGAACGTGTTCGTCACGTATTCCCAGTCTGTTTTGGCGAACACGAACCCTTCGCAGTTCTCCCACATGTACTTGTAGATCTTCTCCCAATCGCCGCCCACTTTCGGCGATGACCACCAGTGGCAGTGCCACTGCACGTTCTCGATCCGGCCGATGTCCGAGCAGGAGTCCAACCAGATTCCTCGACGCAAGACACAACCGGAGACGCTACGGATTCGATGCCGAACGTTTGGCTCGGGACCGATCTTGATGCCGTTGTAGCTGTTGATCAGAGTCACGTTTTCGACGGTGTTGTCGCCGCCTTGGAGATGGAATGTCCAGGCGTAGGGGTGAATGTCGTCGGGCTTCTGGTCGGGGTAGAAGACACTGAGCCCTTGGACCGTCGCCGAGTTCCCCATCTCAAACAGGGCCGGAGCATCCTCCTTGTCCCGACCGCCGGTCGCCAGGATCACGGTGCCGATCAGCGGCTCGATGTAGACCGGAGCCTGATTGGACCCGACCAGGGCCACGCCTTCGGGAATCTTGAGGCTGCCAGCCACGAGATACTTGCCTGCCGGGAGTTGTACCACACCGCCTTGCTGGCCTGCCGCATCCAGTGCCTTCTGGAGGGCGGCCGTGTCATCGGACGTGCCGTCGGCTTTCACTCCGAAAGAAGCAACGTCGATGTGTGTGGCGTTGGGCGACTGTCCGAAGACGGACATCGTTGGACAGAAAAGACAGACCAAGAGAATGGGTGGAACAACGATGACGGCTCTCATGAGATACTCCTTCGTTGCAGGTCGGCGTTCGTTTCTATTGGGATTCCGATACAAGTTGGACCGAGATTCTGCACAACGGGGTGAACATCTGCGGTGGGGTCGATGTCATGCATCCCCTGCTGTTGACCTTGTGCGTACGTCGCCCAAAGCAGCAAGACAGCCGTGATCGGACAACCAAGCCGGAGAAAGGACAGGCTCTTCATCTCGTCCTCCTATTTGGGATTCAATTCGACCATTTCCAGGGAACACTTCTGCACGTTGAACTGATATGGCCCTTCGGGAAAGCAGGAGTACAGCAAGTAGAAAGTCCTACCATCTTCGCTGATCCAGCCGGGCGGAATGCGAGGCTGAAAGCGGTTCTCTTCCTCACCGCCCCAGTCTTTGATCTGCTTCACCATCCGCCATGGTCCCCACGGCTTGGTTGCCTCAAACATGCCGAAATACTTTTCCGCAGTGCCACACCACTGGGACGCACCCGATGTGGCCGTGAGCAGGAGGAATCTGTTGATCCCCGGATTGAAGACGACCTCGGGGCGATAACAGTGTCCTGCGTCCGTGAAAACGGGCTGGCGTTCGTCAAAGTTGGCAGTCCAGTTCGGGACACCTGCATCATTCATTCCGGCAAAGAACCGGTAGGCGGCTTGGTTACGGATGTCGGACAGCGGTACTTGTGAGAGAAGCATGTGGTCGGTTGTCTTGTAGGCACTTGGGGTGTCCGGTGAGTAGAAGTAGACGTATTGATCCTCAGCGTTAGCGTAGTTCCGCCCTGCGTTGAGCCACGTGGGATAACCGATCTCGGGAAAGCTCCAATCGGCCCACGTCCATGATTTACTGTGATCGTCCGACCATGCCAAACTCGCCCCGGTGCCATCCGCCCCAAGATTGCGGACCCACATGTAGAGAACGCCTTCAACCATCAACAGTCCGCTGGCCTTTCGCCCCTCGGGACCACCACCTTCCTTGTGACCGGTCGGTGATGTCAGATTCTTACCGGAGAAGTGGGGCGGTTCACCAATGATTCCGGCGAGACTCATACTGCCTTTCCCGCTGCCG
The DNA here is from genome assembly GCA_963802295.1 of uncultured Planctomycetota bacterium. GTDB lineage: Bacteria > Planctomycetota > Planctomycetia > Pirellulales > Pirellulaceae > JAJRVM01. The sequence continues at coordinate 537,441 of CAWDIM010000007.1, read as the reverse complement.
CCACCGAACCCTTCGCCATCGCAATAGATGGTAAAGTGGTAGCCGTCACCGGCCCAGGTGATGGGCCAGTTGTCGCCGTTGCCGATGGATGTCCGCTCAGGATGAATGATCAGGTTCTTGATGGTGGGACTGGGCGGGTAGTTGATGGTGCCAATGGCATTAGTCCCCACAGGGTGTTCCTCAGCCGGGGATGCGGCGGCGATCAAGACGATGGCGACCATTGTCAATGCGGTTCGGAGCATGATGTCCTCTCAGGCAGGTATGTCACGCCATTGTACCGTCTCCGCCAATCGAGAGTGCTGCTCATCGTCGCAATCACGTGGGAGTGGGCAATATGATGGAAATCTGAGCGAGTGTGTCGAACTACAGTCGCTCTTTGGCCCCTGTCCCGAATGGATTTTCCTCAGCACCGATCCGGTATCCCATGCACGGAGGCATCGGCGTGTCGCCATCCCGCCCGAAACCACCCCATTTCGCATGAAACTGACGAACCACGTCCGAGCCGAAGATGGTCGGAGCGAGAAACTCCTTCTTCCCATCCATCGTCATGTGGAAGTGGATGTGAACGTCCTTCACACCGGGCGGGCAGTACATATACGCCACGACATCACCTTTACGGACCCGTTGGCCTTCCTGCACGACAAGGAACTGGCGGTAGAAGCCAACTGACGGTTCAGGAATCATCGGCTCTATGGAGTAGCAGAAGCGGTACTGCTTCCCCTTGCGGTCCCTTGCGAACGTCAGATCCAGGCCATATCGGTCGTTACCGCCTTTCTGACCGAAACGGAAATCAACACGACTGATGACGCCATCGGCCACCGCATAGATGACCGGGTAGTTGGCGGGTTCCTTGCCTCCCCTCGGCCAGCGTTTGTCCGAGTTGTCAAAGTTGATGTGGGCTCCGGCATGGGGTTGCATGGAGTTGACGCCCTTGAACGGATGCCCGCTCGTGAAGTCATCGAGATCCACGAGAAATCGGTCGGAGGAATGCTCTTGGAAGAAGGAGATGTCGGGCAAGCTGCCCAAGTCCTCGGGCCTCGCTTCCATCGGTTGCTTCTGGCGTCGGTTCTCGGCAATACCGGTGGCCCCCTGTTCGGCCCGCCTCGCCTCCTGCCAAATCTGCTCCGCCCGTTCCCTGGCTTCCAAGGCCATCATCTGTTGGGACTTCATCCGGCTCCACACGAAGAACGCCGACAGAATTGCGACGAACAGCAGAACCGTCATCACAGCCAAGAGGCCGAGGGCCAGGATCTTCCAACGCCGCTTGGATCGCTGCAACTCAGCGATATGGGTTAGGTTTTCCGCTGGGAGCATGGCAGACTCACTTCGGTTCCACTTCAACTCATGAACCAGCCACCGTTCACGTTGATTGTCTGACCCGTGACGTAGCCGTTCCGGGCGAGCATCACCGCTACCTCAGCCACCTCGTCCACCGTGCCGAACCGGCCCACCGGGATCAAGTCAGGTCGAGCGTTCGGGTTGCCCGTGACCATTTCGGTTTCGATGAGTGCTGGTGCGACGGCGTTGACGGTGATTCCGTCCTTGGCAAGCAGGTTTGCGTAGGAGTGCGTCAGCCCCAGGATGCCCGCCTTCGATGCGGCATAATGCGGGCCGACGACACCACCGGTCTGAGCGGCCACCGAGGAAAGATTGACAATCCGTCCCCAGCGGGCGGCTCGCATCTTCGGCAGCACCGCTTGGGTAACGAGGAAAACGGATGTCAGATTGACGGCGATAATCTCGTCCCAGTCCTGTTCGGTTATCTCAGCAACGGGCTGAGGCCGTGTGACGCCCGCATTGTTGACCAGGATCGCCACCGGGCCAAGCTCGGTTTCGACGGCCGCCACCAAGTGACCGACATCGGCCGCAGATGAAACGTCGGCTTTCACGGCAACGCTATGGCGACCGAGTTTCTCGATCTCGGCACAAGTCTCGTTGGCCTCTTTGTGGCGGGATCGGTAATTGACGGCCACGTCGGCACCCGTCTTGGCCATAGCAATAGCGATTGCCCTGCCGATCCCTATCCCGCTGTGTGTCCCGAAGTCGCACAGCGTGTCTGCGGTATGGGCTATTGACCACTCGAATCGTGATACCAAAACATCGCAAATCTGTTTTGCCGAGTTGGGTAACGACGCACTTTCGTCTTCACTCACGTACTGATGGTCTACGAGATAATCCTTGAATGCACGTACAAGGCCTGCCTCGTCGATGTCCGCTTGCAGTCCTTCAATCATCTCGGAGATGATGGCTTTTCCACGTTCTATCGCTCTGCTCATGTTGCTACTCCCTTCATTTCATAGATATCATAGTGCGGTGTGAGAAAAACTCGTCGAGAACATCCCAATGTTCCCGCCTCAGTACATTCAGGAGATGTCATGAAACACACTCGTCGAGAATTTCTGCCTGCTGGCACGGCAGTGGCCAGGGTCGTCGGCCATGCCTGATCTGTGGGAACCCTGGAAGACATGATCAAAGACGCTGACATGCAACCCGACAAACCAACCACTGTTCCGACTCATGTAAACCGCAGATTTCTTTGGCTGGTTGTCGTGCATATTGTCGTAGGATGGATGGGGGCCTATATGGCATATTCCGCTGGCCGAAACCCTACGTTCTGGCCAGGGACATTTTTCGGTCTGATGATCAGTCAGACCAGTTTGCTGGGCATTTGGTTCAGTCTCGGAACGAGTCCCTGGTGGAAGAGAGTGATCGGTGTTGTGATCGGAATCGGCTATCTCGTCCCCATGTTGGGAATTGGCATTTACGAAGTCAACTCAGATACGTTCATCGTCGTTGTCGTGGTTACATCGTTCGTGGCCATACCATTGCTGATCGTCCGGTCTTTCCGCATTGCCATTCGCCTGGACGGTTCACCTGTTGCATCAGTTGGTCGCATTCAGTTCTCAATCCGCCACTTGCTGATCTTGACATTCGTGGTCGCCTGCCTGACTTCCATCGCCAAACTGGTCGAGCCACTGCTCTTTCATGGTCAGATCATCGATCTATTCTTGATTACCCTTGCGTTTGGCGTCGTCAGCATCCTTCCCGTGTGGTTTGTCTTGGCAACGAAATGGCCGACCATTTTCAGCATCGGCGTGGTGGCGGTGGGAGCCTGTGTCGGTTACTGCCTTGGACTGGGGTATAGCGGAACAGAAATACTCTCGATGACCGCCGCAACTACCGAGGCACTGTCAGTGGCTGTTTCGCTGCTTGTTGTGCGTTCCTGTGGATATCGGCTGGTGCGATTACCGTCACGACACGAAGCGAAAAAGCTTGCTGGGGATGCCGTCGTTCATTCCGGCCAGCTATAAAATCAGACTGTTGAGCGAGCGAGTGAAGTTGATCATGAGAAATGCAGAGAAGACCGGGAGACGATGCGTCAATTCGGTGGTGACAGCCTTCTTGGGGTGCTTCTTCACCGTTGCAGCTTTGGCAGCCGAGCCGACGCAGAACGCCGATTGGCCTTGCTGGCGAGGTCCAATTGCCACCGGCGTGGCCGATGGCAGGAATCTTCCCATCCCTGGGACACGAAGGAAAACATCCGCTGGTCAGTCCAACTGCCGGGATGGGGAACCAGTTCGCCGGTCGTGTATGGAAACCGGGTGTTCGTCACGTCGGAAGTGGAAGACGGTGGCAAGAAGTCGCTGCTGACCCTCTGCTTTGACCGAAACGACGGTCGGGAACTTTGGCGGCACGACTTCGGCTTTGGCGTCAATCAGTCCACGCACCAGAAATCCAATCTCGCCGTCAATACACCGGCCGTATCTGAGGATGCGGTCTACGTGGCCTTTGGCAATGCCGACATCGCCCGCTATTCCCACGACGGCAAATTGGCTTGGGTCACTCGCTACCTGACGATGTTTGATGATCCGAAAATGGCCTGGGGGTATTGCCTGAGCCCCGTCGTCATGGATGATGCCATCCTGTTCCCGTGGGACCATCATACGGGGCCATGCTTCTTGATCGGGTTAGGATTGATGTCGGGGTCGTAGATCCAACCGTGTGCCCCGTAGTAGGGCTGCGGGCCATAATCCCCTATCGCCACCGGGTTTGTGATCCCACCGGATTTGGATTTCCATTTGGTATTCAGTACCCGAAGGACCGACCACCGCTGGAAACTCCTCGTGGCCGATCTTGGCCGCTAACTCGGCGTACGACAACTTGCGATATTGGTCCAGGTAGGCATTGAGCAGCCCAAGGGCTTCTTCTCGGTTCATCGGTCACCTCGAAAAGAACCAGACCAGCCACATGATGCCAGTCAGCGCCACGTTGATCAGGATGCAGATCACGTCCGAAGGAAATGGAAATACTACTCTGCGCTCCCCAGTAGCTCTTTCAGGACCGGTCCCAGATCGAGCAGGGCCTTCTCTCCATTGCCGACATAGGACGAGCCGTGCATCGCAGCGAGGGTCTTGGGTTTCAAAGCGGCCAATTTCGCCAGCAAGCATTCCGTATTCGGGGTGTAGGGCATGTAGTTTGCCAGCGGACCGGCTTGATATTGCATCAAGGTCTCTCTGAACCGCCCAATCACGTCCAATTCTGTTGACGGCTCGACATCCCCACCCTGATGAAAGAGATCGGAGCAGAACAAAGTCCGCTGGGTCTCCTCGAACAACATTCCCGCATCCCAACCGTGCGGCAAATGAGGCGTGTGAGCGAGACGGTAACGGTATTTGCCAGTCGTCAACACATCGTCGCCTTTCACGATGTGGGCTGGCCGAGATGCAAAATCGTTGACGCTGACCATCGCTCCCACGAAGGTACAGACTGCTTCGGCCATAGGTGCGACTTCGAGCCAGTTGTTGAGAGCACCGCATTCATCCGCCTCGAAATGGCTGAACCCTATCCAGCGGATCGACGATGGTTCGAGAATCTCGCCGACTGTTTCGAGTAACAGGGGGAACATCGCCCTCATGCCCGTGTGATACAGCAGAGGCTCGTCGTCCTTGACGAGAAACTGATTGAACTGCAAGTCGAACTCGGGCACGTAGGTAGAGATGCGGTAAACGTCCGGTGCGATTTCGTTGATCGAAGACATGTTGGCTCCTTTGTTTTGTCCGATGGAGATGTGACGTTCACGGCTTCAAGTGCCGGTCGAAAAACTCCCAGGTGGCGTCCCACGCTCTCTTGTTAAACTCCCCACCGAAGCCGTGCCCCTGGCTTTCGAATATCGGAGTGAGTCGTCTCGTGCGTGTGATCGGTACAGGCCCGGTAGGCATTTACTTCGATGCTGGCGGTACGATGACGTTGACGGGCCGCCTTACTCCCGCCAATTCGTGCTCGCTGACTACTTTCCATACTGTGTCCTGGATGACTTCGGCCAGTTTCCCGTCCGTCACCTTGTACGGTCCCCCCGGCAACCCCACTGGGTTCTCCCGGTACAGCGTGGCAAAGTACGTGCAGCCGACGACGTAGGAGCCGACGTTGTTCAAGTGGATGCCGTCCTTATACACCTGCCAGATCGTTGTGTAGCCCGATACCTGCCCAGCCTTCATCCGTTGGTCCAACTCATACATAACATGGCCGACAGGGACCATGTAAACGTTTCGTCCGGGATACGCTTTCCTGAGTTCCAGGGTCAACTTCTCGAAGTAGTCTCTGGTTTCGTTCGTGCCGTCCCAACCACCCGTGTACCTTCGAAGCCAAAGCGTTCCCCAATCGTCGAAGCCGTTAAACAGAGTCACCTTACCAGCGGCGGGAGTCGGCGGTTCCTGTGGGGCATGTCCTGGCCAAGAGATCGGCTTGCCATTCACATAGGTGCGAGGCCACCGTGCGTAGACGTAGACCTGCAACTCCGGGCTCTTGGGTAGTGCCAAGTCGATGAAGTTCTTGGCCATCGTCAAGTCACCGTCCTTACCCTCCAGATGACGGTCGAAGGGTTGGAGGCTCAGTACGTCCCATTGGTAATCAGCAAGGGCCGTGGGGTAGTGGCCGAAGGGCTGCTCCTGGAAACCGTCGTTCGGATGCTGCCAAATCCACTGAAGGGGCGCACCGGGAATCATGTGGCGGCCCCAGATCTGCTGGTGCCCCCGGCTCTTGGCAACTTCAGCCAGTGCTCGATAGTTGATAGTGTCGGTGACGCTGTTCCCGACGAAGTAAACCCGCAAGTTCTTGGCGTCCTGGGCCGGGGCTTGAACTGCCGCCGACACGATGGCGGTGAGAAGAATGGCGCAGCGGATCATGGTATGGCTTCCGTAATTGGGCAGGTCGATTCGGTCCAGCGGCCAAGCTAAATGGCGCACGACTCCAGCGGCAAGTTCTGGTTACCTCAAAATCAACATCTTGCTCAACGGATACCAGCCATCGTCGGCACGTCCCTTGATCGCAAGCTGCACCACGGGCTTGGTATCTTCCTGGCCGACGACGGCAAGCGAACGTGAAGTCGTAACATATTGGCTCTCCACATGTTGGATCGTCCCCGATTCTATCAACCGGGATTGCCGGGTGGTAGAATGTGCGGCGTCAGCCCTTATTCCACGGAGAAGATCGCCATGAAAACGCTTCTGCCGCTCCTCATCTACCAAGACGGCACGCTGGCGGAAGCGTCGGTCGAGCAGTTGCACCGGCTGAACCGGGCTTTGCGGTCCTGACATTCCAGCAGCCGGTCCCATGACCCACACAGAGGTTTCAAGATGCTGACCAACCGCAGGACATTCATCGGCGCATTTCTCTGGCTTGTCCCGCTCGTGGCGTCAGGCCAGGACATCCCTGCCACTCCGATCACGACGGCCACAGTCCACGCCGTCAACCGGCAACCCGTCCCTCTTATCTTCGACACCGACATGATGGGCGACGTGGATGATGTCGGCACGGCTGCGGTCCTCCACGCCTTGGCCGATCAAGGCAAAGCGAGGATTCTGGCGATGGGGGTCTGCGTCGAGAATCCGTGGTCTCCGCTCTGCTTGGACGCCTTGAACACCTATTTTCGCCGCCCGGACACACCTTTGGGTGTCGTCAAAGGCCCAGCGCACAACCGAGCCTCGAAGTATGCTCAAGGGATCGCCGCAGAATTCCCCCATGCCCTGAAGTCGGCCCAGGATGCTCCCGACGCCGCCTTGGTCTACCGGCAGGTACTTGCCAAGCAGCCCGACCGAAGCGTTGTCATCGTGAGCGTCGGACAGTTGACGAACATCCGAAACCTACTGAAGACGGGACCAGATGAGCACTGCGACCTCGGCGGCGTAGAACTGGTGAAACGCAAGGTCCGGGTGTGGGTCTGCATGGGCGGCAAGATGCCGGTGGGACGGGAGGCAAATCTCATCAACGATGGTCCAGCCGCCGCCTACGCCGTCGAGCACTGGCCGACACCGATTGTGTTCAGCGGTTGGGAAATCGGCCAGGAGATCATGACCGGGGCCGGATTGCGCAAGGCACCAGAAGGAACGCCCGTGCGGCGGGCCTACGAGTTGTACAATGGCCTGAATGACCGCCAAAGCTGGGATCAGACAGCGGCATTGTACGCTGTGCGGGGTCTGGACGGCGGGCTGTCCGACTACTGGGATGTCGCCAGTGAAGGCTACCTCCACGTCAACGACGACGGCTCCAACGAATGGCGCAAATCTCCCGACAAGGACCACGCCTACCTCGTTCGGAAGATGGACCCGAAAAAGATCGCTGCGGTCATCGAGGAGTTGATGTTGCGGCACCGTTAAATTCCGTGGCGGTGCTCAGGAGGACTGGCCCATCATGATTCGAACAATAGACGCTACGTTTGCCTGCCTGCTTGGACTTGCGATGATCGGATTTCCCCCCGGTATCCAAGGTCAGCAGGCTCCCTCGCAGGACACACTCGTCCGACTGCCAACCGACTGCTGGAAGGGCTGACCGACGAAGCGTACCGACAGGAGATTACTGTGCTGGAGCGGCTGCTCAATCACTACCTGACTACCGGCGAAATGCTCAAGGGTGGCGTATGAACGTCGGAACCACCACGACCGATGATGCCCCGAGCATCCTTGCCCTCCAGCATCTTGCCTACCAGACGGAAGCCGCAAGGTACGACGACAATACCCTTCCACCATTGCTGGAAACTCTGGCGGACCTGCTCGCCCGGTCTGAAGATCGGCGTTTCCTGAAGGCAGTCGAGGACGACCAAATCATCGGTTCGGTGAGGGGCTTTCAGGAGGGCGACACATGCTTCGTCGAACGGTTGATTGTCCATCCTGATTACCGACGCCGGGGCATCGGTACAACCCTGCTCACCGAGATCGAGGCCCTCTTCGCCACGGCCCGCCGTTTCGAGCTATTCACCGGCACGAAGAGCGAAAGCAACATCCGACTTTACGAGCGGCTCGGCTATTGGTCGGTCTTCGCCGGGGCCTGCGGGCACACCTACGGCCACAACTCCATCTGGCAGATGTTCGCACCGGGCCGGAAGCCGATCTTGAACTCCAAGAGCTACTGGTACGAGGCCATCCAAGCTCCCAGTGCTGCCCAAATGGGTATTCTTCGAAAACTGATCGAGTCACGCTCGTTCCTCAGCCGGGTTCCCGATCAATCGCTTCTGGCCTGCGATCCAGGCGAAGGCATCGATCACCTCCGAGCGACACGGGGTGACGGCTACGCCATGATCTACTCGCCCAATGGCCGGAGCTTCAAAGTTCACCTGGACCGGCTTTCAGGCAAGACTATCCGTGCGTCGTGGTTCGATCCAAGGACCAGTTCTTCAAGGCTCGTGGAGGAGTTCACGAAGCAAGGGGATCGTGAGTTTGATCCACCGGGAGAACCAGACGTGGGCAACGATTGGGTGCTGTTGCTCGATGATGCCGACACGCCGCCAGCGCCGGGCGGTGTTTCTGAAAAGCGTGATTCCACCCGCCAATCCGAACCGGGCGAGCAGCCCATCAAATCGTTGGCCGTCGCCGAGCCGATCCGTTGCGAGAGTGTCTATCGAATGCACCTCCAGGGGATCTGTACCGATGACAAATTCCTCTTCTGGTCGTTCACCGACGTGCTGGTCAAGACCGACACGAGCGGGCAGATTCTCAGAAGGTGTCCGTGGCGAATCACCACGGAGATCTGTGTTACCTCGATGGGCGGATCACCGTCAAGGTGCTTTACGACAACTACGCTGCTGAGAAAGGATTCACGGAAGACTGGGGCTTCAGTTGCCTCATCACGGGCACCGAGAAGTCGATCCTGTTCGACACCGGGGCCAAAGGTGATGTTCTTCTCCAGAACATGGCGAAGATGAACGTCAGCCCCGACGCTGCCGAAGCCGCCGTCATCTCACACAACCACGGCGACCATACAGGCGGGCTGATCGCCGTGCTTGAGAAGAACCGAAAGATGACGGTCTATCTACCGCCCTCCTGTACCGAAACGATGGTCCAGCAGGTCGAGAGGCTCGGCGCAAAGGTCATCACCGTCACCAAGCCGGTCGAGATCTGCCGGGGAGCGTTCGTGATCGGCCCAACCGGCGACAAGATCGTCGAGCAGGCGTTGGCGGTGGATACTGGCAAGGGGTTGGTCATCATCACCGGCTGTTCCCACCCTGGCGTGATCGAGATCGCCAAGCGAGCGAAGGAGCAGTTGGCGCCGTGATGTCTACATGGTCTGCGGCGGAATGCACTTGCTTGAGATGTCGGACGACAGGTCGGCAAGGTGATTGCGGAGTTGAAGTCTCTGGGCGTTCAGAAGATCGGGGCGACACATTGCACCGGGGAGAAGGCGATAGCCTTGTTCAAGGAGGCGTTCGGCGACGGGTTTGTTGAGCTTGGGGTCGGTCGTGTCCTCAAAATCGAGAGCGCCAAGACCTACACCAACCCGGTTGGCGAAACGCCGATCCAAATGGGCGATCCTTTCGTGCTTCAGCACGGCGGAAGGTATTACCTCTTCGGCACCAACGCCTCCAACGAGGGCTTCAAGTGCCTGGAGTCCGCCGACCTCGTGCATTGGACGCCGAAGGGATGGGCCTATCGGGAGACGGAGAACTCGTGGGCGAAGTCGCACTACTGGGCTCCCGAGGTCAAGGAATATCGGGGCAATTTCTACATGACCTACAGTGCGATGAACAAAGCCAGCGATCCGCCTCGACTGCTCATCGCTTTGGCCGTCAGTGACAAGCCCCAAGGTCCGTACCGTGACCTGCACGCCCCATGGTTCGATTTTGGTTACTCGGCCATCGACGGCCATATCTTCGTCGATGACGACGATAAACCGCACCTCTATTTCAGTCGAAACGGTGTTCAAGACGGCTACAGCTTTGGAATCCTGTACGGAGTGGCGCTGGCCGATGACCTGTCGAAACCAATCGGCGAGCCGGTGAAGCTGATGGAGGCAGATCAGCCGTGGGAGAAGGTCCGGTATGCCGAAAACCGCTGCAAAGAGGGAGCATTCGCGTTGAAGCACAGGGACCGCTACTACATGACCTACTCGGCAAATCACACCGGATTCCCGCACTACGGGATCGGCTACTCCATGGCGGATAAGCCGCTTGGCCCGTGGGTGAAAGCCAACGAAAACCCGATTGCAGCGACGAATCTCGACATCGGTGTTTCCGGTCCGGGCCATAGTTGCATCACTTACTCGCCAGATGGCACCGAGATGTTCATCATCTACCACACCCACGCCGATGCCCGGAAACCATCCGGCGACCGAGTGGTCAACATCGACCGGATCGGCTTCGACGACTCCGGCAAGCTCTGGATCACAGGGCCGACCCGGAGTCCCCAGCCGATGCCTTCCCGCAGCAAATGAAAATCACGATTTGGATAAGGACATCTGCCATGCCACCACAATTGTTTGAACCAAGTTCGATAGGCACCTTGAGAATCAAGAATCGCTTTGTGCGTTCAGCCACATGGGAAGGCATGGCAGCCGAAGACGGATCATGCACGTCGAGGCTCGTGGAGTTGACCGGCAACTTGGCCAAGGGAGAATTGGGATTGATCGTATCGGGCCATGCTTTCGTCAGCCCCGAGGGCCAGGCGGGACCATGGCAGCTTGGGATTCACGACGACAAATTTATCCCCGGTCTATCGCAGATGGCGAGGGCGGCTCACGATGGCGGGAGTACGATTGTTGTGCAGTTGGCTCATGCGGGTCTTCAGGCTGCCACGCCGCTGACGAAGATGGAGGCGGTTGGCCCATCCAGTTTGCCCCGAGATGACGGGTCACACTGCAAGGAGATGTCGCTTGTCGAGATTCAGAAGACCGTCGATGCCTTCGTTGCTGGGGCTGCCAGGGCCAAAGCCGCAGAATTCGATGGCGTGCAAATCCATGCGGCGCACGGCTATCTGCTGTCGCAATTCCTTTCTCCCCACTACAACAGACGACACGATGAATTCGGTGGAACCGTTAAGCGTCGTGCTCGGATCGTCTTGGACATCCTCGGTCGGATCAAATCAACGCTGGGAACTGGCTTTCCTGTCTTGATCAAGATGAATTCCGAGGATTTCATCGACGATGGCCTGACCGTTGATGAAGCACTTCAGACCGCCCGCCTGCTGGAAGAGGCAGGGATCGACGCCATCGAGTTGAGCGGCGGGACCGCCGATGAGGCGAGTCAATTCAAACCGGTGCGGCGTGGTCGATTGCCAAGCGAAGAGAAGGAGGTCTTCTACCGTGATGCTGCCCGGCGATACAAAGAGACAATCACCGTGCCGCTGATCTTGGTGGGTGGCATCCGGTCTTACTCAGTGGCCGAAGAGTTGATTCATGACGGAGTTGCCGATTTCGTTTCGCTGAGTCGTCCCTTAATCAGGGAACCGGGGCTTGTCGGACGTTGGAAGAGTGGCGACATAGCGAAGTCGGAATGCGGCTCCTGCAATCTATGCTTCAAACCGATTCTGGAAGGGAAAGGCGTGTACTGCGTTGCCCAGGAGCGAGAACGAGAGAAGCTCCATCGGAGTTGAAAACCAAGCCTTCGAATACTGGCACAATTGGAGGAGAAGAACAATGAACCTGTCTCGCCGTCATTTCCTTATGACTACCGGTGCCACAGCAGCGTCTCTGGCCATGCCGCACACCGCTTCGTCAGACGACGCTCGGGGGAAGAAGCGGCACATTGTGACCCTCAGCTTCGACGACGGCTTCGAGAAGTCATCGATCAAGACCGCCGAGATCTACGAGAAGTACAAGCTGTCGGCCTGCATCAACGTAGTTGCCTCGGCCCACCTGAGCGATTTCCGGCCACCAGACTATCCCGACGTAACTCGGGGAGATTTTGGACTCTGGAACGAACTCCAGGCCCGAGGCCATGAGATCATGCCGCACAGTTACAAGCACGCCAACCTGCGTCAGCTTCCGCTGAGCGAGTCACAGGACTTGATTCGCCGTTGCTTGGATGTGTTCTCGAAGGAACTGAAGGACTTCGACCCGAAAAAAGCGGTCTACAACTTCGCCTACAACGCTTCGACGCCGGAACTGGAGGAGTGGCTGGCGACTCAGGTGCGGGCGTTCAGGACTGGTGGAGGGGCCATAAATCCCCTACCACATGAAGGACAGGTGAAGCTCACCTGCACAAGCTTTGGCCCAGGTAACTGCGAAGCCGCCATCGACCGAGAGATCGAGAAGTTGCTGGGGAAGGAATCCGGTTGGTTGATCTTCAACACGCACGGTTTGGATGAGGAGGGCTGGGGGCCGATCCGGGCGACGTACTTGGACCGTCTGTTGGACAAGCTCTTGGGAATCCAGTCAGTGGATGTCTTGCCTGCGGGAAGGGCGTTGTTCACAGTCGCTCGGACTGATCACTGAGATTAGGCAACTAGCTTCGTTGCGTTGAGGGAGGACACAATGCCACTGTTCCAGTGTCCCAAGTGTGAAAAACAATACCTCGTCCCGCTGGCCCTCTGTGAAGCGTTTCTTGATAGCACTCCTATCGTGAAGCCGGATGGCAGCGCCGAGTCGGTATTCGTGCTCCCGTGTCCCGATTGTATGTCGCAGAAGATTCACGTCGTTGAAGGTGATCTGCTCGACCAAGACGTTGACGTGATCGTCAACGCCTGGAACCGGAACATCATCCCGTGGTGGCTGCTGTTGCCGCAGGGAGTGTCTGGGGCGATCAAGCGGCGTGGCGGCACTGGTCCCTTCAAAGAGCTACGGAAGCATGGTCCGATTCCACTCGGCGGGGCTGTGCTCACCTCGGCGGGAAGACTGCCGTACAAGGGCATCATCCATGTCGCTGGAATCAATATGTTGTGGCGGGCGTCTGAACGGTCGATCCGAGATTCCGTTCGCAATGCCATGCTCCTCGCCGCCGAAAAGGGATTTCACTCGATTGCCTACCCATTGATCGGGGCCGGTTCTGGCGGTTTCAACCAGGAACGGGCGCAGGCCATCATGCTGGACGAATTGCACAAGTTGGAATCGCCAGTGAATGTAAGAGTCGTTGTGTATCGACGGCCATAAAGGCACCGGAGACCGGCTAGGCACCGACGCTCGAAGCACATTCAGAATCCTTCCTTCCCCCTGAAGTGGCCCAGCGACTTTCGGCGTGAACTCGCGTACACTTCATTTGGCGGCAGTTGGGTCGTCGAGACTGAGAAAGCAGCGCCAAGAGCCAAGTGATCTTTGACAATCGAGTCGAATCGACGCACCTACAAGGCGACTCGCGCGCAGCGGTAGCGCGGGAGGTTTGTACACGGCAACGGTCACGCGGCGCGTCGAACACGTATGATCGGGAGATGGCTACGACCTTCGTGACAATCGATCTCGATGATCACGGGATCGCCTGCCTTACGATCAACGCCAACCTGCGGTTTTGCACACGGCGATTTACACGGCCAGTCTCGACGCGGCTCGAAGCGAGGTTGTTCGTTAGCAGGAGGGCGTGAATGGTAGACCTCATTGGGCGTCTTGCCGATGTGAATACCTGCTCTGGCCAACATATCGGCGATCTTCACTTTGCCCAGCGTTGGGCAGAATAACTTGATCTGCTGGACGGCATAAAGAATGAGATCGGGAAATCGATTGACAGGCGTTTGCGTTTGAACGAGTGAGTCATCGTCGACGCGTCGAAGCCACGAGCGAATCGTGTCATCGGTGACCAAGAAATGTCGAGCAGTCTCCGCTTTGCTCCATCCCCGCATCGCACGCAGTTGCAGGATCGTCATCCGCTCAACGGTTGTATACTGCGGCCGTCGTTGCGGTGGCACCCTTTGCATGCGGTCCCCGTTGATCCGTAATTCCTCACGGAGCATCACAACTTCGGATTCCAACTGGTGGATTCTGGCCCCTATCGCATCCCCGTTGCTGATCAACGCCTCTCGCCCGGCAAGCATCGCGATGCGCACGATGCCGATAACATTCAGGACTGCATGTCGGACGGATGAACGCCAACCCTTGGGAAATCGCAGCGACTCAACGGGCTGCCCATAGATTTCGTCACACATGAAGCGGCTCGAAAAACCTCTACGATAATCGATCGCCGCGGGCGTACCGTCGGGCGAGGTGACGAACCTGCCCTTCCTTCTGATATCGTGTTCGAAATCTATCGATTATGCCAAGTATGGCCACCAGGATCGGGGCATGGCCTTTCCACCAAAGTGCCGGTGAAAGTCGCTGGGCCAGTTCAGGGGGCAGTGAACGACGGTGGCAGCGAAGACTGGCACAGACGCGGAGTGCACACTGCCGTGCCGACGATTTCTGTTAGCGTCATCCTTTCTGGTGTGCGCACTATTGGCCTCTCGGCTCTCTCTCCCTTAGATTCCGGGTCCCTTCACCGTGGATGCCTACTTATCCAGCACGGCCGCACTGAGTAGCGACTCAAGCGATTCTTCCGTGATTCCTCGGGCGTGTAGATGGACCTCCGTCGATAGCATGTCGGCTGGGGTTACCAAATCGCTCGGGTGACGACCGAATGCCAGGATCGTGTCAGTTGGCGCGTGAAAATAGACGTGTTGCCTCTCAGTCGCCGCTGTCGGCTGTCGCCTAAACTCCAGCGACTCAAGCAACAGGAACAGGTTTTGGTAAGTAATTGGCGTTTCAGTCATTGGTGATTTTCAGAACCGGATCGGATTCGTGATACACAGCGGAGCGACAATTCGCGGAAGCGATCAATGGCGCGCACGTCGAGCTTATTGCGAATCGGGATGTGCAGTGTGACAGTGCTTGCATCCGACTCCATGACGCCGGGATTTTGATCAACGTACTCCTGAATATGAAGCCAAAAGCCGCGATGCTTTTCCACTTGGTAGACAACGATGACCACCGGGAAGAGCTCAAAGTACCAATAGCGAAGGTCTTTCATCTCGACTCGCAACGAAATCAACGTTCCATCACGCGACGTTCGCAGCTTGTTGGCAGCCTTCAATTGAAACCGAACTTCGCCGTTTTCCACCTCACCACGTTCATTGTGATGAAACATCGTGGCATCGATGCCATAGTCATTCCGCGGAGCATCCAGCCAATGTCCGCGCTGCAGCACTTTCCACTCCAGAAAGTTGTAGCTCAAGTCAGCGGTGACATGCTCTCTTGTGCGGACTTTCCGTTGCGGGTCGTACGGCATTTGTTGGCCACGATATCGCATGACGGGAAGCCATATTACATGAGTTGCGAAGACTTGGAAATGTGAATTGAGGCCTGCACCGAATGAACGCTTTCGCTCTTACAGTAACCTCCTTGCTCGGGCATTTGCTGCATGGGCCTGTTTTCCATCACCGCACACCGGAACGAGTAAACGGCATCCGGCCTGTGGCGCCAAAATAGTATCCTAATGATGGAGAATAGTGCAGTTGGGCAGCGGCCATTATGGGCACGCGAAGCTCAGCACGGCCGCGGTAAACGTGCGCACCGCCGTTCTCCGGGCCATGTGGGCTACTGACCTAGCGTTTTCGGCGAAGCCGATCACCTTGACACGATTAGGTGTCCCAGGACACTTTATCCAGTTGACTTATCCACGAATAAACGACTTACGTCAAATACCCCTTCTATGGCGAGTGACTTAAGCCGTTGTGTAGATGGCGTTTACATCACGCCGTCAGAAAGCCCTACGATTATCGGGACGCAAAGGTCGCTGGCTCAAATCCAGTCACCCCGACTTAACACAAGTTATTGCCATACAAGGGATTACGTCGACGAAAGACGTGATCCCTTGCTTCGTTTCTTGCCGTTTCTGATACCTTTTCTGATACCTTTTGTGTTGGAAAAGGAACAAAGACCCCACCCCTTTCCACCTCCAGGGGACGCCCCATTTGTCGAGAGAGGATTGCTTCGGGATACCGCCCTACCCCCCGAACAATCTACAACGCCAATCCTCGGCGGAACACTGGACGCTCCCGTCGCCGACAACCCCCCGAGCTTTTAGCAGCACCGTGGTTGAGCGCCTCTTTTCCGATCGCCTGATTCTGTGCGATGGCCCTGACGGTCTCAAGTGAGTTTGCCCAACTCATCTGCGGCTGGATCGCCGAACCCCTCTGCAGCGTGCTCGTCGGAGGCAAGACAGTGACGCGTGTGGTACGTTAGTCCCCATGACCAACGTCACCCGTATCCTCAGCCAGATCGAATCCGGCGAAACGAGCCTGAAGAATGCCATGCAAGTGCTCGGCGATGTCGAGAACGAGGTCCGATCCAACAACGTAATGACATGCTGGTGGCACGCAGTGTTTGCTCAATTGGCAGATAGGCTCAATCGGAAAGACGAGGCAGTCGAGCACACACGTTACGTAGTGGAACACACTCCCGCCGGAGATCTCGCAAGTGAGCACTATGGTCGGAGCCAGTTGGTTCGCTTACTCTGCGATGCTGGGCGACATGGCGAGGCTGAAGAGGTGCTTCAAAAGGCCATCATGGATTACGTTGAGAGGCTCGGCGACGACCACGTGGTTACGGACTACGTACGTACTGACCTCGCAGAATTGCTGATTGAAATCAAGAATTACGCGCGGGCGGAGGTGCTGTTGGAGCGGGTGCAATCTGTGCTTCTTTCAGATCCTGTGGTGCCGGCATCCGAACGACAGCGGGTCATACGGTTGCTGGTCACACTGTGCGACGCCACGGACAAGCCTGAAGAGGCTTGCAGTTGGCGCACGAAGCTCCCGGCCGCAATCGATTCGAAGGGATCCGCGGTTGATGAAGCCATCGCCAAGTGAGGCGACAGTGGGAGCTGTGTGGGAGTATTTTTGCAGTGTGTTTCCTAGTGACCGCGTGAAGTGGCCCAGCGACTTTCGGCGTGAACTCGCGTACACTTCATTTGGCGGCAGTTGGGTCGTCGAGACTGAGAAAGCAGCGCCAAGAGCCAAGTGATCTTTGACAATCGAGTCGAATCGACGCACCTACAAGGCGACTCGCGCGCAGCGGTAGCGCGGGAGGTCTAATCGATCGCCGCGGGCGTACCGTCGGGCGAGGTGACGAACCTGCTCTTCCTTCTGATATCGTGTTCGAAATCTATCGATTATGCCAAGTATGGCCACCAGGATCGGGGGATGGCCTTTCCACCGAAGTGCCGGTGAAAGTCGCTGGGCCAGTTCAGGAGGACGGAGGTGCCGAACGACAGTAATCGGCGAGCGGGAGACAAGATACATTGGGTTAAGGACGGACTTCACTCCGCACCTACGCGGCATCGCCTGGTTCGCCGACCCTTAACTTTTAGCTGGATGGTGAGGAGCGAGCTTCTTCGCTACCTTCGAAAATGCCCAACTCTTCGTTTAACTTCGCAATCAGCTTGCGGATTCCCGCCTTGGTGAATCCCTTCTCGCCGATCGGGTGGTCGCGCTGAAGCTGAGCCAGCCGTTCCTGCAAATCCTGAAGCTCTGACTGCGCCTTTTCGTATTCGACAGTGGTTCTAATCACAGTGCCACCTCCACCACGCCTCTTCTGCGCCCATCGGCCTCACGCGTCCGCGCAAAGAATTCTATCCAATCTTCCCAGTCTCGGCGATCCTCTGCCGCGAAAATCTCTTCTGGCTGTCTTGCGACGAGCATCATTTCGAGCTCAACCGCTTCCACGTCCCCAGCAGAGACGCGATCGACGAAGTCGGCACCAAGCCAGACGACCGCATCAACGTCGTTCGGTTCCGGTTTCGCGGTAACGAAACTGCCATCGACAAACAGCCGTTTCGCACCAACCGATCGGGACAACGCCACCCAGCGTCGAAGACGCAACGCAAGGCGACGCCGACGAGGTGTTGCAGTCCCAAACCGGAAGGTGATCTCAGCTTCGGTCGCGAGGTGCAGCCCTTCAGGAAGATATCCGTCATCCCGGAAGTCAAGGATCATTGCGTCGAGTTGTTCCTTGTTAAGATCGGTGAACGATTTGCTTCTGCCGCGTTCAACGCGCAGGCAACAGGCAGCACACCTTCCAAGGTGGACAAATCCCCCACAATCCGAAGCAATCCAAACGTACCGCACTCCCACCAACATAGGTATCTGCTCCAATCCCGTCAACGGTCGGGAGCCGCGCCAACTGTCCAACATGCCCTCGATCACACAATCCGCAGCGGCGGGCCAGGGTATCGCATCAATGAATGGATCACGGTTCGCGACACGGCGGAGGAGGTCGCAGATCCATTCAACGGCAACGATGACGCGACCGAAGATTCAGAAGCTGGTCGCCGCGAGCGAATCCTGTCCGAGTTACGCAAGGGCGATAAACTCCGGGCACCAGCCATCGCGGCCCGACTCGGCAGTGCCGCACGAACCATCAAGCGAGAACTGGACGCCTTACGCACCGGGGGGCTGATTGAATTCGTTGGGCCGTCGAAGACGGGATTCTACCGCGAAAGACAAGAGTAGCCGGCTCGGCCTAACCATCCTCTTGCTCCCATTTATTTCCTTTGTCGGTCACCGCCATATTTGCAGTATCCAAGATGCACTTGACTGCATCTCGAATCTCTCTTTCCGCGCAATTGTAAATGAGACAGCACCCGTCGTAACTAGATTTTGGCGGCCACCGTACAGCGGTGAGTTTGTACTTCGCGTATTCCTGAACATCCTCCCACCTCTTACGCAAGTCGCCTTTCGCGGACTTGTTCCATGGCCACACTCCGGGTTTATTGCCCTGCCCGCTCCACGGGGTCCACAAGAGCGTCGCCCTATTCTTGTCGCCACGTGGCCTATCCGCCAAAATCGCTGTGTATTTGCCACATCCGGTGAGAATTGAGATCGTTGTGGCAGTAGCCGGACGAACAGCGATCCGAGACGGCACTCAGTATCGGCGCCGCTCGCAATTCACACCGATGTGTAGTGTTGTCCAGCGAGCCTGTTGGATGAGCACACAAGGCAACAGTGCCCCCCCCCCCGATAGACTCAGTGAAGGGTATTGACAGAGGCACTTGTGCTCTGCCAAATGGCCTTGTGTCGATGGTCTCCTTGAGAATTGACAGATTTCTTCATGTGCCTGTGTGCGGCTGGTGTTAAGGAGGTTCCACGCTCGACGATGACTTCGACAGGGCCAATTTGCACTCACTTCAAGCGGGGATCCGCGACATTTTTGCGCGTCACCAAGGATTCCACTACTGGATGTGGAGCAGAATGACATCGTCGCCGGCAATGGCAATCTTGAGACCTTCTCCAACCAACTGACCAACGTTCAAACTCGCCGCGTCGCTCGGGATCCGACTGTCGTCCGCGGCAGGGGGCACGGCCAGCCTGGTCGCGCGGGTCGGACTGGTCAGGGGATGAGGAAGCACTTCAAGATGTAACACGCAGGTGACTTCCCGCGCTTCGGCCTCGAGATTGGCCAACAGTACATAGGCCTCTCCGGGCCGGCTATAGACGGCAGCAGCACAGCGGGCGTCCGACAGGGAAACTGCCTGATTGCGCCAGTCGGTGAACCGATAAGTGCTGATCTCGCCAAGAGGTTTCAGGAGGGGAAGCAGGGCAAAGGTCTCCTCGCTCGCCGGCCAAGGCGTTACGCCGTTCAAGAACGCCTCGATGGCAAAGAGTCGGTGGAGCCGCCGCGGAGAATTGGCATCGAGGACACCGTAACTGATGACCCCCCGTGGGACCGCGCCGGCCAACGACGTTTCCAGCGGCAGGTCTTCCAGGTTGGGCGCCCGATCAGTCCATTTCTGATAACCCCATTCCGTCGCCACCACATAATCCGCGAAATTTTCCAGGGCGTACATCGGAGTCGTCGTGTTGTGGATGATGACCAAGCCGTTCATACCCACGCGCATGCGAGTCCACTCCATCAGGTCCAGCAGTTCGTCCATATCCCAGTGGCCTGCGGCCGGCGCGGAAGGTTCGCGGTTTGCCTCATGCAGAGGATTCGAACAGAGCAGAGCCACGTTCCAGTCGTAGTAGACGCCGTCGAGGGGATGATTCTTGAGCACCCGGTCGATGGAGGATTTCAGGAACTCACTCCAGCCGGACCGCAGGCACATCTGGGCGCCAAATTCGTGGCCCGGGCGGTAGAAGTTGTGCTGCAGGTCTCCGGCACGGTTCTTTCGGCCCCACTGCTGGCCATGTTCCTGGAATTCCGGGGTGCTGGGATGTAGCTCCTTGTTCGAGAAGTAAGTTGCGGTCCGAATCCCAGCCTCGCGGCAATCGGTGAGGACTTGGTCGAAGCGATCCATGTCCGGGTAGGGAGGATAGGAGCCGTCGCGCCAGAACAGGCCGTCGCTATAATAGTCGCCGTCGTTGTGACAGTGGACCGTCTGAATACCTTTGTCTGCCCAGCGGCGGATCTCCTCCGTCGACACCCAGTCACCACGGTTGCGATTGAACGTCGTGTGCAGCCAGGGTTCCCGCGCGTGGCCTTCGAGCAGTGGAAAAGCCAGGTAGAAGTCGAAGAGGCATGCACTCGGTAACGACACCGCCTTGTCGGGGCTCCACAGCGGAGAGATCGATAGCGCCAAGCCGGGCGGATTTGCATTGCGATCCAACAGGCACTGGCCACCGCCGCGGCGGCCGGTCATGTGCATTTCCCAGGGCGAGAGATCGGATCCCACGAACCACTCCAAGCCCTCAACTCCGCGGTCGGCGAAGATCATGGAACGCGGCACGTAGCGCGTCTGGAAGGCCTCATCCGAGGGGTGTTCGAGACGAAGCCTCTTCCAACGGTTGCTTCCAAACGAAAACGGCGGATCTTTCTCCTCCTCGGTAATCCCTTCACGATAACCGTAATCGGAGAGGCTCGGTGCAAGGACGGTGGAGAGCGGGCAAACCTCTTGCGCACTCGCGCCGTCCGGCGCCAGTAACTCCTTGCGGATCTTAATGTATCCCCAGCGATACTGGAGCGTGGTCTTCACCCGAAACTCGGATGCTTGGCCGGCTGGGTCTTTCAGGACACACTCCACCGTCACGATCTCGTTCAAACCTTCCCGCCGGTGTGTAACGATCGGCGCCGAATCCCGCAAGTCCGTCAACACCGTTCCACTTTCCGTTCGGACGCGGGTCTCAATCGGATGCACGATCAGGTTTTCAGCCTTTCCGTGTGTCAGTGTGATTTGTGTGATCGCGCCACCCTTTTTCAGGTCTTGCTTAACGGTGTAGTAGGCGGTACCGAGGGTCAGGATACCCTCAGCCTCGTCTCGCACGACCGAGTAGGGCTGGGGCCACGTACGGGGCGTTTTGGGCGCAGGCGCGTCGGCGGGCAAATCCGTAACTGATAGCCAGAACATGATTGCGCACACGCTGATGATCTGGGCTACGAAGCGTTTGGTTTTTGGATGCCGGACGGAGGCGCTGCATCGATATGCGGCAGTGGTTTTCACTGTGGTGTTCCCCCAGAAGTAAGACAGTTCATTGATCGCGTCTGGTGAAGCATATTGCTTTTTAATCAGCTTCGCAAACCACGCGGAAACCGACGTTGAACACCGGTTGCCACGGCCAGTAGGAGGTGCGCCACCCCGAGCGCGCCTGCTCGGCCCGCTGCTGCCAGGAACCGCCCCGCACCACCCTGCGTGCGCCCAAGGCTGCGTGGCGCGGATCATCGGCCCGAAAAGGATAGGGGAGATAGACGCTGGAGGTCCATTCGGCCACATTTCCGTGCATGTCGTAGAGGCCCCAGGGGTTCGGCTTGTATGTCCCCACGGGGGCCGATACCGTCTGCTTGTCGTTTACCGGCTCAACTGCAAAAAATGGTTTGACCTTTTCCATGGCGGCCAATCGCCCGAGTTCCAGGAGCGAATCATCCGCGAAGTTTTCGAAGGTGGCAAAGTCTGCCGAGAGGTCACCGAAGCTCCACGGCGAATTCGTGCCAGCGCGGCAGGCCCACTCCCATTGCGATTCATCCGGCAAGGTGAACTTTCGGCCGGTCTTCTCTGACAGCCAAGTACAAAAGGCCTCGGCTTCCTCCGACGCGATGCGGCAGACCGGCTGGCGAGGCTCGTTGAGCGAAACAAAATGCCCCGGGTGCCACTTAAGCCACAACATCGGCTCCGATCCGCTGTCGTGCTCGGGAAGGAACTGTCGGAATTGCTCGTTCGTCACTTCGCATGCGCCGATCCAGAACGGCCGAGTGATGCGCACGGCTTCCACCAGTCGTTCGTCGGGATATCCGGAGGGGTCTCCGAGGATGAATTCTCCGGCGGGGATTCGCACGAGTTGCATGTGGATGTCCGCGCCCAGGTCGATCGTCATCCGTGTCGGCGTTCCTGCGCAGGCCTGGCGCCGCTCGGCCTCCACCGTGTCGAACGGCCAGCCGGCGGGCGGAACGATCGTCGTCGCAGGCTCCTCGGGCAGCGGCAATTCGGCCAGCGGAGTGCGGCCTTCAGAAGGCGGTATGGCCTCGGGGTCCCCTTCGACCCCGGCGTATTGCCTGAGTAACTCCATGCGTCGCTGGCGAAAGTGCTCGATCTCCTCGACCGGAGAAGGTCGCAGCCAGTTCGAGAAGAACTCGGGTGGCTGCTGAAGATAGTGCCGACGATTACGAACTGTGGGAATTTCCAGCCAAGTTCCGTACGCCGGCGCATTCATGTCGATCCATGTCACGAGCCGGTCCCAGGACTCCTTATCGAGATGCACGTTGTGGTGGCCCTTGCGAAGCATTTGCACCAAGGGGTTCGTATCGGCATGGTAGTCGGCCACCGGAATAACACTCGGCCCCTCCAATCCCGGGCTACGCACGAACCGCCGCAATTCATAATAAGACGGAGGAAACGGGAAGGGCGAGAAGGGCATGCTCTTCGGCTCGGCGCGCCGGAGGTCCAGCGCGAAACTATTCGCGCGAAGCGGCTGGTCGCTGTGACAGCCCACGCAATATCTGTCGAGGACCGGCTGCACCTCACGATCCCAGCTGAACCCGCGCACCGGCCCATGCCATGGCGTAATGGCCGACGGCTCGCCGCTGGGCGATCCTGTAACATACTGCGGTGGAGCGCTGTTGGCACTTTCGTGGCAGCCGACGCACGTGACGCGCTCACCCGGCATCGCCGTGAACCAGCTCCGCATCAGTTGTACGGCCTTCCCTTCCACATCGAGCGGTTGTATGGCGATGGGTGTGTTGGCCGGAACCGTGAAGTAAGCCGAACCATCCTCAGCGACCGGCACCGTGCCCAGGACGCGTCGCACGTCCCACGGTCCATCCATTCCCACGTAATCCTCGATGCCCGATGTACCGTAATAGTTAAAGTGGTAGGTGAAGAGTCGGAGTGTCTTGACAACACCGCGCGGGATGCCGCGAAGTCCACTCCCCACATAGATGTCTTGCAAATACACAGTGGCTTCCTGGCTGGCCAGGTCGACCCGCGCCGGAATTACCGGCGGGTGGGGCGAGGACCGCACCGGAATGGGCTCGAACAGCACACAGCCCTCCTCCTCGCGGAGCAAGAGCATGTTGTCGAATACGTCGACGAGGTAAATGCCCCACTGCGACGCCGCATTTGGCTGGCACGCCGCCAGGAAGTACTTGTCGCTCAATGGAAAGGGATGCAGGAATTTCGGCCACGACGCATCGACCAGATTATCTACCATGATGGCTTCGACCGTCTTGCCCCAACCGGGAATGCGTTGCACGGCGCCCGTGGCCTGATGTCGCCCCTTGGCCACGTCGAACACCAGGAGTTCTCCGGCCCGCGCAGTTCCATGATGACCCGTGACGATGGCCGTGAATTTCGTGGGGCAGTCGGGAATCGGGCGGGCGTAGAAAATGCGGTTCGGCCAGAAGCTGCCACTCGCATAGTGGGCGCACTGTCCCGTTCCGTCCGGGTTCATCGTCATCAGCCGTCCGGTGAACGCATGCGCGATGTCGGTGTATTCCCAGCGTGTGTACAGGATCCGCCCGTCCGCCATCACCGAAGGGTAGAAGTTGTGGTCCTGATCGAAACAGAGCCGGCGTACGTCCGAGCCGTCTGCGTTCATCACGCAGAAGTTAGCCACTTCGTCGCAGCGCCGCTCGCACGGGACCGACTGGAAACAGGCGGACGAGGCAAACAGCACCCGGCCGTCCGGAAGATAGCAGGAGTCATAATTATCGATATCGCTATCCGTCCCGCGCGTCACCTGACGGAGGCGGCTGCCGTCGATGCCAATCTCAAAGATTTGCCAACGCTCGTGACTGCCGACGGAAGAGAACAGAAGCTGTTTCGCGTCGAAGTGCAACTTCAAGTCGCCAACATAAACGGGCTTCTCCGGACGATAGAGCGTCGAGAGTTGACCGTCGGGGCGAACCGGTGACAGGATCGCGATCTCGTTGTCCATCGGGATCTCGCGCAGATAGCCATTGCCTTGGAAGTTGATTGGCAGTCCGTTGAGGAATCCGATGACGTCGTTGCCGACGAACGTTCCTGCTTCTCCCGGGACGCGCTGACGCGGTTTGCGCTGCGCCGCATCCGCGCGTTTGACGAGCACCAACCGGTCGAAGTCCAAGAGCGGATTTGCCAGCAGCGCTTCCGAGCGCAGCGATTCGAATTGTTGCGCAGCATCATGCCATCGGGCGAAATCGGGCGGCGCACTGGCGCGGGCTGCCGCAACGGTCGTCTCCACTTGTGTCAGCCGCCGCAAGAACGCGGGTCCGTTGGGATAACGCGCTCCAAAGGAGCGTGTCAGGTCTTCCACGGCCCGGCGCAGCGCATGCACCATCTCGTCATCCCACCGAGCCAGCCGCTCGTCAATCTCTCGCGAGCGGTAGTACAAGTTGCGAAGCGTTTCCAGGTCGGCGTTGTGCTTCACGGAGGAGGCCCGCCGGTGCATTTCAGCGGTCAGGCCGACGCGCAGCGCCCGCGTAGCGCTCGGCAAGTTCCGCCGCTGTGCGCAACATCCCGTCAGGCGGCCAGATGCCGTCTTGCCGCTCCCAGGCCATTTGTCGCCGCGGTTGTTTGTCGGGGAAGTCGCGTTGCAGTCGTCTCCACAACGTTTCCTGGCGGGCCGGGGCCCCGTTCAAATCTGCGGACGCGGCCCGATCCTGGGCAAGTGCCGTGAGGCTGGCCATCATCGTTTCCTGCCAGGTGGACCGCTTCGCGTACCACACCGAGGGGCTGGGACCGATGCGAGTTACTCGGCACTCGGCAAATGAAACCGACGATCCCTGGCCCGGACCGCCCGACGAGCCGAGTAGTGCCGGATAACCCGTGAGTGATTCGTCGAACCCACTCCATGACACCATCCAGTCGTCCGGCTCCTGTTCGCCGTCGCGCCACGCCTTGCCCTTCAGCCAACCCGGCGTTTTGTAAAACTTCATCCAATACCAGATGCCGGTTTCACATGCGAACTCGCAACCGGGCGCCCACGCGACGTAGTCATGCAGGAACTGGAGCTGTCCCCGATTTATCGCGAGATTCAGACCGTGGCCATTCTCCGGATCACAGCACAGCCCGACTCCGGCCCTTGCTTGATCGTCGCCCTTCCATCGTTCGAGGCGAAGCTTCGCTGTCACGATGATTCCCGACGACATTTCCTCCGGGTCGCCAAGGATAAGGACCGCCTTGCTCGGATCGTCCAGGCCTGCTTCTACCTGCTGGAGAACTCCCGCCTGAACTTGCCATGTGCCGCCAATCGTCGTCCAGGGTTTGGCAAGCTCGTTTTGAAAGGTGCAGGCGAAAACTTCCTTCTCCTCGGCGGCACTGAGGTCACCGGCTCGGGGCGCATCGGCGCTCACGTCCGAGGTGAGCGCGAGGGGGCACAGCCACAGCCAAGACCAAAACCAAAACCAAAACCAAAACTCTGCCAGCCCGAGAGATCGAATGCTGAGTTTCCCCATGCGCGGCCACGCTCGGCGCAAAGACGCAGTGGAAGACGTGCGATGGAGCGGCGGAGTACCCAAGTCGATGTTGTTCTGGACAAACATTCCCAACGTCCTCCAATTGCGTCGCACATCGGTCATTTGTCATTCGTGACACGTACAGACTCTGCCGAAATGGACTCGCGAGATGCGCATATGGTGGACGAATGCCAGGGCATTGTCAAATAAAGCTCACATTCCGCTAGCCTGGATTCCCATAGACCTGAATTCCCCTAAAGATTGGCGGGCACCGCGGGGGGGAGGTGAGCTTTAGTGGAGCGGTTTACACCATACGGAGTTCAGCCGAACACAAACTGCGGAGGAACCCCTGCCGCTGGTGTACGAGGAACTTCGCAAGCTTGCGGCCTCCAGGCTACGGCAGGAAAAGCCGGATCAGACGGTGCAGGCTACCGGCTTGGTGCACGAGTCATACAAGTCCCTGGGGGTTGCGCGCCGCATTGTGCGGGCTGGGAAAAGAGTGCGGCCAAACGGCACCGTCCGAGACTCCACCAAGGCGAACCGCCATGACTTTCCAGAATGCTACTTGGAGCCCGGCTGAGCTTTTTGACCCCACGGTCGTCAGCTTCCGCATGCGCGTCTACCTTCAGAACCGACAACTCGTGTTGACACAAGCAGTGTTCAATCCGCCCAATTCTCGACTCGAAGGTCGGGTACCTGACGAAAGTGCCTCAAGTTGCGCGTCACCAATATTGCGGCGTTGGCAAGAGCGATGCTTGCTATCAGCAAGTCCGCGCGGCCGATCTTCTTCAACTTCGTTACTCGCTGCAATCGATCGAATTGACTCGCCGCATTCTCGTCGAAAGGGATGACGGATAGCTCTCAAAGGAGTTGCTCCGTGCGAGTGAACCGCTGCTGTGCCTTCACGACTAGCGTCACGTCATTCGCTTTCAAGAGATTCTCACAGCGAACTCTCAGGATCTCGGCCTTCGTGATTGCCGTGATCGCGACTTCCGTGTCGTCCGCGTCGAGCAACCTCTCTTTGACCGACTGGTTGCCCTGCCACAAGTGCAACAAAATATCTGTGTCGAGCAGGTACATCAGCTACCCGGCCTCTTCCTCGACCTCGGGTCGCCCACGACCGCCGTAAATCGAAGCTCTCAGTTCCCCCAGAGCGTTCATGTCGTCCTCAAAGGCGCCGACTTGACTCAGAAGTATCTCCCTGCTTGACCACCAGCTTCAGCTTTCGCGTTAGGTATCGACCCACCGATACGTAGACACGGCGTGCGGCTTCTCTGGTCTTGGTGAACACCAGGAGTCGAGTAGCCCGGGGGAATCGCACCCCCAGGCCCTCACGGAACCGGACGGGAACCTCTCGGCTCATCCGGCTCTTACTGTCCAGACGCAGGTCGGATTCCATGTGACCACAAGGTAAAGAGCTGAGGTTCTCGTTGAGCCACGCGGCCCAACCAGTGCACAGCCTGACGTTGATGGTAGCGAAATCGTTTGAACTTGCGACGTAGCCGAGGCCACTTCTTTGCCGCTGCGGCCAAGGCCGTGCGGCGGATATTGGTGGAACATGCTCGCCGCAAACGGGGGCTCAGGTATGGCGGCGATCTGAGGAAGGTCGACATCGAAATCACGTTCTGGATCGCGACTCGGTCCGCGACGTTGTCCGGTAGCTACGAGGCTCACCAAAGCGGCCATTTCAATTTCATTCCTTTTACTCCCTTGGCTAATTGGACTGGTCAGCCAGCCATGTCGGTTCCCTTGTACTGGACAGCCGAAAATCTCCCCGTGGGTGTGCACTTCTTTGGTCGGTTCGGCGACGAGGCAACACTCTTTCGCCTGGCTCGGCAATTGGAAATAGCAAGGCCATGGGCCAACAGGCGACCAGCGATCTGAACACGGCTTGGGCGCGGCGAAAGCCGACGTTCGCGACATGCGTTTCGGCCGTTATCGGTCGACTAGGCACCACCCAACCCGGCACAGGGTGGCCGCTCATCGCTTGCCTGGGAGTGCGTGCGCACTCCAGTTGGTTTCGTGTGTTTCCAGTGATGGAACCGCACCGTCTCCGGCGGTATCCTAATCTCCATGACCAACGTCACCTGCATCCTATCCCAGATCGAATCCGGCGACCCTAGTGCGGCCGAGCAGTTGCTACCGCTTGTCTATGACGGCCGGATGGCTTCGCGCCCGGGCGCTTCATGTAAGTGAAAAGTGTGAACCAGACCAACAGCCACAACTATTTGGTACCGTGCCTGACAGTGTTCAATAGTCATCTCGTGTTTTGATCGCGCCGTAGATGTCGTATCGAGCTTACCGGAACTGGCTTTTCAGAAGCTGTCTGCAAAAAGTGAGAATACGCCGACCAGAGACGTGTCTCACTCGCCAGAACCTCAATGACTCCGGACTCTTGCCAGCAAGCTCTGCAACAATAATCCAGCCTTCGCGTGGAATCGCAGATCACAGAGTTGATCGAGATCTGTTTCGCCCAAATTGACGATGGCGAGCCGACCTCCGGACTGCTTCGTGGCGCGTGGCACTTGGGCGGCGGGATGCACCTGGCAAGTCGATCCGACAACAATCATTACATCGGCCTTCCGTGCCCATTGAAGCGAGGTAGCCAGGGCCTCTCGGGGCATCGGATCGCCAAAATGGATGACGCTGTTTGTCATTCGCCCGCCGCAGTCGGGACAGCGATCCGCGACGAACCTCCCCTTGTTCCTTCTCCGCTCCCCGGTGGGCGTACGAAAGTCTGTCAAGGGGAATGTTCTATCACAAGGCCAGCAACGAAGCCGAAATTGATTGCCGTGGAGCTCTGCCAATTTCTCAAGCGGGTAACCTGACTTGAGATGTAGATTGTCGACGTTCTGACTGACAAGAAAATCACACTTGCCAATCTTCTCGAACTCTGTGATCGCCAGATGGGCGGCATTGGGCTCAATCTGCTCAATGGGACGTTTCAGCTCAGGCCGTGACAATCCCTCCTCTGCACGCGTCCACACACCATTTGGGCCCCGAAAGTCCGGTAGTCCGGATTCGGTCGAGATCCCGGCACCGGTGAACCAGACCACACTCCCGGCGTCACAAATCCAGGACGCCAGACGGTCAATGTTGGCTTCGTCCAGTTCGTTAAAGGCCTGCCGGTTGGGCACAGGTCTTCGAGTGCCGCGGTCTTTTGAACGAGGTTTCATGCCGCTATTCCAATAACGCGTGGCGGTCTGTGTCAGCCTGCCGTGGCTCGGCCTTGATGTAGATCTCTTCCGGAGCGAATTCGAAGTACCGGAATAGCGCTGGACATAACCAGCCCTCCATTTCCGGCGCGTCACTCCTATACCACCAACCGCCGAGTTCTTGTCGCAATCGCGTGAGTTTGCGCTGGAATCCGGGAAAGGGGGCCTGGGAGAACTGCAGGCGAAAGCCGTCGCGCGCATTCGGGATGTCGGCGACCAGTTGGTTGATCATCTCAGGAACTCCACTCACAAACGGCTCCTGTTCCAACCCAACGGCACAATCGTTAAACACCCAGGTCTCCACTTCAGCCAGCCAGTATGGTGCGATCACCAGAATTTGATTTGCCATGGCATTCATTCTCCGTTACCACAAAGTGTGGCCGTGACCATCTGCGGCAGAATGTCTCGTGCAACGCTTCGGAGGGTCTCCAGGATCCAGGTATCGGGTGGGCGAAGCTCCTGCTGAGCCGGATTGTCGGCACTGCCCACCTGCGGCTCGGCAGGAGCCTCGCCCTCCCGAGAACGCATCCGATGGATCCGCGGGCACTGGATGCCTAGGAAGCTTCGGTACTTTGGGGAAGCCAAGTGGAATTGATGTCCTTTTTACCTTGGACTCAGACGTAAGACAAGTAAGTCGCCCACAAGGTTCCATGGGCCCTGTCCAAGCCAGAATCTGCTGGGAATCGCCCTGATGCATGTGCGGTTCGCCAAAGCACGGGGAATGAAGAGTTGCGTCGCTCTGCGGTGACCACGGTCGGACGACCGTGGCCACGGGCGCCATCATATCAGCAAGTCCATTCAGCTTCCGGGTAGTTGCAGCAGCTGTAAGACCAGCACGCTGACCGCCTGAGCAATCTTCCTTGGGTGCACCGACACCTCGTTCAAAACCGACCAGACCGTACCGTCGACCTTGGGTGGACACGGCAAAATGTTATACAGTTCAGCTGCTGCCCCACCCGATCGGCCCACTGGAATGATCGTCGCTCCGCAAGACTGCGCCACGGCTGCTTCGTGCTGCGTACCCGGTCCTCCTTCCACGACGATGTAGACGCCGGCTATTCTTCCGAGGATTTCACGCCGCTCGCGCATATCATCCCCCGCATACAACGTCACGCCATAGGGACGTGGCTCGCAATCGACAGGCAGTAAATGAACCACACGAGAGTTGCCACTGACTGCCCGCGTGGCCGCGTAAAAGCTTCGGCCCACCGTATCGCCCACCCCACTCATTCCTCCTGTGGCAAGTGTCAAGTTGGGAACCTCAGCCAGGCAGACACCAATCTGCTGACAGGTCGGTTCACTTTCCGGATCCCAGAAAGTAGTGCTGCCGATGATGACGGCGCAGGGAGATTTGGGCATCGTGAGGCGGATGCGTTGAGCAGCAGATTCGTAAGGGTGCTTTTCCATCTGGTTGTGCAATCGAGGATCGGAATTCAAGGGAGCCCCTTCACCATTGCAGCGGCGCGAGCCCTAATGAGACAATTATCTGCCTTCTCGTATTCAGGACGTTCTGGCAGGTTTGTCTCTGCCAGTGCTTTGTCGTATTGGGCGTGCAAGCTAAGACGCCACTTCTAGTTTCGTCCCATGGCATATCACCACGCTTGATCGTCAGGAATTGTACTGGCTGTTGGTTCGCCTGCATTGGAACGAAGCCATCTCGCAGCACGCGGATGCCGGAGATCAGCAGCCGAATCAGATGCATGACGTGCTTCCACTTGGCGTAGCCTTGATTGCGGATGTCGGCCTGCAACTCCTTGAACTGTGACACAACATGGCCTGAATTCTTTCCCGTTCCTGTACCCAACGGAGACTGCGTGCTTGCCTCGTCATTCACTGTGGTATTATACTACCGCAGTTCTCCATCATGTGCTTGCTGGTTCGCGTCGCATAGCAGCGAATTATTTTCCGTTCCTCGGGTCGAAAATCACCCGAATGCCGTAGGTCATCACTGATTCGATGATTGTGACCAAGTGAGGTCTTCCGAGCAAGGGCTGCAATTGCATCAATTGTCCGCATCCGCACAATGAATTAACGGTCATTGGAAGGGATGCAGTCGCCGATCGCAACTTCCAAGGGTGGTGCGAGGCTTCCTGCAAGACGAATTGGTGGCAGAAGTAGGACGTTGAAGCGTTGTGGGCAGGGTCGCGGCAGTATATCAAGGAACATACGCCTCCACCTGGTGACAACTCCGAGCGAGCTTTGGGATGAGACGATTAGTGATCGGCGACATTCACGGCTGCTTCGACGAACTGCAGGATCTTCTGGACGCTGCGGCACTTGCGGAACAAGACCAGATTATTGCACTGGGAGACATCGTTGACCGCGGCCCGGACTCACTTCGCGTTCTCTCGTTCTTCGCGGCCACCGCTAACGCCTGTTCGCTGATGGGCAACCACGAACGCAAGCATGTGCGTTCGCATCGTGGACAAATCCGACCGGCCTTATCACAATGGATCACTCGCCGCCAAATTGGAGAACCTGGTTACGCGGATGCCTGCCGCATCATGGACGGGTTCCCGCGATGCCTCGAATTGGCTGAAGCCATCTTGGTTCACGGTTTCTACGAACCGGGCCGCTCGCTTGCTGAGCAAGATGAGTCAGTCATTGTGGGCACATTGTCGGGAGAGCGTCATCTGGGCCAGCGTTACCGTGGACCTTGGTACGATCTTTACGACGGCGATAAGCCCCTGATTGTGGGCCACCATGACTACCTGAACAACGGCCAACCGCTGATCTGGAGAGACCGTGTGTACGCGATCGACACCGGCTGTTGCCATGGTGGACGGCTGACAGGATTGCTACTGCCTGAGTTCCGTTTGGTGTCGGTGCCCAGTCGATGCGATTACTGGAAGCGGTTACAGGAACTCCACGCCGATCTTCGTTATATGACGACTCCAGATGAACGGCTGACGTGGGAGGCGGCCGAAAGCATTGCAGCCTGGGCGGCTTTGCCAACCCATTGCCCACCTGAGACAATCGAGCGGGCCCGGCGCGTATCGGAATTGTTATGCATGGGCGAGCAAGCTGTCAGTGAACTTTCTCGTGCCATATCGCAACGCCACGAGAGCATCGTGACTCAGATTGCCTCGGAAACCAACTTGGATGCTCTGACAGCCAAGGAATTCGGAGCGCGCTATGCCGCCAAGACCGGTAGGTCACCGCTGGCGCGACTACTGCACCAAACGCGCCAGGGGAAGTTGCAGCCAAAGGCCTTGAAACACGCTTTCAAAGGTCCCGCGGAAGCAATCGCGCTGGCCCAACGCAGCCGAGCGTCCGCGTAAGAAGGAATCGGTGACGATGGAATTAATAGAATGAGGGGTGTCTGCCCGCCGACTTTTCCCAATATGCGAACTTCCGAGATGGTCGTGGGGGTGGACGAAGAGAGTTGGCCGGCAGCCACACTCCAACCAAGGCTGACGAATCGGCCAATCGACTCGCGCGGCAGTGCCCGAACGTTTCGCCATGGAATGCCAGCGTTCGCCGCTGGTCAAGGTAACGGATGCCTTCCGCGAGCGCACTGCTGGGAGAATGTGGGTTGATTTTCGCAATTGATCACGTCTTGTCGCAACCCATGTCCTGAATCGTCACGTCACGCTGTTATCGCGTATTGCACGAAGGGCGCATGCATCGCTAACGCACATTGAGCGGTGCTTCAATGAACCACGAATCCCTCTGCGGAGTTATTTGCGGATAGTCTGCTTGTTTGCGGCGCGTACCTCGCACAGAATCCACGCCACCGTGTGCCGATCTGTGTCGCACGATCTTGCTGGGTGCGTGTCATGCGGTCAGCCATCGCTCGGGAAACCTCAGCGCAGTCCCGGTTTGCATCTTGCTCGTCGGCCTGATTGATCGCCACGCTGGTTCACTTACAGGTCCGTCGCGTTATTGCAGCCCGAAATGATCAACCCTCACATCGAAGTGAGAAGTTCAAAGATGAAACACTCTCAATCCACGCTCGGCAGTTTCTTGCTGCTGATTAGCCTGAGCCTCGACGGCGCTTACGCATCTGAGGATCCTGCCGGTCAGTGGCCACAGTTTCGCGGATCTGGTGGCAATGCAATCGCATCCGGCCAAGCAATACCGTTAACCTTCACCCCGGACAAACACGTCCTCTGGAAAACTCGGCTGCCCCAAGGGCATTCATCGCCGTGCGTATGGGGCGATAGGATCTTTCTTACGGGATTCGAGAACACAACGCTCATTGCACTCTGCGTCGACGCCTCAAGTGGAAGAGTGCTTTGGGAGATCACGCGGACAGTTGACGAAATTCGGACGTACGTGCATATCGCGGGCAGTCCCGCGAATCCAACGCCCGCAACGGATGGCGAACGCGTCGTCTTCTACTTTGACGACTACGGTCTCATTGTCACGGATCTCGATGGAAGCTTGCTCTGGGACAATCCGTTTCCACCGGTGGGCAATGAATACAGCTACGGCGCTTCGCCCGTATTGGAAGCAGGCCGTATCTACCTCAATCGCGATGGTGGCGACGATCCAAGCTTGTTGTGCCTGGACGCCATACGACGTAGGGAGTTATGGAAGGCACCTCGCCCCGGTGCAATATGGGGCTTCTCAACCCCGTATCTCTTCGATGGGCCTGACGGACAAACAGTACTACTGGGTGGCTCTGGACGACTGGATGCCTACAATGTTCATACAGGTGCGCTGGTCTGGCGATTAGGCGGCTTTCCCGGCTTCATCTGCCCTTCGCCGGTGGCGACGGGCAACTTGATCATCTATGGTGGATGGACCACGGCCCACTCGTCGGGGCGTCGTCGCGTTGAGTCCGTACTGGATGACACCGAGAACCTTCCTCCCCACCTGCTCACGGACCCTACGGCATTCCTGCAACATTTCGATCGTGTTATGGATGGACGTCTGACTCGCGACGAATTGCCGCGCGGCCGCCTGCGCGACTCCTTCGAGTTCACAGACAGTGACAAGAATGGTTACTTGACCTTGGAGGAACTGAAGTCGCTATACAGCGAGGATCAGTGGGCTCCAGGGCGCAACGTCGTGCTGTGTATCCGCGGTGGAGGGCGAGGTGACGTCAGTGACTCACATCGTGTATGGGAGGAGTCACGTGGGCTTCCTTACGTGGCGTCACCAATGGTATACCGCGGGCGCGTGTATTTGCTGGCGGCCGGCGGCTTCATCACGTGCGTTGACGTCGAGACAGGACATCATCATTTCCTGAAGAAACGGCTTGGCGAAGGAGGCGAGTACTACGCCACCCCTGTAGCCGTCGGCGATCATGTTCTCGTTTGCGCACAGCGAGGTGTCGTGTTCGTGATTGAAGCGGCAAATCAATTTCGCGTGGCCCACAAGACAGATTTAGGCGAAGCGATATTCGCCACACCGGCAGTGGCGAGAAACACCCTATTTGTCCGAACCGAAGGCCACCTCTGGGCGTTTAGCAACCAATAAGGAGTGCTCACGCTCATCGCACGAATTCGTCTCCAACCGGAAACACGCGGTGCCCTCTTGAAATGGATGTTCCTGAGGAAGGTGCGATCGCGGGACGGGTTCGATTACCCGTGCAAGTGCGCACCCCCCGAGAGATTTTACTAAATAGGAAGTGCTCGCCTTTATATGCTCTTGGCTACGCAAATTAGTTCGTCGCCAAAGACCGGACTCTCGGACACGAGTGCGCCGATCTTGTAGAGCATGGCATCTCTCCCGCTGGAAGCGGCCCGGACTATTGCGATGCCTGTGCCTCTTGGCACGGCGCATCCAAATCCTCTTCGTCGTCAAGCTGTCGTTGCTTCGCCCTCTTGTCGAGCCGGTAGCCGAGCCAGAAGCCGACCACGGCAAACACGACCGCCCCCAGGGGGGCACCTATCATGAGCGAGGCTATCAAGACTGTGAATCCCGTCATGCAGCCTTTGTAGTAGATGGCGTGGAAGACCGGATACGAGCCGTAGAAACCAGCGAACGGCCCGATCAGGAGGCCAAGCACGGTTAGGATTGCCCTCATCATTAAACACCTCCTTCGCAGTCAACTCCCGCCCCTCGGATTCCAGCCGCCCACAGGCCGGCATCATGCCTGCTTGGTGAAGATCGGCTCGCTGTCCATCGCTATCGCTCGGACAATTTCCAGTTCGTTGTCATTGAGCGGCGTCAGGGCCCCGGACTGAGCCAATTCGACGGCCATCCTGAACAGTTCCCAGTGACCGGGCGGGATCATAGCGTGGGCGGGCAACTGCGAAGTGAACCGAAGGCCCAGCGACACCTTGTCGATCTCGTCGAATGGTTCGTACCACGCCTTCGACCAACGGCGTTCCCCTTGTTTCGTTCCCTCGGACCACTTCTGATGCGCCATCGACTTCAGGGCGAGGATGCCCCGATTAGCCTCCTGGGCACGCTTGTGGACGGATGGGCCAAAGCCCTCCTTAATCCAGATGGGGAAGCTCAGCGGAAAGAGGATCGAATCGAAGTCGTACCGGTCCATCGCCGCATGAGCGGCAACTTCGCTGTGCGCCGAAAACCCGATGTATCGGGCTTTCCCATCTTCCTTCGCCTTGAGAAATGTCTCCATTGCCCCGCCCTTGGCAAAGGCCTGTTCCACATCCTCCAGCGTCGTGATCGCGTGAAGTTGGTACAGGTCGAAGTGGTCCGTCTGGAGCAGGCGGAACGACTCCTCCAATTCCTCCTGTGCTCCCTTCGCATCACGTTTCGTCGTCTTGCAGGCCAGGAAGCACTTGTCCCGGTGGGGTTTCAGCGCAGGGCCTAGCCGTTCCTGAGCGTTACCGTAGGTGGGGGCCACATCGAAGTAATTGATACCTCGATCCACGGCCTCGGAAACGTACCTCGATGCTTCCTCGGGTGTTACGTCCTTGACGACAATGCCACCGAAGCCGATGACCGAAACCATATCTTTGGCCCGACCATACTGACGTTTGGGTACGGGGTCTGTCGGCGTTTCACCCGATTGAAAGCGGTCCTTAGCACTCAGGTAAGCCGGGTCCATCATCGACAATAGACCGGCAGCGGAAAGACCTTTGAGGAAGTCTCGGCGTTCCATGGCTGTTCTCCCGAATGAGGTAAACACTGACTCATTCTATCGCTGTCATCAGGCTATGGGAAATGCCTGCGTGAGATCGAACTTGGTATTGAACGTCGAGTGGCGGCTAACCGGCCCCCCACATCCTCGACAAATCGGGCCGACGGCGTGACCTTCTCCTTCTTCACTCCCAGCGTGTCTGCCACGATTCCCCGCAACTCCTCCCAGACCTCTTGCTCCGCAGTGGCCGCTTGAAGGCTTCCTCTTAGCCGGACGGCAACGCCGCACGTACCACATCACCCACCGTGATCACGCCAGCTCGGTTCGGGAGCAGGTTCGGGAGCAAGTTCGGGAGCAGACGCTCTGCTCCTGATGGATTTTCGGTGGCCGTTGGAGAGCCCCGAATTGAGTTACCCGCGAGGCGAATGGGTAGCAATCGGCTCGACGATGCGAGAAAAGCATGAACCGAACAAGGTTCGGGAGCAGACACTCTGCTCCTGATGGATTTTCGGTGGCCGTTGGAGAGCCCCGAATTGAGTTACCCGCGAGGCGAATGGGTAGCAATCGGCTCGGCGATGCGAAGAAGAGGATGAACAGGGCGAGGTGGGTGCGACGCCAGCGGCGAATGCACGCTGTCGGCGCACGGCGAGCGCGGCGGATGTGGGCGGACACAAATTCTGTTCGACGATCACGCGACTTGCATGAGCATTACGCAAACAGTCGGCGGCAGGCGGACATCCCCTTCAGGCAACGGCGGCCCATCCGCTGCGCTACTTCGGCCAGGGCCGCAGGCGAACCGATGGCGTGGCAGAAGACGCTCTCGTAACGCTGGAATGTATCGAGCCAGGCGTCCTCGTTCACATCCAGATAATCCAACAACGTTTCCACGTCCTTGGGAACCGTACTGCGCTGGCCACTGCGCAGTTGCCGAGCGGTCCACTCCAGCAACCGCAAGTAACTCTCCAGCGAGATCGGCAGCAGTCCCAGATCCGATGCACGGCGGCCCCAGCGGGAGGTGAGCGCGATCGTCTCGTCCTCGAGCGTCCCTTCACGCAGAGTCAGCTCTCCCAGCCAGCCATCCGCTCGATTCGAACTGTTGGAACGCTGCTCTTGCGCCATGATCCGCTGATAGGCCGACGTGTAGCGGGACGAGCGCAACGAAACGGCTTCACCGGCCTTGATGAGGTTTAAGTCCATATACAACGCACAGACCAACATGCCGGCGAAATCGACACATTCCCGGCACTTGAAGCGAGACTCGAAGAACCGGCCAGTGCATTCGTCTTCTTGATTGGCGCGGCGGGCAATATTTTCGCACAAGATTCCCATGAACCAAGAAATATTGCTCAGCCGGCGCCGCAACTGCTTGATCCGCTTCTTGTCCCGCACGACCTGTTCAATGCGTTTGTCGCTGACCTGCGGCAGCTCGTCCGACATGCACTTGGCGATCTTCATGGCGGTCAGGTAGCGGCGGGCCACCTCGTGGGGCGACCAGCGGCGGGCCACATCGGGCCGCGAGCGGAGCATCAGGTGCAGGTGGTTGCTCAGTTCCGCGTGGAATTCGACTTCGATGGCGAACAGCCCCGCAAGCTGTTCTTCCCGGACCAGGATCCAATCGCGGCGATGGGAGAAGTCGCGGCCGGTCAATGGATCCCGGCCACAGAGAAAGGCGCGGTGCACGCAACGGGCGCGGCAGTGATAGACGGCTCGGCGATCACGACCCAACAATTTACGACGAGCGTAGGCGACCATGAGGCAATCCCTCCGTGTGCGGGCAGTGCCCGGAGCGCCCGCGGCCGTTACTGGGACCCGTGGGGACGCTCGGGAAACACTGCGCAAGAGAAAGTGATTGCCCGCCTTTCGCTCGCCAGAACCGCCGTTATCTTACCCGATCCCGTGGCGTATGCAAGGCCTGCCGCGGCGGGGTGACGATGACATACGTATGTCACCGACGAATCCTTTACGAAACCGTCAGCACGCTCGGCCTGCGGCCATGGACGATCGACGGAGGGCCCGCAGTGGGAACGGAACGCAGGGGTGAAGCAGAGGGGAAGCAGGGTGTCTGCTCCTCGGTTGCTCCTCGCTTGCTCGTAGCTACGCTCGCGCAGAGCGTGGGGGAATCGCCGTCCGTACGACCACTTCCCCCGCGGTCTACGCGACCGCAGCTACGGGCCGGTGGGGAAGCAGGGTGTCTGCTCCTCGGTTGCTCCTCGCTTGCTCCTCGGTTGCTCGCAGCTACGCTCGCGCAGAGCGTGGGGGAATCGCCGTCCGTACGACCACTTCCCCCGCGGTCTACGCGACCGCAGCTACGGGCCGGTGGGGTGGGAAGCAGGGTGTCTGCTCCTCGGTTGCTCCTCGCTTGCTCCTCGGTTGCTCGCAGCTACGCTCGCGCAGAGCGTGGGGGAATCGCCGTCCGTACGACCACTTCCCCCGCGGTCTACGCGACCGCAGCTACGGGCCGGTGGGGAAGCAGGGTGTCTGCTCCTCGGTTTCTCGGTTGCTCCTCGCTTGCTCCTCGGTTGCTCGTAGCTACGCTCGCGCAGAGCGTGGGGGAATCGCCGTCCGTACGACCACTTCCCCCGCGGTCTACGCGACCGCAGCTACGGGCCGGTGGGGAAGCAGGGTGTCGGGACCACGCTACGAGCAACGTCAGCTACGCGCTTCCGACGTCCATCTTGGTCGCCTGCGCGGAACCCACTCGACATCGCTATCCGAACAAGTTCGATTCGGCGGCTTTGACCGCACAGGCATCCTGACCACGGTGCACGCGGCACGCCAAGGGCTCTCCAATCGGCCATCCAGGAGCGGCCGGGGATGACTAACAGGGCCCCAATGCCGCCAGGAGGCAACCGAAACGGGGGGACGGGGCTCGCGGTCAGCGACAGCCGGGGATTAGAATGCCCGCGAGTAACTCTGGGACGCACCGCTGGATTTCAGTGACGGCGTCTTTGCCATTCCACGAGACTCTGGCCTCGACATCACGATCGACCGGAACATGATGCAACGACGCGTCTGATAAGGACCGCTGAATGAGAGGAGTGAACTTGGGACGACGCCATTGGATCATCGGTTGCGCTTTGTGGATAGGAAGCGTGATCTTGATGGGATGTACACGACCTGTCCAGGCGGAGCGAGCGGATCTGCCAATCCTCGCGATCAATCGCGATCTCACGGTCGACAAACCGGTTTCGTATGAGAATCAGCATCTCAAGATTCAGGGAAATGTCTATCTTGAGAAGGGCGGTGAACTGACGCTCACAAATTGTATTGCAGGATCGCGCCGCGATTCGGCGTCGTCGACGCTTCCATGATGGTGGGGGTGCTCCTGCTGACGACTCTGGCCTGCAATGTCTCGATGCTTGCTCACGCCATCTGGTTCTACGTACCGACTTCACCGGCAGCCAAAGCCCGCGCGAGGCATTCGCGTGCCTCGTGAATGAGTTCGCGGTTCCACAACGAGCGGTCCTGGACTTCACGCAGAACGAGATCGCCGTCGACGGTGGTTCGCGCGAGCCGCCGCGAATCCGCGGTGTTCGCTCAGCCTTGCCGGCTCACCATAGCTTGAATCCAGATCGGGGCGAACGGGGACGTGCAGCCCTTCGAAACGGGGTAGTCCCGATAGATCCCCGACTTCTCGCCAATGGCGATCGCCCGCTTGCGGTGCTTGGGGAAGTGGATTCCGATGGCCGCAAGCGTGGTGTTCATCGTCCACTGCGCTTCGGGATCGGCGCTGGCCATTTCCGAGCAGAACATCTGCGCGTTGTTCCGGCGGCAGAACGAGGAAAACGAAGTGATTTTCTGCCCCCGGCATGTTCAGGTTCCGGGTCTGCTGAAAACCGCCTTGGAACACGGGTTGGCGCGTGGCCAAGTCGAATGACTGGAAATCCAACACCTTCGTAGCGAAGTTGCGAAGGGCAATGTTGCGTCCAGGTTCGTGCCGTCACTACCCGCGGCCCTGTTCCGCCAATGCGATGCCGGCCAGACAAATGCGGCGTGATGCCCATCGGGCCTACCACCGGTAATAGCGGTACGGATTGTCTCCCATGGGGAAATCCGTGCGATAATCGGGATCGTAATATCCAAGCGACTCGGCCCCGTCCGGTCTGGGCCTCAAGGACATTCGCAATCGCCCCTTCCCCACGCCGGTTGCCTGGGGTCCTGGCTGGTCGCCGAACAAGTCTTTCAAACCTCCGTTGCCCACGAAGCCTCCCTCCTGGAAACGATCGAAGAGTCGCACGACGATGACATTTCTGCCGGCCTTTACCAGCCTTCCAGGCACTACGTACTTGCGCGGCGCGAGCCACCAGGTAGCCGTCTCTATGTCCGTGTGCCCGATTTCCACGCCGTTGAAGTAGGTGTCGTCAAAATCATCGAGCGCGCCGAGGGCGAGAATCGCATCCTTGCCCGCCATGCTCTCGGGCACCACGATTTCCTTGCGGAATACCGCCTCGCCGTCGTTGTCTTTGAAGAACGGAAGCATCTGCG
Organism: uncultured Planctomycetota bacterium; assembly: GCA_963802295.1. Taxonomy (GTDB): domain Bacteria; phylum Planctomycetota; class Planctomycetia; order Pirellulales; family Pirellulaceae; genus JAJRVM01. Next base: position 496,719 of record CAWDIM010000007.1, on the reverse strand, counting down.
GCAGCGTTACGGGTGTCCATCCTTCGGCAGACACGTTCTCTCCAACCAGCGCTTGCGCGGCCAGGCTGACGCCGGGATCAGGATGCGCCGTGACGTCACTGGTAGCGGGAGCTCAGCCGAACAGTAACCTGCATCTGCCACGCGCCATCCAGGTCAAGAGCTACGGCGTCAAGGGGATGGAATAAGCGACTGTCCACCGGGAAACTAGCGCCCAGGTTGGCCAAGAGTTGGGCCACGGCACGGATGGACCTCCACCGTGTGTAGCGGAAATAGGTTTTCTCGTCGGCCTGGAAGCGATCCGGATCCACTTGGCAGAAGACGGCCACGCCCTTCCCAACCACTTTGCGGCCAATCAGCCCGTCCGCTCCGATATCCGCGCCGGCGTTCACGACCCAAGGGGCGGTCTCCAGGTGGGTACGCCAGCGAAGATCGGACGCGCTCAGGCCTTTTGCTTCAGGCCACTCGGGCACAGACAGCGACCCGGCGAAATGGGCGGCCGCCGGCTTCAATGTGGCGCCGAGCCCCCCATCTGCCTGCGCACGCGGCAAGAAGAATATTCTGCCGCCTTCCTCCAGATAGGCCCTCAGCGCGGCCGTGTCGACGGCTGCATCCGGGCCGATGAGCAGCAGCTCGTGGCCGGCGGTATCAGCGGCAGTGCCCAGAGTGAGCGACTGTTGATAACTCACTCCGATCTTGTCGAGCCATGCCGCACCCGGTGCGCCGCCCAGATACACGACCTTGCTCACCCGCGGAGACAGCGGGGAGTGCATCGCGTAATCAATGATGTGCCCGGCCATGCGCCGCGCCGCGGGATCCAGGTCCAGGTGGTCTTCCAAGTCCAGGGTGCAGACGATCACCCGACCCTGGCCGTAATCCAACTCCATCAGCGGCGTGTAAGCCAGATCGAATTCGCATTCGAGCAGAGGACGCCAGCCACTGCGATGGGGTTTCTCGATGGCGGCGCTACTGACCCCGCCGCGGTTGCCCCAGTGCCACCCCGCATAAGGCTGTTCTCGTTCGTTCCCTCTGAGGTAATCTCCCACATATTCCGGGTAGGCCTCGATCAGGGTGCTGCTTCCCGACCAGTCGCGAAGGTCGTCGGCGTCCATGCCGCGGGCGACCGGAGCACCCACGGGGAAGACGCGGCGGGCCACCTTCGGACATACGCGCCACCCGAGGGCTCGTGTCATCCACTGAGGGTCCTGGGCACAGATGAGAGCCCGGCCTCCCGCTCTTACATAGGGCTCTAACCTGGCCGCCACCGCCGCGTCGTCCTGCAAGGCACCGCGTCCAATCACCACCAGTGGATCAGCCTCGCCATTCCAGCAGTGGGTCCGATATCCCAAATTCGCCAGCATTCTGCTGGTCAGGCAATTCGGATCAATCACAGCGATCTGCCCGCTGAGCGGTTCGTCCTCGCCAAACACGCGAAACGCAAAAGTATCCTGGTGCTTGGTCTCGCCGATACTGGCGATCAGTGTGATCTGGCCGTCGACCTTTCCACCGGCTTCCACGGCGGGCGCGATTGCCTGGAAGGGAACGAATCTGATCTCGGAAGCCGCCAAGCTGCCTCGCATCTGACCGTTGTCCACTTGCTGCCCGCCGACGGTGGCGGTCCAGACTGCCGTGAAGTCCTGGGGCTGGCGGGTATCGTTGATCAGGACGATCTGCTTATTGATCTTCTGGCCAGGGCTGAAGTGGTGGTCCTTTGCCGTATAGGCTTCGACAGGGCCGGCGATCCACGCCAGAGTCGGGCCGTTGATTTCCTGGAGCGAGTCCTGCATCCAAGACCACGTGCGCAGGCCGCCCGGCAGACCTGCCGTCCGCCAACTACGCCAGGTATTGACGCGGTAGAGCTGCTGGATTTTGTGGTTGTTGGCGTATTCATCCAAGCGGTTCTCGGAGCTTTCGTAGAGCATCCCACTGCGGAACAGACCGCGCAGGTACTGCCGATACTTTGGTTCCTCCGCAGCATAAGCGTCCGGGCCAAAATAGATGGCGGCGAATTCCGTTAGCAGGGGCTCGCTCGTGATATTACTCGCAAACCCGTGGCGCCCGCGTCGGAACGTGCAGTCCATGGGGGTGCCGAACTCCACCATGGAAATCGGCATCTCCCCGCTTTCCGCCCAGGCACTCAGCCAGTCTTCGCGTTCCTGAAGCGGGATCAGATCCAGGTAGCAGTTCATCGTGTAGACGTCGCCCGTGTAGGCGCCCGAGTGACTGTAATAGACCCGGGTCGAGTCAAGCTTCTTGAGCCCATCGAACATCTCCTTGCCGAGAACCATGAGGCGCTGCCAGCGATCATCGCTCTGACCCCAGCCGCTGCGGCCCACGTGGCGAGGATCCGCGTCCACTGCGCTGTTGAAGAAATTGAAGCCGGCGATCCACATGACGACGGACGGATGGTTGCGGTAGCGGCGCATCCACACGGCGGCGCGGTCGAAGGCCCGCTGCCGGTTCTGCTCCCAGACGTTCCGACGGTCCGCATTCATCAGGTACTTGTTGGCGTTGAGAATATAGTGTGCCACCAGGTATCCCTGGCGATCGGCGGCGTCGAGATTTCGCCCCGAGTCGGCGGCATCGCCGCGGGTATCCACATTCTCCGCTCCCATCTCGGAGAAAATGTCTCCCACCTGCATGCGCGGCCCGTTATAGAAGCAAGGCTGCCGCAGATGGATCACGGTGCCGTTGAGGAAGAACTCGCGTCCCTCCACCCAGAACTCCCGGAAACCGAATTCCTGGTTGTACTCGTCATCCAGGCCCGCGCCCTTCACTTTCAACCGAAGCGTATAGAGGTTGGGCTGGCCCACGTCCCACAGGCGCGGGTCGTCCCAGGGCCACGAGAGGACCAGCGTCTGAGTCTCCTTCGCGTCCACCGCCGCGTCCGCAGTGAAGCTCTTCTCCACCTCCCCCTTTTCATTGAGCATGTCCGCAACGACCTGAACCGGACCCGCCTGCGTGACGCCGCTCAGCTCCACGTCCGCGGAGACGTCCATTTTCCGGGTTGAAGTGCGCACAAAGACGTCGGTCACCCGCGCCACGGATGAACGGCTTTCCAAAAAGACGCTGCCGGTCAGGCCCCGCGTCTTTAGTTCGGCGGACGAAAAAGTGACCGTGTCGCTCAAGGCATTTTGCCAGAAGGTCCCCACTTTTTCCGCATCGGCGATCGCCGCCACCAGCACTCGAATATCGGCCGTGTGCCCGGGCTTTACCGCTGAGGTGATGTCCACCGAGCCCCATGGCCAGGCGATTTGCCCGCACTGCGTGCCGTTGACATAGACAATCGCGTCCGTGCAAACGCGATCGAAGCGCAGGCTGATCGAGCGGCCCTGCCACTCCGCCGGGATCGGCGCCTGACGCTGGTACCAGGCGCGTGTCACCAACGCTCCATCATAAAGATCCCACTGCGGGCCGGCGGCGAGCGCCAGGAAACTCGATGGCTTGCCCGATCGCATCTGCCAGTCGCCCGGTACCTTGATATATGCCCACCCCAGCTTCGGCGGCTCCATCGCCGCATCAACTGCGGGTGTGAATTGCCAGATGCCGTCGAGTGAAACCTGCGCCCGTTTAGCATTCACCGTCTTGACGCTCGTCTTGTCCCAGTCCAGGGCGATGCCCTCTGGCAGCACGGCGTCTCCCAACTGCGTCAGCGCGACCAAGCGGGGCGTGACCGTGAGGTCGGCGATTTCGAATACGCCGGTGCAATAGAACATCGCCGGCTGGATGTTCAGGCGGGTCGCCCCTTGAGGCACCTGCAGCTCCACCGATTTGCTCACCCAATCGGAGTCAGCCCGTAATTCGGGAACTTCTGCCGGGAAGCCAAACGAGCCGCCTTCGAAGCTCATCGCCACGCGGGCCGTGTGCCAGCCCTCCTTGCCTACGTTCAGGTTCGTGGCTTTCATGCGGGCCGAGACGGTCAGGGACGCCATCTGCGGGGTGACTTTCACGTAGGCATGTACGTAGTCGAGCTGACGACCGGCATCCCGATTCTCAATGCGCAGCCAGTGCTTGCCCTGTTGGGCGATGACTTGGAATTCCTGGTTGTTCGGAATATTGAATCCCTCGGCCCAGGGCGTGTTGACGCCCGGCCTCTCGAAATTCCCCTGCGGGAGCAGGTTCGTTTGGGCCGACGCGCGTCCTCCCACGACCCAAAGAAACACGACAAGCAGTCGGAACTTGGTATTCATGTTGGTTATCACCTATGGTCAATATTCTCGGCCGGCATGCAAGTGCCGATGCTGTTTGAGGTTGGCAAAGGTCCGGTACTCTCCCGTCAATTGGTCCGCCCTGCCGCTGTCTTCCCGGCAGTGCATTCCGAGAGGCGCTGCATGTACTTGGTCTCACGCCACTCCCGTAGGACTACCACGAAATTACCACGACATCCTTCGTTTACCACGATTGTTTGTTGGACTTTTTGATGGTTTGTTGCGGTTTGCAGTGCCTCATTATTTCGACTTAAACCACGAACATCCCAGACTTTTGAGTCGTTTTCGCCGCAGGGTGCACGTGACTGACCGTCATCAAAGGCCAGGAGAAATACCCAATTGGACACCAGGTACATCCCCCTTCGGATAACACTCCATCTCCACGGCCAAAGCGGACGCGGAGACTCGAAAGTCACGGGCGTGATAGTTCGGAATCCGGAACTCACCCACTTGGCCGTCTGTATCGAGATTCAAGTCCTTTCTGACCTCTTCCAGCGTTGCGTACTTCTTGTGCCGGCTCCAATCGCAGCCCCAGTAGAACAGTCCCTGGCCCGGGTGGACCGCATACAGATTGTCCTCAAACGACAGTTGGAGCTTGTCGAGTGTGTAATCGACCGAGGCCCCCGCAGCCGGATCCTTCACCCGATTCCCCACGGCCACGTCACTCACGGTCTTGTTTTCGGCGACCGCGCCAGGTCGCTCGAGATCGGCAGGCCAGGCACGTTCATCAGCGGTGGCGAACCAACCCCACACTTGAGCATCACGGTTGTGCACCAGCACGTTATGGCGGATGTGTTCATTATGATTCCAGATCCGGACCTCTGGCGTGCCATGTTCCTGACCGATGCGAGGTGTCGTCCGGTCCTGCTCGCGGAATTGAATTCCCTCTTTGTTCCCAACAATCAGGTTCCGCTCAATCACGCAGTCTGGTGAAGAGGAGATCGCAATACCGCCGTTTGCTCCCCAAGCACGGTGACCGCTCAACAGGCCGTTACCCAGGATGACATTGTCGTGAGCGTGGAGGCCGTAGGAAATCTCGTAGAATATCCCTGCGTCCTCGTTATCAGCGATGAGGCAGTTGCGAATCGTCGCGTCTTCGTTGCCGATGTCGAACCAGATACCGTGGCCGCGATTCTTGAGGAACTGAGAGAGTTCGATCACCACACCTCGAGACAGCACGACTTTGCAGCCACCGGCACCCCAGCCGCGGTCGAAATTCTTGGTGTTGTTATTGCGTGTGATGCACTCAGTCACGAGGAGGCTGTGGGCACCACCGCCGCAGAAGCCGTCCTGGCCGTTGTCCTGGAAGGTACAGCGCTGGGCCACTTGATCCTCATTGCGGAAGTCTGCCCCGTCGCTGTTGGAGCCTTCAAATGTGCAGTCTGCCACCCTGTCGCCACGCCCGCCGAGCCTGACTAACGCTTGCTGCGCTTGCGTCGCGCCGTAGCGGAAGACGATTCCACTGGTCTGGATGTAGTCGCCGCGCACATCCCACACCGTACTCCGTACGCTCGCTTCCACACGCTCGGCGTTCTCGTCCAGCTCCGCATTGTTGCTCGCCTGGACATAGAGCCGTTTGTGGGCCAGGTCCGCGAAAAAGGTACCTCGCCCGAGGTGGTCGCGCAGCAGCACCTGCTGCAGCGGATAACCGTTGATGAGGACCTGTTCGGCGCGGCCGATCAACTTGTGGTAGTCATCGGCAGGATGAGTACCGGTCTCGGACCAGCCGATAAAGCGATGCGGCCATGCCGTGGAATACACGTTTTCGCCGGCAGGTGCATCTTCTTTCCGCCAATCTGCCATGATGTCGGCACCGGTCACGACGACACTCGCGCCAGGCACGGCTGCAATATGGATAGGGCGGTCTTGTGTCCCCGATCGCTCGATCAACACCGACTCGCGGTAGATCCCCGTGTGGATCTCGATCGTATCGCCCGCCTGAGCCAGTGCGGTGGCTCGAGCGATGGTCATGAACGGTTGAGCGTCTGTTCCCGGGTTATCGTCGCTAGCGCCCGGTCGTCTGGGATTGACGACCATGATTTCAGCATGCGCGACGGACACAAAAAGAGATGAGAGGAGCAGACCCGCTGCAATCGATGCGCGATGTGTGTTCATGGTAGCGACTGTTATTCGTGATGAAGTAACGCTGGATCGAAACGCCATTCGTCATTGGAGCTTCGTCGTTCTTTGGTCATGGGTCATGGGTCATGGGTCAGCCGCAACGTTCGATAATCGCGCTCGGTCAATTGGCCGCGTTCATTCACTCGCCACAGTATATCCGACCACCGGCACACCGTGTGCGCGAGGGCGATCGATTAGCCCTGAAACAAGCATACGCTCAGAGCCCTGGCCTGTTCAGAAAACGAAACAACTCGCAACATCACAGCGTTCTCGGGACTTCGTGGGGCTGCAGCCAATCCCAACTCCCAACATGGCGTCGGAGCAGTAGGCTGGAGGGAGCAACTGGAACGGAAGTCTGGAACGAATTGCGATCTTTCCCGCCTGTCCCGCGGATGCGCTGGTTAGCTGGCAGCCGCAACGTTTCCCTCCCCTGTCACCTCTCTTCAAACGGGTAAATGGCCTTCCAGTCCCGCTTCATGTCAACAACGGTCCAACCTCTCGTTTGCGCTTGGTCAGCGCCTTGTCGAGCTTGCCGATGGAAGATTGGCGGTCGTAAGCCCATTCGCGCGCAGCGTCCGTGTGATGCACGATGAGAGCGAAGCGTGCACCGGGCCCGGCGGTGGTCCACTGAAGCATCTGGAGATCCCCGTCCGAGTTGCCGAATGCCGCAATCGGACGCCGGCCGATGAACTTATTGATGGCCACCGGCTTGCCTTCCTTGTCGTCGATGAATTCGATCTCCGGCAAGCGCACGATGACCGGCTTGCCGTCGCGCATTTCGAACTTCGTCTTAATGGCGCTGCCGACGACCTGTTCGGGAGGGATGCCGTATGCCGCTTCCACCCAGGGCCGCATGAATTCGACGCCGCCGCCGGATACGATGTAGGTCTTGAAACCGTTCGCTCGCAAGTAGCCGAGCAACTCGACCATCGGCTGGTAGATCATCTCGTTGAAGGGTCTCCCCGTCTTCGGATGCCTCGCGGCGGCGATCCAGTCCTTGACGAGTTGCTCGAATTCCCCGGTGGTCATGCCGGCGTGTGTCGCCATGACGATCTGCGCCATGGCCGGCTCTCCGCCGGCCAGCGCGGCTTTGACATCGCCCTTGAGCAGCGAGGCAAAGGGTTCCTTGTCCTTCCATTCCGGGTGCTGCGGCGCAAGCGCCTTCACACGGTCAATCGCAAAGAGGAGCTGGAAGTACATCGGCTGCTCGGACCAGAGAGTGCCATCGTTATCGAAGGTTGCGATGCGCTCCGCCGGCGGCACGAAGTCGGGCGAGCCTTGCATCGCCACCTGCGCCACAAAGTCGATGATGGACTGCTTGGCCTTCCCAGCATTCCAGGATGGAAGCGGATCAGCGCCCTGAACTGTTGCCAAGCTACCGAGGACGAGGGCGAAGCAAAAGGTGAGTAACGTGCCTGGAACTCGTTTCGGCATCATTGCGTCTATCCTTCGTGGATGATTCGAAGCCAGTAAACTGCAGGCGTCACTCAACGGCGGCCAAGCGACTCCCCATTCTGATTCCGCCCCGATCCGCCGCTCGGGTGGACACCGTTGTTATATTGCGTGCTCGCCTTGAGCGTCAATCACGGTGAATCGTATTGTATTCGATCGGACTGAACCGCGCCAAATTGGGGTCAAGGCGGCGAACCGCGATCGTTTGGCGAACAAGTCATACCAATCTGTAGCGCGGTCAACGCCTATGATCTGGAGATGTTCGCTCGCTTGCCGGAAGTGTCGCCGTCGACCAAGGACTGGGAGGCGTTGAAGGCGATCCTCAACGCCGCGGCGGAGGAGACGACGGGTAAGTCAGTCGGGACGTTGAAGAAGGCGATCCGGAACATCATCAAGTCACACGACGCCGAGGCGGATACGCTCTGTCATATCCTGTCATACGCAGAAGGAAAATGAAGACACCCGGAATTTGGTATCCAGAATCCGGTGGACACTTGGTCGCGGCTGGCGGCGTGGGGGTGGCGGGAACGGCAAAAGACCAGTCGCGATACCTCCGCGGTGGTGGTGCGGTGACATGCGTATGTCACCGAGACTGCGGTTTTGACGTGCATGGACTCGCCGCGCCGCGAGCTCGACCTAGAATTCCCTGGCCCCCCGGAGGGAACTCGGCCCTCTGCGAGGAAAGGTGCACATGACAAGACGAAGCGTGTGGCAGGCACAAAGGAGTGGCCGATGCCTGGCTATGCGCCAAGTATCTGGTGCGGGAAGGGGAAGTCGCGACCTATCACTGCTGGTCCCGCTGCGTCCAACGGTCCTTTCTCTGTGGCTACGATCCCGTCACCGGACGGGACTTCAGCTATCGCCGCGGCTGGACGAAAAACCTGCTCGATTATCTGCGCGTCGTCAAAGCGGTCGCTGCGCTGACCATTCAAGAGCGGCAAAACCCGGCGACGGCCAACATTGCCAGCCTGCAGCTCGAAGGGACGCTGACGCGTTGGGGAGTGAATCCGCAGGCGTGGCTGCTGCTGTGCGTGAGTTGGGAGTCTATTCCGAGGCCGCCGGTTTGGCCATGAACACGGTTCGGGCCTCTTCGGGCGTCATTGACGGCAAGTCGGACGCGGGTCGGTCCGAGAGCGCATAGTCGATCAGGCAATCCAACAGATAGCCGGCCTCAGGCATGCCGCGGCGTACGCCGTCGAGCACGCGAAACGAGCACACCAGCAAGCGACCGCTGCCCACTTGTCCTTCGCAGATCATGCCGACCCGAAAGAGTTTCCAGCGATTTCGCGGCTCGCTCCATTCGGACTTCAAAGCAGGATCGTAGTCCCCGGACATTCCCCAGACGATAGGCGCAAGTTTTTCCCGCTCGATGGAACCTCCCTCGGTGATGTCCAGAACCTCGACGGCCTCGCCGAAGAGACGATAGAACTGGTAAGAGCAGAATCCTTCGTGTGGAAAACCAGCCAGCGCCGGATGCTCTTCGATGTATGTGCCGGTACTGCGAATCCACGGGGCCCAGAAGGTGAAACGTCGTGGTCGCGCCAAGGTGCCGTCCTCGGCGAGCAGGAGCACCGTGTTGCCGCGGGCCAGGTGGTTTTCCACGTCGGCGGTCAGCCGATTGGCTAACACCACTTGGCCTGGCGGCGACAATGACGCGTCGGCGGGAACTGCGTGCGGTGGATCAAGCTCCTTGACGCCCGTGAGGTTCACCAGGGGCCGCTCAGACCAGTCGCGTCGGGGAGTGGGCACGAACCAGAAATCCCAGTTGTTTTCCTGACAGCACGCCGCGCTTTCCAAACGGACGTGCAGGCGGAGTCGACAGCCGACAGGAAATTCGCACGGGCCCAACGCAACTGTGGCCAACGGTTTGAGCTCGCCCGGGCTGACCTGGATCGAGTCCTGCATTCCCTGCTGGACGACCTGGCCCTGCGTTTGCACTTCCCAGCGGAGCTTGCCATCGTGGATTGGTCGCACGCCGTAGTGGGAGATGCTCAATCCGACATTCTTCGATGCGCCGTGCGGAAGCACGCGCTGTTCCGGGCCGGCATCGATCAGCAGGACCGTTTCACTATTGCAGTGCAGGATCGGGGCCGGGTCGGGAAACTTGGCCGGCTCGTACAGGAGATTGAACATGCCCAGGAAATTGCCGTCGCCCTCCGGGCCGGCGGGCGTGTCGGTCATGAGCCACAACCCATAGCCATCCATGGTCGGCGAGTGCCGCGCCGACTCGAACATCTGTTTCAAGTAAAGATAGTAGTGGTCCACGGATCGCTGGTACACGGCCGGGTATTTTTCGGTCAAATGCAGGTCTGCGATCTGCTTGCGGTGGCCAGACAGATAGTTGTCGTCGCGATAGACGCCGGTAAACTTCTGGTCGACGGTGACGTCAGGCAAAGGTCCCACGTAAGTGTTGGGGAATTCATGCCAAATGTGAGGCAGCTTCTCGTACCGGTCGTCTTTGATTCCTCGGGTGACCACGTTGCCGATACAGGCGTCGACCAGTACGGTTCCCAGCCGGATATTGGCACTCTTGTCAAGCTTGCCATTCATGATTAGCTTCAGCACGGCGCCGTCGTAGACGATGCCGACGTGGTTCCACTGTCCAGCCGTCAGTGGCGCATCGGAAGTCAGGAAATTGCCCCAGTAGGTTCCCAAGACGATTCTGCCATTGGCGTGCTGGCCGTCCAAGGCCACCAGCAGCGCGCATCCCGTGTTCGCCGCCCCATAGGAAAAGCAGTTGCCCCAGTCGTTGACGCGGAAGGCGCTCGGCTTGCACCAAAGCGACAGGCTGAACGGTTCGTTCCCCGCCGCCAGCGCGGATGCTGCCACATCGCGCAGGCTCACGCCCTTCGCGGTGGCGCTGGTGCGGATGGACCCGCCCGGCTTGTTCGGTTCCAGGATGCCGGACTGGTTCAAGTCGCTGGCCTTCATCGTGGCATCGTGGACGCCATGCTGCCCATGCCCGCTGGAGTCTTGTGCCTGGCCGGGTACGGTCTCGTCGAGCTGCCAGTAGCCTGAGGGGCCCAAGGCCAGGATTGCGGTCGCGTAGGAGGCCGCAGCCGCACGGTCGGCCGTCCGAGCGATTTCCGCGTCACTCAAAGCCCGTTTGAAGTAGGCCACTTCGTCGATCAGTCCGTCGAACGGATGTTCTGGGTCGGGACCGCTGGGAGCGTCGAATCTCGCTCGCTGCGTGATGATGTCCGTGGGAAAGACGTCAGCCCCGTCGGAACCGACGAAGAACCGCGTCGGGTCGAGCTTCTTGAAGGTGGCATGTGCGAAGAGAATGTAGTCCATCCACTCGCGGTCAGGACTCGTCCCCTGGCATTCAAACAACTCGTTGCCGGAGCTCCAGATGTACCACGAGGGATGATTGCGATAGGCCTTGGCGATTCGTGCGACCTGGTTCTTCAGCAGCGGAATCATCGACTTGGGTTTGTGGTAAATCGCTCCCTCCCCCATGATGAGCACGCCCACTTCGTCCGCCGCTTCAAAATACTCCTTGACCGGCATGTGAGCGAGGAAACGGACGCCATTGAACCCGTAGCGTTTGATCTGGGCGAGTCGTGCGCGATAGATCGCCTTGTCGGGTACCTGGGTACCGGTGAGCACTTCGAACGTGTCGTCACCCAGTCCGCGAACGAAGTAGGGTCGGCCGTTGAGCACGAGTTCCCCCTTCTCTCCCACCTCAAACTGCCGCATTCCAAACCGGTCGCACATCGAATCGAGTACTGTCGCATCACGCGCCAGAAGGACCTCCACGCGATAGAGGAATGGGTCTTCCGGCGACCAGGGCCGCATGTCGGGAATTGGCACATCGACTACGGTCGGGTCGCTCTCCTGCGAGTCCGCGGCGAACTTCACCGCCGCGCGGCCTTCGACACTGCTCCCTCCGCTGGCCGGCGAAACGCGCGCAATCAATTCGCCTTGCCATGGCCCGTCCGTCGTCTGACGGCGCAGCGTCACTTGCACATGGGCCGTTTGGTTCTTCACGTCGGGGATGACGAACAGGTCGTCAATGGCCGGGTCCGATCGGGCCTCGAGATAGGCGTGCCGATAAAGGCCTCCCCAACGTCCGACGAAATTGAACATGCCCACCGGGGCGGGACTCGCGCTGTCGACGCAGCAGGCGATCGTGTTCTCCATGCCCGGACGGCTGTGGGCTGTGACGTCGAATTCGTAGGGGGTGATGAAGCTGTCGACGGTTCCCGCGCGGACGCCGTTTACGTAGACGTCGGCCGTGTTGCTCGTCCCACCCAGATGCAGCCAGATGCGATTTCCCACCCAATCAGCTGGCAGCTGGACCGTACGCCGATACCAAGCCTTTCCTTGGTAGTCGTGGCGCAGCCAACCTTGCGACGGTCCAAACCCTTGGGCCTGCCAGTTGCCAGGCACCTGGATCTGGTGGGGAAAGGCGACTGAAGGTTGATGCCAGTTCTGGCCGGTACCCTCGTTGCTCGCATCCAGACGGAACTGCCACGTGCCGTTCAGATCGAGACGCGGCCGGACAGCGGCAGGAGGAACCGCGGACGGCTGCGGATCGTCTACCATGACTGTCGGCGAATGAATGACCGCTCAGCCAACAACAAGTGGTCCACCAGCTCTGGCATATCGACTGAAACATGGGCTCGTCTCCACTTCCTGGCGTCTGATCCCGATATTGCGCTCCGTCCCAGGTTACATTGATCCCAAGCGTCAATCCAGTTGGCGGTGCGCGATTGTGCCATTATCGGCCAGGATGACGATGCTCGAAATACCCAAGCACGAGGGAATGGCGAGTGCTGGAGCCCGAATGCCGAAAACGGGGTCGGCATTACGTCGCTCACTTGAATCGCCACCCCTCGGTTCGTCATACCCAGCTCTTGCTCCGCCGCGGGAAGTGCGATGCCACGCTGTACGGAATGCGTTGCCCCAGCGCGGCGCGATCGCGAACATGATATCATGCAGACTTTCCAAGAAGCCGTGCACGTTATTTTTCGCATGCGGGAGGTTCACGATGAGATGGATAGTGACGGCAGCGCTGGCAGCGTCTTGTTGTGCCAATGTTGCGGCGGCTGGCGACACAGTTGTGCGCGCCAGTATCTCGTCCGACACCAGCAGCGCAAACGCGCGCGAACCAGCAGGGATCGAATCGGACCGTGGCGTCCGTTGCGCCCTACCATGGCCGACCGACCATTTTTATCAACGGCAAGCCCCTCAGCGGCATGGCTTGGGCCACCTATCACCCGACGGTCGAAGTATTCAGGGACTTCACACGCGTGGGGGTGAATCTGTTTACTTTTAGTGCGACGCCCACCGAGGCCGGATACGGGCTGTCGCAAACCACGTGGACCGGGCCCGACGCGTACGACTATTCGCAATTCGACGAACGTGTGCGGCTGCTGCTGACGGCGAATCCGCACGCATACTTCTTCCCGCGGCTCTACGTGCATGCGCCGAAGTGGTGGAGCGAGCAGCATCCCGATGACGTTGTCCTGATGGACGACGGCCAGGGCAAATATGTCCCCTTCATTCACGCCGGTGACAAGCCGGCGCCGAGCTGGGCCTCCGAAACATGGCGCCGCGACACCATCGAAGGACTGCGCAGGCTGATCGCCCACGTGGAAGCGTCCTCCTACGCGGACCGCGTGGTGGGCTACCACATCGCGTCGGGCACGACGGAAGAGTGGATGATGTGGGGGGCGAATGAGAATCAATGGGTGGATTACTCACCCGTGAACACCGCGCGCTTTCGAAAATGGCTGCGTGACAAGTATGCGGGGGACGAACAATTGCGTGCTGCCTGGGGCCATCCACAGGTAACCTTCGACAGCGCTCAAATACCCGCACAATCCCGCCGGCAGCAGTCGGAAATGGGGGCACTGCGCGATCCCGCGAAGGAGCAGGACGTCATTGACTTCTATTTGTACAACTCCGACCTGGTCGCCGAGACCATCAACACGTTCGCCGCGGCGGTCAAGCGATTCACGAACCGCGAGAAACTGGTCGGCGTGTTCTACGGCTATATCCTGCAGTTGTGTGGCGAGCAGCGGCAGCAGAACGCCGGCCACCTGGCACTGGGCAACGTGCTGGCCTCTCCGGATATCGACTTTCTCACCAGCCCCACGAGCTACGCATACCGTCAAGTTGGTGGCGAGGGCACCTGTCACTACATGTCCCTGCTCGACAGCGTCAAACTGCACGGCAAGATCTGGTTCAATGAAGATGACATTCGCACGTCGCTCACCAGTGGTCCAGTGGGACAATGGGGCAAACCAAACACGATCGCCGAGGATCTCTTGCAGCAGGAAAAGGAACTGGCTCACGCCATTACCACGGGTTCGGCCAACTGGTGGTTCGATGTAGGCAGCATCCGCTACGATGACCCGGCGATCATGACACGTATTGCAGGGCTCGTAGAGACGGCCGCGGAGTCAGTCGCGTTTGACCGTTCTCCGGTGGACGAAATCGCTCTGGTCGTTGACGAGAGCAGCCTCTGTTATCTACGGACGGGACACCCCCTCGGGTACGCATCTGCTGTTGGCACAGCTGCCGGCGTTGCACCGGATCGGCGCGCCCGTCGGCCACTATCTGGCGGCCGACGTAAACCGCATTGCCGATCGCAAAGTCTTCCTGTTGCCCACCAGCTTCGCCCCCACCCCGCAGGATCGCGCGGCCATCGATGCGCTGAAGTGTGACGGTCACATCCTGGTATTCCTGGGCTACCCGGGCCTGTACCGTGACGGCGTCGTGGACGAGAACGCCATGGCGGACTTCACGGGTATTCGACTGCGGTTCTCTCGCGAGGGTACGCAGCTGCGGGTGCGACTGGCGGGCGAGCACCCGCTTATCGCGGAACTCGCGGATGCTGACTTCGGCGTCGGTGATACAGCCCCCTACTGCTATGCCGATGACTCCGCAGCCACGGTGCTGGGAAAACTGGGTAACGGTCAAGCCGGTCTCGTCGCGAAGAAATTCGACAATTGGACAGCCGTCTACTCGTCGGCCCCCATGTTGCCGACGAAGCTGCTGCGAAACATTGCTCAGGCTGCCGGCGTACATCTTTACATCGATACGCCCGACATGGTCTGGGCCACTCGAGAGATGTTGGCCGTGTGCGTCAAGGAGCCGGGCCAGCGCGAGATTCGCTTGCCCCGGCCGGCTACCGTGAAAAACCTGTATACGGGCACCGTAGTGGGCGAAGGCATCCAACGATTCACGGTCGACTTCGATGATCGCGCAACCTGGCTGTTTTCGGTGCGCTGACATGCGAACCTTGCGTAGTGAAACCACTTCAGCGAACAGCCAGGCCGAACTGGTGGCGAGGAAAGATCCGGCGACAGGCGAGAGGATCCAGACGATTTCGATTCCGGCGGTTATGCTCATCTCGCGTTCGGTCCCAGACATCGCTTGCCGAGTGTGTTATGACTGCCGTGCGTGAACAAGAGACGGTCTTGAAGTTTGGGTGGATCTCCTTGGTAATGGCGTAGACTTGCCGTCATCCGTCAGGAACAAATAGTAGCTTGTCCGACAATTAACGACGTCCTGCCACTGATTCAGCACGCCGACGCCTGCGACCGCTTTGGCGAGAAGGATACGGAACTCATGAGAATCGCTATCTATGTGCGAATCATCCCCTTACTGATCGTTGTTCACGCAGTCTTATTCACAACTGCGGCGTCGCGCGCCGATTCGCGCGCCGATCAGTTGGCCGTACTGATCGATACGCATGTGCGTCAAGCTCTGCCGATCGCGACCTCGCCCGGCCAGTCACCGAGCGTCGTGCAATACGAACCGCTGTCGGTCACGGAGTCCTGGACGGAGATCTGGCCGGACGCCGAGGGCCAGGAGGCAACTCGCTCGGTGCAAGGCCGCATCTGGAACGCCTCGATTCAGGCAGCGCTGGCCAAGCATGGCGCGGCATTCCTGCCACATCGTGACGCGCCCTACTATCTCAATGAGCCGATCGTGCTGAAATCGGGCCAACGGCTCTCGGCCGATCCCGCGGCCGAGATTCGCTTGGTGCCCGGTGTGAATACCTGCATGGTTCGCAACGATCATTTGGTCGCCTCGCAAGAGGGACCGGTGCCGGCGGACTCTCAGCCCGACACGCAGATCATTGTTGAAGGCGGCATCTGGACCACGTTGGCCACGACGGAAAGGCAGTCGAATGGGAACGTGTTGGGCCGGTCCGCCAGGCAGGGCGAGGTGCCGAGTTGCCACGGCGTCCTGCTGTTCAACAACGTGCGCGGCCTGCTGGTCAGGAACATTACGATCCGGCAATCGAGGGCCCACGGCGTGCAGTTGAGCAACTGCGGCGACTTTCTGGTGGACGGCGTGACCTTCGAGGATCATCGTCGCGACGGAGTCCATGTGAACGGCCCGGCGAGTTACGGCGTGATTCGCCATATCCGCGGCGTCACGGGCGACGATGTCGTCGCCCTCAACGCGTGGGATTGGCGAAACACCGCTCCGAGCTTCGGCCCGATCGACCACATCCTCGTGGAGGGCGTCCACGGCAATCCGCACCGCGTCAGCGCGGATGAAATCCGCCTGCTGCCCGGGACCAAGACGTTCACCAGCGGCAAACTCGACTGCTCCGTCGCCGACTGCGTGCTCCGCGATCTGCACGATATTCGCACATTCAAAATCTACGACCAGCCCAACCTGGAGCTTGGCCGCGACACCGATTTTTGCGACCCCATCGGAACGATCAGGAATGTCCATTTCCAGCAACTGGTCTACAACCGCCCCGGCCCGCTGCAGATTGCTGTCAACGTGGATGGCCTCTTCGTGGATGACGTGCAGTTGAACTTCGATCCCGACGAGCCGCAATATCGCGACTTTCGACTCGTCGAGATCGGGCCGATGTCGCAGACGTACAAGATCGACCCCCACAACACATCGACCTGGGTCGAGCTGTTTTCGCCGGACCGCGATGTGACCGTGCACAACTTTCAGTTGACGAATGTCCGAGCGAAGAGCGGCAACGGCATCGTTCCGTTGGCCGATGCCGCATCGCGACTGGTCCGCGTGGCCGATCAGCAACCGAATCCGGATTATCCCCAGACCACACCTCGTGGCGGAACGGGAAAAGCGAAACTTGTCCGGTAGGAATGCAACGCCGCTGGCCGGTCCTGCGCGGAGTCGTCGCTGAGGAACAGACCGGTGTCGATGCGCAGCGGGAAGCAAAGCCAACCTGCTGTCGGGGCTTTCGCTCCAACTTCTCCTCGATTCGGTAAGCTGTTCGTGATTGTCGACGGCGGTGCGGGCAATCCGCACGAGCCCTGCCGCACTATTCGAAATTGATGCAGTTCGGAGGCGCGGGGAAGTGGTTGCCGGGCATGCCTCGGTTCCAGTCACGACCGGGACCACCATCAAATCCAGGTGTCAGAGCACTCCAACTGTCACGGACACCAATATCGTCGTTGCCGCTGCCGAGGTGGCAATAGATCCAAGCTGCAGCCGCTTGATTGAGTGTGACAGTATCGTCGTTGTCACCCGTGCCGACATTCAGGTAGCGAGCGGCAGTGCTCTTGAAGACCGAGACCCGATCATTACCACCTGCAGTATCGATAATCAGATCCTGGCCGAAAAATGAGTTTTGGACATCAACGCCGTCGCTGCCAGCTTGGCCGCTGATTCCGCAAGAACCTCCTACACGAACGTTCTGCAGCATCACAGTGTCGTTGCCGGCCCCCATGTCGATTCCCAGGCCGAAAGACCCATTGATCGTGGTAGCGCGTCCGTTGTAGCTATCCACCCGCAACCAGTCGTTGCCGCCGTGGAGCAGGACCTGTATGCCTTGTTTCACACCACTGAACTTCATTTCCCGGCTTTGACCATTGAGACGTCCGTCGGTGTTCACAATGAACTCACCGGCCGCATTGCCAGCGCGAATCTCGACGCCATTACTGGCATTATCCCCATTAATTACGAGCACCCCGCCGGAGACCCCGGCCCATACATTACCGGCCATCAGCTCACGCGATTCCAGCCCTTCGAACCGCAGCTGTCGAGTCTTGTTGGCTTGCTTCTGGCTTGGCTTTCTCATGACGCTCACCTTCCTTTTCTTGGGGTACTTGAGAGTTCCTGTTAGCGGGCCGAATCGCCGCTGAGATCTAGATGCAAATCGGCGGTCTCCACCGGCCAACAAAATCGTGGAGAGGGACAGAGGAAAAAGGGGAGCCGCAAATTCTGTTCGACTCGGCAGTTACTGTCAGGTTTGTGGCGCGGCTGGGGCAGGAAAGGATGTCGGGTGGGGTTAAGACTCGTGGCATCCAGGTTCGTAAAGTCAGGAAACGAGTTGATCTCTGTCTTGAGCTTATCCGCAACCCCACAATCGAACTGCGGCAGCGTACTGGCACGACTCTTGCGCGGGCGCCTACTCTGCGGCACTGTCGGTCCAGATGGCCCGGATCAGCTGACGCTTGCGGCGAAGCGTGCGCTGCGAGCCGATTCTGGTGATTTCGCGAATCTCCGTGGGGCCGTAGCCCTCCATTTCCAGTAGCGCAATTTGCTGGAGCAGCGGATCGTTGAGCAGCCGAAGGCGGTACTCAATTTCCTCAGACACGATGGCGGCAAATTCGGGCGAGGGTCCACCATCGGCGAACTGAGTGATACCTTGCCCGCCGAACCGACTGGCCTCCAAAGCACCTTCGTGCACGACGCGACCAGCTCCCCGCTTCTGCGCTGTGGCGCGATGGAAATGACGCGTGGCCCGGCGTTCGGCCAGCGTCAGGAGCAGGTTCCAGAGACTATCGCGATCGCTCAGGTCAGGGAATTTCCCGTCGGAAATTCCGCGGAACAGCAGATCCATCGCGCTCAGCGCAATATCTTCCTCGTCCGTGACCTGTCGACAGCGCCGATCGATTCTCACTCGCAGGTGCCGCACCAGCTTCTGGAAATAGCGGTTCCAGAGGTCGTTCGCGGCCGCCTCATCGCCCTGGGATCTCAGCAACTTCAACCACTCGGTAACCGAACTCGTGGATTCCATGACGTAGAGCTCGTGCAGGTGTTCTGTGGATCGGCGAAATGGTAACATAACGCTCTCCTTTGGGAAGTGCCAGTCGAGGATGGGGCTTTGTTGTTCACAGGAGCGACTGAGTGACTTTGGGGCCGCACGTCACCGCGGAGCGGTTCCTATTCACTCAGTGCGCAACGACGCGTCGAAGCGGCCACGTGAGAGCGGAAATCTCCAACGGAAAATGCCTGCGACGCCCCCCACTCCCCCTCGTGCGCGAGGTCCCATGCCTTGCGAGATACGGCAGTGTGACCCAATGACGGTTTGCGACCAGCTGATATTGCGTCCCATTTCATTCTTGATAGGGCACAGGGCATGGCGAGTGAATCCGATCCGCCGCTCGCATTGCGGCGACTGATCGACATCAGGTGTGACCAGTTTGAAGCGGCGTGGGCTGCGGGCAAGTTGCATCGGATCGAAGAAATAATTTCCGAGGTGCCGAGCGAAGCGCGGGGAGCTCTGCTCGAAGAATTGCTGCATTTGGAGCTGGAGTTTCGGTGGGCTGCCGGCCAGCGACCGCCGTTGGATGAGTACCTGGGGCGGTTTCCCGAGGAACATTCGATCGTTGCCAAGGTCTACGCTGAGCACTCCGGAAATGGCCCAGCGTCGGCGCACTCTCAAAGCTCACTTCGACGTTGTCGTTCAGCACCAGCCAACCTGCTGATGGGCGTGTTGGCGCTGCAGAATGGGTTGCTCAGCCATGATGAACTGCTGGCCGCCACCACCGCCTGGGTCCAGGGCAAGGGACAGCCGCTCCGCGAGGTGATTCGCCACCGGAACCTGATGTCACAGGAAGAGCTCGATTTGCTGGAAGCCCTCTATGCGAAATATCTGCAGCACCACAACTACAGCCTGGATCAAAGCCTGGCTGATCTGAGCAGCCTGGGGAGTGTGCGCGGCGTTGGCAGCGCTGCACGACGAGGAGTTGGATGCCACGCTTGTCGACGTCGCGGCGGGGCTACAACCGTCAATCCCTGAGCGAGACAAGAGCGGCGATGGTTCCAGAGTTCTTTCGGCGACACGGTTGCGGGTGATTCGTCAGCACAAACAGGGCGGTCTGGGCCTCGTATCCGTGGCACTCGACGAGTCGTTCAACCGAGAGGTAGCGCTCAAGGAGATTCGACCTCATTACGCCCATCACCAGGAGAGCCGTGAACGATTCGAACGCGAAGCGACGATTACCGGCCAGTTGGAACATCCCAATATCGTGCCGATTTATGGCATGGGCAACTATGCCGATGGGCGGCCCTTCTACGCCATGCGATTCATCAAGGGCGACAGTCTCAAAGATGCGATCACGGCTTTCCACGCCATGGGCGATTCTCGCCAGAATGCCGGCCAGTACAGCCTGGCATTGCGGAAGCTGTTGGGGCGTTTTCTCGACGTCTGCCATGCCGTGGCCTATGCCCACAACCGCCATGTGCTGCACCGTGACCTGAAGCCAGGCAATATCATGCTGGGTGAGTATGGGGAGACATTAGTCGTCGACTGGGGGCTGGCTAAACGGATGGATGCTCCGTCGAATGACGACGTGGTCACAGGATCGTCAGAGAGTGCGGGCGAGGGAGAGGCGGGGCACAAGACGCGGGAAGGGAGCCACGTCGGTACCCCCGCCTACATGAGTCCCGAGCAGGCGGCAGGGGCCATTGATCAGTTGGGGGTGGCCACCGATATCTACTCGCTGGGGGCAACACTGTACGCCTTGCTGACCGATCAGCCCCCCATTAAGGAAGGGAGCTCACAGGAGATTCTTGAGCGAGTGCAGCGAGGCGACTGGCCCGCGCCGCGAAAAGTCAAGCCCAGCGTCCCCCGTGCACTCGAAGCAATCTGCCTCAAGGCGATGGCGCTCAGGCCGGAAGATCGATACGGCTCGGCGACAGCGCTGGCACAAGACATCGAACGCTACTTGGCCCATGAACCGACACTCGTTGGGGGCGAGTCGCTGGGGGAACGTCTCGGGCGTTGGCAACGCAAGAATCCCGGCTTGTCGACCGGCTTGGCGGCCACCATGGTCATCTTGCTGCTGGCAGTGATCAGCCTCTCCTGGCTGGCCTGGGAGCTCCATGCGGCAACGCGGGACAAGGACTTGGCCTTGCAGGCGACGAACGTCGCACTTGACAGAGCCGAACGATCAGCCAACGACGCTCGTAACGCCGAGCAGAAGACGCGTGAGGAATCGGCGCGGCGCGAGGCGATTCGACTGGAACAATTGGCGGATCGCGGCAACTGGCGCACACTACTCGAGCTTGTCGATGGTCCAGTACTGCGGACATATGAAGACCGTGTGGAATACGAACTGCTGCGGCTCGAGGCATTAAACGCCCTGGGGCGATCGAAGGAGCTGAAACTGGCTGTGGAAAGTTTCAGTCAGCGGCACGGAGAGGGTCCGCATCGCGGTCAGGTGCTCTTGTGGCAGGCCGAGGTCAACTGGACGTTATTGACAGGTCCGGCGGCAGCCACTGTTCGGGAGGCACTCCGTTGGAAGCTTCCTCCGGAAGACCAGGCTTATGCCGATGCGCTGCTGGCCCCCACGGTACCGGATGCCATTGCGTTACTCTACAAGAGCGTGAATGCAGATCCCTACCACTATCGCGCTAATCGGATGCTGTGTGCGGATCTGATCGTCAGCGGGCTCCCGGAGGGGAAGGACCGCACTCGATCACAGCAGTACATGTTTCCCGACGATCCCAACTATCCATTCTTGCTCGCCTTAGCAGCCACGTTCGAGCAGGATAAAATAGCGGTGGCGCTGCATTCGGCTCGGCTTCACGCGATCGCGTCGGACGATTTCGCGAAAAACGCTGATCGGATCTTGGCGATAGTGGATGGCATTGTGCGGGCGGGCGGAGGCGAAGACGGGACTTCGCCTGCCCAGCTGGTCCTGGCCATTGCACCATTAGTACTCACGTGGAATCAGCTGGCGGCAAGTGTCGAAAACGGTTCGCGGGACAGTGCCCCTGAACTACCACCGCAACTCTATCGAGCTCCTCAGAAGTTGGGCCAGGGATTGTTGAACTGGCAGTCCAGCGGTCTCCTAGGGGGCATCTTCGGCAACCGCCGAGCGCAGGCCATCGCAAACGTGAAAGAAGCATCGGAAATCCTGCCGATTGCACCCTTCCTGACACTCTACGGCAAGATGCTGTCGATGAACGGCCAACGCGAGGAAGCGCTCCCGGTGCTTGAGCAGGCGTATCGTGCACCGATCGTATTTCCGGACGCCCGCAAGTACACGCTTTTGTACGTCGCTGAGCAATATGCTCTGCAGTTCATGAGCGATCCGAAGTCGGAGGCAGGGAAACAGGCCGAGGGGCGTGTCTACGAGCTGATGGAAGAACTGCTCGACTTGGGGGACCCGCCCCCGTTTGTCATTGCCGCGTGTGATCAGTTCCTTCACCTCGATGATCGCACGAAACTCAAGGCGCACCAGGCGTTGGAACGAGCACACGAAAAGGCTCCGGATGACATCAACCTGACGTCCATGCTGGCACGGTCGCATCTGCGCCAGGGTAACGACTCGCGCGCGCTGAAGCTGGCTGAAACAGTGCTGGCAACGAACCCTGATGACCAGCGCGCTCAGGAAGTACGAACGGAAACCTTGAAGAACTCGGCCGGGTCAAGTCTCGAGCCGCAATGAGCTGGATGCGGTCGTGTGTGGGTCGCACTGGCAGAGCCAGTCTGATCCCGTGGGGGCGCATGGCATCGTGAACAAATGCTAACGTAGCGTCAAAGTACTTGGCTGAGCGATTCGCCCAGCGAAACGAGGATTTCCCCAAGCATTCGAGCGCGAGGTTTGGGTCGGCGCAGAGAGAGTTGGTGGTCCAATCGTGACGTGAGGAGGATTTCCGCACGCGATCGTCAACCACCCCATGGCGTTTCGCGGCGCACCCTTAGTCCTTTCGATGTTCTTCCTTTTGCTAATCGTCCAGTTCTTGGAGCAGAGAGGCAAGTTCAGTATCGTCGAACCGTACATCGACGAAACGGCTGACGTCCTCGGCAATCTCGGCAAGTGCTTCTTCCAACGGGAACGGGCCTACCTCGTCGACATTTGTCGCAAGACGATTGTGTCGTGGGGACAGGAGGGGAGAAAAGCCCTCCCACAGGGCTGCGGTTTCCGGCAATTCCTCTGGCGCCGGTGACAGGAACGTGTCGAAGGAACTCGCTTTTAAGTCGTGGTCGTATTCGCTGGTGACCAGCGAATACGTCGCCGACAGCGCAATGTCGAAGACATCAAAGCCTCGTTTCTGGGGAAGATAGGTTCGTTCCCCTTCACCTCCGGCGCTTTGTCCACCGTTCAGAAAATCGATGATCAGCAGGACATCAATGGGGGAAACGCGGTCGTCACCGGAAGTGTCGCAGAAAGGGGGTGGCAACCGGGAATCCGTCGGTGGCGGCAACTCACGGGACCCATAATTATTGAGGTCGTCAATGACCAGCAGTACGTCAATCGGACTGACCTTCGCGTCGTCGTTAACATCCATGGGATTACCATGGTTGTGCCAGGGGAGCGAGTGTTCTGTCACGGTGACATGCGCCGATACCGTGTTGCTCAGTTCGCCGGCTGAAGTAGTGCCCAAGGCATAGATCGTGTGACTTCCCAGAGGAACCGTCGTGCTCGACACGGTAGCTTGCCATCCGTCCGAGGCATTGCGGTCCGTCATGAGCAAAGTGTCCCCGCTGCGCTGCAGCCCCGGCACACCATTACTTTCGCGGAAGAACCGAAGTTCCATAAGGGGTTGGCGGGCATCGCCCAGTACTGCCGTGGTAATCTTGATATCATCCGGCTGCACAACCAGCGGGCTACTGGCTTCGAGCATCAGCAGGAGGGGGCCATCCGCAGGAACCACCTGCATTTCGTAGGCCACCTTGCTTATGCCACTGCGATCGTCGATTGCCTGGGCGTAGAAAATGGCTAGTCCCACGGACAGTGATTCCAGTTGAACGGTCTGGACGACGTTTGGCTGGGGGTTGGCGTAGCTTCCCAAAACCTGGTCACCCTGCGATCCAATCTGCAGTCCCGCCTGATGGTTGGTTTCCAGATAGAAAGTCAAATGTGTGACCTTCCCGTCGTTGTCACGAACGCCGCCGGCCAGCAACTCCAACTGGTTGTTCCCGACATCGGCCGTCAGCCAGCCGATTTCTGGCAGCTGATTGGTGCCATCTATCGCGACGATTCCCTGAAAGTGCAGCGAGTATTCTACGGCGTCGGTACCGGCATGTGCCGCGAGGAACCGCATCAATCCAGTGTAAGTACCGAGTTGGCTCGTTTCGAGCTGGAAGGTCAGCTCCGCTGTTCCGCCCGGCGCGACCACCCCGTACGGCGCCTCGATCACGTGGAACCCAACGGGCAATGTAAAACCACTTAGATGAAGATTCTCTGTGCCGTTATTGCGAATCGTCAACGTGCGCTCGGGCCCGATTGTCGCGACAATCGCCGTTCCGAATGTCAACGTTCCCTCGCTGGGCAGCGGCGTCGCCCCACGGAGGACAGTAAAGTTGGGCGTTGCGGAAGTGGGAGCGGCGATCGCCAGCGCCCATCCGTTGAGCTGGCCCTGGTCACCGCCCGCGTCGTCGTAGACCTCGAGCGTCCAGATCCCGCGCGTGCTGTGGCCGTCCAGCGCACTAAGCAGCCCCTCGGGGCGAAACGAACCACTAAAGGGGGCACTGCCTTGGGTGATTCCCGAGCTTGCTTCGTCGTCGAGCATTGTCAGACTGAAATCGTTGCCACTGCCGCCAACATCCGTAAACAACTCCACGCGAGTACCGTCGGGAGCAACCAGATGCGCGTCGAGATCGGTGCAGTAGGTGTGCGTGATGTCGAGTCGGACATCGACATCGGCGATCGACAACGACTGATTGATCGACAGCGTAGAATTCGTGAAGGTGTAGTCGTTGATCGGTCGTGGGACATCGGAGCTATTCCACACTGTGTGGGGATAGTCGGCGGTCACACGCAGCGACTCGCCGACAGTGCGAGTGAACCCGGCCCCCGAACTGGCATTGCCCGCGACGTGATATTGCACCGCGTAGCTTCCCACCGCGGCGCCCAACAACACGTCGTTGCCGTAGATGCCGTCGGCGGCGGCACCATCGTTGTGAAGTCCGTCGTCGTACAGCAGCGTCAGCGGTGTTGCTTCCGCGTCGGGCGACACACCGGCGATTTGCAGGCCCCATGAATTGAGCTGGCCTCGGTCTCCAGAGCTATCGTCCACCACTTCGAGTGTCCAAGTCCCTGCAGCGTTGCGTCCCGTCAACTGGCTTAACGAAGACTCAGGGCGAAACCGACCGGTAAAAGGTGCCTGGCCGGACGAAATTAAAGTGGTCGCGTCATCATCGAGAATAGTGCCCGTGAAATTATTGCCACTGCCTCCGACATCCGTGAACAGCTCAATACGAGTTCCATCCGGGGCGATCAGAAATGCATCGAGGTCGCCATCATAGCTGTGCGTAATGTCGAGTCGGACATTGACGGCGGAAATAACGATGGCCTCAGAGACTTCGAGGTGGGAGGCCACTGTCACGTAATCGTCCAACGGCTGCGGCACATCCTGTGGGGCAACCTCCAAAATCCACGGCACAAATACTTCGGCTTGCACCTGCGCACCTACGATCGGGGCGCCGTCATCGACCTGCAATCGCAAGTTAGCTACATCGCCAAAGGGGACATCCGTGATTTCTGTCACCGCCGACGCGTGAATGCTCGAAGTCACACGGCCCACCAGTCGATACGGTTCGCCGTCCAGTGCGACCTCGACAGCCGTCACGCGCGCTTCCCAGACACCAATCGCGGGTGAGTCGATCTTCAAATATTCGTAGGTCGGCCCCTCGATGAGATGGACGGTGGAATCCGAAGTCGCGATTGCGCGATCGATAATCGTACCATCCGGAGCCACTAGCGAAATGTCCAGGTCGCTGCCCGGCCAAGTCACGCCGACGGTCAGCGTGCCGCACGACGCGTCCACAACGACGTGCTCACTTACGGTTTCGGACGGCCGTATGCGACCGGTTCGATCCAGCAGACCCTGTTCGTCGGCCACTTCCGCCGACAATTCATCGTAGATCGCCGCCAAGTTACCGGTGCCGCCCGACAAGAAGCGTCCCCCCCGCGAGGCGGCGATTTGCGAGAGCAGACCGACGTCAGCGTCCGATCCAAAGCCGACGGTGTAGATCCGAATATCGGGATCCACTTCAGAAGCGATCACATCCACGGCATAAGGCGACGTGTTTTCGATGCCATCGGACAATACGATCATGGCCCGCACCGGTTCGTCCGGATACTGATCCAGTTGGCCATCGGCAACGCGGATGCCAGAACCAATCGAGGTATTCCCACCCGCGGAGAGTCCATTAATTGCATGGATCGCCGCGTCCCGGACCGACGTATCGGTGATTTGCGTGAGTGGATACGCAACACCCGCCGAACTGCTGTACGATACCACTCCAATCCGGTTCTGGGTCTCGAGCAGACCGACAAACATTGACGCCGCGGCTTGGACCTCGGCCATCTTGTTCTCATCGCTCATGCTGCCCGATGTGTCCAGGACCTCCACCACATTGACCTGATACGGCTCAACGCGAACCACATATTGCTCGCTGACCGTGTTTCCGGCGCCATCCTCCGCCGAGATATCGAACTCGTACGTGTACCACGCTTGGCCCTGAAATCGGTACTCCGCCCCGGCACCGTGCTGGCCAGCGAACCCGTACGACGTCAAGTCATGCCGATGGGTTGCGGTGAGGAGACTGGTGCCATTCGTACCCGTTGTCAAATCGGGCATCGTCATCCAGGAAGACCAGCTTCCGCTTGGTGCCATTTGCCGGTATCGAATACCGAGACGGTCATTACTGATACCGCTGTCACCCGTGTCTTCGTCGGTGGCCCCGACGGTAATACGAAAAGTAGGTTGCCGAACGACCTGCGGCGACTGAGCCCCATCGACATATCCACCGAACGTGACCGACAACTTGGGTGTTTCCGTGTCGACAACCCCATAGAAATACCGGATCAATTCGGCCGACCGCACGATCGCTTCCGGTACAAGCCGGCGGGCGAGTTGATCGAGTTCCGCCACCGTCCACGAGTCATAGTCCCCCAGGGCTTCACCTTGCCATGGGGCGGAAGTTCGAGTTCCATTGTCAATCTCACCGAAGAAATCCAGACTGTCATAGTCATCCCCCGTACTGGCAGTCTGCAGAAACAGCCCATATATCGTGGCGATGTCGAATGTCGGCGGGGCGCCTGACGCGTAACCAGGCACAAAATTGAGCCCCACTGCTTCGGCAACTTCCTGTGGCGAACGGATCGCCGAGTTTGAACCAGCGGGCAGTGCGTACTGGGTCCATCGATCGGGGTCGGTGGAACTCGGGAACGCGACGCCACCGACCCAGTCTTCGTAGGGATCACCTCCAACGTGCATGTCGTTGTGTACGTGTGCCGGCACGGCCATATCCTGCAACAGATGTGCGACGTGCCCGAGGTAATCAAAGGCCGTTTCGAGATCGTCATTGACGTAATTCTCGGCGGCGCCGTAACCAGGCGGGAAGAGCCAATCAAGCTCCAAATCCTGACCGAAGAAGCCACCTGACATGTAACGGATAGCGCGCTGTGGAGCCGCGTCGTAGCCGGCCAGGCCGTCGGTGGGAACTCGCTGGAATTGGTCGTCGTGTCCCCAGAAATGCCGCATAAACGGCGTGATCTGCCCAAACGGGTTGCGCCAGCTATCTTCGTTCTCTGCACCCTCGGCGAAATCGGTCCGATAATCCTGCATGCTCGTCACGCCGAACTCCCCAGCAAACCGTTCGTACGCTTGTTGACTGAGCCAGTTGTGAACATCCTCCTTGTGAGCGACATCTGCGAGCGGTCCGCTGTCTGGGTCGCCGATTTCCGTGTGCGCGAATCCCAGTAGATGCGCCGACTCGTGACCTATCACCAGGGCCAACGAGAGTACGAGCGATTCGAAACTCTCCGCAGCGGCAGCGACTCGCTCCGCAAAGACGAGTGCCGTGTCGCTGTGGTGAACGTTGCCCCGGTCCACGCCTTCGGCCAGTCCCCAAAACGAGCCGTATTGTGCGAACGGTTCATCGCTGCCGCCGACGTACACAGTGGACCAGGTATCTAATTCCCGCGGTTCACTTAACGTAAACATCACGTTCAATGGCGCAAACCAGGAGTTCAGCAGCCACGTAGCCTCATTCGAGAGTTCGGCTTCCCTACCTGGCCACGCCGAATTCGACAGGGCTAACGACCCGATACTCAGGTTTTCCATCGTGATCGGACCACGATAAGTCAGATCCGATGCCCCATCGGTGTCCAGATAGACCGTCTGCCCTCGCATTTTCGACAGGTCGCTGTCGGACAACGTGAGGCCGGCCGCCCAGGGCATGGCATCCCATGTTGGCTCATCACCAACCACAGAGAGCAAACGACGATCCTCCAATCGCTCCAATTGCAGTTTCTTATGCCGCTCGCCATGCCGACGACGGGCGTTTCGCTGAGCCTGCCGCATATGGGGATAGCTCATGTCTAATTCCTCCAACCCGCAACATGAAAACTGATGCCGCCGAAGTGGCAAGGCAGAATCGTGTGTGGCCGTGTTATTCAGTCGGACCATCTCACGTCAAACTGATTATCGTCGCCATCATCTTCCACCACCATAATGTCGTCCAGGATCTCCTCGTCGCTCTCCAGCAGAAAGAGGCTCTCACATCTTGCCATATAACGACATGGCGAACGAACGGGATAATTGCATCGACAATGCACCCGCTCACCAGTACGCAATGCGTCGAACAGTCAAATTGGCCAACTGCCCGCTAACAACCGAAACCACCGTACATCATCGCGAGGCCACGAAGGCTGACGCCGGCAGAGAGAGAGATCCGGAATCTCACGCCATAATCCTCGCTCGTCGTCCGCGATTCTCCCACCGCTCCAACCCGTATACCATCAGGCCAACACCGGCAAAGTGGTGAGAAAGGCGGGGGCAGAAACTGCGGTACGATGAACGCTTTCGAAGTAAACTTCGCCACCGTTGAGTTGCCGTTGTTGTTATCATAATCCTCTGGCATCACATGAAAAAGAGGAGATGCCTGCCGCGTAAACAACACGTCGTAGTGATACCAAACGGCATCGTCCACGAGTGGGACAATTGCTCTGCAATTGAGCTCGCTAACTCTGTCCCATAGTCCGGATTATGTGCCGGCGAGCCACTTATGGCCACCGCCATCGATATGCGGTGCTGTATTCTCCGCAACATCGGCGCAGTTGCAGAACTGGGAGACAGCGGCGACAGTTCGCGCGGCGCGACTGAAATTCCCATCGCCGGCATCTCCGCGGACGCCCTCGGGTGGGAGCGACCGCTGTACAGGCCGTTGTTGACTTCTGTAAAGTGAAGACTTTTCCCAGGTCAACGCTGCCACCCCGCAACCCAGGTGGGTCGCCTGCCCTTCCACGACAGGCAACGCGTGCCCGCCAGCAACGCGTCAGCGAAACTAGATCGTGGCCGGAAGTGTTGGGGGCGCTGGAGTTCCAATCATGCAAGACAAGGTGGCCATCGTGACGGGTGCCGGGAGCGGGATCGGACGGGCTATTGCCGAGGCGTTGTCCGCTAAGGGAGCGAGCGTCGTCGTTGCCGAGATAGACGCCGCAAAGGGGCGCACGGTCGTCGAAGGGATCCGCTCCCAGAATGGCATTGCACACCTGTGTGAGTGCGATGTGAGGCGAGCACATCAAGTGCAATCCGTGGTGGAATTTTCACTATCGGCACTGGGACGCGTGGACATTCTGGTCAACAACGCGATCTGCTCGATAGACGCCATTCAGAGTAACTCCTGGGAAAATGTGGAGGTGGCGTTGAAGGGCGCGTGGAACTGCACGCAGGCCGTGCTGCGGCCAATGATTGAGCAGGCATCGGGCAGTGTTGTCAACATATCGTCCGCCAACGCGTTGATGGGGCTCGGCTCAGAACATCTGTACACGGCTGCGAAAGGCGCCCTGGTAAGCCTCACACGTTCCTTGGCGGTCGAGTATGGTAAGTACAATATTCGTTTCAATGTCGTCTGTCCGGGCACGACGGAAACGGAGATCTGGGAACCGATGAAACGGGCAAACCCAGCGGTATGCGAGACCCTCGGGAGGCTCTGTCCGCTGGGACGGATCGCCCGCCCCGCCGAGATCGCCAGCGCCGCAGTGTTCCTGG
Source organism: uncultured Planctomycetota bacterium (assembly GCA_963802295.1). Classification (GTDB taxonomy): domain Bacteria; phylum Planctomycetota; class Planctomycetia; order Pirellulales; family Pirellulaceae; genus JAJRVM01. Next base: position 466,750 of record CAWDIM010000007.1, on the reverse strand, counting down.
CGTCCGACGAGGCGTCCTTCGTAACCGGCGCGGTGTTGATGGTCGACGGCGGACTGACGGCGGGAAACGTCGCGTTCCGAAGTGTGTGACTCGCAGCTGGACCTTCCGGTAGCCGGTCCCTTCGCCATACGATTCGAGATCGGCCTGCGAAATAGGGCTTCCACTCTTATGGTCCATGGAGTCCATTCTTCGGCGATTGTTCGAGGAAGAGGTAACAATCTGGATTGAGGCGGTGTCAGTCCGCTTGGTCTCTGTCGTGGTCTTCTGCCGCGACTTCGTAAACGGCCACCGTGCGACTTCGCTGATGGGCAGATTCTCCGACCATCTTCGGGCGTTGACAAGCTGGTTAGAGCCAAATAGTTCCGCAGAGGAGTATGGGGGCATGTGCGCGCGAATCGGCACCGAACACCGGATGGCCAGCGGGGTATGGCCGAATACACCCATAGCGAGGACGCCGGCGCGATTCACGGCCTGCTGGGGGAGCACACCAAGCGTGCCTGATATACTGAGGGACCGGAATGGAAATCGCCGTCAGTCTCAGGATCTAAATGGCCGTCAGTGGGTTAGTCGTATCCTTCGCATCTGCGTCGCGTCCGTCTTGAATTCCTTCCATTTCCTGGGAAGCCCACACAAGCGTGTGCCAGGCTGCGAGTATTGACAATCAAATACTTGAGTCAATAATGCCCAGCGGGAGGCTGCTGGAATACCGCGCCGTGCCGGTCGGTCCATCCCCCAGCACGGCAGCGCTGATAGGCCGTTGCGGATCGTTACCAGGCATTCACGGGACTCTGCCATGAACCACGACAAATTGCACTCGGTCCAACATTCGACTGTCCGAACTGTCCTGCGAGTCGGCGGCCCGGTCGTCGCTCTGATAGGCGTCGTATTGATCATAGTGGGAATCGGCAGCTTCTTTGCGGCGTTCGGCACTTTCGAACCACCGCGTTTCTTTTGGTGCGCTTTCGTCGGCATGCCGCTCCTCATGATCGGCCTGGTCATATCTTGGTTCGGCTACATGGGTGCGGTGTATCGCTACATGGCTGGCGAAAGTGCCCCCGTTGCCAAGGACGTGGTCAACTATATGGGCGAGAACATTCAGCCTGGCGTCAAGGCAGTTGCCAAGGCAGTGACGGAGGGGATCGTCGAGGCCCGGAAAGAGCAGGAACCGAAGCCGTCTGCCGATGTCTGACCACGGCGTCCCGCGGATTGTGGGGGGCACCGTCGGCGGGTCGTCTTGGCAGCAATGTAACCCGCCAGATTCTGTGAGGGCTGTGCGGAAGTTACAATGCGTCGAACACTCGCACGCTCAGGCGAGACAACAATACAAGCTCGTCATTCAAGAAGATGATGACGACACACCGGCCGATACTGGCGATATTCCTCGCCTCTGTTGCTGCATGCATCACGGCAGAAACCCGAGAGCGATTCCAGCAAAGGTCGATCTTCCCCGGTCACCATGAAACCACATCAACAGGACGCGGTTGAATACACGTGCTTCCTGAACACTGGAGAACGCATGCAACGAGGCACCACCCGTCGGCTGGCATTGGTCGCCGCGATCCAAGCGATGTCCATGCTTCCCGCCATCGGCGGCGACGCAGCTCAAGACAGCGGCCACGCCGTCATGTACATCTACGAAATAACCAAGCAACCCGCCGACTCCCACGACTATGACGAAGTGGCAGCCTTGGTGTCGATGCAGGGGATCATCAACAGAGACAAGCCAATCCTCTACATCAATAACGATGGATACGGCCGGCCCGAATATTGGCTGGACATCATGTCCAAGGATGGCCGTTGGCTGGAAGGCGCGGAGAGGAAGACGATCACGAATCTGGACGAAGTATATCGACTCTCGGCCGGGAAACTGACGGGGGCGGTTATCTGGGATCCGGAAGTACCCGCCAGCATTAATGTCGCCACAACGATCGCCGGCGTCGAGGACGCCGTCGTATTCAGCCCTGGGATGGCAGAGAAATACCTGCGGAAGTGGAACCTGGCTGTCATCAAAGATCTGCGGGGGATGTTCACTGGACAAGAGACCGGCAGCAAGAAGAACGATGCCTACCGATGGGCCATCAGAGAATACATCGACACCGGGAAATGTTCGCCGCATTTCTTGTGCTTGTATACGGATTCCTTCCACGATCGCGAACCAGGGCAGATCGCATACCTGATCCTCCGCGACTGGGCCGTGAAGAACCGCGCCTTCACCTACGACTTGTCTCCGTGGGGTGATGAGACTCCCGGAGATGACCCCCATCAACCCCTGGGATCCGACCTTGCCACATACCATCTGCTGCTGGCCGCGACGCTTAACCAGTCCGCGGGCCAGCAGATGACGGAAGTCGCCGGATTTTTCAGCTTCCAGAAGTACAGCAACATGCCGGGGCATCCAAGCAAACATGATCCCGTGCCGACAGAGTGGGAGACCGTCTATCTGATTTCGCCATACAACTGCTATCAGAATACCGCCACGGAATTCTGCTATAACCAATCGTTCCACTGTCATGCGCCCAGGAGGCCGCTGCGCCAATCCAGACCATCCGGCAAACCTCCACTGGAGAACAAATCGTACATCGCGATATTGATGGCTGATTATGATTCAGCTTTTCCGCTCTACAATTTCCTCCCCAACCACTGGAATGACAAAGTAAGGGGCGAACTCCCGCTGGCATGGGGAATCAATCCCAACCTGCTCGAAACATATCCGGATCTGATAGCTTACTTCTACGAAACCGCCACGCCGCAGGACAACTTCGTGGCGGATGCCAGTGCCGCCGGATATATGAATCCGAACCGGGTACAGCAGCAGTACCTGCCCCTGTTCATTCGACACAACCAGGATTTCTACAATCAGGCGGACGTGACGATATCCGGCATGGTGCTCGATTGGGATCAGCCGAGAGACGACGTGAAAGACGCGTTCGCCCAATTCTCGCCGGATGGGTACGCGACCATCGTCGCAGACCTGCATGGTCGCGGCGGACAACCCCCTCGGCCCCATGTATGGAAAGGAATGCCGATCGTGCAGCTTCTCGGCGCGGATCCCAATTCGCCAACGTACACCGCCGACGAGATCTACAAAGCGGTCAAGCAGCGTCAGCAGAACGAACCGGGTTTCTATTATTTCCGGTGTGTCTGGGTATCGCCAACACAGGTGAAGGCATCCCTTGACTTGTTTGCGAAACAGCACCCGGAGGAACGGTTTGAGGTGGTCGATCTGTACACGTTCTTTAACCTGTTCAAACAGCACAATGAAAAGTTGATATCCGAGACGCAGGTGGTGATCCGTCTGCCGGTTTCTTCAGCCGTGGTGGAAGGATACAGTTTGAACACGCGTTGTGCGATCGAGAACGTCACTCCCCAGTCAATGCCGGCCGCCTTTGCCGTGACCGGACTGGAAGATGCGTCGCTCACTCCAGCTCATGCCATGCTGGAAACGGGCCAGGAACTGGAAGTCGTGGTATCGGGCAAAGCGATCGCGGGCAAGGTCACAGTCGAAGCCCGCGGGCCTTTTGGCCTGAGACAATCGGTGATGGATGTGAGTCGTGTGCCCGCGCTGGAGATACTCGGCGCTCTCCCCGAGAATGTCACACTGCAATTCGTCAGTGATTTGGGAAGTGAGACACTCGCCCATTCGACCGGTCAGCAGGTTGTCAATACGGATGGGTCGATCACGTGGGAGGCAAACAAGGAAATTGCCAGGCCTGGTTTCCTGGTATACGGGCCGTATGCCGGATTGGACGCCGGTCGGTATCTGGCGCTAATCAGAATCAAACGCACAGGCGAGGGCACAGGCGATGTGGCGCAAGTCGAGACTTGTGCAGCAGGTGCATCCGTCGTCTTTGCATCCCGCATGCTGGCCGCAAGTGAGTTGCCCTTGGGCGAGTACAAGTCAGTGGCTCTGCTGTTCGATCATCCCGGCGGAGCATACGAGTCTCGTGTTCTCTGGGCCGGTAGTGCCTCGCTGGCCTTCGATCGTGTCATGCTCTGGAAGGTCGTGAATGACTGAGGAAGATCGTCAGGAAACACAACCACGAACCGACGCGCAGGACCTGGATCGTGGCGAAGAAGAATGAGGCGTAGAGCCAATCGGCGAAACGGTTCCCTTTAACGATGGTGGCCCTGATGATCGCGACGCTGCATGACCCCTCCGCGGGTACCCTTCCTCAGGGATATCCGATCGCCCTCAACTGCGCATCGAAGTCAGCCGGCAGTTCGGTCAGCGGCTTGGATGCGTCGCGGCCGGCGAAGCGGAGCATGTTGCGCAGCAACCGATCGGCCTGCGGCACCGTCCCCAGATTGTCCCGGATGCGGAGCGAATTCAGGATGAACTCGCCGTCACCGAGCGTGTAGACCGCCACCATCAGGCCGGACTGGTAGCCCCACGAGGCGTTGATCCCGCCGGCCACCGGATCGGCGGCCGGTTCGATATCCATGAAGACAACGTCCGGGATCAATTCACGGTAATAGCCATAGTCCATCACGCCGCCTGCGGGAAGACCTTCGAAGATCGGATGCCGCTTGCACCACTCGTCAGAGTGGTACAGCCAGCGGGCGATGCCGCTCACACTCCCCTTGGTCTTGAGCGGCAGCCAGCCAGTTGAGTCGTTGCCGCTGGCATAGGTGTCGGTAGTCAAAAAGACAACGGTTGAACCGCGCGCGATCCGCTGGGCAAGGTCCTTGAACAGCTCCGCGGCTTCGATTGTGGGCCTACCCGAACACAGGATGACTTCACGGTGCGTCTGCTGGCCAAGGGTGTAAGGACGATGCTGAATGCCATGATGGGTGAGCCATGCGGCCAGGTCCTTGTCATCACTCATCAGCACCACCTCCGTCTCCACCTTCGGCATTTCCTCCGGCGTTACGTCGACGAAAAATTCGACTTCTTCGCCGCAGGCCACCGCCCTTTCTTCAAACGTTGCCAGAAACCGATACCTTCCCGGCGGTCCATCGATGACCACATCTTCCGCGAAGGCCAAGTGGACCATCGGCGGCTCGGGGCTGGACTGCGGGTCCGCGACTTTGACGGTAATCGTCTTGTCGAAAACCCGCGCGAGGTTTGGCCCGACGACTTGCAGGCGCACCGGGTACTCGCCCGGCTGCAGCGCGTCTTCGTTCACCAGCACCGCCTCGAGCTTTACGGGAGTCTGGCGATAGACATTCAACGGCTCGGCGAACAGACACCAGCGCACGGGTGCCCAGACATCGAAAATTGCGTCGGTCGTGCCGGGCTTGAGTTCGCGAAAGGTGGTCCAGATACCCTCGGCCGTCATGCCTTGATCGAGCGTGCCGGTGATGCTGTGGCCGATGCAGGCCGGATTGGCGCGGACGGCATTGACGCTCATCAAACGCTGGCCGGCCATGCGGGAAATGCTCTCCTTGAAAAACTCCTCCGGGCGCGCGAATACCTCGTCCAGGCGATATCGCTGCCAATCGGCCAGGAATTGGTCCCGCCAACTCCGATACAACTGGGCATCCTCGACATCCGGTTTACCAACTTGTTCATACCAGCGGACGGTCCGCATCAGATCGATCGCGCTGCCGATACCGCACTCCGAGATAAACAAGGGCAAGCCGTTGTCGTGCGTGGTCCGCAGCAACTGGATCACGTCCGCGGTGTGCGGTACCCGGCGATAAGGATGTTGATCACTCAGAATATCCTCCCAGACCGTCGAACCGGGGTTACTGACACTCCCGATATTCTCGTCGGCCTTGCCAAAGGGAAACGACGTGAACGTGCTGACGTCCGGCCTGTCGCTCGCCTTCAGCATCCCGTAGCTCCACGGACCGTGCGGGTTCTGCTGGATGGAGAAATCCCGATCGGCCATCCACACCTGGCCGGCGGCGTTCTTCACGAGGACAGTCAAGGCGGTTGTATCGGCACCGTAGTCTCCGTTTCCCCATCCGCAGACACAGTCGATGGTGTCGCCTTTCCGGACCTCGACCGACCCCGCGTAATTGCACTCGGGGCCCTTCCCTTCCAGGTTTATCAGGCTCTCGAATAGCGGCTTGTCGTTGTGCAGGACATGGACGCTGGTGGTGGCCCGTTCGGCAATACTCTTGAAGGCGGTCGAAAGGTCAATTCTCTCGTCGGTAGTCGCCGTCCACCGGACGACGGCGTATTCACCGTATTGCCCGGGATGAAACGCCAGTTGGCCGGCCTGCCAGGTAATTCCGAGCGCCTTGACAATGCCCTGGGTGCCGTTGAATGTAACGCACGGGTTGTCGCGTTCGTTGTTTCTCCACACCCTGATACCGGCGGTGCTGCCGTTACTCACATGCCAGTTGCCGCTGTTGAGCAGAATCAGTCGTGTGTCGTCCAGTTTCCGGACCTCCGGCAAAACGCTCACCGCGTGCCGGAACACTGGACCGTCGTTCGTTTCATTCAACAGGCCCCAAATCGTCACGCTCGGATGGTTGCGATCTCGCTTGATCATTCCGAACACGGACTCGTTGTAGCGCTGCTTCATCTTCGGCGAGTCGGCCAAACACCACCCCGCGTAGGACTCTGCGTAGACCATCAGACCGATTTCGTCCGCCAAGTCGAGCTGGTACCGCTTGGGCACGCCGGCGATGAAGCGAATGGCGTTGTATCGCATCATCTTTTGATTAATCAGATCTCGCCGCAGGAAGTCGGGATCGTGCGGCATCTCCAAACCGATGGGACAGCAATTGCCGGTGTGCGAGCACTTCAGGTAAATCCGCTTTCCGTTGAGACGGAAGTAGCCATCTTCCAAGCGGAAGTCGCGGAACCCACAGCGAACCGAATGTTCATGGAAATCTCTCCCCTCTTGCGTGCCATCCGGACAGAGTCGGGCCGTCACGCGATAAAGGTTCGGTTCGTCGAGGTCCCAGAGGCGATGCTGTTCGACTTTCAGAGTCGTCTCGACCAGCGTGTCGCCCAATTTCAGTTCCGGCTCGAGACAGGTGACAGTCAGCGTCTCTCCCGATGCGGCCGGGGCGACGGAGAATTGCACGCGCGATTTCAAGGGCGCGGCACCGGCGCTGCGGATGTTCGCCTGAACGCGAATCTCACCCGTTTTCCAATCGGGCCGGACAAAGAGGTCTTCCACCCAGGCCTGTGGAACGTTGAGTACTTCGACTGAGTCCCAGATGCCCCCTTGATTCCACGCGCTGCCGGACCGGTACGGCAACGCCTTGTTTCGGTGTGGCGTCTCGTTCAGGACGATGCCGTCCACCGGCTCGTGCGTCGGGTTCAACACGCGAACAGCCAGCCGATTCGTCTGACCCGGCTTGACGATGCCGGTGACGTCGAACACAAACATCGACTCGCCCCCCTCGTGCGATCCGATGGCCGTATCGTTGAGCCACACATCGCACTTGTAGTCAACCTGCCAGAATCGCAGCAGCGTACGTCCGTCCTGGTAGTGATTGGCGGGACCCTCGAATTCCTTCCAGTACCAAGCGACGCCGTGATAACCGGGGAACGCGTCCTGGATGATCCATGGTACCTTCGTCCGCTTGGCCTCCGCGTGCGGAGCAGTCCACCACTCTCCACTTAGTCCGACATTCCCGGGATCGACCGCCAGCAGCCACGAGCCATCGAGTGAAAGCACTTGGTTGGCGCTGACGGCAGGCGGTTGCGACGCGGCGCAGGCCATCATTAGGGCAGCGCCGAACAGGCAGAGTCGCTGGTTCATTTTCGGGACCTCAGAACATTGATTGGGCCGTCCAGAACGCGAGAAGTGCGGCACTCCCCTTTGATAGATATCATAATCCTTGGTGATCGCAACAGAAACAGGGAGTGCTACAGTTGTGGCAGCGGCATGCGAAAGTCGTGCATATCGCATGGGCGGATGATCGGAGAACCAGTTGCCGATGGCGGCCAGCCTCATTCGGGTGAGACAGTTCACTTATCTGTGAGCGACGCGGATTGGCTCTTGGGCAGGGCGTACCTGTTGTAGAGCAGGAACACGAAAGCGGTGACGAACATGAGGGCGCCGAACGTCATCCACATGAGTTCAGGCCGCTGCATGTCGCGGGCCAACTTGCCGTACAGCTGCCCCGACAGGATGCCGCCGAAGAGGTTTCCCAGAGCGATCGCCACGAAGTAGTAGCCCATGTACAGGGCCACCTTGTCGCGCGGCGCGATGCGGCCGACGTACTCCTGGCTCGTGGGACTGGCCATCATCTCGCCGAAGGAGAAGATGAACAATCCCAGGCAGACCAGCCACACGGTGCCACCCGCTCCCAGCGTGCCGTCGCCGCCGGCGAACGCGCTGAGCCCGATGCCGACGCCGGCCACGCACATGCCCGTAATCATGGTCGTGAAGCGGTGGAAGCGCCCATGAAGAACGACACCAGGATCTGGAAGGCGATGATGGCCCCAGCGTTGATATTCACGATGAACTCGGGGTTGAACTGCCGGCCCGCGTCGATGACGCGGTCGGTTGTCGCGTCGACGCCGCCTCCTTCGTCGATGAACCCGCGCAGCTCCGCAGGCGTGACGCGCACCTTGGAGGCCAGCAGCTTGCGGGCGTCAGCCTCGATCTGCGCGTCGTCCAAGGTGCCGGCGGACCTGGCCTCGGTGAGCGTCTTGATCGAGCCCGCAATCGATTCGCGCTCGTCGGCGCTGATGGTGGCCACCTTGGACACCGCGTCGTCGCCCAACACGGACTGAAACGCCTGGATGAGCGGCTTGGTGTCGATGAAGTCGCGGATGTACTCGGGCATGGTGAGGAAGATCTGGTTAAACGCGGTCCAGAAGCCCGACATGATCAGCAGGAACAGGGCGAAACGCCAGTTTCCGCAGAACATGCGTTTGGCCAGAGGGGTCCGTTGAGGGGCGTCCGGGCGGCCGCTCCCCTCGGGCAGCAATCGGTCGTAAACCAGGTTTCCCACTAGCCACACCGGGATAAAGACGAGGCACTCGGTCCAAGTGAACCAACTGGGTTCGAGGCTGGCGATCATCAGCGCGATGAGGACCACAAATACCGTGAGAAAGAAACGCAGGTTGCCCAGCACCTCCACGCTGTCGTCGAGGACCTTGCGCAGGCTGCGCGGCTTGGCCGACTGGGCCTCGGTCGAAGGGTCCCTGTAAAGAAAGATGACGATCAGCAGGTTGATGAACGCCCAGCTGGAGCAGGCAATGAACACGTAGTCCCACGACCAGCCGCGGACCACGCCCGCGACGATGGGGCCCAGGAACCCGCCCACGTTCACCATCATGTAGAAGACGCCGAACCCCAAGGCGGAGTTGGATTCGTCGGTGACCTTGGCCACGGTCCCCACCACCACCGGCTTGAATATGGCCGCGCCCACGGCCACGAACATGAAGGCCAGGAAGAAGCCTGGCAGTGACGTGAACAAGCCCAGGGAGTAATACGACACGATCATCACCAGGTAGGCAATGATGAACATCCTCTTGTAGCCGTAACGGTCGGCCAGAGCGCCCGTGAGCACGGGCATCAGGTAGAGGAAGAACGGCACGATGCCCATCAGGTTGCCGCGTGTCTCCGTGGAAAAGCCCAGGCCGCCGGTCTCGGGCGGTGCCGTGACGTACAAGGCCATCACGGTGAACCAGCCGTACCAGGAGAGACGCTCGAAAATCTCCATGGTGTTGGCGACCCAGAAGTCGCGCGGATAGCTTCTTATCTGCTCGAAGAACCGTAGCTTGCTAGTGACAGGCATTTTCATCCCCTTTGAGCATCGAAAGTACTTGCACACGGTGCGAGTTGTCAAGAACTCGCACCGTTTTCTTCCGCTCGAAGAACCGCGAGGAGGTCACCACCATGCGTTTTTACCGCAATCGGGGCTACATCAGCCACCTGAAGCCGGGCAACGACAGTGTCGTCGAGATCGATTCCAGCCACTCGGCCACTGCCCCGAGGGACATTCGGCCGGTGGAGCAGGCGAACGTCTACATCCCGCCGAATGAGCCGGTGGAAGTGCGAGTCTTCATCGACCGCAGCGTAATAGAAGTTTTCGTCGCCGACCGTCAGGTTGTCGCCGTCCGCGTCTTTCCGAGCCGTGAAGACAGCGACGGCGTTTCGATTCTGTCCGTCGGCGCAGACTCCCTGCTGCCGTCGTTCGACGTCTGGCAGATGGCAGGCATTTACAGCTAGGGTCACGCGGCGCCGCACAACATGTCGCCACTCGGCTTACTTCTGATCGCGATCATGGTCGGCCGCTCTTGACACTTTCCGCTAACTGCCCACCGCCGGACGGCATATCAGCGGTATCTTCCCGCAGAACAAGCGGGGATGATTCTCGCCCTGCGCCGCGCCCACGGTGACGTCTGCGCGATGACGTTCGAGCTTGTCACGCTCGACCCGGCGAAACAAGGGAAGTTCGAGGATTACAATTCCGGCGACACGTGGGTCGCTTCCGGGAAGGACATTCGCGAAAATGAATTCGAGGTCGTCATCCCGCAGCGGCGTGATTCCCGGCTGATTTCTTTTCACGATCGATCGGGCGGAAAAATCGTCGCTTAGAGGTGAAGCGATCCAGACACAACGAAAGTCGACAACAGCTTGCGGTGCCACCACCGAGCCGGGACAATGCAGGTGTGGTCGGGACAGCCTCCAGGCGAGCGTGGGCCAATCACTCCCCACTCGACTGCGGGAATGCGTTGGTTGGTCGAGAAGGTCGTGTACGAACTCGCAAAGGAAAGGGGTACTTACCATGCCAACAGAAAAAGTCTACGCTCAGCCCCAACGAGGTCACGTGTCTCTCGGAAGTTCGTTGCGGGTGTTGCTGTTCTTGGTCCCCGCTATCATCCTCGGCCTAGTACTCTATCTGGCGCTGAGGCCGATGACCGAGGCTCGAGTGATCGCCACCGTCGTGACCGAGGTCGTGTTTGCGGTCCTCTGGGGAATCCTCGTCTCTGGCGTGCGCGTGGCAGCCCAATGGGAGCGGGGTGTCGTGCTCAGGCTGGGCAAGTTTCTGACGATACGAGGACCGGGGATCATGTACATCATCCCCTTTATTGACAACGTCAGGTTCGTCGACCTACGGTTGCTGACGCTCAACATTCCAAAGCAGCAGGTGATCACCAAGGATAACGTCCCCGCGGCGATCGATGGAGTCCTGTTCTTCCTGGTTTCTGACCCGGAAAAGGCCGTCATCCAAATCCAGGATTACGCATTTGCCATCGCCCAGTACGCCCAAGCCACGCTGCGCGATGTCGTCGGCGGGCTCTCGCTGGATGAACTCCTCTCCGAGCGGGAACAGATCCAGCAGCGGATTGCCGAGATCGTCGAGCAGCGGATCAGCAATTGGGGCCTACACATGGATTCCATTCGCCTGCAGGACATCGAAATGCCCGAAGACTTGAAACGGATCATGTCGCGGCAAGCCTCGGCAGAACGGGAGAAACGGGCCACGATCACCAAGGCGGAGGGCGATAAGATTGCCGCCGTCAATCTGGCGGCCGCCGCGGCGATCATGGAGCAAATGTCTGGCGCAATGAAGTTGCGGACCCTTCAGACCGTTGATGGATTGGGCGCTGGGCCATCGAATACGGTCATCATGTTCCCGATCGAATTGACCGAGAGTGTAAAGAAGCTCGTCGAGTCCCTCCCGCAAAGGAACGGTGAGGGCACCTTGTCAGACACTTCAACGAATTGCCAGTGATTATCGGGGTGACATTGAGAGTCCATCGTGTGACGTGGGGAAGAGCCGCTAATTGGGCGATGCCGGCGTCCGTGATGTTCGGACCGCCGACGTGCTGAACGAGGAGAGCAGGATGCACAGGCCCACAAAGCCTCGGAGCCATACACTGCTTGTTTCCACGCAACATACTCTATTCATCCCAACATTATCCAGCGTTCGGTGCGGCGTAGCGAGCTCGGGAAGATCCTCGTGCGATTTGGACCTCGGCGCATGAATGCCACGCGAGATGGTTGCGAAACACTTGATCGGCTGTCGGTTATCGGCATGGAAAAACTCATACTGCCGCCCGAGAAAGAAATCTTTTCCGACATTTCGACTGCTCAAGCGGTTTTCGTGGCTGGGTGCTGCATTGGAATTGATACAATGAGGCAGCCAGCCTGACACTCGGCCGTTTTCTTCGCGTTTGATGCCCTACCGGCCCAGCCAGTCAGGTTCAAGGAGAGTAGCAATGCCGTCTGCTGTGATGGTTGCCGATACCGCTGTGCCGCTGAAAGACATTTCGGTCTGTTTTCCCAAGCGGAAGAACCAGTTTTTTGAAATCGTTGTCAGTGTGAAAAACAAGACACCGACTGGCATCGAGGATGATAATTGGGACTTCTGCGATACCGTAATGGCCAAGGTACGGAATCGCGACGATGCCTTGACGATTGCCAAGGACTACGCCAACAGGCGATTCGTCCCAGTGTTTGCTGTTCTGCTGCGGTAGACACCGGCCGAAGGGATGGAGCATGATGGGAATACACGTGGCTTACACGTTGTGACAGAAAAACGGGGAGGAAGGGAGGAAGGGAGGAAGGGAAAACGGAGGACGCAGTAGCAGGTTCCCGTGGTGAGAATCTGCCGGCGAGTCATGGACGTGGTTTGGCCGGTAGCGGAGGTTTTGGATTTTGAGCTTTGCATTTCGAGTTTGTTTAGGTTTTCGATATTCGGATTTCGAATTTCCTGTCTGGTTGCGGCCGCCGGCCGCATTAAAGGAATGGCACCATGAACCTCCGACGCTGGCTCGTCTTCGCCGTGGTCCTGTTGCTTCCGTTGCCCCCCGCAGTCCATGCCGGTGACTACGAGTTCGACGGCACGATCACTCGTGCTGCCTTGGAAAACTACCTGTGCCGGTCGATCACCATGCTCGACCTGCTGACGGGACACGGGAACCCGGCAGACAACGTCCGAATGTTGAAGAACATCGGCGCTAAGTTCGCCGGGAGAACGATTTACTTGTGGGGCCAAGAAAGCCAATTGCCCGCGAGGCTGGCAGCGGCCCGGCGGACCGCCCCGGAGATTCACGCCGCCGATCCGCAAATGATCCTGCAGGCGTGCGTCTTCGAGATCGTGACGAAAGACGTGGACAACCTCGTGGTTCCCGCCTGGGTATTTGAAGCGTTCGGTCAATCGCCGGAACCGCGGCACTTCCGTTACGAGGCCATGCTGTACCCAGGTGGCCGTGGGCACAATCATTGGCAACAGGGTTCTTCCATCCCGGACATCAGCCAGCAGGAAACCAAGCTGTGGTTTTACTTCCTGGCCGCCTCGTACATCGACGTGGGCTGCGAAGCGATTCACTTCGGACAGGCCGAGATCATGGATGGCAACGATCCCGACCATGGGCATTGGTGGGAGTTGCTTCGCAAGGTCCGGGAGTACGCCGCTCGCCATGCCCGGCGTCACCTGGTTCTGTGCGATGCGCATGTCCCCGCCGGCGGCATATTGTACGGCGATCACCTGCTGCTCGACTTCCATTCCTTCCCGCTCAGGATCGTAGAAGTGCCCGAACGCCCCCAGGAGGGCGTGCTGAAAATGGGAGCCCTGGACAGCATCTACGGACGAAGCAAGGGTGGCATTGCGCCAAGCGGCTGGCAATGTCAGCACCTGCCGTATTTGGTCGAACTTGACAACTGGGATGTCAGCGACCGGCCGGGTCAACCGAATGTCGGTGGCTGTTGGGTCTGGGGCTACGACGAGATCTCGTGGTTCGCCCACCAGAACGAGACATACCGAAATCAGTGGCTCGGGTATGCCTGGAACTGGGTCAGAGAACACGACCGCAACGGCTTCTTCCAGATGCCCGGCAGCCGGGTGCTACATGCCCCGGTGGGTGACCAGCACTGGTACTACGCCAACACCCGCAGCGAAGCGGTGCCACAGGGATTCAGCCAGGAAGAGACCATCAAGGCGATCTGGTCGGACAACCTGAAGTAAGAACCGGATCGCGACGCTGCTTCCGACAGCTCGCGATTCGACTTGACCACGGGACACAAATGAGGCCAACATCCACTTGCGGGTGCGGCTGGGATACCGAGAGTCTCACCGAGTACGAGTCATCGACACGGTCCGTACTCGCCGCGGTTCACAGTCATGGTTGTTCTTGCACGTGAATCAGCGACCTCAGGCCGTCAGGCGGAAGCGGACATACGGCAGCTACAAACCTCGCAATTCGAGCTCAACCATGGCTTGCCTTGAAATCATTGAGTGGGACGGAACAGCGTACGATGGCTGCACATATTTCGGCCAGCCGTACGACCCCACGGTCGGAAATACCTTTCAACTCACCGAGAAAGAAATCCGAGTTGGACGTCACCCCGCAAATGACCTGGTGCTGGATGTAGCAAGCGTTAGTCGTTGTCAGTTTCGTCTGTTCTTAGAGGACGGTCACTACGTGTTCCAGGAGACCCTAAGTCGACAAAGGCTCATCTACAATGGCGAGGCTTTTCCGGCAGGAGAGAGACGCGTTTGCCAAGATGGCGACACATTCACAGCAGCCGGTATCGTGTTTCGCTACCGAGATTCATGATCGTGGGCCAGCCAGACGCCGGCGGCATCGTGCGTAACCCTGCGCACCGCACACTCGTCTCGAGCAGGACGACACCAGGACGTTTACAATTGGGGCGTGTATTGCCCAACACCAACTATCTCCACCTGCTCTCCCGGGACGACGGGGGTCACGTTGACCTTCGTGCGTTCGACCTTTTCCAGACGCGTCTGAAGGTCTTGAATGAGGTCTGCCAACTCATTGCCGGCTGCCTCACCTATGTGATTGCAGAGGGACTTGCGTACATTGAAACTCAAATTGGGCGACGCCACAATTGCGGACTCCGTAAGACGTGGGAAACCTGACCACAGGCAATCCGCCAGGTAATCAGGCGAACGACTCGCGAAAGCGGCCGACCTGGCGCATTGGAGTGTATTGTCCGCCGTGCACCGTTTGCTGACAGACAAACCAACGGAGAAGCCAATAGTCCAACCTGCCGGGGGGGCTGATAGAGCGAATGAAGGCCGAGGATCATTCAGCTCAGCAACAACACGACCCGGGATGCGTGTGGGTCGCGGGGCGGCGAATTTCCTCCAGGAGCCCATCGACGCGGACGACTTGGCGTTAACGGCCGCCACGGCATGCCTGCGGTGTGACGACCCGCTCGGGGTGGTCGATGGGAGCTTCGTTCCAAGCGTACCTGTAGACGTCGGGCATTGTGCCGAATTGTGTTAATTGTGTTAGAGCCGTCGTTGGTGTTATCGGCTCGCCGTCAACGCATGGTATGAAGCGGAATTGGCCGTTCGGCGTCGGGAGAAATGGGGAGTTGGTGGGTGCTGCGCGAACGGAATGAATTCCGTTTTACGTAGGGGGTGGTGGTCCTTGGATACGAACGAAGACTCACGCTGTGTGACGTCTTGAAAAGACCACTGTGTGCGGCGAGAATGCCAGCATGAACGAACATCAATCCCTACTGGACGAAGCTCGCAGTTTCTGCAATCCGACGACCGGTGAAGTCATCACGCTGATCCCGGAAGAGTTGATGGGACGGCTCCGCGCAGCCAAATTGGCCGTCGGGATCGCGGGAGAGTCGAGCCAGACGACTACGAACGCGAAGTGGATCGTGTTCCTCGACGACGAAATCCGCGAGCAGGCTCTGACGCGATGGCGGGAGGCGAAACGCCAGCGAAAACGTACCCGGCCGCGACAAGTGGAAGCGAGTGAACAACCGGCAATCAACGACGTGCCATCCCTGACAAAGGTAAAGGTTGCGCGCGGCCTGGGCAGCTTTTTGCGACCCAAAAAGCCTGACTAGCGCACTGTCCACTCTGGAATCAGGCGTTGGGCGCGGAGGGCTGGGGGCCGATCCGGGCTACTCATCTGGAGCAGTTATTGGAACGGATGCTGGCCATTTTTCCTGCCGGTAAATCGTTGTCCAGGGTCGTTGGCCATGTCTGATGCGGCACCAACTGGACGTGCTTGACCCGTCCCGTCCTGGCATCCATAATCGCCGTTGTTGTACTGCGCCCTGTGTCGCCGGATCGGCCATGCAACAGATTGTAGCGGCTCGTTAACGGCAACGAAGTCGCGTGGTTGGGTGGCTGTCTTTCCTCCGCCGCGTCATCGAGCTCCCATGACTCCGCACGATTGGTTCGTCCTCGGCATTCGGCTGTTCGGCCTTTGGTCGCTGACACAAGGCGTAAGCTACCTCGCCAACTTCGTCGATCTCCAGATTGGGCTTAGCGACACACCCCGTGGAATCAACCCAAACAGCTACTTATTCTACGCGGCTTGCGACTTCACACTTGCCGCGTACTTCTTGCTCGGTACCCGCCACCTGGCCGGCATTTGTGAACGCGGGGGAAGAAGTGAGGAGCCAGGGCCAGACGACGAGGAGATCGGCTGACTCGCTGTGCCGGACTCGGGCTGCTGGCGACCAGACAGGAATCCATCTCGCTCCCTGACTTGGCGCGTTCGAAGCGATACGGCATGGTTCCCAGGACATGGGTTAATGGCGAGGGTCCGGCGTTCTCGGATTCCGTTTTTCGTCCTCCGTCTTCCAACTTCCGACTTCCGTGGAACATTCCCTACGCAGCGTGCCGAACGTCAGCCGCCAGGCTCGGCAGTCACGTATGCTGACCATGCCCCGAAGTGCAACGGTACGTCAAAGACCTGAGTCAGGATGAACCAGGCACCCATGAGAATGAACAACCAACCGGTGATCATGCGTGCCCACCATTCGACTTTCGACAGGATGTTGTACGTCTTACCGACTGACTGGGCGCTGTAGGCCAACAGAAACGCCACGACGATCACTGGCAGCGCCGTGCCGATTCCATAGATCAAGGGGAGAAGGAACACACCGCCGGGCAGGGAGGCCGCCGGGAGCGTGATGCCGATCTTCTGCAGGACAACCGTGATTGCGCCCGACTTGGATCCCATCGTAAGAGCCAGCAGCCCGAAAAACCACGTCGCCGAGGTGGGGCAGAATGAAACGGCGAACAGGATGCCCAGCAGCAGGGCACCCCAGATCCCCATGGCGTCCACCCGCTGCTGCATTCTCGCACTCATCATCGTGCCGCCGGCGGAAATCGTGATCAGCCCCACCAGGAACATGCCGAGCAGCAGGAAGATGGGTCCCAGCACGATCCCTCCGTACTGCTGCAGGAAGCGCGAGGCGCTCGGGATCGACAGCGCCATCGTCGTCAGGAGACCGGCCAGCGCGAGATAGAGCAGGCAGCGTCCGACGGTGTACAGCAAACCGGCGTTGATGACCAGTCGCGGCTTGTCCACCTTCCGCCCGATATAGGAAATCGCCGCTATGTTCGTGGCCAGTGGGCAGGGGCTGATGGAAGTCAGCACACCGAGATACAAGGCCGCGGTCGCGTAGAGCAGAAACGTCATCATATCCGCAGTTCCACCTCCGTGTCAGCCTGGGCGCGGTACTCCAGCGTGTTCGCACGGTTCGCGCCACACTGGATGAGAAGGATACGGCACCGCGATAGAGCAGCTATTTCGGCAAGTACGCTTTCACGTTTTCGCGGACGTACTGGATGAACTCCGGCTTCTCGCGCACCTTCGTCCAGATGTCCTTGAGATCCTTCCGCTCCTGCACCTTGTTATTCGTCACCTTGACCACGATCAGCGCGGGGCCGGTGATCTTGTAGGCCTTGGCCAGCTTGGCGTTCTTATCGTCCTGGAAATCGACGTAACGGAATTCGACCGTCCCGTCCTTCACCTGCTTCTCGAATCCTGTCGTGATGGATTCCTCTGCATAGCTTCCCATCTTGAGACAAGTGGGACAGCGCTCCGTGCGATGAAAATACAGGGCCAGCACGCGATCCGCGGGGGGCTCGGACGCCCCTACCGAGGCGGCGGAACTGGCTGCCAGAGTCACCATGCTCACCAGGACAAATGCGAGACGATTCATGAGATAGTCCTTTTCTGTTCAATGCACCATGTTAATGAAGGGCTCGTAGTTCAACCAGGCAGCGAGTCCGTCGTGGGCGCCGCCGGCAGTGGCGGATCCAGGTTATCGTCCTCGGGCAGCGGAATGTCGTTGGCGTCTTCCGCTGGCGAAGGGCTGGCGTCAGACGTCGTGGGCGGGAGCATGCGGCCGACTTCATCCCGCATGAACTGTGCGAAAGCCGGCTTGTCGCCGACCAGCCCCCAGACTTCGTCCAGGCGTTTCCAGGTCACCACCTGGCCGCCCTGCATGTGAGCCAGTACAACGACTGCTGCCTCCACGTCAAAGGTCTTGGCCAACTCCTTGCCGGTCGCGTCATCATAATTGAGCGTCACCCACAGGAGCTCTCCGCGGTCCAGTGACGTGGCGAACGCTGTCTGTACTGCTTCAAAGGACTGCGATTCGATCGACCGGCAGGTAGGGCAACGTTTGTTGCCGTGAAAGTAATACACGATCAGTCCATCGCGCAAGGACTCGCTCCGCGGTGCGCCCGAGGGTGCGGCAGCCAGAGGGCCAGCGGACCGCAGAGCCTCCAACTCCGTCGCGATGCGTGCGAGCTGCGGTTCCAGACGTGCCGCCGCTTGTGAATCGAGTGCACGCGCGATGAGCACGACAAGCGTGGCCGAGAACAGGGCAATCAGGCACACGGACAGTGCGTTTTTGAGTTCCATGTCATTCCTCCGTGTTACACCGCCAACCGCAAGCGTGCTGCAGTGGCGACCTTATCAATATTCTCGGCCGTCGCGGCCGTCCTCCCCTTTTCCAACCCGAGATCGGAAATCCGCACGTGCTCAAACTGACAAAACCCCGCTTCTTCGAGCGTCTTGCGGGTGCAGTCTAAAGGACAACCATCGATGGCCAGGATGGCCTTGGCTGCCTGGGTGGTCGCCATGATACCGCTCACTCGACCACCTACGCCGGCCAGGCAGAACATCTTGCCGGCCCCTTCGCTCGTGAGTTTTCGCGCCGCGAGATCCGCGACCTGGCCGACATCCGCTGCTCCCGAACAGGCAAAGATCAATCGGGGCGCGGCGTCACAGGCACAACCGGGCTCCTTGTTGGAATCGTTCATGCGGTCGTCTCCCTGGCTGGATCCTGATTGTCAGACCAATCCCCGTCGCTACATTTCTGGTCAGGATGTCTTGCGGGCGAGCACCACCTCAGCCACATGTCGGCCCAGGTTCTTGGCCGTGGTCACGCCGAATTCGTCCTTGCTGATGTCGTCCGTGCCATCGTTCCAGAGTCGCGCGCCAAAGTGTCCCGTCGGCCGCCCATCGCCGACGATCAGCATCTCGTGGCAGAACAGCGAGGCCTGGACCGATTGGATGACCAGCTCCTGCCCACCACTGCGCACGGCTCCTACCGCCACGACGGCGCCCACCTTGCCGGCCAATGCGAAGTTATTCTTGCGGAAGACACCGCAGCGATCGATGAACGCTTTGCACAGGGCAGACATATTGGCGAAATAGACCGGCGTTCCCACGATAATGGCGGCAATATTGGGGGCGGACAGCTTCTCCGCGACTGTGGGGAAATCATCGCGTTCCCCGGCCGCCAGCGGCAATCCGGCCGCCAACTCCGCCGGGATCTTGAGTCCGGCTAAATCGACCAGTTCCACTTCGATACGATGCGGGTCGACGTCCTGGGCGGCTTGCAGACAGATGCTCAACGACTGAGCCGTGGTCTTGCCGGCGCGAGGACTGCAGGCCACTCCAATGATCTTCAGTACCGACTTCTCCTTCTCGGGCTGGGCAACTTCAGCGGCGATCGCCGCGGCGGCTGCCAACGACGTGGCTCCCACACCCAGAGTGCTCACGAAACGACGACGAGAGACTTCACTTGCCATTGCGTCACTCCCCCATGTAATGAACCAGGCATTGCGTATCGCAGTTCCGAGTACTTATCACCGCAGTAGCTTCGCAATCTCGTCGGGCGAAGCCACTTTACCAACGAACTTGACTTCACCATCAATAGCCAACGCCGGCGTCATCATCACTCCGAAGCCCGTGATGACGTTGATATCCGTGACCTTTTCAACCGATGCCTCGACCCCGGAAAGCCGCACCGCTTCTTCCGCATTGTGCTTGAGCTTTTCGCACTTGGCACACCCTGGTCCCAGTACTTGTACGAGCTTCATTATTCTCCTCCTGGATGTCGCCGGAAGCCATCATCCGGCAACTTGATTTAACCAAAAAACCACCCGAATACGATACCTGCGATCGTACTCATCACGACCGTCAGCAAGCAGAACATGAATGTTTTGCGAAACCCCAGCACGCTGTAAATGACCGCAATACTCGGCAACGAGAGCGCCGGCCCTGCGAGCAACAGCGCCAGCGCCGGACCACGGCCCATTCCCAGACCAATCAGCGCTTCCAGAATCGGGATCTCGGTGAGCGTGGCAAAGTACCACATGGCGCCGATGAGCGCCCCGAGGAAATTCGCGACCAGACCGTTCCCCCCGACCCAGCCGGCCACGGCTTCCTCAGGGATCAACGCTCCGACGAATCCCGTCACCAGCACGCCCCCGAAGAGAAGTGGAATGATGGACTTGGAAAAACTCCAGGTCTGGTCCATCCATTCCCGGATCTCCTCCCGATCGAACCAGCGCGAAATCATCAACAAGACAGCCGCGAAGCAGACGCCGGCAAAGTACCAGCGGTGATGGTAGACCCAGGCCGCCCATTGATAGTTCTCCTGAGTGAAGTCCTGCTCCGACAGGATGTCGTCAATCCGGAGATTCAGTTTGGCGCCCATCTTGAGCCCATCCAAGGGCTCTTCCAACTGTACGCGGTACATCTCACTCGTTTTTTGCAGCACGGCCACGTGCATCGTGCGTCCATCGCGCGTCTCGAGGACGGTCTGGCTGGGGTTGGCCCAGTCAGAGAACACCAGAAAGGTGATCATCGCCACAAAGAACAACGACGTTTGCCAAAGGTGCCGGCGGGCCGGTGGAGGCTCAGGCAACTTCATGACTGCCGCCGTACGAACCTCTTCGTCTTTGCGAAAGACCAGGGCCATCATCAACCCGATGATCACGGCAAATGCGATGGAACCGATGACTCGCGCAATCCCCAGTTGGTACCCCAGCACGCGCGCCGTCAGGAAGATCGCCATGACATTGATCGCCGGGCCGGAATAGAGAAAGGCCGAGGCGGGTCCCAGGCCGGCGCCCACGCGATAAATCCCGGCAAACATCGGCAACACACTGCAGGAACAGACGGCCAACACAGTGCCTGAGACCGACGCCACGCTGTAGGCTTCGACTTTGTTGGCTCGCGGGCCCAGATGGCGCAGGACGGCTTCTTTGGAGAAGAAGGTGGCGATCGCACCGGCAATGAACATGGCCGGGACGACACAGGCCAAAGTGTGACAGCGGGCGTACCACTGGAGCATGTAAAACGCTTCCATGATCGCCTGCTGGATCTTCGCATCCGTGAAGTTCATGCCGTAGGCGAACAAGAACACGGTGACCAGCGCGGCCAGAATACCCCATTCCCGCTTGTTCATTATTGCACTGCTCCTCACGCACCAGCGTTTCCGCTAAGTTATTTGGCAAATTCAACAAATGTCAGGCCGCGCGATCAGGTCCGCTTGCTCTTTACTCTCGGGGCGGTTTAAACCCAGAGCTCCTGATGATCGCGGGCCTTACACGCGAGGACCGATTCGACACAGTCGAAGAACTTCAGGATGCACTTGACTCGCAGCCGGTAGAACACCATCTGCCCCCGCTTTTCATCCACGATGAGCCCGGCGTTCTTGAGAACGGCCAGATGCCGCGAGACGGTGGACATGTCCGAACCAATCATTTCAGTCAACTCACACACGCACCGTTCATCCACTTGAGACAGCTCGTCGACGATCAACAAGCGGGCGGGATGGGCCAGCGCCTTGATGACCTGGGCACGGGCTTCATAACGGGCAAGTCGTTTGGCTTCCATGGTTCTTCTTTCATCGGCTGATTGATAATTGGCAATTTAGCCAAATATCGATTTTCCGTCAACACATGTTCCCGAAGAAAAAAAGGGGTCAGGACTCTTTTCCGCATTTTCTCGCGGCGATTGGCCGCGAAACGCGCATCGACTTTGATGAGCGGGGCCCGTGCATCAGTCGACAATCAGGATGTGTGGGTAAGCAGTGCGCAGTGACTCGATGGCGGCAGCGCTGACCTTGGTGTGGCCGACATGCAGCTCGAAATAGCGCCGGGAAGACATCGCTGCCACGAGCGTCTTCAATCCTTCGTCAGTTATGGACGTGTGTGCGATGTCCAGGCGATGGAGGTTCTGCAGCGACCCCAGAAATGCGGCAGACGCGTCCGTGACCTGGGTGCCGTGGAGAGAGAGGTAGCTGAGCTGATTCAGTGCAGCGAGCTTGGCCACGCCGCCATTCGTCACGCGATCAGACCAGATGGTGAGGCTGATGACGGAGCCGAGTGTCGACAGGGTTTCGAGTCCATTGTCGGTCACATCCGACTCAATCAACTGGACTTCCTGCACCAAGTCGGCCACCGGTCCGAGCTGTGCGAGTTGGTGGTCCGCCTGGCAGGCGCCATGCAGGTACACCTGGTTCGGACGGGTATCCTCGGGCGTGACCGTGTATCCACCCCACCCGAGAGCGCAGAAAGCTGGCGCGAACACAAGCCGGGTGATGGCGGTCCGCTCCTCCTGCGACGGGGCTTGCTTGAGGCGCACGCGCAAGTCGGCTAGCGCGGCGGCAATCCGCAGTTGCACGGACGACTGCGTGGTGAGGATCAGCACACCTTTCGTGCGACACAAGTTCAATCCCACCAGCTCGCCCGGACGATGTGGACCTGCCTGCTGCCACAGCCACGCGGCAAGCTGCTCCATGCCGACGGCGCGCGGCGAGACCTTGAATGTCGGCGTCGTCTCGGACGGCAGCAGATCGTGGAGGGCGTAGAGCCGCGTGTCCTTGCCGGCTGCCAGCGGATCCTGTGGCCGCGATTCGGTCTGGCCTGAGAGTGTCTTCGCCTCCCAGGATGCCGGCTCCTGACCAGAGTTGACTCCGGGCAACGAATGAAGCAAGGCAAAGAGCTGTTCGATCTGCGCGTGATTCTCCCGCGACTGCGAGATCACGACGCACGATCCGCCCGGCCACACGCTGATCTCGCCCGGCCCCCCTACGTCGCTCCAGGAATCGAATCCAACGACGCCCGTCGTGACGCGGATGAGTTCGTCAAAATCGGCGGTCGCGGGATCACGGAGCTTCGGGTCTGCGAACAGCAGTGACGGCACCGCGTACACTCGCACCAGTTGGCCCCCCTGCAAGAAGAGATCGGTGGCGCGCGGGGCAGGAAGTACGCTCCCAGGAGGTGCAATTGCTCCCTGAGCACGGATGGCGCTCCCCAGCACGGCCAGCAATCGCTGAACACCGGCGTGGGCTCCAGCACATTGATTGACATGCAACTGCCGCGTATCGGCCTCGACTTGGATCGACCCTTCGCTTCCGGTCGTGGACCAACTTCGGGGCAACACCATATCCGTGATCAGGTCCGGTAGCAGATCCAGGTCATACCGATCCCGCACTACATCGAGCAGATCGTACGTCCCCTCGTGGAGTGGCCCCCCTTCGGCAATCGTGATCAATTCGTTCCCGTGCGCGTCGTCATCGTCGGCCGTGTTCGTGCCCGGTCCGGCGAATGAGGGGTCCGTCGCCTGACCTGACTGCGCTGGTTCCGCTGCCGTGGCGGGGATCGCGCGGCGCAGGTTGGGCAGCACGAGCACTGCCGCGGCGACCAGCAACAGGCCGCTCCACCAGCCCATATGACGGGGAATCGTATGCGGCGCCATGATGCGGCGGAGCCTCCGTTGTTGGAATCGAGCGCGCTGGAACATGGCAATCGCGGGGGAAGCCGCGCTGGGCTTCCCCTGGGCGAATTCGAGGACTCCGAGCAGTGTGGCACCGCAGGCACGCCGGTCCATGCCCGCGGCCTCCAGCGACGCTTCGTCGCAGGCCATCTCCCGATAGACATGCGCACCATGTGCGGCACACCACAACGCGGGATTGAAGAAGTGCACGATGCGAACAAGGCGTTCCAGCAACGCCACCCACGTATCGCGCCACTGCAGATGAGCCCACTCGTGGGCAACAACGCACGCGATCTGGCGATCCGGCAATGTCGCGAACAATCCGGCCGGGAGCACAATCCGTGGGCGACAGAGCCCCACCGCGGCAGGCACTTCCAACTGCTCGCTGATCAGTACCGGTACGACCCGCTGCCTGCCGACACCTCCGCGACGCACCGGCAAGTTGGCCTTGCTGAGGTCATAGTCGACCGGCCGCGCGTGCTTCAGGCGAGACATGAGCCACAGGTGATTCCAGCACAGCCGGCCGCCCAGCAACACGATGACCAGCGCCCAAATCGTCATCAGCAGAGCGGCACGCGTCGGACCCGGGCGCACCGCCTCATGCGGCGGCATCTCCGCGGCGAGCATCCGCGTCCCTCCCCCCTGCTCCGTGCTTCGAGACACTGCCGGCATTCGCCGCTCTGGAAAGGAAGTTGCCGGGGACTCGGGAGCGGTTAAGCGCGCCTGGGCACTCGACGCTTCAAGCCGACTCGCTGTCAGGGCGGGAAGCACCGTGACGTGCCAGGGAATCATCGTTTTCAAAGGGACGAGGAGAAACAGCAGATAACACCATCGCGCAGGCATGTGGCGGCGGACCAGCAACCAGATCGCCAGGACCACGACCAGCCCCACCGCGGCGTCGATCAGCGATGCCAGCATGTAGTCGGCCCAGGTTTCGGCCCACGCATTGAACGGCTGCCATGACCATGCCGTCATGATTCGCCCTCCTCACTCTGACTCGCCAGTTCGTCGAACATCGCGCGCAACTCAGCCAGTTCGTCCTGGGACAACTTGCCACGCTGGGCCATGTACATTAACAAGGGCGCCACGGTACCTTCGACCGTATGGCCCAACAACGTGTCCGCGGCACGACAGAGCGTCTTCAGGGCGGGCCGCGCCGGCCGGTACAGGAAACTGTTGCCGACCGGCGTCGTCTTCAGCTGACGCTTGTCGACCAATCGGCGCAGCAGCGTCTTCACCGTGCTCGGTGACCAACCGTGTTCCGCTTCCGCCGCGGCGATCACGTCGCGCGCTGCGCACGGCGAACGCGACCACACGATGTGCATCACCTTCCATTCCGCGGCGGACATGCCTGCTTGCTCGTCCTGGGCCATGGCGGCAATCCCTCTTGACAGTTGTCGCTCCGAACGACTACAAATGTAGACGATCGGTAAACGGATGTCAATCCGCGTCTTGGTAATGAGTGACGAGCCCGCGCGATGCGTACGACGGACGAGCACACGTGGCAGGCACGCGAAAGATGATCCCCAGTCATTTCTGTGAGGGCGCGGACAATGAGACAATGTGCATGGGGGTACGGCATGTGGGCGCTGGTTTCGGCCGGATGGCTGCAGGTTGCTGTACCGCCCGGCTGGTCTCAGGAACTCGTGTGTTCGTTGCGAGACCACACGGCGTTTGGCCAGCCCGCTTTTTCCGCAGACGATCGGTTGCTGGCCGATCGTTTCTCAGTGCCAGGGAATCGCGAGACTCGCTCGCAGTCCTGGGCAGCGGTCTGGGATCTTGCAGCGCAACGAGAGATTGCGCGGTTACCGATCGACGAAGGGATCGCGGGCGTGGAATTTCTGCCGACCGGCACAACACTCATGGTGTACGACCTCCCGATCGGCAGTTTCACGTTGTGGGATTTCAAGTCCGGTGCTGTACGCACGTTCGTGGCTAATGAAATCGAGTCCGAGGGATCAGGCCCGGGGCGGACCCAGGCTCCCTGCGTGTCACCCGATGGCAGACTGGTCGCATTCGCCAAACGCGACTCGGGCAACAACAGTCTAGTCCGCGTCCGGCAACTCGAGGACGGCGCACTGGTCGCGGAATTCAAGGTCGGAGATGAGATTATCACGGAACTGTCCTTCGGTCGTGACGGCACGAGCATTCTGGCCGAAGGACAGCGCTGGGACCAGCGCAAGAAACAGTATCAGTTACGCGTGTACAAGTGCGACCTAGAGAGTGGCAAGAAGTCCGACGAGTGGGGACCGTTTCCGATGACGGGCATACGCGGCCGGGTCAGCACCAAGGATTTTGGTGTTCATCACATGTCAGTCGACGGGCGGACGTTGGCCACCACGTTGCTCGGTAACGGCGTACTCGTGATCGATGTGGCGACGGGCCGGCACAACACCGTCGGCCCTCATCCCACGACTCTGGACCTTGCTACGGTGCGCCAAGGGTTCTTTGGTGGCACCCCTGGCAGCGTGATCTCCACGCTCGCATTCCATCCCAGCGGTACCCTCTTAGCGACAGGCGCCTGGGGCTCGGGAGTTGTGCATTTCTGGCCGGTCTCGAGCCGTACTGCGACGGAGTCGCTGGATCAACCGGAAATGGTCAGTGTACTTCGGCTGACGTTCTCCGCCTCGGGCCGACTGCTCGCGGTCAACGGCACGCGGGACATACCATCTCGGCAGCATCTCGCGCACGTGTGGCGTCTGGAATAAAAAAGGGGTCAGGACTCTTTTCCTCAAAAAAGAGTCCTGACCCCTTTTTTATTCCAGCGTCAGGGTGAGGGCTCGCAGGTCCATTACTTGCCGACCGGGGATCTCGAGTGCGCGGAGGGTCAGCGCGCCACGACCGGTGGGGAGAAAGATGGTGCCGAGTTCAAGCGGCCGGAATTCTTTCATCGGCGACTCGCCGTGAATACGCGGCAGCGTGTCTTGATGCGTGTAGAGCGGCGGATCCCAGCCCGGTTGCACGCGACCGGTGAGCCGACTCTCCTGAAAACTCAATTCAACCAACGCCCCGGCGTCTGGCAGCGGGCAAGTGTAGTGCACCTGCACGGTGTAATTACCAGCGGTCTGCACTTCCACGTGCCAGACCAGCGAGTCGTCCAAACTGGTCCAGTTCACGAAATAGGAACAATTGGGCGCCTGACTGCTGCGACGAACGGTCCCCCGCGGTTGGCCGTCGCGGGCCGGCAGCCAGGTACGGGGAAACTCGCGGTAGCCGACCGGGAAGGGGCGGGGATCGACGTTGGGCCCGGGGAGCGGGAGGGTGGACTCACGGTCCGAGGCTGAGCCGACCGGTTGAGCCGCGTTCAACATTTCCGCTTCCCAAGCCGCGACCGCCTCGACCAACTCGCGGGTCAGGGCCGGTTGCTGATCGTGGATCGACTGCGTTTGACCTGGATCGGCGATCATGTCGTACAAACGGCCGCGACTATCCAAGCGATGCGTCGGAGTCCGCACGCTGGCCTGGCGTGCCCAGCGGGAAAAGAGCTGGCGATCCGGCCAAGCGGCAGCGGTCTTCAGGAGCAGAGGCGAGAGGTCCCAACCGTCCAACGGTTTGTCGCCCACGCGGGGGATCTTGGCCAAAGAAAGGAGTGTCGGCAACAGATCGATCGCCGCCGCGATTTCCGGCACTACATGGCCGCTCGGAAGCCGCTCCGACCAGCGGATCAGACACGTCGAGCGTAACCCGCCTTCGTCGGTGCTCCCCTTGAGCCCTCTCATTCCGCCATTCCAGCGTCCGCTGTTCGGCCCGTTGTCCGAGAAGTAGACGACAATGGTCTGGTCCGCGACCTTGAGTCGTGCCAGCAGGTCCAGGACGCGGCCGACATTGTGATCCTGGTTCTCCATCATGGCCAGCGCGCAGCGAGTGTGGTCCAGGTCCTCCTGGTCGGGCAACGTGGCCCGTTGCGTGATCGGTTTATCCTGGAAACGCCGCCAATATTCGTTGGGCACACTCCAGGGCGAGTGCGGGGTGGTGAACGGCACGAAGCAGAAGAACGGCCGCTCCGCGTTGCGCTCAATGAACTCCAGGGCACGGTCGGTGCACAGATCCACGATGTAGCCTTGGTCCCGCACCAGGTGACCGTTATGGTCCAACGGAGGATCGAAGTACTCTCCCCAATGCCCTGCCGTGTGGCCGTAATACTCCTCGAACCCCCGGGCGTTCGGATGATACGGCCACTGGCTCCCGTTGTGCCATTTGCCGAACGCACCGGTCGCGTAACCGGCCGCTTGAAAGGCGTCGGCAATCGTCTTCTCATCGAGGTTCATCCGCTCCTGGCCGGTGGAGACCCCATACACGCCGGTTCGCGGATGATACCGGCCGGTCAGGAACTCCGCCCGGGTCGTGCGCAGACGGCACAGACATAGAAGCGGTCGAGCGACACACCCTGGCGCGCCAGAGAATCGATGTTCGGCGTGTGGACCTGCGAATTCCCATTGCAGCTGAAATCGCCCCAACCCGCATCGTCGGCCAGAAAGACGATCACATTCGGCCGGTCGGCACCGGTCGCGGCATGCGTCCAGAGTAACCCCAGCGATGCGAGTACGAACAGGTTTCCACGCACGGTATCATCTCCCTGTTGCGTCCCTTTTTGCGCGACATCAGCCGCGGACGACTAGCGTCCCAACAGCGACCACGCGCGCCAAACGCGTGACCGGTCGCGCACAGAGACTACTGCCTCACCAGCCAAAACCGATCCACCCACACGTACTTCACGTTGTCCGAGTTCTTGGGGGGCGCTGCCCACAGGTACACGTCCCCATGGAGCTTCGTGCTACCGAGCTTGTAGACACCGTATTGCTCATCCGCGATTTCGGCACAGGTGCGGCTGACCTGCCCCAGGTCGACGCGGTTCTTCGCGTCGTAGATGCCGGCGCCGAAAGCTCGGCCTTCGCTGCCTGACTTCTCCACACGGATCGCGGCGTAGACGTCATAGGTGGCATCCGGATCGAGCGGCTTGCCCATCAGCCACTGCTGCACCGCCCACTCATGGTGACTGCCTGGCATCCTGGCGGCCGTCTTGTCCGAAGCCTGCTCGTCCTTTTCAATCGTCGCCCAGGAGCCCTCAGCAGCGAGGCTGAAGGTCGCATCCTGCAGATCAACCCACTGGTCGCGCGGCAGGGACTCACAGCCGGGCGGTGGGGGAGAGCTGGTGCGTCCCATACCGATCGTGCGGCGTTGGAAAGCGGCGAGCTGTCCGCCCTCTGAGATCAACGTGACGCCGGCGGACTGCGCGATCTCAAGAAAGGTCTGGCAGTTCTGCGTGTAGTCGGCTGGCCCGGGCCAATTGAGTTTTTCCCGCGCTGCCTGGTCCTGGAACTCGTACCAGCGAGTGGCCCAGACGTAGCGCAAGGGGAGCCGCGCCACCTGGACGCGCTGTAAGACAGCCGGATCATCCTTCACCGCCGCCTCGGCCTGATCCAACAGCTTGTCAGCCTTGGCCAGCATCGCCATGTTCAGAAACTCAGCCGTCACCGAACTGAAGCACGTGAGGTATGTCTGCTTCGCCTCTGCCTCGTCGTGGATCAGCTGGATGTACTCCAGCATCGGCGCTGCAGCCGCACCGTAATAGCCGCTGACAAATTCGCGAACCAGGGCCTGGTCATCGAGCTGCGGATTCCAGAGCAGCTTGGCCAGCACCCAGGCCTTCAGTTCCGCGAACTCGGCCCCCAGCGAATTGTAGGCGCCCTGCTCGAAAACTCCCCGCACCCCATGCTCCACGAAGAACCGGATGTTGGGGCCCAGCACCCGCAGGTTGGGATGCGGCTGAATGTAGTGGGCGAAGTTGGTGGTGTAGTCCCAGATGTAAACGCGTTGGCATATCTTGGACCAGCCGCGAATATCGTCCGCAAATTTCTGGTTGCTCGGAGCCGTCAACGGTTGAGAAAAGTCGCACTCGATGCTGCACAGCCGCACGATGACGTTCGGCAACGGCTTGACATGCCGCGGGGGCCGGCGGGTGTACTGGTAGGCGAGCGTGTCGATCGCCACATGGGGATACTGCTTGCCGACTTCGGCGGCCACATAGTTGACCAGGTGCAGCAGCGGTCCCGCCGGTGAACCTTCTTCCTCCTCCAGCTTCTTGCAGTTAGCACACAGACAGTGGTTATCGCAGTCATTCTGCGAGACCGAGATGATCTGCGCGTGGGGATCTTCCCGCAGATACGCCAGCACTTTGGCCGTGATGAGCTGCTTGACCGCCTCGTTGGTGACGCACACCTGGGCGTATCCATCGAGACGCTGGCCATTCACCTCACTGAAATATTCCGGATGGTCCTGGAAATACTCGGCCGGTGGTACCAGCGGAGCGAAGGTATGCACGAAGAAGGGACCGCCGTACCGGACCTTGCCGCCGTGCTTGTCTTCCAGTCGCTCGGAGTTGCCGTTGCACCGGTTGCGTGCCGCCCAGTCACCATCAAAGGCATCGGCCCAAAAGGACTCACGATACTCCAGCGGCGGCACATAGCGCACGTGTTGCTCAGGGATACTGAGGTCCGGGACGCTGGGAATGGTACTGACCTTCGAGGACCACCAGCGGCAGCCCACGATATCTTCGAGAAAGCAGTAGACGGCATAAAGCGTGCCGCGGGGACGCTCGCCGACCAACAACAGATTCTCGCCCACCGTCTCGATAACGACGCCGTCGGGGCTCAAACCCTCCAGGTTCAGTTGCGGAGCAACGCTGCGGGCCACGTGTCCTGGCCCGACCAACAGCATCGGCCCCGACAGTGTCTCGGCGCTGGCGGTGACCGGGAAGTCCGCGCCCGTCACCTGTTGTAGAAACGCCGCCAGCTCTTGCGCAGCGTAAGTCTCCGCCGCGGTGGCATCAGGATCCACGACAATGGTATAGCGGGTCGTCCCGCCAACGGCGAGACGCAGATCCGCCGCATGCGACAGCGAAGTGAAACAGACGGTCAGCAGAACCATGAGGCAGCTTGTGGTGGGTCGAGCCATCGGTGCGTGAACCTCCATCAGAAGTACAGCAGGAGTAGCGGAATACGGGAATGCCGACCGCCTGGCGGCGAGAACGGGCCAGCACGCTCACAAACGGAAGAACATGCAGCCTACAACTGCCGGCCAGCCAATTCAATCCGGTGTGAGCATCAGCTCCCACTTCTCTTGTCGCTCGGAGAGTTCGGTGGCGGCGACAGGCTGCCAATGTGCCCACATGGCGGCGTGGCCGGGTGTGAGACTGGTGAGGCAGTACTGCGAACGATCGGCAAGTCGCATCCGGAACAGTTGACGCACCCCGCCACGATACGAGCCGTAGAGCAACGAGCGGCCGTCGGGCGCGGGCGTGACGTGGTAATGCAGCGTGCCTTCGGCCGAGTGGGTGAGTTGTTCAGACCGGCCGTCCAGGGTCACTTCAAACAGCTCGATGTTAAGTCCAACCTTTCCCGTATAGAAAACGGACTTGCCGTCCGCGGACCAGACTGGGACGTCACTACTCCCCTCGTGGAAATCGGGTACGTCGAGAAACAGGATCCAGCCCTGATAGCCGCCAAGGTCTGCCACTTTCGACAAGCCGGTGCCGTCCCGACGCACGACGTATGGATCGCTGCGGCCGTGGATACCGCTGACGAACATCAGCCACTGGCCGTCCGGCGACCAGCGGGGAGCGAAGTTGAACGGGTTGCCCGTCTCGATGTGCCGCTTGTTCGAGCCGCCGGCATCGGCGATGTAGACTTGGTAGTCCTCGTGGTAGCTGATGAACTTCCCGTCGGGGGACGCACTGTACCCATACGCGAAACCGCCCCCCTCACCTGACACGTCGCGCTTGTTGCGACCATGAAGGTCCATCACAAACGGCTTCGACACGCCGTCGATCAGCGGTGTAAAACCCAGCCCGCGATCGTCCGGCAGAAAGAACAGTCCGCCGTTGTAGTGGCTGACTCGATCCACCGCGGTGACGTTGTTGACACTCCCTGTCGTCAGATCGACCAGGCACGAATCAAGCTGCCATTTGCCCGACAACATGCGAAACATCTTGTGTTCTTCCTCCCATGTTGCATTCTCCGGATCCTGCCAGCCGCGATAGACGATGGCCTGTTTCCCATCGGGCGACCAACCGGCGAATTGCGTCCACGCGTCGGGATCATCGACGAGCTCCTCAGCGATCAGCCGACGACCAGTCCCGTCCTCCTTCATGATCACCGCCCGCATGGTCCGCACATTGGCATGCCGGCCGCCGGGCAGATTCGTCTGTAGCTCCGTATAGCCGATCAGTCGATCTGCATCGAGTGACTCAGCGGCCGGGGCGATGTCGAGCAGCACCGACAGCAAAGTCACGAGTGTGGTGACCAGCATGGCTTTCACGGTTCGTTCCTCCTGGTTCGGCTACCGTGCCTCCGGCGTCGCGGCAACCGAATGTTGTTGGCGATCTAAAAGTGTTTCGGCAGCTTCCTTTTCCGTCAGCGCAGTATCGGGTAACCTCTGGGAGGATTCCAGTACCACGTTTCTCGTCATCGGAGAACGAGTCCATGGCTTGGCTTCATCGCGTCGTTGTGGCGGTTATCTGGACAGTCAGCGGATCGTGGGCGGTGGCCGAAGAAGTCCGGGAAATCCCTGGCAAGTGGGACTCACCGGGATTCCGCCGGATCTCCGTAGTGAGCGCCACGGCCTCATCAGCCTTGACGCCCGCTGGCGAGCAGTACTCGCCGGCCCGGGCCATCGACGGCCAGCGCGACACGAAATGGGTGGCCAGTGTACCCCCCAGTCAGACGGCACCCCAGTGGATCACGTTGGAGCTGTCCGGCACTCAGGCCGTGAGTGCCGTGGCCGTGTTTGGCGAGCGGATCGGCAACGACGGCATCCAGGACGCCCAGATTCAACTGGTCGGCGCCGAGGTCGGTGAGTTCCACAGCGTGGCCACGATCGCTGACGCCAAGTCGGGCAGTTGGCTGGCCACGTTCGATCCGGTGAAGACCAACGCCGTACGTCTGTGGATCACGCGATCCAGCGGTCCGTCTCCGCACACGGACGTTTACGAGATCGAGGTCTATGGTCCACCGATCTCGCCCGCGGAACTCAAGGCGTTTGCGGCCGAGGGACTCGACGGCTGTGCGGCGCGAGCGACGGAGGTATCGGCCCTGGCCGAGAAGTTGGGCTTGCGGACCGATCCGCAGTTCGCGGAGTTGCGAAGAACCGTGGATTCGAGCCAGCGCGCTGAGCGACGACTGGCGGAACGTTTCGCCCAATGGGATGCGCTCAGCGAAACGAGCCGGCAGTCCCTGACGGCCGAGATCGAACGGCTCGAGGCCGGTACCCGGAACATGCTTCAGGGGCTGGACAAAGCAGCGGCCGTGTGGCCCGATCGTGCCAAGGAGATCGCCGCCGCGCGGCAAGCTGCCAGGCAAGCTGCGACGGGCGCGAGCGTAACCGCGACCCGCGACGATACGACGCTGCGTTTGGCGAACAACTGCGTGAGCGTCGTCATGAATGTGGCCGACGGGGCCTGGGACGCGACCTGGCTGGGAAGCCTTGACGCTGCCGTGCGCCGAGTGCGATTTTCCGTCGAGATCGATGGTCACAATATCGTTCCGGAAAAAGTGAACGCCGAGGCCGCTCCCTTCACCGACGCGATCGGCAGCGGCATGGAAATCCGTCAGTCCTGGGGCAATGGGGTGGAGTTCGTTCGCCGCATCCGCCTTTACCATGGCCGACCGTCAATCGTTGTTTCCGCCGAGATTACAAACAACACAAGCACCGACATAACGCTCGGCACAGCCAAGATGATCAGCCTGTCCACAGGTAACCGTGGCTGGTGGCATCTGGTCGGCCTGATGCGGGCACCGGCTGCAATCGGCTACCCAGGCGCTTCGCCACCGTGTCGTCCCGCTTCCGACGAAGAACCGCTGGTCGCCGCGGAGCAGCAGTACGGCAGTGCCGGGGTTCTGGCCTTCGCGCAGCGGGAATCGCCGGGCGGACTGACACTGGGTGCGTTGTCGGCCCAAGTGGGGTCGCCGTGGGTCAGTGCCGGGTTTCAGAGCGGTGTCGGGGGCACCGCCCTGGAAGCCACCTTCCACTGCGGTGGCGTCGTACACCCTGGCCAGACGATCGCGGTCGATCCCGTCTGGCTGTCGGTCGAGGAGAACCGCTACGACGCGCTGGAGCGATACGGCGACGCAGTGGCTGCGTTGGCGTCCCAACCGGTCCGCACACGGCGCCAACGCGTTGTGGTGCAGTTGGTACCCGATTCGCATGGCGATCAGCGAGGAAATCGTGCTGGCCCACGCGGCGATTGCCGCAGAGCATTTCAAGCCGCTGGGCCTGGAGGTGATCCAACTTGACCACGGCTGGCAACGCGGCGACATCTGCGGCGACTGGTTCCCCAACGAGCGGTTTCCCGCACGGACTCAAGTGGCTCTCGGAGCAACTGCAGTCGCGCTACGGGATGAAGCTGGGCCTGTGGATCGCTCCCACAAACGTCGCATTCACCAGTCAACTGTTTCGCGATCATCCTGAGTGGTTGATTCAGAACGCCGAGGGCCAACCGGCTTCCACCGGGCGCTGGTTCTGGGTGCCGAATCCGGAGATGACCCTGCTCGACGCTTCCCATCCCGGCGCGGAGAAGTGGATCGAAGAGACATTCGCCCGGCTCTCGTCCGAGGGGGCCCGTTACTACAAGATCGATTTCATCGCCGGATCGCCGGCCGTGCGGCGCGCCATGGCGGCCATTCGCCGCGGCGCCGGGCCGGATGCCTGGATCCGCTACTGCCAGACGCCGCCGTTGGTGTCGGTCGGACTGGCCAGCAGTGCCTACATCGGCGACGACACGGGCGACGCCGGCCTGCCGAATTGGATGCACCTGGAGCGGGTCAACGCCCCGCTGCTGGCGGCCAGCTACTGGGTCAACGACCGACTGTATCACCGCGAGGTCTGCGACATGAGCGTGGGGATGAAGGCAAGCGTCGAAGAGGCCCGCTTCAAGATGTCCCTGATGACGCTCAGCGGATGCAGCATCTCGTTCAGCGACGACTTCCGCGCTGCTGGATCTGCCGCGGATTCGCATGATGCAACAGTGCCTGCCGCCGGGTAACCCCTTGGCCCGACCGCTGGATCTGTTCGAGCGGGAAAGACCTTCGCTCTGGCACATGCACTGCACGAATGTCACCGGCCAATGGGATGCGGTGGGCGTGTTCAACTTCGAAGACGAGCCGCAGGAACGCACCGTGGATTTTTCAGCCCTGGGACTGGCTGCCGACAC
The DNA here is from genome assembly GCA_963802295.1 of uncultured Planctomycetota bacterium. Classification (GTDB taxonomy): domain Bacteria; phylum Planctomycetota; class Planctomycetia; order Pirellulales; family Pirellulaceae; genus JAJRVM01. The sequence continues at coordinate 431,867 of CAWDIM010000007.1, read as the reverse complement.
GGAGGTGGCCGTATGTCGAGTTTTGGGAAGAAAAATTTCTGGGCGTGCACAAGGAGCAAGTGACGTTACTCCTGGCCCCGCAGACCGCGCGAATCCTCCTCATCCGCCGCCTGCCGGCCCGACCCGCGGTGATCGCCACCAACATGCACCTGCTGGGCGGCTATCACGAGATCGAGCGTCTGACGTGGGACGAAACAACTCTCACGCTCTCGGGGTCCTGCCGCCGCATGCCAGGCGTTGCGGGACGCGTGTACTTCTACGTTCCCGCGGGCTACCAGCCACACCGAGACCCTGCACAGACTGATGCCTCCCCGTTGACGCACGTGGATGGGCCGCTCTGGAGCGCGGAACTCGTCTTCGACACAGCGGAGGCCGAGTTCAGCACGGCCTTCGATCGTGTAGAGAAGTAACGCCGCTCCTCGCTCAAAGAGAGCCTGACCTGGTACGCGTCCTGGTATGGTCCGATTTCTGTTCTACCTGGTCCGGCGGTCCCATCGCGTAACGCAGTGGAGCATTTTGGAGTCGAGAGAATTGGGGGACAAAACGGCTCGCCGAGGCCGAGACAGGCCGCGGCTTGATGCGGTCGCGAAAACGTGCCGGTGTAATGGCACGACTGGGACGCGACCGACGGTGTGTCATGGTGAGTGGGTAGCTGGCCAGTTGTGGCCCCACCGGGATAAACCCGGTGGAAGCCTGCCAAAGCGAATCACTGCGAGGACGGTTGTGGCCCCACCGGGATCAACACGGTGGAAGCCTGCCAAAGCGAATCACTGCGAGGACGGTTGTGGCCCCACCGGGATCAACACGGTGGAAGCCTGCCAAAGCGGATCACTGCGAGGACAGTTGTGGCCCCACCGGGATCAACACGGTGGAAGCCTGCCAAAGCGAATCACTGCGAGGACGGTTGTGGCCCCACCGGGATCAACACGGTGGAAGCCTGCCAAAGCAGATCACTGCGAGGACGGTTGTGGCCCCACCGGGATCAACACGGTGGAAGCTGACCCGCGCAGCAAAATACTCTGATCTTCACACCGACCCAATCACCGGCGCCAGCCGGTTGCCTCGATGCGTTGCAGCTCGGCTTCAATGTCCGTACCCTGGTAGAATGACAACCAGCCGCGCAGCTGCCGAGTCTCGCCCGGCTCGCAGTCCGGGAACTGCGGATCACTATGGAGGCAGGGACATTGTTCATTTCCCCAGCAGCGTTGCACGGGGTCCCAGGCCGTGATGACCCAGCGCTGGCCATCGTCCGACCGAACAGCGGCATAGGGCGATTGGTAGATCTGATTCGTGTTGATCTGCGCGGTGAAGCCGGCTGCGTAGCCAAGCATCACGCAGTTCTGGACGCGGAGGCCCGTGAGTTTGTCCGGGGTGCCGTTGCGCAGCCACAGCTCCATCCGCACTTCGGAGGGCGTGGGGGTAACGTGCGCGCCGAAAACAATGCCGTTGGGCAATGTGCGTTCGTTGTGCAGCGTGCCGTCCGCACGGCGAATCCATTCCAGCCGGGGCAACGTGATGCCCTGCAGGTCCCACAGCGTCGGGATGTGCGTGTGCGCAAGATACGTCAGGCCCAGATTGGAGAAGATGGCCTCCGGCAAATCCACCACCACATAGCCTCCGTCATTCCACGGCGGAAAGACGCTGACCTTCGTTTCGCGCTGCGGCATCACGGCCCCTTCAAAGAACCCCAACCGCGGATGGCGTCCGCCCGGATAGGGGAGCACGCGTAACGGCTCGCCTGGCGCCAACGGCGGCGGGACCTTGCCGACGAGATCGAACTTTCGCAACGCGACGTTCAGCTCGTCAAGCGTCAATCCGGTGGCGGCGCTGGCTTCGCCGGGCGTGAACCGATGAAGCACCATCATGTTCTCCAGCATGTCGCGAAGGTCGTCGTCGCTTGCCGGACGACGGAAGTCCGTCAGCATCTGGCCAAGCTGTGTGCGGAGCCAGGCAGGCACCTCATTCAGATCTCCCCACACCCAAGGCCCCCGAAACATCTCGGGCGTGATCGTCGCGGTGATGAGTTCGCTCTTGAACAGATCTGCTTCGGCCAACGGCGTGCCTTGCGGGCTCAGGATGAAACTGTCGCCGTAGCCGATCTGCCCCGGCCGATCCGATTTCACATTGTTCGCGCGGGCGACGACCATCTTGAGCTGGCAGGCCAGGCCGATGTGGCAGTTCCGGACCCAGCGGCGATGGTCGTCGGCGGCTACGGCACCGATCTCGTTGTTATGCGGCGTGAAGAGAAGCTCCGCACCCTGCAATCGTGCCGCCATGGCGACGTGCGGATACGACGTGTCCGCGCAGATGATGATGGCAAACCGCACACCGTGTGCCTGGAACACCGGCACGGACGCACCCGGCTGGAAACCCAACGTGTGGCGGTCGCCGGGAGTCAGCATGACCTTGTCGTAGAACCCGAGCAGCCTGCCTTGATAGATAACCAGTTCGGTATTGTAGAGGTTGTCGCCCGCTTTGCGCCAGCCCCACCACGACCACCATGTCGTGGACCGCGGACTCGGCGATGAACTGCCGCAGATCCGGATCGTCGAGTGCCCTTGCGCCGCGCCGGACAGCCGCGGGACTTTCGTAGCCAGACAGGAAGCACTCCGGAAATACGACGAACTGGCTGCCGCGCGACCTCGCTTCTTCCACTCCGTTGCGTACTGCGGCCAGGTTGGCCGCGAAGTCGCCCTCCTGGCAGTTGCCCTGAAACACCGAAAGAACAATGTTGCGGTCCATGGCATGGGTCGTGGCGGCAAGGGAAAATGGCAGCGTCCCCAGGGCCAGATAGCGAATGGTCGAGGCCAGGTTCATGGTCGGAGCCTCCAGGCGGAATCGGAAATCGGTTGTCGGGTCACTCTCATCGCGTTCAGCGTACGACTGAGCGGGGCCATTGGCGGCATCGCGAAAATGACCGCCAGCCGGGTCTGCCGGCAGGAATATTGAACGTATCATACTGTCTGGGCAGCCGCTCGTCATGAAACGGCATGCTGTTTGCGTCGACTCGGCCGATAGGGATCGCGCTGGCGTGGCGGCGCTGGCGTGCTCGCGGGCATCCCGCCATGACCGCACAGGATGGTGGATACGCTGACACTCGCATCACAATGAAAGAAACCCATCATGAAACACACACTCGCCGTCCTCACCGCCGCTTTGCTCGGCCTGAGCGTCAGTGCCACAGCCCCCGTCAGTGCCAGGGCCCAGCATCAAACGCCGCCACCCACGGAAACGCCGGAGACAGGGCCCCCCGCGCCGACGTGGAAGCTGCTCTTTTCCGACCGAGAGGACATCATCGACACCTGGGGATCGCTCGCGTTGGGCGTAACGCCGGTGCGGCAACTCGGCGAGTGCAAGCCGCCTGATTTCACCTATATCGGCGGCTTCCCGCTCCCCAGCGGTGCCTGGGAAGTGTTTGGCCAGCAGATGACCGAGATCAGCCGGGGCGACGAGCCGTATGACCGGATCACGGCTTGGAAGCTCGTCCGTGCCACGACGCGCGACGGTGTGACGTTCGAGGGTCTCGCAACGGTTTTCGAGGCGAAACCGGCGGCATGGACGGACCACTGCGCGATCGCGTACAACCCGGACGCCAAGGAATACCTCCTGTTGAAACTCAAGGTGGACCGCTCCGGATTCGCCTACACGGCCTTCTTCAGCAGCGACGCGAAACAGTGGCAGGAGCATGCCGGCAATCCGCTGTTCTACGAAGGAGATGCGATGAGTCTGTTCTGGAGTCCGGTCCTGCATCGCTTTGTGTGTATCAGCAAGAGCCTGCAGCCACATCGCAAACGGATCCTCGATCACGGCGGTCCTACGCCCGCTTTGGGCGATGATTCACTGCGCGATCGACGGGTCCTGATGATGCGGTCCAGTCCCGATGGTCGCCGCTGGGAGCCCTCCGTCTCGCTGTCCGATGTCTGGGACCGCCATGGGCAGAAGGGGGCGATTGCGGCGGAGTACCTGACCGTCCCGGATGCCGAGGATCCACCGGATCTGGAATTCTACAGCGGCAACGGTTTCTGGTATCACGACCGGGCTTACATGATGGTGCTGAACTACGCGGCCAGTCCGCTGGCGCCGCGGAAGCATGCGCCACATTTAGACAACGAGTGGTGGACCAGTCGCGACGGCCTGCACTGGCAGCGTCCGGCCCGCGGCGTGAACGCGCTGGGAGTATTTCCGCAGATCCCCCGTCTCGAAACACATCCGCTGGTAGTCGACGGTACGATCCTGTTCCCACGTGGCCACCTGCTGCTGGGCCTGCCGGAGGATCGGATCAGCTATGTCAGCGCGCGGGCCAACGGCGAGTTCTCGACGAAGCCGTTCCCGATGCCCGCGGCGGATCTGCTGTTGAACGCCGCGACCCCCGCGCCGAACGCCCGTTCGCAAAGGACCAGGCCTATGTGATGGTGGCGGTGCTCGACGAACAGGGACAGGTCATTCCGGGCTTCGAGGCCGAGAAATGCGTCATCCGCAACGCCGATCGATGCGACATCCCGCTGCAATGGGGCGAAGCTTCCCCACGCCAACTCGCTGGCCAAATCGTCCAGCTCCGCTTCTTCTTCCGCAGTGCCAACATCTATGCCGTCACAGCCCGGACCACTCCATGACTCGCATCCTTTGCTGTGTGAAAACATTGGCCATCAGACTCGACGCCGATAGCCTGCGGCGCCTGCTGGCTGCTGCTGGTGAAAACACTCAGCCGTGACAGGCTGATCGGAGTCCCGGTGATGGTCCAGGAATCACTCCCCGACGGACGCGTTGAAGTGTTGGTCATGCAGCGTGTTGAGGGAAAGTCCGTTCGGGGCGAAAGGAGAAAGGTCAAAGCAGCGCAACTCCATCGAGTCCTACCCCAGCGAAATCTGCCCGGCTCCTGACAATCTGGAGCAGGATTCGCGGAAGGCACGGCGGCTGCAGCGAGCGAACTCGGAGTCTGTGGCCTGTCCTTCGCCAAGGTTCCCGGTCAAGGTTCCTTGATCGCGGTGGTTGGCGAGGGCATGACGCGAGGCCGAGTCAGACTCGGCGCGTAGTCTTCGGGATGGGCTGGGTCAGGGCGGGGAAGCATGTCGACGCGGGGGTTGAGCTCCAGCAGCTGCTTCCCCTTCTCCAAGGCGTCAAGCAGGGCGCGGTAGTCCGCATCCGCCGTGTCGTGAAAGATCGGCTTTCCCTCAGCGCTCTTGCAGAAGCCCAACCCGCCAGACTGACGGCGCCGAGCCGGCAAGCACGAACCAGATCGTCATCAATCCGCAACAGATCCCTCGAACGTTCATCGCGCACACTCCTCGTTAACTCCTCGCCCGCTTCGTCACGGAATTTGCTCAGCTGCCACGGGAGCACGCCGAACGTTCACCGAAGGGGGCAGAAACGCCACGGAGAATCGCGGGACGCAGTTCGGCAGCGGCAATTCGTGCGGCACGATGCGATGTGGCTGCCGAGGACTTCTCGTCGTCGAGACGACCAACGCCAAGCGAAGATAACTTGCCTGTAGGTCTGGTTCATGGTGTCGCTCGGCATTCCCTCGGGCGGGATCACCAACCAATGGATCGCAGCGGCTCTCTTCCGCAGTCCATCCACTCTGGAACGCTTTCCGTATTCAAAACGGGGCTGGCTCCCTGGCCGGGCAGTCTACCAGGAAGTCGGTATCGATGGAATTCTCGACACGTGACCGCCTCGATGGTGCTACCAGGGCCCTTCATCGCTGCATCCGCTCGCGCCAGTCCTGCAGGTAATCACGGCGCCAACGGTTGACCGTCTTGGCGCCCGGAAATTCGCCTTGGGCGTTGGCCGGGGCCGGATCATCGGTCCAGTAATGGGGGCCGTGGTCGGTCTTGTGGTAAGCGCCGCCCCAATGTGGCATGGTCGGATCGTCGAAGTCGCCGCGCAGAAGATAGAGGAGTGACGGCGTGTCGCCCATTTTGATATCCGGTTTCTTCTGGTGGAAGAGGTCGCCCAGCGCACCATGGCCTTTCACGTGGCGCAGGACGAACGCAAGGTTGCCCCATTGGCCGTCCTGTCGCCCGCCCACATACATGCCCCGGAACGTCGTATCCGACTCGATCCACCACAGGTCGGAGTGGTTCTGGAACAAGTATGCTCGCGCTGCTTTGTCCATGCGAGTGTTCCACGATCCGATCGAGTAGACGCGCATTCGCTGCTTAATCGTGGGATCGTCGTGAACGGCCTGTGCCACGTCAGTGATACTGCCCCAGACCAGCACCCAGAGTGGTCGCTCATCGCTGGCGTGAGCCCGCTGCCGAATCCACTGGGAACCGGCAGTCGGCTCGCTCCATCCCTGTTCGGGCGCCGCATCGACAGCCCCCTGCTGAACCAGACTGCGCAAGGAGTCGGGTGTGGGATATTCTGCTGAGCGCTGGCGCAAGCCGACCAAATCCTGCTCGTAGGCGTCGAGGACCTCCAGTATGTGCTGCGCACGACCGGCGCCAGGGGGCGATGAAATCAGGCCTTCCAGGTCGAGCACGTCGGCGTAGAGGAGCAGATGAACCATCGATTGGAAATCGTCCGGATCGCTGCCGCCGATATCGCTCGACACAATCACGCGCGGCCCAGCGCCCCCAACGCCCCGCCCTTCAACGGCTGCGCGTCGTCCGCGGCGCAGGCCGCCGCCGCGATCAACAACGTCAATAGCGATGCCCACAGTCCGTTCGAAATACTGGTATTTTGTGGTGACATGCTGGTCGTTCCTGCGCATGATGGACGTGGAAACTGCCCGGGGGCCCCAATCTGCAATGCCATACATTGCCAGATATACAATATCCTCTGCCTCAACGACACACCACACAAGACAGGCTTTCCTCCTGGCTGCTGGTCGTACGGTGACAAATACGGGATAATCGAACGGAATCGCTCGACAAGGCGATGGTACGCCTCGATAATCGGTCGACACTCACCCTGCTCACTCATAGCGCGGCCGCTGGCCGCAACCAATTCGGAATTCCGAATATCGAAAACCCAGACAAATTCGAAATCAAAACTGAAACAAACAAAGAAACTCCGCTGCCGACAAAACCACAGTCATGGGCCACCAGCAGATTCTCACCACTGGGCATGCTTTGGGATGTTCCGTCCTTCCCCGTTTGTGTCATTGGTATTTCTGTCATTTGAATTTGTTTGGGATTATTGGCATTTCGTGCTTCGATTTTCGGATTTATGTTCAAACTTGTGCGCACCGTGCGCATGTTCCAGGTTAACACTCCAGCGACTCATCACACTGTCAGGATGCGGGACATACCATGAATCCCATAGCACCCAATAGGGACGCCCGGCCATTTGCCCTTCGCACCAGTACCGGAGGTTTCCGCCGAAGATTACTGCGCGTCATCGGCCTGCTGCTGCTGGCAGGCTTCACCGTGGTGCCCGTTCGCGCGGCCCATTCGCAGGATCCTCAGGATACAGCTCCCGTCCATGCAGTCGTCGACTTGGGGCATCAGTTCACGTTCTATGCTGACGGCCGGTTTCACAAGCAGTATCTGCCGAATCGCCCGGTGGCCATGAGTTGGGGTTCGTTATTCAATTTCGATTTCTCCAACGCGAATCTGCTCGTCCTGCTCGGCTGTGATGAGCATTTGCAGTACGTGGCGAAGGACATTGAATCGATGACAGCGTTCTTGCAGGAGGGGGGAGGCGTCGTGTTATTGGGATCGGCAGGCGACCAACCGCAGAACGCGCTGGCCAGCCACTTTGGCTGCACCTTCCAGCAAGCGGCCCGACAGCCACTCAAGTCCGCATCTGAGCTGATCGCGGGCCAGATCGCCGGTGGCGGTGATGCCTTGAGTTTCGGCCAAGCGGATCTCTGGCGCGTGCTGATTGTCGATTCCGACGGCCACCCCGTGCTGGCTCGGCGAACGGTTGGCAAGGGGACGCTGCTCGTGGGCGCCCGCGGACTCGCTGGCCAGAATCCGGACGCCAGCGACGACATCAACGCCGCCTGGTGGCAACCGCTGCTGGTCGATGTGGCCGCCGGCAAGCGTGTTGACTCCAACAAGCCGTTTCGTGGTCGTGGTCCGGGAGAGCTGGAACACACCGAAGATCTCGGCACGATTACGTTGCGGTACAGCGATTATCTCAAGCCCTATGCCAAATCGATGGCCGACATCTACCTGCGATGCCGTCCCGTGATCGAGAAATGCATGGGGGTCCCGCTTTCCGAGGGGATGGCTTCCGAGATTGCCTTGCTGGCGACGGGGGGCGGCGGATTCTCCTCAGGCCGCATGCTGGGCCTGGCCGTGTTCTGGGGCGACTTTCCCAAGCGGGAAGACAGCATGATCGAGTTCATTACTCATGAATCGGTTCATTCCTGGGTCCTACCGTTCCCCGAAATCTGGAATGAACCGATCGCCACCTACGTCGGCAATCTGGTTATGATCGACATGGGGCACGAGGAAGAAGCTCTCCGGCGCATCCGCAGTACCATTGGCCGCGCGGAGCGTCTCGACCCCACGATGAAGCTCTACGATCTCCAGGGAAAAGGCCCCGCCGGAGCCCGAAACCTGCCGGGCGGCGAGGCCAACGACATCCACTGGGGAAAAACCTATTGGATTCTCGAACAACTGCGCAAAGAGAACCCGCACATCCTCTCCGATTACTTTCAAGCCAAACGCCGCCTGGCCACGCCGGACAAGTTGAAGGACTACGACGCCAACACAACCGTGGCCCTGCTCAGTATCGCCATGAAGCGGGACCTCTTTGCCTGGTTCACGGAGCACGGCATTGAGGTGGACCGCGCCAGGTCGCCGATCCCATTGGCATGGTGACTGGCCGATTCGTCAGTGCCCACTCGCAAAATGCGAACACCCCTTATGTGCGATCGTCACCGGGTCGACCGAATTCCGCTGACAAGAACACTTCACCAGCAGGTATCGAAGCTTGTCGAGCCTCGTCGGGAAATACTCGCGAGGCCCGCAGTACGCGCCCTGCGGGAGCGACGAGTATGAACGCAACGCTGCGCACGATGTGGGGCCTCGTGTGGACAATCACCGGACTGGTGGCGATCGCCGGCGGGGCCGATGTCGCCGTGAGCGACCCGGCCCACGTCTTGCCGGCACCGCCGGTGAACGCGCTCGGCTTTCCGTCACGGGACCCGAACCTGGACGCGCTGCCCGGCTTTCAGAATCCGCCGCCGGGCTATGGCCAAGTACCGTTCTGGTGGTGGACCGGCGATCCGCTGGACAAAGAGCGTCTGCTGTGGCAGCTTGAGCAGTTGCACGGGAAAGGCATCTCCGGGATGCAGGTGAATTACGCCCATGAAGATTCGCCTGGCTGGCCGACTTACACCGCTCAACCGGCGATCTTCTCCGACGCTTGGTGGGATGTCTGGAAATTCGTCGCGGACGAGTGTGGAAAGCGGCACATGGGCATCGGACTGAGTGGTTACACGCTCGATTGGCCAAACGGCAAGAGTCTGATCAGCCGTACCATCTACAGCGACCCGGACATCCAGGGTCGCGAGATCGCGATCGCCTCCCAGCAGCGCGTGTCGGCCGGAGAAGTGTTGACCTGCGACCTGCCGTCCGACACGGTGGCCGTGCGGGCGTATCCCTGCAACGCAACGGGTTTCGGGTCCGGCAGCGTCGACCTGACCGCGGTGGTCCGCGATGACCATCTGCAGTGGACGCCACACGAAGGCGAATGGGAAGTCTGGATCCTGACTGCCGCGCGCAAGCCCGGCACACTCAGCCCAATTCACCCGCTGTCGGGACAGCGGGTCGTGGAGCGATTCTTTCAGGCTTTTCAGGATCATGCGCCCGGTCAGTCAGCTGCGGGACTGAACTACTTCTTCCACGACGAGTTGCAGTTCGGCGTCGGCGATCGGATCTGGGCTGACGATTTGCCTGAACAGTTTCAGCGACAGAAGGGTTACGATCTGTTCGAAGCCTTACCGGCCATGTTCCGGGAGGTTGGTCCCCGGACGGTCAAGTACCGACTGGACTTCATGGACGTGAAGATGCAACTGGCTCAGCAGCGTTATTTTATACCGATCTTCCAATGGCATTGGAGCCGCGGCAAGATCTACGGTTGCGATCAAGGCAGCCGTGGCCGGCATCCGCTGGAGTTCGGCGACTATTTCAGTGCCGTGCGCTGGTACACGGCCCCGGGCCATGACACGCCGGGGGGACAGGCCGACCTGATCAAGGGGAAGGTTTCCAGCTCGATCGCCCATCTCTACCGGCGCCCGCGCGTGTGGTTGGAAGGATATCACAGCCTGGGGTGGAGCGCCGCGCCGGAGAACCTGATGTTTGCCACTCGCGAAAACTACCTGTATGGCTGCAATCTGCTCAATCTGCATGGACTGTACTACACCACACACGGCAGCTACTGGGAGTGGGCGCCCCCCTGCTACCACTTTCGCATGCCGTATTGGGAGCACATGGGTGTGTTCCTGAAATATTTTGAGCGTCTTTCGTACCTGATGAGCCAGGGAGTGCACCAGTGTGATGTGGCCGTGATGTATCCGGTCGCTCCCGGCCAGGCTGGATTGGGCGGCAACGAAGCGACGCAGGCCGCCTTCGCCGCCGGCACAACGTTGATGGACCGAGGCTACGACTTCATTTTCATCGACTCTGAATCGCTGGCGCGGGCCGACATCCGTGACGGGCGGTTGCACGTTGCCGACGCTTCCTACCGAGTGCTGGTCTTGCCGGCGATGCGTGCAGTGCGATGGCCCACGCTGCAGAAAGCGCTGCAGTTCTTCCGTGAAGGTGGCATCGTGATCGCCGGCGAAGCGCTGCCCGAAGCCAGCGATCACGCGGGCCGCGACGACCCGGAACTCGACGCGATCGTCCACGAACTATTCGGAGCGACGGCTGCGGAAATCAATACCGGTGTCCGGCCGCCAGACCAAGCGAACGACGCAGGCGGGATCGGCCTCGCGATACTGCCGAGTGACCAGTTTTCGGCGCGCCGCTACGAGGGCGGATTCGTCGGCCGCTGGGCCTGGTCGAAGGAGCCTGCGGAGCGCGTCTATTTCAAGGGCGTCTGGCACGCACCAACCGGCGTGGAGTCCGCCTGCCAGGCGCGCTTCTTCTGCGATAACGAAGGGGCCCTTTTCATAAACGGCAACCCGGTTTGCTCGGGCGTGGACTACTCGAGTGGTTGGACGGGCGAACTTGCACTGAAAGATGGCGACGTGATCACTATTGATGGGCGCGATCACGACTCGCCGGGAAGACAGGGCAGTGCCGGAATGTTCCTCGCCATCGCCAATGACGGCAAGACGGTATTCAGCACAGAAGATCTGCGTTACACACTCACCGCGCCCAGCGACGACACCTGGCGAACAAGCCGTGATACCAGCGGACTGGCTGTTCCCGACCCGACCAATGTCCACCCTTTGCATCGTGGTGGTGCGACCGGCGACGTATGGGGCACACTGGTTGACCGGATCGAAAACCTGGTACCTCGCGATGTTCAAGGCGACCGTCCGATCAAGGCCACGCACCGCAAGATCGGTCGGCGCGACGTGTACATGGTCATGGGAGCACCGAAGCATTCGACCATCGAGTTCCGCGCTAAGGGACGGGTCGAATTGTGGGACCCGTGGACCGGCGCAGTGCAGCCGCTGCAAGTGCTCGGCGAAACGACCACGGCTACCCAGGTGGAGCTGCCGCTGGAAGAATACGAAGCCCAGATGATTGTCTTCACACCGGACCAGCAGCACGTGAATCCGCCGCCGCGCACGGCACGGCTCGCAGAACGCATTGCCTTGGACAGCGAGTGGGAGTTCGAGCTGAAACCGACAATGGACAATCGTTATGGAGATTTCCGCCTGCCTGGGACGGACCTGGTCATCGGCCCGGAAGCACGCATCTTCCGCCACGCGGTGGAGCACGGCAGCGCCGCGGCCTGGCGCGAACCGGACTTCGCCGACCGCAACTGGGATCAAGTGACGTATGACTTCGGGCCGCAATTCTGGCTACTGGGACCAATCCCCGACGACGTGGCGAACGATGCAGTCGATGTTCAGCTGGCGCGTCTGCCACGCGTGGATCCCGCGCAAGCGGTCCACATCGGCGGCCACGCGTATCGTTGGCGGCCGTATTGTTTCTCCTGGCGCCAGGGGCTCTCAGGCGATCCGGGCCACCAGGGTTACCACGGCTTGAAAGAACTCGTCACCGACCACTTCCTCTGTCTCGGCAAGCGGGAAGATGCGCTGAACGAATTCAAATACGTGGCCGAGGAGGCGGGCAGCCGCTATTACCTGTGGACCAGCGCCACGGTCGATCAACCGGCCACGGCCCACATCGTGGCCAGTGCGCGTCGAGAGAACGAAAGTCCGCACGCCTCCGACGTGCTGACACCCGCCGCGGTGTTTGTCGGAGGTGCGCGTATCGAAGACTTGCAGCAAAGTGTGCCGCTGCAGGCCGGCGCTAATCCGGTGCTCGTCCGCTACGATCACGCGGGGCGCGGCTACTTCGTGCTGAAACGCGACGCGGTCCCTTCCGCCTCGGCGACTCGCACGCCGCTGTCGATGGTCTGGTTTGACGATCCGTCGATCATTCGTTTCGACCCGCATGTCCGCGCCGAACACGCCGATTGGTTCCGCTTTACCGCTCCGCCCGGCCTGCGCGCAATGACCGTGACAGCCCGGGGAACTGTCGAGGCCTGGGCGGACGGTCAGCCGATGCGTCAGGCGGGCCAAGGCCGATTCGAGGCCGTCGCGCCGCTGCCGCGTGCAGCCAGCATCGCTCTGCGCGTGGTGCCCGAGACAGGATTCTCTGGCGCGGCGACCTTTCCGGATCCCGTACGACTGGAGTGTGGACCTGGCCTCGCCACGCTGGGGGACTGGTCACAATGGGGCGCACTGGAATGCTACTCAGGCGGTGCCTGGTACCGCAAAACCGTCGCGTTGACGCGCGAGCAGGCCAGCGGCCAAATCACGCTCGACCTCGGAAGAGTCGTTGCCACGGCGGAAGTCCGTGTCAACGGGCAGGTGGCGGGAATTCGCGTCGCCCCGCCCTGGACGGTGGACATTACGCAGTGGGTGAAGCCTGGTGAAAACCGGATCGAGGTGCTGGTGTTCAACACACTTGCCAACCACTACACGACCATCCCGACCCGCTACCGCGGCGATCGGACTTCCGGCCTGCTGGGCCCCGTCACGCTGGAAGTCACCCGGGCGAGCGATCAGAAGACGGAGACAGCACAATGAAATGGAAAAGTGTTTACCGGCAGACAGACCGTTTAGTTTTGGTACATGACATGCGCGTACGGTGAGCGAGTGTTTTGAATCCGAATCCATAATCCAACATCCAAAGCACTAAATGCCAAACGAACTCGAATGACAGAAGAAGGGAGAAAGGGAGAAAGGGAGGAAGGGAGGAAGGGAGAAAGGAGGACGCAGTAGCATCCTCCCGTGGTGCGAATCAGCTTGTGGACCATGACCGTGGTTTTGCCGGCAGCGGAGGTTTTTCTTTTGAGTTTTTGTCCTTTGAATTTGTTTAGGATTTCGAATTTAGGATTTCGGATTTCCTGATTGGTTGCGGCCAGCGGCCGGGGTAGATTTGGATATTGGGATTTCGAATTTCCTGATTAGTTGCGGCCACTGGCCGCGGTAGGGAGAATCGACATGATGCTTCGAGGGCTGTTGTGGATGTCGTCACTGTTGCTGGCTCCGGCACTCGCACTGTACGCGTCCGACACTGTGGTGACTGTGCACTTTGACCGCGAGACGATGGACCAGTGGTCCGCTCCGTACCGCGGCTGGCATTACTGGCCCGACCATGTCATTTCCGCACAACCGAAGATTGCGGGCCACGAGAAGTTCGAAAACACCGACGTGCCATGCGTCTACCAGGTTCCCGGTGAGCCGGACAAGTGGTACATGAGCTTCATCGCCTTTAACGGGCAGGGCTACAACTCGTTTGTCGCGGAAAGCACGGACCTGATCCACTGGACCCATCCCCGGCTCGCCATGGGTTTTGGGCCTCCCGACGAGTTCGATCACGGCGGGTGCGTGATCGGCGCATTCCTTTACGAGTCCTACGACATCAAGGCGCCACGACTGCTCAAGCAGCGTGACGGCAAGTACTGGTCGCTGTATGGCTGCTATCCGCGTCAAGGGGGCTATGAACTGCGGCCCGGTTACGAGGGAGTGGCGGTCAGCGATGACGCTCGGCAGTGGCGGCGGGCGCTGGATTCACCCATTCTGGCCGTACAGGATACCGATTGCGGAGACTGGGAAAAGGACTGCATTTACCAGCCGTGGCTGGTCGAACATCGTGGCCGGTTCTTCAACTTCTACAATGCGGCCAACGGCGGCATCGAACAAACCGGTCTGGCCTTTTCCGCCGACTTACTGAACTGGATGCGCTATCCGGCCAATCCGGTGGTCGCTAATCGTGCAGGAGGCTACGACGAGCAGTTTGCCTCCGACCCCAAGGTGTTCCGCGACGGCGATCACTGGACGATGTTCTACTTCGGCGTGGGACGCGGTGGAGCTCACATCATGATTGCGTTTTCCCGCGACCTGGTTCACTGGACGGCGCATCCGGAACCGCTCTACAAAGCGGGTGGCAATCCGAGCGGCCTGGACCAGCAGTACTCCCACAAGATTTCGCTCGTCTACAACCCGCACAACGACACCTATTACATGCACTACTGCGCGTGCGGCAATCGAGGGCGCGGAATCGGGCTCATCACCAGCAAGCCGATCGCGTCGCAGACCGCGGATCCGGCCGACGCCAATGGATCGGTTCCGTAGCACATGTCAGCGGCTTTGGCCCCTGTCAGCGCAACTCGCAGTGATGCGATCGGCGGGAGCATTTGTTCCAGCATTGCACGTGAGGGGACATATCATGAATCGTCTGAATACGTTGTTCCTGGCAAGTTTCTTCGCCCTGGTGCCGCCTGTCTCAATGTCGGCGGATCCCCCGCGCGATCCGGCGGCGTCCGGGGGCGCGCCTGGCACGTCGCGCGAGGCAGCCCTGTCTGACGAGGGGACAGCTCAGTCCGCGGGATCTCTCAAGCCACAGCGTTGGCCGTGTCAGCAGGCATGGCAGTGGTCGAAGGAACGGCCGTGGCTGGTTGGTTTCAACTATGTTCCCAGTACCTCCTGTAACACAACCGAGTGGTGGCAAGCCGACACGTTCGATCTCCCGACGATCGACCGGGAACTCGGCTGGGCCGCCGATCTGGGCTTCAACACGATCCGCTGTTTCGTTCAATATCTGGTCTGGAAGGACGATCCCGACGGCCTGAAGAACCGATTCGATCGCTTCCTGGCCGTGGCTCGCAAGCATGACATCACGGTGATGCCCGTGCTGTTCGACGATTGTGCCTTCGGCGATCCACCGCAGTTG
Organism: uncultured Planctomycetota bacterium; assembly: GCA_963802295.1. Taxonomy (GTDB): domain Bacteria; phylum Planctomycetota; class Planctomycetia; order Pirellulales; family Pirellulaceae; genus JAJRVM01. The sequence goes on along the minus strand of CAWDIM010000007.1, from coordinate 416,550 downwards.
GATCCGTATCTGGGTAAGCAGCGCGAACCGATCCCGGGAATGATCTTACCGAGTTGGACGCCGTCGCCCGGGCGCACACTGGGGCTCGATCCGGCGGAACGTGTGTCGTTGGAAGCTTACGTGCGCGATATGGTAACGACTTTTGGTGGCGACCCGCGAGTCATCATGTGGGACCTCTACAACGAGCCCATGAACTCCGCCCAAGTCGGTACACCCAACTTACTGCGGGACATTTTTGCCTGGGCTCAGGCTGCCCGGCCCAGCCAGCCGCTGACGATGAGCGTCTGGAACGACAATCGGGAAATCAACGATGTCATGCTCGCCCACTCGGACGTGATCAGCTTCCACCGCTACGGACCGCACGACGCGATACGGGAGCTGATCACCGAATTGAAACGTCACGACCGGCCGGTCATTTGCACTGAATGGATGGCACGGCCCGCGGGCAGCCGCATCGAGACCGACCTGGCACTCTTCAAACGCGAGGCGGTGGGGTGCTACATGTGGGGCTTCGTCAATGGCCGCACCCAAGCTCAATTCCCCTGGTGGAACACACCACACGGCCCGGTCCATGAAGCCGGCTGGTTTCACGACATCCTCCATGCCGACGGCACGCCCTATCGACCGGAAGAGAATGAAGTCATTCGCCGGCTGGCATCCCGAACATCACGCATGGACGGCAAGCTGATGATGTTCGCCGACACGTCGCGCGGTCGCCCTTTCGCCAAGGATCCCGATGTCGTCCGTTACGCCGATCGCTATTGGATGTACTATTCGATGGGTCCGGACGCTCAGGGTCGCTGGGCCATGGGGATCGCCGCCAGCGATGACCTGACGAATTGGGAGAAGGTCGGCGAGATCCTCCCCACCGAACCGTACGAAGCCCAAGGCCTCGTTGCCGGTGCTGCCCTCGTGCTGGACGGCAAGATTCATCTGTTCTATTCCACCTACGGCAACGGCCAGGACGACGCGATCTGCCATGCCTGGTCCGAAGACGCGTTACGCTTTCAACGGAATCCCAGCAACCCGATCTTCCGTCCCAGCGGCGACTGGAACAACGGGCGGGCGATTGATGCGGACGCCATCGATCACAATGGCCATGTGTTGCTCTACTGCGCCACGCGGGACCCTGCCGGCAAGAGACAGATGCTGGTGGGCGCCGAGTCGCCTCGCCACTCCGATTTCGGGCGCGCGACGTGGACTCAGTTTCCAGGCGGCCCCGTGCTCCAGCCTGAGTTGCCGTGGGAAAAACAGTGCACCGAAGCTCCGTCGATCTGCCGGCATGGGGACCGCTACTACATGTTCTACGCCGGTGGATACAACAACCAGCCACAGCAGATCGGGGTCGCCACCAGCCGGGACGGCCGACACTGGCAGCGACTGTCGTCGCAACCGTTGTTGCCCAACGGCTCGCCCGGCGAATGGAATTCCAGCGAGTCCGGCCACCCGGGTGTCTTTGTCGACGACGACGGAGACACCTATCTCTTCTTCCAGGGGAACGATGATGGTGGAAAGTCCTGGTACCTCTCGAAGATGCGTGTTGTCTGGGATGACAACCGGCCTGGGCTGATCCGACACTGGGACGGCAGCAAGTTCTCTCTGCCGCCGCAGGGTGCGATTCGCGACACGGACGCTGCGGTACGCTATTCTGCTGGCTGGGTCGCGTGGCAGGGCACTGGACCGCGCTACGGCACCTTGCACTATGCAGACCGAGCCGGCTGCACGGCCGAACTGACGTTTGAGGGGACCGCCGTGAGCCTCGTGCATAAGATCGGTCCAGACTGTGGGATCGCGGAGGTCACGATCGATGGCGTCCCGGCGCCACTGGCGGCCCGGATTAATACCTGCCGGCCCGAAGTCCAGTGGAATGCCGTCACTTCACTCGCCCAAGGACTCGCCCCCGGCTGCCATACGCTCACTATTCGCGTGACCGGAGAAAAGGCGGACGAGTCGACCAACACATACGTGCAGATCGTGGGCTTTGAAGTCCAGAGAACCGACGACGACGGGGATGTCGTCGAGAACCCAAGTCACAAGCCCGCGGACCACTGAACGCCGGCTGCACTCAACATAGCGAAACTGGCCGCGTGAGCAAAATCCACTCACGTTGGCTCACGCTCACCAGCGGCGCAAGGTCCGTGACGGACGCGGCCACGTCCTTCTGTCAGAAAGGGGACTTCGACATCCAGCCGGTGGGCCCTGATACCGCTTGGTCCCCGAGCGACAACACCGAGTAATGAACGCCAAGGATCGTGGGAAGAATAATCTCGGTATTTGATGCTCGGATATTTTCTAATTTTCTTTCCCCGCTTCCGCTGGGCTTGTCCCAGCGGAGCGACAACTGATCTGCTACCACAATTACCGCACGACCTCTGCTCCCCCACTTTCCTTCCCACTCGCTTTGCGAGTGGGAAGCAAAGTGGGGGAGGGGATTTTCGACTCGCTGGTAGCTGGCCAGTTGTGATCCCGGCCGGGGCAAGCCCGGCGGAAATCGGAAGACACCGAAGTTGTTTTTCCCCCAGCCCCAAGATCAAGATTCGCCACCTTCGTGGTCAAATTATCCGCAGCCTTGGGGTACTTTTCCCAAATTTACTGGGATAGACTGAACGGCAGCACAGCGGTCCACCGGCCCAACGGGTTGAACACCTCTGAAGGAAGCCACGCATGAAACGTGTCCCGCATCTGACTGTCGTGATCTTTTCGCTGACCATTCTGTTTGGTCCCGGTGTGCTGAGCGTCACCGCGGACGAGCCGGCCGCCTCGCCAGCGGAGCATCGTCTCCTGTGGTATGCCCAACCTGCGAGCGACTGGTCTCAAGAAGCCCTGCCCATCGGCAACGGCCGCTTGGGCGCAATGCTCTTCGGCGGCGTGACGATCGAACGGATCCAGTTCAACGAGAGCTCTCTGTGGTCCGGCGACAACAACTGGGATGGCGAGTATGAAACGGGTGACCACGGGTTTGGGAGCTACCGCAACTTCGGCGACCTGCTGCTGGAATTCGGCAATTCGGACGACGTGCAAGTGACTTCGCCCAGCGGCCACGAGCAAGGCGATGGAAAGGTGATCGGCAATTGCGTGGACGGCGGGAGGACACGAAATGGTGTATCGCGGATCCTGGCGAGTTGGTCGTCTGGCAAGTTGAACTGCCGGAGGCCAAGCAGGTGGATTCGTACGCGCTGACCAGCGCCGACGACATGCCGGCTCGCGATCCGCAGCAGTGGGCGCTGGCCGGCTCGCACGATGGAAATTCTTGGGATGAACTCGATCACCGCGTCCTCGAGGAACCCTTCGAATTGCGGCATCAGACGAAGCAGTACACGGTCGAAAAACCGGCCCCCTATCGCTTCTACCGCTTCTCGTTCGTCCCGAAGAGCGCCGCCCATTTCCAAGTGGCCGAGATTGCGCTGGCGGGTATCGTCTTCGCCCCGCGGAACGCGTCTGGGGACGGCTACCAACTACCGCCGAGAACTCGACATTTCCACCGGCGTGCATCGTACGACCTTCATCCAGAACGGCGTCACATACACGCGTGAGGCCTTGGCCAGCCGGCCGGACCAGGTACTGGTCTTCCACTACACGGCGGAAAGAGAGGGCCGCCAGGCCCCGGCACTCTCCGGCCGGATTCGTCTCCAGCCCGGCCAGCCCAACGTTCAGGTCGTCGCCGAGGCCGATGCTTTGTCGTGGGATGCCGTCATGCCCAACCAGCTCAAACACGCCTGTCGCCTGCAAGTGCTTCACCAGGGTGGCAGCGTGCAAACCGAAGGAGACGCCCTGGCTTTCGCCGATTGTGAAAGCCTGACGCTGCTGCTGGCAGCCCGCACCGATTACGCCCCCCACTACGAAACCAATTGGCGCGGTGAACCGCCGGCCCCGGCGATCGCCAGGGACATCGCCGCCGCCAACAGCAAATCATGTCGCAGCGCTGCGGCAAGCACATCTGGAGGACCTCACGTCACTGCTCGGCCGGGTGCGGGTCGATTGGGGCCGCTCGGACGCCGCCACGCTCGCTCTGTCCACCGATCAGCGGCTGGTCGCCTATGCCCAGGGAGCCAGCGATCCCGACTTGGAGCAGACGATGTTCCAATACGGGAGATACCTGCTGGCCAGCTGCTCGCGGCCTGGTAGTCTGCCCGCCAATCTGCAGGGACTGTGGAACGACAGTAACAGTCCGCCCTGGGCCAGTGACTACCACAGCAATATCAATGTCCAGATGAACTATTGGGGTGCCGAAGCAACGTCGCTACCCGAGTGCCACCAGCCCCTGCTCGATTTCATCTCGGCCTGCGCCGAGCCGTGCCGCATCGCCACCCGCAAGACCTTTGGAGAAGACATCCGAGGCTGGACAGCTCGCACCAGCCAGAGCATCTTTGGCGGTAACGGCTGGCAATGGAACATCCCCGCCAGCGCCTGGTATGCCCAACACATGGCCTGGCATTACGCTTTCACGCAGGACGAGGAGTTTCTCCGCCGGCAGGGCTACCCGATGGTCAAGGAGATCTGCCAGTTCTGGGAGGACCACCTGAAGCAGTTGCCCGACGGATCGCTGGTCGCCCCTCACGGCTGGTCGCCCGAACACGGCCCGCGCGAAGATGGCGTGATGCACGATCAGCAGATCATCTGGGACCTGTTCCAGAATTATCTGGAGATGGCCCGGGCATTGGACGTCGATGCCGATTACCAGCAGAAAGTGGCCGACCTGCAAACTCGCCTGGCGCCGAACAAGATCGGCCGCTGGGGCCAACTTCAGGAGTGGCAGACCGACCGCGATGATCCCAACGACACCCACCGCCACATTTCCCACCTGTTTGCCGTCTACCCCGGGCAGCAGATCAGTTTGACCGAGACGCCGGACCTGGCGCGGGCCGCCATCGATCAGCCTCAAGGTGCGCAGCAACGACCACGAGGAGACGACGGGCCAGCCGTTTACGGTCGAGACGACCATCGGCGACAGCCGTCGCTCGTGGACCTGGCCCTGGCGATGTGGAGTCTGGGCGCGGCTGGGCGAAGCCGAGCGGGCCGGTATCATGGTCCGCGGCCTACTCACCTACAACACACTCCCGAACCTCTTCTGCAACCACCCGCCGTTCCAGATGGACGGCAACTTCGGGATCACCGGGGCCATTGCCGAAATGCTGCTGCAGAGCCATGCCGGTGAAATCGCCCTGTTGCCCGCCCTACCCGCAGCATGGGCGCAAGAAGGATCCTTCGTCGGTCTGCGAGCCCGCGGCGGCTACCGCGTGGACTGTGCCTGGAAAGATGGCCGCGTGACGGCCTTCCGCATCGTCGCCGATAAGGCGCGGGACAAGGATGCCAAGGTAAACATGCGGGTCAACGGCGAAGTCCGCGAGATCGTGCCTGAGACTTAGAACTGACGCTCGACGCGGCCTGCGGCCACAACAAAACGGAAATTCGAAATCCCAAATTCGAAATCCTAAACAAATTCGAAAGACAGAAACTCAAGAGAAAAAACCTCCGCTGCCGGCAAAACCAGAGTCATGATCCGCAAGCAGATTCTCACCACTGGGCAGGCTACCGCGTCCTCCGTCTCCCCTTTCTCCCTTTCTCCATTTCTCCCTTTTTTCCGTCCTTCGAATTTGTTTGGGATTTTATTCATATCGCGCTTCGCATTTCGGATTTCTTTCCAAACATGCGTGCGCCGCGCGCGTCTGTCACACGCTAACACTCTACCGTCAGGAGTCTTCGAATGAGCGAACACAAACGGATTCATGGATGCGGCTGCGGCGGCGATTGCGATCGCCGCGAGTTTCTGGCTGCCACGGGAGCGGTCTTGAGTGGTTTGAGTTTCACGTTAACCGCGCTACCGTCCGAGGGGAGCGACGCGGCGGCGGCGGACGACGGCAAGAGCGCCACGGTCCGCGTGGCGTTCCTCTACCCACCCTCCAAGACGTTCGCTGACAATCCCGACGGCTGGTGGAGTTGGCCGGGCAACGAATTCGATGCCGAAGGACGCCAGCGCCAGTACACGGCGGCTCTGCGTGCCATGGAGGAGAAGCTCGGTGTGCAGCTGGTGATCGACGACCAGAGTATCGCCGACAGCAATCAGGCCCAAGCGTTGGCCAGCGAACTGGAGGCCCAACGGCCCGACGGCTTGCTGCTGGTGATGTTCTACAACAACAGCCTCCCCCAGGCGGACCTGCTGCTGGAAGCGGCCGAGAAGGCCGGCGTCCCCGTGGTCTTCTACATCGCCCTGGGTGTGAAGCACGGGGCCGTGCGCCAATATCGCCGCCCCGGCGTGTATCTGATCCAGTCGCTCGACAATCTGGACGCCATCGAATATGGCTTGCGCATGATCAGCACCAAATGGCGCATGGCACATAGCCGGCTGCTGAGCATTACCGAGGCGCCGGAGTCACGGGAGGGGGTCGAGCCGTTTCTGGGCACCACGGTGCGGGTGATCCCGTTCGCGCGGTATGCCGAGGAGTTCCAGAAAGTCGCGATCGACCATGCGGCTCGTCAACTGATGGCCCGGTTCACCGGCGGGGCCCGGGAGCAGCGGGGGATTACGCAGGAATCGCTGGAAAATGCCGCGCGGGCACACCTGGCACTGACGAAAATGCTGGCCGACGAACAGGCTGTCGGCCTGACGATGAACTGCCTGCGCCGCGGCATGCTCAAACCGTGCATGAGCTTCGCGACGCTGAACAACGAACTGATCCCAGCCGCTTGTGAGAATGATTTTCCGGCGCTGTACACGCAGTTGCTCGGGAGTCTGCTGACCGGCCGGCCGGGCTTTCAACACAACCCGTGCTACGACACAGAGAAGAACCATTACTACGGTTCGCACTGCACTTGTCCAACGAAGCTGTACGGTCCGGACGGTCCTGAACTGCCGTACCTGCTCCGCCGCTTCGCGCACACCAACGAAGGGAGCTGCGCGATGCAAGTGTTTTGGAAGGAAGGCGACCCGGTCACGATGGTTCGCTACTACCCGGGGAGCCCCCCTGCGCTGGACGTGTATGCAGGCAAGGTGGTCGTTTCGCACGCGATGCCTCCGGCCGGTGGCTGCACCACGAACGTGGAAATCGAGGTGACCGACCGCAGCGACGCCTGCCTGGTCGCGGGCCACCACAACTTGCTCTTCTGTGGCGATTTTGCCCGGAAATTCCGCCTGTTCGCTCAACTGTACAAGATGAAACTGGCCGAGAGCGGCTATATTGGTCCCTGGCCGCTGTAGGCGACCCGCATCAACTGTGCGGAGATATTGCCTGGGCCACGCTCGCCGCGGCGCAATCCCGAAAGCAACCACAGCGTGTCATGGGAGACTACGAATGACCAGAAATGCAATTCTCGTAACGGCGATGTTGGCAGGACTTTTTGCCGCGCGATGCCTCGCGGCCGAAGATAGTCTGCAACGGGCATTCCACTCTCCGCCCGATGCGGCGAAAGCGTGGTGCTACTGGTGGTGGCTGAACGGCAATGCCAGCCAGGAAGGCATCACGCGCGATTTCGAGGAGATGAAAAGGCAGGGGATCGCCGGGGCGCTGTTGTTCGATGCCGGCGAAGCTGGACCCGATGTGCCGCGAGGGCCGCAGTTCATGAGCGCCGAGTGGCGCGAGCTGTATAAACACGCGGTGCGCGAGGCGGACCGATGCGGCATCGCGCTGGGTGTGAACTTGTGCAGCGGCTGGAATTGCGGGGGGCCGTGGGTCACGCCTGAGCACGCGGCCAAGAAACTCGTTTCCACCCAAGCTATTGTCAGAGGGCCGGGACGCGTAAGCATCGCGCTGCCGCAACCGCCCGCCACGCAGGACTTCTACCGTGACATCGTCGTGTTGGCGGCACCGACGGCGGATACGGCCGGGTGCGTGCTGCGTGCGAGTTCTCAATACCAGGACTACGCCCCCGCTCTGGCAGAGGACGGCAACGACGAGTCTCGCTGGATCTCCAACGGCGACAAGCCCGGCATGGGGCCCACGGCGGAGAAGCCTGAATTCCTGCAGTTTGATTTCGACGAGCCGTGGACAGCGGCCGGCCTTTTCCTGAAACCCTATCCGGATTGCGGGCCAAAAGACATCGAAGTGCAATGGTCGCACGACGGTCAGTCGTTTCACCCGATCAAAAGCCTCACGCTCGAACCGCGTGAGGCGGTGACCATAGGTTTCGATGAAGTGCTCGCAAAGCACTTTCGAGTTGTGTTTCGGACGGCACACCCATATCACGACGGCGGCAACTACAACGTGCAAGTGGCTGAGATCGCGTTGCTGTCGAAGGACGAAGCGGCAAGCAAGCGACCGGCATCACGATTGCGGTGGGACCGCAGTCGTGCGGCCGACGTGACGGAGTTCGTTGACAAGGACGGGAAGTTGACCTGGGAAGTCCCGCCGGGTAATTGGAAAGTTCTGCGCATCGGCTGCACACTCCATGGCAACATGACAAAATGCGTCGGCTCCGGACCGGCCGGACTGGAAATCGACACGATGAGCGCGGCGGCGATGGACGCGCATTTTGCGGAGACGGGGGCAAAGCTGATCGCCGACGCGGGACCGCTCGCCGGCCAGTCGCTCCAGTACTTCCACATCGACAGTTGGGAACTGGGGCAGCCGACCTGGACGCCGCGGATGCGCGAGGAATTCCAGCGGCGGCGCGGCTATGATCCGCTGACTTTTCTACCGGCCTTGCTGGGGCTCGTCCTGGACAATCGTGAGGAAACCAGTCGCTTCGTGCAAGACTATCGCCGCACGGCGGCCGACCTGGTAGCGGCCAACTACTATGGCCGGTTGCGGGAACTGACCCTGAAAGGCGGCCTGCGCGGGACGCACCCGGAATCCGGCGGACCGTTCTTCGATCACTGGATCGACGCCCTCCAGTGCTTGGGGATCAACGATGTACCGATGGGCGAGTTCTGGAAGCGCAACGCCGAACCGGACGGTCCCATCACCTGGCACCCCAGCCGGAACCCGACGGTGAAACAGGCGGCTTGCGCCGCGCACATTTTTGGCAAGCCGGTCTGCCAGGCCGAAGCGTACACCTCCTTCGGTGACGACTGGCTCGACGATCCCTGGAGCATGAAGGACATCGGCGACGCCGCTTTTTGTGAAGGCTTGACGCGTAACGTGCTCTGCTTCTGGGTCCATCAACCACGGCTCGACGCCAAACCGGGGTTCCAGTGGGCGCACGTCGGCACGCATTTTGACTGCAATCTGACCTGGTGGCCGATGGCGGATGCATGGCTGACGTACCTGGCCCGCTGCCAACACTTGCTGCGGCAAGGGCTGTTCGTGGCCGACTTCGCGTATTTGCAGGACGAAGCGATTCCCGGTTTCATCCCCCCACGGTCCAGCCAGCGTCCTGCCGGCTTCGATTACGACGTATTGAACGCGGAAGTGCTGTTGACTCGCGCCTCGGTGAAGAACGGGCGATTGACGTTGCCCGACGCGATGAGCTACCGCTACCTTGTGCTGCCGCAGCAGGCCGACGCCGTCCTGTCGGCCGCGACGCTGACGAAAGTCAATGAACTGGCCGAGGCGGGCATAACGGTCATCGGTCCCGCGGCGCTGGCCGGGTCGGTGGCGAAACTGCGCGAAGGCCCGCCGGAGGCAGTCACGCGCGCGGACGGCTTGTGGCCGGACGTCGAGTTCCGTGATCCTTCGCCAGGCGTGACTTTCGACTGGATCCATCGCCGTGACGGCGAGACCGAGATCTACTTCATCAGCAACCAGAGCGCGGTCGACGCCCTCGCGCACGTCGCACTGCGTGTCACCGGCAAACAGCCCGAACTCTGGGACGCCGTCACCGGCAGTATTCGCGACCTGCCGGATTGCCGCGAAGAAAACGGCTGTACCATCGTGCCGCTGCAATTCGCGCCGCGGCAAAGTTGGTTCGTGCTGTTCACGAAGCAAGCGCCAGAGGGGAGGCTGCAGGGGCCAGCTAAAAATTTTCCCGAACTCAAGCCGGTCAGTGAGGTGATGGGCCCGTGGGACGTGACTTTCGATCCGTCGTGGTTCTATCCAGACAACGGCACGGGCGGGAAGGTCCGTTTCGACCGGTTGGAGGATTGGAGCCAGCGGCCCGAGGAAGGCATCCGCTACTACTCCGGCACCGCGACCTACCGAACGAACTTCGAGTCCGCGGAATCCGCAGCCCAGGATTCTCCCACGGCAGTCTACCTGGATCTCGGCGTGGTGAAGAACGTCGCCCGCGTCCGACTCAATGGCCACGATCTCGGCGTCGTCTGGACCGCACCATGGCGAGTGGAGATTACCGGCCAGCTCAAGCCCGGCGCGAACGAACTGGAGATCGAAGTGGCCAACCTGTGGCCCAACCGGCTGATCGGCGATGCGACTCTGCCACCGGACACGCGACGCACCGTCACCAACGTCCGCACCTACGACACGATGACCAGCGGCACCTACGGCTGCGCGAAGTGCGAGCAGCGCAAGGCCACCGGCAAACCGGCCGATCTGCTCCCCTCGGGCCTGCTCGGTCCGGTGACGCTGCAGAAGGCGAAGACTCCGTGACGCTCGCATCCGGATGGAAGTATTAGTTCATACCATGCGCAGACAAGTATCACATCGTACACTCCAGACGGCTTCGAATGACAGACAATCGGCAGAAACGGAGGAAGGGAGGAAGGGAGGAAGGGAAAACGGAGGACGCAATAGCATGCCCCCGTGGTGAGAATCTGCTTGCGGATCATGACTGCGGTTTTGCCGGCAGCAGAGGTTTCTGTTCTTGCGTTTTGGGATTTCGCATTTGTTTAGGTTTTCGATATTGAGATTTCGAATTTCCTGTTTGGGTGCGGCCGTCAGCTGCGGCAAGGAGTTCTGATGAGCCTGATAGACTCTTACCAAGGCCCGCCTGACAAACAGCGTTTGATGGCCGCCATGCGGGGTGAGCCGACCGATCGCGTGCCGAACTTCGAGGTCCTCATCGAGGACCAGCACGTCGAGCGGCTCTTGGGCGCAAGGCGGGCAATACGCTGGGCGTGGGTGGCGACCCGGCCAAAGGGAGCGAGGCCGCCGAGGGCGTGCGTCCGATGTACCCGCACGATTATCTCGAATTGTGCCGCCTCATCGGACAGGATGTGATTGTCCTGGAAAACCTCTGGACCCCGATCCGGCAGCGGAAGCCCGATGGGAGCATTGTCACGTGGAACGACCGCAGCCTGAAGAGCCGCGCCGACCTGGAACGGATCGTCTGGCCCGGCGAGTCCGATCTGCAGCAGCGACTGGCCTACATCCGCGAGTACGTGGAGGCTGCGCGAGGAACCGACATCGGTGTGATGTTCCTCTGCGGCTGCATCTTCCAGACGCTGTACGAGTTTGTCATCGGGTGGACCGATTGCATGGTAATGCTGGTCGAGGAGCCGGAACTGCTGGACGAACTGCTGACCCCATCGGCCGACTATTTCGCGGCGTTGGTGAGAGGAGCGATCGCTGAGGGCGTCGATGTCGTCTTTCTGGCGGACGACTTCGCTTACAACAAGGGACTGTTCGTCGAACCGCGACAGTTCGAGCGACTGTGGCGGCCCCCTTTCGACCGCATCGTCGAGCCCGCGCGGGAAGCGGGCAAACCGATCCTCTTCCATTCCGACGGCAAGATCGACGACGCCGTGGAAATGCTGCTGGACATGGGTATCGACTGCCTCAATCCGATGGATCCGTCCGGCATCGACTATCGCGATTACAAACGCCGCTATGGGCACCGTGTCAGCCTCTCAGGCAATATCGACATCACCTGGCCGCTCGTCCAGGGCACGCCGGAGGACGTCGAGCGAAACGTCAAAGAGCACATGGACGTGCTCAAGCCCGCTGGTCGCTGGATCGCCGGCTCCAGCCACAGCATCGTCAACTACATCCCCCACGAGAATTTCGTGGCGATGATAAATGCCATACACAAATATGGCGCCTATTGACTGCGAGGAGTGATATCGCGTGCAACCCGTGGCCGCAGCCCCTACGTAGAACGGAATTTATTCCGTTCGTGCCGCGTCCACCGCTCGCCATTTCCTGCGACCTGCAACGGAAATGCCGCTGGGCAACATGCGCGCACGACGCGCAGATCATACCGACAGACATGCTCACACGGCCGGTGGCCACAGCCCCGACGTAGCACGGAATTTATTCCGTTCGTGCCGCGTCCACTGCTCGCCATTTCCTGCGACCTGCGTTCGAAAGTCGACATTCTTCAGCAAGTTCACATGCCAAAGGTCTCGAGCAACGCCAGTCAGCCTGATTCCCAGGCCCAACCGTTCGCACATCGCGTCGGTCGTTCCTCCCCCGGCGCCAAATCCACTTCGCACCGTCTCGGATCGCTGATATACTAACAGCCAGATAGTCAAGCCATCGAGTTGACAGAATGTCGATGTGCCGTCGCCCTGCCCCGACATGCACCTACCACCAAGTCTTGTTTTCAGTTGGGAGACTTCCGTGACAGACCAGCCAAATACGACGCGTCGTCAATTCCTGCAAACCACCGGAGCGGTCGCGGCCGCACTTGTTACCGCTCCCACCGTATTGCGAGGCGCGCAGGTCAAGGACGCGCCCGTTCGGGTCGGGCACATCGGGACCGGCACGCGCGGCTGGTCGTTGATTCGTGAAACCGGGGAGTCGGAGTTGGCCCAGGTCGTAGCGGTGTGCGATGTGTACAAGCCGCATGTGGAGCGGGGTGTCAAGGCAGCGCGTAATGACGACGTGAAGGTCTACGACGACTATCGCGACCTGTTGGCAGACCCGAATGTCGAAGCGGTTTTCATCGCCACGCCTGATCACTGGCACGAACAGATGGTACTTGACGCGGTAGCGGCCGGCAAAGCCATCTATTGCGAAAAGGGACTCACGATGTCGGTCGAGTCCGCCCAGCGAATGAGAGCCGCAGTGCGCCAGGCGAACACCGTCTTTCAGCTCGGGCACCAGGGTCGGCAGTTTCCCGCGTACGAGGCCGCCGGCAAAATGATCCGGGATGGGGAGATCGGGCCGGTGACGCTGATCAAGACCGGCCGGTACTTCAACGGCACCCGCGAGCGTGCCCCGTGGCGATGGTACGGCTGGTACAGCGAATACGAGCGGCCCGACCCGCGGCAGGTCATCGCCGACCTCGATTGGAAGAAGTGGCTGGGCCCGGCCCCTTCCATCGACTTTCACGAACGGCATTTCTGGCACTGGCGCTGCTACTGGCCGTACGGCACCGGCCAAGCCGGCGACCTGCTTTCCCATGAACTCGACCAGGTCCAATGCACTCTCGGTTGGGGTATCCCCGATACCTGCATGTGTAGCGGCCACAACGCCTACTACCAGGATGACCGCGAAGTGCCCGACACCTGGCTCGCCAACTACACTTTCGCAAAGCACAATTGCTCGCTGATGTTCGAAGGTTGCATGAACTCCAGTCGCCAGCAGCCTCCGGAGTACGTCGGCAAGAACGGACGAATCATCTTCAACGCCATTGGCCAGGACGCTTCACAATTCCACATCTACGACGACGGCCCGGCCTACCCGCACATGCACAACGAGCCGCTCAAGCCTCGCTACAGCTACGATCCCGCGACCGGGCCAAGGTGGCCCAATCACCTGGAGAATTTCCTCGAATGCGTTCGCACCGGGGACAAACCACGTTGCCATATCGACGAGGCATTCATTGAGGTTGTCTCGTACTTGATGAGCGTCATCTCGTACCATGAAAAACGCCTCGTGCGTTGGGATGCCGAGAACGAGCGAATCGTCTGAGTGCCTCGCTCGGTAGGCTCGTCCCACCAGGCTTTCGACGATGCGGCGACACCGGTCCGTGTCGCCGTGCTGTCGATCCTGTCATTGAGGGCCTTACGCTGTAACGTCGGCGCACGGTGAGCGCACGTTTGGAAAAAATCCGAAATCCGAAGCACCAAGTCCCAGACGAAGAAGAGAGGGCGACCCATGAACAAGTATGCTTTTCTGATCCTCCCGATCCTGTTGCCGGCTCCGCTGGCCGCGCTCCCAGCTGCTGACCTGCACGTGGCCATCCAGGGCGACGATACCAATCCCGGCACGGCGGTCAAGCCTCTCCGTACGATCCAGCGCGCCGCCGACCTTGCCCAACCCGGTGACACGATCACGGTGCATGAGGGCGTCTACCGTGAGCGAGTCAACCCGCCGCGCGGCGGGGAGTCCGACGCGAAACGCATCGTCTATCAGGCCGCGCCCGACGCGCGGGTGGAAATCAAAGGTTCGGAAATCGTCACTGGCTGGGTGAAGCAGCGTGAGGATGTGTGGAAGGTAACGCTGCCCAACGCGTTCTTCGGCGGCTTCAACCCGTTTGACGACCCGATCCGCGGCGACTGGTTCGATCCGCGTGGGCGGACGCACCACACGGGTGCAGTCTACCTGAACGGCGACTGGCTGACTGAAGCCGCCACACTGGACGAGGTGCTGCTGCCCGGTGGTGCGAAGCCCGCCTGGCTCACGGGGGCGAATTCCGGGTACCTGTTGAACGTAGCGTGGCTGCGGCCCGGCGCTGAAACGGACAAGGCCACGCGCATTCCGGCCTCCAAGTTTGCCGCCCAGCAGGGGATCCAGACTGCCCCCTGCTCCGAAGGCGGCCAGTGCATCGGCTTTATCGAGCATGGCGAATGGGTGCGTTATGACGGGGTGGACCTGGGCGCGTCTGCCGACCGGCTCGAAATCCGCGCAGCTTCGGCCACTGGCGGCGGACTTATCGAAATCCGTCTTGATGCGCCCGGCGGCGAATTGCTCGGCACTTGCGAGGTACACCCCACGGGAGACTGGCAACAATGGGCTACTTTCGCTGCCAAGATCAAAACGGTCAGCGGCACGCAGAACCTCTGCTTCGTGTTCAAGAACCGGACGTCCGAGGCAATGAAGGACCGGGGCTTGAACCCGCAATTGTGGTTTGCGCAAGTTGACGACACGAACACGACGATTTGGGCACAGTTCACTGGCGTCGATCCGAACAAGGAGTCGGTTGAGGTCAACGCGCGCCAGTGTGTGTTCTATCCGGACCAACCCGGCCGGAATTTCATCACCGTGCGAGGCTTCACGATGCGGCACGCGGCCACGCCGTGGGCGCCGCCGACCGCCGAGCAGATCGGCCTGCTCGGCACCCATTGGAGCAAAGGTTGGATCATCGAGGACAACGTCATCAGTCATTCGGTCTGCACGGGCGTCACGTTGGGCAAACACGGCGACGAGTATGACAACACTTCCGCCGACACCGCGGAAGGCTATGTCAAGACCATTGAGCGGGCCCATGCCTTCGCCATCCCGTGGACGAAGGAGAACATTGGGCACCACACAGTCCGCAACAATTCGATCTCGTGCTGCGAACAGGCCGGTATCGTCGGCAGCCTGGGTGCAGCCTTCAGCACTGTCACCGGCAACACCATTCACGACATTCACGTCCGCCGCTTGTTCAGCGGCGCGGAGATGGCGGGCATCAAGTTCCACGCCGCCATCGACACGACCATCAGCCGCAACCACATCTTCCGCTGCTGCCAGGCGCTCTGGCTGGATTGGATGGCACAGGGGACGCGGGTCACGGCCAACCTTTTCCACCATAACGAGGACCGGGACTTGTTCCTGGAGGTGAATCACGGTCCCTGCATGGTGGACAACAATCTGTTCCTGTCCCCGATGAGCCTGCTCGACGTGTCCGAGGGGAGTGGTTTTGCCCACAATCTCTTCCTGGGCCGGATCATCAGTCAGCCCGAACCCAACCGCGAAACTCCTTATCATCCCGCTCACAGCACCACGGTCGCCGGGCTGGCCAAAACTCAGGGCGGCGACAACCGGTTCCATCACAACCTGTTCGTGGGGACGGGGAAGCCGGACAAACCCGGCGCGGATCAAGCCGCCACGGCCGGCAACCGACCCGGAGCGGGCCTGTGGGTCTATGACCAGCGGCCACTCCCACTCCAGACTGCGGGCAACGTGTATTATTTCGGGGCCAGCCCGTATGCTCAGGAACAAAACGCGATGACGCTCCCCGACCACAATCCTGCCATTGAGCTGCACCAGCAGGACAATCGGGTGGACCTCCGGCTGACCCTCGCCGATCATGCAGGTCGTGCCGCGGGCGGATTGGTGACCACCCAGCGTCTCGGCAAGGCCCTGATCTCGCAACAGGCTTACGAGAACGCTGACGGCTCACCCCTGACAATTGATACCGATTACTTCGGTCAGCAGCGCAACGTGGCGAACCCGGCCCCCGGACCGTTTGAAAACCTCGGCGCCGGGGTATTGAAGCGGGAGGTCTGGCCAGCCGGAAAGTGATGGAGCCAAGCACGACTCCCTTTCGATTTCCCGTATTGCACATGACGGTCGGCGACCAGAATGCCGCGATCCCGATGACCGTCACTCGCTGTTCACGCCAGAGAATCGACGTTTGCCCCTTTGCCGGCTTCTTTGGTGAGCTGTGCCGCGGCCTCGATCAGTGCCACGGCGGCGTCACCCTGCAGCTGCTGGGCGTCCATTTGCTTGGCCGCCACGGCGATGCCAATCTCGGATCGAATCGCGATCTGTTGTATTGCGAGCAGACCGCTGACTGCGCTATCGATACCGCTCATATCACCCCCCCAAACCGCAACCATGTGCTGACGCGTGATCTGCACAACCATACGTCGTTACTATCGACCTGGCCGTCAGGCGAAATTCAGCCGAATTCGCCGCCAGATTCATCCGCTCCAATTTCCGATTGTCTGGATTCTGCCGCAGACGGTATCATCGTGTGCTGCGGGAAGCTGTAGTAGCGGTAGGGTGTGACAAGCTCGCCGCAGTTCGTGTCGCCTCGTCCACAATGATCATGGCGAGCGCCGGCACACCAGCATGCGGTCGGATGTCTGGGAAGTGGTCAGCGGGGGGTTGCTGCAGCACTGGCTCCGCTCGCGGTTCGTGCTTCTTGAGTTTGGCCGAGTACTCGACGCTCGCTCAGCCAGTGCCACCCTACCCCCTGGTTTGCACTTTGCCTCGCAATATATTCCAATGACAGCGACGGCGGGCACACTCTTGCTGTTGGGACCGGGAGACGAGCTGATGGGAAAGACACACCGCGATCCGAATGACCCAGCGAACCAAGCGTCCAGAAGCGAGGAAGTACAACCCGAATCCGAAGTTGTCGAATCGATCGATACCGACGCGGCCGATCTGCCGGAGACGCGCAGCTTCGCGGCGCACAAGACTCGTGGGGAGGGACCGCACCTACCCGAGGCGATTGGCAGCTATCGAGTCCTGCGATTGCTGGGGGAAGGCGGAATGGGGCGTGTGTTTCTGTGCGAACAGGCGAACCCCAAACGCCAAGTCGCCGTCAAAGTCATGTTGTCGCGACTCTCACCACACGCATTGCGGCGTTTCCAGTTAGAGGCGGAAACACTGGCACGGCTGCATCACGAGGGAATCGCGCAAATATTCGAGGCTGGCGATACCTCGCTCGGCGGCCAGCAGCAACCGTTCATTGCGATGGAGTTGGTGGAAGGCCGAACCATCAACAGCACACAGATCGCTTCCTGGAACACGCAAGCCAAGATCTCGCTATTGATCAAAGTCTGTCGCGCTGTGGAGCACGCTCATCAAAACGGAGTGATCCATCGAGACCTTAAACCCGGTAACATTCTCGTGAACGACACGGGAGTGCCCAAGATATTAGACTTCGGGCTTGCCAGACAGATGGAGCGCGGAGACTCCGAATCGCCCGGCCAAACGGAAACGGGCCAGATTCTCGGGACGCTGGCGTATATGAGTCCGGAACAGGCCTCCGGCGATCCCCTGGCAGTGGATACGCGTTCGGACGTCTACTCATTGGGTGTCGTTGCCTATCAACTTCTTTCGGGCACCTTGCCGATCCCGGTTCGTCATGAATCCCCTATCGAGTCGTTGCAGTTGATTCGTGAGCGAAGACCCCAGCCTCTGGGGGAATTGAATCGCGAATGCCGCGGCGACCTGGAGACGATTGTCGAGAAATCGCTCGACAAGAACAAGGAATACAGGTACCAGAGCGTAGCGGAACTTCGCGCCGATTTCGAACGGCACCTGCAGAATATCCCCATCGTCGCGCGGCACGCATCCGTTTGGCGACGGCTGCGGAAGTTTGCACAGCGCCATCGGGGACTGGTGACGGCGGCCGCGACAACGCTTCTCACGATTGTCGCCTCGCTGATCATCGTCTCGCTGCTGTTGTTTCGTACGCGCGAGGCGAACGCGACCATTACGCTGAAGAATAACGAACTCACCGCCAGTCGCGAGACTGCGTACACAGCCCGCCGCGACGCGCTCGCCCGGTTAGCGGAAACATATGTACTCTCAGCGCGTATCGCGGCGCGACGTGGGCAATGGCGGGAAGCGATTGAGCTGTACGACAACGCGATTGCCATGGACCAACCTGATCCTATGTCATTACAGGTGGAGCGAATTCGCCTGCTCGCCTCTATCGGCAAGCGAGCCGAAGCCAAGGAGCAGATCACGACTCTCACACCACAAGCCGTCGGCCGGAACGGGGCGATGATCGATCTTCTTCATGGCGAACTGCTCCTGCAGGAATGGAGCAAACCTCAGGATGCCACCTCGCTGATCCAGCGGGCAATCGACAGTGGTACCCTGGAGCAAGCCGAAGAGGAGTACGCGCGCGGACTGGTGACCGACATCACGCTGCAAGCCCACCAACATTTCCAGACGGCCGTGACAATCAATCCGTTTCACCAACAGGCACGAATGCAATTGGCCTACATGCTGGTGTTTCTCGGACGCCTGGAGGAGGCGCGGCAGGAACTCGCCGTCACCAGACTGCTGTTCCCGGACGACGAAACGGCCATCGGAATGGATGCCATGATCGACCTCCTGGAAGGCGAGCATGAACGAGCCGTGACCAAGATCCAGGCGATCGCTCCACAACTCGGACAACGGACGACCGAAGCCGTGGTTTCGGTCATCCAGCAGACCGGCCCACTGCTCAAGAAAATGGAGGATCCCGATGCCCAGTTCGGCTTGGGCGACCTGCTGCGGTTCTACGGTCAACTCGTCCGCATCATCATTCAGTACCGAGATGTGTTTTCCGCCGCGTCGGGAAAGGACATGTTGATATCCATGCCCAATCATCCCGTATTGCGCCGATTCATGGGCAAACGAACAAGTGTGGTGCTGGCGCTGACTTTCCGCCGTTACCAGCAACTTGCGGATGAGATGCTGGAAATCGCTGAAGGCAATCCGATCGATGCCCCGTACGCTCTCGCGGCCGCGTGCCATTTGGAATTGGCGATGAGTCACTCCCGCACAACCCCGAGTGAGCAGGCCCGTACGCACGCGGAATTGGCCTCGGATCTCTTCGAGAAAGCGGTGCATGCACCTTCGATCATGTCCATCATCACCCGACAGGCCAAAATGGGATGGGTCAACGCAGATATCGCGTTGCTGGACCTGCTGCCTCCTGACAGCGACGCGCTCGCGAAACGACAGCAACAAGCCATCGCCAACACTCGACGCTTCTCGAATGAAGCGGTTATTGGCCTTGAGGAATTGTCCCTCTACGCCCAGGCAGCATTCATCTTGAATGACTTCGAGACGGCGCGCGGGTTACTGCGGAGATGGCACGAACGTGACCCCAAGGAACTCCACTGCCTGAGAATCCTGGCCATGATCGAAGGGAGGAGTTCCAATTATTACCAGGCTATTGTCCTGGCCGAGGAAGTGCTGGCAAGCCAGCCCAAGGACGAACAAATGCTGCAACTGCGCGAACTCTCTCGCGAGGAGTTGCAGAAGCAGGCCGTGGCCGTCCGGGATCGCGGAGTTCCTCAAGCTGACGGTCATTGACCATCATTTCTCAGAAGTGGAGTACGAATACGCCAGTAGCTCCGCAGCGAAGTCGGTTCTTCGCCAGCACCCGGCGAGATCCAGGAAATCGACGGCGGCCCACCGCGTGAGGTTCCAGCCCGAAAGCGACTCGAAACCGGTGTGCTGGCCACTGCGGCCAATTTCCAGTTAACATTGGTCTTTACGTGCCATCGCCAGCGGTGATCGACATTGCCGCAGATGCTTCGCGCAGCAGGCTGAGCGCGGCTTCGACAAGCATCTCACCTGAACCAGGCTCCAGCAAAGAGTTCGTCACTTCATAGCTGCCCCCGGCATAGGCGGCGCGGTGCGGAATGTAAACCGTTTCGACTGTGTTGCAGAGTTCGATGACCAGCGTCGTGCGAAACGGCGAGCCCTGCTTGATCGCCAGCCCCAGGTCGACGAACACCTCACCCGGAAGACAGACAATCGCGACGTCGTGGCCGAGCG
Organism: uncultured Planctomycetota bacterium; assembly: GCA_963802295.1. Classification (GTDB taxonomy): domain Bacteria; phylum Planctomycetota; class Planctomycetia; order Pirellulales; family Pirellulaceae; genus JAJRVM01. Next base: position 396,334 of record CAWDIM010000007.1, on the reverse strand, counting down.
TGATCACGGTCACGTCGACGGGGAGCGTTTCGCCGACGCCGGCCAGCGAGCGACTGAGACCCCAGGTGACGTGTTCGGCAGTGTTCGCGTACGGTTCACCGTGACGCAGTTGGTCGAGCAGCAGTTTCTTGTAGGCAATGACGTGCTCGAAGAAATCGACGTTCTCTTTGCGTTTCGCGGCGTTCAGGACCTGTATGGACCTGGCCACTTCCTCCTCCGTCGCGTCCTGCAGCGGCAGATTCACGACAGACGACTTCACGACGAGGTCCGGACGCTCGACAGGCGGCAGGCGTCCGAGTTGTTCGCCGATCGTGGCGCCGAGTGAACCGCCGATGAAGTCGGTCGTGTTCTGATTCGGGCCGCGAGGATTAACGTGATTGATGTCGCCGCAACAGCCGTTGCCAAAGACGGAGATCACATCCGCGCCGACCGACCTCTGCAGTGACTGCGCGATAAAGAACGGATAGTCCGCACTCCACTTCAGTCCACCGACCGTGTCGAGGTGAAGCGCGAAGTTGCTCAGCACGCCACGCGGCTTGCCGACATTGTCACGAATCGCCAGCAGACCAATCTCCGGATCGATCGGACCGGCGGCACGAACAACTTCGGCGTTGTCGAGACTCTGCCACGTCTTGACACTTCCGTCACGCATCACAAATCGGCGATTGAACGAAACCGGTGTCTGCTGAGTGGCCGATCCAGACTCCAGCGCGGCGGGTTGGGCGGCGGCAGCAGCGTTCTCGATCACGTCGACCAATCCGCCGATGAGCGCGTCGATGTACGCACCGCGCAACGGATCCTGCGGTTGCTTGCCGAGCTTCAGCCACAGTTCCTTCATATAATCCGGCGCGGTGTGCGTGTGTGTGGCCGCAATCACGATATTGGCAGCCGGAATGCCGGTTGTTTCGGCGGCACTGCGGCGCACCTCGCGCGACAGGTCGGTCGCAATACCGATAATGTCACAGACGACGAGCGCGGCAGATTCGCCGCTGCCGTGCATGACGATCGCCTTCGCCCGGAGCGGATCGATTGTGCCGTCGGCCAGTCTTTCGTGGTAATAGCCAGCCATCGGAAACCCGGCGGGGGGCGTAATGTCGGCCTCGGCCAGTCCGACTCGTAACAGGTCGTCGGCGCTGAGATCAGGCAGGACTTCGCGGCGAACCGACATCCGCCACAAGTCTGCGGCGCACCGCTGTCCCGTCGCGGAAAAATGCCGGCGCGAGTTCGCATCGCCGCGGCTTTCATCCCTGAGCGTATCGGTATCCGGACCGGGCTTGAAACCGGGCCGCTTCAACAGTTCATCAACGGCGCCGCGAATGCGATTTTCGCCCTCCTCGTCCTCGTAGACCGTCGGATGATGAGTCGACTTGGCCAGCAGCCATGGCGGTTCGAAACCCCAGGCTTTCGCCGCGGCGGTGCGGACCGTCGTCAGGTTGTTGACATACGTCTCGAGGCTGGTCTTCGCAATCACGTCCGATTCGCCCTGCTGCCACAATACCGCACGGAAGCGACCGAGCACCTTTCCCGCCTGCACCAACCGTGGATAGAGGCTGCCAGCGGGCATCCACTGGATCGATGATGTCGCACCCACGGCAACGTTGGCAAAGCCGATCGGCACACCCAACTCGCTCGCCAGCGCATCCCCCAACGGCGGCCAAATCGAACCTCCGTCGCTGCCATCGGGCACCGGTTGCGGATCATGTGCGACCCGCCACGAGTTGTCGGCAAAGTTGAACGCGACCACTCGCGATTGCTGATCGGTGACGTTCAGACGCTCGTCATTGCAGTTGGTCGCATACGATTGGCCGGCAACCAGAAACACCTCGCCAACACCGATCGGTTCCACCCCCCCGACTGCCAGTATCTTCTCGTTCTCCCGACAGCGCACTTCCAGGCGATACCATCCACCCGCGGCCACACACACCGTCGATTCGACGTGCGTTCCGGCGATCGTCACAGGGAATCGAGTCCATACCCGAACTGGCTGCGCATCACTGGCCAGTGGCACAACACAGTATTCCCATTCGGCATGCTGAGCCTCGGGCGGCAGTGTGCCGCGCACTACGACATGTGCATAGCCACTCCCAGGAGCGACGCCGATCCGCTGATTGACCTGATACGGCACCGGAAGCTCCAGTGTCAAAGGCTCCTCCCCGAAAGCAGACATCGCCACCGGCAGGTACAAACACATGAGAACGAACATGCGACGGGCAAGTAACATCTGGTGTCTGCCTTTCAATTCTGAGAGATTCGTGCAACGTTCACGGCTTTGGGTTCGCCCGCAATCTGAACTTAACATTAGTGTACCACGTCTGTCCGCCGTCCGCCGTGTTGGGTGAGTCACAACATGTGCCTCGACATCGCTGCACAGGCGCCCGTCCGCTGAACGTCCGTCACTCGATTGGTATCGTCGGGAGTATTTTGTATTGTGGGTCGGAGTGTTACCCTGTAACAGTGTTTACCTGTAACTGCGCGCATGCTTGGGAAAAAAGGTCTTCACCAGAAACGATGGGTGAATAGTTGAGCGCTTTGATGGTTTGGCAATTGGATTTTTTGAGGCAGGGCAGGGCAAAAGAATGATTTGGGTACCGGAAATGCGGGGCTGCAAGCTCGCCGTGGAGAAGGGCACATAGGCTTTCCCCCTGAAGTATGGGCCCGCGCAGGCAGCACAGAGTCTGACGTCCGAATCATGAAACGCCTGGAAAACCACGAAACTGCGTGAAAGACAGCCTCGGAACTCTGCCCACGGCCACAATCCACCCACAGATCCTGGCGAGGAGGCACACATTCAACTGACAGAAATACTAATGACGTAAACGGGGAAGGAGGGAAGGCGGAACATAGGATAGCATGCCCAGTAGTGAGAATCTGCTTGCGGCCCTTGACTGTGGTTTTTTGCCGGCAGCGGAGGTCCTTTCTCTTGAGTTGTTGTCTTTCGAATTCGTTCAGGATTTCGAATATAGGATTTCGAATTTCCTCATTGGTTGCGGCCGCTGGCCGCGTTAAGATTTTGGATTTCGAACATATGTGCATCGTACATCCATGGTACCGCACAACGCTCAGGATGTCGGCTTATTGGCTACCGTTTCCCATAGGTTGTTTTCTCCCAAGACGGCGATAAGACGTGGCAGGCCCGTCTCCAGAACCTGGCAATCACCGGGATCCAGGTCACCGGCCAGCTGCTTGAGCATCGTGGCTTCCCCGTGGCGGAAGCCGTTCTCGCTGATGAAAAAGGCCACCGGCGGTTTCGACATCCAGAGCACGAAATGTTCGGCAACTCGTTGCGTTAACTCGGCGTTGTCTTGTTCGAAATCCGCATTGGCGACGAAGACAATCTGACGGGGTTTCATCTGACGGGCCCAGAGCCGGTCGCAACCCCGCTGCAAAACACCGGACAGACGGTGGCGAAGAAAGTCGACCTGCTGGTCCAGCACGACGCCGACATAGGGATCCAAGTTCCCCACTTCGGAACGAGTCAGCGGGATGGGTTGGGCATCGAGTGTGATACCGGCGACGGACCAACTCCGCTGCGTCGTATCGACCAGAACCGTCAGCAGTACGGGCTCTCTGTTGGCCATCGGCAGGTTCCGGGTTATCGTCGTCTCACGCCTTGGCCAGCGCAGCTACGGCAGCTCACTCTTCTGGCCTTCACCTCTCCGCTCCCGCTCAAGTTCCTCAAGCAGTTGCCTGCCTCGTTGAACAAACAAGCTGATTTCGGACGCGTCAAAGTTCGAATCGTGATTCAGCAGCCCATTGGCCAGCCGTTGACTCTCCGCGACGTAACCGTGCAAACCGGCCAGCAACTGTCGGCCGCCGAACCACCGCGTCGTATTCCGCTGCAGCTTCACGCAGCAGGTCGATCAATTCATCCGGATCCCAAGGTTTCGTAATGTAACGAAACAAGCCACCGTGATTAATGGCGTCGACAACGGCTTTGATGTCCGCGTAGCCGGTAAAGATAATGCGAATGGCATCAGGATAATCCGTCTTGGCGCGGCCCATCAGCTCGACGCCTGTCATCTCCGGCATCCGCTGGTCGGTCATGATCACTTGAATGGGATACTGCTGGAGGATTTCCAGCGCTGCCGGTCCGCTGTCGGCAGTATGCAGTTCGAATTCGCGGCGCAGCAACCCTGTGAGCGAGAGAAGTATCTCCGGCTCGTCGTCGACGAGCAAGAGCGAAGGTTTTGAGCGTTCCTGGTCGGTCATGACAGCTCCCGGTATGCGTTATTCGTCATTGGCGGCCGCCGCGGCAATCGCACGCGGAACTTACTGCCGCGATGGAGTTCGCTGTCCACGACGATGGTGCCGCCATGGTCGCGGACAATTCCGTACGCGACGGCCAATCCCATGCCAGTGCCGCAGCCAACCGGTTTCGTTGTAAAAAACGGTTCAAAAATGTGCGGCAGGTGCTTCACGTCGATGCCGCAGCCAAAATCTTCGAATTCGACAGCCACAAGGCGGTCTCCTTCCACGCATGTCCGCACGATGACGCGTCCGTCCGGCTGACTCGCCTGGATGGCATTCAGGAGCAAATTATACAGCACCTGATGTACTTTCGCCGGACGACAGATGATTTTCGGCAGATCTTCCTGGAAACAGAACTCCACGGTCACCAGCCTGGACTGCATCTCATGCCCCAGCACTCCGACGGTCGACCGCAGGGCGGAGTTGAGGTCCAATTCATCCAGTTCGGCTTCGTCCAGTCGAGCAAAATCGCGAAGGTTACTCACAATATCCCGCACGCGACTCAGTCCTTGCCGCGAACTGTCCAGCAGTGGCGGCAGGTTGTGCTGGATCCAATCCATGTCACAGTCGTCTTCCAACCGGGCGATATCGTCGGCCAGATCCGGTCGCGCGTGCGCCACGGCATCGCGGGCCGACCGATACTTGGCCAGTATTTCGATCAAGGATGTCAGATCGCGGCGCAACACCGCCAGGTTATTCGAGATATAGGAGATCGGGTTGTTGATTTCATGTGCCATTCCCGCGGCCAATTGCCCCAGGCTGGCGAGCTTCTCGCTCTGCACCAGCGCCGCCTGAGTGTCGCGCAGCTGCCGGTTCTGCTCCGCCAACGCCTGCTCCAAACGAATGATGCGCTGGCCAGCGTGGACGCGAACGCGCAGCTCGTCCTGGTGGCACGGCTTAATCAGAAAATCATCGGCCCCCGCCTCCATCGCCTCGATCAGATCTTCCTTCTCCGATTTCGCCGTCAGCAGGATGATGTAGGTATAACCGGCCGATTCGCTGGCCCGAATCCGCTTGGTCAGTTCGAGGCCGTCGATTTCGGGCATCATCCAGTCCGTCAAGACCAGCGGGAATCGATCTCGCTGAAACAGCTCCCACGCCGTGGACCTTCGTCCGTCTCCACGACGTCGTATTGCCACTTCTTCAGCGACTCGACCAACAGACGCCGCATCATAGCGCTATCGTCGGCGACGAGGATTCTCATGGCACGCTTCAATCGCACATTACGTGGAACCCGTCCATATCCGTGCGCGGCCGCTCCTTGAGCAGTGCGTGAATGGGCGCGAACGTCCGGAGGATCTCCTGGTAGTCCGGGTCGGCGGTCGATAGAAAGACCGGCTGGCCGCACTTCTCCGTACCGCCAACATCCTTGGCCAACGGGGCCAGCAGGAAACTGTTTTTTTCAGGATTCATCACGCGCGTGTAGAACTTGCGCGGCACACCCGTCGCATGGCATTGGACACAGCGGCGTGACGCCACTTCATGGAGGGTCAAGTCGAGGTCCAACGGTATCATCTGCCGGCTGCCGAGTTGAGCCTTGTGGTTCGAAGATGACGTGCCGTAGTAGGGGATATTCAGATCCATCCAAAGATAAACGCGGCGGCGGTCCTCGTCGGGCACGTTGACCTGCGGCTGGCCGTCTTTGTCCGGGTGCCCGCTGCGGAGGATTTCCGCCAGCTTGCTCGCCGGACTCCCCCAGCGCCGGGCGCAATCTCCAAGATATTGGTCTCGGCGCCGTTGATCGTCCAGATCCACTCGACGTATGGGCTCATCCCCCGCGTACCGTCGTACTGAGCACCCGAGGGACTGCCGTGAAGCATCCAGTTCCGTTCCCCTTGCGTGCCGGTGCGGCATAATACATCGTAGGAAACATTGAAGAAGTCGGTCATATCGCCGGTCAGATCCACGCCCGCTGGCTGCTCGCGCTCGTTGTGACACTCGATGCAATGCCGGTCGAATACGCCCTGGACGACCTCCGTATAGCTGAATCCCTTGACGCCCCACGCCGGCTGCTGAAGCTCCTGCGGGGCGATGCTCGACGGACGCGGTATTTCGGCGCGAGGTGCGACCTGGTTGCGGTCGGCGTGGCAGCCGACGCAGCCCTGCACCTCGCCCGGCATCAAGTGCGTGAAGGTCCGCATCCGCTGCACGGCCCGGCCCTCGCCGTCGAGCGCTAAGAAGTAAATCGGAACTTCGGAAGGGACGCGAAACATCGCGCTGCCGTCGGCGGCCACATCGGCCATGCCCCAGACCTTCTTCGGAGCATAGGTCGCACCGCAGGAGACCAAGGGGAACTGGTACCCGAAGATCGGGACCACGCGTGTTTCAGGGCCGTTGGGTTGCTTGTTCGTGAACGGCGAATGGGTACTCTTCTCGACCTCCTGCACCACGGCGATCTGCTTGATCTCGCCGCGGGCCACGTACGGTTCTAATCCGTGGTACACGTCCTGCATGACGACGGTGGCCCAACTGCCCGAAACGCTCCCGTCCTCGGGCAGCTCCACGTTGCCGTCTAAAACGGTACCGCGCACGATCGGCGGAGGAGCCTGTTGGCGCACGGGCTGCGGGCTGTAGAACCCCATGCCGTCCCGCAGTCCCAGCAGCGACACGGCGTGGCCGTCGAAATCACGGATCTGGACCACGCCCCCCTTGGAGACCAGGTAATGGTGGTCGTCGATGGCGAGCGGCTTTTCGTAAGTACCGTGGACGCCGCAGTCGAGCATACCGTTGCCATACGGCCCGCCGCCGACGCGATGAGCATAGATGTCAATCTCGGGCGTCAGATTGCGCACCCCTTCGCGCGAGTTTTCGTCCCGGGACGCGTCGATGGCCACGATTGCACCACGGCACGGACCGTTGTGATTGGTCGCCGTGGCAATCACACTATTCGTGTTAGGGATCGGCTGGGCATCCATGAACGTGCCGGGCGACAGCACGCGGTTGCCGTAGAAGCCGGCTAGCCCGGTGCCGTCGGGGTTAATCGTCCACAAGCTCTGAATGGGGCACGCCGGACGATCGACGTATTCCCAGCGCGTGTAGATGATCCGTCCGTTGTTGAGCACCGAGGGAGTGAAGTCCATCAGGTAGTTGGCCGACAGCCGCTTCTGTTGCGAGCCATCGCGCTGCATGCGATAGAGGACCGGCGAGGTGGTAACCCAACAATAGGCATAGGCCGGCTTGCGGTCGGACATGAAGGCGATGCCGCCGTCGGGCAACCAGCACGGATCGAGGTTGTTGTGCGTACCGTGCGTCAGTTGCACGAGTCCGGTCCCGTCGATATTCATGCGAAAGAGGTGATAGTGACTCGCCTCGTCGGAATACTGGGAGATATCTTCGATATGGGCCATGGGGTTCGAGGCTACGTGGCCGCCCCGGCGTATGGCGAAAACGACCTCGCGACCATCGTAGGACAAGTCGGCGGTCGTGATCATGCCCTGACCGGCATCAAAGATACATTTCAGCTGGCCACCGCTCTCGTCCGGCGTAAAGAGGTATAGTCCACCGCCGGGCCGGTAGCCTTCGACGTGGTAAACGTAGACATGCGAGATGTCCAGCGGCTTGCGATGGACCAACAGGATGTCGCGAAAGCCGAAATGTCCTTCCATGAGTTGCTTGCGCAGAGCGGTCGCCTCGGGCGTCTTCTCTTCGGGCGGGATGGACATGGCGGCCAACGTCTCGTCGGTCATCGGCTCGCCAAAGACGGCGATCTCCGCCGCGCCGGGGTTGATCGCTTCCGGGTGCGACGAGAGGAACTCGATGCGAATTCGCGTGACGCTTTGCTGCGGCAGCGCGATCATCTGTGGGCCCCGGCGGTGCTGCAATGTGCCCTGCACCGCGGGGTCCGCCTCGCCGTTCAGGTAGACCGCGTAATCCTTGAAGCACTCCAGCAGCGGGCTGGTCGTGCGCGCGTAGTAAAGGATCTGAGCCGCTTCGACGCTCTGGTCCCACTGCAGCTCGAACCAACCGTTCTGCGTGCCACGTACGGCCCAGTCTTCACCGTCCGGCTGGAAGTCGGTCGGCAGAATCCCGCCGGTCGCCATCTCGGGTCGATACGAGTCGCTGAACTGGCTGCTGGCCGAGACCCGGGCTTTCGTGGCCAGATTCTCCGGCAGACTGCCGTCCCCTCCCCCGGCGGAATACGCGGCCACTGGCGACAGCAGTAGCAGGGATGTCACCGTCCAGCCAAGTGAACGCCGTTGGGCCCGAAGGTCGTGCATATCCACCTCTTTCCACGCGGGAGCGGAACCGGGTGCCAAGTCACCAGGACGTGCTCGCCGGTCACCTGGTATGATCACCCAATCTAACATGAGCCGACATCACTGGAAAGAGTTCGGCCAATCAATGCGGACCCACCTGGCACGAACTCGGGAAGAACTGACAAGCACATCATCTTCCGCGACAACTGACTTGATTTGGCCTGCACGCGTTAAGTAGATTAACAGGCGAGTCACAGCCAACCGGGAGCCGACGCAGCCGGAACGAAGCTGAACCCCTACTGCAGGAAATCGACCGAACCGGTACGGACGTCGTACATCGCCGCCACCAGCTCCAGGCGGCCATCGTGAGCCAGGTCGGCCAGTACACGGCTCTCGGCGAGAATCCTGTCGATCGTCCGCAACAGGTGGGCCCGGTAGACTACGTCGACATAGGCTTGCTGCGCCTCGGGCTTCATCTCGTGCCATCCCTGCAAGCGACCTGGATCGATGGATTTCTGAATCTCGGCCAAAACCGGCTCCAGGTGCGCGCAATTGCGCGGCCGGCCTTCGTATTCTGGCGCCAGAAAAAGGCTGACTGCCAACTTCACCACGGCGCTGTTGTTGTGTCCCATCACGACAATCAACCTGGCGCCGGCCACGGCACAGGCATATTCCAGCGTGCCGAGCACCCCCACGCTGACCAGGTTGCCGGTGATCCGAGCGCAATAGATATCCCCCAGGCCGACATCAAAAATCATCTCCACCGGTGTCCGTGAACTGGCACCGCTCAACACAATCGCCAGCGGGTGCTGGCCATCGGCCGTCGCCTCCAACTGGCGAGTCAAGTCCCGCGTCAGGCGCTGGCCCGTGCGGAATCGCTCGTTGCCCTCCCGCAGCACCTGCAATACCTTGGCCGGTGTAAGACTCGCCTGCAATTCGCGAGTTGTGTAGTCGACGTACTGTATCCGGTCCGCCAGCTGCTCGTAGTGATCCCGCAAACCAACCATGCTCACTTGCACGCCACGAGCCGGCGCGACTTCCTTCAAGTATTCCCAGATCAAATCCTGCACGTCCGCGTCAATATAGTCGGTATTTCGCGCATCGATCATGACATGACCGCCGTGGGGAACGGTCTCCAGCGCTTTGGACAACGCCACGCGATTGAGAAAGCTCACCTGGTTGGCAAGTTCGATCCGGACGACCTGGCCACTGACATGTTGTTCGACAACCTTTGTGAGCGGGCGGCGCAAATTGCTGTGCAGAATGAACAGAATACTGAATCCCAGCCCGATCAATATTCCGATCAGCAGATCCGTGAACACGATGGCAGTGACCGTGACGATGAACGGGAGAAACTGATTGATCCCTTCCTGCCACATCTGTTTGAAAAGTTTCGGCTTGGCAAGCTTGAACCCTGTCACAATCAAGACGGCGGCCAAACAGGAGAGCGGAATCTGATTGAGCCAGGCGGGGAGCGCCACGACGCACAACAACAGCAGAGCACCGTGCACAATGGTGGCCAATTTGGTCTTGCCGCCCGAGGAGATATTCACCGAACTGCGGACGATCACCGACGTCACCGGCAAACCGCCAATCAAACCGGCGGCCATATTCCCCACTCCCTGCGCAATCAACTCACGATTCGACGGTGACACGCGCCGGCGCGGGTCGATTTTATCCACCGCTTCCACATTCAACAGCGTCTCGAGCGAAGCGACCGCCGCGATCGTCACCGCCGAGGTGAAGATCTTCGGATGCGTGAGGGCCGAAAAGTCCGGGAACTGGAGATAGTCCAAAAAACCACGCAGGCTCTCGGGAACCGGTACCTGCACCAAATGGGTTTCTTCGATGTACCACCCATTTCCCAGCCGCGACAACAGCAGATTGATCCCCACTCCCGCCAGCACCACGACCAGCGGCGCGGGAATGGGTAACCGCTTCAGCAATCTGGTCCGCTCCCACATCAGCAGCAAGATGATGGACGTGATACCCACCAGGGCGGCACCGGCATGGATACTGAACAGCGTTTCGGCAAGTTCGGAGAAGGTGTTTTCCTGGTCCGGTTGCAGGAAGGCCATGTCGCCTTGGGGGTCGGTATCGCGGCCAAACAAATGGGGAAGCTGCTTGAAGATCAGAATCAGCCCAATGGCCGCCAGTAGTCCTTTGATCACGCTGGAAGGGACGAAGTCGGCAATCGACCCGGCTCGCATCACACCCAGCACCAATTGCATTATGCCCGCAAGAAACACCGCTACGAGAAACGCCTCAAACGAGCCGAGCAGCGCGATCTGCGCTGCCACAACGGCCGTCAAACCGGCGGCGGGACCGCTGACACTCGTATGCGAACCGCTGATCGCCCCGACCAGCAGGCCGCCAACGATGCCGGCTAAAATCCCCGAAAACAATGGCGCACCGGATGCCAGCGCCACGCCCAGGCACAACGGCAGCGCAACCAGAAAGACAACCAGTCCGGCCGACAGGTCAGCCATGACCGTGGAACGACTTCCCGCGTCAGTTTGTAGCGAAGTTTCCATTAAACTATTGAATTGCCTCCCGGCGATGCTGACCGGCGCGATCGCGGTGTGTCAAGCTCTCCTGTCGGAAGGCCGTTACCTCGCCGCACCCTTCTCGACGAATCCCTCCTCCGTCGCCTGCCCGAACTTCACGAATTGGCCCTGATCGGTGTCGTAGTAGAAGATCTCACCCGTTTCAATCTTGTACATCCAACCGTGCAGTCGCACCCTGCCCGAAGGGACACGCGCCGCAATCACCGGGATCGTACGCAGATGCTCCAACTGCACCAATACGTTCTCTTCAGCGGCGGCATTGACCAATGCCGCTCCCTCCAAATGCACATAATGCTCGCGAATAATCTGCAACGTAGCATCCGCATGATGCAGCCAGGAACCTACCGACCGATACTGCCCATCCAGGTTGGGCGTCGGCGGATGAACCAGCGCGTTCATGGCACCGCAGCAGGTGTGACCACATATGATCACGTCCTGAATGTCTAACTCGGTAATTGCGTATTCGACGGCCGCCAACTCGCCGTGATTACCCGCCCCGTAACACGGCACGATATTCCCTACGTTTCGCACAATGAACAACTGCCCAGGCGCCGAGTTCGTGATCAGGTTGGGAACAATCCGGGAGTCGGCACAGGTAATCAGCAGAGCCTCCGGCCGTTGGCCATGCTGAAGCTGAGCGAACAACTCCTCACGCTCGCGAAAACCAATGTTCTGAAAGTAATGAATTCCACGTACTAGTTCTTGCACCGTGATATCTCCAGTGTGTTAAGGGACGGGAAGCGCACGACAACGCGCGCGCAATCTTCCGTATCAGGAGATTTCCGCGGCATCAAATCCGCAGCGGAGCATTCAGACCATTTGCCAATTGGTGACCGGCAAAGCAGAAGCGAGAAGACCATCCCAAACGGGGGCATTGTCCACATACTCGGCGTGACACAACGCGAATACTTGATTTCCGGCGCAGCAGTCGGTCTCGACCCGGCGGGATCGTGTTCAGTGGCCCGGCTTGGATGGTCGCGGACTCAGACTCCGCCAGGTCCTCGGCCATCAGGGCATCCGGACATACCAGTCCGACCTCCCCAGCCGGCAGGCCGGACAAGGTGATGACACACCCAAGGCAGATGATTCGGATTGCACAAGCCACCAAATTCATACCGGTCCTGTTCGAATCTACTGGGGCAATGGAACCTGCCGAAGTCAATCCCAGCACGCCGGCAAATTGCGATACCACGAATAGATGTTGCCGATCAGTACCCGCCATCGTAACCATGATCGACTGATACGCAAGGCGGGGACCGGACAAACTTCCGCGAGTCCCCCGCTCCCCGCGGCGGCCCACCCCCCTCCAATCCACGTGAAATGCGTGACGAATTCCACGAACCGCCCTCGCTGTGGGAACAATCTGGCCATACGCCGTTTTGCCACGTATCCCGCGATACGCCGGTCGAAGCAGTCCGAGGGAGGGCGTTGTGGGCAACTGACCGGCACTTTCTGGCTGCGGAAAACTGGCGTGACGGTCGCTTGCCACTACAACATTGTCGGGCTCCCTCCATTACAAAACAGCGTCAGGCAGAACGAGTGCGTGGCGAGTCGACGAGAGCCACCCGCCGGAACTTCCTCGTGTGCCCGTCGCCCTTCTTCAACCGTGGGTGCCGTCGCCTGCCGGAAGAGGATCGGTACTGCACACTGACAGAAACTACTTCCAGCCAGGCGAGAATCGCGATGCAGGTTACACCTCACTCTGAACACCCACATCACGCGGGCGAGTGATCATGAATGAAACCCAGAGCGACACAAAACGCGTTGCCCAACGCCCACTCGTGTGGATTGGCCGAGTGGTTTCGGGACTTGCTGTGCTCGTATTCGCCATGAGTGCGTTTATGAAACTCCAAGGTGGCCCGGACCTGGACAAGGGAATGGCTCATCTCGGTTTGCCAGCGTCCATCGTGTTGCCGCTCGCGATCCTTGAAATCACCTGTGCCGTCATCTATCTCATCCCGGCCACGTCAGTGGTCGGCGCGATTTTGCTGACGGGATACATGGGTGGAGCCATCTGCACACACTGGCGAGTCGGGGATCCTTTCGCAATCCAAATCGGGATCGCCATCTTCGTCTGGCTCGGCCTGTACCTGCGTGAAACTCGGCTGAGACCACTGCTCCCGCTACGACGTCAGGCGTAACCACGTTCGCGGAAACTGTGGGAGCAGAGGACTGCCGCTTCGCTTCGTTCCCCGGCAGGCACAACATCCCCGCCAATGCGGATTGGGGATGGCCCCGACCTCCACAATCGGGTAGACCATTACGAAGAGGCGTTGACCACTTTCCGATTTTCTGCCCTGGGGGACGAACCATGGAACGTATGATACTCGGCCTGTTCATCTGGATGTGCCCGGTCCTGGCCATGAGCGCGGACCCGACGACCGTTGAGCTGGAACGTCTGCCGGCACCCAACATGAGTGGCGGGCGACCACTGATGGAGGTCCTGCGCGATCGCCGGAGCACGCGTGAGTTCAGCACTCAGGCGGTGAGTCGCGAGCAACTGGCGAATCTGCTCTGGGCCGCCTTTGGCGTGAACCGACCGGAGACGGGACAGCGGACTGCTCCCTGCACGATGAACCTGCGCAGCATTGACATCTATGTCGCGACAACCGACAGCGTCTACCGGTACGATGCCGAAGCCCATGGACTGGTGGTGATCGGCCGCCGGGACGTGCGAGCGATAACGGGTGGACAGGACTATGTGAAGATCGCCCCCCTGGCGCTCATCTACGTCGCCGATCATGCCAGATTTGCCAAAGTGGCGGTGGAAGAGCGAGCGTTCTACGCCGCCGTGGATACGGGACTGATCGCGCAGAATGCCTACCTCTACTCCGCCTCCGAAGGACTCGGCTGCGTCGTCCACATGCCGGGCGACCGGGCCGCCCTGCAACAAGCCCTGGAATTGCGACCGGACCAGCACATTGTGCTGGTGCATTCGGTAGGCTGCCCAGCCAAATGACCGACACCCCATGGCGGATCGCCCGCTAGAGTGTCAGTCGGCATGTTCGCCGCGCTGCGGGCGCATGTTTGAAATCCGAAACTCGAAGCAGCAAATCCCAAACAAATTCGAATGGCAGAAAAAAGGGAGAAAGGGAAAAAGGGAGGACGGAGGACGCCGTAGCATGCTGCCTGGTGAGAATCTGCCGGCGGATCATGGCTGTGGTTTTGCCGGCAGCGGAGGTTGTTTTGTGCTTGATTTTTGGATTGCAAATTTGTTTAGGTTTTCGAGATTAGGATTTCAGATTTTTTGACTGGTTGTGGCCGCCGGCCGCGTCAGGATTACGTGCCGGTGGGGACACTCGGCGCCCCCACCTCGAAATCCGCAACAACCGCTGGATTCCGCGTCCCGATGACCGAAACGAGTTGAAGCGACGGCTGCTCAGTTACCGTAGCGTTTCTGGAAGTCCTCCTGGCGCTGCCGGCGAATCTCCCGCTCCTCGGGGGTCATCTTATCCAGATACCAACGATGATTGTCGGAATTCAGCACTTCCTCGAGCTTCGCCCGCAGTGCTTTGGCGGCGGCGACTTTCGTCTCGTCACCCGATTCGTCACCGTGGTCGGCCAGTTCTTCCAGTTCGGGAATCATTTCCGCATAGAAGCGTTTGGCCACTTCGTAGGTGCCATGCCAGTGCGTGTAATCCGGTCCCATCATCGACACGCCGTGCGCGCGCGGCGTCCTTCGTGATGCCAGAGTTCGAACCACGTCCAGTCCAGTGGATTGGAGAATTCGCCCGGCTTGAGCAGCGGCTTAGCCAGCGCATACAGCTCCTGGCCCGGCTTGGCGAACTTATCGTGATACAGCGTGAGCAGGCTATCGTATTGCACATAGAAATTGTCTACCCACTGTTGTTCATGACAGTTGATGCAGACAGTCTTCATGTTTGTGCGGCGAGTTTCCCAGTTCACGTTCGCCCCTGGCAGGCCCATTTTCTGGTCGCTGACTTCGGGGCGGACGGAAATCGCTGGTCGATTGTTCCAACTGATGCGCATACCGACGTCATGCGTCACCGGCATGCCGGGCCGGGCAGCTCGGGACGCCGTGGCCGCCCGAGCCGGCGTGGCGCTCATGTGACACGTCGCGCAGGTGGGAGCCAGAAAGTAGTCCTCGCCGACCACCCATTTGGCCGAATCCAGGTTCAGCTCGTCCTTGAAGGCGCGAAACGCGATGCCGTGTTTCGATTCGTAATAGATTTCCATCTGCGGATGATCGGGGCCCATGTGGCACTTGCCGCAATTGTCCGGGTGCCGCGCCTGGTACGCAGAGAACGAGTGACGGCTGTGACAGGCACTGCAGGACCCTTCCGACCCATCGGGATTAATCCGCCCGATGCCCGTATTGGGCCAGGTAGCCGGATCCAGCTTGCCGCCGGGCAGCACTTTCACCTCGCTGCCGTGGCATTGCCAGCAGCCGTTCACCGCCGCGGCACTATTGCCGTTTTGAAAGGCGGGAGTGACCATGCCACGATTCCCCTCCACAACCTCGGCCAGGACATTGTCCTGCGAGCCGAGAATGCGTGCGCCTTTGGAGTGGTGGGAATGTGCAAACTCTTCACCCTCGCGCACGTGACAACGGCTACAGTCCTTGGGAGAGACAATGATCGCGATCCACTGTCCTTCATGCATGAAGGCGTCCGGTTCGCCTTCCTTGGCCATGTGGCATTCGAAACAGCCCACATTGGCGCGAAAGTGCTTGCTGTTGCCCCATTGCTGGTAGATCCCCGCATTCTCCTGCTTGTGGCAGGCGACGCAGGCCTTGGTCTCCGGCGACATCTCGGGCAGACCCCAGGTCTGAGCCGGGGCGGGCGCCGCCGGCGCCAGCAGGAACATGGCGAACATAAGCCAGCCATTTCGATTGTATGCGGACAGTGGTCTCATGGCGCTCTTACTCCCTCTTTAGGTCATTCCCGCGGTTGGGGTGGTCTCGCCGGCGAGGCGTGCAATACGCCGCTCATAGGTCACTTCGCCCGCCAATACCGGCACGGAGACACGGACGAAAATCGTGTAGATCAACAGGCCCAGGGCCCAGATACCCAGGCAAATCAGCATCTCGTGCAGCGTCGGCGTGTACTCGACAATTTCCCCCAGCGGCGTGGGGACGAAGGCCGGCACAATCAACCCCATTCCCTTCTCAATCCAAATACCGACGATCGACAGTACGCAGGCCGCGTTCAACATCTTCAGCCCGCGTGACGCGGGGAGCAACAGCAGCACGGTGGCCACGGCATTCATTGCGATGGCTGACCAGATCCAGGGAACCAACGCGTGTCGACCATGCAGTCCGAAGTAGAGGTAATGCGATGACGCCAGATGCGCCGAGTCGGTATAGAATTCGGTGAACACTTCGCAGACCAATAGGAAGATATTGATCATCATCGCCACCTGGATGATGCGGCGGAGTGTCAGCAGTGCGTCGTTGCTGACTTGATGCCGCGTATACCTCCGCACCAACTGCAACGTGAGGATGATAAAAGCCGGTCCGGCGGCAAACGCGCTGGCCAAAAACCGCGGCGCGATGATCGCCGAGTTCCAGAACGGCCGGCCCCCCAGTCCGACATACAGGAACGCCGTCACCGTGTGAATGCTGATCGCCCACACAATGGCAATGAACACGAAGGGCACATAGAAGACCGGGGACGGTTTTCGTCCACAATAGGCAGAGTAAATCAAGTACCCGCAGATGTGCAGGTTTAGCAGCAGGTAGCCGTTCAGTGCGATGACGTCCCACGTCAGCATCGACAGGGGAAAATTGAACCGCCAGAAGAGGTGCATGAAACGATCGGGACGCCCCAGATCAACCGTCACAAACAGCAGGCACATGATGATGACAGCCACTGCCAGCAGTTCGCCAAATATCACCACGTCGTGCAGATGCATATTGCGGTAGACGTAGACGGGGATCACCAGCATCGCCGCCGCGGCAGCCAGGCCCACCAGGTAAGTGAAGTTCGCGATGTACAGGCCCCAGGAAACCTGGTCGGTCATACCGGTCGTCACCAGACCATTCACGAGCTGTTGGCAATAGGCGTACAGCCCGCACAGCGTCAACACTGTCAGGACGGTCATCCAGAGGTGATACCGCCAATCGCCGACGAAGCTCAGACGAAAACAATCCCACAGAAAGGTGAGGTACTTCTTCATCCCTCACCTCCCACGGTATCGGTCGTGATCGGCTCGCGATAGCGGCTCCCACGCTCGTCAAAGTAATAGAAGAACCGCGGGATCGTCCCCACTTCCTCCTTCAAGACGTAGACGCGTTTGTGCCGCAGGATGTAGGCCACTTCGCTGTCAGGATCGAGTACATTACCGAACTTGCGTGAACCGGTCGGGCAGACTTCGAGACAGGCCGGCAGTCGCCCCACCCGCGTCCGGTGCAGACAGTACGTGCACTTCTCCATCACCCCCTTCTGCCGCGGCCGATTGGACAGGTAAGCCATGTCCGGGTTCAGCTGCTCGGCTGGTATTTGCGGCTCGGCAAAATTGAAACGGCGGGCCCAGTACGGGCAAGCCGCTTCGCAATATCGACAGCCAATACACCAGTCATAATCGATAACCGTGATGCCGTCCGGCTCCTGCCAGGTGGCCTCGACCGGACAGACCTTCACACACGGCGGTTTGGCACATTGATGGCATTGGACCGGCATGTAGTATTTATCCGGATCGGGCACCGAGGGAGGATCATAGTGGTGGTTGGCCGACTCGAGGTCGATGCTCCCCTTCTCCATCTCCAGCACGCGAATGTACTGGATTTCGGGGGACCGCGACTGGTTGTTCTCTTCCACGCAGGCGTGGACACAGCGGCGACAGCCAATGCAGCGGCTGAGATTCAAACCATAGACATACTCGACGCCGTCCAGAGGCGGCGGGTCCAAGATCCTGGTCGTGACACCGAAGCGTTGCCCGACGGCCTGGGCAATCCGCTGAAAAACCCCCTCTTTGTCCTCCGGCGTCATCTCTTTGTAGTGCTTCTGGAAGAACTGCTCGAGCGACGGCAGATCGTGCGGATCCAGATTTCGCAACGGCAAGACCGCTCCGGCCACCGCCGAAGCTCCGGCAAACGCCACGACACCTTTGGAAAGGAACCCGCGGCGCGTCAGCTGCGTCGTGGTGGAAGGTACCCGAGGGCTGTTGCCTGCCGGTTGAGAATCGGAGTCGGCCATCGCTCACCGTCCTGTGCTTCACGGTTCGTTCTGCAGAAGCCCCGGCGTGGCGCCACGGAGCCTCAAGGGATTGTGAGTTGCGGATTCGTCTGTCGCCTCTTGCGGCCCCATCCGCAGCGTATGCGGTGCCGGAGCTGGACGCATGTGAGGAAATGGCGGCTGGTGCGGGTCGTGGCACTCAATACACCTCCGCCGCGTCTGCGCACCCAGGCTCGTGCTCCAATAGCCATTGGTCCGGCCGTGCGCCCCATGCTGCCAATCGCGATAAACGGGTCCGTGGCACTTGGCACACAACAACTGCGGCTGGTCCCAAGGAATCTCCGCGTCCCCGTCACCTGCAAACGCGTCCCGATTCGTCGCATGGTGGCAGTTCAAGCAACGCGTGTTGATGCCGTGCTGCAGCATGATTTCCGTGTGTTGCAGCGCAGTGCGATAGTCCGTCGAGGCGATTGGTGCGATGATCGAGTGACAATCGCTGCAACGGTAGGTGTAGACGGCCACACGATAGCTCGGCTGCAGTTTCGGCTGCCGTACCGGTGTTGTGTCGGTGGCCCACGCCGGAACCTGTACGGCTTCGTCGACCGGACTTCGGAAGGGAAGCGGATGGATGGCCAATACTACGCCGCATACCAATAGCGTTGCGGGCACCCAATAGTTGGGCCTCTGCTTCTCGCCAGGTGTCGACTGCTGTGACATGACCATTTACCGGAGAGAGCCACAAGTAATCAAGGGACTCGCTCACGTGCCAATCGAGTACACATTCACACGAAGCATCGCTTTCGAGTTCACACGCAGTCGCCATTATGGTACTGGGTGACGAACTGTGTCAACTTGGATTCGCCACCGCCGCGAGCGCGCCGATCGCGATCTGACGCGCTGCGCCGGGACCGATAGTATGCGATGAGCAGTGAGTGTTCCACTCGACATTTCTCTTGTTTTCTCGGCCTATTCCTCCATTACTTGACAGCACACGTTCTGCTGCCAGGCTCG
Organism: uncultured Planctomycetota bacterium; assembly: GCA_963802295.1. Classification (GTDB taxonomy): domain Bacteria; phylum Planctomycetota; class Planctomycetia; order Pirellulales; family Pirellulaceae; genus JAJRVM01. Next base: position 377,176 of record CAWDIM010000007.1, on the reverse strand, counting down.
TTGCCGCAAAGTGGATCCCCTCCCTTGCCGCGGTCACTCGAAGTGCAAATTTGATCTGTGTCAATTCTCCCGGCTCCCTCGACCGAAATGCGTTTCCGAGTGAGCCGTCGTACGCTGCGACTTCGCGATTCACTTCAGCGGTCTGCGGATCTGTTGCGACAGTTCGGCCGCTTTCTCCTCTGCTTCTGGTACGGCCAGTCCCGCCGGAATACCAGGACGCTTGTGCCCTGCCGCGTCAAGGTACGCATCTCGCAGGAGCGTCATGCGTTGTTCGATCAGCTTCAGCGTCGCAGGAGGCACACCGCGGGCAGTGAGCAGCTTTTCCGGCGATTCGGCACCCGCAGCCTCTTCGTCCCCGAACCAACGGATCAGTTGGCGTGCCATGAACCAATGGCCTACGGCGTTCGGATGCACCGCATCGGGCTGAAATGTGAAATCAGAATCTGCCTGCCGTTGCTTGGCTGTTTCCGCCGTCATCGCTGCGTGCAGGTCGATGACCAGCCATCCCTCCGTGCGCTGTGCAAGCAGCCATTCTGCATATCGATCCAGCACAGCGTTGTACGAAAAGGCGTTCTTCGCTCGCTGATCGTCATACGGCGGTGGCGTCACCAGAATGAGTGTCGCGCCGGCAGCTTCGACCTGCCGTTTCAGATTCCGAAGGCCGTCCTGGTAACGCTGAAACCGTTCGTTGTCCAGTGGCTGGTAGATTCCGCAATTGATTCCGTAGCAGGCGAACACCAGATCGGGCTTCGTCACCGCCAGCACGCGGTCCAATCGTTCGGCGAGATCCGGCCGCGGGAACTGGCCGCCGGCGTGACCTTCTTCACTCAATCCCGACACGGTTTCGCTCGGCAACCCCACATTGATGACCATGGGCGCGGGGTTCACGTGTTGTGTCAGCAGCCAGGCGTCAAAGAAAGCAACGTACTGACCGGCGTACGTGATGCTGTCTCCCAGAAAGATAATCCTCGGCGACTTGCGTAACAGATCCATCCGCTGCGAGCCATTGGCGACACTAGGTCCCACGACCATGCACAGCGAGATAGTCAGATCAATGAGCAGTACGACAGGTTGTTTCATGGTGGCATACCCTTACGCGACCGCTCAGCCGCAATCAAAACCAGAATTTCGAATAACCGTAATACACAGAAACGGGGGATTTCCGAGTCTGGTTGGGGCCGAAAGCGACGCCTCACGCCTGTAGTATACCTTGTACACAACCTGACGTTCTACGCCGGCAATACATAGGGTGCCACGATGCGCACCACACCATGCCGTGGCTCACGCCAAATCGCATTCCAGTCAAAGGAGCCGAACGTTCAGCTGGGGTAGCGCCAGAACGCAGGCACGCCACTCGAGCAGTGTGAAGCGGTGAGCGTTCTGCACTGTCGATGGAAAGCCGGTACCACTTCACGCGGCGTGTCTCCCACGGCAATTTCCTGGAGACGGACACTACACACTGGCACGCAGCAGGCGGCAGACCTGTCGTCGCGGGGGCATTACGTCTTCTTATACTTAGTTGACAATCGCTCCCCGGAGTCCCACACTGTTCGTAGCCGCCATGTTCCAGGGACCCGGCCGTGATCGAGGTCCCCCGCACGCTGGCAACGTTGGTTGGCACGAGCGATCAGCAGGCTTGCGCAGATTGTGTCCATGTCGTGAGCAGATACTCCCCCACGCAACGGATAATCTTCTCTCTGGGAGACTATCATGAGTCCGATGGATGTCAGCCGCCGCCAGTTCCTGCAGGCCGCCCTGCGCACCACCGCGGTGGGTACCACCGCAGTGGCCCTGACCGGACAACAAGCCCTGGGCCAGGAGTCCGGCACCAGGCACGGCTCGCTGTTGTCAGTCGATCCGCAACCGAAGTTCGACCTGTCGCCGTACCTCTACATGCAGTTTATGGAACCGCTGGGCACAACCGATTCGTCGGTTGACGCCGCATGGGATTTTCAAGCGGACCGATGGCGGGAGGACGTGGTGGAGATCACTCAAGAGCTGGCCCCCACGCTGATGCGGTGGGGAGGTTGTTTCTGCAGCTACTATCGCTGGAAAGAAGGCATCGGCCCGTTGGATCAGCGCAAGCCGATGCTCAACCAGCTCTGGGGTGGGATCTACAACAATCAGGTAGGAACGGACGAATTTCTCGATTTCTGTCAACGCGTCGGTGCCGACCCGCTGATTGTCGTGAACTTCGAGTCGGACGGACGCAAGTATTGGGCCACATCACCCAAGGGGGACGTGCGTTCCGGGGACTCGCGCGAAGCCGCGGAATGGGTGGACTACTGCAACACTCCCTCCCACGCCCTGCGCACCGAGCACGGCAAACGACACCCCTATGGCGTCAGACTATGGCAGATTGGCAATGAGACATCGTACGACTCACAGGCCATGACGGTAGAGGCCGCCGGCACGAAGACGCTCGAATTCGCGCGGGCCATGCGCAAGGCGGATCCGCAGATCGACATCATCGGCTGGGGCGACAGCGGCTGGGCTGGGCGGATGGCGGAGATCGCCGGAGAGGAACTTCAGTACCTGGCCTTCCACAATGGACTCGGGCCGGGCGGGCCGGACTCACCGCTGCGGGGAATAGAATACCGCAAGGATCCAGCCAGAACGTGGGAATATCTGATGCGCGCCTGTGAGGCTCAACAACAACGAATCCAGGACATGCGCGAGCAGGTCGCTCGGTTCAATATCCCCTTAGCCATGACGGAGTGCCACTTCGGCCTGCCCGGCCGCAACCGCAATGAAGTGCTCTCGACCTGGGCGGCCGGCGTAGCCAATGCCCGCACGTTGAATGTCCACGAGAGAAACGGCGATATCCTCAAGATCGCCACCCTGGCGGACTTCTGCGGCACACGCTGGCAGAACAATGCCGTCATGATCCCAGTGCCGGCGGGCCAGTCCTATATGATGCCAGTAGCCATGGTGATGAGTCTCTTCCGCAAGCACTCGGGAAAGCAGGCCGTTGCCGTTACCGATACGCCGGCCGATCTCGATGTGACCGCCAGCCGCACCGGCAACCACTTCTTCCTTCACGTCGTCAACACGAATCGCACCCGGGGCGTAGAGGCAAGCTTTCGTGTTCAGCAAGCGGGCATTGCGAGTGGACGTGTTTATTGGTTTGCCCCGGAACCGGAAGTCGAGATCTTCGAATACCGACCGGAATACACATTCCCACGAGAGAAGGAACTTGACGCCCAATGGTCGTGGACCTTCCCCGCGGCCTCCGTTTCGGCTGTCGAGTTGACCGTCGTTGCTGTATAGCACGGCTTGCGCCGACAAATGCACGCAAACCGAAATTCCAACCGTTTATAAATCGCCACCCTTGCCTGCTGCATAAAGCAAACTTCCGTCCATCTTGAAATCGCCCTTGATGACTGCTGGAAGTGAACGACGCACACGGAGATTTTCCCGTTCCACAACGTATTCGCCGGCTGCCGACCGCTACCATGGTCTGCCCTGAGGACCGTCGCCGATTCCGAGTCGCCTGCACGTGCCGATTCCAACACGCGCCGCGAGGCCCTCGTCGGAAACAGCGTGCGGAAATAGATGCGTCTGGCACGGCACTGTGATCTCCGGACCTGGAGACCGCCAACCATGAACAAGCTGTTGTATCATCTCGCACAGATCGGCTCCGTCACCAATTGTCGGCCATCGACACTCCGACGAAAGCCGTCATCAGTGCACCTTCGCTGCCTGACTCCGGTCCGTGACGCTTGTCGCATGGATGTGCGGGCCGGTTTCCGAGTGTTGCCACTTGCCTGTCTACTGGCAGTGTCAGGATTGTGCCATTCGCCGCCCGCTTCCGGTGCAGAAGCGGAAGCATCCGGCCCCTCGACCAATCACACGTCGGACGTAAGCGATGAGCCGGAGATCAGCAGCCGAACGTTGGCAGGGAAGAGTTTTCAGTTCTCCTGGAGATCTTCCAGCGGAGGCGGTGTGAACGGCATCGCGAAGCTGCAAGCCGATGGACGCATTCAGGGAATTGCGAGCCCGAATGAAGCGACCTGGAGTGTGGACGACACCGGGAAGCTGCTTTTCAGGCACGCGAGCGGTCACGTATCCACCCGCTTCCTTCAGGCCCACATGGCGGACGGTCGGCTCTGCCTCGAGGGCCCGTTTCTGCTGCGGGAAGGAATCGTCCACTTGCTCGTCGAAATCGCTTCTTCCGAGGAACTTCCACAGAGTATTTCCGCCGAGCAGGCCGCGAAGATCAAGTATTCCAGCCAGCAGTTCGTGTATCTCGACCTCGGCGAAAGCGTTGAATTCCGGCTCAAGAACGGCACACTCAAGAAGATCCGACTCCAGTCGGTTGAGGAACGCAAAGACAGCGTGATCGAACTGGTGCGATCGGCCACGGTGGTGGTCGACATTGACGGCCAGCAACTGACACTCGCCTGTGCTCCGTACGTCATGCCCAGCGAATGCGCAGCCTTGCGGATCCAGGCCGACACGACCTCGGCCTGGATGAATATTCCCAAACGCGTGCAGATTTCGTTGTGGGATGCCAGCGACCCGCTCGTCGACACGACCCTGTTTTGCTTTCCCTTGCCCCATTATCGCCTGTTTTCGCTCGGCACGCAGGCATATAACGAACCGGTCCACTTGGGGGATCGCGACGGGGATCCGGAGGGACAGAGATTTCACCACAACTACGGCGTCGATCTAGCGGGCTACGAAGGGCGTCAGACAGTTGTCAGTGCGATCGAAGGCAAGGTGGTTCAAGTTGAGCGTCAAGAAGGCACGCTGGCCATTCAAGACGATCGCGGCTTCATCCTGGTCTACGGTCATCTGGATGCGATTCTCTCGGACATCGCGGTCGGCACACCGGTCAAGCGGGGCCAATGGGTCGCCATGCTCGGCCGACGGGGCGCGTCGGGGAATTTCGCGCACCTGCACGTCGGGAGTTACTTGTCGGAACAGGCCATGATGGCCGATCACATGAGTCGCAACCTCAATCTCTATCCGTGGCTGGTCGCGGCCTATCGAGCGACATGCGGCAACGGCGTCTTCGCCGTGGCCCGTCCCCATCATACGGTTCGCGTCGGCGAAACCGTGGTGTTTGACGCGACACAGTCCTTCGCTCAAGGTTCGCAGATTGAATCGTACCGCTGGGAGTTTGAAGACGACTCGCATGTGGATGGCCCGCTGGCGAAGAAGGTCTACGATTCTCCGGGCTGCTATATGGCCACTCTATGGGTCACAGACGCTGCAGGCCGAGCGGATGTGGACTTCTGCCCGGTGAAAGTGTTCTCCGACCCCGTCACCGAACCGGTTATGCCCACACTCTTCGTGACGTGCAAACCGGCGGGAACGGCTCGCGTCGGCGAAGGGGTCAGTTTTCGATTGTGGCCCCAAGGGGCCCACGTGGACGCGATCCAGGTGAATTTCGGCGACGGAAGTCCGCTGGCGGATTGCCGGCCCGAATCGGCCTTCACGCATGCCTTCTCGAAACCTGGAGTGTACGTTGTGACCGTCTCGGGTATCTCCGGCACGGTTCCTGTAACGCAGAAAGTCAAGGTCGTCGTCGAGCAGGAGTGAGGCTGGCGTGACGGCGGATCTGGCGATCGAGCGAGTCTCGCGCTGAGGGCTACGCGGGGAGCGCGCCCATGGCCGTGCGTACAACGTGGCGTGATACCGTCTCGAGGAGGGAGATTCGGTCGATCGGTTTGGCCAAGTAATCGTCGCACCCGGCATCCAGGCATTTTTGGCGGTCTTCCTTCATGGCGTGAGCTGTCAAGGCGACGATCGGCTTATCCCAGCCGGCGGCCCGCAATTGTCGCGTCGTTTCATAGCCGTCCAAGACCGGCATCTGCATGTCCATCAACACCAGATCAAAGGGACGAGTCGCCTCGCGTTCTTGCCAAGCGAACTGCAGCGCCACGGCGCCGTTTTCCGCGACCATCACCTCGGCCCCCGCGTTCTTGAGCAGGAAGGCAATGAGTCGCTGGTTGTCAGGACCGTCCTCAGCCAATAGCACGCGAACACCGTCCAGCGTGATGGGCTCGCTGTCCATCCGTCGCGCCTTCATCTTCTCCGGCTGACGTTGCATGTCGTCGGGTGAATCCAGTAGTCGCACGCCTTCCAGCGAACCGGTCGGGACATTCACCTGGAAGAGACTCCCCTTCCCCACCGCGCTGCTGATCGAGATGTCTCCGCCCAGCAACTCAGCCAGTCGCTTGCTGATGGAGAGACCAAGTCCCGTTCCTCCGAACCGACGACTGTTCGACGAATCCGCCTGCGTGAAGGGCGTGAACAACCTGCTGGCCAACTGCTCATCCATGCCGATGCCGGTGTCCTGCACGCGGATCTGCAGCGACGGAGCGTCATTCTCGGCGCGCACCAGACTCGTCACGATGGAGATCTCGCCGACCTCCGTGAACTTGACGGCATTTCCGACGATATTCATGAGGATCTGGCGGAGCCTGGTGGGATCCGATTGAATGCTCTCGGGGATTTTCCCGTCATATCGCACGGTCAGTGCCAGACCTTTGGCGGTGGCGCGGAGTTGCATGAGAGAAGCCACCTCCGAGACAATGCCGCAGGGCGAACAGGCTATTTTGTGCACCGTGACTTTGCCGGCCTCTATCTTGGAGAGATCAAGGACGTCGTCAATAATCTGGAGCAAGTGCGTGGCGTTCTGCAAAATCACTTCCAGGGGATCACCGATCTCCGCATGACTGAAGGGGCACCGCCGCCGGCATTCGTCGGCCAGCACGTCAATGTACCCCACGATGGCTGTCATAGGCGTGCGAATCTCATGGCTCATATTCGCCAGGAACTCGCTCTTGGCTCGATTCGCTCCCTCCGCTCCGTCTTTCGCGGCTGCCAATTCCACCTGGGCCTGTTTCCGACTAGTGATATCCTGATGGATACCGATCATTCGCTGAGGGTTTCCATCCTGGTCGCGTTCCACGACCTTTCCCCGGCTCTGCAACCAGACGGACTGACCTGACATTGACGGCACGCGAAATTCCGGAGCATAATGCGTATTGCGTTGAAGATGCGACTCCAACGCCCGCCGAACAGTCTCGCGATCATCGGGGCAAATCAGCGTCAGAAAGTCCTGCATGGTGGCCGGCACATCCTCAAAGGCACACCCGATCGATGCGGCCCACTGCTGGTCGAACGTGTATTCCTCGGTGGCAATGCGCCAATCCCACAATCCCAAGCCGGCGCCCTGGAGTGCGAGTTCCAGTCGCTTCTCGCTCTCCTGCAGTGCTTGCTCGGCCATCTTGCGTTCAGTGATATCACGAGCAAAGGCACAATTGTACTCGTGGCCGTCACACTCGATGTGATTGACAGCGATTTCCACCGGGATCAGCTTCCCCGCTTTGGTGCGATGAACCGACTGAATCACCAACGACTTCTTTTCCCGCAACTCCTCCCAGTGTGATCGCCAGGCCGTCGGTGATAACATCGGATCGACATCGTGCACCGTCATCGAACTCAGTTCTTCCATCGAGTACCCCAGCACGTGGGACGCTCGCTGGTTGACGAACACGATGTGTCCGGAAGCATCCAGCCAAATCACCGCGTCCATGGCCTGGTCGACACTGAAATGAGTCAACCGAAGTGCCTTCTCGACGCGGATGCGTTCGGCGATTTCAGATTCCAGGTTCGCCGTGCGTTCCCGCACTCGCTGCTCAAGGGAGTCGTGCACACCCTGCAATCTCGTCGCCAGGGCATTGAAAGTCGATGCCAGGACACTGATTTCGTCGTGGCCGGCAATGGTGATATTAGACAATGGCGCATCCTCGGGCTGGGCCGCCGCACTCTTGAAGTGTCGGGTGATCGCCTCCAACCGGTCGCCAATGAGGAGCCGGTATGTCAGGACAAACGCGCAGGAAATTGAGATAATGCCCAGGGCCAGGAGGGCCAGATGCGTCCAAGCTTCGGAATTGATCGCAGCATGAACTCTGTCGGTCGGAATGCCAATCGTGTCGAGTGCTGCCACATCGCCCACCGACCAGTGAAACCCGGCTTCCCTGCCATATCGGGCGAGCAGGGACGCCGGAGCAGCATCGGGGCCACCGTGGCAGTGAAGACAGGCCGCCTCCATGCGACGGGGGATGGAATGGACCAGGTACTCTCGACCGTTCATGGAAATCGCACCGCGCCAGGCGGTGGCCTGGGGGTTCTCGCGAAAGTAATCGATGATCTTCTGCTCCTCTAATCCCGCTGCATTGGCTGGATTTCTCGGGTTGTCGGAGGAGAACTTGATTACGTAGTCCGGGAACTCCTGACGCACCTGCTCAAACACCTCGCGGGCCACATACGAAGTGGACATGATCTCCGGTATGAATTCGTCGCTCGCCACACGCTGCTCGATCAACGGTCGGACGACTTCTCCCACGTACCTGCGAATCGCCAGGTCAAACTGCAGCGCCAATTCCGCTTGACTGGCCGTGAGTTCTTCCGTGTGTTTCCGCACGAGATACCACATCCTGGCAAGACCAAAAGCGGCGAACGCGATCGTGAAGACGGCCACCATCGCCAGGAATTTGCTACGAATGCTCATCATCAATGTCTCGCGGCGGCGCTAGGTGCGACCAGGGCCTGACGGTACTGCGGGATGCTCCGGGCATGGAGTCAGACGTAACATATTCTGTCAGCTACCCCCCGCAGCCAGCTCGTCTGAACGGTCTCAGCACGCAGTGCGCATCATTCGGGCGATCAACTGCCGGTGTTCCCCACATTAGAAAGGTAGGACGTGCCAGAGAATCAGGCGTATTCGTCCCCGGTCACCCATGCGTGCCGGTGATATCGGCTGGATCGTTTGTCGCGATTGTCACATACCGGGTAGTGGCTCTCGAGCACCAGACAGCCCCCTGGCGGCCGCGGCCCCAACGCCCCCCCGATCTCGTGTCCTGCGCAGAGGACCTTCCTGACGCGATACCATCGGAATGCTCAGATTATCGGTTGAGCGATTTATGTAGCCGGTGGGGCCGTGCCAGAATGCCCCTTGTCCGCTGACAAGAACGTTCACCTTATGCAACTCTCTTGGCACCTGTAGTGGTCTTGGAGCCGATGCCGCCATTTTTTTCCGGAATTGAGTGGACTGAGTGAGGGTGGGATGGAAAGAATGCGGAAGGACAAAAGGACGCGTGACAAGTGCGAGAACAGGGTGGCGCGATAGATTCGGCTGTCAGCCGTCCTATTGTCCTAGTCGCGAGTTGGAGTCAGACTGCGGAACCCCGCTCCCCGAAACAGACAGGGTCGGCCAGCCGCCGCCGAATCCACTCGACTGAATCGACCCGTAACCGTCCAGGAGCCTCCCCATTTACCATTGGAAGGGAGATCGGAAATGAGAACGTCCGGCACGTCGTGGATTGCCTTGGTGTTGGCCTTACTGGGGTGCGCTGCGGCCAACGCCCAGGATGCCTTTCATGAACTGACGAAGCACCTTGGCAAGTCGCCGGCTCTGGTCGTCGTCGCCTGTAGCGGGGGCGAGCAAGACGCGGCGGCCATCAGACAGCTTGTCGAGCAGACACCTTGGACGGTCTTTTGCCGCGCGGCAGCCTCCCCTGCGCTGGACGCGTTTCGCGAGTGGGCTCAGGAAAAGCGATTGTTGGGAAATCGCATTTATGTGGTGGATGACTATGTAGCGGAAGACAAACACTCGTCACTCTTCCTGGCAGGTGACATGGCCGATGCCGTGTGGGTCACGTCGGGATATTCCGCGGCACTTCCGGAGACGGAGATCATGCGCGTGCTGCACGCCGGCGGCATAGCCATCGCGGGTGGAAGGGTGATGGTGAAACCGGTCGATAGCCGCGTTGACCAATGGCGTCACCCGTATCACGGACCGGACAATAACGTCGTGTCGCAAGACCTGGTGGCGAGTTTGCCGGGTGAATTGCGATTTCAGACTCACCCGACATTCGCGGCGATGCCCAACCAGACGCTGTTCGCCGGGGGGAGGATGTTCTTCTTCACGGGACATATTGCGTTTCACGAGCGCGAGGAACCGCTGCTGAACAAACTGACGGTCATCAATGCCTACAACGGACTGCAACTCTGGAGCCGCTCGCTCGACCCCAGTTGTGTCGTGCACAACTTCACGAAGCTGGCCACGGCCAGCGAGGTAGTGTTCGCCGAAGGAGGGACGCTTTGGGTGCTGGACGCCGCAACGGGCGCGGAGCGTGGCAAGTTCTCCGTGCCGGCCGACGCCGCATCGGCCGGCGACACGGATTGGAAGTGGATCGTACAGGACGGGAACGTGCTGTGGGCCGCCTTCGGCCCCCCCGACGGCCGCGTCACGCCCTACCGCCTGAAACGGCAAATGGGGCATTGGCCGTGGGATGTGGCCGACATGCAATACCGGGTCATCGTTGAGAACTTCGGCGCGGCCCAACGGCTCGCCGCTTTTCGGTATCCGGAGATGGAGCCATTATGGAGCGTGCAGGAATCGGACCCCTTCGACGTGCGCGCGCTCTGCCTGGAGGGAGGACGCATCTTTCAGCTGGCCCCAGGCAAATATGCTGCCGCCCGCGACGCCGAACTGGGCACGCAGTTGTGGCGGAGCACGCCGGCCACATCACCGGAGTTGTTCGAAGCCATCGGCGCAGCGATCAAACGTCAAGGATGGGGCCTGGGCTGGGCTACCTTCTGCTGCGCGCGAGCACATGACGGTGTCTTGTGTATCGCAGGACCGCCGTTCAAGAAGACGATAGGCGTGGGGCTGGAACAAGGTAATCTGCTCTGGGTGTCCGATATCGAATCGCCGCATCCGTTCTTCTGTAACGACGCGCTCTATGTCATGCCGCGCGTGGCAGCCCCAGCAGCCGGGTGTCGCAAGGTCAACCCGCTGACCGGCGAGATCCTGGACGAGTTCAGCTTGGGTGTCATCGGCTCCTGCTCGCGGTTGACGGTCACTCCCAACCAGTTCTTTTATCGGCCAGGTGGCGGAGAAGGGCGGACGGTTTACTTCGATATTTCAGCCCAGCAACTGGCCAATTACGAAGGCGTCGTGCGGCCAGGTTGCTTCGATGGGGTCGTGCCGGCAAATGGGCGACTGTACTGGATGCCGTTGGCTTGCGACTGCTGGCAAGTGCACGGCACATTCTCCATGGCCCCGCGCGCGGCCCTGCCACAAGCGGTTGCCACGGGGGATGCAACGAGTTACCCGGCGAGTCCCGCCACATGGCCGCAACCGACTTCCACTGAACCGGCAACCGCGAAAGACTGGCCGATGTTCCGCGCCGATGCCGCGGGAACGGCTGCGGTGGCCACGTCCATTGGTCGACAGGCCAAGGAACGTTGGCGGCGACAGTTGCCGTCAAGGGAGCTCTCCGCCCCCACGACGGTGGCCGACCACGTGTTCGTCGCCGGGTCCGACGGAACGGTGACAGCACTCCATGCCGGCGATGGTCAAACGCTCTGGCGTGCCACATCCCACGCGGCGGTATTGTACCCGCCCGCCTATTGGAACGGACGAGTTGTGTTCGGCTCGTGTGATGGCTCTCTCTGCTGTCTCGATGCGACCACCGGCGAAGTACTCGGACGCATCGAACTGGCGCCGGAGAAGCGATTCATCAACATAATGGACCGGTTCATGTCGGCGTGGCCGTTGGGAGGCGGCGTCGTGGTGAATGCTGGCGGCACGGCATTCGCAGCGGCGGGAAGCACCGCGGCGGACGGCGCGGAGTTGATCGCCGTGGATTTGGCCACCGGACGACCTCGCTGGCGACAGACTTACACTCTCGATCGGAAACAGCCGCTGCTGAGTTTCGGTGTGCAAGGAAACATCCTGCTCAAAGACAGCACGCTGTTCATCAACGGCGGGGCGCCCGTCGGGATCGTGGCATTGGATGCACAGTCGGGGGGCAATCCACGCGTCGTGGCGCGACTGGAGGCCGGCAGCGAGATGTTCCTTGATCCGGCGGGACAACCGCTCTGCTGTGGTCCCGAACTCTACTCGTCCCAATGGGCAAGAACAACTATTTTTAAACGCCACCAGGGACGTGTGTACTTTCCGCTGCAAGGTCGGCAGGTCGCCCTGGTGGACGGTCGATTGTTCTGCAGCAGTGATCCGCGGGCGCTTGACCGAATCGTCGATCTGATGAACAAAGATCCGAAGACGGGGGGCTCCCTGGCTGCTGCCACAGCGCCCTGGGACGTCATGCAGGTTCCCGTCGACGAGGCGATTCAATGGGCGGGTGAGAAGGCGGATGTGTGGGGGCTCGCCGTCGGCACCGACGGCCTGATTGCGCTGCACCCGGATTGCGTCGAAGGGATATCGGCCGAGGGGCAGACACTCTGGAACGTCCCGCTCCCCGCCCCGCCAGTCCGGTGGGGCGTAGCCCTGGCCGACAGACAATGCGTCGTGACTTTGTCGGATGGCCAGGCCGTGTGCCTGGGCCTGAGCGGTACTCACGACTCATTGGAGACACGTGCCGACGGAACCTGATTTTCGCGTGTGACACCGGGCGTCAGAGTTGACTGAGGGATGTCAAGAGGGTCTTCAGTTTCGCCTGTTGCTCGTCGTTGAGAAACGCGAGAGCCTGGTCGGGCAACGATTCAATCAGAGCCTTCAGGTGAGCCCGACTATCGGTGACGTTCGTCTGGGATTTCCCGAGCCTGGACGACACTTCCGTCAACCTGCTGTTGAGCAGGGCGAGCAGTTTGTGGGATTGGTCCTTGCTCAGGCCGAGCAGCGTCTCGATGTCGGTCCACGTCACTTCTCGTGTTCCTGAGACAATCTCGTGCCATAAGTCCCCGGATGATTTAGCGGGTCGCTGAGAAAATGCATTCCAGTCGGCCGGTGCGAGATCGGACGAGCCGAACTGTTCGCCCAGCAGGGCACTGAACAACTGTGTCGGGTGGGCCGTCACCCGGTGTCTGTCCGCGGTACGTTTGCCATCGCCACTTGCCGTAACGGGGCGGAGAATCAGCGCGACGACAGCGACGCATGCCAGGCTGGCAAAACACAAACCGATCAGCCAAAGGTCGTTTTTGCCCTGATCAGGTGCATGTCTGCGGAGCCATTTCCACGAAAAACGCGCGCATGCCGACTGGGAATCGGCGACGTCCCTGACGCGTTGCACTCCGACTCTCCCCTTTCCATCCCGTTCGAGGATGTATGCGATCCGTACTTCGTATGCCCCCTCTTCTCGGCTGAGCAAAACCGTCTGGCCGACAGTCCAGGGGACTGTGGAGTCGCAACAGAAGCCGAATCCTTCGGCGGACCGGTCCGTACAGTAAGCCTCCAGACGCTTTGAGCCGTCGGACAGCATCACACGTTCATCCGTGTTCAGCGAACTGAATCGGACACAATTTCGTCGATTGTCTGCAGTGGATTCAGGGGAGATGGCCATGGGCGGCACCTCGATCCAAAATGAGTGGGACTCCGCCATCACGGGCCGACGAGCGTGCTGGTAGCGGCCATATCGGGCGAGTCTACTCTTGCGATTCAGAGCGGCCGCTGGTGGGTAATTCAGACCGTCAGCCGCGCATCCGTCACGTACGGAATCTCTAAATCGAGTCTAGCACCCTGCCAGTCTCTCGCTGCGCTGTGCCAGCGGTTCCTGGTCAAGCCCAGTTACAGCGCAGGAGGAATGTGCCGAATGCAGCGATTACGGCAGGCGCTCGACCGTTCGTGAACTCGACACAAACGGGTCCACGGCCCGGCGAAGGGGCCGTCGGCGTCGAGTTTCGGCAGCCACATGCGGTCGGCTGGCGTTCATTGGCCCGCACGGACGAACTCGACCACCTCGCCCGGCAGCAGCGTGATCGTCGGCGGCTGACTATCCGCATCGGACACGGGGATCTGATCGCGCTGGCTGACGATCGCGCAGACGATTCCGGGGCGCATGACAGACATCGTTAAGAAACTCCTTATCGCCGCGATTACGTCGCATGCGTATGACGGCACGCCTCACTCCTCACTGCTCGAGCCTGCTCGTTTCGTGGCTCCACATTTGTCGCACACCGGCAACAAGGAATGTCGAATACCTTGGCAGCTGGAACACATCTCATACAGGTGCGTCCCGCACATCGGGCAAGTATACGCCTCTTCCCGCTGGCCAGCTTCCGTCGGCGGCAACCGCAGGGTGGCCTTACGGATACTGCGTCGCGTCCAGGACATGTACTTGAGTGGACCGCGGCGAATGGGATGGCTGCAGATCGGGCAGAAAAAAGCCTCATACGCGTCGCTGTATTGCTTCAGGAGCCAGTCCTTCTTCGGAAACGCAATCATCCGCAGGAGGTACACAAGGATCCAGGTGACGATGCCGAGCGACACGAGTATCAGGATGTACTTGAAGTAGCGACTGGGGAAATGCTCGTGCATCACAAGCATTACTTTCACAGCCACGGCAATGGCAATGGCATAAATGAGCGGCGCATAGATGCTGGTTCGCTTTCTCAAGAACAGCACCAGCACTATCAGCAACAGAGGAACGAGCACGGCCAGCTTCAAGCCGGCCATTTTCAGGTTGTGACGCTCCAGCTGCTTCCGGTACTGCTCCCAAATCGGCGAGCGTGCGGCCTCCAGTTGCCGGCTGTTTTCACGCTGCTGTTGCTGCAAGCCGATAAGTTGCTCGTTCAGTTGCGAGATCTCGTCGTTATAGGTCTGATACTGCTGTTGATTCGTCAGGAAGAGCTGGATGTTCTTCGACATTGCCGATTGTTCTTCGGCGGACTGTTCGGAGTTCTTTTCCAGACTCAGACGCTGGATCTCCAGCAGCTGATCCACCGTCCGGGTGGCGTTGTCAATGCTGTCCTTGAGCAGTCGCTGACGATTCTGGGTTTCACTCGCCTTACGGTTGAGCTCTTCGATCTGCTCGGAAAGTGAGCTGGCCACCTGAGTCAACTGCGGGTCGAGCAAACGTGATTCCAGTTCCGCCATGTCGGGACCAGGCCACGTCCCAATATCCTTGATGACAAAGCCGAGGAGCCAATAGAACAGCACCGCGAAGACGATGCTGAACACGAGCACGATGACTCGATGGGCGACCGGGCCCTTGCGCGCTGAACTGGTCATGACTGGTCACCTCACACAAGCTGTTAGATGTTCGAACTTCCTGTTTGGACGCGGCCGCCGGCCGCGTTACGAGACTCGCGTCGTATTTGCCGCCGGACACCAAGGGGACGCAACCAAGTCGCCGGGGGGAAGCCCGTGCCGCGTCGCCCATGCATGGCACGCCTGACCAACGCAAAAAGCCGCCCGTACCCGACCTTGATAGCCCGCTACACGATTCCGATACGCGACGTAAAGCGTCGGACACAGCCAGACCACTCCCAACCTACCCATTTCTGGGCAGAAACGCTGGCTCCTCGTTCTTTTCCAGGCCTAGGGTCAATTCGCAGCGGTGTCGGGAGTCGAGGGTTTGGCGTGCGCACGGCAACGCTTCAGCGCGTCCTGGATTGCTCGGCGCGTCGAGACTTCAGGGTACGATTCGGCCAATTGCTGGAGCGTTTCGATCGTGGCCGGATCAGCGATTGCTCCCAAGGCGGTGACGGCAGCGTGGCGCGTATCGGTGGCATTGTCGAGGTTGTGAACGACTTCCAGCAACCGTCCGACGGCGCGACGATCACCGATTTGCCCGAGCGCCCAAGCCGCCGCCGTGCGCCAACAGGGAGTGTATTCCAACTGCAGGAAGTGAATGTTCGGCTCAGCTGGGTCCGGGCGGCCGTGGCGTGCTTCGTTCAAATCGGCCTGCAAGGAGGCCATCAGCGTGTCGACTGAGCCGGCATCACCCGTGTGCCCGAGGGCTCGGCCAAGGTAGAACAGGACCCAGTGGCGTTGGGGAATCCAGGTGGGATTACCCAACGGTCGGTCGATCGGGTCCTCGGGCTTCGCACGATAGCAGTCGTACGCGGTACGGATTCGCTCGGCATAGCGGCCATCGCGAGTCAGCAGTGAGAGCATTTGGGCCGCGCGATTATCCGGAGCAGGCGTTCCCGCCCAGGCAGCAAATGCGCTGCTGAGCGCCTGTTGCAGATCGCCGTGGGCAGTGGCGAGCGGATCACCGAGCAACGCCAGGCAGGTTTCCACCGTATCGTCCGCCCGTTTGCTGCGGAGGATCACGCGGCCAACGAGCGATTCGTACGCATCGTTGGGCAGGAACAAGGCTCGGTCCGGATCGGTCGGGACGGAGCGAATCAGGGCCGGAACAATGGATTCGACTTCGGTCGATCCGAGCATATCCAAAGCCATCACAATGCGCGCATGCAAGGGAGAGGCATGGCAGGCATACAGCGCGGGATGGTCGCTGTACCAGCCGACGTAGTGGATATAGTCCTGTAACTTGCCAAATGTCTCGATTAAGATCGATGCTGCTTCCGGCGTCGCGATTCGCGCCAGGGCTTCAACAGCCGCTTCAGCCAGGTAGAGGTTACCAGTCTTGGGAGTGATGTTATCGGCGAGAATTTGACGGAGCAGTGGGGTCGATTCGGTATCGCTCAGGTAGCCCAGGGCCCGCACCGCCTCCTGCAGGCGCGCGGGTTCCAGGGCGAATCCGCGTCAAAAGTGAAGCGATCCGTGCGGTTGTCATTCTCAAACAGCTCATAAGGATTGCTGTCTTTCTGCTGGGCCACGAATTGGCGCAGCGCAGCGCCGGCCGCCTGACCGCCGACATGGCCCAGCGCCACGATCGCGCGATGGCGTTCGGTGCGATCCGCGCTCGCCAGCTGCTGAGTCAGGTCCTGTTCGATCGTCTCCCAGGGATGCGTCTGGAACCACTCGCGCCAAGCATCGGCCTGAATTCGCCGTTCCCGGATCGCCGTAAATGGTTGGAACGGTGCGGCGTGGCCGGTTAAATTTTCCAGTGCGACGGCAGCGGCTTGTGCCACCACGGCGTCTCGATTTCTCAACGCGTCGAGCAGGTCGGGCACGCTGTCGCGCGTCCCGCAGCAAGCCAACGCCAAGGCCGCCGCCAGTCGCACTTCGCGATCATTGTCTCGCAGCCGTTTGGCCAGCGCCGGAGCAGCTGCGCGGTCGCGGAAGAGACTCAGGCGTTGAGCGGCGGAGATCTTCGTGCCGACATCGTGGCTCCCGAGTTGCTCAATGAGCTTGGTAACTTCGCTTCTGCCGGGAGCAAGCGCGTCGCTGGAGTGGGAGAATAAGTTCAGCGAAGCTGTTTCCCGAAACCGCTCGAACTGCAGGTCCATCATGCCGGTGACACCGGAATTGTTCCCACGGAAGCGATGTGGTTCACCTTGCCCCAGCAGCTTCACTGGCTCGGCCTGCAACGCCAGAGCCACGGCCGATTGCTCGGAGGGCGTGCCGTTGCGCGGCTGATGACAGCCGAGGCAGGAACGTTTTTCCCCCGGTCGCACGTAAATCCACGACATTTCATTCAGCTCGGAACGGCCTTCCGCATCCACCGCCTGCAAGGCAATCGGGAGATCCGCCGGGACTTCCACGGAAAAAGAACCGTCCGGCGCGAGCGGAACGGTACCCAGTTCCACCGTTTCGTGACCGGCATGTACGATATGCGAATGAGACGACCGAGTGGTCAACGCTCGAGCTGCAATCACGCGAATCGCTCGTATGCGCTGCCAATCGGCCTTGTTCTTGCGAGTGAACCTGACATTCTGACAGAACAGAAAACCGGTCGCTCCGGATGCTTCGGCGCTGGCTGTATCGGTAGTGTCCGAGAGTACCGGAGGGCGCGGGCGACTGCCAAGAAAGACTGGCGAATGGACCGACCCTGTGGGTGACTCGTACACGGTCACCAGCCGGTTATCACGAGGATCGATCACTGCGATCACATCCGACTTCACCTGCAAATAGTTCGATCGCAGCACCGTGGCCAGCAACCTCCCGTCCGGCAATGGCGCCAAGTCTCCGAGCCCGTCGGGCAGCCGGTGGAAGTCCGGTTCGGCGCTGCCGGGAGTGCAAATGAAATTCCCGCGACTCGAGATGCACGCCAGCCGCCCATCGGGCAGAGGTGCCGGGCTGCCATAGCCGAGCGCTCGCAGACGCACACCGTAGTCCGCTCCAACATCCGCGCCAATCTCGGTCGAGCCACCCGTTCCGTCCGGCCGGATCACATGGATCTGCGTCTCCACCTTGGCGCGATCAAAGAAGTTGTCGGTACGAATGAACGCGATGCGCCCGTCCGCCATGACCTTCGGTTCATTGTCGAAAATCGGAGTGAATGTCAGCGGCCGAATGCTGCTGCCGTCCGCTCTCATGACGAACAGCGCACGGGAGGGGGGATTGTGGTACTCCTCAAAACTGCCGATACGCGTTGACGTGAAAACAATGTCGCCATTGGGAAGTTCCGCCGGATCAATGTCGTGGAACGGGCCGTCGGTCAGACGGGTCGGCGGCCCCCCGTCGACCGGTACGCGATAAATGTGAAAGAAGCTCTCGCCCTCTCCGGCCATTGCCACATAAACCGATTGGCCGTCGTAGCTGACGCTCGGCGAACCGATGGCACCGCTGGCCGCATCGACCAGCAAGCGAGGCACCGCATCGGGACCGACAGGTTTCAGAACAAAGAGCTTGCGGCCGATCTTGGACGGACAAGGAATGTCAAATTCCGTGTAAGCTCGCGACCACTCCCCCACTCGAAAACAAACGCCCCACGCATCGCCGCGTTGCGGCACGTAGACACTGCAGTCGTCCCCGACGAACACCAGCCCCTCGGGCCAGGAAAAGTCCGGATCCGGCTCCGTCAAAGCCACGGATCCCGGTAACGCTCCAACTCTTCGCCCGCCAACCGAACCGTCGTACTCCAGCTGACCCCAGGGCGCCATTCCCATCGGCCCCAGCGGAGTCGCGTTCTTCCATTCAGGTCCCTCGACGTACTCGGGATGTGCATACTCAGCCGGATTCCCCTCGACCGCCACGTGCCAGGCACTGTCGGTCGCAATTTCGCGCGGTTCTTGCCCCTCCATCTTGATCCACGCGGATGCCACTACTCCGCGACTGCCACCCAGGCAAATGCCGCGCATGCCAATCACGTTTTTGCCGGCCGCCAATCTGGCCGTGATGTCATACCGCTCGACACTACTCCAAATCTCCCCGCCGGCCCCGATATCGTAGCCCACTGCGGATCCATTAATGTACAGCTCGTATCCGTTGTCCGCCGTGATCAAGATGCTGGCCGCTTCCGGCACCTTGTTCAAGGTGAATTCCGTTCGGCACTCGCAGATATTGCCGTTCATATCCGCCCAGATCCATTGGGCGTTTTCCATCGACTTGGGGGGTTCCGCCACGGCCACCTTGGTCGCCAAGCAGGCCACGATTACCAGAATGCCGCGTTGCCAGTTGGCCAGTTGCCTATCGTCGGTAGGGTGTTTCATCGATCACTTTCCCATGAGTTTGCCGGGTTCGTCCAGTTGCTGACTTCGCTGAAGATCCACTATCTGCTCTGGCATCTCCGCGAGATAGTGTGCCGACGCAGAACGTTCCCCCGACGCACCTCAGGGAACCACCATATCTTAACCTAACGTGGCGCTGGGCCACAACCGAACAGGAAATCCGAAATCCCAATCTCGAAAACCTATACACATTCGAAATTCAGAAATCACAGGAAACCCCGCTGCCAACGAAACCACAGTCCTGGGCCGCCAGCAGATTCACGCCAGCAGCATGCCATTCTGTCCTCCGTTTTCCCTTCTTCCCTTCTTCCCTTTCTCCCTTCTTTCTGTCATTGGAATTAGTCTGGTATGTGCTGCTTCGGATTTCGGATTTTCTTCCATCCATGCGCGCATGTTACCGACTGACACTCCAAACCGCTGTCAGGATGTGCGTTGTCGCGGCCCATGCTGATAGCCGATAGCCCCTGGACGAATCCCGTTGTGCACCATCGCCGTGGTGTGTCGGTTCGCTAGGCGGAGCATACCGAGAGCAGGCCATCCTCCTGTCGGCCACCCCCTGACTACGGTGTGCCCCACCGCTATTCTGGCGGTATGATAGTCCGTGATGCGGCGAGTCGGTCCGGGGGTGACCGAACTCATTCGCCAGGTGACCGTCCCGCCGGATGACTGTACCAAATGGAGAGTTCGATGCGAGTTAGCCTGTTCATTTCACTGGCATTCCTCGGATTCAGTCTTCACGTCAGCGCCGAGGTTCGCTCCGAGGATTGGCCGCAGTGGCGTGGGCCTCGGCGCGACGGCCTTTCGCGCGAGACCGGATGGCTGTCCGGTTGGCCGGAGGGAGGATCAGCCAGAGTGGCCTGGCGGGCACAGGTAGGGAAGGGGCATTCTTCCATTTCGATCGCGGACGGCCGCGCTTTTACCATGGGGTGGGATGGCGAACAGGACAGCGTCTTCTGCTTCGATGCGACGACAGGGAAGCTTCTCTGGCGACAGTCCTACCCATGCCCGACCATTCTGCAGTGGCCGGGGCCGCGTGCGACGCCGACAGTGCACGGAAAGTCGGCGTACACGCTGGGACAACACGGACAGCTTCGCGCCTGGAATGTGCGAACGGGCCAGCAACTTTGGCAGCGAGATCTGCCCGAGGACTACAACCCGGATGTGGACTATGGCTTCGCCTGGTCGCCGCTGATGGAAGGAAACTTGTTGATCCTGAACGCGGGCAGCCACGGCCTGGCGCTGCGCTCGCGTGACGGTTCGATTGCCTGGGGTGACGATCGCCAGAAAAGTGCCTGTGTTTCCGCGGTACCTTTCGAGCACGAGGGAAAACGGGGCGTACTCGTGGTGAGCCTCAACGCAGATCGCTCGGCCGCCAACCTGGTGGCAGTGGAGCCGCGTGCGGGCCGCGAACTGTGGCGACTGGACGGCTGGCAGGAAAAGTGGGGTGCCCTGGGTGTCGATCCTGTCATTCACGACGGCAAGGTTTTCATTACGTCGGCCGAGCAATATCGCCAAGCCGCTTGCTTTGCGATCGCCGGACATACGCTCCAACAGGTTTGGTCGACCAACCGCATCGCCAGTTACACCAGCTGCGCAGTGCTGCTGGACGAGTGTCTCTACATTGTCGACAGTCATGGCATTCTGAAGTGCGTGGACTGGAAGACCGGCGAAGTGAAATGGAATGAGCGGGGATTCGACGAGCGGGGCACACTCATCGCCGCCGATCACAAGCTGCTCATTCAGACTGGTGCTTCCGGCCATTTGATCGTCGCCGCAGCCGACCCAACCGGCTATCGAGAGCTGCGCCGTACGCAGGTATTTGAACTCGACGGCAGCACGTTCACGGCACCGGTGCTATCCAACGGTCGAATCTACTGCCGCAGCTACAACGGGGAAGTCGTCTGTCTGGCGACAGGGCAGCCAGAGCAGGAAAGCACTCCCGGCCCGCTGCGCCGCACGCGGGACAGCGGCAACAGCAAGCTGGAGGAGGAGTAAAGTTTTCACGTGTAGGATGCGCGCACCGTGCGCGCATGTTTAAAATCCGAAATCCGAAGCAGCAAATCCCAAACAAATTCGAATGACAGAAATACTAATGACAAAAACGGGCCAGGACGGAGGAAGGAACCTCCAATAGCATTCTCGGTGGTGGGAATCTGTTTGTGGCGCATGACTGTGGTTTTGTCGGCAGCGAAGGTTTTCATCTTGGAATTTCGAATTTGTTTGAGATTTCGAATTGAGGATTTCGGATTTCCTGATTGGTTGCGGCGGCGGGCCGCGTTAGGGTGTTAGTCGGTAACATGCGCCACGGTGCGCGCATGTTTGGAACAAAATCCGAAATTCGAAGCACAGAAAAGTGGGAGAAAGGGAAAAAGGGAAGAAGGGAGGAAGGGAGGAAGGGAGGAAGGGAAAACGGAGGACGCAATGGCATGCTGCTGGTGAGAATCTGCTGGGGGCCCGCCCGCGGCCGTTTTGCCGGCAGCGGAGGTTTTGGATTTCGAATTTAGGATTTCGAATTTGTTTGGGATTTCGATATTTGGATTTCGGATTTCCCGTTTTGGTTGCGGCCGCAGGCCGCGTTAGGAGTAAGAGACTCGGTTCTGGGGGGGATCACGCGGAGCTCTTATTGTGACACGGTCCACGAGATTTCGCCGCCGTTTTCAATGCGTTCGAGTTCGCCTGCCAGCTGGACATCCGAGAGCTTAATCGTGCCGTCACTCTTGGTGATGAGCTTGAGATTGGCGCAGCGCGCGTGTTCGACGAGGATGCGGCCACCGGCATGGGCAGTGAGTTGTCCCACGATAGCATCCCCTGGTGCGAATCGGCCGAGCGTAGCATTGCGCATCACCAGTTCTGCCGGTTCGCGGGGCGTGTCCGCCGGGCCCGTCTCATCGTGTTTGATGATCGACGCGTGGCGATGGCCCACCTCCACGGTGGTGCAGGCGTTCAACGCGTTAAACGTGCCAGGATCCCCCGCGAGGACCATTTTTCCGGCGGAAAGAAACAGTTCGCAAATGCAGGTAGGCCCGCGGAGGGTCACGTCCGTTTTCGCGCCGTCCAGGTACAGGCCCCAACACCAGGTGCCAACAGGCTGTCCGGTCGTCTGGAGCGAGAGATTGCCGATATGGAGCTCCGTCGCGTCGCCCTGTCGCGTGGGCCACGGCGCGGGTAGCTCGAGGGATGCCTGCAGGTCGTAGGCGATAATCGAAGGAATCAGACGTGGGCAATGGCCCAGCACCACCTGAGTCGCTGGGCCACCCTGTCGGATCCCGCTGAAAAACACCCACCACAAGTCGACTTTCGTGTTGACCAATTCCAGTCGGTACTTGATGCCCGGCACGTTCGACGAGTCAAACACGCGGTTCACCGGTTCATTGGCCGGCAGATCCAACCGTCCCTGGCCACCTCGCTCGGCCGAAACGGCCAACGAAATATTGAACTCGCTGTCCTTCAGCAGGACGTCAGCGGCATTACTGGACAGGATAATCGAATCGGGGTGCGGTCCCGCCATCAGTCGCGTGGCGTGGAACTTGACGCGGTGCCCCGTCCACCCCATGGTGACCCCCGATGAATAGCGGATGATTGTGTCGTGCGATTCCCACGCGCCGTGCTGAATCTCGAAGTATGTCTGATAGACCTTGTCGCCCTGCTGCGCGCCGCCGATCGTCACGTTGCGAGTGATCAGCGTCCCCCCTTCCCATTGGAACCTGAACTCGCGTGTGTACGTGCACATCAGACTGACCGTGGCGTTCTCGACGACCAATTCACCCCCCTCATGAAAAATCACGTTGGCGTGGATCTCGTAATCCGCGTCACGCCACTGCACCAATTCCCGGATGTGCACATCCTCGCGAAGCACAATCGTCTCGCGAGCCTCTTGGGTGAGCGGCTCAGCGGCGGCGGCGAGGAGTACCAGAAGCAGACTAACGCAGACAAACGCAGGAAGCCATCGATATTTCACGCAATCGTTCCTTCACGGGAAACAGTCATGTCGGGCTGGGCACTGGTCACCGTCATCAACGCCCTGTGCCGCGGAGCCGACCATTCTCATTTCATCGGGCGAGAGGCCAGTCGCACCACGGGCATGGTTGGCACTGAGCGCCGGCAGCGTCATTGTACAGCGTGCCAGGTTCGTCTCCAGCAGGGAGCTTGGCTTCGACCTGTCCGTGCCTTTGAAGTATCAACCGATAACATGTGCGCACGTTTGGAAATAATACGAAATTCGAAGCACGAAATGCCAAAAACCCCAGACAGATTCCAGTGACGGAAAGAAGGGAGAAAGGGAGAAAGGGAAAACGGAGGACGCAGTAGCATGCTGCATCGTGAGAATCTGCTAGCGGCCCATGACTGTGGTTTTGCCGGCAGCGGAGGCTTTTCTCTTGAGTTTTTGTTTTTCGAATTTGTTTAGCATTTCGAATTTGGGATTTCGGATTTCCGGTTTGGTTGCGGCCGCAGGTCGCCTTAAGAATATGCCAAAAATAGCTTCACCGTGTCCACTCGCCCCATTTTCTTGGGGGAAGAGGGCCTGGTGAACGGGCAAGGAATCTGGAGCGGCTTTCTTCCCCGCCATCCGCTCAGCCCCGAGCGGCGGTCTAACGCGGATTTTATTCGACATGGCCGCCTGATTTGATAACATGAGGCTAATTCAAAGCGCACCGCGCGCTGTCGCTCGCCCCTCAGACATCGGGATTCCCGCACGGCACTGCTTCCGACAATTATGGCAGACCGCTTATGGCGGGAGTTCATACCGCGAAGATTTCCCAAGACTAAGGAATGAGCCATGTCTCAGCCCCGCCATCGTCGCGAGTTTCTCAAAGAAGCGGGACTCGGTCTCGCAGCAGTAACGGCTTGCCATCTCGGGACATCTCCGGCGATTGCCGCGGGGGCGAACGAGCGGGTCCAGGTGGGAGTGATCGGCCCGGGCGGGATGGGCTCGTCGCACTTGCGGGAGCTGGTTGGTCGCCAGGACGTGCGGGTGAGTCACGTGTGCGACGTGGATGCCAATCGGCTCGCCGCCGCGGCCCAGATCGTGCAGGACAAGTCGGGCGGCGACGTGCAAGCGGTCACGGATCTCCGCAGGATTCTGGACGACAAAGCCGTCGACGCGGTCTGGATCGCCACTCCTGACCACTGGCACGCACCGGCCACCATTCTGGCTTGCGACGCTGGAAAACACGTTTACGTCGAAAAGCCCTGTGCACACAACATCCGCGAAGGGCGTCTGATGATCGAGGCGGCGCGGCGGAACCAGCGCGTCGTTCAAGTGGGAACACAGTCGCGCAGCACCCAGCACGTCAGGGAGGCCATCCAGGCGCTGCGAGACGGCATCATCGGCGAGGTACTGGTGGCCAAGGCTTGGAACAGCCAGCGTCGCGGCAGCATCGGCCATGAACAACCATCTGCTCCGCCCGCCTTCCTCGATTTTGACTTATGGCTGGGTCCGGCTCCCGAGCATCCGTACCAGTCCAACCTGTTGCACGGCGTCTGGCGGTGGTGGAAAGCTTTCGGCGCGGGAGACATTGGCAACGACGGTGTCCACGATATTGACATCGCTCGCTGGGGCCTGGGTGTGGAGTGCCATCCCTGCAAGGCCGTCGCACAAGGTGGAAAATACTTCTTCGACGACGATCAGCAGTGGCCGGATACGCAATATGTCACCTTTGAATACCCGGCGGATGAGTCCTTTGCGCCCGCGACAGTTGATTTTTGAACAGCGGATCTGGTCCCCTTATTTTCAAGAGGGACACGAAAACGGCAACGCCTTCTACGGCACCAAGGGGATGATGATCCTCGGCAAGAAATCGGGCTGGCAAGTGATCCTGGAACGCAACCAACCGGGAAAGAGCATGGAAGGCACCTTCTCGCTCCCCGACCATCACCAGAACTTCCTGGACTGCATCCGGAACGGTCAGCAGCCCAACGCCGATATCGAAATCGGTCACCTCACCGCGTCGCTCTGCCATCTCGGGAATATCGCCACCCAAGTTGGCCGGGTCATACACTTCGATCCCAAAACGGAAGAAGTGACCGGTGACGAAGAAGCGGCCAGACTTGTCCGCCGGACGTATCGCGACCATTGGGCGGCACCACGGGGAGTGTGAGCAGCCTCAAGCCTCATCCGGATTCACGTACACAATACCGTGGAAGTCGCACAGCCATTTCAACTCCTGGCTGATATTTCCCACAGCCATCGCCAGGTGATGGGCAATTCCATATTCTAGTATCAGCCAATTGACTTCCGCTGGTTGGGCCACCTCGACAAGGCTTCCGGCGTGGAGTCGATTGGTAGCGGCAGGCGAACGACGTGAAGCCGTTAGCGTCGATGGGCTCAGCCTGACCTTCGTTCCAGAATCTGCTGAATCTCACTCAGAGTCGGCACGGCCGCCCAACCGCCGGTGCGAGTGGCTTTGATCGCCGCAGCCGCATTGGCGAAGCGAATGGTCCGCTCGATGCCCCACCCGGCCAACAGAGCATGGCAGTATGCGCCATGGAATACGTCGCCGCAGCCGGTCGTATCGACCGGTTCGATCGCGTGTGCCGCGAGGTGCTTCACGTCCCCACTGCCAGGCGCACACCAGTAGCAACCATCCTGGCCCGCAGTCACGACCACCGTCTGGTTCTGATCGGATCGGCCCAGCGCCTGGCAAGCCGCCTGGGGAGTGTCGGTTGCCGTGTACGGTACGGCAAACTCCGCACTGCAGATGAAGTGATCGATGTTGGCGCGAATCTCGGCCAACTGGGGCATATCGGACTCGATATCGGAAACCACCTGCAGCCCGAGTTCCCGAGCCATCCGGACGGCCGGCAAGATGACGGGAGGATAAAGATGATCGACCAGCAGCACCTTGGCACCGCCAAACCACTGCGGGGTCAGTTCAGCCGGCTCCAAAGGCCTGACCATCCCCTTGTCCGCGAAGATCGCCCGCGAACCTGTGTCGCGGGCAACTACAATCACCGAACAAAGCGGACCGCACTGCGGATCGTGCAAGACGAGCGACAGGTCGACTCCCGTCGCGGCCAGGTGGTGCCGGGCAAACTGCGAGAGTTCATCGTCCCCCAAACGACCGAGCATGGCACAACGGGAGCCGAGCTGCGCGGCGGTGGCCAGCGCGAGCTCGTGTTTCCTCCTCCTTGTCGGCGCCGCGCCAGCACGAACTGCTTGCCATCGGCTCTCGGATAGCTGTCGACATAGAGCATCTCGTCGACGGCAATGACTCCCAGACCGATGATATCGTGTAGCGTTTGCGGCATCAGCTTAAGGCGGCCAAAGGCCGCAGCTTCAAAACACGTGTCTATTCAACCGTTTGCCGTGTATGATTCGTCGAACAGGCAGAAACCCACCTCGCCCCCCAACTTGGCGCAATCGAAAACGTGCCCCACGGTTCCCGAGAGATTGGTTAATGGTGAATAGTCAATGGTGAACGGTTAACGACGAGCCTACAGCGGTATTGTGGGATCCGAAAGCGACGATCACGTGCTCTTCACTTTTCACTTTTCACTTTTCGCTTTGCACTTTCCCTCGAACAGATCGCCCCCAATACCCGTTGATCATTCGCCATGAACCATTACCTTCCCCGCCGTGCACGGGGTCTCAATTCCCGAAAAGGCCAGCCATATCAAAGTTCGTCCTCGCGGTAGTTGCTGCCACACCGCTGACCAGTCACCCCAATCCGCATGTTTCAACGACCGCAACACGCGATCCGAGCCAACACCCGACACCGCCACATGACGGTTCAGTAATCTCCCTTCCTCCCTTCCTCCCTTCCTCCCTTCCTCCCTTCCTCCCTTCCTCCCTTCCTCCCTTCCTCCGTCCTCCCCCACTTCCGTCATTCGAATTCATTCGAGATTTCGGATTTGTAACCGCCGCGCTCCGACGCGATGGACGAGCCGCATTAGCGATGTCGCCGCAGGAAGGGTCACGCGTTTTCTTCTTGCAGCACGGTGGTCAAGTATTCGAGCGAACGTTGTGCCTGCTCCTCGGTTCCGCATTCGACAGACAGCACACCCTGATAGCCCGCCTGCTTCAATCGTTTTACGAGGCGATGCCAATCGATCTCGCCGTCACCACAGGCGCAACCTACGGCCGTGCCGGTGACTTTACCCCGCTCGGCCGTCGCCTGCTGCTGCGAGATATCCTTGGCATGGACGTGCACCACTCGATCGATGACGGCTTCCAGCATGGCGTAGGGGTCTTCCCCTGAGAGGAAGGTATTGCCACAGTCGTAGTTGACGCGAATCCAGGGCGAGTCGACCAGGTCCAGGATGCGCAGCAGCGACTTGATCTTGGCCGTGTAGGGGCCATGCTGTTCCACGGCCAGGTAAACACCGTTCTCTTCGCACGTCTCGGCCATGGCCAACAGGTTGGTTTTCATGGTCGCATAAGCGATCTCTTCGGTCATCCATTTCGGCGGGTACATATCTTCGGTGATCTGCACGATATTCACGCCCAGTGCGCGGGCGTAGCGAATGCCGCGGCGAGCATAGAGAACTCCCCACTCGGGATTCAGCAGATCGGAGTGCGACGAGACGCCGCTGATCTGCACGCCGGCCTCGGCGCAGAGATCGAGGATTTCCTTGGGATCGGTATCCAGACTGGTCACATGGCAGTAACCGGCGTTGGAGAGCAGGCAGCGTCCCATCAGGAAACAGGGTTCGACCCACTTATAGCCCATTTTGCCGGCCGTCTGCACGCCGTATTTCAAGCTCTTATCCGCGTGACGCACGTACTCCAGGTTGACGCCAATCTTCATACCTTTGTCGGCCGCTGCCGCCGCAACAGATTGGATCCCCTCGGCCGGCAATAGCGAGGCTCCACCCACAACGGTACCAACCGCCCCCATCCCGACTGCGGAAGCTTTGAGAAAATCCCGCCGTTCGATCTCGCGAGCCCGCGAGTCCTCACTGCCGTCCTGCTTCGTTGACATACTGCTTTCTCCTTCTTCACGCGGCCAAGGAATCATCGCTCTGGAAAACCGAGTCATCTATCGCACGACATATCCTCGGTGCGAAATAACCGAAGTGCAAACCCCTGCCCGCAGGGATGGACGTGTCACGATCGATGTGCGGCGGTCCATTCTAGCATTGGGCTCGTCGCCGTGAAACAAGGATGACGGCGGCCCACCGGCAGGGGCCGACCGCTGGCGTGCTGGTGTAAAAGAGAGTCGGACTGCAGGAGGAACCTGCGGATCTCCGTTCCCACGAGTGGCGGCTTTTAGCGGCCGAGCAGGTGTGCGGCCATCCGACCTGACTTTCCTTATCTCCGACACGCCCACGTTCCAATCCACCCGTACCCGCATCAATGCCCCACGCGAGGCGGAAGCTCGATAGGCTCGCCGGCGGAGCCGGTGGATTTCCCTGGAGTTGGTCCCATGGAACAAAGGCACCCCTCTGCTGTAGACTGGGCCGTTATCGGCAGGGCCGTATCAGAAAGAGGCCTGAAGGACGAAATCCACTATGAAACAAGTGATCTTTCTCTGTTCCGCAAATTTCTACCGCAGCCGGTTCGCTGAACACCTGTTCAATCATCTGGCACCCGCCACCGGTTTGGCATGGCGGGCACAGTCCCGTGGATTGCTCGTGGGGTTCTGGGGTGATGTCGGCCCCATCTCGGACTACACCATCGAGGCGCTCTCGCAGCGTGGCATCCCGCTCGACCCTGACCATCGTCACCCCAAACCGCTGACACGTGCCGACCTGATGAGTGCGGAGCTGGTCGTGGCCGTGAAAGAGGTCGAGCATCGTCCGCTGATGAGGGAACAGTTCGCCGACTGGGAAGATCAGGTGGAATATTGGGACGTGGACGACCTGGACTGCGCGACACCGGACGTAGCATTACCCTACCTGGAAGAGCGAGTCCGCGGGCTGATCGCTCGGCTGCAGCGGGACGCCGGATCGCAGACCGCGGAAGTCGCCTGAGTGAGCGGGGGGATGGGAGTTCGACGCCCCCTTGAATCGTGAAGCTGGCGGCCGATCACCGGCCTTGTGGAGTCGGAGGGGATAACCGCTGCGCGCCTTGCACTCATGCTCAAGATCCGAGATCCGAAGCACGAATTTCCACATTTACAGCGAGGCTTCAGTGCGGTGATGAAACAGCATGGCCCATGGCAGATCGTGGCGCAGCAAATCGTCTATGGCGATCCGTGGACCCGCGTGCGGAAGGATAACGTGATACGTCCGGACGGGAAACCGGGAACCTATACGGTCGTCGACGTGAAGCCGGGGGCCTGTGTGCTGGCCATGGATGCCGACCGCCAGGTGTATTTGACCGAAGAGTTTCATTATGGCGTCGGTCGAGTGACTGTCGAGGCAGTCAGCGGTGGGATCGAAGCGGACGAGGACGCCCTCAGCGCGGGCTGCCGCGAACTGCGGGAAGAACTGGGTATCGAAGCCGGCCAATGGATCAGCTTGGGTATCTGCGACCCATTCACTGCCAACGTTGTGTCACCCACACACTTGTTCCTGGCTCGACAGCTGACGTTTGGCAAGCCGGCCCAGGAAGGTACGGAACAGATTCGCTGTGTGAAGATGACATTGCAGGACGCAGTGGGCAAGGTGCTGGCCAGCCAAATCACGCATGCCCCGAGCTGCCTGGTCATCCTCAAGGCAGCGTGGCTGGCCGAATCCGAAAGAGCCGAGGGCCTTGCCGAGCCGCAGCACCCTGGGCCGCCGGCACGAGACCCCTGATCCGGCCAGACGCAATAGGCTACCATGTCCGGCGCCGCCGCTCTACGATGGATTCCTGCAACGCTGGGCCTTCCTGCAACGCTGGGCCTTCCTGCAACGCTGGGCCTTCCTGCAACGCTGGGCCTTCCTGCGAAAAGCTGGCAGGCGCCACCACAGCCAGGCACTGCTCTGAAACCGTGTCGGATCTCCGGGAGTGTAATACCGAGTATGCGGAAACGTGTCACTGTGGGAATTATCGGCGGCGGGTTGTGGCTCTGCACAATCCTGCCAGGCACACCTGGCAGCCAACCGGCCGAAGTACCGCCGGTCAGCCAGGCGGCACATCCCGCTCGACCGCGTGTCGAGCAGCAGGATGCTTGGCGAGTGGTCGAGACGATATTCGCGCAGCCTCCCACAACAGCCAACGAAGTGGACGATCGCGTCATTGGCGAAGTGCGTCCGGAAGGCGAACGGTTTTACGTGCGATTGGCCAACGTGGGCGAGGCCGCGACTCGTGGCCACCTCGACTGGGACATCGGCCAGTATACCGGGTTTCATCCGGCGGACAGCCAATTGCGTGCCTTGTATCAACGCGGACCACGGCAAGCGACTCCCGGTACCGCCGTGCAAATCCGGGACAGGGAAATCGGCATCTGGATCGACTCGGACCATCCACGCCCCCGTCAAGGTAGTCTCATTCCCGTGTGCCCGGCCTACTGGTGGTGGGACATGGGCAAAGCTCCTCGGCCATTCCGCGAACCGGACCATGAGCTGTCCTTTGCGTTTGAGCTGCAGGTGCCTACGGCGCTTCGGCAAGGCCAGGCAGACGTCTACCTGTGTGCCCATTTCCTGTTTCGCGATCAGCAATCCGGGCAGCAATTCTGGTTCGGCGCTTCCCTGTTTGACCCGCGTGGCGCCGACCGTTTTCCCGACACAGTGCATATCGATGACTGGGAAGGAGGTACCGGGCTGCCGATTCTCTTTTCGGCCCTGAACGATCGCAGCCACTGGCTTTACCCCGGTCCTGGATCAGCCCATTTCACCGACCAAACATTCACACAGTATCGGCGG
Source organism: uncultured Planctomycetota bacterium (assembly GCA_963802295.1). Taxonomy (GTDB): domain Bacteria; phylum Planctomycetota; class Planctomycetia; order Pirellulales; family Pirellulaceae; genus JAJRVM01. The sequence goes on along the minus strand of CAWDIM010000007.1, from coordinate 346,162 downwards.
TTCGATTTCCGCGTCGGCTCTCAAGGACTTCGTGCCGCTATCACGGCCATGAAACAACGCTGGTCGAAACGCAGCGACGCCTCGGATGACCCGCGCGATTACCAGTTGATCCACTTCAACATCAACCCGGAGGTCTACGCCCCGGAAGGAAGTCGAGGCCAGTTGGGCCTGGCAATACGCAACATCACCGTTTGCCTGCTGGCGCCAAACAGATAGGGGACTGGCCGCCCAAAGGCACCCGCCCAGCATGTGGACTGCTGCGCCCCTCCGGGCATCCCGCCACATCACGCGATCATCGCCCCCTGCGTGGCGATGCGGCATCCACAAGAGCCTTACACTGCACCATCCGCCACGGTGCGCGCATGCTTGGAAACAAATCCGAAATCCGAAGCAGCAAATACCAGACAAATCCGAATGACAGAAATATGGGAGAAAGGGAAGAAGGGAAAACGGAGGACAGCATGGCATGCTGCTGGCGACAATTTGCTGGTGGCCCGCCCGCCGCGGTTTTGCCGGCAGCGGAGGTTTTGGATTTCGAATTTTGAATTTCGAATTCGTTTGGGATTTGGATATTGAGATTTCGGATTTCGTGTTTTGGTTGCGGCCACAGGCCGCGTTAAGATTTCGATATTGGGATTTCGGATTTCCTGTTTGGTTGTGGCCCAGCGCCACGTAAGGAGGAACGCATGTCATGCTACCTGGCAGCCGCCATTCAGATGACGTCGGGCGTGCACAAGGCAGCCAACCTGGAAACAGCTTCGCGGCTGGTCGAGTTAGCGGCGCGCCGGGGTGCGACGCTGGTTGTTCTGCCGGAACTGTTCAATTGCCTGGGGGACTTGCCCGAGGTCTCTGCTCAAGCTGAACCGATTCCGGGACCGACGAGCGAATGGTTGAGCCAGTTGGCAGCCGAGTACAAGCTGACGCTGGTAGGGGGGAGTATGGCGGAGAAATCCAACCAGGCTGACAAGGCCTACAACACGAGCCTGGTGTTCGGTCCGGACGGAGTGATGTTGAGCCGCTACCGCAAAATCCACTTGTTTGAGATCGATCTGCCGGGCGAAGTGAGTGTGCGGGAAACGGACATTATGTTGGCTGGGGATGAGGCCATCGTCACGAGCACGTCCGCGGGCCTGTTGGGGCATGCGACCTGCTACGACTTGCGATTTCCCGAGTTATTCCGCCGGCTCGTCGACGCTGGCGCCGAGGTCTTTGTCATCCCTTCGGCGTTCACGTTGGCCACCGGGCGAGATCACTGGGAGGTCTTACTTCGCGCTCGCGCGATCGAAAATCAGGTGTTCGTTGTTGCTCCGAATCAATACGGTCTCCACGGCCCGAACCTGCGCAGTTTTGGTCGCTCCATGATCATCGACCCTTGGGGTGTCGTTTTGGCCAGCACATCCGATGGTGTGGGGGTGGTAACGGCCGAGATTGACCTCGATCAGGTGGCCGGCATCCGCCGTCGGCTGCCGGCACTGCGGAATCGCCGGCGGGACTGGCAAATCCCCTGAAGCGCTGGAAGAAACGGGGGAAGCCAGCTATGATGCACTGGATTGGTGCACAGCAGGCGCGGGGATTGGGACCAGGCTGGAAGCCCTCGCCGGAGTCATAAGTCGTCTTGCCGATCGCGGTGGGCAAGTAGGGACTTTTTTTCGATGGAGCAGACCCGGCGTCGCCCCCTGCGCGATGTGCATTTCGCAGCTTCGTTCATAATGACAGGATATCACGATGGCTCGTTACTCATCCGCCTTCGTTCTGTTCTCTGGCGTCATTCTGGCCACGACACGGCTGGCCGCCGCGCCGTTGTCGGAGCCTGTGCAGTACAACCGCGACGTGCGCCCGATCCTGGCCGACAAATGTTTTGCCTGCCATGGCCCGGACAGTGCGGCGCGCCAGGCGGACTTGCGGCTGGATCAGCGCGACGCGGCGATCGACATGGGAGCGCTCGATCCGGGTGAACCGGACAACAGCGAGATCATAGCGCGAGTCACGTCGGATGATCCCGACATGGTGATGCCTCCCGCCATCCTTCACAAGAATCTCACACCGGCAGAAATCGAGTTGTTGAAGCGATGGATCACCGAAGGTGCTCAGTACGAGGTACACTGGTCGTTCATTGCACCGCAACGTCCCGAGCCGCCGGCTGTGCAACGTACCGCCTGGCTCCGCAACTCGATCGACAATTTCGTGTTGGCACGCCTGGAAGCTGCCGGGCTGGAACCTGCTCCCGAAGCCGATCGTTCCACACTGGTGCGCCGCCTGAGCCTCGATTTGACGGGACTGCCGCCGGCGTCAGACACCGTCGAGACATTCTTGAACGATCCGTCGCCCGACGCGTACGAGAAGCTTGTGGATCGCTTGTTGGCGTCAGACAGCTGGGGCGAACACCGTGGACGCTACTGGTTGGACTATGCCCGTTATGCCGACACGCACGGAATTCACTTTGACAACTTTCGCGAGATGTGGTCCTACCGGGATTGGGTGATCAAGGCCTTCAACGCCAACATGCCGTTCGACCAGTTCACCATCGAGAGTCTGGCGGGGGACTTGCTCCCCCATGCCACGCTGGATCAGAAGATCGCCACCGGTTTTCACCGCTGCAACATGACCACGAATGAAGGGGGAATTATCGATGAGGAATACCGAGTGCTCTATACGCGTGATCGAACGGAAACGACAGCGCAGGTCTGGTTGGGCTTGACGGCCAACTGTGCCGTTTGCCACGACCACAAGTTCGATCCAATGTCGCAACGCGAATTCTACGAGTTGTCTGCGTTCTTCAACAACTCAACCCAAGGCCCGCGGGACGGCAACGTCCAGGACACTCCTCCCGTGGTCGTCGTTCCTCAAGAAGCGGATCGACAGCGCTGGGGCGAGTTGGAGCAAGAAGTGCCCGCTGCCCGCTCACAGGTCGAGGCACGTCGCGGCGAGGCGCGAGGAGATTTCGATTCGTGGCTGGCCTCAGCCAGTCACGAGACGTTTGCCGCTCTTGTACCGAGCGACAGCTTACATCTGCATGCGCCGTTGGACGAAGGATCCGGTACGTCGATACAAGCCACCGTTGACGCGACCGCACAGTCGTTCGCGCTTGCCAATGACCCGCTGTGGACGGAGGGGCAGGTTGCCGTTCACGCTCTGCAAATCAACCAGACTGGTGTGGCCGAACTGCCCGGGGTGGGAGATTTTTCGGAGGAGCAGGCGTTTTCCTACGGAGCCTGGATCAAGTTGCCGGGTGACGGTATGGGTGCCATCGTCGCGCGGATGGATAACGGGCGCGAGCATCGCGGGTGGGATCTGTGGGTCGAGCAGCGTCGCGTTGGCACTCACATCATACACAAGTGGAGCGACGACGCGTTAAAGGTGGTCACGCGCGACCAGTTGCCGGCCGACAAGTGGACCCATGTGCTGGTCACCTATGACGGCTCGAAGAAGGCCGCCGGCGTACAGGTCTACGTGGATGGAGAGGCTCAGGCAACCACCGTCCAAGCCGATTCACTACAAAACTCGATCCACACGGACGTGCCGCTGAAGATTGGCCAGCGGGACTCGTCCGAGCCCCTGCCAGGCCTGGCATTGCAGGACCTGCGACTCTACCGGCGAGCACTGGCGCCGCCAGAGGCCAAGTCGCTGGCACAAGCAACTCGGTTTGCGGCATGGTTCGGCCCATCCCCTGCCGAACTCACGGCGGCACAGCGGGACGAGTTGTACAACTGGTGGCTGCCGACGCTGGACAAACAGTTCATCGAGCTGGCGGCCGCAGCCACACGACTGGCGCACGAACAGAACGCGATCAAAGCACGAGGCACGATCGCTCACATCGTGCAGGAACGCGTCGAACCCGCCACGGCCTTTCTGCTGCACCGTGGTGAATACGATGAGCGTCGCGACGAGCTGACGCCGGACACGCCGGAAATCCTGCCCCCCTTGCCCGCTGACTCGCCCCGCAATCGGCTCGGGTTCGCGCGCTGGTTGATGGCACCGGAGCATCCGCTCACGGCGCGCGTCACCGTGAACCGGTTCTGGCAGGAAGTGTTTGGGACCGGGTTGGTGAAAACCTCAGGGGATTTCGGTATCTCGGGGGAACTGCCGAGCCATCCTGAGTTGCTCGATTCACTGGCTCTTGATTTTCGCGATTCGCACTGGGACGTGAAGCAGCTGTTCAGGCACATCGTCACCTCGGCCACATATCGACAAGCCGCCACGGTCACTCCGCGGAAGAAGGAGCTCGACCCGGACAATCGCCTGCTGTCGCGTGGCCCCCGGATGCGGATGGACGCCGAAATGGTGCGGGACCACGCCTTGGCTGCCAGCGGACTGCTGGTCCACAAGCTGGGAGGACCGAGTGTCAAGCCGTACCAACCGCCCGGAGTGTGGGAAGCGATTGCGATGAACGTCAGCAATACGCGCAGCTACGAGCGAGATGCGGGCGAGAATCTTTATCGTCGCAGTCTGTATACGTTCTGGAAGCGGATGGCACCTCCCGCCTCGATGGAGGTCATGAACGCTCCGTCCCGCGAGTTCTGCGTGGTGCGGCGCGAACGGACCAATACGCCACTGCAGGCCTTGGTGACCCTGAACGATGAGCAGTTTGTCGAGGCGGCCCGCCACCTGGCTCAACGAGTATTGCTCGAAGGCGGGAGTGACGTGGGAGAACGACTTCGCCTGCTTGGACTCCGCCTCGTCGCTCGGCCCTACCGACCTGAAGAGGTCGAGCTCATTCGTCAGTCTTTGGCCAATCTGCTGGAGCATTACCGTCATCATGCCGACGACGTACTGAGCCTGCTGGCGGTGGGCGAAGCGCCCGTGGACCCGGCACTCGACACGGCGGAACTGGCCGCCTGGACCATGTTGGTAAATCAATTGATGAACATGGATGAAGTGTTGACCAAATAGTCGTTTCATAACCGCGACTCCGTGCGGAATGCGGTACAGCCAGTCGCGAAGTGGACCTGTATTTCTCCGAGGGGAATCCTGTCGTGAACATATTCGAAGAATTCAAGACCAACGTCACGCGCCGACATTTCTTCGCTCAAGGCTCGCACGCCGTTGGATGGGCAGCGCTATCAGCACTGTTGGGACAAGGCCTCGGATCGGGCGGAGCCCGCGCCGACGACAGTACCAGTTCCGAGAATCAGCAGGCAGGCGGAGTACCTTTACGCAGTCATTTTCCGGCCAAGGCCAAGCAAGTCATCTACCTGCACATGGTCGGGGGACCGCCCCAGCAGGATATGTACGATTACAAACCAGTCATGAACGAATGGTTTGACAAGGATCTGCCCGAGTCGATTCGCATGGGACAACGTCTCACGACCATGACATCGGGGCAGGCCAGATTCCCGATCGCCCCCTCCAAGTATTCGTTCGCTCAGCACGGCCAGTGCGGTATGTGGGTCTGCGAGCTGTTGCCTTGGACCTCCAAGATCGTCGACGACATGGTGTTCATTCGCAGCATGCACACCGAGGCAATCAACCACGAGCCGGCCATCAGTTTCATGCAGACCGGCAACCAGATTACCGGCCGCCCGTGTCTCGGTGCCTGGACTTCGTATGGGCTCGGTTCGCTGAACGAAAACCTCCCCACGTTCGTCGTCCTCGTCGCCCGCCCGACCAATACCGAACAAGTGCAGGCGATTTCGGCCCGTTTGTGGTCCGCTGGCTACCTGCCGGGTGAACATGCCGGCGTCAGTTTTCGCACCAGCGGAGATCCTATCCTGTTCATCAATAATCCTCCCGGCGTTCCCGCCAACGTGCGTCGGCAGACTTTGGATGGCCTCAATGCGCTGAATGAACTGACGTACGAGCAGATTGGTGATGACGAGACGCGCACACGCATTCAGCAGTACGAACTGGCCTACCGTATGCAGAGCAGCGTGCCGGATCTAACCGATCTGGCCAGTGAAACGGAGTCGACCTTCCAGCTATACGGCGACGAGGCCAAGAAGCCGGGGACATTCGCCAACACGGCCCTGTTGGCTCGGCGCATGGTGGAACGCGGAGTACGTTTCGTTCAGATCTACCACAACAATTGGGATACGCACGCAAACGTCGCCGGTCGCCTGCCGGATCAATGCCGGGATGTCGACCAGGCCTGCTACGGACTGATTCAAGATCTGAAACAGCGGGGCTTGCTCGACGAGACCTTGGTCATCTGGGGTGGCGAGTTTGGCCGCACCGTCTACTCGCAAGGCGGACTCTCCAAAGAGAACTACGGCCGCGACCATCATCCCCGCTGCTTCACCATGTGGATGGCCGGCGGCGGCGTAAAGGCCGGCACGATCCACGGCGAAACCGACGAGTTCTCCTATAACATCGTGCAGGATCCGGTCCACATCCGTGACTTCCACGCCACCGTGCTGCAATTGCTCGGCTTCGATCACCAGCGGTTCAGCTACAAGTTCCAGGGACTCGACCAGCGATTGACCGGCGTCATCCCGGCCCGGGTGGTCAAAGAAATCCTCGCTTAGCGATCGCCTGGCAGTTGCTTAACGTTTAGGATAAACCACTCCCAGGCTCGTGCCGAGATAATTGTTAATGGTGAATGGTGAACGGGCAATGTCCTAACGCGGCCTGCGGCCGCAACCAAACAGGAAATCCGAAATCCGAAATTCGAAATCCTAAACAAATTCGAAAGACAAAAACTCAAGAAAAAAAACCTCCGCTGCCGGCAAAACCTCAGTCATGGGCCACAAGCCGCTTCACCATTCACCATTCACCATTAACAATTAACAATTGTCGTCCCAGTCGTGCACGGGACCGCCATTTCTTTCAGGCCGCCCACGCCGACGATTTTCCTCGTGGCAGCGACTAGCCATACCGCTGAATCGTCAGGCAGATTTGTGCCTGTCATTTTTCCGGTGGAAGGTAATAGTAGTACACCAGCGACGAGTAATTCGCGGGCGTGTCGTTCTGGTTTCCGTGCTCGGTGGAGATCGTGATCGAGTTGCCGAAATGGATCTTCCCGGGCCAGAAGCGGTAGGCCGTGGTCGAGCCGTTGACCTGGCCGAAGACATTCACCAGATTCTCTGTCTTGGGTTCGCCGAAGAGGGGGAGCGAGTACGGGTTGGTGAGCCAGTAGGTGGACCATCCTCCCTGATATTCGTCCTCGTGCCCCGTACCGTGAAAGCGGGGCGATTTCTCGCCATCGATCGTGATGCGCAGATCCCCTTCCCACCAGCGCTTCACATCGGGCATGACCGGCTCGACGGTCATCACCTGCCCCACGACAGCGCCGCGGCCCTGGTAGTCGAACAGCACATAGTCCTTCGCCTCGGTGATGGGCCAGGCCCGGCGATATTCCGCGGCAAAATACCCCAACGCTCCAGCCGGTGCCGAGGGCAGCTGCCGAGTGTAGCCAACCTGGCAGTGGAATTCGCCCCCCGCTTCGTGGCTCCTGTTCTGCAGCGTAATGCGAATACTTGTGCGGAAAGGCATCGGCAAATAGCAGTAGTACACTCCTGAGCTGGACATGCCGACAAACATGCTGCGCACGTCCGCTTCGCCCAATCCGGACCCAAAGAACGGGCCGAGAGGAACGTCTACGGCAGGTTTCTCCTCGCCGTCGTAGAAGATACGCAGGTGCGTGTGATTGAGGCTGTAAGCATCCGGTCGGTAGAGCGGATCGATCTTGATGAACTGAATCGTGCCGGGATGATCGAGCGTCACAAGCTGAACTTCAGGCACGTCACGTCCCGCGGATTTGCCTAAGGTGATCGTTTGACGCTGCAGGCTCATCGGTTCCGTCACCCGCTTGGGATCACTACCGCATCGTTCGAAGAGTCGTATCAGTCCCGAGTAGTCCTGACGCGGAGTCCAAGACTGGATGTCCACGTTCTTGTACAGCTGGTAATAGATGTTGTAGAAACCAACGGCCTTCTCGGTGGTAATCTTCAAGTGCTTTTGAAATGGAATCGGTGCGCTGCAACTGAAACCTCCGCTGGAAACGAACGCATCGGTCACCAGCGGCTCGATGAACGGTGTGCGTTCACCGAGAAACAGTCCCTCATTGGGTGATTCGAAGGCGGGGGTCTCCTGGCCGTCGACGTAGATTCGGATCTTTCCCCAGTGCAGACGCTGTTCGTCACCCGTAAACCAGAAGTTGTAGACGCAGCCCGGACCGTCCTCATCGAAAATCACATGCTCGCCGTTGTCTTGGACGTAGAGCTGCGAGTACGTGCCGCGGAATCCATCATCATTGCCTCCCGTGCGGTCGTAACTGGAGAGGTAATACGATTGGACATTGTCGTGGATGAACGGCAGAGCCGTGAGGTCGTGATAGAAATCGAGCCCGACCCCTTGCGCATGGACCGTGCAATGCAAGATGGTGGACAACGACAGGGCGAAGGCGATCTTGTACATTTCTTCCGGACTCCTTGGACCAAAACACACACATCTCGCCCCCGCCGGGCTCGCCCCGGTGGAGCGATGACTGGCCCGCTACCAGGCCGAACCCCCACATCTCGCCCCCGCCGGGCTCGCCCCGGTGGAGCGATGACTGGCCCGCTACCAAGCGAACACCCACATCTCGCCCCCGCCGGGCTCGCCCCGGTGGAGCGATGACTGGCCCGCTACCAAGCCGAACACCCACATCCCGCCCCCGCCGGGCTCGCCCCGGTGGAGCGATGACCGGTGCGCTACCAAGCCGAACACCCACATCTCGCCCCCGCCGGGCTCGCCCCGGTGGAGCGATGACTGGCCCGCTACCAGGCCGAACACCCACATCTCGCCCCCGCCGGGCTCGCCCCGGTGGAGCGATGACTGGCCCGCTACCAGGCCGAACCCCCACATCTCGCCCCCGCCGGGCTCGCCCCGGTGGAGCGATGACTGGTGCGCTACCAGGCCGAACACCCACATCTCGCCCCCGCCGGGCTTGTCCCGGTGGAGCGATGACTGGTGCGCTACCAGGCCGAACACCCACATCCCGCCCCCGCCGGGCTCGCCCCGGTGGAGCGATGACTGGCCCGCTACCAAGCGAACACCCACATCTCGCCCCCGCCGGGCTCGCCCCGGTGGAGCGATGACTGGCCCGCTACGAAATCGTTCCGCAGCTGTGGCGATCCCAGTCGGCGCAAAGCAAGAGTATCGATTTTGAAAATAGGTGATTCGCTGTCCAGTGTACCATGACGCGGCCAGCAGAAAAGCATGTCCATTGGCATGCCACGCCGATTCGCCGTCAATCAATTCGCTACACCGTATTGCCGCGAGCGGGATGAAATGACGAGAGATTTGAGAACCGCATCCCTTGGCTCAGTCGAGTATATCTCGTTGTCCGGCGAACGGCATCGCGCGCGAGCCCGACGTTCACGTGCCTGCTCGTGAGAATCAGGCCGGTCAGCGCTGGTGGTTGCCGAGGAGATTTCGCCTGGCAGACTCGATTCGGATGGTCGAGTGTTTTCGTGATTCGCAAACGGAATGAATTCCGTCTTGCGGTGGAAGTGGTTGCGTAAGGATGCTGCGTAAACGGAATGAATTCCGTTTTACGTGGGAAGTGGTTGCGTTAGGACGCTGCGTAAACGGAATGAATTCCGTTTTACGTGGGAAGTGTGCGTTAGGACGCTGCATAAACGGAATAAATTCCGTTTTACGTAGTGCCCTTCTGACGATGGAGGTCTGGATCGATGACCGACAGCATATTGTCCGGTTGTGGCAACAGCTCGCTGCCGAGGAATTCCACGATTCTTGGCAGTACCTCGCCGGGCGATTTCACCAACGTCGGATAGTCGATCTCCAATACCTCCATGTGCCGAGCGTTCTTCAGCCACCGCCGGGTCTCGTCGCGGTGACTGGTCAAGCCGCGCATGAGATCGTGCTGCTCGAGTTGGGCGCCGCCGGAATCCAATCGCTGGATCATTTTGGCCTGCGAAGCGACGACTTCCTCGATCGGCCGCACCATGAAGATTACTTTGTAGCTGTGCCTGGTTGGCATCTTTGGCAGCAGCATCGAAATGCACTTGATGGCTTTCTTGTCCATCTCTTCGCCGTCCAGCAGTTCCGGTCTCTTGCCAATTTGTTTAATTTCTTCCCACTCGTAGTAGCCCTTCGGATTGTCGGTGTCGGCAGCTCGTTTTCCATCGATCACCACCGACATTCCTCCGGCTGCGAGCATCTGCATCATCAGCGACGTGCCCGAGCGGGGCAGACCGGACACCAGCACGAATTGTTTCCCTGACTTCTTCTGTTTTGGCCGACGGCAGCGGTCGTTCCTGGTCGAGAATCCTCAGTCGCTCTTCCAGTGGAGGAATTTCCGGCAAATCGAACAGGACATCTCGCCGGTCTTGCGCATCGTGGTTGCCCTGCTGGCTCCGGAGTTGAAGTCGCGCGACTTCCAACCGGTGGAACGTCGCCTTGTCCGTTTGCTGGGGATCACGCGCATACATGACGGACAGCCAGCGATGAGCCCTGACCATATCGGGCCGGAACTTCAACGCCGTTTCGAAAGCGACGATAGCTCGCTCCCGCTCGCCGGACCGAGCAAGGGCGACTCCCAGGTTGAAATGCGCCTCAGGCAGTCGATGGATCAATCCCACCGCATTTAGCGCGGCGTCAGCCGTTTCCTGGTCCCTGCCCAATCGGCGGTAGACAGTCGACAGCCCTTGCCAGGCCCGAGCCGCGTCTTCATCAATCTCCAACGCTTTTCGAAACGCACGTTCGGCGTCGGCGAAACGCCGCAATCGTAAGTAGGTTTCACCCAATCGAATGTGAATCCTGGGCGTACGTTGCTGCTCTTGCCCAGCCTCTCCAAACAATTCAAGCGCTGCCTGCGGCTGACCAAGGCCAACTTTCACTTCGCCCAATAAGATTCGTGTCGCGGCCGGGACACTCGTCCCTATCGGGTAAATTGCCTTGATCAATCGCTCGGCTTGAAGCAAATAGCCGCTTGCCTGGTATGCGTGGGCCAGTACATTGAGAAATCGTGTCTCCCAGGGCCGACGTTTGCAGATCCCTTCCATCAGTCCGATAACCTTGTCGGACTGTCTCGTCCAGAGCAGGGAACGAGACAAATTGTACATAGCTTCAATTTCTGCGTTTTCGGCAGCTTTCTGCTTGTCGTCTCCCGGATCCTCGATGTAACCCAAAGCGACGAACTGCTTCACCAGTTCCTCCGAGTCTTCCTTCTTCATGGACCAATTTGGCGGGTGCATGCCGCTCTTGCCCGGAACGTCTTCCCAACTGGGGATCTTCAGCACGACGCGCGGCTGCTCGTAGATTTCCAGCAATGGCCGACCATCCATGTCTTCCCCCACCGGTAACCCGAAAGCGTGGAGCACGGTGGGACCGATGTCAATGAGTGATGCGCCATACACCCGCTCGTCTCGCTTAATCCCTGGACCCTTAGCGACAAATATTCCGAATTCACGATGCCAGACGGCGGGCCCTGCCGGTTCTCGCGGGACTCCCACCGGGCGAGTTTGCCTCGATTGAAATCCATGGTCCGAACAAAGGATCACCGTTGTCTCGGGACCGGCTAATTCCAGCAAACGAGCGAGCATCAAATCGTGAAATCGGTAAGCGCCACTTACCACGTCTTTGTATAGCTCAAATTTCTCCTCTGGTACGTGGAGCATCCTGGGGGGATGGTACGGCATGAACGCATGGCAGAAGTGATCGATCGAATCGTAGTAGACGGCCATGAAATCCCACGGTTCTGTTTCCATGACGGCCGTTGCCACAGCGTGAATCGATGCGCAGTCGGACAATAGCTTGCCAAACGTCTGCACGAGCGGGTCGTTTTCCTGATCCAACTGATCCGCGCGGGGGACAAAAGGAAAAATGTGCTCGTGAGTCAACTCCTGAGGAAAAACGCGAAACTGGGACAGGAACCGGGTTCGGTCCTCGGGATAGATGGTCCCGGGCGCTACATGCCAGCCCTTCTGTGGAACGAACTTGATGCCGTTGAAGTGGTTTGTTACAATGCAACCGTCGATCGGTTCGGCAGGATGACTGGCCCACCATCCGATCACATTGCTCTTGAGCCCCGATTGCGTGAGGATGTTCCACAGTGCTTTAACCTTGCGCGAAGTGCTCGTGTATGGTCGCACACCTCCGTTTGCCGGATCCGGTTCGATGAAGCCATGGATTCCGTGTTTCTCGGGGAATTTGCCAGTAGCCACGGAATTCCAGAGCATCGGCGAGAGGATCGGCTCAAGCGTAGCAAGATTGCCCATGACCCCTTCGTCAATCAACTGATCGAGCGCAGGCAGCAATCCCACCTCCAGCAACGGGTTGATGTGTTCCCAGTCCGCCGCATCCCACCCAATTAAGAGCACTTTGCGTTCCGTCGACATGCATCTTCACTCCAACGTCGGCGTAATGAGGGCGGTAGGCCTGCTCGCGCCGGCACAACTACCTTCTTTGCTTGGGAGAACAATCATGATTCCGCATGCCATCATCGCACAACAGGCGTTTCCAAGTTGCATAATCTCACATTGGCAGGCCGACGATTTTCGATCTTGACACAGCCAAGACTGCGATCACGTTGGCAGAAATCATGTAAAAAAGGCCGCAGGCTTCTTCGAGCCGCGCGGCCCTTCTTGATTGAACAGACGCGTGAGTTGTCTGATCACGCTGCAGGTTTTTCACTGCGGCGAACGCGCCGCCAGAGTAGTAACCCAAGAGCGCCAGTGGCAAGGAGTCCCAGAGACCCAGGCTCGGGAACTTGGCCAGCATTTATCGCCTCATTCGGGCCGGCGTAAGCCCAACCAAGTACTGTCAAGTCATTATGCGGAACACCTTCGCCCATTTTCACCTTAATCCAACCAAACTGAGTGCCTTCACCCGCGTCGAAAGAAAAACCGACGAAGCCCTCCTGTCCCCTACCCTTGAACTGGCTATACGTATAACCATTGAAGTAAGCCATCGTACCCTGTGCGATGAATTGTCTCGCGCTTACCGCATCACCGGGTGCAAGGTTGGACGCGTAAGCATACGCTCCTGAAGCGAACCCAGCGACCATGCCGTTCACACCAATTGCTTTTGCTGAACCTACCGGGAATGTCGAGTACGGGGGATATACATTCGTGTAGATGAATCCTTTGTGCCGCAATTTCAGAACATCGAGGGTCGCCCCGTCCTTTGTCTGAACTTTGGCCGTGAAATAAACAGCGGTCGATGCGGGACTGCCGTCAAGGTGGATATCGAGTGGCCCCGAGTAGACAATACCAGCCTCGGCTGACTCATGAACACCCAACGCGGTCGCTGCTCCCGCGGCAGCGTAGGCAGCCCAGCGAGATTTACTCAAAAGGCTCTTCTTCTCGCGGCGATTTCTTCGTGGATTGTCTCGCATGATCTCTCACCCTTCCAATTATGTCTTGGCCCCAATCAGCACCGGTGTTACAACAGATCCGCAACATCACCCAATGGCCAGCAGCAACTCGGCGGAAAATGTCGAGGTTCTACCAACCCATCGAGTGTACGGATACTTCAGCGGCCACCTCTGCTGGGATATCACGAAAAACGAAGTCCAGCGCGCTGCTTGACAAGTCCTGACGACGCAACATGCAGGCCGCACTCATGACTCCTGCAGACGTCGGCAGTTGCCATCAAATACTCGGGGAGGCCAAAGAATTATCCGGCCACGGAGGCACCCCCACAAATCCGTTGTGTTCTCATGAGCCGTTCACTTCAAATGTGGTTGGCCTGGGAACCTGCATGGCACCGGTCATGATCAGACATATCTCACCAGCATACAAGTAATCTGAGCGATTTTTTTGAAAATACCGCAAAAGAATCGCTTCCCGCCAAGCACGCTTGTGCCCCCTGTCACAAAGTCCAAGCGACCGCCGGCGCCCGCATTTCGCAGCGAGGTCGAGGCTGGGCTGCCCAAATACGGGGGGCATGCGAAGCGCAAATTGCGGATCGTGGCGGCGATGGACACTGGACAACACCCTCGCCAGAGGCATATTACTGTTCTCAGCGAGTCGCCAGATTCCGCTTAGCTCGCTACTGCAATTCCGGCGGCGCTATCGCCCGGCCCATCTTCTGAGCTCGCAGGTCCTCGACTTCATACGAACCGTAGAAGGGCACGTGGGCATCGAGCCACAGGTAGAACGTCCGCAGCACCTCGTCGGGCAACGGCACATACTGGCGATGATGGTCATCCGTCAGGACGGCAGCGAGCGGGCTTGAGTCGGCGCCAAGTTGCCCCGGGCGTGTTACCTCATCGGGTGACGGCCAACGCAGATACGGTTGCAGGTTCTCATAAGAACGACTAAACGGCTCCGTCAACGCTCCGGTCAGCACGAGCTCGCTCTTGTCGGGCCCGGCAGTGCCGTCGTGACAGCGTGTGCAATATTGGTCCAAGAGCGGCTGGATCAAACGCGGATAGCCGAACGGCCGCGTGCCATCCGGCCCTGGCTCAATCGCGGATGGGCCGCGCATGGCCGCCAACATCGGTCGCGACTCAGGAGCGGTGCCCGGTGGTTCATGGCATCCGACGCAACTGCGACGCTCTCCCGGCTGCAAATAGACCACCGTGCGCATCCCTTGTACGGCTCGACCCGCCTGATCGACGGCTTGAAAGTAGAGCGGCTTATTGGCCGGCGCGCGAAAGTAGACGGACCCGTCGTTTTCCACCGGTACGGTTCCCAACAGCATTCTGGCGTTGGCCTGATCGGGATGACCGATCCGAGGATCGGCCGCGCCGTCACTGCGCGACTTGGGGAGTAACTGGAACACGCGCAGTTGGGCAATCTGCCTGTCGGGCGGCATGGGCAGCAGGCTCTTGCGGACGTCCGACACCAGGAATTCACCTTCCTGCTCCCCCTCAACGGCTGTCAACTGGGCTGCAGCTACCGGCACTCGACGCGGTGCCAGCGGCAGGGGATAGACCGCCGAGATTCCCTCACGGCGATACAGCAATTCCAGGTTGCCAAAGCAGTCAAAGTAGTAAATACCTGTCTCCGTATCGCGATACTCGCCCGTGTATCCGCCGGGCAGCGGATCATGGCTGAATGAAACCAGGTAATATTCCTCGGACAGCGGCCAGGGGCTGTAGAAGTAGCTCTTGGGCCACCCTTCCCGCTCGGCGAAACAGACTTCGGGCGTCAGGCAGCGGAGCGATTCACTTCGATCTTCGCCCCGTTGCGGATCCAGACTCGTGCGGGCGGGATCGAGCAACATCAGCGTGCCACCGACGTTGGCATGATGGCCCCCGGCGACAAATACGATCTTCTGTGAATCGGGAATCGCCTTGGCCTGGAAACAGGCCCAGGGACGCGTCGTGTAATTGCCAAACAGTACGGCTGGATTCGAACCGTCCGGATTGCAGGTCCACAACCCGTGAAACTTGGCCGCGTTGCGATCCACATAGTCCCAACGCGTATAGACGATGCGGCCGTCGTTCAGCACACTGGGATGCCATTCATGTGTCTCGTGAAAAGAGATAGTCTGCGGATTCGCACCGTCGCTATCAAGGCGGTGCAGCGTATACACCAATTCGGGACTGCCGCCGCCACAGCGCAGCTTGCTGCCGCGCCGGGTCGACTCGAACAAGACGCTTCCATCCGGCAACGGGCAGGGATCAAAGTCATCGTACGGACCGTCCGTCAGTTGCCTCAACTGTTGGCCGTCCGTGTCCATTGCATACAGATGAAAGGTGTTGTACCGCACGCCCGGTTCCGGCAACTCCTGCACAAATCCGGGAGAATCATACGGATCTTTGCCAGACGGATCCGCGTACGCAAAATAGACCGTGCGGGCATCGCCAGCGAGGGACAGCGTCACGAAATGTCCCGGCGGAAATTTTCCGGCGGTAAGTTCCCTGACCGCGAGCGAACGACCTGGCTGCGGCAGAATATACACGCCACCACCGGTTGGCGGCGTGGCGAATTGCGCATTCTTCGCCCCGTTTGTGGGATCGTAGCCATAGGCATAGTACCAACCCAGATACTCGTAGAGCATGTAGCCGACGGCACGATTGCGCTGCATGAAGAGGATCGGATGATCAGCGACCAGCGGATTCATCAACGCCAACCGGCGCGTGAGCGTCCGGACCTGGAAGTATAGCTCGCGCCGCGCATCGTCCTGCATGGTCGAAATGCCTGCTCCCAGTGCGGCATATCGCTCCAACTCGGCGGCTTCCGCCGAGAAATCGACCGACCCGTTCATGGCCGACAGATCATCCAACAGCAATCGCGTCCGTTCGAGCGCCGCTTGAATTGCCTCGGCCGATTGCGGATCGCGTCCGACACGCTTCTCCTGAGCCTCCCAGTCGGCATGGACCAGCGCCGTCAGATCCGCCTCGCTCTGCGATGGCGGCGCGGCCGGCGATACGACTGGCACACCTGCCCACAAACTGACAATCAGCAGCCGCAAAATGAACGGCCAAGTAGACTTCATGACACGACGTTCCTTCCACGACCTGCCGGAATGCCGGAAGGTCACCCGATGGTAGATCAAACGCGGCATCTACCGCGATTCAGTGAGAGACCCCGATCATGCATCCATTGTCCCCGCGACTCCCGCCCAATAACAGCTGTCACTGGGAATAAAATGGCCAATCACTCCCAGCGCAGCGTGACATCGACTTCGGCCATCGCATATGGATTTCGATAGGGGGCCATGAAGCGAACTTTCAACACGGTACTTCCCGGTTCCGGCGGCGCAATGCCTCGCAGTTCCACTTCGCGCTGATCACCCAACAGCACGGGTAGTCCAGCAAACTGCCAATGAGGGGGCAGACCGAGCCCAGCCACATCGCCGTGCAATTCCAGTTGATGGCCCACATCCTCGATCCAGGGGCAGACGCCCAGATTGCGGAGTCGAATCCGCAGCACAAACGGCTCGCCCGCCGCCATCGCCTCCGGCGCCGCGGCGATGGTCCCGGCAAACTGCCTGACCTGCAGCAGTCCGTCCAGCGAGGGATCAAAGCCGGCCACGAACTCTTTGAACGGCTGAGTCAATCGCATTGCACGCGTGCGCGACATCATGTTGCCAGGCACGTCGGCCGCCTGCCGATCGTAGTGTTCGGCGAGCGAGTAAATCTCGCGATGCCAAGCCAGCAGTTCCTGTCGTTGGGATTCGGCAAGTTGGCTGCCCTGCTCCACCGCTTGTTTGTTCTGTGCGGCCAAGTCATGCATCTTCACGAACAGTTCCAGGCGGCGCAATTGGTAATCGAAATAGGTGCCAAAAAGTCCCACGTGACGCAGCCACTCGTCGTGATCCTCCTGCTTGATCTCGGCCCGCAGCGCCGCCAGTCGTGGACCAAATTCCGCCAGCAGCTGGCGTCCCTGCTGCGAGATCTTCGACCGCTCTTGTGGCGACAGTTTCATCCACTCGTGGGGAAGCAACGGCAGATCGTACAATTCCCAAAGTTGCTCGTAGGTGTCGAGCAGCGAGACGCCGCACAGTGCATGCTGGTAGCCGAACTGCTGAGCCGCCCAGGTGTACCGAAACGTGTTGACGCTCAGTGTTGGTTCCCATCCAAACCGGCCGATCGATTGCCATGGCAGTTCCGATCCGCGCAGCGCCCCGCCGATCCAGAATGCGTTTCGGTCCGCCAGCAGACGCCGCATGCGCGGAGTTGACGCGACACGAAAACTGGCATGGAGGTTGTCCAGCCACGTATCGCCCATCGGTCCCGACCACTCGTAGTCGCGCGCGAGCACCGTCGCTCCGCTGCCATGTCCAACGACCAGCAAGTCCGTCGGCAGCACCGGGTCCAGCGGGGGCTGGTAGTAATCCCAATACGGATACACCGCGATATCGCCACGAAAGTCGCGAGCCCGCAGCCAGCGGTAGAGAATCAGATACTGTTCCCAGGCGGCATTCTTGGTCTCTGAGTGCTCGACATACTCCTTGCAGCGCGGGCATGGACAGAGTCCGCCATTATCGTCGCGGATCATGACAATGCCGTCGATGGGATAGGTTTCGAGCAACTCGGTGAGAAAAGCCTCCAGGTAGCGGTTGTAGAGCGGATGGGTGAAGCAGGGACAGCCCGGTTTGCCCGGCGCCATGGCATCCGGATGCTGCTGGGCGTAGGTCGTCGGCACGCACCCCACGGGGAGCCAGAGCCAGACTTTGACACCGCGCTGGTGCAGAAACTGCAGCAACCGCAACCCTCGCTCGCGATGCATCTCCAGATCGCCCAACCGCGCGCCACTGACTTCATCGTAGGCATCCGGACTACTCGACTGCAGTTCCGGCATCAGGCGGTACGAGACCGGCATCTTCCAATTGCTCCACATGCCCAGGTCGGCCATGACATTCATGCCCGAGTCGGCCAGCGATTCGAGCGCCTTGTGCCATTCGGCCTCCGAGCCATGCGGAAAATCGACTTCAAAATCACCGCCACCGAAACCGCCGGCACGCAGTCCCACGGCCGGATTGCTGGCTATCAACGGGATGCCCGCGGGACCGTCCGCTGTGGCGAGGTGTTCACTTATGCTCCGCACCGCCCGCAGCAACCCGAAGCGAGTCTGCGCGGCAACCACCACACAGGTGCCATCCGCGTCGGGGTGAATGGCGAAACCATCCCCTTCCATCGCGGACGAGTCGCCGGGGGGCACGATTCGCAGCTCGAGTGCGGCTGGCGACGCATCTCCCCCCTCGGTCGAAGCGGCAACGCATCGAGCCAGTATCCCCTTCGTCTGCAAGGCATTCTTTCAGCCGCTCTGCCGCAAGCGTCTCCTCGGGCGGATACCGCATCACCAGTTCCGACGCTGTTAGGGCCTGGTCCCATGGCGCCACCTCCACAATCAAGCCTTCGTCAGCCGCCTCGAGCAGGGCGTCAAGCTGCTGTCTCCGCTCACCAGGCACCAGCAGCAAACGGCGAGTCCAGCGTCGCCCGTTCGTTGTCTCCTCACCCAACTCGACGACGCTGGCCTGAGCAGATTGGTGCACGGCCGCGACATGGCTGACGGCGGCCGCAAAATCCTTGAATCCGTAGAACGGGGCACGGTTCACCAACGAAGGTACCGTCTCGCTTTGGCCGCTCAACGGCAAGCTTATCGCCGCCGCACGATCGATCCAGGGCGAAACACCCTGCCAGGGCCTTTCGTCAACGCGTATGTCGATGACGCCCGCCGCGTGAAACTGGTAGCTCACCGCCATCGACAACTGCTTGTCGACAGCCATGACAAAATGCAGTTGCGTGAGCGCGGCATTGGATGACTTGCCGACCAGCGTCACCCGTGGCGAGGGGAGTGGATTTGTCACGCTGCCGTCTGGGGATGACTGCGAAAACGAAACGACCAACGGTCCCTCGGTGAGCGTCTCGCCAAATGCCCCGATTCGTTGAAGCGTGCCGGTATCGAGTGCCACGGTCGCATCCCAACCCGGATAGGAAACCGTGAGTTGGCCATCTCGCTGGGTGAGCGCGGAAGCGACATCATCAGTCATGTCGCCGCCGGGCACAAACTGAAATTGCGCCCAAGTGCCCGGCTTCACTGCGACGGAGAACGTGAGCAAGTCCTCTGCTCGAGGTTGCTCGACCGGCGCAATCAGGCTGGCTTTCCAATGCGGTCGGCCTTCGCAAATCGCAAACGCCACGCAACTGCCGTCCTCAGCCACGAGACGAACCTTGCTCCAATCCACCAATCCCGGAGACGCCAGGTGCCCTGTGGGGACTTGAACGACCGATGGCCCCTCCCAAGGTGTGGGATTGTAGACGCGCAGTCGGGGAAGCCGCTGCGACACTGCCGTCGATGCCGCCGACTCGTCCGCCAATACCCGCTGGCACCAGAGTGTCAACCCAACACCCGCCATCAACCCGATGATGACGCCCCGCACCGCGGATCCCCACCGCAATATCGCATTGTTCGCCATGACGAGATCTCTCGCTGAAGCCGTGCCTTCGTGGTGTCTGAACCGAGATGATTCTATCCGAGGCGTGGCGTGTTCGCGACCGTCGGTCTGCCCGCCGACCGAGAGCCCGCGACCGAGGCACTCCTGCTGCGGGCCGGGTCACCAAAGTGGTACAATGACTCCCGAAACCCGGGCTCATGCACATCACATAAGAGCGACCGATACGATGCCGCTGCCTCGATGCCTGTCCATATTGTGCCTGGCCTTGTCGCTGCCGCTGCTCGTGTCGGCGGACGAGCATTGGCCGCAGTTTCGTGGTCCGTGCGGAGCGGGCATCGGAGCGGGAAACCCGCCGGTTCTTTGGGATGTGGAAACCGGCGAGAACATCCGGTGGACCACACCGATCGATGGGTTGGCTCACTCGTCGCCGATTGTCTGGGGTGACCGAGTATTTGTCACGACGGCAGTCAGTTCCGCGAGCGACACACCTTCGCTCGGCACCGGCTGGCTGGGGGGCACGGGCAAGGCCGCCGACGACGAGGGACAGTGGTCCTGGCAAGTGCACTGCTATGACCTGAACAACGGCCAATTGATCTGGAAGCGCGAAGCGGCCGTCGGCGAACCGCTCAGCAAACGACACCTGAAAGCCTCGCAGGCGAATTGCACGCCTGTTTCCAACGGAGAATATGTCGTAGCGTTTTTTGGTTCGGAAGGCCTCTATTGCTACGACATGGATGGCAAGCTGCAGTGGAGAAGTGGCTTCGGCCGGCTGCATAGCGGACCCTACGACGCACCGGAGTTGGAATGGGGATTTTCCAGTTCACCGATCATTTTCGACCAGCATGTTGTTGTCCAGTGCGATTGCCTGAACGCGTCGTATGTGGCGGTACTGAGATTGCAGGATGGCGTCGAGGTGCGTCGCATTCCGCGCAACGATGTCTCCACCTGGTCGACCCCTTTGGTCGTGCAGACGGACGGTCAGACGCAACTGGTCTGCAACGGCTATCGCGAAATGGCCGGTTATGATTTCCACACGGGCGAGCGACTTTGGCACTTGAGCGGCGGTGGTGACATCCCGGTGCCATCCCCTCTGTTCGCTCAGGGCCTCTTCGTGCTGACCAACGGGCACGGACGCAGTCCCACCTACGCGATCTCGCCGTCCGCGCGGGGCGACCTGAGCCCACCGGAGCCTGGCACCAGCAACGCGGACGAAGAGGACGCCGACTGCGACACGCCGGAAGAAACGCCCAGCGAACGGCTACCCAGCGAACTGCCGACAGGTCTCGTGTGGTTTCAGCCCCGGGACGGGGCATACATGCCCACCCCGATTGTCGTGGACCAGTACTTGTATACGTGCAACGACAACGGCCGGTTGGCGGTCAGAGATGTTCGCGACGGAACGCTTGTCTACATGGAACGAGTGGGAGGACGAGCCACGTTTTCCGCTTCAGCAGTGGGCACCAGCGAGCGTCTCTATTTCGTGGATGAAGCGGGCTGGGTATACGTGGTCCAGACGGGACCCGAATTCAAATTGCTGGCCGAGAATAAAATGCATGAGATCGTGATGGCGACGCCGGCGATGGTCGGTGACCGGTTACTGATCCGCACCACCAGGCAGCTGATCTGTATTGGCCCGTAGTCGCTTCAGGCAACCACATAGGGGAGCTGGCACCGGCTTCTGAGCCAACGACCGCAACGGGGCGGTGACTGTCGGCAGACAAGCCAGCGCATCGGCTTGGACGAGCCCCACCCATCGCTGCAGACCAAATGTCCAGCCCGCAACACCTCCCTTGGCTGGCACCACAAATGCCTGCCGCTGAAACACTTAGGTCGCCGCATGCCGATAAGGACGGCCATCGCCGGATAGTTTTGCCAAGCGACCATACAATTCGTCACGTTCCGCTTCGAGCGGTACTCTGCGAATCCGATCAACCTGATACGGAGGAGCAACCATGCTTGAACCACCGGGTGATTCGGTGTGAGGGGGATGCGGTCGGCCCCTCTCAGGTTGTTGTGGTACCGACTGTTCAGACTCTTGAGTATTTGAAGCCCGTCTCGGCATCGGCCGAGGCGGGTTTCTTCTTGCGCCACCCCGCACTCCTCCGCGGGTGCGACATCCACCATGCCAAAACACCGAGCGTCTGTAGTCAATCGCGTCGGAATACTCGATAGCGGGACCAGAGCTCGGCGTGCCCCGGTCGTGTCAATTCGTCCACGGGGCGAGCGAACTCCGTTGGCTGCCGATCCCGCGTCTCAGTGCTTATCGTCTAGTTCCACCAGTTCCACGCAGCACTGATCGATTTCCAGATAGACGCCTGGCTGTAGCATGATCGATGCGCGTCCGGTTGCCGGTCGCGCAGTGAGCGTTCCAATGGAATCAGCTAAGCTGCCCAGGCAGACCCGTACTGGTTGTCCAATCGAGAACGATATGTTCGGATTTCCTGTTTGGTTGCGGCTATCGGCCACGTTAAGATTGATCTGCGGCAACTCTCTATTTGATTGGTGATTTCGCCAGTACTCGAGAACTGATTGATTGCCCTGGCGATACAGAAATGCGCCAATGAGGACAGACAGACCATGAAGCAGCAGATTGGCAAGTCATTCGGTTTCCTGAAGACGACAGCACTGGGCGGTATCTTGATTCTGCTGCCGCTGGTGGTTGTAGGTGCCCTGCTGGGATATGTCTACAGCATGGTGATCGTGGTGCGCGAGCCGCTCGAGGCCTGGGTTCCCGTGAACACTCCCACTGGCTTGGCCTTGCTGTTCTTAAGCGCCGTCGCCCTCCTGCTGCTCCTCTGTTTCGTGGCGGGACTGTTGGCCGGGCGGGCCCTGGTACGAAAATTCTCGCAGACGATCGAGAAGCAGCTCACCACGTTGTTCCCAAAATACGCCATCTACAAGGACTTGCTGGCCGGAAATATTGGCGGCACGGAACATTTCCCATCGCTCAAGCCAGTCTACGTCCGCTTTGACGATTGCCATCGCCTGGCATTCGAAGCCGATCGTCTTTCGAATGGCCTGGTGGCCGTCTATCTTCCTGGGGCACCTGATACGTGGAACGGAACCGTAGCGTTGATCGAGCAAGAGCGAGTGGAAGCGGTCGATATTTCGTTTGGAGAAGTATTGGGCATCTACGAGCGACTGGGCCGCGACTCGGCCCGACTGCTGTCGCGCGGCGAGACCTCACGACCATGAGATATTTTCGCGCTCCTCGTGACGCATAGAAGGCACGCTCAAACATGCCGCGTGGGGAGGAGAACGCTGGTCGGATTGGCACACAACGCCCCAGGACTTAACCGGCTCACGAGCACTCGCTGCGGGAGGCATGCCGTGCGAGGCGGCAACAGCGGGGGCGAACTGGACGCCATGGCCTGAACGACTTTGCACGCAGGCGACGGCCGTGGCTTGGACTAGTACTTTGTCACCGCTTGATCTTCGAGTTGGGTGCCAGTGAATTCGCTCGGCTTGGCCAACAGCGGCGAAAGTCGCTCCCGCAACTCGCGCAGCTGGCCTTCCTGCTCAGCGCTGAAGGAACCCGACCGCTGGCCAAGCGTATCCATCCACGTGACCAGCCGCGACCAGTCATCGGCCGTCAGATGCACATCGTAGTGACCCTGGCGAAGTAGCTGGAGCAAGGGATTCGCACTCGCTTCACACTGTCCCGCCACCGAACGCTGTTCGCGATAGCGAGCAGTCACCATGTCCTTGAGGCTCGGTGAACCGTAACCGACCATGGAATCATACGATCGCGCCGCGGTCAGGTCGAAGCGTGCCCCTTCGGTTCCCGGCTGATGGCAACTTACGCACTGTCGATCTAGCACGCCTTGGACGAGTGTCTGGTAGTCGAGCGGCCAAGAGCCGTCGGGCCCGGGAGTGAGCTGTGACGGGGCCCGCCGGGCGGCCATCGCCATCCGGTTCGCCGGCGCGGTCGACCGCTGCTCGTGGCAACCGATACAGGTTTGTGTCTGGCCAGCTTGCAGGTAAATGCCGCTGCGCATCGACTGCACGGCCATCCCCGACTCATCCAATGCCTGGACATAGAAGGTGATACCGGCGGGCACTCGAAACCAGGCCGAGCCGTCGGGTTCGACCGGAACGGTGCCCAACACAAAGCGACCGTTGTCGTGCGTGGTGACGCCGATGGCGGGCGAATCCATCGTCGGATGTGTCTTGACCGGCAACCCGATGACTCGCAATCGCTTAATAGAGTCCGGAGCGACGCCAGGGAGTCCCTCGTACACGTTCGAGAGCAGAACACGCCCCTCGGCGAAATCGTCCGTGGCGCGTTGCCCGATGACGGGAGGCCGCGGCCGGGGCCGCACGGGCAACGGATATTGGCTCCCCATCGAGGGATCGCGATACAGCAAATTCAAGTTTCCGAAGGCGTCGTAGAGATAGACGCCCAACGCGGCGGTATCGTTCGTCTCGCCTTGAAACCGCAGCGCCCGGTCGCTCCAAGCCACCAGATAAAAGTCCTCGGACAGGGGATATGGATTGGCATAATAGGTGGCGGGCTGCCCTTCCGATTCAGGGAACGGAACCTCTGGGGTCAGGCGAGTCAGTCCGGCGGGCGAGTCCGGCCCGAACCGCGGATCGAGCAGCACCAGACTCCCCGCCGTAATGGAGTGATGACCGGTGGCGGTGAAGATCAGACGCTGCGAACCGGGAATCGAACGTGCTTCAAAGAAACATTCGGGGTTGCGCGTGTAATTGCCGTAGACCGCCTGAACGCCCGAGCCGTCGGGAAGTGTCGCCCACAGCCCCATGTTGTTCTGGCCGTAGCGATCAACGTAATCCCAGCGGGAATAGAGGATACGTCCCTGGTCATCCACGCTGGGCGTCCATTCGAACATCTCGAAGGCTGAAATGGGGCGCATCTGTCGCCCTTCACCGTTCATCACGTGCAACGTGTATACCGCACAGGGCCGGTCAGGCCCACCGCCGCAGCGGACATAGCATTCCGGCAGGTCCGGATCGACCAGCGTCGCCGCCGCCGATTCAGCGCTGCATTGGATCGCCTGGCCCCGGCGCGTCGAACAGAAGACAATCTCGCCATTGGGCAGGTAGCGCCCATCGAAGTCGTTGTACTTGCCAAACGTCAACTGCCGAAGCCCCGACCCGTCCACATTCACCTCATACAAGTGATAGAACGAATCTTCGGGAAGCCGGGACTTGTCCAGTTTGTCGGGCCATTCACTCAGCCCCGGGTAGTGCCGGCACCAGGCAAAGAGAATCCGCTGACCGTCGTAGGAGATATCCGGCGCAAGATATTGCCCGGCGGAAAGCCCTCCGTCAGGCACTGCAAACTCGCCTGGTCAGTTTTGAAATCATGCAGAATGTACAGACCACCTCCCGGCTGCGACCACCAGCCCAGATACTGGTCGGACATGTGCGACCATTTCCCCGGTGCGCCGCGGACAATCACGAGATCGTCGAAATCGAGCAGCGGGTTGGCCAAGGTCAACTGCCGCACGGCCCAACAGGCACGAAAATACAGGTCTCGCCACTGGCTCTCAGAAGGTGCCGTACCCAACTGCTCCGCAGCTGCCTCGACCTGCCGCAGTGCCTCGACCGCCGCGCTGCGCGAAGCGCGGCTGATCTGCATCGATGGCGAATCGTCTTGCTCACCACCAAAACGGCCGAGGCTCTCCGCCAGACGAAGACCCTGCTGAAGGGTGCGATGCAGAACCTGAACGTTAACGCCCGCCAGGCCCTTGCGCGTGGACCACTCGCAGACACTGCTTTGCGTGGCAGGTCTTCCCAACGCCGCGTTCTGGCTCGACCCGGTCGGAAAGATCTCGACTTCGTCCAAGTGCAGACAGTTGTTTCCAGGGACCTGCAACCGCACGTATCGCGCGGCTTGGCCCGCCAGCTTCACTTGCAGCGGTTTCCCGTCAGGATGGCCCAGAAAGGCGGTGCCGTCATGCTGGTAGACGGCTTCGAAATGGTCCCCGTTGTCCGACAGCAGCACTTTCAGCTGGGCCACCCGCCCAGCCGTGTGATCGCAGCGATTGTAGACGACCAAGTGGTCGAGCGACATCGACGAGCCCAGGTCAATCTGCCACCAGGGATCATCCTCCAACGCTGTGTGAAAACCCCATTTGCCGTTTTTCACTCCGTCGCACGCCCCCACAGCATCCTCGGCGGGAGCCACGGCGCCGGTACCCCGCACGGCATTCTGCCGCAGCCAGTCGGCTTCGATCTGCTCACCGTTGGGCGGCGGCGCCGCATCGTCAGCGCGACCCCGCCGACTCCCCAACACAACAGCACAATCGCGCCCAGCGGACATCGTCGCGTTCGACGTGCCAACCGACGAACCGTACGAGGATGCTTCATCGATCACTCCTCAGCTAGAGGGGGAAACGGCGGTGCAATCGTCCCTGATCCAGGCCTCCATTGTAGTCCTCCTCGACGCCGTGCGACAATCGCGACGGGCACCGGATCAAGCCTCTGCCGCGGATATCCAGGCCGCGCCGTGCGTGGCTCCCGCTTGCTCCAAACACCAGCTCGGCAGTACCTGGCGGCGGAAGTGGGACCTTCATCGCACGACCCTGGGGGACGATCGGAGGGAAGCGAGCTGCCGGGCCCCCAGCCGGCGAAACCGGGGCTCCAGGACAAAAAGTACGGGAATTTCGGGTGTCCCCATGGGCCGGCCGTCTGCTAAAACAAGCCAGAGGGAAAAAGCCGATGTCCTAGCTATGAAATCAGTTACGCCTTGCCCGGTCGTCCGACGAGAGCAGTGCGGCACGGCGGCGACGTGAACTGAGCCGTTTCACCCTTGCGGAATTTTGGATACCATAGGGCGGTCCGAGTAAGCGGTGGCATATCCCAACGAGATGGCTCCGTCGGCAGCATGGGCCTGGTACTTCTCCCAGAGCCAAGAAACAAAAGCCAGAAAAACCAACGAATCCCACGAAAGGAACCAGTAATGGAAGATCCAGTCAAATCGACCGCCAAGAAACCTTTGACCAAGACGGAGTTCGTGACTTCCCTGGCCGAAGCAACGGAGCTGTCGAAACAACAGGTCACAGGCCTATTGGATGAGCTTTCCAAGCTCATCGCCCAGAACCTCCAAGCGGATGGACCAGGCGTACTCGTGATTCCAGGCCTGCTGAAAATCAACGTCGTCCGCAAGCCAGCGACCGAAGAACGCAAGGGAATTAACCCCTTCACGAAGGAAGAAACGATCTTCAAGGCCAAGCCAGCCAAGAATGTCGTCAAGGTCACGGTCCTAAAAGGCCTCAAAGACCTGGTTTCCTAGCGATTGTCAGCCGCTTAGCCCACAATATTGGGATCTGCCCATTTCCCTTTTCGTGGGCCAGCGGCTGATCGGACCGGCTGCCAGCACGCCTTTCCGCTGTTTAGTCACTCGGCCGAGTGCACTGAGTGATTTTGGACAGGGAAAGGGATAGGGGAAATGTACGGCCTTACCGTGAGGCCGTCAGGTTACCCACTGCGTGAGACGGCGTACCAACTGAGGATGGATCCCATGATTAGCAGTAGACATCCCCACCACAACTGTGGTGCGGGGAAAACCATCAAGTAGCAGCAAGTCACTATCGTCGATAGCAGCGGCGTCATATAGGATGCGGCAGCCACGAACAGGATGTTCCCTCTGCGCATGGCCACGTCCCACAGCCAGTATGCCAAGTAGGTGGCGGACCCGAGAAACAGCGTCTCAGCCAGCGAGCGCAGACTCCATTGACGCGGTTCGTTCACGAACCAGCAGAGCGGCAAGAGTAGCGTCCCAGTTGCGATCAGGAAGAAATTGACTCCGCCAGCCGCTTGCTCAGCGGCCCAGCGTCGAGTGAGCGTGGAATAGAGAGCCCAGGTCACAGCAGCTGCGAGCCCCAGCAGGAGCGGCACAGGATGGTTGGCCACGGCGGACCCGACCGAATTCCACCAGCCCCCCTGCCCCACCATCGCGGCTCGGGGCATCAGGACCAGGACAATCCCTGCCAGAGCCAGCAGCGTCGCGGGAAGCAATAACCAACCGGCCTTCTTTCCGAGAAACGCCACGGACAGCAAAAGGGTCAGGATCGGCCAAAGGTAGTTCAGCAGACCTACCTCCAATACCTGCTGGCGATCCTTTGCCAGTCCCAGCCCCAGGTAGAGGAAAATCATGTAGCTGACGAAAAACGCGCCGCATCCAAACAGGTACTTGCGAGGTAGATGCTGGATGTCTCGGCGTAAGCTCCCGTTTCGCCACACGGCAAACAAGGCGGCGACGCTGGATACCGCATAGACGCCGGCCGCGGCAGTCAGCGGGCCCAGTTGTTCGGACAGACTGCGGGCCAGTGCCACCGTTGTGCTCCACAACACGATCGCAGCTAAACCGGCCAGCGTGGCCCCACCGCGTCTTCGTTGCGGAGATACTTGATTCATGATCTGCCCGTCGTTGACAAAGACAATATCGCGGGGGCTGTTCCGCATACCGGAAGTATTCTGTCACGATATGCCGGCGCCGATGCGCAGGGACGTGATTTCCGCAAGAACGTGACTGCTACCGCAGCGAGCCAGGCCGCCGCTGATACTTGTGACATAAAACGTTCCCCGACGCCAGCACTGGCCACGGAATTGTGTCGAATTGCCGCGGATGATACCATGATTCAGCGGGAAGTCCACGCTGGCGTCGCGTCCTCGTATACTACTGTGGTGAAGAGATTCGAAGATCATTCGTCATTCGTGTCGGCCGCGCCGCCGCGTCTCATCACTGCTTGAGAAGCGGGGCCGGCAGATCGACTACGCGTAAATGCAACTGACACTCCACTGAACTGACGTGCAGGCAGCCGATCTCGGCAAGGAGATTCACGGCATGGATTCCCGCAAGGAAACGGTTGATCGCGCGATCGAGTTTCGTCATCCCGATCGAGTTCCCATTGTGTTCTGGAATCGCGACCAGACCGAGGGTGACGTCCTGCTCTATCACCTTTCCCTCGGTGTGCCCGGGGACGGTCATGCGCTGGCCAACGTCTGGGACTGGTCAACGAACGAGTGGGGCTATCGCCTGGAATCACTCGACGACGGGACGATGGGACATCCGACGGTGGCGTACTGGAAAACACTGCCGTCGGTGCAGGAAGTGAGCGTCCCGCCGCTGCGCGAAGAGGAACGGATGGCCGCCGCGTCCGCGTTCACACAGGAGGCCGGCGACCGCTATCGACTGGCAAGCCTCGATTTGAGCGGCTTCACAGTCTATACGCTGCTGCGAGGTTTCGAAAACGCCATGTTGGACTTCGCCGCGGAACCCGACCGGTTCCGTCCGATCATGGCCCTGATCATGGATTTCGAGTGCCGGCTGATCGAAATGGCGGCTCGGCACGGCTTTCATGGAATTCACTTCGCCGATGACTGGGGGACCCAGAGCGGATTGATGCTCTCGCCCCACATGTGGCGCTCGCTGTTCAAGGACAGTTACCGGCAGCAGTTCAGACTGGCCCACGAACACGGCTTACACGTGTGGTACCACTGCTGTGGCGATTTCACTCAAATCATGCCCGATTTCCAGGAAATCGGCGTCGATGTGCTGAACATATCGCAGCCCAACACGGTTGATCTGCAAGAAGTCGGCCGGCTGCTGCGCGGCCGACAGTGCTTCATGATGCCAATCAGCTATCAGACAGTGTCGATCAGCGGAACGCCGGCCGAGATTCTCGCCGAAGCTCAGCGGATGTACACGCTGCTGGCCACGGATGCGGGCGGCTTCATCGGCTACGTCGAGGAGTACGGCTGCATGGGCATGTCGAACGAGAACTACGAAGCCTGCGGCCGAGCCTTCCGCTGCTTGACGCCCACAGCAGTGCCACTGAGAACCGACTTGGATTGACCCGCATCGTGGAACACTCCAGTGGGCTTCGGCAGGTGCGCTACCAACCTCGAAGGTCCACCCGATGAGACGGCGACGCCAACTAGCCCACATCAGGATCAGTCGCTTGTCAGCGGGCGTTCGGTCCGCCGCCGAACTCCCGCTGAACCACATGATCACGCTGTAGAACACGGGTGTGAAGAAGATCCCGAAAATCGTCACACCCAGCATGCCACTGAACACGGCCAGGCCGAGCGTAAAGCGCATTTCGGCCCCGGCACCCTTCGCCAAGACCAGCGGCACGACACCCAGGATGAAGGCGAAAGACGTCATGAGAATCGGGCGCAGTCGCAGCCGGCAGGCGTCGACCGTCGCTTCCACACGAGGTTTCCCCTCATTCTGCAGCTGCCTGGCAAACTCCACAATCAGAATCGCGTTCTTGGCTGCCAGACCGATCAACACCACCAGTCCGATCTGGACGAAGATGTCGTTGCTCAGTCCCGCCAGCCAGATGCCGGTCAGCGCCGCCAAAATACACATTGGCACAATCAGAATAATGGCCAACGGCAGCGACCAGCTCTCGTATTGAGCCGCCAGCACGAGAAACACGAACACCACGCCCAACGGGAATACGAGCTTCGTCAACAGGTCCTTGCTGGCCAGAATCTGCTGGTACGTCAGCTCCGTCCACTCGCTGGACATGGCCGATGGCAGATACTTGGCGGCCAGTTGATCCATCATCTCGATCCCCTGGCTGGAACTGACGCCGGGCGCCGTGTTGCCGTTGAGTTCTGCCGAAGGATAGAGGTTATAGTGGTTCACCAAAGGCGGGCCGGTCGTATCCTCCACGGTGATCAACGTGCGCAGTGGAACGCGATTTCCTTGTGCATTACGCACCTCCAGCTGACCGATGTCGTCCGGGGTCAGGCGATAGGATGGGTCCGCCTGAACATTGACTTGCCAGTTCCGGTTTTCCAACGAGAAGTCATTGACATAGGCCGAGCCGAGGTAGGTCTGCAGAGTGGAATTGATGTCATCCAGCGAGACACCTTCCGCCTTGGCCTTGGTCCGATCGATGTCCACATACAACTGCGGCTGGTCGACGCTGAACGTGGAAAAGACGCCGATCAACCCTTCCTGGCGACTGCTTTCGTCCGCCATGGTCTGCACGGCGCCTTGCAGCGACCGCAAACCGGCTCCGCCGCGATCTTGTATCTGCAGCTTGAAACCACCGGTGCTGCCGAGCCCATCGATGGCCGGAGCGCCGAAAATCGCCACTTGTGCCTCCAGGTAAGTGCTGAACTTCTGCCGTAGCTCGCGCATGATGGTGGCGGCACCGAGCGACTTGTCGCCGGCTCGCTCCTCAAACGGATCGAGAATCACGAACAAGCCGCCCACATTGCTGATATTCGTGCTCAGCACCGTGGAATATCCCGCCAGGTCGATCGTATGCGCGACACCGGTCGTCTCGCGAGCCACTTTGCTCAACTTACTGACGAGACGTTCGGTACGTTCCAGACTGGCACCATCGGGCAACTGAGCGTTCACGACCAGGTAGCCCTTATCCTGCTCCGGGATGAACCCCTGGGGAACGATCCGGAAGCCTTGATAGGTGAGCAGCATCAGACCGCCGTAAACAACCAGCGCCACGACGCTGACTCGCAGCAGCATACTGACCGCTGCCCCATACCCCTTGATCGTCATGTCGAACACTCGGT
This sequence comes from uncultured Planctomycetota bacterium, assembly GCA_963802295.1. Classification (GTDB taxonomy): domain Bacteria; phylum Planctomycetota; class Planctomycetia; order Pirellulales; family Pirellulaceae; genus JAJRVM01. The sequence goes on along the minus strand of CAWDIM010000007.1, from coordinate 314,905 downwards.
TGAAGACTTGGAAGAACATGCCCAGCAGTCGATTGACGGCCGCCGAGAGCATCCAGCCGGCCACCGCACCCAGCGCGAAGAGCGCCATGCGCAAAGTCCAGAGAGCTGTGGCGCCGGCAGGTTCCGCCTCGGCGCCGTGCCCCCCGAATTCGATGCCGAACCATCCTCCGACCGTACCGGCCAGGAAGAAGTAGGCCAGCAAACCGCCCAGCACCGCCACCCCCGCGCGGGGCAAGGCCTCCGTTGTTTCGTGCTCGCCGTGCGCGTGTGGTTTCAGCAGCAAGGCGGCCAATGCCGGGCTGAGCGTCAGGGAGTTGAACGCAGAAATCACTGTGGCCGCGGCAATCGTCAGGGCGAACTGCCGATAGAACTGGCCGCTGATTCCGGCCATGAACGCGGTCGGAACGAACACGGCACACAACACGAGGGCGATCGCGATCACCGGTCCGCTCACTTCTTCCATCGCTTTGCGACTCGCCTCGCGCGGCGTGAGCCCCGTGGCCATCAACCGCTCGACGTTCTCCACCACCACAATCGCGTCGTCGACCACAATGCCGATGGCCAGTACCAGGCCGAAGAGCGACAGGTTATTGAGGGAAAAGCCCAAGAGTGCCATGACGGCCAGGGTGCCGATCAACGACACCGGCACGGCGACCATCGGTATCACGGTCGCGCGCCAGTTCTGCAGAAACACCAGCACGACGAGGAATACGAGAATGAATGCTTCGATCAGCGTGTGATAGACGCTCTTCACGGATTCATCGACGAATACCGTGGTGTCGTAGTAGATTCGATACTCAATTCCTTCCGGAAACTTCTTGTTCAATTCCTCCATTTTGACCCGGATGGCGGCGGCTGTTTCGAGCGCGTTGGAACCAGGAAGTTGAAAGAGTGCCAAAGTGGCGCACGGCTCGCCATCCAGGTAACTATTCACGTCATAGTTCTTGGCACCCAGCTCCACGCCGCTCTCGATGACCTTGCCGTCGGCGTCCAGTTTCTTTTCGCGGACGACATCCCGCAGGTAAACAACCTGTCCCTCTTTCCCCGTCTTGACGATGATATTCTCGAACTGCTCGACGGTGGACATGCGCCCTTGAGTATTGATCGGCAGTTGAAAATCCAGGTGCGAATCGGCGGGGACCGGAGGCTGAGCCAAGCGGCCCGCTGCCACTTGCACATTCTGCTCCTTAACCGCGGCGATCACATCGGTGGCATTCAGTTTCAGCGAAGCCATTTTGCGCGGATCGAGCCAGACGCGCATGCTGTAGTCGCGTGGCCCCAGAAAGGCCACGTCGCCGACGCCCTTGATCCTGGCCAGGTCGTCCTTCACCTTTGTCGTGGCGTAATTGCTCAAATAGAGCTGATCATACCTTTTGTCGGGGGAAATCAAGTTGACGCACATGAGAATGCTGGGGGACTTCTTCTTCGTCGTGACGCCAATCCGCTTGACCTCCTCGGGCAACTTGGCCTGGGCCACCGCCACACGGTTCTGCACAAGCACTTGAGCCGTATCGAGATTCGTCCCCAGCTCGAACGTGACATCGAGCATCATCTGGCCGTCATTCGTGCACTTGGAACTCATGTAGAGCATGCGTTCCACGCCATTGACTTCCTGTTCGATCGGCGTAGCGACCGTATCCGCCACAGTCTGGGCATTGGCGCCGGGATAGTTCGCGACAACCTGCACGGTGGGAGGCGCGACGTCCGGGTACTGGGCGATCGGCAACTGACTCGCCGCGACGGCGCCCACAATAACGATCACGATCGACAGCACGCTGGCGAAAATCGGCCGGTCTATGAAGAAATGCGAAAACATCGGAATGCCTCACGCGGTTGACGTCACTCTTGGGGGGTTTCGGCCTCGGTCGTCGCGTCCACCGGTTGAGCAGCCGCATCGACCGGCTCAACCGCATAGTTGATGCGGGCACGCTGCAATCCCAAAACGATCACCCACTCGTCAGGCTTCACGCTCTCTCCCAAGATGACTCGACCTCCGTCATCCAGACGCTTGCCGAGCTGCACGTCACGTCGCACCACGATGTTCTCATCGTTCACGACGAGCAGGTACTTGCGGTCCTGATCGGAGAGGATCGCCGAGTCCGGCACCACCGTCGCCTGATACCCTTCGCTGACGGGAACGCGCACCGCGCGCGAGAACCGGGAACGAAGAGCCGATCGGGGTTCGGGGCATAGCCACGCAGTTGAATCGTACCTGTCGAGGGATCGATCTGGTTGTCGGCAAAATCGAGTTTCCCCTCGTAAGGATAGCCCTGGTCCGTTTCGCGACCAAAGAAGAAGGGGATATTCTGCTGCTTGATCGATGGCGAAGCCGCATCCGGCTGCGACTTCGAGCGAGCCTGATAACGCTGCAGCGACCGTTCGTCAACGTCGAAATAAATCTGGATCGGATCGATCGCGACAATCGTCGTCAACACCGGATCGCTGGTGCCAATGTCCACCAGATTCCCCTCGGTCAGCTTGGCACGGCTGACCCGCCCCGAGATCTCGGCGCTGATCCTGGAGAACTCGAGGTCCAGCTTGAACTTTTCGGCCTGCTGCATCGCCGCTTCGATTCGCGCTGCATACGACGCCGCGTTGGCCTCCGACTCCTCCAACTCCTGCACGGACACCGCGCCGTTCTTGACCAGTTCGCGGTTGCGGGCCGCTGTCTTTTCGGCCGCCAGCTTCTGCGCGTCCAAGGCCCTGGCCTGGGCCAGTGACTCGTCCACCATCACCTGAAACGGCCGCGGGTCAAGCGTGAACAACACCTGTCCCTTTTGGACGATATCTCCATCCTCGAAATTGACCTCTTGAATATAGCCGCGAACTCGCGCCCGCACGTCGACGGTCTTGGCAGCCTGCATCCACCCGATGTACTCGTCGTAGTCAACCAGTTCCCGCCTCTCCGGATGCTGCACACTGACTTTCGGCGGAGGTGATTCCGGCGGTTCGCTCTGACTCCGTCCGCAGCCGGCGCTGCCGATTGCCAGCAGCAAACCGCTGATCAACGCTTCACGGCAACCCACGATTCTCATGAGATTTGACCTCCGACGATGTGCAGAAGCAGTTGTCGATTCGCCTTCACCACGCTCTCGCCGTGCGCTGCCTCAGGAATGCCACGCGCAGTGCGCAAAAGCTCGGAGCCAAGTCGCCCGAGAAACCACGTCGCCCGAGGAAAAGGCCCGTCGCCGGGCGACGTTGCCCGGCGGACACCCCTAGCGGCAAAAAAAATCCGGCTCGCTGGACAGTGTAACCGATCGCCGGCAACACACAAGGACTTGACTCCCTCCCCCTCATCCCGAACTTTCGCAGCGCACCGCCGCTGGCCTACCACGCCGCCCGAATGTTCCGATCAGCGCAGCCCGCTAAGCCCAGTCGAACACGCTTAGTCCGATTCCGTGACCAGGTACCGTGGTCAGGTACCGTGGTCAGCAGCACGCCGTGGTCAGCAGCACGCCAAGGCGACTCACATGATTGAATACCCGGGATATTCAATATCCCTGATCAAAACACCAGATTCCGCACCGACTCGCCCGAATTCTTCAACTCCCGCAAGGACTCGATACCGATCTTCAGATGCAGTTGGGCATACTGTTGCGTGACTTGCGAGTCGCTCCGGTCCGTCTTCACTCCCTCGGGAGTCATCGGCATGTCGGAAACCAGCAGCAAGGCGCCGTGGGAAATGTGGTTGGCGAAACTGGCAATGAACAGCGTCGCCGTCTCCATATCGATGCCGATGCAGCGGGTCTGCTGCAGATAAGCCTTGAACTGCTCGTCGTGTTCCCAGACGCGCCGATTCGTCGTGAAGATGGTCCCCGTGTGATAGTTCTGGTTATTGGCGACGATGGTGTGCGAGACGGCCTTCTGCAGCTGGAAGGAGGGGAGAGCCGGAATTTCGCTGGGATAGTAACTGTCCGAAGTCCCTTCCGCACGGACGGCCGCAATGGGCAGGATAAAGTCGCCGACGTGCACTTCGCTCCTCAATCCCCCGCACTTCCCCAAGAACAGCACAGCCTCCGGACGCACGGCCGACAACAGGTCACAGATCGTCGCCGCATTGGGAGAACCGATGCCAAAGTTGATGATCGTTAGGCCATCGGCGGATGTGGCCGTCTGCATCGGCCGGTGAAGCCCGCGCGTCTGCGTGATTCTCGAGCCGAGCGAATTCGTGGACGTACGAAACGAAATTCGTCAAGAGAATGTATTTGCCAAACTCCGCCAGCGGCGTATCCGTGTAACGCGGCAGCCAGTTCGCAACGATGTCTGCTTTATTCTTCATAATCGCACAAAGACCTACCCCGCCTTACGTGCACACAACTGGCGGGCGCCAATCGGACTTGTTCTCTCCTTGTTCTCTCTTTGTTCTCTTCCTCGGCACGTGGCCCAACCGAATCCCGCTTGGTCTGGCCCGCGTGCCGCTCGCCGCGCGACAGGGTCAGAAAGGTGCGACCAATCCCTGCGGCTTTCGGATGCGGGGCACCGCACGGCTGCCCGCTCCAGGAACCCCCAATTAAATACCATGTCCGCCTCGGCAGAACAAGCGCCGGGCCTTGCGGGAAGCATCAATGGCGCCGCCACGCGACTGCCGTAGTGCCAACCGACGCATCTTCATCTGAAACCTGCCGGCTTGCGTCTACGGCGGCTTCAGCCATGCCCTGGGCGGGCTCCGCACTGGCCAGATCCCATACTGGGCAGCTCACGCATTGGCAAAGGCAACCTTGCCGGCACCCGGCATTCCCACGGCTTGCTAACATGACCCGCTGTATCCGCTATAATGGACCAGCGATTCGGAGTCCCGATGCGTCCCACCAATGATTTTGGAGTGCTGCCATGATGAACTTTTTCGCGTCTCGAACGATTCTGGCTGGGGTCATGCTATGCGTGGTGGGCTCGCTGGCGCACCGTGCGACAGGGAGCGAACCTGAGGAGGGTCCCGTGTACGAACTGCGGATTTACACGTGTGAGCCAGGAAAGCTATCGGCACTCAACGAGCGGTTCCGGGACTACACCATGAAAATATTCGCTCGCCATGGCATTGAGAATGTAGCTTACTGGATCCCGACGCAGGAACCGGCGGCGAGCACGACCTTGATCTACCTGCTGCGGCACAAGAGTCGAGCTGCCGCGAACAAATCGTGGGCGGAATTTCGCGATGACCCGCAATGGCAGCAGATCGCCAAGCAATGGGAGGAACAGTACGGTAAAATACTCGCCAAGGCTCCCGAGGCCACGTACCTCATGCCTGCCGACTACTCGCCCGATACAGAGACCGTCAGGCAGGATCGCCTGTATGAAATGCGCGTCTACACGGCAGCCGCAGGGAAATTGGACGCCTTGCATGACCGGTTCCGCCAGCATTCCGACAAGCTCTTCACGAAACACGGCATGAAAGCCATCGGATACTTCCAGCCGATGGACGAACCGAAGTCGAAAGACGTGATGATCTATTTTCTGGAGCACAAGGATCTCGAGTCGGCCCAGGCCGCGTGGGCAGCATTCATGGCTGACCCCGACTGGCAGGCTGCCAAGAAGGCCTCCGAAACCGAGGGGACGCTGCTGGCACAGCGGCCCGAAGTCATCTACATGAAGCCGACCGAGTACTCGCCCACGAAGTAACCGACTTAGTCGTAACGCGTCTTCGCACTGCGCTGGATCACGGACAGGCGATCCAGCGCATACACGTGTCCCAAGACGTGACCCGCATGCCTGCCCCGCCTGCACCCAATAGCATCCGCCCCTCCCCTTCCCTGCCCCAGCATGCTTTAATTTTCCACTATTTTTCATTGCACTTTTCATTTTTGCTTCCCATTTCCCACTCCTTCATTCGCCTTCCCGGCCACCAGCGAGCGACCGGCAAGGTCATTGTGGTTGAAAGGACGAAAGATGAGCCCGACAACGATTCCTCAAGCCATTGCAGCCAGGGTGCTTCGTGCCGCACGGTGCCGCGCGACAGATGGTCCGTTGTTGGTCCTGCTGCTGGCCAGTCTGCTGCCGTGTTGTTCGACTCGCGCCGCCGATAGCGTGGCGGTCGTCGAGACCGACTCGCTGCGACTGGTCGTCAACGGTGACGGGCGTGTTGTCGAGTTCGTGGACAGGCAGACCGGTCGGAATTACGTGGCCGCCGCGGGCAGCCCGTGTGCGTCCGTGCGCCAAGGGGGCCACACGCTGCCTGTCACGTCCCTGACGGTCGTTGACGGCCAGTGGCAGCTTGTCTTCGGCGAGTCGGGTATCGCAGCCGTTCTCCAACCAACCTCCCATCCACACCATATCGTTTGGAAAGTGGTGTCCTTGAGCGGCGAGGGGATAGACGAGTTCGTATTCTGCGACATTCCATTGTTACTGAAGGGTCTGCCTGACGAACCGTTTGCTGCTTGCGCGGTGGCCCGAAACCTGCGAACCAACGTCGCGGAACTGCCTCGACCAGCGAGCCAACTGCGCGCGGTCAGTTATCCCAAACTCGGTTGCGCGGGAGCGTCGGTGGCGATCGTGGCAGTACCGGCCCAAGAGCTGCGCACGGCGTTGCAGGAAGCGGTCTCTTCGGCCGAAGAACTGCCGCATTCCCCCTTGGGTGGCCCCTGGGCCATGGATGCCCCGATCAACCGTGGCTCGTACCTGTTCAACTTTGATGGGATCACCGAGGCGGAAGTCGATGAGTGGATTGCGTTGGCGCACAGTCTGGGTATGACGCAGATCGATTTCCACGGTGGCAGTTCGTTTCGTTTTGGTGACTGCCGCCCAAATCCGGCTCGCTATCCGGAGGGTTACGCCAGTCTCAAGAAGGTCGTCGACCGATTGCATGCGGCCGGCATCTCGGCCGGACTGCATACTTACGCATTCTTCATTGCGAAAGAATGTCCGTGGGTGACCCCGGTGCCCGATCGGCGATTGGCCAGCGACGCCACCTTCACGTTGGCTGCCCACCTGGCGGCCGACGCCGATGCATTGACGGTCGCCGAATCCACGGAGAACGTCTCGAGCATCACCGGCTTCTTCGTTCGCAATAGCGTCACGCTGCGAATTGACGATGAGCTGATCACCTACACCGGCGTGACGTCGCAGCCACCGTTCGGCTTTACGGGCTGCCAGCGAGGTGCCTGCGGCACTCAAGCCGCCGCGCATGCTCCGGGTGCCAAGGTACATCACTTGAAGGAGTGCTTCGGCCTGTTCGTGCCGGATCCAGACACGACGATGTTGGCGGAAGTCGCGGCCAGTACCGCCGACGCTTTCAACCAGTGCGGCTTCGACATGATCTACTTCGATGCGTTGGACGGCGAGGACATTTTGGGTGGCCCACAATGGGGCTGGCACTACGGCGCCAAGTTCGTGTACGAAGTGTGGCAACGCCTGAACAAGCCGGCGCTGATCGAAATGAGCACGTTTCATCATCATTTATGGTGCGTGCGATCGCGACTCTGTGCCTGGGACCACCCCACGCGCAGCCATAAACGATTTATCGACATGCACGTGGCCGACAACGAAAACAGTCGCCGCATATTCCTCCCCGGCGAACTGGGATGGTGGGCTTTGAAGAACTGGACGGGCCCCCAGGGAGAACCGACCCTGGCCGACGACATCGAATACCTGATGACCAAGGCGTTAGCGACCGACACAGGTCTTGCGCTGATGGGGATCGACCCGAAGACGGCCAAGAGCGTACCGGCTTTGCCACGGTTGGCCGCCATCATCAAGCGATACGAAGATCTGCGCCACTCGGGACTGGTCCCGCCGGAAATCAGAGCGCGGCTCAGCCAACCCGGTGCCGAGTTCACGCTCGTCGGCGACGCCGCAACAGGCTGGCAATTCGTGCCGGTCGAATATGCTCGGCATCGTGTGGAAGCAAGCGGTGGGCCGACGGCCACCTGGACCACCCACAACCAGTTCACCCCCCAACCACTTTGCCTGCGCATCGCGGCGCTGATGGCTGCCGGGCCGTACGACGCCCCCGACAATCCGACGCTTACCGATTTCCAGTCGGCCGACGAGTTCTCGCGGCAAGCCACGCAACCGGGTGTCACCGCCGAATTGACCTCCAGCCAGGAGCAGGTACACGTCGGGACGACCAGCGGCAACTTCTCGGCCGTCAACAATCGTCCCACTCGGGCTGCTTCGTGGACCACCATCGAGAAGCCCTTCGCACCCACCCGCAACCTCAGCGCTCATCAGGCGCTCGGGGTCTGGATTCACGGCGACGGCCAGGGCGAGGTCCTCAACTTCCAGCTCCGCAGCCCCGAACACCTGGTCGGCAATCTGGCCGACCACTACGTGCCTATCGACTTCACCGGGTGGCGCTATTTCGAACTGATCGAACCCGAGGGGGAACGGTGGGCGGAGCACCAATGGCCGTACGGGAACATCTACTCGATTTACCGCGAGTCGATCCAGCATGGCCAGATCAGCAGTCTCGGCTTGTGGTACAACAACCTGCCGCCGGGAAAGAAGGTGACGTGTTACCTGAGCCCGGTCAAGGCATTACCGCTGGTCCAGACAAAATTGATCAATCCGACCGTGCAAGTGGGCGGGGTGCAGCTCACTTTTCCCGTCGAGATCGATAGCGGATACTACCTGGAATTTCGCGGACCCCACGACTGCCACCTGTACGGGCCGCAAGGAGAGCAGCTGCGCAGTGTGATTCCCACGGGGTCAATTCCCCAGCTCGCGGCTGGTGACAATACGCTGCAGTTCCACTGCGACTCGCCCGCCGGCGTCCGCGCTCGTGCAACCGTGACGGTGATCACACAGGGCCAACCGCTCCCAGGGAAGTGACCGCTTCCACGGCATTCTCGTACAGGATCCGACGAACATCCCCCACCGGGGCGAAGACGGACCAGGTGCCACCCTGCGTTTGCCGCGTCCGCGCGCCGCGAATTGCCAGGCGGCCTGTCCGCAGCTAGACTGAAGCCTGCTGGTCCCGGTACTTATCGTCGCCACTTTATCTCGTTCGTGAAGATGCGAAACAACAGTCGAAACTCGACGCGCGGTTTCACCTTGGTGGAACTGCTCGTGGTGATCGCGATCATCAGTATCCTCGTAGGCCTGCTGTTGCCGGCCGTTCAACAGGTCCGAGAATCTGCGCGGCGGGTGCAGTGCCTGAACAACATGCGGCAGCTGGGCCTTGCGCTGAACCTGTTCCACGATGTGCACAAGGTCTTTCCCGCGTCGGGATGGACCACAGCGGGACCGGGGAATCCCCAAGGGAAATTCGTCGGGTGGCGAGCCTTGACGCTCCCCTATATCGAACAGGAAAACCTGCAGGAGCTGTACGACTTCAGCTTCCATTGGTGGGAGGGAACGAATCCGACGTCGGGCGGCGTACCGGTCCAAACTTACCGATGTCCCAGTACGCCGACCGAAAGCGACGTGTTTTCGGCCGTGGCCAAACCACCTCGGCCCGCCATGACGTTCGCCACCGCCTTGGCTCCCACTGACTATGAGGCGATCATGGGAGTGAGACCCGAGTCGATCGACCCAACAAGATACAGCAACGGCAATCGGTATTCCGTGATGTTCCGGAACTCACGCATACGCATGGCAGAAGTCCAGGATGGCACATCGAGCACGATTATGGTCGTTGAATGTGCCGCCCGCCCGCATGTCTTCCGCCTGCGGACCGAGGTGCCTGGTATCTCCAACGACCAGGGAATCGGCTGGGTCGACAGTGAAGGTCCTTTCAGCCTTGACGGAGCCAGCGCGGATGGAAGATTGGAAGGTTGCACTCCGGCGAACGGCTGCGTGCACGCCATGAACATGAGGAACGACAACGAGCCCTACAGCTTCCACCCCGACGGCGCCAATTTTCTCTTTGTGGACGGACACGTTCAGTACATCGCGCAGTCCGTTGATCTGATGATACTGGCCGCCCTCTGCACGCGCGGGGCGGGTGAAGTGGTCACCCCCCCTTGATGCCGACTCCGGTTGCAACGTCCACCATGCGTAACGCGGCCTGCGGCCGCAACCAATTCGCTGACACTAACATTTTCGGGTCTTCACCAGGAACTATGGGTGAATAGTTGAGCGATTTGATGGTTTGGCAATTGGATTTTTTGAGGCATGGCAGGGCAAAAGAATGATTTGGGTACCGGAAATGCGGGGCTGCAAGCTCGCCGTGGAGAAGGGCACATAGGCTTTCCCCCTGAAGTATGGGCTCGCGCAGGCAGCACAGAGTCGGACGTCCGAATCATGAAACGCCTGGAAAACCACGAAACTGCGTGAAATACAGCCTCGGAAATCTGCCCACGGCCACAATTCAACCACAGATTCGGCGAGGAGGCTAAATTCTAAACTCAAGACAAAAACCTCTGCTGCCGGCAAAACCACCGTCATGGGCCACCAGCAGCATGCCATTCTGTCTTCCCTTCCTCCCTTCCTCCCTTCCTCCCTCTCCCTTCTCCCTTATTTCCGTGCTTCGAATGTCGGATTCATTTCCAAACCTGCGCACCACGCGCGCAGGCTACAGGTTAAGACGTTAATTCGTCGTGGACCGTGGTTGGTCAGGCCGTGGGAACATCCTCCCGTATGCGGGTCACGCATCCAAGGTATACCCTGCACGATAGGTCGGCTTGATCAGCGGTTCCAGGCCGTCGACGTTCTTGGCCTTCATGTTGGGGCCATCCCACTGGACTTTCTCGCCGCACCAGACCGCCAGGTTGCCCAACAACACGGTCTCGGTCAGTGGTCCGGCATAGTCGGGGAAATTGGACATCGCCGCTTCGCCGGTCTTGATGGCTCGAATCCACTCTTCGAAATGGCCGGGGGAATGTGGAAACTGGACCTCCACCGGCTCGGCGCCATCAAGCAAATCATCGTTGAGCAGAATACCCTTTTCACCGATCGCCAGCGAACCCCCTTTGGGTGAAGGGTCGCGGCCGCCAAGCAGCTCCTTGGGGGGCAGCTTGCCGCCGTCGTACCACGTAAGCGTCAGTGCATCGCGCGCATCCGTGGCCGCGAATTCGAAGTTGATGATCGACCACTCCGGATAACTATCCTTGTTGTGCCCCGAAGTATCGGCCGCCGCGGAGATGGGATTGCGCAGATCGAGCCCCATGAAGGGCATGCTGAGCGAGTGGCAAGCAATATCGCCCAAGGCGCCCGTGCCGAAATCCCACCACCCCCGCCAGACAAACGGATGGTATCCCTGGGCATAGGGCCGCTGGGGCGCCACGCCCAGCCACAAGTCCCAAGGCAGAGACGAAGGAGGGGTGCCGGGCGCCGACCGCTCGACACCTTGCGGCCACCACCCCTTCGCTCGATCGGTCCAGACATGCAGCTCCCTGACCTTGCCGATCGCGCCGTTCTTGAGCCAATGAGCGGCCCGCCGCAACGCATCGCCGGCGGTCCCCTGATTTCCCATCTGCGTCGCCACCTTGTTCTCGCGCGCCACCTGCCCCATCAATCGCGCCTCGTAGATCGTGCGCGTCAGGGGCTTCTGGCAGAAGCAGTGGATGCCCATCCGCATGGCCATCAAGGAGGCGGGCGCATGCATATGATCGGGCGTGCTGACCGTTACCGCGTCGATCGACTTCCCCATTTCATCGAGCATCTTCCGGAAATCGGTATAGCCTTTCGCCTTGGGGAAACGCCGCAGCGCGCCCGCCAACGTGTTCTCGTCAACATCACAGACGGCCACCATGTCGCCGTGGCTGCCGGCATCGTTTGAGTCACTATCTCCCTTACCGCCCGTGCCGATACTGGCCATTCGCAATCGCTCGTTCGGCGACTCCTGTGCGCAAATCGTAACGCCGCCAGCAACCCAGTATCCGGCAGCCGTGACGCCGGCGGCCTTGAGGAAATTCCGACGATTGACTCCGTGCGACATGGTGCATGTCCTTTTTAAGAGTAGGTGGTGTGGACGGCGAACTCGACCGCGTCGCGCGGATGCACAAACACCCCTTGCACACGCGGCACGCTCCAGTCCGCCGTGAATCCCCTGCAGCAGGGAAGGCAGGTCGAACCGACATTATACCTCAAAGTGTAACCCCGCCTGCCGCTGCCGACCGACTTCACGCCGGAAAAGCCACTTTGTCTGTCAAGTCAGCCGTAACCCGAACCCTACACCCTTTTCAGCTGGCAACTGGCTGGCTGGTGCGGCTTTACCGGCTACATGAAACGCTCTACTTACAGTAATGAGTTATACCAACTATCGACACGCGCTGCCTCCACCGTTGGCCGCTGGCGAAGGTACCGGGGCGGAGCGAGTCGCTTTCGCGTCGCATCTGACGAGCTTTCTTTCCCAACTGAATGCCGGCTATTGATTGGGCGTTTTCGCGGCCTTGTCCAGCGATTCTCGCAGGATGTCCAAGTAGAGATATCCGTAGTCAACGTATCGCTGGCCTCCCGTGTAGTACTTTCCATCCGCCGAATCATCGACCTCGGTCGGCGCAGCGGTTCCCGCCGTCGCTTCGATCTGGCTGTCTTCAAACCACTCATTGAAGCTTGTTACCATCATCATCCCGCCACTGCGGGCATCGAGATTGGGCCGAGCGACCTGATCGATCATGGCGCGAAACACGTCCCCTTCCGTTGACCCTTCGACGTCACTGAAATACCGAGCGCGCCCCGGGTGCCCCTTGCGCACCGCCGTGTCGTTGTAACCCGGCGCAATGGCTGGAATGAAGGCGCACCCGACGCTGTTGGCTTCCTGCCGAGCATGCTGATAGTTGTCGGCCAGGAACTGAATGGCCCGCCGAGTACCTCCGAAACGGCCTGTGGACTGCCCGTAGACATCATAGGAGGTCACCGCATCGAAGTTCTGCGCCCATTGGGATTTGTAGTTTTCGCCAAACACATCGTCGCCTACCAGATAGAGCTGTGGGAACTTCTCGCGCATTTCTCGCAGTGCGGCCTGACCCTTGTTGCGAAAGTACTCGCGGGTGAGATAGACGAAGACGACCGGCCGCCCGTCCAACCGTAAGTAGCTCGAATGACCAAAGTACTTTTCTTGAAGATATGTCAAGTCGCTGATCCAATGACGGTAACTTGGCTTGTCAAAGGCCCCGAATCGTCCGGTCGCTTCATAGAGAATCGCATATTTCAACTTTCCCGCATCGGGATGGCTGAGTATGGCGTTCTGCAGGTTCACGTCACACTGGTGTCCGGGGCCCCACCAACTGACTGCCCAGAACGAAATCCCTCCCCGCACACTCTGCGCGATGTGTTCGCCCACGACATCGGCATCGTCGGAGCGGTACAGGCCGAGCTTTGGCTGCTGGGGTGGTTTGAGATGCTGGCGCATGACGTTTTGCCACTCTCGAGAGCCGTGATACCACGGATAGTAGTAGACACCGATCACCGGCGCACCCGATTGGCCGGAGGCAATCGTGGGAAGCGTCTCCTGCTGGGCGTCCGCGGGCACCACGCTGAAAGATACGGCCAGCACGGCCCCCCAGACGATCGCGGAAGTCAATCTCGTGCTCAACATGCTTTGCTCCTAATCTGGCTTTCGGCGGCCGACTCAGACAGCGGATTGCGACCAGTGCAACGAACATTGTGTGTCCCAGGTTTCGCCGCTGCCGTAGGCGCGGGTGTGTCACGGATCAATTCGGTAGAGATGCGTGCGACTGCGCAACAACAGCGATCGATCGGCCACGGCGGGGGAGGCCCAGAACAACCCGTCCGACAGTTGGTTTTTCGCCAGTTCGCGCCACACGCGCCCCGGCTTGATGACCGTAGTCTTACCATCTTCGCTGGACAAGTATATGCGACCGTCGGCGAACAACGGCGATGCCGCGTGATTACCCCCCAGTCGCCGTTGCCACACCGTCGTGCCGGTCTGGGCTTCCAAGCAGGTGACAATTCCTCCCGCATCGGAGACCTGATACAGAAGATCATCGACCAGGACGGGCGAGGATTTGATCGGCACGTTGCGGGTGACTTTCCAAGCGACGTGCGTGGCGGTCACGTCGCCGCGGCCGCCCAACCGCACACACCACAGCTCGGGCTTGGGATACCCCGTGTTGATAAACACCGTCTCGGTGCCCGCCACGGGTCGAGAGATGTTTGTGTGGCCGGCATACTGCACCTGCCACAGCTCATTCCCACTGAGTGCCTCGTAGGCGTACACTCCCCCTGCCGCCGTGCTGATGATCTGGTCCTGGTCGCCGTAACGCAGCACGAACGGTGTGGAAAACGACTTACGAAAATCGGGATCCCTTCGCGAAAGGTCCACCGATCGATCGGTTTTCCAGGCCAGCGAGCCGTCACGCTTGTTCAACGCCACCATGTATTGCACATCGTTGCCGTCGCACTGAAAAATCAACAGATCTCCACACAGGACGGGCGAAGAACCGGGACCCTTCTGATGGTCGACAGGAAAATCCTGGCGACTCCAGAGCACTTTCCCCGAATCGGTATCCAGGCACGCCGTACCGTAGGTGCCGTAGTGGACGAAGACGCGGCCCGCTTCGATCACCGGTGAGGGAGAGGCGTAGCTGTTGACCGGATCAATGGACTGCGGGTCGTCCACCGCGAAGACCGTGATGTCGTGGAGCATGTCGCCGCTCGCTCGATCCACCGCCAACGCTCGCAACCGGCGTCCGTCGCTCGTGGCCGTCGTCAACCACACCTGCTCTCCCCACGCGACCGGCGAAGACCAACCGCAATCGGGAATGGCCACCTTCCAGGCAATGTGCTCCTGCTCGCTCCAGTTCAGGGGCAGCCCCTCGGCAGCGCTGTGACCGTTTCCCGCCGGTCCACGAAAGTCAGGCCAGTTCTCCATCGACGGCGCGGGCGAAGATATCACCGCCAGTAGCAGCGGCAGTAGGCATCCACAAACAACGTAACGCATCAGTCCCTCCTCCGTCCCCGAGCGATGCCGAGCAAACACGCCCGTGCGCGCCGCGGTAGACAGGCATCCATAGCGAGCCATTTTCATCCGCCAGCTTGGCCGATGCAAGGAACCTGGTGTCTCGCCACGCCATCACGCCCGGAAAGAAGCGTTCGCGGGCCGAAGAGAGTCCATTCCCGCGCGAAGCACGGCGGGCTGAGTCCCAACAGGAGGGTTCCCATCTGTACGCCGGCCGAGATCCCCGAGGATCAAGCGTCCGCCGAGCTCCGTGAAATGAACGTGAACAGAAATGGCGGGCAGCCGCCGAGGTATTACTACGGAGGCGACGAATCGCGCGGGGATGACCGCGGCTGGACTGTGCAGGGACGTGCAGAATCGTCCCTCCCTGCGCCCGTGAAGCAAGCGGGCGCAGGTTCGTATGGAAATCGGCAGCTCAGCCACCGTGACGGCCGCCGGTTACTTCGTTTCCAACTGCGTTTCGATCAGCTTCACTAACGACGGGTCATCCGGCTTGGTCTTCGGCTCAAAACGAGCTAACACCTTGCCATCGCGGCCGATAATGAACTTTTCGAAATTCCAGCTGATCTTCCCCTCCCCCTTCGGTTTGGTGTCCAGGGAGGTCAGATACTTGTACAGTGGACAGGCCTCTTCGCCATTGACATCGATCTTGGCAAACAGATCGAAAGTCACGCCGTAATTGGCCTGGCAGAACTCGCGAATTTCGTCAGGCGTCCCCGGCTCCTGCGCTCCAAACTGATTGCAGGGAAAGCCGACAATTGCCAGCCCTTTGTCCGCGTATTTCTCGTGCAGCGTCTGCAGCTGTTCGTACTGCGGCGTCAAGCCACATTTGCTGAGCAACATTCACAACCAAAATCACCTTGCCCGCATACTTGCTCAGGTCAGCTTCCTTGCCATCGAGCATTTTCATTTTGAAATTCAAAGCGTCAGGCACTTTCTTCTCGCTCTCCTCAGCGCGTGCGGGTACGACACACAGCAGACCGCCGACCAAGATCGCGCCAAAAACTAGCACTTTCGACATGTTCTTTCTCCCAAGTTCTATTGAAAATCCAAATCGTTGCGGAATGTTATGCGTCAGGCGGAATTTGAGAAGCGGCGTCGGAGTGATTGCCGACAATTTGCCTCAACGCAGACTTTGCGGCACCAGTGCGGGCCAAAACAACGGTTGCCGACCACAACAACGCGATCCAGCCCTCACCGGCCATGGCGGTCCACCAGCGTTCAGATTCATGCAACTCCCCAGTCCTCACTGGGGGGGCGTCGAACAAAATCCGGCGGCAGCTCACAACCGACTGCGGGCGATCCCCCCCATTGCCGGGGCCGAGCCGAAAGCGGCCTCGCTTGGCAGCCCCTTTCGCCGCGATCTTCCGGGCCGCAGGACCACTCAGCCAGATTGCTATAGTAGGCGAGTGGTGTGCCTGCAACTCAGGTTTCATCCGATAGGGACGTTTCAACCTGAAGGGGATTTTTCCCGCAACACACGTCAGACACCGAATCCTGGCGCAGTGGTTGTCTTCCGCGTCCTGGCGCGGCCACAATCAGTCCACGGTGCCTGGCACGCTTTGTGACGCCACTGGGGGAGGCTATGATTTGCACTTTGCGCTGTGTGGTGATTTCGAGCATTTGAGCACAGAGTACCCATCCAACCGAGACGCGCTGGAAGAGGCCCGGTGGACAACTTCCCGGGAACAAAGACGTGTTCGTCAAGGATATCGACACCGACGCTCAACGGGGGATTCGGCATGTGACATCCTTCGCGGCCTGGATCGATCGCGACTACAACGACCGGTACAGAGACTTGTCGTTCATTCGTCAGTACGGGGAGGGATTGCAGCGCAAGCAGCCATGAGAAATCGGATGGCGGACTTACGCCCTTGGACGGGCAGCGCGGTCACCGGCTGCTGGTAGGGCAAGCGTGCTGGTCAAACTGGGAAAGTCTATTGCCAATGCTGATGAACAGGAATGTCGCGTTCTTGACAATGGAAAACCGGGAGGGGTTTTTTGCCTACGATCATCTCGCCATCGAGCCGTTGGCTCAACTGAACTGGCATGCGGTGGAGATTCCCTGGGACCGCTCGGAGGTTTGCTGGGACGATTATGCCGCCGTGGTGATTCGATCTCCGTGGGACTACCAGCAGCACTGTGACAAATTCCTGCAAGTGTTGCAGGATATCGACCAGTCGCGTGCCGTCTTGCTTAACGCCTTGGAGGTGGTTCGCTGGAATATCTCGAAGACGTATCTGCGTCAGCTGGAGCAGCGCGGGGTGTTGATTGTGCCGACCTTGTGGCGAGAGCCACTCACCGACGAAGGCACTGACTCGGGCGTTTGCGGAATTGTCGGTGGGCGAGATTGTCGTGAAGCCGGTAATTGGTGCCAACGCGGACGATGCGTTTCGCCTGGCCCGAGAAGGCTCGCCCGAACTTCGCGCACAAGTCCTGTCGCGATTCCGTTCGCGTATGGCGCTCGTCCAACCTTTTCTGCACAGCGTTGTCGACAGCGGCGAGTATTCCCTGTTCTACTTCGCCGGCCAGTACAGTCACGCCGTCATCAAAATCCCGGCCGCAGGGGACTTTCGAGTGCAAGAGGAACATGGCGGCGTGATTCGATCCACTCGGCCGGATCAGGATTGCCTGGCAGCCGGCGAAAAGGCCATGTCGGCGATTCCCAACCCAACACTATACGCACGCGTCGATCTGGCACGACTGGCAACCGGACAACTGGCCGTGATGGAGGTCGAATTGATCGAACCGTCACTCTATTTCCTGTACGACAATCAATCTCCCCAGCGATTTGCCGAGGCATTCGACGCGATGATGAAGGAACTGGCAGCGGACCAGTCGTTGCCCCATCGGGACAAGGCCGAGGGAGGCAACGACGACGGGTTTTCACGATCCTCGGCACGTTGCTGAGTCGCACCATCGCCGACTCGTTCAAGGAGCATTCCGCATGTTGCTCGCCGCCCCAGATGACCAGTCGCGCGGCCAACGTGCTGTTTCTCGCCGGTTGGAAAGAACTCTACCTGGACGTCTTGCAATTGCTGTCACCCTGCCTAAGATCGAGGAGCATTGTCTTGGCGGATGACGTAGCACTGTTTCCTGACCCGTTGGCAACCTACGTCGATTACAAGCGTGACCCGGCACATGGATTAGCGTCGGTCATGCTCCCGCTGGGCGACGGCATCGAGTATTCGTTGTAGCTCTAGTTGGAGGCGAGCAGAATGGCTCCCGACGATTTTGTGCAGTTATTCCACCAGCAGCGTGCGTCGGCCATCCTCCGCACGCACGACCAGTACCTGGCCCGGCAGGCGATGAACGCGGCGATCGGCGGTGGCTTTCGGATTGTCGAATTTACGCTGTCGATACCGGGGGCTTTCGAGTTGATCGAAGAGTTCTCGGCTCGGGAGGAACTGGTTGTCGGAGCGGGCACGGTACTGACCGTCGATGATGCGCAACGCCGTCAAGGCGGGAGCGAAGTTTCTGGTGTCCCCCGTGGTGGACGAAGCGGTAATCGACGAAGCCGCGGCGTTGCGGGTGGCGGTGATGCCGGGATGTAGCTCGCCGACAGAAATGCTGCGAGCCCACCGCGCGGGCGCTCCACTGCAAAAGCTCTTTCCCGAACAGAGCATTGGGGCCCGGTGGGTGAAGCAGACACTTGGTCCACTCCCCTTTCTGCGAATCGTGCCGACCGCCGGAGTGACGCTCGACAGCGCCGCCGACTATTTGCGCGCCGGTTCTTTTGCCGTCGGCTTTGTCAATTCCCTGTTCGATCCCTCCGATATCGCTCACGAGAACTGGCACGCCATCGAGCGTCGTGCCGCCCAGATGCGGAAAGCGGTCGAGCAGGCTTGAGCGGGAGTCGCTTCGCCGATCAATCAGCGCAAGGCCCGCACGATTCGTCCTCGCCATCGCGAGGCGGGTTCAGCCGATGTCGCGGCGAATTCGGCCGTAGCCAGGGTAGCGCATGCTGCGGCCAGCACGCCCAGCGCAAGCCACGTGATCGGATTCCGCCAGAACCGTCGTGGCGATGATGATTGTTCGGGCATGGCCGTAATCTCCATGCAAGTGCTTCGACTGCTTGCAACTGGTCCGATACTGCCCGCTTCCACTGAGCTTGCCGCAGTAGTGCGGGAACGTGGTCCGCGACAGCCGCGAATCCCGCTTCCACTGGGCTTGCGAAGTGGTGCGGCAACTGGTCCGCTACAGCCGCGCATCCCGCTTCCACTGGGCTTGCCCCAGTGGTGCGGCAACTGGCCCGCTACACCCGCAGCCCGCTTCCACTGGGCTCGTCCTGGCAGTGGCTGCGAGGCGGGTTCAGCCGACGTCGAGGCGAATTCGGCCGTAGCCAGGGTAGCGCATGCTGCGGCCAGCACGCCCAGCGCAAGCCACGTGCTCGGATTCCGCCAGAACCGTCGTGGCGATGATGATTGTTCGGCCATGGCCGTAATCTCCATGCAAGGGCTTCGCTGCTTGCAACTGGTCCGCTACATCCCGCTTCCACTGGGCTTGCCCCGGTGGTGCGGCAACTGGTCCGCTACACCCCGCATCCCGCTTCCACTGGGCTTGCCCCAGTGGTGCGGCAACTGGCCCGCTACAGCCGCGTATCGTACATCGCCAGGATATTTTCCGGCGGCACATCGGGCTGGAACAGGTGCGCCGGCCCCAGCACGTATCCGCCGCCGTTTCCGAGCGTGGCACAATAGTGATCGACTGCAGCGCGAACTTCATCGGTCGAGCCGAGTGGCAAGAGCCGCTGCATGTCCATCCCGCCGTGAAAACTGATCTGACCGCCAAACTCGGCTTGCAGCCGCTCGGGCGACATCTCAGGCCCCACCGGCTGGATGGGATCGAGCAGATCGACTCCCAGTTCTATCAGGTCGGGAATGAACCTCCGGATCAGGCCGCAGCTGTGATAGAGTACTTTTCCGTCGAGAGAGTGAATGCAGTCGATCATCTCCTTCAGGTAGGGAGCAACGTACTGCCGAAACATATCGAGCGAAATCAGCGGCCCGGTCTGGCAGCCCAAGTCGCTAATCAGCAGATACAGATCGATGCGCCCCGCGGTGGCTTCGGCCGCGCGCACGTAATCCTGTTTGTAGAAGTCGGTGAACGTGCGTCCCAGGAAGTGGACCCAATCAGGTTGCAGGGCCATATCCAGAAACATTCCTTCCCAGCCTCGCACCAACCCCGGGCGCTGCCACACGTCGGCAAACCCGTAGAGCAGCGCGTACTGGTCGTGGCGTTGACATTGCTGGGCCAGAGTTGAATAGTCGAAATCATCGACCGATGGCCAGGGGAAACTCTCCAGATCAGCCAAGGTGGCCGCATCGGCCAGCGCGCCCTTCACATCCTCGCGCATGGGGCCCCAGCCAGTCTCCTGATAAATATAGCGCTCGCCCCAGAAGTTCTGGTGCACTCCATCGGCCAGTTTCTTTTCGGGCAGCGGCGGGATTTCCAGGTGGCGAATATCGATTCCCAGGTCGTCCAGGACTCGTTTGCGATCCGTATGCCCCACATACTGCAGGAGACGGCGCCAGGTTGGTTCTTCCGCCCAGAAGTCGCGCGGCACCCGGTCCGGCTGATGGTGCGCGACGGCCGCCAATACCCGTTCACGAGGTGACATATTCATGTGGCAGGACCTTCTGTGTTAACGCAGACGAAGACCCACCATCGGACCAGTACCTGAGATGCTCGACATTCATTGGCAGAGGGTCGCGTGAGCGAGCTCTCGAAATGCGGGGCCGGGTGTCGATCTCGTTACGAGTATCCGGTAAACTGGCGGCGGTCTCAGTGGTTGGCGTGCGGAACTGTCGGCATGGCGACCACAAAACAATGATTATAGTCAGGCAACGATCGCAAGGCGATTCCACCTAGAAAGTGGCGGTACATGATGACAAAGCAACTGGTCATTCTGCTGTTGCTGTTACCCACGATCGCGTGCAGTTGGCCAACGGCCACACGGGGCGCAGATGCACCGTTTCCGGGCGAGCGTGGCAGGACCCTGGACCTGGTCAGTCGCGCAGACATCTGGAATGAGACGCAGGGGGGGTTCCTGGCGCGTTTCGTCAAGGTTCCACGCGACCAGGTGGTCGGCTTTGCACTCTACACTCACGACCACGGCGTGTTGAAGCTCTCCGCA
This sequence comes from uncultured Planctomycetota bacterium, assembly GCA_963802295.1. Lineage (GTDB taxonomy): Bacteria > Planctomycetota > Planctomycetia > Pirellulales > Pirellulaceae > JAJRVM01. The sequence goes on along the minus strand of CAWDIM010000007.1, from coordinate 293,972 downwards.
CAACTGTATCCCCTGCAGGAAAATGAGTCGCGCGAAGTCCGGCTGGAGTTCTTGCGCGACGGCCAATGGCAGGAAGTTGCCAAGGCCCCGGTCGTCTATCCCGGTTGGTCGGCTCATTTTCGCCTGGAACCGTGGGACAGCGCCCAAGACGTTCCCTATCGAGTGCGGCACGGCGAGCAGGCGATGTTCGAGGGCTTGATCCGCAAGGACCCGATCGACAAGGACGTGATTGTGGTGGCCTCGCTCTCCTGCACATCCAATGCGGACCGCGGGGATCGCGATGCGATTGTCGACAAATTGAGGGAGCAAGACCCCGACCTGCTCTTTTTCGCAGGCGACCAGAGCTACGATCACACCGAGCACACCGCCTCATGGCTGCTGTGGGGCCACCAGTTTCGCGAGATCATCAGGAATCGGCCGGTGGTAAGCATTCCGGACGATCACGATATCGGGCAGGGAAACCTCTGGGGTGAAGGGGGCATCGTGGCCGATTCGACCGCCGGGGACTCGGGCGGATATTTCTATCCCGCGGAATACATCAAGATGGTCGAGCGTTGTCAGACCTGGCATCTGCCCGACCCCGTCGATCCGCACCCGATCGCCCAGGGGATCGGAGTTTACTTCACGCGACTGCGTGTGGGAGGTGTCGATTTCGCGGTGCTCGAAGATCGCAAGTTCAAGAGCGGCCCCAAAGGGAAAATTCCGCAGATGGGCCCGCGTCCCGACCACATCCGTCAGCCCGGCTACGATCCCGGACGAATTGATCTTCCGAGCCTCACGCTGCTGGGCGATCGGCAGCTGGCCTTCCTGAACGCTTGGGGACAGGATTGGAGCGGCACGCAGATGAAGGCCGTGCTGTCGCAGACCGCTTTCTGTGGAGCGGTCCACCTGCATGGCTCGAAAGACAATCGACTGCTCGCCGACCTGGACTGCAACGGCTGGCCGCAGACCGGACGCAAGAAGGCGTTAGCGGCCATGCGCCGCGCACTGGCCTGTCATCTGTGCGGTGACCAACATCTGACGGTTGTCGTGCAACACGGCATTGATGCGTTCCGTGACGGCCCGTACGGCTTTACGAGCCCGGCCATTGTCAACAGCTACTATGCGCGCTGGTGGTGGCCGGAGGACGAGAAGGCGGGAGGCAACCCCATACCCGGCAGCCCACTCCCGTGGACGGGCGATTATCTGGATGGCCTCTACAATCGGATCACCATGTTCGCTTACGCCAACCCCGCGTTTGCCGACATCAAAACGATGCGTGAGAACCAGCGCAACCCCGCCGCCCTGCTGGCCGACGGCTACGGACTTGTGCGGTTCCACAAGACGTCGCGCGAAATCACTTTCGAGTGCTGGCCACGCTATGCCGACCTGGGCGATGGCGCAGCGGGGCAATATCCTGGCTGGCCCGTCACGATCAAGATGCAGCAGAACGATGGCCGCGAGGTCTTCGGCAGCCTGCCCGAGCTGGTGTTCGAAGGCGCGGCGGATCCCGTCGTGCAAGTGATCAACGAAGCCGACGGCGAGATCCTGTACACGTGGCGGATCCAAGGGAATCGCTTTCGCCCGCACGTATATGGACCAGGAAAATACCTGGTGCGGGCCGGGGTCGACAAGCCCGACATGTGGTCGAGCTCCGGCATGACTCCGGCCGACCCGTCTGCCGCACCGATCAGAGTCCGCTTGAACTGAGCTTCTCTCACAGCCAACCACGGCGGCGAAACCAGAGGATCATGCTGCCGGCCATGACAATACAGACGGCCCAGAAGGCGGCATAGAGACCTTTCCATTCCATTTCGGGGATCGTCATGTTCATGCCATAAACGCCCGCCAGGAACGTCAGCGGCAAGAAGATGGTCCCGATCACGGTCAGCACCTTCATCACGTCGTTGGTGCGGTTCGAGATCGTCGACATGTAGGTTTCCGTAAGCGTGCCGGTGATTTCCCGATACGTTTCCACCAGGTCGATCACCTGCACACAGTGATCGTAGACGTCACGAAAGTAGGTCTGCGTCGTTTCCGACAGACATTCGTGCTTGTCGCGCTGGAGCTGTGCAATCAGCTCGCGCATCGGCCAGGCTGTACGTCGAATCAGCAGCAACTGCCGCTTGATGACGTGAACTTCATGGAGCGTGCTTTGCGAGGCGCGGGTGAGCATCTCTTCCTCGACGTTCTCCAACCGCTCGGAGAAGCGCTCCAACAAAGGAAAATCATCGTCGACGATCGCATCGAGAAGCGCATACAGGAGGAAATCGGCCCCACTGACCCGCAGCCGCGATCCGGGCGACTCGAGTCGCTGTCGAATCGGATCAAACACCTCCACTCGCGAGTCCTGGATGGTGATCAATGTGGTGCGACCCAGGAAGAAGTTTACCTGGTGATTCTCCATGTGGTTGTCGTGCATTTCGACTTGCCGGGAAACGACGAACAACCTGCCGGGAAGATCGCCGGAACCCGGATAATCTTCAGCCTTGGGACGCTGCGACTTGGTCACCGTGTCCTCCACTGCGAGCGGGTGAATCTGATACTTCTCGGCGATCGCATGGATGACCTCTTGAGGGCCCAGCCCAATCACACTGATCCACCGGACACGCGACCAGAGTGGACGATGCCGTGCCAGGAAATCGTTGACATCCTGCACCTCTTCCACCTGCAGCTGGTCTGGTGAGTAGTCGATGCAGACGATCTGCAGCGGCCCCGCCGTTGCCGCCTCCTCCGCTCGCCGCTGGTCGATCGCACCGGGTTCGCTCCCCGGTGCCGGCATCCGCATTTTCGGGACCGTGGTGCTCCGCAGCGGCAACCGCCGTCGCGCCGGCTCCAACAACCGCCAGAACCGATCGATGATCGACTGGACCGGTGACTGCTTCGCAGTTCGAGTGGCAGGCTCGTCCATTTCCATACAGGTGGTCCTTAACGCGTCCGCTGGCCGCAACCAGGCAGGAAATCCGAAATCCTAAACAAATTCGAAATCCCAACCGAAACCCAAAATACCGCTGCCGACAAAACCGCGGCGGGCGAGCCGCAAACAGCTTCTCGCCACGCAGTATGCTACCGCGTCCCCTTCCTCCCTTCCTCCCCTCCTCCCTTACTCCCTTCCTCCCTTCCTCCCCTCCTCCCTTCCTCCCATTTTTCCGTCCTTCGAATTCGCTTGGGATTCTTTTCATCTCGTGCTTCGGATTTCGAATTTCTTTCCAAACACGCGCGCACCGTGCACACATGTTACCGACTAACACTCTCAACACATGTCGAAACCCATTCGCAGCGATCGCTTGTCGAATCATGCCGGATGGATCAGCGCAGCGAACGTCGAGCACTACAGACGAGACGAGGCGTACAATGCAGTAGCTTCCTCGGCGGTCAGAGCCCGGTTGAAGACGGCGATCTCGTCTATCTTCCCTTCGAAATCGAACAGTCCATCGCTGCGTCCACCGATGAACATCGAGCTGTCAAGGGGACGCGTGACAGGGATGGATCCCTGCAGTTCACATGCGGGCCGGCCATCGAGGTAAACCCGCACCTGGTCGTTCTCGCGAACCAGCACGACATGGTACCAGCAATGCAGTTGCAGGTCACTCCGGCCCTCGATGACTTCCCGCCGCGTATCACCGTTGTAGAACAGCAGACGTCCCGCAGGTTGTTGCGCGGTGCCACCAATACCGAGGTGATCCCCTTCGGCCGAACCATCCGTGCCGCGTGACAGGAGGTATCCGGCGACTGGACGCGCAGCGGGGGGCATCGCATTGTAGAACCAGAACGCGACGCTATAGGCCTCGGACAATCCAGGGGTCTTCGCTGCCAGACGACCGCCCGCGAAATGCACCGCGCGATTTCCACGCTCGGTCCCGGTAAATGCCTCGCCTGGCGGACCGGGCAGGAAGAGGGCATAGCCGGGTTCCAGGTGAGCATCATGTTTGTTCATGGCTGCATCGGGCACACATTCCCCGCTCGAGACGTCCATGGTCCAATAAGCATACGGCGAGTTGGCCAGGACCTGCGTGGCGTAGGCTCCTCGGGTAATCGAGGGCGTGCGGCGCGGCTGGTCGGAGAGCTGTTCGAGCAGCCCGAGTACCGACTCAACGATTTTTGGTTCCGCCTGCACTTCCAAGCCTGCCGTCCGTGCCGGCCAGGTCGTGTAACCTCCCAGCTGAAACTGCTCAGGGGGTGGGATGTAGCCCTCACCGCCATTAGCCAGTTCGATGTTCATCGTTGGGGCCAGCGGGCTGTGCAGTTTGATCTTCAGTCCGGTCAGGCCATACACCTCATCGGGAATGGCGGTGATCCCCAACTCTCCAATGCGAATGGCCTGCAGCTTCAATTCCACCTCGGGATTGTCGCGCAGCCAGTGTGCTTCCGCGGCATACACTTCGGGCAAGTTGCGTGGCACACCCTGGATCCCGGCCACGATGGGGTCGGCCCAGGCCAGCCGCTGGGCATCGGGCGTGCGCCGAGCAAGCCGCAACTTCGTTTCGGCCATGGCGACGGTCGCATCGCTGCGGTAGGCCATCTCCCGTAATGCCTGGCTTGCCAGAGCCGCCAGGCCCTGACAATATCGCTCAAACCCGTCCGGCTTCCCATGGAACGGCTGATCGGCCATGGGGATCGAATAGTCCATGAAATGTAAATCGCCACTCGTCCCCTGTGACATGATCGCGACAAAGGGAGTGCTGCCCTGCGGCGGCGCGACGTTTATCGCTTCTTCGAGTATCTGGCAGACGCGCCCCGTGTAGTCTGAAGAGAGTCCGTTGGCGCCATAGTAATGCATCGCAAAGTTGCCCAGCAGTGCCAACGGACGACCCTCGCGATCCTGGATCGAGAGGACCGTCAGATCGGGATCAATCGGCCCGGCTGGACCAGCCGTGTCGGGATTGGCGTGCCCAGGGTGCATCATTGCTCGTACCGACACCTGGCCAAACGGATCGGACTGCATCTTGTGCGGCAGGAAGATCCAGCGACGAGTATTCGTGTAATGCGCCGCATCGACCACGGCGCAACCGACCTGAGCCGGACGCATCGCGAGGAACGCCTGCTGGATGCTGTCCGCGATTTTCGGTGCGAGCCACTGGGGGTATTGCGGATCAGCCGGGCAGCCCAGACAACGCATGATGGCCGGTGCGCTGTGTGTGTGGGTAGCCGAAATGAGAACCCGATGCTCCGGTATACCGATCCGTTCCGCGACAATTCGCTTCGCCTCGTCGCACAATTCCCGCGACAACATGCAACTGTCGACCACGCAGATGGCGATCCGCTGCTGGCCGTTTTCCAGCACCACACTGCGCGCATACAGAGACTGCGTCACCTTGTCCGCCGTCTGCTGCAAGAATCCTCCGTTCTGCAGTACCGGCAATTGCTGCGGATCAACATTGACGGCAGCAGCACCGGCACGAAAGCCCACATCCCCCGTGACATCCGCTCCCGCCACGAAGTTCAGCCGCACAAGAGACAGCAGCAAGAGACTGAGAAGCAGTCTGGGCACGCATGCGCGCAACTGCCAGACTCCCCTGCAAGCCGCCAATTCACCGGCCGATGAATGCTGCACGCTGGATGGCCGCGACACGGCCGGTTGAGTGTTCATGATTCGACTCCGAATACGGGTGGGATCAAGTCCAAATTGCTCTACCGAGGGTTGCGTGAAGTGGGGAACATCATCTTCGCAATCCGAAACACCTGACGAATCAACAATAATACAACGACAGAGATACAAATGACAAAAACGGGAAAGGACGGGGTACGGAACATCCAGTAGCCTGCCCAGTGGTGAGAATCTGCTTGTGGCGCGCCCGCTGCGGTTTTGCCGCCAGCGGAGGTTTTTTTCTCTTGCGTTTTTGTCATTCGAATTTGTTTAGGATTTCGAATTTTGGGATTTCGGATTTTCTGTTTGGTTGCGGCCGCACGCCGCGCGAGGTTTTCGATATTGGGATTTCGCATTTGCGGCTCTGGCTTGCAGCTGCAGGCCGCGTTCAGCTCACACTATCCTACCGCTTCCCGCGTAGCGTCACCACTTCCTAACCCTTGAAACCGGACGGGTCGGGGTCGGAGCGAGTGAGTCGGAAGTTCGGCGCGGGCGGAGGGGAAGCGGACGATGGAGGGGCGAACACGATCTCGGCCGGCTCCTGCGCCGTGTTTCGGTGCTTCGGTCCGCCAGGAATCTTCCTTGCGTGGCGCCAGTCGCCACGCAAGACGCGGCTGCGAGAATCGAGGCGAATCGTCGTCGGTACTCGAATGATTGACCCAGCGAACCCGCCGCAGTACATTGCGCACTCCTGACAGAGCGACCATTGGCGCGCGCTGCGGCCAACGGCCACACGCCCATCGATTCCTCAGAAGATCCGCGTCCAGACACCCTCCGGATAGGCGACGGGATGATCGAATCAGTTCATGCACAAATCATATCGGCTCTGGTGGCGCGCGCGGAGCATCTGCCGGCTGGCCTGCGGATGCCGCCGCCGGCATTCTTGACGATGCAAGGCGAATTCCTGGAATTCGACGAACAGGCCCAGACCCTGACCGTGAAGTTCCCGGTGCTGGTGGAGTATCTCAACCCGTTTGGCACGATGCAGGGTGGGTTTGTGGCCGCCGCCGTGGACAACGCGATCGGTCCGCTGAGCATGCTGTTGGCGCCTCCCAGCGTCACGCATCGGCTGGAAATGAAATACAGTCGTGCCATCGCGGAAGACATCGAGTATATTCGTGTTCAGTCACAATTGGTGGAACTCCGAAAGCGACGGCTCATCCTGACGGCCAGCGTACTGGACGCCCACGATCAGATCCTGGCCACGGCCAAGGCGACCAATTGGATCGTGGTCGGTCCGGGGACATAGCAAGCAACACGCATCGCTGCATGCCACAACAGTGTTCCGCGGGAGCGACTGCGCACGGTGGGCGCATGTCGGAAGTCTGAAATACCAGACACCGAACAAATGCGAATAGCGGAAAAAAGGAGGAAGGGAAGAAGGGAGGAAGGGAAAACGGAGGACGCAGTAGCGGGCTGAATGGTGAGAAGCGGTTTGCGGCTCATGACCGCGGTATTGTCGGCGGCGGACGTTTTTGGATTTTGAGTTTTTTGGATTTCCACTTTGCGGTTCTGGCCGTGACCGAACGCCGCGTGAAGGGTGAGTAAGAGTAAGAGCAGCGAGTCAGACCATCTGTTTCACTTTGTCTGTTTCACTTTGCACTTTGCACTTTGCACTTTGATTTTGGAGATCGCGTTTTTTCCCGCTTCGAATTGCGTGTTGTGGTCCTTGGGACATTCACACTTGGTATTTGTTTGCAGCTTTGATATTCGGTTTTCGAATTTCCTGATTGGTTGTGGCCGTCGGCCGCGTAAAGGGAGATACCATCGATGATCACGCGTCTAAGACTGCTCGCTCCGCTGATCTCACTGCTGATGTTGGTCACATCGTGCACCGCGTGGGGCGAGGAGAGGGCGACAAGTCAACTGGGAACCGCGACGACAGCGGACCGGATCGTCCTTTGCCCTCAACAGGACGCGATGTTGGTGACGGCTCAGGTTCCGGGACTGAACAACCAGCGATTTGCGCTCGGCATTCCCGAAACGATTGGCTGTCGCGAGGCCATGCTTGTCAATTTTCCGGAGGCGCGAATTGATTGGTCCGAGCCCGATGCCGATGGCGCCGTTTCGTGCGCCTGGGGACCGGGAGGACGGATCTACTACTCGCTGCGACTCGTTCCGGGCACCGACTACGTCGACCTCGAGATGACGGTGCGCAATCATACCGAGTTCGTGTGGCATGAGGTCTTCGCGTTCAACTGTCTCAATCCCATCCAGGCGCCGGCATTTCAGGACTGGAAACTCGAACGCACCTACATGTCCTCGCAAGGGAAACCGCTTTGTCTGGCTCAGACGCACCGCATACAAGGCTCGATGCCGACCGTTGGCTTCTATCTCCATCAGCGAATCACGGCTGATTCCGAGCCGCTGTTCGTGCGCGGCTTCAGCGCGACGAGCCCCAACCGCACGGATGGTTCATGGATCGTGACGCTGTCGGATCCGCCCGGCGATTATATGGCCGCCACGACACTCGACAGCGTCTTTCTCTTTGACAACATGGATCGCTGCTGTATCCATTCGGCGCCCAGTTTCGGAGATATTGGACCGCGTGAGGCAAGTACGACGGTCTGCCGATTCTATCTGGCCGAAGGGTCGCTCGATGATTTTCGCCAGCGGTACGAATCCGATCGGCTGGCATTGTCGTCGAAACAGAAATGGGCGCGACCGGCGACGGAAGCTCCGGCGACTGCGCGGCCAGACGGAATTGCCCACGCCGACGGCAAGCCGCATGGACGCATGGAAGACATGACACCGGATGAACTGGAGCAGGTTTTGGCCGAGGCTCCGGTCGCGTTCGTCCCCTTGGGAACATTCGAACACCATGGCTGGCACTTGCCCATCTGCTTCGACGGTACCAAGGCACATGCATTGTGTGAGCGTGTCGCAGCGCGCACCGGCGGTACGGTCCTCCCCACCTTCTTCTACGGCACCGGAGGCGGGCATGTCGGCTACAAGTGGACGCTCATGCTTCCCGAAACGCAGATCGCTCCCATCATCAGCGCGACACTCGACCATCTGGCGAAGCAGGGCTTCCAGGTCGTCGTGATCCTCACCGGCCATTATCCCCTGGAACAGGTGGACATGGTGCATCGCCTGGCCCAGGAAGCGCAGACGCGACACCCACAAGTCCGATTCATCGGATTGGCCGAGCCCGAGGTGACGACGCCACAACCGGGAGACCAATATGGTGGCGATCACGCAGCCAAGTACGAGACCAGCATCGGCATGACACTCAAACCGGCCTGGGTCAAGCTGGACCAACTCACGGCCGGCCGTGATGCCGCGCAAGTGACGCTCGCCGACACGCCCACAGGCGCTCGCTCGACGCACGATCCGACCGATCCGCTCTACGCAATCCACGGCCAAGACCCGCGCACAACTGCCTCGGCGGAGTTGGGAGCGAAGTTGGTATCAGAGATCGTCAGCCGGCTGGCGGAACGCGTCGAAACGTCACTCTCAGAGGCCACCGGCGGACCAACGCCCGACGCGCGCTAGTCACCCCTGGCGTATCCAATCTCTGTAGCGAACACCCAGAGTGCTGTTACAGAAGCGGGCTGACCAGGCGAATGGTGTTCTCCAGAAAACGCGGTCCGAACGACCGACGACTCCACTGCGCGAGATCGAGACGATCGGAATCGGACAGGTAAGTCTGTTGCAGTGCCCGCAACTGCTGGCCGAATGGGGCATCGTAGATGAACAATGCCACCTCATAGTTCAGCCAGAGACTCCGCATGTCCAGATTGACGGTGCCGAACATCGAGATGGTGGAGTCGACAACGATCGATTTGGTGTGCAGCAGGCCGGCTCGATACAGGTAAATTTCCACGCCGCTGCCAAGCAGATCGTCATAGTAGGATCGGCTCGCGTAACGCGTCAGCAGCGAGTCGACTCGCTCCGGTACAATCAGACGGACCCGGACACCACGGCCGGCGGCGCCGCGGAGGGCTCGAAGCAGGGAATCATCCGGCACGAGGTAGGGTGTGGTAAGGACCAGTTCATCTTGCGCGGAGTTGATCAAGGCCAGAATCATCTGTAACAATCCGTCTCCCGATTCGCCTGGCCCGGAAGGGATCACTTGGATGTCGGCGGAACCCTGCGACTGGACCAGCCGCAGCCGCACACTTTCGATCAGCAACTCGATCGGCTCTCCGGTCTCCAGACTCCAGTCCCCCAACATCGTGGCGGCCAGCAGCGTGACGGCTGCGCCTTGGATGCGCAACATCGCGTCCACCCATTCGCCCACGCCCGCATCCTGCTTGAAATAACGCGGGTCGACCAGATTCATGCTGCCGGTCCACGCCACTTCGCCGTCGATGACGACGATCTTGCGGTGCAGCCGCAGGTCGGTGCGGCCCACGAGACTGCGGAGCAAGCCGACGGGCAGCGCGGGCCGCAGTTCGACCCCTGCTGCGCGCAGCCGCTGTGGTTGCTTACCCTTCCACCAGGGCCGAGCCCCCAGATCATCGATCAACAAGCGGCAGGATACCCCCCGCCGCGCGGCACGGATCACCGCCTCCAACACTTCATCTGCTCCCCCCCCAGCGTTCCAAATGTAAAACTCCATCAAAACGCTCGTTCGTGCCCCATCCACGTCCCGAGCAATCGCCAGCAAAGTTTCTGGGGTATCCGAGAACATCTCGAAACGGCTGCCCCGCACGGTGGGACTCCCGACCGTCGCACGCCCCAGTCGATCCATGCCCTGTGCCGCGGGAACGTGTCGCGACCAGTCGACGTCCTTTAGCCTGTCGCGCAACGCCGCCTGCGCAATTGGCTCGAAACCGGTTCGCAGTGATCCGAGTCTCTGCGCACGCGTCCGACCGATCCGCCGTTCACCAATCAAGAAGTAAAGCACGGCACCGCCAAAGGGAATCGTTGCGACCAGCAGTAGCCAGGCGAGCGCCACACCGGTCGGCGGTCGCTTCATAATGACCCGTACCGTCGTCCCAATCATAATCGTGCCGTGTGCGATAATCGTGAGCGTCGAGGGGTGCAGCAAGAACGGCATCCGTTACTCCTGGTGTGGCCCAGCAGACGGCCATTGGAGAATGGCAGAACGCCGACCATGTGGAACGTGCTCGACACGCCCTGGTACACACTCTCTCCAGTGCCCTGTCAAGTTGGGAGATGGGTGCGTCGCCGAAGTCGCCAGACTTCAGAGCGAGTCCGGAAATCCGTGAGCTCCGGCGAGTTCAGCTACCCATACAGGCTCGCTCTCTTGAACTCTGACAAAGTACCCGGCTGTCCGCGGCGGCTCGCTGCTGACCATGGCGTGTTGTTGCCAGATTGTAGCACGAGTCCCCATTTTCGTTCTACGGATGAGCAGTGCGCGTGAACGCTGCTTGAACAGGAGGGAGTGGCCGGCTGTCGCAAACGCCGAGCCGGACATGGAGCGACCATCCGGGCACCAAGAGGCCTTACCCGCACCCGCCGCCCGCGGCGCGCACAGGCTTCAGGACTTTGACTTTGGCCACGAAGGGACGGGATGCGGCCTGGTCGGATGCGGGTCGAGCGGCGTCGACTCGATGTCCCAAGGCGGCCGTGAAAGCGTGTCGCAACGTATCGGAGCCGCCGGGCGGAGCCTCGGGCCCGGGGATATTGGGAAGCTTGTCGCGGTAAACGTCCAGCCAACGGTTGATCCCGCCCGCCAGGATGTAGGCGTTCACGTTGCCTCGCACTGCCAACCGCCTCCACGCCTCGATCGCCGCATGTTCGTCGTTCGACATGGCAACCACCACCACGTCGGCCGGCAGTTCCGCGGGCAAGGCGGATTCCAGCCGCTCCACCGCGGCGTGCCGAGCATCTACCAGGTGAAATAAGTTGAAGTCGGTGGTATCTCGCACATCCAACATCGTGAGATTGATCTGATTGTTGTGCATCAGGTTCAACAGTTCGGCCGGATCAATGAACATCTCGCGGCCGGCCAGCCGCGCATCGAGCTGTACCGTTTGCCAGGCTATTCGCTGCTCAACAGTCGGTTGTCCAACCAAGGCAGTCAGCACAGCAATGGCCACCCCAGCCCCCACCGCAGACCGCCGCAGCCAGGTTCCGCGCGGCGCGGCCTCGATCGGGTCCGCTTCGCGACGAAACAGGCGTTCCATTTGCTCGGCGAACCAGAACGCGCCAAGGGCCATCACGAAAACCGCCAAGACAATCCACCCGGCATCGATGCCCAACAGATCAAACCAGGTCAGGCGGCCCAGAAATCCCGCTTGATTCCAGAACGCCCAGAGGGCGGGAGCAGTCAGGGCAAAACCGAACAATCCGGCAACCACACCACCCACGAAGAACGCTCCGTCCACTTTCAGCGTGGAGAGCGAGACGAGCGACGTACCGGGACAGTAACCGCCGATGATGAACCCGATGCCGAGCACGAACCCGCCTACGATCGCCGGCCCCAGATGGGTCGGGGGAACAAAGATGCGGGAGAAGTCCAACAGTCCGAGCGCCGCGGTGAGGAAGACCAACAGCATCGCCGTAACGATCGCCGTGAACATCACCTTCAGCACGCGCATGTCGTGAAGATAGAACTGCGCCGCCAGGTTGCGGGAGTTGCCGAAGCCGGCCTTCTCCAACACGAAACCGAAGCAGAAGCCGATCCCGAGTGTGAAGAGCATCAACGTCATACCTTCGAAATGTGCGGGTGCCATCATCGTCGTCAGCCTTCAATTCCAGATTTTGCGGAGCGGATAGGCCAGCAGATAAGCGCCGCCAAATACCATCATCATGAAGACCCAACTGCCGACCGACAGTACCGCCCCGCCCGATAAAGCCTGCCCCGAAGTGCAGCCGCGAGCCAGGCCGGCTCCCCACCCCATCAGCCCACCGCCGAGAAAAGCCAGACCCCAACGGGTGGCCGTGCCGATCCGCGGACCTTTGCAGGTCTCGACCCTCAGTCGCCCGGAAATCCAGCCGGAAACGAACCCTCCCAACACGACACCCACCATCATCAGGACCATCGGGTGCCACAGCGCACTGGTATCGCCGCCGGCCATATTCGCCAGGTAAGCATTGCGATCGACGCCTCGCGGCGCCACGACATCGACACCCCATGCCATCACGCGGGCTACGCCGCCCGATCCTCCCAAGCCGGATCCGGTCAATGCGAAGGCGCCGAACAGCACCAACCCCAGCGCCACGCCGGCTACGTAGGGCGGCCAATACGAGGACGAATTCCGCGGTTCCTTCATCGATTCAACTCCCCGGCAGATGACTGGGCGTTCGAAGCCTGTGTCGTCACGGCATGCTCTCCAGGCAATTCCTCATAGCCCCAGATCATGGCTTTGATGTGGGCCAGTGGTGTACTGCCGGTAGTCGTCAGATAGACGTGCGCCACCACGAAGGTCCCGAACAACCAGGCGCCAAACGTATGCCACATCGACAATGTCGGCAAGCCACCCACGGCCGCCACCGTCGAAGGCCAACGCTGTCCGCTCCACATCAGCAGACCCGTCACCAGCTGCAGCGGCAGCAGCACGTTGAGAATGACCAAATAGGTCGCCTGCTGCAACGGATTGAGTCGCCGCTCGTCGGTCCTTTCCAACGGATGCGGATCGCCACGGAATATGCCGCGCAAGTAGAACATCGCCTGCCGCATGGAAAGCGACACGAATTCGCGCGGCTCCGGCACGTAATGCCGGATAATCCCCGTGGTAATGTAGTAGAACATGCCCAGAAAAGCATTGGCCAACAACAGAAATCCGAGTACATTGTGCACGCCCACGGCGGCCGAAAAACTCAGCACACCAAACGCATCCGGATTGTGGATCACCAATCCCGTGGCCATCAACAGCAATATCGCGGCAGCTTGCAGCCAGTGCCACATCCGCTCGTACACAGAATAAATTGGTCCTTGATCTGGCGTCATGTTTCGTTCACCACTCCCTCTCCCTCCCCTCCACGACGAATGCGAGCCGCGGAGCGGCTGGCCCAAACTCTCAAACCCGTGTGCACCACCACGCCACACACGGTTGCCAGCAGCGCCAGCTGTCCCACCCAGTTGACCCAAGTCCAGCGGTTATGCCCCAATACATACAAGCCTGCCTCGCGTGTATCGCCCTGGAAAACCAATCCCCCGTCGCCATCGACCGAAAGGCGCCCCGTCAGCAATACGCCCGCATCGCCGACCAGCTGCGGCCGCACACCGCCGGGTGAAAAAGAAGCCAACTGCGTCGCTTCGGCCAGCCGCGAATCGGTGGCATGGCACGTTTCGCATGCTCGCGTGGCCCACTGAGCCGGCCCGACACCGTGGTGCAAGCCGAACGGTTGGATCTCACCCTGAATCCGCGGATCCTGCACTCCCACGGCCAGCAAACGGCTGCGCACCGCTTCCATTTTCTGGGCGGTGTTCACGATAGCTTCCGTCCCCTGAATCCGACCATCATGATTCTCATCCAGAGCGGGGAGCAGATCCGCGTGGTAGCCATCGCCATCCAACAGAGCCGCTCGCAGATCCGCCAGTCGCACGGGACGCTGCTGAGCGTTCCCTTCCACCCAAAACCACGCGGTGAGCAGATTGTGGGGGACCAGCCTCGACGCGCCGTCCAGTTCCCAACGCGGCAGCAGGACGGGCCGGAAACCGGTAACCAGGGAAGCAGCGTCGCTCGGGTCACCGCGAACGCCACGCCACTCCATCCGCGGTTCACCCCGCGGCGAGAGCATCGTCCAATCGACGGCCCGCACGGCCGGTGCGAACACTTGTGGAATGTGGCAGGCTTCACAGCTGAGCCGGGCAAAATGGACGTCGCGATAGGGGAGCCAATCGTGGGCACTCGACGCGTCATGACAGTCGTCACAGCGTCGCATCGTGCCGCTCAAGTTCCCCGCAATCGTCCCTTGAGCCGTCTGCCCCTTGGCGAATTGGTGCGACGGCTGTTGCAGGAACTCGCCACACGACAATCTCCGAGGCTCGAATCGCAGATGTCGGGGACGCCCTCGCCGAGACGGTTCGTACGATTTGGGATCGTTGAGCGAAAAGTGACAGCTCGTGCACTCCAACATGGCCGCGGCGTGAATATCCCAGGGGCGGCCAAGCTGCTGCTTGTCCTGCAAGTTGATCGCCGAATCACGCAGTTGCTGCGGCGAAAAGATCTGCCCCTTGGTGGCCGTCGACCACGCCTGCAGCGAAGTCTCCAGCCGCACTGGTTCATCACCGAATTGCGTTTGCCCATGACACTGGCCACAGTTCTCGCTGGTCGGCTCCTGGATTCCCAATGTGGCAGCGGTCACAGTGCCATCCGGCCGAAACAGCTCGCGGATGTATTGCCAGCCGGCGGGCGAGCGCTGCACAACGCCCGTCTTCTCCAGCGTGGCGGTCCCGGCCCATTGAAATCTGCCTGCACGCAACTCGTCTACTCGTGCCCCGTTGCTCGGCTGAGAAACATGACACAAGAAGCAGTTCATCTCCACCACACCCGAAGACGGCCAGTCCCACGGCTGAGTCTGTCCAGTCGCCGGATCCAGGACTTGCCGGTCCGGATCCACGCCCCTTCCCGCGTTGCGCGCATCGGCCAGGCGATCCAAGGATGTCTCACCGTGTCCCGTGACCGCGGGTCCGCCACCCACGTGCCGCTGCCCATAGGTCTGAATCCACTCGCTTACGCCAAGATCCAATCGCGAATCGCCCGGCGGCGAGAGGTACCGATAGACCAGCGGATTCCACCGTCCGAACGCGCCGGGGCTGTAGTCCCATACTCGATGCTCGGACGATGACCCCATGCTGAACCGCTCGTTGCTGCCCGCCGCCACGTGATAGCTGTGTGTGGCAATGTACTGCGAGTCGTGACACCCGCCACAGCTGCGCATGGTCGAAATCGGCTGGCCCGACTCGAGCACATTCGTGCCGTCACGGTCCAGCAAGGGAATCGATGGATGCAGTGGCACGCTTTCCGCACCGGTGGCACCGATCGCCCAGACAACGGCCAGTGCAGCGGCCAGCAAATGGTCCTGAATCCTCATCGGCCACCTCCCTGCTCGTCGCGAATGAGCTCCATTCGCCGGCGGTTTCCGCGGTAGGCCGGATCGCCATCGAACCCCAAGGCACTCCAATCCATGATGCCGCGAGTGCCGTGACAATCCACACACTGCAGAGCCTTCTCCTTGGCCTGCACCATGTGCGAAAGGGGCCAGTACATGACCGTGTCCGCAAAGTCATATTCACCGCTGTATTGCAGACCCGTCGATTCAACACCGATCCGACAGGCCTTGTCCCAGTCGAACTCCGTCCAATAGCCCCCTTCGCCGTACGTCCGCGGCGTCAACAGATAGCGATACTGCCGGTCGTAGATCTGCCTGCCGCGATGGACTTTGAAGGGCCAGATCTTCGCCTCCGGATCACCAGGACCGCCCAGCGGACGATTGATCTCCAAGACCTGCGTCGGATCGAACGTGTCCCCGGTCAAGTATCGCCGAGCACGGCCATTGTACCAGTAATACTCGGGCCGAATATTCTGAGCATACTGAAAGCTGCCTTTGATTTTCAGATAACTGTGCGGGTCCTCGTCGCGACCTTCTTGCCCCGCCTGGGACCAGTCCCAATACATCTTGGTCGGTGTGTCAATCGCCATCCGCGGGATGTGGCAAGTTTGACAGGCTACCGTGGCTGTGTGGAAATCCAGTCGCTCGTTGTTGTGCGGCTCGTGGCCGTGACAGTCCGTGCACCAGACACGTGCCGGTTTGTCGATGCACACCGACATGGCGCATCCGGGAATGTGATGCTCCCGCGTGCGGTGACAGTCGATGCACTGGAAGTCCAGTTTTCCCATGTGCACGTCGACTCGCTCGGAAGGGAAGTACATCGACCCGTCCATGTCCCCGTGCTTGACCGCGTCGCCACCGCCACCCTTGAAGTGGCACTGACCGCAAGTCGACCGACTGGGCCGACCCACGCTCTTGGCGACCGCCAAGAGATCGACCCCTTTCTCCGGCAAGCCGGCCAGCCCCTTCTGGTACGTATTGGTCTGATCGTGGCAGACCAGACAGTCCACGTTCTCTTGAATCGTGAAATCGTAGCGGTTGTCTTCCCATCCATAGCCGACATGGCAACTTGAGCATTGCTTGATGTTCGGCCCGGCGTGAATGCAGAAGTTGTTCACCAAATTCAACTTGCCGACCCGCATCACCTCGTCACGCCCGGGCAGCTTGACCTTCTGCCCCGCCCAATTCCAATGCGAGGTCTTCATGACCTCCTCGGCAGCGTGAGGATGACATTCCAGACACTGCCGCGTGACTTCCGGCCCGGTCTTCAACGGCCCCTTGATCAGGTTGGCATGCTCCACGTGCGTGGCATGCCGCGGCATCTGGCGCCAAGGCCGGTCCCGTAGCTCGCGATCACGCGGTAACATCGCCCACGCCACGCCCAAGACGCCGACCAGCAATGCCGGCAGTAGAACCACCGCCCCTCCCACGAGTGACCTGAAGCGACTCATTGACATTCTCGCACCATCCATTCGTCAGGTTCCACGAGTCGTGTGCCCCCGACACGAAACTCGTCGTTCATGGGAACAAACCAACGGCAGCAGAGCAACTGGGCGAGCGTTCACGCATGGGAGATATCGTCAGACCAGCGCTCCAGCGGCAGACAGCTGAATCGAACGAACAGGCCTCGTGGCCCGCCACTCACCACTGCCACCGTCGTGTCGGTACGGACCAACCCCCGGCGGCGCACGCCGCCAGCCCTCAAAAGGAATGTAGACGACGGCGGACCGGACAAGGTTACAAGTCGCCACAGTGATTCTTGACGGCGCGTCAGCGCCGCTGCTGTCGGGCGTGTCGCCCTCCCGCGCGGCGGCTGGCGCGGCAACCGCCGAAGACCGCGGCGCCAGCGCATTAGCTCATTTTTACCAACTCCATATGTCAAAATCACGACGTGCAGAAGGCCCCACAAGTCCACTCAGCAGGTCCCGCAAAGGGCGGTCTGAATGGGCAGTTTCCGCGATTCGAGCAGACTTGAGGGCCGGTAGGGAGCCGACCGCAAAGTCCGCTCGACGCGCAGCCAGACGATCGCTCTGCCCTCCCCTGCGTCTACGGCCGGGGCCGGCTCTGCTGAGCTTGCTCGCGTTCGAACAGTCGATGCTCCGACACAATCCACGGCACAACACCGGGTGTCGCGGTGAGCGCGGGGAGGAGTTGTTCAATACAGATTGTCGCATCCTCCGGACTTCCCACGGCGAAGCCGTCGGTCACCACGGGAGGGGAGACCGCGGTGAGCACTTTGGGAACATGCGCGTTGCGGCCCAAAGCGACGCGGATCTCGCGCCGCGCGGCGTCCGAATTGCCGCTCAGTCGAAACGCCAAGATCGCCTGTGCGTAGGCCCACTGAGTGGATGGTTCGCGGTAGGCTTTCAGCAGTCGCGCGGCCTCGACATCACGGTTGGTTGCCATCAGGCGGGGCAGCAGCAGGTAGCGGGCGAGCTGACGGTCTTCGGGGTCCAGTTGCAGCAACCGCTGCAGCTCTTGAATCGCCGCATCGACTTGCCCCATTTCATCGTACGTCATGGCCAGTCCCATGCGGGCCCGCAAATGGTTCGCATCGGTCGTGATGGTCCAGACGTTCACATCGTCCCGACGCGGCAGGCGGCCCGGCAGCCAGTCTTGACTGGCCGCCACCGCCCTCTGGTAATGTTCGAGCTGGTCCTCGAGAGCGGGAGACATTTCGCCGAGAATCACGTGTGCCTCGACACATTCAGGATCGTGTTGCAGGGCCTGCTGCGCGAGTAGTCTACGGCGCCGCCCAAACGTCTCGATCGCCGCATAACACAAGGCACGTGCCGTCTCGGCAGGTGTTTCCGGCCGGTCACGAATGCCCTCCAACGACACGCCGGCGACGTGATACCGCAATATCGCGTCCGCTTCCACCAGCAAGGACTTCAACCGCGGCTCGGAGTACAACTGCAACATCATGTGCAACTGTTCAGGGATTCTGGGATCGTATTTGTAGCCACGCATCATCCACTGCTGCGGAGTGGCGGGACGCGCGAGATCCGGGATGGACAGCGAGTACTTCGTCTTCACTCCGTCACTGCGCAGCACCGTCTTGGTCCACCGCCCTCGATCGATCTGCTCGACGGTCGTGGCGGCCAATGTGCGCAGAAGCCCCTCCAGAAAGACCAACTGCTCGGCCGAAGGACGCACCACCTCCGGACCGTCGTACAGGACGATCCTCGGATAGGCCTGCGCCCGGCAGTCGCCAAGTGATAGTCTTCCCAGAGATTCGCGTCCTCGATCGGTATCCACGTGATGCGGCCGTAAGATAGTTGCCACACCGGCATATCCTGCCAGCCGCTCTTCTGGTTGCGGTACCGGAAATGATCCCGAGCGCTATCTCTCAGGCCAAGTCCGAACAACTCGCGATCCGCGCCGAGCACGGCGACGGACTTCATGCCCGCAGGAGGCGTTGGCGCGTGAATGCGGATCAAATCATCTTCGTAAAGATGGAGCCAGGGTTGCGACCGATAATAGGCGGCAGCAGCCTCCGCAAACCCCTGCACCTGCTCTACCGTGACTCCTTCGATGTCGAGCAGCGAGTCAACGCGAGCCGCGCCCCGCCGGTGAAACTGCGCCAACTCCGCCTCGACTTCGTCCATTTCCACCATCTGCTCCACCAGACGGACTTCAATCTCGCAGCCCGTCAAAGCTGAACGCAGATACTGCGCCACGTCCGGATCACTCACCTGGATCGAGCCTGGACGGAATCGTCGATCCTCCACGGCAAACACCAGAAAACTCGACAACAGACAGCTTGGTACCGCCTCCTCCGGACGCACCGGGCACAGCCCGCTCATCATGCGATGTTGAGCGTCCAGCCAGAGCGGCACAATCGGCCGAAACAAGTTGCCCTGCTCGTCCGTGACCCAGGCGACCATCCGCAGGAACTTGCCCTGCCAGGTCCTTTCCGGACGCCGCGGAAGTCCGCGAAATCGTTGCATCACATCACTTTCCATGCCTTGGTTCCTCCCAGCTCAATCAATAGCACCACACATGGCGGCGCGGCCAATACGGAAACAGGCTGGACGGGATGACAACGACGGACCCACTAACCAATGCAGAATACCATACTTGAACGACGCATATCAGTCCTCTCGGATATAGATATTGCGGAACTGCACCAGTGCCGGAGGACTGGTCCACTGGCCCTCGGCGTTCTGGGCACCGTGATGCTGCAAACCCACCGGCCCTTGCGCCGGCAGACCGGGGAGCTGAGCGTTCTCAATCACCTGCCGGCCGTTCAGCTTCACCCACAACCGGTCGCCCTTGACCGTGATCTCGAAGGTATTCCACTGGCCAATGTCGTGATCCGCGTTCGTGCTCGGCGTCACTGCCGCACGGACCTCGACCGGCATGTCCTTGTCCATTCGGTAACCGTAGACTTCGCCCGAACCAATCGGCCAGCACCAGATGTTCACTTGCGACTTGCCTTGCCCCCGTAACAAGATGCCGGAATCGGAGTCGGGAACGCTGATTTGAATCTCGTTGCCACCGGCATCCCGCTTGTGACTCCCGTCACCGCGAATAATCGGTACATGTGGATTGACGTAGGGAGTCTCCTTGATTCGCCAGTCCACTAGCAACGTGAAATCCCTGTAATGTTTCTCAGTCCACAGGTTCTTGTCCCCTCTCGCTTCGCTCGCCGCGTCATAATCGATGACGCCCTCCACGATCTTCCAGTGACCATTGTCGCCGGCCGGCACTTGCCAGTTGGTGAAATCCACGCCGTCAAACAGGGAGACAAACCCAGTGGGTGGCTGCGCCTGCGCAGTGGCGACTGCTGCAGCACCAGACCGACCCAAACCAGCATGCGAATTCTCATCAGGATATCTCCGCTGTGTTAACACAACCGTTCAACGACCAGCACCCACTAGCCACGGCACGTTCCGGTCATTGAAACACACCAGGGAGCCCGGGTCAAACCGAGAGCCGCCCCCCCGCGGTCTACGCGACCGCAGCTACGGGGAGGCGCCGGAGCGACGCTCGCGCCGGAGCTACGCTCGCGCCGGAGCTACGCTCGCGCAGAGCGTGGGGGGAATCGCCATCCGTACTGCCACTTCCCCGCGGTCTACGCGACCGCAGCTACGGGCGATCCGGCGCCTCGGGCCCAGGCGGCTCGAGACGTCACTCCACGACAACCTTGGCGTCCTCGACGATCACGCCGTACTTGTAGCCGAACCCAAAATCCTTATCGAGGTGCAGCACGCCCGTCACCAGCACGGTATCGCCAACTTTGGCGGGGACATCGGTGGTGACCGTCAGATCGTTCGTGCCGGCGGCGGCATCGCCGCTGCCATCTTGTACGTGCAACCAGTTCTTACTCATGATCTGCGCATTGTACTTCACGACCTTCCCGCGGAGCGTGACCTCCTTGTCACCCAACTCGGCCTTGCCGGCATGGATTTCCGCGACGGTCAGGCCGCCCTCCGGTTTGACCAGACCACTGAGATCTACATTGGGTGGAGCGGCGGCGCCGGTCATCGGCGGATGCCCGGCCGGCATCTCACTCCCAGTGGCCGCACCTTCGCCGGCCACTGGACTCCCCGTGCCGCTCTGAAACTCGGTGACGAAATATATCAAATCGAAGTCCCGGTCGAGCGTCTTGCTGTGGTAGTTTGTCATCGGCATCCCCTCGGGGATCACCAACTGGTCTCCAACCTTGACGACACACTTGGGAGCGGCAGCCCAGATTTTCTCGGTGCCCGTGTCCACCTGCACGTAGGTGTACTTGTCCACATCCATCGTCTCCACCACCTTGCCGGCAGCGACGGCCTTCGCCATTTTCACGGCCGATTCAGTGGACTCGCGACGCTGCGCCGCCTTTCTCTCAGGTGTTTCCCGCACGCAGGCCGAGGCAAACAGCGGCATCAGCAGCAACAACAAGACGACTCTTGATTTATTCATCGCATGGACTCCCAACCGGCATTCTGTATTCTGTGCACCAAAAAAACCGCTCCGACGCGGGTCCAATAACCACGACACAGGTCGCATTAACCGATTTTGAGGATAGCACAGGCCGAAGCGATCGTGCAAGGTCGCCTACCTGCTCGCGGCTGCCAGGGGGACCACCGCCGTCGGTGTCGAACCGGATTGTGTGGCATGCCACTAGCCGGAAGGTTATGCTGACTCACAAAGAGAGGACGCGACCGGCGCGTGATGCCCCACGCTCACCACACGGCGGGCACCGCGCGGAATAATATTTCTCGAGGACGAGATGCGGATAATGTGTGAGAATTCACCACGCTGGCAATGGGGCTGATCGCGACCGGATGATGAAGGCCGGCCGCGCGCGCCGACCGAGTAAAACGATCTTCGCGCACACGACGCGGCACGAAGTATTACAACGGGGAGGTGAATGGTGTTCCAAGCCAAATGGTTCGTCGGTTGGCAGGTGTTTTTTTTGGCGGTCTGTATCACGCTATCCGCGCAGGCACAGACGATTCATGTGCTGATTGTAGCCGACACGAACATCTACGGAGACAATCAGTATGGCCTGTGCGCACAAGTCGATCTCGAGCGACTCAGCCACCTGTTTCGCTGCTCGGTCGGAACAAACCATCTTGATCTGCGCACCTTGTCCGGTGCCGAGGTGTCAGAAGAGAGCATTCTTCGCGCCATTGACCAGTTTGAATGCGACGAAGCGGATGGACTGGTCTTCCTGTGGGCAGGCCACGGTCAATACGACTCGCAGGGCCACCACTTCCAGTTGCCGCATGGCGGCAAGCTCTATCGTGCGACAGTCGTTGAGCACGTGCGGCGACGGGGTGCCGGAACCGACGCCGTACTGTCGAGCAGCTGCAACGTGCGTCCGGCTGGTGAGGCCGCGGCCATGAAGGCGCCTTTACAGCAAGTCGGACCGGGGGAGATTCGCCCCCTCTTCCGCTCCTTGTTTCTCGACGCGCGCGGACTGGTCGACATTAATGGCGCCAACACGGACCAGTGCACGGTGGGCGTGATTGGCCTGGGCACCTCCTTTTTTATACCCTTTCAGCAAGTCATGATCGAGAACATCGACAGTCGCCTGTCCTGGTCCGAATTCGCACCGCGTCTGAAGCAGGCCGTGGAAGCATTCTTTCGCGATCACTACCCCGACGGAATCGACATTCCGGGGGGACGGCAATACTCGCAGACCCCTAAGTTCTATGCCCTCCCCGGACAACCCACGCAGCTCCCGGAAGTCCTCGGCCTGACTGCCAACGACATCATCCTGTCGATTAACGGTCGGGCGGTCAGCGGCGGTCACGACTGCATTGAGGCGATCAATCAATCCGGCGACACGATGGAGTTCACGGTGCGCGACAGCCGCGACGGCAACGTGTGGCGGATGCGCACAACACTCCGTCGCACGCCCCCGCGATTCGGCGTCCACGTGGTGGACGCGCCGGGCGGGGCGCACGGGTTGAGTCCGTTCACGCGGACTCCCCCGCCACCTTCAATCGAGTATTGGAGCAGGTCACCACCCATCCGCCCGTGGTGGACAACCCGGTCGACAACTCGTTCTATCGCCTCGAGCCGGGCGACGTGATCCTGTCGGTCAATGGGACTCGACTACAGAACATCAACGATTTCTGGAACAGCGTGAAAGGATCACCCGCGGAAATGCGATTCACGATCCGCGACCGACGCACCGGACGCGAGGTACAGTTCCAGACCCGCCTCCGCACGGACGCCAGGGCCAGCCGATTCGGGGTGGTTGGCGTGGACAACGGCGGAGACGGAGTGCGCGTGCAGACAGTGCGTCCCGACAGCCCGGGGACGCGCTGCCGGCGAGTGAATTGAGCGGCCCGCCGCGGGCCATGCGGCAACACCAACGGCACGACGCGCCGCGTCCGATATTGTCCGGTCGGTGCGAACCTCGCACCGTCCACCGTGTCTCTTGCATCAGGAGACACACTTTATGGAAACCGACTTTTTGGCAGACAAGTTCGTGCGGATTGGAGCGCGACTGAAGGTGGCGGATCGCCCGCGACGCCGCGTTCGCGCAGTGGTCGACATCGCCTTGGATATCGGCAGCGATCGGCACGGCGAATTTTTTGAAATCACTCCCCGTCCCGGCACCACCGCTGAAGTGAGCGTGTTGGACGTGCAGCCAGCCGACCGCCATCTGTTGCTGATGGTCCGGGAGGGGACCGAGAAGCACAAGTATCTGTGCGGCCACGACGAACGCCACTGGTTTGTCGCAGGAATCCCCGAGAAAGCCCCGGTCGGCACCGTGCGGCAGGCCAAGGAGGCGCTGAAACCCGCCGAAGTCCAGGTTGCTCAGGGACGCCGGCGTCTGCGCGGCAAGGCCCGCTTCCGGCGCAAGAATGCCGCCTTCGTACGGCAAGGCGAGTGGTTCTTCATTCCCGTCCTCGACCTGGTGGTCGACGGCAATCTGATACTGCGTGACGAACCGCTGCGACGGGGCAACGGCGGAAAGCCCCACTGGGCTGAATACTGCTTCCGTACGGGCGGCGAAACCGTCTATGTGTGCAGCCGCCATCCCAATGGCATCAGCGCCAGACAATACGGTGACTTACTGCGGACAAACACGCGAGCGAAAAAGTGGAACTGGCAGACGATGCAGCGCAACCCCGGCGTCTACGTGCGCGGCCATATTCGCCACCCCGACCACAAGACCATTATGCTGCACGGCTGGCATCAAGTGGTAATGAACACCGAAAGCCAGTCTCGCGCAATGCTCAACGTGGCCTTTCTTGACTAGCCCTTGTCACAGCTGAGAATTGAGATGTTCGCTGGCAGAGCCAGTGCCCTCACACTGGCAGAGCCAGTGCCACACTGACGGGCGGCACACGCTTCGCATGTGTCGCCCGTCGTTGATCAGTCGATAGTCGTTCGCGGCACGACCCGCTGCGTGTCCAGGCGATCCGACCGCATGGATTAGTAGGGCTCGGCTTTGACAAAGTTCGGGTAGGCCGAGTTGCCGTGTTCGCCGATGTCGAGGCCTTCGCGTTCCTCTTCGGGTGATACTCGAATGCCCATCGTGTACTTCAAGACCAGCCAGGCCACCGCCGCCACCACCACCACGTAGACGGCACAGGCGATGACACCGGTGATCTGCGTCATCAGCTGATCGGTACCGCCGCCGTAAAACAGGCCGGCCTTCGCGGCCGCGTTGCCGGCACGGCCGATGCGGTCGGGCGTCGCGAACAGACCGACGCAGATCGTACCGAAGACGCCATTGAGCAGGTGGACCGACGTGGCACCCACGGGATCGTCACACTTAATGCGGTCGAAGAAGAGCACGCCAAACACAACCAGAACCCCGGCGATCAGGCCGATGATCACGGCCGCGTTGACACTGACAAAAGCACAGGGGGCCGTGATCGCCACCAGACCGGCAAGGCACCCGTTGAGCGTCATGCCGATGTCGGGCTTGCCCAGCACGAGCCAGGCCACAAGAGTGGCACTGAGCGTGGCGGCCGCGGCAGCCGAGTTGGTGGTCACCAAGATCTCCGAAATGGCGGTTGGATCGGCGGCCATCGTGCTGCCTGGATTAAACCCAAACCATCCGAACCAGAGCACCAGACAGCCAATGGTGGCCAGGCTCATGCTGTGACCAGGAATCGCCACAACCTTTCCAGCCGAATTGTACTTTCCGATACGCGGCCCCAGAATGATGATTCCCACCAATGCCGCCCAGCCACCGATGGAGTGTACTTGCGTGGAGCCGGCGAAATCGAGGAACCCCATCTGACCTAACCAGCCGCCGCCCCAAATCCAGTGACCCACCACCGGATAGATCCCGATCGCCATCACAAAGCTGAACACAATGAACGAGAGATACTTGATCCGCTCGGCCACGGCCCCCGAAACAATCGTGGCCGCCGTGCCGCAGAACACCAGTTGAAAGAAGAACTTGGCCCACAGGGGCACGCCCGTCCAACTCAAGGCGCTGTAGTCCCCCACGTATGCATCCGCCACGGCCGGACTGTTGTCGGCACCACTGACCATCCACAGCCCCTGCGTCCCGACGTAGTCATTGCCGCTGCCAAACATCATGCCCCAGCCCAGCAGCCAGAAGCCGATCGAGCTGACGGCAAACACAATGAAGTTCTTCGACAGGATGTTCACGCAGTTCTTCTCGCGGCACATCCCCGATTCCACACAGGCAAATCCCAGATTCATGAAGAACACCAGCATGCCCGTGACCAACACCCAGAGCGTGTCGGCCATCACCTTCAAGTCACCCACGGTCGGGCCGGCGGCAGCCGGCGCCGGAGCGTCCGGTGTCGCAGCCGTGGAATCCGCCGCCGGCTGCGTATCCTGAGCAGAAACCGGCGTGCTGGTCACCACGGCCATAAACAAGAGTACCGCCAATAGTCCGCCGTAACGCCTCACGATGTTCTGCATGATCAACCTCTTAAACATATCCAGAAACCACTTCACACCGTCAATTGGAACTGGACGATCAGATTGCACTGTCGCCCGTCTCACCGGTCCGAATACGGACGACTGCACTCAGGTCCGACACGAAGATCTTGCCATCACCCACTTGACCTGTCCTGGCGGTCTGCGTGATGGCGTCAATCGCAGCTGCCAATTCGCTGTCCGCGACAACCACCTCGACCTTAATCTTGGGAACGAAATCGACTGTATATTCCGCACCACGATACTTCTCGGTGTGCCCCTTCTGACGACCGAAACCACGCACCTCGGTCACCGTCATGCCTTTGACACCCTGCTGAGACAGGGCCTCCTTGACGTCGTCGAGTTTGAAATGACGAATGAGCGCTTCAATCTTCTTCATCAGTGGATTTCCGATTCGAGACATGCCCCGGCACACGGAACGAGAACAGACACCGAATCTCCCGCAGTAAGCAAAGTCCGTGCCAAGGGCGCGCCAGCAGAGAATTTGACTCCGTGAATCGAACTCCAACCGCTTTCATTCAATTTCACTAACACTTGCTGGACAACGCTTTAGAGCACTTCATCGAAATAATTCACGGTATCCTGTCTCGCACGCACCGCTGGGATCCGGCGAGACGCCAGCCTGCCGCGCGGTTCAGCAGTCACTGCCTAGTATTAGAACAATCGCGATCGTTCCCCGTCGCCGGCCAACGTCCACCGTGCTGCCGAGCAGCGCGCCGCTGGCCGGTTTCCTTCGCCAGCGACCCTCACGCATCGAGGGCGACCGCCGATTGCGGGGCATCTCCCGTGGTCATGCCCAGTCGCCGGCGTCCCAGTCGCCGACGCGCGGCCGGGCAGCGAATGTCCCTCCAGACGCCGCGGATCGCTTTACTATGTCCGCGGCAGAGAATAGGATAACCCGTCGCCTCTCGAACAACCGCGATCCCGACACGCGCACTTAACTCAGACTCTCTGGGAGTTGATGATGACCCGCCGCATTTTTTCGCTCGCCTTCGCCATGGTCACTGCTCTGCCGCTCTGGGCATTCGCCGCTGAACCGCAATTGTCGCACAACGTCTACTTCAAGCTGCGCGAGAGCTCCGAGAAGTCAGCACAGCAACTCATGGCCGGCTGCAGGAAGTACCTGGCGGGCCATGAAGGGAGCGTCTACTTCTCGGTCGGCATGCGTGCGAAGGACTTGACGCGCGACGTGAACGACAAGGACTTTGACGTCGCGTTGATAGTTGTTTTCTCGAACAAGGCCGCGCATGACGAGTACCAGACACATCCTCGTCACTTGAAATTCATCGAGGAGAACAAGGATCTCTGGGAGAGCGTCCGCGTGTTCGATTCCCTGCTGCCGATACCGGAATAGGTGGCGCGAGGGACGAGTCGATGCGCGTTGACCTGCCAGCTGGCAAGGGCCGCTCAGGGAGCCTCAGCCAGCGTGGGAGCGGGCGCGACACCGAGTTTCCGTGGAGCGGCTGGTGTCAGGCTGCCAACCCTCAAAGGTCCCTGCAGGCGTGCACACCACGACGGTCATCGACGGAAATCCCGCGGCTCCGACTGCCACACCCCAGCGCGTTCGTTTTACAATCTGGAGTGGCCGATCAGCAGCGGGGCTTGGCGCCATTCGCTGATTTCCCCTCACGCAGGGGCGTTTACGTCGAGCGGATTACACTCTGAGGAAGACTCCTATGCAAATCGGTGCCATGAATCATCCGGCTCGAAATCCCCTGGAAGAAATCGATTGGATTGGGCGCAATGGGTTTGATTTTGTCGACTTCACATTCGAACCACCCGCTGCGGATCCCGCCCAGGTAGACACGGCGGCCATTCGCGGCGCGCTGGCCCGACACCACCTCCATGTCGTCGCCCACACTGCGTACTACCTGCCAATCGCTTCCCCGTTTACGAGTATTCGCGAAGCGTGCCTGGCCGAACTGCGACAAGCGCTGCAGGCGACGCGACAGATCGGGGGAGAAGTCATGAACACGCACTTCGATAAACCCCCCGCCTTCTTCTCGGAGGAACAGACCGAGAACTGGCACGCTGAGGTTCTGCAGCCCCTCTGCGATGATGCCCGCAGGCTGGGTATTACCGTCGTCTTGGAACACGTTCCCTTCGCGGGTAGCAACCAATTGGAGATGATCCGGCGGCTGCTCAAGAGAATCCCCTTGCTGCAGTTTCACCTCGATAGCGGTCACGCCCGACTGGAACGCAGCTATGACCGGTGGAACGAGTACCTCGAGCTGCTCGGCGAGCGGCTGCGGCACGTGCACCTGTCGGAGAACGACGGCACGTCAGATCAGCATCTCCCGCTCGGCTCCGCCCCGCGCAGCACAACCAGCTGGCGGCAACACATCCGCAAGCTGAAGGACAGCGGATACGATGGCACCATCACGCTGGAGGTCTTCTCACCCCAGAAGGAACACCTGCTCTTGAGCCGTGACTTGCTCAAGAGATGGTGGTACGACGAGTAGCGAACGGTAACGGCTCGAACCTGCCACGTTCGCTGGCGAGCGTCACGCCTCTTCGGCGATTTCGGAGAGCGTGCGGCCCAGAACCTTACGGCGTCCCTTCACCGATTTGTCAGGTTCGACGGTAATCCGTCCTTGCTGAATCGACGAAAGAAATTGCTGGTTGATCACTTCCACATCCGTCGCCGATCCGATTTCCGTGGCGGCGTCGGACAGACCCAACAACACGGACTGACGAACGCCTTCGCGGATCCAGTCAAAGAAATTGATTTTCATCTGCGGTGACTCCTGAGGCGAACGAGCCATGGGCCGACTGCGAAAAGCCCACTCTGAGCTCCCCTCCGGTCAGTTGCCGCACCCCGGTGCGGCGCATCAAAACCCTGGCCCATGATGACATTGACTACGATGAGATGAATCAGATAAGCGTCATGCACTCGTATCGGTAAACTCGACGCAACCGATTCAGTCAATTTTCCGGCAAGACCCAATCCGGTCCCGTGCCACACTCCACGCCCGGTCATGCACGCCTTCCCCACCAGAGCCCCCCCTGCCAGCAAGTGTCGTGGCAGGGCATCGAGTGAGGACTTCGGCGATTGCCACGAAATGGGCGGGACCATCAAGAAGATAAAAAACGCGATTCATCCAGTGAGCACGGATGAATCGCGTTCGCGGATCATTCAATTCGGACGGCGGCACGGGATGTGAGATCTTCGCCCGAGCGACTATTTGACGCGGCGGAAGGTCAGACCCTGGTCGTCCGGAGGCCCTCCCGCAATCAGGAATTGAAACTCATCGGGTCCTCCAGATTTGACCTGTGCGACCATCGTTCCTTGGTCAGTGCTCTCGAGAACCAGCGTATCGTCCGTGGTCGCCAGCGGGCCCGCGATCTCCACGGGCGCACCACTCTTCGGAATGGCCTTCCAGGTGAATTGGGCTTCTTCGCTGACCGACAACTCGAACGCGTCGCCGTCTCGCTCTGCCCGCCAGTTCCCCACCAGATCGGTCGTCGGGCCAGTCGGTGGCGCCGCCGGATCGGCTTCGGGCGTCACCGCTTCCGCAGCTGATTCGGTCTTGACCGTGGCAGCCCCTGGGGCCGGCGGCGTCTGAGGAACATCCGACGCCGTTTCCGTGGGAGGTTGCAGAGCATTCAGCATGCGCTGGGCAATCTGGTCTCTCGGCTGCGCCTTCACCACTGCCTGCAACTGCTCGATCGCCGCATCAGAATGACCAGCCACCAAGTAATGATAGGCCAGCACAAAATGAGCCGGTGCGTCGTTCGGCTGCTTGTCCGTATGGTCCTCTAAAGCTCGCAACTGCTGTGTGTAAATATCGACGTTGGGATAAAGACTACTCATCGTCGCCCAATCCATCCCAGGAGCCACGGCCAAAACGGCATTCAACACCGCCGCCGCTCGATCGTAGTTCCCCAATGCATAATCGCAGAGCGCAGCGAACTCATGCATCACGGGATCACTGGATAGCTGCCCAATCGCCTTCTCGACCGAGGCCAAAGCCTGAGGATAATCCTGCTGGTAAAAGGCCTCGCGAGCAGCATCGAAAGCCTGGTAGGCTGCCGTCACCTCCGGCGATTCTTGCTCTTGCGTGGCCGTCTGCTGAGGCGATGCGTCGGCGGATGCATCGGCAGAGGGCGCGTTGTAGGTATTGATCACAATCGGCTGCGAATAGTCGTAGGCCGGCATCGCCGACTCGACGTAATACGGGTTGGCGTAAGAGTAACCGAAGTTGTAACCCCAGGACGGCAGAATCGCGTTGACTCCCCAAGCCGTCGCACCGTACACGAGCGGCACGTACCAGTTGTTACACCAGTGCCCGCTCCACGCGCCGCGATACCAGCCGTGATGGTGATGGTGTATATGATGGTTGAACCAGTGGTTGCCCCAGTTCCCGTGCCCTGGCCGAAAGCCCCAGCCGCCATTGCCCGGGCCCACGCCCCAACCCGGCCCCGGTCGATTCCAGCCCGGTCGATTTCCAATGTTGATGCCATTGCCGATGTTGATGCCGCCGCCAATATTGATATTACCCCCACCCGGGCGATTGATGATCGGACGATTTCCACCGCCAATAATGGGTCGGTCACCAATACCAGGCCGGTCGCCAATACCGGGTCGGTTTCCGCCGCCTCCGATGCCAGGCCGGTTGCCAGCGATATCGCCAGGTAGTGTGACAGGCCGATCGCCGCCAACCCCGGGGCGATTACCGCCGCCGATGCCGGGGCGATCACCGCCGACGCCAGGGCGATTACCGCCGATCTGACCGGGGAGCGTCACGGGCCGATCGCCGCCCACCCCAGGGCGATTACCGCCGCCGACACCAGGACGATCACCGCCCACGCCGGGGCGATTACCGCCGATCTGACCGGGGAGCGTCACGGGCCGATCACCGCCCACCCCAGGGCGATTACCGCCGATCTGACCGGGGAGCGTCACGGGCCGATCGCCGCCCACCCCAGGGCGATTACCGCCGATCTGACCGGGGAGCGTCACGGGCCGATCGCCGCTGCCGGGGCGATCACCACCTGGCCGCGGACGGCTGGCAATGTCTCCCGGGCGGCCTGGCGCGGGACGGGTACTCGGTCGCGTCAGTCCGCCACTGCTAACATCTCCCAGGCTGGGACGCGACGGACGCGAGGGGGTATCCGGTTTGGGGGTCGGCCGAGTGACCGGCCGCGCGGCAATGCTGGAATCGGGTCGCGTGCCTGGCTTGGGAGTGGGTTTCGCAACGCTCCCCATGGACGGTCGTCCACTGGTGGGAAACCGAACCGGCTTGTCCGCCGCGGCGGAAAGCGATGGACGCGACGGGGGAGTCACTGCGTTGGGACGAGAGGGGGAGGGACGAGAGGGGGCATGAGAGGCCCCTGAGCGGCCCATGGACGGGCGAGACGCGGCGCTCGCCGCGCCCCCGCCGCGAGCTGCTCCTCCACCGCCGCCACCACGAGCTGCTGCGGCACCGCCGCCACGAGCTGCTGCGGCCCCCCCGCCGCGAGCTGCTCCGCCACCGCCGCCACCACGAGCTGCTCCGCCACCGCGCTGCGCTTGAACTGGCTCGGCTAACACACACCCCACAAGGCAGGCAACTGTAGTCCATGCCAAAACGGAAAGAGATCTGGAGTTCATTGGTCCGGCACCCGATTTGTGATATTTCTGGTTCTGTTGTGACTTGGGCCCACGAAACGCCAACCGCACCTACTTGCCCGGCTCCGGCGGTTTGCGAACGATGACGGCCTCGAAATCCGGTTCGATGGAATCACCCAGGACTCGGTCCAAGCCCTTCATGATGAACTTGTCCGGCCCAGACGGCTCGAGAAAAATGGTTGCCGAGCCGGTTACGCCATCTGGCAACACGGCCGACGACTTGATAATCCAGCTGCCGTCGATTTGCGTCCAACGGCCTTCACCATACCCGCCGTCGGCGTCAAACACCCAAGAGCGGACGTTTCTGGCCAAGGGGTCCCAGCCAAGCCGCTGCTCGCTCTCCATCGTCACTTCCCCCTCGACAACGGCCTTGAAATGAATCAACAGGAAGTTCTGATTCTCGGCCCAGCGACAGGAAATCGAAATCGCCGCCTCCGCATCCTCATCCACCCAATCGCCGACCAGCCATTGCAGGCTCGCCAGCCGTTCGTGTGGTGTCGGTTCGGGATCATCCGCAGTCTCGCGGGCGGAAACGATCTTCCAGCCGTCCGCCTGTTTCACGTAAACCATGGTGTACCGGTTTCGAGCGCGGGCTGAACCATCCGGCAAGGTCACCGTGCGCGCACCTTCTTCAATCGCTACCCCCGGCCCCGCCAACCTGATGGAGTCGATGTCCAACTCCATCTGGGCTCCCGGAAACTGCTCGAGGAACTTCGAAAAGATCCCGGAAATTTCGTCGATCCCCCGGAATTCGTTCCCCGCATCGTCCATCAACACCGCATTGGCGGTGAAGCAACCGCTCAGCGCCTTACCATCGGCCGCGTTGTAGGCATTCACCAGCGCCCGCGACGCAGAACTTACCGCCTCGGCCTCCGCGTCGGCGTTCGACACTTCCGCGTCAGTATTCGCAGCCTGGCCGGATGCCAGGTTTCCCCAGCTGCCCAGCGCGAAAACGAACATCGCAGCCAACAACACCAAGAATTTTGTCTTGAACAAGGTTCAATCTCCCACGGGTAATGGAATGGTGAATCGGAAGATCGTTCGGCCACAGCAACGGCCCAACGGCGCCAGGTACAATCGCCAACTCGGTCCACATCGATTCAACCCGCCGACCAAGGCCACGGCAGCAGGCGTCGAGGGATCACATGCCCCCCTCAACAAGACTGGCATTATCGTGTTAGTCGATAACAGTGTTCGTGTTAGTCCATAACATGCGCGCCGGTGCGCAAATTTGGAGTAAAATCCGAAGTCCGAAAGCACCAAATCCCAAACAAATTCGAATCCCAGAAATCCCAATCACAAAAATGGGGAAGGACGGAGGACGGAACAGCCAGTGGCATGCCCAGTGGTGAGAAGCTGCTTGTGGCCCTTGACTGTGGTTTTGCCCCGCAGCGGTTTTGCCCCGCAGCGGAGGTTTTGGATTTTTGATTTCGGATTTGTTTAGGTTTTGGATATTCGGATTTCGATTTTCCGTTTGCTTGTGCCCGCACGCCGGCTTAGGGTACATTTTTACGGAAATCAACATTCGCGTATTGGGTGCACATTTATAACAGCCCCGAAACAAACGGCAACCCGCAACCGGCGAATTCCCGGGAAAATCGCCGAAGCCCTGGCACCGCGAGTTGGTGCCGCCGGCCCGCACACGCGGCCGCGACACAGAGCACCGCCGCTTCACCGGAAGACTCGGCAACTTGGACTGCGGCCCCCTGCCCTGCCACTTTCCCCAACGCCGCCGGCCGCCCGGCTAACGCCGCAGGGGGCGGACGAGCATTGACAGCGAACAGCCCGTCGGCATGCACCTCGCAAGCACGCGGTTGATCGATGAACGCCACATGCCAACTTGCCAGATGTGTGGTTTGGCCGTCTATCGCCTGTGCGGCCAAGAACGCATCATTCCGATATCCGATATACTCGTCGGTGATCAGTCGCATTCCAACAGCCGCGCTAAGCGAAGAGGTCACACACATGCCATCCAACGATCAACGTTCACTAGTCGTATCCACGCGGGATTCTCGGCTGGCCATATCCCTTCTGTCGAGCTGGCTCTGCGGCACCCTGTGCCTCTGTGCCGCGGCTGGACAACTGGCTGCCCACAACCGGGCACCTGCCAACGACCGGGCACTGCTGGTCACAGTGGATCCGCGAGTCGAGCTGCTGAGCATCATTTTTCGACTGGCCGGAAACCCCGAATACTCGCAGGGTCGAATCGAGAAGTATACGGCCGACGTGGAAAAACACTTCGGGCCGCATCGCGAACACGAAGTCGTGCGGATGGCCCGCAAGCTGCGGCAGTCTCGCGGTGTCTCCTACGACGCCGTCATGTGCCTGGCGGTTCACGTCCAGGACGCCTTCGAACTCGAAGAACGCGTGGCCTTCGAACCCCGTTGCAGCTCACTCGACCAGCGCTGGCGGACTGCCGAGGCACGCGAGTTCCTGGTGGCGGCCCGCGACTTCGTCAAGCAGTCGGCGTTCCAGCAGTTCATCGCGTCGCACCAGACCCTGTATCAGTCGGCTGAGGACCGACTGCGGAACGTCCTGAACGAGCATGCGCACCTCGAGTGGTTCGATCAGTTCTTTGGCGGTCGCCCCCAGACTCAATTCACCGTCGCGATCGGGTTACTCAATGGCGGCGGGTGCTATGGGCCTCATGTGCAGCTCGCGGCTGGACGAGAGGAGGTGTACTGCATTCTCGGGGCATGGTCAGCCGACAAGAACGGTGATCCACAGTTTGACGAGAGCATGTTAGGCACCGTGATTCATGAGTTCTGCCACTCGTACGCCAACGCGATCGTGGACCAGCATGAATCGGCATTGAAACCGGCAGGTGAGAGGATTTTCCCGCACGTCCAGGCAGCCATGCACAGGCAGGCCTACGGCAATTGGAAAACGATGATGTACGAATCGCTGGTCCGAGCGTGTACCATTCGCTATTCCCAGAAGTACCAGGGTACTCTGGCGGCCATGAATCAAACCCTGGCGGATCAGCAGCGACAGTTCCTCTGGATCGGCGAACTCACGGCGCTGCTGGGGACTTACGAGAATCAGCGAGATCAGTATCCAACGCTCGAGACCTTCGCGCCGCGCATCGTCGCGTTCTTCGATCAGTATGCCGAAAAAGTCGCACAGGTGCAGGCCGACATGCGCGCAAAGCAACCGCGAGTAGTGTCGATCACGCCAGTCAACGGCGCGACCGACGTCGATCCAGCCCTGGCGACCCTGCAGGTTGTCTTCGACCGTCCGATGAAGGATCAATCCTGGTCGCTGGTGGGAGGTGGCCCGAATTTCCCCGAACTTGCGGGGAAGGCGTTTTACGATCCGACACGCAAGATCTGGTCCGCGCCGGTTCGACTCAAGCCACACTGGACCTATGAATGCCTCCTCAACGCCGACCAATTCACGGGATTTCAAGGCGAGGACGGTACTCCCCTGGCACCAGTTCGCGTAACCTTCAAGACCGGCGCCGGACGATAGACGATCAAGGCGCGGCACAATCCCAAAGTGCTTGGCCCGGCGGAAATCCCCAATCCGATGCACGCTGGAATGAAACACATCCGCATGCCGCGATCCCGCGCGACAGAAAGAAGGGAGAAAGGGAGAACGGGAAAAAGGGAGAACGGAGGACGAAACCTCCAATAGCATGCCCAGTAGTGAGAATCTGCTTGTGGCCCGCCCGCCGCGGTTTTGCCGGCAGCGGAGGTTTCTGTTCTTGAGTTTTGGGTTTCGAATTCGTTTGAGTTTTCGAAATTGGGATTTCGGATTTCCTGTCTGGTCGCGTCGCAGGCCGCGTCAGGAAGAATTGTGGCGAATTTGAGGTGGGTCAAGGACTTTCCTGCTCCGATAGGCGATATTTCTAGAGAGCACAGACTCGCACCAGGCCGAGAACCAGATCCATGTCAACTCCGCGAGAAGAACAGACGATTCGAGCGATGCTGGAAATCTATTGCCGCGCTCATCACGTGTCGCCGGACACCCCGCTGTGCGAGGAGTGTCAGACGTTGTTCGAATACGCCCAGGCACGGCTGGGAAAATGCCCCTTTGGGCCGGAAAAACCCGTCTGCGCGAAATGCCCCATTCACTGCTACCAACCGGCGATGCGCGATCAGATTCGCGCAGTGATGCGGTTCGCCGGACCACGCATGGCCCTGCGACATCCCGCCCTGGCACTGGCTCACCTGCTGCAGAAGAACCGGCCGGTACCCGAGCGGGGCAAGCCGGGGACCCCCAGGAGCAGTCCAGCGGGGAAGGAAACGAACCACGGGGAAACCGATTCACCTGAGGCGAACAGAGACACGCTCGAGACGGAAAACTAGCCTGTCAGCCGAGGACGGCGTGAACCATCGGGGCAGGTCCGCATCAGAGCAATGCAAATGACAGAAACTGACGAGAAGAAGGCGCGAGGCGAGACGCTATGACCGTCCGACATAATGTGACCCATCGACATATCATCCAGATCGACGGCGAGAAATGTGATGGATGCGGCCTCTGTGTGCCAGCGTGCGAAGAAGGCGCGATTAAGATCATCGAGGGCAAGGCGTGTGTCGTGTCGGATACCTATTGCGACGGGTTGGGTGCGTGTCTGGGTCACTGCCCGCGCGGCGCCATTTCGATTATCCAGCGGGAGGCTGCCCCTTTTGACCGGCAGGCGGTGGCGGAACATCTGGCTGCAACGGGTGTCGCGAAACCCAATTTATCAGCACCAGACATCGGCGTCTGTGCGGGCTTCGGCGGCCCCGGTGCGGCACCCCGGCGGCCCCCATCAATCGCCACAGCTGACGTCCCACCGCTCGCCGTCAACGCTGCTGCCGAGGAATCATGCCGGCTGGTGAACTGGCCCGTGCAACTGCATCTCGTTTCGCCGCAGTCCCCCCTGCTGCACGGCGCCGACCTTCTTCTGGTGGCGGACTGCGTGCCGGTCGCTTGTGCCGGGTTTCATGCTCGCATTCTGGATGGCCGGCCGGTTGTCATCGGCTGCCCGAAACTGGACGACTGCCACGCTTACGTCGGCAAGCTGGCGGCGATTCTCCAACATGCTCAAGTGCGGAGCGTGTCGGTCGTGCGTATGGAAGTCCCTTGTTGCACCGGACTGCTGCGTGTGGCGGAGGCGGCCAGGCGACTGTCCGGAATCAACATTCCTTTGCACGAAACGATCGTCACCGCGCACGGTGACATCCTGGCGGAGCGCTACCCGCGGCAGATTCCGGCGAGTGCGGACTCGACCGTCAGTACGGTTGGCCAACTCCCCATCCTGTGAATGCGCCGAACTTAATGTGCGCACCCTCGTCCGACCGCCCGACCGCAAATGGCGGCCAGTCGCCCTTGACCGGATTCGAGAAAAACGGGATATACAGTCCCGTTTTCGGCAGCCGAATTGCGGGCACGAACGTGGAGTGGTGCTCCACCCGAGGATTCTATCGGAGCGGCCGATGCGCGGAATCTGGTTGCCTACTGGGGATGGGGAAAGATGCTCCCCCTTCATGAACAACGATTTAGTGCCTATTCTTTCTGAACACGAGTGTCCATGGAAATGATTCCCGTGCCGTAGCCGTGTTCATCCGCATTCCGCAATGGATTGTGTCTCCGACGCCGTACCCTCGGGTCTCTTGTCGGAAGGAGTCTTCCGTGTCCAGCATTACCCTCCGTTATCGTTCCACCGCGGAAGCGCAGGCGCCGCGTGCGAACTGCAGGCCCACCGCGCGCGATCCGGCGATACTGCGCCGCGACCTGCGGGCCAGCCTCGGTGACGGAATCGGTTGGGGAGGAATGGTCGGATTCGGTGAAACCTATTTGCCGGCCTTTGCCTTGGCAGTCGGATTGGGTGAGTTGACGGCAGGGCTGGTGGCCAGCGTTCCGCTGTTAGCTGGCGGCATCATGCAAACGGTCACTCCCAC
Source organism: uncultured Planctomycetota bacterium (assembly GCA_963802295.1). Classification (GTDB taxonomy): domain Bacteria; phylum Planctomycetota; class Planctomycetia; order Pirellulales; family Pirellulaceae; genus JAJRVM01. The sequence goes on along the minus strand of CAWDIM010000007.1, from coordinate 256,555 downwards.
CGGTATTCGCTTGCTGAAATCGCACAAGCGATGGGTGCTCTGCGGTGCCACGATCCAAGGACTGGCATTCCTCCCGTTATTGCTGGCGGCCTGGCGAGGTTGGATTTCAGCGGCCGGCCTGCTGGTGGTTGTCGCCGTTTACTGGGGTTCCGGACTGGCAACGGGTCCAGCCTGGAACACCTGGATGGGAACGCTCGTCCCCTCCAGTTTGCGGGCTGGGTATTTTGCGTTTCGCACCCGCGCCTCGCAAGCGGCCGTGTTCATTGGCTTCTTGGCTGGCGGTTTGCTCCTGCAGTTCTCCGCGACACATGACTGGCTGTTGCATGCATTTGCTGCGATTTTTGCCATCGCCTGCCTATCCCGCATGGTTTCGGTCTGGATGTTATCACTACAGAGCGAGCCGGTTCCGATCCCGCCGAACATGCGAAATCTACCGTGGCGGGAACGGTGGCAGCACCTGCGGCATCACAGCGGCGGGCAGCTTCTGGTATACCTGGCGACGGTGCAGGCGGCGGTGCAGTTTTCCGGCCCGTACTTTACCCCCTTCATGTTCCGGAAGCTCGAGTTCTCGTACGCGGCCTATGTCACTCTGATTTCCGTAGCCTACTTGGCTAAGGTCGTCGCCTTGCCCTTGTGCGGCCGCATTGCGCACCGCGTGGGCGCGCAGAAATTGCTGTGGATTGGAGCAATCGGTATCATTCCGCTGAGCGGCGGTTGGATTCTGTCGCAGAATATGACTTGGCTGTTGCTGCTGCAGGCGTTTGGCGGCATGGCCTGGGGTGCGTACGAATTGGCGTTCTTCCTGCTGTTCTTCGAGTCGATTGAGGAGGATGAGCGCACCAGCATGCTGACGCTTTACAATCTACTCAACACGACCGCCTGGGTGTGTGGTGCCTTGGCGGGCGGACTGCTGCTGACGACTCTTGGCACCAGCTTCCATGCATATCTCCTCCTGTTCGGCCTCTCGTCCCTCGGGCGTCTCGCCGCCCTCCCCCTGTTGGCCCGCATTGCCCCGCAAGAGGTCGAGGCGAATCAGATCGGCTTGCGCACCATCGCCGTACGACCCGACGCGGCGTCGATGGATAATCCCATCCTTCCCAGCCTGCCGGACCAAACACACGCGGAAGTCGGCTGCGAAGTCGCTCGACTTTGAATGTCGCCGCCAAATATTGCACGGGGCGGCGGGACATGAAACCGGCAATCCGGAAGGCACCCAGCGGCCCATGGCAACTCTGCGACTACTTCCCCAGTGATCCCGCCACATCCGTACGATAGGCGGCCAGAGCGGGCAGAAAGCCGACAATCACGGCCAGGAGCAGCAGCAAGGGAATCAGCAACAACTCGGACGACACCTTCATGAAGTCAATATCGGCGGCGCCACCGAGCAATCGGTACAGGTCGACACTCGGCGCGAAGTCGAAGAACCCAACCGATACACCCGTGCGCCGTTCGATAATCGGACTCGCAATCCAATTCAATCCGTGCCCCATAATCCACCCCGCGGCACCGCCTCCCAGGGCAAGGATAATCGACTCGACCAACACGATCGACAAGACAGCCGAACGTGATGCGCCGAGCGCCCGCATCACGGCAATCTCATGCCGTCGACCCGCCATCGAATTGTAGATGCTCACCAGAATACTGACGCCCGACACAACACAGATCATGGCGGTGAGGACCAACAGGATCAGCTGGACCGGTTTGACGAACACCTCGAACAACGAGAAGACCTCCAACACGGGAAGCACGACCTGAGCTTTGTCCCCCTCGTTAATACTATTCTGCAGCAACGGAGCCACAAGGTTGTTGGAGGTTCGCACCAACACCGCGGTCACTTCCCGCTGTTCGACCGGGAGCGCTTTCAAGCTGAGTTGATCCCGCGGATCGGACGAGTACCTGGCGGGCTTCGGTTTCTCGTCCGCGACCACCACGGGTGGTTCGTCGGGCCCCACCTTCGGCACGGGGACGGATTTCCCGATCAAGCGTTCCTCCTCCAGCGGCTTGGCATGCCCCTCCATCAGGTAAAAACCTTCCATGTTCACGAACGCCGCGCGATCATTGGGGGTCCCGGAAGGGGCCAGAATCCCAACGACTATGAACTTGTGCCCATGCCCCATCCCCTCGGGATCACCATGGGTCGTGGAGATACGGTCGCCGATCTTCACAGCCATGTCATGGGCCACCGTCGCTCCCACAATCGCTTCGAAGAAACCGTTCTCGTCGCTGCGACGCTGGAAGTTGCGTCCCTCGGCAAACTCGTACTGCCGGTCCCCTTCGGCCCCAAACCGCAGATTTTCAAACATGCCGGGAGTGGTGCCGACGACGCGAAAAGGCCCGAAATAGTCCCCCAGGCAGAGCGGGATGGCGATCTGCGTGTACGGCGCATACTCCCCTTCCCGGCTCTCTTGTGGACTGCCCAGCGCGTTCTGCAACTCAATGTCGCGCTGCTCCTGAGACAGGAACTCCATGTAGAAATCGTACGGAATGTTCTCGATCGGCTGGCTGAGATAGTAGACCGAGTTGAGCGTCAGTTGCAGCTTGCCCCCTTTGGCGCCGACGATCAAGTTGTATCCCAAATTGGCGTTGTTCTGGAACGACTCCTGTATGACACCATGGATCGATAGCACGGCTACGACCAGCATCACTCCCAACGCCATTGAAAACGCGGTCAGCGACGATGCCAGTCCCCGTTGCTGGATGCTCCGCCAGGCAATCATCCACATGCTCATGATGCGACGCTCCAGCGCGGGCACACGCTGCCGTATCGAAGTTGCTGAAGCTGGAAAAACCCGCCGGACATTACGATCTTATCACGCATCACTTGTCACTTGTCACTTTTGACTTGTCACTTGTCACTTGTCACTTGTGTCCTAGGCCAGCATCTGCCAGCCAGCCCCTCGGACCGACGAAATCCCCACGCCATCCTCGACGCACCATCGTTGAACCTCGCCCCGCCCGGCGGCCACATCCAAACAGAAATCAGAAATCAAAATGTCTCCCTGGCCAAAACACTGAACGCCAGACACCGCCACGCGGCGCACAACCTCCCATCCTCCCATCCTCCCTTCCTCCCTTCCTCCCTTCCTCCCTTCCTCCCTTCCTCCTGCTCCGTCCTCCGGGCGTGATCCTACCGACCAACACTTCAGCGAATTCACTCCCCATCCCCAAGCCTCACAAACAGTTTGTCGGCTTGCACGACGAGCGTACCCAACTTGTCGAGCGTGGCCTTGCCGGATACGACTACGGTCTGTCCGTCGGATAATCCCAGCAACGTCCGGGCGTCGACCGAGGGCACGTCGCCGCTCTGGTCGACGACCTCCACCAACGCGATTGCGGCAAATTCCTTTTTTGCCTTCGCTTTGCAGAAGGGGCAATTATCGGCATCGTGCTTCGGGGCACCGTCGAGTTCGACGTCGGTATGGCGCAGCGACAAGTCGCAGATCATAAAGGCAGCGCGGTCCGGATCCCAAGTCGAATGACTCAACCCGTCGATCCGTCCCACCAGCACGACTTCGCGCTGCTCGCTGGATTCCCCCAGCGTTTCGCGCAGCTGAATTACCTGCACGGCGTCAGACGGCTCTTCCTGGAGCAGAAACTGCCGGCCGGCTTCCCGCCAGGCACTTCGTTGGTCAGCGTCCGTCCCGCCACATCCGGACAAGCCGAACCCCGCCACCAGGACCGTGCCCAGGCAGGCGATCATTTGAGTCAGTCGTGTCATGACAATACCACTTATCTGGCGCTGGGCTGCGGGAATTGGGCTGCGGGAATTGGGCTGCTGGAATTGGGCTGCTGGAGCTGGGGCAATCGGGAGCCGCCCATCTGTCGGCGCTGGTGCTTTGGCAGCGCGAGCCAGACGCGGGGGCCAGCATCACCCTGGCCTGAACACGCTTCGCCCGGCGCAACGCCTCTGAATGCCGTTACGAACGCGGCCATTTCTGTGATACGCAATTGCCTGAGCCCCGGTTCGCCCCCCTGGGCAAGACGATCGTACTTCACCGCCTCTGGGATCCCGTCGCCCAATTTAGGGGAACCGGCCGCGCGGGCAACTTGATGCTATCGTCCCGGATCTGCTAACGTATTGCAAGGTCCCGCGTGCTGCGCACCGGGCAGCCATTTTGCATTTACCTCCCACCCAATCGAGAGGAGCTCTTCTATGAGCGTTCGCTTAGCACAGACTGGCCGGCTTCAGGCAATTTCCTTGGGTTTGCTCGTCGCGGTGTTCGCGGTGGGCTGTAACGGGCCGGCTGCCGAGAAGAAGCCGTCGGCGGACGCAGCGCGAAGCGAATCCCACGACCACGGTGACCATGCGCAACACGCCGGCGAGGAACACGCTCAGCCGAAGACCTTTGCCGAAGGCGTCAGTCTGCTGAAGGAGCATTACGTGGAGATCAAGCAGGCGTTCGACCAGACCGACACCGAGAAGGCCGTCGAACTGGCCCATGAGCCGATGCACGGAATCGGTGATATCCTCGAGGCTTTGCCGGAACTGGCGAAACAGGCCAACTTAACCCCCGAGGATCTGCAGACCGTCAAGCAGTCCGTCGATGCGATGATGGAGTGCTATGGGAGCGTCGATGGTGCCGTTCACGACGGAAAAGAGCCGGGTTACAAGGACGTCGCTGCCAAGATTGATGAGGCGTTGGCTGCCCTGGAGGCGGTGCAAGCACCGGCGGAAAAATAGGCTGTCGATCAAAGTTGTGCGGATTCCATCGATTCCTTCTCCTGGTTCAGCATGGACGCTACCGCGGCATTTCCAACTGAGAAAGCACTCCGCCATGAAACGCAAACGAGTCTTCCTGGGGTCGGCCGCTGGCCTTGTCGCTCTGCTGGCGTTGTCGGTGGGGCCAGCGGGCGGCACCGTCAGGGCCCAAGAACGGCCCCTGCGGCTGGCATTCATTACCTGCTGCAAGGACGCCATCTTCTTTGCACCAGTCAAGAAGGGGATGGAGGACGCCGCCAAGAAGATGGGAGTGGAGTGCACGTGGATGGGAGTGGACGGCGTCGACATGCCCGCCCAGGCCGCGCTGGTGCGGCAAGCGGTACAGGACGGTTTCGATGGGATCGCGCTGAATCTGGTCGATCCAGCGGCTTTCGATAGCGTTGTTCAGGAGGCGATGGCGGCCGGCGTTCCTGTCGTTGGTTTCAACACGGACGACCATGCCACACCCAACGCCCGGCTCAGTTGCGTGAATCAGCGGCTTTACGCGGCCGGCCGATCACTGGCCAAATTCGCCTCTCCCAAGATCCCTCAAGGCGCTCGCGTGCTGCTGACCATGCATGACGAAGGGGTTTCGTCGCTGGAGGATCGACTGCGCGGTTTGCAGGATGAGCTGAAAGCGAAGCAAATCCAGGCCACCATCCGCGTGACCGGCAACGATTCGCTGAAAGGAGCGGAAATCGTCAAACAAGAGCTGGAAAAGGACCCGCAAATCCGCATCGTCCTGAGCACCGGGCAAGCGGACACCGAGGCTGCGGGACGGGCCATCGCGCAACACTTCGCCGGTCAAGGCTATTGGTCTGCCGGTTTCGATCTATCCCCCACCACACTCAAATTGATCAAGGAGGGAGTGATTCTCGGGACCGTCGATCAACAGCCTTACATCCAGGGATTCTACCCGGTGATGCAACTCGCTCTTTACCTCCGCTATGGCATCACTCCGTCGAACATCGACGCCGGAGCCACCATCATTACGCAGCAGACAGTCGATCAGGCGATCGAGCTGACGCAGCAGAACTACCGTTAGGGACCCCGTTCTGGGTCAGGTGCTGCCGCACCAGCCAACTTACCCAACTTGCCTCGTCAGTCAGCGGGGAGTGAAGGACGTCAGGATCGATCGCGGGGCGAATGAGCGAAAAGGGGTGCTGGAGTATCGTTGACCACTGCAGGCGCGCTGGCTTGCGCTGCGAGACTTATCTGGGCCTGTACCGTGCCGCTCACGGTGACTGGCAAGAGGCACGGACCAGGCTCCCCTTTCTCGGCCGTATAGCCCCACCAGGACCGGGGTTGCCCTCCGCACACGGCTCCTCTCGTGCTTCGCCAACGCCTGAGTCTGATCCTGGGTGGCACTGGCGCTGCCCTGGCTGGATTTGACGCTGCCAGTGCCGGGCAGCGGACTGCCACTCCTGGTCCAACCCGTGACAACGCGCCAACTCGATGATCACGGTGCTGGTGAAATCAAGGTCACCATGCAACTGGCTTACTCGCAAGGCCCCGCAGAAGGCTTGTTTTTTGGCTCACACGGCTACAATCTAATGTCGCAGTGGGCGCCCGCGCGATACGAGTCTACTTCCAGTCGAGCGACTGGGTTGAGGGGCGGCGCATGGGGAGGTCTCGTGCGGACGGAACATCCCAGAGCATGCCCAGTGGCGAGCATCTGCTGGCGGCCTGTGACTGTGGTTTTGCCGGCAGCTGAGGTTTCTGTTCCTGAGTTTTGGATGTCGAATTTGCTTTGGTTTTCGCGATTGGGATTTCGGATTTCCTGATTGGTTGCGGCCGCAGGCTGTGTTCAGGAAATTACGGAGAGCAACGGATGCTGCACAAACGGAATGAATTCCGTTTTACGTATGGTTGCGGCGGCCGGCTGCGGTAGGGCCTGGAGGATGACATCGATGTCAGACGCTACCCAATTTCATCCCCACGACACGAATTCTCCATCCGTTATCGTCGGCATTGGGGCTTCCGCTGGCGGTTTGGAGGCATTGGAAACGCTCTTCGATAGCATGCCCTCCGAGACGGGCATGGCCTTTGTCGTGGTCCAGCATCTTTCGCCGGACTTCAAGAGCCTGATGGACGAACTGCTCTCGCGGCACACCAAGATCTCGATCCACCGGGTCACCGATGGCATGAAGGTCGAGCCGAACGCGATTTACCTGATCCCTCCCAAAAAGGAAATGATCATCTCCGCGGGAAGGCTCCTCTTAACCGACAAGGACCCGTCCCGCTCTTTCACGTTGCCGATCGACGTGTTCTTCCGATCACTGGCCCAGGATGCTGGGACACGTGCGATGGGTGTTATACTCTCCGGAACGGGCAGCGACGGTTCGCGCGGGATCCGAGCGATCCACGACGCGGGGGGAACCGTCATTGTCCAGGATCCCGACACGGCGAAGTTTGATGGAATGCCGCGAAGCGCCGTGGACACCGGGGTTGTGAATTACGTGGTCGCGCCGGAATCGATCCCGCGTGTGATTCTGGCCAGCACCACGTTGCAGGGGTCGCGGTTGGAGCCCTCCCTCAATGGCAACGTCTCCGAAGAGGGCATGAACGCCATCTTCCGCATCCTGCGTGACGAGTACGGCATCGATTTTTCGCACTACAAACCGAACACCGTGACACGACGTATCGAGCGGCGGTTGCAGCTCAATCAGTCGCTCGATCTGCAAGACTACGTCCGGCGATTGCGCGAGGACCCCGAGGAAGCCAACTTGCTCTATAAGGACTTGCTGATCGGAGTGACGGAGTTCTTTCGGGATAGCGAGGCGTTTGAGCGGCTGGTTAGTGAGGTGATTCCGCAACTTCTCGGCCGGGCACAACAAGGGGACGGCCTGCGCGTGTGGGTGGCGGGTTGCGCCACGGGAGAAGAGGCCTACTCCATCGCCATGCTGCTCGATGAGGCTACGCAACAGGTGGGCCGGGCGTGGGATTTCAAGATATTCGCGACGGACGTGCACCGCGCATCGCTGGAGTTCGCCAGTGCCGGCATGTACGAGGAATCGAGTCTTGCCAAGGTGACACCCGCACGGCTGGAACGTTACTTCATACGACGCGGCATGCACTATCACGTCACCCAGGACCTGCGCAAACGAATCGTGTTCGCTCCGCACAACGTGATCCGCGACGCTCCGTTCACCAAGCTGGACCTGATTTCTTGCCGTAACATGCTGATCTATCTGCAGCCGGCGGCCCAGAAGAAAGTCTTGTCGCTGTTCCACTTCGGCCTCAAGGCGGGCGGAATCATGTTCCTCGGTCCCAGCGAGAGTCCGGGGGAAATCAGCGACGAGTTCGACCAGTTGGATGGGCACTGGAAGATCTTTCGTAAACGTCGCGACGTGCGGCTCTCGTCCGACCTGCGATTACCCCTCTCGCCCGGCTATGCCATCGCACGGCCGGTCCATGCGGCGCAGCCCGGATTCCCCGACGTGGACCTGCTGCGAACCTATGACGTGCTGCTCGAGGAGTACGTCCCCCCCAGCATCCTGCTGGACTCGCAACGGCACGTGGTCCACACTTTCGCCGGCGCCGGGCGATTTCTGGTTCCCAAAGACGGCCGCATGTCGACCGACATCCTGGAGATGGTCGACCGAGAACTCAAACTCGTATTGGCCGGCGCCCTTCAGCGAGCCGCGAAAGAACAGACACCGGTGACCTATACCGGCACGCGCGTGGAGACGACGGCGGGCGTCGAAGAAGTGCGAATCCGAGTCAAGCCGCTCACGTCGAGACAATCGAGCGAACCCTACCTGCTGGTGTCACTCGAAAGCGTCACGCCTACCAAGACACCTTCCGAACAACAGGAGGCAATCGACGTCGAACGCGCGTCGCGAGATCAGATGCAGTCGTTGGAAGTCGAACTGCGGTACACCAAGGAAAACCTGCAGGCCACGATCGAAGAACTGGAAACCAGTAATGAAGAGCTGCAGGCCACCAACGAAGAACTCGTCGCATCGAACGAAGAGCTGCAGAGTACCAACGAAGAGCTCCATAGCGTCAACGAGGAACTGTACACCGTCAACGCGGAACACCAGCGCAAGATCGCCCAACTGACCCAATTGACCGACGATATGGATAACTTGCTGCAAAGCACCGACGTCGGCACTATCTTCCTCGACCGATCGCTCTGTATTCGCAAGTTCACGCCGCGCGTCACCAGTATCTTCAACATTCTGCCTCAAGATATCGGTCGGCGAATCGACAGTTTCGCCAGCGGCATCGACTATGACGGTCTGATCCAAGACGTCCAACGCGTGCTCGAAAACGAATCGGTCCCGGAACGACACGTTCAGGACCGCCAGGGGCATTGGTTCATCCTGCGAATTCTGCCGTATCGCTCCGGCCACCGACTCGACGGCGTGGTGATCACCTTCGTGACGATCGATGCACTCAAGCAGACTGAGCAGGGTCTGCGGCGAATGTCCAAGGTCTTCATGGATGCGGCCGACCCCATTATTATCGAAGATCTGCACGGTGTCATCATCGATGTCAATAGCGAGGCGGTAAGAAGCTACGGCTGGTCCCGCGCCGAACTGCTGGGAAAGAGCATCGACATGCTGCAGCCGAGTGGCGAGCATTCACTGTCGGCAGAACTGCGCGCCCGCTGCCGAAACTTCGAGGCCGTGCGGAACGCGGAAACGCTGCGACGGTGCAAGTCGGGCGAGCTCTGCGCGGTGCTGTTGACCCTTTCGCTCCTCACCGACGAAGAAGGACTCCCCGTGGCCATTGCCTCGATCGGCAAAGACATCTCCGCCCAGAAAAGGGCGGAAAAACTGGCTCAAGAGGCCGTGCAGAGACGCGATCAGTTCCTGGCCATGCTCTCGCACGAACTCCGCAATCCGCTTGGAGCCGTCCTCAACGCCACCTACGTATTGGACAAGAACTGCACGGTCCACCAGGCATGCCAAAACCCCTGTCAGGTGATTCAACGCCAAACGCACCAGATGTCGCGACTGCTCGACGACTTGCTCGATGTGTCGCGAGTCACTCAGGGGAAGATCGAAATCCGCCCCGAACCCATCGATATCCGCACTGCCATTACCCCCGTCCTGGAAGTCATCGAGCGGGAAGTCAGACAGCGCGGTCAGATCCTGCAAGTCGACGTCGCTCCCCATCCCATGATCGTCAGTGGGGATCTCACGCGACTGCAACAGATCCAGGTGAATCTGCTGACCAATGCGTTGAAATACACTCCCCCGGGAGGAAAAATCTGGCTGTCAGCCTACCCGGAAGATGACGAGGTCGTGCTCCGCGTGCGCGATACCGGCGAAGGTATCCCGCCCGAGATGCTCGACAGCATCTTCGATATTTTCGTGCAGGCGGGATCCACGCTCGACCGCTCCGATGGCGGCATGGGGGTCGGACTGACCCTGGTCAAGGAGCTTGTCGAGTTGCACCATGGCTCGGTCACCGCCCACAGCGAAGGGGTCGGGAAAGGGACAGAGTTCGTCGTGCGACTGCCCGCTTGTCGTAACAGTACCCCCGCCCCCCCCGCCACCACCACCATCGATTCGGAATCCCTCCGCCAAGGACGGATCTTGATCGTGGAAGATAATGCCGATAGCCGAGACATGCTCCGGTCACTCCTGGAAATCTACGGCTACCAGGTGGCCGATGCCGAAGACGGCCAACGGGGACTCGATCTGCTGCAACACAGCCACTTTGACCTGGCACTGGTCGATATCGGACTCCCCGGTATCGACGGGTATGAAGTCGCCCGCACGATTCGCCGCGATCCGCGTCACGCGCAAATCCGACTGGTCGCCCTGACCGGCTACGGCGCGGCATCCGATCGGGCTGCCGTCAGAGAAGCAGGCTTCGACGACCATCTCGTCAAACCGCTGCGGCGCGAGGACCTCGACAAAGTCCTCCCACGCAAATTGTGACCCCCAAGCGGTCGGCACCCCCGTTCACCACAAACGTCACGCCGGGGAACGGACCGTCCTGCTCTCTCAAGCTGGAAGACGAGCGATCGAGGTCCCCGGCATGGCCGCGCCAGGGACGGCTGGCGTCACAGAAACAAAACTTCCACGTACGGCCGAGGAAGACAATGGTGAATGGCCAGGCTTCGGAAGTGACGAGTGCCGATCGCAACAATCAGGTGCGGTGCACGTTTCACTTTGCACTTTCGTTCGCTCGGTATGGGAACACTAACGACTAAGAATTCACATTATCCTGAGAACCATGGGGTCCGGTCGCGCATGCGCCACGTAACGGGGCCAGATCGATTGCTGCCTTACCGGCGGGTCATGGACGTCCAACGGCTCAATAGTCGTCAAAAAAACCGAGTGGGAGCCCAGCCAGGTGCAGCGGGCTCCCACTCTCTCTCCGGCTCAAGGGGTATTTCCTTGCGTGTTCGTTCTTCCTCCCTGAAAGGACCGGTCGAACCGGCTCGCAGGCAACTGGGTCATTGCCATACCCGCTCGGCCAATTTTCAGCTACGTCGTGCAGCGCTGCAGATCCCGTTCTAATTCGGCTACCAGCGACTGCGGATTGAGCGGCTTGCGGAACCAGCGATCGACGCCACTCGGACCCACTGTCACGCCCATGTCCGCCGGGACTCGGCCACTGACCGCAAAGACCTTAAGTCCACTGTACTGAGGGTTCTGCCGGATAGCCGAAATCGTCGTCGGTCCGTCGCAGCGAGGCATCTGCATGTCCAACAGGACCACGTCCGGCTGACTGTGCTCGGATAGATAGTCCAGCGCATCGCAGCCATCGGCGGCCGTGTCGACCCGAAAACCGCTCAGCCGCAGGAAACCAGCCAGCAACTCGCTTTCATTGGCATCGTCCTCGACCAGCAGCGCATGCCGAGCGGCGACACTCGGCGCTGCCACTTCTCGCTTACCCAGATCTTCATCCAACGACTGAAACTCCGACAACACTTTCACCAGCGTTCGGTCAGCGTTTTCCAGTTGCCCCACTTCAATCTGCTTCTGGGCCAACTGCAACCCGATGGTGGCTTGATTCAATCGGTTCCGCAGCCGATGGTCAGCCGTCTTGCTGTCCGGCGTTCCCTTCACGAGAGGCCCCGGCAGGGGCAACGAAACTGACTCCACCTGGTCAGCCATTTCCTTCTGCGCCAATTCGTGGCGCAGTACGCGCACTTGCGGTGGCGCTTCCACACCCACCCGCACGGTACGCCCAACGATCTTGAGAATCTCCACGGTAATTCCCAGATTGGGGAAGACGATCTTATCGTCTTGTCGGCGTGATAGAACGAGCATCTGTCGTCTCCTTTCAAACGAACATGCGTCCCGCCAAATCAGAATGGGGACGGGTATCCGTACTGCCAAATCGGTCGCCTGTGTTTCGCTTCTCTTGACGCGGTCAGTAGCACCACCGCCTCGCGGGAAGTCCAGCCCATGCTGAGGTAAGTCGTCCACCTCCATGTCGACCGTCTGTGAAGACGCGCAGCATCCATGTCGCTTTGCTCGCCGACTTTGCCACGCGAAATATTACCAGACCAGAGCGGCGGGGCAAATGTCACTTTTCCCAAAGGGTCATGCTATCATCGCCCCCCCGGCAAGGGTCTCGGGGTGGCCGGCACGCAAGGGCATTTGCAGCTCGGTGTGCCGCAGTCCTCGCTCCCCTCCGCCACCCTCAAGCCTGCCCCGTCCAGCTCATTGCATCCGCGGCTCGATGAAGACAGGGTATTCGGTCAGCCGCAGGGCAAGTCGACCGTTCTCGACCGTGGCAGACCGGACCCTGGGCTGTATCTGACCGACGCGCGAAATGATCTCGGTGATCTGAACTTCCTGGGCGGACACAGGGATTCGCATTTCGATTTCGCCCATCGGTTCATCGTGGTTCTGGCCGATGTGATCGTCGTAGAACGCCACTAGTACTTGCCGGTCCTGCTCGAGTTGGCAGTGGTAGACAAAGACATTATCGGGCATGCGGATGCGTCGAACACTCTGGAGTCCTTCCAGCTTGGTGATGGTCAAGTTATACGTGTAGGCAGCCGGCCAGAGATGCTTGAAGGTGGCGCTGTAGAGGCCGTGGTGGGAGAGCGTCGAGACGGCCAACGGGTTCTGGATATCGACCGCCCAGCCCATCATCAACTTGCGACTACCCGCGTCGAGTGCCACCATGCAGATTTTCACGACTTGGGCGGCCTGCAGACCGCGATACCACTGGTTGACCCTGTCGAATTGCGGGTGTTTGGGATTCTTCAGGATACTGATGTACTCCGTGCTGCGCGACGGAGTCGGCCAGGCGTGCAGGGTCCAGTTGGGAAGAACCAACGGTTCCAGGAGCGGAAATCCGCTGTAGATCTCCGCGCTCCAGATCTCCTTGCCGCGACCTCGTACTGCATGCAGCAATTCCGCGCTCTTCTTCACGATCCCGTAGTTGGGCCAGCGCGCGTCCAGAATGTCGTACGCGTCGGTAAAACGGGCCGTGGCGATCGAGAAAGCTTCCGTGCGTTCGACGAACTTATTCATACCGGCGGGAACCCGCGGCAACTGTTGCCGCACGTATGCCTGAGTGACCGCATCCAACTCGAGATCGTAGAACCCGTAAATCTCGCGAAATCCGATACCCGACAGAACCACCTTCACCTGGGGGCAGGCACCGCGAGCCGCCAGAGAAAACTGGCGCAGCAGCAGTCCGTACTGGTCGGCCGTGCCCGTCCAAAAGACTTCGTTGCTGTATTCGTTCCCCGCCTGGTAATGCACTATCGGAAAGAGCAAACCGGGCATGTCGTTCTGCCCATCACCGTCGTAACGCTCCACGAGGTTGCTGACATAATCGCGCAGGTCCTGCATATGCTCTGGCTTGGGCAGATAGTCGGCACCCGCGAGTGCGAATGTCTTGGCAATTCCTTTCAGATAAACGAACTCCTGATCGTTCTTGTCAGCCGTGGCCCACGGTGACTCGAACCGCATCGAGATCAGGATGTGAATCCCATTGCGCTGCCAGGTGCGCACCGCCTCGTCCAGATCGGACCAGTTGTAGGAATGCCGACCGTTGCGGGGTGCCGACTTCTCGATCACCTTCCAATCCAACCTGGCCAGATTGACCCACCGAATCGCCACGTCCCGACAAACGCCATCGACCAACTGGCGATCGCGCGCGCCCGAGCTGTGCACGAACACGTAGTCCAACCCGAAGGGCGAGTCCCACCCTTCGGCCACAAATCGATGGAAGGCCGCGCGGTCCGCGAATCGCGGAGCAATCTCCTCGCCAGCGGGCGTCGTCGTACCGCCGCAGCCGCAGAGCAATAAGATGGCCGCGACCACCGTCTGACGAGCCGCAACACGTCGCCGAATCGAGGGTTCGCTGGAGCCCATAAAGCGTCTCCCTAAGATCGACACGGGATACCGTCCAGCAATACTCCCCCCGCGGTCCCGGAGTTTCACTCGCCAGCGCGTCTCTGCCGTGCGATTCCCCCACACTCTGCGCGAGCGTAGCTACAACGCACTCCCGTAGCTGCGGTCGCGCGGACTGCGGGGAAATGACAATACGGATAGCGATTCCACCACGCTCTGCGCGAGCGTAGCTACAACGCGGCCCCTAGCTGCGACGCGGACCGTAGCTGCGGTCGCGCGGACTGCGGGGAAATGACAATACGGATAGCGATTCCACCACGCTCTGCGCGAGCGTAGCTACAACGCGGCCCCTAGCTGCGACGCGGACCGTAGCTGCGGTCGCGTTGACCGCGGGGGTAAGTGGCAGTACGGATGGCGACGCCCCCACGCTCTGCGCGAGCGTAGCTACAACGCAAACCCATGGCTGCAGTCGCGCGGACTGCGGAAGCGAGGAGCAAGCGAGGAGCAGACACCCTGCTTCCCCCCAAGCTTTCCATCCCCGCTGCGACGGAAGCAGACGGAAGCAGACGGAAGCAGACACCCTGCTTTCCACCTTTCTTCCATCCCTGCGGCGGGCCCTCCGACGATCGTCCATTGCCGGATGCCGAACATGCTGGTGACGGGTGGCACTGGCTGAGCGAGCCGGATCGACGTTACTATCGCTCTCAGGTATCACGGCGAGCGGAGCCAGTGTGCGGCGGCGACCACGCTCGTCGATCGCTTTTGAAGCAGACGGAAGCCAGACACCCTGCTTTCCACCCTTCTATCCATCCCTACGGCGGGCCCTCCGACGATCGTCCATTGCCGGATGCCGAACATACTAGCGGTGACATCATCGCTTCTGCGGTGACATACGCATGTCACCGATACCCCACTGCAGCGGGTCTAGCATGCGGCCCGGGATCGGGTAAGATAACGGCGGTTCTGGCGAGCGAAAGGCGGGCAATCACTTTCTCTTGCGCAGTGTTTTCCGAGCGTCCCCACGGGGCCCTCAGCGGCCGCGGCCGCGGCTCCGGGCACTGCCCGCACACGGAGGGATTGCCTCATGGTCGCCTACGCTCGTCGTAAATTGTTGGGTCGTGATCGCCGAGCCGTCTATCACTGCCGCGCCCGCTGCGTGCGCCGCGCCTTTCTCTGTGGCCGGGACCCATTGACCGGCCGCGACTTCTCCCATCGCCGCGATTGGATCCTGGTCCGGGAAGAACAGCTCGCGGGGCTGTTCGCCATCGAAGTCGAATTCCACGCGGAACTGAGCAACCATCTGCACCTGATGCTCCGCTCGCGGCCCGATGTGGCCCGCCGCTGGTCGCCCCACGAGGTGGCTCGCCGCTACCTGACCGCCATGAAGATCGCCAAATGCATGTCGGATGAGCTGCCGCAAGTCAGCGACAAACGCATTGAACAGGTCGTGCGGGACAAGAAGCGGATCAAGCAACTGCGGCGCCGGCTGAGCAATATTTCCTGGTTCATGGGAATCCTGTGCGAAAACATTGCCCGCCGCGCCAATCAAGAAGACGAATGCACTGGCCGGTTCTTCGAGTCTCGCTTCAAGTGCCGGGAATGTGTCGATTTCGCCGGCATGTTGGTCTGTGCGTTGTATATGGACTTAAACCTCATCAAGGCCGGCGAAGCCGTTTCGTTACGCTCGTCCCGCTACACGTCCGCCTATCAGCGGATCATGGCGCAAGAGGAGCGATCCAACAGTCCGAATCGAGCGGATGGCTGGCTGGGAGAGCTGACCCTGCGTGAAGGGACGTTGGAGGACGAGACGATCGCGCTCACCTCCCGCTGGGGCCGCCGTGCGTCGGATCTGGGGCTGCTGCCGATCTCGCTGGAGAGTTACTTGCGGTTGCTGGAGTGGACCGCTCGGCAACTGCGCAGTGGTCAGCGCAGTACCGTGCCCAAGGACGTGGAAACGTTGTTGGATTATCTGGATGTGAACGAGGACGCCTGGCTCGACACATTCCAGCGTTACGAGAGCGTCTTCTGCCACGCCATCGGTTCGCCCGCGGCCCTGGCCGAAGTGGCCCGGCGGATGGGCCGCCGCTGCCTAAAGGGGATGTCTGCTTGCCGCCGACTGTTTGCGTAATGCTCATGCAGGTCGCTTGATCGTCGAACAGAATTTGTGTCCGCCCACTTCCGCCGCGCTCGCCGTGCGCGCCGACAGCGTGCCTTCGCCGCTGGCGTCGCGCCAACCTCGCCCTGTTCATCCTCTTCTTCGCATCACCGAGCCGATTGCCACCCATTCGCGTCATGGGCAACTCAATCCGGGGCCCTCCGACGGCCACCGAGAATCCATCTGGAGCATCTGGAGCAGAGTGTCTGCTCCTTTGTGCTCCTTTGCATCAATCCACTGAGCTGCCGCAGTTTGACAATATGGACACTCCGTTTTTCCATCCGCCGCAATAAGTGGCCACTCATCCCCGTTCGGCCCTCCCCCCAGCTCAGTGGGCGCGAGATGTTGCTGCGAGGGGACTCAAATGCCCCGCGCCATTGCGTCTTGGGCGATCGGCGCCGGAACTCGTCCCAGCTTCGCTAGTCGTCGCGGAAAACTGGACTCATCCCCGTTCCATCATCTTTCGTTTAGCCTGGCAATCAGCTCACCATGCAGAACGAACCAGTTCGGCGGCGCCGGTCCAACGTTTCGTTCGTGGACATCTCCGATACCGATGCCGACATTGCCCTCGACTCAGCCGAGTGATACTATGATTTAGCGGGGAATGCATCCGGCATTGCGCCCGAGGAAACGTGAAAGGACACGCCATGTCAGTTGCAGAGCAGGCCAAACGTTTGTACGAATCCCGTCTTAAAGCGGAACTCGAAGCCAATCACCGCGACCGGTTTGTGGCCATTGAGCCGGTATCGGAGTCGTTTTTTCTGGGCGACGAATTCATCGATGCGGCAATGGCTGCCAAGGATGCCTATCCGGATCGAAAGTCGTTTGTCATTCGCATCGGCCATGAAGCTGCATTTCACATTGGAGGGGTCGCGTCGTGATCGGAAGAGTCGACGAACGCAACCGCGCCCTGATCGGCCTTGAAGTCCGGCGAACTCCGAACTCGCAGGGAACGAGCGCGACGGCCTGGATTGACACGGCCTTCGACGGTCACCTGGTGTTTCCCCTGTCGCTAATCCAAGAACTCGACCTTCAATCCCTGGCGGATACCGAGGCAATCCTGGCCGATGGCAGGAAAGTCACCCTGGAGACATTCGTCTGCTATCTCGATTGGTTTGGAGGATTGATCCCACTCCAAGTGATCGCCAACGATGGGAAGCTGCCGCTGCTCGGAACGGGCCTCCTCGAGAACCACGTCCTCCACGTCGACTACGTGGCCAAAGAAGTGACGATCGACTGATCCGACTAACGCTCACGCCGACGGTTCGTCTGGAGACTCGCCTCGCGCGGCTTCTGAGGATACCTGTCGAGCGTCTTGTTCTGCCAACCCGGGTTTGTCGGTGATCTGGATCAACTCAGGCAGGCGTCCCGATGGGCCGCCAACGCGGGGCGCATCACCTTCACGGCGACCGGCCGTCCCGTTTCGGCCTCCTCCTCGACGCTGATGATCGTGATGCCAAAGGGCTGCGACTGCTGTGTGAGTCGCTCCTTCAACCGCTGCGATTCGGCGGATGTGCCCTTCTGGTATTCGACCAGATGGTCGGTATCGAGGATCAGCATCACAGACTCTCGTAATTTGCCTGCTGGCGGTACTCGCGACCAAGTCGAAGCGAGGAGCAGACACCCTGCTTCCCCCCTAGCTTTCCATCCCCGCTGCGGGCGCTCCGTCGATCGTCCATGGTCGCAGGCCGAGCATGCTGAGCGGTTTCGTAATTGCTTCGTCGGTGACATACGCATGTCACCGATACCCCACTGCGGCGGGTCTTGCATGCGGCCCGGGATTGGGTAAGATAACGGCGGTTCTGGCGAGCGAAAGGCGGGCAATCACTTTCTCTTGCGCAGTGTTACCCGATCGTCCCCACGGGGCCCTCAGCGGCCGCGGGTGCTTCGGGCACTGCCCGCACACGGAGGGATTGCCTCATGGTCGCCTACGCTCGTCGTAAATTGTTGGGTCGTGATCGCCGAGCCGTCTATCACTGCCGCGCCCGTTGCGTGCGCCGCGCCTTTCTCTGTGGCCGGGATCCGTTGACCGGCCGCGACTTCTCCCATCGCCGCGATTGGATCCTGGTCCGGGAAGAACAGCTCGCCGGGCTGTTCGCCATCGAAGTCGAATTCCACGCGGAACTGAGCAACCATCTGCACCTGATGCTCCGCTCGCGGCCCGATGTGGCCCGCCGCTGGTCGCCCCACGAGGTGGCCCGCCGCTACCTGACCGCCATGAAGATCGCCAAATGCATGTCGGACGAGCTGCCGCAAGTCAGCGACAAACGCATCGAACAGGTCGTGCGGGACAAGAAGCGGATCAAGCAGTTGCGGCGCCGGCTGAGCAACATATCGTGGTTTATGGGCATCCTGTGCGAAAACATTGCCCGCCGCGCCAATCAAGAAGACGAATGTACTGGCCGGTTCTTCGAGTCTCGCTTCAAGTGCCGGGAATGTGTCGGATTCGCCGGCATGTTGGTTTGTGCGTTGTATATGGACTTAAACCTCATCAAGGCCGGCGAAGCCGTTTCGTTGCGCTCGTCCCGCTACACGTCGGCCTATCAGCGGATCATGGCGCAAGAGCAGCGTTCCAACAGTTCGAATCGAGCGGATGGCTGGCTGGGAGAGCTGACCCTGCGTGAAGGGACGTTGGAGGACGAGACGATCGCGCTCACCTCCCGCTGGGGTCGCCGCGCATCGGATCTGGGACTGCTGCCGATCTCGCTGGAGAGTTACTTGCGGTTGCTGGAGTGGACCGCTCGGCAACTGCGCAGTGGTCAGCGCAGTACCGTGCCCAAGGACGTGGAAACGTTGTTGGATTATCTGGATGTGAACGAGGACGCCTGGCTCGACACATTCCAGCGTTACGAGAGCGTCTTCTGCCACGCCATCGGTTCGCCCGCGGCCCTGGCCGAAGTGGCCCGGCGGATGGGCCGCCGCTGCCTGAAGGGGATGTCGGCCTGCCGTCGGCTGTTTGCGTAAGGCCTACGCCGCTGGCTTGATCGTCGATCAGGATCTTTTTCTTACCACCCACTTCTACCGCGTTCACCGTGCGCGCCGACGGCCTGCATTCGCCGCTGGAGTCGCACTCACGTCGTCCCCTTCACGCTCTTCTTCGCACAGCCGAGTTCATTGCCACCCGTTCGCCTCGCGGGCAACTCAATCCGGGGCCCGCCAACGGCCACCGAAAATCCATCAGGAGCAGAGTGTCTGCTCCTTTGGCAGTTTGCCGAATAAAATAATGACGAGGCGTCACCCGGCGGCGGCCAAGTGACTCTCCACTGTGATTCCGCCCCGATCCGCCGCTCGGGTGCACGCCTTACTTGTTCGGCAGCCCTTCTCCTACCCTCAATCCCACCAAAAGCTCCAGGTTCCATTACCAACCAAGGAAGCGGCGAGGGCTGAAATGGTCTCGACTCCCTGATCAACGATATCTGGGCAATAGAAGTATTGTTCCAACGCCAGCGCCATCGCCTCGTCGCGTGTGGACGGCGGAGCACCAACAAGAAACTCGAGGGTGTCCGGACCGACGGCAACCAGATCAGCCTCGTAAACGTCTTTCCAGTGGCGGCATACTGCGGCATGTACGATCGCGTCCGGACAGTCATTCCAGTTTCCATACGCCAAAGACAGCGGTACTCGCCAAGGCTCGCTTGCAGGGACGAGTGCCATCCACCAGGGGTCCAGGTGCACGCCATTCTCGAATGGAAACCAAAGACCCGTAGGGGGCGGACCTTCACGATCGCGCCATTCGCCAATCGGAAGCTCACCGCCGTCTTCCAACAGATCGCGTTCGCGACCGGCGAACCAGGCGTTGAGGTCAAGCGACGTGGCAGAGATGAGTGCATGCTCAGGGTCCCACGACTCGACGAGTCCCAGATGTTGTCGCAAGCCCTCCAAACGTTCGTAGCTGCCAATCCCGAGCGCGACGTAACCGAGGCGTCTCGCTACTGCATCAACTTCTTGCCACCGGTCGAACGAGCGTTCTTTAGGCATAGAGACTGCACAGATCATCTCAACTCCGGGCACAGTTGGAAGCGCAACACCGACGTCGGTGGGAAGACCCAAATCTCGAAGCAGTTGTTCTAAGCCGAGATGCACGTCTATCCTCTGTGCGCCGAACGACCAAGTTCACGCGGCGGGCGCGTGAGATGTTGATTCCAGGACCGGCGCTACCGCCCGCTCGCGTGCAACGCTTGGTTCGCCGCGTTTCGGCTGAACCTCTCTCAGGATAGCCAATCGCATTGTTTTGGGATAGAATGTGCAGAACAAGGGAGCAAGGGAGCAAGGGAGCAAATCATGACACGAGTAGCCGTAGCTGACGATGTTGCAGCAAAGATCCGAGAAAGCGAAGGGCCAATCGAATTGGTTGACGCGAGTGGACAGACCATTGGCATCGTTCGAAGACCGCCGACAGAATCGGAAATCAAGCGGGCCAAGAGCCGGGCAAGTCAAGGCGGAAAACGGCTTTCTTGGGCCGAAGTTGTCGCAAAGGTAAAGGATGGAGCCATCGGGTGATATACGATGTCCAGTTTTCGTGGGATGCTGCCGCAGAATTGATCCGTATTGCAGCCGCAGTTAGCTCCGCCGAATTGGTGTTGAATGCGGTGGACAACATCCGACGCAAGCTAGAAAATGACCCGGCCGACCAAGGCGTGTTCTTGTCAGAAGGCCTGTACTACATCGACGAAGATCCTCTGCGTGCGTTCTTCATGATCGATGTGGAGTCAATGGTCGTCGAAGTGACTGACTTTCGGATTCTCTAGTCGGCGAACGACAGCCGTAACCGGGCGGCCGCCAAAAAACCCTGTCTTGAATACCCGCGCTGCCGGCCGCTCCGGTTCACGGCCTTGTTAGCCAGCATCCATGCCATCGGGGACGTACGTTGCCAGATCAACTTGCTGCCCCGCGTACATATCGTACAGCTTCAAGTCGAATTGGTCAGCAAGAGCCTTTAGAAATCTAGACGCACTGGTCCAAGTGTGTTGATTGAAGTATTTCATCGGGATGCTGATGCCGACAGCATCACCGCCTTCGGCGTCGAGAATCGGGCACACCTCGAACATATTGTCGGTGTAGCTGTATTGTTCGTGAACCGTCGACCAATCGAGCGGGCCATCGGCAACGACCATCAGATTGA
The DNA here is from genome assembly GCA_963802295.1 of uncultured Planctomycetota bacterium. GTDB lineage: Bacteria > Planctomycetota > Planctomycetia > Pirellulales > Pirellulaceae > JAJRVM01. The sequence continues at coordinate 235,295 of CAWDIM010000007.1, read as the reverse complement.
ATGCCATCTCATCCACGCTCCGACATGTATTCGAATGAAGCGATCGACTGTACCGATGCGCGGAATGCGTCACGAATAGTGACCGGGATCTGCTGTCCGCGGTCATCAAAGATGATGTGCTGCTTCATACCGTGAGGCAGATGACGGGCGAAGAACGCAACGCGACCGCGGATGAACGCCAGGTTTCGATTAAGTTGGTGGTGATCAACGAGCGAGTGGTTGATCACGTGAATAGCGGTCGTTGAATCGCTGGAGACGAATTCAGGCGTCGCGGTGCCCCATTCGAGGTCGAGTGGATTCATCGAATCGCTCTTTGCTGGCCAACGACAGCGGTAACGGGGCCGCCGCCAAGAATCTGTGATTTCAAAACCCGCGTCGGCGGCGGCTCCCGTTCACCGCATGGTTATCGGGCGTTCCCTGTCAGCTATTCCACTCCATGATTGAGTAGACCGTATGACCATTCGGGCACGCCAGGCGATGCCCACCTTCAGCAGCGAGGTCTTCGCCAAACGCCCATTCTATCTTCTGCATTTTGTCGGGGGTATACGGAGCATTGCAGGGAGGACACGAAACCGTCCGATATTGGCCGCCGTAAACCAGTGGTTGGCTCATAGACCAAAACAGGTCCCGAACCGAGTTGTCCCATTCCACAATCTCATCATTGGATGCATTGCGAGACTCAAGCCACTGCAAGACATCGATGCAGTCGAAGTGTTCTTTGTAGATGCCGCTCTTGGACGACCACATGTGAACGCACTTCGAGCCGCGCGCAATTGTCCGGCGAAACGCTTCGATCATGGCGTCCATGAAGAACAGAAACGTGCCGGGGTACACGGGAGAATCCCAGCCGGTATAGCACGGCAGATTCGCGGGCATTGTGTATTTCAAAAGCGACATGCGGGAGCGTCCACTATGTTCAGCCCGATAACCTCCGTGTTGACCGGGTCGCGGCCGATCGCCCTAATACTCCCGAGGACCGTCACCGCGACTCCGGTCCAACACTTGGTTCGGCCGTTGCGGTTGCGTCACGAGCCGGTCGCCCAGACCTGCCTCCCGACGACGCAGGTCAGCAAACATCGCGTGAACATCGTAGTCAAACGCGGCGGCCAGTTCATCCCGGATCTTCCGGACGGAGGCAACAATGGGATCATCATTCATCGTCCGTCCCCTCGAATAACTCCTCAGGAGTGCAAATGGTCGGCATGACGAAGCCATGCTCGCCGCAGATTCGCCCTACGCGCCGTGAAATCTGTGCATTGGCCAAGTGCCTGCAGTTCCACGTCAACAAGTATTGTACGTCGTGGACGGTGGCGAGGGCAATGTGCGCCGCGTCTCGAACCGCCTTCTTGGGAAGCACTCCGGCTTCGACGATTGCCGCCGTTAAGGCTTCAGCATCCGCGGAGGAAGAAAGAACGCCGAGCGGTTTGACCAATTCAAGCCGTTTTCGCACCTCCGATTCGTCGCCCACCGAGATCTCGTCAAGCACGACCTGAGAGATTACCAATCGGAACAGAGTCCGCCGCCGCTGCCACCACTCGCGCGTGACCTGTTGATGCGCGGCAATCACCAAGTCCCGAGCAGGCAATGCGACGAGATAGCTGACGAATGTGGTTTCGAGGTAAACCGATTCCATGGTGTCAGGCCGTTATCCTTCTAGCCGAACTATGTAATTCTGCCGCCGGGGAAGCCCGGTTGTACCTAGTTACGACGGCGACTCCGGCGGGATAACACGCGGTCGAAGCAGCCGTGAATCTAGGCCCGAAGTATCAACAAGTCAACCATTTGCGGCAGTTGGTCGCCGTGGGCACCGCGGCATTATTCCGGCGGCATAGTCCGCAGACAATCAGACCGTTGAGCCCCTCGGCCAGGTTGTATTGCATATTCTCCCATCCTCCGGCGGCATAACGCGCGGATGCGCGACCGCCTTTGAGGGAACGAAAGCCCTTGTCCCTTAACGCATGAGGACGGATGGCCGAGCGGGAGCGTGCGGCATTATTGGACGCGGTCCGGCGGCATAGTCCCCATCGTCCCGTCCGCATCTTGACAGTGTAGTGTAACTATGTACAGCACACAATAACAGGCGTCGTCCCACGGGACGGGGACGCCTCGGGACGTCCAGGAACAGAGAGTTGTTGGACGATCGTCGCGTTTGTCGAAGGAGATCGACGACCATGGATCCCACGGCAGGAGTTCCCCTCTGGCAGCCCGGTCAGCCCAAGCTTCTCGATCGCGTCCGCGATCGTTGTCGCGTCCGCCATCTGTCGCTCAACACGCAGCACTCCTACGAAGCCTGGATTCGGCGCTACATTCTGTTTCATGACAAACGCCATCCATTGCAGATGGGAGCACCTGAGGTCGCGGCTTTTCTCACCCACTTGGCCGTGGATCGCCACGTAGCCGCGTCCACCCAGAATCAAGCGCTCTCAGCGCTGTTGTTCCTTTATCGTGAAGTATTGCAGCAGGACTTCGGATGGCTCAATGACGTAGTGCGTGCTAAGAAGCCGAAGCGATTGCCGGTGGTCTTCACGCCCGAAGAAGCGATGGCAGTTATCGAGCAACTGGAGGGTGTCCGCTGGCTGATGGCCCTACAGTTGTACGGTGGCGGCCTGCGGCTGATGGAATGCCTTCGACTTCGTGTGAAGGATCTCGATTATGAAAGCCTGCAGGTGACGGTGCGCGAAGGAAAGGGAGACAAGGATCGCATCACTCTCTTGAGCGCTCGCAACTCCTCCATAACCCGGGCGGCGCGCGACTGTGAGAGTGGCGAGAGTTTGGGGCGGAAATGGGGTCGAAGTGCTGGCCGCGATTGGAACGGTACGTGTCGCGCGCGTATCGCGGACCGAGAGCCACGTGCGAACACCATCGTCGCAACTCGTTGCCACGACAGGCCCTAGAACGCGAAGAGGCCGACGACTCACGGCGTCGGCCTTTCATATAACCCCACGGTCTGGCGATTTCGAAACGGGGGTTTCAAGTTGAGCGAACGGAATCAGAACCTGCGACTGCGAGGTTACCCGCACGTGTTCGCCGTCGGTTCCCGTGACGGACCCCCGACCTCCAATTGACTTCAGTTGATTACACCGCCTTACCGATCAGCCAGCACGATCACGAGTCGCTTTCCTAACGCCTCGGCGTAGCGCGTCAACGTAGCCACCGTGGGGTTCGATGATCCTTCGTTTTCCAGGCGGGATAGGTTCGGACGTTCGATGCCCGTCCGATCCTGAATGTCCGCCAGACTCAGGCCTTGTCGAACACGCTCCGCCCTGAGCAATCTCAAGGCGTCTTGCAGCGTCGCGCGCGCCGCGTCGGACTTGGCCTTGAGTTGCTTCGCCTTACGGCGAATTTCGGATGCTTCCGCATCCGTCAACCGGCGCGCCTCGTTCACGCGGGCTTGCTCCTCGGATGTGAGTTGGCGCCGAACGTGTTGTGCCTGCCGCTTCACCATCTGATCATTCCTCTGGTTCATAGGCTGTGATTGCGTAAACGGTCACTTCATCCAGTAATTCGTAGACGCAGGCGAGGTACTTTCCCGTGGAGGTGTACCCGAAAGCAATCGGCCGCCCTGACAAGCGGCTCTCCTCGACGAAATCAGGGTCGCAAACTACCTCGGCCAACTCGTCGACGCTCACATCGTGTTCGGCCAAGTGAGCCTCGTTCTCATCGTCCCAGACAAACGTGTAGAACGGCATGCGACCTCCTGTTGTCATAAATCATAACACCTTGTCTCGCCGGGGCAAATGCCGCGTATGGACAACAAGCCTAGCCGGGGCAAGTTCGATACCCATTCCCCAGGCACCCCGAAAGAGCCTCGAACTCAATAATCCTCTTGGTCGCAACGAGTTACGGCGCGAAAATATGAGAGGTTTGTTGCGAAGAGAGTCGCGTTCGAGGAGAGGCAATGCCAGGACGGTGGCGTCGCGAGCATCCCATTTTTGTATGTCGACCGGGCCGACACGAGCGACGCTGCTTTCACGGCGGCCGTCAGTGCCCAACCAACTGGACGGACGGAAGGACGGAAGCAGACACCCTGCTTTCCACCTCTGCGGCGGGCCCTCCGACGATCGTCCCTTGTCGCAGGCCGAGCATGCTGAGCGGTGCCATCATCGCTTATGCGGTGACATACGCATGTCATCGCCGCCCCGCTGCGGCGGGTCTTGCATGCGGCCCGGAATCAGGTAAGATAACGGCGGTTCTGGCGAGCGACAGGCGGGCAATCACTTTCTCTTGCGCACAGTGTTACCCGATCGTCCCCACGGGGCCCTCAGCGGCCGCGGGTGCTCCGGGCACTGCCCGCACACGGAGGGATTGCCTCATGGTCGCCTACGCTCGTCGTAAATTGTTGGGTCGTGATCGCCGAGCGTCTATCACTGCCGCGCCCGTTGTGTGCGCCGCGCCTTTCTCTGTGGCCGGGACCCGTTGACGGGCCGCGACTTCTCCCATCGCCGCGATTGGATCCTGGTCCGGGAAGAACAGCTCGCGGGGCTGTTCGCCATCGAAGTCGAATTCCACGCGGAACTGAGCAACCATCTGCACCTGATGCTCCGCTCACGGCCCGATGTGGCCCGCCGCTGGTCGCCCCACGAGCGGCAGATCATCATTCCGTCCCACGATGCTCCTGCACTACGCGATCGAGCCGGTCGACTTCGGCCTGAACGTTCGTGAACCGGTCTGGCCAGGGCCGCGATTTCAGCTTCTCGATCGTCTGCCTCGCGTCGTCCCACTGCCGCAGATGAACCTGGGCCTTGGCCAACCCGAGCCAACCGGTCGGTTCGAGCGAACGAATCGCCGCGACTTGCTGCCAGTGCGTCGTGGCATCTTGCCAACGTCCTTGCTCCTGGCGAATCTCGGCCAGCATCGCATGCCCCTCGGCCTCGTGCGGCAGCGATTCGACAATCGACGTGTAGGTCCGTTCAACGTTCTCCGATTGCCCAACCCCCTCGAACCTGCGACCCAACGATTTGTAGCTTTCAATGTCGCGGGGCGTGAGCCGCAGCAGAGCAAGACACTGATTGATGGCGGCCTGCCTGTCACCTTGCTGATCGTAACAAGCGATCAGCTGTCGGTGCGTTTCGACATCGGCGGGTTGCAGAGCGACCGCCAGCTTCAATTGAACGACCGCTTTACCATAGTCGCGCCGCTCCAGATATATCACGCCAATCGCCTGGCGGACAATCGGCTTGTCGAGCCCGGTTTCCGCCACCTCCTGGTCAAGTTGCCGGACGTATGAGCCGAGATCGCGTGACTCACGCAGTACCTGCCTGAGTGACTCCAGCGCGTCTTTTCGCTGTTGTTGCCGCGGTCCCCAGCTGACAATCGCCTCGCTGGCAGCATCCACCGCCGCGGCGGTATTCCCCAACCCGGCATAGGCTCGCGCCAGCGATTGACAATACGCGGAAAGCGTGCCGTCACCCGCGCCCGGTCCGGTTGCAATCGTTTGTGAAGCGGAATCAACTCGGTGTAGTATTTCACCGACTGCTCGTAGAGATGATTATCCAGGCAACTGGCAGCTAACTGGGAAATCGTCTCTTCCGTCCAGCGATTCACTTCGTGCAAGTACTGATCGGTCTGCTCCAGTAACTTGAGCAACTCGCGATTGCGCCGCGTCTGGTAATAGGCGCGCATCAACAGGGTGCGATAGGCAATATTCTCGGGCACACGTTCGACTAATGGTTCCAGTACGAGAATTGACTCCTCAAATCGCTGCTCGTGATGCAGATACTCCGCCAATTGCGATTGCCCGCTTGCATCCAGGCTCGTTTCGCGCACGGCAGCAGCCAGCATGTCGATGGCACGCGGGTAGTTACCGAGCCCGTTGGCCAGGTACTGGGCGATGTACTTGACAGCCTCGCCCGACGTCTTGCGTTGAGCGTACACGGTTTCGGCGGTGCGGGTGAAGACGGCCGACTTGGCTTCCCAGAAATGGGCATGGTGCTGCCAATAGATCACTCGGCTGCGCGACTCACGCGATTCCAGATCGCGCCGCAATTCGTTGGTCACAATCGCCAACAAAGGCTCCTCCAAATCACTCAAATCGGGAACTTCCTTACGCCATTGGGACAGGCGATACCAGTGCTCGCTCCAGCCGTCTTGGCCGGAGTACGTGAACCATCTGGGTTCGCTTTGGATGGATCGAATCACAAACGCCAGCCCCTCACGGGGCCCGGCCAGTTCGTAGACCGCCTGTGCGATTCGGCCGATCGTCCCTTGATAGTCATTTACCTGTCGCTTCATCACAACGGGCAGCTTGTCGCGCGAGAATGCGACCAACTCTTCCGCCGGTGCACCGATCTTCACATCTTGCGCAGTCCGATAGACACTGACCAGTCGATCGATCAACTGTCGACGATGATGCGGATCCGGATGATCCAGGTCACTCTGCAAACGATTCGTCAATGCCTGATACAACAACGTCCCCTGCCCGAGCGAGACTGCTGCGTCATCGCGCACGCGCGCTCGTACAACTGATACAGCCGCTGAGTTAACCAGAGATTCTGCTGTGTATTGACGGGCTGCTTCCACTGGTCCAGCAGCGCCGCTTCAGCCCGCGCGAAGTGTCCTTTGCTTGCCAGATAATCGACGTAGCTGCTGAGTGGATCATTGGCACTGACAGGCAACACGCCACCGCTGGCGGTTTGATGTTCCCGCAGGGCCGATTCCAGCAAGTCGATGGCGTTATCACCGCGATCGTAAACCCAATAGGACTGAGCGAGGCGCCAGGCGATGTGCAGTCGATCGTTCGACCCGACGTTGGCCTCCCGCGACAGTGATTCCAATTGTCCCAGTTGCTCGGTCGCCAGGGAATCGATGGCGATGCGTCCCAGATTCGCCAGCAGATCGGCCATCAAGCGAAACTCGCCGGGGGTCCACTCTTTGTCAACAGCGCGTTGCATGGCGGCCAGTGCTTTATCGGCGTGAGTCCCCCTCTGGTTGATCAACTCGGCGGCTCGGCGTTCCACCAGCAGTTCGAGAAGATCGACTGCTCGTCGATCCACGATCGATGTCGCTCGCTGGCGGACGTCGGGCAATCGCTCGACGAGCGCGTCGCAAGTGGCTTCATCGCGAATCTCGGACAACGTGTCCCTCATGGCCGACAGGAACGGATACACTTCTCCGGCAGTGTGTCCAATGACGGCGTCCGCCAGCGCCGTCAGCAGTCGAAAATCGTGCGTCTGGCGATAGAACGCTCGCAACGTCCCCAGGTATCTTGCCGGATCAGTCGATTTGGCAAACAGCACGATGAACACGCGGGGCACGTTTTCATCCAACTCGCCCGGCACAGCCTGGGAACTGCTCGACAGGCCAGACGGGGCTGGCGGTTGCCGTTCTCCCAACGCTCGCAACTGGCTGTCCAGCCACGACTTGAGGTCCGACTCGCTCGTCATCTCGCATGCCGATCGCAATGCACCCTCGTACTCCTCCCGCTCGCCAATCACCATGTACCAGTCGGACAGGGCTCGCAAGTCATCGCCGGCCAGAGCGTCCTGCGCCCTGAGTTGCTCCGCCTGCGTGACAGCTTCCTTAATCCGACCCTGCTCCGCCAACAGATGCGCCAGGGCAAGCCGCCATGGGTCAAGCAATTCGTCGTCGGCCTTGATCCACTCGCCCAGCAGTTCGATCAACCGGTCCGGCTGATCCAAGGCGATAAGCAGCTGGTACTTGTACTGTTGCCAGGCAGGCGCCCCCACGGGCAGTTGCGAAATGGCTCTGTCGACATACTGCACCAGCCGCTCGGTGAGTTCCGGTGCGGCGTTACGGCGAGCCGCCAGGTTAGCGAGTGCGGTCAGATATCGGCGCAGCAGAATCGCACACAGCTGTTCAGTGGGTTGCTCGGCGTCGAGCCGAGTCGGTTCGGGTCCCAGAAATTCCCAGCAGCGTTGGACAACCTGATCGAGATTCTCGTCGAGTTGCACCTGCAGGTAGATCCACTCGGCGTTCATCCAGTCAACCAGTCCCTCAGGAGCACTGTGGAGTCGCTGGTCCAGTTGCAGGGCATAAGCCTGCTTGGCTTGCCGCAGCTTGGCGCTCTGCAGTTCCCGCAACTCTGTCCTCGACAACTGCTCCTGGTTCTTCACTTCGTTCATCAAGGCCCGAAATCGGGCCGCTACCATTTCGTCGGTCAACCGGTAGAGCGCGGTCACTTGCCGGAAGTGACGCGCGACGGGTTCTGCCTGGGAACCTAATTCGGTCAACAGGGACACGGCTTCGTTCTCAGATTCCGCCGACCATGGCTGCCGCAAGACTGCGTCGAACAGGCTATCGGCGTAAGAATCGCGGTAGCGCTGGGGACCTTCCCGCATTTGCCTGCGCAGGAATTCGAGATACGACCGCGTATCGATCTTCCCGGATAATAGCCGGCCGAGCGACTCCCCCAGCTGATGCTTGCGATCGCCGTTCGCCTCGGCCTGCCACCGGCTGGTCAACTGTTCGGCAACAAACGTCCAGAAGCCGGATTCCATGGCCGGGTCATCATTCCAGATCCAGTTCATCATGCGCTGCAAACGATCAAAGGAAAGTGTGTCGACGCTCTGCTTGACCATCCGAGCAATCTCACGTCGCACACGTCGACATTGGTCCGTCTGCCGAAACGAATGCGAATTCATGATCTGATCAGCGGCATTCGCCTTGTCAGCGCCCCGCAAGTCCATACTGCCGGCATACACCAGAACGACTTCCGCGAGCGGCTCCAGCCATCGCTCGTCCGGGCGATTCGTGTGCAGATCGAACCCCTGCCCCAATGCCTGCAGCACGGCCGCCTGCAAGCGTGCCGCGACGGGCTTGGCCAGTGTCTCGCGGTTCTTACCCGCCTCGAGCCAGGCTGCGATCAGATCGTTGGCTACTTCGATTTGATCGTTCTTGATCAGCGCCGTCAGGTACTGGTGATACGCGGACAGGTTGTGCGGATCCTCGGCCACCCAGCGGGCCAGGTACTCAACCAGCTCGGGATATCGACCCTGCGATCGAAGCAATTGGGCAATGACGTTGCGGAGCGACTCTTCCTCGTGAGGATGCCACTTCGCCTCGGGCGTCAGGATCTTAGCGATGTGTGCTTCCGCCGCGTCGTGGTCTCCCGCGCCGATCAAGGCCTCGGCATAAGCACGCTGCTGGTCGCTGTCATGGGGATGGTCCAATGCCAATTGCTGACGAAGCTTGAGAGCCTCATCGCGTCGCCCGGACCGGTCCAGGAATTCGATGCGCCGCAATTGCCAATATTTTCCGGCTTGCAGGTGCTCCGCTTGCCGCCTGTAGACTGGCTCGAGCGTGTCGAGTAAGGCCAGCGACTCATTTGCTTCGCAAACCGACGTGGCTTGAGTCACGAGGAAGTTCGCCAGGAAATACTCTTGCGTGGCGATGCCGCCCGCTGGCAGTTGGGCCAGACTTGCGGCCCGGCCGAGGATTCGCAGTCTCAGTTCCTCGTGTCGCCGTGCATCTCGCAGGACGGCATCCCGCAGCCACGGCAATCCCGGCTTCGGGCCGGCGACACTCTCCATTGCATCCAGCTGCTGCAATACTCGATCCCATTTCTGGATTTGAGCGAAATGCAGAAGTACCACGAGATGGTCTTCAAACTTGCCCTGCATGTCGGCCACTGCCCTGCGGGCCCCGAGTAGGCCAGGCAGCGGCTCATGGATCCACTGCACCTGCTCTCGCCCCACCTGCTCCTGTTTGACCCGTTGGGCGTACCTGTCGTCATCCAACTGCGAGAATTCCTGAGTGATCAGGGCGGTGCGCCGGCCCAAGTCGTCCTGTGATTCACAGCGTGTGGCCCACCAGGCTCCGGCGACCTCGACGAAGTCGCTACACTTATGCACGGAAGTGACTTTGCCATCCTGCCAGTTCTCGGTCTGCACCAGGACATTCTTCTGTACGTCGATCAGAAAATGCAATTCATAGTCCGCGTTCGTCGGATGTGTCGCGATCAACAGCGTTAGTGAGTCGCTTTGAGGTTTCAACGCGATTTGGTAATCGCGATAGGCCTGCTCAAGCGACTGTGTCACATAGCCGCTCAGATCGAACGGTGGCTCACGCAACTGTTCAGCCGTGGCAGCGCGGGTGCGGCCCCATTGAAAGGCCTGCGAGAAGACACTGCGATGCTCCTGATCGCATTCGTGCACGAACGTCGGACTGCCGTCGCTCTGAGTCCTGACCAGCCAGGAGTTGGCCGACAGCAGATACACCATTTGCTGCTGCGAAGTCAGGTTGCCCCAGCGCGCGTCGAAGTGCTGTGCGGTACGCACGATCTCCAGTGGCTTTGGCAACGTCGCCAGCTGCTCCTTGCGCAACAACTTCTCCGCAAGGTGCCGAGCGTCGTCGGGCCAGGTTGATTCACGACGTTCCGGGACAGTCCCGACGGGCACCGGCGGCAGTTGTGGAGCGAGCGTGTTGAGCCAGTTGATCGGTTGTGGCTGTGATTGGTGGTACCCGAAATACGCACCACACGCCACATCGCCGCCACCGGCGTAACCCGAGCGGTCACCGTCGATATCCCACAGCCGAATACTCTTCCCTGCGAATTCAGCAGACTCCGTGCCAAGACCCAGTGGTACAAAGCGCATCGCGGACGAGCCTGCGAGGCCTCCGGACGGCTTACCGGGTGAAGGGAAGGCCCACGGGCGAGCGGACGGACGGGCACCCCGTCCTTCTTCCGCGACATCCGGCAGCAGGTTCTGAGCCAAGCCAAACGTGTCATTCACGACAGCATCGCCGAACAGTCGGGAATCGACCAGGTCGTTCACATCATAGGTCTCCGTGAGGTATCGCTCGACGGAGAGTCCCTTCATATCGATTTCATCCCGGTAACCTCGCGCACCAGCGATCATGGCGGAGTCAGGTGAAAAGCTCAATGGCAGCACGCCCCGGGTCGAACTGAAACCGTCAGTAAAGTTGAACGCATCCCCGCGGCTGGCGGCCTCCAATCGTCCGTCGGGCGCAAACGACCAGGGCATCGCGCCGCCGCTCGGGCGGCCCTCCATCCCCGCGGATCGGTAGGACGTAATGGCGTCCCCGCGTCCCAGCGGTGCGCGACCCACACCGGCTAGTTCACGCAGCACCGCCATGCGCTGGCGGATCCTCCACTCGCCCGCTCGCCGCATCTGCTGTTGCAGCAGGTCGAAGCTGGCGTGGTCCCGTCCTGCGGCAAAGAACCGCTCGCCATCCCGCATCTGGAACCGCCGCTTGACCTGGAATCGCTCGCGATCGGCATCGCTTTCCAACACCAGCAGCGACGTGTACGGGGTGATGATGTGGTACTCTTCCGACAGATTGATGATCTCGTCCTCGGTGGCCGGCGAACCCCCTTGCCCGAGCAACGCGTCGAGGTGCATGCGTGCCCACAGCCGAGGAATGAAGGAGTTGCCTTGCTCCGCGTTTTTCACCTGGAAAGGACTCGTGATCCGCAACGGTGTGTCGCCGCGCGTGGCGGTAATCACAACTTCACCTTGAATCTCCTGCTTGTCGGGCAGATACCGTCCGAGCAGAATCTGCTGGGTGCCGTCGGGCAGGTTGGGGAGTTCCTCGGGATATACACGAGCGGTGCGCAGACCGCGGAACTCGACGCTGCTGATTCTGGTGACCGGTTGAGTGATTTCAGCCAGGAGGTCCCGCGCGATCTTCCGCACGCCTTGTTCGACCGTGACGTGTCGCACCGAACCTGGCCCCAACGAAGCGATCGCTTCGAGCGCCAACGACTCATAGCTGCTACTGACGGCCACGGCATGGGCGGTGCCGAGATGGCCTTGATACAATTGCCGCAATCGCTGGCCAAACGCAACCGGATCGGTATCCCCCGCCGTGACAATCCCATCGCCAATGTAGATTACCTGAGTCGTCTTGCCCGTCCGCTGCAACGCCGACTGGAAAGCCTTGTCAAGATCGGTCCATCCGAGTGCCATGCGTTGTGACAGCGCGCTCACGGCGGACTCGGCATTCCCCGCATCGGCCGGCACCGGTTCGTCGAACAGCCAGTGGCACTCGACGTCGCACATCATCAAATTGAAAACGTCCTTGGCCGAAAGCGACGAGAGAATGGCCGACATAAGCTCCACTTGCGTGCGGCGAGATTGTTCGTCCATCGAAGCCGATGTGTCGGCCACAAGCAACAGTTCGAGAGGCTCGCCGTCCGGCAATATTCCGCGATCCTCCGCCGCAGCGGGCAGAGGAGGCATGAGCTGCAACATGAAGTAACCATCCTCACCGCGTTGATGCGGGATCAGGATGGCCGTCGACGGCTGACTCTGCAACTGCACGGCAACTTCGAAATCCCGATCGGGCGAATATTCCTGCGCGGAGAATTCGACTCGCGCAGCGTGCTCGGTCTGGCTGATGCGAGCCGTGTGCGTGGGGGACGTCACCGCCGTAAGCGGCAGTTGCGATGCGATCGTCACCGCGATGGCCAGTTCGCTCAGCGGATGCTGCTTAAGCAGTTCGCTCTGCAGCGAATAGGCATACCGATAGTGGTTTCCCTGCAGCGGCAGTACCTGCGTATAGGTGATCTTGATTCGCTTCTGCGAGTGCGCCGGGATAGGGAAGATGCGAGCCTTGAACAAATTGCCACCCGTCCATTCCAACAAGCCTGGATCTCGCTTTTCCCGCAAAATCGTCTCATAGATCTCGCGTGCCCGCTGCTTCTCGACGATGTCCGCTTCCACCAGTTCATCGCCGATCCACATGCCGAAACCGGAGATCGACGCGTCTTGCGGCAACGGAAAATAGAAGACCCCTTCCAACTGGCCGGCGGTGTGATTGACGAACGACTCCTCGATCACCGTCCGAGCGATCTGGTCGCGGATATCCACGGTCACCTTGTGGTACCCGACCGTCAGCGGCACGTCCCGTCCGTCAATCTTGGCGACCAAGGACCCAATCGCTTCCTTGGCCGTGGCCCCTTCAAAACCGGCGATCCAGGCCGGTTCCATGGTGAGCTTGACCAACTTGTCGGATTGCCGCCGGATCGTCTGCGTACCGCGCAGCTCAAGTCGCTCGTTGCCCGCTCCGATCAGCGCTACCGGCTCGCGGGGATCGACAACTGCTTTGACTTCACCGGAAACCAGCTTGATCTCCTGGGGAGAGACCAACTCGACCAGCGTGCCCGGTCCGAGCGTGAGAAGGGATTGCCTGACGAGCCGCAATGTAGTCGCATTTGCCCCCCGCAGATCGCAGCGCACCCAGTCACCCGGTTTGAGCACCAGGCCCGGCTGCAGCGGAGTCCACCTGCTGTGACCGATCGGCCTGATCGATACCAAGCCTTGCGAGTCGAGCACTTTGCCGATCCGTCCGTCGACCGTCAACGTGTCGGCGATGCGAAACAGCTGCTCATCGATCGGCTGGTTGATAGCCGCCACTACCAGTTTGCAGACCGGTCGGAGCTGGCCGCCGCGCATTGCGCTAATCTCCAAAGAACGAAGCGCTGCGTCGCTGGCCGCCACGTGCGCTTCAATCTGCTTGCCTCCCTCAACTGCCGACATCGGCCACCGATAGACGTCACACAGCACACCGTCGATGGTTACTCGTTCGACCGGCTTCTGGTTAAGCAGCAGCTGCCGCTCATCGTGGTCCGTCATGTCGATCAAACGCAGCCAGTCGGGCCCCGATTGGTCCGCCGGGAAGAACTGAGATGGCTCAGCCACCGCCTGATTGGCACTCTCGTTTATCCGCCACAACTGGTTGCCATCGTCGATCTGGTAGTGGCCGTCGGCCAGATTCCAGCGCAATTGCCCCGGCGGCCGAGCCCAGACGTCACTGGCCTGACCGTCGCGGACCAGCTGCAAATGGACGGAATCTGCCTTGTTCAGCCTGGCCAGCACCATTTCCAAAGCAGGCCCTGACTCGCCGTCCGGCTGCGAGAAGTACCAAGAGGCCATCACCACAACCGCGGCAGCCGCCGCAGTGAGCGCGCGAGTGATCAACATCGTCATCTTGCTTCTCCGCTTTCGGGTCCGTGGCGGGGGCTGGAATTGAGCTGCAAAAACGGCCGTCGAACGATCGCGCAGCTCCTGTTAAGACGTTACGTCCCGCGCACAAGTTCCGCGAAAGGTGGCCTTGGTGTCGCGCCAGAGACTATTTGCGCGGAACGGCGGAAATGTGTCGCCAATTCTCAAGATATTCGCCCGTTTTCGGCGACGGCCGGCGGTCCGCGCAGCCTGCATCCCGTGCTGATCGCCGATCTAAAGCTGGTAAACGAGCAAAACCGTCCGGTTTGCCGGCGAGGGCGTCTGCACGCCACCAACCGTCATTTACTGTGGCATGACACGGCATTCAGCCTTCAAGCCGCTCTGCGAACGGGGCGTGCGCTGCCTGAACGGCTGTTTTGAGCGCGGCGGGAACGGTCAATTCACTGTGAGTCCATCACTTCTGCCGCGGCACAATCCCCGGGCAGCGCAGTGTCACACGTCACTGCGCTGCAGATATTGCTGACGTCGGATCCGCATCGGCGCAGTTCACAGCGTCCAAGGACTCCGCATCTTGCGTGTAAGCAGGGCCTTGGCTTCCGAGCTGGGATTGACCAATTCGCGATTCTTGGGATCCCACGTAATCTTCTCTCCGGTGCGCACTGCGATATCACAGAGCAAGCTGATCAGATCGCTGCGGACGGCATCGGAGATATTCGACACGGGAACTTGTCGTGTCTTCACCGCTTGAATGAAATTGTCCGCGTGGTTCGTACTGACCTGCAGACTCTTGGCATTGGGCTCGATCGGCTGGGTCGGTTTGACAGGATGCAGAGCCGGATCGCTGGCTCCGTTACGGTTGGGGTCGCGGGCGACCTCGATCCAGCCGTTATCACCAATGAACTTGGTCCGATCGGCACCGGGGCGGAAAATCAGCTTGACGCTGCCCAGCATGATCGTCATATCCCAGTTGTAAACCGTATCGTACAGACCTTCGGTGGGGATCACACCGGTACCTTCGACCGTGACCAGGCCGGAGAGATCGGCGTCCGACCCCCAGACCATGATATCCAGGGGATGAGCGCCCCAGCCGCCCAGGTAGCCGATCGAGTAGTCGTAGACCCAGTAAGTGCCTTCCGGCTTGCAGAGGTCATTGGTATAGCTGCGCTCGGGTGACGGGCCACACCACATGTCGAAGTCGAAACCGTTCGGAATGGGCGCCTCCTGGGTCGACCCGCCGGCTCCGCCATTGGGCGCGTCCACTTCGATCGTATGGATCTTTCCGATCGTTCCTCGGCGCACCAGTTCGCAACCGGTCCAGCAATGTCGCAGACTGCGTTGCTGAGTTCCGTACTGGAACACGCGCAGGTTATCCTCCACCGCCTGCTGCATGGCCAGATCCTGCTCGATCGTGACTCCCAGCGGTTTCTCGATATAGACATCCTTCTTGGCGCGAGCCGCCATGATGCCGATCGGCACATGCCAATGATCCGGCGTCGCAATCACGACCGCGTCGATGTCGTCGCGTGCCAACATTTCCCGGAAGTCTTGATAGGCCTTTCCCTTGCAGACCGTCGCGAGGCCCTCGCGCCGATCCCGATAGCAGTCGGCCACGGCCACGCACTGGCTGTCCGCCAGGGGGAAGAACTCGTGAAAAATGCCGCGGTTTCCCACCCCAATGTGACCGATCGTGACTCTCTCACTGGCCGGGGCCTTGTCGGCCAACCCCAGGGCGCGACCGGGCACGAACAGCGGCGCCGCAGCAGCTGCGGCAGCTAACCCCTTAATGATCTGACGACGATTGAACTTCGGTTTGGATGACATCTGCGTGGCTCCCGTTTCCTCTGGTCACAAAACGTCTCAACGCGATTCTACTCGATGCTGATCAAGGAGGCATGAAGTCCGACCTGGACGCACAGTCCCACACCACGATGCTGTGCGAGTCGCCTCCCTCAATGCAATGACTATCACAGCAATGCACTTAAGTGCTCGATGCTGCGTTTCGCTTGCTCCACCGTGCCGCACTCGACACTAAACACGATTTCCTCCCGGTCTACCGTCTTGCAGATTTCGATGACTCGTCCCCAATCGATGACGCCGTCACCACACGCGCAACCCACAGCTGTCCCGGTTACCTTGCCCCGCTCGTCTTGTGACTGCGCAACCGAGATATCCTTGGCATGCAAGTGAATCAGCCGATCCTTCACACGCAGCAACCACTCGTACGGGTCATGTCCGCACAGGTAGCTGTTCCCCGTGTCGAAATTGATGCCGATCGCCGGCGAATCGACCAGGTGATAAATCCGATCCAGTCCATCCGGAGACTTCGAATACTGCTGATGCGGCTCCAACCCGATCAGGATACCACGTGGCTCGGCCAGCTTGGCCGCTTCCATCAGCACATACCGCATCAGCATGTGATCTTCTTGCTCCGTGGTCCAGTCCGGCTTAGGCCCTTCGTCCGTATTGACGATCGTCGTGCCGATTTCGGCGGCAAATCGCACGGCCTGTTTCAGGTACTCCGTGCTGATTTCGGGCTTGCAGAGTGGCGTGTGCGCCGAGAGCGAGGAGACACCGATCCCAGCTTTCTCACACGCGCGGCGAATTCGATAGGGATCGTCCAGCATCGAGACACTGTGAAAATAGCCGGCTTCGCTCAACAGTTCGCGCCCCCAATGCACCATCGGCTCGACGTACGCGTAACCGAACTCCGCCGCTTTCTCGACCCCCCACTCGAAACACTTGTCCTCGTGACGCACGTATTCCATGTTCACGCCCAGTCCGATCTTCGCCATGCTGGATCTCTCCCGTATCTGGGCCGCGTTTCCGGCTGCGCGGCCGTGTGTAATGGGTCCCTAATCTTCCCGGCTCTCATTGCATCAAGGCCGTGACCTGGCGGCCATCGGCCATTGCGTCAACCGACAATTCGTTCGCAAGTCGCGCGGGGATTGTACCACCTCGCGCGACGGTTGTCGGTCACATCACAATCGTCTGTTTCTGCGGATCAAACAGGGTGACTTTGTTCTCGCGATGCGAGATGATCCCCATCGACAGCGGGGCTTGTACGCGGACCGCCATGCCGATATTGCACTTGGGCTGCTCGCGGGTCTTGACGCAGTCGAGCAGATTGGTCCAGAGTCTGCTGGTGTCCCCCTTGCCTTTCCAGGGCAAGCGAATCTCCTTGGCTCCCTCGGCAAAGGGAACGATGCGAATACCATAGTCCTTACCGCCATCGAAGGCCGCCCACATGATCACGCCGTCGGTGCCCCGAATGATCGTGTCGGTCGGCACATGATTCGACAGTGTA
The DNA here is from genome assembly GCA_963802295.1 of uncultured Planctomycetota bacterium. Taxonomy (GTDB): domain Bacteria; phylum Planctomycetota; class Planctomycetia; order Pirellulales; family Pirellulaceae; genus JAJRVM01. Next base: position 218,105 of record CAWDIM010000007.1, on the reverse strand, counting down.
TTCATCATTACCACGCTCGGTCCGTCGGGGTAATCCGCGATGATATTGCACTGGTCGGGCACTTCGCGATTGTATTGGAACGTTCCGCCACCCCCCATCACGCGTTGGGGGAAATCGAGTTCGAGGATGCAGAAGACCGGCGTGAAGGTATGGACCAACAGGTCGGTGGCGGGACCACCGGCATAATCCCAGAACATCCGCCACTGGAAGAACCGCGAGACATCAAAATCCACCCGCGGCGCGTCGCCCAGGAATCGTTCCCAATTCAGGTCCGCTCCAGGCCGGACGTTGGCATCGGGAATCGGCATCCGCTCGCCCCAATCGCCGCGCCGGTAATAACCACACTCGACGTGCACCGGCTTGCCGATCACCCCTTCGTGAATCATCTTGATGATCTCAGGATAGTTGTCATCGGCCATATACTGCGTACCAACCTGCACCAACTGGCCCGTCTCCTTGGCCGTTGCTTCAATCTGCTTGGCCAACTCGAACTGGCTCCAATGTGTCAGCGGCTTCTCGCAATAGACATCCTTGCCGGCCTTCAACGCATCGATCGTCTGGGGTCCGTGCAGCCGATCGGGAGTCGCGATACAGACGACATCGACGTTCGGGTCCTGCAGCAACGCCTCGTGTTCCATATACATCTTCGCGCCGCCCGTGGCCCGCGCAGCCTCTTCCAGGCGTGGACGATAGACATCGCAGACCGCCACCGGCTCGGCAATCCCCTGCTCCTTGAATTGATTGACGATCTGCAGATGCGCTCCGCATCGGCCGCCGGTCCCGATGAACCCCACTCCAATTCGATCGTTCGCCCCCTTCGCCTCCTGACCCAAAATCATCGGTGCCGCCATGACCGAACCGGCCGCCGCCGCGCCCACGGCCAACGAATTTCGTACGAACTCGCGACGCGTCGTGACGTTTCTCGTTTCCTGCGCTGGCATCACATCGTACCTCCCCTGGTGATTGGTGATTGGCTATTGGTGATTCGCTCGGCGTGATCGTCGGCGCGTGCCAGCGGAACGGGCACGGCCAGAGACACACCTTCGTGACTTGTGCGGCGGCCCCCTCCACCGCTCGGTACATCATTTGTCGGGCAACACGCTATTTATCGGGCAATACGCTCTCGGGAGACGAAACCCCGGTATTATCCAACTGCAATTCCTGGAGATCGGGCAGCTTCCGAAACATCTCCAACGACTTGTCCGTCACGTTAACGTTGCCGCGCAGATCAAGCCGCGTCAGGTGGGGAAAGAGCGTCGGCAGGGTCTCCAAGGCAGCGTCACTGAGGAACCCCTTCGTGATGCTCAAGGTTTGCAGTCGCGGTGGCTGCTGGGCAGATTCGCTCAACTTCGTCAAGAACGTGCCGGTCACCAGAATGTCACGCAGCATTAATGAGTCCAACTGCGGAAACTTCCCCAACACCACCAGCGAATCATCGGAGATGCCAAAGCAGCGGGCCAACGATAGACTTCGCAGACGTGCGGCCAGGGCAGGCTCGGCCGCCAAACGCTGCAGGCAAGCGCCGGAAACCTGGGCGTCTTCAATCACCAGCGAGGTTATGCCAGGATTCTGAGCGACTGTCGCCAACACGTCGTCATTGATCGCCGGGCCGGCTAACTTCAGCTCACTCAGCTGAGCCAATTGCACAAGCTTCTTCAGATCCTCGGCCGACAGTCCGCCACAGTCGCGCAGGTCGAGCGACCGCAGTTGAGGCACGGCGCGCAACTCGTCCAATGTGATACCCGATACCCGGTTCATCTCGATCAACGCCAATACCTGCAACTTGGGCAGCTTGACAAGCGCCTGGGCAATGCCGTCGGTAACCTGGCTGAGCCGACGCAGCGTCAGCCGCTCAAGCGCCGGTTTCTCGGCCAGAATCTGGCTGAGTTCGCTATCGGTCAGCGGGGTATCTTGCAGCATCAGCTCCTGCAGGTCGCGCAAAGACGCGAGCCCTGCCAGAGTTTCGCTCGTCGTATTGCTGACCGCCAGCCGGAGCCTGCGCACGCGGGGGAACTGCAACACCGCCAGTACGACTCCGTCGTTGGCAAACACTCGGTCGCTTGCCAAATCAATGGTCACGGGAAATCCATGCTCGTCGTACTCGATGGCCCCATGAGCATCCACAATGCGCTGCACCATCAACTGTTGCTCCGGGGTCAGCGTCGGCTTCGACACCGAAACATTCGGCGGAGTCGCGGACGACCGCGGCTGCGACTGCTCAGCTTGCACCGGCTGAGGCGGAGCTGGTTCCTGGGGACGACACCCAATACTCGCCACGACGCCAACCAATGCGATGACCAACGAGCAACGCCCGCAAAGCCGGCTGGGCTCCACCGGCCAACGGCCACGACACCACGCGTCGCAGTTCAAGGATATTTGATTATTCGGCATGTCAGAGAACAACTGTCACTCCGCGGCAATCACTAACTGAAAGATCCTTCATCACCAATTCTGGGCAGAACATCCGACATTCAGTATACTAAAGCGACAAGGTCGCAACATTGCGAGATCGTTCACTGAAAGATTTTAGACTCGCCGCTTATGCCGCCGCGCATCCCCGTCTATACCGATCACGACGCGGTCTTCCGCGCCGATGCGTGTCAGCCTCTGGCGCGGGCCGCCGTAGCCGGGCAAGTTCGCCTGCAATCGCTCGTGCACGGCCATTATCCCGGTCGCCCCCTGCCGCGCAGTGCCCTGCCAGGCTTGAAGACCATCGGCGTCTGGGACGCGGAAGGGCCTCAAAATTGGGGACTTGATTGGCACCAAAACGAGGGCATCGAGCTGACGTTACTCGAAAGCGGCGCTGTCGAATTCGCCGTCGAAGGATCCTCGCATCGGCTCAAACCCGCGGATCTGGCGGTTACCCGACCGTGGCAGCGGCATCGGCTGGGCAACCCGCATATCGAATCCGGTCGACTGCATTGGGTCGTACTCGATCTGGGCGTGCGGCGACCCCATCAGCCCTGGCGGTGGCCGTCCTGGATCCTCTTGGCGCAACATGACCTGGATGAACTGACCGATATCCTGCGACACAACGAGCAACCCGTCTGGCATAACGCTCAGGAAGTGCGCAATTGCTTCCAGAAAATCGCCCGCGCCATCGAAGCGGATCGCGACGGATCAAGCGTGTCCTGGCTGACCGTTCTGTTAAATGAACTGCTCCTGCTGACCCTGGAAATGCTGCGCTCACAGGAAGTGTCCCTCGATGCGCGTCTTTCGGGGACCGAACGAACCGTGGAACTGTTCCTGCACGATCTGCGAGACGATCGCGAGCAGATTGCCCAGCCGTGGTCGGTCCGCCGCATGGCCGACGCGTGTGGATTGGGAGTGACACAGTTCACGCAGTACTGCCGACTCCTGACCAACCTCACCCCCATGCAGCATCTCACCGGACTGCGCATGCAGCAGGCCGCACAGCTCTTGATGTCGGACCAGCGACTGAACAACTGCGACGTTGCCGCCCGGTGCGGTTTTGGGTCCGCACAATACTTCGCCACGGTCTTCCGCCGCCATTACGGTTGCACACCCCAACAGTATCGATTGCAGACGACGGAAGAGACGCCTGCTGGACGCGACCGTAGCGCGCCAGTTAGCGTCCTACCGGGACAAGCCCGGTAGTAACGGGAGCGACACAAAGGCGGACCGTAGCGGACCAGTTAGCGTCCTACCGGGACAAGCCCGGTAGTAACGAGAGCGACGTGCGAGCGGACCGGAGCGGACCAGTTAGCGTCCTACCGGGACAAGCCCGGTAGTAACGAGAGCGACGTGCGAGCGGACCGGAGCGGACCAGTTAGCGTCCTACCGGGACAAGCCCGGTAGTAACGAGAGCGACGTGCGAGCGGACCGGAGCGGACCAGTTAGCGTCCTACCGGGACAAGCCCGGTAGTAACGGGAGCAACGTGCGAGCGGACCGGAGCGGACCAGTTAGCGTCCTACCGGGACAAGCCCGGTAGTAACGGGAGCAACGTGCGAGCGGACCGGAGCGGACCAGTTAGCGTCCTACCGGGACAAGCCCGGTAGTAACGGGAGCGACGCGCGAGCGGACCGTAGCGGACCAGTTGGCGTCCTACCGGGACAAGCCCGGTAGTAACGAGAGCAACGCGCAGGCGGCAAGCCTCAAGCCTCAAGCCTCAAAAACGTCTTGGCCAGTTGCTGGTCGGGCAAGCCGAAGGCGATGGCAGTAAAAGCGGTCTGCGCGACAACGGCGAGCGCCGGTTTGATCGTGAGTCGGCCGCAGACCGTTTCGACAAACTCAGGCTGCTGCCGATCGGTAAACAAGACGTGTCCTTTCAACCGCAACAGTCGTCCCCCCAACTGGCGCACCGCTTCGGTGAACTCCGCTCGATCGACCGCGCGGCTGAAGCGGAACGACTGGCTGTAGACGGCTTCCGGCTGGGCGATAGCCAGCGATTCTTCCGCGCGTCGGTGTGACAACCGCGACAGGAAAGAACCGTCGATCTGGCCACCGGTGGTGGCCAGTTGTGCGGCGCGGGGATTCATTTCCGAAAGGAGCGTGGCGAGCGTGGTCAGGACCTCTTCTCCGACCAAATCCATCTTGTTGATGATCAACCCATCGGCGGTGGCCACCTGCGAGCGAGCGGCTTTGAGGAACGGGGCGACCTGGGTGAAATTCAGCGCATCCACAACACACAGATTGGCTTGCACACGAAATCGGCCGGTCAACGGTGACTGGTCGAAGATTGATTCGATATCCCGCGTCTCTGCCACGCCAGTGGCTTCGATCAACACGATACCCGGCCGCAGCGCAACGATGTCCGTCAGCGCCTGAATGAAATCCGTTTTCGTACAGATACAGAAGAGGCTGCCACGGTTGATTTCAAACAAGGGGCAGCCGGAATCATCGAACAGTCGCCCATCGACTCCCTCCTGGCCAAACTCGTTGATCACCAGGGCGGGGCGCTGGCCGGCTATCTCGGGCAGCTGCAGGAGGTGCTTGAGGAGCGTCGATTTGCCGGCTCCCAAATAACCGGTGATCACGATGACATCGATACAATGGTTCATCTGAGTTGTTTGATCCACTCTTTGACAGCTGCCACATCAGGTACATAGCCGATGCTCTTCACTCGGTGCTGCACCGCCACCACGGCGGGACACTGACCACTCGCCAGGCCGTAAGCGGCAATCGCCGCTTCGTCGTGCACGACCTGCACCTTGACTCGCACCCCCAGTTCGGTGATCGCGCGCTCGACCTGCCCGACGGCCTTGCGGGTCTGGTCATCTTCGGGCCCCAACACCAGCATCACTCCCCCCTTGGCCATCAGGTGCGAGCGAAACTTCTCGTTAATGCGCTGCTGGATCGCCGCAATCAATTCGTCCCGCGGTGGGATCCGCGAAACGAACCGGATCTGCCCATCGATGCAAATCGCGGGAACGTTCCGCACCATCAAGCTGGTCATGAATACCAGCGATTCGCGGTACTTGATCTTATGCTCTCGCCATTCCACGATCCCCTCGAATTCGGGAGCGACCTTCTTGACGGCGTCGACCATGTACTGGCAGGGCGCACAAGCCTCGGAATCGAGCGTGATTATATCCACCACGACCTTGTCGCGCTGTCCGTATTCGCGCATGTCGAGCCGATCGGATTCGTCGACAACCCGCACCGACGATTTCACCACCGCCCGCTGGTATGGATCCCGCACCAACCGAGAAACGGCCTCGAGGTTCTGGGGAGGCGTATCATAAGGCAGGTCGCAGCCGGGCGCGAGCACATAGCCGCGTTCGCCGCCAATCTCGAGACAGGCCAGGGCGTTCTGCTGGGAATCCAGTTCGTTACCCAGCAGCAGCACGCTGGTCAACTGCAGATTCCCTCCAAAGCTCACTCCCCGTTCCGTACAGACTTCTCGCACGTACTGTAACGGAATGTTTTCGTCGACCGAGATATTGTCGGGCCCGCACTCGCACATCGCCTCGACATTCTGCTGCGCGTGACCACACACGAAAAAGGAACTCAACTTCCCCTGTCGGCGAACGCTGTCAAAGATCGGCTTGGAGCAAGGCAATACGTATTCGTGAAACTGGTCGGGACCAATCTGGCTGGTCATCGGGTCGACAATGGCCACCACATCACAGCCGGCTTCGATGTAATAGCGTGCCATCGCCATCCCCGTTTCCCGGCAGAATGCCAGGACTCGATGGACATACTCGGCCTGATCAAACATCTTCATGAAGATATCGGTGCCCAGCAGGTGCAAGGCGAGCGTGAACGGGCCGGTAATGAGCCCATACAGTCCGATGTCGGGATTCGCCCGGCGAAGACGCGACGCCGCGGCCAGGGCCGTGCCAATGCGCCCCGATTGCGGAGTCGGTATCTGCAGGTCCCCCAACTCGACACCATTGGTCAGCGGGTGGGTAGCCACCGAGGGCGGATTCTTGGTGCCCCACTTCAGTTCGCAACCCAGTGTCTCGGCCTCCAACTGGAGATCAAACAATACCGGAATGCCGTCCGGCTGATAACGATCAATGGCGGCTTGCACGCCCGCCACCAGGTGGTCTTCACTCCTGAGATACTCGTCCGCGGGCAACGAGACAAGCGTGGCGGCGTGGCAACCGACGAATGGTACCCAGGGAGTCCGGTCCACCTCGCGGCATTGCAGCGCAGCCAACAATCGCTCTAAATTCGTCATGCGAACCGTCTCCCAAGTGTCGTACTCTGGTGCGAAAGCCCCTCAGCGAGCGGGCCAGCTCCGAATATAGCGGCAAGACACTCGGCCACGTAAGGCGGGGCACCCTACGGTGGTGCCCCGCGAGCCAATTGAGATGCTGCGCAGGCGGCAGTCAGATGCTGCGCAGGCGGCAGTCCACCCCGCCTCCGTTGTGTGGCTCTTGCGAGACCGTATCCCATGGCTCCCAGAAAAATGGAGAATGAAAAATGGTCAATGGTCAATGGTCAATTACGAGACTATAGACGTGAAGTACCTATCGCGTCGATCACATGCGGTCCCCCCAGCACTTTTTACTTTTTACTTTGCACTTTGCACTTTGCACTTTCGTTCGCTCGACATGGCAGCATTAACAGTTATCAATTCACCATTCACCATTGCCTTCCCAGCCGTGCCCGAGCCTCGGCTTTTGTCGGGCCAGCCGTATCGGCGTTTTTCCTTGCAGTAGTTACTGACCAACCGCTGCATCGCCGCCGGATTTTGGCGTGTCGTCCCTGTTCCTAACCGCGTCGCGGGATCGTGCGTCGCTATTGGGAATCGACCATCTGCTCCAGGTCCAACTCGGCCGCCAGACTTCGCAATCTGTTCAGCGCTCGCTGCTCCAGTTGCCGAACCCGCTCCTTCGACACTCCCAACTTGTCGGCAATCGCCTGAAATGTCTGAGCCTTGCGATGGGCCCCTAAGGCATACCGGCGCGAATGATCAACTGTTCGCGGCGATCCAGTCGATGCATGACGCGTGACAGCATGTCTCGCAGCCGCCCCCAAGTGCGCATGTCCATGGACGGCGCAGTACGCTCCATCGTCGATTCCAACGTCGCTTCGTCCACCTCGGTCGAGAAGCGCATCGAATCCCTCTGACACTTCACAAGCATACGATAGGCGTTGCGAGCAATTGAGCGGTAAGCGTAGGTACTGAAACGAAACCCTCGCTCGTAGTCGAATTTGTCGACCGCTTGCATCAGCGAGCAGATGCCGTCGCTCAGCAAATCGTCAAACGAATGGCGAGGCGAGACGAACTTCTTGACGATGGAAATCGCCAGCCGCATATTCGCCTTGATCAGCCGTTCCCGCACGTTCCGAGCTGCCTCCAGAAACCTCTCGGCACGCTCCAGCAGATCGAGGTCGGGGCATGCGGGGTCCAGGCGCGAACGTAGCACGTTCGCTCGATATTTCAGGTAGTTCATGCGGCGAAACAACTCCCGCTCCTGCTCGGCCGAAAGAACCGACGATTCACACAGGCGAGCCAAATGGCCGGGGAGATTGGCGGGCACAGAGGCCGGCACCACCTCGTGCCGACACAACGTCTGGCAAGCCTCCAGTTCGAGCGGTCGGTCGATCTCCTGAAACGTCTTACTGGCAATGAAATCGATTTCCGTTCGCAACAGTTGCGCGGCGCGATCCCGCGCTGCTCGCGCGAGCGGGGCGGCCCGCGAAACCGTCCTCGGGGATGGTTCCGCCTGCGGACGCGTCGGTGTCCAAGTTATCGCTGCCTGTATCATCGTTGGCCCTTCCATTTCCGTGTGCGTTGCTCACCGTTAGGCCAGTGGTCCAGCCGCTGGCAGAAGTAATACCGCAAAGAACCAAGCAGCGCAACGGAAAAATCGACCAAAACGTTCAAAAAGATAGGCCGTTTGCCGTAACCTATTTGTGGCACGTCGGTTAAAGCTTGAGAACAAGTTTCTTGCTGGGGGACGCTGTTCCTTGACCAAGATCGCCACAAAATCCGCAACCTACTTCCAAATAGGACCTTACGACACATGACGTCTTCCGACCAAGGCACGTCCCCGCCGGCCCGCTGCAACATCACAAGGGCCGGCCCTACCAAGGGAGTGCGGGAATCCACCGCTCGTGTTGGTCAATCGCCCAGGTCGGTAGCTTTGCAGGACACGGATCGTAACGTGTCCCTGGGCGCGGCGACGAAACGCCTGTTAACGCACGGGGTGTCGACCGCTCACTCGGCACGACCGGGTCGCCGAGGGTCGCGGATCAGGGTCCGCCGCGAAGTATTGCGTGGGCCTGCAGATCTTCCAGGTCGACGAATTCGAGCGCCGAGATGTGGGTGGCCTCGAGCACTACCGGCGGTGCCACGCCGGCTTCGAGCGCCTCTTTCCAGCGCAGAATACAGAGGCACCAGCGATCTCCGGCGGTGAGGCCGGGAAAACCGAGGAACTGGTTGGGGGTTGTCAGATCGTTGCCGCGGGAGGCCGAGAAGCGGAGAAACTCGTCGGTCATTTCGGCACAGACAAGATGCAAACCGTGGTCATCCGCCCCGGTTCTACAGCATCCGTCACGGAAGAAGCCGGTCCTGGGCGAGTTACTACAGGTTTGCAGTTCCGTGGCGAGGACGTTCTTGGCGGTCGGCATGATCTGGTTCTCCCGCTGGGTTATTGACCATCGACAGTACGGGGCAACGAGGTGCGGGCGACGTCACCGCAGGGGGCGAAGGGTCGGCCGCTTTCCACGGCCATTTCGCGCCAGTGATGGGGGACAGACAATCTGATGACATAAATATCGCTCGATCGCGGCATCGTCCGTTCGTCCGTCATCACTTCCACGGCAGGTTCACCATCGACGATTGTGATCGTAGTACGTGCTACTGCGCTGGCGACCTGAGTTGGTTCCACCAGACGGCCAGCCAGTAGGGAGCTGGTTCGGTGCGGCTGAGCGAGTGAAATCCGACGGCCAAATCCAGGTCTCCATCATCGTCGAAATCGGCCAATTCCATCGCCGCGTGAAATGTCTCATCGCGTTCGAGAGTATGCCGGACGAACCGGCCTGGCGCCACTTGTTCCAGGCAGATCACGGAGGCTAGTGGCTTGTCGTAAACGTTGTCGGGTTTCGCGCCGCCGGGCAACCAGGCAACTGCCACGATATCCAGGTCGCCATCGAGATCAAGATCGCCGGCCGAGGCGGCATAGGCGCCGGTGAGATCAGCCAGGCGATGGAAAGTGAATTTCAGCTGCCCCTCGTTTTCGAGCCATTGCACACCATGGCTCGGGTTGACGAAGCCATTATCAAACGCGTCGCCGTTGGTATACAGAATATCGACGTCGCCATCACCGTCCAGATCAGTCAGTTCGATCCCACTCGAGCCATAGGTCAAATCAGGACCGTCCCACAACGATTGGACATGAAAGGCCCCTTTCCGCTGATTGGTACCGAGCTGATTGACGAAGACGGCCACCTGTTCATGTTCCTGGCTGATCAGTGCCACGAAGTCGGGATAACCATCGCCAGTCAGGTCCACCGGCGGCACGTGAATCCCCCCGGGGCGCGGATCCAGGGTTTCCAGTTCAAAGCGGCAGACTTCGCCACGCGCGGCCACGTTGCGGAGCAAGACGATCCCACCGGTTCGTTCCATCCCGAAGACGGCCACGATCACATCGAGATCGCCATCGCCATCAAAATCGGCTGGGCGCGCATCCGCCACGCGTCCCAGCCCGGACGCGATCACGATCGGATCGTAAGCATCTTCGTCCACGCGGCGGCTCAGCCAGACGACGCGTCCCAGCAGGTGGTCGCCGGGTGGAAAGCTACCCAGATCCGCCACTAACAGATCCAAGGTTCCGTTTCCATCCAAGTCACACTGTTCGGCGTGACAGGGGTGCCGCAGCTTAGCCAGCAGCTCGGGTGGGTCCGCGGTGTTGTGCAGATTCACCGCCATCACCGATCCCCTGCGCATGTCGCTGGCAACCAGTACCTTCGGGGAATCGGGCCCGAGCTGCAGCCAATTCAGGTGCGACACGGCCGGCGCGACGCGTTGCGCCGCATCCGGTTTCCGTTTATCGACTTGGAAGGTCACGCTGAGTGGCTGGTCGGCATCCTGAGGATCGGGAAACGTCAAGGTGACGGGGGCATGGCGGCGGTAGTAGGCCACTGTTTCGGCCATGGGTGGGGGATCGAGATCCGTGCGTCCCGATTTCGCGTAGAACTCGTAGCCGGCTCGCACCTCCTTGTGCCAGGCGTAACGCGGGAAGCTGCTCGGCCGGGGCACTGCGTGGCAATCGCCACAGAATGCATCAATGCGGACTTTCGCGGCGTCATCCGCCAGGGCGGCTTCGTCACCGCCCGTGTCGTCGCTCCGCAACAACTCGGCAAATGGGCTTCCCCCTGCCTGGTCCGCTGGCCGGGGCCACCAGAAGAGGGCGGCCAGCGCGGCAGCGACGGCGGCCATCACGATGACGAGAGCGGCCCGTAAAACGCCGCGATTGATTGCAGCAATCATGCACATCCGAACGCGTGAGAGTCTCAAGCTGCCGGAGAATTGCTCTCCGTCGCCGTGATCGCCACATGGCTACCACACCAGCTATCAGGTAATCGTACTTGTAGCACAATCGAAGCGTGCTTCCTATGGGCGGCCGGGGCGGCGTGGGGACGGGAAATGGGGGACCGACCGAAGCGGGTCGGATCTGCTACAATGGATCGCAATTGGTCCATCGCCCCGAATGCCCCCCCTGGAAACTGGCAGTTGACAGGTGTCAGGAGGTTGTCTGTGGGAGCGCGGCGCGGACACGCATGCGACGCCGGGCACGCCCGCGGACCGGATGCGCCGCTGCTGGAGCGATTCCGGAGGCTCGCCACGCGATGGCAGTGCGAGACATGAAACGTGCCATGGCGCCGTAGACCTGAGGCAGAGAACGTGTGCGCAAAAACTCGTGATTTGGACAACGACCAGCGCCCCGTCGGCAGGCGTCGCATGGTCGCGTGGATCTGGGGCTCCGCGATCCTGGCGCTCTTGGCAGTCGCCTTCTTTGGCCGCGATATCTTCGGACAATGGGCTCGGCACCGCGCCAATCGCGATCTGGATGCCTGGGCGATCAGCGATGCGCAATGCTGGCTGGACCGCGCCGATTGGATCGACCCGCATGACGGAGACACCGCATTACTTCGCGCGAGGTGTCACCGTCATCTGGGGCAATGGGTTCGACGAGCCGAGTCACTGAGACTGGCCGAGGAGCACGGGTCCGACTCACGCGACCTGCGGAACGAAATCACGTTAGGAGAGATCCAGTCCGGCGAGCTGTCGGAAGGTGCGGAGAACAAGCTTAGTGATTTAACGGACGCCGGCGTCGCTGCCAGCGATATCGCCACGTCTTTCATTGAGGGGCGCATAGCGCACCACGACATGCAGCGCGCGGACATACTGCTGCAGGCGTGGGCGGCCGATTTTCCTGCCGAACCACATGTGCACTATGTGCGCGGCGTGCTGGCGCTGCACAACGGCGACCCGAACGGCGCGAGAACTGAGTTCGAACAGACGCTCGCTGCCCAAGGACGTCATGAACTGGCGCTCATCGCAATGGCTCGCCTGTACATTGAAGCCAGCCAATACGATCAAGCGTTGCAGCTCCTTGTCCGACTGGCACAACGGAATCCCTCCAACGGGAACGTATTGGCGGGATTGGCTCAGGTGCTGCGTCATCTCGGTCGCATCGATCAGGCTCGCCAGGTTCTCGCGCCCGCCATGTCCGAGCCGGATCCACCCGCCGCCGTGGTGGTCGAGGCCGGGCAGATCGAGCTCGAGTCGGCGCACTACGAGGCCGCTCACCAATGGTTCCTGCGCAGCCCGGGCAAGGAAATGACAAACCACACCACGCTCTCCGCCGCCGCCACCGCCTTGGCGATGCTCGATGAAATCCCCTCATCCCAACGAGCGTACGATTGGATTGCCGACGAGGTGTCGGCCGTGACTGTCATGCACGACCTGCGAGCGCGTCTGGAACTCGACCCGCAAGATCAAGAGGCTGCCGGCGAGTTTCAACAGCTGATTCAGCAACTGGCCACCAGGAGTGCGCACGTCAATCCGTTGGAACTGGCCACCACCGAGGATCCCGCGGCGGGCGAATCGCCCGGCCTGCAGTTGTATGCCCAGCACTGCGTCGCATGCCACGGAACCACCGGCCGTGGCGACGGCCACGCGGCTCGCTACGTCTACCCGCGCCCGCGTGATCTGAGAAGCGAGAGAATGCGGCTGGTCAGCAGTCGCAACGGTGTCCCCACCCGCGACGATATCATGCAGGTCATCCGCCTGGGCGTCCCCGGCACGTCCATGGTACCGCTGGAAAATCTCCGCGACCATCAACTGGAACAACTGGCCGACGTGGTCCAGCAAATGCAGCGCGACGGCGCACGTGAGAAGTACGTGGCCGCGATCCAGGCGGACGAAGAGGATGTGGACGCGGACGATGTCGAGGAAGTGGTGGCCATCCAGACAACGCCCCAAGGCATCGTGACCGCTCCTTCGATCCCTGCGCCGAGCGACTCGCTGCTCATGCTCGGCAAGGAACTGTATGTCAAACAGAGCTGCCATTCCTGTCACGGTGAAACCGGGGTGGGGGACGTTGGCACTCCGTCGTTCGACGATCTGGGCAGACCTTCTTTTCCGCGTGACCTGGTCCACGAAGTCTTCAAAGGCGGGAACACGCCCGAGTCGATTTATCAGCGCATCCTGCTGGGCATGCCCGGCAGCCCGCATCCGGCCAATGTCAGCCTCACTGAACAGGAAATGATCGCGGTGACCCTGTATACCCATTCGCTGGGAAAGGAACCCAAACGAGAACTGACCAATTACCAGCGGGCGATCCAGGCGTCCACGCGGCCAGCGGTCGAATTTTAGAGTCTCGATCGGCAGCAGGTTGCGTGAGAGTGCTGGTCGGCATGACCGGCCCGCTGTGCGCGCTGGTGGAAGAACGGAATTGCCGTTTTATGTCGGTGGAAATTCGTTCGATGTCGAAGGTAATGAAGAACCGTGGAGGCTGCGGAAACGGAATGAACTCCGTTCTACGTCTGTTTGCGGCCACCGGCCGCATTGCGAGATACTCGTTGGCAGGGTGAACATGCACATTTCCTATCAGTTGCAGCCTGACCTTTCGGTGGATGAGTTTGTCGATCTTCTGCGGCGGTCGACGCTGGCCCAACGGCGTCCCATCGATGAACCCGACACGGTACGCGGCATGCTGGCCAAAGCGGACGTGATCGTGACCGCTCGGATGGGCACCGACCTGGTGGGCGTTTCGCGGGCCATCACGGATTACAGCTACTGCACCTACCTGTCCGACCTGGCGGTCGACACAGCATACCAGCATCGAGGTATTGGCCGGGAGTTGCTGCGGCGCACGCATGAGGCGGCAGGCCTGCGGACAACCTTGATCCTCTTGGCGGCTCCCCAAGCGCGCGCCTACTATCCGCACATCGGCATGCTCCCCCACGATTCGTGCTGGATCATTCCCCGCCTGAACCGGCAGGAAACCGGCTGATGCGGAACGTGGCACGCGACGGCTTTGTCACAACGAAGCAGTGGGGGAGCACGGGCTCTGCCCAGTGCACTTACGAGGCGTGTTCGCACTCAGCACTGGCAGAGCCCAGCGCCACCCATTCCCAGAGCCCGTGCCACCTCATCCCACACTCACGCGTTGACCAAGCACTAGCCGCTTTGGTGCGGGTTGACGGCAGCTCCCGGGCTCCGACGCGCAGCCGCTTCCCGATTTTTGACGCCCAGCGAATGCGGAATCTGCGGCACGCCACCAGGCTCGGCGACAGCACTCTGCTCGGTGCGCGTCATGCTCTCCTCATGCCTGTCCCGCAGGTGCCGCAACTCGAACAGCAGCCACGTGCCGGTCAGCATTGACGAGCACAGGTCGGCGGTCGGAATGGCGATCCAGACACCGTTGAGCCCCAGGAAATAAGGCCAGATGAGGATGGCCGGAATCAGCAGGAGGACTTGCCTGGACAGGCCGAGAAAGAGGGCGATTTTGGCTTTGCCCACCGCCTGAAAATAACTGGCACTCACCATCTGAAAACCGATGATCGGGATCATGGCCAGGCAGATGCGGATCGCGTGCGTACCGAGTCGCAGCAGGTCCGCATCCTCGTCGTTGAAGAGACGGATCAGTTGCTCGGGAAACATCATCACCACGACGAAACCTGCCACGCAGATCATGGTGGCCCACATGACCGCCAGCTGAAGCGTCCTCTTTACGCGGTCGTACTGTCGAGCGCCATAGTTGTAGCCGATAATCGGCTGCGCTCCCTGATTCAATCCGAAAACCGGCATGGCGATGAAAAAAGCCACCGAATGAACGATTCCCATCACCGAAATGGCCAGGTCACCGCCGTTCATCCGCAGCTGATGGTTCAAGATGGCGTTCATCACGCTCGCGGCCAGCTGCATGCCGAACATCGGTGAACCGATGATGATGATGGAACGACAAATCGAACTCTGCAGCCGCAAGCTCTTCACGTGGAACTTCAGCAGGCCACGGCCGCGCAGGAAGTAACTCAACACCCAGAGGGCGGACACCGCCTGAGAGAGAACCGTGGCGGCCGCGGCCCCCTGCATGCCCCAGCCGAATCCGAACAGGAAGAGGGGATCGAGGATCGTGTTCAGCAGAGCTCCGATCAGCATCGTCAGCATCGCCACTCGCGGATTTCCCTCACCACGAATGATCGCATTGAGCCCGAAGCCCATCGTCTGGAATATCGACCCCAACACAATGATCTGCAGGTAATCTCGCGCATACGGCTGGCTAACGTCACTCGCTCCCACCACCTTGAGCAGCGGATCGAGAAATATGTAGCCGAGCAGGGTAATGGCCAGCGAAGCGCAGAGAAGCAATACGACGGCGTTGCCGAGAACGTGCTCTGCCTCCGCTTTTCTTTTCTGGCCCAGCCGCAGGGAGATGAGGGCCGCGGCCCCGAAACCGATCAGCATGCTGAAGGCCATGATGACAAGCATGAAGGGAAAACCGAGCGTAGTGCCGGTGATCCCCAACGTCCCGACTGCTTGCCCGACGAAAATCCGATCGACCACATTGTAGAGGGCCTGGGCCAACATCCCGACAATGGCCGGCATGGAGAAATTCAGCAGTAGCGAGGAGATCCTCCCCGTACCCAGTTTTTCGGCACGGTCCATGACGACTCGGTTCGGGTTCGTGTACTGGAGCACAGCCGGCACTGCCATGTCGGCCGAACGGACCCCCTCATCCTACACCCTCAACCTAAGGTCGCGACATGCCCCCCCTGATGCGGACAGCAGCTGCAACCATACGTAGAACGGAATTCATTCCGTTCGGGCAGCACCCACCATTTCTCCATTTCCGCCGACGACGACCAGGAGTTCGTCCCTTGCGACTCGGCCCAGACTCGGCGCCACCAGCGGAACGGCGCCCCCAACCATACGTAGAACGGAATTCATTCCGTTCGGGCAGCACCCACCATTTCTCCATTACCGCCGACGACGACCAGGAGTTCGTCCCTTGCGACTCGGCCCAGACTCGGCGCCACCAGCGGAACGGCGCCCCCACGGCCTTGGCGCACGACGAGAGGCGTCAGGCGGCGGCCACCGCCGTGCGCGGCGAGCCTGTCGCGCCCGACAGGAAACCCGCCAGCGGGTAGAATGATTCGAGGGTTCAGGTTCTTCGGGACAGCAACCGAACAGAACGGAGAAAGGAGAAAGGGAGAATGGGAAAACGGAGGACGCGGTAGCATGGCCAGTAGTGAGAATCTGCTTGTGGCCCGTTACCGCGGTTTTGCCGGCAGCGAAGGTTGTTTCTTCAGTTGTTGATTTCGCATTTGTTTAGGTTTTCGATATGGGGATTTCGGATTTCCATTTGGTTGCGGCCGCCGGCCGCGCTATATTCTCGGTACCCGGAGCGGAAGGTCGACCCCGATGGATGTGTTAGGCATCAAAGGACTGCTGCGACTGTTGCGGTATGAAAGTGGCTTTCAACTGCCGGAGGCACAGCCCGCGGAGAATCACGCCAAGACGTCTTTTTCCTCGACCGTGTTCTCGGGAGAATCACAGCAGTGGGTTTCCTATCTGCAGAGCGCGCGCGTAAAGCGCTATTCGAAGCAAGTACGTATCTGGATCGAATTGAATCGCGACCGCGAGCTGCTCGCTCTGCATGCGGAGAACGAGCCCTCCAGGAGCCTGGCAGAGCATCTGGAAGCGGGGTTTCGCACGTTCCAAGACTTGATGCGGCACAAGCCTTTCGTAGGGCAGGCCGTTTCCACCGCCGTATTCCACAACACCTCGAATTACGAAGGTGACCTGCGGCTGCGGGTGAGCAGCACCTTGCCGTGCGAAGCATCGCGGGAGGTCAAGTTGGGGCGGTCCCAGGAAGTCGTCGCCACGATTATCGTCCTGCGCGAATCGACCGTGAAGTCGGTGCTCAAGAGCCTGGCGGGCGCCGGCCGGGAAATTCCCCCGGACAGACACCTCGGCTTGACCTGGCCGCTGGTGCGTCGCTTGATCTCGCAACTGTCTTACCCCGACTATCCGCGAGACCGCTTCGTCGAAAAGATCGCCCTCACGAAACGAAACTGTTTGATTGCCGTCAATACGTTGTATGAGGGCAAGCGGCAGCAACGGCTCGTTCCCAACAGGATCGGCAAGCTGTTTCAGCAGTACATCGCCCACCGCGATGCGATCCCGGAGGACGAGCTGTTCGACCGGCACCCCTATTTTCGGCTGCTCAATGAGCTGAGCTTCATGTTCGACCCGCAGACCTACCGCGACCACGAATCGCTGGCGGAAGTGCTGGTCCGCGAATACCTGGACGCGCGATACCTCCGGTTGAGTCTGGCCGGCGTGATGCCCCCGCTCGACGAGTCGATGGCACCCATGCCTTTCCACTGGGTGAAACGAAAAGTCTCGACCCCCTACCCGCGACTCGATCGCTACGGAATCCTGGACGACGAGGACTTGAGTGCCTGGCGAAAAGTAGAAGGGCCCTTTCGAGACATGGGGTTCACCATCATTCGCCAGCTGGGAATCGGACAATTCGGCCGCGTCTACGAGGCCTGCAATCGATTCAACCCGCACATTCCCCGGCACGTGGCGTTGAAAGTGGATCGCATTGTACGCGGTAAGAAGAAAGAGGCGATTCAGGGCGCCCAGGAGACCATGCGAATCGGCGGCGACCTGGCTGGCGCGCCACACGTGATCCGAATCTTCGACGCCGGCAAAGTCGCCGGAAAACGCTTTACATTTCACGTACTGCAGCTCGTCGATGGCGACACACTCGACAACCTCGTCGGAATCTCCGGCACGGAACACTCCAGTATGTTGCGTCCGCGCCGTGGTATCCGCTCGGAAACAGAGGTGCAAAAGGAATACTTGAAAGCGATCAAGGATTCGACCCGCGAGATCTGGCGTCGTAATCGCATGACGCGACCGTTCGCCGATCCGCTGGACCTCTCCCAGTCCCTCGATGTCTTGACCAGCATCTTGCTCTGGCTGGAGGAAGTCCATTCCCTGGGATACGCCGTCAATGACCTGAAAAACGGCAATCTCATGATCAGCCGACGCGGTCAATTGAAAGGCATTGACCTGGATGCCTACAGCCCCATCCGCGATCCCCTGGACCGCGTCGGTGATTTCTTCTTCCTCGCCGTCTCGCTTGTACTCCTGCTGCTGAATGTGTCGCGTTTGCATGGCAAGCCGATGGTGGGCTGCGAGGGAGCCTTGGAGTCGTCCGAGACGCTGCGGAGGGCACTGCACAGCAATTGGGAATTCGGCGACGTGGCGGAAATGAGCGGCGGACGAGTACAAACCGCCGAAGTTGTCGACCTGCTGGTCGACGTGATCCAACGCTGCCAACATGGCGTGTACGCGCATCAACCCGAACAGTTCACCGCCGACATCAACCGCCTGATCTGGCTCAAACGACTCGTCTTCGCCTCGGAAATCGTCCTCGATTAACACCCCTTCGCAGGCAAAGGCAACCCACCAGACAGAGGTACGCCACGCCGTGTACATGAAGTTTCTGCAAGCGAATTATTAGGATTTCATTCAGATCGTCGAAGGTTGGCGGCCAAGGCTTGCCGCCACCGTCGCAACCAGCTAGCTTGCAAAGTCGACACGGGACGGGGCATCCTTTCCATCCTTTCCGCGGATCCAGTCGACCGTGGCTAACTTGTTCATACACATACACTTGCCAACACGAACACAATTGTCCGCTGCGGGCCTGCACCTTGCGGATCTTGGTGACTCGTCGCCGGTCGATGCCGACACGTCGCCCGTGCTTCGACGAGGTCAACCAGTGTTCAGCCAGGATTGCAGTGTCCAGCCAGGAACGTCCGATCCGCGGAGCGCGTGCGAACTGCGTCGGTTGGCGATGTATTGGCGCGCCACGACCAGTCCCCGGGATTAAGCCCGCCAGCGGGCACGGCCTCAGCGGAGCACTTCGGTTCGAAATACAAGAGCAGAAACTCGAGCAGACAAGGAGACCAGCGATGAGCTTCCGATTCGGCAGAACAGCGGCGATTTGCAGCCTCATGGCAGTCGTGTTGGCCGGTTGCGGGCAAAACACGAAAGTCAGTCCGAGCATGTCGGAGGATGGGGGAAGCGGGTTTGTCAAGCTGCAAGGTGCCGGCGCCAGTTTCCCGGCGCCCCTGTACGGCAAGTGGTTCCAGGAGTTCAGTGCCCAGAACAAGTCTGTGCAAGTCGACTATCAGTCCATCGGTAGTGGCGGCGGCGTGAAAGCGGTCATGGAGGGAACCGTTGATTTTGGCGCCAGCGACGCGGCGATGACACCCGAGGAAATGGCGAAGGTAACCAAGGGTGTGCAGCTTCTCCCGATGACGGCCGGTGCGATCGTCCTGGCTTACAATCTGGAGGGGGTGAACAGTTTAAAGTTGTCGCGCGCGGCCTACGCCGCGATCTTCCTCGGCAAGATCACCAAGTGGAACGACCCGGCCATCACCCAGACGAACGAGGGAGTCACGCTGCCCGATGCCCCGATCAATGTCGTGGTGCGTTCCGACAGTAGTGGGACGACTTATGTGTTTACCACGCACTTGAGCGCGATCAGCCCGGAGTTCGCGGCCAGTCCGGGCGTTAACAAGAAACCGAACTGGCCTGTCGGCACGGGCGCTAAAGGGAATGAAGGAGTGACGGCCGCGATCCAGACAACACCGGGATCGATTGGCTACATCGAGTACGGCTATGCCGTGCAGACGAAACTGACGATGGCCTCTTTGGAAAACAAGGGGGGGAAATTCGTGGCCGCGTCGGCGCAGTCGTCCCAAGCGGCTCTGGCTGGGATCGACATGCCGGAAGACCTGATTGCCTGGGGTCCGGACCCGGCGGGTGATGACTCCTATCCGATTGTCACCTATACATGGCTCATCTGTTTCAAGAAGTATGATGACGCGGCGAAGGTCGCGGCGCTGAAGAAAGTGATTGAGTATGGCCTGACGGAGGGCCAGAAATCGAGCGACGCGATGGGCTACATACCGCTCCCCGAGAATGTGGTGGCCAAGGTTCGAGCCGCCGTGGGCAATATCGGTACCTGACCTGCTCCACGTACGATGGCGGCGAAAGGACATCGAGTGGCACGATTCCAGCAGGCCACGGGAGGCAGGACATCGGCCTCCGAAATCCCTCTGACTTAGGGAGCGGATTACTCGCGACAAGTCGACTTCGGACATCGCGGGGAGACATTGATTCGCAGGCTTTCGTCATTTGAACTTCGGTGATTCGCCTTGGTTTCGGATCCGATACTTTCCGATGCTTCGGATTGTGAACCTGTGCGCAAGGTACACGGCTGAAACTGACTGAGACTTTACGTTGAGCAAGTTCCTGTCTGTAGGTGGAGCAGTGGCATTTTCATGGCACTAGCCGCGCAAACCACGGTATCTCGCCCGCCCACGCGGGCTGAGACATGGAGCAACAAGGGCTTTCGGATTTTCTGTTACGCCTTTGCCTGGCTCACGATCTTGCTGGTCTGCTATATTGTCGGCACAATTCTCTGGTCGGCGCGAGCGCCATCGCCCAGTACGGGTTCGGGTTTTTGATCGAGACAACGTGGGACCCCAACACACAGGTATTTGGCATTCTGCCGCACATCGTCGGAACGCTCTACAGTTCCGTGCTGGCGTTGGTGATCGGCCTGGTCTTCGGCATCGCGGTGGCCATTTTTTTGAGCGAGGGCTTCCTGTCGTCGTTCCTGTTCCTGGTACTCAAGAAGTCTGGTCTCCAGTTTCACCCCTTGCTGGGACGACTGCCGGACACGCTGGAGCATCTGCTCAAGAACCTGGTGGAACTGCTGGCGGCGATCCCCAGCGTCGTGTACGGCCTGTGGGGACTGTTCATCGTGATCCCCTTGATTCGCCCAGGCTGCAACTGGCTGCATGAGCAACTGGATTGGATCCCGTTATTCGGTACGCCCCTGGCCGGTCCGGGCCTGCTGCCGGCGGCCATCGTACTGGCCATCATGATCTTGCCGACGATTTCCGCGATCAGTCGTGATGCGTTGGTGGCCGTACCACAACGACTTCGCGAAGCATCGTACGGGTTAGGTGCCACGCGTTGGGAGACGATTTTTCGAGTGGTACTCCCCACTGCGTCCAAGGGGATTTTTGGGGCCGTGATCCTGGCATTCGGACGCGCGTTGGGAGAGACCATGGCGTTGGCCATGCTGGCAGGCAATGCCAACAAGATCAGCTGGTCACTGTTTTCGCCCACCAATACGCTCGCCGCTCTGTTGGCCAACAACTTTCCGGAGGCGACTCCCCAGGACGTCACGGTGCTGATGTACGCGGCGTTGGTGCTGCTGGCCATTACGTTGGTGGTGAACATTGCCGGCGCGTGGATACTGGAGCGAGCCACGTCGGGACTGGAAGGGGGGCCGTAACCATGCCGGACCAGGGCGGGCGCACAGCCAAGTCATCCTCTCCAGTCAGCCGCGCCGCGGGTGGACCGATTGCCAGGGGCGACCTGCGGCGAAGCTTGCGCCATCCTCGTGCGCTGTTGAGTGCGGGCTTGACAGCCTTGGCCACGCTCCTGACGCTCGCGGCACTCATCCCCTTGTTTTCCGTGATCTACATGCTCGCCTGGAAAGGAAGTCAACGGCTGTCGTGGAGCATATTCAGGGAGTTGCCCCCGGCGGCGTTTCAGGAGGGGGGCGGTTTCGGCAACGCGATTGTGGGCACGCTGCTGATGGTCGGTATCGCCGCCCTGATCAGCGTGCCATTTGGAGTGCTGGGGGCGATCTTCCTGGCCGAAGTTGGCCCCGGCACGCGACTGGCCAAGGCCGTGCAGTTCAGTGCCAAAGTACTGACCGGTTTCCCTTCGATCCTGGCCGGCGTCTTCGTCTATGGAGCGATCGTATTTTACACGAAGAAGTTCTCCTCGCTCGCCGGCGGCGTGGCGCTGTCGGTCCTGATGCTGCCGACCATCATGTTGACCGCCGAAGAAGCCATTCGCATGGTTCCTCGCAAGATGCGCGAAGCGGCCATCGGCATGGGAGCTACCCAGGCTCAGACGGTCCGCTTTATCTTGTTGCCGACGTCCCTTCCCGGCATTCTCACCGGCGTGATGCTGGCGGTCGCCCGCGCTGCCGGGGAAACCGCGCCCTTGTTGTTCACGGCGCTGTTCAGTAACTACTGGCTCACCTCCGGTGCCCGCGTGAGCCTGGCTCATCCCAGGGAATCGGTCGAGCTGTTCCTGCAGCCCACCGCCTCGCTGGCGGTGCTGATCTACAACTTCTCCGCAGTACCGTTCGAGAATCAGAAAGAGCTGGCCTGGACTGCGGCTCTGGTGCTGGTCCTCATCGTTCTAACCACCAACTTGATCGGACAGGCGTTTTCGCGGCGGAGCGTGCGAAACTGAAACTGAGATGCTCAATATGGTAGAAACCCTCGCCAAGAGTGATGTGAGATCCACTATCGACCAGAGTCCGGTCATCGATTGTGACATCCGAGAACTATACTACGGCGATTTCAAGGCGGTCCGCGACACGCACGTCCCCATTGAAAAAGGGAAGATCACCGCCTTCATCGGCCCCTCCGGGTGTGGCAAGAGTACTGTGCTGCGGTCCTTGAACCGGATGAACGACCTGGTGCGTGGCTTCCGTTTCGAAGGGCATGTCCATTTCATGGGACAAGATATCTACCATCCGTCCATCGATCCGGTCGCCGTGCGTCGCCACATCGGCATGGTATTCCAGCAACCCAATCCTTTTGCCATGAGCATTTTCAAGAACGTGGCATTCGGGCTCAAGCTGAATGGGTTCCGCGGCAACAAGGCAGAGCGAGTGGAGAAGGCCCTGCGCGGCGCGGCCCTGTGGGATGAGGTCAAGGACCATCTCCATAAGAGCGGCCTGTCGCTCTCCGGCGGCCAGCAACAACGACTCTGCATCGCACGGGCCATCGCCACCGAACCCGCGGTACTGCTGATGGACGAACCCTGCTCGGCACTCGATCCGATCGCCACGCGCAAGATCGAAGAACTCATGCTGGAACTGAAGAAGGACTACACGATCGCCATCGTGACCCACAATCTCCAACAAGCCCAACGTGTCGCCGACGTGACTGGATTCCTGTACGTGGACACCACCCAGGGCGGTCGCACCGGTTATCTCGTCGAGTTCGGTGTCACGCGGCAGATGTTCGACGATCCACAACAAGAGCGCACCAAGCAGTACCTGCGCGGCGAATTCAGCTAGTCGCACCCGCCTTCCCACCCGCATCCGGACGCTTCCCCACGTCAGGACGGAGTGTTTTGGGCAATCTGCGTGTCAGCCGCTGCAGCATCCATGGCCATAATGACAGCGGAAACACGCGTGAATCATCCGGGGAAGGGGTTGCGCCGGGGCGTCCCCCTCCTGGCCTGAAAAAAAATCGTTGCAGCCTAACTGCTCGCCGACTATAAACCTCCTGCCAGTTGCCCAGTTTCGCGTCGTATCGTCTGTCACAACACCGCTCGAGAGAAGTGAGAGTCGCGGAGGAGCTGAGCCGGCTCAGAGGCAAGTTTTCCGACGGGTCGGACGCCGGAGGAACGCACGCGGCACGACACATCCCAACAGCGTAAACGGGCCAACTCAGCGACGGGCTTTGTTACACTTTCCGATGGAGATCCCCCATGCACATCGTCAGTGACTTCTGGCTCGCTATCCTGGTATCGGCCGTGCTGGTGTTTCTGGTCAGTTCCGTGCTGCACATGCTGCTACCCCTTCACAACGGGGACATGTCCAAACTCCCTCAAGAGTCCGAGACCATGGCGGCTCTCCGTAATGCCGGCATCCGGCCGGGCGCTTACGGTTTTCCTTTCCCCAGTTCCATGAAGGAAATGGGATCACCCGAGATGATTGCCAGGTACAACCAAGGTCCGGTCGGCTTGCTCACGGTGCTCCCCAACGGGCCGCCCGCGATGGGGAAAAGTCTGGTCCAGTGGTTTCTCTATTCCATTCTCATCGGCGTCTTCGTGGCCTATGTCGCCCTGCTCGGACTACCCTCAGGAGCGGAAGCAATGCCGGTCTTCCGGCTGACCAGTACCGTGGCCATACTCGCTTATTGCATCGGTCACCCGCACGAGTCGATTTGGATGGGTCGCAGCTGGACAACGACACTCAAATTCGTC
The DNA here is from genome assembly GCA_963802295.1 of uncultured Planctomycetota bacterium. GTDB lineage: Bacteria > Planctomycetota > Planctomycetia > Pirellulales > Pirellulaceae > JAJRVM01. The sequence continues at coordinate 194,058 of CAWDIM010000007.1, read as the reverse complement.
TTCGATGGCATCATCTATGGCCTTTTAACAGCCGGCGTGTTCACCTTCCTCTGGCCCGCGGCAGCGTGATCTTGGGCAGACCGGCTGGTGCCGGGGCAGAGGCTATTCACCCGGCTCAAGCTGATAGACTTCCGGAGACACAGCAACGTTGACTCCATGCTCGGGGATGGGAAGCTGGAGGGTCCAGAGCACGGCCTGGACGATCATGCGGCGGAGGGATTCGTTCTGCCAGTTCTCGTGATAATGCATGCCGGAAAAACCGAACGAGCGACCGCCACTCGGACGCGTGTAAGCCCAGCCGACGGTCTCGCGTTGGCCGTCGATCATGGCCGCCACCAGCGGTTCAACCAGACCTTGCTGAGACATCTTCAGTTGATAGTACCATTCGTCCCTGAACCTTAACGCGGCCACGCCAGTCATGATGGGATGCTGGGCGCAAGCGGCACCAGCTCACTTTCCGCGAAAATGTATTTGCGATCTTCACCGCCGTGAACGCCGCCGATAATCTCGCGATGCGGCGTGATGTACTTGCCATCTTGTGCTCCGATCGCCCAATGGATCGCCACAATGCCGGCATCTTTGCCTGAGAGCTGTTTGATGGCGGCGAATCGTTGCGGATCATTCTGGATCCAGCGCCCCCCCTGCCCCAGGGAAAGCACGACGCCATCGACATTGGCAAGTGCCTCCGGTCCCTCCGTCCATGGCTCATCCGCCTGCACAATGCGGACCTCGAGATCCGGGACACTGGCAAGGCATTTCGCCAGTACGCGCAGCCCTGCCATGTACTGATGAGCGCCTGGGGGATGGTCGCGCCGTTGGCCGATGAGCAGCACTGTCTTGGCGGGATTCTCCGCCCGCACTGCACCGGGCAACAGGCCAAGAAGACTCAGTATCAGAACCGTGTGGCAAGTCGAACCCAGTTTCATGTCGTCAGCTCCCCGCTGCCGGAAGGTCAATCACAGTGAAGATTTTAGCCGTAACATGCGGCCACGGTGAACGCATGCTTGGAAACGCATGCTTGGAAATTCATCCGAAATTCGAAGCACTAACTGCCAAACAATTTCAAATGACGGAAAACGGAAAAAAGGAGGAAAGGAGGAAAGGGAAAAAGGGAAAACGGAGGACGCGGTAGCATGCTCCCGTGGTGAGAATCTGCTTGCGGCCCATGACTGTGGTTTTGCCGGCAGCGGAAGTTTTGGATTTTGGGTGTTGGATTTCGAATTTGTTGAGGATTTCGATATTGGGATTTCGGATTTCCGGTCTTGGTTGTGACCACCGGCCGCGTCCGGCATTTACAGGACTTATCCGAGCATTATAGCTCAGGGTCGGGCCAGCGCCTCCTGTGGCCCGAGCGAGGACCGCGGAGTGCGTTTTCGAACGGGTACTTCTCTCGACACGATTTCGGCGTACCATTGAGGCGGTTATTCAGGAGGATTTTCCCAAGGCTCGCACACCCAACAGTCGGATGCTTTACCGCCCTGTCGGCGCTCAACCTCCAACAGTATCCCATGCCATATCACCGTCCATTGTCGGGGGTTCTCCTTTCCGCGAACCGTGCCGTGGGAGGAGAACGGAACGCCTTGCCGCCGCGTCCACCGTCCGGCAACGGCAACTGTATGTATGCGCCGGACAGTAGAGACAAGTCGTTATTTTTCTGCGCTAGGAGAGCGATTCGATGATTGAGCAATCGGCCGACAACGTCAGTATCATCGTGGTCGGGGCGTCTGGCGATCTGGCTCGCAAAAAGATCTTTCCGGCCCTGTTCGCGTTGTATTGTCAGGACTTGCTGCCCGAACATTTCCATATTTTCGGATTTGCGCGTTCTCCGTTTACACCTGGCGAATTCCGTGCGAAGGTCGCCGAGCACTTGACCTGCCGGTATTCACCTGAGGGGCAGTGCGACCTGCGCGTGCGGGAATTCCTCGACCACTGCTCGTACGTTTCCGGCCCGTACGAATCCGTTGAATCATTCCTGGATTTATTCGTCGCGATGCGCGAGGTGGAGCGGAACAAGCCGACCAATCGCTTGTTCTACCTGGCCATTCCACCCTCGATTTTCCTCGATGTTGCCCGCGCCATTGGCGATGCGGGACTGGTCAACTGCGGCAGTCGCGGACCATGGTCTCGGGTGGTTCTCGAAAAGCCGTTTGGTCGGGATCGCCAAACGTCCGATGAACTGACCCAGGCGATGTCGGAGGTCTTTGTGGAGGAACAGACGTATCGCATCGACCACTACCTGGGCAAGGAGGTCATTCAGAACCTGCTGGTGCTGCGATTCGCGAATCTGGTATTCCAGCCGATTTGGCATCGCGATTTTATTCGTTGTGTCCACATCCAGTGGAAGGAGGATCTGAGCTTGGAGGGGCGCGGCGGATATTTTGACCAGTATGGGATCATTCGTGACGTGATGCAAAACCATCTCATCCAGATCCTGGCTCTCGTGGCGATGGAACCGCCGCAGCGACTCGATGCCGTGTGCATCGCCGCCGAGAAGGTGAAAACGCTGCGTAGCATTCCACCGCTCACGATCGGAGACTTGGTGATCGGTCAGTACGGGGCAGCCGAGCACAATGGAAAGGTATATCCTGCCTATCTCGACGATCCCACGGTCCCCGACGAATCACGCACCCCGACGTTCGCAGCCGCGCGGCTGGAGATTCGCAATGAACGCTGGCAGGGAGTGCCGTTCCTGGTCACGGCCGGCAAAGGCCTCGACGCCCGCATGACCGAAATTCGCATCGAGTTCCGAGAAGTGCTCGGCAACATGTTCTGCGTCGCGAACACCTGCCCGGCCCCCAATGAGTTGGTCATTCGCGTACAGCCTGACGAGTCGATTTATGTGTCGCTCGTCAACAAGGTGCCCGGGATGAACATGCGGCTGGAAACACGCAAGCTCGACCTGCAGTACAAAGCGGCCTTTACCGAACAGATTCCCGACGCCTATGAAAGCCTGATTCTGGATGTGATTCGGGGAGATCGCAGCCTCTTTATTCGCAGCGACGAATTGCAGGCGGCGTGGGATATTTTCACGCCCGTGCTACATGACATCGAAAGAGAACGACTCGTGCCCGAATCCTACCCATTCGGCAGCCACGGCCCGGCGACCGCCCACGAAATCCTGCAGATCGTCACCCAACCGCCAGGCTGAATGGCGTTGCGCTGACAGGCGATGCCTGGCATGACGGGCAATCGGGCCCTGCGGGCGTCCCCACCCCGCGCCGCCTCATTGTGCCCCGGCATCCGTCACGGAACCGGCTCAGCCTATCAGTTTGAACAAGCCGTCCGTCAGGCGGCGCACTTCAGCGTGCGTGTTGTAATGAACCAGACTCACCCGCACCACGCCGTCCTCCGGATCCTGGATCCCCAGCGCTTGCAGGCAGCGGAGGGCATAGAAATGCCCGTTGCGCACGGCAATTCTCTGCTGGGCCAACTGGGCGGCCAGCGTGGCGGCGGGCATTCGATCGGAGACAAATGAGATCGTCGGCGCACGGAGAGCCGGCGTGGCAGAGTGCTGGCCAATGATGCGCACGCCGGGAATTTCACGCAGGGCGCTGAGCAGTTGATTGGCCAGCTCTGTCTCGTGCTCCGCGACCAGTTCGAAAACGCGCCGCGCCCGCTCGAACCTGCTTGGCACCAGCTCGTCAAAGTGATGCTCGTACAAGGTATCGAAATATTCGCCGATCCCGGCCAGCGCGGCAATCTCGGCGTGCTGGGGACCGGTAGGATTCATGCGGTAACGCGGCCTGAGCTGATTGAAGTAATGCCCCTGACAGACGAGCCGTTCAAACAGCGATTCCCGAATCCACATCACACCGATATGGGTGCCGTAGGTCTTATAGGTGCTCAGGAGATACACGTCAGCCCCCAATTCAGTCACATCCACAACGCGGTGGGGAGCATAAGATACGCCATCCGCGACCGTCAGCGCGCCGACGTCGCGCGCCACCGCCGTAATCCCTTGCACATCCTGGAATGTGCCGACAATGTTCGAACAGAGGCTGAAACAGATGAGCCGGGTGCGGGGCGAAACAAGCCGTTTCAGATCTTCCACGCTCAGCTCGCCACTGCAAGGATCAATCTGCCATTGCTTGACCGTGGCCCCCATTTCGGCCAGCCGCTGCCAACAGCCGATATTCGCTTCATGATCCTGATTCGTAACGATAATCTCGTCGCCCGCCCGTAAAGTCGGACGGATCGCCTGCGCCAGCACGTAGCAGTTGAGCGTGGTGGACGGGCCAAGCGTCAGCTCGTCTTCCTGCGCATTGAGTAGTTCCGCCATGCACCGGTAACCGTCATCCATCGCCTCGCCGGCAACGATGGACGATTCGAACGGACCGTACGGCTGCACTTTGTAGCAGCGAAAGAAGCGGTCCAGACGCTCGATGACTGGTTCCGGGACGTAAGATCCGCCGGCGTTCTCGAAGAACGCCCACTCGGCCAGTTCAGGCTGTTGAAAGACCGGGTATTGGCTGCGCACGAAATCAACATCAAATCGCATACTCTCGGCTCCTGAAATGGCGGGGCCACCCATCACGCAAGGGAAACAAGTGGTGCGGCCAGTGGCCGCCAGGAATACGTTGACTGTCGGCTGACGAAGTCAGCGGTGCATACATCGAAAATGCGAGACCTTTCAGCGGTTTGGCCATCACATCCGCCAGGAAGTTCGTAGTTAGTCGATATGGCCGGCCTGACAGACATGGAGGCCGGTGCACGACTGGGAATACAATGGTCACATGGTGAATGGTAATTTAATAATGATGAATGCTTCAATGCCGGCGAACGAAAAGGAAAACTGCAAACTGCAAAGTAAAAAGTGGACCGCACGTGAGCGGTACCCTTCACATCGGTAGTCGCACGAATCACCAATCACCAATCACCATGTATAGCCGATTGGGCGATGCTCAGCCATCGACCGGCCCGAGCATTGGCGATCTGCTCGCATTCGGCTGCGATTTACAGCTGCGCGGCAACTCGGGAGAACGACGTGATCGCGTGGCCCAAGGTACGCTGCTCCCCACCGCTTCGCTGCCAGGAAGTTTCCACACGGGGCCCCCGCGCGACGCCCACCTCCGATCAAGGCCGCCTCTGCGTCGCGGCCGCGATCCCGGTTTGCCTGGCCCGAGCGGCCTGTAGCCGCCAGCGGGACGCGGGTCGGGGGTTCGGCACTGGGACCTGGGAGCATTGTCATGACCAGCCTCGCTTTGCGGCCTTCTACGGGCCGTCCGTGGCATGGGCGAGCTCGCCGAACCTGCAGCTTCTCGCTGCCAGACATCAGGCACCACAATGCTTGACGCGCGGTCGAGCGATGTTAGAGTGTTAGTTCGCCGGTCGGGAGACCGAAAGAGAGGCAGGGCGCCTGGAGGGAATCGCGTGTCTGGAGGGGATCGCGTGACGTGGGCTGCGGATCTTCCCGCCCCACCGCAAGCACGAAATTTGCAGCGCAAAGGAGTTGGCGGGCTATGATCAGCAACACAGAGTCGTCGCGGCGCGATTTCCTGCGTCTGGCCAGTGCCGGTACGGCTGCGTCCCTGGCTGGCCTTGCCTGGAGTGAATCGACGCGATCGGCGGCAGGCGAGGAACCGGCCGGTCGCAAATCACAGCGTCCGCTGCAACTGGCGCTCGCCTCGTACACACTCCGCAATTTCGATCTCGATCAGACCCTGCAAATGACCCGCCGCGTGGGGCTGGATGCCGTCTGCCTGAAATCAATGCACCTGCCTTTGGATGCTTCCGCAGAGATGTTGTCAGCCGCGGCGAAGAAGGTCGCCGACGCGGGCCTCCGGCTCTACGGTGGCGGCGTGATTTACATGAACAAAGAGCAGGAGGTAGAGCAGGCCTTTGCATACGCCAAGGCCGCGGGCATGACCAAAATCATCGGCGTCCCCGCTCCCGCACTGCTGCCGCTGGTCCACGACAAGGTCCAGCAATTCGACATCGAGGTCTGTATCCACAATCACGGCCCGGGGGACGATGTCTATCCGACACCCGACCGGGTGTACGAGAAGATTCAGACGTTGGACAAACGAATTGGACTCTGCCACGACGTGGGGCATACGGTTCGCATGGGGCAAGACCCCGTGACGGCTTCCGAGCAATGTGCCGATCGATTGCTCGACGTCCACATGAAAGACGTGACCGAACCGACCGCCAAGGGACATGCCATTGCCTGTGGACGCGGCGTGATTGACATCCCGGCTTTACTTCGTTGTTTCGTTAAGATCGGCTACCGCGGGTTCTTGTCGTTTGAGTACGAAGAGCAGCCGGATGATCCACTTCCCGGCCTGGCCGAATCCGTCGGCTACGTCCGCGGCGTACTGGACATGCTCTCGTAACGCGGCGGGTGGCCGCAACCAATCAGGAAATCCGCAATCCCAAATTCGAAATCCAAGACTCAAGAACAAGAAAAAACCTCCGCCGCCGGCAAGAAACGCCGATTTCTCGAAACCCAAGAGCCAGCATCCGCCCCGCAACTCAGCGGTACCCCGCCTCTTCCAGCACCAGCTCCAAGTCGGTTTTCAGCGTGTCCATATAGCGCCGCCACTCACGATCCAGCGCGGTGCGATCCGGTCCAAACACCTGACTGAACGATTCGACGAGCTCCTCTTCTGTCAAGGGCTTTCCCTTGGGCTTCTTGGCGATCAACATGTACCATTCGAACAGCTTGTTGAAGTGTTTCGCCATGAGGAAGTGCGTGAACGCCCAGGCTTGGCCATACCCGTGCAAGGTCGATCCATGCGAGCCGGCACGAGAAAATATCTGGTCGCTGACGATGAAATCGATATTGGAATGCTCCGTGTCCGATTCGAGACCCCGGTACCAGCGCAATCGCTCCTTATTGACCGAGCCGATACCGCTCCACGCGGCTTGCTTGGGCGATTCAAAATATGTGGCCAATCCTTCCGCGGCCCAAACCGGCACCGGCGCGTCGCCGGGCATCAACCCGGTGTTGCCTGCCATGTGATGCGTGGCTTCGTGCGATACGACTTCGATGTCCGAATTCTCACGGGACACCTCCGTCAGCAGCTGGATGGTCTCTGCCAGACGGACAATATCCGCCGTTCCCGGCAACCGCTCCTTGACCAGTCGTTCCTTATCCCGCTGGAGGGCCTTGTTGAGTGCGTAGAGCGACTCAAAACTCTCGTCCGTTCCCTGGTCATAGAATACGGAGATATTATCCTTCCGATGGTAGAACCCCGCTGCCTTGGAAAGATCCGGACCCAATCGGTCCACAAACCCCAGGTAATCATCCTTGTCGGCGAAGAGCACGACCTTCAACCGCTCCTGCGGTACCTCCAAATCAAAGCCTTCCAGGCTGAACTTGAGCAAGAAACTCTTGTAGACCGTTTCCAGCAGCTCCAAACGCTCGTCAGCCCGCGTCTTCTTGGATTTTCCCCGCACATCGGGCGTGTCATGCAGCAACAAGAAATGATCGCTCCGCTGAAACTTCATCCCCGAGCCGCCCTTGACGAATTGCCGCATTTCGTCTTCCAACGCCTTCGACTCGGGGATCTTCCGATTGATCTTCTGATTCAAGGCCGCCAGCCGCTTGACGGTCGGGTGCTCCTTGTCGATCCTCCAAGCAGCCGAAGCGGCTTCGTAAAACACGTCGAGCAGGCCGTTGTGCAATGCCCACCGAGCTGCTTCCAGGATGGACTCGACGCTGTTTTCCTTCACCGCCTTTTTGAGTCGCACCTGGGCCAGCGATAGTGTCGACGGCAGCTCGAACTTCTGGACGTCCTCCAAAGCGAAATAGAGCTTGCCGAACTTGGGATGGCGAAACGTGACGGTCTTTCCCGGATTGGTCGAGATCGTACCCTGCAGTACGAATGTCAACCCCGTGTTGGGAACGGTGTAGAGCACAATGTCGGCCCGCACGGATGAACAGGCACAAGCCAACAATACCAACGCGGTGAGAATCCGTTGAAACACGTTGTCGCCCCCCTACAGCCCAAGAAACTTGTCGTCGATCGAACAACCCCGATGAGACGTGTGTATACTGGACCGGATGCCCGTTGGTTGACGTGAACGTAACGCCTGGACGGCGTGTCGTAGTCCAGTACTGTGTTCGATTATTAGCCCGTACGACGCTCCATGCAAGCAATCTCGCCTCCATTCTCTCGGCCAGATCAGATCGACTCCGTTGCCCGCTGCGACGATTGGGCTGCGTATCGACCGGGCAACTCCGCCTACAGAGGGGCGTTGAACGATTTTCATTCCGTTCATACAGTTCCTCACCCCTACCACTTCCACCCCCATCCGTCGCAAACCGGCATTGAGAACCAACTCCCATGCGGAAGAAAATCGACCATCTCGCTGTGATCGAATCGTCGAGCGCTGCATCGCTTTCCCACTTGTGTTACACCGGCCCCCGCAACGCCCGCTGGCCGTGACCCGCGTAGCGAGGGTGCAATCGTTGGACAGTGGGTACGGAAACGGTCGCGACATCTGCCTGGGCACAGATCCATGCTCCGACTGAGCCTATTTTGCGCTGTGCTGGCGCTGCTCTCAGGGGGAACGCCATGGTCAGCGGCCGGAGAAGAACTGGAACTGCCCTTGGCCCGCGCAGACGCGAACCGTCCGCAACTGGAACTGGCTCTGGCGCAAATCCCGGCAGACCAGCGGGAAGGGATGCAGTTTCTGATCGCGAACATGCCCGACGACGATCTCCGCAGCCTCAGTGCCGAGTTTTTGCTCGAACACGTTCAGTACGCTTACCGAGCCCATCGCGAAGCGCCGTGGAAGGACCAGGTTCCCACGGAGATTTTCCTGAACAACGTGCTCCCCTACGCGAGTATTGACGAACGGCGCGACGCTTGGCGGAAAGACTTCTACGCACGTTTTCAGCCGCTGATCAAAGACGCGACGACGCCCGCCCAGGCAGCCGCCATCCTCAATCAGCAGGTCTTCTCGCTGGTCGACGTCAAGTATTCCCGTCAACGTCCCAAGGCCAACCAGAGTCCCTACGAATCACTGGAAGCTCATATCGCCTCCTGCTCCGGTTTGTCCGTGCTGCTGATCGACGCCTGCCGAGCGGTGGGTGTCCCCGCGCGATTCGTCGGGACGCCGCTCTGGTCCGATCGCAGCGGCAATCACTCCTGGGTCGAAATCTGGAGCGACGGCTGGCATTTCACCGGCGCTGCCGAGCCATCCGGCGATGAGCTGGATCGGGCATGGTTCATCGACCGCGCCTCAAAAGCTCTACGCGACGATCCCCTGAGTGCGATTTACGCCACCAGCTTCAAGAAGACGCCGGTCGCCTTTCCGCTGGTCTGGGATCGCCGCAACACGAGCGTTTACGCCGTCAACGTCACCGATCGCTATACCCGGCAGGCTCAGCCGTTGCCTGCGGGAAGCGAGGCGGTGATGTTCCGAGTGCTCGATGGCCCAGGTGGTGACCGCGTGACTGCTCAGATTCAGGTCACCGGCGCCGACGACCAGCCGCTCTTCACAGGCACCACCAAAGACGAGCGATTCGACGGCAATGACCACCTCACGGCCATTCTGCCCACAGGTGCAGCATGTCGCGTCACCATGACCTGTAACGATACCCGACAGGACATGATGATTGAGGTAAACGGCAACGACCAGCTGATCACGTTCCACCTGAGTGAGAAGTCAGATTAGCGGAGGCGCACCGATTCATCGCTGCGAAATCCGAATCCACTCAGCCGCCTGCCGGGCAGGACCCGCCGGACCGCCAGAGACCCATCTCGCCCCCTTACGCGGCGGATTCGAGAACGTACGCCCTGGTTGGGGGACAATGGATAATTGCTAATGGTGAATGGTGAATTAACAACGGTTAGTGTTTCAATGCCGTGCGAACGAAAGTGCAAAGTGAAAAAGTGAAAAGTGAAAAATGGACCGCAAGCGATCGACGCGAGCGGTACCCTTCACATTGGTAGTCGCGTCATTCACCAATTAACCCTTGTGTTCCCGGTCCTGCACCCGCAGCCATGTCTGTCAAGCCGGCCATATCAACGATCGTGCTGGCGGTAGCTGCTGCCAACCGCGAAACGGTCACGGCATCTGGAGATCGGTGAGCGCACCGCCATGTATCGTACTGCCTGAGACACTACTGAGTCGGCCGAGCCGGATCGAAGTGCTTTTGGCCGCGAATTAACGCCTGCCGCGATTTCGCTTCGGCGGCCCGCAGCGTGTCGTACTTCGCTTGCTGCTGGATCTCATTCGGCGCGACCAGCCGGAAACCGGGCATGTCGGCCCGCGGCCGCTCGGACAGTCGCACACGTCCGGTTTCGATGATTTGCAGGGCCTGGAGTCGAGCGGAATCGGAGGGATCGGAGAACTTCGACAGACAGGGACTCAGCTCTGGCCGAGTGAAGTTGACATCGGATGAACCGGTCAGCTGTTGGATCGTGTTGAGCTCGCCCTCATCCAGGGGCGAGCGTCCGAAGCGATTGCCGCCGTAGGCGCTCGCATATTCCGGGTAGTAGGGAGCATTGATGTCAATCCAGGTGACGATGCGATCGAAGCCCTCGGGATCCAGCTGCACTTGAGCATCGATGGTCGGATCGCCGTGTCCTTCCAACAGCACTTTCGTGAGCCGGCTGGCGTGCGAGCCCCAAGTCTTGGGCAGTAGCGTCTGATAGGGGCCGGCGCCGGGGACCTGCACGTATTTCTTGCCCCGCAGTTCGGCGTACGAAACATTGAATGGCAGGTTCAGGTCGCCGGCCAGATTGAGCTTCAGGCCGGCATCCTGGCCGAAGTCGTGGCATTGGACGCAGTGCCGATCGAATACCGGTTGGACTTCAGCCAGGTAGCCGAAATTGCGCGGCGGGCCGTACCAGGGTGTCAGCGGCAGCGCCCGCGCTGCATCGCTGCCGGCGGACCGGCCGTCGGCACGGACGTCTGGCGCTGTTCGTGGCAGCCGACACAACCCACCGTCTCGCCAGGCCGCACAATCGTGCCGCTCCGCATCGACTGGATCATCATCCCCCGCTCGTCCAACAACTGGAAATAGACGAACTTGTCGGCCGGCACTGCGAAGTACGCACTGCCGTCTTCGCTGACCGCCGCAGTGCCCAGGATCCGTTTGTTGTTAAAGTCGTCCCAGGCCATGCCCGGCGCCTGTTGGCCCGTACCGCCATCCCAGGCCGATGCCGTCCAGAATCGTTTCTCCGGTGATTGGACGACCCGCAGCGACTTCACCGTGCCGCGCGCAATGGCCTCCATCCCTGTCCCGACGTAGACATCCGCCACATAGAAATAGCCGACACTCTCGGCGAGATCAACTCGCGACGGAATTACCGGCGGGCGAGTGCGGGGAGCCAGCGGCATGGGGTCGAAACAGCCTGTGGGCTCAGTGTGCAGCAGCGTTTCCTGGCCAGCCAGGTCCAACAGGTAGATGCCCATCTGCTCGCCGTTGCCCACCGCGCGGCTGCAGAGAAATGTATCGCTGGAAAGCGGATAGGGATCTTCGTACTTCGGCTGCACACTGATAAAAGTGTCGTAGTTGCCCTGCCCGACCAGATTGATCGCCGCGGCGGGCCAGGTGCGCAATACCGGTCCGCGCCCGTCCAGGCCAAGCTGCCGGTCGACAATCGCCAGGGCCCCCCAGGGCCGGTCGTGGCAGGACGAAAAGGTGCTGATGAACAGATCCGTCCCCGGAATCGCTCGATTGTCCAACAGCGCACCGGGCGAATTCGTGTTGTTACCCCAATAAACCGCGTGGTTCGTGCCGTCAGGATTACAGACCCACGCACCTTGAGCATCGCCGAAATTGCGATCGACGTATTCCCACCGATCGTACAGCACCCGTCCGTCGGCGAGCAGTGACGGGTGGCCTTCGAACAGCGTGCTATGCCCGATCTGCTGTATATTGGCGCCGTCCGCATCCATGGTGAACAAGTTGCACATGATGTGCCGGTTGCACATGCAATATTTCGGTTCGCGCGTGGAACTGAACAGGATCCGGTCGTCGGGCAGGTAGATCGGATCGATATCGGAAATCCCGCTGCCGAACGTCAGTTGCCGTAATCCCGATCCGTCGGCGTTCATCTCGTAGATGTGGTAATCGTCGGTGATGTCGTGACGCAGCGAGAACAAGATCCGCGTGCCGTCGAAACTGACCTCAATGTCCCGCGCCACCCCCTGCGGCACATCCAAGAGCGTCTTGAGTGCCCCGCCGGCAGCGAAATCGATCGTCCGAATCGCGCTCCCACCCCGAAAACTCGCCGTATTGATCTCGCCGGTCTGAAACATCGTCTCCGTGTTGTGATGGTCCGGCGCATACTGCTGCCGCGCCACGAACACGATCGGCTGAGCCGTCAGCAGCGGGTCTTTCGACACCACCACATCCGCCGCCAACAAGGGACTCCCCACCACAACCATCAAGAGTACGGATTTCACTGAGTTCATAAATCCCCCATCCACTCCCCCCTACGTAGAACGGAATTCATTCCGTTCATGCAGCACCCCAGACCCCCCACTTCCCTCGCCCCTTCCCAACTCCGTCACCAACTCGAACCCCGCCGCAAGCGGACCGAAATCCCTTCCACAGCCAGCAAGCAGAGCACGGACAGAGTCCCGCGAACGGAGTGAATTCCGTTGCACGTGGTGCGATCCATTCTAACTCAAAAACCACTCGTCCATCCATGCCGCTCGATAACAGGCGGCCGGAATCACCGAAATCCCAGCGCGGCGGGGGTTGTCGGCAATGTAATTGCGAAATACCAGCAGTTCCTCCAGCGACCGGACGATGTGATCGTAGCTGTCGGGCTGCCAAAACCTCTCCTGTCGCTGCAGGATCCGATTGCAGTACACGGCGGTGCTGCCCTTGATATTCTTCAAGATCCCTTCGAGTTCCTGACCGCAAGCAGGTGTTATCAGCAGATGTGCATGGTTGGGCATGATGACGAAATCACCCAACTCGTAGTCGGTACGGTCGCCCAGCAACAGCCGATCCCGCACGATCTCGATACAAGGGCGATCATTCAGATAGCATTGGCCAGTGCCCCGGTCGAGATACTCGTGCATCTTGCGGCCGAAGTGCCTGCGAAAGGCACGCGTTTGACTCGGCGAAAGATGCCGCAACGATTTGCGCCATTCGTGCCCTACGCCGGCAAGCGAGATGCCGCGAGCGCGGAGCCATGCTTGCTGCTCGTACTCCCATTCTCGTAACACGCCTCGCGGTATGGAATCGCCCAGCCGAAACGTGACGAAGTACGTGGCGCCCGCCTGGCGCCAATGGGGAAGATTCCGCTTGTAGATCCGAACAGCCTGCTGTTCGTCAAACGGCACAAATGGCGGCCGATCGTCTGGAAGTTCGCTCGACATGATGCGCTGTGGAGTCCGTCCGTCGCGGTTGGAAAACCGGTATGGCGATTTGTGAAATCGTTGCCTACCGGAAGAATCGCGAACCAGTGCGGTCATCCCTCATCGCGGAGGAGAAAATTCTCGTTTTTTTGGAGCGGCGAAGGGAAGGAGGTGGAGAGCGGCCGGAATTGCGCGAACGGAATGAAGGTCGGGTTGCGCGGAGGGAGAGGTGGAGGGGGCTGGGGTGCTGCATAAACGGAATGAATTCCGTTTTACGTAGGGGGAAGTGGGACGTTTTGGGGTGCTGCATAAACGGAATGAATTCCGTTTTACGTAGAACACAAGACGCGTGTTGAACGGATCAACACGCGTCTTGGTGAATTGTGCAAGTTGTAGTGCAGGAGCTGTTGGGCTCTAGCTGCTCTTACGTCGCTTACGCCAGCAAACCAGACCCGCAATGCCACCCAAGCCAAGCCACATCGCCAACGTCGTCGGTTCAGGAACTGCCGTGATCTCGCCACTCATTACGTAAATGGAACGGAGAATCGGACTGGTACCGGTTCCCAAATATGCAACGCTCTGCGCCGTGGCTCCAACATTAATCCAGTTCGCGTTCTGAGAAGCACCATCCCCTAGGGTCGAATAGGCTGAAACTGACCCGAGGGCAGTGCTAAAACTGCCAACAGTCGCTGGATTGCCGAGACTATTGGTACCAGTCCACACGCCTACTGAACCAGGATTTCCATTCTTGGGAGGAGCCTGATCGTCGGCACTCTCGTCGTAGCGGATGGCATTCAGAAGCGTCACGGACGAACCAAGCATCGACGAGGCACTTGAGGCAACCAACTCACCTTTCGTGTTGAACACGGGAATATTGTGGGCGTTAATCCATGTTGCAACTGGCGATCCAGTGTCGCTGAGCTGCTGTTACCAGAGGCTTCCAGTCGGAGTTGGCCAACCCAAACGTGGATGTCACAAGACCGCTATTAGCTCGGCCATCCCCGAAATTGTCGTAATAGGAGTTGTTGGGGTCCAATGCATCGATCACTGGCGATGTTACAAACACGACTCGGATCTTCGTCACGCCCGGGGTCACTTCGACGACGCCATTACTGAGCACGTTGTCCCAGAAATCCGCCACCACGTCCGCGCGGGCCGCTGGGGCGAACGCGGAAAGCATCACAACACAGATAGCACTTGTCAGAATTCTTCTCATAGGTCGGAAAGTCCTCTCCAAAGTTCCGTACGCCCGCCCTGTTCCTATCCAATAAACGGGCACACTACTACTTACAACAACTCACGGGTGTTCCTCCCCGAAAGCAGGCACAATTGCTACATTAATTAGTTGCCCACGGGTCTTCCAGACCTTACATCCAAAATTTCCATAAAATCTGTGGTGTTTATGTAAACACCGTGATTTGACCCATAGAAAGGGGGGTTTTACCGGCCAACCAGCCAGCCAACGGCGAACCTGCGCTGCCAGGGGGTGAGCTGCGGCAGCTGGCAGGCGAGCATCGACGTGGCCCACATACGGTCCTTTCCCAGCCTCAAGGAAGAGAGAGATAGAGATATGGGGCGATCGGACGCTGGATGGAGTCCGGTCGTGAAACGGAACGCTCATGCGAATCGTCGCGATGCTGACCCGAATGGCGCTGACATTCGATGGCGTGGCCGAAGCGCAAAGCGGATCTCAAGGCGGATCTCAGACGGCCGTCGATTACGAGCACGAGCACGAAGGAAGCCAGGACTAAGCAATGCGCGTGAGTGGCCGGTGGGTATCGGAAATGAATGGATGATCACCAGGCTGCCACCGTGTGATCTTGGCCGATCACTGGCTCGATCGAGCTCCATGGATGCCGAAAACACCACTGCGGTGGAGTCCCAATTACCTCGAATGCGGGAATTCAGGAGGTCGGTCCATGGCGGCCGGCGAAGGCCCCCCGCCGAACCGACATCACCGCACCAAAGCGCGGTTCGGCGCGGCCCCGCCCGCTCTCGATCACTGGACATGACCGCCGCCGGTCAGTCCCCGGAAGACGCTTGGGGCGCGTCGTGGGCCAGATGGTTCAGGTACACCGCCAGGGCCTGGATTTCGGGCTCGGTACCGACCAACGGTGGCATGAAGGCGCGGTAGGGCGAGCCCTCTTGGGGATCATGCAGCATGGCCAGAATGTTCTGAATCGCCTGCTCGTTCCGCTCGTGCAGCAGCCGTTTCATACTGCGGTACCCGCTGACCGTATGGCACGCCAGGCACTGGCCGCGAAACATGAGTTCACCGCGAGCCAAGGTGGCTGCAGGCACATCAATCGGCGCAGATCCTGCCGCTTCGTCACTCGGCCGGGCCCAGGCCTCCCGCTCCGCGTCGCGGACCCAAACGGCCTGCGCCAGGTAGCCGCTACTGTTGAAGCGATCGGCTTCCAACGCCGGTTCTTGGCCGACCAGGGGGACTTTTCGCACACCGTTGGAATACATGTAGTCGACCACTACGTAAGGCTTGCGCAGCAATTCCCGTGACATCTCGGCCGATCCCGTGGCGGCGACTCCCAGCAAGAGAATCGCAATGGCATAGCCGATCTGAAAGTCCAAAGGCTTGCGGTAAGCCGCCAGGTAGACGACAGCCAGGATGGTTGCCGAGGCCATGACGGACACCAGCAGCGTACGCGTGACCTGCGTGAAAGTGCCCGCACCGATGGTCGAGATCCCCAACTGGATCAACTCCAACTGGCCGGCCGGGACCTCCCGGATGTACCAGAGCAGACAGATCGGCATCAGAATGAAGCTGGGAATCAGCCAGCGCGTCGACCAGCGGATCCAATCGATCTTCAGCTGAGGGTGCTCGCGAGCGTCAATGCGGCTGCCGACCACCAATGCCCAGACGCCGGCCAAGGCCAGGCAAGATAACGTGCGCAGTGCCAAACTGGGAAAATAGGTCGGGTTGAAAAATGCCGCAAAGAACCGAGTTGGTTCGCCTCCCGTGCCCGCTACGCTCAGCCAAGGTTCGCCGGGGGTAAGCATGAACGTGAGAATGCCATTAATGATGACCAGCGTGGCAAACGATGCTCCGGCATACAGCCAGCCGACCTGCAGATGCAGCTTGTCCGGGATGCGGCCCCAGGTGTAGTAGTACACAGCCGCCGTGGTCAACTCGACCAGGAAGAAGACCCACTCGATCGCCCAACCGAACACAAAATTGTGGATCAGCGAACTCGTCCCTTCCGGCGAAGCGAGCCCAATGGCAAACCAGATCCCCACCCCCGATACGGCACCGAAGACGCCGGTCAAAATCAAGAAGAACTTCGAATAGCGGGCGAGGAAACCGAGCCAATCACGGCGACCTGACTTCAGCGCATACTGTTCTGCCAGCGGCAAAAAAATGCCACCTCCCACCGCGAAGTGAGAGATCATGATGTGGAAGATCGCGATGATCGCGATCACCAGGCCGCTGCCAATCACCGGCACATCCCAGGCTGGGTAATTCATCCAACAGGTCCTCGCAAAGTCGCGTAACCAAGCTCCAAAACAACCTGGCGTCTTGTTCGCAAACGGACAAAGCCTTCAAGCGTGATCTGCCAACATCGCCGCACCGGAAACTCGAAATCCGCATCCGAGCACCGCTACACATCCGAAACGCATCATCCATGACTGGCAAGGCGATCAGCAACTCCACGATTGCCCCTCCCTCACCCGGACGCCCACGACACGCGATTTTCCGCTTGCAGGTTCGCCCCGGATTGGGCGTGTCGGACTGCCGACTTCCCTCGCCGGATTCTCCTCCGTTACCCCAGCCATGTGGCGCGCTACGGCTACAACGCCAGGTACCCCCACACGGTCAACACCACCACGAAACCGATCGTGGCGAGACTAAACCAAGTGCCAAATTGTGACGTGCGGCGATTCTCCGGCGATCGGTCGATCAGCGGCAGCACGCCCCACACAATTCCTCCGAGCGTGAAGATCAGTATTCCCACTAGCTCGCCCACGGCACCCGGCAGCCAGCCGCCAAGAACCTTCAACAACTGGAACGGCGCCATGAAATACCATTCCGGGTGGATCCCGTCGGGCGCTCCCGCCGCCGGATCCGCCTGCGTCCCCAACTGCCATGGGAAGAGGCACGCCAACATGCCGAGCAGATTCAGGGCCATGAGCCACATCGCCAGGTCCTTCACCAGGAAATCCGGAAAGAACTTGATGTAACGCCGCTGCGTTGCGGGCTTCGACTCTTCGCTGGGTGGGACCGCGTTGCCGTGCCGCTGCACCAGGTAGAGGTGGAACATCAGCATCAGCACAAACAGCACCGGCAACACCACCACGTGCAACGTGAAGAAACGCTGGATCGTATTGGCATCGACATTCGGTCCGCCGCGAATCAGACCGGCCAGGAACGGACCGAGCACCGGTACGGACGCGGGAATTTCCAGGCCCACTTTCGTGGCGAAGAAAGCCAATTCGTCCATCGGCAGCAAATAGCCGCTGAAACCGAATGTCATCGTCAGTCCCAGCAATACCAGCCCGCTCCACCAGCCGAACTCGCGTGGCTTGCGATAAGCCTTCATCAGCGCCACGCTGAACATGTGGACGAACAAGGCCAATACCATCAGGTTTGCCGACCAGGAATGGGCCGAGCGGACCAGCCAACCAAATTCGATATCGTAAGTGATGCGACGCACCGAATCGTACGCCGCCGGCCCCGGCTGGAAGTAGATCAGCAGCAACATGCCGGTCACGACCTGGATCAGGAAGAAAAACAGCGAGATGCCACCCAGGTAGTACCAGAACGAATGGGCGTGCTGAGGCACCATCTTGTGGCGCGACAGCTCAATCAACTCCGCCAACCCCAGTCGTTCGTCACAAAAGTCCCAGAGCTGCGATCTCCACGACCGCTCAGCTGCGGGAGACGATGACCTCGTCATCTTTGACCTCCACGTTATATTTGGTCAGCGCGCGCGGAGGAGGACCGGAAGTCGGCTCCCCCGAGCGAGAGTCATAGGTTCCCAAATGGCACGCACAGAATATCCGGTCCTTGTCCGGCTCGTACTTGACCGTGCAGCCCAGATGAGTGCAGATCGCGTCGAAGGCGGACCAGTTCCCATCCGCGTGATGGATCAGCACCGCCGGTCGCGTGCCGAACATGAACCCTAACGCGGTGCCCGGCTTCAGCTGGCGCGCGCCCTCGGGCGATACCTGCGTCACTTTCGCCGCTTCCTCGGCACGCACCACCGGCGTGTTCAGGTAACAATAGACGGGGTAGCCGATAGCGCCCACATAGCCGGCGCCAAACACCCCGACCGTGGCTCCCACAGCCGCCCGCCGCGTCACACTCGCTGGCGACTGAGCAGCTGCCGCATCGCCGCGAATCTCATTCGCATCAGACATAACGCTCTTCCACCCTCTTGGCACGTGCCACGACCGTCACCAGCCAGGCGACGACGGCCAAACCAAGTACAAACAACAACAAGAACGCGCCCGTCACCAGCCAGTTGGAGTGCACCTGGCGATCCCAAATGTCCATCCCATGCGACAGCAAGGTGAGATCCCGAATCCCGCCGCGGATCACCGCCGTCGTCAGCACTCCCAGAAACACCAGACCACTCAATACCACCGTCCAGAGCCAGGCGGCCGGCTGTCGCGCGCGGCTGACTACGGCCGCCGCCACCGTCGCCGTAGCCAGGACCAGCCACAAAATCATGCAGCAGAGGTAGAACCCGTGCGATCCAAGCGCCGCTCTGACCTCCGATGGCTGAGCCAACACAACCCAGGCACCACAGACAACCTGCACCACCACGCCGACCGCCAACTGCCGCACACCCCAATCACGCAGAAACCGAGCCGTCTCGTCTCCCCATGATTTGAGCCGTGCCAGTAGTGCCAGACCAACCCCGCTGGTACAAACGCCCCCCGCAATCATGAACAACCATCGCGGCCAGACCGTCGGATCGCTCGTGTTGAGCCGCACGCCCAACGGGTCGCTGCGGTACATCTCGCTCCACACCTGCGGGCGAATCATCAACGTCATATTGGAACTGTAGATCAATGCAATCAACCCGATGACCGCACAGGCGAGCAAACCGATCCAGCCCCAAAACGTCCCCTGCTTGGTGCGCCCGGCCATGACGTACAACAAGCAGTAAACCAGCATCAACAGCCAAATCACAGAGATCCAGGCAGCTCCTATCAGAATACTGCTCGTATAAATCGCTCGACCGTACAGCACCTGAGCGAACAGCAGCGGCGGCACGCCGAAGTTGATCACGTAGACCATCAAAATCGGCAGACGCGTGACAACCACCCCCGCCGAATGCGTTAACAGCGGGTTGCCCTTTCGCCGCCCCAAAAGCGACCAGACGACGCTCACCAACAGGCCACCTATCAGGAGCTGCACGGCGACAAAATGCAGCGAAATCGTGACGATCTCCAACAGCTTGAACAACCAGATCGGAGCCGGCAATGGAATCGGATCAACTTGAGGAAACATCGTCGCATGGACTCCCGGCTAGCGCACTCAAGTGAAAAATGCCAAACGGAAAAATCTGGCGAGACCTGCCGGGGCTGTGGGGGGCAGACCGTACGCCAGCTCATCCGCCAGCTCCTGCTGCCCCTCCTGGGAACACACCAAGGCCGCTGTTCGGCCCCGGGCACACCATGACCCACTTCCACTCCACAGCCGAGAGCAAGCTGCTGCTCGCGAAGCAAAAGGAAATGACGCGTCCACAAGGGAGGGTTACGTTCCCGCAGTTATGGCCTGCCCATCCATAATCGTCAATGCCCCCCGGGGAAGCCGCTGGCATGAGCGCAATGTGATTCGAATGCTGGTGAGTGTGGGGAGCTGCGGGAACGCAGTGAATTCCGTTCTACGTAGGGGGGCGGTATCCGCTGCGAATCGCGCCATACGGTTGGACTGTGGTGGGCGGACGGAGCTGCGTGAACGGAATAAATTCCGTTCTACGTAGGGGGGCGGTATCCGCTGCGAATCGCGCCATACGGTTGGACTGTGGTGGGCGTACGGAGCTGCGTGAACGGAATAAATTCCGTTCTACGTAGGGGGGCGGTATCCGCTGCGAACGCGCCATACGGTTGGACTGTGGTGGGCGTGGGGAGCTGCGTGAACGGAATAAATTCCGTTCTACGTAGGGGGGGCGGTATCCGCTGCGAATCGCGCCATACGGTTGGACTGTGGTGGGCGTACGGAGCTGCGTGAACGGAATGAATTCCGTTCTACAGTAGGGCTAATGGTTCGTAGGATGCTCCCAGAATGGCTGGAGCGTCGTAACCCAACCACTGCTGTAACAGCGTGGCATAAACGCGCCGATAATCGATCTGGAACTTCTGCGCATCCTGTTCCAGATCCGTCAGGCTGGGATGAGTGCCAAACAGCCCCCCTTTGACGGCACCGCCAGCCAGGAACACCGGCGCCGCCGCGCCGTGATCGGTCCCTCGCCTGCCGTTCTCGGTCACCGTGCGACCGAACTCCGAAAACGTCATCAGCAATACGCGAGATAGCTGATTCTGTCGCTGCAGATCCCCCAAGAAGGCCGCAATGGACTCCGACATCTCCCGGAGCAATGCCGCATGATTATCTCGCTGATTGGCGTGGTTATCGAATCCACCAATTCCACCGCCGCCCAGCTCGACAAAAAAGATGCGAATCCCCAGGTCCGCTTGAATCAGCTGGGATACCATCCGCAACTGGCCTGCCAGGGTGAAGGGGGGATAGTCAACGCTCGACTTGTCAGCGGCCAGTACCGATTCGACGTGCTGACCCATCGTCTGAGCCGCCAGGCTCCCACGACGCACCAGGTCGAACAGGGGATTCTCACCTGTGGATTGAGCGCGCTCACTGGCGGCCGCCATCACTTTCGGCGGAAAGGCTCGCTGGACGCCCCCTGCGGGAACCAAGTCCGCCAACTGACGGATCGACGGCATGATGGAAGCTTCGGCACGCAGGGCAAATGGCTGGGAAATTGGCCCCACGAACGCGGCCGGGACATCGGCCCGCCCGGCGAGCGCCTCTTGGTCCACCACCCGCCCAATCCAGCCGGTCTGGCAACTCAGCTCTCCCGGACAGCCCGAATGCCACTCGCGCATGGCCTGTTCGTGGTCGCGATTACTCTTGGGATACCCCACGCCGTGAACGACCGTCAGGTGCCCCTCGTCCAGCAATCGCTTGAATCCGGTCAATTGCGGATGAAAACCAAACTGGGAATCGAGTTGAATGACATCCTTTTTCGTCAACCGCAGTGTATTGCGGTTGCGACCATAGGCGTCATCGTCAAAGGGCACGACGGTGTTCAGACCGTCGTTGCCACCCGACAGTTGCAGCACAACCAGTACGCTGTCCCCGTCGTGAGCACTCGGCTCGGCTGCCATCGCGGCGCGCTGCAAGAATGCGGGCACGATGGGAGCCAGCGACAAGAACGAGGACGCGCCCACCATCGACTTAAGAAAATCGCGACGTGACTCTAACATGCTCTTCTCCTCACAAACCACCTGCTCGGATCGGGTACTCACGGAATTCGGACGACTGCGCACCGGGCGCGGTTATGGTCGCGTAACGCGCCACGAAACCTGAACGAACCTCAACAGAGCTGACTCTCCGGCAGCATCACCACCTGGGCAGCCAGATCCCGCAGCCACTCGGCAGACTGCTCGACCGAGGACTGCGGAGTATCGGCCAGCAGTGCCGCTCGGACTTCCTCAGACACGTCATCTTGCATTAAGAGGCGCAACAACAGCTCGGCGGCTTCCCGTGCCGTGGCACATCCATGTTGTTGTGCGATCGCGGCCGCATCCAGTTTGCCGCCATAGGGACCTTTCGCCGCAAGCAGATCTCGCGCCAGTTTCTGACGGGCAATCATCGTAGCGCCATTGATCCAATACTGACCACCGACCCATCCATTCTTAGTGGGCGGGTCGTAGAGAACCTGCCCCAGCTCCGCGAGGGCGGCGCCGAGTGGCAGCGTGG
Organism: uncultured Planctomycetota bacterium; assembly: GCA_963802295.1. GTDB lineage: Bacteria > Planctomycetota > Planctomycetia > Pirellulales > Pirellulaceae > JAJRVM01. Next base: position 171,827 of record CAWDIM010000007.1, on the reverse strand, counting down.
GGACATCCCCCCCCAAGGCCATGGCAATCCCCAGACTATACTCAATCGGACTTTTGATCCGGCGCCGATAGGCGGCCGGCGAAAAGAACAGATTGGATCTGAGGATCGTTTCCACAACTTCCCCCACGTCGTATTGCTTGGCCAGCATGTCGGCCAACGGATCGAGCAACGTATCACTCGGTTGGTCGACTTCCGAAACCAGCCAGCCGTAGAATTTACGAGCCAACAGGCGCGGCGTGGCCGAATGCTGCAACACGATCTGGACAATATCTTTCGGCTTCCACTCTCCCTGTTTGCCCAGCACGTTCTTGGGGCCTTCATCGTGTTCGTGAGCCAGGAACCGCAGCCGCCGGCCCATCACGGCCCAACCCGTAAATGCGCGGGCCGCTTCCCGCACATCCTCGTCGCCATAGTGCCCCGACCCCACACTGTACTGCTGCATCAGTTGCCGAATGAAGTTCTCGTTCGGCTGCGACTTGGGGCTCCGCTCGGCTCCCATGCTCACGAGCACAGCGGGATCCTGGGCGGCCGCCTCCAGCATCGCACGGTACGAGCCCAAAGCATGCTGGCGCAGCGTCTGCACGTGCTGCAACATCAACTGCGAGTCATTCACGCGGGCGTGGCTCACTCCGAAATGGCTGTGCCAGAAGAGTGTCATTTTTTCCTGCAGCGGATGGGGCGTCTGGACCATCCGTCGCAGCCACCAGGCGCGCATGCTGTCAATGCCGCTGGCCCGCGCCACGGCCGCTTCGTCCAGGCTCGTCGTGCGATCGTACTGCGCCACGTCCGCGGGAGGATGCATCAGCAGATCGATGGTGCGTCGGGGCCCCGCCGAGAGCGCCTGCTGACACTCGTCCCAGGAAGCTCCAAAAGTCGCTCGGCGGAGCAGGTGCCCGGCCAGCGGCAGTGTCCAGGGGGAGCCGCCATCCGGCTGATATTCGGCCCAAGCCCAGCCCGGATCGACGGCCGCGGCAGATGGTGCAGTAGCCCCCGATACGACAGACGGCTCGCGAGTTTGTTGCGTGGCAAACATGGATCTCACCTTTCTCCCCCGTAATTGTCCTTGGCATTTCGGAATCTTTTCAGTCGTGCATGGGGCCTCGATTTCTGGCGGGGCAGCCATCTCGACGTCGTTTTGGTGGCGGGCGAAGACCACATTAAAGTGTTAACCTGTAACCTGCGCGACAGTGCGCGCAGGTTTGGAGAAAAATCCGAAATTCGAAGCACCAAACCCCAAGCAAATTCGAAGCACAGAAATACTAATGACAAAAACGCTGAAGGACGGAGGACGAAAGCTCCACGAGCCTGCCCAGTGGCGAGAATTTGCTTGTGGCCCGCCCGCCGCGGTTTTGCCGACAGCTGAGGTTCCTGTTCTTGAGTTTTGGATTTCGAATTTGTTTAGGTTTTCGCTATTGGGATTTCAAATTATCTGCTTGGCCTGCGGCCGCAGGCCGCGTTAAGGCAGCTTGTAACCAATCTTGATCGTCAACTGCGAACTGTCGGGCGTCTGCCCTGCCGTGATCTGAATCGCATCCAGATACTTGAGCGCGGCAAGGATGCTGTCGACCTCTTTCTCGGCATCCGCTTTCGACTTGCCATCCTCCACCATATTCTGGCGCACCATCGCTTCTCGGTTGGCCTGGAGAATCGAAGCCAAGGGAGCCGCTTCGAGCAAGGCCAGGCTGTGCTGACCCGCCAGCGGCTTGGTCCCCTGCTGGCCCTCTTGCTGCAGAGCGTCGATCAGGTCGCGCACCAGCGCATCGCTGGAACTCATGATCAAGTGATTGCCCTGCAAAGCCAGGGACGGCTGGAAATTGTAGCGGATATTGGCGGCGTCCTTGTTACTTTCCTCCGCCAGCGAATAGTAGGCCTTGGTGTAGGTCGTGCCGTGATGCGTGGCGTTCTTGATGATCAAGCCCGGCTGCGCCTTCTGGCCACTGGTGAAGTTCACCAGCCCGATCGCCTTCTGCCACGCTTCCTCCATGACCACATAGAACTTGTCGGGATCGCGCAATTTGAGGACGAGTGCGAATCCGGGAAGCTGCATCGCCGGGATTCCCGTCGTGTCGTCATACTGCTGTTGGGCCACGACAAACCGCATATCGGGCAACGTTTGTGCCAGCACCTCTTCCGTCAGATCCTTGCCCGTGAAGAAGATCCCCATCATGTTCTCGAAGAAGATCAGACCCGACGTGCGTTCGGGAAACAACTCGTCCTTCGAAGCGTAGAACTTATGCAGATCGCGATAGAAACTCATCGCCGCAATCTCCCCGGGAACCGCCAGGTTCGGCATCGCGCCTTCCTGGTCCGTCGGCGGCACCGCGAAGCTGTTCAGGGCCGTCGGTTCGCCCGCCCCGCGATCCGCCTGCACGTCGATGCCCAGACTCTCCTGGTCGAGCTTCATGCCCGCCACCAGCCAGTTCGCGTCCGCGGCACCGGCGAGCAATGGCGCGAAGAGCAATCGGACGAGCGGGTTCTCGTTCTGGTTCAACCCTTGCTGGAATCCCGGCAACTGCTTCAAGACCCGCATGTCGACATACAGATGCGCCTTGGCATCCGAACCGACCGACTTTCGAGCGGCGGCGAAATTGGCGGATTGGGCCAGGCTGTTGAGCCCGCCGTCGGCGTGGCGGTCCAGTGCCGCCTTCAACAGGTCGGGCTTGTTGGACACCAGCAAGCGGTTGCCCACGATCGCGTGCGATTCATTCCCACCGAACGTCCAGCCCTGTATCCCCCGGTACTCAGCCGACTTCACACGCTCGGGATCGCCTTGCTTGACCGCCTCGCCCTGGGCAATCGTGCGAAAGAAATCGTGCACTTCCTGCAGCATGGTGGCGTCTTCCGACTCCACGATCAGCAGAACCTGATCGTCGGGGCACGCGGCAAACGTAATGCCTCCTCCCACCGATTTGCCGAGCAGTGCGGGGAGTTTCAGCCCGTATTTCCCTTCAAAGAAGCGAACCAAACCCAGCACGTGCTGCGTCTCGGGTTGCGACATCGCCTGTTGATATGGCGGCAGGGATTGAACCATCGACACAACCTGCTCGTCAAATGCGCGTTCGATCAGCGCCTTGGGATCGGTTACCTGGAGCACGAGAATGGCATTGTCAGGCACTAGTCCCGTCACCGGGATCTGCGCATCGTCGGCCCGCGCCGCCTGGCTCAAGCCCACAGACAACACCACGAGTGAAAGGGCCGCTAATCGTCGAAACATGATCATGTCTCCTCTGGGGGAATGAGAGTGCCAAAGTACTGGAGTACTGGAGTATTAGTCGATACGATGTGCGCACCGTGCGAGCATGTTGAAAGTACGAAGTCCGCGACACGCTGATACCAAACAAACTCAACTGACGGAAACGAGAGAGGACGGAGGACGGGAAACGGAACATGGAACAGCAGGCCCTGCTTTCTCACAGGTCGCGCCAGCAAAACAACGCTGCCGATAACATCAAGGCCAGGAGCGTGGGAAGCCCGTAGCCCAGCCCGACACGCCAGAGGGAAAAGTCCTCGTAATCACCTTTTTCGAAGAAACTCCCCTCCGCTTCACGCGGCGGCGACTTCCCCGACAGAATGCTCAGAAACTGGTCCGCTTGGCGCGACAGTGCTTTGACATCGTCGGCGGTCAATTCATGCGAGGGGGATTCCTCCGCGTCATTCCAGGCGGTGCGCAACAGCGTCGGCATCGCCTGGCTCAAACTGATCGGAGAAAACTCCTCGAGCGAAAACGTGGACAGCACCAGATTGATCGGGAACCAGACAAAGATCAGCACCACCACGGCCAGCAACGGCTTGTGCAACGCAGTTCCGGCCAGGAATGCCAGGCTCACCAGGAATGTCAGCACCAAGGCCACCACAGCCAGTGTTGCCACAACGCCGTAAAGTGTCACACCGTCGGCCGGGACCGGGCGTTTCGCCCACACCACCAGCGCAATCGACGGCACCATAACCACCAGGTAGACGACCAGCACAATCGCCACACGAGCCGCCCAGGATGCCAACAGGTACTCATAGCGTGTCACCGGTCGGCTGAGAATTCCGTCCGCCAGCGATTCCAGCCGCGCGCCGGTAATCGGACTGATGCCCAATACAATGACCACCAGAAACCAAGGAAACACAAGATACGAAAACAACAACGACGCGATCAGCGGAGCCGATTCGAGCCGGCCCCAATTGCCGCCGACAGTGAAAAACGCCAAGAGCACGGTCGCCACCAACCAGAGGCGAACCAGCCAACTCGCGAGCAGTCCGCGCAACTCATACGTGAAGATCGCCAGAGTCGGCATCCACACCCGGCCGGCTCTGGAAATCGAATCGCCTGAAACCATGTGCACTATCCTCTTGGAGCAATTGCAGGTAGGCGTACTCTGTCTCGTTCTGTCCCGATCCAACGCTCTGCAGCGAAACGCCGCTCGATTCAATCAACCGGAGCACTTCCGCCAACGCACCCGCGCGACTCCGCTCGCTCGCCACCTGCAGCACCATGGCGCGTGAGTCGCGGACGCGGGCCACAACACCCGAGAGCGTGCAGGCCTTGTCAGCTACTGCTTGTATACTCTCGGCCGGCCCGTCCAGTTCCAGTGTGAAATCGTCGTGACGCAGCCGCTGCTTCATGTCACGCATGGCACCACTGTAGATCATCCGCCCTTCATGCATCACTCCGACATAGTCGCAGATCTGGTCGATATCGCTGAGGATGTGCGTCGCCACAACAACCGTGCGGGTCTGAGCCAGTTGAGCGATCAGGTCCAGCGTGAAACGTCGAGCGGCCGGATCAAGCCCCGCCGTCGGCTCGTCCCAAATCAACAGCGGAGGATCAGCTAGCAGCGAAGCGGCAATTCCCAGCCGCGTCCGCATGCCGGTGGAGAAAGTCCGAATTCTCTGGTCCGTCGCCCCCAGCAACCCCACGGCCCGCAACAGTGACGTCAGGCGCGGCTTGCGTTTGTGACTGGGAATACAACTGAGCCTTCCGAGCAGATCAAGGTACTCGACCGGCCTCAGGTGCTCGGGAAACGAAGGGTGTGTCGGCAGATACCCGATCGAACTGCGGACCGCTGTCGCGTTGATGCCGCAGGCCCGTCCCAGAACTTCGGCGCGACCGGCCGTCGGGCGTTGCAGCCCCAACAGCAATCGAACCGTGGTCGTTTTGCCGGCACCATTGGGACCGAGCAGGCCGTAGACGGATCCACGCGGGACCTGCAGCGTGAGGTCGTTCACGGCAATCACCCGCCCACCGTATATTTTGGTCAAATGCTCTGTATGGATAGCTAGATCCACAATCGTTCTCCCGACTCTTGGCGGCTCGAGCCACCGCCACTCGACCACTCACACCGGCGTTGCTCACTCGCCCCGGCCATCCCTCCGAATCAGTTTACCCCTGCTGACTCCGTTTGGTTTCACGGCCCCCCACCCGCCCCCCCTCACGGCGTCCAGACGAGCGACCCACCAACGACCGGAACCTTCAGGCGTCAGGCAACCGTAATCCGGCGAGCAACCGCTTGCCGGCGATTCTCCCGTTTCTCTTTGCCGGCGGCGGTGGTAGTATGCGATGCTAGGTGCCGCGGCAGCTTGCCTTGGCACCGTACTCGGCAGGCCTTTCTTGTGAAGCCCGGCAGGTCCCAGATGAGCTACGCTCGACGCCAGTTTCTCGCGACCGCCACGGCCACCGGATGGGCTGCCCTGATGGGACCCTTATCCACTCCCGGCTCGGCAGCCCCGTTATGGAGGACACCGCCGATGTACTCCGATGCCTTCCAGGACAGGCTGCTGCATTGCCTCGGTGGCCCATGGCCCGACCCCGCACCGCTGAAACCAGTACTGCGTGATAGCATCAAAAAAGACGGATATCGGATCGAGTCGCTGACGTACGAAGCGGAACCGGGCGATCCGGTGCCGGCGCTGCTGCTGATCCCGGACGGTGTGGGCCCCGACCGCCCGGCACCTGCCGTAGCCGTTTGGCACCAGCACAATGGTCAATGGCACTTGGGCAAAAGCGAACCAGCGGGACTTTCCGGCGATCCTCAGCACCACACGGGCGTGGCCCTGGTCCGGGAAGGCTACGTCGTTCTCTGCCCCGACGCCCTCTGTTTCGAGGAACGCGGGAATTCACACTTGCGCAACGGAGACTTCGAGCGATTCGAGTTTCTTCGCTATGTCGTCGCCGGCAAGTGCCTGGCGTGGAAGAATATCCTCGACATGCGCCGCGCGATCGATTATCTCTGTTCGCGCCCGGAAGTGCAGCCGGACCGGATCGGCTGCTATGGCCATTCGATGGGTTCTACGCATTGCTGGCTGGTCGGTCCCTGGGAACCGCGATTGAAGTGCGTGGTGGGCAATTGTTGCCTGCCGACTTATGCGGGGATCCACCGGCATCACCTGCTGCACTGCTTCCCCAATTTCATTCCAGGGCTTCACGAATTCGGCGACACGCCCGACGTGGCCGCGCTGATTGCGCCGCGCCCCCTCCATCTGAATTTCGGCGAGCGCGACGAAGGGAGCCCGATCGAAGAGGTGCGGTCAGGCACACAACGCATCGCCACTGCCTATCAACAGCAGGGCGCCGCCGAAAACTTCAGTTGCTTCATCGAACCCGATACGGGGCACACACTCTCGCCCGCCATGTGGCAACACGCGCGCAGCTGGTTCGCCAGACACCTGTAATACGCCATTCGCTCCGTTTGCCAACCTCCCCGTTACTCCCCATGGAACTGACCGATCGTGGCTCGCAATGAAAGGGCTCAGCCCATAATCTGAAGCACGAGCGAGCCAGGTAGATCCAAGGGACATTCGTTCTGCGTGGGAGGAAGTGGCGAGCTTTTGATGCTGCATGAACGGAATGAATTCCGTGCTACGTAGGGGGAAGTGGGGCGTGTGGGGTGCTGCATGAACGGAATGAATTCCGTGCTACGTAGGTGGAAGTGGGGCGTGTGGGGTGCTGCGCGAACGGAATGAATTCCGTGCTACGTAGGTGGAAGTGGGGCGTGTGGGGTGCTGCATGAACGGAATGAATTCCGTTCTACGTAGGGGGAAGTGGGACGCCTTGGGTGCTGCGCGAACGGAATGAATTCCGTTCTACGTATGGCTACTCACCCACGTCCAACTACAATGGCAGTTGCCGCCGTCTGGCCTTGGCACCGTGCATTGTCTTAATCCTTCCGCGGAGAGCTGTTTCTCATGCTTGGCTTGCTTGTTCGTCGGCGACTGATCGCCTTCATTCCGTTCTTCGTCGCATCCCACTTGCTGGCGCAAGGTGCGAAAGTGGACTACCTGCGGGCCGAGAACCTGCAGCAACTCACCAGCAACAAGGTCTTTCGCGACTCGGTCGAGCCGACCTGGTTTGCCGCGAACAAGCGATGCTGGTATCGCGTCAATCTGCCCGACAATCAACAGCAGTTTGTGACCGTGGATATCGAGAAGGGGGAGAAGAACCCGGCGTTTGATCACGACCAGCTGGCTGCCGCTTTGGCCAAGGCGAGCGGAGAAGCATGCGAAGCTGCGCGACTGCCATTCAACTGGATCAGCTGGAACGAAGCGGCCGACAGCGTGTCGTTTCGAGCGTTCGATAAGGGATGGTCATGTGCGCTGAGCAACTATGAAGTGACGGCGGCTGAAGTCGCCGCACCACCGCAACGAAAACCGCGCGCAAGGCGTGGTCGCGGCAGGGGTGAAGGACGAGCGCAAAGCGAATCGCCGGACGGCAAATGGGAGGCTTTCGTCAAGGACTTCAGGCTCTACGTGCGTGACAAGGCCACGCAGGAGGAAATCACACTGGGCGGTGAGGCGAGTGAAGAACACTTCTACGAACAGCGCGTTTACTGGTCACCCGACTCCACCAAACTCGTCGCACTACAGACCCAGCGCGGCGACGACCGCAAGGTCTACCTCATCGAATCCTCACCCGCGGATCAAGTGCAGCCCAAATTACAGTCCTACGATTACCTGAAACCCGGCGACAAGATTCCGCTGACCAAGCCCCGACTGTTCCATCTGGCCGACAAGAAACAAATCCCTATCGACGACGCACTGTTCCCCAATCCTTGGCAGTTGGACAACGTCCGTTGGCAACACGACTCCCAACGATTCACTTTCCTGTACAACCAGCGCGGACACCAGGTGCTGAGAATTGTCGTGGTCGATGCGAATACCGGCGAGGCCGGAGCACTGGTGGACGAGCGCAGCGAGACATTCATCGATTACGCGGGCAAACAGTTCACACACTATGCCGACAACACGAACGAGATCATCTGGATGTCCGAGCGGGACGGCTGGAATCATCTCTACCTGTACGACGCGCGAACCGGCGCCGTTACGAACCAGATCACCCAGGGCCCTTGGGTGGTGCGTCACGTCGACCAGGTCGACGAAGAAAAACGACAGATCTGGTTCCAGGCCGGCGGTATGTTCCCGGAGCAGGATCCGTACTACGTGCACCATTGCCGAGTGAACTTTGACGGCGGCGGCCTCGTGACGCTGACCGCCGGCAATGGCACTCACTCCGTGCAATATTCACCCGACCGCGAATACCTGGTCGATACCTACTCGCGCGTGGACATGCCACCAGTCACCGAACTGCGCAGAACCGCCGACGGATCGTTAGTGTGTGAATTGGAGCGAGCCGACATGTCAGCCCTCTTGGCCACTGGCTGGCAGGTGCCCGAGCGATTCGTGGCCAAGGGCCGTGATGGCACGACCGATATCTACGGAGTGATCTGGCGACCGTCGAATTTCGATCCACAGAAATCCTATTGCGTGATCGAGAACATCTACGCCGGACCGCAGTCGTCCTTCACTCCCAAGAAATTCTCGTCCTATTATCGCTGTCAGTCGCTCGCCGAACTCGGCTTCATCGTCGTGCAAATGGACGGGATGGGTACATCGGATCGTTCCAAGGCCTTTCACGACGTGTGCTGCAGGAATCTGGGCGATTCCGGCTTACCCGACCGCATTGCCTGGATCAAAGCCGCCGCTCAGAAATACCCCTACCTGGACCTCACGCGAGTGGGAATCTACGGCGGTAGCGCGGGAGGCCAGAGTGCCACGCAAGCGGTATTGGCGCACGGCGACTTCTACAAGGTGGCGGTGTCGGACTGCGGATGCCACGACAATCGCATGGACAAGATCTGGTGGAATGAACTCTGGATGGGCTGGCCGATCGGCCCTCATTACGAGCAGCAGTCGAATGTCACCAATGCGCACAAACTGCAGGGCAAACTGCTGCTCATCGTGGGCGAATTGGATCACAATGTGGACCCCGCCTCCACGATGCAGGTCGTCAGCGCATTGATCAAAGCCGATAAGGATTTTGACCTGCTGGTCGTACCGGGCGGTGGTCACGGCATCGCCGAGAGCCCGTACGGCACTCGACGACGAAGCGATTTCTTCGTCCGCCATCTATTGGGCGTCGAGCCGCGGCATGATCCCTGACAGGTCATCATCGAGTAACGGCCGCACAGTCACTGATTTTCCGGAGGAGTTCTCGCGGCATCGCCCCCGGCTTCCGGGGCCTGGGGCCTGGGTTCATGCGGCGCCACGCCGTACTTCTCCTGCCGGGCCCGTCCCCAGCCGCAGCCGCCGCGAGTCACGAACAGCTCGATGTTCTGAACGAGCCGAGCCAGGCGATTTCCGCGGCGCGCGGCGCGGCAGATCGGGCACCCGTACTCACAGTAATCGGGGTCGCGCGGTGCATTACGGGAGGAACCCACCCGTGCAGAGCATACTTTTTGTCGTTCATGGATCGCCCTCTGAGTTGACTTGTTCGGGAATCACCTCTTGATGCTCAACGACTGGCCGCTTGCCGGCCGGATCCGGCTGCACCGAGCGGACGTAGGCAATCAGGTCCAGCAAGCCCTGGGGGTCCCCAATCAGTTCCTCCACACCGACGGGCATGAGCGATCTTCCGGTACTGACCAACTCCACGACATCGGTGCGCAGCAGGTTGTGCTTGACGCCTTGCGCGTCGATCAGCGTAAGGCTGTTCCCTGTCTCCGTCGACACGATTCCGGAGAATACGCGTCCCCGCTCGGTCACGGCCGAATACTCCACGAACCGCGGCTCGACAACGCGATCGGGATCGAGAACCGACACCAGCAGGTTCTCCGCGGATCGGTCGGTCAGCGCCAGCAAGTCAGAACCGATGTCGGTCCCCTCCTCTTCCAACCGATGGCACGTCACGCAATGCTTGCGGAAGACAAGCCGTCCGCGGTTCACGTCCGTGGGCCACGCGAGCTTCTCGCGGAACCGCTCGATCGCTGCCAGCCGATCGGCAGGCGTCGAGGGGCGGAAAAGCCGGGAGGCGAGTCCGCGTACCTCAGCGGAACTGTGCAGAATCAGCCGGCTGCGCGAGGCCACTCCCAACTCGTTCGCCGACACATCACCTGTCTCGACATACTGCAGCAATCGCAGGGCCCACGATTCCTCGCTCAGCAGAATATCGACGATGCGAGCACGGATTTCGGGGCCGTGCTGGGACCAGCCCAGCAACAGCATATCCGGCAGCTCGGGAGGAGCCAGTCGAGCCATGGCAGCCACCGCGCTACTCTGCACAGCCACCGGCGTCCGCGGCACGAGCAGTTCGGCCAGACGATGCACCTCCTCGCCTGCGCCATCCATCGCCCGACCAATCAGACGCATGGCTTGCACGCGACGAGCCGTCTCGACGGCCGAGTCGACGGCGTCCCGGCGGGCCTGCCGCAGTAGCCCGGCCGTGGACTCAATGGCTCGACGAAACTCCGCTGACGCGTCCTCGTGCAGTTCCGCTAGTGACTGCCCTCGGTCCTCGATAGCATCGGCCAGACTGGCCAGCAAAGTGTACTGCCAGGTTTCGTATCGTCCGTCGCGCGGTGCGGCAAGGCGTTGCAGCCCGCATGTCAAAGCTTCCGTCTCTTCCGCCTCCAGTACCAGTCGCAGCAGGTTTTCGATCAACATCACCTGTGCGCCGCTGGGTGACTTGTCGCCCAACAGACAGCGCAGCATCTCTTGCGGATAATGGGTCGCCGAACTCATCACGGCGGTGATCATCAGTGGATCGTCCGCGTCACGCATCGCAATCCTCGCCAGGGCCTCTCCCGCTCTCCGATCACGCCACTCACCCAACGTGTACGCCAGCTGCATCCGTACTGGCGCATCCTCGTCATTCAGCAAATGCAATAGCGCGGCGGTAAGTTCGGGGTCCTGGTTGATTCGCCCTTCAGAGAGCCGAACCGCGTGACGGCGCAGCGCCGGATGAGGGTCCTCCAAGGCGTGCCGCAGCGTGGGGACGTCGATCGCCCCGAGCCCATCCAGGGTGCACAAGGCGCTGAGTCGTGTCTGGGGGCGGGGTGCCTCCCGCGTCAGCCGTCGGAGTGGCTCGCTGGCCCACACATCCCGCCGCTCGATCAGAAGCTGTTGGACCATGTCGCGGCGCGGTCCATTCGGATCGTCGAGGGCGGGAACGAGCTCGGCCGTCGACAGGCCGGACAACGGCTGCCAGCGGCGCGGGACAGCCGCCGCAGGCAATACGCGGTAGATGCGCCCCTTCCCGCGGCCAGCCGGAAAATCGAGCTCGCTATGCCACTTCTCAGGAATGTAGTCGGGATGTTCGATGACCAGCCGGTACATGTCGACAACCCACAAGGCGCCATCTGGTCCCGTGCGGGTCTGTACGGGCCGAAACCAGTGGTCCGTCGAAGCAAGAAACTCAGACTGCTGCTCATCCGCCGCCCGACGGCTGGAAAAGGTCGTCCCATTGGGGTACAGCACGGATCGGTGGACCAGGTTGTACGCCGGTTCACACACGAAGTAACTGTTGACGAACTCGGGTCCGAACAAGTCGTCTCGATAGACCGAGATCCCGCACGAAGCCGTGAAACGATTCATCGTCCAGAACTCGTTGAAACGCGGCAACGATGAACTGATGGGATACACTCGAGCGCACGTGGGTGGATCCATCAGATCGATACACGGATCGGGAGGAATCAGATAAGGATTGCGGCGGAGGTACTGGTCGTCTAGTGCGCAATGCCAACTCGGCTGCAGGTTCCGCCCGCCGAACCAATTCCCCCAGTCATCGCGGCATCGTCCGTACTGCGCCATGCCGGTTTGCGTTTCCAGTTCTCCCGTCTCCGGACGAAAGCGAAAATCCCGCGCGTGAATATCGACCTGCGCACCGGACCTGACCGACGTGATGATGCCACCGTTGTCGCCGTTGGCGCCATAGATCCAGTTGTCCAACCCCCACCGCAGCGAATTGACCTGGTGCTGCGGATTGGCCACCACGAAACCGTGGTAGAGGACCTCACGGCGATCGGCGCGCCCGTCCCCGTCTGTATCTTCCGCGTACAGGATGTCGGGGGCGCAGGTGATCAACACGCCCCGTTGCCAAACCATGATGCCGGTCGGGAAATTCAGACCGTTGAGAAACACGGTCGAGCGGTCGTACTGGCCGTCCTGGTCGGTATCCTCCAGGAATTTGATGCACCCCTGGGCCTCGGACGACGCGCTCCCCCCTTGGGGATAGTCCCCCATTTCGACCACCCACAACCGCCCGTCCGGCCCCCAGTCAATCGCGATCGGGTCGCTCACCAACGGCTCGCTGCAGACCAGCTCCACGCGAAATCCAGGACGTGCTCTCAAACTGGCCAGCGACGCCTGCGGGTCTTGCGGAGCGAACTGCGACAGGATGGCGCGGAACGAAACCTCTTGAGCTGCACCCGGCAAACCAAGAATCGAGACAAAGGCCAGACCGAGAAACCACCTGTGGACGCGGGACATATGCTTCTATTCTACCTGTCTCCCAACAAAGACCAAGTTCACTCGCGAGGGCACCGGCTGCGACCGCGGCAGGATCGTCGGCGACACCCGCTCGCGCCGACGACGAGACGGCCCGGACCCAACCTCGGCGAACTGTCTCGCACTCGATTTCGGTGACGATGGGTCGTGACGAATCCGACGAAATCAGCGGTATCCGCCCGCGACCGCCGATCCCCTGTGGTGCACCCTATCCGCTGATTCCATCCCGACAAGGCGGGCCCTTCGCCTCCTGCCCGGTACCCTTTCAACTGTACGATCACCGCCAACCGCCCTACTCACAGTAATACTCTTTTTCCCTTTGCTCCCGCCGTGGAACGTGGCGACCGTACCGGTCGTGCGGCTCGCAATGTGTCGCTTCCCCCCCGGCGTCCCGGATCATGCTCCAGGCGACGGGGCCCACAACAGTCCGCTCCCCTACGGCGACCACGGGCGTCGGACGTGGTATGATCGTGAGGCGGCCCGCGGCCGCAACCGAAAACGAAATCCAGCCATGCGCAATCCGACACACGAAACAAGGATCTTCACCCGATGAACAACTTCCGTTCGACATTGTCCGTCGCCGCGTGCATCGCAGCCGCATGGACCACTCCGCTGGCCTACGCAACAGAACAACCTGCCACACGTTTTCTGATTATCCACGCGGACGACGCCGGCATGTCGCACTCGGCCAACCGCGGCACGATTGACGCGATGGAACAGGGTATTGTTTCGTCCGCCAGCATCATGGTGCCCTGTCCCTGGTTCGTCGAGATGGCCGAGTATGCCAAGAACAACCCGCAGCGTGATTTCGGAGTCCACCTGACATTGACCTGTGAATGGAAGAAGTACCGCTGGGGTACGGTCGCCTCGCGCGATCAGGTCCCCAGCCTGCTCGACCCGGACGGCTACATGTGGAGCAGCACGAAACTGGTCGCGAAGCATGCCAAGGCCGAGGAAGTGGAGATCGAACTGCGCGCTCAGATCGACCGCGCCAAACAGTTTGGCGTGCCGATTACGCATCTCGACACGCACATGGGGAGCGTCCTGGGACGACCCGACTTGGGAATGGTCTACGTCAAGCTGGGATTGGAGTACGACATGCCGATCCTCTTCATCCGCCAAATGGATCCAGAGCAAGCGAAGGAATATCCGGCCCTGGCGCTGGCCGGCCAGGCTGTGCTGAAATTATTGGACGAACGCCGCCTCCCCGTACTGGATCAACTGGCCCAGTTCTACGGCGAGCAACCCGGGAAGACTCGCCGCGAAGCGTACCTCGACGCGCTCCGCGACCTGCCGCCCGGCGTGTCCCAACTGATCATCCACTGCGGCTACGACGATGCCGAATTGCAGGGAATCACCAACAGCTCGCGCCAGCGGGATGAAGATCGACAGGTCTTCTCGGATCCCGAGGTTATCAAGTTCATCGAGCAACAGGGAATCAAGGTCATCGGCTGGAAACAGTTTCGGGAAATGCAGTCGGACAAGTGAGCGTGTCCGATGGCCCACCCCGGTGGCAAGACTCCACGGGGGGAGTGTACCGCCACAACCACGAATCTCAAAAGGTGGTGGCGCTCGCCATGGCATCTCATCGTGTGACTTGTGCCCGACTCCGCGGGCAGGATGTCGCACACGATTTCTGTCGTGCGAGCCCCCGACCAACGCCGGTGCCAAGTGGGCACTTGGCCGGGGCGTGGCATTCTCGCGGCCGCGAGGGTACCATGGGCGATAGGTCCCCAAGCCACAGCCTGTCATTTACCGCGCGACCCGAGGACACACGCCATGAACAAGACCCTGCCAGTTCCCCCCACCCAGCGATCCATCGCGCGGCGACTTGTGCTGACTCCTGTCTGCTGCTGGCTTGCCATCGCGGCGTGCGGGATCAGTGCATCGGCGCAGGAGGCTGCCGCGCCGGAAAAAGTGTCCTTCAAGCTGCGTCGCGTGGGGTGCTACCGCGGTGAAGTGTGTGACGTGGCGGATTTCAACAACGACAAGAAGTTGGACATTGTCGCCGGCGAGTACATTTACCTGGCACCCGACTTCACGCCTGTCAAGATCCGTTCGATCACCAGCGATATCAATGAAGAAGGAAAAGGCTATGACTGGGATTTCATGAATGCTCCGCTGGATGTGGATGGTGACGGACTGCTGGACATTGTCTCCTGTTCTTGGTTCGGCCAGCAGATTGAGTGGTATCGCAACAACTGGGATCTCAGCAAGCCGACGATCGGCGGCACGCCTTGGCCTGTCACGGTCATTCACAAGAACGGAAACTACGAGTGCGGCGAACTGTGGGACCTGGACGGCGACGGAAAAAAGGCAGAGATCGTGCCGGCCATCCTGGCCACGGAATGGTTCGAAGTCGGGAAGGGCGCGGATGGTAAACAGACCGTGATCCGCCATGTCGTGGACAGTGATGACAAGAAACACACCTGGGGTGTGGGCGTCGGCGACGTCAACGGAGACGGGCGTCCTGACATCTTGCGACCGTCTGGGTGGTACGAAGCGCCCGCCGACCTGCGGAAAGACAAATGGATCGAACATCCCTTGGCTGTCGGGGGCCTGGAAGAGGGCAAGGCCGATCACACTCCCCAAATCCTCGTCTACGATGTCAACTCCGACGGCCTGAATGATATCGTGACCAGCATCGGCCACGACTTCGGAATCTTCTGGTATGAGCAGGTCAAGGGAAATCCGGAGCCGACCTGGAAGCGGCATATGATCGACAATAGCTGGAGCCAAGCGCATAGCCTGGTACTGGCCGATATCGATGCGGATGGAGACCTCGATCTCGTGACCGGCAAGCGATTCATGGCGCACAACGGCAGTGACCCGGGAGAAAACGAACCGCCCGGTGTGTATTGGTATGAATTGGATCGAACCAAGGGCGTGCAGTGGATCAAGCACACGATCTCCTTCAACGAAGGGATCGGCTCGGGATTGACAATGTGCGTGATCGACCTGGACGGAGACGAAGATCTGGACATCGTCGTCACCGGCAAATGGGGCGGCCCCGTCTGGTTCGAGAACCAGAGCAAGTAACGCGTCGTCTAGCTTGCTTTGCGTTTCGGCTGTGGCCGAGGCGCGGCCGTCCAGTTGGGATGCGGCCGATGCGCCTCGTCCATCATCTGTTCGAGTCTCTCGACAACATCCGGGTGCTGACCGGCCACGTCATTTCGCTCGCCCAGATCCTGACCCAGGTCGTACAATTGCGTTTTTCCCGTGAGCAGCGGCATCCGGATGGCCTTCCACTGGCCGGCTCGAACAGCTTGCTTGCCTCCTTGTTCGTAGAACTCCCAATACAGGTATGCAGCTTGCTGCTGCTTTGCCGGGTGTCCGGTGATCGTCGGTACGATACTGATGGAATCGCAACCGGCTGGGGAGTCGACACCGGCCAGTTCCGCGGCTGTGGCCATCAGATCGCCGAAATAGCCGACATGGGCTGTTTCGGTCCCGGCCGGCGTGGTTCCCGGCCAGCGGACGATCAAGGGGACGCGAATGCCGCCTTCGTACATATCGCGTTTCATGCCCCGCAGTGGCCCCGACGGCTGAAATAGCTTGGGATCGTGCCCTCCTTCATTGTGCGGCCCGTTATCGCTGGTGAACATCACGACCGTCCGCTGGTCGATCCCCAAATCCGCCAACAGCTTCAGCAATCTTCCCACGTCGCCGTCCATTCGCGTGATCATGGCGGCCTGCCCCTTGGCTGGCTCAGGCCAAGGCATTTCCTGATAGCTGCCATAGTCAGGCACTTCCTGCCCATTTCCGGTCGCCCCAGTCCCCTCGTTGTTCGCGTGCGGGATGGTCAGTGCCAGGTAGAGGAAGAATGGTCCACTCTGATGGTCCTGGATGAACTTCAGGGCCTCGGTCGTCACCAGGTCATGGCTGTAATCGACTCGTTTCGTGGCATAACCACCCACGAATCCACCGTAGCCACTGCCGGTCTTTTCCACGATATTCCCCAACGGCACTTTGTCCTTGTTGCGCCACAGAAACTCGGGATAGTAATTGTGCGCATGCACTTGATTCAGATACCCGAAGAAGAGATCGAAACCCTGATCGTTCGGTAGTCCCTCGTTTCCGGGCACGTCGTCGCCCAGTCCCCACTTCCCGCACAGGCCCGTCGCATAACCCCCTCGCTTCAACAATTCCGCCACGGTCAAATCCTGCTGGCGCAGCGATTGAATGGAAATGTCGGTGGAGGCATTGCCACGCACATGTGTGTGCCCCGTGTGCTGCCCCGTCATCAAGACGCTACGAGCCGGAGCGCACACCGTACACCCACTGTAGAAGTCGGTGAACCGCATACCCTCGCGAGCCATCTGATCGAGGCACGGCGTCTTGATCAGCTGCTGGCCATAGCACCCCACATCACCGTACCCGAGATCATCCGCCATGATGAAGATGATGTTGGGTCGACCACCTGAGATGGCCTCCAGCTCCTGCGCAAAACCTGGCTGCGAAAGAGGTGCTCCAGAACGAACATGGCCAGCAGAGCCATGCCGGTGACGAAATGCCTCGGGAATCTTTGGCGGCCAGCGGTCGGCGTCATGGCAAGGAAGTGCAACATGGTGAATTCTCCCTTTCGATTCGCGCATGTGGTGTGCTCGCAACTCCCTCGTCCATCTCCGCGACGTTGGTGCGCAGAGAACACCAGGGGCCACGGGCCGCAACTCGCCGCACGGCCTCGGAACGGCAAGGAATCGGCATCGATTTCACTTGGATTGTCCGGGAAACCATCACGCAATGATAGCCCCACCGTCCTGTGGAATCGCTTCGAACATTCTACTCCATACTCCGAGAAATGCGACGTTAAGACACGCCGCGGAAGTGGTACAATCTACGATCCGCGGCGGGCCGGTATGGATTCGGCCGCGGGCTGTGGTATGGTAGAGAGCGCGACGAACCTAGGCTACCCGTGGGACCACCAACACGAAATCTCAGTAGAAGTGGAATGGCAAGGAAAATGAACATGGAAACCAAAGGCACAACTCGACGTCAATTCTTGGCCACCACGGCTGCCTGTGCGGCCTTTTCGATCGTACCGCGGCACGTGCTGGCGAACTCGGGCCAACAGGCGCCGAGCGACAAGCTGAATATCGGCTGCGTTGGTGTCGGCGGGATGCAGGGAGGCAATGACGTCGGCAGTGTCAGCAGCGAGAACATCTATGCACTCTGCGACGTGGACGAGAAACATCTGAACGACACCGCGTCACGTTTTCCCAAGGCCAAACGGTACAAAGATTTCCGCGAGATGCTCGATAATGAGCACAAGAACCTCGACGCGATCACCATCACCATACCCGACCATATGCACGCCACCGTGGCACTCTGGGCCATGCAGCGAGGCCTCGCCGTGCATTGCCAGAAGCCGCTGACCCAGAGCGTCTGGGAAGCGAGACTGTTGACCAAGGCGGCGGAAAAATACCAGGTGGTCACTCAGATGGGCAACCAGGGATACTCGGCCGAAGCGACGCGTATCGCCTGCGAGATCATCTGGAATGGCGAACTCGGCGAGATCACCGAGGTGCACGGCATGAGCGGCGGAGGCTTTGCCCGAGGTGTCACGCAGTGGCCACCGGCCGAGGAGGTCCCCAAAACGCTGGACTGGAACCTCTGGACTGGCCGGGCGGCAGAGCACCCGTACAGTTCGCAGATCCATCCGATCAACTGGCGCGGATATCTGGAGTACGGCACTCAGATGATCGGCGATTGGGGCGTCCATATCATGGGACCAGCCAACTGGGCGCTCCAACTCGGCAGTCCCACCAGCGTGCAGTGTACCGCGGTCGAGGGTGTCAATCCGGTCACCTATCCACACTACTCGTGCAAGTTCGAGTTCCCGGAACGCCCGAACAAATACGTGGCCGCCGGCAAGATGCCTCCCGTGACAATCTACTGGTATGAAGGAAGCAAGGTGAGTGAATTCGCAGTGCCGAAGGGACTGACCCGCGAGGACGTCGAACCGTTCAACGAGATCTTCATCGGCACCAAGGGCTATCTGGGCACCAGTGGCCGAGGTGAAAGTGTCCGCCTGATTCCGGAAGCAAAGATGCCATCCTACAAGAAGCCTCCGGAGGTCCTCCAGCGATCGCCGGGACATTTTCAGGACTGGCTCCAAGCCTGCAAGGGCGGCGCACCGGCCTGCTCCAACTTCAACGTCGCCGGACCGTACACGGAATGGATGTTGCTGGGGGCCATCAGCTGGCGTTTTCCCAACCAAAAGCTCCTGTGGGACGGCCCCAACCTGCGTTTCACCAACAATGAGCAAGCCAACGAGTATGTCAAACCCCGATTCCGACAGGGCTGGGAACTCCAAGATATTTAGCGATGGGCAGTTCGCCACCATTCGGCGGTTTGGCAGTGACTATCGCGAGCGAGAACGTCGACTTGGCTGGCCTGACAGTAGTCGACGCCCCGTGCGCGGCTGGGAAGACAATGTTCATTGGTGAATGGTTGATGGTGAATGTTTCAATATCTTTCGAACGAAAATGCAGAATGAAAAGTGCCAAGTGAAAAATGCTTGGTGGACCGCACGTGACCGCACGTGATCGGCCCCCTTCACATCGGTAGTCGCGTCATTCACCATTATCCATAGTCCCGCCAACCAAGACGTACGTTTTCGCATCCACCAAGTACGGGGGCGAGATAGGTTTCAGCCTGTCCCGCGGCTCATTTACTACAGACGCCTGAATCGATACGGCCCTTCGCGTTTCGCGCGCCCGGCGTGGAAACCGAGGATCTTGCGACTCTATTGCGAGGGATTCGTCATGCGTTTCGCGATCATCATCACAACGCTATCGCTGCTACCCGTAGCCTGCTCCTCGCAGTCTCTGTCCGAGGCTGCACAGGAATGGACGGTACCGGCGATCGAGCTGCCGGCCATCACGCAGCATCCGGCACTGGCGTGCAACTCAGTGGAACTCGCTCGACTCCGCGCAGCATATCACAGCGACGGAGCTGAGCAGAGAGTCGTCAAGGCACTCATTACGCGGGCGGATCGCGCTGTCCAATCGCCAGCCGTTTTTCCACCGCGTGGGGGACAGCATAACCAGTGGTATCAGTGCGATGCGTGCCAGGTGGCACTCACAACCATCGATCCTGCGCAGCATCAGTGTCCCAGCTGCCAGAAGATCTATACCGGCGAACCGTACGACGACGTCATCTTTTCTCGTACGCACAACAGCAACCTGCAGAACATGGTCGCGGCCGCCTGGGCATACGCCGTGACGGGCACGCCGGCATATGCCGATTTCGCCAAGAGCGTCTTGCTCGGTTACTCCGAGCGATATCGGGATTATCCCTATCATTCGGCCAATTTGTCCTCGGACCCGCAGAGAAATCGTTCCGGCGGGCATCTCTTCGAACAGACGCTCAATGAGGCCGCGACCTTCGCTCGCACAATCGGCCCGGCCTACGATTTGATCCACAGCTGGGAAGGCCTGTCGCAGGCGGATCACCAGATGATTCGTGACGGGCTCTTGGTCCCGATGCTGCAGAACATCGCCCGCAACAGGGCGGGGAAGAGTAATTGGCAGACGTGGCACAACGCGGCTTTCCTCTGGGGTGGTGCCCTGCTGGGTGATGAGTCGTGGGTTCGCAGAGCAATTAGCGAGCCAGAGAACGGATTCGTCTTTCAAATGCAGACGTCGGTCACGGAAGATGGGATGTGGTATGAAAACAGCTGGGGCTATCACTTCTACACACTCTCGGCCATGATCGAGATCGCCGAGACAGCAAGGCGATTGGACATCGATTTGTGGAGCCACCCGACGCTGAAGAAGATGTTCACCGTGGCACTCGACTACGCGATGCCCAATGGCCGCTTCCCGCGTTTTGGAGATGACACGGACACGTCGATAGCGGGCGTAGCCGGCGACTTGGAGTATGCCTACCGAGCGTATCAGGATCCGGCCATGCTCCCTTATCTGGCGGCCAGCCCCAACCGCGAGTCGATCATGTTTGGCAGAACTTTGGGCCCGCCACAGGCGCTGCCTCAATTGCCCAGCAAGTTATTTCCGGCCGCCGGCCACGCCATTCTGCGCACGCGGGGTGAAGCAAACCTGGCAGCCGCCATCACCTTCGGGCCCTACGGCGGCTTCCACGGGCACTTGGACAAATTGAGCTTCGTGTTGTTCAGCGGTGCGCGAGAACTTGGTTACGATCCCGGCCGTGCACGCAGCCAAGCCTATCGATTGCCCATCCACCGTGACTGGTACAAAGCCACGCTCAGCCACAACACCGTCCTCGTCGATCGGAAACCGCAGCAACCGGCCGCCGGCAAACTGGTGTTCTTCGCAACCACCCCTGATTATGCAGCCGTGGTGACCGACTGCGGCGAGGCTTATCCAGGTGTTCGGCAGCGGCGCCTGCTCTGCTTGACGCCCACGTACCTGGTGGTGTTCGACGATCTGCAGTCCGATGCGCCGCACCGCTATGACTGGAGCTATCACAACCACGCAACGGGCGTCAGCTGCGACGTGGCCGACCAGCCTGTCGAACGGCTGGATCCAGATTTTCGCGGCCAAGAGTATCTGCAGCACCTCCAGCAGGGCCAGACCGATCAGCCGCTACGCGTGCGCTTTACGGACGCCCTGGGGGATACACTGCTGCTGGTCGCTCAAACCCCAGACAATAGCAGCAGCGGCGATACCACCATCACGATCGCAGACGGCGTCGGCGCCTCGGTGGTTGAACGCATCCCGCTGGCCCTCGTGACGCGCCACGGCAACACGACACAGTTTGCAGCCGTGATAGCACCGACGACCGCTCAATTGCCTGCGCCTGTCTCAGCGGTTCATCTACATGTCCAGGATGGTTCCTATCGCATCCATATCGCTCGCGGCGAGGCGACCGATGTCGTAACACTCGGCCCGCTGGGAAACACTTCGCTGGAGATAGACGGCCAGGAAATCGTGTGGCGGGCGGAGTGAACCGCCACAACGAGCGTCCCTCCTGCTGGCGAAGTCGCGCTGAATCGCCGCCGGTGCATTGCCGGGATGATGGCCGATGCCAGACTGACGATCGAGGATTTCGGCGACTGAAAAAAGATCAGTGGATCACTGCTTGACAATGCCAGTTAACGCGGTGACCAGGGAATCCCGCGTGTGCGGGGAATCGCCATCCGTTCTACCACTTCCCCCGCGGTCTACGCGACCGCAGCTACGGTCCGCGTCCTAGCCGCGCTCGCGCGCAGGCCAAAAAAGAGTCCTGACCCCTTTTTGATCAGCCCCACTTCAACTCGAGCGGCTGGTCGTTCAGGGGATGGCTCTTCTGGATACAACGCAGAGTCAGGTTGACCCCGTCGGCACTCAGCTGAGCGTCAATCCAGCCGTTGGGATCTCCTTCCTGGAACAGGTAGGCGACCGGCGGCAAATTCACCAGATGCAACTGCTTCACCTTGCCGATCATCCAATGATGTGAATGACCGAAGAAGAGCGTCTTGACGTGCGACCGAGCGGTCAGCAGATCCAACAACGACTGCGTGTCGACCAGCCCAGTTGGCTCGGGTCGCGGATCAGGGTTGTGGTGGACCATGACCAGAGCGGGTTTGTCGGCCCGCTGATCCAACGCCGTGGCCAGCCAATCGAGTTGCACTTTTCCCAAGACACCGGGGGTCTTGTTGGTCTCGTCGAGCGAATCGAGAAGAAACCAGTTGGCGTGAGGCGATTCGATCACCGACACGTGTCGGTCGACGACCGGTGACGGCTCGGGATGACCTTCCTCGACAACCTCCCAGAACCGTTGGCGATGGTCGTGATTCCCCAAAGCGAAGTGTACGGACAGACCGCCTGCGCGAAGAGGCACGGCCAGCTCGCGCAATACGCGATAGTCATCCTCTTTCCCTTCCAGGTAGGCACAGTCACCGCACACGAGCACAGCCGTCGGACGCGCGTCGTTCTGCAACACTTCTCGCGCCGCCTGGCCGAAATTGCCGGTCATATTCGCGTCGCGCACGACCGTCTGGCGATCGGCGGCAATGTGCGTGTCCGAAAACAGGGCGAAACGATCGGCATCGCAGCTCGGCTCATCCGCCACGCACCGCCGCCCGGTCGCCGCAACCGCGATGCCCACGAGAGATCCGGCCAGAAATTGTCGACGTGACAGCGGTGGTAGTGTAATGGGCATCAAACACCTCTCAACATGAAACGGTCTATCGAAACCGTCGACAAATTCACACGTCCCCATGACCAAGACATATGACCAAGACATTCGATGCGAGCCGACACCAAACAGCGCCCAGTGAGCGTGCAGCGTTGTTCGATTCTTGGTGCCGTCCTCCGTGCCGAAGTCCGCTGTCTCAGCACAACACGCCCGCTGCGCGACGTTTCAAAGTCCGCCAGCACGGAGCAGGTACTGCAACTGATTCTTCAAAGCCCCGGCGGGCTGCTTGGCGGACCGCGTGGGACAGAGTTTCCGGGCCGCCTGGGGATCGGAGGGCCTCATCGCATTAAGCAGCGCCCCGTAGGCGGCCGTTTGATAACGCAAGGGCCCCTTGCGGGCACTCGTCAGCACCTTGGCAGATGGTACCAGCAACTCCGTGCCAGCACAAAAGACCTGCTGGAAGAACGGTGACTGACTCAGACCACCTGTCAACACGAACCGCACGACCGGCTTCTTCGAGTCCTCGACTTCCGCCAGCATCGAGCGGACCAGCAACAGCAGTTCCAGCATGATGGAGAGCTGCGTGCTCGCAGCCTGCTGCCCCACCGTCAAACGGTCCCAATCGGGCGGATAGGTTTCCTTGCCGCCACTGTGCAACACCCGTCGCAGTCCATTCACATCGGCGCGCTCAATCTCCTCGTTCAGTTCGCCCAACCGGTCCGCGTACTGCGGAGCGCAGCAGGCCACGAAGCGATCGTACCACTTGCAGCAATCGGCCAACATCATGAGCAACAGGCGGTCGTGGTAGTACTCGAAGCAAGCGGCGCGTCCAGCCAGCCTCACGTTGGCCCGGCAGACACGATTGACCGTTCCGCTCGTGCCGGCAGAAACCACGATCGTCTCGAAGTCGCCTTCCTCCAACCCGCAGCCGACTCCCGTCGCGTGGTTGTCGCCCAGGCCACTGATGATCTGCGAACCGTCCAATCGCTGTTTCACCAGCATCCATTGCTGATCGGCTCCCCCCACAGGTCGCGAATTGACCGACCCCACCACCTTGCCGCTGGGCACTACCTGCGGAAACCACGCTGGGTCGAGCTTCGCTGTGCGCATCGCGTCGGCTGACAATCGCTTGGTCTCCTGTACCAGCAAGCCGTTGCTGAGCGCATCGGAGGCGCTCAACCGAGATTTCCCGGTCAGCAGCGCGGCGATCCAGTCACCTGTTGTCATCACCTGGGAAATCGACTTGCGTAAGGATGGTTGGGTGTGCAGCGCCCACATCAGCTTGGGAAGTATGAAACGCTCTTCCACCCGCCCCACCGCCTCTTCCGCGCCCTGCTTGCGCAGCTGCTGGACCTCGCGCGTCGCCGCGTTGCACTGCCAGCTCAGAGCGGGAATCAGCAGTTGGCCGTCACCATTGAGCAAGACCATGTCATGCTGCCGAACGGCGAAGG
Organism: uncultured Planctomycetota bacterium; assembly: GCA_963802295.1. Taxonomy (GTDB): domain Bacteria; phylum Planctomycetota; class Planctomycetia; order Pirellulales; family Pirellulaceae; genus JAJRVM01. Next base: position 147,513 of record CAWDIM010000007.1, on the reverse strand, counting down.
AGAGTGCCGACTTCGCGAACGACCAGCCTGCCTGCTCCAGATCATCAAGCAGCGTCAGGATCATGCCGGGCGTTTCAGTCAACTCAAATGCCGGCTGGCCGTTCCAGGATGTTGCTCCGCGCATTCTCGTGTGGACATAGGCCTCCTCGCCGCCGGCACTGCGAACCCCCAATCCGAGGCCGGTCGTACTGAGATCAAATCCTCCCCAGGCCACGATGCGGGACTGTTTCCCGTTATTGCTCTTGTTCTTGGTGTTGTTCTTATTGGTCTTGTTCTGGGATTGGGCCACGTTTCGCCTCACATTGGAATTTGAATCAAAGACCGAAGCGCCGCAGACCACCATGGCCGAAGTCTCCTGGCGGAACCCGGCACGCCGTCGTGACGCTGCAAAGATGCATCTTCAATGCCCCCCTTTACCAGAGCCACTTGGCACAAGCAAGTGGACGCGGATGGGCGATGACAAGAACAACCCCCAAAATCCCGCCGGCGCCCCGAAATCCCGCCGGTCAACGGTACTCACCTCCCAGCGCCGCCGGTAAAATGCACGCACCCGAACACCATCTCGGCTGCGGTTGAAACCGAGACACAAGTAAGACCGAGACACAAGTAAGACCGAGACGGCAGAGCATACAGAGACACAGCATAGCACGGTGACATCGTCCAGAGACACAGTGTGGGAGAACTGGCCATGGCCAAGAAAGCCGACCGCTGGCACGAAAACCTCACTCAACTGGAACAGATTCCGAACATCGGCCCTTCGATAGCCGCTGATTTGCGCCGGATTGGCATTCGTAAACCGTCGGATCTGCGCGGTCAGCAGGCTTTGGCACTCTACGAACAACTCTGCGAGGTTGACCGTCAACGTCACGACCCCTGCCTGTTGGATGTCTTCATGTCGGCAGTGGATTTCGTGCACGGCAAACCGGCGCGACCCTGGTGGACATACACCCCCAAGCGAAAACGGGAATTGTCGAAAATTCAGCAGCCCCGCTGATCGTCCCATGCGAAAAGCCCGAGCCCAAGCCCAAGAAAAGGACTTGTACCAGCCTCAGACGCAGTGAAGCCGAGGTAATTGGCCAGGCAGAAGCCTGGCCGCATCGATCCCTGGGAGGAAAAAAGATGTCCGAGCAACAGTTACGCGAACAGCTGTACGCCGCGTTCCGGCACCGCGCCATGCTCTATTATCTGATCTTCGATGAACTGCGTTCCGCGTTGGACGAACCGCAGGCGGTGGAGATAATGCAGCGAGCCATCCGGCGGCGCGGCGTGGAAGTCGGCAGGAAATTCGCCTCTTTTGCCCCCAACGATCTGGCCGGACTGCGTGATGCCTTCCTGGCCGTGATTCCGGATGACGGCCGTATGTTCTCGGCTCACGTGCAGCGCTGCGACAGCCAACAGCTGGACATTACCCTGCAAACCTGCCCACTCAAAGATGCCTGGCAAGAGGCTGGACTCGACGACCACGACGTCGCCACCATGTGCCGGATCGCCGCCGCCATCGACGAAGGAACGTTCGAAGGAGCCGGCTTCACATTCTCGGCCGAAACCTGGCAGCGAGACTGCGATGGCTGCTGCCACCTGCACATCCGCCCCGGCCTGAGCAACCGCTGACAGCGCGCCGGGCTGGCGGTGGTGTCGAGTCGACTGGAGCCAAATGCGTTCCTCCGCCCGCGGGCGTTTCACTCGCGCCGGCGTTTCAAGCCGGGCATTTTCGGCCGCCAGCGGCGACACGCCTCATGCCCCGTTCTGGTGGTGGGCGGCATTACTGTCGAAATTGTTGGCTTTTTGTCCAATCGGCTCGCAACTTTGCGTATCATGGCGCGTTAAATCTTGGTTGGGGTGTAAGTACACCTCGTCCAAGCGGTTTCACGGTCTGGTCGTAATTGGTTTTAGGTAGGGAGCATGGTATGAATCGGCGTCTTGTTTTCGCGAGTGCTTTTGCAGCTGTGTTGATGGTGTCTGTCCTGGCCTACGGCCAGCGTCAGGGACAAGGTGGCCGGCGGGCTGGTGGCATGGGCATGATGGGGCGGGGCATGAGTGCGGCCATGTTGCTTCGCAACGAGGCGGTGCAGAAAGAGTTGGGGATCACGGACGAGCAGAAGACGAAAGTCAGCGAGTTGATGGCCGCTGGCCGCGAGGGACAAGGCGAGCGTCCCGATTTTCAGAACATGAGTCAGGAAGAGCGTCAGAAGTGGATGGAGGATCGAGCCAAGGCCGCGGCCGAGCAACTGAAGAAGGTTGCCGAAGTATTGGACGCGAAGCAAATGGCGCGGCTCGAGGAAATCCGCATTCAGGCGTTGGGGACTGCCGCCTACATGGATGAGGAAGTGGCCAAGAAGCTCGACATCACGGAAGAGCAGCAGGAGAAGATGCAGGCGGCTCAGCGCGAAGCTTTCCAGGAAATGCGTGACGCGGCGAGTGGCGACGAGCGTCCCGGTCCGGAAGCGATGGCCAAGATGCGAGAGAAACTGGAAGCCAAGGTCAAGGAACTACTGACCGACGACCAGCAGGCGAAGTACAAGGAACTGGTCGGCAAACCATTTGATACCGCACAGCTGATGCAGCGTGGCGGACCCGGCGGACGTGGCGGTCGCGGCAACTAGTGCTGCTCGATCGACAACGCCGGCAATTGAGAATCGCATCCGGCACGACGAACACACGTGGTTCGTCGTGCCGTTTTCTTCCCCGCGGCTGGATCGGCCGGGGCTCTACCCTGCTGGCCGCCGAACCACGTTGCAGCCACGATTCGAACCGCGTCAGTGGCGGTAGCCGGCCTGCAACAGCCGGGCGGCTGCCACGGCAAAATAGGTGAGGATGCCATCGGCCCCCGCCCGTTTGAAGCCCAGCAGACTCTCCATCATCGACTTGTCGTGATCAAGCCAACCGCGTTCCGCGGCGCCGCACAGCATGGCATATTCGCCACTCACTTGATACACGTACGTCGGAGCTCCGAACGCCGCCTTCACGCGATAGACGATATCCAGGTAGGGCATCCCCGGCTTGACCATCACCATGTCGGCCCCTTCGTCCAGATCGAGGGCCACTTCCCGCAGCGCTTCGTCACCGTTAGCCGGATCCATCTGATAGGTTTTCTTGTCGCCCGTCCCCAGGCTGGCAGCTGAACCGACGGCATCGCGAAACGGCCCATAGAACGCTGAAGCGTATTTGGCGGCATAAGCCATGATCAGAACTTGCTCGTATCCGGACTCATCCAGCGCATTGCGGACCGCGCCGATACGACCGTCCATCATGTCAGAGGGGGCGATGATATCGCAGCCGGCTTCCGCCTGGACGATCGCTTGTTTGCAGAGTGCCTCGATGGTGGGATCGTTCACCACGTAGCCATTCTCGACCAGGCCATCGTGTCCGTGACTGGCATACGGGTCCAGCGCCACGTCACAGAGTACCCCGATCCGGTTCCCGTAATGCTGCTTGATCGCCCGCACGGCCCGACAGACGAGATTCTCGGGATTCCAGGCCTCTTCCGCTCCCGGCGTCTTTTTCGCCGGGTCGGTGGCGGGAAACAAGGCCACCGCCGGGATGTTCAACTCGACCGCCTGTCCCACCGCGTCGATGAGCAGATCGATCGACAGGCGTTCGACACCCGGCATCGACGCAATCGCCTCGCGCTCCCCCGGTTTGTCGTGAATGAAGACCGGCCAAATCAAATCACTCACGGTCAGTTGATTCTCACGCACCAGCGAGCGTGACCAGGCAAACTGCCGATTACGCCGCATGCGCGTCATCGGAAAACGTCCGGTAACTGGAACTGCCTGCCAACCACTCATGCGAAATCCCTCCCACCTGGTGAAATACCATTCGTGCTCCTGCCACAGCCGCGTCGGGCCAGCCCGAGACCCGAATCGCCCTTGCGGGACACGAACCACGAAACACAATCAAGATACAGAATACAAAACGCCCGCCGCCCACGAAACCACAGCCGTCAGCCGCTCGCTCACGCCGCACTCTTGGACATTCGAATTTCCGTCTCTTGGTTCTGTTTCGTACTGGGTTCTGTTTCGTACTGGGTGCTGCGGACTTGGGATCTTGCAGATGCACGCCCCGCGGGCCCATGCCCCGGACGAACCTGGCGGACGAACCTGGCGGACGAACCTTACCCTGTGCACATCACCGGTCACGAATCCGAATCATTGAGTCTCCACCCGTACCGGCCGAATATCGAACTTGGGATTCTGGCCCAGGAAGCGGCATGGATTGTTGTGAAAGACCTCAATCGCCTCCTGCAGCGAATGCCCGCGCCGGCGATACTCGAGAATACACTCCTGCAACGTGAATGGATCGCTGGGCCCCCAGTCGGCCGACGAGTTCACCAGGATCCGCTGGTGCCCGTACAGTTCGAGCATATCGACGGCCCGTTTGGGTGAGCATTTGGTGATCGGGTAGAGCGTGAATCCGACCCAGTAGCCGGCCTCCAGCGGCTCGCGAATCGTGTGTTCCTCCACATGGTCAATCCACACGCGTTCGGGCGGAATGTTCGCGTTGCGCAGCACCTCGAGAGTCCGCCGCGTACCCCGCACTTTGTCCTGCAGGTGAGGCGTGTGGATCAGCACCAATTGATGATGCTTGATGGCCATCTCCAGCTGCTCTTCGAAGATCGCCTCTTCGTTCTTGGTGGTCTTATGGAAGCCGATCTCACCGACCCCCAACACCGTCGGTTTGTCGAAGAACTCCGGCATGTGCTGCATGACATCCCGGCTCAACGGCGGGTTCTCCGCCTCTTTCGGATTGACGGCGACCCAGCAGAAATGGCGGATCCCATACTGCGCGGCCCGGGTCGGCTCAAACTCGCTGATCTGGCGGAAGTAGTCCAGGAAGGTCTGGGGATAGGCGCGATCAAAGCCAGCCCAAAACGCCGGCTCAGCCACCGCCACGACACCCGACATCGCCATCCGTTCATAGTCCTGGGCCGTCCGCGCGATCCCATGGTAGTGAGGCTGAATGATCTGCATGAAATCGACTCCTAACGCGGCCGGTGGCCGCAACCAAACGGGAAATTCGAAATCCTAAATTCGAAATCCAAAACAAATTCGAAATCCAAAAAATCAAAAACTCCGCTGCCGGCAAAACCACAGTCAGGGGCCACAAGCAGATGCTCATCACTGGACATGCTACTGAATGTTCCGGCCTCCGTCCTTAAGCGTTTTTGTCATTGGTATTTCTGTCATTCGTATTTGTTTGGGATTTCGTGCTTCGAGCTTGCGAATTTCGAACCTCGGATATTTCTGGAACATGCGCTCACCGTGCGCCATCAGCCAGCGGCGAGAGGGGGGATCGCTACTCGAGGTCGGAAAACAGATTCAACAGCCGCTCACTTCGGTTGGCCCCGCTTTCCCGTTCCGCCAGCAGAGTCAGCGCCTGATAGATACGGTCGAGCCGATCGTCTCGGCTGGTGGCGCGGCCCGGTTCCCGCCCGGCCGCACGATCGAACCGATCCAGCAACGCTGCGATTTCGATCAGCATGCAGCGAGTGTCGAGATAGTAATTGTCCAGCACCTTTTCTGCAGTGAGCATACTCGTCCCTTCGCTGGGTGATGAAAATCAAGTGCGAGGAAAGTAGTCCCGTCCGTTGAACCCGCTCCAAACGGCAATGCTGCTATTCTACTCGGTCCCCACCTGATCCGACCACCTGGGATACACCTGTAAGTGGCAGGGAAAACACAGGTAGTTCTCAGCCTCCGGCAACGGGACAGTCCACCCTCGTGTCACGCGAAATCCGAGTTCTGGCAGTGAAACAACCGTGCTCGTGCTCTTGCTCTTGCTCTTGGGAAGCCAGCACCCTGCGATGCACGCGAGCGGCCGGTTGCGTCGGAACTGAATGGATGATCACAAGGCGGCCACCGCGTGATCTTGGCCGTGATTTTGCCAAGACGCCCCCAACTGGTACAATCAGGTCCTGCTTGCGGGTGTTTTTGGTCGAGCCACCCGGCGTCGGCCCACGATCATGCTTGATGGCATCGCGTGAGATGGGGGGACTCGTCGTTGTCCCGAAATCGGATGTCGAGTCTTGGCCTGTCATCGTGTCCCGGGATCATGCAACTCGATTTGCTCAGTTCAGAGGTGCCGTCGATATGCAGCACATATCCCGTCGAGCCTTCCTGAAAGCCACTGGTGCACTCGCCGCTGCGCCTGTGCTGGCAACGGCCACTCGCGTCCCTGGTGGCCCCTTCGCGGCATCAGCCGCCGATCCTGTTTGCGAGGTACTGAATCCTCGCATGCGAGTGCCGTTGTCGTTCATCATCGACGACTCGACCTGTCTGGTGAACATGGGGCGTTTCTGCATGCCGCAGTTTGAGGCAGCCTGGCCTGATCGGGCGGAGTACAAGAAGCCGTGGAAATCCTGGCCGGCGGAGATCCCCGATGCGTTTTTGCGCGAGTTCGGCCAGTGGTGTGCGACACAGGGCGTGAAGGGCAAATTCAGCGTCGTCCCGGCGCCCGCCTGCGTGGGCTGGCTCGACCGCGAACTGCCCGGCTGGTCCCGCGGGGAGTTGCTCAGCAGCCTGCAGCTGGTGCGCGAGCTGATGGTTCCCGACTGGGACATTCACCCCGAAATGATCACACATACACGCGTGATCGATGTGAAGAGCGGCCGGCCACTGCCCGATATCAGTCCGGCCACCATGGAGAACTCCTATCCCCAGACGAAGGTCAGTGTGGATGAGTTGACGGAGTACTTGGCTTATGCCTTACGAATTCTCAAAAACTGCGATTTGCCCTGTGAAGGGATCACGACCCCGGGCGGGTTCGGCGGCAATGTCAAGAGCGAGTTGTCGCTCGCCGTGCAACAATCGGTAAGCGATGTGTTCGCCGCCGAGATTCCCCATTACTTCAAGTACGTGGCGGACGGGAACGAAAGCACTCAACCACGGATCGAACATCTTCGTGGCGGCGACAATGACGGTAGTGTGCCTCAATTGACTGTCAGCATTTATGCCGGCACGGGCGACTGGTTCGGCGGTTGGGACGGGGACGAGCGGCCTCAGGGCGACCGGTACTGCAACCGTGACGCGACACAAGGGCGAATGGTGGAACTGATTGAGCGCGGTGAACCTGCTATCATGCTCTGCCATTGGCCCGGCATGTATACGCACGGAACCAAGCAGGGTTTCGCCGATTTCCAACAAGTCGTCCTCGCCCTTAACCAGCACAAGGCAGACCAGACAATCTGGATGAAGCTCAGCGAGATTGCGCGGTACTGGACGGCTCGACAACTAACCCGCACGCAACCATCCGAAGACCGTATCCTCCTCAAGGCGCCGTTCGCCTGCCCCCAATTCACGGTGCGTTTGCCCGCTAGATGCACCCGGCCTCCCACCCTGGTCGCCGCCGGTCACAGGACGGCCCTGCGGTCGGTAGCCTCGCCAGCGCAGTTGCAGCAGGGTACGTGGCTGAGTGAGCCGGAATCATGCGTGGCATGCTTCGACCTGCCGCGAGGAGAATCAGAGATCCAGATCTGACGCCCTACGTAGAACGGAATTCATTCCGTTCCCGCAGCATCCTCCCCCTTTCCACTTCCTCCGACGCAATATCGACTGCCTACGTAGAACGGAATTCATTCCGTTCCCGCAGTATCCCCCCCCTTCCACTTCCTACGTCGTGGAATCGGCATCTACGACTCTACCCACCGATTGCGTCGCCCACGCACATTGAAAACGGCTCCTGAAAGCCCCACAATGGAGCGCTCAGACTAACAGGTAACGAGCCATAGATGATATTGCCGCAGTGTTCACCAGGAGCTTCAACATGTTTGCCCGCAGTCTCGCACTCCTCGCCGTCTTATGGTTCGGCAGCCGCGCAGTAGCTCAACCCCCCGGCGGTTCCCTTGCCCTTGACTTCGACCCGCAAGCAACTTACGCATTTAGTGGCGTAGTCGGCGAGCGGATTGCTGCGAACAAGACCGGCTGGCTCCTACGTGCGCCGCAAGCCGATCCCGGCCTGCTGGCGATGTTTCGCTTGCGCGATCGCCAGCCTCTGCCGCAACTGGTTCCCTGGGCAGGCGAGTTCGCCGGAAAATACTTGATTTCCGCGATCCAAGCATTGCGCATGGATAGCGATCCGAAACTGAAAGCGACCGTTGCGGCGGTCGTACAGGAGTTGATTGCCTGCCAGGCCGCGGACGGCTATCTGGGTCCGTTTCCCGAAAGCGACCGTTTGCTCAAGAACTGGGACTTATGGGGCCATTATCACGTCATGCTGGCACTGCTCATGTGGCACGAGCAGACCGGTGACGCCACCGCATTGGAAGCAGCGTGCAAGGCGGCGGACCTGGCTTGCCGCATCTACCTCGACACCGAGCGCCGGCCCCGCGATGCCGGATCCACGGAGATGAACCTGGCCATCATCCACTCGCTGGGACGTCTGTACCGTCTGACCCGGGACGAGAAATACCTGCGGCTGATGCGTGTCATTGAAGAGGACTGGCAGCAGGAGGGGGACTATGTCCGCACCGGCCTGGCGGGCGTCGAATTCTATCGTACACCTAAACCACGGTGGGAGAGCTTGCCCGACCTGCAGGGCCTGTTGGAACTGCTGCTGATCACCGGTGACGAGCGTTATCGCACGGCGCTGCTCCATCATTGGAACAGCATTCGTCGACTGGATCGGCGAAACACGGGAGGGTTTTCGTCCGGTGAGCAGGCGACCGGCACGCCCTACGAACCGACGGCCATCGAAACCTGCTGCACGATTGCCTGGATGGCTCTGACGGTCGACGTATTGCGAATGACCGGCGATCCACTGGCGGCCGATGAGTTGGAGTTATCGACGTTCAACGGGATGCTCGGTGCCCAGCATCCATCTGGCAGCTGGTGGACCTACAACACGCCGATGGACGGGGTTCGGGAAGCCTCGCACCACACCATCGTCTTTCAGGCGCGTGCCGGCGCGCCCGATTTGAACTGCTGCAGCGCCAACGCGCCCCGCGGACTGGGAATGCTCTCGGAGTGGGCCTTGATGCGTACGCGGCACGGCCTGGCGATCAACTACATCGGGCCCCTGGAAGCTCAGCTGTCGTTGGCCGATGGCACTCCGGTAGTCATTCGCCAAGAGACGCTCTATCCGCTCGATGGACATGTCAAGATTCAGATTCAGGTGCAGGAGCCGCACGAATTCCCCGTGCAGCTGCGGATACCGAGTTGGTCTCGACAGACTCAGATTCGCTGTCTGTCGCAAGGTGAAGTGGTGCTGTCGGCGGCAACACCGTCTCCCGAGCAGAGGCAGAGCAAGTCGGCTGCGGCGACAACGTCAGCGCCCAGTTCGGTCATTCAACCGGGAACCTACTACACGATCGACCGACGGTGGCTCCCGGGTGACACGTTGGAAGTCGCTTTCGATATGACACTTCGTTACGAATCGGGTGGTGGTCAGATGGCTGGCAAGATGAGTGTCTATCGGGGTCCGATTCTGCTGGCCTACGACTCGTTGTTGAACGACGAGAACGCGCCGACACCACCTCCTCTCACCCCCGCTGACCTGGCAGAAGCGAAAATCTCCAAACCATCGCGGAACGGTGAGGGAGCGCGGATTGGCCGCTTTCCACCCTGGATGATCGTGGACATTCCGCGGTCGCAAGGCCCTGCCGTGCGACTATGTGATTTCGCCAGCGCCGGGTCGTGTGGCAGCCAATATTTTTCTTGGCTGCCGGCTCAACATATTGCCCCGCCTCCACTGCTGCCAGACGAGCCGGCAGCCGATGCCAAGGTACCGGCCGGCCGGATGCTGTTCACGATGCGGCATTCGACCTTGTCACCCGACGGCCAGCTCGTGCGCCTGCTGATCTCCGCCACACCCGATTTTCAGCAGAGAGTGGTGGACATCGTGCTTCCCGTCACGCCCCGCATCGTGCTCTCAGCGGAACAGACACGGCAACTGCAGCCCCACGTGGATTACTACTGGAGACTCGTCGGCAGCAACGAGTGGGGCGAGACGCCATCCCCCGCCCCACCGCGCCGCATATCCATCGACCCAGCATTGCCTCCGCTGACTGACGATCTGCTGACCGAATACGGCGAGGATGCCGAGGGACTGATTGTCGCGGCGGACCTCGCCGGCGATCCGCAGCCCCGTTACGGAAAACTGTTGGAGGCGGGCGGCTGGAAGGCCGCGGCCGGCTGGGGCGACCAAATGAATGAGGCCGTTGAACTCGACGGCGCACAGGGCCTGCTCCGTTTTCAGCTGAAGGCATTCCCGCAGCGCGACTACACGGTGTCTCTCTGGTGCAGGCCGCTGCGCGTGGCAGGGGGCTTGGGACAGGTGCTGAGTGCCTGGAGTCGCGGCATGGATGATCCCCTGCGGATCTGCGTGCAGGATGGGAACCTATCCGCGCGCATCGAAGCCGGCGCGTTCTGGACCACGAAGGGGGTGCCGATCCAGCAGGAGACCTGGTACCACATCTGCGTGGTGAAGCGAGCGGGCAATCTGTCGCTTTATCTCAATGGGCAACACGTGGATACGATAGCCGTTCCCCAGGAGATTTCTTCGTCGGCGCGCGACTTCGCGCTCGGTGGTAACCCGCACTACACGGGTGCCAGTGAACACCTCGCATGCCGGGTGGCGCGGTTGGCGTTGTGGGCTCGCGCATTCTCCGCCGAGGAAGCGGCCCAACTGGCGGTCTGGGGCGACGCGCCGAAGTAAGGACGCCAAGGGGTCTTCGACGGCTGCCTCAGCCAAGGTCGGTTGACGGCTTTCGGCAGAGCCAGTGGCCCCCGACACCCGGCGGGAATCCTGGAGAATCTGGGGGCTGGCGAGCCGTGCGAATGATTGACCGCGCCTTCGGGGTGCGATATGTTGGCGTGTTGCCGGATTCCGAGGACATCCTCGGTTCGGCGCCGGTCCTGGAGCTTCATCCCACAGTCAAGCAAAGAGTCCGCGCGTCATGAAACTCAACCCTGTCAGCACTGCCATCGCGTTCCTGGTTTCCCTCGCCATGTTCACTCCCGGCGTGCGCGCTGCCAACTTCGGCGACGACACGGCGTTTCTGAAAAAATACACCGAGGTGATCGTGCTGAGCGATAAGAGCGGTCACGGCAAGGTGGCGTTGGTGCCCGCCTGGCAAGGTCGCGTCATGACGAGCACGGCGGGGGGAGATGCGGGGCCGAGTTTCGGTTGGATCAATCGCGAGCTGATTGCCTCGAAGAAGTTCCAGCAACACATTAATGTATTCGGCGGCGAGGATCGTTTCTGGATGGGCCCGGAAGGGGGCCAGTTCTCGATCTTCTTCGCCAAAGGGGCGAAGTTCGAATTGGCTGACTGGTACACACCCGCCGCCATCGACACCGAGCCGTTTCAGGTGGTGAGCCAGTCGGGTGACCGAGCCGTATTTGCCGCGAAATTCTCCTTGAGCAATTATTCAGGAACAGAGTTCGACGTCGCCGTGAATCGCGAAGTGCGATTGCTGGATAACGAAACTGCCTGGCAGCGACTGGGAGTGCCAGCGGCGAAAGCCGTGAATCTGGTGGCCTTCGAATCGGACAACGAGATCAAGAACGTGGGCCCGAGTGCCTGGCAGAAGGAATCCGGACTGCTCTCGGTGTGGATCTTGGGCATGTTCAATCCCTCGCCGTCCGCCACGATCGTGGTACCGATTCAAGCGGGATCGGAACGGGAACTGGGAGTGAAGGTGACTTCCGATTACTTCGGCAGCATTCCGCCCGAGCGGCTGGTGGTCAAGGAGAGCGTGATCTACTTTTCCGCCGACGGCCAGTACCGCAGCAAGATCGGCATCAATCCCCAGCGCAGCAAGGCCGTGCTGGGCAGCTACGACGCCGATAACCGAGTGCTGACGATTGTCCAGTTCAGCCAACCCGCCGGCGTGACCGACTATGTGAACTCGCTCTGGAAGTTGCAGGACAACCCCTACGGTGGCGATGCAGCCAACAGCTACAATGACGGCCCACCATCACCCGGTGCCAAGCCTCTCGGTCCGTTCTACGAACTGGAATCGTCGTCTCCGGCCGCCGCGTTGGCTCCGGGAGAAAGCCTGTCACACCTGCATCGCACCGTCCATTTGGTCGGAGCGGAAGCCGACTTGGATGCCGTGGCCCGCGCGACACTCGGCGTGACTTTGGCCGAGATCAAGAGCGCGCTGAAGAAACCGTAATTCGCACCGGCGGGAAAATGCCACCGACGACCCAATCGCTGGCTCACGCCCGAATTCTCCGTCTGATCTCGTCTGATCCCTATTGCCTCTGACCGCCCCACAACTGACCCCCAGCAGACTCAACGCATGACTACCAAAAAAGAAAGCATGTTCATATTAAGTGACGGTCGGAACGTCATGTTCACGTTCGCGATCGTCAGCTCGCTGTTCCTCCTCTGGGGATTCTGCAATGGCATGATCGATGTCATGGACAAGCATTTCCAGGAGGAATTGGACCTGACGTTGGCCCAATCCGCCTGGGTTCAATTCGCGCATTATCTCGGGTACTTCCTGATGGCGATGCCGGCCGGTTGGTTGGCCACACGACTGGGCTATAAGGGGGGCATTATCGCCGGACTCTTGATGGTCGCCGTCGGTGGTCTCTGGTTCATCCCCGCGACCAACATCGCGGAGTTCTGGGCATTTCTGTTCGGCGTCTGCTTGATTGCCGCCGGGCTCACGTTCCTGGAAACGGTCGCCAACCCTTATACAACCGTGCTGGGACCGCAGCGTTATGCGGCAACGCGCATCAACCTGGCTCAGTCGTGCAACGGCATCGGCTGGATTCTCGGCCCGATCGCGGGAGGCATGTTCTTCTACGGCACGGATGCGGCCGGCATGAGCACCGGTGCCCAGACGCTTTGGATTCCCTATGCCGGCGTGGCAGCGGTGGTCCTCGTGCTGGCCCTCGTGTTCTTCTTCGCTCCCGTCCCTGATATCCCAACCGAAGATGACTACGACATCGGCAAGAAGGGCGAAGCGGATACGGTCGTGGCGAAAGCCGACCGGCAAGTGGCTCGTTTGCCGGTCTACTTTTTGCTGTGGTTCAATACCATCGTACTGATTGGCGTTTTTGGCATGATCTCGTGGCTGGTGCTTAATGCCTTCGACTTGGGAACGAGCCTGGTGGGTATCGCCTCGCAGATCCCGCTTCCAGCCGGCATCACCGTCACGACTGATAATTCGCTGCTGATCGTGCTTCTTGGCGTCGGCTGTTTGATATCGATAGTCCTGGCTGTCGCACTCATCCCGGTCACGGCCAAGATGTCGCATCACAGCATCTGGTCACATCCCCATTTTTCGGGAGCCACCCTGGCGCAGTTCTTGTATGTCGCCGCTCAGGCGGGCATTTTCAGCTTCGTGATTAATTACATGGTGTGGGAAGTCCCCCCACTGCCCGCCTCGTGGCATACCGATGTCACGGCCAGTTCCCAGGAGGTGGAGAAGGGAACAGGAGATGCGAAAGGGAAAAAGACCGAATCGTTGATCGAAGTCAAGACAAGACTGGACAAGAGCCAAATCGAGAATCTGCCCTCCCTGGTCGCGAAATTGAAGGAGGCTCCCGACGCCGTCTCGACGTTCGTTCGCAGCCAGCTGTCCAAGGAGACGGTGCGAGCGATGGAGGCGCAGGACAGCGGGGTTGCCGACCACACTTTGCGATTCCACCTGGCCAGGGACTTGGAAGATCTTGTCACGCGAGACACGCGCACAGCCAAGGAAGAGAAGCCGACACTCTACGATGAAACCCGGTTTGCCGGGATCAACTTGCAGGAAAGAACGAAGCAATTGCTGGCGCAGGACCCGAAAGGGGTGAACCGTTGCCGGCTCAACCGCATGCTCCTCGACGACGCCTATCCTGAGTCGCTTCCTTTCGAGGACGGCAACTTGTGCTTCAGCAACAGGGCGGCCAGCTTTCTGGCCACGTTGGGCTTCATCTGCTTCCTGACTGGTCGGTTCTCGGGCGCAGGCCTGCTGAGAAAATTCTCTGCCCACAGAATCGTCGGACTGTATGGGGCGCTCAATGTCCTGATCTGCCTCCTGATCTTCCTGAAGTTGGGCTGGGTGTCCGTGGTGTGCGTTTTCCTGAGTTATTTCTTCATGTCCATCATGTTCCCCACGATCTTCGCACTCGGCATCTTCGGACTCGGCGAACGCGCCAAGGGAGCTTCCGCATTCATCGTCATGGCAATCATGGGTGGCGCCATGCTACCTAAATTAATGGGAGCCGTCGCCGATCGATACGACATGTCCCGCAGCTTCATCGTGCCGATGGCTTGCTTTGTGTTCGTCGCCCTCTACGGCTACTGCTGGCCGTTGTTGAGCAAAGCGGATTCCCTGCACGGCGTGAAGACGTCCGGCGGACACTAAGAGGGAGTTGCCCACACCCGGGACGCTGCGACAGACAGATATTCGATATCGGGAACAAACTCGCAGTTCCCGACGCAGCACGGCGGGATCACCGGATCGTGTTCATTGCACACGGACGCGCGATTTAGACGTGTCGTCTTCATCACAACGTGGTGGCGTTCCACAGCCCGGGGGCGCCGCCGCGGCGCTCCCCGGGGACGGGTCGCAACTGTTCAGCCGAAACACCACCGTTGTATGACGATTAAGTTGTCATCCGCTCACAGCTGGGGAATCAGCTGCAGGTAATCCAGTCCAAACATGTGACGCTGGACGGCTTTTTCGTGAGCACCGACAATCGTAACCGTCAGGCGATTCGGACCCTCAGGCAGATCGTACGCGCCGAGGCTTAACGTGTCGTTCGCCACGCCGTCATTGAATCGATCGAACTCCTTAGGCTCGCTGTCGTTGACCGCCACTTTGACGATGCCATAGTCGATGGCCTTGGTCAGGTTGACCGCAATCTCGTACCGGCCCGCCTTTTCGACGGGGAATTCCAGGACCAGTCGATCGCCTGGCTTCCCATCTTTCCACCATATCTGCGTCTCATTGCTCCAATCGAAACTCGCTCCCGTCTGGTTCTCGGTGGTCCCCCCCGTGGCCTCGCGGATCTTCAGCTCTTCCCCCTCGAGAGCATCCTTGACTCGGCGCACTTCCACGACGTCCGCGCGCTGCAGTGCGACCGGCAGGGCCGCGGTTTCGGGGTCGGGTGGGACATTGCACGTGGCACCCGGGCAGGCATACCAGAAGGCGGCCGGAGCGAAATTGACGATGGTCTTGCGCCAGTGCCACAACTCCATGTCAAACTTGATCGACTCGTTGAACGGAATCGCATCGAGAGCGCGGTAGCGGCTGTTCACCGACAATCCCGGCGTGAAATTCCCCCCGCCTGTCGGCTGGGCATGAAACGGCGACTGGAAATACTCGGGGCGGCACCACGCATATCCATAGTAATCTTCCGTGCCCGTACCGACGTGGGAAGGAAATTCCTCACCGTCAACGAATACCTTCTCGTCCCCCTCGCCCCACCAGGCGTCCGTGCCGTTGAAGATGGTCAGCGTGTCACCCACATAGGCTCCCTTGCCGGAAACTTCGACGTACGTGACATCGAAGGCACCGTCGCCCGGCTCAGTCGCTCCTTCGCGGAACGACGAGACCTTTGTCAATTGGTGCCAGGCCCCATGGAAGTACATCGACCGATCATCCCAATTCCAGTCGCCGAGCTTGGCTTCCCCCTGAACGACTTCCACCGGTTTGCCCGTCAAATTGATCAAGCTGATCTTGCATTCTTTCTGATAAGGCATGACCCAGTAACAACTCATCGTCGAGTCATCGGACATTTGCGTATACCAGGTGCGGAAAGGCCTGGTTTGATAGGCGCTGCCGAAGAACTCGCCGACCGGACACCAGACGGTGCGATGCCCATCGCATTCGATCTGCAGCACGGTGGACCGCATCGCCTGTGGCAGGTCTTCCGCACGCAGTTTGACGGTGAGCTGCCGGATGGCCCCCGGAGCATCAATGACCAGCGTGCGTGTCTTGCCCGCCGCCAGCGGACCGGAGAAAGAAGCTGTTTTCAGCTGGCCGTCATCTTCGATGCCGCTGTCGACCAGTCGTTGCTGGACGGCGTCGATCTTGTCTTTCAGCTGCCCAAGCTGCTCCATCTGGAAAGACTCGACCTGCGTCGTCTCGCCGTAGGTGCGGTAGTTGATTTGGTAGTAGAGAGCCTCTCCCTTGTACGCTCCGTCATCCACCGGCACAGCGGTTTCGTAGGTGACCTTGCAATGCTGGGCGTAGGGAATGGGGAGGTAAAGATTGTGTCCGCGCTGGCCATAGGGCGTTTCGGGCGATACACCCTCCGCCAGCGGGCCGGTAACGAGGGCCCCACCATCAATGATCTTCGAGATGGGTCCTGAGATCACCGGTTCAGGATGGTTGTCCAGGTAGAAGCGCAACGTACCGTCCGAGAAATCCTTCCCTCCCGGACCGTGCCAGGTGGCCCACATCCGCACCACGGTCCCCGGCCCATCCACATCCATCAAAACGTATTCCTTGCGACCATCCTTCTCCTCGGTGCGCACGAAGTAGCTGCGGTCCATATTCGCAAACCAGCCCGGCTGGTCCGCTGCCACCGTTCCCCGATCGTAGCTGCTCGCCTGACTGCACTTGTAGGCCGGCTGCGGAAAGCGAGCCAGATTATCGCGATCGATCATCTCATCCAAGAGCGAGTCGAGTGACACGGTCTGTGCACTGACCGTAGCGCTGAGGAGCATCAGCAGAACGAAACAACTGCTCACATTCCCACACCGTAACGCGATTCGACGCATCGTGACGCCTCCTGTTGGTATCTCTTCCAAAAAAACACACCGGCACAGTACCGCGTGGCCAGTCGTCAACTGACGATCTCCACCCGCAGCTGCTGACCCGCCGGAACGACAACTTCCTCGGCCAATTTGACCAGCACCTTATCATCCTGTTGCGACACCAGGACATTGAGCGTGGATCCTGGTCCGGTCACGGTCACGGTGTTGGCTCGTTGGCCCTCCGGCAGCTGCAGGGCCAGGCTTTGCAGGGCAACTTCGCCCCATTTCACCTCTAAGGTGTGAACTTGCCGCTCGCCGCTGCGCCGTTGATCGTAGATTCCCCAGCCATCCGCGGTGGAAAACACACTCCGAAACTGCTCCGGCGTGATCCTGGGCAGGAACCCCACATGCCGCCGTGGACCGTCGTACTCGAATCCAGAGAGCCCCAGCAGCACACCCCAACTGGCCATCGCTCGCGCATAATGGTCGCCACATTCAATCTCGTTGAATGGATTGTGCTTCGCCGGATGGTAGCGGTCGTGGACAGCGCGACAGATGGCGATGGCTTCGGTCAACATTCCTTCATAGGCCATGTGGTTGGCCACCTGGTATTCGATGCCGGTCCAGATTTCGTCGCGGTACCGCGTCGATTTCGGGCCAAGGTGCTTGCTCTTGGGCCAGGTGCAGGTGAACAACCCCGCCTCGCCGGGATAAGCGAACCAGCGTTCCGGATCGTGGTGCTCATTCTGCAACTTCACGTCGGGCGCCCAACAGTACTTCCAGATCGACTCGAGCGATTTGAGGACCGTATCGCGGGGATACAGATACCCGAGGTTCACCTGATGCGCCCACCCCTGGCCGAACATCTGATCGGCCAGACAGCCGTCGGCGTACTGCCAATCCGGATGCTGCTTCAAATCAACCTGCTGAATGTAGTATTCGCCGTTGAACAACTCCTTGACGCTGTTCTCCCTCCCTTTCTCGAAAATCTCTCGGCATTGCGCGGCAAACGGTTGGTCGCCGATGGTCCGTGCCATCTCTTCGGCAGCACGCAGCGCACCGAGATACAGCGATCCGACCATGGTGTTGGGGCCGAAGTAATTCTCGTCGTAAGTCTGATGCTGTTGACCTTCCAGCAGCCCGTCGGCATTACCGTCCTGATCGATCAGGAACTGCACGGCCTTTTTGATGTTGGGCCAGTTGTGTTTCAGGAACGCGTCGTCCCGCGACACCTGATGTTCACGATAGGCTTTCAGGATGTAGCCACCTTGCGAATCCCCGGCCCAGATCCCCCAATCCTCGCCGCGAAAGCGGATCTCGCCCGTCTCGGGTATGAAGCCCACACCGGGCGCGAAATCCTGCATCTCACGAACCGACCGCTCAAGCTCCGGAAAAAGTCGGGCCATCGCATGCTCATAATTCCATACGTGACCACATGTTCCATGACAGCAACCGCACCCTTCAAAGGCCCAGAACCGGCCGTTCTCCCACCATTGACAGGTCTCCGTGGCCAAGTTGCTGACGGTGGAATGCAGGCGATCCAGCAGCCAATACGGCAGTGTCGAATCGTAGTAGGTATCGTGCCACAAACGCGTTTCCTTCTGCAGACGATCCTCGTGCGCCGCAATGTACTGGGCCACATCCGCTGCGTTCTGGAACCGCCGGGCATACTGGTTGCGAACGAGCTCGTTGCGGAAATACATGTTCGGCATGTGCCAGGCCACGACAAACGTCACCGCCGCCTCTTCGCCCGGATTCAGCTTCCATTGCGTCCCCAGCGCGCCACGATGCGACTGATCCAAGGGCCGGTCGCTCGCGGCATCCTGGGCCAAGCCCCCCCCGTCGAAGAACTGATCGGCGCCCATCGCCGCGGGAAGCGAGATGCTGACTAACGGTGACTTGCTCTTCAACACGGACAACGCCATCGTACCGTAGTCGGGCAACTGCCGAGCGTCTTCGATCTGGTCGACCAGCGGTGAATCACGAAATTCGATCTGATCCACGTTAATGTGTCCCCAAGCATCCGACAGTTCATCGACGATTTCGAGATGCGCCTGCTGGCCGATCAACTCGCCGACATTCCAATTACAGGCGGTGAGTTGTTCGTTCTGCTTGCCGCTCATCGAATGGACGACTTTCCCGTCCACCACCAGGCGGACAGCCGTCTTCGCATCCGCGCCGCCACCAACCAGAAAACCGATAAAGGGACGCTCAATCGTGAACACCGGAGAGACCAATTTCCCCTGTAGTGAATCGTTGCCACCCAGGTAAGTGTTCACCAGCCCCTTGCCTCGATAGCCGCTGACCCGTTGTTGCCGCGCCAGCGTTCCCTGAGCCGGCGCCTGGCCGAAGGCCTCGCCTTCCACTTTCCAGTCACCGTAATTCCCCCCTTCGAAATCGGCAAAGACGATGGGTGATCGAACCGGCTGGCCGGGAATCTCGGCCAGGCGAGTGCCGAGCAACAAGCTGGTGAGCTCGCCACTGCTCTTGACGCTATTGACTCGCAGATGCGTCTGACCGCACCGGTCCTGACTGTAGTGCAACACGGCGTTCTGCAGCCAGCCGGCCAGTGTCGCCTCCACCGGTTCGGCTGTGTTGTTCTTGAGCGTGAAGTTGAGGATCGTGGCAGGCAGCGCCGAGTCCTGAGCATTGAGGGGAATAAACGGCGAGAAGGCTTCCAGTTTGACCTGCAGCGGAAAATCGTCCGCCACGTAGTCCACATATCCGATCGGATACTCGCCACAAAAGCGGACCTTGGGGAACCCGACGCGATCCAGCGTGCGGACTTGCGTTCGCTCACCCGCCGTGACCTTGATGACAAACCCCTGATCGACGGCCGGCGCCGGGACAATGCGTTTGTTGTCCTCCACCATTTCCGTTGGTTCCCGACCAACCTTGTAGTTGAGCCCACCGTAACCCGTATTGATGCACTGGTTGAAAATCCCCCAATAAACCAGCCGCCCATCACCTGTCAGATAAACCTGCCCGGCACAGATTCCGCCCACCGGCATGCCGATCGTCTTGAGATCCTCACCCTCGTACCACGTTCGGTCGCCGCGCGAAATAGGCCCTGCACCCACTCTGGTCGCAGCTTTTTGTCGACGGGAACGAAATGGTCGATCGTGTCCTGCGGGTCGAATGGGCCGGCTGCGGCAAACGGTACGCCGGCCGCCGCCAGAGCCGCCAGACCGACGCCCCCCAACTTCACAAACATCCGCCGATCAAGCTCGCAGCGGTCACTCGATTCGCAACACCGGCCCTGGCTCTCCGACGCGTTCGCTCGATCTTTCGCAACCATGTTATTCCCCTATCTCATCTCTGAACGTGGCCCTCGGCCACAACCAAACTCGGAAATTCGAAATCCGAATCTCCAAATATTCAAATCCTGGAAAGGTCCAATTCTTCGGACTCTGGCATGTTGACTTTGGACATGCGGATCGGTTGAGCGTTTCGTGCTGCGGATCCGAGCGCCTGAATCGCCCGGGTGGAATCGCCCGTGTGGACCTTACGCACGACATGATCCTCGCCGCGGAAGCCCACGTGCTGTTCATGCAAAAACAAGAGCTCATCCTGTCCCTCGAGCGCTGCATGACGCCCGTCAAGCCGCACCACCATGCCCCATGTCCGCCAGAAAAAAAACGTCGACCTCGGGTAGCGGCTGAGTCGGCCAAAAGGGTGGCTTTTCCGGCGTGAAATCGGTTGGTCGCGGCAGGCGGGCTTACGCTCTGAGTAAATCGACAACGCTCCTCCGCAAAGCCCTCAGCTTACCGAGCAACTTCGGGCGTGTCAGCCACAGGAGCAGGGCGGACCAGGGATTTCTTGCCACCCTCAAGAGCCGTGAAAAACGGCAACAAGGGGAAGAGGACCAGCGAAAAGACGCCGCCAAGTACCAGGCCCGCCCGGGGTCCCAGAGCGACCGGCAGCAAATTGGCCAAGGGGAGCAGCATCACCGAGGCCAACAGGACCGACCACACTATGCGACCATGCAGCCCCAGCGGGAATAGCGACACCAGAACCGTCGCGATCGTCGGCACGAGCAGGAAGTAGCTAAACCCCGGTATCAGCGTCGCCAGCACAACTCCCAGTACCGCCCACAGTATCCAGAACACCGACCAGGTAACACCGCGGTCCATGCCGCGCAACAGATACCGCGCCGCGAACCAGACAGAAGTCGCGGAAATCAGCAGGTAGAGCGAGGAGACCAGGCCCCCCAGTGCGATGTGCCCCTTCCACAAAACCCCTGCCGCCTGAAGCCCCTTCGCCGCCAGCCCACCCAGGGCCGCAGCTGCAATCAGCGCCACCACCATGGTCGTGATCAGCCGCAAGGCACACACCAGCGATCCTCGCCCCCACAACTGCCGGACGAATCGTAGCACGAGTGCCACCAGTGCCGCCACGGCCAGGGGGAGGGCCCAGGTTTGCGGGTAATACACCACGAACATCCCCAATACGTCGAAAAAAACGGCGTCTTGCGAGGAAGCCTCCAGGTCCGCCGCCTCGTCGCTGGCCATCGCGTGAGCCAGCGCCAAAGCATTCTCTCCATGATGCTGAAGACTGCGCAGACTCAGATTCTCCAACCTGTCCTGCGCGGTGTGATAGCGATGTGCCCCACCGATAAAGGCGAAATTCAGGCCCGTCCAACCGTCCCGTTGATAGACGGTGAAGTCGGTGTCGTTGGGCAGGTAACGATACACCGTGACAAAGGACGAACCAGTCGCGCAGGGAACGGGCAACTGGCGCGCCAGCCAACGAATCATCGACAAGTTGCCGCGATGCGTTTCGTACATCAAGCTCGGCCCACTGGTCCCACGCGCTTCGAAATTGATCACCACCGGCTTGTCCTTGGCCAGGGGGTGCGCGGCGACAAAGGCTGAAGCCCCCAGCAAACCGGCCTCCTCACCGTCAGAAATCAGGAAATAAACGGGCCGCTGATAGGCGCCGCTGTATTTCAGGGCCCGCGCTGTCTCGAGCAGAGCGGCGACACACGCACCGGCATCGGCCGCTCCCGGCCCCGCAGCCACCGAGTCATAATGCGTCGCCAAGACGAGTGGCTTTCCCCGGCTCGGAGTCCCCGGCAACCGCGCCAGCACATTCGAGAGAATATCCCACCGATCCGGCCCACGGCGTGTCTGCTGGATCTCCACATCAAGTCCTAGGTCGCTCAATTCCGCCACCAATCGCTCCCGCACACGATCGTTGGCCTGTGAACCGGTGGGATGCGGCGACTGATCTCCCAGCAGTCGCTGCAGCACCACGAATGCCCGCGCGGCCGAAAAAGTGTCCAGGGGCGCGTCAGCCGGCTGCGGCGGCGGACCGAGCAGTTGGAATCGCACCACCAACTCGACGCACATCATGGCCAACAGGGCAAACCAAAGTGCATCATTGCGTCGCACGACCATCGAGAATCTTCCTGCTTGAGTGGCCCTTGGTCATTGGTGGTGGGCACGTAAGGTTCTTTGGGCGGCCGCTGGCCCCATAAACGGACTCGATGGGATTGCCTGAATGCGGGAACACTGCGTTGCCCCACATCAGACTTGCCGCAAGCAGCCGTATCGCGCCAACGAATACCGAGGTCTTCCATCGCGGAGCGGCCCGCTATTTCACTCGCGCGTACATCCCCTTCATCATCAAGAACTCCTTGCCGTCGGCCGTGGTATCGTACATCTCGACAACCCACTGATCATCACTGACAATCCGTTCCGTCGTACGGGTCCGCTTGTACTCTCCGACCGCCACATCGGGCGACATCGTCGTGTAATTGTAGGTCTTGGTTGCTTCATCGTAGGTCCCCGAACTGATCGTGAAACCAGTGCCGAGATTGTCGATCCAGACCGAAACGAATCGCTTCTTCAGCTTGTCGTAGCCGGTAATCCCGATGCCTTCGAAGGGATTCCCTTGAATGCTGCTCTTGGTGTTGTCCATGAGATAGCGTCCTCCCATGATCAACGTCCCCTCGGAAATCCCTTCTGAAGTGGTGGCAGGCTCGCCTGGCGCCGTCCACATTTCGATCTTCAGGGTCCATTTGCCGACCTTGTATTTCAGCAGATCATGCTCGGCGCCGGGCGTCATGAATTCGATCCATTTGGCCATCGCCTCCGGCGCAACGGCTTCACTCTGCTGAGTCTCCTGAGCGCGTGCCGCGGCAACACCGAAAACAATCAGAGAGAATCCGGTGACCGTCGCAAGGAACGAGAATGTCTTCATAATCCGTTCTCCTAACGCGGCCTGCGGCCGCAACCACACAGGAAATTCGAAATCCTAAATTCGAAATCCAAAACTCAAGAACAGAAACCTCCGCTGCCGGTAAAACCACGGCGGGCGGGCCACCAGCAGATTCTCACCATTGAGCATGCCACACCGTTCGAAAGCCGAATGTGGCTGGTCCGAAACAAGCTCACAATTCGAGTATTCACATTACCAAATCGTCCGAAGCGGGCCAATGTCGGACATCGCCAACCGACGGCGAGTGAGCGGCGGAGGGCAGTTGCAGCCATTCGCTCGACCCGGCCCCCCCAGCGCCACGCGGACCTCGCCACTGCCGCCGCGGACACCGCTCGTGCGGCTGCGTGGCTCACGAAAATCACGCAGGCGTGTCCCGGATCACACCTTACACGGCCCAAAAGGGGGCGTTTCATATCATTTCATTGCTGCCGCCGGGCGAACCGGCTTGCTATACTGGAACGAATCACGAGTCGAGGGATGCCGCCATGCTTGCCTGCGGCGATTTCGCTGCGACAAGCATGGAGCCGGCCGGATTCCCGCCTCCACTCAACATACATTGCCCTGGCCCAGGAGAAGAAAATATGACTCGCCCTCACGCAACTCGCCGTGACTTCCTCAAGGGTGTTGCGGCCGCTACCGGTGCTGCCCTCACGGTTCCCTATTTCACATCCAGTTCCTGGGCTCGGCAGGAGTCGGCCAATGACAAATTGAACATCGGCGCGATCGGCACCAGCATTTACACCGATCGCTACACGGGTGCCGGCGAACATGCTGGCCGTGGCGCGGTGGTGGGGCATCAAGCGGGTGCGTTGGGCAACATGGTGGCGGTCGCGGATGTGAACCTGCGGCATGCGCGCTTCTTCGCCAAGGAATATGACGGGAAGTGCGAGATCTACCAGGACTACCACCAGCTGCTGGATCGCAAGGATATCGACGCCGTGACCATTGGCACGCCGGACCATTGGCACAGCAAGATTGCAGTGGATGCCATGCGGGCGGGAAAGCACGTGTACTGCGAGAAGCCGTTGTCGCTGACTGTTGACGAAGGAAAGAAGGTCTGCCAGGTAGCCAAAGAGACAGGCATGGTCTTCCAGGTGGGCACGCAGCAACGTAGCGAATTCGACGATGTCTTCCTGAAGGCGGTGGTCCTGGCGCGCAGCGGCCGGCTGGGGAAGAATTTGCAGGCGCTCAGCTCGGTCGGCGAGGCGGCGGCGGGCGGGCCGTTCGCGAACAGCGAGCCCCCCTCGGAATTGAACTGGGACTTCTGGCTCGGCCAGGCTCCCGCAGTGCCCTACTGCAAGCAGCGTTGCGATTACGATTTCCGCTGGTGGCTCGAATACTCAGGTGGCCAGGTCACCGACTGGGGAGTGCATCACACCGACATTGCCTGCTGGGCGTTGGACGTGGACCACACCGGTCCCCTCGAGATTGAGGGCCAGGGCAATTACCCGCAAATCGAAAACGGCTTTAACGTGGCGATTGATTTCGACTGCACGATGACATTCGCGGGTGGTAAGTCCATTCGTCTCTATAGCGGAAACAACGAACTGATCATCTGGGGTGACGAAGGAAAAATCCGTGTCAACCGTGGAGGCTTGACGGGCAAACCGGTCGAGCAATTGACGGACGAGGACGACCAGTGGATGCAGGACGAGATCCTCAAGCTGTGCCACGGCAAGAAACCGGGCAATCACATGCGGAATTTCTTCGAGTGCGTGAAGGAGGGCGGAATGACCATCTCGGACGTCTATTCGCACCATCGATCGGTCAGCACCTGTCACCTGGCCAACATCGCCATGCGATTGGGACGCAAGCTGAAGTTCGACCCCGAAAAGGAGGATTTTATCGGCGACCAGGAAGCGAGCGCCATGCTCAGCCGACCCCAGCGCCAGGAGTACGCCCTGAACGTTTGAGCAGAGCGGAGCAGCGTGTCCAAGGGGGCCGCGGCGCGGTAGCGATTGGTCGAGCGGCCAGCCAACCGAGCGGCCAGCGCGCGGGCCCGGGAGGGGACGGGCAGTCCCCCTCGCGCACTCGCAGCCGGTTGAGAAACTGCTGGCAGCGGCGCCAGGCCTGCGCGCCGTACGTCTGCGGCTTTGCGCAGCGAAATCATCGCTCGGCTGTCGCGCCGCAGCGGCAGGCTGTCGACATCGAGCAGTCGCACGCTGACCTCGAAGAGTGTCTTGTTGGTCTCGAGCGATTGGTTGGTCTCGAGCGATGCGGGGGCGACCGCGATCTCCCCACCGCCCAACTGGGTGAGGACGGCCGAGAAGACTTTGCGAGTACCCTGGGCCGCCACCTCACTGACCGTACCTTCCACTTCGCGCACGCCGTCGAGCAGCAGGCGGACGCGCACTGCCTGGCCGACATGGGGACGGACGTCTGCCATTTCCTCCGCGGTGATCAGACAGCGCACAACCCAGGCTCCCGCCGCAATCGTCGCCACGGCCTGGCCCTTGGAGACATACCGACCCGCGTCACGCATGTCGACGATGTGAGCCACATTTCCGGAGATGGGAGCGCGAACTGTCAGCCGATCCCATTCCTGCTCGGCATTGTCGAGTCGTTGCTGGCAGTGCGTCCAGCGCACACGGGCGGCGGTTGCCGTGTGCGGACTCTGCTGCAGGCCGCGGCAGTATTGCAGTCGTGAGACTTCGCATTGGGCGAGCGTTTCGGCGACGAGGTCCCGCAGGCTGTCGTTTTCCAGGGAGCAAACGGTCTCTCCCCGTTCGACGGTACCTCCCACCGTCAGGTGCGAGGGCTGCAGAAAACCTGCGACCTGGGCATAGACGCTTCGGTCATCTTCTGTCTGCACGACGCCCGGCACGACAACCTGGCCGGGAACAGGTATCAGGGCCGCTGCCGCCGGTATCACGACCAATGCAACAAGACTCACGGAGATCGCCCGCCACCGCACCGGTTGCGTTTCGGGTGATCGCCAGAGATAGGTCAGCATGCGCCGCACGACACCCAGCAGCACTCCGAACAGGAAGAACGCCGCCAGGCCGACACCAATCAAGTAGAACTTCATGGCGATCATCGTGCAAATGGCCAGCACGAGCGTCACTTTGTAGATTGCGGAAGCGGTCCCGTAGCTGAACAAAAATACCCGCATCCCCACCGAGTTACCGGACGACGAAGTGCTGATCCCCAGCAGATATCGCTTCATCACCCTCTGCACCTGCTCGACGCTGCGCTGTCGCAGATTGGGAACCCCGGTCAAATCGCTTAACACATAGTATCCGTCATAGCGCATGAGAGGGTTGATATTGAAGCCAATCGTCACGGCACTCGATAGCACAACGACATGATGCGCACAGGAGCTGACCAGAGGATCGTCGGTCCAGCACCAGAGGAGCAGAGCCAGCATAGCCACGATCGATTCGACGTACATCCCCGCCAAACTGACAATAACCCGATGCCTCATCCGGGAAAACCCCCAAGCCGACGAGGCGTCCACGTAGGCGCAGGGAGTAAAGACGATCAGGAAGGCGCCCATCTCGGGCACGTTTCCTCCGAACACCTTGCAGGCATAGGCGTGCCCGAATTCGTGCACGACCTTCAATCCCACCAGGGCGAGCCAGAGAAAGACCAGTGTTTCGTTGGCGAGGATCGAATGGGCGGGATCCCAGAACGCGTCCCAACGCTGCCAGAGAATGCCGGCACCGGTCAACAGCATGATCAGCCACAGAACCAGGGCGGTCCGCGTGAAGAGCGGCCGCACAAAGTCCACGGTGCGGTCCAGGAAGGCATCGGGGTTCACCAGCGGAATGCGCAAGAACAAGAAACTGCTCAGCTGCCTCCACCGTGCCGTCCGCTGCCGCTCGGCGAATCGCTGGTAAAGCACCTTGCCGTCGGAAACGGGGAGAATCAGGTAGTTGAGTCGATGCAGTGTCAGGATGAACTGATAGAAATCCTCTTCCTGGTCCGCATGCAACTTGCCTTGCTCCACCAGCAGCTGGAACACCTCGCCCAACGTCGCCGCGTCGTTGAGCGTAACGAGGATTTGGTAGTCGCCCGGCGAAAATTGGTGGGTCAGAAACGTGATCGGGTCGCGCACCACATACTGCGGCTGGCCGCGAAACAGATGCCGTGTGACCTCCAGGTCGCTGCGCAAGCCGGCCTGGACTGATCCCAGTCGCTCAGCGATGCTCTTGGTGGCTGCCACGTCACTCATATCAGACCCAGAAATGGAGTCGCAGGTAATCGATCATTCGATGCAGAGCCACCCACCAGACCTGACGCCGCCCGACGTCGAGCGTGGCAATACCATCCATCCCTGCCAGGGTCCAGGCGGCGTTGGAGGTGACCCGGGCCCGCGCCACATAGACACTCTGTCCGTTGACGGCTTGCGCCGAGGGTTCGATGCGTTGCACCGTGCACGCAATCGTCTGATCGGGCCGGGCCAGCGTCGCGAACCGCCCCTGCTGGCCGGCTTGTACCAATTGCGCGTCGCGACTGTTGACCTGCAGTTCCACTCCCCAGGACCCGTGCGGCGCGAATTCGATCAGCGGTTCCCCCAGCTGCACCACATCGCCCACGCGCCGTTCGATGTCTCCGGCCATGATGGTCCCATCCGCCGGCGCTCGCACTTCGGCCAGCGCCATGCGACGCTCGACGCCGGCTAACCGGGCCTGAGCCACCTGCAATTTGGCGCGAGCCAGCGCCGCCGGCTCCAACTGCTGGTTGCTCGACGCCTGAGCGATCTCCAACTCCAGGACAGCTGCTTCCGACTCCAGTTCGCAACGCTGCAGTTCCAGGTCGCGCGTATCCATGACATACAGCAATTGTCCCTGCTTGACGACATCTCCCGCCTCCACGTGCGCATCCTGAAGGACTCCCTCAAACGGCGCCGCGCAGTGATACACCTGCATCGGCGTCAATTGACAGGAAGTCGCAAGGCGGTAATCCATCGTTCCCATGCAGAACCAGGTGACCAGCAACACGGCCGCCGCGGCTGTCAAACGCCGTCCCCAGCAGTTGCGAACCAGGAACCAAGCGAGTCCCTGGCGTAACGCGTCGCGGGTTTGAGCGAACCAGTTGCGAGTGGCTCGTTCCACTAACTGCATCGCCGGAGCGTACCCCCCCGCCAACTGACCGATCTCATCCAGTTCGCCCGCCTGGAATCCGACACTGCCGGGGCGTCTCACGCTGAGAATAGCCACGCACTGGTCATCGGCAAACAGGGGAATCGAGGCGACGGTGGCATCGCCCACCGCCGACCGCCACTGCCGGTGCAGACGAAAATCGGGCCTGATGCCGGACGAGGACCAGTCGTTTCCCGGCCGCGAGTAGATCGTGTGACCGCAATCCAGGCACTCTTCCATCGCCTGACGAATCAACCGCGTCCCGGGACTGCGAGGATACAGCGCGTCCATCCCGGACAGCGACAACAAGCGGACGCGACCCCGCTCGACTTTGCCCAGTGCGACTTGATCACAATGGAACTTCGTCTTCAGGCCGTTGGTCATGGCAAACGCCAGTTCCGTCACGGATCCAAAGCGGGCCGCGCGGGAAATCGCTCGCTGCAGACCATCCGGACCTTGAGCCGCCTGTTCGTAAACCGGGCGCAGGGAGGAGGCGAGGGAGCAAATCAGCGTGACGAGCGTGCGCAGTTCGAACAGCAGCGACTCGGCCTCGTCACTGCCTCGGCAGTTGACGATCAGCGCACAGGCACCTCGGTATTGCCGTTCATCCCGCAGCGGGGCCGCCAGCATCGCTACCCGCAAGTGGGTACCGTCAATGTCATACAACTTCGCCAATGCCGTCGCGTCCGCCTGCGACTCGAGCATGATCGCCTGCGTCAAACGCTGCCACGCAGTCTGCGTCTCGTCTCCCACCAGATAATGCTCGTCCAACGACTCAGCCGCATTGCAGAGATTCATCGCGGCAAGATGAGAACGAAAATGCTGTGCCAGAATGTCGAGCGACTCACGATAGAACGCCGTCGATGCGCGGCACTGCACGTACAGATCCGCGATCCGCTGAAACGCGTCGGACGACGGACACCGACGGTCCGACTGCGGCAACTCACGATTGGTAACGGATGTCGTAGTCATGAGACAGGCTACACGCGGTTCGGTGGGGTACGGTGGGGCGGGGTGCAATTGGGGGGTGGGGTGCAATGTGGCGGGGTTCGACGATGTCGTGTCGCGGCACTGCGCATTGACGTTCGGCGAACCTACTGGGTGCCGTCAGTGCCTGTCAGACGATCGACGTTTCTCACTGTTATCCCGATCTCCTGTTTCTGTCCTGCAAGAACACCTGCGGATGTTGGGCATGCGATCGTGTTTCGAGCCAACGAGCCTCGAATTGGTGATTTCAGCCTCTCACCACACTCTCCTAACGCGGCCGCCGGCCGCAACCAAAACGGAAAATCCGAAATCCCCATATCGAAATCCCAAACAAATTCGAAATCCAAAATTCGAAATCCAAAACCTCCGCTGCCGGCAAAACCACAGTTCTGGGCCGCCAGCAGATTCTCACCACGGGAGCATGCTGCGGCATCCTCCGTTTTCCCTTCCTCCCTTCCTCCCTTCCTCCCTTCCTCCCTTTTTTCTGTCATTCGCATTTGTTGGGGATTTGCTGCTTCGGATTTCGGATTTCAAACATGCGCGCATGTTACCGACTGACACTCGAAGCGGCACCTCTATTCAGTCAAACAACTCGCTCTCATTGGGCTTCTCCAACCCCGACAAATCAAGTGGGTGGAAGAAGCTGAAACCGGCTTCAAAAGCGTTTTCACGCACCAGCCGGCACCGCAGACAACGACAGAAAATGGGTTCGAGGTCGAGCATACTGCGATCGAACGACAGGCGATAAAGGTCCCCCACCAGGATCGGGTCGGAAAACAGGATCAAGCAGCCTCCGCGGGAAATATCGCCGAGTACACCCTGCGTTTGAAAACTGTTTCGTTGGCTGGAATTGGCCGGTTGAGCGACCACTTTGGCGCGTACCGCGATGCGGGCATGCGACCGCAGTTTCTTGATCTGTTGGGGAGTGTTCTGTTCAATTTCGGCCATCGCCTCCAAGGCTTCCTGCGCTGTCAATGTCATATTCCGTACTCCTCTCCGATGGCGGTCCTCTACACCCGCCTGTCACTCTGTACTCTCGCCGGACCCCCGGGGTATCCTGCTGCGAAACCCATTCATTTCTGGTCGTACGACAATCCCTTGCCGCGGCGCCATGCACCGTCGAGCGGACTTAGTCGTGCACGGTCCCCGGCACATACCGCCCGTGCTGGACGCTGCCGTGCCACCGCCAGGCGCGCGTGGCCGGCACCCTGCACCTTGGCGCACGAACACCCGGCCGGCCCTGGCAGTGGATTTCGAAACCGTCTCGCGGGGCGGACCTACTTGGTAGTGTAGGTCGCAAACCGCCCGCCATGCACTGTTACAGGTCATCCTTTCCCTGATGGCCGCGTGTGCCGGCAAAACCGCGTACCAGTCCCCAGAGGGCCGCAAAGCCGGTCGAGCCGCGCTGACCCGGCGCCTGGCCCGATTCGGCAGCCCGCAAACCCGGCTCGGCGGCGTCATTCTGTGACGACGAATCGGCAGATTCGGTATTCGCGGATCGTGTCAACTCGTCGCCGCCTTCCCCAAGTCTACCCCGGTCGACTACCGGCCGCAGGTCGTGCAGACTGTCCGGTAACCGCTCCGTCACCTCCCGCCAATCGTCATGGCGATCTCCCAGATGCAACACTTCCCGCAATACCGGAATACCAACCGCCTGTCCGCCATCGTCCAATCCCAGTTGGACAAGCTCTTGCGCCTGGTCGAGCGTCTGCAGAGGCTGCGCAAACCCGTACTCCGATTGTCCGGTCAATTCACCAAACACGTCGTCCCCCCAATCGAATTCGCGCGCCGAGGGGGGCACCCCTGCCGTCTGATCGTCACTCACTGAATTGACTGGTGCCGAACCTATTGGCTGCGAACTCGCTGGTGGCGAACTTACTGGCACCGTACTTACCGGCACCGCCCCTGCTGCCACGACGGGTGACTCCTCGACAGGCTCCGCGGCAGCATCGGGCAGCACAACATCGTTCGTCGGATCGTTGAAGACCTGGACGGTGACCGTGTCGGTAACCGCTGTATCGCCGGTACCCAACGTCACCTGGAACACTAACTCCGTGTTCCCGCTGACCACCGGAGTCACGAAATGCGGGCTGACTGAATGAGCATCGATCAATGCAACCGCCGGACCGCCGACCTGTACCCAGTGGATATCGGGCTGAGCGGCCGCGGTATCTTCGTAGACACGAATGTTACTGAACAGGCTGTCTCCCACGGGTCGCGAGACGTCGTGGTCGTTGACGAACACCAGGTGTTCGAAATCACCCGTGAAATAGTCTCCGACACGAATCCGATAGTGTTGCCACTCGCCCGCCGCTCCATCATAGTTCTCGAAGTCATTTCGACCCCAAGCCTGTGTGCCGTGCAGTTTGAACGTCGTGTCAGGACTGATGTCGTTATCCGAATCGAACCCGATGCCGTGGATCTCGCCCTCGGCCGTGCTGCGGAAATCAAACTCCAGGACGGTATCCTGCGTGATCGTGTAGGGCAGATCGATCTTCTTCCAGCCGTTCCCTTGCAGGTGCAGCGTTGTGCCGTCGTCTTCCACCTGGACGGCCAGGCCGGCATCCTGTGATCCACCGTAAGATTCCACATCGGTGGCATCAAATTTCAGCGCCGAAGTGTAGGCCGCTTGCAGCGTCACGGTACCACCCTCCATGACCTCGACATCGAGCCCCGCATCGACGGTCCACTGTGGTTCCGGCACATCGTCGATGCGCACGGTGACCGTGTCCGTCGACACGGTGAATCCGTCGGTAACCGTCACCTGGAAGACCAATTCCGCATCGTGATCGATGCCGGGAGCCACAAAGGTCGGTGCTGCCGAATCGGCACCGGTCAGTGTGACCTCCGGTCCCGACAACTGGTGCCAGCTGTAGGTGAATCCAGCCTCGGCAGCCGGCTCGTGCTCGTATACCCGCAGGTTGCGAAACAGGCTTTCGCCCGTCGCCTTCGCGACGTCGTGGTCGTTGGCAAACACAAGCCGATCGAATTCACCGGTGAAGTAATCGCCCGCGCGAATACGGTAGTGCACCCAGCCGTCCTCCGACTCGTAGTCGTCGAACTCGCTGTTGCCCCAGGCCTGCGTACCGAAGAGCTTGAAGGTCGTTTCCGGACTGAGGTTGTTGTCGTTATCGAAACCGATGCCGTGGATCTCGCCTTCCGCGTCACTGCGGAACTCGAATTCCAGGATCGTGTTCTCCGTCACCGTATAAGGAAATTCGACCGCCTTCCAGCCATTTCCCTGAATGTGCAGCACCTCCCCGTCCCCTTCGACCTTGGCCACTGCCGTGATGTCCTGAGAGCCACCATAGGAATTGATTTCGACGGACGAGAAGTCGATGGGGGGAACGGTATTGGCGGAAGCGTGCAGGGCCACGTCAGCGCCTTCCGTAACGTCGATATCGGCACCGGCATAGCCAATGACCGGCGGGATGTCGGTCGTGATAATCTCCTCGAAACCACGGGCGTTGATGACGAACGAGCCGCCTTCCAGCAACTGCACGGTAATCTTCGATCCTTCAATCGTCACCTGCTCCGTGCGATAGGCCGAGAGGTCGAGCACATCACCCTGGCCGCCACCGCTGATAACCACCACGTCACCGTTTCGGCCTGCATGGACCACAACCGTGTCATCGCCGCTGCCCACATTGATGCGATCACTGCCACCATGATAATGCACTGTGTCATTGCCAGCTCCTGCATTGATAACATCGTTGCCATCTCCCGAGTGAATTACGTCGTTCCCCTGACCGCCAGAAACCTGGTTGTTACCTCCGCCGGCGTCAATCACGTCGTCCCCGGCGCCGCCGTCAATCCGATCGTGCCCGGCAGTCGCCATGATCGTATCGTCGCCATTTTGGCCGTAGAGCAGATTGTCGCCCGCCCCGCCATCGAGTCGGTCGTTTCCATCACCGCCGGTCAGGCGGTCATTTCCGGCGTCCCCCAGCAACACATCATCGCCGCTGCCGCCATCCAAGCGATCGTCCCCTTCGCCGCCATCGAGGTAATCCGCCTCGTTGCCGCCCGACAGCGTGTCGTTGCCGCTGCCGCCTTCCAACCGATCCGCGCCGGCGCCGCCGGTCAGGCGGTCGTTTCCGGCACCACCCAGCAACACATCATCGCCACTGCCGCCATCCAATCGATCGTCCCCTTCGCCGCCGTCGAGGTAATCCGCCTCGTTGCCGCCCGACAGCGTGTCGTTGCCGCTGCCACCCTCCAACCGGTCCGCGCCGGCAAGCCCCGACAGCGTATCGTTGCCTTCGCCACCCTGAACGAAGTCGTCACCGGCACCACCGTCCAGGCGGTCATTGCCCAACCCGCCATCCAGGAAATCGTCCCCGTCGCCACCTGAGAGACGATCGGCACCATCACCACCCCACAGCGAATCATCGCCCTGCCCACCATCCAGGCTGTCATCTCCGAATCCACCCGTCAGCTGGTCGTCATCATTGCCGCCGTACAGCTGATCGTTCCCCTCGCCACCGGACAGATCGTCCCGGCCGTCGCGGCCATAGAGAATGTCGTTGCCTTCACCACCGGAGAGCCGATCATCATCATTGCCTCCGTCCAGCCGATCGTTGCCGGTACCGCCATACAACGCATCCGCCGCGTCACCTCCCAGCAACTGATCGTGCCCGTCCCCCCCCAGCAACAGGTCTTCGCCCTGCCCGCCGTCGAGTCGATCGTCTCCGACACCGCCGTCCAAGCGGTCCGAACCGTCGTTGCCGTAGAGCCGGTCATTGCCAGCGCTGCCAACTAACTGGTCGTCGCCGCCACCGCCATACAGCGTGTCATGGGCATCGCCGCCATCCAGATAGTCGTCACCGTCACCCCCTTCGAGCCGGTCATTATCGGCTCCGCCGTGCAGCGTGTCGCTGCCAGCGCCACCGTAGAGAGCATCCGCGCCGTCGCCACCCTTCAGTACATCGTCACCTGCTTCGCCATACAGCCGATCGTTGCCGGTTCCGCCATCGAGCACGTCATTGCCATCGCCACCGTACAGGCGATCGTTGTCCGCGCCACCCAGCAGCTGATCGCTGCCTCCACCGCCATACAGCGTGTCTGTCCCCGCGCCGCCGTCGAGCACATCATCTCCGAATCCACCATCCAGCCGGTCGTTCCCTTCGCCGCCGATCAAATGGTCCGCGTCATTTTCTCCGTACAAGGCATCGTTCCCTTCGCCGCCGTCGAGCGTGTCACTGCCGTTGCCGCCGTACAGTTTGTCATTGCCCATTTCGCCGAACAGCCTGTCGGCGCCGTCATCGCCGAACAGCCGATCATCCCCCTGGTCGCCGAACATCAAGTCATCGCCATCCGACGCGTGCGCGATGTCGCGGCCGCTGGAACCGTGGAAGATGTCGTTGTGAACCGTCGGACCGTCGAGCGGGTTGTCGGTGTCTCCGTCCGTCCAGGTGGCGGACAAGAGAATGCGGCTTTCCAGCGCGTCAATGGTCAGCGTGGCAGTCGGGTGGGTGTTGTGGTTCTGATCGCGATTGGTTGCGGCGTCGCGCGTCATGGTGGGATAGACCTCTGAAAGTGGGCCAGGCATGGAAAGATGCAATGGGATTGGAGCGAGCTTATCGTGGGGTTGGACGGGAGCAAAGTTTGCTGACAACGTTTATCAACGGGGACACATTGCCGCATCCGGTGCGGCAGTTCACTGCGGTGTGAGGTCCTGCCTCGTCAAGCCCTCCATGTCCAGCTGAATCGAAAATCCGGCCGGCAGCTTCTGGTCTCGGTTGGCCAGCGTGAATACCGATCGAAAAGTCTTGGTGGCCGAGTCGACCAGTGGAGCGACGAACGTCAGCTCTCCCTGCAAGCGGCAATTCAGCGGGGGACCCGCAATCAAAGGGTAGCTGCGTCCCGTCTCCAGTTGCTGGTATAAGCTGAGTGGAACGTGGAGTTCCACTTCCAGTTCTTCCAGGCGAATAATCGTGAGCAATTGATCGTCACGCGTGAGCGTGGTGCCGGGATAGGCATGAATCCGCACGATCTGGCCGGCAAACGGCGCACGGATGTTGTGGGCCTCGAGTCGAGCCATTTCGAGTTCCAGCTGGCCAGTTGCCTGACGCTGTTTCTCCTCTTCCGCAGCCACGGTCGCGCGAGCTTGCTCGACACGCGTGCGGGCCTCGAGCAGCTCGAAATCGGAACCGCCGTTGGCGGACTTGAGCGCCAGCAGTCGCTCCAGCAGATTCTCTGAGAACTTGACCTCTTCCCGCGCGCGTTGCAGGTCCGCCGTGCGATCGGCTGCGACCCGCGCTACATCGACGGCCGCCTGGGCCACACGATTGTCAATGACGGCCAATACATCTCCTTCGTGCACATGCTGGCCCTCCCGCACGTCCACGAGCATCAACATCCCTTCCAGGGGCGATGCCATCGTCACCTGCCTGATCGGCCGCACGATTCCTGGAAGAGGGGTCGGTTCACGGCGATGAGAATCCGCCATCCGGGCCCCGACGCCCGGAGGCAAAGCCCCGCGATTCGGATTCCGGAGATCGTGAGCGCAGCGCCGCGTCCTCGCCGCGGCCGGCAGCAGGCACAAGCGGCAAAATCGACACAATCGTTAGAATGGCGTAACATTTCCTGTTCATAGGTGATAGAAATATAGTACGGGAATCGGGATTAAGTCGGCTGGATTGCCGCAGCGGTCGTGCGAAGATAACCGCTGGGGCGACGAGTTAGGCGGGGTTGCCGATTATGCGGTTCGCCGGGGCGCGGGGTGCGGCACAATCGCGCACGGCGGCGTCGCCCCCCTTGCCGCTTCGCACGCGCAAAGCTCTGCCGCGTCCCACCTGAACGGGCTGCCCCGGGGCCCACATCCGATACACCCTCACCAAAAGAAGAAGACAAGGGATCAGGTATGCATCGCTGTTCGTCGCTCGCCGTTGGGTTCATCCTGCTGGTTTTCCTCGGGACGCCAGTCTGTAACGCTGAGAACTGGCCGGGCTGGCGCGGGCCGCGGGGCGATGGAACAAGCCAGGAACCAGACGTGCCGCTGCATTGGAACGGCCCCTCGGGCGAGAACCTGGCGTGGCGCACCGCCATTCCCGGACGAGCCCACTCGTCACCGATCGTGTGGGAAGATCGGGTCTTTGTCGCGAGCTGCCTGGAAGAGCCAACGGAGCGAGTCTTGCTCTGCCTGGACCGACGCAGCGGTGACATTCTCTGGCAGCGGACGGTCTTGAGCGCTCCGTTGGAAATGAAACACGCGCTGAACAGTTTTGCGTCCGGAACTCCCGTCACCGACGGTACAACCGTCTACGTGGCCCTGCTGGAACCGGATTTCGCCAGCTTGACCGAACGAACTCCCGGAAATATGGTGGTGGCCGCTTACGATCTGGCTGGCCAGTTGAAATGGCTCGTGCGGCCAGGACGATTCGCCAGCGTCCACGGGTTCTGCACGTCTCCCATCCTGTTCGAGAACCTGGTGATCGTGAACGGCGATCACGACGGCGATTCGTTCGTTTTCGGTCTGGACAAACAGACCGGCAAGACCGTCTGGCAAACACCGCGCGAACACCAGACTCGCAGCTACTGCACACCGATCATTCGCGTCATTGATGATCGCACGCAAATGGTCTTCTCGGGCAGCAAGTGCGTCGTCAGTCTCGATCCACGCGATGGTTCCGAACATTGGAGAATGGACGGTCCCACCGAGCAGTTCGTGGCCTCGTTGGTCTTTGACGGCAAACTGTTCTATTTGACCGCCGGCTTCCCCGAGCACCACATTCTGGCCATCCGACCGGACGGCAAGGGGAATGTCAGCGACACTCACATTGTGTGGCGTACCACGCGGGGATGCTCCTACGTGCCGTCACCGATCGTCGAGGACCGCTACTTCCTGGTTGCAGCCGACGACGGAATCGTCAGTTGTTTTGAAGCGGCCAGCGGAACACGCTACTGGATGAAACGCATGGCGCCCCATTACAGCGCGTCGCTCGTGTCCGCCGGCGGCCTCGTCTATTGCCTCGCGGACGACGGGATCATGAAGATCGTGCGCCCCGGCCCCGAATGGGACGTAGTGGCCGAGAACGAGCTGGGCGAGAACTGCTACGCATCCCCCGCGATCTCGCAGGGACAGATATTCCTGCGAGGGGAAGAGCACCTGTACTGCATCGGAAGACGTTGAGCTCCCCACGCCGGCCGGGTACGCCTCCCGCGAGCGGGCCGCGGCAACAAACCAGTCGTCGTATTCCCGAATGTGCGAGCACGTTGCCGAACGGGAATCGCCGGTCTACCTCGGAGGAAGTGGGGTGTTTTGGATGCTGCACGAACGCAGTGAATTCCGTTCTATGTAGGGTTGCAGCCACCGGCGGCTGCCGACCGACCGCAAAGGGCTCAAAATGTGCTCGCCTGGGCCGTAGCTGCGCCACGGTGAATCGTGCACAATGGAGTCTCTGTTTGTGCAACGGCCGACTTTTTGTGACTGCGGCCACCAGCCCCGGTGCCGAATTGTGAGTGTGCCGGTGCCAGCCGTTGCCGGTGACCAGACAGATACGATCCACCATCATTAGCCCATGAGGACTCACCGTGATGACCAGACTGACCGTTCGCCTGTTGTTTGCCGGATCCTTGTTCGCCTGCCTGTCGAATTCGACATTCTGCCTGGCCGCCGACCCGTGGGTCGTTTATGAGGCGGCTCAAGGCAAGGAGAAGGGAAAACACATTGTGCTGATCAGTGGCGACGAAGAATACCGCTCGGAGGAAGCCCTGACGCAGCTGGGCAGGATCCTGGCACAACATCATGGTTTCAAGTGCACGGTACTCTACGCCATCGGCGAGGATGGCACGATCAATCCCGTTATCAAAGACAACATTCCCGGACTCGAGGCACTCGACTCAGCCGACCTGATGGTCATCTTCACGCGGTTTCGCGATCTGCCTGACGAGCAGATGAAGCACATTGTGGATTATGTCGAGGCGGGCAAACCGATCATTGGTTTACGCACTGCCACCCATGCATTTGCCATCGAAAAACATCCGACCTATGCCCGTTACTCGTGGCAGAGCCAGGAATGGTCGGGCGGGTTCGGCCGCCAGGTATTGGGAGAGACGTGGATCAATCATCACGGCCACCATGGTGTCGAAAGCACGCGCGGCGTGATCGCTCCCGGAATGCAGAACCATCCCATTCTGCGCGGCATCGAGGGAAGTGACATATATGGACCGACCGATGTGTACACGGTTCGCCTGCCGCTGCCTGGTGACAGCCAACCGCTCGTGTTGGGCCAGGTGCTGGTCGGGATGGATCCGCAAGACAAGGCCGTGGAAGGCGAGAAGAATGATCCGATGATGCCCGTTGCCTGGATCAAGACCTATTCGCCCTCCGCAGGCAAGACGGCCCGCGTGTTCACCACCACCATGGGCGCGGCGCAGGATTTTCGTAGTGCAGGTTTGCGGCGATTGCTCGTCAACGCCAGCTATTGGGCGTTAGGCCTGGAAGACCAGATTCCCGCCCAATCCAAAGTGGACATCGTCGGCACGTACGAGCCCACCTACTTTGGTTTTGGCAAGCACACCCAGGGTGTGCACCCGCAAGATCTTCAACTGAAGTAGCCGCAGTCGTCGTCGTGCTCAATCATCCCGCCGGTTTCCCCCGAGCTCGCCTCGGGGGGACCACAACTGGCCTGCTACCTCCCGCCGGTTTCCCCCGAGCTCGCCTCGGGGGGACCACAACTGGCCGGCTACCTCCCCGCCGGTTTCCCCCGAGCTCGCCTCGGGGGGACCACAACTGGCCTGCTACCTCCCACCGGTTTCCCCCGAGCTCGCCTCGGGGGGACCACAACTGGCCGGCTACCTCCCGCCGGTTTCCCCCGAGCTTGCCTCGGGGGGACCACAACTGGCCTGCTACCTCCCCGCCGGTTTCCCCCGAGCTTGCCTCGGGGGGACCACAACTGGCCAGCTACCTCCCCGCCGGTTTCCCCCGAGCTCGCCTCGGGGGGACCACAACTGGCCAGCTACCTCCCCGCCGGTTTCCCCCGAGCTCGCCTCGGGGGGACCACAACTGGCCGGCTACCACGCGGCGCACCGGAACCTTCGCAATCACTCCTCATCGCGCTGCCGTTCACACGAGCAGCGATTTGACGATCCGACCGCTGACGTCGGTCAAGCGGTATCGGCGGCCTTGATGCTTGTACGTCAACTGCTCATGATCGATACCCAGCGCACACAGGATTGTCGCGTGCAAGTCATGAACGTGAACGGCGTCATGCACAATGTTATAGCCGTAGGGATCCGTCTCGCCGTAAACGAGTCCCGGCCGCACGCCTCCCCCAGCCAGCCACATGGTGAAACAACGAGGATGGTGATCGCGCCCGTAATTGGTCGGCGTCAGCTTCCCTTGACTGTAGTTGGTGCGTCCGAATTCTCCCCCCCATATCACCAGCGTATCCTCCAGCATGCCGCGTTGCTTGAGATCGCGCAACAGCGCGGCACTGGGCTGATCCGTTTCGCGGCATTGACTGCGGATGGCGGCCGGGAGGTCTCCGTGTTGATCCCATCCCTGATGAAACAACTGGATGAACTGCACTCCCCGTTCCGCCAGTCGGCGGGCCAGCAGGCAGTTGGCCGCAAACGTGCCTGGCTGGCGGGAATCGGGACCGTACATCTCGAAGACATGATCCGGCTCGCCCGATACGTCGGCCACCTCGGGAACGGAAGTCTGCATGCGGAACGCCATTTCGTATTGCTCGATCCGTGCTTTCACCTCCGGGTCCATTGTTCGCTGATACTCCCGCTCGTGCAACTGCTGGAGTCGATCGAGCATGTTACGGCGACTCTCGCCCGACACACCGTCCGGATTGCTCAGATAGAGCACCGGCGAACTGCCGGCGCGAAACTGGACTCCTTGATGAGCGGATGGCAGAAAGCCACTTCCCCACAGCCGAGCATATAATGGCTGACCACTCTTGTCCTTCGTAACTAACACGCAGAACGACGGCAGGTTCTCGTTGGCCGACCCCAGTCCGTAACTCATCCAGGCCCCGATCGAAGGGCGTCCGGCAATTTGCGAACCGGTCTGAAAAAACGTGATGGCCGGGTCGTGGTTGATCGCTTCCGTGTACATCGAGCGAATCACACACATTTCGTCCACCATCTGGGCCGTATGTGGCAGCAGTTCGCTGACCCACGCACCGGCTTGACCATGCTGAGCGAACTGAAACACCGAGCCGGCCAGCGGCAGCGATGCCTGATTGCCCGACATGCCCGTCAGGCGTTGTCCCATGCGGACGGACTCGGGAAGCTCCTGACCGTTCTCCTTGTTCAAGAGCGGTTTGTAGTCGAACATATCGAGCTGTGAAGGACCGCCGCTCATGAACAAATAGATCACTCGCTTGGCACGCAGTGGAAAATGGAGCTCGTTCAATACGCCATTGCGCGCCGGTACCGGATCGGCCCGTAACGAATCGCCGCCCATCAACTGCGCCAGCGCAACGCTCCCCAATGCCAGTCCCGACCGAGCCAAAAAGTGGCGTCGAGCCAACGTCATCACCCCCGCTCGATCTCGCTCGCAAGTCTTTCGCAATAAACTCATATTCGCGTTCCGCGTGGCAGAACCCTCGGCTATCTCTTGGTAATCGTTTCGTCGTAGCTCAACAGCGCCGCGGCCACGGCACTCAAGGCAGCCAACTCGACAACGTCGAGCTGCTCGTCGCGCTGACAATCGCCGATCGACAGGAACTTTTCGCTGTCCTCGGGTGAGGCTTCAAAGAACGCTCGCTGCTCGTCATGGAGTGTGCGGAGAATCGCCAGTTCCTCCGCATCCGGGATCCGACTGGTCAGCGAGCGGAACATCGCCGTCAACTGCTCGTCAAGCCCCTTGTTGACTTGCGTCATGGTGCGTTGGGCGAGCGCTCGCGCAGCTTCCACATATTGCGGGTCGTTCCACAACACGAGTGCCTGCAGCGGTGTCGATGTTACCTGGCGGCGCGCCTCGCAGACCTCCCGCTTGGCCGCATCGAACAAGACCATGGCCGGTGGCGGGCTCGTTCGCTTCCAGAAAGTGTAGAGACTGCGACGATGACTCCCCTCCCCTTCATCGCGCACGTAATCCTGCCCCGACTTCTCTTTCCACAATCCCTCCGGTTCGTACGGCTTGACCGGCGGTCCACCCATCTTCTCGACCAGCAAGCCACTGACGCTCAGCGCATTGTCGCGAATCATCTCCGCCGGCAACCGCTGCCGGGTCCCGCGCCAACAGCGTGTTGTCGGGATCACGCAGATGCAACTGGGGCAGGCAATCCGAATCCTGCCGGTACGTGGCGGATGTCACAATCAACCGGATCAACTGCTTCACATCCCAGGACGAATCGATGAAGTGCCGCGACAGCCAATCGAGCAATTCCGGATGCGTGGGCGCTGTACCCTGGCTGCCCAGGTCCTCCGCGGTGACCACCAGCCCGCGTGCCATCAAGGACTGCCAGAATCGATTGACCGTCACGCGCGCGAGCAGGGGATGCTGCGAGTCTGTTAACCAGCGGGCCAGTCCCAATCGATTTCTCGGCTGGCCCGTCGGCCAGGCAGGCAGGCACTCGGGCGTGCCGGCTTGAACCTGCTGGCCGCGTGCGTCGTAGGCCCCTCGCTTCAGTACGTAGGTGGCACGCGGCTCCGGCAATTCCCGCATCACCATGATCTCCGGCACCGCTTCGATCGCCTGGCTGCGTTGCCGACGAAGCTCGGACAACGCCGTTCGCTGAGCGGCAAATACGGGATCGAAGTTGTGCAGGTAATATTCGTACAACTGTTGTCTTTCCCCGGCGTCGAGCCCCTCGCGCGGCCGGGCCAACAGTGCCGTCAACGAGTGGCCGTCACACATCTGGGCCGCCTCAATCGGCGTTACACAACGGCGAAACACCTTTAGTTCATCCACTCGAGCATTGTGAAAACCTCGATCGCGAAATCGCTGTCCCACATCCAACGTCGTGGCACCTCCCCCCGTAATGTCCTTCATCAAACTGTCCCGCACGACGTCACAGTCGGCCCGTTGGCCGTCCACATACAGCACCAATCCGTCGGCCCGACTCGACCCGTCGTACGCCATGACCACGTGGACCCACTGGCCGACCGCGAGTTTGTCACGCATGCGAATGCTCAGGGCGTTGCCCGGCCAGAAGTGGATCAACGACGCGCTGAGATGCCCCTCCTCGATCAGCAACTGGTAGCCTCGGCTCCCCGCGTCCGTCCAGGCCCGCGAACGGTGAAAGACAACCGCTCGATCCTGCGGATCGGGCGAGTTGATCCAGAGAGCAACCGAGAAGGCGTCAGTGCGCGTGAAGTCGCCACCCGCCGGCACGCTGATGGTATTCTCGCCACTCAACTTCAGACCGCCCCCCACTTTGCCTGCCGCCAACTCGGGAGACTCCAGCACTCTGCCCGGTTGTTGAGGATCCGCCCGGTTGGCAACCGTGTCGTTCTCGATGGTCTCCAAGGGATAATCGCCAATCAGTCCCGGCAGGTCCGGTCCATGTGGGCCCGCACGCAACCAGGCTTCAAAGTCGTCTGTCCGTTCTCGTGAAATCGCCCGCAACCGCTCCTCGGCCGCGACCATCTGCTGCTGCAGCGCCGCATCGTCGGTCCGCTGCTTCTCGTCCATCAACACCAGCGTGGGTGTGGGAACCGCATCCGTGAAGTGTGAGTAGAGTCCCGACTCGTCGATGCTGTTGAAGAAGGCGGATAGCTGGTAATACTCCGCCTGCTTGACCGGATCGAATTTGTGGTCGTGGCACCGGGCACATTCCAGGGTCATTCCCAACATGACAGTGCCAAACGTGTTCACGCGATCCGACACGTATTCCACGCGGAACTCCTCCTCCACACTCCCTCCTTCGTTGGTTTGGCGATGATGCCGATTAAATGCCGTGGCCAATATCTGCTCGGGCGTGGCATTCGGAAGCAGATCACCCGCCAACTGCCACGTCACGAACTGGTCAAAAGGCATGTTGTCATTCCAGGCCCGAATCACCCAATCACGCCACGGCCAGACCGCTCGGTATACGTCGGACTGATATCCATACGTGTCGGCATAACGTGTCACGTCCATCCAATCCGCGGCCATCCGTTCGCCAAATCGCGGTGACGCCAACAGACGATCGACCTGCCTTTCATACGCATCCGGTCGTTCGTCCGCGAGAAAGGCATCGATTTCGTCCGGCGTGGGGGGCAGACCGGTCAAATCGAAGCTGAGCCGCCGGAGCAGCCGTTCACGTGACGCCTCGCCCGTCGGTTGCAGACCCAATTCCTCCAGCTTGGCCAGCACAAAGTTGTCCATCGCGTTGCGCGGCCAAGTCCGATTCGCCACCGGCGGAACGGCCGGCTGCTGAATCGGTTGAAATGCCCAGTGCTGCTTCCAAATCGCCCCCTGCTCGATCCACTGCTTGATGATCTCCTTCTCCGAATCGCTGAGCGACAACTTGGAATCGGCCGGCGGCATCCGCATGTCATCGTCCGTCGAGGTAATCCGCTGGTAGACTTCGCTGTGCTCCAGATCGCCCGGGCGGATCACGGACATCGAAGCCCCCAGCGCCGCAAACGCCCCCTCCGGCAGATCCAGACGCAGGTCCGCTTCACGGTGCTCGGCATCGGGTCCGTGGCAGACAAAACAACGATCCGAAAGGATGGGCCGCACGTCACGGTCAAACGCAATCTGCTTGGACGGCTCGACGCCGGCGGCCTCGCCACCGCAAAAAACCGCCACCCCCAAGAAACAGACGAACGGGCACCAGCGAGAGGTCATCGTCATGGACACAGGAGACCTTGGATTTCTAAGTGAACAGGCGGGAACCACGGTCGGCGGGGCAACTGCCGGAGCAGTGAACCTCGCCGCGCAGCCAGTTACGTCCAGCCGTATCGCGAGCCAGGAAAATGCACCAGCCCTATTGTGGCCACAGCCACGCCAATTACGCAAGGCTTGCATCCCATCCACAGAGGGGGAGGCAGCGGAAGGCCGTTGCACATCCAGGCGACCGCGCACCGAAGTGATATCGCCGCAAATGCTGGCGATGGAGAGCATTCCTGGCCAATGGCCGACCTCAATTCAAGCGCGACGAGCGATCTTTCGATAGAGTGCCTCCATGGCTTTCGCGAATGCCCGCGTGTCACAGACGGCACAGTCACTGAGTGACGCGCGCATGGTATGGCGCAGCCGTTGTAGTCGCTGTGCGATGCGCGGATCATCTGCCAAGGCCACCGCTGTCTGCACATAGCTTGCTTCGTCCGCGGCGACAAACTCCGCACAAGGCGTACCGGTCACAATGCTCGCGCTGGTCCGTGAGACCCATCGATCTCCCACAAAGGTCACGACAGGCACGCCCTGCCAGATCGCCTCCATGGTCGTTGTGCCGCCGTTGTACGGGAATGTATCTAGCGCGATGTCGATCTCATTGTAATATTCCAGAAATGCTCGGTGGTCGGCGCGTCCTCGAAACTCCACGCGGGCCGGTTCTATTCCACGAGTGGACAACCGCGTGGCCACATAATCGCGATTGCAGGCAGAATCCAGTGCGGTGTTCGCCAACAGCAGCCGCGCCGTTCCAACGGCCTGCAGAATCGCTCCCCACGCATCCAGAACCGGCGCGACCATTTTGTAGAGCGGCGCCAGACTGCCGAATGTTATGTACTCGCGTTGACCACACGGCGGATCGACAATCGGTGGGGCGTCGTGGGTAACAGTGAAGCTGAGGTAGCTTTGAGGCAGACGCAGGACCTTTTCGCAGTAGTGGACCTCTTCATCGGGCCGCACGGTAACGTCGTCGCCAACAATGTAGTCGAACCCCGGCAGTCCCGACGTCGCATACATATTAAACCAGGCAACCGTCACCGGAGCGGGGTGGGACAGGAACAATCCCAACCGCTCAGGCGTGCTGTAGGCATTCAGGTCCACGAGTATATCGATGCCTGCCCGCCGGATCGCG
Source organism: uncultured Planctomycetota bacterium (assembly GCA_963802295.1). GTDB lineage: Bacteria > Planctomycetota > Planctomycetia > Pirellulales > Pirellulaceae > JAJRVM01. The sequence continues at coordinate 102,668 of CAWDIM010000007.1, read as the reverse complement.
TCCACCAGGCTTTCATTGTCGAGATGCCGAGTTTGGTGCACGTGATCACCTTTCCGTGGCCTGAAACCTGGCAGTCCTTGCTCGACGCCCGCATCTGAGAACAGGTGAATCTCGAACTGCGTGCGATCGTGCTGGTTGATCAGTCCCCACACCGGTTTCATGTAATTCTGTCGGTCGAACCAACTGGAGAGGTAACCAATCCGTAACCGACCGGATGCTGCCAAGATGTGCGGAACATCAGCTGGACTACCGGAATACCGAGCGAGGTGCGTCGCAAAGGTGCGACGAATTCTCGACACGTCGGCCTGGTCGTATCCGAGGTGACCGGGGGCCGCAATCGCGAGCGCCTGCCAGGGAGCCAATTCGTCGCACAATTCGGTGGCCTTTTCGAGTTGCTCCACGGCACCAGCCAGATCGCCGAGCTTATACAGTACGCGACCACAGTCATGGCGAGCTTCCGCGTCCGCTCCGTCCAGCTCAATGCTGCGCTGATACGCTCCCAACGCCTGAGCGAATTCGCCGACACTGGCAAGCAACTGCCCGGTCTGTTTCCATGTCGCCGCCGTCGCTGCCCCCAGGTCGATGATGCGATCAAGCTGTCTCAGCGCATCCAGTGTCCGTCCGCCACGTTGGTACGCTTCAGCCAGTGCGCACAGAAGCCGTGGACTATCCGGCTCGCCTTGCAGGGCCGCGACCAGATCCCGGATGGCCGCCGACAGGTCTTGCTCCTCGAGTTCTCGTCGGGCACCGGACGGGCCTTCGTCCGGCGTTTCGGCTCGACCCTGTTGGTCTTGTCGTGACATGTGAGATTTCCATCTGCGGGCTGATCAAGTTTCGGCGCCGGAAGGCTCTTCTGGAAAATCGATCCCTCCTTCCTCGGCAGTCATGGCCGCCGATTCGGCGTGCGCGGCAGTATTGTCCACGGCATACCGTGCGTGGGAAACAACTTGGGGGAAGGCATCGTCCCAGCTCCAAAAATTCTGCAATGCCAAGATCGTCAACAGCGGAGGCCACAACAGGAATCCTGAGGCGGCGAGAGTGGCGGCGATGCTCTGCTGCATCCTGCCACCTGGCAACAGCAGCATTACGCCACCGAATACGCAAAAGCCGCCCGCGTAGCCCACCAGAAACGATTTGGCGCGGGCCAGACGACCGCGGCGGCAAGCCAGCCAGATCGTGGGAAGTCCACCGATTGCGAGCGATAGCAACAACAGCGGTTCGATTAATTCGCGAGGTCCCACACGGACCGCGAACAGAATGACACTTCCGACAAACCACGCCACTGCCGCCCCGACTGGCAGCACCACACGACTCTCCTTTCGCCGAGAGACAACCCAGGCGGCAGCCACGACACCGGCTGAGCATGAGGATCTCCAGAAAGGCAATTCCGATCGTCTCCGATGATCCCGTTAGCAGACTGGCAATGGCACCGAGCAGGAAGGCGCCCGTACCGCACGTGATGGCAAAGATCACGGTCGCGAAGATGACCCCCACTACGCTCCAGCCAAATAGCCGCAGCAGGACCCCACTCGAAATCGGGTAGCGATAGCGTTTGCGTTCGCCGATCAGCAAGGCAGTGCGGAGAGCCGCCGCCCCAGCGATCATAAACGCTACAATTCCCAATCCGACCGCAATCCGGGTAGCAGCAAGGCAGATGGCGAACAGCGTCGTGATCAGCAGCAAACTGGAGATGTGGAAGTTGGCCGTGTGTGGCGATAACGACTCCAGCACACGTGTGTCGCCGCAATGGGGACACGTCTGTTCGGCAACCGACCGATGCTGCAGGCAGTGCGGGCAAACCACTGTCGGATGATCGAGGAACAGCATCTCCGTGGCCCGCAAAGGCATCCAGCCACAGCGGCTACACGGCGAGTCACCCACCGGACGCTCCGCCTGGCAATTCGGACACAGGTCTTTGTCTTGAGTTCCTGCTCTTGTCATTCTAATGCATGGACGTTCGAACTAACGCGGCCTGCGGCCGCAACCAAACAGGAACTGGAAGTGGGTGACTTAGTTGCCGCTGCTCTGGCGGGAGGAACCAGCGGCCCCAGTTTCCTCCCCCCAGACCCCCCTTCTCCTTCCCTCTTCCCTGTGGTTCCGAAAAGAGGACACGTAGCTGTGCAAAAAAGGCGTTCATCCTGCATCATGAATGTTCCACCATTCAGCAGGAGAACGCCATGAACTTCGCCAAACGTTTTGTCGGCCAATTCGCCGCCTCGATTATAGCACTGTTAAGTTGTTTTGATCGAGTCATTTTCAAGGGGCATTTACCCTTCGGGGACGAAAATTATCTGAACTCCTATGTCGATGGCGTGTTGCGCATGCGGCGCAAGGACTTTCTCCCTTGGTTGGAGCAGCACTCCCAGAAACTTGAGAAGGAGAAGAGAAGGGCCAGACACTCCGCTCTCGGTGGCTTCGTGGAGAGTGAGAAGCGAGAAGTGGGCCAGACATCTGCTCTGGCTCGCGGTGAGCCGCAAGGTGCACGAAGGCATGAGAGGGCCAGACACTCTGCTCTCGGTGGCTTCGTGGTCGCGGTTGGAGGCCCGCATATTGTTGTGCGCACGAAGGGAATGGATGGTAATGGGCTCGATGGTGCGGTGAAGAGCATGAACAGAACGACATGGGTGCGACGCCAGCCGCGAATGCACGCTGTCGGAGCGCACGGCGAGCGCGGTGAAAGTGGGCGGGCAAAGATTTCGATCGACGATCAAGCCAGCTGCGCGGGCATTACGCAAACAGCCGACGGCAGGCCGACATCCCCTTCAGGCAGCGGCGGCCCATCCGCCGGGCTACTTCGGCCATGGCCGCGGGCGAACCGATGGCGTGGCAGAAGACGCTCTCGTAACGCTGGAATGTATCGAGCCAGGCCTCCTCGTTCACATCCAGATAATCCAACAACGTCTCCACGTCCTTGGGCACCGTACTGCGCTGGCCACTGCGCAGTTGCCGAGCGGTCCACTCCAGCAACCGCAAGTAACTCTCCAGCGAGATCGGCAGCAGCCCCAGATCCGATGCGCGGCGGCCCCAGCGGGAGGTGAGCGAGATCGTCTCGTCTTCGAGCGTCCCTTCACGCAGGGTCAGCTCTCCCAGCCAGCCATCCGCTCGATTCGGACTGTTGGAACGCTCCTCTTGCGCCATGATCCGCTGATAGGCCGACGTGTAGCGGGACGAGCGCAACGAAACGGCTTCACCGGCCTTGATGAGGTTTAAGTCCATATACAACGCACAGACCAACATGCCGGCGAAACCGACACATTCCCGGCACTTGAAGCGAGACTCGAAGAACCGGCCAGTACATTCGTCTTCTTGATTGGCGCGACGGGCAATGTTTTCGCACAAGATTCCCATGAACCAGGAAATATTGCTCAGCCGACGCCGCAACTGCTTGATCCGCTTCTTGTCCCGCACGACCTGTTCAATGCGTTTGTCGCTGACTTGCGGCAGTTCGTCCGACATGCACTTGGCGATCTTCATGGCGGTCAGGTAGCGGCGAGCCACCTCGTGGGGCGACCAGCGGCGAGCTACATCGGGCCGCGAGCGGAGCATCAGGTGCAGATGGTTGCTCAGTTCCGCGTGGAATTCGACTTCGATGGCGAACAGCCCCGCGAGCTGTTCTTCCCGGACCAGGATCCAATCGCGGCGATGGGAGAAGTCGCGGCCGGTCAGGGCGTCCCGGCCACAGAGAAAGGCACGGCGCACGCAACGGGCGCGGCAGTGATAGACGGCTCGGCGATCACGACCCAACAATTTACGACGAGCGTAGGCGACCATGAGGCAATCCCTCCGTGTGCGGGCAGTGCCCGTAGCGCCCGCGGCCGCTGAGGGCCCCGTGGGGACGCTCGGGAAACACTGTGCGCAAGAGAAAGTGATTGCCCGCCTTTCGCTCGCCAAAACCGCCGTTATCTTACCCGATCCCGGGCCGCCTGCAAGACCCGCCGCAGCGGGGTGGCGGTGACATACGTATGTCACCACACAAGCGATGATGGCACCGCTGAGCACGCTCGGCCTGCGGCAGTGGACGATCGTCGGAGGGCCGTTGCGGGGACGAGAAGCAAGGGGGGGAAGTAGGGTGTCTGCTCCTCGTGTCTTCCCACGAAGGAGCAGAAGCAGAAGCGGTAGCGGGGTGTGACAAGCTCGCCTGATACCGCGTTGCCTTGGTGATGGCTCAGAAGGCGAGCGCCGGCACACCAGCATGCGTGCTGTTCCTGGCAACTGTCGTAGCCGGTCAACGAAATGCTGCCACCGCTGGTTGCCGACGATCTGACGCCCGAGGTGCACGATATTGTGCCGAACGCATTCTGGTGTGCCGGCGCTCGCCGAAATCGTCACCGATCGTGGACAGCGTGACCCGGCGAGCTTGTCACACCCTACCGCTACTACCGCTACTCACTACTGGGCATGCTACTGGATGTTCCGTCCCCCGTCCTTAAGCGTTTTTGTCATTGGTATTTCTGTCATTTGAATTGGTTTGGGATTTTTGGCATTTTTGGCATTTCGTGCTTCGAATTTGTCTGGTATTTGGTGCTTCGAATTTCGAATTTCGGCCTCACCGCGCATCCCTAGTTTGCACAGCTCTGCCTTAAAGGTGTGGCAATAACTTGAGGACACCCTCGCTGGGGCGGGCGATAATGTGGGCAGAGATCAGCTTGCCGAGACCGTCGACCTTGGCCTTACCGGCCTGGACGGCCGCTTCGACGGCAGCCACATCCCCTTTGATGAACACGGTAATGTACCCGCCACCCAACTTCTCCTTGCCGATCACCTCGACATTGGCTGCCTTGCACGCCGTGTCAATCGCTTCAATCACGGCGGTAAATCCTTGGGTTTCGATGAGTCCGATGGCATAGTCCCGATCGGTTGCCATAGATGTGGTCCCTTCAGTTGCTTGCGTTGCCTCGTCCTGCTCGGTCTGCGGGAAAAAGACGGCCTCTTGTTCCAGGAGCGGTTGATACTCCGCTTTGGCGTGAATTACTTTGGCCGACTCACGGTCGGGTGCGTTGACGATCGTGCAAACGCAGGTCCCCCCCATGCTTTCGATGCGGTGCCGCGCACTCTCGACGGCCCTTTCCAGGGCGGCAGGCCTGCCGGCAATACGCACACAGACGCCATACAGGTCGTTCAATTCATACTGGAGAATTTCCACGGGAGCGGCTTTCTCGATCGTATCGATCGTGACCAGCGCCGGCCCCAGCCCGGTGATTTCCAGGATCGCCACACCTTGCTTCACGCGAATCTCCTCACCCAACTCCAAAAGCGAACTGCTGCCTGTCGAGCAGCAACATCGATCATAACTGAAACGGCGGTCTCTCAATACAGTGAGTCAAAGCGGACGGGTGGCGCGGCCCCGCGCCGGTAGCCCCGCTCAGGCTTCCGCAGCAAGCCGGGGAGCTGTGCGGCACTTCTTCGCCGCCCCCTCGGGCAGCCGGACCCCTGGAGGGGACCGGGACCCTCGTTTGCGTGTCAGTTGCGTGTCGGGAATCCCAGCTCCGGCCCGGTTTCGACCGCGTCGAGTACGACCGGTTTGCCGGCCTTGCCGCTCTCGATCACCGACTCCACCGGGCTCGGCAATGGACCGGACGGCGCAGATGGGGGGAGGGCCGGATGGGGCGATGCCGCCTCATCGGGTGCCAAGACGCTGTGGGGTGCCAAGACACTCTGTTCGGGACAGGGTGGAGCCATCTCACACGGATCAAACAGGAAATCGTCCAGGCAGGGATCGTTCTGGCCCTCCGCCGGACAAGGCTGTTCGATTTCAGGCAGGATGGAGTCGGGGCATTCAAACTCCGGCACGGCGAATTCGTAGCCGTCGACACTTGGAACGTCGTTCGCCTCGGCGATATGTCTGCGGAGGATACAGATCAGCTCCTCGACGGATTCCTCCGATTCATGCAGGCCGCCATGTGTCGTGAGGACCTGCCTTTCGGTGGTCACCCACGGATGTTGAGCGCTTTCACGAGCCACAACGCCATCGCCACATCCTTCCAGCGGCGACAGGCAGCCCACGCCGATGATATTGTGGAGCTGCACGTTTTCGCCCGGACAGAGGGTCTTCACGGCCTGCAGGAGCCCGCTGCTGGGCTCCATCAGATCAATGCTGGTCGGAATGCTCTTGGCGAATTCCCGCGAGAAGACGCCCGGATTCTGCTTGACCAGCCAAGCATGTTCAATCCTCTCAGCCGACGGCAGTTGCACGCAAGTCGATCCGAGTCCTCCCACGACGCGGCTGACCAACTGCGAACCGTCGTGTGGTGTCCCCATGAAGACCACTCGCCGCACAAACGGTATCGGCTGGAAGTAGAACGACTCCTGCAACTGCTTCCGCAGTCGGTCCGATGCCTTGATTTCGGCCAGCGGGCGATTCGCCACACTGCACCACAATCGATCATCGCTGTGCGTGACCGCCAGTTTGCTGACCAGGCCGCCCATGCTGTGTCCCACCAAGGCCATGTTGGCGATTCCCGGATCTTCGCCGCGTGGATCAAAGGTCGCTTTCATGGCCAGCAGTTCACGCCGCAAGATGGCTGCCGATTCCGTAAAGGGTCGCCCGGTCGGATAGCGGTAGGCCATCAACTGGACACAATTCCTCAGGTCCGGGCGGGCCTGGATTTCGTTGGCGAACTGAGCCCAAATGCGCGGTGATGAAAAGAACCCGTGCACGAACACCACGGGGTACTTGCCCGCTTGATACGGCTCGAGCAGGAACAATTTTTCCTGTCCCGCTTCAGCGGACCCGGGACGCACAAGTCCTTCCCAGGGGCTGAATCCGCTCTCTCGCACGGCATACTCCAGCGCGGCCGACGTATTGGTCGCCATGGCAATCCGCTGCCCGCCGAACTCGACCGCCGTCACCCGCAGCGGATCGTGGAATTCCAGCGGGCCATGCGACGACTTCGCCCCCAGCGGCGGCGCCTGACCCGCCAGGGCGGCCAGGCTGGGACGCAAGATGGCCGTTGCGCCAAAGGGCGTCTGTTCGGACAGGAAACGGTCCGGCTCTCGCTGCTCGCGCACGACCACCAGCGGAACACCCAGGCCCGGACAGGAATAGTGATTGGTCAGCTTCTTGGGAGCCTCGCTGTGGAACACGTCCACGCGCGTGAAATCGCCCGGCTTCCAGACAAATCCGTGGTAGGACGTCGGAATCGTCTGCATTCCCGTTGGCGTCATGACGCGCAGGCCCGAGGTCGGATCAAGCCGCCCGAACTGTTGAGCCGATCCGATCAACCGCGCCAGGCCGTGATGGTACAGCTCCCACGCCGCCCGATACTCCGGTCGACGCGTCGCATCTGGCGACTGCAGGAAGTTCCAGCTGAACGCAACCGCCTCGAAATACAGATCGACACAGGTCACCATCTTCTCTCGCTCAGCATCCAACCCGGCCGACAGGGCATTGCCGGCCAGCGTTACACCGAGACAGGGATATTGCAGCGCCGACATGGCGGCTTGCCGCGGTTCATCCGACATCAAGACCATCTTCCGCACGCGACCGACCCGACCCGAATAGAGACCGGCCAGCTGATTGCACAGACCCGGCTGGTTGGTGGGAGCCGGAGAAGGAGGGAACATCGGTGGCATCAGCGTCTGGTAATAGGCATCGTTGGCCGACAGCGTGGCCCACGACATGACCAAGGTCGCCGCAATGGCCAACACCCCGCGCCAATTCCCTGTCCGCGCCACCGAGAATGATGATTTCCAACTGCAACGCATGCCGTGATCCATCGCTCGTCTTCCAGCACGGGCCCTGCCTCACACTGCCGCGGAGCCGGTTTCCAGTCCCACCGACCCGTGCGTTTAGGCCTAGCAGAATGATGCAAAATAACAACGATACATTGGCTAATCGGCGCAAAATGTTCGAGGACTGCGGATTCTGTCGGCTGCCGAGCATTTACAGCCACAAAGAAGGCCGGTTACGTAGAGCGTGCCGATTGTAGGGCCCACGGCGAGGACCCATGGTCGGCACGTAACGAGTTCGCGCGACGGAAGGATCAACAGATGGCAGGGACGCGTGTATTGGGGGGCTCACGCCATGCCCACTGGATTGACTTCCAGTTTCGTTGGTTGTGATACCGTGAGACACTCCACCGCTCCACTCCCCCGGCATTCCATTCGGACGCGCCGACTGTCAGAGCGGGAGGCATCCCGCGGATTCAGTCGATCTTGGCGGTCACCGTTTCGAGGACGGACTTCTCGCGGCGTTGGAGCAGTCGCCCCTGCATCGGCAACAGCCAGCGGTACAGCCACACGACAACTCCGAATTGCAGGAGTGATAGCAGCAAGTAGATCGGGACGTGCGGAAGCCAACCACGGTCATGCGCCAGCAATTCAACTCCCTGGGCGATACAGGCGGGCAACACGGCCACGGGCGACAAGAGCGCGGCCGCGGTGTGAATCAAGATCGTCAACCATTTGGCCCGCGCCGGCTTGAGCGTTCCACTGGCGGTCGCCGATGGGGCCACGATCGAAATCACGTTCCCCAGCAGGCAGAAAACGAGATATGCCGCGGGCAACTGAATCAAAGTTGCCAGGAACGACATGACTCCCATTCCACGAAAGATCTGCAGGCTGGCCAGCGCGAGCGCCGATACGCCGAGTGCCAGGGGAGCGATCGCCAGGTTTTTGCCCAACAGCACGTCCTGGCGCGGAGATGGGGAAAGGACGATGGCCCGGAATCCGGCTCGATCGAACCCGAACAGATTGAAGAGGACTTGGGTGTAACACAACAGCGTCATGCTCACGACACCCATCCCCAAGAAAGGTCGTGCCAACTCGGGCACCTGCCGGTCGCGGCCCCAGAAGATCATCACGCCGAAGAAACCGAGGAGGAAAATCGGGCTCAACACCAGAATCTTGCCTTCCGGCGCGCGCATGAGGGACCGCATACTAGCGAGCATGACGGCTGTCGCCTGGTCGGATAGCAGAGCGAACCGTCGTTCCAGAAAACAGGCGGCCGGAGCCTTCGCCTTCACAACCGCCGTTCGCTTCCGCGGGCCAACCTGGAATCCTCTCGTATAGAACAGCACGGTGCGGCGATAGGAGCGTCGCAAACTCAAGACGGCAATCGCCAGGGCTCCCAACGTCCCCCATACTCCGGGGAGCACTTGACCTGCCGCGGCCGCCCGAGCACCGTAGGGGAGCCAACCTGGCGGGACGGCGATGTTGATGACATCGGCCGTGGCGACCACACGTTGCAGCGCCTCTTGATCCTCCTCGGCTTTCTTCTCGGCCAGTTCTTTTCTCAACTCAGCTTCACGCTGCCGATAGTCGCCCGAGTCGAGCGTCCCTAGCTCCAGCTCAGACTTGAGCTGCTGTGCGACCCGTTGCTCCAGGCTGGAACCATTCTCGCGATGGCTGCGCTGGAACCCGATGTTCACCAGGTTGGGGACCTGAATGAGCAAAATGAAAGCGGCGGTGACCAAGGCGATAATGGTGCGGCGGCGACGCTTATTCACCATCAGAATGTGCAGCCAACCTCGCAGCTGGTTGGTAATCGCCGTGACCATCAGCACAAAACTGACCAGCAGGGGAAAAAGGATCAGCATGGCCGGTCCCTTGACAATCACCAGGCCCAGCCCCAACCCCGCCGCGGTCGGGAGGAACACGAGCAGGCTCAAGGAAATCCAGGAGCCCAAGTAGTTCAGCAGAAAGGTGCCGCTCAACGACACGGGCAGGTGCAGCAACTTCTCGGGTGAGAGAGTATCGGATCGCTGCAAGTCGGTGATCAGCCCCATCACCCAACAGAAGAGAAAGGCGACGATGATGACATCCCACACCAGCAGGAGTTCACCAGGGGGGATTTCCGGCATCGCAAAAATACCCACCAGCAAGGCCACGAAGAAGGAAGTCACCGCACCCAGCAAGCAGAGGATCAGCAGGAGCACTCCCAGCACCGCGTTCAGGGCCCCCCCCTTCTTCCACTGGTTGGCGCTCATTCGCCAGCGCAGCCAGACGATCGTTTTGAAGTGTTGCCAGATCATTGATCGCTCACTTCTCGGGGGCTCACTTCTCGGGGGCTCACTTCTCGGGGGCTCACTTCTCGGGGGCTCACTTCTCGGGGGCTCACTTCTCGGGGGCCCAACTCGGATTCCGGCCCGACTTCGCTCCCCGTCACGACCTCGGCAACCAGCAGCGGGCCTCCTTCCAGCCAGCTGAGTTGCTGGTGCATCTCGTCGGTCGTGCCAACCATCTCCAGGAAGCGGTCTTCCAACGAACGTCCATGCCGTAGAGCGTCGAGTGAACCTTGTTCGACCAGCTTGCCACGCACGATGATGCCCACGTGCGTGCATAATCGCTCGACGATCTCCAACACGTGCGAGGTCAAGAACACCGTCGAACCGCGTGAGACGTACTTGAGCAACAGGTCTCGGATCACTCGCGATGTGACGGCGTCGACCCCCTCAAAGGGTTCGTCCAGAAAGAGCAGATCGGGATTGGGGAGCAGGGCCGCGGCCAGGGCCACTTTCTTGCGCATGCCATGCGAGAATTCGAGAATCAGTTTCTTGGGATCATCCTCCAGCCCTAACAGCGCCAACAACTCATCGATACGCTGCCGAATCGTTTCCGGGGGGAGCAGGTACATGCGGCCGACGAACGTCAGATGTTCGCGGGCCGTCAAGTTGTCAAACAGTGCGAGGTCTTCCGGTACTACGCCGACCTGGCGTTTGATTTTCAGAGCCTCCCTGGCGTCCAGCGGATTCCGGCCCAGCAGGGATATCTCGCCGGCCGACGGGGCCAGCAGTCCGGTGAGCATTTTGATCGTGGTCGACTTGCCCGCACCATTCGGTCCCAGGAATCCATAGAAAATCCCTCGTTCCACGCGCAGATCCACCCCGTCCACTGCGCAGAAGTCGTCGAAATATCGAGTCAGTTGTCGTGTCGCAATGGCGAATTCCATGCACCCCTCGAACTTGTCCGAGCCCCGGTGGCGGCTACCTGAATTCCAGAAACGCGAAAATGAAATGGACGAACAGCACGTAGAGTGTGGCCCAGAGGATCGTCGACGTCACACCTCGGCTGACCGCCTGGCTGGAGTCCTTGGGTGCGGCGCCCCGAGCATAGGCAATCAGGGCAATCCCGGCGGCACAGACGGTTGTTTTGGCCCACAGCCAATACGTTCCGTCGTACAGCCAGCAGCCAGGAACGATCAACTCGCGGTGAAAATAGAGTTGCCAGAACCACGGACCGCGTTGGGGATGGGTGGCCGTGAACACCACCAGGCTGGTCACGGCGGCGGCCGCATAGCCGATCGCCAGCAGCCACGGTGTGCCGACCAGAAACGCGTAGAGGATACCCGTCAGCAAGTAACGGCGCGGCTCGACACCGAGTGTCTTCAGGGCATCCATCTGTCGACCGTATCGTTTGCCTCCCACGTCGGATGCCACGGCGGCTCCACATCGCGCCGCAATGAGAATCGTCACAAGTATCGGGACCAGAATCCGATACAGGGCGAACCCCATGCTGCGCAGCAGATCCTCGATCAACAGCGGCTTCGTGTAATTGGCGTTGGGAAGAAACCGAAAGGTGAAATAGGTCGATACGAAACCAATGATCGCTCCCGCAATCGCGATGTAGAGCCAGGCGGAAGGACCGGCCACCGCGCCAAATAGTGGAACAGAAATCGACATCCCCACCAGGGGCTCTTCCACACCGGCAGCATTCGCCAGGGCAACTGCAGACACGATTCGACGATCCGCGACGTACCAACCAGCAGACGCGACGTGCCGCGAGCCAGTCGCCGCACCGGGAGAGGAAGACGCGTGCCGGGGACGCTGATCAGCTCGTCGCACGACGATCCCGCTTGCTGCAGGATCTCACTTAGCCGCGGCCAGTCAACTTTGTCCACCGGACGCAGCGTGCACTGCCGCGGATCAATCAGAAAAATCGCGTCGGCAATCCGCGACAACGCCTCGTAGTCGTGCGTCACGATAACCAGTGTGCATGGATGATTGGCGTACGTCCGCTCGATCACGCCTGTCACTTCCGCCGCCGTGGCGCTGTCGAGTCCCGAAGTCGGCTCGTCATACAGCACCACGTGTGGACCGTAAGCCAGCACGCGAGCGATGGCCAAACGCTGCCGTTGACCACCGCTCAGGGAAGCGGTCCGCACATTGGTCGGCACGCCCAGTTCCGCCAGCAGCCGCTCGGGCGAGAGCCGGCTATCGGCGCGACCCTGCAGCGATCCGTGCGAGCGGGCCAGCCGCACGTTCTGCAACGGACTGAGTTCATCAAACAGCGCGTAGTCCTGGAACACCACTCCAATCGACCGCTGCTCCCGTAGCCGACGCCCCTGCTCGTCGCACAGAGCAATCTCGCCCGACACGCTCAACCCCTCTTCGCGCTCGTCCAGCAGCCCCGCGATGGCCTTGAGCAGCGTGGTCTTCCCGACGCCACTGCGCCCGACAATCAGCGTGACTTTCCCGGCCTCAAAACGGGTCGACGTGTTTTCCAGCAGAATCCTCTCCCCGGCCTGCACCGTCACGCCGCGCAATTCAACCCGCGTTGTCCCTGTGTCATCGGTGACCGACACTTCCTCCGGCGCAACATTCGCCATCACTTCACTCCCTGCAACTGTACGGCGAACGGATTCACCTCGGGATACCCGCCCAGGTGAACCGGCAACAGGGTCGCGGCCGAGATCTTCTTGAGAGGCACCGAATCAGCTGGTGTGTCGAGCACCAGCCAGCGACAGTCCTTGTCGAGTATCTGGTTACGCAGCACCTGGGCGAATTCGGGGGCAATCCCCTCCTCACGCGTCCCGAACAACAGATCGCCGATGCGCCGCACACACGGCTCGACATAGTCCGCCGCCAATTCCACGGCTTGCCTCGCCTCGGCCGTATTCCACCGTTGTTCGAGTCGCTGGCGCAGCCGCGGATTGTCGACCAACACCTCGCGAAAGATCTGCCATACGATCGCCCGAAACTCCGGGTCGTCAATCACGCGCGACAGGTTGCGTCGCACGGCGTCGCGGACTTGCTGGTTCTGGCCGACATCCTCCAGGATCTTGCGCTGAACCGCCAAGATATCACTGCTGTGACGGTCCAGCACCGGCATCCCCTCCTCCCGCACAAATCGATTCCACTCCTCCTGAGTCAGGTTCTTTTCGGGCAGGAACGACTTGTCATAGAGGACCCGCCACCCAAACCGCCAGAGCGACGCCCGCTGAAACATCTCCTGGCCGATCTCGTTCGCCAGGGGCTCGGCGTTGTGCATCACAATCGGCCAGATCTCCTCCCGCAACAGCGGCACAATATCCTGCTCGACCACGCGACCCTGATACCGGCTCCCCAAGTTCTCCAGCTGCTCGCGCCGATGCGTCAAGGCAGTGATCAAGTCCTCTTCCACCACTTCCATGGCATCCAACAGGCCACCTACCACGATCGGCTTGAGGGCCTCGAGTATCTCCTGGTGATGCTCCTCATAGGCAGAGAGTATCTCCTGGGCGATCCGGATCTGCTTGTCGCGTGGAAGCATCGTCTCCAACACCCAACCGAGCGACTGAGGTGTGGCGTAATAGGTCAAGTGCGAGCGATCACACAGGACGGGGGCGCGAGGGTAGAGCAGCGCCTCGGCCAAGGGACCGGCGGCGTCGCGCGCCTCACCGGCTGGCAGGTCGTAGACCCGGCGGATCTCACCCACCTGCTCAATCGCGTCTCGCGCATCCACGCGATAGATCGGATCCCCCGCCGCCAGCGGCCAATCTCCATCCAGCCGCAGCTTGACCACGCGTCGCTCGGCGGTGGCAAACTCCCATAAGTCGCCCGCAATCCGGCGACCGTCCGCGCGCGGCGCGAAGAGGTACCCAGCGAGCCAGAAGAACAGCAATACAACGGCAGTGATCCAGACCGACAGGCCGACCACAATCCGCACACATCTCCACATCACTTCGCCCATTTACTCGCAGCCCCACGCCGGCCCTCACCTGGGGAAATACCACGCTACGTGACCACAACGCCCTGGCAGAATGAGGGAATCCACCGCATCGCCCCCACCGCATCGCCCCCACCGCATCGCCAAAGTATAACTATATCGCGACGGTCGGGAATATCTTTGCGTCAAGTCGAAAAAACTAGCCGATTTGGGGGCTACGACATTCGGCGTTCCACATCGGACTCGCGCGGCGGCCACGTGGACATACGAACTGAGCGATGCGCTGTGGCACGCATGGTTTGCCAACCGCTCGGCAACGCGAACCGGATCGGCACTAGCTGACTTGGCGCCGGCGCACACTGAGCCAGCTGCCAATCAGCGGGGGAGTCAAAACGCCAAGTTCGCGCACAACATGCTCGGCGTGCTCAAACAAACGGACATCCCGCCCGGCCACTACCAGGGCAATGCTCATGGCACCCGCGCGATTCGCCGCTGTAACCCCTACGACGGCATCCTCGATCACCGCGCATTGCACACCGGACACACCCAAACGCCGAGTACAGGTCAGAAAAACCTCAGGGTCCGGTTTGCCGCGCGAAACGTCGACACCCGTGACAACCACATCGAAGCACTCCCGACATGCCAGTTGATCAAGGACCAGAAAAACATTGTCGGGCGGCCCGGAAGAACCCGCCGCCAAACCAAAACCGGCATCCTTGAGTGCCCGGATCAGCGACGCGGCACCTGGCATGGCACGAAAGTCCGCGCTGAGCAGCTCGCGAAACAACTCCTCCTTGCGATCGTCCAGCCGAGCAATCTCGTCTCGCGTCCACCGCTGATCGGGCCAGAGTTGGGTCATCGACTCGCGCGTCGTGCGACCGAATGTCGCCCGAAACTCCTCCTCCGTCATGCGCGGAATATTATCTTCGTCAGCCAGCGCCAGCCAGCTGCGAAAGTGCGCTTGGTAGGAATCGACGAGCACTCCGTCAACGTCGAAAATCACGCAGGGGCGTTCGCGGTGCATGGGCGCTACTTGGATTCCTGCTGTGTGTTCCCTGGCGTCTTCCCCTCTTCCTCGCCTCCCTCCTCTGGCAACTCGTCCATCAGCCCCGATGGACAGACTTCCTTCTCGCCACATTCGTGACAGATAATGTGGATCAAATCCGCCCCACCCAATCTCAAATCGTGGGTCTGGCACAGCTCATAAAGCTTTCTCAAGTGAACGCACGTCATGTTGGCACTCCCATATTAAGGCCGAAACTTGGGGCTGTCCGGCTCGGTCGATCTGCTGCGGCTGCGGCAAATCCTCCCTGCATTGTCCCCCGATGACCGCCTCAGCAACCGTCGGCGGCCATTCGCGACTCGACTCGCTCCCCGCCAGGGCGTATCCAATGAGAATCGGCGCTCGCAACCGGCGCCGGTATTGTCGCTGACCTGCATTCTACCTCTCCCTGCCCCCAGGAGACAGGGTGGTCCGCGGCGGCGAGTCACGGAAAATGGTCACGCATTCCACCTGCCGAAGACCCGCGGCGAGAGAATGTTGACTTGACTCCACGACAACTGGATCACGCTCGTGCAGCAGCTGGCGCACTGGACGCGATGACGATCGGCCGGGATTCACCGCGGCAACTCATTGGATTCTGGCTATCATGGCCGCCCTACCGCGCCACTGTCGCCCGCTGTTCTCTGGCGGCTTGCCGCAGCGTGGACAGGAGTCGTTCATGGAGTTGCTTGGGAGTCTGGTAGCCGGCAATGCTATCGATCACGTCTCCGTTGTTGAGAATCACGACCGTCGTGGGAAAAGACTTGACCATCAGCAGCTTCACGAAGTCGGGTTGGTCTTTCACATTGACGGCCACAGGAACGAACTGTAGCTGCAGATCACTGACTACCTGCCGGTCCTGCAGCGTCGTTTTCTTCATTTTCTGACAGAACAGACAATCATCCATCGTGACGAACACGAGCAACGGCCGTTGAGTTTCCTGGGCAGTCTGCCAGGCAGAGCGCACGTCACGATCCCAGTTGAGAGACTCTTTGGGATGGAGAGCGGCCGGTTCCGCAGCGAATCCCATGACGGCCAACGCCAGCAGTACGGCGACACTCAGAATCTCGTCCCGAATTGAATGGCTCAGCACGTTCCACTTCTCCCCAAGACCTGTGGTCTGAGACTTTCTTTTCACATGGCGGTCGCGCGGTGGGGTCCCGAGCCCAACCGCTGCCAACCGTCGCAGCAGACGAATCGCCGAATCGGGGGCTCCCTGCACTGCGAACTGCACAAAAAGCTATATCGTCCATTGCGCCCGCCGTCTGTGTCAGGAAGCCGATATTCCCGCACATTCGGTCACATGACAAATCCGCTAGGCCGCCGCGTGCACCGTAAGCTCTGTGCAGCTCCCCCGTTTTGACCGGATCTCCTGAGCGGGAGGTCCTGCCAGCCGCCAGACGGTCACGTCCAGCGACATTCGAGAAAGTCGACCCAACCAGCGAAGTTGACGCAGCCTGCCAAGTCCCCGATAATCCCGGCACGAAACCCCTGCACGTGGCAAACCTCGTTCGCCGGAGCGGGAATCCCCAAAATTGCCACGGCCAGGACGAAATTCGGAGAGAAAGAGAATGCACGGGAGTCTCGCCATGCGACGGTACAACGAACTGGTGGCCCGGCACTGTCTGGCCCTGCTTCCTTTGGCCTTGGCCTGTTGTGGCGAGGCGCGGGGGGAAGATCGGGAAACCGGCCGCGCGTTTGCCACTCGCTCGGAAGTGATCGCTCCGCACGCGATGGCGGCGACCAGTCAGCCGCTGGCCACGCAGATTGCCTTGGACACGATGCGTGCCGGGGGCAACGCGATTGACGGAGCGATTGCCGCCAATGCCGCGCTCGGCTTGATGGAACCGACCAGTTGCGGGATCGGCGGCGATTTGTTTGCCATCGTGTGGGACAGCAAGACACGCCAGCTCTATGGCCTCAACGCCAGCGGTCGATCTCCCCAATCCCTGACGCTCGACGAGTTTCGCAACCGGAAACTGGCGGCCGTTCCCAAGTACGGCCCTCTTCCCGTGTCGGTTCCCGGCTGCGTCGATGGCTGGTTCGAACTCCACCGCCGTTTCGGCAGATTGCCGATGGCGCAGATCCTGGCCCCCACGATTCTATACGCTCGAGAGGGCTTTCCCGTTTCCGAGGTGATCGCCTCTCACTGGCAGCGGGGAGCGCAGGTGTTTCAGGACTATGCCGGTTTCCAAGCGACCTTCATGCCCGGAGGTCGCGCGCCGCGGAAAGGAGAAATGTTTCGCAATCCGCGTCTGGCCAACACCTTGGAATTGATCGCATCGCAGGGACGTGACGTGTTTTACAAGGGAGAAATCGCCACACGAATCGATCAGTTCATGAAGCGCGAGCAGGGATTCCTCGGATATGCCGACCTGGCCGCGCACACATCCGAGTGGGTCGAGCCGGTCTCGGCCAATTACCGCGGCTACGATGTCTGGGAACTCCCTCCCAATGGACAAGGCATAGCGGCGTTGCAGATCTTGAATATCCTCTCCGGCTACGACCTGGCCCATGCCGGATTTGGAAGTGTGGAACACCTGCATTTCTTCATCGAAGCCAAAAAACTCGCCTTCGAGGATCGAGCGCGTTTCTATGCCGATCCAAGTTTCCAGCAGATCCCGGTGGCGGAGTTGATTTCACCGGCATACGCCGATCGTCGCCGCGCGTTGATCCAGCCAAAGCGAGCCGCCGTGCGTGTCTCGGCCGGCAATCCATCCTTGGAGGAAGGAGATACGATCTACCTGACGGTGGCCGACGAAGATCGAAACATGGTTTCGTTGATCCAGAGCAATTACCGCGGCTTCGGCTCGGGACTCTGCCCAGACGACCTGGGCTTCTGCCTGCAAGATCGCGGCGAGCTGTTTGACCTGACGGAAGGAAGATTCAACACCTACGCGCCGGGCAAACGTCCTTTTCACACGATCATTCCCGCCTTCATCACCCAGGACGGTCGACCACTGATCAGTTTCGGCGTCATGGGGGGGGCGACCCAACCGCAAGCGCACGCCCAGATCGTGATGAACCTGATCGACTTCGGCATGAACCTGCAAGAGGCCGGCGATGCCCCGCGCCATACATACCGGTTCTTCCGAGCCGACGGGGGAACGCATGCTGGACGGTGGTGCCGTGCAACTCGAGACGGGCTTCCCGTATGAAACGGTGCGCGAACTATTGACGATGGGGCATGACATTCGCCATGCCCTGGGTATCTACGGTGGATATCAGGCGATCCGTTACGACGCCGAGCAGGATGTTTACTACGGAGCCTCCGAGTCACGCAAGGACGGCCAGGCGGCCGGATATTAGACCGCGTGGCTCGAGCCAGGGAGACCATGCAAGGCCGCCGACCGACATCCTGGGCATGTCAACCAGGAATGAAGTTGCGCAGGTAAGCGCAGCTCTGGCGCAGTGAGTCCTTGCGCCGTTCGAGCGACTCCTCATACGCTCGATCTTCCACCTCCACACAGACCGGCCCGCGATAGCCGGTATCACTGAGGATCGAACAGAACTTGCCCCAGTTCACTTCGCCCATGCCGGGGAGCTTGGGAGTGTGATACGCCGGAGGGAGCGCCAGGATTCCCACGTCATTGAGTCGATGGTAATCAATGCGAACATCCTTGGCGTGCACGTGGAACATGCGATCGGCGAACTCGCGGAGCGGAGCCAGGTAGTCCATGTGTTGCCACACCATGTGCGAGGGATCGTAATTCAGGCCGAAATTCCGGCTGGGAATATCTGCAAACATTCTCCGCCAAATCGCGGGTGACGTGGCCAGGTTCTTTCCCCCAGGCCACTCATCGAAAGAGAACAGCATCGGGCAGTTTTCGATGCCGATGCGCACACCGTGATCCTCAGCGAATCGAACGATCGGTTTCCAGGTGGCCAGGAAGCGCGGCCAGTTATCGTCCACCGACTTGGTCCAATCGCGCCCCACAAACGTGTTCATCTGCTTGATGCCCAGCAATTCCGACGCCACGATCACCTTCTTGATATGTGCGACATAAACATCCGCTTCTTGTTGATCGGGGGCGAGTGGATTGGGATAGTACCCCAAGCCGCTGATTTCCACGCCGGTGCGTTCCATGATCTCCTGGACTTGCCGCGCCCGGGCCGGGCCGAAATCAGCGACATCGATATGGGTGATACCGGCGTAACGCCTTTCCGCCTTGCTCTGGGGCCAGCACATGACCTCCACGCAGGTGTATCCGTCCGTCGCTGCGAATTCAAAAATCTCGGAAAGAGACAAATCGGGCAGAATCGCGCTGACAAATCCAAGTTTCATCACTGGTTCCTTTCAATTTCGACCCACCGTTGTTCACGATGGCTTTGCAGAATCGCCTCGCACAGGACAATCTCCCGATGACCGTCCGCGAACGTCGGGAATGTTGGCGTGGCCGAGAAGTCCCTCGCCTGGATATACCCGTAGAAGTCACGAAAACACTGCTTGAAGGTATCGGGGAACCCTTCGTTATGCCCCCCCGGATAGTTGATGAACTGACTCGCACGCGGACTCAACAACGCTGGATCCCGCAGGAGCAGCTGATTCGGTTCGTCGCGATGACCGATCCACAATTCATTGGGCGTCTCGCTGTTCCAAGCCAGTGATCGATTCGATCCGGCCATTTCGAAACGCAGGCAGTTCTTGCGTCCCGCCGTCACCTGTGAGACAAACACGCACCCACGCGCCCCCCCGGTGAACCGCAGCATGATGCAGCCATAGTCTTCCGTATTGACGTCGACCAACTCACTGGCGGCGGGGGCCCGCTGCTGGTCTCGAAACGTCTCTACGACCCCCAACGGCCGATGCCTCACCGGGAAAATCGTGCTCAGATCAGCACACACGGACTCCACTTCCAACTGGGTCACCGCGTGGATCAGATCCAGCCAGTGCGTGCCGATGTCGGCGACCGCCCGCAGTGCCCCGCCCTCCTGGGCCACCACGCGCCAGTTGAAGTCCGTCTCGTGAAACAGCCAATCCTGCACATAACTCCCCGTGACATGAAACAGGCGCCCCAGACTTCCGTCGCGCACTTGTGCGGCAGCCTCCAGACAGAGCGGGTAATAGCGAATGTTGTAGTTCACGCCGGCCGCCAATCCTGAATCCCGAGCCCGCTCGACGAGCTCCGCCGACTCACGGCTATCCATCGCCAGCGGCTTCTCGCACAGGACATGCTTGCCGCTGGCCAAAGCTCTCTTGGCCATCTCGTAATGAAACTTATTGGGCACCGCAATGTGGACACTGTCGACGTCGCGATCCGCCAACAACTCGTCCAGGTCCCGGTAGGCCCTGGGCAATTGCAGCCGAGTCGCCGCCGCCCGAGTTCGTTCGAGGTCCACATCCAGGATCCCGCGGACTCCAATGCCCGCCCGACGCAGTGCTTCCACATGTACCGGGCCAATGAACCCGGACCCAATCACCGCAGCCTGAATCTCACTCATGCTCTCTCCTCGCAGTCTTCACACCGTCATCGGCAACGAGGCGCCCTCCTAAAAGAAAACACTCGCTCGCCGCGCGCATCCGCTACCTGCTCACACCGCTCTCGCAGCAGCCGATCGCGGTCGCCAGCCGCAACCAAACAGGAAATTCGAAATCCAAATATCGAAATCCGTAACAAATTCAAAATCCAAAACCGAAAACCTCAGCTGCCGGCAAAACCACAGTCCTGCTCCCGCCGACAGATCCTCACCATGCAGCATGCTTCGGCGTCCTCCCTTCCTCCCTTCCTCCCTTCCTCCCTTCCTCCCTTCTTTCTGTCATTTGAGTTTGCTTGGGATTTGGTATTTCGGATTTCTTTCCAAGCATGCGCACACGTTACCGACTAACAGTCTACCGAATAACAATCTAACGATTTGACCACGGAACTCAATCTGGGAAGGCCAATTCGCCGGGAAATGCGGCAACGAGTCAGATCGGCCGTGTCGTGTCGTGTCGTGTCACAAGTGGACGCCGGCTGAGACCGAGGACCGTAGACGAAAGGGACGCGAAACAGACGCGACGAAAGCACTATCGATGTAGCCGTCACATCTGGACGATCTCCCGGTCCCCTGGGCCGCAGACCTGTGAGTCAGCAGACGGGGGCACGCGAGAGCCTGGCCAGTCAACGGGCAGCGGGCGGCGGGGCTATCCTCTGCCAGGCTGTTCCCTGTCACGGCCGCGCGTCGCCGATACCTGGCAATATGCCTTCCGCTGCAGTTTCCGGTCGACCCAATCAGCCAGCAGGCCATACAGGTGCGAACCGACGGTTTCGGAGGGTCGCAATGCCGCTCGCGCGCGCTGTCCGGCATGCACCTGCTCGCTTTGGCCGGCATCGAGCTGAACGATGCCGGTGAACCGGGGCGAGAGCAATTCGTAGCTGCTCCCCGCCACGGCCGATGGATCATCGCTGACGTTTCGCACCGCCAACACGCCGCCGTGGGGAGCACAGAGCGAATCGTCGATGGGCGTTGCTGACGCGCGCGGCTCGACCTTCGTGAGCGTGGCCAGCAGCACACGGCCCGCGGGCAGGTAGATCCGGATCGCCTGGCCGATGTGCGCACGGAAAGAGAGCATATCTTGCTGGGCGATCGAGACGCGGATTTCCTTGGCCGATTCATCGCCGATCGACAGCAAACGACTTCCTTTCGTCAGGTACTGGCCGGCGAGGGAAGCGAGGTCGCGACCAATGACCTTTCCACGACACGGGGCACGGAGAACCAGATGATCGACTTCGTGCTGCCTTTCGGCATGCTGCTTCTCGAGTGTCCGCAACTGCTGCGACTCGGCCTGGAATTTCGCCATTTCGCCCTGGCGTTGGTGGATGCGGCGCTTCAGTTCCGATTGGCTGATCGCCACAGCCAACTCGGCCACCTCGTGGCTGAGATCTTCATTGCTCATCACGGCCAGCACCTGGCCGGCTTCGACGAGAGCGCCTCCTTTCACGCAGATCTCGCGGACGACACCATCACATTGGGTCCTGACCACTGCCTCCGGCGCGTACTGGACCACGGCCGGCGCCGTTACCGAACCGGGCCACGGCACACTTACGAGGCCGGACATGGCGAGCACCGCGGTGCCGCCGCCGACAACCGCGAAACGGAGCCAACTGGGCCGCTCTCCCCCACCGGTGCGTGCGAAGGAGATGCCTCGTCGGAGCATCGCCGCCAGCCACACGACAAGCGCCATTGCCGACAGGACGATGCCTGCCCCTTGCAGCAGCGTCGCTGCGGTGAGCAGGAGGCCGAAGAAGACGAGATTCCGCCAGATCAGCGAGGCCACACCGTAGCAACGAATAAAAAGATCTCGCACGCCTTGCCGGGCTGGCAGGCTGGACCGCATGCCAAACAACCATTTCCGCACCAGAGCTCGCACGTATAGCTGGCCGGATGCGTAGAGATTCGGCAACTCCAGAAAATCGGACAGAATGTAGTAACCGTCAAATCGCATCAGCGGATTGGCATTGAACAGCACGGTCATCACACTGGCAGTGGTCATCATATTCAAGCAGACCTGGCTGATCGTTCCCGGCGCGATCCGTGCCCAGACAATGGTGGCAACGGCCGCCAGGAAGATCTCGACGTACATTCCCGCGGCCGCCACGGCAATGCGTGCCCACTTGCTGCGCAGCCGCCAGCTGGAGGTTACGTCGACATACGCCAACGGGGCCAGCAGAATGAAAATGATCCCCGCTTCGCGTACTTCCCCGCCAAACCTGCGGCAGGCCACGGCGTGCCCGCACTCGTGTATGACTTTCAGCAGCAACCAGGCTACCCCCAGCCAGATCCAGTTCCCGGTCGCCAATACGTCGGACGAAGCGTCCGACAACCGATGATGATGTACCAGCACGTCGCGCAACGCCCAGCAGACGACAGCCAGCCAGACCAGAAAAGCGGGGAAAGACAGGCACCAGGCCAACCAAGGTTCCAGTTGCTGAAAGAACCGGTCCGGGTGAAACAGAGGTATCTGCATCGAGAGCGGAGTAACTCGTCCACCACGGCGGTGCCGCCCGAGAGCAGTCTCTGCTGTCGAAACAGACGCGCCGGATTGAGTCGCGTCGTCGAGGGCCAGACCCGACCGGACAACCCACTGGCAGATGGCCACTGCATCGGCCGGCGTGAACTCGCAATCGCCCCGCGACTGTCGCGTGTCTTCGAGGGCTTCCCCAATCGTCTGGCGTCCGTCAAGTCGCGACGTGAAAGCGTATTCCGCCAGGCCAATCCGGAAGAATCGAGCGCGTAACGGGGTCTTCTACCACATAACATTGTTTGCCGCCGAATGTCTGCAGTCGAAAGATCAGCTCGCGCCGCAATATCGGCGTGGGGCGATCCAGACTGTTCACCAGCGGCAATTCGTTTGGCTCATGTCCCATCAGTACGATGCCCTTGGACGAAAACCTGCCGACACTCCACTTTTCCCGACGCCTGGCGGTCGCCCGTTTCCGGCTCGCTCGCGTCGGCTCGAATCTCCGCTGACCACCACGCCTCACGCCGATCAGCAGCGGCGCCAGAGCGTGGCTTTGGCGACCACCGGCCCCCGGCATGCTGATGGCGGGCAGGCGGACTTGCTTCGGCGTTCGTGCTTCCGAGTGCGGATTTCGGCCGCCCCGTTGTCCCCCACGATCATGCAACTCCGTATGGCACCCGCGTTACCAAGCCCCGCGTTACCAGGCCCCACGTTACCAGGCCAGCGCACGGCGCAAGCCGGCCCAGGGTTTGTGGAACAGTATCCAGCCCAGGCTCATCCGTTGGCTCGTGATCGCCGCCCAGCCGTTCATACCGGGCCGCAAGCGACCCGCGGGATTCTCCCAGTCGAACTCAGCGACGAAAACGCTCTCGTTATCCTTCAGTTCCGCCTGCGGATGTATGCGTGTCAAGGTCCCGCGAATGGGGTCGTTCGAAAACGCGTCGAGACTCACCGCCACCGGCATTCCTTGGGTCACGTACGAGATATCTGCCTCTGGCACATTGACCTCGATCGTCATTCTCTCTAACGGAGCGACTTCAAACAGCGTTTGTCCGATGGTGAGCGGAGCCCCTTCCGCCCTTTCCAGGTCGCCGGCCACGACAATCCCATCGATCGGACTGCGGATCGCCAAGTTGCCGAGGCGGTGGTGCAGCAAGTTGGACTGCACGTCGAGTCGCTGCGTCTCCAACTCAGCCAACTGGGCAGCGCTCGTGCGATGGGACGCCATGGCCGCATCGCGTTCCTTCTCGGCCCGAGCCAGATCGGCCTCCAGGCTCGCCAATTCCCACCGGATCTCCTGTTCGTCCATGCGCGCCAGCACGTCTCCGGCCTTCACCACGTCGCCCGGTGACACCAGGGACTTGTCGAGCATACCGTCGTAGGGCGCAACGACAAATCGCCGCGTGACGGGCTGCACGCGGCACTGGCAAGACACCTGGTAGGGCCAGGGGACAGCCAGCAGCAGGGCGGCAGCAGCGGCCGCCAGGCACACAGCCCGCCCGCGCCATGTCGACAGTCTCGCGGTCAGCTGGCGGACTTTTCGCGATACAAATCCGCGACGGCCCCGCGCCAGGATCGCCAGGCAGGCCGCTAAGGCCGGCGCGTAGCGATGCAGCAGCTCGAGTGCGCCGGCCGCGGTCTCGTCTACTAATAGAATCGCGCCCACCGGGCCTCCGCCAGGTGCTTGTAACGGCACGCTGACCACACACTCCGCACCCAGCATCGAAACCAACCTCTCGTGCGCGCGCGACGCATGTTCCCGTCCCTTGTCCAGCACGGGCCATTGAGTCTCCGTCTCCTGGATTACGGTTTCCTCCAGAGCATCCTGGATCCCGCCAATGAAACCGGAATGCGAATCGAACCGGACAACACCCGACAGGCCGTGGATGCGACATCGCTTGCGGCCTGGTGCACAGAGGCCAACAGCCACTTGACGGCAACCAAGAAACTGCTGCAGGCGGTTCGCCAGCAACCGGCTCGCTTCGTCCGGATCCGCACAACGCAACATCTGGGTGATGGTGCGTACGATCGTCTCTGCCTGCAACTCGACCTCATCACCGGACGAGGCGACTGCCGATCGCTTCGCCTCCGACGAACCACTGCCGTGGGACCAGGCTTCCACAATCCAACTGCTGGCATCGGGAGACATGAGATCTGTCATATTCTTGCTACTCGACTTGGCTGGGAGTCGGGGGGAAATCGGCCGGCATGCTCCAACGGTGCCCGGTCTGACGTCATGGTCTGACGTCATGGTCCGACGTCATGGTCCGACGTCATGGTCCGACGTCATGGACGTGGCCGGGGACGAGCAGCCGCGCCGGAATCCTTTAACTGAATGGTGCAGCGTTCCCCCGAGCGGTACTTGGCGGCGGGATTCGCGATCCGCACCTTGACGCGGACCGTGCCGCTTTCCGCGTCGGTCAAGGGGGCTACCAGATCGACTTCGCCATGGACCCAGGCTCCGGCTTCCTCGAGAAACACCGACAGCTCCTCGTCTTTCCGGAGCCGAGTGGCCAAATGACCTGGTACGGAGAATGTGGCCAACAGCGGGTCAAGCTGGACGAGTTCCAGGACATGGGGATCGTTGGGGGCGACGAATTCACCGACATCTTTATGCACCATGCTCACGACTCCGTTGATCGGCGAGCGCACGCTACGGCGTTCCAATTGGATCTTCACCTTGCTGTATTCCAGACGCTTCAACTCCGTCTGCTCATTTGCCGATAGTACGCGGGCTTCTGCCATCTCCGCATCGGCTCGGGCCCGATCGACCTCCTCCTGCCTCGCGTGGCCTTGCTCCCGCAACGCCTCCAGTTTCTCGAGCCGCTGGCGACGCATGCTCAGCTCCACTTCGGCCGATTTGAGTGCCGACTGGCCCCGTAAGGCCTCCTCCGCAATCGCTAACAGTGCCTGGTAGACATCATCATCCAGTTGCGCCAGAATCTGGCCTTCCTTGACGACGTCCCCCTCCTTGACGTCGATCGACTTGATCGTCCCCGTTTCGACGGCAGCCACTTCCACCGTCTTGTACGGCTCCGTGAACCCGTCCACTTCATTGGCGAACGCCGGACCGGCGAGCCCCAACCCCGCGAAACAGAGCCCCGCGAAACACATGGCCAACGCATCGATCAAAACAGACAGCCGATGCCGCTCGATGCCCCGCATCATGGTCCGACCGCACGTGACCTGCTCAGCGTAGTAGGTGTTCATGGCTGATTCTTCGTTTCCGTTGTTACATTGCGCACAATCGCTACGTCTTGAGGGTGTCACTCCATAATCGTAGCTCACGAGCCGCGACCGTGATGCGGTTTGCGCCGAGGTATCACGGGACGTCGCTGCACGAAATGTCGAGCGCAGCCCGACTTGCCCGGAAGAACCCGGAAGAACATGCGAAACGCATGGGCGAAATTGAGGGAAAATGGAGATGGCGAGCGGTCCAGCGCCGAGCGTTCAACGCCGAACCTGACGCGGGGCCTCTTGCTGAACCCCTTCAGCGGAACCGGGCGGCAGTACTTCGGCCGGCGTTACCACCTGAACGGAGCGTTCGAAGTGCAGTTCGGGGAGCCCATTACCACGGGTTCGCATCGGTTCTATCTGCTCCTGCTGCAACAGAGTACCGGTGGCCCGCTTGAGTGTTGTTTGACTCATCGTGTAGTCGCGTTGCGCCAGGGCGAATCCGTTCTCTTCGATGGCAAGCCGATCCTGTGCGTCGAGCAGATCCTCCAGCAGGAAGCTCACCGACCGGTCATCTCCCGAGAGCAGGTTCCACCGCTGATTCAGGTAATCGACATCCATTTCGGCGGCCTTCATCGCGCGGTACTTGGCCACCATTTCGCGGTGCGTCGCCGTGACCTCGCGCACCGCGATCTCCACATCGGACATCAATGTCTGGACCGTATCATCGAATCGCTGGGTGAGCTGCCGCAACTGAAGTTGGCGACGCTGCAAACGAGCCTTCGCGGCACGGCGCTGCAACGGCACTTCGAATACCAACCCCGCTGTGTAACTCGGCTCGCCCACACTGAACTGATCCGCCAGCGACTGCGATATGTCATAGTCCTGATCCAACCCGGCCACGTACGTCTCGAGGACCAGATCCAGGGCCGGCAACAGTTCATTACGCGACATGTTCAGCCGGACGCTGGCGGCGCGAATCTCCTGCGATGCCACATCAATTTCGGGACGATTCTGCAGCGCCGTGACCATCGCATCCGGCAAATTCACGTCTACCGAAACCATGGCCGGATAATCTAAGGGAACCAGTTCCGCAGAGGGATTCGACAACAACTCGGGAGAATTCGTCAGCACTCGAATTCTCGCCTCTGTGTTGCGAATGCTCGTCTCGGTGCGAATCAGCTCCGATTGTCGTGCCGCAACCGCCGCGCGAGCACGAACAATCTGACTCTCCAACGCATCCACCTCGCGACGCTGCGTCAATTCCTCCAATATCTCCTGAGCACGATTCAAATGGCGGCGTTTCTGCAGCAATACCGCGCGATGCAAATGCAACGCCCAATAAGCCTCCGCAATCTGGATCAGCTGGTTCTGCAGCGCCGCGGATGTCTGATCCATCGCCATCGACGTATCAATGTCGGCCAATACCACCAGGGCCGTATTGTATGCCTTGCCAAATCCGTTGAGCAGCGGCTGGTTGAAACTGAGGGAGAGCCGCGAGTTGCCTTGCTGTTCCGGTGTAAAGAACCGCGAATTGCTGTCATGTGCCCCGATCCTCTGCGACACCTCCCAGGAACCACCCAAAGGAGTCCGTTTGCGCAGACCAGCCGAATAACCCCAGTCGCTTTCCCGCAGACGCGAAGGCCCAACACCCGTCTCGAGCACATTGCCCACCGGATCACTCCTGCGGAAGAACTTCGACTCCATAAAGGCCTGGACGTCGAATGCCGCCTGCGCCTCGAGTATGCCGGTCTCTTGAATCAATACATCTTCACTGACGGCGCGCACCCGTGAAGAATACGCCAGTGCACTGACGATCAGCGCATCCAGATCCACTGGATGAGTCTCCGCACCTTGTCGCAAGCGACCGACGACCTGCGGCTGCCACCACGGCACATAACCCACTGGAATCTGCTCTCGACCCACGACCGCTTCCACCTGTGCCGGCTGCTGCAACATCTGCGGATGAGGGATCGATACGTTCGCCGCGACAGTCGATCTGCCGGTGCTGGCCGAAACCAGGGCCCCGGAAGCCACATCCGTCCTGTCAGCACCATTGGTCTCTGGCAGCCGGACCGGCCGACCCGCCGTCATCGCGCGGCGGTACGTCGCCGCATCCACCACCGGCGCCAAGGCTTCTGTCGCGCACCCTTCCCCTGCCGGCTCCTGCCCCGACGCAACACCGCTGACGCACGCCGCGCACAACGCAATCGTGAGTCCAGCAATGAATCGCTTCGCTGCAGTGAATTCGAGCATATCCGGCCCAGTAACCTGTTTAGCGCACGCCAATTGTCGTCAATTCCCAGGGTCACTACACCCCGCCCACAGCAGCAAACGGGTGAAAATGCCCCGCCTCACTCAACCATCCGGCCGCCAACGCGAAGGCGGCAATTCCGCGACAGTCGCAGCCGCACGGTCCGCCGATCATGTCGGTCCCGCCCGTCCGCCTCCTGTTCGCTGCCACCATCGCATCCGCCACCACGCGCGCTAACGCGCCAACAAGGGCGATCCGCGAATCCCGGACAATTGTTTCATTCGTCGCGGTACTTGCAACAGCAACAGTACCGCACTTGGCCAATGCCACAATATTCGGATACGCAAGCCACACAGCCCTCACGACCCCTAAAGTCAAACAAGTGACCGGTTGCTCTACGCCGCACAACCTGAATACACAAACGGGGCAAACCGGGGCGAATTGAGCGACTGCGACAGCCTTTCCCTCCCCCTGCCGAAACACACAAACCCTGCCATAGCCAATACCTGTACTATCCTTTTCTTGTCACCTGTGACCGACTCCATAGCGTGCACATGATCCCCCTCCGCACGGCGGTCGCTTCCATTCCATGTCTGCCGTTCAGGACATCAAGCATGATCTGGCAAAGACTTATCGGGCCTGCGCAGTCTGCGTTACGCGGCCTGCTCAACCCCTCGCCATCGCCCTCACAACAGAGCATCTCCGTCGGACCACTCGATCTGGCCGAATTGGAAGATCGAATCCTGATGAGTGCCACCCCCCTTATGCCAGATGCGATGCCTGACGCGGATCAGGATGCCGCAATCGAAATCCACGACCAACAAGGCGATGCTGCGCACGTTGCGTCGCCCACGGTTGGCGACGAACCCGTCGACTATACTGACCCACCGCTTTCCGATTCCGACCTGATTGTCGATGAGACTGATCCAGATGCTGAGCAGATTGATCATCACGAACTCGTGTTCGTCGATACCTCGATCGACGGCTACCAGGCACTGATTGATCAAATAGCCGCCAGCCATGACCAGTCCACAGACCTGCAGATCATCGAACTGGACGGCAGTCGCGACGGCATCGATCAGATCACGCAGACACTCGAACAATATGATCATGTCTCGGCCATGCACATTCTCTCACATGGCACCGATGCATCCGTGAGATTGGGAAACGTGTGGCTCGATAACGACCGCCTGCCGGCCTACGCCGGTGACATCGCCCTCTGGCGAGACTCGCTCACTGCAGATGCCGACGTGTTGCTGTACGCCTGTAATCTCGCCTCAACCGCCGATGGGCACACGCTCCTCGAAAGTATCAGTGTTTTGACCGGAGCTGATGTTGCCGCCAGCACAGATATCACCGGACATTCATCGCTAGGAGGCGACTGGGATCTGGAGTTCTCGACGGGCGCAATCGAAACCGCGGCACTTCTCTCTCACGATAGCCAGACACTCTGGCACAACACCTTGCCGACCGATTACGTGTTCGATGGGTTCGAGTCGCACACCTATGCCGGCAACACCGGTTCAGTCAACTGGTCAGGCAGTTGGCAAGAAGTCGGTGAATCCGATGGAGCGAACTTGGGAGCCGTTCATATTGTCCACTATGATCTGGATGCCGTCGGGTCGCACTGCCTGGAAATCGACGCCGTTGCTAACCGAGGCCTCTACCGCGAAGTTGACTTGAGCTCGGCTTCCTCGGCTGAACTGCATTTCGACTATCAGCGTCACGACAGCAATGGCTTTGTCAGTTCCACCCTCGAGGTTCTGGTCTCTGACGACGGTGGTTCCTCCTGGTCGACGGTCTACTCCATCGGTCAGGGCATCGACGTCATCCCACATAGCGTGACGATCGATATTTCCGCATATTTAGCGGCGGATTCACAGATCCAATTTCTGTCGACAGCCACCGGAAGCGGTTCTATTTTCATCGACCACGTGGAAGTATCGTACGAAATCGCCCCCGTCCCGCCACCCAACTCCGCGCCCATTCTACACAGCGGTGGAGCGTTGTCCCTCACCTCCATCCTGGAAGATGCCGTCACCACAAGCGGCAATACGGTTGCCGAAATCCTCGCCAGCGCCGGAGATGATCGGATTACCGACGCCGATATCGGTGCCTTGGAAGGTATTGCCGTTGTGCACGTGGACGACACTCACGGAACATGGCAGTACGACACACTCGCCAACGGCAATTGGCAGGCATTCGGAAGTGTCAACGACAATTCCGCCGTCCTCCTGGGTACAGCATCGAAGATCCGGTTCGTGCCCACCGCCGACTACAACGGCTCCGCCGGTCAAATCGAATTTCGAGCATGGGATCGGACTGCCGGCATCATCGGCGCCACCGGTTTCGATGCCTCTTCGGGCGGCGGTGAACTATCACTCAGCTCAACAACCGATACGGCAAGCATCGTGGTCCAGGCCATCAACGATCATCCCGTCCTGACACTGCCGGCCGATCAGAGCGTAAGTGAGGATACGAGCCTCGCCATCAATGGACTCACGGTGTCCGACGTCGATGCCGACGGCCTGCCGCTGCAGGTCACGCTGACCGTCGCCAGCGGCACGCTCACGTTGGGCGACACGACCGGCCTGACGTTCACCACCGGCACCGGCGCTGGCGATTCGAGCATGACTTTTTCAAGCAGCGTGGCCGATCTCAACGCGGCGCTCGCCACGCTCGTGTATCAGGGCCAGTTCGACTTCCACGGTACCGATACGCTCAGTGTCCACGTCAGCGATCTGGGCAATACCGGCGCCGGCGGGCCGCTGATCGACTCCGGCAGTCTGGACATCGTGGTCCAGGCCATCAACGATCATCCCGTCCTGACACTGCCGGCCGATCAGAGCGTAAGTGAGGATACGAGCCTCGCCATCAGTGGCCTTACGGTGTCCGACGTCGATGCCGACGGCCTGCCGCTGCAGGTCACACTGACCGTGGGCGACGGCACGCTCACGTTGGGCGACACGACCGGCCTCACGTTCACCACCGGCACCGGCGCCGGCGATTCGAGCATGACTTTTTCAGGCAGCGTGGCCGATCTCAACGCGGCGCTCGCCACGCTCGTGTATCAGGGCCAGCTCGACTTCCACGGTACCGATACGCTCAGCGTCCACGTCAGCGATCTGGGCAATACCGGCGCCGGCGGGCCGCTGATCGACTCCGGCAGTCTGGACATCGTGGTCCAGGCCATCAACGATCATCCCGTCCTGACACTGCCGGCCGATCAGAGCGTAAGTGAGGATACGAGCCTCGCCATCAGTGGCCTTACGGTGTCCGACGTCGATGCCGACGGCCTGCCGCTGCAGGTCACGCTGACCGTGGGCAACGGCACGCTCACGTTGGGCGACACGACCGGCCTCACGTTCACCACCGGCACCGGCGCCGGCGACGCGAGCATGACTTTTTCAGGCAGCGTGGCCGATCTCAACGCCGCGCTCGCCACGCTCGTGTATCAGGGCCAGCTCGACTTCCACGGTACCGATACGCTCAGCGTCCACGTCAGCGATCTGGGCAATACCGGCGCCGGCGGGCCGCTGATCGACTCCGGCAGTCTCGACATCGTGGTCCAGGCCATCAACGATCATCCCGTCCTGACACTGCCGGCCGATCAGAGCGTAAGTGAGGATACGAGCCTCGCCATCAGTGGCCTTACGGTGTCCGACGTCGATGCCGACGGCCTGCCGCTGCAGGTCACGCTGACCGTGGGCAACGGCACGCTCACGTTGGGCGACACGACCGGCCTCACGTTCACCACCGGCACCGGCGCCGGCGATTCGAGCATGACTTTTTCAGGCAGCGTGGCCGATCTCAACGCCGCGCTCGCCACGCTCGTGTATCAGGGCCAGCTCGACTTCCACGGTACCGATACGCTCAGCGTCCACGTCAGCGATCTGGGCAATACCGGCGCCGGCGGGCCGCTGATCGACTCCGGCAGTCTGGACATCGTGGTCCAGGCCATCAACGATCATCCCGTCCTGACACTGCCGGCCGATCAGAGCGTAAGTGAGGATACGAGCCTCGCCATCAGTGGCCTTACGGTGTCCGACGTCGATGCCGACGGCCTGCCGCTGCAGGTCACGCTGACCGTCGGCGACGGCACGCTCACGTTGGGCGACACGACCGGCCTCACGTTCACCACCGGCACCGGCGCCGGCGATTCGAGCATGACTTTTTCAGGCAGCGTGGCCGATCTCAATGCCGCGCTCGCCACGCTCGTGTATCAGGGCCAGCTCGACTTCCACGGTACCGATACGCTCAGCGTCCACGTCAGCGATCTGGGCAATACCGGCGCCGGCGGGCCGCTGATCGACTCCGGCAGTCTGGACATCGTGGTCCAGGCCATCAACGATCATCCCGTCCTGACACTGCCGGCCGATCAGAGCGTAAGTGAGGATACGAGCCTCGCCATCAGTGGCCTTACGGTGTCCGACGTCGATGCCGACGGCCTGCCGCTGCAGGTCACACTGACCGTGGGCGACGGCACGCTCACGTTGGGCGACACGACCGGCCTCACGTTCACCACCGGCACCGGCGCCGGCGATTCGAGCATGACTTTTTCAGGCAGCGTGGCCGATCTCAACGCCGCGCTCGCCACGCTCGTGTATCAGGGCCAGCTCGACTTCCACGGTACCGATACGCTCAGCGTCCACGTCAGCGATCTGGGCAATACCGGCGCCGGCGGGCCGCTGATCGACTCCGGCAGTCTGGACATCGTGGTCCAGGCCATCAACGATCATCCCGTCCTGACACTGCCGGCCGATCAGAGCGTAAGTGAGGATACGAGCCTCGCCATCAGTGGCCTTACGGTGTCCGACGTCGATGCCGACGGCCTGCCGCTGCAGGTCACGCTGACCGTCGGCGACGGCACGCTCACGTTGGGCGACACCACCGGCCTCACGTTCACCACCGGCACCGGCGCCGGCGATTCGAGCATGACTTTTTCAGGCAGCGTGGCCGATCTCAATGCCGCGCTCGCCACGCTCGTGTATCAGGGCCAGCTCGACTTCCACGGTACCGATACGCTCAGCGTCCACGTCAGCGATCTGGGCAATACCGGCGCCGGCGGGCCGCTGATCGACTCCGGCAGTCTGGACATCGTGGTCCAGGCCATCAACGATCATCCCGTCCTGACACTGCCGGCCGATCAGAGCGTAAGTGAGGATACGAGCCTCGCCATCAGTGGCCTTACGGTGTCCGACGTCGATGCCGACGGCCTGCCGCTGCAGGTCACGCTGACCGTCGGCGACGGCACGCTCACGTTGGGCGACACGACCGGCCTCACGTTCACCACCGGCACCGGCGCCGGCGATTCGAGCATGACTTTTTCAGGCAGCGTGGCCGATCTCAACGCCGCGCTCGCCACGCTCGTCTATCAGGGCCAGCTCGACTTCCACGGTACCGATACGCTCAGCGTCCACGTCAGCGATCTGGGCAATACCGGCGCCGGCGGGCCGCTGATCGACTCCGGCAGTCTGGACATCGTGGTCCAGGCCATCAACGATCATCCCGTCCTGACACTGCCGGCCGATCAGAGCGTAAGTGAAGATACGAGCCTCGCCATCAGTGGCCTTACGGTGTCCGACGTCGATGCCGACGGCCTGCCGCTGCAGGTCACGCTGACCGTGGGCGACGGCACGCTCACGTTGGGCGACACCACCGGCCTCACGTTCACCACCGGCACCGGCGCCGGCGATTCGAGCATGACTTTTTCAGGCAGCGTGGCCGATCTCAATGCCGCGCTCGCCACGCTTGTGTATCAGGGCCAGCTCGACTTCCACGGTACCGATACGCTCAGCGTCCACGTCAGCGATCTGGGCAATACCGGCGCCGGCGGGCCGCTGATCGACTCCGGCAGTCTGGACATCGTGGTCCAGGCCATCAACGATCATCCCGTCCTGACACTGCCGGCCGATCAGAGCGTAAGTGAGGATACGAGCCTCGCCATCAGTGGCCTTACGGTGTCCGACGTCGATGCCGACGGCCTGCCGCTGCAGGTCACGCTGACCGTGGGCGACGGCACACTCACGTTGGGCGACACCTCCGGCCTCACGTTCACCACCGGCACCGGCGCCGGCGATTCGAGCATGACTTTTTCAGGCAGCGTGGCCGATCTCAATGCCGCGCTCGCCACGCTCGTGTATCAGGGCCAGCTCGACTTCCACGGTACCGATACGCTCAGCGTCCACGTCAGCGATCTGGGCAATACCGGCGCCGGCGGGCCGCTGATCGACTCCGGCAGTCTGGACATCGTGGTCCAGGCCATCAACGATCATCCCGTCCTGACACTGCCGGCCGATCAGAGCGTAAGTGAGGATACGAGCCTCGCCATCAGTGGCCTTACGGTGTCCGACGTCGATGCCGACGGCCTGCCGCTGCAGGTCACGCTGACCGTGGGCGACGGCACGCTCACGTTGGGCGACACCTCCGGCCTCACGTTCACCACCGGCACCGGCGCCGGCGATTCGAGCATGACTTTTTCAGGCAGCGTGGCCGATCTCAACGCCGCGCTCGCCACGCTCGTGTATCAGGGCCAGCTCGACTTCCACGGTACCGATACGCTCAGCGTCCACGTCAGCGATCTGGGCAATACCGGCGCCGGCGGGCCGCTGATCGACTCCGGCAGTCTGGACATCGTGGTCCAGGCCATCAACGATCATCCCGTCCTGACACTGCCGGCCGATCAGAGCGTAAGTGAAGATACGAGCCTCGCCATCAGTGGCCTTACGGTGTCCGACGTCGATGCCGACGGCCTGCCGCTGCAAGTCACACTGACCGTGGGCGACGGCACGCTCACGTTGGGCGACACCTCCGGCCTCACGTTCACCACCGGCACCGGCGCCGGCGATTCGAGCATGACTTTTTCAGGCAGCGTGGCCGATCTCAATGCCGCGCTCGCCACGCTTGTGTATCAGGGCCAGCTCGACTTCCACGGTACCGATACGCTCAGCGTCCACGTCAGCGATCTGGGCAATACCGGCGCCGGCGGGCCGCTGATCGACTCCGGCAGTCTGGACATCGTGGTCCAGGCCATCAACGATCATCCCGTCCTGACACTGCCGGCCGATCAGAGCGTAAGTGAGGATACGAGCCTCGCCATCAGTGGCCTTACGGTGTCCGACGTCGATGCCGACGGCCTGCCGCTGCAGGTCACGCTGACCGTGGGCGACGGCACGCTCACGTTGGGCGACACCACCGGCCTCACGTTCACCACCGGCACCGGCGCCGGCGACGCCAGCATGACTTTTTCAGGCAGCGTGGCCGATCTCAACGCCGCGCTCGCCACGCTCGTGTATCAGGGCCAGCTCGACTTCCACGGTACCGATACGCTCAGCGTCCACGTCAGCGATCTGGGCAATACCGGCGCCGGCGGGCCGCTGATCGACTCCGGCAGTCTGGACATCGTGGTCCAGGCCATCAACGATCATCCCGTCCTGACACTGCCGGCCGATCAGAGCGTAAGTGAGGATACGAGCCTCGCCATCAGTGGCCTTACGGTGTCCGACGTCGATGCCGACGGCCTGCCGCTGCAGGTCACGCTGACCGTGGGCGACGGCACGCTCACGTTGGGCGACACCTCCGGCCTCACGTTCACCACCGGCACCGGCGCCGGCGATTCGAGCATGACTTTTTCAGGCAGCGTGGCCGATCTCAACGCCGCGCTCGCCACGCTCGTGTATCAGGGCCAGCTCGACTTCCACGGTACCGATACGCTCAGCGTCCACGTCAGCGATCTGGGCAATACCGGCGCCGGCGGGCCGCTGATCGACTCCGGCAGTCTGGACATCGTGGTCCAGGCCATCAACGATCATCCCGTCCTGACACTGCCGGCCGATCAGAGCGTAAGTGAAGATACGAGCCTCGCCATCAGTGGCCTTACGGTGTCCGACGTCGATGCCGACGGCCTGCCGCTGCAAGTCACACTGACCGTCGGCGACGGCACGCTCACGTTGGGCGACACCTCCGGCCTGACGTTCACCACCGGCACGGGCGCCGGCGATTCGAGCATGACTTTTTCAGGCAGCGTGGCCGATCTCAACGCCGCGCTCGCCACGCTCGTGTATCAGGGCCAGCTCGACTTCCACGGTACCGATACGCTCAGCGTCCACGTCAGCGATCTGGGCAATACCGGCGCCGGCGGGCCGCTGATCGACTCCGGCAGTCTCGACATCGTGGTTCAGGCCATCAACGATCATCCCGTCCTGACACTGCCGGCCGATCAGAGCGTAAGTGAGGATACGAGCCTCGCCATCAGTGGCCTCACGGTCGTCCGACGTCGATGCCGACGGCCTGCCGCTGCAGGTCACGCTGACCGTGGGCAACGGCACGCTCACGTTGGGCGACACGACCGGCCTCACGTTCACCACCGGCACCGGCGCCGGCGATTCGAGCATGACTTTTTCAGGCAGCGTGGCCGATCTCAACGCCGCGCTCGCCACGCTTGTGTATCAGGGCCAGCTCGACTTCCACGGTACCGATACGCTCAGCGTCCACGTCAGCGATCTGGGCAATACCGGCGCCGGCGGGCCGCTGATCGACTCCGGCAGTCTGGACATCGTGGTCCAGGCCATCAACGATCATCCCGTCCTGACACTGCCGGCCGATCAGAGCGTAAGTGAAGATACGAGCCTCGCCATCAGTGGCCTTACGGTGTCCGACGTCGATGCCGACGGCCTGCCGCTGCAAGTCACACTGACCGTGGGCGACGGCACACTCACGTTGGGCGACACCTCCGGCCTCACGTTCACCACCGGCACCGGCGCCGGCGATGCGAGCATGACTTTTTCAGGCAGCGTGGCCGATCTCAACGCCGCGCTCGCCACGCTCGTGTATCAGGGCCAGCTCGACTTCCACGGTACCGATACGCTCAGTGTCCACGTCAGCGATCTGGGCAATACCGGCGCCGGCGGGCCGCTGATCGACTCCGGCAGTCTGGACATCGTGGTCCAGGCCATCAACGACACCCCAACGTCGAACGGTATCGACGACTTTTCGGTCAAGGAGGACACGTTCGCCACTACGATCAAACTGTTCGACGTGTTCGACGACGTGGAAGATGCCGATACTCAACTCCGCTATACCGTCGTTGATGTTTCGCATCCGGAATTATTCAAGAACATTTTGCTTAACGAGAGTCACGGGCTGTTGGTTCTTCGCTACGAAGCGGACGCATTCGGCAGAACGGAGATCACGGTACTCGTGCGAGACACAGAGGGGGCGTCGACAACCGAGACGTTCCAGGTTGAGGTACGGCCGGTCAACGACGCACCGGTGGCTGTCCCCGACTTCTTTTCGGTACACGGCGACGAAGTCTTGGTCGTGAACTCACCTGGCATACTGGCAAATGATACAGACATCGACAGTCTCACGCTGACGCCCGTGATCTTGAATCAACCGAGTCACGGCAAGCTACAAATGAACACGGACGGTTCATTTCGTTACATCCCCGATCCAAGCTTCGTGGGGACGGACTCGTTCACGTATGCCGCTTCGGATAGTGAATCCGCCTCTGGCCGAGTTAACGTGTTCATCAAAGTGTCAGCACCAATATCTCCAGTAGATACGACGCCTAACACTCCTCCCACGACGCCATCCAGCCTTCCTACTGATTCACGCACAATCGATTCGTCGACTCACTTGTCAAACGTTCTGTTGGCGGAGTTACCCACTGAAATAGTCGACGCGGAGGACAATTCCGGACCGAGACTTCGGCAGCGCGACTCGTTGAACGAAGATCAGTCGTTGAACTTGGACGAAAGATCGCAGCTCATCGCATCCTCTGCGGTGCGGGGTGATTCTGACGACCTGAACAGTCTGCGCATGGCAACTCGCTCGCGTTACGTTGACGACCTCGTGGAATCACTAGTCGTACCGCTCGATACCGGGGCCTCAGTGATCGCCACGTTGCCGGTACTGGCTGACGCTTCACCACTCTGGGGAAACTCCGAGAGCTTGAACGATCTACTCAAGGACGACGGCGTTCTAGACAGACTCATTGACGTTTCAGCGATCAGCCTGGCAACGGGCTTGACGGTGGGCTATGTGTTTTGGACCGTACGAGCCGGCTATTTACTGACAAGTCTATTGGCTCAGATGCCAGCGTGGCGGTTGGTGGACCCGCTGCCCATCCTCAGTTCGTTGGACGGAAATGCGATGAACCATGACGGTGAATCTCTGCAATCGATCGTGCAATCGGGGCAGAACGGCCTGGCGAGTGCGTCACACGAGTCATAAGCAGAGGAAGTGGCGTGTTAGTCGGTAGCAGGCGGGCGCGGTGCGCGTATGTTTGGATCAAATCCGCAATGCGAAGCGCCGAATCCCAAACGAATTCGAATGGCAGAAGAGTACGGAGGAAGGGAGGAAGGGAGGGAGGGAGGGAAAACGGAGGATGCAGCAGCATGCTCCCGTGGTGAGCAGCTGCTTGCGGATCATGACTGTGGCTTTGCCGGCAGCGGAGGTTATTTCTCTTGGGTTTTCGTCTTTCGAGTTTGTTCTAGGATTTCGGATTTCCTGTTTGGTTGCGGCCAGTGGCCGCGTTAAGCGGGGATGGGGCAAATCGTGTCTGGGCGTATGCTGTTTGGGTGTGTTGTTCGATACAGACCGCAGAATACCGTCGAGTGGCGTAACGGTCGCAGCGAATAGATCCGCTGCAATCGCACCAGGCAATGGCGTCCGGGGCGTCAACCTTTCGGGCGAAGACTGTGTGGCCATTTTCCGCAGACTATGCTTTCACGAGTAGTTGTATCGCGAACACGCTGGTGTCCGAGCACTGACGCGAGCGGAGGGGTGAATCAGCGGGCTGAGAGGGGGCCGGGCATGACACGCGGCAGGTCTGGTGCGAATCGTCCGCTCGAGCCCGTGCGAAGGCAGTGACCATGTTTTCAGCGAGATTTCGTTTAGCATTTGGCCTGACGAGCACTGTCATCAGCGTTGTGTTGATCGGATTGAACATCGGAATCATGCCCGATTACCGCAACGTGGAGATGCGTGGTCGCGCCCGGCTGTGCGAAGCCATCGCCGCCAACAGCTCGGTAGTGGTACGACAGCGAGACTTGCGGCGTTTGCAGTCCATTCTCGACCTAACGGTCGAGCGGAACGACGATATTCTGTCAGCGGCGGTTCGTCGCGAAGACGGCAGTCTTGTTGTCACGGTAGGCAACCACGAGCAGAATTGGAAGCCACTCGAGGACTCGCCATCCACCGACACGCAGGTGACGGTGCCAATCCGAGCCAACAACGAGCCGTGGGGCACGCTGGAATTGTGCTTTCGTCCCTTGTCTCCGCCCGGGATCTGGGGTTATGTGGCGAACCCGCGGTCGATGCTGGTCCTCTTCATCGGAGCGGCGACGTTCCTGCTCTGCAGTATCTACCTTGGCAAGACACTTCAGCATCTCGACCCGTCGAAAGTAGTGCCAGGCCGCGTTCGTTCGGCACTCGACACCTTGGCTGAAGGCCTGCTCGTACTCGACCACCACCATCGCATCATGCTGGCCAACCAGTCATTTGCGGAGATCGTGGGCGAACCTCCGGAGAAATTACTGGGCGCAATGCCTCGGAGTTGCCCTGGACCTTTCCCAATCGATCCGAGAACAACGAGTATCCGTGGGAAGGCGCCTTCCGCGATGAAGCGCCAGTGGCCGGTGTCATGCTCTACCTGACCGACCACGACGGCAAGAGTCGCTCGTTCATGGTCAATTGCACGCCCATTCCCGGGACGGACGGGAAGAGCCGGGGCGTGCTCGTCAGTTTCGAAGATGTGACTCAACTGGAAGAAACGCAACAGGAACTGAGCCGATCCAAGGAAGCAGCCGACGCGGCCAATCAAGCCAAGAGCGAATTTCTGGCGCGCATGAGTCACGAGATCCGCACGCCCATGAACGCCATCCTGGGATTCACCGATGTGCTTCGTCGAGGCTTTGAGAGTGACGCCCTGGAGCGTCAGGAGTACCTGGACACGATCCACGCCAGTGGCCAGCACCTGCTGAATCTGATCAACGATATCCTCGACTTGTCGAAGGTCGAATCGGGCCGTCTGGAGGTGGAGAGGATCGCGTGCTCACCGCTGCAGTTGATCCACGAGGCAGTCACCGTCTTGCGCGGACAAGCGGACAGCAAGGGAATCTCGCTTACCTATGAGGCGCCTGACGGCCTGCCCGCCACCATCTCGACGGATCCCGTGCGATTCCGCCAACTGTTGACCAATCTGGTCGGCAACGCCATCAAATTCACGGAACGAGGTGGCGTACGAGTAATAGCCCGGCTTAACGGCAGTAAGCTACATCCCCAATTGAAGGTGGAAGTGGTGGACAGCGGGATCGGCATACCGGAAGAAACACTCGGACGCATTTTTGATCCGTTCGTGCAGGCCGACACGTCCGTCACCCGACGTTTTGGCGGCACCGGCTTGGGGCTGGCCATTAGTCGACGGTTTGCCGAGGCGCTGGGTGGCGAGCTGACGGTGCGAAGCGATTTCGGGAAGGGGAGCAACTTCGCCTTCACGGTCGACACTGGTTCACTGGACGGGATTCCGACCATTGGATTCGATGACCTCACCAAGACACTGAAGAAGACCACGCACAGCAAACGAATCGACAGCCAACTGCCTCCGGTGCGGGTCCTGGTGGTGGATGACGGCGAATCCAATCGGAAACTGATCACACTGGTCCTCAGCCGGGCGGGAGCGTCGGTGCAAACGGCACGCCACGGCAAGGAAGCGGTGGAAGCGGCCGTACACACTTCGTTCGATATGATCCTCATGGACATGCAAATGCCGATC
This sequence comes from uncultured Planctomycetota bacterium, assembly GCA_963802295.1. Classification (GTDB taxonomy): domain Bacteria; phylum Planctomycetota; class Planctomycetia; order Pirellulales; family Pirellulaceae; genus JAJRVM01. The sequence goes on along the minus strand of CAWDIM010000007.1, from coordinate 61,618 downwards.
ATGGATGGCTACACCGCCGCCAGTATCCTCCGACAGCGGGGCTTCAGTGGACCGATTATTGCCCTGACGGCAGACGCGATGAAGGGCACTGAAGAGCGTTGCCGCAATGCCGGCTGCACCGGATTTCTCACGAAACCGATCGACATGGACAAGCTGGTGAAATCGCTGGCGGAAACCTTGCACGACCACGGACACGAGTTTGCAGCCGTGCCGGAATTCGATGACTTGCTGGCACCGGCCAACGGGAGCCGACGCGGCCCCATTCACTCGACGCTTCCCACCGACGACGTGGAGTTCTGTGAGATCATTGCCGAATTTGAATCGCGTCTGCGCGAAAAGCTGGCGGCCATGCGCACCGCCGTTGCCGACCGCGATTGGGAGGCCCTGGCCCAGCTCGCGCATTGGCTCAAAGGCTCGGGCGGAACTGCCGGTTTTCACGACTTTACCGATTTGGCCAAAGAATTGGAACGGCTGGCTCGCTGCGACGGATCCGTCGACGATATCGCGGCGAATCTGAGGGACATCGAGGAGGTCGCAGGCTGCCTGGTGGTGCCCGAGATTCTGGCCCATACCCCACAATGACCGTGGCCAGAATCAGAACCACTACCTTTCACGTCATTCCCCCGCCTCAGGGCCAGATCCCCCAGTTTCCCCTCGCGAACCGTACGACTGACCGCCGAGCATACTCTATGTTTGTGATTGGAGCCGTCTCGGTGCGGATTGCGTGTCGTCCAACCGCGACCATAGCTGCCGGGCCTGGACGTGGAAACCGCGTCTTCCCCTGAAAACTTCGCACCAACCTCCCAAGTGAATCTCTTGCGATGACATACGATCACCCCTCCGCTTCGGTATTGGACTACCCGGCGCCAGTCACTGCATCAGTCACTGCATCAGGCGTCGCTCTGCCACCTTGGTCGCCAGCGCACGCGCAGGAGGGGAACAAGCCCCCTTCGCGTGCCACCACCAAGTCGGCGAAGATCCTGATCGTGGACGACGAGCCGATCAACATCAAAGTGGTGCAGAAGTATTTGCAGGGCTACGGCTACACCAACTTTCGCACTACCACCGACTCGACGACCGCCGTACAGACGGCGCGCGATGAGCGGCCCGACATGCTCCTGCTCGATATCATGATGCCCGAAGTCAGCGGGATTGAGATTCTGCAGCAGGTGCGTGCTGATGCGATATTGCATCGCGTTCCGGTCGTCATTCTCACTGCCGTCGGCGACGCGCGGATCAAGCAGAAAGCCCTGGAGCTGGGCGCCACCGATTTTTTAACCAAGCCGGTGGACCCGAGCGAACTGGTGTTGCGAGTGGGGAACGCCCTGGTGGTCAAGGCCCATTACGATCATCTGGAAGACTATTCCGTGCAGCTCGAACGGCAAGTTCGTGCCCGCACGGCGGAATTGATGGCTTCACGACGCGGTCTCGTGCAAACGCTGGCCCGCGCCGCGGAGTATCGCGACAACGAAACCGCCCACCACATCATGCGCGTGGGGCGTTACGTCGGGATCATCGCCCGCGAGCTCGGCCTGGCCGATGAAATCGTCGAATTGCTCGAAGAGGCTTCGCTGCTGCACGATGTCGGCAAGATCGGCATTCCTGACGCCATTCTGCTCAAGCCCGGAAAACTCACGGATGACGAATACGAAACGATGAGACAGCATTGTGCCTTCGGACGCCGCATTATTCAGCAGTCGCCCGACAGTGCCTGGGAGCGATACGGCACGCGGAGCCAACTCGATCTGATCGAACCGGGCAATGCCACGGCTTGGCTGATTCCGGTGGCAGCGACGATCGCCCAGACCCACCACGAACATTGGGACGGTGGCGGATACCCGCTGGGCCTCCGCGGTGAACAGATTCCCATCGAAGGTCGCATGACCGCTGTGGCTGACGTGTTTGACGCGTTGAATTCCAAGCGTCCCTATAAGGCGGCCTATTCACACACGAAATGCATCGAGATTTTGGAGCGGGGACGGGGCTCACATTTCGACCCGAACGTGCTGGACGCCTTTCTCCGTCGCTCCGATGCAGTCATGCAGGTCCAGGTCGACCTGGCCGACGTCGTCTGACAGCCGGTTCCGCCAGAATTCCTCGCGCGGAAAAACTCAGACGCTTTCTGGCGTGCGGGACAACCGCCATCCACGGTGGATGCTACGTCGCCTGTCGTGTTTGTACCGGCCGCGGCGCAAGGAGATGCTCCCCGCGGCAGGCCAGCCCGGGCAGCATCGAGACAGCACTCGAGACAGGCATGGGCGTCTTCGGTATGATGATGTACGGGGGCCTACCGCACGCGTACCACAACGGCGCGGCGCCCTCGCAACGGTGCTCCATCTGCGTACAGGTCACGTGCCGCGGAAAGACCATGATCAAGCGATTGTTTGCCTTTGCTGTCGTCGCGACGTTGCTGGTGTCCGCAATCGTCTACAGTCAATATCGACCGGAGTCGAACAAGGTCAGCGGTTTTCTCGAGGCGGACGAGATACGACTGGGTTCCCGCGTCGGGGGCCGCGTGGCGGCGGTGCATGTGGAAGAAGGGCAACGCGTTGCCAAGGGCGAAGTCTTGATCGAGCTCGAGCCATTCGATTTGCTCGAACTGCGGCAACAGGCGACGGCCACCCTGGCGGCACGTCAGGCCGACCTGGACCGCCTGCAGAATGGTTTTCGCTTGGAGGAGATCGCTCAAGCCAAGGCGCGTCTCGCACAACTCATCGCTGAAGACAAGAAACTCACTGACGGTCCGCGGGACCAGGAGATCGAAGTGGCTCGCGCCCAGCTACGGGTGGCGAAGGCCCAGCTGACTCTGGCTCGCCAGAGCCACGATCGGGTACGCGGTCTGGCGGAGAAGCGGGCCGCGGCAGCCGAAGAACTGGACCAGGCCGGCGAACGCCTGGAAGCGGCCACCGCCACGGTCGCGCTGCGGGAACAGGAGCTTGACTTGCTCTTGGTGGGGACGCGGCAGGAGGACCTGGAGCGATCCAGAGCCCAGGTGGAGGAAGCGCGCAAAGCTTGGGAGCTCCAACAGAACGGCTACCGTAAGGAAGATATCGAATCCGCCCGGGCCGCGCGCGATGCCGCCCAGTACGCCCTGGCCGCCATCGACAAACAACTGGAAGAACTCAAAATACGCAGCCCCCTCGATGGTGTCATCGAGGCACTGGAACTGGAACCTGGTGACCTGGTTCCCCCTTCCGCACCCGTACTCTCCATGCTGGACGACAGTCGCATCTGGGTCCGCGCTTATATCCCGCAGAATCGGTTACGGGTCGACATGGGAGCACAACTGCAGGTCTCGATCGACAGCTTTCCCAACGACGATTTCATCGGGACCGTCACCTTCGTGTCTCGCCAGGCAGAGTTCACTCCCAGCAATGTGCAGACTCCGGAAGAGCGTGCCAAGCTGGTCTTCCGCGTGAAAGTGACCGTCGAGAACCCCACCAGAAAGCTCCGTCCCGGCATGTCGGCCGACATCCTGCTCCCGCCAACGGAGTCGATCCATGAGTGACGTCGTCGTCGACGTGAGGCACCTGGCCCGCCATTTCGGCGATCTGGTAGCTGTCAGCGACGTCAGCTTTCAGATTGAAAAAGCGTCCATTTTCGGGCTGCTGGGCCCCAATGGGAGCGGCAAGTCGACGATCATTCGCATGCTGCTGGGGATTCTGGAACCGACCGCCGGCCAAGCCACCGTCCTGGGCCACGACGTGCGGTCCGAATCCGAACTGATTAAGCGGCGAGTCGGCTACATGTCCCAGCAATTCAGCCTGTACGCCGATTTATCCGTGATCGAGAACATCGAATTCTACGGCCGGATCTACGGTCTCCACGGATCGCGACTGGCGGAACGCTGCGCGGCCGTGCTCGAACTGGCCGCACTCGAACATCGCAAATTCCAACTGGCCGGCACCTTGTCCGGAGGCTGGAAGCAGCGTCTGGCCCTCGCCTGCTCCTTGATTCATGAGCCCGAGCTGCTGTTCTTGGATGAACCGACAGCGGGAATTGACCCGGTGGCTCGCCGGCAGCTGTGGGATCTGTTGTTCCAACTGGCAGGCCGCGGAGTCACTTTGCTGGTAACGACTCACTACATGGATGAAGCCGAGCGTTGTACGGACGTGGGGTACATTCACATGTCCAAGTTACTCGTGTGCGGCAAGCCGGGCCAACTGAAACAGCTCCCCGCAGTCACCCCCGCGGGAACCCGGCGCTACGAGCTGCGGGTACGGAATCCCGCGATCTTCCTGGCCGAGTTTCGCGGTGCGCCGTGCGTGCAGGATGCAACGCTCTTCGGCGAGACGCTCCATCTGCTGGTGACCGATGCCTGCTCTCCCGCATCACTGTTGGGCACGCTGCGCGAGAAAGGGGAGAGCGACGCCGAGATTCGCGAGATCCCCCCTTCTCTGGAGGATGTTTTCGTCACGCTCACGCGAGACGCGGAACGGACGCTCAGCCAGGGCACCTCCCTTGCCGCCCCCCCCCTCGCCGCTGGCCCTGAGTCAGGTCCCCGGCCTGAGGTTCCCCTGTCTGGCCACGACGTGAACGTGGCGGATCCGCCGGCGGCGAAACGACGGCGTGCCGCCAAGTCGCGACCACGCGTTCGCAAAGTCGGCCGGACCACTGACGGACTCTTCGCCATCATGGTCAAGGAGTTCGCACACATTCGCCGACAACCCTCCACCCTCTTCTTCATGCTGGTCGTTCCGGTCATGCAGACCATCATCTTTGGATGGGCCATCGACACGCAGATTGAGCACATCCCGCTGGTCGTGTTGGACCAGGATGGCCGCGCCGATGGCCGGCGATTGGTCGAAGCGTTTGTGAATACCGAACGCTTCGAGCTGTGGTCGCGGGTCCACGACGAAGAGTCATTTCGCCGAGCGCTGACGTCGGGCCACGCGCGCGTCGGTTTGCGCATTCCCCCTGACTATTCCGATCGACTGCTCAGCGGCGAGCAGGTGACCGTGCAGGTATTGATTGATGGCAGTGACTCGCAGGTCGCCACCACGGCGTTGACGACCGCCAAGTTGCTTGGCGTGAACCTCTCCATCCATTTCGCCCGGGCGCGCGGCGAAGCCGCTCATTTCGCTCCGTCACGCACTGCCACCGGCGACCTTGCCCTGCCCATCGACGTGCGGCCCCGCCTGCTCTACAACCCCGATCTGGAAAGCGCCTTTTTTTTCGTGCCGGGACTGATCGGCATTATCCTGCAGTTGGTGACCCTGTTCCTGACCTCGTTCGCGGTGGTGCGCGAACGGGAACTCGGGACCCTCGAGCAACTGTTCGTCACCCCCGTCGGCCGGACAGGCCTGCTGCTCGGTAAGCTGCTCCCCTACGCTCTTGTCGGCTTCATCGAACTGCTGATTGTCCTCTTGGTGATGGTGTATGTTTTCGGGGTCCCCATCCACGGCAGCATTTCCCTGCTGCTCACCCTGTCCATGCTGTTCATGGTCTGCTCGCTGGGACTGGGACTGCTCGTCTCGACGGTGACCAAGACCCAGTTGGGGGCCGTCCAAGCCGCCTTTGTCATCATGCTGCCATCCGTTCTCTTGTCGGGATTCGTCTTTCCCCGCGCCGAAATGCCGACCGTCATTTACGTCGCCACGTTTGGCATCCCGGTCACTTACTTCATCGAAATCCTGCGCGGGATTGTGCTGCGGGGAGCGGATATTCGTGACTTGCTGCCGTGGGTCGCGGGTTTGGTCGCCTGTGGCTTCGTCATCTTGACGCTCGCCATCACCCGCTTCCGCAAGCAGCTTGCTTGACGCCGCCAGCGGCGGCAGCAGGTTGATCCGCTGCTCAAATAGTGTCTAATGCTGTCGAGCGCATCCAGGAACTGAATGGCCCCCTGCGCAGTACTGCGGACCCTGGAGTCAAGTGATGAGCACCCATGAGTTGTACGAGATGCTGACCGAAATGGTGCGCCGCGGCCCCGGGCACGTCGTGGCATTTGCCTTGGGAGTCGGCAGCGTCGCGTTGGTTCTATTCTCGGTACATTGGCTGTCCCGGCGTCCGCTCCAGAAGCAGATTGGGCAATTGCACGCCGAGAACATACGCCTGCGCAAGGCGCATGCATCCGACGAGGCGACCCTGCAGATTGGGCGAGCGGACAACGAAAGACTCTCGGCCGAAAGAGCGTCGTTCGCGCGCGAAGCGGAAGAATCGCGTCAGGCGCGGACGCAACTGGAAACGAGCCTGAGTTACATCCAGGCGGAAAATGGCCGACTGCGTGACGTTTCCGCGGCAAGCACGACGGAGAATCGCGACTTGCGCGAGACGAAGGGGAGACTGGAAGGGCAGCTCGAACTCGCTCGGGCGGAGTGCCTCACTCTGCAAACCGCTCACGCTGCCCTGCAAGACGAATCGCGCCGGTTGCTGGAAGAGCGGAGCCGGCTCGAGCAGGAAGTCACGGGCCTGCGGGAAGAGCGAGAGCAGCTGCTGGCCATTCAAGTCAATTTCTCCAGCGAACTGGTGGCCCGCAAGGAAACCGAGGTCGAGCTGACGCAGCAAGTGGCGGAACTGTCCGAGCAGACGCAACGGTTGGCCGGTTTCGACGGCCGAGTGTGGGAAAGGGCGCCCACTTGCCCAGTCCCGGTTTTCCGTCCCTTGCGTGAGCGGGGTATGGTGGTCATCGCGCTGGCCAACCTCAAAGGAGGTGTCGGTAAGACGACGCTCACCGCGAACCTGGGGGCGATGCTCGCGCAACGAAAGCGCGTCCTGTTGGTCGACCTCGACTACCAAGGATCTCTTACCTCACTCTGCCTGCCGCCCGAGCGGATTGACGAAATTCGCCGGCGCGGTGAATTCGTCGATCGCATACTGCGAAGCCCGACCGTCAACAGGGACGACTTCCAACGCTGCTGCCACGAAGTGCCGGACCACTCCGCTCTGCGCGTGATGGCGGCCGACGAGAGCCTGGCCGACGTGGAGAACCGCGCAATGGCCCAGTGGCTGCTGCATCCCGAACAGGGTGACGTGCGGCACGTGCTGCGCTCCTATCTCCACGCGCCGGAGGTGTGGCAGGATTACGACTATGTGCTGCTGGATTGCCCGCCTCGGTTGACTACCGCCTGCATTAACGCCTTCGCCGCCGCCGACTTCGTGCTCATTCCCGTGATTCCCGACCAGACTTCGGCCGAGGCCGTGCCCCGACAGCTCCGCGCGCTCAAAAATCTGCAGGGCGTGTTGTGCCCGCGACTGGACGTGCTGGGATTGGTCGCGAACAGGACCAGCCCGCGGGAACGGCTGGTCCAGCGGGAACAGGCGATCTGGGACTCCTTGCGGTCGCGGTGCGAGGATCCGTGGGGACGCGATATCTATGCGTTCCGGACGCTGATCCGTCAGAAGGGAGCGTTCGGCGAGGCCGCGCGGGCTAACCGGTTCGCCGCGTTCTATCAGGATGTCGAACCAATGTTCCGCGATCTGATTGACGAACTGCTACAAAGGATTGCTGATCATGAACGTCTACGAACTGCAACAGTTTCTGCACAGCCTCAGCCAGCCGTTGAGTGTGTCGGGGGCCAAGAAAATCGCGGATGACCTGGAGCGGGCGTGCGCAGGCCTCGAACCGTTCCGCTCACTGACCATCGCTCAGTTCGCCGACTTCCTGGGCCGGGCGGACGAATACGCCAGGACGGGCATCGTCCCCGCCGGCGGACGTCCCAAAACCGTCGCCAAGGCGAACGCCAAAGTCGCCGATCCGGATGCGCTGGCTAACGCGATTCAGCGCGCACGCACGCTGTACGATCGCGTCACCAGTCCGGACGTGACCTACAGTGCCATCGAAGCCGAAGTCAAACAGTTCGATAAACAATTCAAAAAGGACGAGCTGATCGAGATCGCCAAGGCCATCGGCATTCATGCTTCCCTCAAGACGAAACAGGCCGCCAAGGCCGAGATCATTCGATTCATGGCCGAACGCAAAGAGAGCTTCCAGCGAACTCAGTTCTGAATGGGGGGCGGCGGCAAAACAGGTTGCTGCGACGTTGCTCATGCTGCGGCGTCAGCAACCGGTCCCATTCCGCCAGCGTCTAGTGGCCCGCTTCGCCGCGACATTCGTTCCATCACACAGGAATGGAAAAACCGTTAAGGGCCCCCCACCTCACTCGCGCAACATGCCCGGTCACGACCCAAGTGTTTTGACTACCAGCTGAGCGTGTTCGGTGGCTGCCGATGAAGCCGCACGGTAATGCCCGCTGCCCGCTCGACGGCATGCCGCTTCGCGTGAGGTGGCGAACCCGAAGGATCTGCCGCCGCGGGAGCGATGGGCCTGGTCAGACGAGCGCACACCGGGGTTGAAAAGAAAGCTAGAGTTGTCGGGAAAGATCGGAGGGCTTTGCTGTACCTCCTCGCTGAGGTGCCGCCCTCTGCCACCACCCAGCGTTCCCGGTTGCTCACAAAGGATCGATCCGTGCCATCCACGTCCCTGCATCCGAGCCCAGCGGCCCCCAGAAAAGTCGACCAAAAGGTCGATCACAAAATCGACCCGTACGCTCCCTTTAATCCCGTGCCGGCGGGTGCCACGCATCCCGGCATTACGCTCTTTGACTGGCTCGCTGCCGTCGCCATGCAAGGGCTCGTCACCCACGGCATGGAAGTACGGGGGGATCGAGCCCTGAGCGAAGAAGACAAGGACAGAGAGATGGCCAACAGGGCCTATCGAATGGCAGAGGCCATGTTGCGAGCCCGCGAACAAGCCCTCTCGCCAGCCAAACAACCTTCACGCTGATGGCGTTTGCTCGGTCCTGCCACGCAGCTTGACAAGAGCCAACGGCGAGGCCGAGCTTCCACTTTGGATGCACATTCTACGATCCCCTCGGCGATCCAGGGGCCCGCAGCCCAAAATCGTTCGCGGCCGTCAGTCCGCCAATCTGGCGTCACGGTTCTCCGCACGTCCGCAAACGACAGCGACGGTGTCGCTCGGCACCGCTCCACGGAAGTTGATCGCACGACGAATTGGCCTATCCCCCAACCGCCGCCCGTCGTTCTCGCTCAGCAAGTCACCCCTTCGTGACGGACGGACAGCGGTGACACCACCACCCCCCCGGCCAGAGGATGCCAACGTCGGTAAAGGCCCTCTCCGCCAGCTGATTACCGCAAAGATCAGCCATCCGGTTTGTCTTCCGCTACTCTTCGCATGACGGTGAAGATCCCTCCCATCGCGGGGACTTGACCCAACCAGGCAATCTGCGAAACTCAGAGTCCCCCGCAAACTCTTCACATACTTCCTACATTTACAGTCAATCCTGGGCTAGGAGCAGAACCGATGGGAACGTGGAGTCTGGTAACGGTCGTTTTGTGCGCTCATATGGCAAACCTCGTGGATACGCCGCCTGCCAAAGCACCTTTGCACGAACATCCGACTTTGGTGCGTATGTTGGAGGAGAACAATCGGTTACGAGCCAGCGTGGGACAACCTCCCCAGAAACTCTCTCCGGCGTTGACGAAAGCGGCCCAAGACCACGCCTGGTACATGGCTCGCTCGGGCAATTTCAGCCACCACAGCAATGGCGGTCCGGATGGCCGAGCAGCGCGTCACGGCTTTCACGGCTTCGCGGGCGAGAACATCGCGATGGGGCAGCCAACGGTACGCAGCGCATTTCAGAGCTGGCGCTCCAGCAGCGGTCATTGGTCGAATATCGTCGCCGGCAACTCGCTGGCCGGTTTCGGGTATGGCATCAGTGCGGACGGCACTGCGTACTGGGTCGCGATGTACGGCAATTAAGGGGTGGCTGGATGACTGGCTGCTCGAGGCCTGCTGCTCAAGGCCTGCTGCTCACGGCGGGACGATCCCATCTCCCGCCCCCATGCGTGCCAACAGCTTCGACCATCGAAGGATCGATTATCGAGAATCCGCCAGCGGTCCACTGGTGTGACATCCCTCTGACCGAGACGACTCGAACGGAGCTGCGACGGCGTCAGCGAGTTGTTGTCGCTCAAGTCCCGAACCGGCAGATCATTCACGCGACAAGTTTTTGGAGCATGGCGACAATTGCCGTTGAAAGCGTCCGGCCGACGGTCGGAACAAAGGGTGGATAATCCAGGATTTTCGGCACGACCAACGCAGCGTACTCACTCGACTTGTATGCGTTGGGATCCGGCACGTACCCCACGATGTCGTCGGTGTAACCGACGACCAGCGTATCGGGCACAGGTGAATCGCGGCGGATCGTCAGCCCGTAGCAACTGTAGAGTTCCGCGGGATGAAACGCCATGGCGACGTCGCCCAGTTGCATCACGCTGACCGGCACGAGGATCTGGTTCTGGTTCATATCACGTTGAGCCGACCCTCGGAACCAGTCTTCGGCAAAACCGGCATCGACCCACAGATCGCTGGCACACTTCGCCGGGTCACTGCGGTAGTCATTCAACCACTTCCCGAACAACTCCATGTCCAGCGGCAGCGGCACCGGTTGAGTCGCCAGGCGCAGTTGATCGGTCGGCACTTGGCGGGCGCCATGGAGCGCCTGCGAGATGGCGTCGGCCACCCGATTGGCGGTGTTCTCAGCGGTTCCGATCCAGTGGTCCGCGTCGCCGGCGTTGACATCACCCGAGTGCCCCTGCAGGTACGAGGGCGTCAGCTGGTGCTTGGAACGGACCAGTTCCGTCACCAAACCGGGCCAATCGGGGCCGGCCAGGTCGTCGTTATAGCAGACCGGATGCGCCGAGAAATGGTACCACAGCAGACTGGGCTTTCCGGCGGCACGCTCGAAGTGCAGCACATGGACCATGGTATCCAACCAGCGGTCGTCATCGGTCGATTCGGCCACGAACTGTTCGTCGGTCTTCCAGGTTTTGGTGGTGCGATTGTTGCTGGCTCCCGGCGCCCGGCACTTTCCCAAGTGGACGGCGGTGGGGGCCAGGTCGGCCATCGCAATTTCCACCGCTCGCACCACACTCTTCTCGACCGAAGCCACGTACTCGGGTGAGATCGCTCCCCATTGACGCAGGTATCGCAGCGTGGGAGTCGAGTGTGTATGCGTGGCACAGATGCGCACGTTGGATGCTGGTATGCCACACTGCTGAGCAATCTGCTGTTGTATCCGCGTCGTCATCTCCAGCGAGGCGCAGCTGATATCGAGTGACACGAGAGCCGCCAGCGTATCTCGCATGCGCAGGACGAGTGCTCGAGCTGCTGTCGCTTGGCGAATGCCGGTAATCCGCCGCTCGTTCCCGGCGGAACGATGAAAACCGGCCATCTCGATTCCCAGTGGCGGCGTGATATCCACGGTTCCTTCGCCCGCCTCCAGCGCCAAGTTACCCTCGCTCGACAGCGTGCCGTGAATCGGCCAGGCCATGGCGGCGGCACCGGCAGCGGCAGTTGCCAGAAACGAACGTCGCGAACGAAGCGCGTGCAGCATTTTGTGTTCCCTCATCGCATCTCGCCCCCCCCAACTACTCTTACTCTTGCTCTTGCTCTCACTCTTATCTCTTACCTCTTACCTCTTACCTCTTACTCCTAACGCGGCCTGTGGCCGCAACCAAAACGGAAAATCCGAAATCCCAATATCGAAATCCCAAACCAATTCGAAATCCAAAATTCGAAATCCAAAACCTCCGCTGCCGGCAAAACGGCCGCGGGCGGGCCCCCAGCAGATTCTCACCAGCAGCATGCCATTGCGTCCTCCGTTTTCCCTTCCTCCCTTCCTCCCTTCTTCCCTTTCTCCCTTTCTCCCACTTTTCTGTGCTTCGAATTTCGGATTATGTTCCAAACATGCGCGCACCGTGCGCGCATCCTACACGCGAAAACTTTACTCTAACTCTCTCCCCCCCACTCCACACGGTTACCAGAAATCCTCGATCCGACGCCCCCATTTCCGAGGCTATGTCAGAGTCCATTGGAGTCACTCAATAAAAACCAAAGTCAGCATCAGAAACAGAAAATGTGTCCCTGACCAAAACACCCGCTGCCAGAGAACATCTGACATCGCCGGCGGGCAACGCATCACTCGCTGCCCGTCCTCCGCAGTCTTGGAATTGCTGGAGTGCGACGGAGAGTCGAAGGGGGGGCTTTGGACGTCCGATTTGGGGCCACGAAGCACTCCGCTTTTCCCGCCATCCTTATCGAGCATGATACCATTGTGGCCAGGCGAAAGGGAGCTCTTGAATGAGCCCGGGTGCTCCACGCTATGGGGCGAAAGGGGCCGATTGAGCAAGAATTTCCGGCGTTGGCCGGCAAGAATTAGACTTCCGCGGAAACTACAACTACGTTAAACGTTGGCCCGGGCCGCGATAACCGTTGAGCGTTCAGCACGGTAGACGTGGCGGTGAACCGGCTGGCCCCTGTCAGATTCAGCTGGCGGGGCCGGCAAACTGCTGAAATGTGGCCGATTCAGCCACCAGTGGGGGCGATGCTGCTGAGCAAGCGTCGATGGTCGACGCGCGCTTATTCTGTGAGCGGACCTAATGGGAGTCTCCGGTATGAAGTCTGTCGTTTGCAACGTATTTGGCATGGCTGCCGCGGTGGCCTGTTTGGCCCTGCTCCTGAATCGCCCCGCGGGGGCCGAGGACCAAGAGAAAGACCAGGAAAAGCGGGAAGTCACCACTACGACGGTGGTGCAGGGTGAACCGGCAGACACCGACGTGGCCGAAGCTCTGCAAAAGGCGTTGCAGGACAAAATGGAAGGGCTGCCACAGAACATCCAAGAGAAAATCAAAGAGAAATTGCGGGCCATTAAGGGTGTTCAGCGATTGAAGGTGGAAGCTCATCCCCACCACATCGTTGCCTCGGCCAAGCAGCTCGAGCAATCGCCCAGTGAAGAGGTGAAAACGATTGTCGTGACCGTCGGTGACGATGGCACACAACACGTGCAGGAAGTTTCCGGCAACGTCGAAACGAAGGCCTACGTCGTCAAAGCGGACGGAGGCGCCGGCGCCCTGGAGGTAATGGCTTCGGATGACGAAGCCGGGGAAAAGAAAACGCAGGCCATTCATATCGTTGCTGAAACGATGGCCGCCGCCACAGACGCCACAACGGAAGACGCCGCAACGAAAGACAAAGTGGACCAGGTTCGCAAGAAGATCGCCAAGGCCAAGCAACTGGTCGAAGCCAAATTGAAACAGGCGGCCAAGGCTGGCAAGCAGGGCGATGGCGAGCGGGAAATCACGATCACCACCCAAGCTGGCCCGGAACACGCAGAGAAGGAAAAGAAAACAGACGCTGAAAAGACCATTTGCATTGCCATCGCGGTAGACGGCGATGAGATCTCCGCCAAAGAGATGGCAAAGACTGTCACCGTAACGCTGGAGGACGGCAAGCTGGTCGTCAATGGCAAACCGATTGAATTGCCGTTGCTCAACAAGCCTGGCGAGCGCGAGATCAAAGTGGAAGTGACGAAGAAGGATGGGGAGGACACCAAGAGAGCAATTCGCCGCAAAATGATCTTCATGGGCGAGGACGGCAAGTCGCAAGAATTTTCCTTCGACGCCGACGTCAATGCCGGTCAGATTGTGGTGGGCCAGCCACACAGCGAGAAAACAGCCACGGCTACCGCCCACGCGGTCGTTGTCGCCAAAGTGGCGGAAGAAAATGGACCAGCAGGAAAGAAACCACGCGCTCAATCCTGGACGATTCGCCTCGACCCCAAAATCGCCACAGGGCCCCACGACGTGCTGATGTTTGGACATGCCGCCGGCCATTCCCCCCTGCCGCATGCCATCCATTTCGATCCCGCACAAACCGACAAGACTCATGCCGAGTTCACGAAGCGACTGAAGGGGATCGAGAGCGAATTGAAGAAGATCCACAAGTTGTTGGAACAGATGCAGAAGGACAACCGCCACGAAGACGATGACGATGACGATGACGACTAGGCCGAGAGCGGACTGTTCCCGGTCCTGAAAGTACACCTATCCGGTTTGTACGTGTGACAGGCGAGTAGACTGTATCAGGCAGTCTACTCGCTTCCTTTTCTTGATGCGTGCTGCCAAGGACGGTCGGCTGAGCTGGCAGAAGGATCGCGGTTGAAAAGCGATCTGCCTGGGGAGCGGACTTTCCCGTCCCGCGGCCTGCACTCTGGCGCCAGCTTGTTTCACCGATTGAAAACCGAGTCCTTCTCAACTACCGTATGCTCATGACCGGTGCGGGTTCGGGGACTCTGTCTGCCAGCATCCCGTGACATCATCGCGACGTCCACCGGGGTCACTGAGTTCTCCTCTTTTTCCTGACGGTTCTCTGGCAGGAGAAGGCGACCAGGTACAACGTTCATGAAACACCTCCTTTACTCGGGCCCGACACTCACGTCTGTCCGCGTCGCCACACTCATTTGCCTGCTCCTCGCGGCGCCGGTTGTGGCAGCACCAACGGCCTTTGTTCATGCTCGGATCATCCCGATTGCCGGTCCGGAGATCCCCGACGGGGTATTGGTGATCGATGCGGGCAAGATTCTGGCGGTAGGGCCCACGGGACGAACCGCGATCCCCGATGGTGCCACCGTCGTGGAATTGGCCGGACGAGTGATCATGCCAGGCTTGATTTGCACGCACAGCCACATCGGAGGGGTCGGAGCCGCGGACGGTAGCCAGCCGATCCAACCAGGTGTGCGCGTGGTCGATTCGCTGAACGTGCGAGACTCGGGATTCAAGCGTGCGTTGGCGGGTGGATTGACGACGCTGAACATCATGCCCGGTTCGGGACACTTGGTCAGCGGCCAGACGGTATACGTGAAGCTGCGTTTCGCGGCGACTACGCCCACGACAATCGACCAACTATTGATCGTCGACTCGCATGGCAAGCCGTTGGGTGGATTGAAAATGGCCAACGGAACGAATTCGATTCGCAGCGCTCCGTGGCCTGGCACGCGGGGCAAATCGGCGCATCTGGTGCGCGAGCAGTTTGTGAAGGCTCGCGAATATCAGGCGGCCATTGCCCGTGCTGCGGACGATCCCACGAAGATGCCTCCTTACGACGAGCACCTGGCGACTTTGATCGAGACCATGCATGGCACCCGGATCGTGCATCATCATACGCACCGACACGATGACATCATGACGGTACTGCGTCTGGCACAGGAGTTTCAACTTAACGTGGTCCTGCATCACGTCAGCGAAGGTTGGGCGGTCGCGAAGGAAATTGCACTGGCCAAAGTCCCCTGCTCGATCATCTTGATCGATTCCCCGGGTGGCAAACTCGAAGCGCAGCATTTGCGGCTGGAGACTGGCAAGATATTGGCCGAGGCCGGGGTCCGGGTAGCCTTCCATACGGACGACTGGATCACGGACTCCCGGGTCTTCAACCGCATGGCGGCATTGGCTGTGCGCGCCGGCATGTCACGGCAGGCGGCCTTGGAGGGCCTGACGCTGGCGGGAGCCGAGATTCTCAACCTCCAGGACAGAATCGGGTCTCTCGAAGCGGGCAAGGATGCGGACTTTGTGGTGCTGAGCGGTGACCCGTTAAGTGTTTACACGCATGTACTGCAGACTTGGGTGGAAGGCGAAAAGGCTTTCGACTTTTCGAATCCGCAGGATCATCTGTATGCCGTAGGAGGCTACGGTGCCGGCCACGACCAATCGCCCTATTACTGCTGCTTTGAGAATGGAGACCAGGAATGAAACGGGCTCACTCTATCAGCTGTAGTTTCTTTCTGGCCGTTCAGGCCGTGGCGGCGCTGGCCGCAGCTCAGGTCGCCATTCAAGGAGAAACGGTGTACACGATGGCGGGGCCACCAATCGCCGACGGCGTGGTGATTGTGCAAAACGGCAAGATCGCGGCAATCGGGCCCGCGGCCGCTACGCCCATTCCCCCCGGCATGCAAGTACTGCGCGCCAAAGTCGTGACGCCTGGCCTGATCGACGCCCACAGCACAGTGGGGCTGTCTGGGCTGTTGAACCAACCACAAGATCAAGAGCAGCTGGAGCATTCCACCGCCATGCAGCCCGAACTGCGGGCCCTGGACGCCTACAACGCTCACGATCGTCTCATATCCTGGATTCGCAGTTTCGGCGTCACGACCATCCACACCGGCCATGCTCCGGGCGAACTGATCTCGGGGCAAACCATGATTGTCAAGACGGTGGGAAACACGGTGGAGGAAGCGATGCTGGTACCGGCCAGGGCCGTCGCCTGCTCGCTCGTCGCCGATGCGCGGAAATCGGGCAGTCAATCACCCGGCACGCGCGGCAAGATGATGTCCATGCTGCGTGGCGAGTTGATCAAGGCGCAGGAATATGCGGCCAAAGTGGCAGCCGCTCAAACGACAACGACGGACACGAAGACGGCGGAAAAGGACGCTGCTGAGAATGCCGTCGCTGTCCCAAACACCGACAACCAGGCAGCCAAAGCCAAACAAGATCCCGTGCCGCGAGACCTGCACCTCGAAGCTCTGGTGCGCGTCCTGCGCGGCGAACTCGCCCTGATGATCACGGCGGATCGCGCTCAGGATATTGCCAGCGCGTTGCGATTGGCTCGCGAGTTCAAGATCCCCGTCTGGCTCGATAGTGCCGCCGAGTCGTATATGCTGGTGGATGAAATCAAACAGGCGGGAGTCGCTGTACTCATTCACCCCACCATGGCTCGCGCCGCGGAAGAGCGCGAGAACTTGAGTTTTGAAACGGCGTCGAAGCTCATCGCGGCCGGTATCCCCGTGGCGCTGCAAAGCGGCTTTGAAGCCTACGTCCCCAAGTCGCGCGTCGTGCTGTTCGAGGCGGGGCGGGCCGCGGCCAATGGCCTCACCTTCGAACAGGCCCTGGGGACGATCACCATCGATGCCGCGCGCATCCTGGGGGTGGAGCGACGAGTCGGCTCGCTCGAAGTGGGCAAGGACGGCGATCTCGCCCTCTATGACGGTGATCCCTTCGAATATACAACGCACTGTATCGGATCGATCATTGACGGGCGCATCGTCAGTCAGGTAGTTCGCTGAGTTCGCGGCTGGTGGAGATGGCATACCACGAGTCACTGCGCCATAATGGAACGGACAAGACCCCGTCGAAGGGAGTGTCGCTCGCGTAACTCCAGACATGACGCGTAAGGCTCGCAGTTTGTTAGTCCCGCAGGATCCAGCAGCATGACCGATCATCCTTTCCCTCGCCGTAGCTTTCTCTCCATGACCGCTCTGGGACTGGCCTCCAGCACGCTGGCCAGCGATCTGATGAAACAATCCGAACCTGCGGTGAATCGCGCTGACGTGCCGCAACCGGGCGAATTTCCCGTTGTCGCCATCTCGTCGGCCAATGGACTGGCTGCGACGAAAACGGCCTACGAGATGATCGTCGCCGGGAACGACCCGTTGGAAGCCGTCGTCGCGGGCGTAGCGATTGTCGAGGCGGATCCGCAGGACACTTCAGTCGGTTATGGCGGAGTGCCCAATGAAGAGGGGATTGTGGAACTGGACGCGGCCGTGATGCATGGCCCCTCGCACCGAGCTGGCTGCGTGGCGGCCCTGCGCAATATCAAACATCCAGCCCAGGTGGCGATGAAAGTCATGCAATTGACCGATCACGTGCTGCTGGTCGGAGAAGGGGCGCTGCAGTTCGCACGCGCCGTGGGGTTCCCGGAAGAGAATCTGCTCACCCCGCGCGCCGACAAGATCTGGCTGCACTGGAAACTCACTCACTCGGATAACGATGATTGGCTCGCTCTTCCCGGCCAGGAGGACGATCCGGACACCGCCGCCTTTTTCCAGCAACATCTCGTGCCGGTCCAGATCGCCGGCCACACGCGTTATCAGTTTCGCCGTCCCACTGGGACAATTCATTGCTCGGCCATGAATGCCCAGGGCGATATTTCCTGCACCACGACGACTAGCGGCCTGGCGTTCAAAATCCCCGGGCGCGTCGGTGATTCGCCAATCATCGGTGCCGGACTGTACGTCGACAACGAAATCGGTTCGTGTGGCAGTACCGGACGTGGTGAAGCCAATCTGCAGAACCTCTGCAGCTTCGCCGCCGTGGAACTGATGCGCGGCGGCATGTCCCCCCGTGACGCAGGCCTGGAAGTCTGTCGGCGAGTTGCGAAGACTACCCGGCGGCCAGACCTGTTGGATGATCAAGGCCGCCCCAATTTCGGACTCATGTTCTACTTGCTGGACAAGGCCGGTCGCCACGCGGGGGTCACGCTGTGGGGACCCGCCAAGTACGCGGTCACAGACGCTCAGGGAACGAGACTCGATGACTGCGTCTACCTCTACGAGACTCCCCAAGAGCCCAAATAAAGCCGCCGAACGGCTTTGGCCAATTGGCGCAGTCCAAGACGCCGCCCGGAGTTTGAGCCGATGTGCTCTGCTCGCCGGGGACGGGGGATGCCGCATGGAATTGCCGGTCCCCGTCGCGGGAAGTGGATGGTGGGGGGGTGCTGCGGGCCATCCTGACTGAATTTCGGTGTTTTCGCCACGTCAGCCGAGAAAAAAATGCCGCCCCCTCGTTTGCCAAGCCCCTCCGTATACACAACAATTGAAAAATCGCTGGCGGCCAGACAAGGCATCTCCGGCGGCGACGATTCCGTCGCATACATTCAGGGTGCGAGATCCGGCGGTCGGCGGATCAGTAATCAATTGACGCTTCACAGGAGTAGAAATATGTCCCACTTGACTCGCCGCGACTTCTTGAGAACCTCCCTGGCCGGTGCCGGCGTGCTGGCAACTGCTCCGCTGCTGCGCGCCCAGCAGGAAACGGCCACCCTTTCGTTCAAGGGCTCGGACATTGTTCCACTGGGCAAGACAGGCATCAACGTTTCGCGACTGGCTCAGGGGACGGGATACAACGGCTACAATCACTCGTCCGAGCAGACGCGGCAGGGAAAGCCGGCTTTCGATCGTCTGCTGAATCACAGCTTGGACCAAGGCGTCCGATTCCTGGATATGGCCGACCTGTACGGCTCGCACCCGTTTGTGAAAGACGTTGTCAGACGACTTCCCCGCGACAAGTATGTGTTGCTGACCAAAATCTGGCCGCGGAAGGAAGAGTGGGTCACGCCTTCGGGCGGGGCCAAGGACGAGTTGGATCGATTCCGCAAGGAATTGCAGGTAGATCAGATTGAGGTCTGCCTGATTCACTGCATGCAGAACGATCAATGGCCGACGGAGTATGAGCGGATTCGCGATGAGTTGTCCCAACTGAAGGACAAGGGCGTGATTCGAGCAACAGGGGTCTCGTGCCACGACCTCGGCGCGCTCAAGGTCGCCGCCGAACATCCCTGGGTGGACGTCATCTTCGCTCGCATCAATCACAAGGGTGGCAAAGAGTACTCGTGTGACGGTTCGGTCGACGAGGTTTCGACTGTGCTCAAGACCGCGCGTCAGAACGGCAAAGCCGTTGTGGGAATGAAAATCTTCGGGGCCGGCAAACTGATCACACCCGAAGAGAAAGACGCGTCACTGAAATACGTGTTCACCAATGAACTGGTCGACGCCATCACGGTCGGCATGCTCAACCCGGAACAAGTCGACGATACGCTGCAACACATCGCCCAGGTGGCCTGAGCGCACCGTTCGGCTGAAACACCCCTCCGCTGCCTGTGACTAAGTGATTACAGGCAGGTTTGACCATGCTTCGGTCGCCAGCAATCAGTTGATCGCCAGTGACAACTTGCATGATCCGCCCCTTGAGAAATTCAGGTGCGTCAGGAAACCCGACTCTGTAGAGTCAATATCTCAGGCAAGAGTGCGAATGAAAAGATCGCGTAGGACGGGGCGGTCAGTTGCCCGACGGTCCGCGTCTGATAGGCAGCGTGGGATTTCAGTCAATGCAGGACCCGGGCGGTGCGTGTGCGGCCCTGATCCAACGCACCTTGCCGCGCGGATTCACCCCCAGCTCAGGGGCTTGTTGCCAAGGTTGGGAAAGCGAACACGGCTGTCAGACTGGCCATCCGAGTCGGCCAAGGAGCGGAGGCCCCCCAGGCCCGACTCGTCGGCAAGCTGCCCTTGAATCTTTAGCCGAAGTCTTCTATTGTCCCCCGAGCTTAGTCCGCCCGGAAGGGTCCACACTCAACTCATCCACTGTGGCCCGCGGGGCGAAGATCGTCTCATCCATGTCATTTGCGATACACCCGGCAGAGTCCCATGCTGTACCAGGGCGTGAAGATCTTATCGCCGCTGTTATTCCGTACCGTACTGTTGGCACTTTGCGTCGCCGCAGCCACATCAGAGCTGCCACTGGGCTCCGTCGCTGCGGAAGACCTGGTGGACGTGTGGGTCGAACCCGCCACATCCGACAATTCGTCGTATTGCTGCCCTGACACATGGCTGTACGTTCGCGCAGACTACCTGTACTGGTGGACGCGCGGCGCCCACCTTCCGCCGCTCGTGACAACCAGTCCCGCGGGAGTGGAACTGCCGGACGCGGGCGTGTTGGGGGAACCGGGAACGGACGTGTTGTTTGGTGATGAACTGACTGCAAGCGGGCCACGATCGGGAATTCGCTGGTCGGCCGATGTCCTATTGGACGGTGCAGGCCAATGGTGGCTGACTACTGATTGGTTGTTCCCGGCAACCCTCTCGGACCGGTTTCACGCCACGTCCGCAGGCGACCTCGTCCTGGCCCGCCCGTTCTACGATCTGGCGATTGGTTTGCCCAATTCGGAACTGGTCAGCTATCCACGGAATCTGGCGGGTGGAATCTCCATCGACGCTTCCAACGACTTCTGGGGCGCCGCGGCACTGCTGCGGAAGAACCTGGTCTGCTGCCAGTGGGACGGAAACGAAACGGGATATCGGATCGATTTCCTGGCGGGTTATCGCTTTCTCAAACTCTCGGACAATGTGCGTATCTACGAGCAGCTGGTCAGCGTGGACCCGCGAGGCCCACTCTTGGTGGGCACTGCCTTGGAAGTGACCGACATGTACCAGAGCCACTCGTCATTCCACGGTTTCGAACTTGGGTTGCAGAGCGAGATGGCGAGGAACGGCTACTTCATCGCCGCGCAGGCCCGGGTGGCCCTCGGCAGCTCGTTTCACCGACTCCGGATCTCCGGGGATACCACCGTCACGGTACCGGGCCAGCCCCCGGTCGATTTTCCTGGGGGATTGTTCGCCCACGGCACCGCCTGGGGCAACTACAGGGACCACGAGTTCGCAGTTGTGCCTCAGGCCGAACTGCGTGTCGGACGTCGCCTGACAGACCACCTTCGTTGCTCTCTCGGTTATTCACTTCTCTATTGGAGTCAGGTGGTGCGAGCGGGGGAGCAGATCAACACGGCCCTCGACAGTACCCAGCTTCCAGCACCTGGATCTTCACCAACGTCGGATAGCTCAGGTCCCCTGTCCAGTTCCAGCTTCTGGGCTCAAGGTCTGACAGCCACGCTCGAGTGGGATTACTAGCTCAACGCGTGGCAATAGTTTCGCGAACAACTTGCAGGAGGCGACCGGTTCGCAATCCAATGCGCTCATTTCACTCATCCTCGCGTCACAATCGGCAGTTCTCGCCCCATCGTCATCCAGGCCGACGCGTCCGAAGACTGCGTTTCGAATCACTCGAGGCGCGCCGACTCCTGGCCGCGGTACCGCTCACCACTCTCAGCGTCCCCAGTGAAGGACTGCTGGGAGAGACGCTGGCGCTGAGTATTGAGTTCTCCAACAACTCGCTGACCGACACGGGATATGGACCGTACATTGACCTGTTGTTGCCTGCGACGGGAACTGACGGAGCCGGCATCGAAATTGACGACGGAATCACGTTTTCCAGCGCGACTTATCTGGGACAGGCTGTCTCATCCACCGTGGTCGCCTTCGACGATTTGGGAACCGCATTACATCCGTTGGCTCGTGACGCGAGCGGCGCTCCAGTCGTGGTCACAGGAACGCCGGGCGACCAGCTCGTTGTCCTGGTACTCCCCTTTGGCAGTTACACTCCGGGCCAGCCGGTAGCCACTGTTGACGTACGCGTGGACTTGAGCCCGTGGGCTGATACCGACACGCCTTTGACGATCGAGGCACGGGGCGGCTTCCGCTTTGGCAACGACGCGTTGGACAATCCCACGGCGGATCCTTCCCTACTGGAACCCGCGTTCCACTCGGCCTCGGTCGCCCCGGTCGTCTACCTGCTGACGAAGACCTACCACGGGCCGGAGAACGAGACCGCGACGGGGCCGAACTACCCGCGGCAGTACACGATTAGTGTCGATCTGGCCGACGGCGCCACAGTCACTTCGCTCGAATTGACAGACACATTACCCGAAAACCTGCAGTTCGTCCGTGTCGACTCGACACTTGTCCATGGCACACCCGCCCTCACGGACGAGTTGATCACACCGAGCACCTCCATCCCCGGAGGCACCCTGACGCGTCGCTTCGCAGCCGTCACGGGTACCGACTCGGCCGCTGACGCTTCCATGACTTTCACGTTCTATGTACCCCGCACCGATACCAACCATGCCGATGTGATCGATCCGCTCACGGGAGACGACGCGACCTCCCAGAACAACGCGAGCAGCGGGGCGCAGTGGACGCCGACGGACCCGCGCGACCTTCCGACCGGCATCTCGGTCAGCCCCTTCGGGCCAGAACACACCTTGACGGACAAGTCGATCGCGATCCAGAAAACCTCCGCCATCGTCACTGACCTGGGGGCCTCGGGCCCATCTCCCGGCGACACCATCCAGTACACGCTCACCTTCCAAATCTCGGACTACTTCAGTTTTGGCGACTTGCTGGTAACCGACATTTTCAGCGACGGCCAGCGATTAGACGCCGGGTTCGCTCCCGCATTTTCCCTCACCGATCGCAGCGGAACGGTGACGGGCGTGTTCACGGAAGGTGGCGGCACACCCGATCTGACGATTGACTTGTCAAACATCGGCAACGATCCCGATCCGGCCACGGATGGGAGCACGCAACTGGTCTTCGACGTCTCCCAGGCACTGCTCAACGCCGGCGCAGCCGACGCCATGCTCGAGGGCGGTCGCAGTACGGCTCCCGACGCTTCCGCCGCTACTGGCACAATCACCTTTCGCACGATTATCCAGGAGACCTTCTCCGACTCTTACGATCCCAAGACGCCCAACGTCTCGGAAGGGGACACGCTGAGCAACAACGTCACGATCAGTGGATCGATTCGCGACAACGCCGATCTGTCCACGACCCTCGGCTGGGAAACGGATACCAGTTCCCGCACGGTGACTATCGTCATTGGAACGTTGAGCAAGCACGTGTATGCCGTCAACGGCAGCACGGCTCTATCGTCGCCGATTCGCGTCGCACCGGGCGACGTGGTGACCTATCGGCTCAGATACCAGCTACCCATGACCGACTTCGATGGGCTCTCGTTGATCGACTATTTGCCGCTTCCCATCTTCGATGCAACGACGCTGACGACATTCGATCCGACGGTCAGTGCAGCGTCGCCCCTGCCAGGAACGTTAAAACCAGGGCCGCTGGATACATTTCACGCGCGTACACTCCTGTCACCCAGCATCACGACATCGCCCACCTCCAACAGTTTCACGATCGCATACCCGTCGTTTGACGATCCAGAAAGTCTACCATCCACACTCGACCTGCTCGTGTCATTTATCGTCTCCAGCGACCCCTTTGCCGACGAATTGCTGTTGACAAACCAGGTCCGCGCTCACCAACTCACCACCAACGCTCCCGACTTGGTCATCGATAATCTGGTGCAGGTGGTCCTCACCGAGCCGGTGTTGGACATCACCAAAGGTGTTGTGGCGACGGACAATCCCGCGGCGACCTTTGCACCTGCCACCGTCGGGCCCGTCGTGTTCTCCGCGCCCGGCGGCTCGAATCCCCGGTTCAGTGGCACCGTCCATTCCACGAACCTCGGCGCGACGCCGATCGACAGCCTCCTGACCGGCATCGACGCCGGGGACCTGGTCACGTTTGCCATTACGCTAGAGAACACGGGAACAGGATTGAATGGCGCGTTTGACGTGCGTGTGCGAGATACGTTGCCTGCCGGTTTTGCCGTCCCACCCGGCGGCCTGAATCTCTCCGTCACCGATGGGGCGGGCCATCCGATCCCCTTCACCGATCTCGGAGGTGGATTGCTGGGTAATGGCATCGAACTGGACGATAGCGGTACCACAGGCGCCTTGGGCTCGACAGATCCGACCAGCGGCTTGAACATCGCCGTCATCACTTACGACCTGCTCGCGGCATCGACGGTGGAAGCGGCCAGTACACTGCAGAACACCGCCACGCTGTTCAACTTCGCGGGGACGGAAGGAGGCACGGATCATACGACCACCGATCCATCCGATGCGGCGGAGGTCGAAATCGCCAGTCCCCTGTCCTCCAAATCGTCTCCCGATACGCATGCCACCATCGGCGAAATGGTGACCTACCACGTGACAATCACCGTGCCTGAGGGGGCTACACCGTCAGCCACAGTCATCGATACGCTGGACGCCGGTCTGGCCTTCGTCGGCCTGATCAGCGTGACCACCTCCGACCCCTCGGACGTCACCTGGACCGCTCCCGTAGTGCCGACCGTCGCCGCCGGCGGCCACACCGTCACTTTCGACCTGGGCTCCATCGTCAACGTCAACCAGAACAACGGCGTGGCCGAAACCGTGACCATTTCCTACCAGGCGGTAATCCTGAACGTGTTGGGAAATCAACAGGGCACGACGCTGGATAATTCCGCCGTCTTTCACTGGTCAGGTGGTGCTCTGCCTCCCGTGGCAGCAAACCTGATTACGGTCGTGGAACCATCGATCGCCACCACGAAATCCGTCTCAGTCGGTGGTGGCGGCACAACGGGTGACGCCGGCGATGCAGTTCAATACACGATCAACTTGCGCAACAGCAGCGGTGTGGATGCCTTCGACGCGACATTCTCCGACAGTCTACCGGTCCGAGCCGGCACGAGTTCCTTGATCCTCTCGCCGCTATTCTCGGTCACGGATACCGCTGGCCTCGTCACGATAGCTGATTTCGAACTGATCGGTGACAATACAAATGGCTGGACGCTCCAGACTCGCCCCGGCGTGACCTTCGATATGCCGACCGACCCTGGCCGCACCATCGCCATCGTTGTCAACGGTACGTTGGCTATCGCAGTGCGACCCGACGAGACCATCACGAACAGTGCGATCACAAGGTTCACCAGCATCGACGGTGATCCTGGTGCCGTGTCGACCTACAACGCAAACTCGACACAGCGTACGGGCGCCGACGGCGTGGGTGCGGGCTTGAACAACTATGCCACGGCGGGGACCGTGCAACTGGACATCTACGACGCCACGCCGACCAAATTCCTGGCTAATTCTTCGGAAACGACAACGAGCGGCAACAGCGTGGCTATCGGCGAGATCGTGCGGTACCGTATCACCGCACGATTGGCCGAGAGCACAGCTCCGTCCTTTCAACTGATCGACCAGCTTCCCACAGGGATCCGCATGCTCAACGATGGCACAGCCACCCTGGCCTTCGTCTCCGATGGCGACGGCATCAGCTCGTCGACGTTGAGCGGAGCAGGACTGGCGGTGAGCGGCAGCGAAAGCACCCTGGCCGGCATCATCCCCACGTTCGTCATCCCCGGGTCCGCCATCACCGGTGGAGCGTTCGTCAGCGGCACCGATCCAACCTTCAACCTCGGTACCCTCGTCAACTCCGATAGCGACGCCAACCAAGAATTCGTCGTCATTGAGTTCAACGCGTTGATCGAAAATATCGTGGGCAATCAGAGCGGAATCACCCGCAACAACGCCGCCACGGTCCGAGTGGCCAGCGTCCCGGCGGGAGTGAACTCCAATATCATCGCCGTCTCCATCGTGGAACCGTCCATCACGAATCTGGCAAAAACAGCTGATCCAACCGCCGGTGACGCGGGCGATACAATCAATTACCAGCTCACTTTCTCCAGTTCGGCTGCGGCAAACGCGACGACGGCCTTCGATCTTCAACTGCTCGATACCCTGCCGGCTGAACTCGCACTCGACGTCGGAAGCATCGAGATCACGGTCAGCGGAGCGACCGGCGTAGTCGACATGTCAGACGGAAACACCATCGATATCCGGATCGGCTCACTTGCGCCCGGCGGCTCCATCCTGGTCGACTACGAGGCAGTGTTGCTGGGCAATGTGCAACCGGAAGAACTTGTCACCAATACGGCGAATCTGACCTACACGAGTCTCCCGGACTCGGGATCGGTAGCTAATCCGACGGGATCGACGACGCCGGGCAGCAGTGGCAGTGCGACGGGTGAAAGAACCGGGACGGGCGGTGTCAACGATTACGCGGATGCGGACAACGCGACGGTAACCGTGACCGAACCCGCATTCTCCAAGATCGTGCTCTCCACCAATCAGTCCTCCACGACCGGATCCTACGTGCTGATTGGCGAGCAAGTCGTCTATGAATTGAGCTTCTCGGTGGTGGAAGGCACCTCGTCCAGCGTCTCGGTCTACGACCAGTTTCCGGTCGGCATGGCACTGGTGTCGCTCGATTCAATTGCCGCATCCGCCACGTTGAGCACGTCGGTGGCAGGTGGCTTCGCAGGCGCACTGGCCAATGCATCGATCTCCGCCGGTGGCAACGATTTCACCATCGCTTTGGACACCCTGACCAACTCCGACACAAACAATGCAACGACCGAGACAATCCGGGTTACTTTCACCGCCGTAGTGCTCAACATTGCCGCGGCCCAAAACGGCGTGGATCTCGTTAATGCCGCAACCGTTTTCTATACCAGTGGCAACGTTACCGCCACCGCTCCCACGGTGACCGTCATGGAGCCCGTACTGGTGGTGGACAAATCGCCATCCAGCCCCGCGGGTGACGCGGGTGGAGCAGCCATCACATATTCGATCGTGATTTCCCATAGTGCTTCCAGTACGGCCGATGCGTTTGATGTGGCACTCGAGGACATTCTGCCCGCTGGCCTCAACTTCGTCAGTGGTTCGCTGCTGCACGTTGGCGGAGTCGTTCCCGCGGTCCTGTTCGAGTCAGGGGGCACGCTGACGGCCAGCTACGATTCCTTGCCACTGGGCAGTACCAGCGCTCTGCAGTTCGCCGCCACGCTCAATGAAACCACGCTTCCCGGCCAGACCGTTACGAACTCAGCCACACTCGCCTACACCAGTCTCCCGTCCGACGTGACCGCACCCATGTCCCCCCACAACGGCCTGTCGACAGAACGGACAGGAAACACCGGCAACCCGGGGGGGGCCGTGAATGACTATCGCGCCAGCGACCCCGCGGCCGTCACCGTACGCTCCAACAACGTGGCTGGATTCGCCTTCGCCGATCACGATAATGACGCGACCCGAGACGCCGGAGAGCCAGGCATCGCCAACGTGACCGTCACGCTGACCGGCCAAGACAATTTCGGCAACGTCGTGAACCGGACGACCACCACGGCGCCTAACGGCAGCTACGTGTTCACCGCTCTGCGGCCGGGCAACTACGCAATCGAAGCGACTCAGCCAACTGGCTATCTGGACGGGGATGAATCGGTGGGAAGCCAGGGCGGGACCGCCACGAATGATCGCATCGACCTGGTTCTCCCGCTGGACGTTCAGACCACCGGCACGGAAAACAACTTCGGAGAACTCGTCCCCGCCACGGTTTCCGGACTGGTCTATCTGGACAACAACAATGATGGTCTGCGGCAACTTGGCGAAGCAGGTGTCAATGCCGCCTCGCTGCGTCTTACCGGTGCCGACGATCGTGGCAATCCGGTCGACATCTCGATCACGACCAGCAGCGACGGATCTTTCTCAGTGACCGATCTGCGTCCCGGCACTTATACATTGACGCAGTCGCAACCAGACGGCCTGCTGGACGGAAAAGACGCGCTGGGCACCCAAGGCGGGACGCTCGGCAACGACTCGATCGCCGATTTTGCCTTGCATCCCGGCTCAAACGGTACGGGAAACCTCTTCGGGGAACTCGTGCCCGCCAGGCTATCCGGGACCGTGTTTGAGGATCCCAATAATAACGGCAGCCCCGACGCCGGCGAAGCAGGCGTGGGAGACGTCACCCTCGCTCTGTCGGGTACCGACGACCTGGGGACCCCCGTGTCCCGCACCACGACGACAACGGGCGATGGCTCGTTCGCTTTCACCAATCTGCGCCCAGGCATGTATCGCCTCGACGAGACACAACCCCTGGCACCCTTCTACTTCGACGGGAGCGATACCGCCGGTTCACTGGGAGGCGTCGCCGGCAATGATCACATTGACGCCATCCCCGTCTCCCCCGCCGCGATCGGCACCGATTACCTGTTCGCCGAGCTACCGCCAGCCGATCCCGTCGGCTATGTGTTTGTGGATGTCGATGGCAATGGCATCCGAGAAGCGGGCGAACCGGGAGTTCCCGGCGTCCTGATTACCGTCACCGGTACGGACGATCTCGGCCAAGACGTCACTCTCACCGACACCACCGACAGTCATGGTTTCTACCAATTCCAATACCTGCGCACCGGCAGCTATCGCATCACCGAAACACAACCGGCGGGGTACATTGACGGACAGGAGGAAAACGGGACTCCACCCGCAACAGTCGGCAATGACTTCTTCGACGGCCTTGCGCTGACGTGGGGCCAACTGGCCGGTGATTACAACTTCGGAGAAATCGCCCTTGGCAGTCTGCAGGGACGTGTTTTCGTGGACAGCAATCTCAACGGCCAAGCAGACCCCTGGGAAATGCCGTTGACCAACGTGATGATCACACTCACCGGCCACGATCTGGTGGGAAACCCCATCCACCAAACGACGACGACGGATGCCGCCGGGAATTATGTTTTCCGGAATCTCGTTCCCGGTGAATACCGCTTGGCGGAAACGCAACCTGTCACGTATCTGGATGGAGCGGACAGCGTCGGAAGCCTGGGCGGCACGCTGCACCCGGATGCCGTCGATCAGATCTTTCTCAATGCGAACGAAGACGGCATCGGCTATGACTTCGGGGAAAACGGCCTGCTGCCCGAATTGATCACGAAACAGTATTTCCTGGCCCGCAACCGTCGCGCCAGCTGACACAAAACGGGGCCGCGAGTCCGGGACGTCGGCAGGCCGCCAGCTTCCTTCGCGCGTGTACTCATTGAGTGGGCCGGGTGCGACTGTCCGTCAGCGACTCGAGCGACACGACGGGAGTAACCGAACATCCGCGGCAACCACCGCACATGCCCCGCGACTTGCCCCTGAGTAACCGCCACGCGCGACGCACAACATACCCCACGGCCAGCGTGACTATCGTCCCCGCCATTATGTGCTGCACGACTTCGTTCATCACAAACCCCCACCTCTTCACGTCGGCACCCTCTCGCATCGGGAACCGAGTTCATGCATCCCTTCTCACTCGACCTATCCTGCTGCGATCCAAGAGCCGAGCTGATACGTGAGCAGCGCTCCGACATATGCCAGGCAGGTCATGTAGCAGAAAGTGAATATCGGCCAGCGAAGTGTTCCAGTCTCCTTGCGAATGACCAGCAAGGTTGCCGCGCACTGGGCGCAAAGGGCGAAGAACACCATGATCGACAAGGCCACGGGGAGCGTGAACACCGGGCGATCGGTCCCCGGCCACGTAGCCGCCGCCAGTTCCTGTTTCAACGAGGAAGACGTTTCGTCCTGCCCGTCACCCAAATTGTAGATGACCCCCATGGCTCCAATCACGACTTCACGCGCAGGGAATGACGCCAATACAGCGCAGCCGATTCGCCAATCCCAACCGAGCGGTCGGACAATTGGGGCGATCAGCTTCCCCAATTGCCCAAGCCAAGCTCTGCTGCATATAGGCACCCGCCACGTGACCGGAAACCACCGTCTCCAGTTCATCACGGCGCTGCTCCAATTCCTGCAACATGGACGCCGACGATGCTCCCACCCGGGGCGATGCGGTCCCCGCCGCAAGGGACTCGATCTCCTGGTTCAGACTCGCCAATTGGCCGGCATACTGGGCCCGCACATCCGCCTCGACCTGCGCCGGATGGGGAAAATAGGCCGCGGCCCAGACAATCACCGTGACCGCCAGAATCAGTGTTCCGGCACCCTGCATGAAGGCCCAACACTGCTCAGCCACCCGGGCCACCACCACCCGCGGCGCAGGCAGGCGGTAATCGGGCAATTCCATCACGAAGGGAGGGGTCTCTCCTTTGAGCAGAGTAAGTTTCAGGGTCTTGGCGACGCAGACCGCCGCCACAATCCCCAGACCGTAGAGCGCAAGGATCGTGATCCCCTGCAACCCGAGCCAACCACCCAACAGCCGATGATCCGGTATGAACGCCGCGATCATCAGCGTGTATACCGGCAACCGAGCACTGCAACTCATCAACGGCGCCACCAGGATCGTGACCAACCGATCGCGACGGTTCTCGATCACGCGGGTCGCCATGATTCCCGGCACCGCACAGGCGAAGGAGGACAACAAAGGAATGAATGACTTGCCGCTGAGACCAACACGCGACATCACCCCGTCCATGAGATAGGCGGCGCGGGCCATATAGCCGCAGTCTTCCAGAATCGCCACGAACAGGAACAACATGGCGATCTGCGGCAAGAACACCAACACCGCTCCCACGCCGGCTACGACGCCATTGGACAACAGGGACTGCAGCACACCGTCGGGCACGTGGGTGCCAATCCACCCTCCGGCCGCGGAGACCCACTGTTCAATCAATTCTTGAAACGGTCGCGCCCAGAAGAAAATGGCCTGGAAAACGATGACCATCAACGCCGCAAAGACCAGCCCCCCTCCAACTCGATGCGTCACCACCTGATCGATGCGGTCGGTGATCGTAACCTGATCCTCCGCCGGTTGGACCACCACGCCATGGAGAACCTCATCCACCCACCGGTATCGACTCGTCGTCTCGACCGCCGGAATCGGATGCCCGGTCGCCACCAACCGCTCGCGTGACTGGCGGACTTCCTCCACCCACTGAGAATCATCACCCGCCAAGCCCGCCCCTTCCAGATACCCGCTGGTGTCGAGCAGAATCCGTTCCACAAGATACCGCGGCATATCGAGTCCCGCCCGCCGATCCCTGGATTGTTTCAGCCGCGCAACCTCCTGACAAAAGGCGGCGGGGAGCGCACTGCCTCTCTGCGGCGGTGCGAGTAAATCGGCCGACACCAGCGCCTGCTTGAGCTGCTCAAGCCCCACTCGACGGTGCGCCTGAATTTCGATTACCGGAACCTGCAGCCGGCGACGCAACTCCGCCACATCGATCTTCACATGCCGCTCGTTGGCAATGTCCATTTTGTTCAAGACCACCAGCAATGGACATTCCAACTCCAACGCCTGACTGACCAGGTAAAGATTCCGCTGGAGGTTGCTCGCGTCCACAAGACACACGATGACGTCGGGAGGTGGGACATCACTGCGCCGCCCCAATAGCACGTCCACCGCCACCATCTCGTCTGGCGAGCGCGGTGCCAGGCTGTAAGTTCCCGGCAGATCGATCACCGTTAATTGCCGGCCGGCATATTGCGTGTGCCCCAACTTCTTTTCGACGGTGACCCCTGGATAGTTGCCAATCCGTTGAGGAACGCCGACCAGAGCGCTGAAGAGCGTGGACTTGCCAGTGTTCGGATTACCAAGCAAGGCGACGGTAATGGTCGCCCCAGCAGTTTTCATGGACATCGCGGCGTGAATAAGGACCCCATGCTCGTCGCCGCGCAGGAAGTAGCGCCCCGCGTGGCAAGGCCACAACGTGTGAGCGAAAGTCCGCAATCGCTAGCTGGCGACTTGATAACTGCGAACCAAAACGCCGAGCAGATCGCTGCAACGGAAACAGAGCCGGCTACCACCGGCTCGAACGATACACGGTTTCCCGTGCCGCACCACTTGGACTGTCATTCCCTGACGAAGTCCCATTTCTTCCAATCGCCGCACATACTCGGGGCACCCCACCAATTGGTCAATCAAACCCGACTGACCCGGACGGAGTCGATCCAGAGGAATTAGTTCGTAAGCGTGTGTTCGATCTATCAAGGTTTCAAGTTTCGCGTGAAAATGAGACTAAATCTCAGCAAATCCATTACTAGTTTATCGGCGCATTGGCGGATGTGCAAGGACGGATTTTGGCGGGCACCGGGTATTTTTTTCACCCACCCCCCCGACACGTGGTTCCGCCTCTCTCGTCCGGACGGAACGATGCCCCCGAAGCGGAATGCCGGCAGCAGCGGGGTACATCTTCCCAGCGGCGGGATCGCGAACCGATCGAGCCGTTTCGTCAGCGGGGCGACGCATCTTGTTGAGGCGATTCGCTATCAGTTGTCGCACAGGAATCGTGCGGATCCTTTTTCCGTGAACTCACGGAACACTGATCCCTCATTCACGTCGCGATCCCGAAACGCGGCAGAATCCACAACTGCAAGGCAATCCAGACCGCCACGACACCTAAAATGATGAGAAAATCCACGGACCGCTCCTTTCGAACCGCCACAGGGGTCGGCCTGAGGGGTACCTTGGAAACACAACGGACAACCGCTTTATGCCACTCTCGCCCAAAGACCGGCGATCGTCAAGCGGCGAGCAAGCCCCCCCCTGTGTCCGGCTGCGTGTCGCCAATCGGCCGATTCCGACAGTCGCCGGTCACCGGCCGTGTCGAGGAAGCACCCGATGGAATGCCAGGACTACCCAACCACTCGGTCGCCCCTCGGCGGGCGGGCGACCACGACCAGTGTGGCTGGTTGGTTCGAATTGCGGCCGTTAAACTGGCGGTGGGAAGCGGGGAGCGTGACACGCGACACGTGCACGCTGGTTCCACTATCCAAACGGCCCGTGTTTTTCGGACTTAGCCAGCCATTTCTGGGGAATCGACCATGCACAGACGACGCTACCTGGCAGCCGGCTTCATCCTCGGCCAATTCCTCTTGTTCGCACCGTATCCGAGTTCCCGTTCCTGGGCGGAGGACATCGAGCCGTTGGCCCTCGCGTCGCCGGCTCCCGATTTCGAATTGCCCGGAGTGGATGACAAGCAGCACCGGCTCCGTGACTTCGACAACGCTCAGGTACTGGTCGTCGTCTTCACCTGCAACCACTGCCCGACAGCGCAAGCCTACGAACAGCGTCTCATACAACTCGCCAAGGACTACCAGGACCGCCGCGTGGCGATGGTCGCCATCTCCCCCAACGATCCTCAGGCGGTACGCCTGGATGAATTGGGGTACACCGACCTCAGCGATTCGCTCGAGGAGATGAAATCGCGGGCCAAAGAGCAGCAGTTTCCCTTCCCCTACTTGTACGACGGCGACGCGCAGCAAGTGTCGCGAGCCTACGGGGTCTTGGCCACACCTCAGGTGTTCATCTTCGATCAGGATCGCAAGTTACGTTACGTGGGACGGGTGGATGACGATGAAAAGGGAAACCCGAAGTCGCACGACGCGCGCAATGCGATCGATGCGCTGCTCGACGGACGGCGTGTCAGCGTGGAAACAACCCGCACGTTCGGCTGTTCCACGAAATGGTCCGACAAGCGCGAGGATGCTCGACGAGCACTCGAACGCTGGAACGGGGAACCGGTAACGCTCGAGAAAATCGACGCCGCCGGAGTCCGGGAACTCGCACAGAACAAATCGGACAAGTACAGGCTCGTCAATGTGTGGGCCAGTTGGTGCATCCCTTGTGTCAACGAACTGCCCGAATTCGTCACCATGAATCGGATGTATCGCAATCGGGATTTCGAGCTGATCACGATCAGCCTGGATGCGGCGGAGGAGCTGGAAAAATCGCTGAGACTGCTCGAGAAGCAACATGTCGCCGCCAGGAATTACATCTTTGCGTCCGGGGATCGTGATGCCCTGGCCGAATCGCTCGACAAGCAGTGGAAAGGTCCTGTCCCCTACACACTGCTGATCGCTCCCGATGGCGAGGTCGTATACCGCAGGCACGGCTCGATCGATCCGCTGGAAGTGAAGCGTGCCATCGTCGAGAAGCTTGGCCGCACATACTGAATGGAAGGCACGCGTCCGGGAAGGAACGGCTGAGCTCCATCTCGCTCAGGGGCTGTTTTTGCGCACCTTTTCCAGGATCAACGGGCGGGCCTCTTCCATCAGATCCTGGACGTCAGCATAGCGCATTGTACGACCGGCAAAATCGCGTGTTTCGATGGCGCGCAGGAAGCGGGCCTTGAACTCTGCCAGGTTGGATCCATAGATATGATAGCTATCGGCCACGTGGCAGTAGCGACCCAGCTTGATGTCACGGCCACTCAGGTCCGACACGCGGCGAGCAATTCGCTGCTGCAGCTGAACGAGGGCGAAGATGTTCATGAACGCCGCTTTGTAGGCATCATTGCTGCGAAACCGCACATTCATGCTCAGGAGTGGTATACCATCCTGCTCCACGATCCGACACCAGACACTCTGCAAGCAGGCTGGGTCATAACACTCGCTGTCTTCCCAAACCTTCCAGGTGACGGCCTGAGCGCGACGGGTGTGGCCGGCTCGGGCCAACTGCTGGCACATGCCCTCGATCTGATCAAACGACTTGGCCAAGGAGGGTACGCCATAGCTGAATAGCCGTTGATGATAGGTGTATTCCCAGCGAGTATCGGCCTCATCCCTCGTGTCGCGCACCCAATGGTCCTTAATGCCCTCACAGACTTCCATCACATATTCCTGGAGGTCTTCGAAACCGCCCGGCATGTCTCGATGAATCATCGGCTCAGACAACGGATGACTGACCGTGATCAACATCGTCGCGTCCTTGCTGGGCGGGTCGCCCGGCTTGTCATATTGCGTGTGGACGTTGCATCCTTCGTGAAACAGCTTGACGAGCGAGCTTTCCCAGGCGCGGGCAATGCAGTCGCTCTCGACCACCAGGACTGGTATTCCGTTCATGCCGTGCTTCTTTCATTCTGCGGGAAGAGTCGTTCTGGGAACGCAGCGCTCCGGCAGCGAAATGACGAGTTGTCCCGTACCCAAACTTGATACGTCATGGACCGCGGCGGACGGCGAGGGTCATCCTTCCGGAGGGGTAACCACCGCGCGTGGCATTTGCTGATCGAGAATCCGTCCAATGTCGTGAAACTCAACGGCCAGGTGCGCCAGCACGTCGTCCAACGACAGAATCCCCACCAGCCTCCCCCCTGCATCGACCACGGGCAACCGGCGGATTTCCGCATCGCGCATCAGTGCCAAAGCCCATTTCAGTGATGCGGCCTCCCCCACCGACTTGACCGGTGCCGTCATGATGTCGCGCACACGAGTCGTGCGCGGGGCCTTCTCGGCGGCTATCACCTTGACCACCAAATCTCGATCCGTCACGATTCCGATCGGCTGACGCTCTCGATTCAGTACGACCAACGACCCTACCGCACGTTGATGCATGCGTTCGGCGGCCGTCCAAGCGCTCTCATCAAGATCAACCAGATCGACCTGACGTTGGCAAACTTGTGACACCGTCATCGGGCCACTCCTGAGCGACACCCCTCTTCAGTAATCCAATTCCGGATTTCCGCCGCTCCACTCATCGACAGGATTTCCCCATGTGACTGCGTGAAGCTGAAGAGATTTCCAGGCCCCACCCCCGAGATTCGAAACAGACAGGTCCACAACCACTACCCAACAGCTCAGTCCTTCGAACCGATGTCTTCGGTAAACACGACCTGCACCAACTCGTTCTCAACCTCCTCGTGACGCATCAGCCTTTCCGTAAACCGAGCGAACTCCGCGCCTATCCTCTCCCAACATGCCGCCGCACCGTCACACTCCGCCGCCAACTCGACCAAACCGGCGATCTCCACCCGCAGCTCGCCATGCTCAGCGATCAGATCGTTCACTTTGTCCGATACCCGGGGAGCATGACTGACCATTTCAGCGAAACACTCGCTGTCCTCCTCCGTCCGGAAGTGGTCATCGATCAGCTCACTCAGCTCCCTCAAACGCCGGGATACTTCCGAAATCCCGGCAGATCGCTCCGCCAGAATCTGCTTGAGCTCCGCCAACAGACCCCGCAACTTCACGTGCTCTTCCAGCAATGCCTCATAGCATTTCCTGTCTGAATCCGCATTCGACATGGTAATTCCCCTCGTTATTGCCTTCCAACGGCGACGTGACTCGAGCCGACTCCGATGCAACTTCACCCAGACAGACACCCACGCGAGTGCGCCGGGCCTCCCACAGCACCGAAGGACCTGCAATTAAGTCGCCGAAACACCTGGTAGACGTTTGAGTGCGGTGCGTGAGCGGCGTGGTTGTCAGAACCTGAGGAATCTCAATGCCTGCTCCACCATGCGACTTCACATCACAGAACATAAGCAACTCGCAGGTCGGTTTCAAGCCAATTCACGGGCAGGACGGTCGGCAGGCCGTTCGCATGCCAGGCCATTGACAGGAGCAGGCCCGTGCACAATCGCACGCCAAGCGTGCTAAAATGCACAGCCAGCACCCGCGATTTTCGCGGCGGCGGGACGATCCTGCCTGCCTCCCGCACCGGCTACCGCGATCCAAGGCGCGACACTTCAGAGCGGCCGTCGCGGAGAGAAGATACGCCCGGCGGCCGGCAGGTCGACCTAACCGACACACACTTCGTTGGCGGAGAATCCTATGAAGATGCGATCCATTGTCGTGGCCACCGACTTTTCCGAAACATCACAGGCCGCCATGAAACTGGGCACGACCCTGGCGCTCGATACGGGCGCTCGTCTCCTCATCGTCCACGTCGATTCACCGGATGTCATGTTCAGCGGCGACGAACTCGACCTGCTCCTGACACCCGTCGAAAACCCCCTGGCACAGCAACTACTGGCCCACATAACGCCGACCGATCCGCGCGTACCGTACGAACATCATCTCCTGACAGGCTCGGCATCCGATGAAATTGTGCGTTTCGCCACGGAGCACCACGCCGACCTGATCGTGATCGGTACTCACGGGGGCTCCGGGCCGTGGCGACTGCTGCTGGGCAGTGTGGCCCAGTACGTCGTGCGTCACGCACCATGCCCGGTCTTGACGGTCAAAGCGAGCTACCCGGACAAATCCGCCCACGAAGAGGAGTGAATTCCGCGGCGATCGACAGCGATGGACCTCAACGCTCTAGAATTATCTTGTTCTTATCGAACCCCACCACGCGCAGCTGGTTGTAGACCCGTTGAACTTGCGGCATTCTCCCCACGATCGTCTGGGCAACCTGCTTCAAGTAATAGGACACGACTTCACCGCTGAGCGTGACACGGCCATCGGCATAATGACATCGCACTGCCCGCAGACCGCAGTGGGAACTCCCATGTAACGCGCGTTCGACTTCCAGACTCATCGAATCGACCGGTGGAACTTCAGCGTGCCGCTGAGTGGCCAGAGAAGCCTTCTGTGTGGCAAGCGGCGATTTTATGGGAGTCGTCATCTTCTTGCGTCTCCTTCCTCGACTACCAAATGCCACTCGACTCGCGGAACACCGAGCCTCTTGAGTGGCCTACTCCTGTAATCCATGCCGGATCGGTCTGTGGAAGACATTCCATAGCCTGCCAGATCCACAGCGACCCAGACTGCTGGGAGACGGCAACAACAGCCCCTGCACGCGAAAAGAGCTCGCATCCCCATACTATCCGCAGGAACCTAGCTGCCCCGTTTCCATGTTCCCCAAGGGAACCCTACTCCGTCTAAAGATACCCGCCTTTGTGCAGGTGTCAACTTGATTCGGCGGGAAGTCACCGGAAACATCCATCTTCCCAACGTGCTCAGCACCTATGATTTGCGAAATGCTTCTTCGGCAGTCACGATGCTCGCCGCGATCTCAATCAGCTTGATGTTCTTCTCGCTCGCCAAACGCTGCAGTCGGCGAAACGCTTCCGATTCGTCGAGCTCGGCGCGTTTCATGAGAATGCCCTTGGCACGTTCGATGATCTTCCTGTCCTCCAGGGCCTGCCGCAAACTGGCAGCCTCTTCATGCACGGCCTGGAATTGGCGGAACCGCCGTACGGCGATACTGATGGCCGGCTCCAGATCCGCCTGCTTGATCGGCTTAACCAAGTAGGCCAGTATGTGATTCGATTCCGCACGATCGATCAGGTGAGAATCGTGATGTGCCGATACCAGAATCACCGGCACGGCACGATCATGAAAGATCGCTTCAGCTGCTTCAATTCCATCCATCTCCGGCATCTTGATATCGGTGATCACAAGATCCGGATGCAGCTCTCGGCAATGCTCCACCAATTGCCTGCCATTCTCGGCGACAGACACAACGTCATGGCCCAGCCTCGGCAGAATCTTCTCAAAATACTCCTGCATATCGGGCTCATCATCCGCAACGGCAATGCGCAACACAGTACTCATCCCTCACTTGTACATAGGATCCAACAGTCGAGCTTCCGCACCTCTCACCACAAACGCGACCCCCCCAGCCATGAACACACTCTGTCAATCGACATCGCGCCGGATAACGGGCACCACCTCCGTCAACGGCCCGCGCTGGACGGTGCTTCCGCACCACCCTCCGGCCCCCCCTCTTCAGAGCCTGTCGCAGCGCGGCAGCCCATTGGGTGCACGGCACATCCTGTGGCGCATGACGCCAAAGCTCAACACAGCCCCGGGCCTCAGCGATCCCCCACAGTCCAGGTACCCGCCGACAACTGACGGCCGAATCGCACGTCAACATGGCGGTCGCGGCAAACACTGCAAGTCGCCGCGCTCCAGATTCCTCTCCCCAGGCTCCGACACGCTACCAGCAAGTCCCCCACGTAGCAATTGGCATGCCGCTGGCACCACCGCCTTCATAACGCCGCCGCGGCGAGCACGGACTATGACTCCAAGACCTATGACTGCGAGACCTTCGCAGCACGTCCCCGACCGCGGGCCGGCAAGTCACGACGGTGCGATCCACAACTCGACCGTGCCAACAAGGGGACTTCGCAGCGCTGGGCCGAAGAAGTCCACGCAGGGCGCAGCCAGCAACGGGAACCCCGGAAAGATACCCCGCAAAGATACCCGAGAAAGAAACCAGAAAAAAACATGCTCCTCCACCACAAACGGCGGTTGACAGAACGGAACCCAGCCCGTAGATTTGTATTAATGAAACGTGTCGTTCATGGCGGACGTACAGGTTTCAGGCCACGAAGGCCCCAGTCACGCATTGGTATCAGCGCGACTTGGGGTTTATTTTTTGCGCCAAACGCCAGCTTTCGTAGTACGTGTTTGAGCATTTCAGTGGCTGCCCCGCTCCGGACAACGGAGACGATGGGCGAAATGTGAACAGAGCGATCTTGAACAGAGCGATCTAATGGGCGACCGGTTTCTCTTTGCTCCAGCCTAGCCAGGAGCCCGACTCCGACCTGCAAACCGGTCCCCTTTCGTGCCCCGGCGATTCGCACCATCGCCGGGGCCTTTTTCGTTCTTGAGCGCGGATTGCCAGGAAAAATCAGCTCGGACAGTCCGCCCCGGCAACAGGCCTCCGCAGATAAAATCCGGACATGGTGGCAGGCAACCAGACGCCGTTACCGCAGACCCCGCCGTTACCGCAGACTCCAGCGGCAAGAAAATAAAAATACTCGCGCGACACTCCCCTCAGCCCATCACGCGTCCGCCACTCCCAGCGTAGTGAACACAGGCATGGGCGGACTCGCCCATTGCCGTGCGGCTGGCAACCGTCTGGGGATCGTCCCAGACGCGGCCCGCTACCGGCTTGAGCCGCCCTGGCCCCCAGCGATCACCGCGGGCCTCGCGAGCAAGAAAACTCATCAGAGTGGTGGCCAGCGTCAGCAAAATCAGCCACCAATACAGTTCGCCGTGCCCATGCAGCTTGCGAGTCAATAACATGACGCGACTCCAGCACTGAAGCGTGCGATTCTCACGCTCGGGTCGTCACGGATCTGCTCCCCTGCCAAAAACTCACTGTCCAACAACTGAGTTATTATACCGCCGGTGGAGTGGAGCGGGCCAGTCGATTGTGCCGGGGATATCGCTTGGGCTAGCGAGTCCGTGGATGGCCCGCCATCAAGTTCGTGGCAGCGACCCGTGAGGGGTTAAGGAACGGGGAAGCGTCGAACACTGGCTTGGCCGTTACTTGCTTCACCACTGTCCGCGAGGTATGCCGTACTCCTCGATAGCAGCTATTCGCCCGCCGATGCGCGTGAATCCCCCCGTGGAGACCGGGTACGGCACCACGTTGCGTTGTGGGCGCGCCGCTTCGCGTCGAAATAATGACGTGCGGGTTTCGGCGGCGTGATATCCAGAATGCCACTCTGGTATGATGTTGTTTCGCTTCGGGTCGCCACATGAACGGGTCGCTACCTGAACAGAGGCGCGACGCCGACTCGCCCGGACAGCCTCTCGGCAATTGGCCACCTGGCGAGGACACGTCCCAGCCGTTCTGGACAGAAGGGGGAATGATGGCATACGAGCATACACAGCGCGGCCTCTGGCATTTCCTGTTGTTCGCCGTGGCAGCAGGCTGTTTGGTCGGCTCCTGGTCGCTGCGGCACGAACCGTTGGGACATTATATCTGTCTCGGGATCTCGCTGTTGATGATTGTCATCGGATTCAGCTTCATGCACTTGACACTGCGTGATGAACAGGATTCGCTGGCGGTCCGGTTTGGCCCACTACCTCTCATGTTCACACGGATTCCCTACGACAAGATCCGGTCAGTCGAACCCGGCCAGACCACGCTGCTCGATGGCTGGGGAGTCCACTATATTCCTGGACGCGGCACGACGTACAACATTTGGGGCTTCCGCTGTGTGCGGGTCGAACTCGTCAATCGTACTCTGCGCATCGGTACCGACGATGTCGAGAACCTGGTTCAGTTCCTGCGCCACCGGATGCCCTCAACCAGCGGCCGAGACAGAGACACCTGAACCGACAGGGACACCTGGACAATGCGTCGGGAGCGCGCGGGACGGAACTTGCCCCCAAGGACCGCACAAGGGGAGAGAGCGAACAGGCTGGTTGCCGGTGACTGCGGCGAGTCACGCAACGCTGACCTGTCCATGGTGCGAGCACGGCGTCACAACGGGAATTCCGCGAGGCGTGCCAGGAGCAGCCCCCATGCGGGCGATGACACTGCCAGGGCCGCTATTCGTGGCGGAGCGCGTCGATCGGGTTGAGCAGGGCGGCCTTCAGCGCCGGCACAATCCCGAACACGATTCCCGTTCCCGCAGAGATGCCGAAGCCGAGGAAGACAGCCCAGAGAGGTACGACCACGTCGACCATTTGCGGATGCAGACTCGCCAGCGAGCTGAGCGAATAGCCGAGCGCGATACCGAGGCCTCCGCCGATCAGGCTGAGGGTCATTGCTTCGGTCAGGAATTGCATGAGGATATCTCGGCGGCGCGCCCCCACGGCCTTGCGCAATCCAATCTCTCGCGTCCGTTCCGTCACGCTTACCAGCATCACGTTCATGATGCCGATCCCACCCACGAGCAGAGAGATGCCGACAATACCCGCCAGCACGGAGACGGCGATATTACCCACGTTGTTGAAGGCAGCCAGAATTTCACCCTGCGTCTGCACAATGAAGTCGTCCGGTTGATACGCTTCGAGACCGTGACGACGGCGCAGCAGATTGGCGATTTGGGCCTTGGCTTCGGGCACCACTTCGGCGGTGTTCGCCTGGGCGGCAATCACCATATTGCGACGAAAGACGGGGTACATTTTCAGCGCGGTGGTATACGGAATCAACACGACGTCGTCGAGACTCTGCCCGAAGAAGCTCCCTTTGCTCGCCAGGACGCCGATGACGCGGAATCGCCGTCCGTCGAGCAGCAAGCTGCTGCCCACCATTCCCTCATCCAGGTCCAATTTTCGAAGTATTTCGCGTCCCACGACACAGACCTGTTGCGATCGTTCGACGTCGACAGTGGCGAAGGGCCGCCCGACATCCACGGGAAAGTTCCGCACCGTGTGGTATGAGGGGGCCACGCCTTCGATATTGGCGGTGATCTCATCCCGCCCCACGCGCAGCTTGATGCCCTGGCGTGGAATCAGCGGCGACACGCGGCGCAGCGCCGAACACTGCGACTCGATGGCTCGAAAGTCGTCTTCGGTAACTTCCACCCGTCCCAGGGCCTTCCCCGCCTCGCCCGGCGGTCGCTGCGGCGCGACAAACACGGCATTCGTCCCCAGCCCTTCCAGAAAGGTCGACACGTAACGGGTGAAGCCCTGCACGACACTGACGACGGTGATCGTCGCGGTCACGGCGATGACGATCGCCAGGATGGTGAGAATGGAGCGCATTTTGTGCGTAAAAAGCTGCTCCAAGGCGTTCATCGCGTTGGCCAGAAACAACATGTGCGCAAGTCCCTTGTGTCAGTGCCGTGCCTGCTCGCCGCTCGCCTTCACACAACCATCCACCGTGACAGGTTGGCCGTTGCCGCCGGCCGCCGGAACTCGCGGGGACTCGTGCCGTACCACCTGCTCGTCCGCTTCCACCTGACCATCTTTCAGTCGCACAATGCGGCGACAGCGCCGCGCAATATCCGGCTCGTGTGTCACGATGACAATCGTCTGCCCTTCGCGATGGAGATTGTCGAACAAGTCGAGGATTTCCTCGCTGGTACGACTGTCCAGATTCCCAGTCGGTTCGTCGGCCAGCAAGATGGCCGGTCGCTGAACCAGCGCCCGCGCGATGGCCACTCGCTGCCGCTGACCGCCCGACATCTGGTTCGGGCGGTGTTTCATGCGATCCTCCAGTCCGACGCGCCGCAACGCCTCCACGGCCATCGCTCGCCGCGGCGTCGCACCGGAGTAGATAAGGGGCAGTTCCACATTGCGAATGGCTGACTGCCGCGGCAACAATTCGAAGGTCTGAAACACGAAACCGATCCGGCGACCGCGAACGCGAGCCAGCGCGGACTGCGACAACTGCGCCACGTCTTGCCCATCCAGCCAGTACTGCCCCGCTGTCGGCACATCGAGCAGGCCGAGAATGTTCAGCATGGTGGACTTGCCCGACCCGGACGACCCCATAATGGCCAGCATCTCGTTCTCGTAGATCTCCAGATCGACACCGCGGAGGGCCCGCACGATTTCGGCACCCATCTGGTACTCTTTCGTGATCCCACGCAAACGAATGAGCGACTCGCCAGAGTTCATGGTGCTTTCTCCGCCCGGTCGCGTGACGGTTCCGCCGCCGGCTTCTGCGTCGCTTCCTGCTTCGGCTGTTCCAGACTCACCGGTTGGCCTTCTTCCATTTCGTCCAGCGAGCGGAACGGCCCCACGATCACCATCGCATCGGGCGCCAGTCCATCGAGGATCTCAATCCGCTCCTGGTCGCTGATGCCCGTTTCCACGGGACGCGCCTGGGCCATTTGATCTTCCATGATGTACACCACCTTCACGTAACGCGTGGCCAGGTCTTTTCCCTTCTCCGCCGGCGTGACGGGCTGTTTGGCCAGCCAATTCCGGAACAGCGGCGTAGCGGGCAGGTCGCGAAAACGACGATGCACGACGGCCTGCACCGGGAGGCTCAGCGCATCGGTCGCTCGTTTCACTTCGATTTCCACGGTGGCCGTCATTTCGGGACGCAAGGCCTCGTGCTCGCCCGTGACATTGATCAACGTCTCGAAGCTGACGACATCGGCGAGCTTCTTGCCTTTGGGTGAAATCAGGTCGACAACTCCCGGCACCGGATCCGCCTGGTCCGCCTGCAGGAAAATGCGCACCGGTTGGCCCGATCGCACCAGTCCCACGTCCGTCTCATCCACGTCCGCCCGCACACGCATCCTCTCCATATCCCCGATCGTCATCAACACGGTCCCCGGGAGATTGGTCGTGCCGGCAATGACCACCTCGCCAACCTCCACGTCCAGATCAATCACGGTACCGTCCATCGGCGACTGAATTTCAGTCCGCTCCAAGTCCTGCTCGCTGTTGCGGCGCATGGCAAAACTCTCCGTCAGCTCATGCTCGCTCATCGCCAACGCCGCGGCCATTTTCACGAAGATCGTCTCGCCGTCACGGACCTCGTTGGGGGTCGAGAAGCCGCGTTCTTCGAGCTTCTTGTAGCCGGCGGAATCCAGCCGCGCCTTGTTCAGGTCGGCCTGTGCCAACTCGATCGCGGCCTTGAGCCGCTCAATCCTCGCCTCCGTCGACGCCAATCGAGCCTTCGCGTCCTCGTCCTCCAACTTCACCAGTACGTCACCCGCTTTGACGCGATCTCCCTTCTCCACGTTAACCGCCTCGACGCGCCCCATGATCTGCGAGGCAATGTCCGCTTCCTCCACCAATTCGATCGTGCCAGGTGCCGTCACGGTCTGCACAATCAGACTTCGCTTCGGCTGCTCCACCTGCACTTCCTTGGTCGGCAGATTCTTCTTGATTCGCCAGTCCACCCCCAATTGGTCCGCGTCACGCCGGAGATTGACCACCCCCACCGCGGTGACCACGACTGCCAACAGAGATAACACGGCCAGGATTCGTCGCATGTTGTTCTTTCGCTGCACCGCCCGTACAAAATACCGCTGGACCTCGCCTCGCATACCATATCGCTATCAAACGACACGGCATTGCTCGTCGCCGCCAGGTTTGACTCAGGGCAGTCAAATTCTCGTTTATCACCAACTGGGATTGCGCGATGTCAGGGAACTTCTCGTTGCCCCACATCCGAAATCCAAAATGTGGACTTCTCGACCTGTCACCTCGCCCGCATCCGCGCCACAGACCTGCGGCCAACACGCATTCACCGGCCCATTCACTGGGGAAACAACGTCATGCGCATGCTCAGGTTCACCAGCAGGGAAGCACGGTAGCAGACGTAACCGCCTGCGGCAGCCAACACGAAACAGACGATCAACGCGACAAACAAGCTCGCCTGGCCGCGCCGACGAATTCCCCACGCCATCCCCAGCCAACCGATGATCGCAAAACAATCCACCTGCTGCAAAGCAGTCCACTGACGCGCCGTGAATGAGTCCCGCGGCAGAAACATCAACACGGATGTCTCGACGTGCGGACGCTGGAGCGCCAGCATCAACACGACTTCGACGGCCAGCCCCAACACCCACAGACCCTGCCACACAACACAGTCCGCCACGGCCGCTGGAAAACGCACCGGACGCCCCGTCAAGGCCGCCAGGGCACTAAAGGTGATCGCCACCGTAAACACTCTGAATACCAAGGACATCGGAGCCGCCAGAAAATCCCGCAACGCCGCGATCACCGTCCAGAACCGCAATGTGTCACGCTGCGTCTGAATCGCCTTGCGCACCACATCGTCACTCTCTTCAT
Organism: uncultured Planctomycetota bacterium; assembly: GCA_963802295.1. GTDB lineage: Bacteria > Planctomycetota > Planctomycetia > Pirellulales > Pirellulaceae > JAJRVM01. The sequence continues at coordinate 16,626 of CAWDIM010000007.1, read as the reverse complement.
GGATTCTCCGCCGCTCCACCTGGGCCGCGCCATTCTCCACCGCTTGGGCAAGATCGTGGTCGACCACCCCCGTCGTCCAGGCAATGCCATTCAACACTAATACCAGGGACATCCACACCGCCAACAACCACCCCCATGCAGGGCTATCCGTCCCCACGGCATTGGCTGGTGGTCCTGGTGTTGGTGGCTGACTCGACATGAATGCGCTGACCTGCCTTACCTGGCGGATGCCATCAGTGTGGGCTCGGTTGGTGTTTCGCCCTCCAATGGCGTTTATTTGTCCTTAACAGTTCCGTTCTGCGGCCGGATACAGCCCCCCCCGCACACGGTTGCCGCAGCTGTTCTACAATTGATTCTGCTCGCCCGTAGTCCCCACCGTCAAGGCGGCGACCGGACTTGGTGTCCCATCCTCCGGACATCACAAATTGGGCGACATGTGCCGGTTCAATGAGAAATGGTCGAGCCGATCGGTTGTGGCGGACGACACGATGCGACGGGCAAAGTGCCCGACATGTGCCGGAGCGAATCGACGATTTGCGTGCGGGTCGAACCACTCAACTCGGCCCCTTGAGATCGCCGTTCCGCCGGATGCGCACAACACGCACCAGAGATTACTCGCCCAACAAGAGACTGGTTTCGCTCCGCGACCTGAAGCGGCAAGAAACGAGTGAGACGGCGCCCCCGCGTAACGCAGCTCCCCAGGGCATCTCCGAGTCGGATCGACCCATTCCTACAGGAAAGAGACCGATGCGTCCTCCCTATTGCCTGCTCCTGCTATCGCTCGCCCTGATAATCGGGTGGCCCGAGATGAGTCTACACGCCCAGCCAGGCGACGAGGAGGCGGCGAAAGAGCCCGCGTTTCTGCAGCCACCCCCAAAAGAGCTGCTCCAGCGAGGTTTGCAGCCGCTTTCCACTCTGCTGCCCGATACGCGTGTCCGCGGCGGATTGCTGCCGCCGGACGCCAGTGAAGGCCTGTTTGACAAAAGCCGGATCGGGCAGAGTACGCTGCGGGACGAGGATTGGACGCGTCAGGAGTTTCATTGGGTGGCCACCTGCAACCGATATCGCCCGCTGTATTTTGAGGACGCCATGCTCGAGCGACACGGCCAATCACGGCATCCGCTCGTCCAGCCGGTGATGTCGGGGACGCGGTTCTTCCTGACGTTCCCGACCCTTCCCTACGCCGTCATGGTGGACTCACCGCGGCCGGCCAGGAGTGTCTTAGGGCATTTCCGCCCGGGCAGTGGTGCGCCGCTGCTGCTGCAGCGTCCGCCCCTCCAGGCGGATGCCGGGATGTTCGAGGCAGGCATGGTGGTGGGGCTGATCTTTCTGATTCCCTAACGCGGCAGGCGGCCGCAACTAAACTGGAAATCCGAAATGCAAATATCGAAAACCTAAACGAATTCGAAATCCAAGAATCAAGACCTCTGCTGTCGGCAAAGACCATAGTCACGGGCCACCAGCAGATTCTCACTGCTGGGCCTGCTCCCCCTTCCTCCCTTCCTCCCTTCCTCCCCTCCTCCCTTCCTCCCCTTCCTCCCTTCCTCCCTTCCTCCCTTCCTCCCCTCCCTCCTCCCTTCCTCCCTTCCTCCCCTGTTCCCTAATTCATTTTTTCTGTCATTCGAATTTGTGTGGTATTTGCTGCTTCGGATTTCGGATTTTTTCCCTACATGCGCACACCGTGCACGCAAGTTACCGACGAACGCTTCAGTGCTACCCGTGCCTCTCACCCAGCCTGGCGGCGACCCGCGCTTCACCGTGGCGCGCCATGGCTCAGCGGCGACCGCGAAATCGCGACAACCGGCAAAGTCCCGCAAATTGGAGCCGAGCGGCCCGAAGTCCATACGTACCGCACATATGAAATGCTCCAGTCCTGCGATCGATGCCGTCGATACGACTGTTAGCACTCCCCCCTTCATGCGCGCTCTGTACCGGCGTGCTTGACCGTGCGTTCTTTAGTCCCCGGACGGACCTGCCCCCATGTCCCGCCGCCGAAGCTTGACCACAGCCTTGACGACGCTGCTGCTGATATCGGCGGGCTGCCGGTTCGGCGACCGGGAGTTCCATTTTCCCGAGCGTCAGGTGGGGCCCCACGAGAGCTACGCGACGGAAATCGAGTATCCCGATGTCGAAACGACGATGAACGCCGAGACGGCGGCCAGTAGTGGCCCTCGCACTACGGAAAACCCGCGGGACCAGGAATCGCTCGATCTGACACTGGCCGAGGCCATGAGGATGACGTTGGCCAATAGCACGGTCATCCGCAATCTGGGTGGCAGCGTGGTATCCGCGCCCGGCGGGTCACAGACGATGTTCAACCCGGCCCTGGTGGAAACGGATCCACGGGGAAGCGTGGAAGCGGCGCTCAGCGCCTTCGATACGCAACTCACATCGAACATCTTCTGGAACAAGGTCGACCGCGGCATCAATCAGACGTTTTCCGGACTGTTCTTGCCCGTGGCGCAGCAGTTCCAGAACACCTACCTGCTCGAATTGGCCAAGACGACGGCGACAGGTGCTCGGTTTGCCCTGCGCCATCACGTCAACTATGACCGCACGGAAATCTCCAATCCATCGTTGCGTTTCAACAGCGTCTACCAGATCGACTATGAAGCCGAGTACCGCCAACCGCTGTTGCAGGGAGCTGGTGTCGAATTCAATCGAATCGCCGGCCCGGACTCGGCCGCCGGCGGTGCGGGCGGCGTGTTGTTGGCACGCATCAACACCGATATCAGCCTCGCTGATTTCGAAGCGGGCGTAACGAGTCTCGTGACCGACGTGGAACAGGCCTATTGGGATCTCTATTTCGCCTACCGCGATCTGGACGCCAAGCTGGCCGGTCGCGACAGCGCACTGGTCACGTGGCGGAATATCGCGGAGCGGTTGAGGATCGGATTGCGGGGCGGCACACCCGAGAACGAAGCACAGTTGCGATCGCAGTATTTCACCTTCCAGGCGGCGGTGGACGATGCCCTGAGCACGCTCTACGCACGCGAGCAACAGTTGCGTTACTTGATGGGAATGCCCGCCAACGGACCGCAGTTGATCCGTCCCGCCACGGAACCGACCACCGCCAAGATTGTCTTTCCCTGGCAATCGGTCCTCAATGAATCCCACCTCCGACGCGTGGAACTGCGGCGGCAGAAATGGCAGATCAAACGTCGCGAATTGGAGCTGGTGGCCGCCCGCAACTACATCAAGCCGCGACTGGACGCGGTCGCACTATACCGCTTCCGCGGCTTGGGTGATGACCTGATTGGCTCGCCCGGTCCCACCGGTTTCGAAAGCGCCTACCAGAACCTGACCATGGGCGACTTTCAGGAATGGCAAGTCGGACTCCAATTCGACGTGCCAATCGGATTCCGGCGCGAATTCACGGCACTTCGCAATGCGGAACTGCAGGTGGCTCGCGAAAGAGCCTTGCTGCGGGAGCAGGAATTTCGGGTATCGCACGACCTGAGCGAAGCGATCCGCCGACTGCAGCGATCATTTCAGCTGATGAAAACCAATTTGAATCGGCGGGTGGCAGCCTACTACGAAGTGGAAGCCCTAAGCGCCCGTTTCGATGTCGGATTCGAACAACTGGATGTTCTGCTGCGAGCCGAGCAGCGGCTGGCCGATTCGGACAGTTCCTATTATCGTGCGCTGGTCGACTATATGCTGGCCATTCGCGACGTGCATAAAGCCAAGGGGTCCTTGCTGGAATACGACGGCGTATCGCTGGCCGAAGGCCCCTGGTCCACCGATGCCTATCGCGACGCTCTGCAACGCTCGCGGCATTTCGTCCCGCGGATCATCGATTATGGACTGGACCAGCCGCCGCCGGTCAGCCGTGGCGCCTACCAGCAGGAATCGCCCGAGATGTCGGGACTGCCGGGTCTGGAGGACGTCACCCCCCCCGTCCCGGAACCTCTCCCGCAGCCCACCGAGTTGTTCGGCGCACCGGCGACAGAGCCCGATCTCCCGCCGCTCCCCGCGCCTGGGAGCGTGAACTGATCGCTCCGGTCGTCGTCCACCCGCCTCCGCTGCGGCGTTACCACCCAAGGCTGCATTCGTGGACGCGCCGGCTATAATGAACGGGTGACGGTCCCCTCCGCGAGTCCCTCCTGCACGGCCCCCCAGGAACTCCACTCGAACTCGACCTGCGGGGTCATCGAAATGAACAATTGTCTCGTGTGCGGTGGACTTCCGTTGATCTTCACCAAGCTCGATCGCCTTCCTGGAACACGTTTAGTTGTCGATGAAACACGCCGGTTTACCATCGCTGCGCGGACTAGTCCTGACAGCGGCGGTGTGCGCGTTGAGCGGCGTGGCGCATGGCGCGGACCCCGCGTCGAGCATTTCGGTTCCTGCGGGATTCGAGGCCAGTCTGTTCGCCGATGACGACTTGGCGCACGACATTTTCGCCTTGACTATCGATAGCCGAGGACAAGTTGCCGTGTCGGGCCCCGGTTATGTACGCATCCTCGTCGACAAGGATCTTGACGGACGCGCCGAATCGTACCAGACGTACGCGGACAGCCCCGCTACCGGCGCTCAAGGATTGTACTTCGATGGCCCCGACCTGCTCTGCACCGGCGACGGAGGTTTGCTGCGATATCGTGATGGCGACGGAGATGGTCGTGCGGACGGGCCTCCCGAGACCCTCCTGTCGCTCAAAACGGGCGGGGAGCATTTTGCACACTCGGTCCAGCGGGGCCCCGACGGCTGGTGGTATGTGATACTGGGCAACCTCGCCGGCATTAGTGCCCATGATGTGTCACTTCCAAGCTCACCGGTAACGGCCCCCGCGGCCGGAGTCCTGTTGCGCATCGCGCCGGATCTTTCGCGCACCGAAGTCGTGGCCGACGGATTCCGTAACCCTTACGATTTCGCCTTTCATGCGCTGGGCGACGTGTTTGTCTTCGATAGCGACGGAGAGCGAGATGTGTCCTTGCCCTGGTATCGACCGACGCGCGTGTTTCAGGTGCTGCCGGGTACCCATGCAGGCTGGATCAGCCCCAGTTGGAAATTCCCCGACTACTTCCCCGAAATGCCCCCCGTCGCAACCGATGCAGGACGCGGTTCGCCCACCGGCATGGTCTTCTATCGTCACACACGATTTCCCGCCAAGTATTCCCAGACACTATTTGCGTTAGACTGGACGTTCGGGCGGGTGTTTGCCATCCCCCTCACACGAGACGGGCCCCGCCTGCGGGGACCAGCCGAAACGTTCCTCACGACCAGGGGAGAGTTTGGATTCGCGCCCACGGATATTGCCGTGACACGTGACGGGGATTTGATGATCAGCGTCGGCGGACGCGGCACGCGCGGTGGTGTCTATCGGGTGCGTTACGTTGGGGACAACCAGTTGGAGCCAGGGCACGCCGTCGCGATCGTCGACTCGCTCACACAATGCCTCACCGCCCCTCAACCGCTCAGCCAGCTGGTCACGAGCCCGCTGGCTGCCCGCGGCCCAACAGATTGGCAGGCAGCAGTTCGCGGACGCGGTACTCGACATACAGCGGCCCAGCGCCCAGCGGGTGCGCGCGATCGAGATCATGACGGAGCTGTTTGCCGGCCTGGATGCTGCCGCGGCCCTGGCTTTGCTGGGCGAACCATCGGCCGACGTTCGCGCTCGAGCCGTCTGGTCTCTGGGGGGCCGGTCCTTGTCGGAAAATGACATGGCGGTCGTAGGACGCTACTTGGAAGACGGAGACCCGGTCGTGGCCCGCAGCGCTTTGGAGGCGTTGCTGCGCCACACTTCCTCGCCGGCAGTGGATCCTCTTCTGCCTCAACTGCGGCGTCTCCTGGATGCTCCTGATCGCTGCGTGCGCCAGGCGGCTTGGCAGATCGTCGCCCGGCTCGACGCGCCCCGCAGAGAGTTCATCGCCCGAAACATGGCACAAGCCCCACCGCGTGTGCAAGTGTCTTTTGCGTTGGCCAGCACGCAATCCCTGCGACAACCCGATCAGGCGGCCATCGATTTGGCCTGGCAGGCCTTCCAGGCCACGACCGATGCGGCCCTGCGGCTCGATGCACTCCGCGCAGCGCACAAGGCCTTGGGAGATTTGGGGGGTGCACCCCACCTGCCCCCCATCTACGAGGGCTATGCCAATCGGTTTCCCCTGCGTGGCACGGCCGGCCGGCCGCTGAGTGAACCGGCACTGGAGGTCCAGCTGCCCGCGTGGACGGCCACCTTCCCCAGCGGCGACGAGCAAGTGGACTATGAACTGGCTCGCCTGTTCGCACTGCTGGCCCCCGACAGCCCGGCGCTGGCCGAGAAACTGGCCGGCAAGCTGAGCGACACTTCGCATCCCGCCGATGACCTCCACTACCTGATTGTGCTCTCCCGCTTCTCGGTCCCCCTGCCGGCCGGCATTCGTGACATGGTGGCGACCGCCTTGGTTCAACTCGAACCGAAGCTGCGCGCCCGGGGACTGCAACAGGACCTCAATTGGGATTTCCACGTAAGCGAACTCTACCGGCAACTGGTGAGCCGCGATCGACATTTGGCGGCCACCGTCATCGACCACCCGTTGTTCGGCATGCCGGGGCACGTTGTGCTGGCACAAGGCCTGGATCAACCGCTTCGCGGTCGCGCCGCCGAGCGTGTGGCAGATTATCTGGAACAACACGCCGAGGTCCCGTGGACCAGCGACGTGATTTTCCTGCTCGGCAATTCGAATCACCCCCACCACCGCGACCTGGTGCGGCAACAATTTGACGACTTCTCACTGCAAGGCAGCGTGATTCTGGCGTTGGCCGAGTCACCTGAGGGAGTCGATCAGCCCAAGTTCGTCGCGGGACTCGGATCGCCCGATCTGGCGGTCGTGCAAGCGTCTGTCAAAGCGTTGGAGCGTCTTCCCGCCAGTGAAGAGCCAGCGTACCAACTGGCATTGCTTGACGCCCTGCGCAGACTGGGAGCCGATCGGCAGGAACGACTTCTGCGGGATCGCGTGGCCAGGCTGCTGCACCACAATCTGGGCCAGGATTTTGGGTATCAGTTCGCCATCGCAACCAGTGACCCGCAAACGAAGGCTGTTGAACGCTTGACCGCTTATCTCAAACAGCGGTTCCCCGACGAAGCGGCACACGCCTTGAAGTCGTCGGCAGAACAAACTGCCGCACTCCGCAACCTGCTCTCGACCGTGAAGTGGGAAGCCGGGGCGCGGGACCGGGGGGAAGGGCTGTTCCAGAAACATTCTTGCGCCGGTTGCCACAACACCAGAACCGCCGTCGGTCCCGATCTTGCGGGGATCGGCAGGCGGTTCTCGCGCGACGACCTCTTCACCGCGCTCGCACTCCCCAGCCAGGATGTCTCGCCTCGCTACAATACGACACTCATCGAAACAACTCGCGGCAAAGTCGTCAGTGGACTGATCGTCTATGAATCGGCCGACGGTGTGACGCTGCGTGATTCCACCAACCAGACCATTCGCATCGAGTCCGACGAGATTGCCTTCCGGCAGGAATTGGCCACCTCGCTCATGCCCGCAGGACTGCTCGACGGCCTCGCGCCCGAAGATCTGGCCGATCTTTATGCCTACCTCCGCAGCCTCTAATCGGCCGACCGGCGCCGGAAAGGACGGGAGAGTAAAGTTTTCGCGTGTAGGATGCGCGCACGGTGCGCGCATGTTTGGAACAAAATCCGAAATTCGAAGCACAGAAAAGTGAGAGAAAGGGAAGAAGGGAGGAAGGGAGGAAGGGAAAACGGAGGACGCGGTGGCATGCTGCTGGTGAGAATCTGCTGGGGGCCAGCCCGCGGCCGTTCTGCCGGCAGCGGAGGTTTTGGATTGCGAATTTTGGATTTCGAATTTGTTTGAGATTTCGAATTTAGGATTTCGGATTTCCTGATTGGTTGCGGCCGCAGGCCGCGTTAGGAGTAAGAATGGGAGCGACTGGCTGGGATGGAACCTCTTGCTCATTTTTTTGCTCCGCCCTCGTCCCCAAGTGCGATGGCGTCGGGTTTAATGATCAGCAGGGGGACCGGCCGGGTCTCCTGATGCAGGTTCACCTTGATGCAGGACTGATTCATGGATCACCCAGAGACCCCTTGTCCAGACGAGATCAAACGTTGGCTTTCGACTGCCGTGGACCGCGAGGCATCCGATCTGCATCTGGTGGTCGGGCACCCGCCGGTGCTGCGCGTCCATGGCGTACTGCAACCGCTGGAGGAATCCGATCTGCGCAAGGAACAACTGGAACGACTCCTTCCGGCCGCCTGCCCGCCGCCGTTCGGCGAACGATTCAAACAGGAAAAGAACACCGATTTCTCGCTCCAAATCACCCTGGCCGATGTGCGGCAGCGGTTTCGCGCCAACTACTTCTTCAACGGCCAGAACATGGGCGCCTGCTTTCGCGTGATCCCCGCGACCATCCCCAACTTCCAATGGGCTCATTTTCCCGGCGAACTGGCCGATCGTCTGACTGGCTTTCGTAATGGCTTGATCCTCGTATCGGGCGTGACGGGGTCGGGCAAGACAACGACCCTGGCCATGATGATCAACAAGTTCAACCTGGCCGGCGGCAACCGGATCATTACCATCGAAGAACCGATCGAGTACATTTTTCCGCGGGTGCCCACGTCGATCGTCACGCAACGAGAAGTGGGTGTGGACGTGACCACGTTTGCCGATGGATTGAAGTACGGACTGAGGCAGGATCCCGATGTGATTCTGGTGGGTGAAATTCGTGATCGCGATACGGCGCAGATCGCGTTGAGTGCCGCCGAGACCGGTCATTTGGTGCTGAGCACGTTGCATACGCGCGACGCCAAAGGAGCCATCTCGCGCTTCGTCGACCTCTTCCCCCAAACGGTACAGCACGAAGTCCGTGCCCAACTGGCCATGGGGCTGCGGGCGGTGGTCAGCCAGCACTTGTTGCAGAGCATTGTGCCGGGGACCAAACGCGAACTGGCTCTGGAAGTGATGTTCAACAACTCACCCATCGCCAGCGCCATTCGCTTTGGTAAGATCGAGTCGATTGACAATTGCATCCTGACCGGTCGAGCAGCCGGCATGATCACGCTCGACGAATCGATCCGTCGCTTGATGCTGGATGACCGCATCGACCGGCAGACCGCCGAGCACTATGTCAACGACCTCACCGCCTTGGATCGTCGCCGTTAGTGGGCGTTGCGTAATGATTTCCTCCCCCTTTGTTTTTCAGACGACGGTCCGACTCGGCTACCGAGAGGAACCGGACAAACTGATGGGATGACAGCAAAATACCTCGCGCGAGATACTCATTCTGTGTTCTTCGACTTCCATCCATGCGTTTTCTTCGGGAGCAACTGGCATGCTGTTCGCACGACTCCTGCCCCTACGCGTGCTGACGTTTCGCGTCGCATTCACCCTCGCCACTTGGGTCACGAGCTTGGCGGCGACACTGGCCGAGCCACACTGCCGCGCGGAGGAAATGGCGGATCTCGTACTGACCGGAGGTAAGCTGGTCACAGTCGATGACCAGTGCCCGACCGCCGAGGCGATTGCCGTGCGCGGCGACCGGATTGTCGCGGTCGGTACCTCCGCGGAAATCGCCCCGTTGATCGGACCCCACACCAACGTGATCCAGCTGGCCGGGAAGCTGGCCATTCCCGGCTTCGTGGAAGGTCATGGTCATTTCGTCGGCTTAGGCCAATCCAAAATGATCCTCGACCTGGCCGACGCGCAGACCTGGGACGAGATTGTCCAGCAAGTAGCGACCGCGGCACGAAACACGCCTCCCGGCATCTGGATTGTCGGTCGAGGCTGGCACCAGAGCAAATGGACGACCAGGCCGCAACCGTCCGTGGAAGGGACCCCGACGCACGAAGCGATCAGCAAGCAGACGCCGGCACATCCGGTTCTTCTCACCCACGCCTCGGGCCACATGTGCATCGTTAATGCCCAAGCCATGCAACTGGCCGGTCTCGACAAGCAAACCCAATCGCCGGCAGGGGGCGAAATCCTGCACGACCCCGCCGGCAACCCCACCGGCGTCTTGCGCGAGAATGCCATGGCGATCGTCAGCCGCGTGTACGAGCGTCAGCAACAACAACGCTCCGCTGCGCAGGAACAAAGCGACCTGCTCACTGCCATTCGCCTGGCCAGCGACGAGTGCCTCCAATACGGCGTGACGAGCTTCCACGATGCCGGTAACTCGCTGGCGGTCGTGGACACATACAAAGACCTCGCCGAACAGCGTCAGTTGGACGTGCGACTCTGGGTCATGCTCGGCGAAGCGACCGCTGTGCTGGAAAGACAACTGGACCGCTACCGGATGATTGGCTACGGCGACAATCATTTGACCGTCCGGGCAATCAAGCGCCTGGCGGACGGCGCACTGGGATCCCATGGGGCCTGGCTGCTGCAGCCTTACGACGATCTACCTGCCAGTCGCGGCCTCAACACGCTGGCGATGGAAGATTTGCAGCGCACCGCCGACTTGGCGATCGAGCTTGACTATCAACTCTGCGTTCACGCCATTGGCGATCGAGCGAACCGCGAGGTGCTGGATCTGTACGAACGGACATTCAACCGGCATCCGCAACGGCACAATCTCCGCTGGCGGATCGAACATGCTCAGCACCTCGATCCGGTGGATATCCCGCGCTTCGCGGAACTCGGTGTGATCGCGGCGATGCAAGCCGTACACGCTACTTCCGACGGACCGTTCGTCGTGGCCAGGCTGGGCGAGAGACGAGCGCAAGCGGGTGCCTACGCGTGGCAGAGCTTACTCACGACTGGAGCGGTGGTCACCAACGGCACCGACGTGCCGGTGGAACGAGTCGACCCGTTGGCCGGATTCTACGCGGCGATCACACGCAAGATGAGTAACGGCGTGGCGTTCTTTCCCCAGCAGTGCATGACTCGCCAGCAAGCACTGCGCAGTTACACGCTCAGTGCCGCCTTCTCCGCCTTTGAAGAGGACATTAAGGGTTCGCTGACTCCCGGCAAGCTGGCTGACATCACTGTGCTGTCGCAGGATATCATGACCGTTCCCGAGGAAGCGGTGCGTGAAACGAAGGTCGTGATGACCATTGTAGGGGGGAAAATCCTGTACGAACGGAAAGATCCGCCGCCGAGCGGCGGGGAGACAAGATAGTCAGGGCGACGCAGTCGCGTCAGCCCCCGCATGCGGCGACTGCAACAACTGCTGCAAGTGCCTGTCGAATAATACTCCCAGTGCTCGGCTGGTCACGTCCAGTTGCCGAGCGACAGATTGCTGGCGCTCCGCCCGCCGATCCGCGTCAGTCGGCGTGTCACCGTCAACATTTCCTTCGAACGCGAGTGCGGGAATCTGTAAGGTTGGCAGCCCATTGGTCGCTTCACGCGATGGTTCAGCCGAAACAGGAAACAGCAGCATCAGCAGAGCGAGTCCGCCCAGCGATTCCACCACGACTGCCAGCAAGCCAACGCGGCCCCTCGACCCTTTCATGGTTCTCTCTCCGTAGAGCCCCGATGTTCTTACTCAAAGTGTAAACCCGCCTGCCGCTGCCAACCGAATGCACGCCGGAAAAGCCTCTTTGTTTACAGGTCAGCCGGATCTCGAAACAATCGCCCCTTTCAGCGGACATGGGACACTCTGGTGCGGCTTTACCGGCTACACGAACCACTCGATCTCTGATGTGAACATTCCCCTGCGGGCAGCCAGTTGACCGACATAGCACACAACACAGAATAGAACAAAAGGTCCCACGCAGCGCTGAAATCCGTAGGCATGCTACAACCCGAATCGCGCCCGACGGCAGGACGCTGCCTGGGACCAATGACCGGCATCATCAGCGTTAAATCTGACGCGATGACTGTACGTTCGACACTGCCATGAAGGACTCAGCAACACGCAATCGGTAGCAACTGCTGATATTCAGTGCCGACTGCCGACCACGTCGAAATCGTACTCCGCCGCCACGCACGATTCGCACAATCGCCGGTTGATCCATCACAAATTGGCCACTGGCAGTGCTTTGCGCAACATCCTGTGAACATGTTCGCGTAAGTGGACATTTGGTGATCTGCAAACAACAGACTCGGCTGCAAGAAGTGTTGACATGTAGGATGCGCGCGTGTTCCTTTCCATGACGATCCGCAGCACCGACTACCAGACCAATTCCAATGGCAAACACCGGCAATGCGAAGACGGTCGACGCTGTCCGATACCGACCTGTTTGGCTGCGGCCACCGGCCGCGTGTGTCGTATGGACCCGTTGTTCTTGAAGTTGGAACTGAATTCCCTCTTACTCGTCCTGGGAACAGGAAGCTAGCAGGCGACTGCGCGGATTCACGCCGTCAGATTCACGCCGACCGGGACCAAGAGAGAGAGGAACAGAGAGGAGCCGCGCCGGACACGTTGTTCCAACCCCTATTTATTTCATCCGCGTGGGAAACTGGGAGAATTCGCTGCTGACTTCCCGCACCACCTCCCGCCGCGAAAGCAAGTGCCGATGGCAGATTAGCGCCCTATCTTCTGAGGCAGACAGCGGGTAGGCTCAATGTCGCGACAGATCCAGGCTTTCGGAGTCACCCGTGGGTCACCACACGGGACCCGGAATCCACCCGCGGATGTAATCGCCGGACACTCCAATTCCTCCAGATCACCAGCAAACGTTTATGTCTTCGGAATCATCTTCGCGCGACGAACTGGCTGCTCTGTACATGGAGCAGCTGCCATACGACCCGTATCCGGTGCAGGAAGAAGCACTGCTGACATGGTTCACTGCCGAGCAGGGAGTGATGGTCTGCGCCGACCGGTATGGGGAAGACTTTGATTGCGGAAGCCGCACTCTTTGAGGCATTGCACAACGGTACGGTGGCCTACTACACGACACCCCTGATTGCCTTGACCGATCAGAAGTTCCAAGAAATGCAGGATTCCGCGGTACGGTGGGGCTTTCGGGCCGATGATGTGGGGTTGGTGACGGGCAACCGACGAGTGAACCCTGAAGCGCGGATTCTGGTGGTCGTGGCCGAGATTCTATTCAATCGGCTGCTGCACCCGACCGCTTTCGACTTCACTCAGGTCAGTGCCGTGGTGCTGGATGAGTTTCACAGTTTCAACGACCCCGAACGCGGAATCGTATGGGAGCTGACGCTCGGCTTGCTCCCGCCCCAAGTGCGCACGCTGCTGCTATCAGCCACGGTGGGTAACAGTCTGGAGTTCATCAACTGGCTGGCCCACAACCACACGCGGCGGCTGGAACTCGTGCAGAGCAGCGAGCGAAAGGTACCACTCACCTACCAATGGGTAGGCGACATGCTGTTAAACGAGTTCCTGGAATCGATTGCCGGCGGGGATGAGGAATCGCGGAAGACCCCGGCGTTGGTGTTCTGCTTCAACCGCGACATGTGCTGGAACGTGGCCGAGCAAGTGAAGGGGAAGAAGCTGATCAGTGACGATCAACAGAAGCAAATGGCGCGTGAGTTGGAGCGCTTCGACTGGTCTCAAGGTGCCGGCCCGAAATTGCGTCAATTGCTGCTCCGCGGAGTGGGCGTGCATCATGCCGGCGTCCTGCCGAAGTACAAACGGATTGTCGAGGATCTCTTCCAACGCAAAATGCTGGCGCTGACCATCTGCACCGAAACACTCTCGGCCGGGATCAATCTGCCGGCACGCAGCGTCATCGTGCCCGAGTTACTGAAGGGCCCGCCGGACGACAAGAAGCTGATCGACCCCAGCAGTGCGCATCAGATTTTTGGGCGAGCCGGACGGCCCCAGTACGATACGCAAGGTTTTGTGTTTGTGCTGGCACATGAGGACGATGTACGACTCATGCGGTGGCGCGAGAAATACGACAGCATTCCGGAAGACACCAAGGACCCGCAGCTGCGGAAGGCCAAGAAGGCACTCAAGAAGAAGATGCCCAAGCGGAGTTCGACTGAGCAGTACTGGACGGAAGCCCAGTTCGACAAACTGCGCAGCTCGCCTCCCGGGAAACTTTCCAGCCGCGGCGCGTTACCGTGGCGTCTGTTGGCCCATTGGCTCAATGCATCACCGGAAGTCGACAAGATCCGTGAATTGGTGAGCCGACGGCTGTTGTACGGCAAGCGGTTGGAGGCCAGCCAGAAGATGGTCGACCGCATGCTGCTGACCCTCTGGACGGCCGGCTATGTGACGCTGGATCCCGAACCGCCCAAAGGGGATGCCGGAGGTAAGTCGGCGGAAGCGGCCCCGGCGGCCAAGCTCCCGATTGCGGCGGCACAAGCCCCCGCCGAGCCGGCTGCCGGACCGAGCAGCTATCAACCGCATTTCGCCCACCCGACCCCCGAACTGGCCAAACTCCTGCTGCTGCGCGGGGTCAATCCGCTGTACGGCGTCTTCCTCGCCAATCAACTGGGAATTGCCGACCGCAGCGAGCGGATCCAGGCCCTGGAAAGTGTCCTGGAGCTCCCCCCTTCCGTGGCCTACCACCTGCACGTGCCACCGCCCGAGGATCTTCCACCCGGCCCGCTCGCCACCACCCGCCTGGATATCCACCTGTTCCAGCTCGGGCTGGTCACAGCCCAGCAGCTGGGAGCCGGGGAGCCGGAGGAGCAGGAGGGGCCGCGCGCGTTTTACGAAGAAGAGAAAGTGTACGTCCTGACGCTGGCGGACAAATTGCGCATGTGGTTCGATTACGATTTTCCGGGCGTGCACGACCTCCGCACGCGCGGGGTGTGGGCCGCCGGCGAGTTGCTCGAGTACGGCGGCGATTTCAATAAGTTCATTACCAGCAAAGGTCTGCAGAAACAGGAAGGCGTGATCTTCCGGCACCTGCTGCGTCTGATCCTGCTGATCGGAGAACTGACCCAACTCTGTCCGCCCGATTTGCCTCCCGAACAATGGCGCGAGGAAATGAACGAGATTGCCGATCGACTGACCGAATCCTGTCGCGTAGTCGATCCGACCAGTACCGACAAGACGCTCGAACAGGCTCAGGCGGACGCGGAGAGCGAAGTCTGACGCCGGCATTCGCCCCCCCCACGGCTCCCCGCCAAAGCAGTCCTTTTTCTCGCCATGTTTTTGACAATGTTGAGCCAAGACCGAGACGACCGAGACGAACTACCGAGACTGTGCAGGTACAGAAAGTCGCGGACGCCTTGCGCCATACTATCCGAGCACGGTGAGCCCATATGTTGAGTCCGGAATTCGAAACACCAAATTCGACTGACGGAAAAAGGGAAAAGGGGAGTAAGGGAGAAAGGGAGAAAGGGAAAACGGAGGACGCGGGAGCCTGCCCAGTGGTGAGAATCTGCTGGTGGCCCATCCGACGGCCGTTTTGCCGGCAGCGGAGGTTTCTGTTCTTGAGTTTTGGATTTCGAATTTGTTTAGGATTTAGAATTTAGGATTTCGAATTTCCTGTTTGGTTGCGGCCGCGGCCGCGTTAGGAGATCGTTCAGATGTTCTCGCAACTCCCGCTCCTGCAGGCAGCGACGTCGGCTCGAATTGTCGACCGCATCATGCCGGGAGACATGCTGCCGGTGATTGTCGTTTCACTGGCTCTGCTGACTGGCATGGTCATCGCCTTGGTCAGCATTGTGGTGGGGACTTGGCGAAAGGTGCGCGAGCGGCAAGTGGCCGCCTCCCTGATCCAGGATATGCTGGATCGCAACATGTCGCCTCAGGAAATACAGCAGCTGATTGGCATGTGGGCTCAGGCCTGTGGCGACAAAGCCGACATCTCCCGCAGCTTGTCCGCGATGGAGATGCCACATGTGCCTCCCAAGCCGCCCAAGCCGGTCAAGCCTCTGGCTTGAGGCTTGAGTCAGTCCGCGCGGGAGGCCAGCAGACTGGCGGGCGAGTCACGGCCTGCTTAACCATCGTGCGCCCAACCGCCGCTCTGGACGGTTCGTGGCGGGCATTACCTTCCCCAATCGGTCCCAGCTTCACGCCATCTCCTGAGTGGTGCGGCCACTGGTCTGCGGCCATTGGGGCCAGTTCCACCGGGTCTTGTCGCCCACTGGGCCTCTGGGGTAGGCTAGGCGCGTGCCGCGTGCGTCGCCATCCGCATGTTCCTGCCCGCGTCCGCCAACAACTGTCGCCGATCCGTTCACGGCAGATCGGTCCACCGTCACGGGGCGCTTCGCTGCTCGGTCACATCATTTATCAACCCGAGACGAACACGAGAACCAGACATGCTAGATCTATACGAGAAAATCGAGGTGGCGGCGGCAGTGATCCGCCAGCAGTGGGACCGGCGACCACACGCCGGCATCATCCTGGGAACGGGGCTGGGAAACCTGGTTGAGCAGATCAAGATCGAGGCGGCGATCGATTACGACAGCATCCCCCATTTCGTCAATTCGACGTCGGTCAGTCATCGTGGTCGGCTCGTCTGCGGCATGCTGCAGGGAGTCCCGGTGATCGCGATGGAAGGTCGTTGCCACATGTACGAGGGATACACACTCAAGCAGATTACCTTTCCGGTGCGTGTGATGAAAGCCTGTGGAGCGGGCACGCTGGTCGTCTCGAACGCTTCGGGCGGGATGAATCCCAACTTTCGCGCCGGGGACATCATGGTGATCGAGGACCACATCAACCTGATGGGAGACAACCCTCTGATCGGCGTCAATGACGATCGGCTCGGCCCCCGCTTTCCGGACATGAGTGCACCGTACGACCGGAAACTGATCGACCGGGCCATGGCGATTGCGCGGAGCGAAAACATCGTCGCTCACCAAGGCGTTT
>CAWDIM010000006.1:0-40739 GCA_963802295.1 uncultured Planctomycetota bacterium | reverse complement strand
GAAAACCGCACGTCCGGTTCGGAGGGAGGGGAGGCTCAAGCCAATGAGCCTTCCCTACCTCTATCGGTCCGCGTCGTAGCGGTGCTCGGGAAGCAGGAGCAGATACCGATTAAGATCCCCGAGTCAACGAGACGAACTCCGAGCGCGGCCAAAGCTTTTTGTGTTTTTTGACTTCGGCTTCTTCCTGCGGCACCGATCGGTCGCTGTTACGTGGAGTTCTGTTTGTGCTTCGCTGCTGGTGGTTATGCTTCCCAAGGGGAAGCGGCTCTGCGCCAGACGCCGATGGGGACTCCGCGGCAGACAGTGGGAATGCCTGCGACGGTGATCGGCTGAGGCAGTCCCCCGCGCGCGCGGTGGCGGCCGTTTCGCCGACCTCGCGTTGTGGTCCCAATCACGGTCCTGAAACTCATCGGTGGCCCTTCTGTCTTTCTCCTCACTACCGTCGGGCTCAGCATGTACTTACGCTGTCCAACCTTGCTCAGGCTTGCCTGAGGGCAGAACGCGCTGCAGATACCTCAGCAGACGGGGTAGGGCGGATGGCCCCCGACGCGACACAGCCTCGGGATCGCCACCAAGGGGATGAGTAAATGGCAAGCGGCAAGTGACCTCGAAATAATTCTGACGGTCTTCCTCCGTTGTCCGCGACGACCCGTGGCGGGCTCATGGTTCCAGGGTCCAGGCCATCGCGAGCAGGACATGTGGATCTGGTGCCATTCTGCTTTCAGAACGCGTCACTTGCCCTAGGTCGATTGCCACGTCGGGGCATTTCCAATCCCATCGCGTATAGCGCATCGCGTTCAGGGATGGACCTGGGGAGAAAAGCCGGGGAAGGTCAGAAGTCTCGCCACCGGGGCAGGGTGGAAGCTGA
Organism: uncultured Planctomycetota bacterium; assembly: GCA_963802295.1. Lineage (GTDB taxonomy): Bacteria > Planctomycetota > Planctomycetia > Pirellulales > Pirellulaceae > JAJRVM01. Next base: position 39,871 of record CAWDIM010000006.1, on the reverse strand, counting down.
GGAGGTTCTTGCTTCACTCGTTAGGTCGGGGCGGTAGCGACAGGGTATCCCACTGGGGTTGGCAGGGGTCAAAAATGGACTCTGCCCGAGAGGAATTTCCGGAGTCCGGATAATCTAACTTAAGTCTTTATATTTCAAACACTTACAAGTGGGCGACGCAGGACTCGAACCTGTGACCTCCGCCGTGTGAAGACGGCGCTCTAACCAACTGAGCTAGTCGCCCAAGCTAATCACTAACCGCACAAATCCTAGTGGCAGGTAGCTTTCGGGTTATCGTAGCCACGGATCAATGGAAGCACAAGTACCCGCCCATTCGTATTATCGAACGGCTCAAACGGGTGGAAACGGGCAGGAGGATACCGTCCTGTCCGCGCCCTCAAACGGGGACCGGATTCTTGTCGCAGCGCAACAGAAACCCCGCCAGCACGCGGCCAGCCTTGTGGTCTGAGCGTCACGACCGCCGGTGTTGCATCAACTCACAGATGCGGCTCGATCCGTCGCGATCCTACCTGCGCCGCCTGACGGAACAAATGGCTGCGGCGGAGCTACCGGCCACAGTCGGCGGCGACGCGGCAGTGGCTCGCTGAGACGAGCGGCAATAGTCGCATGTGGGCACAGCACTGCAGCACAGAAGAATGTGCCGAGTTTACCGGGTAACAACCCATGTCATCCTAACGGTGCCAGGCGAGCGCTGGCGGGCCAGGCGCCACCGCTTAACCGCATTCCGGTGTGCTGCCCTAGACGTGATGATGTTCGATGAGGTTGGCACCTTACGGCAGGAACCGCCGCCACAGGACGGGCACGTCGTTGGCCTGCGGCGCCCGGCGTACTGCGGCCGTCCCGCACAAGCTCCTCAAGCAACGACATCATGGCAGCGACTCGCTCCGGCTGCTGTGCGTACAGATTGTCCTGTTCGCCCAGATCCGAGTCGAGATCGTAGAGCTGGCCAGCGGTTGTGGCCTTGGGCTCCGCAGACAGGGAACTCCAGCGCGCCACCGCCGTCCGGTCCCACGATGAGTTTCCAGGAACCTTGACGCACGCGCGAGTAGTCCCGCGGAACCTTGGCTGATCGCATGCTCGCGCACCGGTTTGTCTTCGCCTCGCAACAGCGGCAACAGGCTCACGCTATCCTCGCCGGCATTGGCGGGTAGTTCCGCACCGAGCATTGCGGCCAGCGTGGCCAGCAGATCGGCGTGATGAACGAGTTGACGACTCACGCCGCCGGGTGTCACCTGCTCGGGCCAACGCACCAACAGTGGCACGCGATGGCCACCCTCCCACGCGTCGGCCTTGTATCCGCGCAACGGGCCGCTTGGGAAATGCCCGCGCGCCTCCAGATCCTTCGCGCCGGTGTAGGGCGCAAAGCCGTTGTCGCTGGTGAAGATCACGAGCGTGTGGTCAGCTACGCCACTCTCCTCCAGTGCATCGAGCACTCGCCCGACAACCGCATCGGACTCGAGCACCAGGTCGGCGACGGCACTCTCGAGGCCGCTTCGCCCTTTCCAGGCGTCGTTGACCGCCAGCGGCGTGTGCGGCGAAGTCAGCGGCATGTAAAGCAGAAACGGCGCAGGGTCTTTCGCCGCGTCGGCGATGAACGCGCAGGCACGGTCAGCGAGCGCCGGCAAGATATTTTCGAGCTTCCAGTCTCGGAGTGCGGGTCCGGGGAGGCTGGCCAAGTTGCTGGTAAGCTTGTCGGCGGGCAACAACTCCGTAGGAATCCCGATCGTGCGATCGTCGGCAATGAAACAGTACGGTGGCCAGTTGGGCACATCCGTGCCGAAGTAGCTGTCAAAGCCGCGCGTGATCGGGCCGCCGGCGATCGGCTGGGAAAACACCTCTCGCCATGCCGCGCGATGTGCGTCAGTCGCCACGCTGGTCGCATCCTGGTTGTTACCGGTCTGGCGACCGAGATCGCGAAAGTAAGTCAGCTGTTCTGCGGAGATCGGCCAATCCCAGCCAAGATGCCACTTGCCAATGCACGCCGTGCGATACCCGTGCTGTTCGACGAGCCCGGCGATCGTCAACCGATCAGGCGCGATGAGGGGCGACTCCCAGAGGCCGACGATGCCCTGCTGCAAACGGCTGCGCCAGTGATACCGGCCGGTCAGGAGCGTGTAGCGTGAAGGCGAACAGACTCCGGACGAGGAATGTGCATCGGTGAACCGGAGTCCCTCGGCGGCGAGTCGATCGATGCACGGCGTGAGGATCTTCCCCCGATTGAGGTTGTTGCACGAGATGTCACCGTAACCCAGGTCATCGGCCAGGATGATGACGACGTGTGGAGGCGCTGACGCTGGCGGGACATGGGCGCCCACGGGTGGCCGCGGGGCCAGCAGCAGTACGCAGAGGATCAGTAGTTTACGGTTCATAGGGTGGTACTCCGTGTCGGCGTTCTCTTCAGAGCATGTCCCGGCGCGGCACCGCCGTCAAGCACGCCTGCAGGCCAGTCCCCCTGGCCTTGACCGGCAGTGGCTTGGGCCGCACGTCGCATGTACGGTCGGCCGATCCTCTCATGAGCGCGATGATTCACGATTCGGTACAGGGCCAAGGCAAAAAACGCGAACAAGAGAACGATGATCATGTGTGGCATGAGTGGGGCGTTGATGAAGGCGACCGCCACGGTCGCCCAACAGCCTGGGACTGGCGTGCCGCCAGGCGTTCGGCAGGCCTGGACGTCTCAACCGCCGAAGTACTGCCAGCTTGAGCTCTCGACGACACTCACGGGTATTCTGTGCACGGGGCGGCACAGTGACCATCGCCACAGTGACACGTGGCATCCCCGCCACAAAGACCGGGCGACTGTTTCTCTGGCAGTGTCTTAGCCTCTCGCCAACGCACTAGCCCAGTGGACCCGATGGCGGATTGCGGTGCGAAGTGTTTCGCCCGCCCCGCCTGGGAGTAAACTTGATGTGGCCACATGTTCAGGGGTGCCGGTGCCGGCCGTGTTGACTATAACGATTGTATCTGCTCCTGCGCGTGACCCGACCGAAAATCCTATACTCGAACAGTGGCGCAACATCACTCTTTAGGCGAGCCGAATCATGTTTGGAATCCGCTACCTGAAGACACCTCCGACAACCCATGTCATCCAATACCGTGGCGGCAAGATCGTCCGCCAGGGCGCGGGAGCCTCCTTCTTCTATTTCGCTCCCACGACGTCGTTGGTGTCCGTGCCGTTGGCGAGCGTCGACGTGCCGTTTGTGTTCCAGGAAGTCACCGTGGACTTCCAGGAAGTGACGCTTCAGGGACAACTGACTTATCGCGTGGCCGACCCGGTAAAGCTCTCGCAGTTGATGGACTACTCCATTGATGCGCAGGGCCGCCATGTGAGTGACGACCCGACGAAGACTTAACGAGCGTCTGATCCAGTTGGCTCAAGTTGGCGCGCATGAATTCACGCAACGCGAACGATTGGAGCAGCTATTGACGCGCTGCGCGGAATTGGGTGCGGAGGTGCTGCAGGGGCTGCGCGCGTCGGAGGTGGCGGGCATGTTGGGGCTCGAGATCCTGTCGTTGACCATCGCGTCGGCCAAACCGACACCGGAAATGAGCAAGGCGATGCAGGCGGACGCGCGCGAACAGCTGCTGTTGCGCGCGGACCAGGCGGTCTACGCGCACCGCAACACGGCGATCGAACTGGAACGGCAGCTGAAAGAAAACGAGCTGAACACGGAACGTGCCGTCGAAGAGAAACGTCGGGAAGTGCGCCAGGCGCAGATGGAGGCCGACGTGGCGATCGAGCAACAGCGTGCGGAGCTGGTGGATCGGCAGGTGGCCAACAATCGTAAACTTGCCGAAGCTCAGAACGAAGCCCTGCAAGCGACACTCGACGCGATGAAGAGCGTCGACTGGAAGACGCTCACCGTGGCGATGGGTTCGGGCGACGCCCGTGGACTGATTGCCATGGCGTTCCAGCAGTTGGCCGAGAACGCCAGCAAGATCGGCCGGCTGGACGTCAGCCCCGATCTGCTCAAGAGCCTCCTGACCGATGTGCACCGCGACGCGGAGTAACAGATGGGTGCTTCTCTCCCCAACATCGTGATCGTTACGACCCCCACACGCATGCAGGGTCTGGTTGCGCGATGGGGAACGAAAGGCGCTGCACGGTTCCGGCTCAAGCAGGCCATTGCGCACCGGGCACAACGCGCCGAGACAGTGGATGCGGTGACCTTGGCGGAAGCCGATTTCGACCTGTACGAGACCGAAAACACACGCTACGTGCGGACGATTGAGCAGTTGCGGGATGGTCTGGAAGAGGGTTTCCCAGTCACGATCCTCCAGCGTCAATACCTCTCCAACTACGACTTCCGTAACGCGGTTGTCGTGATCGTTGTCGGACCGGATGGCCTGGTGGCCAACACCGCCAAGTACGTCGGAGACCTGCCGATTGTCGGCGTGAATCCGGATCCGGCGCGCAATGACGGCGTCTTGCTGCCGTTCGGCGTGGAGCAAGTGCCGCGTGCCGTCAAAGCGGTCCTGGAACAGCGCGCGCCCACCCGCTCGGTAACGATGGCTGAGGCAGTGTTGAATGATGGCCAGCGCCTGCTTGCCTTCAACGACTTCTTCGTCGGTCGCCGCTCCCACGTGTCGGCCCGCTACAACCTGCGGTGGCGCGGGAAGGCCGAGCCGCAATCGTCGAGCGGCGTGCTGGTGGCCACCGGAGCGGGTTCTACCGGCTGGCTCTCGAGCGTGTTCAACATGATGCGCGGCGTAAACAACTGGACTGGCGGCCAGGCCGGCCAACCGGTTCAACTCGAGTGGCAGGATCGCCGCCTCGCCTGGGTCGTGCGCGAACCGTTTGCCAGCCGGCATTCGTCCGCAGCAATCGTGGCCGGCACGGTGGAGGAAGGCGAGGAACTTGTCGTCGAGAGCCTCATGCCGGAAAGCGGAGTGATCTTCTCGGACGGCATCGAAGAGGATTTCCTGGAGTTCAACAGCGGCTCGACAGTCCGCATCACCGTGGCGGGCCAGCACGCCAACCTCGTCGTTCCCCGCGTGTAGTGTCATACCTGGCGGGCTGACAACTGCGACGTACCACGACGTCGGTGGTGATTGACTATTCGCAATTGCCGGACCCGAGAGTGGCGATGAGTTACACGCCGTTTGGGATCGTGGCCGTTGATGGTGAGCGCACGATCTTTCGCCTCGTCCCCATCTCCGCGAAGCTGCGAGACGAAACGCGTTTCGTGCAAACCCGACCGGCTCCGGTGCTGCAGGATCGCCAAGCCAAGAAATTCACGTTTTCGTTGTCCGAAAGCGTGACACGCCAACAGTTGCTGCAGGCGCTCCAGTGCGATGAACTGTCGGACGCCCCCACGACCGTGGCCGAATTGACTCTGCCAGGCATGAAGCTGCAACTCGGTACAGTGACGATCCGTTGTGAAGATAACCGCATCATTTTCACGTTGTCCGAGCCCCCCAGCGACTCTTCACGGTGACCTTCTGCGGCCTTCCCATTTCACGCCCCATGAACCGTCTTGGGAAACCCCGCAGAAGGATGATGACTTCCGTCGAATCCATGCTGCGGGAGTTGCGTGCGAACGCCCGGCGGTGCTACAAAGGGAGGATCCATTGCCGGTCACTCGTGCGGCCCGCGGCGTGCGAGCGGTCATACCGCCAATTGCTCCCATCCGCTTTCGTCAAGGATCACTACCATGCTTCGCGCATTGTTTGTGCTGCTCGTGGCCGCCTTGGCCAGCACGGCGTCCGCAGACTCGAACCTGGTGAAGAACGGTGATTTCGAACAAGGATTGGCTGGCTGGAGCGTTTTTTGGTCCCGTGCGGGCGGCGGCAGCGCTGAACTCGCCACGGACCAACCGCAACAGGGCAAGCAGGCAGTCCGGATCCGGTACGATGGGCAAGAGGACTGGAGTTTCCCACAGACCGAATCGCTCGCCGTCCAGCCGGGCGACATTTTCGAACTCAGCGGCTGGATCCTCATTCGCGGCACTGGAACCGCATCGCTGAGCGTCATTCTCTATGACGCCAACCGGAAATCGCTCGCCTGGGATTTTGGCGGACGCCCGATTCGTCACGCCGAGCAATGGCGCCAAGTGCGAACTCGGTTCATGATCCCGCCCGACGGCGCGACAATTACGCCGCGGCTGATGGGATTCGGGCCAGCCGAGATCTGGCTGGATGGCGTGTCGTTGGTCAAGACCGGCTCGGTGAACCAGTTGCAGGCACGCGATTTGCCGGCCGAGGTGACGATCGAGTCTCCGTCGCTGCGTGTGTCGTTTTCACCGCCGGCCGCCACGATTCGCGTACTCGACAAACGGACCAATCATGCATTCACGCAACAACCCGGCTCTACGCTGGTGGTCCTCAGCGCCAGCAGCCAAGACAACCAGATTACGTTCCAGCTGCTCAAGCCGGACGATGTCCTCACGATCGACGGCACCATCCGGCTGGAATCAGCAGCGCCCGAATTCGTTGTGGAGCTGTCGGCTCAAGGCGAGATGCGACAACTCCTTTCGTTCCCGTTACCTTTCGAAACGCACCCTGGCCAGTTCCTGATCGTCCCTGTGAACGAGGGGATCAGTTACCCGGTCGACGACGCGACGTTGCCGGCCATGAGCTACCATCTGTTCGGCGGCCACGGCCTGTGCATGGGGTTCTGGGGTTGTACGGACCTTACGTCCGGCTTGATGGCCATCGTCGAGACCCCCGATGACGCCCGGGTCGACATCCCGAGAATCGACGAGCGTCTCTGCCTGGTTCCTCAATGGGAGTCGCAGAAGGGCCAGTTCGGTCCGGTTCGCCGCATCCGCTATGTCTCGTTGGATCAGGGCGGGTACGTCGCCATGTGCAAACGCTATCGTCAGTACGCCCAGCAGATCGGTCGTTTCAAGACGCTCGCGCAAAAACGGGAAGAAAACCCCGACGTGGACCGGCTGGTGGGAGCGGTCAACGTCTGGAGTTTTGATCAGCCCGGAGCGGAAACGTGCGAGGAAATGCAAAAGGCCGGCATCCAGCGGATCCTGTGGAGCCGTCGCAGCTCGCCCGAGTCGATCGCCCGCATGAATGACCTGGGAGTGCTCACCAGCCGCTACGATATCTACCAGGATCTCATGGACCCGGCGAACCTCCCCCATATCGGCTACCGTCACCCGGACTGGACTTGCGAAGCCTGGCCCAACGACATCGTCCTGCGCGAGGATGGCTCCTGGGAAACCGGCTGGAGTGTGAAGGGGAAGGAAGGCAAGTGGTACGACTGCGCCGTCCTCTGCGATCGACTGGCAGTCGACTACGCTCGCAAACGAGTTCCGCTGGAACTGGAAACACATCCTTACCGCTGTCGTTTCATCGACACCACCACCGCGGCCCACTGGCGCGAGTGCTATCATCCGAACCATCCGATGACGCGCAGCGAAAGTCGCCAGTACCGCGTCGACTTGCTTGACTATATGAGTAAGACTTGCGGCCTGGTCACCGGCAGCGAAACGGGCCACGACGCCGCCGTCCCGTACGTGCATTATTTTGAGGGCATGTTGAGTCTCGGTCCCTACCGCGTGGAAGATGCCGGTCGCGACATGCAGCGGATGCTGACCGACGTGCCCGCACAAGTCGCCAAATTCCAGACTGGCCATTACTACCGGTTACCGCTGTGGGAACTGGTCTACCACGACTGTGTTGTTGCCCAGTGGTATTGGGGCGACTACAACAATAAACTACCCGCCTTGTGGGATCGGCGTGATCTGTTGAATGCGCTATATGGCACGCCCCCGATGTTCATGTTCAACCGCCGCGTCTGGCAGCAGTATCGCGACCGGTTCGTGCAAAGCTATCGGGCCGCCACACCGGTCGCCCGAGAAACCGCCTACAGCGAAATGACGGCCCACCGCTGGCTGACCGACGATCACGCCGTCCAGCAGACCGAATTCGCCAACGGAATCGTCGTGACCGTCAACTTCGGCGACCAGCCCTACACGCTCCCCTCGGGCAACGTGTTGGCGCCAATGGCTCAGTCCGTCGAACATCTCGAACGCTGAATCGCGGTTCACGGAAAAAGGGAAGAAGGGGGAGAGGGGTGTGCTGTGGCAACGGACACGCGCAAGTCTTGTTTCACGTGCGGCGAGGTGTCCACTGATTTGCCCTGGTAGTGGCACGGAGTGCTTGCGTCGTGCGGAGTCTATTCGATGAGTGACCACACTTCGTCGCCGGCCATCGCGCGACACTCATAGAGACCAACGACGCATCCCCGGGGCCGGCATTGGCGGATGAGCTCTCGGGAACGACAAAACCTCTCTGCGCGAACTTGACACGTGACAGGCGACGGACGGCAAGTGACCGGCCACCAGCCGCGGCAACGTGTACGCGCGGAACCCTACTTCTCCGAAATCGACTTCGAAATCGCATCAGAGGGGGGCGTTTCTGTAGCGGCTGGCGTCTCGCAGGTCCCCTGTGGTTCGACCGGCGGCGGTTCGAAGCGTGGGGCTGTCGCCTCGTCGTGATCATCGAAGTCGCCGTACTTCGACTCGGTGTACGAAGGACTCTTCGAGGACGACTGATAGGAAGAAGGAGTGTTCATCACGTCCTTGAGGTTGATCTGCGATTGCAGATCAGTCAGTCCCTTGCGGAACTCGCGATAGCTGAGCCCCCAAGGACTTGGCAACATCAGGCAACTTGCGTCCGAACAACAACACGGCAATCACGCCGATAATCATCAGTTCCGACGGGCCCATTCCAAACATAGCTCTGCCTCACGTGCAACTTGACTGGATCGTCTGTTTCAAATATCGGCAACGGAGTCATTCAATTGGCCAGGTCCCGCCAGCTGCAGGACCCGGTTGATTTGCAGTCGGAATGACGAGCACTTCGGATGCGAGCAGCGATCGCGCTTCGCCGTCAAGCGTAGTCCGACATGCCAGCACAAAGCGAGGGAGCCGGATTCTCGATAGCCACCGCACCTGCCTCAGGCCCGCAACTTCTCGGGCACCCTCCGCGGTCGCCTGCCCGCACCAGGACGAAAGCAGGCACACACGAAACACCCTTGGCAGGGCCCAGCCAAATCGCTCACCCCGAACCCTCGATTGGTCAGTCCACGCTGATCTTCTGCTTCTTACTGGACTTTGACGGCACATCGTCATCGTCATCGTCGTCATCGCCGGCTACGCCATGCAATCCTTCTTTGAATTCAACCACGCCACGTCCGAGCGAACGCATCAAGCTTGGTAGACGATTGCCAAACAACAGCAGAATGATGAACGCGATAATCAGCAGCTCGAAATGCCCAGGCATCCCAAAAAAGCCTAACATAGCAACGCTCTCGCACACAAAAAGGTGGGAATAAGTTGAGTGGGGTGCGCAAACAGGCGGCGAAAGCGGGTGGGCAGCCCGGAAGGGCGTCACCTGGACCAACCAATGCACTTCGATGAAACTCCCCAACAGCTCAATTTTACTGGCCGGCGGCTCGCTGTCAAACCGTCTCGACCCGGTTCGCCGCACGCCGCTGGTTCTACCAATGCCTGCTGGTTCTGAGCGTAGCACAGCCGAGCGCCATGCGGTACTTTTCCGGGGGGCCAGGCGAGGGGGGGGGATTTTCCTGAAAACCGTGGCAACGGGCAACTTCCCAGCCGCCAAGGGGACGAAGCCCCCATTTGCCGGCGAGCCCTTCAGCCCCTGCCGGGATGGAACCAGCCATGAACCGCCCATGACCGTTCGTGGAGCGCCCGTTGAACTTCGCCGCTTTCACCGCTCCGACGCTTGTTCCGTCCTCTCGGGGCAATGGCTTGCGGCGGACGAGTGCAGCAATTGCCCACTCACTTTTCTGCCCGGGATGGCCACCGCCAATCCCCAACCTTCCATGCAATGCGGGGGGGAGATCGCGGGCGGCTTACCGTAGTGCACCAGTCATGGCTCCAGCGGGGCAACCACGAAGGTGGCAAGTTGCAGCGATGACGTCGATCGATCGCTTCTTAACGGAGCGATGTATCGGTGGGGATCGCCGTTAAGGGCAGATAGCGGTAGTACACTTCCAGGCAGAGCGTGGCCATGGACGTGCTGTAGATTCGACCGCCATAACAACCCCAGACGGTATCGGGGTCCCAGCTCCCGGCCAGATGTCCATCCGTGCGCTGCAACTGCAGCAACTGCCGCTGCATGGCTGCATTCCACCGTTGCCACGCCTCGCCTTGGACCTGGAACAGAGCGAGCGTGCCATAGTACCAATAATACAAGTTGGGCTGACCCGCCTGTGGGAGCTCTCCCAGCAGGTACTCGGCAGCCTCCCGGACCAGCGCCTCACTGGGAGCGAGGTCGAGAAAATAGCGGCAGGCCAGCGCTTCTGCGGTCATGGGCCGCGACGCGGGCGAGCCGGGTTTGTAGCCTGACAAGCCACCCTGAATTCCATGCTCACAGCGCTGAAGGAAGTGCAGCATGCCCTCACGCGTCTCTTGTCCAACCGGCACCCCAGCCATGTTGGCGCTTTTGAGGGCCATCACCTGCCAGCCGAATTGACTCATATCGCCCTGATCGGCTGGTTGATACCGCCAGCCACCGGTGGTGGGATGTTGGGCCTTCACCGTGTACTGTACCGCGCGTTCGACGTAAGGCTTGATGCGCACGTCACCGGTCAATGCCAGTGCTTCGCTCAGCGCCAGTGATGCCATGCCATGGCAGTACATGCGGGCATAGAGTCGGGCGTTCCCCGCCAGATTGCCATCGTCCGCTTGGCTGCGCAGCAGGAACTCCAACCCGCGCTGGATATTCTTGCGGTATGTTCCTTCCAGATGCGTTTGGCCGTTGGCCAGAAAAGCCAGGATGGCCAGGCCGCTGATGCCGGTGTCGGCTTCGGTTCCCGCACCTTCCCGATCGTGTCCGGCCACTTTGCGTTCCATACCGGCTCCCCATCGACTCGCATCCCACCTCCCATCCTGTTCCTGTACGGCGGCCAAATACGCCAAAGCGGCTTCGACGGCCGCCGCCGCTTTTTCGCTCCCCCCCAATCCCAACGCCACTTCCTGGCGTTGTGGGATGCTGCGCAAGCGATACGCTTCCGGCATCGGCTGCCCATCTCCAAGTCTGCGTGGAGCGTGCGTGATGGCTTCTTCGATGAGCGCCGGCGCCGTGGCCGCCAGCAGGGACGCCCCACCGCCGCGCGTTGGCAGAGCCACCACCTGCTGGCTCGTATCGTCGGCGGCGCGGTCCAGGTCCCGCACGATCCCCCCGCTGTCCACGCTGGCCGAACCCCGGTTCTCGGACTGCGACAGTTGGTCGGAACGACTCATCAAGGCATCAGCGGTTTCCGAGCCAGTGTTGACATCGGCCAGTTGCTGCATCCGCGACCCCATCGCCAAGACCTCGGTTGGCAACTGAGTCTTCATGTCGCGATCGTTCGCTCGACTGACAACCGGCCTGGTCTGCATGCGATCGGGCCCCGCGGGCGTGGGAACGGCCGGCACGGTGACGTTATTAGCGTGCCGCGGCGTGCTCGGCATGTCGATGGGAGTGGCCGGCACGAGGGGCGAAGGAGGACGTGGCGGCGTGGGGATCTGGTGTTCGGCGAGCGGCCGAGTTGGTTCGCTGTCAGGAACTTCTTCCCGCGGAATCGCGTCCGCTCCCACTGACCACGAGCCCACCTGATCGGCGCGAGACCGGATCGCCATCCACGTTCAGCCGTTGCGACTGGGCCGCTTCCGGCTCGGTGGCTTCCCCCGGCAAGAACTCTTCCCACGGATTGGGCTCCGACTTTTCATCACCGTCGCGAGGCGGGCGATCGGTGGCGACGAACGAAAGCTGGATCGCTTCGTCACCACCCACCGGCTTGGGAACCTCCAGCAAGCGAGTGCCGTAGGCGAACAGGAAGAGCAGGACGTGAGCGAACACGGACAGTACAACACATTTGGACAGCGGCTGCACCTGGCCCCACCGCGTGCGCATCAGGATCAGCAGAGCGATTGTCAGAATCGCCACGCCGATCCAAATAGCGATGCCTAGCGCTCGGCTACCCTGCAGCGCCGCACCGGTCGTGTTGTTGGCTCAGCAGCCACGCAGTTGGGCTCATGAACTACCTGTTTCTTTGCGCCAAGCGGACGGAGATCCCCATGTCGGTGATCCCGGCTTCGCGGCACGCCCCCAACACCGTGGCGACATTCTGGAACGCCCCCTCGGCGTCACCACGGACGATCACTCCCAAACCCGAGTACTCTTGTCTCACCGCGTTCAATCGCGCCGTCAATTCCTCGAGCGTGACGAAATCCCGGTCCAGTGAAATGCGACCGTCCTGGTACACGTTGATCACCCGTTTTTCGGGTGCTGGAGCCAACGCGCCGGTATCCTTGACTTGCGGGACCTTCAGCGCCAGCTTGCTCTCCCATTCCGCGAACTTGGTTCCCACCATGAAGAAGATAATGAGCAGGAACACGACGTCGATCATCGGTGTCAGGTTCAGCGTCGGCTGTTCGTCTTGGTGTGTTTTGAGCGGCATAATGCTTCACTCTCTGGGATGACTCGGTCCGTTGCCGGGGAGCACCGGCCGACAATGGTCAGGCAGCGCGACAGGCCGCGGCAACACCCGCGGGTGCCGCGCGTGGGTCGGCGCCGCCATCAGGCTGCCTTGCGTCCCCCTTTGCGGTTCGCTTGCGCCTCCGCGGAAATCAAATCGACCACCTGCTGGCCTAAGGAGTCAATTGTGATGATCAACTGGTCCACGCGGCTGATGAAGTACAGGTACGCGATCAACGCCGGGATCGCCACCGTCAGGCCGGCCGCCGTGGTCAACAAGGCCTGGCCGATGCCGCCGGCGAGCAGTTCCGGACGGCCCATGGCGCCGGCCGTGACAATCGTGTTGAAGGCGCTGATCATTCCCAGGACCGTTCCCAACAGTCCCAGCAGCGGACTGATTGTGGAGATGCCGTTGAAGAGCCGCACGTAGCGGCGCAGCCCATTCGTGACTCGTTCCCCGGCGTCGATGATCGCTTGCTCGACCTCCACCGACGGCCGGCCCCATTTGCGGACAGCGGCCCCAAACACCACGGCGACCGGGCTCTTGTTGTCGTCGCACAGTTTAAGTGCCTCGTCGCGCGAGAGTTGGCCTTCACGCAGCTGTTCGAGGAATCGCCGCACGAATGGCCGCGGAATCACCCGTCCTTTGCGCAAGCTGATCGCCCGCTCGAACACGAACACCAGCAAGATGAACGAACAGATTCCAATGGGAATCATCAACAGTCCACCGTCCCGCAGGACTCCCAGGAGACTCTTGGTGGGAATCGCTCCATCCACCTCTTCGGTTTCCGTCGGCGTCACCGCACGGGCAATATCCGGCGGAGTTGCCGGCTGGGCCGAGGCCCGCCGGGCGACGGTTACGACAGACATTCCGACCACCGCGGCGAGGAGGGCTACACGCACGAAGCGGCTCACTCGATCAGGTTTTCTTGAGTTCCACTGCATGGCTATTCATCTCAATAGAGTCGTCGCGGACTGGATGCAGGCATGACGCGTGCATCAGCGTGTGCGCATCAGCGTGTGCGCATCAGATCCGCTCGTTGCTGGGCTACTCGCAGACGTTTCGCGGCTTGATCAGCGAAGCGCGTCTGTCCATACTCGTTCACGATCCGCGTATACAGGTCCATCGCCTCGGACCACCGTCCGACCATTTCGTGGCACTTGCCTGCCTGCAACAACGCAGCGGCTTGCCAACGTGGATAGTTGTAAAGGCTCTCGACCCGGTGGTAGGCCTTAATCGCCTGGTTGTATTGTTTCTGCATGAAATAGGTTTCACCGATCATCCATTGTGCGACAGCAGCCGTTTCGGTGGCGCGGCCGGTTTCGGAGAGTATTACCCGCTCGTACGCCGCGCGGGCTTGCTCGAATTCCGCACGACTGGCGTGGTAGCGGCCCAGCAGATAATCGACTTCATGACGTTGGGCGAACTGGGGAAATCGCTCGGTTAGCTGTCCGGCGATATCGTACGCCTCGTCCCACGTACCCTGGTGCGCCCGGATTTGTGCGCGGCGCAGAGGAATCATGGCAGCCCACGCCTCGCCCAGATCGGCCGTCTGCTGGTCCAGTTGATCAAACAGCGGCCCGGCCACATCGTATTGTTGGAGGCGATAATGGGCTTCCGCCAGCCAGTACTCGGCCGGCAGCTTCTGCGAACTGCCGGGATGCTCGTCCAGTAAACGCCGCATCCATGACACCACATCGTCCCAGCGTTGCTGGGCCGCCGCCAACTGACCTCGCAAATACAGTGCATAGGCGACCATACTTGGCTCAGCTGCCCGCTGCATGATCTCGGCAGCCAACTTCTCAGCTTGCTCGTATTGACTCTCTCGTGCAGCACGCTCCGCCAACCGGTAGGTGGCGTCGGACCAATAGCGGCTGGAGGTACATTGCTGATGAATCTCCTCGAACACCTCGTCCGCCTCGCTCTCGCGCTGCAGATCCACCAGGACCCAGGCCAGTTGATAGAGCGCCGTCGGGCGTTGTTCGGACGAGGAATACCGCTCTAACCACTGACGCAGTAATGGTTCAGCTTCGCGACCTTGCCGCAACTCAGCCAGAATGCGCGCCGCCGACAACATCGCGGCGCTGACGTGCGGCGACTGAGCGTAGCGATCCATGACCAGCTGGTACATGGCCAGCGCCCCTTCGGGCCTCGCCATCTTCTCGAGCGACTGACCACGCATCATGGCTGCCTCGGCGGCCAGCGGGCTGTCGGGAAACCGCTTCAGCAGCCGTTCAAATTGCATCGCCGACTGCGCGGCGCCATCCTCGCGTCCCCACTGCAGCCATGCCAATCCCGACATTCCTTGCGCCACGTATTTTTCGGGATTCCCCTCCTGCGCCAGCTCCCGGTAAAGTCGCTCGGCCAGGTCCCGCCTCTCCTTGCTGAATGCCAGTTCCGACAAGTACTCGATCGTGGTGAGGTAGAGTGTCTGGTCCTGGTGTTCGCGTTGAAGCTGCGAAAAGACCCGCTCCGCTTCGGCCCACCGATCCAGTCGCGCACAGGTAACGGCCAACTGAGCGCGGCATTTCTCCCTGTCCACGCCAGCCGTTTCCGATGCGAGATAGACCTGCAGCACCTCGATCGCCTGCTCATATCGCTCCAGCGCCAACAGCGCGCTGGCCCGCGCCACCTGAATGCCCTCGACAAGCTCGCGAGGCTCCGTCACGTCCGTCAGTTGGTCCAGCAGATTCAACGCATCCTGGTGCCGGCGTGCCCCCAAATAGGCCAACGCCAGATAATATCTGGTGGTGCCGGCCGATACCGCCGGCGAGGCGGCAACGTGGTCGAGTGTCGGCGACGGATCTTCGTGCGGCCCGATGGCCACGGGATCGTTCGCCCGCGGCCCCAAGTCGACAGGCGTCACCAGCGATTCGAGCACCGCAATCGCTCGCTCGTACTCCCCCTGCTTCAGTTGCGCACGGGCGACCGTCTGCCGCACCAGTGGCAACAAGGGACTCTGACTGTACTGCGCCACAAATTGACTGGCCAACGTCTGTACCTGCTGGCAGTCTCCCTGTTGCCACGCCAGTTGTACCAGCGTCTGCAGGGCATCGTCGGCCCACGTGCTGTCAGCGTGCTGGGCGACGACCAGCTCTAAATAGCGTTGGGCTGTCGACAGATCCTGCTGGCGGCGCAGTGCATCGGCGGCGGCATAGGCCATGGCAGGCGCCAATTCGTGGTCGGCGAATTTGTCCGTCGCGGCCGACAGCGTTTCCGCCGCGGCGGCATGACTCCCCACCGAGGTCAGGCTGAGTCCCAGCCAATACGCCGCGTGCGCCGCCAGTTTGCTCGCCGGAAATCGCTCGCGATGCCTGCGCAACGCCGCCATCGCCTTGTCGAATTCGTCCTGCTGGTACAACAGAATCGCCATTTGCAGCAGCGCATCGTCGCTCATCGCCGTCGGCTGGTCACTGTCAGCCAGGAATTGATAAAACCGAATCGCTCCCTCGTGATCCCCTAACGCCTCCAATGATCGCGCCAGACCGAACCGGGATTCGTTAGCCAGGGGGCCGGTAGGATGACGCTGCAGAGCGTCGGAGAACACTGCGCGAGCTTCCTCTGGACGTGCTGCCACCAAGGCAATTTCACCCAGATAAGGCAAGACGTACGCGCACAGAGCGTCTTCGGGATGGTCCAGCCGGAATCGCTCCAAGGCGTCGCGAGCCTCCTCGTACCGATTGGCCATGTAGAGCGTCTCACCGAGTCGAAACTGACTCTGCAACGCATACTTGCCGTTCGGACTGCGCGACAAATACTCCGCAAATCGATCGTGCGCAGCCGGATAACGGTTCAATTGGACCAACGCCTCCGCCAGAAAGAAGACGACCGTGTCGGCCTGCTCGTGCTGCGAATATCGCTGCAAGAAAACCGTGAACTCGTCCACGGCAAGATCCCAGCGGGCACTGCTGTAATGGTGCGCCGCGACCGCATACTGATCCTCGGCAAGCCCGGCGAGTGTCGACCGGCCCAGCACCAGTATCAGCAGTATCGTGATCGCCTCAGTTCGCAGTTTCCAGTACATCCTGTACTCGCCGTGCGCGTGCCATTACGTTCGCGACGCATCCATGCACCATGCAAGGGTCGGCCAATGTAGTCGTTACCCGATCTCTCCGTAAACCCCGAAGACACGTTGCCCACCGTGGCAACAGCCAACGCCCGGGTGCCATTTTGCTGAACCAGGCAGCGAACTGGGGGAAATGGGGAATGTATGCCGGCGGGATCCCAGGAAGGCATTCCGAGGGACGGGCAGTCTATTCATCGGGTCAGCCGCAACGGTAGGTTCATTCCACGTTTCAGAAATCACACGATCCACACCACGCCAACACGTCCAATACCCCTAAACTACCTGGTCGCATGGCATCCCACCCCATTGGCTGGCGCGGCAACCGTCACCGACCGATGGGCCAGCAGCGATCGTGGTTCCAGACCAGCTTGGAAACAGCTCCGTCGTAGAGGCGTTCGACCAAGGCCTGGTCGAGCAGATGGCGGGTGAATCCGGCACAGACACTCCGCCCTTCGTCCAGGACGAGCAGTTGGGAGAAGGCCGGCATGATCTCCTCAATATGATGTGTGACGAGGATCAGACTTGGCGCGGCCGGAGACGCCGCCAGTCGCTCGACGGCGGCCAGGAACATTTCACGGGAAGCCGGATCGAGCCCTGCACAGGGCTCGTCCAAAATCATCAGCATGGGTTGGGCCATCCAGGCGCGGGCCAGCAGCGTCTTTTGCTGTTCGCCTTGCGAAAGTACTCCGAACGGCCGTGGCGCCAGATGGGCGATTCCCAGGTGCTGCAGCAGCGCCTGAGCATCTCGAAAGTCCTGCTCCGAAGGATGTTCGGTGATCAAGCGTTTTAGTCCCACACAGGCGAAGCGTCCCGAGACGACTGTGTCCAGCGCAGGTTCCTCGCGTGGAATCTGGGGCGCCAAGGTACTGGTCACCCAACCGATGCTGCGCCGCAGTTGGCCCAAATCGGTCAATTCACGCCCCTGGCGGAGCACCTGTCCGCCCGCATTGGGCCACAAATACCCACACGCGATGCGCAGCAGAGTGGTTTTGCCAGCTCCGTTTCGACCCAGTAGCGCCCAGTGCTGCCCCGCCTCGATCCGCCACGTGATGTTGTTCAGAATGCGTTTGCCACGAATCTCGTAGCTGACGCGGGAGAGTTCCAGTAATGGTGCACTGGGCATGGCGACTGACTCAGGACGGTTCTTCTCAGTAGCCTTTCTTACTCGTACTCTTACTCTTACTCGTACTCGTACTCTTACTCTTAGTCGTACTCTTTCTCGAACTCTCTCAATCCTCTCCGCCGCTCACCAACTTCCACTGCACTGACCGTGACTCGAGTTGGACAAGCGGTTGGCGGTGAGGCAGTAGAAGAGGGCAGGGGAGTACGAGTACGAGTACGAGTACGAGTAAGAGTAAGAGTAAGAGTAAGAGTAAGAGTAAGAGTAAGAGTAAAAAATCGGGCGGATCCGTTTGTGATATCGGATTCAATGCGGCCACACGGTCTCAGCAGTGCGCCGACTTGACTCAGCCGCCGCGCCGATTCAATTCCGCGACGACACGTTCGGTAATCAGTTTGATCAGGGTTTCCTGATCCATCCCGCCGGCCGGAGCGTTCTGAGCGCGGCCACCCATTGCCGGTGGCGGCTGGAAAGCTCGTGGAGCCACGCCACTTTCCTGCCAGCTGCTGCGAAAGATATCGTTGCTGCAGATATCGCAGTCCTTGTACTCGCTGGTATTGCGTGGATCGGAGTAGCCCCATTGCTGTTTCAGGCTGAGCAATTCGCGTTCCTGTCCTTCGGAGAAACGGGAGACGTTACCCAAACTGCGGGAGAGCATGAGAATGCGGCAGTAGGCATCCAGGATCTCTGTCCACCAGTAGGCCTTTTCGACATCCTCGCCGAAACTGACGGTCCCGTGATTCGCCAGCAGGATGATATTCGTCTTCTTGACGAAGGGGATAATCGTATCGGCGAACGCTTGCCCGCCAGGTGTTTCGTACGGGGTGATGGGGACATCGCCCAGAAACACTTCCACTTCGGGCAGTACACACTGTGGAATGGGCTCGCGGGCCACGGCGAACGCGGTGGCATGTGGTGGATGGCAATGCACGACACTCTTCACATCTTGCCGGTTCTTGTAGATTTCCAGGTGCAGCAGTGCTTCGCTGGACCGCTTCTTGACCCCTGCAGTCTGCTTGCCGGTCATGTCGATCGTGCAGATATCCTCAGTTTTCAGGAACCCCTTGGAGTGCCCAGTCGGGGTGCAGAGGACTTGGTCATCGGCGATTCTCACGCTGATGTTGCCGTCGTTGGCGGCAGCGAAGCCCTTGTTGTAGATCCTGCGACCGATTTCGCAGATGTCCTGCTTGATTTTATGAGCATTAATCATGGTTCACTTCCGCGCTACGTATTCGTTCAGGTCCATGTCCAAGTTTCGATAGTATCGCTGCAGGAGTCGTATCGGCCGATCGGACTGGCCCCGCATGACGCCTGGCTGGCAGGTGCGTGGCCGAGCGACGATCGGTCTCCGTTCACTCCAACAATTTTTTCACCAGGCAATCGTCCACGTCCAATCCATCCAGGATGGCGGCCGCATACGCGTCGACCGGTTTTATCTCCGGACGAAAAGGCTGAGCGGCTTCGGGCCCCTCGCTCAATGCAATATAGCTTCCCAAGCCGGCTCCCAGTTCGTCCCACACCACCAGCGTCTCGGCCGACGGCGGTTGGTCGCTGACAAAATCCTCCGCCAGCAAGGCCACGGCGAGCTTCAGGTTGGCTCCGCGGAAAGTGGGGTGACAGCGATTGAGCGTCACGTTTCCGACAACTTCAGCAATGCGCATGGTGGCGAATTTCCCGGGGAGTACCCATCTTTTCTTTTTCTATTCAGGCCGAACCGGCCTGCAACATCGCGGGACAACCGCGTGGCAAATCGTCGCGCAGCACCCTCACCAACACCTGCCACTGGTTCGCCGTCACGTCCCGCGGATCGACGACCAGTACATTCGCCCCGATTGTCCGGACCGCTTGCTTTGCTTCGTCGGCCGAGCGTGCTTGAGCCGCGCGAAGCTGGGGGCGGCGGTTCAGCAGGCAGACGGCGGCAAGTGCTTCATCGGTCAGCACAACCGCCACCTGCCGAGCGTCGCTCACCGATTCCGCGGCGCAGCGGACCGCCGGCCCGAGTTCTTCACACAGCTGTTCTCGGCCACCGCTAGGCAAGGGGAGGGTGGCGGCGGCGCGAGACGCTGCGGGTGATCGCAGGAAGCGTACCACCGTCAGATCGGCACCCGCCGGCCCACACTCGGCGGCAGTACAGACCTCCAGCCGTATCCCTCGCTTGCGCAAGTCGTCCTTCACAGACGGCGTCACGACCGCTCCCTGCTGGACCAACACCCGTCGCACGCCGGCCAAACGCCCGTGGACGGTCGCCGTGGTGACCACGCGCGCGTCGAGCACCAGATCGTCGCTCTGCCGCAGGGTCGCAGCTGATGGGGCCGCAGCAGATGGGGCCGCAGCGACCGGCGCATGGGACTCCTGCGGGCGAGACACTGCCGCAGTCGGAGCGTCGGCGAGCAGTCTCAATCGCCGCACGACTTCGGCCACAATCTGCTCGATGTTGAGAACCTCGCCAGTCATGCGTCTTTGATTCCTAAAGTGGTCCACCGCACCGGTGTCAGATCGCTCCCCAAAAGCTCTCGGGCAGCACGTCCATCACTGGTTATGATCACCGTCTCACCCAGCCCCGCCCCCAGGGCGTCGACGACCAACAGCGGATGCCCGTCGGGAGTCCGCGCATCGGCCATCAGCGGCTGGACAATCAGCAGCTTGCGACCGCGCAGCGACACGTGCTTGATCGTCGCCGTCGTCCTGCCAATCACGAGCGCTGTTTGCATGCTGGTCACTCATCACTAATCACGAATCACTGCCACGAATCACTGCCACGAATCACTGCCACGAATCATTGGTCCCTGGTCGCCCGTCAGGCGTTTACTCCGCCGAGGATGCGCAGGTCGTCGATCATCGAACAGCGTCGTTCGCGCGTGAAGGTCAAGGGGGTCGTCACGCCTTCCCCCGTCGGCCCGGCGATGGAGAACGAAATGTAACCTTCGCCCCCCAGTCCCAACGACGCCATGCAGGGCCCGTTCTTGACGAACAGCGTGGTGTCCAAGGCGCGTCCCATGCGGGTCATATTCCGCACGTTATGGGAGTGAATGATACTGGTGTGCCGGAAGCCGTGTTCCCAGTGGCGCGCTTTGTCGATCGCCTCTTCCACATTCCGGCAGCGGACGAAGGGGAGAAACGGCATCATCTGCTCCACCGACACAAATGGATTGCTCTCGTCCGTCTCACCGAACAGCAGTTCCGTTTCGTTGGAAACCGGGTGCCCGGCACCCTGAGCCAACACACTGGCATCTTTGCCCAGGAAATTCTTGCAGGGAACGTCATGTTGGTGTTCACCCTCGCCGGTCTTCACGATGGCGACGGCAGTCAGCCTCTCGACTTCGCTGCTATTGAGTCGCACTGCGCCGGCCCGTTCCATGGCCTGCATCATCCGGTCAAACACCTGATCGACGACAAACACCTCCTTCTCGGCGATGCAGAGCAGGTTATTGTCGTAGGCGCCCCCTTGAATGATGCAGCGTGCCGCGCGATCCAGATCGGCCGTCTCGTCGACCACGACGGGGGGGTTCCCCGGACCAGCCACGATCGCGCGCTTGCCGCTGTTGAGTGCGGCGCGAGCCACCGCCGGCCCGCCGGTCACGCAGATCAGCGCGACGTCGCGGTGCTTGAAGATCACGTCAGCCGACTCCAACGTCGGCTCGGCAATCAAGCAGATCAGGTTGTCGATCCCCAGATCCTGGTGAATCGCCTCGTTGAATCGGCGGACACCTTCCGCGGCCACGCGTTTGCCACTGGGATGCGGGTTGACCACCACCGTGTTGCCGGCCGCGATCATGCTGACCGCGTTGCCGGTGATGGTGGGGAGTGAATGGGTGACGGGCGTGATCGCGCCGATGACACCAAAGGGAGCATGTTCGATCACCGCCAGGCCATGATCGCCGCTGAACACTTCACTCCGCAAGAACTCCACCCCCGGCGATTTCTCCCCCAGCGTCTTGAGTTTTTCGATCTTGTGGACGAGGCGCCCGATCTTGGTCTCTTCCATCTCCATCGTTCCCAGTTCGACACACTGGTCGATCGAGATGCGGCGGATGTGACCGATAATGCGCCGGCGGTCCTCCACGCTGCGTTGCGACAACCGCTCAAACGCCTCGCGTGCGGCGGCCACCGCCTCGCGCGCGTCGTGGAAAATCCCGTGGCGGCCGGTGAAACTCGAACAGGCCACCGGGGATGTGCGGCCAACCTCCGCTAACACCTGGGCAACCACATCGCGGATCAATGCTTCGTTGATTTGCATGGGACACGTTTTCTATATTTGAAGTCGTCGTCTGTAAGGAGTCGCGGGCCGTCCCTCCGGCCAACCAAACCGATCGCCCGCGGCGATCAGTCGCGGTTCCGCTCGTACACCGCCGTGTTCTCCACGTGCACCTGATCGATCAAACCGATCACCAAGGTGTCGATCGGCATGTTCTTTGTCTCGGGCGTCAGGCGGGCGCTGGATCCTTGTGCGATCAAGACAAAGTCCCCTTCGCCAGCCCCCAGCGTGTCGACCGCCACAAAGGTCCGGCCGGTCGTCACGAGCGACCGGCGATCCTGCGGATCCAGTCGAAACGGTTCCACCATCAGCAATTTGTAGCCGACCATCGAATCGAGCTTCTGAGTCGAAACCAACGAGCCGGTCACTTTGGCAACAAACATGCCCTTATCCTTCTAACAATTGCCGCGTCTGTCGTGCGACGATCAGTTCCTCGTTGGTCGGTACAATCCATATCTGTGCCCGGCTTAAGGGACTGCTGATGCAGCATTCCCCCCGCGCGGCGGCGTTCTGATCCTGGTCCAACACAATTCCCAGCTCCCCCAGTTCGGCGCACACGCCGCGGCGCACCGCCAGACTGTTCTCGCCAATGCCGCCGGTAAAGACCAGCGCATCGAGGCCTCCCAGTTCGACCAGCAGTCCACCCAGGTAGCGGCGAATCTCACTGACGAACACATCCAACGCCAAGCGGGCCCGCGCATGTCCCGTCGCCGCAGCCTCTTCCAGGTCCCGTACGTCGCCACTCAATCCGCTCAAACCAAGCAATCCACACTGATTGGCCAGTGTGTCAAGCACCTGCTCGAGCGTCTGGCCGGTGGCACGCATGATCAGCGGAATCGCAAAGGGGTCGAAATCGCCAATCCGGTTGTTGTGCGGAATCCCCGACTGCGGGCTCATCCCCATCGACGTCCCCACGCTCTGCTGACCGCGAATCGCACAGAGGCTGTTCGAGCCCCCTAAGTGGCATGAAATCACGCGCGCGTCGGTCCGCTGCATCAGCTCCGCCACGCGACCGGCAATATACCGGTGACTGGCACCGTGAAATCCCCACCGCTTGATGTGCAACTCGTCGCCCCAGTGCTTGGGAGCGGGATAGTACCGCAACCGATCCGGCACCGTCGCATGGAAACCGGTCTCAAACGCGGCAACCAGCGGAATCCCCGGCAGCTTCTCGGCCAGCAGCCGCATCGCTTTGATGTAGGGGGGATTGTGCGCCGGCGCGACATCATTCATCTCTTCCATGGCGACCAACACCTCGTCGGTGACACGCTGGACCCCGCTGATCCCGCCGCCATGCACGGCCTTGAAACCGATGGCAGCCACCTCGGCGGCGTCCTGCAGACAGCCACCCTCCGGATCGGTCAACTGCTCCAGGCATTGGCGAACGGCCACCGCGTGGTCCGGCACGTGAGCGGTCAGCTCCTTGCGCCGGCCCATCACCTCCACAAAGCAGAGGCTCTCGTCAGCACCAATCCGCTCCACTCCGCCGCGCACCATCTGGCGCTCGTCAGCCATGTTGAACAACCGGTACTTGAAACTTGTCGAACCCAGGTTGGCGACCAAGATCTTCATGATCCGTCCTCCTTTTCCGGTCCCGCGGACAGCGGACCCGCCAGCGACACCACCGGCGGGGTCGTGAGTCGCTTACGAGAGGAACGCTTCCATCAACCCTTCGGCCGGGCGAGGAATCACGTGACTGCTCATCAACTCGCCCACTTGCGTCGCCGCATTGGCTCCGGCTTCGACCGCCGCGCGGACGCTCCCCACGTCCCCCGAGACGACGGTCGTGACCAATCCGCCGCCAATCCCCACGCGCTTGACGATCTGCACGTTCGCCGCCTTCGCCATCGCATCGGTGGCTTCCACCAGTCCGATTAATCCTCGTGTTTCAATCAACCCAATCGCGTTTTGCATAGTCCCAATTTCCTTGTTGCGTGATGGCCGTAGTCAATATCAATGAGCACCTCGCAGCCGTAACGCGGGCCGCGCGAGGTCGATCTGTCTCACTATCTAGGTCTTGGCAACCGGCTTCTTGAGCGGCGCGGGCAGGACGATCCCCAGGTCCTCATGCGGACGCGGAATCACCTGGACACTGACCACTTCGCCGATCCGCGCAGCGGCCGTGGCCCCCGCATCCGTCGCCGCTTTGACCGCCGCCACGTCGCCCGTGACAAACGCCGAGACCATTCCACTGCCAACCTTGTCCCAGCCAATGAACTGGACGTTGGCGGCTTTCAACATCGCATCGGCTGCTTCGAGAAGAGCCACGAAGCCCTTCGTCTCAATCATGCCTAACGCTTCCATTTGTTTTGCCATGTGCGCAAATCTCCCATGTGAAGTAAGTAGGTAGCGTCTTGTGTCAGCGCGACTCGCTCCACCAGTGCTCGGCGGAGGACGAGACGCTTGAAAATCCCCTGCAGGCTGCCGTCCCGGCACGCCTCCCTGCCCGATTCAGGATGACAACCGCCTGCTGTCACCCGGACCCCAAAGTCCCCTGTCCTCCGTTCCTTCGCCGTTGTTCCTACGCCGTTGTTCCTACGCCGTTGTTCCTTCCCGGTGGCCCCTTCCCGGTGCCGCCGGCGCCGGCCTGCGAGCCGCGTCCGCCTGGCTCGGGCCGCCGCCGTCAGGATCCCGTGCAACCACACTGCGATCCCATCCGCAACAACTCGACCTTCGTCGCCGCATCCAGAAACGAAGCGTTGCCTTCGTCCGTGTCCAGATGCACCTCCAACTTGGTCGTCTCGTCCGCCCGCACCAAGATGTCCTCGAAGACCGTCGTGCAGGCCGGGGACTCGATCCGCAGCTTCATCGAATCGCCGTTCTTGACCCCCAGCCGCTCCGCATCGCGCAGACTCATGTGTACGTGGCGTGCGGCGCGAATCACCCCCTGCTTCAATTCCACCACCCCCTTGGGGCCCACCAGCACACAGCCCGGCGTCCCGTCGATCCGGCCACTATGCCGAACCGGCGCATCGATGCCCAGCGAAATGGAATCCGTGAACGCCAATTCCACCTGGCTCTGCGAGCGAGTCGGACCCAGAATCCGTACCGTCGGCAGCATCCGACGACGCGGCCCCACCACCATCACCGTCTCTTCCGCGGCATAAAAGCCGTCCTGGTAGAGCGGTTTCATCTCGGTCAGCGTCCGCCCCGGGCCGAACAGGATTTCCACGTGCTCGTCGGTCAAGTGAACGTGTCGCGCCGAAATGCTGACCACCAATTCCGTATCAGCGCTCGACGACCCGCCAGCGGTTGAACCGGCCAGCGGTTGCTGCAGCACGATCTGCCGTACGATGCGCTCGATCGTGGCCCGATCAAAGGTAGGAGCGGATGCCATGGGGATTCATCATTCTCTTGCAAGGTGTGTTGCTGTCTCTCACGTATACAAATCGCGCCTCAAGCTGAAGCCGCCAGACTTCTAAACCCGCCGGGACCAGCTCGGACGCCTGCCGCGCACACGCGGCACTCACTGCCGCACTCCCTGAAAACGTACGTTGTTCCTCACAACCAAGCTTGGTCCGGATCAGCTGGACCGGTTCATTCCGTCCGAATCGTCTCGTCCGGCGGACCCGCAATTACCAGCCGCACCCCCGCATCCTCCAGCCGAGCCCGCCAGTCCTGCGAGATGCCCGCGTCCACCACCAGCAAGTCGATCTCGCATAATCCGCACAATCGCGCCAAACTGCTGTGTCCGAACTTGGAGCTGTCCGCCACCACGATCACTTCGTCGGCCGCTTCCATCATCGCTTGCTCCGTGCCGACCAGCAGCAAGTTGCTGTTATAAAATCCCTTCTCGTTCACCCCGGATACGCTGAGCACCGCCCGCCGCACATTCAAATCGGCCAGCATGCCGTTGGCGTAGGGCCCCAGACAGACGCCGGTACGCGAGTGTACATAACCGCCAATGACCACCAAATCCGACCGCTCACTGGCCGTGAAAAGATTCGCCACCGGCAGCGAATTGGTCACCACCTGCAACGCTCGATCAACCAGCAGCCGAGCCAATTCGTAGGTCGTACTCCCGCCATCCAACAGGACGGTATCCCCCTCCTCGATCAACTCCGACGCCGATTGAGCGATCTGACGCTTCTGCTCCAACTGCGCCGCCTGCCGGCGTTCAAAATGAGGGACCTGGGGACTCGGACCCGTGTAAAACACCCCGCCGTGCGTCCGCTTCGCCGAGCCGCTCTCCTCCAATACGTCCAGGTCGCGGCGCACCGTGGACTCCGATACCTGCAGCTGGTCGGCCAGATCCGGCAGCGAGGCGAAGCCCTGCTGCCGCACCAGCTCCAACAGGCGATTGCGCCGCGATTCCGCCAGGTTTTGCGACGCCATGAATCAAATCTCTTCCCGAATCGCCTACAACCGCCAGTCCATCCCAATTGCCGATTATCGCTCATTATCGAGCACATTTCAATCAGCCACCTGCAAGAATTCTACCACAAAATCATCACCAACGCCGTTCCCTATCCCTCGACAGAGTGGCTGGCCAGGGAATTGGTGAAAACGGGATGGTCAAGCTGAAGAGCTGAACGCGGCAAACTTGGGGGCCAGCGGGACCTGGAGCTCCGCCGGCCGGCCGGAGGATGGGGCACTCGTGCGCCATGGCGCATGCCCTGCCTCAATCCGCGCGTCGCACGCGTACGCGCCGGCCGTCGACCTCGACGCATCCTTCGGCGATCCACTGCAACACTTGCGGATAGGCATCGCATTCCGCTTCAAACACGCGAGCGGCGAGATCGTGGGGCGTGTCGCCTTCCAGCACAGGCACCACGCGTTGCAGGATGATGGGCCCATGATCGTACTCGTTATCCACGAAGTGGATCGTACAGCCGCTCACCTTGACGCCGTATTCCAAGGCACTTTCGTGCACGCGCAGGCCGTAATAGCCCTTCCCGCAGAAGGCTGGAATCAGGGCCGGGTGGATGTTCGTGACGCGATTCGTGTAGTCGGGCGGGACCAGCAGATGTTTGAGGAAGCCCCCCAACACGACGAGTTCCACTCCCGCCGCGCGGCAGGCCGCAAAAATCTCGTCGCTGAACGCTTGCGGTGTGGGCAGATCGCGCGTCCGCACGACGCGTGATGCAATGCCGGCATCGGCGGCGAATTGCAGCCCTTGAGCGTGTGAGCTGCTGGAAACCACCAAGCGGACATCGGCATCGAGCGAACCTCCGTCGATGCGCCGCAACAGATTGCGCAGGGTAGTTCCCCCACCTGATATGAGAACGGCAATGGGTAGTTTCCTGTCGATCATGGCGCCGCCCTGGGTGGTTAGTGGTCCGTGGTTGGTGGTGGTCTGGTCCTGCGGGTCGAGTTATTAACGCCTGACGACAGGGGGCCCGCGCGAATCTGGACGCGTCCGCGTCATTCCATCACTACTACCCGCACATAGATTTTGACATGCATGTCGGCCACTTCGCAGTCAGCCGACTCAACGCCCTGGATTGGTCCGCGGCTGAGCTCCACCGACAGCGTTTCATTGAGCAGGAAGTCGAGATTTTCTTCCACCGCCAGCCACACTTCGTCGGACGCTCCTTCAATGCCCACGCGGATGCGGTCGGTATACTGGCACTGGAGTTCCCTGCGGCGGTCCTGGATCAAGCGTTTCAGGTCTTGGGCCACACCTTCGCGAATCAACTGCGGGGTGAGATCGGTGGCCAGCACGACGACGACGTGGGAACCCTGGGCGGCCGTCCAGCCTTCCTTGGCCTGCAGGCGGACTTCAATATCCTCGTGATCCAGTTCGACCGACTCGTCTCCCACGGCCACGACAACCTTGCCGTGCTGTTTCAATTCGGCCAGCAATTGCAGCGCCGTCGGCGCCGGCGAGCGACTTTTTCACGGCGGGCATCAGGCGCCCGACGCGTGGCCCCAGGCGCTTGAAATTCGGCTGCACGAGATACGAGATGTACTTCTCGCCTTGCGTCGTGTAAGCGATCTCCTTGACGTTCAGTTCCTCGCGCAGCAGCTCGTCGTGTTCCCGCAACCACGCCTGATGCGTGTCGTTGGCCAGAATCACCTCGACCAATGCCAGCGGCTGTCGAACCTTGAGCTTGGCATTCATGCGGGCCGAGCGTCCCAACGAGGCGATTTCGCGCAGCAGCTGCATTCGTTCGGAGAGCCGCACATCGATGAGCGTCGTGTCGGGCCGCGGATAATCGCACAGGTGGACGCTCTCGACAGCCCGCTCGCCAAACACGCCGGCCAAGTTCCGCCAGATGGACTCCGCGAGAAACGGCACGAAGGGAGCAATCAGCTTGCTCAGCGTCAGGAGACACTCGTAGAGCGTCCAGTACGCATCGACCTTGTCGTCGGCTTGTTGGTCACCGCTCCAGAACCGATCCCGATTCCGCCGCACATACCAGTTGCTCAAGCCATCCACGAACGCGTTCAGCTGATTGCACGCGCCGAAGTTGTCGTAGGCATCCATGCGCTGCACGACCGCGGCCACGGTTTCGTTCAGCTCGCTCATGATCCATTGGTCGATTTCGGCGCGGTCCGGAACCGGGCGGTAATGGGTGGCGTGTGCGAGTGTTTCGCGCTCCAGTTGATGGACGGCTCCGGAGATCAGCGTTCCGGGATCGAATCCGTCGATGTTGGCGTAGATCACGAAGAAGCTGTAGACGTGCCACAGTCGCAGCAGGAACTCCGGAATGCTCTCCTTGATGGCCCGCTCGCTGTAAATGATGGAGTTCCATGGCGCCTGGTTGGCGAAGAGGTACCAGCGCAGCGCGTCGGCTCCGTGCACGTCGAAGATTTCTTGCGGACTGCGATAATTCCGCAGCGATTTGGACATTTTCCCGACGCGTTGCACATACTTCTGACCGCACTGCTCGCGGGCTTCCGCTTCCGACAGAAACCGTTGCTTGCCGTCGGGACTCTCCCACCATTCGGCCAACATCAACCCGAGCACGATACAGTTGCGGAAGGGGTGCGGGAAGGGATGCCGCGTGGCCGCGGGGTCGCCCCCCTCCTCGTCCCCAAACAGCAGCGTGCTGATGGCCAGCAGACTGTAGAACCAGCCCCGTGTCTGGTCGAGCGCCTCGCTGATGAAGTCGGCCGGGAACTGCTCTTCAAACCGCTCCCGATTGCTGTGCGGATAACCCCACTGGGCGAATGGCATGGCGCCGGAATCGTACCAGCAGTCGATGACTTCCGACACGCGGCGCATGCGCGCGCCGGGGGCAAATGGCGAGGCGTAGGTCACCGCGTCGATATAGGGCTTGTGCACACACAGGTCGTCTGGCAACGAAGGTTTTGCCTGCTTCGCCCGTTGCCACACGTCCAATCCTTGCACGTCCGGCTTCTGTTGGAGTTCCGCGTAGCAAGAGACCGCTTCCATCTTGCCGGTCTTGTCGCAGACCCAGATCGGCAGCGGGGTTCCCCAATAGCGTTCCCGGGATAGTGCCCAGTCGACATTCGTCTCCAGGAAATTGCCGAACCGGCCGTCCCGAATGTGCTCGGGCAGCCAATTCACCTGGCGATTGTTTTCCAGCATTTGCCGCTGGAACTCCGTCGTCCTGATGAACCAGCTCTTCCGCGGATACTGGATCAGCGGGTCATCTTCGGCGCGCCAGCAAAACGGATACTCGTGCACGTACTGTTCGCGCATCAGCAGAAGCCCCGCTTCACGCAGCTGCAACGCGATGTCCTTGTCCGCTTCTTTCACCCAGCGCCCTTCGTACTCCGGTGTCTCGCTCGTGAACCGACCGTTGGGCGCCACCGAACAGATGAGGTCCGGGCCCTCTCCCTCTTCGAAGCGAGCCTGCTCAGAGAGCAGCACTTCGTAGTCGACTTCGCCGAACGCCGGAGCCTGATGGACAATCCCCGTCCCGCTATCCACGGTGACGAAGTCAGCCGCCACCACCCGCCATGCGACGTGCTGCCGACCTCCGTCGCGCAGCCCCCCTTGTCGTTCGCCGTCGCGCGAATAGTAGTAATCGAACGGTGGTCGGTAACGCTGCCCCAGCAAGTCGGCGCCGCGCAATGTCCGCTCGACGCTCCACGTCCGCTTGGCTTTCTCCGCGATCGTGTCGGCGAGGGCCGCCGCCAGAATCAGCTTCTCTCCCGACTGTTCGTCGCGCACCTCCACGTAGTCCAACTCCGGATGCACCGCCGCGAACTGATTGCTCGGCAATGTCCAAGGAGTCGTGGTCCAAACCAGCAGCGACGTCTGCTCCGCGTCCACCAGCGGAAAGCAAACATAGACACTCGGATCGGCCACCTCCCGATACCCCTGGCCCACTTCGCCGCTGCTGAGTGCCGTTCCTCCTTGGGCCCACCACCAGACGATCTTGTGTCCCTGGTACAGCAACCCACGATCAAACAACTGCTTGAGCGACCACCAAATACTCTCCACGTAGCTCTGATGATAGGTTACGTATGCCTCGTCTAAATGGATCCAGAAACCAAGCCGTTCGGTCAAACGTTCCCATTCCCGCATGTACCGCCAGACACTCTCCTGACACTTGTGGATGAACGGCTCCACGCCATACTCCTCGATCTCCTCCTTCGAGTGGATCCCCAGCTCCTTGCAGACCTCGACTTCCACCGGCAGACCATGCGTGTCCCACCCCGCCTTGCGCTCGCACAGAAAACCGCGCATCGTGCGATAACGCGGAAACAGGTCCTTGATGGCCCGCGTCAGGCAGTGCCCCGGATGCGGCATCCCGTTGGCCGTGGGGGGACCTTCATAAAACACGAATTTGGCCGCGTCGCAACGCTGTGCCAACGATTTCTCGTAGATCTGATGCCGCTTCCAGAACGACAGAATCTCCTCTTCCAAGGCGGGAAATCTGACGTTATTGGGGGTCGAAGTGAACATGTGCCGGCGTTCCCATCTAGCAGAAAAAAACAGGTGTGCGAGCCAAGATGCGAAATGCAAAAGATCCTCAGTCAGGCGGGCAGTCGTTCCGCTCGAAACACGTGCTCCCCTCCGCAGCCACCGGTCGGTCCAGTGCGGCAGGTCGGTTCCCTGGCGGAGGTCGACAGAACTCCGGCGTTTTCGCCGGCGGCGGGTAAGCGGACCCGTCGGCGCGACAGCAACAGGAAGCAGGCACGAACCAACTGCCAAGATACGCTCGCGACCCCTTGCATCCGGATCGTCCGCGGAACTCGGCGGGTGAGGTCGACTAGGTGAATCAGGCTGGTACTTGCCAAGCGTTCGTGCCGCGGCACGGAATCCATCGTGCGCGAAGTCATCGAACCCCACACGCGGCGGCCCACAGCCGCCCGAATCGTCAGACGGTGGCAAGCTGCCGCGCGTCGGCGACCCGGCGATTCAGCCCGCGCACATGCCGCCAGGACATATCCGGGCTATTCCTCCTCGAACTCGACTTCTTCCTCCTCGTCCTCGTCGTCAGGCAACGCCTCCGCCCCCCCCCCTCCTCATCCTCGTCAAAGTCGCCAACCAACTCTTCCTCGTCCAACTCTTCGTCAAAATCGACATCACCGAACTCGTCGTCCTCGTCGATTTCCAGCTCGTCCCCCTCCAATTCCTCCTCAAAATCGTCGTCGAAATCGTCGTCGAAGTCGTTCTCGTCGAAATCGTCGAATTCGTCTTCCTCGCCGTCGCCAAATTCAGCCAGTTCCGCCCATACCGCCGCACCACCGCCGGTCGGCATCCGCGACGGAAGCAGCTGCTCATCATCCCACGTTTCAATGTCGAGATCCAAGATCCGATCCATTTTCAGCAACCTTGTGCAACAACCCGATGTTTCTGTGAGTTCCATCCAACCGTCCCGGATCCAGCCGAAAAGTGCAAAATGCAAAGTGAATAGAAAAAAGTGAAAAGTGAAAAGCCCCAGGACCGGTCAGAACGTGACCGACCACCAAGCAACTCCACTCAACTCAACAATACACGATAACTGGCGCCGGTTGCCGCCGGGACGAGCGACTCGCTCATCCTTGTAGGTCGCCCAGCCAAGCTGGTCGTACGAGCCCTTGCGGAACGGTCCCCAGCCGCCAGCGGCCCTCCCTACTCACCCGCCGGAGAGCCCCAATGCTCCCACATTCTTCGGCCGCCGGCAGATATGCGACTCACATCCAAACCGCCCGCCAACCGCCCGCCACACTCCAGCTGATTCTCGTCTGTCGCAGGCCACTCAACCAGAGCTGCCGCGACAATACCTCCCCGGTTCGCTGCGCAGCTTCCGGCAACGCAACCTAAAAGGCGGCAGGGAAAGGACTTTAAGTAGTCGACGTGCGGCCTTTTGTCAAGCAGCGGGACCTTTTGTCTGGCAGCGCGACAGGGCTCTGTGCGAAGGTGGTGCCGCTCGTCTCACGATTTTCCCAAGTCCAAGGCGACAACCGTCGGAAGGAGAGAATCGAAATCCCGCCACGCCTCAAGCCTACAAGAGCCGCGTCCGTATCGTCTCGGCTCCGGATGATGTCGGCCAGGTGCAGCAGGGTCAGTTGCCGCGGGTGGCCGCCAGGCACGGCGTGGTACGCACGGACGGAAGTCCGTTCTCTGGGGAAATAAAAAAAGGCAGGGCCGCCGCAATGCAACGAGCCCTGCCCAAACACGGGGGTGAGAAAGCCTGTCTTGGGGAGCCGATTGACTTCTCGTCGTCGACTCCAACTCAAACCTACTGTGATTCCGGCCGGAATCAAAATGAAAACCTTAGAAAAAACAGGTGACTTGCACAATTTAGGCGGGGCCATTTCGCTTCGCAGCGATTGTGCCGGCACCAGCTGCGAAACTCGAGCCGTGGACGCTCCCCAAGCCCTTGCCGGACCGGATTCCCAGCGGGTGTCGGGGGCCGGTCAGGACCGAAATACGGCGCGATGAAGGTGCCGCGGGGCCAGTTCACTGGGGATAACCGCAAGATCGATTAAGTATGGTAATCCGCATTGAGCTTGACGTAATCGACCGTCAGATCGCTCGTCCAAAACCGGACGTGGCCCGGGCCGTCGCCGATGAGCAGAGCGATGTGCGTTTCCCGATTCTCGCGTATCGACTGCGAAACGACCGGGCGATCAAACGGCACCGGTTCACCGCGCCGGTAGAGCAGGGTGCCATTGACGCGCAATTCGAGGCTGCCCGGCTCAAACGGTACCTGCGCGTAGCCGACCGCCGATACGATGCGGCCCCAGTTCGGGTCGGCTCCGGCGACAGCCGTTTTCACCAGAGCGCTGTTGGCGACGGTTTGAGCAATCTGTCGTGCGTCGTGGGCGCTGGCACAGCCGTGCACATCGATGGTTACCAGATGCGAAGACCCTTCACCATCATCGGGGATCATACGGGCCAGTTCGATGCACACCTCCTGCACGGCGGCGACAAGCGTCTCCAACTCGTTTCCCTCCAGGGGCGCTCCACCGGCTTTGCCGCTGGCCAGCAGCAGCAGGGTATCGTTCGTGCTCATGTGCCCTTCGACGCTGATGCAGTTGAAGCTGACATCGGCAGCCTGCTGCAGGATGCGTTGGGCGTCGTCCGGCACGAGCGGCGCGTCGGTCAGGACAACGCCGAGCATCGTGGCCATGTTGGGACCGATCATGCCGGCCCCTTTGGCGAACCCGGCGACCTGAATCGTGCGGCCACCGACGTGAATCGTGCGCCCGGCCACTTTCCGCCGCACATCCGTAGTGAGGATACCGCAAGCGGCGTTCAGGAGCGATGCTTCGTCGTTGCCCAACTGTTGGGCGGCCGCGCGAATCCCGGCGGTGAGTTTCTCCATGGGAAGGAATTCGCCAATGACCCCCGTCGACAACACCAGCACCTGCTCGGCAGTGGCCTGACACAACTGGGCCGCCACAGACGCCATTTCCAGCGCATCCCGCATTCCTCGTTCGCCGGTGCAGGCATTGGCGTTGCCGGAGTTGGCGACCAGGGCGCGAATATTGGCAGCGGGAGTCCGAGCGCGATCGAGGGCCACCGGTGCCGCGAAAATGCGGTTCTGCGTGTAGACGCCCGCCGCGACCAGCGGTGCGTCCCCCACGATCAGGCTCACATCGAGTTTGCTGGAATGACTCTTGATCCCACAATGCACACCAGCTGCTCGAAACCCCCGGGGCATACACAGACTCATCAATCGCTCTCCTCGTTGAGGCACTTGCCCGTCGCGGAAATTTCCGCCGCCATCCCGAAAGACAATCCTGGAAAGACAACCACTGTCGGGAACAACACCGTTTAGCCAGCCGCCGC
Source organism: uncultured Planctomycetota bacterium (assembly GCA_963802295.1). Taxonomy (GTDB): domain Bacteria; phylum Planctomycetota; class Planctomycetia; order Pirellulales; family Pirellulaceae; genus JAJRVM01. The sequence goes on along the minus strand of CAWDIM010000006.1, from coordinate 5,843 downwards.
GGCTTCCGCCGCACCGTGGGATCACCACCCGCCTCGCCTGACCCCCGGCAGGTTCGTTCAAGCCCGGGCAGCTAGAAGGACTTTGTTTCCGCGAAACCGTACATCAGGTTGAAGTTCTGCACCGCCGCCCCGGATGCACCTTTGATCAAGTTGTCGATACAGCTGATCATCAGCACCTTGCCGCGCACGAGCCGGGCCGTCACATCGCAGAAGTTCGAGCCGAGAACATCCTTCGTGGCCGGCAAATGCTCCACCACGCGAATGAACGGCTGGCCATCATAAAACTGGCGGAGGGTCGCCAACAGGTCCGATTCCGTGAATTCACCAGTCGGATCTGCGTAGGCGGTCGTCAAAATGCCGCGATCCATCGGCACCAGATGGGGCGTGAACACGACCTGGATCTCTTCGCCACCGACGGACGAGAGGATCTGATCAATCTCGGGCGTATGCCGATGCCGCCCGACGTTGTAGGCCACAATGCTCTCATTGCATTCCGGATAATGCGTGGTCAATTTGGGGGTCCGGCCGGCGCCGCTCACTCCGCTCTTGGCGTCTACGATAATCCCGCGGGGCTTGATCAATTGCGCCTTGAGCAGCGGAGCGATGGCGAGGACAGCCGAGGTCGGATAGCAGCCGGGGTTGGCAATCAGCTGTGCCTCGGGGATCTGCTCGCCGTAGATTTCCGGCAGGCCATAAACCGCGCGGCCGACTCGTTGAGGATCGACGTGCTTCTGGCCGTACCACTCCGCATAGACATCGACGCTCGTCAGACGATAATCGGCACTGAAATCAATCACCCGCCGCTCGGCATCCAGCAGTTGGCGGACCACGGTCGCGGACGCTCCATGCGGCAGGCAGCTGAACACGCAATCGCAACGTGCCGCCACCTGGCTCGGCTCCAGGTCCTCGAGGTGCATGTCGAGCCGGCCGGCCAGCTGAGGGTGGACGGCCGCCACGTGCGGGTTGCCTTCCTGTCGGCTGGTCAGCGCGACAATCTCGGCTCCATCGTGGCGCAGCAGAATTTTGATCAATTCAACAGCCGTGTATCCCGTCGCCCCCAAAATCCCAACGCGTACCATGGCAGTGGACTCTCCGCAGATAAATACTCACGCGGCCGACGGCCGCCCGGATGTCATGACCGGTTAGTATACTCGACCCCGACGATTGTCCAAGCGTAGCTTGGCGAGCCAAAATGAACGGCGTGGGCTCAAGCGGCGCGTTGCACCTGGCCGATCGACGGCGGCCAGCTACCCCGCTGGGGAGTCTCGCTCCCGCTCCATCGCCTCCCGCACAACGTGAGCGACTTCCAGCAGGATCATTCCGGTCGCGCCCCAGATCCGATCGGCACCGCATTGCATGTGCCGCGTGGCGAAACGGTATCCGCAACGCTGCATGACGTGAACCGCTCGTTGACCGGGGTCCATCAACACGTCCAGCGGCAGTTCGATCAGGCGGGCGACTTCCCGGGGATTAGGATTCCACTGTGGCGGTGCCGCGGCCGCGGCTACACACGGCGTCACAATGAAATTACTGGCAAAGACGTAGAGGGGTGTGAGCCGACCCAACACGACCGGTGGTTCCCCGTTGGCCCCCAACTCCTCGCGGTACTCGCGCAGCGCACACTGCTCGACCGTCTCACACGCCTCGCTCGTTCCGCCGGGTAGGCTGATTTGACCGGCATGGTCGAGCATATGAGCCGGCCGCAGCATCAAGGGGATGTGCCACCCGCCGCGGCGGGGAAAAAAGCAGACGAGCACGGCAGCCTCGCGGGCATCGTACGAGGGCGGACCGAAATGCCGGCCATAGGCCAATTCAGCCGTCATCTGCCGGTGCGCAGCGCGCCCGGGCAGCGGCTGGGCCAGTCGCTGAGCAACGCGTGCCGGCAATTGGTCGTGCAGGGGATCGATCATGATGGCGTTTCACGACACGGTCGATGCGGGCGTCACGCGAGTCACTGCGATGCGGCGCGCCGGTAGACCCGATAGACTTCATAACTCGCATTGGCCCAATTGCGTTCCGGATAAACTTGCTGCCACCCCAGACGGCGTCGCGTCCTGTGGCGGTCGATAAGGATGTAGTCAACCTCGTGGCGATCCACGATGTCCTGCAACTGCGGATCGCTCCAAGCGCCAGTCCACCCTCGCTCACTGCCGGTGTATAGATCTCCTGCAGCACATTCCACCACTGCACAATCCCAGCCGCGTCCTGGGGTATGTCTTTCCAGCAGACGACTTCCGCGCGACCGGCGTACCATTTGAACGTTTGCTGGTTACGTGGCGTGAGAAAACGACTCTGCGGATCGGTTTCTTCCTCGATCCAGGCACAGACGTCGCGCCAAGCACGGTAGCGCTCCAGCGCGCTCTGCGCCTCGAACGCGCTGGCCGGCTGCGACTGGCTGACGGCCCCGGGCCGAAAATCGATCTGCAGGCTCACAAATCGCCAGCCGATAAACAAACCGCAGAACAACAGCGATACACCCCACAACGCCTGCGCCCCCCGGGCGTTCGCCGGGGCTGGCCTGTGCGCCGCCACGGCAATTCCCAGCGCCACGACCATCGGTACGGCAATGTCTGCGAGCCGGAACCAATAGAACTTCAGCAGTTGTGCAGCCAGCAGTGGACGCGTCAGACAACTTATGTCGATCACCATCCCCAGAGCGGAAAACAACAACGCCGCTCCTGCAAACCGATGCAGACGTCGCCAGTTGTCCAGGTCTCGGTCGTACCACCAGAGTCCCACCCAGGCGAGCAGCAAGGCACCGAACGAGATGATCCGCACCAGCGCGAAATGGTGAAACACCAGGTGATGGGCTAACCGTCCAAAGACGTAGATGCCGCTCGCCTCCCGCGCCATGTCGGGATCCGCCCCGAGCATCAGACGAATCGCCGGAACAAGCCCGACGAGTGCGCAGCAGGCCCCCAACGCGAGCCCACCCCGCATGGTTCCTAACGGCGGGCGGCGATTGCCGGAGAACCACCAGCAAATCCCACCCGCCAGCAAGCTCCAACCGCCGACCAACACATGCACTGCGGTCGCCGCGCCCATCCACATCCAAACGGCCTGCCATCGCTCCAGGACGATCGCTCGCAGCCCAAAGAGCACCAGCGCATAGGCCAATCCCTTGGCCTCCAGGCCCCCCACCGCCCACTCGCCCGCCAGATGGCAGCGATCGCACAGGACCACGAACATCGTCGCCGTCGCGACGCTGGCATAGCGTTGGGGAACGACAGACCAGCTGAGGCGTTGCCAGCCGACTGCCAAGAGCGTCCAGGTCACAACTCGCCCCAGCCAGGTCACGGTGGTCAACGAGCAGCAGAGAGTCATCCAGCCAAAGAGCCAATAGAAGACAGGATGAGCATCCGCGGAATCGAGAAACAGATCCGGGCCGCACCAGCTGGAATCCCAATAGTGCTTGGCCTTGGCCAGGTAATGCGCTTCATTCACATCCGGCGGCGGGCTTCCCGCGAACAGGAAAAACAGCCCGAAAATCAGGATAATTTCCCGCCACGCGTTGGGGGAGCCACCGCCAACGGACGAGGTCGAACCATCAATCCCACGAGACTCAAGGCGAAGCTCGTCCGCTGCCATAGCTGTGTGGTCCCTCGAGAAAGAGCTCCGCCGGTGATGGGCAGGGGTCCGTCGCAGGATCACCCCGTCAGAATCGAATCGAATAGTCCCTGGCGGGCTGCGACCGCAACCAATCAGAAGATCCAAAATCCCCATATCGAATACCGAAACGAACTCGAAATCCAAAACGCCAGAACAGAAACCTCCGTTGCCGGCAACACCGCGGCGGGCGGGCCACAGCAGCATGCCATCCTGTCCCCCTTCTTCCCTTCCTCCCTTTCTCCCTTTCTCCCCTATTTCTGTGATTCGATTGTGTCTGGGATTTTTGGCATATCGTGCTTCGAGTTTCGGATTATCTTACAAACATGCGCACCGGGCACGCATGTCAAAGGTTAACACTCTAGCATACCCAATTTGGGCGACTCGCGGATGGGCACCCGCCAAGTGCAGAGCCGCCGATACCATGTTCGCTGCGGCCACTGCCGGGGCGGGACGGGCCCCGGCGGGAATCCGCCACTTCACTCGACGAAGGATATGCCATCGGCCGGCGCGTGGACGCACCAGCCGGGCCCCGACGCGGGTTCTTGGCACGCCCGCTTCATGGATTGGCTCGACCATGCCACAATAGATGCTTGACTCTCGATTTCAGTGACCAGTGGCAGGAGTGGCTGATGCACGGTTTCGCGGAATTCCGAACATGTCGACGCGGGGGACGGGCCGTTCTGCTGGGCCTCGTCATGTCCACCGTCTTGAGTTGTCACCGAGGTTCGACCCCCACGGTCCCAGAGGGAGAGCCCAAGCCGACACCGCACCCGGTCCGCATCGTGGTGGTGGATGACCCCCCCTTCGCCGACATTCTGGACCGTGAGTGGAAGGCCAGAATGACTGGCGAACTGCAGTTGCAGCAACTGACGCTCGCGCAGCTTGAGTCGGTCGTGCAACTGGCCGCCGATCTGATCATATATCCATCAGCCTGCCTGGGGACGGTGGCCGAGCGCAAGTTGATTGGGACGCCTTCCCCCGGCGCCTACGAGAACGAACAGTACGCTCAACGCGACGTGTTCGAGCTGCAGCGCAACGCGGAAGTCGGCTGGGGTCGGCAAGCCATGGCATTCTCTTTCGGCTCCCCGCAGCTGGTGCTGATGTATCGGGCCGATCTGTTGCACAAACGACAACTCAAGCCGCCGACCACGTGGGAAGAGTACCAGCGATTGGCCGAGCAAATGACGCGGTCCGAACTGGGCGAGTTGGCTCCGCCGGCAGGGCAACCGTGGCATGCCGTGTGCGAGCCGCTGGGAGACGGTTGGGCGAGCAAAGTGTTGCTGGCCCGCGCGGCATCGTACGCGTCGCATCCCAGTCAATTCTCGGTGCTGTTTGACTACACCACCATGCAGCCACTCATCGCCGGCCCGCCGTTCGTACGCGCCTTGGAGGAGCTTGTCGCGGCATCCAAACTCGGATCGACTGCGGCCGACCAACTGACTCCGGAATCGGCCCGCCGCGCGATCATGGCCGGTCAGGCTGCCATGGCGCTCAGTTGGCCCAGCCATGCCACGACCGACGGCAAGCCGCTGGAACTGGCTGACGGCATCGAATTGGGGTTCGCCAGACTCCCTGGTGCCACGACGGCGTATAACGTCGGGGAGCAAATATGGACCGCGCACGAGGCGAACCAGTCGATCCCGGTGCCGCTGCTGGCGATCGCGGGAAGATTGGGGTCGGTGGTCCAAAACGCTCGACGGCCGCGTGAAGCTGCGGATCTGCTGGCACTCCTGTCGAGCAAAGAGTGGTCTGAGCGACTATCGCCAGCCAGCACAGCCACGACGTTGTTCCGGCACTCCCAAGCGAAAAAACCGACGGGGTGGACGGATGCCGCCCTGACACTCGAGGCCAGCGAACGTTACGCCGAGGTGGTCAGCCAGACACAGTCGCAGCCCGCGCATCTCTGTTCCCTCCGCATCCCCGGCTGGCAGCGGTACTTGGCGGTCTTGGACACCGCCGTACTCGCGGCCCGATCGGGCGAACAGACCCCCGCGGACGCGTTGACGCAAGCGGCCCCAGGCCTGGTCCACCATCACCCAAGAGCTGGGCAGCGAGCAGCAGCGGGCGGCTTACACACGCAGTTTAGGGCTCGATCCCTAGCGGGCTGGGCGGGAGTTGCGGAAATCCGAGCGCTGCACTAGAATGCTGCACTTTGCCCGACAATTGGGGTCCGACAGCAGGGCTCTGAAACCGGGCACCCTGCAAGGGGCGGTAGCTCAGCTGGGAGAGCGCGG
>CAWDIM010000005.1:0-238955 GCA_963802295.1 uncultured Planctomycetota bacterium | reverse complement strand
CCAAGAACAACAATCAATGGAACGCGCCGGATCTGACAGCCGAGGATGTGTCGGCGCTGGAGCAGGCGAAAGAGCAGTTCGGGATTCCTTATGTCATCGCACACAGTTCGTACTTGATCAACCTGGCGAGTCCTGACGGAGCATTGTGGAAGAAATCGCTGGAGGCCTTCGTGGTGGAATTGCAGCGTGCCGAGCAATTGGGAATCCCCCACGTCGTGCTCCATCCCGGCGCTTATACATCCAGTTCCGAACAGACCGGCTTGCGGCGGGTCATCCGTGCACTGAATGAAGTCCATCGCCAGACGCGAGGCATATCCGCTCAGTGCCTGCTGGAGAACACCGCCGGGCAGGGGAGTTGTCTGGGTTGGCGATTCGAGCATTTGGCAACGATTCTCGATGGCGTCAAAGACCCTGAACGGTTAGGGGTCTGCTTTGACACTTGCCATGCCTTCGCGGCCGGTTACCCATTGGATTCGCGGGATGAATTTCGGCAGACGATGGGCGAATTGACGGCCTTGGTGGGGATCGAACGGATCCGCGCAATTCATCTGAACGACAGCAAGCGTGAACTCGGCTCGCGCGTGGATCGCCATGAACACATCGGCAAGGGCCATCTCGGCAGCCGGCCGTTCGCTCATCTGTTGAATGATCGCCGCTTCTGCCACATTCCAATGTATCTCGAAACACCGAAGGGCGAAGATCCGAAATCGAAGCGGCCGTGGGACACGATCAACCTGCGACGATTGCGGCGGCTTGTCGGCAAGCCTCCAGCTTGAACGTTTCGTGACGGTGACGAATTGCGCCGGCTGGAGTATGCTGAACAGACGTGCACAATATCGGGCCGCCGCGTGAAGCAGGAGCTTCGGTATCCAGAGCACGCGGGGACGAGACAAACCGCACGACCGGGATCTCCGGTGTCAGAGCGGGACAATCACCAAGGGAGCGAGCAAGGCCCTTACAGACCGGAGAGCGTCGCTGTGGGCTTGGGGATGGCGAATGTCGTGCCGACGGCCCCGGATATTGTGTCCCGACATATTCTCCTGTTCACGCAGTCTCCTTGCTGAGACTACGACGGTGGCCACTGAGCTGAGAAGGGAAAGCATAGGCGATGGCGGGTGCGAACCGGGAGCGATCACAGGACGTAGCGTTTAGTGTACCGTATGTGCACCGATTGCGGTTCACGAACGACGTGCTCGGGCGGGATTCCCACGTGCTGCTCGATCTACTGGAGCCGTCGGGCAACGGTCCTGCACGGGTTCAGTTCTGGCTGGATGAGAATGTGGCACAGGCCGCACCCGACCTGTGCCCGCGTTTGGAGTCTTTCTGTCGTCAGCACGAACAACGCTTCGCATGGGTCGACCACATCCAGCAGGTACCGGGCGGTGAGCTGATCAAGAATGATATCCACGTGCTCGAGCGGATGTTGAAGGTGATGCATGCGGCGAATCTGGATCGCCGCAGTTATGTCGTCGTCATGGGCGGTGGGGCGGTGCTGGATGCCGTCGGCTTTGCCGCGGCGATCGCCCACCGCGGTATCCGACTGGTGCGGCTCCCGACCACGACGCTGGCCCAGGCCGATTCTGGCATCGGGGTGAAGAACGGGGTCAACCTGTTCCAGAAGAAAAACTGGTTGGGAACGTTCGCCGTTCCCTGGGGTGTCATCAACGACACGGCGCTGCTCGAATCGCTCAGCGATCGTGATTTCATCTGCGGCTTCTCCGAGGCGGTCAAGGTGTCATTGCTCAAGAGCCCCGAGATGTTCTGCAGACTGGAACAGTCGGCGTCGGCAATCCGCCAGCGAGACAAGGCGCTCGCCAGTGAGATGATTCGCTGGTCCGCTCAGCTGCACCTGGAGCATATCACACGAGGCGGCGATCCGTTTGAGGCCTTGGAGGCACGACCACTCGACTTCGGACACTGGTCTGCTCATCGCCTGGAAGCCATGTCGGACTTCGAGTTGCGACACGGCGAAGCGGTGGCGATTGGCGTGGCAGTCGACACCGTATACTCGTCGCTCGTGCATGGCCTGGAGTCGGCGGCGGCGGATCGAGTGCTGACTTGCCTCCGTCGTCTGGGCTTCTCGCTCTACCATCCCGTATTGACGGACACCGAGGCCATATTCCGAGGCTTGGAGGAATTCCGCCAGCATCTGGGCGGTCGGCTGACACTGACCATGCTGCGGCACATCGGCCGGTCGTTTGAAGTTCATGAAATCGACGCGGACCAGATGCGTCTCGCCATCGTCCAGGTAGTCGAATATGCTCGGTCGGCGGCGGATGCGACCGGTGTCCTGAGTGAACCTCGCGCCGGCGAGCCTTGAGTCACGGGAAGGCGAGTGCTCGGCACAACGACCGGGTCGATTTTCCGGGCACCTGAGGCCAGCCGCGTGCCCCCGACCAGTGACCAGTACCCGCACGGTTCAAGGTAGGATTTGTAGGGGTTATTCTTGTCCGAGAAGAATCGCCGACCGGACGGCACCGGGCGGCCGATGCTATCTGAGCCACGGTGTCAGGCGACCGGACCAAGGCCTGCGACGGGACGAGGGGGCGGGGAAATGCCCGAAAGATTGCAAATCGCGCCCATCGCCTATACGATAAATCCAGTTGGCTCGTTGTGGTCGGCGGGTCCGGTTTGCGGTTCGCACGTTCGTCGTACCTGAGGCGTTATGGGTCTCACTTATTTCAAGCGTTACCGGTTGGAAATATCGCTGTCGGGGACGCTATTCGATTGCCCCCGCCTTCCTCCGTACTATCATTTGGTGCCCTGGCACCCCTCGCTACTGGAATCTCACGCCGACACCAAGTTTCGGAGTTTCTGTAGTGAGATCGATGCCAATGTCTTTCCGTGTCTCGGCGAGCGGGATGGGTGTCGCAGGTTAATGGACGAAATTTCGCACCGCGATTCGTTCGTACCCGAGGCAACCTGGCTGATGGCTCACCAGCCGCCGGGCCAGTCGACGCCCGAGTACTGCGGGACCATTCAGGGACTGTCGGACCGCCACGGTTATGGGGCGGTGCAGAATCTGGGCGTGACCCCCATGCATCGTTCCCACGGATTGGGATCCGCGTTGCTCTTTCAGGCGTTGAACGGATTCCGCGCGGTGGGACTGCGTCGCACCTACCTGGAAGTCACGGCCCAGAACACCGGCGCCATCCGGCTCTACCTGGCGCTGGGATTTCGCCGGGTGAAGACGGTTTACAAGGCTGCCGAGGTTGCGTACGCGTGACGCGGGCAGTAATCTCTAGCATCGCCGTGTTGTTCTCCACATCCACCGTCGGCAGGCTGGGGGCGCGGACGAAGGGTGCTGCGTGCTGCCGATCGGCACCGCGAGAATTGAGCGAAGCAACCAGGTGCTGTCCGCACCGATTGAGTCAGGCGGCTGTGTGCCGTACGCGGAGCTCTTGACGGCCCTGACGACAGTCGGGCGAAGCCTGCACCCGGCATCCAGGCGGGTCCGTGGAAGAGACGAAGTTTCGTATAGCCGCGCCGACCTGTTCGGCCACTTGAGCATTGGGGATGACGTGACACAGTCGATCCAGATTCACACCTTTGAAAACGGGCTGGTGCTGGTGGCTCAGCAGATGAAGTGGCTGGAATCAGCGGCGATTTCCGTATTGGTTCCGGCAGGCTGCTCGCGCGACCCAGCCAATCTGCTGGGCTTGAGCAACATGACCTGCGAGATGGTCCAGCGTGGCTGCGGCGAGCGGGACAGTCGGCAGTTCATCAACGATCTGGAGAACCTGGGTGTCGATCATAGCGCATCGGTGGCCAATGCACATACCAGTTTTGGCGGGGCCATGACCGCCGACAAGCTCGAGCAGGCGGTGGAGATCTACGCCGATCTGGTTCAACGTCCGCATCTCCCGGCCGGCCAGGTGGAAGACTCGCGGCTGGCTTGCCTGCAAGAGATCTATGCACTGGACGATGACCTGGCACAGCGCGCCATGCTGGAGCTGCGGCGTCGCGAATACGGGGATCCCTTTGGACGCCACAGTCCGGGTACGGCAGCAGCCGTCGAGCAAATCAATCTGGACGATATCCAACGGCACTTCGCCTGTCACTACCGACCCAACGGCACGATCATCAGTGCCGCGGGAAATATCGACTTCGCCCGCCTGCGGGATCACGTGGGGAATCTTTTTGGAGACTGGCGGCCCAGCAAGGAACCTGGCCTGGTCGATGTCCCGGGCGAGCGGACGCCGACACATATCCAGCACGAGTCGAGCCAGACACATATTGCCATTGCCTACCCATGCGTCCGTTACGGCGACGACGATTACTACCAGGCACGTGGTGCCGTCGGGGTCCTGAGCGATGGCATGAGCTCGCGGCTCTTCACCGAAGTCAGGGAAAACCGCGGCCTCTGCTACGCCGTATATGCCACCTGCCACAGCGTAAAGGACCGCGGGTGCGTCATCTGCTACGCCGGCACGTCGACCGAACGAGCGCAAGAGACGCTTGACGTCGTCATCCGGGAATTGAGACAGCTGGCCAGCGGAGTGCGAGCGGACGAACTGCAGCGGCTACAGACGCGTCTGAAGAGCGCCTTGATCATGCAGCAGGAGTCAAGTGCGGCGCGGGCCGGTTCGATCGCCGCCGACTGGTACTATCTCGGTCGTGTTCAAACCTTGGAGGAGGTGCGGGGGATCGTCGAAGGACTCACCTGCGGCAGCATCAACACCTACCTGGCCGCGCATCCTCCCGCCGACTTTCTGCTGGTAACACTCGGTCAGCAAGCACTGGAGATTCCCCTTTGAAATTTCGCGAACATTGCCTCGATAACGGTCTGGAAATCATCGCCGAATGCAATCCCGCGGCTTACTCAACAGCGCTCGCCTTCTTCGTGAAAACCGGTTCCCGCGATGAAACTGACGGCACGTCAGGCGTCAGTCACTTCCTGGAACACATGGCCTTCAAAGGCACGCCCACCCGCGCTGCCGCCGATGTGAATCGAGAGCTGGACGAACTGGGGGCCTATTCCAACGCTTTCACGAGTGAGGAACAGACCGTCTATTACGTGGCGATGCTCCCCGAGTTTCAGGATCGAGCGTTGGACCTGCTCTGTGACATCATGCGGCCTTCCCTCCGGGTGGACGATTTTGAGATGGAGAAGCAGGTGATCCTGGAGGAGATCGCGAAGTACGAGGATCAGCCTCCGTTCGGCGCTCATGAGAAGAGCATGGCGGTGCACTTCCGCGATCATCCGCTGGCCCGCAGCGTGCTCGGCTCGCAGGCATCCGTCTCCGCGCTGACCCCCGCCCAGATGCGAGCCTATTTTGATCTGCGGTACGCACCGAACAACATGACGCTGGCGGCCGCCGGCAATGTCGACTTCGACCGACTCGTTCAATTGGCCCAGCGGATGTGCGGCAGTTGGGAGCGTCGAACTGTCGAGAGAATGACCCCTCGCGCAACGGTTAACAAGGACTTCCAGGTGTTCCCGTCCGACGTCGCATCGCAGCAATACGTGATCCAGATCGCCAACGGCCCGGCGTCGGATGAGGAGAGTCGTTATGCCGCACGCATCTTGAGCACGGTGGTGGGCGACGACAGCGGCAGCCGACTGTTCTGGAAGCTCATCGACACGGGGCGCGCCGAGTGCGCCGTCATGTACTCGTACGAGTACCAGGGAACCGGTATTTACATGTCCATGCTCTGCGGAGTGCCGACGGACACATCCGACAACCTGCAGGAAATGTGCGATACAGTGCGGGAAGTTGAATCGACAGGCATTACGGAAGACGAGCTGGTGCAGGCCAAGAACAAGATCTGCTCGCACGTCGTGCTGCAGAGCGAACGGCCCACCAACCGGCTCTTTTCCCTGGGCGATAACTGGGTCCAGCGACGCACCTATCAGAGTGTGCGCGAAGTTGTCGCAGCTTATCAGGCCGTTTCGCTCCCAGATGTCACGGATGTACTGCAACAATACCCGCTCACGGCGCACAGTACGGTGTCGGTCGGCCCGCTGCGAGAGTTGCAGCGACCGGCCTGATCGGAACTGCGCCATCCGCACAATTGCTGCAACACGTTGTTCGCTCGCCCGGATGGACCCCCGGCATCTCGCGGATCGATACCTGAAGGGATGGTCGACCGACCGCCGCCGGGCTTGCCCCGGGGGAGCAACGACTGGCCCGCTACCAACCGACCACCACGCGTCCTGCCGCCGCCGGGCTTGCCCCGGGGGGGCAACGACTGGCCCGCTACCAACCGACCACCACGCGTCCTGCCGCCGCCGGGCTTGCCCCGGGGGAGCAACGACTGGCCCGCTACCAACCGACCACCACGCGTCCTGCCGCCGCCGGGCTTGCCCCGGGGGGGCAACGACTGGCCCGCTACCAACCGACCACCACGCGACCTGCCGCCGCCGGGCTTGCCCCGGGGGGGCAACGACTGGCCCGCTACCAACCGACCACCACGCGACCTGCCGCCGCCGGGCTTGCCCCGGGGGGGCAACGACTGGCCCGCTACCAACCGACCACCACGCGTCCTGCCGCCGCCGGGCTTGCCCCGGGGGGGCAACGACTGGCCCGCTACCAACCGACCACCACGCGTCCTGCCGCCGCCGGGCTTGCCCCGGGGGGGCAACGACTGGCCCGCTACCAACTGAAAGGATACCGCATGCGATTCTCAAGGTTCTGCGCAGCACTCGCGTTGACCGCCACGATGCTGGCTGTCGTGTCGGCGGAGGCGGGACATAACTACTTCGCCAATCCAAGCCCACTGCTGAATCACTTCAATCGCTGTCTGGGACTTGGTTGGAGCGACGGGTATCACGCGTCGGGCCCCCGAAACAACTGGACGGTCGGCCGGCATGGATATTATGATCACCGACCAAGTCAGGTCACGATGTGGCCCGTCACGTCACCACCAGTCATGACCTACGAGCCGTCGCGAAATATCGAGTCTTTACCGACTCCGACACCGGCCCGCCAATGGCCTCGCTAAGGGGCCCAGGCACTGACTACTTGCCTTCTGGGAGCTCAGATGATGATGGAGCGTACGCTCGTTCTGCTGAAACCCGACTGCGTCCAGCGTCGCCTGATGGGTCAGATCATCACGCGTTTCGAGCAAAAGGGACTGAATATCATCGCGATGAAGATGATGCATATCACGCCGGCATTGGCCCGGAAGCACTATGCGGAGCACGTCAACAAGCCATTCTATCCAGGCTTGGAGAAGTTCATTACCGGTGCGCCCGTCGTAGCGATGATCGTCCAAGGCCTGGAAGTCGTGCGAGTCATTCGTGAGATGTTGGGCGCAACGAGCGGTTTGAAATCGGCGAGCGGCACGATTCGCGGCGATTTCAGCAGCAGCCGGCAGATGAATCTCGTGCACGCCTCGGATGGTCCCGAGGCGGCGCAGCGCGAAATACCACTGTACTTCTCGGCCGCAGACATCTGTGATTTCCAGCTGACCCTGCTCCCCTGGCTCAAAGCCGCAGATGAGTAACCGCCACCGTCTCTCTTACTCTTAACGCGGCCTGCGGCCGCAACCAAAACGGGAAATCCGAAATCCCAATCTCGAAATCCCAAACAAATTCGAAATCCAAAACCTCCGCTGCCGGCAAAACGGCCGCGGGCGGGCCCCCAGCAGATTCTCACCAGCAGCATGCCACTGCGTCCTCCGTTTTCCCTTCCTCCCTTCCTCCCTTCCTCCCTTCCTCCCTTCTCTCCCACTTTTCTGTGCTTCGAATTTCGGATTTTGTTCCAAACATGCGCGACCGTGCGCGCATCCTACACGCGAAAACGTTACTCTTACCTCTTACTCTTACTCGTCCTCTCCATCGCCCCCTCTTTCCTCCACAACTCAACCAGGTGCGATGGGCCGAATCTTCTGACCGGCCCTCCGATCGACAAGCGGTTTGACCGAGTGAGAGAGAATGTTCCCTTGAGCCGCGATGCCATACGACGCGGAGCCGGGGCATGACAGCCGATCGCAGAGACAGACGAGAAACCTGTCAGCTGCTCGCGGCGGCCAATTGCCCAGCGGGCGTGTCGGCGCTAAGCTGCTGGATCATATCGCAAGTGGCCATTTCGACAGCCTCCTGCCAGCGAGCCTGGCCGAAACGCTCGCGGTATGGCGCAAGGCTGTGAGCGAAGATGATCCCGCGGGAACTGTTCACGATTGCGCCGAGTCCATCGGGCGCGAAGGCGTCACAGACGTCGCGAGCCTGGGCACCCTGAGCGCCGAATCCCGGCACCAGAAACCAGGCATGCGGCATCAGGGACCGCAACGCCGCCTGCTGCTCCGGATAGGTGGCACCCACGACGGCTCCCACAGCCCCGTAGCCGCACTGGCCGACCGTACGCCGGGCCAGCTCCTGCGTGAAGGCGGCAACGTGTTCGTAGAGCGGTTTTCCGTCACACATCCGATCCTGAAACAGGCCCCCACCGGGGTTGGAGGTCTTCACGAGGACAAAGACCCCCGCACCACGATCCGTGGCGGTTTCCACGAACGGTTCGAGGCTGTCGGCACCCAGGTATGGACTGACCGTCAGCGCATCGCCGCCCCAGGGGCTGGTGGCGTCGCCGCCCAGATACCCTTGAGCGTACGCCGTGGCCGTGGAACCGATATCGTTTCGCTTGCCATCCACGATGACCAGCAGTCGCTTCTGGCGGGCATAGGCAATGACATCCCACAACGATTGCATGCCGGCCGGTCCCAATTGCTCGAAAAACGCGGCCTGGGGTTTCACCACCGCGACCAAAGGGGCCACGACATCCATCACGCAACAGCAGAAACGCGTGTAGACGTCGGCCATCCCGTGCAGGTCATGATTCTCGACCCCGCAGCGCAGACTCTCGGGCAGACTCTCCCAGCGAGGATCCAGACCTACCAGCACGGGATTCCCGCACCGCTTAACAGCCGCTGCCAGGCGGTCGGCAAAGTGCATCACGTCTGTCTCCCACGAGAAGAAGCCGAGCCTCTCAGTTATCCAACGTTCAAAATGATCCTAGGTCACCTGTCCTGGGCGAGAGCCGAGCATCTCGACTCGCCGGCTGCCGGGATGGCCCCGTGGGTCTCCCCTCTTCGTGAGACCACTGAACACTCACGCATGACAAGTGACCGACTGTTTTCCTTACTCAGCCGGCAGGACCACGACCACGACCGATTTCTCCGGTGCGTAATAGCGTGCAAAGGTCTCGCGCACCTGGTCGCCGGTAATCGCCTGGTAGGCGGCCGGGGCTTCCAATACGTCATCCAACTGCCGCTGGTAGAAAGTCATTTTGGAAAGCCTGCTCATCCAGAAGTCGGGATCTTGCATCTGGGTATCGAGCGTATTGGCGATCTGTTTCTTGGCCACCAGCAGCTCCTCGTCGGTGACTCCCTGTTCTGCGACGGCAGCGTACATGGAAGCGATCTTGTCGAGCAGTCGGTCCGCCTTGGCAGGATCGGTCGATGACCCGGCCGCAACGATGCCGAACCCCGGATAAGTCGTTCCCGGGCGCGAGGAGGCGCTGATGCTGTACACCAGTTGTTCTTGTTCGCGAATTTCGCGGATCATGCGTGTCGACAGGATCATCGTGGCGATCGACATGGCGCGAGAATCTTCCCGATTTGCCTCATCCGGTCCATAGAATCCGGAGTAGACAAAGGCCTGGGGCGTTTCGGTTTCAACCGTTTCCTGGACAACGCGAGCCCCGTCGGAAGGTGGCAAATGGCGCAGCTCGGAAAAGAGCGACGGCGCAACGCGTTCACGCGTCGGCAGCGACCCGATGTAGTGTGCCACCAGTTCCATTGCTCGATCCTGTGACAGATCTCCCACAATTGCAACTTCAATGGGCGAGGTGGCGATCAACCGATCCAGCCAAGCCTGTGCCGCCGCATGATCGATGCGGTCCAACTGTTCGATCGTCAAAGGCTGGGTGCGCGCCACCTCGGCCGCGTAGGGTGCTCCTTGAGCCAGTCGCATGCCGGTCATCGAGGGATTCGTCGCTGCTTGCTCCAGCATCAAACGCAGCATGGTGGTGACTTGTCCCAGCGCCGCCGGTTCAATTCTAGGCTCGGTCAACAGCAGATGCGCCAACTGCATGCCGGCTTCCAGATCCGCCGGACTTCCCGATACGCTGAGCGTGACGGAGTCGGTATTGCCGCCACTGCTGCCGCCGCCACCACCGCGACGCCCTTGTCCCATCCCGCCGGAACCACTGCGGACGTTGACGTTCTTGCCAATCATCAACGATTGGACGTCCGTCGACGAAAGACGTTTGGTAGCCGGGCGCGACCAGGCCACCAGTGCCGCCTGCGTCAGCCCGCGGCTGGCGTCCATTTCGTGCAATTCGCCCCCCAGCAGTGAGATGCTGACCGTCGCCTCGTTCTTTCGAGTGTCCATATAGCGGTAGTGGATCCGCACGTTGTTGGAGAGCCAGCCGGACCAGACCTGGGTCGCTGCGTGCTCGGCCAACTCGACGACTGCGCCGGGCTGGGGCAGTTTCTCCATGAGCTGCGTGGCCCGCTGGGCCATCGCCTCTCGCTCAGGCTTGACCGACAGGGCCTGGGTCCCCAGCGTCAGCAATTCCTCTTCCGTGGGGACGTCCGCCGACGACGGCAGAATCGCAGTGAAGGCCACGGCCGACGGATCAAACTCCTTGGCGAATCGCGCAGCCACTTCCTCTGCCGTTATGGTAGGGAGCAGCTGCTCGACAAGCTCCAGGTTCTGTGCTGCCGAGAGAATCGGCTCTTCATCCGCCACCGCCTGATTCAAGCGGCTGACCAGCGAACTCGCCTCGCGTGTTGGCTCCGTCTCCACCGCCCGCTTGGCCGAAGCGACCATCTCCTTCTTGGCGTCCTCCAGTTCGCGCGGCGAAACCGTACAAGCGAGCGCGTTGCAGTTCAACCGCCAGCTCTTGAAGCGAGGCCCGCCATTTGCCTGGTCTTGCTCGCCCGTTCAGTTCCGCCGTGTAGATCGCTCCCACATCGTTTCCGACGGAAACACTGGCGGCCAGATAACTCGTGTCACCAGTGGCCGCCTTCTCGTCCAATCGTCGATTCAGGGCAAAGACGCCCAGCGCCGCCACGAGATCGTCGCGATACTGGGGGACCGTGGTGGTCGGTGTGCGAGCCGGTTCCAGTCGCGTAATGCGAATCGTCTCGTTGCGGACCTCCGGATCGCTGGCCACGATGGCAAAGCTCGTTTCGTATGCTGTGACGCCGATCTCTTGCGGCGTCGGACGAGGCAGCTTCGCAGCGCCGCTGAAATTCTTCTCGACCAGCTTCACCACTTCCTGTGGATCTGCGTCAGCCACGACCAGCAGGGTGGCGTTGGAGGCCACGTACCACTTGCCGTAGTAGTCGCGGAAATCCGCCTGCTGCACGCTGTCGATCGTCTCTTGCGTGCCAATCGTGATGCGTTGGCCGAAGATCGAACCGGGCGCCATTCGCTCCAGCACGTAGTACATCGTCCGCTGCTGCCCCGAGAGACTGCGACGTCGCTCCTCCTGAATAATCTGCCGCTCGTCGTTAATTTCCTCGGGCAACAACAAGAGCCGATGCAACACGTCCGCAAAATACATCATCCCCTTGCTCATCGTGCCCGGCTGAGCATCGGGCAAGGACAACTGGTACGTCGTTTGATCAAAACTGGTGAACGCATTTTGGTCCCGTCCGAAAGTCATTCCCAGCGACTGAAAGAACGGCACGACCTGGCCGGGCGGAAAATTCTCGGACCCGTTAAACGCCATGTGCTCCAGATAGTGCGCCAGTCCGCGTTGGGCATCGGTTTCGTTCAACGAACCGGTGTCCAGGTGTAACCAGATCACCGCTCTCCCCGGCGGATGAGCGTGCCGGCGGATAATGTAGCCGAGCCCATTTTCCAGCTTTCCGGTTACCAACGAGGGGTCTGTCGGCAGCGTCTGGGCCGAGACGACTCCCGGGCCCACACCGGTGACAAGCCAGAACGCGATGACGCACTTGAATACCTGACGCATCAAGGAAGCTCCTCAAAGTGAAGAAGGCGATGGCGGATCGGCCTGCCCGCGGGCAGCTGCCGGCACGTGCCCTCAAGTTTAGCCCAAGTTGACCCGTTTGTGCAGAGCCGTGGCCCGGCTGATCGATAACTCACGGCTCAAACATGGTGCCGGGTCAGCCGAGCTGAGCGGCCAGATTCTTGGGAAAAATCGCATTCGATCCGGCCTCGCGAGTAGCCCGCCGACGCCCCGTCTCGTAGAATGGGGGCGTCGCCTTGGCCAATTGCTCGGGGATGTGAAAGGAAGACTATTGACCAACACGCACAATGCACGCATCGTCGATATTGCGGCCGTGGACCTGCACACGGTCGTCGCGGACAAGCATGAGATACGCAAGTACAATCCGCAACGTTTCGATATGGAACAGATCGACGCGGTCGTTTTGGAGGACACCGAACAGGGGATTTGCATCGGTTACAAAGATGTGCGAGCGGATGAGTTTTGGGTGGCGGGACATATGCCCGACATGCCCCTCATGCCCGGCGTGCTCATCTGTGAAGCGGCCGCTCAATTGGCCAGCTATTTCACCCTGAAACATGATTTGCTCGGCGCCGAGATTGTGGGACTCGGGGGCATGGAAGAGATCCGCTTCCGCGGACGCGTGGTCCCCGGTGATCGCCTGGTGGTGGTCCTGCGTCTGATTCGCGTTCGCCGAGGGGCACTGATCGTCTGCCGCTTTGAAGGGTTCGTCAACGAGACGCTCGTCGTGGAAGGAAAAATCATGGGAGCGCGTCTGCAGTAGCGTGCCTGATGGCGGCACCTGCTGTTTTGTGACTGGCAATCTGTTGCTTGTGACTGGTTGGTTTGGAAAATTAGATGTTCTTCCGGCATCCGAGGCTGCGCCGCCAAACAGGCGGCCAATGACAACTGCCCCCCGGTTTTCACGGCGGATGGCCTGCGTTGGCAGCGGCTTGAGATTGAGATTAGGGAGACTGGGACTTACCGAAATACAACGGGAATATAACAGATAGGTCGGGCGGCGCAGGGGGAACGGCGACCGCACGATGCGAGGAGAGGTGACGCGCCACCATTGGATTGAGATGTGGACAAAGTGATCGGCGTTCACCCAGGCGTCTGGCTCAACGTCTGAAGCCCCGAAGAGGAGGGAACGATGTTCTCGGACTCGGAAAAGAATGTGTTTATGGTGTTTCGCAACTACCAGATCACTCCCGGGCAGCTGCTGTGCTTCAATGGCCCAAGCCTGCAGAAGCATGAAGCGGCTTTGAGGCGACTGGCGGCCAAAAAGCTGCTGATCAAGGAACGATTCAAGGGCGCTTACTCCCTGACACGGGCCGGATTCGCCGCGATGGAAGTCTGCGAGCCGGTTCGGCGTCGAGTGGTACGGCAACCGCGCTGAGCCTGCTGCCTGGGGAGCCCTGGCCCTGCACCGATACCGTTGTGCGAGCGACGGTTGCCGCGCACTGCTCTTCGCCCCGACTGAGTCGCCCGCCGCAGAACATGGTGGATGGACAGGGACGTACAGCCGGCTAGATCCCGCGCAACGGGTGAAAGGCCGCTTCGGCAGTTCGGCGTCGACCGCTCCCCCTCTCTGCCGAACGCCCGTTGATTAAATCGAACCGATCTGCCATATTCTGTGTCAGGAGAGGGTTCGCAGCCTACTGCGGTGGGTAGAGGACCATCTCCAGCGGGGTGTAGCGCAGCCTGGTTAGCGCGTTTGACTGGGGGTCAAAAGGTCGGAGGTTCGAATCCTCTCACCCCGACTAGCTAAAGCCTTGCGTAGCGATAAGTTACGCAAGGCTTCTTTTTTTACGCCCCCCGCCGGCGAGTAAGTGTTGACAGCAGTGCTGACGGCCTCACTTGCGGCCCAGACCACTGAACACGGCCGCGGCAGCCGCTGCCCCGGCACGTGGATCGGCTACCGACCTGCCAAAATCCATCCCGGCGCTCGAAAGACTGGCATACGTCCAGCTATAAGGCGTGAAGAAATTGTCACCGCCCTTGGTGTAGGCCAAACCCGTTAAACGTCCCAATGAATCGTAACTGAATGCGGATGTGGCGAATTCGCTGGCCGACCCGCCGTCGGTGCCTTTGTACCATGCAATCGACGAAAACTCGTTGATCGCGTTGTAGGTCAGGTCGACCCGTTTCTCAGCCACGCTGTTGCCGCCACTCTGGCCGACCTGGCCCACGCGCGTCAGATGACCGAGGGCATCATAGGAATAGGTATTAGGAGAATCATCAGTGCCGGCGACGGGTGGCACTGGCTGAGCGAGCCGGATCGACGTCACCATCGCTCTCAGGTGTCACGGCGAGCGGAGCCAGTGTGCGGCGGCGACGGGTGGCACTGGCTGAGCGAGCCGGATCGACGTCACCATCGCTCTCAGATGTCACGGCGAGCGGAGCCAGTGTGCGGCGGCGATGGGTGGCACTGGCTGAGCGAGCCGGATCGACGTCACCATCGCTCTCAGGTGTCACGGCGAGCGGAGCCAGTGTGCGGCGGCGACGGGTGGCACTGGCTGAGCGAGCCGGATCGACGTCACCATCGCTCTCAGGTGTCACGGCGAGCGGAGCCAGTGTGCGGCGGCGACGGGTGGCACTGGCTGAGCGAGCCGGATCGACGTCACCATCGCTCTCAGGTGTCACGGCGAGCGGAGCCAGTGTGCGGCTACGCGATGCTGTTCCGGTCGGTCCAGGAGATATGAGCGAGCACCGGTAAATCATCACAGTTTGAAAATCCATCGGGCGTAACCTGCCTGACGGATCCCCTGTCGGACGGATCCCAACGGGATGTGGGAACTCTTCTTGGTTCGGGGACACTGACTCCGCTCGCCAGAAAGATGGTGATTAGTAGCAGAGTACGGTCCGCTCGCTCAGCCAGTGCCACCCGGCCGATTTGCCCTACGCTCTGCGCGAGCGTAGCTAGTGTCTGTCGGGAAAAGGTATTTTATCGCGAATCAGGGCCGAAAAGCGAGACCCGAAGCGGTGAAGATGAGACGAGAAATGGGGAACAGAGAGTGAAAGAGGGTGCGCCACGGTGGATTGCTGACGTTAGCGGACGATGTGCGCGTACGCTTAGCCGGGATGACAAGTAAGTGTCATGCAATTCAATTGACTAGGCTGCCGCTTTGCGTTTGCTTTGTCCGGCAAGACTGTCCGGCGACTGCCGAGCGATCAGCATCTTGCCAAGGACATGAAGGTTGCGGCCTAGAATGGCTAAACACAGATAACGTTCAAAGCCGATCTCGGTACGGTCGCGGCATCGCTTCGCCCCGTTTCCGGATTGTAATGCACCGATGGCCGACTCCACTCCCGAGTGGCGATTTCGTGCCGCGCGAAACTCGACCGAGGCATTCTCCATCTGCTCGGCGAACGCGTTCACAGCACGCTTGGGTAAGCACGGATTCGCTACCAATTCCTTCAGTTCTCTCTCGTTGTCGTCCGAATAGAATCCGCGGTCAAACGAGATTCGTTCGATGGCACCATGAAGTCGTTCTTGCAAGATCTTTGTTTGTGGGACCGCCACGTCCACGTCTTGCTCGTTGCGCCCCATCAAGTAGTGATGCGTGATGAACCCAGCGCCATCTTCGCAGATCATGGCCAGGCGGCCAAATTGATTCTCCTGGCCCGCCTTGCCGCGACGATAGAGTTGCGTATGCGGTTCAAAGATGCTGAACAGTTTGTCTTCGTTGGGGACCTCAGTTTCACCCAGGATGACGCGACGATACGCCGTGCTCGCTACCTGGCAAGTTTGCTGGATAAATACGCGGATATCGTTGATTCGCACCAGGTTAGTGAGGTCGGCTGTGGTGGCGCTTTCCAGGAGTTTTTCAGCCCGCTCGAGAATGGCCTCCGAGCGTTTCAGCAGCTTCGCGTAGAGTTTCTTCTGTTTCTTTTTGGAGTTGGGGTTCTTACTCGCCGAGACGCGTGAAATCTCACGATGTAGATGCTTGATCTTCTTGCGTAGATGCGTGTGTTGTCGCCACCCGGGAAGCTCCAGATCGGTGGCGACCAACGTGCTCAGTTCGATAATCTTTCGGAGACCGTCCCAGATCAGACTGCTTTCGGTGGGATAATGAATGTTGGTTTCCACCACGAAGGAATCGACCCGAATGGTTTTCGCGGCCTCCGGATCCAAGCTGTGGCCTTCTTTCACCACGAGGTCCGAAATCCGCGCGAGCGTGTCGGATGTCAGCAAGCACAAGTTGTCACGGATCCGCCGCCACTTGAATGAGGTCTGATCGTCCCAGTCCCCAATTCCCATGATATGACGCAACTTCCGATGGTTCTCGGCCAGATCCTGCAGACGGTCGAGATTAAAATTGCAGCCGAGACGCACGGCGGCCAGAACAAGGATCTGCCAGTAATCAAAACCTTCGCGTCCATGATCCGCACGGGAATCGGTGTTGACATCCTCCGCAATCAGCTGCATGACTTCCTCGCGCGCTGCACAGTCACCATAGATGTGCTGCAACGCGGAGAGAATGGGTATAATCTCGTCGCGGCAGTCGAGGTTTAACTCTACGAGAGAGACAGGACTGCAATCCAACCGCGGCTGTTCTGAGTAAGACTTTCGCATCCTTTGCTCCTCGAAGATGATCGCGTGAATTCGGCGTTTTCCTAGAATTCATACGCGCCAGCACTCAAACTGGTTTGCGTCTTCGGGGAGTTTTTTTGATTTTTTTCCCGAATTGTCAGGGCGAAAATACTTTTTCGGACAGACACTAGCTACAACGCACTCCTGCAGCTGCGGCCCCGCAGCCCGCGGAGGAAGTGGTAGTACGGATGGCGATTCCCCCACGCTCTGCGCGAGCGTAGCTACGACGCACTCCCGCAGCCCGCGGAGGAAGTGGTAGTACGGATGGCGATTCCCCCACGCTCTGCGCGAGCGTAGCTACGACGCACTCCCGCAGCCTGCGGGGGAAGTGGTAGTACGGATGGCGATTCCCCCACGCTCTGCGCGAGCGTAGCTACGACGCACTCCCGCAGCCCGCGGAGGAAGTCGACGGAGCAGACGGAAGCAGACACCCTGCTTTCCACCCTGCTTTCCACCCCTGCGGCGGGCCCTCCGACGATCGTCTATTGCCGCAGGCCGAGCGTGCTAGCGGTGCCATCATCGCTTGTGTGGGACGGAAGCAGACACCCTGCTTTCCACCCTGCTTTCCACCCCTGCGGCGGGCCCTCCGACGATCGTCTATTGCCGCAGGCCGAGCGTGCTCAGCGGTGCCATCATCGCTTGTGTGGTGACATACGTATGTCACCGCCACCCCGCTGCGGCGGGTCTTGCAGGCGGCCCGGGATCGGGTAAGATAACGGCGGTTTTGGCGAGCGAAAGGCGGGCAATCACTTTCTCTTGCGCAGTATTACCCGAGCGTCCCCACGGGGCCCTCAGCGGCCGCGGGCGCTACGGGCACTGCCCGCACACGGAGGGATTGCCTCATGGTCGCCTACGCTCGTCGTAAATTGTTGGGTCGTGATCGCCGAGCCGTCTATCACTGCCGCGCCCGTTGCGTGCGCCGCGCCTTTCTCTGTGGCCGGGATCCACTTACCGGCCGCGACTTCTCCCATCGCCGCGATTGGATCCTGGTCCGGGAAGAACAGCTCGCGGGGCTGTTCGCCATCGAAGTCGAATTCCACGCGGAACTGAGCAACCATCTGCACCTGATGCTCCGCTCGCGGCCCGATGTGGCCCGCCGCTGGTCGCCCCACGAGGTGGCTCGCCGCTACCTGACCGCCATGAAGATCGCCAAGTGCATGTCGGACGAACTGCCGCAAGTCAGCGACAAACGCATCGAACAGGTCGTGCGGGACAAGAAGCGAATCAAGCAGTTGCGGCGCCGGCTGAGCAACATATCCTGGTTCATGGGAATCCTGTGCGAAAACATTGCCCGCCGCGCCAATCAAGAAGACGAATGCACTGGCCGGTTCTTCGAGTCTCGCTTCAAGTGCCGGGAATGTGTCGGTTTCGCCGGCATGTTGGTCTGTGCGTTGTATATGGACTTAAACCTCATCAAGGCCGGCGAAGCCGTTTCGTTGCGCTCGTCCCGCTACACGTCGGCCTATCAGCGGATCATGGCGCAAGAGGAGCGTTCCAACAGTCCGAATCGAGCGGATGGCTGGCTGGGAGAGCTGACCCTGCGTGAAGGGACGCTCGAGGACGAGACGATCGCGCTCACCTCCCGCTGGGGTCGCCGTGCATCGGATCTGGGGCTGCTGCCGATCTCGCTGGAGAGTTACTTGCGGTTGCTGGAGTGGACCGCTCGGCAACTGCGCAGTGGCCAGCGCAGTACCGTGCCCAAGGACGTGGAGACGTTGTTGGATTATCTGGATGTGAACGAGGAGGCCTGGCTCGATACGTTCCAGCGTTACGAAAGCGTCTTCTGCCACGCCATCGGTTCTCCGGCGGCCTTGGCCGAAGTGGCCCGGCGGATGGGACGCCGTTGCCTGAAGGGGATGTCCGCTTGCCGCCGGCTGTTTGCGTAAAGCCCACGCAGCTCGCTTGA
Source organism: uncultured Planctomycetota bacterium (assembly GCA_963802295.1). GTDB lineage: Bacteria > Planctomycetota > Planctomycetia > Pirellulales > Pirellulaceae > JAJRVM01. Next base: position 220,528 of record CAWDIM010000005.1, on the reverse strand, counting down.
TCGTCGATCAGAATTTGTGACCGCCCACTTCCGCCGCGCTCGCCGTGCGCGCCGACAGCGTGCAATCGCCGCTGGCGTCGCACCCACCCCGTCGTGTTCATCCTCTTCGTTGCACCGCCGAGCCGATTGCCACCCCTTCGCTTCGGCAAACCACACTGTGGGCCGCCAGCCTCCACGGAACATCCATCAGGAGCAGAGTGTCTGCTCCTTGTCCTTCTGCGTCGTGTTCATCCTCTTCGTTGCACCGCCGAGCCGATTGCCACCCCTTCGCTTCGCGCAAACCACACTGTGGGCCGCCAGCCTCCACGGAACATCCATCAGGAGCAGAGTGTCTGCTCCTTCTGCTCCTTCTGCTCCTTCTGCTCCTTCCCATCCCAGTATCGCCAAGAACGTCTGATACAGGTGACTACCCTTTGGCATTCGGTCGAGCTGTGGTGGTCTCGCTCGCCGGAAGCGAACGCGCGAAACGAGGCGAGCGGGCATGTTTTCGGCGTTTGTGACGCTGCGGAGCTCCTGGCCTCGATTCCGGCAGGCAAACGACCCGATTCAACCGGCGGCGGTCCATGAAGCCTGATTTCTCGACCGACCCGATCCACCGCTCGGCTGTAATCGATCGTTGCGTGATTGGTGCGGACGCACAAAATCGCTCATTGGGCTATGTCCGACAGGCGGGCCGTCCCCGCACCCCACTCGGCCCACTTGAATCTAGTACCCTCCTCAGGCCTCTTGTGGCGGATGACTCCGCGACAACCGCGACCGGGCCAAGTCTCCCAATCGATTTCGAAATAGGCCAAAATGCCGCCTGCCCACTCGCGTTCCTTGGGCCATGTGCGGGGGGGTCGTGTGCCGAGGAAATCGGCATAAATCAGCCAAACCTTGACTTGGCCGCGGGCAGGGCGTTTGTCTGCTCCGAGGTGGAGCAAGAACGGCTCGGATTTCGCGACATGCACGATGGTTTGCAGGTCGGTCTTGGCCGTCCCTTTGGCGTGCCACTCCGCAGACACCAACGGTGTGTCCTTGGTTTCTGCCGCCTCCACCTTGCCGCGCGCGTCATACTTGCGGATCAATACGGCAGCGAAATCATTGTCCACGTGTTTGCCGGGGTCAGTGCCACCATAACGTTCAATTCGTTCCTGTCCAGGCAGTCGCAACAAATACGGTAGGTTCGGCCACAGCCATTTCGTGTCCGCGTCCCAGACTCGAACCTCATCCATCCAAGCGATGTCGGCGAAGGCCAATTCCGAATTCCAGAATTGACGGTCCGTCTCCTCGGATGGGCGCGTAACCGTGACCACCAGCCGGACCTCTGCTCCGCCACGTGCCGCCGGCTTCGCGTCGAGAGCCACACTCCCGCGGAGCAACGGCTTGGCCGATGCCGGGGGATTGTCCTGCGGATCTCGCGGGGGCCAGTAAATACTGAAGGGGCACTCGGCACCATTGAGGCTATCAGCCGCGGTTAGCGTCTCCGCACGATCGCAGCCGACACAGAGGAACTGAACACCGAGGGCCAACGCAATCGCACTGCGAGAAGTCGAACCGCTATGAGGATAACTGGCAGTCACGGGCACTCTCCGTCGCTCACGTAACTATGTACTTCAATTCAACGCCCCCGGGGAGCAAGCCCGGCGAGCCTGTGCGCGTTAACGCGCAGCGTCAACTGCGCAGTGTACCATGAGCGCGGCAGGTGCATCATGGCGGCGGGCCGGGGGAACCGTCATGGTCCCCCTGGCCAGACATCAGAAAGAAGGCGGCTTCGAGGTCCTGTTGTCGCTTGAGTGCCAGCGAGTGCTCTTTCAGTTCCACGCGACCAGTGAACTTGCAGCCGCAACGAAAAAATGTATGGCCAAAGCGGTCCTCGTGGGCTGACTCGACAATGATGGCAGAGAGGTAGACGAAATTCGGTGCCTCACCAAGTGCGACGACGAGTTCGCTGCTGTTCGGCAAGGCCTTCCTGTAAAAGGCGAAGCCACCCCGGGAGATGTCGACGCACCGCACGCTTTCGAAGGCCTCGGGCGAGGGCATTTCGCCGTCCACGATCTCCGCTATCTGTTGCACGAGGCCGAACGGGTAACGCGGCAACAGCCGATTCTCTTGGGCCTGAGAAACCTTTCGCCGAAGATCGTCGCCGCTCATTCATGGGGACCTTTACCGGAAATACAGGTTGTAACGACCAAACATCCAGTGGAGTATTTACGCCCCCCTCCGCAGAGAAACTTAGCCCGAGAATTGACGGTGTCAAATGATCGCTCCAAATGATCGGAGAACGGCGGTAAGTGCTAAGCTCAGCTACAGCCGCACGTGCGTGTCCTTCAAATGTGTGTTGCACCAACCTGTTTCGGACCATCCCACGGAAGATATCCAAGACGCGACCGATGATCCCGTCCCAGTCCGATCTAGCTTTGGTTTTTCCTCCGGCAATGCCACCGTTCCGCGAATAGAAGTGTGCACCGTGAACGCCACATACCTTGCGGCCAGTGCTGCACGCACTTGCCGTGGGGTGGCTGTGCAACGTACCGCGTCTCTGCCATCGTCAGAGCCAGAAATGACTCGCCTAGCTCAACGGTTACTTGACGCGTATGAAAACAACCGGCTCCGCCGCCTCTAATTGGCCGCTGTTTTCGACGGTTTGCTGCGTGAGCGCGTCCTCGTTAACCGTGATTCTCATCACGGTCGAGTACTCCTCACCTCGAGGCATTATGAACCGCGATTTCCGCATCCATTTTTCTCCGTCCTTCTTCCACACGGAGTGCGCGGACTGCCCGGATCGGCGTAGTCGCCGTCCGGAGCCTGGAGAACACGGATGCTGGGTCGCTGGAGCGGCTCGCCATTTGCGGCGTTCCTGTGTGGTGACTTTCCGGCACCAATGTTACTGCGGATAATGGATCGGGGAACACACGGAACACAGACAGTCACGCCGCAAACTCGCCATGCGTGCCCCCCTTACCGCTGCCGAATTCGATGCGGGTATCGGCCGGCGGCTGACGAGAATCGTGGAAAAAAAGCCATGGTAATCGGGTCATCTCACGATATAATTACGGCCGCGCTCAAGTTGACGACCTGAGCAAATTGCTTCGACCATGCCGCGTGAACTTAGCGTGTATACTCCAATTCGGATTGCTTCATCTAGCCGCAAAGGAGTTCGTCGATGCACGGCGTACGGGAAGCCCACATCGCTCTGCGTGTGGCATTGCTGCTGGTGGTTTCCGCGGTGCCAATTCTGGCGAAGGAAGCCGAGGAATTTCCACTGGAGGAATCCTCGGTCTTCGAAGACCCGGGCAGTTCGACAGCTGATCCGCAGGTCTCGATGATCCGTTATCAGGCAGCGGAACATCGGACCGCGATGTGCGGACCGGCACCGGTGCCCGACGTTGTCTATCCGAAGCTTCGTTCGCGAAATCCCTTGTACGGTTATTTACCACTGGGAAATGCTGCCGGGGACCAAGTGCATTTCGTAGTGGATGAATCGGAACCGGAGGAGGACGCGGCGGAGCAGAGCGGGACGGCCCTGTTGCGTCAGGTGGCCGATTTGCTGACGGGGTCGGCGCAAGCCACCCCCGACGTGAAGCGCGAATATGATCTACTGTATGTCGACACCAATGGCGACCGCAATCTCACCAATGACGCTCCCTTAAGGCCGATGAAGGAACCGCCGAAGGTGCTGGTCAACATGTCGAACAACCGCTCGGTCGTGGTGTTTGACTATCTGGAAATTAAGCCGCTCGGTGACAGTCCATCGACTGCTCGACCCGTGCGATTCGTACCCTGGCTCAATTCCGTCCGAGCTGCGTTTCCCGGCTTTCAGGCTTTCCCAGTTCCCTATCCCGGTTCTCCCATGGCCGGTACCCAGCAGATGCGTCTGATTGTGACGCCCACTGCGGTTCGCACGGGTCGCATCCGCCTTGGCAACACTTGGTACCAGGCGATGCTGGGCATACCGATAAGTGGCCCGGCGACCAGGTTGCTGGTGAAAACCGAGTCGTCGTCTGACGCGCAGCCGGGCCGTCAGTTGAGGTGGAGGCAGATGCCGCTGGGTAGGCAGCAGGCGGCCGACGGATTCTACGATGTAGCCGTAAGTCCCTCAGGTGACCGAATCACGGTGGGTCCGTATCGCGGGCCGATGGGCGAGTTTCGAGTGGATCCAGGTTATCGCGAGGTGGAACAGTTTGGCGCATCCGGTCTACTTCAGACCTCCACCGGATCGACCGCCTGGATCGGGGAACCGGGCAACTACTACCCGGCGCAACGGCCACGCAGTTGCGAATTACCTGTGGGAGACTACCGGATCGCCTCCCTCACAGTGGCGTGCGGCGATCTGCTCGTAAGCCTTTCTCCCAATGCCCGGCGAGTGCAGATGCCCGGCGACGCTGCGGCGGGGACATCCGCGTTTCCGGTCGCCATCCGCGAGGGACAACCCTTCCGCATGCGTTTCTCGGATCAGCCTACGATGATGTTTGTAAGTCCGCCGGAAAAAGCGGACCAGCTCTTCCGCCGGGGGACGACCATATCCATTCAGGCTTTGTTGCTCGACCCGTCGCTCGATTGCATTATTCGCGGCCTGAATGACACGACCAAAAAACTCCAGGAACAACCCTATCCGATGGAGAACGGTGAGATCCGGCAGGTGCCCGTCTATGCTTCACTTGTTCCACAAGTCTCGATTGCCAACGCCGCCGGCAAAGAGGTCGCCAGCGGTGTGATGCCGTTTGGGTGAGGTGGTACCTGTGGGTACTCGTGGCGAGTACCAGCGGACTTGAAAATGGCCGGCGAGCGCGAGACCTTCACGGCCACGGTGACCTTCGACACGCGGGGACTTTACGGCACCATCAACGGATCGTGCCAAATCGTCCTGTCTGCGAATTAGTTGTCGATCCGGTATTTCGTGAGTTCTCGTTGCGCGAAGGAGTCGATGATGACTCGGCCGATTTCCAGCGTGGGTAGTGTGGCATTGCTTGTTCTGTTGTCCTTTGTTGACGCCCGTGTGTCGTGTGCGGCAGCGACCCCACAGGAGAATCGTGACGAGGGTGCCGCCCCTCAGCCTCCTGCGCACTCGCGGCCGGCCGCATATCCGGCTTCGCGGCAGATCGCCTTTCCAGGAAATGGCCACCTTTATCAGCGCATCGACGTGCCCGTGTCCTGGCGCGATGCGAGGCGGCTGTGCGAGGAAGTTGGCGGGCATCTGGCGACCGTCACATCGGCCGAAGAAAACGAGTTTGTCTTGACAAACTTCGCCTCCGACCACGTCTGCTGGTTGGGCGCAACGGATGAAGCCGAGGAGGGGAAGTGGCGGTGGGTGACGAACGAGCCTTTCGAATTCCAGAATTGGTCTGCTGGCGAACCGAGCAACAGGGGCGGCATCGAGCACTACATGTTATTGGGCAACGCCCAGGTGGCAACCGTTCAGGGAAGGCCGTTCACGCACTACGGATTCGGACCGCATTGGAACGACCATTCGCTCGAGGGTCAGTACAACGGTGTTCCCGTGGCATTTCCGCTATGTGAGTGGAGCGCTCCACCGCCCGCCGCTGCACCAGAGCGACTGCTGGCCGCTCCAGACGGTAGTGTGGCGGATCTGCACGCCTTTCTGAATAGTCTACGAGAGTTTCGTCCCGACACGTCACGCACGTCGAGCCAGTTTTATTGGCAAGCGCCGACCGCCATGATGGAGGCGGCCACGCAAATACTCCAGAAGGAGAAAGACGAGCTGTCGGTGGCCTACCAAACGGCCCTCCACATCCTGCTGGAAGACCGCATCGGCCGAATTCCCCTCAGCATGCGCACGATTCCCATGGACCAACTGGCGACCATTGAACTGCTCGACATGTTCTTGCGGGCCAAGATCGAGACCCAGCGTTTGGATCGCGAAGACGCGCAGTTAGCCTTGTGGGCGGCCCGCGTGTCGGAATCGACGGCAGCGGCCGATCAAGCCCGAACCGCCTTTGCTCGTTACGCGCAGCGTCTGGTTGGCAGCAACGCGACGGGGGTCGCCGACGTCGCGCAACTCATGGAGGGAATGGTCCGGCGGCTGGATTCGATCGGCAAGCCGTTAGTCCTGCATGGCGGGACGGCGGACGGCAGTCCATTGGATTGGACTGCGTACCGGGGAAAGCCCGTATTCGTGTTTTTCTGGAGGAGTGATCATGCTGAGAGCCGGGCGATTATGGAGGCGGCCCGATGGCAATACGATGGTTACCACGAGCGAGGTTTCGAGGTCGTCGGAATTAACCTCGACGACGATCCTGCGGCCGTAAACCGCTACCTGCAAGCGGAGCCCATTGCGTGGCGCACCGTCTTGGACGCTACGTCCGAGGGTGCGCAGCGGATGAGTACGTACTATGGAGTTGTGGATCTGCCCAAGTCATTCTTGGTCGACGCCGCCGGCAATGTTATGACTCGTGATCTGAGTCCTGATGTCTTGGCGCGAATCCTCGCCGGATGGCTCGGCGAAGTGCCCTACACGGCCAGCCTGGCGGCCCCCCCGTATTCCCCCCAAGGCCCCCTCCGATTTCTGGATGTCACATCCCGGGCCAATCGCACCCTGACGATCTCGACGTTTGCCGGAGAGACTGGCAACAACCTGGCCGAGTTACCGTTGGGCGAGCAGAAACTTGGTGGCGTGACATACCAAGTCACCGATGCCCTGATCCAACTTGGCAGTCTCTACTTGCCCGAACTGGCCCGCACGGTCCGCGGCATCCCGGTCGGAGGCAAGATCCGTGGACTGTACTTCCTGCAAGGCACGCAATGGGGTGCGGACCCGTACACCGTGGCCGAGATGACCGTGATCGGTGAATACCGGGTTCACTATGAGGACGGGACACTGGCCAAGATCCCGCTCCGTTACGGCGATAGCGTGCGCGACTGGTGGAACATCGACAACTCCCGAGAAACGGCTCGCGCCGAGGTCGCCTGGACAGGCGAAAACGCAGTCTCCCGCCCCGCCAACGTCAAATTGCGACTTTATGGCACCGGCTGGATGAATCCACATCCGGACAAGAGAATTGACCACCTCGACCTCGCTTCGGCTAACACGATTGCCGCACCTTTCTGCCTGGCCATCACAGCGGAAGAGGCGGTTGAGTAGAGTGGGCAGGCCGGTTCCCCACGGCAATCGCCCGCGCGACGATGACGCCACACCGTTCTCCGGAGGTCGAGAGCAAGTTCAATCCGCCATCGCTGCCATGCTCCCCTAGCTTCAACAGGCATCAACCGAAGTCGCGGAGCACCCCCAATCTCGCGCACAATTTTATCGCACTCAGCGACGTCGCCACGTCCAGCGGTCAGTGTGTCGGCCCGTAACATGCGCGCACGTTGAGCGCATAAATCCAATCCGAAATCCGAAGCACCCAATCCCCCCCAAAAAATCCGGTCGATTCATCCCAGGCGAAATCGCGACCAGTCGATCTGCAACTTGCGCATCTGCGCCCGCAGCGTATGGGGATTGATCTCCAACAGGTTGGCCGCGCCACCGGGTCCTTCGATCCGGCCGCGGGTGACGAGCAGCGCTCGCTCAATGTGCTCTTTCATGGCGGCGTCGAGACTGTGGAGGTACTTCACCGTGGGGTCAGGGCGTAACTCCACCTCCGGCGCGTCACTCGGCCGCCAGTAGGAACGGGGTGAAGACGTTTCGTTTTCGGGACGACTGATACCCAAGGATTGTGCCACTTGCAGACACTTGCCGTTGCCAAGGATCGCTGCTCGGTCCATGACCGCGGCGAATTCCCGAATATTCCCGGGCCAGGAATACTGCGACAGAGCAAACAGATCGTCCGCACTGGGCTCGACATAAGTCAACCCGAAATGGTGGGCCGCTCGTTGGGCGAAGTGGTGTGCCAAGGCCGGAATGTCTTCCATCCGCTCGCACAGTCGCGGCAGCAGGATGGGAAAGACGTTGACGCGATACCACAAATCCTCGCGGAATGTCCCGCGGCGGACCATTTCGGCCAACTCCCGGTGGGTCGCCGCGACTATCCGGACATCGACTCTCAGCGACTGCTGCCCCCCCACGCGTTCCACGAATCCATCCTGCAAGACCCGCAGAAACCGCACCTGCGCGGCCAGCGGCAATTCCCCGATTTCGTCCAGGAACAGCGTGCCCCCATTGGCGCGCTCGAACCAGCCCTTCCGCGACTCCGCAGCGCCGGTGAAGCTCCCCTTCTCATGGCCGAACAACTGCGAGTCGATTAACTCCGAAGGGATGGCTCCACAATTCACGCGTATGAACGGTCCGGCGCTGCGCGATGAACGAGCGTGAATCGCCCGCGAAACCACCTCCTTGCCAGTCCCGGTCTCACCCAGAATCAGTACCGGCACATCGGATTGGGACACGAGCTCGACACGTTGCATAACGTGTCGCAGTCCGGATTCGGCGCCGATAATCTCCTCGCGCATCTCCTGGCGACCGATCCGCGACAAGAGCGACCGCCGCTCGGCCTCAGCCGCCTCGCGCAAAGTGGCCAGTTCCGTAAGCCGCCGGTCATTCTCCAGAGCGGCCAAGAACGGCTCCAGCAGCGCCGCCGCCATCTTCTCGTGCTTGGCCAGAAACGACTCGCCAGGCCGCGCCGCGAAGACCAACGCACCCGTACAGCCGTCGTCGCCGCTGAGCGGTCCCACCAGTACTTCGCCCTGGATCTCCGGAGGGATCAGCATCGCCAGGTCGCCGCGCTGGCCGGCCGGCAGATGATGGACCTGTTGTGTCGCCGCCCAGGCCAGCAGGCGAACGTGCTCGTCGGACGCCAAACAATGACGGGCGGCCACGCGAAATCCCCTCGCCTCCGGCCGACAAATGGCCACCGTGTTAAGGACTTGAGTGTTTCCGTCGTACTGCCGCACGAGCAGGACGTCGAGCGGCATCTGACGGGCGAGCAGGCCGGCAATGCAGGAGGCGGAAGCCTGGATCTCAATGTGCCGACAGACTTCACGCCACACATCGATGAGCAGTTCGCGGAAGCGTTCCATAACGAAAAAAACATCATATTTGATGGAATACCGTTATATACAATGGCATAAACCATCATATATCACGGCACGGAGGGACACAAGGTGCGTCGCAGGCTGTTTCGCGGGCGTTTCCGCCCTCTTCGGTCTCTCCGCGCTCATTGGCACACGCCTTGCATTCGATACTCCCGGTGTTCTGCCCCGTTCGCTCCGGTCACGAAAGGACTCTGGCGACCATGAGATTCGTGTTCCCCCTACTGCTGGTATCCGTCGCCGCCTCACTCTTGGCGGGCTGTGACCGGTCGGGCGGCGACGTCGGCCAGGTCACGCTGCTCAACGTATCGTATGACCCGACGCGGGAATTCTATCAGGAATTCAACGCCTCCTTCGCGGAGTACTGGCAGCAGAAGACGGGCCAGAGAGTGACGATCGAGCAATCGCATGGCGGGGCCGGCAAGCAGGCGCGGGCCGTGATCGACGGACTGGCAGCCGATGTCGTCACGCTGGCCTTGGCCTACGACATCGACGCGATTGCCACGAAGGCTCAGTTGTTTACGCCTGACTGGCAGCAGCGTTTGCCTCACAACAGTTGTCCGTACACGTCGACTATTGTGTTCTTGGTGCGTAAGGGCAATCCGAAACAGATCAAGGACTGGGGTGACCTGGTGCGCGACGATGTCTCGGTCATCACTCCGAATCCCAAGACCAGTGGTGGTGCCCGTTGGAATTATCTGGCCGCCTGGGGGTTTGCGCTCAAGCGTGAGTTGGGTGACTTCGGCGCGCTGCAGGACGCCGCGCGGCAGACGGAAGTGGTTGCCGCCCAGGCCCGGGCCCGCGCCTTTGTGACGGAGGTTTTTCGGCGCGTACCGGTGCTGGATTCCGGCGCCCGCGGTTCGACCAACACGTTTGTTCAACGCGGCATCGGCGATGTCTTATTGGCCTGGGAGAACGAGGCCTTTTTGGCGACGAAGGAGCTGGGTTCGAGTGACTTCGAGATCGTGGTGCCAAGCCTCAGCATTTTGGCGGAACCGCCCGTGACGGTGGTGGACCAAGTCGCCGCCAGGCACGGGACGACGGAGGTCGCCCAGGCTTATCTGGAGTACCTCTACTCGCCCATGGGGCAGCAGTTGGCGGCAAAGCACTTCTACCGCCCGGTCAACAGCGAGCTGATTTCGGAGGACCAGCGCCGCCAGTTCGCGCAGCTGGAACTGTTCACCATCGACGGGGTATTCGGCGGGTGGGCGGCGGCCCAATCGCAGCACTTCAACGACGGCGGGGTATTCGATGAAATCATGACCCAGGCCGGGAAGTAAGGAGTACTTCGATGCGGCGCACGGGGAAATTACGCACGGGGAAACGACGCAGTGTCCTGCCCGGCTTTGGCCTGACGATGGGCTACAGTCTGCTCTATTTGAGCCTGATTGTGCTGATACCGCTTTCGGCGTTGTTCTGGCGCACGGCGGCGATGCCGTGGGACCAGTTCTGGCAGACGGTGAGCGAGCCGCGGGTACTGGCATCGTACCGGCTGACCTTTGGGGCATCGCTCGTGGGCGCCTCGATCAACGCGGTTTTTGGCTTTGCCGTCGCTTGGACGCTGGTCCGCTATCGCTTTCCCGGCGCAAGCTGCTTGACGCGCTGGTGGACTTGCCGTTCGCCCTGCCGACCGCCGTGTCCGGAATCGCGCTCACGGCGATCTTCGCTAGTACGGGGTGGGTTGGTCGGTATTTGGAGCCCTGGGGGATCAAGGCGGCGTTCTCGCCGCTGGGCGTGACGATTGCCCTGACGTTCATTGGCTTGCCGTTTGTCGTGCGGACGCTGCAGCCCGCGCTGGAGGAACTCGATGGCGAAACGGAGGAGGCATCGGCGAGCTTGGGGGCGAGTCGGTGGCAGACGTTTCGACGAGTCATCTTGCCGCTGGTCATGCCCGCCTTGCTCACCGGCTTCGCCCTGTCGTTTGCCCGCGCGTTGGGCGAGTACGGGTCGGTGGTCTTCATTTCCGGAAACATGCCGCTGAAGACCGAGATCACATCGCTGCTGATCATCACCAAGCTGGAACAGTACGACTATGCGGGTGCCACGGCCATCGCCCTGGTCATGTTGCTGACGTCGTTTGTGATTCTGCTGGCGATCAACCTTTTGCAGTGGTGGTCCGCACGCGCCTATCAGGAGGGAGCGTAACCATGCATGTCGCGTCTCGCCGCTCGGTTGCCGGTGGCAGGAACGGAGCCACGTCGCACGACCCGGTGTGGTTGCGCGGCCTGTTGATTCTGGTTTCCATCTCCTACATTGGCCTGTTGCTGATCTTGCCGTTGTGTGTGGTATTTGCCGAAGCGTTTCGCAGCGGCGTAGCCGCCTACTTCGCCAGTTTTCGCGATCCCGCGGCGTGGCCGGCCATCAAATTGACCCTCGTCACCGCACTCATCGCAGTCCCCCTGAACATGGTCTTCGGCGTGGCAGCCTCGTGGGCGATCGCCAAATACCGTTTCCGCGGCAAGAACCTATTGATCACGCTGATCGATCTGCCGTTCGCGGTGTCGCCGGTCATCTCCGGGCTGATTTACGTACTGATCTTTGGTTTGCAGGGGTGGTTGGGGCCGTGGGCGGCGGCGCACGACATACAGATCATTTTTGCCGTGCCGGGAATTGTCCTGGCCACGATTTTCGTGACCTTTCCGTTTGTCGCGCGGGAGTTGATTCCGCTGATGCAAGCCCAGGGGGCCGAAGAAGAGCAGGCGGCCCTGTCGCTGGGAGCCGGCGGGTGGCAGACGTTCTGGCGGGTCACGCTCCCCAACATCAAGTGGGCCTTGCTCTACGGCGTCATTCTTTGCAACGCTCGCGCGATGGGCGAATTCGGGGCCGTCTCGGTCGTGTCGGGACATATTCGTGGCAAGACCAACACGATCCCCTTGCACGTCGAGATTCTCTACAACGAATACAACGTGGTAGCTGCCTTCACGATGGCCTCGCTGCTGGCGCTGCTGGGACTGGTGACGCTGGCCGCCAAAACCTACCTGGAATGGAAAGTGCAACAGCAGCTCCGCGAGACCCTTGAGCCGACAGCGGCAGAGGCATGACCCATGAGCATTGACGTTCAACACATTACCAAGACGTTCGACAACAACTACGTCGCTCTGCGCGATGTGACGATGCGCGTGGCTGACGGCGAGTTGCTCGCGCTGCTCGGCCCCTCCGGTTCAGGCAAGACGACGCTGCTGCGGATCATCGCCGGGCTCGAGGCGCCCGACGACGATGGTCGCGGCGCGATATTGTTTCATGGCGAGAACGTGGCCGCTCGGCGGGTCGGCCAGCGGAAAGTGGGATTCGTGTTCCAGCACTACGCCCTCTTCAAGCATATGAGCGTCTTCGAGAACATCGCGTTCGGTCTGCGCGTCCGCCCGCGGCAGCAGCGTCCCGGCCGACAGGAGATTCACGACAAGGTCACTCGGTTGCTCAAGCTGATTCAATTGGAGAACTTCGGCCGACGCTATCCCTCGCAGCTTTCCGGCGGACAACGCCAGCGTGTGGCGCTGGCCCGCGCACTGGCCATCGACCCAAAGGTCCTGCTGCTGGACGAACCTTTCGGGGCGCTCGATGCCAAGGTCCGCCAGGGGCTGCGGGACTGGTTGCGGCGATTACACGATGAACTGCACGTCACCAGTATCCTGGTGACGCACGACCAGGAAGAGGCGTTAGAGGTGGCCGATCGTGTGGTCGTCATGAATCAGGCTCGCATTGAACAGATAGGCACGCCGGCCGAGGTGTTTCATTCGCCGGCCTCGGAATTCGTGATGGACTTTCTCGGGCACGTCAACGTATTTCGCGGCCGCATCGAACGGGGGCAGGCCGTGCTGGGAAGCACAACGGAACGGGTCGCCGAGGTCGCTGTCGGATCGCACATACCAACCAACCTGTATGTGCGTCCCCATGAATTGCACATCGAGCGGAATGTGAATGGCGTTCCCGCAATTGCCGCCTCGGTCGTGCGCGTGAATCCCGCCGGCGCACTGGCGAAGATACTGCTGGTGTCCACCGATGGGCGTCCGATTCAGGTCGAACTCCCGTTCGATCGGTTTCAGGAATTCGCGCTGCGTCCGGGCGAAACGGTCTACGTCACAGCCAAGCACGTGCGTGTATTCTCGCCGGATTACCAAATCTAAGGGCAACCCCGGCAAGGAGTTGCGGGAAACACTGGCAGGGAGTCGCGGTCATGGGTGCGGAGGAATCAGAGATGCAGATCACGGAAAGCCGCGAGGCGTTACAAGAACACGAGTTGCAGCAGATCCGGGAAGCACTGCGCGGACTACGGTTCGGCGTCGTGAACATCGTGGTGCAGGACGGCGTGATCGTCCAGATCGACCGGACCGAAAAGCGGCGGATCCGACGCGACGCGAACAAGTAGCAGTCTGCCGCCAGGAGTCCAACCCAGAGTTATATCGATTCCTGACCCCGCTGTCAGGATTCCGCCGACCCGGACACGGGAGGCGAGCTGAAACGCGTACTTCGCTGCTGACCACTCGTGTTGGAGGCATGCGAGGCTGACGAAATTGCCTCCATGCCATCTTCCATCCACCACCATTTGCCGCGGGTTGGCGCGCCGACCATTAGCACGCCGTATCGTAACCATGCGGCTTCTCTGTTGGCCAGGGCATCACCCGACCGCGTAGTCCTCGCGCGATCACATCCGCACCCGGACCAGGAAAAAGATTCCCGGGGGCCGGCTGCGAGCGACCCCGTTTCCGGCCCTTATGCCACTTCCGACTTCTTGGTAACTCGTCTTCAGGAGATAGTCATGTACATGTGCAGGAAGAACTCGGCTCTTTTTTCAACCGCAGCGGCAATCCTCGCAATATCGATCACCGTCGGATGCGGGAAACACTCAGCCGTGGGGCGCGTGCCCGTCGTGCCGGTCGAAGGTGCCGTTGTCTTTGACGGTCAACCGACGCCAGGGGCGTTCGTTGTCTTTCATCCGGCAAGCAGCACCCAGCGGGACGTTCCGCCCGCACGAGCGACGGTGCGGGATGACGGCACGTTTCAGTTGACCACCTATGAGGCGAACGACGGCGCCCCTCTTGGCGATTATCGGGTCACCATCGAGTGGCGACCGCTGGTCGGACACGGGGGGGACGTGCAGGCCGGTCCCAACGTGATCCCGAATCGCTATAGCCGGCCCGACACCACCGACTTGCAAGTGCGTGTGGCGGAAGACTCTCGTCGCCTTCCTCCGCTGCAGATCAAGCGATAAAGGCTGACCGCCAAGTTGCCCCAAGAACTTCTTAACTCAAAGTGTAAATCCGCCTGCCGCTGCCAACCGAATTGACGCCGGAAAAGCCTCTTTGTCTGCCAAGTCAGCCGTAACATGAAGCAACCGCCCATTTCAGCGGACAACGGACATTCTGGTGCGGCTTTACCGGCTACATGGAACGTTCTACTTTCGGTATGAGACCTTAACCGAATTTTGCTTTCAGAAAGGCCCCTTCCTATGAAGACAACCATTCCTGCTCGACGACATGGTTTCACGCTTGTGGAACTACTCGTGGTGATTTCCATCATTGGGATACTGGTCGCTTTGCTGTTGCCGGCGGTGCAACTGGCCCGCGAGGCGGCGCGCCGTTCCAGCTGCACCAACAATTTGCGACAGCTCGCTCTGGCGGTGCACAACTTCAGTGACTCCATGGGCTATCTACCTTCCAGTATCCGGCCAGCTGGATTGACGCCACTACCACGCATCGCGGGACTGACCTTCCTGTTGCCCTACCTGGAAGAAAACGTCGCCTACCAGAATTTCGACCGGACGTTGAATTGGCACCACCTGGTGAATCGACCGGCGGTGTCGCGGAAAATCGACGTGTTTCAATGCCCCTCGAGCCCGCACCCGGAACGACTCGATGGACTTCCCGAGGCAAGCCCTTGGACACCGGACGTCGCCGCCCCGACCGATTACTCGCCCACAATTGGTGTCGATGACCGGCTCGTGTCGGCGGGCCTGGTAGACCGGTCGGGGACTGGGATGTTACCCAAAAACGGGAAGCCTACACTCGCGGATGTAATGGACGGGCTCTCGTACACCATCATGTACGCTGAATCCGCAGGCCGCCCATTTCTCTACCGGAACAACGTCCTGGTGAGTTCGGACCTGACCGAGCAACGCGTGAATGCGGGGGGCTGGGCGCGTCCGGCCAGCGACTTCAGTGTGGACGGCAGCAGCTACGACGGAACGATCTTCCCCGGTCCCTGCGCCGTCAATTGCACGAACGGTGAAAACGCAGCCGGCCTGACCTTCCCCTTGCCGTACTACGGGTCGGAAGGAACGGGCGAAACGTACGCGTTCCATACCGGAGGCGCCAACGTCGTGCTGGGTGACGGGTCGGTGCGGTTAATCGCCTCGCAAATCCACGTGCGGGAGTTCTCGCGTCTGGTGACACGCAGTGGAGGTGAGCTGACCGATCGAGCGCCCCGACCATAGGGCCCGCGCATCGGGCGACGGGCAAACCTGCCGACTCGTCAAGCTCGGCGGTGCCCGCCCGTCGCCTCGATTGCCCGGAGGAGCGTTGCGCGCGTGCGCCGCTCGTCGCAGATGCCGCAAGGGGGCCGTGCGAGCATCGCGGCTCAGCGACCGCTGCCGGGACAATTCACTTGCCGTCTGAGTCATTCATGACTGATTCCGACGCCCTCTGCGTTGTCCAGTCGAGCTGAATGATCCGGGAGCCACACCGGAAAAACCACTGGTCCCCCCGTTGCTCGACGTCCACATCGATCACACCCGGCTCGCTGCCGGACCAAGAGAGGGCCACGGCGCTGCGCCAGTGGGAGGCGGTTCGTTTGAGCCGGACCACAAGGCGTGATTCGCTTGTCTCGCCATGCCGCCCGCTCATCGGCAGTTCGATCGCTTCCATTTGTAGCGACTCGGCCGTGACGGGTTCGAGTCGCAAGTGAGCCGAACCGCCGGCAAAGACATACGCGTCGCCGCGACGTTCGCATCGCTGCTGCTCCGGGTGGAATCGCAACTCCATCTCGCGGGGGTCCTGCAATCGAATTTCGGATTATTCTCCAAACATGCGAGCATGCTATCGACTAACACTCTAGCGAGCTGATTAGAGGCGCCCCCGACAATCGCCGGACTGGCAGAGGCCCCCCGTGCGGTTGACGAGACGAGTGGGCGAAGGGGATCCGCTTGTAGCAGACCAGTTGTGGTCCCATCGGGGCAAGCCCGATGGAAACCGGAATACTGCGCGCGTCACTGTAGCGGACCAGTTGTGGTCCCATCGGGGCAAGCCCGATGGAAACCGGAATACTGCGCACGTCACTGTAGCGGACCAGTTGTGGTCCCATCGGGGCAAGCCCGATGGAAACCGGAATACTGCGCGCGTCGCTGTAGCGGACCAGTTGTGGTCCCATCGGGGCAAGCCCGATGGAAACCGGAATACTGCGCGCGTCGCTGTAGCGGACCAGTTGTGGTCCCATCGGGGCAAGCCCGATGGAAACCAGAATACTGCGCGCGTCACTGTAGCGGACCAGTTGTGGTCCCATCGGGGCAAGCCCGCGGGAAACCGGACTAGGTGAATATGATCGAGGTCAGCACGAACAGGGGAACGAGAATGCAGACGCTGTAGATCATGTATCCGAAGAAGCTCGGCATCTTGATGCCCGCCCCTTCCGCGATCGACTTCACCATGAAGTTCGGCCCGTTGCCAATGTAGGTATTGGCACCCATGAACACCGCCCCCAGACTGATGGCAATCAGGTACGGCAGGAACACGCCCGTGGCCGCCACGGTGGGCGACATGCTGGCGCTGGCGGTAACCGACTTGGCAGTCTCGAAAAAGACCACGTAGGTCGGGGCATTGTCCAGGAACGACGACAGAGTGCCGGTGGCCCAGAAGTAATGCCACGGTTCGGTCAATCCCAGGCTCGGCCCACTGACCTGCAGCACCTGTAGCGGCGGTTGCATGCAGATGAATATGCCGAAGAACAGCGCGGCAACCTCCACGATCGCCACGAAATTGAATTTATTGGCCTGCCGTACTTCACGAGATCCCAAGGCGAGTGAAATGGCGACCATCATCAACTGCAGCATTTCACGCAGATACATCCAGGGGTGCCAGGTTGTGCCAGGCAGCGTCTTGGAAGGATCCAACAGTCCCACTGCGGCGATGATCCCCAACAGCAGCAGAGCGTTCGGCCACAAGCCGGTAATCCTCAGCGGGCGGATCTCCGATTCATCGCGCACGATGTCGGCCTTGGCTTCGTGCGGATAGCAGAAGAAATGATCCCACACATAATAGACCAACAACAGAATGCAGTTGACAAACAGCCATGGTTTCCACAGCCCAAGCGTCCACAAGAACGGCACTCCCAACAAGTAACCCAGGAACAACGGCGGGTCTCCCGTCGGCAACAAGCAGCCTCCGCAATTGCAGACGATGAAAATGAAAAACACGACCGTGTGTCTCACATGCTTGCGCTCGCGATTGGTCTCGAGCAGGGGGCGAATCAGGAGCATCGCGGCTCCCGTCGTGCCAATCACACTGGCCATCAACCCACCGATAGCCAGGAAAGCAGTGTTCGTGGCCGGGTGCGCGGGGAGATCACCCTCCATGCGAATGCCGCCACTGATCGTGTAAAGGCTGAACAACAGGACGATAAAGGGGACGAATTCGGACAACATCGCGTTGGCAAAGACCGCCCACGTCGTCGCCAGGTTCGGCCCTCCGGAAACCGGCTGCACGACGTAATGAGCCGGAAAATGACCCGCGACCGCCAATTCGTGGAAAAATAAATAGTACACCAGCGTCACAATGGCCAGGACGCCAGCCACGTAGAACTTGTTGATGTTATGCTCCCACCAATGGGAAATGCTCGGCACCAACGGGAAAATTGCAATGGCACCCAACAAGAGGGCAAAGGGCAGAATCATCACCAGCGGCGGCGGCTGAATCCGCTCCTCGTGTGTCTCATGGACCACATCCGCAGCCGCCTCACCCTCGTGCGAGGATGGAACTGCCGCGTGGCCGACCACTTTCGCCGTCAAACGCTGGGGCAACTGAAACGCCAGACTGACAACGTAAGCGACAGCCAACAAAACGATCGCGGTCAGGGCTAGTTTTTGCGATTGCTGGGCAGGGCTACCATGATCCATCGAGTCAAATCCTTCTGCGGGATGTTCGCGAGCGGGTGCTCGGGGCTTGCGGGTGCTGGGGGATGAATGCCAAATCGTCCTATTGTGCACGAGCGCGGCGGGGAGCGGCAGGTGGCATCCCCACCTTCCGCCCCGGCGAAATCGTTATCCGCTCACCAACTCACCAAGAACACCCACTCAGTAACTCGTAATTCAAATACCACTAAGCCACTGTCATTTACAGCGACCGGTTGTCGGAGGTATGTTCGGCAGATGGCCACGAGCCGGCCACCTATTCGGGCAAAAAACTGGCTCGACGCCGAACCCACGCGGCCCGGGACGGCCTGCGATTCAGGCCCGGTTCCCCGGCATTCTCCCCAACGGCGACCTGCTCGCAGCGACCGCGTCGGTACTGGCAGCGGGCAGGCAAGTCTGCCCGCTTTTTTTCGACCGCGCGCGGCACTCCGGCCCCCCGGTGACCGCAAGTCTACCTCACAATTTCGTTGCCGGTCTGCCTATGTTTTCCGAATTATTCGGCCTGAGGCGAGCCTACGGTCTGCTTGACTTACGGGAGGGCGTCTGGTGTGATCAAGGGCTGAGGTCGGGAACGAGATGTCCGGCCACGCTCAGGCTCTCTGAAGGATTGGAACATCATGCGTACAAGCCGTCAGCGTCACAGTGCCCGGAGGCAAACTCGCCGCGACTTCTTGAAGTTGGCGACCACTGCCGCAGGTGTCCTCTGGGCTCCCGCGATTGTGCCGGCGTCGGTCTTGGGGGTTACGGCGCCGAGCAATCGGATTAACATCGGCCTGATCGGCTGCGGCAACCAGAGCACGATCGACCTGCCGGCGTTTCTTGGTCATGACGACTGCCAGGTGCTGGCCGTTTGCGACGTGAACACCGCCAGCCACGGCTACCGCAGTGCTGACCAGTTTCTCGGCCGCAAGCCTGCTCAGGAGCAGGTCAACGCATTCTACGCGGCAGGGCAGACGTCGGGGGTGTTCAGCGGCTGTGATGCGTATGAAGATTTCCGCGACGTGTTGGCGCGGAAAGATATTGATGCCGTAGTGTGTGTGGTGCCCGATCATTGGCACGCATTGATCACCGTGATGGCCTGCCGCGCCGGAAAGGACATCTACTGTGAGAAGCCGTTGACTCTCACGGTGCGACAGGGTCAGGCGATGGTCAAGGCGGTCCGCGAGAACGGGCGTGTGCTGCAGACCGGCAGCCATTATCGTTCCAGCCCCGATAACCGACGGGCCTGCGAACTGGTCCGCAACGGGCGGATCGGACAGGTGAAAAGGATTCTCACGCAGGTCGCCGAGATCAACGCGGTGGAGCCCGGACCGGGCTGGCAGCCGATGCCGGTGCCTGAAGGATTCAACTACGATCTGTGGCTCGGCCCCGCCCCCGCGGCGCCCTACCACGAAGGCCGCTGCTTCTATCGTTTCCGCTTCAACCTGGATTACTCCGGCGGCCAGGTCACGAATTTCGGAGCCCATTCCAATGACGCCGCCCAATGGGCACTCGGCATGGACTCCAGCGGCCCCGTGGAGATCGAGGACCTGGGCAGCGAGTGGCCACCGCCAGGATGCCTGTACAACACCGCCACCAAGACCGCCTTCCGCGCAGTATGCCAACGGAGTCGAACTCATCTGCAAGACTGCCGAGCCGGGCTTTGGCGTCCGTTTCGAGGGAACGGAAGGCTGGATCGAATACGGCTACCAGGGACTGAAAACCTATCCCGAAACGCTGAAGTCATCCCAACTCGGCCCCAACGAGATCCACTTGCCGGTCGGCAATCCACAGCGAACGGAGGAGTCCGGCAAGTACCATATACCGGACCACGTGCGCAACTTCCTCGACTGCATCAAGTCTCGCCACGATCCGGTGGCACCGGTCGAAACGGGTCACCGCAGTGCCACCGTTTGCCATTTGGGCAACATCGCCATGCAACTGCACCGCAAGGTGCGTTGGGATCCGGTCAAAGAAGAATTCCCCGGCGATGAGGAAGCCAATCAGCTGCTCAGCCGCTCCATGCGCGCACCCTGGACGCTGGCTTGATACGTAGAACGGAATTCATTCCGTTCCCGCAGCATCCACTGCCCTCCACTTCCTCCTACCCGCCACGGGCCATTGCGCTGCGCAGCATGTGCACCGTGCGCACAACTGATAGATGATCACGCGAACCCTGGTTCTTGAGAGATTAAAGTTTTCGCGTGTAGGATGCGCGCACCGTGCGCGCATGTTTGGAACAAAATCCGAAATTCGAAGCACAGAAAAGTGGGAGAAAGGGAAGAAGGGAGGAAGGGAGGAAGGAAGGGAAAACGGAGGACGCAATGGCATGCTGCTGGTGAGAATCTGCTGGGGGCCCGCCCGCGGCCGTTTTGCCGGCAGCGGAGGTTTTGGATTTCGAATTTGTTTGGGATTTCGATATTGGGATTTCGGATTTCCTGCTTGGTTGTGGCCGCAGGCCGCGTTAAGACTACGGCCAGGGATTCTGGCGAGTCAATCGGATGGAGACTTCCTGGCGCTCCTCGATCTCAATCTTGGCCGACTCGCCCAGCAAGGCCGAACCGAAACCTCCTTGCACGTGAAAAGTCTCGTGGGCCTCCGTTACGTGCTGAGCCGTGGGGTCGTAGAGGAACCACCCGGAGGCCTCGAGCAGACGGAAATCGGGATCGCCAATACTGAACGGGAGCATGCCGGCCACCGTGGAAGCCGGCGGTTTATACGTCAAGTTGTGCGCATAACGGAATCGCGGAAGACTACCTGCGGCCGAGTCCTGTGTATACGTTGTCACGCCGGCCCAGCTTCCCAGCTGGCCCCAATCATGGACAATCTGTCGAGTCCAGGGTTGACCGGGAGCGATATGTTTGTCGGGTTCCAGAAACGAAAGGTGGGCCATTTCTTTCCAGCCATCTTCATCCAACACGTCTGCCAGCAGGAACCCTGACATGCCTTCCCGCCCGACGGGGACTGCTTCCGAGCCGCTGTCGTAACCGGAAAACTCGACGATATCGCCCAGTTCTCCGAGCTTGTAGACGAACGTTTTGCCTTTCAGTTTCTCCAGATTGGTCACGAGGGCCAAGCGTGTCATTTCGTCGGCGCGATCCAAACGGGTATCGAGTACCTGTTGAGTCACCGTCCGGGTCGCATTAGCTTGGCGCGGCTGGAGGCTCAAACGCGAGAGGATCAAATAGCGAATGTCCTGCACTGTCGCTCCACCGGCGATGCCAAACGACGGCCGGCGCCGCATGTCGATTTCCTGAAACAGCGTATTGGGCGGACCCGACTCGTCCGTGGCCGGCAACACGCCGCTCGTGGCGGCCGGGACGGCCCCTGTCGAGCCTCCGGGCGACTCCCGGGCCGGTCTCGTTACATCGCGTCTCGCCCCCGCGGCATCTCCCCTAGGCAGTTCTACTTCGGCCGACCGAAACGGCGAGGCCGTGCCACTGGTGCCGGCGAGCGGC
This sequence comes from uncultured Planctomycetota bacterium, assembly GCA_963802295.1. Classification (GTDB taxonomy): domain Bacteria; phylum Planctomycetota; class Planctomycetia; order Pirellulales; family Pirellulaceae; genus JAJRVM01. The sequence continues at coordinate 199,006 of CAWDIM010000005.1, read as the reverse complement.
GGCGCGTCTTCGGCGAATTCATCGGCCGCAGTCCCGCCGACAGGCGGAATCTCAGACGCGGCACCTTGGTTCGAAGGCACAGACGCAGAGCCAGTGCGGGGCGTCGTCGCTTTCACCGGCCGATCCGCGCTCGCTACGCCTGCTCGCGCAAAGCCGCGGGACGAGTCGCGATGCAGGGCATAGCCGATGGCGATACCGGCAACCAGCAAGCTGGCTGCGGCAATCCCCATCCACAACCACGGCACCGACGTCTGCGACGCGCTCCGCCTTTTGCGACGCGAAGTGGTCGTGGATGACGCGGCCTGATGCGCCAACGGATCGGCCGCAGGGAGACGGTCACCTCGTGGCTCACTCGGCCGGCGAGGGGTATCCGCTGCGCGCTGCACCGTTCGTGGCGGCGGAGGCGGAGACGCGACGCGGACCGTCAGCCCCAACTCGTTGGCGGGAAGCCAGTCAGACATCCCCTCGCGCCAGATTAGCGTGTCAGGCGGCAATTGCAGCGAGGCGACCAGTTGCCGGAGCTGCCATCCGGCAATCGGCCCTCGCGTCGCACCCTCCTCCAAATAGTACCAGTCCGCGCTGCCAGAGAGGTCTTTTTGTGAATCGCTCATGGGGCTCTCGGAAAAGGACTGATTTTCGACGATGGCACCTGCCACTGGCTGTCGTCATCCAGCGAACGTGCCGGTGACTCTCTTCATTTGAATATCCGTACGCCGGGATGTCCAGCGAACCGAGCCGTCCCGGTCGCTCTCGCCAGCCCCTCTCCGCCCCACCCAAGCCCTCCCTCCCCCACGTCAGTCATGATATTCTTACTCGTACTCTTACTCGTACTCTTATCTCTTACTCGTACTCTCTCTCCTTCGCAGTTCGTTGATGCGGTTGGGCTCCTGAATTCCGGATGGCTCGATACCGAGAGCCGCACGATCCTATGTGACGGGTGGGGCAAAGGGACGCTGATGGCCACTTTCAAATCTAACGAAACCATCTGGGGGTGCACGCGGCAGGGCAACGACCTAATTCAATATCGAGGCATGCTGACGGTCGCAAAATCTGGTCAAGTTTCGCTGGAACTCCGTTTTGTCCCTCCGCATCCGTTCCTCGTTAACATGCCTGAACACCGTTGCATCGAAGCTCGAAGCATCACGGAAGCTTACGCACGGCTCGTCGAGTTCCTCAACGAATTCGGCGTTGACCTGATCCATTGATGCTGCAGGCTGCGTGCCGGGGCAAGCGGGTGCTCTGAACATGACTCTCATCGTAATGCTGAAAGACGATCGCACTGGCCTCACTGGCGAGTACCATGTGAGGGTGGGGGAGAGGACGAGTAAAGTTTTCGCGTGTAGGATGCTCGCATATTTGGAACACAATCCGAAATTCGAAGCACAGAAAAGTGGGAGAAAAGGAAGAAGGGAGGAAGGGAGGAAGGGAAAACGGAGGACGCAATGGCATGCTGCTGGTGAGAATCTGCTTGGGGCCCGCCCGCGGCCGTTTTGCCGGCAGCGGAGGTTTGGGATTTCGAATTTGTTTGGGATTTCGATATTGGGATTTCGGATTTCCCGTTTTGGTTGCGGCCACAGGCCGCGTTGAGAGTAAGAGTAAGAGTAAGAGAGTAAGACAAACTTTCGCCAGCACGTCTGCTATAATGCAGCGACCGAGATCGCCCGTGAGTAACCGATCGACGATGCGAATCCCGCCCTCTGCCATGTTTTTTCGCCGGAGAATCCCATGCAACGCTACTGGTTATTAACCGCCGGCTGCTCCCTCCTCATGTTCGGTGCCGCAATCGCTTCGTCGCCAGCTGCCGAGGGCAAGAAGATCGTGTTCATTGCGGGTGGGCCGAGCCATGATTATGGCAGTCACGAGCACTATGCCGGCTGCCTGCTGCTGGCCCAATGCCTGCAAGAGGCGATCCCATCGGTGGAAACGAAGGTGTACCGAAATGGTTGGCCGAGCGACTCTGAGGCCCTGCGCGGCGCGGCCGCCATTGTCGTGTTTGCGGATGGCGGTGGTGGCAACCCGATCCTGCGGCACCTGAAGGAAGTGGATCAGCTGATCAAACAAGGAGTGGGACTGGCGTGTATCCACTATGCCGTGGAAGTCGAAAAGGGAGAGGCTGGCAACTATTTCAAGGACTGGATCGGCGGACACTACGAACTTCATTGGTCGGTCAATCCAACGTGGAACGCGGTGTTTGACAAATTTCCCGACCACCCCGTCGCGAACGGCCTGACGCCCTTCGAAATCGTGGACGAGTGGTATTACCACATGCGCTTTCGCGACGCCCTGCGGGGGGTCACTCCTATTCTGTCCGCCGTGCCACCTGACGCCACACGCAATCAACCTGACGGCCCGCATAGCGGCAATCCAACCGTCCGCGCTCAAAAAGGCAGGATCGAACACCTGGCCTGGGTCTGTCAACGCGACGACGGCGGCCGCGGGTTTGGATTCACCGGTGGACATTGGCAATGGAATTGGGCTAACGACAACTTCCGCAAAGTGGTCCTCAACGGAATCGCCTGGACCGCCGGGATCGATATTCCTCCTGACGGTATCGTCTCCCAGACGCCGACGTTCGAGCAACTCGAAGCCAACCAGGATTTCCCGCAGCCCGCGAATTTCGACGTGGAAGGCTGGAAGAAGAAGATCGACGGTTGGAACAAGTGATTGTTTAGCGATTCGTCGTTCGCATGTGCCCCTGATCATTGGTTATGGGAACATAACGGTCGCACACGCCGCAACCGTAGCCGTGTCCTCACCAGAACGTCGTGGTACCCCGCAGCCCAATGTCGACGCGCCGGCGGCGCACCTTGGGGCACACCGTCAGAGGCTCGGGGTTGAGCGAAATCAGCTGCGCGAACGGGTTGAAACCCGTTCTACGTAGGGAGGAATTTCCTGTATAGTGGAGCACATGACCTGTCGATCAGCCGATTCCAGTTCGACCTCTTCCACGCTGCTGCAGCTCGTCAAGCGTCAGCAGCCAGAAGCGTGGCGCCGGCTGGTTGATCTGTACGGCCCGCTGGTCTATCGCTGGTGTCGGCGCGGAAGGTTGCAGCCCCAAGACGCTGCCGATGTGGTCCAGGACGTCTTCGCCGCGGTGGCCCAGCATATTGACGGCTTTGAGCGACAGGCGGGGCAGGGGAGCTTTCGCGCGTGGCTGGCCGCCATCACTCGCAACAAGATCTATGACTTCTTTCGCCGCGAACGCGGTCGAACCGTGGCGGCGGGCGGTACGAGCGCCTATCAGGAAATGGCTCAGGTGTCGGCGCCCGAGGAACTGTCCGAGGCAACACAGACCTCCGACGACGACCGGTTGCTCGCCATCCGAGCGCTCGAGCTGGTGCGAGCCGAGTTCGAAAATCGCACCTGGGAAGCGTTTCGCCGAGCAGTCGTGGAAGGCCAGCAGCCGGCGCATATCGCGGCAGATCTCGGCATCAGCATCAATGCCGTCTACAAATGCAAGTCGCGAGTTCTGCGCGAGACTGCGCCAGGAACTTTCGTGATCGTGATCTTCATCTTGCCCGTGCTACGGGTCCCTGGTCCATTGCTGCTGTCGTGCCCCCGGCACCGCTGGAACAAAAAGACCTGATGGCAAAATAACCCCGCACGCGGCACGTGCTGTGGCCCTCGCGGGGATCCGTGGCGCACACAGCACAACCCATTGCCCCATAATACCTTACATCGCGATCGCCAGCATCGTGGCAGACGCTCGCGTTTATACTTGTAGTGGCCCCGTGGTGGCCCCATCACGTCGATCGCCAATAGGACCGGGAGACTGAGCAACATGCCCGTTACTACGTGCCCCCACCCGAAACAGCTGCATGCGTATGCCGTGGGTCTGCTTAATGACGAACAGTCCGATACGATTGCCGAGCACCTGGATCACTGCCATGCGTGCCAGGCCAGCATTGCCACACTCGACGATGCTGACGACACGTTGGTCACTCAGTTGAAACGTCAGGCGGCGAACGAGGGGGTGGTGGAAGAGTCAGAGTGCGTCGCGGCACTGGATCGACTCCGGTCGCTGACAAGCCATGAGCCTGAGGATATTTCGCGGCAAGACGAAATGTCACGTTCCCTGACCGGCAGCCTGCTCGGAGAATATCGGCTGCTCGAAGAAGTAGGTCGCGGCGGGATGGGCCGAGTCTACAGAGCTGTGCAGACGAAACTGGACCGGACCGTGGCGGTCAAAGTGTTACCCTACAGCCGCCGCGACGACGATCGCGCCATCGCTCGCTTTGAAAGCGAAATGAAAGCGATTGGCCGTCTGGACCATCCCCACATCGTGCGCGCGTACGACGCCCGCGAAATCGATGGCAAGCCGGTTCTCGTGATGGAATTTGTCGAAGGAATGGACCTGTCGCGAGTGCTGGCCAGCGTGGGCCGGGTGAAGATGGCCGACGCCTGTGAACTGGTTCGCCAGGCGGCATTGGGACTTGAGTATGCCCGCGAAAACGGACTGATCCATCGCGATGTGAAGCCGAGCAATCTAATGCTCACTCCGCAAGGTAATGTGAAATTACTCGACCTCGGATTGGCTCGCTTCGAGCGTTCAACGACCACCGGCGACGAGATGACGGGAGCCGGCCAGCCGATAGGGACGGCGGACTATATCGCTCCGGAACAGGTGAGCGACAGCCGAGCGGTGGATATCCGGGCCGACATCTACAGTCTGGGTTGCACGCTCTACAAGTTGCTCGCCGGTCAGGCGCCGTTCACGGGGCCTGAATGCCGAGGAACATTCGACAAGTTGACGGCGCATGTGAGCGAGTCCGTACCACCGATTCGGCAGTTCGACGCGTCGCTGCCGGTGAGACTGGGAGAGCTCTTGGAGACAATGTTAGCCAAGTCACCGGACAATCGACCCGCCACACCGGCCGTCGTGGCCGGCGCACTCGAACCGTTTTGCGCCGGTCACAACCTGGCTGCGCTGCAGTCCCAAGCCGCCGAGGCGGAAAAGCTGCGAAGCTCTCGCCTGTACCACGGCCCAATTCCACCAGTCAAAGTAGGCCCCTCTTCGGGACACGCTGCTCCATCCCGCACGGCGAATTTCTCGTCGCGCTGGTTCGGGACCCTGGCGGCCAGCCTGCTACTGCTGGTCGGTGCGGCCGGGTTCGCGCTGGGCGTGATCATCACGATCCAACGCAACAATACGAAGACCTCACTGGAGGTGCCCGACGGCAGTCGAGTTACCGTCACGGAACAAGGAGACGACGAACTTGTGCGGCAACCGAAGCGACTCAGCGGTCCGCCCGAGAACGAATCGTCGAATTCGAAGCCTACCGACGACTTGTCAGACGAAGAATTATTGTCGTGCGACAATGCCGCGCGGGCGATCATCGAACAATACGACTCGGACGGGGATGCCATGCTGACGTGGTCCGAATGGCGCAAGGGCACCTTTGATTGCGATGTTCCGGATTTCGACGCCAGTGACCGCGCCGATCCAACGGAACTGACATATTGGGTGCGCAAAAGAATCCGCCGCCACAAGCCATTGCTCCGCACACACGACACAAACCGAGATGGCGTCTTGACGGCAGACGAATGGTCCAGATTAAAGGGAGACATCTCGTCCGCGGATGCGAACAACGACGGACGCATCACGACGACGGAACTTGCCTTCTACTTTACGATTCGCGACCCCGCACGCAGAAGTCTCGTTTCGTCAAGCAGTCAATCACCACGTCGGTTGCCGGTCATCATGGTGCGGACGCGAGATTCGCGTTGGAAAGGCGACTGTTTCTGGCCAGTTGATGCCGAGGGAATCCTGCTGCCACCAGGCGAGTTCTCGCCGAGCCAGACACGAGAATTTCTGCGGGTCGACACAGGGAAATTGGAGCGGATTGGCCCGATGGCCGGACCGTTCGGTGGTCCCGCAGTGGCGGGTGCCGCCCGGATCGCAGTGGCGCTGGGAGACGACTGGAAATCGCTCGGCTTGGAGTGGATTGTTGTTCGCCCGCAGAGCGCTGATACTGCGGAACAGTCGACCGAGCCGACCTATGTCCTGCTGGCCAAGGGGGCCGATCCCGCGATCGTGGCCCAACGCTTCGACAGCAAGGCAATTGGACCGTCCGAGGCCGAACGGAGCGATCCCCCACCAGCCACGCTGATCCTATGGGGTCACGCGCCTGGAAGTGAAGCGGAGGGCGAAATGATGCCCGCTCAGAAAATCGCGCAGTTGCTCGAGTTCGTCAAGCAGCACGGCCCGCTGGATCGTTCCGCACCCATGGTGATCCATCTCGCGGATAGCGTCACAACGGCCCACACCGTCTCGGCCACTCCAGCACTCTTGGATTTTCGTATCGCCACCACGCGGAAGACTGACGACGCCCCAGGACTGTCGGAAGATACGATCGGAAAGCTGATCGAGCAATTGGCAACAGCCGACAACAACACCGCGGACACACGCGACTCGCAATACCGCTGGTTGGAATGCGACAAACCCATCTGCGACGACATAACCAGCAGGAAGGACCAACTGATCAGCGCGAGCCACGATGACGTACTTTATCTTCTGGTCAGCAACGAACCCGGTAGCATCATGCTGGCAAGCGAACAGGGAGAGCGAGCGTGGAGGATCGTGAGTGCCCGAGCAGTGCACGATCACCTGATTTACCCTGCCATTTCCATCGAGTTAGACGCAGCCGGCGGACGCCTTCTCGGCAAGCTGACCGAGCAGAATCTCAATCGCCCGCTGGCCATGGTCATTGACAACAAGGTGGTCATGGTCGCCACGATCCGCAGCGAGATTACCAATCAGGTCCAGATCACCGGCCAGTTGGCCCTCGAACATCTGGAACGGCTGGTGAAATCGATTCATGGAATCGACGATGGGAATGGGAAGGAGAAGTGAGCAACATCGAATCAGCGTCCGAGACGAAGTGCCGGCACGCGCCGCCAAACGAACATCATGTTCGCTACTTCGATTCGCTGCCTGTCCACGCGCATCACACACCAACTCGCGGTATGCCCGGACATCCGAGTTAGCTCCCCATTTCCGTTTCTTCGTGCCAACGGCATGGCACTCCGCAGCCCAGGGTTCGACGCGCTTCGCGGCGAACCCTGGGGACACGTCCCATTTCCGTTTCTTCATGCCAACGGCATGGCACTCCGCAGCCCAGGGTTCGACGCGCTTCGCGGAGAACCCCGGGGACACGTCCCATTTCCGTTTCTTCATGCCAACGGCATGGCACTCCGCAGCCCAGGGTTCGACGCGCGTCGCGGCGAACCCCGGGGCCACATCCCATTTCCGTTTCTGCATGCCAACGGCATGGCACTCCGCAGCCCAGGGTTCGACGCGCTTCGCGGCGAACCCCGGGGACACATCCCATTTCCGTTTCTGCATGCCAACGGCATGGCACTCCGCAGCCCAGGGTTCGACGCGCTTCGCGGAGAACCCCGGGGACACGTCCCATTTCCGTTTCTGCATGCCAACGGCATGGCACTCCGCAGCCCAGGGTTCGACGCGCTTCGCGGAGAACCCCGGGGACACGTCCCATTTCCGTTTCTTCATGCCAACGGCATGGCACTCCGCAGCCCAGGGTTCGACGCGCGTCGCGGCGAACCCCGGGGACACGTCCCATTTCCGTTTCTTCATGCCAACGGCATGGCACTCCGCAGCCCAGGGTTCGACGCGCTTCGCGGCGAACCCTGGGGACACGTCCGACGCGAACGGGGGCATCCTGAAGGGATGCGACATGACCAACGTCGCCCTGGCATAGCTCGCCACGTCACGCACAGGCTTCGAATGAACGGATCGGGCTTGTCATGCGCGCATTGATGACGCCTCATTTGCCCGACCCCGTTGGGGTCGCGGGGATTCACTGCCGGCGTCCCTGAACTGGACAACGAATCGGCACAGGGGCGATTCCCGCCCTGCCATTCTCCCGCTCTTCCTCCCGGCGGTTGGCTCGCCTAATATATCCTCGACCGACAATCGAAAGGAAATCCAATGCCGAGGACACCAAATCGCTGCCCCTGGTCACTCGCCGGCAACGAACTTTACATTGCCTATCACGATCAGGAATGGGGCGTGCCGGTCCGCGACGACGGCAAGCAGTTCGAATTCCTGGTATTGGAAAGCGCTCAGGCCGGCCTGAGCTGGTCGACGGTGCTCAACAAACGCGAGGGATATCGCCAAGCGTTCGCCAATTTCGAACCGGCAAAAGTCGCTCGCTTCACGGCTCGTCATATCGAGAGACTCGTGGCCAATCCCGCCATCATCCGGAATCGGCTGAAGATCACCGCGGCGGTGAACAATGCCCGCGCATTTCTCGACGTCCAGGAACAGCTGGGCAGCTTCAGCCAGTACATCTGGCAGTTCGTCGGCGGAACACCCATTCAAAACCGCTGGACGCGACAGGAGGAAGTCCCCGCCTCGACGCGCGAGTCGGATGCGTTGAGCAAGGACCTGAAGCAGCGCGGCTTCAAATTCGTGGGAACTACGATCATGTATGCCCACATGCAGGCGGTGGGCATGGTCAATGACCATATCGTCAGTTGCCATCGCCACAAAGCCTGCGCACGACTGGCGTAGCTGACTTCGCCACACCGGGTCCAACACGTTTCCACCGAACTCGTCGCGGTGGGACAACAACTGGCCAGCTACCAACACGTTTCCACCGAGCTTGTCGCGGTGGGACGACAACTGGCCAGCTACCAACACGTTTCCACCGAGCTTGTCGCGGTGGGACGACAACTGGCCAGCTACCAACACGTTTCCACCGAGCTTGTCGCGGTGGGACGACAACTGGCCAGCTACCAACACGTTTCCACCGAGCTTGTCTCGGTGGGACGACAACTGGCCAGCTACCAACACGCTTCCACCGAGCTCTGTCGCGGTGGGACGACAACTGGCCAGCTACCAACACGCTTCCACCGAGCTTGTCTCGGTGGGACGACAACTGGCCAGCTACCAACACGCTTCCACCGAGCTTGTCTCGGTGGGACGACAACTGGCCAGCTACCAACACGCTTCCACCGAGCTCGTCTCGGTGGGACGACAACTGGCCAGCTACCAACACGCTTCCACCGAGCTTGTCTCGGTGGGACGACAACTGGCCAGCTACCAACACGCTTCCACCGAGCTCGTCTCGGTGGGACGACAACTGGCCAGCTACCAACACGCTTCCACCGAGCTTGTCTCGGTGGGACGACAACTGGCCAGCTACCAACACGTTTCCGCTCTCTGGCGGTCGAGTCCAACGGCCCACTTCAACCGGCGTGTGGCCGAGACCGCAATGACCCCGACCATCGCTTCGGGAACCGTGATAACGCCCCGGTGCCCTGTTGTGCCAAGCACACACCCTCCCATAAATCGCCGTGCCCAATCGCGCCACGGCGAACGTCCGCAATCCTCGTTGCACGAAGGCATCAAGCGACGTTTGACGGATGGACGACGTTGGTCCTGTCGCACCCCTTCAGGGTGCATGTTCGATGCGATACGTCTCCCCAGGGTGCTCCGCGAAGCGCGGAGCACCCTGGGCTTTGGAGTCTCACCACGTTGTGGTGAAGAGTCCCGACACGTTGTGGTGAAGAGTCCCGACACGTTGTGGTGAAGAGTCCCACCACGTTGTGGTGAAGAGTCCCGACACGTTGCGGTGAAGAGTCCCGACACGTTGTGGTGAAGAGTCCCTACGAAGCGAATGCCGCTACTTCCCCATCTTCTTGAGGACTTGCAGGCAGCGATCAACGTTGTCCAGCGGCGTACCGGCATCTCGTTCGTGTTCGACGATGTACCACTCGGTGCCGCCGGTCGTTTCGCAGATCTCAAAGACAGTCTTCCAATCGACGTCGCCTTCGCCGACGACGGCCGTGGCGGGCCCACCTGTTTCTTTCAAGTGAATGGTCTTGCTGCGACCGGGGAACCGTTTGAGTGAGGCAATCGGTTCGCCCCCAGCCTCCTGGCAATTGCCCAGGTCCATCTGCATGACAACATCCTTGCAGGTGTTTTCGAACAGCAGGTCCCAGGCGAATTCGTTGCCGATCTTCTTGAAGTCGCCACCGTGAGCGTGATAGCCGACCACCATGCCTTGATCTTTGATCTTGGCGGCAACGTCATCAAACTGCTTGGCGGCCTTCTTGACCGACTCGAGCGACTCGGCGTACGTTTCCGGCATCCAGGCAACGATCAGGTACTTGTTGCCAATCGTCTTGTTGAACTCGATGGTCTTCTTCAGCTCATCCCCTTGCAGCGCGGGCAGCTGAATGTGCGAGCCGCAGCACTTCAGGCCGTACTTGTCCAGCAATTCGCGCAATTGCTCGGCGCTGTGTCCGTAATACCCCGCGAACTCGACCCCTTCATAGCCCATCTTGGCAACCGCCTCGAGCACTTTGGCGAGGTCCTTTTCACAATCTTGTCGCACGCTGTAAAGCTGCAATCCGATCGGGATCCTCTTGTCGGCGAAGTTGGCCAGGGCCGCCAACGGCTTGGCTCCCGCCACAAGCATGGCCGCCGCTCCCGAACCGAGCCTCAGCAGATCGCGTCGCGTGATATCCATGAGTTGTTCCTTATTTCCCAGGTGCGTGTGTCAAACGTTTCGGACGGAAACAAATAGTATAACGTCGCGGCGGGCTAATTGAATGTGGCGAGCGAACAATACGGCGAGTTACGACGGCCCCCGGCGGCGGATGAACGCCAATAGCAGGAAATCCCGCAGCCCAGATGCCGGCCAGCCCGCGCGGGACCGTGCGCCGCCGCGTGGTGGCACTCAAAAAAATCCGGGCAGCAGCCGCTAACAGTACACCCCGCAACCACACTACTCCACTAGCGCAAATGCCTTGCGTATGGCAGCAGACGTGGCAGCGATGGCATCCTCGTCGTTCATGTCGTTCAGCCTCTTGTTGAACGGTTCCGCTCGCACCGGGCCGTCATAACCGATCTCGACCAATGCACCGAGAAAAACCTTCAAATCAATCACTCCCGTTGCCGCCGGCAACTCGCGCCGGCTGTCAATCTGCTGGTCGAGCGGCACTCCGGCCGGAGCGTCGTTAAGGTCGCAGGCCACGACATCCTTGTTCGTCAATGTCAGCAAGTCTTCCCGCGTTTCGCCCGCCGTGAACCAGTGCCAGCTGTCCAATACGAACCCGACGTTTTCCTGTCCGATGGCAGCCAGCAAGTCCTTCAATTCAGCCATGCTGTGAATAAAGGGATATCGCTTGGAGCTCCACAAGGTTTTGGGCCCGACATATTCCAGTCCGAATCGCACACCTTGGTCAGCCAGTACTTTCGCCACTTCGCGCAGACGCGTCGCATGCTGCTGGAAATTCGCCGTATAAGTCAATTCATCGTGGCTGGGGGAAAGCCAGGTACTCATCCGCGTGCCGCCGGCTTGCCGCAAGGCTTTGGCCAACGACGGCAGCGTCTTCATGCCGTCCAGGAAAGCCGCATCGTCCCCGCGGAATTCCACCGGCATCCCCGCCGCACCCCATACAAGATTCGCTTCCCGCAACGTACCGAGTAACTCACTCAATTGGCCTTCCGACAACTGCGCCAATTCCTGCGGCGAAGGCTGCACGGATTCGAAACCGCCCTGCTGAGCCAACTGAATCGCCCGTCGCTGGTCCGCTCCCACACCAATCGCTCCACACACCAGATCCATCGTGAATTTGCGCGGCGAATCCGCAGCCAGCAAATCGTCTCCCAGACCCGTCACCATCACACCGGCCGAAGCCGCCACAGTTCCCAGGAACAGCCGTCGATTCAGGTGATTCATGGACTCACTCCCCCTTGAATAGCTACGTCTATGGCAGGCCGGTCAGAGCAGGTAAAACACTCCCCATAGTCTATCCTCTTGTCCACCCCTGTATACGTGCGCGCCCCCTGTGCCGATGGAATTTCTTCCACAGAAAAAACACGCTGGGGACCCGAACGCGGCCGGCGGCCGTAACCAAGCAGGAAATCCGAAATCCCAATATCGAAAACCGAAACAAATTCGAAATCCAAAACTCAAGAACAAGATGGCAGGATCGAACGGCGAGGCTATAAAAGGTCGCCCGCGAGTTTCCCTGGGCCACCGCCGGCCCCCTCGACGCGGAAACGTCCCTTCCCGGAGAATCCAACATGTCCCAACCCTCCAACCAGGGCCTCTCCAGACGTCGTTTCCTGGCCGCTGCTGCCGCGGCGACGACGGCCGGTATCGCCGCGCCGACGGTCATCACCGCCAGCAAGACGGATAGCGAGCTGATCGTGGGCAACGGTGATTACCGCTATGAGGTCTTTCATGATTGGCCCCAATTACCCGATCAATTTCAGTGGCAGACGACACACAACGTCGCCGTCGATAGCGGCGGGCAGCTGTATGTCATCCATGAAGGGCACGCCGACAAACCCGATCATCCGTCCATCTTCGTGTTTGACGCCGACGGGAAGTACATCCGTTCATTCGGCCGCCAGTTTCAAGGTGGCGGACACGGCATCGAAGTGCGCCAGGAAGATGGCGAGGAATTTCTGTACGTCTGCGCGTACCAGCAAGTCAAAGCCATCGCCAAACTCGATCTGCACGGCGAAACCGTCTGGCACCAACACGCTCCTATGCCCTCCGGAATTTATGCGGAAGGGGAAGACACTCATCCCGAAAAGGTCTGGGGACGCGATCGGTTCATGCCGACCAACACAACGTTCCTGCCCGACGGCGATTTCTTCGTGGCTGATGGTTACGGCTCGTTCTACATCCATCGCTACGACAAGACAGGCAAGTGGCTCAGCTGCTTGGGAGGCCCCGGGGCAGGGGAGGGCCGATTCGACACGCCACATGGACTCTGGATCGACGCTCGCCCCGGTCTCGAACCCCACCTGGTCGTGGCCGATCGAGCTCACCATACCCTCCAGTACCTGACCCTCGACGGAAAGTACGTACGCACGATCGAGGGATTCGGACTGCCCGCCAACCTCGACACGTTCGGCGAGCTGATGGTCGTCCCGGAATTATTCGCGCGAGTGTCGATCCTCAACGGCCAGAACGAGATCGTGGCACGACTGGGGGACGATTCCGAGCGGATTCGCAGCGACACGAAGTTCGCCATTCGCGGCGACGAGAAACAGTGGAAGCCTGGCAAGTTCATCCATCCTCACGACGCCTGTTTCGATCGTGACGGTAATATCTTCGTGGCTGAATGGGTCGCGACCGGCCGAGTGACCAAACTCAAACGATTAGACTGAAGCTACCCCCCCTACGTAGAACGGAATTCATTCCGTTCGTGCAGCATCCACCGTGCTCCACTTCCTCGTACGCAAAACGGCAATTCCGCTCGACGACTCGCGCGCTCAGCAAGCAAATCACCCCGACTGACACCCTGGCTGAATCCACATTCCCTTTGCCAGCATCGCCAGCACTCCCGATCGGAACTCCGCGAACAGCGTTAACACCTGAGTACGAGTAAGAGAAAAAAGTAAGACCGACGCCATTGGGTTTTGAATTGTGACTCGTCGCGAGGCCTGCCACGACTATAGAATGTCAAGGGAAAGCGGCAGGTCTATGGGCAACGGCAGGCGGGGGGGACGAGTGAATCGCAAGCACTGGGTCGCTCGATCGAGTTCCTAACCCCGGGGATGCTGCCTGCCCCCCAACCAGGATGAGCGTGCGGAGACTCCCAAATCGAGCGAAATGGCATCGCACCACAGCGGAGGAAGCAAGATGACGATCGAATCGGTCGAGCAACTACGGACCAAGAAGTGCGTTCCCTGCGAAGGGGGTGTTCCGCCGGTACCGAGGCAGGAAGCGGAGCGACTGCTCCAAGACCTGCCGGGTTGGACGCTGACGGACGATGGCATTCGCATCCGACGCGAGTGGGTCGTCAAGAACTTCATGGCGGCGATGGATTTCTTCCAACGAGTCGCCGCCCTGGCGGAAGACGAGGGACATCACCCGGATCTGCATCTGGTCGGCTATCGCAACGTCACCGTGGAACTGTGGACGCACGCGATCGGCGGGTTGTCGGAAAACGATTTCATCACGGCGGCCAAGATCGAATTGCTGCCGATCGCAGTGCAGGGAAAGGGAAAGGGAAAGGAAAAATAGCCCGACGCCTGATTACGTGATAGGCGAACACGATTCTGGCTCGCTGGACAGCGTCAGCATCCGCAGCAGGAATGGCGAAACGAATCCCATCGAGCCAGTCCGGAAATCCGCGCCTTGCGACGGAGAGGTTATCTTGCTCGAGTCCATTGCCGGCGTAGTCCTGGTCACTGCCTTGGCATGCCTACCGCTGGCCGTGTTGGCCTATCTGGCCTTGGCGGACGACTGAGAGCAACGTCTCAGTGAATGTCGCCACCCGCCAGACCGCTCCAGCACATGACGATCGAATACAGTTGATCGACATCCTCTTCTTCCGTCACTCCCTGCAGGTATTTTTCGGCCCGCCCAATAAACAAGTTCGCATTGTCGGGTTCGGAAAAGACAAACTTGAGAAAATCGCCCGCCGGGAGCAGAGCCACGGCAAACGGCCACTCACCATCCGCGTAGCCATGCCACTGGTTCGCCAACTCGATCAGATCCAGCTTCACTCGCTCGCTAATGTCTTCCGGAAAATGGACCAGCACACCGACGTCGTAGGAATCACCCATCAGCTTGCCTGCACTTGTCCTTCGTCATCGGGTCCTTCGTCATCGGGCACCGGTCCTTCGTGATGAGCTACAGAAAAACCTGCCGATCCACTTCGGACATGCCCGCACATCTGAATCCTGCCGACAAGCACTCACCATCAACCAGTGACTGGTGACTGGTGGCCAATGACCAGCAGCCGGCGGCGGCCGCGGCGGGGATTCAGTCGATCTTCAGATTCTCGAACAGATCCTCGAGCACCGATTCGAGGCCGGCTTCCCACGACGCTGCTCGCCATCCGCGCCAGGCTTGCGAATCCACACACCGCAAAACCGGCTCGAATCCCGTTTCGTAAGGCGGCAACTCGTACGCCGGCATCGCCACGGACAACAAGGCCAAACCACTGTTTGAAGTGTCTTCCTCCACACCGTCCATCGCACTGAGGGACACTCCCGACACGTCGGCAGCAGCGACGGGGTCCTGCATCATCGAGGCCTCGGCAGCCTCCCCCTCGCCCTGACCACTAGAGCGACCGTTCAGGTAATCGATGACCAGCAATACATCGATCGGCGACAATATGCCGTCCCGCGATGTATCATAAAACGGTTTTGCCAAAGGCCGTTCACGCGGAATCGGCAGCACGCGTGAACCCTGCGAGTTGAGTGAATCGATACCCAACAGCGCATCGACCGGGGAGACATTTCCGTCATCACTCACGTCCAGTGGCTTGGCCCCGTTGTACCAGGGACGCGCGGTATTGACGGTAATGGTCACGACCGCCACCGAACTGACCAGTTCGCCGTCACTGGCGCGATACGTGAACGAGTCTTCTCGATTGAACTTGACGTTTGGCGTGTATACGAAACTTCCGTCAGCGGCCAAATCGAGCGTCCCGTACATCGGCGGCTCAACGAGCACAGCCTGCAATGCAGCACTGTCGTCCACGTCGTTCTGCAATACTCCGGGTGCCGCCACCACGAGCGGAACGAGCGGGAACAGAGGGTCGTGCTCCTGAGTCTCGTAACTGTCGTTGGCCGCCACCGGCTCCTGATTGATCTTCACCACCAGGGCATGTGTTCCCGAGACGATGGCCACGACTCCATTCACTGAATCATAGGCGATTTCCGGCCCCCAAGTCGATGCAAGGGCAGCGATGTCGACGCCGCTGATCCCCTCAAACCACTCCTCAATGCCCAACGTCTCACCCGAGCGCTCCATGTGCAGCAAGTCGCCCGGATTCGCGGAGGGCCCGACCGCCACATAATAGCCGACTGCAGCGTTGGTGCCGTCCGTAAACCGCCCATCAATCAGGTTGCCAAGTTCATCGTGCACTAATGTCGGCACGCCTTCATACGTCCACCAGGTGAGCTTTTCGGACACCGTGCCAGACGGCTGTGATACGACGTCGCTCGAGCCAAACAAGCGGCTGTGATCGGGCGAAATTCCATAGAGTCCCGTGCCGCGTCCTGTTGGATCGGTCACGTTGCGTGGCGCCCCGTTGTCGGCTTCCCACACGACCCCTCCCGGACTGATCCCGACCTTCACGCGATCGTCTGACACGCCTAACACGACACCAAACGTATTGACGTCGCCTGCGTGCACCAGCTGCTGATCGTATTCGAAAACCGCTCGTCCGCCATCCGAAGTCCCCACCACCACGCCGTTCGAGTTCACCGCCAGTCCCTGAGAGCCCAGCATCGGTTCCGTGGCGTTCTTGCCCGCCAATATCCCCAGCCCAATCGACGCTATCGCGGAACCATCATACGTGGCGCGAAACGCCTCGCCCGAGTCGGGCGCCAGGTCCGACTTCGAATATCCCGTCATGTAAACGGTCGTACCGTCGGAACTGACGTCATCCACATGCGTTTCTCCGCCGAGCGAGGGTATTGTCAAATCCTCGGCAATATCCGCTGTGTTGGCCTCCAGGTCGTAATCGACCATCACCAGATGCCCAATAGCATCACCACCATCGGAGCGGAGGTTGGCCACTACCGCCAGTTGGCCTCCAAAGAACGCAACACCCGTCAAGCTCTCGAAGTGGGTCGCTTCATCGCCTAATCTCGAACCCAGGTCGATGTACGCCCAATCGCCAATCGACGCCAGCAAACAGCGAGACTCAAGCTGCTGAAGGAAAAGTCGTCGCGTGATTGCTCGATGGCGGATAGGGGAACGACGGGGAGTCCTCGTGGGGAACAGACGCTGGATCGCGGGCATGGGTCGTACTCAATCGCAGAGGAGGGGAGTGATACCTGCCGAGCTAACGCTCGCTGCCTGATTACATTTCAGTCTCCATATTAATCCTCCGCAAGAACAAGGCAAACCCTTTGATACAACACCCTCCACAGAGGGATACCCATTCCTGCTACGGTGATTCGGCGCGCCAACACGCGGCGGGGACCAGGCAGGACCAACGGGTTTCCCCGAGCTTCACCCCTCAAGAAACAACGAATCCGGCTCTTGACATAAGAACCGGATCCGTCGGGGCTTTGGTTTTTTGAGGCAACTAGGAACTAGTAGGGTGAGGTGGCGCCTGTATCAACATCACCCACCATATGGAAGTGGTTATGGTCGATGTAGATCACTTCTCGGGCGTCCTCGTCACGATAAGAGTACGGGACGGGCCAGCCAACCCAGGTGATTTCCTCGTAGTAAATCGTGCATTTGTAATGGGCATGATGGAGCTGGGCTGGGCCAATCATCGGGACGAAACGGGGCGGATCCACATAATCGGCAATCTTTTCTTTGGTGATCCGCACGTTATTCCGCTGCACCTCGTGCAGGAAAGGTAATCCCCCCTCAATTGGGCGAGCCTTTTCGAACGCCACCATCACCTCGTCGTCACTGGGCGCATCGAGTGCCACAGCCGGGCCGCCAGCCGTAATCGGTCCCAGAATCGGAACCCGGTCGTAACGTTCGTGTGCCCACGCCTCGTCTTCCTTCTTGTCCTGGAAATACGGGCTGACAGGAATCGGAATGGGCAGCATCGGACCCATCGTCGGACGGATACAACCAGTGCTACCCAGTACCAGGAGCACCGTGACGGTGCAGAGGGCGGCGGCAAGAGTCTTGTGCGACATCGGATCTTCCTTGATGGTCACGTGATGAGCGGTCATGCGGTCGGGAGCTGACCAGCCAATTGATTCGTCCAAACGCCCGCAGAAATGCTCTTCCGGGCTGGTGATTATCGCTAACCTACTTATCGTGTTAATCTAGGACGAACTTGCGGATTTTTCTGATTCTTCTGGAAAAAACAATTGTCCTGGCTGTTCGAGCTGGATCGCCGGCAGCCTGGCTCGTGACGCCCCGTCGCTGGCACCCGCAAATCCGAAACGACCCGCCCAGGCATTCAATATCGGGTCAAAATGGGGTGAATATTACTGTTTTCAAGCCTCGCAGCGAGACCGATCCGCAGGCCTACGACTCGTCCCAATTCTCCGCGCCGTTTTCCCCCTTGCTCCGACTGAAGCGGCGTTTTCCGACCAACGTCGGCTGGCGATTTACGTCGAGCCGGGCGGTGGGCGGTGGGCGGTGGTTTTGGGTTTTGCGAGAGGCGGGGAGAGAGTAAGAGTAAAGTTTTCGCGTGTAGGATGTGCGCACGGTGCGCGCATGTTTGGAACAAAATCCGAAATTCGAAGCACAGAAAAGCGGGAGAAAGGGAAGAAGGGAGGAAGGGAGGAAGGGAAAACGGAGGACGCAATGGCATGCTGCTGGTGAGAATCTGCTGGGGGCCCGCCCGCGGCCGTTTTGCCGGCAGCGGAGGTTTTTGGATTTCCGAATTTTGGATTTCGAGTTTGTTTGGGATTTCGATATTGGGATTTCGGATTTCCCGTTTTGGTTGCGGCTACAGGCCGCGTTAGGAGTAAGAGTTAAGAGTAAGAGTAAGAAAAAACGGGGGGGGTGATGAGTCGTGGGTATAAAAAAAGCTCCCCCCTCGATTCGATTCGTGGGGGGAGCTTTATCAATCAGCATCCGAAGGTTTGACCCTGGACCTACTTGCTCTTGAAGTCCAGCATCCACCAGCCGTCATCCCATTCCAACGTGACCTTCCTCCATCCCAAGGGGACCTGGGGATAGGGGTAGAAGGGGCCAATATAGGGCCACGCGGTCGGCGAGTACTGTCGCGGGTACGTGACAGCACCGTAGTTCGGATAAGCTGCGTAGCTGGGCCAAGCATAACCGGGCATGGACGGGTGATCGAAGCGAGCTCGAGCGACTCCCGTGGCGGCCGGTACTTCAGGCATGGGCTGTCCCATGATCTGCTGGCTATAGGCAACACTTTGAGCCGGGGCGAAGGCGAGCGGGGCACGCGGGCCAACGGCTTGGGGAACCTGGACGTATTGCAGCTGAACCGGAACTTGAGTGGCCGGTACGGCCGCCGCGATCGGGGCTGGTTCTTCCGTCACGGGGGCGAGTACTGGGGCCTGCTGGCTGACAGGTGCCGACACGACTTGCACGGGAGCCGAGCTGCCGACGTGCAGATCGTTGACCACCTGCTTCACCCCACGGACTCGGCGAGAGATATCCAGCACGAGGGACTGTTGAGTCTCCGAAGCCACACGGCCGGACACCCATACGACTCCCTTATTCACTTGGACATCGACGTCGAAATTCCGCAAAGTACCCCGATCCTTCTGTGTTCGCAGCTTACCGATAATATCTTCTGCCAGCTGCTCGTCGGAAGGCGTCGATTGCTTCGATTGCGAAACCTGCGCGGCCTGAACGCGGGGCGGATTGGCTTCGCGTGGCTGGTCCTGCGCGGGTTGTTGTGCCACTTGCTGGGCCGTTTGCTGCCTGGCGGGCTCAACCATGGCGGGGGTCGGAGCCTGCTCGCGGGGCCGAGCGGTTTTGGGAGCCGCGGGGGCCGGATCAGCTTGAGCTACCTTGGTCGGCTCAGCGTCTTCCTTGTCCGCTCCGAAGGCCCGTTGCACGCTGCCACGCAGATTGGTGAGCAGTTCACCGGGCTTCTGGAGCAGCTTGCTGCCGCTCTCGGTTCGCAACAACGCTGGTCGCACTTTTGACTGCGGCTGCGCTTCGACAGCTGCCGTCTTGATTTGCAGGTCGTTAACAACCTGCTCGACCCCGGGGACGCGTCGCGCCATGTCGAGCACCAGGGACTGTTGCTCGGGCGAGCTGACGTGGCCCTTGAGCCAGACAATGCCACTCTCGACTTCCAAGTCGATGCCGAAACCGGTGAGACTACCGTCGGCCTTCTGCTGCTGCAGCTGCTGGACGATCCGCTGCGCAATCTGTTGATCGTCAGCACGAACTCCGCAGGGCAACAGGGCGGCGATGGATGCAATCGCCAATCCTACAAGTAAACGTCGCATGGGTCCCCCTCCTGAGGTTAATCTCCCTAATTTTGTCGGTCGTCCGCTGTCATGAGAACCAGCATCCATGGCGGCGGACCGGCCGCATGGCGATGCGTCCTGTGACAACAAAATCGTGGGGTCGTTGGGATGTTATGTTGGCAAGTAGGCTGCTCGACCACGAGCATGGTGGGAGTCATCGGTAGGGCTGGGAGGAGGGAACGGCGCGGTGGCTTCGCCACATCGGCCGCTGAGCTGCTTCGCAGTTCCCCCCTGCGCAACTCTGGTATCCGATTCAACTGCCCGCTACATAGTTTCGGTATCCGACAGCGAAGAAAGGTAGGTTTTTTTGGATTTTGCCGATGTTCGCGGAACGGCCGGATGCGCCCATAGCGGGAGCAGTGACGCAAATACCAGCAAATTCGCCACTTAGATGCAGAATGGGCGATTCAGACCGAAGCCCGGCCAGAGACGGTCGCCATTAGAATGCCACCTTCCGACTCCCCTCGCGGCGGAAATCAAAGGTCGCGCAAACCGTCATAACCGACAGAGTTGCCCCAGACGTTACCCACGAATCACTGTCGGCCCCCACCGACAACACCGTGATCATCCCCAGCGCCGAGAGCACGCTGAGAAACAGTTTCTGGCATGCCGCGTGGCGCCGCCCGCTGGGAAACAGACGCATGGCCACAATCGCTCCCAGGCCGATCAACTGGATCACGATGGTCAACCAGAAAATGACGGGCAGAGACAGCGTAAACATGAGCTTCACTTCTCCCAGCTTCCATTCCAGGTGAACGTGCAGTCGCCAACACAAGGCGGGGAACGTCCGCTGGCGATCGAGAGATCGGGCCGGCGGTGGCAGCGACAAATCCCTTGTCGCCGCCGGCTGGTACCCGCATTTTGCGGGCCGCTCGACACGACACAGGCACCAACGTACCGGAATTCCGGTTTTCTCGCAAGATTCACTCAAGTTCGACGACTCACGCGTCGCAGTTCCTGGCAAGTATTGCAAAACGCCGCGTTTGGCCGCGGTAGAATTTACAAAAAGGGGGATCCATGGAGCGGCTTGCCGTAATCGACCCACCGGAAAATCGGGAGTCTCACTCGCCCCCTTCCTTGGCCCATGCGAGCACGGAGGCCATGGCCCCCGGACAATGGCGAATGGCGAATGGCGAATGGTGAATGACTAATGACCTGACTTCAGACGTGCACGCAGCCGATCGCGACGATCACGTGCGGTGCACATGCCGCTTTCGTTCGAACGGCACTGGAACAGAGCAACAGAAAAGGGCTCGACTCCCGATGGAGCCGAGCCCAATGAGCGTCGCCAATGCCAGTGAACCGTTGGCCACGTGCACCCACGCGGGCCGATGCACGGCGCTGCGGGGCATGACAGGGAGCCAACTACCGCAGCAGTTTCCGCAGTTCGTTATCCACCTCGCCAGCCGTCAGATCCCGGCTGATCACCTGGCCGGCGCGGTCGGCCAGCATCATGGTTGGCAGCACCAGGATGCCGAAGTCGGCGGCCAGTGGGCTATCCAGGCCTCCCGGCGCATAAAGCTGGGGCCAGGGGAGGTTATTTTCGGCCAGGTAAGCATTGAGTGCCGCCAGGTCGTTGTCCACGTTGACGCCGACGATCGCCACATTGTCCTTGCCGTATTTGGTCTGCATGTCTTTGAGCACGGAGATATCGGGCCGGCCGCGTTCGGACCAAGTGGCCCAGAAGTGCACCAAGACCACTTTGCCGCGGTACGAGGCCACATCGACGGCGTTGCCCTGCAGGTCTTTGCCCGCGAGAACGAGGGGTTGCCCGACCGATTCGATGCGTCGTTTCGCGCCGCTCGCCTTGGTCGCCACCGTCGTCCCGGGGAAATCCGTCGCGATGCGGGCGTACCATTTCACGGCGCCTTGGTCATCGCCCGCAAACTCCTCGGCCATGGCCAGCTGCAGCATGGCATCGGCCGCGTCGGGCGTGGCGGCGAAGTCATTGACAAACTGCTCCAAGTCGGCGAGCCATTGATCTTGGATTTTGGCAAAATCGGCGTCGTCCCGCTGCAGACTCTCCATGTAGGCCGCGGACAAATAGCGGAATTTGGCGTACGCGACCAGATCCAGCGCGGCCTTCTGTTCGGCCAGCTTCGTCCAGAGGCTGTTGAGACGTTCGACACCCTGCGGGTAGGCACCCGACTGAGCGGCCGCGCTGACCGTATCGGCCAGCTGGTGAATCCAAGTTGCACGCTCCTCACCCTGGGTGGTCGTTTCGGCCAGCTTTTCCAGTACATCAGCGCGGCGCGCGTTGAGCGGCGCAAGTTGATCTGGCGTCTTGGCTTCCGCCAGGTCTTTGTCGATTTCCTCCATCTGGTTGATCAACTGCTGGACTTCCGGGCTGAGCCCGCCAGCGACCGGCACGTCGGCTTCGGCCCGCCGAGCCAACGAGGCTTGAAAGAAGAACCCGTCCGGGGATGTGCTGGCCTGTGAGTCGGCCAAGGTCTTGGGCAGGTCGATCAGCCGCCACACATTTCCGGCCTGGACGAGCGTGCCGATGATCACCTGGCTGTGCGTGCCGCCGCTTTCGACCACGGCCACGGCATTTTCGTACACCACCAGATCGCGCTGCGCCCATCGGTTCCCATGGGCACCACGCCCGGCCGCGTGCCGCCAAAGTTTACCCAGCGGGAATCGCCGGTCACGATATCCGCCCGCTTCAGCAAGTCTTCAAAGCCCGCAGCCGTGTCGGCGATCTTTTTGGCCAACTGCTTGCCCTGCTCCTCGCCCAGTTGCAGACTGCTCAGCTCTTCGGGCGAGAGCAACAGTCGCTTGAATCGAGATACGTCTTTGTTGGTCAGCGCGAGGACGACCTCTTCCGACACCTCTTCCGGCGAGATGATCTTCCAGGAATCGGGCTCCCCGTCCTCGTTGCTGTCGATGGCCCAGCGTATCCCGGCGGTCCCCAGCCAGCGGTATTGGTCCGCATTGCCTTTGAAATTGCTGTCGATGTCCCGGTAGACTTCAATCCCGTTCTTGAAATAGCACCATTGATCGACCTTATTGTCGGCATTGGTGTCCAGATACCGCCGCAGCACATTTCCGGATGGATCGCGAACCTCCCAGCCGGAAGTTTTTCCTAATTTGTAGGGCTCCAGGGTACACTTGTCCGCCGTGGCCTGATCGGGCACGTCATATTCGACGTCCTCCTGGGTTGGTTTGAGGCCGAGGGCTTTCGAAACCGGAGGCTTGCCGGTTTGGGCCAGGGCGGGGTCAGCCAGTGCGGCCAGCAGGCCAAACACTGCCGCAACAGTCCATTTCTGGGAGATGTTTGCCATGAGCTACGTTTCCTTTTAGTGGAGCAGAAAGTGCGTTGACTTCGAGTAACAGGCGGCCACCCGCCTCATCCGCGCCGGAGCAGGCCCATTGGCAGTCAGCCCCCCCGGTCGAGTGTGAGCCCGGTCGGTCGCCAGTCCACGCTATCGCGGCCACAGATGGGAGCGTAACTGGGCCGTTGAAAGTGTATCGGGTGGCGAGCCGAGAAAATCTGCAATGGTCTGCCGGTTTACAGCCGATAACGATAGGACAAAATCGGCCTGTACGACAAGCTCGATTTATGCCGGTTTGACAGCCGGCGTTGGGAATCTACAATAAGCGATCTCGGGGGGTATTCCCGAGGCACCCGGGCGCATAGCTCAGTTGGTTAGAGCGCGTCGCTGATAACGACGAGGTCCGAAGTTCGAATCTTCGTGCGCCCACTGCCAGAAATTTCTTCAAGGTCGGTCCACCCTGGGGCCGTAGCTCAGCTGGGAGAGCATCGGCTTTGCAAGCCGAGGGTCGAGGGTTCGAGTCCCTTCGGCTCCACTTAGCCAACGAACGGGATCAAGCAGTTGGTGGTGGACAGGTGTTCGCGTCCTGGAAGGGAATTTGGCCATGGGGGGTTTTCACTCCTGGGTTGTGAGTGTAGAATTTCCGGTTCGCTCGAACGGGATTTGCCAGCGGGCAAAGTGGCTGTTTTAGCGAGTGGTCCTGGCCGCTGCGGGGCTGTGAGAAAAAAAGTTTCTCACTTCCCCTTGGTTGCATTGACAACTCGAGGACGGACCGCTAGATTTGGCTTCTTCGGCAGACGAGCTGATGAATGCAAGCCGCCTTCCTGAGCGAATTGAGCTCGGAACACTGAGTTCAATTTGGATCTGAGGGATGCGGCTTCTGTCCATTAGGGCGGAGACGAAGGACGCTTGGAAGAGCGTTGCACGATCTTTGACAATTTGGTTGTAGTAGAGGTAGTAGGCATCTTCGAATGAAGCGAAGAGGGTCTTGCAGGAAACTATCTTGTCGGGCGAGAGCCGGGCGGGAGAGCGAACTGTGAGGCGAGAATTGCTTCATTTTTGAGAGCGACTTGAGAGAGCTGGCGTGAGAACGCCGGCGATCTCAAACACACTCGGATTGAAATCGTTGTTGGTAGTGTGATCACAACCTCGACTTGCGGATCAGGCACCACGTTGCTGGGGAGACTTAGCGACGCGGGGTTTGGTAGCGAGAGTTTTGGATAATTGTGGTCAAGCTACTAAGGGCGTATGGGGGATGTCTTGGTGTCAGAAGGCGATGAAGGGCGTGGAAGTCTGCGAAAAGCCTGGGGGAGTTGACAAACGAGTGTTGATCCCGGGATTCCCGAATTAGCTCACGCTGAATTCATAGGCGTGTTGCGGCTAACCCGGTGAACTGAAACATCTCAGTAACCGGTGGAAAAGAAAGAAAAATCGATTCCGTCAGTAGCGGCGAGCGAACGCGGAACAGCCCAAACCGTGGAGGTTTTCCTCTGCGGGGTTGTAGGGCCTTTCACATGGGAGTTACAAAGCAACCTGCTAGCAGAACGACTTGGAACGGTCGACCACAGAGGGTGACAGTCCCGTATGCGACAGCTGTGTTGTCTCCCGAGGGGTACCTGAGTAGGTCGGGTCACGTGAAACCCCGACTGAATCGACGGGGACCATCCCGTAAGGCTAAATACTCTCTGATGACCGATAGTGAACTCAGTAGGGCGACTGAAAGATGGGAAGAACCCCTGCCTAGGGGAGGACAGTGAACCTGAAACCATACGCCTACAAGCGGTCGGAGCACTATGGTCGATTTAGACAAGTGTGACGGCGTGCCTTTTGCATAATGATCCGGCGAGTTACCGTTTGCGGCTCGGTTAAGCCCGTTCCGGGGCGGAGCCATAGGGAAACCGAGTCTTAATAGGGCGAATTTGTCGCAGGTGGTAGACGCGAAACTGCGTGATCTACCCATGAGCAGGTTGAAGCGCGGGTTATACTGCGTGGAGGACCGAACCCACTTGGGTTGAAAACCGAGGGGATGACTTGTGGGGAGGAGTGAAAGTCTAATCAAACGCAGAGATAGCTCGTTCTCTCCGAAATATCTTTAGGGATAGCCTCGAGCCACTACGCACCGGGGGTAGAGATACTGAATTGGATGGGGGCTCTTTCCAGGGTACCCCACTGAACCAAACTCCGAATACCGGTGCGACTATCTCGGGAGTCAGTCCGCGAGGGATAAGCTTCGCGGTCGAGAGGGAAACAACCCAGACCATCTGCTAAGGTCCCGAAGTAATACTTAGTCACTAAGGAAGTTGAGTTGCCGTGACAGCCAGGATGTTGGCTTAGAAGCAGCCACCATTTAAAAAGTGCGTAACAGCTTACTGGTCGAGCAATTCTGCGCCAATAATGAACGGGAGTAAGTATTACACCGAAGCAGTGGACTATGACAATCTTCGGATTGCGTAGTGGTAGGAGAGCGCTGTACGTCAGATACAAGCCGTACCGAAAGGAGCGGTGTCGGGGCGTACAGGTGATTATGCCGGAATGAGTAACGATAAAGCAGGTGAGAATCCTGCTCGCCGAAAGCCTAAGGTTTCCTGGGGAAGGTAAATCCGCCCAGGGTTAGCCGGTGCCTTAGTCGAGGCCGAAAGGCGTAGACGATGGATAGCAGGTCAACATTCCTGCGCCATGAACGTGGAGCGATGGAGGGACGGCGTTTAGAGGGTGAGCGGTACGACTAGAAATGTCCGTGGAACATCTGGAGGTGAGGGATTGGCAAATCCGCCCTCATAAGCTGAAGGATGGGACCGAGAGCATTTAAGTCCTCGAAGTCATCTGAAGAACGTCCAAGAAAAGCTTCTAAGCTGTTGAAGCGTTTGTGACCGTACTAAAACTGACACAGGTAGGCGAGACGAGTAGTCTAAGGCGCTCGGGAGAACGGTGGTTAAGGAACTCTGCAAAATGACCCCGTAAGTTCGCGATAAGGGGTGCCCTTGATGGTTAACGCTGTTGGGGGCCACAGAAAATCGGCTCTTGCGACTGTTTATCAAAAACACAGGACTCTGCTAACTCGTAAGAGGATGTATAGAGTCTGACGCCTGCCCGGTGCCGGTAGGTTAAGGAAGGCGGTTAGCCACTTCGGTGGAGAAGCTGGCGACCGAAGCCCCGGTAAACGGCGGCCGTAACTATGACGGTCCTAAGGTAGCGAAGTTCCTTGTCGGGTAAGTTCCGACCTGCATGAAAGGCGTAACGACAGGAGCACTGTCTCAACCACCGACCCGGTGAAATTGTAGTCGTGGTGAAGATGCCACGTACCCGCGGTTAGACGGAAAGACCCCGTGAACCTTTACTGTAGGCTGATATTGGGCTGAGGTATGTCTTGTGTAGGATAGGTGGGAGGCTGTGAAGCGGGAGCGCAAGCTCTCGTGGAGTCAACGTTGAAATACCACCCTGGATATGCTTTAGTTCTAACGTTGATCCCGTGAATCCGGGCAACGGACAGTGTCAGTTGGGCAGTTTGACTGGGGCGGTCTCCTCCAAAAGAGTAACGGAGGAGTACAAAGGTACCCTCAGCCTGGTTGGCAATCAGGCGTAGAGCGTAAAGGTAGAAGGGTGCTTAACTGCGAGACCCATCAGTCGAGCAGATACGAAAGTAGGTCTTAGTGATCCGGTGGTTCCGTATGGAAGGGTCATCGCTCATCAGATAAAAGGTACTCCGGGGATAACAGGCTTATCGCCACCGAGCGTCCATAGCGGCGTGGCGGTTTGGCACCTCGATGTCGGCTCATCACATCCTGGGGGTGAAGAAGCTCCCAAGGGTTTGGCTGTTCGCCAATGAAAGTGGTACGTGAGCTGGGTTCAGACCGTCGTGAGACAGGTCGGTCCCTATCTGCCGTGGGCGTTCGAAACTTGAGGAGGTTCTTCTTTAGTACGAGAGGATTTAGAAGGACGTAGCTCTGGTGTACCAGTTGTCACGCTAGTGGCACGGCTGGATAGCTAACTACGGAAAGGATAAACGCTGAAAGCATCTAAGCGTGAAGCCCTCTCCAAGATTAGGTTTCGTAATCCGCATTGCGGAGAAAGTCCCCTGGAAGACTACCAGGTTGATAGGCCAGATGTGTAAGCACAGTAATGTGTTCAGCTAACTGGTACTAATGGACGAAAGCTTGGCCACATTTATCCAACACTCTCCGATCTGTATTCGCTCAGGCCCATCCGCGTGCCACCCGGCACCGGCGGCCTTGCCTGCTACCACTACAACCAACCAAGCGCGGTTGGGCTTCATCGCCCGCCACGCTTCTTCCCGGTGACCATATCGGAAAGGTCACACCTGTTCCCATCCCGAACACAGTAGTTAAGCTTTCCGAGCCGATGATAGTGCCAAAAGCGTGAAAGTAGGTATCGCCGGGTTCATTACAACAAAAAGCCCTGGTGCCAAACAGCACCAGGGCTTTTTTGTTGCCCCTCTTACTCTTACTCCTAACGCGGCCCGCGGCCGCAACCAAACAGGAAATCCGAAATCCAAAATCCGAAATCTCAAACAAATTCGCTGACACTAACATTTTCTATGTAGTCAATTTTTCGAAAAAATGCCGTGCTCAGCATGAAAAACCGGGTTCGCTAGCAGCGGCATTTTGTGCGATTCTTCCTTTTCTCACAAAGGGAGGAATTCGCATGGATGCCCAGCACCGAACCCGGTCGTGTAATCGTCAGCCGCGAACCTGCGATCAAAGTGCGCCTCGCGGCTCCAAACAGATTTGTATTCCAATGATCCGCGACATCTATCATCGCATCTGGGACGACGCGACGGAAGTACGAGTTATTGTCAATAGTTGTGGATTAGTTTTCGAGTAGGCGACGCTGTTGGGCACTTCAAGTACCGGTGCCTCTTCACTGTTCCGGGGGTGGTCGTGGTGGTTTACCATCGCTTGATCCATGGCACGTCGCGGCCCAGCGCGTGACACGAATCGACGGCGGCCTGGTAGACCGTGATGTTCTCCACGGCAGCGTACAGATCGAGTTGGTTGCCGTGTGATGTGCATTGGTGACAGGAGTAGCGATCGGTGCTGAGATTCACCGAAAACGAACGGCTATGCGTCGACGTGGAGCCGTGTACGGGACAGGGTCCACGGAGTTGGTCACCGTCGCGGTGAGTCGCCTTGAATCCAATTTCGTCGAGAACCTGTTGCATCGTGATCTCTCTGCGGAGCAGGTCGAAGTCAACGCCCGGCATGATCATCTCCTTCGTTGGACGCTGGTCTCTTCCCTTCGGTAACAGAGATGAGGCACCGGTACTTCAGAGCGATCAGGCGGCGGCTTGCGTTGGGCGTACGCCGTTTCCGCCATTCACCACCCACCGCCAATAATTCGAGCAGGTTACGGCTCGGAACTCTTGTGCGTGGCGTGCGACAAGAGCTGCTCGAGTAATTCCAAAGGCAGCCCGACCACATTGGATTCACTCCCCTCGAGGATGTGAATCCAGGGTATCCCATCCTGATAGCCGAACGCGCCCGCTTTGCCCTCCCAGGCATCCGTGGCAAGGTACTCGTCCAGCTGCTGGTCCGTCACGGCATCCATTCTCAGCCGCGTCATCGCCACAGCCACTCGTTTCAAATTCTCCGGGCGAAACCAGACGCACACGCCACTCAGCACGCGGTGCTCGCGGCCCCGCAACAAGCGGAGCATCTCCCGGGCATGATCTTGATCCACCGGTTTTCCCAGGATCTGGCCGAGGCACTCCGCGACCGTGTCGCAGCCAATGACGATCCCCTGGTCCACTTGGTGAGCGACGTCGGCGGCCTTCTGATAGGCCAGGCGAGCGACCAGTTCGGGCGGAGTCTCGCCACTGCAGACTCCACATTCCGCGTTGTCCGACGGCGCGATCACCTGGAACTCATAGCCGGCTGCCGCGAGCAGCTCACGGCGTCGAGGAGACTGGCTGGCGAGGATCAAGGGTTTCGCTGTGGGCATAGTTGCAGTCGCTCGGTTATGACGCGGCCACTCTTTGCGCGGGGAAACTTCCAGCCGCTGGTCGCCGAGGGTACCATAGACCAAATCTGGGTAATCTCAACGCTGACGCGGGAGCCGGAAATGGAAGCAGACCAAGTCATCAGGTTCAATACAAAGTTGGCGAACTATCCCCCGCCAGCTATTGCCCTCACGGCCGTCACCTATCTGATGCTCGGCTTTTTGGAGACGCTGCCGGGTACTTATCTGCCTCCGGCGCTCTATTTCGTCGCGTTGGGCGTCGTGGCTTTGTTCATTATGCCCACCGTTCTTGGTT
This sequence comes from uncultured Planctomycetota bacterium, assembly GCA_963802295.1. Lineage (GTDB taxonomy): Bacteria > Planctomycetota > Planctomycetia > Pirellulales > Pirellulaceae > JAJRVM01. The sequence goes on along the minus strand of CAWDIM010000005.1, from coordinate 169,572 downwards.
TACCCAATGGGAGGAAATCGTTGCGAGCCTTCTGCCATGATATTCGATTACTCCCCATGGCTCCCGTGGTCCGCCATGTATTGCTCGGTTTGCTCATGGCGGCACTGACCTTGTCCGGCATCCTGCTGGCAACCTGGCTTACCGGACATTTTGTATGGGACTGGGAGATGGTACCGCCCGTACGCTGGATCAAGGGGCTCACACGCGGCATCTGGGAAGAGGTCTTCTTTCGCGGTATCATTCTGGTGCTCTTCACGCGGATGTATGTGGGGAAGCCGAAAAAGGCCTACTTCTACACAACCTTCGTGTTTGCCATTGCCCACCTAAGCCCGCGACTCTCCGTGGCGCATCTGGTTGACCTGCTCAGCATTTTCTTCATGGGATCGCTGTTTCTCTATTTGATTCTGAAGACCGGTTCCTTGTTGCCGAGCATGGTCTTCCACTACGTGCATGACGTCTTTGTCAATTTGATGCAAAACGCGCCGGGTGCCAATGAAACGACGGCAAGTGTGCTTCTGTATGGATTCCTTTGGGCGGCATTGATGTTGGGTGCCGTGTGCACACACTTCATCGCCAGACGCTGGCCCAAACCCGATTTATCAAGAGGACTTGCGTGACGGATCTCAGTCAACTGCTGCGCCATTTTCACAACCTCGTGTAACAACAGCGACAACTGGAGGAAAACGCTCGGGCAAGTGTGAGACGAGCCGATCGTGCGGCCGTGACGCCCGGCAGTCAAAAGGAAGAACTTATGGTTTAGCCGCCAAGGCTTCTTCTTCACCTTCGAATACACCCCGCAAGACCCGCTCCATCCGCAGAATCCGGAATACGCCGCGGGGACCGTCCTGCAGGCTACATACGGCCAGCGATCCGCGCAGGTGAGACAGTCGACGAGCGCACGTGGTGATGTACCCAAGCGCTTCACTGTTGAGATAGACCACATCGGCGAGATTCAGGATGATATGGGCACCGGGAGTGATGTAATCGCGCATGGCGGCCACCAATTGCCGGCCCAACACCTCATCCAATCGGTGTGTCTCAGGTCGAACGATGATCACGTTCTCGAACTGTCGCACCGAGATCATGGCCCTCCCCCATTGCGGGTTATTGTAGACATCGATTCCCCGGGGCAACTCTACGTCACGGCCAGTGCATGTCAAAAGACCGCCCATTGGGGTGGTCCTTTTCCAGATATTTCTTGGAATTAGGTACATACCAGGGAGAAAGGGAAGGGAGGAAGGGAGGAAGGGAGGACGCAATGGCATGCGGCTGATGAGAATCTGCTTGGGGCCCGCCCGCGGCCGTTTTGCCGGCAGCTGAGGTTTTCGGTTTTGGATTTCGAATTTGTTTGGGATTTCGAGATTGGGATTTCGGATTTCCAATTTGGTCGTGGCCGCCGGCCGCGTTCGAGTCTTACTCCGAAGTTGGCGTCCAACCAATAATAGTAGAGCACGCGTTCTGGCCGGCGCGCGAAGACGAGCCGTGGTTTCTGTTTGTCGTAACGGAGTTTAACGGTACGACAGGTTTCCTGGACACACAGGACGACCACCAGTCCCAGATCGAGACGGTCGCGGCGGATGACGTCCTGGACAAACTTCTCCTTGCGGAGTTTGGCCTGGTGATACACGTAGGGACGACCGTACTGGTTGGCCAGTCGCTGGGCATGGTCAACCAGTTTCTGAGAGTGCTGCTCCAACCAAGGGAGAAAGTCCTTGCGCCGCATGCGCAACACGCCATCGACATAGGAGTTCAGATAATGTTCGTCCCGAAGGGCAAATGCCCCTTGAAAATGACTCGATCAAAACAACTTAACAGTGCTATAATCGAGGCGGCGAATTGGCCGACAAAGCGCGTTTGGCGAAGTTCATGGCGTTCTCCTGCTGAATGGTGGAACATTCATAATGCAGGATGAACGCCTTTTTTGTACAGCTATCTTTCCTCTTGTCGGAACCACAGAGAAGAGGGAAGGAGAAGGGGGGTCTGGGGGGAGGAAACTGGGGCCGCTGGTTCCTCCCCCCAGAGCAGCGGTAACCAAGTCACCCACTTCCAGTTCCTGTTTGGTTGCGGCCGCAGGCCGCGTTAAGTACATACCAGGGAGAAAGGGAGAAAGGGAGAAAGGGAGGACGCAATGGCATACGGCTGATGAGAATCTGCTTTGGGCCCGCCCGCGGCCGTTTTGCCGGCAGCGGAGGTTTTCGGTTTGGATTTCGAATTTGTTTGGGATTTCGATATTGGGATTTCGGATTTCCCGTTTTGGTTGCGGCCGCAGGCCGCGTTAAGAGTAAGAGTAAGAGTAAGAGTAAGAGTAAGAGTGAGAGTGAGAGTGAGAGAGTTGGGGGGGATTCAGGGACTTCCGGCGGGCGGTTACGATGTGGTACGCTGCCGCGGTGTACCGGCCGCCGACGCTCTCGGGTTGCTGAAGTATGATGTGAAGTTCCATGCCGACTGCCCCTTTAGAGATTCTCTACGAGGACAATCACGTACTGGCGATCAACAAGCCAGCCGGCTTGCCGACGATGGGCGTGGCGAGCGATCTGGCGAGTCTGCTATCGGTGGCCAAGGAGTACATCAAGCGCAAGTATTCCAAGCCGGGGAATGTTTACCTTGGCATCGTCAGTCGCTTGGACGCGCCGGTGACGGGAGTCGTATTGATTGCTCGCACTTCCAAAGCGGCGGCTCGGCTCTCCGAGCAGTTTCGGCAGCGCGACGTGACGAAGCGCTATTGGGCATTAGTGGAGCGGGAGCCGGTGCCGGCGGCGGGGACCTGGACGGACTGGTTGCGGAAAGACGAGCGGCATCGCAAGGTATTGGTGGGGCGGCCCACGGAGCCCGGCGCTCAGGAAGCGATTCTCACTTATCGAACACTTGGCAGCGTGCGCAAAGCGGTCCAGGTCGAGATCGAATTGGAGACGGGTCGCAAGCACCAGATTCGCGTGCAGCTGGCCAGCCACGGCTATCCCGTGCTGGGTGACCGAAAATACGGCAGTAGCGTGGCGTTTCAGCCCGGGGTCGCGTTGCACGCTCGGGAGCTGCAGTTTTCCCACCCCACCACGAAGGCCCGGATCCGTCTGGTGGCTCCATTGCCACCGTCGTGGCGCCCCTATGTCGCGTCCTGAGACTTGTCTGCGGGCTCTGCGGGCGGCGACTTGATCCCTCGGGAACCAGGCCGGTGAGCGGCCGGGCGGTGGGATGAGGCGTAGTTTAGCGGAATTTCGGGGTTGTGGGGCCGCCAATAGCGGCCGGCCGGCCGCTGACTCTTGGCGCGGGAAGGGCACTCAAGTTAGTCTAGTGAATAGTCGAGTCATTTCGCTGGCGCCGCTCGGCGCGGTTTTCGCAGCCTGGCGCTGTTCGCGTCACTTTTCCCTGTTTTTTTGGGTACCCCGGCGTGGTTGCACCTGAAGTCTCCGTATTCCGAACATCCGCGTTGGCGAGCAAGCTGATCACCCAAGAGCAGCTTGATCGTGTGGAGGCGGCCATTCGCAGTCTCCCGAGTGGACCGGCCAAGCGTGAAGTGACGGACGAGGAGCTGGCGGCGAAGCTGGTTGAGCTTGACGTGTTGACGTCCTATCAAGCCGACCAGTTAAAAGAGGGCAGGACGAAGCTGAATCTTGGGCCGTACATCATTACCGATTGGATCGGCCAAGGGGGGATGGGGCAGGTTTTTAAGGCCGTGCACGAGATGATGGGTCGCGAGTCGGCCGTGAAAGTACTGCCGTTGAACAAGTCCACTCCCCAGGCAATCGTCAATTTCACACGTGAAATCCGCACGCAAGCCCAATTGGATCACCCGAACCTGGTGCGTGCCTACGACGCCGGACATGACGGGAACGTGTATTACCTGGTGACGGAGTTCGTACCGGGCATGGACCTCCGCCGGCTGATTCGCACGCAAGGCCTGCCGCTCTCGGTCCAACAGGCGGCCAACATCATCCGTCAGGCGGCGCTAGGGCTCGACTACGCTCATCAACGGGGCCTGCTGCATCGCGACGTGAAACCGGGCAATGTACTGGTCACGCCCGACGGACGAGCGAAGGTCTCGGATCTCGGGTTGGCCGGCTTCATACATTTGGCCGAGGAGGACCCACGGGCCGGGAAAATCGTGGGAACAGCCGATTACTTGTCGCCCGAGCAGATCAGGAGTCCGCGCGAGATCACACCGGCCAGCGACATTTACTCGCTGGGCTGTACGCTCTATTACGCGGTCACGGGCAAGGTGCCCTTTCCGGGCGGTACCACGCGCGAGAAGGCGCGGCGCCACCTGGAAGACACGCCCTGGCATCCGCGACGGTTCAATCCGGAGATTAGTGAGGAGTTTGTGGAGATCATCGCGGACATGATGGAAAAGGATCCGTCGGCCCGCATGCAATCGGCGTCCGAAGTCTGTTCGCGACTGGAACCGTGGGCCAGCGACGCGGTGAGCCTGCCGTCGCAGCGACTGACCAAGAGTCCTTGGATGCCGCCGCCGTTGCCCACCGGCAGCGACGATATGGAACAGCTGCACGACACGAACGGGGGAGGCTACGACGCGGAAGAAGCGGAATCGAGTCGCGGTTCGAGCCAATGGTCACAGAATACGGACCCCTTGGCAGGCGCGGGACAGGACACGTTGCGAATTCGCGCCAGCCGTCGGCGCCGCAAACCGCCCCCCCCCACACTGGCGTACCCGTATTCCTCGGCCCGTGACCTGACCGTACCCATTGCACTGGCCGTATCAATCCCTGTTTCCTTATTGGTCGGCATCGTCCTCGGTTTTCTCATCAGCACGTGGATCCGATGAACGTGCTGGCGATCCCTTCGCCAGACGGGTGGCGGCACCCGTTCACTGTTAAGGGAGAAAGGGAGAAAGGGAGAAAGGGAGGACGGAGGACGGAGGACGCGGCAGCATGGTGAGAATTGGCGGGCGGATCATGGCCGCGGTTTTGCCGGCAGCTGAGGTTTTAATTTTTTTTTGGGGGGGATTTCGAATTTGTTTGAGGTTTCGAATTTGGGATTTCGGATTTCCGGTTTGGCTGCGGCCGCGCTAGTCCAGCCGGGCATTGGAAAAGGTGCCGCTCGTGGTCATTGGACGGGCGGCGTGGCAGCTTCCGGCGTGGCAGCTTCGGGCGTGACTTGCTCCGCGGCCGACGCATTCTCCGCGGCCGACGCATTGTCACTCTGAGCCGTGGCCTCCTTGCTCTGAGCCGCAGACGGGGCGCCGACGGCTTTTTCCACTTCTCGCTGCAACGCCACCAACTGGTCCGGGTCCAGGTACTTGTTGAGCAGGATGCGCGTGCCGCTCAGCAGCTGATCGATGCGGAGCTGCTCTCTTTCGTCGGCTGAGGCGAGGCCAGCCTGCTGCCGGCTGCTGAGCACGAGTTCCAGATCATCCTTGGTCTGGAACATTTTGATCTCTTCAAGTAACTGGCGTGCTTCGTCGACTTTGCCTTGCTCGAGGCGTCGGCGAATGCGGGCGGCGAGGATTTCGCGGCGAGCGACCAGGTCCATCACCGTGCTCTCCATGCCTTTGACGAACGCCTCGGTCTCGAGCCTTTTGTCGTCGTTGGGCAACTCCACCGTTTCCTGGCGCCGATGGCCCGGCACGATGGGAAGCCGAGCGATGAGATGGGTACCGTTTTTGACATAGATCAGTCGCACCGGCATATCGCTCAGCGGGACATCGATCATTCCCCGCCAATCCGAGAATCCCAGCCGTTGGGCCGTATTGTTCTCCTCGGATTCCTTGGGTAGCGGTCTCTTGGCGAATATTTCATAGCCCTCCAACGGTTTCGAAACGTCGCCTTTCGAGAGCAGGCGGAGCCTCGTTGTTGTCCCCCGCGGCCGGACAAGCAAAGCGAGTTTCTCGACGCTCACACTGCTGCGGCCCTCCAGCGGATTACGCATGGCGGATAAGACTTCGCACTGCAGCAAATAATCCTGCTGTTCACGCACGGTCAGAAACGTCCAGTCGATTTCCTGGATCCCGCCCGGCTTCGGCTCGCCACGCCGGTCGTTGCGCCGGATCACCGGCCGCAACACATCCCCCGCTTTAACACGTGACACGCAGTGGTCGTGCCGCACCAGACCGCCGGCCCGCACCCGCGCCGTTGCCTGCCGGCCCCGGGATTGCTCGACCCGCACCAACGGCGAGAACGCCGCCGCCACAGCCGCGACGCAATCTCGAGCCAAACGAGTTCGTTGCATCGTGCGCAGGCGGATGACCTGGCCCAGCGAACGTGTGTGGCAGTCCAATTCGCGGCATGCCAGCAGAAAGTCCCCTTGATCTTCGTCCACGGCCAGCACGATCAGCTTGTCGGTCGCCAGCACGTCACTGCCGCCGACAGCGGCCAGGCGATCGACCGTCAACTCATCCAGCGCGGAAACCAGCGTCCCCCGCAGCTCGGCCGGCGCACTCTCCGCCTGCAGGTGCCACGTGACGCCCGCATGGACCGCCGCCTGCGAGCGAAGTTCGGACAAGATCATCTCCTGCGCCCGCAGCGGCAACTCGGCCGACGGCCGCACGGCCAGCCACACCCGCACGCCGTACGGCGAATACTCCCACGTGTCAGCCCCCCGCGCAATATTCACCGCCGGAACCACGCCCACGATCGTGATCACCAGCGACGCCAGGACCCAAGGGAATACAGTGGATAAGCGTAATGTCATGGTTTTCCGTCAGTCACAAACTCTTACTCGTACTCTTACTCTTACTCGTACTCTTACTCGTACTCTTACTCGTACTCTCTACCCAATGCAGGAAATCCGAAATCCCAATCTCGAAATCCTAAACAAATTCAAAATTCGAAATCCAAAATCCAAAACCGCCGCCGGCTCTTTCCCAAAACAAACGTCAACGTCGACATCACCAAGTAAGTGTCGAACGTCCTTCCTCCCTTCCTCCCTTCCTCCCTTCCTCCCTTCCTCCCTTCCTCCCTTCCTCCCTTCCTCCCTTCCTCCCTTCCTCCCTTCCTCCCTTTGATCTTTGTCTTCTACGTCCCCGAGTCCTTACCCGTGACCTGCCACTGTTCGACGTTTTGATAGAGTGTCAGGGGGAGCGGCCCGACCCCACGGATTTGTCGACTATGGACCAGGTAATTCACCGTCTGCCACAAAGGAATGACAGCCACTTGTTCGTGCACGATGCGATGCAGTTCATGCAATCGCTCGCGAGCCTCCCGCCAGTTTTTGGCGGCATCGAGCCGCCGCAGTGCCATCCCAACATACTCGTTCTCCAGGGCCGCCACCCCTTGTGGCGCGAGCAGGCGGCGTGCATCGATCACGGGTTCCCACATCGCCACCTGGACATAGAGCAGATCGACTTCGCCGGTTGGATCCGTACTCATCCCGGCCGGCAGTTCACGCAGCTCGCACACAATTCCGACGACCTGCAGATATTGGGCGATGGCCTGGCAAGCCACACGCGCGATCTGATTACCGGGATACCCGATGACCAAGCGGATCTCGTCGGGAATCTCTTCGTTGCGTTTCTTCGCGATTTCGCGCAGTTCGCGATGCGCCAAGGCCCTGAGGATGGCGGCGAGCCGCGGATAATACGATTGGGGAGTAATCCGCGAATCATAGGCGTAAGCCAGCGGATCATTGTCGCGTGTCCCCGGTGGGAACGGGCCGCTGATCAATTGACAGCCGGCAATTTTATTGTTCCCCAGCACCTCAGCGTTGAGGATGGTCTGCCGGTCGATCCCATAGATCAACGCGCGTCGAAATGTCTGGTTAGCGGTGAACGGATTGCTATAGTTGGGAACCAGCACGTGGATGGTCGGCAGGGCATAGGACTCCACATTCAGGGCTTCGTCGTTTTTCAGTCGGGCGGCATCATCAGGGAACAGATAGTCGATCATGTCGATATCGCCCCGTCGCAACGCGGAGATGGCATCTTCCGACGTGGGAAAATACCGTTCCACGATTTCGGCAGGATTCTCGTTGCCGGGAAAGGGATAGTGCTGATTCGCCACGAAGTGCAGATCCTCGTCCGGGCTGTCGGCCAGCAGATAAGGGCCATCGCCAGGAGAGAGCAGGCTGGGATCATCGGATTTCTTGTCCAATTGGATCTGCAGCATCGCCTCGGGCAGAACATGCGGACGGCGCAGATCGATGTGTACCTTGAACACATCTTCGACGCCAACTGCCTGGGTCAGAGAAGCCCAGGAAGGGTCGTAGAGGGGTGACGCGGGATCCGCCATGGCCAGGACGCGGGCTGACACGTCGTAGCCGGTAACCTGCTGCGTCGCGGTGCCCGTTTCGGCATTCTGCCACAGATGCACGGTCAGCCGGCGGCGATCGTCGCTCTGGTAGTAATCCCCTAATGGACAGAGATATTGGCCGCCTTGGGGACCGGCGCCGATGAACTGCAGCAGGGTTTGTTGCGTCAAGCCACCGGTTCGTCGAGCGGGCCAGCTCTCGATGCTGGTCACATCCTGCTGGCCCGCTTTCTCCGCCACTCCCACAATGACCATCGGATAGCGGCGCGCGATCTCGAGCCGCAACTCTTCCGCGCCGGGCAGATCGGGCCAAATGCGAATCATCCGTCGAATCAACCGCTCGGCTTCCCGAAATGCCCCTTGCTCGATCTGCAGCTGCGACTGCTGCTTCAACTGTGTCGCTTCATCGACGAGTCGTTGCCGCCACCGCCCCAGCGATTCGATACGCTGCGAGCCGTATTGTTTCTCGAGTCTTTCGATCATGCCGCGAGCTTTCCGATAATCCTCGCGCTCCACTTCGGCCAACAGCAGCTTGTCGACGACCTGGGCCAGCCGCGTGGCGACTTCCGCCGCTCGATAGCTGGGGTCGCGACGCGCAATCTCCTCCAGGATCGCCAGCGCATGCTGATAATTCTGCTGTTCAGCCAGCACTGCGGCATTCTCCAGCAGGTAATCCTGCACGGACTGGTTCAGCCCCGGCGTGACCGCCGTATGACGCAGCAAGAAGTCGAAGTTGCGAAACGCCTCGTCGTATTTCTTCTCGCGCACAAGCCGCTGAGCATCTTCGAAGACCAGCTGATGGTATGTGCGAACCTTGACAATGTGCTGCCACAGCACGTCGTACGCCTGCTCCGGATCGCTAACCAGGTGAATCCGCAGACGATCGGTCGGCTTGGGGTTCGTGGGGACGCTCTCCAGCGGGAGAATATCGAGCACCGCACTGCCGTTCTGAGCATCGAGTGTCACCTGATCGAACGGCGGGCGTTCGAGCAGTTCCACTGCGACCTGCAGTGCCGCCGCTTCCGCCTCGTCCCCCAGCTCGTCGTCGGCTTCCTGTGCCCAGCCCGGGCCGGCCAAGGTGATGATGGCCAGCGCCGCGACGAGCGACAGCCATCCGCATTTGGCCGCGCGCGTTGGGCGCGGACGCTGCCAGCCAGCGGCCGGACGGCACGTCCGAAACAACCATCCACATTCGATGTAATCCGATTTCATCCGGCCAACCTCAGGGACTCACTCCGGACACCAGAATCAGCACGCCACATTTGCCGGCCACCAACCAGCCATCTTGATAGGGAACAGGTCCCCAAGTGAGCGGTTCACCGACATGCACAGCCGCGACCGTCTGGCCGTTTTGCGAGTCGATTCGCAGCAGCATACCGTCATCGGTAGCGAGCAGGATGTGTGAGTCGACCACTACGGGCCGGCCCACGATCGGCGAATGTTCCAACGCCACGTTCCATCGCGGCGCCGGCTGCCCGTCCCAGCACATCAACTCCGTGTCGGTGGCCAGCAGAACCGCATCACCCACCCGTTGCGGTCCCCATTGGACGCGTCCCTTCAGCGGGCTCTTCTGCAATTCCTTCAAGACCGGCAATTCAAAGCTGACCAGCGTGTCGCCCGCTTCCGTGCGCGTCGCGCCGTAGCACACCTGCTGGAGGGCAGCCAGCGGGCCGAGCACCCGTTCGGAGAGAGCCAGTGCACTGAGTTCCTGCAGGTGCGCCTGGGGTGTCTCGTTGATCCCCACGCGGAACATTCGCTGGCGGTCGCTGGCAATCACGAACTCCTTGCCGGCGTCGAGCACAGCTGCCCCGGTCCAACTCGTATCCGTGCCCGCCTCGATCTCCGGATGGAACGGAGCCGCCTTGTCGGCACCGGTCGTGATGTCGGAAAGTGCGATGCGACCGTCGCGCAGCGGGACGAGCAGGCCGCCATCAAACGGAGTCGGTTCGATCGCGGCATCGCCCAGGGGCACGGTGAGGGTCAGCAAGCGCAGCCCCGCATTCTCACCTTCCGGTCGGTAGAACACGATCTGGTTGTACCCGCTGCGCGGGGCAAACCCCCACTGGCCGTTGCCCATGTCGAAGGCATCGGTCAGCGCGAGTATGAGTCGGTCGTCGCGCGTGGCACTGGCCTTCGCCTGAGTGACCTTGCCTTGGCTGAGATCGGCCGGTTTGACTTCAAACAACCGGCCGCGCGACGTGACCGCTTCGATAACTTCGCCCTGCACGGAAATCCCGCGTGGGGGAGCCGCCAACTCCGTCTGCCAACTGGGGTCTTTATCGTTCAATCGCGTGGCGGCGACCGTGAACCCGGGTGCCGCCTGCCGCCGCCGAACGTGGACGATCACGTCCTGGATCAGCTGCAGCGGCCCCACATACACGTCCTGTTCGTCCTGTACCCATTCGCTGGGGAGCTTGCCGGTCGAGTCCTGGACCTGGTACTTGGTGAAACGGTTATTCGCGATCCACATGTAGCCGTTGGTCAGCAGCGAATAGCTCGTGATCGGCGCTTCCGCGGTGGCATTGTTGCGACCAGCCGAGGTCACCGGGGTCGTATTGGCGTTGTTGGGATCGATATCATAGAGTTCCACCGCCCGCAAATCGGTGACCACCAGCACTTGTCTTCGTCCCGCCACCGGCGGAACCAGCACCTGCCCCTGCAGGCGCTCCGTCTTCTGCGCATACTTGAGATTCAGACCTTCCTGGTCGGTGGCGATGATGTGCAGGTGACAGAAGTCGGGCCCCGCATTCTCGACCACGAACAGGTAGCCCAGCGCCATCACCGGCGGCACGGCAATCGTGCCTCGTTTGTGTCCAATGTAGAACACCTCCTGGCACTCGAATGTCTCGCGGGAGATAACATACAAATTGTCTTGATCGCCCAACTGGTAGAAGCAGGGCCGGCGGTCGGTCACGCCCGGCCCCGTTTCCAATGGCTGGGGGATCAGTACGTGCGAGGCGGCGGTGCCTGTCGCGGCGTCCACCACGTGCAGCTTGCCTGATCGCGCGGCAATGTAAACACGGTCCTCCTTGATGACGGGGTCGGCAAACGGTTCGCCAATCGGCAGCCGCCAGATCAACTTGCCGGTCTTGGCCTCGAGTCGCAGCACTTCCTGCGACCGCTGGTCCACGGCGATGGCATCCGAGAGGGCGACCGAGGTGGACAGCGGCTGCGGATAGGAAGTCGTCTCGAGCCCGACGAAACGCCGCCACAGCAAATCACCGGTGGAGGCATCCAATGCGAAGACGGAGCCACCAGAGAGCACATACACGACATAGTCCACCACGCCGCCGACGGCTTGACCGATCCGATGCGACAGCACGACCGTCGGTCCAACCGGCGTCACCGGGTCGTCCGTCATCGCCTGCAGCGGATCGTTGACGATACGCACTCGCTCCCGCTGCTTCTCGGAGATCTTCAACACGGCCTCGTGCAGCGACTCGTTGATATCCAACCCCGGGTACTTGCTCAACAGCGATTCGCGTGCCTCGTAAGCCAGTTGCGTGTCACCCGACAAAACGGAAGCGTTAATGGCATTGACCGTCTCGACCAGGTCTTTCTCGCGGTCGATCTCGCGTTGGACGCGCTCCACATCTTCCTCGATCGCCGCGATGGTGGTCTGCTGCGACTTGCGCAGCGTGGTGGGGATGTAAACGGGATTATTCACCAGCTTCATCGCGCCGGCCGTTTGGACCAGCAAGGCACCCTTGGCGGCCGAATCGGCGGTCAGGAGCGCTCGATCCACGAAGCCGCGAGCAATCTGGGGCAACATACTGGCCAGTTCGTCGCGGACCTGCGGGAAATCCTCTTCATTTTCGATCACCGGCAAGACTTCCTCAGCGACAGGCAAGCCCTGGTCCGGGTTCTTGAAGACTTGGCGTAGGCGCGCGACTTCCCGCTTGACGCGTGCCAGCCCCGCCTTCTCGTGTTTGGGGTGGACCTCGAGGTACTTGTCGTAGAGCTTGATGGCCTGGGCGTAGGATTCGTTGCCGTAGGCGGTTTCCGCCGCCCCGAACATATCCTCGGCGGCGCCGCGTGTGAGCGAGAAGTAGAGGAATCCGCCGATAATCAACAGCACTCCCAGGGACGCACCGCCGACGAGCAGCAGCATCGAATCCCATTCGCTCGACTTCTGCAGCTTGCGTTGCACGACCGGCTGTCCGCCGCGTCCGCCGAACCATCCGCCGGCTCCCCGCGACTCACGTCCTCCCGGCGCCAAGGCACTGCTCGCCTCCATATCGGCGACCAAATCGTCCATCACCGCGGCGCCCCGCACGACCACGGGCTCGACCGGCGGTTGGGGTGGCGGAGGGGCAGGGGGCTGGGAAGTCCCCGGCTCCTGCCGCTGCGCGGTTTTCTCCGGACGGCGTTTGTCCTGTTTGTCCTTTTTGTGCTGGGTGGCCGGACCCTGGGCGGGGGCCGCGGAGCGTCCGGCTGTCGCCCGCATTTCGGCGGCCGCCTTGTCAGCCGCCGCCTTTTCAGCCGCCGCTTTGTCGGCCGCCCGTTTGTCGGCCGCCGCCTTTTCGGCCGCCCGTTTGTCGGCGGCGGCTTTCTCGGCCGCCGCCTTGGCCGCGGCTTGCCGCTCCGCTGCCAATTTCTCCGCCGCCTGCCGCTCAGCCGCGAGTTTCTCGGCCCGCTTCTCGCTCGCCTGCATGTCGTCGAACAAGTCTTCGTGAATGGCCGTGAGCGCCTCGAGTTCCTGGTTCACGGGGACCGCCGGCTTCTTGGCCGGCGGGCTCTTGGCCTGCGCACTCTGATTGCGCACCTTCGTCAAATCATCGTCGTCCGGCACCAGCGTCAGTTCGTCGGGATCGGACCGCTTCTTGGCGGTGCCCGCCAGGGCGCCGGCATCTGGTAACGAGATGAGGTCGTTGACGAGTTTGGTCGCCTGGAAACGGGTGAGATGTCCTTTGTCCACCAGATATTTCGCGACCGCTTCGGGAGTGATCTTCTTCCCTTTCGCGCACGACCTTGCCGCGCAGGTCTTCGATGACCTCTTTGTCGAGCAGACCCTGCTGTTCCAAGCGATCGATGAACTGTTCGATCATCATGCGCAAATTCCCTCGCCGCTACTCGTTTTCTTCAACCATCATCAGTTGGATCTGCTGCATCTCGACCTGGCTGCCGGCGTCCATGGCGGCAATCACCGATTCATGCATGGCATCCACGTTGGCCATCACCAGCAGTTTCGACGGCCGTTGTCCCTGACTGCCCCCTTCGCAGGCCTCGCGCAATTTGATCAACAGCTCGTGCTTGCTCGGCGCTTCCACGTCCCACTGGGTCGTCACCACGCGAAACGTGTTGTTCTCGTCCACATGAACGGTGACCGTGTCCGGATCTTCCGACGGATCACGCTGCTGGACGTTGCTGCTCGGTTCGTCCGGATGCGGGGTCGGCACCGGCAACGAACGCTGCAGACTGAAAGCGGCCGTGACCATGAAGAAGATCAGCAGCAGGAACGTCACGTCGACCATGGGGGTCATGTCCATCTCGTTCGAGTCGCGAAACGAGCCGCGGAACGTCACCCGATCCGGCGCCTCGCCCAGTTCCTCCACGTGATGATAGGCCGTATCGAGTTCGGACCCGTCGATGATCAGACTCTCGACCGTAATGTCGTCCGGACCCCCTTTGAAACGGGGACGCCGCGGCTTGCTCGGCGCAGCGGACGACCCCGGTGGGCCCAGCGGCGATTGACTGCTGTCCGGCTTGTCCCGCTTGTGACTCATGCGTTTCTCGCTACACATCCACCCGCCAAAGCAACATCCGAACCAAACTCAACATCACCCACAGGCCTCCCTTCCTCCCTTCCTCCCTTCCTCCCGTTCCTCCCTTCCTCCCTTCCTCCCGTTCCTCCCTTCCTCCCTTCCTCCCTTCCTCCCTTCCTCCCTTCCTCCCTTCCTCCCCTTCCGGCAAATTCGTGCGGTATTATCCGGCTTTGCACTTCGGATTTCGAAAATGACCGGGCTATTGAACCTCCGTGACCGCGTAATTCAACAAGGGCGTATCGGTCACTTTTCCGATGGCCTCGGCCACACGCGCGACGTCCCCTTCCCGTACATCACCCTGGGCCTTGACGATGATCTCCTCCATCGGCCGGTCGAAGGGGGCCGAGCCGGTGAGGCCCGCGTCGATGTACTCGCCAATCTCGATTTCCTGCTGCGCCAGATCGGCCGAGAACACACTGCCGTCGCGGCGAGCGACCACCAGGTCGCCCGATTCGTTCTTCTTGACAATCACCACAATCGCATTCTCCCGCGCCACATCGATGCCGCGTCGCGCGGGGGGCAGTTTCACCGTCGCCGCTTCGTCCATCTTCGAAGCCACCAGGAAGAAAATGAGCAACAGGAATACGATGTCGATCATCGGAGTGATGTCGATCTCGGAATCCCCCATCGATCGCCGGGGGTGGAGCACTACCGGCTCCATCTCTTCTTCTAGCGGTTCAGATCCGTTAACCATCGGCTGAATTTCTCATGGGCGTTTGTCAATTGTGCTCGCGTAACACTTCCGCGGATGGCAGCAGGGACTTCCTGGACCTGACGCGGCCGGCTTCCACCAGACAGGAAATTCGAAATCCCAAACAAACTCAAAATCCAAAACTCAAGAAAAACCTTCGCTGCCGGCAAAAGCACAGTCACGGGCCGCCAGCAGCTTCTCACCACAGCGCATGCTCCGGAATGCTCCCTTCCTCCCTTCCTCCCTTCCTCCGTTCCTCCCTTCCTCCCTTCCTCCGTCCTCCCTTCCTCCCTTCCTCCGTCCTCCCGTCCTACTTGTGCCGCAACGTCTCGGAAGGATCGATTCCAGCGCGAAAAGTGTCCAGGAAACGGGTCAATCCGGACGCCACCAGGTCCTCCATTTTGCGGATCCGCACATTGATGCTCGCGGTGGCCAACAGCAGCGGAATGGCAATGGTCAGCCCGATCGCGGTGGTAATCAAAGCGAAGCTGATATCGCCGGCCAGCTGAGCCGGTTTGACCGTCTCCTGGCTGGCCAACGTCTTGAAGGCGCCCATCATCCCCATCACCGTACCCAGCAGCCCGATCATCGGCGCGCTCTTGATGACCGTATTGACCCAGCTGAGCCGATATTCGAGATCGGCCAGGACGTCCCGCTGGAAGCGATCGACCAGCAGCTGGCGCACCTTGGCAAAGCCGATATCTCGATTCATGATGGCCAACAGCGCCAGCTGCGACATTGCGCGTTTGTCCATCGCCAGCAGGTTCTCGGCCGCTTCGAAATCGCCCCGCAGGATCGGATCATCCAGCGCTTCGAGAAACTCCGCCTGTTGATCTTCGTTACGAAAACGTTTCTCACGCACGCGGTTCCACACCATCACCACGCAAAAAGCGCCCCACACGGCGATCACGCCGAGTGCCACGTACATGAGATTCCCGAGGACCGCGAACACATTTAATTCGGCAACTAACATGCTTTACCACTCGACGAAAACAGAGGTTACATGGTGGTTAGTTTGTTGAAGGCCAAGTTGATGCGAGCACGGCGGGGGCGGGGAAGGGGAGTATTGCAGAACCACTCCTTCACCACCTTACCGGGTGCCGACCACTTCACTGCTGACGCATCAAGTTGGCACGGCTCGATAGACTTGACTGACAACAAAGAACTCAAAACCGTTTCCTTGGCGGCGAACGCCAAATACCGTCTTCTTGATCTGCTTGAGGCTCGTCTTGCCGTTACGATTGGCATGGGCCATTTCGGTGCGGATCAGTTGGTCTTCCACCAGCTTCGGGTAGAATTGCATCACAATCCGGCCCGCGGTCTTCACGCCCGCCGCCCGCAAGAACTGCTGGTCGAATCGCTTGAGCGCTCCGGAAGCCCACAGCATATACAGTCGTTTCTCACTCTCACCGCCGGGCCCCCGCCGCGTATCGGGACGCGATTTCTGGAGATTGTAGGCATAGTCGACCTGCTTCTCGCCGCCCCCGACCGCCCCCAACTCGATCTGGAAGTAGTCCAGCTGCTGCGCGTAGGCCTGCAGGCTGTTCGAGTTGTATTGGATTTCCCATCGCTCGCCCGGCGGGATAATATCGTCTCCTTCACCCAACGGACCGGGTGGGCGACTATCCCCTAACCCGGAACCCGTATTGCTGCTGAACATCGTCGTCTGCACATTGTCCAACGACGCGGCCTGCGTCGAGACAACCTCGGTGACCGCTTCCAACAGCTGCTCGACCTTGGGCTCGGTCTCCTCTTCCAGTTCTTCGATCCCCGGAGCTTCCACATCGCGGGCGAAACCGGCCGCATGATCCCCGCGACCAGCGATACTCTCGACCAGCAGCACCTCGCTCTGCTCGCCCCGAAACACAATCACATGGCTGAGCCAGAACAGAAACAGCAAGGCCACGGCCAGGCCGACGAGAATATTCAGCGACACGACCCAACTGGCCACGCGATCGTACGCCGAAACCTCGATCCGAATCTTTTTGATGTCCGTCGCCATCGTCCCTCAACCATCACTGGAGAAACACCGCATCGGGCCGCACCGATTTGTACCACGCTTTCCACTGATTGACGACCGCCCCCACCTCACTGGGAGTAGGTTTGTCGGACAGTCCGAAATCATCAAACTTGCGGCTGGTCAAGCGGAGTCCGTCCTGCGCCTCCTTCCCGACCCGCGGGTCGGGATCGGTCAGGGCGTAGATCAGGATGGGGACATTGTCCAGACTCCCCTGCCGCCCCAAGGCCCGTGCCGCCACAATCCGCGCTTTGAACGAACCGGTGCGCAGAATTCGGACCAGTCGATCGGTGTAGTCTTTTCCCGCGCCGGTGAGTCCGGCGAGCGATAGCGAGTCGGGATTCTCCAGCAGGTTCTCGATCTTCTCGCCCTCTTCATCTTCCAACATCCCGATCAGATCTTCCACTTCCCCGGTGATGGCCGGCGCCACGATCTTATTGTCCCGCATGCGGACTTCGGTCAGGTCGTTCGGCAGCCCATAGCCGCCGCGCAGAATCCCGTCACGTTCAATCACCTTGGCGATCGTCTCCTGCGTACTGCGCAACAGAAACAGCATTCCAAACGACGTGGCAACGGGTGGCTCGCAGCCGTTAGGACTCAACCCCTGGGCCGTCACCAGCCCCCAATAACCGGTTTCGTGCTGCTTCTCGCGCAGCAGGCGCACGCCATCGTTGTACCACTTGGGCTCCTCTTCGATCGTCCCCTCCACCTTCTCGCGGAAACTCTGATAACGCTCCAATCCGTAGAGAAAGTACAGCTGGTACATCGACGTCTCGAGCGTCGGGAGCTTGCGAAACCACTCGTTCCCGTCGTTCATGGCCGCCCGCAGGTATTCGGCATTGACCGACGCCGCGGAGGCTCGGTCCCCACGCGGCTCTTCGGGCGCGGCCACCGGGATCAGCGCGGGAGGCAGCTTCGCCGCGGCGGCCGAGATCGTGCGCGGCTTGCCCGTCTTGGACATGCCCAGAAAATCAGTTCCCACGTAGATCGCCCCCAGCCCGGCCGCGGCCAAGGACGGCCGCACTTGCGATTGGGGAACCCGCGTGAAGGTGCCCGGATCGACGCCCTGGTATCCCCATGCGCCGCTGGGGTCCTGCACGCGCAGCACATAGTTCACGACGTCCACCATCACCTTGTTTTCGATTTGAAAACCGGCGTTTTTGGCCGCCCACAGACCCAACACGGAATACTGCAACTGCGACAGGTCACCCGTCTTATTTACTTCGTAACCCCAGCCGCCATGCGGCTTCTGCCGCTTGAGAATCTCGTCCACGTAGGCGGCGATGTACTGCGTGTTCTCTTCCGGATGGACTTCGCACAACAGGATGGTCGCAAGCCCCACGCTGTAGTTGTCGATCCCCAGCAGTTCGGTGGCCATGCCCCGGGCTCGCTGCACTGCCGCCACGGTAATCGGCGGCACCACATTGCGATCGCCGAAACGCGCGTTGTATTTGTATTCGGCCAGCCCCATCAAGCTCTGGCCACCCAATTGCTGAGCCTCGCCGGTCCGGACGCATTTGTTGAGGTAGGCCATCGCGCGCGCGAGCATCTCACGCACTTCAGGACTGCTGGGCGTGTAGGCCCGCGATTGGCCAGGCTGCAGCAGTGCCGTCGAGAAGGCAGCCGCCAGTATCATGAGCCAGCAGATTCGCTGCCGTAATCGGATGTGCACGGCTCCCATCCCCCTGATCGCCATCATAAGGGTGCTCCCGCCTTCGAACCGGATCGCGCAAAGCGAGCGCCCTGGAACGCCGGTCTCCCGACGCCCGCTACGGTTACCTAAAGACGCCTCATCGCCACAGAAACGCGCGCAAGCGCGACACTCGACTGAGTCCCATCTGTTCCCACTAGACAAGTTGTGATCCTACCCCTGTTAAATTGGGTTGTCAAGCAACCACAACCTGCAAGTCGTTGACACCGGAGGAGTTGAATTGCGGGACGGACAGATGAGTCCGTCCATTCGCGCCAGTAGTCAACCAACGACGTTCCGGATACCTATTGCAAAAGAATGTCAACTCGCCGGCTCCGCACGGATCCCGATCCCGTTTACAAACTGAGTGGGCTGCCACCGCAGAGAATGCGGGGGGCCGGGGTCGAAAGAAGCGAGCTTCCATACGCAACAAGCTATGGAGAAGATGATCTAACGCGAAGCGACCATTCGCCAAACTCGGGTGGATGTTAATCTGGAAAAATCGTGACCTCACCAGTAGGGCTTGGCTGTGGCTTGCCCGGCAAAACGGGGCATGTCGCTGCGGCTAACGGCATTCCTGCGAGAATTTCGGATGAACAAGGCGTTCTCCAAAACTCACCACGGACGTGCAACATCAATTCACAGTTTTCCATGCGTTCTGTCTACCCTGGCCTTGCCGGGATTGTCGGTGGCAGAGCGTATTATGTCTGGCGCCGGATCGATCGCGCCTACCCCGGTCGCACGACCGCAGGCCCTGGGTTTAGAATGCCCGAATTTTTGGGCAAACTCGCCGGTAGTGAGAAATGTCTTGTTTGTTTCTCACAGCCCAGCCTTACCCCCCAAGAAACCCAGTCCACGGGTGGACAATCAGAATAATCGGAATAATCTTTAAACTTTCCCGAACCAGGCTATTGATTTTAGACACGTTTGAGCCCAGACTAACGCGCATATGGATTGTGTTGTGTTCCACTCTGAGCCTGATCGACATTTCCACAGGTCTGCAAGGGCAGTGACGAATTGCCGACAGCGACTAAACCAATGGCCTCGGCGCCTGTTAAATCGCTTCGACTTGGCCGGGTGATTCGGTGGGGCATGTGTCAGAGCCAATTCCGCGAGGGGCCGAAAAGCCTCTGACTTAATGGGATCGGCTTATGTCTTTGGGAGCAATACGGGGCGGCAACCACGTGGAAGTAAATAGCAAGTTTCGTTTGGCGCAGACTGGTGAATCGGCGCTGCTACGAGGCTGCGTTTGCGTTGTGTTCTAGTACGTTGTTCGGTCGTTTATGGACGAGGTACGTGATAGCCAGAAAGTGAGGTGCAACGTGGTTAATGGTAAGCGCTGGCTGCCAGTGGCAGGAGTTGTTTTGGGGCTATGTTCGGTGTTGGTCTTGCCAACTGTAGTCCGGGCAGAATGGACTCCAACTTGGTTTGAAGATCTTGGGTCTGAATGGGTGAAGTATGAGGCGGTGATCACAGTCACGGATAACCCAAACAGCGTGACTCACTGGTATGACCCGCCGGTCCCTGACGGAATGTCGAGTTACGAATACCGATCGGCAATCACGAAAGTGGAGGCGGCTTTCGGCCAGGGCCGGCATTCTGGCTCGACCTAACCGCGATGTTCGGCAACCCGCAGGATCTCTACGTAGAAGGAAGTGCGACTTCGCTGGGTTTTCCCATTATTCACGAAGAGGTGCGCAGACCGATACTCTATCGGTTGATCTCGATCATGGTGTCGTTTGGGATGCTAATACGAGCCAGTACCGCCTGAATACATCGTTGACGGAAGCGGTGTTCGGCTCATACTCAGGCAATCAAATTTTTGGTTTTCGAGCTACATTCCAAACCGGAATCAACGCAGTACCGGAGCCAGGCTCCCTGGCCTTGCTAGGTATCGGCGGACTGATGGGGTTGGCCTTCTGGCGACGGCGCCGAAAATAGAAATGTTACGGCACCACCGACTTGATCCATTCGGATTCATGGTTGTGGTTTCAGGACGCGTGCCAACGACTCAATTGAGACAGAGGGACTCGGCTGTATCGGTAGTGGTCCAAGTGACCAATACCGGTGCCGCTGAGGCCCCTTTTTTTTGGCGATCAGATTCCATTTCCGGCGTAAATGAGCAGGGGCCATCTAATTCTGAGTTAGCGGCGCAGAAAGGCCGTTTTCGGTTATTCAGGCGGCGTGAAGTGCGTAAGCCGAACTTAGGAATCGGCGAGCCTGACCCGGCCAGGGATTATGTGTTTTCGAGAAGTCTTGCTTCCATCGAGAATGGCAAATCGGTTCATAGAGATCCGCCATAGGCCACACGCCGTTCACATATCCCTATCGACCGCTCACAGAGCCCGCCTCATGTGCCCCTTCCACCTTAAGTTCGTCGCCGCAGTCTGGGCTGGCCAATGTCCATGACTCTCTCGGCGACAAAATAGGCGAGAAGGGTTGGGTGCCGCGGCTTGCGGACAGCCTTTCCGGGATTGACGATTGGGACCGTGCCGACCCTCTGGCCCTGACTCTCTCTCCGAAATCTATGCTGTTCATCTTTTTGCTGGTGGTTAAAAGTGCCAGTGGGGCGCAAGTTTACGGGAGTGCCGACGCGCACTTAGATCTTTGGGACCGCCGGCACATGTCAGCGGAAAGAAGGTAGAGAAAAACCGGGGACAAGCAGCAGTAAGCTTGTATTTCATTTCGTGGAGGATTAGAAATATGATTGGGTTTCGATCATACTGCCCGTCCCATCATCCACCTTTTTGAGAGAGGCCGTTTCTATGGCACAATCACTTCGAATTGGCAGGGACCGCCGAGGCTTCACGCTCGTGGAGTTGCTGGTGGTGATCGCCATCATTGGTATTCTGGTGGCGCTGTTACTGCCAGCCGTCCAGGCCGCGCGAGAGGCTGCACGCCGTATGCAGTGCAGCAACAACCTCAAGCAAATCGGATTGGGGCTGCACAACTACCACGATTCGCACCAGACTTTCCCCATGGCCTACTTCGTCTACATCGACCCGGCGATTGAGTAACATCAACATCGGGAACTGGGGAATCAGTCTGCTCCCATACGTGGAACAACAAGCTCTGTTCGACAAGTTCAACGACCGGGTACCGGCCGCTTTCGAATTCGGGGCCGCGGGCGCGGCCAATGTCGCCATTATCGAGACGCCTCTGGCCGCCTTTATGTGCCCCTCCGCACCCGGTAACGCACGGGATCGGATTTACAATGGTGCTATCCCGGCTGGTGCGGTACCCTTGCTGCCGACCTTAACTTGGCGAGCGGCTCCGTCCGACTACTGTGTTCCGACCGGGGTGCGCGGTGCCTATTCCAACCTCGCCTATCGCGGCGCCAGCGGAGGGTCGCGACATGGCCTGCTGCAGGATCACATCACGGTTGTAGGGTTCGGTCAGGGATCCAATCGTTCCGCGCGGATGGGAGACGTCAAAGACGGTACGTCGAATACGTTCTTGATCGGCGAGCGTACGGGCGGCAATCAGATATACAGCCTCCGCACCGAGTGGACTCTGGCACCTGATCCGATCCGACAGCAACTGATCGCCGCGAACGGCGGCGGGTGGGGCGATCCTTTGAATGGCGAGCACTGGCTGTCGGGGACCCTGTCGAGTGGATTGCCTTTTCCACCCCTCGAGGGACCTTGCGGCATCAACTGCACCAACCTCCGCGGTTACGGCTTCCACAGCTTTCACGATGCCGGCTGCCATTTCGTAATGGCCGACGGCTCGACCCAGTTCATCTCGGCGTCGGTCGATCCACTGGCGGTCGCAGGTCGGATCACGCGCGAGAAGGGCGAGATCCTACCGGCGGACTGATTCGTGCAGCAGAGCTGTTCGCATGGTGTTCGTTCGCAGGACCAAGGCCCGGCAAGTAACCTAGTTCCAGTTTCCGTCTCGCGGGAGGATCCCCCTATGATCACTCGGTTGCACTTTGTGGCGCTGTTGTCGGTAGTTTGCTTGCTCACATCCTGCGGACCGAAAGGCCCTCCACGAAAAGAGACTTTTCCCGTCACCGGCGAACTTATCGTCGATGGCAAACCGGCCGCCGCGGTGCAAGTAACGCTGACCGACACGAAAGGCATGGATCAGGAGTTGCCGACCTATTCCTCTGCGATGACCGAGGAAAATGGCAAATTCTCGATCTCGACGTACGAACTGGGTGATGGCGTCCCGGAAGGCGACTACGTCGTGACGTTTGTGTGGGGCGAACTGAACCTCTTCAGTATGCAATACGGCGGACCCGACAAGCTAAAAGACAAATACAGCGACCCCAAAACATCGACCTTCAAGATCAAGGTCGAGAAGGGGAAACCCGCCGATATGGGCCGGATTGAATTAACGACGGCCGCTCCAGAATAAAGAGCAAACGCCTCTGCTGCTTCTGCGCAGCGCAATAGGCGCCAGCAATGCCATATCGCATCGCGCCAGGGAGCCTGCCGCGATCTGCTTCGCCGGCCTTCCACCGGATTTACTTCACGCGGCCTGCGGCCGCAACCAATCAGGAAATCCGAAATCCGAATATCGAAAACCTAAACAAATTCGAAATCCAAAACTCAAAATCCAAAACCTCCGCTGCCGGCAAAACTGGGGTAACGGGCCACAAGCAGATTCTCACCACTGCGCAGGCTACTGGCTGCCGCGTCTGCCAGCCTTCCCCGTCTTTGTCGTTGGTGTTTCTGTGATTCGAATTTCGGATTCTTCTCCAAACATGCGATCACCCTGCGCGAGTGTTATCAACTAACACCTCAATATCAGAGAGCATGCCGCGATTAACCTTGCCCGGCTTCCACCGGATTTACTCCGGTGGAGCCACAACTGGTCAGCTACCGTGCCAGGCTTCCACCGGATCTATTCCGGTGGAGCCACAACTGGCCAGCTACCGTGCCCGGCTTCCACCGGATTTATTCCGGTGGAGCCACAACTGGCCAGCTACCCTGCCAGGCTTCCACCGGATTTATTCCGGTGGAGCCACAACTGGCCAGCTACCGTGCCCGGCTTCCACCGGATTTATTCCGGTGGAGCCACAACTGGCCAGCTACCGTGCCCGGCTTCCACCGGATTTATTCCGGTGGAGCCACAACTGGCCAGCTACCGTGCCAGGCTTCCACCGGATTTACTCCGGTGGAGCCACAACTGGCCAGCTACCGTGCCAGGCTTCCACCGGATTTACTCCGGTGGAGCCACAACTGGCCAGCTACCCTGCCAGGCTTCCACCGGATTTACTCCGGTGGAGCCACAACTGGCCAGCTACCCTGCCAGGCTTCCACCGGATTTACTCCGGTGGAGCCACAACTGGCCAGCTACCGTGCCCGGCTTCCACCGGATTTATTCCGGTGGAGCCACAACTGGCCAGCTACCGTGCCCGGCTTCCACCGGATTTACTCCGGTGGAGCCACAACTGGCCAGCTACCCTGCCAGGCTTCCACCGGATTTACTCCGGTGGGGCCACAACTGGCCAGCTACCCTGCCAGGCTTCCACCGGATTTATTCCGGTGGGGCCACAACTGGCCAGCTACCTTGTAGCGGCTTGCACTCATATGGCCCAGAGCACTCTGTACTGACGTGGGGAAGCGTCCGGATGCGGGTGGGAAGCGGGTGCGAGGTGCGCAATAGGGAATGCGGAATGCGAAATGTGAGGTGGACGCTTCGGGGCGGTTTATTCACGCGTGCTTCCGATGTCAATGTCACCATGGAAGCTGTAGCGGCTGACACGCATATGGCCCAGAACACTCTGTACTGACGTGGGGAAGCGTCCGGATGCGGGTGGGAAGCGGGTGCGAGGTGCGCAATAGGGAATGCGGAATGCGGAATGCGGAAGTCGAGGTGGACGCTTCGGGGCGGCTCAGGAAGTAAGTCACTGACAATCGGCGTGTGACAAGGAAATCTCCTCCAGACCGCTCTCTCTCCCAGGCCGAAGACTCGAGATGCGAGCGATCCTCCTGAGCGTCGCCTCCCTGCTCGTTCCGCATTCCGCATTCCGCATTCCGCATTCCGCATTCCCTTCATTCCGCATTCCGCATTCCGCATTCCGCATTCCGCATTCCCATTCCGCATTCCCCATTCCGCATTCCCCATTCCGCATTCCCCATTCCGCATTCCCCATTCCCCATTCCCCATTCCCCATTCCCATTCCCCATTCCCATTCCCCATTCCCCATTCCCATTCCCCATTCCCCATTCCCCATTCCCCATTCCCCATTCCCCATTCCCCATTCCCCATTCACCATTCCCCATTCCCCATTCCCCATTCCCCATTCACCATTCACCATTCACCATTCACCATTCACCATTCACCATTCACCATTCACCATTCACCATTCCCCATTCACCATTCCCCATTCACCATTCACCATTCCCCATTCCGCGTTCCGCGTTCCCTGTTCCGATTTCCCGATTTCCCGATTTCCCATGATCTGGGAAACACGTTTGGCCTGCGGAAGCTCGACTCGAGGATGGATCAGTTCGAGAACTCTTGAACGTCCAGGAGCGTTAATATCTCCTTCGGTCGCGTCCTCGGGTGTACCAACAGACCGGCGGGCCGTCGCGACCGAATCAACTCGCAGCCCGTATCGGCCTGGGCAAGTCGCCGTTTTATTCTCCCCACGTCGGGTTCGGCGGGCACACGTCGCGTCTCACGCGCAGCAGCTGGCCAGTCCTCAGTCCGCGGACGCTGCACGAGCGAGCGGAACAGAAGCGTTGGACTGATCTCTTGCTGCAGATCGTTGATGGTCTCCATCGCGCCGCAGTACTGACCTTTTTTTTGCTTTTCAATGCGGGCTGGGCGGGGTTGCTGACCAATGCTTTTTTGCTAGACTGGAAAATTCGGGAAGGGGGTGTCTGGCTCGGGTTGAGTACGAGCCGACGAGAGCTGGGGACTCGTTTCGCGGGAGATCCGGGACGCTCGAAGCCCGTTGGCCACATTGCCTAACGGTTGTCAACGGACGTCTTGCCGCAGCCAGAGCCGCTCCGTAAGTCCATTGCACAGAACGAATTAGGTCAGGTAGCTCAGTTGGTAGAGCATCGGACTGAAAATCCGAGTGTCGGCGGTTCGACCCCGCCCCTGACCACTGCCGCAGTGTCTCGCGACGTATCGCGAAGTCTTGCCATAGACAAGACTTGTGGCGTGTCGCCGTCGCCCTCGCAATCTTCGGGCCGTTCGCCACAATTCGCAACTTCTTGCAGCGTTTTGCGTCCGTACTGCCCCCGCATCTGCCCCCGCGAAACTTCGGCCGTTTCACCGTCGGTCCCCGTCGCCATCGCGTAGGCCGTCGTTTGGGGCGTCGGGTCCTGGGGCTGCAGGTCAGGCAGGGCATCCAAGGCACCTTGCAGGTCGTGTAACCGGGCGTGGGAGTATCGGCCGATGGTTAGAACCGGCGTGGAATGCCGGGCCAGCTCTTGGGCCGTCTTGACACTCGCCCCGCCTGCCACGATGCCGGAAATGTAGGTATGCCGCTGGCAGTGGAAGTCCGCCACGTCACCCGCCGCGTTCCGGTAACGCAGGAAGTCAGATTTCTCCCGGCGCTGGCGTTCCTCGTCCGATCGTTGCTTCGTCGATCCAGGCCGCTCGGGCCGCTGCCAAATCGCGTTGAAACATCTTCGACGTGTTGTGGGGCAGCCGAAATACTTGTTCGTCCCGCGGGAACTCCGGCAGCCAGGGCCGCAACACCTCGGCCAAGTCGGGTCGGATCGGCTGCGCGTCCAGCCGCCGCCGCTTCGAGTAGGCCGCGGCCACTGTCACCGTGGGCGGATCGCCGTCCAGGTTGAATGATGCCGGGGTCAACGACCGAAGTTCCTTAGCCCGAAATCCCGTCCCGAGGGCCACGCGATAGGCCATAGCCCGCACGGGTCCGGATAGCCGGTAGTTCTCACCGACAGCGTTTTCGACGTGCTGCAGCAGGTAGGTCAATTCCTCGGGCGTCAGTTCTCGCCGCGTATGCCGCCGGTCGGTTGCTTCGTTGAATTGCGACAACCCCGCCAAGGCATCTTCGGCAGTCCGCTTCTCTACCCGCAGCCACCGGGTAAACGTCTTGACGGATCGCATGTAGGAATTGCAGGTCCGCAGACTTGCCGGGTTGTCCTTGCGTTCCCGCAGTGTGCCGATCGCCCGCATCACTGTTGCCCCGTCCAAGTCCGCGACATGTTCCGCGTTGGTCTGGTCGATGATTGCCTGTATCTGTCGGGTTGTCTGGGAAACGTGTTGTGCGGTGTTGCC
Organism: uncultured Planctomycetota bacterium; assembly: GCA_963802295.1. Taxonomy (GTDB): domain Bacteria; phylum Planctomycetota; class Planctomycetia; order Pirellulales; family Pirellulaceae; genus JAJRVM01. The sequence goes on along the minus strand of CAWDIM010000005.1, from coordinate 143,000 downwards.
CTTGTCCGCAAGATACTGCTTGAAGTCCGCAACGTGCTCCAACAGGGGCCGCCGGGCTTCCTTCCCGTAGCGTTCGGCCTTCACGTCGATTTCGCCCGTCCGCCGTTTCCGGGCTTGGTTTTCCAGATGGTTCGCGTATCGCAGAGCTTCGGCCTTGTCTTGGCATCCCGTGGGGGCCTTGCGTCGCTTCCCGGTCTCATCGAAATACTGGGCCGTGTAGCACGTCGCCAACTGGATGATATGCTTGCCGTCCGCGCTCAGGGCGCCCGCTGGGCCTTGCCCTTGGCGTCCGTCCAGGTCGCGTAGGGCTTGCCGCGATACGTGCCGATGGTCTCCGCCCCGTCAGGAATCGGCCGCAGTTCTCGCCGTTTGTAAACCGTTGCCATCGTCTCGCCTGCCTTTCTTCCGAGGGCCTGCCCGCCCGTGGTCAACTGACAATCATGCGTCCCGGTCCGACTCCACAACCAGCCGCAACTTGAGTACCTGCCCGATGCGATCCAGCGTGTTGAATGTCATCTGCCCTTTGCCGAGAACAAACCGGCTTAGCTGCCCTTGGTCTACTCCCGCCTCTTATGGACAGCCGGTATCGAGTCATCGGGCCGCTGTCCAGGATCTCCCGCAACTGATCGCTCAGCAACTTCGGTTCTCTGCGTTTTCTCGCCATTGTCTGGCCCCATTGCTTTACTTGTCTGCTAACCTAGTGTAAGTCTATCGGATACTGGGCTAGCGGTCAAGCATCCTATTCTCGTTATTCTTCCCCGTGGGGACCGTCGCCAGTTCTCGCCTTTTCCCGCTGTTTCGCGGAACATCGCCTAGGATGCGTTCTGACGCACCGGGCCGGAGTTCGATACGTTGTGGTCGCGTTGCCCCGTCTGCGTCGATTCTGCGTGCCAGTGTGCCGTCAGCAGCAGCAGAAACTCGACCACCGCACCTTCTTGGTAGATGGTTTCTTCCACCTGGGGCGCGTCTTCCGGCGTGGTCTGTACGCGCCAAGACGTCAGCAATCGCCGGGTCGATGCCGATAATCGACAGCGATTCATTCGCCCAAGACAGCTCGAAAACGTCCGGGCTCGCGACCCCGCCGCCGGAATGCAGCATCAGGCTAAGCCGTGCTTCAACCGGGCCGCCAAAGTTCGGCAGTTCGCCCGTCGCCCGTAGATGCGATAAAACCGCATCGAAAATCGGCGTGTTGGTCTTGTTCATTTCATCACCTATCGGCCGGAAGGAAGTAAACCGCCCGCAGCATCCGGCCGCTGCCGTGGGCGAAAGTTGTCTCAGTCGTGGACCTGCAGGGCGAACCGCTGCAGGGCCAGTAGGTCAGCTTGCAGGGCAGCGTAGAACGCCCGTGGTCCGCTGGGGCCGCGCCGGATGTCCGCTTGCAGCCACCGCAGCATCTTGGCCGCGTCGCATACCTCCGTCCAAGCATTCAACCGGAATGGCACCTCGGGCAGGTCATCGGCCGTCAGCAACAGGCAGAAGTCCGCAGCCTCTCCGGGCCACTCGACCGCAACGGGAACCGCAGACCGGGGGCGTGGGGCTGCAGCCGCTGCCAGATCCTGCCCCGCGCCGCCGTGGGCGTCCACCTCCACCGGCTCGAGCCCCCCCGAAACCGTCAATCGCCGCCCACAGCGCGGCATCCACTTCGTGCGCCGGCCCGCTCTCGCACCACACTATCGCGTCGCGCTCGGCTGCGGCTTCATGCTGGGCTTGCAGAGCCTCGGCATCGCCCCGCAGGATCGCCAGCAGGTCGGCTTTGTGGGCCTTCAGCCGGTCCAATAGGTCAGGCGTCAGGGCACCGGCCGGGGCGTCGATGTCCAACTGCCCTCCGTGGGCCAGCAGGTCGATTTGTCGGGCTTGGCATTCCGCCAGCAGTTCGACCGCTGTCATATCGTCACCCGCACCCTTTCAGAATGTGGATGCAATTTTGCGTCCCCACCGTCCCCTTGCGTCCCCACCGTTGCCCCGCTTGGGTTTACGTCACCCGTGGTTTGCGTCCCCGCAGCGTCCCCGCCGGGCTGTCTTGCGTCCCCACTCGGGCCACTTGCGTCCCCACCGTCCCCGCAAAACACGGCTTTTTCCGGGGTGGGGACGCTGGGGACGCAGGGGACGCAAGAATCCGTACTCTTTCTAATGGTCACGTTCCGCCGCTTTTGCCGGCCGCGTCCTTCGTGGCCAAACTCGATTTCGACACCGGCCGCCCGGAAGTTCGGGGCAAGCCGTTTCAGGATGCCCGATAACGACCCTGGGCTCTTGGGCCATGCTTTCAGCCGCTTCTCGCCGTCGCTGGCCATCGACTCGATGTGTTCCAGCAGTTCGCCGGCCGTGCCGTGCCACTCGCCAGCATCGGCCACCTGCAAGATGTGCTTGGCCACCGGGCTTGATTCCAGGGCCGCTTCGTTGGCCGTGTCACGGTTGCCACGATAGGCCGTCAGAAACTCGTCGGGCTGCAAGCCAAGTCCGGCTTCGGCCGCCGTCGCCCACAGCGCGAAGTCCGCCATGCGTGGCAGTCGCTCGATATGCGTTGTGGGCAGGCTGCGAACCGCTGCCGATACCGCGTCAAGCACCGCCCCGAGTATCCGCCCGTGGGCCTGCCGGAACTCTCGCCAGTGTTCCGCCTCAGTTCGTCGGTTGGCGTCGGGTATCCTGGGCAACTGCAGAATCAGGGAACGGTCAAGCAGGTCGGAACGGTTGGCCAGCTCTTCAATGCCGGTCAAGATTGCCGGCCGCATCGAATCGAAAATGGTCTCTTCGTCGTTCTCGTACAGCGTTCGCGTGGCGAAGCCGCCGCCTGTGGCCAACCGACACAAGGCGTCGGACAACCAGACAGGTACAAAAGAGAGGTTGTCGAGGGCGATAACCCAACCATTGTTGGCCGCAATCATTAAGTCCCGTGGTTCCCGCGGTTCGCAGCGCAACGGGGCCGCGTTCGGGTCCAAGATGTTTCGCAGCGTCCGGGCCGTGGTGCTCTTGGCCGAACCCTGTTCACCGTGCAAGGCGAGAACCGGATAGGGGCCGGTCGCTCGGAATGCAGCCACCAGCCAGCCAAGCAGTAGGGGCCAATCGTCGGGCGTCACGTTGACAAACCGCTGCAGTTCCCCAATGTCGCCGCCGGCCGTGGGCGTAGGCAGGGGCATCATGGCCCTGGCACGTCGAAACCGAACCGGGGCCGCGTCCAGAATCCGCCAGCCGTCCGCGTCGATTTCCACCACCTGCCACGTCTCGTTAGCCAGGTCCAGATACAGCTTGTCGCCATCGCCAGCAACACGGACGAAAACGGGGAATTCGGGGCCGTCGAAAATCGCCTGCCCTTCGAGAACGGTCATAGCATCCTGCAGGGCCTGCGAACCGGGGGCCTTGCCGTGTTGCTCGAAAAACTGCCGGCCAAGCCACCGCCGGAACGTCCGGCTGCGAATGGGCCAGTGTTCCCGATGGTTCGCAACGGGTAGCGTCGCGTAGGCGTCGCCCTGCCCCGATGTGTGCCACAACTCAGCCACCGCCGCCAACTCGACAAGCAGCGTCGATTGGCTCTTGCGTTCGGCCTTTTCTTCGTCCGCGTCGCCGTCGTCATCACTGACACCGGCCGCCTTGGCGATTTCTTCGGCCGCTGCCAGGGCCGCCGGGCCCGCCAAGATTTCGATGTCCGCCGCCCGCCCCACCTGCAAAACGTCGTCAACACCTTTGCCGGCGTCCTGGGGCCACCGTTCCAACTCGACACCGAAACCGGCCGCCTGCAGGTCTTGGCAGCAATCGCGTAGGGCCTTGGCAACGTGCTTGTTTGTCCCCGCGTCCGCATCGAATGCAACGCGAATCGTTTTGGCCTGCAGGGCCTGCAACACGGGCAACACAACCCGCCAGGATGCAACACCGGGGAAAGACAACGTTGGCACACCGGACAACCGATAGGCCACGTCGGCCTTTAATTCGCCTTCGGTGATACGTGCTAAGTCAGCCGGACCACAGACACCCGCCGGAACATGGGCAGGGCTTCCGGGGCTTGGGCCACCATACTTGGCAGAACTCAGATAAAGATATTTTCCGTGGTCACCGCTCGGATTGTCCGCCCGCAGCTTCAACGCCACAATCTGCCCCGCCAAGTCACGGACCGGGACAAGCAACCCCGGAGGGGCTGCGATACGTGGGCCGCGTTCCCCCATCACGAAACCGGGCACCGTTGCAAAGTCCTGCCCCAGCTCCGCCGCCACCCGCTTAACGAACGTTGCCCGTCCCGCGGCTGGCAACGTTCTGTATCCGCCGCCGTCGATGTCCGTATCGGACAACCCGCGATGCTTCAGGTTGTCGCGATGGTCAGGGGACAGGATCAGTTTGGCCAGCAGACAACGATAACCCGCGTCGCGTTTGGCCATCGTATCTTGGCCGCTGTCCGAGGGTGTGGCCGAGTCCCGCAGCATCGGGCCATCCGATGCCGTGGGCGTCGCCCCGCTTGTCTTTCGCTGTCGCTTCGCCTTGGGCTTGCCGTTGGCGTCCTGGGGCCGGTCAGGCTGCAGGTCGTGTATGTACGCTTCGCTGCCGTCCCTGTATCGCTTGGTCTTGACCGCCCCGCGTGCCTCTCGCCTGCAGGCTATCTTCGTTCCATCCGGAGAACGTCGGCACCAATCGGGCTTCGCGCATATCGGGCAGGGTTCGGCCGCCGTCACTTCCTGCCATCCGTTGCGTTCCGTCACGTGTCGTGTCATCGCTGGTTGTCCCCCTTGTCTACTCTGGGGCAACCGTCTTGAATCCAAGACATGATTTCCGACCGCCTGTATCTGCAGGCTGGCCGCGTGCCGTGCCCAATGAAAATAGGCTTTGGGGCAAGTCCGCTTCGGGTCCAAGACCACCAGGTTCTTTCGCCAACTCCGGCCAACTGGGCAGCTTCCTTGCAGGTCAACAGCTCAGCCTGGATGCCATCGGCCGTGGGCAAGTCCTGGGGCGATGTCGTGGGGGTGCTAGACGCCATCGGCCACCCCCTTCCGGCTTGCCGGCCGCTTGGAGGTCTTGGGTTTCTTGGCCGGCCGCTTGGTCGCCGTGGCCTGGACCGCCCTCAGTCGCCGGGCCGCCCGTGCCAGATCGGCATAGGCCCGCTCCTCGTCTCGCGCGTCAACTTGTGCTTTGCCATGATTCGATCTCCGGTGTTGGTTGCGAAACACGCCGCAACCAAACCGGGAATCGGGGTATCTTCCGCGCAACGATACCCCTGAGAAGTGGAAAGCACTCGGGAAATTACGGGGTCAAACGAGAATCCAAGAAAACTGCAAAACTACCCCGAAACATACCCCTGAGATACCCCGCGGTCATCGTCGCCGGTCATCGTCGGCAGAAAGGTCCGCCTGCCCCCGTCGGTCGCTCGGCAGAGATTGGGTTGCGTGCTTGACGGCCGACTTTCCCAGCTTCTTCATTGCCGCTTGGTAGTGCTGCTGGACCGTTTTTCGGTCCACCCCCAACCGCCGCCCAGCTTCCGCGAAGCTGCCCTTACACTCGCCCACCACCTGCACCGCTTCGGTCTGCTTTGCCGTGAGGGGGCTCGCTTTCATCGCCTGCCGTTTTCGTTTGCGTGGCTTCTCCGTCACGTTCCGAATAGCGACAATCCGCTTCCGCACCCGATCCACAACTGCCCGTCGAAGCTGCATCAGGTCGCTGTGGTTCCGGCAACCCCGCCGTCCAATTTTCGGCGTAGCCTGAACGTCGCTCGCGATGCCCTCAGCTTCCAGGTCGAAGCCGCACAGCCGGAGCCTCGAAACGAGCTTGGTCAATACGTCCGGCCATAGCACAGCCTCGCCCTGCCACCAAGATTGAACGGCCAAGTCGGCCTCGTCCAGCAGCCAAGCCAACTCTTGACGTTGCGAAGAGTCGTGTTTGCGGGCATCGCTCATGATTTCGCCTTTTCGTAGGTCGGGCCGATCCCCAGCGCGACGATGCGAAAAGGCGAGACGCAGCATTCGCGCCAGGGACCGCTTGGCCGTCGGTTTGCAACCCGGTCAGCCGTCCCGATACCGTTAGTGTACCGCCTCCGAACAGATCGAGCCAACTGGCGCAACGTGATTCGATCTTTGACAACCTGGAGTCGCACCGTGTTAGCCCGCGAAGCTATGCGGTCCGCCAACAAAAATGGCCACCCGCAATGAGTGGCTCTTGGTGTCATTGTATTGGTTGGCTAAGCTGCCTGTGTCCGCCGTCGCCTGCGAATCATTGCGATGCCGACGATAGTGAGGATTGACCAGACAGCGACAGAACCGGGTTCGGGGACGACGGTGGGGGTGAGGAGAAAGGCGACTTCTAGCCCATTCGCGTACTTGCCAGATCCAACAATTTGCCCGGAATCGTTGATGTCCCTTGCTTGTACCAGCGTGACCCCGAGTGCAGGATCAATCAGGTTGTTCAGGTCCACCATCTCCCCATTGCTGTAGAGGAAGGCGTGCTCGTCGCCGCTTGCTACTCGCGAGTACCCCACAACCTGTCCGCCAGCGTTGATGCCGAATGCCTCACTGCTCAGGCCGCCAGGAAGTGTACCCAAGTCAGCCATTGCTCCATTATTAAAGAGAAAGGCGTGGACGTAGTCGCTGCTTGCTACGAAGGAGTACCCGACCACCTGCCCGCCGTCATTGATGTCGTACGCCTCACTACTCCGACCGCCGAGAAGCACGCCCAAGTCAGCCATCGCCCCGTTGCTGTAGAGGAAAGCGTGGCTGCCGCTGTTTGTGCCGGAGCACCCACCACCTGTCCGCTGGCGTTGATACCGTTCGCCGCACTATCCCGACCGCCGGGAAGCACGCCCAAGTCAGCCATCGCCCCGTTGCTGTAGAGGAAAGCGTGGCTGTCGCTGTCGTCTTTCGTACTAACCCCAACCACCTGCCCGCTGTCGTTTATGTCGTATGCCGAACTCTGCGAGTTGTCCGGACTGCCGGGCAGCGTACCCAAGTCTAACATCCCCCCGTTGCTGTAGAGGAAGGCGTGGCCGCCGCTGTTTGAGTAGGAGTGTCCCACGACCTGTCCACTTGCATTGATCCCGCGTGCCGAATTGTACAACTGGCCGGGAAGCACGCCCAAATCGGTCATCACCCCATCGCTGTAGAGGAAAGCACGGCGCGGCTCCCGACGAGTCAGATGCAGCACCCACAACCTGCCCACTGGCATTGATCCCGTATGCGTCACGGCTCAGGCCGCCGAAGTTTCCTAGGTCGGTGAAGGTGTACGTGTAAGCCCCAACCGCCTGACCCACTCCAAAGACCAACAGAACAACCGCCGCCAACCCAACAAGCAACCGTCTCATGGCTCACCTCTCAGCTAGTGGACCGCACCGCGTCACACCAACCTAGCCGACCACCATCATGCGCCCCGCCCAATACCGAAAGCAATCATCACCCCCCGAGAGATGCACGAGTGTGAAGGCACGGGAGAGTGGGAGATGACACTGCGGCAAGACTTGGTAGTCTTGGGAGCGGGCAGGCTCGACCGGATTCCACCTCGCCGGCAGTTGGCTGCTCATGTCGAAAATGTGTCGCGGCGTGTTGTCCTATGAAACCACTTTTGCGAGACTGGATCGGTCTATTTCCGTCCCAATACAGTGCACAGGCAGGAGAGAGATGATGGACCTGATCGACCGACTGAGGGAACTGTCGACGCGAATGACCAAGATCGTGGATCACTTGCAGACGGAGGAGGCAACGAAACACGCCCTGGTCATGCCATTCATCAGCGCGCTGGGCTACAACGTGTTCGACCCCACCGAAGTCATCCCGGAATTCACAGCGGATGTCGGCACAAAGAAGGGAGAAAAGGTCGACTACGTCATCATGCGAGAAGGTAAACCTGTCATCCTCATCGAAGCAAAGACGGCAACCTGTAACCTAGACACCGCTCATTGCTCCCAACTGTATCGCTACTTCTCCGTGACCGACGCGCGTTTCGGCGTGCTCACCAACGGCATCCACTATCGCTTCTTCTCGGATCTCGAATCGCCGAACAAGATGGATGCTCGACCGTTTCTCGAAGTCGACATGCGCGTCACTGACGGACGGCATTGTCGATGAGCTGAAGAAATTCGCCAAGGAGACGTTCGACCTCGACAACATCCTGTCGACTGCCAGTGAATTGAAGTACACAAAGGGGATCAAAGGAGTACTGGCCGACGAGTGGGTCAACCCGTCTGAGGAATTCGTTCGCATGCTGACCATGCGAGTCTATTCAGGTCGCATGACGCAGGCTGTGCGTGATCAGTTCGGTGAATTGGTGAAGAAGGCGTGCGCCGAGTTTCTGAATGATCGCGTAAAGATGAGGCTGCAGTCGGCGCTCGACCGAGAGCCTGCTCCGACAGCGACTTCCGAAGTCACCGAGCAGGCCGCGGCAGGAACTGTCGAAGACAAGGGTAAGCTAGTCGAGACGACGCTGGAAGAACTGGAGGGTTTCCACATCGTCAAGTCGATAGTCCGGTCGGTGGTCGCATCCGGCCGCGTCGTCATGCGAGACACGCAGACCTACTGCGGTGTTCTGCTCGACGACAACAACCGGAAACCGATCTGCAGACTGTTTTTCAACCAGGGGCAAAAGTGCATCGGGCTCTTTGATGCCGAGAAGAACTGTACGCGGCATCCCCTCGATTCGCTTGATGACATCTACAAGTTCGCCGATCAGTTGTGCCATACAGCCCAACAGTACGACCAGCCGCAGCCGCCGGGTTTGAGCGAGGGTTAAACGACGCCAGATCACGAGGGCATTGCAGAATGGATCACTCACCACCACCGATTGCCGCGAACGCAGGGAAATCCATTTGGGGACGGTTACCCTTGCCGACACTGGTTCTTTCCGCCGCGATTATATTGAGCGGATTGCTCGTTTTTCTGGGGTTCTGGATCAACAGTCGTTCGGAGAAAGACCGCTTCTACGCGACTTCGAGACTGAGAAGCTTGAGTTCTGCCGGCCGAGGTTCCGCGAATGCCAGCAGTGGGCGGCCTATCTGGTCGCATTGGAAGGGGCCAGAGTGTCGATTCTGCTGCTACTGTGCTGCGGTGCGTCGAAAGGATACCGAGAGGCGGAAACGCGAAAGGCGACGTGCTGAACGAACGGCACCGCAGGCGACGTGCGATTGCTGCGGCGAGCAATTCGAGCACCTTTCGCAGCGATTCGAGATATTGCTCGTCAGCGTGCCGTCAGAGAGCGTATCGGCAGCGAGCGGCCGAGCTGGCTGAGCGGACGGGCAGTGGGCGGTAATGTTCCAGGGATCTGGTTGGTATACCGATTCGCAGCACGCCTGTTTGATTGCGCGAGTTTTGAGATATGAGGGTTCGAGTCTGGAGGTTAGGAGCCCGGCAGACGGTGGCACCCGAGCGATACCCCTAACCCCCCATTTTTGAGCCTTCTTAAATCGGACGTCCTGCGGTTTCCCACCCCATGTTCGCGCTTCCCAGCCACAGTCCGTCCGTCCTGACACAGGGAGGTAAGGCAGCCAGCATGAGCACTTGGGCGAACACCCCGATTGTCGTCATTCACAGGCCAGCGTGCCGACTGGCTGGGTTTTGTGCGGTGCTGCAATTCGGTTCCCCGAAGCGATTGCGGGGCAGGAATGAAATGGTGAGCCACTATTCCTCGAGTTGAACACTGAGAATGGTTCGCTTACTTCTGGAGATGCGGACCAGAAACGGCAATTGCGAATGTGCCCGAAAAGAATTCACCGCACGCACTCTGCCGCCAACTAGAACAATGTCCGGGTTATTGTCCGAGTACTTGGCCACAACCTCGACAAATTCAGCATCGTCGGGGTGTTTCAGTCGTTCAAGCACAGCCATACGTGCATGCACTCGAGCTTCGTCAAGGAATTTCTCTGCAGGGCTCTTGCTCGCCTGAATAAGAGCACTGGCGACAACAAGTAACAGAAAGATGGCGAACACCGGAAGCACTATCAGAATGAGTTTGTTAGGTTGCCGTCTGCGTTTCTTGTACCGCCGGCGAGAACGAGGGGGTGGTGTGTCAATGATGAATGGTGGCGGTTCCGGAGGCGGCTCGGTTCGTCCTGTGCCGTAGGACATTTTATTAACCCTCGCAGTTACACATCCAGCACCGAAAGTGGACTATGCAACGATTGTTGCAGGCCACCTTACTAGCCGCAGAAGGGCAATTCAACTAGCGATCCCCGGAAGGTGTCCGGTACGGTGGGGGAAATCCGGAAAATTTGACAAACTTCGTGAGGGTTTTCGGGCCTGTTTGGTGATTACCTTGTATGGACACCAAACAACACCCCATCGACGTGACCGATCCCCAGGTTCAACAGGCCTGCGCCGCCATCATGGCAGCGGTGCTGCGCCGCCGATCCAGATGAGTTGCGGCAGTTTTTGGCGACTCGTGGCGGCCGCTGCGGCGTGTTGGTGGGCGGATGATTCTTCAGGCGTGTCGTCTTCTCCGCCTGACGATCAGAAAACCGGCACTGCAGAGGATTGACCAGACGGCGAGGGATTGCAAAACCTCACGCCGCGGCCCTCGTTCGGCGTTCGAGCCGACGTTTCTTCCACCACTCCATCCCGAACACCATCACGCCAACGCCGAGCAAGCAGGTGAGAGTGCTGGGGGCGGGGACGACCGAGGATGGCGTGCCGCTGATCCCCATCGAAAAATCGAGGTAGGAATACTCAGCGCTGAAATTATACCACCCGCCGTAAGCGTATAAGAACGAATTCCCATTGTTGCCGGCTGGAATGCCAATTGCATTCGCGCCGCTTGTCGTTGATGCAAAAGCAAAGACAGCGTTTCCCGCTGGGTCAATTCTCACCGGGCGTACCATCAGCCAATATGTTCCATCGGCGAGCGAGAAGTCTAGATCAGAAATGAGAATGTTGTATCGATCATAATCATTGCCAACGTAGTCCTGCCATTCGCCAGTTGCCGTATAAGTGGCGGTAAGCCCCATTCCAGACTGAACCAACGTACCACCATCCCCCTCAGTTACTCCAGAACGGATTTCGAAATCTGCACCCATGAAATTCATTGGGCTTCTAGGCACAATCACATCCACGTACACGTCCGTAATATTCCAACCACCACCAAAGACTACAAAGTCATCGAAAACCCCATCAGCTTCGCCTCTATTAGGGTCATTAAGATCATTGGAGTATCTAACGTTTATTAGTCCCGTATTGTTGTCGAAATCTCCGTTGTGCCATAGCACACTAGCACGGCCGACTTCAGCAGTAGCAGCGAGAACCAGCAGCACTGTAGCCATTCCAAGAACAACGCGCTCATAGCTCACCTCTTCCAGCTAGTGGACCCTCGCACCGCTGTCGCACCAACCCAGCCAGCACCACCCTACTCCTGCCGGATACCAGAAGCAATCAAACTAATACGCCAGAGGGGGCTGAATCTTCAACGTGCTGCGGCGTGTTGGTGGGCGGCCCGGCCCAGCAAGCGGGTCACCTAGCGGCCACACTCTAGCCGTTCGCCCCTTGCCCGCGCCCGTGCCTCATCGTCGCTGAGGGTCTCAGGGAGATATACTTGTTTCCGGCCCTGCGCTTCGCCTCCGCAATCCGCCGCTGAACGGCAGCCCTCGCATCCTCCGGGGTTAGGATACCCTCCCGTCGCAAGATCGAGCGCACCAGCCCGTGCGCCCGGCCCATTTCTTCCCGCCACGCCGTTTGCATCCGACCAAATCGAGCCGGCGGCAGATTTCCCGATACGAAGCTTTGGGGTCTTGAGCCAGCTCGGTCAAACGGAAGATTGTCCGTTGCTCCATCGGATCCTCGATCAACACCGCCGGGTTTTTCGGGTGGGGCCGCCAGCCGAACGGGCAACGGTCAAGTCGCGTCATGCGGCGGGCGTTGGTATCCGGTCGCTTCTTTACCAAGCGGCGCTCCAAATCCGCCACCCGCTGACACAGACCGGCCAGGATTTCGGCAGTGTCGGCCAAAGCCCCTGATTCCGGTTGCCCTACTCCCTCACTCGGTCCCATATTACTCGCCATGTTTCCGCTCTCTCCCCGAGGAAATAGATACCCCCTCGCCCACCTGCCTGCATTGTAATTTTTCGCGGCCTTGCGCCCAGGAAGAATGCCAAAACCGTGGGATTTGTGCCCGGCCGGTTGCTGATCGCAACTTGATGCGAAGTCGAAAAACGCAATTCGGCCATTCCGCAAGCACCTCGCGCGCGCACGCGCGTGAGGCGTCCAGTTCCCCTGTTCGGGAAGGGGCCGTACCCGTCCCCTGCAGCCAGTAGCCGGCGCGGTGGGCATCCTGGTCGATGGCTTGTTGTCGCCGTCCACGTCCACGAACACGCGCCCCAGCGCCCGGCCGAGCCGCTTACCCATTGTGACGCCCATTTGGGGGTCTGGTCGAACGTACATACCTCGCGTGGGGGGCCCCATGACCGCCCCCATCCGGATCGTTTTCCGGCCGAGTCGCGTCTGTGGTCATGGTCATCCCTCACCACCGCTACCGTGCCGCCTTGACCATCGCCAGGATGCCGGCCTTGATCGCTTCGGGCAGGGCCGGCCATGCGTCGATGATGGCCCGCAGGTCGGGGTCCGGGCTGCCAGTTTTCGTTTCAATTGCCCCCGCATTTGCCCCCGCACAAGCAGAAATCGTCGTATTCCCCGAGGATTTCGCGGTTTGTTCAGTGAAGGTAGCTCAGTTGGTAGAGCATCGGACTGAAAATCCGAGTGTCGGCGGTTCGACCCCGCCCCTGACCACTGCCGGCCGTTTGTCGCCGTGCGTGTCGATCGACGTCACGCGACGACAAGCGGCTTCGCTGTTTCTTGACCGGTCATTTCATTTCCGCCGTCGCCCGGTGCGCCTGGTGCCGCGAATCAAATCAGAAATGACCAACTCGCCCTGTAAGCGGTGCGTTTCATGGAGCCGGCACAGCCGCACCAGCCTGCCCCTAGCCCGCGAAAAGGGCTATTCGTTTCATTTCTTTCGCCCCGACAGTCCATCACCTATAATCGCGATCCGATGTCGCCCTGTCGCGTGATTGCCGTGTCCCTTTGAGCGAAGACGATACTCCCATGCCAGACAAACTTGCCCAGGCCCTGCAAGCGGGCCTCGAAGCCGTGCTGAACCAGTTCCAGAGGGACCTCAACAGCCAGTTGCCCTTGGCGGTCCAGAAGACGGTCTATCTGACCGGAGTGCTGCAGCAGCGGGCCACCGAGCTGCAGACGCCCCAGGAGCGGCGGCAGCAGGCGGAACTGGATCGCATGATGCAGCGTCCCGAGGACAAGTCGACCTTGATGCAAATCACCGATCAGGCCTTCCGCGCTCGAGCGCCCTATCGAGTTGCCGATCAACTGACTCACGTGCTCGACATCCAGGGCGTGCCCCGATTCTTCTCGCCCCTGGAGCGTGCCGCCCTGAAAGGTTTTCAATCGTTCGGCAGCTACCTGCCCGGCGTAGCCGTGCCGATGGTCAAGGAGTACATGCACCGCGAAACGGCCAACGTGATCTTGCCGGCCGAGCGGGATTTGCTGGCCAAGCATCTGACGCGACGCACGGAAGAGGGCGTGCGGATGAACGTCAACATCCTGGGTGAAGCGCTGCTGGGCGAGGGCGAAGCGGAACAGCGGCTGAAGCGGTACCTCGATTCGCTGCAGCGTCCGGAGATCGAAGTCATATCGGTGAAAATCTCGACGATCTTTTCGCAAATCTGGCCGCTGGCCCGGCAACATTCGATCGACGTGCTGGCCGACCGCTTCGAACTGCTGTATCGTGCCGCCCTGAAATCACGATTCCGCCACGCCGACGGCCGGGAAGTCCCCAAGTTCGTGTACCTGGACATGGAAGAGTACCGGGACATGAGCATCACGGCGGAAGCGTTCATGAAATCGCTCGACCGGCCCGGCATGCAGCAGGCGGCGGCCGGCATCGCGCTGCAGTCGTATATCCCCGACTCGTACCGGACCCAGCTTCAGTTGAATCAGTGGGCGCAGGAGCGCGTCGCGCACGGTGGCCAGCCGATCGTGATCCGCCTGGTGAAGGGTGCGAATCTGGAGATGGAGCGGGTCGAAGCGTCGCTCCGCGGCTGGCCGCAGGCTCCCTACAAATCCAAACTGGAAACGGATGCCAACTTCAAACGCATGCTCCTCGAAGGACTCAAGCTCGAGAACCTGCAGGCGGTGCGGTTGGGGATCGCCTCGCATAATCTGTTTGAAGTCTCCTTCGCCCTGGTCCAGGCCGTGGAACACCACCTCTTCCCCTACCTTCAATTCGAAATGCTTGAAGGGATGGCCAATCACCAACGGCGCGCGTTGCTGGAGGTCTGCAACAGCCTGCTGCTCTACGCGCCGGCCTGCACGCGGGAAGATTTCATTCACGCCATCGGCTACCTCGTGCGGCGTCTGGACGAGAACACGGGCGAAGACAATTTCCTGCGTCACGCCTTTAAACTGGAAGTGGGAAGTCCGGACTGGCAGCGCTTGGAGGAGAAATTCGTCGAGTCGTATGAACTGGTAAAGACCGTCTCCGACGCTCCGCGTCGCACGCAAGATCGGCATCAGCCGTCGGGCCCTCTCATGGCCCCCGACACACCGTGGCAGCAGTTCCAGAACGAACCCGATACCGATTGGGCGCTGACACAGAATGCCCGCTGGGCCCAGGATTTGGTGCAGCGTTGGCAGCGTCAGACGCTCGAGCAACCGACCGATCTCCCCCTGCAGATCGCCGGCGAGACGATTTCACAGCAACGGCGGGTCGTGGAATCGACCGATCCGTCGCGTCCCGGCGTCGTGATCGGTCGCTATCGTCAGGCCAATGGGGAAGACATCGAACGAGCGGTGGCTTGCGCGAAAGCCGACGAAGACGGGTGGCGGACCATGGATCGCGCGCGGCGGTCGGCCATTCTGCGCGAGGCGGCCCAGCAGCTGCGCAGCGCGCGCGGCGACCTGATGGGAATCGCGTTGGCCGAAGGGGGTAAGACACTGGCTGAATCGGATCCGGAAGTGTCCGAAGCGGTGGATTTCGTCGAGTTTTACCTGCGCACGGCCGACGACTTTCGATCGCTCCCCGGCCTGGCCGTCGCACCCCGGGGCGTGGTGGTCGTCGTATCCCCGTGGAACTTCCCGATCGCGATCCCGTGCGGCGGCGTAGCCGCGGCACTCTCAGCCGGCAACACCGTCATTCTCAAGCCCGCCTCGGACACCGTGCTGACCGCTCACATGCTGTGCGAGTGTTTCTGGCGCACCGGCGTGTCCCGCAAGACTCTCCAACTGATTCCCTGTTCCGGCGCGGGAAGGCCAGCAGCTGGTGGCCCACGACGACGTCGACGTGGTCATCTTGACCGGCGGCACCGAAACCGCTCTCCAAATGCTCCGCCAGAAGCCGCAGCTTCGACTGCTGGCCGAAACCGGCGGCAAGAACGCCACCATCGTCACCATGCTCTCGGATCGCGATCAAGCGATCAAGAACATCCTGCACTCGGCACTGAGCCACAGCGGTCAGAAATGCTCCGCCACGTCGCTGCTGATCCTGGAAGAGGAGATCTACAACGACGAGAATTTTCGCCACACGCTGTGCGATGCCGTGCAGAGCATCCCGGTCGGGTCGGCCTGGGACCTGCGCACGAAAATGGGCCCCCTGATCCGCCCCGCCGCGGGCGTGCTCGAAACAGGACTCAAGGAACTCGAAGAGGGCGAGTCCTGGGCGGTGATGCCACATTTCCGGGACGACAATCCCCACCTGGTCACCCCCGCCGTGAAGTGGGGCGTGCAACCGGGCAGCTTCACGCACATGACCGAGTTCTTCGGTCCGCTGCTCGCCGTCATGAAAGCCAAGAATCTGGAGGAGGCCATTCGCCTGGTGAATCAAACCGGATTCGGCCTCACGTCGGGTATTGAAAGCCTCGACGATCGCGAGCAGCGCTTGTGGATCGACTCGATCCAGGCCGGCAATCTGTATGTGAACCGTTCCACCACCGGCGCCATCGTGCTGCGTCAGCCATTCGGCGGCATGGGCAAATCGGCGTTTGGCCCGGGCATCAAGGCGGGGGGCCCGAATTACGTGGCCCAGCTGATGCATTTCCGCGACAGTGAGATTCGTGACAGCGAGATTTCGGGCCAGCGGGATTGTCAACTCGCTCCGCAGCTGGCCGATCTGGTCGCTCACTTGCCTGAGTTGACCCAGTCCGAAACGGTCTGCGGCGCCGATCAACGCCAACGGATCGTGGCTGCCATGCACAGTTACCAACGGGCGATGGACAACGAATTCGGCTGTCAGCACGACGACTTCCAGTTGATCGGCCAGGACAACTTCCGCCGGTACCTGCCGGTTAAGGAACTGCGCATTCGCGTGCATCCCCAAGACACCTGTTTCGAAATCCTGGCGCGCATCTGTGCGGCTCGGACCGCCGGTTGCCGCGTGACCGTGAGTCGCCCGTTGCGTTTCGAATCGACACTCCTGGATCGGCTCGAGCAGCGAACCGGCAACTGGGCGGGCTC
The DNA here is from genome assembly GCA_963802295.1 of uncultured Planctomycetota bacterium. Taxonomy (GTDB): domain Bacteria; phylum Planctomycetota; class Planctomycetia; order Pirellulales; family Pirellulaceae; genus JAJRVM01. The sequence goes on along the minus strand of CAWDIM010000005.1, from coordinate 126,601 downwards.
GATTGAGTTCGTGGAGGAGTCGGACGATGCGGTGGCCGAGGTCGTGCGGCTCCAACACACCGACCGCCTCCGCTACGCCGCTGCGGAGCGCGTTCCGACGTCGATTCGCGCAGCGGCCAACGACCATTGTCTGTATATCGCGGATGCACCGGTGCTCATGAACGGGCGAGTGGAACTGCTCTGGTACGTCCGCGAACAAAGCGTTTGTGTCGATTACCACCGCTACGGCAATCTGGGGGCCCGCTCAGGCGAACCGCGCCGCGAACCGCTCTAACCAACGCTGTAACGCATTTCCGGAGCCGACTTCGGCTGGAATTCGGGCGCTGCTTGAAGTCTGGCGAGCTCGGCTACGAATTTGCCTCCCGCTTGTCTCGACCCCACTTCGCCGGACCGCGAGTCCCTCGAGGCCCACTTTCCGGGCATATTTCGTTTTCCCTGATTTCGCCGCGGCGTGCAGGGCGATATCATCAAGTCCGGAGTCGGCTCCTAACCGGGCGCAGAAAGGTGCGTTGTTGGACCAATTTCGGTGCGGATGTCTTTTGCAGCACACAGCACGAGGAGACGATTAATGAGTCGCGGATGGACGGTGGTACTGGCCAGTTTGGGGATCAATCTCGCGCTGGGTATTTTGTACACATGGAGTGTGATCAGCAAAGCGATACCGGCGGATTGGGGTTGGACGGAACAAGAGAAGTCCTTGCCTTATTCGATCTGCTGTTTGGTCTTTTCATTGATGATGGTTCCCGCCGGTCGCCTGCAAGACAAATTCAGCCCTCGCCTGGTGGCCACGCTCGGCGGAATCCTCACCGGATTGGGCATGATCCTGGCCAGTCGCGGCACCGACTGTCTCTACTACATGCTCGGCTTCGGCGTGCTCACCGGCACCGGAATCGGATTCGGGTACGCGTCGGCCACCCCACCGGCAGTCAAGTGGTTCCCCGCCGCGCGGACCGGAATGATTGCCGGCATCGTGGTCTCCGGCTTCGGTCTGGCATCGGTCTATGCCGCGCCGTTAACCAATTGGCTCGTCAAGCAAGAGGGGGGTGTCCCCGGCGCGATGTGGATCCTCGGCACAGCCTTCCTCATCGTCGTCGTCGGACTCGCTCAGGTGTTGCGCATTCCGCCGGCCGGTTACGTTCCAGCGGGAACCCTGCCCGCCGCGAGCAAGGCGGCGCCCAGGAAAGAGGACTTTTCACCCACCGAGATGTTGCGTACCAACCAGTTCTACCTGCTGTGGTTCATGTACGCCTGCGGCGCCGGCGCCGGCCTGATGATCATTGCCAAACTGGCGGCCATTGCCGACACTCAGGCTGGCGTCAAGCTGGGGTTTGTCCTGGTCGCTTCCTTGGCCATCGGCAACGGTGCCGGACGGATCATCGCCGGTATGGTCTCGGACCGACTGGGACGCAAGCCCACCATCGTGGGCTGCCTGCTGTTTCAGGCGCTGCTGATGATACTGCTGACGTTTTCGGTCAAGGGATCGGCCTTGGCATCGGTTGGCGTGCTGGCAGCCATTTCCGCGCTGATCGGAGCCAACTACGGGGCCAACCTGGCACTCTATCCATCCGTCACCAAAGATTATTACGGCCTGAAGAATTTTGGCGTTAACTACGGCCTGGTATTCACCGCCTGGGGAATCGGCGGTTTCGCTCTCTCGCTGTTGGCCGGCAAGCTCTTCGACGTCTACAAGTCTTTCACGGTATCGTGCTATCTGGCAGCCGGCTTGCTGGTCTTGGCAGCCGTGGTCGCCAGTTTACTGCGAGCACCGCAGCCAGTCGCCCTTGATCAGAAGACCTGAGTAGACGGGACGAACGAGATGCCAGGACATCATGGGAGGAAGCCATTGGCTGACTCCCAGGTCCTGTCCGAGATGCGGCCGCCCGCCGCGCAAAAAAAATAGGCTGGATTCCCTGCCCCGCTTTCACAATCCTTGCGAAATGGATGGCATCTTGCCTTGCGAATCCAGCCTTCAGGCCCTGACCACCAGCGGCGGCCTAAGCCCACACGCAATCATCTCGATCTGCACGCGTCAGACAATATCAAAGTCGAAAAAAAAGCCACAATTGCGGCAATCCGCAGTCAGGAACTCGCGAGCGCCACATCCCGGATGCGCCATTGTGGACATTCCAGACGCGATGGTCAGGCCCCAGCCAGACTGCTGCAGGGCCGGCGACGCCCAGTCCGCGCGCCTCGGTGAAATCGCCAGTCAAGTGTGACTCGCACTCAAGCGCTGATCAGGCCGATCAGCCCCGTCCGAGACAAGGGCCCGTCCGCAACCAGAACCCGCGACCAGGGACCGGTCATAAACGACACTCACCCGTCCAACGCACATGACATGTCAGGCGTGACGGGTGAGTGGCGTGTTTCCGGTACTGGAAGCACCCAAAGGAATGGGGGCAGCGGACTGCCTTAAACCATATCCTTGAGGCCCTTGAGCGGGCGAATCTTCACGACGTTTCGCGCTGGCTTGGCGGCGAAAACGGTTTCTTCTTTCGTGAAGGGGTTGATTCCCTTGCGCTCTTTCGTTGCCGGTTTGCGCAGGACCGTGATCTTGCACAGACCGGGAACAGTGAACTGACCCGGACCACCGCGCTTGGCGATCGATTTCTGGATCTCGCCCGCCAGGGCTTCGAACACGGCCGCGACCTGTTTCTTGGACAGGTCCACGGCTTCGGCGATGCTGGTAATAATCTCGGTCTTTGTCGGTGGCTTTGCTGCGGCTTTCGCCATGGTTCAATACCCTCCTTGTGAGGTAACCCGATAACCAACTTACTACGTCCGTCCGCGAAGCGGAACGCGATGATTAGATACTGTCGGCGAAGAAATACAACCCTGATTAGCCGGAAAACCCCGCAAAAACCGCATAATTTTGCCAATTTCGTCCGTTGAACCCTTATTTTACTGCCTCAAATCGCAATGAGCCCCGATTTTCCCCTGTTTCGACTCGTCCGCAGTGGCGCTAGTGACGGTTGCGGCAAGTGACGTTTCGCAGGCAGTGAGGCAGGCAGGTGGCGAGGCGGTGTGGTGGGCGGTGTGGTGGTGTGGTGGTGGGTTGGTGAGCGCCGACGATATCGAAGCGGGCCATTGACCAGGTTTCCAGGCGTGCTCGGCGGACCACCGAGACGCGATCGGGAGGAGGGCGCGGTGCGGTCGCCCTGGGGGCGATCAAGTCCTGACATGGAGCGAATTTGGGCCCACCGACGGCGCGGCAAATACTCGTCCGGCACGCTCGTCAAAGCCGCTGCGACAAGTCACGGCGAGGGGATTAAGTTGCCGATCCCTTGGGCGCCCTGTAAGATATTTACAAATTTGGAGTTACGCTATTTGAGCTGGACTCTGTTCGGCGCTGGATTTTGGCGCCGCCCGTCGAGTTTTTGGATCGGTTCGGTGGTACTTTTCGTCTCGTTGCGAGTCGGACACATGAAGCATTTGTTGCCACGGCAGCTTTTCCTATCCCTCCTAGTGGGTATTTTCCTAGTCGCTGGCCTGGGGTCGACGGTGGGCTCGCTGTGGGCAGCCGACACGGACAAGGACGACGAGGACGTGACCAACATTTTCTTGCCGGCTCCGCGCGGTCTGCGTCAGCAGCTCACTCGTGCTCGGCAGGCTTTGGAGGAAGAGCAGTACGGTGAGGCGGTGGATTTACTGGGCCAGTTGTTGGCGTCGCCCGAAGTGGGTGCGGACGCGCAGAACGGCGTCGGCGAGCAGGATTATTTCATGGGGAGTTCGTCCGAGCCCGGCCCCCGGATCAGCCTGAAGACCGAAGCGCAGCGGCTGCTGGGCGGCATGCCGGACAAGGGGAGGGATCTGTACGAATTGAAATTCGGCGCCGACGCGCGGCAATTGCTCGACACCGCCTTGGAGACGCGCGATATCCAGCAGTTGATCGAAGTGACTCGGCGCTACTTTCACACGCAAGCCGGCTACGAGGCGACGATGCTGATTGGGCGTCACTATCTGGACCAGGGTCGTCCGCTGGCTGCCGCACTCTGTTTTCAGCGGCTGGAGTCGTGCGACGGGGCGGTGGCGCAGTACGATCCCGAATTGTCGGTATTGCTGGCCACCTGCTGGCTCTGGGCCGACATGCCCAACCGAGCCCGCGAGGCGCTCGTGCAACTGAAGTCACGGGCGCCCGCTGCGAAGTTGCGGATTGGTGACAAGACAGTGTCACTTTTCGACGATGCGGACGAGACGCTCATGGCGTTGGCACTCCCGGCCGGCGATGCCGAATCCGGGCCGAAGGAGGTGGCGGACAGGGTCCTCACCTGGCTCGCACAGATTATCGGCCCCGAGTTCGCCGCGGGCTCACAGGAAGCCACCCAGTGGGTCATGTATCGCGGCGATCCGGCGCGGAACGCCGAAAGTGCCGCGGGAACCCCGCTCTTGAGTGCCCGCTGGCGGGTGCAGACGGCCAATCATCCGACGGACGAGGAGTTCATCCGGCAGGGGAAAAAGCAGTTTCAGGAACGCGGCGTGCCGGCGCTCCCGGCGATCAATCCATTGGCCGTCTCGGACGTCGTCGTGATGCGCACCCCGCGCCGCTTGCTGGGGGTCGACTTTGAGACCGGCAAGCGCATCTGGGAGTTCCCGTGGTACGAAGCGCCCGACGAGGAGAATCTGCAAGATGACCGGATCCGCCCCCATGCCCAGGCGTTGACTCCCCAAGCGTTGGAGCTGAGTCAGCGGATGTGGGACGATGCGCCGTACGGTCAGATCAGTTCGGATGGGCGGCAGGTCTTCGTGCTGTGGGGGATGGCGGCGGGAAGCTCGCAGCCGTCGGTCATCATCCAGCAGTTCGGGATCCAGCGTCCCAACGAAGCCGGATCGCTGGAATCCAACAAGCTGGTTTCGCTGGAGATCAAGGCGGAAGGCAAACTGCGGTGGATCGTCGGGGACGAAGACGGGACGGACGAGCCGAAGTTGGCCGGCGCCTTCTTTCTCGGTCCGCCCTTGCCCCTGATGGGCCAGCTGTATGTGTTGGCGGAAATGAACGGCGAGATTCGGCTGGTTGTTCTGGATGGCGACACGGGGCATTTGCAGTGGTCCCAACAACTGGCTCACGTCGATGCACGGGACATCGGCAGCGACCCGCAGCGGCGTTCTGCCGGCGCTTCCCCCTCCTTCTCCGACGGCGTCCTGCTCTGCCCGACCTCGAGCGGCGCGGTGGTGGCGGTCGATATCTCCACGCGGTCATTACTCTGGGGCTACCAATATCCGACGGCCGACACGCCGACGCGCGTCAACATGACCGGATTTCGGTACAGCCCCAAAGAGATTGGCGATCGGTGGGCCGATGCCACCGTCACCATTGCCGATGGTCGGGTCCTGGTGACGCCGGTCGAGTCGGATCATCTCTTTTGCCTCGACCTCATTACGGGCGAGCCGGTCTGGGAGCCGAAAGCGCGCGAAGACATGCTGTTCACCGGCTGCGTGGTGGATGGCTTTGCGATCATGGTGGGTAAGAAGAACGTGAAAGCGATCGCGATTGACGATGGTCACGTCGCCTGGACGCGGGAACTCACGGCCGGCGTCCCGAGTGGCCGGGGCATGCTCAGCGGCCACCAGTATTATCTACCGACCTCCGCGAATCGGCTCCTCAAAATCGATACGACCACGGGCGACATCATCGAGGATATCGAAACCGACGTGACGCTCGGCAACATGGTCGCCTACAAGGACCAGATCATTTCGCTGAACGTCGACTGGCTGGCGACCTACTATCAGACGCAGCCGCTGCGAAAAATCGTGAGTGACCGCCTGGCCACGAATCCCGGCGACGGCTGGGCCCTGACGCGGCAAGCCGAACTGCTGTTGCACGACGGCCGACACGGCGAGGCCCTGGCAGTATTCCAGCGGGCTTACCAGCTGAATCCCGACGACGATTCGATCCGCGCGTCGCTCGTCCGGTCCCTGCTGGCGGCACTGCGCGACGATTTCGCCGGCAATCAGAAGTTCGCGGTCGAACTGGAGGGCTTGATTCAACAGCCCGCCGAGCAGGCCGAGTTCTGCCGGTGGATGGCTGTCGGATTGAAGAAGCAGAACGACCTGCCGCGAGCCATCGGCTATTTCATCCGCTTGGCCGCCATGGAAACGGCGTCCGGATTCAGCTCCGATGCCCAAGAGGCCAGCATGATACGGCTGGATGGCCAGCTGCGAGTGCGGCGCGACCGCTGGCTGCGCAGCCAGATCCAGCAAGTACTTGCCGAGGCCGATGCCCCCGTTCGCGAACAACTCGACACGTTGGTTCGTGCCCACTACGAGGAAGTGTCCCAGAGCAAGATGACGAGTCGACTGCAGCAGTTCGTCGAGCATTTCGGCGGCCACCCCATCGGCTTGGCGGCCCGCCTGGACCTGGCCCGCTCGTTGTTGGAACGCGGCCATCTGCTCGCCGCCGAAGGCGAATTGATCGCGCTGCAAACGGCCTCCGAACCGACGATCGCCGCCTCGGCCACCGCCCTGCTGGCCTCCATGCTGCTGGAACAGGAGAAGCTGCCGGAAGCGGCCAGCTGTTACCGCCAGTTGGCGGTCCAATGGGCCGACGTGGCGACCTTGGAGGGGCCCACCGGCAGACAATTGGCCGAAGCCGCCCAGCAACAAGACAAACTGCGCCGGTACTTCGGCAAACCGACTCCCTGGCTGCACGGTAAATGCGAGGTCTCCGAGGAACCCAAAGGCTCGTTTCCGACCTATCTGCGCCTGTTTCCCATCGAACTTACTGAGATCACTGGCCCGTTCCCGGCCGACTATACACTGGTCCACAACCCGAATCAAAACTGCGTCATGCTCAGCGATGCGTATGGAAACGTCGTGCAAAACGTCCTGCTCGGCGACGCTAATCGCTTCGTCACCACCAACGCCACCGCGGGCCGAGCGGTGGCACGCGGACATCTCGTCGTGCTCAACGTCGGATTCGAGGTCATGGCCATCGATACACTGCGCGGGGGTGATCAGCAAGGCGATGTCGTGCTGTGGCGCAATGATCTGTCCAATTCGCTCGTCCTCGCCGCCGGACGCACTCGCCAGTTGATGTCCAATACGATCAATCGCAAGTGGGGACCACCGCGCTATATCCCGTCCGAAGGACGCTTGGGATTGATCGGCACCGTCGGTCCTGTCACGCCGCATGGAGTCGTGTTCCAGAAGATGCAGGAATTGACCTGCGCCGACCCGCTGACCGGCGAAACGATCTGGGTACGCGGCGGCATCGAACCAGGCTGCGACATTTTCGGCGATGACGAGTACCTGTTCGTCGTCGGCCCTAATTCGACCGAGGCCCTGGTGGTGAGCGCGGCCGACGGCAGTGAACTGGGGCGACGCGAAGTGGCCTCCCGAGCCGAACGTTGGTTCACCGCGGGCCGCCATGTGCTCGCCTGCCGCCTCGATGGCCAATCCCTCCACGTCCGGTGGTTCGACGCCTGGAGTCAGACCGAAGTGTGGGCGCGCCAATTCAGCAGCGACGCACAGGCCTGGCAGCCGGCCCGGGACGAGATCGCGATTTTCGAGCCGCAGGGGAATTTTGTCGTGATTCATGTCCCCGATGGGAAGGATCGCGTGGCCGCCCAGCTGGGACCGGCTCCCAACCTCGATCGGCTCTACGTGCTGGCTTCACAAGCTCTCTATATGGTCATCGCCAGCAGTAAGAATCCCGACAGCAGCTCCTCGCGACTGCGACTCTACGGCTCCATCGGCACGGAGCAGTGCCCCGAAATCAACGGCCACATCTATGCCATCGATCGGCAGTCCGGCCAGCCACTCTGGCCCATGCCCGCCGAAATCCGCGAATACAATCTGCCGTTGGACCAAGCGGCGGAAGCCCCCACCTTGGTCTTCTTCCGACACACCCAGACGCAAGCCTCCGCCGATTCGCCGCGCACCACGTTCCAGGCCGCTGTCCTCTGTATCGATAAACGCGATGGACGCGGACTGCTGGCCAACGACGGCCTGGCCATGATCCGCAGCTATGGGGTCGAAGCGAACCCCGATAACCAGACGGTATCGATCAAGACGAACTCAAAGAACTTCCTGCTGAAGTTCACCGATCAAAAAGTGGACGCCGCCACGCCCGTCCAGATGCCAGCGCCCCAGACCAGTGGCAACAACGCTATGAAGAACGTCGGAAAGATCGCCAGTGCCATTTTGGAGGCGATCACCGAGAAAAAGAAAAGCGAACCGGCCAAAGAACCTGCAGCACCGGCGGGAGCCGATACGCCCGCTCAAAATGACGGCAATCCCGCCCAACAGCAACCCCCACAAGAGCAGCCTCCCAAACAGTCAACCCAGCCCGCCACGCAGCCGGTAGATAAGGAAAAGAAGTAACGGATCGGAGGCGGACGCCAAGTCGGACGGCTCGAGACCTGCCATCCGCTGCCGCAGGTCGTCCAATCGTGACAGCGTGATACAATTCCCTGCACTATTTGACGCGCCGCCAGTATGGCGTACGAATCGGTCACCGGAGTACTGAGCAGGTTCAGTGGACCACCCAGCCGGTCGTCTGGTAGAACCCTCAAGATCAACTCCCCACTGACAGGTGGATGCAGCCATTTGTCGTGTGCCGGCACAACCGTAACTAGTTGATATTGTGGGGCTCAAACCTCGCCATGAGGAGGGCAACCGGAACCAGACGACCCGACAATCGGGCTGTCGGACATGCTGATGGAAGCGTTCCTTGGGGCGACCAGGCGATCGAAGCAAATCGGCGGAGAACGAAGTCCCGGTGAAAACGGAGCGAATGTCCATCGGCAAACCTATCTTTGATTACCGTAGAGAGAAAGAACTCAGCGGCCAAGCCAGTGCGGCCCCCCCGCTGAGATCCCAGCGATCCCCAACCTAAGAGGAACTCCGAAATCGCAAGATCGAAGACCTAGACGAATTCGAAATCCAAAACTCAAGCACAGAAACTTCCGCTGCCGGCAGAACGACTATCATGATCCGCAAGCAGATTCTCACCACGGGAGCATGCTACCGCGTCCTCCGTTTTCCCTTGCTCCCTTATTCCCGTTCTCCCCTTTTTCCGTCATGAGAATTTGTGTGGGATTTTTGGCATTTCGTGCTTCGAATTTCGGATTTTTTTCCCAAGCATGCGTGCACCGTGCGCGCAGGTTACCGACGAACACGCTAGTACAAAGCACATAACATCCGCCCCGATCACCACGAGGAACCTTGCATGTCGAGCCACGCATCGCACGGCGGCCACACGGACTCTGCCGCCATTCGCAAATTGGGAGAAGCCCGCGAGAAGATCCTGGGCCAGTTGTCGCAAGTGATTGTCGGACAGCATCAGGTGATCGACGAGCTATTGATCTGCTTGTTCAGTCGCGGGCATTGCCTCTTGGAGGGTGTGCCGGGGCTGGCCAAGACCTTGATGATCAGCACGCTGTCCCGCACGCTGAACCTGTCCTTCAGCCGCATACAATTCACGCCCGACTTGATGCCGGCGGACATCACGGGGACGGAGATCATCGAGGAGAACCGGACCACGGGGGCCCGCGAACGGCGTTTTCTGGAGGGGCCGTTGTTTTCCCACACCATTCTGGCGGACGAAATCAACCGGACTCCGCCCAAGACGCAGGCGGCGTTGCTCGAGGCGATGCAGGAGCGTCAGGTGACGGTGGGGCGCGTGCGTCATCCGCTGTCCGATCCCTTTTTCGTACTGGCCACGCAGAACCCGATCGAGCAGGAAGGGACGTATCCGCTTCCGGAAGCGCAGCAGGACCGTTTCATGTTCAAGGTCTACGTGGACTATCCCAATTTCGACGAGGAGTTCGACATCGCTCGGCGCACGACCACGTTGCCGTCGGACAATATTCAGCCGGTGTTGACGGCGGAGGAGATTTTGGATTTGCAGCGGACGGTGCGGGAAGTGCCGGTGACCGACCACGTCATCCGCTACGCTCTGTCGCTGGTCCGTCAGACTCGTGTGGGGCGTCCCGGCACGCCCGACTTCGTGCAGGACATGGTTTCGTGGGGTGCCGGACCTCGCGCGGTCCAGTTCCTGATTCTGGGGGGCAAGGCCCGCGCTCTGCTCACCGGACGCACGCACGTATCGACCGACGACATCCAGGCGCTGGCCAAGCCGGTGCTGCGGCACCGCATGGTCGTCAACTTTGCCGCCGAGAGTGAAGGCATTACGGCCGACGAGATCGTACAGCGTCTCGTGGCGATTACCCCCACCAAGGAAGACGAACTGACGAGCGATGCCCGATTCAAAAAGATTTTTGCATCCTGAAGCCATCAAGCGGATCGCACGGCTGGAGTTGCGGGCCCGGCACATCGTCGAAGGGTTTCTTTCGGGGATGCACCGCAGCCCGTATTTCGGCCAGTCGGTCGAGTTCCTGCAGCACCGCGAATACGTGCCCGGTGATGACCTGCGCCACGTGGACTGGAAAGTCTGGGCTCGGCAGGACCGCCTGTACGTCAAGCAGTTCGAAGAGGACACCAATCTGCGCTGCACCATGCTGGTCGACGTCTCGAACAGCATGCAGTACGGCGGTGGTGGGATGAACAAGTACGAATACGCGTGCACCGTGGCTGCCAGTCTGGCCTACCTGGTTCTGAAGCAGAACGATGCGGTCGGGTGCATTTCGTTTGACGAGCGGATTCGCATGCAGGTTCCGACCCGCAGCAAACGGAACCATTTGCAGTCGGTCATTGAATCGCTGGAGATCAGCCGGCCGCGCGACAAGACCGACATGTACGGCATTCTCCGAGGCGTGGCGGAGAGCACGCCGCGCCGTGGCATGATGGTGCTCGTTTCCGACTTGCTGGCCGACCCGGCCGGGATTATCCGCGGGTTGCGTTTGCTCCGCCAGCGCGGCCACGACGTGCTGGTGCTGCACGTGATGGATGACGACGAGCTGGACTTCCCGTTTTCCGGGCCGACCCGCTTCGAAGGGCTGGAGACAATCGATTATCTCAACTGTAATCCCCGCGCATTGCGCGACGGCTACCTGGAAGCCGTGAACGCGTTCCTAGATGAAATGCGGCGCGAGTGTGCCCGCAACTCCATCGACTACGCGTTGATTCGGACCAGCCAGCCGCTGGACGCCGCACTGGCGACTTTCTTGAGTACGCGACTCGGCACCCACCGCCGCGGCTCAGCAGGATGACGAATCATCAGCCAGTTAATTGCTCAACCGAGGGATGGAACTAACGAGATCCGTGACACACGACCGGCGAAAATTGACCCACGACTAGCGAACCGCATTCATGCAATTCCTTTATCCAGCACTAACGGTCGGCTTCTTCCTGGCCCTGTTGCCGCTGTTGATCCATTTGATCAACATGATGCGACATCGTCGCGTGAAGTGGGCGGCCATGGAGTTTCTGCTACGGAGCTACAAGAAGCACCGCAAGTGGGTCTGGCTCAAACAGCTCCTGCTGTTGCTGGCCCGCATGGCGGCTGTGGCGTTGATTGTCGCGATGCTCGCCCAGTTAGTCACGCAGCGGCGTTATGAGGGGCTGTTTGGCAGCACACGGACCCATCACTACGTGCTGATCGACGACAGCATGTCGATGACCGATCGGGAGGGGGGGACGGACGCCTTCGAGCGTGCGTTGAAGTTCGCTCGGCAGCTGGGCGCGGAGGCGGCCAAGCAGGAGTTTCACCAGCGTTTCACGCTGATCCGGTTCTCGACGGCGGCCGCCGCGGCGGCGGCGGATCCCGCGGCCGAGACCGTGCCGCGGATCGCCGACATCAACGGCGAGGATGTCGATTCGAAATTCACGCTCAGACTGGAAGAGTTCCGTGCCGGCGTTCAGCCGACGCAACTTGCCGTCGGCCCGCAAGCGGCATTGACGATCGTCCGGCGCTTGATGCAGCAGAATGGCGAGGAGAACCGGATCGTTTATCTGGTCTCCGATTTCCGCGCCCGGGACTGGGACAATCCGAGCGAAGTGCGTCAGTTACTGAGCGACGTGGAGAAGGAGAATGCGCAGATCCATCTGGTCAATTGCGTGCGAACAGAGCGTGGCAATCTGGCGATCACGGACCTGAAACCGACCGACGAAACACGCGCTTCCGGCGTACCGCTGTTCATGAACGTCGACGTAACGAACTACAGTCCCACGGCCGCCGAGAATGTGCAGCTGAAGGTCCGCACCGGCTTCTACTCGTCCGACGCAGGTCCCCGCCAGGAGGGCCAACGGCCGGTCAGTCGCGTCGACGAGACTCCCACGCTGCAGATCCAACGGATCGAACCGGGCGAGACCGTGACCGAACGGGTGCAGGTCTACTTCCCCGAAGCGGGCAAGCATGTGGTGGAAGCCATCTTGCCGGAAGACAGCGTGGCGGACGACAACCGGCGGTGGTGTGTCGTGGAATTCCCCGACCAGGAATCGGTCTTGGTGGTTGACGGTGATCCGAACCAGCGTAATGCGTTCTACATCCAGGCGATTTTCGAGCCGGGGCAGCGCGCGCGCACGGGTATTCACCCCGACATACAGACCCCGGCCTTCCTCCGCGACACGACGGTCGAGACGCTGCGTCGCTACAGCGCCGTCTATTTGTTCGATGTCGATCGCTTGGATGACCGAGCGTTGACGAGCTTGGAGAACTACGTGCGCGAGGGTGGGGGACTGGCGATCTTCGTCGGTCCGCAGGTGAACATCAGCTTTTATAATGAGCAGCTTTACCGCGATGGCAACGGTCTCCTTCCGTTGCCTCTCGACCGCGACGACCTGTTGGATGCCGATCCGATCGACAACACACCCGACGTGGAAGTGGAGGTGACCGACCATCCCGTCTTTCACGAACTGGTACAAGGGCAGAATCCGATCATTCGCCTGATGCACGTCGAGCGATTTCTGCGGCCGCCCACTGACTGGGGACCGGCAGCGGGAAGTACGGTGAAGGTGTTGGCGCGGCTGCGAAATCGAGCGCCGCTGGCGGTCGAAAAGCAACTCGGAAAGGGACGCGTGATCGCCTTCGCCACCACCTATGCCCCCTACTGGAACGATATCGCGCTGGGGCCGGGGGTGATCATCGCGCTGCGGCTCCAATCGTATCTCGGCTTTTCTCGCCGCGTGACGGTCCAACAGACGGTGGCGAGTGCCATTGACGTGCGTTTGGATCGGGAAAAATACCGGCAGGATGTCCGCATCTTCGTCCCGAGCGAGGACGCCAACGAACCGATTGTGATCGAACGTCCGGCCGAGAAGGAAGCGGGCGATACCCGATTCATGCTGGCCTCGATCGCTCCCCGCGAAACCGATCGGAGCGGCTTGTACGAGATGTGGCTGAGTCGCGTGGACGGCACGATCGAGGCGGATCGCTTCGCCGTGAACGTCGACGCCCAAGAGGGGAATCTCGCACAGACTCCCACCAGCGAGATCGTCGCCAAACTGGATCCGGTGGCCGTCGATATCGGCTATGCGGACCAATACGAAACAGCCGCCATCCAACAGGCGGGCTTCAACCAGAGCCTGTTGCTGATGTGCCTGCTGATTGCGCTCCTGGTGGGGGAACAGATCCTGGCCTATTTCACCAGCTTTCATCCCGCTCGGCGCGCCACGACCGCGACGGACGCGGGGCGAGGGATATCGGGGAGCGTGGCCCGGTTCCGCAACGATGACGAAGCGCTCTGGCCTTCTGCCTCGGCCGGGCGCCAGACATGGACCAGCAGCCCCGGAGATGCCGCCGGACCAGCCTCACCCACGACAACCACGGCGGGAGGAGTACGACGTTGACACCTGCATGGTGCTTGCTGGCCGAGACCGCCAGCCACACGATTTACCAGTTCGCCCGGCTGCAAATCATGTCCGAATGGTGGCATTGGTTGCTGATGATCGCCCTCTGCGCGGCGATCTTCGGCTATGTCGTCGGCATGTATTGGTTCGACAGTGTGGAATTGAGTCGTGGTATCCGCTGGTCGCTCGTCCTGCTGCGGTTGATGGCCTTCGCCGGCATTCTGTTTTTCTTTCTCGATCTGGAGAAACGGACGGAAGAACGGGAAATCAAGCCGTCCCGCGCCACGCTGCTGATCGACACCAGCCAGAGCATGGGGCTGCAGGACACCCTGGGCGCTACGGATGCGTCAGCGTTGAGTCGCATCGAGCAAGTGGTCCAGGAACTGCGCCAGGGGGAATTGCTGACGCAGCTTCGCGGCCGACACGACGTGGCCGTCTACCAGTTTGACGAGCAGGCCGAGCCCAGAGAGATCGACTACTTCCCGCGACTCGCCACCACGTCGTCGGGAGGGGATGCGACAGAGCGCGCCGTCGCCCAAAAGGAACATGATCTGCGAGTGGCTCGCCGCACCATGCTCGTCGCCGCCTCCCTGGCGGGGCTGGCCGTCGTTTCCTTACTGTTCTATCTCGTTCTCGGACGAGGTGTACGGCGGCGTGAATCCATGTCCTACGCCCTGCTCGTGACGATGGTGACCCTGGTCGCCGCCTTCGTGATCTGCGCCGTCGCCAACTTGCGCGCGCCAGGCCTCTCGCTGCGTGCCGTCGTCGGCTGGGAGCAGCCGGATATCGCCCAAGAGGTGGCGGCGGAACTCGCCACGCTCCGCCCCGCCGACGACCCCGACGAAGCGGAAACAAAGCCACGCGAACCGGGTGACATACCGTGGCAGCAGACCTTGGTGCCGCGCGGCACCGAAACGAGAATCGGCGATGCCGTCCGCTCGATCGTCAACAAGGAGCGGGGTGGTCCGATCGCCGGCATCGTGGTGATGTCCGACGGGGGCAACAACGCGGGTTTGGACGCCGGCATGGCCACCAAGGCGGCGACCGTGGCGGGCATTCCCATCTACGCCATCGGACTCGGCAGCGATCGCCAGAGCGTGAACGTGAGGGTCGTGGATCTGGAAGCGCCGAAACGAGTCTACCCAGGCGACAAATTCAGTCTCACCGGCTACATCCAGGCCTATGGACTCGAGGGACGCCAGGTGAGCGTCGAACTCTCGTCCGCCGTCGCCGACGACGGGACACCTCCGGGTGAGGATCGCGGAGAACCGGGCGACAAAGCCACGTTCGTAGAGGAACGCTCGATCCGACTGGCCAACGATGGGGAAATCGTCACGGTCCGATTCGAGGTCACACCCAGCGAGGCCGGCGCTCGTCAGTATTTCCTCCGAGTCGTCCCACCGGAGCAGGATATCGAGAAACGAGACAACGTGAAGACGGCACGCGTCACGGTGGTCGAACGAAAATCCAAGGTGTTGCTCATCGCCGGCGGTCCCTCCCGCGAATTCCGCTTCCTCCGCAACCAGCTCTTTCGCGACCGCGACACGACCGTCGACGTGATGCTCCAGTCGGGTACGACCGGCATGTCCCAGGAAGCCGACGACATCCTGTACGAATTCCCCGAAGTCGCCGACGAACTGTTCCAATACGATTGCATTGTCGCCTTCGATCCCGATTGGCTGAAGTTCAACGAGCTGCAAGTCGAATTGCTGGACCGGTTCGTCGCCGAACAGGCAGGTGGCTTGATTGTGGTCGCCGGTCCCGTCTATACGCCATCCTGGGCCGGGCAGCGCCGCGGTCGTGACCCGCGGGTCGACACCATCAAGTCGCTCTATCCCGTCATCTTCTACAGCCAGGGAGTCCCCAGCCTGGGACTGGGCCGCTTCGGGGGCGAAGCCGCCTGGCCCTTGAGTTTCACTCGGGACGGCGCCAGCGCCGAATTCCTCTGGCTCGAAGACGATCCGCTGGACAGCGAAGCGGCCTGGCAGTCGTTCGAAGGAGTCTACGGCTACTACGCCGTGAAAGACCCCAAGCCGGGCGCGCGCGTCTACGCCCGATTTTCGAACCCCGAAACGTCCATCGATGGCGAACTGCCGATCTATGCGGCAGCCCATTTCTATGGCGCGGGGCGGGTCTTCTTCCAGGCCAGTGGTGAAATATGGCGGCTGCGAGCCGTCGATCCACGCTATTTTGAAACCTTCTACACCAAACTGATTCGATGGGTCTCGCAAGGCCGGCTGATGCGCGATTCCAGCCGCGGGGTACTGCTGGTCGACAAGGACCGCTGCCTCCTCGGTGATCAGGTGACGATCCGAGCCGTGTTGAGCGACATACAGCACCAGCCACTTAAACTCGACAACGTCCCCGCCATCCTGCTGCAACCCGATTCGCAGCGAGTCCCGATCGTCTTACGCAAAGTGCAAGACTCGGCCCGCGAAGGCATGTACGAAGCACAGTTCACCGCCACACAGGCGGGAGATTACCGGATCGAAGTCACGCCCGCCGAAGGTAAAGATGACGAACTGCTGACCGCCGACGTGCGAGTCCGCGTTCCCGCACTCGAAATCGAACACCCCCAACGCAACGACGCACTGCTCAAAGAACTGACCGACAAGACCGGCGGAGAATACTACATTGGCTTCAATGCGGCGATGAACCGCGGCGGAGCAGGCCGCGCCACACTCGCCTCAGTCATCCAGCCAAATGACCAGACCATCTACTTGCCCGAATCGGTGGATTCCCAATTCGACCAACACCTGATGGGCTGGCTCATCGCCCTGATCGTCGGCGTCCTGTCCCTCGAATGGCTCATCCGGCGCTTGAGTAAGCTGGCCTGACGAAGCGGAGAAACGGAGAAACGGAGGAAGGGAGGAAGGGAGGAAGGGAGGAAGGGGACATCGACTAGCAGGCTGCGTGGTGGGAAGCTGTGGGCGGATCATGAACGCAGTTTTGCCAGCGGCAGAGGGTTTTTCGGGTTTCGGGTTTTTGGGTTTTGTATTTTGGATTTGTTTAGGATTTCGATATTGGGATTTCGGATTTTTTGTTTGGTGGCGGCCGCAGGCCGCGTCAAGAGTAACGAGTACGAGTAAGAGTAAGAGTAAGAGTAAGAGTTAGCAGTAAATCACCATGGGATTACACACGGACAATCCGCCACTGGGGACCGACATTCGCGCGGTATTGACTCGGCTGCGCCGCCGGATCAAGGCGTATGTCTGGATCGAGGGCCTGGCGTTGGCGCTCCTCTGGCTTGGCGCCACATTCTGGGTCGGGCTGGCGATCGATTACCTCCCGGTGTTGGTGGGGGCGAGCGAGATGCCCCGCGGCGCGCGGGCCATTCTGCTGGCCGTAATTGCCGTGATGCTGGCGTACGTCATGTATCGCTGGATCTTTCGCCGCGTGTTTGCGCGAATGCCCGATCACAGCATGGCCGTATTGTTGGAACGCCGCTTTGGCCAGTTCCACGACGCGCTGGTCACGGCCGTAGAAATGGACGAGCATCCGGATCACGCCGAGCAGTTCAATCAAGAGATGCTGACGTTGACGAGGCAAGAGGCGGCAGCGCGGACGGTCGATGTGCGCGTCCGCGAAGTGTTTCGCCTGACACCCTTGATTGGCAAGATCGCGTTGGCCGCGGCGGTCATCGCTCCGATCGGACTGTTTTACGTGGTGAATGCCCCAGCGGTCCAGACGTGGGTCAACCGGCTCTATTTGCTCCGCGACCAGCCGTGGCCACGCAACACGCAGATCGGGGTGGCCGGCATCCAGATCCAGCGGACGACCGCCACCGACAATGCCGTCTCACTGACGGAACTGATCCCTTTCGATGACAACCGCGAGATCAAGGTGGCCAAGGGAACCAGTGTACTGCTGAACGTCCGGGCCGACGCCACCAAGGTCATCCCCGAATACTGCACCATCTACTATCAGACGGAGGAAGGTGACCACGCGACGGTCAACATGCAGAAGCTGGGTCGCATTCGGGACAATCTCCAGACCTACGTCTGCGACAGCAAGCCTTTTCGAGGTATCCTGTCCACCATCCGCTTCGACGTCCGCGGTCTTGATCATCGTGTGCGGGACTACCGCCTGACCGTTGTCCCCAGCCCGATCATCGTGAACACGCAACTCGACTGCACATTCCCGCAGTACATGGTCAACGAGCAGCTTTCGCTCTGGCTGCCACGCACGCTGGACCTGGCCAGCGGCACGCAATTGCCCGTCGGCACGCATATCATGATTCGCGCGCAGACCAATAAGGATCTGAGCCGCGTCGAGATCCGCAATGTGCAGACGGATGAGGTAACGGCGTTGGATATTCGCCCCACGAGCGATGGGATGCGCCAATTCGAGTATGAAGTCCAACGACTCGACGGCACTCTGTCGCTCGACGTCTCGCTCCGCGATACCGACTCAGTGGTGAGCGATCCACCAATTCGGCTGCACATCACCGGCATCGCAGACGCGGCACCGGTCGTCAAGACGACGCTCCGCGGTATCGGCACGGCCGTCACGCCGGACGTAGTGATCCCCGCCACCGGTGAAATCACCGACGACTATGAGGTGGACAAGAGCTGGTTTGAAGTCACCGTGAACGACGGGGCCCCGCGTGAATATCCGTTCCCGCTCGGCGACCTCGGTCGTGTCACAGCCGAACTCGACTTCCGTGACGAGCGGGCGAGCGAAGGGGGCATCCAACTCAAACCGCAAGACAAACTTGCCGTGACCCTTATCGCGTCCGACAAATGCGATCTGGCCGCGACCCCGAATATCGGCAACGGCGATCGCTACCAGCTCGATGTCGTCACGCCCCAAGAGCTGCTGGCTATGCTCGAACGGAAGGAACTCGGACTGCGCCGTCGTCTGGAACAGATCATTGACGAGTTGAGTGAGATGCGCGATTCGCTCAGCCGCACCAAGCGAGCGGCCGCCGATCCGCAGGGGACGGCCCCCGAAGACGCTCGAACCGAATCAGACAACGGCGGCGAGGACGCCGCCGATCCTGCGCTGGGAGATACGGCCGAAGAGCGGGCGCGCTCCCTGCGCCAATTGCGCACTCAGCGGTCGCTGGTCCAGAGCGATAAATCCGCTCAGGAAGTCCTCGGTGTCGCCGCCTCCTTTGATGATATCCGCCATGAACTGATCAATAATCGAGTCGACTCGAAGGACCGCGAATCGCGACTCAAAGACCAGATTGCCGACCCGCTGCGGCGAATCGGCGAAACCATGTTCCCCGCTCTAAACGTGCAACTCAAGAGCCTGCAACAGCAACTCGACGATCCCGCCGCCAGCGACCAGGCTGTTGACCTGGCAGTCGAGATGGCGGATGCCGTTTTGCTGGAACTGGATAAAGTGCTACAAAAGATGCTGGAGCTGGAGTCGTTCAACGAGCTGATGAATATTGTCCGCTCCCTGATCGAAGATCAGCAGGAGATCATCGAAAAAACCAAGGAAGAGCAGAAGAAGGGGGCTCTCGACCTGTTGCGATAATGCCCCCATCGCCGACAACACCCATCGCCGACAATACCGACCAGCGACGATACCGAACCAACGAATGACCCGTGACAAATGACCAGTGACCAAGAACAGACTCGCAGTGTGCAGCCGCACCAGGGCGGGAGGTAATCATGTTCCATCCAACACAGGCGTGCCGGACCGGGTGCTCATGGAGCACCCTGGTGTGCGGACTGCTCCTGCTGGCACTGTCACCGCTCGCCACGGCGCCGTTGCCGGCACAGGAAGGCGGGGAACCCGAACAGGCGGCCCCGGGAGACCTTCAACCCAAGACCGCACAAGACGAGCCGCTGCCGGCCGCCAATACGCTGGCGGATGATCAAAGCCGCCTGGCTGACAAGTACCGCCGACTGGAAGATCTGATCTTCAAAATGGCCGATTTCGAGGCCACTTCCAACCCGCGGCGGTCCTCGCTGCTCAAGCAAGCCTACAAGCAGTCCAAAGACCGACTGACCCAATCACAGCTGAACAGTGTCGTGAAACTGCTGGGCGACCAGAAATTTCAACTGGCGTTGGATGGACAGGAATCGGTGCGCAAGGACCTGCAGGAACTGCTGCAGTTGCTGCTGAGTGAAGACCGTCCCGATCGTCTCAAGACGGAAACTGAACAGTACAAAGAGTACATCAAGGAATTGAAACGCATCGAACGCATTCAGCGCGGAGTCCGTGGTCAGACCGAGGGGGCCAAGGACCCGCGCGAATTGGCCAAGGACCAGAGCAAAGTGGCCGATCGAACGGGTGACCTCGCCAAACAGCTGGAAGCAGCCGATGCCAAATCGGGACAGAGCAGCGGCGGCGACGCGAACGACCCGCAGGGTCAGGGGCAACCGGGTGACGACGCTCAGCAGGGCGACCAGGAAAAGGACCCCGACGAGCAGCCCAAGACAGACGAACCATCGGCTGAGGAAAAACAACCGGGCCAGCCGGAGAAGCCAAAACAGGTCAGCAGCAGGACGCGCAGAAGAAACAGGAACCGGGCCAACCGGGTGCCCAGCAGCCGCAACCGGGACAACCTGCCGAAGGACAACCGTCAGACAGTCAGCCGGAGCAGGCCAAAAGTCAGCCCGGCCAGCAGGGCCAGCCCCAGAACCAACCGTCAGATCAACCCGCCGATCAACCACCTCCAGGGGAGGGAGAACCAGCGGAGTCCGGCGAGCAGACGCCTCCACAAGACAGCCAGGAAGAAAATCCGGCCAAGCAGCGCGTCCGCGAGGCCGAACAGAAAATGCGCGAGGCTCAGCAGAAACTCGAAGAAGCCAAACGAGCCGAGTCGGTCGAAAAGCAGACCGAGGCGCTCGAAAAACTGCAAGAGGCAATTGCGGAACTCGAAGAAGTCCTGCGCCAGTTGCGGGAAGAGGAAATGCAGCGCGTGCTGGCACTGCTCGAGGGACGCTTCCGCAAAATGCTGGAAATGGAAATGAAGGTCTACGAAGGCACGCTGCGAATCGACAAGATCCCGGAAGATAAACGGAACAGGGCTGTCGATATTCGAGCCAGCAAACTCGCTTTCGACCAGCGCAAGATCGCCGGTGAAGCCGACCGCTGCCTGACCTTGCTGCTGGAAGAAGGTTCGTCCATCGCCTTCCCCGAAATCGTCGAACAACTGCGCGACGATATGGAGGAAGTCAGTGCCAGGCTCGATCAAGCCAAGGTGGAACGGATCACACAAGGACTGGAAGAAGAGATTATCGGCACCCTCGAAGAACTGATCGCCGCGCTGCAGAAAGCGCAGCAGGACATGGAGAAGGGTCAGCCGAGTGAGCCGGGCGAGCCGGGAGCGGGAGACGAACCGCCGCTGGTGGACATCCTGGCCGAATTGAAGATGATTCGGTCGCTGCAGCAGCGAGTCAACCTGCGCACCAATCGCTATGCCAGACTGTTGGACAATCCCGAAGATCCCGTCGGCCAGGCGGTACAGGAAGATCTGCGCAGTGCGATCGGCAAGTTAAGCGAATTGGAATCTCGCATCCAGCGCATCACTCGCGACATCGTGTTGGGAAAGAATAAGTAGCGGTAAAAAGTCCCTTGTCATTTTTCATTTTTCATTTGTGGTTTTCACGGCCTGAATCAATACGAACTGCCACGTCCGAACCCCGGGGACCACTGACTGGTGACGGGCAACGTCCGGCTCAAGAAGGAGTTATCGCAATGCAGACTGCTGGCCGAGCGTGGAATACGCGAGTCATGGTGGTCGCCGTGTGGGCCGCTCTGTTGAGCCCTCTGTTCTGCCCCTGCGCAGCGGGCGATGACGAACTGGCGGGCAGAGCCACCTGGTCGCTGCCTACCCCCGAGCAGGTCCGCCAGCAGCTGGATGCGGTACTCCAATTGCACGAGCCGGACGAAGCAACACGAAACAAGATCACGGCGATCTGGGCTCCAGAGGAATCGCTGCGGGAACCCTCGCAACTGCTCGCCAAAACCGCCGAAACGCTGGCGCTGCTGAGCGACGGCGCGCGGGAGGTCGTGGAATTCTGTCACACTCAGACGCTGGTCCCTACGCTGAAGGACTTCGCCGTTCTGACCGACGAACAACAACCTCCCTTTGTTCGGAACAACCTCCGGTTGCTGTATGGGCAATGGCTGGCCCAAAACCGTTATTACGATGAATCACTGCAACAGCTCGACGGCCTGTTGCCCGCAGATGTCATTGATCCGGCAGCGTTGCTCTTCTATCAGAGCACGGGTTACCACCGCATGCTCGACAAGAAACAATGCCTGCCGTTGGCCGCCCGTCTGCTGGAAAACGAGAAGCAGATCCCGCGCCGATTCGCCACGATCGCCCACCTGATGCAAGCGGATCTCGAACCACTCAAGACCGACTCGCTCGATGAAATCTCGCGGCTGATGGACGAAGTCCAACGCCGCCTCGATCTGAAGCGAGCGGGAACACGCGTGCGAGAACAAGAGGAAGAAGTGATTGCCAAACTGGATAAGTTGATCAAACAGCTGGAGGAACAGCAGCAGTCGGCGTCCAGCGCGGCAAATCTGGCACCTAGTTCCCCCGCCCAGGACAGTAGACCGATGGGCGGTCTCGCACCGGGTAACATCGATCCCAAATCGATCGGAACCAACAGCGGTTGGGGAAACCTGCCCCCCAAAGAGCGTCAAGAGGCGCTCCAACAGATCGGCAAGGACCTGCCCGCTCACTATCGGGAAGTCATTGAAGAATACTTTCGCAAATTGGCCCGCGAAGGCGGGTCCGGTAACTGACCATTTATACAGTTTTACTCGTACTCGTACTCTTACTCTTACTCGTACTCTTACTCCGACCGCGCCCCCCGGCCGCAACCAGGCCGGAAATTCGAAATCCGAATATCGAAATCCTAAACAAATTCGAATGACAGAAATACTAATGACAGAAACGGGAGGAACGGCGAACGGCACATCCGGTAGCATGCCCCGTGATGAGAAGCTGCTTGCGGTCCGTGACTGTGGTTCTGCCGCCAGCGGAGGTGTTTTGCGGTTTTGGAGTATTGGAGTTGGAGTTTCGGTTTATGAATTTTGGATTTTGAATTTTGGATTTGTTTAGGATTTCGATATTCGGATTTCGGATTTCCTGATTGATTGTGGCCAGCGGCCGCGGTCGGAGTAAGAGTAAGAATAAGATTAAGATTATGATTAGGCAGTGACGGAGGGTTGGAACACTCATGTACATCGTGGCTTTAGTGCTTCTTCACACGCCGATGGCTTTAGACGTTGCCGTCGAGCCCTTGAGCGGCTCGAAACAAACGGGTGCGCTGGTGGAACTGGATAGCCGGCACATTGCGATCGAGGTGGACGGCAAGCAGCAATCGTATGACATGCGCGACTTATTGACTGTGGTGATGCAGCATGGCGAAGAGTCGACGGTGGCGACGGCACCAAAAGTGTGGATCGACCTGATTGACGGCTCTCGGATTCTCGCGACCGAGTACCTTGTGAAGAATCGGACAGCGGAGATTCAGTGGACGGATCGCAGTGTAACGATCGAGACGAGGAACGTACGATCCGTACGGTTCCAGCCTCCTTCCGAAGGTTTGGATGCTCAATGGCAGGAGATGTTAGCCGGCAAAGGGACGGGAGATGTGCTCGTGCTGCGTCGCAGCCGCACGTCGCTCGATCAACTTACCGGGGTCTTTCAGGACGTGACGGCGGATGTGGTCGATTTCGAATATGACGATCAGCAGATCCCCGTGAAACGGACGAAACTCGAGGGGATCATTTACCACCAGGGTGTGGTCCGTGAACTGCCGCCGGCGGTGTGTACGGTGCAAGAGGCGAATGGCACGGCTTGGCGAGTCAAGTCGATCGAGTGGCAGGAGGGGCATCTCCGGCTGGTCACCGTGGGAGGGGCGCAATGCGCGGTCCCCTGGGCTGCTCTCAGACGGCTCGATTTCTCGGCCGGCAATGTAGTGTATCTGAGTGATTTGCCATTCGATCTGACGCAATGCACTCCCTATATCGCCTCGCTCGTATCGCCCAAACGGATGATGCAGCTCAATGCCCCGCGCCGCGACAACGGTTTCGAGGGAAGCGGGTTATGGTTGGCGGCTGGGAGCGAAATACAGCAGTACGACCGCGGGTTGGCGATCCACAGTCGCAGCGAGCTGGTCTATCGACTGGCCGAACCATTTCGCACGCTCACCGCCGTGGTTGGCATCGACAGCCGACTGCAGGGACGCGGGAATCTGGTCCTGGTGATATTCGGGGACGACCGCGAGTTGTTTCGCCGGAGCATTGCCGGAACAGATCCTCCCTTTCCCTTGGACTTGAATATCGAGGGCGTGCGGCGACTCAGGATCCTGGTCGACTTTGGTGAGACGCTGGACGTGGCCGACCATCTGAACCTCTGCAATGCAAGGATCATCAAATGACCATTTGCTCACGGCACAACTGGATGATCCGTGTCTCGGTGCTGCTGTTGGCCATCCCGGCACTGCCGCTCGTCGCGCAAGAACCGCCCGCCCCGGTGTTGCAGGCCGAGCAGCAGCGGATGGCGGCGATGGCCCGCGCCATGCAATCGGCGGTGGCGGTGTTTGCGCCGGGGGGGGCGGCGGAGGTTCGGGGGTGGTGATCAGTCCCGACGGCTTTGCCTTATCGAATTTCCATGTTGTGAGACCGACGGGCAGCTACATGCAGTGCGGCATGGCCGACGGCCAACTGTACGACGCCGTACTCGTCGGCCTCGATCCGACCGGCGACGTGTCGCTGATCAAGTTGCTGGGCCGGGACGATTTCCCGACCGCCGAACTGGGCGACAGCGATCAGCTGCGCACGGGTGACTGGTGTTTCGCGGTGGGGAATCCATTCCTGTTGGCGACCGATTTCCAGCCGACGATTTCGTACGGAATCGTGTCGGGAGTGCATCGATACCAACCGCCGGCCGGGACCCTGCTGGAATACACCGACTGCATCCAAACCGATGCGGCCATCAATCCGGGCAATTCCGGGGGACCGCTCTTCAATGCTCAAGGCCAGTTGGTCGGCATCAATGGCCGCGGTTCGTTCGAAAAGCGTGGGCGAGTGAATGTCGGCGTCGGCTACGCCATTTCGATCAACCAGATCAAGAAATTCCTCGGCTACCTGCACAGTGGCCGGATTGTCGATCACGCCACGTTGGGCGCAACGGTGACGAGCGACGAACAGGGACGCGTGGTCGTGGCCAACATCCTGGAGTCCTCGGACGCGTACCGTCGCGGCTTGCGGTACGGCGACCAATTGCTGTCGTTTGGCGGCCGCGAGATTACCAGCGTCAACGGTTTCAAGAATGTGCTCGGGATCTTCCCCCGCGATTGGCGAGTACCGATGACGTATCGGCATGAAGACGAGCGGCGTGATGTGTTCGTCCGGCTGTCAGGCGTGCATTCGCGCGAAGAACTGCTCGCCAAGGTCCAGCAGGCACCGCTGACACCGCCGGGACAGCCCCCCGCACCGGAGAAGCGGCCCGGTGATGAACCGCCCAAGAAAGAGGATGGCGACTCGCCCCAACCGCGGCCCCGACTCCCCATGCCACCCGGCCATCCCGGCCAGCCTCAGCCGCCCCCTGAGCAGGTGGCGCAGCTGATCAAGGAGAAGCCCGGCTACGCGAACTTTTTCTTCAACGAAGCAAACCAGCAGCGAGTGTGGTCCCAGTTCATCGGAAACTCCGATTTCACCTCCTCGCCACCCACTTGGATCCTGGCGGGCAAGGTGACCGGTGGCGGACCTTTCCAAATTGAACTCGGGCCTGGTGAGGCGTCCGGCCAGTTCCCCGCCAGCCGGGACAAAGTGGATTTGCGAGTCGACTACGACCAGCAGCTGCTCCCCGCCGGCAGCGGCGGACTGTTGCCCACGCTCTCCCTGTGGCAGCGTCTGTTGCGGGAGGGCCCGCAGCAGTTCGGCGAAATCTATTACCTCGGCACCGTTCCGTTGATCGATCGCGATGGCCTGTTCGACGTGCTGGTCGGCACGCACAACGTCGTCGAAGTTCGCTACGCGTTTGAGCCCGACAGTGGCCTACTGGTCGCCCTGGAAATGTTCCCCGCCATGAATGTTGATCCCTGCGAGGTCTATTTCAAAGACTATCGCCAGGCAGGTGACTACCTGCTGCCGCACCGCGTGATCGTGCGGCACGGAGACACTGTTTTCGCGGAACTGCAGATCGAGAGTTACGAACTGAAATGACTGAGCCTGTGAGGATAACATTCGCCGTGTTCCGCCATTCACCGCGTTACCACCGACGGTCTGCTGCAGCTGCACTGCTGTTCCTGCTACGCGATCGCCCTGCCGGTCCGCGCCGACAGCGGGTCGTTTGCCGACGTCATTGCCGCTGTGCAGCCGCGTATCGTGAAAATCTACGGCTCGGGAGGCCTGCAAGGGCTGGAAGCTTATCAGAGCGGGATGTTGATCTCGGCCGAAGGGCACGTCCTGACGGCGTGGAGCTATGTGCTGGATGCCGAAGAGTTCATCAATGTGGTGCTGGACGATGGTACCCGTTATGGCGCCACGCTGGTCGGTCATGATCCCCGGCTGGAAATCGCCATACTGAAGATCGAAGCCAAAGGACTTCCCTATTTCAATCTGGACGAAGTGGTCGAGTTACAGCCGGGTGCTCGCGTACTGGCCTTCAGCAACTTGTTCGGCATCGCCGTCGGGGCGGAACCAACCAGTGTGCTGCACGGCACGGTGGCGGCCATCAGTCAACTGGCGGTGCGCCGCGGGGCGTTCCAGACGATTTACCGTGGCCCGGTCTACGTTGTCGATGCCATGGCCAATAATCCCGGTGCCGCGGGGGCGCTTTGACCGACCGCCAGGGGCAATTGGCAGGGGTGTTGGGAAAGGAATTGCGCAATGCCTTGGACAACACGTGGCTCAACTATGCCATTCCGATCTCCGAATTGAGGACTTCGATCCACGACATGATGGCCGGACGTAGTCCGCCGCGTCGCGTTGATGAGAATGCCAAACGACCGCCCAACCCGCATACTTTGCCAGCTCTGGGAATCGTGTTGGTCCCCGACATTCTGGCCAAGACCCCGCCGTTCGTGGATCGCCTCCTGGTCGACTCCGTGGCCGCCAAGGCCGGATTGCGTCCCGATGATCTGATCCTGTTTGTGAACGATCGCATGGTCTCGTCCTGCCGGGAACTCGCGGAAGAGCTGTCTTTCGTCGACCACATTGACCCGGTGCGGCTGACGGTCCAGCGCGGCCAGGAACTCGTTGATGTTGAACTGCAACCCCAGTAATCTGCCTCGCGAACTGAACCTACTGAAAGAACTCATAATGATTGGCCCGTCGCGTCGTCTTTCACTCCACTGGCTGCTGACCACGGCGACCATGGCCGGCACGCTGAGCCGTGCTCGTCGCTCCCGTCACGGTGGCGGGGCACGAGGGCAGCAACGTCCATCCGTCGGCTGCCGAGTATCTTGTGCCGTCGCAACCCGGTTGGTCGGCGGATACTTTCGCGACCGTGAAATGCTCTGCCCTGGCGCAGCAAGACGATCTCGCCGCCCTGGAAGAACAGGCGATGCAGGCCGCCATGCAACGCGTGGCGGGAAGTGTTGTGCGGATCGAAAATGTGGGAGGCGTGGAGCAAGTTGAAGGCCAACTTCTCTCGACCGGCGCCACGAGCGGCGTGGTCATTTCGGAAGATGGCTATATTCTGTCGAGTGCCTTCGGTTTTGCCGGCAAGCCATCGTCGATTCTGGTCACGCTCCCTTCCGGCAAACGCACATCCGCCACCATCGTGGCGCGCGACAACAACCGCATGCTCGTGTTGCTCAAGGCCGGCACGGACGAGCAGCTGACCGTTCCCGAGATCGTCCCCCGACAGCAACTGGCAGTGGGACAATGGACGCTGGCCATCGGGCGCACCTACCCCGGCTCGCTACCCAATATTTCGGTCGGCATCCTCAGTGCCGTGAACCGCATCTGGGGAAAAGCGGTGCAGACGGATGCCAAGGTGTCGCCGAGCAACTACGGAGGCCCGTTGATCGATATTCGCGGCCGCGTGATTGGGATTCTGGTCCCCCTTTCGCCGCAGCAGGAAGGTGAGATGGCCGGCGCCGAATGGTATGACTCGGGCATCGGCTTTGCCGTTCCGCTGGCCGACGTGATGCCACAACTGGAAACCATGAAGGCTGGCCAGGACCTGCTGCCCGGCATCCTGGGCGTCTCGCTCAAAGGAAACGACATGTATGGCCTGCCGGCCACCATCGCCGTCTGCGGCGCCAAGTCGCCAGCTCGTCAGGCGGGACTGCAGGTGGGCGATACGATTGTGGAAGTGGATGGCGTGAAGATCCAACGGCAGGCACAGCTGCGACACGCACTGGGGCCGCACGTCGCCGGGGACACAATACAGATCGTCGCCGAGCGCGGGGAGAGCAAAGAGCGGATCGTAGCCGCGGTACAGCTGGTTGCCGAACTGGAACCATATGTGCGGCCCGAGCTGGGAATTCTCCCCGCCCGAGGTGCGGCCAGCGCAGATCCGGCGGCACCGGATCAGGCCGGTGTCATCGTCCGGTACGTCTGGCCTGGCAGCGCCGCCGCCACTGCCGGCCTGCAGGCAGGGGACCGCATCACCGGCATCAATGATGCCGCCGTGGCTGATTCCAGTTCGTTGCGCGATGCGATCATCGCCTTCGATCCTGGCACCCAGGTGACCGTCAAATACTCTCGCGGCGGACAAACCGCCGCCCTCACCCTGAAACTGGCTCCCGCCGGCACAGCGATCCCCGACGAGCTGCCGCCAGCACATGAGCCGCTGGCAGCAGGGCAGGGGCCATTGCCCCCCGTGGGCACGATCGACATACAGATCCCCGAAGCCGCCAATAAGTGCATGGCCTATGTCCCGGATAACTACCACCCCGCCGCACGCTATGGCCTGCTCGTCTGGTTGCACGCGCCCGGCAGCTTCGACAAGGATGAACTCGTCAAACTCTGGAAACCGTTCTGTGATCAGCACGATTTGATCCTATTGGCTCCGCAATCGGCTGACGTCAAACGATGGACCGCCACCGAAATCGAATTTGTCCGCAAGACCATGGACGATGTTATCAGCCGCTATGCCGTCGATCCGGCGCGAGTTGTCGTGCACGGCTATCTGGCGGGCGGCGCGATGGCTTACCATGTGGCGTTGGGAAATCGCGAACTCTGCCGCGCGGTGGCCGTCGTCGGAGCTCCGCTGCCGACACGAGTTGGATCGCCCACCACGGACCCCGTTCAGCCGCTGGCGGTGTATAGCTTTGCCTCCGAAGGGTCGCAAATCGCCCAGCCGATCAAGGCCGGGGAAGAGCGACTGCAAAAGCAGGCCTTCCCGATCATTGTCGTCACCGTCCCAGGTCCTGAACGCTATATGAATGCCGAAGAACTGACCAGGCTGGTACGTTGGATCGATACGCTGGACCGGATCTGAGCGACCGTGCGAGATACTGCTTCAACGATGTGAGTGATTTCATGCGTCGACACGCGGCCGGCATTCTCGCCTTCCTCTTATTGGCAACCGCCGGTTACGGGTTCGCGCGATACGGACTGAACGCCGATGATTCGGGGTTCTTCTGGAGCTCATGCTGGCGAATCGGGTTGGTGCTGGGAGCCGTCTGGTTGGCCTTTCCGCAACTGATGCGACTCACCGAACATGTCTCCCCGGCGGTCCTGGCGGTCGTCGGTACAATCGCCGCCGTGGTCGTCGTGCGCCCGCGCACTATCGTCGTCCTGGGGCCCATCCTGTTGCTCCTGGCCATTCTGCAGTTCTTCGGCTGGCTGATCAAACCGCCCCCGAAAAAGAACCGGCGGAAGCAGAGCGTTAGTCCATGACATGGCGCACGGCGAACGCAGGAAAATACACGAAATCCGAAACAAATTCGAATGACGGAAAAATGGGAGAAAGGGAATAACGGAGAAAGGGAGAAAGGGAGAAAGGGAGAAAGGGAAGATGGAGGACGCGGTGGCATGCTCCCGTGGTGAGAATCTGGCTGCGGGCCATGATAGCCGTTTTGCCGGCGGTGGAGGTTTTGGATTTCTAGTTTTTGAATTTCGAATTTGTTTAGGTTTTCGAATTTCGAATTTCGGATTTCCTGTACGCTTGTGGCGTTCGGTCGCGTTAGAAAGTGGAAGGGAACCACGGTTTCGGGTCGACGGGAATGGTGAGTCGGGGGTGCTGCAGGAACGGAATAAATTCCGTTCTACGTAGGGGGCTTTGAAATTGGCTGCGCTACGTGGTCTAATTCGGATCATGCGATGTGCCCCCCAGACAGGACTGTGTCAAACTCGCATCCGCAGACAACGAACAGACCGACCAGCTAAGGAGAACGAGCCGTGGAAAAATGGCCCATCGGAGTATTCGCCAGTGTCGACGCCGGTTTGGGCGTGAAACTGGAAGTCGCACACGAACTGGGAGTCCCGACGATACAGCTGCACGCGCCGGCACAGCCCACACGGACCCAGGAGAACGCCGATCAGTTCCTGGCTCGGCTGAGTGATTTGGATATCGCCCTGACAGCTGTTTTCGGTGGTTTCGAGGGCGAGAGTTACGCGAACATTCCGACCGTTTCGCAGACAGTCGGCCTCGTGCCGCTCGCGACGCGGGCCGCGCGTACCCAGGAGATGAAGGAAATCGCCGATTTCGCACGCCTGTTAGGCTGCGACGTCGTGGCCCTCCACCTCGGCTTCATCACCCACGATCGGACTTCGTCAGATTACCGCGACGTGCTTGCGATCACACGCGACATCTGTGATCACTGCGCCCACAATGGCCAGGATCTTCATCTGGAAACGGGACAGGAAACGGCCGACGGCCTGCTCCAGTTCATCGAAGATGTGGAACGTAATAATCTGTTCGTGAATTTCGACCCGGCCAACATGATTCTTTACGGCACGGGCGAACCGATCGAAGCGTTGCGGAAGGTCGGCCAGTACGTGCACAGCGTTCACTGCAAGGACGCTACCTGGGCTGCCAACCCGGGCCAAGACTGGGGCGCGGAAGTTCCCTTGGGCGAAGGTGCCGTGGGAATCGAAAATTACCTCCGCACGCTCGGCGACCTCGGCTACACCGGGCCGTTGACCATTGAGCGTGAAATCCCTCAGGAACCCGCTCGCCAGAAATCGGAGATCGGACACGCCATCAATCTGCTCAGTCAGCTCAAAGCGAAAATCGGCTGAGCTGGCCATTGGACCGAGACATCTGAGTCGCCACGCCAGACGCGGTGCCTGCATGCCAACGGCACGGCACTCGCATGCCAACGCTGGCCTGCATGCCAACGGCACGGCACTCTGCATGCCAACGGCATGGCACTCTGCATGCCAACGGCATGGCACTCTGCATGCCAACGGCATGGCACTCTGCATGCCAACGGCACGGCACTCTGCATGCCAACGGCATGGCACTCTGCATGCCAACGGCATGGCACTCTGCATGCCAACGGCATGGCATTCTGCATGCCAACGGCACGGCACTCTGCATGCCAACGGCATGGCACTCTGCATGCCAACGGCATGGCACTCTGCATGCCAACGGCATGGTACTCTGCATGCCAACGGCATGGTACTCTTCATGCCAACGGCATGGCACTCCACAGCCCAGGGTTCGCCGCGCTTCGCGGCGAACCCTGGGGGACGCGTTCGACCAAGGAGGGGCATCCTGAAGGGATGCAACAGGACCAACGCCGTCCCGCCGTCACACGCTGCGACACATGGACACGTCCGCCGCCTTGGCGGCTTGGACTACGTCGATTTCTTTACCAACCGTGCGTATTCGTCGGCGACAACGCTGCCATCGGGTGTTGCATCGTGGTTGATATCGTACCAGGTATCCTCGAACTTAATGAAACCGCCTTTACCTTCATTGGACGCTTTGATGGCGGTATTGGCGGTCAGCGCGATGACGGCGTCGCCCAGGGCGATTTCCGGGCGGCAGCGGGGGACATTGGCCGGGTCGGGGTTGCGGATGCACCACGCCCAGTGCTCGATTTCTTCCGTATATCCACGGCTCACCGGACCACTGGCAGCGGCCTTGGATACGGGCCCGGCTGCGCCGCTGGCCTGGGTGTCCATGGTCGGGCCCGACTTGCCTTCCTTGACCGAGACGGACGAGGAGGTGTCTGAACCGGCCCAGAGCATGACTTCCTGCTCCCGCGACAGCACCATCGTACCCCTGGTCCCCATAACGGTTTCGCCGTAACCACCGAAGCCGTTCCCGTTGATGGACGAATAGGTCACGACGATCTTCTTGTTCGGATCTTCGTTGTAACCGGGGATGCCCTTTTTGGGATCGGGAATATTGTTGATTTTGTCCCTGTAACCGACCGGGAAATCGGGATCGTACTCCGGCCCCGGAAACTCGAACATGCAGTAGACGTGATCTTCCGCCTGCCGGGTGATGGGGAACAGGTGTCGCCCGCCGACGGCGTGGACGGTCAGCGGATGGGCTTTTTTGCCATCTTTGCGCAGCGCGCTGACGAAGATGCCGGCCGCGTCCAGCTGGTGACTTCCCAATTCCGCCATCAGGCCGCCGCCGGTGCGAGCCCAGAGTCGCCACCGCACAAGCTCGGCCATCGCCGACACTTTCTCGCCGTCGCTGAGCGAAAACTCATCGTAGCCAAACAGCTTCGGATCAATGGACTTGTCCGAGTCGAGCGCTTCCATTTGCGCCAGCTGGTTGGTGTACAACTCGATCCGCTTGGGATCTTTTTCTTTCTTCAATTTGTCGCGGAGATCGGCAAGATCCTTGCCGATTTCATCGATCAGATTCTTCGCGCTCCCGCCGACGGGAAATTCACCGCCCGGCAGGGGCTGCGTCCAGCTGTCGTTACCCGGCAGGTTGCCGCGATGCCACTGGGCCTGAATATAGTGCAACTGTCCCAGCACGCCCCAGCGGATCAGGTTTACGGCATTGTCGTACAGCACGCTATAATGCCGCTGATGGCCGGTCGCCAGCAATTTGCCGGTTTCCTGCGAGACACGTCCCATGACCTTGCATTGGGCCACGCTGTGCCCCATCAGTTTCTCGGTCAGGACGTGCTTTCCCTTGAGCATCGCTTCGATCGCCACCGGCGCGTGCAGGTGCAGCGGCAAGGCAATAATGACCGCCTCCACATTGGGATCGTCGAGCAGGGCCTGATAGCCCTCCCGATAGATGGTCACCTGCTTCTCGGCTTCTTCGCGCGTCTTCCAGCCGTATTTCGTCATCAGGCCGGGCCGAGCGGCCAGCGCGGCCGGACTGGACCAGTCGCCGTGGAAGGCGCGATAGACGTTGTACGGACGAATATCGGCAATCGCCACGATCCGCACGTAATCGGGATTCACGGCCCCAATCAGCACGCTCCCCTCATCACCCGTACCAATCACGCCGACGCGCACCGGATCGGTGACTTTGCCGTACCCAAAGTACATGGCTCCCAGGCCGCCACCGGTAACGGCTCCCGCACAGACAACTCCCTTCAGGAAGTCGCGACGGGATACGCCACGCGCATCTTGGTAGCCGGACTTGTCCATGGCGCCCATCGCCTCATGGTAGTTCTCCTGTCCGACTTGCTTTTCTTCAGGCGTCAGGTTCATGAATTGGTTTCCTGCTTGGTTTCCTGGAACTTCGACCAAACGCTGTAGAGGACGAAATCGAGTCCCGCAAACTGTCCGGCAGCTGTCGCCGCCAGCACCAGCATGCTCAGCATTTCAATCGTTTGATAATAAACCGGTTGAGCGCCGGGACTGCCCGGCCACTGCGTCAGAATGATGGAGAACAGGAAACCTGCTCCCGCCAACGCAGCAATGCGAGTGAACAACCCCAAGATCAACAGTGCACCCACGATCGTATCGAACCAAGGAACGATCCGATCAATAGTGTTCGTGTCCAACCACCCCACCGCCGGCTTCGACAAGGCGACCGGTCCCCGCTGCGCCTGCTGAGCAGTAGCGATGGCATTCAGCGCCGCGTCGTAGCCCTCCCACAGTGCGCCGACCTGAGCCAGCCAGGGGCGCGCGCGGCAGTCAGCTCCGCTTCGATCGTGTCCGCCTGCCCGCGCAACGACTCGACTTCCTGGCGGGCGGGGTCCTTTCGCATGGCCGCGCGGCGATCCAGACCTTGGAAATACTTGATGATTTCGTCGCCGTTGTCGTCGAAATACCAGGCCAGTTGCCCTTCCCAGTGATCCAAACACGCTTCCGCTGCCTGCTGCTGTGCCGCGTCGAAACCGTAATGCTCGCTCACCGTGACTCGATACTGGTCCCAAATGCCGGTCGTCTTCTCCAGATCGATGCTCGGCCAGCCGCTTTCGGTGACGGCGTAGTTCAGCCGGGCGCGCCCGTCCATGTCCCACACCATCATCTCGAACAGCGGTTTCAGCGGTCCTTTCGACCCGGTGAAGAAATGGGCGGCCGTCCACGACGGATCGTCGACCTTGGTCACGCCCTCTTGGTAGAAATGCCACCCAACGGCCAAACGCAAGGCGACCAGGGTAATCACCGCCAGCGTTCCCAAACGATATCGTGAAGTAACCAGGGGAGGACCTCCTACAACGATAGGCACTCGGCATGCGCCTGAAAGGTGGGAAGATGATTGCATGAGTGCAGTCGGCTGGCGTGGCCCCAGCAAACCGACCTAACACTATCCTATTATGGCCAAGTCCAGCGATTACGCCAACCTACCCAAGCCCCACTTTATTGGATATCCCGCTCGTGGCGTCGTCTGGCAAAGCCGGTGTGAGGGGAACAACGCCGATCGATCGTGCGTGCTGAGAAAGGGCTGCGGAGCTGGCGAAGTGAAGCGGCTGGAGCGATTTCGCTGAGCGGGCCGGTTCGGGGTCCGACTGCCGACTGCCGGCGTTTGGGCGACTGCGACCGAGCGGATCGACGTTAGGCCCGTGACGGCCGCGGGCCGCACTCACCGTGGCAGCTCGGCCAAGCAATCCCAGCGAACGCGGCGGCGAATGACCGCGAACAAGGCCGCAGCTGCCAACAGCGGCAGGATTCCTGCCTGACACCCGTCGTGTAGAATCAGACGTTCCCCTGTCGAACTCTCCATGCCCCGCTCACCCCAATGCCTTGCCGGAGGCGACGGTCGAAATGCAAATCGTACTCTGCTATCAAGTCGAGGACCGCCACATTGAGCAGATTGCGTCCGTGGCTCCCGCCGCGGATATCATCAACGCCAGCCAGCAGTCCATTCCCGCGGACATCCTGCTGGCGGATATTTTTTGCGGCCATGCCAAGGAGCACCCCGTGCCCTGGGATCGCGTAGCCGACCAGGGGCGGCTGCAGTGGATTCAATCTTCGGCGGCGGGCATGGACCATTGCCTGACCCCCGAAATCGTCCGTTCGCCCATCCTCGTAACCAGCGCTTCCGGACTATTCGCAGACCAGGTGGCTGAACAGACTTTGGCATTGCTGCTCGGCTTGCTCCGCAGCCTCCCCGTCTTCTTCCGAGCCGCACAGCGACGCGAGTTCATTCGCCGTCCCACGGCTGACCTGCACCGCACCACGGTCGGTATCCTCGGCTTCGGGGGCAACGGCCGACGACTCGCCCAACTGCTCGCTCCCTTCCGCACGCGGTTACTCGCCACCGACTATTTTCCAGTCGATCGACCCGCTTACGTCGAACAGTTGCTCCCCCCTGAGGCGACGGACGAAGTACTGCGTCAATCCGACATCGTCATTCTGTGCGTTCCCCTTACCCAACAGACACGCGGCATGATCGACCAGCGCGCGCTGCAAATCATGAAACCCGGCAGCGTACTGATCAACGTGGCGCGCGGCCCGGTCGTGGTCGAGCAGGCACTCGTCGCCGCGCTCGAAGCGGGACATCTGAGCGGCGCAGGATTGGACGTGACCGAAAGGGAACCGCTTCCTGATACCAGCCGCCTGTGGGATCTTCCCAATGTGATCATCACCCCACACGTGGGAGCTCAGTCCAAGTGGCGCATTGACGATGCCACTGATCTGTTCTGCGACAACCTGCAGCGCTACCTCCACGGAAAACCCTTGCGCAACACAATCGACAAACATCTCGGTTTCCCTCGCCACGAACCATCCGAAACCCGAACCTAACGCGCATATATTATCTGCACTCTTCCTGCCTCCTTAACTCTTACTCTTACTCTTACTCTTAACGCGGCCTGTGGCCGCAGCCAAAACGGAATATCCGAAATCCCAATATCGAAATCCCAAACAAATCCGAAATCCCCAGATTTAAACCTTCGCTGCTGACAAAACCACAGTCATGCGCCACAAGCAGATTCCCACCACCGGGAATGCTATGGGAGGTTCCGTCCTCCGTCCTGGCCCGTTTTTGTCATTCGTATTTCTGTCATTCGAATTTGTTTGGGATTTGCTGCTTCGGATTTCGGATTGCCTGCTTGTTAGCGGCCAGCGGCTTCACTTTGAGTCAGTAACGTGCGCTGCTGGCAGATCGGATTTCCACTTCATCGCCGCCCGCCACGGCGTCCCCGGTTGGTGCACTGACCGTGAGAGGCCCCCCCGGGGGCCGCGCAGGTCGCCGAGAATGACGTTACGGGGGGATCAGCGGCGTTGATTCCTCCGGCCGTTACCGGCCGCGGCGTCCCCCTACGACGATCTCGGCGGGACCGAGTCCCCGTGCGGCTCATTTCCACCCCCCGAGAAACACGCGGTACGCAGCCGCGTCCGCCGCTACAGCGTGGCTGGTGACAGCATCAGATCGGTGAGCATCAGCAGGCGTTTTCCGCACTCAGAGCAAGATCGTCTGGACTCGATAAGCTGTGCGCCGGTAGAATACGGCCAACGTAATCCTTCTGGCTTCTCATGCCTTTCGGCAGTTTGAGATATCGCATGTTGACTACCACCATTACCGGACTGAATGCGACGGTAACGCGGGGTCGTGATCCAGCGAACCGCGGATCGCAGTTCCTGATGCAGCGTTACCAGGACATCATCAACAATAAACGCCTTCATTGGACTTCGCATCACCGCCTGGAACGGATGCTCGGTTCCGGCGGACAGGGCGTCGTGTACTTGTCCGAGCGCCGTGGAACGGACGGTTTCACGCTCCCGGTGGCCATCAAGGTCTTCTCCCCCGATCGCTATGACGATGATCGGACCTACGACGAATCGATGCGGCGCATCGCCGACGTCGCCGCTCACGTCGCTCAAATCCAACACGATAACTTGCTCGACGTCCATAACTTCGTGGACCGTGATCGCATTCGCATGATGGTCATGGAATGGGTGGACGGTTACGACCTGGAAGTCTTGTTGCTGCCGGAGCGATTGAGTCGCGTCGAGTCGCGCGTGAGCCAGAAGCGATGGGAGTATATTAACCGAGTGTTAGTTACGGCGGGCCCGGTTCATCCGCGGTTCAAGGCCGGCGTGGCAATGGCAGTCATGCGTGGCTGCCTGGGAGCGTTGGGAGCGTTGCATCGCGAGGGAATCGTGCATGGCGATATCAAACCGTCCAACGTGATGCTCAAGCGGACGGGCAACGCCAAGATCGTCGACATCGGTTCGGCCTTCGCCATCGATGCGCCGCCACCCCACTTCATGTGCACGCCCCATTACGCCGCGCCGGAAGTGCTGGAGAACAGCGAATGCACGCCCCGTAGCGATCTCGCCTCGCTGGGCTATGTCTTGATTGAAATGCTCTCAGGCCAGAGCCCGTTTGAAAACTGCAACCCCAAGAACCTCCGTGACTTGTTGGAGTTGAAACGCAGCTTGCCGCATCGGCTCCACACAATCCTGCCCCATGAAGTTACCGTCAACGAACTGTTGATGAACTTCTGCCGCCGCTTGATCGCGCCCGACCCCATGCAGCGGTTCCCCAGTGCCGAGGAAGCTGACCTGGTGAAAGAAGGTGCCGCGGCATTCCATCGCCAGCTGGTATTCAGCAACCTGGCTGTCGAGTACGAAAACGAGATCCGAGTCTGGCTCGAAGAACTCCGCGAACTGGACGAACTCGACTCGCACAAGCCCGACGACCTGACGCAGATGTGATGCGCTAACGCGTTGGCCGGTGAGTTGTGCGCACGGTCAGCGCATGTTGAAAATCGGAAATCCGAAGCACTACATGCGAATGACAGACAAAAGGGAGAAAGGGACAAAGGGAGAAAAGGAGAAGGGGAAAACGTAGGACGCACGAGCAGGCTCCCGTGGTGAGAATCCGCTTGTGGCCCGCCCGCCGCGGTATTGCCGGCAGCGGAGGTTTGGGTTTTTGAGTTTTTGGGTTTTGGATTTGTTTAGGATTTCGACATTCGGATTTCGGATTTTCTGGCTGGTTGCGGCTGGCGGCGTAGAGAGTACGAGTAAGAGTACGAGTAAGAGTAAGAGTAAGAGTAAGAGTAAGAGTAAGAGTAAGAGTAAGAGTAAGAGGCACACGGGGCGGGCGGGGTCGTTTCTACGCTGCGGCTGTCAGAACTCCAGGAACTGGCGAGTGCCTGAGCGGCTACTTTCCTGGGCGGCCAGAACCACGCAGAGCGCTCGGTAGGCATCCTCTAAATCGCCTGTTTTGCGGACCAGGCTGGTGACCGCCCGATGGAACTGCATCAGCATCTGCTCCCCAACCGGCCGCTCGCCGCCCAGCGACTCCAGATGCCGACCCGCTTCATCAAACCACACCAGCGTCGTGGGGAGGTCGACAAACGCCACGCCACGCTCGCAACAAACCTGCAGTTCCGCGGGGGGACGAAACGACACGGATTCATGCCAGTCACCGCGCAAGTACCTGCTGCAGCTGATCTGCGCCAACGGGCCGATTCCCACGGATCCCTTCGGTGAAAAATCCAGACTCATCATCTGGTAGTCGGTCACGTCGGCGTCACGTTGGTGCACGGCACCAAACACCGAGTGCGGCTCGTGACCAACGACGTACCGGCACCAGTCCACCAACTCCAGCAGGTCGCGGATCGACGACGGGCACTGTTGATTACCGCGCAGCATACCGTTTCGCTCCGTCACTTTCTGCCGCTCGTGACAGAACAACAGACGAGGCTCACCCAGCGTCGTGGCAATCAGCTCCTTGAGTCTCAAGGTGGCGGGCGCGTGGCGGCGGGGGAACTCCGCCATGAAAGCGACCCCCGACTCTTCCACTCGCTCCTTGATCTCACTGGCACGATGCGGCTCGATGTCCAGGGCCGCGGCACAATAGACCGCCTTGCCCGACTCGCAAGCGGCGAGAATTGGCAGCGGCCCGTACCACTCCGGACTCAACACCAGCACCGCATCGACGTCGTCCCGCGCCATCAACGCGCGGAATCCGTCCACCGGAGTGGCATGAAACTCGGCCGCTACCTGCTCGGCCCGCGCTGCAACCTCAGCACAGACAGCGCGTACGTCAAACCGATCTCCCAACGCCAACAGAGCCGCACGATGACGCAATTGCCAGACGCTACCCAGTCCCACCAGTCCCACGCGCAACTTCATCCGCACTCCTTCTCAACGCGGCCGGTTGCCACGACGAACCGGCATTACGACGCCAGCCACGCAGCGCGCGAGTGCCGCCGCCAACGAGTTACTCGCACCGCGCCAACGAGCATGGTACATAACCAAGATTCCCCCAGGAATCTACCACCGGCATGGGTGGCTTGGCGTGGGAACTCTCTTCCCGTCCCAATATCGATCGGCCATCGAATTATATCGGCTGTCACCCCGGACTCAATTTCGCGTCAAGCCGCGCGTACTCACTCGGCGACGACTTCGGCTTGGTCGAGCCGAATCGACGTGCGAGCGATGAGACTTTGGCAGGAGCGCCGCCAACATGCAACCGTACTCCCCCCAAACGAACCAATGTTGGCGGAGAACCGCAGATTTTCCGCGGGGCTGGCTGACACCAGAATATCCTTCGCATATATTCACAGTCCTCCACGAAGCACAGTCGCCGCATTTCACCCACTCAACGTGACCCTCAAAATCTCGCACGTGGATCAAGGTGAGTCGTTGACGAAAAAGGGGGCGACGCGGTGGAGCACGGCGTGTGAAGCGAACTTGATCCATGGCAGGCGGAACCGTTTCGCTGGATCCCGAGCGACCGTTCGGAATTCGCGAGTCGGTTGACGCCACATCGCC
The DNA here is from genome assembly GCA_963802295.1 of uncultured Planctomycetota bacterium. Classification (GTDB taxonomy): domain Bacteria; phylum Planctomycetota; class Planctomycetia; order Pirellulales; family Pirellulaceae; genus JAJRVM01. The sequence continues at coordinate 86,929 of CAWDIM010000005.1, read as the reverse complement.
GCTTTCATGCGGAACGGACGATTTCGCGGAACAGAGAAGTGTGGCGTTCGTAGGTTCGGTTTCCGCAATGGCTCGGAATCACGATGGCCGACACAGCATGATCACACAACCAGGATTCTATTGCCCAGGTTTCTATTGCCAGGAGTAGTACGAATGTTCGGACTTACCGCAGCCACCGTCGTGCAAATCGCCTTGTTGACCGCCGCCGGTGGCGATTATCAGGAAGCTTATGAGCGAGCGGAAGAGGAGGGCAAGCCCTTTCTGGTACTGATCGGCGCGGATTGGTGTCCGGGTTGTCGCACGATGAAAACGGAAAACATTCCTGAGTTGAAACGTGAAGGCAGTCTGACGGAAGTGGTCTACGCCGAAGTGGACGCGGACGCGAAACCGGCTCTCTCGCGTCGATTGTTGCGAGGGAACTCCATACCACAGCTGGTGCTGTACATGCGCATCGGTTCCCGGTGGCGGCGAACGCAGCTGACGGGAGTCCATTCACCGGAAGATGTGCGGGGATTCTTGCGCAAGGAGATCGCCGCTGGGCGGGCCGAAGCCCGGGAAGCCACAGCACAGAACACTACCAGCGAGAGCAGCACCGTCAAGAGCGGCACGGCGACCGTCGCGCGCTAGGGGCGGATGATTCACGCGTGGCTCCGCTGTCCGTGCAACCATGGAAGCTGTTGCGGCTGACACGCAGATTGCCCACAACACTCCGTACTGACGTGCGGAAGCGTCCGGGTGCGGGTGCGAGGCGCGCAATAGGGAATGCGGAATGCGGAGGTCGCGGTGAACCCTTCGGGGCGGTTCAGGAAGTGAGTCGCTGACAATCGGCGTGTGACAGGGGAATCTCTTTCAGCTCGATCTCTCTCCCAAGCCGCAGGCTCGAGCAGCGAGCGATCCTCCCGCGCGTCGCCTCTCTGCTCGTTCCGCATTCCGCATTCCCTATTCCGCATTCCCTATTTCCCGTGATCATAGGACTCTTACTCTTACTCCTCTTCGTACCGAGTGACGTGGGGAAGCGTCCGGATGCGGGTACGAGGCGCGCAATAGGGAATGCGGAATGCGGAATGCGGAATGCGGAAGTCAAGGTCCACCCTTCGAGGCGGCTCAGGAAGTAAGTCGCTGACCATCGGCGCGTGACAGGGGAATCTCCTTCAGAACGCCCTCTCTCCCAGGCCGAAGACTCGAGCAGCGAGCGATCCTCCCGCGCATCGCCTCCCTGCTCGTTCCGCCTTCCGCTCCCCTTCCCCCTTCCGCATTTTCAATGATCGTAGCAACACGTTTGGCCTGCGGAAGCTCGACTCGATGATGGATCAGTTCGAGAATTCTCAAACGTCCAGGAGCGTGACCCCGGACAGAACTCGGGTGAGGGGCAGGCTGGCTCGTCACCCGCCGCGATCAATTTTATAGCGGCGCAGTTTTCGATCGAGCGTCGAGCGTTCGATGCCCAGTATCCCCGCCGCTCGGCTCTTGTTCCAGCCGGTTGACTTGAGCGTTGCCAGGATATGCCGCTTCTCGACGTCGGCCAAGGAAGCAGGTTCGTAGGCCGAGCGGCCGAAGATCGAGTCGGCCGACTCGCCTTGAGTCGCGAGCGTTGACATGGCCAGATCGTCGGCGTCGATGTAATCGCCTTGGCTGAGCACGACGGCCCGCTCGACGACGTTTTTCAGTTCTCGCACGTTGCCGGGCCAGCGGTAGAGCCGCATGCGTTCGAAGGCATCGGGGGTGAACCCGCGCAGGCGGCGTCCGGTTTCCGAGTTGAATCGTTCGAGGAAGTGGATGGCCAGTTCGATCACGTCTTCGGGTCGTTTTCGCAAGGGCGGGATGTAGATCTCAATCACGCGTAGTCGGAAATAGAGATCGCGGCGAAATTTCCCTTCGGCCACCGCCTTCTCCAGGTCCCGGTTGGTGGCGGCCACCGTGCGAACGTTCACCTTGATCGATTGATTCCCTCCGACCCGTTCGAACGGATGGCCTTCCAGCACGCGGAGGAATTTGGCCTGGATCGAGGAACTCATTTCGCCGATTTCGTCGAGCATGAGCGTTCCCTGGTGCGCGGCCTCGAACTTGCCGGTCTTGCGATCCGTCGCACCCGTAAACGCTCCCCGCTCGTGCCCGAACAGCTCGCTTTCCAGCAGCGACTCCGTCAACGCGGCGCAGTTGAGGCAGACGAACGGACCTTTCTTGCGCGGCGAGGCGTAATGGACCGCGCGGGCCACCAGCTCCTTGCCCACACCCGACTCGCCACGAATCAAGACGGTCGCGCGACTCGATGCCGCCCGGGAAATCTCCTGCTGCACATTGGCCATCAGCGGACTGCTCCCCACCAACTCGCTCTCGGCCCCCAATCGCAGCCTGAGCTGTTGAATCTCGCTGCGAGTCCGCGACAAGTTCTCGGCCAGTTCCTGCTGCCGCTCCAGGTTCTTGATCGCCAGAGCCACATTGTCGGCGACCGCCAGCGTGAACTCCAAGTCGTCCGGGTCAGGCTGACGTTGGTCGACGGTCGAATAGAGGTGGATCAAGCCGATGGCACGACTGGCCCCTTCGCGAATCGGTGCACAGATGACGCTGGTCGAGTGGATTTCGCCCTTGCTGTCGCGGGCTCCCAGGATACTGTCGTCCAACACGTTGCGGGCCAGCACCGCTTCCCCTTCCCGCAGGACCGTATTGGCCAAGAACGTCGACACGCGATGATAGCGGGGTTCCACATCGGTACGTGTGGCCACGACTTCCAGGTCCGTCGCTTCAACTCGCGCAGCCTTTTCGCGGGGGGCCAGCAACACGGCCCCCGCATCCACCTTGGTCCCTTCAAACAGACCCTCCAACGCGCGATTCGCCACCGCCACCACATCGGTCTGCTGAGCCAGCTCGAACGCCAGCCGGCAGAGCATCGCCGCAGCGTTCCCCACGCGCGGGGTCGGCGCGTCTTCCGAACGCGGCTTGAGATAACGAGTCTGACCCCGACGGTGCGTGATCGTGGTCGGCTCGTTCGCATCGTCAACCGAATCGGAATCGGCCGGGCCGCCGATGTCCAGGTCGGGGTTTTCGTCACTGGTGAGCGACAAGCCGCGCCGCGTCAGTGTATCCTCGCCCGCAACCGCGTCGGCCTCCTCTCGGACACCCCCCTTGGATTCCGGGAAGGCCTTGGACAGATCGTGGACGAACGCGAGCTGGCACTGGGCAATGCGAATGATCTCGCCCGGGGTCAGCGAGTGGTCGCCATGAATGCGCCGATTGCCAATCGTCGTCCCGTTGCGACTCTCCAGATCGCGGAGCGTCCAACGCCCCTCGGTCAGGAAGACCTCGGCGTGACTGCGGCTGGCCCGCTCGTCCTTCACGATGATTTGATTCGTCGCGGCACGACCGATGGTGACGGTGCGGCCGGGAACGAGCCGGAAGACGTCGGTCCACTTGGTCCCCTCGCGAATGACCAAGTAAGCCAGCATCTTCTCGTCGCCTGTGTTCATTTCGGGGGGGCCTTTGCTCATGTCGGGAGCCGTTTCGTGGCAAGCCGGATGAATCGAACGGACGGCATGCTCCTGAACCCAACCCGACCTGAGTATTGTAGCGGACCGCTCGCAGGTCCTGGGATTGGGGTCCGCGAAACTAGGTTCTCTGCTCCGAGCGCCGCGGCGAAATGACCGGGGACGGGCCCCGCACGAACGGCACCCCTTCCAACTTATCGTGCCCAACGGCGGCTGTTCAAGACACAAATCCCCAATCCCCCCACCGGCCCGACCTGGCCCGCTGCCACGGCAACCCCAGTTTGTTGCTTGAAATTGCCCGTGGCCAACGTTATTGTGGAATAACCGTGTACTCGTGCGCCCGGACTGCGTGCGTCGCCGCCTCGTCGGGCCCGGCTGACGATCAGTTTCGTCCGTATGAGTCTCGTGTTGGGGGGCGTTCGCCAGATCTCCGCCATTTCGCCCAATTCCGCGTAGTTGGTATGAGCGGGCCAGAAAATCAAAAAGGGGAAGCGACGTCGCGTCGCAGCCTACGTTTACAGAGGAGTTTTCGCATGTCGAGTCGCACTGTTGTGCGTGCCTTGCATCGTTCGCTGACCGTTCTGCTGGTCGTGACGATCTGCACGTCCCAGTTTTCCATCGCGCTGGCCGGCAACTACCGGATCGGAGCCGTGGGTGGCGTGGTCATTCAGATTGATGGTGTCGTCCGCGACGCCACCGTCGACCAACGAACCGCGTTGGCGAAGTTGCGCCGTGAAGAATTCCAACAGCCCCCCTCGGACCTGAACCGCGCTGTGGAAATTCGCAAGATCTCGCTGCGCGCCTTGGAGGCCGCTTGCCAGCACTATCTGACCGAAAACAGCGGCAAACTGCCCGACGAAATCAAATATCTCGGTGGATTGCAGCGCGTCCAGTACGTGTTTGTCTATCCTGAGCAGAATGATATCGTGCTGGCCGGTCCCGCCGAAGGCTGGAAAATCGACGATGCCGGGAACGTCGTCGGGGAAACCACCGGACATCCCGTCCTCCAACTCGACGACCTGGTCGTGGCCCTGCGAACCGTGACCAGCGCTCGGGAAGGCGGTATCAGCTGCTCCATTAATCCGACCGCCGCCGGTATGAAAGCGCTCAACGAAGTGCTCGAACAACAACGTCAGTCGGGACAGCAACTCAACCGCGCTGTGCTGGAACCCAAAATGCAGCAGGCGTTCGGACCCCAGGAAATCGCACTGACCGGCGTGCCGGCCAGCAGCCATTTCGCTCGCGTCCTCGTAGCCGCCGACTACCGCATGAAGCGGCTGGCCATGAACCTCGATCCGTCCCCCGTCCGCGGACTGCCCAGCTATGTGGAAATGCTCAAAGGCGATCCCTCGGAAGTGAAGAACGTCAACCCGCGCTGGTGGATGGCCTGCAACTATGAACCGGTGGCCAAAAGCGATGATAACCTGGCTTGGGAACTCCGCGGCCAGGGAGTCAAATGCCTGACCGAAAATGATGTGATTGCCGGCGATGGCAATGCCCAGGCGACCGGCCAGGCCAGCCCGATCGCCCAGAAATGGGCCGATACAATGACCGAGAAATTCGATGCCCTGGCCGCTAAAGAACCGATCTTCGGCGAACTCCGTAACGTCATGGACCTGTGCGTGGTGGCCGCTATTATCGACCAGCACGACCTGACCTCCCAGGCCGGCTGCAGCCTGCCCCTGTTGAGCGGCAGTGGCAGCGAACTGACGCCAGAACACTGGTTCGCCCCCAAGACCGTGCCGCCCCAATGCAGCTTCCTCAAGACTCGCGCCGGCTGGGTTGTTACCGCCTCGGGCGGTGTGCAGATCGAGTCGTTCCGAGTCGCCAGCCGGGTCGAACCGAGTGAGGCCATTAAGCAGGTCCGCTCGAGCGCCGGCACGCCCACAGGTACCAACTGGTATTGGAATTAATCACGGACCTTCCGTCACAAAGGCATGATTCACGATTGTTCGAACGCCGCCCGCTCCGCCCCGCGGAAATCGTCTTGTCGAGCGGATGAAGTGGCTGAGCCAAAGCGGGATCCTTGACTGTCGTGATCTGGGCCTGTCGTGATCTTGATCGCAATCTGCCGGCGGTGGCGCGAATCGCTCCCGCCGGTTTTTTTTTGCGCCCGCAACTCCCCCGCACATTTCTCGGCTGCACCGCTACCCAATACAGAAAAATTCGAAATCCGAAATTCGAAAACCGAAACAAATTCAAAATTCAAAACTGAAGAAAAAACCTCCGCTGCCGGCAAAACCGCCGTCACGGGCCACAAGCAGATTCTCACCACTGGACATGCTGTCGGATGTCCCTCCCTTCCTCCCTTCCTCCCTTCCTCCCTTCCTCCCTTCCTCCCGTCCTCCCTTCCTCCCTTCCTCCCTTCCTCCCTTCCTCCCTTCCTCCCTTCCTCCCTTCCTCCCTTCCTCCCTTCCTCCCGTCCTCCCTTGCTTCCGTTGTCCGCTGTGCTTTGCAGGAAGTGGAGAGGTGGAGACGTTCGATGCTGCGCGAACGGAATGAATTCCGTTCTACGTAGGTGGCCGATTTAGGCGGGGAAGTGGTCAGCGACCACCTGGTGGAACTCGTCGGGCGAGCTGACGTGTGCCACCTGAGCGCGGAATTGACGCGCTCCGGGCCGACCCTGAGCATAGCAGCAAGCGTACTTGCGCATGAGCATGGTGCCTTTTTCCACGCCAAACCGCTCGACGATCAAGTCGTAATGCCGCAGCAGGCAATCTCGTTGGGCGATCGGCGTCGGATCGGGGGGAATCGGCTGGCCACTCAAGCCCGCCTGGATCTGCTGGAAGATCCATGGTCTGCCCAACGCCGCGCGACCGATCATCACTCCGTCCACCTCGTAATGTTGCAGGCAGTAGACAGCTTTCTCGGCCGAGTCCAAATCGCCGTTGCCAATCAGCGGAATATGCTTCAAGTGTCCCTTGATTTCGGCGATGCGATCCCAATCGGCCGTGCCCTTGAAAAAGTCCTGAGCCGTGCGGCCGTGAACAGTCAACGCTGCGGCGCCCGCCGACTCGACCGCACGCGCCACGAGATGGGCGGTAATGTTGTCTCGCGTGCGTCCGAGCCGAATCTTGGCCGTGACGGGAACCGGTGCACATGCCCGCACCACCTGCTGGACGATCGCGCCCACGCGCTGGGGATCCTGCAAGAGATATGAGCCGCTCTCGGCCTTCTCGGCGACCTGACGCACCGGGCAGCCGAAGTTGATGTCGACGACACTGACGCCATACTCCAGACACAACCGGCGGCCCACGGCAGCTAGTGTGTGCGGATCGTTATCCCAGATCTGGACACCCAGCGGCCGCGGTTCGTCGACGATACCCCACAGGCGATCCGGCAACTCGCCATGCTCGTCCATCCACGCGAACCCCTTCGCGCAGACCATCTCGGTGTATTGCAGCCCCGCTCCCCCATAGCCCCGTACCACGCGGCGAAAGGCCAAGTTCGTGAACCCAGCCATGGGCGCCTGAACCACCGGCGGAGTAATGACCAACGGACCGATCGTGAGCGATGCTGGAATCATGTTCTGGTCTTGTTTAATCAGACTGCTATCCACTCTTACTCATCGTACTCTTACTCGTACTCGTACTCCTAACGCGGCCCGCGGCCGCAACCAATCAGGAAATCCGAAATCCTAAACAAATTCGAAATCCAAAACGGAAGAAAAAACCTCCGCTGCCGGCACAACCACAGTCTTGGGTCACCAGGGGATTCCCACCATTGGGCGTGTGCTGTTTTTTTTGTTCCGTCCTCCCTTAGCCGCTGGAAAGGCAGCCATCTGCCTCACCCCCTTACTTGGGGAATTTACTCCCTGACTCTGCGCGTTCGAGAACGGATTTCATGCTTCCGGGGTCAATGGTAAATGGTCAATGGTGAGTGGTGAATGGTGTGATTGATAAGGACGAGGCAAGAGAACGCGCCGGAAACCACCGCCACGGTCACTCACGGTGTGCTTTTCCCTTGCACTTTTCACTTTGCACTTCGGACTATGCACTTTCCACTTCTTCCACTGCTTCCACTTCGCACTTCCCCTTCACTGCTCCAAGCAGCCACATAGAACCCCCTCAGAATAACCACGTACACACCTGGCAACTGACCTGTTCGTTGTCCCCACTCGGCCATCCCCAGCGCATAGCACACAAATCTCTACATCAAAACAACTTACAATTATTTTCATATAATTTTCAAACAATAAGTTGCTAAAAATGCAATTAATGCATATATTACTTCAGGTGCGGATGAGTGTGAGGCACGGAGACAGTGAGGCACGGGGACAGTGAGGCTCGAACGACGAGATAGGCAATCATGACCGACGAAATCGTTGCTTCGGACATTGCGATCGTCGATCTGCTGCGCAAGTGCGAATCGATGACCGTGGTGGACTTGGCAGCGGCCTTGGATGTAACAGCCACGGCCGTGCGGCAGCGACTCACGCGGCTCATGGCACAAGGGTACATTGAGCGGACGGCGACGAAAGCTGGCCGCGGCAGACCGAGTCATCACTACGCATTGACGACAAAAGGTCGGAGGAAGGCGGGCTCCAATTTCGGCGACCTGGCAGTCGCTCTTTGGAGGGAAATCGTTGCGATCGAGGATCCTGCGGTGCGACGGGCCTTGATCCAACGAGTTTCCCGCCGTTTGGCGGACACTTACCAGGGGAGCATTGAAGGCCAGTCGGTTGCTCAGCGGATGGACCAACTGGCGTTGTTGTTTCGCGACAAAAGGGTTTCGTTCGCGGTCGATCACGACGGAGCGAAGCCGCGATTAACGGCACTGTCCTGTCCGTACCCGGACTTAGCCAATGGTGACCGGAGCATCTGTGCGATGGAGAGGCAGCTGCTCACCACGCTTTTGGGTACGCGGTTGCACGTGTTGCAATGCCGCCAGGATGGGGACAGTTGCTGCTCGTTCGAGCCGGAAGTGATGGAGCTGGAAGAACCAACAAGAAAGGTGGCTGCTGGGGGCTGACTTGGTGCGTGTCGGCCTCCGGCGGCTGCCTGTTTTTCCCTGACCGGCTGTCGGCGATGCTGTGCGCAGCGGACGAGCGTCTTACTCGGGGGGGGCGGAGACTAGATCCCTGGCCTGCCAGTAGTGTATGCTGTATGGCTTGGTTCCCGATCGTGTTTTAGAGGGGTTCAGATCAGGACGGAAGTCGCCATGACGCAGCCTTTTATCGAAGCGTTGATGGAAGAAAACGTCGTGACAACGACGGTCGAACAGGCAATTAACTGGGCGCGTCAGAGCAGTATTTGGCCGATGACGTTTGGATTAGCCTGTTGTGCGATCGAGATGATGGCGACTGGGGCGAGTCGCTACGATCTGGACAGGTTTGGTGCGGGGGCGTTTCGAGCGACGCCGCGGCAAGCCGATTTGATGATTGTCGCCGGGACCGTCACGTATAAGATGGCCAGTCGTGTACGCCGCCTGTACAACCTGATGCCCGAACCCAAATATGTGATTGCGATGGGGGCATGCACCGTCGGGGGCGGGCCCTACTTTAAATGGGGTTACCACGTGGTGAAGGGTGTCGACCTGGTGGTGCCGGTCGATGTCTACATTCCCGGCTGTCCTCCCCGCCCCGAAGCGCTGATCGAAGGCCTGCTGCGCGTGCAGGATAAAATCCGGGGCCATCGGATCGCCAAGCGAAAAGGTGCGCCTCGCGGTTTCAAGGTTCCCGACGAGTTGCCGATTCCGCACCACACCGGGTATGTCGCTCCACCCACCGAGCAGACCCCGCTGCGCGATCATCAGAAAATTTCACCCTGATGATGCTGGTAGCACGCAGAGGTTGAGCAGTGCTCGGCCCCATATTCCCTCGAGTTTGCCTGTCACCGCGTCATGCGACTCTGTGACAATCGGAACAATGTCCACGCGACCCGCGGGCTCACCCGCTACCGCGGCGAGAACGTCTGGGAATCGAGGCGAGAGTAAGAGTAAGAGTAAGAGTAAGAGTAAGAGTAAGAGTAAGAGTAAGAGTAAGACGCGAGCCAGAGATGGCTGGCGAGTGACTCGTGACAATCGTGACCAATTGAGAGCCGCCATGACCGACACGTTGAAGATTAAGGGGTTGCATGTATCGGTGGAATCCAAGGAGATCCTGTGTGGGGTCGACCTGGAAATCCAGTTCGGTCAAACGCACGCGTTAATGGGTCCCAACGGATCGGGCAAGAGCACGCTGGGGCTCGCGATCATGGGGCACCCGAAATACGAGGTGACGAGCGGGAGCATTGAACTGAACGACCAGAACGTGCTGGAAATGTCGCCGGACGAGCGGGCGCGAATGGGCATTTTTTACGCCTTCCAGCGACCGGTGGCCATTCCTGGTGTGAAGATGGCGGACTTCCTGCGTCACGCCACCACCAATATTCGCCACCCGCAGCGGAAAGAGGGTGAAGAGCTGATTCCGATGCGGGTCTTCCGCAAGGAACTGACGTCCCGCATGCAGCAGTTGCGGATGGATCCGCAGTTCGCTCGCCGCTATGTGAATGACGGCTTCTCGGGCGGCGAGATGAAGCGAGCCGAGATCCTGCAGCTGGCCATGCTTCAGCCCAAGTTCGCCATTCTCGACGAGACCGACAGCGGCTTGGACGCCGACGCCGTTCGCTTGGCGAGCGAGAGCATTGCGGAAATCGGTCGGGAAAAAATGGGCCTGCTGATCATTACGCATCACGACAAACTGCTGGAGCATAATCCTCCCGATTTCACGCACGTGATGTTGGGCGGACGGATCGTCGAATCGGGGGGTGTCGAACTGGCGGAAGAGCTGCACCAGCACGGGTACGATCGGATCCGCAAGGCGTATCCGGAGGCGCACCGACAGAATGAGAGCTTGACGCACGAAGAGGTCGCTTGACGCGATCCGTGTCTTGCGACGCGGGAGGCGATGCTGCGTGCGAGCAGGATCCTTTCGGCGGCTGCCGGACTCCGAACGGGCATGGCACGGCAAGAAGATGGTTTCTCCAACAAGGGGGGCAACAACATGGCAACCGACGTCCGAACCAACAAGCCGACCGACCAGATCGGCAATATCAATAAATACGATTTCCGCACCCAGTCGCAGGCGGTCTTCAAGGCCCGCAAAGGCATCGATGCGGAGATCGTCAACCAGATCTCCGACATCAAGAACGAACCCGACTGGATGCGTCAGTTCCGCCTCAAGTCACTGGAAATTTTCCAATCGAAACCGCTCCCCCGTTGGGGAGGCGACATCGCCATTGATTTCCAGGAGATCTTTTACTATCTCAAGCCGACCGATCACCAGGGCCGCACGTGGGACGATGTGCCTCAGGAGATCAAGGACACCTTCGACAAACTGGGAATCCCCGAGGCCGAGAAGAAATTCCTGGCCGGCGTGAAAGCTCAGTTCGAAAGCGAGGTGGTCTATGGTTCGCTGAAGGAAGAACTCGGCAACCAGGGTGTGATTTTCACCGACACCGATACGGCGGTCCGCGAGCATTCGGACCTGGTGCGCGAATATTTTTCCACCGTCATTCCGCCGCAGGACAATAAATTCGCAGCGCTCAATTCGGCGGTCTGGTCGGGCGGGTCCTTCATCTACGTCCCGAAGGGAGTGAAGGTCGAGTTCCCGCTGCAGGCCTATTTCCGTATCAATGCCGAGAACATGGGGCAGTTCGAACGGACTCTGATCATCTGCGACGAAGGCTCTTCGATGCACTATGTCGAAGGCTGCACCGCTCCGATGTACAGTACCGAAAGCCTGCACTCCGCCGTGGTCGAAGTGATCTGTAAACGCGGCTCGCGCTGCCGGTACTCCACGATCCAGAATTGGGCGAACAACATCTACAACCTGGTCACCAAGCGAGCCATGGCGTACCAGGATGCGACGATGGAATGGGTCGACGGGAACCTCGGCAGCCGGCTGACCATGAAATACCCGGCAGTTTACATGATGGAACCGGGGGCCCGCGGCGAAATCCTCTCCATCGCGTTCTCCGGCGAAGGTCAGCACCAGGATGCCGGCGCGAAACTGGTCCACTGTGCCCCCAACACCACCGGACAAATTATCTCCAAGTCGATTTCCAAGAACGGCGGACGCAGCAGCTATCGCGGACTCGTTCGCGTGGAAAAAGGCGCCCACAATACCAAGTGCAATGTCGTCTGCGACGCGCTGATCCTGGACGAGCGAAGTCGCAGCGATACATACCCGTATATCGAAATCTCCGAACAGGATGTGTCCGTCGGCCACGAGGCCAGCGTGTCGCGAATTGGCGAAGAACAACTGTTCTACCTCACCAGCCGCGGCCTCACCCAGTCCGAAGCCAGCACCATGATCGTCAACGGATTCATCGAGCCGCTGGTGAAAGAACTGCCGATGGAGTACGCCGTCGAAATGAACCGCTTGATCCAACTGCAGATGGAAGGTTCCGTCGGATAGCCGACCGAAACGCCCGGATGTGTGAGCGGGGGTGTTGGAGGGAGCTGAGAGTAAGAGTAAGAGTAAGAGTAAGAGTAAGAGTAAGAGTAAGAGAAAAGCACACACAATAGAGACGCGCTACCACCACGAGCATGGAATCTACAACGCAAGCGGGTTTTTCCCGATCGACCTTTGACACGCTGCTCGACTCGCGATCCGAACCGGATTGGCTGGTCGACATGCGGCGGCAGGCCTGGGACAGCTTTTGTGAACTCGCCTGGCCACACCGCGGCGATGAAGAGTGGTCGCGCACGGACATCCGGGCGTTGCAGATGGATCGCTACGCTCCGTCGCTCGACGGTACCCCCGCGCTCAGGGTCCCTGGGGCTTTGTTGAGCGAGGGAGTTACGCTGGCGGGTCAATTGACGAGCGTGAACGGTCAATCTGGCGACGCGATGCTTGATCCCCGCTGGTCGCAGCGCGGCGTGCTGTTCGGCAGCCTGGGCGAATTGATCGCTCAGCATGGCGACCTCCTCAAGCCCTACCTGCTGCGGCGAACGGTGGCGGCGGACAACGACAAGTTTTCGGCCTTGCGAGCCGCCTTCTGGACCGGCGGACACGTACTCTACGTCCCGCGGGGCGTCGTGATCGACCAGCCGCTGCACACGCTCTCGGTCCTCACCGACGGCGGCACCGACGTGAGTCACTCGCTGGTGATTCTCGAGGAAGGAGCTGAGGCGACCCTGTTGAGCGAAACGGGCAGCCTCGACGAGAAAGATGGCGGACTGCACTGCGGAGCGCTGGAGGTCTTGGTCCAGCCGGGCGCTCACCTGCGGATCGTGAACCTCCAGAACTGGGGGCTCGGCACCTGGCATTTCGCGCACCAGAAGGCCATTCTGCAGCGCGACTCGACACTGCAATGGACCGTGGCGGCCATGGGGAGCCGCCTCTCGAAGGTCAATCAGCATGTTGAACTCGCGGGTGCCGGCGCCGATTGCCAGGTCAACGGCGTGCTCTTCACCGAGGGAAAGCAGCATCTCGCCTATAACACGCTCCAGCATCACGTCGCTCCCCACTGCCACAGCGACTTCCTCTACAAGAGTGCCTTGCAGGACAGGTCGCGGACCGTCTGGCGCGGCATGATTCAAGTCGATCCCACCGCTCAACAGTCCGACGGCTACCAGCGAAACGACAACCTGCTGCTCAGCTCGAATGTCCGAGCGGATTCGATTCCGGGACTCGAAATCCTGGCCGATGACGTGCGCTGCACGCATGGCTCGACGTCGGGCCGAGTCGACGAGGAACTGATCTTCTACGTCCAGTGCCGTGGCTTCACACGCAAGGAAGCGATCCGCGCGATTGTGACAGGCTTCTTCCAGCAGATCTTCGACCGGATTACGATAGAGAGCGTTCGCGAGGCGCTGGGACGAGCGATTGCGCGACGTGTACGAGAATACGAGTAAGGGCGGGACGGGCCTTGCCGCCTCCAGGAAAGCGCCCGTCGGGTCCGAAATCAGAGCCCGGTGAAGGCTAGAGAGAATCACGCGACATGCCGGAATTCGTCAAGGTAGCTGAGGTCGCTAACGTGCCCGATCCGGGCCGAGTGACCGTGGACGTGGATGGTCGCATCGTCGTATTGTTCCACGTCGGCGGCGAGTTTTTCTGCCTCGACGATGTCTGCACGCACGACGGAGGACCCTTGGGCGAGGGTGCGCTGGAGGATCATCGCATCGCCTGCCCGCGCCACGGTGCTCTGTTTGACATCCGGTCCGGTAAGCCGCTCACGATGCCGGCCACCGAGCCCACGGCGCGGCACCTCGTCAAAGTGGAAGGTAACAATGTGCTCGTCCGTATCGTAGATGAATGACCCAGTTTTTCTCTTACTCTTACTCCTAACTCGGCCCGCGGCCGCAACCAATCGGAAATCCGAAATCCTAAATTCGAAATCTCAAACAAATTCGGAATCCCAAAATTAAAACCTCCGCTGCCGACAAAACCACAGTCATGCGCCACAAACAGATTCCCATCACTGGGAATGCTATGGGAGGTTCCGTCCTCCGTCCTGGCCCGTTTTTGTCATTAGTATTTCTGTCATTCGAATTTGTTTGGGATTTGCTGCTTCGGATTTCGGATTTCAAACATGCGCACGGTGCGCATATGGCCCAGCCGGAACCAGTCTCTCGCTCGCACCGCCAGCCGTGCTCGCGCTGAGCAAAAGGGTATTGAACGATGACAATCACCGAAGACTCGATCCGTGAGGAACTCAAGAAAGTCATCGATCCGGAACTGTTCGTGAACATCATCGACTTGGGACTCGTCTATCTCGTCGACCTGGCGGAAACGGACGATGGCCAGACGAACGTCAATATTGAAATGACTCTCACCAGCCCCATGTGCCCCGCCGGCCCGCAACTGATCGGCCAGAGTCGCCAGCTGGTCTCGCAGCTGCCAGGGGTCCGCGACGTCGAAGTGAAGGTCGTCATGTCACCACCCTGGACCCCAGATCGCATGACCGACGAAGCACGCGATCAATTGGGAATATTCTGAGCGTCCTGCCTGGTTTCTCGCGAAGCCCCAGCACTCTTCCCTACTCTTACTCTTACTCTTAATCTTAATCTCCTTCGCAGCTCGTTCGGCCGCGATCCCCGCCATCGACGAAGCCAGGGAAAACGGAGGAGGGAATCCAGGCTAGCATGCCCAGTGGTGAGCATCTGCTGGCGGCCCGCCCGCCACGGTTTTGCCGGCAGCTGAGGTTTCTGTTCTTGGATTTTGGATTTCGAATTTGTTTAGGATTTCGAATTTAGGATTTCGAATTTTGTGTTTGGTGGCGGCCGCAGGCGGAGTTGGGATTCGTAAGAGTAAGAGTAAGAGTAAGAGTAAGAGTAAGAAAGACAGTAGTTGCTGTTGACGATGCTCCATGCAAATCCTCATTTACGAATACCTGACGGGGGGCGGGCTTTGGTCGGATGGGATTCGCGATCCGCTGCAACATCCGCTGCTTTCCGAGGGACGTTGCATGGTGCGTGCGTTGACTGAGGATCTGGCGGGTGTGCCGGGTGTGCGGTTGGTTCAAATGCAGGACGCTCGTTTGCGGGATGTGTTGGAACCGCGCGGCAACAGGGTAGCGATTCACAGCCGGCAGGATGAGCTTGAGCAACTGGCTCAGTGGAGTGCGCGGGTGGATGGTGTGCTGCTGATCGCTCCCGAGTCGGGGGGCCGACTGTTCGAGCGATGTGAAGTCGTGCGCGAGTCTGGTGGTCGACTATTGTCTCCCAGTTCAACATTTGTTCGACTGGCCACGGACAAATGTGCGACCGCCGAGCAGCTCGCCGCACATGGCGTCGCCACTCCCTACGCCGTGTTGTTACCGGGCGATTTCGCTCATGCCTCAAGCCGCCTTGACGAGCCAGGTACGCAGCGGCTGCCCGAGCAGTTTCCGTACCCGGCGGTGCTGAAGCCGATTGACGGGGTGGGAGCGATGGAGACGTACCTGATCCGGCATGCGGATGATTGGCCGGTGACGGCGGGAACGGACCGAGTGTGGAGGCTGGAGCAGTTTATCCCGGGCGCGGCGGTGAGCGTCTCGGCACTGTGCGGTCCGCGGGGGGCGACGCTGTTGCCACCCTGCTGCCAGCAGGTCACCTGCAACGGCCAATTCCGCTACCTGGGTGGCTCGTATCCACTCTCGCCGGGGCTGGTCCGCCGGGCCTGCCACCTGGCTCGTCGAGCCTTTGCGGCGTTGCCGGCCACGGTCGGCTACGTGGGCATCGACATGATTCTGACCGATGAAGGGTCGGCGCTGGCCGACGTGGTGGTGGACGTGAACCCTCGTCTGACGACGTCGTACATCGGTCTGCGGCAGGCGACATCGGCGAACCTGGCCGACACGATGCTCGCGGTGGGCCGCGGCGAATCACGTCCGTTGTTCTTCCAGGCCGAGCGTGTACAATTCGACGCTGAGGGGCGTGTTACACTTTCGGCACTATGACGGCAGTCGCATCATCATGACCTGGTTGGCTCTGGATATTGGGGGAGCGAACCTGAAGCTGGCCGACGGACGCGGATTCGCCGCTTCCTACTCGTTCGCCTTGTGGAAGGACTATCAACGGCTCGCGATGGAGCTGCGGGGGGCGATCGCCGAGTCGCCGGCGTGCGATCATCTGGCGGTCACCATGACGGGCGAGTTGGCGGACTGTTTTGCCAGCAAAGCGGAAGGTGTACGGTTCATTTTGCAGGCGGTGCGGGAAGCGGCCGACCACCGGCACACGCGCGTTTATTTGCACGACGGCCGACTCGTCGCACCCCAGATCGCGCTGACCACCCCCGAACTCGCGGCGTCGTCGAACTGGCATGCCTTGGCCCGTTACTGCGGACGATTCACCGACGGTGCGCCAGCCCTGATGATCGACGTCGGCTCGACCACGGTCGACGTCGTGCCGCTCCACGACGGTCAACCGGCGTGCGTCGGATTCACCGATCTTGAGCGGCTCGCGGCCGGTGAACTCATCTATACCGGCGTGGAACGCAGCCCGGTCTGCGGCGTGGTTCATTCGCTTCCCTACGGCGGCCAGCGATGCCCGGTCGCTCAGGAGGTCTTTGCCACCACACGCGACGTTCATCTGTTATTGGGTAACTTGCCCGAGGATCCGCGCGATCATCATACGGCCGATCATCAACCCGCCACCGTTGCGGCCGCTCATCGGCGCCTGGCCCGCATGCTGTGCGCGGATCAGCAGCAGCTGGCACTGGACGTCGTACAGCAGTGGGCCCGTGAAATCGCGGAGGCGCAATTGCAGATGGTACTGCACGGGGTCACACAAGTGCTGCAACGTGGTTCGCTGACGCCCACCAAGGTGATTGTCGCCGGCCACGGCGAATTCCTGGCCCGCCAACTGCTCGCCCAACTTCCCTGGCAAGGTGAAGTCATCTCGTTGACCGACAAACTGCATCCCAGCGTCTCACGCTGCGCCCCGGCCCACGCACTCGCCGTACTCGCGCGCGAGCTGTAAGGTGGTGCAAGCGTTTGCTTCTCTACTCGTACTCTTACTCGTACTCTTACTCGTACTCGCCCGCCCTTCAACCCGGCTCTACGCACAGTGGACTCGGGCCGGTGGGCCGAGCGGTAAGAAGAGGAGTAAAGTTTTCGCGTGTAGGATGCGCGCACCGTGCCGCATGCTTGGAACAAAATCCGAAAGTCGAAGCACAGAAAAGTGGGAGAAAGGGAAGAAGGGAAGAAGGGAAGAAAGGAAAACGGAGGACGCAATGGCATGCTGCTGGTGAGAATCTGCTTGGGGCCCGCCCGCGGCCGTTTTGCCGGCAGCGGAGGTTTTGGATTTCGAATTTTGGATTTCGGATTTGTTTGGGATTTCGATATTGGGATTTCGGATTTCCCGTTTTGGTTGCGGCCACAGGCCGCGTTAGGATTATGATTTTGATTAAGAGAGATTATGGGAGAGTACGAGTAAGAAGCAGCTGCCAATATGATTGCGAGTTCCCACTGGGTGAGAGTCACGGGTGATGAGTACTGCGACGCGGGTGGTGAAACTGGGGGGTAGTCTACTGACGGGCTTGGATGTCCGGGCGGGGATATTGTCATGGTTTCGCACGCAGCGGCCTCGTCCCACGCTGGTCATCGTGGGTGGCGGTGAGTTGGCTGATGCAGTTCGCCGGCTGGATCGGCAATACACACTGGCCGCCGAAGTTGCTCATTGGCAGGCCATCCGTGCGATGCAAGTCAATGCCTTCGTACTCCACCAATTGTGGTCCGATTCGACGTGGGTGGAACGACTACACGACTGGCAGGCAATCCAGTCTTGGACGACACCACCGATCGGGATTCTGGACCCGCTATCGTATCTGACGTGGGACGAACCGTCGCTCTCGGGTCCCCGGCTGCCGTGCGGCTGGCACGTGACGAGCGACAGTATCGCGGCTCGGCTGGCCTGTGGGCTGGGGCATGTCGAGCTCATACTGCTCAAGTCGACCTTACCCTCGGGCGTCTCCGACAAGTTGACCTACGAGCGGGCGGTGGAACTCGGACTGGTGGATGACTATTTTCCGGTGGCGGCGCAAGCTCTGACGAGTGTTCGCGCGATCAACCTTCGAGCAGCCACATGGCCCGAACTGCGATTGAGCAACGATTCTCGGTGAACGGTATCCGGATATCGGATAGTCGGATATCGGTTGTCTGACATCGGATAGTGGAACGAGCGCGCACTTGCGCGGCTTTGCGGGCTCGACAATCTGAGCGTGACAGCGCCGCAGGTGTTCCAGCGATCAGCGGATTACCTGGTTGTCCAGGTGCCGGTCGAAGGAGTTGGGGGTGTTGTCGTGGCCGGCGTCGGCTCGTTGGTACTGGACCGCGAGTTGAGTATGCGGAGCAGCGAGGGAACCTGATTGGCCCCGGCCGGCGGCAGGTCGGCGATGTTAATCGGTGCAGACTCGGGCGTGAACTGCTGCGGTTCGGCAGTGGCCGTCGCATCGCTGACGGGCATGCTCTTGATCCTCAGCGTAGAGGAGGGCGCGGCGGTCGAACCGGGCTGATACGATGCCTGGGCGACTGTGGACGGTCGGACGGCCGGCGTTGGCTCGCCAGACATTGCCAGCTGCGATGCGTCGGTTGCGGCAGGCGACGTGACAGCTCCGTAGCCTGGTGTGGCGACGGGGGGTGACACCCCAGGCTGACTCGGCACCGCCTGGCCGGGCACATTGGCGGGAGGCGTTGGCGGAGCGTAATAGTTGCCGGAACCCCCAATCGCGCCGGTGCCCGGCGGTGGAACGGTGGCCGACCCGTAGGGAGCGAAGACGTTCATGGAGGGAGTCGGCGCTCGGCAGCCCACTAGCAGCAGCGCACATGAGATGAGAGCAAAAAACCGCGTCATCGACTCAACTCCTTGTCGAAGGCACCGGAACAAACCTCGGGGGCGGTAGGGTATCGAGTCCCCGAGTTGCGTCCAATAGCGGTTTTTGCGGATCGCGCTAGCGGTGCTCAGCGTGGCAGAGCACGCGTCCCGCAGCTGAAGCCGTCCGAGGCTTCAGCCTGAAAGGGCATCGATTCCCAGCTCTGAAGAAGCTGGTCCAGCCACAGCCAGCGGTCTGAGGCTTACTTCTGGGCTACTTCATCCGCCTTGTAGAAGGGATTGATGATCACCTGCGGCCCAACGGTCGTCTGAGCCTCTTGAACCGGTGCGGGCTGTTCGGGCACGGGAATGGCCGGCAATTCGGGCGCTGCCTGTCCGACAGCTGCCTGTCCGACATACGGGTTGATGATCACCTGAGCCGAAATCCGCAAGGGTCGCGACGAACGGTCTGGACGTGCAAATGGGCTTTCGCCATAGGAACGATAATAGCGTTCGCCATAGTAGACAGGCGGATGAACGGCAAAATAGGGCGGCACGGGGAGGTACCCGAGCCCGTAGAGGGTGCCACTGTAGCCAAACGCTCGGACATCCCAGGGCGAACCGCCCAAGCCATCAAAGGCACGAGATGCCGACGGCATGGCGGCAAATACGAACAACACAACCAGACTCGCCAACAGAATTCGGTACTTTGTCATCGCTCGGCTTCCCAATCAAAGATGCAATTCCCAGTACGACTCGACCCCGGGGCCCGCGCCCTATTTCCCACGGTAATTCGAGCCCCGCGGTAAAGCAACCATCTAAAGCCGTGCTGAACTCAAAACAGGTGAGCGAATGCCGCCGGAATCGCCTCCACTGGGCTCCGGCCTCCACTGGGCTCCGGCCTCCACTGGGCTCCGGCCTCCACTGGGCTTGTCCCAGTGGAGCCCACGACTGGCCCGCTACTATCCCCAGACCTCCAGCCTTCCGGCCTCCACTGGGCTTGCCCCAGTGGAGCCCACGACTGGCCCGCTACCAGCCCCAGACCTCCAGCCTTCCGGCCTCCACTGGGCTTGCCCCAGTGAGCCCACGACTGGCCCGCTACCAGCCCCGACCTCCAGCGTTCCGGCCTCCACTGGGCTTGCCCCAGTGGAGCCCACGACTGGCCCGCTACACCCCGACCTCCAGCCTTCCGGCCTCCACTGGGCTTGCCCCAGTGGAGCCCACGACTGGCCCGCTACAACCCCAGACCTCCAGCGTTCCGGCCTCCACTGGGCTTGCCCCAGTGGAGCCCACGACTGGCCCGCTACCAGCCCCGGCTTACAATTGGCCCTATGGACAAAGCAATCCTAACGAGGGCGTTGAAGGCCCGGGCCGAGGAATTGGGTTTTGCACTGGCGGGAGTCTGTCCGGCGGTTTCACCGCGGGGAACCGGTGCCTTGGCTCAGTGGCTGGCAGCCGGTTTCGCCGGCGAGATGACCTATTTGTCGGACCGGTTCGAGGCCTACCGGCATCCCGGCTCGGTACTGGACGGCGCGCGCAGTCTGCTCATGCTGGGCATGTCCTATCGAACGTGTGCGCCGCAGCGTGTTGCGGCAGGGGAGGGGAGGGTCAGTCGCTACGCCTGGGGGGTCGCCGACTATCACGATATTATCCACAGTCGTCTTCGTCAGCTCCGCAGCTTGGCGCGGGAGCTGGCGCCGACGGTGGCAGTGCGTGGCGTGGTTGACACGGCGCCGCTGCTGGAACGCGAATTCGCTCAGCTCGCCGGACTAGGGTGGGTCGGCAAGAACACCATGCTGCTCAACCGCCGCTACGGCAGTTGGTTCTTCTTGGCGGCACTATTATTGGACTGCGAGCTGCAGTATGACACGGCCTATGCCGCGGACCATTGCGGAACATGCACGGCTTGTCTGGACGCGTGCCCCACGCAGGCCTTTCCCCGGCCCTACGTCCTGGATGCTACGCGGTGCATCAGTTACTTGACGATCGAGCTGCGCACGGCGATCCCGCTTGCCCGGCGCGAGGAGCTGGGCGAATGGTTGTTCGGCTGCGACATCTGCCAGGACGTTTGTCCCTGGAACCACAAAGCGGCCGAGGGCCAGTCGTGTTTCACTCCGCAACGTTCGCTCAATCCAGCGTCGCTGCACGGGTTGTTTGAATTGAGCGACGACGAATTCCGCAGCGTGTTTCGTTCGACTCCTCTCTGGCGAGCGCGTCGTCGCGGACTGTTGCGCAACGCGGCGATCGTACTAGGCAACGGTGGCAGCGTAGAATCGCAATCGGCCCTCGCAATCGGACTGCACGACAGCGAGCCGCTGGTACGCGGCTCCGCCGCCTGGGCTCTGGGCCGACTTCCCGGTACCACCGCGATCCAGACGCTCCGTGCACGATTGGCGATCGAGCCGGATCCGAGCGTGCCGCGGATATCGAACGAGCGATTGCTCACGCGAGTGCCGACGAAGACCGCACAAGCCAGTAGGGCATGGCCGTATACTCTTACTCTTACTCTTACTCTTACTCTTACTCTTACTCTTACTCTTACTCTTACTCCGTGTCCACATCCTCTGATTGCCGGCCGTATTCTGGTGTGCCGGCGCTCGCCATGAGGTTTCGGGATTGGGAGACATCGTGTGAGGCGAGCTTGTCACACCCTACGGCTACGGCTACTTCCTCTCAGTCTCAGTGCGAATCAGAAGGAGATTAAGATTATGATTACGCTTGCGATCATGATCTGGAAACGCGGGCAGTGACCAATAACCGGCGTATTCGTTACAGCCGGACCGGCGCGGGCGGGGACGCCGGCGGGCTCGTACCAGGCCCATCGATAGCCTGGCCGGCCGCGACCTACAATCCATTGTGATGGCGATTCGCGACCGATCGCCTGCCGCAACCACCGGCCGCATTAGGTGACTGAGGAACCTTTTTCATGAAGAGAATCTGCTGTATTGGTGCCGGGTACGTGGGCGGGCCGACGATGGCGATGATTGCTCAGCAATGTCCCCATATTACGGTCAACGTGGTCGACATCAATCAGGCGCGCATCGACGCCTGGAACTCGGATACGTTACCGATCTACGAACCCGGTCTGGACGAGGTGGTACGGGAGGCGCGGGGCGCAACCTGCACTTTTCGACCGACATTGAGCGGGCGATCGCGGAGTCCGAGATGATCTTCATTTCGGTCAACACACCGACCAAGACATACGGGACGGGGGCAGGCCGAGCGGCGAATCTTGAATACGTCGAGAAATGTGCCCGCACCATTGCCCGCGTGGCGCGGGGGCACAAGATCGTCGTCGAGAAGTCCACGCTTCCGGTCCGTACGGCGGAGGCGGTGCGGCGGATCCTGGGTGCCTCGTCAGGCGAAGCGACATTCGATGTGCTCAGCAACCCCGAGTTTCTGGCGGAAGGGACGGCGGTCAAGGACCTGCAAAACCCCGATCGAGTCTTGATCGGCGGCGAGTCGCCGGCGGCCGTGGAAGCGCTGGCGGCGATCTACGCTTGCTGGGTCCCCCGCGAAAAAATCTTGGCGACCAATCTGTGGAGTTCGGAACTGTCGAAGCTCACCGCCAATGCCTTCCTGGCCCAACGCGTCTCGTCGATCAATGCGATCTCGGCGTTGTGTGAAGTCACCGGTGCCGACGTGGACGAAGTCGCTCACGCGATCGGCACCGACAGTCGGATCGGCCCCAAGTTCCTCCAGGCCTCGGTCGGCTTCGGCGGCTCCTGCTTTCAGAAAGACATCCTGAACCTGGTCTACTTGTGTGAGCATTTTGGCATTCCCAAAGTGGCCAAGTACTGGGAACAAGTGGTGCGGATGAACGACTATCAGCGGAGTCGCTTTGCGGCGCGGATCGTGCGCACGATGTTCAATACCGTGAGCGACAAGCAGATTGCGATCTGGGGATTCGCCTTCAAGAAAGATACGAACGATACCCGCGAATCGGCGGCGATCTACGTCTGCCGAGACCTGCTGCGCGAAAGGGCTCGTTTGATGATCTACGATCCGCAGGTATCGGAACTCCAGGTCCGCAAGGATTTAGAGCAGGCGTTTCGCAGTCCGGAAACCGGTGAGATCTCGGCTCCCGACCGGCAACTGCTCGACGAGCGAGTGCGGACCGTGCCAAGTGCTGGCGAAGCGGCGTCGGGCGCGCATGCGATCGTGGTGTTGACCGAATGGAATGAACTGCGCGACAACGATTTCGTCGCCATCCGGTCTCAAATGGAGACACCCGCGTTCATCTTCGACGGCCGAAACCTGCTCGATCACCGCTCCCTCATCCAACTGGGATTCGAAGTGCACGCCATCGGCAAGACACTGTCGAAATGAAACCAGATGAAGTGTGGTTCTTGAGGCGTGAGTCACTTTGCGGCTAGTACTTCATCAATAGTCTTGCGCAGTTCACCTTTGTCGTAGCCTTCTTTCACATCGATGCGAAGCAGGGGCAGTCCGGCGTCGGTGAGGGCTTGATTGACGAAGCGATCGCGAGTGACGCGATCCGGTCGTTTGTGGGTACGGTCGTCGAGTTCGACGGCCAATTTGGCTTCCATCGTCCCGCGATCGCAGAGCAGGAAGTCGATGTGTTTCGCGTGGATGCGATTCTGCCACGACTGGAATTTCGGCGTATCGGGGCGCACCTGGATCAGGTCGGCCATGCGGACCATGGCCTGAATGGCCCATTGTCCGTCTACCGCTTCTTGCAAGGCCCGGTAAAATGCCAGTTCGGACTGGGTGAGCAGGCTCGCACGTTTCTGGTACGGCATTTTCTCGTTGCCCAGTACCAGCTTGGCGAAGACCCAAGCGACGAAGACGGCCACGAACAGGAAAATAATCGGCCAGTTCTCGAAGATTATTTCGGTCATCGTGGTGCGGGCCAACCAGAAAAGGGACTCTGATCACGGGTCGGAACACGCGGTAGGTCGGAGCCGGTCTGGGTCGAAACTGCCTTGGTTCGAGACTGCCCTGGGTCGAACCGGCCGGGCGACATCACGGCGCGCCATCGCCTCGCGCGAGGTTCTCACTCAAGATTATCGGCTCAGTGGTCGGGGGGTTGGACATGAGAAAGTGCCGGTGGCCGGGGCACTCGCCAGGTGGCTGCCGTATTTTGCGAATTATCCTCAGAGCCTATCGTGACAGGTGGCTCGGACCGACCGGGCGGGGGCTGGCGTGGCGGAGCGTGACCGTCGCGCCGTCACGATGGCGGGGGAAAACTCGTGGAGAAGGGTGTGATGGAGCGCAATGATGTCGATCGATAATGGCAGAACGATGGCACCGCTGCGGATTGGCGGCGTGACGGTGGGGTTTCCGGTCGTGCAAGCTGCGCTGTCGGGATATAGCGATTGGGCAATGCGGATGATCGCTCGGCGACTGGGGGCCCCCTACGCCTCGTGCGAAGTGATGCTCGACCAGTTCCTGACGCAGGTGCGTGCTCGGCAGCGCAATCGGCATTTCTTTTTCCTGACCGACGACGATCACCCGGTGGGCGGTCAGCTGATGGGAGCCGAACCGGTGCAATTCGCTGCCGGCGCGGCCCGACTGGTGGCCGCCGGTTTCGATGTGATCGATATCAATTTCGGTTGCCCGGTGAAAAAAGTACTCGGCAGATGCCGCGGGGGCTTTCACTTGAGCCAGCCGGCCACGGCCCTGGACATCGTGCGCCGTACTCGCGATACCGTGCCTGCACACATCCCCGTCACGGTGAAGATGCGTCGTGGCATTGATGACTCAGCGGCCAGCTGCGAAAAATTCTACGAGATACTCGAAGGTGCCTTTCGGCTGGGAGTGGCTGCTGCCACCGTCCACGGCCGCTCCGTCCGACAAGGCTACGTCGGGCCCAGCGACTGGTCGTTTCTGCGGGCCGTCAAGCAGCAGTTCGCCAGCCACACGATCCTCGGCAGCGGCGATCTGTTCACCGCCGCCGACTGTGTCCGTATGATGCGGGAAACCGGAGTGGACGGAGTGACCGTGGCCCGCGGCGCGATCGGCAACCCGTGGATCTTCGCGCAGACCCGCGCACTAATGGCCGGCCAAGATCCCGTCGCGCCGGTGCTGAGCGAGCAGCGCGAAGTGATCTGCGAACACTACCGCCTGGCCGAAGAACTCTACGGTGCCGAGCGGTGCGGGCCACTGATGCGCAAATTCGGCATCAAATACGCGCAACTCCACCCCCACTGTGATCCGGTTCGCGACGCCTTCATCAGCGTCCGCTGCCAGGCAGACTGGCAAGCAGTCCTGGATAAATGGTATTGAGTGACTGGTTTCTCGTACTCGTACTCGCCCGCCCTCCAAGCCGGATCTACACAGTGGACTCGGGCCGGCGGGCCGAGCGGTACCAAGAGGAGTAAAGTCTTCGCGTGTAGGATGCGCGCACCGTGCGCATGTTTGGAACAAAATCCGAAATTCGAAGCACAGAAAAGTGGGAGAAAGGGAAGAAGGGAGAAAGGGAGGAAGGGAAAACGGAGGACGCAATGGCATGCTGCTGGTGAGAATCTGCTTGGGGCCCGCCCGCGGCCGTTTTGCCGGCAGCGGAGGTTTTGGATTTCGAATTTTGGATTTCGAATTTGTTTGGGATTTCGATATTGGGATTTCGGATTTCCCGATTTGGTTGCGGCCACAGGCCGCGTTAGGAGCAAGGGCTCTATGATCATGGGAAATAGGGAATGCGGAATGCGGAACAAGCAGAGTGGCGATGCGCAGGAGGACTGCTCGCTGCGCGAGCCTTCGGCCTGCGAGAGACAAGGAACTGGCGGTGAAGGCTTCACCTTAAATTCCCGCATTCCGCATTCCGCATTCCGCATTCCTCTATTCCGCACCTCGCACCCGCGTCCCACCCGTTCTTATTCGTACTCTTACTCGTACTCGTACTCTTACTCGCCCGCCCTCCAAGCCGGATCTACGGCAGTGGACTCGGGCCGGTGGGCCGAGCGGTACCAAGAGGAGTAAGAGTAAGGGCTCTATGATCATGGGAAATAGGGAATGCGGAATAGGGAATGCGGAATGCGGAACAAGCAGAGTGGCGATGCGCAGGAGGATCTGCTCGCTGCGCGAGCCTTCGGCCTGCGAGAGACAAGGAACTGGCGGTGAAGGCTTCACCTTGAATTCCCGCATTCCGCATTCCGCATTCCCTATTCCGCACCTCGCACCCGCGTCCCACCCGTTCTTATTCGTACTCTTACTCGTACTCGTACTCTTACTCGCCCGCCCTCCAAGCCGGATCTACGGCAGTGGACTCGGGCCGGTGGGCCGAGCGGTACCAAGAGGAGTAAGAGTAAGAGTAAGAGTAGCGAGCAAGAGAAAACCTCAGTTCGTCTTCTGTCCCTCCCCGCTCCCATTTCACTGCCGCACGAGTTCGACGCCGGCTAGTTCGGGGAGTGCCTCGCCGCGGGGGACCAGTTCCAGCACCAGATTGTCCTTCACCGGGACACCCTCGAAGGTGCGCACGAGCAATCGGCGAATCCCTCCGGCTTCGCGTACAACATCCACTTGTTCGGCCACCACGTTACCTTGCAGTTTGATATCGAACGCAGCCGAGCCCGGCGACGGAGGATCGAGTGCGGCGAAGTAGCAGCGAACGGAGTAAGTGGCGGGAGGATCGTCGGCGCCCAGCAGCGGTATTTCGCAGCGAGCCAGGCCGCGCACACCGGAGGCGAGCACCCAGGGAGCCTCGGCATTCTCGATCACAACCGACTCATCGTTCTCGCGATAGTACTCGCCACCGGTGGCCAGCTGCAGCGGCAAAGAAAGGACGTATTCCAGCCGTCCGACCGTATTGGGACGCGGATAGGCGAGCCACAGTCGGCCTTGGGCATCGCGGCGATCCCCGGGTGCTCCGAAATTCAGAGCCAGGTGTTTGACCGGGGTATTCGACCCGCTCGCACTGTACACGCGCCAGGTCGCCCGGTCGCTCCGCGGCTCCATGACGATCGTGGCGGCGAGCGAGAACTGGCAGACGCACCCGGCGCTCGCCTCGGGGACCATCAGCAGTCCGTTGCCGGGGATGGCGTTGACCCAGCAGCCGAGGCGTTGGCCCGCGAAGTGGCTGGTACCGCTATCGCCGTACAGATCGTAATAGCCGGTGAACCCGCTGCGGAAGAACAACATATTGGGAGTGGCGGTGACCGGTCCGCAGTGATGTCCCGGCCGACTGAACTGCCAGACTGTCTGCTGGCCGGTCAACGGATGCTCGCGCATTTTCTCTTGGCCGGTGTGGATATCGAACGCCCAGGGCTCGGCGAAGATCTCGTCGCCCACGACGATCGGGCGATGCCGGTAGTTGGCGTCCTTGGCCCAGAGTTGCTCGCCGGTTTCCGCAGCCAGCACGACCAATCTGCGCTGGCTAAATTGTCCCGACAGGAACTGTCTCCAATAATGCCCGTTCGCATTGGCTCCGCAGACCACGACGTGGCCGTCGTGGTACATGAGCATGAGGTTTCCCCCGCCGATCCCCACATAGCTGCAATCGGTGACATCGACCGGTTTGGCCCACAGCTGGTCGCCGGTCCGCGCGTCCAGGCAGACGACGAGCCGAACATCGAGATCTTTCAATTCCGCCTCTTTCTTGGCCGCCTCTTCGGGACTGAGCGTTTGCAGGGCCGACTTATCTTGGTGGAGCAGCGATTCGCGCTGTTCGCGCGTGATCGAGCTGTCGATCATAAATACCCGATCATCGCCGATCGCAATCGTGACATGCTCGATACTGCCGCCGTGATAGTTCCAGAGCTGTTGGCCTGAGCGGGCATCGACGGCGAACAGTGCGTCGGTGGTCTTGTCGACCACCAGACCGCGACGCCGCCGGGCCCGGTCCAAATCCTGGCGCAAGGTGCTGGTGCCGAACAGGATCCCTCGATATTCCGCCACGTATCCCCATACCCGCTTCACTCCGTCCGACGGTTCGGGGACTCGCTGCTCCCGCACCACCTGGCCGGTCGCCGCATCGAGGATCGTGCAGGTGTCGTCCACCACGCAGAAGACAAAGTCCTTGGAGGCGGCCAGATTGCTGGTATCTTCATTGTTGAATACCCCGGTCCGAACCGCACCGGGGTTCTTGTATTCCCAAAGAAACAGACCGTTATAGGCATCGTACGCCTTAATCGACTCGAAGCCCTGCACGAACATGCGTCCGCCGGTCGACAGTGGCGCCGCTGCGGCATCGTGTCGATTCACCATGTCGCTGGGCCCCGGGTCGCCGTACCACAACACTCCCAAGTCTCCGCGCACGCGTTGATCCTGGCTCGTCATCGTATTGGCGGCGTCACCATATTGGTGCGACCATTCGCCGACCCCGGGCAGCGCCCGCGCGCGACCGACAGCACATTGTCGGCTGCGGCAATCTCGCCGCCGATGCCCAAATTGAGTTCGTCGAGCGTGCCGCGGAGGCGGACCATCAGGTCATCCTGACCCCGGGCCGGCGCAGCAGCCGGAATCGCCAGGCAGATGATCCCGCCACACGGTTTGGTGCACCGCACAATCTCGCTGGGATCCCCCGGCAGCTGACCGTCCAACAGCAGTCGGTCCGAGACGACCAGATTGGCGAAATAGTCCGAAAACGGCATCGCACGCGGCTCGCCCTGCACGATCGTGATCCGCGTGCCAAGTAGTCCAGCCTGGTCGAGCAGTTGGCGTGCGACGCGAGCTTTGTCGGGATCGGGTTCGATCCCGCAAATCTGCAGCTTGGTTCGCCGAGCGAGTTCGAAGGCCAGTCGCCCCCGTTCACTCCCCACCACCAGGCAATATCCACGGTCGATGCCTGTGTGCTGGACGATCGACTCGGCCGCTTCGGCATACATGTCACTCAACTCGTCGCGCGGATACGGATCGACCACCGGAGCGGCGGGGAGCTGCACTGCAACGTCGCCCGCGTCAAGTTGCTCGGATGCGGCGAAGCAGTAGATCTTGCCACTGGTGGTGCTGACAAACAGGCGACCGTTGGCCACGGCCAGCCCGCCCGCCTTGCCGTCGATTGGGGACTGCCAGACCAGCCCGCCCGTCTCGGTGTCCAGCGCGACCACCTGACCTTCACCGCCGGCCAGCACAGTCGATCCGCTCGCAATCAGCGCCGCGTCAAGCGGGCAGTCGGTCCGCCATAAGACGCCAACCTCCGACAGCTCTTCGATCTCCTTGCTCAACGCGGCCATCGTCGTTTTGTATTCGTTCGCATCCATGCTGCTCCGCTTCCCGCTCACGTCCTTGACCTTCAGCCGCAGCTTCTGCCGCTGGACGGTCGCCTCGGCATGCTTCACGCGATCCAACGCCACAACTTGCTGGCCGTCGGCAATGTATGCCCGCTGATCCCCGATCGCCAATTGCCGCCCGTCGATCCACGCAAATCCAACCGCACCCGTCTTCTCACTCAATGCCAGGTAATGATGGGGCCCCGAAGCGTAAATCTGGTCGTCCGCCAGGACCACTCTCGTCCCTCCCACCTCGCCCCCGGCCGTCGTGCGCCACGAGAGCGACGGCTGATACAGTTGGTGGCCATCCGCCTTGTCAAATGCGGCAGGTAGCGAACGACCGGACGGGACGATCAGCCGCTCGGCGGAACAGAGCAGATACCCTTGCGGCGAAAGTGGATTGCGGCCGGCGTCCTCCGCACTGATCGTGTCGTTGCACCAGATAACCGAACCGTCGTGCCGATTGACCGCGTACAGGTAGACGTTCTCGTGTGGCAACACGCCCGCACCGAAATAGGCCACGTCGCCATCCAAGACGACACCCGTCCGCACCGGCCACCGCGAGATCATGCGTCCGCGGGCCAGCAACCGCTCCGCGCTCGGACCCGCACGCATCTGCCAGACCAATTGGCCGTCATCCGCCGTCAGACAGTACACCAGCCCGTCATCGGAGCCGAAGTAGATCCGGCCGTCCGCATAGGTCGGGACCAGACGTACCGGTCCGTCGGTCAGAAACTGCCATCGTATTACGCCTGTTTCCGTGTCGACGCACATCACCTTGTCGTCGACCGACGAGCCAAAGAACAGCCGCGAGCCCCCGATCGATACGTGCAGCACGTTGTCGAAGTCGATGCGATGCCGCATATACAAACCTTCGAACGGTTCCGCTCGCGGGCCCCCCCAAGCCGTTACCGGGGGGACCGGGGAGCTGTAGATCCACTGCGCGGAGAGTGGCAGCCTCAGCTGCTCGGCCCCTACGCCGCACCGCGTGTTGTCCCGCAAATACGTCGGCCAGTCGGCCGCATGGCCAAGTGAACCGCCAAGTAACACACCGATCAGCACCCAAAACGTGTGTGGCTGTCGCATATCGCCGACTCCTTTACGATCTACATGCACCGAATTCATATTCTAAGTGGTTTCTGCAAAGCGTTTTTCTAAGCGTTCTTTGAAGCGTTCTTTTTTGCGGGGAAAATTGCGAAGCGGCATGTGGCCATAGCACGATCCGACGCGGGTGCTTGGTCGGGCTGATCACGAGGCGCGCGCGACGCGTGCTCACGCATTGTAGCTAATCCCGCCGGCCACTCCCCGTCATTTCACCGGAATTTAACACAACCGCCCGCGGTAGCCTGACAGGACCGACGTCACCGCCTCGCTCGCAGCGCAGAAGACTGCCGGCAACCAGACAGTGCCGGAAATCCGAAATCCCAATCTCGAAAACCTAAACAAACTCGTAATCCACAACTGAAACAAAAAAACTCCGCTGCCGACAAAACCACAGTCATGATCCGCCAGCCGACTCTCACCACGCGAGCATGCCACCGCGTCCTCCGGTTTCCCTTTCTCCCTTTCTCCCTTTCTCCCTTTTTCCGTTTCCCGTTCTCCCCCGCCTCTGTCATTCGCATTTGGCGGATTCGCTTAACTTCTGACCCGGTCCGGCTGAGCCTGTGGAGGATTACCGGGGTGGGCCAGATAGTCTATGATGAAGCCGGAGTTGGGCTGCGATGAACAGGTCTGATCGACGTCAGGAGCAATACCATGCCGGGCATCATGAGAGTCCTAGGTTATCCGTTGTGCTATCTGTCAATGGTCGTTGGTGCCGCGTTGCTGCTCCCAGCCAACTTCTTCCTCTGGGCGCAGGAACCTGACAAGCCGGTGGTCGTCAAGACGATTCCGGACCCGGTCTTCCCGCCCGAATCCGACCAAGTGGATCGCCCCGAACTGCCAACGCTGACAGTCGAGGAAGCGATCAAGGCCATCCAGTCACCCGATCCGCACGAGATATACAGGGGGGCCCAAACGTTAATCCTTTCGGAGGGGGCGGCCAAGAAGGCGTTGCCAACCATGATTGAAGTGTTGGACAAACAGCCGCTGGACGGGCCCGAACATCTCCTGCACGTGTTGGTCCACCTGGGCCCGGACGCCGCGCCGGCCGTACCGGTGCTGATCAAGTACACGGGCAGCTCCAACTTTCATTCACGGTATCTGGCCTGTCGAGCGTTGGGGCGGATTGGCGAGCCGGCCAGGCCGGCGGTGCCGATCATGATTCGAATGCTCAATGAAGAAGTCTCCTCGGTGCGCCGCAACGCTGCCGAAGCGTTGGGCAGACTGGGCGATAAGATCGCTCCCGACGCCGTAGAGCCGCTCATGAAAGCGACCCGGGACCCTTTGGATCCGGTGCGTGAGGCCGCCATCCTGGCACTGGGCAACTTCGGCACGCTGGCCGAACCGGCCATTCCACTGCTGCAAGAGATACTGCGGGACGAGCGAAATAGCGCCCGGCCGGAAGCGGCCCAGTCGCTGTGGCTGCTGACCAAGGACCCCGAACCAATTCTCCCCGTGCTGCGAGAACTGCTTAAGTACGGCCATCTGGAATGGGAAGCCGCCCAGGTGATGACCACCATGGGCCCCGCCGCCGAACCCGCTGTGCCCGACCTGATCAAGGCGCTCAAGGGCGACGACACCATGCAAATCTTCGTCGCCGAAGCGCTGGGGAGCATCGGCAAAGGCGCTGCTCCCGCCTTGCCCGCGCTGCGCAAACTGCTCGACAACAAAGAAGAAGGAGTCCGAGTTATCGCTCAGCAAGCCATCGACAAAATCGAAGGGAAGTGAATCAGCGGACCAAGTCGTCCGGTGATCTCCCTCCGTGCAACTCGTACTCGTACTCTTACTCGTACTCTTACTCGTACTCTTCACTCACTCATCCCTGCGACGTCAACATACCGACAGCCGAACCGACCAAGCTGCGAAGGAGAGTAAGAGTAAAGTTTTCGCGTGTAGATGCGCACCGTGCGCATGTTTGGAACAAATCCGAAATTCGAAGCACGGAAAAGTGGGAGGAGAAGGGAAACGAGGACGCAATGGCATGCTGCTGGTGAGAATCTGCTTGGGGCCCGCCCGCGGCCGTTTTGCCGGCAGCAGAGGTTTTGGATTTCGAATTTTGGATTTCGAATTCGATTGGGATTTCGGATTTCCCGTTGGTTGCGAGGCCGCGTAGGAGTAAGAGTAAGAGTAAGAGTAAGAGTAAGAAAAATTCAAACGGGCGGGGGTGAATTCACTGACTGCAATCCGTCACTCCTCGGGCTCTCGGCGCAGCTTCAGCCACTCCTCGTGGAATTTCCCGGGCTTGTCGATCCGTTCGAATTCGTGAGCGCCGAAGTAATCGCGTTGAGCCTGCAGCAAGTTGGCGGGGAGTCGTTCACTGCGATAGCCGTCGTAATAGGACAGAGCGGTAGCGAACGCCGGCACGGGCAAGCCGAGCGTGGTGGCCACGATCATCACTTTGCGCCAAGCGGTATCGGCGCGCGTGACAGCCTCGGTGAAGTAGGGGAACAGCAGCAGGTTCTCCAGGTTCGGTTCTTCGGCGAAGGCTTCCATAATGCGTTCGAGGAACTGAGCACGAATGATACAGCCGCCGCGCCACAGCCGGGCGCAGAGGCCGTAGTCCAACGGCCACTTGTAAACTTCGGCGGCCCGCTGCAGTTGGACGAACCCCTGGGCGTACGAGCTGATCTTGGAGGCGTACAGGGCTTGGCGCACCTGCTCGATGAACGTATCCCGATCGCCGATGAGTGAGTGTCGTTGCGGATCGGAGATCTGCAGCTTGGGCAGCCGGCGGGCGGCCCGCACGCGAGCCTCCTTCTGGGCCGACAGCGAGCGGGCGTAGACGGCTGCCGTAACCAGCGTACTGGGCAGTTCCAGATCGAGCGCATCCTGGCTCATCCACTTCCCCGTTCCTTTGGCTCGCGCCACATCGAGAATCACGTCCAACAGGTGGCCGTCGCCGGCGGGGTCCAGCACGCTGAAAATATCCCGCGTGATTTCGATCAGGTAGCTCTGCAGTTCGCCGCGATTCCACTCGGCAAACACGTCGTACAGGTCGTCGTTGGTCAGTCCGGCGGCATGCTTGAGCACCCAATAGGCTTCGCAGATCAACTGCATGTCGCCGTATTCGATGCCGTTGTGGACCATTTTCACGTAATGACCGGCGCCGCGTGGCCCGACCCAGTCGCAACAGGGAACATCGCCCTGGGGGCCGACCTTGGCCGAGATCGCCTGCAGGATCGGCTGGACCAGCGGCCAGGCCGCTCGGCTGCCCCCCGGCATGATGCTGGGCCCGCGCCGAGCTCCCTCTTCACCGCCGGAAACGCCGGTGCCGACGTACAACAGTTTGTGCCCTTCGACGTGCTGCGTTCTTCTCTCCGTGTCCTGGAAGAACGAGTTGCCGCCGTCCATGATCACATCGCCCGGGGACAGCAGCGGCAGCAGTTGGTCGATCATCGAATCGACCGGCTTGCCCGCTTCCACCATCAGCATCACGATCCGCGGCGACTTCAAACTGGCAACCATCTCCGACAGTTGGGCGAATCCGGCAATATTCTTGCCCTGGCAATCTTTTGCGACGAACTTGAGCATCGTGTCGGTGGTTCGATTCCAGACCGCCACCCGATAGCCGTGGTCTTCGATGTTCAGCACCAGATTCTGGCCCATCACCTTCAGGCCGCACAGTCCAATGTCATACTTGTCGCTCATTCTTCTCGCTCCCCCCGAAACGCAGACCTGGCCACTCGCCGCCTGAATTTCGATTCTACCGCTGCCCCTCCCCATTCGCAACGTGGTCAGAGCGCGACTTGGTCAGAGGGGCACCTCACAAGCGGAGTCATGCAGAGCGCGTCGTGCCACTCGCTGGACCCGCGGCCACGAGCTGCGCGGGTCCAGCGACAGGACCGCGCAAAACGAAACGCCCGACTTGCGTTTGGTAAACACAAGTCGGGCGTTTCTGGGCGGAGCAACTTTTCGTAAATGAGACGATTTCGAGACAAACTGGCCAACTCAGTATGGCGACACCGACACTGCACGCGAGGTGGCGGCAGCAGCGTGGCCCGGCTGCTCGGTCAGGCAGCGCGACGAACTTGAGCCAGTACGGGGACGGGCGAGAGCATGGGAGTCAGAAACTGCCCCATCAACACCTCCACAGCACGCTCAACGATCGAATCCCGTAACTCTGGCGATAGCTCGACACTCCGGTCCACCACGCGCGTTAGTCCACCGCGTAGCACGCTTTGGGCTCGGCTCCTTATGTAACCTCGCGCTTCTGGCACACTCCCCAACGAGCCGGCACGAGCGGCCAGCTGCTGCCACACCAGAAGGTGTTGTTCCCGGGCAACTCGCTGAGCCAGTTCATGTACCAGAGCGTCCCGCCTGCCGGGAAAGAACCGTTCCCAAAACTTCATGCAATTCCCCTTCTGCTCGAACGACTCGTGCCCCGCGACCAACCACAACAGACCGCTGTGATCCCTGCGCGACCCGGGCCGCTCAACCACTAGTTCATCGACGTCCGCTTGCGCGTTCAATGCCGGCCGTATCACGTGCGATAATGCGCAGTTTCGCGCCGGATACAGCAGTTATACCCATCGAGCGACCACGCGACTTTTCTTCACCCACGCCACCGGACTGCCAGATGCTCCGAGTGGGCAAAGTTTGGCGGCCTCAGCCGGCCGCCAAACAGCCCACCACAACAGACCCAAGCTGCCCAGCGTCGCCGTTCGCTCCCAATCGCCGCAGTGCATCGCCTCACCTCCTTTGGCTATTCCCCTTGACCGGAAACGCTTCATTGCCTAAGTTGCCGCTATTGCTCGTGAAAGCTGCTCCCCACCCAATACAAACGGCGCCGTAGCCAAGTGGCTAAGGCAGCGGATTGCAAATCCGCCACCGTGGGTTCGACTCCCACCGGCGCCTCTGGTAACTCAGCCAAGCGTCCCACCCTGCGGGACGCTTGGCTTGTTTCTTGGACGGCCCTTCCTACCCCACCCCCGCGTTCCACTTGGCCATCCGACAACTTGCGGGAATCAAACACACACCCCCCCACACCTACTAAACGTCAAATTCTTGGAATACAAGTGGGTGCTACACTACAATGATGGGGCTTGTTCTCGGTTCGTAAACCTATCGTGGATAGCGATTTGGATGGCCATGAGTACTCAGCTGTGGTGTAATCGGGAGCTAACCATCCGAGTGGAGGGTCCCGACGGCGGACGAACCATCGATGTGGGGAAGCCGTACGCACGTATTGGTAGCCATCACCGCTCAGAAGTCATTCTGGAGGGTTCGACAGTCCCCAAACTCGGTCTCTATCTTCATGCCACCGAGCGCGGTATTTTCTGTACTCAGTTGACCAGGCCGGAGAGCGACACGCCGCCGGTGGGCCAGTGGCTCGCCGGGAATCGTGCCGTCACGCTGGGCGACTATCAGATTTACGCAACGTTCACGGACGGCTCATTTCAACAGGTCGACGGATTGCCGCTATTGGACGAAAAGGGGAGCGCGCCGTTACCGATCCCGGTCATTTACGTCCTGGTCAACGATCAACGGCGGGCCACGTATCGAGCTTATCGCAGCTTGACGGTCGTCGGGCGGGAGCTGCCATGTGCCCTGCGGCTGAAGAGCGAATTCATATCGACCACGCATTGCGTCCTGTATTGGCAGGATGGGCGGCTTTGGTTTGTGGACTTATTGAGCAGCAACGGGACGGAGAAACGCGGACGGCGCCGCGAAGCGGAACGGCTGCGACTAGGAAAGACGATCAAGCTGGGTGATGTGCGACTTGGCTTCGCCCGGACATCGGACGAACCGTGGACGGCCCCCGAACGCGAAGCCGCTCACGCCGAGAGCTATTTCAAACTCAACTCGCCCGATCTAGCATATACGTCTGTCGCGGATTCGCGCGGCTCGTTATCGGCATCCGGCTCGTCACTGATTGGCGACGACGATGCAATCGGTGTCCAGTTCGAAGACGATCAAGACGACCTGCAGGAAGATCTCCAGGACCATCTCTGGGACGATCAGCGAATTTCAGCCCTTTCACCGACGGATCAACTCAAGGCAATTACGGAAATGCGACGCCAGCTGGAAGAGCAACGGACTGAGTGGGAACATCTGCGCGAGCAGGAAGAGCAGGAGCTGCGCCAGCAGTTCCTCGATATCGACAATCACTTCGCCGAGATCCAATCGTGGCGCGAGCAGCTGAGCTGCCGCAGTGACGAGCTGGATGTGGACCTGACCAAGCTGGCGGAAAGCCATGCCGAGCTGGACAG
Source organism: uncultured Planctomycetota bacterium (assembly GCA_963802295.1). Taxonomy (GTDB): domain Bacteria; phylum Planctomycetota; class Planctomycetia; order Pirellulales; family Pirellulaceae; genus JAJRVM01. The sequence continues at coordinate 50,752 of CAWDIM010000005.1, read as the reverse complement.
GAAGCGCCGCGAGGTGGGGGAGGCGCGAGTACGCATCGAACGGCGCGAATTCGAGCTGGAGCAACAGCAACTGCGGCTCGACCAGCAGTGCCAGGAGTGGACCGAGCAGCGTCAGCAGGAAACCGAATCCCTGGCTCGCCAGCGCAGCGAGCTGACGCGCGAAGCCGAATCGCTCGAGACCCTGCGTCAGGACCTGGCTCAACAGCGTCAGGCATGGGAACAAGAGCGGCAGGAGGCGGCGGCGCAGCAGGACCGCGCCCGGGAGGAGCAGGCGGCGGCGACGGTGCAGTTCGAGCGGCAGCGAGCCGAATTGGCCGACCTGTCGACGCGACTCGACGACCAGCAACAGCAACTGGCCGGGGAACGCGCCGAGCTCGAATCACTCCGCAACTCCCTCTCCGGCACTCAACAGCAAGTGGCGGCCGATCTGGGGGCCGAGCGAGCGGCCATCGAAGCCGACAAGAAACAGCTCGCCGCCACCCGCCAGTCGTTCCAGGAACAGCTCCTGCAGTGGCAAGCGGAAAAAGAGGCACTCGGCAGCGAACTGGCCCAACGCACCGCTGAACTCGACGCCGCGCGAACATCGCTACTGGCCGAGCAGCAGGCGCTCGAGACGCTGCGTCAGTCCCTGACCCAACAGCAGCAGGCGGAGAGTGCCCAGCTCACAAAACAGAAATCCGCAGTGCGGCAACTCCGCTCGCAACTCGAACAAGAGCAGAAGTCGTTCGAGCAGCTGCGCAGCGTGTGGCAGCAGGAGAAGGACCAGCTGACCGCCGACCTCCAGTGCCGCACGACACAGCTCGGCGCCGCCCAAGAGGCCCTGGCAGCCGAACAGCATGAACTCGTCTCGCTGCGCCAGTCGCTGACCTCGCAGCAGCAGGAGGCCGCCCGGCAGTTCGACCAGCAGCAGTCGCAGCTCGCGGCCGCCCAGGCCGATCTGCAGCGTGAAAGGGAGCTGGCTGAGCAGCAGCGGCAACAGCTGTCGTCCGAGCAAGAGGTCGCCGCCAAAAACCTGCAGGCTCGCGCCGCCGAGTTGGCCGCCCGCGAACGGAAATTGGAGGACGAGTTGGCGGCCGCCGAACTGCTCCGCACACAACTGCTCGACCAGCAGGAGAATCGCGGCAACTCACTCGAAACCGAACGCAAGGCCCTGCTCGAACTCCAGTCACAGATCCGCAGCGAGCAAGCTGCCACCAAAGAACAACAACAAGAACAACAAAAACAACAAGAACAATTACAACTCGCCTGGCAGCAGCAGCGGCAACAGCAGAGCCGGGAACTCGACGAGCGGACACGCGAACTGGAAACCACTCGACAAGCACTCCTCGAGCAACGCGAACAACTCGCCGTACTGCAGGCCGAGCTTGATACCCGGCAATCAGAGCTCCGATCCTCCCACACCGCATTGGACCAATCCAAAGAGGCGCTGGTGGCTCAGCAGACCGCCTGGCAGTCTCAGACCGAACAGGCCAGGCAGCAGCTGCACGATGCCCGGCAGCAGCTGGCCCAACGTGAAACGGAAATCGAGCAACTGAGCGGGCAGTTGAACGACCAACAGCAACAGATCGCCCTGCAACGCGAAGAGCTGACGCAATTACGGAGTGAATTTGCCGCGCAGCAGCAACAGGCGGCCGCTCTGCTCGACCAGCGGCGGCAGGAAGTGGAACGGACGTGGCAGGAACTCTCAACATTACAGGAGGAGCTGTCGCAGCAGCAGACGGCCAACGCCTCGTTCGAGCAACAGCTGCAAGCCAAACAACAACACCTCGCTGATGAACGGAAGGTGATCGAGCGGGACAGGCAGGAACTGGCCGAACGGCTGTCCAGCTGGTCAACGCAACAGCAACAGAGCGCCGAACAGTCCGCGACGGACCGGCTGGAGCTCGACCAGATGCGGGACTCGCTCCAACAGCAGCGGGACGAGTTCGAGCGGTGGCATGCCACCGTCCAGCAGGAACTGGCAGCCGAGCGTGATCAGATTCAACAGCAATCGCACCAACTGCAGGATCAGCTCCAGCAGCTGCACGACGAGCGACGCCAGTTGGGCGACGAGCGACGGGATTTGGATGCCCAACGCACTCGCCTCGATGAATTCGCAACCCAGCAGGCGGAAGAACTGGCACGCATCGAGCGGCAACAGGAGCTCGACGACACACCCGCTCGAGCCTCTGATCAGGATGAGGCGTTCGAGGATGACTCGCCGGCAGAACCCGGCCCTCGGATTTTCACCGCCGGGCAATCGATCGAGCCCCAGCCCGAGCCGGAACAGAGCGAGGGGGAAGCGGTGATGGGCCACCAGTTCGAAAACGTCGATCCTGTACTGCTGGGCGAAAGCAATGGTGCCGCGGCGGCGATGAAGGGCGGCAAGAAGAAACCGGTTCACGAGCGAGTACCGGTCGACCCGGCGGCGGACGAAGCCTACGAAGAGCTCGTCGATCGGCTGGTGCAATTCAACTACTCCAACCGCAAAAAGTGGTTCCAGTTCTGGAAGTAGCCGAAGCCGTAGCCGTAGCCGTAGGGTGTGACAAGCTCGCCTCCCAACACACCTCCCCGCCCCGCAACCCCACGGCGAGCGCCGGCACACCACAATCCGGCCGCCAATTCGCAAAACTCGTAGGGTGTGACAAGCTCGCCTCCCAACACACCTCCCCGCCCCGCAACCCCATCGCGAGCGCCGGCACACCACAATCCGGCCGCCATTTCCAACAAACTCGTAGGGTGTGACAAGCTCGCGTCACACAACGTCCCCCCGCCCCGAAACCTCATCGCGAGCGCCGGCACACCACAATCCGGCCACCAATTCGAACAACTCGTAGGGTGTGACAAGCTCGCGTCACATAACGTCCCCCCGCCCCGAAACCTCATCGCGAGCGCCGGCACACCACAATCCGGCCGCCATTTCCCAAAACTCGTAGTTGACAAGCTCGCGTCTCATAACGCCCCCCCGCCCCGAAACCTCATCGCGAGCGCCGGCACACCACAATACGGCCGCCATTTCCCAAAACTCGTAGGGTGTGACAAGCTCGCGTCACATAACGTCCCCCGGCGCTGAAACCTCATCGCGAGCGCCGGCACACCAGAATACGGTCGGCCATCAGAGGGTATGGACAGGGAGTAAGAGTAAGAGTAAGAGTAAGAGTAAGAGTAAGATTCGCAGTATACGGCCATCCGCCCCATCGTCGGCTCAACCCTGGAAGAACTTTGGCCAATCGATGGAAGCGTCCCCGAAGGCCATGACGGAGGGGTTTCGGAGTCGATCTTTGCGATATTCGAGCCGAGTGCCGGCGAGGTCGGTGAGCTGGCCACCGGCCGCTTCGAGAATAGCCTGCGCGGCGGCGGTATCCCATTGCATGGTGGGTACGACGCGGGGATAGAAATCGGCTCGGCCCTCAGCGACCAGGCAGAATTTCAGCGAGCTGCCCATGCTCGTTACGTCCGCGCCCGCTAATCGCTCGAGAAACGCTTCCACCACCGGGCCCGCATGATCGCGACTGGCCACCACCGTCAATCGCTCCAGATCGGCTGGCCGAGTGGAAATAGCACGTCTTTCGCCCCCCGCCGGCTGTACCCAGGAACCGGTCAAGTCGGCGCATTGCACGCCCAGGTAACTCGTCCCGGACACCGGCACGTGAATGACTCCCAGCACGGGGTAGCCGCGGTGGATCAACCCGATGTTGACGGTGAACTGACCCGTCTGTTTGATGAACTCCTTCGTGCCGTCCAGCGGATCCACCAACCATAACCACTCGTCCGACGCCAGGCTTATGGCTTCGCCTTCCGCCGATTCTTCCGACACCACCGGGATCTCGGGGGTCAGTTTCGTGAGTTCCGAGACAATGAATCGGTGCGAGGCCTGATCGGCCAGCGTCAGCGGCGAATCATCCGCCTTCCGTTCGACCGGCGTATCCTGTCCGTAGAATTGCACCGCCTGCCGACCAGCGGCCCAGGCAATGTGGCAGATGGGATCTAAGAGTGACGGCAGAGAAGTTCGCATCGTGGTTGGTTTTCTAATTGCAGTGTTACTCTTGCTCTTACTCTTACTCTTACTCTTACTCTCTTACTCTCTGTCCACACCCTCTGATTGCCGGCCGTAATCTGGTGTGCCGGCGCTCGCCATGGGGGTTCGGGGCGGGGAGGTGCTTTGGGAGGCGAGCTTGTCACACCCTACGATTTTTGCGACTTGCCGGCCGTAATCTACGACTACGACTATAGCCAACTACGACTACGACTACGACTCTGGGGGACGAGTACGAGTAAGAAAAAAATGGGGACGCTCACTCAACGACGGCTTCGCCAAACACGCACTCGCCGGCGCTGTAGGTGGCGAGAATTCGGATGGGTCCGTCGTCGATCTGTTCAAATTGGATCAGGTCCGCTCGATCGCCGACCTCCAGGCGGCCGGTGTCGAGTTGCAGGAATTGAGCGGGCCGAGCGCTGGCCATATCGATCGCGGCGGCCAGATCGACGCCGGCGAATCGCATGACGTTAAACACGCCGGCGATCAGCGGCGTCGTGGCGCCGGCCAGGTATTCACGTTGCCCAGCGACGACGGCGCGACCGTCCTCGAGGACCTCGACGGCTCCCAAGCCGGTCTGTTCGTACAGGCCCGGCTGAGTCCCCGCGCCACCGGCGATGCCTGTCAGATCGCTGATCAGTACGATTCGCTGAGGGGTCTTGGCCCGCACCAGCGACTTGACGACTGCCGCCGGAAGGTGATGACCGTCCACAATCAGCGAGGCCGTCAACCGATCCTCGGCCAACTGATCCCAGATATAATTGGGATGGCGGTGGATCAGGGCATGTGCGCCGTTGCCCAAGTGAGTGCTCATCCGAGCACCCGCCTCGACCACCGCCTGGATCTGTTGCGAGTTGGCGTTGGTGTGCCCGATCGACACGAGCACACCGCGCTGGACCGCCCGCCGAGTGAATTCGGGGGCGGCCTCGTATTCCGGCGACAGCGTAATGAGCTTGATGTAACCGCGAGCGGCTTCCTGCAACCGCTCGAACTCGCTCCAATCCGGCGGTCGACAGTGCTCCACCGGATGAGCGCCGCGCGGGCCGTCCTGCGCCGAAATGTAAGGACCCTCCAAATGGATGCCGACCGCTCGTTGAGCGACCGACGGCCGAGTGGCCAGCGCTTCGGCAATCGTGCCCAGCACGTGGAGCAAGAGATCGTGACGCTGGGTAATCACCGTCGGCAGGTAGTAGCCGACTCCCAGTTGGCCCATGGCCATACTGATCTGCTCGACCGCGTCCACGTTCAATTCCCACCGCGTGAACTCGCGACCAGCGTAGCCGTTGACCTGCATGTCCACCAGGGCTGGAGCCAGCCAGGGAAGCGTCCCCTTCTCGGTGCAACGCAACGCGTCCAATTTGGCAATCCGGCCGTCAGCGATCTCGACCGACACCGGCTGACCCTGGTCGTAGCGTCGTCCAATTAATCGCATGTTGTTGCTCCCCTGCAACCCCTCAGCTCACTCGAGCACGGCACCCATGATTGTCCGTTCCCAACCACTCTTTGTCCACCCGCCCCCCCCGCCGCGAGAACACTTGGCCCCCGCACCTGCAGCCCGCCATCCTCGCCGCAACTCAGTCAGCCACGCCCACCGCCCCTGACGTTTGGCGGCTGGGAACCAACCGCGAGTGTCTTGGTAAAGGGGGCAAGGGGACAGGTACGAGTACGAGAAGGAAAAAACAAGGCCGGCAGTGAATCGCTCTGCTCTCATAATCTTAATCATAATCGCTCTTCCCCCGGCGGGCCGGTCGCACCCATAATCGCGGCGATGTCGACAGGCAGGTAGCCGAACTGCCCAGGAGAGTACGAGTAAGAGTAAAGTTTTCGCGTGTAGGATGTGCGCACCGTGCGCGCATGTTTGGAACAAAATCCGAAATTCGAAGCAGAGAAAAGTGGGAGAAAGGAAGAAGGGAGGAAGGGAGGAAGGGAGGAAGGGAAAACGGAGGACGCAATGGCATGCTGCTGGTGAGAATCTGCTTGGGGCCCGCCCGCGGCCGTTTTGCCGGCAGCGGAGGTTTTGGATTTCGAATTTTGGATTTCGAATTTGTTTGGGATTTCGAATTTTGGATTTCGGATTTCCTGATTGGTTGCGGCCGCGGGCCGCGTTAGGAGTAAGAGTAAGAGAATGACACATCCCGTACATTCGTCACAGAACGAACCGCGGTGTTTACTGGCGCCGATAAGCTATGATTCTTCAGAGACTTCTCTCATTCGACGAACACCGCGACCCAGTTGCCCATCTCTGAGGTGACGATGACTCACAATATACACACGGCGGCCATGGACCGCTTGATCGACCGGTTGGATCGTCTGCACACGGCGCCTCACGTGGCCTGCCAGGTCCTCTCGCTGCTGCAAGACGAGAACTTTGAGACGTACGAATTGGTCCAGTGCCTGGAGGCGGATCCGGCCCTCGCCACGTCGGTCTTGAGACTGGTCAATTCGTCGTACTTCGGCCTGGCTCGCAATGTGGCCAGCCTGCAACAGGCCGTCACGTTCCTGGGCAGCCGTTCGCTGCGACTGGCAGTCCTCAGCTTCGGTCTGCTCGATCAGCTGGTCCGAGACACACCGGCCAAATTGTACGAGGATTTCTGGCGCCGGTCGCTGACCATGGCCTCGGTCGCTGCACGACTGGCCATCCGCCGTAGCGAGCTGGCCAGTGACGAGGCGTACAGTGCCGGGCTGCTCTCGGATGTCGGCCTGCTGCTCCTGGCGCAACTGGAAACGACCAGTTACGTCAAGCTGTACCAGCGAGTGGGGCACGGTCCCATGCTGATCGAATCAGAACAGGAACTGTATGGGTTCCATCACGGGCAACTGGGCTCGCGACTGCTCGAACGATGGAACCTTCCCGACTGCCTCACCGAAGCCGTCGCCACGCACCACAGATTGGCCGATGTGGGCGACTCGTTGTCCCTGACCACGCATATCGCCAACCTGATGGCCGACGCACTGTGGACGCCCGACTGCCCGCAGGTGACCGAGGCCCGCACACTGCTGGAATCCGAGTTCGGCATGGACTTGGACGGGTTCATCACCCTGGCCGTCGACTGCAAGGAGATCATTCGCGACAGCGCCACGCTGTATCATGTCCAACTGGCCGGCGAAATCGATTGCGAAGAACTCGTCAATCAGGCTCGACGCCAGTACATGGACGAGGCGATGGAAGCCGCGATCGATTGGGATAGCCTGGCCGCCGTCGCGCGACAAGAAGAGTTCTTCTAACCGTGACTCGAACCCCATAGGCTCTGCTCTTACTCTTACTCTTACTCTTACTCTTACTCTTACTCTTACTCGTACTCTTACTCTTACTCGTACTCGTACTCTACTCGTACTCCTCACCGGCGCGGAGTTATCGGCCGTAGAACCGGCTTGGAGGGCGAGTACGAAGAGGAACGGGTGGGAAGCGGCTACGAGCTGCAGAATAGGGAATGCGGAATAGGGAATGCGGAATGCGGAAGTCAAGGTGAACCCTGAAGAGCGGTTCACCGCCACCTTCTTCTCTCTCCCAGGCCGCAGGCTCGAGATGCGAGCGCTCCTCCTGCGCGTCGCAACTCTGCTCGTTCCGCCTTCCGCATTCACTATTGCGCATTCCCTATTTCCCATGATCATAGGACTCTTACTCTTACTCCTCTTCGTACCGCTCGGCGCCCGGCCCAGCGGTGCGGATTGTCGGCAGGGGATCCGGCTTAGAGGGCGGGCGAGTAAGAGTAAGAGTAAGAGTAAGAGTACGAATAGGAACGGGTGGGAAGCGGCTACGAGCTGCAGAATAGGGAATGCGGAATAGGGAATGCGGAATGCGGAAGTCAAGGTGAACCCTGAGGGGCGGATTATTCACGCGTGTTTCCGCTGTCCGTCCTTACGGGCTTGAAACCCGGGTCACTCACGAATAGTCCGGCTGAGCGTGCGTCGGTACCACGCGCGCACGGCGAGCGCATGCCTGGGAACGAATCCGAAATGCGGAGCACGACATGCACAAAATCCCAAACAAATTCAAATGACGGAAACATGGGAGAAAGGGAGAAAGGGAGAAAGGGAAGAAAGGAAAACGGAGGACGCGGTAGCAGGCTGCTGGTGAGAATCTGCTGGTGGCCCATTACCGCGGTTTTGCCGGCAGCGGAGGTTTGTTTGTTTCAGTTTCGTAATTCGGATTTGTTTAGGATTTCGAATTTAGGATTTCGAATTTCCTGTTTGGTTGCGGCCGCAGGCCGCGTTAGGATTTGGATATTGGGATTTCGAATTTCCTGTTTGGTTGTGGCCGAAAGCTGCGTTCGGGGATTGATCTTGGCGCCCAACGGGTAGAATGGACTATCGCTGCGCGGGGGTAACGCCCCGGGACGACAAGGGGGGGCATCCTTTGAGTTTGTCGACCGACCGGCGAGACGCGTGTGTTGGCGTTTTGTTCAGCGTCATGTACTGCCAGCGGCGAGATTGACCACAAGTCACAATCACCAGGATCCGCGCCATGCGAGTTCGCTGTCCGAACTGCTCACATCCGATCGAGGTGGTGAACGATCTCCAGTTCGACAAGATTTCATGCCCGTCGTGCGGCAGTCAGATGAACTTGTCGGGGAGCGATGAAGACACGATCACGGCGATGGTAACGGCGCGGATCCCGGCGCTGCAGTGTTTCCAGTTGTTGAACCCGATCGGAGCGGGGCAATTTGGACGAGTGTGGCGTGCGCGGGACACGGAACTGGAGCGAATTGTGGCGGTCAAGCTGCCGCACAACCAGTATTTATCGAGTGAAGAGGCGGGTTTTTTCGTGCGTGAAGCTCGCGCGGCCGCTCAGTTGAACCATCCCAATATTGTGACCGTTTACGAAGTCGGCCGCCACGAAGATACGGTCTACATTGTGAGCGAGTATATCGACGGGCTGTCGCTGCGAGAATGGTCGCAGCACTACCGACCCGACGCTCGCCGCGCGGCCGAGACGGTGATCAAGATCGCCCGGGCGCTCGAGCACGCTCACGACAAGGGCGTGATCCATCGCGACATGAAGCCGGGCAATATACTGATGGACGCGGCGGGCGAACCGCACATCACCGATTTCGGGTTGGCCAAGCGGGAAGGGTCCGACGTAACGATCGCCGCCACGGGCCAGGTACTGGGCACTCCGGCGTACATGGCGCCCGAGCAGGTGCGGGATGGCCATTCCGCTGACCGGCGCAGCGACCTGTATTCTGTGGGAGTGATCCTCTACGAGCTGCTGACCGGCGACCGGCCGTTTCGGGGCGGCAAGCGTCTGCTCCTGCACCAGGTCTTGCACGACGATCCCCGTCCGCCCCGCAGTATCAATCGCAAGGTGCCGAAGGACCTGGAGACGATCTGCCTGAAGGCGATGGCCAAGAGCCCGGACGAGCGGTATCCGACGGCCACCGCTTTGGCGGACGATTTGGAGCGGTTTCTGGCCGGCAAACCGGTGCAAGCTCGACGCATCTCCCCACCGGTTCGACTGTATCGCTGGGCCAAACGTCGCCCGGCGTTGGCTGCCACCATTCTCCTGTCGCTGCTGGTATTGGTACTATTGCCGCTGGCACTGCTGGGACCGCGCACGGCCGAGTCGCGCACGGCGCGGGCCGTTCGACTGGCCACCGATCCACCCGGCGCGGACGTCGTCCTGATTCCGCTGGATCGGGTTACCGGAGTGCCCCAGCGCGACCAGGCGATACAGGCGGGGGCCAGCCCCATCGACGTGAAGTGCGAGCCTGGCGACTACCTGGTTATCGCCTGGCAAAACAACTCCCTGTTCCACGAAGTGTACCGGCACGTGCCGGCCTCTTACGAGCAACTGCCGGGCGTCTATCCACACCTGGACTGGCGACAGGATGACGAGACGATCAGTCTGCCGACGATCAAGTTGTTCACCAACCAGGACGTGACAGCCAACATGGCTCACGTCGATCCCGGCACATGTGTCATGGCGACCACGGACTTGGCCAAGGACACGAGTGTCGACGTGGCTGAGTTTTTTGTGGATGTGACCGAAGTGACAGTGGGGCAAGTGAAGAGTCTGGGAATGAATCTGCCGCTGGGTATGAGCGATCCGACGGCCGCGGACGATCTGCCGCTGCACAACGTCACATGGCACGACGCAGTCACGTACGCCGAAGTGATGGGCAAGCGATTGCTGAGTGACGAGGAGTTCCAATATCTTGTGACGCTCGGTGGTTCGCGCAGCGACGACCAGGGGGGCTGGGAAGTATCGGACGCGCCGGTACCGGGCTTGGTGACCTCAGCGGCGTTCGATCGGCTCGAGTGGGAGCGGGTCAGTGAGCCGCTGATCGGCCTGCGTTCCAACGTGCTGGAATGGACCAGTAACTGGTGGGTGGGGACCGGCACGGGAGTCAACAGTCGCGTGGTCCGCGGCGGGTACAGCCTGAGCGGCGATATGAGCGACCCGGGCATCGTCTTGTCGAAGCCGCCGCCACGGATGCTCAACTACCCGCCCTTGGCCTACCCGCGACTCGGCTTCCGCTGTGCCCGCAGCGCACATCCGCCGTGGCGCGACAAGTGACGGCGCGCCAGCAGCGGCGCCCGCCCTCGTTCCAGCGGACCGTGTGCGCGAGTATCGGCCAGACCCGTTGCACCGTCCGGACTACTCCTTCGCTTCCGCTTTCGGCAGCAATACGACGTACAGCCGCCAGCGGTTATTACCCTGCTCCTCCCACACGCCGTACAGCTGAGCAGTGTACCGTTTGTGGACGTACTTTAGTTCCTTGGGATTCCCCTTCGTCGTCCGATATCCCGATCCGACCGGCTTACGATGAGGCGACCCGCCGTCGTTTTTCGGCGTCAGCCAGTCCAGGTGCACCAGCACCTTCTCGCCGGTCGGACGCTGGTCCGCGTCGAGCAGCGGCATTTCGAAGTTCTTGCCACGCTGCTTGACACCGTCTTCCTCCACCTCCTCAGCGTCGTAATCAGCGGCAAGTTGCAGGTCCGGATCCAACGGCAGTCCGTCTCGAGCCGCATCGTCCGCGATGTAACGTGCATGTTGTTCGGTGATCGGGTCCACTTCCTGCTCCCCTGCGGCCCTCGGCGGGGGAATCGGAGGAATCGGACCGATGATCGGCGCGGGAAAACAGCCGCTACAGCTACTGCACGACGTGGGGACCGTGAGCGAGCAGGGGCCATCATAATTTACCCAGCCCTGGCCGCACTTCTCACACAAGTAAGTCTTGTACAGACAATTCGGAGTCCCCGGCTGGTTATACTGCGCGATGACCGAACGCGGACAGAGTTGGCCCGTACACGCTGTGGCAGCCGCGGCAAAGGCCGACGGTTCCGCTTCCGTGGGCTGGCAGCAAGTGGGCTGGCAGCAAGCGGGCCGGCAGCGTCGAGCGCGCAGGCGACTCAACAGACCGCCCTCCGCGTAACCCGGCAGTAGCAATAGCGCGAGCAGTGACAACACGAACGGCAGTCGACAGCGATCAACAAGTTGCAGATTCACTTTCCAGCCCTCCCCCATGCGACGACACAATGGACCAGGTGCGACCCACGACGCCCGAAACTCCACTACACACATGGGGTATAATACCGCAGAATTGGGGGTGATTCAAACTGTTTCTCCCGGCACCCGGATTTCCTATACTCGTACTCGTACTCGCCCGCCCTCCAAGCCGGATCTACGGTCGATAATTACGCACCGCTGAGAAGTAGGAGTAAAGTTTTCGCGTGTAGGATATGCGCACGGTGCGCGCATGTTTGGAACAAAATCCGAAATTCGAAGCACAGAAAAGTGGGAGAAAGGGAAGAAGGGAGGAAGGGAGGAAGGGAAAACGGAGGACGCAATGGCATGCTGCTGGTGGGAATCTGCTTGGGGCCCGCCCGCGGCCGTTTTGCCGGCAGCGGAGGTCTTGGATTTCGATTTTTGGATTTCGGATTTGTTTGGGATTTCGATATTGGGATTTCGGATTTCCCGTTTTGGTTGCGGCCACAGGCCGCGTTAGGAGTAAGAGTAAGATTAAGACGTCAGCCCCGCCCCTTCCTCCCTTCCTCCCTTCCTCCTCTCCCTTCCTCCCTTCCTCCCTCCGTAGGATTGCGGCGGCATGCCGCGCTAGGAGTAAGAGTAAGAGTAAGAGTAAGAAGTAAGAAGTAACGATGACCACATATATTGCGACCGGCAGTCCCTCGACTCAATTGACCGACGATCAATTGCGGGAATCGCTATTGAGCGTATTACGGCGGCTTGAGCCGCGTCGTCGTGTACTGGCGTTGCCCCCCGATTTCACTCGGCTGCACAGCTATGCCGGGCCGCTCACCTGCATGGCCTACGACTACTATGGCGACCGTCTGTGCGACGTGATGCCGGCGTTAGGCACGCACGTGCCGATGCCGCCCGAGCAGTTGACGAAGATGTTTCCTGGTTTGCCGCACCGGCTGGTTCGCGCACACCGCTGGCGGCAGGACGTCGTGACGATCGGCCAGGTGCCGGCCGATTATGTACGGGAGGTGACCGAGGGTTTATGGCACGAGCCATGGCCAGCCCAGCTCAACAAGCTGGTTTGGGAAGGGGGTCACGACCTGATCTTATCGATCGGGCAGGTCGTGCCGCACGAAGTGATCGGGATGGCCAACTACAACAAGAACCTATTCGTGGGGACGGGCGGCGCGCTGGGAATCAACCAGAGCCATTTTATCGGCGCGGCTTACGGTATGGAGCGGATCATGGGTCGCAGCGACACGCCGCTGCGCCGCATTCTGAACTACGCTCAAGATCACTTCTGCGGCCATCTGCCGCTGCTGTTCGCATTGACGGTGATCGGGCCCGCTGCGGAGGGTCGCCATGTCGTGCGCGGGCTGTACGTGGGGGACGACCACGAGTGCTTTGAGCTGGCCAGTCGCCTGAGTGCCGAAGTGAACGTCACCGTACTCGACGAGGCGCCACGCAAGGTGGTGGTCTATCTGGATCCCGAGGAGTTCCACAGCACGTGGCTGGGAAACAAGGCGATTTATCGCACACGCATGGCGATCGCGGACGGCGGCGAGTTGATTGTGCTGGCGCCGGGCGTCCGTACGTTCGGAGAGGATCCGGAAATCGATCGGCTCATTCGCCAGTTCGGGTATCGCACGACGGCCGAGATCATGCAGTTCGTGCGGTCGAGCGACGCGTTGAGCGTGAATCTGTCGGCCGCCGCGCACTTGATTCACGGCTCGAGCGAGCGGCGATTTCGCGTCGTCTATTGCCCGGGGGGCTTGAGTCGCGAGGAGATTGAGGGAGTGGGATACGAATACGCCGACTTGGCCGAGATGCAATCGCGCTACGACGTCGACTCACTGCGCGACGGCTGGAACCATGACGCCGGCCAGCCGTTCTTCTTCATCCGCAACCCAGCCCTGGGACTCTGGCGCGGACCAAAGTAGTGGTAGTGGTAGGGTGTGACAAGCTCGCCGCAGTTCGTCTCGCCTCGTCCACAAGGATCATGGCGAGCGCCGGCACACCAGAATGCGGTCGGATGTTTGGGAAGTAGTCAGCGGGGGCTTGCCGCAACACTGGCTCCGCTCGCGATTCGTGCTGCTGGAGGTTGGCCGAGTACTCGACGCTCGCTCAGCCAGTGCCACCCTACCGAGTTGGCAAGTCGCCGGCACACCAGAGATGCGGTCGGATGTTGGGAAGTAGTCAGCGACGGCTTGCCGCAACACTGGCTCCGCTCGCGATTCGTGCTGCTGGAGGTTGGCCGAGTACTCGACGCTCGCTCAGCCAGTGCCACCCTACCATTGTAGTAGTGGTAGGGTGTGACAAGCTCGCCGCAGTTCGTCTCGCCTCGTCCACAAGGATCATGGCGAGCGCCGGCACACCAGAATGCGGTCGGATGTTTGGGAAGTAGTCAGCGGGGGCTTGCCGCAACACTGGCTCCGCTCGCGATTCGTGCTGCTGGAGGTTGGCCGAGTACTCGACGCTCGCTCAGCCAGTGCCACCCTACCATTGAAGTGCGCATTACGTTGGGGAGTAAGAGTAACAACAACTCGCCCGCCCTCCCGTTTCCTTGGTGGCGCTCAGTACAGTCCGTTTCCTTGCAGCAGTCCGGTTTCCACGGTGCCGTCGGTGAGGTGGAACATACCGGCGTAGCGTTGGTCCCAGCCGGCGTTGCCGGCGGGACAGTACTGGCGGCCGTTTCCTTCGATGGCCGCCACGGTGGGGATGCGAGCCGAGAGGGAGGCGGAATGCAGAAACGAAGCGCCGACGCAGGTCAGATCCTGGACGCACAGGAACAGTCCGTACTTCTGCGCCGCAGCGCCCATCAGTAACGCCTCGGTCTGCCCTTTGCACGCTTTGAGGGCCACGCCGGAGTACCCGAGTTCACGCGCCAGCTGCAGGCTCGCGAGGTCGACCAGCGATTCGTCGATCACGACCGGTTTAATCTTGGCCGCTGCGTGCATGCGATTGTCCAGATTGGCGTGCAGATCGCGATGCGTCGGCTGCTCGATGTACTGCGTGCGGCGCAGCGCCTGGGGCGATTGCTGTTGGACCTGAGCCAGAAAATCGAGCACATACTGGACGTTGGCACATTTCTCGTTGAAGTCGAGCGAATAGTGCCAGTCGCGGCACCCTCGGCGAGCCTGTGCGTCGGCCGCCACTCGTTCGACAGCCACGACCCGCGCGACATCCCATGGCAGATTATCGCCCGACAGCTTGATTTTCAGGTGAGTCAGGCCGTCTGCCGAAATCCACTGGCCCAGCGTCTCGGGCAGCCCGTCCCTGATCGGCTGCAGGATATCGGCATCGGTCAGTGGATCCAACGCGCCGACCAGGTGGTACAGTGGCGTGCGAGGCTTCGGGACGCGGAGCGTGTAGCGATCCAGGAACTCGCCGGCGAACTCGTCGGTCAAGTAATGGCTCAGATCAGCGTTGATGAACTCCGGCCCCAGCACATTGTAGCTGTTCTGCCCCAGCAGCTTGCCAAACGCGTCGTGGACCGCGGCCTCCAGCGGGCTGGCACAGACGAGTTGAGCCAAGCGCGGCATCGGTTCGGCACACTGCAACTGCTCGATCGTCCGCCGGGCCAACGGCGTGTAGTGCTGAGCCAGCCACTGAGTGATTTCGAGCGGGTCACCACACTCGGGACAATCGCCCGCCACATCAACCAGCTGCCGACCTAGTGCGACCATGGCTGCCAACGTCCTGTCAGTCGATTCGACCTGGCTGGGCCACGCCCAGGCATTCCCCATCGGCATCGATCCGGACCCAACCGCCCGCCGACCGTCCCGCGACTCGACCACCACGCAGACGTCCATCAACGTGACATCCACCACTACTCGCCCACCAAACTTGATCGGCGCTCGATAGTCAATGTCGGTCGTCGTGCAGGTGACGCTCTTGATCCGCATGTCCGTCGGTTTAGGCATCTTGTTACCGGCCGCCTGCCGCTCCCAAGGAAAGTTGCAAACCCTGTCTCTTACTTCGTACTCGTACTCTTACTCGTACTCTTGTTCGTACTGTCGGAAGGACGCGGGGGGAGAGTAAGAGTCCTATGATCACGGGAAATAGGGAATGCGGAATAGGGAATATGCGGAATGCGGAACGAGCGGAGAGGCAACGCGAGGGAGGTTCGCTCGCTGCGCGAGCCTGCGGCCTGGGAGAGATATCGAGCTGAAAGAGATTCGCCTGTCACACGCCGATTGTCAGCCACTCACTGCCGGAACCGCCCCAAGGCTACACCTTGACTTCCCCATTCCCCATTCCGCATTCCGCACTCCGCATTCCCTATTCCGCCCCTCGCACCCGCTTCCCATCCATTCTTATTCGTACTCGTACTCGTACTCTTACTCGCCCGCCCTCCAAGTCGGATCTTCAGCCGACAATCCGCACCGATGGGCCGGGCGGTACGAAGAGGAGTAAGAGTAAGAGTAAGTGTAAGAGGATCCAACAATTCTCTTCCGGCGGGGGGGCGCGGGCCTATACCAAGCCTTTGCGGACGGCCCAGACGGCGGCTTGCGTGCGGTCGGAGACGCCGACCTTGCGCAGGATGTGCTGGACGTGCTCCTTCACCGTCTCGTAGCTGATGTGCAGTGCCTGAGCGATTTCCTTGTTGGTCAGTCCGAGTGCCAATTGGCGGAGCACTTCGCTCTCGCGCTGGGTGAGCGGCACTTCGACATCGGCGTTCAGCCGTGGGGTGGCCAAAGCGCCGGTGACTCGACGCAGCTCGTCGCGCGTCCAGGCACTCTCGCCGATAGCCGCTTTGCGGACCGCATCGATCAGCTTTTCGCGATCGGCACCCTTTAAGACGTATCCGGCAGCCCCCAATGCGACGGCTCGAGCAACGTACGTCGGATTGTCGTACGTCGAGAGCATCAGAACCGCCATCTCGGGGCGTTCCAGCTTCAGCCGTCCGAGGGCGTTGAGTCCGTCCCCGTTGGGCATGCGAATGTCCATTAACACGACGTCCGGGTTCGTGGCCATCGCCATTTGAATCGCCTGCTCGCCCGTCGTCGCCTCACCCACAATCTCAATGTCCGAGTCGGCCATCAGGCTCCGAAGGCCGTAGCGGACCACCTCGTGATCGTCGGCAATCAACAGCTTGATGCTCATGCGTCTCTCCCGCTTGGTTCTACCAAGCATCTACCATGGTAAACGTTAACCACCCACTATGGTGATATATGCTATCACAGAAGGATGGGTCCTGTCACTACCCAACCGAGGGAAATTTTTGCCAGAGGGGCGGGAAGTGCCGTGATTTTCGGATTAATTGTCACTAACCAACGGTCACTGGCGATCCGGTTGTACTCATATTGGGTTGGAGCTCAGCACCCGGGCAGCCGAATCGAACCCCCCAGTGAGCATTGATGACAGGCGCGAACGAGGCGCCGCAACTGGGGAAGTCGAGTCCTCCAGCCAAGTCACCGCTGGCCTCAAACTTTCTCCAGTGCACAGTCGTCGATTTCGACCGAGACACCCTGCTGCAGGTACGTGACGGCGACCAGCAGGCGGGTCTTGCCATGCCGCTTGACTACGATGCCCTCCAAGCCCCGCAGCGCCCCGCTCTTGATGCGTACGCGAGCGCCCGTATCCAACCGCTGCTCGACACTCAACGGTGCTCCACGCTCAATCAGAGCTTGCACATTGAACAGATCGTGGCGTAGCTGTTGCTGGTCGGCCACCGGCAGGATGCGGGAAATGCGATTGGTGGTGAGGGTTGTAACGCGTTCTTCTTCGCTCCCGAACAGGAACATATAGCCGCCGAACAGGGGGATATGAGCCCGCACGCGGCGGCCGCGAATCATAGTATCTTTGGGGATCAGCGGCAGATAGAAGGGGACCTGGTGTCCGATCAGGTGGCGGGCCAACGCCTTCTCTTGCCGCGATTTCGTATAGATTGCCCACCAACGTCGCTCAGTTGAATCGTCATCCTGCGCACGCTCAGCGTCCGCTGCACCGCCTAACAGATACGGCGGTTCGACCAGCAAGTGGTCGGGAAAAACACAGATTTCCTGCTCCAAAATCGGCATGACCAGTATTCCTCGAGCCTCTGTTCGCCTCAGCCGTTTCCTGCCCGAAATCCTGCTGACTCACGTCCCTGTTGCGGGTGATGCCTCAAATCAACCGCGAAATCGTCACGACCAGCGTGACACCTGCATCTTACACATTGACCCGCCCAGGGCAAGCATTTCTTCTCTTCTTCGCCCCCCACCAGGCTCCTCGCCACCACCAGGCTCCTCGCCACCACCGGGCTCGCCCCGGTGGAGCGCTGACTAGCAGCTACCAATCTCGCCCCCAACGCTCCGCCACCACCGGGCTCGCCCCGGTGGAGCGCTGACTTGCAGCTACCATGCGCCACCACCCATTCCTCGCCACCACCGGGCTCGCCCCGGTGGAGCGCTGACTTGCAGCTACCATCCGCCCCCACCCAATCCTCGCCACCACCGGGCTCGTCCCGGTGGGGCGCTGACTAGCAGCTACCATGCGCCGCCGCCCATTCGTCGCCACCACCGGGCTCGCCCCGGTGGAGCGCTGACTTGCAGCTACCAATCTCACCCCCAACGCTCCGCCACCACCGGGCTCGTCCCGGTGGGGCGCTGACTTGCAGCTACCAATCTCACCCCCAACGCTCCGCCACCACCGGGCTCGTCCCGGTGGGGCGCTGACTTGCAGCTACCAATCTCACCCCCAACGCTCCGCCACCACCGGGCTCGTCCCGGTGGGGCGCTGACTTGCAGCTACCATGCGCCGCCACCCAATCCTCCGCCCCGCCGGGGGCAGGAACATCCCTCCGCGCCACGGTAGCTCACCAGTCACTGCTCCACCGGGGCAAGCCCGATGGGGGCAGCACATTTCGCTGCGCCGCTGTAGCACACCAGTCACTGCTCCACCGGGACAAGCCCGATGGGGGCAGCACATTTCGCTGCGCCGCGGTAGCTCACCAGTCACTGCTCCACCGGGACAAGCCCGATGGGGGCAGCACATTTCGCTGCGCCGGGTAGCTCACCAGTCACTGCTCCACCGGGCAAGCCCGATGGGGGCAGGAACATTTCGCTGCGCCGCGGTAGCTCACCAGTCACTGCTCCACCGGGGCAAGCCCGATGGGGGCAGGAACATTTCGCTGCGCCGCGGTAGCTCACCAGTCATTGCTCCACCGGGACAAGCCCGGTGGGGGCAGGAACACACTGCTCCACCGGGGCAAGCCCGATGGGGGCAGGAACACGCTGCTCCACCGGTTAAGCCCGCTGGGGGCAGGGCCAGCTGGATCGCTCTTCGCTATTCGCGCCCTCGTTAACGTAGCATTCTCTCGACCGCCAAGTCCCCCCATTCTTCCCGCTTACCGATCACGGGCTCGGCACAACCGCGCCAACCGCGTCAACCGTTCGTCACCGCAGCCGACTGTCGCTGGTCAAGCGGCACGGTCGAACATCCTAAGAGGACCGAACGCTTCGCTGGCCTGGACGGCAAGCCAGAATCCGCACTCAAATCGAGCTGATTCGAAACAGCTCCGAGACCCAGAAAAAAATCCCCCCCAGAACGCTGGGATCGGATCACCCCCAAGTCGCGAACGCAATCACAGCACCGTGTGTTCCGGCCATTTTTACGCGGGTCATCCCCGCCTGTTTCGAGTCTCAGCATTTTGGTTTCGGATTGGGAAGAACCGTCGCACGCCACCGCGTTTGGCGATTCCACCGGTGACATCACACAACTCGCTGCAACGACCGTGCCGGCTGTTCGGAACATGCCGGCGCGGCCCACTGGTACCGCACGCGCAAAGGATACGGACGTCCATGAGCACCGGCACGCGCATTGCCCTTGCCGTCCTGCTATGCGCAACAATTGCGCCTCAGTCCGCCTTCGCGCAACCTGCGGTTCGCGAGCCGTTTCCGATGTCGCGGCTGCCAGCGGTCGAACCGATCGCTCGGCCTCCGCAAGGAAGCGTGAAATCAGATATCTATAGCAGTCGCGACGCGGTACGCCACCTACCCACTGGTTTTTCGCCACCGGGATCAGCGTCCTTCGCCGGCCCGACCAATTCGCCTCGCCCAACCCCGCCTCTTCCGCCGACGCCGGAAAACCTTCCGCCACCGGCTCGACCGGTCACCGATCAGCTGCGAGTTGACCGATTGCAGATCGAGACGCTCGAGCAGGCGTGGCAGCAGGCCTTGGCGGTGGACCAGCAGCTGATGGCCGGCGCGGCGAGTATCGACGCGGCGGCGCGTGAGCTGGACGCCGCGGCCGCTCAGCGGTACCCGTTGGCAGGGGTGTCCAGCCAGTACACGGTCCGCGACAACGAACCGTCGTTTCTGATCACGACGCCGCTTCTGCCCTACACCTTTGCCAGCCCGTATCAGCAGGCCGAGGACCTGTCGTTCGAGGGGCGAGTGGACCTGCCGTTGTATACGGGTGGTCGAGTGACGAACCAGATCGCGACGGCCGAGTGCACGGTGCGCGCGACGGAGTGCCAGTTGGCCCGCTATCGAGTGGACCTGAAGATGCGAGTGGCCGAAGACTATGTGGCGGTCTTGCGCTGCGAGCAGGAAGTGCTGGTGGCCGAGAGTCACGAGCGGAGTCTGGCCGGCCATGCGCACGATACCGAACTGTTGCACAACCAGCAGCGAGCGCCGCGCAACGATCTGCTGGCCGCTCAGGTGGCGTTGTGTGACGCTCAGCACCAGGTGATCAAGGCCCGCAGCGAACTCGATGCCGCTCGAGCGGCCTACAATCGTCGACTGGGACGGCCGCTCACCGAGCCGGTGCAGCTGGCGGCACTCGAAGCCAACGCCGTGGCGCACGATGTCGAACGATTAACGAGCCAGGCGCTGGCGCAGCGCGAGGAGCTGAAGGAGCTGGACGCGCGGATCGCCGCCCATCGCCACCGAGCTGAAAGTGCCGCGGCCGAGAACCGCGCACAAGTGCACGTGCAAGGAGCCTACACGTTTCGCGAGAATCGGTTCCAAACCCCCGAAGGAATCACCTCCGCCGGGCTCGGTGTGTGGTGGAACCTGTACGACGGCGGCCGAGCGAAGAATAGGTCGGACGCCCAACTGCGGCAAGCCCAGGCGCTGGCACATGGCCGAGCGGACTTGCAGAGCCAGATCCAGCTGGAGGTGCGTCGAGCGTGGCTGGCAGTGGAAGAAACGCGACAGCGCCTGCAGGTCACCCGCCAAGCGATCGAGCGAGCGGAAGAGAACCTGCGAGTGACTCGCCAGCGGTACGCCACCGGGATGGCCACCAACACCGACGTGCTAGGCGCCGAATCGCTGCGAATCCAAACCTACCGCAATCATAACAACGCCACCTACGACGCCGCACTCTCGTCCCTCCGCCTCCAACATGCCACAGGAACGTAAAACGGAATTCATTCCGTTTATGAAGCACCCCAAGATTGCCCTCTTCCCAACCCCCACAACACAGACGAACTCCCTGTCTTACTCTTACTCTTACTCTTACTCTTACTCGTACTCTTACTCTTACTCGCCCGCCCTCTAAGCCGCATCCCCTGCCACCAATCCGCGCCGTCGGGCCGGGCGCCGAGCGGTACGAAGAGGAGTAAGAGTAAGAGCTCTATGGTCACGGGAAATAGGGAATGCGGAATAGGGAATGCGGAATGCGGAACGTGCAGAGAGGCAACGCGCACGAGGTTCGCTCGCTGCTCGAGCCTGCGGCCCGAGAGAGAGAAGAAGGTGACCGTGAACGGCCCCTCAGGCTTCACCTTGACTTCCCCATTCCCTATTCCCCATTCCCCATTCCGCATTCCGCTATTCCGCCCCTCGCACCCGCGTCCCACCCGTTCTTATCTCGTACTCTTACTCGCCCGCCCTCTAAGCCGCATCCCCTGCCACCAATCCGCGCCGTCGGGCCGGGCGCCGAGCGGTACGAAGAGGAGTAAGAGTAAGAGTTCTATGGTCACGGGAAATAGGGAATGCGGAATAGGGAATGCGGAATGCGGAACGTGCTGAGAGGCGACGCGCGAGAGGTGCGCTCGCTGCTCGAGCCTGCGGCCCGGGAGAGAGAAGAAGGTGACCGTGAACGGCCCCTCAGGCTTCACCTTGACTTCTGCATTCCCTATTCCCATTCCGCATTCCGCATTCCGCACTCCGCATTCCGCACTCCGCATTCCGCATTCCGCATTCCCTATTCCGCCCCTCGCACCCGCGTCCCACCCGTTCTTACTCGTGCTCTTTCTCGCCCGCCCTTTAAGCCGGATCCTCTGCCACAATCCGCACCGATGGGCCGGGCGCCGGCGGTACGAAGAGGAGTAAGAGTAAGAGTAAGGCAGCTCCCCCTTCCTCCCTTCCTCCCTTCCTCCCTTCCTCCCTTCCTCCCTTCCTCCCTTCCTCCCTTCCTCCCTTCCTCCCTTCCTCCCTTCCTCCCTTCCTCCCTTTCGCTCCTACTGCCGCCATTCCGCTTGGCCCAATCTCCGTTCGAGTTCAGCTTTCATTTCGAGGAAGCCTGCGCCGCCGATACCGTTGAAGTGGGTTTCCATATCGAGTTCGCTCATTCCTTCTTTCAGGTCATCGGCGGGTGGCATGAGCTCGTTGAGGTCGGTGGTATCGGCCAGGATCCACTGTTGGATGGCGAGTGCGGCGCGGGGCCGCGCGTGGCGGCGCGAGCGAATTCGGTACCGGCTCGATCGGCCATCAGATCGCCGAACGAGAATCCGCTGCCGCCGACGCCGGCGTCCAGTTCTTCTTTCAGCAGCCCGGCGGCGTCACTCACTCGATCGCTGGCCAGCAGCATGACGGCGGCACTGACCCAGAAGTGTCGAGCCCAATCGGGGCGTCCGCGCAAGCGACTGTGGCTGGGCAACCGGGCGACCAGCGAGCGAACCTGGTCGCCGCAGCAGTCGCCGATGTACGATTCCAGCTGGATATGTCCCAGGGCGATTCCCAGGGCCAGAATGGCGGCTCGATTCTCCTCGACGGGGTTCCCGCCGCGGGAACGCTGTGCCGCGCGCTGGAAGGCCGACCGGACGACCTGGTCGAACAGCAGGTCCTTGCGTTTCGCTCGGCTGGCGATCTGAGCGAACTCAGTCAGATGCTCGGAGACGGCTTGCGAGACATCGGGATGATCCCCGAAGCGGCGGAGCACCTTGGCCAATCGGCGGCTGCGGATCCCGTCGTTGGCCAGCACCACTTCGACCGAGTACTGATCGGCCGCAGCGTGAACGATCCCCGCCAGCAGTTCCACGCTCTCCGATTCCTGCGATACCCACTGGGCGAGAAACCGGCCGGTCCACTGGATCATGCGGCGAGGGATTTTCACCGAGCCGATCTGCAGCGAGTGGAGCGTCAGCTCGAGACTTTCGTTATCGACCTCGCAATAGCCGCTGAGGGCCAGATTAACGTACGTGCTCGGAACTCGATCCGCGGGATACCGCAGCGACGCCTGCACTGCCTGACGCCCCTCGGCCAGCTGCACATTGGCCTTGCCTTCCAAGTGGTCGAAGCTGAACCACCAGGCGAGCAGCTTATTGAGTTCATGTTCGCTGGCACGAAAGATACGATCGCCGTTTTCCAGGACGATGGGGTTCTGCACGTTATCGAGCAGCGCCCGCTTGTCGGACGACGTGATGGTGATCTCCTCCAGCGGCAGCGGCTCGGCCTGCACCGCGGCGGTCACCAGCCAGACCGCGCCGAGTGCGCTGAACAGGACGAGTGCCAGGCCGTGCGCGATCAGGCGACGCCGGCCGCGCGAGCCCTGCAAGAGCCATGCGCCCAGCCACGCACCGACGAGCATCCCGAAGACCGCCAGTGCCAGCTCGCTGGCCAGCACGAGTCCCCAGGAAAACGACAGGGCTCCGAACAGGTAGAGCGCAGCGGCCAGTGCCGCCACGAAGTAGAGTACGGCCAGCACGCCGTCTGCCGCCAGTGCGACCAGCCGGCCCGGCCATTGGGCAAGCCAATCGGCCCGGTCACCGCCAACCTGTTGGCCCGTGTCAGTGCGGCCAGCGACCGAGCGGCCAAGACCCGAGCGGTTTGGTGCGGCGCGGCGAGTGTTGCGATTGAGCCACAAGGCTCGCAGCCAACCGGGCACGAGCACCCCGAGCAGCAGGAACACAAGGGCGTGCAGCCCGTAACGCAGCAGCACCTGGCGCAGCCACGCGGCCAATCGCGGCGAATCCTGCAGATCCCAGACGCTCAGCGACGCCACGCGATACAGGTTCAGGCCGAACATCCAGCAGCCGACGGTCAGCAGCACGATCAGTGCCAGCCACAATCGCCCACGACTCGGCTCGTCCCGCTCCATCAACCGACTCAGTATGACATCCTGTTGCGTCTGCGACATCCGTTTTTGTTCTGCGCGATGGGAGATTGAAATTCTAAAACCGAAATTCGAAATCCTAAACAAATCCAAAACTCAAAACCGCAGTCATCGGCCGCAAGCAGATTCTCACCATGCAACACGCTCCTCCCTTCCTCCCTTCCTCCCTTCCTCCCTTCCTCCCTTCCTCCCTTCCTCCCTTCCTCCCGTCCTCCCTTCCTCCCGTCCTCCCTTCCTCCCTTCCTCCCTTCCTATTGCAGTACTTTTTTCAGGCCCTCGTACGAGTCGAGTTCCGGCTTAAACACATCCTCCATGGTGAACCCGAGTTTTTCGGCCTCGCTCATGGCCTCTCCAGCCTCCTCGCCTTTGCCGTTCGCCTGCAGGGCCAGTGCGAGGTGGAAATGGTAGCCGCCCCATTTCTTGGCCAGTTGGGGTGCGGCTTCCTTGGTAATCCGAGCGGGTTTCTCAGCGACGACGCGCCGCAGGACCTCGAGGGCTTCGACGTTCTGACCGTTTGCCAGCAGTACCATTGCTTGTGTGTCGAGGAACGTGGTGATTGGCCCGACCAGTTCCACGACCTTATTGATGGCGGCCAGCGCGGCGGGAACGTCCTGTTTCTGGGACGCCATGATCATGGCGAGGTTATTGAGCGAACTGACGTCGGTAGGCGACATGCTGACGATCTGCTGATAGCAGGTTTTCGCCTCGTCGTAGCGTCCCCAATTGACGCGGTAAGTAGGCCTGAATTCGCAGCAGGGGCAGCAGTTCATTCGGGCTTGCCTTCGGCCTGTTGAACGGCCTGCATGAGCAGCAGTTCGATGGCGTCGCGATCAGCCGTATCGAGTGTCTCGCTGGTCAGCAGCGAGGCGAAACCGCGAACCAGCAGGTCGAAGCGAGCGTCTTGCCAGTGCTGTTGGAACACTTCGGCCGCTTCCTTGTTCTTACCTTGGCCGACCAGATACTGGACCCGAGCTAACTTCAGTTGCGGGTCGTCGCCGATAATCTGTTGCTGATATGCTTCGATCGCGGCCTTGATCGGTTCGATTTGTGTTTCGAGCCGTTTGGCAATCTCGATGCGTGCGGCCTGTTCGCCCCGCGATGCCGCCGGTTCCTTGTTCGTGTCCGCGGAATCGGATGCGGAAGTGGCCTCGCGCAACCGGGCCAGGTAGTCGTTCAGCTGTTGAGTGATTGCCATAGCCCGGCGACGGCGTATTCCATCTTTTCAGTTTTGTTCGGCAGGCAGAACGTTGGGATCTTCGACGGCCTTCTGCACGGTCTCGAGTGCCACATCGGGCCGAGGACGCGCGCCGGCGGCCTGGACCTTGGCCACGACCGGATGGCCGAAGTAATGTCGTTCGGCGAGTCGGCTTGAAGCCGGTCAGCCCATCGTTGCGCTTCGCGCGAATCCAACGAGTTTTGCGTTGCAGCAGCGCGTTGATGAACTCGTTGATATAAACCGTTGCGGCGCAATGGGTCTATCGGGGACGACAGCAGCTTGAGCATCTGATCGTTGTAGCTCGACCAGTCGCCATCGGCCATGACACTGTCTGGCCAGCAGATAGCGGTTTTCGGAGTCCAGCGGCTGCCCGTCGTCGTCCAGCTGCCGAAGGATGCTGAGTGCCGTTCTGACGGTCGGCCAGCTGACGGGCTGAACGAGAGCAAGCGGGCCTGAAGCTGCAGATCGGGGACCGAAGTCGGGATCTCAGCCAAATTCGCCTTGATCATCTCGAGTGCTCGGCTGCGTTCTGCGAAGTTCGAGCAACTGATGAGCTGTGCCAGACTGCGCCGTGCCCACTGCATGGTCGCGGCGTCGGCCTCCAATTCCCCGCCCACAAACCGTTGCAAGATCGCTCTGGCTTCCGGGCGCGTGTCGGCCGAGGTGAGGAAGAAATCCGCGGCCGGCCGCAGCACCGGTACGCTGTCGGGCGTCGCCTTGATCGCGTCGCGGTACGTCGCTTTCGCTTCGTCCGGTCGCCCAAGGATCTTCAAGCATTCCGCTTTGGCGAAGGGCTGCAGCTCGGGCTTGATCTTGGCCATGGCCTCCTGCATTTTCGCTTCCGCCTGCAGCTGCTTCTCCTTCTTGGCTTCCTCCGGCAGCTTTGCCCGATTGATACAGACAGCGCACCAGAGTGAGCCAGCCATCCGGCATTTCCGGCTTGCGATCTGATCACACTTCTGAAAGCTCTTTTCGGCCGCGTCGTATTCTTTGTTGAGCAGTTGCAGGTAGCCGACCCACCAGGCGTCGTCGATGGAATCCGATTCCTGGGGAAGCCCCTCGGCCAGTTCCAGAGCGCGATCGTAGTCTTCGCGGGCATAGTTGATGCGGCTGGCCAATCGCCCCATTTCCAGCGACAGTCCCGACTGCTGATCCTGCATCTTGCGCACCAGGCTGTCCGCCTCGGTCAACTGCCCCGTGCGGGACAGCCACCGGACGACCTGGTACACGATTGTCGAGTTGGTATTCCCCAGGTCGATCGCTCGCCTGTAATAGCCCATGGCAGCCTCCTCGTTCGCCTTGAACGGCGGCGATAATCCCCTGCAGCACGGGAACGTCGGACCACCGTTTACGCTGCCGGGCGGCCTCCGTCAGCTTCTGCTGTGCCGCCGCGAGCGTATCCGCCTTTTCGACCTGGTGGCGAATCAGGTCCAGCGAGGCCGAGGCGAAAAGGGATACCGGCCCGTTACCTTCCAGCGTTTTGATTTCCGTCACCAGCTGCTGACCGGCTGCCACATCCTGTGCCAGTCGCGCGATTTCCAACAGGTACAGTCGCAGCTGCACACTGTTGGGTGCCAGCTTGGCGGCCTCTTGACCATAGCGCAATCCCTCTTTCGTTTCGCCTATCGCTAGACAGAGGCCGGACAGTTGCCGGTAGAATGCCAGCTGTTGGCCAACCGGGAATTTGTCCAGGCCGACCGTCAGCTCGGCCAGCTTCGGTAAGCACTCCGAATCCTCCTTCTTGGCCAGCAGTTGAGCGCGCGTTGATCGCATGTCCAAGGTGTCGCCAAACTGCTGCTGCAGCTCGTCGACCAGTGCTGTAGCCCTCTCGAGGTCTCCTCGCTTCTGGGCCAACTGGACCAGTGCACTACCGATACTGAACTGGTTGGGAAATTTTTCGCGGGCCGCTTCCAATACCTGCTCGGCCGCCTGATCGCCAGTCTGCTGGGCATCCTCGGGACGCTCCATGCGCGTCAACACCTCGGCCCGCATGATGGGTACCCAGGGTTCGTCGGGACGGTTCTTCTCGACGTCATCGATCAGTGAATTGACCAATGCCCAGTTGCGACGTTCCGGATTCTCGCGAATCGTGGCCGACAGCACCAGGGCGGTGTAGCGTTTGCGGATGTCGAGCGTGGGAGGCCGCATCCGCACAATCTCCTGGTACTGCTGCAGCGCTTCCGAGGATCGGTTCAGCGAGATCAGCGTTTCGGCCAGTTCGATACGCGCATCGACGTCCAGCGGTTGCTGGTTCACGGCGTTCTGAGCGATTTCCAGACGCAAGTCCTGGTCACCCAGCAGGGAATGAATAGTCCCCAGCAACGAGTCTGTTCTGCTCACCATCTTGGGCCAGGGCTGCAGACCGCGACGAGCTTCTTCCAGCAGCTTTCGCGCCTCAAGCCAATTCTGGTTGGCAATCTCCCTGCGTCCGTTCAGGTACGTCACGAACGGTAAGTTTGCGCGCTTCGGCCTTAAGCTCAGCCAGGATACCTTCGAATTCCGTGTCCCGTGCCGTCTGCTGGGCTACATCGTCCTGCGGTCGGTAACCAACCAGCAGTTCCGCCAGCCGAAAACGCAGATCGAATGTCCGAGCGGGTATCTCACGGGTGACATTTTCGAGGTTCTTCACTCCTTCGCGCAGCACGTCGATCGCCGCCGCAATCGCCGGCCGCTCGCTCGACCCGTCCGACGACGCGTCACGTGCCATCTTCAATTTCAGAATGGATAATCGCAAGTAGAGTTGTGGAGCATTCACGGAGCTCGGATTCGCGTCGATCAACTGCTGGACCAGTTCGCCAACCTGACGATATAGAGCGACTCGCACTTGGGCATCGGGCTCGTAGGGAGCCGACGCTTCAATACACTGTGACCGCACGTATAGCGCTTCGATGTTCTTCGAGTCCAACTGCAGCGCCTTGTCGCAATCGGCGGTGGCCTGCTGAATAATCTCCTTCTGGGTTTGCTCGAGCTGCTTGGCGGGATCCTTGTCATTCATGCGAAATCGTGCGCGAACCAAGT
The DNA here is from genome assembly GCA_963802295.1 of uncultured Planctomycetota bacterium. Taxonomy (GTDB): domain Bacteria; phylum Planctomycetota; class Planctomycetia; order Pirellulales; family Pirellulaceae; genus JAJRVM01. The sequence goes on along the minus strand of CAWDIM010000005.1, from coordinate 22,819 downwards.
AGGCTTCCGCCGATTCCGGGTTGGCCTCCAGCATCTTTGCGATCGTCGCCTCGGCCAGCGCCGGTTGCTTCATGCGATCGCGCTGCAGCATGGCGAGCAGGCTGTAGGTCGAGACTTGTTGGGGAGCAAGTCGGATGGCCTCTTCGAAATCTTTTTGCGCATTGTCGCGATTTTCCTGGGAATCCCCGCTATCGAGTTGGCAGTAGCCGCGCAACTCGATCAGCTTCGGATCGTCCTTTCGAATTGTCTTCTGGATATCGATGTGATAGAGGGCGTCCGATAGTCGCTGAAGCCGAATTGCCAACTGGATCTGGCGATCGCGCACCTCCTCGACCTTCTTGCGCAGCGCGTCATCGGCATCTGTCAGGTCCGTGCGCAGAATCTTATCGTTCTGAAAGAAGGCCGCTGCGTAATCGGGGAGGTCGAACATGAACTTGGCATACTGGATGCGAGTGGCCAGGTCGTCCGGCCTGAGCGACAGGTAGCGGCCGTAGTGCCTCCGAGTCTGCTCGATCGCACTGCCCAATCTGCTCGGGTGTGGCGTTTCTGGCCTCCGCCATGTTCCGCACCAGTTCCTCAGACTTCACCGCGCGATCCAGGTACGCGTCGGCGTTCTTGTGGACCTGATAGTCGTGCACGAAGTGCACCACCACTGCCGTCACCACGAAGATCCCCGCCAACCACAGAATCAGCCGCAAATTGAAAGTACGCACAATTGTGTTCCCTACGTAAAACGGAATTTATTCCGTTTCTGAAGCACCCACCAAACTCCCACTTCCCGCCACCCCGAACCGCCAACAGTGGCCGGTGTCACACCCGCTTCGAAATCCGAATATCCGAATATCGAAATCTCAAAAACAAATCCAAAATCAAAAATACAAAACGGCCCGCATGCCAGCAAAACCTCAGTAAGCCGTGACCGTGCATTGGCCGCGCAGGCACGAAGGCTCGCCCGTTCCCGCTCCCCACTGGGTGAGAGGGTAGGGTGAGGGGCTGTTCGCACCCGAAACTCCGCCCTTTACAGCGGCGACGTACTGCGGATCCTGGATCCGGAGCTTCGCCGCAACTGGTCACCCGTGCAAGTTTTACGGTCACCGTCGACCATCAGTTCGCCAGAACCACCCCCGCCGGGACCCTCAAGTCTACCACGCCACCCGATTTCCGCCCTCCCGCCCCCCCCAATCGGCAGTAACGGCAGAACCAGACCACATCGCCGCCGCCGCGCGGTCCCCGTTTCGGTCGTTGTCCGGTTGCCGCGTAGGCAGCGGGAAACGGTGAGCCCATGCTGGGAGAAAAATTCGAAATTCGAAAAAACGAAATCCCAAACAAATTCAAACACGGGAGAAAGGGAGAAAGGGAGGAAGGGAGGAAGGGAGGAAGGAGCGTGATGCATGGTGAGAATCGGCTTGTGGCCAATGACTGCGGTCTTGCCGGCAGCGGAGGATTCTTCTTCCGTTTTGGATTTCGGATTGGTTTAGGATTTCGATATTCGGATTTCCTGTTTGGTTGCGGCCGCAGGCCGCGTTAGGCAATGTTCTACGCAATGCAATTGGTCCCGCAGACTACTACCTCGGCGATCCGTTCGGCGGCTCTGCCATCCCACAGTGCGGGGCAGGTTCCTTGTTTATAGGTTCCGCCCAGCACCTGGCCCAGGTACTCGCGCAGCTTCGCGGCGTCGCTGCCGATCAGGGTACTGGTCCCGACCTCGACCGTAATGGGACGCTCGGTATTCTCGCGCATGGTCAGGCAGGGGATCCCCAAGGCGGTCGATTCCTCTTGCAGTCCGCCCGAGTCGGTGACGATGACCTTGGCCTGCGACGTGAGCGCCAGGAACTCGAGGTACCCCATGGGCGGCTGCAACACGATCCCCTGTGCGGCCTGCAGCTTGCCCATCAAATGGAACGCTTCCAGCCGCCCCTTGGTGCGCGGATGGATGGGGAAGACCAGCTTCAGCCGGCTGGAAATTTCGACCAGCACTTCGATCAGTGCGCCGAGCGTCGAGAGCTGATCGACGTTCGACGGCCGGTGCAGAGTGACCACGCCGTACTGGCCGGCTGCCAAGCCCAATCGATCGAGCACATTCAACTTGCGAGCGACAGACAGCTGATGCATCAGCGTATCGATCATCACGTTGCCGACCAGGTGGACGTGCCCGTTGTCGTGCCCTTCACGCTGCAGGTTCTCGAGCCCCTCGGGCTCCGAGACCAGTAGCATATCGCTGATCGAATCGGTGACGATGCGGTTGATTTCTTCGGGCATGGTCCGATCGAAGCTGCGCAGACCCGCCTCGACGTGCGCGACCGGGATCCCCAGCTTGACGGCGGCCAGCGTGCCGGCCATGGTCGAATTGACATCCCCCACGACAATCAAACGATCGTACTTGGCCCCGTCCGCAGTGCCCGCTTCCAGCACCTTTTCCATCTTTTCCAACACGCGGGCCGTCTGCTCGCCATGCTTGCCCGAGCCGACTTCCAAGTGTATATCCGGCCGCTTCATCCCCAGATCGTCAAAGAACACATCGGACAGCTGGCTGTCGTAATGTTGACCAGTGTGAATCAACGTGGTCCGAACGTCCGGATACTTTTCCAGCGCGCGCAGCAACGGCGCCATCTTCATGAAATTCGGCCGCGCACCCACCACACAAGCAAAGTTCTTCACCGTATCCTCCATTCCCCCACCCATACACTCTTACTCTTACTCTTACTCTTATTTACTCCTATCGCGGCCTGCGGCCGCAACCAATCAGGAAATCCGAAATCCAATTCGAAATTCGAAATCTCAAACAAATTCGAAATCCCAAAATGAAAACCTCCGCTGCCAACAAAACCACAGTCATGGGCCACAAGCAGCTTCTCACCATGCATCACGCTCCTCCCTTCCTCCCTTCCTCCCGTCCTCCCTTCCTCCCGTCCTCCCTTCCTCCCTTCCTCCCTTCCTCCCTTCCTCCCTTCCTCCCTTCCTCCCTTCCTCCCTTCCTCCCGTCCTCCCTTCCTCCCTTCCCCCCCTCCTCCCTTCCTCCCTTCCTCCCTTCCTCCCTTCCTCCCTTCCTCCCTTCCTCTGTCAGCTTTTTCCCAGCCCAGCCCCACCCCGCGTCGTATCAATATGCACGCGTCTAGTAAACTCCTGCAGCAGATCGTAGCCATCCCAGAACCGATGGAAGTTCAAGGCCCGTCCGATCGGCACGATCCGATCGATTCCTTTCCCGTTGATGGCTTGGACCAGGTGTTGGAGTTCATCGTCGGCAAACCCGAAGACGCTGAGCGTCTGATCACGTCGATCGACGTGGCGGGCCAGTTCCAACAGGTTGGGCAACTGCGCGACGAAGAACAGCCCACCGCCGGGCTGAGATCGAACGAGGCCCTGGAGATTCGGCAGATGCAGTACGGTCAGTTCGTTACCGAACGTCTGCACTTCGGCGACATCGCGGTCCAAAATGGCCTGGTGGGCGAACAGCATTTTTTCCAGTACGGTACCCGTCTCCCAGCGAAAATCGCGTTGGCGAGCGACTTCTGCGACCTTGGTGAAGAAATCGTTCGATGCCTCGCGGCCTTCTTCCGGCGCTCCGCAGAACAGCACCAGGCGCGGTGAGGAGCAGGCCATCTGACCGAACCAGAAGGAATCGTTGAAGAACAGCCGCGCCGTGGCCGTGCGCAGGGTATCGGCCGAGTCCAACCAGGCGGACGAACGGACGGCGCAGAGCGACCAGCGGTCGGGGAACGTGATCTCGTTGGCCCATGGCGGCAGCGGGACGGCGCGCAGTGCGTTGACACTCGCATCACCGCCCCACAGCACCCGCACGTCGGCGACGGCCGATAGGGCTCGAGTCACTTCCGGATCGTGTCCGTAGCGGACGAAATGCGTAGCGGCTCGCACGTCGGCGAACCCCTCGTGTGCCAGCACTTCGCGAACCAGCTGGCAGAGCAGTTCCACAACCGGCGTTTCGCGCTGCGACAAACGGATCACATTGCGATTGCCCGTCAGCAGTGCCAGCAGCCACGAGTAGATGAACAGCGTGTCGACATTGGCGGGCGGGATATGCATGACCACGCCGCGCGGCACCAGCGTGCAGCTGGGTCCTTGCAGCAGGTTGAACTGCTCCTGTAATTTCATGAGTTCCGCTTTGCGCATCCAGAAGCCGAGCGTCTGCAGCTCCGGAAAACGCCTCGCCGCCGGATCGGTCAGCAGACGTGCCGAGAGCTTGGCGGTGAACTCGATGGTCTGCTGAGCGAAGGGTGGAAAATTCTCTGAGGCCGTCAACTCGGCCACCAGCTCGGCCACTTCGATATCAGCCACCCGCGGCACGATTAGTTTCACTGCGCGTCTCCGGCCGAGAATGCATGCACGTCGCTACAGCCTCGCAGCTCGGCGCGTGGGACACGGCCCAGCACTTCAAAGGCCTTGCCTCGCCAAGGGGAATTGTCCGCGTCGATGGCGTGTATGACGCCCAGATCTTCGGTCAGCAGGCTGTGACCGGGATACGAGCCGGGCAGGGCGCTCAACACCTGCAGGACGCCCGGCTGGCCGAGCGGACAGGGGTCCCAAGTGTCCGGTGACCGGACAATGACATCGGCGTAGTAGGGCGAGTGCAGTCGACCATCGTCGCCTTCCAGAAACACGCTGCCCACCTGTTCCACCATGCCATAGAAATTGTGAATTCTGCGCAAACCGGTTACTTCCGCGAATCGAGCCCTGAAGTCGGTGGCAGTGACCGCCTGGTCCTGCAACTTCTTCCAGCCTCCGCTGTGGATCAGGATCCCCTGGCTCAAATCGACCGGACGGTCTTGGACGCGCTGCAGCAGGTACTGCCACACCATATACGTGAAGCCGAAGATCAGGAACGGCTGGTCCCCGAATTCGCGCAGGAAAGTGTCCAATCCACGCTGATCCAATTGCATCTGGTCGTCGAGAGCCCAGAAATGAGCACGGCCGAAGTTCATCATGCCCAGTACACCGGCCGCGCGGGCATTGAACTGCGAGCGGTCCCGCAGCAGCGACTGCGAGTCGACCAGGATCATGGGCAAACGCTGCTTGCCGAGCACTTCGCTCATGATGTGGGCCAGCGCCCGAGTCTGATCGCTGGCGGTCTGATGATCGAGTTCGATCCGGCTGACGGCCTGGCCGGTGGTGCCGCTGGAGGTCAACGTACGAACGATCGAAGCGTCCGGCACGCTTACCAGGCGGTGGGACTTGAACAGCCCGACAGGCAACCAGGGAAGATCCTCCAGCCGGCTGGCCTCGCGAAAATCCGGATGCATCACCTCCAGAATCCGCCGGTACCCCGCACAGCCCTGCCGATGACGCTCGGTCAGCGCATGCAGAGCCGGCAGCAGGACCCGTTCTTTTTCGTCCTGCCGCAGCGAATAAGGCGGCCGATCAAAGAGGCCTTCGATTACGATAACCCCACCTCAAATTCCCTTCCCGCGCATCCACGTCCTCTTCACCCCAACGGGGCAACACCCAAAAACGCGGGATGCTTTCCCCCCGCTCTTCACCCCAACGTGCTGGCACCCCATAACGCGGGATGCTTTCCCCGCTCTTCACCCCAACGGGGCAATACCATAACGCGGGATGTTTCCCCCGCTCTTCACCCCAACGGGGCAATAACCAAAAACGCGGGATGCTTTCCCCCGCTCTTCACCCCAACGGGGCAACACCCAAAAACGCGGGATGCTTTCCCCCCGTTCTTCACCCCAACGGGGTGGCACTCCAAAGCCCAGGGTAGGGCTCCACGGCCCCAAGGCCGTGGAGCCCTACCCTGGGGAGGAAATCACCCCAAACCCAAACCCCAACGGGGTTTCACAATGTCCGCGGCCAAACCCAAACCGCCGGCCCGCACAAAAAAATCCGCGTTCCAATCAATCATCCGCCCTCGCGCGATGGCGGCCGCCCCCCCTCGAAACCACTCGTTTTGGTCATTCACATTTTGATTTTCGTGCTTGTTTTGGATTTCGATATTCGAATTTCGGATTTCGGATTTTGACTCCTGAATTCCCGCGCAACCAATCGGCTCCCCACCGCCACACCAACTCAGCCCTACCCTGGGGCGGCCATCACCCCCAACCCAAACCCCAACGGGGTCTTTTCCACAATGTCCGCGGCCAAACCCAAACCGCCGGCCCGCACGAAAAAATCCGCGTTCCAATCAATCATCCGCCCTCGCGCGATGGCGGCCGCCCCCCCTCATAACCACTCCTTTTGGTCATTCACATTTCGATTTTCGTGCTTGTTTTGGATTTCGATATTCGATATTCGAATTTCGGATTTTGACTTCCGAATTCCCGCGCAACCAATCAACGCCCCACCGTCACACCAACTCACTGAGCACACGATAATCAATTTTCCCATTGGCACTGACGGGCAACTTCTCAATATAGCGAAACTCAATCCCGCTGTGATGGATCCCCATTCGCTGTGCGAGGGTGCGAGTCAGCTCGGCATAGGCGTCGCTGGTGGTGAACTCGCAGAACAGCACCAGGCAATCCTGTTTTCCGACGGCCGCCGCCGATCCGTGCAATCGGACCATGGCCTCGACTTCCTCCAAGTTGATTCGCAGACCGAAGACCTTGGCGATCCGTTTGATGCGTCCGGTGATATAGAGGGCCCCGTCGCTATCGAGATAACCGATATCGCCGGTCTGGAGTTCGCCGTGCAGCTCATCGCCGCGTGTCAGGTCCTCTCGCGTTTCGGCATAGCCCAACATGACGTTTTCGCCGCTGTAAAACACTTCGCCGGACACATTTGGTTGCGTGGCGGGCCGGCCGTCGACCAGGATCTGGATGGTGCCGCCCGCCAGCGGAAACCCGGCGCTGCCCAACTTGGCGGGCAAGCGATCGGCGGGCAGGACGGTAATGCGTGCGGTGGCCTCGGTCTGGCCGTACATGACGAAGAAGCGTCCGCCGCGTGCCGCCATGAATTCATGGAACTGGCTGATGAGCGGATTGGCCAGCTTGCCACCGGCCTGCGTCATGGTGGCGAGCGAATCCGGCACGAGTCGACCGAGGTCGAGCCGACGGAGCATCTCGTAGGTGTAGGGCACACCGGCAAAGGACGAGCACTGCCACTGCCGGACGGCTTTCCAGAAGCCTTCGGTGACGATACTATCGCCGGTCAGAACGATCTCGGCCCCGGCGAGCAAATGGCTATTGAGGACACTCAGGCCGAACGAGTAGTGCAGGGGGAGGGTCGTGATTGGCCGCTCCTGGTCCGTGATCTCCAATGCCTTGAGGATGGCGGCCGCATTGTGCTGGACGGCTTGCCGAGTCAATCGCACGAGCTTCGGGCTCCCGGTACTGCCGGAGGTGGAGAGCAACAGTGCGAGCTGTTCGTGCGGCGGCGAGTCGGCGATGTGCGGGCGGCGTTGCAGCAGCGTGCCGAGCGGCAGCGGTTCGCACTGGTACCCGGCCAGCGGCTCAGGCAGCCCAAGAACCAGCTCGGGCCGATACCGCTCGAGCAGTGAAGCGGTCAGTTCACAGCGCAGCGAGCCGTCCAGCAGCGCGACCGCATGCCCCGCTTCGACCGCGGCCAGATACGCCACGACGGTCGGCTCGTCATTGCGGCAGAAGAGAAAGACCAGTCGTTTGGCATCTTCGCCGGCCAGCGTGGAGGCGAGCTGCGCAACGCGTCGCCGCAGCGCTGCATAAGAACACCGCAAGCCGGTCGCCGCATCCAGCAGCGCCGGCCTCGCATCGTACGCGGGATCTGTGCCGATCAGGAACATACGTGTGTTACGTGTCTTCACCGCAACGCGGTGGCACCCCAAAGCCCAGGGTCGCCGTGCTTCGCCGCAACGCGGTGGCACGCCCAAAGCCCACGGTCGCCGTCTTCACCGCAACGCGGTGGCACTCCAAAGCCCAGGGTCGCCGCGCTTCGCGGCGCACCCTGGGAACGCCGCGCCCCGCGTCCGCAATACGGTCAACATCAAAATGCACCCTGAAGGGGTGCGACAAGACCAACGCCCATCCACCCCGACACATGGCGACATTGCACACGCGCTAATCCGTCGGGCATGATTGGTGCCGTCGCCGTGCGCATTCCCACGTTGTCATTGTCAAACCCCGTTGGGGTTTCCCCCACCCGACGCCACCGAGCCCCAGGGTGCGGCTCCACGGCCTGAGGGCCGTGGAGCCACCACCCTGGGCTCTGGGGTCTCACACCGTTGGTGTGAAAACACTCCGGCGCACACGTCTTCACCACAACGGCCGCACGTCTTCACCGCAACTTGGTGGCACCCCAATGAACGCCACGCCCCGCGTCCGTAATGCGGTCAACATTTTATTGGTGCCACCGCCGTGCGCATCCCCACGTTGTCATTGTCAAACCCCGTTGGGGTTTCCCCCACCCGACGCCACCGAGCCCCAGGGTGCGGCTCCACGGCCTGAGGGCCGTGGAGCCACCACCCTGGGCTCTGGAGTCTCACACCGTTGGTGTGAAAACACTCCGGCGCCACACGTCTTCACCGCAACGCGGTGGCACTCCAAAGCCCAGGGTCGCCGCGCTTCGCGGCGCACCCTAGGGAACGCCACGCCCCGCGTCCGCAATACGGTCAACATCAAAATGCACCCTGAAGGGGTGCGACAAGACCAACGCCAATCCACCCCGACACATGGCGACATTGCACAAGCGCTAATCCGTCGGGCATTATTGGTGCCACCGCCGTGCGCATCCCCACGTTGTCATTGTCAAACCCCGTTGGGGTTTCCCCCACCCGACGCGACCGAGCCCCAGGGTGCGGCTCCACGGCCTGAAGGCCGTGGAGCCACCACCCTGGGCTCTGGGGTCTCACACCGTTGGTGTGAAAACACTCCGAGCCCACTCTTCACCACAACGCACCGGTACGGATTCGGGGTCTCACACCGTTGGTGTGAAAACACCCGTCACCCCAATTCTCAAATCACCATTCCGCCATCCACGCCGATCACTTGGCCGGTGACGTACGAGGCGAGGTCGGAGGCCAGGAACAAAACCACTTTGGCGACATCTTCGGGCAATCCGATGCGTCCCATCGGGACGCTCGCCACCCGCTGCTGGAAGATCTCGGGCGGCAGTTGCCGAGCCATATCGGTATCGATGAACCCCGGCGCGACGGCATTGACGCGGATCCCTTTGGGTGCCAGCTCCTTAGCGGCCGATTTCGTCAGGCCGATAATCCCGGCCTTGCTGCTGCCGTACAGAGCCTGGCCGACGTTCCCCTCGACGCCGATGATCGACGAGACGTTAATGATCGCACCACTGGCCTTGCGGCTCATCAATCGAGCGGCGGCCTGCAGGTTGTATAACGACCCGGCCAGATTAACCGCCAGTGTCCGCTCGACAACGGCCGGGGTGATCATTCCCAGCAGAGCGTCCTGCAGGATCCCGGCATTATTGACCAGCGCATCCAGCCGCCCATAGGTCTTGAAAATCTGCTGGTAGACGTGCGCCACCGCAGCGGGATCGGAGACGTCGCAGAGGAATGCCATCCGTCTGAGCACCGCAGAGACTGGTCAGTTCCGCCACCCGGGCCTTCAGCTGGTGGGCGTCCGAGTGTCCGTTGAGTATCACGGTCGCGCCGTTTTGGGCCAGCAGCCGAGCGGTGGCCCAGCCGATGCCGCGGGTCGATCCGGTAATGTAGACGACCTTCTGCTTAAGCACTGAAGTCGACCCCGTGACCGGCCAGGATTTCGCGCGCTTTCTTGAAGCTGCTCATGCCAATGACCTCGTCCGTGTCGAGCATAACATCGAACTCCGCCTCGAGCTGGCCGACCAGCACCATATGCGCAACCGAATCCCACTCCTGAATACCGCGGTACTCGAGCGATTCAAAGTCATCCAGTGCAACCCCCAACGCCGTGGCAAACACTTTCTTCAGCCGTGACTGAGCATCCATCAACTTCCCCTACGTAAAACGGAGTTCATTCCGTTTGTGCAGCAGCCCCCAACCCAAAACCCAAAACCCGAAAAGCCCCCTAACACCCCAACACCCATCTAAACAGCACCCGCCCCCTCCCTTCCTCCCTTCCTCCTTTCCTCCCTTCCTCCCTTCCTCCCTTCCTCCCTTCCTCCCTTCCTCCCTTCCCCTCCCTTCCTCCCTTCCTCCCTTCCTCCCTTCCTCCCTTTTTTTCTATTCCGAATTTCTCATCCCCGAAAAATAACTCGCGCCTGCCCCGGATTGCCCACAACGAGTGCTCCTTCCGCCACATCGCGAGTGGCGACCGACCCGGCCGCGATCTTCGCATACGCGCCGACGGTTTTGCCGAGAATCACGGTGGCATGGGTCCCCAGGAACACCTGGCGACCGAGCCGAACATGGCCATTGACGACGGCATAGGGCGAGAAGACACACAGGTCATCGACCTCGGCATCGTGTCCCACGGAAGCGTAGGTGTTCAATACGACGTGTTGTCCCAAGCGAGCCCCCGCGCCGACGAACGTGAAGGGGGCCAGCACACAGCCGACGCCGATCTGAGCGGTATCGGCCACATACGCGGCGGGTGAATCACCGTCAGGAACTGGGCTCCACGCGACGACAATTGCGCAGCCAATCGCTGCCGCACCGCCGGATCGCCAACGGCCAACACCAACCGCTCATCGCCCTGCGGTTGGTACGCCTCGATACTACTGACAATCGGTACGTTGACGGAGGCCGCGTCCAATGCCTGAGGATTACTGTCGAGGAATCCTGCCATCTCGACCGCTGTCCCAGCAGCTGCCATGTCCTGGAGGTATAGCATGACCTCCCGTCCAAGGCCGCCGGCGCCAACCACGAGCACTCGCTGCACAGATCCGACCATTCAGTTCTCACTTCCCTTTGCGAGGGATCATCCGGCCAGCACGGATGTGCACTATGTGTCTGGCTATCGGCCGAACGATCATGTCGCTACCGCGTCGGTCATAACCCGCCCTGGGCAAACTCTGGTCTTCAAGTTAGTTGTCGTACCAGTCTCGGTCAAGCAACGACCCTCTTCAGCTGGCATTTTCCGCCCACACGGCATCAACTGTCCTCACCACAGACGCTGGCGGGGGATCCGCACACCCATAGATCAGCGTTCACCTGAAGCTCGTTGTACTGCCTGTGCCGGACGATCCCACGATTTCTGCGCGTGGGGGTCGGCGCCATGCGGCACCTACACTGGCCGTCCTGCCGATCGGACAATCTGCACCACGCGATCGCGATCCGCGTCGGCTAGATTCGAACCGCTCGGCAGGCACAGGCCGTCTGCAAACAGCCGGGCCGAAACGGCACCCCCGAACATTGGGCAATCGTGAAACACGGGCTGCAGGTGCATCGGCTTCCACAACGGGCGGGACTCGATATTTTCGGCCTCCAAGGCCAGGCGAATATCTTCGCGTGTGGCACCAAACTCGTCCGGATTGACGACGATGCAGGTGAGCCAACGAGTGGATCGACAAGTGTCCGGTTCCGGCATGAACGAGATCCCCGGCAGATCGCCCAGGGCTTGCCGGTAGAAGGCGAAGTTCTCGCGACGTTTCTCGACGCGGCTTTCCAGTACCGACAGTTGCCCGCGCCCGACGGCCGCCAACAGGTTGCTCAGGCGGTAATTGTAGCCGATCTGGGAATGCTCGTAGTGTGGTGCGGGGTCACGCGCCTGGGTCGCCAGGAAGCGTGCCATCCGAGCCACACTGCCATCGTTGGTAACCAGCATACCACCACCGCTGGTGGTGATGATCTTATTGCCATTGAACGAGAAGCAACCGAACTGACCAAACGTACCGGCCGGTCGGTTGTTGTAAAACGCTCCGAGCGCCTCGGCGGCATCCTCGATCAAGGGCACTTCCGCCTGGCGGCAAATGTCACAGATCGACTCGTAATCGGCGCACTGGCCGTAGAGGTCCACAACAATGGCGGCCTTGGGTCGTTTTCCGCGCTTCGCGCCCGCTGCGATCGCGTCGGCCAGCAGGTTGGGATCCATGTTCCAAGTCTGCGGTTCACTATCGACGAAGACGGGCGTAGCCGCCACGTACGTAATCGCATTGGCGGTCGCGGCGAACGTCAGCGACGAGGTCACAACCTCATCGCCGGTCCGGACCCCCAGCAGGCGCAGGGAAATATGCAGTGCGGCCGTGCCGCTGGACAGCGCCACGGCATGTTTCACGCCGATCTTTTCGGCAAACTCCCGCTCCAACGCATCGACGTGCGGCCCCAACGGCGCGACCCAATTCGAATCGAACGCGTCGAGCAGCAGTTCCCGTTCCCGCGGCGACATATGCGGCGGCGAAAGATAAACTCGCTCGCTCTTCATCAACATAATCTCCTCCCTCCTCCCCTTCCTCCCTTCCTCCCTTCCTCCCTTCCTCCCTTTTTCCCTTCCTCCCTTCCTATATAATCCTCGCCGGAACCCCAACCGCCGTCACATCCGCCGGCAGATCCTGAATCACAACCGCGCCGGCCCCGACGATCGAACGAGCGCCAACCTGGCGTTCGGGTAATATCACTGATCCGATACCCATAAATCCTCGTTCGCCCACTTGAACGCCGCCGGCCAAATGAGCGCCTGGGGCGATATGGGCATAGTCGCCGACGACACAATCGTGATCTACGGACGCGGAAGTGTTGACGATGACGTGTGCCCCAATCCGAGTGGCGACCTGCACAATCGCTCCGGCGAAGACCACCGTGCCGACGCCCAGGTGTACGGAGGGGTCAACGTACGCTCGAGGATGTACGAGCGTCAACCAATTCAGACTGTAGCGGGAGGCGACGGACGCCCGCACGCAGTTGTCTCCGACCGCGATAATCGCCGTCACCCCAGGGAATTCTTCCATTCGACTAATGGGCCCCGAAACCGTAATACCCAGGAGGCACTGCCCCCACTTGTCCCGATCATCATCGAAAACTGCAGCGATGCCGTATTCGAGCGCTCGCAGCGTCTGTATCACGACCTTGGCGTGTCCGCCGCAGCCCAGCACATACACGTTTGGCTTGGATGCCACCACCTACTCCTCGGAGTTGCCAGATCCCATGAACTCAGGCATTGTCACATGCTCCGCCGCCGAGATCCCCTCGCGTCGCAGCGTCTTCCAGACCGTCATGAAGATGATGCGTCAAGTCAAGTGCCAGACTCTGGTGATCCACATACCACACGTCCAGTTCGAACTTCTTCTCCCAACTGATGGCGTTACGACCGTTAATCTGAGCCCACCCGGTAAGGCCCGGCTTGACCTCGTGACGTCGAGCCTGCTCGGGAGTATACCTGTCGAGGTACTGCATCAGCAGGGGTCGAGGCCCGACCAGACTCATGTCGCCCTTGAGCACGTTCCACAGTTCCGGCAGTTCATCGAGACTGGATTTGCGCAGAAACGAGCCGAACCTGGTGAGCCGAGCGTCATCGGGAAGAGGTTTTCCCGCAGCGTCGCACGCGTCGCGCATCGTGCGGAACTTGATCATGTCGAACGGTTTGCCCATAAACCCTGGACGCGTCTGCCGGAACAGGACAGGTTTGCCTACGCTTCGCCGAACTCCCACCACAATTGCGGCCAGCAAAGGGGAGAACAGCAACAGCGCCAACGCCGCCCCAGCAACGTCCACTGCGCGTTTGAACACAATGCCAGGTGCCATGAGAGTATGATGTGTCATTGAGCAAAAAAAAAAAGTCGCGACTAAAGCCAGTCGAGAAGGTGAACAGTACGTCGAGTCACTGGGTGACACACAATACAACTCCCACGGCACTACACCCCATAACGTTTCGAGTATTCGGGCTTTCTTTACAAGCCGCAACGCGATTGTGTGATCCTATCGGCCGCCGCGTCACACTAGTCGTTCATAAACAGTACACCCGCCGTGTCATCAAATATCGTGGAGGAGCCTTACACCGAACGAACACCAGTTGAAGAACTTCCGGAGAAACTCGATACGTCCCGCGGATATCGCCGAATATCACCCAGCCGTCACGCCCCGCAATATCTGCTCTATGCGATCCACCCCCTTTTCAAAGGACAAATGTTGGTCGTAGAAATCATAGCCAGCCCGCCCCATCTCCTGAAATTCCGCCGGGCTCTTTGCACGAAGCTCCAGGATCGCGTCCGCAAGTGAATCGGGGTTCTCCGGCTGAAAGGCCTTCCCCGCACCGGACCGGCATACAAGTTCTGCGGCGTCACCTCGCACCCCGCAGAGCACCGGCTTGCCGGCATGAAGATACGCTTGAATCTTCGAGGGAATCGTTATCTCGAAGAGTGGATCATCCTTGAGATGTACCAATAACGCGTCGGCATTGGCTAGAACACGACCTATTTCGGATCTGGGTTGGCGGGCCAAGAACTGCACGTTCTTAAGGTCTGCAGCGAGTCTCTTGAGCCGATCGACGTCAATGCCGCCGCCGACGAAGGTGAATTGAACTTCCGGATCGCGAGTCTCTAACCGACGAGCACACTCAATGACGCAGTCCAACGCCTGCATCACACCCATTGTGCCCGCGAAGACCACGTTGAAACGATTGGTGAATCCCAACTCGGCCGCAACCGTCGGATCAGGCTCAGGAATAGTCATTGCCGTCTCGTCGCACCAATTATAGACGACGTCGATTCGCTGCTCGTCAATTCCCCGTGCCACAAGGTTCTCTTTAAAACCTGGCGAAAGGACGACAAGTCGATCGCAGCGCACGTACTCCGCGCGACACCATCGCTTAAGCAAAGCCAACAGAAAGCGGTTCCCCATCATTCCGGAGGATGCCACTGACTCTGGCCACAAGTCCTGGACATCAAGTACGACCTTGCAACCCCTAAACAACCGAATCATCCGCGCCGCCATCCCTAATGTAATTAGGTTGTAGACGTAGATGACATCAGGCTTACGCACGAGCCACGGCCCGAGAAGACTGGCCGTAGTGGCGAAACTGAGGTAGTTAAGCATGCACCGCATTCCGCTGCGATCATGGCTCGGAAAGAGGGCAACACGATTGACCCGAATTCCGTCCAACACCTCGCACTGCCACAGTCGCATACGGTATCCATCGTATATTAGACCTTCCGGATAATTTGGGAAACCAGTCAATACCTCAACTTCGTGACCGCGATCACGTAAGTTCTTCGCCAGCGGCAACCCCTTGAAGAACGCCTCCGGCTGAAACCACTGTGTGAGCATCAGAATGCGCATCGAGACTTGCCCCTAAGGGAAACAGTCTGTTCGGTCATACCGAAGCTTATATTGCAGGAACCAACTGCAGGGAACAACCACGAACCTCAAACAGAATGCCCAATCATCTCATCCAACGGTTCAGCAAATGGTCAGTAACAGAGGAACTGACTCGCCACGTATGTGCTTTCAGCTTAGCAAGCGGTTCAGACAATTCCCAAATCAACACTGCCGCCGGACGAGACGTGCGGCCACTGCTGCAACTCCGCCTGCACCTCGGGCAAGGCGCCAACGACCTTCACAACGTCGTCGATACCGAGTTGATGCGTGTTGTGAGAAGTGTAATCTTCGATCTCCGCCTCGTGGACATCGCCTTCCGAGAAATACTGCTTGTACTTCTGGTAGTTAAGATCTCGGCTATCTGATCGGATACGAAAATAGTCACCCATATCTTCAGCCCGAGCCAACTCCTCGCGTGTGGCTAGCGTTTCGTAGATCTTCTCGCCATGCCGGATGCCAATTGTCTGAATGGGTACGTCGGATTCAAAGAGCATCGCAACCGCCTTCGCTAAGTCGCCGATCGTGCAAGCCGGCGCTTTCTTGATGAACAGGTCCCCTTGTTCCGCATTTTGAAACGCGAACAAGACAAGCTCCACGGCTTCGCTCAGCGCCAATAGGAACCGGGTCATGTATGGTACTGTGACGGTAAGCGGCTTGCCTTCTTTGATCTGCTGGATGAACAGTGGAATTACCGATCCGCGCGAGCACATCACGTTGCCGTAACGGACCAACGATACGATCGTAGCCGATTTCTTCAACATCAGCGTCGACGCCAACGCGACTTTCTCCATCATCGCCTTGGAAATCCCCATGGCATTGACGGGGTAGGCCGCCTTGTCCGTACTGAGGCATATCACCCGTTCAATGGCACGTTCAATCGCCGATGTGATGACGTTATGGCTGCCAATGATATTCGTTTGAACAGCCTGCATCGGGAAGAACTCGCAGGAGGGAACCTGCTTGAGTGCCGCCGCGTGAAACACCAGATTAACGCCATCCATAGCCTTGTCCACGCTGTTCTTGTCGCGCACGTCGCCAATGTAGAACTTCAGTCGCGGATTCGCGTACTTGATACGCATCTCTTCCTGCTTCCATTCGTCGCGACTGAAGATGCGAATTTCCTCGCAATCGGTGCTGAGAAGGCGATGAATAACAGCCTTCCCAAATGAACCGGTGCCACCTGTGATTAAGACGGTCTTGTTCTCAAGTTCCTTCATTACTACTCGTCCTCCCAAGTGGAATTACATGTCGCCGTGTGGAATAGTACCAGAAGTGGAATTTTTGGCTTCACCAACGAAGTCTCGATATGCCCGTGCGGCTATCACATCTTCCGCCAGACGAAACGGTTGACATAGTCAGTGTAGCTTATAATGATCCGAACGACTTTTTCGGAGACGTCTGGGACGTCATAGTCTCGCACAATCCGCGTCATACGATCTCCGCCACGCGGATGGGAATCCAACACTGAAATCGCCTCTTCGATTCGTCGCCATTCCAAACCGGTCATCATGACTGACGCCTCCTCCATCCCTTCCGGTCGTTCATGCGCGTTGCGAATATTCAAAGCCGGAAAATTCATAATCGACGATTCCTCTGTAATAGTCCCACTGTCGCTCAACGCTACCTTGGCATTCATTTGCAGCCAGTTGTAGTCCATGAAGCCAAATGGCTTGAGCAACTGTACTCGCGGATCGAGTTTTACGCCCGTCGGCTTCCATGCGTTTTCGAGTGCGAGGATGCGTGGAGACGATCACAGGGAGGCCGTAGGCGTGCGGCCAAACCGTCGAGCACCGCGCAGAGCTTCTCAAACTGGTCGGCGTAGTCAATATTCTCCTCCCGGTGTGCGCTGACGAGAAAATACTCGTTCGGCTTAAGCTCGCAACTGCTGTAAGATAGTGCTCTGGCGAATTCTTGGCAGATAGTGGTGCAGCACCTCGAACATCGGGCTGCCGGTCTTGATGACGCGATCGGGTGGAATGCCTTCGCGCAGCAGATACTCCCGCGAGATTTGGCTATAGGGCATATTGATATCGGCGATATGATCCACGATCTTTCGGTTGATTTCCTCGGGAACACGTTGATCAAAGCAGCGATTGCCCGCCTCCATGTGAAACACGGGAATCTTCCGCCGCTTGGCCGAGATCGCCGCCAGACACGAGTTGGTGTCCCCGAGAATCAGTACCGCGTCGGGCTGAATCTCAGCCAACGCCGCGTCCGCGCGGGCAATCACGGCCCCGATCGTCTCGGCGGCATTTGCGCCGGCGGCCTCCAGAAAGACGTCCGGCTTGCGAATCTCCAAATCGTCGAAGAATATCTGGTTCAGTTCATAATCGTAGTTCTGCCCCGTATGGACAATCACGTGTTCGCACGTGACGGTCCAGCGCTGCCATGACACGCGACAGCCGAATGATCTCTGGACGCGTGCCGACAATCGTGGCAACTTTCATGCCTGACTCCAAGGACCTTTCACCGATCGACTGGCAAGAAGTACGTATCCGGACTGTCCGGATCGAACAGCTCACTCGCCCAGAACAGCGTGACCATAACGGTGCTGCCGGTATTGGTAATTGAATGCGTGTAGCCAGGCGGGATCTCGACAATTCGATAGTCTTCGCCGCGCACTGGGAATTCAAGGATATTGTCGTCCTCAATACGGCGAAATCGAATCAACCCCTCACCAGCGACGACGATGAATTTCTCCGTCTTCGTGTGGTGATAGTGATTTCCTCGCGTGACTCCCGGAAGGGTGCGTGACACGAACAACTGGCCAGAATGTTCGGACTTCAGCAACTCCGCAAGATCTCCACGTTCATCCCGCCGAACTTCCGGAGCGTAATTCCATCTTTCGGGCGGGACATATGATAGATATGTAGCATACAACTGCTGATTGAACCGGAGCGAGAAATCCGGGATGCAAAGTGTTTTCTGCATCGTTCGAAAGAACGTTATGCGGCCAGCCAAATCGCCCAGCGTAAGGGTCTGGGAGGCGATGGACACCGGGTCGACGGCCATGCCGTTTCGCGGCTTCGGCGAGTCCATTTCGGCAATAAATGCCTGTATTACGTCATCCACATACACCAGTTGAATTTCACGTAATGGAGCGGACATCTGAATAGGCAGATCGTTGGCGATATTGTGGCAAAATGTGGCGACCACAGAATTGTAGTTGGGACGGCACCATTTTCCGAAAATATTTTTCAGTCGGAAAATTGACACTCTAGCCGCCGTTTCGCCAGCAAATCTCGCCAGTGATTCTTCAGCACGCCGCTTACTGACGCCATACGAATTGTCGAGCGCAGCCTGAATCGAGGAACTGAAGATTAAGTGCGGATTGTTGTCTGATTCGCGCAGGATTCGAATTACCAAGTCCGTAAGACCCACATTGCCGGCCTCGAACTCGTCATCGTTTTTCGGGCGGTTTGTGCCGGCCAAATGAAACACGGTCCCTGCCATCGCGAGCCACTGCCGTAGCTGTTCAGGCGTATTCCGCTGGTCGTACAAAAACACCTGGATGTCTTCGCGGTTTGCGAGGTGAACCGCAAGATTGCGCCCGAGAAATCCCTCGGCACCCGTAATAAGTACTTTTCTCACGACATCAACCTATTTAAATCACCTCGCTCAGCAACGAAGGTCGAAGACAACACGGCAAAGATTGTCCGCAATATTTTACTATGCTGAAGAGTGCAGAAAACACATTCTCTGCTACGGCAAGGGAAGAAACAAACTAGGCTATTAACCACCGAGCTGATTCAGCCAAGGGACGATGTCACCGTAATCTTCGACCATAAACGACGGATCCACCTTTAGGGCAGCCGCGCTCACACCGGTCAGCAATTCCGGTGTAATTGTATTAAGCAGTCCTTCAGCGAAGCCCTCACATCTCGGATCAACCACTAGCCCGATTCCGAGCTCAATTGTACGTTTGGCAAGCAACGTACCTTCCGCCACTATCAAGGGAACGCCAAAGTACGGGCCATCGTAGAGCTTATTGGGTAACGCCATACGAACATTGGGGTCGTGATTATCGTAGACAACGTAACTGGCGTCGATCCGCTCGTAAATTGACTGCAGATCCTGCGTACTCACGAACGGGCCATGGAAAAACACGTTCTTACACTGGGCAACGCGAGCCACAATCTCCTCCTTAAGCGGACCGTCGCCATAGAAATGCAGTTCAAAAGCTCCTTGGCGGGCCGCGACTGCATCAATCAGCCTGACAATGCACTCCCGATACTTGAAGAGCCCAACATATCCAATTTTAATGGGATATGTTGGCTGCTTTGGAGCAGCCGGTCGTGGAACTTCTGCTGCGATTTCGCGTGCCATTTTGTTTTCTATTACAAACACTTTTCGATCAACTTGCGGGTCGAGGATGTGGAAATAATCCGAAACAAAACCGGGCGAAGTGACCACTAGCGCACAGCATCTCTGAAGAACGGTTTTTTCAAGTCTGGCAGAAACTCTTGTCAATATCGTGCCATGCGGCAGCGGATTCTGAATGTCTCCTATTTCATATACCAGCGGCATGGATTGTGATAGGGCCCAACGCGCGACCAGTCCCATATCCAACCCAAACGCGTAGACAAGAGACGCCGGAACGGCCTGCACATTTTCGGCTTTCCTGATCTGGCGAACCGATTTCGTCAATTTTGGAATCCTGCTGAAGTATCTTCCCGATGCGACTTCTCCAAGACTAACGACGTTCACCGAAGGGGGATATGTATTCTCCGTGTATAGACCGCGATGAAAAGTGTACACGCTCACATCATAGCCGGCAGCCAATAGCATCGCACATCGTCGATGATATCGCGGCTGGGAAGCCGTCGGAGATAGCATTACCGCACGGCGGCCGGTCTCTTGGCTCAGAATTAGTGTTCATCTCGTCGTCCTGAACCATTTGCGATAATTCCCAAGAGGATTTGAGTCAACGCGGATATCCGCTAGACCCCGCCTTTTTCGCCAAAACAAACGAAAGGAGTCAGGACTGCTCGTGCCCATGCACCTTATTTGTCATCGCATCAAGTAGCAGTCTTTTTGGAAAGCCAATCAATAATACGAGTCGCCCGTACCTGCAGGTCGAATTTGCGGGCTTTGTCACGAGCGGATTTTGCCATCTTCTGCCGGAGCTGTGGTTCGTCGCGGAGCAGGGCAATTGCACGCCGAATATCGACAACATCGTCCGGTGCCACCAACACGCCGACACTACGATCAACAATGTCATCATTGAAATCGGCGGCGGAAGTAATTACCGGAAGCCCACAGGCCAAGGCCTCAAGTAGCGCGTTGCAGCAGCCTTCAGCCGTTGTCGGCAATACGAATGCATCGGCCGCTGAGAGCATTTCCGGGACACATTCATGCGGCAATGTACCTCGAAATCGCATTCGCTGCCCAGAGGGTGATAACGGACCAGAGCCGATAAACATCGCACCGACACCGTCCAGTTCCTCAACGGCCGCAAGCACCCGAAGGACACCTTTTCTTCCGTTAAAGTGCGCCGAGAAAAGCTACAAGGAACTCATTAGCGGCAATTGGTATTTGTCCGCATCTCCGCCTATCTCGCGGAAAGAATCGTGTTAAGTCCACGCCATCGGGATAACTGCGATCTTCTCTGGCGCGACGCCAAAATCAAGCGAAAGCGAAGAGTTCCGCTAGCGTCCGCGAAACAGCAACAGCGGCGGCGACGTCCCGGAGGTGGTTACCAAATCCCGGCATCATGCATCGATATCCGGCCAAGTTGCTCTCTCCCGCGGCCACAGCCGTCGGAATGCCGTTCGCCTTGCCCCACTCCGCTGCGACGGCACCGTGCGCGCAGAAATGGCCATAGACAACATCGGGCCGTTTTTGCAGCCTATCAAGACATCGGAACACCGCACGACGAAAGAAATAGCTGGTCGCAACGTACGTGTTGAATCCTCCGATTGATCGGTTCGATGCCGAAATGTATGGAGTCCTTTGGACGTCTATCTTCGCATAGGCGTTCACCGATGTAGGCGATCGCCATGACCAAGCAGCATTCTGCACGAAGTGGTGTACGGGCATTGGGTGGATCACCGTACATTCGATTCCTTTTGCTGCTACTGCGCATACCAACTGCTCAACAAATGTCCCTGCAATGGGATTATGTGTACTTGGGTAAACCGCCGTGACGAAACATATGGAGCTAATGGTCACGAGTACGCCTTTATTACCTGCTGTGCTAAACGGAATGGTTTATCGTGTCATTCGAAGTAGCAGCGACGGAAAACGACATCGCCACAACGGCGATCGACACGCAAGCGCGGCGCGTACACTAAAGTTGCCCCGAATGATTGGGCGATAACGCGGTTCGCAAGCCCAGCGTTCAAATGCAACTCGTCAACTCCAACAACTATTAACCAGAATGGTGCACCATCAACGGGTAAATCAGATGTTTCCGATCTGTCGAGATCGCCAACTTATGCGACGCCTCATGACAAGCATCGCTCCCGCGGAAGCCATTTCTGACTTTCTCCCAATAGTTGACGAGACTTTCGAAATGAAAACACAGGGCGTATGCAACGCTAATTCGGCATGATGATCGGCATTCCTGCGGACAAGTGGAAGAAAGTTGCTGCTCATCTCACACTCCAGCAGCTTGCGACAATCCTTACACAACTCGCCCCACAAACATTCGACTCGATCATTTTCTGGAAAACATACGTAACTTCAAGAAGCCGCCGCCGAAGCGAAAAGAGCGCGAAACATGCTCGTCACGTGTCCACGAAACGTCTTCTCTGACCAATGCCAACGCCCCCCGCGATAGCTCGTTTATAACAGCTCATAAGTCCTGCAACGAGGGTCCTAACGCAAGGACCTGCCGCCAACGCTCTCGGTTCCGACATTCACAACACTCCCAAATCTCATAAGACAAAGGATACTGCGTATGATTTCGGCATCGTTGCCGATTTATCACGCCTCATCCGGAGCGAGAACCCTGCAAACCCACCCAACATAAGCCAAGCTTGAGGCCGCGGAAACAAAACATCGAACATACCGAGAATCAGCAGGCCCAACGAAACATGCTCGACACACTCCGATTACAACGGCCACCTTTTCATCTTGACTCCCCCGCCGTGCGGTACGAAGACGACGCCACAACGTCACAAGCGCCAAACAGTAAATGACGAAACCGAGCAACCCAGTTGTTACCAAGAGCTCAACATAATCGTTATGTGCGTAATGCGTTGCTCCCGTGGCCGCCTGGAAGTTGCCCAGTCCGGCACCAATAAACGGCCGCTTCGTAAACACGCTTAGGCCATCCCGAATCAACTGCATCCGCCCGGCACTCTCACCCTCCCTTACAGTAAGGTCGACACGCTGTGCCATTAAGGTCCCTTCGCGGAGATTGTACGCGACAACGCCGCACAGTATTGCAGAAATCACGACAACTGATGCGGCAACTCGCCAGCTCCTTAAGAATCGCTGTCGATAACAGAACAGAATAAGGAGGACTGTGAATAGTACAATGAGAAGCAAGTTCTGCCGGGAACCGGTTGGTGCAACGAACAAGGCGAGCACAATAGCTGCACCTAAACACAACAACTTCCTGATACCAAAGCGGCGCCCCCAACGCAGATGATAGAAATATGCTACCGCAAATAGTCCAAACAGCATCGCGTTGCCGAAGCGGTTTGGATTCATGGCCCAGTCGCCTCGTGCACGCAAATCGGAGGG
>CAWDIM010000004.1:0-66684 GCA_963802295.1 uncultured Planctomycetota bacterium | reverse complement strand
ATGCGGGAAACGTGCACGTAGCCCGCCAGATCAGCTAGCGAACGCCACGGATGTAATCGATGGCGAATTCACCTTCACTCGCTCCGCCACCTACGTCAATGCGCAGGCCAGTAATCTGGCCAGCCCATTGCGGATGTGCTCCCACATCGATCCGCAGTTCGTGAAACTCGCCGTCAGCCGCCAGCGGTAAATAAATCGACTTGGCTTCATCAAACGAGGGAGAGGCCCGCGTCGTCCAGAACAACTGCCCTCCGCGGCCCGCCGTCAGCCGGATCCGCATCGTGATCTTGCTGCACGAGTCCGCGGGAACGTTGAGCATCGTGCGCACGATGTACGGATCCGATCCCGTAATCTGCCCGTCAGTAATCCCTCGTCAGGTCTCACTTCCAATACATCGTGCGCGGCACTCCACCCTTCGGCCGACCGATCAAACTCAAACGCCACTCGATCGACGATCGTCGGCAGTCGTTCGATTACGCAAAATTCCGCGGCGGATACGGCCACCCGCACGTCGCCACTGCGGGTGATGCGAATCGTCAAGAAACCAGTCGCCGGGTCGTACCGCCATGCCGGCCGATCGGACATCTCGACATCCGCGAATTCGCCCACCTCGCTTCCATCTACCATCACACGCTGTGGCCGCTTCGTATTTGCCACCAGGACACAACCCTGTTCGCCACGGGGAAACGCGGCCGTGAAGCAGAGCAGTTGGCCATCCCGCTCAGCGTTCGCCAACCTGGCCGTGGACGTGATGTGAAGCCGTTGCGTCCCTTCGCCTACGATTATCGTCGCTGGATCTTCATCCCGTTCCATGAGTTTCGAGACACATTGCAGAATCTGTCTGCGCGAACACCCAAGCACACTTCTCGCCGTCGATCGCGCTGAGATTGTCCGGCCACAGCGCCACGTTCTCGCCTTCCTGATCCTGTTGATGCATGCCACTGTGAATGATCGCTTCTGCAAGTCTCCGCCAATCTCGACTCTGATCGTACTGGGCAAGCCTCAGCAGCGAGCAGGCATAGCAGAGCCCGTTCCACTGCACGGGACGCCCGAACCAGGAGCCTTGGTACCACGTTGCGCCGAAAACAGGAATACTCGCACCGACCAGGAACGGCTGTGTGGGATCGTCCCAGAGATAGATGAATGGCAGCCCACGACGAGCCCACAGCAGAGCCTGTTCCAGCCATCGGGGATCGCCACTTATCTGATAAGCTTCCAAGAACGCGTCCATCGCATTGGACGCGGCCAGGATATCCGGCGTGTGGACCGGCACTTCCCACACTTGAGCGGCCCGTGGCACGCCGAAGGCACTTATCCGCTCGAGTGTGGGAACCATTAGCTCGTAAGCTTGCTGGTCGCCCGCGATTCTCGCATATTTCAGCACCTGGGACGCTTGCTGGGCAGCGGTTCCCACTTCCACGGCCCCATGCGGACCAAGATCCCGATAATCGACCCCTTCAAAGGGCCCGCTGCCGAGGCGATCCGCATCGAAAGCCCACATGCCATGGGCATCCCGCGAATTCACTAGTCCGGCAATCAGGCTGGGACTGGCCAGGGCCAGATCCGCCCGCGCCAAAGCGCTGAAGATCAACCCGCGCCATCCCACCGGTCATCGACAATACCTCGGCTGCCCGATCGCGACAGGCTTGTCTCACGCTTTCTTCCGGGCTGAGGATCGCTCCCACCAGCAGATCCGCTACGTAGGCGGACGGTCGCCCCTTGGACGACATGATCCCGCCCCCTTTGCTCGTCCACCATTGGCGCGAATCAGGGATCCAGAGCGAATCCAGATAGCCGCGCATCGAGAAAGCAATCTCATTCTCGTACGAGCCGTGCGGCAGCACCGCTGGTGCGGGGAGGTGCTGCCAGTCGAGCCAGGTGTCGATCGCTGAAACGGCGTCCGCGGCGTCCGCGTCCGCCACGATCCGGCACTCCAGACGCAGCGGTTGATCCGGCTTCATCACGTAGGGTGTCTTTGCTTCGCGCTGGTTGACGTCCACCCACCGGGGCACGCCGGGGAGAAACAACCCAGCCACATGCGTACGCTGATTCTCAAAATGGTCGGGCGAGGCGAACATGGCCGACGGCCGGTCGTGGACCCCGTCCCACTGCTGATGCACATCCCACAACAATCCCAGCGTCCCCCACCCGGCGTGAATCCCAATCGCCGGCACGGTAATCATATTCGGATGCACGACGTAGCGGATCTGATCGGCGTGACCCGCGGCGATATCGAGCGTGCTCGAGGACACTTCGTCGCCGACCAGCCACTCCAGGCCTGGAAACACGGCTTCCTGACGCGCGAGGGCATAGACCACCGGACCGTCAAAGGCCAGCAGTCGCCCCTGCTGGCTACACCTCAGTTCGTGACAGACCATCAGCGTGTCGGCATCCGCGCCGAGCGTTAGCCGCACTCTCACCTCCCATGACGCCCCATCGCTGTCATGCACCATGGCCCGCAGTGTCAATTGCGCACCGTCATCGGTACTGTCAGCCTGCGGCGGTTCGGCCGTCACAATGGTCTGCTCGAAACGCTGGTCCTGCTCATCGAGCGCCACAAGCCGGCTGAGTCGCGGAAGTTGTGCCACGAGTATCCACTCGTCGTTCGTATGCACGTAGAGTTCGGCAGGCCCCCAGCCGAGTTGCAGTCGACGCAGCACGCACCGCAGACGAGCGTTTTCCAACACGGCACACGAGCCATCCACTTGACAGTGCAGAGTGCCCGTCGGGCTGGGCAAGTGCATATCGGGACCGACCACCAAGGTGGACAGCTTGTGAATCGGATCGCTGCTGGCCGAGTTTTCCAAGTCGACAGCGACTGCCTGCGAGAGCGACTCGACGGTCGGCACGAACGATGCCACCGCAAGACGCGATTCTCCCGGCGGAATCGGCTCAACGCTCTTCGCCACAGTACCAGTAGGCAGCGAAAACTTGACAGCGGTCGCCGGCAGCATGGCGTTCCCGCTGTTGGTCAGAGCACATTCCACGGTGCTCGGCTGCCCCACCACTGCCAGCGGCCGAGTGGGCCCGGCGCTGACGACGTGCAATTGCGGTTGCAGCGCAATTCGTGCTGTCGATTCAGCCGCACCAGCCCGCGCGTGCAACCGGATTTCGGTCGCCGCCTGCCGTTCACCGTCCAGTTTCATCCGCACGATGGCCCGCGTACCAACTGCCAGGTTCCCGAGCCGGATGGGCGAATTGCCC
The DNA here is from genome assembly GCA_963802295.1 of uncultured Planctomycetota bacterium. Classification (GTDB taxonomy): domain Bacteria; phylum Planctomycetota; class Planctomycetia; order Pirellulales; family Pirellulaceae; genus JAJRVM01. Next base: position 63,480 of record CAWDIM010000004.1, on the reverse strand, counting down.
GCTCGCAGGCCAGGTGGCAACACCGCGTCGACGGCGACCGCCTCGGCCGGCTGATCTCCGTCACTCCAAAGCGGCACTCGCAACGTGCAGCACTGTCCTGGTGCGGCGGGGTCTTCTTCTAGTCGCGGCTTGCCAAATCGCAAGAGCGGGCCGACGCGTTCGATGTACGCAATCTCATCCAGGAGCAGTTGACCGGAGCTGCCGACAATGCGGGCGGCAAAATGGACCCACTTAACGGCCGGATCCTTCGTGAAGTCGTATTTGAGCCGCGCGTGATGCCATTGGCCGTCACCGATGTGATCATCGGGGACGCGAAACTCCGCACGCCGTGACTCAGTTCGCTCGACATTCTGCTCGTTCATCGGGATGACATAAATCATCAGCTGTGCGGCATCAGCACTGATTGCCTTGTAGTGGAAGTTCATGCCTCCCGACAACGAAGTGATGCCGGCCGGTCCCTGCCCGGGGCGCCAACCGCGATTGAGCCCTGTTTCGGCGGTCTTCGCCTCACGTGTCCGCACAAGCTGCAGAGCGACCTGGCCCTCGTACGCATCCTGCGAGAGTGCGACACCGTCCCCCACCGGGCTCCAGTCCACCGGGAATCCCTCCGCGTCACGCTGTTCGAATGAGCCATTGGTGCAGGCTTGCTCCGCTGCACCGGCCGAGCAGAGCACGCTACATGACAGCAGCGCTGCCAAAAGAATTCGCAGCATGGCGGTTCTCCTCAGATTCGAAATGTGAGAGGGCCAGACTCCTGCCGAGTCGGATCGTCGACGTCCTCGTGCGGGATGTTACTGGCCGCGCCCTCCTGTTCCATCCGACTTGTGCCAGGCGCGAACGTATTCCACCTGGAACGTCGAGGGAAGATCCTTGTCGTCGGGCATGCCAAACCAATCGGGCATCGTCTCGCTATCGAAAATCAGATAGAGCGGTTGATGCCAATGCGTGTTCTCGACCGATCGCACGAGCACGCCATCGACGTAGTATTTGATATCCTCCTGGCCCCACTCCAGGCCGTACACGTGAAAGTCGTCGGCCAGCCGAAATGGAGCGACCCACTGGCCGCCTACGCTCCAGTGCTTTCGCTCGCGCGGCGTCAGAAACACGTGCACATTCATGTTCACCTTGTGCTCGTAACCCTTCGCCTTGCCGCCGATTTCGAACACGTCAATTTCCGTTCCCCAGCCCTCCACGGCATCCTGCTGAAACCAAAATGAACTCGACCCGGCCGAATCCATCGGCTTGGCTTTCACTTCATAATACCCGTAGCTCGATCGAGCCTGCGAATGTAACGCCGCCGACGTGTAGTCGCGGTAACCATGCTTCGCGTATTCTTCAGCAACCGGCTCCTTGCGCATCGTCAACTGCAGCTTCCCGTCGGCAACGGTAACGTTCTTCTCGCTGAACAACGCGGGCTGCCGTCCCTTCCACCAGTACATGTTGACAGTCCACTTCTCACGATCCAGCTGGCCCCCTTCGAACTCGTCGCTCATCGGTTCGTACTTGACCCAACTCCCTTGGTTCCGCTGATCCGACAGTGGCAAGTCGTCGCTGCATCGCTCTGGTGTCTCGCCCAGCGGCCCCTCGCGGTCGAAGATTCTCTGCGGACGTTTCTCGACACTCGTCGCGTCATCGTCACCGCATACCCTTGTGGTGGTGAGTGGCGATGTCAATGTGCCGATCAGCAGGCAGACGATCGTGAAAATGGTGCGCATCGTGTGAGTCTCGGTGAGTAACGGAGCCTGGCGGGAATGCCGTGTCAACGGCGCTGATGCTGGGATGACGGTAGCACCTTACAGTATATCTGTCGTTGGTCCCGGATCGCTACCATGGGATGCCGCCTCCGCGAATCCTGTGCGAAAAACACCTTGCGCGACGCGTCACGTGCCATGGAGGGAGAGGTCCGTTTGAGCGTTGGCCGAGCCGGACAACTGCGCTGATGGCCGACCGCATGCTGGTGTGCCAGCGGTCGCCCTAAGGTGTGCGGGGAAGAGAAGCGTTCTGGTGGGCGACCTTGTCACCCTGCACTACCACTATTTCTTGCGGCGCCAGTCGTACTTTGTTTCGCCATCCTTGTCCAGCAGCAGCAGTCGCTCGCTGGTCAGTTCGAGGATCGGCTCGTCCACTCGATCTCCCATCGTCTTGAGGATCATATTGACTCGCATCTCGGGCTTGCCGCTGATCGTCTGCTTCTTCAGCCGTCCGTTCTCCAGCGACCAGATCATGTTGAACTCCAGTCGCGAGGCAAACAGGGTGGCTGTCATGCCACTGAGCTGGACGATCATCGTTCCCGTGCCGTCCGCGTTGAGCGTCATGGTGCGTTTACCCTGGTAGTCATCCTCCCAGGTTCCCACCACAAGCTGTCGGTATTGTTCGTCGCGGGACAGCGGTTGAGGCGATTCTTTCGCAGCGGCGCCAACCATGTCCGACTGGGTAGCCGTTTCCTCCGTGGAGTACTCCGGCGGTTGCTCGGCCACCACACCTGATTCCGCGCAAGTAACCACGACCTTCCACACCGTTTCCTGGATCACTTTGGCCAGCCGGGGATCGATCGGGTCGTACGATTTCGTCGAGAGGCCGACAGGACTGTCGCCATACAGTGTGGCATAGAACGTACATGCGACAATATACGAACCGACGTTGTTGAGATGGATCTGGTCCTGATACACCTGACCAATATGGGACAAGCCGGGCACCTCCCGCCGCTGCATGCGGCGATCCAGCTCATGCATCACGTGTCCCACGGGAATGATCCGCACGGGCTGCTTCAGATCGGGCAATTCCTTCTGAACCGACACGGCCAGACGCTCAAAAAAGTCCCGCGTTTCATTGGTACTGTCCCATTGGCCCGTGTACGTGCGCAGCCACTGCCGAGCGTAATCGAGTTGCCCGTCTTGGTCCTTGCGCGGCCAGCGTGCGTAAATGTATACCTGCAGAGCGGGGCTGGCCGGCAGTGCCGCCCGGACGAAATTCCTGGTCATCGCGACGTCCCCCTCCTGACCGTCGATGTGGCGATCGAACGGTTGCAGGCAGAGCACATCCCACGAGTGCCCAGCCAGCGCGGCGGGATAGCGGCCAAATGGTGCCTGGTGGAAGCCGTCCTCGGGATGCGACCAGATCCACTGCAGCGGCGCTCCAGGAATCATGTGCCGCCCCCAAGTGAGTTGCCTCCCACGCTCGGCAGCCAACTGCTCCAGTCCATCGTATTTGATCGTGTCCGTCACACTATTGCCAATGAAGTAGACTCGCCGCGATGTCGGTGGGTCGCCCGCAGCGACCGGCAGCAAAGCGAAGCACAGCAGCCACAACGCAAAAACCGATATTCGCAGCTCATATCCTCTCACAACAGGTCCTCCCCATGCTTGGCCAGGAAACGGAACGGTTGGTGCGTGATCAGTCTAGTGGAATTTATACGGATTACGCAGTCCAGAATGAAGGGGACCGCATCGTGCGGCCGCCGCGCATGCCGACCTCGCCACAGCGTGTGCAATCAAAACGTAGGCCCGCCTGCCGCCACCAAACAGGAAATCCGAAATCCGAATATCGAAATCTTAAACAAATTCGAAATCCAAAACCCCAAAAAAATGGAATCCAAAAACCTCCGCTGCCGGCAATAACACAGTCATGTTCCACAAGCTGATTCTCACCACACTGGGCCTGCTATTCGATACGCTGCGCACGCCTGGTGAAGAGCGGGTGGCTCTTGTTGGTCGGAGGAGAAAGAGGGTCTTGGGTGCTGCGTAAACGGAATGAATTCCGTTTTACGTGGGGAAGTGGGCGTCTTGGATGCTGCGTAAACGGAATGAATTCCGTTTTACGTAGGGCCACACGGCTGGCGGCGGGTGCCGTTCTTTGGCTTGCGCTGCGCCTTGTGCGCGGGTCGTCCATTCGCGAGATCCGGAGTTTGCGTCCTGCGACAACGACTTTGGCCAGGCGTCTCGAGCAAATGTCGCGAAATGCCGCCGGGGAGGTCGACCGTGCTGAACTGGTCGAAGATGGTGATCTTGCCGATCGATTCGCTGCCGATGCCTGTTTCGTTGGCGATTGCGCCGACAATGTTGCCCGGCTGGACCTGATGGTTGCGTCCGACCTCGATACGGTAGGTTTCGCAGGCGGTGCCGGACCGATACGCACCCGGGCGGCGATCATTGCGCGGCTCGCGCTGCTGGAAACGACCACCCTTGTCGCCCGGCTCGCGACGCGAATCCGTGGCGAAGCCAACCGACTTGATCTCGTCCTTGACCAGCAGTGGCGTCTCGCCATTGGCGAGCACGGCCAGCGAGGCGGCAATCAATTCGAGCGGTACGTCGTTTTCGCGTCGATAATGGTCGACAATCGCCTGGAATGTCTCGAGTTCCAGGTGAGCCAGGCCTTGCGAGATTTTCTCATGAAAGCGAGCCACTCGCTGCTTGTTGATGGCGCGATTGGAGGGGAGGTCCATCAGTTCGATCGGTTGCCGCGTCGCTTGTTCGAGTCGCTTGAGCAGACGGCGTTCACGCGGATGCACGAACAGGATTGCCTCGCCACTGCGACCTGCTCGCCCCGTGCGGCCGACGCGATGTATGTACGCTTCACTGTCGTAAGGCAAGTCGTAATTAATGACATGGCTGATCCGTTGCACATCCAAGCCGCGCGCGGCCACATCGGTGGCCACGAGAATATCGACCTTTCCCGACCGCAGGTTGTCGACGATCCGTTCCCGCTGCTTCTGTGCAATGTCGCCATTCAATGCGGCCGTCTTGAGGCCGGCTTCCGCCAGGTATTCGGCGAGCGGTTCCGTGGTGCTCCGCGTCTTGACAAAGACGAGCACGCCATCGGTCGGTTCGGCTTCCAGAATCCGGGCCAAGGCAGCTTGCTTCTGATGTGGCGCGGTGATGATGTAACGCTGATTCACCGTGTCGGCGGTCGCCGTCCGCTGGAGAATCGTGACTTCGGCCGGGTTCTTGAGGTGCTTCTGAGCGATCTGGCGAATCGGCCTGGGCAGAGTGGCGGAGAAGAGGGCCATTTGTCGTTTCTCGGGAGCCTGGGTCAGTACCCATTCCACGTCGTCCGCAAAGCCCATGCGCAGCATCTCGTCGGCTTCGTCCAGCACCAGACACTGCAACGCATCGAGATTCAAGGTGCCGCGGCGCATGTGGTCCATCACGCGACCGGGAGTCCCCACGACAACATGGACACCTCGATCCAGTTGCCGAAACTGAACCTGGTAATCCTGGCCGCCGTAAATCGGGACCACGAGCAGTCCACGCATGTGGTGCGAGTACCTCTCGAACGCCTCCGCGACCTGGATGGCCAGTTCGCGCGTGGGAGTGAGGACCAGGACTTGCGGCCGCTTCTTGGAGAGATCAATTCGTTCGAGCGTCGGCAGGGCGAACGCCGCCGTCTTGCCCGTGCCTGTCTGCGCTTGGCCAAGGACGTCGCGGCCGGCCAACAACAACGGAATGGTCTGGGCCTGAATCGGTGTCGGAGTGGAATATCCGGAACTTTCCACCGCCGCGATCAGGGGAGCGCTGAGTCCCAGCGAACGGAACCCTGTGTCGGCCGTCGGGTTCGTGCGATCGTTCTCGGGTGAAGGAAACGTGGCCTGGAATTCGGTCGACAAAGCGTCCAATTCTGACTGGGGCATGAAACTTCCTGAATCTTCTCTTGTTGGGCAAGAACAATCTCTGAACGAGCGACTGCCGCAGAAAGTCGCCCGGTGGGACAGCCATTCGGCAAGGACTGGACCGATCATCCAGCTGGTGCCGAGTTCAAAGAGAGTCTTACCGGAGTGAAAACGCGGACGAACAACAGTGCGAGCCTCGGCTAATGTCCAAATGACAGGCGCTAGCCCGGCGACGTGACCATCGCCATAGCCGCTCGCAAAACATGATCGAACGCGTACGGTACGATTCAGGAATCGGTGGGCAAAGACTGACGAGCCCAGCGCGGTAGGAAACTGAATTTGGCCGGAAGTGATTCAATCACTCGGCACACTGTAGTGGAAAACCCCTTTCTTCGCGAGGGGGTCCGGCCGGTAATCTGAAAGGCTGCCGCGAATCAGGCGATCCAGCGGTGCAGGGCCCCGGATAGGCGGAAAATCCGGTTGGTTACGTGAGGAGGGGCCGCGTCTACGGCCTGTCCCGACTGGAGGGGCGCGACCGCTCGGCTTCCTCACGGCCCGCTGCCGTCAGACGCCGCCGACTGCTCGAATCGCCGATTTCGCGCCTCCGCTGACTCATCCGATCCTCTCCAGATGGTCTTTGAAGAAGACGCCTCGCCGAGCGTACTTGCTCGCCGTGCTGCGCAGGTCGGCGATTTGTTCCTCGGTCAGTTCGCGCACCACCTTGGCTGGTGAGCCGAGGATCAGCGAGTTGTCGGGGAAGGTCTTGCCTGGCGTAATCAAGGCACCAGCTCCGACCAGGCACTGGCGGCCGATCACCGCGCCGTTGAGGATGACGGCCTGGATGCCGATGAGCGACCCTTCACCGATTGTGCAACCGTGGAGCATCACCTGATGGGCGATCGTCACGTGATCCTCGACCGTCAGCGGGAAGCCGGGGTCGGTGTGCAGCACGGCGCCCTCCTGCACGTTGCAGCCTGCACCAATCTGGATCGGCTCGTTGTCACCCCGCAACACCGCCTGCGACCAGACCGTGGAGTTCTTTCCAAGGGTAACCTGCCCGATCACAATCGCCCCCTCAGCGACATAAACGCTCTCGTCAATAACCGGTGTCCTATCGCCAAGTCGGTAGATCGCCATCTGGTCGTCACCTTGTTTCGGACGAGAACAATGCGAGGATGTTCTGCTTGTGCGGTTCGTCTGACTCGGCGTAGCCGGCGATGGTTTTCTCCAGTCCCTCGCACAGCCTGGCCGTTGTCGCGAAGTACGATTGGTCGGCTGCGAATTGCGACGGGTCCGGCAAGCGTGCCAGCGTGCCGTCCGCAATGAGGTGCAGGCGCTGCTGCAGTGCCACGTAACTGGTGACAGCCAGCCGAGCATGTTGCGCTTCGTAGCAGTCGGCCAGGCCGGCCTGGACCAGTCGACCGTGAAACGCTCGAAGCCGAGCGATGCGCTGAGTCATGTTCGCCAGCTCGTCGGACAACGCGTGATCGGATTCGGCCACAGGCTTACCATCGACATACAGCGCCAGGCGTCCCGTCGCATCGACGCTCGCCACCACATGCAGCCAGGTGTCAGCGGGGGAGTGTGAATCCGATGAGAGCGTGCCGCGCTGGACGATCATCCGCAGCGAATTGCCAGGGTGCGTATCGAGCAAATACCCGTTGGAGGTCCCGACACGGCTCTTGTCCAGGATCCGCGCGCCGCCGCCCGGTAATGTGCCGGGACAGAGCCAGGCTTCGAGCGTCATATCGGAGGTGAGATTCAGACGCGGGTCCGGCGCGACCTCGAGATACGCCTGGCCGTCGAGTCGCAGTACCTTTCCACACGGAGCGTCGACCATCTCGGCGGGACCGACGATCTTGGCCGGCAAGAAATCACCGACGGCGTTGGGGACCGTATCCTGAGAGCGTCGGCTGAACACCCAATCCGCGATCAATGCCTTGTCCTTGTCCAGCACGCTCGGCATATTCGCCGCCGAGAGGGCGACTTCGTCGGCCGACAACGCTCGCGAGAACACTCGCGCACGCGCCAGTTGCCCGACGAAACGATTGTCGCCGTTGCTGTCCGCTCCAATACGCAACGGCAAGTCGTTGCAGGTGATTACGGGAAAGTGCTCGGCCAGAGAGATCGCCACGTCAACCGCCGGTTCTGGCGGCAGGTCATGGGCGGCGTGACGCGGCGCGTCGGTCTTCGGTGTGGCGGAACCCATCGCAATGACAATGTTCGCCTGATCCGGCAAGGCATCGTAAGGCAGATCAATCGACCGGCTGTCGAATTCCGGCCACGGCTGACCGTTGATCGTCACCGCGGTGATCGGTCCGGACCCCACCGTTGCCAGATACAGCTGTTTGACGCCGAATCGTACGGGAAAATCCTGCTGCAAACGCGTGATGCCCGCGGGGATGTGCGGTACCAGGGTCAGTCGGTCCGCGCGGTAGAGATACTCGAACAAACCGCGGATCATCGCTGCCGGTGCGCCGAGCGTGTCGTAGCAGAGATTGATCGGTTCTCCCGGTTGGTAGACGGCGTTGCCGAAGTCCACCAAGGGGTTGTCCAGGCGAAAGGCACGGGCGAATTTCAGGATCTGTTGCATCGAGCGCGAGGCGTCTTCAAAGCAGTGCAGGCGATAATAGGCCATGATCATGCGGGCTTCACAGGTGGTCCAGTGCCCACCGTTAACCCAGGTACCGAACTTCCACAGCCAGTCGTCCGGCTCGACGTACATGTCGTCGAGCGACGGATAGTTCGTGATGATGAGGTCGTGGGGCCGCAAGCCGGGGATGGATCGCATCTTGTCCATGATCTGCCGCGACCGCTCGTCGCTGACGACGCCAAAACAGATCGCATCGTGATTGCAGACGGCCTCGAAATAGCCGTTGGTCGCCGCACCGTACACGCCGTGGCGAGTGCCGTCAGGATCAAGCGATTTGAGCAGGTATCCCTCATCGGTCGTCACGTGTGAGAGTCCCTGACGGGCGGAGTCCCGCTGCTGTGTATAGCGTTCCACCTTGTCGGGAGCATCGGCCAGCTTCTCCAGTTCGATCAAGCGATCGAGCGCCGCAATGTAGGTGACACTTAAGCCAACCAGATAGGCTTTCTCAAAAGTCCCATCGGGTTTCTTCCAGCCAGCGTAACTGGGAGCGAGCAGGTTCCCGGCGGGGCCGGCCAGGAATAGGTTGTTTGCCGTGTCGCGGCGGCTTTCGATAAACGCGGCACAGCGTTCGAGCAGCGGCAAGTAGTGTTGCAGCGCCGTACGGTCGCGGCTGATCAGCAGTGATTCAGCCTGCATCAGCAGTCCCGCCGCCGTGAACTCAACCCCCCAGTCGTGAATGTCGATGCGGCCGTCCCCTTGTTTGTAGTAGATCCAGCCAGGCGAGGCGGCATCGCAGAGGCAGCCGTCCGGAGCGACCCAGTCCCTCGCTCCGGCCCGCGTCCCATCGCCCATTTGGCTGAACCACAAGTCATGGGAGTTCTGCAGAAATGTCACGTGCGGTTCCTGCAGCAAGGGGAGGGCACAATAGGTTGTGCCGTAGCTGTTTTGAATCCACCAGGCACCCCAGGTTGGTCCTTCCACGAATCCGTTCCAGGCCGGGGTATAGAGCATGGGGAGATGCTGGTACTCGGGATCGGGGTCCAGCATCCGACGCGAGATGTCCAGTAGCTGCAGATAGGCGACGTCCCCCTCGCCACGGAAAAACCGCCCGGCAAAATCCTCGGCGGTCAGCGTCGTTGGACCTGGCTGCAAAAAAAACGCCGCGATCAGGACTCCGAAGGCTGCCCAGCCGGTTCTGTGAGAAACGCCGTGGTGCATGGATATCCCCTTGTGAGCAAATTCAGTTGACCGGCCGCGGGAGGAAGATAACGCTTATCGGGACCCGGGCGATTATACCAGCCAGACCGGTTGCGGAGCGTACCGGTGGCCGGTTGTCTGGCAGTTATTGGTGAAGGCGCGACGTTTGACCTGCCCGCCAAGAAATGTATGGTTTTCCAACGGGTGGTGGGCTGCCACCCCGATTGAACTCAGCCTTGGGGGCCGCGTCGATCGACCAGCTCTTGGTTTCCAAGGTGTGTGCCGGGGCATGCGTTTCACGACAGAACCACGGGGATCTTGGGGAGTGGATGAGCGATGAAGGAGAACCGAGCCACAGCGCGCCATACCTTTGGAGTCGAACAGCGTGTGGCCCCGATCGTTGCCTGTGAGACGCAGACACTCGAAACATGCATGTCTGTCCGTTGTACCGATATCTCTCGCCATGGTTTCGCCTTCTACCAGGAAACCAGGCCACACTTCGAGGAACTGTTTGTCGTTCTCGGGCTGCCTCCCGATCTCATCTATCTGACTGCCCGGGTCGTGCACACGGAACTCATCGAACTCTGTGGCGGCCTGGCATTCCGCGTCGGATGCCGCTTTACCGGAGGAGCCAGACGCTGCGAAGTCACCGGCCATATCCTTCGCGACGCGGACCCTGATCCGAGCTTCGAGTTCCTTGCCGCATGCCCCGCGGGCGAATCGGCGTCCGATTTCATGGCGGCGGGGAACGCAGGTTGACATGCGGCGAGAGGACCGCATTTCGGAGGTCGGGCGAGGAAATGTCCCCGTCTTCAGGCAAGCCGATCTAGTACGGCCACAGATACCAGCTGATCGGTGGCAGCGTGTAGTTCGGCAGCGGATCGACGTAGTAGGTCTCGACGGGACTCGTGTAAAGCGGGACCGTCGGCTGAGTGTAGACAGGGCGGTAGGCGGTGACCGTCGCCTCGGTGTCCGGAACGATATCGATCCTCTGCTTGTAATTGGGAGCGGTTAGCGTCCAATTGGTGAGCCGTTGACCGGGCAATTGGGCCGTGACGGTTCCCACCGGGACTTTCAGCGTCAAGGTCTCCCCGACAGGGATACCGTATTCGGTTTGATTCACTTTGATCCGCTGATAACTCTGCATCCGATTCTGGACGATGACTTCCCCCTCTTGATCCAAGGAATCGTTGACGGCTTTGCGCACATCCTGGCGGAACTCGTCGCTCTTCGCCATGGTGGCGCTCAGTCGCAACACATCATTGCCACTGCTGTCTTTCCCGGCAATCGTATCAAGCACTTGCTGCTGCTGCTCCAATTGATTTTGTTGCAGCCCGGTCAGACCTTCGATCGTGTCGATCAATTCCTGCTGTTTCCTGAGTTCCTCGTTAACGACGTTCTGGATCCGCTTGAGTTCCGCGTCGTTGTTGGCGGTTGACGCCGTGTTCTTGGTAACCTGTTCGGCGACTATTGTCAGGTTCTCGGCGGTTTCCTTCAGCTGCGACTGCAAGTTCTGGACATCTCTCGCCAAATCCTCCAGGGTCTTCGCCTTTTCTTGCGCGGCGAGGGCCAGCGGCGTCAACAGCACCAGCATGCACATTCCCAAGTTGCGAAACAACATCTCGGTAACTCCCAAGTGAGCGGTATAGATCCCCAACTCCATGGGCGGAAAGACATCCATTGGTTGATTTGTCCGATTTCCCCTCAGTCTAGCTGCATCGCCGGCAGATTCAACTCTTGACCCCACGGAATGCGCTGGGGGGCCCGGACAGTGCGAAACTGGGCAGGTAGGGGAGGTGTCCTGAGATGCGTGAACCGGGCAAGTGGGGGCGCTATTCACGCCGCTCCCTGCCTGACTCAAGCCTTGAAACGGTATCCGATATAGGGAACCGTCTGGATGTAGTCACCGAAGAAGCCGAGAGCGTGTCGCAGTCGTGAAACGTGCCGGTCCAGCGTCTCTTCGGCGACCGGGTGACGCGGAGTGCTGATGGCTTGGGCCAGGCGGCGTCGTGTGTAGGCTCGATAGGGCCGAGCGGCCAAGAAGCTCAAGAGCCGAAAGGCAATCGGATCGAGATGGATCGTTTTGCGGCCCAACTTGTGCTCATAGGAAAAGCGGGAACTGCCGCCAAGGTCCCGCTTTGCGCTGTGCTGGCGGATCCGCCGCTGGCGGAGTACGAATTCCTCGCAAGTTATGTCATGACTCGCGATCGCTCGATCGTCATTCATCACGTTCGTCCTCCGTTTCCAGTATACGCAGGGGCACGTTGCGGGTGAAGGCGAACGTCCGCCGGCCCGGGGCGCCCAGGCGCCGGATCGAGCGTCGCCGCCGGCCGGCTGGCATCGACCTGCCACTCGTGGTAACACATAGCAGGCGGCACGCGCTGGATCCGAAAATGTAAGGCCAACGGCGTACGTGTCCGCGATTCCACTCATCAAGCTGGAGAGAAAACGCCATGAGAGTAGCCTTCATGATCCCTTTCCTGCTGCTTGCGATGTGGTGGGCGATCGCGCCCAGGGGGGCGAGTTTGTCGGCCGCCGAGCCGGCAGCGGGCCCGCCGGATGCGGCGAGCCAGCCGGCCGACCGTTACAAGTCGGAAGGCTACTGGCTGGTATGGTCGGATGAGTTCGACACGCCGGGAAAACCTGACGCAAACAAATGGACCTACGAAATCGGCTTCAGCCGCAATGAAGAACTGCAGTGGTATCAGCCGGATAACGCCCGTTGCGAAGACGGCCAGCTCGTCATCGAAGCGCGGCGCGAGCAGAAGAAGAACCCGAACTATCAAGCGGGAAGTCGCGATTGGCGGCGATCCCGAGAGTATGCCGAGTACACGTCGGCCGCCCTGATCACGCGTGGGCTGCACAGCTGGCAGTACGGTCGATTTGAAATGCGGGCCCGCATCGATACGCGAGCCGGCATTTGGCCGGCCTGGTGGACGCTGGGGGAACGCGGCTTTTGGCCGGCCGGCGGCGAGATCGACATCATGGAGTATTATCGTGGCATGCTGTTGGCCAACGTGGCCTGGGCCGAGCGGTCGGCGACCGGCCAGCGGCCGGCCGCCCGGTGGGACGACGTGAAAATCCCCCTGGCGGAAATGGGTGACTCCACCTGGTCTCAACAGTACCATGTGTGGCGCATGGATTGGGATGAGCACAAGATCGAGCTGAGTGTGGACGGCCGGCTGCTGAACACAACCGACCTGAAAGAGGCGGTCAATCCGGAGGGGATTCGCCCTGGCGAGCCGTTTCGCCAACCGCACTACATGCTGGTCAATCTGGCCATCGGCGGCACGCAGGGGGGCGACCCGTCCCAGACGCCAATGCCCGCTCGTTACGAAGTCGACTACATTCGCGTGTATCAGAAGAAGTAAGTGATGTCACCTCACTGTGCCAGCCATTGCTGCCAATGGCTCTGCAGCCTAGTCACATCGCGGAATCCATAGTACTTCTGCAGGGCCGCATCCCAACCAGCCTTGTTGCCGTGCTGACCGAACTCCAACAGCGTCTGTTTGTCGTCATTGCGCGAGAGCAGGAAATCGATGAGCGATGCGGCAACCGCGTACGACTGTTTGTCGTGCGCGGCAATATTCGTGGCGGTCAACAGACTGTCGAGTGGCGGCCAGTTGCCGGTTTGCCGCAGCCAGGCAATCTGCTGCTGGCGCATTTCCTGCCGGTCCTCGTCGTCGTATCGGCTGGCAATCCCTTCTTCGATCCACGCCGGCAAACGGTTGGGATGGGGGTAACGGGTTGCCAATACGACATGAGCCATTTCGTGTGCCAAGGTACCCCCTAAGGCGCGTTCAGCGGAGGTTGTCATGTAGAGCGAATGGTATTGGCGACGTGGATTGTCCTTGGCCCAGGTCAAGCCGGCGTCCCGGTCGGGATTGACCGAAACGTTGACCGTCGTCTGTCCGACACCAGGGGGGAGTTTCTGTCCGAGCCATTCCTGGGCAATCACATCCCGCCAGTGCTCGGCGTTCCTGAGTACTTCTTCGGCGTATCCTTTCGCCTCGCCAGCCGAAGGCCAGTCCGAAGTGAGCACGGTGAAGTTGTCGTTCATGGCGAAACCCGCCGCGTGCAGGCAGACGCTCGGAACGAACACGATGAGCAAGAACCAACAGAGCAGAATGGGGCGTGGCGCCTTCATGGTATCCCTCCTTGGCCGTAACTGTGGAATCCTTGCCTGGGCGCGGCTGGCTGCGGTGGCCGACCGAATCTGCATAACCACTCCGGCCGTCACCGCCACAGAGCGAACTGAGCACCCTTGCTGTGCGGGGCCGTCCGTTTTACCACACCGGGCCCACAGCTCAAATGGCAAAACCGAGCGACTGCTGCAGCAGTTAAGGGGTGAGATGGGCTGGCGTTATGTCTAGCCAGGGAGCGCCACCGGATCAGCGGTGCTGCTGCAGAAATGCTTCGGCCCGTTCCCGTTTGCGTTTTGTCAGGGGCGGGTCGGTGAGCGACAGGGCCCGTTGAAACGACTCGATGGCCAGTGGCAGTTCACCGCGCATATGGAACATCAATCCTCGGTTGTAGTGGACCCAGGCATTGTCTGGTCGCAAGCGAATCGACTCGTCAAAATCTCGTTCCGCTTCCTGGAATTGCCGCAGGCCCGCATAGGCGAGGGCTCGGCCGCTCAGGGCGTACGCCAGGCCGGTCTGGGAATTCGCCTGGCGTTCCAAGTCGACGGCCTTGTTCAGATCTTGGATCGCTGTCTCGTATTCTCCCAATTCCACGTACACCTGACCGCGTCCGACGTAGGCGAAGGTGGCGTGGGGAGCCAGTTCGAGCAGTTGAGAGTAATCGTCGGCCGCTTCCACGAAATGTTCGCAGTACCAATAGCTGGCGGCGCGGGTCGCGAAAGCCGGCAGGCAGCGCCCGTCCAGGTCGATCGCATCGGTGGCCTTGGCAATTGCTTCGTCGTATTGCTCTTGTTTGTGCGCATGCTGGGCCTCGACAAGCAGGCGGTGGACGATCAACTCTTCGGTCGAGCCGGGATCGAGACTGGCTGCTTCGCGGTAGTCCGCGCTGGCTTTGTGCGAATCTCCCAGGTGGATCCAAGCGTTCGCGCGCCCAAGTAGGCGCCGGGCCACGTGGGATGCAGTTCAATCAGCTTGCTGAAGTCGCGCATGGCCTGCTCGTTCATCTGCAGGTGCAGGTAGACCTGTCCTCGCGTGTGGTAGCCGGGCGCGAAGTTCGGATCGATCGAGATGGCTTTGTCGAGGTCGGTCAGGGTGCGCTGGAACTGCTCTTGACGCAGCAGCAGTTCAGCGCGGTGGAAGTAGGCCTGCGCGCATTCTTCGTCGATGCGAATCGCCTCGGTCAGGTCCTGCCAGGCTTGCTCCAGCTGCTCCTTTTCCATCCAGGCCAGGGCTCGTCCAATGTAGGCTGTCAGATTGCCCGGTTCGAGTTCGATCGTGCGTGTGTACTGGTCGATGGCCTGTTCGAATTCGGCTTGCATGCGATGCGCGTCGGCTCGGTATTCACGCGGCGTGGACCATTCGGGGGCGAGTCGGCACGCTTCGGCGAAATCCTCGGTGGCGGATGCGATGTCGCCTTGGCCCAACCGGAGCATGCCGCGATAGTTGAAGGCTGCGGCATAGTCTGGCGCCAGTTCCACTGCGATGTCGCAATCGGACAGTGCCCGGTCGATTTCACCCGTCGCCGCATAGCCGACCGCTCGGCTCACGTACACGGCCGCCGAACGCAATCCCAGTTCGATGGCCTTGCTGCAATCGATGACCGCTTCACCATGGTTGTCGAGTTGTTGGTTGGCGTAGCCCCGGATGCCGTGGGCGATGGCGCTGTTTTCGTCGAGTTGCAGAGCGCGGTCGCAGTCGGCAATGGCCATTGCGAACTTGCTCTGGCTGGCGTAAGCTTCCGCCCGCTGGACACAATAGGCCGGGTTTTGGGGTTCGATCTGAATTGCGTGGCCATATTGCTCCGTGGCGTCCGCGATATCCTGCAGCGTCGCGTTGGGGCGATGTTGGAGCGTCCAGCCATGGAGCATGTAGGCCTCCACGTGATAGGGGTCGAGCCGATGGACCAGTTGCAGATCCTGCAGCACGTCGCCGATTTTCTGTTGTGCGTAACGCACGCGCGCTCGTTCCACGTACAGCTGCGGTTGTATCGGCGCCAGTTCGATGGCGGACGTCAAATCCTGCTCGGCAAATTCCCAAGCCTCCAGTTCCAGATAGATCATGGCGCGCGCGGCTCGACTCTCGGCGTCCGCCGGATTCCCTTCGATCGCCACCGTGTAATCGGCCAGCCCTCGTTGCATGGAGCCGGCCATCACGTGAGCGCGGCCGCGCGCCGCATAGGCGGCGAGGTTGCCGGGATCCCGTTCGATCAGTTGCGAGAACACGCCTGCCGCCTGCTGGTAGTCGCCGCCGTTGACGTGCAGTTGCCCAAGATAATGGTACAGCGGCAGAACGTGCGGATGACGTTCCAGGCACGCTGCGACTTGGACGATGGAATCGGATTGCAGCGCCGCTATGATCTCCTGTTGTTCGAGATTTGGCGGCTGAATCGGTTCCTGGTCTGGCGAGGGCTGCTGTTGTGCCGGAAGATGCGCTCGCGCACGAAACCGTTGCCACCAGACTTGGAAGCGGGACCAGAACGCTGCGTGACGACGCTCGCTCGGCGCGTCTGTCGCGGCGGACCACGTCAGGCCGCCTGCCTCCATCAGCAACTGATCGAGGTTGGCGGGGCGGGGCGTCAAGTCGCGAAAGGGGATGTCGAAAACGGGCGTTCGCGGCGCTCCCCCCCACATCGGTTTGCGGATGGTAAACGCCACCGGACCGTTCGCGACCGGCGGACGCGGCATCTGCCGCAATTGGTCCACCAGCGCGGCGATGGCCGGCGCCGGAATAATGGGTGGCCGGACCTGTATGTCGACCAGCGTCTCGCCATTCGGGAGCAATGCCAGCGAGACCTGCAGGTCAACGTGCCAGTGCCGCCCGACCTCCTCAAAGTACCGTTGCAGGAGCCGGTCACAAGCCGTCACGAAATGGCTGGCCGCATCGAAACTGATGCGGTTGGGCAGGATCTGCGGATGCGTGAGAAAAACCAGGAACTGGCGATCCGCCAGGGCCACCGGCGTTTCCGCTGCCGGTGTCGACCCTTCGTCGGGCAGAATACCGGCTAACGGTTCGCCGTCAAGCTCCTGGCAGCGCAGCAGGCGCAGACCGGGCACGATCAACGGCTGGCCGCACTCACACACAACGGTGGTGCCGGCCTGACCCTCCCGCACCAGCAGTTGTTTCCCACATCGGCATTTGATGCTTGGCATGTCGCTTCTCCAACCTTCCTGCATCCTAGCACAGCGGAACGCCGGCGTTTAGAGCCTCGACGAGTAGGCCGGCAGGGGGAGACCGGAGCGGTCGGGGTGTCCTGGCCTGAGTCGGTTCGGGGTGCCACCTTTCAAGGCCCCGCTTCCTGGAAAACGGGTGCTCCCAGTTGCTTGTGGAAGCGAGGTGTTCGGCTGGCCGGGTCCAGGCCCGCATCTCGCTCCCCTTGTTCGATGCTCTCGGCCACGAGGTTATCCGCGAAGTCAATAATGCAGATATGAGGTGGTTCGGGCGAGAGGGTGAAAACAGTGGCTCGTTCCCGCGAACGAGCGTCCAGCAACTGGGCTTGCCGATGTAGATGTCGCACGGAGGACGTCGCGTTCTGCAGGAAGTTGCCGCGCTGGATTCTCCCACGCGGTGTGACATCGATCAGAATGATGTGCGTGGCACCCCACAGCACGGCGGCTTCGATGGGACTGTTGTGGGCGAACCCGCCGTCGACCAACTCGATCTGTTCGCCCGGCCGCGGAATGCCCTCGATGCGTCGGGCGGGAAACAGCGGATAAATGGACCCGGAACCCATGATCACATCCAGCAGGATTTGCGGGTGCGACAACAGGGATACCCCCCGTTCACCATACGGCATCATCTGTTCACCCTGCGCTAGCAAGTTCTCGACTCGATGGGAGGGCGCGAAGAAGTAGAGGTCCGATGGCAATTCCTGGCTGGTCTGGTCCAGGCACGAGCCCGTGATGACCAGATCTCGCTCGAGCAACCCGCGCTGCATGATCTGCTCGCTGACCTCCTGCAGCGTGCGCGCGGCGGGAGTGGCGGGATTCACTTCCAGCGGCAATTGATTGCGGCTGGCCAAATCCCGGTTAATCAGACGCGGGAATTTCCGCGCCAGTGCGTTCTCCATCCCCTCGCCACTCGACAGCGTTTCTTCCAGCACACACATCGTCAGAACCTGCAGCAGGGGCAATCCCAGGAGACCCGTGACCAGCAAGGTCCTGGTGATCCGCCGCGGCAGTCGAATGTGATCGCCGCGGCGGGAGCGAATTGCCTGCAGGAGCAGTGCGCCGAGCCCAATCGCAAACAGACTCCATGCGGATGCCTTTACCCCAAAACTGAACCAGAGCCAGAGGTGGTGCAGCACATGGTTCATCCCCAACCACCGCCAGGGGGGCGGCGCAACGTAGCCCAGCAGAATCTCGGCGCCGGCGAGCAGGGTGTAAATTGCGGCGAAGGCCCAGCCGCGTCGATTCTCGTCCCGCACTCGCCATCTCACGACCCAGATGATCAGCGCCGTCTGGAGCAGGGCGAACCAGAGTCCCATGTTGATGCGGACCGCCAAGGGGGGGCGGATAATCTCACACTGATTCAGTTCTGTCCACGTATCGTAGAATGCCTGGCGGCCTTCCGCGGAGCCCGACACACCGAGCGCGACGGGGAGTGAGTTGATAGCGCCCCCGGAAGTGCCGACCACCAGCTGAATGTCGAGCTGATGTCGCGGATTCTCACGTCGTAGCTGGCTCAGCTGCTTTTCGATCGCCGCCACGGCTCCCACCTGGTACGAACATTTCGCGCCGCCGCCGGAGAGCACCAGGGCCAGTCGCGGGAGACGGGGGCCGGAGCGGGCATATTGCAGCAGCAGATGACCAATTTCGTCCAGGGAAATGTTCTCCCCCTCGTCGGCGGTCGTCACGGCCCCGGTCGCGTCGAGCCACTTGTGGACCTGCTCAAAACGCTGCCGCCAGTCTTCCCTCTGTACGAATCGAAAACGCTGCTCCTCGCTCAGGGGCGCCAGCAGCAATTCTCGCAGCAGCGAGGCATGGCGAAAGCCCTTGCGGGCGACGACCACATCGTGTGGAATTTCGATCCGCTCAAGTTCGGGAAACGGCAGTCGACGCACGCCTTCCTCCAGTGTCGGATCGTTCCCGGCGGCATCATCCCAGACAAAGGCCACTCGCTCCTTTTGAGTCCCGCGATCCAAGAGCATGCGGATCGACTGGCTGTGCGAATAGGTGAAACGAATCGGCAGCCCTGCGGTTTTGACGTTGGCTTGCCGTAGTGCTTCCCGCGGTGCGGCATGGCCGGAGACAGATAGCGGATGGACGAAAAGGTACTCCACCTTGCCCTCCTGTGCGTTGCTCTCCTGAGCTAAGCGTCGCAGATCATCGACGCTCTGTAACGGCGAATCCGCGGCGACCAGGCAGACGGATTGATAGTGGTCCGAGAAACCCTCGGTGCGCCGCTCCGCCGACGCCCAGCGTGAGCGGGCGGTCGGTAATTGCACGGTCGCCACATAGTCGCACATTCGCGTCTCCCAGCCGCTCGCCTGTGGCGCGAGCAATCCGGCGAACACGCCCGGAGTCAGAATCGCCAGATCGATCTGCTGATGGTCGATCCAGTGCAGCACTTCCCCGTACGATCCGACCGCCAACCGGAAATGCATGTTCGGTTCGCGTTGAGCAATTTCGGCAAACAGCTGTTGGTACTCAGAGTATTCGCCCAGAAAATCCTCGTAAGCGACGATCCCCACGCGCACGTCGATGGGGGCCGCAGACTGCGTGAAAGTAGCCGAGAGGAGCAGTGCGGTGCAAAGAGTTGTGGCGGCCATGATCGTGATCGATATTCCAGACGAAAAGGACGAAACCCGAAGCTCAAGCGGCACGGCAGCGTGTCATGGAAGGTCGCGCAAATTGGTTCACAGTCGCGTGAAGTCGGGGACCGTTGCGTGTGGGACTTCCGGCCTCCCAGGGTGCCGCGGCCATTATACAACGCTCTCCAGGCGGGAGGCACGCGTCATTGCTGGGTCACTTCACGCTTGACTCCCAGTAATCCGGCCAGTTCGATCAGCAGGCGTTCAACCGAGCTCAACTCGGCTCGTTCCAGCAGTACCTGGCGAGCCAGGCCTGGTTTGTCCGTGATCAGGCCATCTACGCCGCGGCCGATCATGGTGCTCATGCTGATCGGATCGTTGACGGTCCAGACGAGCACTTGTTTGTTCTGTTGGTGCGCTGAGCGGATGAAGGAGCGGGTTGCGATGTTAGCGTTGACCGCCAGGAAATCCGCTTTCACCTTGGTCAGCTTCCCGACCGCGACGGCCGTCAGGAGCCCGGTCCGCCAGTTGGGTCGGAGCTGCTTCATCGTGTCGAGCAGATCCTGCTTCAGGCTGATTATGACGATCTCGTCTTGCATGTCGCTGGCTTCCACGATCTCAGCGACACGTTGCTCCAACTGCTGGTTGTGCCCGTAAAATTTCAGCTCGATCGTGCAGCGAATCTTTCCCTTGCAGTAGGCCAGCACCTGGGCCAACGTGGGCACTCGCTGATCCGCGAACTCTGGGCCGAACCAGCTGCCCACATCCAGGTTCCGCAGGTCGTCCGTCGTCGCATTCCAGATCTTCAGATCGACGTTGGCAAGCTTTTTAAAGTCGCTGTCGTGGAAGACGACGACCTGTCCGTCCGCGGTTTCCTGCACGTCGAATTCGGCCCAATCGGCACCTTCGGCGACCGCCTGCTCAATAGCCGCCAGGGTATTCTCGGGAGCGGCGTCAGAGGCGCCCCGGTGGGCGATGATCTGCACGTCGTTCACGGCGCGAACACTCCTGAACGCGATGTAGCCGACGGCGGTCGCCGCCAGCACCGCGGCAATGATCAAGGACGCGAGCCGCCTTCGGGTGAGCGCGATGCGGATTCCCCATGCCCCGACCTCGGTAGTCTCCAGCTCGGCAGTCTCCAGCAATGAACGGCCGATACCCTGGGGGCAACCGAGATCGGCGTAGAGCCGGAAGAACATCACCGCAAAGGTCGTGGTACTCAATAGGCTGGTCGCCAGATTCACCACGGCCCAGACGACAAGGGTGCTGCCGACGGCAAAGAGAAGCAGTCCCAGCGAGTTGATCGCGTAGGGGACCAGCGCGCGGGCAAGGAGTGTCACTCCCCCGGAAACCAAGGCCGATAGCAGAAATGTCACGACGAGCCAGGTGACAATCCAGGCGACGATCAGGTGGCGATGCCCGCGGACTCGATCCCGGCTGACACGCAACGCAGCTGCCGGCTTGACTCGCTCGAAGACCACGAGCGGGAGGGCATAGAACCAGCTGGTCGCCAGCCTCAACCAGAGGGCGGACAGCCCCACTGCCAAGACCGCGGCGATGCCGACCGATATTTTGAACTCGAGCGGTTTCTGCGTGAGGTAATAGTTGATGTCGAACCGGGAAAGCAGCGTGAGGTACGTGATGCCGGCTGCGGCCAGAAATGGCACGGCTGCCAGGCAGGACAAGCCGATCACGCGAGTGGTGACTCGCAACACCGACCATCCATGGACACCGGCGAACATCAAGGCTCGCGTCACCCCCAGGTGCCGCGACACTTGAGCCGCGGCGACGACGCCCATCAATGCCGCTTGCTCGAGAGCAGCAATGGCGATCAAGACGGCCCCCACCACGACCAGGCAGAGCCATCCCAGCGGTTCCAGCAGGAACTGCACGATGTCCTCGTCCGCCACCACCGTTCTGCCGGACAAGGCGATGAGCAAATGCAGCAGCAGACCTGCGACGGGAACCAGCGCCACGTATGCCAGAGACTTGTAGGCGATGTCGGTCAGTGCGAGGTCTTTCCAACCGTAACGAAAGTCGCGCAGGGCAGCAGGGAGCATCTTTCGGTCAGGCATGGTTGTACGGTTCCCGGAAAATCTGAATTATCTTAGTGTTGGGGCCACCGAAATATCCGCCAGGATCAGCTGGACCATGTGCAACGCTCAGCTTCCAGTCCTTGATTCTAGCGAAGGTTTGTTGCGCGTACCGCGCCGTGCTGCGCGTAATCCAAGCTATTTTGCCGCGGTCGATGGCAACGAATCCCGGATTCGCGCCGGCGATCTCCCCTGTCCGTAGGGGAGAACGGAAAACGGAAAAAGGGAAAACGGAAGACGCTGAGCCATCGCGCGGCGATGTCAGGTTTGTTCGTATCGGTTGTTTCGGTCGTTGAGACAGGGGGATCGTGTTCTTGTTTGTTTGTGGACCAGTGACAGTAGGATTTCGAATGGTGTAGCATGCTCCATGGAGAGCAGCTGTTCGCGGCCTGTATCTGTGGTTTTGCCGGCAGCGGAGGTATTTTCTCTGGAGTTTTTGTTTTTCGAATATGTCTAGGATTTCGAATTTAGGATTTCGAATTTCCTGACTGATTGCGGCCAGCGGCCGCGTTAGGCTCTATCATGTCAGAATTGGAACTCCGCGACTTTCGTGCGGCCGGACATCGCATTATCGACCTGATTGCCGACTACTGGCGCGACCTGGAAGGGCATCGCGTCGCTCCTCCCGTCGATCAAGCGACGTTGTTTGCTCGGTTCGCCGGTACGCTGCCCGACATAGGCATCGGCTTGCAGCGCGGCGTTGACGAATTGTCGGAGGTGCTGGACGCGAGCATCGCCATGTCCCACCCGCTCTACCTGGGCCTGGTGAATTCCTCTCCGCTGCCCGAAGCGGTGTTGGGGGACCTGGTGGTTTCGGCGTTGGACAACAATGGCGGCGCCTCGCATCAGGGCCCGGCCAACGCGGCGGCCGAACGCGAGGTAGTGAACTGGCTGGCCCGTCGCCTGCAATACGCGGGAGAGGGCATGATCCTTCCTGGCGGGAGCCATGCCACTTTGCAGGCGCTGCAGATTGCCAAATTCTGTCGCTTCCCAGCCTGGCTGGCGGACGGGCCGACGGCCATGACGACCCGGCCGCGCCTGTATGTGTCCGGTGCCACGCACTTTTCGTCGGCCCGGGCAGCGAAAGTGATCGGATTGGGCGACGCCTGCATCGCCGCGATTCCCGGGAGCGGGCGCGGTGAAATGGACCCGCAGTTCCTGCAGAGTCAGATCGAAGAAGATATTCAACGCGGCTGGACACCATTTGCCGTGATTGCCACGGCCGGCTCGACCGGCACCGGTGCCATGGATCCGCTCGATCGAATAGCCCCTCTCTGTCGCGACTATTCCGTTTGGCTGCACGTTGACGCCTGCTACGGCGGCGCGGCCGCGCTGCTCGACTCCCAGCGAGCCCTGTTCGACGGGCTGCAACAGGCGGATTCGCTGGCCGTCGACCTGCACAAGTGGTTCTTCATGCCGCTGACGGCCGGGGTGCTGCTGACGCGTCACGAAGACTCGGCGCGGGCGTTGTTCGACGTGTCGGCGTCGTATATTCCGGATGCGGGACATACCCAAGCCTATTGTCGCGGGCTGCCAACCTCCCGCCGCGCGTCCGGCTTGGCCGCCTGGTTCGGCTTGCGCACCGCCGGCTGGCAGGTGATCGAGGAAGCCATCACGCGTAACATCGTACTGACCCGGAATCTGGAGCAGCAGTTGCAGCAGCGCGGATTTCGTGTGCTGCCTGGCGGAGTGCTGTCAATCGCCTGTGCGCGGTGGGAACCGGCCGGCTTTTCGCCCGCGGCACTTGACCGCCTGCAGGAATCGATCTCGGACGTGATTCGTCGCGATGGGGAGGCCTGGTTTGCCACCACGCTCTGTGATAATCAGGTCTGGCTGCGGTTTAACATGGTCAATCTGCATTCGCAACAGCAACATGTGGACCGACTGGCGGAGTTGGTCACGCAGGTGGCCCAGAGACTGGCCGGCGCGGATCCGACGCGGTAATCTCCGCCCTTTCTTTCCGCGGCGAAACCTTTGGTCGACTCGACGGTTTAACAAGCTGGTCTCCGGATGTTCCGGAGGCTTCCACTCAACCGCCGAGCACGTCCTGTGCTCGGCGGTTCTGTTGGCGTGCCACGACGTTGGGCTTGCCAGGGCGCGGGTCCAATGGGGCAAGACGCGGTCGTCGTTCGGCGGCAACCAGTCAGGAAATTCGAAATCCTAAATTCGAAATCCTAAACAAATTCGAAAGACGAAAACTCTAGAGAAAAAACCTCCGCTGCCGGCACAGCCACAGATCTGGGCCACCAGCAGATTCTCACCACGGGGCATGCTGTGGGAGGTTCCGTCCTTCTCCGTTTTTGTCATCCGTATTTCCGTCAGGGGAATTTGTTTGGGATTTCTTGCATTGCTAACATTTCGTGCTTCGAATTTCCGATTTGTCCCCAACATGCGATCGCCGTACACGCATGTTACCGACTAACACGCTAGTGTGCGCAGCGAAAGCACGCTTGTCAGCGGACGGGGGAGCGGCCTGGTGCGACTTGGCCGGCTCAGCGAGGATTCATGATTCAGTCCCTGCGCCATCACGGTGCGGCATCTTCCTGCTCCGCCGGTTGGGTGGATTCCGCGACGGTCGAGTGGGAATGTTTGGAGACCTCTTGATGATATTTCTTTTCGTGCGCGTCGGCGCGGTGTCGGAGGAAGACTCGCGCGGATAGATTCAGGGCAAGGCAGATGGCCAGCCCAAGGACTGAGAGGTGGTAGACGATCAAGGCGACGCAGCCGGTGGCGATTACGGCGATCACGGGCGCGACGAACCAACAGGAAATCACCCAGATGGCACGCCCCATTTTCGTTTCGGCATCGCCTCGCGCAAAGACGCGATCGGAGATGCCCGAACCCAGCACCGCTGCGAAGGCGACGTAGGTGGTGGAGACGGGAAGCCCACGTCCGGAAGCGAAGGCAATTACGCTGGCGCTGACGCCGGTAATCACCGATGCGCGGAGTGAATCATAGTGCAGCTTCTTGCCTTCTTCCGTCAGTTCCGGTTCGGGGGCCAGCGGCGGTAAGCCACCGCGACGGGGGAGCAGCATGCGGGCCAGCGTCTTACACCACCGGGGCGCGTACAACGCCACATGATCGAACTGGCTGCCCGTGTTCACTTCGGCACGGGTGACTCGTTGCGCGTACGTCGTGAACATGCCCGAAGCCATCAATATGCCGCAGCAGAAGAGGGCCCAGGTGGGGATCGGCTCCTCTGTTGCCAGTCGAGCGAGATCGGTGGGCGACGTGCTGTGCCACCAGAGCGTCAGACCGGCGAGGCCCGGCGAAGCCGCGTTGGCCAAGTCATTCTGCCCGAAGGCGAACGCCATGCAGATCATGCCCGCCACGGCCGTCGCGGGGAATAAGAATTTGTAGCCGATTCGATGGGTCAGCACCAATACAACGTGGGTGAGCAATGTCAGTGCTCCCCACAGCACCAGTAACACCGACCACTCCCCATAGACTTCAAACGTGCTTGCCTTGAGTGATATTACGAAGGGGACATTCTGCAGCCCCTTGAAGACCAGGAACCAGGTCAGCCAGGTGAGCATGGCACCCGTAATCCAGGGCCCATGCAGCATGATCGTGTCCCGGTCCTTCACCTTATCGCGAATGGCACCGCGAAAAACTCGCATCACCATGAATGAAGCGATGCCACTGATGGCAATCGAGACGATGATACTCACGATCACATTGGCCAGCTTGGACCACATCACGTTGTCGGGCCCTTGCAGAAAGAGGGCACCACCGGCCAAGGCGAAGACCAGGCAAGCGGTCGTGCTGACCGGCATTCCAAAACCCGAGAATCCGTACAACATCACCGTGTCGACGAAGTAGACGCTGACGTACACGGCCAAGGCCATTTGAATAGTCAACACCGTGGGATCGAAAATCCCTTTCCGCGCGGTCTCCATCACCTCATCCGAAAATGTCGCGCCCAGAACGACCGCGATCCCCGCGATCACGACCGCTGTGCGGCGTCTGAGTACGCGGGCACCGAATACCGCATTGACCAGGTTGGCGGCATCGTTGCGGCCCACTTCGATGCAGTCCCACACCAACATCCCCAAGCCGATTATGGCGGCCAGTGCGACAAAGCTGAGCATGTCACGCGTACTCCTCGGCGGCTGAAACAGCAGGTGATATCCGGGGACAATCCACGCCGGTGCCGGCAATGCACGAACAGCCACGGTCCCACGTGATCGCCCATGGCGGCGATCGTGCTGGGATGTCGACGCAGCGGACGCTCCGCTGCGGGAAACGGGCGCACACCTACACCATTGCCGCTCGAGAAAGGTCAGCTGCCGGTCAGTCTGATGCGTTCAGTTCGGCCGAGAAGGGGGGCTGGCAACTGCGGAAATTTGCCCAAGACCGCACTTGTCAAGTCCTCTTCCTCAGCGAACGGGCACAGGTGTAGGAGTTCCGCCAGGCTGTCGGACCGCGTCGTTCGTGCCTTTTCACGGACAGACTGGCTTGTCTGATGACAGTGAGCCTACCAACTTATCGCCATGCGACAAGCCGGGGGATGGACAAGAAAACTGAGTGACCAGGAAACTGGTTGGACCGAGGGATGATATTGTCAGCAGTCAATTCGTCCTTCTTGCTTCGCTGAAGCAAGAAGCGGCAGCCCACCCCCCCTCGAAAAAAACCGGGACGGCGATCCACTGCCTCCCTACAGGCAGGGTCTCTACTGTTTTCTGTGGGTGCCCGGTACAATGGGGCCATGCGTGTGATGGCTCTGCAATCGGGCAGTAACGGAAACTCGATTTTCGTCGAGGCGGGAGGAGTGCGTCTGCTGGTTGATGCCGGAATCAGCGGCATACAGATGGAAACACGATTGGCCGCACACGGCATTGATGCTTGCCAAATCGATGGGCTGCTGATCTCGCATGATCACAGCGACCATGTTCGCTCGATGGGCGTTTTCCAACGGAAATACGGCATGCCGGTCTACGTTACCGAGCGGACGATCCTGGCAGCTCGTCGCCGCAACCGCTTGGGTCTGATCGATGACGTCCGCTGTTTCTCGTCGGGAACCGCATGGAGAATTGGTGCCCTGACCGTCGAGACTATTCCGACTCCGCATGACAGTGTTGATGGGGTCGGATTCGTGTTCGACGACGGGTGCAACCGGCTGGGTGTGTTGACGGATCTGGGGCACGCATTCCCCGGATTGGCTGAGGTGCTCCGATCGTTGGATGCCGTCCTGCTGGAAAGCAATTACGATCCGCAAATGCTGGAAGCAGGGCCGTATCCAGAGAATCTCAAACGGCGAATTCGCGGTCCGCAAGGGCACTTGTCCAACGGCGAAGCGGCGGAATTGCTGAGCGATGCCTTTCGCGGCCGGCTTCGATGGGCCTGTCTGGCCCATTTATCTGAACAGAACAACGATCCTCGCCTGGCGTTGCAGACCCACCATCAGATCGTGGGGGCCGAGCATCCAGTGTCGGTCGCCAGTCGCTACGAGGCTTCGCCCATGTTCGCGGTGTGACGCCCGCGAGCAGACCCGGAGGCCGCCTGACGCGGCCGCAGTCGTCCATGGAACCGGACGGTAGTCCACCGTCGCTCGTGCTTCTCGCTGATCACGCGAAATGGCGCCAAAGGAAAGTGAAGCGGCATTGCCGAACAGCAGATTGGCAAGTGCCAAAGTGCAAAGTGACAAGTGCAAAGTGAAAAGTGAATAAGTGACAAGTGAAAAGTGACAAGTGAAAAGTGAAAAGTGCTGATACTGGCAGTGGGACGTGAGGAATTTGGGCGCCACGGTGCCATGAGAGGATGTCGAATTTCCTGTTTGGTGGCGGCCGCAGGCCGCGTGGAGATTTCGGTATTCGAATTTCCGCGTGTCGGCGCGCGACTTGGCGGGCGCCGCACAGCTCGCGCGGTCAGCTGCTACCGCATCTCGATCAGCCAGGCGGTTTGCTTGTGGGCGGGGTCTTGGCCGGTTCCCACAATCAGCTTGCCATCCGCCGAGAGGCCACGTGCCTCACGCAGCAGCCAACCCTTGGCGAGGCCTCGCTGCTGCAAGAGACCACCCAATCCTTGCATGCCTGTGGCGGCTGTCCACACGAAAGCTTCCGAACCGTCAGCGGTAGTGGCCTGGCCGACGATTGTGTTGCCATCGGCCGACACCGCGAATGCCGCACTCTGAAATGGACCCTCCGCGAGATCACCCAAGCCAATCATCTTGTCCTGTGGGGTCCAGCGAAAAGCCTCGACTCCGTTTTCCGAATACGATCTGCCCACGACCACGCCGCCATCGGCCGAGACGGCAAAGGCGACGCTGTCGAATCGGTTCCCGGCAAGTGCGCCGAGCCCCGTCGCAATACGCTCGCCAGTCCACAGGCACGCTTGCGGTCCCTGTTGGGAATCGCTTTGTCCGACAATCACCTTGCCGTCAGGAGAAATTGCCAACGCCGTGCTCCGAGGTTTTCCCTCCGGCAAACCATTCATCTCCACCATGCCCTCGCGAGCGGTCCAGCGAAAGGCGGTGGTCATCTCGCGAGATCGGCATTCGCCGACGATTGTCTCGCCGTCATCCGAGACACCAAAGGCCAAGCTCTCGCTATGCCTGGGCAGTAGCCCGAGCGAGACCATTTTCTCCGCTGCGGTCCACCGGAAAGCCTGCCTGCCGGCCGTCGTCAGGCTCTCCCCCACAATGACGCGGCCGCCCTGCGATGTCGCGCGGGCCGAACTGAAAAAGGGCTGCTTGGCCAGCGTCCCCAGTCCCCTCATCGGACCCGGTTTGCTCCACCGAAACGCCTCGGTCCCTTGGGTGATCGCCAGTACCGCAGCGGCGATGCTGTCCCCGACCACCGTGCCACCGTCACTGGAAATTCCGAATACCTGGCTCGACTTGCCGAACCCTTCGTCACCTCCCAGGTCGCCTAGATCGGTGAATTTCCACTCGTCGCCCCAGAGTAAATTGGCGACCAACCAAGTGGCGATCAACACCAGGAAGAACAGTCGTCTGGCCATCGTTTGTATGCTCGCAAAATCGACCGAGGCGGGAGAATGCGAGACCGGTCGGCGGCTCGCAGAAAGGTCGCTGCGCGTGCCGTGACGGTCTGCCGGCCCGGCGCGATATTATCCCAGTCTATCCAGGGAGGAGATTATCCGCAGCGCGTTTTCACGGTTTATTTGACAATCGGCCGTTCGACGTGGGCTAATTCCTCCGGCGATAAGCCGACGATTCGGTTCGCGTCGTCCCTGCACCGGACATCGCCGACAGGCTACGCATCACAAGTTCCCGCCCGTGGAACTCGTGCCGGCCCTCGTGCTGCGGATGTCGGCGGATTTCAGCCATGAGCGCACCGAGCACACGCTGCTGAATGACACTCTAACAGGCCGATTTGTTACCACTCCAAACCGATGGTCAGGCCGTGGACCCACAGTGTCGAGTCGTTCATGAGGACCGTGGGACGTGGAGGACCCGCGAGCACGCCGTTACCGAGTTGCGTGGGGTTGACCACCACGTCCAGTTGATCACCCGTGCGCACCACATGGTCTAACAGCATTGCGGTGTAGCCGACCGAGAAGGTGAAGAACCGCGAAATGGGGCGACGGAACCTGATCGTTAGTTCAGGCAGGGCCGAGAATCGGCACGACTGGTAACGGCCGATGTTCGTGGGGGCGGTAAGCAAGCCGCCGCTGGTAAGCGAGGCGTCTCCCACGCCGGGCTCGACCAGCGTGCTGCCGTTGATCTCCACCGTGCGCGCCACGGCTCCCACCGCCACCTTTCCTAATACCTCCACCGTCCAGCCATGCATGTGAGTCCACAGCTGCAGTCCCAGGTCGCCGCCATGAAACTCGTTGCGAGTTCGAAACTCGTCCAAGACGTCAAACGTCGTTCCAAAGGCAATCGGGCCGCCTAATTCGGTGGAGATGAGATGCTCGCTGGCATACAATTCTTCCCGCAGCCTGGCATATCGATACCCGGCCAGCCAATCGAGTCGTGCATCCTCGTGCCGCAGCCAAGCTTGACGCACAACGGCGCCCGTTGACAGCAAGTCGCTGGATGTTTCGATCAAGATATCTCCCACCACCAAGTCCGGGAAAGCAATCAGCTGCGAGTCGGGGGCATCGAGCGCCGCGTTGTAGAATGGCCTGGCCAAAATGGGATCTCCCAGCGACGCGGCATAGAAATCTCCCGATGTCTGGCCGTCACCCAGCCACATGACGCCAAATTCCAGTTCCGAGTCCATGAGACTGTCAAACCAGTGGCCTAGTCTAACGCCCATGGCTGTGCGGAATCCTCCCCGCACCTGATCGTCCACTCGTTCGTCCCCGAAGAGTACGCTCGTGTGCGGGTCTCCCAATACCCCCGCCTGATCGCGCGGCACCGTGGTGGGACTTGTCGTCACCAGGGCAGGCAGGCGGTTGCCCTGCAGCCACCACACCAGTCCTTCGGCATGGAACCACACGGGACTAGTGTTGGCGTACACACTCCCTGCATACAGGTCCCAGCCACTCATCGTGCCGAACTGGGATGGTCTGCGCGAGGACGGTTGACGGGAAACCGACTCCGCCCATTCGTGGCTCGCGGTTTCATCCGGCCCCGTGACCTGATCCGGAGTTGGGGGCAGCTCGTCCTCTGGAGCACTCACAGCGGGCAACGATAGAACCAACCAGACCATCAGAGCCAGGCATGATGCCAGTAGCTGACACGGATTTTTCATGATGCTAGCTGCCTTGTCCTAACGCGGCCGTTGGCCGCAATCAATCAGGAAATTCGAAATCCCAAATTCGAAATCCTAAACAAATTCGAAAGGCAAAAACACAAGAGAAAGAACCTCCGCTGCCGGCAAAACCACAGTCATGGGCCGCTCAGCAGATTCTCACTACTGGGCATGCTACTGGCTGTTCCAGCGTCCGTCCTTAAGCGTTTTTGTCATTAGTATTTCTGTCATTCGAATTTGTTTGGGATTTTTTCATTTCGTGCTTCGGATTTCGAATTTCTTTCCAAACATGCGCGCACCGTGCGCAGATGGTACAACGTAAGACGCTAGTCGTCTCGCAGTGCGCTGAGTCCCCGCGTCCTGAGAGTTGGACGCGCGGCACTTTCGTTAACTGTCGGCCTCCATCCTGTTATCGGTGTTACGAATAGCTGGATTTTTCCGATTTTTCCGGTAATTCCGCTGGGGTCGCATTTTCCGTCTGGTGTAAGCCAGGTGGAAACAAATATGCCGTGTGATACTGGGCTGGATGAGAGATGTGGGGCGAGCCGGTTTGTGTCGCCGTAGACGGACTGGCGATTAGAGTGTTCGTCGGTACCATGCGCGCACGGTGCGCGCATGTTGGGAACAAAATCCGAAATTCGAAGCACAGAAAAGTGGGAGGGGAGGAAGGGAGGAAGGGAGGAAGGGAGGAAGGGAGGAAGGGACGAAGGGAGGAAGGGAGGAAGGGAGGAAGGGAGGAAGGGAGGAAGGGAGGAAGGGAGGAAGGGAGGAAGGGAGGACGCAATGGCGTGCTGCTGGTGAGAATCTGCTTGGGGCCCGCCCGCGGCCGTATTGCCGGCAGCGGAGGTTTGGGATTCCGAATTTAGGATTTCGGATTTCCTGATTGGTTGCGGCCGCAGGCCGCGTTAAGAGTACGAGTGGGGCTGCACTCAGATGGTCTTACTCTTGCTTTGTGGTGACCGTCCTTAGGGGCTGGAAACCCTGGTCATTGATGAATAGTCCGGGTTAATGGGCAGCGCGCCACTGGTTTGACTCAGCGGGCTCGGCCATGGCCACCTCTCGATTTCGTTCACCGCGGAAGGTACCCGATTGGTGAATAATCTGGCAGGCGGGGAGCAGTGCCGTTTGCAGCTTGGCCACTCCTTCGGCCGAGATGCGGGTATCGCGAACGAAGAGGAGTTCCAACTGTTCCATCTGCTGGAGTTGTTCGACAGCGGTATCGTCCAGGGAAGTGTTGCCCAGGTACAGGCTCTTCAGCGTCTTGAGTTGGGCGATCTGCTGGAGGCCAACGTTCGTGATTTGGGTGCTGTTCAGGATCAGGGTTTCGATCTTCGTCAGTTGGGCGAGTTGCGAGATGCCGGTGTCGGTGATGCGAGACTGGGACAGGTCAAGCTGTTTCAGGTTGGGGAGGCTGCAGATGGTGTCCAGGGCGGCATCCGTGAAATTGCCATTGAGAACGAGGACTCTCAGGGCGGAACTGCCTTGCAGAGGTGTCAATGCGGCATCGGTCAGTCGTCCGCCCGAGATGCTGAGCAGTTGCAGTGCGGGGACATTGGCCAGGGGAGCGAGTCCATTATCGGTCAGGTGGTTTTCTGGGAGGGCGAAGAGTACCAGTGTCCGGAGGCCTGGAAGATTGCCGGCCAAGGCCACGGCCTGATCATTTGCCTCACTCCCCTTCAAGCTGACACCGACGACGCGATTGTCGTCATTCCACCAGAGGCGTACGCTGCGCATGCGAGTCAGTTTCGCCGCCGCCGATTTTTCCGGCTGCAGCAGGGGTTGGGTCACCTTCAGATCGGGAACTTCCTCGTCGGCCTGCGCCAGTGGTGCCAGGAAAACGATCAGTACGAGCATCACGTGAACGATGGACTTCATGAGCAGGCTCCCGAGATGAGCGGTGTCAACCACACATGCGTCCCCGGGGCTGACCGCAGGGACGCATGCTAGTTGTTTCGGCTGCAGCCCGCGATCAGGTCCAGTTCCATGGTGTCGGGCGCCGCGGGACCTGGCTGTCGGCGGCACTTGGCCGGCAACTCGTTCCGATTGTAACGGATGTGCAGGCCGGTTCACCGGGGATCGTCGGTTGGCTGCCGGGCCGTCCGCTGGGTCGCGTGGGCCCACCGGCCTGGAGGCAAGAGGGCCTGGACGCGAGAGGGAATTGCTCTGAGCGGTTGCCTTGCGCACGTCCGGCGAAGTGGCGGCCACCGTGCAGGGCAGCTTGGAGCAAGGGGTGTGAGCCATTCGCATTTCTGGTTCACGGCTACTACATGGCATCGAAGACCTCGGTCTCGCCGTGGCCGCTCGGCATATTCCGGGGTTCGTCATCCATACCCGACAGCACGGTGAAATAGCTGCGCACGACACGGTCGAAATGCTCTTCCGTCATTTCCATGGGGAGATCGTTGTAAGCGCAGTAGTTGCGAATCTGCAGGAGCAGGTCACGGGGATGACACCGTCTCATATGCCGATTACACGGTTTGTAGTGCCGGCTCAGCAGATGCTCCACAACCTCGCGCCGGTACTCACAGTGATACGTTTTCGAGAACATTTCGAAGAGGCGGTGGAACTCTTCGACAGTCGGGTCGTGCACCTCGATCTTATAGGGAATTCGCCGCAGGAATGCCTCGTCAGTCAAGTCAGTCGGGTCGAGGTTGGTGGAGAAGATGATCAGCTGTTCGAACGGCACCTGGATCTTCTTGCCGGTGGCGATGGTGAGGAAGTCCTGTCGGTTTTCCAGCGGCACGATCCAGCGATTCAGCAGTTGTGTCGGTTCGATGCGTTGCCGGCCGAAGTCATCGATCAGCAGGCAACCGCAGTTGCTCTTGAGCTGCAGGGGAGCCTCGCTCACGTTACAGACCGGATCGTGGCGGATTTCGAGTGAATCCATGGTCAACTCGCCACCGACGATGACTGTCGGGCGGCGCACCTTGATCCAGCGGCGATCGTGATCAGTGCTCTTCAGCAAGCTCTTCTGATTGGATTCTTCCGTACGATGGTAGGCCGCATCGTAGAGCTTGATCAGCTGGCCATCCTCGACCAACGTACGGGGAATCCAGATGTCCTGCCCGAAGCACATGGTGATGCGTGCTGCCAGAGTTGTCTTGCCGTTTCCTGGCGCGCCGTAGAGAAACAAGCCGGCTCCCGAATTGATGGCGGGCCCCAGTTGGTCGAACAGGTCAGGCTCTACCGACACATCGGCGAAGGCTTTGCTGAGATGCTGGCGCTTG
Source organism: uncultured Planctomycetota bacterium (assembly GCA_963802295.1). GTDB lineage: Bacteria > Planctomycetota > Planctomycetia > Pirellulales > Pirellulaceae > JAJRVM01. The sequence goes on along the minus strand of CAWDIM010000004.1, from coordinate 30,214 downwards.
GGTGCCTCGGCGCGGATCGTCTGGGCATCGACGGACACGATGTAGTCGACCAGCGGTACTGGGGCCGGTCCGACGTAGGCGCAGGCCTCCATGAGCTTCTGCGTGCGCTGTCGTCCCTGGTCGGTCAACGTGTAATAGTAGTCGTTCATCTGGGCCGCGGCCGAATGGACCATAATCTGTCGCTGGCGCAGTGAATGATACAACGACTCCAATATGCGAAACGGCAGGCAGATCTGTTCGGCAATCTGACGGCCGCAGGCCGAACCGACAACCTGGATGTACTTGCAGATCAGGCTCTCGACCAGTGAAGCGGACAGGCCGGTTTCTTCAATCGAATTGGGCTCGGCGGGAAAGAACGCATCTTCCGTGAGCAGTGCCGCCAGCAAACTCCCCGATGTCGTGCAATGGTCCAATGTCGTCATGGTTTCACGTACCGTCTTCGAAGGGCTCAGATGCGCGACAGACAGGCCAGCGAGACCGGTGGCCACTTTCCACTCCAGCAGAAGTCTACTTCACGCTAGTGCGGGGCACGGGGCGGTTGCCGCAACTCGCGGAGGGATCGAGGGGGACGCAAGGTCTGGCGGCTGGACCGGCGACCGGCTCGTCCCTGCCGTGTCAACATCCTGTCCGTAGCCTGGACGATTCCCTCCTCGGCAATCGTTGCAGGCCGCACAATCGGCAGTCTCGCAGGGGGACCGTCGCCGGCGGTCTGTGTCCGCGGCGGAACGAGGGTGCCGTGTAGGAATCATCACGATTGCGTCGATCTGTCGGTCTGGGTCCCCACGAGCGGCGGACCTTCAAGCAGCGGGCCGTGCGAAACCGATGCAATGCGCAGAGGGGCCTCGCGAACGCGTCGAGAGTCCGGCGACCTGACGCCCCCTCTGGTGAACCCCGTGTGGTGGCAGCAAGACGGCTGCGCGAAAGGCGGGTCAGGAAACCGCTGCGCGGCCCAGATGGGAATCGGAAGCGGGCCCAGATCGGAAGTGGGCCCAGATCGGAAGTGGGCCCAGATCGGAAGTGGGCCCAGATCGGGAACGGGCCCAGAGTGCCAGCGATACCAGTATCCGCCAGCCAACCACCTCTGCCTCGCAGAGTTCGGCAGAGTTCCGTCGTTTTCTCCTTGCTCCAGGGCCAATATCGTGAACGGTGTTTCCACTACAGTCATCTTCGTCACGGCACACTATGCCTTGCACTGCAACGTCTTCACGCGGACCGGCCGACTGCTGGATGCTTTCAATGACTCATCCACGCGGTATCTCGAGTTAGAGCAGGTCCGCTATTTTGAGCACACTGGCGACGAACCGGTGCTGGAACTGCCGAAATCGGTATTGGTGAAGGACAACATTCATTTGGCCATCCTGGTGGGCGAGGATCGGTCGAGCGAGAGCAAGGTGTTTTTTGCCACGCTTGAGAGGAAGACTCTGAGTGCCGTCGTGGCTCTCCCCACGGCACTCGTCAAGGGGCACGTTCACGTGAAGTCGGTCAACGATGCGCAGGGTTTTCTCACGCTGGAAGCCGGGAATTTCTTTCCCGTAACGTCCGCCACCGTGCTGGGCCACGCCGCCGCCACCCGACAGCTTCCGGGCTCGGTGGTCATGGTCAATCGAGAGGCCATCTTTTCGCTGTCGCTGGAGCGACGCTCGGCGGGCGGATGATCGAGGGGGCAGGGCCCATGCGATGCTCGTCTGCGCAGAACGCCGCTTCCCGCCGATCGGCGGTCATTCCCCCGACCAGGTATCTCGCACGACGAGATATTCACTGGATGCCGAGTAGGGTCGATCGGGCGCGAAGCTGGAAACCGTCAGTGGTTCGCTCAACGCCGCCAGGCCGCTGCGATAGACCATGCCCAGCGGTTTGTCATGGCGGACGACGACCACCACATGATTGGATTGGGCGTCGGCCATGAAGAATTCCATCAGCGAGTCGAAGCCCTCATTTTCCGGGACCGTTTTCACGCCGGTGTCCATCAAATCGCCGACTTTGGAGCGCCAGCGGCTGCTTTGGCTCAAGTCATCCGGAATCCGATCGGCACTGAGCAACCCGAGAATTCTTCCCTGACGATCCACGACAGGCAGTTCGTTGAGATGGGATTGCTCGAGCAGCTCCGAGGCATGCTTCAGATCGTCGTCGGAATGGGCGAAGACGGGGCAGGGGACCATGACATCGCGGGCCACGGTCGTTTCGAAGAGCCGGCCCTGGCGGGCCAGGTCTTCCCATTCGCGTGTTTCGCCGTCAAATTGGCCGCAGCGGGCCACGCAGTTGCGGCCCGAGGATTTGGCGACGCGCACGGCGTCCTCGGCGCGGTGGAGCAGTTCCGCGACTGCCACAGCGCCGTGCATCGTACCGGCCACGCCCAGACTGGCGGTGATCGAAATCGTCTGACTGGCAACGTGGATCTCGAGCGCGGCGATGGCCTCCCGCACGTTTTCCGCCCAGGCGAAAGCCTTGGCGTCGGACGAATCGGGAAGTAACGCGGCAAAGCGACCCGCGCCGAAGCTGGCCAGGTACTTGCAGTCGCCCGCCATGCTCTTCAATTGCGTGGCGACCGTCCGCAGGACCTCGTCTCCCACGACGAATCCATACGACCGATTGACGCTGTCAAAGAAATCCAGATCCATGAGCACACACGAAACGGACTGGTCGCCAGAGCGTTCCAACTCGCTCTGCAGTCGCGAGTGGAACGCCGACTGGCTCAAGAGGGCGGTCGTGTGATCGATGGCCGACTGCTCGCGCATGCGACGCTCGTATTCCAAGACCCTGGCACCCGAGCGCAGGCGAGCCAGCAGTTCACCATAGACGAGCGGTTTGGCGAGAAAATCGTCGACGCCCGCCATCAGGGCGTCCGTCAGTCGTTCGGCCTTGACGTCGCGCACCATCATGAAGGTATAGGTGTAGCCGTTACGGCTCTTGGAAAAGAGCTGCCGGCAGTGTTCGAGTGACAAGTTGTCGCCATCCACGATCAGGAAGTCGGGGGGGTTGGCCGCGTAGACGCCAATGGCCTGATCGCCGTCGGCCACCGGATCGACGAGAAACCCGAACACCTTCAGGAACCGGGACAATCGTCGCAGGATCTTGCGGTCATCTGCTACAACCAGCAATCGAAACGGTCGTGAACTCATCTCGTTGGTGCCACTTTCATCGTTGGTGCCAGACCCGAGAGGCTGGACCTGACCTGCCCACTATTACGATATGGAGAAATGTCTTTTCAGCGCGTGTCGATGCGTTAAAACTCTACTACATATCCCTTTGAGGTGACGGGAATTTTCCGCGCCGGCCGGGGCCGCCGGCAGGTCGCTCGGCAAGTGTCTCGTGGCATCCCTCTCCGGTGTGGTCCTGGCCGGCGCAATGCTTGGTTGTCCGACGCGGGGTGTGGGCTTTGGCATACAGGGGATGTGGCAAAAACGCACCACTGTGGCCGCATCGCGTCAAGGGGCGGAATCCACCGGCAATTCCCCGGGAGCCGGCTGGGTTTGATGCTATGTTTTCTAGAGCGAGCCAGGGGCTTTTCCGCTCATGGTCCATTTTTCCTTACTCGAAGCGGGGGTCGCGACTCACCATGCGCACCCAGATTATGAACGACCCGAACGTGGGAACTCCGTGGATTGAGTACTACCAGGTTGGCGGCAGCCGACCGATCAAGCAGGAGTTGCGTGAATTCCCTTTCGTGATCGGTCGAGACGAAAGTGCGGACTTCACGGTCGATTCAAGCCGCGTGTCGCGCAGGCACGTGATGTTGGATCGGCAGGAAGGGCGCTTCGTGCTGCGCGATCTGGATAGCACCAACGGCACGTACGTCAATGGCAAACGGATCTCGGAAGTGGAATTGACCGACGGGGACGTGGTGGTCATCGCCGATTTCGAGTTGACGTTCTTCGGCGGGATCGCCTCCGCGCGAGCCTCAGCGACACAGGTCATGACGCAGCCGGTCGGGGGCCGACTGACCGATGCCACGGACCTGATCATCCAGGTCCGACGGCTGCACGAGGCCTTGACGCACCGGTCCATCACCACCCGTTTTCAGCCGATTGTGCAGTTGGATTCGGGAGAAGTGCATGGCTACGAAGCCATTCGCGAACTGGACGACTTGCCGGGCCAGAGTCGCCAGGCGGAGTCGATTGTGCAAGGGACGGAATGCCGCCTGACTGAGCGAATCAACCAACAGCATCGCTTGTTCTCAGCCGAACAGGCAACGCAACTGGAAGAGAAGACGCATCTGTTCTTGGGACTGCAGGTGTCGGAGGTGAGCGCCGACTTTCTTCCCGAATCGCTCGACCGGCTGTCCGACATCGCTGCTCACAAGCATCAACTGGTAGCTCAGATTCCCGAGACGGCGGTCTGTGATATCCCCTATTTCCGGCAGTTCATTCAAGGGTTGCGCGAACGAGGCATCGAGATTGCATACGCCAACTTCTGCGGCGGCCCGGGGCAGATCTCCAACTGGCAAGCCGTGGCGCCGGACTATCTGAAATTGTCTCCCGCCCTGGTCAAGGGCATCAGTCGCGCCAGCGGCGGATGGCGCACGGTGCAGTCGTTGATTCAGGTGATGCGTGACCTGGACTGCGCGGCGATTGCCGTCGGGATTGAGGATGCGGCGGATACCAAGTGCCTGGTGGAGCTGGGGTGCCAGTTCGGCCAAGGGAGCTATTTTGGCAAACCGCAGCCCATCACGGCGTTTATGCATCCGCGCACAGCGCTGATCGGCAACGGGTAGTCGACGATGATCTGAGGAAGGAAGAACCAGCTGTGCCACTGCAAGCGATAACTGCGACCGAACCGATTCCGGGCTACCGGATTCGCGAGCGCATTGGCGCGGGCGGCTACGGCGAAGTATGGAAAGCGGATGCGCCCGGCGGCCTGGTCAAGGCCATCAAGTTTGTCTACGGTTTTCTGACCGAAGATCGCGCGTTGCGCGAACTCAAGGCACTCAACCGGATCAAATCCGTGCGGCATCCGTTCCTGCTCTCCCTGGAACGGATCGAGGTGGTCGACGGGCAGTTGCTGATCGTCACGGAACTGGCCGACGCCAGTCTGAAGGAACGGTTCGATCGCTGTCTGGCAGATGGGCTGCCGGGAATTCCGCGGGACGAGTTGCTGCGTTACATGCGGGATGCGGCCGACGTGCTCGATTACATGAGCGAGGAGCACTCCCTACAGCATCTCGACATCAAGCCCGAGAACCTGCTGATGTTGGCCGACCGCATCAAGGTCGCCGACTTCGGCCTGGTCAAGGACATTCACGACGCGACCGCGTCGATGATGGGAGGGCTGACGCCGCTGTATGCCCCTCCGGAAGTCTTTGATGGCCGGCCCTCGAGATGGAGTGACCAGTACAGCCTGGCGATTGTCTACCAGGAAATGCTGACGGGCGAGTTGCCTTTTCCGGGGACGACGGCCATTCAGCTGGCGCGACAACATCTCAACGCGAAACCGCGACTGGCCGCGTTGCCGGAGCGCGAGCAGGAGATCATTGCTCGGGCCCTCTCGAAGACTCCGCAAGATCGTTTTTCGAGCTGTCGCGAGCTGGTCGATGCGCTGGATCGCTGCGTGACTCGCGATGCAGCGGCGTCGGACGGGGCCGGCCACGCCCGGGACGGGGGTGCGGGCGGGTCGGAAGGGCGGAAGGAGAAGAGCCACACCGAAGTGCTCGACAGTCTGCCAAGCCCGCGGCAGTGGTTTGGGGACGCGGACGCGGCGCCGGTTCCGCGCGTGCATGTGTCGCCGGCCATTCGCGACCTCCCGCCGATCGACGTGGGGGCGGATCCCGTGGTGGTCGAACCGACGCTGTTCCTCGGAGTCGGGCGGACCGCCGGCCACATCCTGTTGCCGCTCCGCCGCCGACTGGAAGACCGTTTCGGGCAACTGGAAGCCGTGCCGGCGCTGCAGATGCTGCTGCTCGATACCGACGGCAAGGATCTGTTGGAGGTCTCTCACAAACGGGGCGGGTTCAAACCGAATGAATTGTTGGGGCTCCCTTTGCGACGCCCGCAGGACTATCGCAGTGCCTCCCGCGATCTGCTGCAGTGGCTGAGCCGTCGGTGGCTCTACAACATCCCGCGTTCGCTGAAGACCGAGGGGTTGCGCCCGCTGGGGCGATTGGCATTCGTCGACCACGCCGAGGAGGTGATCCGGCGCATGCAGACCGCGATCACGGTCGCGACCTCGGAGGAATCGCGGGCCAAGTCCCAGGAGCTGGCAGGACTCCCCTTCCAGTCTCATGCGATGCGCATCGTGGTGGTCTCATCGATTTCCGGCGGCACCGGCAGCGGCATGGTCGTCGATCTGGGGTACCTGGCGCGATATCTGCTCAGTCAACGCGGACTTCCGGACGACAACGTCTGTGGCATCCTCACACATTCCACCGGCCGCAACCCGCGCACGACCGAACTGGCGATCGTGAATGCCTATGCAACACTCAGTGAATTGAATCACTTCGGGCGGTTAGGCAGCCAGTATCCGGGTGAGAAATCGTGCCACTTGCCCGCCAGGAAAGAAGATAACCTCGCCTTTCGCGATACCTACTTGATCGATCTGGGTGAGGGGTTGAACGAAGAAGAGTTCGACGAGGCGGTGGACAAGGTCAGCGAGTACCTGTTCCTGGACTGTGTGACGAACGCCGCCAAGTTCTTCCGCGCGTGTCGCCGGGATGAACCCCGCCACGCCGATACCCGCAACGCCGAGCTCCCTGTTCGTTCGTTTGGTCTTCATCAATACAGTTGCATGCAGGACGACGTCGTCTCCGTGGCTGTCGAACACTTGTGCCGGCATGCCATCGAGCGCTGGGTGACGGGACTCGCGGCCGGTGACGAACGGCCCATGTTGAAACGCACGACCGCCACGCTCAGTCAGCATGGTGACCTGACGCAAGAGCCGGCCTATGCCCATTTGCGCGTGCCGGTGGAGCGACTGGCCGAATCTCTCTGCCTGGATGTCGATGCGCTGATTTCGGAAGTGTCCCAGCGGTTTGAACAGGAACTGGGTCGGCCGGCCGATGTCTTCATTCGAGAACAGCTGGAGCCGCTGACCCGGCACGAGGCGAAAACCGCGTCGGAGAGCGTTTCGGAGAGCGTTCAACAGGTGGCGAGACAGTTGGATCAGCTCCTGGGAAATCGCGGCGGAGAGGATGCCACGGCGCGTGGCGAGCCCGGTTCGTTGGAGACCGCGCTGGCACCCTGGCGCCGCAAGCTGGCGATGGAGCGGGCGGCGAAGTGCCACGCCTGGTTGATGGAAAAAGTCGAGGATGAAAACGATCGTATCCGAGGTGCTCAATGGGCCGCTCAATGGCTGGCGACTCATTGCCGAGCCATTGAGAAACGCGTCGGCGAATTGCGGCTGGGTATCGAACATGAACTGGGCCAGGTCCAACATCGTATCGATGCGATCCAGACGCCTCGCGGACGGGGCAAGGAACGCGTCAGCGACGACCATCTGCTGCTGGCCTTGCAGCAGTACTGCCGGTTGCGATTGTACGCGAGCGTTGTGGAGAGCGCCGCCAGCATCACCCAGGTGATCAAAGGACAGTTGTCGTCGGCGCAGGATGAGTTGATGGACATGGAGCGCGAACTGCGCCACTTGGCGAGTCAATTCGACACCTCGCGCACGCTCGACATGCCCTCCGGCGAAGAATCCGCCACCGTCGACGAATTGACTCGGTCGATTGGACAGATCCTCGTCGACAACACAGACCGACTGACTGGTCAACTCGAGCTGAAATTCCGGACGGAAATCGTACAGAAAGCCGGCGGCCTGCGGCAGCTGTTGATGCAAGGGGGGAACGAACGCAATCGGCTTGCGGCATTGATGCGCGGAGTTACACGCTCGACCGTGGTGAACGTCATGAAGCAGCTGGATGTCGCAGACATGCTGTTTCACGAGGAAGATGCGCAACAGGGGGAAGTGGCCACCTTGGTCGAATGCATGTCCGCGGCCAAGCCGCGATTGCTGGCGTGCGGAGGGGCGAAACGCCTGCTTCTCTTGCTGCCCAAGGGTTCCACGCAGGTGCGACCCATCGAAATTCTGCATCAGGAGCTGCACGTGATTCCGTCGGTGGTCGAAAACTGCGACGGCGACTTCATCCTCTGCCACGAGGTCGAACAGATTTCGCTCACCCAGGCCGCCGTGACACTGATCGATGGGCGGCGCGATCTGGCCGAGGCCGCGTCTCGGCTGCGCACTCGCACCGATGTCACCTGGTCGAATCTGCCGGATCTGGCGTGACCTGGCTGATGTGAAATCGCTGGACCGAGCGGAGTCGCGCCTGCCGCAGCCGTCACGTCAGTGGCGGGAAACGGCTGTCGTGATACGACGCTCAACAGTGAGGTGCCGACAGACTTTCCCGCGGTCCCTGGTCGGATCGCCGCTTGGCGTAGCGTGAAGCTGGGGAACCTCCTGCCGCGTCTCGGCACCCGGTACACCGCCTCCCGGGATCGTGAAGTCGACTTAGGAGCGGCGGCGTACGACGGCAATATGGCCGATCATCGCCCAGAGGGCGACGAAGGTGAACGCCATGGTGTAGTGAATCAAATCGGTATCCATTCGGCAGCCCTCTGCGTAGGCAACTTCGTCATCGCTATGTGACGCATTCTTCCGGCAAGGTCTCCGCGATCATCAGGAGCGGGGCCACGGGGCTGGAGCGGCCGTTCGTCGTGAGGCAAGCAGCCGCTGCGGCCTGTTGTCGAATAGCCACCAGGTGACACCGGGAATCGGATGAACACAAGAACCGGTTTCCTTGCTGCTTAATCATCGGCCAATCCATTGCTACCAGATCACCCGTCCCTCGTCGGCGTGCGCGGTCCACCTCACGCTCAATGTCATGCCAGTCCGTTTTTCTTTGCCAATAGTCAGATTCAGTGACGATTGGAGTGGTTGTGCCGGTGAGAGCGATTAGGTGGGGCTGGGTGGGGCGACGCGGATCCCGGGCCAGTCGGCAGGGCGGCGCCAACCTGTCGGGCCATCGCCTCCCTCCGCGGGATTCGTCCCCTTGCGCGGCACGGAAATCGAGGGCGGAGAGTGTGATCGTTGTCCGTTACGCGCCGTCTTGGTAAAGTAGAGGAGTTGCCGCACACCATGCGTTTTCCTCCTCGCGAGCTCTGCTGAGCGGGACTCTAGACCCCCATGAATCATCGTCCGTATCCAGCTGTTGGGATTGACCTGGGGACGACCTATTCCGTCGCTGCCCGACTTGACGAAACCGGTCGCCCGCAGACGTTGATCAACGCCGAAGGGGATCATCTCACCCCCAGTGTGGTGTTGATGGAAGACGGGGAGGTGGTGGTCGGGAAGGAAGCCGTGAAGGCGATGAGCAGCGATATGGAACGTGTCGCCGAGTGTGCCAAGCGCGACGTGGGTGAACGGATGTTCCACAAGTCGCTGGGAGGACGCCAGTACCCGCCCGAGGCCATCGAGGCCTGGATCCTCAACAAGATCCGGGTGGACACACAACGGCAGATTGGCGAGTACCGGAAAGTGGTCATTACGGTCCCGGCCTACTTCGACGAAGTGCGGCGGAAAGCGACTCAGGATGCCGGCTATATCGCCGGCTTTGAGGTTCTGGATATCATCAATGAGCCGACGGCCGCCGCCGTGGCGTTTGGTTTTCAGCAAGGTTACTTGACGGCCGGCGGTGATGCGGGGCCCTCCCGGAAAGTTCTCGTGTACGACCTGGGAGGAGGCACGTTCGACGTGACGGTGATGGAGTTGGGCGGACGAGACTTCATCGCCTTGGCCACCGACGGTGACGTTCATTTGGGTGGACGCGACTGGGATCAGCGACTGGTGGACTATGTGGCCGAGGAGTTTGTCCGCAAGCACGCGGTCGATCCACGCGAGGATCCCAACGTGGAGGGGCGGCTGCTGCGTGAATGCGAGGAAGCCAAACGGACACTCTCAGCGCGCAGCGCGCCTCGATTTCCTGTGAATACCGCGGGCATCAAGCGCGTCTGGAGGTGACTCGCGAGCAATTCGAAGAAATGACCCTCGATCTGCTCGACCGGACGTCGTTCACGACGCGGCAGACACTCCAGGCCGCGGGGCTCCAGTGGACGGACGTCGATCGAATCCTGCTTGTCGGCGGTTCGACTCGCATGCCGGCGGTCCAGCGAATGCTGCAGGAGTTGTCGGGGAAGGAGCCCGATCGCAGCGTCTCGCCGGACGAAGCGGTGGCCCATGGCGCCGCCCTGCATGCCGGGCTGTTGTTGGACAGGTTCGAGGGCCGGGCGCCCCAATTCCGGATCAAGAACGTGAACTCGCACAGCCTGGGAGTGGTGGCGCACGATCCGGATACGAAGCAGGCGCGCAACGCGATCCTGATTCCCCGCAACTCGTCGCTTCCCGTGGCCGCCAAACGCGTCTTCCGCACCCACAAGACCGGGCAGCGCAGCGTCCTCGTGCGGATCGTCGAAGGGGAAAGTGCTTCGCCTGACCACTGTTCCCAGATCGGCAAATGCAGCGTGCGCGATCTGCCCCCCAAGCTCCCCAAAAATACTCCCATCGAAGTCAGTTTTCGCTACCTGGAAAATGGTCGACTCAGCGTGCGTGTCAAGGTGGCCGGAACAGGCAAGCTGCTGCAACATGAGATCCTGCGGGATAATAGCCTGACTCGAGAGCAGCTCAATGGCTGGCGCAAGTACGTGTCCGGCATGCCGCCGCTGGCGGAAATTGTCAGTGACGCCGCGCAATCTTGACTCCTGGGGCCCACGTCCGGCGGAGCGGACCGTCGGTGGCACGGTCGATCGGTTCCCGGCGGCATCGATACGATGGCAGGGTTCTGCGATGGCAGGGTTCACGGCAGGCGGTTGAATCGTTCACTGGTATTCAGGATGAAGATCGATGTCCTCTGATTCCGCTCGACCCGACGACGTACGGATGCGTGGGTTTGCCCGACGCACTCCGGTGGCCAGCGTGATCCAATGGTTGCGCAGCGATGTGCAGCGGCTTGCTGCCGAGACGATTCCGATGGTTGCCGCCGCGGGTCGCGTTCTGGCCGATGACGTGCTCAGCCATTTCGATATTCCCGGCTTCGCGCGCGCCATGATGGATGGTTACGCGGTGCAGGCTGCGGACACTGCCGGCGCTTCCTCATACAGCCCGCTGGCGTTGCGAGTGGTGGGCCAGTCTTACCCCGGTTGTCCGTCCGCTGCGGCCGTCACGAGGGGGTGTGCCGTGCGGATCATGACCGGCGCACCGATGCCGGCCGGCGCCGATGCCGTGCTGCCGGTTGAACAGGTGCGGATGGAGGGAGAGCGAATACAGGCGTTGAGTGAGACGACGCCCGGCAGGCACGTGGCCGTTCCCGGCGAGGATATCGCCGTGGGGGGAGTTGTGCTGCGGCAGGGCCGCCGACTGCGACCGCAGGACCTGGGTGTTCTCGCTTCCATCGGCGCGGATCCGATACCGGTTGTGCGTCGCCCCCGCGTGCGCGTGGTGGTCACCGGCAACGAGCTGCTCCCGCCTGGTTCGAGTCCGCAGGGATTCTGCATCGTGGATTCCAACAGTCCGATGCTCGCAGCGCTCATCGAACGTGATGGGGGGACCGTGCATAATCCTGGCATCGTCCCGGACGATCCCGCGAGAATTGCCGAGGCGCTGGTGGATGAAGCCGATGTGGTGCTCGTCTCGGGCGGCTCGAGTGTGGGGGAGGAAGACCATGCTCCGCGCCTGCTGGCCGAGCGAGGCGAATTGGTGTTTCACGGGATCGCGATGCGTCCGAGCAGCCCCACCGGCATCGGTAGACTGGGAGCCCGCAGGGTCTTCCTGCTGCCCGGCAATCCGGTTTCCTGCCTGTGTGCTTACGACTTTTTCGCGGGCCCGGTGATTCGCGTTCTCGGAGGCCTCGACTGGCACTGGCCTTACCGCGTCTGCCGCGGCAGACTGTCCCGCAAACTAGTGTCCACCGTCGGCCGCGTCGATTATGCGCGCGTGTGCCTGCGACAGGGTGAGGTCGAACCGCTTGCCATCGGTGGCGCGTCGGTGCTCAGTTCGACAACGCGAGCCGACGGGTTTGTCGTGATTGGGCAGGACAGCGAAGGATTTGCCGAGGGAGCCGAGGTGGAGGTGTTTCTCTACGATCCGTGAGTTACCCATGGTCAAGCAAGAACAGTTTCTCGACGTTATCGATCGCGACGAAGCCGAACGCCGGTTTCACGAAGTGCTGCGTTTGGAGCCGTTAGGGAGCCAGCGCATGGACGTCGCTCACGCGCTTGGCCACGTGCTGTCGGCCGATGTCGTGGCGGACTGTGACGTACCGGCGTTCGACCGATCGAACTACGACGGATTCGCCGTGCGCGCGGAAGACACGTACGCAGCGGGGGAGGAGTCACCGCGCACCTTGCGCCTGCTTGAGGGAACGCTCATGACGGCGGTGGTTCCGGCCTGCGAAGTGGTCGCGGGAACTGCCGTGGCGATTGTCACAGGGGCCATGTTGCCGCGTGGCGCCGATTGCGTGGTGATGATCGAGGACACCGACTCGGACGATACCACGCTGCGCGTCCGCCGCGCTGTGGCGCCGGGGCACGGCGTGACGTTTGCCGGGACCGACATCTCGGCCCTGGAAACCGTGCTCCGCCGCGGGCAACGGCTGTCCAGTCGCGAGACCGGTGTGCTGGCGGCGATCGGGAAGGCGACGGTCGATGTGTACCGTCGACCGCGTGTCGGGATCGTGTCGACCGGTGATGAGATTGTGGCGCCCGGCAGTACTCTCAGTCCGGGTCAGGTCTATGATTCCAACGCACGGGCGCTGGCGGACGCGGTGCACGAACTGGGAGCGGTGCCGACGGTGCTGGGCATTGTCCGCGATGACGCTGTGCGGCTGCGCGAAATTGTCGCGGAAGCGTTGGCACAATACGACATTGTCGTGCTGTCGGGCGGGACCAGCAAAGGGGTCGGGGACATATCGTATCGCGTGGTTCGCGAACTCGCTCGACCCGGTATCGTCGCGCACGGCATCGCGCTCAAGCCCGGCAAGCCTGTCTGCCTGGCCGCGCACGAGGGGAAGCCGGTGGTGGTGCTGCCCGGTTTTCCCACCTCGGCGATTTTCACCTTTCACGAGTTCGTGGCACCCGTGATCCGGCGACTGGCCGGCCGCGATCCAGGAGAGTCGCAGCACGCTGCGGCGCGCATGGCCGTGCGAGTGAACTCGGAAATCGGACGGACCGAGTATCTGCTCGTGGGGTTGGTTCATCGCGTGGGGCAGACAGAGGATGCCGTTTCGTTGACCGCTTATCCCATGGGAAAGGGGTCCGGATCGGTCACGTCCTACAGCCGAGCGGATGGGTTTGTGACCATTGGTCGGCACGAGGAGATGGTCCAACAGGACGCTCTCGTGCAGGTGAAGCTCCTCTCGCCGGACTTGCGGGTGGCCGATCTGGTGGTCATCGGCAGCCATTGCCTGGGGCTCGACTACTTGTTGGGACAGCTTCAGCAACGCGGCTGGCAGACGAAATTCCTGGCCGTTGGCTCCCTGGGCGGCTTGGAGGCAACTCGACGCGGCGAATGCGACGTGGCCGGCATTCACCTGCTGGATGCGGAGACCGGCCGATACAACCGGCCATTTCTGTCTGCCGAGCTGGAGCTGATCCCGGGTTACAGTCGCATGCAAGGCATCCTCTTCCGTCCGGACCGGGCGCTGCCGGCAGGGGAGTCGGTCGAGCAGTTCATTCAGCGAGTAAAAGCCGACCGACACTGCCTCATGATCAACCGGAACCGGGGGAGCGGTACACGCGTGCTGATCGACCAGCTGCTGGCCGGTTCGCGGCCACCCGGCTACGCCCATCAGGCCCGGAATCACAATGCGATCGCCGCCGCGATTGCCCAGGGGCGAGCCGACTGGGGAGTGGCGATCGAGTGTGTGGCCAGGCAAGCGGGTCTGGGATTTCTGCCGGTGACGCGGGAGCAGTACGATTTTGTCGTGCCCCTGGCGCGTGCCGACCGTCCCGCCGTCAGGGCCTTTCGGGGCCTGTTGGAGGACGCTGGCATACAACGGGAACTCGCTCTCCTGGGCTGCGTCCGCACGGCAAACGACGCGACTCCCGAGACGCCCGGTGGTTGACGAGAGATGCTGGTCTTGGGCCCAATGCCGGCAGCGCGGGGAGATGCGTGTTCAAGCGGCCCGCAGCAGCAGTTCGCCCCGTCCCCCTTCCAGCATGTCGCCGTTGTAGAGCTGTACGGCGACGTCGCCGAGGGCCAAAGGACTGGCAAATCCCAGCTGCTGCAACGTCCGATCCACCAAGCGCAAGATGGGGAGTGGTCCACGGCACGCCAGGCGAAAGGTGGGCAATGGCGAGTAGGATTCGTTTCCCAGCAGCCCGATCGTACCGCGACGCATACCCGCGCCATGCCGGATCCCGCCGTTGCCGAAGACGAAGATGCTGCCGGCCAGCATGTTCATGCCGACCAGGTCACCGACGTCTCCGCCGATCGCGATCAGCCCCCGTCGCATGGCATGCCCGATCTCGTTGCCGGCCTGGCCATCGATCAGGATCGTGCCCCCGGTCATGCCGCGGGCACTGCCACGGTAGGCCGACCCGACCAGATGGCCCGCATTGCCACGAACGTGAATCAGCCCTCCCAGCATTTCACCGCCGACCCAGTCACTGGCGTCTCCCCGCACGTCGAGGGAACCCCCTCGCATGCGACTTCCCACGTGCCGGCCGGTGGAACTGGCCACGTCTATGGTGCCACGCGTCATGCCGGCACCGATCCAATGGACTCGCGAGAGATTCCCTTCCCATACCAGGCATTCGTCCGCCGGGTCCCCCGAGACGCGGAAGAAATCGCCCAGTGGCATACGGCGATTACCGTGGAAAATGAGCATCTGCTTGATCTCGTCCAAGGATTTCCCGAGCAGGTTTTCCGGGAGGATTCCCTCGACTTCCAAGGGAACCGGGTCTGCATAGTCAGTTTCCAAGTGCAGTGTCATAATAACCGTCCGGCGACAAGACTACCCAGGGGGCGATGTCCATGCGTGTGGCTTGCGATTTCTCGCGTCCAGTATAATCGATTTGGGCGCACGGGGAACGGCGCAGGGGGACTCAGCGAAGTGGAACTCGGGGAGGTGGCTGTGCGGGTCGGAGGAATCGTGTTGTGCGGTGGTCAAAGCCGCCGGATGGGAAGTCCGAAAGCGACGCTCCCGTTTGGTGACGAGGTCCTGTTGACGCGCATGTTACGTCTGCTGGCCCAGGTGGTCGACCCGTTGTTGGTCGTCGCCGCTCCGACACAGCTGCTCCCGGACTTGCCTGTCGAGATCGACGTGGTGCGCGACCGGAGCGAGGGACGCGGTCCACTGGAAGGGCTCTATTGCGGACTGCGGCACTTGAGTGACCGGGCGGAAGCCGCCTACGTCACGGGCTGTGACACTCCCTTGTTGCGGCCGCAGTTCGTGCAATTCATGATGGACCAACTCGGCACACATGACGTCGTCGTGCCGGTGGATGGGGAATTCCACCACCCGCTCGCGGCCGTCTACCGCACGCGGATCGCGGACACCATCGCGGATCTGCTGGCTCGCGACCAATTGCGGATGGTCAGCTTCTACGAGCAAGTGGCCACCAAGTGCCTGGAGGTGGCGCGGCTGCGGCACGTCGATCCTGAACTGCACAGTCTGCTGAACATGAACTGTCCCGAGGACTATCAGCGGGCACTGCGTCTGGCCGGGTATGGATGCCGGTGAACGGGTCTGCCTCGCGCAAACCGTGCAGATCGATGGCTGCCTGGCGATTGGCGGCGACTTCCGCGAACGAATCAGAGGTGCCGGCGGGCCCGCCCGCCCTAGAGTGCCGATGCATCGTCTCCCGGGGATCGTTTCGAGGGCGTTTTCCAGCTTCCCACGCGCGGGCGAGCGTGGCGACAGTCCACCTTACTCGCTGGGCACGATTTCCGCGTCGTGTAAATAGGAATCGGTGACGGGATAGTTTCGAAACTGGATGGAGTAGTATTTCTGGAACCACTCAGCAATATCTTCCTCCACATCTCGGTCGAATGCGGGGGCGACATAGAGGGTTTTTCCATCGTGCGTCTCGCGTAGCTCACAATCCTCGACCAGCACGTGCCCGCTCTTGATCACGTAGCGGGGAATTTCGAACATGGTCTGCTTGTTCTCGTGAGGTGTGTAGATGGTGATGTCCGCGTCGGCACCGGGGCCCAAGTGCCCTTTGTTTTTCAGGCCGAGAATTTTGGCCGGTCCGGACCGAGTGATGATGCAGATTTCGCTGAGTGAATATTCGCGATCGAGGTCGGCGAGTATGCACCGATTTCGGAGTTCGGCCGGCACCGTTCGCATGATATCTTGCCGATAGGTCCGGTCCATCAGCATGCGGATGATCTGCGGGTAGGCCATGAACGAACCGCCGTTGGGATGGTCGGTGCTCATGCACACGCGCCAGGGGTCCTCGACCAACAGATACCACTCCAGTCCGATGGCCCACTGCAGCGAGTGTACCAGGCTCTTGTTGCGGTACTTGATGGGGGCAATACCGCACCCCGACTCCAATTCCGTGTCGACGCTGAACCATTTCGTGCCATAGACATTGTGGAGGTAGTACCCCAGGGGGCTGTCTCCGGTCATGCTGGTCGTTTCGCCGAACAGGACCTGGCCCACATCGACCGTGATGTTCGGGTGCTGGTTCACGTACTCGGCCAGGGGGACGGTCTTGGAATTGAAAGTGTTTTCGTCGCCTTCTCCGCCACCGTAGCTGTGAAACTGGATGTGCGTGAGGTGCCCTCGGTGTCCTTCGAGTGATCTGAGTGTTTCGAGCGTAGTGGTCCAGTTGCCGGGCAGTCCGAGGTTGTTGCAGTGGATATGAACGCTATGGGGCAACTTGAGTTCATCGACGGCCTGGGCAAGGCCGCGAATAATCTGGCGAGGCGTGATACCGAACGAATCGACGACTTCGTCGACCGTGTGTACGTTGCCGGACGCGTGCTGTTTCCACACCTCGACGCCACCCGGATTGACCAGCTTCACGGCATAGCCCTTGGCAGCGCCAAGCAACCAGCCCACGAACGCCTTGACTCGATCCGGCTGCCCGTCCGCGATGGCCTTCATGATGTAGTGATTGTTACCCATCAGGACATAGATCCCCTTGTCGATACAAGGGGTATCTTCGAATTCCTCGTGGGCATGGCGAGCGGACAGGGGCGGGACGGCGGCATCAAACGCCGTGGTGTAGCCCATCCCGCAGTATTTGTAGCCGGTGGCGAATGTGCTGGGGACACTCCCCATCGTCCCGCTGTGCGTCTTCGACGTGCGCATGACCGGTTCGGCGAGTCGCCGGTCCTCGGGACGCATCTTCGCGCCATATTGACTTTGGGGCCGGCGATGTGGCAGTGCATATCGATTCCCCCCGGCATGACCACCAGGCCGGCGGCGTCCAGCACGCGAGTAGGTCGTTCGGCCGGATCGGTGGGGGGAGGGACGATCTTGTTGCCCTGGATCCAGATGTCGCGCACCTGCCCGTCGATGCCGTGAAGTGGATCGTAAACGTAACCGCCGGAAATCTTGAAGAGGGAGGAGGACATGGGATTGTTCGTCCGTTGTCTACAGGAGAGTTTTCGAGTTGTCGAGTTGTCGAGTTATCGAGTTGTCGTTTTGCCCAGCAGCCGTCGCAACAAACCAATTTGACCTGCATGCATCATCTCATGTGCGGCACAGAAGTACAGACTACCGAGCTTGTTGGCATACAACGCGTACGGTTCGTCCACAGGTTCGTCGAGTTGCCGATCGCAGTAGTGGGGCAATTCCGTCATCACCTGTTGATGAACTCGCTGAAACACATCGCGGATCTCGGCGGGTGCGGGTTGGTTGGCCGGATCCGGGTCGGGAGTGGAGCCTTTGCTGAATTTCTTGCGAAACTGTCCCGACATCAGCTGCGCGTCTTCCGCTCGCCGCCCGCGCATCCGAAATAACCCCAAGCCGTACTGGGCCATGGCCAGATGTCCCACCTGCCAGGCCACGTGGGTGACGCCTTGGGCGGGTTGGCGAAACCAATCGCTCTGGTCAATATCCTCCAGCAGGCTCAAGGTGTACGACCTCGCGAACTCGATCTGCCGGCAAACGACTTCCAGACGCGTCACGGGCATGCGTAATACTCCAGTTGCGGGGCTGCGGATTCTCGCACAATCGGATGACGGTTCACGCGGCAGAATCCCCTTCAGGAACTGGCTGATAGACAGCGGGTAGCGGGCAGCGGGACGAACCTGCCTCGGCCGGTATTGTAGCAGTTTCTCCGCGAGTTGAGGGCCACGCACCGGCGCCCACGTTCATGTCACACGGTTCATGTCACACGCCGAGTTTGAGTTGACGCACACGAGACTCAATTCCGCGCAGCACCTGGTAGTCGCTGGGGTGCGGCGACTCGAACGCCGGCCGCAGGGGGATGGGTACATCGTCCATGCGGTAAACGGTTCCCGGCACGTTAATGCCGTACGTGGCGACGTGAAAAGTGACGGTGGCATGCCGGGTCGTCGGCGTTTCCTTAGGGTCCAGGGCGATGTACGGAATGGACTTGAGATGCTCGCGCGCTTTCTCGTTGAAGTTGGCCATGGGGTCGCTGGCGAGGATCATGGCGGCATCCGCTTCGCCGCGGGACAAGATGTCCGACGCCGTGTACTCGCCGGGATTGAATCGCGGATAACCGCGTGCCAGGTTCACGGCAAACGGATAGCCGGTGCGCCAGGCCACCACGTTATCCGCACCCGTGACATTGCCGTGGCCTCGATTCGGTTTGCAGGTGAATCGCGTGTACTTGTTCATGTCGCGCGTCAGCGCCAGCAGAGCTTCGGTATTGGCGTGTTTGCCACGTGTCATGGTCAGTCCCATGCCGAAGAAAATGACGCCGAATCGGGCGGCCTTCATGCGTTGCATCAAGTCCTGCCAGGTTTCCAGTGGCAGGCCCGTGGCGTTGGCGACGTCTTGCGGATCGAGTTCTATTCCAAGTGCCAGCGCTCGCAAGGTCCAAATGGCCTCGAAATCGCTGCGCGGCTTAATCTGCAGAAAGATGTCGGCCGTTCTGGCGCTCTTGGTTTTCCGCACATCAATGACCACGCAGGTGCGGTCCTTGCGGCCGTTGGGGACAAACATGCCTTTGGGCATCAGGCTATAACGCGTGAAGTGGCGCGGGTGGCTTTCAGCGGGATTCGCGCCCCAGAAGAGAATCAGATCGCCACGGTTGCGAACTTCCCCGAGCGTGCAGGTAACTTCACCCACTCCTTGTACCGCCATTCCCGAAGGACCATGGCAGACACTGGAGGTCGTGTCCAGATTGCTCCCCGTCCAATCAGCAATGGCGGCGGCCACTCGCTGTGATTCGCACGTCGTGTCGCTCAATCCGTAGATCAACGGATAACGTGCCGCGGCTAGGATCTGGGCGGCCCGTTCAATTCCCTCCGCGACGGTGGCCGGCCGGCCTTCGATCACACATGATGGCCCCTCTTCCACGGCATGGTTCATGAACCATGCCGTGCCAAGTACGCAGGCCCGCTGAGCTTTCACGATTTTCTCGCCCTGCACGTGCAGTTCAATGTCGTCGCAGACACATCCGCAAAACGTGCATGCGGCGTCTCGTACGATTTTCAGGTCGCTTGCAGGCGGGTCGGTGGCCAGCGTTTCGTTCGCCGGCGGATTCTTTACGGCACTGGTTTTCATTGCGGCTCCAGAACTTCCAGTTCGACATCCAGTCCCTTGCTCGTTGGCATGCCCGACCCGTGCGTATCATCACCCATCAGGCGGCTGGATAGATCACCATAGGGAATGAAGAGCAGGCCGGCGGGCAAATCGTCCCCTTTGGCGGAAATCACGGGGACCTCGATCTCGCCACAGGTGCTACGCACGCGGACGCGGTCACCGTCGGTCAATCCCAATCGCTGCATGTCGTCGGCCGCCACCTGCAACAGATGCGTTTCGCTCTGGTACGTGTCGCCGAATTTCCCTTCGCTGATGCCGCAGCCCTGTCGAGCCGTCCGGCCGGGGATGAGAATGAATGTGTTTGCCATTGGCCGAGTATTGCCTGCGAGTCCATGGTCGAGCGAGTTGTGGGACAGATTGGTTGTATTGTAGCGCATCGGGCGTGCCAGTCCAATTCCGCTACCGGCGAACTCCCGATAAGGCCCGGTGAATCGTCCGTCATCACTTGTTAACTGTTGAGCATTAAGCAGTTGCGGCCGATTCGCCGCCAGGCCAATGCCGGGGCGGGAGGCACCGACGGTGTGCCGGCCCTGGGCGCGATCAAGCGCCGCGGACCCGTTGGGAATCCCCGCAGGGCTGGTGCAAAACTCATCGCGTGGCAGCTCCAATGGTGCGATGGAGCGGGGGAAACTGACTGAGTTCTGGCCGTTGTGCCGCGGGACGCCGCACCCGTGCGAGACCCTGCAGGACATCGTTGAGGGTGCGAACTCGACTCGCCCTCCGCTGGGAGCGTGGCCGCCAGTGTCGCTACGCGAAAGGGGGGGATTGGCTTGGCAGCCGCCCTTAACGGGGATTTGCCGGTGCGGAAAATTTCCTCATCTGAGCGCATCTCCATACTCGGAATCGCAGTTGACTTTGTTTATGATGGTACCGGTGGCGACGCAGAGTGATCGCCACGCTGACCCACCGGTTCACTATTCCGCTTCGCACACCCTCCGCTTTCCAAAGCGTTCACAACCCTTAGGAGGAACGGTATGAGTTCTCACCTGGCTTTAGCATCTCTCTGTCAACGTGCGGTGCTTGGATTGAGTATCTGCGTGCTATGTAGTGGAGTTTTGCGAGCTGAGCCGGGGAAGTACTTGGGCCCGCTGGACGTCGTGGCAGGACCGGATCAGAAGGTCCTGTATGTGCTCGAGTACGACGGACAACGCATTGACGTGCTCGATGTTGCGACCAACCAGGTGATTCGCAGTATTGCCTGCCCGGCGGCGCCGACAGGGTTGGCCGTGAAGGCAGATGGCGGCGAATTGTACATCACCTGTGGAGGTCCGCAGGGTGTTGTCTGCGTGGCCGATGCGAACTCGGGGCAGATCACGAAGACGATTCCCGTCGGACACACCCCCTGTGACCCGGTGCTCATGGCGGATGGAGTACGGTTGTTTGTCTGCAATCAGCACAACCACGACGTTTCGGTGGTGGACTTGAACGAAGGGAAGCAATTGGCTCGCGTGCCGGTGCTGCGGGAGCCGGTCGCGGCGGCCGCGGCGCCGGATGGAACGGTCGTGCTGGTCGCGAACTTGCTCCCCACCGATGCATCGGACGCGGATACCGTGGCTGCGGAAGTATCGGTAATTCAGACGGCCGACCTCACGACCATGTCGATTCGCCTGCCCAATGGCAGCTCGAGCGTGCGCGACATCTGCGTGTCTCCCGACGGCAAATACGCCTACGTCGTGCACATCCTGTCTCGCTATCGCATGCCCACCACTCAGCTGGAACGCGGCTGGATGAACACGAACGCGTTGAGTGTGATTGATGTCGTGAGCAAGACATTGGTGAACACGGTGTTGCTGGACGAGATCGACCTGGGAGCCGCCAATCCCTATGCGGTGAAGACTTCGGCCGACGGCACGCGGATTTTCGTGTCGCACGCCGGATCGCACGAACTGAGCGTGATCGACGCGAACAAGTTGATCGAGAAACTGGCTGCGGTTCCCAAGACATTGGAAGAGGCCCGCGCGCAAGGTCGCACGAATGCCGCGGGGACTTATGCTTCCACGACGGTTGTCGACGTGCCCAACGATCTGACGTTCCTGGTGGACTTGCGCGAGCGTGTGCGGCTGCGCAGGCGAGGGCTGCCGGGTGTGGCGGCCGACAAGGGGCGGTTGATCAACGGACCGCGAGGGCTCGATGTGATCGGATCCAAGGTTTACATCGCCAACTATTTCGGTGACCTGATTACGATGGTGGACCTGGAGAGCAAGCTGTACGACAAGGTGACGGTCATTCCGCTTGGTCCGGAACCGGAACTGACGCCGGTGCGGGCCGGCGAAATGTACTTTCACGATGCCGACATCTGCTTTCAGCAATGGCAGAGTTGCGCGAGTTGCCACCCCAACGTGCGCGTCGACGGGTTGAATTGGGACTTGCTGAACGACGATATCGGCAACCCCAAGAACACCAAGAGCATGATGCTCTCGCACAGGACGCCCCCGTCGATGAGCATCGGAGTTCGCGAAACGGCGGAAGATGCCGTGCGGGCCGGTATTCGTCACATCCAGTTCGCCGTACCACGGGCCGAGCTGAAGGTGGCCGAATCGATCGACGAGTTCCTCAAGGCGCTCGCAGTGGTGCCGAGTCCGCACCTGATTGATGGGAAACTGAGTGAGGCGGCCGAACGAGGGAAAATCCTGTTTGAATCAGAGAAGATTGGCTGCGCGAAATGCCATCCGGCGCCGCTCTTCACCGACATGAAATCGCACGATGTCGGCTCGCGGGGGCCCTATGATCGAAACGATGAATTCGACACGCCGACGCTCGTCGAGGTCTGGCGCACGGCTCCCTACAATCATGATGGGCATTTCGCGAACCTCAAGGATCTGTTTCTCAACGGCAAGCACGGCGATGAAGGTGGCAATATCGAGTCGATAACGCCAGAGGAACTTAGTGACTTGTTGGAGTACGTCTTGTCGCTCTGACGGAGGAGCTTCCTGGCGGAAGTTCAATCGAGCAGCTCAAGTTCAGCGAGCCGGCGGCGGTCGATCCAACCATCGGTCGACCAGCCGCGCAGCTGGTTGTACATCCCAATGGCCGCCTGCAAACGCTCGCGAGAAATGCGGGCGGCCATGTCGTCGTCAAGCGGCTCTTCCAGGAACCGGGCGGGGAGCGTGTCTTCGGTGGGAGTCCAGCCGGCGCGGATGTTGAACAGCTTCTTGGCGGTGATAATGCGCTGCGCTGTCACGCGCAGTTCAGCAGCGGACATATCCCAACCGGTGACCAGTCGCAGCATGTCGGCCGAGTCTTCGTAGAAGTCATCCAGGGCATTGCGCAAGAACCGGCACAAGATGAGTGAATCGAGCAGCGCTGCCTTGTCTTCCGTCTCGATCGCCAGTTCCGCCCCTTGGAGGGTGAGGTGTCGGCGATCGGCACGGTCCGAGAAGTCGATTTCCGCGGCCCCGCTGCGATTGTGGTCGGCGCCTCGCGTACCAACGGCCAGTCCGAGAGCCAGGGTCTGCATCGTACGCGGTTCGTAGCCGGGGATTTCGAGTCCTTTGACCTGCGGCGCAAAGGACATGGCGTTGGCGCCCAGCGATCGTGCGCATGCTCGGCTGCCGTTGGCCAACGCATCGCCGAGACCGTCGCGACGAGCAATCAGGTCCAACGCGCGCAGTAATGCGGGGCCCGACCCAAATCGGAGCCACGGTTCAGCGAGCATCCCGCGCTCGACGCACTCCATCGCGAATGCCACGGTTCCTCCGGCGCTGATCGTGTCGATGCCCAAGTCGTCGCACTTCTTCGAAGCTGCCAGTACTGTTTCCGCGTCGCTGATTCCGCACAACGAACCCAATGCGAACAGATTCTCGTACTCGACCCGCACTCCCGCGCTCGGACCGTCCGTGGCGCGACGGATGCCGTAAATGTGTTCGCATCCAATAGTGCAGGCGACGCAGGAGGCGCGGGTTTTCAAACGCGTCTGACTCAACGATTCCGGGGCCAGATGCTCGGCGCCGGCGAAATGCCCCCGTTGGAAGTTGTGGGTCGGAAGTGTGTTGAGGCGATTGAAAACCAGGAGATTCGCGGCTGTTCCCAGCTCGCGGTACTTGGCGGTGGCGGGACCGAGCGACTTGGCCGAGAGTCGCCGGGCAGCCTGCACCAGTTCCTCGGCGTGAAACCAATCACATCTCTGCGATCCGCGGACGAGAATCGCCTTGATGTTCTTGGAGCCGAGCACCGCGCCACTTCCCCCGCGCCCGGCATGCCGTCCGGCGTGCGAGATCGTCGCATAATGCACTGACCGCTCGCCGGCCGGTCCGATGACGGCCACCTGGAAACTGCTGCCATATTGCTCGCGCAGCGCCTGCTCCGCATCGCCACAAGGCAGGCCCCAGGTGGCACCGGCTCTTTCCAGTCGCACCTGCCCGTCATCCACGATCAGGATCGACGGTTGGCAAGCCCGGCCGATCAGCACCAGGGCATCACATCCGCATTTCTTGGCCGCGATGGCAAAGCCGCTGCTGAGCAGTGAATCATTGATCCGCTGCGTCAGCGGGCTCTTCGAAACCACGGCGAACTTGGCCGATGTCGTCAAGGGACTGCCCACCAAGGGGCTCAGTGCGAACACCAGGGGCGAGGCGGCCGCCAAGGCGTCGTTCGCGGCTTGCTCGTAATGCAAGAGAAGCCACGCACCGAGGCCGCTTCCCCCAAGGAATCGTCGCAGTACCGCGGCTGGAAAAGGCCGAAACAGGCCGCTGCCAGAACTCAAATCCACCTGCAGAAACCGCCGGTGATAACCCGCTGGTACCGCAGCCGCCGACGTGTGTAGATGTCCGATTTGGTCCATATCATCCACCCGCGTCTGCCGACATGATCAGCAGGGAAACGTCGTCGTCGATGGGCGACGCGGGGTCGCTGACGAATCGCTCACCATCGACGTTGGCGACGTAACCTGCCCCCATCCGATCCCCCTGGAAACAGTCCGCTGCCAGCCGGGGGAAATCCGCGGCCAACTGTCTGATGACCGAGCCGAGTGTGGCGGGATTGCCGGCCGGCAGGACGGTGAAGGGTCTACCGGCCCGCTGGCGAGCCACGCCGAAAAACTCCACGCGAATGCTCATGGTCCTACTTCTCGACGACCCAGATGTTCCGGTAACGCACGGGGCATCCGTGATCCTGAAGATAGACCGGTCCTGCCGTCGGTCCGGCTTGGACCGGCGCGGCTCGCGTCGGTTCGTCACTGGGCAATTCGACGTCGTCGTGAATCAACTGGCCGTTGTGATGTACCGTCATCCTGGGCTTGGAAGTCAACTTGCCATCGGCATCGTACTTGCCGGCAGTGAATTTGATGTCATAAGTCTGCCAGCTCAATGGCGGAAAGCACATGTTGACTTTCGGCTTGCGGATGGTGTAGAGGCCACCACATTCATTGTCTTCACCGCTGAGTCCGAAAGAGTCGAGCATCTGCACCTCGTAACGACCTTGCAGATAGATGCCGCTGTTGGCACGCCCCTGGCCACGATCCTCCGGCTGGTAGGGGAGACAGAACTCGATATGCACATCGTGGTTCCCGAACGTCTGCTTGCTGGTGGCTCCCTGCATCAAGAGTCCATCTTCCGTCATGCGACCGCCTTCAAATGCATCCGCGTTCTTGCCGTCGAACAGCACGACCGCCCCCGCAGGTGGCTGCTGGCCCAGCGTGGGGCTCTTTCGTTCCACCTTCCTCAGCTTTCCCATCTCGTAGCCGTCAAGATCGCGGGCCGTCAAGACGTTGTTCTGAATGATGGCCGTGGCGTGTTCGTAGGAAACGGTCACTTTGCCATCTTTCATCACACCGTCCGCTGCGAATTTCTCGTCGCCGGTCCATCCGTCTCCCGGCAGACCGCCCAAGAAAGCGACCATGTGAAACTTCCCCTGTCCCATCGCAACCACCTGCACCCCCACCTTGATGTCCCCATCGTCGGTTCGTACGGTTCCAGAATACTCTCCCTGGGCCGCGAAATCCGCGTCTGCTTTCTGCGGATCGGTGTACTTGGGACCCTCGGCCAGGCAAGCCAGGGAAGTGAACAGGCTGAACGCTGCGGCCAGGTGCAAAGCGGCCAAGTGCAAACGGCGCGTATTCAACATGGTGCATACCTTTCTCTGATAGCTGCGTGAATCAGACTTCCGGTGAAAGAGGCCCGTGAAAGTGATAGGAAAACGAATTCCGCGTGGCCGCCGATTGGCGCCAGGCCGAGCTGCCCCGCGAACCGGCCAACAAGAGCCCGGCCGGCACTTGGTTGCACTCCTGGGTCGCTATCGGCCGCATCCCTTACGCCTCATTCTTGCCACGCATGCGCCCAGGGTACCGAGCATTCAGGGTAATGTCTTCCAGCCGCAATCGCCAGTGTGCGGCCTGGGACGCCCCAGGCAAAACGGCAGCCGTACGCCTTGGTAGTGCGTTACAATAGATGCGTGGAGTGGCAGGTTACCTTGAGAGCAGGGGGGCATGACGGGTCATCCTACCCGGTCGTCAGGCACACGTTGGCCTGACGCCTCAGAATGGACAGCGTATCCTGCCGGCGGCGCCGCGTTGTTCCAGGGGCCTGTCGGGATCCGCCACCCGTTCGGCACTGCCGCGCCGCCGTGCCGCAACTTGTTTCATGATAGGGTATTATGCCTGTCAGGTTCTCCTGCAATGAGCTTCCGATCGGGCCTGCACAATCCGTCGAAAGTGGACGGTCTGAGGATATGAAAAAGCCGCCGAAGACAAGTTGGACAGCACCGCATCGAAACCTGATTGCTGCCGGGCTTGGCCTGCCTTGCCGACGTGCGCTGTTCGCGCGACTGGGTGCCATGCTCCTTATCCTTGGCGCGGTTGTGTCGAGTGGTTGTTCGACACGCTCCTCAAGTACGGCGGAGGAGGGCTCCCAGATACCGGTGCGGGGGATGGAGGCGATGAGCTCCGCAGGCCGCTCGGCCCCAGATTCCGGGGGCTCGTCGCGGGAGCAGGTGCCCGAGCGGCCGCGGCGATCGACTGTCACCACCTACTCTGCTCGCTCCGGAGCGGCCGGCAGCCATATCTGCGAGCTGACGTCGGCCGAGGCAATGGAACGCCTGTTGGCGATCGTGCAGGACTGTGTCGAGTTTGCGCCAACGCTCGTCGTGTGGTTCATCGACATTTCGCCTAGCGCGATGCAATGGGGGAGTGAAGCGCACAACGACGTGCGGCAATTCTATGTCGATGTGGCTCCACGGCTCGCCCAACGGCAAGCGGACCGCCTGCAATCGGCCGTGCTGACGATCAGTCGTCAGGTGGAGCGGCCGGTTGAGTTGAGCAGTGATCCGGCAGAAGTGGTCCGAGCGATTGACGCGCTGCGCATGGAAGAGAGTGGGCGGGAAGTGACTTTCCAGGCTGTCCAGCGAGCGCTCCAGTGGTACTTGCCCGTTCGACTGAAAGAGCGTCGGGAGGTGATGTTCGTTCTAATCACGGATGAGGCCGGCGATGACTGGAAGCTGGTGGACGAGCTGATCGAGCAGCCACGCAAGTACGCCATCCCGGTATATGTCGTGGGCGTACCGGCCCCTTTCGGGCAGTTGGCCGCATTAGACGCCGGTGTGGAATCACCGGCAGCGGCGGGGGGGAGTGAGCGGAGCAGGGAGGGCGACTCGGCCACTGACTCGTGGCAACCCATTTTGCAGGGGCCGGAGTCCCGGTATTTGGAGCGGGTTGCCTTGAAGTTCGAACGATTGGATCTGGATCTGGACCTGCTCGATGCGGGTTACGGTCCGTTTGCATTGGAGCGGCTATGCCGCGAAAGTGGTGGGGCTCTGCTGGCCGTGCGTCGCGGGGGCGTTCGGTCATTTTCGTCGGCCGCACTTCGCCGCCATTGGCCGACATCGGACGTCACCTGCTACGATCCGCAGGTGATGCGGCGTTACCTTCCTGACGCCGTGGACGAGGCCGGCTATCAGGCGCTCCTAGCCGCTAACGGGGCTTGCCTGGCGTTGCATCGGGCCGCGCAATTACCCGCGGCGGATGTCCTGCGCGATCCCGTCCTGCATTTCGTGAAGCGTGACGAAGCGGATCTCAAGAGCCGTTTGGACAAGGCACAACAAGCGGCTGCCAAGGTGGCGCCGGCCGTCGATCAGCTGTACGATCTGCTGGGAAAGGGCGCAGCCGAAGCGGACAAGCTGACCAGCCCGCGGTGGAAAGCGGGCTTCGAGCTGGCTTTCGGGCGCGTCTGTGCGGCCAAAGCTCGCATCGACGGTTACAACTCGATGCTGGCGGCGTTGAAACGAGGCAAAGCGTTCGAAAAACCCGACAGTACGACCTGGGTCTTGCAGCGCTCGGATACGACGGCGTCCAGTAGTTCGCTCCAGAGTCTTGCTCAGCGCGCAAGACGTTGTTGCAGCGGGTGGTGGACGAGCACTCGGGCACGCCATGGGCCCAGTTGGCCGCTTACGAGCTGGAGACACCGCTGGGCTGGGAGTGGACTGAACAGCCGTAGGGGGTGGTCTAGAGGCCCCCCTTGAGCCGATCGATTTCTTCGCTGAGCCGCTCCACTTCGCTACGCAGTTGAGCGACTTCGGATCGGAGTTCGGCCAGGTCGTCCAGATTTACCGCCAGGGGAGCGTGCACCTTCGCGGAAGGTTCCGCGGCAACCGCGGAGTGGCCGGCTGCGTATTGTTGCTTCAGCTTCTCCAGTCGTTCCGGCGTGTACAGATTGTGCGTCACGACCTGTCCTCGCCCGATCGGCGTCAGTGAGACGACCAACTCCTTCTCGATCAAGGCGTCGAGCACGGGGCGGAGAGCATTGAGATCCGCAATCGGCTCCATCCGAGCTGCCCGCCCGCGCAATTCGCCAATGGTCTGTTCGCCGCGCAGCAGCAGTTCGGCCATGACCGCCAGTTCGACTTTGTCGACACCAAGCCACTCGTACATATAGTGTCGGTATTTGGAGACGCGGCCACCCGACTGGATTTCGGCAGCGGCCCCCATTTCCCGCAGGTCCTCCATGGCCTGCTCAACGTCCTCTGTCGACAGCTCCATATGCGGCGAGCGATTCGACTTCTGATTGCAGCCGCTGGTCAACGCATTGAGGGTCAGGGGATAGGAGTCGGGAGTCGTCTTGGCTTTTTCGATCAACACCCCGGCCACGCGACGTTGGATGGCGCTGAGGGGTTGCCAGCGTTTGGCCGAGGCTGCATTCTGCGCTGTGTCGGTACTCATATTTCCACGCTCACTTCGCCCATTTTGGTGTAGCTGCCCATTTCAAGCTGTGACAAGTTACGAATGTCTGTCATGCGTGGTCGCCCAGCCGCTGCCGCGGTCTTTCCCGAGCGAAGTGCGCGATGATTGGAACCACGAAGGTGGATTCCGAAAATCTACGCTTGTGGGGCGCTCTGTTCAAGCACCCATTTCCCGCTCGCCGACTTTCCGGCGGTGGCGACCGAGCAGCTGCCGAGTGTGGAAAGAGAGCAGGTCGACTGAGGGCCACGACATCTTCCCGGTACTACTCGTTTCCGAGCGAAAGCAGCGTGCCTTCCAGGATGTGCCGCACATGCGGTTCGGCGTGCTCGGCCGCACTCACCACGCGGAGGGCATCGACAATCTCAGGGGCGTCAGGGCTCGCGACGTTCGTGACAATCGAGAGTCCCAGGACCCGCATCCCCAGGGCGTGTGCCACAATCACTTCCGGCACCGTCGACATGCCCACTACGTCGGCTCCGATGCGGCGCAAAAACCTGTACTCGGCACGTGTTTCGTAGTTCGGGCCGACAACCGCCGCGTAGACACCCTGGTGAGCCGCGAAGTGGTTGCCGCGCGAGAGGGCCAGTGCCTGCCGGCGCAGGGAATCGTCGTAAGGAGTGGGACTGATTCTCGCCGGACGCAGTGCCGGTCGGTCCAGGCCACAGCGGGCCACGGCAGGTCCCATCAAATTGATGTGGTCTTCGATGACCACGACGTCACCGACGGACAACTGGCGGTTCAGCCCGCCACTGGCGTTGGTGACGACCAACGTTTTGACCCCGCAAGCGTGCAGTACGCGAATGGGGATCGCCAGCTCGGCGGCCGAATAACCTTCGTACAGATGGCAGCGGCCATCCAGCAGCAGCAGTGGCACGTCGTACATGGTACCACAGACGAGATGGCCTCGATGAGCGATGGCGGTCGTGCGCGGAAACTGGGGAAGCTCCGCAAACGGAATGCTCGCCGCGGCGGAGACGTGCTCGACCAGCCTGCCCAAGCCCGTCCCCAAGATCATCGCCACGCGGGGGGTTGTGGGCCAGCGTCGTTGGATCTCGGCCGCTGCAATGGCGACTGCCGTTTTCACATTAACATCCCTGACTCGCCGTTGACTCGCCCTGCAGAGCGCCGATAACGAGTTTCGTGAGACGTGGCTGGGCCTCGTTGGCGATCGCGATAATCGATTCCACGTTGGCCGGCTCCAAGGCGTCGGGAAGGCACAGGTCGGTGATAATCGACAGCCCCAACACCCGCATGGCGCTGTGAACCGCCACGATTGTCTCGGGAACCGTCGACATGCCCACCGCGTCCGCTCCGATCGCACGCAGGAAACGATACTCGGCACGCGTTTCCAGATTCGGACCGGCGACCGCCACGAA
>CAWDIM010000003.1:0-105635 GCA_963802295.1 uncultured Planctomycetota bacterium | reverse complement strand
CCGTTCTAAGTAGGGGTGCGGAGTTACGGGAGTGGCCGATTGTCGCCGTCATCTTGGAGCATGTCCAAGACGGTCTTGCCGGCTCGCAACCGTTCGAGTCGCTCGGCGGCCAGGGGGTGGTCGAGCCAGCGTGGGCGGAGGGGAGGCGGGCGCAGCACGCCGCGCAACAGCAGTTCGCGAATGACCGGAATATGATCGACGGCCAGTTTGCCCACGAACAAGGGCTCCAATTCGCCGTCGCCGCGCAGGTATTCCAGAATCTCGACCAGCCCGCGGAGATAAATGGCGTCCTTGGTCAGGCCGCCGGCGCGATAGACGCGCAGGGCAATCGTGTAGGCCGTGCGCGGTTCGAAACCGTGCTGTTCGGTGAGCGAACGGAAAACCTCCGGCAGCGAGTTCCCGCGCACCATCTGGTCAGTGGCCACCACGCGGGCCGCCAGTGTCCGCATGCGCGAGTGGCTGAGGCCGCCTACCAGATATTCCGACAAGACCGCGAGTCCTTCCTGCAATCCGTCGTATCCTGCCAGGCCAACTTTCAGCAGTCGCAACG
This sequence comes from uncultured Planctomycetota bacterium, assembly GCA_963802295.1. GTDB lineage: Bacteria > Planctomycetota > Planctomycetia > Pirellulales > Pirellulaceae > JAJRVM01. The sequence continues at coordinate 105,085 of CAWDIM010000003.1, read as the reverse complement.
GCTGAGCGGCGCCATTGTAGTACGTGAGCAGGTGCGTACCGACCTCGTGCTGCAGCATCGCGCCGACGCGGTGGGACGCGAGCGTCGTTTCGCGGCCGATTAACAGATTGCCCCCCGTGGAGAGCAGTCCGCTGTACATGTCATCTCGCACGATCGCTTGCGGAGTGAATTCCTGCGAAAAATGGCGGTAGTACTGGATTTCCCGTGTCGCTTGTTTGGCGAACTCCTTGGCCCCGATCCGCTGCGTTTCGGTTCGTTCGCAGCGTGGCAAACGTGTGAGGATTTCGTCGGCCAATTGGGCCAGGGACGGCGTTACGCCTCCAAACACCTGCAGGCTTCCAGGCAGGAAGCGACGCGTGCCGATGTCGGCCAGCATGGTGATCTGACGTTCCAGTTCGTCTTGCGTTTGGCGGAACAGGTGTTCGAGCGTCGGGTCCGCGATCTGCTCGGTGCGGATGCGCAGCAACTTGCGTTTCAGCAGCAGCGGATCGTGATCAATCGGGCGGTACAGGAATCGCGGTTCCTTTCGATAGCCATCTTCCGCGAACGTCCGCCATGACCGTTCCGCATTGGCTGGAGTGGTCAGCAGCAGGAATTTGAAACGGCTGCTGACGTCCGCCAGTTGGTGATCGACACTCCAGACCAGTTGGGGCAGCGACCGTCGACCCAGCACGAAGTAATGCTGCGGCCGGACATTGGTGCGATTCAATGCGAAAGTGAAGAAAGCTTGCTTCAGAGCGCCGCTCACGCCGCGACGGAGTCGTTGCAGCAGATCCTGGTAGATTTCCCCCGTTTGCGGGTTGCGGTAGATCGGACGGATCTCAAGACCCAGCACGTGGCAGTTGAGTCGATCGGGATCGGACGCCGAGATGAGGGGCTGCATGTTTGGCGGGTGCGTACGCGACTGCAGGGCAATCGTGACCTCGCTGTCCCTGCGGTGGAGCCTGACTCGCTGCAGGGCAAACTCCAATCTAGCCACGGTTCCTTCGGGACGATGGGCAATCCGCGTGATGATGCGATAGGCCGGTTGAGGGAGCAAGGGTTCGCCGGTGATCTCGTCGTCCACGTGTGGCACTCGACGATCGTCGTCCGACCATACCTCGAGGACCAGGAAGGAGCCGAGTCGGGCGGCTGCCGTCTCGGCGACGCGGCAGACCAGCTTCCGTAGCCCAGGACGGCGAACCGCTCCACCGGGGGCGCTGAGATAGGCGGCCTCGGCGGTTACAAACAGCTCGGTACCCGCATCCCCGCGCCGAGGATCGCGGCGGTAGACACAGAGAAAGGGCAACAGCCGATCCATGTTCAACACGCCGCCACCCGGCAGCGGTTGACGTATTGGACGATTTTCGGTCATCGCCGCGATGACGCTCTCGATCAGGCGATCGCTGATCGGCTCGATGTCCACGTTCGTCATCGACACCTCGCATGGATGGTGGCGGGGCTGATCCCAACTGCTGCAAATTGTCGCTTGGCAGCAGGCTGTGAAGCAAGGCCGCTTCGGCGGCGCCCGGGCCGTGGTTGGCCGAGTCGGTCCAGAGTCACGCGAAGAGTGGGCGGCCGCTATGCCGGTCCGAAACCGGGGGATTTCGGCGACCGCGGCGAGCGGACGCCCCGGCGGGAAATTCCACAATTCGGCGGAAAATCCCGCCGGAACCCTTTCCCTCCACGCATAAACGGATCACAATCGGTGGAACCCCGGGTGACCCGCGAGGGTCCCTGTGGGCCGGCCGGGCATTTCTCGCCGCGCGAGTCGTGCCTCGGTGTACGAAGCAGCGTTCGTTCGTTAGAATCGGGGCCGAGGAGCCCATGGGGTCGACAGGTCTTCTCCCGCTGGTTCCTCTGGGTGCAGGTCGTACTCTTTCATCGGCTTCGTCCGATCGCTGTCCAGGTGCATTTAACTTCGTGAGTCTCGCGACGCAGGATGAGCGGATCATTGTTTCCAGCATGGCTTGACCGCATGAAGCCCCTCGTGGGGGCTGGTCTGGTTGTCGGTACGCTGTACGTGGTGGCGGTCGGCTACTACGGAGGTTCCCCGGAAACTTGGCGTGTGGGTTATTCACCCCGGCAGCCGGTGCCGTTCAGTCATGCGCTGCATGCGGGCCAGCTGGGGATGGACTGCCGGTACTGTCACACGACGGTCGAGTCGGCTGCTTTCGCCGCGATTCCCCCGTCGGCGACGTGCATGAACTGTCACGCGCAGATTGCTCCGGAGAGCCGCAAGTTGTTGCCGATCCGCGAGGCGTATGCGAGTGACGCGGCGGTGCCTTGGATCAAGGTGCATGATTTGCCGGACTACGTTTATTTCAATCACAGTGCGCATGTGACGCGCGGCGTGAGTTGTGTTTCGTGCCATGGCCGCGTGGATCAGATGGAGCAGGTGACTCAGGTGAAGCCCTTGAGCATGGCGTGGTGTCTGGACTGCCATCGCAATCCCGACGCTCACCTTCGCCCACCTGAGTTCGTCACGAACTTGGCCTGGGTTCCCGAGGAAGATGCGGCAGTTACCGGTAAGCGGGTGCGTGAACAACTTCAAATCAATCCGTCGACAAGTTGCTCGACATGTCATCGATAGGCAATCCAACAACATTGAAGACACATTGGCGAAGTCTGGCGGAGTTGCAGGACCTGCCGGAATATCGGGCGTTTCTTGAGGCCGAGTTTCCAGCCGCTACGGACCCTGGGGGGATCAGCCGGCGCCGTTGGCTGCAGGTCATGGGGGCCTCCTTGGCATTGGCGGGTGTCGCGGGCTGCGAAACCAAGAAACAGGAAGTGTTGCCTTTTGCCAAGCGTCCGGAAGGTCGCACTCCGGGGCAGTCGCAGCAGTTTGCGACGGCGCTGGATCTCTCGGGCAGTGCCATTGGGCTGCTCGTAACGAGCGTTGATGGTCGTCCGATTAAGGTGGAAGGGAATCCGGAGCATCCCCAGAGTCTTGGGGCCAGCCACTTATTGGCCCAAGCGGCTGTCTTGGAGTTGTACGATCCCGATCGCAGCCAGCATCCCGTCCAATGGGCGGCGCAGGGCCCGATGATCCATGCCGGAGAGCCGGGAACGGACAAGTGGACCAAGTTTGACGAATTCGTACGGGAGCATTTTGCGAGCGTCCATGCGCGGCAGGGGGCGGGACTGGCCGTGGTCTGCGAGGCCAGCAGTTCTCCCACGCTGGCGCGACTTCGGGCCCGGTTGCTCAGCCAGTGGCCCAACGCTCGCTGGGTGGTGTACGAACCGCTGACCGACGATCACGTAAGGGAAGGTGCCAGGTTGGCGTTGGGGGCGCCCTATCGCACGCAACTCGACCTGAAGGCCGCACGCATCATCCTGGCGTTGGATGCGGACTTGCTCGGTGCCCATAGTGCGTCGCTACGCTACGCCCGCGACTTTGCCAAGGGGCGTGAAGTAGTCAACGGTGCCATGAATCGACTGTATGCGGTCGAGAGCAGCTTCTCGATCACCGGCGCTTCGGCCGATCATCGGCTTCCTTTGCGCAGCGGCCAGATCGCGGCTTTTGTCGGGCGATTGTTGGAGATTGTGACGCAGGTCATCGGTGCCACGCAGAGCCGCCCAGCGGGAGCGACGCCGACCGAGAAGTTCCTCGCCGCAGTGGCCGGCGACCTGGTGGCGCACCGAGGCGCGGGTGTTGTGGCGGCAGGTCCGCAGCAGCCCCCCGAGGTGCATGCCGCCGTTCATCGGCTCAACGCCCTGTTGGGCAACGTTGACAAGACCGTCTGGTACACGCTGGACGAATCGGTGAGTGATACCAGCCAGGTCAGTACCTTGGCGGCGGTGACCAGCGACATGCGGGCTGGCAACATTGACACATTGTTGATTCTCGGCGGTAATCCGGTCTACGACGCTCCTGCCGATCTGGATTTCGCAGGCGCGTTGCAGAAGGTGAAGACCACCATCCATGCCGGGGTGTACCGCAACGAGACGGCGCGCGCTTGCCAGTGGCACGTGCCACAGGCCCATTTTCTGGAGTCGTGGGGGGACGCTCGGTCGTTTGACGGCACCTACAGCGTGGTGCAACCGCTGATTGCGCCGATCTACGGTGGCAGAACGTGGAACGAACTGGTGGCCGGCATGCTGGGAGATACGCTTCCCAAGCCGGACGAATTAGTGCGGGAGACGTTCAAGGTCCTCGTGGGGGAGAAGTACAGCGAGAAATTGTGGCGGCGCACCGTGCATGAGGGGCTGTTGGCCGACAGTGCCTGGCCCGCCGCGACGGTGTCGCAGCCCAGGGAAGTGCCGCTTCCCACGCAACTGGCCGAAACCGCACCGGGAAGCGGTGAACTGGAATTGGTCTTCTGCCGAGATGCGTCGGTTTATGACGGACGGTTCAGCAACAACGGCTGGCTGCAAGAATGTCCCGATCCGCTCACGAAGTTGACGTGGGACAACGCCGCCTTGGTGGGACCTGTGACGGCCAAGGCATTGGGAATCGCGTCGCAGACACTCGCCACGTTGAAGCTGGGCAGTGCGGAGTTGAAGGTGCCCGTGTATGTGATGCCAGGCCAAGCGGAGGGATCGATCGCAATTGCGCTCGGTTACGGTCGGACGGCAGCGGGATTGGTGGGGGGGTTGGACGAGGCTGCGGTGCCGCCGGTGGGTGTAAATGCCTATACGTTGCGGTCCAGTCAGGCGATGTACGTGGCCACGGGCCTGACGGTTGAGGCGACCGGAGGCACGTATCGTCTGGCCGTCACCCAGGATCATTTTGCGATTGACACGGTTGGCTTGCGGGAGCGTGCCCGGCGCATACCGATCCTGGTTCGCGAAGGACCCTTGGACGAATACCTGCAGCGGCCTGACTTTGCCCAGCACGTCGAACACGTTCCTGAACTCAAGTCGATGTGGACGGAGCTTGCGTATGAAGGGCATCGTTGGGGCATGTCGATTGACCTGACGAAGTGCATCGGCTGCAACGCCTGCGTGGTGGCCTGTCAGGCGGAAAACAACGTTCCGGTGGTGGGCAAGGACCAGGTCCTGCGCGGACGAGAAATGCACTGGATTCGCGTCGACAGGTATTTCAAGGGCGATGCCGACCGCAGTGAGGACGTCGAAGTGGCGATGCAACCGGTCGCTTGCCATCACTGTGAACTGGCTCCGTGCGAGCAGGTTTGTCCGGTGGCCGCGACCGTGCATAGCAGCGAGGGGCTCAACGATATGGTCTATAACCGCTGTATCGGGACTCGTTACTGCGCCAACAACTGCCCGTATAAAGTGCGCCGCTTCAACTACTTCAATTTCCACAAGGAATTGGAGGACGCGAATCGTGAAATCAGCAAGATGGTTTTCAATCCGGAAGTCACGGTCCGGACACGCGGCGTGATGGAAAAGTGCACGTACTGCGTACAGCGGATCCAGGCGGTGAAAATCGAATCGAAGAACAACGGCCAACCCATCCCCGACGGCCAGGTGGTGACCGCGTGCCAGCAGGCATGCCCCACGCAAGCGATCGTGTTCGGGGATCTGGCCGACCAGCAATCGCAGGTGGCGAAAACCCAGCAGGACACGCGGTCGTACGCCATGTTGGCGGAGCTGAATATCAAACCTCGCACGACCTATTTGGCGAAGATCCGCAACCCGCATCCCGAGTTGACGGCAGCGGAGGGGGAGACGGCGGACAAGGCGGAGCATTAAAGCACTAGAGTGTTGGTTCATGACGTGCGCGCTGCGAGCGCCTGTGGCAGATCCGAAATTCGAAGTACGAACCACCAGCCGAGTTCGAATGCCGGAAGTTTCACTGACCAGAACTTGGGCTGCGAATTCTGTTGGCGGTGCGCAGTGGGGGGGCCTTCGCCGGCCGGCATGGTGCCGGTGACGCATGGCGGAAAAGGAAACGGAGCGGGTTGAATTTCAAAGTTGGCGGGAAGAGACAGGTGCTGATTCGAAGCTTGGTAGGCAGGGTATAGTGTGCGACCGGCCTTGCGCCATTCCGGGGCCGTTTCCCGGGGGGGCCACGTGACCCGCCAGGAGTTCGAGAGCGGACCAGTCGGCTCCGGCTCGCTGGTGCCGACCCTGGGGGTGGCATCGATGACGACAGGATAGACTATGGCGGTTGTAGACAACACATTTAATGATCCAGTTCAGCGGGCGCCGCTCGTGCTGGGCCCCACCGATTTAGCGTCGGTCACGAACACGGTCTGCGAGATTGCAGAGCGGTATCGGCCGCCTCGCAGTTGGTATATCGCGTTTACCTTTTGCCTGGTGTTGTTGGGGGTTCTGGGGCTGTCGGTCGTTTACCTGATTGCCACAGGTATTGGAGTGTGGGGCAACAACAGTCCTGTTTTCTGGGGCTGGCCGATCGTCAATTTCGTGTTTTGGGTGGGGATTGGGCACGCGGGTACGCTAATTTCGGCCATTCTGTTTCTCTTCCGTCAGCAGTGGCGCACGAGTATCAACCGCATGGCGGAAGCGATGACGATCTTTGCCGTGACTTGTGCCGGTCTGTTTCCGGCCATACACGTAGGCCGTGTCTGGTTAGTGTACTGGCTGGCTCCCTATCCGAATTATCTGGGGATGTGGCCGAATTTCCGCAGCCCGTTGTTGTGGGATGTGTTCGCGGTCAGCACGTATGCCACGGTATCCGCCCTGTTCTGGTATTTGGGCATGATCCCCGATTTGGCTACGCTGCGCGACCGGGCTACATCGACGATTCGAAAATGGGTGTTCGGTGTGGCGTCGTTAGGGTGGACTGGATCCGCGCGAGCGTGGCACCGTTATGAGCGGGCTTATCTCTTGCTGGCGGCGTTGGCGACGCCGTTGGTGCTGAGCGTGCACTCGGTGGTGAGTTTCGATTTTGCCGTGGCGCTAGTTCCGGGCTGGCATACCACGATCTTTCCGCCCTATTTCGTGGCGGGGGCGATTTTCAGCGGTTTTGCCATGGTCGTGACGCTCGCCGTCCCAGCCCGTGCTTACTTTGGGCTCAAGAACCTCATCACGCTGCGGCATTTGGAAAACATGACGAAAGTGATTCTGGCCACCAGTTGCATGGTTGGATACGCCTACGGTGTGGAGCTGTTTACCGCCTGGTACAGCCAGAACCCGAACGAAACATTCTTGTTCCTGGGTAACCGCCCCTTCGGGCCCTATGCTCCGGCATACTGGACCATGGTTACCTGCAACGTGTTGATACCTCAACTCTTCTGGTTGAGAAAGTGCCGTACGACCCCCTGGATCATGGTGATCATCGCCCTGTTGGTAAATCTGGGCATGTGGATGGAGCGGTTCGTGATCATGATGTCGTTGACGCGCGATTACCTTCCGTCGAGTTGGGGTTCGTTTATTCCCACGCCTATCGATGTTGTAATGTTGATCGGCAGTTTTGGTCTTTTCTTCACGCTGTTCCTGCTCTTCTGCCGCTATCTGCCGATGGTGGCCATGGCTGAAGTCAAGACGGTACTGCCCCATGGACACCAACCGTGACCGAGCACGAAGAACGAACTGACCAGTCTCTGGTTCTGTACGGATTGCTGGCCGAGTTTTCCGACCCGCGAGCGTTGTTGGAAGCTGCGCGAGCGGTGCGTGAAACGGGTGTGCGGCGCAGCGATTGTTATTCGCCCTATCCGATCCACGGCATGGAGCGAGCCATTGGGATTCGCAATACGCACCTGCCTTGGATTGTCCTGGTAGCGGGCATAACGGGTTGTATCGTGGCGCTCTTATTGCAGTGGTGGACAAACGCCGTCGACTACCCGCTGAATATCAGTGGCAAGCCGCTTTTCAGTCTGCCGGCGAATATTCCCGTCACGTTTGAATTGATCGTACTCTTCAGCGCCTTGGCGGCTTTCATCGGCACGCTGGCCCTGAACGGACTCCCTCGATTCAACAATCCGTTGTTTCGGCAGGAGAGATTTCGCCGTGCCACCACCGATCGCTTCTTTGTCGGCGTGGAGGCCAGCGATCCGCACTTTCGCGAGCCCCAGCTGCGCGAGTTGTTCGAGTCGGCGGGAGCGATATCCGTTGAGCAGGTCTATGCGGACGCCGCCCCAGCCAAGATCCCGCTGGTCGTGCATCTGGTCGGCATCGTGGTGCTGTGTCTGGCCTTCATCCCGCCGCTGTGGATCGCCAAGGATCGCGGTACGAAGTCGGATGTGCCGCGCGTGCACCCCGTGACCGATATGGACTTTCAGCCGAAATTCAACACACAAGCCGAGACGTCCTTGTTTGCCGACGCGAGGACGATGCGACCGCCGGTTCCCGGTACGATTGCCCGCGGCCAGTTGAACGACGACGAACATTTCTACCGGGGACTCTCCGGCAGTGAATTTGCCGGGACTTTTCCCGAGCAGGCCGGGCCTATCGACCGAGCGATGATCGCGCGAGGACGAGAGCGGTTCAATGTCTACTGTGCGACTTGCCATGGATTGGCTGGTGACGGGGATGGAATCACGTCCAAACGAGCGTTGGCGCGAGCGGACTCGCCCGCCTGGCGTCCCCCACTCTCGTTGCATAGCCAAGCTGTGCTGGAGCAACCGATCGGCAAGATCTTCCATACGATCTCCAATGGAGTCGATCGGCAAAATGATGGAAACCTGTCGATGCCAGCCTACGGTTCGCAAATTCCTCCCAGGGACCGGTGGGCCATTGTACTCTATGTGCTGGCGCTGCAGCGGAGCCGCAACGCCAAGCTGGATGATTTGCCCGTTACTGAACGAGAAGCGTTGCAGTTGCCTGGTTTGAATCAGTAATCAGGAATGCTATAGACGAGACAACGATCGAGAACCGGCCGTAACTTTGCCGCCGCCGGCGGTGAGTCTGCGTGCGAATGAGCTGAGCGAATTGCCATGCAGAAGCATGATATCCCCCAACTTGGTGACGATGATAACGTGACGCTGGCCACTGTCCCACCGCGCCTGGCTTGGGGTGTTGCTTTGGCGGGTGTCGTGGTGTTGGTGATCGCGCTGGTTTTGGGATTGGTGGGGAACGATTCGCTGAAGTACTTCTGGCATGCTTATCTGGTGAGTTTCTGCTTTTATCTCAGTATTTCGCTCGGTGGACTGTTTTTCGTGGTGCTGCACCACGCCAGTCGCGCGGGCTGGAGCGTGTGTGTGCGGCGGGTGAGCGAAATCGTGGCGGCCAATGTGCTGCTGATGGCCGTTCTGTTCCTGCCGATTCTGTTGGCCGCTTTTTTCGCAGGGAAATCCCTCTACGAATGGACCGATCTGGCGGCCATCGCAGACGAACACACACTTCACATTCTGGAGGCCAAGCGGGGCTATCTGAACCTCCCCTTCTTCACGGTGCGAGCGATCCTCTATTTCGGCGTCTGGGGGGGGCTGATCTGGTTCTTCTGGAGAGGATCGTTACGGCAGGATCAATCCGGTGATGTGGGCCTGTCATTGCGAATGGAACGTGTCAGCTACCCGGCTCTGATCGCGTTCGCGTTGACGATTACCTTCGCCTCCTTCGACTGGATTATGTCGCTGACCCCCGTCTGGTTCAGCACGATCTTTGGCGTTTACTTCTTTTCGGGGGCGGCAGTCGGTGCCATGGCGACGATCATTCTGCTGCTGATTGGCCTGCAGGCCACCGGTCGACTGACCAACGCCGTGACGCCGGAGCACTACCACGAGCTGGGCAAACTGCTGTATGGGTTTATCATATTCTGGGGGTACATGGCGTTTTCGCAGTACATGCTGATTTGGTACGCGAACATGCCCGAAGAAACGGTGTGGTACCTGCCGCGGCAGCAATATGGCTGGACGGCCGTATCACTTGATCTTGCTGTTTGGGCACTTGTTGATCCCTTTCTTCGGCTTAATGTCGCGGGAAGTCAAGCGGCGCAAGGCACTCCTTGGATTCTGGGCCGTGTGGATGTTGGTGGTGCATTGGCTGGACGTGCAGTACCTGGTGATGCCCCACGTCAATGAGACCGGATTTCCATTGGGGCCCGTCGATATCTGTTGCTTGACCGGGCTTGGATTGGTGTGGTTTGCCGGGATATTGGTATTGGCCGGCCAGCGACCGTTGGTCCCCACGAAGGATCCGAGATTGGGAGAATCCTTGGGGTTCGAGAACCTCTGATGAGCCGCGAGTGGGATCGGTGGCAGCCGCCGGTTCCGATCGGCCATCGGGTTTACGGGGAAGAAGCTGCCGCCTTGGGAGCGGTTCCCCGCCGAGCGGTGGCTCGTTACATTTGATAGGGTGTGGCTCGTTGTCAGTCGCAGAAGAAAATGAGTTCCTCCCGGTTTGGTGTGGTGCGAAATGACATACAACGACGGCGTCAAAATTGCCCCGATTGCTTATCTGGGCTTAATTAGTGTCCTGGTCACGCTGGTGATCGTGATGGCGCTGCAGGTCCTGTATTTCCAGCAAACCAACAAGATCGCGGCGGCTGAGATGGCGTCCGCGGGGGCTCCGCCGGAACTGGCCGAGCTGAATGCCAGGCAATTGACGGCGCTCACCCAGCGCGGATATGTCAATCAACAAGAGGGGATTGTTGCGATCGGCATTGACCGTGCGATGGAATTGGTCCTGACAGATTTGGCCAATGGCAAGAGCCCGGGTGAGGTGATCGGTCCTGTCAAGCCGTCGCCCCCGGTTTCCTCGGAGCCGGTGGCACAACCGGCGGCGGGCGGTGAGGCAGCGGTGCCGGCGAAGGTGGAGACGAGTGCATCACCCACGCAGGCGCCTGCCGCGAACACAGAGGAGCCGAAAGATGCTGGAAAATCCTGAAACCTCGAGGCGGCGTGGCGCTGCCCGTCGGTCTCCCTCCACGGCTGACCCGACACGAACCGCGGTCGGCGGGCCTCTGCGACGCACGCTCCTGTGCGGTGTTGTCGTGCTCCTGGGCTGCAGCGCAGCCTACGCTCAGCGGAAAGAGGAGGCCCCGTCCGATTTACTGGGGGTCGGGGTGACCGAGCACTTGAACGATCAGCTCCCGTTGGATCTTCCGTTCGTCGATTTCAACGGGACAGCCGTTAAGCTGGGGGATTACTTTGACGCAACGCACCCCGTCGTTCTGACGCTGAACTACTCCAATTGCCCGATGCTCTGTAGTCTGCAGCTCGATGGTCTGTTCGACGCCCTCAAGGAAATGAAATGGGACCTCGGTAACGAGTATCGGATGGTGACCGTGAGCATTGATCCGACAGAGCCGTCCGAGCGGGCTGCGATGACGCGGGAGAAGTATCTGCAACGATATGGGCGTCCGGGGTGCGGGGCGGGCTATGCAGTTTTGACTGGCAAGAGCAAGCAGATCAAGGAGCTGACCGATATTGTCGGTTTTCAGTATCGATACGTCCCGGAAACCGGCGAGTATGCTCACACGGCCGTGACGATGATCTGCACTCCGGACGGTCGGCTGTCTCGTTACTTGTATGGCGTGGAGTACGACCAGCAGACTTTGCGACTGTCGTTGTTGGAGGCGGCGCAAGGGAAGATTGGGACATCGATGGAGCAGTTCCTCTTGTTCTGTTTCCATTACGACGCCGCGAAGGGGAAATACGGTCCAGCCGCCTTCAATCTGATGAAATTGGGAGCGCTGACGACGGTGTTGGTCGTGGGGGGGGCATTGGTCGTCTACTGGCGGAGGGAATCGGGAAGAACTCGCACAGGGGAATCGGTGGAGTCGCATGAGTAATCTGTTATCGGTGACGCGGGCAGTACCGGCCGCTCTGTTGGGCGACGGTTCGTTTTGGCTTCCTCCGCCCGACAGCACATCGGCTCCGGCGGTGGACCGCGTGTTCTATCTGGTGCTGGTGGTGTGTGCTGTCTTCTTCCTGCTGGTGGTGGCGACGATGGTCTATTTCGCCGTCGTGTACCGCCGTCGTCCCGGCCACCAGGCCCAGAAGACCGTGACCCATAACAACGTGCTGGAAGTCACGTGGACGGTCATTCCGATGTTGATCGTGGCCTACATTTTTTACGCCGGTTTTTCCGCTTACATGCAGATGCAGGTCGCTCCGCAGAACTCCTACGAGATCCTGGTCAAGGCGCGGAAGTGGGACTGGTTTTTCACCTATCCCAACGGCCACATCGACAGCGACCTGCATGTGCCGATCGACGAGCCGGTGAAACTGATCATGACATCGGACGATGTGATTCACAGCGTTTTCATTCCCGCTTTTCGCGTGAAGATGGATTGCGTGCCCGGGCGGTATACCTACGCCTGGTTTTGCGGGAGGAAGGAAGGAACGTACGACTTGTACTGCACAGAGTATTGTGGTGACAGCCACTACGACATGCAGGCGAACGTTGTCGTGCACAAATCGGGCGAATTCAGCGCCTGGTTGGAAAACGCCGCCAACTTCTACAAAGACCTGCCGCCGGCCGAAGCGGGGCAGATCTTGTTTACTCGCCGCTGCAACCAGTGCCACTCCGCCGACGGCACCGCCAAGACCGGCCCCTCCTTCAAGGGGGTGTTTGACCAGGAGCACAAGATGCGCGACGGCAGCTCGGTGAAGGTGGACGAGAACTACCTTCGAGAGTCGATCTTGGATCCCCAGGCGAAGGTGCGCGAGGGCTATCAGCCGGTGATGCCGACCTTCAAAGGCATTCTCAACGATCAGGAGATCGGCTTCCTCATTGAATACATCAAGACGCTCAAGTAGCGTCACCTGCTGCGGAAATTCAGAGCATCCCATTTCGTGTCGAGCAAGAACAATTTCCCATGGCTGTAACAACCGAAACCTGGGAGTCGGCGGAAGTCTCTTCCGTCGCTTCCGATAATTATCTGACCCATACCCGGGGCATCGCCTCCTGGATTTTTACTCTCGACCACAAGCGGGTCGGGATCATGTTCCTGGTGTCCGTGACGATCTGCCTGGGGCTCGGTGCGTTCTTCGCCCTGTTGATTCGGACCGAGTTGACCCATCCCGGTCCGACGATCATGACCGATACAACGGCCCAGTTGGTGTCGAAGTTAACGCTTTCCAGCACCCCGTTGACGCCCGCGCAGATGTATAACCGTGCCTTCACGCTGCACGGAGCCATCATGATATTCTTGTTCGTCATTCCGGCCGTTCCCTCGGCGTTGGGCAACTTCGTGTTGCCGCTGCAGCTGGGAGCGAAGGATGTGGCGTTCCCTCGACTGAATCTGTTCAGCTACCACCTGTTTGTTTTGGGGACCATCTTCTTCGTCGTGACGCTGTTGCTGGGCGGCGTGGACACCGGTTGGACTTTCTATGCGCCCTATAGCGTGGAAACGACCACGGCGGTGGCCACGGCGGTGGCGGGTGCGTTTCTGCTCGGTTTTGGTTCCATCTTCACCGGACTGAATTTCCTGGTGACCGTGCATACGTTGCGGCGCAAGGGTCTGACCTGGTTCAAGATGCCGCTGATGGTCTGGTCGCTGTACGCCACGGCGATCATTCAGTTGTTGGCGACACCGGTGCTGGCGATTACGCTGGTGCTGCTGCTGGTGGAACGATTGTTCGGCATCGGGGTGTTCGACCCGGCGTTGGGGGGCGATCCGGTGCTATTTCAGCATTTCTTCTGGTTCTATTCGCATCCGGCCGTCTACATCATGATCTTGCCGGCGATGGGAATTGTCAGTGAAGTCATTTCGGTGCACAGTCACAAGCATATTTTTGGCTACCGGATGATTGCCTACAGCAGCATCGCCATTGCCTTGTTGGGGTTCCTGGTCTGGGGGCACCATATGTTCACCAGCGGCCAATCGGCGTTGGCGGCTGTGATCTTCAGCGCGTTGACCTTTAGCGTGGCGATTCCGTCGGCGATCAAGGTATTCAACTGGGTCGCCACGATGTACAAGGGATCGATCTCGTTCACCACTCCCATGCTCTATGCCATGATCTTCATCTTCCTGTTCGGACTGGGCGGGCTGACCGGGCTGTTCCTCGGTGCCTTGGCCACCGACGTCCACGTGCACGATACGTCCTTCGTGGTGGCGCACTTCCACTACCAGATGGCGGGTGGCGTGCTGATCGCTTTCATTTGCGGTGTCCACCACTGGTGGCCGAAGATGACGGGGAAAATGTACAACGAGACCGCGGGGCGGATTGTGGCCATCGTGATTCTGATCGGCTTCAATCTGACCTACTTCCCCCAGTTCATCATCGGCAGTCGCGGTATGCCGCGGCGGTACTTCGATTACGAAGGGCTGTTGGATCAAGTTCCACACCTGACTTTCTACCAGGTCATCTCGACCATTGGAGGCTACATGTTCGTATCAGGCCTGATCGCCATTCCGATCTACCTGATTTATTCGCTCAAGAAGGGCCGGCCGGCACCCGCGAATCCTTGGGGTGCGGCCACCATGGAATGGCAAACCAGTTCGCCTCCCCCGTGGGACAACTTCAAGAAGCCGCCGGAAGTGACCGATCCGTACGATTTCGATCACTTGGAATTCGACGAAAAGACGCAGGGATATGTGACCGCCCCATGAGTGAGAACCCCGAACAGCACAGTGCCGATGGCCACGACGAGCACCCGCCGTGGCTGGCTCATCACTTCGACACTCCCCAGCAGCAGTCCGCGTCCGCCAAGCTCGGCATGTGGGCGTTCCTGCTGACCGAGATCCTGTTTTTCAGCGGGCTGTTCTGCGCCTACGCGGTATTTCGCCGCAATCATCCCGAGATCTTCTTCGACGGCCATCACTTTCTCAATACCGCGCTGGGGGCTACCAACACCGCCGTGTTGCTGTTGAGTAGTTTCACGATGGCGTGGGGAGTGCGATGCGCTCAACTGGGGCATCGGCGAGGGCTGATCAACTGCCTCGCAGTGACCCTGGCATGCGCCGTGGTGTTCCTCGGCATCAAGTATACGGAATACAAGGTCAAGTGGGATCACCACATGGTGCCCGGGCAGGCCCGCATCGCCGCGTTCTTTGGTGTCGAGTACGAATCCGAGTCGCGTGTGCCGGGCGAGCCACCGCCGCGCGGCTTCCATCCGCACAAGGAGTATCTGGAAGAGCAGTTGCGGAAGGCGGACGAGGAAGCGGGCGTAAGGATTGTGTCTGAGTCGCTCTACGCCACCGAGTTAGCGCAGCGAATCGAGAACCTCGGACCCTTCTTCGGCATCTACTTCTGCCTGACCGGTCTGCACGCGGTCCACGTCATTTGCGGTATCATCGCCATCACCTGGTTGTTGATCCGAGCGGTGAAGTGGCACTTCAACCCGCAATACTACGACCCTGTGGACTGTGTGGGATTGTATTGGCACCTGGTCGACCTGATTTGGATCTACTTGTTCCCACTCCTTTATCTGATTCACTGACAGACTTCAATTCGAGCGCAGGCATATTCGAGGGGAGGCAGGGGCGGCCCGGCGGTAGCGTGCCTGCAGGCAAGGTCAACAGAATCCCGTTCTTTGGAAGTGATCTATGGACAAAGGCGTATCTCACGTAGCGGACCCGCACCCTGAAGGCCACCCTGCGGCTGCGGCACACGTCGTCCCCTTGCCCATCCTGGCCATCGTATTTGTCGCCCTGTTGGCGCTGACGTACGTTACCGTGGCCGTTACCTCCATCAATCTAGGCGGTTTTAACCTCTGGATTGCTCTTGCGGTGGCGACCATCAAGGGGGCGTTGGTGGTGCTCTACTTCATGCATCTCCGTTACGACAGTACCTTCAATTCGATCATCTTCGTGACCGCCTTCGTCTTCCTGTTCCTGTTCTTGGGCATTGTCATCATGGATTCGATCGCGTATCAGCCCGCGGTGTTTGACGTCATGGCGCCCGGTCAATAGGGTGGTATTGGCAATGGTCGATGCCCTTGGTCAGCGCACCCTGGTGATGGTCCAGAGCAGGGTCAGCAGAATGGCGGGCAGGTAGAGAAACGACGCGTAGAGCATCCGTCGCGCCGGACGGTCCTTTGGCTGCCGCAGGAATTGCAGCGACAGGGCGAGATAGATGATCCCCAGCAGTGCCGCCATCCAACCAAAGGCCAGGCTGGCGAAGTGTAAAATGGCGGGCAGGAGGCTCACGGGCAGCAAGAGTGCTGCGCCGAACGTGGCCAATATCCCGGCCAGCCTCCCCGATGGATCGGCGACCGAAGCCACTTGCAGGTTCGCTTTGGCGTAATGGTCTCGGTAGATCCAGGCGATGGCAATGGCGTGCGGAAACTGCCAGCAGAACACGATACCGAACAGGATCCAGGTGAGGGTGCCGAGGGGAGTGCCCGCCACCGCGCCTCCAATCACCATGGGCATCGCGCCGGCGACCGCTCCGACGGGCAGTTGCCACACCGAAATCGATTTCAGCGGTGTGTAGCAGGCGACGTAGAAGACCCAGTTCAGGGCGGCCACGAGCACCACCAGCTGACTGGAAAAGGCGGCCAGGTACAGCAGGCCGAGTGCCGAGATGCCGACGCCGAACGCGAGAGCCCGCCGGGACGGGATCCGCCCGGTAGGTATCGGGCGGTGTTGAGTCCGAGCCATCAGAGCATCGGAACGCTGCTCGTACCATTGGTTCAAAGCCACGGAACCGGCGGTGATCAGCGCAGTCCCCACGAGAGCGTGCCATAACTGCTGCCAAGTGGGTGGAGTCGCACCGCAGCACCAGGCGGCAACCGCCAGCGCAAAGAGCACCATCAGCACAATGCGGGGGCGAGTCAGCTGAAGGTACTTCCTCATGGTATTCGATTCGCTGGGGGGCGTAGATGGTGTGGCACATTCATTGCCAAACGGCTGCACACGTGCGCATCTTAGTTAAAAAGGGCGGGACAAGGAACCGAACCTGGCACCTGGGGCGCGAGCTTCCGGCCGGCCTCCTGTGATTTGGCGGGCAATTCGCGGGGGAATCCCGGTCCCGTGGCCTTGGCGTCGCGCTGCGGCAGTCGAAGCTGGCGCAGACGGCGTCCTGACGGGAGAGGGGAATAATCTGGCGAGCGCTTAACGCGGCCCGCGGCCGCAACCAAACAGGAAATCCGAAATCCCAATGTCGAAAACCCAAACAAAATTGAAATCCAAAGCACAGGAGTCAACCTCCGCGGCCGGAAAAACCACGGTATCGGGCCACCAGCAAATCCTCACCACTGGGCATGCTATTGGATGTTCCATCCCCCGTCCTTCGCCGTTTCTGTCATTAGCATTTCTGTGATTGGAATTCGGTTGGGGATTTCCTGCATTTCGTGCTTCGGATTTCGGATTACGTTCCAGCATGCGCTCACCCTGCACGCATGTTACAGGTTAACACTCGGAGGCCTATCATTGGCTTGGAACGCTCGGAAAGCTGGGCCCGGCGGACCGCAGTGGGACGGCGGACGGTCCGTCTGCACCGGTCCACTGCCAGGGAGCAAATCGGACCTGAGTGGCGTACAATGTCGGCTGGCACGAGCGGACCGTCCGTTGTTCAGACGGCGTTTCCTTGCACGTCGGGAGCTTCGCACTGGGCGTGAATCGGCGCGGCATGGAGCGATGATAATGGGTGGGGAGGAATCGATGTCGACAGTACGTATAGGTGAGCCGTCGCCGAGTTTCATGCTTGAGTGTCTCAGCCTGGACGATGATGACGTTCGCAACGTATCGCTGAGTGATTATCGCGGGCGCTGGTTGATGCTGTTTTTCTATCCCCGAGACTTTTCGTTTATTTGCCCCACCGAGCTGACGACATTCAGTGCCAGGATCGAGGAATTTGCCCTGCGGCAGTGCGATATTCTGGCGGTGAGCGTCGATTCGATCGAACTGCACGAAGAGTGGCTCACGACGCCCTCCTCGAAAGGCGGCTTGGGGCCGCTGCAATTTCCTCTCGGTTCGGATCCGGATGGATCGGTGGCGCGTGCCTACGGCGTGTGGGTTCCCGACAAGGAGGTCTCGACACGTGGTATGTTCTTGATCGATCCGGAGGGGATACTGCAGTACTCGGTCATCCACAATCTCAGCGTAGGTCGGACTCCCGATGAGGTGTTGAGAGTCCTTGATGCACTGCGTACTGGTGGGTTGTGTCCCGCCAGCTGGACGTCCGCGGACGGTACGATCGACCTGGAACAGGCGCTCGAGACGGGGCGAATACTGGGGCATTATCGCATTCGAAAGAAGCTCGGTGGCGGTGCTTTCGGCACCGTGTTTGCCGCCTGGGATCTGCGTCTGGAACGGATGGTCGCACTCAAAGTGCTCCGCCGCACCTTGCTGGAGTCTCGCGACGCGGCGATCACGGAAGCCCGCGCGGCGGCCAGATTGAATCATCCGCACGTGTGCAGCGTCTACGCTGTGGAAGAGGAAGACGGCTTGCCGGTGATTGTGATGGAGTATCTGGATGGCCGGCTGCTGTCGCAAGAGATCAAAGAGAAGTTGCCGGTGCGGCGCGCGTTGCGTCTGACTCGACAGATCGCCGCGGGATTGGCCGCTGCCCATAGCCAGCAGATCGTTCACGGCGATCTCAAGCCGGCCAACGTAATCGTGACGCGCGACGGCACGGCCAAGATCCTCGACTTCGGCCTGGCTCGATCCGAGAGAGCGGCGCGGTTGTCGAGCAGCGCGTCGCCCCACGCCAGTCTGGAGCGGCCGGAAACCGCCGCGGCACTCGAAAATGCCGACCTCGCGGATACAATTGACGTTGATGCGAGAAAGTCGTTGTCCGAAACGGCTATCCGTGGTACTCCCGCTTACATGTCCCCCGAGCAGGCTGCCGGACGCTTGTCGACATCGTCCAGCGATGTTTTCTCGTTGGGCATCGTGCTGTTCGAAATGCTGACCGGGCAGCCGGCCTTTGCCCATCAGAAACCGATCGACTTGCTGATGCACCTCCAATCGGCTGACCTGGTGAGTGAGTTGGTACCACGCGTCGATGCGAAGTACCAGGCACTGCTCTCCGGCATGCTGCAACACGATCCAGCCCAGCGGTTCACCGCGGAGGACGTGGTCCAGGCCTTGGTGTCGATGCCGGCCGTGTGATGACGAAGGACAGAAACGGGGGAGAACCGAGTACGTGGAACGGAAGACGGACCGATCATTGCAGGACCATCGAAGTTCGCGGCACCCTCCTGTGGCGATGGCAGGCGCGCGTTGCGCGGCGGATCAGGTTGCCTCTTCAGCCGATAGATCGACGAATCTCGTCTCGCCGCAACCGTACGTTGAGCATTTTCCGCAGTAAGCCCAGCAGTCCCGGTGATGTGGCGTCCGGCACGACCGGCACAACACGGCATCCGACGTGATCGGCTCACCGCAAATCTGACAGACGGCATCGGGCATGTCGAGCGTGAAAGAAGACTCCCGTTGGTCGAGAATCTCGATCCCTTGCAAGCGAAGTCCCGCGATCTCGTCGTAGAACGCGAGTCCCAGGGCGACGAAGGACTCCAATTTGTAGATCGAAGAAATGAGGCTCTTCTTCTTGATCAGCAACGTACCGGCCTTGGCCCCAATGTAGATGTCGGAGTCTCCCAGGAACCGTCGCAGCTTGTCGATGCTGGCTTGGACGGGAGTCGTCAAGAGAGCCGTAATCCGCTGCGGGTCATTGCCGCGAATGATGTAGACTCGGTCAAAGGCAGGTGAGCCGATGTTGATATCGGGCGATCCCAATAGCTTGCCAACTGTCCCCATAAATCGTTCCGGGAATACCTCCATCCGCAGTTGCGGTTCCGGCCAGCCAATATGCAGCTGCGTGTAGTAAACCTCGTTCTCGCCCCCCGTGCAGTAGGAATCCAGCAGCACTGGGACACCGTGGTAGGCAAATCGCACGCATGGCCGGCCCTCGCGGTCATCGGTCGTCAGCGTGCCACTGTAGCGTAACGCCACGGCCCGATAGGTCGCATTTAGGCGTCTTCGCTGTTGTTCGTGGACAACAATCATGAAGACGAAGGCGACGATACCTGCGGCAATGATCAAGCTGATCAGCAAGAAATTGATCGGTCGGTCCTTTCCAGGTCGGTTGACAGGAACAGACGCTATTGAAACACCTGGCACTGCGGTTTTCAACCGCCGCTTCTGCCCCACTTGGAAAGACCCATCCGTGCGATTTCGGTTAGCGTTGCGACCAAAGGCCGAGATGGCCACCACCGAGCAGGGCATCACGTCGCGTACGCCCTGTCGTGCCCGACGCGTGTTTGTGCGAACCTGTCGGCCACGACTGGCACACCGCCGCCCGTGAACAGCCACGCCTGATCAGAAACGCCCTCGTTGCTCGAGAAAGCTGGTGGCTCAGAAAACGCTGGCGGTTATCCGCCGATCGTTTGCCGAGAGCCAGACCCTGGTGCCGGCCTCACTCTGGCTGGTCCGGAGCATGGCCAGTGCGACCGTTCGGCCTTCGCCAGGCACGACGGCCGACGATGTAAGCGTGCCGATCGGATGGCCGTCACCATCGACGATAGCTGTGCCGGATGCGGGAGCCCAATCCGTGTCCAGGCCGAGTCGGCACAACTGCCGGTTGACGTGCCCCAGCGCGTCGAGACGGGCGATCGGCTCCTGGCCCAGATAGCACCCTTTGGTAAACGAAATGGCCCGCTCGGTGCGGGCGGCTTCCTGAGCCAGATTGTCGTCGGTTACGTCGAGTCCCGAGAGAGGAAATCCGGCCTGAATCCGGCAGCTGTGAAAAACCTGGGCTCCCGCCGGGCAGATCGCCGCGGCCACGAGCGCCTGCCAGAGTCCGACCAGGTGTTGCCTGGCCGTTGATATTAAGAAGCCGGGAGCCTGCCAGAAATCGACGCGTCGGACAGCTAGAGGCAGCTCACGCACGACAGCCAAGGTGTGTTCGAATGCGCGCAACGATCCGACCGGCAATCCGATCTGTGCCAGACGGTCGATGCTGCGCGGGCCGCTCACGTAGAGGTCTCCGAAGTCGCCGGTCCGGCCGTGCAGCGTCACCTCCTCGCTGAAAATGTAACGATCCAGGTGAGCGAGGATGGCGATTTCGTGAGCGGGGGACATGTCAAGCCAAATGGACTCTTGAGTGGCGAAAGCAAAGAAGTGTGCCAGGATTCGACCTTTGACGTTGGTCATGAACGCCTCACAACCCGTGCCCGGCGCAAGTCGCTTGATGTCATTCGTGCAGAAATTGTGCAGGAACGAACGGGCATCCTTGCCGGCCAGTTCGATCTGGCTCCGGTCCGAGACGTCAAACACAACGCTGTCCTGCCGGGCTGCCTGGAGTTCGGCGCCCGCATCCCCGAAATGTAGAACGAGCGGATGGCCCGGCTCGCGCGGTGACGTCAGGTGACTGTCGTCAAGCGGTGCTCCACCAGACTGGCGCTGATACAAAACCAGTTCGTCGGTACCGCACATCATTCGCACCTTGCTGTCTGAAAAAGATGTCAGGTGGAGCAGCCAAATTCGCGGAGTATCTTCATCATTTGGCTGTCGAACTGGCCACGCGTGTAAACCGCATTGCATCCCGCCTGCTTGGCTCCCGCCATGCCGGCAATATCCACGTGGGGGCCGTAAGCCACAATGGCGATAGGCCTTGCCGCGTTCTGCCGAAGGTGAGGTACCGTCGCCAGCAAGTTCAGGTCTGGAGTGCTGAAGTCAAGAAGCACAAAATGAACGCCACCTGCTGCGACGCGCGCGAGGAGTTGCTGCTCATTCGAGACAACCGATAGGTCCAAATGGCAGTCAGCCGCCGCACTGGTGACGCGGGACGAGAACAGCAGATCGGTGGTGAGGTAGAGCGCGCTCATGGACTTCTGGTCTGGGGGATTTCTGGTCTGGGGGACTTCCGCGATCATATTCGAACTATCGTTGACTCCGACGTGAACGGTTCTTCCGCTTCTTGCAGGTAGTACGACGGCGTCCTATCGGCAGCGACTGCTATTTCCCGCGCCGCGGAAGCAGTGGAACGGCAATATCGAGATAGCCGATCATCATTTCGTCCCACGTTTGGTCTCCCCAACGAACCGTCTTCTCGGGGGCTGGATTCGCCAGATTGTTCTCGGAATTGTCATAGTGTGCGACGCAGTGCACGCACGTTCCTGCCGGCAACAACTTCGGCTCGTCCAGACGATAGGCGGTTTGCCAGTTGAAATCATAATGGGGTACGTCGAGCAAGATCTCGGACTTGCCATCCGGATAGCGGGCTTCGTAACGGAACGACTTACCGCGTACGTGCATGTGGGGCATCAGAGCCAACAGTAACACGTCGACCGGAGCGCGAGGGGAATTCGCAATTACCAGATAATTGTCGTTGTGTGGTGGGATGGCGAACTGCGTCTCGACTGCCGCGACCGTGCGTACCTCGTGTTGCACATCCTGGCGATCGGCAAACACTAAGCCGAGCGAACTGAGGTCGGGTTGCTCCGTACCGACCGGAGTGTAGTGGACCTGGAAAATCAACTTGGAGCCCGCGCGAACACGTTTCGCCATGGAATCCGGGAAAGGTCTGGCGCGCAGACCGGGCACATAGGCTGCCAGGAAACCTCCTTGTTCCCCCGAAATCGCTTTGCTGTCAGGCGGTTGGGCGAACACCAGGATGTGGTGAACTACCTTCCGATTGCCCGGCAGGCACTCCGCTGCCGAAACCCACCGGTCCTCCGAGAACCCGGGGTCCACCGCGAAATACTGGTATTGAATTTCACCGTTCGCTGCCACCGTAAACGGTTTGTCGCGCATGGGAACGACTAGATCGGGTTGCTTCGGCAGTTGCCATCCCGCCACATAGGCGACGGGCGAAGGAAGCAGGGTCGTGTCGCCCTCCGGGGCCCCATCTGCCACCCACTTGTAGATGAGCTGCTTCTCTTCGTCCGTCATACGGCGATCGTTGGCAAAAGACCCATGCTCAGCCGACGCGTGCCACGGAGGCATCCGCTCTTGCCTTACCACCTCTTCCATCATCTCGGCCCAGCCGACGGCTTCGCTGTAAGTATCCAACGAAAATGGCGCAATCTCACCCTCCCGGTGGCACTCCACACACTTCTGTTGCAGGATGCGACTGATCTGATTCGAATAAGTGATACCGTTGTCTTTGGTCTCGGCAAAGATGCGCCCAATGTGGCAGCCGACCACTTCCGTTTCCGGGGTCTTTACCGGTCTGTCCGCCAGCAATTCCTGGATAGCGGCAGTCAGGTAGTTTTCATCATGCTTGGATCGCTGAGTCTCGTACGTGTACTGATCGTCCACTCGACCGTGATACCGCACCGTGCGCTGCGCGTCGAGCACGAACAACTCTGGAGTACGTTGGGCATGAAACAGATCGGCAACACGATTTCCTGGGTCTTTGAGCAGAGGGAATCGCAGGTCGTGCGTACGGGCGAAATGACCTAACTCGGCTAGTGAATCTTGTTGGTTAGAATCAATGCCGATGACCACCAGTTGATCCACGGGATGACTGTCGGCCAACTGCTGCAGACGCTGTGCATAGAGTTTGACAATCGGGCATTCGGTCCCCAGGAATGCGACGACGACGATCTTGGTGCTGCGCCAATCCGAGAGAGAGTAAGACTTACTCCGATAATCGGCCAGCGTGAAGTCGGCGATACTCTGTCCGACGATGGTCTTGCCCGGACCGGATGAGTAGCCCGGGGGGACAAGAGCGGTCATCACGAGCAACGTACTGAGCGTCAGAGGTCTGAACATGTTTGTTTGTTGGTCTTTGTTTATTGGTTCTTGGTTTCGCCCGAAATTACCGAGATCGCACGGAGCTTGATTTGCCACCGTGGTTGACGCGGTGTCGGGGATTGCAGTGCGAATTGGATTGCCCGGGGGGGGTGGTCAAATGGTCGTCAGGTGGAGATTGTCTTCAGGATCCATCGCGGGGCTCCACACCGAAGCATCTGCAAGTGAAACCTCGACATAAGCACCACGAAAGGAACGTCCGATGGTCTCACGACGACCCGTGAGCGGCGACCGCGTCCGGGCGAGTGAAGCACGCCTGTCGCTCGGACCGGTCAGCGGTCTCCTCGCTTTCGTTGGCCGTCCTTCAGCTTGTCCTTGAATTCGTTGCTGAATTTCGTGATCTTCTTGTCGATATACCGCTTACAGTATGGATTACGACGATTCAGTTCGAAAAAGTCCTGATGATAATTCTCGGCAGGAAAGAACTCCCTGAATGGACTGATCTCGGTCACGATTGGCCGCGGGAATTCCTTCGCTTCGTTCAGTTGCAGCTTGTAAGCTTCCGCGATCTTCTGTTGTTCTTCGTTATGGTAGAACACCACGGAACGGTATTGGGGTCCTTCGTCAGGGCCTTGTTTATTCAGCGTTGTCGGGTCATGTGTCTTCCAGAATATTTCCAGCAGTTCGGCATAGGATACGACGGAATTGTCGAACGTGATTTGAACCACCTCTGCATGCCCTGTCAGCCCGGTGCAGACGTCGTGATAGGTCGGATTCGGGACGGTTCCCCCCGAGTATCCGGAGACGACTTTTTCGACACCCTTGACTCGTTCGAAGACCGCTTCACTACACCAGAAGCAGCCGGCACCGAATGTGGCCAGTTCCAACTTGGTCGAGGTGGCTGTCGGCGACTGCGTGAGCGCCGTTTTGTCCTGGGCGTGGGCGTGGCATCCCGCAAGCAGTCCTGCCAACACCAGGCTGTACGCTGCGCGCTGCGCCGCCGTTCTACTGGGCGGCGATCCACTGGGCTGCGGAGAATCTGGCATGGCCAGATGAAATCGGTAGATTGAGCTGTTCGCCACTGTCTTGCCTCCGTCCGAGATCCACAAGCACGTCTCGTTCGTCTCGCGTCATAATAGTCTGTGTTGCGTGACCAGGGTGCGCTACGAGAATTCCCTCGTACCTTTGTAGGCAGAGGCGGGGGGGTGGCAAGCGAATTCTCGCAGCCTGCATCGGCCAATCAGCGGCCCGTTCGCCAGATCGGGGGGATGCGTGCCGACGAAGTGCCCTTGCCTGACGGGGTTTGGGGGGAGCGTCCCACCGGTTGCGGCGGTCTACTGTTTTGTGAGCGGGGGGTAAGTATAATGGGCATCGGCTTTCCGTGCGATTCTCGCGACGCCAGGCAGGCATTGAACGAAGCATGCCGCGACGGCATGCTTTGGCCGTTTCTCGACCGCCGCGCGTGGGGAACGAGCGGAAAGGGCTGCGCAGCGAGGCCACCTTTTGGGAGATCGGCGTCTGGGGGATCAGTCCAGGAGCATTCTCTTGCGGCTGTCTCCCGTGTCGGTTTCCGAAGGGACGGGCGACGCCCTGAATCAGCAAAAATTGGGTCGGCACGGCGAACTAGTCCGGGACTTTCGATGTGGTTGTGCGGTTTGCGTGTCATGGCCCAGAGGGGAGCTGCGGGCAGGAAGTGCCGGTGCGAGAACGGCGGTTTGCCGCGGCGTCGCGGGCCGAGAAACGCAGGACGATCCCAGAGAAGCAAATCCAGAGAAGCGAATTCCCGCAACGTGAATTCCAGAGATGAGGGGACACGATGAATCACGGCCAACCAGAATCCGACTCGAAGCCTTCATCCTCGATCGTCTCGCTCCTGTTGCTCCCCTTGAAGATCATTGCCTGGCCATTCTTGATTCTGGGCCGGTTCTTGTACGAGCACTGGCTCTCGTACGTGCTGGGGCGCGTGAAACGTGACGAGGATCGCGTATATAGCGTGCGGTTCATCTGGTACGGGGATTCCGTCTATTTGCACCCGATGGTGTGGGGGAGTCTGGTCCTGTTCCTGGTGGTCAAGAGCGACGTGGTCACGTCTGGCTGGCCCTTGCTGGTGTGGTTTATGCTGTTGGTCGTCTGCTTTCTGACGGTGATATACAATTTCAATATTATCAAAGCCGGTGTGTTGATCGTGTGTATTGTGGCAGTCCTGAGTCTGGCATACATCTCGAACGCCGAATGGAAGTGGAATTTTCTGCGTGCCTTGGCGGATCATATCGAGTGGCTGCACGTGGAGGTGACACAGGGATTTTACATTGTAGCCGCGTATGTATTTGCACTGCTGATTTCCTCAGAGGTGCTCTGGGCGTGGATGTTTAATCGTGTGGAGATCGACGAGGCGTATGTGTACGAGCGGCGGTTTCTGCAGAGTACGGCACGGGAACCGATTTTCGCTCGCGGGTTGAAGCGGGAGACAAAGGACTTGTTGGAACTCGTGATCATGGGTGCGGCCGACATCACGCACCGTACGCAAAAAGGTGCCAAGGTGTTTAAGAACGTCCCGGGCGCATCTTTGGGACTGGGAACGGCGCTCGACAAGCTGCTCGATTATCGGCGTCCGGATGAAATTCGCATGCAGCGCAAGAAGCGTGGCGAAGCGGTCGATTCGGAGACGGACGAAGGGGGCTCCGGCGCGAATGACGACGCCGCGGGAAACTAGTGGCGTTGAGTCTTGTGGCGTCTGAGACCGTACGATCTCTCGATTGCTCGTCCATCCAGCGTCCAGCTCGTGGCCTGCGTACAGCGCCAGGCTAACGCCGATTATTCCTTGGGAATAGGCACGACATTTCCGGTCGCTGCGCGGGCCCGAGCGTGGCGGCGCGTCAACCACTTGCCAGCCTCCGGCGCGATTGACTGCGGGGATTCTGCTGGCAAGTCATCATCGGTCACTCGGTCGGGGACTGGACAGTCCGTTGCTGACCGGGGCATGATGTACTTGCTGTGAAGGTGTCCATTTTTAGTGCCCCAGTGGAATCGATCATGCCGGAAACTCTGCGCGGATCGGTGGAACGTATCACCTACTTCAACCCCGATAACGGGTTTGCCGTACTCAAGGTCAGCGCCGAGGGACGACGTGACGTGGTGACGGTGATCGGCCATGTCAACATGATCACGGCGGGCGAGTACATCGAGGCGACAGGTCACTGGATTGTCGATCCGCAGCACGGATCCCAGTTCAAGGCCAATGAGCTGACGGCGACACATCCTTCCTCAGTCGAGGGTCTCCAGCGTTACCTCGGCTCGGGGGCAATTCGCAGCATTGGGCCGCAGTTGGCCGCCAGGATTGTCAATCTCTACAAGGAACGTTCGCTCGAGATTGTCGATCGCTACAGCGACATGCTGTTGCACATACGGGGGATCGGTCCGCAGCGATTGGAGCGGATCCGGACGAGTTGGCAGCAACAGAAGGAAGTCCGCAGAATCATGCTCTTTCTGCACGAGCTGGGGTTGGGTTCGGGAAGCCGCGCGATCCGCATTTACAAGGTCTACGGGCAAGACGCGATTGCCACGATTCGAGCCAATCCGTACCGACTGGCCGACGATGTGCGTGGAGTCGGGTTCAAGACAGCCGACGAAATCGCCGCTCGGCTGGGTATTGACCGGCAGTCGCCGGCCCGTGCACGAGCGGCCGTGCGCTATGCGCTGCAGCAATTGAGTCAGGAAGGACATTGCGGGTATCCCGAGCCGAGTGTCATCGAAACGACACAGGAGTTGGTGGGTGTCGAGGCGTCCCTGCTGCACGCGGCCGTCGCGGCTGAAGTGGCGGAGGGGAACTTGATTCGGGAGTCCGTCGACTCACAGCCGTGGCTGTTTCTGGCCAGCCTGTATCGTGCCGAAGTGGGAATCGCCCAGCACCTGCGGCGTTTGCTTCAGGCGTCGCACCCGCTGCCGCGGATTGACGTGGCAAAAGCTCTGCAGTGGGTGGAAACTCGCTTGAAGATCGAATTGGCTGCGGCTCAGCGCGCAGCGATTCATGCGGTCTGTGCGCACCCGGTTGTCGTGATCACGGGCGGGCCCGGAGTGGGGAAGACAACGCTGGTGCGGAGTATTCTTGAAATATTCGCCGCCAAGGGCCTTCAGTGCGTATTGGCTGCACCGACTGGCCGGGCGGCCAAACGGCTGACGGAAACCACGGCCCATGCGGCCAAGACGGTCCATCGCTTACTGGAATTCGATCCGGCAACGGGGGATTTCAAGCGCAATCCAAAACAGCCGCTCAAGGGCGACCTGTTTGTATTGGACGAGTCATCGATGGTGGATGTCTACCTGGCAAACCACTACCTGCGGGCGATTCCGACCGGCGCCTGCGCGGTGCTGGTGGGGGACGTTGACCAATTGCCGTCCGTTGGTCCGGGTGCGGTGCTTGGCGATGTGATCTCCTCGCAGGCCGTGCCAGTGGTTCGACTGACCGAGGTGTTTCGCCAGGCGGCGGAAAGTCGGATCATCGCGTCCGCCTATTGCATCAACAGGGGGCGGATGCCCGATTTCAGCCGCGGGGATGACTTGGAAGATTTTTATTTCGTGGAATCCGATGATCCGGAAGCCATTCAACGTACCCTGATTCGGCTGGTGCAGGAACGCATACCCGACCGGTTCGGCATGAATCCGTTGACCGATATCCAGATATTGGCACCCATGAATCGTTCCACACTGGGTGCTCGCCAGCTGAATCAGGTGCTGCAGGCGGTATTGAATCCCCCGGCCGACAAGGCGGAAGTCGAGCGATTTGGATGGACGTTTCGTGAGGGGGACCGAGTGATTCAGACCGAGAATAACTACCAACGGAACGTATTCAACGGTGACCTCGGCAGAATCACCAAGATCCATCGCGTAGATCAGGAAGTGACGGTCGATTTCGAGGGCCCGCAAGTCGTGTACGACTTCGCGGACCTGGACGAACTGGCGTTGGCCTACGTGCTGACGATCCACAAGAGCCAGGGATCCGAATATCCTTGTGTGGTCATTCCGCTGCACACGCAGCACTACGTCATGCTGCAGCGCAATCTGCTCTACACCGCGGTGACGCGAGGAAAGCGGTTGGTTGTCATCGTCGGCTCCAAACGAGCGCTCAGCATGGCTGTTTCCCGCCAGGACACGAGACATCGATGCACGGCACTCCAACGCCGTTTGAAGGTGACGGAGTGATCGCTCAGCTGGCGTTTCGCAGTTGGTCGATCAGTTGTTGAACGCCCTGCTCCAGTTGTTCCGTCAATTGCCCGGTGGCCTGCTTGCGATTCCCCGTTCGTTCGACAGGAATGGGCTCTCCGAGTGCGATACGAGCGCGGCGGCTTCCGCGCACGGTGGCCGAGAAACGGTTCAATACATCCTCCTCGAATTTGTCCAACGTCTCGGCCATGCGTTCAATCGTCGGTGCTTCGGCTACGTAGTCTCCCGGGTAGCTGTACAACTGAACGACCAGAAACAGGTCGTCCAGGTCGATGCTCAACTGACTGCGTTTGTCGGCGTCGACGCTCTCCTGCTCCATGCTCTGTATCACGCGTGATCGCAATTCCTTGACCCGCTCTGGCACCTTGTTGGTGTTCGCGACGTAATCGTGTCTTGCTTCGATCTTCTTCAGTATGTCATCAATCAAGGCAGCGATGCGGTCTCTCAATGGACCGGAACCGGGCCGCCCCAGGAATTCGAGTTCCTTGATCACCAGCGAGACCTCCGCGAACCGGTAGATCCGCTCGTGCAACGGCAGGTCCGGGCGAGGGCGCCAATACATCTCACGCTCGAGCTCATCCATCAACTGGACCAAGGCGTCGTACGGATCGTCGACGTACTCGTACCAGATTCCGCAAGGAACGCACACCAGCGGACGCTTGGCTCGCTTGACCGCCGACAGAGCGATGGCGGCCGCCCCTTCGCGGAACGGTCGCACTCGCGCATTGCAATGATAGACTTCTCCCTCCGGGAAGATGACCAGGGGGTGAGGGCGTTCTTCCAGTATCTCCACCGCCTGGCGAAATGCTCGCAGGTCCGTCGCCTCACGGTCCACGCTGAAGCTGCCGTGCCAACGCAGGATATGCCGGGCGAGCCGGGATTTGTCGGCAAAGACTTGCCAGGCCGTCATCAGATAGATCGGTACTCCAATGGCATCGGCCGCCGCATAGATGCTGTACGCGTCCGCATGAGTGGGATGATTGGGTGTGATGAGGACGGCATGATTGTCGCGGAGCAGTTCTCGTACAAGCTGGGCACCTTGTATCTCCACTTCCAACAGTCGCTCCTCGCGCTTCTGCTTGGCCAGTCGGATGGGCCGAAACAGCTTCACGATCGTCGCATTCATTTTGGGTGACCACGATTGGGTCGCTGCCTGCATGCGGTAGCGGTTCATCGGCAACCTCCGGAGACTTAAAGGGCGAGCTGGGCTTGGCAGGGCCGAGGCCGTTTTCCGGGCAGACCGCTCGCTGAGTGCCTGGCCGACAGTGTGCCGCCCGCCACGAGGGTCTGCTCAAGCGGTCATTATGGCCGCCGACCACGACATATTCGATGCGATGCCCACGAAGGAATTGGTCCACAGGGTGTCTGCCCAAGAGGGAGCCTGCAGAGTGTCAAAGTCGTTCCATCATCTGGCGTTCTTGCCTGGTATCCGTGCTGGATCCAATGGCCTGGCCGTGACGCCAGGTCCCAACCCGGGGTCCCACCTCCCAGCCCCCAACCTTCATCCCACGGCCCTCACGCCTGACGCCTGTTAACGTTGAAGCACTTGACCGACCGACGCGGGGCCGGGGAAGCAGGCCAGCAGATAGGTGTTCCGCCCGTCCTCAACATTGACCGAAAGGCGGGGGCCGGCCACGGCACTTTGGCTGGGAAGGACGGGGGTGAGTTGGATATCGTGCGATCCGGCGGCGAGTTCCACGCGTGCGACCTGGACCTCGCGGGGGAGCAATCCCCAGCATCGCGTGTCGGCGGCTTCCGTGGCCTCCCAGGCGACACCGACAGCGCTGAGTGCCAAATCGGCGAGCGGGTTGTCCGCCTCCACGACATCCTTGGTGGCATAGACGGCCGCCTTCTTCACCAGCCGCCGCGCGACGGCTCGGGCCATTACGTACGGCAACTCCACGGCCTCTTGCCGGAGTGCCAGGTCGGCCACATCACAGATCGTTTCGGTGCGACCCGCCGATGCCCCGTCGGCCACGACTGCCACATAGTCCACCTCTCGCGGCGGCACGACGACGCGGGGAATTTTGATGGGGGCCAGTGTGGGAGGGACGTCGTATTGGCCGACCAACGATAGAATGCGGTCGGCAATCAGCAGTGCCGCGGTGGTGGGGATTTCCGCCACCTGCTCTTTAGCCGGGCCGCGGTTAACCAGGGTGAACACGTATAACACGCCATACCCAGGTCGGCTGTGGACTCCGTTTTGAGCGCGCGCGAGGTCCGCCTTGCCAGCCTGGAACTGCGGTTGCCAACTGACTACCTGATTGTAGGCACGTGACGCATCGTCGTAATTACCAAAGGATGACTCGCGAATCATACCGTGCAGATACGGGCCGATTGCCAAAGGCGTATAAGCGGCCTGTGCGTTTTCGACTTGCTTCTCGGCGGCTTGCCGCAACAGTTCCTCCTGCTTGGCATTGATTTGCAGACTGTATGCTTCCGCATCCTGCCCGTCATTCATCAGGTTCGCCAAGGACAGGAAGACGCGGGTCAGGACTTTTTCGTAGCTCTCACCTGCGTAAGCCAGTCGTTGATCATCGGTGAGCATGCTGATGCCGGATTCGACCATGTCCTTCTGGTCCAAATGGTCTAGATTGTCGCGCACGCGGCGGAGCGTCGTTTCCGCTTCCGCCGGCCGGCCATCGAACAGTTGAATCATGGCCAGATCGAGAGAAATGGCATCGGCATCACCAGGATGCTTTTCGATCTGCTGCTCCAGAGCATCGGCGGCACTTGCCAGCCGACCGGCGTAGAAGTCGTGGCGGGCTATCTGGACTCGCTGCGCATACGTGGAACAGCCAGTCAGTCCACAGACGGCGACGATGCCGGCGAGGCAGAGCCAGTAACGCTGCAGTGAGGTCCTTGGTTCCATCAGCGTGAAACACTTCCTGTTGCCATCGGCGAAGTACCCTGAACCTCGACCTGCTATCAGAGCCGGTCGCGAATGGGTCCTTGCAGCCCGGTACCGATCGTTCAGCGCTTCCTTCGGATCTTGAATCTCTGTCTCGCGACTTGCCCCTGGCACACCGCGTCCCGAGACTGGTGAACTCTGCTTACGTCTCGCTCTTGAGTGGATTGTAATGCCACCATTTACCCGCACGCGTCTTGTGGTAACCCTTGCTGATGGTCGCCGATTGCTTGTCGTATGCTCCGGTCTCCACGTTGACCATTTCCAGTGTCAGTAGATAGTCACGCTGCTGAGATTCATTACGGACGGTGGTTCCCGAAGTGAGTGTGGCGAAGAGCAGGTAATTCAGAGGCTGACCCTGACGCTGCAAGACCCCCGCGAAAACGGCCATGTTTTCGGGAATCAGCAGCGAATCGGGACGCATGCGCGTCTCCCGCAAAGCGGCGTCGACCACGCGTTTGCTGACGCTCTGGAAGGCCTGCGATTGGACGATGAGCGTGTCGATCTGCTGGTAAATCTGGTCCTTGAAGTCTCCCAGTTCTTCCACGCTCTTGTTTTCCACACCCACAAAGCAGATCGCCTGCGGAGCGGGCAGGACCTCCGCCCCCTGATAACTGGCCTCTTGGACCGGCATGTGCTGGCGGGCAAGTAGCTTGGCAACCGCCTCTTCAATCAGTGGATTGAATACTTCGGCTCCAGCAGTATGACTGCCGACCAGATCTGGCTGTCCCTCTTTGACCACGTGCCCGTACTGATGTCCGCGGCATCCGACCAATAACGATGTGGCCAGCGATCCGACCGAAACTGCGGTCGCGGCGAAAAATGTGCGTCGATCCATTGTGATCCTGTTCCCCCGCGTGTGAAGCCGACGGAGGAGAGCCGGTAAGGAGGTCGGACCGGCGTCGCCACAATCGGCACAATAGATACAAACCCTCAAATTGGTCATCGGCCACCTCGCTTGGCGAAAATAAACGAAACTGTCGCCAGCTGGTCAGAACCGAAGCGGCCGAACCGCGGGAAACGTGATGAGCGGGTCGGAGATGTCGGTGTAAGCTGTTTATGGGTAAGGGGTTGCGTTGTTTGTGGGCGTTCCGGTGAGAGGTGGTTATCAGAGGTCCATGCGATTCCTCAGGGATCTCCCGTTCCTTGTCGTTGATTCCCAATTCAGCTGCCACATCTTGCCGTAGGGATTCTGCCGTTCGTAACATGATCCCCATATCAGGAGTCAGGGGGAGTGCCGTGGTTGTGTGATCTGTCACTCCGACAGTGTGGTGCTGTGAACGAGCCCTCTGGGCGAAGGAGATGTGCGGTGCTTCGTAGAGTTTTCTTCGCTGCTTGGGCCGGTGTTTCACTGGCGATCAACGTGGTGCCGCTGTTTGCACGGGAAGCTGAGGTACTCGAGTTGCCGAGACGTAGCGAGGTGACTGCGGTACTGACGGCGGCCCAGAGCGGCGAGCGGCTCGATTTGACTGCTCGTCGGTTACGGATCGTGCTGTTAGCGGACAGCAAGGACCACGGACCGGGCGAACATGACTATCCCCGCTGGCAGGCTCGCTGGGCCCTGCTGCTCGGTGGAAAGTCCGCGTCGACAGAGGTGGCTGCCAATCTGGCCGGGCCAGATCGGCCGGATCCAGCACTCGTCGCCGGCGCCCAGAACGTGCACGTGTCGAGGGCTCAGGGATGGCCGAGCGCCGACCAATGGGAAAGCGCCGATCTGGTCGTGGCATTCTGTTATCTGGCCTGGAACGAAGAACGGTTAGCCGAGGTTCGCAAATTCCTGGAGCGTGGCGGTGGGTTGGTGCTGATTCACTCCGCAACGTGGACGCGGCCGGGACCATTACAGGAAGTTGCCGATCTGACGGGTGTGGGTGGGTTTGTGCGATACCGACACGGTCCGATCGAATTGCGGATCAGCCAGGTTGAACACCCGATCTGCCGCGGCATGCCGCCGGTCATTCGGTTGGACGATGAAAGCTATTGGCCTCCCACACCGCCGTCGGACGCGCATCGATGGCAGGTGCTGGCCGTGAGTGAAGAGGCTGCCGAAGATGGGCCCGCGCAAGATGTGGCCACTCACGACAGTCAGAAGGCACCCCTGCTGCCCCGCATTGAACAACCAATGTTTTGGACCTACGAACGGGGCCAGGGACGAGTTTTCGGCTGCGTTCTGGGCCACAACAATGCGACATTCGATCACCCTTACTTCCGGCTGTTATTACTGCGTGGCATGGCGTGGGCGGCGCACGAGGACCCCCGCCGATTCGACCCGCAAGTCATGCTATCGGCGTCCGTTTCGGACGACTGAAACGGCCACGGGCTTCCGACGCACCGATCATCGACGTGCCTTGGTTGGAGCATCTGCAAGTCGCGAACGTTGTAGGCGCGCTCAACTGCGAATACCTATGAACGAAAAACCGGATATCCAGAAGCCTCCAGAAGCCAGACATCCAGCATTCCGACATCCAGCCAGACATCCGACATCCAGCCAGACATCCCATCCAGCCAGACATCCAGAATTCGGTATCCAGGTTTCGGTGGACACTTGGGCGAGGCTGGCGGCGTGGGGGTGCCGGGGACGGCATAACATCAGTCGCGATACCTCCATGGTGGGGGTGCGGTGACATGCGTATGTCACCGAGACTGTGGTTTTGACGTGCATGGACTCGCCGCGCCGCGAGCTCGACCTAGAATTCCCTTGCCCCCCCGGAGGGAACTCGGCCCTCTGCGAGGAAACGTGCACATGACAAGACGAAGCGTGTGGCAGGCACAAAGGAGTGGCCGATGCCTGGCTATGCGCGCAAGTATCTGGTGCGGGAAGGGGAAGTCGCAACCTATCACTGCTGGTCCCGCTGCGTCCAACGGTCCTTTCTCTGTGGCTACGATCCCGTCACCGGTCGGGACTTCAGCTATCGCCGCGGCTGGGCGGAAAACCTGCTCGCTTATCAGGCCAGCGTGTTTGCCGTCGATGTGGGCAACTACAATCTGCTGAGCAATCACGCGCACAACATCCTCCGCACACGCCCCGATATTGCCGCGACCTGGTCGCACGAAGAGCTGGCCTGGCGGTGGAAACGGGCCTGGCCAGAGTTCCTCGACGGTCAGTGGGTGCGGGAACCGAAGGACCAGGAAATCGAGGAGCTGCTGGCCCTGCCGGAGAAATTGGAGTGGATCCGCCGCAATCTGAGTTCCCTCTCCTGGTTCATGGCCCGCTGGAAAGAGCCGATCGCCAGGGTATGCAATAAGGAGATGAAGAGCTCGGGCCATTTCTGGGAGGCGCGATTCGGCTGCCGCGAGCTGCTCGATCGCGAGGCGACGGCGAGCTGCTTTTTCTATGTCGATCTGCAGCAATTGCTCGCGGGCCTGGCCGCCTCGCTGGAAGAATCGAAGTATTCGGCTATCTACCGACGGATCCTGGCGGCCAAGCAGCAGGAAGCGGAACTGTCGCTTGAAGCGTTCCAGGAGGACAATCCGGAAGGTCTGTACGCCTTTTCCAGCGCCGACGCCGAGACGCTGTATGCCGATTGCTGGCTCTCGCCCATCACCGCCAATGGGCCGCTGCTGACGGCCGATTCGCTCCGGGCGCCGCAGTGGGAGCCGAGTCGGGCGGTGGAACTGCGGCCAACGTCTCCGCCGCAGGCCGTGGTCGAGGGCGACGCGAAGGTCGGTGCGGAAGAGGAACAGGAACAGAAGAGGAAAACAGACTTGCCGCCGCCACGGACCGGCGGACCTGGCAGCGTCTGACGGCGTCTCGGAGGGGGATGCTCCATCCGGCAGTG
This sequence comes from uncultured Planctomycetota bacterium, assembly GCA_963802295.1. GTDB lineage: Bacteria > Planctomycetota > Planctomycetia > Pirellulales > Pirellulaceae > JAJRVM01. The sequence goes on along the minus strand of CAWDIM010000003.1, from coordinate 69,804 downwards.
ACGCTACGCCGCCCCGTCGACCGCGCCGGCGACGAGCGTCGGACGCGGCGATTCTGGATATCCCCTGGCCCGAATATCTGCGCGTCGTGAAAGCGGTCGCTGCGCTGACCATTCAAGAGCGGCAAAACCCAGCGACGGCCAACATCGCTCGCCTGCAGCTTGAAGAGACGCTGACGCGTTGGGGAGTGAATCCGCAGGCGTGGCTGCTGCAGCTTGAGCAGTTGGACAACCGCTGCACGCGGGCCCTCGGGCGCCGCACCGGATGATGCAGCGGGCGGCCGAAATGGCCCAACAGTGGCTGCAGGGGATTCAGCTCTGCCGCGAAATATTTCTGGCCGACACGAGCCCACCCGACGCGCCTGCGGACGAGTTCACGTGACAAACAGCAACGCTGATTCCACCACGCTGATCCCGCCACGCTGAGTCTGCACAGGAGACTCAAGTGGTTCGCGTGACCATCTTGTCGCTCCATCAGCAGCGTCCGTGATCGCGGTCTGCGGCGAAATGCGTCGCGCCACCCCTCCGTAGCCCATTCTTGCTGCATTCGCGTTCCCCTCGCCGTCTCCGATCCCCTCTCTGTGCCGCTGAGCTGAGCCAATCGCCACGTCGTGCCGCCTTCGGCAACCAATCAAATTCTGAGTGTCTTCCTTCTCGAATCAAATTCTGAGTGTCTTCCTTCTCGTTCGGAACAATCAAATTCTGAGTGTCTTCCTTCTCGGATCCTTCTCGTGTTCACACGCCGCTCATTCTCGGAGCGGCAACTTGTCACCTCCCAGCACAATCACTGCCGCAACGCTTTGCCGCGGACAATCCATCGCGAATACGACTAACCACACCCCCACACTGGACCAGCCGGCGGCCGCCACCGACGCGGCGAACGACAGCCCGTGGGATATTCACGCTCAACGTCGAAGCACTGATCCACAAGTCCCGCAGAACCGCGAATTCGCAACGGCGGTGAGAAGCCGCGGATCATCCCCGCATCTCTTCGTGACGGGGCAAGTCTTCGACTCCCCTCAACACTGCTCCGAGGGCGCGCCGACCCGCGTACAGCGCAGTGTAGCAATCAGGGACGGTTTGGCATTCGCGTATCCACTTCGTGATCAACGACCGTCGCGCCACGGCTTCCACGTCAAACCCCCACAGCACTGCCATGAGTGGCCACAGGAACAACTGCCCCGACCGTATCCTCTGCTGCAAAACCAGCGGAACCTCATCGCGACCAAAGCGGCCTTCGATGGCTGAGGCAATCGTGCCCGCGAGGACCGAGCGAAAAACTTGCCGCTGATATATGTGTTCCAGGCAGTTCCGGTAAAGGCAAGAGCCCGCACCATTTGGCTCGAGGCTGACAGCTCCCAGGAAGCCACCCATCCGCGTCAGTTCGGCAATGGCACGCAGCGAAGCGGCGTCCGAAACGTGATTATAGCGGTCTGTGCCCAGTCCGATGCTAATCAGTACCCGCGCCTTCAGGCCCTTCAGCAGAGCCACCGTCGTCACCGACACTGCATCCTCGATAGGATCTCCCAGCCCCTCTTCGTCACCGACCAGAATTGAGTCCGACCCGCCATCGACCAGCACAATCGCATCGATCGAGTGCCTGTCGATGAACTGTTGGTACAGCCGTGTCAACAGCGGTACGGTAAAGTCACGAGCGTAATAGGCATATACGAAATGAGGCGCTTCCGATGGATAGCGGAGATCCAGGAACGAGCAGACATGGACCTCGGGGCCGTAGTGATGATCGGGGACGCTCACAGCGGTGACGCGTTTGGCAATGACCCCTGCCTCGGTGAAAATCTCGGCGGCACCTGTGATCTTTGTCGGGTCGCCAAAAGAATAGCTTCCAATGACGACGGTTTTACCGAGTCGCACTAACTCGGGGTAGAGAGTGAGGCTGTGGACAAAATCGAAACCGCCACCGCAACCACATAACAGGACCGTTTTGATGGCAGGATTCGCCAGTTGTCGGAGGAAGGTGGGCAAGAGGAAAGACTCAGCAGCAGGCGTGCCGTTGACGGGCACGGCCGCATTGGGATCCGGCGAAACAGGCCGTGACCAGTCTGAGAACCCCATTCCACTTCCCATCTCAAAAACGGCGAACCAGGAAACTACTTGTCACGTCGGAGTGACAGATTCGTCGCGTCCCGCCGCGACAGTGTCGGGTGACCTTGGCAGTTTACCACACCGTCCGCCTGGCGCGTGCCACTTGCATTGTCGAATTGACGGGGCCCCGATTTTGTTGATGGCTACGGGCTTCCAGTGCCTAAACGCCAGCGAGAAGACAGGGAAAATGCTACATCCCTGGATGCTGCGTCTCCCGTGACGCCTCCACTCCTCCAAATCGACGCGGCGTGGGAGGTGCCGATCCGTGTCGGACCAGCAGGTCTTGCCAGCCTTGGGATCCGCCCCGTTGGCTTGCGGTAACGATTGTCCTTACACGATCGACCCAGCAAGTCATGGGTCACTTGGGCGGCCACTACGGCGTGAGGGTCGCTGTTCCGGCGATTCACGGTAAACGGACGGTGAGCCTGTCCGCGTGCTGTTGCCGGAACATGTCCCGGGCTGCACTTTCCATCATGGCTTGTGGCATCCCGGCACGGTCGTGGGGGAAGGAAAGCCTGTGGACGACTGTCACCCTGCGGTATCAGGGGACGTGTTTTGTGAGTCTCCCTGGCCCGCGGGGGGATTCGCGAGCGTGTGGGCCTTCTGAGGTCTGAGCCACTGCAGATAGCTCAAGGCACGTGCGGCCATCTCTCGATCGCCCGACCGACAGGCCTCGACATATCGCCGCCTGGCTGCTTCTTCGCTGCGCAGAGCTTTGAGATACAAGGACATGTCGGCACTACAGCGCCGACATGCGGCCTGCGGTATCTGGCGGGCACGACAAACGGGACAGGTCAGTTGCATTTCATCCGACATTCGCCGACCTGTCATTCCGCGAGGTAAAAGAGCAGATCATCGAGTTCCGACTGCAGTTCCGGCAATAACTCACCGTTTCCATCCTGTTCCGCTCTTTCTATCAAGTTGATCAGCCGATCCACATCGGCGGCATCTTCAGCGCCCAAAGCGGACCGAATCGAGTGCGCCTTGGCGACCAGTTGTTGTAGCTTCGAGTGCGGATGGCTCGGTGGGTCGATTCGAATCTCCCCTGCCGGTCGGGGACGAGCGGATGACGTGATTTCATCCGCGCCGGCCGAATGGCCGGGCGGCCGACGATACTCATCGGAGTCGTCGAACATGGCTTCCAGCCGCACTTCCGAGGCTTGACGATTCTCCTCACACATTTGCGACAGCGCGTTCTCAATCTTCAATGACTTCGACAATCCCGTGCGTCGCTCAACGGCCGTCACTTTCAAGATCCCATCGAGGGTGAGTTCGAACCGAACGAGGATCTGTCCGTCGGCATCGTCCGATTCGTTGAGTCCTTGGAGCAGGAATCGACCGATCGATTGATTTCTGCTCAGTTGAGCGCTCTCGCCTTGATAAATCTGAATGTCCGCGGCCTCTTGCTCCAGCGTTACAGTTTGGAACACGTCTTCGTACTTGGCTGGAAGAGGCGAATTTCTGCGAATAATGGGACAGAAACGCAGTTCGGCGCCGTACTGCCCATCTCTCAAGGCCGCGATTCCCAACGTATGGGTGGCCACGTCTATCAATACCGGGCCGACCGGGTAACCTTCCTGCATCGCAGCTTGGGTTGCCGCGCCCAACGCGACGGCCAGGTCGGGGTTGACGGACCACTGGGGATCCCGCTGGAACTCCTCCCGCAAGCGACGTTGCACCAACGGTGTGCGAGTTGAGCCGCCGACCAGGATCAGTTCATCCAACTGGCTGACTGACAGGCCGGACTCCCGGATCGCTTCATCGACACATTGGATTGTTCGCTCGACAAGTGGCGAGATCAGTTCTTCATACTCATGGCGTGTCACATCGATATCGAGGCTCACCGGCTTGTCGTCGATCGTGGCAATGAACTCCTCGGCAACCCGTATGGAGCTGGAGGAGGAAAGCTCGCATTTCGCCCGCTCGCACGCCTGAATCAACCGCCATCGCGTGGTGCTTTCGGCCATCAAATCGTGGCCATGTTGCGAAAGAAACGCATCGGCAACATACTTCGTGAGCAGCTGATCGAAATCGTCGCCGCCCAGTTGCGTGTCGCCTTTGCTGCTCAACACCTCGACCACACCTTCTTCGATGCGGACGATCGAAACATCGAAGGTGCCCCCCCCCAAGTCGTACACGATCAGATGGCGACGGTGGGTATCCCCGGCATGATAAACCAGGCTGGCGGCTGTCGGTTCGTTGATAATCCGTTCCACGGTGAGACCGGCGAGTTGCCCTGCTTCACGGGTGGCCTGCCGCTGATTTTCGTCGAAGAACGCCGGGACCGTAATTACGGCACGGGTAATCGTGGTGGCGAGGGCTCGTTCCGCGCGCTCCCGCAATCGCCGCAGAATCATGGCGCTGATTTCTTGTGGCGCGAACTCCTGCCCCGCCATGATCACCTTGGCCGTTTGCCCCATGCGGCGTTTGACCGAAACGATCGTTCGATCGGGAAACGCGGCCAATTGGTTCTTGGCCGTCTGACCGACGATCAGTTTCCCATCCATGGTCATGCCTACCACGGAAGGAAGGATCGCTTGGCCGTCCTCCTGGATGACCTGAACTTTGCCATGAATCAGCGCGGCGACCACGCTGTTGGTTGTTCCCAGATCAATGCCAATGATGGGTGTGTTGTCTGCTTGATCCATAACATTCACCTGGTAGTCTGTGTGTGCCCGCTGCGACGGGGGAGAAACGTGTTGATAACGTGACGGCTCTACCTGGCAAGTCGTACGTCCGCATAACGAAGAACTGAGCCGCGCCACAGGTAGGCTGGACGCAGCTGTTGGGCGACGTGTGACGTCGGCACCGACGGCGTGTCGATCACGTCGAGAGCATGCATCGTTTCGGCGTCGAAAGGCTCGTGCAGTACATCGACCCGCTGGATATCGCACTGTTGCATGAGACGTTGCACTCGGGCGTGCAGTAATTCGAGGCCTTGGCGGGTGGCATTCAACGATTCACGGAGTTGCTCTGATTGGTCCGTCAGCTGTTCCACAAGCCCACGCAGGTCACGGAGCACGTTCGCGGCCAATTTCTGCGCCAGCCAGGGTGCCCGCATCACCGCCTGATCGAATTGGTCCAGCAAACGATCAGCCGCCGCTTCCGCCACCTGGGACGCGGGGGCAATTGAGGCCAGAACGCGCTGCAGACTCTCTTCCGTCTCGGCCACCGCCTCCGCCGGTTGGCGACCTTCGGAAGTTCCGATCGAAGAGCTGCCTGGCACTTGTTGAGCAGCCAGGCGTTGTTCGATGCGCTGCAGGCTCTCGGAGAGCGACTGCTGCAGATCGCGACCGCCGCGCACCTGAAGTTTCAACTCGTGCCGCAGCGCGGTGAAGGCCTCCACGATATCCGCCGCGCCCAGTTGCTCCGCTGCTGGTTCGGGCCCAGCAGCGGGCGTCTCTGGCGGCGGTGACTGGTGAAATGGCTGGTTGTCCGGCAATTCATCATTCATGGAGGGCGATCACTTTTCTTGGTTGCCAAGGGCAAGGAGGTTCAGTGTGGGGAGCCGGGGACGTTCTTTTTCCCCGGCGGCGATCAGCTCGGAAAGATTGGGCCGGTCATGGCCGGGAGTCAAGAACGCCTCGGCCTGCACCAACGGGTCGTTGAGAAGTTGGTATGCCGTGTGAATTTCCCGGAACTTCTCCGCATCGCGATCAGGCGGGTACTGCCGCACCAGACCGAGGTAAGCGCGACGCACCTCTTCCGGTGTCGCATCGAGTGCTACTCCCAATACCGCATGGGCGCTGGAAACGGATGTACTCATTATCAAGATCCAAATCTAACGACGTTTCTGTTTCTTCTTTCGTAGTTGGCGTCGGCGCTCTTTGTCCATGGCCCGACGCTCGTCGGCCGTCATGTTCATGCGTGCCGGCTGCGACTGCTCGGGCGACAAACCTTGCTGGGCAGCGATGGCCATCGCACCCTGCTCGCACGCCGCCAGGAATGCGTGCTCATCTTCGGCGGACAACCCGGACCGACGAAAGAGCGACGTGATCGATTCGGCGTGAACCGACGCATCGCCATCGTGCTCCAATTCATCTCGCGCACTGAGCAGCAAGCACTGCAATTCCATCATGCCACGCGGCCCCAACCTGGAAAGGACCTTCTCGACAATGGGGGGAATCTCCTCGCCGAATTCGTCGTCGTAGTCCTCCTCCTCATCGTCGCATGCGCCATCGGCCAAGGGGTCATCCTCGCCCTCGGCTTCGGACTCGTCATCCGGCCCATCCAGGTCAAACAGTGTTCGGGTTTGGTTGGCCCTCGATGCTTCGGTTTGGCCCGCGGTCTTCCCCCTGGCAGACTCCTGGCGAGCGCGGCGGGCGCGACAATCTGGACAATCGCAGGTATCGTCCGCATCTTCCTCGTCAGCCCAAGCGGAGTCATCGTCATCATCATCGTCATCATCGTCGTCGTCCCAATCCGAGTCATCGTAGGGAGCAAATCTGCCGAGTTCGCTTCGGCGAGCCTCGAGCTCGGCCACCTGTGCGGCTGCTTCCTTGGCGATCGTGTCGAAACGATGCCGATAGAAAGGATCTCGTTCGGTTCGGGCGGCTTCTGTCAGCAGAGCGATTTGCGGTTTGCGCTGGGAAGTCCAGATTGCCGAGTACTGTTGTTCGAGGTACCACTCGATCAACGTGGCAGCTACCTTGGGCTCCCTGGCTGCAATCGGCTCGAACCACGCCGGTTCACGTAGCGAGTAAGTTGATTGCCAGAAACGATGATCGGCGATCCAGCAACAGGCATCCGCAAGCGTGTCATCGATGACGGCCGGCGTGGAGTCCGCCAAGCGAGCACAGAGGACCTTGCCGAACTTGCCCGCCTGTAGACGATATCCCTTGTGACGCAGGTCGCTGCGAGAGAGGTCCCAGAAGAACGAACCGAGCTGAGCGAGATCGTGCAGCGGCATCGTTGCGGCATTGCGGGCATGCCCTTCGATGGTCTCTCGCAGCGGTTTGAGTTTGTTCCCCGGCAGATTCATCTGCTGCAGCGCGGCGAAAGTCATGACATCGGCGAGCAATTCGCTGGCACCGCACGCTTGACGAGCGGAGATCGCGAGTTGTTCAGATCTGGCCTGATCGCCGGCCCGCATTTCGAGGGCCGCTTGGAGAAACGGCAGCCATTTTCGGCTGAACCACGCGGGCCACAATGCCTCGGCTGCCTCTAAGGCCACGCGAGCGGCAGCCAGATTGGCCTTTCTGCGACTCAGCCGCATCGCCTCGAGAAGTCTCAATTTCCAGGGCAACGCCTTCGCGCTGGGGTCGTCCAGCCTTTGACTACCGAGCTGACTGACCAACGCATCCGCTTGCTCGAACTGGTCCGTGTCGAGATAGTGGTCAATCAGCCAGAGTGTCGTTTTGACTTCGTCAGGAAAGTGCTGGACCAGTTGCGATTTTGCCTTAACGATCTGTCGCTCGATGGCCGCTGCCCGGGAGTCGGTTTGTTCTCGATCGTCCAGTTGCATCTGCAGCAGATGAATGAGCAGTTCATGTGCCTTGCGATTCGCGGGGTATTTCCGAATTGCCTCCCGCACGAGTTTCTCAAGGGGGCGGAAGTCGGGTTTGGCGTACAGAAACGAGAATGGACTGCGCGATTCCATTTCCTCGTACAACCGCCATCCCGCTTGCGTCATGTACAGACAGCTTGCCAAGGCATCCTTGAGGTTCTGTGGCAGATGAGTGATCTTCAGCAGGTCGGTCAAGACGTACGACGCCGCGCACAGCCTGACCGGTTCCTCCGCGTCGGAAAACTGCATGAAATACCGGAAGCCCAAGAGGTTCCAGCGGGGATCGTGAGGGGGGCCAGGGATGGTCCTTTTCAGCAGTTCGAAGATCCTGCTGTTGGCCTGATAGTACGCTGAGCCTCACGCATCCCTGCGCGAACCGATCGACGAATTCGCTGTCCGTTTTTCGATATCGGTCGCGAAGTTCCGTCAACATCGCGACCTGTGAAGCCGAGAATGTTGTTTCCGGATCACGATGCCTGACAGCCGCAATTCTTCTGGCCGCCGCCACGGCACCTCGGTGGACAAACAGTTCTTGCGCGGCTTCCACCAGTTTCCGTGGGGGTTGGTCCATCGCCGGATCGAGTGGTGCCTGCGTTTCCGCCAACAGCAACGTCGATGCAATGCGGGCCGGTCGGCGCGATCGATCCAGGCGAAGCCAGTTCTGCCGGGCGGCGTCCAAGTCGCGGTTGTAGAACGCGATCAAGCCACGAATCAAGAGCCGCCAGTCTGAATAAGGACTGCTGCGCGAAATGATCTTCAAGCCGTCCAACGCCTGATCAAACTCGCCCCGATATAACCGTTCGAACGCTTCACCAACCGCCTTGGCTTCCGCCTGCAATTCGCTCGAAAGCTGCTCGCGACGAACTTTCGTGAAGACCGCCAAATCTTCATCCGATTCCCCAGCCAGAGGGCTCGGTTTCAGGTTGTCATATTGGCCGAAGGGATCGGCGGCACGCCGCTGATCGACCTTGACCTTCTGCCGTTGCTTCAGACGTCTTGCCAGACGAGAGTTGCTCTTGGATTTTCCTTTCGATTTCCGCGAGGCCATAGGCCGCTCCATGCAAGATGATGTCTGGCCAGCAAGAGCATCTCATCAATCCAACTTGAGAGTCTGGGCACTGCTGCGTTGTACGGACGAGTCCAGCACGAACCACATTCTTCGGCTGTCCCCACCGGACAGATCGAATTCGGCTGACCATCAAACGCCGAATATCTCTTGCCCGATGGGCGAGATTAATTGCGACGTGTCGGCCAATAGTGGGAACGGCCCCCTTCCGTCGAGGCCTTCAAATTGTAGCGGAAATCCGACGAACGGAAACACCATGCCCGGGCTCCCGGCCGGGGATTCCTGACATTCGATGTAACTCATTGAGATGTAACTGATTGACACGAGCACGGGTGGATCAGGGGATGGGGACGCTGGCGAATTTCCCGCCCTGTTGTTTCAGCTGTCAGCCGCTCATCGCCATATCGCCGTACCGCGGAAACGTGACTTGCGGAGCCGGGATTCGAGCCGGGAAATCCCAAGTCATGAGTTTGGCGAAAACGGCTCACCGGCGCGCCCGAATGTTGATATAATGGCTGGCCGTTACGCGACCCTCGGCGACATGGCGATCCGGGACCATGTCGCGGCCCAGGCTGCCCAAACAGCGTCGATCTGTGGACCGGCTGGGCCCTGGCGTCCCGGAGTCCCAGCGCGGCAATACCCGCGCGACCTTCGATCTCCAAGGACTTCTCCCATGCGTCTCTGCAAGCTATTCATCTCAGCGTGGTGGTCGCTTCCGGTACTGGCGGCGCTCATGACCAGTGGCGGTCATGCGGCCGAGCGGGACTGGGAGAATGAGCAGGTGTTTGGTCGCCACAAGGAAGAGCCGCGGGTATCTGCCATGGTGTATCCCAGCGCGCAACTGGCGATCCAGGATCAGCGTGATACCAGTGCGTGGTTTCAGTCGCTCAATGGGCCGTGGCGCTTTCACTGGTCCGCCGATCCCGACCACCGGCCGCGGGACTTTTTCGAGCCGCAATTTGACGTGACGGCCTGGGACCAGATCACGGTGCCGGGCAACTGGCAGACGCAGGGATATGGGGTTCCTCTCTATTCGAACATTCCCTATCCGTTTCAAAAAGACCCGCCTCGAGTGATGGGGGAGCCTCCCGCCAACTTCACCAATTTCGCCCAGCGCAATCCCGTGGGGAGCTACCGGCGGACGTTTCAAGTGCCCGGCGACTGGCAGGGTCGTCAGGTGTTCATGCAGTTTGACGGAGTCGACTCGGCGTTCTACCTCTGGGTGAACGGTCAACTGGCGGGCTACAGCGAGGAGAGTCGGACGCCAGCTCTCTTCAACGTCACCAAGTATGTGCGGGAAGGAGAAAACGTGGTGGCGGCCGAGGTCTATCGTTACAGTGACGGCAGCTACCTGGAGGATCAGGATTTCTGGCGGCTGAGCGGCATCTTTCGCGACGTCTACCTCTGGTCGGCGGGCGATCAGCACATTCGTGATTTCTTCGTGCGGAGTGATTTGGACGAGGTTTATCGAAACGCTACTCTGGCGGTCGAGATGGATCTCGCAAACTTCGCCCAACAGGCTGCCTCGTGTAGTGTCGAAGTCGCGTTATGGGATGATCAGCAGCGGCAGGTGGCCGAGACTCGGGTCGACTCAATATCCATCGAACCGGAAGGCCGGCGGCAGGTTAGTACCGCACGAGTCACAGTGGCGAATCCAGCCAAGTGGACTGCGGAGACGCCAAACCTGTACACGCTGCTGCTGACCCTGAAGGATGCAAGCGGGAATACGTTGGAAGTGTGCGGTCACAAGATCGGATTCCGCACAGTGGAAATTCGTGGAGGCCAGTTGCTGGTCAATGGCCAAGCGGTCTATTTGAAGGGGGTAAACCGCCACGAACACGACCCGGTTACCGGCCACACAGTGAGTCGGGAGTCGATGATTCGCGATATTGAACTGATGAAGCAGTTCAATATCAACTCGGTGCGCACTGCGCATTACCCGAATGATGTGTTGTGGTTGAAGTTGTGTGATGAATACGGTCTGTACGTGATTGACGAGGCCAATATCGAATCGCATGGCATGCTTTACGGTCGTGAATCGCTGGCCAAGGACCCCAAATGGCAGGCCGCTCATCTGGATCGGATTCGCCGGATGGTGGAGCGGGACAAGAACCATGCCAGCAGCATCATCTGGTCGATGGGGAATGAAGCAGGTAACGGTGTCAATTTCGAGGCCTGCTACAAGTGGATCAAGCAGCGTGATCCATCTCGGCCAGTCCATTATGAACGCGCGGAACTGGCGGACAACACGGACATCTATTGTCCGATGTACGCTCCGATCGAGCACCTCACGCAATACGCGAGTCAACCTCAGCGCCGGCCGTTGATTCTCTGCGAATATGCCCATGCGATGGGGAATAGCGTGGGAAATCTGCAGGATTACTGGGACGCGATCGAGAGTCACGATCAACTGCAGGGGGGCTTCATCTGGGACTGGGTTGACCAGGGATTGCTGACAGATGTTCCGCGAGGCCACAGAATCGCCGATGTGGCGGTCCCGTCGCGCACGGCCGAAGTGCTGGGGAAGGTCCGCGACGAGGGAGTCACGGGGCCGGTGGTCGTCGTGGACAATGATGGTCTGGATCTGACTGGACCGTTCTCGGTGGAAGTGGTTGTCCACGGCTATCGACACGGCTCGTACTGCCCGTTGATCTCGAAAGGGGATCATCAATACTTGCTGCGTTTCAATAACGGCGGGATTGACTTTGTCATTTACCAGAAACAGTGGGTCAGTGCGCGGGTCGGCTTCGATCAGGCGAACCTGACGGAAGCTTGGAACCGCATTGCGGGGGTTTACGACGGAGAGCATCTGCTGATCTATGCGAACGGTAAGGAGGTGGCGCGAGTGGCGGTGCAAGGGCCGGTGGCTGCGAGCACTTTTCCGGTGAATGTCGGTCGGAATTCGGAGATGACGGACCGAGTTTGTGACCTGCCGATTCGCGAGGCGAGGATTTACGGACGTGCGTTGGCTCCCGGCGAAGTGGCTTCGCCCGCGTCGCGCAAGCCGGACGAGTTGCGTCTGCTCCTTGATTTATCGCACGTGACGGGCGAGAGCTTTCCACTGGGACGTGTGGCCAAGTACTTCGCCTACGGCGGAGATTTCGGAGATCAGCCTAACGATGGCAATTTCTGCATCAACGGACTGGTGCAGCCGGACCGGCGGCCGAATCCGCATTTGTATGAGGTCGGCAAGGTGTACCAGTCGATCAAGGTGACGCCCGCTGACTTGGACGCGGGCCGAGTCCGTGTGCGGAACAAGTATTTCTTCATCAATCTGAGCGAGTTTCAAGCTCAGTGGACGCTGCGACGGGATGGGATCGATGTTGCCAGCGGCCCGCTCGGCCGACTGGATGTGCCGCCCCAGACGGACGCGGAGATCGCGATTCCCTTCGGACAACCCGCGTCGGCAGGCGAATACCTGTTGACTGTCTCATTTGTCTTGCCCGAGAAGTGTCGCTGGGCTCCGCAAGGTCATCGTGTTGCCTGGGACCAGATGCCGGTGCCGTGCTCGGCGTCCGCCGCCGAAGCGGCGCAGGATACGGGGCCTTTGCAGCTCATGGAAAAAGACTCGGCATTCGTGATCGAAGGGGACGGATTTCGCCTGGAAATCGATCGTCAACAAGGCACTCTGTGCAGCTACTGCGTGGATGGAGAGGAATTATTGGCGGGCGCGTTGATGCCGAATTTCTGGAAGGTGCCAAACGACAATCAGTATCGTAACGACTACTTGAATCGCTTGGGACCTTGGCGTGAGGCGGCGAAGAATCGCCGCGTCACGTCGGTGATCGCCAGCAAGTCGGAGGGGAGCATCGACGTTGTGTGTGAAGCAACCCTGCCGGTCGGTTCCTCGCAGTACCAGACTCGCTACACGGTCACCGCGGACGGCAGTGTCAACGTGGCATGCCGATATGAACCCGGCGCAGCGGGCCTGCCATGGATACCCAAGGTGGGGATGACGTGTGCCGTGGCGGGACGGCTGAATCAAGTGCGTTGGTACGGTCGCGGGCCGCACGAGACCTATTGGGACCGCAAGACCGGCGGCGAGATCGCGATTCACCAGCTGAATGTGGAGGAGATGGTACATCCCTATGTGCGACCGCAGGATAATGCGAATCGAGCGGACGTGCGATGGTTCACGTTGACGACAAAGGAGGGAAGCGGGCTGAAGATTGTCGGTCAGACACCGCTCAATTTTTCCACCTGGCCGTACGCCGTCGGGGACCTGGAGCAAGCGACTCATGACTATGCCCTGCCGCGCCGGGACATGACGACGGTCAACATTGACCACCAGTTGCACGGAGTCGGGGGCGACAACAGTTGGGGGGCCAGAACACATCCCCAGTACACGTTGCCTGGTGATCAGTCCTATCAGTATAGCTTTACGCTGTCGCCAGTACGGAAGGGCGAGTAGCGGAGAGTCTGTGTAAGCGACCGCCATCACGAATTGCGTGCAGGGAGCACACCGAAATGGGTTGGCTAGATATTCTCGTAACGGCTTTGTACCTGGTTCTGATCGTGACGCTGGGATGTGCGGCCGGTTACATCAATCGGCGTCGCGGCGGCGGCGAGGCCAAGGATTACTTCCTGGCCGGTGGTACGCTCCGCTGGCCAATTATCGGCCTGGCGTTGTTTGCGACGAACATCTCCTGCGTCCATCTCGTCTCGTTGGCTCAATCGGGCTATGACACCGGCTTGCTGATGGGGAACTTCGAGTGGATGGCTGCCTTCACGCTGATCATGCTGGGTGTGTTTTTTGCGCCGTTTTACATTCGTTCCCGCGTGGCCACGTTGCCCGATTTCCTGGAACGCCGCTACTGTCGAGCCTGCCGCGACTGGCTGGCGGTACTGTCGATGTGTTCGGCCGTGATCATTCATATTGGGTTTTCGTTCCTGACCGGCGGGATCGTGCTCAAGACGCTGTTTCACGTCGACATGTACACGAGCATCGTGGTGGTGGCAGTGCTGACGGGGCTCTACACCATCGTGGGAGGCTTGATGGCGGTGGTGCTGACCGAAGCCATCCAAACGGTTGTGCTGATCGTTGGCGCGGCGTTGATCACTTGGTTTGCCTGGGACCGCATGGGTGGCTGGGACGCGATGACCAGCGTCCTGCAGGCGAAAAACGCCTTGGGAGAGGATGCGCTAAGCAAGATTTCCATGTTGCGCCCGCACGGTGATCCAGACGGCATGCCATGGTATTCGGTCTTTCTCGGGTATCCCGTGCTCGGCATCTGGTATTGGTGTGCCGATCAGACGATTGTGCAGCGTGTGCTGGGGGCCCGCAGCGAAGAACATGCTCGCATCGGTCCGTTGTTTGCCAGCGTCATCAAGATCCTGCCGGTCTTTATTTTCGTGATGCCGGGGTTATTCGCATTCACGTTAGCTCAATCCGGGAAGATGAACATCGGCGCTTTGCGACTGGACGAAACTCGCGATGTGGGGAAGTTGCTGGCCGATGGCGAGCTGACAATGGATTTGGACCGACTCGCCCAAGCAGGGGTCTTCGATCATGACACACAGCTTCTCCGCTATTCGGCGGCCAGGCAATTGGGGGCGATCAACGCCGGCGACGCGGCGTTGATCGAAACGCGGGCCGAAATAGTCTCGGACGAGCAGCGGAATGTGCGCATTCCGCTCGCGCTGGGAGAACTGCAACTGGATGAGAACGCGCTGGCGATCGCCGGCGCGTACGACAAGAAGTCCAAGATCGTCAATCTGACGAAAGTCAAGGAGCAGGCCTTGGCGGACGCGGCGACTATTTCCCGTATCGAAGCGCAGTCGGATGTTGCCATCGACTCAAAAGGTGTTTATGGCGCCATGATTGTGGAGTTGATGCCGACTGGATTGAAAGGGGTCATGGTGGCGGCCTTGCTGGCTGCGCTCATGTCTACCGTTTCGGGAGCGTTGAACTCCATTTCGACGTTGTTCAGCTACGATCTCTACAAACGGTTCAAGGCCGATGCCACCGATCATCAATTGGTTTTTGTCGGGCGGATTAGCGCGGGCGTGGCGTTGTTGGTGGCCATCGGCCTGGTGCCGTTATTGAACGACTATCAGAGCATCTTCGAGGGGCTCAATGAAATCATTGCCCACCTGGCGCCTCCGGTGACCTGTGTGTTTGTCTTGGGAGTCTTCTGGCCCCGCGCGTCGGCCAAGTCGGCCAAGCTGACCTTGTGGCTCGGATCCGCCTTGGGGGGAATCGTCTTCCTGTTGACCAGGTTGGGAGATGTGACTCCCGTGGCCGGTTGGCTGACCACCCTCTCCGGCGGCTCATTCATGATGATGGCATTCTATCTGCTGGCCGCCTGCGTGATCATGCAGACGACGTTCGCCCTGAAATGGCCGGCGGGTGAGCCGGAACGGTCCAGCAAGCTGTATTGGGAGCATCCATTCAAGCCGCTGGAAGAAAAAGGGTGGCCGGGATTGGGCAATTACAAGTTGCTGACGGTGCTGTTGATAATGGTCATGGCCGTACTGTATTACCTGTTCCGCTGAGCTCCAAACTCAACCTCGTACATGTCATAGTGTGTCTCGTCCATCCCGAGGCTCGTGTAAGTAGCTTGTGCGTTGATGTTGTGTTGTTCCACATACAGACGCAGGCCACAGACGTCGTCCCGCTGTTGGGCCATCAACTTGACTCGTTCAAACAGGCTCTTAAAAACTCCCTGCCGGCGGTGTGAAGGGATCACGTAAACGCTTTGGATCCACCAGAACCACTTGTTGCGCCAGTCGCTCCACTCGTAGGTCACCATCAGTCCCGCCACGACGGCGCCCCCCTGCTCTGCTACGACGTAGAATCCGCCGGAGGGGGCGGCGAGCAGGCTGAGTACTCCCGCGGTCACTGTCTCCGGGTCGAGTCGTCGGTTCTCAGTTTCCAGGGCCATGGCCAGATTGAACTGGGTCAAGGTGGCCGCATCTCTCGGTCCACCCCTGCGAATTGTGACGGTCACTTGCGGATGTTCCTTTCCGTATTCCTGCAGGCTTTTTTTGCGCGGATCATGGCAAGCAAACCTGGCGATCCGGCGTTTTCGGCCGCCGAAAATGCCGCCAGGCGGTTAAACGGGCCCATCGAAACTGGTACAATCACCTGTGACCTGACTCGGTATGCGCGGGAGGGGCAGCCGGATTCGTCCTCGTGAAGGTGTCTCCACCGCGAGCCTACGGAGGACCGGTGTTGTTCGCGAGTGATGTCGCTGCTGGATCCCCAGTTCCACGCTCACCACGCCCGCCCGATTGTTCCACTGTTCTCTCTTTCCGCTGACAAGCAAGCGATTATGAACATACAACGCTCTGTATTTCAACCGGTCTTAGGTTTCGCTGTCGTACTGAGCTGCGGTATCAGCGGCCGTGGCTACGCGGACGATCAGCCTCAATGGGGGCAGGCATTCACTCGTAACATGGTGTCCGGCGAAACCGGTTTGCCCGGCGATTTTGACCCGGCGAGCGGCCAGGGTATCAAGTGGACGGTCGATCTGGGGAGCCAGGCATATGGATCGCCCGTCATTGCGCGGGGGCACGTTCTCATCGGCACCAACAACTCCGCCGCGCAAGATCCTCGCCATCAAGGAGATAAGGGCGTGCTGCTCTGTCTGGATGAACGCCAAGGAACGATGATCTGGCAGTTAGTGGTCCCCAGGCTGCTGGGCGATAACGGATTTCTGGATCAGCCGAACATCGCGTTCTGTTCGCCGCCCACGGTGGAGGGAGACCGGATCTATGTCGTAACGAATCGAGCTGAAGTGGTCTGCCTCGACCTGCAAGGCATGTCCAACGGCAACGACGGACCCTTCCTCGATGAAGGACAGCACATGGTCCAACCGGGGGAAACCGCCATGGCTGTAACCGACAAGGATGCGGACATCCTGTGGGTGTACGACATGCGTTCGGGAGTGGATATTCACCCGCACGATTCCGCCCACAGTTCCATTCTCGTGGACGGGCGATACCTCTACGTGAACACGGGCAACGGCTTGGATCTGCATCACAAGGAAATCCGCAAGCCGGAAGCTCCCAGCCTGATCGTGCTGGATAAACAGACCGGCAAGCTGGTGGGACGGGACGGTGAACCGATTGGTCCGCGGATTTTTCACTGCACCTGGTCTTCGCCTGCCCTGGGGGTGGTTAACGGAAAACCGCTCGTGTTCTTTTGCGGTGGGGATGGGGTGGTCTACGCATTCGAGTCTCTGTCGCAGGATCTGGATGACAGCCAGGTGCACACACTGAAGAAAGTGTGGCAGTTCGACTGCGATCCGACAGCACCCAAGGAAGATGTGCAACAATACGTGGGGAATCGCCAGGTGAGTCCGAGCAACATCATGGGGATGCCCGTCTTCCACGACGACCGCGTCTACGTCACTGGCGGAGGTGATGTCTGGTGGGGCAAGACAGAGGCATTCGTGAAGTGTATAGACGCCACCAAGGAAGGGGATATCACGCAGACGGGACAAGTCTGGTCTCAGCCTCTGCTGCGGCACGCCTGCACGACTCCAGCCATCTACGACGATCTGGTTTTTGTGGGCGATTTGGGTCGCAAAGTGTACTGCTTTGATGCTGTGACCGGCCAGCTCTACTGGGAACACAGTATGAAGGGGCAGGTGTGGTCGTCGCTCATGGTTGCCGATGGAAAGCTCTTCGTTGGCTCGCACGGAAGTGATTTCTGTGTGTTTGGAGCGAGCAAAGAGAAAAACCTCATGGCGACGATCAAGCTGGACAGCCCCATGTCCACCTCGCCGGTGGCGGCCAACGGAGTTCTCTACGTGAATACGTTGGCTCGACTGTACGCGATCGAAGCGGACAAATAGGCTACCTGTCGAGGCGTGAGCCTCAATTCTCCAGCGTCCCGATCTCGATGCTCGACGGGTGCTGAGCGTCGCGGTACACGCGGTGCGTGGCTTTGACGAAGTCGGACGGCTGCGCCAGGAAGATATTCTCGACGTACTTCTGAGGGTTGCGGTCGACCAGTGGGAACCAGGTGCTTTGGACCTGAACCATCAGCCGATGACCCCGGCGAAATGTGTGCAGCACATCCTGCAGCGGCAAGGTGACGGCGGTCGGTTCCCCGCTGACGAACGGCTTCGGCTGGGAAGGGTCGTCGCGGAAACGGCCGCGCAGCACTTCGCTGCGGACCATCATCTGGTAATGGGCCAGATGCTTGCCCGGTCGGACGAACTTATTGTCCTTGGCGTCCGCGGGAAAGACGTCGATCAATTTGACGATCCAGTCGGCATCCGACTCGGAAGTCGACAGACGCAGGTCAGCCACGAGGGGGCCGCAAAGCGTGAGGTCGTTCTCGAGTGGTGCCGTCTGGTACACGAGCACATCGGGACGACGCGCGGCAAACCGCTGATCGTCCGTCATGTAGGCATAGGTCATGCCGATATCAATGTCCTCGGTGAATGGCACAGGCCGACGCGGATCGCTTACGAATTCGTCAAAGGCCGCGTCAGCACTCGCGGGCGCATCGAAGCTGAGCCGTTCATCAGCGGAGAAGAACAGACGCTTACGCTGCATGTCCTTGGGAGGCCACTGGTCGAAGTAGCGCCAGCGATTAACGCCGGTTTCGAACATGGTTGCCTCGGCGAGTGTTGGAGCATGGCCATCCTTCAAATGGCTGCGAAAGAACACCGCTTCGATCTGTTTCCGGAAATGCCTGGCCGTGGGCGACTCGAAATCGATGTTCCCCAAGTGATCTCCGCGGCCGTGCGACCATCCGCCGTGCGACCATGGTCCCATGACAATCGTGTTCTGGATGCCGGGGTTGTCCGCTTCCACACGCCGATAGATCTGCAGCGGGCCATATAGATCCTCGGCGTCAAACCAACCCCCGACGATCAGCACCCCGGGTGCGACTTTCTTCAGGTGAGGCAATAGATTGCGGGCCTGCCAGTACTCGTCATAGTTGGGATGTTTAACCAGGTTGTTCCACATCTGGACCCGGTCTCGCATATAACGCTCATTGGCATTGGAGAGGGGACCAAGATTCATGAAAAACTCGTATCCGTCGGGCGTCCCCGGTTCGAATGAACTGGCGGTATATTTGGTCGGTTCTGGGCGTGGCTGGCCGAATCGCACGATGAAATTGAAGGCGTGTGGCAGAAAGAACGCTCCGTGATGGTGAAAGTCGTCGTACCACCAGTCGGCAATCGGCGCCTGCGGCGACACGGCCTTGAGCGCTGGATGAGCGTCAATCATGCCGGCCGCGGCATAAAAGCCCGGATACGACACGCCCCACATGCCGACGCGACCATTGTGGTGTTCCACCGTGCGAAGCAGCCACTCAATTGTGTCATGTGTGTCGGAGCTCTCGTCCACGTCGTGCGCACCCTGCTTGTTCGCAACGTGCGGCGTCATATCCCGGAAAGTACCTTCGGATAGGTAACAGCCCCGGACATCCTGATAGACGAAAATAAACCCCGCGTCCTGCAGTTCGCGGCTAGGACCCAGGGAGCCCTGGTACGCGTCTTCACCATAGGGGGCTACGGAGTAGCAGGTTCGCAGCATCAGGAAGGGGTACGTGTTTTCGGGTGAGGCGTCGCGTGGCTTATAGACGCACGTAAACAGGTTCACTCCATCGCGCATCGGAATGCGATACTCGAATTTCTGGTACTTCTCCCGCACCGCATCGGGCTGCTGAGCCGGCGCTGCGGTACTGAAGGCGAGGGGGACGATGATGGCCAGCAGCCAGATCACCACGTAGCGACTGAGGGAAAGGCACGTTCGTTGGTTCGGGGCTTCGACCGAAAGTGGCGAATATTTCATGGAAGCAACTCGCAGGTCCATCAAGATGCTGAACTGTGGAAGGGGGTGATCCCCGGAAGCCGCGATGCATGCCCGTCACATACCCTTGCTATGGTAGTCGAAAGTCCCCAGAATTGGAATTTCCGTATCGCTTCAGCCGAAGGGCGATTTTTCCTTTGCCGAAGTGACAAGGTCGCCAGCAGACCTCCCGCGACCGCCAACTTGGTGCGCGGCGAGCTTATCACCCTGGGAAATCTCGCAATCGGCTACGGTCAGCGTATTTCGGAGCTGTTTCCGCCGACTGCGGGCCATTGTGCCGACGAAAAAAACGACAGCAAAAGGGAGGATGTGCGTGGATCCGGGAACTTTTTGCCAATCGAGACGTTTCTGCCGATCGAGACGAGGGGACGGGCCCAATTACCCTCAGCAAATGGTCTGGGGGCTGGCTTGCCTGGCGGGCGTCCTGGGCTGCGTTATCCCCTGCGCGGCCGAGCGGCCGAACGACGAGGCATTGGACCAGGCGCTGGTTACGCTGTTGAGTGCGACGCCCGGAGAATTGACCCACCAACTAGCCGTAGCCTGGAAGGTGGTTGCGGCAGCTGACTACAGTCAGTTGCCCCAGATCTTTCAGGCGGCCGATAAGGCGAATCCACTCTCCGCCAATTGGCTCAGTATGGCGCTGGATCGTATCGTCCAGCGGGGTGACGCTGCCGGTCGCCGGTTGCCGGTGGATCTGCTCAAAACGGTGGCGGTCGACCCGAGTCACGCGTTATTGGCGAGAAAAATGGCCCTGGATTTGCTGGCGCGAGCGGATGGGGCCTTGGTGGAATCGCTGCAGGCATCGCTGATAAATGATCCGGAGGCGGAACTACGACGCCCGGCACTCGAGCGGGCGATCGAAGAAGCCACGAAGAGTGCCGAGTCGGACCTTCCGACAGCTGAGCGAGTCGCAGCCTGGCGGCGATTGCTCGAGGCCGCCCGGGATGAAGATCAGGTGGTGCGGATTGCCGGGCAGCTCAAGACACTGGGGCATGATGTGGATCTGGCGAGTCAGTTTGGATATCTGATCGATTGGTATGTCATCGGTCCCTTCGATAACCGCGATGGCCAAGGGTACAATTTCGCATCGCCCCCCGAAGAACTGACGCTCGACGGTTACGAGAATCTAATAGCCGGAGCGTCCCTTGGAGAGATCCCAGGAAAGTCCGGTCCTGTGTCCTGGAAGAAAGTGCAAGCGGTGCGAGACAACGGTGACGTCAGTCTGAATGAAGCGATCGAGAAGCTGCGCGATGTCGTGGCGTACGGTGCCACGGTCTTTGTTTCCGAACGCGCGCAGCAGGTGGATGTGCGTTTGCGTATCCAGAATTCCTTCAAGATCTGGCTCAATGGCCAGTTGCTGATGGAGCAGCCGGTTGGTCATACGGGAAACTCGTTTGACCAATACAAAGTGCGGGCCAATCTGCAACCGGGCAAGAACTTGTTTGTGGTCAAGTCGTGCCAGGCGGATCTGCGCGGTGCGACGGAGTTTTACGACAACTGGCACTTCTGCGTGCGGGTATGTGATGCGACGGGCGCTGCGATTCTGTCGGCTGATCAGTCGCGTCCGACCGACGAACCGGCAGTATCAAGCGTGGAGGGTGGGGCCCGGCCCGGCCAGATGCTGGACGAGGGCACGCACAAGCCGGCCACGGCATTCAATGGAGGGGCACGATGAAATACCGCACCCTGATCGCAACGCGTGTAGTGCTCGCTGCTTCGGTCGCGTTCTCTTCATGTGCCGCCGATTGGCCGCAATTTCGCGGACCCGATAACGGCAGCGTGGCGACGAACGAGAATCTGCCGATCCAGTGGAGTGTGGATCAGTCGCAGTGGAGCATTGCACTGCCCGGCCGATGTGTGAGCGGTCCCGTGGTCGTCCGAAACTGCGTGGTCACGACCAGTTCCAGCGGTCAGCAGAACGAACGGCTGCACATTTATTGCGTCGACAAGTCGCGCGGCGAGTTGCTGTGGCAACGTAACCTGTGGGCGACGGGACGCACGCTCTGCCATCCGCTCACCTCCATGGCCGCGCCGACGCCCGCCTCGGACGGCCAATGCCTCTATGTGCTGTTCGCGTCGAATGATCTGGTATGCCTCGACCTGGAGGGGAATGTGCTGTGGATGCGAGCGATCTCTCTGGAGCATCCGCTGACCTTCGACGATCGCGGGATGGGATCTTCGCCGTTGCTGGTCGATGGTACGCTGGTGCTGCAGATGGAATGTCAAGGTGACTCATTCGCCCTGGGGATCGATTGCACGGACGGGCAAACGCGTTGGCAACGCCCGTTGCCGAGCAAGATCAACTGGCTGTCGCCCGCCACGCTCAGGGTGGAGGGGAAGGGGATGGTACTGCTGCAGACCTCCGACAAGCTGCTGGTTCTCGAGCCGGCGACCGGAGAGGTTGTCTCAAGCTACGAGACGCCCGGTTCTGCGATCGCATCACCGGTCGCGCAGGGCGGCCAGATCTTCATGCCCTCCAAAGGGTTGACGGCATTGCAGTATCAAACTGGCTCGGCCGAACTCGCTTTTCTCTGGCAGGAAAACCGGCTGGGGGCGCAATCGAGCAGTCCCGTGGTCGGCAGTGGCAAACTGTTCGTGATTCGCTCCCCCAACCTGTTGGCGTGTGGCGACGTGGCGACCGGCCAGGAACTGTGGAAAATCCGTTTGAGCGGCAAGCAGTATTGGGCTACTCCGATTCTCTCTGGCGACTACTTGTATGTCGTGAGCGCCGAAGGTCTGGTGCAGGTGGTCGAGGTGCGGGGTGACGAGCCGAAGTTGATTGCGAAGAATGACATGCAAGAAGAAATGCTCGGCTCGCCCGCCGTGTCGGATGGCGCCATTTACCTGCGTGGCGTCAGTCATCTGTGGAAGATCGGCCAATAACGGTGGGGAGGTGAATGGCACCGATGTTGTGCGGTGCGCAGGCTTGATCCGCAGCTATCGGTTCCCGAGAAGCATATTTTCCTGCCCCCCTCTACCGCGAAACAATGACGTGAAACAGCATCCCTTGGGAAACCTTCCAAAGGTCCGCGCAGGGAGGGAGAACGCTGGGGGGGCAGCAGTGGCTCACGGCTTGCCACTCAGCCGCCTCGGCGAATCTGCGTGAATCGCTCTGTCTGCTCGCGAATCGCTCGTTCGGTCGGCAGTCGTTCCATGGAGCTGGCGCCATAGAAACCGTCGATGGTTGGGCAATGCTGCAGGATATACGCGGCATCCGCGGGTTCAGCGATTGGGCCGCCATGGCACAACGTGATCACGTCCTGGCGGAGCTCCTTGGCCGCGGACGCGATGGCATCGATTAACGGGACGCATTCTTCCAGGGTCTTGGCAGTGTGAGCCCCAATGGAGCCAGACGTGGTGAGTCCCATGTGTGCCACGAGGATGTCGGCACCCGCCCGCGTCATCTGGACGGCGTCCTGGGGCGAGAAGACGTAGGGAGTTGTCAACAGGTCCAGTTCGTCGCGCCATGCGGATCATCGCGACCTCGCGGTCGTATCCCATGCTCGTTTCTTCCAGGTTGGCGCGAAACGAGCCGTCGATCAGTCCCACGGTTGGGAAGTTCTGTACGCCGGCAAAGCCGATGTCGCGAATTTCAGTGAGAAATCGCTCCATACGTCGCATCGGATCGGTGCCGCAGACGCCGGCCAGTACGGGAGTACGTTTGACCACCGGCAAGACTTCCGCTGCCATGTCCAGCACAATCGCGTTGGCGTCTCCAAACGGCATGAGCCCCGCCAGCGAACCGTGTCCCGCCATGCGAAATCGGCCCGAGTTGTAGATCACAATCAGGTCGATGCCGCCGGCCTCTTCGAACTTCGCCGAAATTCCGGTCCCGGCTCCGCCACCAATAATCGGCTGCCCTGCGGCGATCTTGCGGCGGAAACGCGCCAGAATACCGGATCTTGTTTCATTCATGGTTCGACTCTCCCAACAGCGTCAAGTTACCATCTGGCGTATTCAGTGCGTGCGGGGACAAACATGCTCGATGACCACAAGACCAGCACGCGTGTCAGTGGCCCGGTCGTCCTCAGGTCCGAAGTTCCCGTTCTAAGGTCGTTTGATCCATATTGACCGTTCCTTGTCGCTCACGCGCAGAAGTGTCCGGCCATACAGACTTGTGCCACCCAATCTTTTGGCTGTGACAAAACACTAGTGTCATTTGTCGTGCGTGGAGCGCATCAGGTCAAGTAGTGTCTGGGCGGCGCAACGAGAAAACTCGGGATCATTCACGTTGGCATCGAGCTCCATGACGCGGATATCGGAACGCAGATGACTCTTGAGCGACTCGTGCAGTGCGCCATCCGCTGCGGGCCACCAAAACGGACCGCCGGGGGCGTCAATGACACTCCACCCTTGGAGCGGCAGCAACACGGTTACCGGCCCACTGCTCAGATTGAGTTTGTCGGCCAGAATGACTCCCAGCCGACGGCACTCATCGGGCGTGGTGCGCATCAGTGTGATATTGGGATTATGCGGATAGAATTTGCGCTCGCGGAACTTCGCCGGTACGGTGTCGGGTGCCCAGAAATTGACCATGTCCAGGCAGGCTGGGGTGACAATTGCCGGCACGCCGCGGCGCGCGGCTGCCTCCAGTCGCTGAGGACCGGCCGCCAGTACGCCGCCGACCAGTTCGTCGGCCCATTCCGTGGTCGTGATATCCAGCACACCGGCGATGCGTCCAGCATGAATGAGGCTCTCCATGGTTCGCCCGCCCGATCCCGTGGCGTGAAACACCAGCACCTCGTAACCAGCCTGTTCCAAGATGGCCTTCGCCGCTTCCACGCAAATGGTTGTATTGCCGAACATGCTGGCGGCAATCAGTGGCTTGTCATCGCCGGGAGGGACAACCGTTTGGACCATCCCACTGATCGCCCCGGCAGCGCGCGAGAAGACTTCGCGGCTGATGCGATTAATCCCCGACACATCGACGATGCTGGGGAACATCACGATATCGCTCACCCCCACATACCCCGACACATCGCCGCCGGCCACCGTCGAGACCATCACCTTGGGGACACCCAATGGCAAGGCCCGCATGGCCGAGCAGGCCACGGAACTTCCACCCGAACCTCCCATGGCCAGGATGGCATCGAATCGGCCTGCCGTGAATAGCTCGGGTACCAACTGTTCCGCACCACGACTCATCGCGGCCACGGCACGACCGCGATCCTTGTCGGCCAGCAGTTCCTCCACGTCACAGTGAGCCGCCGCCGCCACTTGCTGACGTGTGACATCCGGCTCGACGGCCGGCGGTCCGAGGACGCCGACATCGATCAACAACGTCTGGTGCCCCAGGGCGTGCAGGCACTCGCGCACGAACTCGTATTCGACTCCCTTTGTGTCGAGCGAACCGAGCAGCGCAATGACCTTGCTCATGAATGTTCCTCCGCCAAAAAAAAGGTCCACCGAGCCGTATCGGCCGATTGTTGGGGTGAATCGAAGGGAGCAAGTTGCCCCAAGATGCCCCCTAGTGTAGCACTGATGTGGGCTTCGCCGCGATCGACCGGAAGCATTTTCTGGCCAGTCAACCAGCAGCTACAGCAGAATCCCGCCATTGACCAGGGTCGCGGCGCTCACGCTGCACATCAGAGACTGCCGGCATACGCGTGTGAGCGTTGTACAGTCCCGTCTCCCAAGCGAATCCCATCCCAGTCGATGCCATCGTAATCTGCTCGCTCGGCGGAACCGCTCCTTCGCGCCCCAAGACGCGAGCGGGGACGAACAGGGGCGCCGTCAACGCGGCGACCGTGGCTCGCTTGGCAAACGAGCTTCGTGACAGCTTATTGACCATGGTGGCTTCCCTCATGCACATCCGTGGCGACCGGAGGACGGAACATCGAATTGCCTGCCCAGTGGTGAGAATCTACTTGTGGCCCATGACCGTGTTTTCTGCCGGCAGCGAAGGTTTTGGTTTTGGATGATGAGTTTCGGATTGCAGATTTGTTTAGGCTTTCGATCTGGGGATGTCGGATTTCCTGTTGGGTTGTGGCCGCAGGCCCCGTTAAGGTCTCGGTAGGCGGATTTCCGAGCCTGGATGCGGCCGTGTTGGCGTGTAAGTGGAAAAGGGACGGGCCTGTCACGGCGTCTTGACAATCGCGGCGACCCAGTTGCCTTTCCCGGGAGCAGCCACGGGAACCACGGCATCTCCGTCAATCGCTTCCTGCTTGCCCCACTGGCCGTTGGCGATGTTGATCCACTTCACCTGATAGCGGCCAGGGTGCCGGCGCAGGTCGAGCGTCACGGCACCGCCACCGGTGAAGTAAATCGCATAGAGCGAGCCCGGTTTCGCCGCCAGGTATGCTTCGTTCTCCTCGCGATCGCCCAGCAACTGGTTCGCCGGCTCAACGTCCCAGAGACGAATGAGCGATTCGAGCTTGCGAGCGGCTTGGATCGAGGCGACAGCCGGCGGGGATAATCCGAGTCCGGAGTCGGGGCGGTGAAATCGGGCGGAAGCCGCTCCACCGATTACGTGGCGCCACCAACGTTCCAGGCCGTCTTGGTTGTTGCCGAAGCGACCACCGTCGGCACCGTACGTCTTGACCGTATTCAACGGGCGAGGATTGTCCGAGATGTGCTGGCGTACCCACTGGAAGTTATCCCAGTGCGTTTGTCCCTTGCGTTGATTGTTCTGCGATACGTCGGCGAAATCGTATCGTTCGGGATGGTCCAATGTCCGGCGGTGACGCTCCGCCGTCAGATCCCAGTCGTCCCACATTTCGGTGACACAAATCTGCTTTCCAGCCTCTGTCGCCTTCTGCTTGATATACTCCGCCCAGTAAGCTCCCCACTGCTCCTCGCCGGAAGTCTCGTTATCCATGCAGTAAAGCACATGATTGTACGGCAGCGAACAGGACAGCATCTTGTCGACAAATCGCTGCTGGTACGGCAGCACTACCTGATTGTGTTTTTGCTCCGGCGTAGTGAAGAAGAAGGGCTGGTCATTTTGTCCCGGATGATTGGGATACTTCGCGGCAAAGCCCGATTCCTCGAACGTGTAGTTTACGTTGTTCTGCGGGTTGTAGGGGTGCCGTTGCCAACGCTCATTGCCGCCACTGTCGCTGAAATCAAAGCGGTCCCAGACCTCGATTTGCACGATGATCTCCCGCTCACCGGTCCAGCGGAGCAGATTCTCGAATCGCTTCCAATACTCGTCATTCCACTGCTGGAGGTCGTACTTGCCGTCGGGGAGACGGAAATAGGCGTACACTTCGAAATCGTGGTCCGGGCGATCGCTCATCGTGTTCCGGATGTAATTGCCTCCCGCGGCCTTGATATCGTCAAGATGTTGTCGCAGATCAGGGATCTGAAACAGGCTGTCGTCTTGACTCCCGCCAAGCAGCATCACCGGTTGTCCCTGATACTGCCAGTACGATCGATTGTGTGTGAAGGGGCGGATGCGAGCGGGATCGGTGTCCTGCGCAGTCAGATGACTCCCGAAAACAGCCAACAGGGTCGTTGCCAGGAGAAAATTCGGACAGTTCATGGTATGCCTCGCCATTGAGATGCGCCATTGAGATGCGCCATTGAGATGCGCCATTGAGATGCCAGGGAGAAACGCTGGCATTTTCCCATGTCGATGCAGTCGTGTGCAACCAGTGAGCAGCGCCTCCGGAGGCCGGAAAGGGAGTAGGGAGGCGATGGCTGGAAGAATCCGGCGATCCTCCCAAGGGTTTGTCGCGTGTGACGAATAGGTCTGTAATCCCTCATTTCGGCGACGTGTCGGCCAACTCAGGCTCGTGGTTGGTGGTCCCCAAGCCGAAAGCGAGGAAGTGCGAGTGGTGCGGGTTGCCAGTGTCCGAAATTTTTCTATGAGGAGGTAACTGCGATGTGCGCAGCTGGGGGAGCCGCCGCCGGCGGTGGAGCGGCTGTCGCCGCCATGGTCCAGGCGATCAAGGCATCGGGGCTTGTCGTGGAACTGGCGCCGGAGCAGTTCGAGCGGATTCTGGACCGCATCGAAGAGCCACTGGTCGTGGTGGCCGAGGGGGGCTTCTTCAGCACGAAATACCGCTACTTGACCAGCTATAAGGGGCTGGCGTTCCATACCAAGACGACCGCTCCGTTGCACCTTCCTCGACATGCCGAAACGGTGGCTGCCAAGCAAATGTGGAATCCTTAGTGTCCCTGCCGATCGGGGGCTCGGGGGCTGTACTGGATCATCCTGATGCTGGACAATGGGCAGTCCCCATTTTGTCGGCATGCAGGAATATTGTGATGGCCCAGAAGCAGCAATCTCCACGGGAAGACGACTACGCGATTAGCAAAGCCACTCCGGACCGGAAGCTCCGCCTGCCGGCACTTCCTTACAAGCCGCTTCGGCCGCGGCACTACCAACCGCGAATTGGGGTCATCGGCTGCGGCGGGATTATCGCCACACACCTGGAAGCGTACCGCAAGGCCCACTACCAGGTGGTGGCATTTGCCGATCCGATTCTGGCACGTGCCCAACAGTATCGGGATCGCTTCTATCGTCGCGCTCAAGTTTTTCAGTCCGCCAGCGAGCTGCTGGCTCGTGCCGACGTCGATGTGGTGGACGTCGCCACGCATCCCGAGGACCGTCCACCACTGATCCTCGAGGCGATACGGGCCGGTAAGCACGTGCTGAGCCAGAAGCCGTTTGTGACGGACTTGAGTGTCGGACGAAAGCTGGTGGCCGCTGCACAACGAAAAGGCGTCAAGCTGGCTGTCAATCAGAACGGTCGCTGGGCTGCTCACGTCAGCTATGCCCGACAGGCCATTGCAGCCGGCTTGATTGGTGATGTGGTCAGTGTCGACATGTCGGTACACTGGGACCACAACTGGGTCGCCGACACGCCCTTCAACAGCGTTCATCATCTACTGTTATTCGACTTTGGCATCCATTGGTTCGACATGTTGCATTGCTATTGCGGCGGTGTGAAAGCCAGGAAGGTCACGGCTTCGGTTTATCGCACGCAGTCGCAGCGAGCCACTCCGCCGTTGTCCGGTCACGCCATCGTCGAGTACCCCAAGGTACAGGCGTCGATTGTATTGCGTGGTGACACGTGTTGCGGATCACAGGATCGTACCGTCATTGTCGGCACGCAAGGGACCTTGATCAGCTGTGGGCCGAATATCAACGAACAGACCGTGACACTCTATACGCAGCAGGGGCTGGCGGTGCCTCGGCTGACAACCAAATGGTTTCCGGACGGGTTTGACGGAACGATGTCCGAGTTGTTGTGCGCTATCGAAGAGGACCGGGAACCTTACCATTCGGGACGCGACAATCTGACATCGCTCGCACTCTGTCTCGCGGCGCTCAAGAGCGCGGATAGTGGGAAATCGGTGCTATTGTGAGCGGTCGAAGGCCGGGAGGGCGAGGCTCCCGCCGAGCTGGGTATGGTCGAGCCGCGGGGCAATGGTACAGCGACAACGAGTTTCCATGCTGATCCATGGTTTCTCGGCGGACACGTCAAGCAGCGGTGCCATCCGGCTTGAGCTGGGAGGTTCGCGGTGAAGGCCGTGCTTCGAGCCACCTTAATTAGGGGTGTCGTTGGTCGGGAAGTCATATCGGTTGTCCGACCGGACGGCCTCCGGGCACGAGTTGGCAGGCCGATCTGCCCCCAGATCCCGTGCCGCGCACGGACAAGAAACGGGTCGGGTTGGCGAATCACTTTCGTGGGCAAAACACCCATTTTCAGACACGAACGTTATCGGCAAGAGACAAAGATGAATAGCGCCGTTGAATTGAGCGGAGTCACAAAACGTTTCGGCAAGCAGGTAGCTGTCGATCATCTGGATCTGGCAGTTCCCATGGGAGCTGTGTACGGCTTCATCGGTCCCAACGGATCGGGAAAGACCACGACGCTCCGCATGATCCTGCGGATTTTCTATCCGGACGAGGGGCGGGTGAAAGTGCTGGGGGAAGACCGGTTGAGTTCAGCGGACGATCGAGTCAGTTATTTGCCGGAGGAACGTGGGCTTTACAAGAAAATGAAAGTCCGTGATATCCTCCTGTTCTACGGCCAGTTAAAGGGTATGCGGAGCTGCAAGTCGGAAATTGATGATTGGCTCGATCGACTCGATCTCACCGCCTGGGCCGATAAGCGTGTCGAGACGCTGTCGAAAGGCATGTCGCAGAAAGTCCAGTTCATTGCCACGGTCATTTCCAAACCGCAACTGATTGTGTTGGACGAACCTTTCAGCGGTCTGGACCCGGTCAATATGGAGGTGCTGAAGGATGCGGTACTGTCACTGCGTGAGCAGGGATCAACCGTCATTTTCTCGACGCACGACATGGACGTTGCCGAGCGCATGTGCGACACGATCTTCATGATATTTCGGGGCAAGAAGGTGTTGGACGGTTCGCTCGAATCGATTCAGAACCAGTATGGCAGCGACACGATCCGCATCCGCATGCAGCGAGTCAACGGATCGCTCGAGCGGCTCGAGGGTGTCCTGCGCGTCAACAGTTATGGACCGTACAAAGAGCTGCGCATGGCTCCGGGGGGTGACTCCCAGCGGATCCTGCATCAGTTGGTCAGGTTGGGGGATGTTGAGCATTTCGAACTGGCTCGTCCGTCCCTGCACGACATCTTCGTTCGCATCGCAGGGCCGGAGTCTCAGGAGATCGAGGAAGCTACTCATGCGTAAGATTTTTGTTATTGCCCGGCGCGAATACACGGCGATGGTCGGGTCAAAAGCCTTCATCATCAGTATCGCCATCATGCCGATCCTCATGCTTGGTGGCGCCATTGCGCCGCAGTTGTTGCGCGATCAGGTCGACACGAATGACAAGCGGATTGTGGTACTTGACCAGTCCGGCACACTCTACGATTCGCTTCAGCAAGCGGTTGTCGCGCGAAACGAGTTCGCCACGCAAAATGCGGAGACAGGCAAGCAGATTGCGCCTTCATACAAGGTCGAGCCGGGACCTGCCGGCACGGTCACGGATGAGTTGCGGCTGAAGCTCTCGGACGAGATCCGCCAGGGGGGCCTATATGCATTCGTGGAGATTCCGGCAGACGTGCTGCAAGCGGGTTCCGACGGACAGCCGGCGGTGATGACGTTCTATGCCGAGAACACGGCGCTGTCCGAGGTTAAGCGTTGGTTTGACCAGACGCTGACCAATCTTGTCCAGACGCGCAGATTGGAGGCTGCCGGGATCGACCCGAAAGTTGTCGATCAATCGAAAGCGATCGTGCTGCAGGGGCGCGGCCTGCTGGCACTTACGTCCGATGGCAATATCAAGAAATCCGCAGGCAGGCAGGAAATGCTCTCGATCATGCTTCCGCTGGGGATCATGATGTTCATGTTCATGATCATCATGATGTCGGCTCAACCCATGCTGGAAAGCGTATTGGAGGAGAAGACCAACCGCATCGCCGAGGTCTTGCTCGGTTCGGCGACGCCCTTGCAGATCATGACTGGAAAACTGTTCGGCAACGTGGCCGGATCGTTGACGATCGCCACCATATATCTCACGGGTGCCTACGCGTTGGCTCGCTACAACGACATGCTGGACGTGGTGCCGTTTGATATTCTGCCTTGGTTTCTCGTCTATCAAGTGCTGGCCGTCCTCATGTTCAGTTCGCTGTTCATGTCGATCGGGGCCGCGGTGAATCAACTGAAGGAAGCGCAGAGCCTGTTGCTGCCAATCTGGATCCTGATCGTACTGCCGCTCTTTGTGTGGCTCAATATCGTGCAGGCGCCGACGGGGAGTTTTGCCACGTGGTTCTCGATGATTCCGCCGTTCATTCCCATGCTCATGTGTCTGCGAATGAGTGCGACAAGTGCCGTTCCCCTCTGGCAGCCGGTCCTGGGGCTCGTCCTGTCGCTGGCCACCACGGCACTCTGCGTGTTCGCCGCCAGTCGTGTGTTCCGCATCGGCATGCTCACCCAAGGCCGCGCACCGAAATTCAGCGAGTTGCTGCGGTGGGCCATTACCGGATGACCGTCGCCAGGGTGCACTATCCGAACCGCCTGTCATGCGAAGCTTGGATGGGATTTCGTGCTTCGGGTGTCGGATGGGGAACCCGTGTGCGGCGTGCTCAGCCGTGGCGGAGCCAATTCCCGAACTGTCGCTGTTTTGTGCGGTCGCTGTCCTGAGCTATCGCTTGTCGGCGATTTCGAGCAGATACTGGCGAGCTGTTTCCAGCACCGTGTCACGCCCTTGGGCCAGGTCCCGTGCGCTGGGTTGGACGGTCACGTCCGGTTCCAGGCCGCGAAGTTCGATAGGTCGGTCGAGATATCCGCGGTAAGCTTTGACCGGATACTGCACGCGGAACAGCCCATTGGACAGCGTGTAGACGCTCTTGCGGGCCGAAGCGCCCGCTGTCGCCTCTCCGAATAGTCTGTGCGCTGGCGAGCCACGAACCAGGAAGCCCAGCCCTCCCCGGCACTGATGCAACGCGAGTCGGTCAGTACGGCGATATGCCGTGTGAAGCGCGGTCGACTCGGCTCGGAATTGTCCTCCAGATCGAAGTTCCGGTGAGATCTTTCCGCGTCAAAGCCGCCTCCGCTGTTCCCTCGTACATCGATGATCAGGCCGCGAGCGCCGCTCAATTGCCGGACTGCCCGATCCAGGGAATCGATCAAGTCGGCCTTGATCCGCCGGACGAAAATGTAGCCGATTTCGCCCTCCAGCATCTTCCAACTGAGGTCGCCGGCATCCGCGATGTCAGCCAGCGGAACGGGCAGACGAGGGATATATCCTGCCGGGTGATCTGCTCGCATGCCGAGCGTTTGGCTGGTACCCGACGTGTCGGAGACCTGTAGCGTGATTTCCTGGCCTTGCTGCTGTTGGCGGGCGAAGAAACGTGTCGCGTGATAGCGCAGATAACGCTCGCTGGAATAGCCGGCATGGCGACTGAGTTGCTCCATCATGTCGTGAATCGCGGCCGCTGATGTGACTCCGTTGACCGCTTCCACCGTCATACCGACGTGCACGCCCGCCGTGGCCGCTGAGCTTCCTGCCGCGACATGGTAGACAACCGCTTCTCCTCGATCGTCCGTCAGGCAGGTGAAACCGGCATCCCAGTTGGGAAACGGTACCCGGGGAAGTTGTCCGACTGCCGGCAACAGCTGAGCGTGACTGTCCTGCAGCGCCGCGACCATTTCCAGGCACAGCAATCCGAACGCTTCGTCACTCGTCACCTCCTTTCCGCGCGGCAGCAATCGCTCACCCACGGCCTGCCAGTCGATACCTTTGAGTTCAAAGCAAGGATAGTCCTGGCCCAGGCGAGCATGGAGATCCTGCAACGCTTGCTCGTACGTGACTCCCGAGTCGTTGTTCGTTTGCGGCACAGGTTTCTGGGGCTGGCGGTTTGACCGTTCTTGTTGGTGCTTTGCCAGCCGTACGTAACCGTCGGCCGCCAGGAGATCTTTCAGCGGTATGCGTTCCCAACCCTCCAGTTCCACGATCTGATCCAAGACTGGAATCAACGGCAACCAAGGATTTCGAGATGGACTCTGGGCCGCCTCCAGAGCCTGGGCAGCTTCCGGAGCATGCTGCCGAACCAGGTCCATTACGGTAACGTCACGCATGCCCAACAATCGACCGACCAAGGGCTCGAGTCTCTTGGGCGGCGTCCGGTAGCCGTCACTCCAAGAGGCAATCAGCGGAATGGAAATGACCGTGGTTTGGCCTGCTGTCAATTCGCAAGAAATGCCGCCAAAACCGGGATTATTGTCAGCCGCAAACGCGGCCACGTGCAGCGTGCCTGCCGGTAGTCCGTGGAACAGGGTCTTTCCGTGGGGCATCCGATTGCCCGCGACCATGTGCGGCACAAACGCACCGGACCAGGCTGCAAACCCGAGGATCGGATCGGCCGCCAAGGGTCGGCCGCTCACCACCACCAACGTCTCATCATTCGGTGCCTGGGGAGCGGTGGTGATGTCCAGAGTGGCCGAGCCAACCGGCAGAATGGTCAGGTCCGTCGCCTGCTGGCTCGGGACCGAAACCTCCGCGACAATGCCTCGCAAGTGAACCACGGGGCCATTCACATTCAGGAGCTGCTCCACCGGCTGCCGCGCATCTTCCCATGACTGAGCAATCAGCCGGTACGTGCCGGGCTTCACGCGGAGCACGGTGAACGCCCCCTGCTCATTCGTGACAGCCAGGGCAAGCCGCTGGAACTGCATGTTCTTCGTGAACGGCTGATACGTTTCTGCCGAGACGGGGATTCCCGTTTCCACATCGCAGACCACCACCGCGGCTTCCGCTACCGGCTGTCCGGTCGCGTCCAAGACTCTCCCGGACAGTACCAAGTCTTCCTCCGCCAATACGGTGTAGTCCATGCTGCATACTGTGGTCACCGCTAGAAACAGAGCGTTACGGAACATGAGATGCTACCTCCGGGGATCGAGGGGACGCCGATACGGGGGTCGTCGAGTGGCCGCCAATCAACGGATCGGGGCACTTGATTCAACGGGCCAAACGCCAAACGTAAAAATGCCAAAAGCAAAATGCAAACAACAAAATGCCTGTTAGAACGCGATGGGTAAGCAGGACCCGACCGAGGGGCGTTGAGACGCGGTCGATAATGCCGCAAGAATGAGCCCGGCACGAACCTTACCCCACAGCCGAGCGTCATTTTCGGGCATGTGGTCGCGCCGCACAATCGAGGTGCCCTGAGCTTGCCTGCGGCCGGTTGCGAGGCCGATCCGTAGAATTAACCGGAGGGGCTAACAGAAGGAGGCGCGGCGATGAAACGCGACAGGCGGAGTGAGAAGGTCTACCTGCCGACCTCGTACGATATTGAACAGGCGTGCGAGCGAATTCAGGCGGGCTGGACCGAGCGAGAAAGGCTTAAAAGAGCGGGCTGGGCTGAGGGGCGACACTGGTTGCCGCCCCTGGTTGACACGGAGACACTCTTCCCCGACGGTCTGAGTCGGACCATGGATCCTCAGGTCAGCTAGGTTGCCCGGCGATGCCCACTGCGGTGGCCGTGCCATCGTAGTGGACTGCACAGCTCGTTGTTCAACGATGCTGTTGCGAAAATGTCCACCATCCGAATCCAAAAAAAGTCTCAAATCTCCGACGCGTTTTTGTGCCCGCGTCTGGGGGGCGCTGATAGTACGTTCACAGGTTTTTTGGAGCCAGGGCGAGCATGGGCAGGTGCCAGGGCGTCATGATTCGGTCGTGAGCCGGGCGGTTATTCTGACTGGGGACCCGCCGGTTCCGTTCGCCGCCAGGGGCGTGTGGGCAAGTCCCCCTCGTGGCCATAGCCCATCGACAGTTGCAGACCGCTGCCGTTGGCCGTATAGAACAGTCGTCCATTCGAGATCTGGGCCCCGACACACTGCAGGACATCGACGGCGGGTCCGGTGGAGATCAGCTGATTGTCGTGAGCCGTATCGATCAGGTCCATGTTTGGGCCGAGCAGATATTCGCCGTCCATCGTGAAGCGGGTGCAGCGATAGCCCTGTGTCAGTTCGCAAAGCACCTTCCCGCTGGCTGCAGCCAACAAATATCCTTGTTTGTACTGAGCGTGTGTGAAGAGCCGCTCGTCTGCGACCGTCACCACGTGAATGGCCCGCTCGACCGGATCAGATTTCCAGACGAGTTTTCCTGTGGCGGCGTCCAGGCACCAAACTCGATTGACGTTGCCTTCCACTGCGTTGTATCCACCCAGATAGAGCCGGCCTTGGGAGACCGACGGAACGCATCCGGCGTGGACTGCATAGTCGGTGGTGAGCCAGTTGATGGAGCCGGTTTTCGGCTCGATGGCAGCGGTGATACCGGCGATCGGCTTGTCACCGAAGTAACACGAATAATAGAGCAAGTTGTCATCCAGGCACATTCCCGCGTCGTCGCCGCCGTGACCATACTGGGAGAGATCGAGCGACCAGACCTCGCGACCCGACTGCACGTCCCAGGCTTTCACGAGCGGCTTCTGGTCATCGCCAAATCCAAATGTGCTCTGATGTTCAAAGAGCCAATTACGGGAGGTGTACTTTCCGGTGCTGAACTGATAGAAGATCAGGCCCTCCCGGATAAGGGGGGGCACCTGCCGGTTCCAGCTAGGTGAGCCGCTAAACGGCACTTCCCAGATCAAACGGCCCGTGGCCGCATCCAGACATCGCAGGTGGCTGTCACGCAGTCCTGCTTGAGGAAGGTAGAGTCGCTCCTGGTGGTATGCGGGTGTCGTGAACGAGACGTGGACGCCTGGATAGTAGGTGCGCCAGAGGAGGCGGCCCGTTTCCTGTTCCACGGCCATGATCTGCCCCTCGGCAGTATGTGTATAGACTCGTCCGCCGCCAAACGTGGAGAGGTGTTTGATGGTACCTTCACAGCGCCGAATCCAACGCATGGCCAAAGGGAGCGTCAGGCCCTGCGTCGTGCGGTTCGTATTGGCTTGATTGCCGAAGTGCGTATCCCAGTCGTATTGCTCGGCGGCGAGGCGACTGGTCAACGGGCTGCGAATGCGATCCAACTCCAGCGGCTGAGCGGGCGCGATGGCCGTCCCGCCAGACGTCAGCACGTACAAGTAACCATCTTCTCCGCCAAAGACCACCTGGCCGTTGGCGGCGGCCGCGGGGGCGGTGAGCGGGCGGCCAAACGGCGTGTTGTATGTCCAGGCGGGTTGATTCGAGTCGAGCGGTACGATCGCCAGACGTCCGTCCAGGCAACTGACAAGGGCATGATCGCCCACGAGCATCGGCTGAGTGATGGACGGAAAGTCGCCCAAGGGGACGGTGTTGCCGTCCAGATGCCGACACAGCCCGAAACCGCTTTCAGGGCGACATCGGTAGACGGCCGCGTCGCGAATGCTGACGGCCGAGAAACTCATGCTCGGGTCGCTCTGGTAATCCGATTGCGTGCCCGGCACGAAGCTCGTCGCGATCGTCTGGCCCTCAATGCGCAGCACATCGACTTGCCCGGTATTGTCGCGGCGGAACCATTGGCGATAGACGTTCCCCTGGTGATCCAAGCTCAGGCCCAGCGTGGCCGGACTCTCATGAGGGGCGAACCCGCCCAGTAGCTTCGGGCCCGCGGTACTGTCTTGCAGCCACACGATCGAACCGCCCGCCGGGATGACCAGGACGTTGCCGTGTAGCGCCAGGTCACGTGAACATAGAAACTGCTCCCGCCACGTCACACGCCCTTGCTTGTGCTTCAGCCAATCCACTCCGCTCCAGCGATCGCCGTCGAACTTGAGCACTTCGCGCACATAATCCCAGGTCCAGCGAATCTTCCCGTCGGGTGTCAGGGCGAAGATCTGGGATCCAAGTGTGGCGAAATAGACGGTGTCGCTTCCCCGCACCGGACAACTGAAAATCGGTTCACCACACTCAATCTTCTGGACGACGTTTCCGTCGCGGGCGCTCACAACATAATAGGTCCCGGTTGTCGTTCCGAAATGAATGTAGCCTTGAATGAACACAGGAGAAGAGTAGTTGTTGCAGTTGTGGGGACTGGCATCGCTGACGAATTTCCAGAGCACTTGGCAGGTTTTCGCATCGACACAGAACAATACACCCGAACCGTCCAACGCGAAGATCCGATCATCCGCGATCACCGGTGAAGTGAACATGGCGTCCGAGAGCGGAATCGCTGCCTGCAACCCCAACGGCAAGGCCAACCGGACGGACGGTACATTGCCACTGTGCTGGCTGTCGAAGCCCAATTGACACCAGTCTTCCGCGGCGCACAGCGACTGCCAGGCCAACACAAACGAGATCGCGAGTGAAAAACGCAGCCGGAACATGGTCACCTCGTATGATCTTTGCCGTAGAATTCCGTCACTACTACGGTAATCTAACTCGAGTTCCGGCCGCAACCCATACGTAGAACGGAATTTATTCCGTTCGCGCAGCGTCCACCGCCCTCCACTTCCCTCAACCTGCCACGTCGCTGCCGCAGGACAACATGCGCGCACGGCGCGCAGTCCCTACCGACCAACACTCGAACGCGACTGCCGGCCGCAAGTAGAGACAGCCATTCCCGTGCATGGTCAGCGGCAGGTGACAGGTTCACCCTGCTGCATGGACCCGAGAGCTCGCCAGACAATCAGATCCACCGACTCTCGAAAATACTGGGTCGAACCATCGGCCAAGGCGGCCATCACTCCCCCCGCGTGATAGCTGCTGAAGGCGCACTCCCGCTCCACTTCACGAGCGCTCCGGGTATTAATCGGGTAGTAAGAAGAGCCCAACGCCTCGGAGAAATCGCTTCCCTGCCGGCTATCGGCGTTTGGGTGATAGAGATAGAACCGATCACAGGTGAAACAGCCGGCGTCGCCATCCAACACAAACGTCGCCTCACTGATCATCAGGGTGCTGGACGTGCCGTCACGTACATCCTGTAGTCGAGTCGGCCTGCGCACCGCACTGTCAAAGACGGTTGCCAGGAACATGCCGTTCGACTGATCCATCCCCCCTGTTCCGCGATTGTCGTGCTTGGCGTTCCCACCGGCGCAGGCCAGGTAGTTTGTCACATAGCGTCCCGGCAGTTGATTGACGTCGGACGTCAGCGGGGGGCCTTGGCTTGGGCAGCGGAACAACGGCAACCGGGTCCGGGCGAGACGTTGCAGAGCGGCGCTGTTTCTGTCTGGCCCGCCCCACCACCCAAGATCGGACCAGGGGATGGTGTCGGCCAGCGCAATCTGCTCGACGTAGGGGAGCAGATGTGCTGACCAGGATTGTCCCCACCCGGCGTTGACACCGTAGGGGAAGCTCTGGCGCGCGGCGTGATAGTGATGCATCGCCAGCGCAAGTTGCTTCATGTTCTGTTGGCATTGCAGTCGTCGCGCGGCTTCTCGGGCGGATTGGACGGCCGGGATCAACAATGCCACAAGCAGGCCGAGCAGCGTGATCACCACGAGCAGTTCGATCAATGTGAAGCCCCGACTCGCGAGGCGGACTCGCTGCCAACTCGGCGTCTTAGTGCCACCACGAGTGCCTCCGATATTTGCGAGGCATGCGGAAGCACGGTTTGTAACCCGGTTAAGAGAGTCGGATCCGCCCATCATCATGGTCCATCTTCCAGCAGTTCCGGTTCGATATTCGGCGGCGTCACCATCTGTGCTTGCGGTGGCGGGTCATGCCGCTGCGTTATTGCACAGCCGGCCGGCACGATCAGTATCCACCCCAAGATCCAGATTAGACCACGCGTCCTTCGCGATTCGTTCACGATCCAGTTCCTTCGCCCCCGTCCCTCGCTGCCGCCGCAATCGCCACGATCCGACGGTCCACGTCGGCTCGTGGCGTGATTCACCGGAGCATTGGTGCGATATCCCCACCAGACTAAGTCTCTACAAAATGAATCCCTACCAGACTAATCACCAACTGCGCCTCGAATCCCTCACGAGATTCCGAAAATTTCGCACCACGTCTTGTTTCCCACAGCGCAGCAGGCGCAGTGCGACGAGGTTACTGCGGGCCGTGCCGCGTTTTCCAAGAACGTGCCAGAGACTGTCGGCACAGGAGTGGATTGTCACAACTCAGAATGGGGTGGGTGGCTGGCGTCGAGGGAAGCGAGCCCCCAGCCACACTCAGGGTTAGCCCGGATTAATCACGCGTGTTTCCGAGGTCAGTGTAACCATGGAAGCTGTCGCGGCTGACACGCATATTGCCCAAAACACTCCGTCCTGACGTGGGGAAGCGTCCGGATGCGGGTGGGAAGCGGGTGCGAGGTGCGGAATAGCAGGGAATGCGGAAGTCAAGGTGAACCCTGAGGGGCGGTTCAAGCCTGGCGAGACTGTCGGCGGCGGTCGGCTTCGCGAAGCAGCATTTTGCGCAGCCGGATCTGCTTGGGAGTCACTTCCACCAGCTCGTCTTCTTCGATGTACTCGAGAGCTGCCTCCAGTGACAGAACGCGCGGGGGTTTGAGGAGGATGTTCTCGTCGTTGTTCGCGGCGCGGATGTTGGTCAGTTTCTTTTCCTTGGACGGATTAACCGTCAGGTCGTTCTCCCGGCTGTTTTCCCCCACGATCATCCCTTCGTAGACATCCTCGCCGGGCGCCACGAACAGTTCCGACCGTTCCTGCAAGCCGGCCAGGGCATACGCCACGGCGCGGCCCGTAATGTTCGAAATCAGGACGCCGTTACCGCGGCGCGGCAAATCGGCCTCCATCGGGGCGTAGTCCGAGAACCGGTGATGTATCAGCGATGTTCCCTGCGTGGCATTGAGCATTTGCGTGCGCAGGCCGATCAGGCCGCGGGCCGAGATGCGAAACGTCGCACACGTATAGTCTCCACGCGGCGTCATGTGCTCCAATTGACCGCGTCGTTGGCCAACCAATTCCATCACGCGTCCCAGGTGCCCCATCGGCACCTCGACGTTCAATGTCTCAAAGGGCTCATGCCGGACACCCTTGATCGAACGAATAATCACCCGCGGCTTGCCCACCGACAGTTCGTATCCCTCGCGCCGCATCGTTTCAATCAACACTGCCAAATGCAGGACGCCCCGCCCCGCTACTGCGAAGCCATCCGTCCCCTCCAAGGGAGCCACCCGCAAAGCCACGTTTCGCTCCAGTTCGCGATGCAGGCGTTCGCGCAGCTGCCTGCTCGTCACGTACTTGCCATCACGTCCGGAAAGAGGGGAGGAGTTGATGGTGAAGACCATTTCCAGCGTCGGCTCGTCCACCACCAGCCGGGGCATCGCTTGTGGTCGCTCGAGATCGCAAATCGTGTCGCCTATTTCAATGTCGTCGAGCCCCACAACCGCCACGATCTCCCCCGCTTGGGCCTCCGGCACTTCCGTGCGACCCAGATTGTGGAAAACCATCAGCGACGAAATTTGAGCCGGTGAGATTTCACCATCCGCGCGCGACAGCCCGATTCGCTGGCCACTCCTGAGCGTGCCCGAGGTGATCCGGCCCACACCAATCCGACCTACATACTGGGACCAATCCACCGTCGTTACCAACATTTGCAGCGGAGCATCCGGTTGCACTTCGGGACCTGGGACCTTTTCCAGCACCAGGTCGAGCAAACACTCCATCGATCGCTGTCGCCGCGTTGGGTCGTGCGTGGCATAACCCTCCCTGGCCGTAGTAAAGACGTACGGAATATCGGTCAACTGATCGTCGTCAGCCAATTCCATCAGCAGTTCGATCGTCTCGTCCAGAACCTCCAACGGTCGCGCGTCGGGGCGGTCAATCTTGTTGATGACGATGATCACCTGCAACCCGCAGGCCAGTGCTTTGGAGAGTACGAAACGAGTCTGCGGCAGCGGTCCCTCCGCGGCGTCCACCAACAGCAGGGCGCCGTCAGCCATCCGCACGACACGCTCGACCTCGCCTCCGAAATCCGCGTGCCCCGGCGTGTCGATGATGTTGATCTTCACGCCCTTGTGTGGGATCGCAATGTTCTTGGCAACGATCGTGATCCCCCGTTCCCGTTCCAGATCGTTCGTGTCCAGAATCCGTTCACCCTGCAGCTGCGCATCGCGAAACTGGCCGCACTGGCGCAATAGACAGTCCACCAATGTCGTTTTGCCATGATCGACATGGGCAATGATCACCAAGTTGCGAATGTCGTCTCGTCGCACAGAAGTACTCATGGAAAACGCAGTCCGATCGGAAGCCACAGTCAAATCCATCACGATTTATCTTTATCAACGGTGAAAACCCCTCAGGTTAGACGTCAGCCAGCAGATGAGCAAGCGGCCAAATGGTGGTGACTCCCCCCCCCAAAGAAAACTTCCTTCGATCGCACCGTCCTGGCCCACCTCCTGCTGACCGCTTCCCTCACGGGACGCCACGTTGCCGCCACCGCGTCCGTTGGGGATCATTGCCGCGAGCGGCTCGACCGCGGCCCAATCCCTGTCCATGAATGCCCACAGCTCGGCCACGCCCGTTGCCGATGTCGCGACCACGGAACTCGACAAGGCAGGGGGAAACGACTAGTCTAGGGCGTAACGCCGTCCCCTGGCACCCAAAGGCGAGCGCAGCAAGGTGAACTCCTCCACACAAGTCTTCGGTAATCCTCCCGGGCACGCTTTTTCCGGAATTATGCTGACCGTCCTGGTAAGCGGAGAGTCTGTCTTCTCGATGGAGCTGACGCGGGAATTGGAGCTGGGGCGGCAGCGGATGGGGGAGCCTGGGCCCTACACGCATATTGCGTTGGATGATGTCGATCGCGTGATCATCGCTGAACTGAGCGAATCAACGATTTCCCGTCGGCATGTAAGCATTCATCCTGTCGCGTCCCTTCGCATACGCGTTGCGAATGTGAGTGCTGTGAACACCGTCTGGATTGATTCCTCCAAGGCACTTGAGACGAATTCCGAGTGTGAATGTGACCTGCCGGTTTTCCTCACCCTGGGAAATGCCGACCTGGCGATTCTCGTCCATCCGTCTCCCGATCCGAACGACGGCTTACAGAGTCTGGCACTTCCCACGGCTATTCCGGGTGCGGAACGCTCGAAAGAGCTGGCGTCGCTGGAGCACGTCTTCAAGCCGACGCGAGGAGAGAGTGACTCGAGATTGGTGATATCCTGGCTGCGCAACACGATGGAGGTATTTCAGAGTGCCGCCAGCTCGGCCGATTTTCTCAGCAAGGCCGTGCGAGCCGTCATCGACATCGTCGGACTGCAGCGAGCCGCGGTACTGAGCTGGCATGCGGGAACGTGGCACGTGGACTCGTCATGCCATCGAGACGATGGCGAATCATCCCAGGATTGGATGCCCAGTCAATCGCTGTTGGAACGCGTGCGACTGCAGAAACGGACCTTCTGGAAGACACCCAGCTGCGATGCGAGCATCCGCGAACAGGCCAGCTTGTTGCATCTCGAGGCATATGTAGCCTCACCGATCCTGAATTCCGCCGGCGCCGTGATCGGGGCCATGTACGGGGAACGCGGAGCGGTTGGCTGGTTGGCCAACGTAACGCCGATTACCGAACTGGAGGCCATGCTGGTCGAGTTGCTGTCGTGCAGTGTGGCGGCCGGCTTGGCTCGCATCGAACAGGAGCAAGCCGCGATTGAGGCTCGCGTATTATTCGAACAATTTTTCACGCCGGAATTGTCGCAGCAATTGCAGGCCGACCCGTTACTGTTGTCGGGCAAGGACGCCGTTGTGACGCTGCTGTTCTGCGATATTCGCGGGTTCAGTCGGATCTCGGAACGCATTGGCGCCGCGCTGACCTTCGATTGGATCAACTCGGTCATGGGCACACTGTCGGATTGTGTCATCCGGCACAAAGGCGTGCTGGTGGACTACATTGGCGACGAGTTGGTGGCGATGTGGGGGGCTCCCGAGGAAATGGCGGAGCACGCAGTGTGTGCCTGCCGCGCCGCCCTGGCGATGGTCGAGAAGATGCCGGAGTTGAGTGCCCAGTGGCAGGGAGTTATTGGCGAACCAACGAGTTTCTGCATAGGTATCAATACCGGGCCCGCTCGTGTGGGAAACGCGGGCTGCAAACGCAAGTTCAAATACGGGCCGCTGGGCAATACCGTCAATCTGGCGAGTCGCGTCCAGGGGGCGACGAAGTTCGTGCGGGCGCAAATCGTGATGACCGGAGCCACGGCCCAGCACATCGGTGATGCGTTCCCCCAACGACGACTCTGCCGTGTCGAAGTCGTGAATATTGCCGAGCCGATTGTGCTCTACGAATTGCGGGGGCTCGCCGATCCTTCGTGGGGTGATCTGCGGGACCGTTACCAGTCAGCACTCGATGCTTACGAGGCGGAAAAGTTCCTGCAGGCCACCCGGATTCTTGGCAACTTGCTGACCGACTTCCCGGAGGACGGCCCCACCGTGATCCTGCTGTCTCGCGCAGTCGATATGCTGGCACGTCCACCCGACACGTTCTCCCCCGTCTGGAAGCTGACGGGTAAGTAAGGCACGCTGGACTTGCTTCGTGGCCGTATGCGGAGGATCAGGCCGCCCTGGCGACCGAGCGTGACACGCCGCCACATTGTCCCGGCATCGACAGGGCCCTTCCGTTACCGATGCGGCAAGCCGGCCCGCAGCAAACCGTACAAGACCTCATAACGCTGCCGCATCTCGGCATCCGGTTCCGCAAGCCAATGGAATCCCATGGCCGCATCGTTGAACAGCGAGCCAAAGCCGATGGCTGTCACGGTTCCCCGGCCGAATTCGATCCGAGCCGCGACGCTGGTCTCGCCCCACCAGGCCACCGGCTCTCCTCCGACTATGGCGCACGATGCCAACAGCGGAGTTTCCGCGGTTCCGTCCGCCAGTCGCAGCGGCGCGTCCTTGGTATCCGGGACCGGCGCATTGCGCGAGGAGGTCAAGCCGAACAGCATGAGGACACTGTTAGCTGTCGAGTTCTCCAGGTCGGGCGTGTCGATGACGACCAGCCGTCCACCCGCCTGAACCCACGCGACCAATGCATCACGATACGATTGACTGGGGAGACGCGTGGGGCAAATCACGACTAGCCCGTCCCCCTGAAACGCCTCTTCGCCCGAGCGGCGAGAAATGTAATTGCCGATGCGCGGTATCCATTGTTCGAGTAATCCGTATCCGGCCCCCTCGGCATCGTCGGCGAATGCGCCCGTGAACAACGGCACGGAAGATAATGTGCGGTCGATGACTACCTGCTGTATGGCGTGATGCCGCGGAGGCAGGGGCATCGCCTGCTGGTGAATCTGTACGACCAGCCAACCGCCGGCTGTCCAGGCGGCGACACCGGCGGCGACCAGCACCAGAGAGCCACCTCGCCATTGCCGCAGTAACCAGATACTCAACGCCAAGAGCCCGACGCTGACCAATGCCAGCGGAATGGTCAGAGCTCGCTTGGCCACGGGATCGTCCAGTCGGCTGGTATGATTGAGCCATTCCAGCATGCCGACAAACAGCTCCGCCTTGCCTGGCTGGAACGTGCAGAAGTTCGAGAACAGCGTCGAATCGGCGAAGGCGGCGACACGGCCCCGGCCGGATGTCGTGGTCCAGAGTTGACACCAGGCGCCGTACTGCATGTGGGGACGGTATTCCGCCTGCGGATGGTAATTCGATTCGTGGTATGCCGGGGGAAGATTGTAGAGTCCGACGTTGCGGATCACCATGCTGCCGCGATTGGCACCGGGATCGATGGAACAGGATACCGCGAAATTCATCGGCGGTACGTGCTGCAGGATCGGATGCGAGATCTTCGGGGGCTCATAAAACTGACGATACGGATCCCCGATCCGAAACAGCAGGTCGTGGCGGAACGTAAAGCCGAAATTGCGGGATATATCGTTCAAATACGTGTTCATGTTGAAGACGTTTGTATGGTCGCCAATCATCAATAATGAACCGCCCTGCTGGACGAAGCGGACAACCGCCTGGACTTCTTCGACTTCGTAGCGAGAGGTGGGAGTCTTGATCACCAGTACATCGCATTGG
Source organism: uncultured Planctomycetota bacterium (assembly GCA_963802295.1). GTDB lineage: Bacteria > Planctomycetota > Planctomycetia > Pirellulales > Pirellulaceae > JAJRVM01. The sequence goes on along the minus strand of CAWDIM010000003.1, from coordinate 25,091 downwards.
CTGAGCGTGGTGTCATCGATCGGGTCGCTTTTCAGCAGCCGTGACATCGCGTAGAACTGGCCGCAATATTCGTAGATGGCACCGTAATTGTAGGAGCCCGGTTCACCATACTGCTGGGTCCTGTAAGCGTTCGTCGTGGGCTCCCACGTCGAATGACGCTCGACGACTTTGATTCTCCCCGCCTTCCGCTGACCGACCGGGGCCCAGAAATAGAGACAGGTCAGGGTCGCGACGGCCACCAGACACGAACAAACCGCGCCCCACTGTCGCCAGGCGGTGAGTTCGTGCCGCGGACGACGTGCCGGCCTGACACGGCTTGCCGACGAGCAGGACGCGGGCCGAGGAACGATCGCTCCCGCCAGTACCGCCAGCACCAGGATCAGCGCGATGTGGACCCACGTGCTGATCAGCGTTTCCCCAACGTTGGGGTAGGTGATGATCGTGGCACGCAGTTGCTGCTGCAGCACGACCGCCATAAGCAGCAGGGCTCGCCAGGGAGCCCACGCGGCGCACACGATCACCAAGGCCAGCACGCTCCGCAATAGGGGGCGGCGGGAGGCGGCGGGTCGGCGCTGAGCCAACAGGGCGAGCAACACGAGTCCGCCCGCCACGAAACAGACGGTCCCCGGGTCCAGGGCCAATTCCCACGTCGCCGCTACGCGGATCGTCGTCTGCGCGTTGCGCAGCACGAATGTCCCGGAATCGACTGCTATGTCCGCCCCCAGCAGTCGCGCTAGAGCGGCAATCAGTTCGGCATACAGCCGAGGGAGTTCGTGAGCGCGAGCCGTGATGGACGTGTAGGTCTCGAGTACCAGTGCCTGGCACAAGAGCATGCTGCCGGCCGCGATCGCTCCCCGCGCCAGACGCGGCAGCCACCGGCTGGCAATAGGTGCCACCGAAGCGGCCGTGCCGATCAACAGGAGAGTCGCTATCGCGTTGTAAGGGAGCGGCACAAACGCGACGGCAGCCAGCAGCAGCAGTAACACGGCAGACCGAACACCCCGCCCGGGTAACCGCATGGGGGTGTCGGCCAGCAAGAGGACTGCGGCCACCAGCATGCAGCCCCAGGCCAACGTGTTAGCCGGATCGAGATAACCCAGTCCCAGCAGCCACGAACCGGCTGAGCAACGCCGTGGCGATCCACTTGCGCATCACTGGCCCTCCTCCTGCTCTGCGGCATCTTCGTCCTGTGCGGCGGTCCTCGCCGCCCCGCGCGGGGGGATCCACGCCGGTTGCTCGCCAATACGGGTCAGCAACCAACGCCAGAAATCGGCGTTTTCATGCCCGCCCGCAAACGACTCGCCACCAATGTACTCGAGGTTCTTGTTCGTGCCGAATCCGGTGTCGCCAATCAGCACCACCGTCCCGCGCCCGAACTTGCGACTCACTATGACGGGCAACTCCGTGTCACTTTCCACGATCCGCAGCTGGTTGTGGCCGTAGGCAAGCACTTCGATAGCCTCATCGAGCGGTTCGACCGGCCAGGCGGCATGCAGACGCACACCAACCTCGTAACTGTCCTTCGATTCGGGATCCTCCACTTGCAGGTAGAGTGCTCGCGTACGTCCAAAGGGCTCGGGCTCCAACGCGTCAGCGTCGGTTGGAACTGGCGACACGGGAACATGCATGCCGAAGTCGTCCAGCAGTGCATTGCTGGCCGCCGCCTGCTCGGCTCCCACCATGCAGATGTAAATGCCCCCGCTTTCGACGAACTCTCGAACCCGCGCTCGCTCCGCGCGAAAAGGGTCGGGCCGGCGCGATGGAAACGAACATGCCGGCCTTTTCCAGTTGCTCGGCATTGAATTCTGGCAGTGTCAACGGGACAAAGCCGTTGCGCATCAGATTCAGGCACAGGCCGTTGAGTGAATCGAAACCCCAATCGTCCAGGCCGTACGCTTCCAGGTGTGACTGATCGATGTACGCCAGGCGATTACCGCCCGTCGCGGGCGTTGGCTGTTGGATTCGTTGCCCGTCCGGGACGACTCGAGCTGCGTGGACGCTGATGGCCTGACTCGCAGCCAGGAATAGTGCGAGGACCAGGCTGACCGCGATCAACGCTGTCGCGTCCGAGCTGCGCAGCAACAGAATCGCGAGGGCGAGGCAACTAGCGAGTCCCAACCACTGACGCCAGGCAGCGTGCGGGCCCGCATGGCGATGGGCCAGATAGGCGAGCAGGTTGCCCGTGAAGGGATATCCTTTGACGAGCCCTTCGTTGAGCAGGCTGGCGTCGCTCCCCAGCACGACGACCTTTCCGCTACCCAGCCGCTGCTCGGCCGCCAAGACCAGATCGCCCAGCCTTTCCCCCGATGCCAACGGGTGCGACTCGTCCCAAGTCGCCCCCTGTTGCGGTGCACTCCAGCCCCACCGCCCCACGACCAACGGCCTGGCGCCCCAGGTAATGTGCAGCGATGCGCCAGAGTCCGACCAGCATCTGGCGGTATGGGGGTCGGTCGTTGTCATGCCCGCATGCGTGGCCACGGCAAAGGCGTCCTGCCAGTCCCTCGTTTCCGAAATTGCCGCGTCCTGGCGGATGGTGATCGCTGTGTCTCGCAACAGTTCATTGCAGGAGTCGTCGAGCCCAAAGGCGGGATTGAACCCGCTGGTCACGATCAACAGGGAGCCTCCCTGACGCACGTAATCCCAAATCCGCTGGTGCTGCCGCACCCATGCCGGATCAGGATGAAGCAGCAGTAACACGTCTGTTTGCCGCAGCTCTTCGTCTGTCAATGCTGCGGATGTGTGCAGGGTACCTCCCAGGCTCTGGGTAAATTGCGACAGCAGTCCGAACATTCCCGCCGATTGCTGGCCGTACGAGCCATGTTGTGCCACCGAATAGTCGATGTCCTCTTGCTGGTTCGCCAACAGTCGCTTGCCCTCCAGCGAGCTGGCAGAAGTGCGCAACGAACCGACCATCGGCACTGCCATGGCCAGCAGGATCGGAGCCGCCACGAGGGCCGTTTGCACGCGTGGGGACCGCGGCGTGCCTCGTCGATGGGCCGGTGGAGTTTCGGGCGTGTCGCTCCACGTCGTCCACCGCATGATCATCAAAGCGGTCAAGCTGTGAACCAAGGCCGACAGGGCAAGCAAGTTCCAGGGGAGCCATTGTCGAAGAATCGTCGACCAGCAGAAGGCGGGGGGAATGTAGGGGTTGTCATGCATCGGCAATGCCACGGCTGGCAACCGTTCGGTAATCTGCTGTGTGAACGCCAGGGCCGTCAAGTAAGCGGTGTGCCCCAGGACAATCCAGACGCCGCCGAACAACAGGATCGCCAGACGCGGCCGGCGTACGTAACGCGCCGAACCGATCAGCAGGGCAAACATCACCACCAGGAAGTCCAGCCCAGCAAAGGTGGAGCCGATTTCCAGCGGCTGGCCCGTTAGCCCCCCAACCACCTGGCCCAGTGACCAGCTAATTCGATCAGCGGCCAGCCAAACGGCAGGAACCTGCAGTTGAGCGAATTGAAACAACACGAGCACCGTGCCGCACACCCCGCCCAGCACCAGCATGCGACGGTCCATGCCGCGCTTGCTGGTTCCCATTAAACCGAAAACGGCCGCAATCCATAGCGGCAGTTGGTATGGCGTGGAGATAAAAACCAGCGGCGTGAGGATCGCAGTCAGCAATATTGCCAAGGCGATCAGCCATTCGTGGGCAGTTAGCCGAGGACGCACGGCCATGACCGCGGCGACCAGCAAGACCCAAGCGATCAGCTCCTCCAACGACCTGGCCAGGGGGCCACAAGATCCCGCGGCAGTCCACGTCGCCAGCAGACCGAGAGCGACACCCCAGGCCGTCCCTGGCGACAGGGATCCAAGAGCGTTCGGTCGTGCAGGTTGGTCAGACAAGGTAGGTTCTTTCACAACGTGTTTGGCCCGCCACAATCATACTTCATGCCCGCAGCGCCGAAACGCGATCAGGCGGGGAAAACGACCTCCGCAGGCTGACTCTTCAGGATGGCTCAGGCGCGCACGCGAGGTTCAGGCGGATCGTCAGTCCCACATCCCATGCGGAGTCGACGGCCCGCGTCGCCATCCAGCAGCCACGGACATGAGCTGCAGGGGCCGGTAGAAGAAAACAGCCTGGACCGCTGGGTCCAGGCTGTCTTGGCAACAGATCAGTCAATTCCTACTCAGTACCTCCCGTCACTGCCCGTGCGACAAAGGTTACAGCAGCAACGGGGCGGGCGCGGTATTCAGCAGTCTACTACTGGGGGGCCGTAGCATCTGCCGGCGGCTCGGTTACTTCCGGAGCTGGCTCTTCGGGAGCTGCCTCGGGGGCAACGTCCTGAACCGGAGCCTCTTCCATCGCCTCTACTGGGGCGCTGGTCGTGGCGGGAGCACAGGTCGTAGCGGGAGCGGAAGTGGTGGCCGGAGCGCACGTGGTAGCCGGAGCACACGTGGTAGCCGGAGCACAGCAGCTGTCCGCGCGACGCAGCAGACGGCAACGCTTCTTCGGCGCACAGGTGGTCTTCGGGGCACAAGTCGTGGCCGGCGCACAGGTCGCGGCCGGAGCACTCGTGGTGGCCGGAGCACAAGTGGTCGAAGGAGCGCACGTCGTTGCGGGTTTGCAGGAGCGGACCCGTACCGGACGGCAACGCTTGGGCGCACAGGTGGTCTTCGGCGCACAGGTGGTGACCGGAGCACAGGTGGTGGCCGGGGCGCTGGTCGTAGCCGGGGCGCTGGTCGTGGCGGCCCAACCCCACGCAACATCATTGGATGCCTGCGTCATCGGGCTGATGCCACTTAGCAAAAATGCCAAACCGACGATGGATACAATCGTAGCCATCAACATAACACGTCGTTTCATGGTTAACTAAGCCTCCAGAAGCTCGAGCGAAATTCAGAAGATACAACACACAACGAAGAAGAAAATCCAGGAATAGCACCACTCGAGGCCCTGTTGATATGCCGCGAACGAACTAACGCCCTCCGACACATCTCCTCTTTGGCACATTCCTGGTGCCTTCACAGCTTCAGTATACGATGATAATGTCGCTCCGGCGCGCTGTTCACGCTCAGGCAACAACGGGTGGGATGCGGGTTGGCCCAAACACAAATCGAGCGCCCGGTTTGTTGCAACGCTGAATTATACGAGCAACATTCATGCCTGAACGTCTGTGCTGCCTGTTTTTGTCCCCTCACGCCCCCCTTCTCAGCTCGTTTCGCGCGCCCGGAGACCCGCCCGGTTGTCGCAACGAAAACGCTTCGTACACGGAATTTGCGGGTTTTTTGCCATTATGTCACGATCTAACCACCCGTTAGTGTAGTTGGGCCGATCGTCGCATAAGTCGGCCAATGTTCCGCTAATATCCAGACATTCCGAAAGTGTATGGGTTGTGTCAATTGGGCGGATTGGGCGATTTAGCGCGCTGATGCGCCCATCATCGCACAGGTGCTCAGCGGAAGCCATTAAATAGGGGGGCGTGATGACGGGGTGCCCAGGCGTCAGTATTCCTGGGGCAGCAGAATGGTCGTGGCGGAACGATGCCCGGCCGCGTCGGCGGCTTCCGTAATGATCCACAAACGCACCCCTTGCCGCGTGTCGTATGCCGACAGGATTCTCGCGCCGCTTTGCAGTGCCTCTTCGTTCAGACGTGCATCACCGGCCGACACACATCCCCAGTCTCGCTGGATATGCCGAGCAAGAAAGTCTGCCGCAGTTTCGCCGCTGTCCGAGATGGCTGCCAGCGCGCCGGGGGTGGCGAAGACTCGCCCGAGTGCGAAGGGCATGTGGGATTGTTCGTTGGCTGTCATCGATGAACCTCTGGGGCACACTACTTAGGGGGTGATGCGTGGTGATGGTCAGTCCGCTGGCAGCGACCGGCATTGGGCGAAGCGGGACTCCTGCCGAGCCGGTGCTGGCGCAAGATTCTGCTTGGTCCACGATGCGGCGACGACTCCGCGGCCACACGGTCGGCTGTCTGCGGGCGACGGGGCGACTGTGTGCACGAGCGAGGCGTCTATCAAAGCATCGCAATTGGCCCAGAGAATCCCTCACGCGGCGCGACATTTTTTCCAAAATTTTTCCTGGCTCGTCGCTGAGGTGGTCGGCCCGACCGGCCTGGGATGGGCGAGGGCTGAGCGGAAGACGTTATTCGAGAGCCACAGCGGAGGTGGTGTGCCCCGCTGGGCACCACGCGGATCCGCGAGACCGCCTGGCGGTTCTGGCCCCGCAATTCACTCCGCATTCGGTGATTGTGGTGGACCTGACAAACGTCGACTTCTTCCGCGTCATTGGTCCCTGGCCGACTAGCGTGTAGGCTGAATGTTATGCGATAACATTTGGACGCCGTGGGGCGCGTTCCGCGTCGGAGGAAGGAAAAGGAGAGTCGTGGATGCGGCACGAACGCAGTGGATTCCGTTGTGCGCAGGGGTGTGGGCAGAGGCCCGTGTTGGGTGGAGCAAACAGGTAATCGGAGGTTTCAAGTCACCATGCGACGCGTATTGCTCGTGATAACGTTGACAGCCTGGGCGACGTGCGTGAACTCACTGGCGGCTCAGGAGAAGGCCGCGAAGCACCAGTCACCGCCGGCAGAGCCCACTGGGAAAGTGCCGGCCAAGGAAGAAGGCCCCCCGTGGACGAATCTGTTTGACGGCAAGGAAATGACCGGGTGGGAAGTCGTCAAGGGACTCGACTACGAGGACGCGGGAAAAGTCGAGATCAAGGAGGGGAGTCTCGTTCTCGGCATGGGGGATCCAGCCACGGGGGTCCGCTGGACGGGCAAATTCCCCAAGGTCAATTATGAAGTGGAGCTGGAAGGGCAACGCGTGGAAGGGAGCGACTTCTTTTGCGGCATGTCTTTCCCGGTCGGCGACGGTGCGCTCACGTTGATACTGGGCGGTTGGGGAGGGTGGATGACGGGGCTGTCCTGTGTGGATGGTTATCGAGCGATCGACAACGAAACTTGCAGTTCGACGGAATTCAAGAACAAACAGTGGTATCGCATTCGGGTCCGGGTGACGAAATCGCAGGTTTCCGCTTATGTTGATGATCAGCGGATCTGTCAATTGGAAACCGCTCACCGGAAGTTGACGGTGACGTCCGAAATGGAGCCTTGTCTTCCGTTGGGGATTGCCACTTGGGTCACGGCCGCCGCCCTGCGCAACATTCGCTATCGTGCCCTCCCCGAGGACGCTCAGTCCGGCGATAATACCCCTCGCTAGGCCCGCCGCGTTCCTGGCCGTGACGGACCGCGCCCGGTGGGGCGAAAACGGATTCCCAGGACCTGCTGGGGGTGACACTGCCGGGCGCACAGGACCCACACCGATGGTTGCGGAGATTCCACATGATTGAGCAGCGACGATGGTTAGCGGCGGCATTGTTCCTGGCCTTACTGTCCCTGCGGAGTGACGCGAATGCGGACCCGTCGACGTTCCAGTCGGCCCGGCCGGTGTGGCTGGCGGGGCGCGAAAGCGAGATGAATCTGGCTGTCGGATTTCGGGCCGAGATCCCCCGGCAGGCGACCGACAGCGTCGTGTTGAAAGTGGCGTGCTCGACGGTCTACCGAGCCTGGCTGAATAACCAGTTTCTGGCTTATGGACCGGCCCGTGGGCCTCACGGTTACTATCGCATCGACGCCTTGCCGTTGCCGGGACTTCTCAGCGATGAGCGGAATGTGCTGGCGATCGAAGTCGTGGGATTCAACGTGAACAGTTACGACACGCTGGATCAGCCGGCGTTCTTGCAGGCAGAGGTGGTTGCTGACGGGGACAAAGTGCTGGCTTCTACCGCCGGTCAGGGCCACCTGTTCCGTGCCCGGTTGGTGCCCGACCGCGTGCAGAAAGTGCAGCGTTACAGTTTCCAGCGACCGTTTATCGAAGTCTATCGACTGGCCCCCGGTTTCGATGCGTGGCGTACGACAGCCGATGACGAGTCTTCCGTCGAACTGTCGGTGGTCGCCCCCAAGCAACTCCTGCCGCGGCGCGTCTTGTTGCCGGAATTCGAACTGCGACACCCTCAGCAGCGTGTGTCGCGTGGCATCATCGAGCGGCGCGAGCCTGCCGGCCCGCTCTGGAAGGACCGTTCGCTGGTCGACATCAGTCCGCAATTGAAGGGATATCGCGAGGACGCCCTGGCGGTGATTCCCTCGATCGAACTGCAGCATTACGCGTCGCAGCGGCGGCAGGAACTGGGCCAGCCGTATGCTGCTCAGGAAGCGCTGCAACTGGACGCGGGCGAGTACGAGATTGTGGACCTGGGAGTGAATTTGAGTGGGATGCCCGGAGCCTCGATCGAGTGTCCTGAGCCGAGTCACCTGTGGATCGTGTTTGACGAGATTCTCTCGGCTGGCGATGTGGATTTCAAGCGACTGGGGTGCGTGAACGCGGTGACGTACGAGCTGGCGGCGGGTACCTATGCGGTCGCATCGCTCGAACCCTACACCATGCGCTTTGTCAAGTTGATTTGTACTCGGGGGGGATGCCGCATTACGAATCTCCACCTGCGCGAATACAAGCATCCGCAGCCGGACCTCGCCTCGTTTCATTGCAGTGATTCCCGCTTGAATCGTCTCTTCGAGGCCGGCATCGAGACGTTTCGCCAGAACGCACTCGACGTGTTCATGGATTGTCCATCGCGAGAACGAGCAGGCTGGCTCTGCGATAGTTTCTTCACCGCGCGAGTGGCTAACGACCTCACCGGGACCACGCTGATCGAGAAGAACTTCTACGAGAACTTTCTGCTCCCCGCTCAATTCGAGCATCTTCCGCCCGGCATGCTCCCGATGTGCTATCCGGCCGATCATTACGACGGGGTCTTCATCCCGAACTGGTCGTTATGGTTTGTGGTGCAACTGGAGGAGTATCTGCAGCGGAGTGGCGATCGGGTCATGGTCGAGGACTTGAAGAATCGCGTGCTGCGGTTGTTTGAGTATTTCCAGCCATTCGAGAACGAGGATGGGCTGCTGGAGAAGTTGGAGAAATGGGTGTTCATCGAGTGGTCGGCTGCGAACCAGTACGTGCAGGATGTGAACTATCCCAGCAACATGCTCTATGCCGGAGCATTGTCGGCGGCCGCACGCATCTACAAGCTGCCCCATCTGGAACAGAAGGCCGCTAAGATCCGGGAGACCATCCGCCAGCAGGCCTACGACGGCGAGTTTTTCGTCGACAACGCAGTACGCCAGGACGGAGCCCTGCATGTCACACGCAATCGTACGGAAGTCTGCCAGTACTTTGCGTTCTTCTTTCAGGTCGCGTCGCCCGCTACGCACCCCCAATTGTGGCAGCGTTTGCGCGACGAATTCGGACCCGATCGGAAGCAAACGAAGGCTCATTGGGAGGTCGCCGTGGCCAACTCCTTCATTGGCAATATGCTGCGATTCGAACTGCTATCTCAGAACGATTGTGGGGAGCAGATCTTGGATGAATCGAGCGAATACTTGCTGTTCATGGCCGAGCGCACGGGTACTCTGTGGGAAAACGATGGAGATTATGCCAGCTGCAACCACGGTTTCGCGTCGCACATCGTGCACACCCTCTACCGCGACGTGCTGGGGATCGACAGCATTGATTCGCAGCAAAAACTCGTGCGCGTGCGATTGGGGGCTCAGCGACTCGAGTCGTGTCGCGGGACGATGCCGACCGCCGACGGTCCGGTGACGCTCGAGTGGCGCAGGCACGACGGTCAGATCGACTACCAACTGCAGGTGCCTGACGGGTACCGAGTCGAGTTGGAGAACCGGACCGGCCAACAGTTGAACAAGCTGCCCCAATAGTCGCTCGTAACGTGCAGCAGCCACGGTCGAGTGTTCGTCGGTAACATGCGCGGACGGTGCTCGCATGCTGGGAGAAAAAATCCGAAATTCGAAGCACGAAATAAAAACATCCCCAATCGATTCGAATGACGGAAATATGGGAGAAAGGGAAGAAGGGAAGAAGGGAGAAAGGGAGAGAAGGGAAGGGAGAAGGGAAAACGGAGGACAGCATGGCATGCTGCTGGTGAGAATCGGCTGGTGGCCCAGGACTGTGGTTTCGCCGGCAGCGGAGGTTTTTTCTTTTGAGTCTTTGTCTTTCGAATTTGTTGAGGATTTCGGATTTCCGGTTTGGTTGCGGCCGCCGGCCGCGGGAGGAACAAGGGAAAAACGGCTTCATCGTGTTCCCTTGCGTCTGGTTGGGGAGTTGACTCCCACGGCCCGCCAGACGATGTCAGGGTGATGTGCGCCCCAGGGGACCTGGTGGCCGCTGCGGTGGTACGGAGAAACCGACGTCAAGTGGTTCCGTGGTTCATCAATCTCTCCTCGGCAATGTCGCTGTCAGCTGCTGCTGTTGAGGCGGTGCTTGCACTCTTCCAGGATCTCTGCCGTGCGAGTCGCCCCGACGCGCGTCACTCCCAAGGCGCGGACCTCGAGCACTGAATCGAGCGTACGAATTCCACCCGCTGCCTTCACTTGTACGCGGGACGGCGAATGCCGGCGCATTAGCGAGAGGTCTTCCAGCGTCGCGCCGCCGGTGCCGTAGCCGGTGGAGGTCTTCACCCAGTCGACGCTCATTTCACCACAAATCTCGCACAACTTGATCTTATGCATGTCTTCCAGGAAGCAGTTCTCGAAGATCACCTTGATCTTCGCACCAGCTGCATGGGTGCACTCGGTGACCGCCAGAATGTCGTGTTTCACGAACGACCAGTCGCCACTCAAGACCTTGCCGATGTTCACGACGTAATCGAGTTCTTTTCCGCCGTCGGCCAAGGCCTGTTGGGCCTCGGCGACTTTGACACTGGTCGTGTTGCCGCCGTGCGGAAAGCCGACGACCGTACTCGGCTGGATCGTCGTACCTGCCAACGCCTCCGCACACCGCTTCAAGTAGTACGGTTTGATGCAGACCGAGGCCACGCCATATGCGATGGCCACTCGCAATCCCTCCTCCAGCACTTCGTCCGTCATGACGGGGTTGAGTAACGAGTGGTCAATCATCTTGGCAATGTCTTCGCACGAATATTCCATGCTGTCTCGCTCTTTCCGGCTCTCCAGCCATGTAGAAGTGTCCACGCCCCTTCAAGAGGATCGCGTGAAGTTGGGAATATTTTCCGGCCCCATATTCGAAACCCGAACATTGATCGCCGAAACAGACGCGAAACTCCACTGACCGATACGCCGCCAGCCATCCTGCACTGGTGTCAGCGAGTTGCCGCGATTTTCTGTTTCTGTCATGCTGGCTTGGAACATGCGGATGCGTTTCGCATTTCGCATTTCGCATTTCCATTCCCCTGTCGCATTTCGTGTCTCAGCTTTCCACCCTTCCTGTGCGTCCCAGGATCGTGCAAGTCTATCTGAGGCTGCTAAAATGGCGGACGCGTATCTGCTCAGCCCTGTGCGGCACACGAGCCGCCGGCAAGTCAGTAACCTGCTTCGCCCCCTTCTCGGAGCGTTAGAAAACGTATCCCATGGTTCCCAGGACAATGATTAATGGTGAATGATTAATGGTGAATGACCAGCGCACAGATGTGAAGAGTATCGATCGCGACGATGGCGTGCGGTAAACTGTTCACTTTGCAGTTTCGTTCGTACGGCATTGGAGCATTAACCGTTAATTATTCACCATGCACCATTGTCTTTCGAAACCGTACAGGGGGCCTCCGTTTCTCTCAGGCCAGCCAAATCGACGATCTTCTTCGCGGCTTGTGTTGCCAGCCCGCGGGACAGTCACGTGGCCGCGAAGTGCGGGTGTTTCCACGGCTGCAACGGTCGAGACGCTTGTCGGACGACAATGGAGGACCAGGTATTTAGGAGCCCGTTTGGCGTCGAGATGATTGTAATGGTGCGGGGAGGTCGTCGCAAGAACGAGGCGTGGGCACGGTCTCGTTGCGACAAGAATGTCCTGTTTGGTGCGTTTGCCGGGTGGAGGGACTGTCGGAGCGTGGTGAGGCCACTCGCGTCCCATGTGCAGGTTGTCGGTAATCTGGCTGGTCGTACAGAAGGAGCAATTCGTGAAACTCGTGGTGCTCGATGGCCATACGCTGAATCCCGGTGATAATCCCTGGACGCAGTTGGAGTCTTTGGGGGAGGTCACGGTCTACGAGCGAACGCGGGCGGACCAGATCGTGGATCGCGCCGCGGACGCGGACATCCTGTTGACCAACAAGACGCCCTTGCGTGGCGAGACATTGCAGCTGCTGCCGCAGCTCAAGTTCATTTCGGTGCTGGCAACGGGCTACAATATTGTCGATATCTCCGCCGCCAGCACCCGCGGAATTCCTGTCGCCAACGTGCCCGAGTACGGAACCGACAGCGTGGCGCAACATGTCGTGGCCGTCATGCTGCATTTCGCTCACCAGTGCGCGCTCCACGACCGCCTGGTCCGCGAGGGGGAGTGGCAGCGCCGCGGCGACTTCTGCTTCTGGCACACCCCCTTGGTCGAACTGGCCGGCAAGCAGTTGGGCATTGTCGGATTCGGACGTATCGGTCGACGCGTCGGCGCGCTGGCTGACGCGTTGGGGATGAGCGTGTTGGCATGCGACGTGTCGCGTGATCAACCCCCGCCGTACCGGGCCTTTTCCTGGGGGTCGATCGAAGACGTTTTTGCCAACTCGGATGTGGTGACCTTGCATTGTCCTCAGACTCAAGAGAATGTGGGAATGGTCGACCGATTGCTCCTCGCGAAAATGAAGCGGACGGCGCTGTTCATCAATGCCGCGCGGGGCGGTCTCGTGAACGAGCAGGACCTGGCGGATGCACTTGACCGAGGGACGCTCGCTGGTGCGGCACTCGATGTGCTGTCCTGCGAACCGCCACGCGGCGACAATCCGTTGTTGCATGCCAGGAACTGCTTGCTCACGCCCCACATTGCCTGGGCCACATTGGAGGCCCGCCGGCGAATGATGGCGGTGACCGTCGAGAACGTGCGGGCGTTCTTGCTCGGTTCGCCACAGAATGTGGTCAATCGGCAATGAGAACGTCGTCGTGCTCAGCTTATCGACGAACATGTCGTGGGACGCTACGCTGAGTGGCATGCGGGAGCTGGTGAGTCGCGGTGGGCAAGGGTGTGAAGCATGGATGGGTTGTGTCCCAAGTTGTCGCAGAGCGAAACCGTGTTTACCGATTTCGGCCGGTCGCAGTACATCCAACAGCGGGTGGTCAGCGACAGCCTGGAGGTACCTGGTCAGCCAGGCGAGATGCGTCGTTATCTGCGGACACGCTGCCCGCGTCTCCCCGGTGTGTATGGCATGATCGATGCCCAGGGAGACCTGATTTACGTCGGCATGTCGAGTCGGTTGCGCGAGCGGCTGCTGACGTATTTCACGAAAGGACCGCCCCATGCGAAAGAGCAGCGTGTGGCAGCGCACACGCATCGGGTGATGTGGGAGGTCGGGGATCACGAATTGACGGTGCGACTGCGCGAGTTGGAGTTGATTCGGCGCTGGTCCCCCCGTTTCAATTCGCTCGGGCGCCCCGGCAGGCGAGAGGTGGGTTACCTCTATCTGACGCGGGGGCCGGCCCCTCGTTTCCGCTTCGGTCGTCAACCTCAGAGCGAATGCCGGCATGCTTGGGGGCCATTGCCATTGACGCGACGCACGCGGGGGGCCGTCACGCGGATAAACCACCTGTTCTTGTTGCGTGACTGTCGCGACGGCACGCCGATCCGCTTTGCCCAACAGCGCTGCTTCTTGCCGGACGAGTGCCAACCGGCTTGTATTCGCGGAGATGTGGGTGCCTGCCTGGCTCCTTGTGCCGGCGATCGATCGCGGAAGGCGTATTTCCAGGCCATTGAGGCAGCTCGTGCGTTTTTGGACGGGCGTGACGGAAGTATTCTGGATCGCTCTGAGACGGCGATGCACGAGGCGGCTCTGACGCAGCGCTACGAACAGGCAGCCGTGCAACGCGATACGTGGCAGTCACTCGCTCTGCTGTCGAAGCAGTTGGAAATGCTGCGCACTGCGCGCCGCGATCACACGGGCGTGTCTGTTCTGACAGGATGCTCGGGGAGGATCTGGTGGGCGGTGATGCGTGCGGGGACGGTTTTGCGGATCATCCGCCGACCGACTTCCCTGCGGGCGGCCAGCCGATGCCGTGAATTGATTGAGACGACGTTCTCATCCTCCGCAGCGGCGTCGTCGGACGACTACGATCAGGTCCGCATTGTCGTGTCGTGGTATCGACAGCATGACCAGCAGAAAGCCGACTTTATGACACCCCAGCAGGCCTGCGATATCTGCTCGGAAGTCTGTCACCGGCCAGGTCAGCGTCGGGCGAAGGGCCGAGTCTGAGGCGATGCCGGACGGGGCCTGCGGCATCTTGATTTTGTCGCGGACCGCCGATACTCGGATTGCTGACAGGTGCTCACCCGGCACAATGCTGCAGCCTTCCTGCAGGCTTGATCCGGCTGGGCAGACCGCCAGGTCAAATCCAAGAATCACACAGACCACTTCGAGCGAACATCATTCGGTAAGCGACTGCCCGGGCGTCGCTTCGTTCTTGCTATCGCCCGGGATGAATTTCAGTGAAGTGGAGTTGATGCAGTACCGTTGGCCGGTCGGCGTGTGCGGAGCGTCATCGAAAATGTGGCCCAAGTGTGAATCGCAGCGGGCGCACGTCACTTCTGTCCGCACCATGCCGTGAGAACGATCCGAGGTCAGGACCACACGGTCTTGAGCCTTGGCGGCATAGAAGGCGGGCCAGCCGCAGCCGGAGTTGAATTTCGTTTCCGACGTGAAGAGCTCCTGCCCACACGCCGCGCACACGTACGTGCCTGGCTCGAAATGGTGGTCGTACTCATTGGTGAAGGGCCGCTCCGTGCCCTTTTCCCGCAACACGTGGTATTGCTGGGCCGTGAGCTGTGCCTTCCACTCGGCCGGCGTCCGTACGACTTTGTCGGTCATGGTGTGGGATTCCAATGCCAAGGGACCGTGAGACTCGGCGCTCGAATGTGTGGTGTGCGAAGTGATACCGTGGGGCGCGGTACTCCGCTTGCAGCCGGCGAGCAGCAGGAGCACCGCCAGACTGAGCGCAGCCAATCCACGCATGGTCCTTGCCCCCGGTAAAGGTGTCCCTGATCTTGTTACTGGCAAACTGAGTTACTGGCAAACTGATTCGCCCTGCCTGCCAGCCGCGCTGCTTTACTTTATTGATAGACGATGTGCAGCTTTTGACAAGAGGTGCAGGTGGGACGAGCTACGCGTGCGGGAGCGGCCCGGGCCGCTCCCGCACGATGCCGGGTGGATGTTCCACGCAGCAAACGGACAGCTTGCCGCGGTGCGTGCTCTCAGAACGCCTTGGTGATGCCTGGCATGGCAATCTGATATTGACCCTGATCATTCGCCTTGACTGGCGCCGGCGAATCCATGGTGAAGTCCTCGAGTCCCGGGGCCAGTATCAGTTCGGATTTGAGGGCTTCATCCCAGGTGATCTCAGCGCCCGATTCCGCTGCCATGCGCCCCAAGATGCCCGTCATGGCGGCATAGGCACAGCGCTGTGTCTCGTTGTACGGCTTGTCGTTGCGAATGGCATCGAACAACAAGTCGTGCTCGACCTGGTATTGGCTACCGTTATCTCCCGTGAATTGAGCGATCAGTTTGTCGGCGTCTTGTTTGTGGCCTTTGAAGAGTTTGGGGGTGGCGATGCCCTCTCCCAGCACGGCGCAGCCGTGCGAGCCGTGGATCACGTCGCCGAAGAAGCCCCAGCAGTTGGCGATATGTCTTCCTTGAGCCAAGAGGCGGGTGCCGTCCGCGAATTCGTACTCCACGCTGTAGTGGTCGAACAGTTCATCGGGCTCCGTGCGAACCTGACGCCCCCCTTGCCCCTGGGCTTTGACCGGCCAAGCGTCCTTGACCCAGCAACAGACGTCCAGATTGTGGATCAGCCAATCCAGCAGGAAACTGCCGTTGACCCACGTGAAACAGGAGTAATTGCGAATCTGAGTCTGCAGTTCGCTCTCGCCCTCTCGCCGCGGTTGGAAACCGACGGGACCGTGAATGCGATAGGCCCAGGCGGTGATGACGTCGCCGATGGCGCCGTCGTGAATCTGCTTGACGGCATCTTCCAGCGGCTTGTAGTGACGACTCATCAGACCACCGGCGATTTTCAGGTTCTTCTTCGTCGCTTCCTCGCCCGCTTGGAGAACTCGCCGAATGCCGGGCGCATCGACCGCGAATGACTTTTCCATGAACACGTTGCAGTCAGAGGCCACCGCATGTTCCAGGTGTATCGGTCGAAACGCGGGAGGGGTCGCCAGCAAGGCGACGCCGCCAGGTGCGATTTCGGCGATGGCTTTCTTGTAGCCGTCCATGCCCAGGAACTGACGCTCCTTGGGAACCTTCACCTTGTCTCCAAACTGCGTGGTCAGGTTCTGCAGGCTGCTCTCGAGTCGATCCGGAAAGACATCCGCCATAGCCACCAGTTCGACGGGGCCCGCCGTCTGCAGCGCATTGGCGGCGGCGCCCGTGCCTCGCCCTCCGCAGCCGATCAAAGCGATCTTGATCGTATTGTTCTCGGCGGCATAGCTGCGAACGCTGATCGCGTTCAACAGAGCGGCGCCGGCCAGGGTAGTGGTCGTTTGTTGGAGAAACTGGCGGCGAGTGGATGTTCCTTGGCGTGGAGTGCGTTTTGCGCTCATGAAGGTACCCTTTCAAAGCGTCGTAAGATGGATCATTCAGCGAAAACCATGCGGGTGGTTGTCCCCCGGCGGACGCGGGCCACCGCTGTGGGCGCATCGTTTTCCTGAATCAGGAGGAATGCGAATGGTCGGGAAACGGCAGCCGCATGCCATCTCGGTCAGGCGGGACGGCTGGGCGGATGCGGCACTCTCTGTGACGTCAACGCGGGCCAACGCGGCATCGACCCCCCAGCACCCTCTATCTTGACCTATTCGCCGCACGATTCAAAGCAGGGAGCGGTGAAGAATTTGGGAATTGCCGACCCTGTGGGCAGCCAAGGCAACGAGGCGCGGGGCAGGCCAGGCAATCGCCTGGCGACCGTGCGGACACGTCCTGCATCCCCTTTCTCGGGGACGCTCCAGGCACCTCGAGAGGGCACGGCAAGACACGCGGCACTCCAGGAGCCACGGAACCGTCCATGGTCTGCCGTCACGCGGCGTTCAGCTGTACCGCTACTGTCTTGCCTCATCTTCTGCATTATCAGTCGATGTTGTAGCCGTAGCCGTAGGGTGTGACAAGCTCGCCGGGTCACGCTCTCCACAATCGGTGACGATTTCGGCGAGCGCCGGCACACCAGAATGCGTTCGGCACAAAACCGTAAACCTGGGCGCGAGAACGTCGGTACCCAGCGGTGGCGGCATTTCGTTGACGAGCTGCGACAGTTGGCCTGACATCACGTATTCTGGTGTGCCGGCGCTCGCTTGGCGAGTCATCCCGCAGGCACCGTGGTATCGGGCGAGCTTGGCACACCCTACCGCTACCGCTGTTGGCCGGCCGTATTCTGGTGTGCCGGCGCTCGCTTGGCGAGTCATCCCGCAGGCAACGCGGTATCGGGCGAGCTTGGCACACCCTACCGCTACCGCTGTTGGCCGGCCGTATTCTGGTGTGCCGGCGCTCGCTTGGCGAGTCATCCCGCAGGCAACGCGGTATCGGGCGAGCTTGGCACACCCTACCGCTACTCGAGAAAAGTCTGAGTCAGTTCACGAGGCCGATGGTGCTCAGCAGCTGTTCACGGCACCGATAGTCACCGATGATAATGTCAGCACCGGCACGAATCAGACGCTGGCGTTTCCAGTCGTTGACACCTGAGCGAGTTTCCTCGTTACTGGCGACACCGACGGCCAAACCACCCACCCGCTTGAGTTCCTCAATCTCCACGAATCCGTCGCCCAGTCCGAGGATCTGCGGTCCGGCAACACCGGTATCGGAAATTATGTGAGCGATGATCATGGCCTTCGAAAACTTCTTGTAGTCGTCCAACGCGCCGTACACGCGCGGACCGAAAAAATCGTCCAACTGCAAGACCTGGAGCTCGTCACACACGTATTTCAGGTCGGTTCCCGAAGCCAGGTAGAGTTCCAGGCCGCGATCGCACAGCTCCTGCAGCAGCTCTCGGATGCCCGGCACCGTCATCTCCTCCGCGGGAATGCGACCGCTGCGCACCGCTGCCACACGTTCCCCGACTTCCTGCCACAGCAGATCATGGTACTGATGTTTGTACTCCAGCGGTTCCAGCGGGACTCCGTTGCGCCGTCGGACTTCATCCGTCAGCTGGATCATCTGGTAAATGGTCTGGCGGCCGTTGAGCCGCATGACGTACTCTTCGACGAGCTGAGACAATTCCTCACGTGTCTCGCTCGTTCCCGTCGCCTGCAGCACGTCGACCATCATGGGAATCATGACGTCCTGCCAATTACGGCGGAGCAAGGAAATCGTGCCGTCAAAATCGAAGATGGCAGCTCGGAAGTCGCCGCGGGGGAAACCCTCCGCAATGATCTCGACGTGAGTGGCGTCCTGAGTGTCGCGTTTCGCGGAATTGGACATGTCATCGCAGTCGTGGAGAAGGGGAATTGGATAACCGACCGCTGCCAACTGCCGCCAGGCGTCTCAGCAACCAAGGGAACGCGGCAGCAGTCTCAGCAGTCGTTGGAGCGTTCCAAGGTAGCCGGTTGAGTTCTCTGTAGCCGGCAAGGCCGCATCGTGAGGCCCCGCTCTGCGCCGGAAGGAATGTTCACTTCGTGCAGCGGTTGACCTGGCAGACCAGGAGGCTTTTCCGGCGTGCAATCGGTTGCCAGCGGCAGGCTGGTTTGCACTTTGAATAATCATAGCCGCTGCCCGCAAATCCTTGTAGCGGTAGCGGGAAGCGCGGGCTTGGCAATGCCGAAGGCCGGACGTGCCACGCCAACGGCCGTGTCTCCGTTCATTCAAAACGATCCGGATCGAGATAGCACGCGCTGCTCAACTGAATCTGGCCGCCGGGACGGTTCTGACGGTCCGCTTCCACGCGTTGGACCGCTTCCGCACGCCACTGCTGCACATCCCGTTCGATCGCCGCCTGCTCTCTCTCGTACTCCTGCACGTCTGCCTGCTCGGCAGTGATCTCGGCCGTCAGTCCCAAAAGTGTGCTGCAGTCGAGGATCGACTCCACGATGAAACGACCTGGCCCCAACAGGCAGTGAGCGTTCCATAATGCCCGATTCACGTTATCGGAATAATGGGTGGGGTCATTGAAGAAGCCCCCTATCCAGCCCATGTTGTCTCCATTCGGTTCCGGACGCACGAAGAATGCCAATCCCACGTAAATCAGGATGACGCCACTGATCGCGGCAGCAGATTGCCACAGTGGCCAGGGGAGCAGGGGGAGCAGGAAGTAGAAGCCGATGGCCACCATGGCGGAGCCCCCGAGCAGCTTGAGCAATACGAGCCAGGCAGGCTTTTTCCTGGTTTCGTAGAACGTATTGATGCGCACGCTCCCCATTTCCTTTGGGTCTGTACACTCGCCGGCGATCTCAAACCAGCTGACCATGGCGGATTCAACTCCTCTGTGTGCATGAGTCGTGAGCCAAGCGGGCAACGTACGGCAGAGAAGCACGCGCCGTAAACGGTTGACCGTGGCTCGCTTTGCTGTTTGCGCGAGGCGGCGTGGTGAATGCTCCCCTGTCATAAACGTACGTCACGACGGGGGATGAGCACGGCTTACAATGCGGTCATCCCCTCGACCGGGTGTGACGCAGCGCCCTCGCGTACAGTCCCCTCCACGCGGCCTGCGGCCGCAACCCAACAGGAAATCCGAAATCCCAATACCGCAAACCCCTTGACGAGATAGTTGCCTTTCCGACGGCGCGAAATTGGCTCCCAGTGACACGAGACATGGGTGTGGACAGCGGGCCGAGAGTGATCCCCGAGTGGGATCCAACGAATCTCGAGGAGATCGCCTGCTCGCGGGAACAGTACGAAACGCTGTCTGGCGGCGCGGCGCGAGAAGGTGCGAAGATACCGAGGATCTGCGGATAGAGCGTGCGACGGTCGGTGCCGTGCCGATGGGAGCAGGTAAACCGAGTGGGGTGCGATGTTGGAGGGGCGGCGCAAGGAGCGACGTCGCTGGGCGGCCAGCGACGTCTCAAGTAATATTCAGCGATCGCTTTAGCGCTGCTGAGCCTGACGTTCGGCGTTGTACGCCTTCATCAGATTTGCCTCTTCCGTCAACTTGAATTCCGGCCCCGGTGCGAAGTACTGTACGTCATCTTGGATGTAGTAAGGGCTAGGGAGCGTCTGTCCCGAAACGCTTACCTGGCAGCCAGTCGCGGTCACGGCGGCCGCCAGCACGACTCCGCACATCATGGCGTGCATCCAGCCTTTTGAGTGATTCGACTTCATCGACGTTTTCTCCAACTAGATTACCGTGACAACGGCGGGCAACAGTGCAGATTCCTATAACCGGAATAACTGTCACCACCTTTATCGGCCGTACAGACGGGCCACTTTGACCCAATTACCAAAAAAAACGTCGAAGAGTGCCGCAGTTGGCTATCATGGAAAGAGGGGATTGCCCGGCGAAAGATGTGCCGTCGGGTAGTGTCGAGCTATTCTTCCAGGGGCGCTCGGCGGCAGGTGCCGGGAATTGACTTCTCTCACAGCCAACCTTCCGCACGGATGTCTCCGCGAGGATCAAAATGACGAAATCAACGATGGTCGAACTGGGGCTTCGTGCCGTTGGGCTGGGGCGAGTGGCCTGGGGTTATGCACTTCGGATGGGAAGCGAGAGGCGCGTGGGGTCGAGCCAGCTGCTGCTTCTGCTAGCATTGCTGGCGGCCTTTCCCTCCGACTCGCTGGCTCAGCTCCGCACGCGGAGCTTTCCGAGCGATGAGCATTACAGGGCGTTCCGGCCGTTTCAAGAGGGCGATTTCGTGGCGGCTGGGCGGGAGTTTACTTCGGTGCCTCGCCTGAAGAGCACGGAGGGGGTTTGGATCGATTCCATTCCCTATCATACGATGATCGGCGAGTGCATGTACCAGATGGGCGATTTGGCAGGCGCCCTGCAGCAATACACGACAGCCCTGCAAGTTTTCCTCCAGTATCCGGACTGGCTGCTGCGGATCAACATTCCAGACACTCTGCAGCCGAGTGCACGGGCTCTGCGTTACGCACCGGCGTGGGGAGCGTCGGCCCGGGCGGCGCGTGTGGCGAGCATTCCGGATCGCATCGGGATGCGGATGGGAAACACGGACGAAGAGAACCTGCGGGTGTTGCAGCAGGGAGGAGTGTTTTCCTCGCAGTATGTCGCCATGGTGGACGCCAAGGAGATTGTGCGTTGCATGGCTTTGGCGATTCGTCGACGAGCGGAGATTCTGGGACCGGCCAGTGAATACGACACGCTGGCCAACGATCTCGCGACGACTCTCTCTCGGCGGCCAGCCGCGCCAAACAACTGGTCTCAGGCGTGGATCAGTGCCGTGCTGGGGGTGACGTATGTCGCCAGGGGAAAGGACGCCGAAGCGGCTGCCGAGCTGCAGAAATCCTTGCTCGCGGCAGGTATGGACCACAACTTGACCTCCACCTCCTTGCTGGAGTTGGGCAGAGTCGCTTTTCGGGCCGGCGATTATGCCACGGCAGGCACCTATTTCTATGAAGCGACTTATTCCGCGGCGCTGTCGGCCGAGGAGGACTTCACGCAATATGGGGTACTGGCGGAGGCGTTTCGTTGGGGCATGGTGACGCACCTGATCACCAGCAAAGGGACCTTTTACCCGCCGTTGGCCAACGCCGTCGACTGGTCCAAGAACGGTCCCCGCATCCTGGAGGCATCCGTCTTGTTGTCGGCGGCCGAGAATCTGGCGGCGATCAATGACGCCGCTCGGGCGCGTGCTCACTTGGACCGCGCCATGCAGGTCATGCGGCGCCGAGAGTGTGCCAGTGGCGAATTGGGCGTCCGCTTCCAGTTCGTGTCGGCACAAACCAGTTTCCAGAAAGGAGACGCCAAACGAGGTGCCGCGGCCTTGGCGGATGCCCTGGCGTATCAGCGCAAGGGGTCGCGGCGCCTGTTTCAGATCGGCATCGCGGATGGCTTGTTCACGTCCGGAGCGGTCACGACTCGCCAGGCCGGCCTGCTGTTTCAGCAGGTCTTGCGCGATCCCACACCACAGGACTGGGCCACCGATCCGCTGGAGTCCTTGTCGGTCTTGACGGTTCCGCATGTCGTGCCGTACGAGCATTGGATGCTGTTGGCGTTGGATCGCAAGGAAAACGACAACGCCCTGCGGATCAGCGAAGCCATCCGGCGGCACCGATTCTATTGCTCGTTGCCTTTGGGAGGACGCTTGCTGAACCTTCGCTGGACGCTCGAGGCGCCCGCCGAAGTGCTGCCGCAACCGATCCTCGTGCAGCGTCAGGACCTGCTCAACCGTCATCCAGCCTACGCCGAGTTGTCTCAGCGAGTGAGCCAGCTGCGCGGCGAACTGGTCGCCTTGCCCGGCAATGCCGAAGATCCCGAAACGCAGAAGAAAGTGGCGGATCTGCAGACGCAGTTGGGTGAAGCCAGCGAGGCCATGGAACGGATACTGGAGGTCATGGCCTTAAGTCGCGAACCGAGCGAGACCCTGTTCCCGCCCAGTACGGATGTTACGCTGGTGCAACAGCAACTCGCGCCCGGACAACGCATTCTGGTGTTCACTTCCGCCGGCAACGCGACTTTCGCGTTTCTCCTTGGGTCCGACAAATACTCGATGTGGAAGCTGGAATCGCCCGCCAAGCTCAAGACCAACGTCGCGCAGATGTTGCGGGAGATGGGGCAGTTTGATCGCAATCAACCGATTGGATTCAAGGACCTGACCAGCGGCGACTGGAAACAGACGGCCGTCTCGGTCTTGAAAGAACTGACGGGGGATGCTCCGCCCGATGCCTGGAACGGGTTTGAGGAACTGATTATCGTTCCCGACGGCTTGCTGTGGTATGTTCCCTTCGAGGCCTTGCAGATTCCCGATGGAACCAGCTCGGTGTCGCTCATTGACAAGATGCGCGTGCGGTATGCTCCGACAATCTCCCTGGCCGTTCCGGACAAACGCCCGCGGCCGCGCGTAACCCGCTCGGCCGTGGTGGTGGGGAGTCTGTTTCCCCGCGACGAGGAAGCGATTGCCCAGGGGTTTCTGGACGAACTCAAGACGGATGATGCCAATACGTTCGGCGTTGCCGTCAAACCGCCGCCGCAGTCCGCCGTGCTGGCCAAGACCCTCGATCGCTTGATCGTTCTCAATGACTTGGACAATGACGTCAAGGGACCGTACGACTGGGCTCCCCTGTCCATCGATCGAGGGAAGGCGTCGGGCAACCTGGCACAGTGGATCAGAATTCCCTGGGGTAGTCCCGATCAAATGGTGCTGCCCGGGTTCCATACGCCTGCCGAGAACGGCTTGAAGCGAGGCGGCAATGGTGACGATGTCTTCCTGCCCGTCTGTGCGCTGATGGCAGCCGGCTCGCGGACCATTCTGGTCAGCCGGTGGCGAGACGGAGGGCGAACGAGCTACGATTTGATGCGCGAATTCGTCCGCGAGTTGCCCCATCGCGCTGCCAGCGATGCATGGCAGCGCAGCGTGCGTTTGGCCATGAGCGCGAACCTGGAACTACAGCGCGAACCGCGCGTGAAGGACGTGCCTCCCGAGTCGCCGCCCATGAAAGCCGAGTCGCCGTTCTTCTGGGGCGGCTACATGCTGATCGATACCGGCGTCACCCCCAAGTAAGCCGGCGGGGCCTCTCCGCCTGGTATCGAGTGCTGTTGCACAGGTCCTGGGGACAGTTGGACGCAGACTCCTGTTCGCAACAGCGACATTCGCATGTCACGGTCTTCTTTGGTTTGCGGATCCCGGCCGCATTCAGTTCATTCTCCCGCCAATTGTGCGGCCATCTGCCTGCCCGTGTGGCGGGAGACGGTGCAATGTTTGAGCCGCAACAGTTGTGCGCGGGGAGCCAGCAGCGGGTAGTGGGTATAGCGGTAACTGTCGACGAGGCGAGTGCTCCAGCGACGCTTGATGTCCATGGAATCGGGTCCCATGTCCAGGACACAATCTTCCCGCTCGAAGCTGTCTTGCAGCATACGTGAAAACAGTACATTTCCAACGCCGCAAGAACCGAATGCTGGCAAGTGTCCGCGGCGTACTCCGGAGAGACGGCCCGCGGTGATGTAGTTGTAGGCATACGCCACTGCCTTGCCGTTGACCTTCAGCAGATTCAGATCCACCATTCCGTTCTTGGCCGCCAATGCGTGAGCCTGACGAAAGAAATGGCATACGCTGTCGTGCGATAGCGTCGTGCCGCTGTCGGATGTGCCTTGCCAACTGGCTTGCGCAATCTCGCAGCAAGTGTTGTACAGATCCCATCTCGGATCATCGTCGCCATATGCTGCCCCGGACGGACGATACCGCTCGAGTTCGACCGTTCCCATCTCACTCAATCGCCGTTCGTCGCGAATCGTGTTGTTGCGCATCTTGCTGGAACGTGATTGCCAGTACCCGTCCCAATCGTTCGTCATGTCGATCAGGGAAGTCGTCTTCCAAATCGATTCTCGCACCTCATACCCGGCATGTTGCATGGCCCACGGCGTTCGCAAATGATCGTGCTCGTCACGATTGACCCACCGCAGGTCGACCAGATCCCAAGTGCGAGGCGTATTGCGAATGTGCTGCAGGGCCAGCGTGAGGGTGGCGGTTGGGTTGGGGCCGATAGGACCAAAGAAGGTGCCCCAATCGTGCAACGGGTAAGTCAGTACACGGACAGTCCCCAGGCGAGTTCTTTCGCGAATGACGGTCAGTGGAAGAATACCCACAGGCGTCGGACCGCTCCAAACGACCAGCACCCGCAGCTGTTGTTCGGCGCCGAAGTGCCGCCAGTAGGCCTGCAGCCAGTCGAGCGTATGGAAAAAAGACGCGTCCCGCGTCTGGGAGGCCAGCAAGGTCCAGATCAGGCGGAGATCCTCCAGTTGGTCGATCCGATTGATCTCGACAACTTGCGGTGAGGCGGACTCGCGTGACATGGCTTCTTCCGGTCGCTGGAACGGGTTGCGTTGTGGTATGTGCCGCAACAAATGCAACCGCTGTGCCGGGCCGGAAACGCCAGCGGCCGTTGGTTGTAAAGTCTTATACGGCAGGCGGTTGCGGGATTTGTCGTGCGGGGCGGCGGGCCCTGGATGTGGCGAGAAAGCAACGTCGGTGCTGCCCCGCGGCAACCTCGTGGC
>CAWDIM010000002.1:0-45003 GCA_963802295.1 uncultured Planctomycetota bacterium | reverse complement strand
ATTGGTTGCGGCCGCGGGCCGCGTTAGGAGTAAGAAGACTGTTGACGGCCAGAGGCCGTGAACGGTTACCTACAAGTTATGCGGCAACGCAATGCTCACAGCGACCGATCATCCTTGACTGATGTGGGATGACCGCCCCTGCGAACATGACGGACGACACCAGTAACGAGCGTGATGGCCGTGAGTGGGACGACCACACCGAGCATCACGACTGCGAATGTTCGTGTCATGGAGGGGGCAGTCGCTGCAATCACAATGGAAGCCGTGTAGGCGCAGTAGTAGGCCAAAAACAGTGCGCCTTCCCATCGGGCGATCAGATACCCAGTAAAAAAGATTGGAAGGCAAGCCACGGCCACGGCGATCATCACGGGAATGTCGAGGCTGAACGCTGCCTCTGAGACCGCAACTCCCTTGGCTGATACCAAACTCGAAATTCCCAGCACTCCCATGATGTTGAAAATGTTGCTGCCCACCACATTGCCTACGGCGATATCTCGTTCTCCTCGAATTGCCGCGATAACGGACGTGGCAACTTCTGGTAGCGATGTTCCCGCAGCCACGATGGTCAGGCCAATGACGAGTTCGGAGACGCCCAAGTGACGGGCGACCACAACGGCAGAGTCAATGAACCACTTTGAGCCCACGACAAGCAACAGCAAACCGACGATCAGCAGGACCACGTTCAACAGACTGCCACGACCAGTTGCGGCGTGCTCATTCGCTCCAAACTCGGCTTCATATTCCGCCTTGATGCCAGCCTGTTCCGAGCGACTTTTCAGGACGGCCCACAGCGTGTAAGAGATCAGCCCTGCCGTGAGTAGCAGTCCGTCGAGTCGTCCAATGCGTCCATCGCAGGCAAACAGCAATACAGCGAGTGAGAGGCCCACCATCAACGGTGCGTCGAAACGAATTAGCTGCTGCGACACTCGAAGTGGGACAATCAGCGCCGAAACGCCGAGGATGAAAAGTACATTGAAAATGTTGCTGCCAACCACATTTCCCAGGGCAACATCGGGCTGGCCCGCCAGGGTCGATTGAATACTTACGACCAGTTCGGGCGCACTCGTCCCAAAGGCCACCACGGTGAGACCGACCACCAGCGGAGAGATGCCGACCGCAACCGCCAGCTTGGACGCGCCGCGGACCAACAGTTCCGCTCCTGCCGTCAACAGGACAAGCCCCAAGACCAACATCAATATGACCAATAGAAACTCCTCAGGCTGGAGTCGCGCGGAGTCGCACAGGTGCAGTATACACGGTGCGGCGAGCAGGTCGCCAGTATCTCGGGACAGTGAAAGTCGGTCCATTGTCGCTCGCGAGCACCCAGGGCGGGCCATGCTCCCAGAAGAGTGCGGCGAGCGAGGCGACCGCCATCTCGTCGACGTCGCCGACCGGTTGCCCCGCGAGTTGGGTAGTGAGATGCCAAGTCGTGGACCGAGATGGCGTGTGGACAGATACCGTCGATAGGCCGATCGGTCTGAGCGCGGTGTGCCGCTCAAACGGTTCCCGCAATTGACGGGACTTCGTTCAGAATTACCGTCACGCGTCGGTCACACCGAACGACGCACCGAAAAGGCACGAACCGGACTTGAAGACCGCGACAACGTCCGCGCGATTGGTCAGCGAAGATAAATCGTTCGATTCTTGAATCGCTCGCATTCTAACCCACGGGCGTCCCGGCGACATTTAGGGACTTCTCGGCCCCTCAGGGGTCATGGGCCGGCGTCAACTGCAAACAGTCGATTGGTGAGACATGTGAGTACACGGCTGACATTATGAGACGTTAGGAAGGCAATCAAAGGAGCGAATCAGCCGGAAGATTCCGTGGGAACGAATACGACTTCAGAAGCCGATTCGAAATGGCGGTGGGTCGCGAGACGAATGGGAGGGTGAACCAGGGGGAAGTCGTTTCCACTGGCAGACATCGGTCTCGGCCGGTAAAATGCTGCGTCATGATCCGCTGCAATCACTCAGCCACCGGCGACCGGCGACCAGAATCGCGTGATCGGCTATGTCAACTTCAAGAGATGATCTATTTCATGAGCACCAACCCACGTGACCCGAGTCTGAACGGCATCATCCGCCCGGTTCACTTCGTGGAGCCTGACGGTTCCGCATCGGACCTGCTGACATCCTTTATCGACCAACATGAACACATCGCCATCGTGCGCAACGATAGGGGGCTGTGCCTGGGCCTGATCACGCTGGAGGATCTGATTGAGGGGTTGGTGGGCGAGTTGCAGGATGAATTCGACCGACTCCCTCGCCACGTCCATTCCCTCAGCGGAGGCACGTGGATGTTCGGTGCCGGCGTGCCAATGAGCGAAGTGGCTGCTAAGCTTGGCGGACGACCGGCTGCCACGGCCGGGACATTGGCAGCGTGGTTGGATCATGAACTCGCTCAACCTGCGAAACCCGGCCAGATGCTGTGCCGCGAGGGAATTGAATTTGTAGTGCGCCGTGTACGCCGTGGTCGGGTCTTCGAGGCTTCAGCCAGGGTGACGGATACAGCGTGACAACGACAGCGACAACGAACTGGTTCGAAATATTGGCGTGAGTAGCTGTCAATGAACCCACTCACTCGCGACAGGCTGCCACGGACGACCGCAGCGACTATCACTGTTCATCGCTATGGAGCGGTATTCCCCCGTTGGATCATGGGCGGGAGAGGAGACCGCTGCTTGTTTGCTTAGGATGCTCAGGCGACCCGCGAGCCTGACTGCCGTGCGCAATGGATCGGCCCTGCCATGGCCGCTAGGATGCATCGTTCGGATCGGATGCATTGTTCGGAAGCACGATCTCGCTCTGCACGGTCCGCGAAGTGTCTGTGGACAACTGCGCCGCGATAGTGTAAAGGTCAGTCCGTTCGTACGGAGGAGCTACGACGCCACAACTCACGATGAACTGGATGGCTTCGTCGAGTGAAATGTTGAGGTCTAGAATCTCGCTCTTTCGCACCGTAATGATGAAACCGGTGGCCGGCATCGGAGACGTGGGCATCAACACGGCCACCACCGGTTCGTTGGCTGCGGCACGTATTTCCAGGAGACTGTCGCCCACTACGAACCCCAGCGACCAGATGCCTTCACGTGGATACTGCACCGCCACGACACGATTGAACTGGAACTCTTGTTCACTGAAAACGAGGTCGGTGACTTGCTTGACCGCGGAATAAACATTGCGCACCAGTGGCAATCGATCGATCAACGTATCGAAGCCAGTCACGACAATACGCCCCACTCCCGCCACTGCGAACCTTCACGATCGACAGCAGCCCACTGCCTCCAGCACCCACCGGCCAATCTGCCATCTGTGCCGGAGCACTCCCGGGGGCCCTGATGGCAGAGCACGTGATCCCCTGCAGGGATATCTGGCTCCCTGTGCTGCTCCTGTCTCGACTGTGGGCGAGCAGCTGTCCTCCTGGCGGCAGCCAGGACATCAGGCACGCAAGCAGCAGGCCCGGTAGCAGGTGAAGGGACGGACGGATTTTGTTCTTCGGATTCATCAGCGCGCGGTCCATTGGTGCACAGACACACCGCCACAAGTCAGCAAGGAGAGCTTGTTTGCCACGATCCTTCGCTCTGCGGAAGCGATATGAGGCCGGTGCACCAGCATGTAAGTATCCCCGCGATAGCGCATTTCGGCAATGGCCCCCCGACTCCAGCACTTCAGTTCGTTGGTGGCGCCGCACGGTTAGCCAGAATACACTTGGTTGGGGGGGCAGGGGCAAAGCAGCAAAGAAGCAAAGAAGAGATCCTGCTATTGCCCGGTTTCGACGCGTTCAGCTATTCTTTCCAGTTGGGCATCCGCAGGCGGATGCCGGGGTACTGTCATTTCTGATTCAGGCAAAGTGTACATGGCTGTCAAATCCAAGTACTTGTTTTTCGGCCGTCACGCTTTGCTCGTCCTGATGGTCATTTTCTTCCTTTTACCATTCGCGTTCCGGGGAGCGCGGCTGGCGTTGCAGGGGATGAAGAACGACGTTAGGGACTGGTTGCCAGCCGATTTTCCAGAGACGGCGGAGTTGGACTGGTTCCGTCAGCACTTTCTGGGCGAACAGTTTATCGTGGTCAGCTGGGACGGCTGTCACGGCGACGCGGACGATGAACGGTTCAAGTTGTTCTTGGCCAAGTTGTCGGCGGATACGCCTCCTTCGCAACGTCGTCCGCCAGGTGATAAGCCAGGTGAGAAGCCAGGTGAGAAGCCGCTGACGAGCGAAGGTGTGGCGGCGCCGGACGCCGGAGCAAGTTCGGTAGCAGTTCCATTGGCGACCGGTGCACAAGTGGGAGTCGACGACGCCCCTCTGCCGATCCAACGACTCGACCGCGAGGACAACATCTGCGACAAGTTGGAGTTGTTCACCACGGGCAACTTATATGAGAACTGGGGTGGACTGAACGAGAAATGGTTGAAGGGGCGCGAAGAGGACCAGCAGCACTGGTATTACCTCACGCCCGAGGGCGAACTGTATCGGTGGGATGGCGTCGACGCGCCACTGGCCGCACTGTGGCGGCGGATTGGCGTGCATTGGCTGGGCCATAAGTTGCCGGGGACGTTCGTCCATCGGTTTCCGGCAGCCGACGCTTCTTGGTACTATCGGAATCCGCGGCGGTTGCGTGCGCAGCTCTTCAAAAGTGTCACGACTGGACCGATGGTACTGCGAAGTCTGACTGCACCGGGTGGCGTGCTGCAAGAGGATCCGCAGGAGGCGCAGGACCGGCTGGCAGGCTCGCTGTTTGGTCCGGATAGTCAGCAGACATGCCTGGTGGTGACACTGACGGATGCCGGGCGGCATGACCTGCATCTGGCCTTGGGGCGGGGGATGCTTGGCAAGCCGCTGGGGCTGCTCTATGAGGTCGCCGACGAGGTCGGCCTCCGGGCGGAGCAGTTGCACCTGGGTGGTCCGCCGGTGGACAACGTGGCGATCGATGAAGAGGGGACGATCACGCTGGTGCGACTGGTGGGCTTCTGCACACTGCTCGGCCTGGGGCTGGGCCTGCTTTGCCTCCGCAGTATCAGTGCGACATTCATGGTGTTTTTCGTGGGCGGGATGGCCGCCGTCATGAGTATTGCCTTCGTGTACTGGTTTGGCAGCTCGGTGGATGCCGTCATGATGTCGATGCCGGCCCTCGTGTATGTGCTGGGGCTTTCCGGTGCCGTTCACATCATGAACTACTATTATTCCGCCGTGAACGAAACGGGCCTCGCCGGGGCGCCGGAGCGGGCGTTGCGGCACGCGTGGAAGCCGGCCGTATTCTGCAACGTGACCACGGCGATTGGCATGTTCTCGTTGTTCACGAGTGAACTCATCCCCATCCGCAAATTTGGGATCTTCTCGGGGTTGGGGGTGATCGCCACGCTGTTGCTGCTGTTTTTCTATCTGCCGGCCGCGCTGCAGTTGTGGCCGCAGAAGCCGCGGCAGAAGCCGCGTCACGCCGCCGACGCGTCCTGGTCGGAGCGCTATCTGAGCGGTTTTTGGGCGGGCTTGGGCAAGTTCTGCATCCGCTATCACTGGCCGGTCACGGTGGGTTGGATCGCGATCATTGCGGTGGTCGGCTTTGGCGTGACGAGGATCCGTACGTCGGTCAACATGTTGAAGATGTTCCATGCCGAAGCCAAGATCATCAAGGACTACGAGTGGCTGGAAGCCAATCTGGGTCGGCTGGTCCCCATGGAGATCGTGCTGAAGGTCCACGAACGAGCTCAGCTCCCCCCGGCCGCAGCGGCCGGCAAGGCACCGCTGGCGAACCCTGACGAGCAGTATCAGTTGTCCTTCCTCGAACGCATGGAGTTGACGACGCGGACTCAGCGAGTGATTGAATCGGAGTTTGGCTCACGGGGCCGAGATTTGCTCGGCCGCACGATGAGCGCTGCCACGTTTGCTCCCGTGTTGCCGCCGCAACGGGGCGACACCAATACGTTTGTAAGGCGGGGGACCACGAACCGCCGTCTGGAAGCGCATCGCGAGCAATTCCTCCACTCGGACTATCTGCGGGTGGATGAGCAGGACGGCAGCGAGTTGTGGCGGGTCAGTCTGCGGATCGCGGCGACCAAGGGCATCGACTACGGAGAATTCGTCAACGAACTGAAGAGCGCTGTGGAACCTGTGGCGAGGGCGTACTGCGAGCGGGAGCACGTCCTGCGCGAGCTTGTGGTCGCGCGAGGTGGTGAGCGACCACTGGGAGCCAAGGTGCTGCTGCTGGGCCTGCCGGCGACGGCATTCGTCCGGCCGGACAAAACGGCCGAAGAGGATCCGGCAACGCCGGCCGCCGAGCAAGAGACTGTGGCGACTGCATCCGGAACCCCGTCGGTTGATCAGACGAAGATCTTCGCACGGACGCTGTACGATTTGTTGCAGAGTGCCCGGCTGAAAGTGAGTGCGCACATCGCGGAGAAATCGACGTTGCCGGAGAAATGGCCGGAATTCCTGGCATCCCGGGATTGTGTCATCCTGGTCACGGACGAGGGCTACGACCTGGCCACCGTCCAGAAGCATGCGCGGTGCATTGTCGATGCTCGCAGTCACCGCGTGGATCCGCACCAGGTCCTGCCCGGTTCATATCAACCCGATCGGGATGCCGGGGCGCCGGCTGTGGAAGCTGTGTACACCGGCTTGGTGCCGATCGTCTACAAGGCCCAACGCACGCTGCTGGACAGCCTGATCCAAAGCACGTTCTGGTCTTTCATCACGATTACACCATTGATGATGTTCATCGCCCGCAGTCTGACGGCGGGTGCGATCGCCATGCTCCCGAATGTTTTGCCGGTGTTCGTGGTGTTCGGTGGTATGGGATGGTTGGGGATTGACGTTGACGTCGGATCGATGATGACGGCGAGCATAGCCCTGGGAGTTGCCGTGGACGACACGATCCACTACCTGAACTGGTTCCGCGAGGAATACGACCGGCTGGGTGATCGCCATCAGGCAATCTTGGCAGCCTATCGGCACTGTGCCACGCCCACGTTCGAGGCAGCGGTCATCAGCGGGCTGGGGTTGTCGGTTTTCGCGCTGAGCACGTTCACGCCTACCGAGCGTTTCGGCTATCTGATGCTGATTATCCTCTGGGCCGGCGTGGTTGCCGAACTCGTTTTCTTCCCGGCAATTCTGGCGGGCCCCCTGGGGGCTGCCTTCCGACCGCGGCGTCGCAAGCCGGATGTGGAGGTGCGAGCCCCACACACCCCGCCGTGCGAACCGTCGGCCCTGGCGACGGTCGGAAGCAGCGCCTGCGCGACCAGGAAATGGCGTGCCCCTTGGCCGCCACCAAACGTGATCCTGTGCCAGACGGGTAAAGCCAGATCCGCCGATGCCGGCGGCCTGGGGTGGTCGCTGCACCGATCGTCCGGTGCCCTGCGCCGAATATGCCAGCTGGTTAGGAGGGCCCTTGCGGTGGCAATTGTGTGTCACCGATTTCCTCCCACCGAGAATTCCCTGTTGATTTCAAGCCCTCCCCCAGGGCCTAGTTCTCGCGAAATTCATCGAGCCAGGTGCGGAGTTCGTCTGGTCCCAGTTCGCGTTGGCGATCGGGTTCCTGGATCTTGTCCTCCCGGCTATGGTTGATGTCCGCCACCCACCGTTCGCTATCCACGGGCGTGGTGCGCCGCCGACGTGCGGCTCGGTGAATGCGATGATCACTCGACACGACGGTCAGTGAGCGTGGAGCGGAATGGTCGCGAATCAACTCCTCCAGCAGATCGTCGGCCTCCCTGCCGCGCGGCGAAAAGAGAATGGTCAGCCCGTGCTTCTCCAACCAACGGGGCAAACCAGGCAACGATTCGCGAGCGTCGAAGACGATGGTGGTCCGCCGCCGCTGGGCGTCGCTGAGAATGTTCCCCAGCCAGTCCAACAATGCCTCGCGCGAACTCTCCAGGGACGTTCGGCCACCGCTGCCAAACACGCCGCTGGCGTGCAGCAGGTTGTAGCCGTCGATGAGAAGCGATGGTGGAGCAGTCAAGAGCCGACGCTTTCAAGTTCGAGTAAAGACGACAGAGAGTCTTGCTGATCCGATTATACCAATCGGGGCTCCTGATCGTGCGTTATCACAGGTTCCGGACAGCACCCGGCCGGCCGCTCGATGATGGAAGGCGGTCACGCACGCCTCACTCCCACCCGACATGCGAACGCGACTGGCGAGATGGTCTGGCACGAGCGCCGGAACCCACCCGCTGTCTTCGACGAGTCGTTGGAACTCGGCCGTAGACTCGCTTCCTCCGCTCGGCCAGGTCATCAAGCAGCACGCCACCGCGCTGGGCGGCCTCCCATAACCGCTGGCCGCAGTCGATGTTGCCACAAAGTACGCCATCTTCCTAGAGCATGCCACGTTGGGTAGCCCGTCATCTTCGCTCGAGAGCGTCCCAAGGAGATTCGAAGAGCGTGCTCAGCAGACGCTTTCAGCGAGTATTCTCCCCCGTTTTGGCTGAAATGGATATTCCGGTTCTACCGATACATCCTGTAAGGCAGTCTGCGCCTATCTGTGCTGGCCGTGAGAGCAGCGCCGAATAAGATGGCTATTCTTGGGGGGTCTGGCGATGGTTCGTATTTGCCGAGCGACGTTGTTCGTCTGGATTGTGACACTGCCGGCGGCCTCCCACGCTCAAGGCCTGATGCTCTCCAGTTTCGGACCGGTTAACGCGTCCATGGGGGGAGCTTCCACGGCGGCGCCGATCGAGGCGCTCAGCGCTCTGGGTTGGAACCCCGCGTCCATCAGTGGGCTGCCAAATTCCGAACTCAGCGTCGGCATGGGGCTGCTGCTGTCGGATCCGGTTCTGGATTCCTCGATTCCCGGTTGGGGGGCAGGGTCGACCGGATCCGAGCCGGGGGTGCTGGCATTGCCGAATATCGGCTGGGTACACAAGATCAGCGACCGCACGACAGTTGGCCTGGGGATGATGGTGGTCGGAGGATTCAAGTCGAACTATCCGGCGGATTGGACGAATCCGGTGCTGGCCCCGGTTTCGAACACCCCCGGTTTTCCTGGCGGCTTGGGCAGCCTCTATTCTGAGGGGCAGTTTCTCCAGTTTGCACCGGTCGTGTCCTGGGCGGTGACAGACCGGTTGTCGATCGGGATCGGCCCGACGGTAACCATGGGGCAGCTCATCGTCGATCCGTTGCTGCTGACGAATCCGGATGACGCCGATGGCAGCTTTGTGCCAACTTATCCAGCTGGGAGGGGCACACGATTTGCCTGGGGGGGCGGAGCGCAGTTGGGTGCTTACTATATCACCGACTACTGTTGGCACTTCGGTGCGTCGATCAAGTCCCCGCAATGGATGGAGCCATTCCGCATGCACACCGAGAACGAACTGGGCGTCCCCTATACTGCCCAGTTCAAGTTTGATTTGCCGATGATTGTGTCGGTGGGCGCAGCCTATTCGGGTTTCGAGAATACGGTTTTCGCCTTGGACCTGCGGTATTTTGACTACAGAAATGCGGATGGCTTCGGGGGCCACGGCTACAGTCCCTACGGTGCTCTGCAGGGTCTGAGTTGGACCAACCAGCTCGCCGTGGCTACCGGCGTTCAGCAGCGACTATCCGATCATCTGCTCGTGCGACTGGGCTACACCTACAACACGAGTCCATACAGTGATCGGGACACGTTCTATAACGTCGCCTCACCGCTGAACTACCAGCATCAGCTTGGTGTAGGGGGAACTTGGGAGTTTTCAGACTGCGTCGCTCTGCACCTGAGCTACACACACTATTTTCAGTACGACAGCAGCGGCCCGATCATTCTGCCTGGCGTAGAAATCCCCGGCTCATCCGTCACCAACACGGTATCCGCGCACATTGCCAGTCTTGGGGTGACCGTCAAGTACTAAAAGCCACCGCATCCAATCGAGGCGATGATCAGCTTCGCGTTGGCAGCAACTCGAAATTGTTTAGGTTTTCGACATTGGGATTGCGGATTTCCTGTGTGGTTGTGGCTTGACGCCACGTCAGGGTGTCTCGCCTTCGTGCTCTTGTCGGACCATGCGTCCCGGGATCGTGCGACTCTCACCATTGTGTCGCGCACCAGCCGCGTCACTCTGCCGCGCGATACACAACGGCCTCTTTGATACGGATTGCTGTCCCTGCCGATCGCGGGTCAGCCTTACCGAGTGTGACGATGCGCAACGTGTGTTGTCCTGGTGTCAACCCGTAGGCCTGCCAGAGTACGTTGTCGTGGGTATTGGGGACGATGTAGGCATCCAGCGTCAGCGGCTGTTTCTGGCCGTCCAAATACACCTCCGCTTGACCGCCCGACTGATCGAGTACGCCCAACACGGCCAAGGCGACGCCGCTGAACTGCAGCGTGGCTTCACAACCGGCTTGCTCGGCTACTTTCGCGCCGTCGGCGGATATCCACGTTCCGTTCCATCCCCACGCCTCGTCGCCGGCGGCAATTCTGCGATCAGGGATGCCGGGCGTCCACTGCTCCAGTTTCGGCGCGAGCGGGTTCTGTATCCGCACGACCACTTGGGCGTCAGTGACCTTGCCCCCCGTCATTTCGATGATCTTCAAAGCGCGACGCTCGGTCGATGCCACAATCTCGTTGAACGAGTAATCGGTGAAATCGAATTTTCGGTCTGCCAGTGACGGCAGGTCCTCGGTGAACTTCCGAGGAATGGCGTCGAATCCCAACATCACGCCGAGTACTCCCGCGGCGCTGGACGGATTGCAGTCGGAGTCCTGGCCGCAGCGCGTGGAAATCTCGATCGTCTTCTCGAAGTCCTTTGCACCGAACAGCAGTCCGAAGGCGATGTAGGCACCGTTGATCTTGGCATCAATATTGAAATCAGCCAGAAATCCATCGGGGCAAGGGTCGTGCACGTCCCATTTGTCCTCGACCAACTGCCAGACTTGGCGCCAGTCGTCGGGCTGATCCGCTGACCAGTTGAGCAGATCCTGGATCAGTCGGCCATATTCGCTGTCGGCTGGTATGCACGCCAAGCCTGCTTCGACGACTTTTCGCGGGTCATCTTGGAAGTATGCCGCCGAATACATACCGCAGACGAACATGCCGCCATAGAGGCCGTCGCCGTAGTTCATCACGCGACCGACACGATCACAATACCGGTTGGACTCGCGCGGCAGGCCGGGGCACATCAACCCGATGAAGTCCGCTTCAATCTGAAAGTCGATGTCGTTGGCGTGGAAGTTGTACTTGGGGTGCCCTGACCAGGGTGCTCGGATTCCCTGGTTCAGCGCCCGCCGCGCGCCTGCGTTTGCGTGCCACAAATGGTATTGGGATGCCTTGAACGCTTCACCGAATTGCTCGCACGTCGCCTGCAGGCCTTGCTCGTCCAGCACTTTGGCAAACGTCATCTCGACGTAAAGGTCATCCTGGTGGATGGTGTTTTCCAGCATGCCCGCTTTCCAGGTGATTTCTCCTTCCAGGATGCGCGCGTTGGAACGAAATTCGGTCGGCGCACCATACGCCACGCCAATCATCTGACCGGCCCAGCCGCCGCGGATCTTATCCAACAGCACTTCGCGCGACATGGTCTGTTCGCCTTCGGCTCGCACGATGCCCGCTGCCAGGCCTGTGCCGAGGATGATCAGAGTCGCCAATACTCGCCCGGTTCTCCAACGATGCAATTGCGGCGCCATCGAGTCGTTCTCCCGTATCTGTCCAAGTGGTTGAGTCTATCGTCAGCCTTCCTGCACGACCTTCAATCCCATGAGCTCGCCCAGGTGGCGGATACTGCGTGTGTGGTCGCCGTAATAGGCCACGCGATGCAAGGATGCGTAATAGTCTGTGGCGCTGGTGCCGAGCGCACCGCCACCCCAATTGGCGCCGAGCTTCTCGGCGTCGTCCACTTCGGCGACGAATTCGGTGCGGCAGCCACGTTCCTGGTCACGTGGGACGGGCGGGACCTCGATGATCCGTCCCTTGAACATCAGCAACGTTTCCAGGTGAACAAGCTTGGTGAATGTGACCGTCTGCCCGACCTGGTAGTGGACCTCGGTCACCGCACCTCCGCGCACTTCCGCATGCCGTCTCAGCAGATAGGGTGCGGTCGGCCCGTCGGGGCCTTCCATCTTAAGGGGGGCGGAGCAATGCGAGAGATGAAAGGCATTGCGGGACGTGTCCACCCCGCCCGCGTTTCCGAGAAACCCAGCCTGGTTCAACGCGTATTGGAAAATGAGCATGGTCAGCAGGCAATCCATGTCGCCGTCACAGGCAGCCGGAATCCCCCGATCATTGAGTCGCGAGAAGCCGAGACAGGGGAACCCTCGCGGCAGCCAGCCCATACATGTCCCCACGCACAACCCCTGGGCGCTGCTTTCCTGGATCAGTTGATTCAGTGTCAGGCTGGCGCGGGCCGCCTTGAGGACATCCTCCTGCGTCGGTTCGACAACCTGCTGGGCGCCATCGATCCACTGCTTCGCTTCCGATTGAGCTAGTGCGTCATCCACGCTGGCCATGATCTCATCGTATCGCCCGTCGACAATCGGTATCAGGTCCACTCCGAGCCGTGCCTTGACTTGGTCCACCGCATAGGACTCAGGTGTCCCTTTGAAGGGCGGCGAGGCCAGTACGCGGCTCTGCCGCAACAGAGGATTTACTCGCAGCAGCGCCGCAGCATGCTCCAACTCGTTCAAATCGCTGGTATTGAAGAGTGTGATGCGATGCCCTTCTGCTCGCCACGGGTTGACGAGGCACCAGTCGTGGCCGCCCACGATCGGCATGTGGAACACCGCCACCGGTCGGCCGGCTTGGAAGACCGTCGGTATGACCTCGCGGCTGAGCCCGAAGATGTCGGTACTGATTGCCAATACGGGGGCGTCCGGGCCGGCTTGTTCGAGCAACGCGGCGGTTTCCGCGGCCGTACTCGCCTGGCCGATCACGAACTCCACATTCCCCAGGTTCTGTTCGGCTTCCGCGAGACGGTGGCGGATGGCGGTGATCTCGTCCTGAGAGAGGCTCCAACTCCGGTCCGCCGACTTGCCGGCAAACACGGCACAGATACGCACCTTGGCATTGGGGGCGCGAGGTGTGCTCGGATCACCGCTATCAGCCACTAATTGTGCTGACGCCAGAGCCATCCCGCTCAAGGCGCTGGCCCCGAGAAACTGCCGCCGCGTGCAATGCATACACATGACTCATCCCTCCCGATAATGCGGTGCGTGAAGACCGGTGCGAAGTAATCGAAGCCGACGACCTGAGCGCGAACATAACGTGTGGCAATGCGGCGGTCAAGAACTCAGGGATCCTGCCGGCCACTTTGCCGAGCACCGTTCTAGCCGGCCGTGCGCTGGTAAATGCGATGGGTTGGCGACGCGGGTGAGCCGGGGGGGAGCGTGATCCAGAGGATACCCTCCTCTTGAGTCAGTCCGCTCGAGTCGCCCGGAGTCGTCACCTGCCACGCCGCGTCGTTCTCCCGCTTCGGGATGCGCAAGCCCAAGCGTTGTTCCGTTGAGCCGCTGAACGTCACTTCAATACGATCTCGCTGGAGCCGAAAAGCGAGCTGCCCATCGGCGACGCGCAACGCATGCCCAAAACCCTGGTCCCAATACGCCGGCGAGACTACCGGTGCGACCACGATCGAACCGTCAAGTCGCAGGTCTATTCCCAACAGGAACCCATTCACAATGCGAATCAGATTGGACGCGTACTCACAATACTTCTCCGCACCGGCGGGGATCGGTATGCCGGTGCCGCTGGGATAGTATCGTTCGCGCCAAGAATAGCCGTGCCGTTCCCCTTCCCGCGCCACGCGATGCAGTCCATCCAAGAGCCCCTCGGCGTCCTGCAACCGGCTGCGCACCATGCTTCCAGGTACCAGACGCGACCCATTGCCGCCAGGTCGTGGCGGTCTGGATGTGCGAATTCCCAATCCTCGTAGGTCTCAGGACGCGTGCTGATGCCCGTGGGCATGCCGCCGTAATAGAAGGCCTGTTCGCCGCGCAATTGCGGCCACAATAACGCCTCCTGCGCAGGAAGTGCGACGCCGGTCGCCAGGGCCGCCCAGTCCACGTCGGTCAGGCCATGTGATGCAATCAGGCCTCGCGTCGGGTGCAAGTACTCCGCAAAATGATCGCCCGTCCAGAACTGCTTGGTGAACTGGGAGACAATCCGAGCGGCCAGTTGCTCGTACCGCACCGCCACATCATTCTTTCCCACCACTCGATTCAACGCAGCCACTCGCCGATACGCGTCGACGGCATGACATTGTGCCACTCCGTCCGCGGCGATTCGTGTCGGCCGTTCGACGTAGTAACCGGCTCCCTGCACAATCCCTTCCGGCGTTGTGAGCGACGTGAGGTAGTCGGCGGCCAGGTTCACCGCGTCGATGTTCGCTTGCAGCCACTGGCGATCACGGGTGTGACGATAGATGACGTCCGCGTTCTGAATGAAAGTGGGGCTGGCCAGCGCGGCGAGTGGATTTCCGCGCACCCAATGCTCGTAGAGACCGCCATTTGCATCGACCGTCGCTTGACTTTCGGCGGGACCAATCAGCTGACCCGCCAAGGAAGGTAGAATGGCCAGCGGCAGTCGACCATTGGCCTGCTGAAAACTCCGCACGTAGCCCCAATTCAGCTTGACAGTCTCGAAATCGCCGAGCCACAACAATGCGTCGGTCATCTGGTGCCCGTCGAGCGATGGGTAGCTGTTGCCATATCCGAACCCCTGTCCATCGGCACACACGGAGAAGTAGCCGGGAAAGACTCGCGGGTTAACGGCTGCCAGGACATTCTGACTCGCGGCTTTCTCGTAGGCCGTCATGAGGTCCTTGTCCGGCAATGCCGGTACTTGCACACTTGCCGAGGCCTTGCCGGCATCTGTTTCTTGGGTCACGGCATTCCCAGGCATTACGGCAAGCAGATAGAGGCCGATTGTGAACGGTATGAGCATTTTCATGCGGCAGAGACTCCAAGCGGTTGTGCCAACGAATAACGACACTCGATACCTTCCCCTTTGGCTGGTGGGGACAATGGTCTGTCTGCGGCCGCCCGGCAGCAGTGGCGCCCAGGGACCGGTGACCGTTTCGGCCTCGGCCAACCGTGTCTTGTCAGTGGCCTGGTTGCACAACCAACGCATGACAATGCCGCCTACCACCGGACGTGCTTGAAATCCCACGCGTGTCCCGTCCTGGGTGTTAAACCAATCCGCCAACGCTGCTCGCACACACTTCATGGGGTCACGTCAGCCAACCTGTCCCGGACAGCTGTAACCGACCAATCGCGTGATTACTTTAAGGCTTCGATCTTGATCATGTGCTTGACCGGCTTGACTGCGGCAGCCGAGGCGTCACGAGCCACTTTGTCTCTGGCGACCAGGGCCTTGGCAATGTTCTCAATCGCGGCGGTTTCCGCAGGCGCGATCTGCTTGTACGCGATCAGGTTGTGCAAGAGGTCCTTGATCAACTGCACTTCCATTGCCTGCTGCTGAGCAATCGCGTTTTCAGCCTGCTGAAAGGGTTCACAGAACGGGTTGTCGAGGAATTCAGCGGCCAGATTAATCCCCTCCGCCAGCTGCGTCGCACTGTATTGCCGGGAGGCATCTCCCCAAGTCACCTTGTATTGGCCGGCCGTCGCATCGGTCACCTTGAGCGTCAATCGATTCAATTGTTCGTTGAACGGCAGAAACTCGATGACGCCGCGTGTCGAGCCGGTCTGGCCGGGATCGCCGAAGAAGCAGAATGGGTAGCGGGTACTTTCGAGTTCCACGGCGCCACCGCTACAAGCGAGTACCTTGTGACCGTCGCTCGCCTCCGCCTTGTCTTGTGTCAGGTCCACGGTAATCGCGCCGATGTTGCCGTCGCAGCCCAGGGCCTTGAGAAATGCATAGGCCATCACCAGGTGTCCATTGCGATCCGGATGGACTCCGTCGCCGCCCGCCAGATGATAGTCGCGGCCATACTTGGCCTTGGCCTTGGTCATGACGTCGATCATGGGATCGAAGACATTCGCGAACGAGACCTTTTCCTCTTTGGCAACCTCTTGTGCAATGTCGCGCATCGCGGAGAGAGTCTTGTTGTACATTGCGGCTTGCTCGGGATTGTGACCGCCGAAGGTGTCGGCATCGACGCAGCCCGGTGACCCGACCACAATGAACCGCACACCAGCTTTCTTCAACTGGCTTACGATGGAAATCTGTCCATCACGATATGCTTTTTCCGTAGCGGGGTTCATGGGGGCGTAGCGGCCGTCGTTCATGCCGAAGCAGGTTGTCGCGACGCTCGCGCTGAATCGCAGCATGTCGTTGGCCATGCGGTTGGCGAAGCCCGGTGCCGTTTCGCCACCCCAGCCAAATTGCGTCACTCGCAGGTCGGCCGCCGGTTGGCACATCAGCAAATAGTCCTCGATATACACGGAGTACAGCCGCTGTTCGGTGATGGAGTCGCCGATCACCGCCACGTAATCGCCCGACTGCAGTTGAGGCTCGGCGGCAATGCTGTCCGCGACAGATACAATGGTCAGCAGTGCCATGGCACACAATGACAGAAAATGTCTCATGATGTCTCCTTGGTGTGGGGCAGTGTGGTGTGTTTGCAGGGAAGCCGCCGAGCCACTGGTGCCGCGACCCGGTTGCGAGTGGTTGGCCGTGCTGCACAAGAGCCGTTATCAAGATAACATGAGTCGAAGAGGAAAACAGCCGGTGAGAACGTCGGGAACTGGCTGGAACAGGCGGTAAGGGGCTGGAACTGCAA
The DNA here is from genome assembly GCA_963802295.1 of uncultured Planctomycetota bacterium. Taxonomy (GTDB): domain Bacteria; phylum Planctomycetota; class Planctomycetia; order Pirellulales; family Pirellulaceae; genus JAJRVM01. The sequence continues at coordinate 28,368 of CAWDIM010000002.1, read as the reverse complement.
GGCAATACGAGGAGTAAGAGCGTGACTCGACAGTATATTTCGGCCATGTTGTTGGTCCTGTCCGGCATGTTGTTGTCCGCGCAGGGGGAATCCGGAGAGCTGGTTTTCGAGAACAGCGATTTCGAAGCGGGCACATTGGCCAACCGGCTCTTAGATGTTTGCATTGATGATCGAAGGACCGGGGTCACGCTGCTGGACGATGACGGCGAGATTGGCAGACACCTGGTCTTCTATGCGGCCGGTGGTTCGATAGCATTCAAAGACATCGTTCTCCAGGCTACTACGCCAGATATCACCGTCGCGTCTGGACCCCTGCAGGAGACGGTTCAGATCCAGTTGCAGTCACCTGGGATGGATGGCGACATTTACTACACGCTCGACGGCACTGATCCCGAGAGCGCCGGACGGCAGTTGTTTATCGATCCCCTTCTCGTTGAGGGAGCGGCCACGATTCGTGCCCGCGTCCTGAAGACGGACGGAGCGTGGACTCGTGCACTGGAGGCCCGCCTGTTGCGTCACTGAGCGGCAGGTGTTCCGGGGCACAATCGCCGGCCAGGGAACCTGGCGACGGCCCAATAGTCCCGTTTGACACCGGCGTGGTCCGCTGGCCACAGTCCGGACGCGGTCCGCTCGGTGTCCGGAACCCCAAGCGATTCATACTGGTGGTCTGAAACGGGCCGCGGTAGAGAACGAGATCCATGCGATGAGGTTCGCTGTGCAGTGGGTGGTCGCTCATCGCAGCTGATCGCGGCGGCGTTGCAGGGCCGTCAGGCAGTAACGGAGCAAGTCGAGTTCGATCAGTTCCTGCTCGATATCATCGATGGTCGGATGTTGGAGGGAGGCCGCGACTTCATCGAGCAGGTGATCGGCGAACTGCTCGCGCGCCCGCTGCAGCGATTTGCGGACACTTGTTTCGGTGAAGGGCTGCGGGCGCTGGAGTGAAGACGACAGTTGTTCCGCCATTTCGGATGACGACGCCTGCGGGTGTTCGGCTCGATATCGCAGTATGCTGTAGTACGGTTGACCGCCGCAGTTCTGAGCGAGTTCAAGTTTGTGCCAGGCAAGGTCGAGCAATTCTTCGCGCCAACTGGTCAGAAATGGGTCGTCGCCCTCCTCCTCGCTCGACGCTCGGTTATCAGTCAGTGGCAGTGACGAATCGAGCAGTTGCGGTTGCCTGCGCAGCCGTTTGTGGTAATCGGTGACCAGATGCGACAGGGTCGTTTTCAGGTAATTGCGGAAGCGACCACGTTGGGGGTCAGCATGGCGGAAATCGCCGCGCACGAAGCGGAGTGCCAGTTCTTGAAACAGTTCGTCGGCCGCGTCGGGATTTCGTAGCGCGCCGAGCAGATAGCGGTACGCTGCGCGCTGGTACCTCTGGACGAACGCCAGTCTGGCCGTCGCCGCCTGCACGTCGCCGCCTTCGTGGGCTTTGGCCAACATCGTCCAGACCGTCGAAATCCTGCTCAGACGCGAGTTGACGAGATCTTCATCCATCGGTGTATCCTGTGACTTCTCCAGCACGTTCCAGGGGGGGAGTATCGAGCGGAAACCCGGGCGCAAACGCATGCGTGAACCGATCGGGGTTGACGACCTTCTGCGAGGCCATCCAGTCTTCCGCACGTTGGAGCAGTTCGCGACCCGCGGATCCACCCACGAGTTGTCCCAATCGTCGGCGCACCACGGCAGCATAGAGCACCATGTCGACCCGCTCGAAATGGACGATGGCCTTTTCGAGAAACGTAATGGCTTGTGGCTTCTGATCGCGCGATGCGGCGACTGCGGCATACAATAATTCGGCTAACGGTAGTGTCCAGGCCTGCCCTTCACGCTCAACTCGCTGGGCATCCCGTTGAGCCAGTTGGAGCATCGCCCGAGCGTTCCGGCCGGAATCGGCCATGGCCAGAGCGCAGCGAGCGCGGGTTTGATGGGCGTATGCTCGGGAAAGCTGCACGCGCATCAGCATTGATCGGACGATAGCGCCTTGCCGTTGGGCGATTCGCCGCCAGGCACTCTCCGGATCACCGCGGTAGAGGTCGGTCTGGACCTGGTCGTAGAGTGCGGAGAAGTGCTGCACATAGAAGCGTTTGTGAGACCAATGCTGCATGCACATGTCGAGGTTCCGTTGCGCGCCGTCGGGGTCATCGGCCGCCAGTTCGGGCAAGTTCATCGAGCTGGGGGCTGTCAAGGCGAACAGGTTGCCTCGTTTTCGCGCGGTCGCGTAACAGCGGCAGACGCTCGGCCAATTCAGCCACTTCACCGGCATCGAACAATGCGGTGGCTGCGCAGGCGGCCGCGCAGTCCAGTTCCCAGGCGACACCCGTGCAGTGCTCCCGAAACGTCGACTCGGCTTTGTCGCAGAACTCGGTGGCGGCACGCCATCTCCCCTGTCCAAGTGCTGCCACGCCGCGAGCCAGTTGAATCAATCCGCTCAGATGCGGGTTTTCCAGGCGGCAGGCCAGGGTTTCGGCCTGTTCCAACAACGTCTCCACTCGACGCTTGGACGCGCCGCCGGCGATCGAAGCGTGCGCGGCTTCGACGCAAAGGGAGCGGGCAATGCGATTGGGCTCGCCACTGCGCAGTGCCAGCAGCAGGCCTTGCGCTTGGAATACGGCGGCGGCGATCGGGTCGATGGTGCCCAGGCCGGCGGCAACCGACCAGCAGATGTCGATCCGTTGCAGCAGCTGCGGGTCAACGGTTTCTGCGCGACAGGTCCGAAAGCGCAGGCCGCGCAGTCGCAGTCGAATTCGCTGTTGCAGCAGATTCCAGAATGCACGTCGCGGGCTGGCAGGAAGTTGCAGGCCGACCTCCGCGAGGACGGTCTCCAGCATGGCCAAGCCCTGCTCCACCTCGCCCGAAAAGAGGAATTGCATGGCCGATAGTCGCCGTGCTTCGAGTGCGGACTCGGGTGTGGCATCCATGGCCGCGGCGGCAAATTCGGCTCCCGCCTCGGCTCCGCGCCCCGCGTTGGCCAAGGCCGTGGCGGTTTTCCATCGCAAACGGCCACGCAGTGACGCGTCGCCGCAGCCAATTTCGCCCGCACGCCGATACAGCTCGGCAGCCTGATCAAAGGCCAACACGTCCGACGCCTGGCTTGCCGCGCGCAGGTAGTACTGCCCACCTTTGTCGGCCAGCTGCCCGGCGACGAAATGTGCCGCGAGCGTGGCAGGGTCTGTATCTCCGGACGCCTCCATCGCCTCGGCAAGTTGCCGATGAATCCGCTCTTGTTGTTCGGAAGATATTTGAGTGGCCACGAATTCGCGGATGCGATCGTGGTAGGTCTCCAGAATCGGGATGCCGGTAGTACCGGGTGCGCGCATCAGCCTGGCGGCGCGCAAGGCGCTCAACGCGTCGCCGCACTCGCCTGCCAATCCGGCTGCGCGGCAAGCATCCCTGTAACGTACCCCGTGACCCGCCACGGCCACGACGGTCAGGAGTCGCCGTGCCGGGTCACTGAGCGCCTCAATCTGAGTGTGAAGAACCTGCTCGAGCGTGAGCATGGGGGATGGCGTGCCGCCGCAGGACTGTGAACCGGCCATCAGGTGATGGCGCACCAGGGATTCCAGGAAATACGGGTTGCCGGCAGCGGCCGACACGAGCGATCGGACCACCGCTTCGGATGCCGGATGCTCCTCGCCCAAGAGTACGCTGGCCAGTTGCCGGGCTTCCTGATCCTGCAGCGGTCCGAGTCCCACGCGACGCACGTCATAGTATGCCGAGGGGGTATCTTCCGCTGCAAGAATGCCATGACCGGCGGGGACGTCCCCCGCGTTGTTCGTTCGCTGGCAGAGCAACAGGAGAAGCCGCGGCGTCGTGGGCGGCCGCAACAAGTCCTGCAGCAGCGAGATGCTGTCCTGGTCACTCCACTGCAGATCATCGATGTGCAAGACCAATGTCGTACGATCACCAAGGCGGGAGAAGAGTTCTCGCAAGGCCGAAAAGGCTCGTTCGCGCAACTCCTGTTTGTCTTGTGGCACCCTGCTGCGTAATGGCAGATTGGCCATGGCTTCCACGCGCCGCAGGACCGGAAACAGCCTGGACAATGCCTCCACGTCGCTCGGCATGATCGCATCCGCTTCCAAGTGCGGCAGGCGAACCAGATAGTGGCTTAGTGCATCGATAAGACTGTCCACGGCTTTGTAGGGAACCGATTCATTCTCGTGGCAGCGACCGGCCAGCGTCACCGCATCGTAGTTGCCTCGGGCGCGGCGGAGAAATTCCTGGGCCAGAGCCGTTTTGCCCGCTCCAGAGTCGCCTTCCACGAACACGACGACGCATCGCCCGCGTTGCACGTCGGCCAATGCTCGCGTCAAGTCCGCCAAGGGACTTTCGCGGCCCACAAAGAACTCCTTTCTCTTCCCCTTCCTGTCGGATCTCTCCGGGGCAGCGGGCGCGGATTCGGCGCCTCGGATCTACTGGAGCGGAGAACCTGTATGATTTCCTCCCCGGAAGGACGTGATTGGGGATTGCGCGAAAGGAGTCGCATACAGAGCGAATTCAGATCGCTCGGCACCCCGTCCACCAGTTCCGCGGGGGCCGGTGGATCAAACAGCTGTTTGTCCGTCAGCATCTGCAAGGGGCGTCCGATGAACGGCAGCCGGCCGGTAATTGCTTCGTAGAGGATGGTCCCCACGCTGTACCAATCGCTGGCTGCCGAGACGTCCTTTCCCCCTCCTTGTTCCGGAGACATATAGGGAATAGTGCCCACGAGCATGCCGTCGGTGGTACTGCTGCGAGCGTCTTGGATCAGTTCCGTAGCGAGACCGAAATCGAGAATCACGACGCGCGCGGATGGAGTGACCAGCACGTTGGATGGCTTCAGGTCACGGTGCAGCTTGCCGGCCCCGTGGATCCACTGCACTCCTTCGGACAACTGGAGGGCCACGTTGCGCAGCCGCGCTAATTCGATGGCGCTGATGCCGGTGCCACCCAAGTGCCGCCTCGGCAGCTGGGAGTCCGAACTGGGAGGAGGTGGAATCAACTGGCCATCGAGGGACTCCCAGTCGGCGTCGTTGTCGGGGGATGCCGGCTGTCGCGCGGTCGAGTCGGCCATCGCCTCGGAGGTCGTGTCGGGAGCCGTCGCAGGACGAGGCTGCGTGGCGCGCGGCAACCCGCCCGTGCGGATATAATCGAGCATGTTGATTCCCTCCACGAACTCCATCGTGAAGAACCACTGCTCGTTGGCGCAGAATAGTTCGTACAGAGCAGCCAAGCGAGGATGTGACAGCTCGGCCATCGCTCGGAATTCATGTTTCAGACGGTAGATGGCATTCGCATCGACATGGCGCAGGGTCTTGATCGCGACACATTCTTCGCGCTGGCGGTCATACGCCAGATAGACGACGCCCATGCCGCCGGAACCGATGCGTCGCCGTATGTCGAAACGGTCGGTGCCTGAAAAATCGTCGTCCGGATTTGTGTTCATCACACGGCGCTCGCGGTCACGTCCGACACGGCAAGAGAGTCTGTTACCATTGTAGCGAAATGGTTCGTCGTAGCTACGCTCGTTAGACCGCGGGAGAAACGGGGGATCCGCTCTCGATCGCCGTCCCGGTGATGGCGACCTGCTCGATTCGACGGTTCCTGATGACAGTTGGCGTGGGGCGGACAGTTGTGATGAAGGGAAAGTCGCCGTAAAATGTGCTCACGTATTGAATGGTCACGTTATTCGTGCGATCAGGGTGGTGGTCTATGCGGCATGTATTGACGCGTCGTCAGCGACTTCGAGTTCTACTGCTGTGTGGTGTCGTGATGGCACCAGCCTGGCTGCCGAAATGGGACGGATCGCCGAGTGTCGCGTGGGGTGATGACACGACCCTCTCCAGCAGTGCGGCGGCTGAGGAAGTGGACTTGCGAGGCGTCTTCGACCGCGCGGAACTGCCCCTCCGCGGGCAAGGTGGCCGGGGCACCTGTTCGGTGTTTGCCGTGGCGGGTGCCATGGAGTATGCCCTGTGCAAGAGGGAGGGGGAGCAACAAGTTCCCGTGACTCGGTTGAGTGTCGAATTTCTGAACTGGGCGTCGAATCAAGTACTGGGCGAGCCGGAAGACGGCAGTTTCTTTTCCGATCTGTGGAATGGGTTCACGAAGTACGGTGTGTGCGCGGAAGACGAGATGCCATATGGCGCGGAGTTTGATCCGGCATTGCGACCGACCGAGGCGGCGCTAGCCCATGCCGGCGAGATGCGGCAGGCCGGCTTCGATGTGCATTGGATCAAGCCGTGGAATCCGCACAAAGGGCTGACGGAGGATCAGTTCCAGGCGGTCAAGGCGACGTTGCGGCGTGGATGGCCGGTGTGTGGGGGCTTTCTCTGGCCGAAGAAAGCACAGTGGGTGGCCGGTGTTCTGCAGATGGCTCCGCGCAAGGACGTGCGGGACGGACACAGCGTGCTGTTGGTCGGATTTCGCGACGATGCGGCGCAACCGGGTGGCGGCGTCTTCCTGGTGCGCGATTCGGGCCAAGGACGGGGCGGCAGCGAGATGAGCTACGAGTACGTGCGAACCTACATGAACGACGCTCTGTGGGTTGATGTTCGGGCAGGCATCGTTTCGCAATAGCCCGGCTGGCAGTTGCGGTTCCGCCGTATCGCGGATTGGCTCGATGATGAGCACACGGCACCAGTTTGACTCGTTTTATTGAGGCAGAGGAAAATCTCATGCAAGCATCTCGTGTAATGCGGCGTTCGCTCACTCTTGTCACGACGGCCTGTTTGATGTTGGGCCTTTCGGCATTACCCGCGGCTGGGCAGGGTTTGGAGGGCTTGACCCGGTGGGAAGAAGGACGCAGCATGCGAGTCGGCTCGAACGTGTGGGTCGAGAACGACATGTACGACGGCAAAAATAACCTGGACCGCCCCGATCGCATTGAGCCGGGCGAGACGTATGTCATGGCCGATCTGGAAGGGCCGGGAGTCATCACTCATATCTGGTTGACGTTTTTGCAGGAACCGCATTTCTGGGTCACCGATGGGGCCGCCAACAGTCAGGAGATGCTGTTGCGCATCTATTGGGACGGGCGTGAGAAGCCCGACGTGGAGGCTCCCGTGGGCGATTTCTTTGCATGCTGTTTCGGTAAGCAGATGGAGGTCATCAGCGCCCCGGTTGTGGTGGAAGACGGCGATTCGTACAACTGCTTCTGGCACATGCCGTTCCGCAAATCGGCTCGCATCGAGATCGTCAATCAGAGCAAGAAGCCGATTCGCAAGTTGTACAACAACGTCGACTGGATCAAGAAGAAGTCGCTTCCCGAGAATACCATGTACTTTTGTGCCCAGTACTGCCAAGAGTATCCGGCGCGGAACGGCAAGGACTATGTGTTACTCGACGCCGAGGGGAAAGGCTACTACGTCGGCACCGTCTATGCCGTGCGCACTCGCAGCCCCGCCTGGTTCGGGGAAGGCGACGAGAAGATCTACATCGATGGTGAAGAGAAGCCCTCGATTCGCGGTACCGGCACCGAGGACTATTTTCTGTCGGCCTGGGGGCTCAGAAAGCACAGTACGCCCTATTTCGGTGTTCCCTATCTGAATCAACTCGGTGGCATCGTCGGGCAGATGACATGCAGCTACCGGTGGCACATCCACGATCCACTGGTGTTCAACACCGGAATCCGAGTGACATTCGAGACTTTCGGCTGGATGTCGCCCGATGAAAACAAAGAGCAGCGTGCGCACAGCTGGAACGAGCGGGAAGATGATTTCACCAGTGTGGCATTCTGGTACCAGCTGGGGCCGACGAAGAAATTCACCGAGATTCCGTCGGCGGCGGAGCGGAAACTCCCCAGCCTGGAAAGGGTCCTCGTCTGGGGCCAGGATTCGATCGAGGCGTCACGCCACGGAGCCGGAGATGCACGCGTCGAGGAAGGGGCGCTCTATCTGGAATCGAGTGGGCAGTTGGCGTTCCAGCCGAAATCGCAAGATGATGGATGGGTTGAGTGCTCATTCGAAATCAGGGAAAAGGAACCGTTGCGATTGCTGCTGGAGCTGACTTGTGCCGGCGACTACGGCATGTGGCAGCCGATCCTCAACGGCGTCAAGCTCGGCAAACCCATCGATCTTTATCGCGCCGAGTCTGAGTTGCGGGAATTCCACCTGCTGGATTTCTGGCCCGATCCGGGCAAGTACACGTTGAGACTCGAATGCGTGGGCAAGAACAAAGACGCATCCGGTTACGGAATTGGCGTCAATTCAGTGCGTCTGCGTGAGCGTCGACCACGCGTGAAAGCGTTCGGCTACGACAAAGATAAGGACTGGCGCACGGAGCAGGTCCTCTATGATTGAGGCTGGTCATGACGCTGCTGGTCATAGCCCGGATGCATGGAGGTGCCCGGTAGTACGGCACCTTCGAGTCCGAGCAACTTGGCCAGGGCGAGGCTCGTGGCACGCCGGGTGTCTGGCGTCCTGACGCGGCTTGTACCAGCCTCGTCCTCCCGAATTACCGGATATCCCGCACCTCCTGACAACTACGACTTGCGGCCGATACCGAGCACCTCGCGACAGTACTGGAGGTTTTTCTCCAGGTCCCACTTCTGCTGTGCCTGTTCGAGCTGCACCGATTGCTCACCGGTGGGACGTTCCGGTGGGATTGTGTATTTTTGCCCGCGGTGTGCCAGCGCGATGAACCTGGCGAATTCACTCGCGCGTGCACGGGGAAAACTGGACCAGAACTCAGGCTTCATATACGGCATGTCATTGCCCCACTTGTACGAAATGACTTCCAGCACAAAGGGTGTGCGGGGGCAAAGCTCTTGGAATCGTTTCACGTAGGCTGGCCAGTCGACGAGCCCCTCGCCCATGTTCACCCACATCGACGTAGCGCCCTCGCCCGTTTCCCACACCATGCTGTCGCGGATACCCGTGGTGAGCGCATAGGGGCCGAGGATTTCCAGATTGACCAGCGGGTCCTCCACGGTCCACGTGGCATTGCCTGGATCCATTGTGGCACCCACGAAGTCCTTGCCCGCGGCCTCGATCAAGCTCACTAATTCCCAGGCTTGCATGTCGCCCGCATGATTCTCGATGGCGATCTTCACGTTGGCATCCGTGGCTGCACTCTTCACGGCCTGGAGGACCTTGACCATCTCGTCAATGTGGCGATAGATACCGCCATCGCCCGTTCGATCGCGCCGGCTGCCCAAATAACAGCGCGCCACCGAACTGCCAAGTTGTTGGGCAACGCGGATGAGCAGTCTCGCGTGTTCTTCCGCCGAGCCCCATTTCTTGGCGTCATACGAGTTGGATGTGGGGCAGATGCTCCCCGTGCCCACCTGCAGTTCGAGCCCCGCTTGTTCGGCCGACGTCCGCAGCTCTTGCAGATAGCGATCGTCCCTGCTCTCGTAGACATCCAGATCGGACATCAGGAGCGTGTCGACCTTGAGCGTTGAAGCGTACCGGATCAGCTGCGGCGCTTTCCAGTCGAATGTCCGTATGGAAAAATTGTCAAAACCCAATTTGAGTCTTGCCGAGTCGTCGTCAGGCAGGCCAGGTACCGGGGCCGCCAGCCCTGCGACACCGGCAGCTGCCATCGAGGCCAAGAATCCACGTCGACTCCACTGTCCAACTCTCGTGCTCATGTCGCGCTCCTGTGACCTCAGTTGCCTGCGGAGGAAATGATCCTCCCAGTCTAATCACAGGGAGCCCTTCACGTCACCCATCGAACGAGTCTATTTGATTCCCAACTTCTCCAGCACTTCCTTGGCGGTCTTGTCGTCCTCCTGGTAGCCGTACCAGCTGGCGGCCACGCGGCCCGTTTTGTCAATGATGTAGTTCAACGGCACGCCCGAGCTACCGGGCTTCTGATACTGCTCGAAACAGACTTTCGTGGCCGCATCGGAAGTGTCCACGATGTTGGCGAAAGTGATGGACTTCTCCTTGAGGTAGGCTGCGACCAGTTCCCTTTCATCGGAACAGTTGTAACCCAGGATGACCAGGCCTTGACTCGCACAAGCCTGATGCAGCCGTTCGAGTTCGGGGAATTCGACACGACACGGAGGGCAACCGATTCGCCAGAAGACGAGCCACACCACCTTGCCGCGCAAATCCGCCAACTTGATGGGTTCGCCGTCGATCGACAACTGTTCGAATCCCGGTGCTTCTGTTCCGGCCGCCAACAGGCCTTGTCCGATGTCCGGCAGCTTCCACTCTGTCCAATCGGCGGGTGGTGTCCAGGAGAAGTCGTCGCCGGGGAAATCCTGATCGACCGCTACCTGGGGCCACTCTTCTTCCGAGATGATCTCGCCTATCCCGACACGGACCACCTCCTTCAATTTGCGTGGCAGGTGGTCGCGTTCCGCGATCCAGAAATACTTGCTTCGCTGCCCTTTCATGTAGCTGACTTCAATCGCATGGCATTTCTCACCCGCGATTTCTTCCGTTCCCATGCTTCGTACCGCGTCGAGATAGGGTTCCAGGGACCCCATGTTCCCGTGGAAAATACTGGGCTGCAGCACCGGCATGAACATGCCAGATCCCAGCTTGACCGTTTGGTGCGCGATGGAGTATTTGTCAGCCGGGACGACATCCCGCATATAGACGTGCGTGCTGGATTTCTCGTACTGCTCGGCCGCTTCCGATGCGAACACGGGCGCCGATCCGGCCAGTAGATCCAGAACTGCTTGCCATCACCGACGAGCGTGCCCATCAGTTTGTCGTCGTGATAGGCCTCGAGGCGGGCACAGCCCGGTTTTTTCAGCCAGAGTTTATATGTGGCATTGCCTAGCTCTTGCCCGCGGCTCTCCCATCGGTACGAACCCTGGCAAAAGAACGTATCAGCCTGCTTCACGGTCTGCACCATTTTGTCGTAAATCGCGTGCGCCGACGGCTCGTCCGGAAACACCTTCGCGGCAGGTGCCTGTTCCTCTCCTTCCTGCTGCGCAATGGCCACGACCATCGCTGCCTGCGTCAGCCCGATGGCAAGCAACAGCGGCAGCATCGTGACGATGAGGGAACTGGCCCGGGTAAGGATCTTCGTTGCGGGGCCTGGAGATGCGGGGCGCGTGGAACGCTTTGGCATGTAAGTTATTCCTTTGCGAAGTGTGCTGAAAATCGGCTGAGAGCCGCGAAGACAAGTGGACGCGAAATTCCCGATCTCGCTGAGCAGGAGTGGGCAAGGTCTTCCTCGTTCAGTCTGTTCGGAACTCCTGAACGCGGCCGATGGCCGCAACCAAACAGAATATTCAGAACCCGAAACCCGAAACAAATTCACCGTGCCAATGTGGCAATGATCAAAACACCGGCTTCGATCGCCCCTGTGGAAAACCAGCCTCTGGCATCGCCGACACATGCCCGGATCGAACCAGCCTCAGGGTAGAGGACTGGGCGTACCAAAACGTACTTGACCTCCGTCGCCTGTCGGCATCGAATAGATGTAATAGACTTCGCCCGGGCCGCACTCGCGAACATCGACCAGCACGTAGTTGCCAGTCGCCATAGCCGTCCGCATCTCTTGCCACTTCTGGTTTGCCACTTCACTCGTCATCGTGAGGTCATCCGTCATCAGGACGGTACTGGTGCCGATCTGCTCCACACTGCCGTCGGGCATGATGCGGGCAGCTTCGATGCCGTGTTCAAGCAGGAAATACCTGACGTAAAGTTGCTGAGCACCCCAACCTGACGCTGCCAGCAAGAACACGCAACAGCAGGCCGCGACGGCCCATTTCACCGAGCCTGTCTTCTGCCGGCGCGGCTCTCGCATCGACCGCAGAAGCTGCTCCTTGAGTTCGGACCGATGATGGCCGGCGGCCACCTGTGGGACTGCCGGGTTGGACCAGAATGTCTCGATGTCAGGCTTGTCGGTCATTATCCAACGCCTCCACGCTAATCATCTAAATGCCATGGCTGGTACCGGGTTGCATCCTGTGCGATCTTCTTTCGCAATCGTTCGACTCCGCGGTGTACGAGCGATTTCACCGTGCCCACGCGTTGTTCCACAACCTCGGCAATCGCCTCGTAGGAGAGTCCTTCGAAAAACCGCAGAATCAAGACGCTGCGATAGCGTTGCGGCAGGGATTCCACCAACGCGTGCAGATCTGCGAATATCCGCATCCGCTCCCGCCGAGACTCCTCCGTTTCCATGGCTGACACATCGAAAAACACTCGCTCCGCGGTTTCTTCCAGCGGCAAACGTGTGCCATTCCTGCGCCTCCGGACGCTCGACCGCCAATACATCCTGACTTCGTTCATGGCAATGCGATAGAACCAAGCCGAGAGGGAAGATCGGTGGTCATACCGACGGATGGCCTGCAGGGCCTTGAAGAACGTGTTGGAAGTCAGTTCCTCCGCCAGGGCAACATTCAAAGTGCAGCGATAGATGAAATTGAGAACGGCTGAGTAATGGGTCTCGTAGAGCTGTCCGAAGGCGGCTGGGTCCGTCTGGGCCCGGGCGATCAGCGCAGCTTGACTTGTCCAACTCGGGTCATTCAATGACTCGAGCGGGATCGTGCTGACGGATATTTCCAGTCCTGGTGCACTCACGTCGACTTTCGCTTCCACGCATGCTGCTTCCACGCATGCTGATCGCAGGTATTGCGAGGCCCCTTACTCTACCTAATAATAATGCCGCTGCCGTAGCTTGGTTGCATTGAACGAGGGAAATTCGTGCCAATTCCTCTTCGTGAAAGCCGGATCACGAATGACGGGCAAAGGCCGGCCGTGATTGTCCTTGGGGGAATGTTACGGCGGTCCTATAAGAGAAGGCCCCACAACAGGTGGTAGAATCCTCGCATGGCAGGTGTCGGCGACATCCTCGCTGCCGAGCCAGCGGCAAGCACTCGCTGAACGCCCAACCCTGGAAACAGCGGCGTGTGCCAGGGTATAATTCCGGGAACATCCACTGTTCCCCGAGTGTCTGCCCTGGCTGGCTCTCCGCCACGCTGATTGCGGCCGTGACTGGCCTATTCATGCTGGTGATCTTCAAGTACACGTCGAACCAGCGGGCTGTCAAACAAGTGCGCAACCAGATTAAAGCGAATGTGCTGGCCCTCTCACTGTTCAAGGACAGCGTGCCGGTGAGCATGCGTGCGCAGGGCCGGATACTTGTACATGCCGGCCACTTGATGATCGAACGGAGACCGAAACGATGATCCAGGTTGTGGATCTGTCGCTGTATCGGAACAGAAAAGCAGCCGACGTTTGAGTTGACGCAACCAGCGTCCCCCCGCCGAACCGCTTCGGAGACTCGCCTGCCGTTGAGGTGGCAGGGCCGTGGGGAACTCGATGCTGGTCACGATCCCCAACTCTCACTGCCGCGTATCGAGCGGAACCAGGGGAGCTACGGCCGCCTGGTTGCCGGACTGTTCCGCCAGCAGAGCCTTGAGGTCGAGACGGGCGTAGGGACGCTCGGCCGCCGGCTGGCGATGACCAGCGTTGGCGATATACAGCACCCCATCGGCGGGGACAAACAGGACATTGTGCAAATTCGATTTCATTGCCACCGGCCGGCTCATCAGCCACTTGCCGAGCTCGGCATCGAACTGGCCGTAGCGAGCTTGGACGCGCTCCCGAAGTGTCTCGAGTCGGCTACCTGCCGACAATAAGACGGTGTCTTCGATCCCGTCTCCCAACCGCGGATGCGACTGGCCAGGCTGGATGAATTCGATCGACTCGGGAACGGCTGCCACGCCGACCGCGCGGTTTGTCTTGCCATCGGCAAACACGAAATAGTACTCACACGTACGTGGGTTGTCCTTCCACAGTTGCATCACATCATCGAGCGTGTGGCATTCCTCCAGTGCACGGCGCATCAACGTCGCCATCGGAACGCCATCCCAGCGTCCTTCGCCGCCGCCCCCCATTTCTCCCAGCGACACCGCCTGTGCGTTCATCCCGCTGACGCTGCCGACGAAACCCGCATATCCGACGTTGGCGAAGGGGATCTGCCCCTCCACGCTGACAATAAAGGTCGTCGCGGCATCCTGCAGTCCGATTTCCGTCATGTAGTCCAGCACGCGTCCGTGGTACAGTTTTCCGTCGCGAGTGGCCTTGCCGAATAAGGCAAAACCGCTGCAGTGAAACATCTCGGGGAACACATTGACCGCCTCCGCGGTCGCATCATCGACACCCAGGGCCTGCGCCAGGGCTCTCGTTTCGACCAGGTGCCGTTCGGGAATGTGCGGCTTCAGGCGCGCATACGCTTTGTCCAGGTCGTGGCGGAACCACCGCCCCGTCCGAATTGTCTGGACCGTGCCGAACGTGTTGAGTACCGAGTCGACGCAGGCTAACGCTTCGTCGCGAAGCAATTGTCCGTGGGCCTGACCAACTTCGGCGGGTGAGCCTTGCAGCAACACGACCCGCTGGCCATCTACCCAGCGCAACTCACCGTGGGGTACCCGGCGAGGTGTTTGCCGAGGGCTGGTCAAACGGGGCGCAGGGGCCAGTATCTCAAGTGCCCGCCGCACGCCGCGCGACAATTGCCGCTCGAGCTGCGTGCGATCGATTTCCACCAGACGCATGTCAGGCCAGGCGTCCACCGCTGGTGGCGTACCCTGGTCGTCGGACACCTGCAGCCGCAGTTGCCCCTGCTCGGCCCGCAACGACAAGACACCGGGCTGAGGAAACCCGAACGTACCTTTGTCTCCAATCTTCCAGTCACCCGTCTGAGCGTCGCGTTGCACCTGGAGCAACCCCGTCAAGAGCAGGGATACCGCCCGCGGATCGGCCTGACTGACCAAGGGAGTATAGATCGAGACAGTTGTGCGCTGAGTGATCAGTCGCGCCACAATGCCGGCGGGAGCCAGGTGATCCGCGACGTCGGTTTCACCCTTACCGAGGTACACAACGCCATGCTTGGGCAACGCCAATGCTGTGGCGTCGCCGCGTCGCCGCAGACTGAAGGCATAGTCGGCATGGGTCACGCTCATGTCCCAGGCATCTTCGCTGTAACGCGCGAGTTGCACGCTGATCTTCTGTGGATGACCGTCCAGCGATGCTTCAATTTCACCGCGAAACAGAAATGGTTCCTGTCCCGCGAGAATCCGGCAAAACGGTCGCAGGCCATCCGCGAGTGGATCCGAAGCGGGCTCCTGCGCCTGGACCGAGTAGCTCGCGAACAGCAGTGACAATAGACAGGCGAGGTGACGGGAAAAAACTGACATGGCGGAGGATCGATGAGATGCCATAACGACTCCCGGATTGTGCTGATGGGGATTGCACCTGAACGACACTATCATACTCAAATGGCCGGAGTCTGCGAAGCGGAGAGTAGTGTTCGGAGGTTTTGTCTGGGCCGACGGCGACCTGATTGGCGCGGGGGCCAAGCGGCCGGCGACGGCGTCCTGGCCGCCGGGGTGAACGCCGGCCACCGGCCTGGCTCAGACCCGCCGACGTAGGGCACTTACCCCCCAGACCGGACACGGAACCGGTCGTTTCGGCCATGGAAATCGCGAGCCAGCCTGTTCGATCCGGGGTGTGAGGGAAGAGCATCGGTGCCCGCTTCAGGCCATCTCATTGAGCTGATCAGTCGGACTTGCCTGGCCCGATTTCGCGAGGTCGGCGCCAGTGTTGCTCACTGTTTTTCCACGCAGGCCTGACCGGAATAACCTGCCGAAAGGGCCCGCCAGAATCGCCGGCATCAAGATCAGGTCACCCAACAGCGCGGCGATCAGCAACGATGCCATGAGCCAGGCAAACCGACGGATAGGCATGAACGAGCTCAACGAAAAGACCAGCAAGGCGCAGGAGCAGATCAGAGATGTGTGGACCATGGCACCGGCGCAGCGATGCATGGCGAACCGCATGGCGTCGCGCCGCGGCATGCTCTCGCGCAGTCCGCGTCGATGCCACGCCAGCAGGTGGAATGTGTCGTCGACCGCAATCCCCATGGCAGCACTCGCCGTCATGATCGAGCCGATCTCGATCCAGATGTTGCACCAGCCCATCAGGCCAAACACGATCACTGCTGGAAAAATATTGGGGACCATCGCCAGCAAACCGGAACGAACACCTTGCAGTACCACGATCATGACCAACGTGATCACGCCGAAAGCCATCAAGAAGCTCTCTACCAGATCGTTCAGCAGTTCGCGTTGCGCTTTGTAGATCAACGGGATCACGCCCGTATACGTGACGTGAACCCCACTCAGATCGTTGACGAATGGTTCGACACATTGCCGCAGTTCATCCACGAAGCGACCGTAATCCACATCGCTCAAGGCCGGAGCGCGGATACTGATTCGCCACAGCCGTTCTCCGTTATCGCCTGCCGCGCAGAAACCGTTCTGGCGCAATCGTTCTTCGATGATGGAGGCACTGCGTCGCACAATCGCTCGCCGGGCAGCGACCCGCGTTGATCGGCCTGCAGGCAAGTAGGGGGCGAAATCGGCGCCGGACAAGGCTGCGCCCACATTGGGCAGCTGTTGGACCATCCGCTCCAATGCCGCCACCTGTTCCAGCTGATCGTGGAAAGTCAGCTGGGCCTTCTCACCGAAGTGTACGACCAGTTCCAGCGGCACCAGCGGGCCCAGGTGTTCCTCCAGCCACTGATAATCTTGCAGGATCCGGCTGTGAGCGCCAAAACGATATTGCAGTTTCACCGTGGAACGGAGCGAGAACAGGCCGATTCCAGTGACGACCAACAGCACTAGCGCGCCAATAAAAATAGCGGAGTGGCGGCGGCAGATCAAATCCACCAGGCGGTCAATCCTGGCAACTGAAATCCGGTTCTGCCGCACGGTGGCGATCGCGCGAGTCGTGGCCGGCCAGACGGTCCACGCGACTGGGAGCCACAGCAGGACAATCGCCAGGCTGGCCAACATGCCGACGGAGGCGTAGATCCCGAACATCTTGACCGGCACGATCTCGCTGACGGCCAGCGACAACAACCCGACGGCTGTCGTACCCGAGGCCAATGCACATGGTCGCCAACCATGCACCAACGCCTGGACCGGCGCTTCCCGCGGCGAAGTCTCCTCCAACGCGTCTCGATAATAGTTGGTCAGGTGAACCGCCGCGGAAATGCTCAATACAAAAATCAAGGGAGGCAACATGGTCATGACAAGATTCATGTTCCCGCCGCAATAGTAGAGAATAGCCAGCGACGCTCCCGTGCTGTAAACGGCCACTACCAGGATGATCACTGCCAGGCGAACATCGCGCAGTCGAATCCAGGTGATGAAGAGCGCCAGGAGTCCCGATAAACCAGCCAGCTCCACGAGCATTCGCTGGCTTTCCACGTCGATCGTGGCCGCATCGACGGTCGGGCCACCCAAGTGAAGTTGCTCGGGCTGCAATCCGCACACCTGCTGGGCCACCCGGCGGATTTCCCCGACGGCGGCGGCGCGATTCGTGGCACCTCGCGGGGACACCGTCAACATCACACAGGTCGTCGCACCATCCGGCCCGATCAGCACCCCTTGCAGGCGACGGATGGCCTCCGCACGTGGGACTTCCAGGGGACGCGCGACAAGCTGGTCGAGAATCTGCCGCCCGGAAATCGCTCGCTGGAAGTAGGACGTTTCCGGATCACTCAGCAAGGTCCTGGCCAGTTGCTGTGTTCGCTCGTCATCAAGCGTGCAGCCAGGCCAACTGACGACGGTAATTTCGTCACTGCCAAAGTGCCGCTGCAACCAGTCGTAGGTCTTCGTTTCCTCAAAACCCCGCGGCAGCCATTGACGTGGGTCGTTGGAGTTGCTCCGCAGCGCGCCAGAACTCCGCGCAGAAGCCAGGGAGATACCGCCACCAAGGCGAAGAGCACGGCAGCGGTGTAGATGCGCGAAAGCCCGCGGTTTGTGCTGGAGGAGGGAACGTTCACCGTGGCTTGCATGGAGTACAACTGGGACTGGAAGCCAAGTCACCTAGAAAGGTGTGCAAGAGACGTGCAAACTCCTCGGGTTGCTCGATCGGAGGCGCGTGCCCGCATTGGTCGATAAACACCAATTCCGCCCGGTGAATGTGATCCGAGAACTGCTCGGCCACGAACGGCGGTGTGATCGTGTCGTCTCGGCCCCAGATGATCATCGTGGGAATCTTCACCTTCGGCAGTTCATCCAACATGTATCGATCACGCGTGGATTTGGCCACCTTCAGCAAGAATCGGCGGTAACTGCGATCACTTAACATCGCATATATGTCGTCCACCAATTCCTCGGTTACGTGTTGCGGATCGTGAAATATCTCGCATGCCTGCTCGCGAATGTAGGAACGACACAGTCGCGGAGGTCGACCCCCGGCCAGACTCCGCTCGAAAAGCCCGGCACTACCACTCAAAATCAGCCGCTCTACTCGCTCCGGTTGCTGCAAGTACAAATCCAACGCCACCTGACCACCCAGCGAATTGCCGCAAAGCACGACTCGCTGCAAGCCCATTTCATCCAGGAAACGCACCACGTGCTGCGTCAATTGGCTCAACGAATCAAAGGTCGTGTGCCGGCGGTTATGACCAGGCTCGATCGGCAACTGGAGCGCGAGAAATCGATAGTGATCGGACAGGCCGTGCATGATCGACTGCCAGTTGGACGGACTGCCAAACAACCCGTGCAGCATGACAACTGGCACTTGTCCCGAGCCAACGTCATAGTAACGCAGCCGATTCCCGTCCGCCGTGGTACGCTCCTCGCATCCGCTGGCGAAAGAAATGCTCATGTTGCCTCCTGAGTGACAGTGGTCAAAAACCTATTGTGGGTGTTATTCAATCCGTGTGATTCAACCCCTGGCAGCCCGCCCTTTGTCAGGGAGCAGCACCCTGCCAAAGCCGGTCTTCGAAAAGCGGAGATTTCACATCGCAACAGCGATGTGCTCGCTAGCTTCGAACGTGAATCGTGCCAGTGTCGGACCGAATCCCAGCCGTGAGGAAGCCACCGAGATGCAGCACGTGGCGAGTCCTGTTGTTGCTGAGTACACCGTCACTATAGTCGAAACGGATCAAATTCCCATCCTAAATCAGCCCCAGAAAGGACTTAGGGTGCTCGCAGGGACATTCTGTCGACATGTTCGCCAGATCTTACGCAACCGAGAAAGTCCCTCGTCCAGGGCGATCTGCGGGTCAAAAATAGTCCTGCAGACAGGTTGCGTATGTACCTGTGGTGGGGGTGCGGCTCATCTCCCGGATACTGCGTGTGGCCGCTCCGCCATTTCGGCACGCGGTATGGCCTGACGCTCCGTGGGCGAAATGAAGTAACCGTCGTCCAGGAATCGGAGAGTGTAGTTGAGAACCCGCGGATCGTGGGCTATGAACTCGTGCACGGCCGGTAGGACCAGGAAGTCGGATGCGCCGGCCAGCCGAGTGGATTCCACGGTGATGCGACCATCGTCGTCACCTGCCAGAAACGGGTTAAGTCCCAGTTTATTGCCGCAGCCTCCGGCAATAATGCCAAACTCGCAATTGGGAATCGCCAGCCTGGCCTCCAGGTCTTTCCAGTTGACACCCAACTGCCTGCCCGATTCCCCCAGAGCTGCCTTAAAGAGTACGTTGTCCGAGAGCCGCGTGGCGGTAATGGAACCGTGGTTCGGGGGCGCAATCATCACGATGCGAGCGATTCGAGGATCGGGTCGCCAGCCGAATTGTGGGGAGGCGTCGCCCGCCAAGTATCGCCTGATCACGATGTTCCCCATGCTGTGGCCCACGAAATTCAGCTGTTCAATCCCCTCGAGGCTCTCGATGACGCGGGCCAGGCTCTGAGCCTGAGCATCGATCGTGGAACGTGTACTCGCGTAGTCAATGGCGAATGCCTCATATTCGCCGTGCTTGTTCAGGTGTCGCCCCAGCATTTGCATGGACCAACACGGAGCCGCCAGGCCATGTAGCAAAACCACCGCCTTGCCCCGCATCGGCGCAAGATTCTGGTCCCTTCTGATCGCATCGATCTTGGCTCGGCACTCGGTGTACGATCCCTTGGCATGCAAATTGCCGTCTTCGTCCAGCAAGCGGCATTCATTGGTCTCGACGTGTTGTTGAATCCGCCACTGATGGAAGAAATACTGATCGGTCCAGGCCATTGCGCTGTCGAGCGACGGCTTGGGGAGTGAGACTTTGTCGCGCAGGCGGAAGGTGCCTGCAGCATCATTTGGCTCATTGCGGTCTTCCGCGTGGCAACAGCTCACCGCGATCGACACGATTGCCAAAGCCATACACATCCTGCGGATTTCGACTCTTGAGGGCTTCATAAGCGATCTCACCTCGCACCGGTAATTCGGGGAAAACAGCGGGAGCACTATAATATCAAGGCTCCTTGTCGGGGCAAGATCAGTCTGGATCACCCTGGCGGCCCCGGAATCCGGCAGTCTGGCCGGCCCCCTCCCCGGCTAATGCGGGGAGGGCGTATTGAGCCACAGTCCAGCAAGCACCGCTCACGCAGGAGCCGGGGAATCGACAGGTGAGCTACGACTTTTCTTTTAGCGTGCGTTTCAGGATTTCCACCAATCCCCAGCCGGAGACCATTCCCAGGAGGTAGGTTCCCAGGATCAACACGACTTTCGGAACAGTCATGGACCACGTCAGAAAGCTCACATCCACCGTGGCGATGTTTTGGACGGCGAATACGATCACGGCAATTGCCAGCACCACACCGAGGGTGATCTTAACGTATTTCATCGCACATCTCCAGGAAACGGGCTATCCTTGGGCCGACAGCCGTTAAGCAGTGAATCCGTCAGCGCGACAGGAACCGACTTCCGGACTCACGTTGCCTTCCCGGGGACGGCCTGCACGATGTCGCCCTCAAGAAGTTGCCGCGCTTTCAAGCTGGCAACGGAGGGAGCTCTTATCCTACCTGTTCCTCGTCCACAAAACAGTAGCCTGCTCGGTCACTATTGGTTGGGGGGGCAGCGGAAGAGGTTTGCCGACGAGGGGCAGTCGGGACTAGACCGTCGAACGGTTTGTCCTGCAGGCGCCGCGTGGGGCACCCTCGGGCAGTCGATGGGAAAGACTGCCGACCGAGTAGGGGGCGGGGGATGGACACCGCAGCATCCTCCGCCGAGTCGGGATGGCAGGTAATTGGCTCAGGATCACGTCCGCCACGGTCAGGGGCGGGTGCTGCTCAGGCCGTGCGAGTTGATAACGTCGACAAAATCGTCCACGCGTTGCACGCCGTCGACTCGCTGAAGATGAGCAATGAGCACTTGTTTCAGGTAGAACGACGGAAGGCATCCACGAATGGTCAGCACGCCGTTCCGCGAACCAAATCGAATGAAGCGGAAGCAGAACGCATAAGGGCAATTCTGTTCAATGCTCTGCCGAGCCAACGTTTCGAGCCTTGTGTGAGCGACTGCGGCAAAACGACCGGCTTGGCTATCCATCAACTCCGTTGGCATGGCTGTCGTTAACATAGGTTTCGTCTCTCGTTGGATGGCTGACATGTTCCCACAACTTCGCTGTTCGACCGCCATCAGAAATCGCACAGGGCGGTCACCGGCGAAAGGATTGCAAATAATGTGCCGGATATGCCAATTAGGAGGGATGGCGCGTGGGGTAGAATCGCGCGGCGCGTCGCATAGATCCAAGCCAGGTATCGATTTCCGTCAATCCGGCTCGCAGGGAAATTCTCCAGGGCCAGGCACTTTTATGACCGACGCGCTGGTGAGCGTCGGCAATCAGAGGTCGTTCGCTGCACGACCTCTGAGCAGACTGCGCGGGATCTGTGCACGAGAGGTGCCAGCCTGCGTTGGACGCGCTGTTTCACGAGACACTCTGTCACGCTGTTCCGCGTCACGGTCACGATCTGCCGCGAGATACCGAGAACCGCCACTTCAGGCATCTGCCCAATCGAGAGTGGTGCGCGAGATTTTGCGAACCTGGGGACTGTCGCATCCACAATACTGCCGTGACAGGCGGAAAATTAGGTGGTGGTGCGGCCGCTGAGTGGGGGAGACGCCACATATGATGACTGTGTAATCGATGCGGTGACATAGGCATGTCATGGATGGCTCGCGCCATGTGATCGCTGTGGCGTATACGGCCATCGCCAACGCACTCGCGCGGTGTTACGCCACGGCGTCTCCGTCACGTCTCCGCGTGTCAGGGACGGTGGGCACCGGACGGAGTACTGGTACCTTTTCCTGGCGGGCTGGGGTAGACTGATGTCGGGCGGATCGGCAGCGGTACAGACCGGAGGCCGGCAACTCGCCCATCGTCTGGCCCAAGGCAGCCTGTCACAGCGGGGCAAGCGGATGCTGGATCAAACGAAATGCCGGTCGAACTGATACGGCCTGCTGATGGACAACGGATCGCCAGGGATCGAGGTGTCGGCGTCCGGGGGGAGTCTCGTGGGGTTTGTCAACGAACGGACCGGTGAGGCCTGGGATATGACGGGGGATGCACTCGTGGTCGGGCGACTGGAGGGGCGGGAGTGTCGCGAGCCAGGAGCATCTGTTGGTCGGAGACTGGCACTGTGTCCGTGAGCCCACAACCGTCTCTGGTCCAATTGTTCGCGTCCTTTGTGCGTCTCGGTGTCACGGCATTTGGCGGGCCGGCGATGGTCGCCTACATCCGCACGATGGCTGTGGAACAAAGACGTTGGCTGGACGCGCAGGCGTTTAGCGATGGCGTGGCGCTCTGCCAGATGATCCCAGGCGCCACGGCGATGCAGACGGCTGCCTATGTGGGATTGAAAGCGCGTGGCATAGGCGGGGCGGCCGCGAGTTTCGTCGGCTTTCTGCTCCCCGCCTTTTTCTTCATGATGACGTTAGCTGCGTTGTATGCTCGCAACCACGACTTGCCCATCGTCGTGTCGGTGTTCAGCGGCTTGCAGGCGATCATTGTCGCCATCATGGCGAAGGCCACATTATCGTTTGGCGGCCAGGCGACGAAGAGTTGGAGAGCATTGCTGATTGCGGGTGCGGCGGCGGGGTTGCTGGGTCTCAGCGTCAACCCGATTCTGGTGGTGCTGCTGGCCGCTCTGATGGGGCGAGTGATGATGACATCCCGGGCACTGGCCGCGGACCATCGCCCGGCTCAGCGTGCCGACTTCTCCCACGCCCGCCCGCTACTGCTCATCACGTGCGTGGCGATCAGCGGTTTCCTCCTGCTGCGTTTTCTCAACCCGCTCTTGTTCGAGCTGGCTCTGTTGATGTTCCGAGTTGATTTGCTCGCCTTTGGCGGTGGATTCGCGTCGGTTCCCTTGCTGCTGCACGAAGTCGTGGAAGTTCGTCAGTGGATGGACAGCCCGACTTTCATGAACGGGATCGTGTTGGGGCAGGTGACGCCCGGCCCCATCGTGATCACGGCCACTTTTGTCGGCTATTTGCTGGGTGGCGCGGTGGGAGGCGTGATCGCGACGATCAGCATCTTTCTGCCTTCGTTTGTTCTGTTGGTGGGTGTCGCGCCGTACTATGATCGCTTGCGGACGTCCCCCTCGTTCAATCAGGCCATTGGCGGCGTGCTCTGTTCCTTTGTGGGCTTGCTCTTGACGGCCACGATTCGTATGGCCCTGGACGTTTCCTGGGATGCCTCCCACGTCCTGCTGGCCGTTGGCGCGCTGGCAGCTCTGCTGCGGAAAGTGGATATCCTCTACGTAGTGCTGGCGGGAGCAATCGTGTCAGCCGTCGCGTTCCGCTGATCGAGGGCGAGACGCGCGGGCTGGCCCGGCTCGGCACCCCGGACGCTCGGCGTTGTGCGCGCCGCAGGTTCCCGGCGTGATGCCAGCAACCGCGTCGGGCACGGCCGCTTCATTCTTCCGGAACCACAAATTGCGATCATGTCCACATATGTTACAATCTCCCCACTGCCGGTCACATCCGACTCGTCCGCGGAAAGGGAGCACATGGGGAAACAGGAGCGCTGGGCAACTCGACTCGGTCTGGTTCTGGCGATGGCCGGCAACGCGGTCGGCTTGGGGAATTTCCTGCGGTTTCCCGCTCAAGCGGCGAGAAACGGAGGGGGGGCGTTTCTGATCCCCTACCTCGTCGCGCTCTTGATCCTCGGCCTGCCGCTGGTGTGGATCGAATGGACGATGGGGCGGTTCGGCGGCCAGCGACGGCACCATTCCACGCCTGGCATCTTCCAGTCGATGGGGAAGAGTCGTGTCTGGAAGTACTTTGGGCTGCTGGGCATGTGGTCCTGTCTGATCATCTCGGCGTATTACCTGTACATTGAAACATGGTGCATGGCGTACGCGGCCTATTCGGCCATGGGCGGGTTCTTTCGCGAAACCCCCACCGACTTTTTCGCTCGGTTGACTGGCGAGTCGGCGACTTCGGTCGTGGCCGTCAGTCGGTGGGGCCTGTTGCTGCTCGTCGTCTGCATCTCGATCAACGTCTACATTCTGTCGCGCGGCCTGGCCAAGGGTATCGAGATCGTCGCCAAGATCGGCATGCCACTGCTCATCCTGTTTGCGGCGATCTTGGCGGTGCGTGGTTTCTTCATCAATCCGGTAACGGACGTCCATGCGAAAATGAGTCCACTGGTGGGCCTCAACTTCCTTTGGGAGCCCAAGTTCGATTCGCTGCTGAACCCGTCGGTGTGGCTGGCCGCGGCGGGGCAGATCTTTTTCACGTTGTCGCTGGGCATGGGCTCGATTCACTGTTACGCGGCCTATTTGCGCGAGCAAGATGATGTCACTCTCAACGGCTTCACGACGGCGGCGACCAACGAATTCTGCGAGGTGGTGCTGGGGGGGGCGATCCTGCTTCCGATCGCGGTGGCTTACCTCGGACTGCAGGTCGTGCAGCAGTACACCGGTGGCGGTTCCGGGTTCGGGCTCGGCTTCATGGTGTTTCCCACGCTGTTTAACAACTGGGGGTGGTTCGCACCGGCGGCCGGATTCCTGTGGTTCGGCCTCCTCTTTGTCGCCGCCATCACCAGTTCACTCGCCATGGGGCAGCCGATCATGTCCTTTTTGCAGGACGAGTTCGGCATGACCCGCCAAAGGAGCGCGCTGGCCTTTGGAGCCATGGTGTTGACCCTGGCTCTCCCGGTGGCGATCTTTACCGAGCGATCTTTCAATGCCGACTTCGACTACTGGGCCGGCACGTTCTCGCTGGTCGCTTTCGCATTCGCCGAGGCGGTGTTGTTTGCCTGGGTGTTCGGCATGGACAGGGGCTGGAAAGAAATGATGAAGGGCGCCGACTTCCAGGTGCCGCGCATCTTCTACTACATCATGAAGTATGTCACGCCGGTCTTCCTGGCATTGATTCTCGTCGGTTACATGCTGCAGCCGCAGGGGTTGGTGCAGGGTGAAGAACGCGGCTGGCAACCTTACATCAGCGCGATTTTCGGTGGTGAGCCCGCGCCGACCTGGGAATGGTCGAGCTCGGGTATGGTGGGAAAGCTGCTCAACTACGACATCGTCATCGCACCAGACGCCACGGCCGAGGAGGTTGCTTTGCTCAAGAGCTTGCGTACGCTGCGCAACATCGACCGGTTGGTGATGCTTGGGGCCTTCGGTTTTCTCGCGTTTCTGGTGCATCTCGCCTGGTCCCGCAAAGAACGAAATGGAGGTGCCACATGACCGGATCGGCCTGGGTCTTCATGCTCATTGTCAACGCGATCATCATCACGGCGGCGGGATACGGATTCTATCGCCTGCTGACGTCCAAGCGGCAACTCGACTCGGAGGATTGATCGACGAACCCCGTGGCGGGTACCGACCTGGCCGAGCCGCTGACGCCGGTCCGCTGCCCGGATATGCCGGTCTGAGGGGGGCTGGCGAGGTAAATTGAGCGGCGCGGCACAAAGGTCCACGCGAGATCTTGACATCTGGCAGTCTGATTCAGAGGGAATTCACTGGAGAACGGTCAACCGATTCATCGCGCCGGTGGTCTCCGACTGTAAAATGAGGGCCATTCATTGTACGACCTCTGAGCGTGATGCGCGCGAACTGCGCAGCGCGGGGGACCCGGCTGACGGCTGCAAGTGGGCCACTCGGCATGTTGGTGCCCACCTCCGGTATCGAACGCATGCCAGCTTACTTCGGCGAAGCCCACTACCGTGACGAGCATTCGTCCATACAGGTATGTTCAGCTCGGTCTGCGAGCGCCGGCATGTGCTAATCGGCGGCTTCCCATTCCACATCGCCCGCTACACCGGCCTGGTGGCCCGTCTGGTGGCCCGTCTGGTGGTGCAAGTGCGGTGACGGCACGGCGTTTCTTTCGCTGACCGTGAGCTGGAAATTGGGCGCCGGAACCGTTGTTCCACCCGTGGCTGGTTCAGCGGCAGCACGTCCTCCAAACAATGGTACGAACGGATATGCTTGTCCATTCAACACGCGACCAATGAAGGTGGAACGTACCAGATAATGGTAAGTGACAAAACACACCGCTGCGGTGGCCACATTGTAGAACAAAAACTTCGGAATCCCGCCGAATCCCCAGTGACTGTCGGCTAACCAGAGCTCGATCTGGAACATTACCGGTAAATGCAAGATATAGGCCCAGTAGGACGCGTCGGCGATGTATCGCGATACTCGGCTGGGATGTGGGAACAAGACGCTGAAGGCCCCTATGACACCGAACACCAGACACCACATGGCTACTGCGTAGCCAGCACTGAATACCACCTTCGTCAGCGTGATTGCCGACTGTGCCGACACGTAACCGTTCACGGCTTTTCAAGTGATCTTGGTGGTTTTCGAGGCAGTAGGTTATGTTATCCGCCATCATGGCGGAAAGCAAAACGGAGAACGGTTGTCCTGGTTGCGCGGCGCTGGCAGCGGAGGTCGCGGCGCTGCAGGCGCGGCTGACGGCACTCGAATCGCAATTGGCTAAGTCGCAGAAGCATTCCGGCAATTCCTCGAAGCCACCCTCGAGCGATATCGTTAAGCCACGTCGCAAGCCTGGCAAGCGGGGGCGTCCTAAGAAACGGCGCATCGGCGGTCAACCGGGACATGATCGGCATGAGCGTACGCCGTTTTCCCCAGATGAGTTGGACCAAGAGTGGTTCTGGCATCACACCGAATGTCCGTGTTGTGGTGGCGGTCTCGAGGACTCTCCCGAGACAGGCCGCACGATGCAGCAGATGGAATTGCCGGAACTGCCGGTCCACACGGAGCAGCATACGGCCCAGGGACAATGGTGTCCGAATTGCGAAAAGACGTTCATTCCGACGCTCCCCAATGAATTGCGCAAGGCGGGCCTGGTTGGGCCACGTTTGACGGCGTTGGTAGGTTTTCTCAAAGGGGCCTGCCACATGTCGTACTCCACGCTCCGCAAGTATTTTCGTGACGTGATAGGCGTGACCATTAGTCGAGGCATGCTCCGCAAGTTGGTGGGCAAAGTCAGCGACAGCTTGGCCGATCCCTACGAGGCCTTGTGTGCGATGTTGCCCAGCGAAGATCGACTGAACGTGGACGAGACCGGACACAAGGAAAATGGTCAACGTTTGTGGACCTGGTGCTTCCGAGCTTACTTGTACACGGTGTACAAGATCTCGCCGTCGCGGGGGAGCGAAGTACTGATCGACGTTCTGGGTGAGGAATTCGACGGCATCTTGGGATGTGACTACTTCAGTGCGTATCACAAATACATGCGCGACTTCGGGGTTGTCTTGCAGTTTTGTTTGGCGCACCTGATTCGTGACGTGAAGTTTCTGGTTGAGCATCCGAACAAGAAGAACCAAGTGTACGGCCAGTTTCTTCTGGACGATCTGCGCCGCTTGTTCCATGTGATTCATCGTCGCGAAGAGTATGCGTCCGTGGAAAACTTCCAGCGTGCCTTGGAGGCCGCTCGTAAGCAATTGGTATGGGATGCCACGCGAAGGGCACCTTTGAGCCGAGAGGCCGGTAATCTGGCACAACGTTTCCGGGACAACGCCGAAAACTACTTTCGTTTCATCACCGAACCGAACGTCGAACCCACCAACAACTTGGCAGAACAAGCCATTCGGTTTGTGGCCATCCACCGCCGTATCACCCAAGGCACCCGCAGCGAGGATGGTCGTCGTTGGTGCGAACGGATCTGGACGGTCGTTCAAACGTGTACTCAACAGAAGCGTTCCGTCTTTGAGTTCCTGTGCGCGGCCGTTACCGCCTACTTCCGATCGGAAGATGCGCCCTCCTTGCTGCCGGACACATCATAAACGCCACCTCGCGGTGCGGTCGCTTGCTATCTGCTCATCTCCATGGTAAACACGATCAAGTGCCGCGCTCGTTCTGCATCGTTATCGCGCCTACAGGGCGTGATCTCCGTGAACGCTTACGTTTCCGTATATGTCGCCGCAAATCAGTTGTCCCAGCACCGATTCCGGGTCTGATAGTGTTTTTCCACTTCCGTAAAAATCGTCCCAGAACCAATTCGCGTAATCGTCCAGCCAGTCTCTACCACTCGGATCCGTCGCCCCAGCGACCCTATTCCCGACATACCTCCCGACATTCGCATCCCCAGCCGCAAACCCCGTCGGATCCTCGCTGATCCAGCGGCCGACTCCGGGGTCCAACCAGTAGCTGTAGTTGACAAACTCGCCGGGTCACGCTTTCCACGATCGGTGACGATTTCGGCGAGCGCCGGCACACCAGAA
>CAWDIM010000001.1:0-17352 GCA_963802295.1 uncultured Planctomycetota bacterium | reverse complement strand
AGCGATTTCCCCAGTTCGCCCAACGTCATGAAGTCGATTATCTGCTGGGCCGCTACCACGCCAGTCGTGCGGAATTCGAGCAAGCCCGCGCGGCGTACGAGCGGGTAATACTCTCCGAAACCGGCCCCACCGAAACGGCTGCTGTCGCACAATGGATGATCGGTGAAACCTATTTCATGCAGAAACAATACAACCAGGCGATTAAGGCCTACCACCGGGTCGAGAGCCTTTACAACTATCCACGTTGGCAAGCCGCTGCGTTGTTGCAGGCAGGCAGTTGCCACGAAATGGTCGGACGGTGGTCCGAGGCGATGGACCTGTATACGCGGATCGTGAACGAGTATGAGCAGACCTGCGCTTCGCTGATCAAGCCGCGAAACGTCTGCGAGTAGCCCAGCAACGAGCGGATCTGATGCGACATGCTGAATGGCACACGCTGATGCACGCGTCATGCCTGCATCCAGTCCGCGACGACTCTATTGAGATGAATAGCCATGCAGTGGAACTCAAGAAAACCTGATCGAGTGAGCCGCTTCGTGCGTGTAGCCCTCCTCGCCGCGGTGGTCGGAATGTCTGTCGTAACCGTCGCCCGGCGGGCCTCGGCCCAGCCGGCAACTCCGCCGGATATTGCCCGTGCGGTGACGCCGACGGAAACCGAAGAGGTGGAGAACGAGCGATTCCCACCAAGAGTCTCCTGGGAGTCCTGCGGGACGGTGGACTGTCGACGATTCCCATTGCAATCTGTTCGTTCATCTTGCTGGTGTTCGTGTTCGAGCGGGCGATCAGCTTGCGCAAAGGACGGGTGATTCCGCGGCCATTCGTGCGGCGATTCCTCGAACAGCTGCGTGAAGGCCGACTCTTGCGACGAGGCAAGTCCCGCAAACTGTGCGACGACAACAAGAGCCCGGTCGCCGTGGTGTTTGGGGCCGCTGTCCGCAAATGGGGCCGGCCGTCGGTGGAGGTCGAGCAAGCGATCATCGACGCCGGGGAACGAGTCACGAATGGGCTCGACCCGCTACGTGCGGCTCTTCAACGGCATCTCCACAATCAGTCCGCTGCTGGGACTGTTGGGAACGGTCCTGGGAATGATCAGCGCCTTCAACACGATTGTCACGGCCGGCGCCATGGGCCGTCCGGAACTGCTCGCCGGCGGCATCGGCCAGGCCTTGTTGACCACGGCGGCCGGCCTGACGGTGGCGATCCCGGCGTTGATCGCGTACCTGTACTTCATCAGCCGCGTGGACCAGTTGATCATCACAATTGACTCCTTAGGCCAGCAGGTGGTCGATTTGATTTCCGCGGAGGACGCAAGCGAACCGCAAAGGGGGACGCAAGGCAGCCTGATGGCGGCGCCGACCGTATGCGCGGCACCCGCGGGTGTTGCCGCGGCCTGTCGTGCTGCCTGACCATTGTCGGCCGGTGCTCCCCGGCAACGGACCGAGTCATCCCAGAGAGTGAAGCATTATGCCGCTCAAAACACACCAAGACGAACAGCCGACGCTGAACCTGACACCGATGATCGACGTCGTGTTCCTGCTCATTATCTTCTTCATGGTGGGAACCAAGTTCGCGGAATGGAGAGCAAGCTGTGCTGTAGGTCCCGCAAGTCAAGGATACCTGTGCGTTGGCTCCAGCACCCGAAAAACGGGTGATCAACGTGTACCAGGACGGTCGCATTTCACTGGACCGGGATTTCGTCACGCTCGAGGAATTGACGGCGCGATTGAACGCGGTGAGACAAGAGTACTCGGGTTTGGGAGTGATCGTCCGTGGTGACGCCGAGGGGGCGTTCCAGAATGTCGCCACGGTGTTGGGGGCGTGCCGCGAAGCCGGGATCACCGACATGGGGATCTCCGTCCGCTTGCGCAAGAAACAAGGTAGTTCATGAGCCCAACTGCGTGGCGGCGAGCGAACAACACGACCGGTGTGTGCTGCAGGGTAGCCGAGCGCGAGGCATCGCTATTTGGATCGGCGTGGCGATTCTGACAATCGCTCTGCTGATCCTGATGCACGCGGTGGGGCCAGGTGCAGCCGCTGTCCAAATGTGTTGTACTGTCCGTGTTCGCTCACGTCCTGCTCTTCCTGTTCGCCTACGGCACTCGCTTGCTGGAGGTTCCCAAGCCGGTGGGTGGTGACGAAGCGATCCAGCTTTCGTTCGTCGCCACCGATCGCCCGCCTCGCGACGGTGATGAAAAGTCGGAGCCCAATCCGTGGGAAGAGTTTCTGCCGGGGGAAGCCACCGAGCCGGAAGCGGCCCAGTCGCAACGGCTGAACGTGGATGGCGATCCGGGTCGGCTGGTGCGATCAGGTGGGCTCGTGGTCAGTGGGAGCGGACGCGATTCCGCGGGAAGAAGTTCCTGACAGCGAACCAACTCGGCCGCTCGCCTGAACACCAGATCCCCACGCCGCCACGTCCTCCTTCGCCCCTCGTGCCGGCCACTCCCATCGACATGCCGAGCACGCCGCGGCACGCTAATAACGTCACCGTGCCGGCCGTTCCCACGCCCGCGGGGCCCTATTGCATGCAGACCAGGCCGGTTGTCAGTCGAGCGAACGATCGCGACATGAAGACTCAGTTGCCAACCGAGGTCTTGGCGATGGGGTCGCGGATGCAGCAACTGGCCGATGTCAACACTGGCTCGGAAACCGCTGATGCCTTGATGAGTCGTTCCGACGAACTGTCGCAGTCCGAGAACCGGGGTCGGCGAGCGTGGACAGCGGGGGGATCGTGCGGGACCTGGAACTGCGCTGCTCGACGATACGAGCCAGCAGGCGGTGGCTCTGCCAAACTCGCGGCGGTGGGGCGTCCCTGCTGGGCGGCTGATGGCGCCGCGCTCATCGAACAAGCTCATCACGACATGCTCCACGGAGACTCGGAGATGGCAGCCGACGCCGGAAGCGTATCGCTGCGCAGTATCTGATAACGCCAGGAAGTGGCGTTGGGATTGGAAGAGCGAACAAGCGGCGGCGGCTGTTGAAGCCGGCTTGGCGTATTCGGCCGCCGTACAGGAACAGGATGGTAGGTGGGATGTGAGTCGATGGGGAGCTGGTTAACGCAAAGTGGCTGGACACGATCGGGAAAGGTGCGGGAACTGAAGCCGACACCGGCATCAGTGGCTCGGCCATCCTGGCTTGCTGGCGAATGCAGAAGCATCTGGAAGGGCATACCCGAAGAGATCTGGATGTGGGGTCGGAGTTGGCTGCGCCCTGCCGAGTCAGGCGTGGCAATCATGGACTGTGGGAACGTCATGATGCCCGCATGTATCTGTCATATGGCACGGCATCATGGTGCTTAGCGAAACACTGGCATCCACTGGTGACGTGCGCATCAAGCCTTACGTCGAATGTGCGGTACAGTACACGGTGAAGGCCCAACATCCCACCACCGGTGGCTGGCGGTATCAACCAGCCGATCAGGGCGATATGAGTCAATTCGGCTGGCAGGTGATGGCCCTCAGCGCGAACATGGCTGGGGTGCCGGTTGGACAAGAGACGCGTGAGGGCATGCTGCACTTCCTTCAGCGCCGTGAGCATGGAATTCAGGGTGGCTTGTCAGGCTACAAACCCGGCTCGCCCGCGTCGCGGCCCATGACCGCAGAAGGCTGGCCTGCCGCTATTTTCTCGACCTCGCTCCCAGTGAGTGTGGGTCCGGGAGGCTGCCGAGTACCTGCTGGGAGAGCTCCCACAGGCGGGTCAGCCCAACTTGTATTATTGGTACTATGGCACGCTCGCTCTGTTCCAGGTCCAAGGCGAGGCGTGGCAACGGTGGAATGCAGCCATGCAGCGGCAGTTGCTGCAGTTGCATGCACGGATGGACATCTGGCCGGGAGCTGGGACCCCGATACCGTCTGGGGTTGTTATGGCGGTCGAATTACAGCACGTCCATGGCCACGCTCTGCCTGGAAGTGTACTACCGCTATCTGCCCTTAACGGCGATCCCCACCGATACATCGCTCCGTTAAGAAGCGATCGATCGACGTCATCGCTGCAACTTGCCACCTTCGTGGTTGCCCCGCTGGAGCCATGACTGGTGCACTACGGTAAGCCGCCCGCGATCTCCCCCCCGCATTGCATGGAAGGTTGGGGATTGGCGGTGGCCATCCCGGGCAGAAAAGTGAGTGGGCAATTGCTGCACTCGTCCGCCGCAAGCCATTGCCCCGAGAGGACGGAACAAGCGTCGGAGCGGTGAAAGCGGCGAAGTTCAACCTGTGCTCCACGAACGGTCATGGGCGGTTCATGGCTGGTTCCATCCCGGCAGGGGCTGAAGGGCTCGCCGGCAAATGGGGGCTTCGTCCCCTTGGCGGCTGGGAACTTGCCCGTTGCCACGGTTTTCAAGGAAATCCCCCCCCCTCGCCTGGCCCCCCGGAAAAGTACCGCATGGCGCTCGGCTGTGCTACGCTCAGAACCAGCAGGCATTGGTAGAACCAGCGGCGTGCGGCGAACCGGGTCGAGACGGTTTGACAGCGAGCCGCCGGCCAGTAAAATTGAGCTGTTGGGGAGTTTCATCGAAGTGCATTGGTTGGTCCAGGTGACGCCCTTCCGGGCTGCCCACCCGCTTTCGCCGCCTGTTTTCCTCACCCCACTCAACTTATTCCCACCTTTTTGTGTGCGAGAGCGTTGCGATGTTAGGCTTTTTTGGGATGCCTGGGCATTTCGAGCTGCTGATTATCGCGTTCATCATTCTGCTGTTGTTTGGCAATCGTCTACCAAGCTTGATGCGTTCGCTCGGACGTGGCGTGGTTGAATTCAAAGAAGGATTGCATGGCGTAGCCGGCGATGACGACGATGACGATGACGATGTGCCGTCAAAGTCCAGTAAGAAGCAGAAGATCAGCGTGGACTGACCAATCGAGGGTTCGGGGTGAGCGATTTGGCTGGGCCCTGCCAAGGGTGTTTCGTGTGTGCCTGCTTTCGTCCGGTGCGGGCAGGCGACCGCGGAGGTGCGCCGAGAAGTTGCGGGCCTGAGGCAGGTGCGGTGGCTATCGAGAATCCGGCTCCCTCGCTTTGTGCTGGCATGTCGGACTACGCTTGACGGCGAAGCGCGATCGCTGCTCGCATCCGAAGTGCTCGTCATTCCGACTGCAAATCAACCGGGTCCTGCAGCTGGCGGGACCTGGCCAATTGAATGACTCCGTTGCCGATATTTGAAACAGACGATCCAGTCAAGTTGCACGTGAGGCAGAGCTATGTTTGGAATGGGCCCGTCGGAACTGATGATTATCGGCGTGATTGCCGTGTTGTTGTTCGGACGCAAGTTGCCTGATGTTGCCAAGTCCTTGGCGGAAGCTATCGCGAGTTCCGCAAGGGACTGACTGATCTGCAATCGCAGATCAACCTCAAGGACGTGATGAACACTCCTTCTTCCTATCAGTCGTCCTCGAAGAGTCCTTCGTACACCGAGTCGAAGTACGGCGACTTCGATGATCACGACGAGGCGACAGCCCCACGCTTCGAACCGCCGCCGGTCGAACCACAGGGGACCTGCGAGACGCCAGCCGCTACAGAAACGCCCCCCTCTGATGCGATTTCGAAGTCGATTTCGGAGAAGTAGGGTTCCGTGTACACGTTGCCGCGGCTGGTGGCCGGTCACTTGCCGTCCGTCGCCTGTCACGTGTCGGGTAGTTTGCGCAGAGAGGTTTTGTCGTTCCCGAGAGCTCATCCGCCAATGCCGGCCCCGGGGATGCGCGTCGTTGGTCTCTATGAGTGTTGCGCGATGGCCGGCGACGAAGTGTGGTCACTCATCGAATAGACTCCGCACGACGCAAGCACTCCGTGCCACTACCAGGGCAAATCAGTGGACACCTCGCCGCACGTGAAACAAGACTTGCGCGCGTCCGTTGCCACAGCACACCCCTCTCCCCCTTCTTCCCTTTTTCCGTGAACCGCGATTCAGCGTTCGAGATGTTCGACGGACTGAGCCATTCGCGCGAACACGTTGCCCGAGGGCAGCGTGAAGGGCTGGTCGCCGAAGTTGACCGTCACGACGACGCCGTTGGCGAATTCGGTCTGCTGCACGGCGTGATCGGCGGTCAGCCAGCGGTGCGAGAGCATCTCGCGTAGCCGGTCGCCCGGGCGACCGGCGTGGCGGTCTGGTAGCTTTGCACGAACCGGTCGCGGTTCTCCTCCCAGACGCGGCGGTTGAACATGAACATCGGCGGCGTGCCGTACAGGGCGTTGAACAGGTCGCGGCGGTCCCACAGCGCGGGCAGCTTGTTGTTGTAGTCGCCCCAGTACCACTGGGCCACCACGCAGTCGTGGTAGACCAGTTCCCACAGCGGCAAGCGATAGTAGTGGCCAGTCTGGAACTTGGCCACGCTCGGGTACGTCTCCACGACCCGGCATGTCCGCCGGCCGGAGTCCGGCACGCGGTACGGTCCCAGGCTGAGCATGCCCTCGAAGTAATGCACGTAGGGCACGGCCGCATCGTGGCCCGTCTCGCTGCCGCGTACCAGGCCGCACGTCATCCGCTCATGAACCGCAGCAGCTCCATTTTCCATGGCGGCTTTCGGTCCGCGTCATCGGATGGTCGGGATGATAGCACTCGCGCCACGGGGCGGCCGTGGTCGTGTCGATGAACCGGCAGCGATACGGATGCGTCTGCAATTCGGGCGGGATCCGGCGCTGGGCGTACGGCGACGGCCTGCCGGTCGCACAGCACGCCGCACGGGTACCGCTGGCCGTCCTTGCCCTCACACGTCCCAGCCGCGTTCCCAATCGCCGTTGGCGTCCAGCACCAGATCGTGCGGCCAGGCGTCCGAGGTCCAATCCGGGTGCACGGCCGCGATTGGGGCGAGTTCGCCGGGTTCATCGCATCCTGGTAGATATCGTAGCGGCTGGTCAGCACGCCCAGCTCGTTCAGTTGCTGCGACTCGCTCGGGCGAGCCCGGTTGCTCCACAAGATCCGCTCGATGCCGGCCGCCTGCAGGTCGCGGCAGATGGGCACCGGATCCCGGTCCCAGCACCAGACGTTGACGCGCCGACCAGCAGATCGACGGCGGGGATTTCCGGCGTTTCTCGGCCAGCGTCTTGCAGCAAGCCGGTCTGCTGGGCGTGCTGGCGATAGCGTTTGCACATCGCGACGTAGCCGCCTCGTCGAAGAACACGTACCGCAACCGCCGTTCCGGTCCGAACTGGCCTTTCTGCGGCACCCACTCGGGCTGCAAGCACAGCACGCCGTCCGCATCGCGGCAGGCGGACGCCCGCGTCGTCCGGCGTCTCGACGATCGCCAGCACGCCGGCCGTCGGTCCGTCCCCCACCCCCATGCACAACCCGTGACCGCCGAACAGGTGATACACATGGGCGGCAGCGTCGCGTCGTCGACCGGATAGCTGATGCCCTCGTTGACCGGCAGGATCAGGAACTGGCCAGGGTGCGTTTCGAAAGGTAACGGGAACGAAAGGAGTTGTCGCATCTCGCCTTGAGCCGACAGCTCCACAACGAATTCGGGCGCTGCTGATTCCAGCCGGATGGTGCCGTCGATCGTGAGGACATCGTCCGGCTTGAGCAGCTGGAACGTAATCTGGTTGTCTTGGCTGCTGGCGCTGAGGACCACCAGCGTAGAGCCGGTTGTTGCGTGAATGCCTGATTGGTGCGTTTGTCGAGAACGCGAATCGTGGCGGCCGGCGGTCAAAACGACACACGCAGCAACGGAGACTCGATCGTCACCTCGGCCGGCAAATCGCGTGCCTGCAACTGGTTCACCGAGCCGGTCTTGACCAACGACACGCCGTCCAGCCAGATCTCGGCTGGCCCGAATCCCATCAGCCGCGGCGTAATTGTCGCCGCGTCGGGCGGATCATGAAACGAGTTCGCACTTGGCGCCATTGCTCGGCGTGACGAATCGGGCGTCCGCCAAAATCCCAGGCGAGCGATTTCCGGTTGGCGTCATAGAGAATGACGCTCAGCGATGCGGTTCCAGTGCCGCGAATGAGGATCCAGCCGCTGAGTTCGAAATATGTCGCCCGGCTGGACGGCGAGCGATTCGGTCTGTGGGAAACTCCAGTCCTCTTGCCCATCGTCCCGGATCCGGACTGCCTGCTTGCCCTGTTGCGGTTGGTCCGTGGCGAGTTCAGGCACTGCCGCCGCCCGCACGGGACCAAAAAACGTTCCAGCCAGCCAATCCTTGTTCGAAATCACCGTTCTTCACCAGGTTCGAGTCTGCGGACGCCGTGCTGGCCAAGGCGGCCACGAGCAGCACAAACAATGCGCAAAGCATGGTAGTGATCCTTGACGAAAGCGGATGGGAGCAATTGGCGGTATGACCGCTCGCACGCCGCGGGCCGCACGAGTGACCGGCAATGGATCCTCCCTTTGTAGCACCGCCGGGCGTTCGCACGCAACTCCCGCAGCATGGATTCGACGGAAGTCATCATACTTCTGCGGGTTTTCCCAAGACGGTTCATGGGGCGTGAATGGGAAGGCCGCAGAAGGTCACCGTGAAGAGTCGCTGGGGGGCTCGGACAACGTGAAAATGATGCGGTTATCTTCACAACGGATCGTCACTGTACCGAGTTGCAGCTTCATGCCTGGCAGAGTCAATTCGGCCACGGTCGTGGGGGCGTCCGACAGTTCATCGCACTGGAGCGCCTGCAGCAACTGTTGGCGTGTCACGCTTTCGGACAACGAAAACGTGAATTTCTTGGCTTGGCGATCCTGCAGCACCGGAGCCGGTCGGGTTTGCACGAAACGCGTTTCGTCTCGCAGCTTCGCGGAGATGGGGACGAGGCGAAAGATCGTGCGCTCACCATCAACGGCCACGATCCCAAACGGCGTGTAACTCATCGCCACTCTCGGGTCCGGCAATTGCGAATAGTCAATCACCACCGACGTCGTGGTACGTCGCAGTTGTCAGCCCGCCAGGTATGACACTACACGCGGGGAACGACGAGGTTGGCGTGCTGGCCCGCCACGGTGATGCGGACTGTCGAGCCGCTGTTGAACTCCAGGAAATCCTCTTCGATGCCGTCCGAGAAGATCACTCCGCTTTCCGGCATGAGGCTCTCGACGACAAGTTCCTCGCCTTCCTCCACCGTGCCGGCCACGATTGCTGCGGACGAATGCCGGCTGGCAAACGGTTCCGCGCACGACCCAGGCGAGGCGGCGATCCTGCCACTCGAGTTGAACCGGTTGGCCGGCCTGGCCGCCAGTCCAGTTGTTTACGCCGCGCATCATGTTGAACACGCTCGAGAGCCAGCCGGTAGAACCCGCTCCGGTGGCCACCAGCACGCCGCTCGACGATTGCGGCTCGGCCTTCCCGCGCCACCGC
Organism: uncultured Planctomycetota bacterium; assembly: GCA_963802295.1. GTDB lineage: Bacteria > Planctomycetota > Planctomycetia > Pirellulales > Pirellulaceae > JAJRVM01. The sequence goes on along the minus strand of CAWDIM010000001.1, from coordinate 8,086 downwards.
AGGTTGTAGCGGGCCGACACGTGGGAGCGGCGACCGACGAAGAAGTCGTTGAAGGCAAGCAAGCGCTGGCCATCATTCAACACTGCCTCAGCCATCGTTACCGAGCGGGTCGGCGCGCTGTTCCAGGACCGCTTTGACGGCACGCGGCACTTGCTCCACGCCGAACGGCAGCAAGACGCCGTCATGGCGCAGCGGATCCGGATTCACGCCGACAATCGGCAGGTCTCCGACGTACTTGGCGGTGTTGGCCACCAGGCCATCCGGTCCGACAACGATCACGACAACCGCGTTACGGAAGTCGTAGTTGGAGAGGTATTGACGCTGGAGGATCGTGACTGGGAAACCCTCTTCCAGACCATCCCGCAACTGCTCAATCGTCCGCACGTAGCGTGTGTTTTCGGTCTCGTACAGGTCGAAATCCGCTTCCGCCAAGGTCACCGCATCCACTGTCTCGGCGCGTTGTGCCCGGTGCGCGAATGGCCGCTTGAGCCCGGAACCGTGCAGGCGCCTTTCGTTCCCCATCGCGCAGCCAAACCCTGCATGCGTGTGGGGGTCGTAACGATCACGATGTTGGGGAGAGAAGCACCCATCTGTTACTCCGCATCGCGGTGCACATCGGTCAGGAGGCTCTTGAGCAGATCGGGGCTGACGTCCAGCCGGCCGATCTTGCTGGCGTTCTCGGCCAACTGCTGGAACGCCATGGCAATCGAGTCCACGGGCGTCGCCCGAACCCATCGCCACGGTGAGCGTCTTCCAGTCGACGCTCTTCATCGCGTCGAGTGTCGCTTGCAGGGCTTCGTTATGAGCTTCGGCAAGTTTACGATTGTTGGCCACCTGCCGATCCACCAGCTCCGCACGCTGTTGCTCGATCGCCACGTCGGCCTCCATCTGCGCCTGGCGCACTTCCCGACGTTTCTCTTCGACGGCACGTTCCGTGTTCAGCTCGTTTTCTTTCAGCTGCCGTTCCAGTTCGATCGCCGTGTTGCGGGCGCGTAGACCGCCTGGTCCGCGCAGCAACAGCAGCTGTTCGCGCGTGTCCGCCTGCATCGCCTTGCTCATTTCCGGTGTCGGTTTGGCCGACGCGATGGTCAACGACAGGATCTCGAGCCCCAACATGCCCGCCACCTCCAACGCGCGCAGCCCCTGCAGCACCTCCGCACCCAATTCCGCGCAGCGCGTCAATAGCTGCTCCAATCGTTCGCGTTGCGTGAATTCATGCGCGCCAACTTGAGCCAACTGGATCAGACGCTCGTTAAGTCGTGTCGGGTCGTCACTCACATGGCGGCCCTGCGCATCAATGGAGTAGTCCATCAACTGCGAGAGCTTTACCGGGTCGGCCACGCGATAAGTCAGTTGTCCCTGAAGCGTCACTTCCTGGAAGTCCACGGTGACTTCCTGGAACACAAACGGCACGTCGACGCTTGCCAACGGCACGGACACCAACGACGTCGTGGGAGCGAAATAGAAGAAGGAGGCTCCCGCCCCTGGCGGACGATCTTGCCGCCACGGTATTGGATGACATGGGTTGTCGGAGGTGTCTTCAGGTAGCGGATTCCAAACATGATTCGGCTCGCCTAAAGAGTGATGTTGCGCCACTGTTCGAGTATAGGATTTTCGGTCGGGTCACGCGCAGGAGCAGATACAATCGTTATAGTCAACACGGCCGGCACCGGCACCCCTGAACATGTGGCCACATCAAGTTTACTCCCAGGCGGGGCGGGCGAAACACTTCGCACCGCAATCCGCCATCGGGTCCACTGGGCTAGTGCGTTGGCGAGAGGCTAAGACACTGCCAGAGAAACAGTCGCCCGGTCTTTGTGGCGGGGATGCCACGTGTCACTGTGGCGATGGTCACTGTGCCGCCCCGTGCACAGAATACCCGTGAGTGTCGTCGAGAGCTCAAGCTGGTAGTACTTCGGCGGTTGAGACGTCCAGGCCTGCCGAACGCCTGGCGGCACGCCAGTCCCAGGCTGTTGGGCGACCGTGGCGGTCGCCTTCATCAACGCCCCACTCATGCCACACATGATCATCGTTCTCTTGTTCGCGTTTTTTGCCTTGGCCCTGTACCGAATCGTGAATCATCGCGCTCATGAGAGGATCGGCCGACCGTACATGCGACGTGCGGCCCAAGCCACTGCCGGTCAAGGCCAGGGGGGACTGGCCTGCAGGCGTGCTTGACGGCGGTGCCGCGCCGGGACATGCTCTGAAGAGAACGCCGACACGGAGTACCACCCTATGAACCGTAAACTACTGATCCTCTGCGTACTGCTGCTGGCCCCGCGGCCACCCGTGGGCGCCCAGGTCCCGCCAGCGTCAGCGCCTCCACACGTCGTCATCATCCTGGCCGATGACCTGGGTTACGGTGACATCTCGTGCAACAACCTCAATCGGGGGAAGATCCTCACGCCGTGCATCGATCGACTCGCCGCCGAGGGACTCCGGTTCACCGATGCACATTCCTCGTCCGGAGTCTGTTCGCCTTCACGCTACACGCTCCTGACCGGCCGGTATCACTGGCGCAGCCGTTTGCAGCAGGGCATCGTCGGCCTCTGGGAGTCGCCCCTCATCGCGCCTGATCGGTTGACGATCGCCGGGCTCGTCGAACAGCACGGGTATCGCACGGCGTGCATTGGCAAGTGGCATCTTGGCTGGGATTGGCCGATCTCCGCAGAACAGCTGACTTACTTTCGCGATCTCGGTCGCCAGACCGGTAACAACCAGGATGCGACCAGCGTGGCGACTGACGCACATCGCGCGGCATGGCGAGAGGTGTTTTCCCAGCCGATCGCCGGCGGCCCGATCACGCGCGGCTTTGACAGCTACTTCGGCACGGATGTGCCAAACTGGCCACCGTACTGTTTCATTGCCGACGATCGCACGATCGGGATTCCTGCGGAGTTCTTGCCCGCCGACAAGCTTACCAGCAACCTGGCCAGCCTCCCCGGACCCGCGCTCCGAGACTGGCAGCTCGAAAACATCTTGCCGGCGCTCGCTGACCGTGCCTGCGCGTTCATCGCCGACGCGGCGAAAGACCCCGCGCCGTTTCTGCTTTACATGCCGCTGACTTCGCCGCACACGCCGCTGGCGGTCAACGACGCCTGGAAAGGGCGGAGCGGCCTGGAGAGTGCCGTCGCCGATCTGGTGCTCGAGTCCGATGCGGTTGTCGGGCGAGTGCTCGATGCACTGGAGGAGAGTGGCGTAGCTGACCACACGCTCGTGATCTTCACCAGCGACAACGGCTTTGCGCCCTACACCGGCGCGAAGGATCTGGAGGCGCGCGGGCATTTCCCAAGCGGCCCGTTGCGCGGATACAAGGCCGATGCGTGGGAGGGTGGCCATCGCGTGCCACTGTTGGTGCGTTGGCCCGAGCAGGTGACACCCGGCGGCGTGAGTCGTCAACTCGTTCATCACGCCGATCTGCTGGCCACGCTGGCCGCAATGCTCGGTGCGGAACTACCCGCCAATGCCGGCGAGGATAGCGTGAGCCTGTTGCCGCTGTTGCGAGGCGAAGACAAACCGGTGCGCGAGCATGCGATCAGCCAAGGTTCCGCGGGACTACTCGCGCGTGCGTCAAGGTTCCTGGAAACTCATCGTGGGACCGGACGGCGGTGGCGCCTGGAGTTCCCTGTCTGCGGAGCCCAAGGCCACAACCGCTGGCCAGCTCTACGATCTCGACTCGGATCTGGGCGAACAGGACAATCTGTACGCACAGCAGCCGGAGCGAGTCGCTGCCATGATGTCGTTGCTTGAGGAGCTTGTGCGGGACGGCCGCAGTACGCCGGGCGCGCCGCAGGCCAACGACGTGCCCGTCCTGTGGCGGCGGTTCCTGCCGTAAGGTGCCAACCTCATCGAACATCATCACGTCTAGGGCAGCACACCGGAATGCGGTTAAGCGGTGGCGCCTGGCCCGCCAGCGCTCGCCTGGCACCGTTAGGATGACATGGGTTGTTACCCGGTAAACTCGGCACATTCTTCTGTGCTGCAGTGCTGTGCCCACATGCGACTATTGCCGCTCGTCTCAGCGAGCCACTGCCGCGTCGCCGCCGACTGTGGCCGGTAGCTCCGCCGCAGCCATTTGTTCCGTCAGGCGGCGCAGGTAGGATCGCGACGGATCGAGCCGCATCTGTGAGTTGATGCAACACCGGCGGTCGTGACGCTCAGACCACAAGGCTGGCCGCGTGCTGGCGGGGTTTCTGTTGCGCTGCGACAAGAATCCGGTCCCCGTTTGAGGGCGCGGACAGGACGGTATCCTCCGGCCCGTTTCCACCCGTTTGAGCCGTTCGATAATACGAATGGGCGGGTACTTGTGCTTCCATTGATCCGTGGCTACGATAACCCGAAAGCTACCTGCCACTAGGATTTGTGCGGTTAGTGATTAGTTTGGGCGACTAGCTCAGTTGGTTAGAGCGCCGTCTTCACACGGCGGAGGTCACAGGTTCGAGTCCTGCGTCGCCCACTTGTAAGTGTTTGAAATATAAAGACTTAAGTTAGATTATCCGGACTCCGGAAATTCCTTTCGGGCAGAGTCCATTTTTGACCCCTGCCAACCCCAGTGGGATACCCTGTCGCTACCGCCCCGACCTAACGAGTGAAGCAAGAACCTCCTCAGCTTCCACCCTGCCCCGGTGGCGAGACTTCTGACCTTCCCCGGCTTTTCTCCCCAGGTCCATCCCTGAACGCGATGCGCTATACGCGATGGGATTGGAAATGCCCCGACGTGGCAATCGACCTAGGGCAAGTGACGCGTTCTGAAAGCAGAATGGCACCAGATCCACATGTCCTGCTCGCGATGGCCTGGACCCTGGAACCATGAGCCCGCCACGGGTCGTCGCGGACAACGGAGGAAGACCGTCAGAATTATTTCGAGGTCACTTGCCGCTTGCCATTTACTCATCCCCTTGGTGGCGATCCCGAGGCTGTGTCGCGTCGGGGGCCATCCGCCCTACCCCGTCTGCTGAGGTATCTGCAGCGCGTTCTGCCCCTCAGGCAAGCCTGAGCAAGGTTGGACAGCGTAAGTACATGCTGAGCCCGACGGTAGTGAGGAGAAAGACAGAAGGGCCACCGATGAGTTTCAGGACCGTGATTGGGACCACAACGCGAGGTCGGCGAAACGGCCGCCACCGCGTGCTGGGGGGATGCGTCCTTCAGCCGATCACCGTCGCAGGCATTCCCACTGTCTGCCGCGGAGTCCCCATCGGCGTCTGGTGCAGAACGCTTCCCCTTGGGAAGCATAACCACCAGCAGCGAAGCACAAACAGAACTCAACGTAACAGCGACCGATCGGTGCCGCAGGAAGAAGCCGAAGTCAAAAAAACACAAAAAACTTTGGCCGCGCTCGGAGTTCGTCTCGTTGACTCGGGGATCTTAATCGGTATCTGCTCCTGCTTCCCGAGCACCGCTACGACGCAGACCGATAGAGGTAGGGAAGGCTCATTGGCTTGAGCCTCCCCTCCCTCCGAACCGGACGTGCGGTTTTCCCGCATCTTATGTGGTCGACCACATAATATGCGTTATGTGGCGCCCAGGATTATGTGGCGTCGAGACGGAAAACACCTTGCCCCAGAAGTTCTTCGTCGAGCTGGACGCCACATAAGAAGACTGCTCTCGATCCGACTTGAAAGGCTCGGACACCGTCCTGTGATTTCTGATTTGCTGAATTCACCGACGTTCTGCGACTCGATCAATTCAAACCTAGCCTGACGATGAGGCTGAGCAAGACCCAGAACTGCAATGGTTATGTGGCGCCTACGAGACTGTAGCTCGAAGAGCCGCTTAGACTTGCAGAGCCAACAACACATAACTGTGGGCGCCACATAACGCATACGGCTCTCCAGTCAGTAGGTTCCTGTGGATTGACCGAAACGAGCGTGGGCGTCTTTCAGGCTGAGATGCCATCGCTTCGCAAAGAAGGCATTGGGCCACCGTTGAGTGTGCCATACTCCTCCCTTCACTTTGTTCTCCAAAGTGCCGTCAACATGCGTTCTGTCCAAACGTTCCGATGAGCCCATTGCCGGATGTCCGGCAGCTCTCCGGTCGGGATAGCCGCGAACGGCACTATGACCGATTGGTTGACCCGTTCCTTGTGTGGTCGGGGTCTGTTTGTTCGGACGTTTGGTCATCTGCATCTACTTCCCTACACCCCTTGGCTCCACCGCGTTTTGCTGCACGGCTTCTTCGCTACTATGGGTGTTCTGACTTCTGCCAGATCGCATCCACCGACGATCCCGGTATCGTTGGGTTCGTTCCCGTTCCAAGGACGATACGCCTTGGTGGGCCTGGGCCATTGAGTGAGCAGCGTCCCCCACTGCTTCGTTACGGATCGTCGTCCGCTTCCTGATATCTGGCAGATCTCCCTGCTTATCTCGTTTGACCTGCTGACCATTCCATCTCCAACCACCTGACTGCCATTTCGCCCCGCTCGCTTTCACCCGTTACTACAGCGTCGTGGCTGGCCGTGTCTATCCCACGGGGAGATCCAGAGGATCGAGGGATTTACCCGTCGCACGGTCCAGGGTTCGGAAATTGCTAGGATCCTCCCCGACAGGCTTGGCCGAATCGAGTTCACTTTCGTTACGGACTGGTCATTCGTCTCAGGTTGCTCTCCACCTTTCCTCACGGAAACGCAGTTACCACTATCGACTACAGGCCGGTAACGTCTGGCCTGAAAGGGACTTTCACCCTTCTGATCAAACGCCTTCACAGGCGCACTAGCTGCGGTCGCGCAGACCGCGGGGGCAGTGGTAGTACGGAAGGCGACGCCCCTACGCTCTGCGCGCGCGTAGCTACGACGCGGATCGTAGCTGCGGTCGCGCAGACCGCGGGGGCAGGAGGACGAGGAGCATGACGAGGAGCAGACACCCTGCTTCCCCCCGACTTTTTTGTCCCCGCTGCGGGCCCTCCGACGATCGTCCATTGCCGCATGCCGAACATGCTGGTGACGGGTGGCACTGGCTGAGCGAGCCGGATCGACGTCACTATCGCTTTCAGGTATCACGGCGAGCGGAGCCAGTGTGCGGCGGCGACCAGGCTAGTCGATTGTTTCTGAAGGCAAACCATCACGCGAAGCAGCGGAGTAGAAGCAGTGGAACAGACACCCTGCTTCCCCCTTGCTTTCCAATCCCGCCGCGAGCCCTCCGACGATCGTCCACGGTCGCATGCCGAGCATGCTAGCGGTGCCATCATGGCTTATGAGGTGACATACGTATGTCATCGCTAACCCGCTGCGGCGGGTCTTGCATGCGCCATGGGATCAGGTAAGATAACGGCAGTTCTGGCGAGCGAAAGGCGGGCAATCACTTTCTCTTGCGCCAGTGTTTCCCGAACGTCCCCACGGGGCCCTCAGCGGCCGCGGGCGCTCCGGGCACTGCCCGCACACGGAGGGATTGCCTCATGGTCGCCTACGCTCGTCGTAAATTGTTGGGTCGTGATCGCCGAGCCGTCTATCACTGCCGCGCCCGCTGCGTGCGCCGCGCCTTTCTGTGTGGCCGGGACCCATTGACCGGCCGCGACTTCTCCCATCGCCGCGATTGGATCCTGGTCCGGGAAGAACAGCTCGCCGGGCTGTTCGCCATCGAAGTCGAATTCCACGCGGAACTGAGCAACCATCTGCACCTGATGCTCCGCTCGCGGCCCGATGTGGCCCGCCGCTGGTCGCCCCACGAGGTGGCCCGCCGCTACCTGACCGCCATGAAGATCGCCAAGTGCATGTCGGACGAGCTGCCGCAGGTCAGCGACAAACGCATTGAACAGGCCGTGCGGGACAAGAAGCGGATCAAGCAGTTGCGGCGTCGGCTGAGCAATATTTCCTGGTTTATGGGAATCCTGTGCGAAAACATTGCCCGCCGCGCCAATCAAGAAGACGGATGCACTGGCCGGTTCTTCGAGTCTCGCTTCAAGTGCCGGGAATGTGTCGATTTCGCCGGCATGTTGGTCTGTGCGTTGTATATGGACTTAAACCTCATCAAGGCCGGTGAAGCCGTTTCGTTGCGCTCGTCCCGCTACACGTCGGCCTATCAGCGGATCATGGCGCAAGAGCAGCGTTCCAACAGTTCGAATCGAGCGGATGGCTGGCTGGGAGAGCAGTCAC